>OY759511.1:0-3632500 GCA_963662395.1 Paracoccaceae bacterium
GCTGTCACGCATCGTGGTGGAAAAGCCCTTCGGGCAGGATCTTGCCACCTCCCGCCAGCTCAACGCGGCGCTGACCGCGACATTTGACGAGGCCCAGATCTACCGGATCGACCACTATCTGGGCAAGGAGACAGTCCAGAACCTGATGGCGCTGCGCTTTGCAAATGCGCTGTTCGAGCCGTTGTGGAACAGCCAGCATATCGACCATGTCCAGATCACGGTCGCCGAATCGCTGGGGATCGAGGGTCGCAGCGAGTTCTACGACCGGACCGGCGCCATGCGCGACATGGTCCAGAACCACCTCATGCAGCTTCTGTGCCTGGTGGCGATGGAGCCGCCTGCCAGGTTTGGTCCCGATGAGGTCAGGGATGAAAAAGTCAAGGTTATCAAGGCACTGGAGCCTGTTCCTCCCGAGACGGTGATCCGCGGGCAATATGTCGGGAGATGTCCGGAGGACGGATACCTGGCCCACGCCAATGCCAGTTCGAGCTCGACTGAAAGCTACATCGCCCTCAAATGCGGGATTGCCAATTGGCGCTGGGCCGGCACGCCCTTCTACCTCAGGACCGGCAAGCGATTGCGCGAGCGGCTGTCGGAGGTGGCAGTCGTCTTCAGGAAGCCACCGCACGCCATCTTCGACGGCATGCATGAGCGTCCGGGCAACGTGCTGGCCATTCGACTGCAGCCCGATGAGGGCATCGACATGCAGATCACCATCAAGGAGCCCGGGCCCGGTGGCATGCGGCTGGCGGATGTACCCATGGATATGAGCTTTGCCGAGTCGGTCGGGACCGATTACGGGCCGCTGATCAACGCCTATGAAAGGCTCATCATGGATGTGATTCGAGGCGACCAGACATTGTTCATGCGCAGCGACGAGGTGGAGGCGGCCTGGCAGTGGACCGATGCCATTTCCGGGCATTGGGCAGGATCCGGAGCTGCGCCGGATCCCTACCAGGCCGGCAGCAGCGGCCCGGAGGCTGCCGACGAACTTCTCTCGCGTGACGGCAGGCGCTGGCGGGAGATCGCGCTGTGAAGCCGGTGGAGCATGCCGGGGCCGGAGTGCCATGCCGGCAGGAGACCGGGCCGTGAGGCTGGTGGAGTATGCAGATGACCGGGTCTGGGCGATCACGGTTGCCGAAATCCTGGCTGGCCAGCTTGCATCGGAGCTTGACCAAAATGATCGTTGCCGGCTTGTCCTGGCTGGCGGCACCACGCCGGCGCCGGTCTACCGGCAGCTGGGTCGACTGGATATCGACTGGAGCCGGGTCTCGGTCATGCCGTCGGATGAAAGATGTGTATCGCAGGAGTCGCCGCGCTCGAATTATCGCATGATTGCCGAATGCCTGGCCGGAACCCTGGCATCACGTGCGGTTCTCGTTCCCCTGTTCCTGCCTGGCCGGCAGGGTGCGGCGCCGGGCCGGATCGGTGATGCCATCCCGGCAACGGTCTGTGTTCTCGGACTCGGCGAGGACATGCACACGGCCTCGCTGTTTCCCCTGTCGCCGCAGATCGAACAGGCCATGGCCGGTGAGGCACCGCCGGTGATGGCGATGACGGCACCGGATGGCGAGGAGCGAATGACGCTGACATGCCAGGAGCTTGCCCGGTCGACCTTCATCCATTTCCTGATAACGGGCCCGGGAAAGAGACGGGCACTCGAGCGGGCAATGGGCGAGCCCGACCGGCTCAAGGCCCCGGCTGGCGCCTTGCTCGACTCGGCGATGGTTCACCATGCGTGAGGGCAATCGGCAGCGCTGCCTCGAATGCGATGGCGAGCCGGCGTGACGGCAAACCGGTGAAACTCGAGGCGCACATGTCATCACTTTCGCAGGTCCGACAATACTGGAGCACCGTCCGCGACCGGCGGATCGCCGACCTCTTCGAGGAGGATAGACACCGGACCGACCACTTGTCCCTGGAGGTCGGCGACCTCTTCCTGGATTACTCCAAGACCAGTCTTGACGGAACCTCGCTGTCGATGCTGTTCGAGTTGCTGGCCGGAAGTGTGTTCCGGGAGCGGCGACAGCAGATGTTCGAGGGCCTGCCGGTCAACAATACCGAGAACCGGCCCGCCCTCCACATGGCGCTTCGCGGCCCCGAGGAATTCCGGCTCGACGGCAGGGACGTCAGCGCCGATACCGCCGGGACCCTGGACAGGATGGCGGCCATGGCCCGTCGGATCCGGGAAGGTGTGCAGGCGCCGCAAGGTGGCGGAAGGTTCACCGATGTCATCAATATCGGCATTGGCGGCTCCGGGCTTGGGCCGGAGATGGCAACCGAGGCGCTGGCACCCTATGCCGATGGCCCGCGGATCCATCATGTCTCGAACGTGGACGGCTCGCAGATCAGCCGGGTGGTAGCGGGGCTGGATCCCCGGACGACGCTGGTCATCGTGGTGTCGAAGACCTTCCGGACGGTCGAGACCCTGACCAACGCCCGGACCGCGCGCAGCTGGATTGCCGGCTGCCTTGGCGAGGAGCGGGTTGGCGAGCGGTTCATCGGCGTGTCGTCCAACCCGCGTGAAACTGCAGCCTTCGGGCTGTCAGCCGAATCGGTCTTCGAATTTGCCGACTGGGTCGGTGGAAGATACTCGGTCTGGGGCCCGGTCGGCCTGTCATTGATGCTGGCGATCGGCCCGGAGCATTTTGCCCGATTCCTGGCTGGCGCCCACGACATGGATCGGCATTTCAGGACCGCCAGGCCGCAGGTCAACATGCCGGTTCTGCTTGGCCTGACCGGCATCTGGCACAACCAGGTATGTGGTTATTCCACCCGTGCGATCCTGCCATATGATCAGCGGCTGGCGAGGCTTCCTGCCTATCTTCAGCAGCTGGAAATGGAATCGAACGGAAAGTCGGTTGCCCTGGATGGACGGCCATTGCAGGAGCATTCGGCGCCGGTGGTCTGGGGCGAGCCTGGAACCAATGGCCAGCACGCCTTTCACCAGATGCTGCACCAGGGGACACGCATCGTGCCCTGCGAGTTCCTGGTGGCGGCCAGCGGTCACGAAGCCGGGCTTCGGCATCACCACGACATTCTTCTTGCCAATTGCCTGGCCCAGTCGCGGGCGCTGATGGCCGGCAATCAGTCGAACACCCCCGCGGTCAGCCTGCCTCGCCGTTGCCCGGGCAACCGGCCTTCCACGACCCTGGTTCTTTCCGGGCTGACGCCATCGGCGCTCGGGCAGCTGATCGCGCTCTACGAGCACCGGGTTTTCGTTGAAGGGGCAATTCTCGGGATCAACAGCTTCGATCAATGGGGTGTCGAGCTTGGCAAGGAGATTGCCCGGGGATTGGTAGGCAGCGTGGCTGCAGGCTCGATACCGGATGACGTCGACGCATCGACCAGGCGGCTGCTGCAATTCATCAACGGGGCCAGGTCGGATGGTGGAGATTCCGCCACTTCCGGATGACGTCGAATGCAGGTGGAATGGAGCGGGTGATCGGGATCGAACCGACGACATTCAGCTTGGGAAGCTGACGTTCTGCCACTGAACTACACCCGCCTTGCCAAGACCGGGTTAGGCGAATCGCCGGCGATGGTCAATCATGATTGACCCCCTGGCGCCCGCGCCGGCTCCGCCGTTTCGTCCGGCCAGCCGCCGCCTGGCCGGCGCCAGGTCCGGGCAACAGGCCGGTCAGGTGCGGGAAGGGGTCGACCGCATGCGGTATGGCGGTTGCATTGACGAAGTGTTCCTGGAACCTGGGTTCCATGGCGGTCTCGACCTTCTCGATCCGGCTGACCACCTCTTCGATTTCCCGGCGCGCCGCCAGGCTGCACAGGGCCATGCGGGCACCGGTGCCGGCAGCATTTCCGGCCGAGGAGACCTGGTCCGGATCGCAGTCGGGAATCATGCCGAGGATCATGGCGTGGTGGGTGGAGATGTGGGAGCCGAATGCGCCGGCAAGCACGATCCGGCTCACCTCGCTCACGCCGAATTCATCCATCAGCAATCTGGCACCGGCATAGAGCGCCGCCTTGGCCAGCTGGATGGCCCGGATGTCAGCCTGGGTGACCATGATGCGGTCGCCGCCGTTCCTGTCATGCAGCAGATACGAATAGGTTCGGCCCTCGGGCAGAATCCTGGACGCATCCGGCAAGGATCCCGGCCCGGCAAGGCCGGATTGGTCGATGATGCCGGCCACGCGCAGTTCGGCAATTGCCTCGATGATTCCCGAGCCGCAAATGCCGGTAATCCCGGTCTCGTCCGCTACCTGCGAAAATCCCTCTTCATCCGACCAATGCTCGCTGCCGATGATCCTGAATCTGGGCTCGCCGGTATCGGCCGCAATCTCGACTCTCTCGATGGCGCCGGGTGCCGCTCGCTGGCCGGACGAGATCTGCGCACCCTCGAATGCCGGCCCGGTCGGCGATGAGCAGGCCAGCACGCGGTCCCGGTTGCCCAGCACGATCTCGGCATTGGTTCCGACATCGACGATCAGGACAATGTCATCGGACAGATGCGGCTGCTCGGAGAGAATGACCGCCGCGCAATCCGCACCGACATGGCCAGCGATGCAGGGCAGTATGTAGACCCGGGATGACCTGCCCGGAAAGCCGAGCCCCAACTCCCGGGCGCCGGTCATGACCGGGTCGGCAGTTGCCAGGGCAAAGGGCGCCTGGCCAAGCTCGGTCGGGTCCAGGCCAAGCAACAGGTGGTGCATGACCGGGTTGCAGACAAAGACGGTCTCCAGGATCAGGTCACGCTCGACCCCGGCTGACCCGGCCGTCTTCTCGAACAGCGAGTCCAGCTCCCGGTGCAATGCCGCCGTCATTTCACCGGCGCCACCCTCGTTGAGCATGGCATAGGAGACGCGACTCATGAGATCCTCGCCGAACCGGATCTGCGGGTTCATGGCCCCGGAAGAGGCGACGATGCTCCCGGTTTCCATCTCGCACAGATGGGCGGCGATGGTCGTGGAGCCGACATCGACGGCCAACCCGTATACCGGACCGGGTTGAAATCCCGGCCAGAGCCCGACCAGGCGAGGAACCGATTCGTCGGCCTGACGATGCAGCGCCACCGTGACCTTCCAGCCTCCCTTGCGCAACGCATCCTGCAAATCCACCAGGATGGCGAGATCGATCTGGACCTCCGGGATTGCCCATTGTTCGGCGATTGCATCCCGAAGCCGCTCGAGATCACCTGAGGGGTCATGGATATCCGGTTGAGAAACCTCGACATAATGCAGCTTGATCGATGGATCCATTTCCACCGGCCGCTCATCCGGGGACTTCCTGACGACCTGCCGGTGAACCTGGGATTCTGCCGGAACATCGACAATGATGTCACCGAGTATCCGTGCCTGGCAGCCCAACCGCCGACCCTCCGGCAGGCCGCGGATCCGGTCGTAGCGATCTTCAACCTCGTTCCAGCCGGACAATGCCTCCGGACTGGCGGAGACTCCATGCTTGGGAAATTCGCCGAAGGAGGGTGACACCTGGCATCTCGAGCATATGCCCCGTCCACCACAGACACTGTCGAGATCGACACCGAGCCGCCGCGCCGCTTCCAGTACCGGTGTCCCTTCCGGAACACGGCCCCGCTTGCCCGACGGGGTGAAGATCACCAGCCTTCCGGTCACGGCCTTCCCGTCATTGCCGGCTTCCGCCATCGCTCAGCCTGGCCTGGCAGGCCGGCAGGCCGACGGGCCAGCCGAGGCGGTTGCCGAAGGGGTCATCGTGCCCGGCGACGCCGGTTGCGCCGTCCGGTCGTTGGCTCGTTCGGATTGGGCGCAGGCTTGTAGTTCCTGATCCAGGCGGCGCCATGCGGATCATTGTTGGTCAGGAGGTTGGCGGCCCGAATTGCCTCCATTTCCTGCGGCCGGACCGGGTTCATGATCGCCGAGGTCATGCCGGCACTGATCGCCATCGGCAGGAAGGCGGCGTTGATGCCATGTCGATTGGGCAGCCCGAAGGAGATATTGGAGGCGCCACAGGTTGAATTGACATCGAGCTCCTCCCGCAACCGGCGGACCAGGGCAAAGACCTGCTTGCCGGCCGTGGGCATGGCCCCAATCGGCATGACAAGCGGGTCGACCACGATATCTCTGGACGGTATGCCGTAATCGGCCGCTCGCTGGACGATCTTCCTGGCCACCGCGAACCGGATGTCGGGGTTCTCGGATATTCCGGTATCGTCATTCGAGATGGCCACGACGGGAACATTGTACTGCTTGACCAGTGGCAGGATTGCCTCCAGCCTTTCCTCCTCCCCGGTTACCGAGTTCAAGAGCGGCCGGCCCTCGCAGGTTTCAAGACCGGCCCTGAGCGCTTCGGGGACAGAGCTGTCAACGCATATTGGCACATCGACCGTGCTCTGCACCAGTTCGATCAGTCTTTTCATCAGCGGAGGTTCGGTCTGGTTCGGGTCAGGATTCGAATTGTAGACCACGCCGGCATTGACATCGAGCATCGAGGCGCCGCAGGCGACCTGTTCAAGCGCGTCCTTTCGCACGGTCTCGAAATTGCCTGCCTCCAGTTCGGTAGCCAGCAGCTTGCGTCCGGTCGGATTGATTCGCTCGCCGATGACACAGAACGGCTCGTCAAACCCGATGACAGCCGTCCGGGTCCTGGATTCGACAATGGTGCGCGTCATGAGCCGGTCCTCCGGATTGCCGCCTGCTGCCGACTGTTCGCCCACTCGGCACTTGCCTTGATTCCACCAAGCGGGAAGATGTGCAGCCCGCCGATCAGGGTATCATCCCGGCTGTTCCTGAAGCGCGCCAGTTCGGCAACCACGCTGTCCGGCTCTACCGGGGCCAGGAGCTTGACGACATCCCTGGCGCGTCGCTGGATGACCCGGATCGATGGCCCGACCCCGCATGCAACGGCGTATTTCAGCAGGGTCTGGAGCTTGGTCGGGCCAGCCACGCCGACATTGATCGGCATGGTTACCCCCATGCGGCTGATCCGGGTTGCCCAGGAAATCACCGGGGCGGCCTCAAACACGAACTGCGTCGTCAATTCCATGGCCATGTCGGACTCGTCGGCAATTCGCTGCTTGTGCAGGATTGCCTTGTCCGTTTCGGTGGTCCCGTCTTCAGGATCGATATCGCGGTTGCCTTCCGGATGTCCGGCAACGAAGACCCTGGTGTATCCGGCTCGGTCAAGCACTCCGGATTCAAGCAGTTGAACCGAGCTGTGGAATTGGCCGTAGGGCTTGTCGATTCCCCCGGCCAGCAGCAACGCTTCCCTGATGCCGGCCTCTTCACGGTATCCTTCCACGATGTTCTGCAAATGCGGGAGGTCGCGGATGGTGCGGGCGGTGATGTGCGGGACCACGGCGAATCCCTCGTCGGAGAGCCTGCAGGCCGTCGAAACCATGTCGCTTTCCGGTGTACCTTCGATCTGCGCGACGTAGACCCGTGTTCTCGGGGGAAGAATGTCGCGGAAATCGGGAATCCTCGCCGCCGTCCTGGGCGTCACCTCGATGCTGAAGCCGGATATGAACTCCGACATGACAGCGGGGGCAGGGGAGAGGTCGGCGTGGTGCGGTTTGTTCATTCTGGTTTCGATCCCTGGAGAGGCGTCACGACCAGCCATTGCCGGCGATCAATTCACGCAGGCGGGTTGGCGTGTATTCCTGTTCAAGCCGGGCGGCATGTTCCTGTGCCAGCCGGTCCGCCGGCCCGTCCTCGGCGATCGGCGGGGCCTTCCTCCACTCGGCCAGGTAGGCATCGGTATCGCGGGCGCCGGTCTTCATGGCGCACCGGTCGATGGCCTGCTCGAATCGCTCGGAAAGCTGCACCTTCGCTGCCCCCCTTCCCCTGCCGACAATGACCTGTGCAGGTATGTCGCGCCAGTACACGTATACAACATCAGGCATTGCATTCTCCTGGAGCATCGATGGTTCCCGGCTTCCACGCCGGATGGTGATGCGATTCGGTCGGCAAAATCCCCTCGTGCACGGCAACAACAATTGCCTGCATCCTTGCGGTCAGCCGCAAAATCTGGAATGCCCTTTGGATATTTTGGCAGTCCCGGTCAAGCAAACAGTGAACAGAAGACGAGATTCCGGTACTCAACGCCATCTGGCGGTTCGCGTTCGGAAGGCCAAGGGACGAAAAATCAGCTCGTACCGGTGGCTCAACCGGCAATTGAACGACCCGTTCGTGAGGCAGGCCCGGCTCGACGGGCTGCGCAGTCGTTCCGCCTACAAGCTGGCGGAACTTGATGATCGGTACCGGTTTCTTTCGCCGGGAAAATTCGTCGCCGATCTCGGCTGCCACCCGGGAGGGTGGACGCAGATTGCGGTCGAGCGCGTCAATGCCGACGGGCGACATGCCGGCAAACCGGTCGGTCGGGTGCTCAGCCTGGACATCCGGGAGATGGAACCGGTCGAAGGGGCAGAGTTCATGGAGCTTGATCTCCGGTCGGAGCAGGCCGGCAAGCTGGTCCAGGACCGGTGCTCCGGGCGCATCGACGCGGTGCTGTCGGACATGGCGGCGCCGGCAACCGGGCATGCGCAAACCGACCACCTGCGAATCATGGCATTGTGCGAGTCGGCGGCGGAAATGTCCTTCGACCTGCTCGTTGCCGGCGGCTGCCTGGTTGCCAAGGTCCTGGCCGGCGGGGCCGAGCACGGCCTGCTCGGGCAACTCAAATCCAGGTTCGAACGGGTTCATCACGCCAAGCCGAAATCCAGCCGGGCTTCCAGTTCCGAGAAATATGTGGTTGCCCTCGGATTTCACGGATGAAACCGGTCGACCGGTCATCGCCAGCTTGACATTTCCCGGTCGGACACAGGAAAAACCGGCACATTGTCAAACTGCGCCGAGGAGAATTTCGAAATGAGCAGAATCAACCGCACCAGTGTCGGCGAGGTCGAGGTCACCGTGCTGAATGACGGTACGCTGGATTTCCCCGCTGACGTCTTTGCCGAATTGTCGGAGCCGGAGGCGGCTGAGTTGCTTGCCGGCGCCGGGAAGACGGCGATCCAGACCAATTTCAACGCGCTGCATATCCGCTCGCAATCCCGCTCCGTTCTTGTCGATGCCGGTGCCAGGGAATTTTTTGGCCCGACAGCCGGCTTTTTCGGCGAGGCAATGAAGGAGGCGGAAATCCGGGAGGCCGACATCACCCACCTCGTCATCACCCATCTCCATCCGGATCATATCGGCGGAACGCTGACCGTGGGCGGCGAGCCGGTATTTCCCAGTGCCGAGTTCTTCGTATCCGACCGGGAATACCGGCACTGGACCGATGACGGCAACTTCGTCGGCGCCGACGATCATGCGACCGAGTGGCGCAAGCTGGCGCTCGATGTACTCGATGCATATGGAGACCGTGTCACCACGGTGGGGACCGATGGCGAGATTGTCCCGGGCATGCGCTTGCTTGACCTGCCGGGCCACACTCCCGGGCATGCCGGGCTGCAGATCGGGTCAGGCCGGGACCAGTTCATCTATGCGGCCGACATTCTTCATGCCCAGGATCTGCAGCTGGCCAGGCCTGAAATCTGCGCGGTCTTCGATGCCGACAAGGAGCAGGCAATTCGCTCCCGCCAACGGCTCATGGACATGCTGGCGACCGACAGGATCATGTTTTCCGGCTCGCACTTCCTCGACTGCGTGACCGGTTACGTCGAGAAATCCGGTGATGGATTCAGGATTGTACCCGGATAGTGTGGGGAATGCCGCGGCCCCGCTGTTGCAGAATCGTCACGTCGGATTGCGGGCCCGAAAAAAGGCATTTGACATGTTCTTTTTTTGTTCCTAGATATGGACGAACAGACATTGAACAACGTTTCATTGTCGGAGCCCGAACAACAGGAATACAAGGAACATCGGAATGGATCGTAAGGTCATCAATCTGGAACGGCAGGACATGGACAAGAAAAAGGCGCTGGACGCAGCATTGGGTCAGATAGAGCGGAATTTTGGCAAGGGATCCATCATGCGTCTCGGCCAGGATGGTGCCGTGATGGATATCGAGGCAGTATCGACCGGCTCGCTCGGCCTGGATCTCGCGCTCGGGATTGGCGGGCTGCCCAAGGGCCGCATCGTCGAGGTTTACGGTCCGGAGGCGTCCGGCAAGACGACACTGGCCCTGCACGTGGTCGCAGAAGAGCAGGGGAACAAGGGCATTTGTGCATTTGTCGATGCGGAGCATGCCCTGGACCCGGCCTATGCCAAGAAACTCGGCGTCGATATTGATGAATTGCTGATTTCCCAGCCGGATACCGGTGAACAGGCGCTGGAGATTACCGATACCCTGGTGAGGTCGGGTGCGGTGTCGCTGGTTGTCGTTGACTCGGTGGCTGCCCTGACTCCGAAATCCGAACTCGAAGGGGAAATGGGAGATTCCCAGGTCGGAACCCAGGCCCGGCTGATGAGCCAGGCAATGCGCAAGCTGACCGGCTCCATCAGCCGTTCGAATTGCATGGTCATCTTCATCAACCAGATTCGCATGAAGATCGGGGTGATGTTCGGCTCGCCGGAGACGACGACCGGCGGCAATGCCCTGAAATTCTACTCCTCGGTTCGCCTCGATATCAGGAGAATCGGCGCCATCAAGAATCGTGACGAAGTGATCGGCAACGCCACCAGGGTGAAGATCGTCAAGAACAAGATGGCGCCACCTTTCAAGATGGCGGAATTCGACATTCTCTACGGGACCGGGATCTCGAAGGCAGGTGAGTTGATCGACCTGGGAATCAAGAGCGGTATCGTCGACAAGTCCGGCTCCTGGTATTCCTATGACGAGGAGAGGATCGGCCAGGGACGGCTGAATGCAGTGGCATTCCTCGAACAGAATCCGCAGATGGCCAGCGAAATCGAACACAAGATCAAGGTTGTCCATGGCATCGAGGCTGAAGCCGGCGATGCTGAAGCCGGGCACGAGGATATTGACGTCAAGGCCGGATGACGAAGGGCCATGGCGCCTTCCGCGGGAATGGAAGGGGAGGACTGCCGGGAGCGCATCATGCGCCCCGGCAGTTCGCTTCCTGGAAGCCGGCCGCCGGAACCTTCAGCCAGCGCCGATTGCGACTTCCGACCAGGTGATCGATGCCAGGACCGGGAATTGCGTGGATTGCGCTGCCCGGCCGGGCACTGGTGATGAATTCTACTCTCGCCGGCAATTCCATCCTCTGTCGGCGCCCGGAAATTCCGGCCGGGAAGGGACAATCACTGCCTCCATCGGCATGGCCATGCGGTTGAACAGCATGCGGTTTCAAGGGTAAGGGCGAGCCCAGAATTGATTCCGGGTCAGAGATTCCATGACGAGTCTGAATGAAATACGGTCAACGTTCCTCGGCTATTTCGAGGGCAGGGATCATCGGCTGATTTCCAGTTCGCCGCTGGTGCCTCGCAGCGACCCGACGCTGCTGTTCACCAATTCGGGCATGGTCCAGTTCAAGAACATCTTTACCGGCGTCGAACAACCGGAGTTTCCCCGGGCGGCGACCAGCCAGAAATGCGTGCGTGCCGGCGGAAAGCACAATGACCTGGACAATGTCGGATACACCTCCAGGCACCATACATTCTTCGAAATGCTCGGGAATTTCTCCTTCGGGGACTATTTCAAGGAACAGGCGATTGCCTATTGCTGGGACCTGTTGACCCGGGGATTCGATATCGATCCCGATCGGTTGCTGGTGACGGTCTTTCACGATGATGATGACGCGGCCGGGCTGTGGAAGAAATGCGCCGGCCTGCCGGACAGCAGGATCATCAGGATCGCCACATCGGACAATTTCTGGTCGATGGGGGCCACCGGCCCCTGCGGCCCCTGTTCGGAAGTCTATTTCGATCATGGCGACTCGGTGCCGGGCGGACCTCCGGGAAGTGCCGACGAGGATGGCGACCGGTTTGTCGAACTGTGGAACCTGGTATTCATGCAACTCGAGCAGCATGACGATGGAAGCCGGTCCGAACTGCCGAAGCCGTCCATAGATACCGGGATGGGCCTCGAGAGAATCGGTGCATTGCTGCAGGGCACGAACGACAATTACGCCACCGACCTGATCCGGTCGCTGATCGAGGCGGCTGCCCATGCAACTTCAGCTGACCCTGACGGTCCCGGACGGTTTCATCTCCGGGTCGTCGCCGATCATCTTCGTTCGACCACCTTCCTGATCAGCGAAGGGGTCATGCCGTCCAATGAAGGGCGGGGATATGTGCTGCGGCGGATCATGCGGCGGGCCATGCGGCATATTCACCTGATGGGCTCCGAGGAGCCGGTGATGCACCGTCTGGTTCCGACCCTGATCGCCCAGATGGGGGCGGCCTTCCCGGAACTGGTAGCCGCCCGCGACCTGGTCGAGGACACGATCAGGCGCGAGGAGACAAGGTTCCGGTCGACACTGGACAGGGGGCTTTCACTGCTGGAGGCGGAGTTGACGGATCTGCCGGCCGGCTCGCCGCTGCCCGGCGAGACCGCATTCAAGCTGTACGACACCTATGGATTCCCGCTGGACCTGACCCAGGACGCGCTGAAGGAGCGAGGCAGATCGGTTGACGTCGAGAGGTTCACCGAGGCCATGGACCGCCAGCGGCAGGCTGCCCGCAAGGCATGGAAGGGCGATGACAATGCCGCCATCGACCGGATCTGGTACGAGATCAGTGACGAGAACGGGCCGTCGGAATTTCTTGGCTACGAGACCGATGCCTCGGAAGGTCATATCCTCGCCATCGTGTCCGATGATGGCCGGGTGGAGGCGGCAAGGAAGGGACAGCGGGTCAGGATCGTGCTCAACCAGACGCCTTTCTACGCCGAGGCTGGTGGCCAGGTCGGCGATTCGGGAATTCTTCGAACGCCGGATGGCCTGGCCAGGGTTGACGAAACGAGGAGCGTGGCCGGGGTCGTCATTCACCATGCCGCTGTCGAGGAGGGGGAAATCCGTAACGGCTCCTTTGCCAGCCTGGCCATCGATACTGCCCGCCGGAAGCTGATCCGCGGCAACCACTCCTGCACGCATCTACTTCACGAGGCGCTGCGCGGGCAGTTGGGCGATCATGTTGCGCAGCGGGGATCTCTCAATGATCCCGACCGGCTGCGTTTTGACTTTTCCCATTCTGGACCGCTGTCGCTGGACCAGGTCTCGGGGGTCGAGGTCGAAGTCAACTCGCATATCGAGATGAACTGGCCCGTGATCACCAGGACAATGACGCCGGACGAGGCGGTCGAACTCGGTGCCAGGGCGCTGTTCGGCGAAAAATATGGCGATGAAGTCAGGGTGGTGTCGATGGGCAAGCGGGATGGCTCCGGGCGCGGCGCCTCCGGTGACACCTATTCGATCGAGCTTTGCGGCGGCACCCATGTTGCCGGCACCGGGGAAATCGGGTTGTTCGTGGTCACCGGCGAAGAGGCGGCAGCGGCAGGAATTCGAAGGATCGAAGGCCTGACGGGAAGGCGGGCCAGGGAGTATCTTGCCGGGCAGGACCGGCGGATGGCCGAGATTTCGCTGGCCCTGAAGGCCAGGCCCGACGAGACGCTGGCACGAATCGAGGATTTGCTGAACGAGCGCTCTGCAGCCCAGCGGGAAATCGAGGGGCTTCGGAGCCGGTTGGCAAACATGCAGATGGACCGGGGCCTCGAGGATGGCGAGGAGATCGGCGGCACGGCATTCCTGGGGCGGGTGCTCGCGGGAATTCCGGCCAGGCAATTGCGGGATTTGGTCGACAGGCAGAAGATCGGTCTGGGCTCGGGGGTGGTGGTGCTGCTTTCCGAGACCGATGGTCGGGTCGTGGTGGCCATCGGTGTCACCTCCGACCTGGCCGACAGGATCTCGGCCGTCGACATTGTCAGGGCCGTGGTATCGGCAATAGGTGGAAAAGGCGGCGGCGGGCGACCGGATTTTGCCCAGGGCGGTGGTCCGGACCCGTCCGGTTGCGAGAATGCAATCGAGGCCGCACGGCAAATCTTGAGGGAGACAGGAATATGAGCGCGTACTGGATCGCACGGGTCGATGTCACCGACATGGAGGTCTACCAGGAATACGCCCGGCTCGCCACCGAGGCGATCGCCGCCCATGGCGGCCGGTTTCTTGCCAGGGGTGGCAAATGGGTCGGGCTGGAAGGAGAGAATCGCGATCGGAACGTGATCGTGGAATTTCCCTCGATCAAGCACGCGGTCGATTGCTACGAATCGGAGACCTACCGGAAGGCGCGCGAGTTTGCCGGACGCTCGGCCACCCGCGAACTGGTCGTTGTCGAAGGGGTCGGCTGAGGCTTCCAGCCCGGAACGACGCTGGCCTCAGGCCAGTGCCTGTTCGAGGTTCTTGTCGATCCTGTCCAGGAATTGCGTCGTGGTGAGCCAGTCCTGGTCCGGGCCGACCAGCAAGGCGAGATCCTTGGTCATGTGACCGGATTCGACGGTGGAGATCACCACCTTCTCCAGCGTATCGGCAAATGCCTTCAATTCCCGGTTGTCATCGAGCTTGGCCCGATGCTTCAGCCCACCGGTCCAGGCATAGATCGAGGCGATCGAGTTGGTCGAGGTTTCCTCGCCCTTCTGGTGCTGCCGGAAATGCCGGGTCACGGTCCCGTGCGCCGCCTCGGATTCGACGACACTCCCGTCGGGAGTCATGAGGGCGGAGGTCATGAGGCCAAGCGATCCGAAGCCCTGGGCAACGGTATCGGACTGGACATCGCCATCGTAATTCTTGCACGCCCAGACAAATCCACCACTCCATTTCAGTGCTGCCGCCACCATGTCGTCAATCAGCCGGTGTTCGTAGGAAATGCCGGCGCTGGCGAATTTGTCGGCGAATTCGCTGTCGAATATTTCCTGGAACAGATCCTTGAAGCGGCCATCATAGGTCTTGAGGATGGTGTTCTTGGTGGACAGGTAGACCGGCCAGCCCAGCGACAGGCCGTAATTGAACGAGGCCCTGGCAAAATCCCGGATCGACTGGTCAAGATTGTACATTCCCATGACGATGCCTGGTGACGGCGCGTCGAAAACCTCCCGCTCGATGACCTGCCCGTCAGTGCCCTCGAAACGCAATGTCAGTTTGCCGGCAGAGGGAAACCGGAAATCCGTGGCCCGGTACTGATCGCCGAAGGCATGCCGGCCGATGACGATCGGCCGCGTCCAGCCGGGCACCAGCCGCGGCACGTTGTCGCAGATGATCGGTGACCTGAAGACAACACCGCCGAGAATGTTGCGGATGGTCCCGTTCGGTGACCGCCACATCTTCTTCAGCCCGAATTCCTCGACCCGGGCCTCATCGGGGGTGATGGTGGCGCATTTGACACCGACGCCGACCTCCCTGATCCGGTTGGCGGCATCAATGGTGACCTGGTCCTCGGTCCGGTCCCGCTCCAGGATACCCAGATCGTAATAGACCAGGTCGATGTCGAGATAAGGCAGTATGAGTTTCTGCTTGATGATGTGCCACATCACCCTGGTCATTTCGTCGCCATCGAGTTCGACCACGGGATTTGCAACCTTGATCTTCATGCCTGGACCTCTCCGGTTTTCTGCAATCCACCTCCTATAGTCACCTTCATTGGCAAATTGAATGCCGCAGATGTGGCCGACCCGGCAAAATCCGGCTATTGGGATGGAAGCGCAGAATCGAAGACGGAGCCCGGTTTTCATGGCAGACAGGGTACGACATCCCGAAAAGGCACATCGTCCTGACAGCGAGATGACCAGGAAGCCGCCATGGATCCGGGTCAAGGCGCCGGTATCGGAAGGCTATCGCAGGACCCGGCAACTGATTGGCCAGCACCGGCTCAACACCGTGTGCCAGGAAGCGGCATGTCCGAATGTCGGCGAATGCTGGAGCCAGGGCCATGCGACATTCATGATCCTGGGCGATGTCTGCACGAGGGGCTGCTCGTTCTGCAATGTCGCCACCGGACGGCCGGACGAACCGGACCGGTTTGAACCGGCCAGGGTCGCAGATGCGGTAGCCAGGCTCGGGTTGAACCACGCGGTCATCACCAGCGTCGACCGCGACGATCTCGAGGATGGCGGGGCCGAGCATTTTGCCCGGACCGTCCGGTCGATCCGCCGGAAATCGCCGTCGACCACGATCGAGATCCTCACGCCGGATTTCCTTCGATGCTCGCCGTCAGTGGTGTCGCAGGTTCTCGAAGCGAGACCGGATGTCTTCAACCACAATCTCGAGACCGTCCCGGCGCTCTATCCCTCGGTGCGGCCGGGCGCGCGGTATTTTGCATCGCTGCGGCTTCTTCAGATGGTCAAGGAACAGGCGCCTTCGATCTTCACCAAGTCCGGGCTCATGGTCGGGCTGGGAGAATCGAGGAACGAGATCCTGCAGGTCATGGATGACTTGCGCGTCGCCGAGGTCGATTTCCTGACGATCGGACAATACCTGCAGCCAACAGCCAAGCATCACCCGGTGGACAGGTACTGGCACCCGGATGAATTTGCCTCGCTGAAACAGGCGGCAATGGGCAAGGGGTTCCTGATGGTATCGGCATCGCCGCTGACCCGCTCCAGCTACCACGCCGACGAGGATTTCATCCACCTGCGCCGGATGCGCGAGCGCGCCGGCGAAATCGCCTGATGCAGCCCGGTCGGCCGGGTTGTTGCCGGGCCGGCTGCCCGGCAGCCCGTGCATATTCGCAGGGCGCGGCTCCGATTCGCACCGGAGACGGATGCTCCCGCCGGGCGCCGGCGGATTGTTGCGCCGGCGATTGACCCGATGCCAAGCCATCACGAAGCACGCGATGTCCAGTTCACGGCCGGGGAGCTGTTCGAGCTGGTTGCCGATGTCGAGAGCTACCACGAATTCGTCCCGTGGTGCACGGCGGTCCGGGTGCGCTCCCGCACATCCAGCGGGCAAGAGGAGGTGGTGGTCGCGGATATGGTGGTGTCGATCAGGGCCTATAGCGAGAAACTGGTCTCGCATGTCACGCTCGACCGGGAAAACCTCCGCATCAACGTGCGTTATCTCGACGGCCCGCTTCGGAAAATGGACTGCGAATGGAGGTTTCGACCGCTTGGTCAGGGTGGATGCCGGGTGGAATATGATGTCGAGTTCGAATTCCGGAATCGGTTGATGACCGCATTCTCCAGGCTGTTTCTCGACCGGGCGGTATCGTCGATCGTCTCGGCCTTCGAAAAACGGGCTGCCGCCGTTCTGGGATAGGCGGTAGCGGGTATCTACGGCGAGGATTCAGCCAGCCGCCTGGTCACGTAGTCGGTGACATGCGCGGCCATGGTCGTCATGTGGGAATCCTCGAAGAAATGCCCGGAGCCCTCGACCGGCGCATGGGTGATCTCGATGCCCCGCTGGTCCTGGAGTTTCTTGACCAGCTGGTTGATCGAAGCCGCCGGCGCGATCTGGTCCTCGGTGCCGTTCACGAACAGGCCGGAGGCCGGGCAGGGTGCCAGAAACGAAAAATCATACCGGTTGGTCGGCGGAGCAACCGAGACGAAGCCGGTGACCTCCGGGCGCCGCATCAGGAGTTGCATGCCGATCCAGGCACCGAAGGAAAAACCGGCAACCCAGCATTGCGAGGCATTCGGGTTCTGGGCCTGGAAGTAGTCGAGCGCCGCCGCCGCATCGGCCAACTCGCCAACACCTTCATCGGTGGCCACCGTGCTGCCCTGGCTCCTGCCGACGCCGCGGAAATTGAACCGGAGCACCGAGAAGCCCAGCCGGAGAAAAGCGTAGTGCAGGTTGTAGACCACCTTGTTGTTCATCGTTCCCCCGTATCGCGGGTCCGGGTGGAGGATGATGGCAATATGGGCGTCGCGACGTTCCTGCAGGTGGTACCTGCCTTCAAGCCGGCCGTCCGGGCCGGAAAAGATTACCTCGGGCATGGCTGGGGCGGTCTCCCTGTTGGTGCCGGGCCGGAAGCTGAATTCTTGACCAGGCGTCCTGTAGATTTTAGAATGATTCTAAATTGACCGGCAATCAAGCGGACGGTGACCATTAGTTCACGACCTGCCGACCGTCAACAAACTGCGACAGACTCATGAAACTCAGCACCAAGGGACGTTATGCAATGGTGGCACTCGCCGACCTGGCGTTGGAAGAAGGTGACGGATTCGTGACCCTGACCGACATTTCGGCCCGACAGAACATTTCGCTGGCCTATCTCGAGCAGCTGTTTGTCAAGTTGCGCCGGTCGGGACTCGTGGAGTCGGTTCGCGGCCCAGGCGGCGGCTACCGGCTGGCCAGGAGTTCGAATTCGATACGGGTATCGGATGTGCTGGAGGCGGTCGACGAGGATATTGATGCGTTCTCCGGAGGGTTCACCCTGTCCGGCGGCAATTCGGGGACCAAGGCCCAGTCACTGACCAATCGCCTCTGGGAGGGATTGTCAGCCCAGGTCTACGTGTTCCTGCACAAGGTCAGCCTGTCCGATATCGTCAGCAACGATCTTGCGCCGTGCCCGGCGGTTCCCAACCTCCTGCGCGTGGTCGATGATTGATGAGAAGCCGCGTCTATCTCGACTGGAACGCAACAACGCCCCTGAGACCCGAAGCAAGACAGGCGATGGTGTCTGCCTTGGACATGCAGGGCAACCCGTCTTCGGTCCACCGCGAGGGACGGGCGGTGAGATCGGTCGTCGAGCGGTCCCGGGAGGAGATTGCCGAAATTCTCGACCTGGACCCCGAATGCGTGGTCTTCACATCGGGGGCAACCGAGGCGGCGGCGCTTGCCCTTTCGGGAGGGCAGCTGCGCTCGGCCGCCATCGAACACGAGGCGGTACTTGCCTGGACCAACCCGGACCTGGAGGTCGGCGAGACTGGTGCCGTGATCGTCGACCGGCCATCGGAGAGTGTCCTGCAGCTGGCAAATGGCGAGACCGGGATCATGCAGGAGATCCCGCAAGGAATTCGGGTCACCGATGCCACGCAGGCGGTCGGAAAATATTCGGTCAATTCGGAATTGAAGAAGGCCGGCATGGCCATTACATCGGCACACAAGTTCGGCGGACCCAAGGGCATTGGCGCCCTGTTGCTTCGGAGTGGCGAGGAGGTCGAGGCCTGCCTCAGGGGCGGGGGCCAGGAGTTGGGCCGCCGGTCCGGAACCGAGAATGTTGCGGCGATTGCCGGCTTCGCGGCGGCGGTAGCGGCGGCGGCGAGGGATGTCTCGGAGGGGTTGTGGGACGAGGTGGCTGAAACACGGAATCTGTTCGAGGAGAGGCTGCAGGATTCAATTGCCGATGTGGTGGTGATCGGTTCGGGATCACCGCGGTTGCCAAATACCAGCTGTTTTGCAAGACCGGGTTGGAAGGGCGAGACACAGGTCATCCAGATGGACCTGGACGGATTCGCCATCTCCGCCGGGTCGGCCTGCTCGTCGGGCAAGGTCGGGGACAGGCGGGCGCTGAAGGCGCTGGGAATTTCGGACGAAGTGGCGAACTCGGCGGTCCGGGTGTCGTTCGGACCGACAAGCGATGCCGGGGAAGTGCTTCGGTTCGCAGATGCGTGGATCCGGAGATGTGTCGAGCACCAGGCTCGACGGCATTCGGCAAGACCGCAGCCGGCAGGCAGGGCGGCATGAAGATGAAGAACGGAGCAGTCCATGGTTGAAGAGACAAGGGTACGGGAAGGCGTCGATGTCGAGACCGTGGCCACCGTGCGCTCGGTGGGAGGTGCCTACCGGCACGGTTGGGAGACCGACATCGAGATGGAATACGCGCCGAAGGGGCTGGACGAGCGGATTGTCAGGCTGATCTCGGAAAAGAACGAGGAGCCGCAATGGCTGACCGACTGGCGGGTCAAGGCCTTCGAAAGATGGCAGGGAATGTCGGAGCCGGATTGGGCGATGGTCGACTATCCGGTCATCGACTACCAGGACCAGTACTACTACGCCAAGCCCAAGAGCATGACCACGCGGCCGAAATCGCTGGACGACGTCGATCCGGCGCTTCTCGCCACCTACGAGAAGCTCGGCATTCCATTGAAGGAGCAGATGCTGCTCGCCGGAGTCGAGGGCGGCGACTCCACCCCGGCCGATGCACGGCGGGTGGCCGTCGATGCCGTGTTTGACTCGGTCTCGGTGGGAACGACGTTCAAGGACGAATTGCGGAAATCCGGGGTGATCTTCTGTTCGATGTCCGAGGCGGTCAGGGAATGCCCGGAGCTTGTCCGCAAGTATCTGGGGTCGGTCGTTCCGGCGACCGACAATTTCTTTGCCACGCTGAATTCGGCTGTCTTTTCGGACGGATCCTTCGTGTATGTGCCACCCGGCGTCAGGTGCCCGATGGAGTTGTCCACCTATTTCCGGATCAACGCCAGGGATACCGGTCAATTCGAGCGCACGCTGATCATTGCCGACAAGGGATCGCATGTCAGCTATCTTGAAGGATGCACCGCCCCGCAGCGCGACACCTCGCAGCTGCATGCGGCCGTGGTCGAACTGGTTGCCCTGGAGGATGCGGAGATCAAGTATTCGACCGTTCAGAACTGGTTCCCGGGCGATGAACAGGGGCGGGGCGGGATCTACAATTTCGTCACCAAGCGTGCCGATTGCCGCGGTGACCGCTCCAGGGTGATGTGGACCCAGGTCGAGACCGGCTCCGCGGTCACGTGGAAATACCCCTCATGCATCCTGCGCGGTGATGGCTCCCAGGGCGAATTCTACTCGATTGCCATTACCAACAACCGTCAACAGGCCGATACCGGCACCAAGATGGTGCACCTGGGAAAAGACACCCGATCGAGGATTGTCTCGAAGGGAATTTCGGCCGGCCTCGCCCAGAATACCTACAGGGGGCTGGTTTCCGTGCACCCGCGGGCCGGGAATTGCCGCAACTACACCCAGTGCGACAGCCTGCTGATCGGCGACAGTTGTGGCGCCCATACCGTGCCCTATATCGAGGTCAAGAACAACTCGTCGCGGGTGGAGCACGAGGCGACCACGTCAAAGGTCGATGAGGACCAGCTGTTCTTCTGCCGGCAACGGGGGATGGACGAGGAGGAGGCGGTTGCCCTGGTGGTCAATGGCTTCTGCCGTGAAGTCCTGCAGGAATTGCCCATGGAGTTCGCGATGGAAGCCCAGCAACTGGTGGCGATTTCGCTTGAAGGGTCCGTCGGGTGACCCGTATGGCCAATTGCCATCGTCAAGAGATCGAGAAGGACATGCCATGACGGATCCCGTCATCAACATTTACCAGCAACAGGCAATCGGGTTTGCCCCCGAGAATTCGAACCGGTTCGGTGCGAGCATGGCCAGCGTGAGCGAGTTGCTGGGGCTTGAAGGCATCGGGTGCAATTTCCTGACCGTCGAGCCCGGAAAGCGGGCCTTTCCGTTTCACAACCACTTGGCCAATGACGAGTTGTTCGTGATCCTGGAAGGCAGCGGTACCTACAGGATCGGCGACCGGGAATGTCCGGTGGAGACTGGCGATTTGTGTGCTGCACCCAGGGGCGGCCCGGATACGGCACACCAGATCATCAATACCGGAGACGGACCGCTGAAATATCTCGCCATCTCGACCAGGAACGACCCGGAGATTGTCGAATACCCCGACAGCGACAAGTTTGCCGCCATCGGCATCAGGCCGGGTCCCGGATTTTTCGACGCCCATCTGCGCTTCATCGGGCGCAAGGAGAATTCAATGGAATATTTCGAAGGAGAAGAGCTTTGATCCTGACGACAACGGGCAATGTGGAAGGAAAACAGGTTGGTGAATATCTCGGGGTCATTGCCGGAGAGGCGATCATGGGTGCCAACCTGATCAAGGACCTGTTTGCCAACATCACGGATGTGCTTGGCGGCCGCTCCGGTGCCTATGAGCGGGAGTTGGCCAATGCCCGCCAGACCGCGTTGCAGGAACTCGAACAGACTGCCGGGGATTTGGGCGCCGACGCGGTGCTTTCCATCGATCTTGATTACGAGGTCATCAACAACATGCTGATGGTGACCGCCTCCGGCACGGCAGTCCGGTTCAGACGCTGATCCGCCCGGTCTCCAGGCAATCCACAGGTGCACCCGGTGCCTGGCAATTGAACTACAAAGGACAATACATGCTCGATATCAGTAATTTGCGGGTAAGACTTGAAGAAGAGGACAAGGTCATACTCGATGGTGTGAACCTGCACCTCGATGCAGGAGCCGTGCATGCCATCATGGGGCCCAACGGTTCGGGGAAATCGACCCTGTCCTACGTTCTTGCCGGCAGGGACGGGTATGATGTGCTTGACGGTTCGGTTGATCTGGATGGACAGGACATTCTCGATCTTGAACCGGAGGAGCGGGCAGCCAGGGGGTTGTTCCTGGCTTTCCAGTATCCGGTGGAGATTCCGGGAGTCGGAAACATGACCTTCCTGCGAACGGCCCTCAATGCCCAGAAGAAGGCCAGGGGCGAGGCGGAAATCTCGGCGGCCGAGTTCCTGAAGGTGGTCAGGGCAAGGGCGAAGGAGTTGAATATCGGCTCCGATCTGCTCAACCGCCCGGTGAATTTCGGTTTTTCCGGCGGCGAGAAGAAGCGCAACGAGATCCTTCACATGTCGGTGCTCGAGCCGCGGATGTGCATCCTTGACGAAACCGATTCCGGCCTGGATGTCGATGCCATGAAACAGGTGGCAAATGGCGTCAACGCCCTGCGCGATCCCGATCGTGCCATATTGGTGATCACCCACTACCAGCGGCTTCTCAACTTCATCAAACCGGACGTGGTCCATATCATGATCAATGGCAGGATTGTCCGGTCCGGTGGATTCGAACTTGCCCTGGAAGTGGAGGAGAATGGCTATGCCGACCTCCAGGGGATTGCATCCTCATGAGTGCCGAAATCGGATCCGGCGACAGCAGGGGGCGTGACCCGGAGGTAGATCCGGTGGACAACTCGGCGGCCGGCCTTGTGGCCGAGACACCAGGTGCCAGCTGGTACCTCCTTGCCAGGCAAGAGGCCAGCCTGCGGGCGGCGGCGATCGGCAGGCCCGGCCGGCGGGACGAGTACTGGAAATTCACCGACCCGGCCGGTTTTTGCGACCCGGGGGGCCCGGAAGCCCGGCTGCCCGAAGAGATTTCCTCGATCATGCCGGTGGAGCCATCGTCGCAGATGGCCCACTTCAGGGACGGACGGCTAGGCGAGTTCCGGGGCGCAGATGCCGATGGCTCCGGCCTGGAGGTCATGCCGATGTCCGGGGCCATATCCGATCCCGATCACTGGAGTTCCGAGATCTTCGGAAGTCTCGAAGCCGCCGGACAGCGGCCGGTCGGGCGCGGCCTGGCAGCCGAGAACACCCGTGATGCCAGTGAAGGCCTGTTCGTTCACTGCCACGGCCAGGCGCCATGCATTCTGCATATCGACTGCCGTTCCGGGTCGGCCCCGGCCGGCAGCACCGCCCACCATGTCATCCGGGTTGAGTCGGGATCGGACCTCACCATCATCGAGGAGGGATCGATTTCCGAAGGTGCCAATGTGGTGTTCGAGGTCGATGTCGCGGATGGCGGAAAATTCAGTCACATCAGGGTCCAGGATGGCGGTCTTCAATCGGGCACCATCAACCACATCTTTGCGAGGGTCGGGGAGGAAGGCGAATTCAGCCATTTTTCGCTGACGGCAAATCACCGGCTGGTGCGAAACGAGTGCGTTGTCGAACTGGCCGGGCGCGGGGGCAGCGCCCACCTGGCCGGCGCGGTGATTGGCGGAGCCGAGTCCCATCATGATGACACCGTGCTGATCATCCATGGTGCCGAAGGCTGCCAGAGCAGGCAGGTATACAAGAAGGTGCTGCATGGGGGCTCGACCGGCGTTTTCCAGGGAAAGATCCTGGTCAGGAAAGGCGCCCAGCAGACGGACGGATACCAGATCAGCAAGGCGATGCTGATCGGCGAGGACAGCCGGTTCCTGGCAAAGCCGGAGTTGGAAATCTATGCCGATGACGTCGTCTGCTCACATGGCTCAACCTCCGGCTCGGCGGATGCCGGGTCTCTGTTCTACCTGCGAGCCCGCGGTATTCCGGAGCCGGAGGCCCTGAACCTGCTGGCCATGGCGTTCCTGGCCGAGACCCTCCAGGAAATCCGGGACAGGAAATCGGCCGAGTTCCTGCGGCAGAGAATCGATCGCCACCTGGCGAGTCAGTCCCATGCCCTTCGTGGTTGAGGTGGTCAGGTGCTATCTTGAACCCCGCGCCTCGGCGCGCCGGATCCTTGCCAGGGCCGATACCGAGGGGCGGGCGTTGGCAATCCTGGTTCTCGGCTGCTTCGTGCTCTTTCTCTCGCAACTCCCGGACATCATGAGCAAGGAGGTGGCACAAGGGGGCTCACCGGGTCCCGTGGCAGATGCGGCGGCCCGAATTGTCGGGGCGTTGGTATTTGCCCCGCTGCTGTTTTACGGAATCGCCGGATTGACCGGCTTGGCGATACGAGCGGCGGGATACTCGCTGAGCTGGATCAACTGCCGCGTATCCCTGTTCTGGGCGGTGCTTGCGGTATCACCGGCGGTGCTGATCATCGCTCTCGCCCGGGGCTTCATCGGCACCAGCGCCCTGTTGATCGTGATCTCCCTTGCCATGACAATTCCGTTCCTGGTGATCTGGATTTCAGCGCTGCTGGAATCTATTGTTGCAGACCGGGAGCTTGCAATTGCCGGTCGATAGCCAAATATCGGGTGTCGAATGCAGTTCAACCGGAGATCTGGCTGGCCGGAGCGTGACGACAGTGAAAACTTCATGCTGCACCGCCATTTCCTCGCAATTCCGGCCTGAATTCGCCGGGGCCGGGTCCTGACATGCTGAACGAACTGAAGCGGCTGGGGGTATTGACGATTACCACCCCCAGGGCTGCTGCCCGGGAGCTTCTCGGCTCGCGGCTGACCTTCGAGGGGCGTCTCGTGGCTGCAGCGCTGGTTGTCGTGTTGAGCGCAATCGTGTCGCAGCTGATCTTCAATCTCGACGCAGGTGCCGCAACCGAGAGCGAGAACCTCCAGGGTTGGATCTACTGGGTCCAGACACCCTTCGGAGCGACCATGCTGGAAGCCGGGATGCTTGCCTTCGCGGTATTGGTTACCGTTCTCGCGGGACGGATCTTCGGCGGCAAAGGCAATTTCGGTGACGCAATTCTCCTGATCACCTGGTTGCAGGCGATCACGTTGGGCTTCCAGATCGCACTTTCGATCATGGACCTGGTTGCCCGAAACCTGGGCATGGCCGGGGCGTATTCCGGCAGCATCGGGTTTACGGTCACATTCCTGGTGCTGGCCTACATGTTCTGGGTGTTTGTCAATTTCGTGACCGAACTTCACGGTTTCAGGTCGGCGGTCAAGGTCCTTGGTGGCACCATACTGGCGGTTTTTGCCATCGCCTTCGGATTGACCAGCCTGATTGCCGTGCTCTCGGTAACCTGACCCGGGGCCGGCATGTATCCGATTGATGACATTCGCAGGGATTTTCCCATTCTTGACATGACGGTCAATGACAACCGCCTGGTCTATCTCGACAACGCCGCCTCGGCGCAGAAGCCGGTGTCGGTGATCGAGGCGGTAGAGCGTGCCTATGGCCGGGAATATTCGAATGTTCACCGCGGGTTGCACCATCTGTCCAACATTTCGACCGACAGGTACGAAGCGGTTCGCGGCAGAATCAGGAAATTTCTCAATGCCGGTCATGATGAGGAGATTGTCTACACGACGGGTTCGACCGAGGGGATCAACCTCGTGGCCCATGGCTGGGCCATGCACCGGCTGGAGCCAGGAGACGAGATTGTCCTTTCGACCATGGAACACCATGCCAATATCGTTCCGTGGCATTTTCTGCGGGAGAGAATGGGTATCGTCCTGAAATGGGTGGACCTTGACCAGGATGACGAACTCGATCCTGAATCGGTTCTCGAGGCGATGGGTCCCAGGACTCGCCTGGTGGCCATCACCCACATGTCCAATGTCCTGGGAACCAGGGTTGACCTCAAACCCATCATCGACGGCGCGCATCAGCGCGGGGTTCCGGTGCTTGCCGACGGCTCGCAATCGGCGGTGCACTCGAAGGTTGACGTGCAGGCTCTCGGTGTCGATTTCTTTGCCATCACCGGTCACAAGCTCTACGGCCCTTCGGCGTCGGGCGCGATCTACATCAACCGGGACCGGTTGAAGGAGATGCGGCCGTTCAAGGGCGGTGGCGACATGATCAACGAGGTCACGAGGGAGGCCATCACCTATGCCGAGCCTCCCAGGCTGTTCGAGGCAGGAACTCCACCCATCGTGCAGATGATCGGGTTTGGTGCTGCCCTCGACTATATCGACCGGATCGGCCTCGAGAACATTGCACGGCACGAGGAGGATTTGCGCGACTATGCCAGCCGGCAACTCGGCAGGCTGGGCTGGCTCGATATCCAGGGCAAATCACCGACAAAGGGGGCGATCTTTTCCTTCACGCTGGAAGGCCAGGCCCATCCGCATGACCTGTCGACCATCCTGGATAAGAGAGGCATCGCCGTTCGGGCCGGACACCATTGTGCGCAACCGCTGATGAGATATCTGGGTGTCACCGCCACCTGCCGGGCATCATTTGCCCTCTACAATACCAGGGAGGAGATCGATCTCCTCGTGGCAGGGCTTGAATTGTGCCGGGAGCTGCTGGCCTGACCCGATCATATCCGTCATCGCCGACTGGCAGATGGAAAGCCTGCACATGTGGAGTGCCGCCTGCCGAAGGCTGGCATCAGGGTGAATTGCCCAAACGCCAAGCCGGGTTCCATCCGGCTTCGTTGATTCTGGACGTGAAATTCGACGAGCAGGCGCAGGCTCGGTGGTTTGCGCGCCCGACCTTCTTTGCTTTATGCTCGCCGAAATATGAAGTAAGCACTGCGTCGGCAGTCTGCACCCATAGCTCAGCTGGATAGAGTGTCGCCCTCCGAAGGCGAAGGTCGTAGGTTCGAATCCTACTGGGTGCGCCACCGCCCCGCTATTCCCCGAGAATCCGCCCTGGCCCGGCTCCCTCCCGCCATCATGCTTCGCGGAACCTCCGGTATGGGAGGCAGTGAGCGACTTCGTGCCGCCGCCCCGGCCGCCGATCGATGTCTTGGCGCTGCTCGAACGTCTCAGCCTTGCGGAGCGGGCCCGCGGCCGTCTCGACGGCGTGCCCCTGCTCCTGCCGCGCCAGGAATTGTTCCTCTACATGCATGTTCGCAAGGAGGCGGTGCTGTACTCGCAGATCGAGGGCACGCAATCGACGCTGTCGGATCTCCTGCGCTTCGAGACCGGGGCACAGGCAGGCGAGCCGATCGACGGCATTCGCGAGGTGTCCGGTCATGTCGATGCGATGATGCACGGCCGACTCCTGCAAGGCGGTCGCGGCAAGACCAAGGCCCCGGGCGAATTCCGCTGCACCCGGAACCGGGTCGGTGGCAGCCGCCCGGGCAATGCGCTCCACGTGCCACCTCCGGTTGCCGAACTCGACTCCTGTCTCGATGCCCTGGAAGGCTTCTTCCACGACAATACATCGGGCCTGTCAGCGCTCATCAAGGCCGGGCTGATCCATGTCCAGTTCGAGATCATCCATCCGTTTCTCGACGGCAACGGCCGAATCGGACGGCTGCTCCTGACGCTCTGTCTTGGCGTCCAGGGGGTCCTGAGAACTCCGCTGCTTTACCTCAGCCTCTACCTCGAGACCCATCGCGTCGAGTATTGCCGGCGCCTGCAGGAGGTGCGCGAGCGGGGCAATTGGGAGGCCTGGCCGGAATTCTTCCTTGCCGGTGTCGCCAAAACCGCTGACCAGGCCTTCGACGCCGTCACCCGGATCGTGGATCTCTTCCAGGAAGACCGGGAGCGCATCACGATGGACAACGCCCGGGCCGGACCGGCCCTGCGGCTCCACGATTGGTTTCGGCAAATGCCGTTCCTGACCTCGGGCCTGCTCGTGAAGAAAACCGGATTGACCGCGCCGACCGTGAATGCCGCGTTGGCAGAACTCGAGCACCTCGGAATCGTCAAGGAGATCACCGGGCGAAGGCGGGGCAGGGTCTACGGGTATGGACGGTATCCGGACATTCCGAGCGAGGGGACGGAGCCGCCGTCAGGCGTGTAGACCGACAGATCTGCCCCTGCGACCGAAGGTATGCGATGGGGTGGGCGCCCCCTCCGAACTGCGCCAGGTTGCACCGGAGAAAACGCCGGGCGACCTCCGCAAATGAGGTGGAGAGGTGAGTGTCCACGGAACAGGCTGCCATCGCCGGCATCAGATTATTGAAGTGAAGCGGCGCTGCACCTCTTTCTCCATGGCTTAACAGGCTCCGACCGCAACCCCGTTCAACCCGGTCAGGGACACACTGCAGCGTCACCAGCCTGGAGATTCCGTATCCAGGGGGTTGGTCCATCAATCGAGCGTGATTGAATCACCGGAGGCAGCATCGAAGAAACGAAGTTTGGGCCTGGAAAGGGACAAGGACAGCCTGTCACCAGGTCGGACACGCGCACCGGCGTCAGGCGGCAGTCGAATCGTGAACGCGCAACTGGCGTTGCTGAGCATCACCAATGTCTCGTGCCCCAATTCCTCGATACCCAGGACCTTCCCGGACATATCGGCCAAACTGCCATCATCCACCAGGGTCGCGTTTTCAGGTCGAAACCCGACAATCAAGGCACCATCACTGGCTGCCGCAGCCAGTGATTTTTCCTGTTCGCCGCCGCACGCGATCTTGACACCATCGGCTACAAGGCTCGGCGTGATTGAATCATTGTCCAGCTGACAGGTGATCAGGTTCATCGGCGGCGTCCCCATGAACTCGGCAACAAAAGTATTCGCCGGGCGGTCGTAAAGGTCCCGGGGCGAGGCCACTTGCTGGATTTTTCCGTTGTTCATGACGACGATCTTGATTCCCATGGTCATGGCTTCGGTTTGATCGTGGGTCACATAGAGGGTCGTCACACCCAGCGCCTGTTGCAGCCGGGTGATCTCGGACCGTGTTTGCACCCGGAGTTTTGCGTCAAGATTGCTGAGCGGTTCATCCATCAGGAAAAGCCTGGGCTGCCGCACGATGGCGCGACCCAGGGCGACCCGCTGGCGCTGGCCACCGGATAATTGTGCAGGGCGCCTTTCCAGCAAATCCTCAAGATCAATGGACTGAGCCGCCTGTTTGACCCGGGTGTCAATCTCTGCGCGGGGCACGCGACGCCGGCGCAACGCATAGGCCAGATTTTCATAGACCGACAAATGAGGGTAGAGCGCGTAGTTCTGGAACACCATCGCCACGTCCCGATCGCGCGGCGACACGTCGTTGACACGTTTGTTGCCGATCAGGATGTCCCCGCTGGTTGCCTGTTCCAGCCCGGCCACCATGCGCAAGGTTGTGGACTTGCCGCACCCCGAAGGCCCGACCAGGACCACGAATTCGCCGTCGGCGATGTCAAGGGAAATGTCGTTTACGGCGACATGTTCGGGGAAGATCTTGCTGACATTCTTCAGGTTTGCAGTTGTCATTGCATATCCTTCAACCCTTGACCCCACCAGCGGTCAATCCCCGGACCAGGTATCTTTGGAGCACCAGAAAGATCAACACGGCGGGCAATGTCGTAATTGTAGCGGCCGCCATCACCTGGTCCCAGGGCGTGACGAATTCACCGGAAAACGATGCAAGGCCCACAGAGATCGTCCATTGATCCGGATCTCTGATGAATATCCTCGCATACAGGTATTCGTCCCAGGCGATGATGAAGCAGAACAGGAATGTCGACGCCAGGCCGGGCAGCGACAGGGGTAGCGTGATCCGAAACATCGTCTGGACACGCGATGCACCGTCTATCAACGAAGCCTCCTCCAATTCCAGCGGGATGGCTTCGAAGAAAGGTTTCAGCAAGGCCGTCGCCACGGGGATCAGAAACGCGAGGTACACCAACGACAACCCGGACAGGCTGTCAAGCAGCCCCAACTTCGCCAAGATCGGAAACATCGGCAGCGCAAGCAGGATGCCCGGCAACATTTGCGTCAGAAGAAACAGCATTTCCGACGCGCGTCCTGTCCGCAACCGAAACCGTGCGAGGCTGTAGGCGGCCATGGCGCCGAACAGCGATGCCAGAAGCGCCGTCATGAATGACACCAGGGTCGAGTTCCACAGCCACTGTGCCAGATCAGAATCGCGGAAGATGTCCCTGTACGGCTGAAAAACGGATCCCGCACTCGGCAAGAGCTGTGGCGGATATTCGAACAGGAGCGCGCTGGGCCTGATCGACGTCACGATCATCCAGTAGAAAGGGAATATGGCGGCCGTGCACATGAACAGGATAACTGCCGCCAGCGCCAATCGGCTTCCGTACAGGCCGAGACGCAAGGAATACTGGTCAGCGGTTTGAGTCATTGAATCGGGTCTAACCATGGCGTGGCCGACTCGTGATCAGCGCATAGAAGGCTGCAAGCATGATGGACATGACCAGCAACAGCGAACCCATGGTGAAGGCCGAGCCCGCCCGAAAGTACTGGAATGCCTCGAAATAGATGTGCACCACCAACGCGTTGGTGGCACCTGCGGGCCCTCCCTGGGTCATCAGGAAAATGAAGACAAAATTTCCAAAGCTCCAGATCAAGAGCAGCAGGACCACGATGGCCATGACGCGCTGGAGTCCCGGCAGTGTGATGTCGAGAAACCTCCGAATTGGTCCGGCACCATCTATGTTGGAGGCTTCGTAGATTTCATCCGGAATTGTCTGCAAACCAGCCAAGAACACAAGCGCTGCAAACGGATAGGTTTTCCAGATGTTCACGATCACCACCGCGCTCAACGCGTAATCCGGATCGCTTAACCAGGTCGGCCCGGTTTCCACGAAGGGTAACAGAGTCAGCACGTAGTTGATTACGCCGAAATCGGGGTTGTAGAGCCATTGCCAGATCAGGGCAGACACAACATGTGGCACCGCCCATGGCAAAATGATCAATGCCCGCACAATCGCCCGACCGGGAAATGACAGGTTCAGCACAAGCGCCGATGCCAGCCCAAGGACCACACTTCCGATCACGGTACCAAGTGAGAACTTGACTGTCACCCAAACCGCCGCCCAGGTGTCCGGGTTGGCCAGAACGGAGACATAGTTCTTCAGGGTAAAGGGGATCTTGAAGCCGAGCGCGATCATGCGACTGTCGGTGAAGCTGACGCGTATGCCCCATACCAATGGGCCAAGCACCAACAGACAGATCAGAAGAAGGACAGGCCACAGCAACACAGCAGGCAGCCATCGGTCTTGCTTGTCTGCGTGATTACCGCCGACCTGCATCACCCCCTGTTTTATCCCAAGCAATCGCCCGTCTTGCTTGTCGAATGAGTGGGCGCTGGCGCTGCCACCCGTGAGAGCCGCAGCGCCTGTTTCGTGCTTATTGGCTGATCAAGGCCACAACTTCGCTCTGGGCTGTTGCCATAGCCTCTTCGATCGGAGCATCGCGGTAAAGAATCAACTCGATCTGGTCGGCAATGATCTTCAAGACCTCGTTCCCATAGGTCTCCAGGCCGGTGGGCATGATCGACTCGGAGTACTTGTCAGACGCTTCCTGAAAAGGCGCAAACCAGGCGTTCTCTTCAAGATAACCATCGGGCAGGTTGTTCAAGCGCGGCGAGATGGCGCCTGTCATTTCAACCATTTCCTGCTGCCATTGTGCATTTTGCAGGTGTTGGATCAGCTTGAACGCCTCTTCCGGGTGCTTTGATCCGGCAGGGACCGACCAAATCTGGTAGGCCGCCGCAGTTCTGTGACCCGGCCAGGGCATCTGCGCCGCTTGCAGGACTGGAACGATCTCGGGGTTTCTCTCTCGTGCAAAACCCATCATCCATGATCCGTCAAACAAGACCGCGACCTTGCCTTCCCACCACATCTGTCGATAAGTGGATTTGTCGACATCACGGGGCATGACGCCAGCGTCGAAGACTGATTTGAACTGCCTGATCGCCTCGACGTTTTCCGCCGAGTCAATGGTCGGTGTGCCGTCCACGGCCCAGTTGCCGCCATTGGCCATGACCCACTGCGTGACATCCATATAGGTCTCAACATAGCTCCCGGGCTTAACCATTGCCGCATAGCCAAACTGATCGGGGGCATTGGTCAATTTCTCGACCATGGCCGAGAAGTCTTCCGGATTGTCCGGAAATTCGTCATATCCCGCTTCGGCCAGCAATTCGGTATTGTAGAACGGAATATAGTTGGCAACCATGTGGATCACGCCATAGGTGCTGCCGTCGGAAATTACCGGCGAGGCGAACTGGGCAGCCGAATAGGTATCCGGTGTGATCTCGGCTCCATCCATGTAGGCGTCAAGTGGCGCCAACAGGTCGTTGCGCAGGAAGTCACCCATGTTCATGTTCAGAAGATGGATAACGTCCGGCGCCGTTCCCGAACTCATCTCGATCAGCATCTGGTCGGCATAGCCTCCATAGCCGAGGTTATAGCCATCAACCTTGATTCCGGGGTTGTCAGCTTCAAAGGCGGCGATCGCCTTGTCCAACCATGCCTTGTTGCCCGGCTCGCCAAACCACCAGCTTGGCAAACGCAGGGTAATGTCTTCGGCATAGGTCGGTGCTGCCGCCCCGAGGCCGGCAACCAGAGACACCGCCGCGGCCATCGCCAGCGGTCTTGCTCGTTGAATTAGACGCATCACTTCCTCCTTGTCATGCCGGATCGGCACTTTTCTGATCGCGGAATTTCCGCCGGTTTGTCTTCGGTCCGAGGGGCGAGTCATTCCTGACCATGCTCCCGCAACCACCACTTCAAGACATCCATGTAACGTTACATGTTTGACAGTCAGATATACAGACGGGCAATTTGATCGTCAACGATCAAATGGCAACGTGCAGGCGAATGGTCTCTGCCCTGAACACTGGTGAGCAGTCGCTTGTGTGGGTAGCCAGGTTTCATCGAGAAGCCTCCAGTGCGAAATTGCGGCACGTCGGAGACACCCATGTTCAATATCTCCGGTTGCCTGGCCCAATCGTCGGGCGGGGAGGAGCGGATTGCGGAGCACCACCGACTTCCAGGGAGGAGCTCCTTGAGAATCCGGTTGACGTCGGATGACTTGCCGAATGAACTGCATTCCAGTCGGACCATCTAGCTGCCTTCCGAAACAAAGTCAGCCGCGCGATATCCCAGTGCCATGGCGATTGCGTTGGTATTGCCGGATGGAATGAAGGGGATCGAAGAACAGTCCATGACCCTGAGGTTGTCCACCCCGCGCACTCTGAACCTCGTGTCCAGAACTGCGCCGGGATCGCTTGCGGGCCCCATTCTTGCGGTGCCCACGGGATGATAGTTCGTCTTCACCTGTCCACCGCAGTAGCGGCGCCAGTCTTCATCTGTCTCGATGTCCTGCCCAGGCATCAGTTCCTCTGCCATCAGGTCGCCCATCGGGGTCGTGCGCACGATCTTGCGCGCAATGCGCAGGGCATCGATGGTCAGCTTCAGGTCATCGGCATGCCCGAAGAAGTTCAGAGAAACCTTCGGCTTGTCGAGCGGGTTGGCCGAGGCAAGTCTTACCGCCCCGCGCGCCCTGGGTCGCAACAAACAGGCGGTGAGCGTGACACCGGGTGCCTTCCTCTTCTTGACATCACGATCAAGATAGACGGTTGGAACGCAATAAAGCTGGATGATCGGGCGGTCGGTGCCTGCGGGATCGAAAAAACAGCAACTTTCAACACCGGTGGTGCCGACGGGACCCGATCCGAAAGCCAGATATTCGATGCCGTTCTTCAGCATTCTCCACCCTTTGTCCTGCCCGTAATAGGTCGCTGACCCGGCGCGGGTCTTCGTGACCAGGGGCACTTCATGGTGGTCCTGCAGGTGCTGTCCAACACCGGGCAAATCGACCACGACCGGGATGCCGTGCTCGCCCAGATGATCTGCCGGCCCCAGGCCGGACAACATCAGGAGCTTCGCGGTGTTGTAGGTGCCCGCCGCGATCAGCAGCTCGCGGTCGGGGCGTGCGGCATGCTTCGTGCCATTCCTGTCGTATTGCACCCCCACGGCGCGATTTCCCGTAACTTCGATTCTTGTCGCCATTGCGCCCAACTCGACGGTCAGTAGCCCCGTGGCCTCGGCCAGCTTCAGGAACGACGATGCCGCGTCGCACCGAACGCGACGGCCAAACTTGTCGCGACCGATCGTGAACTGCATGGTTCCGACACCACCTTGCCGGGTTCCATTGAAATCATGGTTGTAGGGAATTCCCGCCCTTTGTGCGGCAAGGATGAAGGCCCTGGTCATTTCCGAGATGTTGCCAACATCCGTCACGTCCAGCGGCCCGCCGATGCCATGGAAGGCGTCGTTCAGACGGCCATTGCTTTCCATACTGCGAAATACAGGCAGCACATCATCATAACGCCAGCCCGAATTGCCCCCGAAATAGGCATCCCAATCATCGTAGTCCCTGGCCTGACCGCGCATGTAGACCATCGCGTTTACCGCACTGCCGCCGCCCAGCACCCTGGCCTGCGGCACGATGGGAGCCCGGCCATCAAGTTCGGGTGCCGGAACCGACTGGTGCATCTCGAGATAGGTGTCGCGCTCGATGTATTTCGAATAACCGGCAGGCAGCCGCATGATCCAGTTGATCCTCTTGTTGCCGCGCTCCAGCAGCAACACCCGGGCACCGTAGAGCGTCGTCAAACGCCAGGCGGCAACACAGGCTGAACTGCCGCCACCGACGATTACATAGTCATAATTCTTGTTCATGAAACATGCTCCTGACCAAAGCGGGTCCAGCTAGGGCCTGTTGACAATCATGTTGCCGCAACCACGCCACTGACGAGATGAATCGCCGCCGCGAAGCTGGCTTCGGTCTTGTCGTAGCGGGTGGCGATCGCCCGGAACTCCTTGATTCTTGCGAAGAAGTTCTCGATCCGGTGGCGCCACTTGTACATCTCCCGGTCATGATGCCGGGGCACTGTCCGGTGGCGCCTCGCGGGAATCACCGCCATCGCTCCGCTCTCCCCGATCGCCTCGATCAGCCAGCCGGCATCGAATGCCCTGTCGCCGATGAGGGCCCCGTATTGGAGATCGTCGATGAGTTCCGGCACGCCGGCCAGGTCATGTGCCTGTCCGGGAAGGATCACGAAGCGGACGAGACAGCCAAGGGCGTCCACGATCGCCACGATCTTGCTGGTCAGGCCGCCCCGGGAGCGTCCGATACCCTGCTTCGAGGTCCCCCTTTTGCGCCGGCCGCCTTCTGGTGCGCCTGCACGATGGTGCCGTCCACGAACACGTATTCGAGGTCGAACTCATCGGACAACTCGTTGAATACGGTCTCGAAGACACCCGAAAGGGCCCATCTGCGGAAGCGCTTGAAGACACTGTTCCAGTTGCCGAAATGCTCCGGAAGGTCGCGCCAGGGCGAGCCGGTGCGGATCCGCCACAGTACCGCCTCGAGAAACATCCTGTTGTCTGCCGCGGTGACGCCGGGATCGGTTGCCTTGCCGGGCAGCATGGGCTCGATCCGCGCCCACATGGCGTCGGTGAGCACCGTCCTGTCTTCATTCATCCGTCATTTTCCTCACCTGCTCGTGCCGCCATTCCGACGTGCGTTGCAGGGAAAATGGCATCGATTCGCCCGATTGGCAACCCGATTGTCAACAAGCCCTAGAATGGGCGGTTCCCTTTCCACCACGCATCGAACGGATCGGATTGCAGGATCTGGTTCATGGTTTCCTGCCTGACACGAGGCAGATTCGTGCCGGCAAGCATGTCGTTGATTTTCAGCAATCCGTCCACGCTTTCACCAACCCCGGCAAACGGAAAGTCGGTGCCAAAGAAGATCTTGTCGGTGATTTTGTACTCCTGGGACAGGATCAGCATGTTGTAGTACTGCCAGGGTCGGTAGAATAGCGCCGATTGGTCAAGAAAAACATTGGGTTGCTTGCGGGCGACCGCGATTGCGTCCTCGTACCAGGGGTGACCCATATGGGCCATCACCATGGTCAGGTCCGGGTATTTCATTGCCACAGGCTCGACGTGAATGGCGCGTCCCAGATCCACGGGTGCATTTCGAGCGAAGGTCGTCCCCATGTGCATCGTGAGCGGCAGGTTTCGATCCTGAAGGAAGTCCAGCACCGGTTCCATGCGAGGATCGGACAGCGCCACACCGTTGTAGATCGGTCCGAATTTGGCACCCTTCAACCCCAGGTCATCTATGGCGTGATGCAGCAGATCCATGCAGTCATCTCGCCGCGGATCAACATAGGCAAACCCGATGAACTTGTCTGGATACCTGGCCACCGCGGCGGCAGTCGTTTCATCATCGCCTTCGATGCCGACGGAGTCGCCATAACGCAGGGAAAAGATGATGGCTCTTTCGACATCGCACATCGCTTCATGAAGCGTGTCTGCATCGGCTCTTGGTGCGATGTCGCCGTGACGCACGCGCGCATGCAGCGTGTGATACAGCGGCAGGACATGCTCATCGTTCCAGATGTTGACGTGGCAGTCGCAATAGGCACGGGTGGTCATTTGGATGCTCCGTTTCGGATTCGTGATCGAGCGGTGCCGATTCGGCCGGGAGAATGAGCCACTCGTTCCACGTGGAACTAGAAGGAAGGCCTGGACGGCGGGGTTCCCGAGCCGCCAACCAGAAAGTCGAAATCGGCACCGCGGTCGGCCTGCTGGACATGCTCGACATAAAGCTTGCCGTAGCCCCGGTCCTGGTCCGAAGGAATTGGCGTGAGCCCGGCAAGACGCGCCCTGAGAGCATCATCGGGGATGTCCACGTCCAGGCGGCGCGCCTTGGCATCCAGCACGATGGTGTCGCCGGTCTGGATCGCGGCGAGAGGCCCGCCAACGGCAGACTCCGGCGTGACATGCAAGACGACCGTGCCAAAAGCCGTGCCGCTCATCCGGGCGTCGGATATCCGCACAACATCGGTCACGCCAGCAGCGATCAGCTTTCCCGGTATGGCCATGCTGCCAACTTCGGGCATGCCTGGATGGCCCTTGGGCCCGGAGTTTCGCAGGATGAACACGCTGTCTTCGTCAACTTCCAGATCCGGGTCATCGACGCGGGCCCGGAAGTCTTCGGCGCTTTCGAAGACAATCGCCTTGCCCCGGTGTCTCATCAGTCTGGGGCTGGCGGCAGATGGCTTGAGGATGGCACCATCGGGAGCCAGATTGCCACGCAGGACAACTATGCCGCCCTGCTTTGTCACCGGGTTGTCGACCTCTCGAATGACTTCATCATCAAATCCCTCTGCATTTGAAATCCGGTCGCCGATGGTTCCTCCTTCGATTGCGAGTGCAGCCAGCCGGAGCCGGTCGGCCACCCTGTTCATCACGACAGGCAATCCACCCGCCTCGAAAAATTCTTCCATCAGAAACCGGCCCGACGGCTTGAGATCGACAAGACAGGGAATGTCTCGGCCCAGGTGGTCCCAGTCGTCAAGCGAAAGTTCAACGCCGCTTCGTCCGGCCAGGGCCAGAAGGTGCACAACGGCATTTGTTGATCCGCCAATAGCGCCGTTGACGACAATTGCGTTTTCAAATGCTTCACGGGTCAGGATCTGCGACATGCGGATGTCGTTGTTGACCAATTCAACGATCCGGGAGCCAGACATTTCCGCCAGAACGGCACGCCGGCTATCGGGAGCAGGGATAGCACCATTCAAAGGCAGGGCAATTCCCATCGCCTCGGCAATTGACGCCATCGTCGATGCGGTGCCCATGGTCATGCAGGTTCCGATCGAACGGGACATCGCCGCCTCGGCATCACTGAAATCCTGTTTCGAAATCTTGCCCGAACGAAGGTCTTCGTCGAGTTTGAACATGTCCGTGCCCGAACCCAGCGCGCGGCCACGGAACCGACCGTTCAGCATCGGCCCGGTGGACACGACAATGGATGGCAGATCACAACTGGCAGCCCCCATCATCAAGGCCGGGGTGGTCTTGTCGCATCCGCACAACAGCACCACGCCGTCAATCGGATTGGCCCGTAGCGTTTCTTCCACATCCATCGCCACCAGATTGCGGAACATCATTGTAGTGGGCCGCATGAACGGTTCGCCCAGGCTTGTCACCGGGAATTCCAATGGAAACCCGCCAGCCATCAGAACGCCGCGCTTCACATGCTCGGCCAGTTCCTTCAGGCCACGATTGCAGTTGGTCAGATCTGACCAAGTGTTACAGATACCGATAACCGGGCGGTTATCCAGAAGGCGCTCCGAGAACCCCTGGCTGCGCATCCAGCTTCGCGGGACAAATCCGTATTTCCCCGCGCTCCCGAACCATTCGGCGCTTCTCAACCCGTCTCGTTTTCCATCTGAATTCATTGGCTAATCCAAATCCCGAAGGTTGATGAGTGCTCCCGGGCAATATTGGCCCCCATGCATGAACGTCAAATCATACTCCACGCAGGCAATCACCACCGCGTCCGGGGAGTCGGGGTATTACCGTTCATCCTCAGGTCGTTCCGCCCGGTGAAAAATGCACGGGAAGCACTAGGTCGCGAGTTGAGAAGGCGCCGCCTGAAAGGCGCTCCAGGATCAGTTGCCCGGCCTGTTCACCAAGGTTGTAGGCAGGCGATATGACCGTCGTCAATTGCGGACGAAGATAGCGATGCGCCTCGAACCCGTTGAAGCCGGCAATTCGTACATCCTTCGGCACTCTGACGCCGCGATCAGCCAGCAACAGCATGGCGGCCAGCGCAATCTGGTCGTTGCCGCCGACAATCGCCTCGGGCAGGGGGTTTTCCTCCAGGTAGTTTTCCAGTGCCGTTTGAACGGAAATCAATGACTCAGACGCCGCCTCAAGAATTGCAAAAGACGGCGAGCCTGTCGTGTTCGACATGGCCTTCCGGACTCCCTCGAACCGTTTTTCGATGGCAAACCAATGCTGCTGCGGTCGCAGGGCAAGAATGGACCTGACTCCTCTTGCCAGGAGGTGGTCGCCCATGATTTCGCCGCTTCCAAGCTCATTCAATCGAATGGTGCACAAGTCATCCACCTCTTCGGTGCTGGTTTGCTGGAACAGGATCAAGGGCTGCTTCAGCGCGAGAAACTGTTCGACAATTCTGTCTCGGACGTCTTCCGGGCCGGAAATCATGGCGCAAACGCCAGCCACATCGACGCTTCTCATGATCATCGCCTTGGACAGGGCGTCAGCGCTCACACCCTGGACTGTCATCGTGTAGTCGGCATTGTTGAGAGAATTCGCCAGGCCCGCGGCAACCTTGGTGCTGAACTGATCCTCCAGAAACGCCGGATCATCGCTCACGACAACCAGTCCGATCGATCGCTGGTCCGAGTATCTCAGGTTTCGCCCGGCGGACTGGCGCCGGTAATTGAGTCGCACGATTTCCCGTTCGACCCGCGCCTTTGTCTTCGAACTGACATATTGCAAATTGTTGTTCAGGACATTGGAGACCGTCATCGGAGACACCTTGGCCGCAAGTGCCACGTCCTTGATTGTTGCCCGCTTCCGGGGACCACGCGAAGGGGCCGGTTTTTGATCTGCCAAATTGCATCTCCTGCGGGCACAACGAACAAGCACCCTGGTCTGGGCCTACCATGCATGCAAAAACAGGTCTGAACAAGGAAACCCCGGCTGGCGAATGCCGGGTCATTGGTGCCCGTCCATCGCCGTCCCCCGGGGCGTGTGCTCATCCGGCCGTTCCGGCCGGACACTGCCAGGCCATCGAGAAAATCCTCGGGGGGTCTTCGGGAGGGCCGGGAAGGCGCCCATGCGCGTGCGATTCGACATGCCGGGAGCGCCGCACATGCGCGCCGCGGCAGTGACGGGAAAGACCGTTGCCGATCCCGCGAACACACCCGTGCTCAACATCAACACGAATCGGCCGAAACCAGTCTGGATGATCCTGGTGCCATTTTCGCAACATTGACAGGCGTGGCGATTGCATGCCAAGTTACTTTAACGATAAAGTTCGGAGCGAATTTCATGCCAAAAAACGGTCCTGATGGCAGAAATGCCAATTCGATTGACCCGGTCATTGCGGAGATGCGTGAAACATTCTTTTGCGCCATGATCTCGGATGTTTTGGACAGTCTTGGACATATGGGCCAGGCAATGAAGCCCTATATTCGCCCCCTTGACGAAGACCTGGTGATGGTCGGTCGCGCCCGGACGATGCTCTACGCCGATGTCTATGCCCGGCCCGGCCCCGACGAGAATCACTATGAGCTGGAGATTGGCCTGGTCGATGATCTGGGCCCTGGAGATGTCGTTGTTGCCGCCTGTGGCAAGACCGGGCGCATCGCACCCTGGGGCGGATTGCTAAGCACTGCTGCCACGCTCCGCGGTGCAGTGGGGGCGGTCATGGATGGCTGCGTTCGCGACATCAGGCATGTGCGCGAGCTGAATTTGCCGGTCTATTCCGGCGGAATCGCCCCGCTGGACAGCATGGGGCGGGGCAAGGTTATCGAGGTTGACGTGCCCGTGGAATGCGGCGGTGTATCGGTGCATCCCGGAGATATCGTCTTCGGAGATGCAGACGGATGCATCGTTATTCCCAAGGCACTGGAAATGGCCGTGCTCGAGGAAGGTCGCGCAAAGCTGGCGGCCGAAAACAAATCCCTGGGCGCCCTGAAGGCCGGACGCAAGCTGATCGATGTCTACGACGAGTTCGGGGTTCTTTGAGATGCCCGAAGGCGTTGCAAGGGCAGGGATTGCACATGCCGGCAATCGAAGCCCGGGTCCGGGCCTGGTGCGGCATTGGGTTCTTCCTAGCGCCTGTTGACAATCGGGTTGCGAATCAGCCGCGCAGGCACCACTCCTGCCGCAACGCGCGTATGTGGACGCCCCCGGTGGTGCAGGCCGGAATCCGGACAACCCGGATCACGGTCAGGACACGGTCACATGTCCGGCCTCTCGATGCAGCATTCATTCGCCGCCGGCCCACATGGTGTTCGCGGATCGGATCCGGATCGCTCGAGCGGGCTCGAAGCCCTGCGTGGCCTGCCGGTTTTTCCGATCCCGTCTTCAATGACCCTTGCCCCTGTGCTGTCCGTCATCCTCACCGCCTAGGCCGGGATCACCCGCAGATCATCACGCCTTCATTCAAGGTCGTGTCCGCAGTGCCCGGCATTCCGGTTGTTCCTCTTTCCCGGCAGTCATGCCGCCGCGGCCATGGCCGCCGGTGCCCGATGATCCTCGTTCTTCACCGACAGCGCCCGGATCATGCGCGCCATCCTGCCGGCAAGCGCCACCGCCACCGGCTTCGGCAGCTTCCCGGCGATCATTCGCCGGAGCCGGGGATCCTCGAGCGTCTCGCCTCTCGCCTTTTGCTCGACCGTGGATTCGAGATGGCCCAGTACTCTGTCTACCTGCGCTTTGTCGAAAGCAGGGAAGCAACGGAAACACACATGACCCGCATCGGCGACGCATGGCCGGGAAGAGGGAATCTGCATATTGTCACAAAGGCTTATCCCCCTGGCCAAGGCGGCACAAGATGTTGTGTCGGCGCCTGCGCGGCCGGTCTCCCGGATCCGTTGCGCAGAACGCGCCGGCACGGCCGCAAGGCGGTCCCGGCGGCGGGAATTCCGGGATGCGGGGGCGTGGGCGGATTGCGGGCGCGGGGTTCCGGCGCCGGGGCCGCGTCAGGCGCGTCCTTCGACGATGTCCTGATACGTTGCGGGCGGCAGCCCGAGGCCGATGCCGAGGAGGCTGTCGAGCGAGGTCCGCCGGTGGCGGCGCCGGTTCCGGCGGAAGACGAACTCGTCCAGGTAGCGCTGGACGTGCTTGCGTCTCGGCCCGTGATGCACCCCCAGGGCCCGGCGCTTCAGGTTCGAGAGGACCCGGTGGATCCAGGTCGGGATCTCGTGCGCCTTGCGGTCGCCGACCACCCTTTCCTCCCGCGGGTTGTCGGGCAGGCCGCTGTACCCGAGCCAGCCGTCGGTGACGACCCGCGCGCCGGGCGCGACCGCGTCCGACACGAACCCGTGCAGCGCCCCGGAGGCGTAGCTTTCCACGGCCTTCGGCCGGATGCGGCGCGGCTTCCCGCATTCCGGGATCTCGACCGCCCCGGCCAGGAGGATCCTGCCGTCGGCGCTGCGGCCCCGGCCTGACACGCCCTTCACCCCTGCAGCAGGCTCCGGTCCGGGTCGACCATGGCACGGCGCAGCTTGTGCAGCAGCAGCCAGGCCGTCTTGCAGCTGCCGATCCCCGGCTGCGCCTGGAGCCGGAGCGCGGACATCCCGCTGGAATGCGTGGCCACGAGATGCGCGGCGAGAAACCATGTCTTCAGAGGCAGGTGGCTGCGGTGCATCACCGTGCCCGCCGTCACGGAGGTCTGGCGCCCGCAGTCCGCGCACTCGCGGACGAAGCGCTCGCCCTTCAGCTCCCAGCCCTTCGTGCCGCCGCAGGCCGGGCACGCGAAGCCGTCGCCCCGGCGCAGCTCCGCCAAGTGGCGGGCGCAGGCCCCGTCGTCCGGGAAGAGCTCCTCGAACTGTTGGCGGGACATCGGGCGGTCGTCTTTCAGTCGGCCGGGCATGACTGGAACATGAAGCGAACACGACGTGACGTCAACCTCCTCGGACACAAAATGTGGGGCCACCTGTGCCAAGGGGATAAGTCTTTTGTCACAATTACTGACAAACAATACGCGAATGCCCGGATTTTCACGGGAAAAGATCATGAACAGAGAGACGAAATTCCTGAGCAACTAACGCTGTTTTGAGGCTTTCATGTGTGTTTTGCGACCACTTGGCAAGAAATTCCCCCGGAATTTCCGAGGGATAGGTGAATATGGATTATAGCCGCTTGGAGACCGGGGACCAGCCGTCAGACCATCATGCGCGTGCGGGATGGGGCTCCTGCCGGGGGATCGGGTCAGGCTGTTGCTGGATAATGTGTCAAGTGATCCGAATTAAGAGGACTGTTCGAACAACGAACTGTTGTGCCGAATTCATGCGGCTTGATCCTCGGGATCCGGTTCTGCCGATGGCCGCGGTAGTTGCATACCAGCCCGGATCACATCAAGCGTGACCTCCACTCGGGCTAGCCGCTCGCGCAAGTTACTGATCTCGTTCCTCACATCGGCAATTTCGCGTCGGGCACCGGACATCTGGTTTATGTTCAGTGCGGCCAACGCCACACCAGTACCAACTATCGCCAATACCAGTTCCAATTGCGCGCCCATCATTTGTTCCCCAACACGAACCCGCTCACCATATAACATGACGAAGCACGATTGTCAGAAATGATTGCCAGTTCTCCTGATTAACGGACACGCCGAGCTCTTGTCCTGAATGCCAACAATGTCTGACGCTTCAATCCATGCCCCGCGTAGGGGCGACCTGCGACTCCGGGGCAAGGGCAAGGGCAAGGGTGAACCGAGGCGGGCTTGGGAGTGAGCCATTGTCGAAAGTGGTGTTCGGGGCGTTTGAAGGCAGGCGGCATGTCCGGTTGACTGGATTCGTTGCAAACAGCAACCGGGGAGTACACCGCCATGACATCAGATGCATGCGAATTTGCAGATCACGCAAGGCCCCGAGATCAACCGACGGAGCTGGTCCGCGCCGGTGCCCGGCAGATCGTTCATCCGGCCGTCGAGGCCGAATTGCAGGATGTTCCTGCCTCCTGTTCCGATCACCGCCTCGAGGATGGTCGGGCCGGCGTGGTTCGCAATGGCTGCCTGCCGGAGCGCGAGATCCGGACCGGCATCGGCCCGGTCTCCGTCCGCATGCCCGGGATCCGCTCCGGGACCGGCGAGCCGGTGGCCTTCCGCCCGGGCAGGCAGCCCCCGGCTTCGCAAGTCCCGCAACATGGAGGCGAGCATCTCGTGGCTCTGTCTCGAGGGTGTCTCCACCGGCGGGACGGGCGATGCCCTCGAAGCCCTGGTCGGGCCGGAGGAGGGGATTGTCTCAGGCACCGTCTCCCGTCTCGAGGCCGCGTGGAGGCAGGAATACGAGGAATGGCGCCAGAGGCCCCTGGACAGGGATCGCCGGGTCCATGTGCGGGTCGACGGCATCCATGGCGGCCCGAGAGCGGAACGGGAGCGGCTGTGCTGCCTGGTGGTGATTGGTGTCAATGACCCGGAGAGAAGCACCTGCCGGCGGTGGAGGACGGCATCCGCGAATCCACCCGGAGCTGGCGGGAGGTCCTCCCGGGGCTGAAGGCACGCGGCATGAATGCGCCGCAGCCGGCCCTCGCCGACGGCACCCCGGGTCTTTCAATGGTACACTGTCGACTCGACGTTGACGTGGTCGCGCATGGCTCGGTGATGTTCGACGAAGAGCGACAATACAGGATGGCCTTCCCGAAGTTCGTGCGTTCCCGGCATGGGCCGGCGAGCAGGCGGGATGAAGCCGGCGAGGCGCGCGGTGTCGGCGGCGAAGTCGGCGACCGTCTGGTCCGGGTCGGGCGGGCGGCGCTGCCTTCGGTGGTTCGGCTTCGCCATGTGCACGGCGAGGACATGGATCCCGTCGAGGTGGACGACCGTCCGCGCCGGCGTCTCCGGCGCGCTCCGCGCCAGGCGGCCGACGGACATGACGGTGCAGGCGGTCATGGCGCCCATGGCCAGGCACCGGCGCAGGTCGTCGGCGGCATCGAGCCTGCGGTCCCTGATCCGCGTGCCGGTCTTCAGGGCCGCGAACCACTCCTCGATCAGCCACCTTCTCTCGTGCCGCCCGGCGATGCGCAGCGCGTTCTGCGCCGTGGGTTCGCCCTCGGTGGCCAGGAGCAGCCGGCCGGCCGGCTCCTTGCCTGCAGGCGGCCTCCTCTCCGGCACGCGCACGGCAAGCATGCGCAGCGGGGCCGTGCCCTTCGGCAGGCCCTGCGGCGGGACGGGATCGACGAGGCCGGCCCGCAGCTCGAGCTTCACGCCCTTGCGTCCCTTGCGCTTCCGGGGGCCGCCGCAGGCATCACAGTCGATCGTCTTCGCGGCCACGACGTCAAGCGCGGCCGTGTGTTCGAACAGGTCTTCCGCCCCGCCATCCGCCGTGAAGGCCCGCCGCCTGCTCGAGCGGCCGGCGCGGACCAGCAGGCCGCTGCCGCCAGGCGTCCCGGCGGCGGCGACGCCTTCCGACAGCAGCGCCCACGCGTCGCCCTCGCCCTCGCAGAGGTTCACCACGCGGGTGTGCGGGCAGGCGGCCGCCAGTTCGGCCGCCTTGCCGAAAGCGTCCGGCCAGCGTCCGCTTTCCTCGCCTTTCACCGCTTTCCCCCTGCCGCCGGCACGGAAGCCGGCATCGGGATGGAAGATGCCCGGCGCGCAGCCGCCCTCGCTGAACGCAACCCCGAAACGGGCCGCGATCCCGTTGCTGCCGGACCCGCCGCCGCCGATGAGGGCAAGGCCCTCCGTCGCCTCCGGCCCGCTGGTGTCCGGCATCGTCGTGTCCTGCACCGCCAGCATGACGGGCCGGCTCGGCCATCGCCTCCTGGTGGGGATCAAGGATGTCCTGCATGCCGATCCCCGGGTCGGACAGGAACCTGCAGGCCGCCCGCTGCTCCGCCTCGCCGGGGAAGATCACCGGCAGCGGCGCGCCGGGGCGCGCACCACGCCTCGCCCATCGTCACCAGACGGTCGCGGACGCGCGCGTCGCCGTGCCTGCTGCGCCCGTGTTCCGTCTGCGCCCATGTCGGATCCTCCCCTGCCACGAGAGGCGGCCCGCCGCCGATCACCCGCTGCGGCTCGCGCCCGGGAGCCTCCCGCCATCCCGCCGACAGCGACTTCACATGCACCCGGAGCCGTGGCCCCTTGCCCCGCTCCGACCCCCTGCAGCACGTCCGGCCCGCCGCCCGGTAGCCGAGACCCGTGTGTTCCGGCCCCACATGGCTGCAGGCCGGCTCCGGGCGGACACCGCGAGCGAGGCAAGCCCGCGGACGCGGACGCCCGGAAGCAGAAGGAACCTGTCATTGTCGACCACGCGCCCGATATTCGCGTCCGGCGCCGCCTGCGACCAGCCGATATGGAGGTCGCGCGCCTTGTGGTGCCGGGAGGCGGCGCCGACGGTGAAACCGCCGAGGATGCCGCGCCCGGACGACCGGAGCCGGTAGCGGATGCGCCCGCCGGGACCGGCGGCGTCGCCCCCGGGATGGTGCGTGGCCATCATCGAGCGCGCCAGGCCCTTCTGCGCATCGGCGAGCGGAGTCACGTCGAGCCGGCCGATGTCGGCGAGCGTGCATGACGGATGCAAATCCGGACAGTCGGTGGACGGGACCAGCGACTCGGCGCTGACGGCTCCCATCGGCCGGGCCTCCGGCAGCGGCAGGCCGAGGGAAGAGGAAAGCTTCGGCAGCGCGGCCCGGGCCGAGGCGAGGCACGGCTCGCCCTTCGCGTTCCGCCAGTCCTCGCGCTCGCAAGGCTCCCGCGCCGGGGAAGTCCGGGTGCAGTCCCCGGGTCCAGGCGTCGCCTTCAGCCAGAGGACCGTCCCGGGGGCGTGGTGCCGGAGGCCGATTCTCATGGAGCCGGGCATACGCCGCCGGAGAGGTCGAGCCGGCCGTGTCCGGTTGAAAGGCCATGGGTCCCGGGCAGCACAGGAGGAGATCCGGCCCGGAACACGCCGGCAGCGCTGCCGGATGCACGAGAGCGCCAACGTGCAGGGTGCCATGGCGAAATCGGTCCGGCCCAAGGCCGGGGAGGCGCTTCACGACATCCGGAGGCCGAGACCCGGGAGGCCGCCGAAGAGGACAGGTATCCGAAGGCGGCCCACTGCCTCGATGCGGCCGCGGCCAGCTCGTGACGTTCTTCGACTTCCCGGCCAGGCACCGGCGCAGCATGCGTACCACCAACCCGACCTTCGCCACGGCCCGCCACCGGATCAGGCGGCCGGTGGGCTGCCTGACCGGCGGCGGCATGCTTCACGTGATCTTCAGGCCCGGCCTCCGTGCCCGGGGGAGATGGAGACGGCTGCACGGCTTCAGGGAGCTGGCGAAGGTCATCACCGGAGTGAAGTCCAGAGATGGCATCGAGGTCGTCGTCGACGCAGCGACAGAGGATGGATCAGCCGATCAGCCAGCAAGGATAGCCGCTTGATCGACGCCCCGAACACCACTTTTGACAATAGCTCCGGGCGGTCTTGCCGATAACAACACGAATGAGATTATCGGGGCTTGCCTTCGCTTCAATGGTAACCAGCAAGAAAATCTGCCTGGCTTGATGCGATATTCGTTGTTGTAGACAGTCGGCACGGAACCTTGACTTCGTTTAATGACGCCGCTCTTCTAAGTGCCCAATTGATGCCCTGCGAATTTCTGGACCGGGTGTTCATTGATGACGACGAGAGGCACCAAAAACGTTCCTACTTTGTTGAGTGCGGGACCTATCGCACACCTGTCTTGTCCGGCATCAATGTGGACACTTTGATCGCATGGTGTGAGGCCCGCAATGATCCCGAGGCCTGGAAGATAATCGCATCTGGTCTGCAGATTTGGGTTTCGACCGACGGCGACAAGACAGTCCAACTTACCGATGCCGCTGTCCGTTTCCTTGGAGCCTCACCTCTTCCCGAGGACATCCTAAGGACATACGCAAGCAAGATCTCGCCTACGTCGTGGTCAGGCAGTCGGGCTAACATCATGGAGCGCCGAACAGCTTCGTTCAAGAATCTGTTCCAGCACGCGGATCCATGCATCAGCGCACGTGCCCAAGAGATCGTTGAAGAAGCAACGAAACGGATTTCAAACGCACGTAAAGTAGAACGCCGCGAGGATGAGGAACGAGAACAACGGTTTGAATAGCAGCACTGATCCGCCAATCCGCTACTCAGCCAAGAGGGCAAGTCAGAATACGGTATACTGGGGAATGTCCCGACCGATGTCGAAACCCGGGCAGAGGTCGGCGCCGCTTCCCTCGAGCGCCAGGCCCGGGGTGTTCGATCCGGACAGGGAAGCAACACCATGAGAAAATCTGCACCAGCCACCGCCACGCATGCCGGCACCTTCGACACCGGAGAACTCGTCCGCGAGGCCCGGGGGGATGTCGCCGCCGGAGCGGGCCGCTTGTGCGTCATGGCCGGCATCGATGCCATGCAGAGGATTTTCGATGAGGATGCGGCCAACCTTGCCGGCGAGTGCTGCGGGCGGGACGCAGGCAGGCCCGGTCATCGCCGGGGAGGGCATCCGGCATGACCGGCTTCCGGGGAGGCAGGATCCGGCTCGAGCGCCCGCGGCTGCGTGACAGGGAGACCGGGCGGGAGCTGCCGCTGCCGGGCCGGGAGGAGATCGGTGACGGAGGCTTCCTCGAGGAGTGGACGACATCGCCGATGCCGATGAACGGGCAGGCCGGGAGGCTCCGCGGTGCCGTGCGATTGCCGGAGGCCGGGGTCCCGGACGATCCCGGCTCCGGCCTTTCGCGCTCGACGGTCTCCCGGCGGCATCGAGGCACCGGCCGAAGAGAGGCTCCGCGAATGGATGTCGTCGGACATCTCCGAGATTGACCTCCCGGTCATGCAGGCAGGTGGCATGCACCTGGCAACCGACCTCCTGACGGCCCGGCCATCGGCGCCGCCTCCGGTGACCCCGAGCATCCTCCCGGTGTGGTGGAAGGAGCCACCGGGAGGCCGGCCACGGTTCGGGCATTGGCAGGCAGCCTCATTGAACGGGGGCTTGATCCTTCCGTGCGCCGCCTGTTCGTCAGGCGGACCTTCGGGGCAGGCATCCGCCATCCGGCGCTGCCGGGGACCGGGGCAGGAACATCTGGAGCGTCTGCATGCCGGCTGCTGCCTGGCGCGATGCCGGGCCCGGGAGCTCGATGATGCCGGCCAGGCGGAGACGCCTGTCGGGAACCTTGCCGGCCGTCTCGAGCGGGACGCTCCTTGCGTCTCCTTCTCCATGGTCGAGGGCCCCGGCGAGATCCCGGGGCGGCCCGGCCCGGATTGCCGAAGGAGTCCGGACGGGCGCCGGCGACGACGAACATGATCGAGAGCACCCGTTCGATGGTCAGGCAGGCCTGCCCGGGCGCCGTGCGATGGCGAGGGGCCGGGATGGGGCTGCGGGACCTGCTCCGGGATGCCGGAGGCCGGGAAGCGCATGCGGCGTCTCGGGGCCTGTCGGCAGCTGCCGATCCTCGGGGCCGCACCGGAGCGTCATCACGGGGATGCTGCCGAAACCCCCGACATCGACCACCGCGCACGGGCGGCATGATGATCACGGGGCGGCGTCGACCGATGCCGGTTTCAACATTGGTCGGGACATATATTCCCGTATACTGACTTGCCACTGGTCCTGTCCCTGTCCCTGTCCGTAAACGCTGTCCGCAGCATACACCTAGGGCCTGTTGACAATCATGCTGCCGCAACCACGCCACTGACGAGATGAATCGCCGCGGCGAAGCTGGCGTCGGTCTTGTCGTAGCGGGTCGCCACTGCCCGGAACTCCCTGATTCTGGCGAAGACGTTCTCGATCCGGTGGCGCCACCGGTACATCTCCCGGTCATGCTCCCGGGGACTTGTCCGGTGGCACCTCGCGGGAATCACCGCCATGGCTCCGCTATCCCCGATCTCCTCGATCAGCCAGTCGGCATCGAATGCCCTGTCGCCGATGAGGGCCCCGTAGCGGAGGTCTGCAAGAAGCTCCGGCACCCCGAGAAGATCATGTGCCTGTCCGGGAAGGATCACGAAGCGGACGAGGTAGCCAAGGGCGTCCACCACGGCCACGACCTTGCTGGTCAGGCCGCCCCGGGAGCGTCCGATACCCTGCTTCGAGGTCCCCCTTTTGCGCCGGCCGCCTTCTGGTGCGCCTGCACGATGGTGCCGTCCACGAACACGTATTCGAGGTCGAACTCATCGGACAACTCGTTGAATACGGTCTCGAAAATGCCCGAAAGGGCCCATCTGCGGAAGCGCTTGAAGACACTGTTCCAGTTGCCGAAATGCTCCGGAAGGTCGCGCCAGGGCGAGCCGGTGCGGATACGCCAGAGTACCGCCTCGAGAAACATCCGGTTGTCTGCCGCGGTGACGCCGGGATCGGTCGCCTTGCCGGGCAGCATGGGCTCGATCCGCGCCCACATGGCGTCGGTGAGCACCGTCCTGTCTTCATTCATCCGTCATTTTCCTCACCTGCTCGTGCCGCCATTCCGGCGTGCGTTGCAGGGAAAATGGCATCGATTCGCCCGATTGGCAACCCGATTGTCAACAGGCCCTAGTGGTTTGATTCATTCATTTGATGCCATTTCCTGCAGTTTCCGGCATGGGAAGGCTGGGTCCGTCGCCTCCTTCCCGGGAAATCACCGGGACAGGTTTCCGGCATGTGTTATGAATGGCGCCGGTTGGCAGGGAAGCGTTGCAGATGGAGATAGATCTGGCCATACACTCCGGCGAAATCGACCGGCTGATTGACGGGATACCCTATCCGGTCATCATGCTCGATCCCGAAGATCGGGTTGCGTTTGCCAACCGCGCCGCCACCGAATGGTTCGGGATCGAGTTGCCTGGGCAATCCCATTACGCCCTGTTCAGGCAACCCGATGCCCTGGACTGCATCGAAGCGGCAAAATCCGGCATGGGCAGCCGGATGGTCGAGGTCTCGACCATCCGGAACGATGTCAGGACAGTTGTCCAGGTCAATGCGGCGCCGCTCGACTGTCCGCATCTCGGACTCGAAGGACTCCTGATCTGCCAGCGGGATATCAGCAAGTTTGACGAGGTCGACCAGCTCCGCAGGGAGTTCGTGGCCAATGTCAGTCACGAATTGCGCACACCGCTCACCTCGCTGTTCGGAGCGATCGAGGTGCTGAAGGGTGCCGGCAGAGATGATGATTCGACAATCCGGGACCGGGTGTTGGACATCATGGAGGCAGAGACCAGGCGAATGAACCGGTTGGTCAGTGACCTGTTGTCACTGTCACGGGTTGAATCCAGCGAGCGAATGCGTCCAACCGAAGACGTGGATATCGAAGCTGTCATCGATCATGCCATCGGGCTTGCCGGATCCGTGGCAAAAGAGGTCGGGTCCCGGGTCCTGGCCGATCTGCCGGATCTGAACCTCAAGGTTGTCGGCGATCGTGACCAGCTTGTCCAGGTCATGGTCAACCTGGTCGAGAATTCACTGAAATACGCGGACAGGGGCACGGAGATTTTCCTGAGTTGCCGGCCCGTGGACTCGATGACCGGGTTTGACGGCTCCGTGGTGGAGATCGAGCTGCGCGACCAGGGGGAAGGGATAGAGGCGCGGCACATTCCGCGCCTGACCGAGCGGTTTTACCGTGTCGACAGGAACGGGGCAGGGGAGTTCGGTGGCACCGGGCTGGGGTTGGCAATCGTCAAGCATATCGTCAACCGCCACCGTGGCCGGATGTCGATCTCCAGCACGCCCGGGGTTGGAACGTCGGTCAGGGTGTTGTTGCCGGCGGCCGACGGGCAGGCGAGGCAGGGGTGAGTTGGCTCCCACCGGGCGACCATGACACGAAATTGTCACACAAGTGACAGGACAGCTTCACATGGCCAGCCCAGGATAGGCCCGGGAGCCTTGCGGCCAGCCAGGAGAATCCCGGATGGACGGAACTGAATTTTCACGGGAGAATCCTGTCAAGATTCTCTCCGAATCGGTGGATGTGTTCTATTCCGGCACCCAGGCCCTGTTCTCGGTGACCATCGACATTCATCAGGGGGAGGTGACCGCGCTCATTGGTCCGTCCGGCTGTGGAAAATCGACCTTCCTGCGTTGCCTCAATCGAATGAATGACACCATAGGGAATTGCCAGGTCAGGGGACGGATCGAGCTCGACGGTATTGATATCGGCGCCGGTTCGATCGATCCGGTCCTGTTGCGGGCCCGGGTCGGGATGGTCTTCCAGAGGCCCAACCCGTTTCCGAAATCCATCTACGACAACGTTGCATACGGTCCGCGAATTCACGGCCTGGCCGCCAGCAAGGCCGATCTCGACGAGATCGTCGAGAGGTCACTGAGAGGCGCGGCCTTGTGGGACGAGGTGAAGGACAGGCTGTCATCCAGGGGGACCGGATTGTCTGGAGGGCAACAGCAGCGGCTCTGCATTGCCCGCGCCATCGCCACGCAGCCGGAAGTGTTGCTGATGGATGAGCCGTGCTCGGCGCTCGATCCGATTGCAACGTCCCAGATCGAGGATTTGATCGGAAGGCTTCGGGAGCAATATACCGTTGTCATCGTGACCCATTCGATGCAGCAGGCCGCCCGGATCAGCCAGCGTACCGCGTTCTTCCATTTGGGCACGCTGGTCGAATATGATCAGGCCAGCACGGTTTTTACCAATCCCCGTGACGAAAGAACCGAAAGCTACGTCACTGGCCGAACAGGATAGGGCGCTGGGAGTGGATGAGTCAGACCACATGGATGCTGCCTTCGATGCCGAACTGGATCATATCCTCAACATGCTCATGAGCATGGGGGGGCTGGTCGAGCAGGCAGTGCGGCACTCGACCGAGGCCTTGCAGGACCGGAACACCGAACTCGCCAAATCCGTTGTCGGCGACGATGCCAGGGTCGACCAGCTGCTCGAGGATATCAACGTTTGCGCGGTCAACCTCATCGCCCTGCGGCAACCGAAGGCAAGGGATCTCAGGATGGTGATTGCCGTTATCCGGATCTCGCAATTCCTGGAGCGCGCTGGTGATTATGCCAAGAACATTGCCAAGCGAGCTGTCAACATCACCGGAATGAACCAGGGGAGTCCTGATGGCAGTTCGATTCGGCGGCTGGCAATCTTGGTGGAGACCCTGACCAAGGACTCGCTTGATTCATTTGTTCAGCAGGATGTGGACAAGGCATCGGATGTGATCCGGCGCGACATCGAGATCGACCGGATGCACAACTCGCTGTTCCGGGAATTCGTGAACCTCATGACGGCGGATCCAGGCTGCATCGAGCCTGCCTTGCACCTGCTTGCCGTGGCCAAGAACCTGGAGCGGATCGGTGATTATGCGACGGCGATTTCAGAACAGACCATCTACATGGTGACGGGAAATCACCAGGTCGAGCAGCGACAAAAGGAGGATCTCACAAGCTTCCTTCGCCTGGAGTCGGCAGACAGGAGGCGGGTGCCATGACTGGTGTCGTGGTCCTGGCGGTAGAGGATGATTCGTCACAGCTGGAATTGCTGACCTACAACCTGTCCGAGGCCGGCTACCGGGTAGTGACCGCCTCCAACGCCGCCGACGCCGTCGAGGCGCTTGTGGTGGAAGAGCCGGATATCGTGCTGCTTGACTGGATGCTGCCGGGAGGGAGCGGCATCGAACTGTGCCGCAGCATCAGGTCACGAAGGCGAGGCAACAGGAACACCCCGATCATTCTTGTCTCGGCCCGCACCGAAGAGGATGATCTCGTCAAGGGCCTGGGGGCCGGGGCGGATGATTACATCTGCAAGCCGTTTGCGGTTGCCGAATTGCTGGCGAGGATGAAGGCGCATCTGCGCCGCTCCAACATCGCGGTTGAAGATGACATTCTCAAGCATGGCGACATTGAAATGAAGACCCTGCAGCACCGGGTATTCCGGGGTGGCATGCAGGTCGAACTCGGACCAACCGAATACCGGCTGCTAGCGGTGTTGCTTCGCTCTCCGGGAAGGGTCCTGTCCAGGGGGCAGTTGCTCGACCGTATCTGGGGCCCGAACATCTTCGTGGAAGAGCGCACCGTCGACGTCCATATTGGCAGGCTTCGCAAGGCACTGGGAAAGGCTGGCGGCAGAAATCCGATCCGGACGGTTCGAGGGGTAGGGTATTCGCTCGAATGACCTGGCCAAGGCTCCCGGGTTCCGGGAGCCGGGCAGGGCGGAATGTCAAGACGGAGCGGGCCCGCTTGGCAATATGTCATGGACAAACCCGGCATGACACGACCGCCCGTGTCCGTGGCCTGTCGGCGGCAGGTGAATTGGTTCGCATGTCGGCTACGGGGTTGAATTCGGCTGATGATTGGGCATTGTCGTCTCGAACTTGATGCGGATTGGCCTGATGGACGCGGTTTTCACTCGACGGAAATTCCTGAAGCCGGCAGAATTGCGCCAGCTGTGTCGAAAATCCGACCTTGCCGGCTGGCTGCAGTTGTGCAGTCACCTTGGCGCGGTGCTGGTCGCTGGCTGGCTCCACTTCCTGGCAATGGGCAGTTGGTGGATGCTGGCAACCGGGGCCATCCTGGGCATCCTGGTCAATTTTCTCTACGCCGCCCAGCATGAACTTTCACATGCCACCGTCTTCAGGACCAGGTGGTTGAACGAACTGTTCGGCCGGGTCATCGGGTTCGTGCAGCTGTTCCCGCGGGATTTTGACCAGATCATGCATTTTGCCCACCACCAGTGGACACAGGACTGGACCCGCGATGGCGAGCTGATTCGCGAGCCGTACACGCTGAAGACCTACCTGCTCTGGCTGAGCGGAATCACCTATTGGACAAGCAGGGCAGGCGGAATTGTCCGGCGCGCCAGGGGCGTGATTGTCGAGCCGTATATCCGCAAGGAGGAGGAGGCCAAGGTCATCAGGGAATCGCGGGTTCACCTGGCGCTCTACGGGCTGATCGGCGTGACCTCCTTCCTGTTGAATGCCCATGAGGCATTGACATACTGGATACTGCCCATGGTGCTGACCAAGCCGATGCACCAGTTGCAGAACACCATCGAGCATCTCGGATTGAGCCACGAAGACAACATCCTGAAGAATACGCGTTCAACCCGGGCCAATGCCCTGGTCCGATGGCTGTGCTGGCAAATGCCGTTCCACACCGCCCACCACACATTTCCTGCAGTTCCGTTCTGGAAGCTCAGGCATCTCGATGCCCGCATCGAGCAGGCGGCGGGGGAGGTGCACCGGATGGGATGGATCGAGTTTCAGGTCGAGGTCATTCGGAAACTGGCCGCACGAAGCGAGGATTGCTACCCGGTGAACGAGGTGTGGGTCGCGCCCACGCCCGGAGGTCGCAAGATCAGAATTCCCGCCGAAGGCTAGATCGGGATGCGCTCGCTGAAGGTGTTTACGTCGCTGTGGGCAATGCAGCCGCATGACCAGTCCGGCACCATCCTGCCAGTCCCGCAAATCTGCGAGATGGTGGCGAAGGCCGGTTATGATGGCCTCGCGGTCGATCTTGGTGTTGCCGATATCGAGCAGGCGAAAGCCGCCTGTCCCGAAATCACCCGATGCGGGCTGACGCCTCTCATCGTGGCGTTTCCGAAATCCGTGAACGAACTCGGGGAGGTCCTGCGCATGGCCGGTGATTTTGGCTCTCCCTTCGTCAATGTCATCGGCCAGGTCATGCCGGTGTCGGTCGACGGAATGATTCCCGTCATTCGCGCCTGGATGGAAATGGCCGATGATGTCGGCGTGCCGGTCCAGTTCGAGACCCATCGCAACTGCATTACCAACGATCTGTTTGCGACCCTGGGCCTCCTGGATGCGATACCGGAAATGAGACTGAGTGCGGATCTGTCCCATTACGTTGTAGATCGTGAATTCCGGCTTCCGCTGGCCGAAAGCGAACATCGCATGATCGACCGAATCCTTTGCCGCGCCGACAGCTTCCAGGGCAGGGTCGCCAGCCGGCAGCAGATCCAGCTCCAGCTTGATTTTCCGCAGCATCGGAAATGGGTTGACCTGTTCAGGAATTTCTGGCGCCGGGGACTTGCCGACTGGCGCCTGAGAAACGACACCGGCGACTGCATCTTCCTGTGCGAGCTGGGCCCGCCCGAATACGCAATGACAGATTCCGATGGCCGGGAAATGTCGAACCGCTGGGAGGAGGCGTTGACCATCAAGTCCTGGATCAGGGAATTCTGGCAGGAAGAGGAAGAGGCCGGCAGGTGAGTAGCCGCGTTGCCGTTAACAAAAAACCGATAATATATATTATGTTAACTTTTGGAATTCATGATAAAACATTGGTATTAAATGACTATCTCCGATTGATATTTGGAACTCGTGCGGTTCACGCATTCCGTTTTCGCGATCCGGCCATCATTGGTTTGCAGGCTGCGGTCGTTGGATGCTTGAGGGCTGTTGGCTCGCCGGCATGGGAGCGAGTTTTCCCGGTCCCGCCGGGAATGCTTGCGGGCCCGTGAGGTCCCGAACGGGACGATTTGGGGGATTCACCGCGACCGCGACCACTCGCAGCCCTTCGGCACCCTCGTGCACGATTCCCGGTATTTGTCCCGATCCCCCATTCGGAACATGACCCGGGGTTGCGTGTGCGAGGTCGATGCTGCGACGTGCCCGTGCCGACAATGGATTGAACGTCCCGGCGAAATTGGCCAAAAGGCCGCGTGGTCGGCGCGGCATGCCATCGGTTCCGTCAATCTGCCGATCATCGGTTGATGCCGGCAGTGCACATACTCCAGGAGTGAAAAATGAAGTCGATCCTGATCCTGAACGGTCCGAACCTGAACCTGCTCGGGACCCGCGAGCCGGATATCTATGGCGACTCCACCCTGGAAGATATTGAAGCCCTGTGCAGGAAACGGGCTGGAGAAATGGGTATTGGAATCGAGTTTATCCAGTCAAACCACGAGGGAGAACTTGTCGATGCCATCCAGTCTGCGGGTGAAAAGCACGACGGGGTGGCCCTCAACGCCGCCGCCTACACCCATACCTCGATTGCACTCCTGGACGCGGTGAAGGCTCTCGACATCCCCGTGGTGGAGGTTCACCTGTCGAATGTCTTCCGCCGCGAGAGTTTCCGCAAGCGCTCATTCATTTCACCGGTGGCGGCCGGTGTCATCTGCGGGTTTGGCATCCAGAGCTATGTGCTGGCCATGGATGCCCTTGTCTCGACTGCAGCCTGAGATCGGCCACCGGCGACCCTGCCGGGTTGCGCCGGTGGCCGATCCCTTTCCTGCCGACCTGGCTACCCTTCGGCCTCTTCCCCAACCTTCAGATAGGCGTATCCGGTGATCTTTCCGCCTTCCCGTTCGACGACGCTAGATACGGTAACGGATGGATCGATCACGAATTTCTGGTTGACGAGAGTTTCATTGGTGTAGAGCGTCCGCAATCCGCTGCTGACGATCTTCTCGATGATGTGATCCGGCTTGCCGGAATTCTCGGCCATTTTCCTGAGGACGTCCCGTTCCTGGTCGGTCCTCTCGGCCGGAAAATCCTCTTCCGAGAGCGATATTGGTCGGGCTGCAGCCACATGCATGGCAATCTTCCTCCCGGTGTCGTCATCGAGACCTTCCGATCCGACCAACGTGCCGATCCTGCCGGCCCCGGCAACCACCTGGTTGTGGATGTAGCCGGTAACCGACGCCCCGGTCACCTTCTGCATCCTTCGGATGACAATGTTCTCCCGCAATTGGGCAATCTTGCCGGTCAACTCGCCTTCAACGGTGGAGTCGTTCATCGGCGCCGCCAGCAACCCGGGAATACCATCAACAGATGCAGCGATCTTGCTGACTTCAACCACGAAACTGGCAAATTCGCTGTTTCGGGCTGCGAAGTCGGTTTCTGAATTGATTTCGACCAGGACGCCGGTTCCGTTTTCGATATGCATGCCGATCAGCCCGTCGCCGGCTGCCCGGTCCGCCTTGCCGGCCGCCTTGGCCTTTCCTTTCAGCCGGAGTGCCTGTTTGGCCGCGGCCATGTCACCATTGTTCTGAAGAAGCGCATCCTTTGCATCCAATACGCCAACACCGGTTTCTGCCCGCAGCTTCCTGATAGATGCCATTAGGTTGTCCATCTGTGTTCCTCTCTGGTGTTCTCAACTGGTTGGTGGTTTGTGATCAGGCTCCGCCGGACAGCTTCTTCGATAACTGCTGCCGGGTACGAATACCGGTCATCCATCGTGGCCGAGGATCAATATCCTGCCGATCCGTGAAATCTGTCTCTATGTGCCTGGCCCTACCCGTCTGGTCCGGCAGCAAATCTCCTGCCAATACCAGGCGTCCGCCCGGCCCGGGGTTTATCCTGCAGCGGCCGCTTCCTTGGCTGGCTTCTGGGCCCCGTCTCCCTCCGTTGCCGCTTCAGGCTTGTCCGCCGAGGCTTTCTCGGTCGGTTTTTCGCCTCCGTCGCCGTCCGCCGCCTCGGTCCTGTCGGTTGCTGCTGCTTCCGGTTGCCCGGCCTCTTCTCCTGCCGCGGTATCCCGGGAATCGACCCTCGCTTCCGCCTGCCCGTCTCCCTCCGTTGCCGCTTCAGGCTTTTTGGACTCGGTTTTCCCGGATGGCTTCCTGGTATCGGCGGCGCCAGGGTCTGCTGAGTCGCCCGTGGCCAGCAATTCTCCTTCGGCCACCTCCCCGATATCCTCGCCCGACTGGCTGGTTTCCTTGCGCAATCCGGCGATGGCGGCCCTGGCAACCATGTCGCAATAGAAATTGATGGCGCGTGAAGCATCGTCATTGCCGGGAACCAGGTGAGTCACGCCGTCCGGAGAACAGTTGGTGTCAACGATCGCAACCACCGGAATTCCGAGTTTCTTTGCCTCGGCGACCGCCAGGGCTTCCTTCTTGACATCGATGACGAACAGCATGTCGGGCAGTTTCTGCATGTCCCTGATTCCGCCCAGGGACGCCAGAAGCTTCGCCTGCTCACGCTGAAGACCGAGAATTTCCTTCTTGGTCAGGCCCTCGATACCGTCCTTGATTCGCTGGTCAATGTGGTTGAGACGATTGATGGATTTGGAGACCGTATGCCAGTTGGTGAGGGTTCCGCCCAGCCAGCGCTGGTTGATATAGAACTGCGCACTGCGTTCTGCGGCCTCGGCAATCGGCTTTTGCGCCTGACGCTTGGTGCCGACAAACAGGATACTCCCGCCCTTGGAAACCACTGAAAACACGGCATTCAGTGCTGCATCCAGCATCGGGACCGTCGTTGTCAGATCAATGATATGGATTCCATTTCTCTTGCTGTGGATGTATTCTCCCATCAACGGGTTCCAGCGATGAGACTGGTGCCCGAAATGGACGCCACACTCGATGAGCTGACGCAATGAAAACTCAGGTATCGACATTTCCAGATCCTTCCGGTTTGTACCTCGACGGGAGTTCAGAACAGTGTCCAACCGGATGGCCCCACAATATGTTGCGGCAAGCCCGTTCCCGTCTGTGAATTGGGGCCGGTCAATACAGAAGCGCCACGAGATCGACAAGAGCAATCAGGCCGGTTTCAACAGCGTTGTCCGGCCTTCCACCTGCATGCCGCATTTCGCTTTTCCCGACATGCTGATAATCTGGTTGCAGATCACCCGGATGCACGGTGGTCCGGAACAGGGTTGACGTTTTGAAGACAGGATCCAACACCGAACCCAGGCGGCGAGGGTTCGCCCCATGGTCGGCCATCAGGGCCAATTTCCTGACCGGGCTGGTCGTTGTCGCGCCGGTTGGACTCACGGTCTATATCGTCTGGACAGCAATCGGGATCATCGATTCCTGGGTGCTGCCGTTCATACCCAAGAGATATCAGCCCGAAACTATTTTCGGTGCCGACATCCATGGTTTCGGGCTGGTCATCTTCCTGGTCTTTGTCATGGTCGTTGGCTACGTTGCCAAGGGGCTGATCGGACGGTGGCTGTTGCGCTGGGGTGAGTCGGCCGTGGCCCGGATGCCGGTGGTACGATCGGTGTACCGGGGGTTGAAGCAGATCGCCGAGGCGGTCGTCAACCAGTCGGACCGGACCTTCGACAAGGTGTGCATGGTCGAATATCCCCGGAAGGGGTTGTGGGCAGTTGCCTTCTACTCCAACGAGGCCAGGGGCGAGATCAGAAGCCATCTCGATGCAGGGAAAGATGGAATTATCAGTGTCTTCCTGCCAACCACGCCCAACCCGACATCCGGTTTCCTGCTGTTTGTGCCATCCGAGGATGTCATTTTCCTGGACATGTCAGTCGAGGATGCAGCAAAACTCGTGATCTCGGCCGGGCTGGTCTATCCACATGAGGGTGCAGCCAGGCTGGTTCAGGTGCCGCCGGACTCGCCGGACGGGGCCGCCGAAGCCACACGACAGCTGAGCCCTGCCGAGGCCGAAAAGGGATAGGCGGCATCGACCAAACCGGTTTCAAGTCGATCGAAAGCAGGTCAATTCCGTTCCCGGGTGGTCGCGCTTCGAGCCATTGAGGGTATTCCTGTCCCTGACAGGAACAGGCCACGTATTCCTGGCAGAAGCGAGGCCGCTCGCCCCTGGATCAAATCCCGGCCGGTGGTCACGATCGCCGCCGGCCGACTCCCCTACTCCTCGTGCCACCAGACATCCGGCTGAAATCCCAGCCAATCGCCGTAGATTGGCAGCTTGTCCGGGAAATGAAGTTCCTTGCGGTGCGCAATCCGGGAATGATCTGTATACCATGCCGGTATGACATAACGGCCGGTTGTCAACAGGCGGTCGAGAGCACGGACCGAGGCAACAAATTCATCCTGCCCGCGTGCTTCGAGCATGTTGTCGATCATCGATTCGATTGCCGGGTTGGCAACCCCCATCCAGTTCCGTGTTCCGGGGGTATCGACCCCCTGGCTGCCCCAGTACAGGCGCTGTTCATTGCCCGGGCTGAGAGACATGCCCCGCCGATACCACGCCATGTCAAGATCATAGCCGGTAGTACGCTCCTTGTACTGGGCGCTATCGATGACGGTGATATTGGCGGTGACCCCCACCCTCTCCAGCGCCTCGGCAAAGATGTTTGCAATGGAGATGGTGTCCGACGAGCCTTGAACGAGCAATATCTCGAACTCGAATCCGTTACCGTCGGCATCCTGCAACCGGCCACTGTCACCTATGCTCCAGCCGGCGTCGCCAAGCAGCTTGGCGGCCTTCCGGATATTGCCGCGGTTCCGCTCCGTGCCGTCGGATACCGGCAATTCGTAGCCTTCCAGCGCCCCGGGGAGAAGATGTTCGGCATGCATCTCGAGGAGTTCCCTGACTCTCCCCTCGGCCGGTCCCCGGAGCATGCCAAGTTCCGAATTGGAAAAGTAGGACTGAATCCGCGGTGGCTTGCCGGCATTCAGGATCTGGTTGATGAACTCGAAATTGAAGACATGAATCAGGGCCTCCCTGACCCGCCAGTCCTTGAAGATGTCGCGCCGGGTGTTGAACACGAACCCGCGGATGCCGGACGGACGGCCATGTGGAATGACCGATTTCCTGATGTCGCCGGAAGTCACCGCCGGGAAATCGTAGGCGGTATCCCATTTCGACGCGTTCCACTCGCGGAAAGTCGAAAACTCGCCAGCCTTGAAGGCCTCGAAGACGACACCTGCATCGCCGAAATACTCGTATCGCATCTCGTCGAAATTGTGGCGGCCCCGATTGAAGCCAAGCTCCCTGCCCCAGTAATCGGGATTTCGCCTCAGGACGAAATACCTGCCGGTCTCGAACTCGGCCAGGACATACGGCCCGGACGCAATTGGCAGATCGAGCGAGCTTTCGTCGAATTCCTTGCCATCCCACTGCGCCCTGTTCAGCACTGGCCTGAGGCCGAGAATGAGGGGAAGCTCGCGGTCAACGGTGTTGAAGGTGAACCTGACCGACCTGTCACCGGTCTTTTCCATGGTGTCGATCTTGCTCCATGCAGTGCGATAACGGGGGTGGCCCCTGGTGCCGAGGATTTCAAACGACCACATGACGTCCTCGACGGTGACCGGCGATCCATCAGAAAACCTTGCCTCGGGCCGGAGCGTGAATTCTACCCATTCTCGCCCCTCATCAGTTTCGATGGTCTCGGCAAGCAGACCATAAAGAGCAAATGGTTCATCCCAGCTTCTCCCCATCAGCGTTTCGTACATCTGGTTGCGAAGGGCCCATGGTGCGCGTCCCTTCACGATCCAGGGATTGAATGAATCAAAGGTGCCGGACGCCCCGAAGACAATTCGGCCACCCTTGGGGGCATCAGGATTCACATAGGTCAGGGATTCAAATTCCTCGCCCAGCTGCGGATCTCCATACATTGCGATGCCGTGCCTGGGTTCGGCCGAGCCCATGGAAAAAAACGGGAACACGGCAAGAACTGCAAGAATTGGAACAAACGATGATCGGAAGGACGCAAGTGCCATTTTGGCAACACCTGATAGTGAGTTGAAGTTGGCGCAAACTGTACCAATACTGAGTACTTGGCAAGAAGGATTTCAGAATATATACACACCATCACTGCTCGATAGGTTTCTTGCCTGTACGAAACCTGCCTCAATAGCCTTGGCGCTCGCGAAAGCGAGCGCCTTTTTCTTTTCCGGCTGGCCATTGTGCAGGTGCAGCATTTTTTCCTGCCAAGAAAATCCAATTAAAACAACCATTTGAATAGAGATTTTCTGATCTCTGCCGTTCGGGATCGAGAATTCGGTCGCAGGCACAATGTTAAGTAGGTAGGCGCAAATCACTTAACTTAATACTTCGGAAGTACTACCCTACGCCGGTAGATGCGGGCGAATCGATGGCCCTGGTTTCGATCTGAAACGCCGCCTCTGTCGGCAAGGAAATCGGTTCGAGGCAGTTGAAACGTGGCATTTGATGGCCGCGGGCATCGGTAATTTCCGGTTTTTCCCGAAAATCGGCGATGGATGGTCCGGTGTTCCGTTGGCCTTGGCGGAGGCCCTGGAACCGGGTCACCTGGATGGAGGGATGGGCGTTGTCTGGCAGGGCTGCAGTGGGTTGCAAGGTTCGGGGAACTGAAGCTGACATTGGGTGGAGGCTTCCCGTTTGCAATATCGCCGGGATTTGCGCTCCTGCAAGAACGGGAAATTCTTGCATGGCCCCACCCTGCCCCGTACAGCGGGGTCAGTTGCCGATGCCAGGCAGGCGTCGGGTCGCATGTTCAATGGGCCGCCTGGACGATGATTGATATCGAGATCCACTTCGACCCGGTTTGCCCGTGGTGCTATCTCGGCAAGACGAGGCTCGGCCTGGCGATCGAATCGCATGGCGGAGCGCGGGTTCGGCTGGCCTGGAGTCCCTATTTGCTCAATCCGGACATGCCGGAAGACGGCGTCGACCGAACGGCATATCTCAACTGGAAATTCGGCGGAGAACAGGGGGCCCGGTCGGCCTATGCGCCGATTGTCGAGGCTGCGCGGGAGGATGGCCTGGAATTCAACCCGGATCTGATCACCCGCACGCCAAGCTCCATCGATGCGCACCGCCTGCTGCTATGGGCCGGAATCGAGGGTGTCGACATTGACCGGATGGTCGACGAGTTGTTTCGGGACTACTTTGTGCGCGGTCGCGACATCGGCCGGAATTCCGTCCTGGTCGAAATCGCCGGCAGGTGCGGTATGGATGGTGAGGTGGTGGACTGCCTGCTGCGCGGCAACCAGGACCGGAATGCCGTCACCGCCCGGAGCGTCGCGGCGCGGCGTCGCGGTATCGATGCGGTGCCGTGTTTTGTCGTGAACAGGTCTGTCGTTGTTCACGGTGCCCAGCCGGCCGAGGTCTGGGAATCGGTCTTTCAGCAGATGTCCCTGCCTGCCGACACCCGGGAGATGGCCGGGTAGCCCGGACAGCTTCCGCCGCGCCGGCCACCCCCGGCGATTGACATGCCGGGCGCATCCCGATTTCGGTTTTGACCGCTCGAGGTCTCCGCACTATCCGGCCCCGTTATTCGAGGCTCTTCCCCGTCTTCATGGCGGGTCATGCAGACCGGTCACTGCGGCTGCCTTGCCTCCGAACCGCCTGTCGCAGAGTCTCCGAATTCCGGGGTCGCGTTGGTCTGCAAGGAGAAAGCGTTCGACCTGGGCGGCACGAACACCATTCACTTCCCGGGTCATTGCCCCGGGAATCGCAACAAGGCGCTCTTCCCCGTCGTCGTTTCAGGTCAATTGCAGCAAGCGGTCCGGGGCCAGCGGAAAATCCGCATACACGGCCCTAACCCAACATAGGTACCGAATCCGCCATAGGATATTGCCCTTTGCGTTGAACTCGTTGGTGTTTCACCGATTTGGCGGCTCCCGGTTTTCCGGGATGATGGCGGGTGCGGATTTGGGGGGCAGGACACCCGTGTTGTCCCGCAGCCTGTCGTTCGAGAGATCATACTCGCCAAGCATGTTGGTGTGGCCCCATGTCTGGGGCGAATGGAGTGCGATCACCTTCAGGATGTTGTCCCGCGCCTCCGGGGTCCTGGCGGCCTCGAGCTGGCGGGTGAGGTAAAGATAGTTCCAGCAGATGATGCTGTTCCTGATGAGGCGGTTGCAGCCTTCGACGACCTCCTGGGCTTCCTTTTCGGCATGTTCGATGCCGCGCGGATTTCCGACCGCGACGGCCCGGGTGAAACTGTTCGCGAATTCGACCTTGCTGAGCTGCTTCTCGATCGCCTGCCGCAGTTCGACCTGGTCGATGTAGCGCAGGATGAACATCGACTTGATGATCTGGCCGAAGGCTTTCATCGCGCGTAGAGCCTGTGCTGCCTGGAATAGGAGTTCAGGCGCCGGAAGATCTCGGAAGCCGTTGCCTCTTTCAGCCTGATGGTCGCAACAAGGCGCAGCAGGTCATCCCATGATGCACGGACGGCCTTCTCGTTGACGTGTTTCGCCGGCATGATCGCCCATTCGGCTTCTTCGTCCCTGCTGCTGCGGAACTGGTAGAGGTTGTGCGTCTTCAGGTTCTTGAACCGCGGTGCATAGGATATCCCGAGCAGATGGGTGACGCAGAAGATTGCCCCCATGAAGCCATGCTCATCGGTGGAGTGGATGTCGCTCTGGACGACATCGTTGTGCATCAGCCCGTCGATGACATAGGCACTCTCGCGCTCGGCTGCGCTGAACACCAGCGAGTACCAGAGGAAGCCGCGCTCATCGATGAAGGTGTAGGCGCTGATGCCCTGTATCTGGCCGAAATACTTGAACGAATAGCTGGCGTTGAGAGAGGGTTTGCGAACCTCGAATTTCTGGCCGTCGCTCGACGTATGGAGCGTGTCGCGCGATCGCCGGTAGATCTGCGGCAACTCCATGCGTTCCATGGCGGCAACGACACGGTCGTTGGCGGCGATGATGTTATCAAGGGAGAAACGCCAGTTGACCGCGTATTCCAGTTCGCGTTCACTGATCTCCGGGATATGCGCGCCATTTTCTGGACACCGATGGCGCATCCGAGCCCCATGATGCCGGCAATCGTGGTCGCGGTTGCGGGTGTCTGATCAACGTTGACCTGCTGCCAGTGCCTGAATTCCTCGAACATGCCGCAGTGCTGGTCGACGGTGGCCAGAACCTCCGACAGGGGCACCAGGTGCATTTTGGGCAGGATGTCCCGAGGCTTCTCGCTCTCCACCTCGTCGAGCGCAGGCGTCAATACCCGGAAGTCGCCCGGAGACCTGACTTTCAGATATGGGTTGGAGCCATCGCCCGCGGCCCTGTTCGTGGTTTCGTATTGCTGCTGCAAGGCGGCCTCGAGTTCTCTCAGGACCGGCTCCGCATCGTCGAACGCCGCCAGGCTGGCCCGCTCGAGATGCTCCGGCCTCTCCCGCTCCCATCGCTCCCGGCCGATCAGGTAATCATCCAGGGGGCGATACTTGTAGGACCCATCGAGGTTCAGGCTGCCGGACTTGATCGCCGCGGCGACGTGCTGGAAGAGAAACACCTTGCAAAGCGAGACCCTGAACCCCTTCGGGCCGTTCGACACGGCATCACGTTCGGCAGAATTCAGAAACGCCAGGGGCATGCCCGGGCCGATGCTGCCGTCCTTTTCGCGGAAATATGCGATCGCAGCCATCAGGTCCGCCGCGCCTGCATCGCCAATGAGTTCGATCTGCTTCAGGATCGGGCTGACCCGGTTCTGCAGGCGAATGGAACGATCCTCGAGGACGTCATGGAACAGGCTCTCATCGGCGGCAGCGCTCTTGCGGATGTCGGCCCGCAGGATATCCACGACACACTGTCCCGGTCGCGATCGAGCATGGTCCTGATGCTGTCCAGCTTCCGTGCATCGGACATGGTCTCGTGGTCGAGCAGGACACGGATCCCGTGCCGCAGGTTGGAGACTTCCGCGTCGACGTCATCCAGCAGTTTCCCGAACCGTGCGTCCACAGCCTTGCGCCGTGTGAAGACCTCGTTCTTGTATTCCCGGTCCACGGTTGTCCTGAACGACTGCATGACACTGAGAAGCATGTCGACCGTGGCATCCTGAAGCCTGTGGTGCTGATCGGCGATGAAGGCAATGGCATGGAGATAACGGTCGGCGTTCGAGCGGCGCTGCAGCTGGAACATTTCCGATCTGTGGACACCGCCCGCGTAGTATCTGATACCTTCGGACCCGATGTCGAGGATCTCGAGGACGGGTGTGATCTTCCCGTGCAGCTCCGCCAGGATTTCCAGGTCGGCGACCGTCTTCCTGATCTTGCCCGGGCGGGTGGATTGCGAGATCCTGCCGAGCAGCGTCAACCGGTACCGGTTCCCCCCATCCTCCTGCACGAACAGGCCGTCGAGCATCACCCGCAGCTCCGAAGGCAGGTTCTCGCCGGTCAGGCGTATGAGATCTTCCTTTCGTTCGCCCAGCCGTGCACGGATCAGATCGGTCAGCCGCCATGCACTGGGAAGCTGAACCCGGTTTGCGATCAGAAAGTCGATGCAGTGCCCGAAAATGATCCGGGGTTTGAGATGGCCGCGCGCCATCTTCGCGATTTCCGTGATCAGCCGGCCTTCGGCCTGATCGTCGAAAGGCCGGAAGCCCTGCAGGTCCAATATGCGTGCCTGACTGCGAAGCCGGCTCATCTTGGCATAGCTGTCCGGCATGAATGTATCGAGCGGCAGATCAAGTGACCTGGAAACATAGGCGATGTCGCGTGCATGATAGGTTTCGGGAGCAAAGAACCGTCGCGTCGCCCGGAAATAGCCGTAGCCCAGAAGGAACCCGATCCGGTTCGCCGTGCTGCGCAGGTCATGCGCCGCTTCCATGACGGACCGGGAGAAGTCGAAGAATCGCTTGCGTTCGACACTGCTGAAGACCGGCGGGCTGCCGTAATGGGCCTCCTCGGCCGCATTCAGGATGCGCATTCGGGGCATGAGGGAATCCGCTGTCGGGAACTTCGAAGAAAACGTTCGGTTTCCCTGCGCGTGAAATACGATGAATGTCGTTGAATAAACCACCCCGGACGATATCCTTTATCTGGCAAAACACTGTCTTCTTCGAATGCGGGCAGGTGATGGCCGACAACGCATCCAGAACCATCGGATATCTCCGGGTCTCCAGGGAGACCCGGGATCTGGACAAGAACCGCGCCGACATCCTCACCCTTGCCAACAGGGAGGGTCTCGGCCGCGTCGAATTCGTCGAGGAGACGGCATCCGGCAGGATCGCGTGGCGCAAGCGAAAGATCGCAGACATCCTGGACGAACTGCGCACAGGCGATACCCTGATCGTCAGCGAGCTCTCCCGGCTCGGCCGCTCGATGCTCGAATGCATGGAGATCCTGTCCATTGCCTCGGATGCCGGCATTCGGGTCCATGCGATCAAGGGGGCCTGGAGGTTCGACGAAACCATCCAGAGCAGGATCATCGCCATGGCCTTCTCGATGGCTGCCGAGATCGAGCGCGACCTGATCTCGGCCAGGACCAGGGAGGCGCTCAGAGCGAGAAAGGCTTCCGGGCGTCCGCTCGGGCGGCCGAAAGGACCGGGCAAGAGCAAGCTCGATCCATATCGTCCGGAGATCGAGGCACTGCTTGCGAATGGGTCAACCCAGAGATTCATCGCCAAGCGCTACAACACAACGCCCGGAAATCTCTCAAACTGGATGAAGAAGAACGAAATCAGGAAATCCAGGCCATGAAATCCTGTGGCGGATTCGGTACCTATGTTGGGTTAGGGCCTATTTGGTGCCCCCCGTCTTGCTGTTCATTGAGCCCCATCTCTTCCAGAAAGCGCGAGGATGCTTTCCGGTAGCCTTGGTATTGCTCTGCCCGTGATAAAACGAGCTGCTTCTTCGTGCGCGTGATGCCGACGAAACAATTGCGTCGTTCTTCTTCAAGCTCCGACGGCGCAGCGTTATACTTGAGGCTTTGCCAGGACGGCAGCACTGACTCCGCCATGCCGATGAGCCAGACACGATCGAATTCCAGACCCTTTGCCGCGTGAATCGTGAGAAGCCGGACGGCAGCTGGGTCGGGAGGCGGCTCTTTCGGCCGCAGCTTCATGCCTTGGAGAAGCTCATCAAGTTCGGGCGGCGCGCCCTTCTCGGCCCTGATGGCCCTGTGCGCTGTTTCCCACGCGGCCCTGTCTTCTGCTGCGTCGCTGATGACGCCTTCGGGCGCTTCCGCGGTCGTCATCAGGAAGGTGATCGCCTCCGTGACAATCTGCTGCCAGCTTGACCGGGATTGCACGAGCCGGAGAGCTATCGCTGACAAGTTCATGGCGATCTCGTTTTGGCTCGCTTCGGCAGCCAAAGCCCAGTGCTCCAGGTAACTGGTCCCGGTGGATGTCGCCTCGGCGAGCAAGAGTGCAGTGTCGAGCTGCAAGCCGGCTATGCGGTTTGCTGCCGCTGCGAGCGCTGTGAAGACTTGTCGGTCGCCGGGGCGAAGGGACAGGTCGAGGCAGCTCTGAAGCCAGGTAAATTGCGGGGAGATAAATCGGTCTCGCCGTACCGCGATCGAAGCGGTGACCCCCGCGCCTTCAGGGCATCCAGCACCGGCTGGAGAATGGCTCTTGTCCTGCCGAGAACTGCAACCTCGCCTCGTTCAGCGGTGACGATTCCGGCAATATCATCGGCAATGCCATCGGCTTCCTCTCCGTCCGTCCCAAAGGTCCGCAGCAATATGGCAGGACCTTCCCCGGGAAGTGTCGCGACAAGCGGCTCCTTGCCAGGTGTCCTGTCGGAGTTATGGCCGATGAGATTGTTGGCGGCATGCACGATGGCAGGAGGGCAGCGCCGATTTTCGACCAACTGGATCAAGTCCGGCGAAAAATGCTCGCGGAACTGTTGAATTTGCCGATAGCTAGCCCCGGCCCATTGGTAGATGATCTGGTCATCGTCGGCGACGGCAAAGACATTCTTGAAATCGTCGCCCGCAAAGAAGCGCACCAGCCGGTATTGGGCGGGCGTCGTGTCCTGGAATTCGTCGATAAGCCAGTACGGGTAAGACTGCCGCGTTCTGGCGGCCACAGCCGGAACCTGATGGGCTAGCCGGCATGCGTCTAGAATCATGCCGTTGAAATCTAGGGAATTGTTGGCGCGCAACGCGGCCTCATAGATTGCGTAAACACGCGCGGCGCGCTCGCCGGCCGCCGGATCGCGGAAATGCCGCGCCGTCTTTTCAGCGCTGACAAGACTGCTGCGTAGCTGGTCGATGGCACGCAGCCACCGAACCCCGTCAGGTGTTACGTCCGCCCCTTCATCGGCGGCAGCCACGAGTGCTTCACGCAACAGTTCCCGGCGGTCGTCATCCTGATCGTAAATGCCGAAGTCGGGCTTGATTCCGATATGGGATCCGTGCTGACGCAAAATCTGCGCACAAAAGCTATGGAAAGTGCCGATGAACGTTCGATCGGTCAGGCCGGGCACGAGGGCATCGACACGCTCACGCATCTCGTCGCCTGCCTTCGTCGTGAACGTCAGGGCGAGCATGCGGAAATTCTTGTTCCGGCTGTCGTTCAATATCCGCGCGATGCGCGTGGTAAGCACGGTTGTCTTTCCGACTCCCGGTCCTGCCAGCACGAGCGCTGCGCTGTCCTGCCAGTCCGCGGCCTTGCGCTGCGTTGGGCTCAATCTGTCGAGGGCTGCCTGGAGAGGTTCTGTCATGCGGCGCCACCCAATGACTTGATGAGCTCAACGAACGGCGCAGGCATCTTCACGGCAAGTTCTTTGTCTGCCGCGACGCGCAGCGACAAGGCGCCCATGTATCCGGTCTTCTTGTTTTTCAGGCGCCTCCTGAACTCGTCGAACGGGCAGGTAAGAGCAGTCTGTCCTCCGACCGTGCCCATGATCTCGCGCAGAAGCTGTTCGTGGCCGTCGGCGAGCAATTGATCTTCAAGATCGTGATCCTCCGACAATGTTGTAAATTTGCCGGTGAGGTCGTCTTCCGTGAAGCCTCGACCCAGTATCTGCCGACGGAACTTGGCGGCTTCCTGATCGCCATCCGTAATCATGTGCCAGGGGATGCCGAACGCTTCTGCAAGTGCCGGATAAATTCCCGCGCTGCCACTCTGCTGAAAGTCGATGACGGCGATCCCGTGCATATCGAGCGGAAGGTTGAGGGCGTTGCCAAGCGCATGGACCAGCAGATACTCGGTCACGCCCTCCACCAAAATCCAGCGGCGTGCGAAGAATATCTCGCCACGGACGCGACGGCCGTGGAATCCCAACTCATTTTCATCCTCCACGGTCGGAAGAACGCGGCAACTGTGCCGAAGCACCGCGATCTCCCCCTGCCGCGCTGCCTGGTCGGCATCATTGCGGTAGCAATGGGCCAGCTTGTCGGCCATTGCCCCATCGAACCAGAACCGGGCGGCAAGACGGCCGGTCGTCGGGTCACGTTGAAATACACGACCGCTTCCGCCCTGCAGAAACCCGTCCAGCGATGCGCTCCAGGGCAAATCAGAAATCACCATGCCGGGGAGCGCACTGACTTCGGTTTGGCCACCGCGAAGACGCACCAGCCGAATATCGCGAAGCGGAACATGCTGCACAAAATACGGCGAGTGCATTGTCATGAGCTTTTGCCCGGGCAGCGCCTGCGTCCGATTCCAAAGAGTCCGCGCCGCCTGCGGGTGAAGATGGGCTTCGGGTTCCTCGATCGCGAAGACAGCTTCAATGCCTGGCCGTTCCGCTTCCGCAAGCTGTTGCAAAACGGCAGCCTGAAACAGGAAGATGACCGCCAGACTCTGGAGTCCTTGACCGTGGTGACCGAGCGGAAGCCAGGGCCTCAGATCCTCGTTGCGCATGACAATGCCGGTGCGCTGAAGCATTTCCTCGATAGCGAGGGGCAGGGTGTTGAGGCGCGCCGAGCCAGGGCCTTCGCCGACCGCCACGCGTGTAGCCTCGCCAATCATGGTGGCGATATCGGTCAATCGCGGATCGGCGGCGATGATCTTGGCATCGAGATCAGCGAGGGTTTTAAGGGCTTCGGCCTCCAGTTCCGGTGGAATACGGACGCTGCGGAGCAATCGGCCCCAGTGGCCGGAGCGCGGGGTGAACTCGTCGGCGGCGTCGCGCAAGGCTCCAAGCCAGAAGATCGGCATGTAGCCGAAAAAGCCGGTGAGATTGATAGATCGACGTCGCTCTGGCAGAGGCTCGCCAGCGGAATCCAGAAACTGCCAGGCGGGGTCGAACACCTCCTTGTCGGGGTTCCAGGCGCAGGTGACGCGCAGCGTCAGAGCGTTGCGGACGCCGTCAGCATGGATAGTGATGATATCGGTAAGGGCGGCGACCATGTCGGCGCCCCATTCGTTAGGCTCGTTTTCCTCCATCGTCAGGGTGATCGTGACGGGAGGCTGTATGCGCGGATCGCAATCGGGGTCAGGGCGATGAACGTCGCTTTCAGTAAACCCCGTTCCGCGCTGCCCCCATCGCCTCGTGAGAACAATACGCACAGCGTCAATGATTGCGGTTTTCCCGGCGTTGTTTTGCCCGATCAAGACGGTTGTCTCGCCAAGATCGACGGTGAGGTCCTTGACGGATCGGAAATTCTGAATGTGGAGCCGGGTAATGCGCACGGGTTCGGTCTCTACGCGATGCTTTACGCGTCGGCCCGCGTTGTTCCGGCCCGCACCGGCAGCCGTGCGATCTCCCGACCTGCCTTTTCCTCGGCGAGGCGGATTTCATAGGCGCTTTGCAGATTGAGCCAGAACTGCGGATCGGTGCCGAACCAGTGCCCGAAGCGCAACGCGGTGCCACCGGTCACGGCACGCTTGCCCGCGATGATCTGGCTGACGCGGTTCGGCGGCACGTCGATCTGGCGTGCAAACTCCGTCGGCGTCACATTCAGTTCTTCCAACTCGTCCTTCAGGACTTCGCCGGGATGAACAGCTCTCATGAACATGGCCTGATCTCCTTTCCTCAGTGATAGTCCACGATTTCAACATTGCCCGGCCCGGTTTGACCGTCCGGCCACTCGAAGCAGATGCGCCATTGCCGGTTGATGCGAATGGAATACTGTCCGGCACGATCTCCTTTGAGCGCTTCTAGCCGGTTTCCCGGCAGGGCGCGCAACGTATCGAGCGAAAGCGCCGCGTTCAGAATCGACAGCCGCCGGGCAGCCTGATCTTCAAAACCCTGAAAGGCTTTGACGAACTCCCCCGTCGCGAACTGCTCCGACTTCTTGTCTCGATAGTTTAGGATCATGTAGTTCCCTATCGTATAGGCATTGACGCTATACGTCAAGCGTCAATGCCTATCTCCCTGTTCTCGGGTCGACTCCGGCCGAGTGCAGAATGACAGTGCGCCAGGCCAACTGGTGCGAGTGCAGCGGGTGAAAGTCCCGCAGAAAGGAAAGGCTAACGTGCAGCGAATCTAGCTGTTGAACTTGCGGGTGGAAGTCCCGCCGGCGCAATTCTCAGTTTGGCGCCGTAGCATGTCCCACTGGTACCGGGGCGACCCTGTATCAGCGAGCTGGGAAGTAAGAAGCCGTCGTAGGCCAAATGCAGAACTGCCTTTGGTCTGGTCAGCCAGGACGGCGAGCAAACCGGAGGGCCGTAGCGAAAGCGAACGATTGCTTGAAGCGACGAAAATTTCCTTCCCACATGAAGCTGATTTGTGGGGTAAACGGGGACGCCAAGGGTCTGTTAGCAACCTGATGGCCAGAGCCGATGCGGAAGAACTGAGGTGCACGCATCGGGACCCCCCGACGTAGAGACGGCGGCAATTCGGGAAAGTTCAGTGGCGAAAGATCGGAAGGTGAAAGGAACGGACAGGATGACCCACGAATGTCAAAGACCAGGCCTATAACCGCAAAGCGGGAAATGGTGCGGAGTTCCTCTCACTGGCGGATGAGGTCGATTAAGCGATGAGGGGTGGGACAACACAACCCATCCTGAGCGAGGACCTCTGGGCTCGGGTGGCCTCAAGTCGGACGTCATGGTGGCGGTGCTCAGAAACCGTCGCAAATTGGCGTCGCATTGTGGCCTACGGACGGAGCAAACGTCTGCAACAGGCAGGGCATGGCTGGGTCAGCCTTAACCTTTCTGCGGCTTGCGGAAGGCTCCATCTCAACTTGGCGGTGCCCGATGCTTGAAGCCGTACCCGGGAAAACCGGACGTACGGAATTTCAGGGGGGCCGCTGGAAACGTGGTTCTATGGTGGAACTGTGAACCGGCCTGCAATCGAAAGAGCGGGATCAGAAAAGCCTCCACCTAAGGGCATGCGCGCGCCAGCAGCCTACCCGACCACCACTTTCACCGCGAGCCGTGCGCCGGACATCGCGAGGTGTCAGGCGAAGCGTCGGCAGCGGCATGTGCGGGCCGGGCTATTGAGCCCCGAAATTGTACGCACCGGATGCGCCGAGATCTTTGTCATGGTCGAAGGCAACACCCGCCAGCCGATCTGGTGAGGCGAAGCGGGGCATCCCGGGGTCGAGGAACCATGGCACGCACAGAAGCACTCCATCGGGACCTGGGAGGTCTTCAGGTCGCCCCGCAGTCGTGCGGGGCCGCAACGAAAAGGAGGTAATCCGTAATCCGAGATGAACGATCTGAAGAAGTCAGACCCGGCCATAGTAGCTGTGAAGCCTGCGAACAAGGGGCGGCCACGCCCGGCGGAGCCGGTGGAGCCAAGGGCCGGGGCCGAGGGAAATCCGGGAAGCCAAAGCACGCGCCGCGCGCAGAAGCGGGCAAGCGTGTCACATGCGGCCGACCGGATACGGCAAGCTGCAAAGAAGAACCCGGAAGCGCGTCTGGTTGCGCTCCTGCACCACATCACGGTGCCCGTACTGGAAGAAGCGTTCCACGCGCTCAAGCGTGACGCTGCCGCCGGTGTGGATGGCGTGACGTGGGACATGTATGCGGAAGGTCTGGGAGACCGTCTGGTCGACCTTCATGCCCGCATACACAGGGGAGCGTATCGTGCGCCGCCGGTCCGGCGGGTGGAAATACCCAAGCCGGACGGCGGAATACGACCGCTCGGCATCGCCTCACTGGAAGACAAGATCGTCCAGAAGGCGGTGGCGGACACGATTCTGGTGCCGATCTACGAGACGGAGTTCCTCGGGTTCAGCTACGGGTTCCGGCCGGGGCGCGGGGCGCACAATGCGCTCGACGCGCTCGCGGTCGGAATAACACGGCGCAAGGCCAACTGGATTGTCGATGCGGACATCCGCGGATTCTTCGATAACCTGGACCGGGGCTGGCTTGTCCGGTTTCTGGAACATCGCATCGGAGACAAGCGGGTCATCCGCCTCATCACCAAATGGCTGAATGCCGGCGTCATGGAAGGTACCGGCTGGACGGACACGGGCAGGGGCACGCCACAGGGGGCAATTGCGTCACCTGTTCTGGCGAACGTCTACCTGCACTATGTGCTCGACCACTGGGTTCACAAATCATGGCGCAAGCGGAAGGTGGAAGGCGACATGATCATCGTTCGCTACGCGGATGACTTCGTGACCGGCTTTCAACATCGGTGGGAAGCAGAGCGCTTCCTGGACGACCTGAGGGCGAGGCTTGCCCGGTTCGGGCTGGAACTGCACCCCGACAAGACCCGGCTCATCGAGTTCGGACGGTTCGCGAGAGTGGACCGGAAGAGCCGTGGGCAGGGCAAACCGGAGACCTTCGAGTTTCTGGGAATGACGCATTTCTGCGGCAAGACCAGAAACGGGAAATTCCAGTTGGGACGCAGACCGTCGCGGAAGCGCGCAGGACGGACCCTCAGACGGATCAAGGAAGAGCTGCGCAAACGCATGCATATGGGAAAACATGAGGTGGCCCGCTGGCTCGGAAGGGTCGTGGGCGGATGGCTGAACTACTTTGCCGTTCCGGGTACCTCTGGAGCCCTGAAAGCGTTCATTGAGGCGGTTAAACGCCTGTTCCTGCGCACCCTGCGCAGGCGCTCGCAGAAAGACCGCACGGATTGGCCAGTCATAGACCGTCTCGTCGGCCTGCACTGGCCAACACCCACCATCCGGCACCCGTGGCCAGACCAGCGATTTGCCGTCAACACCCGAGGCAGGAGCCGGATGCGTTAACGCGCACGTCCGGATCTGTGCGGGGGGACCGGGGCAACCCGGTTTCCTACCGCGATCTCTAAGGAATTTTTTTGCCGGTTCAGCGTTCGATAGACCGTTGGCCGTGACACGGAGAAGGCCTCGGCAAGATCGCTGATCGAGTATTCTCCGGTGTCATGCATTCGCCAGCGCTCTTTTTGTTGTTTTTCCGACAGTTTTGGTCGTTTCCCTCGCAACTTTCCTTTTGCCTTTGCGATCGCCATGCCCTCGCGGGTGCGCACCCTGATGAGATCGGTCTCGAACTCGGCGAAGGTGGCAACGATGTTGAAGAACATTTTCCCCATTGGGCCAGTGGGATCATAGACTGCCGCGCCGAGAGCGAGCTTTGCGCCCTTCCGCTCCAGTTCCTCGGCAATGTCGCGCGCATCCGGAACGGAGCGGGCCAGGCGATCCAGTTTCGACACGATCAGCGTGTCGCTCTCGCGGAGCGCGGCAAGCGCCTGATCGAAGCCTGGTCGGTCCCGGCTGGTTCCGGTCAGACCATGGTCCGTGTAGATCTGGTCCTCGGCCACACCCAGCTCGAGCAAGGCTTTGCGCTGCGCCCTCAAGATCCTGGGCGTGGGTCGAGCAGCGACTGAGGCCGTCAGCTGGCCGATGGTCTTGCGGACAGCCATCATCGTGAACCCGGAGGTTCCGGGTCCGGTCCGCTGACCGATAGGTCTCCAGATCACTCCCGGCAGGTCCGCCGGTGCCGCTGGTCTGCTTCAATCACGGCGCCGCCGGCAAAGATTCCTGTGTCGCCTCGTGTACCTTTGCTCCGATAAGCCCGTACAGGCGAAGTTTTGGGAAATTTTGATGCTCTCAGCCACAAACAGTGGCATTTGCCTGGGCAATTACCCGTCAAATGCTGCTCCCTGCCCCGTCCCACAGCCCATGTCATGCGTGAGAACATGCGCGTGAAGGCTTCAGCACCATCCGGCATCGTGCCAGACTCGCGAATGATGTCGAACTTGAATTGGTGCGGAACCTGTTTACCGCGTGATCGTCGATCAACCTGGAATTGAGCACATCCTGGAGTTCCTTCCCGGCCCGCACGCGAAATTCATGACCCGGTGAACTCGTCACTTTCCGGACGGCAGCGTCAATTACCGCAGGTGAGCGAAGAAACCGGATTGCCAGGAAGGATGCCAGGTTTCCGCGCCTTGCTCCGCACCACTTTCCCTTCCATCAACTCGTCCCGTAACGGAGCCGCTGCGACCCCGGTTTCCGCAACAACATCATTCAATTCTTCGTGGCCTTCCGAACCCCGGTCGGCCAGGCCGAAGCCCTCTGTCTCCATTGCGGTCTTTTCCGACATTTGGGCCAACGGCTCCTGCCTGCGAAATAGGTCCATGTCATTCCTGCCTCATCGCGAAACCGGTCAAGGCAGAGCCGCGAAAATCTGCCGCTGCCTGGTCCTGCCGGTCACCCAATGGCGCTCCGGGGTTCAATCCCGATTCTTGCCGATTCAACAGTTTTGGCCCGCATGGCGATCGGGATCGTTGTATCGGTCGGCAACTCCCTGATGCTGCCCGGTGCAAACATGGTCAACCGATTGGTAGTCGGCCGCCATGGAGAAATCACACCCTTGTCTGCAATGATTGCATGCTGCTGTTCGGAATGCTTCGGCAGGAAATGGCATTGGCTCGAGATTGTCCGAATGGACCAGTTTTTGGACAGCGGGACGGGAATTCGTTCCTTGCAACAGCAGCTGCCCCGGGAGCTGGTTGCGCCGTCATTGATTGGCCAGCCCGGCGATTTCCTTCACGGTGGTGAAGACTCCCTTGAGGCGCGATTCGCTGTCCAGCCAGCCGCGCCTGATGACCAGCTTCTGCCTCCGGACCCGGATGCCGGGCTGGTGCGAGGCGATGTAGTTGATGAGCGCATCCGGGTTTGCAAACTCGTTGTTTCTGAATTTCACGGTCATGCCGCGGGTACCTGCATCGATTCTGTCGATCATGGACTGCTTGCAGAACAGCTTTATTCTCAGCACCTTGAGCAGGCAACTTGTTGCGTCCGGCAGTGGGCCGAACCTGTCAACCAGCTCGGCCGCCATCCCCTCGAGTTCCTGTTCGGTGGTCAACCCCGACAGGCGGCGGTAGATCTGAAGCCGGGTTTCGAGATCCTCGATGTATGGGGCCGGGATCATGGCCGTAACCCCGAGATTCAACTGTGGTGCCCAGTCATCCTCGATGTTGGCGGTGCCTGCCCTTGCAGCGCTCTCGAGCGACGCGACGGCATCGCTGAGCATCTTCTGGTAGAGTTCGAACCCGACCTCCCTGACATGACCGGACTGTTCCTTGCCAAGCAGGTTTCCGGCGCCCCTGATCTCCATGTCCTGGGCCGAGAGGGCAAGACCTGATCCGAGTGAAGCATTTCCCTTCAGTGCCTCGAGTCGCTGGATGGCATTGTCCGAAAGCCGGGACGGCGCCATGTAGGTGAAATAGGCATAGGCCCTGATGCGGGACCGCCCCACCCTTCCCCGCAGTTGGTGCAACTGGGAGAGTCCGAACCTGTTGGAATGGGCAACCACGATCGTGTTTGTCGACGGGATATCCAGCCCGGCAGCAATGATGGTCGTCGAGAGCAGCAGATCATACCGGCCATCATAGAACGCGTTGGTCCGCCGCTCGAGTTCCCGGGCCGGCAGCTGCCCATGCGCCGAGACGAAGGACAGGTTCGGAGCATGGACCCGGAGAAACTCCTCGAAATCGCCGATGTCGCTGATCCTCGGGACCACCAGGAAACTCTGCCCGTCCCGGGATTTCTCGTGCAGGAGAGCTTCACGAATGGTGATCGGATCAAATTCCAGAACGAATGTTCGTATTGCCAGCCGGTCGGCCGGGGGAGTTCCGATGATGGATAGGTCCTTGGCCGCCGACAGCGCCAGGTGAAGTGTCCGCGGTATCGGGGTCGCAGTCAGGGACAAGACATGGATCTGCGAGCGGACCTTCTTCAGCCTTTCTTTCTGCATGACTCCGAACGCGTGCTCCTCGTCGATGACCACCAGGCCGAGATCGTGGAAACTCGTGCTCTTTGCCAGCAGCGCATGTGTGCCAATCACGATATCCAGTTGGCCGGAGGCGATGCTGTCTCTTGTTGCGACAGCCTCCTTCGGATTGTTCATCCGTGAGAGTTGGCCGATCCGGACCGGAAGCCTCTCGAAGCGATCGGCAAAATTGGCGAAATGCTGGCGAACCAGCAATGTCGTCGGGGCGATCACCGCAACCTGGCGACCGGTCATGGCCACGATGAATGCAGCCCGCATGGCCACTTCCGTCTTGCCAAAGCCGACATCGCCGCAAACCAGCCGGTCCATGAGCCGGCCGGCCGACAAATCCTCGACGATGTCATTGACCGCCGATCTCTGGTCTTCGGTCTCGGCATACTGGAAGCGGGAGACAAACTCGTCCCATTCATCCCGGACGCTGACCATGGGCGGAAGCTGCTGCGTTTTCCGTTTCGCCGCCACGGCCAGCAATTCTCCGGCAAGCTCGAGCAGCTTCGCACGAAGTCGGGCCTTCCTTTCCTGCCAGTGCACGCCGCCGAGGCGGTCCAGCGTTGCCGCCTCCTCGCCATACCTGGAAATCAGGTCGAGATTGACGGTTGGAATGTACAGTCGGTCCGAGCGCTGGTATTCCAGCACCAGGCAATCATGGGCAGCATTGCCGACAGTGACGCTCTCGAGCCCGACAAAGCGTCCAATTCCGTGATCGACATGGACCACGAGTTCGCCCACCCGAAGCGAGGCGGCAACGCCGAGCAAGTTCATCTGGCTGGTTTTCCGCCGGGACCGGTGAACCAACCTCTCGCCGAAGATGTCCTGCTCGGAAATCACTGCCAAATCGGGCGAGTCGAAGCCGCGTGGCAGGTTCCATACTGCAAGTTGCACGATACCGGCCGCCTTTGCCCCGTCTTCCAACCCGGTGATCCTGGTTGAATCCAGGCCATGATCCGACAGCATCACGCCGAGACGTTCCCTGGAGCCTTCCGACCAGCAGGCGACAATTGTCCGCTTGGCCCGCTTCAACTCGTCGAGGCTGGCGGCAAGCGCTTCCAGCAGCGAAGCCTGCCTGCGGCTGCGCTCGACGACAAAGGTCTTTCCGGCCCGGCCGCCTGCATCCAGTGAATGGTTGCCCTCCCCGGCCGCCGTTGCATGGAGTCGCCGAACGGGAAACCGGCGGAGTTGATCCTCGAGATCCGAATCGTCCAGGTAGAGAAGCTCCGGCCGGCACGGGTAGATTCGCCTGCCTGCATAAGGAAGGTCGGCCGGGCCTTCGGAGCGCGAGCCGTACGAATCGACAATTTCCTCCCAGCGTTGCCGGGAATTCTGCCGGACCCCTTCATCGACAAACAGGATGGCATCCGGCACGTAATCGAAAAACATGTCCAGTCGGTCATGGAAGAGCGGCAGCCAGTTCTCGATTCCCCGAACCCGAATTCCCGACGAGATGGACGGGTAGATCTGGTCGGCCGGATCGGCAACGCCGAATTCGGCGCGAAACCCTTTCCGGAACTGTTCAATGGTTCGCGGCTCCAGTGACACTTCGGAGTGCATGTGGATCCGCATGCTGTCATGGCGCTCGAGTGTACGCTGGGTATTCTTGGAGAAACTCCTGATGCCGTCGACCTGGTCGCCGAAGAAGTCCAGCCGGAACGGGTTCGGGTAGCCGGCGGCAAAGACATCTACAATTCCGCCGCGGACGGCGTAGTCGCCAACCGTCTCCACGCTGGAGGTGTTCCGGTATCCTGCCTTGTCGAGAAAGGACTGCAGGGACATGAAACTGAACCGGGATCCCAAGGCAATTGCCAGGCAGTTGTCAATGATCTGGCGGCGAGGCGGGACCCGCTGCATGACCGCGTTGACAGTCGAGATGATGATTTGCGGAGCGGGTTTGGTCCCGGTTGCCAGGTCGGTCAGGACCGACAGCCGGTTCGAGAGGATTTCCGGGTTTGGCGACATCGGGGAGTATGGCGGACAATCCCATGCCGGGAACATGTCCACCCTCGCCGACCGGTCGAAGAATGTCAGCGCGTCGCGGGTTGTCGCGGCCCGGCGATCATCGGTGGTGATGAAGACAACCGGATGGGTCGTCCGTCTTGCCGTCTGCAGCAGGATTCCGGCACAATGGCCATCGGGCGCACCGTAGACAGGAATGTCGCCGGGCTGTGGCGAGGCCAGCAAATCCGGCCAGTCGGCACGGTCATGCCTGGCAGCGAAATCCATGGAGGCCCTCTACCCGGCTTGCCGCAAGATTGTCAGCAAGGCAGACTCCCGGTGATTGCCGTAATAGAATGGGTGAATTGGCAAGAAGGAGGCCGACAGATGACCAGGATGGCTCCGTTTCCGTATTCCAGGCCCAGGCGGTTGCGCAATTCGGCAGCGATACGAGACCTGACGCGTGAGCATGTTCTTTCCGCAAAGGATTTGATCTGGCCGATCTTTGTCCAGGAAGGGGTCAACAGGTCGCAACCGGTGAATTCCCTGCCGGGCGTGGATGTGGTGTCGATTGACCTGGCAACCGAACGGGCCGCGATGGCGGCTGGACTGGGGATACCGCTCATTGCACTTTTCCCTCAAGTCGACAATTCCAAAAAATCCCCGACATGCGAGGAAGCATGGAATCCTGACAACCTGGCCAACCGCGCCGTTCGCCATCTCAGGAGCCAGCTGCCGGAAATGCCGGTCATGCTTGATGTCGCCCTGGACCCCTACAATTCGGATGGCCATGACGGGCTGGTGCGGGACGGGGTGATTCTCAATGACGAGACCCTCGAATGCCTGACCAGGCAGGCGCTGGGCCATGCCGAGGCAGGCGCCGCCGTGCTCGGCCCGTCCGACATGATGGATGGCCGGATCGGCCGGATCAGGCTGGCGCTGGAAGACCGGAAATTCCATTCCGTCATCCTGCTGTCCTACTCGGCGAAATACGCATCCGCCTTCTATGGCCCCTTCCGGGAGGTCATCGGCTCGGCCGGCGCCCTCGGCGGTGACAAGAAAACCTACCAGATGGATATCGGCAACGCCGCCGAAGCCCTGCGGCTGGTTCAGCGTGATCTGGAGGAGGGCGCCGATGCGGTGATGGTCAAGCCGGGCCTTCCCTATCTCGATATTGTCCGGGCGATCAGGGACAGCTTCGATGTTCCGACATTCGCATACCAGGTTTCCGGCGAATACGCGATGATCAAGGCAGCCGCTGCCAATGAATGGATTGCCCATGATGCGGCGGTCCTGGAGTCGCTGACCGCGCTCAAGCGGGCCGGCTGCGACGGGATCCTGACATATTTCGCCCCGGAGGCGGCAAGATTGCTCGCCACGGCGGCGTGACGTTGCGTGCAGCCATCGGGTGCCAGGCCGGTCAATCGGCAACATCCGGCGGCGGAAATCGTTGAGAAAGTCCTGCCGGATGACTCGCCCCATAATTCGTGATATGGTTGCCTGACAGGCAAGAACAACGAGAGCAGAAGGAAATTTCCCATGTCCGTCTTGACACGTCGTCATTTTGTGGCGGGTGCCGTTGTGGCAACATGCGCGGCATCCAAACCGGCATTATCGACGGAGGCAGCCACCCCCGCCCAGTTGGCCCGGCTGGACAGAAAGGCCAGCGCCGCACTGAATTTCCTGCAGGACACGGTCCCCGAATCACGGGATCTGGTTGACCTGTCTTCGGGCATACTGATCATGCCGCTGATCACCAAGGCGGCGTTTCTGCTTGGCGGCGCCTATGGCGAGGGTGTTCTGAGGGTCGGTGGAGAAACGGTCGATTATTTCAGTTCATTCCAGGTGAATTACGGGTTCCAGTTCAGCGCTCAACAGTATTCCTACGCCCTGTTTTTCCTCAATGACCGCTCGCTTGGCGAATTCATGAATTCGAAGGGGTGGACGTTCGGCGCCGAATCCAAATACCTGATTATCGACGACACCGAGATTCACCGGGCCGATACCCTGACCAGCACCGTGGACGTTGCCGGGATGGTATTTGGTGCGGCCGGATTGCATATCGGTGCCTCGCTCGACGGCACCAAGTTCTCGAGGATGCAGCGGGCCGGCTGACCGGGTGGCCCTATTGGCCGTCGAATCTGCGCAATCTCTGGATGAGGCTTGACGTGTCCCAGCGGGATCCGCCAAGCCTCTGGATGTCCTTGTAGAACTGGTCAACCAGCGCGGTGACCGGCAGCGAGACACCGGCCTGGTCGGCCGCCGCCAGGCAGATGCCGAGATCCTTTCGCATCCAGTCGACGGCAAATCCGAATTCGAACTCGCCATCGAGCATGGTCGCATGGCGGTTTTCCATCTGCCAGGAGCCGGCTGCCCCCTGGCTGATGACCTCGACCACCGCCCGTCCGTCCAGCCCGACCTTTTCGGCAAAATGCATTCCCTCCGACAGCCCCTGGACCAGGCCGGCGATGCAGATCTGGTTGACCATCTTGGCGAGTTGTCCGCTTCCCGAGTTCCCGAGCCGCCTGCAAATGCGGGCATATGACTGTATGACCGGTTCAACGCGATCATAGGCTGCCTGATTTCCCCCACACATGACCGACAGGACACCGTTTTCCGCTCCGGCCTGCCCGCCCGATACCGGTGCATCGACGAACTCGATGCCGCTTTCGCTGGCCATGGCCGCCAATTCCAGCGTGATGGCTGCCGATACCGTCGTGTGGTCGACGAATACGGCTCCGGCCTCCATTCCCCGGAAGGCACCGTCACTGCCGGTGCAGACAGAACGAAGATCATCGTCATTGCCGACGCAGCAGAACACGATCTCGGCACCGTCAGCCACCGCGGCCGGCGTGGCAGCGATATTGCCATCATGCTTCGAGCGCCATTCCCCGGCCCTGGAGGCGGTCCGGTTGTACACTGATACTGCGTGCCCATTGGCAGCCAGGTGGCCAGCCATCGGAAATCCCATGACACCCAAACCCAGGAATGCAACTTTTGCCATTGTCGGCTCCTCGCTTTATGGCGAAACAGGTCGCCATCTACACAATTCCGCAGGCGAATTCCATCCCGGAGGATCGACTGGATGTTGACAGTGTTCAAATGGGTGTTTCGGGGGTTCCTGGCCCTGCTGGTCGTTTGCGTGCTGATGATCGCCGTCATCTTCTTTCTGCTCAACTCTTCGCTGCCGGATTATTCGGCGACCCACCGGGTCAAGGGGCTCAGCGCTCCGGTACAGATCGTCCGCGGCGAGCATGCAGTCCCGCACATCTTCGGCGAGACCGATCGTGACAGCTTCTTCGGGTTGGGCTTTGCACATGCGCAGGACCGGTTGTGGCAGATGGTCATCCTTCGCCGGGCTTCCCAGGGCCGCCTGTCCGAGATTTTCGGCGAACGGACAGTGCCAACCGACCGGCTGCTCCGGCGTCTCGACCTCCACGGACTGTCGGTTGTCTCGCATGACCGCCTGAGTGAATCGGGACGGGACCTGCTCCAGGCCTATTCGAACGGCATCAATGCCTGGCTCGAGATCGTCGACCGGAGTGTCTTCAATCCCGGCGCGCCGGAATTCCTCCTGTTCGATTTCGAAATCCGCCCCTGGCAGCCATCCGACAGCCTTGCCATCATGAAACTCCAGGCATTCGAACTGTCGGTACATGCACAAAACGAGGCCTTGCGGGCCAGGGCTGCCGCACGACTCACAGCCGAACAGCTGGCCGACCTGATGCCCGACGCTCCACGCATGATCCTGCCTGACCTGACCGAACTGGCCTTGCCGGACCCGGCGGTGACCTCCGGCCGCGGCGCCGGAGCGGAGGCCGCCTGGCTGACCGCGGCAAGACAGGGCGGTGCCTCCAACGTGTGGGCTGCCTCGTCCGACCGGGCGGCGGCCAGGAAGACGCTGTTTGCCAATGACCCGCATCTGGGCTTTTCGGCCCCCTCGATCTGGATGCTGGCCCGGCTCGAACTGTCGACCGGCGGCGTGATCGGCGGCACGATTCCGGGAATGCCGGCGATGCCGGTCGGCCGGTCGGCGCATTTGGCATGGGGAGTCACCTCGTCCTACCTGGATGACCAGGATTTGTACTTCGAACAGCTGGACCCCGATGACGGGTCGAGATACCTGACCCCGTTCGGCTTCCGGGAATTCCGGACGATGTCCGAGGTCATCAATGTCAAGGACGGCCCGCCCGTGAACATCGACCTGGCCTGGACCGAGAACGGCCCGGTTCTGCCGGCGGAATATTTCGGCATTGAGGACATCGTTCCGGAGGATCATGTCGTCTCGCTGGCCTGGACGGCACTCAGCCCGGAGGACACCTCGATGGATTCGGTGCTGAACCTGATGCGCTCGACGACCATTGACGAAGCACTGGATACCGGAAGCCTGCTGAAGGCCCCCTCCCTCAACCTGGTGGTTGCCGATGGCGAGGGAATGGCGATGCAACTGGCAGGAGTCGCACCCCGCCGGCACCTGTTCCACGAAACCAGGGGCCGGCGACCATCTCCCGGCTGGAAGTTTCGCAACCGGTGGCAGGGAGAGTTGGAGTATTCACAATTGCCCCGGGTCAGGAATCCGGCCAGTGGCTGGCTTGCGAATACCAACAACCGGCTTGTCGACCAGCCCTTTCCCGAGCATGTCAGCCATTACTGGGGCGATACCCAGCGAATCGCCCGTCTTGCCGAATTGCTGCGAGCCGGGGAGATTCACTCGAAGGAGAGTTTCCAGACCATCCAGCTTGATACGATTTCCTATCCCGCCAGGACGCTTACGGCGCTGCTCACCGTGGATCTGTGGCACTCCGCCGGAGCGCCGTCGGATGATCCAGCTGTCGAGCTTCGCAACCGGGCCATCAACCTTCTGCGCAACTGGAATGGCGGCATGGATGAGCACCTCCCCGAGCCGCTGATCTATTCTGCCTGGATCCTGGCCGTGCAAAAGCACCTGGTCCAGGATGACCTTGGCGACCTGTTCGAGGAATTCAGGCAGCCCGACCCGGTATTCCTGGAGCGAGTCTACCGGGATTTCGATGGTGCCTCGAGATGGTGCGACGTCCTGCAGTCAACACCTGTCGAGACATGCCTCGAGATCAAGGTACTTGCACTCGATGAAGCGTTGGCAAACCTGAAGAACCGTTACGGAGGCGACATCGGCGATTGGCGATGGGGTGATGCGCATTTGGCCATGCATGATCACCAGATCCTTGGCGGGAACTGGCTGTTTTCCTGGTTGGTCAATCTTCGCCAGTCAACATCCGGGGGTGAATTCACCATCAATCGCGGCGCCTCCGAAGCCTCGGAAGAGTTGCCATTCGCCAGCACGCACGGTGCCGGATACCGCGGCGTCTACGATTTTTCCGATCCGGACTCGTCGGCCTTCGTCATTTCCACCGGCCAGAGCGGGCATCCATGGTCCCGGCATTACGATGATCTGGGCGCCCTGTGGCGCAATGGCGAATACATCGTGATGTCGCTTGACCCGGATGACATCCACCCATCGGCGACAGGAACGATCATTCTCGAACCGGTTCCGTGATCGGCTGCCAATGAACCTGGTTCGGCCGCGCTCACTCCGCCGGGTCGTCGGCCCCGCCATCCTGTCCGGTATTGTCCGAATAGAGTTCAATCGGTTCGGATGGCATGATGGTCGAAATGGCGTGCTTGTAGACCAGCTGTGACAGATTGTCCCTCTTCAGCAGCACGCAGTAATTGTCGAACCAGGTGATTGCCCCCTGCAGTTTCACGCCGCTGACCAAGAAGATGGTGACAGAACACCGTGATTTGCGGACTGCATTGAGGAATGGTTCCTGGAGGCTGCTCCTGTCTGCTGCCATGGCTGATTTCCCCGTGTCTGGACCCTATGGCATTTAGCCGTGAACAGGCCGGCTGTCCACTGCCTAAAATCCGGAGGAGTGTCGAGATTGCCGGCCTTCGCCGCGCCATAATGCCGGGTTGAAGAGGGCAATGACAGTCAGAAGCTCAAGTCGTCCGAAGATCATCGCCGCTGCCGCCAGCGACCTGGAGACCGTGCCCAGGCCGGAATAGGAAAAATCCCGGGACAGCATTGTCTCGGCCAGCGGTCCGGTGGTTGTCAGGCCGGCAACCGTGATGATGGCTGCATCGGTAAAGGGCAGTCCGGACGCGGTCAGCGCCACCAGGAAGAACGCCAGCAACAGCGCGAACACCATCAATGCGATCCAGGCAAATTCCTGTCCGCTGACCTTGATGTTGCGGGAAATCTCGGACGAGGTGACAACGGTCGAGGGATAGACCAGCTTCGAAAGCTCGTTCTTGCCCAGCCGATACATGGCAAAAATCCGGATGAGCTTGAGCCCGCCGGCGGTGGTTGCAATTCCACCGCCGGCAACGGCAAGCAGCATCAGCAGGAAGCCCGGGATCCTGAATTGATGTCCGTGGATGATGTCCGTCGGCATGGCGCCGCCAAATCCGGTCGTCGTCAGGTAGGAAAGCGACAGGAAGACCAAATGCCACAGGGCTGATGCCACATGTGCGGCATCGTCCAGGTTCCTGGCGCTCGTCAAGTAGGGAAGATTGACGATCACCACCACGAACACGGCCCCGGCCAGGACCAGGGACGCGATCCGCAATTCGGGGTCACGAAACAGGTGGCCCGGCCTGAGAGAGGCGACATGGCGGGTCGAAAACCGGCGCGACAATGCCAGGACCAGGAACAGGAAGATGAAGATCCCGCCGGCCGGACCGGTGGTGCCGTCAAGAGTGATGCCGCTGGTGGAGAGAGTCGACATCGAAAGCACGAGCGACGAGGCGGCTGACGCCCCGGATGCCATCTGCAGGCCCCACAGCACCGCCGTCGCGCCAACATACCACGGTATCAGGACCAGGATATGACGCCGCATTCGCTGCCGCATCCGGCCAATCTCGTTCGAGGCGCCACCCGGTTGCCCTGGCGAGGCCCGGTCTTCCACCTCGAACCCGCCGAGCCCCAGCGGCTCGAGAACGGCAACTGCCGCCACCAGGATCAGGTAGCCGCCCAACCAGGCAACTTCGGCCCTCCAGATGGACACGCCAAGGCCGGGGTCGGCCGGGTATTCGGCCAGCGCCGCGCCGGTGGTTGTCAGGCAGGACACCATGTCCAGGTACAGGGTCCAGAACGAGGCGCCTTCGATCAGCCCCAGCAGCGGAATCGCCAGCACTGCCGGCAGGAAGGAAAAAATGATCAGGATGCCGAAAAGCTGGTCCACATAGGTCAGGTTGCTGCGAACATTGAAGGCGGCGATCCCGGAAATGACCGAAAACACGATGATCAGCAGGCCGGAATAGAAGAATGCCCGTGAGACCACGTGGTCATTGGCAAACAGTGCCACCAGGGCGGGGGCCATCATCGACAGTCCGGCCAGGAAGATCGTCAGGGCGATGATCGGAATGTCAACGGTCCGGTTCATCGGTTTGAAGCAGTTCAAGCAGGCTGGCGACATCATTGGTCATGGCAAAGAATGCCACGACATCTCCTGTGTGAAACCTTGTATCCGGCTGAACCTTCACCACTTCCCGGCCCTTGCGAATTGCCCCGACCATCACGCCTTCGGGAAGTCCGGCCTTGCGAATCGACTTCCCGTTGATCTGCGAGCCTGTGCTGATGATCGCCTCGATCAGTTCGGCTTCGGATTCTCCCACGAAGCCAACCCGCGTAACCGATTTCATGCGGATATGTGGAAGAATGGACGACACGGTGGTGTCCCGGGGGTCGATCATCGCATCAATGTTCAGATGCTGGACCAGGGGGGCCAGGAAGGGTTCGGCGACCAGGCTGATTGCCGTCAGCGACTCGGAAAGCCGCTTGGCCCGGGTGGCGACCAGCAAATTGGTCTTGTCGTCCTGGGTCACGGCAAGGACTGCATCGGAGGAGTTGATCCCTGCCTCGGCCAGCACCTCGCGGTCCAGCCCGTCTCCATTCAGGATGACTTTCTTCTCCAGGATCTCGGCGGCATATTCGGCTCGTTTCCGGTCGAGTTCGATAAACTTGACCCTTGGCCGGTGCGGGGCCAGGTCCAGCTGACGGGCGACCTCGATGCCGACCCGCCCGGCACCGACGATGATGAGCCTGGAGCAGGGTTTCTGTTCCTTGCCGAACAGGTGGAGGGTCCGGGCAAGATCCTTCTTGCCGATGCACACGAAGACCTCGTCCCCGGCAAAGAGCTGGTCATCGGGGGCGGCCACCCCGAGGATTCCACTTCGCCGGTAGCCAACCACGACCGCGGCCAGCCCGGTGAACAGTTCCGACATCTGGCGCAGCGGCGTGTTCAGCAGCGAGCAGTTCCGGTCGAGGCGCATCCCGGCAAGAATGGCGCTGTCGTCCAGAATGTTCCGGCGATCGAACAGCGATGGTGAGCCAAGCAGGCGCACCGCGGTCTCGGCGACTTCCCGCTCGGGATTGATGACGGTGTCGATCGGCCCGCCCACTTCGCTCATCACCGAGGAGCGGTAGCTCTGCCGTCGCAGACGCGCAACCGTGCGCCCCTTGCAGCCGAGATTGCGGGCAACCAGGCTGGCCACGATGTTGGTTTCATCCGACGAGGTGACTGCGACCAGCAATTCGCCATCCTCCGCGCCGGCATTGCGCAGCACCGACGGGTCGGCCGCATGGCCGCCGACCCCGGTCAGGTTCAGGTTCTCGGCCAATCGCCTTACGCGCCGGTAATCCTCGTCGACAACGGTCACGTCGCAATCTTCCCGGGAGAGGTAACGGCAGATTTGTCCACCTACCTGTCCTGCCCCCAATACGATGGCTTTCATGCGCATGATCCCCGGACAGGTTCCGATTGATGGCGCCGGCGTCTCCCCGGCATGACGGCAGGCCGCTCACGACCCCGCCCTGCCGCCAAGACGGCCTCGCGGTCTTGCCCGCCAGTCGTCGCCTTGCCGGACAGCGCGCATGGCTCGCGGCGCCTGCACATCACATCTCGGGCACTGCCCGCCCCGGCGGGGAACGGTCCATTCGACAGTTCATGACGGTTGACCAGGTACACGATGTTCAGCCCGCTCTCCATGTGATGATATGCGTCAGTCATTGACCAGGCCACACCAATGATCTTGCCAAGCTGCCGGTCGCCGCCGCCGGGGCCGCGCGGAGTATCAGCGATCCCGGACCAGCCCGACCAGCGTCCTCGCCTTCCTCCGGGATGTCCTGCTCCACGAGAGGAGATCGGCCGTGGTGCCAGACTGACTGACCGGAGAGGAACTGTCAATTGTCGGGCCGGTTTCGGCCTGCGAGGCTGGCAGGGTGTGATGTTGCACCATGTCAGTCCTTCTTTACGGCAACCCGTCCGCCGGATTTGGACCTGGTCACGATATCAAGGCCCTTCAGCTTCCGGTGAAGGGCCGACCGCTCCATCCCGATGAACTCGGCCGCTCTTGAGATATTGCCGTCATTGCGGTTGATCTGGGCGATCAGGTACTGCCGTTCGAACTCCTCGCGCGCCTCGCGAAGCGGCAGCGAAAACAGGTGCCTGGAGACATCGGCAAACCCAAGATCTGCAGAATCGGATTCGGGAACCGATATTTCCTCCGGACGGATGTCGCCGGTCTTCGGCCCGGTAATCAGGACTCGCTCAACCATGTTCTTGAGCTGGCTGACATTTCCCGGCCAGCTCATGGCGGTCATCTGCAGGATGGTGTCGGGGTGGAATTTTCTCCTCGGCAACCCGATTTCCCGGTTGAAGAAACCGATAAAATGGTTGGCAAGCTCCTCGATATCGCTCTTTCGTTCATCCAGGGGCGTCAGCACCACCTCGATGACTTTCAGCCGCTCATACAAATCACCATTGAACCGGCCGTCATCGATCATGGATTTCATGTCGGCCGAGCTGCCGGAGACAATCCGGCAATCGATCGGCAGCACGTCTTCGCCGCCAATCCGGCGAAACCGGGAGTGGCTGAGGGCCGTCAATAGCGGCCGCTGCACCTCCTGGGGGATGTCGGCGATCTCGTCGAAATACAGCGTGCCGGCGGCAGCCTGTTCGATCAGGCCCGCCTCGGCCCTCCCGTACTCCTCCTGGCGACCGAACAGGGCCAGCTCGGCATCCGGGGATTCGATCGTCGAGAAATTTGCGACCAGGAAGGGCTCCCTGGCGCGGTCGGAGTTGAAATGCATGTATCGGGCTGCATGACGCTTGCCGGTCCCGCGTTGCCCCGACAGCATGATGCGCGAGTTCTTGTCGGCGTGCAGCTCCAGTGTCGCCGCTGCCGTCCGGAAGGATGGAGAGGACCCGGCCAGCGTTGTCGGGCGGGCCAGGGGGAATTTGAGCATCTGGTTCTCGTGACGCAGGCGGGCGACCTCGATCCCGTTCCTGACCGTCCTGACCAGTGCATCATTGTCGATCGGCTTGGGGAGGAAATCGAAGGCGCCGAACCGCATTGCCCGCACGGCAATCTCGCGTGATCCGTGCGCCGAGATGATGATGACCGGCAAGCCGGGATTGTTCTCCTTCAGATCCTGGAGCAGGCGCAACCCGTCGAGATCGCGGTCCTTGAACCACAAATCGAGCAGTACCAGCCGCGGCGCGTGTTCATTGAACGCCCGCAGGCACCGGTCACCATCGGTGACATACTCGGAGGACAGGCCACCATCCTCGAGCACGTCGGCGATGATCCGGCAGATGTCCTCGTGGTCGTCGACGATCAGGACGTCAGTCATTGGCTGCTCAACTCGATTGGTCTTCGATGTCTTCCGGATGCGTTGCCGGGCCCGGCCCCCCGAGCGATGGAATCCGGATGGTTACCATCGCCCCTGCATGATCGCAGCCTTCAAGTACCGGCGCATGTTCAAGCACCATTGTACCGCCATGTCCAGAGATGACACGATCAACATTTGGCAGCCCCAGGCCACGGCAGTCTCCCTCCTTGGTCGAACGGAACATGGTCAGGAATTTTTCCTTGTCATCGGGGAATCCGATCCCGTTATCCATGACCCGGATTTCGACCATGTCGTCCAGGCCGGCGATCGAGACCCGGATCTCCGGGCGAAACCCGGCCGGGAGCGAGCGGCGAGTCCTGAGGTCGTCAATCGCTTCGCCGGCATTCTTCAGCAGGTTGAGCAGAGCGAGATGAAACAGTTCCGGGTCAAACCATGCTTCGATGGTCGGCTGGGCGGCCTCGACCGTGATCGATATCCCGCGCTCGCGCATCTCTTCGGTCCGGACCGCGGCGGCAACCGCTTCGCAGACATCACCGATCTGCAATTCGGGTTCCTTGAACTTGCTGAAGCTCGAAAACTCCTCGGCAATCGACAGCAGGCTCCTGACATTCTTCTGAAAGATCCCCACGTAATCGCGGACAATGCGACGCAATTCCTCGTGGCTTGCGGTCGGCTCCTTGGCCTCGAGACGCTGTGCACATGATTGCAACGGATAGACCGGGTTCTTGATTTCATGGGCAATGACCTGGGCGACCTCGGACCATGCTGCCCGATTCCTGGCCTTGACCAGTTCGGTCACGTCATCGAAGGCCACGACAAAGCCCTCGACCTTGCCTCCGGAGCTTTTTCTCTTGGCAATCCGGACATGGAGACTCTTGTGAATGCTCTGCCGGTGCAGGTCGACCGGGCCCTGGATCTGGTTCTGCCTTGACCGCTTCAGGTCATTCAGCAATCCGGAAAACTCCGTGACCGTCTGCTCGAAAGGCGGGGACCTCCGGCGCTCCGATATGGCGAGGTAATCATCGAGCCCGATTTCCAGCACATCGGCAGCTGATCGATTCATGAAGACGATGTGTTCATTCCGGTCCAGTCCGATGACTCCGGCGGTCACGCTGGACAGGACGCTGCTGAAGGTCTGCTCGCGCCGAACCGCGTTCTCCTTCAACTCGACCAGGTTGGCGGTGTGCGATTTCAGCCTGGCGACCATGTCGTTGAAGGTCCGGCCGAGCATGGCGACCTCGTCATTGCCCTCCGCCTTGAACCTGACATCCATGCTGCCGCCTTCGACATTCTTGGCAACACCTGCCATCTCCTCGATCGGTCGGGAAATCCGGTGGGCAAACCCGATCCCGAGCCTGATGATGACAATCAGAACCACCAGCGTGATCCCCAAATAGATGATCGAATTGAAAACCAGCGATCGCGTCAGCCTGGCAACCAGCCCGGTCGCTCCGGGATTGTTGTACCGTATCGTGTCGTGAAGCTCCACGATCGGCTCCGTCGCCTCGATTGCGGCCACCAGGAACATCGTTGCCGGGGCATCGATCCGGTGGACGGCCGAAATGACGTTGCTGCCGATCTTCCTGAACACGAGCGGGCCGTCATCAGCGGAGGACCGGATCTCGAAAAGGCCGGAGCCGGAATGGATCAACTCGGAGGAATTCTCGCATTCGGGGGAGAGCGAGTCATTGCCGCCTGCACCGGAGAACCCGGAGAGCATGTCCTTCGGCGGTCCGATATACCGTGTAAAATCATAATGATACGACCGCAGCCCCCGCGCCAGGACCTTGCAGGACCCGTCGACGATGAAGGCAAGGGCCAGTTGCTGCGTCACCAGGCCCTGGAGTCCCTGCAACACCGCCCGCAAATTGACACTCCCTGCCCCGCCTCCACGCCTGATTTCGTTGCCGATCCGGCTCGACAGCAGAACAACCGCCCCCTGCAGTCGGTCCACCTCCTCCTTGAGATAGGTTTCGGCAGCAACCTGGGAATCGTCGAGAGTCTCGCTGGCGATCAGGTTCAGGATGGTGTTGGACCCGACGCTGAAGGTCAGGATTGCCGCTGCCGCCAAGGTGATTGCCAGCACCACTGCCACCACTGCCAGCAGGCGGGACAGCCGCAGCAGGATCGGCGACTCGACATCGCGGTTCCGGCTGCCGGTGAACTTGCGAATGGCCTGAAGCAGGATCAGCACCGCGATGATCATGACCAGGATCATGTCGGCAAACATGACGATTGCCAGCCTTGTCGAGAATTGCGAACTGGTGGTGCTGGCGCCTTCGAGCGCCTCCATGGTGGCGATGATCATGACCGGCGACACGATGGCAACCAGGACCATCGTCAGGTTGCGCAGCAGCTTGAGGGTCCGCGGAGACAGGTCAAGCATGGCCGGATCCGCCCCCCGGAAGCCATGGCTGGCCCGCGAGCCAGGACACTGCCATCGACCCCGGCCAATCACGAATCAACGGCATGGCGACCATCACGGCAGGCGCTTTCGCTGCCGTCCGGCGATGCCAAGCGTCCGGATTTTCTTCCGGAGCGTGTTGCGGTTGATGCCAAGCAGCCTCGCGCATCTGACCTGGTTTCCCGACACTGCGTCGAGAGCAGCCTCCAGGAGCGGTTTTTCCAACTCGCGCAGGAACCGGAGATAGACACCCTCCGGGGGAAGTTCGTTGCCATACATGGCAAAATACTGCCTGATCTGTTCCGACACCCGTGGCGACAGCACCCGACCTTCGGCAAGGATGGCGGATTCTTCGGGCGCGGGCAGGCTGTCCAGGGCCGCCATGACATCGCTCTCGATGATTTCCGGGGTTGAGGATGTCAGGGCAAGTCGCTGAACCATGGAGCGAAGTTGCCTGACATTGCCCGGCCACGGGCAGGATTTGAGGATGTCCAGGGCCGGTTGGCCGAAATGGCGCCTGACCGGCAGGTTGGCAGCGGCCAGGAAATGATCGGCGAGCAGGGGAATATCCTCGATACGCTCGCGAAGCGGCGGAATGGCTACCGGAACCTCGCAGAGCCGGTAGTGAAGATCCGGCCTGAAGGTTCCGGACCGGTCCCGTTCCTCCGGGCTGGAAATGGTGGTGGAGATCAGCCTCGGAGCTGGCTCGGCCAGATTGTCGAGTGCCCTGACCAGCATCATCTGTGCATCGGGGTCGAGGTCGCTGATTTCGTCGAGCACGATGATCCCGCCCCGGGCGGCGGCGAGTTTGCCGGCAAGCTGTTCAGCTCCGTCAAAACCGGTGGCTCCGATGGTGACCAGCGGCAAATCGCTCCGGTCTCCCAAATCATGCATGACGCTGGCGATCAGGGACTTGCCGGTGCCGGTCTCGCCGACAAGCTGCACCGACAGGCCGGAATTCAGCAACTTTGCCATCTGGCGATAGAGTGACTGCATGACCGGTGTGCGGCCCACCAGCGGCAGGGCTTCGCCCTCCATGCCGTCGCCGGTTGCGGCTGGACGATTCCGCCTCTGCCCCAGCGCAGTCCCGGCATGGCGCAGGAGATCCGAAAGGTCAAAGGGCTTGGGAAGATAGGCAAAGGCGGCAGTCTCCTCGGCCCGGATGGCGGTGGTGATCGTGTTCTGGGCCGAAATCACGATGAAGGGTAATTCCGGCCGGACCTTCTTGAATTCGAGGAGCGTGTCCAGCCCATCACCATCCGGCATCGCCACGTCCGAAATGACCAGGTCACCCCTGCCCTCGCCGACCCATTTGCCAAGCGTCGACAGCAGGGAGGTGGCGTGCACCCGGCAGCCAGCCCGGTACAGAGCCTGCGTCAGCACTTTCCGTATTGCCGGGTCGTCTTCTGCAATCAGGACAGTTCCGTCCATGTTTCTAGTCCTCGGAGACCGGGAGCGAGACCCGGAACACCGTATGCTCCGGCCGGGATTCGAAAGCCACCCATCCGCCCATGTCAATCAATATGGCCGAAACCAGCGACAAACCAAGCCCGGTTCCGTTTTTCCGGCCACTGACGAATGGCTCGAAAATATTGGGCGCCAGATCCTCCGATATTCCCGGCCCGTGGTCAATGATCTCGACCTGGATGGGCAGCGCGGTCTTGTCTCCCTGGCCAGTGCCGATTCTCAGGAAGTCATCGAAATAGGTCCTGATCCTGACCACTCCGCCTCGGTCCCCCAGCGCTTCGCTGGCATTCTTGATCAGATTGAGGAAGACCCGCAATGCCTGGTCCTCGTCGGCCCGAACCAGTGGCAGGGACGGGTCGTATTCGGTCTCGAAACTGATTGCAGTGGCAAATCCGACCTTTCCGAGGCGACAGGCACGATCCAGGATATCATGTACATTCAATGACTTGAGATCAAGAACTCCAGTTCCTCCGAATTGTTCGACCTGTTCAAGCAGCTTCAGGATCCGCTGGCTCTCCTCGACGATCAATGTCGTCAACTCGTGATCGTGACCACCGGCGGTCATCGACAGGAGTTGTGCCGCCCCCTGGATGCCGGTGAGCGGATTCTTGATCTCGTGGCTGAGCATGTCAGCCATCCCGATCGCCGATCGGGCAGCAGCCTTTGATCGTCGGCCATGGCCAATCCGCCCCTCGACCATTCGCGACCGGATGCAGATCAGCGCGTGCCTGCCATGGCTGGCAAGCGGCGCAATCAGTGCGGAGACCTCGATGATTCTCTTGTCGTCCAGCGACAATTCGATGTTGTCGAGCAGGAGATGGGAGTTTCGCCTGCGGACATCCTCGAGGCCGGATTGCAGCGAATTCCGCTCGACCACCCAGTCGCAGACCGGCCGACCCCTGGCGGATTTCGCCGACACGTTCAGCAATGCCTCGCCGGCAGGGTTGATGTCGACAATCCTGTCGGCCCCGTCAATGTGCAGGGTTGCGACCGGCAATGATGTCCAGATGTGATCTTCCAGCTATTCTGTCTCCGGCCCGGCGATGCGGGCATCCTGAACATGGTTGCACACTCGCATCGAACCTACTCGCTGGGGCCGGTTCTTTCAACGAGTGCCGCCCCGGTGACGGCTACCGGGCGGATTGGTCGTGAACCGCCCTTCCGGGTTGGCCCCGTTTGAGAAATCCCGCTGCTGCGTATAGGTGATGGGCAGCGTTGAGGCCGGTTGGAGCAGATGATGAAGATATGCGGAATCGTGGTTGCCGCCGGTTCGGGGCTGCGGGCCGGCTCGGAGTTGCCAAAACAGTATGTCAGGCTCGCCGGCCCCACGATCCTGGCCCGCTCGATCAACATCTTCCTGGACCACCCGGAGGTATCCGACTGCATCGCCGTTATCGCCAATGACCACCGCGACCATTTCCGGCAACTTGTGGAGCCGGAATTGCGCCGGCCGGTGTCGACGGTGTCCGGCGGAGCGACCCGGATGGAGTCGGTGATCAGCGGGTTGAGGGCGGTGACCGAGAACCCTCCCTCCCATGTCCTGATCCATGACGGTGCCAGGCCGCTGGCATCGGCAGAACTGGTCTCCAGGGTCATCGAGGCTCTCCATGATGGCGATGCCAGCGTGCCGGTATTGCCGGTGCACGATTCGCTGTGGCGGCACGGAGACGGATATCTGGCTGATCCCGTGCCCCGCTCGAACAAGTGTCGTGCCCAGACCCCGCAGGGTTTCGATTATGCCCGCCTCGTCGATGCCCATGAGGGGTTCGATGGCCATGCCGATGACGATGCTGCGATCGCCCGGTCTGCCGGCATGCTGGTCACGATGGTGGATGGCGAGCCGGACAATGTGAAGGTAACAATTGCCGATGATGTTTCAATGTTGCGCAGGCTGCTTTCCACGGAGAAAGCCATGAGAGTCGGGTCGGGTCACGATGTCCATCGGCTGGTGGCTGGTGATGGCGTCACCCTGTGCGGTGTCCGAATCCCGTTCGACCGCTCGCTGTCCGGACATTCCGATGCAGATGTCGCCGCCCATGCCATTGCCGATGCCGTGTACGGCGCCATCGGCGAAGGAGATATCGGCACCTGGTTTCCGCCGGATGATCCTGCCTGGAAGGACGCCGATTCCATGATGTTCCTCGAGCACGCGTCGAGGCTGGCATCCCGGCGCGGCTACCGGATCGTGAATATCGACTGCACCATCATTTGCGAATTGCCGAAGATTGCCCCGCATGCCGAGGCCATGAAGGCAAGGTTGGCCGACATCCTCGGAATTCCGGCCAGGTCAATCGGGGTCAAGGCAACCACCACCGAGGGGCTGGGGTTTCCAGGCCGGGGAGAAGGCATTGCCGCCCATGCGCTGGCAACGCTGGTGGAGACTTGAAGCGGGCCGTGGCAGTGTTCTTCGGGGCGGGGCTGGTGCCGGTCGCCCCGGGGACAGTCGGATCGGCTGCGGCAACGCTCCTGGCATGGATTGCCTGGTCGGCTGGCGGTTTCATGCTCGTTGTCGGGCTGACGATCCTGGCCGTGATTGCCGGTTTCTGGTCGATCTCCGGGCTTGAACTCGACGAGGACGAGGATCCGGCCTCGGTGGTGATCGACGAGGTTGCCGGGCAGTTCATTGCCGTGCTCCCGGTCGGTTTCTGGCTGGACCGGATCGAAGGGAATGCACCCGGGATCGCCGCCGCCGGCTGGTTCCTGTCATTCCTGCTGTTCAGGGTCTTCGACATCGCCAAGCCCTGGCTGGTCGGCAAGGCAGACAGGATGGGCGGCACCGCCGGCATCATGCTGGATGACATTGCTGCCGGGGTCATGGCTTCCGTCATCCTTGCCGTGTCCGGCGCGCTCGCGCTCGGCATGGCCTGACGCAGCGGGGCCTGCCTCGCCGCCCATGCCGCCGGCTGCCACGATTCCTCTCTCGCCAGGAATTCGTCAGCCGTGTCGTGCCCCGATCGAGGTCCGGAACTCGCCGGCCTCATTCGGTGCGGCCGGCGACAGGAGGAGCCCCCCTTTCCGGCACCCGTCCGGGCATCACGGGTGGCGATTCGTGTCAACAGTTGGTGGCAAACCGGGACGGTGTATGATAGTCTGCATTCCCGGGAGGCCGCGAAGGCCGGATGTGCCCGGAATTCCCGGCCAGTCAGACACATAATCCATTTGGAGCGGACAATGAATGGAGCAGACACAGCCTGGATAATCGCAGCCACAGCCCTGGTCCTGTTTATGACTCTGCCCGGTCTTGCCCTGTTTTACGGCGGGCTGGTCAGGGCGCGCAACATCCTGAGCACGTTCATGCAGTGTTACGGAATTGCCTGCCTGATGAGCGTTCTCTGGCTTGCAATCGGCTATTCCGTTGCGTTTGGTGGAAGCGGGTCGGCTTTCTGGGGTGGACTCGACAAGGTCTTCCTCATCGGAATCACGCCGGATACCCTGGCCGGGACCTTGCCCGAAATGCTGTTTTTTGCCTTCCAGATGACCTTTGCCATCATCACGCCGGCATTGATCGTCGGTGCCTTCGTTGAGCGAATCAGCTTTGGATTCGTTCTCGTATTCTCGGGTCTCTGGATGGTCTTGTGCTATGCCCCGGTGGTCTACTGGATCTGGGGCGGCGGAATGTTGTCGGATGGAGGGATATTCGGCGAGACAGGAGTCAGGGATTTTGCTGGCGGGATCGTCGTTCACGAGACCGCCGGGTTGGCGGCGCTGGTCATTGCATTCTTCCTGGGGCCGCGGCGAGACAAGACCAAGCCGCCTCACAGTCCGGTCATCGTCATGATCGGTGCTGCAATGCTCTGGGTTGGCTGGTTCGGATTCAATGGCGGCTCGCAGCTTGCAGCCGATGGCGGTGCCGCATCAGCGCTGACGGCCACGCACATCTCGGCGGCGGCGGCCTCGCTGACCTGGATACTCTGGGAACGGATCAAGTATGGAAAGGCATCGCTGGTCGGCATGGTCACCGGCACCATTGCCGGCCTGGCATCGATCACCCCGGGATCGGGATTTGTCTCGCCGCTGGAAGCGCTGTTCATTGGCGGTGTTGCCGGAATTCTCTGCCAGGAGGCAGTCGGATTCGTCAAGAACATGGTCAGGATCGACGACACTCTCGACGTGTTTGCAGTCCATGGCGTCGGCGGAATCTTCGGCACGATCATGATCGCGATCTTTGTCAGCGATTCGTCCTGGCTGGCGCAGGGTGGCTCGATCGTGATTGTCGGTGCCTACACGGTGGTGGTGACGGCGGTCCTGGTCAAGCTGGTCGGGCTGGCCATTCCCATACGGGTGTCGGTGGAAGACGAGTATGGCGGCCTCGACATGGCACTGCATGGCGAGCGCGCCTACGACTTCTCGTCGTAACGTCCATCACCGCGAAGGGGCGTCGAGACGCCCCTTCCCGCCCCCCGGGGCGTCAGACGAAGCTGTCGGGATATTCCTCTCTTCGCCGGGCCATGAAGTCCTGCAGTGACTCCTCGATTGCCGGGTCCAGCGCCGGTTTCTGGTAGTTTGTCAGCAAATGGTCGACCCGTTGGCTGGCCAGGACCTGGGTATCCGGGCTGCCCCGCTCCTGCCAGGTCTCGAACGGCGCGTAGTCAAGCACTTCGGTTCGCCAGAACGCCGATTTGAAGTTTGCCTGGGTATGGGCGCAGCCGAGATAGTGTCCACCCGGTCCGACCTCCTCGACAGCACCAAGCGCCTGCCCGTTTTCGCTCAAATCGACCGATTCTGCCAACCGGTGAAGAATTCCCAACTGGTCGGCGTCCATGACGAACTTCTCGTAGGATGAGACCAGGCCCCCTTCCAGCCAGCCGCAGGCATGCAGCATGAAGTTCACACCTCCATAGAATGCAGCATTGAGCGTGTTGGAGGTCTCGTAGGCGGCCTGTGCATCGGGCAATTTTGATCCGCACAGCGCACCTCCGGACCGGTACGGAAGGTTCATCCGGCGGGCAAGCTGACCGGCCCCGTAGACAATCTGGCTGGCTTCCGGGGTGCCGAAGGTCGGGGCGCCCGAATTCATGTCGATCGACATCACGAAAGCGCCGAATATCACCGGTGCCCCGGGCCGGATCAACTGATTGTAGGCGACGCCGGCCAGCACCTCGGCCAGCACCTGGGTGAGCGTGCCGGCGATGGTGACCGGCGCCATGGCACCGCCGACGATGAAAGGCGAGACGATGCAGGCCTGGTTGGCCTCGGCATAGACTTCCATTGCCCCCATCATCATGGCGTCGAATGTCAGCGGTGAATTGATGTTGATCAGTGAAATCAGCGCCGCGTTGTCCGCCACGAACTCCTTGCCGAAGACCAGCCCGGCCATCTCCACCGAGTCGCGGGCCCGGCATGGTTCGGTAACCGACCCCATGAATGGCTTGTCCGACAGCGAGATATGGGCGTGGAGCATGTCCAAATGGCGCTTGCTGACCGGGATATCGGTTGGCTCGCAGACGGTACCGCCGGAGTGATGCAGCCATTGTGACATGTAGCCCAGCCTGACCAGGTTGCGGAAATCCTCGATGGTGGCGTAGCGTCGCCCCTTGTCGAGATCGCGCACGAAAGGCGGCCCGTAGACCGGAGCCAGGACGAGGCTCCGTCCGCCGATCGTGACCGACCGCTCCGGATTGCGGGCATGCTGAACGAAGGAAGGCGGCGCCGTCGAGCACAGGCTTCGGGCCAGTCCTCGTGGAATTCGCACCCGGTCTCCATCGATGTCGGCTCCGGCCTGGCGCCACAATTCCAGCGCACGCGGGTTGTCCGAAAAGGTGACACCCACCTCTTCGAGGATCCTCTCGGCATTGGCCTCGATGATCTCGATCGCCTCGTCGGACAGGATTTCGAAATCGGGCACGTTCCGTTCAATGTATTTCCTGACATCGACCGTGATGCGAGTCCGCTCGCTTCTTCTTGCGGCTCCACCGCCTCGACGCCTGCGAGAGGAATTTCCATCGCCAGTCATGATTCGCTGTCTCCGTTGTGTTTCGGGCCGAGATTGGCAACCGCACCCGCGTTCTACCTGCACATTTTCCGGATAGCAGCAATGAATTCGATTCGGCACCGGTTTGCCGGTGCAGGACGGATGACCGGATTCGTCGGCTGCACGGCCTCCCGGCAACTGGAAGTCGGCCCGCCAATCATTTAACTGCTGATGGCGGCCGGGCATGCCGCGTTGCACCGTGATCGGCCCGGCATTCAACAACGAGGATACCGTGGATTCCCAGCTTCTGCTGATCATTGATTTCGGAAGCCAGGTCACGCAGCTGATTGCCAGGCGGCTGCGCGAAATTGGCGTCTATTGCGAGATCTGCCCTTGCCACCTGGTCAACCCGGAGCTGATCCGGAACCGCTTTCGCCCGAGGGCGATCATCCTGTCGGGCGGGCCGGGAAGCGTCGCCGAGCCGGGACACCCTGCCCCGCCGGTCGAGATCTATGATCTGGGAATTCCGGTGCTGGGCATCTGTTATGGCCAGCAGGTCATGATGGCCCAGCTTGGCGGTATCGTCGAGCAGGGCCTGCACCGTGAATTCGGGCGGGCTATCGTGTCGGCAGAGCCGGGCCAGGGCGGTGATGACCTGCTGCACCAGCTGTTCGAGGATGGGGGCGAGACGGTCTGGATGTCGCATGGCGACCGGGTATCGAGAATGGCGCCAGGGTTCGAACCGATCGGCAGTTCGCCGAATGCACCATTGGCCATTGTCGCCGACCGGAAGCGAAAATTCTACGGATTGCAGTTTCACCCGGAGGTTCACCATACCCCCAATGGCAACCGGTTCCTTCGCAACTTCGTCAGAATTGCCGGCTTCGCCTGCTCATGGTCCATGGCGGCCTTCCGCGACCAGGTGCTGACACGGGTCAGGGACCAGGTCGGCGAGTCCAGGGTGGTGTGCGGATTGTCCGGCGGTGTCGATTCTGCAGTCACCGCCCTGTTGTTGCACAAGGCAGTGCCCGACCAGGTAACCTGTGTATTCGTCGATCACGGCCTGTTGCGCAAATCCGAGGCGCAGCAGGTAGTGTCGATGTTCCGCAGCCATTTCAACATTCCGCTGGTCCATGTGGAGGCGGCCGACCGTTTCCTGGCTGGAATTGCCGGCCAGACCGACCCCGAGGACAAGCGCAAGACGATCGGGCGGTTGTTTGCCGACGTCTTCACCGAGATCGCCGACACGCTGGAGGGTGCCGAGTTTCTCGCCCAGGGAACCCTCTACCCCGATGTCATCGAATCGGTCAGCGTCACCGGCGGCCCATCGGTGACGATCAAGTCGCATCACAATGTGGGCGGATTGCCCGAGAAACTGGGATTGAAGCTCGTGGAGCCGCTGCGCGAGCTGTTCAAGGACGAGGTCCGAGAGCTTGGCAGGCAACTCGGTCTGCCAGAGGAGTTTGTCGGCCGCCACCCCTTTCCCGGCCCCGGCCTGGCCATCAGGTGTTGCGGCGAGATCACCGCCGAGCGCTTGCACCTTCTGCGTGAAGCCGATGCAGTCTATATCGACCAGATCAGGACCCACGGCCTTTATGACCGGATCTGGCAGGCCTTCGCGGTGCTGCTTCCGGTTCGCACGGTCGGGGTCATGGGAGACAACAGGACCTACGACCTTGTCTGCAGCCTGCGGGCAGTGACCAGTGTCGATGGCATGACTGCCGACTTCTTCGATTTCAGCCACCAGTTCCTGTCGGAGACCGCCAACCGGATTGTCAACGAAGTTCCGGGGATCAACCGCGTGGTCTACGATGTCACCTCCAAGCCCCCCGGAACCATCGAATGGGAATGAGCGGGGCGTCACATCGTGCGCCGGACGCCGAAGACGCCAGGCTGACGGGATGCAGGACGGGCGTTGGACCCTGACCATGCCTGCCGGCCTGGCTCAATTCGATCGTCGGCAGATTCTCGTGCCCGAATAACGATACGTCCCTTGATCGGAGGAATGATCCGACCCGGAAAACCGGGGATGGCCGGGGAATTGCCCCTGGTCATGCGGGCAGAAATGCCCTCAAGCCTTGTGGTGATGTCCCCTGCGCTCGGTGGGCGCGGTCGTGGTCCACGGCGAGACCGTCGCCAGCGAATGTCGGACGCCGACCTCGCCGTCCCTCACGTCATTCACAAGAAAGCGGCGGCGCGGTCACCCGCGCCGCCGCAAATCCGCAACACCTGTTACTGAACGCAGGTGTCGATATTGGCCTTAACCCAACATAGGTACCAAAAGTCCCACAACGGGCCGGTTCCGGCGGGAACCGGAGCTCTCAAAGGCCGTTGACGGGTAATTGCCCAGGCAAATGCCACTGTTTGTGGTTGAGAGCATCAAAATTTCCCAAAACTTCGCCTGTACGGGCTTATCGGAGCAAAGGTACACGAGGCGACACAGGAATCTTTGCCGGCGGCGCCGTGATTGAAGCAGACCAGCGGCACCGGCGGACCTGCCGGGAGTGATCTGGAGACCTATCGGTCAGCGGACCGGACCCGGAACCTCCGGGTTCACGATGATGGCTGTCCGCAAGACCATCGGCCAGCTGACGGCCTCAGTCGCTGCTCGACCCACGCCCAGGATCTTGAGGGCGCAGCGCAAAGCCTTGCTCGAGCTGGGTGTGGCCGAGGACCAGATCTACACGGACCATGGTCTGACCGGAACCAGCCGGGACCGACCAGGCTTCGATCAGGCGCTTGCCGCGCTCCGCGAGAGCGACACGCTGATCGTGTCGAAACTGGATCGCCTGGCCCGCTCCGTTCCGGATGCGCGCGACATTGCCGAGGAACTGGAGCGGAAGGGCGCAAAGCTCGCTCTCGGCGCGGCAGTCTATGATCCCACTGGCCCAATGGGGAAAATGTTCTTCAACATCGTTGCCACCTTCGCCGAGTTCGAGACCGATCTCATCAGGGTGCGCACCCGCGAGGGCATGGCGATCGCAAAGGCAAAAGGAAAGTTGCGAGGGAAACGACCAAAACTGTCGGAAAAACAACAAAAAGAGCGCTGGCGAATGCATGACACCGGAGAATACTCGATCAGCGATCTTGCCGAGGCCTTCTCCGTGTCACGGCCAACGGTCTATCGAACGCTGAACCGGCAAAAAAATTCCTTAGAGATCGCGGTAGGAAACCGGGTTGCCCCGGTCCCCCCGCACAGATCCGGACGTGCGCGTTAACGCATCCGGCTCCTGCCTCGGGTGTTGACGGCAAATCGCTGGTCTGGCCACGGGTGCCGGATGGTGGGTGTTGGCCAGTGCAGGCCGACGAGACGGTCTATGACTGGCCAATCCGTGCGGTCTTTCTGCGAGCGCCTGCGCAGGGTGCGCAGGAACAGGCGTTTAACCGCCTCAATGAACGCTTTCAGGGCTCCAGAGGTACCCGGAACGGCAAAGTAGTTCAGCCATCCGCCCACGACCCTTCCGAGCCAGCGGGCCACCTCATGTTTTCCCATATGCATGCGTTTGCGCAGCTCTTCCTTGATCCGTCTGAGGGTCCGTCCTGCGCGCTTCCGCGACGGTCTGCGTCCCAACTGGAATTTCCCGTTTCTGGTCTTGCCGCAGAAATGCGTCATTCCCAGAAACTCGAAGGTCTCCGGTTTGCCCTGCCCACGGCTCTTCCGGTCCACTCTCGCGAACCGTCCGAACTCGATGAGCCGGGTCTTGTCGGGGTGCAGTTCCAGCCCGAACCGGGCAAGCCTCGCCCTCAGGTCGTCCAGGAAGCGCTCTGCTTCCCACCGATGTTGAAAGCCGGTCACGAAGTCATCCGCGTAGCGAACGATGATCATGTCGCCTTCCACCTTCCGCTTGCGCCATGATTTGTGAACCCAGTGGTCGAGCACATAGTGCAGGTAGACGTTCGCCAGAACAGGTGACGCAATTGCCCCCTGTGGCGTGCCCCTGCCCGTGTCCGTCCAGCCGGTACCTTCCATGACGCCGGCATTCAGCCATTTGGTGATGAGGCGGATGACCCGCTTGTCTCCGATGCGATGTTCCAGAAACCGGACAAGCCAGCCCCGGTCCAGGTTATCGAAGAATCCGCGGATGTCCGCATCGACAATCCAGTTGGCCTTGCGCCGTGTTATTCCGACCGCGAGCGCGTCGAGCGCATTGTGCGCCCCGCGCCCCGGCCGGAACCCGTAGCTGAACCCGAGGAACTCCGTCTCGTAGATCGGCACCAGAATCGTGTCCGCCACCGCCTTCTGGACGATCTTGTCTTCCAGTGAGGCGATGCCGAGCGGTCGTATTCCGCCGTCCGGCTTGGGTATTTCCACCCGCCGGACCGGCGGCGCACGATACGCTCCCCTGTGTATGCGGGCATGAAGGTCGACCAGACGGTCTCCCAGACCTTCCGCATACATGTCCCACGTCACGCCATCCACACCGGCGGCAGCGTCACGCTTGAGCGCGTGGAACGCTTCTTCCAGTACGGGCACCGTGATGTGGTGCAGGAGCGCAACCAGACGCGCTTCCGGGTTCTTCTTTGCAGCTTGCCGTATCCGGTCGGCCGCATGTGACACGCTTGCCCGCTTCTGCGCGCGGCGCGTGCTTTGGCTTCCCGGATTTCCCTCGGCCCCGGCCCTTGGCTCCACCGGCTCCGCCGGGCGTGGCCGCCCCTTGTTCGCAGGCTTCACAGCTACTATGGCCGGGTCTGACTTCTTCAGATCGTTCATCTCGGATTACGGATTACCTCCTTTTCGTTGCGGCCCCGCACGACTGCGGGGCGACCTGAAGACCTCCCAGGTCCCGATGGAGTGCTTCTGTGCGTGCCATGGTTCCTCGACCCCGGGATGCCCCGCTTCGCCTCACCAGATCGGCTGGCGGGTGTTGCCTTCGACCATGACAAAGATCTCGGCGCATCCGGTGCGTACAATTTCGGGGCTCAATAGCCCGGCCCGCACATGCCGCTGCCGACGCTTCGCCTGACACCTCGCGATGTCCGGCGCACGGCTCGCGGTGAAAGTGGTGGTTAGCCTTTCCTTTCTGCGGGACTTTCACCCGCTGCACTCGCACCAGTTGGCCTGGCGCACTGTCATCCTGCACTCAGCCGGAGTCGACCCGAGAACAGGGAGATAGGCATTGACGCTTGACGTATAGCGTCAATGCCTATACGATAGGGAACTACATGATCCTAAACTATCGAGACAAGAAGTCGGAGCAGTTCGCGACGGGGGAGTTCGTCAAAGCCTTTCAGGGTTTTGAAGATCAGGCTGCCCGGCGGCTGTCGATTCTGAACGCGGCGCTTTCGCTCGATACGTTGCGCGCCCTGCCGGGAAACCGGCTAGAAGCGCTCAAAGGAGATCGTGCCGGACAGTATTCCATTCGCATCAACCGGCAATGGCGCATCTGCTTCGAGTGGCCGGACGGTCAAACCGGGCCGGGCAATGTTGAAATCGTGGACTATCACTGAGGAAAGGAGATCAGGCCATGTTCATGAGAGCTGTTCATCCCGGCGAAGTCCTGAAGGACGAGTTGGAAGAACTGAATGTGACGCCGACGGAGTTTGCACGCCAGATCGACGTGCCGCCGAACCGCGTCAGCCAGATCATCGCGGGCAAGCGTGCCGTGACCGGTGGCACCGCGTTGCGCTTCGGGCACTGGTTCGGCACCGATCCGCAGTTCTGGCTCAATCTGCAAAGCGCCTATGAAATCCGCCTCGCCGAGGAAAAGGCAGGTCGGGAGATCGCACGGCTGCCGGTGCGGGCCGGAACAACGCGGGCCGACGCGTAAAGCATCGCGTAGAGACCGAACCCGTGCGCATTACCCGGCTCCACATTCAGAATTTCCGATCCGTCAAGGACCTCACCGTCGATCTTGGCGAGACAACCGTCTTGATCGGGCAAAACAACGCCGGGAAAACCGCAATCATTGACGCTGTGCGTATTGTTCTCACGAGGCGATGGGGGCAGCGCGGAACGGGGTTTACTGAAAGCGACGTTCATCGCCCTGACCCCGATTGCGATCCGCGCATACAGCCTCCCGTCACGATGGGGCTTATACGCCTAACTAGCCAAAAGGGGTTGACGCGCTCCCGCAATTGAGTCACAATGCTATCCAACATGGAGGCAGGCATGACGCAGAAAGCACCGGGGCGCGCACACCGAATCGGCATGACGGTCATGGAGCTGTTGCGCCGGTTCCCGGACGATGCGACGGCGGAGCGATGGTTCGAGGAAACCCGTTGGCCTGACGGGCGTTTCTGCCCCGATTGCGGGTCGGTCAACACGGTCTCGATTGCGAGCCGCAAGCCCATGCCCTACCGTTGCCGCGATTGCCGGGCGCACTTCTCGGTGCGGAAAGGGACGGTCATGCAGAGCAGCAAGCTCGGCCTGCAGAAATGGGCCATCGCGCTCTGCATGATGACGACCGGCATCAAGGGCACGAGCAGCATGAAGCTCTACCGGGAAGTCGGCATTCGGCAGGCGACGGCATGGTTCCTCATGCAGCGCATCCGCGAGGGGTTCATCGAGGGCCACGATTTGCCTTTCCCCGGCCCGGTGGAAGCCGACGAAACGGCGGTCGGAGGGAAGCGCAAGAACATGTCGAAGGCGAAGCGCAAGGAGATGCGCGAGGCCGGGACCGGGCGCGGCTCGGTGGGCAAGGCCATCGTGGCAGGCGTCAAGGACCGGGAGAGCAAGCAGGTAAGCGCGGCGGTCGTCGAGCGCACCGACGCGAAGACCTTGCAGCGGTTCGTGCTGGATCGGACGGAGAGCACGGCAACGGTCTATACGGACGAGTCGCGGGCCTATACCGGCCTTCCCCGCGCCCATGAGGCGGTCAATCACTCGGCTGGTGAGTATGTGCGCGGCGAGGCGACGGTGAACGGCATGGAGGGCTTCTGGAGCCTGTTCAAGCGGGGCTACCACGGGACATTCCACCACCTCTCCGAAAAGCACCTTGATCGCTATGTGCGGGAGTTCACGGGCCGCAACAATATCCGCGACATGGACACGCTGGAGCAGATGGCGTTCCTCGCCCGTGCGATTGTCGGCAAGCGGCTCCGCTACGCGGACTTGGTTGCATGACAACGGCGGCACTACTGTTTGATGCAAAACATGAGATCCCATTATTTCGCCATGCGTGATACCGTCCTTCCTGCCGCCATCATGCGGCCAGTGAAATCAGAGGCAGGTCAATGGGCAGGAAATCGACAAGGCAGGAAATCAGGCTGTCAGGCGAGGATCGCAAGCGCCTCGACGGCGTCATCGGCAATCCGCGGAGCCTGCAGAAGCATGTCTGGCGGGCCCGCATCATCGTCGAGCCCGGCTCGGGCTGCGGGCCGGCAGAGACCATGCGCAGGACCGGCATGTCGACCGGGCGGTCCGGCGCTGACGGGACCGCTACCTTGCCGAGGGCGCAGGCGGGCTCCTCCATGACGCCACCCGTCCACCGGGGAAGAAGCCGATCCCCGGGGAAAGGGTGAAGGCCCTGATGAGCGGCAATGTCGCCGCCACCGGAGCACGGCAGTCACTGGACACTGAAGGCCCTGGCCGAGGCCATGGGTGACTTGGGTGTCTCCACGGTTCGCGACATCCTGCGCCGCCATGGCCTCAGGCCGCACCAGGTCAAGACCTTCAGGGTCTCGCGCGATCCGCGATTCGAGCTGAAGGTCAGGGATGTGGTCGGCCTCTACGTCGACCCGCCCGACCACGCGGTGGTGCTGTCGGTGGATGAGAAGACGCGGATCCAGGCACTCGGGCGGACGCGGAAGCCGCTGCCGATGAAGCCCGGAGCCGCCGAGACCCGAACGCATGACTACAAGCGGAACGCCGCCACCTGCCTGATGGCGGCTCTCGATGTTGCCACCGGCAGGGCCGCCGGCCAGATGGTCGAGCGACACCGCTGCGAGGAGTTCCTCGCCTTCCTCGATCATGTCGCCGAAGGGATCGAGCCCGGAACCCAGGTGCATGTCGTCCGGGGCGACGTCTCCTCCCGCAAGTCGGCCGAGGTCAACGAATGGCTGAAGGACAACGCCAATTGGACCTTTCACTTCACCCCGGCCCCGGCCTCGTGGATGAACGCGGTCGAGGGGTTCTTCTCGAAGCTCTCGAGACAGAGGCTGAAGAATGCCATCTTCAATTCGCTTGACGAATGCGCCCGCGCGATCGAGAGCTGCATCGAGCACCACGATGCCGGTGATGCCCGTCCGTTCCGCTGGAGCAGGAAGCCCGAGGATCCGGCCCTCTCGTGGAAACGGGGGCACCGGAAGCTGCAGGAATTGGCATCAAATGAATGAATCAGACCACTAGCCCGCCGAAAGTCGCCGGCTGGCGAAGCAACCAGCGACCTCATATGCAGCGCTCATCCTGGCTCGAATGAGCAACTGTTCCCGCACATTCTGGACCTTCATGTCCCGCGCGGCTCAACCGTTGCGGATGTGACCTATGGCAAGGGCGTGTTCTGGAAGCGCGTCGAGGACGGGGCCTACAAGGTGCTGGCGACGGACATTGAAACCGGCGTTGATTGCCGCGATCTGCCCTACAAGGACGGCGAGATAGATTGCGTCGTGCTCGACCCGCCCTGCATGGAAGGCTTCTATCGGCGCCAGCGTGGGTCACTGGCCGGGAGCGGCAGTCACTCGACTTTCCGGAAGGCGTATTCCAACGGGACCGCTACGGCGTCCGGGCCGCGCTACCACGCCGCCGTCATCGACATGTATCTCAAGGCCGGCAAGGAGGCGTTCCGCGTCCTGAAACCCTATGGCGTCTTCATCGTGAAATGCCAAGACGAAGTGAGCGCGAACATGCAGAACCTGACGCATGTCGAGCTTATCAACGAGTTCACCGAACAGGGGTTCCACACCAAGGACCTGTTCGTGCTGGTGAGAACGAACCGGCCAGCGGTCAGTCGTATCCTCCGGCAGGAGCACGCGCGGAAGAACCACTCCTACTTCCTCGTCTTCGTCAAGACGAACGGGCAAAGCCCGCGCCGGAAGCGCTGACTGGTGGGCATTGTCGAGGATTGGGGTCTAACGACAGAGGACCTCAACATCATCCTCTCGGAGCGTCCCAGCGCTCGCGGGCCGCTCATCGGCTTCGTCTCCGAATACAAGCTCCAGCGGGGCGTATTCTCCGATTCGCGCATCCACCGACTGCGGCGGTATGACGATCATGACCGGAGCCGGCCGGCGGATTTCAGCTTCGAATTTCAGGGAGAGGAAATCACCGTCGAGGTGAAGTCGCTGCAAACGAAGTCCGTGCGCCCGAACAATGGCGATGGTGGTTATCGGGGGCGGTGCCAGGTGGACGCCAGCGACAGGCGCTCGGTGCGGCTGCCGGACGCCTCCATGATCGAGACAACATGCCTGCTGCCTGGGAAGTTCGACATTCTGGCGGTCAATCTGTTCGAGTTCGGGCACCGATGGCGGTTCGGCTTCATTCGCAACCGCGATCTGCCGCGCTCCCGCCACAAGGGATATACGGACTATCAGCGGGCGAATCTGCTGACGACAAGCGTTCCGGTCACATGGCCGCTGACGGAGCCGTTCGTCGATAGCCCGTTCCCGCTGCTCGAAGACATCGCACGGGAACGACGCGCGGGGAGACGGAGATGACGAAGAAGAAACCGGCGAGCGAGCACAAGCCGAAGGGGCGGAGACCAACCCGCGTCATCAAGCTGGACGCGACGCCGGAGGAAGCCGCGCGGGCCATGTTCTCCGCCGTCAAGCCACCCGGTCCGACGCTGCGGACGCCGCAACGGAAACCGCCAGCGGCGTCAACGGCTTAGGCGCGGCTTGGCTAGCTAGGCGTATAATCCCCGTCACGATCACCCTGACGATGGAGGAAAACGAGCCTAACGAATGGGGCGCCGACATGGTCGCCGCCCTTACCGATATCATCACTATCCATGCTGACGGCGTCCGCAACGCTCTGACGCTGCGCGTCACCTGCGCCTGGAACCCCGACAAGGAGGTGTTCGACCCCGCCTGGCAGTTTCTGGATTCCGCTGGCGAGCCTCTGCCAGAGCGACGTCGATCTATCAATCTCACCGGCTTTTTCGGCTACATGCCGATCTTCTGGCTTGGAGCCTTGCGCGACGCCGCCGACGAGTTCACCCCGCGCTCCGGCCACTGGGGCCGATTGCTCCGCAGCGTCCGTATTCCACCGGAACTGGAGGCCGAAGCCCTTAAAACCCTCGCTGATCTCGATGCCAAGATCATCGCCGCCGATCCGCGATTGACCGATATCGCCACCATGATTGGCGAGGCTACACGCGTGGCGGTCGGCGAAGGCCCTGGCTCGGCGCGCCTCAACACCCTGCCCCTCGCTATCGAGGAAATGCTTCAGCGCACCGGCATTGTCATGCGCAACGAGGATCTGAGGCCCTGGCTTCCGCTCGGTCACCACGGTCAAGGACTCCAGAGTCTGGCGGTCATCTTCCTGTTTCAGGCTGCCGTTTTGCAACAGCTTGCGGAAGCGGAACGGCCAGGCATTGAAGCTGTCTTCGCGATCGAGGAACCCGAAGCCCATCTTCACCCGCAGGCGGCGCGGACTCTTTGGAATCGGACGCAGGCGCTGCCCGGGCAAAAGCTCATGACAATGCACTCGCCGTATTTTGTGCAGCATGTTCCGCTTCGCGATATTCGGCTGGTGCGTCTTCGCGGTGGCCAAACCGAAGTCAGTGCGCTCCCCGGCATGGTGATTTCTGATTTGCCCTGGAGCGCATCGCTGGACGGGTTTCTGCAGGGCGGAAGCGGTCGTGTATTTCAACGTGACCCGACGACCGGCCGTCTTGCCGCCCGGTTCTGGTTCGATGGGGCAATGGCCGACAAGCTGGCCCATTGCTACCGCAATGATGCCGACCAGGCAGCGCGGCAGGGGGAGATCGCGGTGCTTCGGCACAGTTGCCGCGTTCTTCCGACCGTGGAGGATGAAAATGAGTTGGGATTCCACGGCCGTCGCGTCCGTGGCGAGATATTCTTCGCACGCCGCTGGATTTTGGTGGAGGGCGTGACCGAGTATCTGCTGGTCCATGCGCTTGGCAACGCCCTCAACCTTCCGCTCGATATGCACGGGATCGCCGTCATCGACTTTCAGCAGAGTGGCAGCGCGGGAATTTATCCGGCACTTGCAGAAGCGTTCGGCATCCCCTGGCACATGATTACGGATGGCGATCAGGAAGCCGCCAAGTTCCGTCGGCAGATACTGGGTCGAGGCTTCACGGAAGACGACCTCACCGGCAAATTTACAACATTGTCGGAGGATCACGATCTTGAAGATCAATTGCTCGCCGACGGCCACGAACAGCTTCTGCGCGAGATCATGGGCACGGTCGGAGGACAGACTGCTCTTACCTGCCCGTTCGACGAGTTCAGGAGGCGCCTGAAAAACAAGAAGACCGGATACATGGGCGCCTTGTCGCTGCGCGTCGCGGCAGACAAAGAACTTGCCGTGAAGATGCCTGCGCCGTTCGTTGAGCTCATCAAGTCATTGGGTGGCGCCGCATGACAGAACCTCTCCAGGCAGCCCTCGACAGATTGAGCCCAACGCAGCGCAAGGCCGCGGACTGGCAGGACAGCGCAGCGCTCGTGCTGGCAGGACCGGGAGTCGGAAAGACAACCGTGCTTACCACGCGCATCGCGCGGATATTGAACGACAGCCGGAACAAGAATTTCCGCATGCTCGCCCTGACGTTCACGACGAAGGCAGGCGACGAGATGCGTGAGCGTGTCGATGCCCTCGTGCCCGGCCTGACCGATCGAACGTTCATCGGCACTTTCCATAGCTTTTGTGCGCAGATTTTGCGTCAGCACGGATCCCATATCGGAATCAAGCCCGACTTCGGCATTTACGATCAGGATGACGACCGCCGGGAACTGTTGCGTGAAGCACTCGTGGCTGCCGCCGATGAAGGGGCGGACGTAACACCTGACGGGGTTCGGTGGCTGCGTGCCATCGACCAGCTACGCAGCAGTCTTGTCAGCGCTGAAAAGACGGCGCGGCATTTCCGCGATCCGGCGGCCGGCGAGCGCGCCGCGCGTGTTTACGCAATCTATGAGGCCGCGTTGCGCGCCAACAATTCCCTAGATTTCAACGGCATGATTCTAGACGCATGCCGGCTAGCCCATCAGGTTCCGGCTGTGGCCGCCAGAACGCGGCAGTCTTACCCGTACTGGCTTATCGACGAATTCCAGGACACGACGCCCGCCCAATACCGGCTGGTGCGCTTCTTTGCGGGCGACGATTTCAAGAATGTCTTTGCCGTCGCCGACGATGACCAGATCATCTACCAATGGGCCGGGGCTAGCTATCGGCAAATTCAACAGTTCCGCGAGCATTTTTCGCCGGACTTGATCCAGTTGGTCGAAAATCGGCGCTGCCCTCCTGCCATCGTGCATGCCGCCAACAATCTCATCGGCCATAACTCCGACAGGACACCTGGCAAGGAGCCGCTTGTCGCGACACTTCCCGGGGAAGGTCCTGCCATATTGCTGCGGACCTTTGGGACGGACGGAGAGGAAGCCGATGGCATTGCCGATGATATTGCCGGAATCGTCACCGCTGAACGAGGCGAGGTTGCAGTTCTCGGCAGGACAAGAGCCATTCTCCAGCCGGTGCTGGATGCCCTGAAGGCGCGGGGGTCACCGCTTCGATCGCGGTACGGCGAGACCGATTTATCTCCCCGCAATTTACCTGGCTTCAGAGCTGCCTCGACCTGTCCCTTCGCCCCGGCGACCGACAAGTCTTCACAGCGCTCGCAGCGGCAGCAAACCGCATAGCCGGCTTGCAGCTCGACACTGCACTCTTGCTCGCCGAGGCGACATCCACCGGGACCAGTTACCTGGAGCACTGGGCTTTGGCTGCCGAAGCGAGCCAAAACGAGATCGCCATGAACTTGTCAGCGATAGCTCTCCGGCTCGTGCAATCCCGGTCAAGCTGGCAGCAGATTGTCACGGAGGCGATCACCTTCCTGATGACGACCGCGGAAGCGCCCGAAGGCGTCATCAGCGACGCAGCAGAAGACAGGGCCGCGTGGGAAACAGCGCACAGGGCCATCAGGGCCGAGAAGGGCGCGCCGCCCGAACTTGATGAGCTTCTCCAAGGCATGAAGCTGCGGCCGAAAGAGCCGCCTCCCGACCCAGCTGCCGTCCGGCTTCTCACGATTCACGCGGCAAAGGGTCTGGAATTCGATCGTGTCTGGCTCATCGGCATGGCGGAGTCAGTGCTGCCGTCCTGGCAAAGCCTCAAGTATAACGCTGCGCCGTCGGAGCTTGAAGAAGAACGACGCAATTGTTTCGTCGGCATCACGCGCACGAAGAAGCAGCTCGTTTTATCACGGGCAGAGCAATACCAAGGCTACCGGAAAGCATCCTCGCGCTTTCTGGAAGAGATGGGGCTCAATGAACAGCAAGACGGGGGGCACCAAATAGGCCCTAACCCAACATAGGTACCGAATCCGCCACAGGATTTCATGGCCTGGATTTCCTGATTTCGTTCTTCTTCATCCAGTTTGAGAGATTTCCGGGCGTTGTGTTGTAGCGCTTGGCGATGAATCTCTGGGTTGACCCATTCGCAAGCAGTGCCTCGATCTCCGGACGATATGGATCGAGCTTGCTCTTGCCCGGTCCTTTCGGCCGCCCGAGCGGACGCCCGGAAGCCTTTCTCGCTCTGAGCGCCTCCCTGGTCCTGGCCGAGATCAGGTCGCGCTCGATCTCGGCAGCCATCGAGAAGGCCATGGCGATGATCCTGCTCCTTCGGTTTCCTCGTGGCTGCTTGCCGTATCCGCTCGGCCGCCTGTGACATGCGATCCCGGCCCTGTGTCCGGTGCATGCCTTGGCCGCACGGATTCCCCTTGGTTCCAGCCCTTCCCTCCATCGGCTCCGCAGGAATGGACATTCCCTTGTTCGCCGACATCACCGGTACCATGGCCGGATCCGACTGCTTCAATCCGTTCGTCATCGATTCAGATTCTCTCCTGTCTTCCGCGGCCCCGGCACGACTGCCAGGGCAGACTGAAGCCCTCCCGAGTCCCGGTGCGGGGTGTACGTGCGTCCCCGGATTCCCCGGACAACGCGGAGCCCGGCAGACCCTCGCCATGGCGGTTCTGCAGGTGTTGCCTTCGGCCGATGACAAGACCTCGGCGCTCCGGATCATGTCTTTTACGATGCTCAATCATCCCGGCCACACGCGCCGCTACCGACGCTTCGCATGCATCCTCGCGGATGCACACGCACGGCTCGCGGTGAAAGTGGTGGCCGACCCTTCCTTCCTGCCGGACCTGCACCGGCTACCCCGGCACCGATTTCTCGGCACTCGTCATCCTGATTGTCGCTCTATATGGCGGCTATTTCCGGTAGAGAACTGCGCTTCCAAGGAGACAAGTTTAGTCTGGTCTATCCCGCGTGTGCAGGGAACACTGCCGAGGGGATCAAGTCGAACTCGGCCACGCCGGGTCATCCCCGCGTGTGCGGGGCTTGAGGGTTCCGGCAAAGCGCAGGTCGCCGGTCGACTCAGTCTATAAAGCCGCCGCCCGCAAAGCCTTCGATGTTCTGGTGCCAAAAGCCAGTTCCCATAAGACACCTATCGGAAGATGGTTCCCAACACGCAACAACCCTAAGACTGCATCGGTCGTCCTCATCGGGCGCGCGTTTACCCCCATCCTCGTCGAAAACTACAGCCCGATTTGTAATGTCAAAAGCGTGGTGGTTCTCAAAAATGTCATAGTCGATACTATATTCGACAAAGCCCACAACAGTGCTTTCATTCGCGCTCTGAATTGCTACACCAAGATAGAAAAGACGTTCCCTTGGCGGGGTGTCTCCTCTGCCCATCCTCCCGATGCGTTCGGTACCCAAATAACATGTCGGGACGCCGTGCCATTCGGCCTCAAAGAGTAAAGGTCGGGGTACGATATTCCGGGGTTGAATTTATTTACAAGAGCCGGGCCGTTTGGGGTTCCATCTACATGCCAGTGCCTTTCAAAAACAGTGGATCCAGAAATGTATGCGTGAATATCGCGCTCACACTGCGAAACGGGACCATGACGCCAAGCATCGCACCTCTCCCAACGTGAGACGTCCCAAGGTGAGACGTCTTGGGCTGTAGCAGTCCCTGTTGCGACTAGCATGGCTGTGAAAACTGTTATCAATGAGCGCATGATTACCTCCCATGTGCAAGACTCAGATAGATGTCTACACGGGACGGACGGGCGCGCGCAACTGTCGCCCAGGATCGGCACCCATCTGTCAGTTAGACGATCTAAGCGCGTCACTGCTGGCCATAGCGTTGGCCCTAACCCAACATAGGTACCGAATCCGCCACAGGATTTCATGGCCTGGATTTCCTGATTTCGTTCTTCTTCATCCAGTTTGAGAGATTTCCGGGCGTTGTGTTGTAGCGCTTGGCGATGAATCTCTGGGTTGACCCATTCGCAAGCAGTGCCTCGATCTCCGGACGATATGGATCGAGCTTGCTCTTGCCCGGTCCTTTCGGCCGCCCGAGCGGACGCCCGGAAGCCTTTCTCGCTCTGAGCGCCTCCCTGGTCCTGGCCGAGATCAGGTCGCGTTCAATCTCGGCAGCCATCGAGAAGGCCATGGCGATGATCCTGCTCTGGATGGTTTCGTCGAACCTCCAGGCCCCCTTGATCGCATGGACCCGAATGCCGGCATCCGAGGCAATGGACAGGATCTCCATGCATTCGAGCATCGAGCGGCCGAGCCGGGAGAGCTCGCTGACGATCAGGGTATCGCCTGTGCGCAGTTCGTCCAGGATGTCTGCGATCTTTCGCTTGCGCCACGCGATCCTGCCGGATGCCGTCTCCTCGACGAATTCGACGCGGCCGAGACCCTCCCTGTTGGCAAGGGTGAGGATGTCGGCGCGGTTCTTGTCCAGATCCCGGGTCTCCCTGGAGACCCGGAGATATCCGATGGTTCTGGATGCGTTGTCGGCCATCACCTGCCCGCATTCGAAGAAGACAGTGTTTTGCCAGATAAAGGATATCGTCCGGGGTGGTTTATTCAACGACATTCATCGTATTTCACGCGCAGGGAAACCGAACGTTTTCTTCGAAGTTCCCGACAGCGGATTCCCTCATGCCCCGAATGCGCATCCTGAATGCGGCCGAGGAGGCCCATTACGGCAGCCCGCCGGTCTTCAGCAGTGTCGAACGCAAGCGATTCTTCGACTTCTCCCGGTCCGTCATGGAAGCGGCGCATGACCTGCGCAGCACGGCGAACCGGATCGGGTTCCTTCTGGGCTACGGCTATTTCCGGGCGACGCGACGGTTCTTTGCTCCCGAAACCTATCATGCACGCGACATCGCCTATGTTTCCAGGTCACTTGATCTGCCGCTCGATACATTCATGCCGGACAGCTATGCCAAGATGAGCCGGCTTCGCAGTCAGGCACGCATATTGGACCTGCAGGGCTTCCGGCCTTTCGACGATCAGGCCGAAGGCCGGCTGATCACGGAAATCGCGAAGATGGCGCGCGGCCATCTCAAACCCCGGATCATTTTCGGGCACTGCATCGACTTTCTGATCGCAAACCGGGTTCAGCTTCCCAGTGCATGGCGGCTGACCGATCTGATCCGTGCACGGCTGGGCGAACGAAAGGAAGATCTCATACGCCTGACCGGCGAGAACCTGCCTTCGGAGCTGCGGGTGATGCTCGACGGCCTGTTCGTGCAGGAGGATGGGGGGAACCGGTACCGGTTGACGCTGCTCGGCAGGATCTCGCAATCCACCCGCCCGGGCAAGATCAGGAAGACGGTCGCCGACCTGGAAATCCTGGCGGAGCTGCACGGGAAGATCACACCCGTCCTCGAGATCCTCGACATCGGGTCCGAAGGTATCAGATACTACGCGGGCGGTGTCCACAGATCGGAAATGTTCCAGCTGCAGCGCCGCTCGAACGCCGACCGTTATCTCCATGCCATTGCCTTCATCGCCGATCAGCACCACAGGCTTCAGGATGCCACGGTCGACATGCTTCTCAGTGTCATGCAGTCGTTCAGGACAACCGTGGACCGGGAATACAAGAACGAGGTCTTCACACGGCGCAAGGCTGTGGACGCACGGTTCGGGAAACTGCTGGATGACGTCGACGCGGAAGTCTCCAACCTGCGGCACGGGATCCGTGTCCTGCTCGACCACGAGACCATGTCCGATGCACGGAAGCTGGACAGCATCAGGACCATGCTCGATCGCGACCGGGACAGTGTGTCGTGGATATCCTGCGGGCCGACATCCGCAAGAGCGCTGCCGCCGATGAGAGCCTGTTCCATGACGTCCTCGAGGATCGTTCCATTCGCCTGCAGAACCGGGTCAGCCCGATCCTGAAGCAGATCGAACTCATTGGCGATGCAGGCGCGGCGGACCTGATGGCTGCGATCGCATATTTCCGCGAAAAGGACGGCAGCATCGGCCCGGGCATGCCCCTGGCGTTTCTGAATTCTGCCGAACGTGATGCCGTGTCGAACGGCCCGAAGGGGTTCAGGGTCTCGCTTTGCAAGGTGTTTCTCTTCCAGCACGTCGCCGCGGCGATCAAGTCCGGCAGCCTGAACCTCGATGGGTCCTACAAGTATCGCCCCCTGGATGATTACCTGATCGGCCGGGAGCGATGGGAGCGGGAGAGGCCGGAGCATCTCGAGCGGGCCAGCCTGGCGGCGTTCGACGATGCGGAGCCGGTCCTGAGAGAACTCGAGGCCGCCTTGCAGCAGCAATACGAAACCACGAACAGGGCCGCGGGCGATGGCTCCAACCCATATCTGAAAGTCAGGTCTCCGGGCGACTTCCGGGTATTGACGCCTGCGCTCGACGAGGTGGAGAGCGAGAAGCCTCGGGACATCCTGCCCAAAATGCACCTGGTGCCCCTGTCGGAGGTTCTGGCCACCGTCGACCAGCACTGCGGCATGTTCGAGGAATTCAGGCACTGGCAGCAGGTCAACGTTGATCAGACACCCGCAACCGCGACCACGATTGCCGGCATCATGGGGCTCGGATGCGCCATCGGTGTCCAGAAAATGGCGCGCATATCCCGGAGATCAGTGAACGCGAACTGGAATACGCGGTCAACTGGCGTTTCTCCCTTGATAACATCATCGCCGCCAACGACCGTGTCGTTGCCGCCATGGAACGCATGGAGTTGCCGCAGATCTACCGGCGATCGCGCGACACGCTCCATACGTCGAGCGACGGCCAGAAATTCGAGGTTCGCAAACCCTCTCTCAACGCCAGCTATTCGTTCAAGTATTTCGGCCAGATACAGGGCATCAGCGCCTACACCTTCATCGATGAGCGCGGCTTCCTCTGGTACTCGCTGGTGTTCAGCGCAGCCGAGCGCGAGAGTGCCTATGTCATCGACGGGCTGATGCACAACGATGTCGTCCAGAGCGACATCCACTCCACCGATGAGCATGGCTTCATGGGGGCAATCTTCTGCGTCACCCATCTGCTCGGGATATCCTATGCACCGCGGTTCAAGAACCTGAAGACGCACAACCTCTACCAGTTCCGCAGCAGCAGGGACGAAGAAGCCGAATGGGCGATCATGCCGGCGAAACACGTCAACGAGAAGGCCGTCCGTGCATCATGGGATGACCTGCTGCGCCTTGTTGCGACCATCAGGCTGAAAGAGGCAACGGCTTCCGAGATCTTCCGGCGCCTGAACTCCTATTCCAGGCAGCACAGGCTCTACGCCGCGATGAAAGCCTTCGGCCAGATCATCAAGTCGATGTTCATCCTGCGCTACATCGACCAGGTCGAACTGCGGCAGGCGATCGAGAAGCAGCTCAGCAAGGTCGAATTCGCGAACAGTTTCACCCGGGCCGTCGCGGTCGGAAATCCGCGCGGCATCGAACATGCCGAAAAGGAAGCCCAGGAGGTCGTCGAAGGCTGCAACCGCCTCATCAGGAACAGCATCATCTGCTGGAACTATCTTTACCTCACCCGCCAGCTCGAGGCCACCAGGACCCCGGAGGCGCGGGACAACATCCTGAAGGTGATCGCACTCCATTCGCCCCAGACATGGGGCCACACCAACATGCTTGGCGAGTATGATCTCTCGAACGACAGGCTGCGGGACAACACGGGTGTCCTGCCCCCCAAATCCGCACCTGGCATCATCCCGGAAAACTGGGAGCCGCCAAATCGGTGAAACACCAACGAGTTCAGAGCAATATGAACTTCCTTGTGGGACTTTTGGTACCTATGTTGGGTTAGGGCCGTCAATCGCATCGTATACCACGCCGTAATCCCGCCCGGAGGTGGTGATTCGAACCCCGGAAAGTCAGGGTCGCCACCTTCCAGGGTCAACCAGGTGGCGGCGAGACCCGGGTCCAGGGCCATGGCGCGTGCCAGGCTCACCATGTCGACATCACCTCCAGCCACTGCATCCACCGCCTGCTGACGCCGCCCGTCAGCATAAGCGGTACATCGGTCACCTGCCTGGCGCGCCTTGCAAATTCAAGAAAATATGGCTGACCACGGGAAGTTCCCTCGGAACTGGCGCGGGCTCCCGGGAAACAGGTTCCGCCACTGATATAGATGAGATCGATCGTGGTCTGATCGAGGAGGCGAATCGCCTCGAGCGCATCCGCTTCCGTCAATCCTCACTGCAACTGGTCCGTCGAGTTGATCTTGATCCCGACGGGAAAGGTCGGGCCGGCGGCGCTTCACGCGCTGTCAACAACTTCGAGGACAATTCGGCATCGTGCCTCGATCGATCCGCCATGGGCATCCTCCCGGCGGTTGAACAAAGGCGAAAGGAACTGGCGGAGCAGGAATCCGTGGCCAGCATGGATGTGAACGCCGGAGAATCCTGCCGCTCTTGCGCATGACGCTGCTTGCCCGAACATGTCCGGTATTTCCTGGATGTCCCGCCTTGACATGCCCGCACATTGAAGCCCGGGACATCGAGCGCCGATGGCCCCTTCGGGTGGCTGATCGGCAGATGCGAAAGCGCACCTGCATGGCCGACTTGCGGCCAGATATGCGTCCCCTGCACGGATGCATGGCTGGCGAGGGGTCCGATTGCCTGCCGGTCGGAGCCGGCTCCGAACACCAGGTTCCCGGGTTTCTCCGGGTAGCGGGGGTCGCATTGAACCTCGCCAATGATCGACATGGCAGCTCCGCCCTCGGCCCACCGTTCGTGGAGTCGGCTCTGCGCCTCGGTGGGGTTGTCTTTCCCGTCCCCGAGCGAATCCGACATCGCCGATCTTGCCAACTGGTTCTTGAGGACGGCGCCGCATGGCAGTTGGAGTGGTGTTTGAAGTTCCTCGTTCGGTTTCAACAAGATAGGCTCCATTGTATATATGCATCATCACCTTCCACCACATGACCGGCACCGCTGAGCCGGCCCCGATCGTCATATCCGAATCTTACCGATCCCCGAAGGTTGCAGTTGTCGGCGATTATGTGTTGAGTCAGCCGTCATTGAAATCGCCCGGGGTGGCATGGCCATGGATGGTCAACTCGCCCTGGAGAAGGTGGGGCTGCGATGCGTATTCCTCCCCGACATTGTGGTGTGCCGAGGATTGTCCGCTGAACCAGCCTGCCCCCGATCATTCCGTCTCCGCACTCCCGAATTCGGCCAGGGCCGGTCTCTGGATGATGGGAACCGTCTGTTCGTTTTCGGTGATGGCTGTCGCCGGTCGCGAGGCCAGCGTCGAGTTCGATACCTTTGAAATCATGACCTACAGGTCTGCCGGCGGCGTCGTCATCGTGCTGGCGATGGCCCTGTTGTCGGGCCGGCTCGGCAGCATCAACACCAATTCCCTGCCACTGCACCTGACCAGGAACGTCATGCATTTTGCCGCAACCAATTTCTGGCTGCTGGCGGTGGCGACCATTCCCCTGGCGCAGGTGTTTGCGTTCGAATTCTCGACGCCGATCTGGGCGGCGGTGATGGCAGCGATTTTTCTCGGCGAGCGACTGACCGGCACGAGGATCCTGACGCTGGCTGCCGGGTTCTCGGGAATATTGCTCGTTGCCAAGCCGGGGTTTGGCGAGATGTCTCCGGGGGTGATGGCGGCCATTCTCTGCGCGATCGGCTTCGCCGGCTCGGCGATTGCCACCAGGAAACTCGTTCGCGACACGGATGTCATCTGCATCCTGTTCTGGATGTCAGCCATGCAGACGGTATTCGGCCTGGCAATCGCAGGACAAGATGGTGACATCTCCCTGCCCTCCCGGGTGACCATGCTGCCGCTCTGCGCAATCGCCCTGGCAGGAATTTCCGCCCATTACTGCCTGACCAATGCGCTGAAACTGGCACCGGCAGCAGTGGCGATGCCATTCGACTTCCTGCGCCTGCCCGTCATCATGCTGGTTGGCTACGTGTTCTACTCGGAGTCAATCGATGCCCTCGTCATCGCCGGCGGCGCCATTATCCTGGGTGCGAATTATCTCAACATCAGGAGCGAGTCGCGAGGAGTATACCAGGTGCCGTGACCGCGCGGCCCTGGCGCATTGCCGGGCCAGGGCTGCTGCCGACATGTCCCGGCACCCGGCCCGCTGGCGAGCTGCGGAGCCGGAGTCCGATTGATTGCCGATGCCGGCTGCGTTACTTGAGGCCAATCAGGGCACGTCGGAAATCTATGATCTACAAGAGTGTTGACGACTGGAAGTCTGCCGGGAACAAGCGACTGCTGTTCTTTGGCATGTCGGGTGTGGGCAAGACCCGGATCGCATCTGTCCTCCGGAAGACCGGCAAATGGTTTCACTACTCGGTCGATTACCGGATCGGCACCCGGTACATGGGTGAATACATCGCCGACAACTACAAGCTCGAGGCCATGAAGAACCCGTTTCTTGCCAATTTGCTGAAGTCGGACTCGATCGATATCTCCTCCAACATCACCTTCGGCAACCTGGAGCCGCTTTCGACCTATCTGGGCAAGCCGGGGGATGCGGGGCGGGGCGGCATTCCCATTGACGAGTATCGAAGGCGGCAACACCTGCACCGCGAATCGGAGATTGCCGCCCTTCACGATACTGTCCACTTCATCAGGCGGGCGAGCGAGATCTACGACTACCCGCATTTTGTCTGTGATACCGGCGGATCGATCTGCGAAGTCACCGATCCCTCCGATCCCGATGACCAATTGCTGTCGGAATTGAGCGAGCACATGCTCCTTGTCTGGATCAGGGGAGGGCCGGATCATTCCGAGCATCTGACCCGGCGTTTCAGGCAGATGCCGAAGCCGATGTGCTACCGGTCCGGGTTTCTTGACCGGAACTGGAACAGGTTCCTGGACGAGAACGGCCTGGCCGATGGTGACGTGGATCCGGACGAGTTCGCGACCTGGATCTATTCGAGGGCGCTGCAGTCACGGCAGCCGAGATATGAGGCCATGGCCGGGAATTTCGGTGTGGCGATTGATGCCTCCAGCCTGCTGAACGTGGAGTCGGCCGATGAGTGCTGCAGGCTGATTACCGAGGCGCTGGAGCGCCGTTCGTCACCTGCGAACAGTTGTTGAGGCCGGGCATGCCGATCAATATTCCCAAGACCCTTCCTGCCTTCGAGGTGCTCGGCAATGAAGGCGTGATGGTCATGGACGAGGATGTTGCCGCCCGCCAGGACATTCGTCCGATCCAGATCGGCCTGCTCAACCTCATGCCGTTGAAGATCTCGACCGAGATCCAGTTTGCCCGGTTGATTGGCGCCACCCCGCTGCAGATCAATCTCACCCTGATCCGGATGACCGAGCACCGGTCCCACAACACCCCGCCCGACCATATCGAGGCCTTTTACGAGCCGTTTCGGCAGGTCAGCGGCAGGAAATTCGACGGGCTGATCGTGACCGGGGCGCCGGTCGAGCATTTGCCGTTTGACCAGGTGGACTACTGGAGCGAGTTGCAAGAGGTATTCGACTGGAGCCAGTCGAATGTCCATTCCACCCTGGGTGTTTGCTGGGGTGGCATGGCGATGCTCTATTATTGGCACGGTGTCACCAAGCACATCTTGGACAGCAAGCTCTTCGGGCTGTTCCAGCAGCGAAACCGCTGCCCATCCTCCCCCTATTTGCGCGGGTTTTCCGATGAATGCTTCATTCCGGTCAGCCGGTGGACGGAGATGAGCGAGATCGAGATCGAGTCGACCGGCAAATTGCGAACCTTGCTGGGCTCCAACGTGTCCGGCCCCTGCCTGGTCGAGGATCTCGAGCGTCGGGCCCTGTACATCTTCGATCATTTCGAATATGACACCGACACGCTGCACGCCGAATACCGGCGCGACGTGGAAAAGAATGTGCCGATCGAGATTCCGGCAAACTTCTTTCCCGGCAACAACCCCGGGAATCCGCCGTCCAACCGGTGGCGCAGCCACGGTCATCTCCTCTATGGAAATTGGATCAATGAAATCTACCAGTCGACACCCTTCGATCTGGATCTGATCGGTGGATAACGGGCCGGATGCGCGGTGACAAAACGGGGCTATCATCACGGCAACGTCAAGCAGGCAATGGTGAATGCTGCCTTGGAGTTGATCGAGGAGAAGGGTCCGCTGGCATTTTCGATCACCGAGGCCGCCAAGCGGATCGGTGTATCGGCGGCGGCCCCGTACCGGCATTTTGTCTCCAAGGATGATCTGATCGAGGAGGCAGCGAGGCAGGGCTACGAGATCTTTGCCGATCTCATGGAATTTGCCTATGGGGACGGGCGCCCGACCCCCCTATCCTCCTTCGAGGCGACCTGCCGGGCCTATCTGGCCTTCGCCAGGAAGTTTCCCGGTCATTACATCGCCATGTTCGAATCCGGCGTATCGCTCAACGCCAGCCCCACGCTTGCGCAGTCAGCGCAGCGGGCAAAGGCGGTCGTCGAACTGGCAGCCAGCAACCTGGTCTCGGGGATGCAGGTCCAGGATGCTCCCCCACCCTCGATGATCAGTGATCACATCTGGGCAATCAGTCATGGCGTGGTCGAACTGTATGCCCGCGGGCCGGAAGGCGTGCGGTCACAATTCTCGCCCGAGGAATTGCTGGAGTCCGGCATCGGAATCTATTTGCGCGGCCTCGGTGCCGTGAAGGCCGGCAACCGAACATAGCTCCGGAGAGCCGCCACCCTCACCTATGACGGGGCCCGGAATGTCGTGTTGCCATGTCCTGCAAGGATGCAATTTTTTTTGACCGAAGCCATTGAAACCGGCCTTGCAATCCCCACATTGGACTTGCTAATGTTATTGATATTAACATTACGGTGTTGGCAATGACATGTTGCCATTCAAACATTGGCCGCCGAATGGCAGTGGCCAGGTCACATTGGAGGTAGTGAAATGGAACCGGATGCATCTTGGTTTTCCCGTATTGTTGACTGGTTTGACCGGCACGGGATGCTTGCATGGATCATGTTGATGGTTGTCGGGTTTGTTGTTTTCTGGCCTGTTGGCCTCGTAGTTCTGGGATTTCTGATCGGGAGCAAAAGGATGTGTTCAGGAAAATTGGCAGGAATGAAGAAGCCGTTTCGGCGGGGTTTCCGCTCTTCGGGCAACTCCGCGTTCGACAATTACCGCGATGAAACCCTGAAGCGGCTGGAGCGGGAGCAGAGGGAATTCAGCGACTTTCTCCAGCGCCTCCGTGATGCCAAGGACAAGGCGGAATTTGACCGGTTCTTTGAAGAGCGCCTGCAGAATTCGTGAGCGCTGCATGCTGACCGAAGGCGGCTGACCATCATGGCAGCCGCTTTCGCACGACCGTAAACCGGGGCGCCAGCAGGCCAACCCGCGCCGGCTGCCCCTGGAGCGGAAGCTTGCCGGGCCCTGCCGGGATTGCTAGAAGCCGGGTATCGGCAAGGCCCTCCGGCATGACTGACAAGATCCGGACACCGGATTTCTATCTTACGAAGGAAACTCCCTGCCCGTACCTTCCTGACCGGATGGAACGGCGGATTTTTACCGTTATCCATGACAATCAGGAAGGGTCGCCCCTTTACGACATGCTGGTCAGGCACGGATTCAGACGTTTGTCGGACGTGCTCTACCGGACACATTGCGAGGGGTGCACCAGCTGTCATTCGGTCCGGGTTCGGGTGCCGGAATTCAGCCCGTCCCGCAGTCAGCGCCGGTCAATCAACCGGAACCGCGACCTGGTCCGGGTCATCGAACGCCCGGTTGCCGACGAATGCCAGCACGCGCTGTTTCAGAAATACATGCAGGCACGGCATTCCGGCGACATGGATGCGGCAGGCTACGACTGCTACCGTGATCTCGTCGAATCCTCGCCAATCGACACCCTCCTGGTCAAGTATTTCCTGCCGGACCGGGGCTGCGCCCCGGGTGACGGTCGCCTGGTTGCCGCGTCGATTACCGATTGCCTGAAGGACGGCTTGTCCATGGTCTATTCGTTCTTCGATCCCGAATTCGGGCACCGGTCGCCGGGAACATTCATGATCCTCGACCATGTCGGGTTGTGCCGGGAGCGAGGACTCGAACACCTGTATCTCGGCTTCTGGGTGCCCGGCAGCAACAAGATGAGTTACAAGATCAACTTCATGCCGCTTGATATCCTGGTCGGCAAGACGTGGAAGGCATGCAACTCGGCAGATGGTGTCGCCAGCCTGTGACCCGGGCAAATGGCCCCCGTACAGCCGGAGCGATCCGGAGCCGGTGCCCGGGCAGGGTGTCCCGTGCGTTGACGTCGATCAGCTTCCCATCAGGTCGGGAACGAGGGTTACCACCTGCGGCACCATCCACAGCAGTATCAACCCCAGGACCTGGATCAATACGAATGGCGCCACGCCGCGGTAGATCTGGCCGGTCGTGACTTCCCTGGGGGCAACCCCGCGCAGGTAGAACAGTGCAAACCCGAATGGAGGCGTCAGGAAGGAGGTCTGCAGGTTGACGGCGATCATGATGGTGACCCATGCCGGGTCAAGGGTGCCGCCATAGATCACCGGACCCACGATCGGCACGACGATGTAGATGATCTCCAGGAAATCCAGCACGAATCCCAGGACAAACAGGATGATCATCACGATCAGGAAAACCAGCCATTCCTGGTCGAAGCTGCGGAGAAAATCCTGGATGTAATGCTCGCCACCAAAGGAGATCACCACCAGGTTCAGCAGTTGTGACCCGATCAGAATGGTGAAGACCATCGACGTGACCTTCGCGGTCTCCCGGACAACCGATGTCAGCGCCTTGACGGCAAACAGCACCCAGGCCGAATAGAGCAGCCCGATAAAGGCCAGGCTGTAGGTTGCCTGGGCGACAATGAAGGCAATCCAGTCTTCCAGCGGAACCACATCCCGGTTGACCCGCAGGTCGAAATTCACCCCGATGAGAATCATGATGACGATCGAGAAACTCGCGACAATGATCAGCTTGCCACTTCGATTCTGGTCATGCAGGACACGGTAACCCGCCAGCATCAGGGCACCGGCAGCACCGAGCGCGGCAGCCGGGGTCGGGTTGGTGATGCCGCCGAGAATTGACCCGAGCACGGCAACAATCAGCACCAGCGGCGGAAACACGACCCGGATCAGTTCGTTCCGGACCAGGCATTTGACCGCGTATGAGCAACCGAACAGCGCGATTCCGACCGGGATTGCCAGGATGAGCACGACCGCACCCGAGGATGACAGCGGCGAAATGAACGCGATATCGGTGAACAGGACCAGCAAGGAGCCGGCGGCACCGATGAGCAGTGGGCGCCGGTCGGAGGAGGGCGACACGCCGCGCGCCGCGGCCAGCATCAGGCTGGCGGCGAGGAAGATGAGTGCAACGCCACTGCCGATCGGCGGCGAATTGGCGATCTTCTCGACTCGTGCGCTGGCGAGTTCTTCCTCGGTCAATGCGTGCCGGCCACCTTCCTCGCCAGCGGCGTCGATCGTCGCCTGGGTTGCCACCGAACGATCCCATTTTTCCCGGCCGTGCAATTCGATCATGGACTGGCGGCATTCATCCGAAACATTGGTTCGAAGATCGGCCACGTCTCCGATTTCCGAGTAACGGTCCACATCCAGGTCCTGGCTGCCGGCAATGCCGAAGAAGGTGGCGACAACAACACCGCCGATGAGCGCTGCCGGTGCGCCCAGCAACCAGGTCAGGCCGTGCCGCAGCGAAATCGATTCGCCCTGGTGCCCCTGCCCCGGCACCGGCGGCGCCAGGTCAGGCTTGAGAAAGGCAACACTCAGGGCCAGCAAGGCATAAAGGAAGGCCAGCATGATTCCCGGAAGGATTGCCGCCTGGAACAGGGTTCCGACCGAAAGAACCGCGGCTTCACCCAGATAGGTCAATGCATCGGAACAGCCGGCTGCCGTGGCTCTGACCTCCTGGGCGGTGGAATAGATGTCCCCGGCCAGCGTCCCGAGCAGCACGATGACGATCGATGGCGGAATGATCTGCCCCAGGGTGCCGGATGCAGCGATGACGCCGGATGCCAGCGCCGGAGAATACCGGTTTCGCAGCATGGTCGGCAGGGCCAGCAGGCCCATGGTCACCACGGTGGCGCCGACGATGCCGGTCGATGCGGCAAGGAACGCACCCACCACCACGACTGATACTGCAAGGCCGCCAGGCAATGGGCCGAACACCCGCGCCATGGTGGTCAGCAGGTCGTTGGCAATTTTTGACCGCTCCAGCGTCACCCCCATCAGGACGAACATCAGCACGGCCAGCAGGGTCTCGATGGACTGCCCGGCAATCACCCGCTCATTGATCCGGTTGACGATGAAGGAAAGTCGCCGATTGATGGCGTCTTCCCAGCCGCCCGGAAAAACCGGCTGTTCGACAACCGGCAAGTCCGGATATCTGAAGAGTGATATGTCGATTCGTGCAATTCCCTGTTCTACCAGGGCGTTATACTGGGAACTTGACGTATCGACCGTCTGGTGGATCAGTAATCCGGCACTATCGAGAGCAGCAATAACGGCAAATGACAGCACGCCGGCGCCGCCAATGGCGAAGGCGACCGGAAACCCGGACATGATCCCGGCAAACAGGAAAAGAAAGACGATGATCAGGCCGATCTCCACGCCATCAAGAAATAGCGGCATGGTCAATTCTTCCCTGGCTGAAGATCGGCATCGGTGACATCGAAACTGTCACGTATGTCAAGATCGGCATGCTTGTTCAGCGAGTCCGGCCCCTCGCGCAATTCGAGCAGGGAACGGTAGAACAGGGACACTGCCTGCAGGATGACCAGGAAGGCAAACAGGACCAGCAATACCTTGAACAGGAAATAGGCATCGAAGCCGCTCGGAGAGAAGCCGATGGTCTCGACGTTCCACCTGACTGCCCGCGATTTCATGAGAAGACGGTCAAGCGTGTCCGAGGCGGATGGCTTGGGAACGATCAGGTGACGCCACAGGAAGAACCAGGAATAGAGCCAGATCAACATCATCGAGGGCAGCATGAACAGCAATGCCCCGCCCATATCGACGATCTTCTTCATCCGGTGGGAAGCGCCGGCATAGTAGAGATCCACCCTGACATGCCCGCCCTGGACCAGCGTGTAGCCGCAGCACAGGCACACGATCATGGCATTGTAGAGCTTCAATTCCTCGGCATACCAGGCGAGATCCCTGGTGAATGTATAGCCGAACGGGCCAAAGGAGATTTCGGAGACAAGGAATATCCGCTGCAGAAACACGATCATGACCTGCTGGAAAACCATCAGCAGACCGGCCCAGGCCGCGGCGCGTCCGACCCAGTTGCCGATGAATTCGAGAATCCGGACGGTCCGCCACATGATGGTCCGTCGCCACAACCCCAGGCCGGTCAGCACCAAAAAGGCCGACAGGAAGACGTAGAGCAGTTCGAAGGAAGCACCATAATACACGAAGCGCATCAGGGCTTCCTTGTCCGACCAGTCAAGCCAGCTGGCCGGATGGGTCAGGGCATGACCGACATTGTAGAAGGAAAGAGCAATTCCGGTGACAATATGTGTAACGAAGTCAATCATTTACCTTCGCACCGGAACTCGTGGTGGCTTGGCGCACGAAGGTGGCCTCCCCCGGATTCGGGGAAGGCCCTGTTTTGCCTGTGCATCAGGAGAATATTCTGGCGCGCTGGGCCGTGAACACGCCGGAGGACTGCGTCAGCCATTCCGACGATGCCTTGCGGGATTCAGCCACGCTGTCATGAATGTTCTTGTAGATGGGATCATCCATGTTCTCGTCCAGAACCTTCCTCGCCGCGGTGCCGAATGCATCCCAGACATCGTCCGGGAACACGTTGATTTCGACACCGGCGTTGATCAGGCGCTGCAGGGCGGCCGAATTGTTGGCGTTGAAGAAGGTCAGCGTCCATTCATGTGCTTCTGCCGCCGCGATCTGGATGATCTTCTGCTGGGCCGGTGTCAGGGACTCGAACACGTCGAGGTTGGTCGCCAGTGACAGGGCAGCGCCGGGCTCATGGAAACCGGAGGTGTAGTACACCTTGGTGATTTCCTGGAAGCCGGCCTTCTCGTCGGCAAACGGGCCGATCCACTCGGTGCCATCCAGGGCCCCTGAAGCGAGCGCCTGATAGACTTCGGAACCGGGGATGTTCTGGACTGCAGCACCGAGTTCGGACAGCACCTTCCCACCCTGGCCGGGCATGCGGAATTTCAGGCCATTCAGATCCTCGGCACTTTCAATGCGCTTGTGGAACCAGCCGCCGGCCTGGGCGCCCGTATTCCCGGCAATGAAGGATTTCAGCCCGAAAATCGAGCCCAGCTCATGATGCAACTCCATCCCGCCATCATGATAATACCAGGTGGTGAGTTCGGGTGCGGTCATTCCGAACGGAACCGCGGTGAAGAACGCAAATGCCGGGTGCTGACCGAGGAAATAGTAATCGGCGGCGTGGTACATGTCGGCCTGGCCGGACGACACGGCATCGAATACCTCGAAAGGTCCGACAAGCTCGCCGCCTGCCTTCAAGTCGATGGTCAGTTGACCATCGGTCATTGCGGTAATCGAGTCTGCACAACGCTGGGCGCTGTCATGAACCCCGGCAAGGCCCCTGCCCCAGCTGGTGACCAGGGTCAGCGTCCGTTTTCCCTGCGCGATGGCCGGAGCGGCAAACGCTGTCGCGGCGGCACCGCCTGCCGCGGCAGTGGTCAGGAATGATCTTCTGTCCATTTTGTTCTCCTCTTTGCGGATTGTGCCCGAGCCGGGCATGGTCTTGTACGAAATTCAGCCAATACCAATTGAATGCGAATTTCAAGCATATCGGACAACATTGCCGACCCATTGAACCGGGCCGCCGTGCAAACTCCTGCCAATGCCTGCCTGCTTGCGGTTTCCGGCAACCGGTGGCAATTGGACAGACCAGAAGCCTGCCGAGGAGTGATTTTTCCATGGCGACAAATTGTTGACGATCAATTTTTCCAATTCTATTCTTTTCCGGGCAAGCCGCGAACCTTGGAGCCAAAGACACGTAGGCGCACCGAAATGAAAACAGCCGGTTCCCCGCGGGATCGCGCGGTTGCCTCTCTGGAGCATGGAGAGGTCTTCTCTTGTCCTGTTTCCGGAGCTTGAAATCATGGCAAAATCAATGAGCGGAGCAGATATCCTGCTCAGGGCACTGAAAGACCAGGGTGTCGAGGTTGTTTTCGGATATCCCGGCGGTGCGGTTCTGCCGATCTATGACAGTCTCGACCAAAGCAACAGCATCAGGCATATCCTGGTTCGCCACGAACAGGGCGCGGTTCATGCTGCGGAAGGCTATGCCCGCTCTACCGGCAAGCCGGGCGTGGTCCTGGTCACTTCCGGACCGGGCGCCACCAATTCGGTGACCGGCCTGACCGACGCCTTGATGGATTCAATTCCGATCGTGCTGATATCAGGCCAGGTTCCGACATTCATGATCGGCAATGACGCATTCCAGGAGGCTGACACGGTCGGGATCACCCGGCCCTGCACCAAGCATAACTGGCTGGTCAAGGATACCGGGGATTTGGCCGACGTCATTCACCAGGCGTTTCATATCGCCACCGCCGGCAGGCCCGGCCCGGTGCTGATCGATATCCCGAAGGATGTCCAGTTTGCAGATGCCGAGTACCGGGAGCCCTCCGAGACCCACCGTGAGAATTATCGACCCAGGATCTACGGCGATCGCGGCTTGATCACGGAACTCGCCGGCCTGGTGGAGCAGGCGGCCAGGCCGGTCATCTATAGCGGCGGCGGGGTGGTCAATTCCGGGCGGGACGCATGTGACTTCCTGCGCCAGCTTGTCGGGGAGACCGGCTTTCCGATCACCTCGACGCTGATGGGGCTGGGCGCATACTCCGCATCCGGTGAGCACTGGCTGGGAATGCTGGGCATGCATGGCAGTTACGAGGCCAATCTTGCCATGCATGGCTGCGACCTCATGATCAATATCGGTGCCCGGTTCGACGACAGGATTACCGGCAGAATCAAGGATTTCAGCCCGAATTCTCGCAAGGCGCATATCGACATCGACAAGTCATCGATCAACAAGGCGGTGCAGGTCGAACTGCCCATCGTCGGCGATGTCGAGAATGTTCTCAGGGAGCTGCTGCTGATCTGGCGCAGCCGGGGCAGCAGGACCAATGGCGAGGGCCTGAGGGAGTGGTGGCAACAGATCAGGGAGTGGCAGAAGGTCGACTGTTTCTCCTACAGGAACTCGGACCAGGTCATCAAACCGCAATTCGCCCTGGAGAGACTCGAGGCGCTGACACGCGATCATGACCGGTATGTCACCACCGAGGTCGGACAGCACCAGATGTGGGCGGCACAATTCCTGAAATTCAATGAACCCCATCGGTGGATGACCTCTGGCGGGCTTGGAACCATGGGCTACGGTTTCCCGTCCTCGATCGGTGTCCAGATTGCCCATCCTGACTCGCTGGTCATCAATGTGGCCGGTGAAGCCAGCTGGCTGATGAACATGCAGGAGATGTGCACCGCCATGCAGGAGAAACTCCCGGTCAAGCAGTTCATTCTCAATAATGAATATCTCGGCATGGTCAGACAGTGGCAGGAGTTGTTGCACGACGAGCGCTACAGCAATTCCTGGTGTGCAGCCCTTCCGGATTTCGTCAAGCTGGCCGAGGCATTCGGTTGCCACGGCATCATGGTCGAGGACCCTGCCCGGCTGGATGACGCCATCCTGGAAATGCTGGACCATGCCGGCCCGGTGATCGTGGATTGCCGCGTCGACAGGTTCGAGAACTGTTTCCCGATGATTCCCTCTGGCGAGCCGCACAACAAGATGTTGCTTGGGCCTTCGGAAAAACGCACCGCCGTCCAGGCTGGCGGCGCAGTCCTGGTATGATTTTCAAATGACGTCACTCAGCATCAAGAAGGGAAGTTCCCGGCATTCGGCATATGATTTGCGCCGATCCAGGGATTCCGACACCGAGACCCACACCCTGTCGGTCCTCGTGGATAACGAAGCCGGCGTGCTGGCCAGGGTTGTCGGCCTTTTCTCCGGACGGGGTTACAATATCGAGAGCCTGACCGTGACCGAGGTCGATCATTCGGGCCATCTCTCCCGCATGACCATCGTGACCACAGGGCGGGTTCATGTCATCGAACAGATCAAGGCCCAGCTCGAGCGGCTGATCCCGGTACACTCGGTCGTGGATCTGACAGTCGAGGGACAGTCGGTCCAGCGCGAGGTCGGGCTGCTGAAGGTAAGGCGGGGCGCCGGGGGCAGCCCGGAAATCAGCGAGATTGCGCGGGAATTCGGCGCCACCGAAATCTGGTCCGGAGAGGATTGCCTGGTGCTGGAGTTGACGGGTGATCCGGTCCGGATCGACCAGCTCGCCGACAGGCTGCTGGAATGCGGGCTGCTGGAGATCGCCCGCACCGGCGTGGTGGGAATGCAGGTCGACCCTGCCAGCCTCGACCACGCTGCGGTCGTCAGCACATCCGATAGGGAGGCTGGCCCCCTTTCCTGACCCCGCCCCCGCCTCGCCAGACCGTGTCATGGCCATCTTGCCTCACTCCATGCCCGTCACGGCAGGGAAGTTGTCGTGCTCCGAAATCAACCGGCCATGCCTGTGGGAGTTGTGAGGTCCGGAAGGCCTGTGTTAGGGTAGGTCCACGGCGCAAGGAGCGTCCGGGCCCGAGTGGAAACAGGTTTCCAGCGGAAGTTGTGAGCATCCGACACCGGATTGGTCGTGGGTTGTCGTGAACGACGCAGTTGCGTCGTTCGTCGTTTGACAGGATGTCCGAACTGTTTGGCTGGTCGCTGCTCAATTCCGCCCGTCAGCGGTGAATTCATGACTGTTTGTCGCGGCGAATTATCCTCCACCTGTGCAGTTCCGGTCATTGCTGCCGGGCGTGTTTTGCAGAACAGAAGTTCGGGAACACGAAACTGTTGGGGGATACCGGCGATGGCAACAATGTCCCGGAAGGTTCGCACACGCTCACCACGGTTCATGGGACGCGCTGATCAGTCGGGGGAATGAAGGTGTTGTCCGGGGATGAATGCAATGGCTGTGACGGTTGAGAAGAGTTACGCGCTTGTCGGTGAGGCCGACAACGATTGCTCGCTTGAAAATGACCAGTTCGAGGGGCTGGTGGAAGACCAGTGGTTCTCGGCAACCGTGCCGAGAAGTCACATGAAATCCCTCATGAAACGCACGAACAGGGAGGCCGCGATCCACACCGCCATCTGGGGTGTTCTGCTGATCGGCTCGGGAGTCGGTGCGGTTCTGACCTGGGGAACATGGTGGACCGTCCCGTTCCTTTTCTTCTACGGCGTGATGTATTCGATGTCGGATCATCAGGCCCATGAGTTCAGCCATGGGACACCCTTCAGAACCAGGTGGCTCAACGACGTGTTCTACTGGATCAACGGGTTCATGACTCTTCATGAAACCTATTACTGGCGGTGGAGTCATACGCGGCATCACACCGAAACGCTTCATGTAGGACGCGATCCCGAGATTGCGGTCATGGCCCCGGCCGATGTGGCCAAGCTGTTTCTGGACTTCTTCTTCCTGGTTTCGGGCTGGGTGCAGATCCGAAACATCGTGAAGCATGCGGTTGGCCGGGTCAAGGGCGACGGCGCACATTTCATTCCGGAAAACGAGCGCCGGAAAGTGATATGGAACTCGCGTGCGTATGTGGCGATCTTCGTGACAACAATTTCCGCAGCGGTGATCTGGCAGACCTGGCTACCTGTCCTTTTGGTGGTGACACCGCGTTTCTACGGCGGCTTCTTCCCGCAGTTCTTCAATGTTACCCAGCACGCGGGGCTGAAGGAGAATTGCATGGATCATCGCGAGAATTGTCGCACCTTCTATGCCAATCCGGTCTTCCGGTTTCTGTACATGAACATGAACTACCACATTGAGCACCACATGTTTCCCATGGTGCCGTTTCACCGGCTTCACGAGTTGCACGAGGCGATAAAGGATCAATGCCCGCCGCCATATCGCAGCGTGTGGGCCTGCTACGCGGAGATGATCCCGGCAATTCGAAAACAACTCACGGATCCGGCCTATCACGTCGAGCGCCCGCTCCCGGCGCATGCAGTTGCCGCGAAGTAGCGCTGAACTCGGCATGCCGCCGTCAGGCAGAAGAGGTTGCCGGTCCCGGAGTCTTCATGGTTTCCATGAAGTGACCGCCACGGGCGCCATGAGGCAATGGGCGCGGAAGGCATTCTGCCGCCAGCGCCGATCCGGTCCGAACCGGAACGGAAGCGATGGAGTGGACGCCCCCTCCGAACGGCGTCAAGATGCGCCGGAGAAAACGCCAGTCCAGCTGCGCGTGAAATCGACGGAGGAAACGTCCATGGAACACACACCCGTCATCGGCATCGACATCTCGAAGCGGGGTCTTCGACTTCATGGTGCAACTGCCGACGGCCAGCCGGTCTTCCGCAAGACGGTCTCGCGCGGCAGGTTCCTGGCCTTCCTCTGCAAGCTGCCATCCTGCCTGGTGGTGATGGAGGCCTGCGGCGGTGCCCGTCACCGGGGCCGCCAGATCATCGGATTTGGCCACGAGTGCAAGCTGATCCCGCCGGTCTACGTGAAACCCTTCGTCAAGCGCCAGAAGAATGACCGGAACGACGCAGCAGCGATCGCCCGCACCGCTCAGCGCCCGACCATGCGCTTCGTGGCGGTGAAACCCGAGGAGGCCCAGGCCGATGCCATGCTGTTTCGGACCCGGGCACTCATGGTCCGGCAGCGCACGCAGACCATCAATTCGCTCCGGGGCCACCTGGCCGAATTCGGCGTGGTGGCGCCGAGGGGCGTGGCCAGTGTCGTGAAGCTTCGGCAGGAGCTGGCGGAAGTACAGGAGCCACCACCCGAGCAGGTGGCAGCGCTGGCCGAGCTGCCGTTCACGCGGATCGCCTCGCTCTCCGGGCAGATCACCGGCCTCGAGCAGCAGATCCGGGTCCGGGCCAGGGAGCGAGACGAGTTCAGGCGGCTGATGACCATCCCGGGCATCGGTCCGATCTGCGCCATGGCCGTGCATGCCTTCGCACCGCCGATGGCGAGCTTCCGCCGTGGCCGGGACTTCGCGGCCTGGGTCGGGCTGACACCCCGGGAACATTCGACAGCCGGCCGGCAGCTTCCGGGACGGATCACCAGGATGCGGCAGCGGGACCTCAGGCAGTTGCTGGTCCTCGGTGCAACCTCGGTGCTCCGCCATGCGCCGAGAGGCGAGGCGCTCAAGGATCCCTGGCTTGCCAGGATGATCGCCGGGAAGCCGCCGAAGCTGGTGGCGGTGGCGCTTGCCGGCAAGATGGCGCGCATGATCTGGGCGCTGTCGGTGAAGAACGAGGATTACCGGGCACCGGCGGCGATGGCCGCGGCGGCGTGACTGCCTGGAAACGAAAGCTGCCGGGAAAGGAGAGGCTCTACTTCCCGGAACGGAATACCGGGTGCTGCAGGCACGGCCCTGACGGCCTGATCTGCGGATGATCCCGGTTGGTGCGGTGAGGACGACAGACAACATAGGGGCAAAAGGTCATTGAAGACGGGGTCGGAAAAACCAGCACCTGACGCAGGGCTTCGAGCCCGTGGAAGCGATTTGGATCCGATCCACGAACACCATACGGGCCCGCGGCGAATGAATGCTGCATCGAGAGGCCGGACATACGACCGTACCCTGACCGCATGCCACATGATGTCTGAAATCCAGCTTGCACTACCGGGGGCGTCCACATACGTCAGGTGGTGCAGGTTCTGTCTGGCAGTGATGATGCGCGGACGGTGATGGGTCATGACGGAAAAGTCCGGATCGTTGGCTGCCATGCCGGCTCCGGGCATCATCCCGTCATCTGACGAATGGTGACCAGGAACCCGTACGCGGGCTCCCGCGACGAGTATCAGGTGCCTTCGTGGAACAGGGTCATGCATCGAGGCCCGGCATCGCTGAACAGATGCAGGCGAGATGCAGGGACTTCAAGCCGACGAACGGGACGGATGGAATTCCCCCCTCCCCTTCAACGGAAAATGACCCGCCCGGATTCAGTCAAGAGGTTGCGGAACAATCCGCTGGCAGCTAAAATTGACGATATCTTCCGGGAGCCTGCCAGGTTTGGCGCGTTCATCGAAGATTCATCTAGGGGAGTCCGGACACCTTCTCGCTTCATTTCCTCTGATTGTCGGACGAAGGCCGTCCGAAAGAACGGAGGTGCCATCGTCTCGGACGGGATTTCCGGTCGAGGAGCGAAGGGTGACCGGGCACCCGTGAAAAAGGAGAAATCTCATGAGAAAGTTGCTTATCGCCACGGGTGTCGTCTCATTGCTGTCGACAGCCACCGTTGCCGAAACAATCGGATACGCGATGTCGGAGTTCAACGACAACTGGTTGACGATCATGCGCAATGCAGCTGTTGAATGGGCAGAGGAGAATGGTCACGACCTGATCATGGAAGACGGCCAGAGTGATGTCGGACGTCAACTGGACCAGATCAACAACTTCATTGCCACGGGAGTAGACGCGATCGTCGTGGTGCCGATTGATGGCAATGCGACCCAGGCCCTGACCAATGCTGCCATGTCGGCAGGGATACCGATGGTGTATGCAAACCGTGTCCCGGGCAACTTTGACACCCTGCCGGACAACCAGGTGGTCGTAGCGTCGGATGAGACGGAATCCGGCACACTCGAGACGTTCAACATCTGCCAGCAGCTGCGTTCCCAGGGCAAGGTTGACGGGGGTGCCAGTGCCTACATTCTGCAGGGGCAATTGCATCACCCTGCCGGAATTCAGCGCACCAAGGACATCCACGATGTGGTTGCCATGGACATGTGCAACTTCATCGAGATCATCGACACCCAGGTCGGCAACTTTGTCCGTGCCGAAGCCCAGGATCTCATGACCAACTGGCTCACGACCGGCGATGAATTCGACGCGGTCATTGCCAACAACGATGAAATGGCCATTGGTGCCATTCTCGCGATGAAGTCCGCCGGCATTGACATGGATACCGTCCTCGTCGGTGGCATTGATGCGACCCCCGATGCGCTTCAGGCCATGGCTGCAGGTGATCTCGACGTCACCGTGTTCCAGAATGCCGCCGCTCAGGGCATCGGCTCGGTGGAAGCTGCAATCGCGCTTTCCCGCGGCGAGTCGGTCACCAAGTTCGTCCGTATCCCGTTCGAACTGGTCACGCCTGAAAACATGGCCGAATACATCGGTGCGAACTGAGGCAGAAATTCTGCCAGGTGAGCGGCCACGGGCCGCTCACCGCAACTCCTGAAGAGCGGCGTCCACGCATCCCGGTTCCTGCACGCCACCAGGATTAGTCATGGAGGATGAAATGGCCGATGACGTGCACGGCACTGGAGGTCAGACATACGATCACAAGAAACGCGCCCTGCCGCCTGAGCTTGGCGTGTTCACGGCACTGATCGTGATTATCGTGATATTCGAGGCACTTGGCGCGCTGTTTGTCGGTCAGAGCCTGCTTTTTGACACCAGGGGACGTTTCGATGGCCCATTGGGTTTGTTCAATGTTGCAAGGCTGAAGATCATGATCTTGCAGGTCTCGATCATCGGCATCATCGCCATTGGCTCGACACAGGTGATCATTTCCGGTGGCATCGACCTGTCACCCGGTTCGGTCGTTGGTGTCACGGCCATGGTTGCAATGAGCTTTGCACAGGTGGCCGAAGTCAACGGACTTGCCAATCCAAAGCCGGTTTTTGGTGCTTGGGCACATGACATACCTGCATTGGTGCCCGTCCTGATCGGACTTGTCATTGGTCTGGCCGCGGGCGTCGTCAATGGTGCCCTGATCGCCTACACGCGCATTCCTCCATTCATCGCGACTCTCGGAATGATGGTGTTTGCACGTGGTGCCGCAAAATGGTGGACGAAGGGTGAACCGGTTTCGTTCCCCACCGACAGCTACGCCTTCATTGGTTCGGGAATGATACCGGTCGTGATTTTCGTTGCACTCGCCATTCTCTTTCACTTTCTGCTGAAGAACACGGTTTACGGCAAACATACCTATGCCATCGGTTCCAACGAGGACGCCGCGCGGATGTCTGGCATCAACGTTCAGCGGCACAAGCTCATGGTCTATGCAATCGGCGGCGTGCTTGCGGCAACGGCGGCCATCGTGCTGACTTCGAAGAGTCTCACGGCCCAGTCCGGAATGGGGATCATGTACGAACTCGACGCCATTGCAATGACCGTTATCGGTGGCGTCAGCCTCAGCGGCGGACGCGGGTCGGTCATCGGCACGGTGCTCGGTGCATTGATCTTCGGGGTCATCATATCGGGATTCACCTTCTTGCGTCTTGATGCCTTCTACCAGGAGATGGTCAAGGGCTTCATCATCATCAGCGCGGTTGTGCTCGATCAATGGCGACAACAGCGTGCAGCACGGGCATGAAGGGGCGCACGACATGAACGACAGGATCATCCTCGAAACCCGAGATCTGACCAAGCATTACGGCGGCGTACACGCGCTCGAAGGGGCTGACTTCATCCTCCGGGATGGCGAGCATGTCGGGATCATGGGTGACAACGGTGCCGGCAAGTCGACCTTCGTGCGCCAGATCACCGGCGTGGAGCAACGGACCCGCGGGGACATCGTCTTCGACGGAAGGCCGGTCAACTTTTCGGGCCCGCTGGAGGCCCGCGAGGCTGGTATCGAGACGGTATTCCAGACACTTGCGCTGGCTGACGATCTGGACGTGCCGGACAACCTTTTTCTCGGTCGTGAGATGACTCGGGCCAATTGGCTGGGACCCTTCCGGATCCTCGACTACAGGGCCATGCGACAGGCGACGCTGGATGGGCTGAGAAAAACCGCTGTCAAGATTCCGAACATCAGAAACACGATCCGCAACATGTCGGGCGGCCAGAGGCAGTGCGTGGCCATCGCACGGACCGCCACCTTCCATTCGAAGCTGACGATCATGGATGAACCAACCGCGGCGCTCGGTGTACAGGAAACCTCCCAGGTCGAAAACATCATCCGCACGCTGAAGAAGCAGGGTGAGCCGCTGATATTGATCAGCCACAACATGCGGCAGGTGTTCGATCTGGTCGATCGCGTGGTCGTATTTCGCCGGGGCCGCATCTGCGCCGATCTCGACATCAAGAATGATGATGTCTCGGGCGAAGATGTCGTGTCTTACATCACCGGAGCCAGAGACCGACCAGGCAGCGAAGGCCTGAACTGAACCGGATGACCGGAATTGCCCCGAAACCAGCCCGTATCCGGCTCACGCCCATGAGTTCCCGCATGTCTGACGGCGGCCGCAACGGTGTTTCACGGAAAATCCGGCCGCAATTGACGGTCCGGACAGCCCGCCACCGGCGCCCCTGGCAAAGCAGCTGAAATCGGCATACCGATCGAATGGCTCCGTACCCTGATCGGGTCCCTCGAGGACAACACTTGAATCCACCGTCGCCCCAGGATCGTTTCTCCCGGCAATCGTGCAGTCGCGGCCACGTTCAAGGTTGACGCGCGAGCCAGCGACACTCCGCAACCGGTTCCCGGCCGGATCGGGAGAATGAGGGAACGATCGCGCGCCTCGACCCTACAATGCTCCTGACAATGGCGGGGTCAACTGCAACCGCTGGTTGAGCCGCAGGTCACGCAGTGCATGCAGGTGCCGCTCCGGACCAGGGTATAATTGCCGCAGTCGCCGCAGGGATCTCCCTCATACCCCTTCACCCGTGCCGAGTCGCCGGCCGAGGCAACTTCCGCAACTGCCAACTCGTCCGTCGATGCCTGGCCGTCATCTCCGTCCTGCTCCCCTGTATCCGGGGCACCGGGGAACCGGTTGCGGAAATAACCAGCCGATGCAGCGGTCTTGAGCAGGTCGAATTCGGTCCGGCCCCGATCGGCATTCTCCCCGAGATCGTCAAATCGATGGCTGTCACTCGTGACATGCGCCAAATCGGTCCGATCGAGATAGCTGATACCCAACTCCCGGAAGATGTAATCGAGAATCGAGGTGGCATTCTTGACCGAATCATTGCCCTGGACCAGGCCGGAGGGCTCGAACCTGGTAAAGGTGAAGGCATCGACAAATGTCTCGAGCGGCACCCCGTATTGCAGGCCAAGCGACACGGCGATCGCAAAATTGTTCATCATCGCCCGGAACCCGGCACCCTCCTTGTGCATGTCGAGGAAGATTTCTCCGAGCGAGCCGTCGACATATTCGCCGGTACGCAAATAGACCTTGTGCCCGCCAATGATCGCCTTCTGGGTGTAGCCCTTGCGCCGGTCAGGCAGTTTCATCCGCTGGTTCTGGCGGAGGATCTGCCTGGTGCTTTCCTCGGCAAACTCGACAATCTTCTCGTGCCGCGATTTTTCGCTCGCCTGTTCCTGTTCGGTTTCGGCCGACTGGTCATCGACGAGGGATGCCGCCAGCGGCTGGCTGAGCTTCGAGCCGTCGCGATAGACGGCAATTGCCTTGATGCCGAGCTTCCAGGCCTTCTCGTAGGCCGCTTTGCAATCCTCGATCGTTGCCGTTGGCAGCATGTTGACCGTCTTCGAGATTGCTCCTGAAATGAAGCTCTGCGCCGCTGCCATCATCAGGATGTGGCTGTCGACACTCAGGCTGCGAGTGCCGCGCCTTCCGCAGGTGTTGGCGCAGTCGAAGACCGGCAGATCGCGGTCACGAATGTGGGGCGCGCCCTCGAGTGTCATCGATCCGCAGACATACTCGTTTGCCGCCTCGACCTGTTCGTCGGAAAACCCGAGCCAGGACAGCAGGTTGAAGGATGGATCGGCAACCATGTCCTTCGGCACCCCCAGCCGTTCCTCGCAAAACCCGGCACCGAGCACGCCCGGGTTGATCAGGAACCTGATGTCGAATGCCAGCCGGGCATCCTGTTCGATGCGGTCCAGCTCCTCCTGCCCGAAGCCAAGGGAGGTCAGGGACTGGCAATTGACATGCGGCGCTCCCTCGAATGATGCGTGCCCCGATGCATGGCTGATGATGTCCTCGATCTGCTGTTCGGAATAGTCCAGCAACCGCAAGGCATTCGGGACCGAGCGATTGATGATCTTGAAATACCCGCCACCGGCCAGCTTCTTGAACTTCACCAGGGCAAAATCCGGCTCGATGCCCGTGGTATCGCAATCCATGACCAGGCCAATGGTCCCGGTCGGCGCAATCACCGTGGTCTGGGCATTCCTGAAGCCGTGCTTTTCACCCAGGGCGACCGCCCGGTCCCAGGATTTCCGGGCAATTTCCGGCAGCCCGTCAACCGGGCACAGCGACTCGTCCAGTGGAACCGGCGGCGTTGGCAACTCCTCGTAGCCATCGACGGCCCCATATGCTGCCCGCCGATGGTTGCGGATGACGCGCAACATGTGGTCCCGGTTCCGCTCAAAACCGGAGAACGGTCCGAGCTCCCGGGCCATTTCGGCCGACACGGCATAGGACTCGCCGCACAGGATTGCGGTGAGAGCGGCGCAGGTCGCCCTGCCCTCGTCGGAATCGTAGCTGATTCCCATGTTCATGAGCAGGCCGCCAAGATTGGCATAGCCCAGGCCCAGGGTCCGGAAACGATACGACAGTTCGGCAATCTGTTTCGACGGGAACTGCGCCATCAACACGGAAATCTCGAGGACAAGGGTCAGAAGTCGCGTCGAGTGAATGTACTCGTCGGTGTTGAACTGACCGTCACCGTAGAAATTCAGGAGGTTGATCGACGCCAGGTTGCAGGCGGTGTCATCCAGGAACATGTATTCCGAACAGGGGTTCGATGCCCGGATCCGGCCATCCTCCGGACAGGTATGCCAGGAGTTGATGGTGTCATGGTACTGAATGCCGGGGTCGGCGCAGGCCCATGCGGCATGGCCGACCTCTTCCCAGAGTTCGGCTGCGCGGACCGTTTCGGCGACCTTGCCATCGGTGCGGCGGCGCAACTGCCAGTCCTCGTCCTTCCGGACCGCGTCAAGAAACTGGTCGGTCACCCGGACAGAGTTGTTCGAGTTCTGGCCGGACACCGTCGAATAGGCCTCGGATTCCCAATCGGTGTCATATGTCGAGAATTCGATACTCGTGTATCCCTGGCGGGCATATTGCAGGACCCGGTTGATGTAGGTCTCCGGGATCATCGAGTTCCGTGCCGAGATGATCGAATCCCTGAGGCTCCGGTTCCTTGCCGGATTGCAGGCATCCTCCGTGCTGCCATCCCACGAACTGATGGCCCGGAACAGCGCCTTCAAAGCCCTCCTGGTCGCCTTCGAGCCGGCAACCATCGAAGCCACCTTCTGTTCTTCCCGAACCTTCCAGTTGATGAATTCCTCGATATCCGGATGGTCCATGTCGCAGATGACCATCTTGGCCGCCCGCCTTGTCGTGCCACCGGACTTGATGGCACCGGCCGCCCGATCGCCGATCTTGAGAAAGCTCATCAGCCCGCTGGACTTGCCACCGCTGGCCAAAGGCTCGTTCCTGGCCCGGAGATTGGAAAAGTTGGTTCCGGTTCCGGAGCCGAACTTGAACAGCCGGGCCTCCCGCAGCCAGAGATCCATGATGCCGCCATCATTGACCAGGTCATCCTCGATCGACTGGATGAAGCAGGCATGCGGTTGCGGCCGTTCGTAGGAACTTCGGGACTTGTGCACCCTGCCGGTGTCGTGATCGACGAAGTAATGGCCCTGTTCGGCGCCCTCGATGCCATATGCCCAGTGCAGGCCGGTGTTGAACCATTGGGGAGAATTCGGTGCGGCCTTCTGCGTGGCCAGCATGTAGCGGGTCTCGTCGTAGAAAATCCGTGCATCACCCTCGCTGGAAAAATACCCGCCCTTCCAGCCCCAATAGGTCCAGGTACCGGCAAGGCGATCAAACACCTGCTTGGCCGATCTCTCCGGGCCGTAACGCTCATTCGCCGGCAGCTTGTCCAGGGCAGCAGAATCGGCAGCAGAATTCCACAGGAACTTCGGCACCCCCTTCTCCCGGACCGCCTTCAGCCTGGCGGGAACGCCGGCTTTCCGGAAATATTTTTGCGCCAGCACATCAGCCGCAACCTGGCTCCAGTTCCCGGGAATCTCGATGTCCTCGAGGCAAAACACCACCGAGCCATCGGTATTCCTGATTTCCGACCGGGTCCTGGTGAATTCGATCCCGTCATAAGCGTCCATTCCCTCGACAGTGAATATTCGTGCAATTTTCATGATAGGATCTGCCTCTGTACTGCTCGCCTGCCGTCCTCGCTGCGGAATCGGTTCTTGATGGTTGCCGCCTCATCAGATTTACTAGATGTAGCGCAATTCCGGAAGAACGGGTGCATATCCTGCTGTTTTGGACGCATGCATGTCAAGGAGGAATATTGATCGGCCTGGCAGAATCTTGTGGAAACCAGGTTAGGGAATCGATCCAAATTCCTGCAAAACGCGGCAATTGACCCCTCATGCCCGAAAAACGGATCGCATGGTCCGGCAGGCCCGGCAACATCTCGAATGTCCTTGGATGGTGGCGAAGGATGGCGAATCAGTGGCGGAGAGACCGTGGTCGGGGCGATTGGATTCGAACCAACGACCTGCGGTTCCCAAAACCGCCGCGCTGCCAGACTGCGCTACGCCCCGAGTGGCGGTGATTATCGCCTATTCTTCCGGATTTGAAGCAGAACCCGTCGATTAGCACGGCCATGCGGCAATTTCCGGATCAAATGCCGGGTGCCGGATTTCGGATCCATCATTGATACCGAATCGCCTGCTCAACCCGCCATTGATTTCGAGCACTGCCAGCACCGCATCCCCACTGACGACCATTCTCGTATCGAACGGTGTTGCATTCGGGTGAATTCCGGTCACGGTTCCTGATTCAGAAATGAAAATCATGTCAAGTGGTAACGGCGTGTTCTTCATCCAGAACGATACCGGCCGGACCTCTTCGAACAGGAACAGCATTCCCGAGAATTGCGGCAATTGCTCCCGAAACTGCAATCCCTTCGACCGCTCGGCCGGCGTGTCGGCGATTTCTACCGAAAATACCGCCTTCCCCCAGTCACCGCGGATGTCGACCCTGTCGTCGGCACACTCTGTTGCGGCAGACAAGGGTCCGGCCAGGGTAAGGACGACAAGGATGGCTGTACAGCAATGCACTGCAAATGACCGAATTGTCGGGTCAATCTGCAATGAAGATGGGCCGGGGGGAAATCGGTGCAAACTCAATCCGGTGGGTCGGCGCTGTCCTGGGAGGTGGCTTCAACGCCGACATCCCAGGGCCTGACATCGGTGACCAGCCTTCCCCGCGGGCCGTCGCTGATGGCGACCGCCAGCGCCTCCCCGGGCTGCAAATCCGAGTAGCCGCTGGTGCGCAGCACTTCCATATGGACGAAAATGTCCTCGGAACTGCCAAAGATATTGACAAAGCCGAAGCCCCGTTGGCGATCGAACCATTTCACCCGGGCCGGCAGCAACTCGGAGTCAACTCCACTGCCCTCGCCCCAGGCAGGCCTGTCCATCACCCCTTCGGGACCGTCATCGAGGGGCTCGATGTCCAGGATTTCAATGGCCTGCAACCCACGCTGCGATTGCTGCGCGATCAACTCGATCACCGAACCCTCGGAGATCGAACTGCGACCAAAATTCCTCAGGACATTGATGTGAACAAGAATATCCGGCCCTGGCTCGTCGGTTACCACAAACCCAAAGCCCTTCGTGGTATTGAACCACTTTACACGGCCACGATACCTGTTCTGAATGGGACCCCTCCCACAGGCTGCATCAAGGCAGCCTGTCCTTGAACTACGAAACCGAATTTCTGTTCCGACATTAGCAAAATGGCGCGTCATTTCAAGGAGAATATATGAATCCGGGCCGGCCGGGCCCGGCTGCGGTGTCGTTTTCCTGCTTCCCTTCCCGTCGACCGGGCCGCTCAGGGAGACAGTCTTCGAATCTCCCAGTCGGATTCCGGGCTTTCCCTTCGCCACTGGAATCGATCATGCAGCCGGAAATTTCCGTCGCTCCAGAACTCGATCTCCAGAGGATGCATCCGGTAGCCTCCCCAAAAGGGAGGCCGTTCCGGGTTGGCTCCCAGCTCGAGCGTCAGCTGCGCGACCCTGGTCATCAGGGCGCCCCGGGATGCCAGCGGCGTCGATTGCCTGGATGCCCATGCACCATACCGGCTCTGCAGCGACCGGGATGCAAAATACCGGTCGGCAACCTCTCCGTCCTCGCGCTTGATCAGGCCTCTTGCCCTGACCTGGCGCCTGATCGACTTCCAGTGGATGACGAAGGCTGCCTTTGCGCACTGGTCGATCTCGCGCGCCTTGGCGCTTCCGTAATTGGTATAGAACACGAAGCTGTTCACGCCGATGTCCCGCAGCAGGACCATGCGGACATTGGGCATCCCACCCTGATCCACGGTCGCCAGGGCGGCAGCGCTGGGGTCATTCAACTCCTGCGACCCGGCCAGGTCCATCCACCCGCGCATGATCTCGAACGGATCGTCCCCGGCAAAATGTTCGACACGTTCTTCCACGATTTTCCCGAATTCCGCCATTCACGTATTGATGCCCGGAACGGCTATTGAAGGTCAAATGGGATTGGCCTAAACGAGCAACTGTTTCATGCTTACGGAGGGACTGCATGTCAATGCCTCTCATGGAAGGCAAGCGCGGCCTCGTCATGGGGGTGGCGAATGACAGATCCATCGCATGGGGTATTGCCAGGGCCTGTGCGAACCATGGTGCCGAACTGGCGTTTTCCTATCAGAACGAGGCCTTCAGGAAGCGGGTCGAACCACTGGCCGCTTCGGTTGGCAGTACGCTGATGTGTGAATGCGATGCCGGCAGCCCGGAGGCGCTCGACCGGATGTTCGATGACTTGCGGGACAATTGGGGAAGCATCGACTTTGCCGTGCATGCGATCGGGTATTCCGACAAGAACGAACTGCGCGGCAGGTATGTCGATACCAGCCCGGAGAATTTCCGGATGTCGCTCGACATCTCGGTCTACTCCTTCACCGCCCTGGCCAGGCGGGCCGAGGCGCTGATGCCGAATGGCGGTTCGCTGCTGACGCTGACCTATTACGGGGCGGAAAAGGTGATGCCCCACTACAATGTCATGGGGGTGGCCAAGGCGGCGCTGGAGACGTCGGTCAAATACCTTGCTGCCGATCTTGGCAAGCAGAACATCCGGGTCAACGCCATTTCTGCCGGACCCGTCAAGACGCTGGCGGCTTCCGGCATCGGCGATTTCCGCTACATTCTCAAATGGAACGAGCTCAACTCTCCTCTCGGACGCAGCGTGACCCAGGAGGAAATCGGCTCCTCTGCACTCTACCTGCTCTCGGATCTCGGTTCTGCAGTGACCGGCGAGATTCACCATGTCGATTCCGGCTACCACGTGGTGGGAATGAAGAGGCCGGATGCACCCGACATCGACGTGGTGACTGGACGAAAATGAACAATACCGACCCGCTTCCCCACGAGAAGGGTTTCATTGTCAGCTGGGACCAGTTGCACCGTGACGCAAGAGCCCTGGCCTGGCGTCTCGAGGGAAGCCAGCCCGAGCCGGGATACTGGAAGCAGATCGTTGCGATAACCAGGGGCGGACTTGCGCCGGCGATGATCGTGGCGAGGGAGCTGGAAATCCGCGTGGTCGATGCCATTTCGGTGGAATCCTATGATCATCAGCGACAGACGGAGCCGAGAATTGTCAAGCCTCCGGCCCTCGAGGATGTGCGGGGAACGCTGGTCATCGACGATCTCGTCGATACCGGCAAGACCCTCGAGTTGGTGAAGGAAATTTTTCCGGACGCCCATTATGCGACCATCTATGCCAAACCCATGGGCCGGCCATCGGTCGACACCTACATTACCGAGGTCAGCCAGGACACGTGGATCTTCTTTCCCTGGGATACCGCCCTGCAATATGTGGGGCCGTTCCGGAAGACGGATTGACCGACACTTGCCGCGCCCGGCCGGACACATGCGCCCGGATGCAGGCAGGGCCCCGCAGGCCGGGATTCACTAGATGATCGATCGCTATGCCAGGCCGGAGATGGCCGCCATCTGGTCCGACGAGAGCCGCTTCAGGACCCTTCTCGATATCGAAATCTGTGCTGCCGAGGCAATGGCCGAACTGGGCGCCATTCCGAACTCGGCCGCCACGGCCATCCGCCGACTCCAGGATGAAACGCCGGATATCGGACGGATCCGGGAGATCGAGGCGGTCACGCGGCACGAGACACTGGCATTTCTCGAATATCTCGCCGAATTGTCAGGCGATGACCGGGTCAGACACCTGCATCGTGGAATGACCTCCTCGGATGTTCTCGATACCTGCTTCAACCTGCAGTTGAGCCGCTCGGCCGGGCTGATCCTGGACAGCCTGGACCAGCTCTTGCGGGAGCTTCGCCGCCGGGCATTCGAGTGCCGGGACATGCTGTGCATCGGCCGAAGTCACGGGGTGCATGCCGAGCCGACGACTCTTGGCCTGAAGCTTGCCCAGCATCATGCCGAGTTCAGCCGCGGCAAGCGACGCATCGAATGCGCCCGGGACGAGGTGGCGACCGGGGCGATATCCGGTCCGGTTGGCACATTTGCCACGGTCGAGCCGGAAGTCGAGGCCATTGTCTGCCGCCGGCTCGGCCTGCGCCCCGAGCCGGCATCGACGCAGATCGTGCCGCGGGACCGCCACGCCCAGTTCTTTTGCTCCATGGCGGTGGTGGCATCGTCCGCCGAGCGGCTCGCCGTCGAAATCCGCAACCTGCAACGCACCGAGATTCTCGAGGTGGAAGAGAATTTTGCCGCTGGCCAGAAGGGGTCATCGGCCATGCCGCACAAGCGCAACCCGATTCTCTCCGAGAATGTCACCGGCCTGGCGCGGATCGTCCGGGCGGCGGCCATGCCTGCTCTCGAGAACGTGGTGTTGTGGCATGAGCGTGACATGTCGCATTCGTCGGTCGAGCGAATCATTGCTCCGGATGCCACGACCGCATTCGATTTCCTGATCTCACGGCTGGCGGAGATTGTCGGCAACATGACGGTCCACCCGGACAACATGGCCAGGAATCTGGCATTGCTGAAGGGTGTCCACAATTCACACCGGGTCCTGGATGCGCTGGTGACGAGCGGCCTCGACAGGTCGGAAGCCTATTCGATCGTGCAAGGCCGGGCCATGCAGGCGATCGACCGGCGGCAGGATTATCGCCTGGTGCTGGCCGAGGATCCCGTCGTGACCGGCCAGTTGTCAGCGGCCGAACTGGATGCGCTGTTTGATGACAGGTTCTACACCAGGCATGTGGAAACCATTTTCAGGCGTGTATTCGGCGAGGGCGACTGAATGTCGGCAACTCCCGCTATTCTTCATCCATCAGCCGGGCGATGGCCTGTTCGAGGGAAGACTCGATCCTCGAGCGGATTTCCTCTTCGCTGACCTTCTCCCCGATATCGGCGTGGAGTTTCCGGAAGACATCCTCGCTGCCTGCTTCCTCGAAATCGGCCTTGATCACCGAGCGGACATACTCGTCCACCTCGCCTTCCTCCAGGCCCATGATGCCGGCTGCCCACTCGCCGAGCATGCGGTTTGCCTTGGCCGCCGCCTTGAATTTGAGCGACTCGTCGTGGGCGAACTTGTCCTCGAAGGCCTTCTTGCGTTCGTCAAAAGATGTCATTCGTTTCATTCCGTAATCGAACCCAGTCACATATGTGTATTGCCGCCCTGCCATTCAAGACGTCCGGTGGTCGGCGCTGCATTGCGAGCCGGCCGGCCCGTACCGGAAGAAGTGGAATTACCGGCCGGCAGTGCGGCGGCAGGAAGGCCCCGGTATTTCTTGCCCATTGCCGGTCCTTTCGATAATGGCTGACGACAGTCAAAGCAGTTTTTCCAAGAGTCCGATCGGCATGGCACGCAAGAAAATCGTAGCGAAGGGCTCCACGAAATCCCTGTATGAGGGTGATGCAGTCGGCACCTACGTGCTTCATTTCCGCGATGAAATGCGCTCCGGAGATGCCGAGAATGCTCCCCTGATCGAGGGCAAGGGCATCCTGAACAACCGGTTTTCCGAGTTCGTCATGATCGGCCTCAAGAGCATCGGCATCCCGACTCATCTCGTGCGCCGGCTGAACATGCGGGAGCAGTTGGTCCATGCGGCAGAGGCCTCGCCGGTCAGGGTCCATGTCCGCAACTTCGCCTCGGCATCCTTTGCCCGGCGATTTGGCATCAAGGAGGGGAGTCTCCTGTCGAGGCCGGTGGTCGAATTCTATCTCAGGTCCAAGGAGCTGAACTGGCCGCTGGTTACCGAGGAGCATCTCAGCGCCTTTGGCTGGGTCTCGCCGATGGACCTGGACGAGATGGTCCCGCTGGCACTTCGCACCAACGATTTCCTGACCGGGTTGATGACCGGCATCGGCATCAGGTTGGTGGATGTGTCGGTCGAGGTCGGCCGCATCTGGGAAGACGAAGGAAGCCGGCTTGTGATTGTCGACGAGATCAGCCCGGAGAGTTGCAGCCTGACCGACATGCTGACGGACCGGAAACTGAGCGGCCCCGATACCGGCCTTGATGCGGCGGGGGTGTTTGAAGGGTTCCGCGAGGTGGCTGCGAGGTTGAGGATTCTTCCGGAGAATGGCCTCCGGCTGGTCAAGACCAACCCCGGGGAATGAGTGGCCGGGTCCGGCCAGGCTCGAGGCTGATCGTCAGCTGCCCGGTTGGTGCGGCAATGCCGCCAGTGACGTCATCAGGTCTCCATAGCCGGTATGGCGGCGCTCATAGGCCAGGCCCAGCCGGTCGGCGCAACTCCCGGCCAGCCGGTCCAGCTCGGGATCGTCGGTCTGGGCCATGAAGACCAGTCGGTCGTAATTGCCGAAATAGGCGTCCCGCAGCTCCGGGTGCCTGTCGAGGCCAAGCGGTTTCCAAACGAATGAGTCGAACTGCTTCACGAGAAAATCCGTGAGGTAGAATGCGGTGATTTCCTCGTCGGCATGGGCGGCGAACGCCGCATTGCCCTCGAAGAATGAATAGCAATGGGGGCCATCCAGCATCTCGACACCGAGCTGGTCGCAGCGTTTGCGAAGCAGGCCGCCGGTGCCGCAATCGGCGTAACCGATGAAGATTTGCGGGAAATGGTGCTCGTGTTCCCTGACGGCCTGTTCGACCCGGTCCGGGATCAGTTCCGGGCGCAGGTGAAGGTCGGCTGGCAGGCAGGTCAGGGCAATGTGGCTCCACCCGTTCATCCTGACCAGTTCGAGTATCTCGCGGGCCAGCGCACCGCAGGCGATGACCAGCACCTGACCCTCCCCGCCGGCATCCCGACCGGGTTCGATGCTGATGCCGGGATGAATGCCCATCTTGATCCTGATCCTGATCCGGTCACTGCCCCGGGTGCAGGTGGTGGCCGGGACGGGACGGGGTTCGTTGTTGATCGGTCATGCAGTCTCCGCCAAACGGTCTGCAATCATGTCCGGTCCGGTCCCCGATATCGCTGCCGCCGATCAGCCGGCGGCAAGCACGTTGTGCTTGCGGGCCATGAATTCCTTGGCGGTTTCGACGGCAACTGCCGCGTCACGGCAATAGGCATCGGCACCAATCGCCTTGCTGAATTCCTCGTTGAGCGGGGCGCCCCCGACCAGGACCACGAAGTCATCCCGCAAACCGAGCTCGACCAGACGGTCAATCACCACCTTCATGTACGGCATGGTCGTGGTCAGCAGGGCAGACATGCCAAGAATGTCCGGCTTCTCGGTCTCCAGCGCTTCCAGGTAGTTTTCCACCGGGTTGTTGATACCCAGATCGACAACTTCAAACCCGGCACCCTCCAACATCATCGAGACCAAGTTCTTGCCGATGTCGTGAATGTCGCCCTTTACGGTGCCGATCACCATCTTCCCCATGCGGGGAGCGCCGGTCTCCGCCAGCAGCGGCTTGAGGATGTGCATCCCCGATTTCATGGCGTTTGCAGCCAGCAGAACCTCGGGCACGAACAGGATGCCGTCCCGGAAATCGATGCCGACGATCCGCATTCCCTCGACCAGGGCTTCGGTCAGGACCCGGTAGGGCTCCCAGCCGCGCCCGAGCAGGATATGGACACCCTCCTCGACCTCTTCCTTGAGGCCGTCATAGAGATCATCATGCATCTGGGGGACAAGTTCGTCATCTGTCAGTTCCGACAGGATCAGTTCGTCTTCGGCATCTTCAGACATTGGCAACCCCGTACTGGCTGTCTGTCAGGCATTGCCTGCAAACCGTGCCGGAAGTCCACGATGCAGGCAGATTGGCCTTGCCGCGATAACCTAATGCAGTTGACGGAACAAGCGGCAACTCAACGTGCCTGCCGCCGGGATTTCCGGGCGCGGCTGCGCGGTGGTTTCCGTGGTCCGGCAGTCGAGAAACGGCCGAGCCTGGCAATGATTTCTTCAGGCTCCGGTGGCGGGCCCGCCGGAGCAGCTTCCAGGCGCGCCCGCATCTTCTGCAAATGCTCCGGTCCGGTTCCACAGCAGCCACCAATGACGCCGGCGCCGGCGCGCAGGGCGAGCTCGGCATAATCGGCCATGAGGTCCGGCGATCCATCATAGTGAACCTGCCCCCCGACAAACCGCGGTATGCCTGCATTGCCCTTGGCGATGATGGGCAATCCGATGGCAGTATGCCGGAATTCGAGCAGCGTTCGCACCAGGTCGGCAGCCCCTGCCCCGCAATTGGCCCCGTAGCCCAACGGCTTCTGCGACAACTGCCCCGCCCAGCCGGACAGGTCGGCAGTGCGTGCCCCCATCATCGTTCGTCCATGGGTATCGAAACTCATGGTCGCGCAGTATTGCAGACCTGCCCTCCTGCAGGCTTCGGCCGCACAATCGAGCTCTTCGATATCGGACATGGTCTCGATCCAGGCCAGCGCCGCGCCGCCGGCCTTCAGCCCTTCAGCCTGTTCCTGGAACATCTCGATGGCGACGGAGCGCGCCAGTTTCCCCACCGGGGCCATCAATTCGCCCGACGGACCCATGGAGCCGGCGATGATGGGGCTGCATGACAACTCGTCGGCGACCTCGTGAGCCAGCACTGCCGACTGCCGGGCCAGTTCATGGGACCGGTCGCCCGCATGATGGAGCTGCAATCTTGACCGGGTCGCCCCGAAGCTGTTGGTCAGGACCAGTTCGGCACCGGCCAGCATGGCACCGCGGTAGACACTCCGCACCGGTTCGGGATTGTCGACATTGCACAATTCCGGTGCGTCACCGGCCGTCAGTCCCAGCGCAAACAGATTGGTGCCGGTGGCGCCATCGGCCAGCAACCATCCCCTTCTGCCAACAAGATCACGGAATCTGTCGATTGCGTTCATCTGCTCCTGCAGCTCCAGTTGCCGGACCGGTTGGAAAGATCACCCCTGCCGACGTCGGTGCCGGCGAATCAGGTGTCAGCCCTGCAGCGACGCTTCCGCCAGTTTCCTGATCCTGTCAATCATCGATACCAGACCGTTGGAGCGCTGGGATGACAAATGCGAGTCCAGGCCGAGGCGCCCGATTTCCCGGCGGGCATCGGTGCCGACCACCTCGGCCACGGTCAGGCCGTTATAGAGAGATTGCAGCACGGCAATCAGCCCGCGGACGATCATGGCATCGCTGTCTCCCCTGAAGCTGAATGTCGGTTGCGCTCCCGTGCAGTCGATTGCCGGCACGATCCAGACCTGGCTGGCGCAGCCCTCGACCCTGGACCAGGATGTTCGCAACTCATCCTCGAATGGCGGCAACCCCCGGCCAAGATCGATGACATAGCGATAGCGGTCCTCCCAGTTGTCCAGGAAGTCAAAATCCTCCACGATCGCCTCGAAGGTGCTGGAAGCCACGTCACGATCCTTCTGCAGGAAGGCGGCCTCGAGGGCCACCGGTTGGCCAGGATTGTATTTCGGGCGGCAGAACAATTCCAATCCAATATGACAGGGCAAGTGTCGCACACCGGAAGCACGGCCTCGTCAATCCCGACTTCGGAATTTCCTCCGCCCCATTCCTGCATGGCCGAAAAGGTGGTGATGGCTCAAGAAGGACTCTTGCGACTTCCCGGGGATTCTACGTGTCGGATAGCGGCCAGCGTGTCGAGGGATGGAGGTCTGCCGAGCCATCGGAAAACACGGCGAAGTCCGGGACGGTCATGTCCGGCGGTTCACGGGGCAACTCGATACCATGGCTGCAATCGAGAATGCGGTATGCCTTGGGCAGGGCTGCACGACGACAACCAAGGCGATCAGACCCCATTCACTTCCGGCAGGCCATCGACGATACGTGCCGTCTCGACACCGAGATGCACGATCCGGCGGATGGCGCATATCAACTCCTCCGGGTGTCCGAACCAGTCATTGGCGTTGTTGACGATGCCGCTCTTCTTGTCGGTGGTGATCCTGTAGCGGTCAATGAACCATTCCAGCGGCGTTCGGCCATTGACCACGTAGGAATGCGCCTCCTCCGGAATTCCGGCCAGCCGGACATGGTCGTTGACGATGAGCACCGATCTGTCGGCATCTCTCTTGCCGGCAAACCGCATCGGCCGGGCTCCGAGCCTGAAATGCGCCGGGCGCGGATCGCCCTCCCCGGAAAAGACCAGCTCGAGCGGATGTTCCGGGCAGGTCTCGTAGCCGAGATGCAACCCGCCAAGCCTTCTCCCGGCTTCGGCAAAACCCCCGAAATCCCCGGCCAGCGGGATCCGGGCCAGCTGCCTGGCAAGAGCATTGGGAAAGGCGGCCCGAAAACCTGGCGCATGCAGCACGCCGTAGACATAGTCGAACACGTCATCCTTGCTGATGGTCCGGTCCCGGTACTGCGCCCGGATTCTCTCGAGGGCGGCATCGGTGATGTTGTCGACTCGCTGGCTCTGCAAGGGTTCATCCTCAAGGTAGCTTCCCTTCAACGGTTCGGGTGGCTCCGTGTACCGGTAGCGGGGGAAGCACTGGCCTTTGGAAATGAGCTCCAAATCCGGCATGCAATCGACCATCAGCGCCGAGAACGGCTTGGTCGAGCCAATTCCCGGCACGCAAATCGCCCGGTTGTCGGCGTCGACCTGCGGGAAGATGCGGTCCAACTGGTACTTGTTGTTCACCAACGTGTAGTCGACATAGCAATGCTGTTTCACGAACGGCCGGTACTGGGTCTGCCACACCCTGTCAGATGAGCATTCGACCAGCCTCTTTCGCCGCAGATTATTCAGCAGTTCGCGATCCCAGTGGGTGTTGGCCGAGTGACGTGTGGCCGCGTCCTTGGCCTCTGCGGCGCTGGGCTGATCTCTGAGCTCTGCAAGCGCAGCCCCGTAATCTTTGATCATCAACCGCGCGTTTTTCAGGCAGGCGCTACGGGAAAAGTTGTAGAGATACGCGTCGCGGCTGGTCTTGTAGCCACTGCTGTACAGCCGGAACACTGTGTCATCAGATTTGCCAGCCTTGGCGGCCTTCGAGCCAAGCGGGTAGAGATCGTCAAACCCCGGCTCCTGCCGGGCAATCCAGTCATTGTTGTGATCGGGCGTGATCTCCTGCCAGTCACCCATTCCGGAGATCGAGCCAGCTGTACTCACGAATTCGAGCTTCTCCTCCCGGCTCAGGTAGTTGCCGATGTCGCGGTAGAGGATGCGGCAACCATCATCTGCCTTCTTCGGGTTGCGTACCAGGATGGTGATCGCCACCGGTGCCCTGGAGCCCTGGCCAAAGACCTTTCCGCCTTCCCGTCTTGACAGCTCGCCCTGGGTTCGCTGGTTCCCCCGCAAATTCATGACATGGATCGAGGTGAACTCCTCTGCCAGGCAGGCGCGGATGCCGGTATCGACATTGCCGTCGAGCCAGGAGCCGTTGGTGACGAAGCCGATCACGCCCTTCTCGCCGATCCGGTCCGAGGCCCAGCGGATCGCCAGCTTGTAGCTGTCATAGAGGCTGTTCTTGAGCGTGGCTGTTGACCGTTCCGCATAGGTCTTCTCGATCCGCCGGTAGAGCTGCGGGTAGCCATGATCTTTCTTGCCGGCCATCCAGGGCGGGTTGCCGACGATCACCCGGATGTCCTTCTCCTTCTGCCGCGTCCGGCGATCCGAATTGTCCTGCAGCAGCGATGCCAGGAAGTCATCGCCCTCGCTCAGCTGGAAAGTATCGGTCAGGCAGATCCGCTCGAAGGGACGGTAATCGCCGCCTCCGCTGGCGTGATACGCGGTCTCGATGTTCACCGAGGCGATGTAATAGGCCAGCAGCACGATCTCGTTGGCGTGGATCTCCGATTCGTATTTCCGCGCCAGGTCTGCTTCTCCGATCAGGCCGGATTGCAGCAGGCGGGTGATGAAGGTGCCGGTGCCGGTGAAGGGATCAAGGATGTGCACGCCCTCGTCCCCCAGGGCGGAGCCGAATTCGCTCTTCAGCATCTCCGCAACCGACCGCAGGACGAAATCGACGATCTCGATCGGTGTGTAGACGATGCCCAACTGCTTGCTGGTCTCGGTGAAGGCCTTGGCGAAGAACTTGTCATAAAGCTCGGCGATGATCCTTTGCCTGGCCTCGTCGCTGTCTGCCCCTTTCACCCGCCGTCGGACCGATTCGTAGAACTCCTCCAGGTTGTCCGCCTCGGCCCCGATGCCCGAAGGCTTGATGACCTCGAGCATGGTCTCCATCGCCTGGCTGACCGGGTTACTGGTAGTGAAGGCCTCCTCTCCGAACAGCGCATCGAAGACTGGCCTGGTCACCATGTGCTGGGCCAGCATCTCGATTGCATCCTGCCTCGTGACGCCGGGATTGAGGTCGTCCTGCAACTCGGTGACAAATTCATCGAAGAGATCGGCCGCGGCGCGGATGTCCTCGTTGCCGGCATTCTGGTCATCGACCGTCACCATGGCGGTGATGCGTTCGATATGGGCGCGGGCGATCCTGGCGACATCGACGGCCCACTCTTCCCAGTAGCGGCGCGAGCCGCATTTCTCGACGATCTTCGCCATGATGGCACCGGGAAGTTCATCGAACAGGCTGGGCTGGCCGCCGGACTGGGTCCCCGGCGAGCCGTCCGGATCGCTGCCGTTGCCGTTTGTTCCGATACCGGGGCCCGACCTTCCCTCCGATGGAGGCTGCCAGTCGGAGAGGGTGATGATCGACAGGTGCTGCGGCGTCTCGCCCATCTCGATCCGGTTCAGTTCGGCATCGAAGCCCTCGTCATGGCTGCGGATGGCGTTCAGCATCTGCCAGACCTTGCGCCAGCGTTCGGTATCATCGAGCACATTCTCGGCGCTGGCGCCGGGGGCGACGACGATCGGCAGGATGATGTAGCCCATCTGCTTGCCCTCGGCCCGGCGCATCACCCGGCCAACCGCCTGCACCACCTCGATCTGGCTCTTCCTCGGATGCATGAACAAGATGCCGTCCAGCGCCGGCAGATCGACGCCCTCGGTGAGGCAGCGGGCATTGGTCAGGATCCGGCATTCATCCTCGCCGGGCGCATCCAGCCAGGCCAGGGCCTCGTTGCGCCTGGTGGCATTGAAGGTGCCGTCGACATGCTTCGCCGGAGCGGCATGGGCCGGAAGCTTGTGCTCCGGATCACCACCGGCATCAAGGGATCGGTACTTGTCGGCGATATCGGCAAACAACTGTTCCACCTGCTCGGAGGACTTGATCGTCCGGCAGAAGGCGATGGCCCGGCGCATCGGCGCCCGCTCCCGCTCGGGGAATTCCTCCGGATCGGCCTTGGCCAGCGCCCGCCAGCATCCGATCATCAGCGCCGTATCATCGATGTCGAGGCCCTCCCCCAGGTCACCGCCATATTGGGCCAGCACCCGGGCGGCCAAATTCTCGGGAACGGTCAGTACCACCACCCGGTAATCGGAAAGGAGGCCGCGCTCGACGGCATCGGCAAAGCCGATCTCGTAGAGGACCGGCCCGTAGATCGCCTCGTCATCCATCGAGCACAGCGCCGCCGCCAGCTCACCGGCCCTGGTCCGGGCGCTCTCGGCATAGACCTTCGGGGTTGCCGTCATGTAGAGGCGCCGGGCAGCCCGGATGTTCTGATCCCGGTGAATTCGGGTAAAATGCGACTGTTCCTCGCCTGGAAGGATGGCACCGGCCGTACGGTGTGCCTCGTCGCAGATCGCCAGGTCGAAGCCGGGCAGGTCGTGGTCGCGCTGGGCGCGCTCGATCACCGGGGAAGAATGGTAGGTGGCAAAGATCACGGTCATCGCCTCCGGATCCTCCGGTCCGGCCCGCTCTGCCAGTTTTGCCGCATCGGTGGCGGCTGGCCAGGCGAGGTCCAGCACGTTCATGTCGATGTTGTCGTGTTGGGATTTCCTTCGCATGCCGACCTGGCTGTCCGAGCAGACCGCGAAGGCCCGCAGCGGAAGCTCGGCATCCCTGGCCCAGGCCTGGATGGTCTGCGACATCAGCGCCAGCGACGGCACCAGGCAGAGCACGCGCCCGCCTTTGTCAGCCAGCCGCTCGGCGGCACGCAGCGCGGTCAGCGTCTTGCCGGTGCCGCAGGCCATGACGAGCTTGCCGCGGCTGCGAGCCTCGGCCAGGCCGGCTTCAATGTTCCTGACCGCGTCTTCCTGGTGCGGTCGGAGAGGCGGTGGTCCCTCGGCAACGGCCTCGCCGCTCTCCACGAAACGGACCCAGTCGACCGGGCTCGCCCGGAGATTGTGCAACCCGATGCGAACGACCGGAACCGCTTGGTCGGCAAGCGTCTTCTCGAGATTGACGGACCAGTCCTTCCCGGTGGTGTCGATGATGACCCGCCGGGTGAATTCCCCGGTGCCGGATGCCGCCAGGAAGGAATCGATCGCCGATTTGAGGAGGGTCTTTCCTTCGGCGTGGAACTTGCACTGGATGGCGGCCAGACCCTCACCGCCCGCCAGTTCGGCCACCAGGTCGATGCCGGTATCCGTGGCGTCCTTGCCATGTACCATGGCCCAGTCGGCGAAATGCCGGACATTGCGGTATTGAAGGCGTTGTTCGGGGTCGTGGGTCAGGAAGGCAATGCAGAGCCTCTCAAAGGCATCGCCGGCCGCTTTTTCCTTCGAGTAGTCGGCAGACGCCTTGTCAGCGCGCCAGCACTCGAGGATGGTATCGATTGTGGTTTCGGACACGGGAACTCCTGGAAACACAGATGCTCAAGGGTGGCGTCAGGATGGCATACGGGTGAAACACGAGATCATTGTCAACACCGGAATGAAGCATGGAGATCGCCGAGCCTTGTCCCGAGTCATGAAACAGGCCCATGAAACTTCCCGGGCCGATGCGGGTCATGATGCCGGTTCCTTGTGGAATACTCTCGACTGAACTCTATGCCTCCTTTCCTGCTTCATGGCTCCCCGGGCACCGCTCGTATCCCCCGATGCACCTGTCATCTCCCGGTCCGCCGGAATTATGCTGGATGGCGTGAATATCCTGCCTCGCGCCGAAACTGCTATCCGGGCCGTATTGGAATGTGATGGCGTCGACATGGCCAGGCAACCGGCCACGGCCCGGTAACTGTTCGGGAGTCCGGGAGGCGTACGATTCACTCTGGACCGGCCACTGACCAGGAAATCCTGAAGATCCGGTCTGCCGCCTGGAGGCATGAAACAGACTGGCAGGAATTCCCTGTCAGGTTGGTTAGGCGCCCCGGATTGCCGCCAGTCATGCGGTGCGGCGGCGGTGAAGGGTGCAGCCTGCTTGCCGGCAGTCTGCGCGATACTTGACATTTCGATAAGGATGGGCGAAATCAGTCGCCGGAGTTACCGACCTCGTATCCGGTACAGGAATGTCAGACAGGAATTTGAAGATGAAGGTGATTGTCGCTTCACCGTTGGCGGTGTTGTTTCTGGTGTCCGCTTGCACCAGTTCTGGTGTCAGTGCTGACCGGCTGAACCCGGTCAACTGGTTCAAGTCCAATACGGAGGCCGAGCAGATCGACGAGACGGCGCCGATTGTCTCGGAGGATTCAAGAGAACTCCTCCCGGTCATTTCAAGCCTGGAAGCCCAGCCATTCGGTGCCGGTGGCGTGATTCTGATTGCCGGCGGAGTTCCACCGACCTTCGGCTATTACGATGCGGCGCTGGTTCCGGTGAATGACGGGCAACCGATCGAAGGCGAACTGGTATTCGAATTCCGGGCCGCGCCTCCTGTTGGAGATGTCGAGGTCGGAACCGAAGAGAGCCGCGAGTTGACTACGGCGACGACCTTGACCGAAGCCGAACTGAGTGGCGTCGGGACTATCCGGGTTATTGCTGCCGCCAACGAACAGGCGATCAATCTCTAAGGTCTACCACTCTCAGCCTGTTTCCGGAAACCGCCAGCGCGGTCTGGCCGTTTGCAAGGCGGATGGCGTCATTGCCGTACACCTCCCGCCTCCATCCGGCCAGCAACCTGGAATCCGCAGCACCTGATGCGAGCCTCTGCAGTTCGGCCGTGGTGGCAATAAGCTGTTCGGCAACACCATGTTGCTCGGCGCGTATTCGCAACAGGACCCGCATCAGCTCAAACAGGGCCCTGTTTGGCGGTGCCAGGGCCTTTTGTCTGGCCTTCGGCAATTCCGATTCGGGACAGTTGTTGCCTCGCCTGACCGCGTCGAGGATCATTCCCGCAATCCGGCCGCTCTTTGCCCGCTTGGGGAGCAGGCGGCAATTCGTGACATCTTTCGGCGCAGCCGGTTTGATCTGGACCAGCTGGAGAATTGCCTCGTCACGCAGGACATGATTTCGCGAAACATTCCGTTCCTGGGCCAGTTCTTCGCGCAGGGCGGCGATCTCGCGAAGGATGGCAAGATTGCGGCTGTTCGTCTCGCGCGTCTTGATCTTCTTCCACGCATCCTCCGGGGCTCGCCGATAGGTCTCGATATCGGTTACGACCTTCATTTCCTCGTCGATCCAGTGAGATCGGCCGAGTTCTTCAAGTTTGCCGGACAAATGCAGATAGACCGGACGCAGGTGAATCACGTCATCCAGGGCATAGGCGAGAAGCCTCCCTGAGAGTGGTCGTCGCTGCCAGTCCTGGAGCCGGGCCGACTTGTCGATCTGTTGCCGGGCGATCTTTCTTACCAGGGTTTCATAGCCGACATTGTCCCCGAAGCCGCAGGCCATGGCTGCCACCTGGGTATCGAACAGCGGCACCGGAAGCGCGCCAAAGCAATGGTGGAATATGGCCATGTCCTGGCGGGCAGAGTGAAAGACCTTGACGACGGATTCATCGGCAAAGAGCTTGCCGAGCGGCTCCAGGCTCATCCCTGGTGCCAGGGTGTCAATGGCGACGGCGCAGTCCGGATCAATTCCCGGAACGGCCAGTTGGACCAGGCAAAGCCGGGGATGGAAGAGTCCCTCGCCTACGAACTCGGTATCGCAAGTGACGAATGGATGGCGGGATGCTCTGGCGCAGAACTCCTCCAACTCGGAGGTCTTCACCAGTATCCGGGACGGGTCGCTTGATGTGTTGTTCATTCTTCCTCGGCTGCCTGACTGTTGGCGCAGCTCCGGAATCCCTCCACCCGGCCTGCCTTGGCATGCACGATTGATCGCAATTCGCGGCGAATTCAACCCACAAAGCCGATTTCGCCGGGAAGGATTGGCACAGGAATCGCTGCGTTCAGGTCGATACTGCTGTAATCGCCGGCCCGGAGCCTGTATGCGATTGGGGGAGGTCCGAATGCCATGCGTTGCCTGATCCAGAGAGTTTCCGCTGCCTGCGTGACCATCGACGGGGATGTTGTCGCCGGGATCGGGCGCGGCCTCCTGGTTTTCGTCTGTGCCATGAAGGGTGATGACGAGGACGTGGCGGCCAGGATGGCGGCGAAGACTTGCAATCTCAGGATATTTTCCGACCAGGATGGGCGAATGAACCTGTCGGTTGCCGATACCGACGGTTCGATGCTGGTCGTCAGCCAGTTCACGCTGGCCGCCGATACCAGGCGCGGCAATCGGCCTGGCTCTTCCGCCGCATCCGAGCCGGCGGATGGAGACCGCCTCTACCGGAAATTTGTGGACACCTGCGCAACCCGGTGCCGGGACGTCAGGACCGGAAGATTCGGAGCCGCGATGTCGGTGGCGCTCGAAAATGACGGCCCGGTCACCATCTGGCTCGATTCCGACTGATCTTGCCGGCCCGTGTCCCGGTTTTCCATGATGACTGGTTGGCTCCGGCGGCAGGATTCGAACCTGCGACCAATTGATTAACAGTCAACTGCTCTACCACTGAGCTACGCCGGATCCGATGTGCCAACTACCAGAGGAAACTCAGGAGGTCTACAGGGATTGCAACCAGTGGGCGCAAGCCCGAGACAGGGGCAGCATGACGAACACATGTGGGCTACAGGGTGACAGTCCAGGTTCTTGAAATTGAGACCTGGGGTCGAAGATGGATGATTACCTGACTCTGCATTTGGTTGTGTCAGGAAATCGGCGGTGATCATGGGTAAATGATCCGTTTTTCGATGTCCGGTAGATTCGCCCGGTCTGAGTCGGGATCAGTGCCCGGCTCTTGAATTCCTGCTGAAAACTCTTGTCGTCAGTGTAAGGGAGGCGAGCACCGCTTGCCTTCGCCAACGCCAGAACATGGGCATCGTTCGAATTGCAATTGGCTGATTTGCGCAACTGCTGCTCCCATCCATCTGCATCCCTGTCCGGGATTCTGAGAATACGACCGCCTCTTGGTGACTCATCAAACCAAATCCGGAAGCCTGTCTTCAGGATCTCCCGTCCTGGTTCCCTCCAACAGCAAGCATCAGGTCACCGGAGTTGGCATGAGGAACGAGTTTCATTGCAACCTCCGGGCGGTGTACGGCCGATTGCCAAAAGCCAAACCCGCCACGGCGGCATCTACCGTAGCGCACATTTCAGAGGTTCAACGATCGTTCCAACTCGTCCATGAAAAATCTCCGATTGCCTGGAGAAGCATTGTGGACGTTCCATCCATTGCAATACTGTGAATATTGACGTCATGGCCTTGGCGTTCGAAGAACAGGATGGATACGTCTTCCGGTTTGAGTTCCGTCATTCCGTCGCGCACGCTCAGGCGCACTCTGTCGACAATTTGGTCGCCATGAGTTTCAACCAGAATTGTCGTCTGCGGGTCGCAGCCGCGTTGCACGGGATTGAGCCAAGTCCGGCTTGCGCGCTGGGATGCAAATGCACTTCAGGTTGTTGCAACTGGAGCATGAAGGGTGTCTCTGACCTGTTCAGTTCGAACAATAGCGGAAGAATCTGGCTTACTCCGTAGCCAACATCGACGAGGTTGCGCCATGGTCCCCGACCATCTTCCGAGTGTATCCTGACCCGAACAAAAACGGAGCGCTGCCAGAGACTTCTCCACGCCGATACACCCGTATTTCATCAAACATTCCTGTCTGTTGCCCGCCTGCTTCAATTGCGCCCTTCAATACCCCCCATTGCTCATGGTTGGCTTCAATCAACGCAGAAAGGCACTCAGGGACACCTGCGCCCCAGGATCCAGGAATCCGGACCGCGGATTGCAGGTCCGCCGTGGTTGAGGTCGAATGGGAGCAATTGCGGTCGGTGAAGTAAACGAAGGAGCGGACTGAATCCTTGCCCGAATATCCTGAAATGGAGTCAGCACCGGATTGCCGAAATTCAAGGGGTCCTGATCTCGGATTGGCGACAATTCTGAATCCGGCCGAGGGCTGCGTTTCATGAAATCCGGAAATGAGAGCAGACCCCACGCATCGGACGGCGGCCGTTCCAAGATGCCGAGTTCCTTGCCCTCATCGGCCTCGCCTTCAAGAACGCCAACTGTGTTGATCTGTTCGGGCGTCAATTCCGACACTCCCGTCTGCGAGGTTGTGCCACGAGATGGATGACCGTGGGTTGGCGATGCGTAGTTCATGGACCTCGGTAATGAACGACCCCTTCCGGAACACTGCTTCGCAATTCCAGTCTCCGATTTCAAAGCCGGCGAAAAATTCCTGTGCCCGGCTGTCGCCGCCCGCAGGTAGATGTACGATCTCCCGGAACGAGCCGAGGTCGTATGGCTCGTTCTTGAAGTCCGGTTGGCGACGATCCTGATAGGCGACTTCCCACAGGATTCGGATCATCGCCATGAATGAAGTCTTGCCAATGCTGTTGTCGCCGACCAACAGCGTCAACGGAGCGAGACGGGCCGTCTGCCGCTCTCCGAAGCACCGGAAATTCCTGATTGCCGGGCTATCCGTTGGTGACCCCGCGAAGCGTCAGCATCCCGACACAGGACCATGAATTGCAGTCAAGTCGGGCGGCAGTATCGGGCTCCGCGGCTGGTTGAGGGAATTGACCTGATGCCATGCGGCGGTGGCAGTGAGGCAGGCAGACCCTGCCAGGCAGGACTCGGCGGAAATCCACTGCCCAGCCAGGCCTCATCGAGGATCTGTGGAGCAGGATCCGGCAGACTCGATCCACCCCATTTCGTCATCACCAACTCCTGGCCATGTCCCCCGGCCCCCTCAATCCAGCAGCGAGAATCGGTGGTGGCTGGCGGTGGACCCTTCGTGCAGTTGAACCCTTCCCCGGGTCAGGAGGTCAAGGAGGTGGGCCAGGACATTCCGCTCGGCATAGCGAGCGAGACCCGGATGCAGGTCCTGGTAGATTGCCATGGTGATCGCCGTCACCGTGGCCGGGCCGGGCCGGAGGCAGGCGACGATCGAATGCTCCCGGGCCAGCCGGTGGTCGTGCTGTGACTGCAATTCCGACCGGGGGTCGAGAATCGGCCCGCCATGGCCTGGAAAATAGGTGCCTTCCGGTCGGGCCATCAGTTTCTGCAGCGAGCGCATATACGCGCCCATGTCGCCATCCGGCGGCGATACCAGTGTCGTGGACCAGCCCATCACATGGTCGCCGGTAAACATGCAACTCCGCTCCGGCCAGGCAAAGCACAGGTGGTCGCCGGTATGTCCGGGAGTCCGGACCGCCTCGATGGTCCATTCGCTGGAGGAGATGGTCTCGCCATCGGCCAGCGTCCGGTCGGGTCTGAAGGCCCGATCCATGCCCTCGCCGCCGCCGAGATCGATCGCGGCAGCAAGTTCCTGCAGTCGAGGGCTGCAAAGGCCGGCTGAAGGCGACCAGCCCAGCAATTCGGCGCCGGTGGCCCTTGCCAGCCGGGGAGCCAGCGCCGTGTGGTCGAGATGGGCGTGGGTGACGAGGATCCTGCTGATGGCATTGCCGGCTCCGACCTCCTGCATGATCCGATCGAAATGCCCGCCATCATCCGGACCGGGATCGATGATGGCCAGTTCGGCCAATCCCAGGAGATAGGTGTTGGTCCCGGAGGCCGTCATCCTCGAGGGGTTCGGAGCGGTAATGCAGCGCAGCCCCTGCCGGAGGAGCTGCACGGCTCGCCGGGAATCGGGGCTCATCGGCCAGTTCCGTCGGCATGCCGTATCGAGGATTGCCTCACGCAGGTGTCATCGATGCAGTTGCGGTAATCCACGGTTGCGCCCCTTGGGTCGAACGATAGAATTGCACCATGGTCGATCGATTTTGCGGATACAAGCCTGACCCGGCCACGATGCCGATGCCTTCGCCACAGCGATCGAGGGGTATCGGGCGGAACGGGCAGATCGTGAGGCTTTCCTGTCTCCCTGCGGAGGGGATGTCGATGATCGTTGTGCAGGACAAGTGACTCGACCTGGCCAGGAGACGGTCGGGCACCGATCGGTGGCAAGATGTCGGCGACACTGAAGGCCATTTTTCCCAAGGGACTCAGGGGCCGGGCCATCCTGATCATGCTCTTTCCGGTCATCATGCTGCAGTTGATCGTGGCCGCAACCATCATCCAGCGTCATTTCGACCGGGTGACCCGGCAGATGGTGGCCAATGTCGAGCCGCATGTACGCCTGGTGCTGTCCCGGATCAGTTCGGCATCCGATATCGAGGATGCGATCAACCGAGTCACGCCGATCACGGTCCCGGTCAACATGAAGGTGGTCATCGATGCCAACCCGGAGCGGACGCATGTCGACCGGCGGGGAGTGTTCGACCTGTCCGGCAGGATCGTCATCGACGAATTGCGGACCACGATTCCGAGCATCACCTCGATCGACCTGCTCGAGGATGATTCCAGCCTCCAGGTCAGGGCGACCACCCCGCATGGAATGGCGGTGATCACCCTGCAACGGGGGGTGGTGTCGCCTTCCAACCCTCACCAGTTGCTGGTTCTCATGGTCTTCGCCGGGATTGTCATGACCCTGATTGCCTATGCTTTCCTGCGCAACCAGCTACGTCCGATCATCAGGCTTGCCGACGCCTCCAAGGCTTTTGGCCAGGGACAGCATCTGGCCATCCACGAGGCGGGTGCCACCGAGGTGAGGGAGGCAACACGGGCCTTCATCGACATGCGGGACCGGATCGAGGAGCACCTAGAACAGCGAGCAGAGTTGCTGACCAATATCGGCCATGATCTTCGTACCCCGCTGACCAGGATTCGAATTGGCCTGGAAATGCTGGATGACACGCCGGAAACCAATGCACTGATCTCCGACGTGAAGAACATGACCTTCATGATCAGGGAATTGCTGGATTTCACGCGCGATTCCGTCGCCGAACAGCCGGAACTGATTTCGCCGCTCGAACTTCTCGAGGAGCTGGTGGAGAAATCAACCTATGCAGGCCAGGAAATCTCCCTGGTCAATCGAGCGAGGCTTGACCGCCAGCGCCAAATCCTGGCCCGGCCCACCTCCATTCTCAGGGCAGTCGAGAACCTGGTCGGCAATGCCGACAACTATGCCGGGCAGTGCCTCCTGACCCTGGAGTCGGCCTCCGGGGTGCTACGGATAGTTGTCGAGGATGATGGCCCGGGAATTCCGTCCGAGGATCGTGATCGGGCCTTGCGCGCCTTCTCCAGGCTCGACCGCGCCCGCAACCTTGACCGTGGCGGAAGCGTGGGCCTCGGCCTGACGATTGCCCTCGACGTGGCAGTTCAGCATGGCGGCTCGTTGTCGTTGGGATCCAGCGACGAGCTTGGGGGGCTCAAGGCCACTCTCGAGCTGCCGCTGGCCATGGATGATGACGCAGCAGGCAAGGAAGGCATCGCGGAAGACAAGTGGTAGGCCCGGAGGGACTCGAACCCCCAACCTAAGCGTTATGAGCGCTCAGCTCTAACCAATTGAGCTACGGGCCCTTTCAAACCTGCAATATGATCAGGCCTGCCTGAGGTCAAGCCGGGCCGGACCCGTTTCGGGGAGGTGGGCGGCCAGCGGGTCGTCCCTGCCCGTACCGGCCGCCTGGGAGCGTGACCCAGGGCCGCCGGGGATCACGCGGTGCCAGCGTGCATGTCGCCTGCTTGCGGGATGGCCGCATTCCGGACCAGCGAATTTCAACCGGTGATTTCGGTCCCGGAGAAGAAGAAGGCGATCTCGGTTGCCGCCGTTTCCGGGCTGTCCGAGCCGTGCACCGAGTTTTCGGTAAGGGAGACGGCAAAATCCCTGCGAATGGTTCCGGCTTCGGCATCGGCCGGATTGGTTGCCCCCATGACCGTCCGGTTTCGAAGGACGGAATCATCTCCCTCCAGAACCTGCACCACCACGGGACCTGATATCATGAAGTCGCACAGTTCGTCGTAGAAAGGCCGGTCACGGTGAACATCGTAGAATTGTTCTGCCTGGCTTCGTGTCATCCGGATGCGCTTCTGGGCGACGACGGCCAACCCGGACTCCTCCAGCCGGGCAATGATTCTCCCCGTCAAATGGCGGCGGGTTGCGTCGGGCTTGATGATGGAGAGCGTGCGTTCGGCCACTGGAAGTCCCCGTATTGCTGAAGGTATGTCGGTCTGACGGGCACCGCCACTACATCCGCCATTGCCGGTTTGCAACCACTGGCCAGCAGGGATTCCGGATCGAGAGAGCCAGGCCGGCGGCAATCACGGCACTTCCGGGAGGTTCTCCGATGCTTTCAGGTTCCACCCTTCACCGGAATGCTCCCAGTACTTGATCGGCGCCTCTGCGGCCTTCAATGTCTTCCACAGCCGACGCGCAGCCGACAGTTCCTCCTGCTCGCTCCCGTCGAACATGATCGAAACCCTTCGAAATTCCCCGATCTCACCCGGGTCGAGATCAAATGTGCGGTACATGACCAGCGCGTCCGGCCGGTTGGCCGAATTTCGCTCCGTGGTCAGCAGGATTGGCTGATCCTCGTCAAACTGGCCGCCGGCCAGGCCGTGCGGCAGGAATCCGTTCTGTGGCACCCGCCACAGCGCATCATCCACCTCGCTGGCCTGGCTTTTCGACTGGAACCTCACGGCAACCCGCCAGCCCTGCCGCCGCGACCGGACCAGGACCGATCGAAGCGTGGCTTCCCGGTTCTGGCGCCCGACCTGGTAGAAGAAGGTTTCAGCCAGCCGTTTCAAAACTGGTCCTGATCAGCCTGTCGAGGGCTCGAACGCCCCATCCTGTTCCCCCTTTCGGCGAGAAGCCGGTTCCCGAGCCCGAATAGGCCACGCCGGCAATGTCCATGTGCATCCAGGGGATTTCCGGCTTGACAAAACGCTTGAGGAACTGGGCGGCGGTGATCGACCCGGCCCCCCTGCCGCCGACATTCTGGATGTCGGCAACCCGGGATTCAAGAAGCTTGTCATACGGATCATGAAGCGGCATCCTCCATTGGAGTTCGTCCTCGAACTCGGCCGCCGCCCGGAAGGCGGAATAGAGCTCGTCATCATTCGAAAACACGCCGGCCAGCTCATTGCCGAGCCCGACGATAATGGCGCCGGTCAGCGTGGCAAGATCGATCATCGCCGCAGGGCTGTAGGTCTGCTGCGCATACCACAACAGGTCACCGAGTACCAGGCGCCCCTCGGCGTCGGTATTGGTGACTTCGACCGTGTCACCCTTCATGGTCTTCACGACATCACCCGGTCTTTGCGCATTGCCACCGGGCATGTTTTCCACCAGGCCAAGCAGGCCGACCACATTGGCCCTGGCCTTCCGGCGGGCCAGCGTCCGCATGACGCCGGCAACCACGGCCGAGCCGGCCATGTCCATGGTCATCTCTTCCATCTTGGCGGCCGGCTTCAACGAAATCCCGCCGGTGTCGAACACCACCCCCTTGCCGACCAGCGCCACCGGTGGCCCCGACGCATTCTTCCACTCGATGACGGCAACCCTGGACGAGGTGGTCGAGGCCTCGCCGACCGCCAGCAGCGCACGCATGCCCAGTTCCCGAAGCTGACCCTCTTCCATGATGGTAACCGACAGCCCGTGCTCCCGGAGATCCTCCATCCGCCTGGCGTATTCGGTGGTTGACAGGACATTTGCCGGCTCATTGACCAGGTCTCTTGCCGCGTGGACGCCCTCGACCGCCGCCGCCATCTCCCGGTAGGCATGCCGGGCGGCATCAGGCACGTCGGTCATGATCGTCACCTTGCCGACGGTGCCGTCCTTGCCATTCCTGCCGGTGCGGTGCCGGTCAAAGGAATAGCTGCGCAGAGCAATCCCCTGGGCAAGGCATTCGACCTGCTTCAACCCGCTGGCCAGGACCAGCAATCCGGATTTTCCGGTGCGACCGGCAATTCCGGCGCCTGCCTTCCTGGCCTCGGTCGCTGTTGCGTCAGCCGGCAGCTTGACCAGGACCAGCGAGTCGGCGGCACTGCCATGCGGATACAGGATCCTCCGGTTTTCGGCATTCTTGAGCTTGGAAAACCTGTCGTCTCCGGCAAACCTGCCGATCTGTTCCTGGAAGAGTTTCTCCTGGCCGCCGGAAATTGCCTTGCCATCCGGCGAAACCAGGGTCGCAACGGTTCCGGAGAATTCGGCGGCACGGTCATGATCGAGGGGTTCAAAGTCTATCTGTGGTGATGTGGTCACTGTGCAATCCCGACAAGTTCTGAAACTCGTGCGTGCATAAGCCCCGGCACCGGCAATTTCCAGTTGCTTTCCCGATACGGGCCATCCCTTTGTTCCGGCAGGGTGGCGGCCACTCCCGGACGCTTCGCGGCCCCGGCTCGCATGCAGTTGCCGGGGCGGACCGACCGGCGACCGTCTTCGCTGCTCGCTTGTCATCCGTGAGGACAATTCCATGCCTTGGCCAACCGCCATGTCCTGGATCAAGGTGCCGGAGATCAGCATTTTCCCTACATATTCGCATTCGATAATGTTAGGCGTGAGAGGACCTGCGCAAGGCATTCCGGGGGGAAAGAAGATACTTACCAGGTTCGATATCTACATTTGTCTTCGCAGCCTGAAATTGCTGGTGATGCTTCTGGCGATATTCGTGAGCATCAACTGGATCCGGCTGGCTGTCGAGGCGGTCGAAGGGCTGGTCTCCGGTGGCCAGTCCGGATGGAGTGTCATCGAATACATCCTCCTGCTGATTCCGCTGTCGTTTTCGAACGCGGTGGCGATGTCGTCATTCTTTGCGCTGACCTACCTGTTTTTCCGGTTGAATTCCGACCGGGAGATCATCGCCGTGAATTATGCCGGCATGGATCCGGCCCAGGTGGTCAAGCCGTTTCTTCTCATGGCGGCCCTGGCATCGACCCTGCTGGCCCTCCTGGAACACATCATCGTCCCGCTCAGCGAGTCACGGGCGACGGAAATCTCCACGCTGATCCAGCATGACCTGACCAATGTCCGCATCACCTCGGGACAGTTCCTGTTTCCGGTGGAGGGGGTTGCGGTCTTCGTCGGCAAGGTGGGCGAAGATGGCAGCTTGCAGAACGTCTTCATCCATGATGCCAGGACCCATGACAGGGAGCGCACGTATTATTCCGAGGACGCCATATTGGGGCATGGCGAGTTCGGCCTGGTCCTGGAGTTGAGCTCCGGCCATGCCGAGGAGTGGGACGAGACGGAGGCGGAGATCAAGATCCTGACTTTCGAGGCCATTCGCTTCAATCTCGACCGGGAAGACGAACCGGAACCGGTCAGCAACCAGGGCCTCAGATTCCGCTCCAGCCTCGACCTGGCGGGATCATGGCTTGCGCCGGCAGTTGATGGCACCGACCAATTGCGCGGCTACGCGATCGAGATCAACAGCAGGTTCTTCGATTCGCTCAGATCGCTGGTCTATCCCATGTTGGGGGTCATGATGCTGCTGGTCGCCGAAACATTCAGGTTCCAGCGTCACATCGCCTTCGTGCCGGCGATCCTGGCTGTCATCGTGATGCATGTCTTCGGCCAGTACATGGAAGACAAGGTGGAGGCTGGCAGTTCCCCGGTGGCGCTGATTCACCTGTCGCATGTCATTGCATTGCTGCTGGCCGGGCTGTTCCTGCACTGGTCACGATCGCCGCCTCCGCAGATCGTGCGCCTGCTCAGCCATTCGAGGCATTTGCGATGACCTTGGGTATCTACCTGGCACAACGATACCTGACGGCTTTCGGCGGCGTGACCCTGGGTATCTCGATCCTGTATTTTCTTGTCGAGATCGAAAGCCATGTCAGCTCGTACCGCAACCACGGGTTCAGCGCCCTGGAGTTGGTCGGGCTGACAATCCTCAAGACCCCGCAATCAATCTACTCGATTCTTCCGGCCATTGCCGGCCTGGCAGCGCTGTGGATGTCGCTGCGATTGTCTTCAACCAGCCAGATGCCGGTCATCCGGGCCTCCGGGAAATCGGGGCTGTCGACCCTGCTCGTGCCGGCGGCGGCAGCGTTCATGATCGGAGTTTTCGCCACCACCGCCGTCAACCCGCTGATTGCCATCATGGCGGAAAAACATGGCGAGTTGATCAGCAGGGAGACGTTGCCTGACCGGCAGATCTATATCGAGGAGGGAGACCTGGCCTGGCTGAGGCAGGTCATCAATGACCGGCAGACCGTTGTCCGCGCCTCGCGGACGGTCGGCGGCAATCTCTTCGAGGATGTCCATATCTTCGTCTTCGACCAGGATGGGATGCCAATTCGACGCATGCATGCCGCGTCGGCGGAACTGGTTGATGATGTGTCGAGGAAGACGGAGATCATCCCGTATTCGGCACTCCTGGAGCCGATCCCCTCGGGCAAGTCGGGTTTTTGCCTGTACGGTGTGCGGACCTGGAATCACGCCGAAAACCTGGACGAGTTGGTGACCGACCCGTCGGTCATCAATGTCGACTGCCTGCCGACGGTTCTGACATCGACGCAAATCCGCGAGGCCCTGGGACCGCCGGGCTCGCTCCCGTTCTGGAACCTTCGCTCACGGATTGGATGGCTGGACGAGGCCGGCTTCTCGTCGCTGCGTCACCGGGTCCATTTTCATGTCGAGACCGCCAAGCCGGTGCTGTTGGCGGCCATGGTGCTGCTTGGCGGCTGCCTGACCCTGCGCCCGGCCCGACTGGCAAACATGACGGCGATGGTGACAGTTGCGCTGGTGCTGATACTTGGCGCCATCGTGCTGGGCGATTTTGCCCGGGTGCTTGGTGAAGGCCAGGAAGTGCCGGCCCAGATTGCCGCATGGTTTCCCCCGTTGGTCGTACTGGTATTGTCGCTTGGTCTCCTGTTGTACCTCGAGGACGGGTAAGGGAAATTGCGATTTGTGTTGAAGTTCCTGGTGTTGCTGCACCTTGCCTCTGCAACAGCAGCACAGGACAGCGCGTCCATTGTCGCCGACGAGATGGTCTATTCCGGCTCCACGGATGAGTTCACGGCCATGGGCAATGTCGAGGTCTATTTCGAGGGCTACGTGCTCCATACCGACAGGCTCGATGTTGTCGGCGATACCATCACCTTCAGCACGCCCTCTTCCTTCCTCGATGCGCAAGGCAACCCGGGGAGATCGGAGTCGGGAGAGATCGACAAGGATTTCCGGAACGGCGTTCTCAACGGAATCCGGATGCTGCTTGCCGACCAGCTCTACATGGCCGGCTCACAGCTGACCCTCGAGGACGGGCGGTATTCGAGGATCAGGAACGCGGTCGTCACTACCTGCAGCATTTGCCAGGAAGGCGAGACGCCGGATTGGCATTTCCGGGCGCGCCAACTGGTCCATGACCGGGCCGAGAGGCAAATCTACATGCGGGATGTGGATTTCGTTCTCGGAGAGACCGTATTGGCCCGCCTGCCCTCGCTGCGGGTTCCCGACCCGACCGTCGAGCGAATGAGCGGGTTCCTGATGCCGGTCGTGAAGTATTCGTCGGAGAAGGGTGTCCGGGCCAGGGTGCCATATTTCCATACACTGGGCGATCATGCCGACATGACGATCACGCCCGGTGCCACCAGCAAGGGACAGTTCATGTTCGGGGCCGAGTATCGCCGCCTCTACAGTGCCGGCGGATTCACCGCCGAAGGGCTGGTTGTCTCCGACCGCAAGCATGTCGAGAAGGTTCGGGGGCATGTCGGCCTGTCGGGAGACTGGGAATTCGGACAGGGGACCATGCTTGATTTTTCGCTCGAGGACGTGACCGACCCGACCGTGCTGTCCGATTTTGACGTGTCCGAGGATTCGGAGATCACCAGCTCGGTCAGGATCCGCCGCCGTGAGACGAGAGGTTATGCAGAAGCCCGCACCCGGTATATCGAACGATTCGACGACGAGGATCGAACACTGCCGCGGATGGTCCATGAATTCAGCTGGCAGCGACGATTCTCCCCGTCGGCATCTGCAGGCTCCTTCGGTCTGGCCCTCGAGGCGCATTCGGTGCAAAGACATGCCACCGAGGGCCGACATGCCAGGGACGTGGCCAGGGGCTCGGTCGATGTCGACTGGAGGAATAGCTGGTTGCTCGACAGCGGAATGATCCTGTCGACGGAGGCGCTGGTCCGGTTTGATCACTACAAGGTCCAGCAGGACAAGAAATTTCCCCGGGCCATTAGCCGGTCATCTCGTACAATTGCCGCCGAGCTGCGGTGGCCATTCGAGCAGGTCGGCGGGAGCGGATACCAGATGATCGAACCCTTTGCCCAACTGGTATGGTCGCCGATCAGCGATGACGACGACATTCCCAATGAAGACAGCATGTACGTGGAGTTCGACGAGACCAACCTTCGATCCCTGGACCGGTTTCCGGGGCGTGACCGGAACGAACAGGGGGCCCGGTTGAATGTCGGAGTCAAGCATTCAGGCCAGTTGGCTGGCGGTGGCGGGTTTGAATGGATGGTCGGAGGAGTCATCCGCAACCGCGACAACATGCAGTTTTCCAGGGCAAGCGGGTTGTCCGGCAGGAGATCAAACCTGGTGGCGGCGGGGATGCTGGAGCTTGGAGCCGGGCTGACCGTCGACCAGCGGGCGGTCCTGGACTCGAAACTTGACCTGGCCAAGGCCGAGTCGCTGATTCGCTTCGACAGCGAGGAGACGCATGTGACGCTCGGCTATTCGTGGCTGCTGATGGACCGACAGGAAGGCATGACCAACGATGTTGAATCGGTGCTGTTTTCGGCCGAACAATCCCTGGATGATGACTGGTGGGTCATCGGTGACCTGCAATATGACCTGAACCGGGAGGGTGAGAACCAGGCGGGGCTGCAACTTTCACGCCGCAGCCGCTGTTTGCTGGTGACATTCGGCCTCGACCGGAGCCTGAAGACCGCAACCACGCCCAAGGCAAAAACCAAGCTGGAATTCAGTGTTTCATTGTTGGGCTTGATGAACGACCGCGATAGTGCCACATCGGGCTGCAACTCGTGAATTCAACGGATCGGTTTCAATGACCTTGTGTTTCAGGAAGGCGGTATGCACCGCCCTGTTCATCCTGCTCCCGGCCATCGGCTCCGGCGGGCCCTTCAGTACAGCGATCAGCGTCAACGGGGCCGCGATCAGCAATTACGATATCGACCAGCGGGTGAAGATGCTGCGGGTGTTGGGGGTTACCGGCAACCTGCCGGGAAAGGCAGAGGATGCGCTGGTCAATGACCGACTGTATCTGCAGGAGGCCGAGAGGCTGGGTATCGAAGTCGGACCGTCGCTGGTCGAAGACGGGATTGCCGAATACGCAAGCCGGTTGCAGATGACGCCGGACCAGTTCTACCGGCATCTGGGGGCCGCCGGCGTGAACAGGGATACCGTTTACGAATTTGTTCGGGCAGGTGTGAACTGGCGCGAAATCGTGAGCGTCAGGTTTGGAAGAGTTGCCCGGGAGGTGACCGATGACGAAATTGACCAGGCGCTGGCGCTTCAGGGCACGGCCTATAGCGAACAGGTGCTGCTGTCCGAGATCGTGATGCAGTTCAGGCCAGCGACACGGGACCGGATCGTGGCCATTGCCGAAACCATCGTGCGTTCGGCCAGGTCGTCCGGCGAGTTTTCCGAAGCAGCCCGCTCGCTGTCGGATGCCCCGAGTGCCCGGCAGGGCGGCTCCGTCGGCTGGGTCGCCTTCGACAGTATCGATGGCAATATCCGGGGCCGGCTGCAACGAGCAGCAACGGGAACCGCGGTGGGTCCGTTCATTTCCGGGAATGCGGTCACCGTGTTCTTCAAGAGAGACACGCGGGAGGTGGAGATCCAGCAAAGGGGATGGTTCGCCGACGATTATGCCACGTTGAGGGTGTATGGAGGTGGCAGTCAATCGGCCCGCAGCCTGGCAGAAGCGATCCGGAGGCGGCTGGAGACATGCAACGATCTGCTGGCCGAGTCACGTCGATTCCCGAAGGGAAGTCATGTCCGCATGACAACGGCGCCCGAGGACACGGTCGAGAGTCTGCGGGAGCCCTTGAGCAGGCTGGATGCCGGCGAAACGACAATCATCGATTCGACGAGCGCCGGGATCGATACCTCGCTGATCCTGATGCTGTGCGATCGCAAGTCAGGGATTGATCCCGAGGCCCGGCAGGCTGTCCTTGGAAGTCTGAGAAACGAGAAGGCGGAGGATCTGTCGGCCAAGCTGCTCTCCAGCCTTCGGGCAGCGGCGATCATCAAGAGATATTGATCGGGGCGGTTGCACTGACTGCCGGCGAGCCCGCCGGCATCGGTCCGGAACAGGCGCTTGCGGCCTGGGCGCGCCTCAGGGAATGCCAACCCTATTACCTGATCGCCGACAGGGGAATGGTCGCTGGTCGGCACTCGCCGGTGAAGGTGGTCGAAATCGATCACCCGTCCGAGGCGACGGGCGCGCTCAAGCGTGGCCTGCCGCTGATTCACCTCCCCTTCCCGGTCCCGGTCCGGCCCGGCGAGCCCAATCCGGAAAATGCCGGCGCTGTCCTGGAATCGATCCGGGTGGCGGTCGAACATGCTCGCTCGGGGCTGGCATCGGCCATCTGCACCGGCCCGGTCAACAAGCGGGTGCTGGCCCTGGGCGGCGAATTCGATCATCCGGGCCAGACCGAACTCCTGGCCAGTCTTTGCGGGGCGGGGCGGGCAGTCATGATGCTGGTTTCGCCACATCTGCGGGTGGTGCCTGCCACGACCCATATTGCACTGGCCGATGTCCCCGGATCGCTGGACCGGGAGTTGCTGATTGACGTGTGCGAAACCACGTTGTCGTCACTGGTCCACGACTTCGGAATTCGGCAGCCGCGGCTGGAGATCTCGGGACTCAATCCGCACGCAGGAGAGTCGGGCCTTTTTGGCAACCAGGAACAGGAGATCATCGGCCCGGCAATCAGCGAGTTGCAATCCCGCGGGCATGCGGTATCCGGCCCGTCTTCGGCTGACACGATGTTCCACCCGGAGGCGCGCGCACGCTACGACGCCGCGGTCTGCATGTATCATGACCAGGCCCTGGTCCCCTTCAAGACCCTGGATTTCTTCAACGGCGTGAACGTCACGCTCGGCCTGCCGATTGTCCGGACCTCTCCCGATCACGGGCCGGCGCTGGATATTGCCGGGACCGGGACGGCCCGGTCTACGAGCCTGGAGGAGGCGATCCTGCTCGCCGGCAGGCTGGCCGGGTCCAGATACGGCCATTGATGCACGGCATCGACCAGCTTCCTCCCTTGCGCGAGATCATTGCCAGGCACGGTTTGTCGGCGCGCCGGCAACTCGGGCAGAATTTTCTGCTGGATCTGAACCTGACGGCAAAGATCGTCCGCAAGGCCGGCCCCCTGCCCGGCTATTCGGTGCTGGAGATCGGGCCGGGGCCGGGTGGTCTGACCCGCAGCCTGGTGCTGGCCGGAGCCTCGACGGTGGTGGTCGTGGAAAAGGACGCTCGATTCCTGCCGGCACTGGATGAAATCTCCAGGGCATCAGGCGGGGTGGTCTCGGTCATTCATGGCGATGCCCTGGAGGTTGATCCGGCGGAACTGATCTCGCCCCCGGCGCGGATCATTGCCAACCTGCCCTACAATATCGGCACCGAGTTGCTGGCCCGGTGGCTGTCAGGGCCGGGATGGCCTCCCGTATGGTCCAGCCTGACCCTTGCATTCCAGAGCGAGCTTGCCGACCGGCTGGTGGCAGGACCCGGAGGAAAATCATATGGCAGGCTGTCGGTCCTGGCCCAGTGGCGCTGCTCGGTCAGCATTGCCATGTCGCTGCCGGCCTCGGCCTTCGTGCCACCTCCGAAGGTGACATCGAAAATCGTGCATTTCGAAAGCCTGCCGGAGCCGATCGCCCGGGCAAGACCCCGGATCCTGTTCAGGATCGTCAAGGCGGCATTCGGTCACCGGCGAAAGATGCTTCGATCCAGCCTCAGGAAGGAGACGCCGCGAATTGCCGAATTGCTGAAGGCGGCGGGTATTGCTCCCGATGCCAGGGCGGACTCGATAGGCATACCGGAATATTGCGCATTGGCGCGGGAGTTCGAGCGGCAGGAGGTGTCTCCGGCTGACAGGCGGGGATGACACCGGCACACAGCCGGTCGGGCAGTGCAGTGGCCGGAATGACCGGCGGGGAGTCTATTCGAGGCTGGTTCCCGGTGAGTCCTCGGCAGCCGGTCTCGCCGGCATCCTTCTCAATGGCAGGGAATCGGAATTCAGCTTGTCGGCACCATTCGCCTGGCCAACCGGTTCAGGCGCGACGTCGGCCGGTCTTCCCGAATTTTCGGCAGCTGCCTGCTGTTCCTGCCGGACCTGCTCCTTCTGTCGCTGCGCTTCGCCGAGGATCCGGACATAATGTTCCGAATGCTGGCTGTAGCTTTCGCCGGCAACCCGATCGCCGGCCAGAAACGCGTCCCGGGCCATCGCCTGGTATTTGTCAATGATCTGCTGTGGGTTGCCCCTGACCTTGCCGTCCGGGCCGGAGCTTTCAAACACCCGGTTGACGACATTCCCGTTGCTCCGCCGATTGCCCTTGTTTCGTGAACGCGACTTGTTGGAAGTTCTCATGTCATTCGCCGATTTGTTTCGTTGTAATGCGGGCCGACTACGGTCGTACGACCGGGATCCAATAGCCTGTTTACGGATCAACTGCCCTGTTGGCGGACCATGCTGCTACTGAGCGAGGCGTCCGCGAGGTCCCTATCGAACTGTTCATGCGACATGTGACTCGTCCGGAAATCACATCGCTTGCCGAGAAAGTCCCGATAGCCAAGTTTGGCGGCAATACACAAGATCACACGATTGCCACAACAACTGTGCGGACGTTACGCCATAACGGCTGTCTTTTGCAGTGCATGGTCAAGATAATTTCCTGCTGTTACGCTTTTGCAACTAGTGCGCGCCGCCGCCCGTCGAGATCATGCAGCATGCGGTCGACACGAAATCCGCATCCGGCAACAATTTCCGCAACCTCGCCCTGCTGGCCGGCACCGAATTCCAGCAACAGGTGACCATCGGGGGCGAGGCATGCAGCTGCGTTGGCGGTGATGCTGCGAAAGGCCGACAAGCCGTCCCCGCCATCAGTCAAAGCCAGACGCGGCTCCCAATGCAGCAGCTCCGGCGGCGAGTCGCCATACTCCCGGGCCGACAGGTAGGGAGGGTTCGAGATGATCATGTCAAACTTGCCGGTGATGCCGGCAAGCCAGTCCGACCAGAAGAATTCGGCCCGGCCGCCCAACCCGAGCCTGCTGCCGTTGAGCCTGGCAATCTCCAGGGCTGCATGGCTGACATCGGTGCCGATGCCGGTTGCCGTCGGCAGCCTGGCCAGGATCGAGAGCAGCAGGCATCCGCTGCCGGTTCCAAGATCAAGAATTCGTGCCGGGCGGATCCGGATCGCCTCCTCGACCAGGGTTTCCGAATCCGGGCGCGGATCCAGTACATCCGATGTGACCGCGAACACGTGTTCATGAAAATGCCGCTGTCCGATGATCTGCGAGACCGGGCGGCGGGATTCACGCTGGCTGATCCAGTCCTCGAGCAGTTCCGATGTCGCAATGCCACTACTCTCGTGCAGCAGGAACGAATCGCTGCCGCCGACTCGCCGGTTGGCCTCACCCACCAGCATCCAGGCATCCCTGACCGGATCATCGACGCCGGCGACCCTGAATCGCCGGGCAGCCGCCGAAATGACGTCGGCCATGGTCGCGCTCATGTGTCAAGCTCGGCCAGTTTTTCGGTCCGGTCATGGGCGATCAGGGCATCCACCAACTCATCGAGTTCGCCGCCGAGCACCTGGTCCAGCTTGTGCAGGGTCAGACCGATCCGGTGATCGGTTATCCTTCCCTGTGGAAAGTTGTAGGTCCGAATTCGTTCGGATCGGTCACCGCTGCCCACCTGCTGACGGCGGCTGGCAGCCCGTTCGTCATCAGCCTTCTGCCGCTCCAGCTCATACAGGCGTGATTTCAGTACCTTCATCACGATTGCACGGTTCTGGTGCTGGGATTTTTCCGAGGCGGAGATGACAATTCCGGTTGGCAGATGGGTGAGTCGCACCGCCGAATCGGTCTTGTTGACATGCTGTCCGCCGGCGCCACTAGCCCGCATGGTATCGATCCGCAAATCGGATTCGCAGATCTCGACTTCAACATCACCCGCCTCCGGCAGCACCGCGATCGTCGCCGCCGATGTATGTATTCGACCGCCGGACTCGGTTGCCGGAACTCGCTGGACCCGGTGGACGCCCGACTCGAATTTCAGGCGAGAAAACGCCCCTGCCCCGCTGACTTCCACCGTTGCTTCCCGGATGCCGCCAAGCATTGTGGAATTGATCGACAGCGGATTGAAATCCCACCGGTGCAACTGGGCGTATCGTTCATACAGGCGAAAAAGATCGCCGGCGAACAGTGCGGCCTCATCGCCGCCGGTCCCGGCCCTGATCTCGATGATCGCCGATCGGTCGGCATCCACGTCCCGCGGCAGCAGGGCGGCCTGCAGATCGGCCTCGGTCTCGGCAAGTGACGCCTTGAGAGCAACCAGCTCCTCCTCAGCCAACGCGCGCATCTCGGGGTCGGATTGCATGGCCTCGGTCGTCGAAATCTCCTGCTCGATGCTGCGATACAGGCGGATTTGTTCGACAACCGGCTTCAGCGCCGTGTATTCCCGCGAGTTGCGGACGAAGTCCGGATCGGCAGCACCGGCGACAAGCGATCGTTCCAGGGCTTCGAATTTGTGGCTGATCTGCTCTAGCTTCTCTAGGTTCAGCATGACGGAGTTCCGGAAATTCGGACAGGGATCACTGTGCAAGGATGACGGTATCGCTACACCGCCCGGGACGGCTCGGCAAGTGATCCGGCAACATGCCGGCCCCATTCGGTGTCATCAGGCAGGACATCGGGAAGGACCCGCCGAACTCGGGTCCGGGCGCAACTCCTGCCGTTCCCCACTCAAGCCCCATCTCCAGTCGAATGACTATGTCTGGCCATCTGCCAGCCAATCCGGTTGTCAATTCACTCCCTCGCCGGCCAGGTCGTCATCATGGAATCCCTTTCGCGCTGCATGCGGGGGCCGAATAGAATCGATTCGGGTACCGGTCACTGCCAGCGAAAAGGAACAGACCCATGATTCGTCCTCCAGGCATCCGCCGGATGCTCAGCGCCACCACATCTCTCGCCATCTGCGTCATGCTGTCCACCTCCTCGGCCGCCGTCGAGCCGCGCTCGAACGCCTTCGACCTGGGCGGCAAGGCCTGGCTGGAGGCCCGCGAACAGGTGCTGACCGAAGCCTTCCAGCATGCCGCCATGCTGAACGATGCGCATGACCGCGTGTCCAGTTGGCTGGCCGCCCAGCCGGATGATGCGCTGGTGACCGATCTGGTTGCCCATCTGGAGACCACCGGTACCCTGCCCCTGGCCACCGCCCTGCATTCACCCTTCACCGCCGATGAGCGGCAGCGTTACGACACGATCGGTGTCCGGGTCCGCATATGTGGCGATCGGCTGGTCTCCATGCTGGTCCCCGATGCGACAGGCCATGTCGACCGCCAGTTCGCACCCTATGTGCGCACCCAGGTCCGCCTGGCCACCATCACCACCGCCGGCATCCGGCCCTGGAACCGCGATCCGGTCAGCGACCCGGCCATCACTGCATGCGCCCTGCCCTCCGGTGCCCCGGCGGTCTTCGGCCGCTGGCGGGCACCGGTGTTGGGTTGCAGGGTAGTTCGGTGTTCAGTAGCCAGTTTGTCACGGATTGCATCGGGTGCTGATTGGCTGGAAGCCGGAAGTATCCGCAACACCCTCTCTCTTTCCCGGCAGCGCTGACAGCAGCGTGTTTCCCGGCAGCATGGCGGATGCCTGCTTTCCCGGCAGCATTGTCCCGGTTGCCGGTTTTCGGGGTTGATTTGCCCGCACCTGCCGGTTGATTACGGATCTGGCGGGGGCGTTCGGCCTTCCGGCAGCGCCGGCGCGAGGTGTGACATTCCGGAAAGAGGCGGCCCGTGCGGTCATCGACCCCGCCGGGCCGGTAGCCGTGCAACTCGATTGGAATCTGTCGCTGTCCGGCGAGGACTGCGTTACCACGCAAGCCTGGCGGGAAGCAAAGCTTGATTGCTGCCCGGCCCATCCCGATGGCGGCTGCAGTTTTGCCCGCCATGGCAGCTACCTGCGCAAGACCCGCCGGGGGGATGCCCGCATTCCCCGCTGGTACTGCCGGGAGGCCCACCGGACATGGTCACTGCCGGCCCGCTGCTTTGCCGCCCGCCTGCCGGGCACGCTGGACGAGCTCGAGACGGCGGCGCTGGCGGTGGAGACGGCGGAGAGCCTGCGGGCAGCGGCCGAGGCCGCCCGTCCCGGCCATGCGGTGAGCGATGCCGGCAATCGCCGCTGGATCGGATACCGGCGCGACCTGGCCGCCGCCGGCCTGACGACACTCATCACCCTGTTGCCGGATCTGCTGGCCGGCTGCACGCCATCGGTTACCGAACTCGGGGCCCGTCCCGGCACCGACCGGCTCCTCTTCGATTTGCGCGGTCATGCGGGTCCGCATCTCCAGCATCCGGAACCTCCGCCGGGCTTTGCGGTCCGGATTGATCCGGCACCGGTTTCGAATCCGGCAATCCGACACAAGTCAGGACCTGACCCGCCGGGCTGAGCGGCACCATGCCTGTCCGAGGTGGCGGAAAGGGAGACCAGGCATGGACCAGATGCGCGAAAAGCACCGGATTGAGGTGGCGATGTTCCGATACCGGGTCATCGCCCCCCTTCCTGACCTCGCCGGGACGGCGCGGATGGCCGGGACGCGCCGTCTTGCCGGCAAGCCGTGGGTAATTCCCGGCACCAGCCGCACCCGGATTGCCGAGGGCACGATCCTGCACTGGCTGCGCAATTGGCGGCGCGGCGGCCTCGATGCTCTCAAGCCCGGCCGGCGCCGTGACCGCGGCAGGTCCCGGCGCCTCGGGGTCGGCGCGGCCGAGCTGCTGATCGCCATCCGCAGGGAACATCCCGGTCTCTCGGTGCGGGACGTGATCGCACGGGCCGGGAAGCAGGACGAAGCCCCGGGCCCGATCCCGCTTTCATCCACCTGCCGCCTGTTCCATGCCGAGGGGCTGATGGATCCGGTGCAGGCGCCGCAGGACCTCCGGCGCTTTGCCCATCTTCATGCCGGCGACCTCTGGCAATCCGATGTGATGCACGGCCCGAAATGCGGCGATGGCAGGCGGCGGCGCAAGACCTGCATGATCGTCATCATCGATGATGCGACCCGCATCGTGCCCTGGTCGGCCTTTGCCTTCCCGGAAGGTGTGGCCGAGTTCCTGCCGGTGTTCCGGCAGGCCCTGCTGCGGCGGGCGATCCCGAAGAAACCCTACACCGACAATGGCAGTGCCTACCGCTCCCGGCGCCTCGAGCTCGTTTGCGCCCGTCTCGGTGTGGCCCTGATCCATGCACGGCCATGCAGGCCCCGGGGAAAAGGTAAATGTGAGCGCCATATACGCACTGTCAGACAACGCTTCCTGCCGGGCCTGGAGCCGGCCGACACCGCCAGCCTCGATGTCCTCGATCGCCGCCTGGCGGCCTGGGTGGAAGGCGAATATCACCATCGCCCCCACCGCGGTCTCGAAGGCATGACCCCGGCCGATGCCTGGGCCGCCAGGGCCCGGGATGTCCGCCTCGTCGATGGCAGCATCGATCCTGACGACCTGTTCCTCGAGGAGGCGGTGCGCAAGGTCGGCAAGGACCGGGTGGTCAGCCTGCGAAACCGGCTCTACGAGGTGGGTGCCGGCCTGGTCGGGCAGAAGGTGACCCTGCGCTTCGATCCGGCAGCCCCGCCGGGCCGTCCGATCATCGTGGTGACCGATGACGGGGATGCCGGGCAGGCCTGGCCGCTCGACCCGGGTACAAATGCCAGGGTGAAGCGCGGCCACGCCATCTCCTTCTCCAGTATCGGCAATGATGGCGGGGAGGAGGGCTGAGCCATGTACCGTCAATCCTTCTCGCTCGCCCGCCGGCCCTTCGAAAGCGACATCCCGTCCGACCAGCTGTTCCAGGGCCAGGCCGCCACCGAGGCGCAGGCACGCCTCGGCCACCTGGCCGAGATGCGCGGCATCGGCCTCCTGGCCGGCGAGGCCGGCTCCGGCAAGACCACCGCCTGCCGGCGCTTCGCCGACAGCCTTGCCCGCGGCCTCTGCCGGATCATCTACCTGCCGCTCGGCGCCGTCACGCCGCTCGAGGCCATGAACAGCATCGCCGCCGGGCCCGGGCTTGCCCCCGGACAGTCCCGCCACATGGTCGGGCGCGCCATCGCCGGCGAATTGTCGCGCCTGGCCGGTGGCCGGCAGACACCGGTGCTGATCATCGACGAGGCCCGTCTGCTGCCGAATGCGGTGCTCGAGGATTTGCGCCTGCTCACCAGTTTCGAAATCGATTCCGGGCAGCGCTTCTGCCTGCTGCTGACCGGGCTGACCGGGCTCAGGCGGCGGCTGGCAATGGGTGTCGACGAATCCCTTGCCCAGCGCCTGGTGGTGCGCCACCACATGGACGGGCTGGCGGCAGAGGAGATCGGGCCCTGGATCGAGCACCGGCTTCGCCTGGCCGGCGCTGCCGACATCCCGCTCTTCGAAACGAATGCCATCGCCGCCATCGTGCAGACCGCCCGCGGCCTGCCGCGCCGGGTGGGCCAGATTGCCCATGATGCACTGGCGGCCGCTGCCGCCGGCAAGGACCGGCAGGTCACCGAGAACCACGTCGCCCGGGCAGTGGACGAACTCAACCTCAAGACATGAACAGGCGGCAGGATGACTGGAGCCGGCTGCGGCAATTGCCGCTCCGGCAGGTCGCCGCCAGGCTCGGCTACCGGTGCGATCCGCGCGACCGCAGCCGCTTCCGGCGCGAGGGATCGATCCTCAGCATCACCGGCGAGAAGTTCTGCGATCACCGGCAGGGCTGTGGCGGTGGCGGTGCCATCGATCTGGTCATCCATGCCGAAGGGACAAGCTTCCCGGAGGCGGTGAAGCGCCTCCGGCAGCCGGCAGGGGAGCTGGTGCCGGAGAAGGCGGCGGCACCCGGCCGGGAACTGGTTCTGCCACCGCCGGCAGATTCCGCATGGCCGGCCATCCGCCGCCGGCTCACCCGGGAGCGGGCCCTGCCAGCCGATCTGGTGGCGGCGCTGGGCCGGCGCGGCCTGGTTTATGCCGATGCCCGCGGCAGCGCGGTCTTCCTTGCCACCGACCGGCACCGGAAGCCGGCCGGCGCCGAATGCTGTGGAACCGCCTGCATTCCGGGCAGGAAGCGGTTCCGGGGAATGGCGCCCGGCTCGCGCAAGGACCGCGGCAGCTTCCGGATCGGCGGCGGGCCCGCTACCGTGGATACGCTGTTCATTGCCGGGAGCGCCATCGACGCGCTCTCGGCATTTGCCATGCCCGGATCCTGCAGAACCGGATGCGTCTTCCTCTCGACCTGCGGCACCGCCAGCCGGCTGCCCGCATGGGCCGAGGCCTGGAAGCCGGCGCGCATCATCTGCGGATTCGATGCCGATGCGGCCGGCGACGAGGCTGCAGGCCGGCTGGCGGCAAGTGACCGGCGCGTCAGCCGGATCCGGCCGGCCGGCGGAAAGGACTGGAACGCAATCCTCGTGGCGCGCCGCCGGGAATAGACCGCGCGCACGCGGACCGGCCGCACCGCCGGTTCATTCTTCCCGGCAGCCAGGTCCTTCCGGCCCTGGCTGCCGGGAACGGAAACCGGCCGCCGAGGCACTCTGGAATCCAACAGCGGTGCTGGAGCGGCGGGGCCATGTCCAGGCCCAGACCCGCTCGCTCGACTGCCCGACCGGGGAGATTGGTCCCGGAATCGTCGAGCGGCGGGATGTCGAGATATTCGTCGACGGCTTCGATGTCGATCAGCCCTCCGAGACCGTGACCGGTGCCTGGGTCGAACAGTACCGGGATTGCCGGGCCCCGCGCACCGGCGATGTGAGGATGCCCTTCGAGTGCACCATCTCCGGCGGCCATCGGGCCGGCCGGGCCGGAACCCGGGTCATCTCCTATCCGTGGCGCGAGCAGCGCGACCCCAATGATTCCCGGGCCGTGGTCAAGATCACCGACTGGGCCTCACCGACGGTGGTCCATGATCTGTGCCGCGACGGCTCGGCCTCCGAGGAAGTGGATGCCACCACCGTCCACGACCTGGTCAGGCGGCAGACCGCCTGCACCGCCTTCCATTCCTCGGCCGAATGGACCCTCGGCGGGCCGGTCGGCGAGGAGCGGGACCGCTACACCTCCGACATCAGGTTCCCGGCTTCCTGGAATCGTCCCGACGAACAGGTGGTGGCGCTCGATCCGTGGCGGGTGGCCTCCAACAACTGCCGCAAGCACGTCTCGAAGTCAGCCAATGGCGAGACCCGGACCGGAGATTGCCCCTCCGGCTATACCGGCTCCGGCCAGTACGACACCTGGACCGAGAAATGGAAGTGGGTCGAGTATGCGGCGCCGGTGCCGCACGTGGCCGATCACGAACTGGCCGGCTCCCGCCAGCGGGTGCCCACCGGCTCGGTCAATCACTGCACTGTCATCCCGCCGCCGCGCCCGCGAACCACCACCAGCGGTGGCAATGGGGGGAGTGACCGGGAGGACCACCGGTTCTACGTCGACCCGGACACCGGCGAGACCTGGAACCGGCAACCGGACGGCTACGATCGGCACAACCCATGGGACACTGTCGACAGGCCGGCGGAAAACCACCGGCCCAGCCGGGTGACGGACGGAAATGGTAATTGCATGCAGGGTTGCAACTAGAGAGATAGAGATGAACAGATTTGCATTGTCTGTCAATGTCTGTCAATGTCTGTCATTATGGACAAGAGCAGCAAGGTCACCATCCGGATCGAGCCGGAACTGCGGGCAGAGATCGAGGATTGTCTCGCTGCCGAGCGGCGGCAGGGGCGGGAGATGTCGGTGGCCGCCTTCATCCGCATGGCGGTCCGGCGGACGGTTCGTGAAGAAAAACAGAGACTGAAACCGGAGTCGAAATCATGACCAGGAACACGACAACTGCCCTGATGGCAGCCATGGCAGCCGGCCTGCTGGCCGTTCCGGCCGCTGCCAGCCAACTCCACGACCAGCGCTGGATGCACAGGGCCAGCTACGAACAGGTGCAGAAGGCGATCGAGGCCGGCGCCGATGTCGAGGCCCTGCATCCGCGGCACTCGGTCATGCCGCTCGTGATCGCGGCGGCGGAGGGCAATGCTGGTGTCGTGCGGGCGCTGTGCGAGGCCGGTGCCGATCCGCAGCGTGATGACCACCCGCTGCGCCAGACACCGCTGCACCTGGTGACGACTGCCCGGGCGGCGGAAGAACTCTTCCATTGTGGCGGTCTGGTGTGGGTGTTCGACGGCAGGGGCGGCACTCCGCTGCACTATACGGCGATCAACGGCCGGCCGGACGTGGCGAGGGCATTGATCCGCTTCGGTGCCGATCCGAACGAGACCCGAGGTGGCAAATCCAACAGCCCGCTCTACATGGTTGCCCGGCAGGCACCACACCCTGCGGTGCTACAGGTCCTGATCGAGGCCGGCGGTAGTGTCAACACCCATGGCCCGTGGGGAGCGACTCCACTCTATATCGCTGCCAAGCTCAACAGTCCGCAGATGGTCGAGACCTTGCTGGATGCCGGCGCCGAGCCGACGCTCCGGGCCAAGCACCACAACATGCTGTCGGCCGATTTGGCCATGAAACACAACCAGAAGGTGGCCAACCATCCGGTCATGGCCAGACTGACGGTTGACATCACTACCACCGGCGAGGCCCGGCCGACCGTCGCCTGCGGCGGCTACGTGGTGCAGGCCGCTGACCGGCGCCTGGGCGATGTGGCCGAGGCGGCGCCGGGCGAGCGGTCACGCTGGCCGGAGATCGCCCGACTGAACGGCATCACCGCCGAGGGCCCGCACCGGGTCGGGCAGTGCCTGAAGCTGCCGTGAGCGGGAGAAACAATCATGGCTGACTGGCGCTTCTATGGCCGCGAGAAGGAACTGGCGAAGATCAGGGAATACATCGACATGCCCGATTTCGCGGCTGGCCTCATCCTGGGCGGGCGCGGCATCGGCAAGACCGAGCTGCTGCGGGAGACCCGGGGCCGGATGGGCCGGCGGGCGCGGATGCTGATCTTCGAGCTGAAGGATCCTGCCCTCGAGGACCCGGCGGCCGCCAACCGGCGGCTGATCGACGAGACCCGGCATATCCTCGGAGAGACAGCCTCGATCCCGCCGCCCCGGCCGGACCTGTTCCCGGTCAGCGCGGTGTATGGTGCCTACCCACCGCAGGAGTATTTCGTGGACCTGATCCGGCATCTGGTCCACCACAATGTCACGGTCTGCCTCGACGAGTTCCACATGGCAAAACCGATGAAGCTGGAAGGCGGCCTCAAACTGCTCATCGACAGATCCTACTCGCTGCGCGGCGATCGTCCGCCCGGCAAACTGATCCTGATGGGCTCGCACCAGCAGCAGGTGCTGGACATGTTCCGGAGCACGGAGCCGCTGCACCTGCGGGCGACCGCGATCACCAGGCTCCGGCAGTGGCGGATGCCGACGCTGTTTGCGATGGCGGCCGAGCAGGGCTTCCTGCAGCGGCCCGGACGCCTGCTGAGCCTGTGGTGCGCCTTCGGCGGCGTGCCCGGGAACTGGCGGCGGTTCGCCAGCGGTGAGGCTGGCCAGCTTGCGGATTTCAACGCCTGGGACAATGACGATGCCTGGCGGGCGGCCTTTCTCGATTGGCACCGGGAACTGCTGCAGGACAGCCCGCGGGAGCGGTTCGACAGCAAGGCATTCATCGAGCTGGCGCCGCCGGCCAGGGAGGCATTGCTGTGGCTTGCACGCCGCCACCCGCGCGGCACCATCCTTTCGAGGTTCCCGGCCGAATTGCGAAGCCTTCCGGGGAATGCCCTTGAAGACGCACTCGACATGCTGCGTGACCATCTGGGGATGATCGAGAGGTTTGGCCCATTCATGGTCGAGGGCCCGCTCAGGTGGCGAATTGCCGACAACAGCACACTCTATCAGATCCATGTGCATCCGGAGCTCTTCGGCAGATCAGACACCGGTCGCCATGGCCCTCCCGGGCCCGGCGGGCCCGGATTGCCCCTCCACCGACTGCAAACCCTGGAAGGGGTGGCGCTGGAGCGCATGGCAGCGGCCTGTCTCTCCAGCCAGCCGAATGTGACCTGGAGCGCCCAGGGGGTCTGGCGAAACCGCGGCGCCGGCGGATCGCTGCCCGATATCGATGTCATGGCCACCCGGGGCTGGTGGAACAGACCGGGCTCGGTGCTGGTGTTGGGCAGTTGCAAGCGCAATGCCGGCAAGCACGACACGGATGCGCTGGACCGGCACTTCGATGATTTCCTCTGCGAGATCGGCGGCAAGGATGGCGTGGCCCTGCGGACCATGACTAGGGAGAAGCTGCTGTTCTCGCCGGTCTTCAGCCCGGAACAGCGCGACCAGCATGCCGGGGCCGGCTTCCAGTCCATGGACATGCATGACATGGCACGGGCGATGGGCATCGAACCCGAACCGCCGGTGCCGACGAGCCCGCCGGAGGAGCCCGGGGAAGATGACAGGCTGCCTTATGCCGACCCGCTGGCCATCCCGGACCCGTATGAGCCGCCCTCGCCATTTGATGGCTGAGTTCCGAATGAGCGGCAGTGCGGGCCGAGCGGGCAGGACAGGAAACGATTGCAGATGGCAAACCCGGGAGACAGACCCATGCATCAGGATGGCCGCGAACAGGAATGTTTCATCGAGACCACGGATGAGGAACGGGATCGCATCTGCGAGTTGGCCGGAGATCGCCGGGCTCGATGGCATCACCGCCGAGGCTCCGCACCGGGGCGGCCCCGCCTTGCAGCACCGTCATCGCGAGTCGCCGTTCTCGAAGCAGGTCGCCGGGTATCGACGGCCTGACCGTGGCAAGCGGGTCAGGGGCGAGAACTTCCAGGCCGGGAGCGTGTCACCCCGGCGCCGGCAGTCGGGCACTGCCTGGAATCGCGGCGTGCCGGGCATCATCATTGATTGCCGAACGGGCGAAAATCGGGTAGCCGGAATTCATGCGTGCTGCCTTCCTGACCCTGTCGCTGATCTTTCTTCCCCATTTTGCCATCTCCGATGTCAAGCATGGAGAGATCACCATCGACTGTTACTGCACGGATACTTTCGGCAGGCGGGTCGAACTTGGCGAGGCCGTCTGTCTCCATGTGGATGGCCGGTCATTTGTTGCCAAGTGCGAAATGGCGCTCAACAATCCGATATGGCGGGACACAGGCGAGAGTTGCACCGTGTCACGCCTGGCCCCGGTCGAAGACGGGCAGCCTGCCTAGCTCTACCATGTCATGACAGATTCTTCCGGACAATAAACTTTCCGCATGATATCCGTGCCCCATGGCACGGTCCCGGATCACCCGCACCCTGGGCGGCGAGGCGGCAGTGGCGCGCATCGCTGCCATCCTGTCGCAGGAGGAATTCGACAGCCGGAGCGCCTTCGGCCGCCGGGTCTGCAAGGAATTCGCCTTTCTTGATGCCGCCGGCCGGCCGCAGCTTGCCGGCTGCATGAAGGCGCTCGGCGCACTGGCCAGCAGGAGACCGGAGATTGTCCTGCCGGCACCGAAGGCGCCGGCGGCGGGCCCGGCCGCGCCTGCTTGATGCCGGTGTTCCCGAGCCCGAAGCGGTGCCATCGCATCCGTCGCTGATCAGGGAGCTCGAGGTGAGGCTGGTGACGGGCCCGGGCGAACGGGCCCCGTGGAACACCCTCATCGCCACCGGGCATCCCCATGGAATGACCATTTTCGCCGGAAGGCAACTGCGCTACCTTGTCGGCTCGATGCATGGCTGGCTGGCAGCGGCCGGCTTTTCGGCCGCCGCCTTGCGGGTGGCGGGATGAGGACAGGCGGGAGCATCTGCAGCGCCTGCTCTGCCTCTCCCGCTTCCTGGTGCGTCCGTCCGTATCCTGCCCGCATCTGGCGTCCCATGTTCTGGGTCGCATCCTGCGCCGGTTGCCGGGCGACTTCGATTCCCGCTACGGCTATCGTCCATGCCTCGTTGAGAGTTTCGCCGACCAGGGCCATGACGGCACCTGCCTCAGGGCGGCAGGCTTCCGCATGGTCGGCACGACCACGGGCAGGGGCCGGCAGGACCGGGCGTGCAAGCGGGAGACGACCGTCAAGACGGTGTTCATGCGCCAGTTGGCGCGCAGCTGGCGCATGGAGCTTGGCGTTCCGCATGTCGATCATGCACCCTCGCTCGGGCCGGGCGAGGGGCTGAATGCGGAAGACCGGGCGGCAAACGGGTTCGGAGGTGCTCCCTTGGGCGACAAGCGACTGTCGGCGCGACTGGTGAAGAGCGCCGCCCTGCTGGCCGAGTATCCGGGCCGCAAGATCAATGCCGGCCCTGCCGCCGACAGCACGGCGATCAATGCCTTCTGCCGCATGATCGAGATGCCTGCAGAATCGGAGGTCACGGTCTCCAATATCCTGGCCGCGCACCGGGAGCGCACCATCTGCCGCATGCGCGCCCGGACCACGGTGCCGGCGATCCGGGATGGCACCGACCTTGCCTTCTCCACCCGCCCGGGCACGGACGGGCTGCAGGTGATCGGCAAGAGTGAGACCGGCAAGTCCAGCCTCGGCCTGCACATGCATGCCACGCTGGCGGTGAGCGATACCGGATTGCCGCTCGGGGTGCTGAAGCTGGGCTTCGATCGGCAGGAGAGACTGTCGGACGAGGCGAAGACGCGCCGCAGGACCGAACGCCGGCTCGAAGGCCTTGCCGACATCGCCGACGCCTCGCGCGAGGTCGCCCGCCGGGTCCGGGTGATCTCGGTCTGTGACCGGGAAGCCGACTGCTTCGAGATTGCGGGCAGGCAGCGTGCGCATTCCCGGGTGGAGCTCTTGGTGCGGGCCAGGCATGACCGGGTGCCGGGCAAGGGGAAGCCGAAGCTGTTCGAGACCATGCGCGATGGCAAGGCGGATGGCCTGATCGACATCGAGATCGAAGGGCTGACCGAGCGGATGAAATCCTCCCGCAGGAAGGCCCGCCCGGCCCGCCGGAAGCGGCTGGCTGCCTGCGAGATCAGGTATCGGCGCCTCACCCTGCCGGCCACCGCTGCCGTGCCTGCAGCCGGGCCGGCCGGCGTCTTCGGGGTCCATGTCAGGGAGATCGCACCGCCCGGGGGCGAGGAGCCGGTCGAGTGGCACCTGCTGACCACGGTTGCGGTCAGCACTGCCCGGGAAGCCGCCGACATCGTCGGCCACCATCTGCAGAGATGGCGGGTGGAAGACTTCTTCCGCGTGCTCAAATCCGGCTGCCGGACCGAGTTCCTGCTGTTTCGCACCGCCGAGAGACTGCAACGGGCCATCGCCATCAACGCGGTGATTGCCTGGCGCATCATGGTGATGACACTGATGGGAAGGCAGGTGCCGGATCGCGATCCGCAGCTGATGTTCACCCGACCGGGAACTCGGCTTCCTGCACTCCTGTTCACGCACATGCGGCCTCGAGGCACCGGACCGGCTCGGCGATGCGGTACGCCTCGTGGCCCATCCCGGCGGCTACCGGGACCGCAAGCACGATCCGGAGCCCGGCCACCAGATCATGTGGCACGGCCAGACGCGGCTCTCCAGCGCCGCTCCCGGTCATGAAATCGGTCGTGAAACCGGCTTTCGGGACGGCCAGAGGCATGCATTGCGCGGTGAGTGATCTCCTGTTGTAGTGCATGCTTATCATGACACGGTAGGGCTAGCTCTCGACCTCCTCGATTTCGCTGGCCCGTTGCTCCACCATTGCAACAATGTCGTCGATCATCTGGTCATTCGACATCTTGTGTGATGCGCTGCCAGCCACATACACCATTCCTGCATCCTTCCCGCCGCCGGTAAATCCGAAATCGGTCATCAACGCCTCTCCCGGGCCATTGACCACGCATCCGATGATTGACAGGCTGAGCGGCGTCCGGATGTGGGAAAGCCGGTCCTCCAGCAGGCCGACAGTGCTGATCACGTCAAATCCCTGCCGTGCACAGCTCGGACAGGCAATGATGTTGACCCCGCGGTGACGCAGCGAGAGTGATTTCAGGATCTCGAAACCGACCTTGACCTCTTCCACGGGGTCGGCAGACAGGCTGACCCGCAACGTGTCGCCAATTCCGGCCCACAACAGGCTGCCGATGCCGAGGGCGGATTTCACGGTGCCGGGAAGCCTGCTGCCGGCTTCGGTAATCCCGAGATGAATCGGGGCGTCGGTCTGTTCTGCCAGATCCTGGTATGCAGTCACGGCCAGGAAAATGTCCGAGGCCTTGCAACTGATCTTGTAGTCGTGAAAATCGAATTCCTCGAGCAGCCCGATATTGTCCAGTCCCGACTCGACCATCGCCTCCGGGCACGGCTCCCGGTATTTTTCCAGCAGATGTCTCTCCAGGCTGCCGGCGTTGACGCCAATCCTGATGGCGCAGCCATTTTCCCTGGCGGCCATCACGACTTCCTGCACCCGTTCCCTCGAGCCGATATTGCCGGGGTTGATTCTGAGGCAGGCAGCGCCAGCCTCTGCCGACTCGAGCGCCCGGTGATAATGGAAGTGAATGTCGGCGATGATCGGCACCGGGCTTTCGGCCACGATGTCCTTCAGCGCCGCCGATGATTCCCGGTCAGGAACCGAGACCCGGACCAGGTCGGCGCCGGCCTCCGCACAGGCGGCGATTTGTGCGACGGTGGCGGCAATGTCGGTGGTCGGAGTGTTGGTCATGGTCTGGACCGAAATCGGTGCGCCGCCGCCAACCGGCACCGTTCCGACCATGATCTGGCGGGACTTCCGGCGATGTATCGATCGCCAGGGTCTGATGTGGTTGTTCTCAAGCATGATTGCTCCATTCAGTGTCCGGCCAGGACGGCAGAACCCCATCGCCGTCTTGGCAATCCGGATGATCTTTCATCCGGCCTGCCCGGCCCCGATGGATGACCGGACAATCTCCTGAATTTCCTTCGGAATGTTCTCCTGGTCAAGTCGCGGAAAATTTTCCCGGATCGATCCGGGTGACAAATCCACCTCCGATATCACCGCACCCCCATTGCCGGCCGGTCCGAATACCTCTCCTTCCACGACAAAATACAGCGAGCCGGCGTTGCCTGCCCGCAGGAGCGGCCTGGAATCCGTCGCCGGGACCTCGACAACGTCGCCGGCCTGCAACAACCCTTCGGCATATGTCGTTGCCAATTCATCGGTTATGCGGATCCAGGACTCGCGAACGGGAACCAGAAATACCCGGCCGGCCAGGGCGGGCTCCGGGTCGGAGGCGGGCGGGTCGGTTGTACGGTCGGACCCGTGAGCAGCCACGGTGCCGGATTCTGCCGTTGTCGGGGCCGCAGACGGCAGGTCGAAATCTTCCGGGGCCGGCGAGGACAGGTCGACAGCCGCCTCATCCGGCCGGGCGTCGGCAACCGGCGTGGCTGCGAGGGTGTTGGTGTCCCGGTACATCCCGACCTGGTCTGGCGCAATGGCGCTGATGGCCCCTGGAACAAACACCCTGTCCTTGCCGGTCTCGGCCGAGGCTGCTTCGGTAACCGGCTTGTCCAGGGCATCCGCTGCCGAGGTGCCAATTCCGGTGCTGAGCGAGCCGGCGGCCGGATCGATATCGGCATTGACGGTTCGGCGGACTTCGCCAAAGAAGACAAAGCCGAAATAGATGATGGCGACACCCACGCCGACCAGCAGCATGGTAGACCCCAGGGCCTCCAGGGTCAGGCGTTCCACCTTCCAGATCGATCCCTCTTCGGTTGGCCACCAGCCACGGGACACGATTCGGCGATCCCTTGCCTTTTTCCGCTTCCTTTCTGCCTTCTTCCCGGACTTGCCCTTGTTCTTGAGCAGCTTGTGCGACTCCATCTCGAATCCGCACTCGGTGCAAAACCGGCGATAGGCATCCTCGGGGTCCATGCCAAGATACCTGGCATACGACTTGACGTAGCCGGGTATCACCCAGTTGACCTCGAAGGATAGCGGGTCGGCCTTCTCGATGGCGTCGACATAGGATGCTCGAATATGAAGATCATTCTCCACATCCAGCAACGACTTGCCGAGCGTGGCTCGCCGGCCGCGCATTTCATCCCCGAGGCGAACGTCATAGTCGCTGTAGCCCAGAACTCTTTGGTTGCAGTCCTGTTCCCGGGTATCAACACGGCCCATTTGGCATCCAGCTGCAGAAGCTGAGGTATCCGAATTTGGAATTCCGGCCATGATACGGCATTCCGGCGAAAACATGAAGAGAAGAAAGGAACGCGACGATTCACCGATCACGTTTTGTTGATTTCCAGACAACTGGCCAGCAACAATTCCTGCCCTGCCAGGGCAGGCCCGCCTCTTGAACACGGGCCGGCGCCGGGCCCTGGTTCAGGATTGCGATGCCGGCAAGGTCTTCTCCCTGCGCAGGAGCGACATTACGTGGTGGTAATGCGCCGGCCATGGCGATCTTCCGAAGACCCAGTCCAGGATATCCTGGTCTGCCTCGCGGAGAACTCGTTCGAATTCCTCCAGCAGGCGGTCATCATGTCCGACGCCTCCAAGCGCCCCTTGCAGGAGCATGCACATCTCCCTGGTTCCCCGGTGCCGGCATCGAATCCGAACCCGCTTCCAGCGAATCGTGCGGCTGTCGTCCGAATCTTCGGTCACCCTATTCAATCCGGGCCTCCTCGCCGGTCTCGAGAGGAAGCTCCGTGGTGGATTTGATCTCTTCCATCGACAGCAATGCCGTGACGTTGAAAATCCTTACCCGGGAGATAAGTGCCTGATAAAACTTGTCATATGCCCGCGCATTGGCAACTCGGACCTTGAGGATGTAATCGATGTCACCGGCAAGCCGATGTGCTTCCAGGACTTCGGGCCGGTCAAGCAGTGCTTCGAGAAATCTCTGCTGCCAGACCTTGTCGTGCTCCGACGTGCGCACCAGGACAAAGAAGCAGGCTTCGAAACCAAGCTTTTCCGGGTCGGCAATGACGGTCTGGGCCCTGATGACCCCATCCTCCCGCATCCGGCGAATTCGCGCCCAGACCGGGGTCCTGGACAGACCTACCCGCTTGGCAATGTCATCGAGTGACCGGGCGGCATCGCGTTGCAACTCGCCCAGTATCTTCCTGTCCAGCCTGTCAACAGTCATGCAGCCCCCGACATTCCGGTCATTCTACCTGATCCTGCGTGTCAATTATCCGCCGCCGCGAACCAAGACAAGCACGGTTGGCCAGTGGAACAGACCGAGGGGGAGACCGGGTCGATGCCGGGCGGTCCTGGTCTCCGGCCGGTTTTCGGCGGTGGATTCCCGTAGATTATCTGTGGTATCAGCGAGGATGCGGCGAATTGCCGTGTTTTCCATAGAGAAAGGAAGTTTCGCATGTCAAAGAGTACAAAAACAATTGCTGTCGCCAGCGCGGTAGCGGCGGCCTTTGCAGTCACGGCTCTCCCGGTTTCAGCCGCGGAAAATGAAAAATGCTACGGTATTTCGCTGGCTGGCGAAAATGATTGTGCGGCCGGTCCGGGCACGACCTGCGCCGGAACGTCAACAGTGGACTACCAGGGCAATGCCTGGACCCTGGTCCCGGCCGGCACCTGCACCGAGGTCGAACTTCCTGATGGCAGGATGGGGTCGCTCGAGGAACTCGATCGGGACCTTCCCGCCTGATCACCGCCGCAAATTTGCACATGGCCATGGTGGCAGGGAGCAGAAATGCCTTTTGATGCACAGCCTGCCAACGGCACCCTGCCCCCGAAACCGGGGGTTGGCTACAAGGAACGGCACTTCCGGGGGATTATCGAGTCCCCCGGGAGCGTCAACTGGCTGGAAATCCACGCCGAAAACTACATGGGTCGCGGCGGACGCCCGATTGCCCAACTCCGACGCCTTCGCCAGGATTTTGCCTTTTCCTGTCACGGCGTCGGCCTCTCGATTGGTGGCGAGGGCCCGCTGGATGAGCAGCATTTGGAGCGATTGAAGGCGTTGGTCGCCTGGCTTGAACCGGCAGCATTTTCCGAGCACCTCGCCTGGTCGACTCACGAGGGCCGGTATTTCAACGACTTGCTGCCACTTCCCTATTCCAGGGAAACCCTGGAGAGGGTCTGTCAGCATGTAGACCAGGTGCAGGAGAGTGTCGGCCGGGCCATGCTGCTGGAGAATCCATCCAGCTATTTCAGTTTCGAGGAAAGCGAGATGAACGAGATCGAGTTCATCTCGGAGGTGTCATCCAGTACCGGGTGCGGATTGTTGCTGGATGTCAATAATGTCTTCGTATCTGCGGCAAACAACCGGTTTGATCCCGTTGACTACATTGACGAATTTCCGCTCCACCGGGTTGGTGAAATCCACCTGGGCGGACATGAGGACGAAAATGATCCCGAAGGCGGGACGCTGCTCATCGACAACCACGCGGCGGCGGTGTCGGACCCGGTCTGGGAACTCTACGAATACACGCTTCGGCAATCCGGCCCGCTGCCGACGCTGGTCGAATGGGACAACGATGTTCCGGATTGGCCGGTCCTGGCAGCCGAAGCCGGGCGAGCCGGCCGCCTGCTGGACAGCTGTGTGCGACCGGGATGCCGGTAAGCCAGTCCGGATTTCTTGCGGCAGTTCTGGATCCCGACCTGCCGACCCCGGACGGATTGATCAGCCATGCCAGGCATCCGACAAGGCGGTTTTCGGTCTATCGCAACAATGTCATTGTCGGACTGACCGAGGCCCTCGACTCGGCGTTCCCGGTATTGCGGAAACTGGTTGGCGACGAGTTCTTCGCCGCCATGGCCGGTGTCTATGTGCGTCGTTTTCCGCCCACCTCGCCGGTCCTGTCCCGCTTTGGCTACGAGATGCCGGGGTTCCTCGAGGAATTTCCACCGGTCGCCCATCTTCCATACTTGGTCGATATCGCCCGGCTCGAATTGCTGATCCGGGAATCCTACCATGAAGCGGATTCCGTTGCCGTGGACAACAACGCCGTGCTGACAATTCCGCCTGGCGAGTTGCCCTCCTGCAGGTTTGCGCTTGCTCCGTCGCTGCGGCTGCTGCGCTCCCGGTACCCCGCATGCAGTATCTGGCATTCGAACGCGCTGGATGGTCCCCGACCAGGCACGGAGGCCGAGGACATCATGGTCGTGCGACCGGAATTCGATCCCCGGCCGGTCGTGCTTCCGAATGGCGGATTTGAACTGGTAGCCCGGCTTGCCGAAGGCGCGGCCCTGGGCGATGCCTGCGAACATGCGTCGGCAGATGATCGGTTCCGGCTGGACGCGGTCATGCCGATACTTGTATCGGGTGGGGCCGTCACCGGCGTCATTCGTCCGGAAAGTGAAGGCAACTGCAATCCCGAAGAGGCACAAACCCATCCACCCAACCAACCGTCAGGGCAATAATCATGTTTCTTATCAGAATGTTCGATGAAATTCTTGAGAGTATCTACAACCGATGTTCGGACTGGATTGTCCCGACATTGGCCAGGGCGGTCTTTACCGTCATCCTGCTCAACTACTATGTCGGCTCGGCAGTCACCAAGTTCGGTGACGGGATCCTCGGATTCCTGTCGCCTGGCGCCGGTGCCTATGTGCAGATCTTTCCGAAGGCCATGGAGGCGGTCGGTTATGACCACACCCAGTTGAGCATTTTTCACACCCTGATCGTCTATGCAGGAACCTATAGTGAAATCCTGCTGCCGATAATGATCGTGGTCGGATTGCTGACCAGGCTTGCCGCCCTCGGCATGATCGGTTTCGTCGTGGTGCAGAGTTTTGTCGACATTACCGGCCATGGCGTCTCCGGGCGTGACATCGGCAGTTGGTTCGATTCCGATGCCGGATCACTGATCATGGACCAGCGAACCTTCTGGGTATTCCTGTTCCTGGTCCTGGTGCTGAAAGGTGGCGGCCGGTATGCGCTGGACCGAAGGGTGTTCGGTTGCCGAGAAGCCTGACCGGGCCAGGCGGGAGTCAGCTGCCTGAAGTGCCGTCGAGGAATTCCGTCAATTCCCGCCATTCCCTGGGCGACATGCCGGAATTCTCCCGGGTGACGGTCTCGCCGCCGAGCATGCGGCGAACACATTCGAGTTGCGGTGCCGACAGGTGGGCGCCGCCGAGTTCGTAATCGGCAAAGGCCCGCCACGTCATCGGTACCCAGTCGCGGACGACCTCGCCGATTTTCCTGGCATAGGCCCGGATCTCGTATTGGGCGTGGGCATCGCCCCGCAAGGCCACGAAACGCAGGAGATTGTGCAAATCGACCTTCCAGTACCATTGCGTGTAGACGTTGGCCGGCAGGTTCATCCGCGCCAGTTCGCGCGAGAGCCCGACCTGCCCGTCCTGGGACAACATCATCTCGTAATGGTCATAGGCCCTGGTGCTGTCGTTTCGCAGGATGTCCAGCACCCTCTGCGCCTCGTCATCGGGAAGCGGGCTGCTCCTGCCCTGAGCATTGAGCGTTGACTGGCCGGCAAGATGATGGCGGTCGGGGATATAGAACTCCCGGTCAAGCACCGAATACCTGGCAGAGTATTCATTGACATTGGCGGTCCGGTGGCGAATCCACTGCCTGGCCACGAACATCGGCAGTTTCACGTGAAACTTGACCTCGCACATCTCGAAGGGCGTGGTGTGACGGTGCCGCATCAGGTAGCGGATCAGACCTTCATCCTCACGGGTTTTCCGGGTTCCGGCTCCATAGGACACCCTTGCCGCCTGCACGATGGACGAATCATTGCCAAGATAGTCCACCACCCGGACGAAACCATGATCCAGCACGTCGTGGACGACATGCAGGTGGTCCTCCATGCCCTCGCTGACGACACGTCGTGTCCGGGCCCTGTCCTGCCGTACTGATTCGACCTCCTGGCGCTGGTCCGGATTGAGCGACATGATTCACCAGTCCTGTATTCATTTCCCTGGCCGGCCGGTCTACCGGACGACAAGGTCCTATAGAATACAGGTCCAGTGTGAAGACAAGAGCGCCATGCGCCGAAGCCGCCTCCCGCGGGTGAATGCCAGCCGGCGCAACTTCCCCCGATGCCGGCAGGGGTCCGGCATGATTTTGCCAAAGCTGCCTTCTGCCCCTACAGTGGGTGTGTTTGGTTCTTTTGGCCGGTCGTGTTGGCTGGCCTGGGACAATGTACGGAGGTTTGCAATGGGAATCAGATATCTGCACACAATGGTACGAGTGCTTGACCTTGACCGGTCAATCGAATTCTACAAGTTGCTCGGGTTGGTGGAGGCCCGCCGCAACGAAAGCCGGTCCGGCCGGTTCACCTTGGTCTTCATGGCCCCGCCGGACCAGCCTGAATGCCCGGTCGAACTGACCTTCAACTGGGATGGTGACAGCGGCCTGCCTTCGGACAGCAGGCATTTCGGTCACCTGGCCTTCGAGGTCGATGACATCTACGAGACCTGTCAGCATCTCATGGAAAACGGCGTCGTGATCAACCGCCCGCCGCGTGACGGGCACATGGCATTCGTGCGCTCGCCGGACAATATCTCCATTGAATTGCTGCAGCGGGGCGCATCGCTTCCGGCAAGTGAGCCATGGGCAAGCATGGAGAATTCCGGCCATTGGTGATGGCTGGCAGAATTGCAGCACTCTCCAGCCAATCCACGAGTCGACTGCAAGAACTGGTTGACACGTTGCGCAGGATATCCAAATTGAGGGTGTTCTTGTTGAACTATGGCGATAAAGGCGCACGAAATAAGCGAACCGGACCCGGGGGCGGTACCCGGCGGCTCCACCAAACCGGCAATCAGACCCGGTTGCAACGATTTGGGGCCGAAACAGGATCGACGGACGTGTAAAGGTGTCAGCTTTCGCTCGGTTGGGTACCGCCGTTATCGGTCCGAAAGGCACAATTGCCAATGACAATCGTGCTCCGGTAGCCATTGCTGCGTGACGCAGTACCGGCAAACCGGGACTGAGTCTGGCGTCATAGCAAACGTCAGCGGGGTCGGCAGGCACCCGGCAACAGAAGCCTGCCAATTGCAAACACATCTCCTGCTTCGTATTGTACTGGCCGGGACGAATGCCGACCGGCGACAAGAGTTGAGGGACTCCTGAATGGAATCAATCAATTACGGGGCGTTGATGATCAGGTCGATGCAGCAGTTGATCATCGGCCTGCTGGCCGGGGTGCAGAAAAGCGGCCTTCCGGGCGATCATTATTTTGTCATCGATTTCACGACGGATTTTCCGCGGGTGGAATTGCCGGATCATCTCAGAAAAAAACATCCGGAGACGATGTCGATCGTCCTCCAGAACTGGTTCGAGGATCTCGAGGTCACCGAAGCCGGCTTCTCGGTGATCCTGAATTTCGGCAATCGTCCGGAGCGGCTGGTGATACCGGTCGACGCCATCCGGTCATTTTCCGACCCATCGGCGAAATTCAACCTGAACTTTCCCGATCTCAGGGAATTGCAGGACCATGCCGAAGCCGGCGAGAAGCCCGGTGAGAGCAGCGACGACACGGCCAGTCCGGAGGAGCCCGGCATAAGTCAGGGCACTGCCGATATCGTGAGTCTCGACCAGTTCAGGAAGCGGAATGACAGTTGACTGTCCGGGGTCTGGAGGAGTTCCGGGTTGGCCTGTTGCCTGGTCCGTGTTTTGCCGAGGGAGTTGAGCATGAACGACTACAGGATTGAATCAGACAGCTTCGGCGAGCTGGAAGTTCCGGCCGACCGGTATTGGGGCGCCCAGACCCAGCGATCGCTGCTGAATTTTCGAATCGGCTGGGAGAAACAGCCGGTGTCGATCGTCCGGGCACTCGGGACGGTCAAGCGTGCCTGCGCGCTGGTCAATGTGGAATACGGGCTGATCGAGCCCGGGCTCGGCAACATGATTGCCGAATGTGCCGGGGAGGTCATGCAAGGCCGGCATGACGATCACTTTCCGTTGGTTGTCTGGCAGACCGGCTCCGGGACCCAGTCGAACATGAATGCCAACGAGGTCATCGCCAATCTGGCCATTGAACGGCTTGGTGGCGAGGTCGGCTCGAAATCGCCGGTGCACCCGAATGATCACGTAAACCTGGGCCAGTCCTCCAACGACACCTTTCCGACCGCCATGCACATTGCGGTGGCGGTAGAGGTGACCGGCAGGCTGATCCCGGAATTGCGGAGGTTGCACGAGGAGTTGGCAGCGAAGGTGAAGGCGTTCGAGGATATCATCAAGATCGGCCGCACCCACACCCAAGATGCAACGCCGTTGACGCTGGGCCAGGAATTCTCCGGATACGCCAGGCAGGTTGAACTGGCCTGCCGGCGGGTGGAGGCGGCGCTCGGTCACATCCACGAGATTGCCCAGGGTGGAACCGCGGTCGGCACCGGCCTGAATTCGCGGGTCGGATGGGCCGAACGGGTGGCCGAGACGGTAGCCGAGATGACCGGTCTGCCCTTCGTCAGCGCCGACAACAAGTTCGAGGCCCTTGCTGCCCATGATGCCATGGTCGAGATGTCGGGAGCGTTGCGGGTTGCCGCCGTATCGCTCTACAAGATCGCCAACGATATCAGGTTCCTGGCATCCGGTCCCAGATGCGGCCTGGGTGAGCTTCAGCTGCCGGAAAACGAGCCCGGCTCGTCGATCATGCCCGGAAAGGTCAATCCGACCCAGACGGAGGCGCTGACCCAGGCCTGTGCCCAGGTGATGGGAAATGACGCCGCGGTCGGGTTTGCCGGCAGCCAGGGCCATTTCGAATTGAATGTCTACAAGCCGATGATGGCCTATAACGTGCTGCAATCCACGCAGTTGCTGGCCGATGCGACCGCCTCCTTCAGGACCAATTGTGTCGTCGGCATCAAGGCGAACCGCGATCGGATCAACCGGCTGCTGAATGAATCCCTGATGCTGGTCACGGCGCTGGCTCCAGCCATCGGTTACGACAATGCAACCAGGGTTGCCAAGGCCGCACATGCAAACGGGACCACCTTGCGGGAAGAGGTGGTCAGGCTCGGCCTTGCCGACGGGGAGCGGTTCGACCGCATTGTTCGCCCGGAACAGATGATCGGCCCGAAAGACACCCTGCCCGGCTGATCGCGTCCGGCTTCACGCGGGTTGCGGCATGATCCCGATATCTGATACCCGGAATCGCGACGGCACCTGCCTTGGCGGCGGGTTGAACCGGGCGGCGTGTGGCAGGGAGAATTTCGATGGCGGAAGTCACTGACAGCGCGCGGGCTGTCATTATCGGCGGCGGCGCCGTTGGCGTGTCGGCACTGTATCACCTGGCCCGGGCCGGCTGGACCGACTGCGTGCTTCTCGAGAAAAACGAGCTGACAGCCGGCTCGACCTGGCATGCGGCCGGAAACGTGCCAACCTTCTCGGCCAGCTGGTCGATCATGAACATGCAACGCTATTCGACCGAGCTCTACCGGTCGCTCGGCGAGAATGTCGGCTACCCGATCAACTACCATGTGACAGGGTCGATCCGCCTTGCCCATTCCAGCCTGCGGATGCAGGAATTCGAGCGGGCCGCCTCGATGGGCCGCTACCAGGGGATGGATATCGAGATCATCGGCCCCGACGAGATCAGGCAGCGTTATCCCTTTATCGAGACCCATGACCTGGAAGGCGCCCTTTATGACCCCAATGACGGTGACATCGATCCTGCCCAGCTGACCCAGGCCCTGGCCAAGGGGGCAAGGGATCTCGGTGCCCGCATCGAGCGCTTCTGCCCGGTCACCGGAATTTCGAGGAGCGGCGGTGAATGGGTTGTCCATGCGGCCAAGGGAGATTTCCGCTGCGAACTGGTGGTCAACGCTGCTGGTTACTACGCCCAGCGCGTCGGAGAATTCTTCCGGCCTTTTGGCGGGCGCACCGTTCCGATGGCGGCGATGAGCCACCAATACGTGGTGTTCGACGAAATTCGGGAACTTGCCGAATGGTCGCGGCAGGCCGGTCGCAAGCTGCCATTGCTGCGGGATGTCGACAGCTCCTATTACCTGCGGCAGGAGAAATTCGGACTGAATTTCGGTCCCTATGAGCGCAATTGTCGTGCCCATTGGGTAACGCCCGATGACCCGATGCCCGAGGATTTCTCGTTCCAGCTCTATGAAGACGATCTGGAGCGACTGGAATGGTATATCGAGGATGTCATGGCCCGGGTGCCAATCCTGGCCGAGGCCGGGGTGTCCCGAACCATCAATGGCCCGATACCGTATGCGCCGGACGGGCTGCCGCTGCTTGGTCCCATGCCCGGGGTCAGGAATGCCTTCGAGGCCTGCGTATTCACCTTTGGCATCGCCCAGGCCGGAGGTGCCGGCAAGGTCATCGCCGAGTGGATGATGGAGGGGCAGACCGAATGGGACATGTGGTCATGTGATCCCCGGCGCTACACCGATCATGCCGATTCATCCTATTGTGTTGCCAAGGCGGTCGAGACCTATGGCCACGAATATGCAATGCATTTCCCCTGGTATGAATGGCCGGCCGGAAGGGACAGGAAGCTGTCGCCGATCCATGACCGGATCGTCGGGCTTGGCGGGCAGATGGGCGCATATAATGGCTGGGAGCGGGCCAACTGGTTCGCCGGGGACGACGATGACACCACCGGCGAGGCTGCGCAGAGCTGGTCGAGGTCGGGGCCGTGGGAGCCGCGCATCAGGGAAGAATGCCTGGCCGTGCGCGATGGCGTCGGCGTGCTGGATTTGCCCGGATTTGCCCGGTACGACCTGGAGGGAGAAGGTGCGGCCGAGCTGCTGCGTTCACGCATCGCCGGCAACCTGCCCGGAATCGGCCGCATGAACCTAGCCTATTTTCCAACCGACAAGGGCCGGGTGCTGACGGAAATGTCGGTCATCAGGCGAGGCGAGGATTCGTTCACGCTCATTACCGCCAGCGCTGCCCAATGGCATGATTTCGAAATCCTGCAGGGGATGCTCCAGGAGGGCGGCCCGGTGACACTCGCGGATCATACCGATGCCGTCTCGACCCTGGTCGTCACTGGCCCCGGGTCACGGCAATTGCTGGCCGGGCTCGCGAGCGCCGATCTTGAATTGCCGTGGTTGAGCCACCAGCAAGCCAGGTGTTGCGGGCACCCGGTCATGCTGGTCCGGGTCAGCTATGCCGGCGAACTTGGCTGGGAGATCCATGTCGTCAACGAACATGCTCCCTCGATTCATGACGCCATCATCGAGGCCGGCGCCAGGCCATTCGGCATGTGGGCGCTCAATTCGCTGCGACTCGAAAAGGGATACCGGGCATGGAAGGGCGATCTCTCGACCGACTACTCGCTGCTTGAATCCGGGCTCGGCCGCTTTGCCAGACTGGACAAGCCGCAGCAATTCCCCGGCAAGCAGGCTCTGCTGTCGGAGCGCCAGCGCGGCTCGTCCAGGAAATTTGCCACGCTGATCGTCGATGCCGGCGAATTCGACGCCCCCTACATGTCGACCATCTGGCATGGTGACGAGGTAGTGGGCGAGACCACCTCCGGTGGATGGGGCTACCGTGTCGGCTGCTCCATTGCCCTTGCAGTGGTGCGGTCCGACATGGCCGAGGAAGGCAGCCAGCTGGAAGTCGAGATCTATGGCCAGCGGGTCGGGGCGACCGTCCAGCCGGACCGGCCACTCTGGGATCCGGACAATGAAAGGCTGCGTGGCTGAGAGCAAGGAAGGCGTGATGTCGCAAATCCCCGACCAGGCGCGGGTGCTGGTCATTGGCGGCGGGGTCGTTGGCTGCTCGGTGGCCTATCACCTCGCCAAGGCAGGCTGGAAGGATGTTATCCTCCTGGAGCGCAGGCGACTGACCTGCGGGACAACCTGGCATGCGGCCGGCCTGATCGCCCAGCTGCGGGCGACGGCCAACATGACCAGGCTCGCCAGGTATTCACAGGAACTCTACTCGACGCTTGAACAGGAGACCGGCGTTGCCACCGGCTTCGTCCAGTGCGGATCGATCACCGTCGCCTTGAGCGCCGAACGGCAGCAGGAATTGAGCCGATCTGCAGCCATGGCCCGGGCCTTCGGTGTCGAAATCGAGGAAATATCGCCAGGTGAGGTGGCAGAACGCTATCCCCTGCTCAATCGGGAGGGGGTCGTGTCAGGCGTGTATCTGGGCAAGGATGGCCAGGGCGATCCGGCCAATATCACCCAGGCCCTGGCCAAGGGCGCACGAATGCACGGGGCAAGGCTGGTCGAAGGTGCCGAGGTGACCCGATTTGCCGGTGATGGTCGGCGCATGCTGTCGGTTGACTGGTCGAGCCGGGACGAGGCCGGATCGATCAGTGCCGAATACGTGGTCAATTGCTCGGGAATGTGGGCGCATGAGCTGGGCCGGCAGGCCGGTGTCAATATCCCCCTGCACGCCTGTGAGCACTTTTACATCGTCACGCAACCCATTGAAGGATTGTCCAGGCTTCCGGTCCTGCGTGTTCCCGACGAGTGCGCCTATTACAAGGAGGATGCCGGGAAATTCCTGCTGGGCGCATTCGAGCGCAATGCCAAGCCATGGGGTATGGACGGCATTCCCGATTCCTTCGAATTCGACCAGCTGCCGGAGGATCTGGACCAGTTCGAGCCAATTCTCGAGATGGCGGTCAACCGGATGCCGGTGCTGGAGACGGCCGGTATCCAGACCTTCTTCAACGGCCCGGAGAGTTTTACCCCGGATAACGCCTACCTGCTTGGCCTGGCTCCGGAGTTCGACAACTACTTCGTGGCCGCCGGTTTCAATTCGGTCGGAATCCAGTCGGCCGGCGGCGCCGGCATGGCGCTGGCACGGTGGATCATCGATGGTGAGCGGCCATTTGACCTCGGGGATGTGGATATCGGCCGGATGCAGCCCTTCCAGGGAAACAGGCGCTACCTGGTCAGCAGGGTCAGCGAATCGCTCGGTCTCCTGTATGACGACCACTTTCCATTCCGCCAGAAATCAACCGCCCGCGGCATCAGGCGAACGCCGTTCCATCAGCATCTGCTGGACAAGGGGGCAGTCATGGGCGAGCTGGCTGGCTGGGAGCGTGCCAACTGGTTTGCCAATGACGGGCAGCCCCGGGAATATGACTATAGCTGGGGCCGGACCGGCTGGTTCGACAACTGGCAGCAGGAGCATCTGGCGGTCCGCCGGCATGTCGGCATGTACGACATGTCGTCCTTTGGCAAGATCAGCGTCCAGGGCCCCGATGCCGAAAGGTTCCTCAACAGGGTGTGCGGCGCCAACCTCGCGATATCCACTGGCCGGATTGTCTACACGCAATTCCTGAATGCACGGGGTGGAATCGAGGCTGATGTCACCATCGCCAGGCTGTCGGCGGAGAGATTCCTGGTCGTGACCCCGGCCGCAACCAGGAATGCCGACCAGGTCTGGCTGCAACGCCATTCGTCGGGATTCAATGTCTGCCTGACCGACATCACTGCCGGCGAGGCCGTGCTTGCCGTCATGGGGCCGGACTCGCGGGCACTGCTCGAGACGGTCTCACCGAATGATTTCGGCAATTCCTCGAATCCGTTCGGCACCTGGCAACCGATCGAGATCGGCATGGCGATGGCCAGGGCGCAACGGATTTCCTATGTGGGCGAACTGGGTTGGGAGATCTATGTCAGCTCCGACATGGCTGGCCATGTCTTCGAAACCCTGTGGGAGGCCGGTGCGGGTTTCGGTCTCAGATTGTGCGGCATGCACATGATGGACAGCTGTCGCAGCGAGAAGGCATTCCGCCATTTCGGCCATGACATTTCCTGCGAGGATCACGTGCTGGAAGCAGGCCTCGGATTTGCCGTCGATACCGGCAAGGAAGACTTCATCGGCCGGGACGCAGTATTGCGAAAGCGCGAGGCCGGACTGGGGCGGCGGTTGGTGCAGTTCCAGCTGCGTGATCCGGCCCCCCTGCTCTACCACAACGAGCCGATTGTCCGCGATGGCGAGATTGTCGGACACCTGACATCCGGCAGTTACGGGCATTTCCTGGGGGCTGCCATCGGCCTCGGCTATGTTCCCTGTCCTGACGAAACACCAGCTGAACTGCTGGCCTCGTCATTCAGGATCGATGTTGCCGGCTCGAGGATTGATGCCACCGCATCGCTTCGCCCGCTCTACGACCCGGCATCAGAGAGGATGCGCGGCTGAACAGTGACGGGCGGCTACAAGCATTCGTTGACCATCCGCGGTCATCGGACCAGCGTGACCCTGGAGCCTGAATTCTGGCGGGAATTCCGATCCATCGCCGCCGCAACGGGCATCTCGGCCAACGAGTTGGCATCACGGATTGACGAGAGACGGGGCGAGACCGGCAATCTCGCATCCTCGATCAGGGTCTTCGTGCTGAATCATGTCATGGGCAAGGGTGGCGCCGAACCCCGACCGCCGCCGGCCATTGACAGGAAATCCGGGACAGAACATCCCCACTGACCGCCCGTCGTCACTGACGGCAAAGCCGGCACTGATCGCGCCTTCCGGCCGACCACCGTCACCGACCGGAAGGCCGGGACGCACTCCTTCTACCCGACCACCGCCAGCCAGGGCAGGGCTTCGAGCAGCCAGTAGGAGAGGTCGGAAAACCGGCCGGTGAGCAGCAATGCCCCGATCAGCACAAGGAAGGCGCCGATTGTCTTCTCGATCACCGGCAAATGCGGTTTGGCTCGATTGATGAGCGCCCGGGAGCGGCCGATGAAGATGCCGGCGAGCAGGAAGGGAATGCCCAGCCCCATGGCATAGGCCAGGAGCAGGAAGGCGCCGCGCCCGAGGCTCTGTTCTTGCGATGCCAGGGCCAGGATGGCACCGAGCACCGGCCCTATGCAAGGCGTCCAGCCAAAGGCGAAGGCCAATCCGAGGAAATAGGCGCCGGCAAATCCACCCCCCCGAAGGTTGGCCCCGGGCCTGAATTCCCGGTTCAGGATCGGGATTCTGACCAGCCCGACGAAATGCAGGCCGAACAGGATGACAACGCAGCCGGCGATCTGCCCAAGGAGGACCTGGTTGGCAAGGAACAGGGTGCCGACTGCCGTCGCGGCCAGCCCGAGCAGCACGAAAATGGTAGACAGGCCAAGCACGAAGAACAGCGCCGAGACCGCGGTCCGGCGACAGAATGCACGGTCCGGGAGTTCCGAGAAGGCCGTTCCGCTCATATAGGCGACATAGGCCGGCACCACCGGCAGGACGCATGGCGAAATGAAACTGACAAAGCCGGCCGCCAGTGCAATCACCATTGCACCCGGCAACCCGGTCTCGAAGATGTCCAGCGCAAACATTTCGATGTCACCACTACCCTTTCGGAGTGAGACTCCGGAGTCGCCCGATGCCGGAGTTGGTTGCTTTGCTGTGGACAAGCCGCAAGCCACGACCTAATCGCCATCCATGCCGCGACAGGTCGACATTGATGCATTGGGGCTGCGATGTCCGCTTCCTGTCCTGCGTATCCGGAAGCAGATGCGCCAGCTTGCACCCGGTGATGTCCTGCGTGTGATCTCCGACGACCCGACGGCACTGATCGACATACCACATTTTTGTAACGAACACGGTCACGAGTTGGTGAGGCAATCCGATGGGCCGGACGGACAGGTTTTCGTGATCGTCAAGAATTGACCGCAGCATCCGCCTGGTCCGGGCAGGGAATGTCCAGCTTCGCCAGCAATTGCTGCCGTTTGCGCATGGATGTGCGGTAGTTTCCTTCCCAGACCGGGCCAAATCCCCTGACCTCCAGCGGAAGTCGGGCAAACTCGCATGCCGTGTCAAGATTGGCGCTGTCCAGCCTGGACAGGATATCGTCGATGTCCTGCTCGTACATGCTGAGAAACCGACGCTGAAGCCGACGCTCGGCAGTATGTCGAAACGGATCGAATGGCGAATTTCGCAGCCCCTTCAGCAAGGTCAACGCCCTGAACACCCAGATCACCCATGGTCCGAATTCCCGTTTCTCCGGGCGGCCATCCGGGCGCCGCCGTCCCGGAATCGGCGGCGCCAGGTGGAAGGAGATCCGCAGGTTGCCTTCGAACTCGGCCCTCGCCTTCGCTTCGGTGGCCAGGTGCAGCCTGGCCACCTCGTATTCATCCTTGACCGCCAACAGCCGGTGATATCCGTCGGCGACCGCCGAGCGAAATCCGGGGTCCGGGCATCGCTCCAGGAGTGCAAGATACTTCCTGGCAAGTCCGGCCCCGGTATGGCTCGCCAGATGCTCCGCATGCTCCTGTTCCCGTTTACCGGCGATGGCAGGCGCCCCTGCATCCAGGCAGTGCCGCCGCGCCTCGTCTTCGTGCAGCGCGGCCCACCTGCCGAGAGCGAAGGCTTTCCGGTTTGCCTCGATACCGGCCCCGTTCATCGTCACGGCTTCCATGATCGATTCCAGGGAAAGGGGAATGCATGCCGACTGCCAGGCGTGGCCAAGTATGATCATGTTCGCATGAATGGCATCTCCCAGCACCTTCCGCGCCAGGGTGGTGGCATCGACGAAATCGACCTGCCCTTCACCGAGCGACGCCACGAGCCGTTGCTGCAACTCATCCCCCGGTATCCGGAACTCGGTGTTGCGGGTAAACTCGCCCGTCATGAATTCGTGGCTGTTGATCACCGCCCGGGTGTTGCCGCGTCCGGCCGCGTCCAGTACGTCATCATGGGCGGTCACCACGAGGTCACCGCCAAGCAGACAATGGGCTTCCCCCCGAGCCACCCTGATCGCCGATATGTCGGCCGGGCTGTCGGCAATCCGGCAATGAATGGTGACCGCCCCGCCCTTTTGTGCCAGCCCGGCCATCTCGATCATCCCGGCTCCCCTGCCATCGAGATGGGCGGCTGTCGAAAGAATGGCGCCAATGGTGACAACACCGGTTCCGCCGATACCGGTGATGATCAGGTTATGTGTCCGCTCGATCTCCGGCAGGATTGGCGAGGGAAGATCCGGAAGATCCGGCGCAACCGCCATGCTGCTGCGCGGTCGGGCTCCCCGGATGGTCACGAAGGAGGGGCAGAATCCGTCAAGGCAGCTGAAATCCTTGTTGCAGCCTGACTGGTCGATGACCCGTTTTCGGCCATCGGGCGTCTCCAGCGGGGTGATGGACACGCAGTTCGACTGGACGCCGCAATCGCCGCATCCGTCGCAGATGTCGGGATTGATGAAGACCCGTCGGTCGATATCCGGGAATGATCCCCGTTTCCGGCGCCGGCGTTTTTCGGCGGCACAGGTCTGGACATAAAGAATGGCGGTCACGCCGCCGATGGTCCGCAGCTGTTTCTGGACCGTATCCAGTTCGCTCCGCTCCCTCCGTTCCACCTCGGTCGGGAATTCCGAGAAATCGATGTCTTCCTTCCGGTCGTAGACCAGAACCACCTTCTTCAGGCCAATGGCCACCAACTCCCTGGCAATCACCGCCGATGTCAGGTTACCGTCATTCCCCTGCCCCCCGGTCATGGCGACGGCGTCATTGTACAGGATCTTGTAGGTTACGTTCACATCAGCGGCGACCGCGGCCCTGATTGCCATGATGCCAGAATGGTTGAAGGTGCCATCGCCGATATTCTGGAACACGTGGTCGGTGGTCGAAAACGGAGACTCACCGATCCAGTTGCCGCCCTCGCCGCCCATCTGGGTGAACCCGGTGGTCTGCCGGTCCATCCACTGCACCATGTAGTGACACCCGATGCCGGCATAGGCCCGGGAGCCCTCGGGAATTCGGGTCGAGGAATTATGCGGACAGCCGGAACAGAAATAGGGATGCCGGCTTGCCGGATTGTCGGCATTTGCCGGTTCGGGCGATGCGCGCAATTCCGTCAGCCGCGACGCAACCCGGTCACCGGCATGCCCTTCCCGCTTCAGGATGGCACCAACCGCCTGGGCAATCATCACCGGCTCCAGCGCCATTCGCACCGGAAAGATCTCCCGCCCATCGTCGTCACGGCGGCCGATCACCCGCAATTGCCGATGGCGGTCAAACACCGCATCCTTGATCTGCGACTCGATCAGCTTTCGCTTCTCCTCGACCACCACCACCAGATCCAGCCCCTCAATCCATTCGAGCAGGCTTGTCACATCCAGGGGCCATACCATTCCCAGCTTGTAGGTAGTGACTCCGGAACGTTCGGCCGCCTCCGCATCCAGACCGAGCAAATCGAGCGCGTGAACCAGGTCGAGCCAGCTCTTGCCCGAAGAAACCAGCCCTATCCTGGCACCCGCAGCCCCGAGAACTCGCCGGTCTCCGCGGTTTGACCGCCAATATGCCTCGGCCGCCCGCAGCCGGTGATCGACGAGGCGGGCCTCCTGCGCCCTCGGGTCGTCCACCAGCCGAATGTTCAGACCGCCCGGCGGCAATTCGATGCCAGGGACGCACGGGTCGAGGCGATCCAGGCTGCCATCGACGACCGCCGTCGATTCGACCGTCTCCTTGACACATTTCAGCCCGACCCAGTTGCCGGAATATCTCGATAGGCCGTAGGCCAGGATCCCGTAATCGAGGATTTCCTGCACGCCGGCCGGCGACAGGACCGGCATCCCGGCAGCGACCAAGGCAAACTCGGATTGGTGCAATGTCGTCGAGCTTTCGCCGGTGTGGTCGTCGCCGAGCGCCATGATCACCCCGCCATGACGGGATGTTCCGGCCAGATTTGCATGCCGGAGGGCATCTCCCGACCGGTCGACCCCGGGGCCCTTTCCATACCAGAGTCCGAAGACACCGTCATAACGGCCTTCACCTCGCAGTTCAGCCTGCTGGGCTCCCCACAGGGCAGTGGCGGCCAAATCCTCGTTCAGGGCCGGTTGAAAGACGATCCGTGACGCCTGGAGCTCCGACTGCGCCCTCTGCATCTGCATGTCAACGGCTCCGAGAGGAGATCCCCGGTAGCCGGTCACATAACCGGCAGTGTTCAATCCGGCTGCCGCATCGCGAAATCGCTGTTCCAGCATCAGCCTGACAAGAGCCTGCGTACCACTCAGCAAGACTGAAGAACATGAAAGGTCAAACCGGTCGGCAAGCCGGTATTTCCTGATGCCCAATTCAATCCCCGCCGGCTGGAAAATGCATGAAATTTTCGTAAAGCAATTGCCATGCAAACAAAAGTGCTATCAGGGCTTCAATGGAAACGGGATTCGGTGTTCGGCCGACTCCAGCAACCGGCAGTGCGATCATGGACTGGGACAAACTCCGGATATTCAGGACGGTGGCAAAGGAAGGCAACCTGACCCGTGCCGGCGAACTCATGCACCTGCACCAGTCGGCGATCAGCAGGCAGATCAAGTCACTGGAGACAAGCCTGTCGGCGACCCTGTTTCACAGACATGCCCGCGGGTTGCTGCTGACCGAGCAGGGTGAACTGTTGCTCGAGGCGACCGACGCCATGGCCAGGCAACTGGAAAATGCCACTGCCAGGATCCGGGATTCACGGGATGAGGTGTTCGGCGAGTTGCGGGTGACGACGACGGTCGGGTTTGGCACGCTGTGGCTGGCGCCACGCCTGGAGACACTCTACCGGCGCTTTCCCGAATTCAGGATCGACCTGATGCTGGAGGAGCGGGTCCTTGACCTGGCGATGCGCCAGGCCGATGTCGCCATCCGCATGAAGGAGCCGTCGCAGGCCGATCTGATCCGGCGTCGACTGCTTGATGTGCGGATGAAGCTCTATGCCACCGACTCCTATCTTGCCGCCTGCCCGGCACCGCAGGATATCGATGAGTTGAAGGATCACCGGCTGATCTGCCAGAGTTTCGACGACGAATCGAATGGCGCCAGCGCAAGCTTCGTGGAAGACCTGGTCAGGCAGGGCATCACCACGCAGCTGAAGGTCAACAACTATTTTGGTGTGCTCCAAGGCGTCATTCACGATCTTGGAATCGGCATCCTGCCCGATTACCTGCCCGATCATTTTCCCGAACTCGTGCAGGTGCTGCCCGAGATGAATTCGCGGGCAATCCCGGTATACCTGGCCTATCCGGTCGAATTGAGGAACTCCAGGAAGGTCCAGACATTCAAGGATTTCATCCTCGAGGAGACCGGTCGCACCGGGTAGCGAGCCGGGTGCCCGACCAGGCACGGGAGGCCGACGACCCGGTCATCGGCCGGTGTCGCATCATGATCCGGCCCGTGGCCGGGTCAGTAATGGTAGTCCTCGATGATCTCCTGCAATTCCGGGCTGAATTCGAGGATGCGCTTCACCCTTGCCTCGCAACTCCCGCCTTCATCGGCATCGAAAAGGAGCGAATTCAGCCGGTCATGGAGTGCGGTGTATCCGCAGATCCTGGCCTGGGCCACGGCCTCGTGGAAATCCGGAATGCTCTGGCCAAGCGCGTCGGCGCAGGTCTGTCCCTCCTGCATCAGGAAGGTGCGTGCCCGCCAATAGGCCTCCATCACCGGTGCGCAGTGCCGATCGGCGATGACAGGACCGGGCAGCACCGACAGGACAAGGGCCAATGCCAATACCCGGCAGGATATGCGGGCGGTGTCCATGTTCACGCTTCCTCCCCGGCATCCCGGCAGGTTGCCCAGTGCCTGGTCCGCCGCTCCCGAGGCCCTGTCCTGCGCCGGATCGGCGGCCTGTCTCACCGCGCCGGCAGCATGACGTGGTCGGCAAAGAAAATGTCGGTGAGGAAGGATCGCATCACGATCAGGCCGTTCGTGTTGTCCACCATCTCGGAGTTGATCGACGGAAGCGCCAGCAGCAGGTCGATCACTGACCGGATCCCCCTTGCGTCATCCAGCCAGCGCTGGCGGAATTCGGTACCGCACGCGTCGTCCTGCAGGCTCTCCAGCATGTCGGCCAAATCCTGGGTGGCGGCCCGGAACCGCGTGAGGAACTGCCGGATCTGGCTCGAGGAGGAACCCCTGCCATCCTCCGACCGTCGTCCCTGCGCTGCATAGGCGAGCATGAATTCATACGCTTCCTCAATGATTTCGAAGGAGGCCCTCATTCTGGCGGCGTCGGCGTCGTCAAGCATGGCTGCTAATCCTTTCGTGCAAGTTCCGGGCCGTGACCTGAAATCATCGACACCAGGTAGGCGCGGTGACCGGGGATGAGCGAGAAGTAGACATGGAGAATGACCAGGAACAGCAACAACATGGCGCCGAGCCCGTGAACCACGTAGATCACCCCCCAGGCCGGATCCGGTAGGAGCGACGGGTTTCGCCTCCAGAAATCGGTGTCGATCCTGGCCAGCATGATCAGGCCGGTCACCGCGGTCGCCAGCACGGTGATGGCGGCGGCCCAATGGTAGGATTTCTGGAAGGCGTCGTATTTTGCCGGCGCCAAGCCTTGCGGGCTCCGGTTCAGGGCGACCGCGACGGTTTCCCTGGCATCATCGGCGGAAGGCAACATCCTGCTGATGCCATGGATGGCAAATACCCGGTAGAGGTGAAACAGAATGGCGGCGACCAAGACGACCCCGGTCCACCAGTGTATCGGCAGCCAATTGAACTTGATGCCGATGATCGGCAGGAAGGCGGTGGCGCCGAGCACCAGGACACACGCTGCCATGACCCAGTGAAACAGCCGGTCGCCCAGCTGGTGTCGCACTCCCGTCGCTCCCCCAGAGATCGCCATTCAGCCCCCGTAATGCCGAGTGTTGGACATGAACGCCCTGTCGCAGCCGCCAGCAAACCGGTGCAACCGCGTCAAATCCTCCTGCGAATGAGGCTGAAAATCAAGTGCACCGAGATGACACCGGCGGCAGCGGCAACCGGGAGCCACAAAAGATCCCAGTTGACACCTACCAGCATCTCCTGGCCGAACATGTCCTTGGTAAAGCGAAACAGGTTCACGGGGTCAGGTCAGCGAACGAACCGCCCTGGCAGCAAGGCTCTCCATCAGGGGAATCTTGAAGTGGTTGAAGTTCAGCGGCTGGGCACCTCGCGAGGCGACCCGACGCACCAGGGTTTCCACCTCCTGGCCCGGAGACTCGCCCCTGATCACATCCTCGACCTCGGTCATCCGGCGCGGCGTGCATTGCACGCCTCCGCACACCAGGGCCACATCCTCGATGGTATTGCCAGCCATCTTGGCCGCCATGGTGATGCTGACCAGGGCGAAATCCCACGTGTTCCTGTCGGCCGCCTTCTCGAAATAGTGGCGGGCATTGGCCCAGGCCCCCGGGAGGCGGATGCCGAGCAGGATGTCGCCATGTTCGAGAACCGTCATCCGCGTAATGTCGATCTCCGGTCCGATGAAATACTCGCTGGCCGGCACCTCGATATCGTCGCCATTCCTGCGGATGACCATGACCGCATCGAGCGCAACCATCGATGGGGCGGTATCCGACGGGGTGACGGCGACGCACCTGCTGACCTCGAACAGCGCATGATCGCGGTTCATCGCGCTCGGGGTGTTGGCATAACAGGTATTGCCGCCGGCCCGGTAGCACGGGAAGCCGCTGCGGTAATAGACGCAACGGGTATCCTGGGAGAGGTTGCCACCGATCGTCCCGGCATTGCGGATCTGCGGTGAGGCAACCTTCGATGCCGACACGGCCAGGACCGGAAATCTCTCCCGGACCAGCGGGTTCTCGATGACATCGGTCAGGGTGGTCGCAGCACCGATATGGAGACCACCATCTTCGGTTTCCTCGATTCCGCTGAGCTCGGCAATTCCACCGACATCGACGACGACGGAAGGCTGCTTTACCCGGTCCTTGAACCAGCCGAGGCTGTCCTTTCCGCCGGCGATGATCCAGGCATCGTCAAACTCCCCGAGCAAATCCGTTGCCCCCTGGACCGAGTCAGGTTGGTAGAGTTCGAAATTGTGCATTACGTCTGACATGGTATTTCCTCCCGCCCCTTACACCGTGTTGGTTGCAAGCGGCTTGTGCGATTGAGGTTTGCCTGCGGCAGCATTCACGATCATGTCGGTGACAACCGGTATCCGGTTGAAGAGATGACCGCCAAGTGCATCCGAAATCCCGCAAAGCACGGCAGCCGAGGCCGAGCCCTGCAGCGGCTCTCCGACACCCCTGATACCCATCGGGTTCTGCGGGTCCGGCTCATTCACCGCGCCCCACTGCGTGTCCAGCGGAACATCAAGGTAGGATAGCGGCTTGCCGTGATAGAAGGATGTAGCGTTCGGAATGCCATAGGCCGGATCATAGACATGGCGCTCGGTCAACGCGAGACCGAATCCCATGACCGCCCCGCCCCGGGACTGGGCAGCAAGACCGGTTGGATGGTTGACGATTCCGCAATCGGAAACGGTCAGGAAGTCGAGAATCTCGACTGCGCCGGTTTCCAGGTCGACATCCAACTCGACAAAGGATGCAGTCAGCGCCGGTGCCGTCGCATCCTTGGGAATCGTGTCCTTTGCCACCCCGACAAGTCCGGTTCCGGCAATCGCCATCGCCGAGTTGCGGGTCATCTCGTGGATGTCCTCGGGGAGGACCTGCCCGGAATACCGGTCACCCATCTCGATGGCCATCCGGGCAGCATCGGCAAAACTCATCACCGCGCTCATGTCGGATTTCCTGACGATCCGCTCCTCGCTGATGTCGTAATCCTCGGGGCTGCCCCCATGGGCGGACACGGCAATCTCGATCAGCTTCGCCTTCGCATCCATCGCTGCCACGTAGTTGGTCCTGGACATGGTGAAGCTGGTATTCGAGCCGAACTGGCCAAGATTGTACGGAATATGCTTGGCCGTTCCGCCGCGCTCGATGACGACACGATCCCAGTCATAACCCAGCACCTCGGCCGCAACGCGTGAGGTTGAACCGTAGGAATAGGTGCCAAGGTTTCCGACACCGGTGTGAACATGCAGGATGCCGTCCGGCGTGATCCTCAAGAGCCCGTCGAACCCGGCGGCGCCAGCCGAATGGTAGGCCGATGCGACGCCGTAGCCGCGTGCCTTCGATCCCATCCGCTCGCCGGTATTGGTCGAGCGGTCGGCCCAACCGAACATGTCGGCGCCCTTGGTGAGGGCTTCCTTGAGGAAAGCGGAGGTCAGCGGTCCCTGCTTGGCGCCGATCTTTGCTCCTTCCCCGCCATGCCCGGGGGCGTTCACCTCGCGGATTGCCACGCGGTCAAGCCCGAGTTCCCGCGCTGCCTTGTCGATCAACGGCTCGAACATGTTGGCCGTCTGGTTCTCGCCTGGCCCGCGCTGTGGTCCCTTGGGAACCGTATTGGTCAATACGGGAACTGCCCGGAAACGCATGCTGGGTGGCTGGAACACGATGCTGAACGCATTGCCGACATTGCCGAAATCCGGGAAGCCGGTGGTCGGACCCAGATCCTGGATCACGAAGATATCGGCGGCGGTGATGCGTCCGTCAGAGGCAAATCCGAGCTTGGTCCAGCCCTGGAAGCCGGAGCGCGCCATGCCATTGGCGTATTCCTCGGCCCGCGAGACCCGCATGTGGCAAGGCCTTCCGCCGAGTTTCTTCGACATCAGCGCCGGGAGCGCCATCAGCGGATATGATGCCCCCTTGCCGCCGAACCCGCCACCGCAATACTCGGCAACGAATACCAGGTCTTTCAGCTCGATGCCGATCATGCGGGCAAGACCGGGCTGGGCAAATGACGTCGACTGGGTGGACCCCCAGACATGGCATTTGCCGTTCTCCCAGTATGCAGCAGCAGAGCGAGGCTCCATGGCGTGGTGCGAATTGGTCGCATGGACAAAGGAATCCTCGACCACCACCGCGGCCTCGGCAAACCCGGCGTCAACATCGCCAAAGCTCCATTCGACCGGTGTCGACCCCCTTGGAAGCTCGTCCTCGGCGGCAACGGCAAAATCCTTGCCGGTCCATTTCAGCTCGTGGAAGTCGATACCACGGCCCGAGACATTGCCACCCTCGATTGCGTTGGCGCCGCCTGGCCTGAGGCTGTCGAGTGGATCAACCACGAATGGCAGCATTTCCAAATCGACCCGGAGAGCGGCAACGGCATCGGCCGCCGCCTGTTCGGTATCGGCTGCGACCGCAACGATCGGCTGGCCGTAATACTTCGGCTCCGCGGTCAGGACCGGGAATCCCGTGACATCCGGCTGCTTGACCTCCTCGGGCAGCAGCACCGCGACGAAGCCCGGAACCTTCATGGCTTCGTCGGCGTCAACCGATCTCACTTTCGCATGCGGCATCGGTGACCCGAAGAACTTGACATGCGCCATGCCGTCGGCCCGGAAGTCCTCGGCGTATTTCGCCGAGCCGGTGACTTTCGCCTCGATATCCGGAGGTGTGAAGTCCTTGCCAATCAGTCTGTATGCCATGATTTATACCTCCCTCGCTGCCTTCATGACGCCGCGCAGGTAATGCTCGTAGGCGCCACACCGGCAAAGATTTCCGGACATTGCCACCCGGGCTTCTTCCTCGGTCGGGTTCGGGTTGCTTTTCAGCAACGCCACCCCGGCCACAACCTGTCCAGGTGTGCAGAAGCCGCATTGGGGAGCAAGTTCATCTATAAACGCCTGCTGCACGGGGTGCAGCGTGCCATCGGCAGCGGCGATACCTTCCACGGTGACAATTTCCTTGCCGCGCATCCGGTGCGTAAGCGTCGAGCACGAATAGATGGTCCTGTCGTCGGCGGTGACCGTGCAGGCACCACACTCTGCCTGGTTGCAGCCGATCTTGGTGCCGGTGAGCCCCAGGCGGTAGCGAATGGTGTAGCCGAGAGTCTCGTTCGGTGCGACATCGACATGGTGAGTGTTTCCGTTCACCATCAGCGACATCATGCGCTCGACGCCGCGGGCATCGGCCCGGGCCGGGGTTGCGGTCGAAAACAGGTAGGACGACCCGCCAATGACAATCCCCGAGCACACAACGCCGCGCAGGAAATTGCGGCGACTCACATGCAGGGGGCGCCAGGGTCTGACGTCTCCACCGCCGGCAATCTCGGCGATTGCGGGTCCCTCCGGATAGTCAGTTGTCGGATCATACGGGCCTGCAGCATCCATATCGAATTCCTTCCCGAAAACGAGGCCCGGTGCCCGGCCTTCACGAGCAATCCTCCGCAAGGGCAGACATGGACCGGTGGTAACGGGTGAATGGTGCGGCCATGCCAAGCCGGTGTCAAGGAAAGGAAAAATTCCGACTGCAGAGGTCAGGATTCGGTCGTCATCTCCGGAGCAAAGGCACCTGTTGCCGCGATGCGGAAGGAGCGCTCCCCCCTCGCTTTTCGTGGAGAGTGTCACAAGACATTGTGATTACGGAGCATTTTCAGCAACGGACCATGATTGTCCGTCGACGAGGGTCGACCCAAATGCCGCAATTTTCCGGCCCCTGCCCTAGGCAGGTGAGACGTGCAGGCTTGCGTCGCCTCGCGACCGAGGCCGGAAAATGTCGTCCGATCTGGCTGGATTGGCCGGCGGTGATGAATTTGCCCGAGGGCAGGAAGGTGTACGGAAGGGTGATTCGTTCCTGGCGGAGGTGAGTCCAGGTGCCGGATGCAATCTGCCAACGCGCAATTCTCACCAGTTCGATTTTGGAGTTCTTGCGGACGGAATTCGGGATTTCGGGCCGTCTTGCAGTACCAATGCATGCATGGCCTTCGCTGGAGTCGCAATTGCGTTGCAGCAGAGGGTTCCGGCTCGGTTTTCAACCAGCTGAACGTGGATTTCCGTGGATCGGGGTGAGGCAGCCCCTCCGGCGGGGCCGGATCTTCAGTCTTGGCGGTTTGTCGGGGGGCGGGCCCGAATACCACGACCACATCGCCGGGTGCGGCGGTGGCGGGGCAGCAGGCCCGGTCATCCATGGCCGCGGCTGCACCCCGATGCAGGCGATCAACCGGCTGGCCGGACGGCCATCGGTTCCGGAGACCGCCAGGCCGGCAGCGCCGGTGCGGGCGCGGGCACTGGTGCTGCCGCCGCCCTGCGAGGACAGCCGGGACGCGGTCCGGGCATGTCCGACCGGCGAGCGCGGTCTCGACGACGCCCGGCCGGGCAAGCTCAGATCGGCCGGGCTGCTGCGGGCCGATGCGCGGCTGAATGCGGTGTTCGCCTGCCGGGATGCCCGGGGCCGGATCACCGGCGCCGAGCTGGTCGGCATCCGCCGGTTTGCCGATGGCCGGCGCTTCCGGGGCATGGCACCGGGCTCGCGCAAGGCCGCCGGCGGCTTCCGGTTCGCCGACGGGGATGCGAAGGCACCTGCCGGTGCGTTTCTTGCCGAGAGCGCCATCGATGCCCTCTCGGCATGTGCTCTCGGTGCCGGCGGGGCGGCGGTGATGATCCACGCGCCCGATGCCGGCACCTGCCGCCGTCTTCCGGGCCGGCTTGGCGATGCCGGCCCGGCATTCGTCATCTGCGGCTTCGAGGAGGGCGGGCCCGGCGATGCCGCCGCCGGGGCGCTGATCACATCCGACAGACGGGTAGGCCGCACCCGTCCGTCCGGGGCCGAGGACCGGAACGCGCTGCCCGGTCGCGGCTCCCGGGGCGATGGCTGTCATTGCCGGTCTCGAGGATGCCGGGTGACGGGTCAGCCGGCCTGCGAGGGCGGTGGTCATCCCGGCACCATGCGGGCGCGGCGCCGGGCGACAATCAAGGTGACAGCCCAGCGTCCATCACCGGCGTCCATTCATGGAGGCTCGAGAGGAGGTGAAAGAGGAGATTGCCGCCACACCGGGAGACCGGCAGACAGCCGGGCCCGCCCGGACGGCGACGTCGCGCCGTCGCATGGCATCGGCGAGGCGCCCCTGGCGTCCGTCCCGGAACTCCCGCTCGAGAGGCCCGCCGGCTCGATGATGTCGAAGACGCGGGTGCGGGCGCCGCCCCGGATGCAGGAGCGGGCAATGGCCACGGCGAGATGCGTCTTGCCGGTGCCGTCTCCACCCGCGAATACGAGATTGCGCCCGGCCCGGGTGAAGGACCCGCCGGCCATGCGGCGCACCATCTCCCCGGCCACCGGGCCGGCCGGGAAGTCGAACTCGCCTGCCTCCCCGGCATGCGGCAGCCTGGCGATGGTCATCCGGTACCTGATCGATCCTGCCTTCCTGTCGGCCGGCCCGCCCTTGCGCCTGCCCTCGGCAGCGAGGGTCTCGTCCCGGGCCGCCTTCATGCCGATGAGGCCCGGCTCGGCCGTCGGCACCATCAGCTCACTTCGCCTCATCGGCCTGCCTCCCGGCAAGCAGCCGGTCATGGCGTGCGGGATCGGCCACCGGCGGATCGCCGGGCTCCGGCCCCGCCGGGCTCGCAGCGCCGGGCGGCGATGTCGGGAACGAGATCGGCATTGCAGTTGCCGGCCGCCAGCGCCTCGGCACAGGCGGCGCAGATCGCCTCGAGACCGTGATCCCGTGCACCGGGGAGGATGCACACCATCTGCTCGCCGCCATCCCTGCCTGTCTCCAGGCGCTCCCGCACCGCCGCCGGCGGTGCCGGCAGATGCCTGGCCCGGAACGGCGCGCCACCCGCGGATCGCCCCGGGCTTGCGCGCCAGCACCGGGATGGTGTGGGTGACTCTGGACCGCCTGGCCCCGCCCGAACTCGCGGGTGTTGGGTTGCAGGGTATTTGTTGCCCGCGAAACGGACCAGGCAGGTCCTGGAGGCCGTGGCCTGGCGTGATGCATGGCTATGGGCCGGCTCCGTCCCCGGCACCAGGCAGCGTTGCTCCTCGCCGGCAGACACCTCGTGGACCTGCTGCTCGGGGAAGTCCGGAACACCGCCATTGCCATCGTGGCGACGAACGCCGACCTTGATCAGTCACAGGTGACTGGGCTTGCCACGACTGCCCAGTGCGGGTTGGCGAGGTCGATCGTGCCGTCATACACCATTCTTGACGGTGACCTGGTCTTTGCAGTGGTAACCGGCGAGATACCGATCCGCCGAGGCGCCCCGGAACTGATGCAGCTGGGCCATGTGGCGGCAGGGGCGCTGGCAAGGGGGGGTGGCGCGGGGCGTCCATGCAGCTGTTGCCGAAAGCGGAGACACCAGGCCGACCTAGCAAATCCTCCACGGACAGAAGTGACCGGGAGCCCTGTCCACGCAGCCCCGCCTGGCGGAACCCTGGCAGCCAGCAGGCCGGATGTGCGGTGAAACCTCGCTCACCTGCACCCCGCCTCCACCGGCGCGCCTGGCAGGCAGGCATGCTCGCCGGATGATCCATCAACCCGGTGGCGGGTACTCACCTGGACGCGATTACATCGCGTTCTTCAGCATGCCGAGGTAGTCCCTCGTGCTGGCGGGCCGGGGATTGGTGGCGGAGAGGTGACTCCCGGACGCCTTCCCGGCGATCCCGGAAAGGAGATCCGGCGCAATGCCCAGCTCGGCAAGCCGGGTCGGCAGGCCGAGCTCCCGCACGAATTCAGCCATCCAGTGGTGCAGGCTCCGGTCTTCGGGAACACGCATTGCCTGGCGAATATCGGCAAAGGCTGCATCGGCATGGCCATCGTTGAAGCCGAGGATGTGCGGCAGCAGGATGCCGACCAGGGTTCCGTGATGGAGACCAAGCTCTCCCAGGGGTGCCGCCATCGCATGTGCGCCGCCGAGGGATTTCTGAAGGCACATTCCCCCCATCAGGGCGGCCATCATCATATGGCAGCGGGCCTCGCGGTTGCTTCCGTCCTCGACGGCGACCGGCAACCACCTTGCCGCCCGGCGAGCGGCTTCGAGTCCGATGGCCGCGGCGGGCGGGTTTTCCAGGGAGCTGCAGCAGGATTCGACGCCGTGGGCCAGTGCATCAATTCCGGTGGCCGCCGTCAGCCCGGGCGGCAGCGACAGGGTGAGTTCGGGATCACAGATCACCACATCGGCCACCATGTTCAGGTTGACGGCGACCGACACCGAGCCATCGAGCAGGGACATCACGCAGGCTCGACCGACTTCGGCCCCGGTGCCTGCCGCGGTTGGAATCGCGATCTGGGGCGACACCTGTCCGATCCGGTCGGATTCACCCTTTCCGACGCCATGATCCGCGAGGCTGCCGCCATGACTCGACAAGAGGGCGATTGCCTTGGCCAGATCGATCGGCGAGCCACCACCCAGCGCAATGATCCCGTCACAGCCCCGGTCATGCCAGATCTGCAGGCATTCGAGCAGGGATTGCTCGGTCGGATTGCCTGTTGTGCCGTCATACACGACCGGGACCGAGGGCTTCGCCGCGTCGAGCACGCGCTGGAGGATTCCGGCATTGGCGACCCCCTGGTCGGTAACGAGAAGCGGCCGACCCAGGCCCATCTCCGCAATGTGGTCACCCAGTCTCGAGACGGCGCCGAAATCGAAGTGGATGCGTGACAGGTACTCGATCAACGGCATTGGCCATCGACCTCGTAGTAGATGTGCTTGGTCTCGAGAAAGTCGTTCATTGCCTCGATCCCGTGCAACCGACCGATCCCGCTCTGGCGGTAGCCACCGGTTTCCACCTCGGCAAGCAACCGGTTGTGGCAGTTGAGCCAGACCGTGCCGAATTTGAGCCTGCGCCCCATCCGCATCGAGACATCGAGATCCCTGGTGTAGACCGATGCCGCCAGGCCGAACCTCGTGGCATTGGATTTGCGGACCGCTTCCTGTTCGGTCGTGAAGCGTTCGAGCGAAACGACCGGCCCGAACAACTCTTCCTGCACGAGGTCATGGGTCACATCGCCGATCTCGAACATGGTGGGGGTCACAAAAAAGCCCCGGGACAGCTCGCCGGTGCCCGCCATGCCGCGCACGACGAGGCTTGCCTCCTTTGCGGCATGATCGATAATGCCCAGCAACCGTTGCTGGGCGGGCTTGTCGATGACCGGGCCCAGCTCCGTGCCCGGTGCCCGCGCGTCTCCGACCCTGGTGGTTTCATAGAGATTGCGCAGCCGTTCCTTCATCTCGCCATATACGCCATCCTGGACGAGGACCCGGCTGACACAGGTGCACATCTGCCCGTTCAGCGCCAGTGATCCCCGCTTGATCTCGGCTGCCGCCCGGTCGAGATCGGCGTTGTCGAAGACGATGGCGGGGGCCTTGCCGCCAAGTTCGAGCGAGACATGCTTGATGGTATGGGCGGCATTGGCCATGATTACCCGGCCAGTGCGGGTCGAGCCGGTGAACGAGACCACGTCGATCCGGGGATGGGATGACAATACCCTGCCGACTTCCGTGCCGAACTCGTTGACCGAGTTGATGACACCATCCGGAATCGAGGAGACAGCATCAAAACAGGCCATCACCGCCGCATTCGTCAGCGGGGTCTGCGGGGCGGGCTTGACGATCACCGTGCAGCCAGCGGCGAGCGCCGGCGCGACCGACCTGACGAGCAGGGTGACAGGCGCATTCCACGGCACGATTGCGGAAACGATGCCCGCCGGCTCCCGGGTCATCAGGCTCATCCTGCCGGTACCGCTCTCGAAGGTCCGACCGAAGACGTTGCGGGCAATGCCGGCGTAGTACCTGGCTTCACCATGACCGGCAGCGACTTCGTGGCGGGCCTGGCTCAGCACCTTGCCGTTCTCCTGCGCCATCAATTCGGCAATTTCACCGGCCCGCGCTTCGAGGATATCGGCAAATTCCAGCAGCGCGGTGGACCGAAGCCGTGGCTCATGGGCCCAGGAGCTGGCTTCGAAGGCGTGATGTGCCGCCATGACCGCCTGTTCGGCAAGCGATTCCGAACCCGTGGGTGCCTCGGCAATTCTCGAGCCATCCGAGGGGTTCAGGACCGGCATCATTCCGTTGGGCGCATCTGCGAGCCAGCTGCCTGAAATGTAGTGGCACCCTCGTGGTTCCCCCATATCCCTCTCCTCAAGCTCCTGTTGCGATGTCGAGAACGGTCTTCGCATCCACATGCCCGCCGGCTCCGACCCAGGCCAGGAACTGGTCCGGGCGAACAAGCATCGCCTCGCATCCGTACACCTCGGCAACCCGGGGGTCGGCAAGTGTCACGACCCTGAAGGGGATGCCGCGGGCCCGCGCAACCTGCTCGAAGTGCCTCGAGCGTTCGGCGTTGCCGGACAGATCCACCAGGGTGAAGCCCGTCCCCATCAGGTTCCACAGATCTTCTCCCGGAACATGGTGCGGGGCGAGGTGATGGCCCGGCCGGGCCCTGAATTCATGCACGCCGCGGGCGCCGGATCGGACCCCGCCCGCCCCCGCTACAATCGGAGAGCCGGCATAGTGTGGCAGGAACTGCGTGACACCGGAATCATCTGCGCCGGCCCGGCCAGCCCAGGCGGCCTCGAATGCTTCGAGGTTGCGGGCGGGAGAATAATTGGCCGTGAATTCCCGGAAGTCATCGATCATTGGCGAAATGAAGTCCGCATTGACCGACTCGAAGACCGGATGCCGCTCCAGGCTGTAGCTGTCGAGAAGACCCTTGCCCGCCCAGCCATTCAGCGCCGCATCAAGTTTCCAGCCGAGGTTTCGTGCGTCTTCAAGCCCGGTGTTGATGCCGTAGCCACCGTATGGCGGATGGCTGTGACAGGCATCGCCGGCAATGAAGATGCGGCCGCTTCGATAGGATCTGGCCTGGCTTATCCTGAGATCCCAGAAGCCGATATGCTCGAAGTCCAGGGCGAACTCCGTGCCGGCTACCCGATGCAGGAAGGCATGAAAGTCGAAGTTCTCCTTCGTGGTGCCTTCCGGCACCGGGGAGTGGAAGAACCAGCCCCCTTTGAGGTCGACCCGCCCAAGGAACTGCCAGTAGCCCTCCATGTCGGGGTTCATGACATTGAAGATCGACTTGCCGGGAAAGCGTGCAAGGAGATCATGCAGTTCCATCGACCGGAACACCAGCAGTGCCATGCGCGGTCCCTCGCGGTCGGTGTCGCTCATGATTCCGGCCTGCTCGCGGGTAATGGAACGGGCGCCGTCACAGCCCGTGCAGAATTCTGCGCGCACGCGCCGGCGCTCGTTGCGGGTCGTTTCGTACCGGACCAGGACCGTCGATGAATCCTGTTCGACCCCGGTGACCCTGGCCCCGGTGATCAGGGTGATCTCCGGCAGTTTCGATGCCCGGTCCCGGAGAATTCGCTCCAGGATGTACTGGGGCAGTCGTTCGTTCTCGGCAAAGTAATAGGCACCGACCCTTGAGCGACGGAACCAGTCGTAGTGATAGCGGCACAGGAGACTGCCATGGGTTACCAGCCCCGCATTTCCGAATTCCGGGGGAATCGGGCTGGCATCCCGCACCGCCTGCGAAACACCCCAGGCCCGAAGATGCTCGCCGGTGCGTTGCGTGAGGTTCTGCCCCTTCGGAATTCCGTGCAGCGATTCGGACCGTTCGAGGACGGTGCTGGTCACGCCCCTGAGCGCCAGGTCGATCGCCAGGCCAAGACCGACCGGACCACCGCCTGCAATGACGATCTCGCTCATACCGGCAGGGATGGGTCTGACCCGGCCCGGAACCCGGTTGTCCATGACAGGGATCCGGAAGGCAGCGTCCTGTTCATGTGGCAGATCTCCCGATCAGGACTGTCTCCTTCCGGCGACCAGCGCGTGGTCCGGAACTTGCCGGGCATCCGTTACCCCTCCCGTGCGTCTTGCTGAATGTGACCATGACAGCACCCACCTGGTGCGTTCACCTTCCGAACATCGTGTCGGGTAACAGCAGGGCCAGTCCCGGCAGCATCAGCACGCAACTGACAACGGCCAGCATGGCAAACCAGAACGGCCAGATGCCACGGAAAATGACACCGAGCGGAACCGTCGGTGCAATGCCCTTGACCACGAAGACATTCATCCCGACCGGAGGCGAGATCAGCCCCATTTCCAGCACGATGACCATCAGGACCCCGAACCAGATCATGTTGACCCCGAGGGGTTCGATGATCGGCTGAACGAAGGGTACCGTCAGGACAAGGATGGCGAAACCGTCCATGAACATTCCGAGGATGATGAAGATTGCGAGAAAGGCAATCACCACCTGCATGCCGCTGAACCCCTGGGCTTCGACCCACAGGGACAGGTCATGGGCGACTGCCGTGAAACCGATGAATGTCTTGAAGACGAACGCGCCGAACAGGATCATGAACACGGTGCCCGAAGATTTCAGGGTGCTCTCCGTGACTTCGCGGATGTTTCGCCAGCTGGCCTTTCCACGGATGATCGTGACCAGCAGCGCCAGGAATGCCCCGATGCCGGCGGCCTCGATGGCCGAGAAGATGCCGGTGTAGATTCCCCCGATGGTCAACACGATGATCCCGATGATCCAGCCGGATCGACCCAGTGCACGAATGCGAACGCCCGCCGGGACCCGCGCGCCACCTCCGGGGGCCTTGCCCGGATCAAGCGAAACGACGACCCAGACCGCCAGGATGAACATCATGGTCAGGAGAAGCCCCGGAAGCACACCTGCCATGAACAGCCGCCCGATGCTTTCCTCGGTCAGGATCGCGTAGATCACGAAGCCGGCCGAGGGCGGAATGAGGATGCCGAGCGTGCCGCCGGCCGCGATCGCTCCGGTGGCCAGCCCGTCATGGTATTTGTAGCGTTGCATCTGTGGAAGACTGACGCGCCCCATGGTCAGGGCGGCTGCAAGCGAAGAGCCGGACAACGCCGAAAAACCGGCGCAGCCGACCACCGTGGCACTCGCCAGCCCGCCCTTCAGGTGGCCGAGCCAGGAATGGGCGGCGTCGTAGAGATCGCGGCTCATTCCCGAAACGCCGGCCAGGTTGCCCATCAGGACAAAGAGCGGAATGATGGTCAGCGGGTAGTTCGAGGCCTCGGCGAAGATCTCACCGGCAAGTTTCGGAAGCGCGGCCTGCTCGCGGATCATCCAGATTCCGGCCGTCCCGACAAGCAGCATCGCAACGCCGACCGGCATGCGGATGAACAGCAGGATGAACAGGGCCCCGAACCCGAGCAGGGCCAGCGTGGAGCCGTCCATCAGTCCGGCGCTTCATCAGGTGCCGGTCCGGTCACGGAGCGGAGGAAATGAACCGCCAGCTGCAGCGCGTAAATCATCAACGCCCCGGCAAGCACCCAGAAGAACGGCCGGTGTTCGATCGCGAGGTTGGAGGTGATGCAGGCCTTCTCGATCCCGCAAGCCCGGGTGACGAGCGCATAGACGGCCAGGAAGCATATCGCCGCTGCCAAGAGATACATGACCGTGTCGGTGACACGGGTCACGCGCGCTGGAACGAAGCGGTCGATCAGGTCGATCGAGACATGCGCGCCCCTCCGGCCACCAAAACTGACGGCGCCAGCCGCAACGACGGTCAGCGTCACGATGGAGATGTCCTCGATCCCGAAGATCGGCGCGTTCAATGCGTAGCGCCAGAATACCGCAATGACCGTGACACCCAGCAGGACCAGTATTCCAAATCCCCCGGCCACGGCAAAGAGCCCGGCCAGCAGGCCGAGCCCCTTGTCGAGGCGGGAAATCTGATCCGGCCTTTCTGCCAAGGCCTAACCGCCCTTCATCACGTCAAAGACATCGCCGATGGTGCCCGAACCTGCGGGTTGCGCCAGCACTCCCGGAAGAGTTTCGTCGATTACGGCATTCCAGCGAGTCTTTTCCTCATCGCTGATCTCGATGAATTCCAGGCCGGCTTCCCTGGCGATTTCCAGGCCGCGCCTTGTCGAGGCGGAAAAACCGGTGGCACCGCTTTCGGCGAGCGATGCATCGGCGGCGGCGTCTATCCAGGCTCGCTGCTGGTCGGTCATCCCGTCATACACATCCTGGTTGAGCAGAAGCACGAATGCCGAGCCCGAGCCCGGGAACCAGGTGGTCAGGTAATTGGCGACTTCGTGCAGCTTGAAGGATCCGATTCCGGAAGGATCGATGGAAATCGCATCGATCACGCCATTGGCCAGGTTCTGGTTGATCACGCTTACCGGTTGACCCACCGGGCTTGCACCCAGCGCCTTCACGAAGGGCACCTGGCCTGACGACGTGACCCGCAGCTTCAGGCCCTGCAAATCCTCGAGTGTACGGATCGGCTTGTCCCTGGTCAGAAGAATCGGCGGCGAGTTCGCCCAGATTGCCAGGATCTTGGCATTGTATTCGGCCTCGAGCATGTCACTGGCGCGCTGCAGCGCGGCCGTGCAGGTGATCGAGTCGGAACACAGGCCCGGCAGGTTGATGACGTTGGTCATCGGGAAGACTTCGCCGGTGTAGCCGGGCAGGGTGAAGACGATGTCGGCCACGCCGTCCAGCAGTATGGAGTACTGCTTGGGCGGAACCGAGTTCAATGCTCCACCCGGAAACTGCTTGACGGTCAATTCACCACCGGAAACCTCCGCAAGTTTCTCTGCAAATGGCGTAAAGACCGCATTGTTCATGGGGTGTTTGGGTCCCATAAAATATGCCAGCGACAATTCGGCAGCGCCGGCGGCCCCACCCAATCCGATCATCATGGCACTGACAAGTCCGAGAACTTTCCGCATAGATTTTCTCCCTGTTCTTGCTGGAACGCGATCAGGAAGCGCGAGGGACAAACAGTCTTGCCTTGCACCCGATCGTTCCTCGACACCTACGATACGTCCAAACCCGGGAACCTTGAAGCAGAATGTCAGCCCAGGAACATCGCCTGCAGTTGAAGACCGGGAATTGACCGCCAATTGGCCTGCGGGTTGCAGGAACCCGGGATGATGGAGCCGGAGACCCCGGACGGTCAGCAGCCGGCGATGCACCTGGTGTCCCGCACCGGCCAGCCTGCGAACCCCGTCTTGCTCGAACCGGGCCATCCGGGTCCCGGGGAATACTTCAGGAAAGCCGGGCAATGGTCGCCGGCACGATGGTGTGGCCGGGCAGCCCGCGTGATCTTCACGCGCTGCGACTTCCACCTTCCACTGGTTGCACCCCGGAAACCCGGTATAGTGCGCAAGCCCGATGCACCCGGGTCGTCCATACTTGCTTCCAGGTTGGTTGATTGAGAAAGTTGATGGCAGTCAAGCACTGGCGTGACGATAAGGCAGCAGGGAGCCGTCTGGCGGCGCATCGCCTTACCGCACTATTGTCCGTCGACCTCGAGGGCAGCAAAAACATCAGTGCGATCGGCGCGATCCGCACCGACCGCTCGGCCACTTTTGCCTGGCGCGGAAAGAATGACGGGTTGCGTTCTGCCCTTGCTGCGCTCGACGAATTTTCCGAGGGCGCATCGTACCTCATCGGCCACAACATCATCGCGCATGATCTCGAGCTCCTGGCAAGGCGCGCGCCGGACCTGGAGCTGCTCGACTTGCCCGCCCTGCTGTCCTCCTGGCCGGGTTCTGAACATTGTGCACCACCCAATTCTCGCACGCCCGAAGTACCCTGCTCTTGCATTTCGTGAAGGAAGCGAGGTGAGGCGGCATGCAGCATGATGTTCCGGAGCGCGGCTTTGATGTGACCGAATTCGAGGACCGCACCAAGCGGGCACAGGCGCTCATGGCGGCCTCCGAGTTGGCTGGCCTGCTGCTGATGACCGAACCGGAGGTCCGGTATTTCACCGGATTTCGGACTCTGTTCTGGCAGAGCCCCACCCGGCCATGGTTCGTGTTCGTTCCGGCCAGCGGCAAACCGGTGGCGGTGATTCCGGAGATTGGTGCCGAGTTGATGGCGAGGGGCTGGCTCGATGACATCCGGACATGGAGTGCCCCGGCGCCGGACGATGACGGGGTCAGCCTGCTGACCGAGTTGCTGTCGCCGCTGGCCGCCCGCCGGCAGGGCCTGGGCGTGCTGAAGGGGCATGAAACCATGTTGCGCATGCCGCTGGGCGACTGGGAAAGACTCCTGGCGGCATTGCCCGGGCTTGCAATCACCGATGCCACCAGCCTCGTGCAGGGCTTGCGCATGACAAAGTCCCCGGCCGAGATCGGCAAGCTCGCTTATGCCTGCTCGATTGGCTCGTCGGTGTTTGACGGAATGCCCGGGATGGCCCGTGCTGGCCAGCCGCTCGAGGATGTCTTCCGGACTTTCCGCTGCGCATCGATCGGTGCCGGTGCCGACGACATTCCCTACCTGGTCGGGGCTGCCGGGCCCGAAGGCTATTCCGACGCGATTTCGCACCCCACCGATCGTCTGCTTCGGGCGGGCGACGTGCTGATGCTGGATACGGGCCTGACCTGGGACGGGTATTTCTGCGATTTCGATCGCAACTGGTCGGTGGGACATGCCAGTGACCTGGCAAGACGGGCGCATGACGTGCTGTGGCGGGCGACCGAGGCCGGGCTGGAGTTGGCTCGCCCGGGCAATACCTGCAGCGATCTTTTCCATGCCATGACGGCAATTGCTGCCGAGATGGATGAATCCGGAGGCAATGTCGGTCGATTTGGCCACGGCCTCGGGATGCAACTCACCGAACAGCCATCACTTGCGGCGTTTGACCACACGGTACTGACTGATGGAATGGTGCTGACAATCGAGCCCTCGATTGTCTATGGCCGCGGGAAAATGATGGTTCACGAGGAAAACATCGTGGTCGGCCCCGATGGCGCAAGGCTGCTGACCACCCGCACCGACGCGGAGTTGCCGGTCATCTGAACACCCGCGGTCAGTGTCCTCCCCGGGATGGTCGCCCGCCGGATGGCACGCTGGCCGGATCAGGATCGACCGAATTCAGGTCAATTCAGGCTTCGGCGACGGGTCAGGAAAACGGCCTCAACGGTGCGGCCGCCATTACGCAATTGAATAAGTGTCATGACTGGCTTAGCCTCTGGTCAGGCTCGGGGCACTGGAAATCTCCGGTGAATTCGATCACGCAACCATCAACCGAGGAACAATTCATTGACCAAATCCTTCAAGATCATGACCGGCCTGGCAACGGGCGTCATGATTTCCTCTGCTGGCGCGGCCTATGCCGAGTGCGGCGAGGTATCCATTACCGAGATGAACTGGGCTTCTTCCCAGATCATTACCGAAGTCTCCAAGTTCCTGATGGAACAGGGCTATGGATGCACGGTCGAAAAAGTGCCGTCTGCGACGACCACGTCGGTCGCATCGCTGGCTGAAAATGGTGAACCCGATATCGTCACCGAACTCTGGCTCAATTCGACCGGTGATGTCTATCGCAAGCTCGAAGCCGAAGGAAAGGTTGTCCGCCTGGCCGATGTGTTTGACCCCGGCGGCATCGAGGCGTGGTGGATTCCGACCTATCTCGCCGAGTCAAACCCGGAGTTGACCACCATCGAGGGTGTACTTGCCAATCCCGAACTGGTGGGCGGCCGGTTCAACAACTGTCCCGATGGCTGGGGTTGCCGGATTGTCAGTGACAACCTGATCACGGCGCTGGGACTGCGCGACAGCATGGAGATCTTCGATCACGGTTCGGGCGAAACGCTCGCGACGTCGATCGCCGCTGCCTACGAGGACCAGGAGCCCTGGTTCGGCTATTACTGGGCGCCGACCGCAGTGCTCGGCAAGTATCCCCTGACCCCGGTCAGGATTGGCGACATTGACGCGGACATCCACCTTGCGAACCAGAACAAGGAAAATGCGAATCCTGGCGTTTCCGACTTTCCGCCAGCACCGGTGTTGACGGTCGCCACCACGTCGCTTGCCGAACGCGAGCCTGAAATCGCCGAGTTGATGGGCAATGTCAGTTTTGACATTTCCATTCTGAACAGCCTCCTGGCCTGGCAGGACGATAACGGCGCCTCGGCTGAAGAGGCGGCAGTGTATTTCCTGACCAACAATTCGGAAATCTGGTCGCAGTGGATCAATGACGATGCTCGCGAAAAGCTGGCGGCACTGATCAACTGATCCGGCTTTGCCGCCGGGCGGCTCTGCAGGTCAGGTCGAAAGACAGATCACGGGGCGGGACTGCACCCGCCCCGTGAATTCGAGAAAGGTCACTCTGACATGGCAACTTACGACTTCGTGTTCAACGCGCTGGGTCTGCGCGGCTGGTGCGATTCCGAAAAGGCAGGCGATGCACCGGTGTCGATGGCGGATCTGCTGGCAAAAACCGGCGCCGGCGAAGAGAGTTCGATCTGGAACCTGCCATTCCCGTCACTTGATGCCTTGAACGAAGCCTGTAACTCGGTTGCCCAGTCGCGAGACGTCACCAAGGGAGTCGAGCAGGGATTCCTTGGTGCCAAGGACGCGCTGCGCTTTGTCCTTGATCCGCTGACACAGCCACTGAGCTGGTTTCTTGACGGCGCCCTTGCGACATTCGAGACCGTGCCGTGGTGGATCATGTTTCCGCTGCTGATGCTGGTCGTCTACCTGGCCTCGAAGTCAATGCGCCTGGTCGTGTTCGTTACCGCCTGCCTGGCATTTCTGGCATTCGTCGACCACTACGATCATGCCATGCAGACGCTGGCGATCATCTTTGTTTGCGCCTTCCTGTGTGTATTGTTGGGCGTTCCGATCGGCATAGCCATGTCCAGAAGCGACCGGATGCAGCGGATGACCATTCCGGTGCTGGACATGCTGCAGACCTTGCCACCCTTCGTCTACCTGATTCCCCTGATCTTCCTGTTCTCGGTCACCGAGCCGAAACTGTATGGGATTGCCATCATCCTGTATGCCATCGTGCCGGTCATCCGGTTGACCGATCTCGGCATCAGGCTGGTGGACAAGGACGTCATCGAGGCAGCTGACAGTTTCGGCATGACCGATCGACAGAAATTGTTCGGCGTTCAGATACCGCTTGCCCTGCCGAACATCATGGCCGGCATCAACCAGACCATCATGATGAGTCTTGCGATGGTCGTCATTGCCTCGCTGGTGTCTGCGCCAGGTTTGGGGGTTCTGGTCCTGCGCGGCATTCGAAACCTCGAACTGGGCGTCGGGCTGGTCTCGGGGCTGGGAATCGTCCTTCTTGCGATCATCCTGGACCGGGTTACCAAGGCCGCGCTAGACCGCGTGAATGCGGCCCAGAAACACTAGCTGGAGCAGAATGTTGTCAGACGACGTCAAGATTTCGATCCGCAATCTCTACAAGATTTTTGGAGCCGAACCGAAGGTTGCTCTCGAACATGTGCTTGCGGGAACCAGCAAGGCCGATCTCCTGAAGGATCACCGGCATGTGCTCGGACTCAAGGACATCAATGTCGACATGCTGGACGGCCGGATTACCGTGATCATGGGATTGTCCGGATCCGGAAAGTCGACCTTGATCCGCCATCTCAACCGGCTGATCGAGCCCACATCAGGCGAGGTCGTGGTGGATGGCGAGAATGTTCTGGCCTATGACGAAGAAAGGTTGCGCAGCCTGCGCCGCGAGGCGATGTCGATGGTGTTCCAGAAGTTTGCCCTGCTTCCGCATCGCACGGTGGCGGAGAATGGCGGCACCACGCTCAAGGTTCGCGGAGTGGCCAAGCAGGACTATCTCGGGGAGGCTGCCAAATGGCTTGACCGGGTCGGGTTGCATGGCTTTGGCGACCATTACCCGCACCAGTTGTCCGGCGGCATGCAGCAACGTGTCGGTATCGCCAGGGCGCTGACATCGAACTCGCCCATCATGCTGATGGACGAGGCGTTTTCGGCCCTTGATCCTCTGATCCGAACCGACATGCAGGATTTGCTGCTGGAGTTGCAGACCGAATTGCACAAGACCATCGTCTTCATAACCCATGATCTGGACGAGGCGCTGAAACTTGCCGATCACCTGGTCATTCTCAAGGATGGTTACGTGGTCCAGCAAGGCGAGCCCCAGCAGATTTTGCTGCACCCGAATGATCCGTATATCGAAGACTTTGTCAGCGACATCAACCGTGCACGCGTGCTGCGGGTCCGCTCGATCATGATCCCGATCGAGGATGGAGGCATTCTTCCGGATGCCCATGGTGAAGTTGGGGTGGACGATACGCTGGAGAGCATGATTGCCCGATCGGAAGGAGACACGTCGCATTCATACGTGGTAACCCGAGACGGCGAGGCCGTGGGCACACTCGAGATGACCAGCCTGGTCAAGGCGCTGGTCCCGCGTGTTGCATCGGAGGCAGGTGCCAGAAAATACTGACCTGGCACTTGCAGCAGGCGCTGCGCCTGCCAGGGGCCTGCCGGGTTGTCATGCGGCATTGGTGGCGATTTCAGCCCGGGTCTGCCCTCTCCTGTTGGGCAAAGAATGATGAGCCTTCCGGCATTTCGGGCAGTTCCATTTCGTAAGGCGTGCAGCGCACCCTTCCCGAGACTTCACCGCACACCAACTCATGGGTCAACCGGCTTGGCAGATGGTTGGGACTCAGTTCGATCGCGTCTTCTGCATAATATGTGGCGATGTAGAGCGTGCGCGGCTGGTCCGAAAGGTTCGGCGCCGAGCCGTGCAGCAGCCTTGCGTGCATGAGACATACCGAACCAGCCTTGCCCGTGCATTTGACGATATCATCCCTGCACGGCTCCATCACCTCGTCCGACACCGCTCCGGTAAACACGCCATTGTGCCAATGCGAGTGAATAGGTCCCCGATGGGTCCCGGGAATGACTTCCAGCGGCCCGTTCTCGAGTGTCACGTCATCGATGAACAGCAGGCAGGTGATCATGTCATCATTGGTCATGGGCTCGAACGGGAAATCCTGGTGCCATTTGACCTGCGTGGCCGTGCCTGGAAGCTTGGAATTGATCTTGCCATGGTGAAATCGAAGGTTTGGACCGATCAGGTCGGCGCAGAACTCCACCGTTCTTGCGCTCCGCATCACCGATTCGAATATGTCTGACACCTCTTCCGGGGACTGCACCCTGCGCAGGCCAGGGGTTCGGGCCGTATGCCCGGGCTGGACGTCAAACCGGCAGCGCCCGTCAACTGTCTCGCCATAATCACCGATGTGGTTGCGGCTCTCCCCGACCCAATCGGCAACGACCTTCCGCATCGCTGCCAGCTGTTCGGGGGTGACCGCATCCTCGACAACAAGAACGCCGTCCCGCCAGAACGCGCTCCTTTGAGAATCGGAAAGGCAGTTCATGGCGACAGGAGTAGTACCCCAACTTCATTGAATTGATGTTTTGATCAATGGTGCAGGGTGCAAGTTTTCCCCTCGTCAGATCTCCCGTATACTGCCCGCAACAATAACGAGCAACATGCCTTCCGGGCGGCCCAACGATGGCCGCGGCAATTGTGTCGGCACGGGCAATACCAGCCCCGGGAGCAATCCAGGAGTGACAGGCAGTGAGTACGACAGGCAGAAAGATCTACAGGGTCCGGCTCGAGGAGCACGAGCGGATCATGCTTCAGGAGATGGTCGATGGCGGCAAGGGCTCGAAGGAGCGAAGGCGCCGGGCACATATCCTGCTCCTGGCCGATGAGGACCGGCAGGGCGGTGCCCGCAGCGACGCCGACATCGCCGACATTCTCGGAGTCGGCACGGCAACGGTAGAACGGCTACGCCGGCAATGCACCATGGAGGGTCTCGAGGCGGCACTGGAGCGCAAGGTCCAGATGAGCCGGAAGCCGCGCCTCCTTGACGGCAAGGCAGAGGCGAAGCTGACCATGCTGGCCTGCTCGAAGCCGCCCGAGGGGCATGCAAGATGGAATTTGCGGCTGCTTGGCGACAGGCTGGTGGAGCTGGAGATCGTGGACGGGATCTCCACCGAGACGGTGAGGCGGGCACTAAAAAAAACAACCTCAAGCCCTGGCTGAAGAAATGCTGGTGCATCCCGCCGAAGGCGAATGCCGACTTCGTCTGTGCCATGGAGGATGTGCTCGAGGTCTATGGCCGGGATTACGACCCGGGCACCGTGCTCATCTGCCTCGATGAGACCTCGAGGCAACAGACGAAGGAGACCCGGACGCCGCTGCCGGTCCGTCCCGGCCAGCCGGCAGGATACGATTTCGAATATGAACGCAACGGTACCGCCAACCTGTTCATGCTCTATGCACCGGCAGATGGCTGGCGCCATGTCGAGGTTACGGATCGCCGCACCCGGAAAGACTTCGCCAGGGTGCTGAAGGACCTTGCCGACACGCATTTTCCAGACCGGGAGATCGTCCTGGTGATGGACAATCTGAACACGCACAGACTGTCTTCGCTCTACGAGACCTTCGTGCCCGGGGAAGCATCCCGCCTGGCCGGAAGGTTCGAGATCCACCACACGCCGAAACATGGCAGCTGGCTGAACATGGCCGAAATCGAGATCAGTGTCCTGTGCCGGCAGTGCCTGGACCGGCGGATACCCGACCGGGAGACGATGCTACGCGAGGTCGGCGCATGGGTGAAGTACCGCAACGGGTCGGCCAAACCGGTGGACTGGCGGTTCAGGACTAGCGACGCCCGGATAAAGCTGAAGTCGCTGTATCCATCAATTCAATGATGTTTGGGTAGTAGTTCGGCCGGAATGACATGCAAGGAGATTCGCAAAGACGGAAGCACTGCAGCACGGGAGAGAATGGCGTGACGGATGAAACCGGTCAGGCAAGTCGTGCTGTACCTTCCGCCGGTCTACATGAGCATTGCATCATCTGCCTGCCCGACACCATTTCCTCGTATCGGGTAACGGTGTGCAGGCTGACCGGAGACCATGTCATGGACGGCGTTGCGCATGGGCGTTTCTTGAATGCTGCCGAGTGATGGGATATGCAGCCTGCATGTTGAGGGTAGACTGAAATGCCAATTGAAGCGTCAGAACTCAGGCAGTTGATCGAGGAAGCATTTCCCGACGCAAGCGTCACGATCACCGACCTTGCGGGAGATGGCAATCACTTTGCCGCCGAGGTCATCGATGCGAGTTTTCGCGGCATGAATCGCGTGCAGCAGCAACGGGCGGTCTATGCGGCCCTGAAGGGCAGGATGAGCGGGCCAAATGGTGAATTGCACGCATTGGCACTGACAACCAAGGCCAGGGAGTAGGCGATGTCCAGCAATATTCGAGACAGCATCCAGGATACGGTGGATGCCAATGATGTCGTCTTGTTCATGAAAGGGACCAGGCATCGGCCGCAATGCGGGTTTTCGTCCCGGGTGGCGGAGGTACTCGGCTACATTGATGTCAATTTTGCCGATGTCAACGTGCTGTCCGACGAGAATCTCAGGCAGGGCATCAAGGAGTTTTCGGACTGGCCGACCATTCCGCAGATCTATGTGAAGGGCGAGTTTGTCGGCGGGTGCGACATTTTCCTTGAAATGACCCTGTCCGGTGAGCTGGACGAGTTGCTTGACGGCGGCGACATCAAGTTCAACCGGGAAGCTGCCGAGAGGCTGCGCGAGCACAACCGCTGACGAAGCATCCGAACCGGTCGACTACCCGGCATCCTCCTTGTCCGAAGCACCGGCCATGACCTGGATCTTGTTTTCGATTCCATCGGCGAGCTGGATGATTCTCTTCATCTGCCCGGCCAGGATGTCCTGGTCGGGCATGTCGGCTTGACGAGAGGATTCCCTTGCCAGGTTGTCGGCCAGCTGCAATCCGGCCAACATGAACATCTGCGAGGGAGGCATGGTCCTGTCAGCCTGCGCAACTTCCGCAAGCTGATTGTTCAGCACCTCGGCCGCAGCCGAGACCGCCTCCAGTTCATCCTGCTTGCAACCGACCGTATAACGGCGCTCACCTGCAACAATATCAACTTCCGGCACTGGATCTCTCCGACAATTCCTGAACCTCCTCGAGCGCCGAATTTATCCTGGCCACATCCTCCTTCCGATTTCTGAGCAACTCCTCGATATCCGGTGACGTGGCCGACCTCCCTTCCATGTCGGCCAGCCGGGCCCTGAGCTTGTCGATTTCCGCCTTGTGAGCCTCGCTTCGACGTTCAAGTTCGGAGTTCTTCCAGGTTGCCGCATCCACCGCACTTCGCTTGGCGGTCAATTCGGACCGCAGGCTGGCAAATTCGCTGGCCGAGACGGCCGTCGCCTTGTCAAGTGATTCATTTGCACGCTCAAGCGTTGCAATTGCCTGTTCGACGAAGGCTCCGAGTTGGTCGTTCATCTTGTCCTCAGCGTCACTCTACCGATTCGGGTCAACAGCATCGACAATTAGCGCAAATCCGGCGGCGATTACAGAATCTGCGCGCCATCCTGGTGAGGGGTGCCATCGCTGGAGATTGCACGAATGAAACACGGCATATCATGGTGCCGGGCTGGTCTTGTCCCGGCACCCTTCCCGGTCCGGATGTGTCACTATTCCCGCCCCTGGCGGCGGAATTGGAGAAAGGTGCGGTGCCGGTCAATCGTTTCGGAAGAATGCCGGCAACGCACCCGGAGACACGATCATGTTGATCGTTGCCGCGATTTGATCAGCAGGCAGGAGACCGGGTCTGCCCCGGTCTTGCTGCTGTGCCTCGTCCCTCCTGCATGGGCTCCAACCTGCCCGGATTCCGGCCGACCACCAGGTTGGCTCGAACTCCTGCAGCGGGGAGTCCCGCCCGCTGCCGGTTGACGGGATGCTGCGCGCCTGGTGCATCGCATTCTGGCTCAGGGCGAGTTCCTGCGGACCGTCATCACCACCGTGTCTGTTCCGTCGGGCGGTGGCAGGACTGCCGGATCGAAGCCGGGCCATGTACGGATGATCGGGATTGCCACCGCCGCTTGCGTTTTCGACCGCATAGGGTAAGAGCAGAAATCCTTGCCGCGATGTCCGGAGACAATCTGGAATGAAGTCATGAAATTGACAGAATTGAAGACCATGCACCCGGAACACTGGCGCCTAGCCTGCGCAGTCAGGGTATTGGCGATGGATGCCGTGCAGGCGGCGGGATCCGGGCATCCGGGAATGCCGATGGGAATGGCCGATGTGGCAACCGTCCTGTTCGGGCGCCACCTGAAATTCGATGCCTCCTGCCCGGACTGGCCCGACCGGGACCGTTTCATCCTGTCGGCCGGCCATGGCTCCATGTTGCTCTACGCGTTGCTGCATCTGTGCGGATACGCCGATTTCGACATCAACCAGATCAGGAATTTCCGGCAGTTGGGCGGGCGCACTGCCGGACACCCGGAATACGGTCATGGCGGCGGCATCGAAACCACGACCGGTCCACTTGGCCAGGGTTTTGCCAACGCGGTCGGATTTGCCATGGCCGAACAGGCCATGTGCAGCCGGTTCGGCCGCCGGGTTGTTGATCACCACACCTATGTTCTCGTTGGTGATGGGTGCCTGATGGAAGGCGTCAGTCACGAGGCGGCAGGCCTGGCCGGGCGGCTGCAATTGTCCAGATTGACGGCAATCTGGGACAATAACGGAATTACCATCGATGGTGAGGTCGGGCTGAGTGACATGACTGATCAGCGGCTGCGCTTCGAGGCTGCCGGCTGGAAGGTCATCGAGTGCAATGGCCATGATCCCGACGATATCGACAAGGCGCTGACGGAGGCCAGGCTGGCCAGGCAGCCGACGCTGATTGCCTGTTCAACCCGGATCGGATTTGGTTCTCCCGGAAAGGAAGGAACCGCAAGCGCCCATGGGAGCCCGCTGGGAGAGGACGAGATCGGCAAGACCCGGCAGGCATATGGCTGGAGCGATGCACCCTTCGCGGTTCCGGCCGATTTGAAGGCCGAATGGGAAGAGATCGGCTCGAGGGGAGTGTCTGCCCGACAATCCTGGGAGTTGCGGATGCAGGCATTGCCCGCCAATCGCAGGAATGAATTCAACCGGGTCATCAGCGGAGCGGCGCCGAGGAGACTTCGGTCGGCCATATCGAAGCTGAAGGTCGAGGCGCTGGAGTCGCAGTCGGCCATGGCGACCCGAAAATCGTCGGAGCTTGTCCTGACTGCGATCAATCCGGTGGTTCCGGAGACCATTGGCGGCTCGGCCGACCTTACCGGATCCAACAATACGCGCAGCCCGGATTTGTCGGTATTCGACGGCAACAACAATTCCGGCCGCTATGTCCATTACGGCATCCGGGAACACGCGATGGCGGCGGCCATGAATGGAATGGCGCTGCATGGCGGCATCAGGCCCTATGGCGGCACCTTCCTGTGTTTTGCGGATTACGCCCGCCCGGCCATGCGGTTGTCGGCCCTGATGGGGGTTCCGGTTGTCCATGTCATGACTCATGATTCGATCGGACTTGGCGAGGATGGACCGACCCATCAACCCGTCGAACATTTGGCCATGCTGAGGGCGACCCCCAACCTCAACGTGTTCCGACCCTGTGATACCGCGGAGACCGCCGAGGCATGGCAGGCTGCCCTGACCTCCATGAACCGCCCGACCGTCATTGCCCTGTCCAGGCAGGCCACGCCCGAGATGCGAACTTCCCATCGGCCCGGGAACCTCTCCCTGCGAGGCGCATATGTCCTGCGCGAGTCCAGGTTGCCGAGAAAGGCAATATTGATGGCGACCGGAACCGAAGTTGCGCTGGCGGCGGCAGCGCAGGAGGAACTGGAAGAATCGGGTATCGGAACTCGCCTGGTATCAATGCCTTGCTGGGAATTGTTCGCACGGCAGGACGATTCCTACCGACGGAAGATCCTGCCCAGGGGGCCGGTCAGGGTGGCAGTCGAAGCCGGGGTGAGTCAGGGTTGGGAGCGGTGGCTGTGCGGCGAAAGAGGCCAGGACCGGAAATCCGGCTTCGTCGGAATGGCAGGATTTGGTGCCTCGGCACCAGGGTCGGATCTCTACCGGCATTTCGGCATTACGCCGGAGGCAATCGCAGATACGGTTCGGGAATTGCTGTGAAGGTGATTGTCCGTCCCGGCGCCTCCGGCCAGGGGGTTTTCGACCCGAAGGCGACCCGGCACCGCAACAACGAATGGCACAGATGAAGATGACTGGAGATAGAGCGTGACTGTAAAGGTTGGAATCAATGGATTTGGGCGTATCGGCCGCAACGTGTTCAGGGCAATTGCCGAGTCGGGGCGAGACGACATTGCCGTCACCGCGGTGAACGACCTGGCGCCGGTCGGCACCCTCGCCCACCTGCTCGAATTTGACAGCATTCATGGACGCTTTCCATCCGGCATCACAGTTGGCGATGACTGGTTTGATGCCGGTAGCGGACGGGTCAACGTCTCATCGCTGCGCAACCCGGCCGAACTGCCATGGTCAGGCATCGACATTGCGCTGGAATGCACGGGCTTTTTTGCCTCCCGCGATCTGGCTGCCAAACACCTGGAAAATGGTGTCCGCAAGGTTCTCGTTTCGGCCCCGGCAACCGGCGCCGACCGGACCGTGGTCTACGGGGTCAATCACGATCAGATTGCGGCTGACGACCTGGTGGTGTCCTGCGCGTCATGCACGACAAACTGTCTGGCGCCGGTGGCGAGGGTGCTTGCCGAAACCGTCGGCATCAGGCGCGGTTTCATGACCACCATCCACAGCTATACCGGCGACCAGCCTGCCCTCGATGCCGTGCACAAGGATCTGTACCGGGCGCGTGCGGCAGCGATGTCGATGATACCGACCTCGACCGGTGCAGCCAGGGCGGTCGGGCTGGTGTTGCCGGAGCTTGCCGGAAGGCTCGACGGCGTTGCCATCAGGGTGCCAACGCCGAACGTCTCGGTGGTCGACCTGTCCTTCGAAGCCGACCGACCAACAACCGCCGACGAAATCAATGACTGTTTCAGGGCGGCAGCCGATGACAACCTGCAGGGCATTCTCGGTTATACCGACCTGCCGAACGTGTCCTCGGACTTCAACCACGACCCGCGGTCCTCGGTTGTGCATACCGACCAGACAAAGGTGCTTGACGGATCATTCTGCCGAATTCTCAGCTGGTATGACAATGAATGGGGATTCTCCAACCGGATGCTTGACGTGGCCGGTGTCATGGCCAACTGCTGAGCCTCGCCGTCGCGGAGGCCGCCGGAGCCATGCGAAAATGGAAATCGATTGACGAGATGGACCTCGCCGGACGGCGGGTCCTGGTCAGGCTGGACATCAATGTTCCGCTCGAGGATGGCCAGGTCGCCGACCAGACCCGGATATTGCGGACCAGGGCGACGATTTCACAGTTGCGGCAACGACAGGCAATCCTGGTCATTGCCTCGCATCTTGGCCGCCCCGGAGGAAAGCCGGAGCCGTCGCTGTCGCTGGAACAGCTGGTTCCGTCCCTCGAGGCGGCCTATGGAACGCCGATCGGCTTCATTTCATCGGCTACCGATATGCGGGCTCGTTCGGTGTTGGCAGATGCAGGACCGGGAGATGTCTTCCTGCTGGAAAATCTCCGCTTCAACCCGGGAGAGACCAGCAACGATTCGCAATTTGCAGGCGACCTCGCTGCCCTTGCCGATGTCTATTGCAATGATGCATTTTCAGCCTGCCACCGTGCCCATGCCTCGATTTCGGGGGTTGCCGGGCGGCTTCCATCCTGTGCCGGGCGCCTGCTGGAGGAAGAGCTTGCGGCGCTGGATGCAGCTCTGGAGGCTCCGGAGCGACCGGTGGCGGCAATCATCGGCGGGGCGAAGGTCTCGACGAAGCTCGAAGTGCTGAACCATCTCGTCAGGCTGGTTGATCATCTGGTGATCGGCGGTGCCATGGCCAATACCTTCCTCCTGGCCATGGGGCATGAGGTTGGCCGGTCGCTTGTCGAGCGGGAAATGACCGAAATGGTCAGGGGGGTGATCGAAGAGGCTGACCTCCAGGGTTGCAACCTGGTCCTGCCGGTCGACGTGACCGTCGCCGAGCAGCTGCAGGCCGATTCCCCTGCCCTGACGGTGGATGCGGACAAGTGTCCGGCCGACAGGATGATCTTGGATCTCGGACCTCGGAGCCAGGACGCAATTGCCGACCTGCTGGAGCGCTGCCGGACATTGATCTGGAACGGGCCGGCCGGTGCGTTCGAGACGCCGCCATTCGATCGTGCGACCAACTCGATTGCCGCTACCGCCGCTAGGCTGACCGAAGAAGGCCGGCTGATCTCCGTTGCCGGTGGTGGCGACTCGGTTACCGCATTGAACCGGGCCGGCCTTGCATCGGCATTCACCTACGTGTCGACAGCCGGCGGTGCGTTCCTGGAGTGGATGAAGGGCAGGCCCCTTCCCGGCATTGATGCCTTGTCGAGTTGAGTCTCCGGGTCAATCCGGTTAGCATGTACCGAACAATGAGAGCCGGCAGCAGTGACCGGCCGGACAGGTCAGTGCAGGCAGAATGAGAGCGAAATTCCGAATTCTGGCGCTAGTCGCCGGCTATTATGTCCTGTTTCTGGTCATCGGGGCCTATTTCGCGGTGTCGGCCGTGCAGGGCGAGAATGGCCGTTTTGCCAGGACGATGGTCATCGACGAGGAAACCCTGCTGACTGCCGAGTATTCCCGGTTGCAGGATGAAATCATCGAGATGGAAAATCTCGTTCGCCGCCTGTCGGATCACTACCTGGATCTCGATCTTCTCGATGAGAGGGCCCGCGAGGCGCTGAGCTTCGTTCATGACAACGACATCATCGTCAAGACCATGGCCAACTGATCTGCCCGTGACCACCGGGCAGGGAGTTCATGCCGGTTGCTCCCGCAAGGCGAGCCTTGCCGGCGGGTGTCATCACCGTGTCGGGATGTGTACAAGGGGCCGGGTTGCCAGCGGGTGGCCACCATCGGGCAAGGGCCGAATGCTGTAGAAATTGCCGGCGATTCAGTCTAGGTATCCGACGTGATGTTCTGATAATCGAGGAAGTTCGGGGGAAGATCTCATGGCTGCCAGGAAGCGAACTTCCGGACCACGCGTAACCGTCAGGGAATTGCTGCAATTCTATCGCGACATGCTGCTGATCAGGCGATTCGAGGAGAAGGCGGGCCAGCTCTACGGCATGGGAAGGATCGGTGGATTCTGCCACCTCTATATCGGGCAGGAAGCGGTCATTACCGGGCTCGAGGCGGCAGCCGAAGAGGGCGACAAGCGAATTACTGCCTACCGGGATCACGGTCACATGCTTGCCTGCGGCATGAACCCGAACGGTGTCATGGCCGAGCTGACCGGCCGCAGCGGCGGATATTCGCGTGGCAAGGGCGGCTCCATGCACATGTTCAGCACGGAGCGCGATTTTTATGGTGGGCACGGAATTGTCGGGGCCCAGGTTCCGATCGGGACCGGACTGGCATTTTCCGACAAGTACAGATCATCGGGGGCGGTGACCTTTACATATTTCGGCGAAGGTGCCGCCAACCAGGGACAGGTCTACGAAGCCTTCAACATGGCCAGCCTGTGGAAACTGCCGGTTCTATTCGTGGTCGAAAACAATCGATACGCCATGGGAACCTCCATGCAGCGTTCCTCGGCCACCCAGGAGATTTTCATCAGGGGGCAGGCATTCCGGATACCCGGAGAAGTCGTCGACGGCATGGATGTGCTGGCGGTCAGGGATGCCGGAAAAAAGGCGGCATTGCATTGCCGCTCCGGCAATGGTCCCTATATCCTCGAGGTGCTGACCTATCGCTACCGGGGCCATTCAATGTCTGATCCGGCGAAATACCGGACCCGGGACGAGGTCCAGGAAGTCAGGAAGCATAGCGATCCGATCGACCATGTGAGGGATCTGCTGCTGGCCTATCCGTCGGTATCCGAAGACGACCTCAAGAAGATCGACCTGGAAATCAAGGAAATCGTCAATGAATCGGCCGGGTTTGCCCTGGAGAGCCCGGAGCCTGAACAATCGGAACTCTGGACAGATGTCTTTGTCTGATTTTCTGGGCACCGACATCATTCCGGTCAAATTGGAGATCACCTGATGGAAGACAGTATCCTGATGCCTGCGCTGTCACCGACAATGGAATCCGGAACGTTGTTGAAGTGGATGGTCCAGGAGGGAGATGCTGTCTCGAGCGGCGATCTGATTGCGGAGATCGAGACCGACAAGGCAATCATGGAGTTCGAATCGGCTGCCGACGGAATCATCAGCAAGTTCCTGGTCCCGGAAGGCACGCAGGATGTTGCGGTCAACACGCCGATTGCCGTGCTGACCACCGATGGTGACGACAGCAAGCCGTCGGAAGCAATGGCAGCAACGGCAGAACAGGTGGAAGCTCCCGAACAGGTCGCGAAGAAGAATGGAGAGCGCGCCGCCCCTGCCCCTCCTCCGGCCAGGCCTGCCGCCCCGACCCCCTTCGACCCCGACATTCCGCCAGGAACAACAATGCAATCCATGACGGTCCGCCAGGCCCTGAACCAGGCCATGGCCGAGGAAATGCGCAGGGATCCGGATGTATTCCTGATGGGGGAAGAGGTTGCCGAATACCAGGGCGCATACAAGATTTCGGAAGGTCTCCTGGGCGAGTTCGGACCGGGGCGGGTGGTCGATACGCCGATCACGGAACATGGATTCGCTGGGCTCGGAGTCGGTGCAGCATTCGGAGGCTTGCGCCCGATCGTCGAGTTCATGACCTTCAACTTTGCGATGCAGGCCATTGATCATATTGTAAATTCTGCGTCCAAGACCCTGTACATGTCTGGCGGACAGATGCCCTGCCCGATTGTCTTTCGTGGCCCGAATGGTGCAGCAGCCCGGGTCGCCGCCCAGCACAGCCAGGATTATGCGGCCTGGTACACGCATGTGCCCAGCCTCAAGGTGGTGCAGCCATTCTCTGCTGCCGATGCCAAGGGATTGCTGAAATCGGCAATCCGGGACGACAATCCGGTGGTGTTCCTGGAGAACGAGATCCTGTACGGTCAGAGTTTCGATGTTCCGGAGATCGAGGATCTGACGGTGCCGCTTGGCCGGGCAAGGATCTGGCAGGAAGGAAATGATGTTACGCTGGTATCATTCGGAATCGGCATGAAACACACGCTGGAAGCGGCCGCAATTCTCGCCGAAACCGGGATCACGGCAGAGATCGTGGATTTGCGCACCCTGCGCCCCATGGATACCGGGACCGTTATCGAATCAGTCAGGAAGACCAATCGATGCGTGACCATTGAAGAGGGCTGGCCGGTCTGCTCGATCGGCAGTCATGTCTCTTCCGTTCTCATGCAGGAGGCCTTTGACTGGCTTGATGCACCGGTCATCAATTGCACCGGCAAGGATGTTCCGATGCCCTATGCGGCAAATCTTGAAAAACTTGCACTGGTCAGCCCTACTGAAATCGTCGAAGCGGCCAAGACCGTGACCTACGGCCAGTGATCTGAACATGCCGATCACGGTCCACATGCCCGCACTGTCGCCGACGATGGTGGATGGAACCCTGGCCAGATGGCATGTCGGTAAAGGCGATACCGTAGCCTCTGGCGACATCCTTGCGGAGATCGAGACCGACAAGGCGATCATGGAGTTCGAGGCGGTGGATGAGGGTACTGTCGTGAAACTGCTGGTCGATGAAGGCGCAACCCATGTCCCGGTCAACAGCCCGATTGCGATCATCCTCGAGGAGGGCGAGGAGCCACCGGACAGGCTCGAGGTTGATGCACCGCCGGACGACGCTTCCTCCCCGGCGACATCGGCTCCGCAAGCCACTGCCCCCGGGACAGGACCCTTGACGGCAACGGCGCCCGCGCGCCCGGGCACCGCCTCCGGGCGAGCTGAATTGCCCGAGCGCCGCGGGTCGGACAGGGTGTTTTCCTCTCCCCTCGCCCGCCGCCTGGCCAGGGAAAACGGGTTGGATCTGGCCGCGATTGCCGGAACCGGCCCGGCAGGTCGAGTCATCAAGCGTGATATCGAGGCTGCCATCAAAAGGCAGCCGGCGGCGAAGCCGGAGCCGGTCACCACCGGTGCCGGCGAATGGCAGATGGTTGCGGCACTCTATGTCGACCGGAGCTTTGAGGAAGTGCCGCTGGACAACATGCGCAAGACCATTGCTGCCAGGCTGGTCGAGGCCAAGCAGACCGTGCCGCATTTCTACTTGCGGCGCGAGATCATGCTTGATGCGGTGATCGAGACCAGGTCCATGCTCAACCGGGAGCTTGAATCGCGCGGGATCAGGATTTCGATCAATGATTTCATCATCAAGGCATCGGCGATGGCGCTGCAACTGGTTCCGGATGCCAACGCGATATGGGCACATGACCGGCTGCTGAAATTCCGGTCCTCGGATGTTGCCGTCGCGGTTGCGGTGGAAGGCGGGCTGTTTACGCCGGTCCTGCGTGACGCCCAGAACAAACCCATGACCGCCCTTTCCCAGGAGATGAAGTCGCTGGCCGCCCGGGCAAGGGATCGAAGACTCAAGCCCGAGGAATATATTGGCGGCAGCTTTGCGATCTCGAATCTCGGCATGTTCGGTATCGAGAATTTTGATGCGGTCATCAACCCGCCGCATGGCTCGATACTGGCTGTCGGCTCCGGCCGGCGGACTCCGTTCGAGAATGACCAAGGTCAGGTCGAATTCAGGACCGCAATGTCGGTCACCCTGTCCTGCGACCACCGGGTCATAGATGGTGCCTTGGGCGCAGCATTCCTGGCCGAAATCGCCAGGCATCTGGAATCTCCGACACTGCTCATGCTGTAATTCCCTGCCGCTCGCAGGCAGGATTCATGGCCGAGGACGAATATGCTGGCCCGGCAATGGCCAGCGGCGTTGCTGCGGCCAGAGTGTCACCGCTGAAGTTTCCGGCCCTGTTCCCTGTCGTCAAGATCCTGGTAGTTGTGGCGAAAGCTGGAATCGGCCGGGCAAAATCCGGCGCCATGCAGGCCATGGCAAGGATGGGCAGTCCAGCTTGCCGCCTGTTCGTCCGCCAGGGTGCAGATTTCGTGGAAGTATCTGGCCGCCTCGCCTTGCAGCCTTTCCCGGATCATCGTCCAGTCCGGATAGGCCGAGAATGCATCGAGCCAGATGGCGCGCCCGGCCAGGAACCCGGATGCGCCGGCAGCGAATGCGTGTTCCAGGACCGCCCTGAACTCGGGCTTGCCGGCGCCAGCGGACAGCATCACCCAGGGGCGTCCGGCAAGGCGGCCCATTTCATCGAACAGGGCCTGAACGGCGGCGGAGCCATCGGCATCAGCGGCGTTGACGGGGCTTTCCAGCTTGAACACGTCCACGCCGTATTCCGGCCTGGCGAACTCCTCTTGACTTCAGACATTTTCTTCCACAACTCATTGATATACAATGAGTCATGCATTTTCCGGGGGCACTACATTTCGGCCTTGCCCGGATCCTCCTCCTCATGAAGGCCCGTCAGTCCTGCCGGCTTTTTCCCTCTTGGGACGTGCAGACAAACGGCGCCCGCTTCCAGGTCAGGCCCAATACCCGGTAGATCCGCCGGGCATCTTCCGTCGGCGCGCTTGGCATGGCGAATTTCCGGTCACCAGTCTTCTCGTAGAGGATGCTGATCTCCAGCTCGCCCAGCGCCCGGCGGATCCGGTCCGCACTCATCCGCCACCCCCTTGCCGCCAGGCGGTGCCGCAAATGTTGCAGGCAGCAGAACGCCATGTAGCAGATGGCGACATGCGCCCGTATCCGGCGCGGTGCCCAGTGGAAGACCGGACGGATCCTGAGATCGTGCTTGTTGACACGGAAGCAGGCCTCGATCTCGGCCAGCTGGCGGTACTGGATGACGAGGTCGCGGGGGTCGGCATCGTCGCAGCCCCGGGCGACGATGCCCCGCAGCCCGTCCCAGGACGCGGCAGCGGCAATTTTCTCTTCGTTCAGCGCCACGCGCCCGTCCGGAAAGTCCAGGAAGCGGGCCGTGCCCCGGTTGCCCAGCGAGGCCGCCCCGGCACCCTTGGCCAGCCGGGTCCGCAGCCGCTCGATCTGCCGCTCCCGCTGGTGCGCATCCTTGCGGGCCCGGCGCGGCGAATGCGTGACCACGAGCCTGGCATCGCCGTCGCTGATGGCGCGGATCCGACCCAGTTGCTCCGCGTGCCTGTCCCGTCCCCATGGCGCATAGGCATCCAGATCGAGGATCTGCCGCTTCAGCGCCACCCGGCACGATTTCAGGCGGGCGCCGAGAATGTAGGGCGTACCCCGCTGCTCGAGCGCCTGCCGGTTCTCGCGGCTGATCATTCCGGCATCGGCCACCACCGTGAAGGCAATGCCGGGATGGCGCCGCTCCAGCGCATCGAGCGCCTGGACCAGCGTGCCACCCTCATGGGTGTTGCCCGGATGGAGTTCGTAGCCGACCGGCAGGCCTTCCGGTGTCACCAGCAGCGCAAACAGCACCTGCACCCGGTGCGGCTTGCCATCCTTGCTGTAGCCCCGGTGCCGGTCGTCGCCCTCGGCATCGGATTCGAAGTAGAGCGTCGTCGTGTCGTAGAAGATCACCGTGACCGGCGCCGGCAGCAACGTCTCTGCCACATCCCGCGACCGCCGGCAGATCGCCTCGATCATCCTCTCGTCAATACGGTCCATGCTGCGATAGACATGGTCGAGGTTCAGCGAAAGCTGGCCATGGCGTTCCAGGTCTCGGGTCATGGCCCGCTTCGATTGCGGCCGGGCGATGCGGGCCAGTACCATCTCCCTGATGTTGCGATTGGCGCTCATGCGGCGGGCACCGAACAGCCGGTCCCAGCCGAGTTGGGCATAGACCTCGCCGAAGGCCTCCCGCACGCCGATGGCAATGCGTGCATCCTCGCGGCAATCGGCCAGATCGACCCCGAACGGCCCGGGGTCCGGCCGCGCCCGCCGCGACTGCTCGGCCAAATCGGCGAACGCCTTCGGCGTGAACAGCGATTGCTGTCCGCTGTCGGCCAGCCTGATCTCCTCGATGATGAGGCATCCCAGTGATTCCAGTGATTCCAGCTGGGCATCGCTCGATGCGGTGCCGACATGCCTGACCACGCGCTGGCGGACCTTGTCGCCATTGCGGACCGACTTGACGACCTGGACCTTGGTGCGTCCCCCGGCAAGCATCTTTCGTCGCACGAACATGCCACGGAGACTAGGCGATGGGCCAGCGTCTGTCAAGAATAAACACAATTAGGGCACTACATTGGCATTTGTCCGAAAATGGATGCAAAACCACCGTCTGGCAAGGGTTATGGAGCCCGGTCTGCGCCTGAAACGTCTGAAGTCAAGACCCAGGGGCGTCCGGCAAGGCGGCCCATTTCATCGAACAGGGCCTGAACGGCGGCGGAGCCATCGGCATCAGCGGCGTTGACGGGGCTTTCCAGCTTGAACACGTCCACGCCGTATTCCGGCCTGGCGAACTCCTCGACCGACGCCAGAACGAGACCGCACTGCTTGCCCTTCATTTCAACCTGGGCGCTGGTCTGGCGGGAGTCGGTCGCCAGGGGATAAACGAGCAACTCCAGGAGGAATGGAATGTCGAGGCGCGCGCAGTCCTCGCCAATGCGCCTGACATATTCCTGCTGCCGCCTGATCACGTCGCTACCGGCGTCAGGTCGATACCAGGCAAGAACCTTGACCGCGTCACCACCCATGCGCTTGATCTTCCCGACCGACCAGTCATCGATACTGGTCGACAGGCGGCCACTGCCGGTATCCTCGAACAGGCTGTCCTCAAGCGTCACCACCAACCCCCGGGCCGGGGAGAGTGCATCGATCGAATGCGGGATCGCGTAATGCGGATCGAGAAGCATCGCCGTGGCCTGTGTCTCGAGCGTCTCGACCAGCAATCGCTTGAAGCGGGCAACCTGGTCCCAGGGTGCCTCGTCGAGGCCGAGATGCCGGGCGATCGGACCCTTGATCGGCGGCCGCTGGTCAACGGCGATCATCTTGAAGACGCCTCGGGCATCCGACATGCGTCGCAGCCCCCACAGCTTTCCTGGTGTCAGTTGCATGTCATTCTCTCCCATGGAAGGCGTGTGCTGCCCTCGAAAGCGCACTTCATCCTCGCCGCATTCGCCATGCGGCAGCGAACTGGCAGATCCAGGCTGCCCCTGGCAGGAATTCAGTCCGGAAGGCCGGGTCCATTGTCGCCTTGCCTGCCATGAACGGGCCAGCCATCAATCCACGGCCAGGCCGCTCGGCACGGCGTCAGGACGACCGAGGCGTCCTCGGAGCGAAGCTGTGCCGCTCAGCGCGTGCATGAAGGCAACCAGGTCCGCAACCTCGCTGTCCGACAGCGAGACGGGCACGATGTCCAGCCGGGAGGACAGGCGGGCCCGTTCACGGGCATCGTCGAGCGGCAGGAAATCGGTGGCGGACAACCATGGAACTTCCGGCAGGGCTGCCAGTCGGGGCTGCCAGCTTGCAAACGACCTCTTCGGTGCCAGGTGATGGCGGATGATCCCCTCGAGTGTCGGGTAGGCACCATTGTGTCCGTATGGGCCGGTCAGGGCGACGTTGCGGAGCGACGGGGTACGAAAGCGGTAGGTATCCTCGAGCCTGTCCGACACCGCCATATGCCCGACATCACGAGCCACGGGATCCCATTGTCGGGTTCTTCCTGGTCCGAAATGGGGAAGCATCAGCGCATGGAACCCGTGATCCGTGAGCAGCGGTCCCGAATGGCAGAGGCTGCAGCCGGCCTTGCCATAAAACAATTCCAGTCCTGATTGCTGCCGGGCCGACAGGGCGGATGTCTCGCCGCCGAGGAAGGCGTCGAACGGGCTGTCATGGCTTCGGAACTCGGTTGCAACGAAGGAAGCAATGGCGTTGGCGATATGCGTGATGTCGATGTCGAGTGGGCCATTCACGTCATCAAACGCGGCGACGAATCGACCTTCGTATTCGGGGATGGCGCGAACGCGTCGGGCAAGGATCGGCCAGACGGCATCAATGCGGTCATAGGCGGCACCAGCGATCTGGTTTTCGCCAGGATCCCCGGCCATTTCGAATTGCGAAGTCGGTGGAAAGAGCGTCTGCACGGCAAGAATGCTGTCCAGCCCTTCCGGTAGCCATTCCTGTGCGGGCGTGTTGAACCCGTTCTCGTAGATGTCCGATACCGTGATGCGGCCGTCATGGAACAGCGTTTCCACCTCGACGGCACCGAGGTTCCAGAGCGCGGGAGCATTGCGCGGTATTCGCTTTCGGATGCGGCTGGCGCCAGTTCCGGGGATTCGAGCCGGACCGATTCCGGACCCGCCTTCACCGATCCCGAGTGACAGCGCGTCGGTGGTGGCGTGATCGGGGTTATGGCATGTCGCGCATGAGATATTCCGGTTGCCCGAGAGGATCGGATCGAAGAACAGGAGTTGGCCCAACTCGACCTGCCCGGCGTCGAATTCGAGGAAATCGGAGGGTTGCAATTGCCGCGGAAGATCGATTCCATGGGCAGGGACGCACATGAAAGCCAGCAGAAAAGATCCCCGATGAAGTATCTTGTGTTTGTTGCCGCGCTTTGCGCTACCGGCACGGCGTCGGCCGAAATCGAAACGGCTCGCGATCTCATGGATGCCGGGCAATATGGCGCGGCGATGGTGGAGTTGTTGCCGGCGGCCCGTGCCGGCAACGCCGAGGCGGAAGAGCTTATCGGCGTCATGTATGCGTCCGGACTTGGCGTGGAGCGCGATGATGTCCGTGCATTCGAATGGTACCTCCGCGCCTCCATGAAAGGACATGCGGGTGCCCAGTCCGGGATCGGGTGGTACTACGAAGTCGGCCGGGGACTTCCTGCCCCCGATCTCGTGCGATCCTATACGTGGTTCGTTCTTTCCGCGATCGGCGGAGATCCCGACGCGGCCATCTCGCAGGAAGAAGTTCTGAAGAAGATGACGCCGGAACAAATCGAAAAGGCTCATGTGTTGATCAATGATTACCGGGGTTGGCTATATCCGTTCCGGTAGAGTGAACGGGGACCGAGCGTCGCAGGGCCCCCATTCCGGTTCGTGTCTCGTGGTCAGTTGATGTCCATTTCCGTGGCGGATTCCAGATCGGCTTCGGCATCGGCGACCGCGGCAACGAGGGCGTCGAAGATTTCCTCACCGCCGTCGATATTCTCCCTGAACCAGTCATAGACCGGTGCAGCAGCCTCGCGGAACTGTGCCTTTTCCGCTGGAGTTGGCACGTAGAGATCACCGCCTCCGGCAACAAAGTCGGAATAGGCCTGGATCGACTTACGTTTGGGCGAGGCGAATGTCGCCTGTTGCAACGCCGCGAAACCGTCGACCACGACCCGGCGCATATCTTCCGGCATCGACATGAACGCCTCGTTGTTCATCCACCACAGGGCACCCATATATGCGTGACCGTCAAGCGTGACATACTGAAGCCCGGCATCCGGGAACTTCATGCCCATGATGTCGGTGATGCCGTTCTTGGAGCCTTCGACCACGCCGGTCTGGAACGACGTGAAGAGTTCCGGCCAGGGGATCGGTGTCGGCGATGCGCCAAGTGCCTTGACCAGTTCCTGCGGAAGATCGGCGACGACGGTACGAATCTTCAGCCCGGAAAGGTCATCCGGACTCATGACCCGGCGCTTGGTATTGGCAAAGTTGCGCCAGCCACCGGTGTTGCCGATCGTCATCAGGCGGATCGTGTCGTCCGAGTTTTCCAGCGCCATCTCGCGCATCTTGCGGGTAAAATTGCCCGACAGGACAGATTCGGCGATCCGGTCGTTTGCCATCAGGTACGGCAGATCGAGAACCTGGACATAGGGGAAAATGCCGGCGGCACCACCCGAGGTCGAGATGTAGACATCGACCGATCCGTCGGCCACGCCTTGCAGGCATTCGGCGCCGTTTCCGCAAAGCTGCGTGCCGATGAACAGTTCAACCTCGATGGCGCCATTCGACGCGCTCTCGACAAAGCTCTTGAAAACGACCAGGCCATCATAATCCTCGTCATTCTCGTTCGAATTCGCAGTGGCACGAATCGTGTAGTCGGCTGCTGCTGCCGGAAGCGCAATTCCAGCGACAACGGCCGCGACCGTCAAGGATATCAGTGTGGATCTTATCATGGATTACCTCCTAGGTTTGAGTGTTGGTGCCCTATTGAACGAACCCCGTAAGGCGCGGGATGGTCATTGAAAGTGCCGGAATATAGGTGATCAGGAAAATCACGACGACTTCGACCGCCAGGAATGGCAGAATCGCCCTTGAAATCGTTTCGACCCTCTCACCGGACACGGACGAAGCCACGAAAAGCACGAGCCCCATCGGTGGGGTGGCAAGGCCTACGGTCAGATTCACCGACATGATGATTGCGAAGTGCACCGGATGGACCCCGAGATCAACGAAGATCGGCCCCAGGATCGGCCCCAGGATGATGATGGCCGGCCCGGCATCCAGGAACATGCCGACGATGAACAGGAGAATGTTGATAAGAAACAGGAGCATCAGCGGGTTGCTGCTGAGCTCAAGCATGAAATCTGCCATCTGTTCGGGTGCATGGCTGAGGCTGACCACGGTCTTGAATGCGACGGCGGCGCCGACAAGCAGCAGGACGGTGGAGGAAGACAGCGCCGCACGCATGAGAATGCCGGGAAGATCACTGAGCCGCATGGAGCGCAGGACACCAAAGGCGACGACAAGAGCATATGCCACTGCGATGGCAGAGGCTTCGGTTGGCGTGAAGACGCCGACCAGGATACCGCCGAGAATGATGATCGGTGTCTGCAGCGGCGCCACCGCCTTCTTGCAGGTGATACGAAAATCGGGGGAAACCCTGGATCGGAGGCGCATGAGAAGGAGATGCGCAAAGGGAAGCAGGACGATGAAGACCAGCCAGCCATTGAAACCCACTTCGACGCTCAAGGTGGAGCGAAGCAGCGCCGCAATGCCGGAATAGAGCGCCGCCAGTACGCCGGCGATGTTGATGCGCAAGAGGACGAAGGAAACCCGGTGCTCGACGGGAGAGATGGCCTGGTTCCGATTCACGATGCGTTCGGCCTTCGGAAGGTCGTAACGGTCGGCCATCAAACGCACGACGACCATGAGACCGAGCCCGACGAGAACGCCAGGCACGATTCCGGCCAGGAAAAGGGCAGCAACGCTCTCACCCATGACATAGGCGTAGATGATCATGATCCCGGAGGGCGGAATGATGGGGCCGATCACCGAGCTTGCCGCGGTGATCGCCGCCGCAAACTTCCGAGAGTATCCATTCTTTTCCATGGCAGGGATCAATGTCGATCCAAGCGCCGACGTATCGGCGACTGCCGACCCCGACAGCCCGGCAAACAGGATGGAGCTGAGAATGTTCACATGGGCAAGCCCGCCGCGCAGATGACCCATGAGCGCCTGGCTGAATTCCACGAGGCGGGTGGTGATGTCACCCTTGTTCATCAACTCGCCCGCCAGGACGAAAAATGGCAGCGCCATCAACGGGAAGGAGTCCATGCCATTATAGACATTCCGATAGAGCAGAGCGATGTCGCGCTCCTGCCCATTCAGCCAGAGCAGCAGTCCCGGTGCCAGCAGCAGGGCAAAGAAGACCGGAAGGCCGATCAGCAGGAAGACAAGGAAAACGGGGAGGAACAATGCCAGCATCAGTCAGCTGCCATGACCATGCCGCCTGCATCATCGGGAGGCAGGTCGGTATCCGGTGAAAACAGTCGCACCAGCATGCGGAGGATCAACTCGACATTGACCAAGATCAGAAGGGCGGCGCAAACCAGGAGCGATCCGTACATGTAGCGCAGCTTGACCTTGACCGATTCCAGCCCGACCAGATCCAGCGGTATGCGCAGGGACGAACTGTCGAACCGGCCGCCGAACCCGAATGTGTGGTTGTAGCCATGTCCGATGGCGGTCAGCAGAACGGCAAGCGAAAACGCCAGGAGCAGCAGTCCGAGGACATGCGACGGCACCCTTGCCATCGCCCGGGGCAGCAGGTCAATGGATACGAAACCGCTCCAGCGCATTCCCGACGGTGCCATGAAGGCAATCATCCACAGCATCAGGAAACGCGCCGCTTCGTCCGGCCAGGCCAGGGCATTGTTCATGATGTAACGAAAAAAGACCTGGGCAAGAATGACCAGCACCATGAGGGCGAGGGCGATCCAGGCAAGCTGACGCCCGAGGCGCAATATCCTCGTGTTGATCCAGGCGATGGGGCGCAGGAGCACCAGCATCCGAATTCCTCTCCAAACCACCCAAATCGAAGTGCAATAAGTTGCGTTTTACATTACGTTTGGTTCGTAATTATGTCAGATACGAATATTCGTGTCAACCGCCATGAACTCCGTGCTACTCGGCAACGACGAGGTCGGAGTTCTGTCGAGCGCAGAGCGCCCGCAGGGCGGCGGGACATGATCTGTCGGTGACAAGCATGTCGACCTGGCCGAGTTGACCGATGCAGACCGGCGCCATGCGACCGAACTTTGTACTGTCCGCCGCCAGCACGACGTTGCGGGAATGTTCGATTATCGCACGCGCTACGCTCACCTGTCGAAGATCGTAATCGAGGAGGGCACCGTCATGCGAGATGCCTGCTGCGCCGATGACGGCAATGTCGACCCGGAACTGGCGGATGAAGTCGACGGCGTGCTCGCCAACGATTGCCCCGTCGGCCCGGCGCACGACTCCGCCCGGAACCATGACCTCAATTCCGGGGAACTCCTTGATTTCATTTGCAAGATAGACTGAATCCGTGACCAGTTTCAGCCCGACGTGATGTGATAATCGCATGGCAACCACAGCTGTTGTGGTTCCGGAATTGATCAACACCGTCGTGTTGTTCGGAATTCTCGATGCAACCGCCGATGCGATGGCCGCCTTCTCTTCCCGTGCGATCTCCTGCCGGACCCTGAACCTCGTATATTCGGCCCCGGCCGCCAGGACAGCGCCACCGTGGAACCGTATGATCTGGTTGACCTCGGCGAGTGCGTTCAGATCCTTCCTGATGGTTTGCGGTGTGGTTTCGAACGCCGCCGCGAGTTCATCCACCATGGCGCGGCCTCTGGACTGAAGATGCTTCAGTATTTCTGTCCGGCGCCAGTTTGAATTCCGGCTCACTCTGGTCATTGGTTTCGTGCCAAATTGATGCTTGATCTTTCGAATCTTGCCACATTCGAACGATGGGTTCAACGGTCGTTTCCCGCTGGGATCGAATCAGCCAGGACGGGGCACCGGATCGGCTTTTGCCTTGCGCCGGGATAGAATGTACATGGTCGGCAGCGGTCGACACCGGGCTGAAGCAGGTACGGAGTCAGGACATGGGATTGATTTTCAGGATCCTGGGAACATTGATCCTGGTCCTGATCGTCATCGTCGTGATGGTGGTCGGCCTGCTGATTTTCCTTCCGGCCGAACAATATGCGGAGATTGCCGAGCAACGCCTGGAGGCAGCAACCGGCAGGGATGTCCGTATCGAGGGCGAGGTGCGCCTTGCATTGTGGCCGGAGCTGGGGTTCCGCACCGGCCCGGTGACCGTCGCCAATGCACCATGGTCCGAATCGGGGGTGATCTTCCGGGCCCGGGCGCTCGCCATCGGGGTGGATCCCCGGACATTGTTCGGCGGTGACCTGCGGATCACCAGGATGGAGGCAACTGCTCCGGAAATCCTGCTCGAGTCGGCGGCAGACGGTCGCAACAACTGGGATATCCGACCCGATTCCCCGGATGAAGGGCTGGCGACGGTCGACCTTCCGGGTGCGGTACCGGGGAATTTCACCCTTGAGGAAGCGGTCATCACGGACGGTCAGATCGTCATTGTCGACCATGGAGCGGGCAGCCGTTTCGATCTCTCCGGACTGGATCTCCACCTGGCCATTCCCGACCTTCGCGGCATCACCAATGTCGAGATGTCGGCGGAACTGAATGGCCGGCCATTCTCGGTTACCGGCACCGTTCGCGATATCGCCTCCCTGGCCAACCGGCAGCCGGTCCCGGTCAGGATTGATGTTGCGGTGGACGGCAGCCGGGTTACCCTTGACGGGATGGCCGGGCTTGGTCCGCTGAGAATGGATGGCAGTTTCGACGCCGACATCGCCGAACTGTCATCAATTCCGGAGCTTGCCGGTCTCGAAATGCCATTGCTGTCGTCCCCGCCTGTCCGGGATATCGTGCTGGCCGGAAAGATCGTGATGGACAAGACCGGCAGGATCTCGGTTCGTGACGGGGTGATGACCCTGCAGGTCGGCAGGGATGGCAACCGCATCGACCTGGCAGATGTCAGTGCCGGCATGAATCCGCCAGGCGCGGACGGGACCGCGAGCCTGGATTTCACCGCCAGCGTGAACGGCCAGGAGATCTCGCTCGGCGGCACGGCCGGAATTCCTGCCGGCACGACCGGCGGGCAATCAATCCCGCTCTCCCTCGACCTCGCCATTGCCGGCAATTCCGCGAAGTTCGAAGGCAGCACCGGGAGGACTCCCCTGGACCTCGATGGTCAGTTCGACGTGCGAATCACCGACACCGCGGCGCTGGAATCACTGTCGGGAATCGATCTGGCCGGCTTGCGAACGGTGATCGGTGATGAGGCAGAACTCGGTGGCGGCCTGGCCTATTCGGGTTCGGACGGGCTGGAATTGACCGGCATCCGGTTTGGTCATGCCGGCCAGGCCGGCACTCCCCGCCAGGAATTCCCGGATATCGACCTCCGGCTTCGACCGCCGGATGCAAATGGCAGGACCGGCTTTGAACTCGGGGCGTCGGTCAATGGACGGAGTCTCGAGGCCAGTGGCAGTTTTGGCAGTCTGGCCGGCATCCCGGCGGGCCAACCGGTGCCGGTTGTTGCCGAAATCTCCGCGGCTGGCAACCGGGCCACCCTGGAGATCGACGTCAGCCTGGCACCCTTCACCGCTCAAGGGAAAATGAAGGCCGAGATTTCCGACATGGCGGCACTCCTGTCAATGACGGACCGGGAAGTTCCGGGGTTGCAGGGCCTGTTCGCCGATCACATGTCGCTGGAAGGCAGGATTTCATTTACCGAAACCGGCCTGTTCGTACTGGAGGATGGGCGGATTGCCTTCGGCGGTCGCTCCAGGCCTGTCGACCTGGCCGGGGTGAGGCTCAACCTGCTGCTGCCGGGGTCGGATGGTATGGCAGGGGTCGAACTCGTGGCCATGATGAATGGAGAGGCGCTGACCATTGGCGGCTCGACCGGGAATATCGGTGCCCTCGTCGGCAACTCGACCGCCGCTGTGTCGCTTCATGTCGCCCTCGGCCGAAACCGGATCAACCTTGAAGGTGAAGCCGGGCTTGCCCCGTTGACGGCACGGGGAAGGCTGGAGGCTGATATCTCCGATTTGCCATCCCTCCTTGCGGCGCTGGGCAGGCAACCAGATGACCTGCTGAAATCCCTCGACAGCGGCATCTCGGTTGCTGGCGAATTCGTGATAGACGATGCCGGAAGACTCGGTCTGACCTCCGGACAGTTTCGTCTGGGCGATAACGTGATCAGGGGAGACATCGTCTTCGATCCTGGCCAGCGCGCCCTGCTGTCGGCGTTTCTGGCCGGCGACACGCTGGATCTTTCTTTCCTGAACCCGGACAGCGAAGCGTCCTTCGTCACCGACACTGCCCGGTCCGGCGGCGGCTCCGGCTGGTCGAACGCCCCGATTGACGTACAGTGGCTCCAGGCAGCCGACGCAAGAATAGCACTTTCATTCCGAAGATTGCTGCTGGGCGGAATTGAGATCAGCCCTGTTCAGACCACCACGCTCCTCGATACCGGGCGTGCAGTTACCGAGATCGGGCAGATGTCGGTATTCGGCGGGTCGATTGCCGGGCAATTCGTGATCAACAGCCGCGGCGGCCTGTCGGTGCGGGCAATTCTCCGGGGCAGGAATCTCGACTTCGGCCGTGCCCTGGCAGAGCTGGCCGACTATCACCGCCTGTCGGCAAATGGCGATTTCGAGGTCAGCATGCTTGGCGTGGGCGATACCGAGCATGACATCATGAACTCGCTTTCCGGGCAGGTGGCGTTGCGCCTTGGTCCGGGCCGTTACCGCGGCCTGGACGTGGAGGCGATGCTGCGTGACCTGGATCTCGCCAGCCTTGGCGAGGGGCGCCAGACCGAATTCGACAGGGTTGAAGCGAGCATGACGGTCAATGACGGGGTTGCCGTTGGCGACGACCTGGTTCTCGCTGCACCCCGGTTGCTGGTATCAGGCGACGGGCGTATCGGAGTTGGCGCCCGTGCGATCGACTACAGGATCTCGACCTCCCTTCTCGATGAGAACTCCGAGATCGAACGTTCGGTGCCGCTGACCATCAGGGGAAGCTGGATGGACCCGAAGGTCCGCCTTGACGTGGCCGGATACGTGGAAAGGGATCTGCTCAGCAGGTTGCCGGAAGTCGAGGACAGGGCAAGGGAGGCCGTGGAGCGCAAGATCGCCGAAGAGGTAGGAAGCGCGATCGGGAAGGTCGAAGAGCAGATTGAAGATGCCCTGGTCGACGAGTTGAAGGACCGGGTGGGTGAAGGCCTGCTGAACCTTCTCGGCGGAAACTGATCTCGCCCGGCAACTGCGGAAGCCCCGAAGGCCGAGCCGGGTTGTCGGCGCTCAGTTGCTGCGTGCCGCTTCGATCTTCCTCCACGCCCTCACGTTTTTCCTGTGCTCGTCATAGGAGATCGCGAACGCGTGACCACCGTGCCCGTCAGCGACAAAAAACAGGTAGTCGGAACTTGCCGGGTTGAGCGCAGCCCTGATGGCATCGTGACCGGGATTGGCGATCGGCGTTGGTGGCAGTCCGGCCCGCTTGTATGTGTTGTATGGACCATCGCGCTCAAGCTCGCTCTTGCGCAGCCCTCGTCCCAATGGCCGCTTGCCGCCGGTAATGCCGTAGATCACGCTTGGATCCGTTTGCAGCAGCATCGACAGGTTCAACCGGTTCACGAACACCGATGATACCAGCTCGCGTTCGCTGTCGATCGAGGTTTCCTTCTCAATGATCGATGCCAGAATGAGCGCCTCCTGCGGGGTGGAAATCGGCAGATCCGAAGCCCGGTCTTCCCACTCGGCATCGAGGCGGGATTGCTGCCTCTCCACCATCCGCTGAACCAGTTCGTCGCGACCGGAGCCGCGCTTGACCTCGTAGGTGTCCGGCGCCATCGCCCCCTCGGGCGGAACCGTGGCGAGTTCGCCCTGAAGGAAGTCGGCGGCCTTCAGCGCCTCGACGATCTGCCAGCTTGTCAATCCTTCGGGAACCGCGACCCGAAATCCGAGGCCAGTCCCGGACGTGATCAGCGCCGAATATTGCTCGGGAGGCGTCTCGCCGGAGGTGAACCGGACAATTTCCCGGGAATCTCCGGAGCCTGGAGCACGCTCATGGACCAGTGTGGTCCCGGTCTCGGCAGAGACCCGGTACAACACCACGAACTGGTCGGTTGCCGCCGATGAGTCGGTGATCAGCGCCAGGATACCGTCCATCGAACTCTGTGGCGGGATCTCGTAATTTCCGTATTTCAGAAGCCCGTTCTGGTCGTTGAGCCTTGCGCCAAGGCGGAATACAAGCTGGCTGGAGATCAGCTCCCGGTCTGCAAGGTCCTGTGCGACCCGGTTGAGCGAGGAGCCGCGCTCGATGAAGAAGAAGCTGGCCTCGCCGGATGGTCCGGGGCGGTAGAACTCCCGCTCGCCAAGCTTCCACAAACCATAAACCGACCCAGCCGCCACCAGCACCAGCGCCAGGACGATTGCCAGCAGCTTGCGGATCATGCAGTTTCGGCCCTTGCGAATGCGAGGCAGGCATTCGAGCCGCCAAAGCCAAAGGAATTCGAAAGCGCAAAACCGATCTCCCGTTGCCTCGACTGGTTGGCAGCAAGATCGTAGCGGTGGTCGACGGCCGGGCTGTCGAGATTGATGGTGGGCGGTGCGACCTGGTCACGAATGGCCAGGATGCAGAAAATTGCCTCCACCGCACCGGCGGCACCCAGCAGGTGACCGATCGACGACTTGGTTGATGAAATCGTTGCCGTCTCCAGCGATGATTCCAGGAGCCGGGAAATCGCTGACAATTCGATGGTGTCGGCAGATGTCGATGTCCCGTGAGCATTGATGTAGTCGATGTCCGAAGCCGGGCGGCCGGCATATTCCAGCGCCATTCGCATCGCCCGGAAGCCGCCGTCACCATCCTCGGCCGGCATGGTAATGTGCGATGCATCCCCGGAGAGCCCGTAGCCGGTCAGTTCGGCATGGATGTCTGCCCCGCGCCGGAGGGCATGATCCATTTCCTCCAGTACCAGAATGCCTGCCCCCTCGCCCATCACGAAGCCGTCGCGGTCAACATCAAACGGCCTGCTGGCACGTTGCGGCTGCTCTCGCCACCTGGTGGACAGCGCCCGGCAGGCGTTGAAGCCAGCCAGTCCGATCTCGGAAATCGGGCTCTCGGCACCGCCGGCGATCATGACATCAGCATCACCGCGCTCGATGATGCGACCGGCATCACCGATGGCGTGGGCGCCGGTGGCGCAGGCAGTTGCGACGGCATGATTGGGTCCCTTGAAGCCATGGCGGATCGAAATCTGGCCGGATGCCAGGTTGATCAGCGCCCCCGGTATGAAAAACGGCGAAATGCGGCGGGGGCCTTTCTCCTGCAACAGTCTTGCCGTCGATGCGATAGATGCCAGGCCGCCAATTCCCGAGCCGACAATAACCCCGGCCCGGCTGGGGTCGATCCCGCCGGCCGGCTTCAGCCCGGCGTCGCTGATTGCCATGTCGGCAGCTGCAACGGCATACAGGATGAAATCGTCAACCTTCCTCTGCTCCCTGGCATCCATCCACTGGCCGGCATCAAAGCATCCCTCGGCGTCGCCGACCGGGATTTCACAGGCATAATTGGTCGCCAGATGCGAGGCATCGAACCGCCTCACGGTTGAAGCTGCCGAATCCCCCGCCAGCAGCCGTGACCAGGTTTGCTCGATCCCGCATCCGAGCGGGGTGACCGCACCCATGCCGGTGACAACAATTCGTCGCACTAGCTGGCTCCGGACATCCCGGTCCGGCCGGAAGGCCAGTCTGCCGGCGCTTCGGCCAGCAAGGCGAAGGAAAATTCAGACCTGGTCATCGTTCCTCAACACCTTTCCTCGGGGTCGCGCCAGGGGAAGGGCCGCTGCCAACGCGTCCTCGATGTCGATCGTCTTGTTGTAGAGCGCAGTTCCAATCAATGCTCCCTCGACATTCGGGATCCGCCTGAGTCGCCGGATGTCATCGACATTCCTGACCACCCCGCTGGCAATCACCGGCGTCCGGGTCAGTTTCGCGAGCGATTTGAGCAATGACAGCGAACTGTGCCGGTTTTCGATATTGGCATCGATGTCGGTCACCAGGATCGCGGCAAGTGGCGTATCGCGGTACTCCCTGATCAGCTGCTCCGGCGCAATCGCGCCTGGCTCGTTCCAGCCATTGATCATGACAGAGCCCTGCCAGACGTCGACAGCCACCACGATCTGGTCCGGGTGCAGCTTCGCTGCTGCACGAACCAAGTCCGGCTGCAATGCTGCAATCGTGCCGACCACGATCCTCCCGGCACCCAGATCAATCCATTCCCTGATCCCGTCGAGAGTCCGAATTCCGCCTGCCAGCTGGACAGGAATTCCGACATGGCGAATCAGGTCAATGACCAACTCCCGGTTGGCGTCGGAACGGCGGATTGAATCGACATCGGTCACGTGCATCCAGCTGGCTCCGCCAGAGGCAAACTGGCGACCCTTTTCAACTGGATCTATGTGCCAGACCATCGGCTCCTCGATGCGTCCCCGATGCAGGCTGACACATTTGCCGCCGATGACTTCCATGCTGGGTATGACAATCACGGCAACTAACTCCGATCGGTGGTGCCTTGAATCTGTGAAGACCAGGATGGAACTCCTGCTACATCACAATTCCGATTCAAGTCCATGCGTGAATATCAATTTCGGCCGGGTTGCACGGCACGCCACCAGCCCATCCGGGTCGAAATGACCTCCGACTCTTGGCATTCTCCCGCCGGAAGCCGGGAAAATGCCTGGCCTCCGCGGACCGAGGCTTTCAGGTGACGGGTTCGGGCTCCGGAGTATCATCCGGAAATCAATCCGGATCTCCACCACGAGCCTCAGGAGGTGGCCTTGGTTATGAAATTGACTGCATCACCGAACGAGTTGATGGATTCTGCATCTTCATCCTTGATGTCGATTTCGAATTCCTCCTCGAAGGCCATTACCAGTTCGACGGTATCCAGGCTGTCTGCACCAAGATCACCGATGAAGGATGCCGATTCGACGACCTTGCCCTCCTCTACTCCCAAATGCTCGACAACGATTGCCCTGACCCGATCTGCTATGTCGCTCATGCCTGATTCCTATTCCTTGCAGGGTTTCCTGCTGTTTCCGTAACATATCCAAAGACATGCATTTTCCTGTCTTCCCCGGAAGGGGTCCAATCAGCCCTATCCCTGGAAAAGGCACGTCCGACATACCAGACGCAACCGGATCTGATCGCCATTCCAGTCATTGATGATGGCCTATATCACAGAGCGGAAATTATCCGCAAGAACGCCGCAGGCAACTACCGGCGGCAGGAAATGCCGGGTTCATCACCAGCAGTGATCCCGAGACCGCCAGGCCGCCGCACTCTTTCGTGCCCGGGTTCAGTACATTGCCATCCCGCCATTGACATGCAGGGTCTGTCCGGTGACGTAACCGGCTTCGTTTGATGCCAGGTACAGGACCGCATGGGCGATGTCGTCAACATCTCCCATGCGGCTTGTCGGGATTCGTCCGAGAATCGAGTCCCGCTGCGCTTCGGACAGCCCGGCCGTCATGTCGGTTTCGATAAAGCCGGGTGCAACCAGATTGACGGTGATCTGTCGACCGGCAACCTCGGCGGCCAGTGACCTGGCCATTCCGGCCAGCCCGGCCTTGGCGGCGGCGTAGTTGGTCTGGCCCGCGTTTCCGGTAAATCCGACAACTGACGAGACATAGATGACCCGCCCCCACCGTGCCTTCATCATCCCGCGCAAGGCGTTCTTGCTGAGACGCATTGCCGCCGACAGGTTGATGTCGATCACCTGCTGCCAGTCGTCATCGGACATCCGCAGCAGCAGGTTGTCCCTCGTGATGCCGGCATTGCACACCAGGATGTCGAGCGAGCCCAACCGACTGACGACCTGCCCGGGCAAGCCGGCCACCGCTTCCCGGTCGGCCAGGTCGCAGGGGAAAGGTGCCGCCGCCGGCGCAAGTTCGTCGGCCAGCAACTGCAGGCGGTCAGTTCGGGTCCCGGAAAGTGCGACCTGGGCGCCAGCCCTGACCAGTGAACGGACAATCGCCCCGCCAATTCCGCCCGATGCACCGGTAACCAGGGCACGTTTTCCTTCAAGATCAAACATTTATTGCGTACCTTCAAACTGATTCAGAACATCCTTTACCTGCTCCGGGCCACCCACCGCATGGCCGGAAATCGACGAGGCGGTGCGTCTTGCCATGCCGCACAGCGCGGCTCCGGAGCCAAGCTCCCAGATACGGGAAATTCCGGCCCTTTCCATGGCAAGAATCGATTCGCGCCATCGGACCGTTCCGGTCATCTGCCGGATCAGCGATCGGCGAATCTCGGTCGGGGCGCTGACCGGCGCCGCCAGAACATTTGCCACCACCGGAATTTCTGCCTTGGCAATGTCCACCTCGTCCAGTGCCAGTTGCATCTTCGCTTCGGCCGGTTTCATCAGGCTGCAATGGAATGGTGCCGACACCGGAAGCATGACCGCCCGCCGGGCTCCGCGGGACTTGGCCAGTTCGGCCGCGTGTTCGACGGCCGCCGCTTCTCCCGAGACGACAACCTGTTTGGGGTCATTGTCATTGGCAACCTCGCAAACTCCCCGGGCAGATGCCTCGATGGCGATGTCGGTGACGGCATGGATGTCCAGCCCCAGCAGGGCGGCCATCCTTCCCTTCCCTTCCGGCATGGCCTCCTGCATGGCACGCCCCCTGGTCCTGAGCAGCCTTGCGGTGTCGAAGAGTGACAGCGACCCCGATGCGCAAAGGGCGCTGTATTCGCCAAGGCTGTGACCGGCCACGAATGTCACCGCATCAAGGTCAAATCCCTCGGCCTGCAAGGCCCGCAAGGCAGCAATGGAGGTGGCCATCAGTGCTGGCTGGGCATTCGCGGTCAGGGTCAACTCCTCGATACTTCCCTCCCAGACCAGGGAAGACAGCCTTTCCTCCAGCGCGGCATCGACCTCCTCGAATACCCGGCGCGATTGCGGATACCGGTCGACCAGCGCACTGCCCATGCCGATGGTCTGCGCCCCCTGTCCCGGAAACACCAATGCCAATTTCATTCCAGACTCCTGCCGGTTGCCAGCGTCCTGCCGGCTTGTCCGGACAGTCCACGCAGCAAAAAAAATCATTGTTTGCCTTGCAATTGTCCAGCCTGAAAGTATAACCCCGCCGATTCCGCGTAACTTGGATGATTGCGGGCCTCTCGAGCGTGGCGGCGGAACACAATTGACCACGCGGTGAAGCCGGCAGGACAGGAAAGCAAAATGCCACTCTATGAACATGTGTTCATCGGGCGCCAGGATCTCTCTTCATCACAGGCAGACGGTTTGGTCGAACATTTCGGCTCGATACTGGTCGAAAACGGTGGAACGATCGTCGGCACCGAAAGCTGGGGCCTTCTGAAGATGGCCTACAAGATCAACCGCAACCGCAAGGGGCATTACATGTTCCTGAAGACCGATTCTCCGCCGGAGGCGGTGGCGGAAATGGAGCGACTGATGCGGTTGCACGAGGACATTCTGCGGGTCATGACCGTGAAGGTAAAGAGTCATTCCGACCAGCCTTCGCCGATGATGCAGAAATGAAGGCCGGTCGCATGCCTGCCCTCACCCCTTCACCTTTGCCAATCCGGGATCCCAAGCAATGAGAAGATCATTTTTCCGCCGCAAGAAAGTCTGTCCGTTCTCCGGACAGGATGCGCCGAAGATCGACTACAAGGACATCAAGCTGCTCCAGAAGTTCATTTCCGAACGGGGCAAGATGACTCCGAGTCGCATGTCTGCCGTGTCGGCTCGCCGGCAACGGGAGTTGTCGCTGGCAATCAAGCGGGCCAGGTTTCTCGCATTGCTGCCCTATTCGGTCAGGTAGGAGAACGGGAATGGATGTTATTCTGCTTGAACGGGTAGCAAAGCTCGGACAGATGGGCGATGTGGTCCGGGTCAAGAATGGCTACGGGCGAAATTTCCTGCTCCCGGCAGGAAAGGCGCTGCGGGCCACCGAGGACAACCGGCGAATCTTCGAACATCGCCGGTCCGACCTTGAAGCCCGAAATCTCGAACTGCGCAAGGAAGCCGAAGCGGTTGCCGAAACCCTCGCCGGACGCCAGTTCACCGTTATCCGGTCTGCCTCCGGAACCGGCGCACTGTATGGCTCGGTCAGTGCCCGCGATATCTGGGAAGCGGCCTCTGCCGATGGCCTGATGATCGACAGGCAACAGGTCATGCTGGCCCGGCCGATCAAGGAAATCGGAATCCACGAGATATCGGTCTCACTTCACCCCGAAGTCGATGTCGCCATCAGCATCAATGTCGCCCGATCCGAGGAAGAAGCGAAAAAACAGGCGCTGGCAGGATCGGCGCTGGAAGAGGGCGAAGGCGAGGAAGGTGAAGGGCAGGATGCCGCCGCCGAACCTGCAACCGGCGATGATGATCCGGAAGGCGAGGAGTCGGTTGCCACAGCCCGACTTGCGGCCGGCGATGATGATCCTGGTGAGTCGGCTGATGACGCGGAGGTCAAGGCCGACAGCTGACGACCCCCGACCTGCAGGAGAGCTCGCTCGCAGGGCGCGTGCCCCGGCGGCAAGCCGGCATATTGTCCATTCCCGCTCCGGCATCTCCGGAGGCCAGCGTATTGATGCCCGGCCGCATGCTTGACCCCTTTTGGCGCATTCGCCTGCGTCGAGGCCCCGTGAGTGCCGGAGCCCTGTCGTGCCGGGCTGATTGTCGCTCTGTGCGCCACAGTTGGAGGCGCATCGCCCATGGTGGAATTTCCGTTCGGGAAACCGCCGCTGACCACGCTTCCCATCGTCGGGTCCACAGCGCGCTTTCCGATCCGCCGGATCCGATGCGCTGGACGGATTCATGCGACCCACCCCACCGAGATGGGGCATGGTCCGGACCGGGAGGAGTGCTTCTCCTTCCAGGTGAATCACGGCAATCTGAACCTGTCCGGCGAGTTCGCCTATCCGGGTCGATCGTCCGATGTGCATCATGAGGCCGAACTGGCAGTCATGCTCAAATCGGGCGGGGCCGGGATTTCTGCTGAAGATGCGATGGACCATGTCTTCGGATTTGCAACTGCCCTGAACATGGTCCGGCGGGATCTGCAGGCAGGACGGAAGTGGCTCGGCAGGCCGTGGGAAATCGCCAGGGCATTCGAGAATTCGATGCCGGTCGAGCCGGTTCACCCTGCACCGAGCCTGGGCTGCATGGCGGAAGGCAGGATTTCGCTGTCGGTCAATGGCGGCGTGCGCCAGCAGGGCAAACTGAACCGGTTGATCTGGAAAATCCCGGAACTGATCGGGTGTCTGTCCGGCCATTTCGAACTGGCGGCGGGTGATATCATCCTGACCGGCACCCCTGCCGGGGTCTCATCGGCGGCAAAGGGTGATCTACCGGTCGTGGGAGTCGGCCAGCCGGCGCCGCTGGCAGTCAGGGTCGTGCAGGGGCGACATCCGTCGCCTGTATCGGGCGCAGCCGGCAGCGTTGGCCGAGCACAACAGGGTCAGAAGGTCTCGACGGTGATGCCCGCCTGGTCCAGTCGATTGCGAACCGAGGCGGCGATCGCAACTGCGCCCTCCGTATCGCCATGGACGCAGATCGTTGCCGGGTTGATCGGGATCTTCCGGCCGGATTTCGAGATGATGGCGCCGCGCTCGATCATTCGGAGCACGTGATCGGCGCAGGCCGCCGGATCATGGATGATCGCGTCGGCCTCGCCCCGGGGGGTCAGCGTGCCATCATCCTCGTAGGTCCGGTCAGCGAAGACCTCGGGGGCAAAGTTGGCCCCCGCCCTTTCTGCCGCCTTCTGCAGGCAGGTGGCAGCAATGGTGACAATGATCAGGCTGTCATCGAGTTCAAGAACGGCTCCGACGACGGTATCGGCCAATTCCTGATCACGGCTTGCCATGTTCGCCAGGGCGCCATGCATCTTGACATGCCGCACGAAGGCCCCTTCCGACCTGGCAATCGCCTGCAGGGCACCGATCTGGTAGATGACCATGGCCCTGACCTCGTCGCTGCCAGGCCCGTAGATCTCGTTTCTGCCGAATCCCGCGAGGTCCCTGAACCCGGGATGTGCACCAATTCCGACACCGTTTTCGATACAGGTGCGGCAGGTTCGCCGCATTTCCAGCGGGTCCCCGGCATGAAAACCGCAGGCGACATTGGCCGAGGTGACGATTTTCAGGATTTCCTGGTCATTGCCCATCCTCCAAGGCCCGAAACTCTCCCCCAGATCCGAATTCAGGTCAATTTTCACTTTCTTCATCTCCCGCGGTCACACCGCTTATCGTGAATAGGACAGCAGATCCTTCATCCGTGATGGATCGCGCTTGAAGGTGTCAAGCCGATTGACCAGTTCCGACTTCTTCCTGCACAACCCTCTCAAGGCCTCAATTGCCTCTGCCGAACTGATCCACTGCATCCGAAACCGTTCTCCCGACGGAATTTGCGCCAGCTTGCGCTGGTCCGCAGTAATGACCGTGGCCAAGCGGGGATACCCGCCGACCGGCTGGCTGTCGGCCATCAGCACCGTCGCCGATCCATCACCGGCAATCTGGATATCTCCGGGCACGATGGCATCGGAGGCCAGGGTCAGGCCGGCGAGGGCTTCGAAGGCGAAATCCTTGCTCTCCAGGCCGGTGCCCATGCGATTTCGCCGGGCCGAGACGGTAAATTCCCGTCCGGTGATTTCCTTGCGGTCGGCATCCGAAAACAGGTCCGATTGCGGAGACTCGACGATCCGGATCACGCGCTCGGCGAAATAACCCGGACTCGGCAACAGGCATTCCTGCCCATCAGGGCCGGGTGCTGCCGGGCGCAGCAACTCGCCGGGCCGCGGGCGTCCAGCCAAGCCCCGATGCATCATGAGTGGATCTGGAGCCAAGTATCCTCGGGCAATCGATCCCGCCAGGCAGGTGCAGGTATCCGTAGACACCCTCGCTGGCCTGGCCGATCTCGACCCTGTCATCATGCCGAAGCCTGATCACCGAGCGCCACCGCACCGGTTGCCGGTTGACAAGAATCTCCATCCTGGTGCCGGAAGTTGCAACCGCCAACTCCCCGCAACACCGGAACTTCCCTCCGACCGCAAACATCTCGAGTGCGGCCGCATCGGGGTCGTTTCCGAGCAGGGTCTGGCCTTCGGCCAGCGCGAAGGAATCGATGGCGCCACCGGCTGTGACACCGAAGCGCCGCCATCCGCATCGCCCGCCGTCCTGGATCGTGGCGCCGGGGACGATCTCGACGATCCTAAGCGCCGCCATCTGTCATGCCTGCATGCCGGCCGGGATCGAATTTTTCCGCTTCCCGGCTGGAGGTCGGGCGAAACCGGACGGTGTCACCGGGCGAGACCAGGAATCGCGGTGACGCGTCGAGCCTGAACGACCGGAATGGTGTCTGCCCGATCTGCCTCCATCCGGTCGGGATCGGCGTGGAAGGAACCACGGTCTGCCGGTTCGCAACAAGAATTGCCCCGGGGGCGACGGGCCTGCCGAAGGATTGTCGGCGCGGGATTGCGAATGCATCCGGAAGTTCGGCAAGGTAGACCAAGCCGGGGGAGAATCCGAGGCACAGAACCGAAAGATCGACGCCGGAGTGAAGTCCGATCAATTCCTCCTCGGCCAACCCGGCCATGCCGGCAATCTCGGCCAGATCAGGAGCGCAATCTCCGGAGTATACCACCGGAATCTCCCACCGGCCACCCAATGGCACTGACTTGAGGAATCGGCGCTGTCGACTTGACGGGACGTGGCAGGTCCTGCACCGGAAGTCCGGTCTCGTGCCCTGGGCGGCAGGTTCGGCCTGCTGCGGCGACCTTCCCTTTTCGTGACCATTTGCCTTTCGGCTTGCGCGACACTCCCGGATGGCTTCGTCCCGGCCTCTCCCGCTGCCGGAGGGCGGCGACGTCGTCGACGATCCGCGCGACCGTTTCGGCGACGGCCTCGGCCCGGACGAGCGCGAGGGCCTCGAAGTTGCGGAGGACGGCGGCGACGGCATGCCCGAAGTTCACCCTTTTCGGCGGCCTGCCGTCCCGCGGGTCGCTGATCTCCTCGTCGAGCGCGTTGGTCATCAGCCGGGTAGCGGTGACCATGACGAAGCTGGCGTACGGTTCCCGGAGGACGCCGCGTCCGCTTTCGGAGCGGAAGGACTCGACGGCCAGGAACCACCTGGCGGTCCTGAACATCTCCTCGATGCGCCGGCGCGCCCTGCAGATGCCTGCCGGGTCCTCGACGGTGAAGCCTGCGGCGTAGCGGACCAGCCCGAGCTTCAGCGGCCCGAACGCCGCGCCGGGGTGGCGGGCCTTCAGCCGGGCCGGCGCCCTGTCGTCGGGGCGGATCCCGACCAGCCTCTCTTCCGGCGGGCCGGCGAGGAAGGCGACGGTCTCCGCGTTCGCGTCCCGCTCGAGCCGGAACACGGCGTCCCGACCCCGGACGACATGGGCGAGAAGCATCCCGCAGGAGAAGCAGCCCCGGTCGTGGACGACCACGTCCCCGGCGGACAGGGTCCCGAGGTGCCCGACGGCGGCGCGGCGCTCGCTGGTGTCGGCGTGCAGGCCGAAGTCGGTCGGCAGCCGCGGCTCCGGCTCGCAGAGGCAGCCGACCAGGCCCTGCGGGTAGTGTGCATGCTCGCCCGGCATCCCGTATCCGGCATCCGCGAGCGGACGCGGCAGGTCGACCCCGGCGCCGTCGACGCCGAACACCCGCCATCCCTTCCGGAGCGGGCGGTCAGGGGCCTGGTCGAGGAGGTCCCGGTGGAGGTCCCCGAAGACCTCCGGATCGACCCTGGCGCGCGCCCCGGACATCGCTCCCGGCGTCACCGGACGCTCCTGTGGCAGCACCACTCCGTGGCTGCGCGCGCTGTCCCGGATCCCGGCGAGGGCATCGCCGTGGCCGCGCCCGGTCCCGAACACCGGGCGGAGGACGAAGAGGATGACGAGGAAGGTGCCGATCAGTCGCCGGCGCACCCGCCACCCGCGGTCGTGGCGCCCGGCCGTCCTGGCGGCGGCTGCGGCGACCGCGCTCCACATCCCGGCGGCCGTCCGCGCGCCATCCGGGGCGCGGCCCGGCCTGCCTCCCGCTTCCTTCCGCTCGCCGCGCAGCGCGGCCCGGGCGTCCGTTTCCGGCCCGGTCACGTACACGTCCTCGGGGGCGCGGGAGGCCGTGGCGCCGATCTCCGTCCATCCCGCCGCGCGACAGCAGCTGCCCTCCTGCTCCTGCGGGTCGACGAACGTCTCCGCCGGAAGCGGGCGCACGCCCCGGCGCCGGTGCCGGTGCCGGTCGCCGGCCACCCGGCGGGTCGCCGGCGACAGGGATCGGGAGGCCGGGTTCCCGACACGGACCCATGGAAACACCAGGAAGCGGCTGTGCCGGACAACCTGCCGGAGGCCGTCCCCGCGCCGGCGCTCCGTCCATCCGATCCATGCGTCGCGGACCGGAAGCGACCCGGAGCTCCCGAACATCAGGCAGCCCGGGCGGCGGCGGCTCCCGTCGAGGACGAAATACGCGGGGTGGCAGCCGATGGGCGAGCTGCAGCCGCGCGGATGGCAGCGGTCCGCGAGCCCGGTCCATTCGGCAGGGTCCCGCCCCTCGGCGGCGACCTCCGGCGTGACCGGCTCCAGGTCCCGGAGCGGCGCGTCGACCGGCTCCCCGGGCTCGCCGCCCGCCTCGCGCCGTTCCGGCAGGGTCGGGATGCCCGGCGTCTCCGGCTTTTCGAGAACCCGCAGGCAGAACTGCTCCCTGCAGGTTCCGGACGGCGTGTGCCGGTCGAAGTTCCCGCACGGCGTGCGGGCCGGTTCACGCCGGCTGTCGTTCGGGAACAGTTCCACCATCTCCTGCATGAGCGCGATCTGCCTGCGCGTCAGGCGCTTGCCGAAAAAGGTGGTGGTCTCCGGGTTCCCGATGCGCGGATCCATCGCGGCCTCCCTCGGGACGGACCGGTTCGATGGCATGATGAACCGGTCCGGTTCACGAGTCAGGCCCGAAGGAAGGATTCCGGCATGCGCACGGAAACGCCTCGGGGCATGGACTTCGGACAGGCCTCGAAATCAGGAAAATCCGTTCCGGCCAAACTCAATGCCATTGGGGGGCCGGGCGGCACGGCATCCGAGTTCAGCCAGTCCCGGGAGCCTGCCACCCCGCCACCGGTGAACTGATGCCACGCTCACCGGCACCGGGCGCCGGTGTCACCCCCGGCCGATCTCCCGCATGTTGCCCGCGACAATGGCGGGCAACATGCCTTCCGGGCGGCCCGATGATGGCTGCGGGCGAAGCCCGACACCATGAACAGTGCCGGCCCGGGAGCAATCCGGGAGTGACGGGCAGCGGGTACTGCAGGCAGGAAGATCGACGGGGTCCGGCCCCGGGAGCACCAGCGGAAGATGCGTCGGGAGACGGCCTGCGGCGGCCGGGGATCGAAGGATGAAAATGTTGCGTTCCGGATCATGTTGCGGTGGCTCACGAAGCCCGGACCAGCCAGTGTCTTCGGACGATTCTGCGCAACATGATATCCTGACCGCCACCGGCGTTCACTGACCGGTCTGCGGGCGCGGGCGCGTTGCGGAGGACCGGATCCGGGGACCGGAATCCCTCCGCCCTGCGCAACATGATCTTTTCCCTCTTTCCGGCATGGCATGACCCCGTCTCCGACAACAGGGAGACATGATCATGTCCGAAGACCTTTTCACCGATGGTCCGACCATCGAACGATACCGCACGGCACCGCTGCTCGGTGAGCGGCTTTGCCGGCTTGCGCACCTTGCCGAGGCCGGCGCCCGACCGGACACGCTGCGCAGTGTCGCCAGGCACCAGGTCCATCTGGTTCGCCTTCTCGACCTCAAGGAAGGTGACCGCATCGGCATGACCGGCGTGGAGGCGGCGGGTGCGGCATGGCAGCTGCCGGCATCGGCCAGCCCGCCACCAGCAGTTCGCGGGCCGCGCGGTGCGATGGCCGAGTTTCTCCGGCATGTTCGAAGAGTCCTGCCGGCCGCGGCACGCCCATACCGAAGAAGTCGCCACCTTCACCCGCCGGATGCGCCGCGAGCGGGGCTGGTCCGGGAAAACGATTCTCGATTGCCGCCATGCGGTTGATCAATTCTTCGACCGGCTGGACGGCGGCGGGGCCAGCCCGGGTTCGATCACACTCGACGACATCGACCGGCGGGTCGCACACCGGCACGCCGGCGGCCTCGGCCGGGTGACGGTGAGCAATCACGCATGGCGCCTGCGCACATTCTTCCGTTTCGCCGAAGACCGGGGCTGGTGCAGGGCCGGACTTGCGGGTGGCATCTGCCACCGCGGCATCCGACCGGACGAAACGATCCCGAAAGGCCTGGACCGGGACGAGGTCATGGACCTGCCTGCAACCACCGAAGGAGGCCGGCCCGCCGACATCCGCGACCGGGCCATTCTCATGGTGCTGATCACCTGTGGGCGGCGCGCCGGCGAGGTTGCCGGCCTGCGCCTCGATGACCTCGACTGGAAGGAGGAGCGCCTCGAGGTGAGTCGCCCCAGGCCCGGACGCATTCATCACCATCCGTTGCCTGCCGGTGTCGGGCAGGCAATCCTGCGTCATCTCCGCGAGGTTCGTCCGCGACGCAAGGACAGGGCACTCTTTCTTTCGATGCAGGCTCCGGTCCGGCCGATGACCCGGTCCGCGGTCAGCCACGTCGTCAGAGGCCGCACCGCTCGCATCGGGATTGTCGGCAAGCGTCGTGGTCCCCATTCGCTTCGCCACGGCGTCGCCCGGCATCTCCTCGATCACGGCTTGCCTGCGAAGGAGGCAGGTGACTGGCTCGGCCACAGGAGCGTCTCGGCCACCGCCGTCCATGCCAGGGTGCAGATGGACACGTCGCGCGAGGTCGGCGAGATCGATCCGGGGGGCCTGACATGATGCTGCCGGAGGTAGCCAGTGCCTGTATCGACTGGCGGCGGGCCCACGGTGCGAAGTTCGCCACGGGCGCAAGGGTATTGCATCAGTTCTGCCGGCATGTCGGCGGGGGCACCTCATCAGCAAGGCCGACGTGCTCGGCTTCCCGGCCGGCCAGGGACCGCTCACCCGGACCCGGGCGGGCAGGTACGGGACGCCGGCCGGATTCCGGCGCCGGGCGATCAGCCGCGGCCATGCTGCCCGCTCGCCGCTGCCGGCACGGGATGACGAGCCGCGACGGCCGGAGCCTGCACCGCCCCATGTCTTCTCCCGGGGTGAATTGCAGCTTCTGTTCGGTGCCATCGATGCCGGCCGCCAGCGCGCGGTCCAGCTCGATGCCGCCACCATGCGGGCACTCCTGCTCATCCTCCACGGGGCCGGTCTTCGCCTCGGCGAGGCAAGGCGCCTGACCATGGGTGATGTCGATCTCGAGGGAGCGGTGCTGACCATGTGCGGGGCCAGGTTCTTCAAGGACCGCCTGGTTCCGGTTGGTGTCCAGCTGGCCGGGGCATTGCGGGCTTGCGGCGCTCGGCGCAGGAGGTATCCCCGGCCGCAAGGCATGGCATCGACCTTCCTTGCTGGCCGCGATGGAACGCCGCTGGCCGAACGCACGGTTCGCAACGCATTCGCCAATGCGCTCGAGACGGCCGGAATCCGGGCAGGCGGCGAGGATGGACGGCGAGGGCCATGCCTGCATTCGCTTCGGCACGCCGCCGCCGTCCACCGGCTGGAGGCCTGGTACCGGCGGGGGGCCGACCTCGATCGGCTGCTGCCGGCGCTCTCGGTCTGGCCCGGCCATGCCGGTCTGGACGGCACGAAGGTCTGCCTGACCATGACGCCCGAACTCCGCTACCCGGCCTCGCTGCGTTTCGAGCGCCATGTCGAGGGAGACGATCATGACCAATCCCGAGAACCCTGCCCCCTGGCTTCGACGCTTCCTGGCCGAACACATCGTGACCGAGCGCGGTCTTGCCCGCAATACCCGGCCCGGCTACCGCGACACCTTCGTGCTCCTGGTCCCTTTCATCGGCACCAGGGCCCGCAAGCCGCCAGGCCGGCTGACCCTGGATGATCTTTCATCCCGGCGGGTGCCGGCGTTCCTCGATCATCTCGAGGAGGCGCGGGGCTGCTCGGTGCAGACCCGCAATCCGCGGCTGTCGGCAATCCGCGCCCTTGCCCGATTCGTGGCCAGTCGCCAGCCGGCCCGCCTGGAATGGGCCTCGGCCATCCGGGCCATTGCCACCAGGAAGGCAGCGCCCCAACCCGTGGGCCGGCTCGGCAAGGACAGGATGGAGGCACTCATGGAGGTTCCCGACCGGCAAACGGCAAGGGGCAGGATCGAGCACGCACTCCTGCTCTTCCTCCGGAATACCGGTGCCCGCGTCTCCGAGGCCACGGCGCTGACAGTCGGTGATCTCGAATTCGGCGGAGGCGGCGAGCGACATGGGCTTGCCTGCCTCCATGGCAAGGGCGGGAAACGGCGTCAATGTCCGCTCTGGCCGCGGACCGAAGCCGTGCTTGCCGAACTGGTGGCCGGTCGGGTTGGCGGTGATGGGGAAAATGCGGTCTTTCCGAGCCGCCATCGCCAGCCCCATACCCGCCACGGCGTCTACCGGCTGGTGGAGCGCCGTGCTGCCCGGGTGCCGGCACTCGGCGGCAGGAGGACAACGCCGCACCAGCTTCGACATTCATGCGCCTGTCACCTCCTCGGGTCCGGTGCCCGCATCAATACCATCCGTGCCTGGCTCGGCCATGTCGGCATCGACACCACCAACATCCATGCCGGGACCGATCCGGGATGAAGGCCAGGGCGATGGCGCTCACCGATGCCGCAGAGCCCGGACCGGATCGGCCATGGAAGGAGAAGAAGGGGCTGATGGCCTTCCTCGAAGCGTTCCGAGCGGACAGGATCATGTTGCGCAGGGCGGAGGGATTCCGGTCCCCGGATCCGGTCCTCCGCAACGCGCCCGCGCCCGCAGACCGGTCAGTGAACGCCGGTGGCGGTCAGGATATCATGTTGCGCAGAATCGTCCGAAGACACTGGCTGGTCCGGGCTTCGTGAGCCACCGCAACATGATCCGGAACGCAACATCTGGAGCGAAGGCGGCGGGCACATGGCCTGCTGCCGGCCGGCGAGGACCGGCAGGGCGGTGTCCGCAGCGACGCCGACATTCCCGGAGCCGGAACGGCAGGACCCTCCGGCTGCGCGGGCAATGCGTCGAGGATGGTCCGGAAGCGGCACTCGAGCGCAAGGTCCGGGTGAGGCGGAAGCCGCGCCTTCCCGATGGCAGGGCAGAGGCGAAGCCGGAGATCGCCGGCGGGGTCTCCACGGAAACGGCAAGGCGGTCTCCGGGAGAGACAATCCCGAGCCCCGGCTGAAGACAGGCAGGCATTCCACCGAAGGCGAATGCCGGTCTCCCGCGCCATGGAGGATGTGCTCGAAATCCATGGCCGTGAATACGGGGGCGATACCGTGCTCGTCCGGGCAGGCGAGACATCGAGGCCGGGACGAAGGAGACCCTGCACCCTGCCGGTGCGTCCCGGCCGGCCGGCGGGACGCGATTGCGAATACGGGCCGGGCGCCGCCGCCGACCGCCGCACCGGGAAGGGTCTTGCCGACACGTATCTCCCCGACCGGGACATCACCCGGGTGTCGGACGATCCGGACACGCGCAGGCTGCCCGCTCTCCACGGGACATTCGTGCCCGGGGAGGCGTCCCGCCTGGCCGGGAGGCTCGACATCCACCATGCTCCGAAGCATGGCAGCCGGTTGAACATGGCCAAGACCGCGACCGGCGTGCTGTCCCGGCAGTTCCTCGATCGCCGGATACCGGACCGGGAGACGCCGATGCGCGAGGTCGGCGCATGGGAGGCGCATCGAGGCGCGCCGGCCAAACCGGTGAACCGGCGGTTCAGGACCGGGAACGCACGGATCAGGCCGAATTCGCCGTATCCATCAATTCGATGATGTTCGGGTAGTAGGCACCAAATCTAGTTTCCTTTGGACAGAGTGGGCCAGACCGCTTTACAGTCCGGCGCGAACTCGTGGATCCCTGCTGAATGAAGCAGCGGAGTCGGTGCCGCCTTTTGTCCGCGACAAGATCGTACCGGCGATGATCGTCAGCGGCTCCTCCCCATCGGCAGTCATTCGGCGATGGCTTGACGAGACCGAGGCCCACGGACTCGCCAAGGCCGCTGCTGAGGCCGCGATTTGCATCCAGAATGACACGCTTGCGTGGCTCGCGCTTGACCATGCGCGAGCCGACGCTCGCGAGGCAGCGCTCGCCCATCTTGCGAACATCCTGCCAGATCCGCTGCCGCAGCAGCTTCTGGAGCTGGCGTCAGATCCTGGTAGCCGGGTCCGGCGCAGCTTAGTCGGTATCCTTGTGGATCGGCCCCATTCGGATCATCTGAGCGTGCTGCTCCGACTAATAGACGATAAGTGGTCGGATGCCGACTTGTAACACAGTGATCCGCCATCCTTATCTGATCGCGCGCGAGGCGATAAGCGGGCTCGCTGCCTACGGCAGCCTGTCGGATGAAATCGGGGGGAGTTGTTGTTTCGAGCCAAGTGCACGCATGACCGCTCGCTGGGCATCGTCGCGCTCGACACTGCTGCGGAATGCTGCGGCCCGGCAATCCGCAAGAGGAACTGGGCCCTGTCTTGCCTTGATCCGCCCCGTTGGGTCCACGTCGACGCTATCGATGCCTTGAGCAAAGCGGACGTCGTTGAAAGCGACATTGTGGATTCGATCACCGCCAGGCTTCTATTGCGACTGACACCGCCTCTGGCCGCTTCGGCTTGCGTTCTGCTTGCGACACACGGACGAGTCGACGCCGTGGTCGAGGCGATGGAGCGGATGGGGCAATCTACAAAGAGGCGTGCGCTGCTGTTGCTAGGCGTCAATTTCCTTGCCGACCGCGACCGAGACGCCGCTAACGGGCTGCTGGCGTTGCTCGGTTCAGATCACCCTGCACGGCATCTGCCCGATCTGAAAGATGGCGAACAGTTGCCGAAGACCGTGCTCGACGATTTGGGGGACATCCATATTCGAAAAGTAGTCCAGCGCTGGTTTTACGAGAAAATCGCCAAGGATTGAATCCGTAGTTATCTGATCGGACGGAGTAAGTGTCACGCGACGACTGTCGTAGATGTCAGGTGATGGGTCAACGGGGATGAGCGGACATAACGTGACTATAAGAATCAATAGGCGTTTTGGCAAGTGTTCCAGTGTGCGGGCCAGTCAACCGATAGCTAATCAGGGCCTCGCGCAAGCAAACGAACAAGGAATCGTTCGTCTAGCTCGACCAGGTCGGGTTCGGTACCATTGTGCTCTTTCATACCCCTGACAATTTTCCGGGGAATCCCCATTCCCATATGTTCCAGATAGCGATAGTCGCGCATCATGTCCTTCAATAGCTGGTTTCGTGCAGACCGAGTTCCAGACCGCATTCGGTCTGGCGTTATGCCGTTGGACAGTCGGCCCGGTGATACGATTTCCAGTCGGTTGCTATAGACCGCTAACTCGACATCGGTGCTCGTGAGTAGGTAGTCGCGATGGATGAGGGCATTGACGATTCCCTCGCGAAGCGCGTCCGGAGGATAGACTGGACGCTCCACGCGCCTTCCGCCTCGCGCCTCGACGTCCAACCGCGTGTTGCGTTGCACAAAGTCAAGAGCCTGTTCGACAAGGCCATTTTCTACGAAATCGCCGCCTTGGCTCAGCAAGGGGGTCATGGGGCCGCGAAGTGCCGTACGTTCTTGCGCGTCGTAGTCCCGTTCCGATCCAGGATAGGAGACGGCGTCTATCCCCGCATGAGGCAGAAACCGGTTCGGCGTCGCGCCGAACAACAGCATGCCACCGACGGTTACGCCTTCATCGGTCATCACCTCGGTGTTGATGAGAAGTGACTGCCACGCGTCCTCATCTTCGGCGTCTGGCACATCCTGCTGGCGGATATCGCGGAAGTAGTTTCGCAGGCGCCTACGGTCTAGGTTCGCGAGCGTAGCGCCCGATACGGGCCGGAGTTCAGCCCGTACGGAACCTCTTTGCTGGAACAGACGTGCGAGTTCCTCCGGGCTTGCTTCCCGACTCTGCGTGCCGACACGTATCTGATACCTGTTGGCGTTGTTGTGCCAGAGCGCATGCACGTCGTAGCCGCGGGTTACGCGGACAATGGCAACGTCGTGATTGTCATTGATGCCGCGAACCATTTCGAAGAACGGAATGATCGCTGGTCTGATCTTGTCGCGGCATACATTCATCACCCATTCTTCGAGGTCACGGCGCATCAGACCCGTGATTGTTCCGTCGTCTTCTACGCCGAGCAGCACCATGCCGCCTTGAAAGTTCGAGAAAGCGGCAAGCTCCTTCGCGAGGTCCTGCGTGCTTAGATCGTCTCTCTTGAATTCCACCCCGGAATTTTCGCCGCTTGCAATGATTTCCAGCAATTCAGTGCGTGTCGTCATGCCTCAGAACCCGTACTTCGAACGGCGCATCTCGAACGCGGCCTTGCCGCCTTCGAGGATTTCTTCGACCAGTTCGCGCACGGGTCTGGAGTCGATGGAGGCCATATGCTTCCGAGCGATCCGCGCCTGGCCCTCCTGGGCCTCGCCTGTCGCAGCGAGGCCGAGGATGAGTTCGGCATCGCCGAGGACCGGGATGTTGGCGTTGTGCGTCGAGAAAACGAACTGGCGGCGGCGCTTTTCCTGCCGCATGATCGGCACTACACCCTCGGTGATGAAGCGGTTGTCGAGATCGTCTTCAGGCTGATCGACGACAAGCGGCGCTTCCGATTCAAGCAGGAGGAGCAACAGGACGGCCGTTGCCTTTTGTCCGGTCGAGAGCGCTTCCAGCGTCTGCCAATTGGCCGGTGCCCCGTCGGGAGCCGTGTTTAGCTCGATCTCCGTTGTGGCAGGCAATTCCAGTTCCTCGATGCGCATGAAGAGGTCCAGATCGGCTTGTGCGATTCGCTCGGCCGCCCCCGACGGCAGATTGTAGTGTTTCCTGAGCGCTTCTTTGCCTTCCCGGCACCGCTGCGCAAGTTCGGGCAGGGACAGCTGGTTATGTCCGCGCAGGCGCTCAAGCGCGGCGGCAAGATTGCCGCCGACCTCTCGTAGGAGTTGTTCGAGCGGGTCACGGTTTCCGGCCATCGTAACCCTGACCTGCACCCGATCGCGGAGCTTCCGGGAGACCCGCTTGGCTGCGGCCTCGACTTGCCTGTATTCGGTTGCCTTGATGTCTTCCCACTCTGCCAGAAGGTTGCGGCGCTGCGCCTCGTGCGATTCCAGATCGCGCCTGAGGCGTCCCATCTTGTCGTTCAGCGGGCGCAATTCTTCGATTTGCTCGCGAAGCTGAATGAACTCCGCACCGTCGATCTTCGACTGCTGGAGTTCGCGCAGGAGCTTTTCGTAGGTTTTTTCAATTACGGTCTTGCGCTCGTTCCAGCGCGATTTCGTCTCCGCGATGGCGTGATCGGCTTCGGCAAGAGCCTTGCCAAATTGTTCGCCGATTGTCGTCAATGTACCGTTCAGCGTTCCGAGGATTCCCTCAATCTCGGTAAGGATGTCGGCGTTCGGCAGCGCTTCAAGAGCCTTGCTCGAAACGAATGCTGTGTCGACGGGCAATCCCTCGGTGAGCTCATTGTGAAGGACACGGTATTGGTCAAGGCGTTCGTCCAAGTTGACGAACAGCCGTTCCTCACGAACGAGCAGGCTCTTTTCCTTTAGCCGCTCTTCGAGTCCGGACTGCTGGAATCGCTTTTGCGTCTCTTCGAGTCCCGGTAGCGCCGCAAGCCGCTCGTCAAGGCGCTGCTGTTCACGGCGTACATCCACGATCCGGCTGCGCGAACGCTCAAGTTCCAGATGTAGCTGTGATTTCCGTCCCGAATGGGTGGGGTCCCAGTCAACGAAGCGTTCCAGCAACAGCGTGAGTTTCTCGGGACTCTTCGTGAGTTCGGATATCTCGTGCTGCCCGAAGACTTCCACGCCTGGCATCACGTCACGCGGCGACAGGGTCAGGACTTCCCCCGATTCGTCCTTCACGACGGGCGGATTTGGAACGGATCTCTCGATCGTATAGCAACGCGCCGTCGGCTTGTGTGATCGCACAAGAAGCGAGACCTTGGTGCCGGATTGCAGGACGTGACGGATCACGCCCTCGTGAGCCTTCTGCGCTTCTTCGCCTAGAGGGTCGAGACCGAGCGCATAGCGGATGCTTTCGATCATCGTCGATTTGCCGGTGCCCCGTCCGCCTACCAGCACATTCAGGTTTTCGTTGAAATGCACGGCGGTGTCGCGAAGGAACCCGCCTTCCCAAGTCATCGCCAGGAACTCGGCATGGGGTTCGGGCTTCAGATCGCTTTGCAGACGGACCCGGGAGTCCGGGTCGAGAAACGCTTGCCGGAACGCTTCGACCGAGACGGTGGACATCTTGATGAAGCTGGAGGCAGCGTTCTTCTTCAGGTCTTCCGGGTCGCTGACGTCCGATGCGTTCAGAATCGCGGGGGAGCAGTCGCGCTTGTGCTGGGCGTCCTTGTTTTGGAGGATGGACCTGATCCCGTCCGGCGTGCCACTCACTTGGCCTGGCAGGGCGCAGGCAAGCAGGTCGGGATGGGTCCAGACATTGACTCTGGATTGCCCCGAGAGCTTTCTCAGCAATCCGCCATCGGAAGCTACATGGGCGGCGATACACACTGCGCCCCAGTTCTTCGCGGCTTCAAGCAGTTCGATGGAATCCTTGCTGCCCGTCGGTGACGGTTGATCGGTGTCGTGAATGCCGCACTCCCCGATGAATCGCTCCAGGACTTCGTCCTTGTCCGGATCGAACAGGCACAGGAAGTGAACACCGTCCTTCGTGACGGCTTCGAAACCGCTGAATGCATGGAGATTTGCATTGCGCGCTGCGCGCACGAGGCATGCCGAATGCTTGACGCGGTAGTGATCCGTGACCGCGATTACCTCGATGCCGATTTCAATGCAGGTTTCGATGATCGCCGTGTTGTATTCGTCTTCCGACGTGAAGGTGGTCGCCCTCTTGTGCATCTCAAGATAGGCGAACGGATTGACCTGCAAGGCGCATCGGTAGAACCGGGCACCGTCCGGAAAATTGAGTGCGGCCTGCATGGGAGTCGAGAGCGCCCGCGCCCAGGTGGTCGCCTCTGTGGTCATCGGCGATCCTCCGTCATCCGTACCGTGTCAAGCCTCATTCCTGCTCCGATCGTTCTTGCTGTTCGGCGACGTATCGCTCGACAGCGTCCCGCACAACCCAGGCCAGGGACACCTTCTTCTGCCTGGCGAGCTGTTCCAGAACCCCGTAGATGTCTGGTGGAAAGCTGATCGATGCACGAACGGATGCCGCCCCCTCGGGTTTCATGCTTTGCCTGTCTCCCCTACGTCGGCCTACTGCATTGCGGCCCAAGACACAGTATTCACCACATTACACCATGGTGGTGAAGAATGGTAGGCCCCGAAAAGGGTTGCTGGCCGCGCGTCAGGACAAGCCAGAAACTGGCTCTACGCGCGCCTTCGGCGCTTTCAGAGTCCCTCATGCTGCTCGTCCGGTTCTGGGTGCCGACGGACGCCGGACGAGGGCTGCAAGATGAAACCCTGGTCGAAACGTAGCGGCGCGAATTGGTCGCGACTCTGCCGCGTCCGGACCGACGCCGGGAGAAGACATGCGGTTCGCCCGCAGGGATTGCGAATGCCGCGCTGGAAAGGCCGGGTGCTTGGAACGATGTCCATCATGGAGTATGTCTGAGAACGAGGCAGACCCCGAGAAAGCAAATACGGAGGTAATCGATCCGTGGCCCGGGATTTGACGCGGTGGGTAATGTAAGCGACGCGGAACGGGGGGGGGCTGGACGTTCTCAATTGTTACGCAGTCGTCAACGCCACAGGGACGTGGCTGTCATTCCGGTTGGCTGCGGGTTTCCGTAGTGGGCAAAAAGCCTCGAATCTCTGAATCTCGAGACAACCGTTTCGGCCAAGCTGTTAATCCACCTGCAATATTGACCCACTTCGGGAAGAATCCTCTTCCAAAATTGACCCACCTTCCCGGAAGCAGATCGTTCATTCCTGCGACCGTTTTACGGATTGCGGGAGAATCAGAGGATGCTGGTAGTGGAGACAATTGCAAAGATTCGCAGGAAACATCTTGGCGACAAGAAGTCGATCCGTGCGATTGCCCGGGAGCTCGGCATATCCCGCAACACCGTTCGCAAGGTGGTGCGCGGTGGAGCGACGGCGCATCATTATGACCGGTCGGACAGGCAGCCCCGGCCGAAGCTGGACGGCTTCACCCACGCCCTCGAGGCCGAACTGGAGGCCAACGGGAAGCGGACGAGACGCGACAGGCTGACGCTCACGGCGATTTGGCGCAAGCTCTGCAATGAGGGTTGCGAGGCCGGCTACGAGGCGGTGCGTCGTTATGCCCGGAAGTGGGCGGCGCAGCAGGGCGGCGGCGTTGCGGGTGCGTATGTGCCGCTGGAGTTCGATCCCGGCGAGCCTGTCAGTTCGACTGGAGCCACGAGACGGTGCTACTGGACGGCAGGCCGGTGACGGTCAAGGCCGCGCAGTTCACCCTGTGCTACAGCCGCATGCCGTTCATCCGCTGCTATCCCCGGGAGACCCAGGAGATGGTGTTCGATGCCCATGACCGGGCCTTTGTCTCGTTTGACGGCTCCTGCGGTCGTGGAATCTACGACAACATGACGACGGCGGTGGAGCGGGTCCTCCTGGGCCGGGACCGCAAGATCAATCCCCGCTTCTCGGAACTGTGCGGGCACTACCTGGTCGATCCGGTGTTCTGCACCCGCGGGGCGGGTTGGGAGAAGGGCCGGGTGGAGAGCCAGATCAAGTCCATGCGCGGATTGCTGTTCAAGCCGCGCCTCGAGGCCGAGACCATGGACGAACTCAACGCCGTGCTGGCCGAGCGGTGCCGCAGGCATGTCCTGCGGCACCGGCATCCGGACTTCCCCGAGCGGACGATCTTCGAGGTGTTTGCCGGCGAGGAGCAGCGTTGCCTGGTGCCGGGGACAGAACCGTTCCGCGGCCATGCTTCACGCCAGGCCACGGCCTCCAAGACCTGCCTGGTCCACTTCGACAACAACAAATACTCGGTCGAGGCGCGTGCCGCCGGCAGGCCGGTGGAACTGCGCGCCCTGGCCGATCGTGTCGAGATCCGTCTCGGCGGCGAGATCGTCGGCAGCCATGTCCGCGAGTTCGGGCGAGGCCGGGCGATCTATGACGTCAGCCACTACATCCCCATACTGGCGCGCAAGCCCGGGGCGATCCGCAATGGCGCGCCGTTCCGGGCCAGGCATCTGCCGGCACCGCTGGCGGCGGTGCGCGAGCGCCTGGAGACAGGCAAGGATGGCGGCGAGCAGATGGTGCGCATTCTCCTCGGTGCCCGCGATCACGGTCTCGAGGCGATCTCCGACGCCTGTGCCGAGGCGCTGGCGGCCGGCATCTGCAATGCCGATCTCATCCTCAACATCGCCGCCCGGCGCTGCCAGCCCGGGCCGCCGCCGCAGGTTCCGATACCGGCGGGGCTGGAGCTCGGCGACCCGCCGGCCGCCGACCCCGCACGCTATGACCGGCTGCTTGCCGGGAGGCAGGACCGATGAAACGAAGTGAACTGATGGTGCTGATGAGCGAGCTGGGATTGCGCGGCATGAAGGCGGCCTGGGACGAGACCCTGGCCGCCGAGAACAGGCGCAAGGGCGGGCCGGCCTGGGTTCTGGGCCGGCTCCTGCAGGCCGAGCTGGCCGACAAGAAGGCAAGATCGATCAAGTACCAGATGACCATCGCCAGGCTGCCCCATGCCAGGGAGGTGGACGAGTTCGACTTCTCGGCCAGCCCGGTGGCCGAGGAGATGGTGCGCCGCATGGCGGATGGCTCCTTCATCGAGGCCGAGCGCAATCTCGTATTCGTGGGTGGAACCGGCACCGGCAAGACCCATCTTGCCGTGGCCATTGCCCGCTCCTGCATCCGGGGCGGTGCCCGCGGCCGCTTCTTCAACATCATCGAGCTGGCCAACCTGCTCGAGCGGGAGTTCCAGGACGGCCGCCAGGGGCGCCTCGCCGATGCCCTGCGGCGGCGCGACTTCGTGATCATCGACGAGCTTGGCTATTTGCCGGTCTCGCGCGATGGCGGCAATCTCCTCTTCCACCTCTTGTCCAGCCTCTATGAATGGACGCCGGTGATCATCACCACCAACCTGCAGTTCGGCGAATGGGCCAGCGTCTTCAATGATGCCAAGATGACCACCGCCCTGCTGGACCGGCTGACCCATCATTGCGACATCCTCGAGACCGGCAATGACAGCCACCGCCTCAGGAGCCGAGATTGATGACTGCCGTCAGATGTGCTGCTGCAGGAGAGCGTTCCAGTCCTCGCCTCCGGACGGACGGGCACGGCTGACCCGTCTGTCGGATACGATGAGCGCCCCGGCGGCGGCATCGCCGGGCCCGTCGGCGTCGAAGCCGCAGATGACGAATGCCAGGTCGAATTCGCCAAGCCAGTCCGGAAGACGGCGGCAGGTGCCGGCCACCGACGCGTAGATCATCACCGCCGCCCCGCCGGCACCGAGAGCGCATGCCGAGAGGGCATCGATGGCGCTCTCGGCCAGGAAGACACCGGCTGGCACTCCGGCGTCCCCGCTACCGAACCAGAAGCCGCCGAGCGCCTTCCGGGAGCCCGGTACCATGCCCCGGAAGCGGGAGCCATCGGCAAACCGGCGGACACCGACAAGCTCGGCGCCGGTGATCTGACCCCGGGCATCCCGGCAGGCAAACACCGCATTGAGCCGCGCATCGGCCCACAAGAGCCCGGCCCTCTTGAGATCGTCCAGCCGGGCCGCATCGAGGCCGCGCTCGCCGGTCAGGTATGCCCGGACCCCGTCCCGGCTGTCCTCGCAGGGCGGCGGCATCGCCAGTGCCCGGGGCCGCACCGGAACCGGCGGCCTGGCGGTCCCCGGAGGCGATGGCCGTCCGGCCAGCCAGTTGATTGCCTCGAGCGGAGTGCAGCCGAGGCCATGGATGACCGGGCCTGCTGCCCCGCCACCGCCGCACCCGGCGATGTGGTCGTAGTATTTGGGCCCGCTGATGCTGAGCACCGAGCCTGGACGCTTCCAGCGGCAGCGGTCGGTCCTGTCCTGTGCATAGCCCAGCAGCGGCGCCACCTCGGTCAGAGGCCTGGACCTCACCTCGTCAGCCAGCCGCCGAAATCCGTGATCCGACTTCCTTTCCATCTTTCCTTCTCCCGAAAACGCCGCCCGCCGGGCGGACTACCGGGAAAAGGCTACCGGGAAGGAAAGACGGAACAAGACGGGTCAGTATTGGAGGAGGAAGGTGGGTCAGTTCTCGGCCAGTATTGACAGGCCAAGCTCTCATCTGTTGACATCACGAACCTTAAGGGGACAAGCGGATGGCGTTTGGAAGACTGTGAATGACTACCAGGGCCTGTCGACAATCATGTTGCCGCCGCCACGCCACTGACGAGATGAATCGCCGCCGCGAAGCTCTCGCCCGGTTTGTCACAGCGGGTCGCCACTGCCCGGAACTCCCTGATCCTTGCGAAGACATTCCCGATCCGGTGCCGCCACCGGCACATCTCCCGGTCATGATGCCGGGACACTGTCCGCCTCCGTTCTGAAGGAATCACCGCCATCGCTCCGCTATCCTCGATCTCCTCGATCAGCCAGTCGGCACCCGATGCCTTGTTGCCGATGAGGGCTCCGTAGCGGAGATCCTCGAGAATCTCTGGAACTCCGACCGGATCATGTGCCTGTCCGGGAAGGATCACGAAGCGGACCTGACAGCCAGGGGCATTCACCACGGCCACGACCTTGCCGGTCAGGCCGCCCCGGGAGCGTCCGATACCCTGCCTGGAGGTCCCTCTCTTGCACCTGCTGCCTTCCGGTGTGCCTGCACGATGGTGCCGCCGCCGAACACGTATCCGAGGTCGAACTCATCCGGGAGCTCGTTGAAGACCTGTTCGAAGATGCCCGAAACTGCCCATCTGCGGAACCGTTTGAAGACGCGCCTCCTTGCCGAAATGCTCCGGTGCGTCGCGCCAGGGCGCTCCGGCGCGGATGCGCCACAGTACCGCCTCGAGAAACAACCGGCCCACTGCCGGGCGGCGCCGGGATCGGTCGCCTTGCCGGGCAGCATGGGGCAGGTCCGCGCCCACATGGCGCCCGCAAGCACCGTCCTGTCTGCATTCATGCTGATATCTGTCTTGACTGCTCGTGCCGTCATTTCGGCGGTCGTTGCGGCGAGACCGGCACCTGCGTGGCTGATTCGCAAGTCGATTGTCAACAGGCGCCTAGCGGACCAGACTTTCGTCAAACTTGGATCTGGCGCCAGGCATTTGAGATCCGTCGCTCAGATAGCACTACCGAGGAACAAGAGTATTTCAGGACGCAGTATCTCTCCATTCGCGATCGGTCTGCGCAACTGGTTTCACGGATCGCGGGGGATATCCCCGGTCTGACCGTCCACGACATCAGTCATCTGGACGCACTTTGGGATATGGCGTCTGCGGTCGCTGAAGGGGCAGTGAATGTAAATCCCGCCGAAGCGTTTGTGCTCGGCCCTGCCACCCCGCCACCGGTGAACTGATGCCACGCTCACCGGCACCGGGCGCCGGTGTCACCCCCGGCCGATCTCCCGCATGTTGCCCGCGACAATGCCGGGCAACATGCCTTCCGGGCGGCCCGATGATGGACGCGGGCACGAAGCCCGGCACCATGGACAGTGCCGGCCCGGGAGCAATCCGGGAGTGACGGGCAGCGGGTACTGCAGGCAGGAAGATCGACGGGGTCCGGCCCCGGGAGCACGAGCGGAAGATGCGTCGGGAGACGGCCTGCGGCGGCCGGGGATCGAAGGAGCGAAGGCGGCGGGCACATGGCCTGCTGCCGGCCGGCGAGGACCGGCAGGGCGGTGTCCGCAGCGACGCCGACATTCCCGGAGCCGGAACGGCAGGACCCTCCGGCTGCGCGGGCAATGCGTCGAGGATGGTCCGGAAGCGGCACTCGAGTGCAAGGTCCGGGAACGGATCAGGCCGAAATCGCCGTATCCATAAATTGGGAATTATATATTTGACTAGCATGGGCTGTGTCGCATAGACCCTCCGAAAGAACGGAGGAGTTGTCAATGTCCAGGAATCAGTCCAGGGTAGAACAGAGGGCGACCGGCAAACCGGCAGTGAAGCAAACTGGAAAAATCGCACCCTCTTCCACGGCGACAACCTGAAATTCATGCGAGCCATGAACCCGGAGTCGGTGGACCTCATCGCCACTGACCCTCCATTCAACAAGGGACGGGACTTTCACGCCACACCGGACAGTCTGGCATCCGGTGCCAGGTTTCAGGACAGATGGTCATGGGAGCGGGATGTTCACCGGGAATGGGTTGATGACATTACGGACGATCACCCCGGAGTCATGACGGTAATCCAGGGAGCGCGGACCAGCTACGGCGATGATACGGGCGCGTTCCTTTGCTTCATGGCCGTGCGGCTACTCGCCATGCGGCGGGTGCTCAAGCCTACGGGGAGCATCTATCTGCACTGTGATCCCACAGCCTCGCACTACCTCAAGCAGCTCATGGACGCGGTGTTCGGAAGGCGGAATTTCGTTAACGAGATCATTTGGCACTACCGGAAATGGGCCGCGGGAAAATACACATTTCAGCGAAATCACGACATCATCCTGTTCTACGGAAAATCACACACGCGAAAGCGAACATTCAATCAGTTGTTCATGGACAGAGCGCCTTCAGCATTACGGAGGTTCGGCACAGAGAAAATCGTTTCCGGCCATGACGCCGACGGCAAGCGTGTCCCTTCGACAGTATCCGGCCAGTCCGAGGGCGTGCGCCAAGATGACGTTTGGGACTTCAACCGAGTGGCGCCGATCAAACAAATCTATCCGACAGAAAAGCCGATCCCGCTCTACGAACGCATGATCCGCGCCAGTAGCAACGAAGGCGATGTCGTGTGCGATCCCTTCGCGGGCTGCGCCACGACGCTGGTAGCCGCTGAGAAGCTGCAACGCCAATGGGTCGGCATGGACATATGGGCAGGCGCTCACAAGCTGGTTGAGGAGCGAATGCGGGACATCACGGGCCTATTCGGCAAGGTGACGTTCACTGCTGATCCGCCGGTCCGCACGGACGATGGTGATACAGCCGCGCCGTTCCTGCGGGTCAAGGTCAAGATCAAGGAACCGGAAGGGCCACGCTGGACGCGGGCGCAGATGTACGAGCACCTGCTCGACCAGCACGGCCCCCGCTGTCAGGGCTGCGACCGCACCTTTGACGATCCGCGCTATCTGGAGCTCGACCACAACACGCCACGCTCCGATGGCGGGATCAATCACATATCGAACCGCATTCTCTTGTGCGGCCCGTGCAACCGTCTCAAGAGCAATACCCGGCCGCTGTCAGGGTTGAGGCGGGAGAACAGGAAGCGCGGATACATGAAACCGGACGCCCAGGACCTCGCCCCGCTCGGCAAGCCGTTGTTCGCCTTGAGCGCCTTGTAGGTGAGCCGCTTGCCGACCATGCCGGAAACGATGCACTCCATCTGCGCGAGCGTGTCCTGCGTCCTGACATTGTGACGCCCGGCGAAGTCGGTCACGTAGCGTTGCAGGTGCTTGACGCTGAACTTGTGATAGACGCCCTTGTGCGCCCGCTTCAGGACGCTCCAGAAGCTCTCTATGCCGTTCGTGTGTGCCTGATCCCGGACATATTCGCCCGCGCTGTGATTGACGCTCTCGTGACTGAACCCGTTGAGCATCGTCGCCAGTGACGAATAGGCCCGTGCATCGTCCGTGTAGACCTGTGCGCCGTGTGCGGCGTTGCCTTCGACAAAGGGGACCAGCGTTGCGGCATCGGTTCTGTCAACCACCTGCGCCCTGACCTCGTTCTTCGTCCGGTCCTTCGCGCCCACGACCGCCGTCATGTCCACCGGCCCGCGTCCTTCGGCTTCCCTGCGCTTCTTGCCATGCATGTTCTTCCGGCGACCGCCCATATAGGTTTCGTCCACTTCCACGGGTCCGCCCATCAGGTCGTCGTCGTCGCGCCTGAAGGCTTCCCTGATGCGCCGGAGCATGAACCATGCGGTCTTCTGCGTGACGCCGATGTCCCGGTGCAGCTTCATGCTGGAGACGCCCTTGAGCGATGTCATGTGCAGGTAGATCGCCAGCACCCACTTGCGGAACGGCAGCTTGGAGTCTTCCATGACGGTGCCGATCCGTGCGCTGAAATACAGTTTGCAGTCATTGCACCGGTAGGGCATCGGATGTGTCTTTTCCTTGTCGCACTCGGTCGTTTTCGTGCTGCCGCAATGGGGGCAATGGCGACCGTCAGCCCAGATCAGACCCTCGAACCATGTCCGCGCCGACTCTTCCGTCGGGAACATGTCCATGAGCTGGATGATGGTGAGGCCCTTGCGGAAAGACTTGCCCGGTGCTTGCGCCATGGTCGAATCTCCTTGCTTCCGATGATCCGAATGTAGCGATTCCTGCCTTGCTAGCCAAGTATATAATTCCCCATAAATTCGATGATGTTCGGGTAGTAGCAGCGACCGGCACCAGCCGGTCAGCACCTCCGGTGCCAGAGCAAGCGGGTCGAAGACGACCAGTGCCGACCGGATCGTGGGTGAGGTTTCGATCACCCCGTCCGGGGCATCGGCAAGTGCCGCATCGAATGCCAATACGGCCCGACTGGTCTGTGCTGAATATTCCGGGCCAAATGTGACCAGAATCGCCCGGTCACCGGCCAGTGAAATTTTCGGAAAGCTCTCGCCTGCTGTCACCATCGCCTGATCCTGGCTCCCTGCGGCGGTTGCCGGCCGGGCTGGTCCTGCTGCATTGGCGTCGCACCCTGTTTCACGGCCAGGCCGGGCCTGCCCAACGCGCTTGCTGCAACAAACCATACTTTATTGTCGTGGCGGAATTGGTCTAGTATCCGCTGCGGAAGTTGCAACCCGCATGTCACGCCGCATGGAATTGCGGCAGGGCTGGCAGATCATCGGACAGGAACATGAACGAACATTATTCTCCCGACCCTGAATTTGTCGCCAGGGCTCACATGGATCAAGAGGAATATGACAGGTTGCAGGCCGAGTTCAGGGATGACCCGGAAGGGTCCTGGGCCCGGGTCGCCCGGAGAATTGACTGGGACAAGCCATTCTCCAGGGTGAAGAATACCTGTTTCGACATCCCGGATGTGTCGATCAACTGGTTCGAAGACGGAATGCTCAACGTCGCAGCCAATTGCGTTGATCGCCACCTGGCGAAACGGGCAGATCAGACAGCCATCATCTGGGAGCCGGATGATCCGACCGACATGGTCCGGAAAATCAGCTACCGGGAGTTGCACGAGTCGGTTTGCAGGATGGCCAATATCCTGAAGAAGTTCGGCGTGAGGAAGGGTGATCGGGTGGTCATCTACCTGCCGATGATCCCGGAGGCGGCATTTGCCATGCTGGCCTGTGCCCGGGTCGGTGCCGTGCATTCGGTGGTCTTTGCCGGTTTCAGCCCTGACGCGCTCGCCAGTCGGGTCAATGATTGCGGCGCGGAACTGGTCATCACTGCCGACGAGGCACCGCGCGGCGGGCGAAACAGCCCACTCAAGCATAATGCCGATCAGGCGATGCGGCAATGCCAGGACAGCGTGAAGGTGTTGGTCGTTGAACGCACCGGGGCGCCGGTTGACTGGATGCCGGGACGGGATTTCAGCTATTCGCAACTGGCGGCCGAGGTATCTCCCGATTGCGACTACGAGGCCATGGAGGCCGAGAGTCCGTTATTCGTTCTCTACACCTCCGGCTCGACCGGCAAGCCGAAGGGTGTCGTGCACAGTTCGGCCGGCTACCTGGTCTACGCGTCATTCACCCACCAAATCGTCTTCGACTACCATGACGGCGATATCTACTGGTGTACAGCCGATGTCGGATGGGTCACGGGCCACAGCTACATCGTCTACGGCCCGCTGGCCAATGGCGCCACCACGCTGATGTTCGAAGGAGTGCCGACCTACCCCGATTGTTCACGCTTCTGGCAGGTTTGCGAAAAGCACCAAGTCAACCAGTTTTATACCGCGCCGACGGCCATCCGGGCCCTGATGGGACAGGGCGACAACTGGGTCAAGCAGGCAGATTTGTCATCCCTCAGGGTTTTGGGGACTGTTGGCGAGCCGATCAATCCGGAAGCCTGGAAATGGTACAACGAGGTCGTTGGTGGAGGCTCCTGCCCGATCGTCGACACCTGGTGGCAGACCGAGACCGGCGGTCACCTGATCACGCCGGTTCCCGGGGCCGTCACCACCCGGCCCGGATCGGCAACCAGGCCGTTCTTCGGCATCAGGCCGGCAATTCTCGAGTCGGAAACCGGAAAGGAAATCGAGACGATGGAGGCGGAGGGAGTGCTGTGCATCAGCGATAGCTGGCCCGGCCAGATGCGGACGGTGTACGGCGATCACCAGCGTTTCATGGAAACCTATTTCCAGCAATACCGGGGCTATTACTTCACCGGTGACGGGTGCCGTCGGGATGCTGACGGGAATTACTGGATAACCGGCCGGGTCGACGATGTCCTCAACGTGTCCGGCCACCGCATGGGAACCGCCGAAATCGAAAGCGCACTGGTTGCACATCCGGACGTGGCGGAAGCGGCGGTGGTCGGCTATCCGCATGATATCAAGGGCCAGGGAATCTATGCCTATGTCACCCTCATGGGGGATGTATCGCCGACCGAGCAATTGAGGAAGGATCTGGAATTGTGGGTGCGCAAGGAAATCGGGCCCATTGCCAAGCCTGATCTCATCCAGTGGGCACCCGGGTTGCCAAAGACACGCTCCGGCAAGATCATGCGACGAATCCTGCGCAAGATTGCCGAGGATGATTACGGGGCCCTCGGCGATACCTCTACCCTGGCCGATCCCGGCGTGGTCGATGACCTGGTCGACAATCGCATGAACCGGTCGGACCCTGCCCCGGGTGAATAGGGAATGCTCGACAGTCTGGACGGGGCGTTCGCCATGCGGGAGCCCTGCTCCGGGCGAACCGGGAATGTTCCGGCATTGCAACCAGCCGAACGGGTACGATGATGCGTGAACACGATGTCAGGATTGCACCATCGATCCTGAGCGCCGATTTTGCCAGTTTTGGCACCGAGATCACGGCCGCCGAAGCGGCCGGTGCCGACTGGATCCATGTCGATGTCATGGATGGTCACTTCGTGCCGAACATCACTTTCGGCCCGGCAATGTGCGCGGCAATTCGCCCGCATATCCGGACCGTCATGGATGTTCACCTGATGATCAGCCCGGTTGATTGCTATATCGAGGATTTTGCCCGGGCAGGGTCGGACATCATTACCGTCCATGCGGAGGCAACGCCGCATGTCCACCGCACGCTGCAGATGATCCGGCAACTCGGCAAACGTGCCGGTCTGGCAGTAAATCCGGCCACGCCCGCCGCCGCCGTGGAGCCACTTCTCGACCAGGTGGATCTTGTCTGCGTCATGACCGTGAACCCCGGATTTGGCGGGCAGGCATTCATTGATGGACAGTTGCGGAAGATCAGCGAGATCGCTGTCATGATTGACGGCCGACCAATTCACCTGCAGGTCGATGGAGGGATTTCCGCCAGAACCGCCCCGGCCGCGGTTGCCGCCGGGGCCAATGTGCTGGTTGCCGGCTCGGCGGTGTTCGGCGTAGATACCGGAGACCGGCAATCGGACCTGCGACACAAGATCGATGAGATCAGGGCCTCTATCGGCAAATGCGGGGGGCAATCGGCCCGGTAGCAGGAAGACAACAAGGAGATTGATCATGCTGACACGCCCGCCTGTCTGCGATTTCGGCTGGAAGGCGCCCGATTTCGAATTGCCCTCGACCGACGGCGCTTCGGTGTCACTGCAGTCGATTCGCGGGTCTTCGGGGACGATGGTGATGTTCATCTGCAACCATTGCCCCTACGTCGTCTCGGCAATCGACCGCATCGTGCGCGATGCGGGGCAATTGCAGGAGATCGGGGTCAGCACCGTAGCCATCTGCGCCAATGATTCCCGGACCTATCCGCAGGATTCCTTCGAACGGATGGTGGAATTCGCCCGCACCCACGGATTTTCCTTCCCGTACCTGCATGATGACGAACAGTCGGTCGCCCGTGCCTACGGTGCCGAGTGCACACCGGACTTCTTCGGATTCAATTCCGATCTCGAATTGCAGTACCGCGGCCGACTCGACAGCGCCGGATCATCCCCGCCTTCCTCCACGGACGAGCGGGAGCTCTTCAATGCCATGACGCAGGTGGCCGGGACCGGCAAGGGTCCGGAAGACCAGACCGCCTCGATGGGATGTTCGATCAAGTGGAGGTGACCGGTTCGGCCGGCAAAGCCGGTCCCGGGCTGATTGCTTCCCGGGCACCACCGGCCGGATGGCTGCTCAGACTCCGCCCCAGACCCGGTCGGCAATATCGACCACGAGTTCCAGCTTTCTCCACTGGTCGTCTTCACCGAGCCTGTTGCCTTCCTCGGTCGAGGCAAAGCCGCATTGCGGTGCGATCCCGAGTTGATCGATATCGGCAAACTTGCTGGCGGCATCAAGCTTCCTGACGATCGCGTCTGCTGATTCCAGGGTGCCGGTTTTCGTGGTGATGAAGCCGGGCAGCACCCGCTGTTTGCCCCTCGCAAGCAGGCGGAGAGGCTCGAGGCTGCCGGCCCGGTCGGTATCATACTCCATGAAGAAGACATCGACGCCGGTCTGGTTGAACACCGCGTCGGCCGCAGGATCATATCCGCCGGATGCAACATGGGTGGATCGGAAGTTCCCGCGGCACATGTGCATGGCAATGGTCATGTCGTCGGGCTGGTCGCGGATCGCCTCGTTCATCATCCATGCATATTTCCGGATCAGCCAGTCCGGGTCCTGGCCGAGCGAGGCCTTGACCTGTCGTTGTCCGGGGTCACACAGATAGGCAAAGAATATGTCATCCATCTGCAGGTAGCGGCAGCCGATGGCATGAAATGCCGCCACAGCGTCACGATAGGCGCGGGAAATGTCGTGAAACAGCACCTCGAGATCCGTGTATTCCGGGTGACGGATATCCTCGAGCGCCACCCTGAAGTGACAGCAGCCGGGGCCGGGAATCGAGATCTTGGGCAACACCGTTGTCGTTTTTGCCACGTATCGGAAATGCTCCAGCATCGGGTGGTCGCCCGGAAACCCGATCCTGCCATTGATGACCGGATGGATCGGGCGCAACTCGGCGCCGGCAAACTGCACCCCCCTGCCCCGTTCCTCGAGCGCGAAACCGGTCAGCATTCCCATGAAATCGAGATGCCAGAATGATCGACGGTATTCACCATCGGTCACCACTTTCAGCCCGGCGCCTTCCTGCCTCCGGACCGCCTTTTCGATCTCGGCATCCTCGATTTGCCGCAATTTGGCCGCAGTCATGGCCCCGCCATCTGCAACCTTCTGGCGCGCCGCGACAACGGGCGGCGGTCGCAGAAGGCTCCCGACATGGTCGGCGTGAAACACTGGTCCTTTTGCTGTCATCAACAGGCTCCTCCGGTATCCGGGCATTCCGGGTGGACTTTCCGGTCAAAACCGAGGCTAACTGATGCAGACCAACCAGGCAGAGTCAATGCCGACGACCAGATGACGACAAATGAGAGGCTTCCGACGCGGGTCCAGGTCGCGATTGTCGGCGGCGGCCCCGCCGGCCTGCTGCTGGCCCGCAAGCTCAGCCGCAGCGACATTGACTGCGCCATCATCGAGCGGCACAGCCGACAATATGTCATGTCGCGAATTCGGGCCGGCGTATTGGAACAGGGAAGCGTCGATCAACTTCGGGAGGCAGGGCTTGGTGCCCGCATCGACGAAGAGGGCCTGGTTCACGAGGGATGCGAGATCGCCGATGATGAAGGCAGTTTTCGCCTGGATTTCCTGGACCTGGCCGGCAAGACGGTCACCGTTTACGGCCAGACCGAAGTCACCCGTGATCTCTACTCGGCGCTGGAGGATGACGGGGTTGTCATTGCCGACAATTCCGGAGGGGTCGAGATCGATGGCATCGAATCCGGTCGGCCTGTCATTGCCTTTCAGCGCCGCGGACGCGACCATGCGATCAAATGCGACTTCGTGGCCGGGTGCGACGGGTTTCACGGCGTCAGCCGCAACTGCATTCCGGAGCGCGTGCGAACGACCTATGAGCGTTCATTCGGCTTTGGCTGGCTCGGAATGCTGTCGGAATCGCCGCCAGTCAACCACGAGCTGGTCTACTGCCGATCGGGTCGCGGGTTTGCATTGGCATCAATGCGCAGCCCCTGCCTGTCTCGCTATTACCTGCAGGTACCGCTGGGCGACCGGGTCGAAGACTGGGATGATGACCGCTTCTGGAAGGAGTTGGCCCTCCGGATTCCGGTAGAAATTTCCCACCGGCTCCAACCGGGAAGGACGGTCGAGAAGTCGATTACGCCAATACGGAGTTTTGTAAGTGAACCAATGAGTTGGGGGTGGTTGTTCCTGTGCGGAGATTCATCGCATATCGTGCCACCAACCGGGGCCAAGGGGCTGAACCTGGCACTCTCGGATGTGCACTACCTGCATGCGGCGCTGGTGCGTCGTATTCATGGAGGAGATGACGAATTGCTGAACGGATATTCGCAGACTGCCCTGGCGCGGGTCTGGAAGTCGATGCGTTTCAGCTGGTGGATGACCAACCTCCTGCACCTGCATCCGGGCATGGAGGCATTCGAACAGCGGGTGCAGGATGCAGAATTTGCCCAATTGCGCGATACGCGCCTGGCCAGGCAGATCGCCGCCGAGAATTATACGGGTCTCGGCTACTGAGCCGGTTGCCGGCAGCAACATCGAACCGGACATGGTGGCCATTCAGGGATCGTCCTGCCCGGCGGCACATCGCCACGGCCGCTCCCGTGTCTGCGACAGCCGGGAATGGCTCAACACCGGGTTTGCACCTGCCCGCTATCCGGCCAGCAAACCCGGAAGCCACAATGTCAGCGCCGGAAAGAACAGCAGCACCACCACCCGGACCAGTTCGGCCCCGAAGAACGGGGCAACCCCCTTGAAGGTCTCGATCATCGGAACATCCCTGGCCAATGCCGAGATGACGAACACGTTCAACCCGACCGGCGGCGTAATCAACCCCAACTCAACCACGACAAGCGCCAGGATCCCGAACCAGATCTTCAAATCCTCGGTACTCATCCCGAACCCCGACCCTTCGGCACCCTGGTAGATCCCGCCATTGGTCTCGACCAGGACCGGCCAGAAGAACGGTACCAGCAACAGGATCATCGACAGGCTGTCGAGCAGGCATCCCAGCGCAATCAGCGCCAGGAGAAACAGGATCATGACCGTCAGCGGCTCCATGCCGGTCTCGACCACCCAGGCGGCAGTTGTCTGTGGCAGTCCTGCCCTGGCAAGAAAGATCTTCATCAATTCGGCGCCGAACAGGATCAGGTAGATCATCCCGGTGGTGCCTGCCGTCTCCCGGACAACATCCACGATGACCGGCCTGCTGACCTGCCCGCGGGCAAAGCCGTAGGCGAGCACCAGGAATACGCCGACGGAGGCGGCCGGTGTCGGGTTGAAAAACCCGGCATAGATGCCACCGAGCACCAGCCCGAAAATGACCATGACCGGGAGGATGCCGATGGTCGCCTCGATCAACTCCCTGCGGTCAGTGCCCTTGCCGCGGGGACCGGCTTCGGGATGCACGATCACATAGGCGCCAATTGTCAGCATGAAGAGTGCGACAGCGAGGAGTCCGGGAACCAGTGCCGCCATGAACATCTCGACAATATTGGCCTCGACGATGATGGCATAGATGATCAACACCACCGATGGCGGAATCAGGATGCCGAGCACGCCACCAGCTGCCAGCGACCCGGTCGCCAGTGCATTCGAGTAGTTGTAGCGTCGCAATTCCGGCAGCGCGATCCGGCCCATGGTGCTGGCAGTGGCGAGCGAGGAGCCGCAAACCGAGCCAAACCCGGCGCAGGCGGCAATCGCCGCCATGGCAGTTCCACCGCGCAGCCAGCCCAACCAGGCATTGGCTGCCCTGAACAGGGCGGCTGACAGCCCGGTCCTGGCTGCCAGGCATCCCATGAGGACAAACATCGGCACCACCGACAGCCCGTGGAACGAAAACTGACCATAGGCAAGGGTCTTCAACTGGCTCAATACCAGGGCCGGACCATTGAGAATCATGACCCCGCAGCCACCGACCAGGATCATCGTGTAGGCAATCGGTATCCGGATGACGATGAGTGCCAGCAAGATTGCCAGCCCTGCAATACCGATGAGAACAGGATCCATTACCCGGCTTTCGATCCGGTCGGGTGCCTTCCTCCATCGGCCAGTGTCGAGAGGGCAGTCATGCACAACAGCAGCAGCGAGACCAGCACCGGGACATAGGCCATCCATACCGGGATCTGCAGAATGGTCGTGGTGTAGCCATACTCCTTCTGGCTCAGCATGCCGGCATACATCCTCCACAGCAGCAATGCCGCGAACAGCAAGGCCGCCAGCGAGCCAAGGAAGCCGAATGTCGCCAGCCAGCGCTCCGATGCCCGGGTCGTGAAAATGTCGGCGGTGACATTGGTCCCATGGATCTGGCAGAAGGGAAGAAATGAAAATGCCGCAATTGCGACACCCATTTCGGTCAGTTCAAAATCACCCGGGAATGGCTTCCAGAATATTCCGCCAATGACTGATGCCACGTTGACGAGGACAACTGCAAACAGCACGATTCCGCCCGCCAGCGCCCACAGATTGGCAAGATGTTCGATCGCGCCGGCAACTCCGCCGCGATCGGTGCTTGAAGCATGACCTTGCGTCAATTGCTGTTCCGGGCAATCAGATCACGAGCCTTGTCGACCAAAGTCGCGCCGTCGATCCCGCTTTCTTCCACCTCGGCGATCCACCGGTCAACAACCGGGGCCAACGCCTCTTCGAATGCTGCAGTTTCCTCTTCGGACAGCACGATATGGGAATTGCCGGCATCGGTCGCAATCTTGATTCCGACCTCGTCCGCGTCCCTCCAGCGCCGCCCGACCTCAGCCCACCAGTCCCGGCCGGATGCGTCACGGAATGCCTGCTGAATGTCCTCCGGCAGGCTGTCCCAACGTGCCTTGTTCATCGAGACCTGGAAGGTTGTCGTTCCGAACCTGGCCTTGTCATGCCCCTCGATCTGATACTGCGTCTGTTGCTGTATCTTCAGCGGAGGAATGATCTCCCAGGGAATGAAGGCACCATCCACCGTTCCCTTCTGTAATGCCAGCGGAAGATCAGGCACCGGCATGCCGACCGGGCTTGCGCCGAGCGCCTCGATGATCCAGGCGCCGGTGCGGGTCGGAATGCGCATCTTGAGTCCGGCGAAATCGTCCGGCGAGCGCACTTCCCGGTCACGCATGTGGATTGCCTGGCCAGCATGCACGTGCAGGAACATCACCTCGACACCGGAATATTCCTCCAGAAGGTCGCTCTCGAACATGTCATGGAGGGCAAGATTGGCGGCCACCGGGTCATTCACGTAGACAAACGGCAATTCCATGACTTCCGTGCGGGGAAACAGGCCGGGAGTGTAGCCGTTGACGGTCCAGACGATATCGACAACTCCGTCCCGCACCTGGCTGATCAATTCCGGCGGGCGGCCGCCGAGCGACATTGACGGGAAGATCTCGATCCCTACCCTGCCGCCGGAATTTTCCTCGACCTGCCTGGCCCAGGGCGCCAGCATGTTCTTGTGGGCCGGCGCCAACTCGCTGAGCAGGTGATGAAGCTTGAAGCTGTATTCCTGTGCGTGGGCTGTTCCGACGGACAATGCGAGGGCAGCGGCCCCGGCGATTGAATGAAAGACACTTCTGGTCATGATGTCATGTTCCTTTCTCCCGTGTTCATCTGCCTATCCGTAATGCAACGGGCTGTACATTGAAAGACCGCGACCGGCACTCACACCATGACCTCGTATCCCGGAGATTCCAGCTCGTCATCGGTGATTTCCGGTGGAAAACCGTCCGCCCGCACCTCGACTCCCATCGCCTCTTCCAGCCGCCTGATGACATTGGGCGACCATTCCCGTCCCCCGAAGCGACTCTCGGCGTCCCTGAAGATCTTCAGCATCAACGGTGACAATTCGAGCGGAGCGCCGGTTCGGTCGGCAATATCCTGGAACAGGCCCAGATCCTTGACCACCAGGTCGAGCGTGAAGCTGATATCCCGGCTGCCATTGAGGATAACCTGACTCTCCGTTTCGTGTACGAAGGAGTTGCCGGAGGAAATCCTGATTGCCTCATAGGTCGTGCGCAAATCCAGCCCCTGGCCCCGGGCAGTGGCCAGCGCCTCGCAGAGGCTCAACAGATTGGCCGTGGCCAGGTAGTTGGTCAGCACCTTGAGGATCGATGCCGAACCGAGCTGGCCGACATGCAGGATGCGCCGCCCCATGCTGGTCAACACCGGCAGCACCTGCTCGAAGGTCTTCCGGTCGCAACCGGCGAAAATCGAGATGTTTCCGGTCGCTGCGCGGTGGCAGCCACCCGATACCGGGCAGTCCACCGCCCGCCCGCCAGCCGCCTCGACCAGACCGCCAAGCCGCGTGACCTCGGCCTCGTCCGTGGTGCTCATCTCGCACCAGATCTTCCCCTTGCCCATTCCCGACAGCAGGCCATTTCCAGCCTCGAGAACACTGGCGCTGGCGTCAGGGTTTGGCAGACAGGTAATGGCAATATCGCAGGCCTCCACAAGCTCCCCCGGGCTCCTTGCCGATACCGCACCCCGTGAGCAGAATTCCTCCACCCGGCGGCGATCGAGATCGTTGACCACCAACTCGTAGCCATTGCGCAGCAGGCTGCCCGCCAGCTTGCCGCCGACATTGCCCAGCCCGACAAATCCAACTCTCGGTTTCATGCCTTCAGCCTTTCATCAAACTGTTCGCAACTCCCGCCCCATATCATCATTTTCAGCATTTGCTGCCGGGATTCGCGCCTCGCCTCCGGGCGAAATCCTGACCCAGCTCTCGCCAATTCCTCCAGAACCGGCTTCAAACGCGCCGCCTTCTCCTGTAGACGGGCGCACCCGGAGGAGTGACAGAGTGGTCGAATGTGCCGGTCTTGAAAACCGGAGTGGGGGCAACTCCACCGTGGGTTCGAATCCCACCTCCTCCGCCATAGCCGATACATGATATATGACGGATTTTACCTTGGTGCGTTGTCATTACTGGGGATATTCGTTGACTTAAATCGGCACAAAATTCCTGGCGCATCGAGGTAGGTCGCTTCACAACGACTTATAATACATTGTTTTTATTGAATAACAGACAAAACGGCTTTGCAGAAGGCATTCCGGCGGCACCCTCTCCTGGAGGGAGCCAAAGCCATGGCTTCGACACCGTGGACGTTCCCGGGTTCCGGAGACCGCCAATGCCGGCATCCCCGGCATGCCCCCGAATCCAGTCGGGGGCAAGCTGTTTTCTGTCCAGGTCAACCACTGCCCGACGCCCGGTTGCGCCAATTTCGGCAACCGGCCTGCATGAAGCCCGCCACGATTGACGACGGAATATCACCGCCATTGGTGAGATTTTCGGCCGAGCCTGCCCTCCCGGCCCCCTGGCGGAAGTGATCCGGTCTCAGACCTCCGTCCGTTCCGGTTGCCGCCCGCGCACTCAGATAGTCGGCGCAAGAGCGATCCGGGCGAACCCGGCATGCCGTAAAGAAATATGTTCATAACATATTGATTTTATTATATAAAATTGGAAGTGGGGCTTTACAGGAGGTCCCTCCGGCGGTATGATGGGGGGACTATTGGAGGAGGCAGGCCATGGCTTCGACGCCCCGCGCGCTCCGGATCCCCCGAGACCGCCAATGCCAGGATTCTCGGCGAGCCGTTCCAGGTCAACCACTGCCGCACGCCCGGCTACGCCAATTTCGGCGCGCCGTCCCGCACCAAGCGCGGCAAGACCGGACCGAGCAAGGACCGCGACCTCCGCTACAAGGTGAAGTCCGCCGCCATCACCGGGGACAATGGAGCGACGATCACGATGGAAATGATGTGACAGGGAGAAAACGCGATCAACCGCCCGGAATCCCGCGGTTTCGTTCAACATCCAACACCGGCCGGCCACCTGATCGCCTGCCTGCATTTCTTTCTGCGAAAACGATGCTGCGGGCGGTGGTAAGGGTGATGATCCCCCATGCCTTCGGCAATTTGTTGAAACTGGTGTTTCCAGCCTTTTCCTGTGGTCGAAATTCTGGCAGACTCCGGTCAGTCAACGGCCCTGTCATGTTCAGAATTCTCTCGGTCATACTGATTGCTGCCGCGTCATCACTGCTGGCCAGCCTTCCTGCGTCGTCTTTCCAGACCAGCGGACAATCGATGATCATCATGGATCATGCAACCGGTGCCGTTCTTGCCGAAAAGAATCCCGACCTGCCGCTTCCCCCGGCCTCGATGTCGAAGCTGATGACGATGAACATGGTCTTCGAGGCACTCGAGGCCGGAAGGCTGACGCTCGATCTCGAATTGCCGGTCTCGCAGCATGCGGCGAACTACCGGGGCTCGTCGATGTTCCTCAAGCGCGGCGAACGGATCAGCGTTCTTGACCTGATCCGGGGCGTGATCGTTCTTTCAGGTAATGATGCCAGCGCGGTGCTCGCCGAGGCACTGTCACCGGATGGAACCGAGGCAGGGTTTGCCCGGCTCATGAATACGAGGGCGGTCGAGCTTGGATTGACCAACTCGCATTTTGCAAATTCGAATGGCTGGCCTGACCCTACCCAACGCATGAGCGCCAGGGATCTTGCAATACTTGCCAGCAGGCTGATCCGGGATTTTCCGGATTATTACCGCTACTTTGCCGAAACCGAATTCGGTTTCGACGAGAGAGTGCCGGACAATCGCTACAACCGGAACCCGCTGCTGTCGCTGCGCATCGGCGCCGACGGCCTCAAGACCGGCTACACCAGGAATGCCGGATACGGCCTGGTCGGCTCGGCAGTCAGGGATGGCAGGCGAGTTGTTTTCGTCGTCAGCGGCCTGGACAGCCGGGCCACGAGGACCTCGGAATCCGAACAGATCGTCAACTGGTATTTCATCCAGTTTTCCCGGAAGGTGCTGTTCAGCCAGGGCGAGACCGTCACGCAGGTTCCGCTGTGGATGGGAGATGAAACCCATCTTCCGGTCACGGTCAGCGAGGATGCGGCAGTTCTTGTTCCAAGCGCATCAACCAGCGACATCGAGGCCGAGGCGGTATTCGGGCAACAATTCCAGGCGCCGGTTGCCGAAGGCCAGGTGGTCGGGGAGCTTCGGGTCACCGTTCCGGGACTGACGGGGGAGACGGTGTTTCCGCTGGTCGCCGCACAAACGATTGACAGGTCGGGAATCGTGGGACGGCTGAGCCTGGCTGCCCGAAGAATGTTCACCCGGTTTGTCACCGACCGGTTGTTGGGCAGTTGATGCAGTGCGCCGGCCGGTTCGTTACAATCGAGGGGATTGACGGGGCCGGCAAGTCGGTTCAGGCCAGGACACTGACGGAACGCCTTGTCGCTGTCGGCCATGATGCCGTTGCCACCCGCGAACCTGGCGGAGGCTCCGGCGGTGAGGCCATCCGCCAGTTGCTGATCGGCAGTTCGGCCGGGACCTATTCGGTTGACACGGAATTGCTCCTGTTTCTTGCCGCAAGGCGAAATCACCTGGATACGCTGATCCAGCCCGCCCTGGATGCGGGCCAACTGGTGATCTGTGATCGTTTTGCCGACTCGACCCGGATCTACCAGGGACTGAATCACCCTGAACGCCGCCGCCTGATCGACCGGCTACACCGGATGGTCATCAAGCGGGAACCGGACCTGACCTTCATTCTCGATCTTCCGGTGGAGATGGCGATCAGCCGGATTCGATCGCGCTCCGGACATGATCCGCGGTTCGAGAACCTTGGCGAGCAGGTCGCTTCCTTGCGAGAAGGATTCCGCGACCTTTGCCGGGAATATCCTGGGCGCTGCGTTCTGATCGACGGCACACGGCCCCGTGACGAGATCGCCGATGATCTCCTGGCCAGAACCATCGGTCTGGTTGATGGATGAGATGACCGAGTTATCCACGGGCGGCGAGCGATCACTGCACCCGCTGATGAGCACGAAGCTGTTCGGCCATGACGATTCCGAGCAGGAGATCCTGTCGGCGATCCTCGACAACCGGCTTCCCCATGCCTGGCTGATCTGCGGGGCGCGGGGAATCGGAAAGGCAACCCTGGCCTGGCGAGCAGTCAAGTTCCTGTTCATGCACCATCAGCATCGGCAGGACGGTGTGGCACCGACATCCCTTGAAACACCTGGCGACCATCCGGTGGTCCGTGGCGTCAAGGCACGAACGGAGACGACGGTGATGTGCATCGGGCATGCGCCGGATGCCGACAAGGGTCTCATCACCGTCGACGAGGTTCGGCGGTTGAAGTCATTGTCCGGACTGACCGCCGCCGATGACAAGCCGCTGGCGGCGGTCATCGATTCGGCCGATGATTTGAATCCCAGCAGTGCCAATGTGCTGCTCAAGCTGCTGGAAGAGCCCCAGGACAATTCGGTGTTCTTCCTTGTCTGCAACAACCCTGCCCGCCTGCTGCCGACAATCCGCAGCCGCTGCCGCCGCCTGAATTGCAGCCCGCTGACAGAGGCCGATACGGCGAGGGTGCTGCGAGAGCTCGGCATCGACGCAGGCAGCGAGATCCATGCTCTTGTCCAATTGTCGGAGGGATCGCCGGGGGATGCGCTCAGGCTTCGAGACCATGGCGGGGTCGCACGCTATGACAGCATCGTCGAGATGATACTTGCCGCCCCGGGGCTTGACCGCAGCCGGGTGGCCGAGTTGGCCGGGACCGGCAAGGGAGTCGACAACTGGCCCGAGGTCAAATTCGACCTGGAGTTGATCCTGCTCTGCGTGTCCAGGCTGGCCCGGAGTGCAGTTGCCGGTGTCGGGCTGGTTGCGCCGTCCAGCAAGCGGGAGGAATTGATGTTCCAGGCCCACGCATCGTCACCGGCCGCCGCATCAGCCTGGTCTTCGCTGCATGGCAAGGCGCTGCCACAACTCAGGAAATCGCTTGCGATCAATATTGACCCGACAGCGCTGATATTCGATCTGCTGCTGGAAATCGATCGCCTCGCCGGCCAATTGCCAAGATGAGCCCGGACTCCATGCAGCAACCCGCCATCATCGACAGCCACTGTCATCTCGACTTTCCGCAATTCGAGACGGATCTCGAACAGGTGGTCGCCAGGGCTGCCGAGTCCGGGGTTTCCCGGATGCTGACCATCTGTACAAAGCCGAGGAATATCGGGCGATCGATCGCCATCGCCGAGCAATATCCCCAGGTGTTCTTCGCCGCCGGCGTTCATCCGCATCATGTTGCCGCGGAAGAGTCGGTCTCCGTGACCGATCTCGTCCGAATGGCCGGGCATCCCAGGATGGTGGCGGTTGGAGAGACCGGGCTGGACTACCACTACACCTCGGATACCGCATATCACCAGAAAGCAAGCCTTGCCGTCCATATCGAGGCAGCCCGCCAGACCGGCCTGCCGCTGATCATCCATTCGAGAGATGCCGATCGGGACATGGCCGACATCCTGTCCAGCGAGTATCGCAACCAGCCATATTCGTGCGTCATGCACTGCTATTCATCCGGTCGGCACCTGGCTGAAGCCGCCCTGGATCTGGGATTCTTCCTGTCCATGTCCGGCATCATCACTTTCCGGAATGCCGAGGAGTTGCGGAGCATCTTCGCCGATGTGCCCCTGGACCGGATCCTGATCGAGACCGATGCGCCCTATCTGGCGCCTGTCCCCTGGCGGGGAAAGCGAAACGAGCCCTTCATGGTCAGCAGCGTCATGACCGAAGGGGCGCGGCTGAAGGGGATCTCGCCGGCAGAATTCGCCTCGGCAACCACCGGCAATTTCAACAGGCTGTTCGGCAAGACCATGACGTTCGGCGGGGATGGCTGACCAATGCGCGAGTTGCGGTTCACCATATTGGGGTGCGGCTCATCCGGCGGCGTCCCCCGCATCGGCGGCGACTGGGGAAATTGTGATCCCGGCAATTGGAGGAACCGCCGGACCCGATGCTCGTTGCTGGTGCAGTTGTTCAACGGCAATGCCGTCACCACGGCGCTGATCGACTCGTCTCCGGATCTTCGGCAGCAACTGCTTGCCGCCGGCATTTGCAATATCGATGGCGTTGCCTACACCCACTCACATGCCGACCATGTCAACGGCCTCGACGATTTGCGGGTCGTCTTTCTGAACCGCAAACAGCGAATTCCGACCTGGGCCGCCAGGGTGACCCGGGACGAGCTGATCGCCCGGTTCAGCTATGCCTTCGTGGGTCTCAAGGGAAGCGCCTACCCGCCTATCCTCCAATTGCAGGAAATGGATGGCCCGGTCGCCATTTCCGGCGCGGGTGGCGAAATCGTTCTGCGCCCGATTCCGGTGGACCACGGCTCGGTTGAGGCCTTGGGGTTCAGGATCGGGGATCTCGCCTATCTTCCGGATGTCTCCGATATCGGCCCGAAATCCTGGCCACTCCTCGAGGGCCTGGATTGCTGGATCCTCGATGCGCTGCGCCGCCGGCCGCATCCATCGCATGTGCACCTGGCCCGGTCGCTGGTGTGGATCGAGAAGGCGCGCCCGAGACGGGCCATCCTGACCAACATGCATACCGACCTGGATTACGATACGTTGCTGGCCGAAACTCCGGCCAATGTCGAGCCGGCCCATGACGGCATGACCATCAGCTACAGCCCTCCGCCTGCCTGCCTCACCAACCGGGCGGGCTCTCCTGCGCAAGCCTGATCTCCAGGAACGGCTCCCTTGCAAGTCCTGCTTGAAGTCACCATCCCGGTATTCCTCGTGATTGCTGCCGGATATTTGGCGGTGAGGCTGCGATTTCTCGAGGATGCGCATATCCGGGGCCTGATGAAATTTGCCCAGGGCATTGCGATTCCCTGCCTGCTGTTCCGGGCCATTTCCGAAATCGACTTTGTCGCACGGTTCGACCTGCATTTCATGCTGTCATTCTACTCCGGGTCGGTGGTTGCCTTCCTCCTGGGATTTCTCGGCGCTCGCCATCTCTTTGGCCGGGACCTGGAGGATTCCATTGCCATCGGGTTTGCCGCCCTTTTTGGCAATACGGTGCTGGTCGGCCTGGCCATCGTCGATCGGGCATATGGTGGCGACGTGCTCGACAATACCTACCTGCTGGTCGCCTTCCATGCACCCTTCTGCTACCTGATCGGCATCACCTGCATGGAAGTTGCCCGAAGCACCGGGAGGAACGCCGCCGTCCTTGCCCGTGCAGTTCTCGGCGGCATGTTCAGCAATGCCATCATGGTTGGCATCGCGGCCGGTTTTGTCGTCAACATCTTTGGCATCCCGGTGCCGATGCTGGCGGGCGATGCCGTGGACATGGTCAAGGAAACGGCACTGCCGGCTGCCCTGTTCGGACTCGGAGGGATCCTGGTTCGCTATCGCCCCGAGGGCGATATCAAGATCATAGCCTGGATCTGCCTGCTGGCGTTGGTGGTCCATCCGCTGGTAACCTGGACACTCGCTGGCCCGGCTGCCGGGCTGGACCAGTCAATGATTCGCAGCAGCGTCATCACCGCGGCGATGGCCCCTGGAATCAACGCCTACATCTTTGCCAGCATGTACGGCCGGGCGATGCGGGTTGCCGCCAGCTCGGTGTTGATCGGTACCATCCTGTCGGTCGCAACCGCATCGGTATGGATCGTGATTGCCGGCTAGGCGGCGCTCATTCCCCGCAACCTCTCCGACCGGCGGCGAAGCAGCTCGACCGTGGCCAGCAACAGGATCGATATCGCCACGAGGATGGTTGCCACGGCCAGGATCGTCGGACTGATCTGTTCCCTGAGCCCGTTGAACATCTCCCAGGGCAAGGTCTTCAACTGGGCCGAGCCGACAAACAGGACCACGACCACCTCGTCAAAGGAAGTGATGAAGGCAAACAATGCACCGGATACGACACCGGGGAGAATCAACGGCATCTGCACCTTGAAGAAGGTGCGGATCGGCCCGGCCCCGAGGCTGGCCGAGGCGCGGGTCAGGCTCTTGTCGAACCCGGTCAGGGTGGCGGTCACCGTGATGATGACAAACGGGATTCCAAGGGCGGCATGGGCAAGCACCACCCCGACATAGGTGCCCTGCAATCCGACCCGTGAATAGAAGAAATACATGCCGGCGGCCGAGATGATCAGCGGGACGATCATCGGCGAGATGAGCACCGCCATGATGGCATGCCGGTAGGGAACATGACTCTGGCTGAGACCGATTGCAGCCAGTGTTCCGAAACTCACTGCCAGCAAGGTGGCGACCGGCGCAATCCGAAACGAATTGAACAGGGCCACCTGCCAGTCGGGATTGGTGAAGAAATCGCGATAATGGCGCAGCGAATAGCCGTCCGGATCAAGGCGCAACATTTCCGGCGAGAAGGTGAAATAGTCGCCGGCATTGAAGCTGAGCGGCAAGATGACCATGATCGGGAAGATCAGGAAAACGAAAACCAGCACGCAGATCGCCCGGAACAGGTAGTACCAGCCCTTGTCGACCCAGGTCGCATATGGCGGAAAACGTTCCATGGGACTATCCCAGCTTCACGTTGTCGATGCCGACCAGCCGGTCATAGGTCCAGTAGAGAACCAGCACGATGCCGAACAGGATCGTGGCCAGCGCCGCCGCCAGACCCCAGTTCAGCGACGACGAGATATGGTAGGCGATCCGGTTGGAAATGAAGGTGCCCTTGGTGCCACCGACCAGTTCGGGGGTGATGTAGTAGCCAATCGACAGGATGAACACGAGGACCGAGCCGGCACCAATTCCGGCCATGGTCTGTGGAAAGTAGATTCTCCGGAATGCCGTCCAGCTATTGGCACCCAGCGATCTGGCGGCCCGGACATAGGATTCCGGGATCGTCTTCATGACCGAGTACAGCGGAAGAATCATGAAGGGCAGCAGGATATGGGACATGGCGACAATGGTGCCGAACTGGTTGTTGATCATGATGAATCGTTCGGAATTGTCGATGATGCGCAATGCGACCAGGGTATCGTTGATGACACCCTCCTGTTGCAGGAGCACCTTCCAGGCCGAGGTCCTCACCAGCAATGATGTCCAGAAGGGCAGCAGCACCAGGATAAGCAGGAGGTTGGCCCGGCTGAGCGGTTGATGTGCCAGATAGAATGCAATCGGATACCCCAGCACCATGCAGACCAGGGTGATGGTCATCGACATGATCATGGTCCGGATGAAAATCCGGATATAGATTCTCTCTGTCTCATCCCTGGCTTCAGGCCCCTCGAATCCCTTCTTGAGATCGACGGCGTTCAGGAAATAGCCCTCGGTCAGCTTCGGCGAATAGATGCGAATGACCCGCCACACATTCGGGTCGGTCCAGCGATCGTCGAATTCGATGAACTTGTCCTTGAGGCTGACACCGTCCAGTTCGCCCAACCGGGAGTGGGCGGTCTGCAGCATCTCGCCGGCATCCGAGCCGAGATCGGCAAGACCGGATGCACCGAGCGCCCGCAACTCGACGGCCAGCGACACGTAGAAATAGTCGTCAGGTTGGCCACCGGACGAGTTCCGCTGGATCCAGACGTCGAGAGCCCGGGCGGAGTTCGGCAAGAGATCCCTGAGTCGGGCGTCGGAAAACCGGCCCTGCAGCCAGGATGACTCCAGCCAGCCCGGATCCAGATCGGCAAAGAGGCCGGCAAACTCCGGCAAGTCGAGCCTCTTGGTCTCCCGTCCGCCCTTGCGAAACTGGGAGGCAATGCCTGGTGCCTCGTAATTCAGCCGCGATCCGACCCGGGTGTGCCGGCGCAGATCGGTGGCAATTCGCAGATCGGCGTAGAATGAACGAAACACCTCCTCGCCCGGCGACTCGTCGACTTCCGGCTCCCAGGCTTGAAGTGACGTAACAGTCCGCGGCAGGTGTTCCGAAACAATGCCGTTCTCGACCGAGCGGAACAACATGTCGCCGATCGGAAACAGGAATGAAATCAGGACGAAGATCAGGAGCGGCGATATCAGCAGCAACGCCCTGGTCTTGTGCCATCTGAGAGAGCGGTCGAGCTTGCGCCGCAATTCGGCGCTGCCCTCCTCCGGGATCGTCGGCGCCGGCTCTGATGGATGACGAGTCACGCCTGGCACTCACCGCAGGTCATCGATCGGCCGGACAGCCCTGCCCGGTCTCTCATCCTGCCAGGCAGGCCTGGAAAGAAGACGGATCATTGCCGATGAAATCTTGGTCAAGGAAGCCCTGTCTGGCTGGACCGAACCGGGGCCAGTTTGCCAGCCCCGGTCCTGCAATTCCGGTTCCAGTTTCAGCGCGCGAGCCACGCCTGGAACTTGGCATCGATGTCATCCCGGTAGTCCGACCACCACCTGTAGTCATAGATGAGGACATTCTGGGAATTGGCCGGGTCTGTCGGCATGTGCGGTCCCATTTCGATCCCGAGATCGGCATGCTTGCCAACCAGCGGAGCAGAAGACATGCGGGCCGGACCATAGGAAATCCACTTTGCCTGGTCTGCCAGCCGCTGCGTGTCAGTGGCAAAGTTCAGCAGGGCAAGAGTTGTCTCCAGGCGGTCGGCGGGCAGGCCTTCCGGTATCACCCATCCATCGAGGTCGAATGCCTGGGCATCCCAAAGGATCTTGACCGGAGCACCCTTCTCCTCGATCAGCGAGAACAGGCGGCCGTTATAGGTCGAGCCCAGCACGATTTCCTTGTCGGCCAGCAATTGCGGCGTATCCGCACCGGCCGACCACCAGATGACGTGATCCTTGATCTCGTCCAGCTTGGCGAGCGCTCTCTCGACGCCGCCCTCGGCACCAAGCGCATCATAGATTTCGCTCAGTGGCACACCGTCGCAATGCAGTGCCCATTCGACATTGTTGATCGGCCGCTTTTCGAGGGATCGCATTCCGGGGAAATTCTCGAGGTCAAACAGGTCGCAGACACTGGTCGGCTCGCGCCCTTCCCATTCGGCCACGTCGGTACGGTAACCAAAGGTCGTGGAATAGACGATCTGGGGTACAAAACAGTCGGAGACGATCAGGTCGCCAAAATCCTCGCTGGCCGGGGACCCGTCCGGCGCCGGCGCCAGCATGGTATCGTGATCAATGACCATGGCCAGCCCTTCGTCGCAAAGGCGGATTGCATCCGAGGCAACTGCGTCAACCAAATCCCAGGTAACATTGCCGGCCTCGTTCATCGCCCTCAGCTTGGCAACCGCTTCGGCGGCACTTTCATCGTGAACGATGTTGACGCCAGGATTGTTTGCCATGAACGGGTCGTGATACGCCTTGATCTGGGATTGCGAATACGCGCCTCCCCAGGAGACGACGGTCAGGTCGATGGCAGATGCAGTTCCTCCTGAAACTGCCAGTGCAGCGACTGCCGTGACAAAAGTCTTGTTGAGCTTCATTTGAATTTCCATCCGTTGCTTGTTCTTCGTAGCGAGGACCCGCCGCAGCAAGGCGCCCCGGTCATTCGTCACTACAGCAAACTGCATCGATTCCACAACTACCAAACCGACATCCGGACAGGTCCCCAGCCATCCGGATCATCTAGGCATCCAGCGCCCGGCAGTCTTCCGGCAGCCAGCCAATATCGACCGTCTCGCCCGGCGACAGCCGTGACTGGTTCGGCGCATTGCGGGACTTGACGATGAATTCGTCATTGGCGGCAACCCGCAACCTGGTTCGGAAGACATCGCCCATATAGATGAATTCCATCACTTCTGCCTTGGTGACATGCGCTCCCGGCGGCAACCTGGACGCATCGATTTCCACCCTCTCCGGCCGGATCGACACCCGGGTCCGTTCGCCAGCTCCGCCGATATTGACCGGCACCGCACGGACAATGTCGCCGCCATCCAGCTTGACCGAGGCAAATTCGCCGTCAAGGCTCTCGACCGTGCCCATCAGGGTGTTGTTCTCGCCGATGAACTGGGCAACGAAGCTGTTTTCCGGCAATTCATAGAGCTGGTCCGGCGGTGCCAGTTGCTGGATCCGGCCATCGTCGAACACCGCCACCCGGTCGGACATGGTGAGTGCCTCGGTCTGGTCATGGGTCACGTAGACGACTGTCACCCCCAGTCTTTCGTGCAGATGCTTGATTTCGAATTGCATGTGTTCACGGAGTTGTTTGTCGAGGGCGCCGAGCGGCTCGTCCATCAGCACCAGTTCCGGCTCGAATACCAGGGCCCGGGCGAGTGCGATCCGTTGCTGCTGTCCGCCGGAAAGCTGCATCGGGCGACGGCCCTCGAAAATGCCCATCTGCACCATGTCCAGCGCCCGACGCACCTTTTCCGTCCGCTCGCTGGCGCCCACCGAGCGAACCTCCAGCGGGAATGCCAAATTCTCGGCCACGGTCATGTGCGGGAACAGCGCGTAGTTCTGAAAGACCATTCCGATACCGCGCTTGTGCGGCGGGATGTTGTTGATCGGCCTGCCGTCCAGGAGAATTTCACCCTGGGTCGCGGTCTCGAATCCGGCCAGCATCAGCAGGCAGGTGGTCTTGCCGGAGCCGGACGGCCCGAGCATGGTCAGGAACTCGCCCTGGCTGATGGAAAGGTTGAGGTCCTTGACTACCAGAATCCGGCCATCATAACTCTTCTGGACATGCTCGAACCGGACAAAGCCGGGCTTTCCGTCTGTCGACATCTGCTCACCTAACCTGCAATTGCACCTGAATGGCGGTCACGCCGTCAGGCCGCGCCGGAGAATAATTCCAGAATGCGCGGAATTTCCAGCAATAAACGCCGACAACCTTGGAAAACAGGCCCGCCATCAGGTCCAATCGAAATTCGCATCGGCATCAGCAACCCGGACCTGCGACTTCCTGCCGCCCCGGTACAGATGCGTCCCCGGCTCGGGAATCCAGTCAAGTGGTGCGGTCGAGAAGACTCGAACTTCCACGGGTTTTATCCCACAGCGACCTCAACGCTGCGCGTCTACCAATTCCGCCACGACCGCAGGAAATGACGCAGCGTCTATACAATCCGAAAGACCGGTTGTGAAGGCCTTGTGCAGCTGCATGCACAAGGAGGCCCGACCTCCCGGTCAGCCCGTCAACCGGCCGGTCTGCCGGCCCCGTCATCTCCGCCATGTGAAGCCGGACTGCGTTCCGATCTGCCCTCCCGGTTGCAAATGCCTTCAATTCCCCCTTGATGGCCGGTATGCGACAACATGGCGTCACGGAGGCCCGGATGGTCGAATGGATTACCGCATCTGCACCGGTCGGTCTTCCCGAGGCCGTTGCGGAGATGGAGCGAAGGGTGGCGGCCATTGCCGCCGGCAGGGAGGACGAGGCGGTGTGGCTGCTTGAACATCCGCCGGTCCTGACCACGGGAACCAGTGGCAAGCCGTCCGACATCCTCGATGCGCAGAGATTCCCGGTCCACCGCGTCAGCCGCGGCGGGCAGGTCACCTATCACGGGCCCGGACAGAGAATTGCCTATCTCATGCTGGATCTGAACCGGCGGGGCCGCGATGTCAGGAGGTTCGTCCGGGCCGCGGAAGGCTGGGTGATCATGACACTTGCCGAATTCGAAATCGAGTCATGCGTTCGTCCCGGCCGGGTCGGCGTGTGGACGCTCACGGCCGATGGCAGCGAGTGCAAGATTGCCGCGATCGGAATCCGCCTTCGCCGGTGGGTCAGCTTTCACGGTGTATCAATCAACCTGTCACCCGAACTTGATCACTACCGGGCAATCATTCCCTGCGGCATCGTTGATTTCGGAATCACCAGCATGCGGGAGTTGGGTTGTGAGGCCACCCGCGCACAGCTCGATCGATGCCTGAAGGGCAATTTCGACACGGCGTTCGGCGAGGCCGGCCAGCCGGTCGCCAGCGCTGTTCCTGCCGGCCGGCCTGACGGCGCTCGAGGGCAAACTGGCGGTTGAGACTTTCCTGCCATTGAACTATTGGTGCGCCCCATGCGCACCCTTCCGGAAAGAGGCCTGGAGGGCGGAAACGGTCGTGAAGGAGCAGTAATGGCTGACGCAACGGTACACCTGGATGACCACCACGATGGCCATACCGGTTTCTTTACCCGGTGGTTCATGTCCACGAACCACAAGGATATCGGAATCCTCTACATCGTGACGGCGGCACTGGTCGGATTCATTTCCGTCCTGTTCACGGTATTCATGCGAATGGAACTCATGGAACCGGGTGTCCAGTACATGTGCCTGGAAGGGGCAAGCCTGCTGGCGGCCGCGGCCGAGGATTGCACTCCCAACGGGCATTTGTGGAACGTGCTGATCACCGGACACGGCATATTGATGATGTTCTTCGTGGTCATCCCGGCGCTGTTTGGCGGATTTGGAAACTATTTCATGCCGTTGATGATCGGCGCCCCCGACATGGCATTCCCGCGCCTCAACAATCTCAGCTACTGGATGTTTGTTGCCGGGTCTTCACTTGCTGTTGCCTCGATGCTGGCCCCCGGCGGAAACGGTCAATCCGGATCCGGGGTCGGCTGGGTGCTGTACGCCCCGCTCTCGACCCGAGAGGCAGGGATGTCGATGGATCTGGCAATCTTTGCCGTTCACGTGTCCGGCGCCTCGTCGATTCTCGGCGCCATCAACATGATCACGACCTTCCTGAACATGCGTGCACCGGGAATGACGCTGCACAAGGTGCCGCTCTTCGCCTGGTCGATCTTCGTGACCGGTTGGCTCATTCTCCTGTCGCTTCCGGTACTCGCCGGCGCCATCACCATGCTGCTGACAGACCGGAATTTCGGCTCCACCTTCTTTGATGCGGCCGGCGGCGGCGACCCGATCCTCTATCAGCACCTGTTGTGGTTCTTCGGGCATCCGGAAGTCTACATCATCATCGTCCCCGGCTTCGGGATCATTTCGCACGTGATCTCGACTTTCTCGCGCAAGCCGATATTCGGGTATCTGCCGATGGTCTACGCCATGGTCGGTATCGGGGCGCTCGGCTTCGTCGTATGGGCTCACCACATGTACACGGTCGGGATGAGCCTCACCCAGCAATCCTACTTCATGCTGGCAACGATGGTGATAGCGGTGCCGACCGGCATCAAGATCTTTTCATGGATCGCCACCATGTGGGGCGGCTCGGTGCAGTTCAAGACCCCCATGCTCTGGGCGTTCGGATTTCTGTTCCTGTTTACCCTCGGCGGGGTTACGGGGATCGTGCTGAGCCAGGCCGGTGTCGACCGCGCCTATCATGACACCTACTACGTGGTGGCGCATTTCCACTACGTGATGTCGCTGGGTGCCGTGTTCTGCATCTTTGCCGGCATCTATTACTGGATCGGCAAGATGTCGGGTCGCCAATACCCGGAATGGGCCGGCAAGCTTCACTTCTGGATGATGTTCATCGGCTCGAACCTGACCTTCTTCCCGCAGCATTTTCTCGGGCGCCAGGGAATGCCGCGCCGGTATATCGACTATCCCGAAGCCTATGCTTACTGGAACGAGATCTCCTCGTATGGTGCCTTCCTGTCATTTGCCTCCTTCGTGTTCTTCATCGGGGTGATCTGCTACACGCTGCTGGCCGGAAAACGCGTCGAAGAGCCTGCATATTGGGGTGGTCACGCCGACACCATGGAATGGATTCACTCCAACCCGCCTCCGCACCATACCTACGAGACGTTGCCCACGCCGGATCTCTGGCAACAAACCCGGCGGCACTGACGGGAAATCGTTGCGGGCACAATGGCCCGAATGCCGGACAGACCCCGGGGCCGACCGTCAGCCGGGCCTCGGGTGGTTCACGACAGCCTTTCGATGACCAGGTCATCGACGACACGAAAATCCATCCGTCCGGGATACCTGGATTTGAGCGCCTGCATCACCCTCCCCTTGTCCCGAATTCCCCGGGCACGGGTCCTGTGGATTGCATGTTCGATGGCAATCCTCACCTGTTCGTCATCGAGCATTGTCGGTAGCAATTCTTCCAGAATCCGGATTTCCCGACGCTCCTGGTTGGCCAGGTCGATCTGGCCATGCTCCTCGAAGCTGACGGAACTCTTCTGGCGCTGCTGGATCATCTGCCGCAGGATGCGGCGGATCGCATCATCGGAGATCCGGTCGGCCTTTCGTGACTCCCTGATGACCTGGTCCTTGTCGGCGATTGCAATGTTGACGAGCCGCAGCATCGACAGACGAATCTCGTCTTCGCCTTGCTGTGCTTCTTCGAGTTTGCTGCGTATAAGGTCTCGCATTCGGGATTCCACGACCACCATAGCGCTGCCGAGGACAAATCTAGCGACTAAGCCGGATCAAGGCAAATTGGCGGCCCCGGATTCAATTCCGGAACATCCGGGTGTGATTTCTCCATGGCGGACTGCAAGCATCCGATTGGCATTCACAATGACACGGCATGAAGCTATGAACAGTGCGCATTCCCGGAATGGCAACGCCCATCACGGGAGGTTCGGCAGCAGGGTCCCCGGGGAAGGCAGACGGTGAAGCAGGACGGCACAGCCGATGATCGGATAACGGCATGCATCGTGCTGGCCGATGGCACCGTATTCCCCGGGCAAGGCTTCGGCTCCGAGGGAATCGCGACCGGCGAAATCTGCTTCAATACCGCCATGACCGGCTACCAGGAAATCATGACCGATCCGTCCTATGCCGGGCAGATTGTCATGTTCACCTTTCCGCATATCGGCAATGTCGGTGCCACTGCCGATGACAACGAAGCTGCCACGCCCCATGCTCTCGGCATGATCACCAGGGAGCATCCGTCGCAGGCGTCGAACTGGCGGGCCGATAGTGATCTTGGCGACTGGATGCGGCGGCGATTGCTGGTCGGAATCGGCCGCCTGGACACGAGGCGCCTGACCCGGGCCATACGCGAGTCCGGCGCATTGCACGGGGCGATCGAATATCGCCAACGAGGAGAATTCGGGCCGGAAGACTTCCACCGCCTCACCGGCCTGGCGCAGAATTTTCGCGGGCTGACGGGTGCCGACCTGGCCGGCGAGGTGACCTGCGAGACCGGCTCCGACTGGACGGGCTCGCTATGGACCTGGCCGGACGGTCATGCCGTCGGGCCGGAGGCCGGGCCCCGGGTGGCGGTTGTCGATTACGGTGTAAAGCAGAACATCCTGCGCTGCCTGTGTTCGGTCGGATGCCGGACCAGGCTGTTTTCCGCCACCGCCACCGCCGACGAGATCCTCGACTGGAAGCCGGAGGGGATATTCCTGTCCAACGGCCCGGGTGACCCGGCGGCGACCGGCCGCTACGCGGTCGGCATGATCCGGGAGCTTCTCGAGCGTTCGGATATTCCCCTGTTCGGCATATGTCTCGGTCACCAGTTGCTGGCGCTGGCACTGGGGGCGGCAACCACCAAGATGAATCACGGACATCATGGCGCCAATCATCCGGTCAAGGATCTGGACACCGGCCATGTCACCATCACATCGATGAATCACGGGTTCATGGTTGACCGGAACTCGCTCCCGGCCGGCGTGGTCGAGACGCATCGTTCACTCTTCGACGGTTCGAATTGCGGAATTCGCATGACCGGCCGACCGGTCTTCTCGGTGCAGTTCCATCCCGAGGCAAGCCCGGGCCCGCAGGACAGCTACTACCTGTTCAGGGAATTTGCCGGCGCCATTCAAGGGGCCGAAGCCGGTTGAACCGGCCTCGCCCCTGCATGTGGATGCTGGTGGTGCAGGCGAATCAGTTCCGGTCCCGATCGACCAGCTTTCCTTCGGCGATCCACGGCATCATTGCACGCAGTTTCCTGCCGACATCCTCGATCTCGTGCGAATCATTGATCCGCCGCATGGCCTTGAAGGAGGGCTGGCCGGCCCGGCATTCCTGCATCCAGCGGGAGGTGAATTTCCCGGTCTGGATGTCGCGGAGGATTTCCCGCATCCTGGTCTTGGTTTCCTCGTAGGGAAGGATCCTGGGGCCGGAGACATACTCACCATACTCGGCAGTGTTGGAAATCGAGTAGTTCATGTTGGCGATGCCGCCTTCATAGATCAGGTCGACGATGAGCTTGACCTCGTGAAGGCATTCGAAATACGCCATTTCCGGCGCATACCCTGCCTCGACCAGGGTCTCGTACCCACAGCGGATCAATTCGACCATGCCGCCGCACAACACCGCCTGCTCGCCAAACAGATCGGTTTCGCATTCTTCCTTGAAGTCGGTCTCGATGATGCCGGAGCGTCCGCCACCGATGGCCGAGCAATAGGACAGCGCAGTCTCCAGCGCCCGACCGGTGGCATCATGATCCACCGCCACCAGGCAGGGAACGCCGCCGCCATTGACAAACTCGCCGCGGACGGTATGGCCCGGACCCTTCGGCGCAATCATCACCACGTCAACGCCGGGCTTCGGATCAATCAGCCTGAAATGGACATTCAGCCCATGGGCGAAGGCGATTGCAGAGCCTTCGCGCAGGTGGTCATGAACGCAGTTCCGGTAGGTGGCAGCCTGCAACTCGTCGGGCATGGTAAACATGATGAGATCGCACCAGGCGGCAGCGGCCTCGATTCCCATGACCGCGAGTCCGGATGCCTCGGCCTTTTTCGCCGATGGCGATCCCTCTCGAAGTGCAACCGCCAGGTTTCGTGCTCCGGAGTCCTTGAGATTGAGTGCGTGGGCATGACCCTGCGAACCATAGCCGAGAATCGCAATCTTCTTGTCCTTGATGAGATTGATGTCGCAATCACGATCATAATATACGCGCATTCCTGCCTCCAAGCTGTCCGGTGACGATGTGGTTTGACTGCCCGAATGGGCAAGACGAAGCTGCCCCGTCTAAGCTGTTTTCGGCATGCAATCAAACGCGAAACATGGCCGGACGCAGGCCACCTGCCACCGACAGGCCGGAGTTCATCAAGCATCGCCTGAATGCGGGTTGTCCATGAAGGAATGCCAGCAACCGGTTGCGAAGATGATGCACCGCCGGGCTGTCGGAGGCTGCAACGAGGCCCAGCGCCCCGACGACGAAAGTTGCGGCCGTCATGACGACCCTGCGTTGCCGGCAGTAATGCCTGACTGCCAGGTCCGACCCCGGATCCCCCGAAGACCGCTCCACCGCCGTCGCCAGCGCCGCGATGTCGGCAATGGTCATGTTGAAGCCCTGGGCACCGATAGGCGGCACCAGGTGGGCAGCCTCGCCAATCAGAACCGTTCGCCCGGACCCCATCCCGGATGCAGCCCGGGTCATGGCCGGCCAGCACGGCCGATCCGACTCCAGTGACAACTCGCCGAACAGGTTTGCCACTCGACCCTCCAACTCCTGCATGAATTCGGCCTCGGACAGAGATCCGAGTTCGGTGGCCCGCCGGCTTCCGGCGATCCAGACGACTGCCGATTGATGGTCGGTTCCGGGAAGCGGAATCAGCGTGACGGTCTCACCCTTCAGGTAGATTTCCCGGGTCATGCCACGGTTCGGCAACTCGTGCCCGACATTGAAACTCACTGCACCAAGCCGGCGCCCCGGCCCGACCATCCTGAAGCCCAGCCCGGCCCGGATCTGCGAGTTTCGTCCATCGGCCGCCACCAGCAACCGGCATTTCAGGGAGGCAGCGCCGGGAAGCATGCAGAACAGGTGGCGATGCCTCCCGACAACCCGGTCGATCCTGGCGCCGGACATTACCCTCGCCTCGGCAAGGGAAGAGATCCGTGCATCCAGCAATTCGTGCAGCACCGAGTTGCGAATGGTCCACCCGAAGCAGGGCTTGCCGATATCACGGCTGTCGAATTCATGGACCGGACAAGTCGCGGGCGACTCGATACCGGCATCGACAATCTGCAACTCTTGCAGGATTCGCGAGTTGTCCCTGACGCCCTCCCATATCCCGGCTCGCTTCAGGGTCGTGAGTGCCGGCCAAAGCAATGCCGTCACCCGGTTGTCGCTTCCGCCCGCCTTCTGCCGGCAGGCTGGCCGGCCCTCGCAGCAGACAACGCTCCAGCCCATGCCGGCGAGGACCGCCGTGGCCAACTTGCCGGCCAGGCCACCGCCGGCGACAACGATATCACAACGTGTCCTGCCGGCCGCCGGCGACTGCGTCTTGCGGCCCGGAGCCATGGAGGGCGACATCATCACCCGAATTCGGCAAGGAGGCCCTCAAGCCTGGACACGATCATCCGGATTTCGGCCACATCCTCGCCCTCGGCCATGATGCGGACTACCGGTTCGGTACCCGACTTTCTGACCAGGAGCCGGCCCCTGCCTTCGAGCTGTCTTCGGGATTCACTGATCGCCGTTGCAATCCTGCCATCATCCAGTGGATCGGCATCCGGAGGAAGCCTGACATTGGCGGTCACCTGTGGCACCGGATCGAACATCGTTGCAAGCTCTCCCGCCGTTTTCCCGGTCTCGGCCAGCATGGCCAGGAACTGCAGACCGGCAACCAACCCGTCCCCGGCGGTGGCATAATCCAGCATGACAATATGTCCGGATTTCTCACCGCCCAGGTTGAATCCGTTCTGCCGCATGGCCTCGACCACGTAGCGGTCGCCGACCGGGGTTCGTCGAATCGTGATCCCGAGATCGTCCAGGCAGGTTTCCAGCCCCATATTCGACATGATCGACGCGACCACCGTGTCTTTTGCCAGCCTTCCCTGTGCTTGCCAGCTTCGTGCAAACAGCGCCAGCAACTGATCGCCATCCAGGACCTGCCCGGTCTCGTCGACCATTGCGATCCGGTCACCATCGCCGTCAAGACACAGCCCGGCATCAGCCCGGGTCTCCAGCACCTTGGCGGCAACGGCCCTGGTATCGGTCGAGCCGCACGCGGCATTGATGTTGAAGCCGTCGGGGCTGACGCCGGTCGGGACAACCTCGGCGCCAAGCTCCCACAGCACTTCCGGAGCCGCCCGATAGCTGGCACCATTGGCGCAATCGACGACAACGCGAATTCCGTCCAGCCTGAGATGCCTGGGGAATGTCGTTTTGGCGTATTCGACATAGCGCCCCAGCCCGTCATCGATTCGCCGAGCGCTGCCGATACTCTCGGGCGACGACGCCACGAGCATTTCCTCGAGGCCCCGTTCGATTTCGGCCTCGACGTCATCCGACAGTTTGAAGCCGTCAGGCCCGAAGAATTTCAGGCCGTTATCGTGAAACGGGTTGTGGGAGGCCGTGATCATGACACCCAGATCGGCGCGCATCGACCGGGTCAGCAGGCCGACTGCAGGCGTTGGCACCGGCCCCAGCAGCAGAACATTCATGCCGGAGGCCGTCAGGCCGGCAGTGAGGGCACTCTCCAGCATGTAGCCGGAACGCCTGGTATCCTTGCCGATCACCACGCGGAAGGAATTGGCGTTGCTTTGCCGAAAGCAGGCTCCGGCCGCCATGCCAAGCTTCAGGACCTCGCTTGCCGTCATCGGGCTGGAATTGGCGCGCCCGCGCACACCGTCAGTGCCGAAATATTTCCTGTTGTCGAGAGCCATTGTCGCCGCTTTCCGGAAGTCGCCCGCAATCGGGCCGACCCACTACAATGAAAAACGCAAATCCTGCAACCGGCAGCTATTCTACCTGGATTCCCGGTAGAAGACATGCTGCCCGACCACCTTGGTCAGGTGCATGTGGTCCGACCAGAAAGGATTCACATTCGTGGTGTGGAAATAGGTGGCGCCATCCGTCAGATCATTGGTCGGATTCTCGAGGAACTTCTTCGCCAGGCTCCTGATCTCCCGATAGGATTTCTTGTCGTCGACGACCTCCGGAAGCCCGTCGCAGAAATACGAGAACTGGCACTGGTTGAGGACGCCCCTGCCCTGCCAGACCACGCCACAGACCGTATCGGGAAACCGGTCGGATTCGACCCTGTTCCGAACCGTGTGGGCGACGGCGAGCCAACCCTCGATATCCTCGCCACGGGCCTCGAAATAGATGACCTGGGCGAGGCATTCCAAGTCCTTCTTCGACCCGGCGCGCCGGGTCGGCCGCAAGATCTCGGTGTCCATCAGGCTCGGCACTGGCCGGCGGGCCAGCCGGTCGAACTCCAGCAATGACAGGTTGATCGGGCCATAATTGTTCGAGGTGGAACTTCCGACCGTCAGGTCGGCATCAACAACCGGCCGGCCACGCAGCCGACGTCGCATTGGCCGGTCCTGATCGGCTCGTGATGCAAGATATTGATCGGGGCGCCGCCTGGGTCGCTCGATATCCAGCAAAACACGGTCAGCGGTCTCCGCAGCGAGGCTGAAAATGTGGATTCCCGAGATATCGGGAAGCCTGGAGACCGAAATCTCCGATGCCTCGGCAATTGCACTGCTTCCATGAAGACAGCAGTACAGAACAAACACCGTCTGAACGTAACGAATTTTCATCTACTTGGCTTGATTCTAGAGAAACCGAAATTCCACTTAGTGACGTCGCTGGCAGCCTTCACTGAACGTTATTTCCTCATTTCATCGACTGCTTCACCGCAAGACCAACCATGTTGATACAACGCAAATGATGGCAACAGGATCGCGTGCTCCATGAACAATTCGACTGAAACATAGGATTATTTTGAGGTTCTTGTCAAATTCCGGCGAATTGAACCCGGAATTCCGGTCGTCTCCGGGTCAATTGCGTCACATCTTGGGTGTGACTCCCGCAACCGGAACAAAATGTGGCAATTGGCCATTCTTGCCGGTCCGGGAGGATTCCGATGTCGATTCACACCTGGATTTTCGGCCCTGGCACACCGGTACAGCGTTTTTTGTGCCCATCCCGTCAGGTCGGTGACCTATCTGAAAGTTCGGCCCTGGCGATGCATTGGGCGGCGGCGAGTCTGGCAATCGGAACACGGTAGGGGGAGCAGGACACGTAGTCGAAGCCGGCCAGGTCGCAAAACTCGATGGCCGCGGCATCACCGCCATGCTCGCCGCAGATCGAAAGCGTGACACTTTTCCTGGCCTGCCTTCCGCGCTCGGCGGCGATTGTCAGCAATTCGCCAACCCCTTCCCGGTCCAGGGTGCGGAACGGGTCTTCAAGATATACCCCCTGGTCCACATACGCATTCATGAACCGGTTGGCGTCGTCCCGGCTGATACCATAGGTGAGTTGGGTCAGGTCATTGGTGCCAAAACTCAGGAATTCCGAATTCAGCGCCAGGTCACCCGCCCGCAGGGCAGCGCGGGGTGTCTCGACCATGACACCGAGGCGATATTCGAAGGTCACACCCTGCTCACCTTGCACGCTTTCGGCAATTCGGGACACGTTCGACTTGATCAGTTCGACCTCGCGATTGGCCGAGACCAGCGGGATCATGATTTCGGGAGTCATGTTTCCGCCTTCCCGGTTGATGGCGACGGTTGCCTCGAAAATGGCCCTGGCCTGCATCTCGTAGATTTCAGGCACGACGATTCCCAGCCTGACACCGCGCAGGCCAAGCATCGGGTTGAATTCCTTCAATTCATCGGCACGGGAGACAATGTCGTTCTCGGAGAGGTCAAGCGCCACCGCGAGGTTGCTGATTTCGTCACGGTCTCGTGGCAGGAATTCGTGGAGTGGCGGATCAAAGAGACGGATGCAGACCGGCCTGTCGGTCATGGCATGCAACAGGGCAATGAAGTCGTTTCGCTGCATCGGCAGCAGCTTGTCGAGCACCCGCCTGCGGTTGGCGGCGCTCTCGGCAAAGATCATCTCCCGCATCACGGTCAGTCGTTCGCCCTCGAAGAACATGTGTTCGGTCCGGCACAAACCGATTCCGTCAGCCTGGAACAGGCTGGCAACCCTGGCCTCGTCCAGCGTGTCGGCATTGGCCCGCACCTGTAGCCGCCTGATGCTGTCGGCCCAATCCAGGAACCGGCTGAAACAGCTGTCGATGCGGGGCTCGATCAGGGTCGCGGCCCCGTCCAGCACCAATCCGCTGGCACCGTCGACAGTGATGATGTCGCCCTCGCGCAGGATTCTGCCGGCATGGCTGATCAAACGCTGGCGAATGGCATCGAACTGCAGGTCGAAGGCACCGGCCACGCAGGGCACGCCGAGCCCGCGTGCGATCACTGCGGCGTGGCTGGTCAACCCGCCGCGACCGGTCAGCACGCCATTTGCCGTGTGCATGCCACGGATATCCTCGGGGCCGGTCTCGACCCTGACCAGGATGCAGCTTTCACCTTTTGTCCTGCATTGTTCGGCAGCAGCCGACGAAAAGACGATGGCGCCGGAGACTGCCCCGGGACTAGCCCCGCTTCCCCTTGCCAACACCAAATTGGCACAATCGGCGTCCAACTGCGGGTGGATCAGCCTGGCAAGGCTGTCCGGATCTATGCGAAGCAGGGCCTCCTTGCGGTCAATGATCCCGTCATCGACCAGCGAAACCGCCGTCCGGATCGCCGCCGAAGGTGAACGATGGACCGGCCTGCAGTCGAGCAGCCACAACCGGCCATCCCGCAAGGCAAAATCCACCTCCTGGTCGTCGGCAAAATCAGTTCGCAGGCGATCCAGCAGCGGGGGCAGCGACTCCAGCCCGGAGTTCGATGCCTCGCCGACATGTTCCAACCCGTCAACACCGACCAGCGATCCTTCCCGGCGAAAACTGCAACTTCCCGAGAGCATCCGCTTGCCGGTCGCCCGGTCGACAGCCGATACCCGTCCTGTTGCATTGGTCGGGCCAATCAGCGTGGAGACGCATTCCTGAACAATCAGACCGAGCGCGGCATCATCCGGCGCACCCTTGGCCTTGCGCAGGTATCGGGCCGAGGTTTCGTACCAGTTGTTTGCCATGGAACGCAGAACCCTGCCCAGTTGGCAGGCCCGCGAGTCCGGGAACGACTCGCCGGTCCACTCCCGGTAGCGGTCCAGCACAGCCCGGAGTTGCGTGTCTTGCTGGTCGTCCATGCCGGCAAGCGAATCGAAGGCTCCGGCGTCGAGGCAGTCAACCTCCACGGCAAACTCCTGGACGAATTCGGCAAACAACGCCCACACCTCGGCCTGATCATGCCGACCGGCAAGCATCCCTGCCAGCCTGGAATTCAACCCGATATTGGTGAATGACTTCACGCCGCCCCAGTTGGCGCTTGCAGGGCTTGATCGCAGGATGATCAACCCGTCCGGGTCAAACTCGGCGAGGAGGTCGTCGACAGCGAATTCGGTGCCGCCTCCGATTGATTGAACCGACGATGCTCCGATGGCGAAGGATCTCGGGATCGGATGCCCCTGCCCGGCCAGCCGCGCCAGCCGCGCTGCCCTCTCGCCGAATTCACTGCCGTCAATCGTGTGCTGGTGCCGCAGATCGACATATTCCAGTTGCTGCTTCAAGATGTCGCCCTGTCATCGCTGCCGCGCATAATCGGGTCCAACCAGCGAAAATTCAACGACAATCGCCATCAGGCCGCCGGGTTGGTCAGCGCCGGGAGGGTCCATGCTGGCAACCGGCCCGGCAATTGTTCAGATTCGGACATGCGTCAGATCGGCGAATTCGAGAATCGTGTCCCGGACCGCAACCAGCAGGCTGATCCGGTTTTTTTTCAACTCCGCATCATCGACAATCACCCGGACGTGATCGAAGAACCTGTCAATGGGATCGATGAGGTCGAACAATGCCTCGATGGCCCGATCTGCCCGGCCCTGCCCCAGATGTCGAACCACCTTCTCACGGACCTCCTGCTGCCGGGCATGCAGGGCCTTCTCTTCGGCAGTGACCAGCAGCGCCGGGATGCAGCCATCCAGGCCGGACAAATCCTCTCCGGACAGGTCTCGCATGATGTTGCTGGCCCGGCGAAACCCCTGCACCAGCACTTCGCTGCCCGACCGGTCGAGAAACTCCTGCAGCAGCCTGGCTTTCACCTCGACCAGGTACAGGTCATCGGCATCACTTGCCGACAGGCAGGCTGCAATGCAGTCACTGCGCAACCCCTGGCCCGCCAGGTGGATTGAAAACCGTTCATGGATGAATTCCAGCACCTCGCCGGCAACACGTTCCGTGCTCCCATCGCCAATCTCGCCGAAACCCTGCCCGGCGAGACCACCGACGGCCCGGACCAGGATTGGCTGCAATTTCAGTCGGAGGCGGTTCACTTGCAGTATCCGGACCACGCCCAGCGCACTCCGGCGCAACGCAAACGGATCCCTTGACCCGGTCGGTTTGCGGTTGATGGCAAAAAACCCGGTCAGCAGTTCCAGCTTGTCGGCCAGTGCAACCGCGACCGAAACCGGCTCCTGCGGAACAGGCTGCTCGGGACCCTGGGGCAGGTAATGTTCCTCGCAGGCCAGCCCGATTGCCGGATCAAGCCCGATTGCCGAAGCCAGGTGCCGGCCAATCACTCCCTGCAACTCGGGAAATTCGCCGACAGTTCCCGAAACCAGATCCAGCTTGACAAACCGCACTGCCTCCTCGACCAGGTCGGCATTGCACGACAACTTACCGGCAATGCCGGATGCCATTCCGGCAATCCGTTCTATTCGCAGGCCAAGCGTTCCCAACTCCGAGTGGAACTGGATCCGGTCGAGCGAAGAGAGGAGTTCCTGCATCCCGTCATCGCTGCGAAATCGTCGAAGATCATTCCCCCAGGCAAACTCCGCGTCATTCAGCCGCGCATCGAGAACACGCCGGTATCCTTCGGCAATGACCGGGCGGATTCTGCCTTCCGGCTTGTTGATGACCGCAGCATAATGGGTGACCTCGCCCGTTTCCGGATCGGCCATCGACACGAATTTCTGGTGGGTCCTCAGCGTGGCGACCAGGATTTCAGGTGGAAGGTCACGATACCTCGGACGAATCTCGCCCAAAACGGCGGTCGGCCATTCGACCAGGCCGGTAATCTCCTGCAGGAGACCGGCATCAGGCACGACATCAACCCGAGCCCGGCCTGCAAGTTCTCCGACCTGCTGTTCGATTGCCTGACGCCTCTTCGCCGGGTCGAGCATCACCCCGGCAGAATCGAGTTTTGACCGGTAGTCGTCGAAGGAGCAGACTTCGAATTGCCCGGAGGACATGAACCGGTGCCCGCGGGTCCGGTTTCCGGCCCGTATGCCTTCGACCTCGAAATCGACGACCCTGGCTTGGCTGGAATCGTGGAGGATGCACAGGATCGAATTCAGCGGGCGAACCCATTTCATCCGGCCAGCACCCCATCGCATGGATTTTGGCCAGGGAAATCCGCTGACAAGCCATGGCATTTCCACGGCCATCACATCCTGAATCGGGCAGCCCGGCTTCTCGATCACCGCGAAATAATACTCGGCCGACCTGACAGTCCGAATCTCGAGCGAGTCGACATCAACACCTGCCGATTTGGCAAATCCACCGATCGCCGCCTCCGGCGCCTCGCGGCGCGGCCCCCGGCGCTCTATGGTCTCGGCACTGCTTGCCTCCGGCAGACCCCTGACGATGGCAACGAGGCGGTTGGGCGTCACATATCCCTCTGGTGCCTGTGCCGGCACGTTTCGTCGCTCGAGAGCCGCTGCCAGCCGCTCACAGAGCGTCTCCCGTGCCCATTCCTGCCAGCGGGAAGGAATCTCGTCGGAATAGATCTCCAGCAACAAATCAGGCATTGATCAATTCCACCCGCATGGAGTTGTCGGCCGCCCGCCCGAAATCCGGCCCGGTCACGCCGACATCTCCATGTCTTCTGCCTGCAGGAAAGCGTCGGCACATTTCCTGGCGAGGTTTCGCACCCGTCCGATCAGGGCCTGTCGCTCGCTGACCGAGATCAGCCCGCGGGCATCCAGGAGGTTGAAACAGTGCGAGGCCTTGATGCACTGGTCGTAGGCCGGTCGGACCATGAGCGTGGACATGCCGGTATTCGGGTCGAGGACCGGCGCATCCAGTATGCGCTCGCATTCGGTCTCGGCATCGACAAAATGCCGGCGCATCATCTCTCCGTCACAGATGCTGAAATTCCAGCGCGAGTACTCGGCCTCGTTGCGGCGGAAAATATCGCCATAGGTCAATGGAATTTCCGAGTCCGGATCATTGAACGGCATGTCCATGACGTGATCGATATCGAGCACATACATCGCCAGCCTTTCAAGGCCGTAGGTAATTTCAAATGGAACCAGGTTGCACTCGTGGCCGCCAACCTGCTGGAAGAATGTCAGCTGGGTGATTTCCATGCCATCGCACCAGACCTCCCAGCCAAGCCCCCAGGCGCCAAGCGTCGGACTTTCCCAGTCATCCTCGACCAGCCTGATATCGTGAACCCCCATGTCGATCGATATCGCCGCCAGTGAGCCGAAATAGCGGTCAATGGCGTCGGCAGGCGAAGGTTTGATCAACACCTGATACTGGTAATAGTGCTGCAACCGGTTCGGATTTTCCCCGTACCGCCCATCCGTCGGGCGCCGGCAAGGCTGGACATAGGCCACCGACCAGGGCCGATTGCCGAGCGACTGCAATGTGGTTGCCGGATGAAACGTCCCGGCACCGACTTCCATGTCGTAAGGCTGCAGGATCGAGCAACCCTGCCCGGCCCAGTATTGCTGGAGCGCCAGCACTACATCCTGGAAGCATCTGGGTCGGGTTGCGGCTTGCATGGGACGGACCGGCTGGACAAATTCACAGGCGTTCAATAGGCAACGCCACCATCAGGGTCAACGGACCGCTCGACGACATGCGGCCTTTTGATTGCTTGCATGGTTCGTCAACCGCGTTTCAAGATCACCCGCCAGAGAAGTCGGAAAGAGCACCGCAATCATGAAGCAAATTCTTGCAGCTGTTGCATTGATGATCGCCCTGACGGGGCTTGCCGAACGAACCGCTGCCCAGCAGCAGGAATACTGGATCCTTCTCGAGTCGCATTCCAGCCTGGAGTCGGCGCTCGAGAGAGCAAGGCAGCTGAGCCAGGGACTCTCCGGCCTGCAGGGAATTCAGACCAGGGATGGCCGGTTCATGCTGGTCCTCGGCAAATTCGATTTCCAGGAGGGCCGGAATATCCGGATCGAGTTGTCGAATTCCCATGCAATCCCGCAATCGAGTCGGCTCGACAGGGACATCGCGGTCGCATCCTATTTCTGGCCGGTTGGCGGGGCAAGTCGCGGCAACATACAATCAACCGGGTCCGGTGAGTTCGAACATGACGAAAAGATCGCCATTCAGCTCGCACTGCAGTGGTTCGGCTATTACATGGCGGAAATCGACGGGCTGTTCGGCAGCGGCACCCGGCAGGCAATCAGTGATTTCCAGCAGGAGAACGAGTTGGAGCCGACCGGCATCCTGACTCGAGCCCAGGCAAGCATCCTGCTGGACCAGTACAATTCCGAAACGGCCCGGGTCCAGATGCATCCCACCGAGGATGAGGCAACCGGGATCAGCATTGACATTCCGCAGGCCCTGGTGCGGTTTGCCTCTATCGACGCACCCTTTGTGACCTACGAATCGATCTCCGACGAAGGGATGACATTGTACCTGGTCAGCATGGAGGGCGGCCGGCAAACCCTGGCATCCCTTCGTGACATTTTCCGCGAGTCGGGCTTCCTGCCTGCACCGTTCGACAGCGACTCATCCGGCACCCGCTTCGTGATCAGGGGGCAGGATGACCAGGCGAGTTCCTTCGCCTTTGCCCGCCTGTTCGGCGATCGGCTCAAGGGGTTTGCCCTGTCCTGGAGCCGACAGCATGACCCGCTGGGAACTCGGGTTGCCGCTGGCATCATGTCCAGTTTCGACGAGTCGCATGACGGCACGCTGGATCCGGCACTGGCAATCACTCGCCATACGGCGCTGGGTGAATTGGGCAGCGTTCTCCCTCGTTGGGAAGTGTCAGGCTCCTCATCGGGCCTTTTCATCAACGAAACCGGCCTCGTGGCCACGACGGCTTCGGTGGTCGCCGACTGCACGGAAATCAGGGTCGAGTCGGCAGGAAGGATGACAATCCGGTCAATCGAGCCCGCACTTGACCTGGCAATACTTGAGCCCACCGGCCAGCTATCCCCGATTTCGCACGCCATGCCCGACTCTGGCAACGTACCGGTTGGCGGCCGGATCCTCGTCTCCGGTTTTTCCTATGGTGGCCGGCTAGGCTCGCCCACGCTGACCCGCGGGGCATGGCTGGGCAGCGACCCGGTCACTGGCGATGACCGGCTGGCCGTGATCAATGCCGATTTGTTGCCCGGCGATCCAGGTGGTCCGGTTCTTGACCAGTCCGGCAAATTCGTCGGCATGCTGCGACCACGAGTGAGCGCTGGCAACGGCAGGACCCTGCCGGAAGATGTGCATCACGTGATCACATCCGGCACGATTGCCAGGCAGGTCGGCGTTGTCCCCGATCTGGAAGAATCGCAAGAACGTACAGCGGTGCTCCCCGATGCGGAGATCAACCGGAGGGCCAGGGCGATGACCGTGCTGGTCCAGTGCTACAGCCGGAAATAGTTCCTCGTGATGGCGGCTTGCTCGTCGGCGCGGGTCCACAGCCTTCGATCAGACTGCCAAGGCCGCAGAAGACGGGCAGGCTCCGACATGTCGAAACCACATCTGTCCACATGATCGACCCCGGTTGCTCCAGGGCGCATGCCGGCATGCTGCCGGGAATACCGACGCGACACCCCGGAAACCGGCGAGTGAATTCTGGCCCGGAGTGGCGGTGTGAGCTTGGGTTGAGGATGCCGGGGCGGAACATTACTCCTCCATGCTGGCCATGCACAGGCCCATGAATGCAGGATAGTCGGCGTCCAACCTGGACCTTTCATACCTGCTTTCCGCCATGTCCGGTGCCAGGTGCTCAATGTCGGTTATAGGGCGTCAATCTGCATGAGAACTGCACGTCAATCAGGATAACAGTTCAGACGTCGCGGCAATGCGGATATTTTCCGGATCTCCCACCGATTGCAAGCGCTTTTTCGACCGGTCCCGACTGCCGCCATGAAGAACTTTCAATGTCTCCGGCGACCGGGGCCCTCGCCACCTCCGAACCCCGGGCACTGCGCGACAGGTCTCTGCCTGTCCAGCGGGGCAGGCGGCCTCCGGGCCCTCGCCACCCGTATCTGGCTGGCGGCATCAAGTGGCTGCAAGGCAGGCGAGGCGGTGACATCCTCTCCTCTGGACGAAGACGGCCCGCGACACACCGGTGCCGCGGGCCGCATGTCCCGGGATATTCCGGTTCAGCCGGTTTGCGTGTTCTTCCGCGTGGCCCGGCTCGCCGGCCGGCCGGCCTTGCGCGGGCTGGCTTCCATTGCCTCCCGCCGCCGGTAGCTCTCGACATTCATCTCGAGAATGACTGCCCGGTGAACCAGCCGATCGACTGCTGCCACCGCCATGGTCTGGTCCGGAAAGATCCGACCCCATTCCGAGAAGGGCTGGTTGGCGGTGATCAGGAGCGAGCGCCGCTCGTATCTGGCCGAGACAAGCTCGAAGAGGACGCTGGTCTCGGCCTGATCCTTGCTGACATAGGCAAAGTCGTCGAGTATCAACAGGTGATACCGGTCCAGCCGCGCCAGTGCCACCTCCAGTGCCAGCTCCTTCCGCGCCGTCTGCAGCCGCTGCACCAGATCGGTGGTCCGGCACATCAGCACCCTGTAGCCGGCCTCGACCAGCGCCAGCCCGATCGCACTGGACAGATGGCTCTTGCCGGTGCCCGGCGGGCCGAAAATCAGGCATGAGGCACCCCGGGCCAGCCAGGCATCGCCGGCGGCCAGCGCCATCACCTGGGCCTTCGAGATCGTCGGCACCGCACCGAAGTCGAAGCCGGACAGGCTCTTGCCCGGCAGGAGCCTGGCCTCGGCCAGATGGCGCTGGGTCCGCCGCCGTCCCCGCTCGGCAATTTCGTGCTCGGCCAGGGCGGCCAGGAAGCGCGAGGCCGGCCAGCCCTCGGTATCGGACCTGGCGGCAAACTCCTTCCACAGCTCCCGCATGGTCGGCAGGCGAAGCTCGGCGAGCATCAGTTCCAGGCCGGCACCATCATTGAGGCGGGTCATGACGCACCTGCCATGCCCGGGAGATCGCCATGGCCCGGGAGCGTCGCCCTGGTGACGCTGACGGCGGGCATGACACCGGCCGCCGGTGCAAACCGGGCCCGCAGGTGATCGATCTCCGGCAACCGGCCTTCCTGCAGGCAGGCGTCGATCTCCGCCGCCAGCAGCGCCTCGCAATTCTCCTCATGGGCCGGTGCCGGCAGCTTCACCGTCAACCTGCAGGCCGAGCGCTCGCCCTCTCTCTTCAGCGCCGTCTCGAAACAGCGCCGGTAGGCTTCACGCGGGAAGAGCTCGTCCCGGTAGACCAGGTTCATGAGCGCCATCGGCCTGGTCTTCAGCGAGTGGATGACGTGGCGATGATCGACCACATGCACCGCCTTCGCCGACGAGCCCTTCCGCTTCCGGGGCAGGGCCGGCTGATGGACGGTGCCGGGACAGGGCTCCAGCCGATCATCATGGATGCGCACGCCGAGCCGGTGGCTGGTCAGCAGCAAAGGCACGGTGCAGAACACCTTCTTGAGGATGAAGCCGCTCGAGGAGGTGACACGCACGCTGGTCTCCTCGTAATCGGTGGTGCGCATGTTCGGCAGGCGGTTCAGCAGCTTCCGTTCGGTGCTGATCCCGGCGGCCCGGCGGGCATTGCAGCGCCCGACGATGCCGGCGATGAAAGTGCGGTATGCATCGAGATCGGCGAACTCCCTCGATCCTCGCAGCGCCAGCGCATCATTGATCTCCCGCTCGGGATGTCCGTGCGGGCAGCAGGTGGCGCCGTTCTCATGGGCCACGCCGCGATTGTTGCGGGACGGCTTCATCCGGTAATGCTTGCACAGGAGGCGGTAGCGCTTGGTCATGTCCTCGGCATCCTCCTTGCGATGATTGCGGAAGCCGGCCGACAGGTAGCCTGCCCGGTGCTCCTTCGGGGCCCCGCCCGGCTGCCACAGCGCCGCCTGCAGGCTTTCGGCCAGCGCCGTGAAGCTCTCGCCGCCGAGGATCACCTCGGCATGCCTGAAGCCGGACCAGGGAAGCCGGAAGTGATAGAGCATGTGCTTGAGCTTCTGCCCGGCAATGGTGATGTCAAGCCCCTTCGAATGGGTGAAGTCCGACAGGCCCATCCGGCCCGGTTCGTGGTTCTGTCGGAACATGACCTCCTTCTCGGGGCCGTGCTGCGCCTTCCAGTCGCCGATCCGCCGCTCCAGGGTGCGCCTGACATTCGGATCGGGATCCGGATGGCGCCTCCTCGGTTCCTCGAGGATGCCGACCGGACGCAGACCCGGGCAATCCTCGAGCATCGGCACCACCTCCGAGTCCCAGACCCCGGCCAGCGGGTCCGGCCTTCGCCGGTCCCGCGGTGTCTTGTTCCGCGATGGAAACGTCGGGTCCCGCTTGATGCGGTAGCCCGTTGCGGTACTGAAACCGGCCTTCGCCGACGCGGTTTCAACTGAATGTGATCTGCTGTAGTTCATGAAGAGCCTCGCTTGATGGTCAGTTACGTGGCGTCCGGGCACCCTGCACTCCTCATTGGTCCGGGATTTGCAGGACAATGCCCGAACGGCCGCGGACATCAAGTGGGGCTACCGCCAGGGGGAAAAATCCGCAGCGGCAGGGGGTAACTCCGATCGGGCTGCGCCCTCACTCCGTTACCCCCTGCCGCCCCAGTTACCCCTGTCACGGTAGGAACGTCGGTTACCCGACGCCCCCCGTACAGATCCGGACGTGGTCGCTAGACCATCCGGCTCCTACCTCGGGTCTTGACGGCAAATCTCGTGGTCGGCCATGGGTGCAGAATCCGCAACGGAGGCCAGAAGGCCGCCGCCAGTATGCCGACCCTGTTCCATGTAAAGCGATCCTTCTGCGAACGTTGCCGCAGGGCACGCAGCCACATCCTCATGAGGCGAAGCACAAACCTGTTGAGGAACCGGAAGCTGGTTGGCACCGCGTAATACCGTAGCCATCCGCCCACGACCCGTCCAAGCCATTTGGCGACCTCGTAGATGTTGTGATGCATTCGCCTGCGCAGTTCGGCCTTGATGCGCTTCAGGGTCCGGTTGACCCGCTTCCCGATCGGCTTGCGCCCCAGTCCGAAACGTCCCTTGCGCGTGGTCCGGCAATAATGCGTGAACCCGAGGAAGTCGAACGTCTCGGGACGCCGTTCTCCCCGTGCCCGGCGGTTCGCCATCGCGAACTTGCCGAACTCGATGAGACGGGTCTTGTCTGGGTGCAGTTCGAGCGAAAAGTCGGCCAGCCTGTCCTTCAGATCGCACAGGAACCGTTCTGCATCCCGCTTGTACTGGAACCCGACCACGAAATCATCGGCGTAGCGCACGATAATCGTCTTGCCACGGGCGATCCGGGCGCGCCACTTCCTCTGGAACCAGAGGTCAAGGACGAAGTGCAGGTAGATGTTCGCCAGAATCGGCGAGACACTCGAGCCCTGAGGCGTTCCCCGCAGGGTGTCCCGCCATTCGCCCTCCTCCATGACGCCGGCGCCAAGCCATTTGGAGATCAGCCGGATGACCCGCCGGTCCCCGATCCGGTGCTCCACGAACTTGATGAGCCAGCCTCGATCCAATTGGTCGAAGAAGGCCCGTATGTCCGCATCAGCGATCCAGTTGACCTTGCGCCGTTCGATCCCGTATGCCAGCGCGTCGAGCGCATCATGCGCACCGCGTCCCGGTCGGAACCCATAGCTGAACCCGAGGAATTCCGGCTCGAATATCGGCGTCAGGATGGTCTCGGCCACCGCAGTCTGGACGATCTTGTCCTCCAGTGCCGCAATGCCAAGCGGTCGTGTTCCCCCGTCCGGTTTCGGTATCTCTACCCGCCGGGACGGAAGCGCCCGGTACGCCCCGCTGTGAACGCGATCGTGCAGGTCGAGCAAGCGCTCTTCCAGCCCGTTCCCGTATTCCTTCCACGTCACCCCGTCCACGCCTGCCGCCGCATCCTTCTTCAACATGAAGTAGGACGCTTCGAGCACGTCCGTTGTAATATGGTGCAGGAGCGCAGTCAGCTTCTCCTTCGGTTTCCTCGTGGCTGCTTGCCGTATCCGCTTGGCCGCCTGTGACATGCGATCCCGGCCCTGTGTCCGGTGCATGCTTTGGCCGCACGGATTCCCCTTGGTTCCAGCCCTTCCCTCCATCGGCTCCGCAGGAACAGACATTCCCTTGTTCGCCGACCTCACCGGTACTATGGCCGGATCCGACTGCTTCAATCCGTTCGTCATCGATTCAGATTATCTCCTTTCTTCCGCGGCCCCGGCACGACTGCCAGGGCAGATTGAAGCCCTCCCGAGTCCCGATGTGGGGTGTACGTGCGTCCCTGGATTCCTCAGACAACGCGGAGCCCGGCAGACCCTCGCCATGACGGTTCTGCAGGTGTTGCCTTCGGCCGATGACAAGACCTCGGCGCTCCGGATCATATCTTTTACGATGCTCAATCATCCCGGCCACACGCGCCGCTACCGACGCTTCGCATGCATCCTCGCGGATGCACACGCACGGCTCGCGGTGAAAGTGGTGGCTAACCTTTCCTTCCTGCCGGACTTGCACCGGCTACCCCAGCACCGATTTCTCGGCACTCGTCACCTTGATTGACGCTGGATTCTCACCTTGATTGACGCCCTGTAGTCGGTGAACCCGGATCGCTCGAGAAGGCCGGTGATTTCATCCGGTTCAAACATGCATATCCACGGCTCGCCCTTCCTGGCGACGTAGGCGGCGCATCTTTCCTGCAATTCCCTGAATTTCGGGTCTGTCCAGGATGGCTCGGCAATATAGTCGAACAACACGACGCTGCCTGCCGCGCAGCGCTCGGAGATATCTGCCAGCGTCCTTTCCACGGTTTCGCGGGGCAGGTAGTAGGTGACGCCGAACCAGGAAAATACCGCTGGACGCCCGTGGTCGAACCCGGCCTCGGCGATTGCGTCGTGAAGGTTGACGACATTCAGATCGGCTGACACGAATACAAGCCCGCCAGGCACTTCAAGCCCGGCCGCCTGGAGTCTCCTGATCTTTGCGGATTGCGAAGCCGGTGAATCAATCTCGTATACCGTCAGGTCTTTCATGAGATCGGTGCGTCGCAAGGCAAAGCTATCGAAGCCGGCACCGATTATCACGAACTGATCGACGCCACTCCGCACGACTCTCTCCACGTGATCCTCGCAGTAGCGCGCCCGCACGATGATCTCCGATCGAAAACGTTGAGCAGCTCGGGCCGGCTGCCTCGCAGTAGCGCGCCCGCACGATGATCTCCGGGGTGACCGGCAGGAGTTTCCGGAGGAGGAGATCGACAATGATGAAGGTCAACAGCCGACTTCCCAGAATGATCTTCCAGTACCGATTGCAGAGTGAATACGCCAGATGATCGGGAAACAGCGCCGGTTGACGGGTTCTGTAGTGATGGGCGCGGGCGGCCGCGACCATTTCGGCGGTCTTGCTGGCCTTCATCCCCGGCCCCAGGTCATGATCTTGCATCCTGTCGATGATAACCAGTCTCCGGACGTCGACAAGTCCAACGGGTCCCATGTAGTAATTCCAATTGTTCAAACATGAACCTCTTGCAAAGCCATTGAGCTGAGCAGCCGATGAACAGGTCCGGGCTCCCGACGCGATCACATGTGCCGCCGAGATGCCGAATTTGGCGGGAATCCGACATCTGCGCAGAATGCAGGTGCGAAAGAGTCAGGCGCGGCCGGCTTCAGGCGACACCTGTAGTGACCTGGCATGCCGGGGGCGTCAGGGAGGGGTTGCGAGGCGCATCAACTGATCACCCGCCAGTGCCAGCACGCCGGACATCAGATAGCATCATGACATCTGGATGGTCGGCGGGTTTATGGCGCCGATGTCAATGAAACTGACAAAAAGATGGGCTGGTTAACACGCTGGCGCCATATCATATAACCATCAGAGATATCACAACTTTTGGAGCTATTATCGAATCCGGTGTTCGGGGCGTTTGAAGGCAGGTGGCATGTCCGGCCCGCTCATCGTGCCGGACAACGAGCCGGGGAGTACGCCGCCATGTCCACGAATGCATGCGAATTCGAAGACCGCGCAGAGTCCCGTGATCAGCCGGCAGAACTGACCCGCGCCGGTGCCCGGCAGATCGTTCACCTGGCCGTTGAGGCCGAATTGCAGGATGTTCTTGCCTCCTGTTGCGATCACCGCCTCGGGGATGGAAGGGCTGGCGGTCTTCCGCCCGGGCAGGCAGTCCCCCGGATGCGGCCGTGCCCCGGCCTTGGCCCAGGGGCGTCTCCACCGGCCCGGCGGAGGTCAGGGGCCCGAGCGCAAGCACCGTCTTCCGTCTCGAAGCCGCGTGGAGGCAGGACTGCGAGGACTGGCGGCAATTCCGCCCGGACGTGGATCCGGGTCCATGCGGGAGCGGCCGTGCTGCCTGCAGGTCTCGGTGCGGGTGACCGGGGAGAGAAGCACCTCTGGCGGCCCTGGATGGTGTCCGCGAGCAGGCCTGGAGCCAGCCGGGAGGTCCTGTCGGGAATGTTGAATGCGGCTTCGTTCGTTATTACGCCAGACATCAGACATCGCTCGACCCACCGCTCGGAGCTCCGGTGCCGCCTGCCACGGTCTCCGGCCAGAGAGCACCGAGAGGAAAGGAAATCGCATCGAAAGGCGGAAGCGAGACCGGTTCGTTGCCGACCAGAGTTGCCAGCAATACCCAGAGGTCACCGCGAAGCTCGAAGGCCTCCAGCATCCGCACATCGGGATCCAGGAACCAGAGATGGGAAACCCTCTCTCGGGCATAGACGGCGCGTTTCGCGCCCTGATCGAACTGCCTGGTCGATGGTGACAGAACCTCGCAGACCCAGTCCGGCGCCTGCGTGAAATATGCCCCTTCCATGTCCTCGGACATGGTCTCGCGCCGCCAGCCAGCAAGGTCCGGCACAACGATATCCTCGCCGAGGTGCAATTCCGGCTCGTCAAGGATCCACCAACCGCCGGGACCGCCATCGCCGTAGTTGAATGGCGGGCCGATCTTCATCCCCAGTCCCGAGCTTGCCCAGGCATGGCGCTTGGCCGGTCTCGGCTGCGTATGCAGCGTGCCAGCGACGACTTCGGCCACCATGTGCGGTGGAGCATCCAGAACGTCCTGGTAGGTTGCCATGCCCGGTGTCTCCGCAATGCGTTCAGCCCGGCCAGCCAGTTCAACCGCCATCCCTACCCCTAACCTTGTCGACAGCGCGTCCAACCCGGTTGCCGGCATAGAGCCCGCCCAGGGTCACGCCGGGCAGCGTCCGCTCCGCCACGTCGGCCACCAGGCCAACGGTCACGTCCGATACCGCCTTCACACGAAGCGCCCGCTTGAGCTTCCTGACCTGCTCCCGGCATTCCTTCAGTTCGGCTTCGGCCTCATCGGCTCGCTGCCGCTGAACCTCCTCCTCGCCCGGCGCCGCCTGCCGGTCGATGTCCTGAAAAAGGGCCAGTGCCGCCTCTTACTCGTTTACTGTGGCGGAGAGACAGGGATTCGAACCCTGGAGACGGGTTACCGCCTACACGCGTTCCAGGCGTGCGCCTTCGACCACTCGGCCACCTCTCCTATTCAGCCATATTATCGGACAAACCCTGCATCGGCAAAGGCACAAATCCTCGATCGGCAATACTTTTCTCCTCGACAGGCCCTGCCCCGGATTCAATTCGCCAAACCCCGACCGTGCAGGCGCCCTGTCGCCTGGTCCCTGGCTTCACGACCAGGTCACGTCGCGTAATTTGATCCTTCCTCGTCGAGAATTGCCCTCAGTTCGGAAAAATGCCGATCGGCGATTTCCGGATACTCCTCGGTCTCGGCCGCCGTCTTTTCTGCCACCTGGTCAGAAAGCGTCCGCAGTATCTGACCGGTCTGGAGCGCCTGGATATAGGTCTCCGCCGCCCGCTCGAAATAATACATGCGGTTGAAGGTGTCGGCCACCGACGATCCAATCACCATGATACCGTGATTGCCCATGATCATGACCTGGTGCATGGGATCGGCCAGCAGCGAGGAACACCTGTCGCCTTCCTCCTCGAAGGCCAGCCCGCCATAGCATTCATCGATGACAAATCGCCTGAAGAACATGGCCGTCGCCTGGTCGATCGGGGGCAGCCTGGAATCTGCCAGGCTGGCGAGTATGGTGGCGTAGACCGAGTGAACATGCATCACGCAGCGCGCATGCCGGCAGTTGCGGTGAACCGCCCCGTGCAGACCCCATGCCGTCGGGTCCGGGGCATTGGGTCCGAAGCCGCAATCGGGATCATTGGCGTCGAGCAGCAGCAATTCCGACGCCCTGATCCGGGAGAAATGCACCTGGTTGGGGTTCATCAGGAAGCGGGTGCCGTCTTCATTGACCGCCAGGCTGAAATGATTGGCGACCGCCTCGTGCATGTTCAACCTTGCTGTCCAGCGAAACGCCGCTGCCAGGTCCTTTCGTTCTGCCCAGTATTCGATGTTCGGGCGAATATTCCGCTTCAGGATTTCATTCATTGGCATGGCCTCCTGCATCCCGGACGATCATCGCCTGATAGCAGTACCGTCCTGTCGTATCCAGACAGGATGACGAAGTGGCGACGCTCGTTCCCGGTGGGCCCCGGCCTGCCAAATGACAGCCAATCCGGGCGGATGGGCCTGGCATATCCGTTGTGGCTCCAATCACCTTGTCAGGCGAGCCTGGTTGAATGCAGGATGGTTCCTGGTCCGGGGCGGCGTGCCGCCTGTCCATCCGGGCAGGCCGAGCCGCATTCGGACCTGGCTGTCGATGTGGGGGCCGCAATTTCCGATCGGCGACCGGGGGTCAGTCAACCAGGATATTGACCCTCCGGTTGATCCTGCCCTTCTTCTCGATCTTGCCGAGAGAGATGTTCCCGATTTCGCCGGTGCGTCGAATGTGGGTGCCCCCGCATGGTTGCAGATCGATCTGGTCGTCGCCGCTGCCGATCCTGATCAGCCGAACCAGCCCTGCCCCCATCGGCGGCTTGACCGACATCGTCTTGACCAGGCCGGGATTGGCTGCCAGTTCGTCATCGGTGATCCAGTCCTCCGTGACCGGAAGATTCCTGGCGACCAGCTCATTCAGCCGTTGCTCCAGCCCGTCCCTGTCCTCGATTGCATCCGGCATGTTGAAGTCGAGCCGGCCCTTTTCGGTCGTGATCGCCCCGCTGGTCACCGGCAGGGGAATGGCAACCGACAACAGGTGGAGTGCCGTATGGATCAGCATGTGGCGGTAGCGCCGCTGCCAATCCAGTTCCTGTCGAATCTCGATGCCCGTCGGCGGGGGCTCCTGGCCCTCGGCAATGAGCAGTTCGATGGTGCCTGTGCCGGATTTTCGGGCGCTGGTCACCTCGGCGGTGCCTGACTTCCAGGCGAGTATTCCCGTATCCGATGGCTGACCGCCGCCGGTCGGATAGAACAGCGTGCGGTCGAGGAGTATTCCCCCGGATTCCGAAACCGAGACCACCTTCGCGTCCGCTGCCTTCAAATACGGATCCGCATGAAACAGGGCTTCGGTCATTTCTGGTTCTCCTCTGGCTCCGGTTCCGTTTCCGGGATTGACAGCGCGTCACCCGCATTGCGAATCCAGATGTCCCTCTGTGGAAACGGAATGGAAATTCCTTCCTCTTCGAAGCGCCTGGCGATGGCGAAATTCAGATCGGACTTGGCCGACAGGATCTGGTTGGTATCGCTCAGGATTGCACGTAATTCGAACTCGAGTGCATCAGCTCCGAACCGCTGGAACACGACGCCTGGCGCCGGATCCTTCAGCACCGCCGGATGCTCGGCAGCGATTTCAAGAAGCAGTCTTTCCACCCTCCTGGCATCCGTTCCATAGGCAACGCCGACCGGAACAATCGTCCGGCAAATCCGGTTGGTCAGGGTCCAGTTCACCACCTGCCCCGACATGAGATCGGTGTTTGGAACCACGACCGTTGCCCGGTCGAAGGTCTCGATCTGGGTCGAGCGGACCGAAATGCGCGTCACCGTTCCGGACACCCCGCCTGCCTCGATCCAGTCGCCCACATTGATTGGCCGCTCGATCAGCAGAATGATGCCGGATACGAAATTGCCGACAACGGCCTGCAGGCCGAACCCGATGCCCACCGACAGAGCGCCGGCGACGATGGCAAGGCTGGTCAGATCCAGGCCGGCCAGCGAGATTGCCAGAACAGCCGCCAGGACGATCCCGACATAACCGGAACCGGTGGTGATTGCCCGCTGCACCCCGATTTCCAGATCCGTATTCGGCAGCACCGACCTGGACAGTATCGATTGCATCATCCGGGTGGCCATGTAGCCGGCAACGAACACCACGATCATTGTCAGGAAATCGCCCGGGGTAAACTTGTGGCCGCCAATCTGGACACCGTCCAGGGCCATTGCCCAGAATTCGAGAATCTGGATGTCGGAAGCTCCCCAGATGATCGCCAGTTCCGGAATGGCAGCGGCAAAGACCACCGCTCCGGCCAGGACATTCATCAGGTTCCTTCGGCCGTCATCGGCGCCGGATCCCAGGCGGGATCTTGTCTGGGCCAGGACTTCGGCAAGAATGATCTGCACGGACAGGGCCACCGCGTAGAGCGCCAGTGTCTGGATGGACGGGAAGACCAGGAATTCGGCAACAGCCGAATAGCCGGCAGTTGCGGCCAGGGCGGCAACGACCGAGACAATACGGGCCAGCATTACCAGCAGCGAGACCACGGAGTCGGCAATACCGTATTCGCCGGCATCTCCGGTCTGGCCGGCGAAATGTTCCGCCAGGCGCCTGGCCAGCAGAAACAGCAGGATCGACGCCGCCATGGTGACCGGATAGCCGACGACTACAACTGTTGCACTCAGGGCATCGCTGCCGCTGATGACGGAATCGGTCAGCAACTTGCCGGCAACTACCCAGCCCAGGCCGATGACCAGCCGCCGGACCGCGGCGGTCCAGCCATCGCCCAGGCGGGGCGAAAACAGGCTCTCGGGCTGGTCGGAAAACAATACCGAGCCCAGCCAGTGGGCAACAAGGATCGACAATCCCATCTGCGGGATCGTTTGCGTCATCAGGCCGACATGGATCGTGAACAGATCCGCCAGGACACCGGCATATGAAATCAGCGCGATTCCGGCCACCGGAAGGACGAGGCCGGTCATCATCCTTTCGAGAACCGCGGCGCCTGCCGTGGCTGCCCAGCCTCCATCGACCCTGCGGACAAGCGCAAACCGCCGCACCAACCTGCGGGCAAATGTCAGCAGGAACCCCCCGGCAACAAGCAGGCCCAGGAGCAGCGGCAGATCCTGCCTGCGCTTCTCCCGCTGCGCCTCGCTGCCAAGCGAGCCGCGGATTTCGCCGACCACGCTGGATGCGTGATCTGCCAGGTAACCCAGCGCCTCCGGCCACAGTGCGGGATTCAGCGGAATTGGCCCGACCGTATAGAACCGGGTGCGGGAACGCTCCTCGATGATGGCATCGATGCCGGCTACCAGCCCGTTTGACCATTGCGCCACCTCCCGAGCAATCAGGACCGGCTCCCGCGCCGCCGCAAGTTCGACGGCCAGCTGGTTGCGCCGCAACTCGATGTCATCCGAGGCAGCCAGCCCGCCATCGTCACTGCCCTCAAGCACGGCGATCCGCGATTCCAGCTGATAAACCTGTCCCTGCAGGCTGCCCTGCAGCATGATCGCCCGCTCTTCCCATGTCCGGAGCTCTTCCCGCAGCAATGTCAGCGCCGAGTCCGATGCGGCTGCCTGGTTGATCACCAGCTCGGCCCGGTCGGCCAGCCTGGTCCATTGTTCCAGGTCGATGCCAGCGGCGGCCGGGCTCTGCGAGTATCCGGGAATCGCCATCCAAATGGTGAACAGCAGCGTGAGCAGCGCTCCAAGCGCTCTCAAGCATGTCATGACGACGTCTCGACAAGCATGTCGGGCAGATTGACCGCCTCCCGGTCCAGCCAGGGCGGGACCGGCAGCCCCAACTCCCTCAGCAGCTTCGGATTGAACATTTTTGACTGGTACCTGGTTCCATAGTCGCACAAGACCGTGACAATCGTTTTTCCCGGCCCCATTTCCCGGGCCATCCGGATGGCACCGGCGACGTTGATGCCCGAAGATCCTCCCAGGCACAAACCTTCCTCCATCAGCAGGCCGAAAATGATGTTCAGCATCTCTTCATCCGGGATCCGGAACGCATGATCGACCTCCAGCCCTTCCAGGTTGGCGGTGATGCGACCTTGCCCGATGCCCTCGGTGATCGACGATCCCTCGGATTTCATCTCGCCGGTGGTGTAATGGCTGTAGAGTGCGGCGCCATGCGGGTCGGCCAGGCCAATCCTGACCCGCCGATTCCTTGACCGAAGCCCTTCGGCGACGCCGGCCAACGTCCCGCCGGTTCCGACTGCACAAATGAAGCCGTCCACCCGCCCGACGGTCTGGTCCCAGATCTCGGGAGCCGTGGTGGTGACATGCGCCTCCCGGTTGGCAACGTTGTCAAACTGGTTTGCCCAGATGGCGCCATTGGGTTCGGTTGCCGCCAGGCTGCCGGCAAGCCGCTCCGAATACCGGACATAGTTGTTCGGGTCCCGGTACGGCACTGCCGGGACCTGCACCAGCTCGGCCCCGGCCAGAATCAGCGCGTCCTTCTTTTCCTGGCTCTGGGTTTCGGGGATCACGATGACCGTGCGGTAGCCGAGTGATGCGCCAACCAGAGCCAGCCCGATGCCGGTATTGCCGGCGGTGCCCTCGACAATTGTCCCCTCCTCCTGCAACCGTCCGGACCGGCGGGCCTCCTCGATGATCGCCAGTGCCGCCCGGTCCTTGACGGACTGGCCCGGGTTGAGGAATTCCGCCTTCCCGAGAATCTCGCAGCCGGTCTCCTCCGATGCACGGTTCAGGCGGATCATCGGGGTATTGCCAATTGCCTGCGAGAAATTCCTGTAGAGCTTCACTGGACAATCTCCCTGGTCATATCCTCGATTCCCGCCGACAAGGCCGCGCCGCCTGCGGGCTCGATGCGGCCCGATGAAGGTGCCGGCGGCTGCCGGCAAACGATCCGGGTGAACGGATCCCGGGTCAGGCAGTCTCCGCCACTGCCTTCTGCCGCGCTCTCATTTCGTGCAGCACCGGCTCGGTATAGCCGCTGGGCTGGCTGGTGCCTGCAAATACCAGCTCCTGTGCCGCCTTGAACGCGTTTCCGTCGAATCCCGGCGCCATGGGCAGATAATTCGGATCGGAGGAATTCTGCCCGTCCACCACCGCGGCCATCCTCTTCATGGTGTCCATGACCAGCGACTCATCGACGATTCCATGGTGCAGCCAGTTGGCGATGTGCTGGGACGAAATCCGGCATGTCGCCCGATCTTCCATGAGCCCGACATTGTTGATGTCCGGAACCTTGGAGCACCCCACCCCCTGGTCAACCCACCTGACGACATATCCCAGGATGCCCTGGAGGTTGTTTTCGACCTCGGCAACCAGTTCCTCCCGTGACCAGTTCGCCCGGTCGGCAAGCGGGATATCGAGAATCCTGGACAGCCCGGCCCGGCGCCCGATCTTCCCGAGTTCCTGCTGCCGGCCCAGCACGTCGACCCGGTGATAATGCGTTGCATGCAACGTGGCAGCAACCGGGCTGGGAACCCAGGCTGTATTGGCGCCAGCCTGCGGATGCCCGATCTTCTGATCCAGCATGTCGCCCATGAGGTCCGGCATCGCCCACATGCCCTTGCCGATCTGGGCCCGTCCCTGCAATCCGCAGGCAAGGCCGGTGTCGACATTCCAGTCTTCATAGGCGGCAATCCAGTCGGCGGCCTTGATGTCGGCCTTGCGAAGAAACGGCCCGGCTTCCATCGATGTATGGATTTCGTCACCGGTTCGATCAAGAAACCCGGTATTGATGAAGGCAATCCTGCTTGCCGCGGCCCGGATGCATTCCTTCAGATTGACCGTGGTCCGCCGCTCCTCGTCCATGACACCGATCTTGACGGTATCGCGGGGAAGTCCGAGCTCTTCCTCGATGCGGGTAAACATCCGGTCGGTGAATTCAACCTCCTCCGGACCGTGCAATTTCGGCTTGACCACGTAGATGGACCCGAAGGCCGAATTGCTCCGCCGGCCACACACATCATGCATGGCGATCATGCTGGTGCACATGGCATCGAGGAGGCCCTCGAACACCGGCTCACCCGATGACAGGGCAACTGCCGGGCATTTCATCAGCAGGCCGACATTCCGCACCAGCATCAGGGACAGCCCCTTCAGGCGCAGCTCGCCTCCCTGCCGCCCATTGAATACCCGGTCCTGTTCGAGTGAGCGGGTGACCTCTGCACCGTTCTTCTCGAACCGGGCCTCGAGTTCGCCTTTCATCAGGCCAAGCCAGTTTCCATAGGCAAGGATCTTGTCCTGCGCATCCACCACGGCGACGGAATCCTCACAATCCACGATCGTGGTTGCCGCGGCTTCGAGTTCGACATCGGCAATGCCGGCCGGATCGGACATCCCGATCGCATTGGTGCGGTCGATATTGATCTGGATGTGCAACCCGTTGTTTTTCAGCAAGACGGCATGCGGGTTGTCGGCGTCGCCAGCCCAGCCGGCAAACTGGCCGGCATCCTTCAGGACATGACGGCCGGATCCGCGGCAGACAACAAGACTGGCATCGTCGACCGAATATCCGCTCGCATCACGGTGGGACATCCCGTCGAGAGGAACGACATCATCCAGGAATGACCTGACCCAGGCAACGACCCGCCGGCCCCGCTCCTCATCATAGGATGAGCTGCTGGCCCGATCGCCCAGCGCATCGGTGCCGTACAGCGCGTCGTAGAGTGAATTCCACCTTGCATTGGCAGCGTTGAGGGCAAATCGCGCATTGGTGACCGGAACCACCAGCTGCGGTGCCGGGATATCGGCAATCTCCGGGTCCACCCCGCTGGTGGTCACGCTGAATTCCGCCCCCTCGGGGACAAGGTAGCCGATTTCCTTCAGGAACCGGAGATAGTCGTCCTGGTCGATGCCCTGCCCTTTCCGGGCGAGGTGATAGGAATCGATGTGGTCCTGCAACTCGCGGCGCCGGGTCAGCAATCGCTCGTTCTCGGGCGTGAACTCGGCGCAGATGCGCGCGAATCCGCCCCAGAACTGCCCGGCATCCACAGCTGTCCCGGGAAGTGCCTGCTGTTCGATGAATTCGGCAAATGACGAATCAACCAGCAATCCTTGTCTTGAAACCTGTTTCATGGTGGACTTCCGTCGCTCCTCAACCTGTTCATGTCTTCAATCCGGCCGGCAATCGCTCAGGAATCCCCGATATCGACGACCAGCCTTCCCTTCACCTGCCCCTTCAGGATGGACCTGCCAAGTTCCGGAACCTCCGACAGCGACACCACCCTGCTCATGGAGTCGAGTTGTGCCTGCGGCAGTTCGGACGCGATCCGCCTCCAGACCTTCTGACGAAGGTCCGACGGGCACATGACGCTGTCAATGCCAAGCAGGCTCACCCCCCGAAGCAGAAACGGGATGACAGTGGCCGGCAGCGCCGCACCGCCTGCCAGTCCCACGGCGGCCACCGCCCCGCCATACTTGATCTGCCCGAGCACCCTTGCCAACATGGCACCGCCCACGGCATCGATGCAGCCGGCCCAGGTTTCGGATTCGAGCGGCCGCCTGATCGTCTCGGAGATATCGTCGCGGGCGACAATCTGTCCGGCACCCAGGCTCTTCAGGTAGTCGCCGGCTTCGGGCCGGCCAGTCACGGCGGCCACCTCGTAACCGAGGCCGGCAAGTATGGCGGTGGCAACCGATCCCACGCCACCGGCGGCACCGGTCACCAGGACCGGACCATCCGATGGCTGCAAGCCGTGCCGCTCCAGGGTGTCGACGGCCAGCATGGCGGTAAACCCGGCCGTGCCGACGGCCATGGCCTGCATCGTGGTCAGCCCTGCCGGAAGCGGGACCAGCCAGTCCCCCTTTACCCTGGCTTTCTCGGCATATCCTCCCCAACGGTTTTCCCCGACCCTCCAGCCGGTGAGGATGACCTTGTCACCCGGGCTGAAACGGCTGTCCTCCGAGGAGTCGACGATTCCCGCAAAATCAATTCCCGGCACATGCGGGTAGGTTCTGACAAGCCCGCCGCCTGAACCGAGGCACAGCCCGTCCTTGTAGTTCACCGTCGAGTATTCGACCGACACGGTCACATTGCCCTCGGGAAGCGACTCCTCGGCTACCTGTCCGATTTCGGCATGGGTAGTTCCATCATCATCCTTGCTGACGACCAGCGCCCTGAATGTCATCTCTGCTGTTCCTTCATCAATCAAATATAGAATCCGCTGCGGACTGTCGCCATTCGGGTGTCACCTGGAAGTTCAACAGTCAACCCGGTTCCGGCATGCCAGAATTCGGCTTCGATCATTCCTATGGCAACATTCTGTTGATGACCCGGCGACCAGCAGGCAGAGGTGACCTGGCCAGCTGGCCGGCCGTCGCAGCTGACCGGCCATGGCCGGTCGCATTGCGGGACCGCCGCACCGTCGATCGACAGCGATCTGACCTGCCGCCGCGCACCTTCGGCCTCCATGGCCGCCAGGGCAGCCAACCCGAAACATGCCTCGCTGCGATCAATGTCGCAATACCGTGCCAGCCCCGCCTCGTACGGGGTATGTTCCCGCGTGATGTCCGAGCCATAGGACAGCAGGCCGGCCTCGATCCGCTCCGGATAGTTCGGGCAACCCGGCCTTGCCGACAGATCGCTGCCGGCCTCGAGCAACGCCCCCCAGAGCGGCATCGCGTTTTCATGCCCATGGACGTAGATCTCGAAGCCGCCCTGCTTCGAATATCCGGACCGGGACACGACATGACTCACTCCCATGAATTCGAAAATCCCGAACCGGAAGAATCCCAGGCGCCTGGCTGCCGGGCCAAATACCCTCTCCATCAGGATGTCGGCCTTCGGGCCCTGAACGGCAAGTGGCGAGATGTCCGGCTCGTCGATTTCGACATCGAGCCCGGCGGCGGCGGCAAGGCCGGATGCGTAGAGAAGCAGGTCACTGTCGGACAAGGAGAACCAGTACTCGTCTCCGGCCAGCTTGAGCAGCACCGGATCATTGAGCAGGTAACCATTCCGGTCGACGGCCGGCGCATAGGAGCATTGCCCGGTCTTCATGGCACCGATCCATCTCGGCGTCATCATCTGTGCCAGCCTCGCCGCGTCCGGCCCTGCAAGCCTGAGTTGTCGCTGGCAGGACACGTCCCAGAGCTGAACATGCTGCTTCAGGTGGAAATAATCCGCCTCGAGCGACTCGAACATCGAGGGAAGAAGCATATGGTTGTAGACTGAACAGGTCTTGACGCCCGCACCCTCAACCCCATCCCAGAACGGCGTTCGGCGCAACCGCATGGTCGGGGACAATACAAGCTGGCCCATGGCGGTTTCCTATTTCCCGGGGCCTTGCCAGTCGATGTTGCAGATCTCGGCAGATCGACCGTCAAAATCCCAGACCCGGCCAAATGCCCGGACCCTGCCCTTGGTGGCAGTGGCGACAGTGATGTCGGGTCCCATCCAGTATTTCGTATTCGACACCACGATATCCTCGCCGGGGCGGGAGCCTTCAACCGGCACGATTTCACCGTCGATCTTCTTTCCCACCCGCAAGCTGCGGGTCTTGCCATTGCGGACAAACTCCACGTCGGCCCGTTCGGCGCCCAGGAATTCGCTGACCAGCAGCTTGAACAGGCCAGTCGTTCCCTTCGCCTTTCCGGACAGGATCTGGATCAGGCCGTGAAATGCCTTGTGGGATGCCTTCCGGTCAATATAGGCCGCAGCCTTCCAGTTGCCGCGGGCCATCATCCCCGGGATTTCCAGGATCATTCCCACGTCGATGCCATCAAGCGACTCGTCACCGTATCGACCTTCATCGATCGATATGCCGGCCCATGCCTGGCAGACGCCTTCCGTTGGCGGATGCTTGCCGAGGCTGACCACACAGGGGCAGAACACCGTGCAGTTGCAATTCAGGATCAACTCGCCGCGGATGTTCCATGGCACCAGCCCCCGGTCCGATTTTTCCGCAACCGGGTGGCGGTTGTCGATGCGGGCAGGAATGCGCAACCGGTCCTGTTTTTCCGTTCGTTCCATGATCAATTCTCCTCGGGTATCAAAATCCGGCCATGGCGATGGCCGCCGATGCCGAGAGCAGTACCAGCCCCAGCGGACGGGACAGGCGGCGGCCGATCTCCGGCATCTTCTCCAGGCACATGGCGATCGTCGCCAGGCCCATCCAGAACGTGCTCATTGCGCCGGCACCGAGCGAGATTGCCATCAGCAACCAGCAGCAACCGACGCATACGGCACCCATTCCGAGGCCAAGCCGGAATTCATTCAGCCGCGACGGCCGCCAATGGGCAAGGAAAAACATCAGCGGCGACCTGCATCGCGCAAGGCATGCATCCTTGACCGGAAGGAACTGGTAGACGCCTGCGACCGCCAGGACCAGGCAAACCATCAGCCTGGACTTCTCCGGGCCCGGCAGCAAGACTGCCAACTGCAACTGCACCGCCGACATGACCAGCGCATATGCCGCCCACACCGCCAGGAAACCGGCGGCGAGCTCGAGGGCACCCCGGGGACCGGCAGCGGCAGGGATCTGCTCGTAACTGGCAATGGCCGGCAGGAAGGTCGGCAACATCATGGCGATCGCCATCAGCATCCACATGCCCAGCAAGGTCGAATAGCCGGCTGCCAGCGGGTCGACCGAACACAGACTCAGCCAGAACTTCAGACCGTAGACCAGCAGCCCGTCCAGGTGTCCCTCGGGCAGGCCGAGGCGGAACAGCATCAGCCAGGACAGGAAAATTGCAATATAGATGGCCGGCCAGTGCCATCGCGACATCATGGCCAGGGTTGGCCATGGCGCCAGGACCCGCATTGTCGGCACGACCGGCTCCGGCACCACGAACCGGGTTTCGCTTCAGACCGCTGCCAGGCCAGGCCCGTCTTCGGGCCAACCGCTGATCGACTTGATTTCCATGAATTCCTCCATGCCCCAACTGCCGCCCTCACGGCCGTTCCCCGACGCCTTGACACCGCCGAACGGGCTCCCGGCCCCTCTAGGCAACCCGTTCATCTCGACCATTCCCGAGCGCAACCGCCTGGCAACCCGCTTTCGCTTCTCGCCATCGGTACTTTGAACATAGTTGGTCAGCCCGTACGGCGTATCATTGGCAATCCGGATTGCCTCCTCTTCGTTATCGAAGGGGATGATCGACAACACCGGCCCGAAGATCTCCTCCCTGGCAATCGTCATGTCATTCGACACATCGGCAAAGACCGTCGGCCGGACATAGTAGCCGCGCTCCAGCCCCTCCGGGCGACCCGGACCGCCGGCAACCAGCCTGGCGCCTTCGTTGATTCCGGCCTGGATCAGGGCCTGGATCTTGTCGAACTGCGTGCGGCTTACCGCCGGCCCCATATGGTTCCCGGATTCCCTGGGGGACCCGGATTGTGCATTCCCGGCCACGGCCGCGGCCGTTTCCACCGCGTCGCCATAGATCTCTCTCTGGACAAGCATGCGTGCAGGCGCGTTGCACGACTGTCCGGTATTGTTGAAACAGTGCAGGGTGCCGCGCCTGACCGCCTTTTCATCGGCATCGGCAAACACGATATTGGCCCCCTTGCCTCCGAGTTCCAGCGACACCCGTTTCAGCGTGTCGGCGGCATTCCTGGTGATGGCCGTGCCGGCCCGGGTGGAGCCGGTAAACGAGATCATCTCGATATCCGGGTGCCCCGAGAGAATCGTGCCGACACCGGCCCCGTCGCCATTGACAAGGTTGAATACACCCGGCGGCACCCCGGCCTCGTCCATGAATTCGGCGAACAGCATCGATGACAGCGGCGCGATTTCCGACGGTTTCAATATCATGGTGCAACCCGCCAGCATGGCCGGCATGACCTTGAGCGTCACCTGGTTCATCGGCCAGTTCCACGGCGTGATCAGCCCACAAACCCCTATCGGTTCCAGGATGATCCTGTCACTCGGCGCATGAGGCCCGAGCATCCTGACAAACGGGAACGATTTCGCTGCCCTGATGAAATTCCCGATATGATTGCGGCCGGTTGCGGCTTGCTGGGCCTGCGCAAGGCTGATCGGAGCGCCCATTTCGAGACTGATGGTTTCTGCCATTTCATCGGCCCTGTCGGTGTAGACCTGCAGAATCCTTTCCGTCACCTCGATACGCTGGTCGATATCCGTCCTCGACCACGATTCAAACGACCGGCGTGCCACTGCCACCGCCCGGTCGACATCCATCTCCGAACCCAGGGATATCGTCGCACATGGTTCCTCGGTCGAGGGATCAATGACATCAAGGCCATCGGGTCTGGCTGGCAAGACCCATTCTCCGTCGATGTAGAATTTCCGCATATTCAGCATGACTGCTCCAGTGGTGACATGACGGCCCTGCCGGTCCGGATTTGCGGCTAATACATGGCAGCCTGCACCACCGCAATCTTGTTGATGAACCGAAACGAGGTCCCGCGCCGGATGCCGATCTTCCTTGCCACGACAGCCGATCGACCGGGTCGGCACACCATGGTCGCGGGACACCGGAGAAAATTTCGATGGAACGGATGAATGGCGCGGTCGACGGGACTCGAACCCGCGACCTCCGGCGTGACAGGCCGGCACTCTAACCAACTGAGCTACGACCGCGCAGGCGTAGGAATGAGAGGTCGAATAGGATTGTTGCAGGCAGGAATCAAGCCAAAAGATTCAGCATGCCATTGGCCCCTCCCGTCAACCTGCGATCGGGCAACGAGGTTTGCAACCCTGCCGCACCCGAACGGATGCAGATTCCGTGTCCGGACAACTGCAGTCGGCGCAGTGCTCCTCGGGAAGAACGGCTTCGGCCTCCCCTCTTGGTCAGCCCGGCCATGCTCCATCACCGATCCGTTTTCGTGATCCAGGTGGATCCCGGTCCAACCCGCCTTGCGGGGCTGATGCCCCGTTTCGCCGTTGCCGGACAGTCAGGCCATGACGGCCGGCGACGGCGATCCCGACCGGAGAATGGAGAGCTCGAAGCGTCATGACAACAGCGGAGTTTTCCACGGGAAAAGCCGGGCGCGACAATGTACAACCCCTTTCTCTTCCTGTTCCCCTGTGCTGGTCATGCGAGTGGACATCCCTCCGATTGGTAACACGTCCGCACCGGAATTCACGAGGCGCACCGGCAAGGATCCGCAGCCCACCGAAGATCCAGCATGAAGAAATCCCGATCAGGTTTCAGGGAGTATAGACAGTTCATCTGCACGGATTTATGGGTGGAAGAGCACGTTCAAGGCGGTATCGAAGACGCTGTGGGCAGGAATGAATGTAACTCCGGAACCTGGCGAGAGACTCGCACCATCTCCGACGGTGGCACACGGCCTGCAGATCTCCGTGCTTGCCGTCAACGTCATCACCCTGATCCCGGCGATCGTGATGTGGGCCGGCGGCTCGGGCGAGAGCTGGTTCCCGTGAGCGGTGTTCACGACTTTCGCGATCCGCGGCGCGGGATCAGGGTGCTGAATGTGGTGTCGGCAGGAGGCCCGGCAATTACGGCCGGCACCGGGTGTGCCGGCCGTCGTGACGATCATTGCGTGAATGGCACGGGCCGGGGGGAAGTGTACTGCGCGCCAGTCACCGACGATCGGATTCGTCGCCGGTTCGTGCACCGCCCCGATTGCGACGTCACGCATACGGATAACGACAGGAATTTGGCAGTAGGCTGAGCCGGGGAGAATCCTGATGACGGAAAATGGCGGGCCGGAAGGCGGTGCCCGGGAGTCGCTCTCCGCATCGGAAGACCTGGAGCAGATTGCATGCAGTTCTGGCGAGACTGTCGCGATAGTCGGCATGGCTTGCCGCTTCCCCGGCGCAGACGGCCTGTCCGACTTCTGGCGAATGCTGATGGCGGGAGAGAGCGGCGTGATCGAAGGTGGGCCCGGCTCGGGCGTCGGCCGCATCGGCGAACTGTTTCCCGACGGCACGGGACTTGCTCCGGCCTGCAGATTCGGCGCCTATCTCGACGAAATCGACCGGTTTGACGCCGCCTTCTTCCGCATCTCGCCGGTGGAGGCACAATTCCTCGATCCACAGCAGAGGATGATGCTGGAAACATGCTGGCACGCTCTTGAAGACGCCGGCATTGACCCGGATTCCCTCAAGGGTAGCCGCACCGGTGTCTATGCGGGGATCAGTAACAACGAGTATCGCGGTCTGATTCTTGAAAACACCCGGCCCGACGAACCCGCAGCCAGCCTCTATTCGGTCACCGGAACTTCCTTCAACACCGCGATCGGCAGGGTCGCATTCGCGCTCGGACTGGAAGGGCCGGCGTTGGCGCTTGATACTGCCTGCTCATCGTCCCTCGTCGCAATTCACCAGGCGGTTACCGGCCTTCAGAGGGGAGAATCGGATCTGGCACTGGCGGGCGGCGTGCATGCGATTCTCTCGGGCCGCCTGCTGGAAATGCGTGCCAACGCGGGCATGCTTTCACCGGACGGCCGCTGTGCCACCTTCGATGCTGCTGCCAACGGCTATGTTCGGGGCGAGGGCTGCGGGATCGTGGTGCTCAAGCGACTTGTTGATGCCGAAGCCGATGGCGACCGTATCTGGGCGGTAGTCCGAGGCTCTTCGCTGAACCAGGATGGCGCCAGCCCCGGGCTGACGGTACCGAGCGGACCTGCCCAGGAAAGGGTCATTGAGGCAGCGCTGCGGTCGGCTGGCCTACTGCCTGCCGAGGTGGACTATGTCGAGGCGCACGGGACGGGCACGGAGGTCGGCGATCCGATCGAGGCACAGGCGACGGGCACGGCATACGGTCGCGACCGTGACCGGTCGCTGCTGATTGGCTCGGTCAAGACCAATATCGGCCATCTCGAGGCGGCGGCGGGGGTCGCCGGGGTCATCAAGTCCGTGCTTGCCATGAAACGCGGCGTGATTCCCAGGCATCTTCACTTCCAGAACCCCAGTCCGGAAATCGAGTGGGACAGGCTGTGTCTCCAGGTGACGGCAAAGGAGACGGACTGGCCCAGGTACTCCGATGCCCCGCCGCGTGCCGGAGTGAGCGGCTTCGGTTGGTCCGGCACCAACGCCCATTTGGTGCTCGAGGGGTATGGCGACGTGCAGGAAGACCGCGGCGAGGATCCGGACCGCTGGAATGCCGGTCCGCCTCGATCAATGGCGGGAATTCATGCGACCCCGGTTGCCGGCCAGACCGCGGCCGGAGAGAAGCCTGTGCGGCGGGTGAAGCGGCTGCTGCCGATTTCGGGCAAGTCGGCCAAGGCCCTTCGGGAGATCGCGGATCAGTACCTGTCGTGGATCGATGAACACGCTGGCGATGATTGCGAGGACCTGCTTGCCGACATGGCCTGGACAGCCGCCGTCGGGCGCAGCCAGTTCGAGTGTCGGGCGGGGCTGGTTTTCGATGGCCCCGGCTCCCTGAAGGCGGCCCTGCAGGAAGTTCGGGGGACTGGCGGAATCGAGGCACCGGTAGCGGCGAAGCGAGTCGCGTTTGCCTATACCGGCCAGGCCAGCCAATGGCCGGGCATGGGCGAGGCGCTCCATGCAAGCGAACCGGTGGTGCGCGAGGTACTGGACCACTGTGATTCGGTGCTGGCCGCGCATAGGGATGCGTCGCTGCTGGAGGTGATGTTCGGCCGACCGGGGGCTGGCGGCGACCTTGACGACCCGAAGTGGAAACAGCCGGCGATCTACGCGCTCGAATGCGCCTTGACCGCGCTCTGGAAGAGTCTCGACCTGCGACCGGATGTCGTGCTGGGGCACAGCCTGGGAGAAATCGCGGCCGCTCACACGGCCGGCGCGCTCGGGCTGGAAGAAGGTCTGCTCTTCGCGGCGGCCCGGGGCGAACTGATCGGGGCGCTCCCCGGCGAAGGCGGGATGGCGGCGGTCTTCGCGCCGGCCTGGCGAGTGGAGGAAGTGTTGGCCGGACACAACGCGGGCACCGCAGGAACCGGCCTGTGCATCGCGGCCGATAATGGCCCGCAGCAGGTCATCAGCGGTCCGGTGGCCGGAATCGAGGCGATTCTCGAGAAATTCGACGAGCAGGACATCCAGGTCGCGCGGTTGCGGAAGAGCCCGGCTTACCACAGCGCGATGATCGAGCCGGCTCTGGATGACCTGGAGGAAGCTTTGGCCGAAATCGCGTTCGCGCCGCCGTCGATACCCTTTGTCAGCAACCTCACCGGCCGTTTGCTTGAAGGGCACGAGGTGCCGGATGCGGCCTACTGGCGGCGGCAGGTGCGCGAACCGGTAGCCTTCCGCGGCTGTATCGAGACACTGGCAGAAATCGGCGTGGACGCCATTATCGAGATCGGACCGCATTCCGTGCTGGGGCCGTTGGCGCAGATGGCGTGGCCCGACAGCGCCGGTGCGGCACCGTCGGTGGTTCTATCGAGCCTCCGGCGGCCGGCCAGGGACGAGGCGAGGCCGCCGCCAGGTTCCGGAGGCGGATTCATGGAGGCGGTTGCGGGCGCTTACACGGCGGGAATCCCGCTCACCCTCACCGGGTTGTTCGCCGGCGAGGGCCGCAGGCGCATTGCCCTGCCTGCCTACCCGTTCCAGCGCGAGCGCTACTGGATCGAGACGTCCAGGGGGAGACGGCCGGGAACCGGTCATCCGTTTCTGGGCACACGCCACGATTCCGCAGACGGCCAGATCGCTTTCGATACGGAAATCCACCCGTCTGATCCGGCCTGGCTCAACGACCACCGCGTCTTCGGCCGCCTGATCGCGCCGGGTGCGCTCTACGGTGCCATGGCTGCGACGGCCAGCTTCGTCGAGGGAGGCACGGCGGCAGGTGTCAATGACTTCCGGATGCAGAACGCCCTGGTCTTTCCGGATGAGGGCAGCGGCGGCGAGCCTGCCGTTGCGGGTCGACGGGTGCAGGTCCTGCTTGACGAAGCCGGGGATGGCACTTCCAGCCAGGTCCGCATCCTGAGCCGCGGCCAGGGGGAGGATGGCTGGACAATGCACGCGGAGGGCCGCGTCTCGTCAGACCCTGTCGGTCCGGCGCAAGCCGCCGGTCCGTTTGATGCGGATGGACTCAAACACACGCTCGCGGCGATCGACCTCGCGGCCTATTACCGTGCAAAGGCCGCGGTGGGAATCGATCTCGGACCTTCCTTCCGCACACTGGAGGGTCTCTGGGCAGGACAGGGCGAGGCGATTGCCGAAGTGACGCTGCCGGCGGAGTTCGAGCGCCCGCCGTTCGACGTGCATCCACTACTGCTCGACGGTTGCTTCCAGGCATTCGGCGCGGCGCGTAACCCCGACGACGGGGAAGAAGGCATCACCTATCTTCCATTTGCCTGGGAGCGAATGTGGCTGGCAGGACGCCTGCCGGAACGGTTGACGTGCCATGTGCTCATGCGGGAAGGTCCGCAGGGTACGGCAGCGGAAACCGGCCGGGGAGACGTTCCCGAGGTTCACGCGGCCGACCTGCGGATCTACGACACCGACGGCGCACTCGTCGGGGAAATTGCCGACTTTACCGTCAAACGGGCGACACGGGCGGCGCTGCTCTCGGCCGTGGAAGGGATCGACGAGCTATTCTACGAGGTGGTCTGGCGGGACCGCGCCCTTGCCCCGGGCATCATTCCCGCCGACTTCCTGACGAGTCCTTCCGAGATATCCGCCAATACGAGCCTCTTCACGGACTACCTGGCAAATGTGGGCGTCAACGCCGATGACCGGGCCAGCTTGCTGGAAGATCTGGAGCGACTGTCCGACGCCTACGCTCTCGCCACCCTGGACCGGCTGGGCTGGAAGCGTGTGGCGGGTGCAAGGGTGGAGTCGGCCGAGTTGCGGAAGACACTGGGCGTCGGGGTCGAACACGAACGATTGTTCCGCCGGATGCTGGAAATGCAGGCCCGCGCCGGGGTGCTTGCGGAGTCGGACGACGGATTTGCGGTTGCAGTCGGATCCGACGAACCGTTGCCGGATGGTCTTGCCGGTGACCCGGATGCGGTCGCGGTCCGGATGGCGGAGTCGTATGCGCACGGAACGACCGAAATTGGCCTGTTCCGGCGGAGCGCCGGTGCCCTGGCCGATGTTCTCCAGGGCCGGATGGACCCCCTGACGCTGCTGTTCAGCAGTGGCGAGCCCACGGCTGCAGATCTCTATCTGAAGGCACCGGTGGCCCGCGCCGCCAACCGACTGCTGGCCGATGCGGTGGCGACCATGCTGCGTGTCATGCCGGATGGACGCAGGCTGCGCATTCTGGAGGTGGGTGCCGGCACGGGCTCGGCGACCGCCGCGCTGCTTCCGGAATTCCCCGAGGGCCAATTCGACTACACCTATACCGATATCTCGGCAGGCTTCTTTGCGAAGGCCGAGTCGCGCTTCGGTGATACCGGGGCTTCGATCGACTTCCGGGTGCTGGATATCGAGAACGATCCGGTCGAACAGGGCTACGACCGCCACGGCTACGATCTGGTAATCGCCTCCAACGTACTGCATGCCACGCGCTATCTGAACGAGACCCTGGCGCACTGTCTCGAGATTCTTGCCCCGTCGGGACAGCTGGTTGCATTGGAAAACCTGCGCGGCCAGGGCTGGCTCGATCTGACCTTCGGACAGCTCGATGGCTGGTGGCGTTTCGCCGACGATTACCGACCCCGCCACGCGCTTGCCACTCCCGCCATATGGCGACAGGCGCTGGTCGACGCCGGATTCGAGGACATCGCGATCCTGGGCTTCGACGAGTCCGACCCACACGCCGATCCGGACCGGGGCGTGATCGTCGCGCAGGGACCCGCGCAAGTGACGGAAGCGCCCGGCATCTGGGTGCTGGCCGCCGACCGTGGCGAAGTGGCGGCCGAACTCGCGGCCGAACTTGCCGCGCATGATCAGACGGTTGTGGTTGCCGGGGCGGAAGCAGGTCCAGACCCGTCGCGTGATGTCGGCACCGCCGAAATCGCCGAGGCGTTCGTGGAGGCGGGGCGGCGCGAGTCCTGGAAATCCTTGCTGGAAGACCTGCCATCCGGTCTGCCGCTGGCGGGGATCGTGCATCTTGCCGGGCTGGACGGTCACGGCACACAGGCCACGACCGAGGAACTGGCCGAAGATGCGCGGCATGCGACGGCGAGCGCACTGGCACTCACGCAGGCGCTTCTGGATCTTGATCTGACGCCTTCGAAGGGCCTCTGGTTCGTTACCCGGGGCGCGCAGGTGCTGGAGCGCGAGCGCGGTGGACAACTGGCCGGCGCTACACTCTGGGGATTCGGAAAGGTTGCGACAAGGGAAGCCCCCCAGCTACAACCGAGGATGCTGGATCTTGATCCGGCCGATGCGGAGCTCCCGCCGGATCTGGTGGGCGAGTTTCTCTACCCCGATTCCGAGCCCCATATTGCCCGCCGTTTCGGCCGCCGGCAGTGTGCGCGGCTGGTCCGCGCCGCCACGGTCACGGACCGGCTGGCCCTGCCGGAGGAGCCCGGCTGGGAGTTGCAGCCGGATGCCGGCGGTTCACTCGACGCGATCGGCGTGATTTCGGTACCGGAACGTCAACTGGAATCCACCGAAATCCGGATCGCCATCGAAGCCTTCGGCCTCAACTTCAGGGACGTGTTCATCGCCATCGGCGCCGTCGACGACTTCATGGGAGGCGAGTTCTGCGGCCGGGTGCTTGAAGTTGGCAGTGGTGTGACCAGGTTTGCGGCAGGGGATCGCGTCGTCGGAATGACCTTCCGCAATTTTGGTTCCGAGACCGTGACCCTGGAAGACATGATCGTGCCGGCGCCATCTGGATTTTCGGTCTCCGAACTCGCGACGATTCCGACGGCTTTCGTGTCGGCGGCCCTGTCCTTCGAACTTGCCGGGCTCGACGCCGGCGACCGCGTGCTGATCCATGCCGGCGCGGGCGGGGTCGGTCTGGCCGCGATCCAACTGGCGGGGGCTGCCGGCGCCGAGATTCTTGCCACGGCCAGCGTACGCAAACGGGACTATCTCCGGTCACTTGGCGTGAAACATGTTTTCGACAGCCGTACGACGGAATTCGGCCGGCAAATCCTGGAGGTCACGGATGGTGCGGGCGTCGACGTGGTGCTGAACAGCCTGACTGGTGAAGGCTTCATCGACGCCAGCCTCTCCTGCCTCGCAAAGGGAGGCCGTTTCGTTGAAATGGGGCGGGTAGACATCCTGAGCGAAGATGAGATGGCGACGGCGCGACCGGATGTCTCATACGCCATCCTGATGATCGACGTGCTCAAGGAGGAAGAGCCGGCACGGGCGGGAGAGATCCTGGGGCGGGTCATGGACCAGATGGTGACCGGTCGGTTGACGCCGTTGATCCACGCCAGATGGCCGGTGGCGGAAGCCGGCCCGGCAATGAAGTGCATGCAGGGTGCGCGACATATCGGCAAGATCGTCTTCACCAACTCGCCACTTGCCAGAGGCCGTCTGCGGGAGGATCGGAGCTACCTTGTGACCGGTGGTCTCGGTGGCATCGGCTGTGAGGTGGCCGGGTGGCTGGCCGACCGGGGCGCCGGCACCATCGTACTGAATGGCCGGCGGCCACCTGACCGCGAGATCGAAGAGGAAATCGGGCGCCTGCGCGAAAACGGGGCTGACATCCGGGTAGAACTCGCCGACATCACGGATGCGCCGGCGGTGGACGCCATGTTTGCACGAATCGATGCCGATCTGCCGCCGCTCGGCGGAATCATCCACAGTGTCGGCGTGCTTGCGGATGCCGCCATTGGCAACCAGAGCTGGGACAGTTTCGAAACGGTGATGTGGCCCAAGGTTCTGGGAGCATGGCACCTGCACCAGGCAACCATTGATCGCGACCTCGACATGTTTGCCCTTTTCTCGAGCGTTGCCGGTGTTCTCGGCAATCCTGGCCAGGCCAACCACGCCGCGGCCAACGCATTCCTTGACCAGCTCGCCGCGCATCGGCGCGCCCTCGGACTTGCCGGCCAGGCCATTGCCTGGGGAGCATGGTCGGAGATTGGCAAGGCAGAGGAGCAGCGGGAACGCATGACACTGCGCTCGGCATCCGGAGGACTCGAGTGGATTACGCCGCAACAGGGCATCAGGGCTTTCGATCGCCTGGTGCGCGAGGATGTCACGACCAGCGTGGTCTTGGCGCGTAACTGGGTGGCGTTCGGCGAGTCCCTCGATTCCCGTCCGCCGTTTCTGGAAGAGCTGCTGACCGACGGTGCAGAGGACGGCGCCGACGAACCGTCGGCGGATGACATGCTCTCCCGGCTGCGGGAAGCGCCCGAGGCCATGCGCGCTGACGTGCTCGGGTCGTTCCTCCAGCGAGAAGTCAAGGCAGTGCTGAGGCTGCCGACGACGCCCGCATCCACCGTCGGGTTTTTCGACCTGGGCATGGATTCGCTGATGGCGGTGGAACTGCGCAACCGGCTGAACCGTGCCTTCGCGGGCACCTACTCCGCATCCAACACCGTGGTTTTCGACTATCCCGACATCGCCACGCTTGCCGCCCACCTGGCGGACGAACTGGCCGGTGCCGTTGGTGAAGTCGCGCCTTCAGGCCCGCCTGAACCAGCGCCCGAGCCTGCTGTTCGGCCCGGCGACGAGGGCAGTCCGGATGGCATCGCCATCATCGGCATGGCGTGCCGGTTCCCTGGTGCATCAGACCTGTCGGCCTTCTGGCAGCACCTGGTTTCCGGCTCGGATGCGGTGACGGACTCCCGCCCGGAAGCCAGCATCTGGAGCGAGTACGCCGGCAACCTTCCCGCGCAGTACGCACCATACGGCAAGGCCGGCTTCATTGACGGAATCGATCTGTTCGATGCGCGGTTCTTCGGCACCTCGCCGATCGAGGCCCGGCTCATGGACCCGCAACAGCGGATATTGCTGGAGACAACCTGGCTGGCGCTCGAGGATGCGGGCATCGATCCCGACGGACTCAGGGGGAGCAGTACCGGCGTCTATGCGGGAATCGCCTCGAGCGAATATCGGGACCTGATGAAGACCGGCGATTACGGCATCGGCTATCTGAGCACCGCCGCCAGCATGGCAGTAGGCCGGGTTTCCCACCGCTACGGACTTGGTGGGCCGGCCATGCCGGTTGAACTGAACTGTGCCTCGTCGCTGGTCGCCGTGCACCAAGCCGCCACGGATTTGCGCCTCGGCACTGCGAATCTGGCCTTGGCAGGCGGTGTCAACGCCGTGATTTCTGCCGCGATAACCCGTGAGATGGCGGATCTGGGCCTGCTCTCGCAGGCCGGAATGTGCAGGACCTTCGATGCGGAGGCGGACGGGTTCGTGCGAGGCGAAGGGTGCGGGGTCGTCATTCTCAAGCGCCTTGCCGATGCAGAAGCGGATGGCGATCGCATCCTGGCGGTCATCCGCGGATCGGCGACAAACCAGAGCGGAGCAACTGCCGGGGCGACTGTGCCGAGCGGTCCGGCACAGGAGCGGGTCATTGAGCAGGCACTCTCGCAAGCGGGCATCCCGCCTGCGGAGGTGGACTATCTCGAGGCCCACGGAGCGGGATCGGCGCTCGGTGATTCCATTGAGGTGCAGGCCGCTGCGACCGTGTATGGCAGGAACAGGGCAGAGGACCGCCCGTTGCTGATCGGCTCGGTGAAGACAAATGTCGGCCATCTGGAATCGGCAGCCGGAATCGCCAGCCTGATCAAGACCGTGCTGGCGATGAACAGGGGCAAGATTCCCGGACAGTTGCATTTCCGGAAACCCAGCCAGCTCATCGAATGGGACCGACTGCCCGTGCGGGTGACGGATGCGGTGACCGACTGGCCGCTCGCTCCCGAAAGGCCGCCAAGGGCGAGCATCAGCGCGTTCGGGATTTCAGGCGTAAATGCCCATGTCGTGCTGGAGGGGTACGATCCGGCCGATGGAGTCGCCTCCCATGATGCCGTGAAGCCTGTTCCGGGACTGGCTGTGGCAGCCAGGGAAGACATGGACGCTGCCGTCCCGCGCCGGACGCGTCTTCTGCCGCTCTCGGGCAAATCGAACGACGCACTCAGGGCGCTCGCCGGGCGGTATCTGGCGTGGCTCGACGAGCGGGCGGGCAACATTCCGCCGGAAGATTCTGCATCCGGTCGCCTGTTGTCCGACATGGCCTGGACAGCTGGCGTGGGACGGAGCCACCTCGATTGCCGGGCGGGAGTCGTATTCCATGATGCCGCATCACTGCGAAGCCGCCTGATGGAAATTGCGGCGGCCGAAGGCCCCCCGAAACCCGGAACGGCCGCCAGGGTCGCCTTCGTCTATCCGGGCGATCCGGGCGAGCGTGGCGCCTCGGCCGAAAGGCTCTACGAGTCCGAACCGGTGTTTCGGACGGTGCTCGACCGCTGCGAGGCGGCCATCCGCGACCAGCGGGACGAATCGCTGCTTGACCGGCTGTTTCGTCGGGACGGTTCGGACCAGAACCCGGACGATCCCGTGTGGGCACGATCGGAAGTCTATGCATTGGCCTGCTCGCTCACGGCGCTCTGGATGAGCCTCGGCATCCGGCCGAGCGTGGCGGTCGGTCGTGGAGCGGGAGAGATGGCTGCGGCCCAGGCTGCCGGCGTGTTCGGTCTGGAGGATGGGCTGCGGCTTGCAGCCACGCCGTCTGATGCAGTGGCGATACCGGATCGCGTCGAGATTTCTGCTCCGTCGTTCGGACTGATCGACGGCGCGACCGGGCTGCCGGTGGAACAGGACAGGATGCTGGAGCGGGCGCATTGGAGCCGGAAGGCAAGCGAATCTTCGCCGCCGGAGCGTCGCGCCGTCATGCTGGCGGAACCTGAAGTCGATGCAATCATCAAGATAGGACCACCGGGCATTCGTGTATCGACGCCCGTCCGCAACCCGGGGGCACCTGGCACCGGGGCCGGGGTGTCCGTATCGATCGAGAGCCTGCGGCACACGACTCGGGACGGTTGCGATCCGGGGGCACGCAGTGATGGAGGCTTCATGGATGCGGTCGCCACGGCTTACGAGGCAGGTCTACCGGTGTCCTTCGAGGGACTTTTCGCAAGCGAGACCAGGCACCGTATCGCGCTTCCCGGCTATCCCTTCCAGCGCCGAAGCCACTGGCTCGTGAAACATGAAGGGTAGGTGAAAATCGGCTGTGGCTGGCACGCCGTCGACGTCAGGTGGCCTGTCGGATGCCGTGGATTGCCAGATAATCCCGCACCAGCGACGCACAGCGATCCGGTTGTTCCAACTGGAGGAGGTGAGTTGCCTCCGGAACGAAGTCGTAGTCGACTGCCGTCGCGTGACTCAGGTCAAAGGTAGGGAGATACGCGTAGGGCAATGTGGGGTCGGCGCCGATGACCTTCGTCGGGCAGACCAGCGTCGATAAATCCAACAACGGCGAGAAGCTTCTCACATATTCGGCGATCTGGGCCTCGTAATCGCGAGGGCATCGGAGTTCGTATGCGTTCCGGTCTGCGCATTTGCGAAGGACCGTACGCGCCATGAGTTCACGCACCCCCGGCACAACGCGGGCGAATCCGGGTGCGATGGCCAGGACTTCGGCAAATTGCTGTTCCGAATTGAACCGCTCCGTCCGGCGCCGGGCCATTGCCGCGGTCCGTTCCGCCGCTTCGATGAATTCCGCCTCGCTGGCGGCGGGCTTGCACAACGGTGGATCGAACAGAACCAGCGCCGAGTAGTTCGTGCTGAATGACAGAAGCGCAACAAGTGTCGAAAGGGAGTGATAGACACCAATCGTCGGTTTCTCGCCATATTCCCGGATGATGGCCTCGAGAATGATGTCATGGTCGGAAATCAGTGTCGGAATGTTGTGATCCCGCCGGATGCCGACTCTGTTCCAGCCGTGGTTCCTGAGATCGTAGACAACCAGGTCGAAATCATCGGCGAGAAGTGACCAGAACGGAAAATAAAGATCTATGGCGAGGCCGTTGCCGTGGGTCAGCACGAGCCGGGGTCCGGTCGGATTGCCATGCTGCCGCAATGTCGTGATCGTGCAATCATCGAGCCGGACTTCGCAGGTCGAGAGAGGCCGGGGCACCTCCCATTCTGTCCTCCTCGCTGCGGACGACCGACCGCCCGGCTGCCGGTCGGCGTCCACAATCAGGAACGCGGTACGGTGGCGGCGGGCGCGAAACCGGAATGTTCGGGCGATGACTGCCGGTCAAAGCCGGTGCACCGGTCGGAGGCCCATCCCGGCAATTCCTGTGACTTCTCTCGACCGACGCCGGTTTCGTTGATCATTCCCATGAATTCACGGCCTGCTCCGGTTCACGCGGGGGCGGCGCAGTACGCATGTGCACGCATCCCCGCTTTCCGGACCGTCAACCGCGCCCGTCGACAAACGTCACGAGGTCCTGCAGAGTCTGGAACTGCCGGCACTCTTCGGCGACCAATCCCAGATTGAACTCGTCGTTCACGATCTTGAAGAAGGCGATACAATCAACGGAGGATACGCCGGAATCCACGAGCCTGGCATTGAAGTCGGGCTCGCGACCCACGTCAAGATTATCCTTGATTATGCCACTAATGCGATCTTTGGTCGATGACATGAGAATTGGTCTCCTTGATACGGGTATGTGTGACCGGCATCAATATCCGTTCGATTACCCGCTTTCAACACGTGCTCCTGTTCTTGCTTCCGGCGGCAATGCGGATTTTTTCTTCGCGGGCATTGACAAGGTCCACGGCGTGCCGTTCGGGAGGGAATCTGCGTCGCCTCCGGCTTGGCAGCGGGCCTTTTCCGGCCGGGGTCCGGTTTTTCCGGCCTTTTGCCTGATTGCGGACATGGCTGTCCGCCCGCCGCCCTTGCCGGGATTGCCTCTTGCGGGACCATGCGGCAGATCAGGTGCCTGGCCGGTCCTCGCCTCCTGACGCGGGTGAATACCCGATTTGATCAGGGTGCCGGCGCTCCTGCACCGCCGATGATTCGGCTGGTAGCGGCGTGAGACTGTCGGGAGGGGCCTCTGGTCAGCCGTTTGTCATCGAAGTCGATTGATGGTGGGTGATGAGAGATTCGAACTCCCGACATCTTCGGTGTAAACGAAGCGCTCTACCACTGAGCTAATCACCCCCCTGCCCCGTATCTTGGAACCTCGCCGGTCTTGTCAAGGAGTCATTTCCGCAGGGCAGGCACGGGAGTCGCTCTTCGCTGCAACAACATTCCGGGCCGCGAGCAGTGGCTGGCTGGTGGGTGATGAGAGATTCGAACTCCCGACATCTTCGATGTGAACGAAGCGCTCTACCACTGAGCTAATCACCCGTAATGGTCCGGTGCTTGCCAGGATGCACCGCCCTGTCCGCCGGTCGACTGCCACGACTTAACCGGAAACCGGCCCGGTCTGCAATTCCTGTCCACCAACTCCGGTGCTGTGGTCCCGTTTCACGGGCAGGCATTGGCGCGCGGGCCGGATCAGCTCGGCATCGGGAAGGTCGGCTGCGACATGACCGGGATCGCCACCTGCGCAGGGTTTGGCCCTTGCATCAGTGCTGGGACATTCCATGTTCTTCCAGATTGGCGGATAGCGGAACGTCGATGGCGCCAAGGTCAAAACTCCAGTCGATCGGACTCGGCTTGCGGACCAGCGCATGGTCAAGAACCTCGCGGACGTTCGAGACCGACCGGATATCCAGCATGTCCTTGATTTCATCCGAAATCTCCGACAAATCCTTGACGTTCTTCTCGGGTATCAGCACCGTCTTGATGCCGCCGCGCGTGGCAGCCAGCAATTTGGCCTTCAGGCCGCCGATGGGAAGCACGTTGCCCCGAAGCGTGATCTCGCCGGTCATCGCAACGTCCCGCCGCACCGGAATGCTCGACAGCACCGACACCATCGATGTGACCATGGCCACGCCGGCGGATGGACCCTCCTTCGGAGTTGCCCCCTCGGGCACATGAACATGAATGTCTATGCTGCTAAACCCGGTCGGCTTGAATCCGATCTCCGGGGAGATCGACCGGACATAGGATGACGCGGCGGCGATGGATTCCTTCATCACCGATCCCAGCTTGCCTGTGGTCTTGATCTGGCCCTTTCCGGGAAGCACCAGCGCCTCGATGGCCAGCAGGTCTCCTCCGGCACCGGACCAGGCAAGCCCGGTCACCATTCCGACCTGGTCGGTTTCCTCGGCAAGACCGTAGCGGAACTTGGGCAGGCCCAGATTTTCCTCGAGCTTCCGGGGACCGATATTCACGCTCTTGATTTCCTTCTTGACCAGCTTGGTGACCGTCTTCCTGGTCAGCTTGGCGATCTCGCGCTCCATGTTGCGAACACCTGCCTCGCGGGTATAGGTCCGGATGACTTTCTCCAGCGCCGGGTCGGTGATCTTCATCTCTCTTGCCCGGACGCCATGCGCCTTGCGTTGCTTGGGGATCAGGTGACGCTTGGCGATTTCGATCTTCTCGTCCTCGGTGTAGCCTTCCAGCGAAATGATCTCCATCCGGTCGCGCAGCGGCTCCGGAATGCTGCCGAGATAATTGGCCGTGGTGATGAACATGACATCGGACAGGTCGTAATCGACATCCAGGTAGTGATCGACGAACCTGGCATTCTGTTCCGGATCCAGCACCTCCAGCAGGGCGCTGGCCGGGTCACCGCGGAAGGACTGTCCGAGCTTGTCGACCTCGTCCAGCAGGATCAGCGGATTGACTGAATTTCCCTTCTTCATGGTCTGGATGATGCGACCCGGCATGGATCCGATATAGGTGCGCCGGTGCCCGCGGATTTCCGCCTCGTCGGACACGCCGCCGAGGGCAATCCTGAGAAATTCACGGCCGGTGGCCCGTGCAGCCGACTCGCCGAGCGAGGTCTTTCCGACACCCGGAGGACCTACCAGGCAAAGGATGGGCCCGGTGATCTTCTCGGTGCGCTGCTGGACCGCGATATACTCGATGATACGCTCCTTGACCCGTTTCAGCCCGTAGTGATCGGCATCGAGAATCTGCTCGGCTTCACCAAGATCACTCTTCACCGCCTTCCTGGTCTGCCAGGGAATGGACAGGATCCAGTCAAGGTAATTCCTGACCACGGTGGCCTCGGAATTGTTGTTCCCCATCGATCGAAGCTTCTTCAACTCGGCGGTCGCCTTGTCCCGCGCCTCGTCGGAAAGCCGGGTTGACTTGATCTTCGCCTCGATCTCGTCGAGTTCGGATTTCTCCTCGGCATCGCCAAGCTCCCGCTGGATCGCCTTCATCTGCTCGTGCAGGTAATATTCCCGCTGGGTGCGGGAAATCTGCGACTTGACGCGTCGTTTCAGTGATTTGGCGACCTGTGCGGCGTTGTTCTCGTCAAGGGTCAGCTTCAGGACCTGGTCAAGCCGTTCCCGAAGATCAACCAGTTCCAGCAATTCCTGCCGCTTGGAAATGGATTCGCTGAGATGGCTGACCACGATGTATGTGAGGGCCGACGGTTCATTTGCACTGGCAAAATCCCGGATGCTGTTGCCCTCGCCAACCAGCTTCTGACGGCTGGCATAGGTTTCGAATTCCTTGAACAGGCGTCTGGACAGGGACTTGATCGCTGCCGATGCCTCGCTGGTATCTTCGGCCATGTCATCCATGATGACGGCGCGCGCCTCGAGGTGGTCCTCGGATTCCACGAACTTCCTGATGGCAACCCTCGACTCGCCTTCAACCAGCAATTTCATGGTGCCGTTCGGCAGTCGGAGCAATTGCAGGATATTGGCCTTGACACCGACCTGGTACAGGTCGCCCGGGCCCGGATCATCCAGGTTCGAATCCAGCTGTGTGACCAAGACCAGGCCATTCTCGGAATCAATGGCGCTCTCGATCGATTTGACGGATTTGTCACGGCCGACAAAGAGCGGGCAAATCATGGTGGGAAAGACCACCGTATCGCGCAACGGGAGGATCGGGTATGTCTTGGCTCGCATGTGCAACTCTCGCTGGTAGTGTGCCCGAACCGCTATCCGGCCACATCGTCATGACATGGTTACGCCACCCTACTCTTTCAAGCATCAATCAGGCAAATGCCACCACTTCTTCCGCAGTGCCGATACCCCTGGATGACCGCCTCATCCGGCTCCGTCGCCGCGCAGCGCATGAAAATCATTTGCGAATGCCTGCAGCGCCTGGCTGGCAACCGCGTCCCGCAGGCCTTTCATCAACTCCTGGTAATAATGCAGGTTGTGCCAGGTCAGCAGCATGGCAGCGATGATCTCGCCGGAGCGCACCACGTGACTCAGATAGGCGCGTGAGTAGGACCGGCAGACCGGGCACCGGCAACGGGCATCGAGCGGGTCCGGGTCATCACGGTGACGGGCATTGCGCAGATTGAGAGTTCCGTAGCGGGTAAAGGCCTGCCCCGTTCGCCCGGACCGGCTCGGAAGCACGCAGTCGAACATGTCGATGCCGCGCTCGACAGCGCCGACAATATCGTCGGGCTTGCCGACACCCATCAGGTATCTGGGCTTGCCGGCCGGAAGCAGGCCGGGCGCATAATCAAGGACCTCGAACATCAGATCCTGCCCTTCGCCGACCGCCAACCCACCGATCGCGTATCCCGAGAACCCGATTTCCACCAACCGGCCGGAGCTTTCCTGCCTGAGATCCGGGTAGGTCGAACCTTGCTGGATCCCGAACAGCGCCTGCCCGTCATCATCGCTGAAGGCGTCCCTCGATCGGGCGGCCCAGCGCATCGAAAGTTTCATCGAGGATTCGGCGACCTTCCTCGATGCCGGATACACCGTGCATTCATCGAAGCACATGACGATGTCGGAGCCGAGCATCGTCTGGATCTCGATCGATCTCTCCGGGGTCAACTCGTGAATGGAGCCGTCAAGATGCGACTTGAATGTCACCCCGCTTTCGCTGGTCTCTTGCAGGGCCGTCAGGCTCATGACCTGGAATCCACCGGAGTCGGTCAGGATCGGACGATCCCAGTTCATGAACTTGTGCAACCCGCCGAGCTTGGCGACCCGCTTCTCGCCGGGCCTCAGCATGAGATGGTAGGTATTGCCGAGAATGATCTGCGCACCGGTTTCCCGTACGCTCTCCGGCAACATTGCCTTGACCGTGGCGCCGGTCCCCACCGGCATGAAGGCCGGGGTGGCAATGTCGCCCCGCCGGGTCCTGAAGATACCCGTCCTTGCCCTTCCATCGGTCCGGGTAACACTGAATCCGAATTCCTGATCTTGCATGACGGGTCTCCACGCCTGACTCCGGGGGCAAATACACGCTGCGGCAGGCGATTCCGACCCCTGTTGCCGGCCTGGTGGCAGCAAAAGGCATATTTCCTGACCTGCTCACTAGACTTTTCCGCGCAAATTCATATTTTCTGGATGGACACCGGGTGTTGCCGGAGGCTTCATGACGTCAACCGACAGCTATCTGCTCGAAGGAGCGCCGCTGATCAGGCCATCGACCGTCGATCATCCCTTGCATGATCGCATCGTCGAGGCGTGCCGGTCTGTCTACGATCCCGAGATTCCGGTCAATATCTATGATCTGGGACTGGTCTACACCATCGAGATCAGCAACGAGAATGATGTTCGGCTGATCATGACGCTGACCGCGCCGGGCTGTCCGGTCGCCGGTGAAATGCCCGGCTGGCTTGCCGAAGCGGTGGAGCCGGTCGAGGGCGTGCGAACGGTGAATGTCGAACTGACCTGGGATCCTCCCTGGGGAATGGAAATGATGTCGGATGAAGCCAGGCTTGAACTGGGCTTCATGTGATTCCCGTGCGGATCAGGGGCAGCAGCCCGGATCCGGAAACCTGTTGAGATGGAGTGGCAGCCGAAACGATGTTTGGAATACCCGGCAAACAGGCAGTAACCCTGACCGACTCTGCCGTAGAGCAGATCTCGCGACTCATGGAGCAGTCCGGCAAGAAGGGTCTGCGCATCGGCGTTCGCAAGGGCGGGTGCGCCGGCATGGAGTATTCGATGGAATATGTCGACGAGATCGGCAACCATGACGAGGTCGTGGAACAGGGCGGCGCCCGGGTGCTGATCGCACCCATGGCGCAGATGTTCCTGTTCGGAACCGAAATCGACTACGGTGCCACGCTTCTCGAGTCCGGTTTCCGCTTCAACAATCCGAATGTTACCGAGGCATGCGGATGCGGTGAATCGATTCGCTTCGGGGAAATTGAACCGGAGCTGGCCGGCAGTCCGGATTAGGAACAGGCCCGGGTGGCAGGTGCCAGTCTGACCGGCGCCCGCAATCGAATGGGAGAGAGCCGTTGCGCCGTAGACTTGTGGCCGGAAACTGGAAGATGAACGGGACTGCCGGCGATTTGCAGGTGGCAGCCCGGGTGGCAGACTCCTCTGCCGATGCGCGTTGTTCGGTCGTGATCTGCCCGCCGGCGAGTTTGCTGGACCGCATGTCGGCGCAGGTTTCCGGATCGCCGGTCGAAACCGGTGGCCAGGATTGCCACGCCGCCAGGTCGGGGGCGCATACCGGCGACATTTCGGCACCGATGCTGGCCGATGCCGGCGCATCCTTCTGTATCGTCGGACATTCCGAGCGCCGGCTTGCCCATGGCGAGTCCAATGACCAGGTGCTGGCCAAGGCCCAGGCGACAATTTCGGCCGGGTTGACTGCCATATTGTGCATCGGCGAGACCGGGGATGAGCGGCGCTCGGACACGACACTTGCCGTGACCAGGGCACAGCTGGCCGAGTGCATTCCCCCCGGCGCCACCCACCGGGAGTTGGTCATTGCCTATGAACCGGTCTGGGCAATCGGGTCCGGACAGACCGCCACTGATGCACAGATCGCCGAGGTCCACCGCTTCATCCGCCAGGTTTGCGGTGAAATCGGCGGGCCGGACCTGGCCGGCAATATTCGTCTCCTCTATGGCGGGTCGGTCAATCCTGCCAATGCCTCCCGCATATTTGCACTGGAAGATGTCGATGGCGGGCTGATCGGCGGCGCCTCCCTGAAGGCAGATGATTTCCTGGAAATCATCGGTGCCGCCTGAAGCGGCGACCGGCCGGACGATCAGTCCTGGCCGGCCTCCTCGAGATCCTGGACAAATTTCCGGTAGCCGACATTCGCCATCCACTCTGCCTCTTCGGCGGTGTTTTCACGGCCGAGTGCCTCGTTCCGGTACGGGAACCTCCCGAACATCTCGATGATTCCCCGGTGGGCCCGGGCGTGCAGCAGGTTTTGCGCACCGGTCTCGGTCATGCGCTCGGCGATCAGGTCGACACAGCGATCCTGTTCGGCAAGTTCCTCGGAATGCATGAAGGGCATGTAGAGGAACAGGCGCCGGGGCTCGGCCATCTGCATGTCATGGCCATCCCGGATTGCACGGTCGGCGACCTCGCGGGCCATCTGGTCGGTTGCAAACGACTTCCCTGATCCGCGGAACATGTTGCGCGGGAACTGGTCGAGCAGGATGACCAATGCCAGCGCCCCGTCGGCACTCTCGGCCCAGTCATTGCACTCGCCACTTGCGGCCTGTTCCCAGGCACCGCCGAAGCGTTGACTGATCCTGTCATCTATCTCCGGGCCGCCCATGAATTGCTCCATTGGTGAAATTTCCTCGAACCAGAATGCGAGAATCTCCTGTGGTGTGGTCATGATGTGTCCTGTTTATCAATAGGTTGCAAAACCTTGTTAATCTCCGGATTGCGAAGCACATGCAACTCCGGAGGATTTGTCCATCGGGGCAGCCAGCCTTGCCTTCATGAAATGCAGGGCAATACCGATGCCGAGATGATCTATCCCGTGACCCAGTTCTGGCACCAGGATCGACTGCACCGGAATTCCATTCCTCTCCAGTATCACGGCAGCCTCGGTCGAGGAGGCCGACGGCACGATTTCGTCGGCCTCGCCGTGGACGAGCACCATCGGTGGCCTCGTCCGGCATTCGGATTCCAGCAATCCCGGAAACAGCAACTTGCCGGAGAAGCCGACCACGCCGGCCAACTGCATCTCCCGCCTGGGCACGGCATGAAGGGCCATCATGGTTCCCTGCGAGAAGCCGACCACGATGACCCGATCATCGGGAATGCCGGCCGCCGAGATCTCCTTGTCGATGAATTGCTGCAAGGTTGCGATGGACTGGACGATGGTGTGGATGGTGTCCATCCGGTCCGGGCTTTCCATCCCCGATATCGGAAACCATTGCCGACCAGTCGGATTGATGTCGCAAGGTTGCGGCGCATCCGGAGCGACAAAGGCGGTGGAGCCAAGGTTTCGGGCCCACATCTCCGCCAGGCCGATCAAATCCTTGCCATCGGCACCATAGCCATGCAACAGCACCACGAGGCTGTCGGCCTGCCCGTCTTCCGCCGGACGTCGGTGGGTGTTCAGCCTGGTACTCATCGTATGCCCTCCCGCTTCATTGCCACCCGGTAATATGCCCATAGCTGCCTGGCAGCGACCGCCCGCCATGGCGACCAGGCGCTGGCCATCTGTCGCAATTCCCGCTCCGTCGGGCGGCGGTCCAGGTCGAACAGCAAGCGCGCACTCTCCTGCAGTGCAAGGTCGCCCGCCGCCAGCACGTCGGATCGTCCAAGGGCGGACATGGCATAGATTTCGGCGGTCCAGACCCCGATACCCCTGATCGCCACCAGTTTCCTGACCACGCTTTCATCATCGAGACCGGAAAGTGACGTATAGTCCAGGTCGCTCCTGGCAAGCGCCCGCGCATATTCCGCCTTCTGCCGGGACAGCCCGCACCGGCGCAACTCCTCCTCGTCGCAGTTTCGCAGGGCGGATTGCCCGGTCAGCCCCTTCTCGTCCAGCCGCTTCCAGATCGCATCCGCCGATGCCACCGACAATTGCTGGCTGACGATGATGTCGAGCAAGGTGGTAAACCCGTCGGGGCGCAGCCGAAGTGGCGGCGTTCCGGTCAGGGCAACGGCTTCGGCAAACCGGTTTTCGACCGCGCACAGATACTCGAGCCCCGATTCAATATCGGATACGTCGCCGATGACCACAGATTCCATCATGCACCCGGTCGTCACGAATCCGGGGAATTCGCTAACCGGTTTCAACCTGCTCCACAACACGGGATTGTCGGTCGCCGTTGAAACTCTTGCCGGCCGGTAGCATTTCGGGCTTGCCTGGCTGGTGAAGCAAAACTACGGACGATGCATGCTGGCGTTCATGACAAGCCGCGAGAAGCGCAACGTGGCCATCCTTGTCGCCGCCCAGGCGACAATCGGTTCACAGATGCCCATGATATTCATCATTGGCGGGCTGGCTGGTCAGTCCCTGGCCGCCAATGCGTGCTGGGCCACGCTTCCGATCTCGCTGATCGTGTTCGGGTCGATGACCACCGCCCCCTGGCTCAGCCAGATCATGCAGAAATACGGCCGGCGCGCCGGCTTCATGATCGGCGCCGGCGGCGGCTGCATGGGCGGCCTGGTCGGTGCCTATGCGCTTCTGAATTCCTCCTTTCCGCTGTTCCTGCTGGCGTCCTATTTTACGGGCATCTACATGTCGTCGCATGGGTTCTTCCGGTTTGCCGCAGCCGACACCGCATCGGAATCCTTCCGACCGAAAGCCATCTCCTATGTCATGGCCGGCGGTCTGGCGGCGGCGATCATCGGTCCGCAGATTGTCAAGCTCACCGCCCAGGGTTTGGCCGTCCCGTTCATGGGGACCTACGTGGCGGTGATGGTGATGAACATGCTGGGTGCACTGCTGTACCTGCTTCTCGACATTCCGATTACCGGAAGCAGCACCGTTCGCAGCAAAGCAGTCAGGAGTTACAGGACGTTGCTGGCAACCCCCGACATCGTCGTCGCCATCATCTGCGCCATGGTTTCCTACGCGCTGATGAACCTGGTGATGACCTCGACGCCGCTGGCTGTCGTCGGATGCGGTTATTCGGAAAACCTGGCCGCCGACGTGGTGTCGGCGCATGTGCTGGCCATGTTCACCCCGTCATTCTTTACCGGTCACCTGATTGCACGTTTCGGCGCCGAGCGCATCGTGGCCGCCGGCCTGGTGCTGTTGGCCGCCGCCGGAGGCATCGGCCTGTCCGGGATCGCCGTCGGCAATTTCTTCGGGGCGCTGATCCTGCTCGGTCTTGGCTGGAATTTCGGTTTCATCGGCGCCACGGCGATGCTGGTCAATGCACACGGCCCCGAGGAGCGCGGCCGGGTCCAGGGCCTGAATGACATGATCGTCTTTGGCTGCGTGACCATGGCATCGCTGGCCTCGGGAGGGTTGATGAATTGCAGCGGCGGCACTGCACCCGAGGGATGGAGCGCGGTAAACCTGGCCATGACACCTTTTCTTGTTCTGGCGGGCGGCGCACTGCTCTGGTTGATCGCCGGACGGCGAAGGCAGGCCAGCTGAGCCAGGCCCGGCCTTCACGTGCAGGCCGGAAAGACATGCCACCTGCCCTTTCACACCTCCCGTTCTCCTGAACCCGGGCCTTGAGCAAGGTCGCCTTGCATGATGAAATTTGTCGTCAAATCGTCGGACAATGCCGCCATCGAACCGATCCCCGAGAAGCGGGGGTTGGAAATGGTACCGAAACCCGGTCAGGTGCCATCCGTCTTCCCGCTCGGAGACCGTACGGGTCTCCAGCCAAAAGGAAGGCGGCCGACAGGATTCGCAGCAGCGCCAATCTCTCGGTGACCAGCAATTCCGGTTCCGGACCTCCCTGCCTCCGGGCCATCGATCCGATGCGGCTTGCCGCATGAGGTGCCATGTTCCCTGCCCCGCACCCGGCTGCGCCCTGCCTCCGGCCACCGGTCCGAAATCCCCTGCGAGCCCGGATATGCGGGAAATGACGGCCATCGGCGAGGAAGATGTCGCCCCATTCCCGTCCTGTACCCTGTACAGGGAGTCATGCCGGCAACACGGAACGCATGCGCCCGCCTTCCGGATGGATGAAGGTGATGCGCGGGCCCGGCAGGAACAACCGGATATCGATGGCCATGCCGGGCGTCTTCCGCAGAGCCCTTCCTTCCTCCATGCGCAGATGAAGACCCGCCAGGCCCGCCCGGATGCCCATGCCTCCTTCGGCATCGGGACCATCCCCTGCGCGGGCCATGTGCGCGGGACCGGGCATGCAGGTCCGCCGCTGCGCCACATGCATGCCGAGCCGGAGCGAAGCGGGGCGCTTGCGCCGGGCGGCAGGATCGCGAGCGGGCGGCCGCGCATCGGGGCCCGGGCTTCACGGCCGAAGCCGCCCCTTCGGGTGATGATCTCCATTGCTGCCGGAAGGTCCGCGGGGCCATGCGCAGTGCCGGCGGCAACGTCCTGCCGACCTGCAGGCCGGGCTCCCATGCCACGTCATGCGAATGCATTCACGGGGCCCGGGCGGGCGGCCTGCGCGGGACCGGGAGGGCGGCAGGTGCCATTTCCTCACCCGGTGGATGCTTGATCTGCCGCTCGGGGACGGGCGCCATGCGTGCGGGCCGGCTCAAGGTCACCGCCGCCCAGGAGACCGGAAAGCGGACCTGTCATGGCAGCGGCATCTACATGTCTTCGCAGGGGTTCTTCCGGATTGGCGCGGCTGGCACCGCATCGGAATCCTTCCGGCCGAAAGCCATCTCCTGTGTCATGGCCGGCGGTCTCTGGCGGCGGCGATCATCGGTTGTCGACAGCGGACCTGCATCCCGACAGCCCCGCAGAACCGGCCGGACGCATTCCTGCCAGGCGAATCTCCTGACACGAGTCCCGGACAATTACCCCGGAAAGCCCCAGGTTCAGGCTTGCGACAGGAGATGGCAGCTACTGGATGTCCGGCCCTTTTGCATCCGGGACCGGGTCGTGGTTTTTCGGTGGGGCTGATGAATTCCGGAGAATCAACTGCACTTCGACGGATGTGTGCAAGGCCACCTCGTCTCCGTTCAACTCTCCCAAAATGTAGCCGGCAGCATTGACGCCCATTTCCTCGGCCGGAACGTTGATGGTTGTCAGCGGCGGGTTGGAGTGCATGGCAAATTCGAGATTGTCGAAACCTGCAACGGAGATGTCTCCGGGAACCTCCATTCCCCTCGCCGTGCATTCGATCAGGGCCCCCAGGGCCAGCACGTCATTGCCGCAAATGATGGCGGTGGGTGGAGGAATATCCCGCGACAGGAGCAGTCTGCACGCCTTTCGGCCGTCGGATATCGAATACGGGCGTTCCACGATCATGGAATCCCGTAACGTGATTCCATGCGCCTGGAGTTCCACCCGGATGCCCTCAAGCCGCATCGTCGTGCGATCATTATCCCTGGTGATGCCGGAAATGACACAGATCTTCCGATGTCCCAGGTGCGCCAGATGCCGGGCAATCCTTGCCGCGGCAGAGGAATTGTCGAAACCCACGGTCGGACAGGAGCCCTCCGGGTCGAAGGCATAGGTCTTGACGAACGGCACTTCGAACTGGTCCAGCAACCCGTAGAGTTGTGGCCGGTGCTGGTTTCCGACGAGAATCAATGCTTCGGCACCGCGCTCGAGCAACAATCTTGCCTCCTTCAATTCGGCGTCAAGATCGAAATCGAAAGTTGCGATCAGGGTTGAAATTCCGGCCTTCGAGAATCTGGCATTGGCGGCACCGACCAGCCGGGCGTAGAGCGCATAGTCCAGGGTCGGAATCAGAACGCCAACCATGTGCGAGCGTTGCGAGCGCAATGCGCGGGCGGCGTGGTTGCGCACGTAACCAAGTTCGAGCATCGCCCTCTCGATCCGGAACCGTTTTTCGGAGGAGACCTTTTCCGGATTGTTGATGGCACGGGATATCGTCGCCGGAGCACAGCCGGCAAGCTTGGCGACATCGGCCAGGCGAGCCCGCGATGCCGGATCATGAAATCGATTTTTTGTATCAGAGGCCAACGTGACGGTGCTCCTTCTCCGTATTTCCTACTTTATCAGCCAGTTATCGATTCTGGAAGAAAGGCATTGACTTCGGCTCTCCGTTTTGATGAAATCGATTTCAGGGCCTCAGGCAATATCGTGGAAACATGTCGCATCCGGATGACAGGCAGAACTCGAAGGTCCTGTCGGCACTTCTGAAAGTCGCCACCTTCGCTGTCATCGCGATTTCCGTAGTGATGGTCCTGGTCACCCTCGCCCAGGTGATCTTCAGATACGTCATCTCGGCCCCCCTTCCCTGGTCGGAGGAAATGGCGCGCTACTGTTTTGTGTGGATTGTCTTTCTGGGTGGAGCGATCGGTTTTTCCCGGGGCATTCACCTTGGCGTCGACCTCTTTGTCAACCGTTTGCCAGCAAGATTCCGGACCGGGCTCGAGACATTGTCGCATGTGCTCATCGCGTGTTTTGCGGCGGCGGTTGTCTATGCGAGCTACCCGGTCATCAGCATGAACATGCTGCAGCGCTCACCGGCCCTTGGCGTGCAGATGTCGTGGATCTACATCGCGATCCCGATCTCCATGTGCCTGATTTTCCTGATCTGTGCGGAACGCATCTTGATCATCCTTCGGTCAGGCAGAGAGATGAAGGGATAGGCATGACGATGCTGGCAATCCTTTTTGCAACCTTCTTCCTGCTCCTGCTGATAAACATCCCGATTGCATTCGCCCTCGGCATTGCCGCCACCATGACCCTTGCCTTTGACGACACGCTTCCGCTCAACAGCATCGTCACCCGGGCCTTTGTCGGAGTCGACTCCTTCACGCTGTTGGCGATCCCGTTCTTCATCATCGCCGGCGAGTTGATGAATGCCTGCGGGATTACCGAACGCATCGTCACCTTCTCGAGGACGCTTGTCGGGCATATCCGCGGCGGTCTTGCCCATGTGACCATCATGTCGAACATGTTCTTCTCGGGTATCTCGGGATCGGCAACGGCTGATGCGTCTGCCCTGGGTTCCATGATGATACCGGCAATGAAGAAGAACGGATTCGACGCCGACTATGCCGTCGCCGTCAACTCGGCAGCAAGCGCCATGGGACCGATCATCCCTCCCAGCATCATGATGGTGATCTATGGCTCCATCGCCAATGTATCGATTGCCCAACTGTTCCTGGGCGGTTTCGTTCCCGGGCTGATGGTTGCGCTTGGCCTGATGATGATGGCCTATCTTATCGCCAGAAAACGGGGCTACCCGGCCCCGTCGCGCTCGGAGCTTCCGCCGATACTCCCGGCCTTCCGGGATGCGCTCTGGGCGCTTGCAATGCCCGTGATCATCCTGGGAGGGATATTCTCCGGCGTATTCACCGCAACCGAAGCAGGTGTGGTCGCCGTGGCCTACGCCACGCTTGTCGGGACCTTTGTCTACCGAAGCCTGAATGTCGGGCTTGTCGGGAAGCTCCTGGTGGACGCAGCGGTAACGACGGCGGCGGCGATGTTCCTGATCGCCATGGCAACATCCTTTGCCTGGCTCCTGGCCTGGGCCGGATTCGGGTCCTCCGTGCTCAAGGTGCTTGGCGGAATATCGACAAACCCGACCATTGCCGTCCTGCTGATCCTCATCTTCATACTGATCCTGGGGCTCTTTATCGAAGGCATACCGGTTCTCGTCATTTTCACCCCGGTATTGCTGCCGGTCATTCTCGGCTTGGGAGTGGATCCGGTGTATTTTGGCGTCATGCTGGTGATGGCGGTGGTCATCGGGTCGGTGACGCCGCCTGTCGGTATCCTGACCTATATCTGCTGCGCCATCGCCGGGATCACCATCTCGCAAGCCTTCCGCGGATTGCTGCCCTTCTGTGCAGTGCTGATCGCAGTCCTGATTGCCGTCGCGGTGTTCCCCGGCCTTGTCATGACGATCCCGAACCTTGCCGGCCGATAGAATCGATCTCGCAGGAGGAAATCAGTCTTGGAAATAACTCGCGGGGAGCTGCAGCAACGAACCGAAAGCCTCAGACGCAGGATGAGGTCTGAAGGCTATGACGCTCTGGTCATCTACTCGGATGAATATCGCTCTGGTCATTCAACCTACATCACGAATTACAAACCGATCAATGTCATCGAGGAATCCCCGCAGCTGGTCATCATGGTTGGCGAGTTGGCGCCGGTTGTCTTCCTGGGCCGGCTGAATGCCTATGCGGCGAGGGACAATTGCTGGATCGAGGATGTTCGCGGCATTCATCGGCCCTATGCCGATCTGCCGGAGATCTTTGCCCCGATCACCGGCCGCGCCAGCAGGATCGGCCTGGTCGGCAAGAACATCATGCCCGTGGAGATCCATGAACAGGTTGCCGAAACCTTGCCCGGGGCAGAGTTCGAGTCCCGCGACGACATCATGCTCGATCTGCGCAAGATCAAGTCGGAAGCCGAGATCGCCTTGATGGAGCGGGCGGCCGGGATCAACGATGCGGTGCTCAGGAAGGCAGCCGGGACGATAGAGGTCGGCATGACCGAAATCCAGGTCGCGGGACTCGCCGAGAGTATCGCCCGGCAAATGAACGCCGATATCGGCTCCGCCACCGTGGTCATGTCCGGACCGAACACCAACTATCCCGCCTGGCGGGCGACGGATCGCAGGATTCAGCCGGGTGAATTCGTCATGCTGGATTTCAATCCGGCAGTTGGTCACTACTGCAATGACGGCGGCATAACGGTCCTGATGAAGGGCGCGCATCCCGAACAGGAACGGGCGCTTGTCACCGGTCACCGAACACTGAAGAAGGTCATACCGACCATTCGCCCCGGCATCACCGCACGCTCGATCTTCGATGCCTTGCTGGATGGGTTGGAGCCGCACGGCTTTTCGGAGAATTTCACACCATATGCGAAGGGGCTGCGCGGTGTCGGGCACGCGGTTGGTCTTGACGTGGTCGAACCGCCCAATCTCAGCTCTGACAGCGATTTCGAGCTGGAGGCAGGAATGACCCTGGCCGTCAAGCTTGACCTGCACAACCTGATCGGCGGCGGCTATCGTGTCGAGGTCGTGGTCGCGGTCACCGAAGACGGAGTGCGCCCGTTGAACAGGCTGGTTCTCGAGGAGACCGATGATTTCGCCGTGCAGCGATGAATTGCGCACGGCACAAGGATCCGAACCCGCATGGGGGAGGAGTGCCCGCGGTTATCGCGGAGCGGCAAGAAAGGCATAATTTCCAGGAAAGGAGAAAAATCATGCTTGATCGGAGAAAACTGTTACTGGGTATCGGCGGGGCGTCTGCCTTGCTCTTGGGAGGGTTTGCTCAACCTGCGTTGGCGGCAGACATGACCATCCGCGTGGCTTCGGTCACGGGCCCGGCCCACCACCACAATGTTGCACTTCGCTGGTTTGCCGACCGTGTGGCGGCGCGTGATGTGGGACTGACAATCGAGGTCCTGGACGGCGCGCAGCTCGGTGGCGAACGGGATTATATCGAGGGGATGATGCTCGGCAGCATCCAGATGGCCCAGGTGTCCACGGCACCAGTCAGCGGTTTCGTGCCCCAGTTCGACCTGTTCAGCCTGCCGTATCTGATCCGGGACACGGATCACTTCAAGGCCGTGGTGACCGGTCCGGTCGGCGACAGGTTCAGCGAGTTGGCCGAAGAGCGCGGATTGAAGATCCTTGCCTGGTTCGACAACGGGTATCGCAACGTCTTCAACAAGGTTCGTCCGATCGTCACGCCTGACGACCTGAACGGCCTGAAGATCCGCGTGATGGAGAGTCCGCTGATGGTGAACACGGTGAACGCCATGGGTGGTTCGGCAACTCCGATGTCGTACAGCGAACTCTACACTGCACTTGAGCAGGGCGTCCTCGACGGCGGCGAGAACGCTGCCGGCAATGTTCTGAACGACCGGTTCTACGAGGTGAGCGGTTACTTCTCGATGACGCAGCATTTCCGGCCGCCGGGGATCGTTGCCATCAGCCTGGGCACCTGGAGCGGATTGACAGATGAACAGCAGGCCGTGCTGACGGAAGAGGCGGCAGCGCTGCAGGATTACGAGATCGAACTGACCGCGGAAGTGGGTGCAGCGGCGCTCGAGGAACTGAAGGCCAAGGGCATGCAGATCAACGACGCCAATGTCGCCGCCTTCCGTGACCGGATGGGTCCGGTCTACGAAGACTTCATTGCCGAGCAGGGTGGTGAACTCCTCGAATTGGTCCAGAACACCAGTTAGGGACAGCGCAATCATGTACGGGCGGATCATTCATTCGCCCGTACGACCGGACCGGTCCCGGCTGTGTCGATGCCCGATGCAGGAGTGAACGGCAGCCGCGACGCAATGCCGTAACCGGCATGGAGCGGACCGATACGGGGATCCCCCCATGTCTGCGGCGGCGCCCGTGATGAGGTTGCGCTTCCACTCTTCCGGGGGATCCGGGCAGGACATCCCGTCCTGCGCACAAACGGCACTGCCAGGCGTTGCTTGACATCGGGTCGGTCACTCGAATTGATGGCGGATCATGAAACTGCCCGACGCCGCACATGGCATTGAATGTCGTCCTGACGAAGAGACCCGGAGCACCGGATGAGTTCGTCCGCGCGCCTGATCCGAATGGATCGCAGGGACACCGTTGCCGTGGTTGCGAATGATGGCGGGTTGCCGGAGGGGGCAAGTGTTGATGGCCTGACCCTTCGCCAGCATGTTCCGCAAGCACACAAGGTTGCACTGACCGGACATGACGTCGGCGATCCGGTGCGGCGCTACGGCGTCGTTATCGGCTACGCAAGAGAGGCAATCTCCCCTGGTGACGGGATCAGTGAATCCAGCCTCGATCTGCCCCGGGCTCCGCAACTTGAAGGGTTGCCTGCCGCCGACATGCATGCCGAGATCGAACCCCTGGAAGGATACACCTTCCAGGGGTTCAGAAACGACAATGGAAGCGTGGGCACCCGGAACATCCTGGCGATCACCAACACCGTGCAGTGTGTCTCGGGGGTGGTTGCCCACGCGGTCAGGCGCATCCGTCGGGAATTGCTGCCTCGCCACCGGAATGTCGATGACGTTGTCGCCCTCGACCACGGTTATGGTTGCGGAGTTGCAATCGGCGCTCCCGGGGCTGCAATTCCGGTCCGCACCCTGCACAACATCGCCCGCAACCCCAATTTCGCCGGATCGACCATGGTCGTCAGCCTTGGTTGCGAAAAGCTGCAGCCATCGCTGCTGTTTCCCGGGGAATTCGATGGCACCGCAAACACTGCCGGGGAGACTGGCGGCCCGACCAGTCTTGTTACCCTGCAGGACCGAACGCATGTCGGCTTCGAGTCGATGATCGATTCGATCATGCATCAGGCAGGACAACACCTGGCCCGACTGGACCGGCGGCGGCGGGAAACCTGCCCGGCCTCCGATCTTGTCGTCGGTCTCCAGTGCGGCGGCAGCGATGCCCTCTCGGGCATAACGGCCAACCCTGCGCTTGGTCACGCCGCAGACCTGGTCGTTCGTGCAGGTGGAACCGTGATGTTCTCCGAGGTCACCGAAGTGCGCGACGGGATCGATCAGTTGACCCGGCGCGCGGCTTCGGATGCCGTTGCCGAAGAATTGATACGGCAGATGGACTGGTATGATCGCTATCTTGCCGGTGGCCAGGCAGATCGAAGCGCCAATACGACGCCCGGCAACAGGCAGGGAGGGCTGTCGAACGTGGTCGAAAAGGCGATGGGTTCGATCATCAAGTCCGGCTCAATGCCCATCAGTGGCGTCATACCACCCGGAGAGCGCGCCCGGCAGTCCGGCCTGTTGTTTGCGGCGACGCCGGCATCGGATTTCATCTGCGGCACGCTTCAGCTGGCGGCCGGCATGACTGTTCACGTATTCACGACCGGGCGCGGCACGCCGTACGGGTTGGCAGAGGTTCCGGTTGTCAAGGTGGCAACCCGCAGCGATCTGGCCCGGCGCTGGCATGACCTCATGGACATCGATGCAGGCCGGATCATCTCGGGAGGTGAGACCGTTGAAGGCATGGGCCGGTTGATGTTCGAGAAAATCCTCGCCGTTGCCAGCGGCGAGAAGACCTGTGCTGAGCGTCTCGGGCTCTGCAATCAACTCACCCTGTTCAACCCGGGGCCGGTCACATAGAAGACGCGGCGGTGAACGTGGTGCCGAAACCCGATCGACACCATCCGTCCCTCCGGACGTAGACTGTTCGGACGTCCAGCCAACCGGCAGGCCGCCAAGAAAAATCGGCAGCGCGGATTTCCCGGTGACGCCGGTGTTGACAAGTTCATCAGATTGCGCCACAATCTGTAAGTTACTTACACATCAAGAGGGGCATGCGAACAGATGGAGACCCGCATAATCCGTTTCGATACGGCCGCCCATGCGGCCGGCGGCAAGCGTCCGTTTGCCAAGGCGGTGCGCGCCGGCGATTTTGTCTTTGTCTCCGGCCAGGTCCCCGCTGTAAATGGCGAAATTGTCACCGGCGGCATTGTCGAGCAGACCGAACGGGTCATCGACAACATCATCGCGGTTCTCCGCGCTGCGGACTGCGGACTGGAGCATGTGGTCAAGGTCAATGCCTGGCTGGACGATCCTCGTGATTTCACCAGCTTCAATTCCGTGTTCGAACGCTTCTTCCGCGATCACCCGCCGGCTCGCTCCACGGTTCAGTCCGCGCTGATGGTCGATGCAAAGGTTGAAATGGACGTGATCGCCTACAGACCGGAATAACCGGGGCATGGCGGACAACAAGACCATGTCCAAGGTCATCGATGTAATTTCCGAGATGCGGAAACTGGACGGCAAGTTTCCGAAACGGGAACAGTGGGTGGCAGATTTTGTTCTCTCGAATCTGGAGCGCGCGACCCGCCTCACGCAGAACGAAATTGCGGAGGAGGCTGGTGTCTCGGTGGCGACGGTGAACCGATTCTGCCAGACCGTCGGTTGCGAGGGCTTCCGCGATTTCAACATCAGGTTTGCTCAAAGCGTGGCGGTAAGCCTGCAATATCTTGGCGGGCCGAGCCGCGCCGATTCCGAACCCGAGCAACTTGTCATGCAAGTTTTCGGCGCGCTTGTCGAAACCCTCAACCTGGCACGTATCCAGCTTGACAGCGAAGCCCTGCAACAGGCTGTCTCCGTGCTTGCGAGTGCACGGCGAATTTCATTCTTCGGCGTCGGCGGCGGCTCGGCCAACGTTGCCCGCGAGGGTGCCAACAGGTTCTTTCGTCTCGGAATTCCCACCGAAGCACACGCTGATGGCTATTTCCAACGCCTGCTGGCTTCCACCCTGTCAGATGGAGATGTCGTTTTTGCAATTTCAGCAAGTGGCCAGCCGGCCGAACTCCTGGACAGTGTCGCAATCGCCCGCCAGTACGGAGCAAAGTCAATCAGCCTGACGAAGGGTGGTACACCGCTCGCCAGATCCACCGACGTCTCCATCGAGATCGACATTCCCGAAGATCAGGACATCTACAAGCCCTCGGCCTCGAGGCTCGTATTCATTGCCATTATCGACGTGCTCGCGGCGGGCGCGGCTCGCAAGAGCCCACTGCCCGTAAAGGAGTATTTGCGACGCATCCGTACCACGATGATCTCGTTCTCCGAAGACACGGGACCAAGACCAATCGGCGACTGATCACTAACCGGTTCGAGTAGCCGCGACCTCCATCAATCTTGCGAGTGGTCATTTCGCACGACAGGCACCGTCAACAAGACCCGAACCTGCCACGAGTCACCGACAACTGCGCTATTGGCCGGCATTCCATCTGACGATTTCAACTCCGTTGCCGTGACTTCCACGGTGCATGTCCCGGCGACTTCCAATGCAAAGGAGGCACGAAAGGTTGAAGAAACCGCTGTCCGATCATCGTTCAGGCTCTGCAGATGCGAAACCGTACCCGAATGCCGGCATGCCCGCTGGTCCCGACACGTGCCATGGACCGGTTTCTCCTGCTGCTCGTTCCGACACGGCGTCCTTGTCGCGCTATCCGACCGACTCCCGGGGCATCGGCATAAGGTACACTCGATCGGCATGCGGAGCGGGACCCTGTCCAATCCCGGCGAATCAATTCACGAAATCAATTCGAGGCACCCAAAAAGGACCAATCTGGCGATCCAGGCGGTTCAAATGATCGAAAGTACCATCATGAACCACCTACCTCCATAAAGGGACTCGTCTTGAACATTACATGATATCAATATGTTGAGAAGACTGATCTACATTTCCCTTCCGGAAGTCGTGTCACTCTCTTGACAAGATTGGCAAATAATGTAATAAACTTACGACACGGTGTTCACGAGAATACCATTGAAGAAGGAGAACCTCATGAAAATCAGAATCTGGCTACATTCGGTGATTTCCGTGTGTGCAGTTGCCATATTTGGCGGTGCGGCTTTTGCAGACGGAACATTGCGTTATGCGACCGTCGGCGAACCGCCGACCCTGGATCAGCAGGTTGTCACTTCGGATCTGTCGACGACGATTGCCCACCACATGTTCGAAGGTCTCTACACCTTCGATTCGTCAAACTCTCCGGTCGGCTTGCTCGCCGCCGGCGAAACGGTCTCGGATGACGGAAAGACGATTACGATTATGCTCCGTGAGGGCGTGAGATTCCATGACGGGCAGGACATGACATCTGCGGATGTCGTCGCATCGCTGAACCGTTGGGGCGAATTCGGATCGCGGGGCGGGCTTCTGTTCGCGAATGTCGAAGGCGTGAAGGCGACGGGAGATCACGAAGTCACGATCAGCCTTTCCCGACCCTTCGGCCCCTGGAAGAACCTGTTGGCCTTCATCAATGGCGGTCCGGCGATCTACCCGGCATCCGTTGCCGAAGACGCTGGCAAGGAGCCAATCTCGCCGGACAGCTATATCGGAACCGGACCCTACAGATTTGGCGAGTGGGAGCCGAACCGACATGTGGAACTGGTCAGGTTCGACGGGTATGTCTCGCCCGGTGGCAAGGCAGATGGATATGGTGGTGAGCGCATCGCCGCGTTCGACACTCTGCGATTCATCCCGGTTCCCGATGTCGGGACGAGGGTGGCGGGCCTGAAGGCCGGCGATTATGACTATGCCGAAAGCATTCCCGGCGATCTGTATGCCGACCTCGATGCTGATCCTTCGGTTGTCACGATACTGAACGGCGGTCCGATCTTCGGCCTGGTGTTCACGAATTCCAAAGATGGTCCGCTCGCGGAGAATTTTGCCCTGCGGCGGGCGGTCCAGACGGCGCTGGACAAGGTGCCGGCGTTGCAGGTGGCCATCGGTCCGGAGGGTCTGTGGCGCGCGAACGGCTCGTTCCTGCCGGATGGTAACGTTTGGTTCACGAATGCCGGCATCGAGAACTACAGCATGGGTGACGTGACTACCGCCCGGACCATGGCCGAAGAAGCGGGCTATGGTGGCGAACCAGTCAAGTTCATGGTTTCGACGAACTACCCGTTCCATTACGACACTGCGGTCATCTACACCAGACAGTTGGCGCAAGCCGGATTCAACATCGACCTTCAGGTCTATGATTGGGCCACCCTGATCGAAAAACGGGCCCGACCGGACCAATGGGACATGTTCTTCACCCACCATGGCTTCGTGCCGGACCCGATCCTGATCTCGGTAATGAACGACAACTATCCCGGCTGGTGGGCAACCGAGGAAAAGAGGGACCTGAAAGCGAAGTTCACGGAAAGTTCCGATCCTGCCGAGCGTCAGGCGATCTGGGCCGAAATCCAGGCACTGATCTATCAGCAGGTGCCGACGATGAAGACTGGAGATGTCTACACCTACAACATCGCATCTCCTGACCTCGTTGGCCTTGGCGAGGCCACCCTGATCTGGCCGCACTTCTGGAACGTTTCAAAATAGGGGATAATCCCCTGGCCTCCCCGCGGATCCGCGGGGAGGCCGAATCATGTCCGTTACAGGTCGCTTCATGTTAGTCTATGCCTTGAACAGGACCCTGACCCTGATCCCCACGCTCCTGACCGCCTCGTTCCTGGTCTTCATATTCATCCACCTGATCCCCGGCGACCCGGCTTCGATCCTGCTGGGTGATACAGCAACACCGGAAGAGGTTGCCGAACTTTCTCGTGAGCTTGGCTTCGACAAACCGATATGGACGCAATACGTCCTGTGGCTCGCCAATGTCCTGCAGGGAGATCTCGGGAATTCGGTATTCTTCCGAGAGCCGGTAATGTCGGTCATCGCCAGCGGTGCCGAAACCTCGATCCTTCTGGCAATGATGACAATGTCATGGATTGTGCTGTTCGGCGTTCCGATCGGCATCGTTTCCGCCATTCGTCACGGTTCGTGGGTCGATCAGGCGACCTCCGGCGGAGCCATGCTGTTCGCGTCGGTGCCGACATTCTGGCTGGGTCTCTACCTGATATTGATCTTCTCTGTCGGGCTGGGCTGGTTTCCTTCATCCGGATTTCCGTCACTTGCCGATGAAGGCGGCGCATCGAATCTGCGCTACCTGGTCTTGCCCAGCCTGACCCTGGCAGCACCGAACGCGGCGCTCATCATCCGTCTGATCCGCTCTTCCATGCTTGATGTCTCGCGGGAGGACCATGTGCGCACGGCCAGGGCCAAGGGGCTGCACCCGGCACGGGTGGCCATCAAGCACATCTTCCGAAACGCCCTCATAGCAGTTTCTGCCGCATTCGGCTTCACCTTCGCGGCACTGGTCAGCGAAGCAGTGGTCACGGAGACCGTCTTCTCCCTGCCGGGCATCGGTCGGCTTGTGGTGCAGTCCATCCAGAGGCGCGACTACCCGGTGATCCAGGGCGTCATTCTGATCATCGTGGTCTTCTACATGGTCATCAATCTCCTGGTGGACCTCGCCTATGCCAGCCTTGACCCGAGAGTGACGCTAAAATGAGTGTGTCGGCTCCATTCGTGTCGATCTTGCGCGGTCGGGCTCTGGCAACGGTCGGAATGTGCTGGCTTCTGACCGTCGGTATTGCGGCCATCGGTGCGCCGTTTCTGGCACCATTCGATCCTCTGGATTTCGACCCGGTTGTCCGTCTCTCCGAGCCTGGCTGGCCCCATCTCTTCGGTACCGACCATTTCGGGCGGGATTCGCTCTCTCGTGCAATCTACGGTGCGCGCATGGCAATTCTCATTGGTTCGGGCAGCGTCCTGATTGCCCTGGTCGCTGGCGGCCTCATCGGCATGCTGTCCGCCTACTTTGTCCGGCTGGGCCATTTCCTGATGCGGATTGTGGACGTGCTGATGGCGTTCCCGGCGTTGCTCCTGGCGCTGGTTCTCATGACACTTCTGGAACGCAGCGTGTTGAACACCATCATCGTGATCGGCATCGTCTACGCTACGACCACGGCCCGGATCCTGTTTGGCATGACGCTGAAACTGAAGCGTGATGTCTTCGTTGATGCCGCGAGATGCTCCGGCGCCGGGCATGTCTCGATCCTGTTCCGGCATATTCTGCCAAATCTGGTGTCGCCCATGCTGGTACAGGCAAGTTTCATCTTTGCGTTTGCACAATTGCAGGCAGCTGCTCTTGATTTCCTGGGGCTGGGTCTCCCGCCGGAAGTTCCAAGCTGGGGAAACATGCTGAGCGAGGAACGACTCTACGTGACCCGTGCACCGTGGCTGCTGATCTTCCCCGGAGCACTGATCATTCTTTCGGTCTTCTCGATGAACCTCGTCGGAGACGCGTTGCGTGACAATATCGATCCCCGGTTCAAAGATGACATTGCGGGGGTCTGAGCCTTGGCGCTGCTCGAAATCAGGGATTTGGACCTGAGCATTGCGCGGGGCAACGAACTCGTGCCCGTGGTTCAGGGGGTATCACTCACTGTCGAGGAAAATCAGACGCTGGGGATCGTCGGCGAGAGCGGGTGCGGCAAGAGTCTGACTGCACTGGCGATCATGGGTTTGCTGGAGGGATCGGCCGTGCGGATTGTCGGAGGCTCAATTCACTTTCTGGACCGCGATCTCCTGGCGCTTTCCCGGGCGGCGCGTCGGCGCTTGATGGGGGAACAGATGGCCATGATCTTTCAGGAACCGATGACTAGCCTGAACCCCGTTTATCGGGTCGGCGACCAGATCAAGGAAGCGATCTTGCAGCATCGAAACATGTCCGGGAAGCAGGCGCACCAACGTGTGTTGGACCTGCTGGAACTCGTGCAAATTCCTGACCCGGATTGCCGGATCGACAGCTTTCCGCATCAGATGTCCGGCGGGCAAAGGCAAAGGGTCATGATCGCCATGGCGCTTGCCTGCGATCCGAGGCTCCTGATTGCCGATGAGCCAACGACGGCACTTGATGTTACCGTGCAGAAAGATGTCCTGGAACTCATGCGTAGCCTGCAGGCTCGAACCGGCATGTCGATCGTCCTGATCTCGCACGATTTGGGGGTGATTTCCGAGACCTGCGACATGGTCTCCGTCATGTATCGAGGCCGAATCGTCGAGCATGCCAAGACAGAGGAACTCTTCTTGAACATGTGCCACCCGTATACGCTGGGATTGCTCGGCTCGATTCCGATTCCTGATCACGACGTTGAATGGCTTGACGCAATCCCCGGACGGGTACCAACGCTCGACGAGGTGATGACCGGTTGTGCATTTCACCCGCGCTGCTTCGCGGCAAGGGAGTCCTGCAGAAATGCTGACCCGAGCCCGGAAACCGTTGCACCCGCCCATTTCGTGCGCTGCCATTTTCCGCAAGGATCCTCGGCATGACCGGCCCTTTGCTGGAAGTACGAGAACTGAAGACATACTTCAGCGTTCGCAAGGCCGGCTTCATGCGCGGGAAGTCGGTGATCAGAGCCGTCGATGGCATTTCATTCAGCATCCATGAAGGTGAAGTGTTGAGTCTCGTCGGCGAGAGTGGCTGCGGCAAATCGACGGTCGCACGGACCCTGACCCAACTGGAAACGGCAACGGCGGGAAGAGCAATGTTTGACGGGCGTGATACCCTGGGCCTGTCGCCCGCCGAGTTCCGGCCGCTACGGCGAGACATCCAGATGATCTTCCAGGACCCGTTTGCCTCGCTCAATCCACGCCTGAGCATCGAGCAGACGCTGACCGAGCCGCTATTCATCCACAGGCTTGTGCGCAACCGCCTCGATGCGCGCGAAAAGATCGCTGCTGCGCTTGAGCTTGTTGGCATGGATGCAAAATCGATGAGTCGCTATCCGCACGAGTTTTCCGGCGGTCAACGACAGCGCATCGGAATCGCCCGGGCCATGGTCCTGGCACCGCGTCTTGTCATTGCGGACGAACCGGTATCGGCACTTGATGTCTCCATCCAGGCCCAGGTCCTGAACCTGCTGAAGAAACTCCAGCGCGACTGCGGCATGTCGATGTTGTTTGTCAGTCACGATCTTGGTGCAGTCCGCCACATCAGTGACCGGGTTGCGGTCATGTTCAGGGGGAAACTCGTGGAGACCGGCAGCAAGAGGCAGATCTTCGAGACACCCCGGCACGCCTACACACGAAGGCTCCTGGCCTCGATTCCGCACATCGATGGAAGGGTCGCGCGATGACTCAGAAACGTGTCTTCCTGGGATCAATTGCAACAGAAACCAACACCTTTTCGCCGCTGCGGACGGATTTGCGCGACTTCAAGGACAGCTTCTTTGCACCCCCTGGATTGCACCCTTCAACCCCTACACTTTGCAGTGCGATCTATCCGGTCGCGCGGGTGAAGGCCGACGAAATCGGGTGGAAGCTGATCGAGGGCACGGCAACCTGGGCGGAGCCGGGCGGAATTATCAATCAGCGTACCTGGGAAAATCTTCGTGATCAACTCCTGGAGGAACTCCGCGACGCATTGCCGGTGGACATTGTCCTGCTTGGGCTCCATGGGGCCATGGTGTCGCAGGGATGTCTTGACTGCGAAGGCGAATTGATCGAGGCGGTTCGCGGGATCACCGGACCCGACACAATTGTCGGGGCAACGTTCGACCCGCACAGCCATCTGTCGGGCAGGCGGGTCGAGAATGCCGATCTGATCACGGTCTTCAAGGAGTTTCCTCATACCGACTTCGTCAAGACGGCCGAAGACCTGGTCAATTTGGTGGTCCGCGCCGCCGCCGGGAGCATCACACCGGTGATCTCGACCTTCGACTGCAGGATGATCGATCTCTTCCCGACGAACAAGGAACCGATGCGCAGCTTCGTCGACGCGCTGAAAACGCTCGAGGGAAGTGGCAAGGTGCTCTCGATCTCCATCGTCCATGGTTTCATGGCCAGCGATGTGCCCGACCTCGGGACCAAGATCATCGTGACTACGGATGATGCGAAGAACGAGGGCGATGTGCTTGCCAGAAGGCTCGGGCTGGAGCTGTTCTCGATGAGGGGCAGGACACGGCCGGAATTTCTCTTGCCAGGCGAGGCACTTGATGAAGCACAGGCGGTGGCTGGCGGCCCGGTAGTGATTGCGGACGTATGGGACAATCCCGGAGGTGGCGTCCCCGGAGACTCCACCATCATACTGCGTGAGATGATCCGGCGAGAAATCGACAATGCGGCATTGGCGACCATCTGGGATCCCATCGCGGTTCGCACGTGCATGTCGGCGGGCGAAGGCGCCGAGTTGCAACTTCGCTTTGGCGGAAAGATGTCAAGCGCAGGCGGCGAGCCGCTTGATGCCATGGTTACGGTGCGCCGCATTGTCAGCGAAGCGGTTCAGAGTTTTGGCAAGAGTGTCGTGCCGCTTGGGGACAGCGTCTGGATCGTCGTCGGTGGCATCGACGTCATTCTCAATACCGTGCGCAGCCAGGTCTTTCATCCGAACGTATTTTCCAATTTCGGTATTGATCCCGGGAAACGGACCGTGCTTGTAGTGAAGTCCACAAATCACTTCCACGATGCGTTTTCAGCGATTGCCTCGAAAATTCTGTACGTGACGGTCGACGGACCGTATCCGAGCAACCCGGCAGCGAACAGTTACCGCAACCTGAGCAGGGAAGTCTGGCCGATTCACGAGAATCCGCATGTTTCCTGACCTGGTCAGGCCCACATCCAATATTGATGGTTCGCGGAGACGTGACGCCCGATCGCTGCGACAGGAAACGGCGCCAGGACCTGCAGGCGCATACCGCAATTCCGGCACGAGGCCTCCCATGGCACAGGCAGGACATCCGGCCCTCTTCACCATGACTGAAATTGCGTGAGGGTGTAGCCCAATTTGTTGTCAGGCAACGATGGCCTGCCTCGCGTGCCAGTCGAGGAAGTCGGGCAGCCTGAGGTTCATGACGCAGCTCTTGAGCGCCAGCATTGCATTGGCGCCTGTCCCCGACCAGCGGGTGCCGGGACGCTTCAGCCGGAGCCCGTACCGCTTGCAGCCACTTTCCACGACCCCCGATCCAATCTGCATGCCCTGGTCGCGGTGTTGGTTGTAGCGCATCCGTTCGATGTTGTTCCGATAGTAGCGGCAGCACGCCTCCACTTGTTTGTACCTGCCGCTGAAGGACTCGAGTTCCCGGATCACCTTGGCGGCCCGGCCCGCCTCAAGGTCCGCCTTGATCCCTTCGAACCGCCGGTCCCGCTCCGCCTTGTCCGGAAAAATCGCCTTCACCGCATCGCTGGCGTATTCGAGGGCATGGAACATATCGAGCACGAAGGTGACCTTCCCGCCCCCGAACAACTCCTCGCAGGTGTTCCGTATCCATTCTGCGCCGTCCGAGATGACGACGAGTTCTTCGACGCCGTGCAAGCCGCGGCGCAGCGCCTCGCGGTCAAGGCGCATGGCGAAATCGGAGGGATCCCGGCTTCCCGGCGGCGTCGCCGCACTGTCGATGAGACAACTGGACGTCTCGCTGCCCTTGTCCTTCAGTGCCGCGCCGGTCTCCGGGTCCCGCCCCTCGGCAGTGTAGATGACCGCCAGCTTGGCTTCCCGGGTCTTCGCGCTTCCGTCCTCCTGCTTGCCGGCAATGCCTTCGACGTCTTCCTTTCGCATCGGTACCCCGGTCCCGTCGATGGCAAGATACATCCGTGATTCCAGGGGGCTGTCTTCCACGACCTCCTCCTGTTCGAACCGGAGAACCTCCTCGCCAAGCGCCAGGGACCAGCGCTGCAGCGAGCTCGAGGATGCGTTCACCCCGGCAAGGTTCGCGATGTGGCGGCTCGCCGCATCGAAGCTCATCATCGGCGTCGTCTCGGCCATGACGCTCAACATCCCCGGCGTGAGCGTGTCACCTTCCAGGCCCAGCGCACGGTCAAGCGGAAAGAAGCCATTGCCGCACGATCGGCAATAATAATAGCTGCGCTCGACCTCGACCCGGCCAAGCCGGGTGAGCCAGGCTTTTTTCTTCCTCGCCTGGTGCCGGCACATAAGCTTGCCACAGCTCGCGCATTCCGGCGGTGGCAGAGCCTCGTCAAGCTGTTCGAACAGCATCTTCAGCGCCGTCGCGCCGCCGCCGAGAGAACTGTCGCGGAGCACCCGCTCCACGCTGTCCAGGTCCGGAGCACCCGACGCGAGGTCCGCCGCCAGCTTCGGAAGTTGCAGGCCGAACTCCGCCAACACAGCCCCGAGCAATGCCGGAAGCGGCCCACCGACCGGTCCGAAGCCCGCCAGAGGCAACTCGCCCTCCGTGATGTCGCAGCTCCGCACCTCGCCGCCTTCCAGCCAGTAACGGGTGTATCCGCCCTCGTGCGCGCGCAGCACCGCCGCGCCTTCCTCCCCCAGGCCTTCCAGATACGCCACCGTGTCTGGATGTCCGTGCCCGCGATTCCCTTTGACCTTCGCCATCATCCGCGCTCCCTGCCTCGTTGCCTCTGCAAGCGCGCCACCCGCCGGTTCCCCCGGCCGTATTCGGACGCGCAGCAAAGCCAGCGTAGCAAATGCGAATCGCAATCATCAACCAAATTGGGCTACACCCATTGCGTGATCTTGCTTCACTCCTCGGTGTCGGGACTGATATCCAGAGCAGACGGATCGCGTGCCTCCGGCGATTCCCTGTTACCGATACGAATTCGCCAAGCATGCGTGCCTTGCCCGGAATCCGGCTTCGTCGCAACCCTGTTGCAGAATCTCGAGCAGTTCGTGTCGTGCCGGCATGCTCGACATCGTCATGCTCCTGCCCGAAAGACCTGGATCCGGTCGGCGTTCATGGTGAGGCACCGGTCGGTAGAAAGCAACATTTCGGGTGCGGCGGTACCCGGGAGTTCCTATCTGAACCAGACCAGGTGCGGTCGAGTGATGAAGTTCAAACGATACGGGGTAAAATGTTCCTGTCTGATTGACGAAATTCCTTTATGTAATAAAATTCCATTTCTGGTCCAGCGTTAACCGGATCCTCACAAGAACAAAACGGGATCCGACTTTCACGAATCCCTGATCTCGTATCTGTATTGTTGCCATTTGCCGGGTGAATGCCGGTCATCATGTCGCCATGTATTTCGATATCTGATGTCGATCGCATTGTTGTCATGCAGGGATCGTCGACATGGCCCTCGGCGTCGACGTCATGCCCGACCGGTCGTCACCGCCGGCCATCCTCCTGAGGGAAGCCTGGCGGGAAGGTCCGAGAATCCGCAGGCGTACCATTGCCAACCTGTCGAAGGCACCGCCGGGGCTGGTCGAGGCGGTCCTGGCCCGGCTCCGGGGCGGGATGGTGTATTCCTCCATCGATGCCGCCATCTCCATCCGCCGGGGTATCGGACGCCCGGGAGGCGGCCTGACCGGCAGGATCGTGGCGGTGGTGGATGCCCCCGGCTGCCTCGCATGACCGGAATCAGGGAATGGAGGAGTACAGGAAGCAGTACATGTCGCGCCCGGGACTTCCCGTGGAAGACCCCGCGGTTGCCGTGCCGCTTCCACGTCTCCGTCATTCATCCGGGCTCGCCGTTGCCGGCCGTCACCGGCTGACGCTCCGGCAACGACGAAGCGGGGTGATCTGCCTCGCAAGGCGGGTCGGACCGATGGCTGCCCGGACGGATGCCCGAGCCAGGATGCCGGATCATCGCGGGAACGGGAGCGGGAGACCGTGAGAGGCCGTTCGCGGGCATCGATGCCGGCAGGGACGATCCCGGAATGCCGGCCGCCTTCCCCGACATGGCACCCGCGGCGGCGCCCGGGAGCCTCCTCGAGCAACTCGGCGATCCGGTGTCCGGAAAGCGGCTTCCCCGCATCGTCGCCATGCATGACAGGCAGATCGAGCGCCATGACACGGCGATCAGGGAGCTGATGTCCGGCTGTCCCGCCTGTGACGAGCGCTACCGGATCCCGGTCTCGATCCCGGGCATCGGGCCGGCCGTCGCGGCGGCGCTGATCGGCGTGGCGCCGATGGCCCGCGACCGCGGGGTCCATTCCGGGGTGCGGCGCGTGGCCGGCGGGCGGAGGAGGCCAGGAGACCTGCTCTGCATGGCCGCGCGGTCGGCAACGTCGCCGGGCCCGCGGATGATTGCCTTCTGCCGGCGGCTGCGGGACCGGGGCAGGCACCACGGGGCGGCGCTGCTGGCGGTGATGCGCAAGCCCGTCGTCACTGCCGACGCGCTGCTGCGTGACCGCCGGACCTGGTCGGAGCGGGCACCGGCCTGACCGCCTGCCGGCGCCGGTCCCGTGAGGCGAAGGAGATGCGCTCGCGCCGCCGGTGGTGAATGGCGGGTCGCGTTCGATCCCGTGCGCCGCGCCGTGCTCCTGGTGGCAGGCGACAAGTCGGGCGGCAGCGAACGGCGATTCTACCGGACGCTGATCCGCAAGGCCGACGAACGGTTCGACCGGCACCTTGCCCGGATCGCCGACGAATGGAGAAGGAGAACAGCCATGGCACTGGACGTGGAAGACGTGATTGCAGGGCTCGACCCTGAGCGGCGTCGCAGGATCGAGGACAGAGCGGCCGAGCTGATCGCCGAGGAGATGACGCTGCGCGAGCTGCGCAAGGCCCGTGCACTGACCCAGGCGAGCGTCGCCCGCGAGCTCGGCATCGGCCAGGATGCCATCTCGAGGCTGGAGAAGCGGAGCGACATCCTGCTGTCCACGCTGCGCAGGACGGTCGAGGCGATGGGTGGCAACCTGTCGCTGATTGCCCGCTTCCCCGACCGCCCGCCGGTCGAGCTTGCCGGCATCACCGGGCACGACGCCGGCCATTGAGGCCTGCCGGACCACCGCAGGAAAGGCGATCGCGCTCATTGTAGTGACGCAGCTCGTTCTCGATGTCGGCAGGCTGGAATGTCGATCCTGGCGCGCTTTGCCTGGTGCAGGTTCCTGTTCAATGCCACGCGGTTTCCCCTCTGCCAATTCTGTCATGGTGTAATGTCCTGGGAATGTCATCCTTGATCGCAGATGGAGGCGATGAGATTGCTACGCCCTCCAGTCCATGCCTATCGAAACCTGTCGAAGGGGCCTCTGGAACCTGGCCGGAAGCTTGCCATCGCTTCGGTGGCCGGCGGCCCTTGGCAGGAAATCAGGATGCTGGCCGCCTCGACCAATCTCAGCATCCGTGAAATTCACGGGAAGATCGGGAAAAGGGCCAGCCGTGGCCGGGTCGGTGAAATCACGAAGCGGGCCCGGTCCGCTGACCGACAGGTCTTCGGATCACCTGCCTCGGTCCTGACTCAGGAGATAGCAGTCTGTCACGGGGGTTCGAAGGCGCCGGCGGCGCCAGGCGGTTGCCCGTGCGAGGGTATCGGCAATTGCAAAAAAGTAGTTCATGGACTACATGACTGCTGTGTATACGCTGAAACAGACGGAAACCTTCCGAAAGTGGTTTGCCGAACTCCGGGATGACCGGGCCATTGCAGCGGTCACTGCGAGGATTAACCGGTTGGCATTTGGCCATGCCGGAGATGTGAGATCCGTCAGCAAGGATGTCCGTGAACTGCGTGTCCACCATGGCCCTGGCTACCGGGTCTATTACCAACAGCGAGGGACCACGATCATTGTCCTGCTATGTGGCGGCAGGAAAGGTTCACAGAAACGTGACATCCGAAAGGCACAATCTCTCGCTGATCAACGGGAAGAACGAACATGACCGAGACACTGACAATCTTTGACCCGGCCGAACACCTGAAATCTGATCAGGCAATCGCCGATTTCATGTCTGATGCACTGGAGACGAACGACCCCGCCTATGTTGCCCATGCCCTGGGCGTTATCGCCCGTGCGAAGGGCATGACGGAGATCGCCAACCGGACCAATCTGTCGCGAGAGCAACTTTACCGGTCGTTCAGTGCCGAGGGCAATCCCACCCTGCGTACAACGCTGGCGATGGTGAACGCCCTGGGAATAAGGCTGTCGGCAAGGCCGGATGAAGGTGCTCTGGTCCAGCCAGGCGAATACACGTAGCAGCGAAGTACGGTTGGCGTAGATCAGGAAGCAGACATGGCAAAGGCCCCGATGAGAGATCGAAGGGGCCTCTTGGCGCCTGGCCGGAAGCTTGCCATCGCTTCGGTGGCCGGCGGCCCTTGGCAGGGTCTTCAAGCGGATGCCGGAGCAGAGCCGCAACAATCAGGATGTAGTCCCGATCCCTTGTTCTGTCAAAGCGGGCGGAACCACCGTGCACAGGCCGCCGCGGCGCTTGACCATCTCGGGTGTCGGGGCTCACATTAATCCTGATCCCGCGCTTCCGCACGGCACCTTGGTAGGAACCGTGCGTTAATTGTGTGTTCGCAGTAGCAGCGTTTCCTTAGCTTGAAGGTTCGGAAACCACCCGAAGTGTCCTGCGTATGAATCCCCTGCCGGATTCACCGTCCGCATGAGTGGCGATTTGACAGGAAACGCCATCTCAAAACGCTCTTTACGCCACATTTACCGTATAGGGAGTCAAACGTTGCATGTCAACTTGCCAGGCAAGCCATCAGTAATTCTAATTATTCAGACATGTCCTGATTTTCGCTTGTTTCCGATTTCGATTCCGAGGCTCGTGTTGCCTCACGGAGGGTGCTCGGGAAGTTCGTTGGTGGTGATGGTCAGGAGGTACTCGTCCCGGTCACGGAGCACCACGTGGCAGGCAGGCAGCTTCATGTGGTCCGGCATCCGGCAGCGTGCAACCAGCCTCCTGCGCGCCGCCTGCCATCCGTCGCAGACCATTTCGCAGGCGCTCTGCATGAGGAGGGTGATCAGGTCGAAGGTGGCCGGCACGCTGGCCAGCGTCGCCTTCCCATGGCCGGAATCGTGCTCCGGATGACAGAGTTTCTTCAGCTCCCCGAACACGCTGTTCTCCACGCTCCGGCGGGCTCGGGCGCAGGCGGCCGGCTCGGCGATGTCGTCTCTGCCTGCCGGCAGGTCGGTGGCAAGGCTGCCATGACAGAGCCGGCCTCCGTTCTCCGGGGCCCCGGCGGCCCCGAGCCGGCCCGCATGCATTGCATCCGCGCCGTCCCCGAGCGGCAGATCATGCATCCACCGGGTGTGGTAATGGCACTTCCACTTTCCTCCCGACCGCTCGGTCCTGCGCAGGCTGTCGATGCGGGCTCCCTGAATCCACTCGCAAGGCGTGGTGCGGGAGCCCGGCCTGCAGGTCGGCAGGACGTTGCCGCCGGCACTGCGCATGGCCTCGCGGATCGGCCGGCAGCAATGGATGTCGTCGCCCGAAGGGCCGGCTTCGGCCTTGCCGCCCGGGGCCCGACACGCCCCGACCACCTTCTGGCGGCAACCGGCCCGCAATCCTGCTTCCCTGCCCCGTCCCGGGGACGGACGAGCCCGGGAGCGGCGGCAACGGTCCGGACCCGCCCGGCACCACGATGCCGGCGCCGATCATGGCGTGGTATTTCCGCACGCTGCCGTCCTTCTTCTCCTGCGCCCGCCGGTTCGGGCAGCCGATTTCGGTGGAGGACACGTATTCTGTACCACCTGCCGCCACCAGCAGCCGCCCGCCGGCCCGGCACAGGGCGCAAGCGCTCCGCTTCGCTCCAGCTCGGCATGCACATGATGGAACAGCGGACCTGCATGCCCGGGCGGCACGCCGTCCGGCGTCCTGCGGAATTGGCCCGCGCAGGGAATGGTCCCGATGCCGAACAGGGCAAGGGCGCTTGCGCGGCCCTGGCGGGTCCCGAGTTGCCTCTGCGCATGGAGGAAGGAGGGGCTCTGCAGGAACAGCCGGACATGGCGATGTCGGCCATCGGGATCCGGGCATTCCTGCCGGTTCTCCGATCCGGAGCGCCGGCGCAGAGGTCGCGCATCACCTTCAGGTATCCGGACAACGGTGTCATGTGCCCCATCCTGCATGGAACGGAGTCCTGTACAAGAACAAGACGGGAATACGAGGAGATATTCCCCGGCGAAGGCCGTCATGCCCGCATTTTCAGGGCGGCAGGGGATTTCGAATCAGCGGCCCCATGCCCACCGCTGCCGAGGCGGTCGGCCGGATCCGGGGTGAAAGAACCTGCATCACGTTCAGGAAATCACGTCAAGACAACGACCTGGAATCAGGAAAGTCCGGAATTGGAATCTCTGGCAGCCATGCAGCAATTCCAATCACTCCGTCATGTCTTGACTTTCAGCAGGTTCGGTCCTTGCCCCGGGGGGCTTGCATGACCGGCACCATGTGCCGGCAGTGGCTCACGGAGGGTGCTACGGAAGCTCGCCGGTGACGATGGTATCGAGACACTGGTCCCGGTCGCGGAACACGACATGACTGGCCGGGATCTTCATCCGGTCCGGCATCCGGTCGCGTGCAACCCGCCGCCTGCGAGCTGCCTTCCATCGGTTGCAGACCATAAGGATGGACACCTCTGCACCAGGCTGCAACTTGGAACGACAACCCCGACGTGATCACGCTGCTGCACGGCGAAAACAGCTGATGGGCAAACGGCATGGAATCTTTCACAGAACAACAGTGATGGTGTTTGCTGCTAGTCCAGCTTCGGCCTGCACTTCTCGCTCTCGCATTTCTGCACCATCCACCTTGACCTGTCCGGCTCACGCCTGGCGGCCCATTGATAGGTCGCCTGCTGCTGACGGATTATCCGGTTTCCGCGGAGCGGCGGCCTTCCAGACATGAAAATGCGGCCTGTTGGTCGCCATGTCGCAACTCGCATTGTGGATTCACAACTCTGGCGGCTCAACCCTCCGGCACCTCCAGCGCCCGGTAGACGGTCATGCGTGAGATGCCCATCTCCCGGGCAACCTGCGCCTTGGATGTGCCAGCCGCCAAGCGCCGCCGGATCTCGCCGGCATCGGTCGTCCTCGGCCGGCCCTTGTAGACACCGCGTGCCTTCGCGGCCTCGATCCCGGCCCGCTGGCGGGAACGGATGAAGCCGGCCTCCATGTCGGCCACCATTCCGAGGACGGTGACCAGCAACCGCCCGGCCTCGCCGGCCGTCGTCACCTCCGGCTCGAGGACGCGCAGCGACGCCCCCCTTCCATCGAGCTCGTGCACCAGGTTCAGCACGTCACGCGTCGAGCGGCCGAGCCGGTCCAGCCGGCAGACGACCAGCTCGTCGCCTTCCCGCAGAAACTCGATGATGGTCTCCAGTTCGCCGCGGCCATCGCGGGAGACACCGGACGCGGTCTCTTCCCGCACGATCACGCAGCCGGCCTTGCGCAGCCTCTCCACCTGGATCCCGGTATCCTGGTCCGGCGTGCTGACACGCGCATATCCGATTCTGGCCATGGGCACCTGTCACATTCGGCCACACCCGGCCCTGATAGCGCCGCCGGTGGCCGGAATACACCCGCATGCGACGCGCCCGGGCGTCACAGGAGCGCGTCCTGTGCGGGTTTGCCCGATTGTTACGCGTATCGACCAAACAAAGAACTTGAGAAAACCAATGTTGACGTGGGTTCCAGACGGGTTGTGCGCGAGTGCGAGTTTTTTGACAGCCTTCCGAGTGACTTTCGGCAGTGTCGGCCTCTGTCGAAACGACGCCCGTCACTCCGGCCCGCGCCGTGTCAACCGCCGGAAGCCACCGTGGAAAGAGCCGCTTCCAGCGCTGCAAGGCTCGCGTTTATTTCGATAAGCATGTTGATGACAAACCCGAAGGCCGCAATGAGAAGACCGATTATCCCGGTGCCTATTACCTTCACCCAGCGCAGTTCGGTCCGAACCTCGGCAACGCCCGCCCGCAACTCGGAAATGTCGGCCTTTGTCGCGACGCCGCCCGTCACTCCGGCTCGAACGGCATCGGTGATCGCCTCGGCCTGATCGGCTTCAAAGCCTCTGGCCTTGAGCTGGCGCGTCACCGCCAGGGTATCGAAGGGAACATCCGCCATGCCGAGAAGGTAGCACCGTCTGCCCGCTGCTTCAACTGGCTCCAGGGCGAAGGCCGGACTTGAAGTCCCGCTCGGCGAACGCAGCCTGCGAGAGCCGGAGCTTCCCCGTACGGCACCGGAAGCCTCCAGACAGCCCCCCTTCATCCAGCCCCTCTTCACCAACGAGAGGGGCCACTACGAGCCTCCAGCGCCATCCCCGGACCTCGCCAACCCCCCGGCCCCCATCAATGACACACACCTGACTCCGGACCGGATTCCATGCGAATCACGAAGGCATGCAGATCGGCATGCGTCAGGTCCCGGCGGGGACTGTAGGGCGACAATCCGGATGAGAACCGCACGTCGATCAGGATGACGGTCCGACGCCGCGACAAGGCGGATATCTTCCGGATCTCCCGCCGGCTGCAAGCGCTTTCCCGACCGAAGCCGGCAAACGGCTGCGGCCCGCGACACACCGGTGCCGCTGGCCGCATGTCCCGGGATATTCCGGCCCGTCCGGTTTGCGTGTTCTTCCGCGTGGCCCGGCTCGCCGGCCGGCCGCGTTTGCGGGTCTCGAATGCGGTGCGCCGCCGGCAGCTCTCGACAATCATCCCGGGAATCACCGCCCGGTGCACCGGGCGGCCTGCTGCCGCCACCGCCATGGTCCGGTCCGGAAGGATCCGGTCCCGTTCCGGGAAGACCCGACCGGCGGTGATCATCAGCGAGCGCCGCCCGCATCCGGCCGGGACGAGCTCGAAGAGCACCTGGTCCTTCCCGACATGGGCAGGATCATCGAGTATCGGGAGGTGATACCGGGCCAGCCGGGCATCGCCGGCGGCCGGGGCCATGACCCGGGCCCTGGAGATCACCGGCACCGCACCGAAGTCGAAACCGGCCAGGCTCCTGCCCGGCAGGCGAAGCCCGGCGGGCATCGGCTCCGGGCCGGCACCATCATCGGTGCGGCTCATGACGCAGCTGCCGTGCCGGGAAGCCCGCCATGGCCCGGGAGTGGCGCCCGCATGACGCGGATGTCGGGCATCGCCCCGGTCTGCGGTGCAGACCGGACCTCGAGGCGGTCCACCTCCGGCAGCCTTCCTTCCCGCCGGCAGGCGCCGGATCCGCCGCCGGCGCCGCCTCGATGCAGCGCCGAAAGGCCTGGTGCGGAAAGAGCCCGCCGCTGCAGACCAGGCCCGTGAGCGCCATCGGCCCGGTCTTCGGGGAATGGATCACGTGGCGATGATCGACCACATGCACCGCCTTCGCAGGCGGGCCCTTCCGCTTCCCGGGCAGGGCCGGCTGACGGACGGTGCCGGGACAGGGCTCCGGCCGGTCATCATGGATGCGCATGCCGGGAAGGTGGCCGATGAGCAGCAAAGGCACGGCATGGAACACCCGCTCGAGGAGACGGCGGCGGCGCCGGTCTCCTCGTGACCGGTGGTGCGCATGTTCGGCAGGCGGTTCGAGCGCTGTCCGTTCGGTGCCGATCCGCGTGGCCCGGCGGGCATTGTGGCGCCCGACGATGCCGGCGATGAAGCTGCGGCATGCACCTTCATCGGCAAACTCCCTCGATCCCCCGAGCGACAGCACCCGGTCAAATCCCCGGCATCCTCCTTGCGATGATTGCGGAGACCGGCCGACAGGTAGCCTGCCCGGTGCTCGCGCGGGGCCCCGCCCGGCTGCCACGGCGCCGCCTGCAGGCTTTCGGCCGGCGCCGTGAAGCTCTCGCCGCCGAGACCTGCCCGGCATGCCTGAAGCCGGACCGGGGCAGCCGGAAGTGACAGGGCATGTGCCCGGGCTTCCTGCCGGCAAGGCGGCGCCGGGCCCCTCTGGATGGGTGAAGGCAGGCAAGCCTCCGACCCGGTTCGTGCCTCTGCCGGAACATCACCTCCTGCTCCGGGCCGTGCTGCGCCTTCCGGTCGCGGATCCGCCGCTCCGGGGTGCGCCGGACATTCGGACCCTGCTCCGGATGGCGGCGCCTCCTCGTCGAACATGCCGGCCAGCGGGTCCCGCCTTCGCCGACGCGGGCGGGCCGAATGTGTTCTGCCCAATCCATGAAGAGCCTCGCCTGATGATCTGCACCATGGCGTCCGGGCATTCCGCTCACCTTGTCGGACCGGGTCCTGCAGATCAGTGTCCGAACGGTCGCGGACATCAGGTGAGGTGCCGGCAAGGGGGAGAAATCCGCAGCGGCAGGCCGGGATGCGGGTGCTCGCGGGCATGGCGCAGACATTCCCGTGCGATCCGGCCATCGAGGCAGTCCGGTGTCCCGGATACGGGCCGGGGCCGGAGAGCCGGTTGCGCAGCGTCCCGATCTGCCGCTCGATGCGTCCCTTCTCCCGGCCCGATCGCGGCGTACAGAACTCCGGCCTGACCAGGTGATGCGAACACGTCTTCGGGAACCGGGAATCGATCCCGCGGCGGCGCCGGACCGGCTCCACCGCCATCGACATGTTGTCGCAGATCCCCCGCCCGCACCGGCCGTCAAGAGCCGCAAACACACGGTCATGGGCACCCGCCACCATCTCCCGGCTCTCCCGGCGATGGCAGCGGATGAACGGCATGCGGCTGCAGCACGGAATGAACTGCGCCACCCCGACCGTCACCGGCATGCCGCCAATGAGGACCTGCTCGCGGCTCCGGTCGAACCGGCAGGCCTCGCCCCATATGCGCTAACTTGTTTTCCGAACCATGTCCTGCCGGGAAAACACTGTTCGAGCGGCAGCTTTCCGGCCCGCGGCGCTTCGGCCGGTCCTCGGGACACCTCTTTCCATTCGGCGAGCATGTCGGCGAGGGGCAGGGCCGGCTCGATCGCCCGGACGATCCGGTCGTGAACCAGGGCGAATTGGCGCCAGGCGCCGGGACTACGGCAGTGTCGTGATGCCGTACCCCCAGGGGGAAACGGCGCGGGCCTGATGGATGAGCCTTTCGGCGAGGAGCGCGGTCAGGAGCTTGCCGTAAAGCCGGGCTTCGGCGCTGTCGCCCTCGTGCTTCGGCAGGTGTCCCGGCCCGGCCAGGGACCTGAACCGCTTGAACACCGGTTCCACCTGCCACCCGAGACGGTACCATTGCAGGACCGCGCCCGCATCGAAGCGATCGTCGGGAAAGGCCGGGAACGGGATCACGTGTCCGGCGTATTCGAAGGTCTCCGGCCTCGGGGCCTTGCCGGACTTGCCTGCCTCCCTTCGGATCCGCTCGTGCGCCTGCCGAATCGCCTCTTCGGACTTCCGGATCGCGCAGACCCGGCCGGGGGCCGGGTCGGCGGCGGCGGTCGCCACGGTCCAGGACCCGACCATGCCGGGACGGTCCAGGGACGACAGCGCCGTCCCGAGGTCGAAGGGCGGTAAGCGATTAAAGCACGGCGTTTTGCATTTGTCTTGATCCGGTCCGCCTTCGCGCGAGAGGCTCCTCCGATCGATTTTCAGTGATTTGGAGGACTGTCATGACGAAGGATGCTTTGGCGGCGGCCGATGCCGGTCCGGTCCCGGTGATGCGCGACGAGGCCGAGTGGCGTGCCCTGTTGGCCGATTATGAGCGCTGGGACGGCACGCAGGTCACCTTCTGCCGGGCCAGGGGGATATCGAGGAAGACCTTCCAGGCCTGGCGTCGCCGGCTTGGCCTGACGCGACCGCCGGCATCCGCCGGGTCCGGCGGCTTTGTCGAGATTGCCCGGGCATCGGCACCGGGCTGGGACATTGAGCTTGAGCTCGGCGGCGGGGTTGTGCTCCGCCTGCGGCGGTCCTGATGCCGGGCGGCTGGCCGGCGGGCGGCATCTGGCTGTCGACGGAACCGGCGGACATGCGCTGCAGCTTCGACGGGCTGTGTGCGCTGGTCTCCGCCCATCTCGGTCAGAACCCGGCCGACGGGCGTTGGTACGTGTTCGTCAACCGCCGCCGGACCATGGTCAAGGTCCTTGGCTTCGAGCATGGCGGGTTCTTCATCTGGGCCAAGCGTCTCGAGCAGGGGCTGTTTGCGTCGCCGTCGGTTCCGGGACGGGCGGCGCTGTCGCTGTCGCGGACCGAACTCTCGGCGCTTCTGGACGGGATCGACATCACCGTCCGCCGCCGCCGAAAGCGCTACGCCGTCCCCCTGGCGGCGGGCTGAAGCCTCCCGGCCGTGGCGGCGGCGACATCGGACGTCATCGGGCTGTCGGCGAACAGCGTTTTCCACAGTCTCGGCGTCAGTTCGCCGACCCGGGAGGCCGGGTGGGTGTCGATGCGCAGCAGCACGTCGATCAGCCAGACGCGGGGATCGACATCCTGCATCCGGCAGGTGGCGAGCAGGCCGTTGATGATCCCCGTGTGGACACCTCCCAGCTCCGTCCACGCGAACAGCCAATTCCTTTGGCCGAGCTTCACGGGCCGCAGCTTGTTCTCGACCAGGTTCGTGTCCGGGGGCACGTCCGGGTCGTCCAGGAACGTCTCCAGCGAGGCCCTGCGCCCGACCGCGTAATCGATCGCCCTGCGGATCGGATGCTGCGGCGTCAGCACCGGATCCTTCAGCGTCCGTTCGCACCAGTCCCAGAACGCGTCCACCGCCGCACGCGACCGGGTTCCCCGCGCCGCCAGCCGCACGGTCGGCGACCGGCCGTTGATCTCCCTCTCGATCCCGTATATGGCACCGATCAGCGCCAGCGCCTCCCCGGCCATGTCCGGGTGGCTGTCCTTCCGCTCCCAGAAGTTCCGGCGCGCGTGCACCCAGCAGCCCTGGTGCGCCACCGCACCCTTGCGTGCCTCGACATGGGCCCTGTAGGCGCCGTAGCCGTCGCTCACCAGGGTTCCGGCATAGTCGCCGAGGAAGTCCGGCACATTCCCGTGCCGCCGGGAATCCGAGAACGGGAACACCACCTCGCCCCGGTCGCCGAGCACCGGCCAGAAGAAGCCCTTCCTCATGCTTCCGGGCTTGCCCGGGTTCCGCCCGGCCCGGATCGGCGTCTCGTCCATCCGGATGACGGCGCTCTCCAGCACCGAACGCCACTGCGCGTCGTGGATCGGCTTCAGGAGTGCGATCGCCCGGTTGGCCCACTCGCTGAGCGAGCCCCGGTTGACGGTGATGCCCGCGGCGGCCAGCATCCGGTGCTGGCGGTGCAGCGGCAGGTGCCACAGGAACTTGTCGAGCAGCATCCCGGCGATGAAGGAGACGTCGGCGCAGCTGCTCTTGAAGACGCCCTCGCGGGCCGGTGCGCTCGCGAGGATCCCGGTCCCGCGGATCTTCACCTTGAGGTGGCGGTAGCGGATGACCACGTGCCGCCAGTCGAGCGTGGCCAGCCGGCAGTGGACGCGCTCCGAGATCACCTCGTAGTCGTCCTCCGCCAGCCCCTCGATCCCGGGCGGCGTCACCGTGATGTCGATCACCGGGGCATCCGCGCCGAAGCGCAGCCCGGTGCCGTTGACCGCGTCGCCGCGATCCTTCCTCCGGCCGGGTTTGCCGCCCCGGCGGCGGTCCTTGCCGTCGGCCCTGTTCCCGCCTTCGGATCCGTCCCTGCGCCGTTCCGAACGCGATCCGTGCAGGTCGCGCTGCAATTGGGTGATCTGGGCCGTGAGCGCGGCGATCTGCGCCACAAGCTCGGCGATTTGCCCCTCCTGCGCCGCAACCGTCGCCGCCAGTTCGGCCCTGTCCGATGCCAGCCGCCGGGACAGCCCGATCAGCGACCGGAGCGATTCCCCGGCCTCCGGCGGCAGCGCGCCGTCCCCGATCAGGCGGGACAGCTCCCGCCCGAGCGCCTCGACATCGCCGACATCGGGCGACGCACTCATTCCCCGGCCTCGACCGCCATGATCGCCGCAAGCACCGCCAAACGCTCGGCCCGGGGCATCGCCCGGTAGCGGCGGCCCCAGCCCGCCGCCTTCCGCTTCACGGTCTGGCGGTGGGTGAAGTCCCGTCCGGCCAGGGACGCCCAGTGCACCCGGTCGGGCGCGAAGTTGAACCACAGCTTCTCGGTGACGATGCAGGCCTGGTTGCTGACCTGCAGCTCAAGCGAGCGCCAGTCGGCAAGGTGCGCGTCGTAGAGCCGGGACGGATAACCGGAGATCATCACCCGGCAATCCAGCGACTTCAGCAGGTCGAGGAGACGGGCATGGTCACCGTCCGTGAAGTCAAAGCGGTAGCGCCGCCGCGACCGGCGCGTCGATTGCACGTAGGGCGGGTCGCAGTAGACCAGTTCGCGGCCCCGGAACGGGAACCTCCCGAGAAGGCTCAGGGCGCAGCCATGGTGGAGTTCGACCGGGTGGTCGCATCCGAAGCCGTCGATCGCACGGCGGTTGAGGTCGATGCCGATGTTGCGGATCGCAGACGGCTTGCGCTTCATCACGGCACCGCCCCCAAGGAACGGCTCGATGTACACGTCATGCGGGGGCATCGCCGAAATGATCGCCTGGCAAAGCCCCGTCGTCGCCTTGGACCCATACCATGCCGCCATTGCCGCCCCAGATGTGATTCGCCCGGACGGCAAACCCATAGGACGGGCCGACTATGCAGTCAAACGAAAAAACAACCGATCAGGTCGGGAACCAACGCCGTGCTTTAATCGCTTACGAAGGGCGAGCCGTCCCGGACGGCGAAGCCAGGGCTGCCGGTGCCCGCCCGGACCGTGACATGGCCGCCGCAGGCCGCAACATGGGCGATGCCCTGCGCCGTGGAGCAGCCACGGTCGGCAAGCACGAAGTCCCCGGCCGAAACCGGGAGGCGCCGGAGGCTCTCTCCGGTCCCCCTGCCCCTGGTGGGGGTGATCCGGAAATGGTCGCGGACCAGCGCCGGCAAGGCGACGCTGCAATGGATGCGCCACAAGGCGCCGGTCTTGCCGGTCTCCCTGACCGTCGTCGCGTCGAAGGCCCGCACCTGGAAGCCGGCCTCGCCCGGGACCGCGACGCCCGGTTCGCGGAACAGCGACAGGCACAGGGCCCGAAGCCACGCCTTCGACTTTCGCAGCCGCTTCATCAGCGCCACGTCCGGAAGGTCGGCAAGCCCGGCCTGCCGGGCGAGGGTCGCGGTCTCCCGCCGCGAATGCCCGCAGCCGGGACGGATCGGCAAGGCCCGAAGCAGGCTCTCCGGATCCTTGTCCTTGCGCAGCCCCTTCAGGGCTCCCGACGAAACCGCGAGTTCGTCCCGTTCCCGGGGAAAGAAGCTCAGGAGCAGTGTCCGGTCCTCGTCCATGGCCTGCCTCCGAAATGCCGACCCCCGGCAGATCGCGGCAGGCTTCCCGAAAGATTGCAATTAAGTTAGCGCTTATGGGCCTCGCCGGGCTCGAGCGACAACGGAACATGCGCACCGGCAAGGCCGCGACCATGGCGATGTTCCCGGTCCCGCACAGGCCGGCGAGACGCCTCGCAACCGGGATCGCAAGGATGCTGCCGGATCCGCTTCGTGTCCGGCCGATGACGGCGCCTGCGCCTGCCGTTGACCTCGAGAAGCGTCCCGGGCTCGCCGACATGGTCACCGGGCTTCGGACGGGGCCGGTCCGGAGAACGCCTCCCCCGCACCGCGGCGCGGAACCTTGCGCACCGCATGGCGCGATACCCCGAGATCCTGCGCAATCGAGGGGATCGATCGACCCGGGGCAAGCCTCCCGTGCCCGATCTTCGCAACCTTGCCCGCCGCCGACATCTCCATGAACCCCGCTCACCGAACAGGCAGCGGCGAGACCCGTGACCGAATCGCCCGGGGGAAGACCCGGAGGGCGGGTCGGCTCCGGGCGTGCATGGCGGGTGGGTATTGCAGTTGTGTTCACACCGGGGATCCGCCCCGTTTACGTCCATACCGCCGATCATGTGCGGGGACATGTGTTCCCGTGCATGCTGGCCCTTTACGTCGAATGGCACATGCGACGGGCGTTGGCACCGCTGCTCTTTCAGGAGACGGGCCGGGAGGCGGCACGAAGAGGGCGGGCCTTGCCGGTGGAACCGGCCAGGGTCTCGGAGGCTGCCAGGACCAAGGCCGGCAGCAAATGCACCGCCGATGGCCTGCCGGTTCACGGTTTCACCACGCTGCTGGCCGACCTGGCCACCTTGTCGCTGAACGAGGTGAGCCTGCCGGGCTGTCCGGAGCATGCCATGCAGATCATGGCGAAACCGACAAGGCTGCAACGGCGGGCATTCGAATTTCTGGAGATCGACCCGGCGAGGATTGTTGCCAGTACGAGTCCAGGTTGATGTCAGGATAACGTGCTGATATTGCAGGAAAAACTTTCAAATTTGACCCTGAAGTTCCGGCTAGTTTGTACTGATGGCTTGCGATGCATCATCAGGCCTTCTTCGCCTGACCTGAATTCCTCCGGCGAAATCCGGGCTGCAGTTGCACATGTTGCCGCGCATGGCGCGGAAGGCATCAGCCTCTACAATTGGGGTTTCCTTTCCTGCGCAGGCACAATCTACAGCATGTTCGTGAGGCGCTACGAGATATCGCGTGCCGAAATTCTGACGGTAATGCCACGAATCCAGTACCTCGTTATCAGAGGACCCATTTCTTCAAGAAGGCCGGGACAGGCTCATGAGGGTGTGGTTCCCGACAGTTGCGACCACGTAGCTGGCCTGGACTGCCCGGCCATGCTCACGGCACCGGAGCCTGGTCCTGCACCAGTTTCCAGTTGATGGCGTCCAGGAGAGCCTCGAACGAGGCGTTGATGATGTTGGGCGACACGCCGACGGTCGACCAGCGCCGTCCGTTCCGGTCCTCGCTGTCAATGATCACCCGGGTGATGGCGTCGGTGCCGCCGCTGGTGATGCGGACCTTGAAGTCGACCAGTCGCATGTCCTCGATATAGGATTGATAGCATCCGAGATCCTTGTTGATCGCCCGGGCCAGCGCGTGAACCGGTCCGTGATCCTTGCCGCCGCCATTGTTGCTGTCAAATCTCGATGTCCTTTCCTCGCCGGCGACTTCCAGCACCGCCTCGCCGATCGACAGCGTCTCCGCCTTCCCGTTGCCGTCCTGGTGCTGCTCCACGGTCACTCTGAAATTCCTGACGAAAAAATAGCGGGGCATGATCCCCAGGATGTCCCTGGCCAGCAATTCGAAGGATGCCTGTGCAGCATCGTAGCTGTAGCCGAGATCCTCCCGTTGCTTGACCTCGTCCATGATCCGGGTCAACCGGCCATCTCCCCGCTCCACCTTGATTCCCGCTTCTTCGAGCCGGGCCATCAGGTTCGATTTTCCGGCCTGGTTCGACATCGGGATGTGCCGCTGATTGCCGACACTTGCCGGCTCCACATGTTCATAGGTGGATGGATCGCGGGCGACTGCCGACGCATGCAGGCCGGCCTTGTGCACGAATGCCGAGGATCCGACATAGGGCGCCGCCTTCTCGGGCACCCGGTTGAGGATGTCGTCAAGCAGGCGGGAAATCCGTGTCAGCTCCTGCAGCCCGCCGGTGGAGACGCCGATGGTGAACCGTGACCGGTAGGGCTCCTTGAGCAGCAGGGTTGGCAGGATGGAAATCAGGTTGGCATTGCCGCATCGCTCGCCGAGACCGTTCAGGGTTCCCTGGATCTGCCTGGCCCCGGCATCGACTGCTGCCAGCGACCCGGCAACGGCGGTTCCGGTGTCATTATGGGTGTGAATCCCCAGCCTGTTGCCGGGAAGTCCCGCCTCGATCACCTCCCGCGTGATCCTGCCGATCTCATCGGGGAGGGTTCCGCCATTGGTATCGCAAAGGACAGTCCAGCTTGCACCGGCCTCGAAGGCGGCGAACAGGCAATGCAGCGCATAACCGGGGTCCGACTGGTAGCCATCGAAGAAATGTTCGGCGTCGAACAGTGCCTCCCGCCCATTGTCGACCAAATGGGCAATGGAAGCGGCAATGTTCTCCAGGTTTTCCTCCCGGGTGATCCGGAGCGCATGGGTGACATGGAAGTCATGGGTCTTGCCGACCAGGCACACCGCCGTAGTCCCGGCATTCATGACCGCCGCCAGTACCTCGTCATTCGATGCCGACCTTCCGGCGCGCTTGGTCATGCCGAAGGCGGATATCCGGGAGGTCGTGCAAGCCGGCATCTGCCGAAAGAAGGCGCTGTCGGTCGGGTTGGCGCCGGGCCACCCGGCTTCCAGGTAGTCGATGCCAAGATCGTCCAGCGCCTCGACGATTGCCACCTTTTCCTCGGTCGAAAACTGCACGCCCTGCGTCTGCTGGCCATCCCGCAAGGTGGTGTCGTAGAGGAACAGTCTTTCCGGCACGTCAGCCATCTTGCGCCCCTTCCTGCATTTCTGCCTCGGCCCGCCGCAACAATTCGGTATCAGGCTGCCGCGACGATTGCCACTCCTGGCCAGCCCGGCCATCGCGCACGGTCACGCCGGCACAAGCCAGCCTGTCCCGAATTCGGTCAGCCTCCTCGTAGTCACCGCGCATCCGTGCGGCCTCCCGACGAGCCAGCAGCGCCTCGATCAGCCTCGACTCCCGGGTGCCGGGGATTGGCCGGTCAATCGCCTCGTCGCCTTCGAACAGCCCCAGCAACCCGGCCGAAGCCTTGAGTTGCCCTGCCTTCCCCTCGCCCGCCAGCCGGTGAAGAACGGCCATCGCCCCGGGCGTATTGAGATCGGAGGCCAGGGCAGCAAGGAATCCGGGTTCCGGCGTGTCGGAAGCCTTGCACTCGCCGTCTCCGATGACCCGGCGCCACTTGTCGAGCGTCCTGCCGCTTTCCTCGAGCCGTTTTGCCGTCCAGTCCAGCGGGCTCCGATAATGGGCCGACAGCAAGGTGAGCCGGATGGCATCGCCATCGACATCCTGGTCCAGCATCTGCCTGACCGTCAGGACATTGCCGACACTCTTCGCCATTTTCTGCCCCTCGACCCGCAACATGCCGTTATGCATCCAGTAGCGGGCGAATTCCGAACCGGGATTGCCGCAGCGACTTTGCGCAACCTCGTTCTCATGATGCGGAAACACCAGATCCATGCCACCGGCGTGGATATCGAAATCTTCGCCCAGCAGCCGGGCGCTCATGGCCGAGCACTCGATGTGCCAGCCCGGCCTTCCCCTGCCCCAGGGCGAGTCCCATCCGGGGGCGTCGCTCGAAGACGGCTTCCAAAGCACGAAATCGACCGGGTTTCTCTTGTAGGGTGCCACCTCGACCCTGGCGCCGGCAATCATGTCATCCGGTGATTTCCGGCCAAGCTGCCCGTAATCGCCATAGGTCTTCACGTCGAACAGCACATGACCCTCGGCCAGATAGGCAAACCCGTCATCGACCAGCCTCGATATCAGCGTGATCATGTCCGGCACATATTCGGTGGCTCTCGGCTCGAAATCCGGCGGAGAGACCGACAGTGCCTGCATGTCTTCGTGGTACCAGGCGATGGTCTCGTCGGTGACGGATTTCACGATGTCGATCACCGGCCGGTGATCGCCTGCCCGGCGCAGTGCAGCGGCCCTGGCGTTGATCTTGTCATCGATGTCGGTGATGTTCCGGACATAGACCACGCGCTCGGACCCGTATCTGAGACGCAGCAGACGGCAGAGAACATCGAACACCACGGCAGCCCGCGCATTGCCGATATGCGCCCGGTCATACACCGTCGGTCCGCACAGATACATCCGGACCCGGCCTTCGTCGATCGGCTGAAACACCTCCCGCCGTCCGGAGCCGGTATTGTAGAATTCCAGCTGTTTCATTCCTTGCTCAACAATCAACTTCGGCCGCCGGGCCTGTCGATTCTGTGCGGTATGTAAAGGAGAAACGGCCCGGCTGGTCTGTCAGCGGGTAATGATGGCAATAATGCATTGTGCCAAATTCATGAACGGGTATATGGACCGTTTTCCGCCGGTTTTCAACCGGATTTCGCGGCGGGGCACCTATTCATTCCGACATCCGACAATGACATGCGACTGGCAGACCGGATAACAACGATGCATGGCACCGACTCCGGTGCATGGGAGCCCTATTACCGGGCCCGTGCCATGAAGGAGGCCGGCATCCCGGTATGCGACTTGACCGTCGGCGATCATGACATTCCGACCGACCCGTCAATCCTAGCCGAAATGACCCGCAGCGCCCGGGGCGGCAAGACCAGATACACCGCCATAGCCGGGATCACACCGCTGCGGCAGGCGGTTGCCAACCGGATCGAACAGCGAACGGGCATTCCCACCGGCGTCGAGAATGTCATGATCACCAATGGTGGCCAGGGGGCGCTGATTGCATCGCACCTGGCATTGCTGAACCCCGGCGACCGGGCGTTGTTCTTCGACCCCTACTACCCGACCTACCCGGGAACCATCATGGCTGCAGGCGGAATTCCGGTGCCGGTGGCCACCGATCCCCGGAACGAATTCCGGCCCGACCCGGCAGCGCTGAAGGCTGCAGCCAGCGGTGCCCGCAGCCTGCTTTTCAATTCACCCAACAATCCCACCGGCACCGTCTATCCTCGCGAGACCATTCGATTGCTCGGCGACACCGCCATGGAGCACGATCTCTGGGTGATCTCCGACGAGGTCTACGACACCCAGATCTGGTCCGGCCAGCATCACTCGATACGGGCGCTTCCGGGGATGGAAGAGCGGAGTCTTGTCATCGGCTCCATGTCCAAGGCCTATGCGATGACCGGCTCGCGGGTCGGTTGGCTTGCCGGCCCGGCCAAGATCATGGAGGCGCTCGACACGTTGCTGACCGTGGTGACCTTCGGGGTTCCCGAATACATCCAGGAGGCGGCGCTCTTTGCCCTTGAGCAGGGAAGCCCGTTCGAAGAATGGATTTCCTCGCCGTTCCGGCAGCGGGTGCAGGTTGCCCTAGCCCGTCTTGAAGGCCAGCAGGCGGTGGTGGCGGTGCCGCCGCGGGGTGCCATGTACCTGATGCTGAACATCGGCGCCACCGGGATGAGCGGCAAGGAATTTGCCATGCATCTGCTGGAGACGGAACAGGTTGCGGTGATGCCCGGCGAGAGCTTTGGCAGCAGGTCGGCAGGACATGTCCGGGTGGCCCTGACCGTTCCGGCCGAGGAACTCGGCGATGCCATCGGCAGGCTGGCCACGCTGGCCGGCAGGCTGGCTGCCGATCGGGCCCCGGAGGCAGGATGAGCCGGACCGGAAACCAGGCGATGGCTGCCACGCCCGGGAGGGCCGGCAATCGAAACGCCGGTCCGGGCTGATCGAGGGAGGAGAATCGTGCGATACGAGGATCTCGGATTCTGGTCCGAAAAGGCCGGCAAGTGGGCAGTAGACTACCATGCCACTCTCGGGGGCCGGCCCGTCCGGTCGGCCTGCCGGCCCGGCGATATTGCCAGGCAGATCCCGGCCGAGGCGCCGGAGCGGCCGGAGCCCATGGACCGGATCATGGCCGATTTCGAGCGGATCATTCCCGACGGAATGACCCACTGGCAGCATCCCCGGTTCATGGCATATTTTCCTGCCAACGCGGCACCGGCATCAATCATCGCCGAACAGCTCGTCAATTCAATGGCTTGCAACTGCATGTTGTGGCAGGCCTCACCAGCAGCAACGGAGCTGGAGACGGTGATGGTCGACTGGCTGCGATCGGCGCTGGGATTGCCGGCCCATTTCACCGGGCTGATCCATGACACCGCCACCGTGGCCACCTTCTGCGCGATCCTGACCATGCGGGAGCGCGCATTGGGCTGGACCGGAAATCGGCAGGGGCTGAAGGATCAGCGGCAACTGCGCATCTACGCCTCGGGCGAGAACCACAACTCGGTCGACCGGGCAGTCCGGTTTGCCGGAATTGGCGAGGACAACCTGGTCAAGATCGACACCGACGGCAAGATGGCAATGGAAGTTGCCGCCCTGCGGCAGGCGGTCGAGCAGGACATTGCCCGGGGCTTCACTCCGGCCGGCGTGGTGATCTGTGTGGGCGGCACTGCCAACGGGGCCTGCGATCCCTGCGCCGATATCATCCAGTTGGCCCGGTCACACGATCTTTATACCCATGTCGATGCGGCCTGGGCCGGCTCGGCGATGATCTGCCCCGAATTCCGGGAGATGTGGCGAGGGGTCGGGAATGCCGATTCCCTGGTAGTGAATGCCCACAAATGGCTTGGCGCGCAGCTCGAATGCTCGGTGCAATTCCTTGCCGACACGGAGCCACAGCGGGCGACAATGGGCATGCAGGCCGAGTACCTGAAGACGGATCATGCCGACGGGACAACCGACCTCAACGAGTTGACCCTGCCGCTTGGCCGCCGGTTCCGGGCCCTCAAGCTGTGGTTCGTGCTGCGCGCCCATGGTCTCGAGGGGCTGCGGGACATGATCCGGAACCATGTCTCGTGGATACGGTCCACGGAGGCACGGTTCGAAGCCGACCCGGATTTCGAAATCGTCTCCCGGTCCAGGCTGGCCATGTTCACCTTCAGGTTCAATCCCGGACATGGTGACCCGGACCGTTTGACGACGGAACTCCTGAACCGGATCAATGATGACGGGCGGATATTCCTCACCCGGGCAAGCTGCGGGGGCAAGACGGTAATCCGCGTGGTTGCCGGATCCTTCGAATGCACGAGGGAGGATATCGGAGAGGGCTACCGGGTGACCCGGGACATCGCCGATTCAATGTGCCGCAGCCATCCCGCACAATGATGCCCGCCGGTCTTGCATTTCCTGCCGGACAATGGTTGCAGGTGCCGGCCATGGCAGTTCCTGTCGAATTCGCAGAGGAATAACCGAGATGAGCAGACGGATTGGCGTGATCGGGCTGGGCAATATGGGCTCGGGCCTGGCCAGGAACCTGATCGGGGCCGGGTTTGAAACCACCGGCTTCGACCTTTCGGCAGATCGCATGCAGGCCTTCCGCGAGTTGGGCGGCATTGCCGCCGATGATGCCGCCGGGACCGGCCGGGGTGCCGATGCGGTGTTTGTCATGGTCATGAACGGACGGCAGGCACGGTCGGTGATCTTTGACCTCGACGGCCTCGTCGCAACCATGCGACCGGCAGCGACGATCATCCTGACCGCAACCATCACCGCCAGCGAGGTGCGCGAGATCTGGAAGGAACTGGCTCCGACGGGGATACGCCTCATCGATGCCCCTGTCAGTGGCGGCTTTCCCGGTGCCCAGTCCGGCACGTTGACCATGATGGTGGCGACCGATGATGCGACGCTCGCCGACAACCGGCAGGTGCTGGACGCGGTGGGGCAGACCATCCACCATGTCGGTGCCGAGCCTGGAATGGGGCAGACGGTCAAGGCATGCCTGCAGTCATTGATCGGCTCGATCATGACCGCAACCTTCGAGGCCAGCGTGCTTGCCGCCCGGGCGGGAGTCGATGCCGATGCGCTGCACAAGGTGTTCTCGACCTCCAATGCCGCCTGCGTCTCCGGCATTACCGCGCTGGAAAACATCATCGCCGGCAAGTTCAGCGAGACCGGCAGCCATATCTCCACCATGTACAAGGACATGACGATCGCCATGGATCTGGCCCGCGAGCAGGGTGTGCCGCTGTTCACGGCGGCTGCAGCCATGCAATTGTTCCAGGCTGGCATCACCCGGCACCCGGACGGCGACAACTGGATCGTGACCCGGATAACCGAAGAGATCGTCGGCGCCGGCCTGCGGTCCCGGGAGGATTGACCGATGAAACTCGGCGTCATCTGCGACGGCATCAGCCGCGACCTTGACCGCGCACTGACGGTCATGACCGAATTCGGGCTGGAATATGCCGAGTTGCAATTCGTCGACGACAAGGAGATTGGCGACCAGACCGAAGACGAGGTCAGGGCAATCGGCCAACTCATTGCCAGGCACGGGAAACAGGTATCCTGCCTGTCCCGGCACCTGTTTGCCGGCACCACGGCCGCCAACCGGCCCGGCGACGAGCTTCACCGGCGGCACATGGACGATCTGAAACGGGTGATCGACATCGCCCACGCTCTCGGCGCGCCGCTGGTCCGGGTCATGACACCGAAGAAGGAGGCCATCTTGTGGGGAGAAGGCGGGGCCGAGATCTGGAATGTCGCCGGCGGTGCCTGGGATGCCACGCTGGCGCTGATGCAGCCGGCCATCGAACTTGCCCGGAGTGAGGGGGTGGTGCTGGTGGTCGAGACCGGAAACGGTACCATGATCCATTCCGGCTACACGGCCCGACGGCTGGTCGATGATCTTGATGCCGGCGATGTCCTGAAAGTGCTGTGGGATCCGGCAAATTGCTGCTGGTGCCATGACGTCGCCTATCCCGACGCATATGACGAGGTGAGGGGCGATACTCTCGGCCATGTCCACCTGAAGGACGTCATCGTCGACACACCCCGGTCACTCCTCAGGGTATGCCGGTTCGGAGACGGGGATCTCGGGCCGCATTTCGAGGATATTGCTGATGCGTTGCGTCGCGACTCCTATGGCGGCGTGATCTCCCTCGAGAGCGTCTTTCATCCGGGAAACGGCAATTTCGAAGAAGGGTTCAGGGCCTGCATCGGTGAATTCAGACGCGTCTACGGAGATGACGCGTAAACGCCCTCGGCAAGGGCGACCAAGTTCCCTGACCATCGTGCCGAGCCATGCGGCGCCCGGGTGGCGCCGGCCGGCAGGCGAACCAGGGCCTGGGGCGAGTTTCTTCTTGTGAATTTCGCCCAAATGTCCGATTCGACTGCCGCAGGTCCAGCACAGGTCTGAAGGAAGGTTTGCATGGCCGTCGATCCGGGACTCCAGTCGGTTACCGAGGGCATTCGCCGCCGTAGCGCCGAGGAGCGCGCCCGCTATGTCGAGCGGATGAGGCGGGCCGAACGCAAGGGGGTGGCCCGTGCGCATCTGTCATGCGGCAACCAGGCCCATGCCTATGCAGCGACCGGCGACGACAAGGGCCGGCTGGCCGGTGCAGAAGCACCCAATATCGGAATCATCACCGCCTATAACGACATGCTGTCCTCGCATCAGCCCTTTGAGCGATTTCCGGCGGTGATCAGGCAGGCTGCCCGCCGGGCCGGTGCCACCGCCCAGGTTGCCGGCGGAGTTCCGGCCATGTGCGACGGGGTCACGCAGGGGCAGCCGGGCATGGAATTGTCGCTGTTTTCACGCGACATCATTGCGCTGGCAGCGGCGGTGGCGCTGAGCCACAATACCTATGATGCCGCCCTCTTCCTAGGTGTCTGCGACAAGATCGTCCCGGGCATGGTGATTGCCGCCGCCACCTTCGGTCATCTCCCGGCTGTATTCGTCCCCTCGGGGCCGATGACATCCGGCCTGGCCAATGACCGGAAATCACGCATCCGGCAACAATTTGCCGCCGGCGAGATCACGCGGGCCGAGCTGATGAAGGCCGAGATGGCCTCCTATCACGGCCCGGGAACCTGCACCTTCTACGGCACCGCCAATTCCAACCAGATGCTGATGGAATTCATGGGGTTGCAGCTGCCGGGCGCATCCTTTGTCAACCCGGGCACGGAAATTCGCGACGCGCTGACATCGGTCGCCACCGAACGGGCCGCCGAATTGACCGCTCTCGGTGATGATTACCGTCCGGTCTGGCAAATCCTGGACGAGCGCGCCTTCGTGAACGGCATGGTCGGACTGATGGCATCGGGCGGCTCCACCAACCTGGTCCTGCACCTGCCGGCGATGGCGCGGGCGGCAGGCATCATCCTCGATATCGAGGATTTTGCCGATGTCTCGGCCATGGTGCCGCTGCTGGCGCGGGTCTATCCGAGCGGTCTTGCCGATGTGAACCATTTCCACGCCGCCGGCGGTATCGGATTCCTGGTATCGCAGCTCCTCGAAGCCGGATTGCTGCACGAGGATGTGCTGACCGTGGCCGGAAGGGGATTGCGAGCCTATACCGGAGAGCCAGTGCTGAAGAATGGCCGCCTGGAATGGCGACCCGGCACCAGACACTCCGAAAACGAGGCCATTCTCCGACCGTTTTCCTCGCCGTTTTCACCGACTGGCGGGATCAGGGAAATGGCGGGCAATCTCGGCCGCGGCATTCTGAAACTGTCTGCTGTCAGCCCCGACCACCGGGTGATCAAGGCGCCGGCCCGCATTTTCGAGGACCAGCAGCAGGTGCGCCAGGCCTTCAGGGAAGGCAAGCTTGACGGCGACCGCATCGTGGTGATCCGGCACCAGGGACCGCGGGCAAACGGAATGCCGGAGCTTCATGCCCTGACCCCCCTGCTCTCGGTATTGCTTGATCGTGGCTACAAGGTTGGTCTGGTCACCGATGGTCGCATGTCCGGTGCCTCGGGGAAGGTGCCAGCGGTCATCCATGTCACGCCGGAAGCCGCCAATGGCGGAGCGCTGTCGAAGTTGCGGGATGGCGACACGGTGCTGCTCGACGCCGATGCCGGGGTATTGAGCGTCCTCGATGAAGGAGTCCTCGACCGACCGCCATCGCCACCATCGCCCGGGCTGGATGGCGAAGGGACCGGTCGCGAATTGTTCAGCCTGTTCCGCCAGCACGCATCTGCGTCCACGACCGGTGCCAGCGCGCTGTTCCCGGAGGCCGCAGGGTGAAGCCGTCAGAGATGAGCCAGGCACTTGGCCGGATCTGCAGCCTGGCCCCGGTCATACCCGTGCTGGAGATCGAGGAGGAACGGGACGCCCAACCGCTCGCCGAGGCCCTGATCGAAGGTGGTCTGCCGGTGATCGAGGTCACGCTGCGGACCTCCGCTGCCCTGCCGGCAATTTCCCGCATGTCGGCCATGGAAGGCTGCACGGTTGGTGCCGGCAGCCTGCTGACACCCTCGCATGTTGCCGCCGCCCGGCAGGCGGGTGCCGAATTCGGCGTCTCGCCCGGCGCGTCCGATGCGCTGATCAATGCCTGCCGCCGCCAGGAGCTTCCCCTGCTCCCGGGAGCGGCAACCGCTACCGAAATCATGCGATTGCAGGAGGCAGGGTTCTGCCTGGTGAAATTCTTTCCGGCTGAAGCCGCCGGTGGCTGCCGGGCCCTGAAGGGTTTTTCGGGACCGCTGCCGGAAATCGGGTTCTGTCCGACCGGCGGCATTTCGGCCCGCAATGCACCTGAATACCTGACGCTGCACAATGTATGCTGTGTCGGCGGCTCCTGGGCCGCCCCCCGTGATGCCGTTCGAAGCCAGGACTGGCGCGCGATCCGGGACCTTGCCCGCACCGCCGCATCGCTTGCCGGAACCTGACGACAGATTGCCCCTGCGCATGCTGGAGACCGCACCATATCCCCGACAGACAGGCATCAGCCATGCCGGCCCGGACCGCCAGACAGGATCTGGCGGCGAGCCAGGCAAGGCGGCAAGGCCCGCAGTTTCCAATGTCTGAATTGCGCGCTGCAGATGGCCGGGAGGAGGCGTTCCTGGTTGCCGATATCGGCGGCACCAATTCCAGGCTCGGCCTGAGCAGGAATGGCAGTTTCATCGACGGCTCGGTCAGGCGATATCTCAACAGCGACCATGCCGGCTTCGAGGAGTTGCTTGCCGACTACCTCGACAACTCCGTTACCGGCCCGGTCTCCGGGATCTGCGTCGCGGTGGCAGGCCCGGTGGAGGCGGACCAGGCGCGCATGACCAATGTTGACTGGACAATCAAATCCGACATGCTGCGCCGGGTTGCCGATTGCCGGTCATCGGCAATCATCAATGACCTGGCAGCAATGGGACATGGCCTGCACCTGGTTGACGAGTGCCGTCATCTGCAGGTGGTGGCGTGCGGCACACGAGCCGACGGCCCGGGGCAGCCGGAAGGCAAGCGATTGCTGGTCAATGTCGGAACCGGTTTCAACATCGCCCTGGTATTCGGCACCACGTCCGGCCGGATCGTATCCGATTCCGAGTCCGGCCGGGTCACGCTGCCGGTCCGGTCCGATGCCGACTACTCCCTGAAGTCCTTCATTGAAGAGAGGTCGGGATATGCCGGGCTGGAGGATGCGCTGTCCGGGCGCGGCCTGGCAAATATCCATTCATGGATATGCAGCAATTCCGGGTTGACGGAATCTTCCGTTGTGCCGGATGACATGCCGACACCGGACTCCTCGCCGCAGTGGCGGGAAGCCGGTCGAGTCCTGGTCCGCCTGCTGGGGGTGACGGTTGGCGATCTGGCATTGGTGAACATGCCGATCGGGGGGATCTTTCTCGTCGGCGGTGTCGCCAACGGACTTGCCTCCGTCCTCGAGGAACCGGGATTTGCCGATGCGTTCCGCGACAAGGGCGACTATTCGGAATTCATGCAGAGATTTTCGGTCTCCCTCATCACTGATGATCTGCTGGCACTCCGGGGATGCGCGTCCTTCAGCATGAAAATGTGACCGTGCCGGCCGCCGGAACAGGCGGACCGGGCTCCTGCATGGACCGCGATCACCGCGCCGTTGATTGTCGCGGGAGCAGTCACGGCACATACGAAAATGTCATGGTGAATCTCACAGGCCGGCGCGAAACTGACATTCCGGTCCTCCCCCGTATTCCGGCCGGACCGGTCGGCCGCCACCAGGTTCGATGTGCAACACGTGATCAACAAGCCAGACAACATCAGATACTGGGTCAATGATCGGCCACCCTGGTCGGTGACCTTGATGGCGTCGATGCAGCAGGTGGCGCTGCTCGGTTCGATCATGACCATTTCGGTTCTGCTTGGCCAGACATTCGGCCTTGATGATATCGGGCGGAGCAATGTCGTCACCATCACCATGATTTGCGCCGGGGCTGGCGTCATGCTGCAGGCGCTGAATCGCCGTGGAATCGGCAGTGGCCTGTTCCTGCCGGTCCATACCTCTGCCGCGGCGTTTCCGGCGATGACCCTGGCGGCGCAATTTGGCGGGCTGGGGCTGGCTTTCGGAATGCTGAGCGTTGTCGGTGCCGTGCAGTTGCTGCTCAGCCGGTTCATCGTGAAACTGCGCCGGTTGTTCCCGGTCGAAATCGCCGGCTTGGCGGTGCTGATCATCGGCATGGAGGTCGGTCATATCGGAATCCGCAACATCTTCGGAATTGGACTCGAATTGGAAGGCGAGTGGACCCACCAGACCCTTGGCCTGTTCACGCTCGGTCTGATCATCGCCATTACCGTGTGGTGTCCGCCGGTCGTCAAGCCATTCGCGGTCATCGCCGGATTGTTTGGCGGCCAGTCACTGGCCTTCGTACTGGGCTTGGTGGATGCTCATTTCGTGGAACTCGTCCTCAACGCCAGGCCGTTTGCCATTCCACCCCTGAACTATTTCGGCTGGTCGTTCGATTGGCGACTGATTCCGCATTTTGCCGTGGTCGGCGTGGCATTGTCCTGCAACTGCTTTGCCATTACCGTCATCGCCCAGCAAGCTGTCGATGCCGACTGGGACCGGGCCGACATGGTGGGAATCAAGCGATCACTGGCATCGGAAGGCCTGACCAACTGCCTGGCATCGCTGTTCAACGGAGTCACGCAGACCGCATCCGGGCCGGCAGTCGGCCTGGCGCAGACATCCGGAATCGTCAGCCGCACAGTGTCATTCGCAACTGGCGGATTGCTGGTGCTGCTGTCGTTCTTTCCGATTGTTCCGGCCATCTGGACCAGCCTGCTCCCGACCGTGCTCGGCGCGGTGCTGGCCTTTGTCGGCGCCTTCATCGTTCTGACCGGCATCCAGATCCTGACATTGCCGCTCCTGGACAGCCGCCGGCGGATCACCCTGGGGATTGCCATCGTCAGCGGGATTGGCTCCGAGACGATTTCGCAAGCCTTGGGAGCAGGGCCATCGATGATCCATCCGATTGCTTCCACCCCGCTGACCACGGCGATGACGGTAGCGATCGCCCTCAATGCCGTCTTCCTGATCAGGAACCGCAGGAAACAGAGGCAGGTTGTCGAATTGACCGATGATTGGTCGGATGACGTGGCTGCCCGGATCTGGAGCCTGGCCAGGGGCTGGGGCGCGAAACCGGATACGGCCCGGCGACTGGAGACGGTGGCCAATGAAGTGATCGATGTCATCGCCCATCATGATCTCCTCGAGGGAGACCGGCGGGTCTTCCTGGCAACCCGGTTTGACGAGGTCAGTTGCACCCTGACGATTTCCTACCAGGGGCAGGGATTCGCACTGGTCGATCGACCTCCTGACCCGGAAGCAATGCTCGAGAATCCCGATGCAGTCCGCGATCTTGCCGGCTACATCATCAGGCAACTGGCCGACAAATCCGAGATCGTGGTCCGGGGCAGGATGATCGATGTCAATCTTGGCTTCGATGCCTGAATTTCCGTTCCGGGCCACCGTCACTCTCCCCGCCAGCGAACACCTCCCGGCATTGAGCCTCACCGACAGGAAGGAGATCGACATCGTCATCTCCACCGCCGATGTCACCGCCAGGATGCCGGACTGGATTGTCCGGCCGCGGCTCGATGCCGCCTTGCGCGGCTGCGACGCCGATGATGCGGTGTCAGCGGCCAACAAATGGGGCGGGAATCCGGTGCTTCACCGTGGACAAGGCGTGGGCGAGTCCGGCTGTACCCGATCACCGCTCACGCAAATCGGCACTCGGCGTGCAAGTTGGTACGGAGGCATGACAATGACACGGCGCTTCGAATTCTGCAGGGTTTGGGCGTGATGGAAGAGAATTCGAAACACGAACGCGATCAGGATCTGGTTGGTGACCTCCTGGCCCAACCGAACGAGACAGCCTGGCCAGAGTTCAAATCCAATTCCGACAACCCGGAGATGATCGGGAAGCCGTTATCCGCTCTGTCGAATTCGGCGAGATTTGAAGGACGGGAGAAGGCATTCGTTGTCTGGGGAATTGACGATACGTCGCGTAATGCAATTGGCACGACAATTGACCCATTCTCGAAGACAGCATGAAGTCAGGTCCTTGAACCGTGGCTTCGGAACCGGTTCAGCCCAACCCCTGCCTTTCGGTTCAGATCAGTTGCACGGCAAGACGGCCAATTGGTCCTGCTTGAAGTTCCTGCGGCAACTGGTGCGCCAACAGCGTTCGAAAGTGTCCCCTATGTGTATGTGCGAATGGGCAGCGCAACACCCGGGATCACCGACGGCCCTGCTCGATACCTGGCACTTGTTCAGAAGATGAGACCATGGATGAGGGAATGCGGTATCGCTGAAAGCCATGTCGCCCCGGGTACGTCTTGGGCCTGCCTGACCATTCCGGCCATTTCAGTCCAACCGGGCAAAATCCGCCGGAACTTCCCAACCACGTTCTCGAGAAACTCGAGGCAGATCGACTTGTTCAACATGATGTTGGAGGCCGATGGTGTTGGCGGCTGGAATCATGCCCGGCATTCCACCCCGAGTCGCCAACGAAACCGGCACCCTGCTGGCCAACCAGGACGGTGTCGTGCTGCTCTTGCAGCCCGTCAATGCACGCCACCCGTCGGCCAGACCGCACTACCTTCACACTATCAATATCCGATGCATGAGCGTCAGGATGCGCCAACATCTGAAACTTCTTCAGTCCGGACCGGACGGGCGTCGAAAAAGGGGGCCGTCGTGATCACCACCAGGAACAACAGCCACGAAACATGCAGCAACACCCTAACCTGCGGTACTTCCGAGAGCGCATGGTGGGAAATCTCCGGTCAACAGATGTGAAAACGCCAAGGCCGGGATTGGTGCAGTCACGTCCGAATCCCGGAGCGGATCATCGTCGGCCATATATCGCTTTACCGCAAGACAATCCGTGCGGCGCCACGACCGGCGCAGCTCGATCGGGAGTTGCTTGTGTGGCTCGAATTTGCTGGAGGCCGAAGCTCGGCACATTCACTTCACGACATCAATCTTTCTTCGATTGAGCGAGATGGCTATGGCGGCGATCAGCAGGACGCCCAGCGCAACCTGGCTCCAGGACGGAGGCACTCCTGCGATTGTCAGGCCGTTTCGCACGATCGTGAGGGTCAGCGCCCCGATGATGGTCTTGATGACACTGCCGTACCCGCCGGTCAACGGCGTTCCACCCAAGGCGACGGCAGCGATCGCATCCAGTTCGATCATCAGTCCGGCCTGAGGTGTGGCCGCACCGGCACGTGCAAGATTCACGCAGGCGGCAATTCCGACCATGAGGCCGGCGGCAGCAAAGACCTTGATCTTGAATGTCATGACGTTGATGCCGACGAGGCGCAGTACCTTCTCGTTTCCGCCCACTGCCCGCAACTGCTGCCCGAAGGCGGTTTTTTCGTAGAACACCCACATCAGCACCGCAACAATCGCGGCAAGAAAGAATATCGCCGGGAATTTCCCCATCGAAAGCAACCAGGGCGCCGATACGGACGAGATATTGGTTCCTCCGGAAACGCTTCCGTCGGTGATGTAGATCGCCGTCCCGTCGGACAGGATAATGACCAGGGCCCGCACGATGATGAGCATTGCCAGAGTTGTCACGAATGACGGGATCTTCAGGAACGAGATGATCATGCCGTTGGCCATTCCAACCAGCCCGCCGGCGAAGACGCCAAGGATCAGCCCGACATTGCCAAACCAGAGCATCCCCAAGGCGGCAAGAAAGGCCGAAAATGCAAGACTCGACCCGATCGAAATATCGATTGATCCCGTGGTGATGATGATCAGCTGGGCAAACGCCAGAAGCATGAGAACAGGTGTCTGCTGGGCGATGAACGTCCAGTTCCGAACTGACATGAACCGGTCGCCGGAGATGATCCAGAAGAGCAGGATTACCAGACCAATCGCGATGAAGGGCACGTAATCGCGCAATACCTCGATGGTCTTGGGCGACAGGAGCGCTTTCGAGGAATTGTCAATTGTCATGTCGATGCTCCTCATTCGCCGAGTGTGATGGCCTTGACCAACTGGTCAGAGGTGATTTCGTCACGCGTGAACTCGCGGGATGTCACACCGTGATGGGTAACGACGATCCTGTCTGCCAGGCGCCGAACCTGGTCGAGGTTATGGCTGACCAGGATGAAGGATGTGCCGTGCCGTTCGCGAATATCGGAAACCAGCCGTTCGACTTCGGCTGTTTCGTTCGGGCCAAGTGCGGCCGTTGGTTCGTCCAGAATGACAATATTGCTCCCCCAGGCGATCGCCCTCCCGATGGCAATGCTCTGCTGTTGTCCGCCAGACATGGACGAAATCGGTTGCGACAGATCCTGAACGGTCGTGACGTTCAGTTGCTTGAGCATCTCGCGTGTCTTCTTGCGCATCTTCCTTTCGTCAACAAAGAAGCCCCACTTCCTCGGGGTCCTTCCCAGGAAGAGGTTGTAGGGTGCCGTCATGTTCGGAACCAGGGCAAGATCCTGGTAGACCACCTCGATCCCGCGGGACTGCATGCAGGAGACGCTGTGTTCGGTTCGCGGAACCTGGTGACCGTCGACAATGATGCGTCCGCCATCCGGGACGTAGGCGCCCGCAACCAAGTTGACCAGCGTCGATTTTCCTGCTCCGTTCCCCCCGACTATTGCAACGACTTCGCCGCGCTTGAGGTCGAAGGAGCCATCCCGCAGGGCCTGCACCCCGCCAAAGGACTTGGACACATGTTCTACCGACAGGACTGGCTGCGTATCCTGCATGTCGCCTCTCCCTGGATCAGATTGCCATCTACGCGCAGGACCTCGACACCGGGACGTGCAATTCCCGCGGGGTTCCCAGATGTGTCTGCGCCAACACATCGAAAAACGTGCCCTTCAGGACCGTATCCTCGGTGCTCTTGCTCAGGCTTATCGTCACGGTGTCGTAGACACTTGGCAGTACGGCCGATCTTACATGTTCCTTGATGACCGCAAGGAACGGTTCCCCGAATTCTGCATACTCGTCTCCGATCACGACAAGACTCGGATTCACGAAATTGATGCAGTTGGTGATACCCTGCGCGATATAGCGCGCCACTCGATTCACTTCATCAACAGCAAGGATATCCTGGTCGACATAGGCGTCGACGACTTCGGAAAAACCGGCATCCACCGTCAATCTGCCTGCAGCCGTGCTGGCAGCCCGTTCACGAATGGCACGCAGCAGTGAAATCCGGGATGCGAAGAGCTCGAGGCAGCCGGTATTTCCACACTTGCAGCGGGGACCATCCACCTGCAGGGACATGTGGCCTAGCTCGCCCGCAAGCCCCAATGCGCCGCGAAAGACCTCCCCCCCGACGACAAGGGCCGATCCTATGCCCTGGCCGGCAGACACGTAGAGCAGAACCTTCATGTTCGAGTCCCGGGCTGCTTGACGCCATTCGGCAAGAACTGCCGCCTTGGCGTCGTGTGTGGAATGAACCGGAACCTCCGGATACCGTCCGCGAAGTTCGGAAATGAGGTCAAAACCCTGCCATTCGGGACTTTCCGTCATCAGGATCACCCGTTCGTCATGCTCAAGGAACGGTCCGGGCACTGCAACGCCAAGGCCGTCAATCAGGACGTGTCTTGCAATCTGATCGTCCATTGCCATGGTCATGTCGGCGAATGTCTTCTTCGCAGGTTGCCCCCGTGGAATGGATTTCTCCATGGATTCAACCGCGTCACCACGCAGATTGAACACGGCAACCGAAAAACTGCGCCGCTGCAGACGCAAACAGAGAATGTACCGGCCGGCGGCTGCAAATTCGAGACTGATCGACCGCCTGCCGCGACCTCCCCTGACGAGCCCCACCTCCTCCACGATTCCATCATCGAGCAGTGGCCCGATGGCCCGGGTAACCGTCGCCTGGTCGAGACCTGTCGCCACGCTGATTTCCTTGCGCGAGCACCTTCCGAGTTCCTGCAGTGCTGTCAGGATCGCACGCCGGTTGTGGTCCTGAACACCCTCGATCGACAAGCCCTTCCGAGCGGCCCTCATTTCCTGTCCTTTCAAATCCAGGGACTTGTATGGAGAATGCAGGCTTGATTGCAAGCTGCAATAAATTAGGTCCGCGAGTCAGCCATTGGCAGCCCGGCAGTACAAGATGTCGGCCAAATCCATCCCTTCACGGATTCTGCGCGCATTCGGCAGATCAACTTCGCAGATCTTCCGTCGGGCCTCCCGCGCGCTCCTGCCGCTGCAGGCATGGCGGTGGCTGAGCCGGCTCTCGAGTACGCCGTCCGACGCTTCGACGAATATGCACAGATCATATGCACTGCCAGCGGACCGCCATGGTTCTGTCCGGTCGAGAATATGGTTTCCCTCGATTACGTACACCGCTTCAGTTCCGGCGATCCGCGTGCCCTCGGGGATCGGTTCATGCAATTCACGCGAGTATAGTGGCCACCAGAAGGACTCCCGGCCCGCAAGCCGGGAAACGGCAGCGCTGAAGGCCTGCCCGTCAAACGTGTCAATACGTCCCCTGGCGTGGCGCAAGCCCTTCGAGTCGAGCTGTGCGTTGTTCAGATGAAAGCCGTCCATCGGACAATGGCTTGCGACATGCCCTGACCCCGACAGGTCTCTCGCCAAACTCTCCGACAACGTGGATTTGCCCGACGCTGGCGGGCCGGTTATCGCAATCAGCGCTGGCGCCACCCTGGAATGCAGGTGTGACATGACCCTGTCCGACAGCACTTCGTATCGCCACACCTGCTCAGGCATTCATCCAGCTCCGGGTGCCTATGCTCTCACAGGATCGCGCTGCAACAACGCTTGCTGATTCCAGGGCAGGCACGAATTGGCCGGTTCTGGCAAATTCATGGCAGAACGCGCCGTGAAAAATGTCACCCGCGCCCAGGGTATCGACGACCATGGCACGATTCGCGGGAATCTTGCCCTGGCTGTCACCGTCCCGCCAGACGGTTCCACTTTCACCGCAGGTCATGGCCCACCGTGAAATCCCGAACTCGTCGCACAAGGCCGCAAATCCGGCGGGTCCGTCCGGGCGAAACACCTCTGATACGACCGGAATGTCGGACAGCCGAAGAAAGTCCGGCGACCACTCCTTCCATCCTCCCCCATCGAGAATCACATCTCCTTCGAACGCCCGAATCACATCTGCATGTTCAGCCACGAAATGACGTTCGTATTGGTCGAGCTGGATGAGATGAAAGTTCCCGTCGAAGAGATCTGTTCGGGCCTTCAGCCGGCTGCAATCATCAACGGCATCGTTCACGATCATCCGGGTTCCCAGGCTGCGGGCGGAAACGACCATTGAAATCGGAATCCGGTAGGCCGGATCATCGCAGATATCCTCCACGCGAACCCCGTGCAAATCAAGATCTTCGGACAGGAAGTCGCTGGTGAGATGCCCTGTACCGAGCGAGGTTGCAAGCGTGGCATGTCCACCGAGATGGGAAAAGACAATGGCCGCATTCAGCGCCGAGCCACCGGGAACCATGTTGTTTTCCAGTGCCTTGATCTTTTCATTCGGGGTGGGGAAGTCCTCAACCAGAGTCGTAACGTCAAGCACCGAACGTCCGATGAAGAGGGCCCTGTTCATGCTGCGGCTACCATCGGGGCAAGCGGGCAATTCACGTCTTCGCCTTCTTCGACAGCCTCGCCGGGAGCAGGAATTCTGCGATCACTTCCGATTACATGGTCCGGCAATCGCCTGTGGGATATCAACGGCATCGAGCAAACTACCTTCTAAACGAGAGATCCCGAAACATGGCAGAACCCTCCTGAACGAAAAGGCCCCAGGCTCCTGTACCGGAAATGTCATATATCCGGAACGACGCCACAACCTGGTCTGCGACAAAACACTCAATTGCCGATCCCTTGCGAAGTACCCTGACCCTGTAGCGACCATTTTCCGGCGTGAAAGCCAAAGGACGCTCCACCAGTGGACTGTCTATTTCCTGCCTGACATCAATCCCGTGGCGCTCATCTAGAACCAGGCTGTCCCAGAGAGGATCCATTGCAGTGGGCCAGCGGTCGAGAACGACCCGTTCCTTCATTGGCTCGATTGCCAGGCTGTAGCCGCTTTCCAGGCGATTTCCACCTTGCGGCTCGAGAAGGATGCCGACAGCTTCGCAGTTGGAAGCAGACTCGATCGTCACATCCAGCAAGACGTCATCGCGACCAGGCCCATCCAGGAACGCAAACGCATAGGTCCCTGTCGCATCGCAACACGGGCTGGCACCCTGGGTCCAGTCTCCGTGAACCGGGCACAACTCGTGTTTCAAGGGTGCAGCATAGCTGCTGTCGACTTCCGGAGGGAGCCGGCAGGCAAGAGTGCCGTCCGGCAACGAGACCAGTTCTCGGGGACTCCCCAGTTCTCCACCCCACACCCAGTTGTTCTTGGCACCATGATGCTTGCGGAATGGAATCCATCCGAAACCGAATCGCCGGTCACCATCACCTGCCGACTTGGCGGCATAGAAGCGGCGACCATCGAGACTGTCCAGCTTGCGGCTCTGCCAGGGCCCATCCGGAGATTTCGCCACCCGGTAGACAGTCTGCATCCGCTCCGAATAGCGACTTTCAACCAGGTAGTGCCATTCGCCAAGTTGAAAGACCTCCGGGCATTCCGGGCAATGTGTGAGCATTGCGGAAGCCAGTGGTGGCCCCACCTTCCAATTCTCGAGATCGGCCGAGGTTGCAACTGCAACGCAGCCGCGACGGAACTCCGGGCCTTCCTTGAGGCGGGCTGAAATCAGCATCCTGAAACATCCGGCTTCGCCATCTCGGTAAACGAAGGGGTCGCGCCAATCGACGGTCTCATACAAATGCGGGTCTGGCGAGATCAATGGGTTGGCGCCGGATTTTCGCCAGTTCGCGAGGTCGGTTGATGTTGCCTTGCAGATCGTCTGCGGCGAGGCCGACTGGCGGTTGTAGCCGGTATAGAAGAAGTGGAATACACCTTCATGTTCCATGACGGAGCCGGTCCAAATCCCGTCGCCGTCGCATTCCCCGTGTTCGCCGGGACCGAAGGCGTCCGGCATGACCTCCCAGTTCACCAGGTCATTTGAGCGCAGATATGCAGTCGAAACGCGGGCACGCTCCACATATTCCCATGCACCCACGGGAGGTTGAGAGAAAAAGAGATGCCATGTTCCATCATGGAAGAATGGCATTGTGTCACCGGCAGCAGCGCCCCGCTCCGGTGCATATCCGAAGAGTCTCATCTACAATCCCCAAAAGAAAATTGTTGCCGTAGACGTTGCACTCGGCCCTGATGCCCGACCAGTGACCCTGCAGCGCCTGTCTTGCGGAATCACTCCCACGGCTTCCGTAACCCGACGAATTTCATCCTGCCGGGCAACCGAGACATGGGAAACCTGCAGCCGGACCACGCGGGATCCACCCTCTCCCCGCCACGGCGTGCACGACGAATTGATCCGGGCCCGCGGTTGTGTGAACTCGCCCGCATTTCCTTCTGGCCGACGCAGCCCGATCGTGACGCTGTCGCCGGAAACGGAACATGCATGGGGTCCGAAATCGCTGAAGACAATCCCGGGAAGGTGATGCAGGCCGGGCAGAGCCGGACGGAACGACCGGATTTGCGCGTCCAGGGGAATCTGGTTGACGGGAGGAATCGCAACCGGCGATCACAGCCGCACCGATCAATTCCGTTGCAACTGATGGCGCCGTCTGTCCGAGGCAACCGCTGACCAGCCAATGCACTGGCATCGCGGATCCCTTCGCCTCCCTGCCTGCAAGCTTCGCATTCCCTGATTCGTCCAGCCGTTTCAGGCTGTTGACGCACACTCCTCACACAAGATCTCCCACTTCACACGGAGTCCAACTGGCCTGCGGTCCGCTCACCTTCCTGCCTTGCCTGTACGTCCATGCACCGGTTGCGTCACACCCGAGGAACCTGTTTCCGCCGGGATGTGCAGTCCCGCGGGCTCCAAGAAATTTCCAACGGAATTGTGCGTGTCCGCCAACTGCCCTGCATCTTGCAAGGTTCCGCCAGCTTTCTGAAACCCCCCATGGCCAGGCATCGGACCCTGGACCTCCTCGAACAACAATAGCTGCCTCCTCCATGTCGGCAGGACGACGCCGGTATGCGGAGCAATGCAGCAAGATGCCAAACTACAGAACCCGATTGGGTCCCGGATTCAACCGTCCGGGACCCAAGGAGTACCGGAAAGACTATTGCACGAAGTCTTCCCAGTTCTTCGAGAAGCTGTCGATGAAGCCAGGAAGATCGGCATCCGAATTATGGACACGGCTCAGACTGCGAATGTCCTCGTCCGACAGGATACAGCCACTCAACAAGCCACTCGCATAGGTGTCGACATTCCTTGCGGTCACCGGGATCAGGCTGAAGAGCGGTTGCGTGTCTTCTACCGGGTGGCCGTGCAGGTAGTCATAGAGCTGGATCAGCCCGAATCCTCCCACCATCCAGTGCCCACCGATGGAGAAGTCGAGCTTGCCGTCCTTGATGAACTGTGCAACCTGCTCATCGATATCCGTGGTTATGATCGCGATGTCGTCACGTCCGGCCTGGTCGGCGGCAAACTGGCTGCCAAGGCCGGCGACCGCGCCAAGCACGATAATTGCATCGATTTCACCTGGGGCGAATCGTGCAATGAACTGCTCGGCATATTTTTGGCCGTTCTCGCGATTGAGCCTGTCCCAGGCTTCCGCAATCACCTCGACACCGGCATTGTCCAGCTCTCCCTGAACGCCATCCCAGATTTCCTCGGCAGAAGTGACACCCTTCTGGTTCCAGATCATTGCCACTTTCTTGTGGCCCAGCTCGACCGTCGTCTGCCCGATGGCCTCACCCCAGGTTGTGTTGTTCTGGGTTACCTGTGCAATGAAGTCCTCGCCTTCGTAGTCGGTGTCATAGTTCGACACGACAAGTCTTCCCACGGCGACGCCCGGGATATCGTTATCTTCCAGGAGCCGCGCAACCTGGATGCCTGCGGGCGAGGTCAACGGGTTGAACACCAGCCCGTCCGGCTGACTGGCAATGATCGACTCGGCCTGTGCAACATGCTGTTCTTCCGAGTTCTGGTCGTCGAACTCCTTCAGGTCTACATCAAGTGCATTGGCCACGCAGCGTTCGAAACGGTGCCGGTTGATAACCCAGGGGTTCGTCTCCGGCTGGCCCAGGTCAGCAATGACCAGGTCGGTCCGCGCATGACCTTCGGCGACCGCCATCCCGGCAAGCGGAATGGATGCAGCGGTCACGAGCAGGGTTGTCAGGATCTTTTTCCTCATTCTTTCCTCCTTGAGGTTCATGCTGTTGACCAGATTCCATCTGTCATTCGAATCTGTATTTCTTGCATATCGCAATTAATTGTGACCCGCAATAAATAATACCAAACCGACTTGATCATCATGCATGATGACCGCCACGACGCAATTCGCAGCACCGCCCATTCCCTGGCACCCATGCGTAGCGGAAAACGCTGAAGGATTCTGCTGCGTTGGTGCGATACCGCTCCAGTGCTTGCCGCAAGGACCGGCAGGTGCCGCATTCCGTCCCCAGCCTCCAGCATCGGCTCCTGCCAGAATGACGAACCCGAACTTTCGGCCTTGACTGCAAGGCCGAACCGTTACCCGGACCGTCCCGAGACCTTGAATGCCGAGATCAGTAACGCGGCAAGACCGAAATGGTGCTCAAGAAGAGCGGTTTGTCGCCAGGAACCCGCCCATTATGAAAACCGTCGGCAATCCGGACCACGACAACCGGCTTGCCATTCGGGACCCGTCAGACCGCGGATGTCGAAACCGGTCATGAGATGGCCAATTCGTTCGTATTTGCTTCGCTGGGCATTCTCGCAGGCCATGGCGATGTCCTCCGCTGCAAGTTCGATACGCCGTTTCAATTCCGTATCAGGTTTTCGGGTTACGCTCCGAGAGTTGGCAAGCAGGGAATCCTGACCGGGGTGGCTGGTATTTGCCGCAATCCAGTTGGTCCGGAAGGACCGCCCGGGGGTGATCAATTGCCTCAATGAGTACAAGAAATCCTGGTGCGACCGGACAGGAGAGGTGGTTACCACCCACTCCATCTTCCGCATGGACCCGCAAGTTCATCACCCCGTCACTGAACCGATCCTGCCCGGCAATGCCTTGCAGAGGCAGGAATCACGGCTGATCGCGCATTGCTGCCAGGCTCACCCGCCCGGCAGGTCCGATGGCCCTGTCGAGGGGGTTTGACAGGTGCAAGAACTGCCACCAACAAGAATCAGCCCTCAGCCGAGCCCGGTCCGGTTTGAATTCGGACATTCCTGGGCTAAACATGGACGAATTGCGGAGGACGGGCGGTAGCGATGGGTCACCATTCCGAAGGAATGCGGGTAAGGAGGCAGGTGCTGGGCGATGCACATGTCGACCGTGCCACGGAACAGATGACAGCCCTTGATGCGCCGTTCCAGGAGTTGATCACCAGGGCTGCATGGGGTGATGTCTGGTCTCGTCCGGGCCTGACCTTGCGTGAGCGGTCGCTGATCACCATCGTCCTGCTCTCGGCGCTCGGTCATGATCGGGAACTGGCCATGCATGTGCGGGCAACCGGCAATACCGGGGCCAGCGAGCAGGACATTGCCGAGGCCCTGCTCCATGTCGCGATCCATGCGGGAATTCCTGCCGCCAACCAGGCCATGACCGTTGCAAAACAGACGCTCGAGACCATGCGTTCAGAGGACACCGGTGATGAATGACCTCGCCGCACCGGGGCTTTGTGCCGACGAATACCGGCGCCGTGACCTTGCGCGGCAACCACCCGCCCGTGCCGACAAGTATCCGAGCACCCACTTCCGGTCACCGGCATATCGACCAATCAGTCTGCCTGCCCTGCCCTCCGACAGTTACGGCCCGGTATTCGACTCCGGGCTGGCGCAGCCGGGCGACAATGACCTGACCACGAAATTTGCCTGCCCCGGCCAGTCGGCCATCGACGAAAGAATACTGGTGCATGGCCGGCCGATCGACGAACATGGCCGTGGCATCGACGAGGCGTTGATCGAGGTCTGGCAGGCCAATGCCGATGGGCGCTATCGTCATCCGCGCGATACCTGCACGGCGCCGCTCGATCCGGATCTTGGCGGTTGCAGGCGGGTATTGACGGACCAATCGGGCGGGTTCAGCCTGAATACCATCAAGCCGGGCCCCTACCCCTGGCTCAATGGCGGAAATGACTGGAGGCCCTTGCATATTCATTTCTCGGTCTTTGGTCACGGCTTCGTGCAGCGCCTGGTGACCCGGATGTATTTCGAGGGCGATCCGCTGATCTCGATGTGCCCGATCTTTGGCACCACTCCTGACCGCCAGGCGGCCGAACGCCTGGTTGCCCGGTTCGACCATGACAACACCATCCCCATGGACCGCCGGGCCTATCGGTTCGATATCGTCCTGCGGGGCCGCGACTCGACAATGTTCGAGAACAGGATGGAAGGCAGTCAGGATGCCGGCCTACCGGGAGACGGCGTCACAGACCTCCGGGCCCCATGTTCGCATTGGCTGCACACCGGCCTCGGCCGGCCTGACCGGCAGGTTTGCCGGCCCGCATTCCGGAGCCCGCATGTTCCATGACCACACCATCGGCGAGAGAATCCGGATCACCGACCGGGCGATCGATGGCAGGGGCGATCCGGTCACTGATGGCCTGGTCGAAATCTGGCAGGCGGATCATGTCGGCCACTACCCGCGACCCGGCGGAGATGGCCCGCCCTCCGGCCCCCGCTTTCCCGGCCGGGGACGACAGCCGACCGATCTCGACAGCGGCGAGTTCGAGTTTGAAACCATCAAGCCGGGAAGGACTCCCTTCGATGATGGCCGCCTGCAGGCGCCGCACATCCAGTTCTTCCTGGTGGCCAGGGGAATGAATCCGGGATTGTGCACGAGAATGTATTTTCCGGAGAAACCGCCAACGCAGGGGATCCGTTGCTGCAGTCAGTCTCCGACCCGGCCCGGCGCCAGAGCCTGATCGCAGCCGGACTCGATGGCGCCTACCGGTTCGACATCGTCCTGCAGGTCCCGAAGGAGACAGTATTTCTTGATATCTGAGATGAGCACGTGCCTGAATTCCTGAGCCTGCACGATGCCGTGCAGGAGAATATCGCCAGCGGGGATGTTGCCGCATTCGAGGGGTTTACCCATCTCATTCCCTATGCGGCGGCCCATGAAGTCATCCGCGCCGGCATCACCGGCCTGACCGTGGTCAGGATGACACCGGATATCATTTACGATCAGCTGATCGGGATGGGCCGGGTGCGCAAGCTGATCTTCTCCTATGCCGGCAATCCGGGAGTGGGATTGCTGCGACGGTTCCGCGACGCGGTCGAGAAAGGCTGGCCGGAGCGGATCGAAATCGAGGAGCATTCGCATGCGGCGCTGGCAAATGCCTACGCGGCCGGCGCTTCCGGACTGCCATGCGCGGTCTTTCGCGGATACCAGGGTGCCGAACTGACCAAGGTCAACCCCAATATCCGTCACATCGAATGCCCGTTTACCGGCGAACAGCTGGCCGCGGTGCCGTCGATCAATCCCGACGTGACCTTCATTCATGCCCAACGGGCTGACCGGAAGGGAAATGTCCTGCTCGAAGGAATTCTCGGCGTTCAGAAGGAGGCGGTGCTGGCGGCTCGACGGGCGGTGGTAACGGTCGAGCAGGTCGTCGAGACGCTTGATGCACATCCGAATGCCTGCGTGTTGCCGGCCTGGACCATTTCGGCGATTTCCCGCGTGCCCGGCGGTGCCCACCCCTCCTATGCCCATGGCCACTACCGGCGCGACAATGCATTCTACCAGCGCTGGGATCGCATTTCCTCCGACCGGCGGCAATTTTGCCGATGGATGGAGGACAATGTCCTCCGGGAGGACCCTGCTGTCTTTGCCTCGCGTGCAGGCGGCCCGGAGCTTCGACAATGACCGGGCAACCGTATACCGCCGATGAAATGATGATCATTGCCGCTTCCAGGGAGTTGGCGAATGATGATGTCTGCTTTGTCGGGATCGGTGCCCCGTCGGAAGCCTGCAACCTGGCGCGGCTGGCGCATGCACCGGATATCACCCTGATCTATGAATCGGGAACGATCGGAGCTTCTCCGGACATCCTGCCGCTGTCAATCGGCGATGGCGAGTTGTGCGACACCGCCCTGACAACGGTCCCGGTCACCGAGATGTTTCGATACTGGCTGCAGGGCGGAAGAATCACCGTCGGGTTTCTCGGTGCTGCACAACTTGACCGGTTCGGCAATCTCAACACGACCGTGATCGGTTCCTACGCGGATCCATCGGTCCGATTGCCGGGCGGCGGCGGTGCCCCGGAAATTGCCGCCCAGTGCCAGCGGACATTCATCGTCATGAAACAGGGGCGTCGCAGTTTTGTCGACAGGATCGACTTCTTCACCTCCTTCGGATTCGGACGGGGTGGCAACCACCGAACCGACCTCGGTATCGGGACCAGCGGACCGATGCTGCTGGTGACCGACCTGGCGGTCTGGAGACCGGATCCCGGGACCGGTGAATTCATTGTCCATTCCATGCATCCGGGGGCAAATCGCTGCGACATCAGGGAGAGTGTCGGCTGGCCGGCCAGGTTTGTCGATGACCCGGAGGAAACACCGGAGCCGGAGATTGACGAACTCGAAATCCTGCGGGATCTGCGGCGACGCACCAGAGACGCCCATTCACGGAGCCCGGGACCATGACCGAGGTCTTCATCTGCGATTACACCCGAACCCCGATCGGTCGTTTCGGCGGTTCGCTGGCCACCGTCAGGACTGATGATCTTGCTGCGGTTCCCCTGCGGGAACTGCTGCGGCGAAACCCTGGTATCCCGGCCGGCGACATCGACGAAATCCATCTTGGTTGTGCAAACCAGGCCGGCGAGGACAACCGGAATGTCGCCAGGATGTCGGCATTGTTGGCCGGGTTGCCGACCAGTGTTCCGGCATCGACCATCAACCGGCTGTGCGGCTCGGGAATGGATGCCGTGCTGATGGCGGCCCGGATGATCAAGACGGGAGATGCAGACCTGGTCATTGCCGGCGGTGTTGAAAGCATGACCCGCGCGCCCTTTGTCATGCCGAAATCCTCCCGGGCATACTCCAGGGAGGCCGGGATTTACGACACCACCATCGGCTGGCGCATGGTCAACCCGCTTCTCCATGACCGGCATGGAACCGAGTCCATGCCGGAAACTGCAGAAAATGTCGCCGAGGATTTCTTGATCAGCCGCGCCGATCAGGACCGGTTTGCCCTGTGGTCACAGGAGAAGGCAGCAGCCTCCCGGGAGCGACTGGCGGAGGAAATCACCCCGGTCGAGGTGCCGCAAGCCCGGGGCAAGTCCCTGCGTGTTGCTCTCGACGAACATCCGCGGGCAACGTCGCTGGAGGCATTGTCGCTGCTTCCGACACCGTTTCGCAGCCCGGGAACGGTCACGGCCGGCAATTCATCCGGAATCAATGATGGGGCGGCGGCATTGCTGCTTGCCTCCGGCAAAGTGATGCGCAGGTTCAACCTGACGCCCATGGCCCGCATTCTCGGCGGTGCAGCTATCGGCGTGGAGCCCAGGATCATGGGAATCGGACCGGTCCCGGCCACCAGGAAGCTGGCGATGCGGTTGGGGCTGGAACTGGACGCCTTCGATGTCATCGAATTGAACGAAGCCTTTGCCAGCCAGTGCCTGGCTGTCCTGCGCCAGCTTGGAATCGACGACCGGGACCAGCGCGTCAACCCGAACGGCGGCGCAATCGCCCTGGGTCACCCGCTCGGAATGTCGGGGGCGCGCATGACCGGAACGGCGGCGGTCGAACTCGAGATCACCGGAAAGTCACTGGCACTGGCAACCATGTGCGTTGGCGTCGGCCAGGGTGTTGCCATCGCACTCGGAGCAGCCTGACAGTGTATTGTGATCCCCATGCGGAAGGAGCACTCCCCGGTCTGCCCGTGGGTCGGGGGCACGGCAGGTTTTTCGGCCACTTTCAGTCATGAACCGAATGCTGTCATTTGAAGCGGCACTGACCGATGCACTCCGCTCCGAAGGGGAAATCACCGGGGAGGTCTGCCAGCAGGTGACGGACATCTTGGGCAACTCCAAGCCGGACCTTCCGCACTTGCTCGAGGCAGCCTCCCGTGACGGGGTGATCGTGCCGGAGTTGGTGCGGCAGGTCCGAGACCGGCTGCCGGCCGACTGCCGAACGGCATTTCACCGCGGCGCCACCAGCCAGGACGCTGTCGATGCCGCTGGTCGAGTTTCACCGCATGCCGGGAGACCGACTGCAGGCAGTCGATGACGGATTTGCCCGAATTGCCGAAAAATTCGGCGACCAGGACATTCTTGCCCGGACCAGGATGCAGAAGGCAGGCAGACAACCGGCATCCCGCCGGATCACGGCCTGGTGCAATGCGCTTGCTGCCAACCTCTCCGAAATCCCCCGTTGGCAGGACCGGATCTCGCTCCTGCAACTGGCAGGGCCGATTGGCGATCGGGAATCGATGCCGCTCGGAATTGCTGACAGGATTGCCGCCCACATGGCAAGACAGCCGGGATTGCGGGATCCGGGACAGGGTTGGCACACCGACCGCAGCCACCTTGTGTCCTGCTCATCCTGGTTGAGCGGGCTCAGCGGCATTCCGGGCAAATTCGGCCAGGATTTCTGCCCGATGGCCCAGTCAGGCGAAATCGACTTTGCCGGTGGTGGCACTTCATCCTCGATACCGGGGAAGAACAACCCGGTGGCGGCAGAGACCCTGGTTGTCCTGGCAAGGTCACTCGGTGCTGGTCTCCGGCATGCACCAGGCGATCATCCATGAGCAGGAACGCGCGGGCTCCGCCTGGATGCCGGAATGGATGAGTCTTCCACAGATTTGCGTGGCGACCGCCACGGGACTGCAGCAGGGCAGCCCGGCAATTGCCGGCATCCGCGGGTTTGCCGGTCCGGCGAATGCGCAGCCTCCCTGACCCGGCGAAAATCTGGTGGAGCCGAGGGGAATCGAACCCCTGACCTCGTCATTGCGAACGACGCGCTCTCCCGACTGAGCTACGGCCCCTCGCCGATGGTTCTGCAATCCTGGTCCCGCACTGTCAAGCATGTTGCCGCCCGAGTCCCGAAGATGGCGATACGCCCTTGCTATCCTCCTTCCCGACCAATGGCAGCGGATACCGGCCTCCCGTCGGAACGGCACGCAAGGCCTGGCCGACCGGTGGCTGAACATGCGCTGGACGGTATTGCCGGGCAATTTGTACCACCGCATGCGGACGGATCCCGGAATTGGCAGCATCGGTTTCGGGGCGCAGCCCGGAGGCGGGCAGGTGCCGTCGAATTCCGAATTCCTCCTGCATGAATGCCCCCGAGACCCGCATGGCAGCAGGACCGGAGCCGGAACCATGACACCGGGCGTGGAGCCGGCGCCGCGTTGCTTGCGAAACACCCCCTGCCGCCGGCATGCCGCAAAGCCCGCCAGAGCAGCCAGTGCGGTCGATGGCCGGCCCGCTCGGGGGTGCTGCATCACCAACTCGCGGTCACATCGAGCCCGAGCCGGTGCCCGGGCCTGCCGGTGCCGCGCTCCCGGCGTGTCGCCACGAGACCGAATGACAAATCGGGTGCCGCCGCGGCTTCCGGTGTCAACCGCCAGCCCAGGCTCAACTCCCGCATCGGGCCGGTCTCCTCGATGGTGACATGCGGGCTGCCGGTGAAGCGTCCGTCCAGCACCGGCAGCCCGTATGCCGCCTCGGCGGTTCTGCTGAGCGTGGTGCCGCGGCCGGCATCATTCTCCCATTCGGGCGCAGGCAGCGCATGGAGTCCGCCCTCGCCGCTGCCGCCGGCATCCTGGCGGAGACTCACCGACAACCCCCGTTTCGAAGTCTCGTCCCGGTCATGCACCAGTGCCGCCGAATAGCCGCTGCTCTGCAGCCTGTCCGCCGAATGCAGCATCAGCTTCCACCCCGAGAGATCGAGGGCAAGACCGCGCGACGGATCATGCCAGCCGAGCCCGAGCCCGACTTCCAGACCCTGCCCGGTCTCGGCATCGCCGCCGTCACGGCGTATCGCCAGTTCCAGCCTCGGTGCCAGATGGCTGCCATCATCGAGCGCCAGCCTCGTGCCGCCCACCAGTCCGAACCTGCGCCGGGTGGTCCTGGTATCCGATGCCGGCAGCCCGGGTGCCGGTGCCGATCTCGTGAGCGCCCACAGGGAATCGGCGAATATGGCGACGGTCAGGCCGCCTGCCCTTGCGCCGGCCAGCAGTTCGCCGCGGGCGCCGGCCGCCGCCATCGACCAGGAAAGACCGGTCGTGCGGGCATGTTCCGTGGCCGGCCCGAAGGTGATCGTGCCGGTTCCATGGCCGAGTGCACCCCAGGCAGTCAGCCGGTCCGACACCCTGAATGCGGCATAGGGAACCGCCGCCGCCAGCGATGCCTCCACCTCGTCGCCGGCGATACCGTGTACTCCCTCTCCCGTGCTCCACAGGGCCGACATTCCGACCAGCCAGTCACCCCGCAGGTAATCGGCCCCCAGCGCCGCCGTGGTGACCGTGCCGTCAAGCGGCAGGCCGCCTTCGCTGCCGCGGAATTCGGCGCTGGCCGCCCGGCCCCAGACGGCCAGGTTGCCGCCGGCCGAATCGATCTCGCCGGTGGCGGTGAAGTCGCTCTGCAGCAATGCCTGACGCAGGGACATGGATCCGTCCGGGGCCCCGGCATCGCCCCGGTCGTCCAGGCCGCCTGCATGGCCGGGATTGGCAATGGTTGGCGCCGGCCGAATGCCGGTGCCGGCCGCCTCGAAGGCCAGCGCATGGCCGGCAATTCCGCCCTGCAGCCGGGACGTGCGCGGCGCGGCGATACGCCCGGCGACCCCGGCCAGCGCCTGCTCGGCCACGGTCCGGCCGAACCGCGCCTGCCATGCGGCCATCGGGTCGGTCCCCGGTGTGACCTGCATCTCGTCATCGTCGCTCACCGTCACCCGGAACAACCGGTCTGCATCCTCCGGCGCGTAGCCCCTCCCGGTTTCGACGCGCAGCATCACCTCCCCGTCCGCCTCGTCAAGATCGTCATCCACCGTGGCCACCCGGAACTCGACCGATCCCGATGCCGGAATCCCGATGCGCCTTCTCCCCTCATCCTCGTCGTCCACGAAGTCCTGGTCGTCGGCCGAATTCTCGGATACCGCGATATTCACCGTCATCGGTGCTGCCGGCGGCGGGTCTGCAGTCAGGGTGAACACTGCCTCGTCGCCCTCGGTGATGGCCGGGCCTTCCGACACCCGAACCATCGACACCGGAATGTCATCATCCACGAGCGTGATTTCCACATCGTCGATATCCAGGCTGGGGGTATAGCCGGCACCGTCACCGGACCGGATGACGTGGGAAATCGTCACCACGCGGTCCGGCGAATTGACGAGATCATCATCCTGGCCCCGGATGGTGACGATTTGCGGTGTGCTCCAGTCCGACACCAGGAAATGCAGATCCTCGGTGCCGGTATGGGCCGTCTCCGGGTCCGGGCCATCCAGCAGCACGCCGGCGGCCGCCGACACTCCCACCGACACGCTGCCTGCGGGCTCGGCATCCAGGACAACGGTGTAGCTGTCCCGCCCACCGGCCTCACTCACCGAGATGCGCTGTCTGGACACCGTGACCCCCGGCGGCACGGCCGGCTCGTCATTGTCGGCGATGACGATCGCCTCGCCGCTGCTCGACCCGGTGGCACCGCCGCCGAGACCTGCAGCCGTCAGGATCGGGGCATTGCCGGTGGAAGATGCCGGGATCGACACGCTGACCGTCTCGTCCATGCTGTCTGCATCCTCCAACGCCGACAATGTCAGCGTGACCGAAACGGCACCGGCGCCGGAAGCCGGGCCGGTGAAGGTGATTTGCGGGCTGGTGGCCAGATTCGCACATGTTGCACCGGTTGGCAGCGGGGAGGGACAGGCAAGCGTGAATTCCGCTCCCGGCGCACCGCCGGCAAACTGGAGCGGCACCACCAGCGACTCGCCCTGCACCAGCCCCCGGCCGAGCGTCAGCGTGATGGTGGCGGTGTCGGTCGAACTTCCCTCCTCGGCAGTCGTGTCGGGCGTGGTCAGCGTCACCTCGGTCGGATCATCGTCGATTACGGTCACGTCCACGGCGGCAATGGTCAGGCCCTGATAGTCCGGATCGGTCGATGACGAGCTGTGGGCAATCGACACGGTTCTTCCGGCGGCGTCATCGGCGTCGTTGTCGGGCGCGGTAACGGCAATGGTCTGTGCGCTCGACCAGAGGTTGCTGCCACCGGGGCTGAAGGTCAGGGTCTGGGTCCCGCCTGCAGTGCCGCCGCTCCTGTTGATCCGTGCACCCGATCCTGCGGTCACCGTGACCGTCACATCCTGCGTGGGCTGGGTATCCAGCACGATCGTGTAGCTGTCGGAGGCACCGCCTTCGACAATCTCGGTCGCTCCGCCTGACTGAACGACGCTGATGCCTGCCACCGGCGGGTCGTCGTCATCGGTGATGGTGCCGGTGCCGGCACCGGCGGTGGTGGCGATGGTGGCGTTGGTCGGCGTGCCCAGGGTGACGATGACGGTCTCGTTCTCCTCGTCGAGCGTGTCGCCCCTGACCGGGACGACGATGTCGGTGGTGGTGGTGCCGGCATTGATGGTCACCGACCCCGAGGCGGTGGCGGTATGGTCGGTGCCGGCGGTGGCGGTGCCGGTGAGGGTGTAGGGCACGGTGACGATCCTGCCGCTGGCTGCCGACAACGTCACCGGGAAGGTCATGTCGGTGGTGGCCATCGGGTCATCGCCCTCGGTCACCGCCGCCGCGTCGCCGACCGACACCGCGGGCACGGGATCATCATCGGTGATGGTGCCGATGGCGGTGCCGTCGGTGAGCACGCCGGGGCTCGGTGCGCTCAGCAGCACCCGGAAGGTCTCGTCCGGCTCGTCGAGACTGTCCTCGGTGGTGGCCACGGTGATGGTCTCTTCGGTGGCGCCGGCATCGAAGGTCAGAACCTGCGCCGTTGTCTGCCCTGAATAATCGGCCGCCGAAGCGGGATTTCCTCCGACCGTGTCATCGTTTGCGGTCTGCCAGCTCACCGTTGCCTCCTCGCCGGCGGCGCCAGCCCGGGTGACGGTGAAGGTGATCGCATCGCCCTCGGCGGCGCCGGCATCGGCGATGGAGAATCTCGATGCCTCGTCATTGTCCGTGACGGTTACCTCAAGAGGGACAATGTCCACATCGTCATATCCGCCGCCGCCGGCCGTGTGCTGGATCATCGCAATCCTCTGGTCACCGGCGTTGTTGCGGTCGTCCTCCACACCGGTGACCGTGACCTCCTGACGCATATTCCAGTTGGCCGTCGTGAAGGTCAGTGTCGCCACATCGGTCGTTGCCGTGGTCGCGTCCGAACTCGACAGCGAGACCGTGACATCGCCGGTCGGCTGCGAACCGCGCCAGACCTCGTAGGTCCCCTCGGCCCCCTCGGCCACTGTCAGCTCGGCGGGCAGGATGTTCACGACCCGCCCGTCATCATCCGACAGGGTGATGGTCGCCACCCTGACCACCAGATTCAGGGTCCCGGCTGTCGCCGTTCCCTGCACCACCACGGTCTCGTCGCCCTCTGCCACCTGATCATCGGTCGGCGTCAGGGTGAGCGTCACGGTGTTCGAGCCGCTGCGGCTCCCGGCCGGGATCGTTATCACCGCGGTCGATGGCGACCAGGACGACGTGTAATCCGTCCCGCCCATCGCCGTGCCGCCGAGATTCAGCGTCACCGTGATCGCCTCATTTTCAACGGCCACATCGGGGTCGAGTTCGGCGCTGACCGTGATCGCCGTTGCTGCATTGTCGCCTTCCGACACCGCATTCTCGTCAATGCCGAGCACGACGAAAGGCGCCGTCTCGTCATCGGTGAGCGTCAATTCGGTTCCCGTGACCGCCCGGCCCGGGCACGCTGCCCGGATCCCGATGATCTTGTCGCCTTCCAGCAGATTGTCGTTGGTCGGTGTGATCGTCACCGTCGCGGTGCCGGAGCGGGCATTCGCCGGGATGGTCACCGTCGCGCCGCCGCTGCGTGTGTAGTCGGCGGAGGTGGCGATGCCGCCCCAGTCGAGGGCCACCGAAATGGCCCGCGGCAACACGCTGTCCATGGAATCGCCCAGCTCGGCCGTTACCGTGACCTGCTGTGCCCCGCCATCCTCGGCAACCGATGTCGGGGCTACCGACAGGCGAATTCCGGCGGCGTCCAGCAAGCGAAGTTCGGCGCCCCTCACGAACGGAGTCATCATCGCACCCCTGGCGCCTTCGATGCGCACCATCTCGACCAGTGCTTCCCTCACCAGATCGTCCACCGGCGTGAAACGCACTGCCGCACTCCCCTCCGTCATTCCCGCCGGGATGGTCACGCTCGGACTCCCCCCGACAATGTAGTCGGACGAACTCGTCGAGATGTCGGTGAATGTCAGTGGAATGACCAGGTCGGCGGCAAGCGAGCCCAGGACACTCTGCGCGGTGACGGTCAGCGTCTGCTCGCCAACACCCTCCTGCAAGGTTTTCGGCGTGACGCGCAGGTCGATCGCATGAGTGCCGCCATATATTCTGTATGGGATGGAGTGTTCCTCTTGCGCCATCGGCAGCGGCGAGGCCACACTGCCTGTAACAGTCGACTCATTGCCGTCCTGCCAGCCGGTGAACTTGACTGCACCGGCCGGGATTTCGATCTGTCCGTCGAAGTCATAATCGCCTGCTTCCACAAAGATATTGCAACTGACGGATTGCGCGACTCTCGTGTCGCAGGTTGCGGTCTTCAATCCGCTGTCGAGAATGACCTCCACTTCGGCTGCCCAGTAATCCTCGCTGGCCTTGGGAAGTGAAAATTGGCGACAAGCACCCTTGTGCCAATTCTGTGGGTGCCAGGCACGAATCCAGGGACGACAACGGTATCGATCTCGAAGTTCGGGTCGGCGCTCGGAAATACAATCAGGCTATGTGCGGGCGCGCTAGCGGTCATATCACTTGGTGATATCTCTGCCGTGTAGGTGACGGCTTGACGTGTCTTCCCACTGGGTGTTTCCGGCATCCAGCTTATGGACTGGAGTGCCGACTCCGTCATGCCTGTATCGATCATAAACGAGAAGCTGTCTGGATCAATCCCCACCGGGTTTCTGCTGCTTTCCGTATAGGTGACGGTGTATTTCTTCGGCACAGGTCTGGCGGGGCGGACAACTTGTACGAGTTTGCATGAACGAGTGGTCGTCACTCCAGGATAAAGGGGTTCATTTTGACCTGGACAATCGATGATGAACCCGATGGGCTGATCAGATGTGCCAATGAACAAATTGATGTCATCCGCCAAATTCATGCCGGCAACCGATACCTTGGCCGTGAGATTGAACCTCTCTGGCGGTTCTTCAGCGTCGTCATCCACAATCGAGAACGATATTTCGGCCTGTCCGGATGCAGCACCAGCCGGAATCTCGATGTTTCGCGTACTCCCGCCGGTACCAAAGTCCAGGTCGTCGGCTGTAGCCCCCCCACTTACGTTGGTTTCTATCGCAGCCGCGACCGTTATGTCCTCCTCAAATGTTGTTCCACCCTTCAGCAAAATTTCGAGATCGATGACAAGTGAATCACCTTCTGAATACGTTGCCCCCCCATGAATTATAAAACGATGCAGCGGCTCCCGCTGATGCACGTGCCATGCCTGAAGCTCAAATTCGGGTGCATCGTCATTGTCGGCAAGCGGGACATGCACGGCGATGATGGTCACGTTCGTGGCCGTGCCCCCGATGCTGATTGTCTCGTCTCCTTCGAAGAAGACATCGTCAACGGGATTGAGAGTCACGTCGGCGGTGCCCGTGGTCTGCCCGGGCGTGATGGTGATGTCGGGCAGTGTGCCGACCACCGCGTAATCTGTGGTTCTGGCGGTGCCGGCGAGGGTGAGATCCACCACCGTATCGACCAACCGGGCGGCCGACAGCGTGGCAGTGACGGTGACGGTTGTCTGGCCCTCGCCTTCGGCAAACTCGGTCATTGCCGGGACGGTCAGGGTGACGGTGGGGGTTTGCGCCTGCGCCGCCGGGGCAGACATCAGGATGAACAGCCACGCTACCCCCCCCCCCGGAGGATATGTCCGGCAAGGGAGAGACCTGACTTCGGGGGCCGCCGGTTGCCGCCGGCCGGGAAGACATCATGGCGCTCTCCCGACCTGGTCCGGGCGCCGGCAGGCGCAAATCCGCCGGTGGGAGATACGGCCTGCCGCGATGCCGGCACCCGGCCCGTCGCGGATGCGCCAGGCGGAGATGATGCATGCAGGCGGAGTCGCCTCCAGAGATTCCCGATCATGGCAGACGGACCGGTACGGGCCTGGCCGCCCGCTGATTCGGACATTCCAGATGAGTTGCCAGGCAGTCGCCAGGCCGCACACAAATCTACCATTTCGACGCTGACTCCCCCCCCCCCCGGAGGCTCCACAAGGAGGAAACTGCTATCGGTTTTGCTTGCGTCAGGTCAAGCAGTTCCACCTGTTCGGGATGGAAATTCCAGCCATCCGCTCATCTCCCGATCTTCGGGTGTTTCCGGTTCCAGGTCGGGGGTTTGCATGGCCGGCACATCATGCAAGCGGTGCAATGCGGAGGGCGGCCGGGGAGTTCGCCGGTGGCGATGATCCGGAGGAACTCGTCCCGGTCGCGCAGAATTCTTACGTGCAGCACCTGCCCTGCATTGTCGGTGGCCGGATTGAGCCGGCCGACCCTCAATTCGGGATGATGGCTGCCGCCGCGGGAATCGTTGGCCGACTTCCGGGATCAATGGTCAGCTTCAGTCCCGGCCCGGCCCCGGATATCCTGCCTCCGGTCATCCGGGAGTGCTCGTGGGCGGCCGGGGATGGTGGTTGCCGGACAGGAGGGACGGTGGAAGACAATCAATGGGGAGAGAGCAGAATCCTCCCGGGAACATTGCTTGCCGCCGGCATTCCGCGCCTCGATCTCGTCACCGACAGACAGGATGAGGGCGGTGCGGCTGGTCATGCACCTGGCCTCGATGCGGCGGATTTCGAACCGTCCTCCCGGGTGAACATCGGGCCCGGCCGGCATTGCTCGTGACGGGTTTGGTCCTGGATTGTCTCCGACACCCGTGACACTCGTCAAGGCAGTGCCGGAGAGCAACCTCACAACACCGGGAATGCGGGACTTGCACCCGATTCGTGACATGAGGCTTGACATCAAGATATTTCCGAGTAGTTGACTCAGGTTTGTTCCATGCTGTCAGACTGCCCGGTGCAATGAGAATTCGACAGATCTGCCCGCTGACATTTCCGTCGCCGGTGCCGCAGTATCCGGATTCTGCCGTGACTGCCGACATGGCCCGCCCCGCGAGCGACGGCGAGACCGATCGGAACGGGGTTGTTGCTTCCTGCATGTGCGGCCTGGCGGCGGTGAATTCCCGTTATTCCGGTTGCCCGGACGGCGACAGGGATTGCGCCGGACTGCCCGGGGAGTTGCAGGTTGCCTGACACGGCCAGGACAGGTGACGAGTTCGGATCGATGTCGGCAGTGCCGGCATTGCCTGCCATGCCGGAACGTCCGAAGCCGTCGGGCAGATGTCCCGGTTCAGGCTGTCGCCCGGGGCCCGAGGCCGGTCCGCACCAGTCGATCTCGACTGCCCTTCACGCGGCCACTCCCCGATCTTGTCGGCACCCGGGGCGGTTCACGAGGATGGTCTCGACCTGTTGCTGCCCGGCGCATGCAAAGGGGTAGCGGCAAGGATCATGGTCCAGGCAGGATGGAAATGATCGGGTCAAGACCGGTCCGGGCTCACGAGGCAGCCGCATTGCTGGTTGCAGCAGTGGTGGTGCTGCCGACCGCCATTGTTGCCGGCTCGCTGTTCCTGACCGGCAGCGGCGAGACCTGGAGCCATTTGCGGCAGACGGTTCTCGCCGATTATGTCTTCAACTCGGCGATCCTGGTTTGCGGCGTCGTTGCGCTGGCATGCTTCCTGGGAATTCCGGCCGCCTGGTTTACCTCGATGTGCGATTTCCCGCTCCGGCGGGTCTTTGTCTGGCTGCTGCCACTGCCGCTGGCCATGCCGGCCTACATCGTCGCCTACACCTATACCGGATTGCTCGACTATTCGGGCCCGGTGCAATCAACGTTCCGAAATGCCTTCGGCTGGAGACGGGACGAGTACTGGTTCTTCGAAATCAGGTCGCTTGGCGGTGCGGCGGCCATGATCGGCTTCGTTCTCTACCCCTATGTGTATCTCCTGTGCCGGACATCCTTCCTGGAGCGTTCGATGAAGACGGTGGAGGTCGGCAGGACTCTGGGCAACAACGTGCCGCGGAGCTTCCTGCGTCTTTCCCTCCCGCTGGCCAGGCCGGCCATTGCCGCCGGCGCGGCGCTGGTCGCCATGGAAACTCTCGCCGATTACGGAACCGTGTTCCATTTCGGTGTGAACACCTTCACGACCGGGATCTTCAAGGTCTTCTACGGGCTCGACGACTCGATCGCTGCCCTGCAATTGTCAGCCATGCTCCTGGGTGCGATTGCATTGCTGCTGACCTGCGAGAGGCTGGCCCGGAACCGGGCGCGCTACGATGCAACGATCGGCAACTTCCCGACCAGCAGATTGCCGCTCTCGAGACGGTCCACGGCCCTGGCGTGGTTGTTCTGCGGCCTGCCGGTTCTTCTCGGCTTCCTGCTGCCGGTCTCGATCCTGGTGAAATGGGCGGTGCTCGATAACGGGTGGAACCTGATCGACCATGCCGCCGATGCCTGGAACTCGCTTCTCCTTGCCTTCCTGGCGGCAGCGATATCGGTATCACTGGCAATGGTGCTGGGCTATGCCGGCAGGGCAAGTCACCGGAAGTCCGTGCGGATGGCGGTGAGCCTGTCCAGCCTCGGCTACGCAATTCCGGGGACCATCATTGCCGTTGGACTCCTCGGTCCGCTGGTCTGGCTGGATCACCGGTTGATCGGATTGGCCAGGGACACATTCTTGGTGGATATCGGGCTGGTCTTGTCCGGAAGCATTGCCGCCCTGCTCTATGCCTACACCGTCCGGTTCATGGCCGTTTCGTTCGGAGCGGTCACTGCCGGCATGGAGAAGATCAAGCCGAGTCTCGACTACTCGGCCCGCTCCCTCGGGAAAAGGCCGCACCAGGTGTTGATGACGGTGCATCTGCCGCTCCTGAAAGGCACCCTGCTTACCGCGTTGCTCATCGTGTTCCTGGATGTTCTCAAGGAGTTGCCTGCGACGCTGATCCTGCGGCCTTTCAACTTCAATACCCTCGCCGTCCGGGCCTATGAACTGGCTTCGGACGAAAGGCTGACCGATGCAGCGACCCCCTCCATCATGATTGTACTGATCGGGATCATTCCGGTCGTCATCCTGAACCGGATCACCGGAAGGGCACACTCATGATGCCCTTCCCGCAATCCGCGGCTCCCTGCGTCAGTTGGCCGCCAGCCTCGATTCGGCAATCTCCACCCACCAGGAGCAGCCCGGCAGGATCGCCTCGTCGTTGAAGTCGTAATCCGGGTGGTGAAGCGGGGCCGTATCCCCGTTCCCGGTGACGATATAGGCGCCTGGCCGCTTGTTCAGCATGAAGGAAAAATCCTCGGCCCCCATGACGATCCCGGCATTGGTATCGACTGCGCCGGATACCCGGCTCGCCGCATCGGCTGCATGGCCGGTCTCCCTCTTGCAGTTGACGGTAACCGGATAGCCGTCTTCGAAGGCCATTTCCGCCCGGGCTCCGAAGGCTGCCGCCGTGGAGCCGGATACCAGCTCGATTCTCCTCCTGATGTCCGACCGGACATCCTTGTCGAGTGTCCTGACAGTGCCCCGAAGCTCCACACGCCCGGGAATCACGTTGTATGCCTCGGACTCGGTGCGAAACGAGGTGATGGACAGCACCGCCGATTTCAGCGGATGAACATTCCTCGAGACAATGGTCTGCAATGCCACCACGATATGGCTGGCCACCAGCGTGGTGTCGATCACCTTTTCCGGCCTGGCGGCGTGACCGCCGAGCCCTTCGACCCTGATGGTGATGGTATCGGCGGCGGCGAAGAACGGGCCTGACCGGATGGCAAACTCGCCCACCGACAGCCCGGGCATGTTGTGCATTCCATACACCTCATGCACGTTGAACCTCTCCATCATGCCGTCTTCGACCATTTCACGGCCACCGCCGCCGCCCTCCTCTGCCGGCTGGAAGATCACCGCGACCGAACCATCGAAATTGCGGGTCTCGGCAAGATACCTGGCTGCGCCGAGCAGCATCGATGTATGTCCGTCATGACCGCAGGCATGCATCCTGCCTGCCACCTGCGATGCATGTTCGACATCCGATGTCTCGTGGATGGGAAGCGCGTCCATATCCGCTCTCAGACCCACGACCCGGCCTGATTTCCGTACTCTTCCGTGAATGAGCCCGACCACCCCGGTTCGTCCGATGCCGGTCACGACCTCGTCGCAACCGAATTGGCGAAGCAGGTCCGCCACGAATGCCGATGTCCGATGCGTATCGAACAGCAATTCCGGATGCCGGTGCAAATCGCGCCGCCAGCCGGCAATCTCGTCATGCCATTCCGAAAACCGGTTTCGTATCGCCATGTGCCTGCCCTCACCTCTCCATCTGTTCCAGCAGCCGGCGGATGAATTCCTCGCCGGCCTCGAGTTGCTCGACCGTGATGTATTCGTTCGGCTGGTGGGCCTGGGCGATATTGCCGGGCCCGCAGACCACCGCCGAGTATCCCCGTTCCTGAAACTGCCCGGCCTCGGTGCCATAGGACACCACGTGCAGGCCATTGTCCCCGGTCAACTGCCGCGCCACCCCTTCGGCGGCGCCCGCCTCTTCCCGGCACAGGGGCGGCACCTCGTACCATGGTCGAATTCGTATGAAGCAATCCTCGTCGATTGTCTTCATCTCCCGTTCGATACCCTGGGCAAATTCCTCGAATCTCTGCTTCCACCGGTCAGCCGAGTCTCCGGGAACGCAGCGAAATTCAAGGCCGAAACGGCAGTCGCGGGCGGTGATGTTCTGGGCGGTTCCGCCGTTGATGGTGCCGACATGCAGGCTGGTCCAGGGAGGGTCGAAGACGGATGCGGGCGCGGTCGGCTCCTGGCTGGAATTGGCCAGGTTCCGGGCATTGGCCCAGTCGATCAGCCTGGCGGCAATCATGATTGCCGATACGCCACGGTGGAGAATCGACGAATGCACCTCGTGCCCCCTGACATGCACCGTCACCCCGCTGCCGCCCTTGTGCGAGGTGACGACCCTCATCATCGTCGGCTCGCCGACTATCACCGTGCGGGCGCGGGGGAACGAGTCCAGCATTCGCTCGATCATCGGCGGCGCACCGAGACATCCGATTTCCTCGTCCCTGGTCAGCGCCAGCTGCACCGGCCGGCGCAACCCGGCCCGGATCATGTCCGGAACCGCGGCAAGGATCAGCGCGTCAAACCCCTTCATGTCGCAGGTGCCGCGACCGTGGAGACGACCATTTCCTTCCACCACCGTCCAGGGATCGGTCTTCCAGTCCTGGCCTTCCACCGAAACCACATCGGTATGGCCCGACAGGACGATCCCTCCCTCCACGTCCGGGCCGATGGATGCAAACAGGCTGGCCTTGGTTCCATCCTCGTTGAAATCAAGGCCGGATTCGATGCCGTGACCGGCCAGGTAATCCTGCACCCATTCCACGAGGTCCAGATTCGAATGACCGGGCTCGGTGGGAAATGACACCAGCCGCTCCAGCATCTGGCGAGCCGTGTATTGCTGACCCATGCCCTCTCCCGTTTCGATCGGCAATGGCGGGCCGGGAGCAAGACCGGATTCCCTGCCGGATGATGGAATCTGCCAATACCGGAATATTCCGGATCGGCCTGTCCGGACACAGGTAGTTTCTTCGACAGGCCGGCGCCACAGAAATCGGCAGATTCCGTTTGAAAACCCGGCCTCCATCCTGCAATCCTGCAGGCTGGCCCGGTCGGGCCATGCAGCCACCATCCATGGATCTCCAATGTCGACTCTGACCAGACGATCATTGCTGACAACGGCAACGGGCTTGTGCGGATACCTGGTCACGGCTGGCGGGCCGGGCATGGTGCATGCCGCGGCGGCGCCGAACGTGGCCGCAATCTTCTCGGTGCCGGTGACCCAGAAATGGAATGGCATCGTTCACCGCGCCCTGCTGAACGCCGTCATCCGCGGCGAGATCAACTACCATTACGTGGATGATGTCGGCAGCGGCGATTACGAGAGCGTGTTCCGGCAGTTTTCCGAAGGTGCGGCCGACCTGGTGGTGGGCGACGCCTTTGCCCATGAACAGGTGTCCCGTTTCCTGTCCAGCCAGTATCCGGGCATGTCCTATCTGATGGGATCGGCCTTCAAATCCGATTCCCGGTTCGAGAACTACGCGGTCTTCGACAGCTACATCCAGGATGCCTCGTTCCTGTCCGGCCTGGTTGCCGCCGAATTGTCGACGAATGGCGTCCTGGGAATCGTGGCCAGGTTCCGCTATCCCGGCATCAACAGGTTGATCAATGCCTTCATGGATGGAGCGACCGATGCCAGGTCGGACATCCGCTTCCTGATCGATTTCATCGATTCCTGGCATGACCCGATCCTGGCCAGGCAGCAAGCCCAGGCGCAGATCGAGGGCGGTGCCGACATCATCTACGCCGATGCCCCGGGGGCCGAGCAGGTCGCCGCCGAAGCGGATGTGCCGGCCATCGGTTCCCTGTCCGACCGGTATGCCGGCAGCACGTCGCCACTGGTCACCTCGGCGCAATGGCATTTCGAGCCTACGATCACGGCTGCGATTCGCAAATTGCGCTCGGGCAGTTTCAGCGCCGCCGATTACGGCATCTACTCCCATATGGGCCATTCAGGCTGCTCCCTGGCCCCGATCGGCGCCTATGCGAGCCGGATACCGGAAGCGGGGCTGGAGCGGGTTGCATGGCGCGAGGGGCAGATCCGGTCCCTCAAGTTTGCAGCCGGGATCAACGACGCCGATCCCGAGCTGCGACTGCATGTCGAAAGCGAGGACAGTAATGACGGTTGATCTCCTGCTGAAGAATGTCGCCCTTCCATCGGGAAAAATCACCGATATTGCGGTGAAGGGCGACCGGATCGCCGCAATCGAGCCCGGAATTTCCGCCGAGGCCGGACAGGCCTTCGAGTATTCCGGCTGCCTGGTCTCACCACCCTTCATCGACCCGCATTTCCATATGGATGCGACGCTCTCCCGGGGAATACCCAGGGTGAACAGATCCGGCACCCTGCTGGAAGGGATCGCATTGTGGGGAGAATTGAAGCCGTTGCTGACGCTCGAGGCCATCAGGGACCGGGCGCTCGAATATTGTGACTGGGCCGCATCCATGGGCCTGCTGGCCATCCGCTCCCATGTCGATATCTGCGATGACCGGCTGCTGGCCGTGCAGGCGCTCGGAAAAGTCCAGGAGGACATCGCCGACTACATCACGCTGCAGCTGGTCGCGTTCCCGCAGGACGGCCTCTATCGCCATCCGACTGCACGCCGGAACCTGGACCGGGCGCTCGACATGGGTGTCGAGGTGGTGGGCGGCATTCCGCATTTCGAACTGACCATGGAGGATGGAAGGAGATCGGTGACCGAGTTGTGCGAGATCGCGGCCGAGCGCGGTCTCATGGTCGACATGCATTGCGATGAAACCGATGATCCGCTGTCGCGACATGTCGAGCAACTGGCATTCGAGACCGGGCGGCTGGGCATGCAAGGCCGGGTGACGGGCTCCCATTTAACGTCGATGCACTCGATGGACAACTACTACGTCTCGAAATTGCTGCCGATCATGGCCGGATCCGGCATGACGGTCATCTCCAATCCGTTGGTGAATGTCATCGTCCAGGGGCAACACGACACCTACCCGAAACGCCGGGGCCTGACCCGGGTTCCCGAGATGATCGAGCACGGAATCCTGGTAGGCTGGGGCCAGGATTGCGTCCTGGACCCCTGGTACCCGCTTGGCGCCGCCGAGATGCTGGATGTCGCCCTGATGGGGCTGCACCTGGCCCAGATGACCAGCGAGCGTGACATGGCACGCTGTTTCGACATGGTCACGATCGACAATGCCAGGATCATGGGGCTGGACGATATTGGCCTGGAGGTCGGAAAATCGGCAAGCTTCGTGGTTCTCGATGCCGCCAATCCGATCGAGGCGATCAGGCTTCGTCCGGATCGGTTGATGGTGGTCTCCAGGGGAAGAGTCGTCTCGAGCAAACCCGTCAACCCGGCCATGCTGAACATCCCCGGCCGGCCGGGGATGGTGAGCCGGCGACGCACCGGGCCAGCCGGCAGCAAGCGATGAAGATCGATGCCCATCATCACCTGTGGAACCTGGATGAGGTCCACTATCCCTGGCTCATGGCCAGCGGCGAGAAGCGATTCTTCGGCGATCCGACCCCCATACAGCGGAATTACCTGGTCGACGAGTTCCGCCGGGATGCATCGGCCTGCGGGATCGAGGCATCGGTTCATGTCCAGGTCGGCGCCGGTGATTCGCTGGCCGAAGCCCGCTGGGTGCAGCAGGTAGCCGACGAGAACCCGGGCTGGCCGGCTGCCCAGGTGGCATTCTGCGACCTGACCGCCGCCAACCGGGACCGCCAGCTGGAGAGCCTGGCCAGGCTGCCATCGGTAAGGGGCATTCGCCAGATCGTCGGACGCTCATCTGCCGAGGACTCGGCCACCGGGACCAACACGCTGCTCACGGACCCGGCCTTCAGGGAAGGGTTGCACATCGCCGCCGAGATGGGGTTCTCCTTCGATCTCCAGCTCACCCCGTCATTGATGGCGGCAACCGCCGACCTGTTCAGCCGGCTGGACGGGCTGAAGGTCGCCCTTTGCCACGCCAGCTCACCGGATGACTGGTCGGCGGACGGGCTGAATTCGTGGGGGAAATCCCTGGCCCGCCTGGCAGCCCTGCCGCATCTGTCCTGCAAGCTCTCGGGGCTGGGGATGTTCAATCATGGCTGGGCCGTCGCCGATTTCCGCCCGATCATCGAGACCTGCCTGGAGCACTTCGGGCCGTCAAGATGCATGTTCGGCTCGAATTTCCCCGTCGATTCGCTCAGCGCAAGCTATGCAAGGACGGTGGAGGCCCATCTTGCCATCATTCCCCCGGCGGATCACCCGGCGGTGTTCGAGGAGACTGCCAGGGAATTCTACGGGATCCGGCGTCTTCCTCCTTGCACCTCGCCGGACAACGCCGATGCTGCCGGGGCGCCTTGACCGGATGACCGCCACCGTGGATGCGGGCCGTTGCATGGCCGACCGCCGGGTGTTGGCTGGCCGGGGAGCGGCGGTGGCAACTGCGCCGGGGGCCCTGCCGGTACGGGTGATGACCGCTGCCGGCGATAGCGGGGAATGCATGCAGGAAGGAGGCCGGACATGGAGGTGTTGACGAAAGAGGCTGGCGAGCTTGCAGACGGGTATGCCAGGGACGGGGTGGTCGTGGTCAGGGGCGCGCTGACCGATTACTGGCTCGGCAGGCTGCAGGGTGCGGTGGATGAAGAGTTGAGGCGCGGCGAGAGGTATTTCGCCTATCGCAACATGCGGATGCAACCCGGCACCTTCCAGGAGTTCTGTCGTGAATCCGGGATCGGCAGGCTGGTTGCGGAGATTGGTCAATCCTCCTGGGTTTCACTGATATTCGACCAGATGTTCGTCAAGGAACCGGGAGGCAGGACACGAACCGGCTGGCATACCGACCAGCCATACTGGCCGATTGCAGGGCCGATCATGACCACCTGGATTGCCCTCGATCCGGTCGATCCCGACAATGGCGCACTGGAATTCATACCCGGATCGCATGACTGGAAGGAGCGATACCGCCCGTTTCTCACCGACCAGGAGGGCGCATTCGTCAAGTATCTTCGCGAGGATGATCCGCAATACAGCGACATGCCGGATTTCGAGGCCGAACGCTCCAGCCATGACATCACGCACTGGACCCTGGAGCCGGGCGATCTTCTGGCCTTTGACGGGTACATTGTCCATTCAGCCATGGGCAACCGGACCTCGACCCGGCGACGGCGAGGCTATGCGATCAGGTTTGCCCTCGACCAGGCACGCTACCAGCCGGACCAGGGAGTAGCCGAGTGGCTGCATGACGACACCATCGCCAGCGGCGATCCGGTCAGGAGCGACTTCTTCCCGGTCGTCTACGGGGATTGAACAGGCCGCACGCGGCATTGAACCCCCCCCCCCGGCAGTGACACGTCTCGCCAAGGCGCATTCACGACACCTCCGGCGCCGGCGGAGAGACCGCCTGCCCGGAGAATCGGCGATCGAATTCCGCCGTGATTTCCTGGCGAATTCAGACGGTCTTCGTGACCTTGGTCAGCCCCCTCGGGGTGTCCGGATCATGGCCGGTGCTGACGGCAAGGTCCTCGACGAACCGGTAGAACGCGATCACCTGGAGAACGGGGTCCAGGAATTCATGATTGCCGCCGGGAGCCGGCAGTCCTCCGGGGCCGTTCGACATTCCGGCGCTGAATACCGTCATTTCCTGGCTACGCATCCTGCATTCCGCATGCCGGATCGATGCATCGGCCAGGCTTCCGGACCCGAACGTCAATGCCGTCAGGCCGGGACCGGCGAGCGCAACCGGACCATGCATGAATTCGGCGGCCGAGAATGCCTCGGCGTGCAATTGACAGGTTTCCTTGATCTTCAATGCCGCCTCGCCGGCAACGGCCAGGCTCGGGCCACGGCCGATGCAGAATATCGACGATGATCGGGCGATCCGGTCAGCGGCTGTCGTCCAGTCGGAGTCCAATGCCCGGCGTGCCATGTCCGGGAGCATGCGAAGACGCGACTCCAGCGCCTGATCGCCCAGGTAGCCGGCAAGGATTGCCAGAGATGCAAAAAGCATGCCCACGAAGGATTTTGTCGATGCGACCGCGGCTTCCGGCCCGGCAAACACCGGGACCACACTCCCTGCTCCTGCACCCAGGGGGCTGTCCGTGACATTCAGGACCGCGATCGTGTGTGCCCCACCCTCGCCGGCCGCTTGCTGGAGCGCAACCAAATCCGGGCTGCCGCCGGATTGCGAGAACGACAATGCTGCAAACCCGCCGAGGTTCAGCTTCGCATGGTAGATCGAGGCGACGGACGGGCCGATGGGTGTCACCGGCAAACCGGTTGCTGTCTCGAAGACATACTTGAAAAAGGTTGCGGCCTGGCCGGATGTGCCCCGGGCACCGGTCACGAACCCGTGCACACTCATGCCGCGCAGCCGCTCGCCAGTCTCCAGGTAGATGGGAAGGCCGGTGTCGACCTGCCGTTCGAGAACCACGGGAATTTCGGCGATCTCGGCCGCCATCTTCGTGCGAAAGGATGACACGGTCAGTCCGCCCCGGTGATCATCGACACGATTTCGTTCTTGCTGGTCTCCCCGATATTGCGGGTACCGATCTGCCGTCCACGGCGAAGGACACATATCCGGTCAGCCAGGCGGAAGACCTGGTCGAGATTGTGGCTGACCATCAGGATCGACAAACTGCGTTCCTTCAGCGATGCGACCAGTGTTTCGACCTTTGCCGTCTCGGCCACGCCGAGAGCAGCTGTCGGTTCGTCCAGCAGGATCAGCTTTCGTGCCCAATGGGTGGCCCGAGCGATGGCGATGGCCTGGCGTTGCCCGCCACTCAGATCGCGTATCGTCGAGTTGGCCGACGGGATCCGTACATCCAGTTCATCGACCAGAAGCTGGGTCACGCTGCGCATCCGGTCCTTGTCAAGAAGCCGGAAGGGCCGCCGGACAAGCTCGCGGCCGAGAAACATGTTCATGTAGACCGGCTGCTCGTCGGCCAGCGCCAAATCCTGAAAAACCACCTCTATGCCGCGGTGACGGGCCGAACTTGCATCCCGGAAACTGACCCGGTCACCGTCCAGCCGGATCGTTCCGGAAGTCGGTCGGTAGACACCGCATACGATATTGACCAGTGTCGACTTGCCGGCCCCGTTATCCCCGACCAGGGCAACGATTTCACCCGGATGCAGGTCAAGCGAAAAATCCTGGATGGCGACGATGCCGCCGAAGGTCTTGTGGATTTTCGCCAGGGACAGGCTGGGCATGCAATCGGTCATTCACCGAAGCTCCCGAATCCGGTGACCCTGTCGCCAAAGCCGTTTTCGATGGTCGTCACCACGGGATTGCCACTCGATACCCCGCGGATACCGGCAATGAATGCGCGGGTGACGAAGGCCTGCCCGCGAAAACCGAAGATGACCGTGTTGCCTGCGGCAGTCCGGCGGCCGGATGAATCAATCATCGCGTAGTAGTCGATTGCCGAGTAATCGGGAATTTCCGCGTCCAGCAGGTCGGACCGGTCGCAACGCGCCTCGCCGGCGACCAGGGCCTGGACCTGGTAGGATGGAAACACCGGATCGACATAAAGTCCGCCGCCAAAACAATATGCCCGTCCGGCATGATGGTGGGAAATCTCGGTCAGATACAGGACTGCCGGGTCCTCGGGCAGATCGGACACCGCGTGCAGCGGCGTGGTGCCATGCAGCCCGTTGCCGGGCTCGCATTGCGTTGCACCCGCGTCTGCCAACGCTGCCAGGACCATTGACGAGGTTGTTCCGGGAGCATTGATTTCGATATCTGTTCGTCCGGAGCGGGCAAGCTCATTGGCAGCCCGGTTCAACGTCGCCAGATTGCCGGTCGGCCTGACCTTGCGTGTCTCCGGATCATAGAGCAGCGCCGGGAAAGTGGTGATGCCGGAAAACCGTCCGCCATCCAGGGAATCAAGCCCGTCGGCCACCGCAACGATCCGATGCGCGTCGAACCCGCCTTCATGCCCGCGGTAGAAGGTATCGCCCTCGGCCTGGATCCGGGCCAGAAGGGCCTGCTCTCTGCCGGCGCCAATGGCGGCAGTTGCCGCCTCTGACGCCTTTTCATCGGAAAACACCGTCCAGTAATCAGGCTTGAGACCGGCCGCGGCATGCCCGGCTTCCTGTCGGGGAACCTGGACCAGATGGCCAATATGACCAATCTTCAACCCGGCCCGGTCGCAGGCCCGGGCACATGTCATGTCGACCGCAACTGCCCGGTCAATTCCACCCTTGACGAGAGCGTCGCAGAATCCCGAATGCCGTCCGACCTGCTTTGTCATCGCGAAGGTCCTGAGTCCCAACCGCGCTGCCTCAGCCTGAAAAATCCGTGAATTGCGCTCGACGGCATCGAGATCCAGAACGAAGGAATTGGCAGGTATCCTTCCCTGTTGATGGAGTGAGATCGACGCCTCGATGAAAGACGGGTTGCGCCGGATGAGAACGTCGAGAAACATGTCCGCCTCCGCGGTTAACTTCTGTAGTTGCGCAGTGAAACGGCGACAGCCACCAGAATGATGAGGCCGCGCACGATCATCTGGTCGGATACCTTCAGGCCAAGCAGGATCAGCCCGTTATTGAGCATTCCCATCATGAGCGATCCCAGCAGGGCGCCGATCACCGACCCCCTTCCCCCGTTCAGCGCCGTTCCTCCGACGATGACAGCGGCAATGACCGTCATCAGGTCGGTTTCGCCCAGCGTGTATTTGGCGGCCTGGAGACGCCCGGCATACAGGAGACCAGCCAACCCGGCGGTCGTTCCGCAGAGGGTCAGCACATAGAGGCGGACCCGTTGAACGCGGATCCCCGACACCTGGGCTGCATGGGCATTGTCGCCCACCGCCAGCACATGGGCACCGAACCTAGTATGGCGATAGATCACGTGGCCCACAACTACCGCGACGATGGTCCAGATGACCAGTGAAGGTATGCCAAGCAATCTGCCCGAGCCGAAAAAGCCGGTAAACGAGTCATTGATCACGGGAATGGATCGCAGGTCGGTCATGGACCGGGCAATGCCGGCAAACAGGCCCAGCGAGGCCAGGGTGACCAGGAAGGATGGCAGACGCAGCAGGGACACGAGCAGCCCGTTGAATGCACCAATTGCCATTCCGGCACCAAGTCCGGCAGCCACCCCGTAGATCATGGGGTGATTCTGCATGATTACGGCGGCAGACAGTGCAGCAACCGCAACAATTGATCCGAAACTGAGGTCGATTTCACCGGCCGACAACGCAAAGACCAGTCCAATGGCCATGATCGTTGCCGGCGCGGTCTGCAGGACGATATTTGTCAGGTTCCTGGAGGTCAGAAATCCGTCATCGTGAAGCGTGATGGCAAAGAAGAGAAATATCCCGAGAAAACCGAAATAGATCACGCTCCTTTGCAGGTCGAGTTGCCTCAGCCTTGCCACCAACCCACTCATCATCCCTGACCTCGCCCCGGAATTGAATCGATGGCGAGCTGCCGTGGCAGCCCGCCACCACTACCAGTTCAGTTGGAGGACATCACGCTTGCCGGTGGGTCGATATTGAGGGACTGGTTCCATCCCTCGACCACATTGTCCGCCTTCACGGTGATTGCCGGAGCCACCAGGAAGGGTGGCACCTCCTCGCCAAGCAGGTCGAGCACGGCAGCAGCAGCCATTGCCCGGCCCAGCTCATAGGCTTCGTCGGCCACGATCGCGACAACATTGCCGCCCCGCACCATGTCCAGGGCAATCGGCTCCGAGAGGTCCAGCGTCACGATCCTGGTGGTATCATTTCCATTGGCTCGCAATGCCGCCAGCACACCCTCGGCGGGCCCGGCCCACGTGACGTAGATTCCACCCAGATCCGGGTGTTTCAGCAGCATGGCGTTGGCGATATCCTCGGCCCTCGCCGGATCGCTGATCCCTTGTTCGGCCACTATCGAAATATTCGGGTAGTCGTTTTCGATGGTGGTCTTGAAGGCATTGTCGCGCTGATTGGTGACGTAGTAGGCCGCGTCGTGATAGACCCACCCGACCGTTCCTTCACCACCCATGGAGGCTGCCAGTGCATCAGCGGCCTGCTTGCCCATCTGGAAGAGATCGTCAGTCACAATTGCCGCATAATCGGCCGGGTGCTCGTAGCCTGATGGCAGGTTGGACAGGAAGGTCAGTGCCACACCAGCCTCTTTCGCCTCTTCGAACGCCGCAGCCGAGGTTACGGGGTCAAGCGGAAGTGACAGGATCATGCTCGGGTTCCTGGCCATCGCGGTTTCGATATCGCTTCGCTGCTTGGCCGCATCGAAGCCGGCGCTGGTCACCGCGACAACCTCGATACCCAGCCGGGCGAATTCATCGCTGGCACCGGCGGTGACAGCACTGACGAAGTCCGATTGATCGTGCCACAGCAGGGCGGCCGTGTAGTTGGCCTCCCTTACCGCGGCAACCTGGTCGTCACCTACCGTGATGGAGGCGGTTGGCGTTGCCGTCTCGCCGGCCGGACCGATTGTCTCTGCCAGGGCTGGCACGGTTGCAAGTCCGAGCAACGCGGCTGCGGCGACAATGCGTGCATGAATATTCATCTGTTTCTCCTTTGGTTGAAGTGGACTACGAAGGCTCCAATCCGCAATATCCAGCGGTGAAGGCAGCAAAGATCCGGATCGCGGCGAGGTATTCCTCGATGTCGATCCTCTCTTCGAAAGTGTGGGCAACCGCGATGTCGCCAGGTGCGCAATAGACCGCGGGGCATCCGATCTCGTTGACGAGAAACGGGGTCTCGGACCAGTAGGGCGCGCCGCCGATGGCACCGCTTCCCGCAAGGGCGCGTCGGATACAGTCCTGCAGGAGGAGGACGGCCCCGGATTTCTGGTCGGTTTCCACCGGCGACCCGCCCAGCGCATGGTCCCGCCCTGCCGGGTATTCGACGGCTACCGAGATTCCATCGGGCAAGTCCCCGCCCTGGGCTGCGGATTCAAATTCCCGCACTGCGTCATCAAGCAATTCGCCCGGGCGCAGCGTCCGGATCAGTGAAAGCCTGCACTCTCCGGGAACCGAGATATAGCCACCGCCATTGATCCCGGTGACCAGAACCGACGGTTTTCCTGTCAGGTGGTGAGGCGGACCGGCCGCCAGGTCTGCACCATGGGACCAGATCCGGGTCAGCAATTCATGGGTCGCCCTGACCGCATCCACACCGAGTTCCGGGTGCCCGAAATAGGCCGACCTGCCGGTTACCGTGATTTCGGATATGAAGAAGCCGATCTGGGCGGTGTACACGTCCAGCCTGGTCGGCTCCACGTAGATTGCAAAATCCGGGCGGGCAATCTCGCCCGATGCAACACGTCGAACGAGATCCTTGATGCCGGCGCTGGTGCCAGTGCCGGGCTCGCCGCTTTCCTCATCTCCGACGAAGGCCAGCGTGACCCCGCCGGCCAGCCGGAGACCCGCAGCCTGCAACAACCGCAAACCGGCAATCGCCGCGCAGATCCCGCCCTTGAGATCGCAGGCGCCTCGCCCCCAGATCTGGCCATCGACATCGGCGCCGCCGAACGGGTCGTCGCGAATGTCGCCTCGCCAGTGTTCCCGCCAGCCGCGAACATGGACCGTATCCGTATGGCCGACAAAGGCAAGATGCCTGCCGCCCGACCCGGGTGGCGCGACTCCCCAGACATTGTCCCGACCCTCGGCAAATTCGCTTCGGCCGGTATCGAGGCCAAGCGAGGTCATTTCGTCTTCCAGAAACCGGGCAAAACGGGTTTCGTTGCCAGTGATGCTCTCGATCGACAATGCCCGCCGAAGGAAATCCAGGTCAGCGCGACTGTCCTGTGCCGCTTGCAGCTTCTGCAGGATATCCACGGCCTTCAACATCCATGCCGCATGATGGTTTCAACAGGTGGAGGCGGAATTTGGATCTCCGCACCCTTCTGTCCCTCGGCGAACAGCGAGGAATGCAATTTGGTCAGGGCGATGGCGGCACCGCCTGCCAGGGCAGCGCGGTCGCCAAGCCTTGATTTCTCGATATTGACCCGGCGCGGAAAGCACTTCCTTGCCTGCTCGCGGATCCGGGTCAGCAACTCATCCCGCGAGCCGACCGAACCGCCGACAATGATCGTGCTCGGATCCACGACAGCGGCAATGGCCACGGCCGCCCGGGCAATCTGCCTGGCAACGGAATCAAGGGTCTCGGACGCCGCATCGTCACCCTGACCGGCTGCATCGAAGACTTCGGGGACGCTCACCTGCCGGCCCGTCCTGTTCCGGTAGAGGTCGACAATGGCATCGGTAGCCGTTGCCCGCTCCAATGCGCCGACTTTCAGGCTCTCGGTTTCGAATGGGTCGGCTCCGAATGGCAGGTAGCCAACCTCGCCTGCCGCACCGGCACTGCCGCGCAGCAATTTTCCACCGGCGACGATCCCTGCACCCAGTCCGGTCCCGACCGAGAGATAGGCAAGGATGTCGTGTTCGGACCGGCTGTTCAGCCAATGCTCTCCGAGTGCGAAGAGGTTGACATCATTTTCGACAATCGTCTCGACACCGAGCCTGGTCTGAAGCGCTCCCCGGAAATCGATCCTGTCAATGCCGGCAATATTCGGAGCCAGCAGGACGCTGCCATCGTCAGGATTCGGAACTCCCGGCACGCCGACAACAACGACCCGCAAATCCTTGCCGGCAATATTCGCCCCGGCCATTGCAGTCCTGACCATGCTGGCAATCTGCTCGACGATATTGACCCCGCCCGCCCGATCGGTCTGCTCGACAAGTTCGGTCCGCATGGCCCCGGTCAAATCCCACAAGGCGGTGCGAACCTTGGTGCCGCCAAGATCAACGCTGGCAACGGTTGCCGCGGTCGGTGTCATCTCGTAGACCACCGCCCGCCTTCCGACATGTCCTTCGGTTTGTCCTGCAGTCTGGACCCAGCCGCCATTCTCGAGCTTGGACACGATTTCGGAAACAGTCTGCTTGGACAACCCGGTGATCTTCGAAACGCTGGCGCGGGAGACAGGCCGGTAATCCACGATGGCCTGAATAATCGCGCTCTGCGACATGCAACGCGAGATTCTCGACTGATCCGGCATGGTGGCCGTGCATTCCATTAGTTCGTTCTGTTACCGAACTAATACAAATCCTTGATTTGGTCAACGGATTTTGCATCCCGGACATGTCTCATTTCCCGCCGCTGTCACCTGCTGGAAGGCAGAGTCCAAGGCACCACCGTCGAGATTCGGACGGGACCGGAAGCGGCTCCACGCAGGGCCGGGCCGGCTTGTTGGCATGGTCGGGCCCGGTTCAGGACAGCAATCCCGAACCATGGCACTGCAGGGCCCCGGGGAAGGACAGTCGTCATGCAAATCGCCAGGGCTACCTGCCTGCCACCAGGAAATGCCGGACCCCTCCCCTGCAACCGGCGCATGAAGTTGTGGCCCTGGTGACGGTTGGCCGACAACAATGCGTCCTGATTGTCGATGGCATTGCGGCCTGGGATTCCTGGCCCATTCGGCAAGGATCTGGATCAGGCAGTTTGACGGCAACGCTCCGCCGGTTGCGACACATGAGCCACTTCAGCGACGGGGCGCATGAAGGAAGGGGCGGCGGACGAGACATGCGGCAGGCATTCAGGCCTGACGCGGCATCCGGATGGGCAGACCTGCATCCCCGCCACGGCGGGCGGGAAATGAAGGCGGGCCCCCGGAGGTTGGTCCGGCCGCCCTGCAAGACCTGGCCGCACCTCGCGGATTTGACATGGCTGCCGGCGGTGATGCAGGTTGACGGCCATCGAGTTCAGCCATCTCCGGATCGAGATCATGGGTGCAGAGTCGGTATCGCTGTGGGATCACACTGCCGAGGAAAAAGAGGTTGTCTCGGATTTCAGGCGGGATGATGTCGATGTCGCCATCATCGGCGCCGGCTATACCGGCCTGTCTGCCGCCCTGCATTGTGCCGAGTGCGGGCTGTCCAGCCAGGTCATCGAAGCCGAGCGTATCGGCTTCGGTGGATCCGGACGCAATGTCGGACTTGTCAACGCCGCGGCCTGGCTTCCCCCCGCCAGAATCACCGAGACACTTGGCCCCGAATACGGTCCGGGATTCGTGAAGCGATTCAGCGAGGCACCGTCGGCGGTGTTCGACCTGGTCAGGAGGCACCGGATCCGCTGCGAGGCAACCCGGGAAGGCACCGTGCACGCCGCCCATTCCAGGGCTGGCCTGCGCGACCTGGCAAGGAGGCATGCGCAATGGCAACGGCTTGGCGAGCCGGTTGACTTGCTGGATCGCAACGAGGCGAATGAGATGATCGGAGGCGGCACCTTTCATGGCGGACTGCTTGATCATCGTGCAGGAACACTCAATCCGATGGCCTATTGCCGCGGCCTTGCCCGGGCTGCCGTCGCAGCCGGCGCCAGGATTGCCACCGGAATTCGGGCCACCGCCCTCAAGGCCCGGGCCGGCGGCTGGCTGGTCGAGACCGCCCGGGGACCGGTCCGGGCCACGAATGTCGTCATCGGAACCAACGCCTATACCGGCGATTTGTGGCCCGGCCTGAATTCGGAAATCACCACCATTCATTTCCTCCAGGTCGCAACCAGGCCCCTCGGTTCGGCCGCGACCCATATCCTTCCCGGCCGCCAGGGGTTGTGGGATACCGGGCCGATCATGCTCAGCCTCCGGCGTGATGCCGCCGGCAGGCTGATCATCGGAACCATGGGGCGGGTCTCCGGCTCGGTCAGCACCGGGCTGACGCAGCGCTGGGCCAGGCGGCAGATCGCCCGGATGTTCCCCGGAATTGGACCGGTGGAACTTGACTCGGCATGGCATGGGAGGATCGCCATGACCGCTGACTACCTGCCGAGGATACACCACCTGGCAGACGGGCTTTGGACCCCGATCGGGTACAATGGCCGCGGCATTACCACCGGCACCCTGCTCGGCCAGTCAATGGCGGATGTTCTGGCCGGAATGGATCCGGGCAGACTTCCCCTTCCCGTGACAGGATTGACCGCCTCCCGTCGCTCCAGGGCCAAATCCTGGATCTACCCGCTGGCCTTCGCCGCCAACCAGTGTGTCCGGTCACTGTGACCGGAGAGGTTGGCGGCACCCGTGCAGCACACATGCGGCATCATGACGGGGCGAAGAGCGGTTGTCCCGTGCAGTCTTCCGGCCCTCCCGGGCATGAAGGCACGACATTGACCCTGGTTCGCGAATCCATGCCGTTTCGATAATATCCCGGCGGCCGATTTTCGTTTCGCCAACAGGCGACCGATCCGGTTCGCTCCAACCGGGGCGGTTACGCCGGGCGGATGGCCCGGTTGCCTGCGAGCCCGGAAGGTATTGGAATGACATCGCATGCAGCACGCTGGCACCGGCCAGGTGGAGCCATCTGTCGAGCTACTCGGCGACATGCTGGCCGGCTGGCCACCGGCCCCGGCAGGATCCCCGGCCTGGCAGGGATCGACGACGCAGACGGCAGACCCCTTCGCATGCAGGGATTGCGGGAGTGCCCGGTGACAGCGCCCCGTGGCCCCGGGGATGACCCGGCCGACCTTCTTCCTTCCGGACCATCCGGCAATGGCCCGGACGCCGTCCCGGCCACCCTGAAGCCTCCTGTCCTCGCCATCCGGATGAATGTCGGGATCGTCCCTGCCGGCACCGACGCCCGCGACCGGCCTCTCACGGTCTCCCGCTCCCGTTCCCGCGATGATCCGGCATCCTGGCCCGGGCATCCATCCGGGACCCGGGAGGCCGGCGGCAAGGCGGGCCGATCATGCTTGCTTGCGGATCCGTATTTGTGATCCGGGCAGCCATCGGTCCGACCCGCCTTGCGGGGCAGATCGCCCCGCTTCGTCGTTGCCGGAGCGTCAGCCGGTGACGGCCGGCAACGGCGAGCCCGGATGAATGACGGAGACGTGGAAGCGGCACGGCAACCGCGCGGTCTTCCACGGGAAGTCCCGGGCGCGACATGTACTGCTTCCTGTGCTTCTCCATTCCCTGATTCCGGTCATGCGAGGCAGCCGGGGGCATCCACCACCGCCACGATCCTGCCGGTCAGGCCGCCTCCCGGGCGTCCGATACCTTGCCTCGAGATCCCCTCTTGCGCCGGCCACCTTCCGGTGCGCCTGCATGAGGGTGCCGCCGGCGAACACGCATTCGAGGTCGAACCCGTCCGGGGCTCGTTGAAGACCTGCTCGAAGATGCCCGGAAGCGATGGAGTGAACGCCCCCTCCGGACGGCGCCGCCCGGCGCCAGGGAAGACGCCGAACCGGCTGCGCGTCGAAACAGCGAGGCAGCATCCATGGAACCGGCTGCCATCATCGGCATCGACGTCTCGAAGCGGAGCCTCCGGCATCGCGGCGCCACCGCCGAAGACAGTCCGGTCTTCCGGAAGTCACCGTCACGCGGCAGGTCTCCTTCCCTGCTCCCGGAGGCACCATCCTGCCTGCAGGTCTGGAGGCGTGCGGCGGTGCCTGTCACCCATGCGGGGCCCTTCGCCGGCCGCCTACAGGCCGACCGGAACGATGCCGCGGCCATGCGCGTCGTGGCCGTGAGGTCCGCGGGGGCCCGGGCCGATGGCGAGGTTCCGCGGCGGGCGGGACTTCGCGGCCCGGGAGCAGCAGGCGGCCGGCCGGCAGCTTCCCGGGCGGATCACCGGGACGGAACCGCGGGAGTTCGGGCAGCTGCCGGCTCCCGGTGCAACCGCGGTGCCCGGGCAACGGCGCCGATCCGGTCCGCAGGATGATATCCGGGAAGCCGGCGAACAGGATGGCGCGCATGATCCGGACGCGGTCGGTGAAGGACGGGGATTGCCGGGCACCGGCGGCGTGGCTGCCCGGAACGGAATGCCGGGCCCTGCCGATACGGCCTCGAATGAAGGCGTGATGATCCGCGGATGATCCCGGCCCGGGCGGGAGGCCGGCGGCGAATGAATGCTGCATCCCGGAGGCCGGACATGCGACAGTGCCTTGAGCGTGATCCGGGTTGTCCGGATTCCGGCCTGCACCATGGGGGGCGTCCACATGCGTGCGTTGCGGCGAGAATGGCGCCTGCGCGGCTGATTCTCAACTTGGATGTCAACAGGCGCCAACCCAACATAGGTACAAAAGGCTCTACAATCATTTCCAGTTCGTTCATGTGTGAACGGGTTTCATCAATCCGGCGGCTTCCGGTTTCCGGGAGGATCCGGAGTGCGGAATCTCTCCCCGTTCACGGGCAATTACCTTTGCTTTTCGGGCTGAAGGCGACGAGAGAAGCCTTCACAGGCCCGGATTCCCCCGGGAATTCCAGATTTCCGGTCCGCAAGACGATAATCCAGTGAAACCCGCCTGCACAGCGACCTCCTCGTGAACTGAACGCAGCTTGGCATCGGCTGCTCGACCGCCTACAGGGCCGGCCGGGGTAGACAATGAGGGGGGGGGTGAGCATGCCGGGTTTCCAGAAGCTGGAATCCATCCGACTGGTCTGTCAGACGGGAGAGTGGAGGCAGGCAATCAGAAACGGGAACAACGCGGCTTGGCTGTGTTCTTGTTGCAACGAGGAACCGCTGCTTGGAGCGGGTCTTCGCGGAGCCCGGGAAAAGCCCGTCCGGTGCAGAAGGTGCGGGGCACACTACCAGGTCGAGTTCGGCACGGAAGGGGCCGACAAGAACAAACCGGTCAGAGTGGTGGAGCTGCCAATAGATCGTAATACGGAAATCCTGGATTTTGCTGAAGACAGCCAGCCGCCCCGCGTGCCGCCCAGGATCCGACAGGCCCGCGGATCCGGCAGATCTATTGGTGCGACTTTCCCGTGGACGCGCAACTTCCCGAGTTCTGGAAACGCCGTCCCGTCCTGATCCTGTCACGAACGGCCAAACTTCACGGCAAAGTCACGGTTCTGCCACTCACGACGAAATCCCAGCCGGACAACCGCATGGCCTGTCCGATCGATGTCCCGAATATGCAACGGTCATGGGTGATTTGCGATTACCCGACCACGGTCGCCGTGAGCCGACTGCATCTGCCGGGGCGCGTGGCGTTGCGGATTGGACAGGAAGATTTCAACAAGATCGTCGCTCTGGTCCTCAAGGGACTGCCGCGTCCCGACCATACGCGCTGACGGCGAACCTGGCTGTTGAAACCCCAGGCCAAATGGCATACATTCGCGCCAGTTGCGGCGCGGGCCTGTTCCGTGTCCGCTGCCCGCCTCGGCGGGAATCAGATGCGAAGGGGTGGCCGTGCCGCCCCTTTCGTTTTCGGGTCTGGCTGAAGGTGCGGTCAGTCACCGACTTTACGTCTGGCGATTTCTCAGGACTTACAGTCGTCATGATCCTCCTTCCTGGGCGAGTTACGCAAGGTGTCGGTCATGACCGGTTCATTCCGGACTCTGGCAGCGTCCGCATCCCGCACGCGCATGGTGGTCTGGCGGCTGGTGTGGAACTTCCGGGCAAGCGAGGAGATGCTGGCTCCGGCTGCAGGGAGTTCAAGCACCGGTCCCATGGCGGCGGCCCTGGCGCGGGCGGCCGAACATGTCCGCAGGCGGCTGGCCGCGGAGGCAGGGACGGACTACACGCCGGCATCCGGTTTCAGGCTGCCGGGGCTGCCGGGGGGAGCTGCAGCCAGGCGCTCCGGACAAGCTTCGCCTCTTGCCTGCAGACCGCCCCCGGATTCTGGATCATCCGCTTCCGCGGGTTACGCCGGCCAGTCGGGTCGAGGGGCGGTTCGCACTCCCTGACGAGCTGTTTTCCATGCCCTGCACATCACTGTCCAACGGACGGATCGCACAAATCGGGTCTTGCTTCATCCATTTGCTCGAGCGTGTCTCGCCTTCACCGCCAAAGCGGCAGTTCCCGTGATTCACCGGCGAGCGGCCGGCCGAACGTGGTTCGGCAGCCGGTTGCAATCCGGATTTGGGCAACGCGCCAAGGCTTCGTCCGGGAGAACCGAAGCCGCTGCTTTCCATCCTGAAGTGGTTGCGTCCGGCAGGATTGCCGGACCGTCCGGTGTCGAGGAGTCCGTCCTGCGGCAGCACGACGCCGGGCAGGCACCGGGGCGATCCGGCAAAATCGCATGAATGCCGGCATCCATGTGCCCGGGAATGTCATCGGGACAGACGCGGTTATCGAGGAGAAAGCGGAATACGGCACTTGTGTCGGTCATGTCGTCTCCCATCCATTTGCGACGTCCGGACGGACAAGACGGTATTCCGGGCAACAGGAAAACAGGGGCGGTGCCGAACCGGGGTGTTTTGCCAACAAGCTTATCCCTCGCATTCACATCGGCACCGCCCGGCAGACGCGCCCTGACATCCTCAATCGATGCCTGACGGAAGAACTCGCCGTTTTCCGCCTACTTCCATAGCAGACGAGCGTCAATTGCGAGGATTCCAGACAAATCCGCCTTTCCGGCCGGAAAACGGTGATCTCGGAAAGTCCGCCACTACAGCATAGTAAGGATGCACATTGCCACGGCGCGCTGCAGCACGGGTCGTCAAGATCGACCATGCCGGTTAAGGCAGAATCTCTCCTCCTTCCCGTATGATCCAGTCTCTTGCCTCCTCACGGGTCTTGAAGCCGGCCTCCTGCATTTGCCGAGGTTGGACTCCATCCTCACAGAGATATACGTCGAAAATGAGACAGGGAGGAGCGTCGCTTCCTGGGTAAGGTATTTCTCTTGGCTTGATCCTGTATTTGTATGCCATCTGGGATCCCGCACGTAAATTGATTGCTTGATATGTAACCGGGCAAACGACGGCGTCTGTTTTCCGATCGGGCAACCGGGGATCGCACGAGGATGATCCGTTCATCGATCGATGAACGGAGGATGTCGTCATGTCCGGTCCCGGTGGTGCGGCGAGGCGAGGATGAGTGGCGTGCCGTCATGGCCGATCACGAGGCCCCGGGGATGACGCGGCCGGGTTTCCGCGAATCGCGGGCGCTGTCCCGCAAGACCTTCCGGAGCTGGCGGCGGCGCCCCGGCTCGATGCCGCGCAGCCGGCGCTCCACGCCGCTCGCCACCGGCACGTCCGGGCCGGCAGGGAACAGCTCCGGCGTCGCCTGCCGGGTGGAGGCATGGCCGACTGCCCTGGCGAGCGGATGCTCCGGTGTCGGCGCCTCGGCGGCCGGCCCGCGGATGGAGGCACGGGCCTCGCAGGCACCGGGGATCCCGGCGACATGCCCGTGCTGCCGAAAGGCAGCAAACGGGAACACCACCTCGCCCCTGCAGCCGGGTACCGGCCGGCAATGGCCGGTCTTCATCCTGCCCGGTCGCTCATCGCCCGGCGGGAGATGGCGGCTCCGCTCCCGGCCGGGCCGGCAGGGGGGCAGGTGCCGGACGAGCCTGTCCGCGCGCATGTCGGCGACGAAGGAGACGTCGATGCAGCTGTCCCCGAACACGCCTTCCCGGGCCGGCGGCGGCATCACCTCGATGTCGCCCGCCGGGGTCCCGGGGCCGCAGCGCTGCCCCCTTCTCCCGGCCTTGCGCCTGATGCGCTGGCGGTCGGTGAAGTCCCGCCCGGTTCGCGACCTGCAGCTCCGGCGAGCCCCGGCCTTCGGGCATCCCGCCGCAAGGGTCGGACGGGCAGCCGCAGGGCATCACCCGTCAGGGCGCGCACGGGATGTCGGGAAGCTCCGCATGGCCCTCATCGGTCATCTCGTGGATGGCGCCGGGCCGGGCGGCGCGTGGCCTGTACACGGGGCGGATCGGCATGGACCGGCTCCCGGCCCCGGAACGGATAACCGGCCGGGAGCCGGCAGCAGCAGCCATGCACCAGCCCGACCGCGTGATCGTGGCTGAAGCTGTCCGCGGATCCGGCATCGCGATCGATGCCGCCATTGCGCCGGGAAGGCGGCATCACGGCAATCAGCGGCCGGCAGTGGCGGTGGCGGCGGGAGAACAGGTGCGAGCCCGGAATCAGGGCCATGTCGTGTCGAGGGACGCCGCCATCTGCCCGGTTGCGGCCGGACGGTAGGGGCGCAGGTGAAGAAGATCCGGGGGCCGTCATCGATCATCCGGGCCCGGATGAATCAACCCCGGATATCAGCGGCGATGACACCACCGGGGGCCTGCCCCTCTGCAAGCTGCCGGGAAGAAAGAGCTGCCGCGCGGCTGCCGGGAAAGAGAGACCAGCTGTCGTGGATCATTCCGGTATCCGGAAGATCAGGCGCCGGTCCAATCCGACACAAATCGGGTGCTATCCATTGAATTACACTGCGACCCGACAGCAGCAACGCTGCCCTCCCGCCCAGCAAGGTCTATCAGAGGGCTGTCGAGATGAATGTCTGCGGTGTGGATAAACCGAAAGGATTTCAAGGTGCCCCACTGACCGGTCAATGTTGGATGCTAATGCGGGGAAGACTTCTGCGCCATGTCGGAAGGATGACGGAGCTATGCAAGCCAGCCTGAAGACGGGAAGGCATGGATATTGCAGACCGGTTAAGCATGTGATCACCGGGCAGGTGGTCATTGCACAGGTGATTCGGAGGAACGGACAGCTTTTAGCAGCCGATGGGAATGCCGAGGGTGTGGCGCCGGGACGGCAGCGATTGGCTGAGGCGACGGGAACTATCGGGAGTCTGCGCATTTCAGGGTGGTCGAGGAGCATGCCCAGGGTTGCGGTGCTCGGACGTCAGATGGAGTGAGCTTCTTCGGATGGAGCGGCAAATCAAGAGGAGGCGACGGGTCAAGCTGGCCAAGCTCGCGTCGGGGCAGTCCGCTTGGCAAGGAGAAGGCAGACGTAGCCGAGGCGAAATCCGGGCTAACATATATATTGAACACTAACATGAGTCATGTTAGTGTTCGGGAATGGAGTTAGAAACCCGACATGATCCGTCGGAAAGAGACCTGTATCGAGACCAGCTTGAAGGCTATCTCGCAGCGGTCCTGAAGCTCGATGTCCGGTTGCGGGACTGGTACGGGCAGAAGGCACTGCCCGTCTTCCTCACTCGTCTCTACGAATTCTTCGAAACGCGGATCGGTCAAGCTCCAGTACTCTTCATGTTCGCAAGACCAGACGATGGACACACGCCAAAGGAGCTCGGGAAGCACTTGGATCTCGTCAAGAGAGGATATGACGGTATAGTCGTGTATTCGTCGGAAAGACTTACAGCTAGCTCTCGCGCACGCCTTATCACGGCTGGCATCGCCTTCGCAGTTCCCGGTAATCAGCTGTTTGTTCCGGAACTAGCGACGGACTTGCGCGAGCATTTCAGGGGGCCGAAACCGAAACGGCCCGACAAGTTGTCGCCGTCGGCTCAACTGGTTCTGTTTTTCCACCTCCTCAATGGTGAGCCGGGTCAGCAGTGGACGCCGACAGAGATGACAGAGCCGCTTCGGTATTCGGTCATGACCATGAGCCGCGCTTTCGAAGAGCTCGCCGCCGTTAGCCTTGCCCGGGTCGAACGGCGCGGTCGAAGGAAGCTCATGTCGTTTCGCGCAGAAGGGCGCTTGCTGATCGATATTGCCAAGACGCTCCTGATTCGTCCTGAGCGGCGAGTGGACCATATCCGATGGCGGAAGAAATCGTGGAGTCTGCCGCTGGCCGGCGAGCACGCCCTCGCCCGTCTAACCGATCTGAGTCCTCCCGCGACACTGCCAGCTTATGCCGTGACCTCCGATCAGATGCGCGAACTGATCGCGGAGGGGTGGGTGGATCGGCGAGATGCCGAGTACGGATCGGATGGAGCGTTAGCGACCTGGCGATACGATCCGCGGGTGTTGGCTAGGAACCAATTGGTCGATCCGCTTTCCCTGTTCGCCCAGTTCTGGTGGGACTCAGATGAGCGTTTGTCCATGGCTGTCGATCGGCTGCTGGAGCAATGGACATGGTGAGGGGACTGGGGCGGTTCCGAGAACATTTCGCAGGGCACGAAGAAAGCTACGCGCTGATTGGCGGCGCCGCTTGCGACATCCTTTTCGGTGAAGTCGGACTCCCGTTTCGAGCCACCAAGGACTTCGACATCGTGCTCTGTGTGGAGGCGGTGAGTGCCGAGTTTGCCACGGTCTTCGCGAGCTTCCTGGACGCGGGCGGATACCGGGCTCGGGAACGCTCCAGCGGCCGGCGGGAATTCTACCGTTTTCATCGCCCTTCGGACGATACATACCCTGCGATGATCGAGCTCTTTGCACGCCGCCCGGAGACGCAGCCGCTTCCCGATAGTGCCAGGCTCTCGCCGATACCCGTTGAAGAGGATGTGATCAGCCTCTCGGCAATTTTGCTTGACGATGACTATTTCGAAGCGCTCCGGAACATGCGCGTCGCGATCGACGGGATCAGCCTGATCGACGCGAGGATACTGATCCCGTTCAAGGCGCGCGCGTTTCTCGATCTTTCCAGGTTCAGGGCGGGGGGCGAGGACATTGATTCGCGTCACATACGAAAGCACCGCGGCGATGTCTTCCGGCTGATCCAGTTGCTGCCGGGTGAGGGCGAGATCAATGTCGCCGACCCCATACGGGCTGACCTGGCCAAGTTTCTCGAACGGGTCTCCGACGACCTGGAATTCGATTACAAGGTGTTGAAGTTGCCGATCACGCTGGCCGACGCTACAGCATTGCTGAGCAGATACTACCGGCTGGACAAGACCGATTAGCTCCAACACTGTCACTTCAAGCACATCTCGGAATGATTTCCGGGCTCCGGTCATGTATCTGGCGTGACACCGGACCACGCTTCCGAAGATTGCAGCTGTTCGTCTTCCGCCCGACACCCCGGGGCCTGACCTGGCCGCGGCCGGAGACCCGTGCGCGCCTCGAGGATCCCGCCGGCGGTGCCGGGCACCGGATCCACCGGGGGAAAGCGCCTGGAGCGATGATCACGGGCGCATGACATGCACGGAATGAACGAAGGATGATCGATCGGCATCCTCCCCCGACTTCCCGGCCGCCTCGTGGACCAGGCAGCGCACGGCATGATGGGCGAGCATGAGCCCGCCTGCCTCCTGGCGGGCGAGAGCCGGTGTCTGGAGCGCAAGGCGGCGCCGGGCCCGGCATGCGGGCCCAGGCCTCGTCATGGGCGGTCCCGGTCTCCCGGCGGCCGGGGCGAAGTGATGGTCCATGAGGGTGGTGGCGGGCATGATGATCTCGCCACCATCGCTGATGCGACAGGCGATGATCCGCACCGCCAGCTCGCCGCGGCTCTTCCGGCGGCCAGGGCCGCTGCCTATGAGCACGCTCGGCCACGAGCCGTCATCGAAGGCCTCGCCGGCCGGGAGCCTCATGTTCCCCTTGCAGCGCCGCAGGAGCCCGGCACCGGTTGCCACCGCCCGCGACCACGGTGGAGCCCCGGCATGATGGCGGTCAGCCGGCACCGGCATGCCGGATGACGGATGCCCGGGCAGCTTTTCGGCCTGCGCCATCCCGCTCTCGGCACATGGCCCGGCATGCCGGGCAGGACCGGCCCTGGTGCCGATTTCCATGACCGCGGTGACGCGCGCCTGCGGAAAGGCCGGGGCGCGGCGCCAGGCACCCGGCAGACCGGATTCCTCCCGGTTCCGGGCCTCGCCCCGCAGCATCGGGACCCACCCGTCAAGGGCCGCCAGGCGCAGCCCGGGCGGGCGGGCCCGCGGGATCGAGGAGCGGCCCGACACGCGGACCGGCAGGTCCGGCGATGCCGCCGCAACCCGCCTTACGGACAGCGCAGGATTTCGCGGGTGGCGAGCGGCCGGAGCCGCGCCATCACGCTCACGCAACGGACCATGACATCGGCCGGCAGATGGCGCCGTCGCCGGCTGCCCTTGTCCGGGCCATCGGGGGAGCCTCTGCATACCACGATGTTCCTGCGGTATTACAGGATCAATTTCTTGAAGTGACGGTATTGGGACATGACGGAGCTTCTTGTCGTCGTTGCCGATCGCCGGATCATGGGCAAAATCCGACGCGACCGGCACGGCCAGCTGACATTCATCTACGACGACCGCTGGCGCTCCATGGATGCGGCTTATCCGCTTTCCTTCTCAATGCCGCTCGTGGTCGCCGAACATGATCACGCCAGGATCGAGCCCTGGCTCCGGGGACTGCTTCCCGATAACGAAGCCATCCTGGCCCGCTGGGGGCAGCGGTTTCATGTGTCGCCCCGCAACGCCTTTGCCTTGCTCGGTGCGGTAGGCGAGGACTGCCCCGGCGCCATCCAGTTGGTACGACCGGACAAGGTCGATGACATTCTCCAGGCCGACGACCAGCAGATCGAATGGCTGACCGAGGCCGACATCGCCGAGCACCTGCAAATCCTGAGACAAGATCAGGCGGCGTGGCGCACAGCACGCGATGCCGGCCAGTTCAGCCTCGCCGGGGCGCTGCCGAAGACGACGCTCCTATTCGACGGTCAGCGCTGGGGGGTGCCCAGCGGCACGCTTGGAGGTGCGCACTTTCGAGAATGAATCGGCAATCATCGTGGAACGCTATGACCGAACCAGACTCGGTGGATCGACCCGGCGCCTTCACCAGGAAGACATGTGTCAGGCCCTACCAAGATCGGCGGAAAATACTTGCTCAACGAGGTTCACTCGCGCCATTGGGTGAAGTTCGCAACGGAGGTGCGCCTGCCACCCGCCGAAGTCATCGACATGGGAAAAGCCACCACGGCGACGGTGCCGACCCTGGTTGCCGAAACCGTCAACGATGCCTGTGTCAATGGGCTCGATCATCCGATTCTGCAGCGTCTAGCCGAAATGTTGAACGTACGCTCCGAACATTGCGCCCGCGTCTTGGAGACAGCCCGAGCCTGATCCGCTCCTCATGTATGTAGGGAAGTTATGGCGAATACTGAGGGGCCTGCCGAGCGCGGTCCAGGACCGTGTGTTGCTCGGCGCGACGGTTCGACGCCGATCGGTTTGGCTACGTGTTGACTTGCTTCTGTCCCGAGGGATCAAACGGCGACGCCGAGCAACACCCACTCAGTCCAGGAGAAACGAGACTCGCCATGCCCATTGATGAAGACGCGCGAGTGGCGATCACGCTGCGCCTGCGAACTGCCTGCGCGGAGACTCGCGAGAACTACGCGCGCAAGCCAGCCTGGATCGAATTTGTCGGGGACGTAGCCCTGGCCCAACGGTGGCTCACAATTGGGGCAACCTACTCCGGCATCGAACAAACGCTCAAGTGTCTCATCGCGCTCCAGAAGGACCTCACCGTCGACGAACTGGCCGTCAAGAATGGCATCGTGCAGATTCCTCGGGAGGAGCCCGGACGACGTACGCCATGCCACCTACACCAACTCGGCACCCTATTCCGGCGAATGAGAGAATGTCCCGACCGATGTCGAAACCCGGGCAGAGGTCGGCGCCTCTTCCCTCGAGCGCCAGGCCCGGGGTGTTCGATCCGGAAGGGAAGCAACACCATGAAAAGGACTGCACCATCCGGCACCAGGCATTCCGGCACCATCGACCGGCCGGCCCGTCTCCGATGCCCGGGGGGATGTCGCCGCCGGCCTCAACCGCTTGTGCGTCATGGCCGGCATCAATGCCGTGCAGGGGATGATGAATGAAGACGCGGCAGACCTTACCGGTTTCGACATCGGTCGGGACATTCCCGCTTGCCGGCCGGTATGTCGAGTCTTCCGCGACCTTCTCCAGGAAGGTCGCATACGCGTTCGTGTCAATCGTCATGACTATCCTCGCTCGACTGGCAGACGGGGCTGAAGTTCTCTGCCGGGACATCGAAGAACACGGGCTCCAGGATCGGCAGCCGGTCGCGGCCCTTCGAGTGCCCAAGGCCCTTGAGGTCCCGGATCGTTCGGCTGTCATCCATGGGGCAGGCGTTGTACGGAACCGAATGGTTGACCCGGTACACGGCGTCTCGGTCGTGCTCGTGTCCGGTCAACAGCTTTGCCATCCCCATCGCACCGTGCGACTGACCGTCCATGAACAGCTTCAGGGCCTTGGCCCCGAGCGTGCCGAGGCCCGCCCGTTTCGGGATCGTGCAGGTCTCCTCCAGGCACCCGAGGCTCAGTATGTGCAGGCTCTCCCGAGGCCAGCCGAGCACACCCATGGCCTCGACCACGGCGATGGCAACCGGGTTGTTGGCCCACACTCCCCCGTCGAGCAGGCCGACATCGTGTTGCGTGATGTGCTGGCGGAAATGGGTGGGCGCGGCCGCGGTCGCCAGCGCCGCGTCAACGGCAAGCGACCGGTAGTCCGTCCGGAGCCGCTGATGATGCGCCGTCTTGTAGATGTAGACGGATTGTGCAACAGGATTCCATGCGGGAACCACCAGACGGGTCCGGGCATGGCCAATCCGTCGATCGCCCAAGACATCCTCGAGAGCGTCCCGCAAGGCCTCCGGGCCATGCCTGTTTCGGTAGAGCCGGCGAATTCCGCGCAGCCTCCTGCCCGCGAAGTTTCCGAGAGCACTCCGGTCCTGGCCGAAGATTTCCGGCCCCTTTTCTTCGTAGAGACCCAGTATCTCCGAGGCCGGATGCCCCGGAGCCAGGGCGATGCCGATCATTCCCCCCGTCGAGGTGCCGGCAATCAGGTCGAAACACGATCCGATGGGATGGTCGAGATGCTGTTCCAGCTCCGCCAGGAAGGCTGCCGGAAACGTGCCGGGAATGCCGCCCCCGTCAATACACAGGAGGCGGCGCTTCCCTTGCCCCGGCCGTTCGTCCTCACCCGCCAATTGTTAATCCACCTGCAATATTGACCCACTTCGGGAAGAATCCTCTTCCAAAATTGACCCACCTTCCCGGAAGCAGATCGTTCATTCCTGCGACCGTTTTACGGATTGCGGGAGAATCAGAGGATGCTGGTAGTGGAGACAATTGCAAAGATTCGCAGGAAACATCTTGGCGACAAGAAGTCGATCCGTGCGATTGCCCGGGAGCTCGGCATATCCCGCAACACCGTTCGCAAGGTGGTGCGCGGTGGAGCGACGGCGCATCATTATGACCGGTCGGACAGGCAGCCCCGGCCGAAGCTGGACGGCTTCACCCACGCCCTCGAGGCCGAACTGGAGGCCAACGGGAAGCGGACGAGACGCGACAGGCTGACGCTCACGGCGATTTGGCGCAAGCTCTGCAATGAGGGTTGCGAGGCCGGCTACGAGGCGGTGCGTCGTTATGCCCGGAAGTGGGCGGCGCAGCAGGGCGGCGGCGTTGCGGGTGCGTATGTGCCGCTGGAGTTCGATCCCGGCGAGCCTGTCAGTTCGACTGGAGCCACGAGACGGTGCTACTGGACGGCAGGCCGGTGACGGTCAAGGCCGCGCAGTTCACCCTGTGTCGAGCCGCATGCCGTTCATCCGCTGCTATCCCCGGGAGACCCAGGAGATGGTGTTCGATGCCCATGACCGGGCCTTTGTCTCGTTTGACGGCTCCTGCGGTCGTGGAATCTACGACAACATGACGACGGCGGTGGAGCGGGTCCTCCTGGGCCGGGACCGCAAGATCAATCCCCGCTTCTCGGAACTGTGCGGGCACTACCTGGTCGATCCGGTGTTCTGCACCCGCGGGGCGGGTTGGGAGAAGGGCCGGGTGGAGAGCCAGATCAAGTCCATGCGCGGATTGCTGTTCAAGCCGCGCCTCGAGGCCGAGACCATGGACGAACTCAACGCCGTGCTGGCCGAGCGGTGCCGCAGGCATGTCCTGCGGCACCGGCATCCGGACTTCCCCGAGCGGACGATCTTCGAGGTGTTTGCCGGCGAGGAGCAGCGTTGCCTGGTGCCGGGGACAGAACCGTTCCGCGGCCATGCTTCACGCCAGGCCACGGCCTCCAAGACCTGCCTGGTCCACTTCGACAACAACAAATACTCGGTCGAGGCGCGTGCCGCCGGCAGGCCGGTGGAACTGCGCGCCCTGGCCGATCGTGTCGAGATCCGTCTCGGCGGCGAGATCGTCGGCAGCCATGTCCGCGAGTTCGGGCGAGGCCGGGCGATCTATGACGTCAGCCACTACATCCCCATACTGGCGCGCAAGCCCGGGGCGATCCGCAATGGCGCGCCGTTCCGGGCCAGGCATCTGCCGGCACCGCTGGCGGCGGTGCGGGAGCGCCTGGAGACAGGCAAGGATGGCGGCGAGCAGATGGTGCGCATTCTCCTCGGTGCCCGCGATCACGGTCTCGAGGCGATCTCCGACGCCTGTGCCGAGGCGCTGGCGGCCGGCATCTGCAATGCCGATCTCATCCTCGACATCGCCGCCCGGCGCTGCCAGCCCGGGCCGCCGCCGCAGGTTCCGATACCGGCGGGGCTGGAGCTCGGCGACCCGCCGGCCGCCGACCCCGCACGCTATGACCGGCTGCTTGCCGGGAGGCAGGACCGATGAAACGAAGTGAACTGATGGTGCTGATGAGCGAGCTGGGATTGCGCGGCATGAAGGCGGCCTGGGACGAGACCCTGGCCGCCGAGAACAGGCGCAAGGGCGGGCCGGCCTGGGTTCTGGGCCGGCTCCTGCAGGCCGAGCTGGCCGACAAGAAGGCAAGATCGATCAAGTACCAGATGACCATCGCCAGGCTGCCCCATGCCAGGGAGGTGGACGAGTTCGACTTCTCGGCCAGCCCGGTGGCCGAGGAGATGGTGCGCCGCATGGCGGATGGCTCCTTCATCGAGGCCGAGCGCAATCTCGTATTCGTGGGTGGAACCGGCACCGGCAAGACCCATCTTGCCGTGGCCATTGCCCGCTCCTGCATCCGGGGCGGTGCCCGCGGCCGCTTCTTCAACATCATCGAGCTGGCCAACCTGCTCGAGCGGGAGTTCCAGGACGGCCGCCAGGGGCGCCTCGCCGATGCCCTGCGGCGGCGCGACTTCGTGATCATCGACGAGCTTGGCTATTTGCCGGTCTCGCGCGATGGCGGCAATCTCCTCTTCCACCTCTTGTCCAGCCTCTATGAATGGACGCCGGTGATCATCACCACCAACCTGCAGTTCGGCGAATGGGCCAGCGTCTTCAATGATGCCAAGATGACCACCGCCCTGCTGGACCGGCTGACCCATCATTGCGACATCCTCGAGACCGGCAATGACAGCCACCGCCTCAGGAGCCGAGATTGATGACTGCCGTCAGATGTGCTGCTGCAGGAGAGCGTTCCAGTCCTCGCCTCCGGACGGACGGGCACGGCTGACCCGTCTGTCGGATACGATGAGCGCCCCGGCGGCGGCATCGCCGGGCCCGTCGGCGTCGAAGCCGCAGATGACGAATGCCAGGTCGAATTCGCCAAGCCAGTCCGGAAGACGGCGGCAGGTGCCGGCCACCGACGCGTAGATCATCACCGCCGCCCCGCCGGCACCGAGAGCGCATGCCGAGAGGGCATCGATGGCGCTCTCGGCCAGGAAGACACCGGCTGGCACTCCGGCGTCCCCGCTACCGAACCAGAAGCCGCCGAGCGCCTTCCGGGAGCCCGGTACCATGCCCCGGAAGCGGGAGCCATCGGCAAACCGGCGGACACCGACAAGCTCGGCGCCGGTGATCTGACCCCGGGCATCCCGGCAGGCAAACACCGCATTGAGCCGCGCATCGGCCCACAAGAGCCCGGCCCTCTTGAGATCGTCCAGCCGGGCCGCATCGAGGCCGCGCTCGCCGGTCAGGTATGCCCGGACCCCGTCCCGGCTGTCCTCGCAGGGCGGCGGCATCGCCAGTGCCCGGGGCCGCACCGGAACCGGCGGCCTGGCGGTCCCCGGAGGCGATGGCCGTCCGGCCAGCCAGTTGATTGCCTCGAGCGGAGTGCAGCCGAGGCCATGGATGACCGGGCCTGCTGCCCCGCCACCGCCGCACCCGGCGATGTGGTCGTAGTATTTGGGCCCGCTGATGCTGAGCACCGAGCCTGGACGCTTCCAGCGGCAGCGGTCGGTCCTGTCCTGTGCATAGCCCAGCAGCGGCGCCACCTCGGTCAGAGGCCTGGACCTCACCTCGTCAGCCAGCCGCCGAAATCCGTGATCCGACTTCCTTTCCATCTTTCCTTCTCCCGAAAACGCCGCCCGCCGGGCGGACTACCGGGAAAAGGCTACCGGGAAGGAAAGACGGAACAAGACGGGTCAATATTGGAGGAGGAAGGTGGGTCAGTTCTCGGCCAGTATTGACACGCCAATGGCGCCTCCTCGTCTTTGCACCAGCCGGTTCCGTCCTGGGCCGCAGAGGCCACCGCACCGATATGCCGGAGCCGCGGCAGCGGCATTTCAGGAAGGAGGAGCTGAAACCATGAATGCGAAAGATCTGGGACAACGATTGCGCTCGGCGCGCGAATCCCGCGGCCTCAGCCAGCAAGCCGTAGCCCACGCCTTGAACCTCCCCCGAACCGCCGTCACGCAACTCGAGGCCGGCACCCGATCGGTATCGACCCTCGAACTGACCCGACTCTCCGAATTCTACCTGCACCCCGTCGCCGACCTCCTGCATGAGGGGCCCAGGGACGAGGACAGGGATGTCCTCCCGGCCCTGCACCGTGCAGCCCCAGGCCTGGAGGAGGATCCGGTCACGCGCGAGCAGGTCGCCCGGTGCGTGCACCTTTGCCGGGAGGGCGTTTCCCTCGAACGTCTGTTGGACGCGGAACCCCGGTCTGGCCCGCCAAGCTACGAGATGCGGCTTCCCCGCTCACCCGGAGAGGTCGTGGCCCAGGGAGAAGAGGCGGCCGAGCAGGAGCGCCGCAGGCCTGGAATCGCCGACGCGCCGATTGCCGACCTGTCCGAACTCATTGCTTCCCTAGGCGTCTGGGCATCCGGCGTCACTCTTCCTGCGGCATCCGAGCATCGGGCTGGCCATTCTCGTGAATTCGTCACACGCGAAGGGACGGAAGCGCTTTTCCCACGCCCATGAATATGCGCACGCCCTGCTGGATCGCAACGGCAAGATCACCATCTCCAGCACCGGCAACTCGTCCGAAATGGTCGAAAAGCGCGCCAACGCGTTCGCCGCCGCGTTTCTCATGCCGCGAGGTGGAGTCCGGGCTTCCCTGCGGAACCTCGACAAAGGGCTGCCGAGTCGCCGGGACCACGCCATCTTCGATGCTGCTAGCGGCGGCCATATCGAGGCAGCGCAGCGCCCGCCGGCCCGCTCGCAGCGCATCACCTACAAGGACAACGCCATGCTCGCCCACCATTTCGGTGTGAGCTACCAGGCGGCCGTCTACCGGCTGAAGAGCCTTCGGTACATTTCCGCGAGCGAGTCCGGCGAACTTCTGGACCAGGAGCATTTCGGCCGCAAATACCTCAAGGCGTTCGACATGTTCGGCGATGTCGGCAAGCGGGAAAAGCAACGGTACTCGGATCGGGAACTGCGCAACGAAATCGCGCATCTCGCCATCGAGGCCTACCGCCTGGAGGAAATCTCCCGCGACCGGATCCTGGAACTGAGCAAGACCCTCCGCATTACCGGCGACACGCTGCTCGACCTAGCCGAAGCGGCCCGAGGCGAATGACACGGGCCGTGGGAGAACACCAGCCGGCGATCATCGTCACCGATGCGTCCGTTCTCATCAATTTTCCGCGCATCGACCGGACAGATCTGATCGCCGGCCACTCCCACGCTTTCCTCGCCACCGACCATGTCGCGGCGGAAGTCACGGACCGCTATCCCGATCAGCAACAACGCTTTGCCGCCGCTGTTGCAACCGGCGCCATCTCGGAAACCCGCGTCACCACGCCGGAGGAGATAAGGCTCTTCGGATCCCTGTTCGCCGCCGGCCGCCTTGGCGCCGGCGAATGCTCCGCCATCGCCCTCGCCATCCACCGCGGCTACATCCTCGCCATAGACGACCGCCTTGCCACCACACATGCCGGCCGTGCCGACGCAACCCTTCGCATCCTTGCGACACAAGGTCTGGCCGTCTCGATGATTCGCCAAGGCCTGCTCGACATCGCCGAGGCCGACCGCATAAGGCAAGAATGGGCAACACGTCACAGATTTCGTATCACGGTGGACAGCTTCCGGGAGACGATCCGCCGAGCCATCCAAACTCCGTAATCCACGCCTTCAACTCATCCGGCCAGCGACGGCGTCCCTTCACTCCACCGATCACCTCGACCGGGCTGAAAAACTCCGCAGTGCGCTCCATGGAGAAACTCCCCTACGTCCTCACGAACGTAACGGAGTCTCAAATCCCGAGACTGAGCGGAAGGTGGCCCTGCCGTATCGCTTACCCAACTGGGACCGCAGTCGCAGGTGTAGGCCCACCGTACCGTGCCACGCGCGATCCTGGCATCCAGCCGCTAATCTCTTGCCCTGTTCCCTGGCAGCTCGTCCTACAATTCCGGGAAACGATGGAACGGTGCAGCCGATCGACGACGACAATATCCCAGGCCTCCGCTTTCTCATGCCGCTACGCCTCGCCCTCTGCTGCCAAGAACCTCACATGTCAAGCGGCATTCATTATGTTGAATTCAAAACATAATGCACGTGGTTTGACACCCGAAAGGGCCGTAGCGGAGCGAAGGAGCCGCGCAGCGGCTTGACGCGCCGACGGCCTCGTGACACTCTCGCCCGGCTTTGCCGTGATCGGCAGCCGATCCCCATCAAATTCCGTGCGCACGCTCAGGGTTCCCCGTCCCGTTTCCGGACTCGTCAAGCCCTCGAAGACAGTGCTCATGTCATGGACCGATTCGTGATCATCGGGCGCAGACCTGTGCCCCGAAAAGCTTCCGGTTCTGGGTCTGAAGGTTCGGGCGCATGGAGGCAGGGCACGGAGTGTCCAGAACTCACCACCTATCGACAGCGAACTGGCCCCCTGCAGCACTGATCCCGGATACCTTGCGAAGCCGGACAAACCGAAAAACGCGCCGACGATCTGCATTGAATGTTGTTTGCGAGACTTCCCTATTTCGATAATAAGAGGACGGCCTGTTTTCGTTTCGCCAACAAGGATGCCGCACCATGGCCGGGTCCGCAAAGAGCAGCCAACCCCATGGCCGCACGATCCGCTGCTCCGGCGGCTACCGGGCGTTTCTTCCAGCCCCGCTTCCACCGCCGATCGAATGGAACGATACCCTTGTCACCGCGCTCTCACGCGCCGACCTCGCCGTCGGACGTCTTGCCGGAGAGGGAAGCCGCTTTCCCGACCCGCATCTCTTTGTCCGATCCTTTGTCCGCCGGGAAGCGGTGTTGTCGAGCCGGATTGAAGGAACCCGGACGACGCTTGCCGAATTGCTTGCCGCCGAAGCCGGCGCGAAGGGCGCGACAGACAGTGCCGACCTGCGCGAAGTGGCAAACTATGTGGCGGCACTGGAATACGGACTCGACCGTTTGGACACGCTACCGCTGTCGCTGCGCCTGATTCGCGAAATTCACGAACGACTCACGCGCGGGGTGAGGGGAGACGCGGCCACGCCGGGAGAGTTCCGCCGCAGCCAGAACTGGATCGGCCCGCCTGGCTGCACGCTGAACGACGCGAGCTACATACCGCCGCCGCCTGACGAGTTGATGGGCTGCCTCGACGCCCTGGAGCGGTTTCTTCACGACGACAGCCTGCCGGTGCTGGTGCAAGCCGCGCTCGCGCATGCGCAATTCGAGGCAATCCACCCGTTCCTCGATGGCAACGGCCGGGTTGGTCGGTTATTGATCACGGTGCTGCTGACCGAGCGCGGTGTCCTGCCCTCGCCGCTGCTCTATCTGAGCGAATATTTCGAGGAGACACGCGAGGCCTACTATGCGCATCTGCTTGCAATCACCGAGACTGGCGACTGGGAAGACTGGCTCGTCTATTTCCTGCGCGGTGTCCGGCTCGAGGCGGACGACGCGCTCGCGCGCATCGAGCACCTAGACACCCTGTTCGATTCCTGGCGCAACGATCTCGGCGACGCACTGTCGCCGCGGCTTGACGACGTCTTGGGCCTGTTCGTCCAGAACCCGTTTTGGACCGTCGGCGAGATCGGCAAGACGCTGGGTATCGCTTATACCACTGCCCGGCGCGCCGTGGACCGCCTCGAAGAGGCCAGCATCGTCTCGTCGTTCGGGCAGTCGAAACGTAATCGGGTTTACCGGGCTCGCGCCGTGCTTGCCCTGTTGGAAGCACCGATCAATCGCGATGGCATTGCGCCGCGTCCATCATCTCACGAATGATCGCACCATGAAGGCTGAGCAAGGGCGAATGAGGTGACAAGGCGACGGTCATATGCTCGGACCCGGATTCTTCGAGCTCGCGCGCTCGCTCGGCCACGATATGAGGGAGCGCGAGGCGATCTGGCGAAGGCGAATCAGATGTGGTTGGGCGGGGAGAAGGGTCAGGATGTGGCGGAAGGTGTTTGAGGGCGATGAATGCGTGAAGATGCGGCGGTACCGATGAGCTTCGAGGTCGGGACCGGGTTGACGCTGGCGAGCAGCCGGGCCCGAGTGCGGCCAACACGGTTGCGAAGCAAAGATGTGAGTGCAGCGCGGGAAACAGACGTGCACCGTTCGAGTTGGCAGCCGGTTGGGGTGATCCTGGAGTGAAAGAGACAGCATATCACTATCCGGCACCACACTGGCCATCGGGCGAAGGGGATTGGATCAAGTCGCTACTTCTATTCCTTGACGAGGTGGCGGTCCCGTTGCCGGACTGCATGAGAGGACGGCATCGAGAAACGGGCCCGTCGCTCGCAGGGCCGTTGGAAGAGCAGGGACTGTTTCGAATTCTGGAGCCGAAGGAATGGATTGACGCGGAAGTGGCCGAGAAGCTCGCCGAAGTCGTTGCGGACTTGCTCGCCGGAGGAGTCTTCGATCAACTGCCGGACGAACGCCGCTTCGCGGAGCTTTCCCAATCCCGGATAGGCCATGGAGCGAACCTGGAACTTGCGGAGTTCCTGACGGACGAGCTTCGACAGCGAGGACTGGCCCGGCCGGCCGAGGATGGGATATCGATCCCTCTGCATCCGGTAGTGCGCACGACGATTCTGGTGATCCTTGGTCAACTGGCGCAGGGTGCGGGGGCACGGAGGAGAATGATCCTGCATCCGGAAACCAACTGGCCGACGGCGACGAGTGACCTGATCGAGACGCTGTCGAGAGAGTCGATGCCGTCATGTGAAGGCGTGGTGAAGCTAGATTCGGAACCGGTGACGTTGGACTTGTCGTCGATTCCGCTCTCGAGGATGTGCTTGGGCTGCGCGAGGAACACCGGGACGCTCACAAGGCGTACATGCGAAGTCTCCGCGGCTTCATGGTTGAACTGGAAATGATCAGCGACCCTCTGGAGCGGGAGGTGGAGCTGTTGAGGCGGCGGCAGGAGATCACGGACCCAGCGCACGATAACCGACGGTCGATCAGCCGACCTGTCGGCAAGAGTCTGGCGTCGTGGTCGCCGGGATTGACGGGAAGTGTCTGGTTCGCAGCGACCGGTGACGTGTTGGGCGCGGCTGTCGGGACGCTCGGCGTGGGCACCGGCCTCATGCCATCGGCCAAGGAGACGGCAGGGGCGTATTCGTATCTGTTCGCGGTGACCGGTGCGTTCGGGCAGTCGAGGGAGTGATGATGCTTTGGTCGATTCCCGCGCATATTGCAGATGTCCGGATTGGCGCGATCAGGCCGGGTATCTGCCTACCCGATTCGGCAAGGCTTGGGCCAGCCTACAGGCGATCCAAGCCTCTCCGACTTGTCGGAACCGTCACCAAGTTCATGGCTGGCCAGGCGTCTGAGCGGGACTTTCGGCGACATGAACGGCTTTCCGTTGCAGCGAATCTTCTTGCGATACGATTACGGAAGTCCAGGATTTTCTGATGCACCTTAGGTCGATTTCATGCCACAAAATACTGAAATAACAGCAAAAAACCTTGACGATAGAGGTCGGTATCGCCTTGGTATAGACGTGGGCGGCACATTCACGGATATCGCGCTTGAGCATCCTGGCGGGGTTTCCACCTGCAAGATACTCACCGACCATTCCCGGCCGGAGCAAACCATCCTCGCCGGCATCATGGCTGCAGCAGACCTTGCGGGTGCCGACCCTGGAGCGATCCGGCAGGTCATTCACGGCACCACGCTGATCACCAATGCGCTGATCGAACGAACCGGGGCCAGGACGGCATTCATAACCACCGAGGGATTTCGAGACGTGATCGAGATGCGCTCCGAGAACCGTTTCGAGCAGTATGATCTCGATATCGAGTTGCCGCAACCGCTTGTCCATCGCCAGCACCGCTTCGTGGTCCCGGAGCGGACCGCCGCCGATGGCGAAATCCTGCTGCCACTGGCCGAACACGACATCAATCGCATGGTCGAAGCCATGCGCGACGGGCAATTCGAAGCGGTGGCAATCGGTTTCCTGCATTCATATGCGAATGACTGCCACGAGGCCCGGATGGCGGCGGCGCTGCGCCGGGAGATCCCCGGGATGTCGATCTCGCTGTCTTCGGTGGTCTCGCCCCGGATGCGTGAACTTCCCCGCTTCAACACCGTGATCGCCAACGCCTATGTCCTCCCCCTCGTTGCGGGATATCTTCGACGACTGGTCGCCGGGTTGCTCGAGGCCGGCATCGCGGCCCCTCTCTACGTGATGCACTCCGGCGGCGGCCTGATCTCGAGCGAAACGGCAATGGAGCAACCGGTGCGACTCCTCGAATCCGGACCTGCCGGCGGCGCCACATTTGCCGCGGGAATTGCCAGGTCGCTGAAAGAGGACCAGGTACTCGGTCTCGACATGGGCGGGACAACTGCCAAGATCTGCCTGATCGAGGATGGCACGCCAAGAACCGCCGACACGTTCGAGATCGCCCGCAGTTACCGGTTCAAGAAAGGCTCCGGAATGCTGGTCTCCACCCCGGCGGTCGAAATGGTGGAGATTGGCGCCGGTGGCGGGTCGATCGCCTCGATCGACGGTCTCGGGCGCATCCAGGTCGGCCCGCGCTCGGCCGGTTCGGAGCCAGGGCCGGCCTGCTACCGGCGAGGTGGCTCGGAGCCTACCGTCACCGATGCCAATCTGGTTCTGGGGCGGCTCGAGCAGGAACAGTTTGCCGGTGGAGCCATTCCGCTTGATCCGGCCGCCGCACGCCAGGCAATCGCCGATCATCTCGGGGCTCCCGGCGGGCTCGAGATCCCGGAGGCGGCGCTCGCGGTTGCAGAGATGGTCGATGAGAACATGGCAAATGCTGCCCGTGCGCATGCGGTGGAAATCGGCCGCGATCTGGAGGGCTCGACGATGATCGCCTTTGGTGGCGGCGGGCCAATGCACGCATGCCGGCTGTGCGAAAAACTCGGGATCAGCCGGGCGATCGTCCCGCCCATGGCCGGAGTTGGCTCGGCCGTCGGGTTCCTGCGGGCACCTTTTTCCTACGAGGCTTCCCGCGGCCTCTTCCAGACAATCGACGGGTTTGACCCGGGCGCCGTCAACGGGATTGTCGCTGCCATGGCCAGCGAGGCTGAAAGTTTCGTCAGGCAGGGCGCCGGCAATGCAGGGGTTTCGGCGAGGTTGACAGCCTTCATGCGCTACTCGGGTCAGGGATGGGAAATCCCGGTGCCGCTTCCGTACAAGAAATTCACGGTCGGGGACATTCCGACGATCATTGCATCCTTCGAATCGGAATACCGGGCGCTGTTCGGACGAACCATCGACGGCCTTGGCGTGGAGATGGCCAACTGGTCGCTGGAAATTGCCACCGCGACTCCACCGGCGGTGCATGTCGATCTGGCTCCGGGTGAGAAGGCAGCAACGATTTCACGCAGGCGCCGGATCTTCGACGCAGCACGTCGCTGCCTGGTCGAGGCCGGGGAGGTGGAGCGATCATGCCTGGAAGCCGGCCGGCATGTTGACGGCCCGGCGATCATTGTCGAAAATGAAACCTCGACCATCGTCACATCGGCCTTTCGTGCAATCGGTCAGCCGGATGGATCAATTCTGCTGGTGCGCCGGGAGTTGGAAGGATGAGCCTGGCTGCAATTGACTACCAGATCATGTGGAGCCGCCTGGTTGCCGTGGTCGAGGAACAGGCTTCAACCCTCGTGCGTACCGCATTTTCGACCAGCGTGCGCGAGGCCGGGGATTTGTCGGCCGGCCTTTTTGACCGCAAGTCACGCATGATTGCCCAGGCCGTGACCGGAACTCCGGGTCATGTGAACGCAATGGCCGAAAGCGTCGGGCATTTCGTGCAGGAGATCGGCACCGGCAACATGTGCGAGGGCGATGTCTACGTTACCAATGACCCCTGGATGGGAACCGGCCACCTCCATGACATCACGATGGTCACGCCGGTCTTCCGCCTCGGCCGGCATGTCGGCTTTTTTGCCGCAACCGCCCATGTTGTCGATATCGGCGGGCGCGGATTTGGTCCGGATGCAACCGAAATCTTCGAGGAAGGCCTGCAGATACCGATCATGCGGTTTGCCGATCGAGGCGTGGTCGACCGGATTCTCCTGAAAATGATCCGTGCAAATGTTCGCACACCAGACCAGACCGTCGGCGACATGTACTCGCTTGCAGCCTGCAACGAGGTCGGAGCAGGGCGGTTGCAGTCAATGATGGACGAATTCTCGCTTGACGAATTGGACGGGCTTGCCGACTTCATTGTCGACACCAGCCGCCATGCCACCCGCAAGGCAATTTCCGCACTTCCGGACGGAAGTTGGCACCACGACATGCAGGTTGACGGTTACGGCCAACCCGTCCACATGAAAGTCCGTCTGGAAATTCGCGGTGACCGGCTTCGGGTCGATTTCGCCGGCACATCCGGAATGAACCCCCGCGGAGTCAACGTGCCGGAAGTCTACACCCGTGCCTATGCCTGCTTTGGGCTCAAGGTGGCAATTTCCCCCGGCATCCCCAACAATTCGGGCTCGCTCGAACCGTTCGACGTCACGGTGCCCGAGGGCTGCATCCTGGCAGCACGGCGTCCGGCCCCGGTTTCCGTGCGCCATGTGCTCGGCCATCTTGTTCCCGATGTGGTGCTGGGAGCGCTGGACAAGGCGGTGCCGGGCCTGGCGCCGGCCGAGGGTGCATCAGCACTCTGGAACATCCATGTCTCGGCCCGGCCGGCCGGCCGGCGTGACGACGGGCCGGATAGCGAGATTCTCATGTTCAATTCGGGTGGCACCGGTGCCAGGCCGGCATCGGATGGCCTGTCGGCCACCGCCTTTCCCTCCGGCGTCTCGACAATGAGCGTGGAGGCAACCGAACATGTTGGCTCCGTCATCGTCTGGCGCAAGGAGTTGCGCCCGGACTCGGGCGGCCCGGGAGAGTATCGCGGTGGCCTGGGCCAAATCATCGAAATCGAAGCGCGGCGGGGCTACGAGTTTCATTTCAACGCCATGTTCGACCGCGTCGACTTTCCGGCACGCGGCCGCGGCGGTGGTTGCAATGGACGTCCGGGCCGCGTGGAGATGGCGAATGGGACACGGCTTGAGTCAAAGGGGCGCCAACTTGTCGGGGAAGGCGAGAGGCTGCGTCTTCTGCTACCCGGAGGGGGTGGCATCGGCGAGCCCGGCCAGCGTCAGCGGAAATCGGTCGAACGCGACCGTGTTGCCGGGTATATCTCGGAATCGGCGGCACGGGATGATTACGGGCAGGAGGATTGCGGATCATGAGCGACAAACCGATCGCACTGATAACAGGCGGCGCCCAGGGAATTGGGTTTGCCTGCGCCGAAGCACTGGCCGAGGATGGCCATTTCGTCGTGCTGGCCGACATCCGGGAAGATGCGGTTGCCAAATCTGCGGATCGGTTCGGCGATGCCGGGGCCGCCATGGTTGCGGATATGGGCAATCCACAAGCCATACTCGAGCTGTTTGACCGGATCGAGGTCGATTTCGGTCCGGTTGCAACCCTGGTCAACAATGCCGGCATCGCCCTGCCCGGCGAGTTCCTGAATTATGACCTGGCAGATTTCCAGAAGGTCATCAGCATCAACCTGACCGGCGTGTTTGTCGCCACGCAACGGGCGGCCCGCACCATGATCGAGAGGGAAATCAAGGGTGCCATCGTCAACATGTCATCGATCAACGCCCAGGTCGCCATCCCCGGTATTCCCGCCTATTGCGCCTCGAAAGGAGGGGTCATGCAATTGACCAAATCGTCGGCGCTGGCGCTGGCGCCGCATGATATTCGGGTCAATGCCGTCGGTCCGGGATCGATTGATACCGCGATGTTCGCCGGAATTGTTGCCAATCCGGCCGCCTATGACACCGCGATGTCCCGCACGCCGCTCGGACGACCCGGAACACCGCGCGAGATCGGCGACGTCGTCGCGTTCCTGGCCTCGGCGAAGGCCAGCTACATCACCGGCGAGACCATCTACATCGATGGCGGAAGGCTGGGCCTCAACTATACCTGCTGAGCCGCCCCGCGGGCATGTCGACTGCCGCTCCGCTGGCGAACCTGGCCCTGGCCATCCGACGGCGAGGCTGGCCTGCATACGGGGTCACGATGCAATTTCCTCGACCGCCAGCCACTCCGACTCGGCAGCGGCAAGCTGCCGGTTGAGCTCTGCAAGCTGCCGGTTGAGCGCGGAGATTCTTGCAACCGGCCCCTGGTAGAGTGCCGGGTCGGCAAGCTGTTCCTCGATCCTGGCCCGCTCCCGACCCAGCTGTTCGACGCGATGTTCGGCCGCTCGAACCTGTTTTCGGATTCGTGCCTTTCGTTGTCGCTCGCTTGCACCGTCGCGGCGGGACGCATTGTCTCCATCGGCCCGTCGGCGCCCTCGTGCACGCTTCCGGCCCGACTGACGCGCCCTCAGCACCGCAGACCGGTAGTCCTGGATATCGCCATCGAAGGCATGGCAACCACCGCCTTCCACGATCCAGAGATCGTCGGCGCAAAGCTCGACCAGGTGCATGTCGTGGGTAACCAGCACCACCGCTCCCCGAAAGGCATTGATGGCGTCGATCAGCGCCTGCCTGGATTCCATGTCGAGATGGTTGGTTGGCTCGTCGAGTAGCAGAACATGCGGCGCATCGCCCGTGATCCGGCAAAACAGCAATCTCGACAATTCGCCGCCGGACAGGCGGGATGTCGGGACATCGGCCAGGTCTCCGGATATCCCGAATTCGGCCAGCCGGGACCTCAACTCTCCATCGGCCAGGCCCGGCATGAGCGAGCCGAGTTCCTGCAGCGGCGTCCGACAAGGGTCGAGGGAATTGACGAGCTGCTGCGCGAAATACCCGATACGCAATCTTGGCGAGCGGGTTATGCTCCCTGACATGGTCTCGATTTCGCCAGCAAGCAAGCGAAGCAGGGTTGTCTTGCCGTTGCCGTTTTCGCCCAGGAGGGCAATCCGGTCATCCATGTCCAGCCGCAGATCAAGACTCCTCAGGACAGTGTTGCCGGGTTCATAGCCGGCGCTGGCATCATCCAGCGTGACCAGGGGAGGCGGAAGCTCACCGGGGTCGGGAAATCCGATTTTCACCGAGTATTCGGTTGGCAGGGGCGGCAGCTCGTCCAGCCGCGCCAGCGCTTTCAGCCGGGACTGGGCTTGCCGGGCCTTGGTTGCCTTGTATCGAAACCTGTCCACGAATGACTGCATGTGCTTTCGTTGATCATGCTGCTTGCGGATTTCCGCCGCCCTGGTTTCGACCCGCTTCCGGCGTTCGACCTCGAAGCGGTCATAATTGCCGCGATAGGTGACCAGCTTTCGTGAGTCGAAATGGATGATGCTGTCGACAACCGCATTCAGGAAGTTTCGATCATGGCTGACCAGCAGGATTGCTCCCTGATGGGTCACCAGGTGATTCTCGAGCCAGATACGGGACTCCAGGTCCAAATGGTTGCTGGGCTCGTCGAGCAGAAGCAGGTCCGGCTTGAGGAACAGTGTCGTGGCCAAGGCGACACGCATTCGCCAACCGCCGGAAAACGAGTCCAGCGGGCGGAGCTGGGCCTGCTCGTCGAAACCGAGCCCGGCCAGGATGGCGGCGGCACGGGCCGGTGCGCCTTGCGCATCAATATCGGCCAGGCGAAGCTGGATCTCGGCAATGCGGTCCGGAGACGTTGCATTGACGGCCTCGGCAAGAAGCTGCGATCGTTCGACATCGGCGGCAAGCACGAATTCCCGCGGTGACAATTGTCCGCCGGGCGAGTGCTGTGCCACCTTTCCGACCCGCAGATTCCTGCCCAGCTCGACGGAGCCATCATCAGGCTCGATTTCCCCGGCGATCAACCGGAGCAAGGTGGATTTGCCGATGCCGTTCCTGCCGACGACCCCCACCCTGCCCTGCCCTGACACCGCTGCCGATGCCTGGTCCAGGAGCATGCGCTCACCAATCCGGAATGTCAGCCCCCTGATCTGCAACATTGAACCCGGAGACCTCCTGAAGGACCGGCAATACCTGCAGCCGGGAGGCGGTCCTGCCTTCCACGCGCCGCCTGGCATGTCGTCCTGCATGGTATCAGGATGTTTGCCAGCCATTTCAACCTGCTTTTGCCATCGCCCGGACACAGGATGGAGTCACCCTACCCCATGACAGGGCTGCAATGGAAAGGCTGCCGGCTCCGATTGTTCACATGTCCCGGATTTCAGGGTATCCCCGGACCGTGGCGGGCATCCTGCCATTTCCAGCCCCTCCTCGAGGAGGGGCCCGACCAGTTCGGGCGGCGCATCGGGTCCTTCCGGGCCGGCCGCCAAAACCGGCATACAGTTCGGAGGAGAGTGATGGATTCGACGGCAGATTTCTTCTGGCATCTCAGATCTGGAGGCCCGGCACCCGAGGGAATTCCGGACCAGCTGGTGCCGGCGACGATGGCAGACGCCTATCGCTCCCAGGCTGTTCTTGTCGATCGAATGCTCTGCACCACCACCGGGTGCAAGCCGGTCGGCTACAAGATCGCCTGCACCAGCAAGGTGGCCCGGGACCTGTTCAATGCCAACGGGCCTGTTTACGGAAGGCTGCTGTCCTGCCGTTCCTGGCCGGACGGCACCACTCTCGAGGCATCGGAATTCCCGATGGTCTCCGTGGAGCCCGAATTTGCCTTTCGGATGGCTGAAACCGTCCCGGGGAATTCGGGCGAATGGACCGGCGATTCCATCACCCGGTTTGTCGGCCACATGATCCCCTCCCTCGAGATTGTCGGGCGGCGCCTTGCTGCCTGGTCTGCCTATTGTGCCGAGTCGCTGGCCGCCGACAACGCCGTGCACATGGGTTGGGTCCATGGCGAGGAGACCGAACACTGGCACGCAGCGGATCTGAACTGCCACCCCGTTACCCTGTCGGTCAATGGCAGGACGCAGCTGTCCGGAAGTGGTGCAAACGTGATGGGCAGCCCCCTGAACGCCCTGGCGTGGCTGGCAAATGAACTGCCGAGACATGGCCACCAGCTGCAGGAAGGTGACATGGTGACGACCGGCGTCTGCACGGATGTCCATGCTGCCGGCCCTGGAGAATCGCTGCTGGCTGATTTCGGAGATCTCGGTGCGGTGAGCCTCGCATTTGCCTGACAGGCCCGCTGCCGACTGCCCTGTCTGGCGGGCCTCACTCCAGGATTTCCACGGCCCGCCGGGCCAGCTGGGGAACAAGGCCCCGGTATTCGAGAGCCAGTTCGGGATTTGCCGCATTCCCGTCCAGCGCCCGACGCCCGACGCCCTCGAGAATGGCTGCCAGGCGAAAGAACGCGAATACCAGATAGAATTCCCATCTCCGGGGCCGGGCGATCTGCCGACGGCGGCAATAATCGTCGATATAGCTGTCATCATCGGGCAGGCCCAGCCGATCACGCGCAATTCCGCCCAGCCCCCGCAGCGCACCGTCGTGGGGCATCTGCCATTGCATGCACTGGTAGGCCAGATCGGCAAGGGGATGACCGAGCGTCGACAACTCCCAGTCCAGGACAGCAATCAATTCGCCGGACCCGCGTCTGAATACGAGATTGTCCAGGCGGAAATCCCCGTGCACCAGCGCCTCCTCGCCATCATCGGCAACCATGTTGTCCTCGAGCCAGGCCATCAGCTGCTCCATGTCCGGAGCGATTTCGGTGCATGATGCAAGATACTGCCTCTTCCACCGGTCGGTCTGACGCTCAAAATAGTTTCCCGGCTTGCCGAAATCGGCCAGCCCCACCGCTTTCGGCACCACACGGTGGATCATGGCCAGTGCCCGGTTCATTTCATCATAGGTCTTCCCCCTTGCCGATGCCGACATGCCCGGCAGACAGGGGTCGAAATGGATGTCACCATCGACGAATTCCATGACATAGAATGCCCGGCCATTCGGCGAGTCGGCATCACCCACCATCACGACCGGCACCGGAACCGGAACCTCGGTGGCCGAAAGGCACTGCATCACCCGGTACTCACGCTCGACCAGGTGGGCGGATTTCAGCAGCTTCCCCGGTGGCTTCGTGCGCAGCACCAGCTTGCGCCCCCGACACTGCAGCAGGTAGGTCGGATTGGACTGCCCCCTGCCGATCCGCCTCATTCCGGTCACGGGCTCACCAAGCAGGTTCTGCAGGAATGAACGCATGTCTTCCATCATATGCCGAATCTCCGGTCAGGCCGATTCCGCCGCCGGTGATCCTGCCCGCTGCGCCCTGCCTGAGCAACTCCTCGATCGGGTCTCCCGGTTGCAACTCCGCCCGGGTGCGACCGGCTGCCCTCCCGGGATTTCGCATGGGCAGCAAGCCTGCAGGCGGGTCAGGTTCGAGAACCGGCATGTGGTCCGGCCCGGATGCCGATCGCCACCTTGAACCAATTGCCGATGGAATATTGAGGCCGGGGCGGCTTTCCCTGATGCACATTTGCGGCAGAAAGGGCCGTGACGTATGTTGCCGTGCCGATGAACACATGAAATTCGATGAATATCCCGAATGCATCCACACAATGCAATGCGGGTGGAGAAGGCTCTCGGCCCGGCGAGGACCAACTTCCCGGATTCAGACATGCGGCGGGGCTGATGCGAGCGGGTGCCGACAGGATTGATGCTGGAGCGAGGTAGCATGGCGAGCATGGAATTGGGGCTATCGGCGCAGGCCGAGCAGGTTCATGGCCAGGTCCGGCAAATGATTGCCGAGGACATCGCCCCGCTTGATTCCGAGTTTCTCGAGGAGGTCCCCAGGGGTGGCCGTTGGGTGCTGACCGCTCGGCAGCTCGAGATCCTGGAGACACTCAAGGCGCGGGCCAGGGAGAGGGGGTTGTGGAATCTCTGGCTCTCCGGCAGGCATGGCGGCCCCGGGCTTTCGACGGTCGAATATGCGTATCTGGCTGAAGAAATGGGAAAATCGCACCTGGCGCCGGAAATATTCAACTGCAACGCCCCGGACACCGGCAACATGGAAGTCTTCCTGCGATACGGAAGTGAACAGATGAAGAGCCAGTGGCTGCAGCCGCTGCTGGATGGCCGGATCCGCTCGGCCTACTTGATGACCGAACCCGGTATTTCCTCATCCGATGCAACCAATATCGCCATGTCCTGCCGGCTCGAGGATGGCAGCTATGTCCTGAACGGCGAGAAATGGTGGGCAACCGGTGCCGGCGATCCTCGCTGTGCCGTCTACGTGGTGATGGTCCGGACCTCGACTGGCGACCTCCGCCATCGCAACCACTCGATGCTGGTTGTTCCTTCCGACACCGCCGGGATTTCGGTGCTGCGGGCCATGGAGGTCTTCGGTCATGACGATGCGCCGCATGGGCACATGCATATCCGTTTCGAGAATGTCGCGGTTCCGGCCGAAAACCTGCTGGTCGGGGAGGGCGAAGGGTTCCGGATTGCCCAGGGAAGACTGGGACCAGGGCGAATCCATCACTGCATGCGGGCCATTGGCCAGGCGGAAAAAGCGCTGGACCTGATGTGCAGGAGGTCTGTTTCACGTGAAGCATTCGGCAGCAAGCTGGCACAGCTCGGCGCCAATTTCGATGACATCGCCGATGCAAGGACCGATATCGAGACCACCCGGCTGCTGTGTCTGAAGACTGCATGGTACATGGATCATGCAACTCCCCGACAGGCCGCCCCCTGGATAAGCAAGATCAAGGCGCTCGCTCCGGGGGTCGCCTTGCGGATTACCGACCAGGCGATCCAGATGCATGGCGCCGAGGGCATCAGCCAGGACACGCCACTCGCCCGCCAGTGGACACAGCTGCGCACGCTGCGCCTCGCCGACGGGCCGGATGCCGTTCACCGCCGGCAGATTGCCAGGGCCGAATTACGCAAGCACTCGCAGGAGCCGCTCTGAATCGGGCACCGGACACCCTGCCGGCGCCGACATCGGCGACAAATCCCGGATGCCTGGCCGTGCTCGGGCCTGGCCTAATCCAGCAGGGACAGCAGGTGGTTCGCCGAATCCTTGGCGTCGCCAAAGAACATCCGCGTGTTCTCGCGGTAGAATAGCGGGTTCTCGATTCCGGAATACCCGGTCCCCTGCCCTCGCTTGGAGACGAATACCTGTTTCGATTTCCAGACTTCCAGCACCGGCATGCCGGCGATCGGCGAATTCGGATCCTCCTGTGCAGCCGGATTGACGATATCGTTGGATCCGACCACGATCGCCACGTCGGTCGCCGGGAAATCATCATTGATTTCATCCATCTCCAGGACGATGTCGTAGGGAACCTTCGCTTCTGCCAGCAGAACATTCATGTGACCGGGCAAACGGCCAGCCACCGGATGGATGGCAAAGCGCACCTCCTTGCCTGCGGTCCGCAACCGCCGGGTCAACTCGCTGATCGACCCCTGGGCCTGGGCAACCGCCATGCCGTAGCCGGGAACGATCACGATGCTGTCGGCATCGGCAATGGCTGCCGCCACACCCTCGGCATCAATCGCCACCTGCTCACCCTCGACGCCGGCAACAGCAGCCCCGGTCCCGCCAAATCCACCAAGAATGACGCTGACGAAATGGCGGTTCATGGCCCTGCACATGATGTAGGAGAGAATCGCTCCCGACGATCCGACCAAGGCTCCGGTAATGATGAGCAGGTCATTCTCCAGCGTGAACCCGATCGCCGCCGCCGCCCAGCCGGAATAGGAATTCAGCATGGACACCACGACCGGCATGTCTGCACCGCCGATCCCCATGATCAGGTGCCAGCCGATCAGCCCGGCCAGCAGCGCAACGATCATGATCGCCATCAGCCCGCCATCGCCGAGATAATGGACCCCGAGGGCGCAACATGACAGCACGGCAAACCCGTTCCAGAAATGCCCGCCGGGAAGTTTCTTCGGGTTTCCGGATATCCGACCGGACAGCTTGCCGAAGGCAACCACCGATCCGGTAAAGGTGATGGCGCCAATGAAGATCCCCAGGAACACCTCGACCTTCAGGATGGCAATCTCCGGGCCGGATTTCGAGGCCAGCTTGCGGGCAAACCCGGCAAGCTCGTCAACCGGAACCCCGTCAGCAAGGGTCTGCAGCTCCCACTCGGCATTGAGGCCGATGAACACCGCCGCCAAGCCGACAAAGGAATGAAGGGCAGCCACCAGCTGCGGCATGCCGGTCATCTCGACCCGGCGCGCCACCACCGTCCCGACCGCAGAGCCGATGGCGATCATGGCAAGAATTGTCGGCCAGTTGCCGATGCCCGGCGTCAGCAGGGTGGAAATCACGGCCAGTGCCATGCCGGCCATGCCGTACCAGACCGCCCGCTTGGCGCTCTCCTGGTCGGAAAGCCCGCCAAGCGACAGGATGAACAGGACGCCGGCGGCGACATAGGCTGCAAGAAGCAGTCCGTCGATCATGGCCGTATCCCCGCCTAGCTCTTCTGGAACATGGCGAGCATCCGCCGGGTAACCAGGAACCCGCCGACAATGTTGATCGTGGCAATCAGCACCGACACCGCAGCCAGGATGTAGGCAACCTGGTTGTCAGTGCCGATCTGGAGCAGGGCTCCAACCACTATGATGCCGGATATGGCGTTGGTCACCGCCATCAGCGGTGTGTGCAACGAGTAACTGACGTTCCAGATGACCTGGAAACCGACAAAACAGCTGAGCACGAACACGATGAAATGCTGCATGAAGCTGGGCGGTGCCCAGTAGCCGACCAGCAGCACCAGTGCGGTACCGAGAACCAGGGCCGCAACCTGGTCACGGGTTCCCTTGCGAAACCTGGCCGCCTCCAGAGCCAGCACCTCTGCCCTGGTGGGTTCCTTCCTCGGAACGACCGGCGCCCGCTTCATCATCGGAACCTTGGGCACCGGCGGCGGGAAGGTGACCTCGCCACAGCAGGCCACCGTCACCCCCCGCACGACATCATCATCCATGTCATGGACGATATTTCCATCCTTGCCGGGCGTCAGCTCGGTCAGCAAATGGTAGACATTCGTGGCGTATAATGACGAGGCCTGGTTGGCCATTCGGCTCGGAAAATCGGTGTAGCCGATGATGGTGACACCGGTCTCGGTGACAATCCTCCGGTTGCTGACCGTGAGGTCGCAATTGCCGCCACGCTCTGCCGCCAGGTCGATGACCACCGAGCCGGGCTTCATCGCCTCGACCATGTCCTTCAACCAGAGCTTCGGTGCCTCCATTCCGGGAATGAGGGCTGTTGTCACCACGATATCCGTCTCCGGCGCCTGCGCCCGGAACAGTTCAAGCTGCCGCTCCCTGAACTCCGGCGAGGAGGGTTTTGCATAACCGCCTTCGCCGCTGGCATCCTCGGGAAAGTCCAGCAGGAGGAATTCGGCGCCCATCGATTCAATCTGCTCGGCGACTTCAGGCCGAACATCGAATGCCCGCACCACCGCCCCGAGCGAAACCGCGGTGCCGATGGCCGACAGGCCGGCAACGCCGGCACCGATCACCAGCACGGTTGCCGGCGGCATCTTGCCGGCGGCGGTCACCTGACCGGTGAAGAACCGGCCAAAATTGTTGCCGGCCTCCAGCACCGCCCGGTAGCCGGCAATATTGGCCATGGATGAGAGGGCATCGAGTTTCTGGGCCCGGGATATCCTCGGCACCATGTCCATCGCCAGGACGATCGCACCCGAGTTGCTGGCATCCTGCAGGAGCCCGGTATTCTGCGCCGGCCAGAAAAACGAAATCAGCATGTGCTCCGCGGTCAGCCGGGAGACTTCCTCCTGCCCAGGAGGCTGAACCTTCACGATGACCCTGGAAGTCTCCCACAACTCGGCAGCGGACTCAACGACTTCCACTCCGGAATTGATGTAATCCCGATCCGGGAAACCGGAGGAAATACCGGCACCGGTCTCAATGGCGCAGTCGAAGCCCAGCCTTGCCAGCCGACTCGCCGAATCCGGCGTAATGGCGACACGAGCCTCGCCATCCTCGATTTCCCTTGGTGCACCAATCTTCACCAGGACCCAACTCCGTATTGCCGACCTCGCGCCAACCCCCGGTTATAGTTTCGCCTGTCCGTCATGCAAGTGCCAGATTTCGACTGCCGTCCGGCCAGGCAATCCGGAAACGGGCCCGTCATGGTCGATCGATCGCGGCAACCACACCACATCCGGATGCTGTGACCGGCGCCCCTCCTGAACGGCAATCCGGGCCTCCGGCCGGTTTGCTCCTGCAGGCCGGCAATCCTCGATTGCAGCGGGATTTGTGGCTTGTGAATCCGGGGGTGATTGTAGACAACCCCGCCATGGATGATACCGGATTTCTTGACGGGCATCATGCCCTCGTTACCGGCGGTGGCACCGGGATCGGAGCCGCCATATCGTCGAGCCTGGCTGACTCCGGCGCCGAGGTCACCATCTGCAGCCGCAATCCCGAACGGCCCGCCGGCAGCCCGTCTCGTCGCATTCACCCGCTGGTCATGGATGTCACCGATGAGAATTCCGTCCGCTCCTCGACCGCCCGGGCGGTCGAGGAGCGCGGGCCGGTCACCATCCACATTGCCAATGCCGGTATTGCCGAGGGGATGAGTTTTGGCGACTCGGATCTCGATCACTGGCGCCGCATGTTGAATACCAACCTCCTCGGTGCCTATCTCTCGATACGGGAATCCCTCGACTCGATGCAGCAGGGCAAGTGGGGCCGGATCATTGCCATCGCCTCGGTCGCCGGGCTTCGCGGGCTGAAAGGAGCGTCGGCCTATACAGCCTCGAAACACGGGTTGGTCGGGCTGGTGCGGGCCCTGTCGGAGGAATTGAAGGGAAGCGGAATTACCGTGAACGCCGTGTGTCCGGGCTATGTTGATACGCCGCTGGTCGATCGCAATCTCGACGACATCATGGCCAGAGCCGGGAAGACCCGCGAGGAAGCGCTTGCATCCATGTTGCGGCTCAACAGGGACCGGCGGCTTGTCGATGTGTCGGAGGTCGCCGCGGTCGTGGCATGGCTGTGCGGGGCCGGCTCGGAAGGGATCAATGGCCAGGTCATTCCGATTGCCGGCGGGCAGGTCTGACTTGATGGGCGGCAAGGGAATTGTCACCGACTTCAGGCGGACCCGGGAATTCTTCCATCTGCCGCCCGGCATCACCTATCTCGACGGCAATTCGCTCGGGCCGCTGCCGGCAGCCCTGCCGGAGAGATTCAGCCAGATGCTCACCGGTCAGTGGGGCGACATGCTGATTGGCGGCTGGACGAGGGCCGGGTGGATGGAACGACCGGAGTTGGCCGGCGACCGGATTGCCAGCTTGGTCGGCGCTCCTGCCGGCAGCATCGTGGTTGGTGACACGCTGTCACTCAAGGTCTACCAGGCGCTTGCCTCGGCCCTGGCGCTCCGGCCTGACCACAAGATCGTGCTCACCGACACCGGGAATTTTCCCTCCGACCTCTACATGGCCCAGGGATTGCTGGAGACACTCGACCGCGGCCATGAATTGCGGGTCGTCGACCCGGAGGCGGTCAGCGAGCATATCAGCGAGGAGGTCGCAGTGCTGTTGCTGACCGAGGTGGATTATCGCACCGCCCGCCGGCACGACATGCGGCAACTGACGGGGCTGGCCCACGAACATGGCGCCCTGACCCTGTGGGACTTGGCCCACTCCGCCGGCGCCATCGAGGTCAGGCTGGAAGCGGCGAACGCCGATTTCGCCGTTGGCTGCACCTACAAGTTCCTCAATGGCGGGCCGGGTTCGCCGGCCTTCATCTACATATCCCCGTTGATCCAGGACCAGGTGACCCCCGCCTTGCGCGGCTGGCTCGGTCATGCCTCGCCCTTCGAATTCGAGACGGAATACCGGCCTCGGCCCGGCATCGGCAGGATGCGAGTCGGGACACCGCCAATCCTGGGGCTGTTTGCCCTCGATGTGGCGCTGGAAGTGTGGGATTTGGCCACCATTGGCGATGTTGCCGCACGGTCGGCGGAACTGACCAATGCCTTCATCGACGGTGTCCTGCAGGAATGCCCGGAGTTGCAACTGGCAACGCCGCGGGATCCGGAACACCGCGGGAGCCAGGTCTCTTTCCGACACCCGGATGGGCACGCCATCATGCAAACGCTGATCGAGGGCGGCGTCATTGGTGATTTTCGGGAACCGGACATCATCCGATTCGGTTTCGCCCCGCTCTACAACACCAATCAATGCGTCGAGACGGCGCTTGCCAAGCTGAAGGAAACAGTCGGGTCGTGACCCTGGAAGTCCGGGAACAACCGGAATTAGGTGACGCCTGGTTGAGGCAGGCTTTTCTGGGCGCGGTACACTCCGGGAACCAGGACTGCCCAAATCAGGGATCGGCAGAGGGTCCGTTCCGACCCGATCAATACTGGTTGACCCGAATGGCTGATGGCACCCATGGAGTGAATTGAGCCCTCAACTCCCTGATTGCAAATCGGTCCAATTGCGGTGTCGGTGGGTCCGGACACCCCGGTGGACATCGTCATTGAACAGAGGCTGTGCTGGGAAACTGCACAGGACTCACTTCACGTGGATGTCCAGGATTAGACGCAATACCGTTGCCGGGAATGTCCCGACCGATGTCGAAACCGGCTCGGCCAGCGCCGCCGGTTGATCATCATGCCGCCCGTGCGCGGTGGTCGATGCCGGTGGTTTCCGCATCTCCCCGGTGATGCCTCTCCGGTGCGGCCCCCAGGATCGGCAGCTGCCGGCAGGCCCCGGGGCGCCGCATTCCGGCCCCGGCCTCCGGCATGCCGGAGCAGGTCCGGCGCAGCCCCATCCCGGCTCCACGCCATCTCCTGGCGCCCGGGCAGGTCTGCCTGACCACCGAATGGGCGCTCTCGATCATGTCGGTCGTGGCCAGCGCCCGCCTGAGCTCCTTCGGCAATCCGGGCCGGGCCGCCATGAGGATCCCGCCGGGGCCTCGGGAATCGATCCGGAGACACGAGGAGCCTCCCGTTCGAGGCGGCGGGCAGGCCTGCGAAGAAGCGTCTCCGCCCTGCCTGCATCATCAGGCTGCCGGGCCCGGCGAAGTGCATGGCGGCAACCGGCATGCAGACGCCCGGGCAGGCGCTCGGAGATGTTCCTGCCCTCGTGGACCCGGCAGCGCCGGATGGCGGATACCTGCCCCGAAGGTCCGCCTGACCGCCGAACTCAGTGCCCCGGCGCCGTCCGGCACGAACAGGCGGCGCATGGAAGGATCGAGCCCCCGGCAGGCCGGGCTACCTGCCGATGCCTGAACCGTGGCCCTGTTCCCGGCAGCTCCTTCCACCACAGCGGGGGGATGCTTGTGGCCACCGGGGCCGGCGCCGATGGCCGGAGCCGTCAGGAGGTCGGTTGCCGGATGCATGCCACCTGCCCGGATGACCGGCAGGCCGGCCTCCGGGATGTCCGACGACATCCATTGGCGGAGCCTCTCCCCGGCCGGTGCTTCGATGCCGCCGGGAGACTGCCGGGCGTGACCGGCCGGAGCCGTGATCGTCGGGCACGCCCGCCTCCTTCGGGCGGACGGCAGAGCGGAGCTTCCGCGCCTGCCCGTTCACGAGCATCGGCGATGTGGCCCATTGCTCGAGGAAGCCGCCATCACGAACCTCCTCCCGGCCCGGCAGCGGCAGCTCCCGCCCGGTCTCCTTGTCTCGAACCTGTGGTCGCTCCACCCTGATCTTTCCGCCCCGGAAGCCGACCATGCCGGATGTCGTTCCCCGGCGATATCCGGGCTTGCCTGCGTCCCGTCCGCAGCGCTCGCCGGCAAGGTTGGCCGCATCCTCATTCATCATCGTCTTCACGGCATCGATGCCGACATCACCCCGGGCATCGGAGGCGAACTGGCCGGTGTCGATGGTACCGGAATGCCTGGTGCCGGATGGTGCAGTCCTTTTCATGGTGTTGCTTCCTTGTCCGGATCGAACACCCCGAGCCTGGCGCTCGAGGGAAGGGGCGCCGACCTCTGTCCGGGTTTCGACATCGGTCGGGACATTCCCGGCCCCGCGCCCCGCGGCGGCACATGACGCCGTCGGTGCCGGGCCGGTGTGTTCCGGAGAGAGGGGTTCCGGGTGCTGGCTGGAGGTCGCCAACCTGCCGGGCTGCTACGTATGGAATCCCAATCCCCAGGAGGAGGAGACGGTCACATGGTCCGGCAGCTGCGTGGACGGAAGGGTTTCCGGGATGGGCCAGGAAACCTGAAGCTGGAAGCAAGACGGACAAAGCAATACCAGTATGTATGAAGGCCCGTTCGTGGATGGCAAGATGCATGGCCGTTGGGTCGGGCACCGGACCGACGGCACTTTGAGGTTCGAGCACCGCTGGGACAACGACACTCTGCTTGGTGAAAATTAGGGTGTCGCGGCGGCCGGTTTGTCAGGAGGATCGCGGCGACCTGTCCCTGCCCCTTCGGGCTTGTTCCGCAATCGTTGCCCTTGCCGCGGCAGCCAGCCTGGCCACTGCGTCACGCGTTGCCGGAAGGGAGTATGTATTGTGCTACGGCAGTCCTGAAACCGTGACCGCGCGCGGGGCTTTCACGGAAGGAGGCTCCGGGCGGCAGACACGTCTTGTTCTTGCCCGGGATGCCGAGCGCGGTTGCGTGATCAGGCACGAAGGCAGTGATCCGGCCGATATCGGCCGGATCATGACGGGTGCGTATGTTGCAGGTATCTGCCGCGATGCAGAAACCGGGCGCGATCATGCCGTGGTGCATGCGTCCGCAGGCCAGCATTCCGACATCCAGGTCTGGACCGCCGATCCTGCCACCGGGTCTCCGCTGATGCCTTATTCCGAGGCCTGGGGTGGCCATGTGTCCCCGGCAGGCGAGAAGTGGGGGCTGGACCTGCTCGTCGCGGCGGACGGGACGTGCCGCTGGCGGGAGAGGCAGGATGCCCGTCAATCCTTCAAGGCCGCCATGGCGGCTCTCCGCATCGGTGCCGCCATTGATGCGAAAGAGCCTGAATTCGACCTTCCGGCGCGCCCGGTTCCGGCCGGGACCGTGCGGCGCTGGCTGCCCGTGCTGGAGGGCGCGGCGAGGCTGGAGGGCGCGGTCTACGCCGACGATGACGGGCGGATGGCCTGGCTGGTGGTCCAGCTTCTCGGCTGGACCCTGTGCGATGCGGAGGGGGTGGTCCTGCTCTTCGACTGGCAGCGGCAATCCTGGCAGACGATCTACGATGTTCCGTCCGGTTGCTCGAAAACGCTCAACTTCCCGATGCGCGGCATGGTGGTGAAGGGTGACCGGCTGTTTGCATCGCTCTGCAGGCAATGCAATGGCTGGGGAGACTACCGGGACTTTGTCATTGACCTGCACACGTTTCGCGCCGCGGCACTTGATCCGGGGCGCGCTCCCGCTCATCCGGGCGGCCGCACTCGTGTAAATTGCAGTGATGTTCGCGCTGAATGGCCCGGTATCACTTCCCAGATGTGTCTCTGGACTCGTGAAGCGGCCGGTTTCCGGCACTTCGCCCGAGAGCCCGTTTTCCTGCCCGCAGAGCGGGGGGAACGATTCTGCGGCTCAGGGGTTCATCCGGGCGGCGTTTGCAATCTGTTTCAGCCGACAGGAGGAAACAGGAAGCTGTGGAATTCACATAGCATGGCGACTATATCCGGGAGCAGTTGAAGACCGCCCCGGGAGACACCAGGCAATGCATCCCGAGATTGCAGACAGGAAAGACGAGATCGCCGGGATCTGTCGGCGCTACGATGTCAAACGTCTTGAGGTCTTCGGATCGGCTGCGCGCGGAACGGACTTCGATCGTGAGCACAGCGATGCCGACTTCCTGGTCGAGTTTCGCCCGGACAGTGATCAGGATCCTTTCTTCCGGTTCTTCGATCTGCTCGATGCGCTGCGCCACGCCCTTGGCCGTCCGGTAGACCTGGTTCAGCCTGGTGCGATCAGGAACCGGTATCTGCAGGAGGCGATCGACCGGTCACGCGAGGCCGTCTATGCGGCGTGATCCTCGAATTTCTCTGACCGATATTGATCAAGCGGGGGCGGATATCGAGAGCTTCACTGCCGGCATGGATCTCGATAGCTATATCGGGGATCGCCGGACTCAGGCCGCGGTTGAACGAAAGTTCGAAATCATTGGCGAAGCGATGAACCGATTGTTTCAGGAACACCCTGAATTTGCGAAGCAAGTCTCCGGATTCCGCCAGATAATCGACTTCCGCAACCAACTGGTCCACGGATATGACAGTGTAGAGTCCGAAATCGTGTGGCACCACTCCGTCAACCACCTGCCACAACTCCGTTTGACGGTTCAAGCGTTGCTGGCTGAACTGGAGAGTGCCGCTGAATCCAGCAATGATTCCGCAGAGGTCGAAGAACCCGGCGATAGTGACAGCTGCAACCCATTCTAGCCGGTGCTACCGAGCAGGACCAGGGGCCGGTCCCGGCAGGGGAACGAAACGACAGGTGGGCTTGTTGTTGTTTCGGGAATGCGGCAGCAGATTTCCTGCATTTCCGCCCATCCGGAGGCCTGAACCGGCCGCTTTCCGGCACTTCGCCCGAGACCCCGTTTTTTCGCCCGTAGAGCGGGGGGGAACGGTTTTGCGGCCCCAAAGGTGGTCATCCAGGCGGCGTTTCGCCCACCAGGAGGGCGCTGTGCAGGCGGGTTTTCACGGAGTCGGCAAGTCAGAATGATTTCTCCGGAATCCGGTGCCGGGAACAATAATCCAGCAACACTTTTAATGCATGACAGGCAAATATGAGACGCGGCATGCGCGTTGATGATATTCTGAAGCGCCGCCGCCCTGGAACACTGACAACCTGGCTCTCTTGCGATAACCTTGGACCGGTTTCATCGGGAAGATGCGGAGAATGATTTTCCGGATGATATTGGCAGCAATGTTCATCGTCATCGCAGGGGTGGCGAATGCTGTAGACTTCGAAGCTGGCAGAGAGGCGTATGAACGCGGCGACTATGCCACCGCCTTCAGGGAATTCCATCCGCTGGCCGAACAGGGGCTTGCCGACGCCCAGTTCAACCTGGGGTTCATGCATGAACAGGGTAAAGGAGTACTCGAGGATTTCGTGTCCGCCTGTGCCTGGTTTGACCTCGTAGCGGCACAAGGCGATGACAATGCAAGAGAGAGACGGGATACACTTCGAGATTCAATGACCCGGGACCAGATTGCCGAGGCATAGAAGCTCAGCCGCGAGCTGGACGCACAAATCAGGGCTCGCTGACAACTCCCAAACGACAGCCGTCCCCCGTCTCGGCAAACACCGGGCCTGAAAAGAAAACCCGGGGGAGGAAAGGCAACCCCCGGGATCATCCCGGCGGGCCGGCGTTGCCCGAGGGGTAGCCTGCTCCTATACCAGGCCGAATACAAGACCGACATCGCAATGCTCGCGGCGGATAATGCCGAGCGTTCGGCCAGCGCAGCGAAGACCCACTTCAGGGGACCCGCAGATCGTCCACCATGGACAGGGGTTCATAGAGGAACCTGTCAATCTCCTCATGGCAATTGCATTGGAGTATTGGACGAGTTGGGCCAGACTCCTGTTGGTCTGGGCCAAACTGACAATCACCCGGTAGCTTGCATGTCACTTCCAGCAACCAAAACCGGAAGCCGGGCAATTGCCGCGCCGTGCTTCTGGGGAATGTCCCGACCGATGTTGAAACCCGGGCAGAGGTCGGCGCCCCTTCCCTCGAGCGCCAGGCTCGGGGTGTTCGATCCGGACAAGGAAGCAACACCATGAAAAGGACTGCACCATCCGGCACCATCCATTCCGGCACCATCGACACCAGCGAGCTCGTCTCCGCGGCCTGGAGGGATGTCGGTACCAGCTTCGACCGCTTCTGCGTCATGGCCGGCATCGATGCCGTGAAGACGATGATGAATGAGGATGCCGCGAAACTGGCCGGCGAGCATTACGGACGGGACGCAGGCAAGCCGGGATGGCGCCGGGGAGGGCATCCGGCCGGGTCGGCTTCCAGGGCGGAAAGATCAGGGTGGAGCGACCGCGGGTTCGAGACAAGGCAACCGGGAGCGAGATCCCGCTGCCGGGCCGGGAGGAGGTTCGTGATGGCGGCTTCCTCGAGCAATGGGCCACATCGCCGATGCTCGTGAACGGGCAGGCGCGGAAGCTCCGTCCTGCCGTCCGCCTGAAGGAGGCGGCAATCCCCGGCGACATGGCTCCGGCCGGTCACGCTCGGCGGTCTCCCGGCGGCATCGAGGCACCGGCCGGGGAGAGGCTCCGCCAATGGATGTCATCGGACACCCCGGAGGCCGGCCTCCCGGTCATGCAGGCAGGTGGCATGCACCTGGCAACCGACCTCCTGACGGCCCCGGCCATCGGCGCCGGCCCCGGAGGCCACGAGCATCCCCCGGCCGTGGTGGAAGGAGCCACCGGGAGGCCGGCCACGGTGCAGGCGCTGTTGGACAACCTCATTGAACGGGGGCTCGATCCTTCCATGCGCCGCCTGTTCGTGCTCGATGGTGCCAGGGCACCCGCTTCGGCGGTCCGCCGGACCTTCGGGGCAGGAACATCATCGAGCGCCTGCCCGGGCATCTGCATGCCGGCAGGACCGGGCGTCGGCTTCGCAGGCCTGCCCGCCGCCTCGAACGGGAGGCTCCTCGTGTCTCCGGATCGATTCCCGAGGCCCCGGCGGGATCCTCATGGCGGCCCGGCCCGGATTGCCGAAGGAGCTCGGACGGGCCCTGGCCACGACCGACATGATCGAGAGCGCCCATTCGGTGCCCGGGCAGACCTGCCCGGGCACCGTGCGATGGCGTGGAGCCGAGATGGCGCTGCGGGACCTGCTCCGGCATGCCGGAGGCCAGGGCCGGAATGCGGCGCCCCGGGGCCTGCCGGCAGCTGCCGATCCTGGGGGCCGCACCGGAGAGGCATCACCGGGGAGATGCGGAAACCACCGGCATCGACCACCGCGCACGGGCGGCATGATGATCAACCGGCGGCGCTGGCCGAGCCGGTTTCGACATCGGTCGGGACATTCCCCAATTGCCTTCTTGGAGTTCCGCAAACTCCCCTTGCAGTCAGGACTGATGCGCCCCTGACGTCAAGCGCATCACAGGTGACCTGTCCGTGATTGCAGCGCCGAAGAGCTCTGGATAACAGGATTGGATTCCCCCTGAACTCCGCCTTCCGGCCGGAAACAGCCTCGGTAACGCAGCGGGGCTGCAGGGTGTTGTAGTGGCTCGGGACAAGGAACAGTGGCTTCACTAACGCGAGAGAACTATCTATCGTTTTACTGACACACGAAAATATACGGTGTATCAATGAAGAATATCGATAAGATCGTGAAACAGGTGGTTCAGAAGCAACTCGCACCAGCGGAGATAGTCAATCTGACTGTCGAAGAAGCCGAAGACGCTGACGGCGATCCAATCCTGCGCATAGAGGTGGTTTTCAAAGCGGCGGGAGATCGGCTTGATCCGGAAAAGGTTCTGGGATTAGGACGGCACCTGCGCGAACGACTCCATGAGTCGAGCCCTCATCGCTTTCCTGTTTTTTCCTTCATGACGTCAGAGGAAGCCTTGGATGCAACCGCGTGACCTCATTGCCAGCGCCAGACGGCTGGCGGGCAGAGGCCGAAGGGGTAAGCCACGGCAGTCAGATCTCAAGAGGACCATGAGCACGGCCTACTACGCGATGTTCCACGCGCTCTGCCGGAATTGCGCCGATTCCTTCATCGGCAAAACTCCCCCCTTGAGGAGCCAGCGAGCTTGGAGTCAAGCCTATCGCGCCGTGAATCATGGGTATGCCAAGAAACAATGCAGGGATCGCGGGGTGATGGAGAGATTTCCACGGGACATCGAAGACTTTGCCATCCAGTTTGCGATCCTTCAGGAAAAGCGGCATCAGGCTGACTATGACCCCTCCAAGGCGTTCACGCGGCACGATGTCCTCGCGGCAATTGACGCCGCCGAGGCCGCTATCAAAAAGCTGAAAGCGTCAAACATCAAGGACCAGAGAGCATTTGCTGCATGGACTGTGCTGGCAAAGCGGTCTGAATAGATGCTGTCATGCTGCCTGATCCCCCGGAACGGACCCTGATTGTCCGGGATAGACCTGACAGCCTGCTTACAATTCCCTTCCACAATAGAGGAACGTATCCTGTCATAAAGGGAGAGCCATTGTCAAAAGTGGTGTTCGGGGTGTCGGTCAAGCGGCGATCCTTGCTGGCTGATTGTCTGATCCTGCTTCCTCGATTACCTCGATACCATTCCTGAACTTCACTCCGGTGATGACCTTCCCCGGCTCCCCGAAGCCGTGCAACCGTCTCCACCCCCCCCCGGGCACACAGGCCCGGCCCGAAGATCACGTGAAGCATGCCGCCGCCGTTCGGACATCCCACCGGCCGGCTGGTCCGGTGGCGGATGGCAGCGAAGGTGGAGCAGGTCGGGTCGGTGGTCCGGATGCTCCGCCGGCGCCTGGCCGGGAAATCACGGAAGGTCATCAATTCATCCCGGCCGCATCGAGGCAGTGGGCCGTCTTCGGATACCTGTCCTCCCGGGTCTCGATGAAGAGATCGAACGCGGCCCCGGCATTCTTCTTCGTGCCGGCCTCCGGATGTCGAGACCGGCGTCCTGCCCTGGCAGTGCCTGGAGCGCCGGATAACGGACCGGGAGACGATGACACGCGAGGTCGGCGCATGGCGGAAACATTCGCAACGCGTCGGGGAGGCCGTTGGACCGGCGGTTCAGGACCAGAAACGCCCGGATAAAGCTGAAGTCGCTGTATCCATCAATTCAATGATGTCGGTGTGGTAGAAGGCACTCCGAATCCGTTCGATTCGGGACATGTAAAGCACTTCGTGGCGGATACCCATTGCGGCGGCGCAGTTGTAACTCCACGCAGATTGTAAGAGGTTGGGTTGAAGACAGATGCTCGTGTGCCTTCGGAAATCCTTAATTTCTGCAGGCCTCGGAGAGCCCGTAGGCGACGGCAGCGGCAAAACGATCTTCGCCCAGATCGATCAGTCTCCAACTGCCTGATGACCCATGGGGATACCGAAACTTGCCTGACCGGGCACCATTCAGCATCCTCTCGGGCACCTCGAAGCCGGAGGGATTCAGGAATATTCCGGTACCGGCCGCCTTGATGAGTGCCTCCTTCAGGCTCCAGATCCGATAAAAGAGACACAACTCCTGCGGTCCCCCGGCCTGTGCCAGCAAACGCCGCTCGGTCGGGCCAAAGACCATGCTGCCAATGCCGTCCAGGTCGCGCCCGGGGACACGCTCCTCCACATCGACGCCTAGCCGAAGATGGGCGGCGGTTGCGATCAGGCCGTGCCGACCGCTATGGCTGACGTTGAACCCGGCCTTCACGCGGCGGCCGTTCACCAATGCAAAGGGTTTGCCGTGTTCGCCATGGCCGAAGGCGAGCTGGTCGTTCTGGCAATCCAGCCGCTCGGCAAGAATGACACGGAGCGCTGCCCGACAGAGGGCAAAGTGCCGCCGGGCGCCGATCGCAATGAATCGATCAGCGCGAATTCTCTCCTGGTCATCAAGGAGCGTGAGCGCATTGACCTCGCGGTCGGCATCCGGTGCCAGGTCCACATGAAAGACCGTCACACCTTCTGCTTCTCGCCACTGACTCCACCATTGGGGAAATTCCGTAGTCATTCTTGATGGGTTGAAGCCCGACTGAGATCGCCTCCCCTATAGGCGATGCACCAGGTCCGATCAATGCCGGCGGCAGGGAGTCGGAGCCGCATCGGACTGATCGGTCCGGCATCCTCGGCTCCGGAAACAGCGTCCGGCGGCAGGTCGGGTGCGCATCGGCGCCTTAGTCAAGGAAGACGAGATTGCGAAACACGTCCGAGAGATGTTTTCTGCCGAGATGGTGCATGCAACATCTCATCACCCAGACCAACGACATGTCAGGTGGTGCCCCCAGAGAGACTCGAACTCCCGACCCCCTGATTACAAATCAGATGCTCTACCGGCTGAGCTATGAGGGCAACGCACGTCCATTAGTGCGCAGTCCGGCTCTTATGCAACATTCGGCATGGATTTTGTGTTGAAATGCGCCTTTTTGGCAACCGGTCGTGTCATTCATGCTGGCGATTCTCCGGCGTGGCGACAGCGCTGTTGCCCGGGCGCCTTGCAATGGCAGGCCGACTGTCGCAGATGGAGGCTGGCCGGGGTCAGGGAGAGCCGAGTCGTTGGGTTTACTGGTTTACGCAGGCACTTCTTGTGCGATCGCCGGGTTGGCTGGAATTCTCTTTTGCCTGTGGAAGGCATTGGGAATCCGCCGGTTGCCCCTTCCCGATTCCGAGACCAGGGACCGACTCAACCGGTTGCTCCCGATCAATTTCGGCTCGCTGGCAATTGCCTCCATCGGCCTCATGCTGATCGTTGTCGGAATCCTGCTCTGATCAGGCCTGGATTGTGTCCAGGATCGACTCGATTGCCTGTTCGATCAGGCCCAGGCAGTCCGGGCTCGAGAAGCTGTGGTCGGCGCCCCGGACCAGCAACAGCTGCGCGTCCGGGCAACCGGCGTGGTTCAGGAGCCTGACTGCGACCGACTGGTCCACATCGGCATCCTCGGTTCCCTGCAGGAGCCGCACCGGCATCGGAAGCACCAGCGGCCGGTTGAGCAGGAAATTGCCCGGCCCCTCCTCGATCAACCTCCCCGTAATCACCATCGGCTCGTCCGAATACTCGCTGGTCACCTCGACCTTCCCGTCACGTTCCATGACCCGAAGCTGATCGGGCGTGAGCCGGTTGAGCCGGAAATCATCGGTAAAATCGGGCGCCGCGGCAATACCGACCAGCCCGGCAACCCGCTCCGGATTCCTTGATGCCAGCAGCAACCCGATCCAGCCACCCATCGACGACCCGACAAGGATCTGCGGCCCCTCGGTCAGTCCGAACACCGCATCGATTGCATCACCGGTCCAGTCTCCGATGCATCCATCCTCGAATTTCCCGGAGGACCGGCCATGGCCGGTATAGTCAAATCGCAGGAACGCCCTGCCCTGCCGCCTTGTCCAATCCTCGAGATGACGTGCCTTGGTTCCCTCCATGTCCGAGGAAAACCCGCCCAGGAACACGATGCCGGGCCCGGCCCCGGCGCTCCGGCAATATGCAATCCGCCTTCCATCCTCGGTTTCGAAGAACTGCTCTGCCATCTGCCTCTTCCTGCCAGTTGAATCCGGACCTGGCAGCCAGTTTACGACAGAAGGGCGGCAACGGCCAGTAATGCCGCGATCGGGTGGCTCGCACCGCCCGCTGGCTGGAGTGCGCCGAATTCGGAGTTGACTGCGCGCCGGGTTGCGGTATTGGGATGCTCCCCGCAACCGGGCGTTTCGTGGGCGCCAGACAGACGAGGACCGCATGCCACCTCCCGTGACCCTGACCTTTCCGGACGGCAACAGCCGCCAGTATGATTCCGGCATTACCGCCGCCGAGGTCGCATCCGGCCTTGCGATCTCGCTCGGAAAGCGCGCCATTTCTGCCCTGTTCAACGACATGCACTGGGATCTCCAGTGGCCCATCGAATGTGACGGACGGATTTCGATCAACACCATGGATAACGGGCAGTGGGCGCTGGAGTTGGTGCGCCACGACCTGGCTCACGTCATGGCCCGTGCCGTCCAGGAATTGTGGCCGGACACGAAGGTGACCATCGGACCGGTCATCGAGAATGGCTGGTTCTATGATTTTGACCGGGACGAGTCGTTCACGCCCGATGACCTGGGACTGATCGAGGAACGGATGCGCAGGATCATCGGCAGGCGCGACCCGGTTCGCACCGAAGTGTGGCCGCGGCAGCGAGCCATCGATCATTACCGGGAGCGCAACGAGCCGTACAAGGTCGAACTTGTCGAAGCCATTCCCGAGGGCGAGCCGATCCGGATGTACTGGCACGGGGACTGGCAGGATTTGTGCCGGGGACCGCATCTGCGAAATACCGGGCAACTTCCCGCCGATGCCTTTGCCCTGCGCAGCATCTCGGGGGCATTCTGGCGCGGCGATCCCCGAAACAGCATGCTGCAACGGATCTACGGCATCGCATTCAGGAGGAAGGCCGACCTCAAGAACTACCTGCAAATGCTCGAGGAGGCCCAGCGGCGCGACCACCGGCGGATCGGCGCCGACATGGACCTGTTTCACTTCCAGGAAGAGGCGCCGGGAATGGCCTTCTGGCACCCGCGCGGCTGGACGGTCTACAAGCTGTTGAAGGAATACATGGCCAGGAAACAGGCCGAGCACGGGTATCTCGAGGTCAACACACCGCTGGTTGTCGACCGGACCCTGTGGGAAGCTTCCGGTCACTGGGAGAAATTCCAGGAACACATGTTCCTGGTGCATGTCGATATCGAGCAATCCGAGGGCACGAGAATCAATGCCCTCAAGCCGATGAACTGCCCTTGCCATGTGCAGATCTACAACAGGGGCCAGAAAAGCTACCGGGATCTTCCGCTCCGGATCGCCGAATTCGGCTCCTGCAACCGTTTCGAGCCGTCCGGTGCCCTGCACGGGCTGATGCGTGTCCGGGGATTCGTGCAGGATGATGCGCATATCTTCTGCGAGGAGGAGCATATCGAGCGCGAGACCGCCGGGTTCATTTCGATGCTGACCGAGATCTATGCGGATCTGGGCTTCGACCAGTTCAAGGTGAAATTTGCCGACAGGCCGGAGCAGCGGGCCGGCAGTGACGAGACCTGGGAGAAGGCAGAGCAGGCGCTGGTATCGGCAACGAGGGCCGCAGACTGCTCATTTGAATTCAATCCCGGTGAAGGAGCATTCTACGGCCCCAAGCTGGAATTCGTACTGACCGATGCAATCGGCAGGGACTGGCAATGCGGGACATTGCAGGTCGATTTTGTCATGCCTGAAAGACTCAATGCCAGTTTCATCGGCCCGGATGGCGAAAAGCATCGTCCGGTCATGCTGCACCGCGCAATTCTCGGCAGCTTCGAGCGATTCATCGGAATCTTGATCGAGAACCATGTTGGCAATCTGCCGTTCTGGCTGACCCCGCGACAGGTAGTGGTCGCAACCATCGTCTCCAATGCCGATGACTATGCCAGGGAGGCGGTGGCGAAGCTTGGCCAGGTCGGGATCCGGGCAGAGGCAGATACCAGGAACGAGAAGATCAGCTACAAGGTCCGTGAACACTCGCTGGGCAAGATTCCGGTCATTTTTGCCGTTGGCGAACGGGAAATACATGATCGCACGGTGTCGGTTCGAACCCTCGGCGAGCGAGGCATCGAGGTGCTGCCACTGGATGAGGCGATCGGCAGGTATGTCGATGCAGCAACACCGCCCGATTTGCGGAGAGCGGATCGAAGCTGACAGAAATTGCAACAGGTTGTCCCGACCCGGCAGGTCGGCGGTTGAACAAGCTCGTCAACATCAATAATGCATTCGGGGTCGGTTGTTGCCTGACTTTGGCGGCAATCCCCTGAAGGTAGCTGAAACAGAACAAAGGAACCATAGGCATACCTCGTAGACCATATAACGCACCACCAACGCGTAACACCGGGCCGCGTGCGAATGACCGCATTGCCGCACCGGAAATCCGGCTGATCGGACCAGATGGCGAGAATCTGGGGATCAGCACCCCCGAAAAAGGACTTGAACTGGCATTCCAGGCCGGGCTGGACCTCGTCGAGATTTCGCCGACGGCGGACCCCCCGGTTTGCAAGGTCATGGATCTGGGCAAGTTCAAATACGCCCAGCAGAAGCGGGATTCGGAATCTCGCAAGAAACAGAAGACAATCGAGGTCAAGGAGGTCAAGTTCCGTCCGAACACTGACCGCCATGATTACGCAGTCAAGCTCAGAAATGTCGAACGATTCCTGGGTAATGGCGACAAGGTCAAGGTGACCATGCGTTTCCGGGGTCGCGAGATGGCCCACCAGGAATTGGGGCAGAACCTTCTCGAGCGAGTTGCGGAGGACATCAACCTGGTTGGCAAGGTCGAGGAGTTGCCCAAGCTCGACGGCCGACAGATGTACATGATGATCGCTCCGGCCAAGTAGCCGTGCAACCGGAACGAGCGGCCGGACGCTGGCAGCAGGCCCGTTCTTTCGACAGGAACAGGGTTTTCGTTCGGTGACTCGCCCGGGGAGCGCAATGTCCAAGGAGCGTGCAGCTTGCACCCGGTCCTGATTTGCGCAGCACAGCGCACACCGATCGGCGCTTTCAGGGGCGCGCTGTCGGAGATGTCTTCCCCCGAACTCGGTGCAGCCGTCATCTGGTCTGCAGTGTCGGCTCTCGAACCTGAATTGTCGCCCGTTGATGAAGTCATCCTTGGCTGCGTATTGCCTGCCGGACTGGGTCAGGCACCGGCCAGGCAGGCCAGCAAGGCCGGCGGTCTGCCCGACTCAGTGCCAGCGACCACGGTCAACAAGATGTGCGGCTCCGGCATGAAGGCGGTCATGCTCGCCCATGATCGACTGGCCACCGGCCAGGCAGACCTGATTGTCGCCGGCGGCATGGAGAGCATGTCCAACGCCCCCTACCTGCTTCCGAGGTTGCGATCCGGCGCTCGCCTCGGCGATGCACCGGCGGTGGATCACATGTTTGTCGACGGCCTTGAAGATGCATACGAGACCGGCAGGCTGATGGGGGAATTTGCCGAGGATTGCGCCGACGCCTTCGGCTTTTCGCGGCAGGATCAGGATCATTTTGCAATCCGGTCCCTGGACCGGACAACAGCCGCCCGAAAATCCGGCAGGTTTGCCGGCGAAATCACCGCTCTCACGCTTGGCAACGATCCGAAACGGACGGTGACGGAGGATGAACAGCCACTGGTGGCCGACAGGGACCGCATCCCCATGCTCCGGCCGGCCTTTCGCCGTGGCGGAACCGTGACGGCAGCCAACTCGTCGTCGATTTCCGACGGGGCGGCGGCGCTGGTACTGGCCAGCGCTGACGGTGCAGCGGCGTCTGGCCTGCACGGGCGGGCCCGTATCGTCGGTCATGCCACGGCCGCACAGCGCCCTGCCCTCTTCACCACCGCCCCGTCCCTGGCTGCCGGCAAATTGCTGACCCGGATCGGCTGGACTGCGGAAGACGTCGACCTCTGGGAGGTCAACGAGGCCTTCGCGGTGGTGGCAATGGCATTTGCCCGGCAGATGGACATCCCGGAAGAGCGGATGAACATCAATGGCGGCGCATGCGCGCTCGGCCATCCGATCGGTGCATCCGGCGCCCGGATACTGGTCACCCTGCTTAACGCATTGGAGGCCGAAGACCTTCGCCGCGGCGTGGCTGCCATCTGCATCGGTGGCGGAGAAGCCACGGCGGTAGCGATCGAGAGACCCTGACCGGAGAAATCCCGATATCCTGCAGAGGTTGAATCGCAAGTCGCGTTGACCGTCTCGGCAATTCCAAGACCTCCTGCCACCCGCCGCAACATGCAATCGGCTGGCTGCTGGCGTGCACCAGACCAGCAATCAATCCCTGCGTTGCCTGAAGCTCTCGGCCGGATACCGACATTGAACTCCCGTCCCGGGTTGTGACCGGTCCGCCGGAGAAATCAGCAACAGGGTATGATTTCGCCCTGGCGGATCGCGATTTTCCCGGTGCATCGAATTTGCACGACGATTTCGTGCCCCATCCGGCGGTGATCACCGGCCCCGGGTGATCCGGCGAAGATGTTGCAGATGTGCCGCGGAATTTCGCGCGCCCTGGAATCCGGCCCGGATCCCGGCCCCGCCCGGCAGGGTCGGCAGAGGGCTCCAAGGCAATGGAGCGCTCCGGGCACGGAGCGGAAAGGAACACTCCGATGCCGAACCTGCAGGCAGAGCCCCCCCTTGCCGATACCGATGACAATGCCGGGGCGGCGGCACGCGCCCGTCTCGGGCAGGCTGCACATGACCTGATGGCCACCGATGTCGCCCGCCGGTTGGCGGGCGACATCGCCGAATTGATGCGAGAGGACGCGCCGGCCGGCGAGCAGGCACTGCAGTGCCTCATCAGCCTCCCTGCCGGCGCCGTCATGGTCGCGCCCATCGAGCGGCTCGATGACCATGGCGGGTATCCGGAGGTGGATGGCAGGACCTGCCGTCGACCTCGCTGCCCGGGAGATCACCGACGAACTCGTGCTCGACGAGGAGCCGCACCCGGAGGCGGTGGCAATCATGATCGCCGAAGGTGAATGGCAAGGCGGTCCCGGCCGGCTGGCGGGGGGCATGCTGCAGCGCGTCTGCCTCGGGCGTCTTCCCGGGGCCGGCAAGGCAGGCCTGAAGGCGCAGGTGAGCCGGCAGGTATTCCATCGGCTGTGGCAAGGGCCCGGGCCGATGCCGGTGGTCATCGCCGATGGCGCCGGGGGGCCGGACATTCCCCGATGCGCTCGGCCCGGATGTGGCGGTGCCGGATTGCCGGCACGCGATTCGACACGTGAAGGCGGCGGCCGATGCCGCCTTCAGGGTGATCGATGCCGGCGCTGCCTGGCGCGCAAGGGGGTGGGCGCCGGGGTCATTGCCCGCGGGACCGGCTGCTTCCGCAAGGGCCGGCACCGCATGAACTGCCGGCGGCTCGCCGATGCCGGATATCCGATCGGCAGCGGTGCCGTGGAGGCGGCGAACAAGACCTCGATCTCCTCTCGCATGAAGCGCTCGGGCCGGGGATGGCGACGTGATGGCGGTCAGGTCGGGCCGCACGGGCCGGGCACGGGCCAGGCCGGCCAGGAGCCGGCAGCCATGGAAACCGCCGGCCGGGGGCAGGGCCGCCAATGACAACCGGGAGGCGGCCCTTGCCGTCTGATTCGCCATGGCGGCCCCGGGGCCCTGAAAGGCGCGCCATGCGAAGATCACTCCCGCGGAGCTCCAACCCCTTGCGATTTGAAGTGAGGGAGGGCCATAGCGGAGGAGGAAATTCCCCGGCTGATTGAGCTATCATGTCATTGGTCTGGCCAGGGATGGACGGCCATGAGTTCACCTGCCGCACCAAGCCGAGGCATTGTCCAGGGCGAAGTGTTGGGCGTCGGTCAAGCGTCGATCCTGTCCGGCTCGTGATCTGGTTCTGCTGCTGCCCGATTCCCGTCCTGATCTTCCGTGACCGCTGTCCTGTCTGCGAATTCAATCGGGGGTCGGCCTTATTGTGTGAGCGGGTGGTGCGCGGAGCCGGTCGCGTCCGGCGTGATCCGGACCGGACGACCGGGCGAGGCCTGACCGGGCGTCTCGACCCCTGATTGGGCCTCACTTCAGGATTGATCCTTCCAGCGGCGATGGATCCAGAAATACTGCTCTGGATTGGCGCGAATTCGGGCTTCGAGGCTCGCATTCATCTGCTGCGTCATGTCGGAGACATCGCCATGCTCAATCGGCTGCTCGAAGACCACGTCGAAATCGAGACCGTTCATCTTCCTGATGCCATAGAATGGCACCAGCAGCGCCTGCTTGCGGACTGCAATCCGGGCGGCGGCGGTGTTGGTCATCGACGACAGCCCCATGAAGTCGAGTTCATCGCCTTCCTGCGAATACTGGTCGGTGAGAATCACCGCCATTCCACCATCACCGACGAACCTGACCAGCCCGGTGATGCCGCTCCTTCCACGCGGAAATACCGGTGTGCCGACCCGCTCCATGGTACGAACGTAATGGCGGTTGAAATACGGGTTGTTCATCGGCCGATACAGGCCGCCAACCACGTGGCCGCGCTTGATCAGCATGATCCGTCCGGCCTCATAGTTGCCAAAATGCCCGGTCACCAGCACCACCGGCTGCCCCCGTTTCGCCGCCTGTTCGATGGCGGCCAACCCCGGGCCAGATGGCGTCCCCCGGCCGGTCCGGCGAACGAACCCGCTGGTCGAGTAGGCCTCGACAAATATCCGGCCGAAATTGTCGACACAGCCGCGGAAAATGCGCTGCCGGTCATCATGTGACATCTCCGGAAATACCAGCTCCAGGTTGCTCATGACCCGGGTCCTGATATCGGTAAACGGAACAATCAGCCGGGCCATTCCCCAGCCACCGATCCAGAGGCGCTGCCGGTAGGGAACCAGCCCCAGAACTGCCAGAAAGAGCCGAAGACCAAAATCGGTCATGCGGTCTCGCAACCAGTTTCGGCCACTATGCGGGTTGCCTGCCTGTCCAGCCATGCACTTGCCTTGCAACCTAACCAGTACGCGATGTTTCCCGAAACCAGATATAGAGACCGGATGCGACGACCACAATTGCGCCAAGAATGGTCCAGAGATCGGGAAACTCGGCAAAGAAGATCATGCCATAGAATGCCGAGTAGATCAGCCCGAGATACCCGAAAGGAGCAACCACCGACGCTTCGGCTAGGAACAGGGCCCTGATCATCAGATACTGGCCAGCAGTCCCCAGCAATGCCAGCACGGTCATGGGCAGCAGGTCGCCGACGGCCGGGATTGTCCAGTAGAATGGCACGATGGCCGTTGCCAGTACCGCACCAAGTATGGTGGTGAAGAAGAAACTCGACGTGATGTCCTCGCTTCTCGACAGGAACCTGGTGGTGATGGCATAGGCGGAATAGGAAATCGCCGCCGCCAGCGGAAACAGGGCATAGGGCGAAAACACGGCGGTTCCGGGCCTTATGATGATCATGGCCCCGGCCAGCCCGGCGAACACACCCAGCATCCGGCGCCAGCCGAGACGTTCACCGAGCACGAAATAGGCGCCAGCGGCGATGAATACCGGGTTCATCATCAGGATCGCCGTTGCCGCCGCCAGGTCGATATTCGAGAATCCGATGAAGAAACATACGGTGCCGACAAGCAGGAATGTCGAGCGCAGAAACTGTATTCCGGGGCTCCGGGTCCGGACCCGCCATCCGAGCTGCCTCCAGACCAGGAGGCTGGCCAGCACCATCTGGCCGGCATAGCGGATCCAGACCAGCTGGAAGATCTCGTAGCGGCCGGAAAGACTCTTGACCACCGCATCCATGCTGGTCAGGCAGAAAATCGCCGCAATCATGAACAGGATTGCCCTGGTCTTGGGCGGCAATCGGGACGGGTTCCTCATCACTCCAGTTCGGCCTCCGGTTTCGCAGCACCTGCGGCGTCAGCGGGCGCATCTCCGGGCGATAAACGACACGGACCGCAACCGCCACCAAAAGGCGCAATCGTTGGTCCGGTCGACATGGAGGCAGGATATGGCGGCAGGATTTCTTGCAGGTCCTGGGTTGCGCCGCATTTCAACTGTGGTTGTAACCTCACCTCGTATGAGCAGAATCAGGGAACAGGGGAGCACAGGAAGGAGTGCATGTCGCGCCCGGCACTTCCCGCGGAGAACCCCGCCATTGTCGGGCAGCTTTGCCTTCCCGACCCGGACTCGCCATTGCCGGCCGTCACGGACCGACCGGCAACGACGAAGCGGGGTGTCTGCCCCGCAAGGCGGGCCGGACCGATACCCGCCCGGATGGCGAGAGCGGATCCGCAGGCATGGCCGGCCCGCCTTCCCGCCTGCCTTTCGGATCGCCGATGGATGCCCGGGTACCGAACCGGACCATCGCGGGAACGGGGCGGGAGACATGGCAGATCCGGTCGCAGGCATCGATATCGGCAAGGACGGGCTGTGGAGAGCCGCTGCATGACCCGTGTATGGATTGTCAGGAATCGGGACAACTTCAAGACGTTCTGCCATCCGGAACACAATGTCGGCCATGGAAAATCTACCCTGGCCAGCGTGCTGGCGATGTTCAACATGATTGCTCTCCTCATGCAGAGCGCCTGCCGGATGGACTGCGAGCGGTGGTGGGCGCGAGGTGGGGCGCGCGCGACCGGATGCCGGACCAGCTGAAGATCCCGGCCGGTCATGTCGTCTTCCATGACCGGGACCGGTGCCTCGGGACCATCGCCACCGGCGAGCTTCCGGAACACCCTCCGTGAGGCAACACAAGCCCCCGAACAGAGGCTGGATCAGCTGAAGGTCGGGACATGGGTGAATGATTGGAATTCCTGCCGAAGGTCGGCCCGGTTTGTTTCATGAGCCGGGCTGTGTTACCGGGGCGAGCGATTCCGGCTTGGTGCCGGTTGCAGGTTGACAGGTCCTGGGACCGAAATTGGGAGTGCTGAAGGCATGATACGCAGCGGTGCACAATATCTCGATTCAATTCGTGACGGCCGGGTGGTTTACATGAATGGCGAACGGGTCCGGGATGTTCCCAACCACCCGATGTTCAAACCCATCGTCGAAATCCGGGCCCGGATCTACGACATGCAGCATGATCCGGAGACGGCGCCGGTCATGACCTACTGGGAGAATGGCGAGGACTATGCCGTTGGCGTGAAGCTGCCGATGTCGCAATCGGATTGGTGGGACAAGCGGCGCGCAACGAACAAGGTTTTCGAGGAAATCGGCGGCGTCGTGACCCGGGTTGGCGACGAGACCGTCGGCGAAATGTGGTCGCTCTATGACGGCCAGGATGTTCTCAACGAAGTCGACCCGCAATTCTCCGAGAATATCCGCAACCATATCGACCGTGTCATTGGCGCCGACCCGTTCCATGTCTCGGCCAATACCGACCCCAAGGGTGACCGGTCGAAGCCGCCGCAGGAGCAGGATCCGGACATGCTGCTCCATGTTGTCGGCGAGTCATCGGAGGGAATCATCGTTCGGGGCGCGAAATTCGAAACCGCGGCACCCTATGCCAACCAGGCCTTCACCAAACCGACGATCGCCAACTGGGGAAACGAGGCCTATTCGGACTACGCGGTCGGATTCATCTGTGATCTTGGCGCCCCCGGCATCAGGATGATCTGCCGCACCGGATTCTCCGGCCGGGCTCCGGAAGCCGACTACCCGCTTGCCAATCGTTTCGACGAGGTGGACAGCTTGGTCATTTTCGACAATGTCGTCATTCCCTGGGAAAACGTCCTCTTCTACCGGCATACCAGGGCGGCCGCATTCATCCGCGCCACCCTGCACCGCTACTCGGCCTTCGCATTCGTGCAGCGAAGCCTCGCCTTCGCCGACATGATGATCGGTGCGGCATTGTGGAACATCCGCCAGACCGGCCTCGACAAGCAACCTGCAGTCCAGGAGAAGCTGGCCAAGCTCGCCGTCTACCGTGAAGGGATCAATGCCCATCTGACCGCCGCCATTGCCCTGGCCGAGCCAAGCCCGGGCGGTTTGCTGATGCCCAACCAGTCACTGCTCTATACCGGCCGGGTTCATGCCTGCTCGCAATGCCATGAAATGGTCCATATCGCCCGGGAACTCTGTGGCGGCCAGATCTGCGTCACCCCGGACCAGGCCTGTTTCGAGGATGGTGAATCGGGCCCATGGCTGCAGAAATTCTACACCATCAACGAGAACTGGGTCGCCGAGGATCGCCGCAAGCTGCTGGCCTTTGCCCGCGATCTGCTCAATTCCGACTATGCCGGTCACCGGCTGACATTCCAGCTCTTTGCGCAGTCGCCGCCCTTTGCCCATCTTGGTGCGGTTTACCGCAATTTCGGCTGGGACGGGCCGCTCGACCTGGTGAAGAACTCGGCCGGGCTTTCCGACAGGATCCTGGATGGCAGGAAACTCGAGGGCTGGCTTGATACGCAACCCCATATTGACGAGATTTGACCGGGCATACCGGGCAATTCCCGAGTGTTGAGCACAATCGGACACAGATCGATGTCATCAGATCCGCAAGGCCAGAGGGAACGGTTCATTTCCGGAATGAGCCATGCTGCCAATACCGTGAGCGTGGTGACGACCGACGGGCCATCCGGGCGGTTCGGGGTGACGGTGTCATCGATGTCATCGGTCTCTGCCGACAGCAGCAAGCCGACATTGCTGGTCTGCGTGCACAATCTCAGCCCGGCCTGCTGCGGAATTCTCGAGAACGGCGTGTTCTGCGTCAACCTGCTGCGCGACGACCAGGCCTATATCGCCGACACCTTTGCCGGCAGGATCCTGCCGGCCGATGGCGACAAGTTCTCCTGCGCAATGTGGGCAAACGGGGGGACCGGCTCGCCGCTCATTGCCGACCATCTCGTGGCCTTTGACTGCCGGCTGGCCCACAGCTTCCGGGTCGGAAGCCACCAGATTTTCGTCGGCCATGTGGAGGATACGAGAATTCGTTCGGGCCATGCCCCGCTGATCTATTCCAACCGGGGTTACGGAACCCCGCAACGACTCGACCGGGCAGCAATCCCCAGCCATGACGAGGCGGCCGGCAGCCTCAATATCGGCTGCTTCTTCACCTTTGCGCCCAACTACCTGCCGCAGCTGGTCTCGCGGCTTGATCACGAGGTCCCCGGGGTGGATATCGCCATGGTGGTCGGCCACCAGGCGCAGGTCCTGGAGGCACTTCGATCCGGCTCGTGCGAAATTGCATTGACCTATGATCTTCAGCTGGGCCAGGAGATCAGCATGGAAACGCTGGGCCTTGCCCGACCCTATGCCCTGCTTCCGGCCGAGCACCCGCTTGCATCCTCCTCCGCCATCTCCCTGCATGATCTGTCCGGCATGCCGATGATCCTCCTGCAGCGCCCGCCGAGTGAACAGTACTTTGTCAGCCTTTTCCGGGAGTTGGGTCTCGAGCCGAATATCCGCTTTCGCACCCCCTCCTTCGAAATGCTGCGCGGATTTGTCGGTCGCGGTCTTGGCTACAGCATCCTGATTACCCGACCGGCAACCAATATCACCTATGATGGGTCTTCGGTTGTTGCCGTTCGGCTGACCGAGGACGTCCCGCCAGGGAAGATCGTGCTGGCCACCGTCAGGGAGCGGGAGATGAGCGCGGTTGCGGCGCGGTTCGCCGACATATGCAGAGAGTTCTTTCTGGAATTGCCTATCGGAGACACCACGACATGATCCACACCAGAATTCGGCCCTTCAACACCCGCGACACCTATCCCGAGCAGGCGCTCGACAATGACCTTTGCCAGGCGGTCGTTGCCTCCGGCACAACAGTCTTCCTGCGCGGCCAGGTCTCCCAGGACCTGGACACCAGGGAAAGCCTGCATGTCGGTGATACCCGGCTCCAGGCCCGGAAGACCATGGACAATATCGAGTTGCTGCTTGGTGAAGCCGGAAGCTGCCTTGCCCATATCTGCAGGATGGTCGTCTATCTTACGGATATCCGCTACCGGGACGATGTCTACCAGGAGGTCGGCGCCCGCCTTGCCGGCGTCTTTCCCTGCTCGACCGGGCTGGTGGTGCCGGCCCTGGCCCGCCCCGAATGGCTGGTCGAGATCGAAGTGACCGCCGTCATTCCCGACGCCGGGTGAACCGATGACCTTCTCGATCCTGGGACATTGCAAGCGGACCGGCATGCTGGGCGTGGCGGTGACCACCTCTTCAATCTGCGTCGGCGCCCGGTGCCCCTGGGTCCGGGCGGGAATCGGTGCGGTTTCGACCCAGAACGTGACCCTGCCATCCATCGGACCCATGGTACTCGACCAGATCGGACACGGCATGTCCGCCGAGCAGGCCGTCGGCCACGTGATCGGCCGCATTGAATACCGGGAATACCGGCAGGTGGCAGCGATCGACAACAGGGGGCACGGCGGCATCTACAGTGGCGCCAGGACACTTGGCACCCATGCTGCAACGATCGGCAATCATTGCGTTGCCGCCGGGAACCTCCTGAGACACGCGACATTACCGGAGGCGCTGGTCGAGAGATTTCACGAGCTGGAGGAGTTCCACCTGGCTGAAAGGCTGTTGTCGGCGCTCGAGACCGGCCTGCACGAGGCCGGCGGAGAGGAAGGCCCGGTTCATTCCGCATCATTGCTGGTTCATTCCGACTATGGCTGGCCACTGGTTGATCTTCGGGTGGACTGGGACAATGACGGCCCGGTCGCAGCCCTGCGAGCGATCTGGACCGATTACGAGCCGCAGATGAATGACTACGTGCTGCGGGCACTCAACCCGGGTGAGGCGCCGAGCTACGGGGTTCCGGGAGACGAGTAGCGCCGTCCGGCCTCCAGGGCCAGCCTGCCGTCAAGTGGACAACTCCGTGATCTCGCGCCTGAACGGTACCGCATCCGGGTCGGCCGGCAGGCCGTCCAACTCTTCCGCATAGCGTCTTCCGGCCCAGACCGCGTGGGCAATGGTTGCCGGTGCCTGGGCATCACCGATGACATCCACCCGCTCGATACCGTGATCGGCCCAACGACCCCCGATCTCCAGCAAATCCAGGAATAGCCGGTCTCTCGGCATGCGGCTGGTCACCAGCAGCAGGGAGCCGGCCTCGATCTCGCTGGTTGCCCCGGTATAGGTGCAGGCGAGCTGCACCCTGCCGGCGATGGTCGTGTTCAGCAACGAATTCGGCAGGATCGACACCCCGGCCTCGATCAGGCGTTTCTGGATGAAATGCTGCTCCATGGTATTCCGGGTCCATGTCGATACCTCGACGGAGGGTGTCGAATAGACGACATCTGCCCCCCTCGCGGCCAGGAGTTCGGCCAGCACGCCACCCATGTAATAGTGATCATCATCCCAGATCACGACCGGGCCGGGCGGAGGCTGTTCGCCCTCCATGACCTGGTCCGGCGTCAGGACCGGGACGCTTCCATCCAGTTCGACCGGCCGGGTCCACTGGTGGCCGACACCGTCGCGGCGCCACTCGCAGCCGGTCGCCACCACCACGCGCGGGTATTCCAGTTCGAGGATATCAACCGCCGACAACGCCGAGCCGGGAAAGATCTCGACATTGGGCAGGGCATGAAGCTGCTGGGATCGGTAATCCCTGACCCGGATCCACGCCGCCAGCCCCGGGAGGGACGCCTCCCGGACCACCCTGCCACCAAGCTCCCTGCCCCGCTCGCAAAGCGCCACGTCATAGCCGCGCTTGCCCAGCATCTGGGCGCATTCCAGCCCGGATGGACCGGCGCCGATGACCAGGACCGGTTTTGCCGATTCTCTCGGGCGGATGTATTCCGGATGCCAGCCGCGGCGCCACTCCTCGCCCATCGAGGGGTTTTGCGTGCACCTGATCGGCGACATGGTGAAATCGCCGGACACGCAGATGTTGCAACCGATGCACTCGCGGATGTCTTCGAGCCGGTTTTCCCGGATCTTCCTTGGCAGAAACGGATCGGCAATCGACGGGCGGGCGCAGCCGACAAGGTCAAGTACACCCTTGCGGACCAGCGATGCCATCCGGTCGGGAGACGTGTACCGTCCGACCCCGACCACCGGCTTCGTGGTCAGCGACTTCATGTTGGCAAAATACGGTTCCTGGGCGCCTTCCGGCCCGAATCTCGAGGTCTGGCTGTCATTTTCCCAGCCGGCCAGGCAGACATCCCAGAGATCGGGGATTTCGGCCAGCATGCCGATCATGTCCTCGACTTCTTCCTGCTCCAGCCCATCCGGGCCCAGCAACTCATCCATCGAGATCCGGCAGGGAACCGCGCAATCATCCCCGACCGCCTCCCTAGTATCGGTCAGGATCTCCCCGAGCAGCCGCACCCGGTTCTCGAGCGTCCCGCCATATTCGTCGGTCCGGTGATTGTAGCGCCGCGAGAGGAAATGGTGAAAAAAGCCGAGCGCGTGACCGGCATAGACATAGACCAGGTCAAATCCCGCCTTCTTGCCCCGAATGGCGGCGTTTCGGTGCCACCTCCGGACATCCCGGATGTCCTTCCGGCTCATCTGCCGGGCCTGGACCGGGTCGTAGGTGAAGCTGGCGACCGGCATCGCGGTCGGCGCCATCGGCACTTCCCGCCCGTAGAGATTGGGGCCATTCAGGCCGTTATAGGCAAGCTCGATGCCGGCCAGCGCATCATGCTGGTGGATCCGGTCGGCCATCCGGGCCAGCATCGGGATGTCACGGTCATCCCAGATCCGCAGCTCGATGAACGGGTTGATATCCGAACTGGGGTGGATTTCGACCTGCTCGGTGCACACGACCGCCCAGCCACCCTCGGCCTTCACGCCGCGCATCTGGGCGAGGCTGGTCGGATCACGATACCCCATGCCGTTGCAATGCGGCACCTGGTAGAACCGGTTCTTCGCAGTCACCGGCCCGATTCGGACCGGCTCGAACAGGATGGCGTAGCGCTGGTCGGTCTTCATGTTGCGACCCGTGTCGCCGGCAGGGCAGGCAGGGTGGCCCTGCCCTGCCGCCGGAGCACTACTTCTTCAGGCGGGTCCAGATGGCGTCATAGACTTCCTGGGTTGCCTGGTCGCAGACCTGGACGAAGGTCCCGGCCGGCGCGTCAGCCGGTGGAACCGATTCAGGCTGCTCCTTCAGATCGGCGTCAAGAAGGTCGGTGACACCCGACACGCCGGCGCTGTAGCGCGCGTAATTGGTCACCGCCGCCACGTTTTCGGGCTCCAGCAGGAAATCCATGAATTTCAGGGCGCTGGCGCGGTTGGGCGCATCCCGGAGCAGGACCACGTTGTCCATCCAGACAATCAGCCCCTCCCGCGGGTAGGAATACTCGATATTGGCGCCCTCTTCCCTGGCCTTGGCGGAAAACCCGTTCCAGATCATGCCGACTGCGGCATCACCGGAAACCAGCACATCCTTGGCCCCGTCGGAATTGAAGGATGCCCAATGCTGTTTTGCATTCTGCAACAAATCGTCGAGAGCCTGGAGATGCCCGCGATCGTTGGTGCATTGCGGGATGCCCAGATGCATCGATGCCAGCAACAGGACTTCGCCCTGCGAATCGAGGATATTGATCTTGCCCTGCAACTCTTCAGGCGGATCAAAGACGATCGAGGTGGTCCGGATGTCGCCGGAATAGACATCCCGGTTGACCGAGAAGCTGGTGGAGCCCCATTGATAGGGAATCGAGTGCTGCCGGCCCGAATCAAAGGGAACGTCGAGCCATTGTTGCTCGATATTGCCGCGATTGGCCAACTCGCCCTCGGCAATCGAATCGAGCATGCCCTCGCCGATCATGATTTCGACCATGTAGTCGCCGGGAACTGCCACATCGTAGCTTCCCAGTTTGCCGGCCTTCAGATTGGCCAGCATCGCTTCGTTGGAATCGAAGGTATCCATGGTGACCTCGATCCCGGTCTCGTCGGTGAACTTGGCCAGCAATTCATCGGGAATGTACTCGAACCAGTGGTAGATCGACAGCTTCCCTTCCGCTGACGCAGCCCCGGCCGACACCAGCAGGGCCGCACTCATTCCAGTCAACAGTTTCCTCATCCGTTCCATCTCCTTCTTCGTCACCGGCGGTGGCGCCTGCCCCCTCCGGTCATTTCTTCTGGCGCCGGTCTCCCAGGCGGCCAATCAGGTAGAACAAACTGACTAGCAGGCCGGATGTCAACAGCAGCAATGTCGACAGCGCCATGATGTTGGGCTTTATCCCCTGCTTGATCGATCCGAAAATTGCCGTCGGCAACGTCTCGACACCGGCACCCTTGATGAAGTTGGTGATGATGAAGTCATCGAGGGAGATGATGAATGCGAGCAGGAACCCGGCAAGGATTCCCGGAATCATCAATGGCAGCAGGATGTGGACGAATACCTGAATCCGGTTGGCGTAGAGATCCTGCGCCGCTTCCTCGAAGACCTGCTCGATTCCCTGCAGGCGGGCGGCAATCGGCAGAAATGCAAACGGGATGCAGAAAACGATATGGGCAACCAGGATGGAACTGTAGCCGAGAACGAAACCGATGGCGCTGAAGAAGATGAGCGTGGCGACGGCGGTCACGATCTCCGGGACCATGATCGGCATGGTCAGCAATCCGAAGCTGAACGCCTTGCCGCGAAAATTGCCGCCGCGCACCATGCCGATCGCCGCCGCGGTGGCAATCGAGGTGGATACGGTGGCGGCGATGGTGGCGATGGAGAGCGAATTCCAGGCTGCGGTCTTGAACTTGGCCGATTCGATTCCGAAGAAGATGTCGTGGTACCAACGCAGGCTGAACCCGCCCCACCTGGTGATCGACTGTGATTCGTTGAAGCTGTAGCCCATGACCACCAGCAAGGGTGCGTAGAGGATCAGCAGGCACAGCACGGTGATAGCCGGGAACCCCGGATAGCGCCGTATGTCGTGGCGGCGGGCCATTACCGGGTCTCGTCACGGGTTTGCTGACGGGCATAGAACATCAATGCCACCAGCACCATCGACAGGAGAATCATCGCCGCCGCCGCACCGAAAGGCCAGTTCCCGGCATTGCCCTTGAACTGCTCCTCGATCAGCGAGCCGATCATGAAATTCCTGGCGCCGCCCAGGAGGTCGGGAGCCAGGAATGCCCCCAGGCTGGGAACGAATACCAGGATGCAGCCGGCAACAATTCCCGGCCACACCACCGGCAACAACACCTTGCACAGGATGGTCCAGCGTTCGGCATAGAGATCGGCCGCCGCCTCCGAGAGTGAAAAATCATAGCGCTCGACCGAGGCATAGACCGGCAGAACCATGAAGGGCAGGTAGGAGTAGAACAGGCCGAGTTGAACCGCCAGATCGGTATTGACCAGGGCCAGCGGCTCGGAGATCACCCCGGTTGCCAGCAGCAACTCGTTGAGCGGACCGTTATCCCTGATCAGGAACTTCATCGACACCGTGCGGATCAGGAGGTTCACCCAATAGGGAACGGTGACGAGGAACAGCCAGACCGATCGCTGGCTGGCCGGCCTGGTGGCGATGAAGTAGGCAGTCGGAAATCCGATCAGCAGGCACAGCAATGTCGCCACCGATGCCTGCAGGATCGAACGGGTAAAGATCGTGATGTAGGTCCATTCCAGCTGCGGCGGATCGTCACCGAACAGGCCGCGGTTGAAGACGAACTGGTCGTAGGCGGCGAAGGTGAATTCCCAGATCACGCCACCGCGGAATTCCTTGGTCAGGAAGGAGAAGACCAGCATCAGCAGCACCGGGATCAGCAGGAACCAGCCGATGGTCAGCCAGGCCGGCAACAGGAGCGCAAACCTGATTGGCCGGAAGATGCCCGACCGGCCCTGGCTGCCTCTGGCCTGGCCGTCGATCATTCGATCAGCAGCCTTGCCGAATCCTGGTCGATCAGCAGCCCTGCCCGGTCGCCCGGCCGGTATTGCTGCCGGTCAAGCTCGGAATTCTGGCACCTGACGCTGATCGCCAGCCCGGCTGCCAGTTCGACCTGGTACAGCGTGTCGGTACCGAGATAGACGGCATGGGAAATCACGCCGGCGATGCCGCCATCGTGATCCGGACCGGCCAGTTTCACCCGTTCGGGCCTGACCAGCACCACCCCCCGGCTTCCGGCCTGCAGCCCGGCCGGTCCGGAGCAGGCCAGCATGTCGCCGCTGACCAGTCGGCACATGCTTTTGCGTCCCCGAACCTCCATGACCTCGGCATCGATGAAGTTGGTCTCGCCGATGAAGTTGGCGACAAACCTGTTGCCGGGATTGTCATAGATGTCCCTGGCATTGCCGGTCTGCTGGATGACCCCCTCGGACATCACCGATATGCGATCCGACATGGCCAGCGCTTCTTCCTGGTCATGGGTCACGAAGACGAAGGTGATCCCGGTATCCTGCTGCAGCTGTTTCAACTCGAGGCGCATTTCCTGGCGAAGCTTCAGGTCAAGAGCCGACAATGGCTCGTCGAGCAGGAGAACCTTGGGGCCCGGGGCTATGGCGCGGGCCAGGGCTGCCCGCTGCTGCTGACCGCCGGAGAGCTGGTGCGGCTTGCGGTTGGCCATGGTCTCGAGATGGACCAGCTTCAGCATTCGCTCGACGGTCCCGGCAACCTCCCGCTTGCCGAAACGGCGCATCCTGAGGCCAAAAGCCACGTTCTCGGCAACACTCAGATGCGGAAACAATGCGTAATGCTGGAACACGGTGTTGACCGGCCGCCGGTGCGGCGGCAAATCTGCCAATTCCTGGCCGTAGAGCAGGATCTGCCCCTCGCTGACATCCTCGAAGCCGGCGATCAGCCGCAACAGGGTTGTCTTGCCGCAACCCGACGGGCCCAGCAGGGTGAAAAACTCGTTGTCGCGGATTGAAAGTGATGCCTGCCTGAGGGCAACGAACGAGCCGAACCGTTTGCCGACATTGCGAATTTCGACGGCGATTTCGTGAGCGTCTGGTTCCAATCCCGACTCCGACAACACCTGCAATCACGATTCATGAACGGGATCGAGGACCAGCCAGGCAAATCCCGCCACACCTGATTACCGGCAAATTCGCGGCGCGACAATGTCGGGCACGGCATTGCGCCCGCCTCGCCATCAGGGTCGAGGAAGGGCCATCCGGCGAGACAGGCGCATAATTCCGGCCCACACGAGGCTTCCTGCGCCGGCCCATGCCGGATCCTGCCGCGATTACCGGAGACCGGTTGCGGGCCGGCAGCCTGTGCGTGGACGGCGGGGTAGTGCCGCCCGGGATGGTCGGTCAGCTGCCGCCATCCAGCCAGCCAACCCCGACGATGGGGCCGAAACCGTCTTCCTGCAGCAGGATCAGCTGTTGTTCGGTCGACTCCGGCATGGCCTTGATGTCGATGAGCCTGTCGAACTTGCCGCTGCCGTCCCAGCTTCCCAGCATCTTCATCTCGGTGACGACATTGGAATAGACGACATTTCTCCCCCGGTTCTCGCCGCCGCCGATATTCACCTCTGCCGGCTCGGTCTGGTAGCGCAGATAGACAACATCCACATCCCGGCGAAAGTCCAAATCGCCTGGCAGCATTCCGATATTGAGGCCGGCGCCTGACTGCCATTCCGACTGCACGTCCAGATGTGCGGCCCGCGCCAGCGAGCCGACCGCCGCCGCGATATCCCGGCGCTTGCTGCCGACCATCATGCCCTGCCCCTGCACGATTGCCTGCGGCGTATAGATCATCGGCTTGTTTCGATACCGGGCATACTGACGCTGGCGTTCCGAAAAAATGCTCTGCGCCATGCTGTCCCGCCAGCCGAGATAATCCCAGTAATCGACATGGAAGCCCAACGGGATCAGCGTGCCGGAACTGTCATCAAGCCCGGCAAGCGCCGACATGCCCTCGTTGGACAGCGCTTCGAGAATCCTGTCGGCGCCCGGACAGGACGAACATCCCTGCGAGGTGTACATCTCAAGGACAACATAGCCGCCAGCCGCATCCTCCGCTTCGAGTGCCGCCGGTGCCAGCAATCCGGCCAGCACCACGGCCAACCGGGCTCTCCCTATCCATCCGGACAACGGTCGCGACAGGCGTCGTCGTGCATCATGGCTGGTCATTGACATGAATGTGTTCATGCCGGGACAATCACAAATTCATGCCGCCTGCGCAAGCTTCCTCAACACAAATTGAAGTACTCCTCCGTTCTCGACATATTCGACCTCGACCTCGGTATCGACACGGCACTTCAACGGGACGGGCCGGGTCGTGCCATCGCCATAGGCAATCTCGCACTCGATTTCCATCAACGGCACGATACCGTCATCCAGCCCGGTAATGCTGACGGTTTCGTCGCCCTTCAGCTCCAAATCGGCGATTTCCATGCCGCCCGTGAGCTCAAGTGGAACGATTCCCATGCCAACGAGGTTCGAGCGATGGATCCGCTCCAGGCTACCGGCAATCACCGCCCGGACACCCAGCAGGCTGACCCCCTTGGCGGCCCAGTCACGCGAGGAGCCGGTGCCGTAATTCCTGCCGGCAAACACCACCAGCGGCGTACCCTGCTCCCGGTAGGCCATCGCCGCCTCGAAAATCGACACTGTCTGACCGTCCGGGCCCAGCGTGAAGCCGCCCTCTACCCCATCGAGGAGCTGGTTTCGCAGGCGGATATTGGCAAATGTTCCCCGCATCATGACTTCGTGATTGCCGCGACGGGACCCGTACGAGTTGAAATTCCGCCGGGTGACCTGCCGCTCGACCAGGTACTCCCCGGCCGGGGTATCGGCGGCAAAGGAGCCGGCCGGCGAGATGTGGTCGGTGGTCACCATGTCACCCAGCACCGCGAGAATCCTGGCATTCTTGATATTCGAAAGACCGGGCGGCTCCATGGCCAGGCCTTCAAAATATGGCGGGTTCCTCACATAGGTCGAGGTGCCGGGCCAGTCATAGGTCAGGCTGGTCGATGCCGACACCGAGCGCCATTTTTCGTCGCCCTGGAAGACGTCGGCATATTTCTCGACAAAGGCCTCACGCGATACGGTCCGGTGCACCAGTTCGGCGACCTCCTCCGTTGACGGCCAGATGTCCTTCAGAAAGACCTGCCTTCCATCCGGCCCCGTTCCAATTGGCTCCCGGGCCAGGTCGACATTCATGTCACCGGCCAACGCATAGGCGACAACCAGCGGCGGCGATGCCAGGTAGTTGGCCCGCACATCCGGGCTTACCCGCCCCTCGAAATTCCGGTTTCCGGACAGAACCGACACTGCAACCAGATCGCCCTGGTGAATCGCCGCCGAGATCTCCTCCTGCAGCGGCCCGGAATTGCCGATACAGGTGGTGCAGCCATACCCGACCAAATTGAAGCCCAGCGCGTCGAGATCCTCCTGCAGGCCCGCTTCCTGCAGATACTCCGACACCACCTTCGAGCCCGGCGCCAGCGAGGTCTTGACCCAGGGCCTGGGACGCAGCCCCAACTCCCTGGCCTTGCGGGCGACCAGCCCGGCCCCGATCATCACATAGGGGTTCGAGGTGTTGGTGCAGGAGGTGATGGCGGCAATGACCACCGACCCGTCGCCGATGGCATACTCCTCGCCCTCCACCGCCTGGCGCCCCGGCGCCTCGGAGACCGATTCCCTGTACTCCCGGGCCACCTTCCTGAACGATTCGGCGGCCTGGTCCAGCGGTGTGTGGTCCTGCGGTTGTTTCGGCCCGGAAATGGCCGGCACGATCGTGGACAAATCCAGGTGCAGGGTGTCGGAAAATACCGGCAGATCGCCATCACGGCGCCACATGCCGTTTTCCTTGGCATAGGCCTCGACCAGCGCAACCTGGCTCTCGTCACGTCCGGTCTGGACCAGGTAGCGCAGGGTTTCGCCATCGACCGGGAAATATCCGCAGGTGGCGCCATATTCCGGCGCCATGTTGGCAATCGTTGCCCGGTCAGCCACCGGAAGATGGTCGAGCCCGGAGCCGAAATACTCGACGAACTTGCCCACGACTCCCCGCTCCCGCAGCATCTTGACCACGGTCAGCACCAGATCCGTCGCCGTTGTTCCCTCGGGCAGACGCCCGGTCATCTCGAATCCGACAACTTCGGGAACGAGCATCGAAATCGGCTGGCCAAGCATTGCCGCCTCGGCCTCGATGCCGCCAACTCCCCAGCCAAGCACCGCCAGGCTGTTGACCATGGTGGTGTGTGAATCGGTCCCGACCACGGAATCCGGATAGGCAATCCTCGTGCCGTCGTCATCGGTCGAGGTCCAGACCGACCTGCTCAGATACTCGATATTGACCTGGTGGCAGATTCCGGTGCCGGGCGGCACCACCCTGAAATTGTCAAAGGCGGACTGACCCCATTTCAGGAACTTGTAGCGCTCCATGTTGCGCTCGTATTCGCGCTCGACATTGAGCTGGAACGCTCGGGGGGTGCCGAACGAGTCGATCATCACCGAGTGGTCGATGACCAGATCGACCGGGATCTGGGGATTGATCCGCGCCGGATCACCACCCAGCGAGCGGATTCCATCGCGCATGGCGGCCAGATCGACGACAGCCGGCACTCCGGTGAAATCCTGCATCAGTACCCGGGCTGGCCGGAACTGGATTTCCGCACCGGAGTGTCCTCCGGCCCGGCACCACTCCGACAGTGCCGTGATATCCTCACCGCGCACGGTTGACTCGTCATGAAATCGCAGCAAATTCTCCAGGACGACCGCCAGCGAGGCCGGCAATCGCGAGAAATCTCCGAGACCAAGCTTCTCGGCCGCCTGGATTGAGTGATACCGGTAGCTGTCATTTCCGACATTCAGGCTGCTGCGGGTTGCCTGTCCCGTGGTTCCGGATGTGCTTGTCATGATCTTTTCCGTCCTCGAATTCACACTCTCTATGTATGATCCAGCCGAATGGTCAAGCAGTGGCGCTCGGCAATTGCATGAACTCCGAACACCTGCCGGCGGAAATCTGTTGGAATATCCACGGGACGGGCTGCCGTGTCGGCGCCGGAAGCGGTGGCCGGCCATGCGGTCGGGACGGCACTGGCCTTGACCGGGGAATTGCCGGGTTTGCAGGAACGGTCATGATCCGCTGGGCCAGCACCCTGGTATCGAGGGCAGGAACGATGCGTCGGAGGAAAGGAGAGCCAACCTCGATCACGATTTCAATATCGGCCGGGTCATTTCCCCGACCGCAACCGCCACCGGCCAGAAGAGGAGGTGTGACGACATTGCCCCCGGGACTCACGCCAGCCTGCCGCCGAACCGGTGATCCGGACCCCGCCTCACTTCCATTGTTCACGACCGGCCTTCCCACCGACTGAACCTGCTTGTCAATTGGAACCGGATTCCTCGAGCAGCCGAAGAGCATATGTCCCGCGCTGTTTCCCATTGTTCCGGGCAATGCCCCGGATCGTCCTCCCGCGAGCCGTTTTCGCCCTGCTGTCGGCACCAGGTTCAACCGGCCCGGCGATCACGTCGGGCCCGCCATGGAAGTCGGCTGCCAGCTGCAACATCTCCGTTGTTCCCGCCATGCAGAGCAATCATGTCCGAACGGATTCCTCATTGCCGCCGCGAGGCTGCAGGGGTCCCTGCGGATATGTCGCATGCACCATCTTGTCAGGGATCGCATGATCGGCATTCCGGTCTGCATCAGGGACTCGCAGGAGATGGCCTGGCCAGAGTTCAGGGGATGCCCCCGGAAATGACTTGCAGGCCGCCGAAAATCCGGCAAGGAAGTGGCGGACCGGAAGTGGCCGCCGGTGCCGATGCCGGCCCGCTACGAGGCTGGACGGCGCACCAGACGGGCAAGATGATGGACGATGCAGCCGGGAATGCACCCGAACTGAAGGCCGACGGGATTGCGCTGGTGAAGGGCGGTCGGCGGATCATCAGTGACTTCTCGCTGTTGGTCAGACCCGGAGAATGCGTGGAAATCACCGGCTCGAACGGGGCTGGAAAGACGTCGTTGCTGCGAGCCCTGGCCGGAATTGACACTCCTTCCGAGGGGACCATCGCTTCGCCTGGTGACGAGTTGGTCTACCTGGGACACCAGGATGGGCTGAAGGCCGATCTGACCGTGACCGAGAACCTGCAATTCTGGGTCGGCGTGTTCGGCGCGCCCGAAGGCGAGGATCCGGTGGCAACATTCCGGCTTGCCGCCCTGCAGGACCGACCGGTCCGCCTGTTGTCGGCCGGACAGCGCAAGCGCCTGGCAATCGCTACCGCCTTCATGTCCGGCCGGGCATGCTGGCTCCTTGACGAGCCGTTGACGTCGCTTGATCCGGACTGGGCGGACATCGTGGCCAGCATGGTCCTGGATCACTGCCGGACCGGCGGGCTGGCGGTTGTCACCACCTTGACGAAATCCCTCACCGGCAAGGTCGGGTCGGTCACGCTGCCGGGGACGGCATCGGAATTGCGTGCGTGAGGGTGTCGTGAAGACTGTATTCATTCGTGATTTCCGACTGTTCTTCCGCGCCAGGGGCGGACCTGCCCTGCCGCTGGTATTCTACCTGGCCATCTCTCTGCTGATCCCGGTCGGAATCGGCCCGGATATCGACACACACAGCCTGGTTGCCTCCGGGGTGCTGTGGTCGGGCGCCTTGCTCGCCAGCCTGATTTCACTTCAACGGCTATTCGCCGATGACATGGATGACGGCACGCTTGAAAGGCTGCTGGTATCGCCGCTGCCGCTCGAGCTCTATGCAGCCGCCAAGACGGCGATTCACTGGCTGCTGACCGGATTGCCCCTCTGCCTGGCCGCACCCCTGATCGGATTGATGCTCAATCTCTCGCCTGACTCGGGGCTGGCCATCCTCGTGACCCTGCTGGTCGGCACACCGGCCATCAGTGCCATCGGCGTTTTCGGTGCCGCGCTGACCTCGGGGCTTGGTCCAGGCGGGCTGCTGTCTTCGGTGCTGGTGGTGCCACTCTGCATACCGACGCTGATATTCGGATCGGTCGCCGCCAGCCACCTTTCCGAGGGCGGCGCGGCGCTGGTGCCGCTGGCGCTGCTCGGTGCCATCTCGCTTGCATGCCTGGCCCTGAATCCAATTGCGTCGGCCATGGTGCTGCGTATTAACCTCAGGTGAACCTGCAGGGGCTGGCAGTCACATTCTTCCCGGACCGGAGGCGATGAAACCCGACTCATCAATCTGGCGTTTTGCCAACCCGGCCCGTTTCATGCGGGCCACCGACCGGCTGGTGGTTGTCCTGTGGATACTCGCCGCCATGCTGGTCATTCCCGGCCTGGCCTGGGGCCTGCTGCTGACTCCTCCCGACCAGGTCCAGGGAACCGCGGTCAAGATCATGTTCGTTCATGTTCCCTCGGCGCTGGTGGCAATCAATGCCTGGCTGATGATGCTGGTGGCTTCGATCATCTGGATGGTGCGCCGTCACCATGTCTCGGCGCTGGCGGCCAGGGCTGCGGCCAGGGCCGGCATGGCCATGACGGCGGTGGCAATACTGACCGGCGCCATCTGGGGCAAACCGACCTGGGGCGCATGGTGGGTCTGGGACCCCCGATTGACATCCTTCCTGATCCTGTTTGTCTGCTATGCTGGCTACCTGGCCCTCTGCCATGCATCCGGGAATCGTGAGCGGACTGCCGATTTGGCTGCCTATCTGTGCGTGGCCGGCTCGGTATTTGCCCTGCTGTCGAGATACTCGGTGGTGTTCTGGAGCCAGGGACTTCACCAGGGCGCCTCGCTGTCGCTTGATCGCGAGACGCACATACACAACGTGTATTACCTGCCGCTCCTGGTCTGCATGGCCGGGTTCGTGATCCTGTTTCTTGCCCAACTCCTGGAGGGAACCCGCACGGAAATCAGGAAGAACCAGCTATCGGCGCTGCTGGCCAGGAGTCCCGGGGCATGATGCAGTTTCTTGGCGAATACCAGGCTGAAATCACGGCCGCCTACATGGTGGCGATTGTGGTGCTGGGCCTTGCTGCTGCCGCCACCCTGCGCGAGTCGAGACGGGTTGCCCGGGAACTCAGGCAGCTGGAGAGGTCGATCAATGCCGGGGATTAGGCCGCTCATGGCGGTGCCGGTCGTGCTGGTGGCCGTGTTTTGCGGATTGCTGGCCTTCCGGATGATGGATGATGCCCCGACCGGCCTGCAGTCGGTGCTGATCGGCAATCCGGCCCCGCCGCTGGCACCGGCGGCCCTGGGACCGGAGCCGCCGCCGAGCAGCGAGGATCTGGGCCAGCCGGAGCTGAAGCTGGTCAATTTCTGGGCAAGCTGGTGCGCGCCATGCCGGGTTGAGCACCCCAGCCTGGCCGGGCTGGCCGCTACCGGGCTGACGATCCTTGGCATCAACTACAAGGACCAGGACTCCCATGCGCTGCAGTTTCTTGCCGAGCTGGGCAACCCGTTCAAATCCATCGGTGCCGACCGCGACGGCGCCATCGCCATCGACTGGGGTGTCTATGGCGTGCCGGAGACCTTCATTGTCGACGGTGCCGGCGTGGTGCAGCTCCGAATCGCCGGCCCGATCACCGGCAGAGTCGTCGAATCGATCGTGCTCCCCGAACTGGAACGGCTGCGCGGGAGGTGATCGCTGCCGCCATGAGACCGGAGGGATGAATGAAAATCAGGATTCGCAGACCCGACGACATGCATCTCCATCTCAGGGATGGCGACATCCTGGCCCGGGTGGCAGGCCAGTCGGCGGCGCATTTCGGCCGGGCCCTGATCATGCCGAACCTGTCGCCGCCGGTGACGACCGCAGAGATGGCTTCCGGCTACCGGGGCCGGATCCTGGCTGCCCGGCCGGACGGGTCGGATTTCACCCCGCTGATGACCATCTACCTGACCGACCGGAGCGACCCGGCAGACATTCTCGACGCCTTCGAGCGGAAGATCATTGCCGCCGTCAAGCTCTACCCGGAAGGAGCGACCACCAATTCGGAGCACGGGGTCACCAGCATCGATCGCATATCGGGTGTCCTCGAAATGCTGGCCGAGCACGGCATTCCGCTCTGCGTGCACGGGGAGGTGGCAGAATTCGACGTTGATGTCTTTGACCGGGAGATGGTCTTCATCGACCGGGTCCTGGACAGGATCATGACCCGCCAACCCCGGCTCCGGGTGATTCTCGAGCACGTGACCACAACCGAGGGGCTGGACTACACCAGGGAACACCAGTCGCGGATGGCGGCCACGATCACGGTCCATCACATGGCCATCAACCGGACCCACATGTTCCGCGGCGGGCTGCGACCTCACTATTACTGCCTTCCGGTGGCAAAACGCGAGCATCATCGCCAGGCCATCCTGGCTGCGGCTACCGGTGGCGAGTCCTGTTTCTTTCTCGGCACCGACAGTGCGCCACACCTGGTGGGGCAAAAGGAGTGTGCCTCCGGCTGTGCCGGCATCTACACGGCGCCGGTGGCCTTGCCATGCCTGGCCCAGATATTCGAGGAGGCAGGGGCGCTCGACCGGCTTGAGCCATTCGCCTCCCTGAACGGGGCCCGCTTCTACGGGTTTGAGCCAAACCCCGGCTATGTCGAAATCATCAGATCCGCCGACCCGATCGCGTTGCCGGAATTCGCCGAGGCGGGAGGCGAGCGGATCGTCATATTCGATCCCGAATTCGACATTCACTGGCAGGTTGCCACAACCGGAGAACAGCAGGATGACTGACATCGAGGCCAGGCGGTGCTCCGCCGCAGCAGACACGGCACAGATGCTGATTGACATCGAGGCGGTCCGGTTCAGCGCACGCGATCCGTTTGTCCTCGCATCCGGCCGAAAATCGCCGATCTATATCGACTGCCGGCGAATCATTTCATTTCCGCAAGCCCGCTCGGAAACCGCCGACATGCTGGTCAACCTGATCAATGACATTGTCGGCGCCGGAAGCATCGACAATGTCGCCGGCGGCGAGACCGCAGGAATTCCGTTTGCGGCGCTGGTGGCGGACCGCATGCAACTTCCCATGACCTATATCCGCAAGAAGCCCAAGGGCTACGGGCGGGGTGCGCGGATCGAGGGGGAGATTCGGCACCGCCAGCGCGTTCTCCTGCTGGAGGATTTGGCGACCGACGGCGGGTCGAAGATCAGCTTCGCCGAGGCCATCCGCGAGGCAGGCGGAATTTGCACCGATATCGCGGTGGTCTTCAGCTACGGAGTCTTTCCGCAGGCCACGGCCAGGCTGGCGGCCTGCAACCTGGCCATCCACAGCCTCTGCACCTTCGAAGACCTGCTCTCCCATGGTGAGGAAACCGGGCTGATCGACCAGGACACGTTGCGGGCAGTCAGGGCGTTCCTGGCCTCGCCCGATGACTGGCGGCCCGGGAAGCCGGACCTGGCCGGATAGTCACCGCCGAAGCATAACCTTCGGTATATCTTGTGGCATTGCTTCCGGAATCCTGCTATATCTGGTCGAGGCGACAGAGCAGTTTTCCACATCCTTTTACACGGGAAGATACAATTTGCATATCCGGTGCAACCTTGGGATTCCTGGTTGTGTCGACGGCGTACAGGAGGCTCGCATGGATGATTTCGGACAGACGCAACAGTTTGAAACATCCTTGGACCAGTCGCCGGGGCTACCGACGCGGCCCTGCAACATCGAGGCCGAACAATCGCTTCTTGGCTCGATTCTGTCCAATAACGACGTGTTCAGCGAGGTATCGAAGATCATCGAATCGAAGCATTTCTTCGATCCGATCCACCAACTTCTCTTTCAGCTGATCAAGGAGAGGATTGATCGCCGGTCGACCGCCGACCCCAGGACCCTGAAGCCGTTTGTCGCCGTCGAGCCGGGCTTTGCCGATCTCGGGGGCGTGGGCTACCTGGTAAAACTCCAGGATGCGGCGATCGGCATTCATGCCTGCCACAACTATGCCCGGGAAATCTACCAGCTATCGGTTCGCCGGAGACTGATCGATCTCTACGCGGAACTGACCGAGACCACCAAGAATCCCAGGGTCGACAAGAGTGTCAGCGAACTGATTTCCGAGGCCGAGCAGCGAATCTACGAAATCGGCGAACATGGCGAGGGGGATATCGGGTTCAAGTCGTTGATATCCTCCATGTCGGAAGCAGTGGCGGTGGCCCGGAGGGCGTTCGAACGGGATGGCGGGCTGGCTGGGCTGGCCACCGGATTTACCGATCTCGACCAGAAGCTGGGCGGACTTCAGGATTCCGACCTGGTGATCATCGCCGGCCGTCCCGGGATGGGCAAGACCGCACTGGCGACCAACATCGCCTTCAACCTGGCAAGAAGATACCGGAAGGATTCCGACGACAATCAATCCGGGGGGATTGTCGGGTTCTTTTCGCTGGAAATGCCGGCGGTTCAGCTGGTTGCGCGCATACTTGCAACCGTTTCTCGAATTCCGGTCGCCAGGCTGCGGACCGGCAAGCTCGACCAGGTTGACCTGGACAGGTATATCGATGCTGCCAGGGATCTGCAGGCCTGCCCTCTCTATATCGACGAAACTGCTGCCATGCCCATTGCGCAACTCGCGACCAGGGCGCGCCGGCAAAAGGAGACAAAAGGCCTGGACCTGCTCATCGTCGACTATATCCAGCTGGTCCAGGCCAGCTCCTCGTCGAATGAAGGGCGGGTTCACCAGATTGCCGAAATCACCCAGGGGCTGAAGGCCATCGCCAAGGAACTGAAGATTCCGGTCATTGCACTCTCGCAGCTGTCGCGGGGAGTCGAGTCACGGGATGACAACTGGCCCCAGCTTTCGGATCTCAGGGATTCAGGCGCAATCGAGCAGGATGCGGATGTGGTCCTGTTCGTCTACCGGAAGCAATACTACCTCGAGCAGAAGAAGCCGGACGAGGATGACTCGGCCGCAATCGAAAAATGGAAGGCAAGAATGGAAGACGTCCAGGGGCGAGCCGAGATCATCATTGCCAAGCATCGGCAGGGCCCGACCGGGACGGTGAAAATGAGCTTTGATTCGGATTTCACGGCATTTGGAAATGCTGCACCTTCCGGCTACAAGGACCCGTCCAGCGAAGGCAGACCCTGACGCTGGCATCAATCCTGTCGGCATGTTCAGCCTGGAAGTTCCATTGATCCATCCTCCAACCACCACGCTGCTGCCCGTGCCGGCCCGCCACCGGTAACCTGACCATGCGGGCCGAACTGACAGTGGATCTTGGTGCCATTGCCAGGAACTGGCAGCGGCTTGATGACCTGTCGGCTTCGGCCACCGAGACTGCGGCAGTGATCAAGGCGGATGGTTACGGCCTGGGTGCTGCCGAGATCGCCGCTTCGCTGCAACGCCTTGGTGTCCGCACCTTCTTCGTGGCGCTGGCCGAGGAAGGAAGCAGGGTCCGCGATGCCATCGGCGGCGATGCCGAGATATTCGTGCTGTCCGGCTACCTTGCTGCCGATGGACCGCTGATCGCCGGGGCCGGACTGATACCGCTCATCAACTCGGTCGGGCAGTTCCGGGACTTTGCCGCAGATTTTCCCGGTCACCCACCGGCACTCCAGCTGGATACCGGCATGAACCGGCTCGGTCTCGAGGCCGATGAGTTCCGCAGTGTCAGGGACTCGCTCGGGACGGCACCACCCTGCCTGGTCATGAGTCATCTCGCCTGTGCCGACGATCCGCATGATCCGTTGAACCTGCAACAGCTTGCATGTTTCCGGGAATTGACCGCCGGCATGGACTGCCGGCTATCCCTGGCGGCGACTGGTGGCATCCTGCTCGGAGAGGCGTATCATTTCGACCTGTGCCGGGCCGGCATCGGAATTTATGGCGGCCTGCCCTTTGCCGATGGCGAAGGCGTGGTCGAACTGGACATCCCGGTCATCCAGACCCGACGGGTCCAGCCCGGCGAAATCGTCGGCTATGGGGCGACCTGGACCGCGCAGGACCCGACCAGGGTGGCAACCCTGTCGGCCGGCTATGCCGACGGGATATTCCGGCTGCTCGGAGACAGGATCCGCTTTCATGCCTCAGGCGTGCCCTGCCCCGGGCTTGGCAGGATCTCGATGGATCTGATCACCGTCGATGTCAGCCACCTGGAGGAGCCTCCGAACCGGCTGCAATTGCTCGGCGAATACCAGTCAATTGACAACCTGGCCGAACTCGCATCAACAATCGGTTACGAAGTCCTGACCAGCCTGGGCGGCCGTTATGACCGAACATACAAGAGACCGTGAATGGACGATGAGGAGGCAGGCGTGACAACGCCGCCGCAGGGCTTGCATCAATCTCTGCTGGCCTCTTTCGGCCACACTCGGCTACACGGACCTCCCGGGGGCAGCCCCGGCACCGACGAAACCGGAATCGTGTGTCATGGGACATGAACTTCCAACCGACAACATGGCCGTCCTGCCGGAACTGGATTTGCATCGAGTTGCGACGACCAGGGCCAGTGCCTCGATGGAGGCCGGTTGAACTGATGTTCCTGCCCGTTGCAGTCGGACGAGTCACCATCCGGGCCTGCTCTTCGGTCGGAAGTGTGACGATCTTCGTGGCCAATACCCTGAGCCATCTGGTCAGGCCGCCCTTCTATTTTCGCGAGTTCTGGCTGGCGATGCTGAATATCGGCTATTTCAGCCTGCCGGTGGTTGCCCTGACCGCCCTGTTTGCCGGTGCTGCCCTGGCCCTGCAAATTCACTCGGGGGGCTCGCGGCTGAGCTCCGAATCGGCAGTGCCGGTCATCGTTGCCATCGGCATGGCCAGGGAGCTTGGACCCGTGCTGTGCGGACTGATCGTTGCCGGAAGGGTCGCGTCTTCGATCGGCGCCGAAATCGCCACCATGAAGGTCACCGACCAGATCGACGCCCTGCTGACACTGGACACCAACCCGATGAAGTTCCTGGTGGTTCCCCGGGTGTTGGCGGCGACCCTGGTCATGCCGGTCCTGGCGGGTATCGGTGACATCATCGGGATCATGGGCGGGTTTCTTGTCGGAACCAGCCGCCTCGGTTTCAACCCGGATACCTATGTGAATTATACCGTAACCTACCTGCAGGCTGCCGATGTCATCTCCGGCCTGGTCAAGGCCGCGGTATTCGGATTCATCATTGCGGCAATCGGTTGCTATTTCGGCATCAATTCCGGTCGCGGGGCGCGGGGAGTCGGACGGGCCACGACCAATTCCGTGGCGACGGCCGCGGTACTGATCATCGCTGCCAATTACGTGATGACAGAGGTGTTCTTTACGGCATGAGCAACAATCCTGCACAAACCGGCGAGACGGTCATTGCCCTCCAGGACGTGGAAAAGTCGTTCGAGAATGATGCCCGCGTTCTGCGCGGCGTCAGTTTCACGGTCAGCCGCGGCGAGAGCTTTGCCCTGATCGGCGGTTCGGGAGTCGGCAAGTCCGTGGTCATCAAGTGCATACTGGGCCTGATCAGGCATGACCGCGGGGTTATCCGGGTCTGCGGAAACGAACCGAGTCCGGTGAGTCTTGCCGGCGGTGCCCGTATCGGAATGCTGTTCCAGGGCGGGGCGCTATTCGACTCGATGACGGTGATGCAGAATGTCGCCTTTCAGCACCTGCGTGGTCCTGACCGACTGCCGGCGGCCGATGCCCGCGAACTCGCGGCCCAGAAGCTGCAGCGTGTCGGGCTGCAGCCGGATGTGCTCGACCTGTATCCAAGCCAGCTCTCGGGCGGCATGCAGAAACGGGCCGGGCTGGCCCGGGCAATCGCCACCGACCCCGATATCCTGTTCTTCGACGAACCGACGACCGGGCTTGACCCGGTGAGGGCCGCCCGGATCAATGAACTGATCTGCGGAATCGTCGCCGAAGACAGGTCAACGGCAGTGACGATTACCCATGACATGTCCAGCGTGCGAACCATCGCTTCGAGGGTCGCCCTGTTGCACGAAGGAGTCATCGAGTGGTCGGGAAGCTCCGAGGACCTCGATTGCGACCAAAATCCCTGTCTTCGCCAGTTCGTCAGCGGCTCGGCCCGGGGCCCGCTTTCCTGAGCCGGTAATTCCGCTCCTCTCCGGCCGCCAGCGGCCTGGCCGCGCCGGTCGAAATCGGCCCGTCCGGCGCGGTCGGGAGAGCAGCCCAGGCACAGGAACCGCCCGGCAAGGCCGCATGCCCGCCGGCAATTCCTGCGGTCCATCGCCGGCGGGAAGGCGAATTGATCCCTGCTGGAAGTGTTCGACGTCAGCAGCCTTCCCGCGGTGGAGTGGCGAATGGGGGAGTTCGCACGACTCGACGAGACGGAGTGATTGGAATTGGTCAGGGGCTGCCCACAATGCCGCAGTTGACTCCACCGGCAGAGTCGCACTCCTGAAAGTTCACTTGAAACCCGCGGTGAACCGGTGTCTCCTCCCGATCATTCCCGAATCTCCTGTCGATGCCGAGATACTCGGTGATGGTCTGTTCAGGATTCCGAGACCACTTCAGGGGGCCGACCGGGCGTCTGGGAAACCGGGAATGAATCAGTTGTCTATTCCCGGCATCAATGCCAAAAGGCCATCCGATTTGCCGGAATTTGCCGATCACGCCCGGACCAGCACCCGCCCGGGAATATGAGCCAGGATACCGATGGGAGAGTTCAACTACTTTGACCTGATTTCGGCGGGGATAATTCTGGCATCGGCCTATCTGGCCTACATCCGGGGAATTGTCCGGGAAATCATGGCGATTGCGGTGTGGGTGATTGCCGCTGCCGTTGCCTATTTTTCGGCACCCTTCCTGTACCCCTACATGAGTCTCATTCCGGTCATTGGCGAGTTGCTCAGGGACAGCTGCCAGCTTGCGACCATCGCCGCATTCACCGTCGGTTTTTCGATTGCGGTCATCGTTTTGACCGTGGTGACGGCATTTCTCGTGCGATTGGGGAACCTGCCAGTCATCAATATCGTGAACAGGGGGGCTGGCATCGTCTTCGGGGTGCTGCGCGGGGTCATCGTCGTCGGCATCGTGCTGGCTGTCAATGAAGGGCTGTTTGACAACAACTCGGTGTCGTCGACCATTTCGGAATCGAGGTCGGCCAGCGCATTGGTCGTGGTAAGGGATGTCCTCATGGACTCGGTTCCCGACCGCACACCGGACTGGCTCGAGGCCATCTACCAGAATGCCATGGCCGTCTGCGATACGGATCGGATAGAAGCCTGATCTGGTGGCGTCGCCCCCGGATATCACCCAGGCCCGGCGCGCCGGCCTCTGCAATCACGGGCTGAGCCTGCCAGGCGGCCAGCCAGGCATGTCCGACCACCTTTCCGGGTCACACCCGCCTTCCGGCCCATATTCGGCCCCATGAACATGGACGAATGCAATTCCCGGAAGGTTGCGCTGGTGACCGGTGCCTCTCGGGGTCTCGGTGCCGGCTTCGCCATGTCCCTCGCCGAGCGAGGCTACGACATCATCGCGACGGCACGGACCGCCGGTGCGCTGTCATCCCTGGCTGACGATCTTGCCCTGCCGGGTGTCCATGCGGAATATGCAGCTGCCGACATCACCTCCGATGCCGACATGAAGAGCCTGTGCCGGGCAATCCACGACCGGTGGCAGCATCTGGACATGTTTGTACATGCGGCGATCCATGCCCCGGGGCTGTCACCGGTCGCCCACAGCGATCTTGCCGAGCTCGAATCGGCGCTGCAAGTCAACTGCCTGGCCACTGCCCGGCTGATCGAATATGTTCAGCCACTCCTCCTGCAGTCACCATCCGCCGATGCCGTGTTCCTGGCCGATCGCCGCGCCGGCGAGAAATTCTTCGGCGCATATGGCAGCTCCAAGGCCTGCCAGATATCGCTTGCCCGCAGCTGGAAGCAGGAACTCGGCGGCAACACCTCGATCAGGATCAGCATCCTCCAGCCCGAACCGACGGCAACGCCACTGCGGCGGCGCTTTTTTCCCGGCGAGGACAGGTCCGGCCTGGCATCACCATTGGTCGAAGCAAGGCGGTTGCTCGATGAATGCCTGGGAACACGGGGGCAAGCCTGACCGGGAGCTCCACTGTCACGGTGGTCGTTTTCCCCGGCCGGAGCCTCCTTCGTCACGAGTTCGGCACGAAGGATGCAGGCGATGCATCGGTTCCGCTCGATATGCTCTCCCGTCACGAACCGGACACGAAGGGATTTTTCTCTGATCGGGATCGCAGGTAGATCCGTATCGGGGTTCCCTCGAAGCCGAATTCCTGCCGTAGGCCATTCTTGAGGAACCGCCGGTAACTTTCCGGCAGCTGACGCGGGTGCGAGCACATGGCGACAAAGCCCGGAGGTCGGGTCTTTGCCTGGGTCATGTATCTGAGGCGGATCGGCTGCCCCCGCACGGCCGGAGGCGGATGACGCAGCGTCGCCTCGGCGAGCCACCGGTTCAGCAATCCGGTTGACACCCGCTGATTCCAGATGGTCCACATGCTGACAATGGCATCATGAAGCCGCCTGAGCCCTTCGCCGGTCAGTGCCGAGACCGGCACCAGCGGCGCACCGCGAAGTTCGGGCAGCCGGTCTTTCAGCCGGAATGCGATTTCCTCCAACTGCGGCTTCCGGTCACGGATTGTGTCCCACTTGTTGACCGCCACCACGACCGGTCGCCCTTCCCTCTCGGCAAGATCGGCAATGCGAAGATCCTGGACCTCGAGTGGAATGGCCGCATCAAGCACCAGGACCACGATTTCGGTATAACGGATTGCCTCCAGTGAATCGGCCACCGACAGCCGTTCGAGCCTTTCGACCACCCGGGAGCGCTTTCGCATGCCGGCGGTATCATGAATCCTGACATCCGTTCCCAGCCAGTTGACCGTGATGTCGATCGCATCCCTGGTGGTGCCTGGCCTGGAGCCGGTCACCAGCCTGTCTTCACCAATGATCCGGTTGACCAGCGATGACTTGCCGGCATTCGGTCTTCCGGCAATGGCAATGCGAAGCGGCTGGCTTTCGGATGCCACTCCCTCGCCGCCGGCAGACTGTCCGCCCACCGGCAACAGCGCGTCGATCGCCGACAGGAGGTCGCCAATTCCCTCGCCATGTTCGGCCGAAATCCGCACCGGAGTCCCGAAGCCCAACTCGAATGCCTCCAGATACCCGACCTCGCCGGCATTGCCCTCGCATTTGTTGACCACCGGAATGACATGCTTCGACCGGCGACGCAGCGTCTCGGCAACCTCGAGATCAGCCGGAAGCACGCCGGCACGCCCATCGGACATGAACAGGCAGATATCAGCCATCTCCACCGCCCGTTCGGTCACCCGCCTGACATCCACCTCGAGTTCGCCCGATCCGGACTGGTCCATCCCGGCCGTATCAATGACCGACAATGTCCGATCGCCGATGACCAGGCTGCCTTCCCGATAGTCGCGGGTGACCCCCGGGGAATTGTCGACCAGCGCAACTCGCCTGCCAATCAGGCGATTGAACAGGGTCGATTTGCCGACATTCGGCCTTCCGACTATGGCTACGACGTGATCCATTGTGATGTTGCCCGGCAACCGGCACCGGCCCGAAATCCCTTACCTGAAGGCCAGGAGATTGCCGTTCTGGCTGGTCAGGTAGAGGACACCGTTCACCACGATCGGGCTGCTGGCGGCCCCTTCGCCGATTTCGGTCTCGCCGATCAATGTCCCCGAAACCGGATCAAAATGCCGCATCTTGCCGTCGCTGGATGCAACGATCAGGCGTCCGCCAGCCATGATGGGGCCGAAATTCGCATAGACCGCCTTGCGCCTGGACAACTTGGCCTGCTTGAATTCCGGCAATTTCACGGCCCATATTCGACTTCCCGAATTGGCATTGAGCCGAACCAGTTCGGCAACATCCGACACCAGGAACACCGAGCCGCCGACAGGCCATACCGGATTGTAGGAACCCTCCGACACGGTCCATTTGACCCGTCCGGTGGTGACATCGATCGCCGACATCTTTCCGGCCTGGTTGGCCGCATACACGGTTCCGCCCGCAACCACCGGGCCACCGGTAATCGCGGTGACCGACGAGCGCGCCGTCGGGCCGCGCGAGCCCCCAATGGCTGCGCTCCATGCCAGCAATCCGGACCTGGCGTCGATGGCCTGGATTTCGCCCGACGGGTACGGGATGAATGCCATGTCCCCATAGGCGGCAGGAGAGGCGCCGCTGGCAATGGCGGCAGTCCCCAATGCGCTCTGCCAGCGCCAGCGCAACCGGCCGTTATTGACATCAATCGCCCAGCCGCGGCTGTCCTGGGTGACCACGTATACCAACCCGTTCGACACCATTGGCGCCAGGATGGCGGGCGCATCGAACTCCTGTACCCAGAAGCTCTTGCCCGACGTCGCATGCAATGCGTGCAACTCGCCAAATCCTGTGGTCACGAACAGGATTCCATTGTCATGGGCCATCCCGCCGCTGGAGGCATCCGTCGGACTTTCACCGGCGGGAATCAGGTCGGTCGACCAGACCTGGCGTCCCTCGGGCGTATGTGCAGATACCCGCGCCTGTGAATCAACGGCATAGACGAGGCCATTGGCAAAAATCGGCCCGGCGGTCAGTCGCTGCCGCACCTCGCTTCCCTTGCCGATCGAGACCGACCAGAGCCGGGATATCCCGCCCGCCAACGCCGGGTTGGAAACCTGGTGGCTGCGGGAGGCGTTGATGTGTTCCCAGCTATTGTAATGCCGCATCGGCGGCACGGAGATTGGCAGGGCCAGGTTGAAGTCACGCGAGAAATCGAGATTCACCACCTCCTCGCTGTCCGGATCCGATTCCATCCCCACTGATTTTGACAGGGGTACCCTGACATCGATCCGCTCGCCGGTCAGGATCCGTTCCTTCTCGGAGCATCCGGTCACCAGAATCACCGCGGCAATCCCGAGGAAGATTCTTGCAAGGACATCCATCTTGTTCATGTCATCTCGACTCATGGCTGGCAGTCGGCCCTGATTATCCGCGCCACCGTGACAAATCGGCAAGGCGCTTCATCTCAGGAATTGTCGTCCAGCGTGCTCAGAAGATCCCGGGAGCGGCGAAACAGTTCGGGCGGCACATCCAGCTGGTTGTTCAAATCCTCCAGCAACATCCGGGCTTCTCCGTGATTTCCCTCTTCGACATGCGCGAGCGCCATCATCTCGGTCGCCAGCATCCAGTATGGCGACCGCTGCTCAGCCAACCTCTCAAGCACCGGCAGGGCCTGCTCGGTCTGGCCGTTCTCGATGAGAATTCTGCTCTTCTTGAGCGATGCCAGGTCACGATACACGACCGATATTGCCGGATTGCCCTCGACGGCTTCCAGGCGCTCCCTGGCTTCCACCCATCTGCCCTCGACCTTGAGCAGTTCGGCGGCCGCCACCAAGTCCCGGACCGCGCCGCCATCATCATACCTGGCCTCGACCTGGTCCAGTTCCGAGATTCGCTGATCCAGATCGACGCCAGCTTCTGTCGCGCCCTGGATCGCATCGCCGGTCTGCTCGGCCAATGCCCGCTCTCTTGAAGAGCTCCATTCCCGGTAGGCAGTGCCGCTGACGATGGCCAGCACGACCAAGAGGCCAATCCAGCCATAACGGCGAAAGGTCCGGAACAGACGATCACGCCGGACCTCTTCCTTGACCTCGTTGATAAATGAATCTGGATTGCTCAATCTGTTCTCCGGCCGCTTGACGGGTATTACTCCCTAAGCACTCGACTTGCCAACCGCAAGTTTGAGCCTTGACTGTCTTTCATCCGGTCAGGAAAACTGGCAAACTTGCCCATCATTCAGTCGGAAATGTGGAGCGGTGGAAAAACCCGTTCGGCCAGAATCGCGCCCATTCGGTATTGAATGATTTCCCGGAGGCTCGACCAATCCGACCACCGCAAAGCAGATAGAGACGCATCAGTTCGGCCGAAAAAGCGTGAGAATATCACGCTGAAGCAATCTCCCGGGAACAACGGTTGTGGATTGGGAGGCTGGAAAGGGGGCGCAAATCCGCGGGTGGTCGGCATGGTAACATTATTGCCGTCCGTCCAATCAGTCGATATGTGCCATGTCTGGACTTGATGCAGTTGGAAGCACCGAATGGATGAGGTGACAATCGAATATTTTCGATGTTTCCAGGAACGGCAAACTGCGCGCCTGGCTCCGCTTACACTTCTGGTCGGCCAGAACAGCACCGGCAAGACATCGCTGATGGCCATGATTCGGATATTGTGGCACGCTGTTTTTCTTGGCGACCAACGCCCGAGTTTCAAGGATGAACCTTTTGATCTCGGATCATTTCGGGAGGTTGTTCATCAGTCCAGAAAAGATGATGGCCCCGATCAGGAATTCTCCGCAGGTATTGCTGTCGGCGATTTCAAGTCGGACGTGAAATTCAGGAAGGGTGGCGTCGGCCCGGAGGTCCGCAGACTACAAATGAAAAATGCAGTTGCAGCCGCTACCTGGGCACTCTCTCCAGATGGCCATGCGACGGCTGAAGTCAAGACCTCCAATGGCAGTTGGCATATTGACGCCGATGCACCCGATATTCTTGGTCCGGGATTGACCCACTTCATGCGTCAGGAGAATTGGGGAGGCTTCTCGCTTCTAAGCCATCTCAATGCCAACCCGTCGCCAGTTCGTGGTGCACTTCCGCTCACCACCGGGGACAAACTTGCGCTGCAAGGCCTGATTCTTGAACCTTTTTTCGCCATTGCGAATAGGTACAGCGAAAAGGACCTGAAGGTCCAACCACCGGTGGCAACCGCCCCGGTACGGTCACGACCCCGCAGAACCCATGATCCTGGCCCAGGTTCACTTGATCCTGAAGGTGCGGGTGTGCCGGAACACCTTGCTGCACTGTCATATTCTGATGCCGAACAATGGAAGATCCTGAAGCGTGCCATTGAATCGTGTGGACAGAGGGCAGGAGTGTTTGACGAGATCGATATACGTCCGCTGGGAGACGATTCAAGCAGTGACCCATTCCAAATCCAGGTCAGGACGAACACGCGCGACAACGAGGAACAGTGGCGCAATCTAATCGATGTCGGATACGGTGTAAGCCAGATACTTCCGGTAATTCTTGAACTCGCTCGGCCGGTTGAGTCTTATATGCTCATTCTTCAGCAACCTGAGGTGCATTTGCACCCTAGCGCGCAGGCTGGTCTCGGCTCCATGTTGTGCGAAGTCGCTGCAACCAAACGGCAGATCCTTGTCGAAACTCACAGCGACCATTTGATCGACCGGGTTCGCATGGATGTTCGGGATCGGGTCTCCGGCCTCAAGCCGGAGGATGTTTCGATTCTCTATTTCGAACGCGAAACCGATGGCGTTCGAATACACAACATTCGAATCGATAATGACGGGAATATAGTTGACCAGCCGCCCAGCTACCGGGAGTTCTTCCGCCAGGAACTGAACAGGTCTTTGGGTATCTGACATGTGCGCTATCGTCGACAAGAACGTGGTGGGGCTGGTGTTCAGCGACCACAGGGGTCGCTCCGAGGCCGCTAGAAAATTTCTGGAATACATCGACAGCGGTAAGCTCAGGCTGGTTGTCGGTGGGCGACTTGCAGAGGAGTTGGCCAGATCCAGCATGTTCAGGAGTTGGCTGGCAGAGGCCGTCCAGAGTGGAACAGCCAGTTTCATACCAACACAAAAGGTTGACGAGGTTGAGCAACGGCTGATCCAAGAAGGAAAATTCAAGTCAGATGATCCACACGTGTTGGCGCTTGCGAGAGTCGCTGGTGCTCGCCTTCTCTACACGCATGACGATGCTCTCACTGAAGACTTCAAGAACCCGGCCCTGATCCCCGAACCGCGCGGCAAGGTTTACAGGACGTCTTCAACAGCGCGAGTTGGCAAGCACCACCGGCGAATGTTGGATAATGCGAATTGCAGGACATGAAATCTCGGACAGTGTAGCTTACGGTCTGATAATATTGGCACGACTTGTGCACCGCGACGGCGTCAGGAACCTAGGCTGGATCGGGAATCTTCGGCTCGAAGACCAGCCACACGCTACGCTACCTACGATGTGAATGCATGGTTCGCTGTAGAAGTTGTGATTGGCCCCAACGCTGTTGCCTCAAGCACATTCCGGAACGATTCGTGGCGTCCGGTCATGGACCTCGCGTGACACCGGACCACGCCTGCGAAGGTTGCAGCTGCTCGTCTTCCGCCTGACACCCCGGGGCCTGACCTGGCCGCGGCCGGAGACCCATGCGCGCCTCGAGGATCCCGCCCACTGTGCCGGGCACCGGATCCACCGGAGGGAAAGACGCCGGGATTGATGATCACGGGCGCATGACACGCACGGCGCGGGTAAAGGATGATCGATCGGCCCCTCTCCCGGTTTCCCGGCCGCTGCCTCTGAGCACGCTCAGCCACGAGCCGTCATCGAACGCCTCGCCGGCCGGGAAGCGCATGTTCCCCCTGAAGCGCCACAACAGCCCGGCGCCGGTTGCTGCCGCGTCCCCGGCGGAGCCCCCCGGCATGATGGCGGTCCGCCGGCACCGGCATGCCGGAAGACGGATGCCCGGGCAGCTTTTCGGCCTCATCGGCCCCGCTCTCGGCATATGGCCCGGCATGCCGGGCAGGACCGGCACGGGTGCCGATTTCCATCACCGCGGTCAGGCGCGCCTGCGGGAAGGCAGAGGCGCGGCGCCAGGCAGACCGAAGGTCTCGCGGGCCCGCACCCCGCCCCGCAGCATCAGGACCCACCCGTCAAGGGCCACCAGGCGCCAGGGGTATCGGCCCGGACCGGCGGTGCCGTGCACCGGTCACGAAGGGCCGGGAACGGCGCCGCGCCCGAACCGGCAGCTCCGGCGGGATCCACCGCACCCCGCCTTCCGGGCAGCGCAGGACCTCGCGGGCCTGCACCTGCCGGAGCCGCGCCATCACGATCACGCAACAGACCATGACATCGGCCGGCAGATGGCATCGCCGGCTGCCCTGGTCCGGTGATCGCAGCGTGGCATTGACCGTGTCGCGCCGATGGACCCGCGCGATCACGCTCACGCCGGGATGATCGGAGAGACGGTTTCCTCCGGCGAATGCTGCCTTCGTTCGGGCCATGGCAGGAATTTCTGCATGACGCGATGCTCCTGCGGCATGACAGGATCAATTCCTTGAAGTGACGGTATTGGGATTGGCCCTATCTTTCTGTCGGACTTGTGCCCTCTCCCTTGCGCCGATTGGCTCGGCACTCGCCATCACGATTGAAGTTCTGCAACCAGCCGAATTTGCTGTTGCGAGGATTTCGGTAAAGATGTCGCCGCGAGCCTGATGGCAGTTCCGGGAGAGTCCTGGGAAGACCGCCGGTTTTGGCCAGATAACGCCGCATGACACTGGCCGTAGTGTCATGATCTTGCACTTGCTGTTGGCCGCGATGATGGAATCGTGAATTGAATCCCTATATTGTCCTGACCAACATGCGTTTTCTTGTTCGTGCTCCGGATTCGATATGACAGTAGCGGCGTCATGATTTCTGCCCGAACGTCCCGCCGCCATGATACGGACTGACTGGATACTCGATGAGAATAGCTTCGATCCTGACAGCAATCATCGTGGCTGCCTCGCTCTATGCATTCGTGATCGAGCGGGAGGCGGTTCTTGCCTTTGCCAGGGGTCAGATCAATGGTGGCCCGCCAGCGGATGGGGGCTCGGCCATGGCACCGGCCAGGCAGAAGGACGGCCAGGCGGATTTGCTGGCGAGCTCGACCGGCCCTGCAGATGAAAGTGCCGACGACACCGTGCACGTGGTGACCCTGCAGTCCGGTGCCCGGCAGATCGATGCAGGGGTGACAATACGCGGGCAGACCGAGGCGATGCGACAGGTGGAAGTCAGGTCGCAGACATCGGGGCTGGTGATTTCCGACCCGTTGCACAAGGGTGACACCGTCAGCGAGGGCACCATTATCTGCATCCTTGATCCCGGATCCAGGCATGCCGACCTGCGGGAAGCGCAGGCCCGGCTGGAAGAGGCTGCCGCCAATGAAGCATCGGCATCCAAGCTCGCGGAGGGCGGATTTGCCACCCAGAATCGGAAGAACTCGGCCAGGGCGGCGCTCGAATCGGCTGCTGCTGCGGTCGAACGGGCGCAGGTGGCCATCGACCGGCTGGGGATGGTTGCACCGTTTGGCGGCATCCTGGATTCGGATACGGCCGAGACTGGATCACTTCTGCAGCCCGGGTCGCTCTGCGCCAGGATCGTGCAGCTGAACCCGATCAAGGTCGTCGGCCACCTGTCGGATGCCGAGGTTGACCAGGTCGGAATCGGAAACACGGCCTCGGTTCGGTTGACCTCGGGCCTGGAGAGGGTTGGCAAGGTGACCTACATTTCACGATCCGCCGATCCCGATACCCGGACCTTCAGGATGGAAATCGAGGTCGACAATTCCGACCAGGCAATCCGCGATGGCTCGGCGGTAGAGGTCTTTGTTACCGCCGAGGCGGAAATGGCGCATCTGATTCCGCAATCGGCGATGACTCTCAATGATACCGGTCGGTTGGGGGTGCGGCTTGTCGTTGATGGGACTGCCCGCTTCAACCCGGTGGCGATCATCCGCGACACACCTGAAGGGTCATGGGTAAAAGGACTGCCGGCAAGCGCCGAAGTCATCGTCGTCGGCCATGAATACGTTGTCGATGGCACGCCGGTCACCGCGGCCCGGGAGAGCCAGAACTGATGATCCGCCTTGTCGACTGGGCAGCGTCTCACACCAGGGTGGTGATCGCCACCCTGGCGTTGTCCATCGCCACCGGCATCCTGGCATATACCGGTCTGCCCAAGGAAGGCGCTCCGGACATCGAATTTCCGGCAATCTTCGTCTCGGCCCCGTTTCCGGGGATTTCGGCCGAAGACAGCGAACGGCTCCTGGTCAAACCGCTCGAGAACCGCCTGAAGGAGGTCGACGGGCTGGACGAGCTGTTTTCGACCGCCGCTGACGGCTATGCCGGTATCTCGCTCCTTTTCGACTTTGGCCTGGACAAGGCCAAGGCACTGGCTGATGTCCGGGACCTGGTCGCCCGGGCCGAGACGGATTTGCCGGCGGGCGTCGACAACCTGACCGTTACCGAGTTCAGCTTTTCCGACATCCCGATCCTGGTCCTCGGACTGGCAGGCACCGTTCCCGACCGGACATTGATGCGGATCGCCGACCAGATGAAGGATGAAATCGAGTCCCTGGAGGAGGTGCTCGAGGTCGGAGTTACCGGCATGCGTGGTGAGATGGTGGAGGTCATCATCGACCCGCTGCAACTTGAAGCCTACGGAGTCGCTGCCGACGAACTGATCGCCCTTGTCGCTCGAAACAACCAGCTGATCGCCGCCGGCGACATCCAGACCGGACAGGGATCGTTTGCGTTGAAGATACCATCTTCCTTCGAGTCGCCACGCGATGTCCACGACATTCCCATCAAGGTGAATGGCAGTCGGGTGGTCACGCTCGGTGACCTGTCCGACATCCGGATGACATTCGACGACCGGACCGGAATTGCCCGCAACAATGGCGAAGCAACTGTCGCCCTGCAGGTCGTCAAGCGGAAGGGATTCAACCTCATCGACACCGCCGCCAAGGCCATCGAGACCACCGAGAGGCTGCGGCAGAGCTGGCCGCCGGCCCTGCGGGATTCGATCAGGATCGAGGTCACCCAGAACATGAGTGTCAATGTCGAGGACATGGTCAACCAGCTGGAAAACTCCATTCTGACCGCGGTCTGCCTGGTGATGGTTGTTGTCCTGGCCATTCTGGGAGGCAGATCGGCGTTGCTTGTCGGGTTTGCCATCCCGGTCTCTTTCCTGCTGTGCTTTTCGCTGTTTGCCCTGATGTCGATTTCAATCGCCAACGTGGTGATGTTTGGCCTGGTCCTTGCCGTTGGCATGCTTGTCGACAGCGCGATTGTCGTTGTCGAGCTTGCCGACCGGAAGATGAAGGAGCGGGTTCCTCCGATGGAGGCATATGTATCGGCCGCCAAGCGCATGTTCTGGCCAATCGTGTCATCAACGGCAACAACCCTGTGCGCGTTCCTGCCGATGCTGTTCTGGCCGGGCGTTGCCGGCCAGTTCATGGGAACACTGCCAATAACAATCATCTTCGTTCTGTCAGCCTCGATCGTTGTCGCACTGATTTTTCTGCCAGTTGTCGGAGGAATCACCGCCAGGATAGCCCTGAGGTTCCAGGAAACGTCGAACAACCTTCGAAAGATACACTGGGGCACCCGGATCCTCCTGTTCCTGGCCACGCTTGCGTTGATGTTCGGCTGCGCGTTCCTGGTTCTGAACCCGCATCTGAACCCGATACCGGCCGAGACGGTTCCACCCTATGGCCGGTCATTGCCATTCGTGATCCTGTTTGCCTTGCTGTTCGTGTTCCTGACCGTGGTGACGGGATCATTGCGATTTCGCCTGCGAGCCCGCCCGCCGACCTCCTATGTCCACCGCCCGAATTTCCTGACCCGGACAACCCGGCTGCTTGTCGGCAACCCGATCATGCCGGTCGTCAGCATCCTGGCCACGATCGCGTTCATGGTGACGACATTCCAGTACTACGCGGGCAACAACCAGGGCGTGACGTTCTTCGTCGATACCGAGCCGGAACGGTTGAACATTTATGTCCGGGCCCGGGGGAATCTCGGCCTCGAAGAGAAGGACCGGGTGGTCCGCCAGGTCGAGGACATTGTCATCGGGACCGAAGGCGTCGATAATGTCTTTTCCTTTTCCGGATCGGCCGGCCTGGGTGACACCGGCATGGATGGCAGCTCGAAACCGGTCGACACGGTTGGCGAAATCCAGGTCGAATTCCTGCCCTGGGAGGACCGCCAGGAAATCGGCGGAATCGCGGCTGACACCAGGGATATCGCCGAGTTTCTCGTGTCCCGGATAAACCAGATTCCCGGGATCTTCACCGATGTCCAGGACGGAAGCAGCGGTCCCAGCTCCGGCAAACCGCTCAATCTCAGGCTGTTGGGTGACACCTGGAGTGACCTGCTCGAGGCCACCGCCGCGGTTCGACAGAAGTTCGATACCACCGAGGGGCTGATCCTGGTTGATGACACGAGGCCGGTGCCCGGGATTGACTGGAGAATCGATGTCGATGTCGAGCGGGCCGGTGAATTCGGAACGGATGTCGCCACTGTTGGCGGTATGGTCCAGCTGATCACGAGAGGATTGCTGGTCGGAAAGATGCGTGTCGATTCGTCGGATGAGGAAGTCGACATTCGGGTCAGGTTCCCCGAGAGCCATCGGCACCTGTCAACGCTTGACGAGTTGCGGGTGAGATCCCGCAACGGGCTGGTGCCGCTGTCGAATTTCGTGTCGAGATCGCCGGTGCCCAGCGTCGACCTGATCTCCCGATACGAGCAATCCCGGTATATCGACATCAAGGCCGACGTGGAATCAGGCCTGATCAACGAGGCTGGCGAACAGGTCACCCCCACTGAACGAATCAACCATATTGACAATTGGCTGACAACAGAGGCCGGCCTGCCCGAAACCGTCCGGTGGAAATGGACAGGCGACCAGGAAGAACAGCAGGAAAGCCAGCAATTCCTGATGATGGCTTTTGCCGGTGCCCTCGGATTGATGTTCGCGGTCCTGCTGGCCCAGTTCAACAGCTTCTACCATGCCGTGCTGGTGCTCCTTGCCGTGGTGCTGTCATCTGCTGGCGTGTTGCTGGGGTTGATCGTGCTGTCCCAACCGTTCTCGGTGATCATGACGGGGGTCGGCGTGGTGGCGCTGGCAGGAATTGTCGTGAACAACAATATCGTCCTGATCGACACCTACCAGGAAAATTCCAAGATCATGTCCCGAATCGAGGCCATCATCCGGACGATCGAGATCAGGGCCCGACCGGTTCTGCTGACATCGATCACGACAATCGCCGGCCTGACACCGATGATGCTGGGATTTTCGATCGATATCGTCAATGGCGGCTATGCCGTCAACACGCCGGCCTCGCTTTGGTGGAAATCCATGGCTGCGGCGGTGGTGTTCGGACTTGCGACCGCGACCTTGCTGACGCTGGTCTTTACCCCGTCAATGCTTGCCCTTCCCATCTGGGCCCGCAAGGGCTCCTACGGCTTCAGCCGAGCCATCATGGCGCTGGTTGCCGGAAAGCGCAGCCGGGTGGTGCGGGACATGAAGCTGTCGCGCTCGCTGAGAAAAGCAGGCGAGGTCACGATCTTCTGGGGTGACAGGCCGTCACCGCAGACGGAGGAGTCCCAGCCACCGGAAGAGATCCCGGATGAAGGTGCGACCCTCGCAGTCACGGATGACTGCCCCCCTGAGCAGGAGCCAGTACCGATGTCACCGGAGTCGGAGCCGCAGCCTGCGGAGGTGGATAACGACACATTCCCGGACCGTCCGGGCCATCCCCTGCCAGCCAGCTGATCAAGTCCCGCCTCCTGCTGCCCGGCGATGAAGGCGCCCGGATGGGCACCTACGCACCTACCAGAGTGGATCGACAACGGTGCTTTCGTCGGGGATCACGAATATCTGGCCCGGATAGATCAGGTCCGGATCCTTGATCTGGTCCTTGTTGGCGGTGAAAATGTTGACGTACAGGCGACCCAGACCGTAATGCTCGCGTGAAATTCCCCACAGGGTGAAGCCGCGCTGCACCGCCAGCAGGCGAATCGGCGGCGGCTTGCTGATCCTGGCGTCGCTTTCCTCGGCTGAACGGACCGCCAGCTGCAGCAGTTTCTGCGCCATTTCGGCGGGTTCCTTCTGGAACGGCATTTCGACCCGGGCAACAGCGCTTCCATCCTCGTCGATCTCGTCAACCCGCAGGGTGTAGCGGCCGGGTTTCACCTCGCTCAAACCAGTCCACCAGGTGCCGTCCTCGGCAATCTTCCTGGATTTGACCAACTCGTTGTCGAGATAGATCAGGACATGGCTTCCTCCGGAGCTGGCACTCCCGGAGATGACCACCTCGCCCTCCTCGTCATAGGAAATCATGTCGACCAGCAACTGCGACTCCCCGCTGGCCACCGGGGACTGGATCATCCTGGTGCCTTCGCTGGTGGCCAGGAACACGGAAGGCTGCAACAAATCCGGGTCGGGCTGATCGATGGAGCCGATCTCCGTCGAGATTTCCAGCTCCGACAGGCCGGAAGCGGCCGTCGTCGTCGCGTCGGCAATCCCGATTTCCGACCTGGGAACCATGACATACAGCGTGTCCTCCGACATGGCGTCGGTGCCATCATCCAGCTCTGCCCTGAGACGAATCTCGAGCGTATCCAGCTCCGTATCGACACTGAATATCATGGCGAACTGGCCATGGGAGCCAACTCGCTGACTACTGGCAACCTCGTCATTGACGATGGCCTGCACGAGCGAGCGAGCCGGCGCCCGTCCGGCAATTGTCGTCGTTCCGAACCTGTCAACCCTGACCACATCGAAAGTCGGTGGAGTCACGGCCACCATCGTGCCTTCAGCCGGCTGACCGGCATCGGCCATGCTCGTTGCGACACTGCCCGGGTCAGACTCGCCGTCCCCGGACTCACCCGCATCGGGCTCCTGGTCAACCGTGCCGGCAAGGCTTGTGCTCGTCTCCACTGCCGCCTCACCGGTCGTTGCCGGCTCGGCCACCAATGCCTGCCCGCCTCCCGCTGCCATCCCGTCACCAGCCTGGTCGGCTGCGGCAGCAGTCTCCGACATCTGGTCACCATCCGTGATCGCACCGGATACGCCTTCGCCTTCCGACCCATCGGCCATCCCCGCCTGCTGGTCGGATGCAGGGCTGGCCTGGTCCCCTGTCGATTGCTCACCGGCCTCGCCTGGCTCCTGCTCCTCTGACCGGCCGACATCCGTCGGTGCCATCCCGTCTTCGTCCGGTGAGTCCGATTCGGCTTCCACGGTCCCGGATTGCGACTGGTCCGGCTGTTCCGTGGCCGGGATCGGTTCGGCAGCGGGTTCTTCCGAAGCCGGGGGCTGGCCTGCATCCTCCGGTGTTTCGGCCTGCATCTGCGAAGGCTGTTCATCGGCGGGCGGGTCTGCCGGGGCATCCTCCGGTTCGGGCGACGTGGTGTCGGCCCGGGACTGTTCTGCCTGGTCCCCTGTCGATTGCTCACCGGCCTCGCCTGGCTCCTGCTCCTCTGACCGGCCGACATCCGTCGGTGCCATCCCGTCTTCGTCCGGTGAGTCCGATTCGGCTTCCACGGTCCCGGATTGCGACTGGTCCGGCTGTTCCGTGGCCGGGATCGGTTCGGCAGCGGGTTCTTCCGAAGCCGGGGGCTGGCCTGCATCCTCCGGTGTTTCGGCCTGCATCTGCGAAGGCTGTTCATCGGCGGGCGGGTCTGCCGGGGCATCCTCCGGTTCGGGCGACGTGGTGTCGGCCCGGGACTGTTCTGCCTGGTCCCCTGTCGATTGCTCACCGGCCTCGCCTGGCTCCTGCTCCTCTGACCGGCCGACATCCGTCGGTGCCATCCCGTCTTCGTCCGGTGAGTCCGATTCGGCTTCCACGGTCCCGGATTGCGACTGGTCCGGCTGTTCCGTGGCCGGGATCGGTTCGGCAGCGGGTTCTTCCGAAGCCGGGGGCTGGCCTGCATCCTCCGGTGTTTCGGCCTGCATCTGCGAAGGCTGTTCATCGGCGGGCGGGTCTGCCGGGGCATCCTCCGGTTCGGGCGACGTGGTGTCGGCCCGGGACTGTTCTGCCTGGTCCCCTGTCGATTGCTCACCGGCCTCGCCTGGCTCCTGCTCCTCTGACCGGCCGACATCCGTCGGTGCCATCCCGTCTTCGTCCGGTGAGTCCGATTCGGCTTCCACGGTCCCGGATTGCGACTGGTCCGGCTGTTCCGTGGCCGGGATCGGTTCGGCAGCGGGTTCTTCCGAAGCCGGGGGCTGGCCTGCATCCTCCGGTGTTTCGGCCTGCATCTGCGAAGGCTGTTCATCGGCGGGCGGGTCTGCCGGGGCATCCTCCGGTTCGGGCGACGTGGTGTCGGCCCGGGACTGTTCTGCCTGGTCCCCTGTCGATTGCTCACCGGCCTCGCCTGGCTCCTGCTCCTCTGACCGGCCGACATCCGTCGGTGCCATCCCGTCTTCGTCCGGTGAGTCCGATTCGGCTTCCACGGTCCCGGATTGCGACTGGTCCGGCTGTTCCGTGGCCGGGATCGGTTCGGCAGCGGGTTCTTCCGAAGCCGGGGGCTGGCCTGCATCCTCCGGTGTTTCGGCCTGCATCTGCGAAGGCTGTTCATCGGCGGGCGGGTCTGCCGGGGCATCCTCCGGTTCGGGCGACGTGGTGTCGGCCCGGGACTGTTCTGCCTGGTCCGGGGCCGGGGTTGGTTCTGCCGGTCGCTCGCGACCCAGGAAATAGATGAGAGCCGAAATGACAACCAGGCCAACAACCATTATTGTCACGGTTCGAGCGGTGAGCCGTGGTGGAGTCTTTTCCAGCATTTGTCTTTCCGGAAGCAAACCTGATCTACAGGACGAAGTCTCGTTGATACTTCAGTTCAACTGGCAATGAAAGCTGAGCGCATTGAGCAAGAACATCAAATCCGTCTGCGTTTTCTGTGGCTCCCGGCCGGGAGTGCGGGACAGCTACCAGGTCGCCGCCAGGCAATTCGGTGCATCGCTGGCACGGGAGGGCTGGCGGCTGGTCTATGGTGCCGGCGATGTCGGCCTGATGGGAGAGGTTGCCCGGGCAACGAGGGAGTCGGGAGGAACGGTGTTCGGGGTCATCCCGAAACATCTGACCGACCTGGAGATCGTCCTCGATGACATCGACAGCCTGGTCGTCACCGAGACCATGCATGAGCGCAAGAAGGTCATGTTCATGAACTCCGATGCCATTGTTGCTCTTCCCGGAGGTGCAGGAACCCTTGACGAGTTGTTCGAGGCGATCACCTGGCGGCAACTCGGCCTGCATGACAAGCCGGTCACCCTGCTCGATGTCGATGGGTACTGGTCCGGAGTTCTCGATGTCATGGATGGAGTCATCGAGTGTGGCTTTGCCGATCCTTCCCTGCGGACACTGTTCAGTGTCGAGGAGACCGTGGAGTCGCTCGTCGCCTCGCTCCGAAAAGACCTGACGTGATCCGTGCCTCCAGGGAAAACAGGACCAATGCCAGCCAGATCAGCATGAAGGCCGCCAGATCCGTGGTGCTGAACGGCTCGGCGAAGATCAGCACCGCGACCAGGAATTGCAGGGCCGGATTGGTGTAGAGCAGGATGCCGGATTCGGAATATCGCAATCTCCTGGTGCCATAGGACAGCAGGACCAGCGGCCCGGCGGTGATTATCCCCGACACCGCGAACATGATGGTGACAGTGATGTCATTGCCGAAATAGCCACCAGGCCGGGCAGTAAAATCCGACCATCCCCATTGATGCACGCCAACCAGCCAGCACAGCGCCACCGGCGTCAGCAACAGGGATTCGGCGGCCACGGTAACGATCGGCCCGTCACTGATCTGTTTCTTGACAAGTCCGTAGCCAGCGAATGTCGAGGCCAGGATGAGTGCAATCCAGGGAAGTGTGCCGGACAGGACCAGCTGGAGAGTCACCGCGGCCGCTGCCACCACGACCGCAATCCATTGCGCTGCCGACAATCGTTCCCCCAGCACAACCGCCCCGAGGAAGACTGCAATCAGCGGGAAGATGAAATAGCCGAGGCTTGCCTCGGTCGCCCTGTCGATCTGTACTGCGACTATGAACAGCAGCCAGTTGACCGAGATCATCGAGGCGGCCAGCGCAATCGTTGCGAATTTGCGTGGCGACGTGACCAGGACACGCGGGACCTCGCCCGCACGCCCCCGCACCAGCATGACCAGGAAGAACACCGCGAAGGAGGAGATGACCCGATGACAGAAGATCTCCACCGGCGGAACATTCTCGATGAACTTGTAGAATATCGGCGACAGCCCCCAGACAAGGCCGGCGACGATCATGGCAAGCCGTCCCTTGACCGGTTCGTCCATGCGGGGCAGGCAGCTCCGCCTTGTGGCGGAGCCGGTCCTGTCGTCAGGTTTTCGGCAGGAGGGAGTCTACGAACCGGACATCCGACTGGCGACATTCTCCCAGTTGACCAGGTTGTTCAGGAAATTCTCGAGATATGCGGGCCGCTTGTTACGGAAATCGATATAGTAGGAATGTTCCCAGACGTCACAGCCCAGCAGCGCGGTCTGGCCGTGGCATAGCGGGTTGACGCCGTTTTCGGTCTTGGTGACCGCCAGCCCGCCATCCGTGTTCTCGACCAGCCAGCACCATCCGGAGCCGAACTGGCCGACCCCGGCAGCCGAAAAGCTGCTCTTGAACTCGTCCACGGACCCGAAGGAGTCGATAATCCTGCTCTCCAGCTCCGACGGCATGCCGGTGCGTCCCGGACCCATCATCTGCCAGAACTGCATGTGGTTCCAGTGCTGGGACGCGTTGTTGAAGATACCGCTCTGCGCCACCGCGCCGGCTTCATGGCTGCCGACAACAATCTCTTCCAGGGATTTCGATTCCCACTCGGTGCCGGAAACCAGCTTGTTGCCGTTGTCGACATAGGCCTTGTGATGGAGCGTGTGGTGAAATTCCATGGTTTCCCTGGACATGCCGAACTCTGCCAGGGCGTCATGGGCATACGGTAGATCGGGAAGGCTGAATGCCATTGCTGTTTCCTCTTGCTGAATTTTGGTTGCCTCGCCAGGGCCGGCAACTCTTCACCGACCCGGGACATTGCCGGTTCAATTACACCGGCATCAAGGCAACCGCAATGTTCCGGCCCTCGGCAAGCAGGACATTGAAGGTGCGGCAGGCCGAGGGTGTCGGCATGTCCTCGACTGCAATTCCGCAATCGATCAGCCCCAGCCTGAACTCGGGGGATACCGGCGTCATCTCGGCACCGGTGCCGACGATCAGCACGTCGATATGGTCGCTCTGCTCGCAGATCTGCCCGGTGGATTCGCGATCCGTCCATTCGGTAACCCCGGCAGGCAACACGATGATCGGGCCGTAATGAACCTGTCCTTCAATCCGGAAAAACCCCGGGCCGTAACTGTCGACCGGTCGTAGCCCGGGAAAGCGTTGCCGGGTCATCTTCATTGCAGAACCTTCACGGGGTTGACCAGGCCGAGCACCGCCGAGCCGGCGATGATGATATAGGCGACCATCCGGTAGCGCCCCTCGCCTTTCTGGCCAAACAGGTATGTGCCGGCAAGCAGGGTCAGAAAAAAGATGCCCGCAACCGCGATGCCGACCACCACCGGCTCGAGCGTCAGATGTCCCCGCAATGCAAGCATGGCCAGCAGCAGGATGTCGGCAATCAGCAGGTAGACGAACAGGTTGGCGCGGATCACTTTCGACGGCAACGGCCGGGCCAGGTAGAGCAGGATGACCGGCGGGCCCGGCAAGCCGGTCGAGCCGGCAAGCAATCCGCCAAGCCCGCCAATCCCGTAGACGGCCAGATTGGTGTTGGTGCCCCGATAACGCCATCCCGTGGCCATGATGGCGACCAGCGCCAGAGTCAGCAGGGACACGGCATGGCGAAACGAATCACCGCTCAGGGTTTCAAGCAGGGCGAGGCCGAACGGAATTGCCAGGGCCGCCCCGAGGCACAGTCGCCACAGCTCCGCCGGGTTCGAATCGGGAGCGATTTTTCGAACCAGCAGGGACGGCCCGACGAGATCCATCATGCAAAGAATGATCAGCGCCCAGATCGGCTCGACGACCGAGCTGGCAAATGGAAGAAACACCATGGCGGTGCCGAAGCCCGAAAACCCGCGCACCAGCCCTGCCAGGGCTGCACCAACCATGATCCACTGCAATTCGTGGCGCAGGTTCCAGAGGATTTCCAATACCGGCAGACTGGCAAGCTGCTCCATCAGCTGGCGTCTGACGAGAACTTGGTTCCGGCACCCTTGTCCGGCTTGGACCAATCCCTCTTCACCCCGAGCTGCAGCAGGATGCTGGTGGCAACAAAGACCGAGGAATAGGTCCCGACGATCACCCCCCAGATCATGGCGAAGACGAATCCCCTGATGACGTCGCCGCCGAACACGAACAGGGCCAGCAGCGCGATCAGGGTTGTCACCGAGGTCATGACCGTGCGCGACAGGGTGTCATTGATCGAAAGGTTCAGCACATCCTGCAGATCCGGCTTCTTCATCCGGCGGAGATTCTCCCGCACCCGGTCGAAGACGACCACCGTATCGTTGAGCGAGTAGCCGACGATGGTCAGCAGGGCGGCGATGATCGCCAGGTCGAACTTGATCTGGAGAGCGCTGAAAATGCCGAGGGTGAGCACGACATCATGCACCAGCGCCGCAACCGCACCCAGCGAGAACTGCCATTCGAAACGGACCCAGATATAGAACAGCACCGCACAGATTGCCGACAGGACGGCGATGATCGCCTTCTGGATCAGTTCGCCCGAGACCTTCGGCCCCACGCTTTCAACCAGGGGAAACTGCATCTCGGGGTCAATGCTCCTGAGCGCCTCCTCGATTTGCCGGACGGTTGTCGACGCTACCGCCTCGTCGCCCTCCTGTGCCTCGAACCTGATCGAGGCCACGTTCTCTTCCGGGCCAAAGGAAATGTCGAAGACCTCCGAAATCGCCACATCTCCGAGATCGAGACCGGAAATCACGTCACGGTACTGGCCGACATCGACGGGAAGCGCGCTCACGGTCCGAACCGTGGTGCCGCCGCGGAAGTCGATTCCGAAATTGAAGCCGACCAGGATGGTCAGGCCCACCGACATCGCCATCGCCGCCAGCGACCCGATCATCGCCGGCCGGGCAAAGCGGAAAAAATTCCACCGGGTCTCCGAAGGAACCAGTCGCAACCTCATGATCGACCTCCGGATGAAGGTCGATCGGCGCCATGATGGCCAGCACCCCGAATTCCTGCACTCATGACACCACCCTAGACATTGATCCGCCGCGGGCGCTTCCACCCGAACCAGATGATGATCATCAGCCTGGTCAGGTAGATCGCCGAAAAGACCGAGGTCACGATCCCGATACCCAGCGTGACCGAGAAGCCGCGCACCGGACCCGAGCCGAATGCGAACAGGATGACGGCGGCAATCAACGTGGTGATATTGGCATCAAGGATCGCCGAAATCGCCCGTGTATAGCCCTGCTCGATGGCACCGGCGGGCCCTCTTGCGGTCCGCATCTCCTCCCTGATCCGTTCAAAGATCAGCACGTTGGCATCGACTGCCATGCCGATGGTCAGTACGATGCCGGCAATGCCGGGCAGGGTCAGCGTCGCGCCAACCGTCGACAGCACGGCAAAGATCAGCACCAGGTTCATGATCAGGGCGACATTGGCAAACAGACCGAACAACCCGTAGCTGGCCCACATGAATACCAGGACCGCGAGAAATGCCACCAGGCAGGCGATCTGCCCGGCATCGATCGAATCCTGGCCAAGCTCCGGCCCGACGGTCCGTTCCTCGAGGAATACCATGCCGGCCGGCAGGGCGCCGGCTCGCAGCAGAATTGCCAGACGGTTGGAGCTTTCAACCGTGAATCGTCCGGTGATGATCCCGGAGCCGCCGGCAATGTGATCCTGGATCACCGGTGCCGAGATCACCTCGCCATCCAGGGCAATGGCGAAGGGCGAGCCGATATTTTCCGCCGTGTAGTCGCCGAACTTGCGGGCCCCCGAAGGGTTGAAGCGGAAACTGACCGCCGGAAGCCCGTTCTGGTCGAAATCCGGCTGGGCATCGGTCAGCTGATCCCCCGACACCACCGGTTGCCGCTTGAGAATGTAGAACTGCCCCGGCTCATCCAGCGACGGGTAGACGACATTGCCGGCGCCTGCCGGCGCCTCGCCATCCGATGTACGCCGCACCACCGGGTGGAAGGTGAGCTTGGCCGTCGCCCCGATGATCTCCTTCAACTCCGCCGCCGAACCGATGCCGGGAACCTGGATGATGATCCGGTCGTTTCCCTGCCGCTGGATGGTTGGCTCCCTGGTGCCGACCTCGTCAACCCGCCGGCGAATGATTTCCAGCGACTGGCGCATGGTCCGGTCATCGGTCGCCGCCTGCTCCTCCTCGGAGAGGCTGACAACAAGCACATCATCCTCGGATTCGACCTCGATGTCCGAAGCCGTCACCGAGGTCAGGCTGACCAGCGGGCGGGCCAGCTCCCGGACCGCATCGACCGCCAACCCCATCTGGTCCGGCTCCGATATGAGCACCCGGAGTTCATTCGGCGCCGAGTCCTGGCGGCGGACCGGACCAATCGAGGTGCGGATTTCCCGCAATGCGTCCCTGACATCCGGCCACATTGCGTCCAGCCTCTCGGAATAGACATCCTCCAGCCTGACTTCGGCCAGCAGGTGGGCGCCGCCGCGCAGGTCCAACCCGAGATTGACCAGTGCCGAAGGCAGCCAGCCGGGCCAGCCGGCAGTTCGTTCCTCCGCCTCGCTGGCGGTCAGCAAGCCGGCCTCGCCGAGGGCGGTCGCCTCGTTGTACCCCTCCACGCGATGATAGAAGGCATTCGGCAGCGCCATGATCACGCCGACAAGGCAGATCACCAGGACAATGATTTGCTTCCAGCGTGCGAATTGAAGCATTTGAAGATTCCCGCAACAGCCTCAGGCAGTTCGCCCGGTGTCAGTTTCCGCCATGATTCGTTGCCGCCGGATCGGCGGCGGGTGGCTCGGCCCGTCTATCCGGAATTGCTCAGGACCTGGGAAATCGTGCTGCGGACCGCCCGGACACGAACGCCGTCGGCGATTTCGATCTCGACCTCCGTGTCATCCTTCAGCTTCGAGATCTTTCCGATCAGCCCGCCCTGCGTCACCACCTGGTCACCGCGACGCAATGCCGCAACCATTGCCTTGTGCTGCTTGACCTTCTTCTGCTGTGGCCGGATCAGCAGGAAATACATGATCACGAATATCAGGATCAGCGGCACGAGGCTCGCGAAATTCAGCCCGCCGGTGCTGGCCTGTGCATATGCCGGATTGACAAACATTGCCTACCTTTCCTTCAGACGTTGCCGCCGCACCGCGCACGGGGCGGACGCGTTCCTATATCCGCATGACCCGGTTTGCAAATTAAGTTGTGTGGAAATCATGGTGTGATCCGGCCGCGACAACCGCACCGGAGCCGACCTCCCTGCCCGGTTTGAACTTGATCGAGAATCCGTTTAGGGCATCAGCGATCGACGCTGGAATTTCCGGATCAGGCCCGAATTGCACGATATCCGCTACATCCGGGAACACCCCGACGAATTCGACCTGGCGCTGCGGCGGCGCGGCCTCGAGCCGGCCGCAGCCAGGCTGATTGCCATTGATGCCGGGCGGCGAAGCAGCATCGGGGAGGCCGAGGCGGCCCGGGCCAGGCGAAACGCGGCATCGAAAGAGGCCGGGCAGGCCCGATCGGCAGGAGATACCGGCAGGTTCGAGGAATTGCGGGCCCGCATCGCCGACGACAGGGACGCCATCGCCAGGCTGGAGAGCGAGGCGGCTGCCGGCCGGCGCGAGCTGGATGACGAACTGATGCAGATCCCCAACCTGCCATACCCGGATGTACCCGACGGTGGCAGCGAGGACGACAATCTGGAGTTGAATCGCCGGGGCAGCCGACCCGAATTCGACTTTGCCCCGCTCGAGCATTTCGAAATCCCGGGGGTTCGCCATGGCATGGACCCGGAATGCGGCAGCAAGCTGTCGGGATCGAGATTCGTCGTGCTGTCGGGATCGGTGGCCAGGATACACCGCGCCCTCGCCCAGCTCATGATCGACACTCATGTCGACAAGAACGGGCTGACTGAAGTCTGGACGCCGGTCATCGTTCGACAGGAAATGATGCTCGGCACCGGACAGCTTCCGAAATTCGGCCAGGATTCCTACCAGCTGACCAATGGCAAATGGCTGATCCCGACCTCCGAGGTCTCGCTGACCAATATCGTCAACGGGATGATCGTCGACGAGTCGTATCTTCCCCGGCGATACTGTGCACACACCCAGTGTTTCCGGTCGGAGGCCGGCGCCGCCGGCAAGGACACGGCAGGGATGCTTCGGCAACACCAGTTCGAAAAGGTCGAGATGGTGTCGATCACCAGGCCCGAGGACAGCGAGGAGGAGCAGTTGCGAATGACCCGCTGTGCCGAGGGGATCCTGGAGATGCTGGAGTTGCACTACCGGACGGTCAGCTTGTGCACGGGCGATCTCGGCTTCGGCGCCCGCCGGACCCATGACATCGAGGTCTGGCTACCCGGTCAGGACAGGTTCCGTGAAATCAGCTCGGTCTCGACCTGCGGGGACTTCCAGGCCCGCCGCATGAATGCGAGGTATCGGCCGACCGCCGGTGGCTCGCCGCTTTTCGTTCATACGCTCAACGGATCCGGGCTGGCGGTCGGGCGCTCGCTGATCGCGGTGCTGGAGAATGGCCAACAGGGAGATGGCAGTGTCAGGCTTCCCCGGGCGCTGGCACCCTATTTGCAGAATCGGCTTCTCCTGTCGCCGGATGGCGAGCTCGAATGACATTGTGCCATATCCTCTCGGACGCGCATCCGGCAACCTTCACCGCAACCATTCACCCCTCTCAAGACCCGGCAACCCGATAACACCATGCGAATTCTGATCACCAATGATGACGGCATCGATGCCCCGGGGCTGGCCCTCATGCACGAGATTGCCACCGACATTGCCGGCGAGGCCGGCACCATCTGGATCGCGGCCCCGGCCACCGAACAATCGGGCACCGGCCACGCGGTTTCCTTCGTCAACCCGATGATGTTGACCCGCCGGGGCGAACGGCAGCTTGCCGTTCTCGGGACGCCTGCCGATTGTGTCATCGCCGGGTTGCACGAGATGCGGGACACCCCTCCGGACCTGGTGCTGTCGGGCGTGAACAGGGGAAACAATTCGGGCGAAAATGCGCTTTATTCCGGCACCGTCGGTGCGGCGCTGGAAGCATCGCTGCAGGGCATTCGGGCGATCGCTCTTTCCCAGTATTACGGGCCGGCCAACCGTGACCGCGAGGATACCTTCGAAGCTGCACGCGCCTACGGCACCTCCGTGGTCAGGACGCTGCTGGACTCGGCTCCGTGGGAAAAACACCCCTTCATGCTGTTCTACAATGTCAACTTCCCGCCATGCCCTGCCGCCGATGTTGCCGGGGTCAGGACAGCAATGCTGGGCTCCCGCGCCGGCATGGGGTTCAAGGCAGTGCCCTGCGCATCGCCCTCCGGGCGTTCCTTCATGTGGATGCAGTCGGGACCCCAGGACGCCGCCTCGGAGCCGGGCTGCGATATTGCCGCCAACCATGAAAACCTGGTTTCGGTCACGCCGATGAGCGCCGACCTGACCGATCACGCGACCCTCGAGGCCATGGCGGGGATGTTCGGATGACCCATCCTCCTGCAGAGCTGGCGGAGTTGTTAGACACCATACGAAAAAATGGCGTGACCAACCGCGATGTGCTCAGGGTGATCGGCATGATCGACCGCCGCGAGTTCGTCGACGACATCTTTGCCGCCACCGCCCATGACGACATTCCGCTTCCCATCGACCGCGGCCAGACCATCAGCCAGCCGACAATCGTGGCCATGATGACCGAGGCGCTCGAGGTCAACCGGTCACACCGGGTGCTCGAGGTTGGCACCGGCTCCGGCTACCAGGCTCTGGTGCTGTCGCACCTGGCATTTCACGTCTACAGCCTCGAGCGCCACCGCAAGCTGGCCCTGGCGGCAACCAGCATGATTACCGGGCGTCACCGGCGCAGCAACGTGACCATCGTCACCTGCGACGGCTCGCAGGGGCTGCCATCGGCAGCGCCCTTCGACCGGATCATGATCACCGCCGCGTCCGAGGATGTGCCCCCGACCCTGCTTGACCAACTGAAACCCGGCGGGCTGATGGTATTGCCGGTGGCAAGGTCGGAACGCGATCAGCGCCTCTTGAAAATCGACAAACAGGCATCAGGTTTGATATATACCGAACTTGGAAGGGTAAGATTTGTTCCGCTGGTAGAAGGAGTCGATCATGAGTGACCCGCATTCTGCCCCAGTTCAACTGAACCCTGTTCCGGAAGAACTGAAGGGCACCACTTCGAGGAACGGCCGTTCGGCCATGATCGGCCCGGCCGCGTCGGTCATGATGATCCTGGCACTGGCCGCCTGCAATTTCGACATGCGTGGCGAGCCGATCACCAGGCCATACCATGCCGGTTCGGTGCCGGCAGTGACGGGAGACAACTCGCCTGCAACCCCCCGCAGCGTGGAGGCCGGAGCGGCGCGCTTTGTCGAGGCCATGCCGGGCGAGACCATCCGGACAATCGCCCGCAAAATGCAGATCGATCCGGATTTGCTGGCCCGGACCAACTCCATTGATCCTGATCAGCCGCTGACTTCGGGCAGGATCGTCATCCTCCCCCGGTCATCCGCGACCAGCCCTTCGGGCAGCATCACCGATCTGGCGGAGTCGGCAATCGAAGCCGCTGAATCGGCAACTGGCGACACCGACAATACCGGCAATACCCGGCAGCATGTCGTACGAGAGGGCGATACCCTTCCCGGCCTGGCCCGTTTCTACGGCGTGACCGAACAGGAGATTGCCACCGCCAACGATCTTGTCGGCATACCAGATCTGCAAATTGGCCAAATTCTTGCCATCCCGGCACCGTCAGTGACCATTGCACCGTCGCAGCAGCGACAGGCCGTGACCGTGGTTGAAGAGGAATTGCCGGCACCGCCAAGCGCCGACGAGCCGTTGCCCGAGACCCAGGAGGTGGTTGAACTGCCCGAATCTCCCGAGATGCGAACCCAGCGAACCCGGTCGTCGGAGGGTACCTTCATGATGCCGGTATCCGGTGAAATCGTCCGGCCATATACCGGCCGGGGAGGATATGAGGGCATCCGCATCGCTGCTCCGGAGGGAACCGATGTCTATGCGGCCGGCGATGGGGAGGTTGCTCTGATCTCGCGCAATCCGGATGGCACCTCGGTCTTGTTGATCCGCCACGAGAACAATGTCTACACGGTCTATGCGGATCTGACCGGGATCGATCTCCAGACCGGAACCACGGTGACCAGGGGGCAGCCCATCGGCAAGATTGCCGGAGGCGACAAGCAGTTCCTGCATTTTGAACTTCGCCTGGGCACCGAGAGCACCGATCCGGTCCCGTACCTGTCATGACTCCCGACACGGCGACCCCGCCGCAAGGGGGCAGCTTGATGGCAGAGGCACGGGTGGCGGTGATCACCGGGGCCGGATCCGGCATCGGAAGGGAAGCGGCACTGGCGCTCGGACGGGCGGGGCACTCGCTGGTACTGGCTGGACGCCGCCCGGAGCCGCTCGCAGAGACCGCATCGGCGGTGGACCTGGCAGAATCGGTTGTCGCTCCTACGGATGTGGCAGACCCGGCGTCGGTCGAGAAGCTGTTTTCGCTGACCGTGGAGAGATTCGGGCGTGTCGATCTCCTGTTCAACAATGCCGGCATATTCGTGCCGGCGGTCGATTTCGACCAACTCGAGGTTGATGACTGGCGCCGCTGCGTGGATATCAACCTTACCGGGTCATTCCTCTGTGCAAGGCAGGCCTTCCGGATCATGAGGAGACAGGATCCGAAAGGCGGCCGCATCATCAACAATGGATCGATTTCCGCCCATTCCCCGCGACCGGACAGTGCCGCATACACGGCGACCAAGCACGCCATTACCGGGCTGACCAAGTCCCTCTCCCTTGATGGTCGGGCGCATGGCATCTGCTGCAGCCAGCTGGACATCGGCAATGCCGGCACGGAAATGGCAGCAAAATTCCCGCTCGGTGTCCGGCAGGCTTCCGGCGACATCAGGCCGGAGCCGGTATTCGATGTCGCCCATTGCGGGGAGGCCGTGGCCTACATGGCCAGCCTGCCACTGGATACGAATATCCAGTTCATGACCATCATGGCATCCACCATGCCCTATATCGGACGCGGCTGAGCCTGCAGCCTATCTGCCGCCGGCCAGGTGAAGGAAGTACTGCCAGGCGACCCGGCCTGAACGGGCACCTCGGGTCTGCTGCCATTCGATGGCACCGTCGACCAGTTCTGCCTCGGTTACATCGAGCCGGCCATGAGTGCAGTACCCCCTGACCATTTCCAGGTATTCGGCCTGCGAGCAGGGGTGGAAGCCGAGCCAGAGCCCGAACCGGTCCGAGAGCGAAATCTTCTCGTCGGCTGCCTCGGACGGGCTGATGGCGGTTGAACGCTCGTTCTCGATCATGTCCCGCGGCATGAGATGGCGCCGGTTGGAGGTTGCATACAGGACAACATTGCTGGGGCGTCCCTCGACGCCGCCGTCAAGCACGGTCTTGAGGGATTTGTAGTGGAAGTCATCATAGGTGAACGACAAATCATCACAAAACAGGATGAATCTCGCTGCCGATGATCGCAGGATGCCGAGAAGTGCCGACAGGGAGGAGATATCCTCGCGCGGGATTTCGACCAGCTTGATGCCCTCGGTCTCACCGGAAATCCTGGCATGAACCGCCTTGACCAGCGACGACTTTCCCATCCCCCGGGCGCCCCACAACAGGGCGTTGTTGGCGGCCCGCCCGCGGGCAAAATTGCGGGTATTTTCCATCAGTATCGATTTTGCCCGGTCGATTCCGACCAGCAATGACAGGTCGACCCGGTTGACTTCGGTCACCGGGTCAAGCCGCCCGGGGACCGACCGCCAGGAATAGGCACTGGCCGCCGAAAGGTCGGGGATTGGCTCCGGTGACGGGCTGATCCGTTCGAGCGCCTCGGCCATGCGCCGGAGATGGTCCTCACATTCCACCTTCAGCCGGCCTCCTTGCCGGTATCCTTCCCCTCTTGCACCGGATCGGCCTCCCCGGACTCGTCATCGGCATACTCATCCTCGTCGGGATCAAGACCCATCTCCTTCAGCCTCCGGTTTCGTCGCCGCTCCACACCGCGCACCAGCCAGATCGAGATTTCGTACAGCCCGTAGACAACGACGAACAGGATGACCTGGGTGATGATGTCAGGCGGGGTGACCACTGCCGCCAGCACCAGTATGCCGACAACGGCGTATTTTCGAACCTGGCCGAGCCCCCTGGACGAGACCAGGCCGGCCTTGCCCATCAGCGTCAACAGCACCGGCAACTGGAAACACAGTCCGAATGCCAGGATGAATTTTATGGTCAGCGACAGGTACTCGGCCACGGAGCCCTGGAAGGTAATGCCGGCATCGGTGGCAAATGCCTCGACCGAGCCGCTTTCGGCAGCCTCGGCCATCTGCTGGAAGCCCAGGAAGAAATCGAAGGCCAGCGGGATGACGATGTAGAAGGCAAATGTCGCGCCCAGCATGAACATGACCGGGGATGCGATCAGGAAAGGCAGGAAGGCATTCTTTTCGTCGCGATAGAGGCCGGGGGCGACAAATCTCCACAGCTGGTGCCCGATGATCGGGAAGGAAAGCACGAGGCCGCCGAGCAGCGAGATCTTGATGGCGACGAAGAATCCTTCCTGCAGCTTGATGAGGATCAGGCTGCAATCCTGGTTGCGAAGCTCCAGCGCCTGGCAGATCGGCTGGGTCAGGAAGTTGAAGGCCGGGTTCCAGAAATAGAACGAGATGATCATCCCGATCAGGAAAGCGATCACCGACCTGATCAGCCGTGATCGCAATTCGGTCAGATGCTCGATCAGCGGAGCCTTTGAATTCTCGACCTCGTCAGAACTCATTCGGCACCTGCAGCAACGGTGCTTCCGGATCCCTTCTCCGGCTTGGGCTCATCCGCCGGCTCCGGTTGCGGGCTCGCCGCCGCTGCCTCGCCTTCGGCACCACCATCTCCGGAGTCGGCCCCGGCATTGCCTCCGCCGGATGCAGCGGCGGTGCTTCCACCCTTCTCCTCGTCGTCTCCGACCAGCGCATCAAGGCCGGATTTCCATCCACCCTTGAACTTCTTCGTGGCGTCCTGGACCGAATCGAGCCCGAGCCTCTTTGCCGATGTCATGTCGCGCAGGTCGGAGGCGACATCCCTGACCCCGGTCTCGTCTGCCGCACTCTCGATGGCTCGCTGAAACTCGCGGGCCATGGAACGCATCCTGGCGGTGGCTTTCCCGAGCGTCCGGAACATTCCGGGCAAATCCTTCGGCCCGACAACGATCAGCGCCACCACACCGATAAGAAGCAGTTCGGTCCAGCCGATATCAAGCATGTCGCGTCTTTGGGCCGTCAGCTGCTGGTTTTTTCGGATTCCGGGGTCACATCCCGCGCCTCTTCGGCGGCAGCTTCCTCGATTTCCCGCTTGCCCTCGTTCATGCCCCGCTTGAAGGAGGTAATCCCCTTGCCGACCTCGCCCATCATCGAGGCAATCTTGCCGCGCCCGAAGAGCACCAGCACCACCACCACGATCAACAGCAGGCCAGGCAAACCAATATTGTTCAACATCGCGTTTCTCCTATCCGTCGGCATGGCCGCATTGGGCCATTTGCCGCCAAGACCCGGGCAAAGACATAATGCCTGAGTCCCGCGAATGAAAGGTTATACATGATCAGGGCCCGGCCTGGCAGCCGATTGCAGCCGACTGGCCCATCCCGCCGGGCTATGCCGTCGGGGAGGCAGGCCGACCGGATACCTGATGTCCATCCTCCGAATACGGGCTGGCAACCCGGCTCTGGACACTGCAGGGAAACAGGAAATGCCGACCCCGCCGGATGCTGAGCCAGAGCGGCATTCCGGATCTCGGCAGGAATACCGACGGCACCATTGCCTTCAACACCGAATCATCGAACTCCACGCGAAACTCGACCAGGCTGGCATTGCCCATGTAACGGGCCCTTTCGACCACCCCGCGGGCGGCGACTCCATCCATTTCGGTCGGCACCGGCCCGCTGCCATCCCGATCGAAATCGATTCGCATGTGCTGGGGCCGGGTCATGATCTCCACATCGGCACCATCGACCAGCCCGGGTGCCGGGAACCGGCCGAACGGTGTTTCGACCGACCCGGCACGGACGATGCCGTGGACGAGGTTCAACTCGGAAAAGAATTCGGCCGCCTCCCGGTCGGCCGGGTTGTTGTAGATCTCGTAGGGGGTGTCGACCTGCACGATCCTCCCCTTCCGCATCAATGCGATCCGGTCGCCGGTATGCATTGCCTCCGCCGGCTCATGCGTCACCAGTACCACGGCCGTCTCCTCCCTCAGCAACGACAACGACTCGTCGCGGATATCGTCACGCAGACGATTGTCCAGGTTGGAAAACGGCTCATCCATCAGCATGATCTTCGGCCGTGGCGCCAACGCCCGGGCCAGCGCCACCCGCTGCTGCTCGCCACCGGAGAGTTCGTGCGGATACCGGTCGCGGGTCGCGGTCAGCCTGACCTTGCGCAGCAACTCCTCGATCCTCTCGGCGCGAGCCGCACCCCGAGATGTCAGGCCGAAGCCGATATTCTCGGCAACGGTGATATGCGGAAACAGGGCAAAATCCTGGAACAGGAAGCCGACCGAACGGGCTTCCGGGGGTTTGTGGCAATTCCGGTCGGAAACGGCCTCACCATCGATGCAGATCGAGCCGGATTGCTGCCGGTCGATCCCGGAAATGATTCGCAGGGTGGTCGACTTTCCACAACCGGACGGGCCAAGCAGGCAGACCACCTCTCCCTGCATGACCGAAAATGACACGTCGGACAGCACCTCGGTCCGGCCGAAGCTTCGGGACACGCCGTTCACGGTCAGTCGTGGGGTTTGTGAATTCAACGAATCGCCACCGCCGGCTAATACCTGACCATTTTAATAAGCTATTTCAAATCAAGATCAAGCAGCCACCACACCAGGCGGCCACCCGGCCCGGAGGACTTCCCGGCATCCGGACCATGCAGGCACCGTCACATGGTCAGGTTCGTGGAGCCGCCATCGAGAAGGATATTCTGGCCGACAATGAAGCCGGCATGGACCGAACAGAGGAAGGCGCACATGGCACCAAACTCTTCCGCGGTTCCGTAGCGCCCGACCGGGATGGATTTCTCGCGCCGGGCCCTGACCTCCTCCTGCGTGCATCCTTCGGCCCGGGCGGCCGTCCGGTCGAGCGAGTCGGCGCGGCTGGTGTCATGAATCCCCGGAAGCAGGTTATTGATGGTCACGCCGGAGCCGGCAACCTGCCGTGATGTTCCGGCAACATAGCCGGTGAGTCCGGTCCGGGCACTGTTGGACAGTCCGAGAACCCCGATTGGCGCCCGGACGGCCATCGAGGTGATGTTGACAATTCGCCCCCAGCGATTGTCGATCATGCCGGGAAGGACCCGTTTCATCAGGTCGATCGGTGCCAGCATGTTGGAATCAAGGGCGGCAATGAAGTCGCTGCGACCCCAGTCGCTCCACATGCCCGGCGGAGGACCGCCGGCATTGGTCACCAGTATCTCCGGCTGCGGGCCGGCCGCCAGCAGGCTTTCCCTTCCCTCCTCGGTTGCAACATCGCCGCTGACGGCAATCACCTCGACCGCATGGCGCTGCCGAATCGACTCTGCCGTCTTCTCCAGCTCCTCCAGCCCCCTGGCGCCGATGACCAGGTTTGCACCAGCCTCTGCCAGCGATTCGGCACAGCCCCGACCAAGCCCCCTGGATGCGGCGCTGACCACCGCCCACTTGCCTGCGATTCCATAGTCCATGTCAATCCTCCGAGTTGGCCGCCGGTGCCCGCCAGATCGAAATCACACCGCCCCGGCCGGACCTGATTATAGTGATCCTGGCCGGATCGGAACATCCCGATCGGAGTTTTCTGCAACCATCGCTGCCATCCGGCTGCTCCGTCAGGGCATTCGAATGACCGATTTCTCTCCAGGTGGGGATTTCGGCAACACCATCGGGCAGAGTTGTCGGAATACGGTCAGGTTTTTGGTGGTGTTGCCAGGACATACTGTGTATGGGGAGGCCTTGCATGCAGCTGAGTCATGACCGACCACACCGAACCGAATAATTCCCGAGACATTACCTTTCTTGACTTGGGGCTGGATCACGCGCTGGTGGACGCAGTCAGCCAGGCGGGGTACTCGTCGCCAACGGAAATCCAGCAACATGCCATTCCTCCGGCACTGGCCGGCAAGGATGTGCTGGGTATAGCCCAGACGGGCACCGGCAAGACCGCATCATTCGTGCTGCCGATGATCTCGAAGCTGAACACCGGCAGAACCAGGGCGCGCATGCCCCGTTCGCTGGTACTGACTCCGACCAGGGAACTGGCAAGCCAGGTTGCCCAGAGTTTCGAGACCTACTCGGTCAATTCAAGCCTGCGAATGGGTCTGCTGATCGGCGGGGTGTCTTTCAATGAACAGCTGATGAAGATCGAAGGCGGCGTGGATGTGCTGATTGCCACCCCCGGAAGGCTGCTGGATCACTTCGAACGGGGGAGGTTGCTGTTGTCCGGCGTGAGTATCCTGGTGGTCGATGAGGCCGACCGGATGCTCGACATGGGATTCATTCCCGACCTGGAGCGGATATTCCGGCTGGTGCCACCGCCCCGGCAAACGCTGTTCTTTTCCGCCACCATGCCGAACGAGATCGAACGGATCATCAATGCCAACCTGTCAAGCCCGATCCGGGTTGAAGTGACCAGGCGTTCAACGGTGTCCAGCGACATTGATCAGTTGTTCCTGATGGTCAAACCGACCAGGAAATCGATGGCCTTCAAGGAAAAGCGGGCCGTGCTGCGGAAGAAACTGGCCGAGTATGACAGCGAAATCACCAATGCCCTCATCTTCTGCAACCGCAAATCCGATGTCGACATCCTTCAGAAATCGATGCGGGCTCACAAGATCGACAGCGATGCGCTGCATGGCGACTTGGACCAGCGAATCCGAACCGATGTTCTGGACCGGTTCAAGAGTGGCAAGATCCGCTATCTGATTGCATCGGATGTCGCTGCACGCGGGCTGGACATGACGCTGGTCAGCCACGTGATCAATTTTGACGTTCCGACCCATCCGGAAGATTACGTCCATCGTATCGGCCGGACCGGGCGGGCCGGCCGGACCGGGCGGGCAATCACCATCAGCGTTCCGGGCGACGAGAAATACCTCCAGTCAATCGAGAAGCTGATCGGGCGCGAGGTCGCCCGCGAGAAGGCCGACGCCCCGGACGTTCCCCGGAGTGACCGCTCCAAGCCCAGGAAATCGCCGGGCTCCGACCAACCTGGCCAGGAGGCGCCGGGCGAGGCGGGGAAGAGGCGCCGTGCAGATGGCGAGTCCCGTCGGGCCAGGACGGAACAGAAGAAGGCTCCGGTCGCACCGGTTCTCGAGCCGGCGGTCGAATCCCCGGGGGCCGTCGGCATGGGCAGCCACGTCCCCGACTTCATGACCTGGCAAATATCCGACCGCTCACCGGCCCTTACCGGTTCCTGATCCTCTCTCGTGACCTGCCTCCTGCCAAGGCGGCGATCTCGACACCGCCGGTCAGCGTCCGCGGCATCCGGTCCGGGCACGCGATCACCTGTCCTGTTCTTCGCCGGCAACGGTAGCCGCCATCTCCGGCCAGAGCGCATCAAGCGGGAAAGTGACGGCATCGAAGGGTGGCAACGAGGCCGGCGCGTCATTGGTCGGTGCGACCGACAATACCCACAGTTCCTTGCGCAATTCGAACGCCTCGAGCGTTCTTGCGTCGGTATCCACGAACCGGATACGGGACACGTTCTCCCGGGAACAGACCGCGCGCCTGGCACCCGGGTCAAACTGCCGGGCAGATGGCGAAAGCACCTCGCACACCCGGTCCGGTGCAATGTCGAACCAAGCCGTATCGGGATGCTCCGGCATGGCCTCCCGCCGCCATCCGGCACCACGATGTCCTTGCCGAGATGCAGTTCCGGCTCGTCAATGATCAGCCAGCAACCGGGGCCGCCCCGTCCACGACCGAAGGGCGCGCCGATTTCAATTCCCGGAATCGAACTCACCCGGGCATGGCGCACCGGCGGCCGGGGCTGCGTGTGCGGCGTGTTGCCGACAATCTCGGCCAACATGTGGGGCGGCGCGTCCAGCACGTCCTGGCAGGTTGCCGATCTGGAGATCATCTCAATGCGTTCAGCTTTGCCGATGCCCTGCTCTCGCAACCGCCTGCACCGAAGACTGACCGATTTCGGTCGACCTGCCGGCATGCCGTGTCGAGTGGCTGGATGGCCTGGCCGGGGAAGGCGATCTGCTTCGGATTGGACCGGAGTTTGATCGTCCGCCGGCCGCGAGACGGGCGGCATCCGCCCTCAACCCGGGGCAACGACTTCCGTGCCAACAAGATCGCCCACCGCCTTGGGGGCGCCATCACCAATGATCATCGAGATCACCTCCCGCAGATTGCCATCGAGCCCATCGAGCGTCTCTTCGGTTGTGGTCTCCTGGAAACCCCGGAACAGGATCAATCTGCATCCCCGGATCCCGACAACGTTCAGTTCGGTTCATGGCACGGATTTTTTCCGTCACATTCATTGATTTCCATTCGGAGCGTGGTGCGACGCGACTGGTCGCAGCGCCGCAGCCGGTAGAGTCCTGGTCATGGCCACTGGAGCCATCCGCCTGATCGAGCGAATACTGCAACGACCATGTGGCTGAGTGGGCAAGTGAATCCTGCCGATCATGCTGGAGAGAACAGAGGCGAAAGGCCCGATGGAACCTGTTGCAATCAACCCGCCATCCTGACAGCGGCCCGCCAACCGACAGCGCAGGGTTCCGTTTGCCGCCGACCATTCACACGTCCGATTTACGGAAATGTGCGAACAGGTTCATGCTGCTGATCGCCCGGCATACCGACCCCTGCCCCGGGTCACGACGCCTTGTGGATGATGACGTCGATTACCGGTGACTTGCCGATGTTCCGGTTCATGTGGTCACGGATCAGGCGTTCGACGAATTTCTGCATGTCGTCACCGGACCGCCGGCGCCGGAATTGTTCAAGACGGTCCTCGATCTCCTCGGCCAGATCGTCCGGGTCGGCGTCGGGCACCCCGAACAGGCGAATCTCGACCCCGGCCCGGGAATTCTGGCGCTTGCCGAACATGACCGACGCCACCACCAGGCCGGTTCGTGCCATCTTCAGCCGCTGCCGGACGATGCCTGACCTGGACGAGATCAGTTCGGTTCCGTCCAGGTAGAGCCTTCCGCTGTCGACATCCTCGCCCTCCGCCCTTTCGAGCCGGCCAATGTCGAAGATGGTGCCGTTCGGAACCAGCCCTGCCTTCCTTCCGCACTTCCTGGCAAACCGAACATGCTCGACGAGGTGGCGCCGCTCGCCATGCATCGGCACCACGCAATCAGGCCTGACCAGGTCATAGATCTGTTGCAGATCCGGCCGGTTGGCATGCCCGGATACGTGATACTGCCCGGCATTGTCGTCGATGACATTGACGCCCCGCGCCATCAGCCCGTTGATGACCCTCGCCACCGCGTTCTCGTTGCCGGGAATGGTCTTCGAGGAATACAGCACCGTGTCTCCGCCATGGAGTTCGAAGCCGCGGAACTTCCCATGGGCAAGCTGCGAGGTTGCCGAGCGCATTTCGCCCTGGCTGCCGGTGGTCAGCAGCACCAGCCTGTCGCGCGGCATGCGACGCGCCCGGTCGAGATCGATGGCACCGGGAAGCCGGTCGCAGATCCCTGCCGACCGGCCGATCTCGGTCATTCGTTCCATGGCTCGTCCGAGGATCACCACCGACCTGCCCGCCGTCACGGCAGCCTCGGCCAACTGGTGCAACCGGGCCAGGTTCGAGGCAAACGTGGTAGCTGCAATCAGTCCGTCCGTCTGTTCGAACAGGGTCTTGAGATGCGGGCCGACGGAAGATTCCGAGCGACCCGGCTGTTCCGAGAAGATGTTCGTCGAGTCGCAGGCCAGCAATCGCACCCCGCCCTCCGCCGCCCGTGACCACAGCTCCGGCTCGAACGCCGAGCCGATCACCGGGTCGCGATCGAGCTTCAGATCTCCGGTATGAATGATACGGGTGTCGGCGACCTCGATCACCAGCGCCGAGGATTCCGGAACCGAATGCGAGACCGGCAGGAATTCCACCGAGAACGGCCCTGCCTCCACCACCGGCCGGGACGGCCTGACGATTTTCAGTGACCGGTCATCCAGATCGAGATCGACCAGCTTCCGGCGGACAAGTTCGGCGGTGAAGGGGCGGGCATAGATCGGTATGTCCATCTGTTCGAGGATGTAGGGCGCCGCGCCCACGTGATCCTCATGGCCATGGGTCAGGATCAGTGCGTCGATCAGGTGGCGCCGTTCCACCGCCCAGGAAAAATCCGGCAGGATCAGGTTGACCCCGGGGGTGGTCTCCATGTCCGGAAACATCACCCCGGAATCCACCATGATGAAGCGCTCGGCGCCCCTGCGGCCGTAGCCGTACAGGTACATGTTCATGCCGATTTCGCCGGCCCCGCCCAATGGCAGGAAGATTACCCTGTTGTCAGACATGAAAATCCTAACGGTTGAATTCGTTGATCACTGCCAGGCCGTGAACGGTCAGGCCGGAATTCACCTCGTCGAATTCCGACAGGCCCCGGGCAAACAGGGCTGCAAGGCCGCCGGTTCCGATGACCTTCATCGGCATGTCCCGCTCTTCCTTGATCCGGCGGCATATCCCTTCGGTCATTCCGACATACCCCCAGTAGATTCCCGAATGCATGCAATCGCGGGTGTTGGTGCCCACGACCTTTCCCGGCCGGGCGATATCGACATGCGGCAGTGCCGCCGCTGCCTCGTGCAGGACCTTGACCGACAATTCGACGCCGGGGGCGATTGCACCGCCGGCATAGGCGCCATCCTGCTCGACAACATCGAAGGTGGTGGCAGTGCCGAAATCGACCACGATGAGATTGCCGCCATAGAGATCCCAGGCACCCACCGTGTTCACCAGGCGGTCGGCGCCGACATGCACACCCGGGTCGACCTTGACCTGGATCGGAAGCCGGCATTCGCCGGAGCCGACAACCAGCGGCGACAGGTCGAAATAGCGCTGGCACAGCAGGCGCAGATTGAACAGCGAGTTCGGGACCACCGACGAGACGATGACCGAGTCGATGCACCCGACCGGGTCGAGGTCGCGCATCAGCGATGACAGCCATACGTAGTATTCGTCGCCGGTTCGGCCGCCATCGGTCGCGCATCGCCACTGGTCAACCTGCCGGCGGCCATCCAGGATCGCAAACACCGTGTTGGTGTTGCCGACATCGATCGCAAGCAGCATGACCTTCCTCACCCGATCATCATCTCGGCAGCGGCAACCCGGTGCCGGACCCCGCCGGCCTCGACCACCGCCAGGCCGTCAGGATCGATGGTGCGGAAGGTGCCGCGCAGGACGGAGCGGGTCATTCTGAAACTTGCCTCTCTTCCGATTCCGTGTGCATGCGACAGCCACTCGCTCCTTATAGGCAGAAATCCCTCGGCCAGAAACTGGCATTCACGTCGGCGCCAGGCCCCGGCCAGCCGGCCGAGGAAGGATTTCGGGCAGATCGCCCGGCCAGCGGCGGCGACACTGACCGGAGGCGGCGAGCCTTCCGGGCGTCCGGGCAACTCCGGTGCCGCCGCCAGATTGACGCCAAACCCGATCAGCAACCGGCCGGAGCAGCCCTCGATTGCCGATTCCAGCAGGATTCCGGCAACCTTCCCGCCATCCTGCAACACGTCATTCGGCCATTTGAGCCGGTAATCCGCATTGTTGCCGTTCACTGCCACCAGCGCATCACGCAGGGCCAGCGCTGCAACGAAGGAGCGAAGCGGCGAGACTTCCGAGGCATTGCCGAGCGGCAGCACCAGCGTTGCATGCAGATTGCCGGCAATCGATTGCCATTCGGTTCCTTGCCGGCCTCGCCCGCTGACCTGCATCCGGGCAAGAATCCAGGTCGGAATGTCGAGTGCCGCTGCACGGCGGTGGCCTTCCCGGTTGGTACTGTCTACGGAATCCAGTTCGATGAGACCGGGCCCGTCTGGCCAGGAACACATTCAGTTGAAGAGCACGGCCGCCGCAGATTCGGCATAGCCGGTCACTCCGAACAGGTTGACCACGCCGACCAGCATGATCACCGCCGACAGCATCAGCGCCCCGACACACAGCCCGGGCATCGCATCATCAAGCGCCTGATCCTCGTCTCCGAAATACATGAAATAGACAATCCTGAGATAATAATAGGCCCCGATCACCGACGCGATTCCGCCGCCGACGGCGAGCCAGACATATCCGGCCTCGATGGCCGCCAGGAACACGTAGAGCTTGGCAAAGAAGCCGATCATCGGGACGATGCCGGCCAGCGAGAACAGCAGCACCAAGAGCGACAGCGCCCTGGCCGGTGCCTGGCGGGAATACATGCCCAGTGACCTGATATCTGCAACATGGTGACCGTCCCGTCGCATCGAGAGGATGAAGGCGAAAGTTCCGATATTCATGGCCACGTAGATCGTCAGGTAGAGCAGCGTCGCCCGAATGCCGGTCGCCGAGGCCGAGGCAACACCCATGAGGGCAAATCCCATATGGGCAATCGAGGAATAGGCCATCAGCCGCTTGAAATCGGTCTGGCCGATGGCGGCCACCGCGCCGAGGAACATCGAGGCCAGGGACAGGACGGCAATGATCGGCTGCCAGTCTGCCTGGGCAGGACCAAATGCCTCGGTCAGCAATCGGGCGAGCAGCAGGATCGCCGCTACCTTCGGAGCCGTGGCAAAGAGCGCCGTCACCGGTGTCGGCGAGCCCTGGTAGACATCGGGAACCCACATGTGGAACGGTGCCGCCGATACCTTGAAGGCCAGCCCGACGATCATGAATACCAGGCCGTAGACCAGCCCGGTCGAGGCATCATTGCCGATTGCCTCGGCAATCCCGGCGAAGCTGGTGGTGCCGGCAAACCCGTAGGTCAGGGAGGCGCCGTAGAGCAGAAGCCCCGAGGACAGTGCCCCCAGCACGAAATACTTGAGGCCGGCCTCGGTCGACCGGGCGCTGTTGCGATGATAGGCCGCCAGCACATAGAGCGACAGCGACTGCAATTCGAGACCCATGTACATGACCAGCAGGTCGCTGGCCGATACCATGACCAGCATCCCGAGCACGGCAAATGCCACCAGCACCGGATACTCGAATGTGAGCGAATTCTCGCGCTTGAGGAAATCCTGTCCCATGGCCAGCACCAGGCCGGCCGAGGCCAGGATGACGACCTTGGCATAACGTGAGAACAGGTCATCGGAAAATGCCCCGCCAAAGGCGGTCCGATCGATCCCGGGAGAGAATCCGACCCATGCGGCCAGGGCGATGAGCACGATCGAGGTTGCCCAGAGGATTGCCCGTGTCGCCCTGAGTCCCGACGAATAGACGCCCACGACCAGCGCGGCCATGGCAAACACGGCCAGCAGCAATTCGGGAAAGACGGTTCCGGCGTCAATCAGGGTCATCATTCAACCTGGTGCTCTGTTGCCGCCAGTTCGGCAGCCATGCCGGCAGATTTGACCTGCTCGACCAGTTGCTCGACGCTGGGGCCGGTCACGTCGGTGACGATTGACGGGTAGACCCCCAGCAGCAGGGTCATCACCACCAACGGTGCAAATACCAGGATTTCCCGCCGGCTCACGTCACCGATCGAGGCCAGGCTCTCCCTGACCAGATCGCCGAACACCACCCGCCGGAACAACCACAGGGCGTAGCCGGCCGACAGGATGATGCCGGTGGTTGCCAGGAAGGCCACCCAGCTGCTGTATCCGAATACCCCGACCAGGGTCAGGAATTCGCCGACGAATCCACTGGTTCCAGGCAACCCGACATTCGCCAGCGTGAACAGCATGAAGATCAGCGCATAGACCGGCATTCGCACCACCAGCCCGCCATAGGCGTCGATGGCACGGGTATGCATCCGGTCATAGATCACGCCCACAGCCAGGAACAGCGCCCCCGAGATGAAACCATGCGAGATCATCTGGAAGATCGCCCCGTCGAGGCCCTGCTGGTTGACGGAGAAGATGCCCATGGTGACGAAACCCATATGCGCAACCGACGAATAGGCGATGAGTTTCTTCATGTCCTCCTGCATCATCGCCACCAGCGAGGTGTAGATGATGGCAATCACGCTGAGAGTCATGACCATCGGCGCCAGGATGTCCGAGGCTACCGGGAACATTGGCAGGCTGAATCGCAGGAACCCGTAGCCACCCATCTTCAGGAGAATGGCCGCCAGGATCACCGACCCGCCGGTAGGGGCCTGCACATGCGCATCCGGCAACCAGGTATGGACCGGCCACATCGGCAGCTTGACCGCGAAGGAGGCAAAGAAGGCCAGCCACATGATCGTCTGCAGACCGCCCGGGATCGAGAAGCCGAAGATGTCGAGCGCCTCCGGCGAGATCACGTGCCGCAGCAGGATCTCGATATCGCTGGTCCCGGCATCAATCCACAACCCGATCATGGCCATCAGCATCAGGATCGAGCCCAGCAGCGTGTAGAGGAAGAACTTGAAGGTGGCGTAGATGCGGTCCTTTCCGCCCCAGACGCCGATGATCAGGAACATCGGGATCAGCCCGGACTCGAAGAACAGGTAGAACAGCACCAGGTCCAGCGAGCAGAACACGCCGATCATCAGCGTCTCGAGAAACAGGAACGCGGCCATGAATTCCTTGACGCGGTGGGTGACGTTCCAGCAGGCAATGACCGTGATCGGCATGAGGATCGTGGTCAGCATGACAAACAGGACGCTGATGCCGTCGACCCCGAGCTTGTAGTTCAGCCCCAGCAGCCAGCCGGTATTCTCGACGAACTGGAATCCGGTATTCTCCGGGTCGAATCCCAGATACACGAACAGCGAAATCAGGAAGGTGGCCGTCGTTGCCACCAGGGCCAGGATCTTGACATTCCGTCGTGCCGCCTCGTCATCGCCGCGCAGCAACAGCACCATGATTGCCGCCGCCACCGCCGGGGTGAACATGGTGATCGACAGAAGGTTCACCCGCCAGCTCCCAGGATCGACACCGCGGCAACAATCAGCGATGCCCCGACAACCATGGCAAATGCATAGTGGAACAGGTAGCCGGACTGCACCTTCATGGCCAGCCGGGTCAGGTAGGGAACTGCGCCCATGGCCACCGCGTGCAATGTCCCGTCGATCACCCCCAGGTCACCGCGCTTCCACAGCAGGCGTCCCAGCGCCTTGGCCGGTCTGACGAACAGGAACTCGTAGGCCTCGTCGAAATACCATTTGTTCAGGAGGAACAGGTAGAGCGGGCGGTGGGTCCGTGCCAGCCTGGCCGGCAATTCGGGCCGCCAGACATAGAGCAGCAATGCCACGGCAAGGCCGGCAACCATGGCGACGAAAGCCGACACCCTGACCCAGGCCGGCACGTGATGGGCGGCCTCCAGGACATGGTTGCCTTCCCCGACAAACACCGAAGGTCCGAAGAACTTGTCGACATGGTAGCCGAAGAACTGACCATACCAGACCATCCCGGCCAGCACCGACCCCACGGCCAGCACCGCGATCGGAGCCAGCATGGTCCATGGCGATTCATGGGCATGGGCATGGGTATCGGCATCGCCCCGGGGCGAGCCGAAGAAGGTCATGAGAACCAGTCGCCAGGAATAGAAGCTGGTCATCATCGCCGCGGCCACCAGCAGCCAGAATGCGACATTGCCGGTGCCACTTCCGGCATAGACCGATTCGATGATGGCGTCCTTCGACAGGAACCCGGCAAATCCCAGATGGGTGAGCGGAATGCCGACACCGGTGATGGCCAGCGTGCCGATCATCATCATCCAGAAAGTCCACGGGATCCGTCTCCGCAGGCCGCCATAATGCCGCATGTCCTGCTGGTGGTGCATGGCATGAATGACCGAACCGGCACCAAGAAACAGCAACGCCTTGAAGAATGCGTGGGTGAACAGGTGGAACATTGCCGCCTGGTAGACCCCGACGCCGGCGGCGGCGAACATGTATCCGAGCTGCGAGCAGGTCGAGTAGGCAACCACCCGCTTGATGTCGTTCTGCACCAGCCCGACGGTGGCGGCGAAGAAGGCGGTGGCCACGCCGATTGCGGTGACGATGGTCAGGGTGACCGGCGCGAATTCGAACAGCGGCGAGAACCGGCAGACCAGGAAGACACCGGCCGTCACCATGGTGGCGGCATGGATCAGCGCCGAGACCGGCGTTGGACCTTCCATCGCGTCCGGCAGCCAGGTGTGCAGGAACAGCTGCGCCGACTTGCCGCAAGCGCCGACAAAGAGCAGCACGGCTGCCAGTTCGGCAGCATTGAATTCCCAGGACAGGAACGGCACCGTCCGCGCGGCCAGGTCGGGAGCGCTGGCGAAGATGATGTCGTATTCGATCGAATCGACCAGCAGGAACAGCAGGAACAGGCCGAGCGCCATGCCGAAATCGCCAACCCTGTTGACGATGAACGCCTTGATGGCTGCCGCATTGGCCGTCGGCTTGCGGTAGTAGAAGCCGATCAGCAGGTAGGATGCCACCCCTACCCCCTCCCAGCCGAAGAACAGCTGCAGCAGGTTGTCGGCGGTGACCAACGCCAGCATGGCGAAGGAAAAGAATGACAGGTAGGCGAAGAATCTCGGCTTGTAGGATTCGCCCGCCTTCCATTGCGGGTCCTTGTCCATGTAGCCGAAGCTGTACAGGTGTACCAGCGAGGAGACGGTTGTCACCACCACCAGCATGATCGCGGTCAGGCGGTCGAGCCGGATCGACCAGTCCGAGGTCAGCGTCCCGCTGTCGATGAACCGCAGCAGGCGAATCTGCTGGGTGTCGCCATCAAAGGTCAGGAATACCACCCAGCTGAGAATCGCCGCGAGAAACAGCAGGGCAGTGGCGGTGATGATCGCCGCCCTCTCGCCGATGATGCGGTATCCGAACCCGCAGATGATGGCGCCGATCAGCGGGGCAAACAGGATGATCGCCGACATGAGCCGCTCAGCCCTTCATCAGGTTGACATCATCAACCGCGATCGAGTCGCGGTTCCTGAAGAAGCAGACCAGTATTGCCAGGCCGATGGCCGCCTCGGCGGCAGCGACGGTCAGCACGAACATGGTGAAGATCTGTCCGACGAGATCCTGCAGGTGAACCGAGAATGCGACCAGGTTGATGTTGACGGCCAGCAGCATCAACTCGATCGACATCAGGATCACGATCACGTTCTTGCGGTTGAGGAAAATCCCGAAGATGCCAAGCACGAACAGCACCGCGGCCACCCCCAGGTAATGCCCGAGACCGATCATCGGGTGCCCCCGCCAGGCTTCAGGTCCTTTCGTTCGATCGACCGCGCCGGATCACGATACATCTGCGTGAGAATATCCTGCCGCTTGACACCCGTCCGTCGCCGATGGGTCAGCACGATCGCCCCGACCATTGCCACCAGCAGGATCAGCCCGGCTGCCTGGAACTGGAACACGTATTCGGTGTAGATCAGCCGGCCAAGCGCCTGGATGTTGCCGGCTTCCGCCAAATCCGGAGTCGCCGCCCGCAGTTGCGACGGTGCGGCGATGGACACCTTCCAGTCGCCGAGTTCGATCCCCAGGATCATGAGCAGGACAGCCCCGATGACGATGCCGGCCGGGACCGATCGTGCCATGCCGGCCCGGAAGGTGGCGAAATCCACGTCCAGCATCATCACCACGAACAGGAACAGCACCGCAACCGCGCCGACATAGACAATCACCAGCAGCATGGCGATGAACTCGGCGCCCTGCAGGACAAACAGCCCCGCCGATGCCAGGAAGGCAGTAATCAGGCACAGCACCGCGTGCACCGGGTTGCGGGAAATCACCACCCCGATTCCCGAGAGGATCGCCAGCCCCGAAAACAGGTAGAATGCCAATGCCGCTATTCCCATCCGGTCCGGATCCTTACGTCACTTCCTGCTGCAATCCCGACAACCGGCGGCAATTACCGGTAGGGGGCGTCAAGTTCAATGTTGCGGGCGATCTCGGCTTCCCATCGATCGCCGTTGGCCAGCAACCGTTCCTTGTCGTAGAAAAGTTCTTCCCTCGACTCGGTTGCAAACTCGAAATTCGGGCCCTCGACGATCGCATCGACCGGGCAGGCCTCCTGGCAGAAGCCGCAATAGATGCATTTGGTCATGTCGATGTCGTAGCGGGTCGTTCGACGCGATCCGTCCTCCCGCGGCTCGGCATCGATGGTGATGGCCTGCGCCGGACAGATGGCCTCGCACAGCTTGCAGGCAATGCACCGCTCCTCGCCATTGGGATACCGGCGCAGTGCATGCTCGCCGCGGAAACGGGGTGACAGCGGTCCCTTCTCATGCGGGTAGTTGATGGTCGCCTTGCTCGACAGGAAATATCCCAGCCCCTTCCTGAAGGCGACGAGAAAATCCATCAGCAACAGATATTTGACCGCCCTTGCGAAATCGATTCCCCTGAACATTTCCTATCCTCCGACTGTCCAGCGGACGAAATACCCGCCAAACCAGGAATATTGCGCGAACAGCCCGATCAGCACCACCCAGCCAATCGACATCGGCAGGAACACCTTCCAGCCCAGCCGCATCAACTGGTCATACCGGTAGCGCGGGACAATTGCCTTTACCATGGCGAAGAGAAAGAAAAAGAACGCCATCTTGCCGACCATCCACACCACGCCATCGGGAAGCTGCGGGATCGGCGACAGCCAGCCGCCGAAGAACAGGACCGACATCATGGCACACATCAACAGGATGGCAATGTATTCGCCGGCCATGAACAACAGGAACGGGGTCGAGGAATACTCGACCTGGTAGCCGGCAACCAGTTCGGACTCGGCCTCCGGCAGATCGAAGGGTGGCCGGTTGGTCTCGGCCAGCGCCGAGACGAAGAACAGGACCACCATCGGCAAATGCGGCAGCCAGTACCAGCTGAAGAATCCGTAGGGGCCATCCTGCGTCATCACGATCTGGCTCAGATTCAGCGAACCGGCCGAGATCAGTACCCCGACGATGATGAATCCTATGGAGACCTCGTAGGAGATCATCTGGGCCGCCGACCGCAGCGATCCGAGAAAGGCGTATTTTGAGTTGGATGCCCAGCCGCCCATGATCACGCCATACACCTCGAGCGACGAAATGGCGAAGATGTAGAGGATTCCGATGTTCAGATTGGCCAGGACCCAGCCATCGGCCATCGGCACCACCGCCCAGGCCGACAGGGCCAGCACGAAGGACAGCAGCGGGGCGATCAGGAATACCGGCCGGTCGGCACCGGCCGGGATCACGATTTCCTTGACCACGTATTTGAGCGCATCGGCAACGGATTGCAGCAATCCGAAGGGGCCCACCACGTTCGGCCCGCGTCGCATCTGCACCGCGGCCCAGATCTTCCGGTCCCCGTAGACCAGGAACAGCAGCGAGATCATGACGAACGCCACCATGGCGACACATTGCGCCAGCACGATCACCAAAATGCCGGCATCGGTCTGGAAAAAGGCTTCCATGGGTCATCAGCGCCCGTTTTCGGCGGCCATGGCCGACAACTCGGACATCAACGGCGACGAGCGGGCAATCGGGTTGGTCAGGTAGAAATCCCCGATCGCCTGGCCGATGGGGCCGGTCGGCATCGGGGCATCCGGCAGCCCCTGCAGATCGGACCGGCAGATCTCGTCCATCTGCAGCAGGTGTGGCAGCCGGGCGGACATGACCTGCCGCAACTCGCCAAGCGAGTCATAGGGCAACTTCCGGCCGATCTCCCCGGAGATGGCGCGGATCACCGCCCAGCCCTCCCTGGCAGATCCCGGCGGAAAGGTTGCCCTGGCGGCCAGCTGCGGGCGGCCCTCGGTATTGACGAAGATTCCACTCTCCTCGGTATAGGCGGCAGAAGGCAGGACCAGGTCGGCTCGGTGCGCGCCCCGATCGCCATGGCTGCCCTGGTAGATGACGAAAGGCCCCTCGGTGATGTCGATTTCATCGGCTCCGAGATTGTAGACGGTCCCGGCCCCGTCCAGCGCCGCCGCCATGCCGCCCTCGGTGGTGAAGCCGACATCCATGGCGCCGACACGCGAGGCGGCGGTATGCAGGACCAGCACGCCGGCACCGCCCTCGGCCAGCCGCAGGGCCGCCGCCAGCACTGCTTCGCCGCCGGGGTTGCACAGCGCCCCGTAGCCGACGATGACCATTCCTCTCTCGCCGATGCCGCCGGCATGATCCTCGACGAATTTTCCGAAGGACTCGAAATCCGAGCCCAGATGGCTGACATCATAGGTCAGATCCGTCTTCGGGCCGAACATCGCCACGCTGGCACCGGCCGCCCATGCCGCCCTGATGCGGGCATTGAGCACCGGAGCCTCGCGACGGGGATCGGTTCCCACCAGCACAATCCGCTCCGCCTGGTCGATGTCGCCGATGCTGGCGGTACCGGCATAGGCCGGGCGGTTGCCAGGCGGCAATCCGGCACCGTCGGTGCGGCATTCCGTGCTGCCACCCAGGCCCTCGATCAGCTGGCCGAGGGCAAAAACCGATTCGACAGGGGCCAGGTCACCGGCCAGCGCCGCAACCTTCGAGGCGCCGAGGGCACTTGCCGCCGCGGCCAGCGCTTGCGGCCAGTCGATCGCTGTCAGCCGGCCATCCCGGCGCAGATAGGGCCGGTCGATGCGCTGACGGCGCAACCCGTCCCAGACGAATCTCGCCTTGTCGCTGATCCATTCCTCGTTCACCCCGTCATGGTTGCGGGGGATGATCCGCATGATCTCGCGGCCCTTGGCATCGACCCTGATATTGCTGCCGAGCGCATCCATGACATCGATGGTCTCGGTCTTGGTCAACTCCCAGGGACGGGCGGTAAACGCGTATGGCTTCGAGGTCAGCGCCCCGACCGGGCACAGATCGATGATGTTGCCCTGCAGGTTGGATGACAGCGTCTGGTTCAGATAGCTGGTGATCTCGGCATCCTCGCCGCGACCGGTCTGGCCCATCTGGTTGATGCCGGCCACCTCGGTGGTGAAACGCACGCAGCGGGTGCAGGAAATGCACCGGGTCATGTGGGTCTCGACCAGCGGGCCGAGATCCAGGTCATCGACCGCCCGCTTCGGCTCGCGGAACCGGCTGAAATCGGCACCATAGGCCATGGCCTGGTCCTGGAGATCGCATTCTCCGCCCTGGTCGCAGATCGGACAATCCAGGGGATGATTGATCAGCAGGAATTCCATCACGCCCTCGCGGGCCTTCCTGACCATCGGGCTGCGGGTCAGGATCTCGGGAGGAGCACCATCAGGTCCCGGCCGCAAATCCTTGATTTGCATGGCACATGACGCCGCTGGCTTTGGCGGACCGCCGACGATCTCCACCAGACACATCCGGCAGTTTCCGGCAATGGACAGGCGTTCGTGGAAGCAGAAGCGCGGCACTTCGACATCGGCCTGCTCACAGGCCTGCAGGATGGTCAGATCCGGGTGCACCGAGATCTCCTGCCCGTCAATCACGATGTTGCGAGACTCAGCCATGGCAGTCCATCCCCCGTCCGTTCAGGCCGCGATGCGCGACGGCGAGGATTTGGGACCGGACCTGATCCGGTCCTCGATCTCGTCACGAAAATGCCGGATCAACCCCTGGATCGGCCATGCAGCAGCGTCGCCAAGGGCGCAGATGGTATGTCCCTCGACCTGTTTCGATACATCCAGCAGCATGTCGATCTCCTCGAGCCCGGCCGTCCCGTCCACCAGCCGCTCCATGACCCGCATCATCCAGCCGGCACCTTCCCGGCACGGCGTGCATTGTCCGCAACTCTCATGCTTGTAGAATTTCGACAGGCGCCAGATCGCCTTGATGACGTCCGTCGACTGGTCCATCACGATGACCGCCGCCGTTCCCAACCCGCTCTTCTCGCCAGCCAGCCAGTCGAAATCCATCAGTGCCTCGTCGCACAGCCGGGCCGGCAGGCAGGGAACCGACGAGCCGCCCGGGATCACGGCCTTGAGATTGTCCCATCCGCCGCGCACGCCACCGCAATGCCGGTCGATCAACTCCCGCATCGGGATGGACATCGCCTCCTCGACCACGCAGGGATTGTTCACGTGGCCGCTGATGGCGAAGATCTTGGTCCCGGTATTGCGCTCCCTGCCGATGGCGGAAAACCACGAGGCGCCCCGGCGCAATATCGTCGGCACCACGGCAATCGATTCCACGTTGTTGACCGTTGTCGGGCAGCCATAGAGGCCGGCGACAGCCGGAAATGGCGGTTTCATCCGCGGCATGCCCTTCCTGCCCTCGAGGCTCTCCAGCAATGCCGTTTCCTCGCCGCAGATATAGGCACCGGCGCCATGGTGCAGGATGACCTCGAAATCCCAGCCCGACCCGGCGGCATTGCGGCCGATGAGGCCGGCATCCCTCGCCTCGTCGATCGCATCCTGCAGCAATTCCCGTTCGCGGACGTATTCGCCGCGGATATAGATGTAGGCGGCACCCGCACCCATGGCGAAACCGGCAACCAGGCATCCCTCGATCAGGCTGTGCGGGTCATGCCGCATGATCTCGCGGTCCTTGCAGGTGCCGGGCTCGGATTCGTCGGCATTGACAACGAGATACCGCGGCCTGCCGTCATCGCTTTTCGGCATGAAGGTCCATTTGAGCCCGGTCGGAAACCCGGCCCCGCCCCGGCCGCGCAGACCGCTCGCCTTGATCTCGTTGGTGATCCACTCGCTGCCCCTGGTGATCAGGCCGGCCGTGCCGTCCCAGTGACCCCGGCGGCGGGCACCATCGAGCGTCCTGTCATCCATTCCGTAGAGGTTGGTGAAAATCCGGTCCCGGTCGTCAAGCATCGCCGCCCTGCCTCCTGCCCGCTTCGACTCCAACCAGGGTATCTCCCCGCTCGACTGCCCTCGACACCGCGGCGTTGGCCGACAACTCCGGATTGCGATATCCGGTCAGCGAGGTCAGGCCGGAGGCCGGCTCCGAGGAAAACCGTCCGGTCTGCGATCCCGGCACCGGGACCTGGCCGGCCGCCAGCAACTCGAGCATGCCCTCGAGCTTGCCGGCATCGAGATCCTCGTAGTAATCCCTGCCGATCTGGACAACCGGTGCATTGCAGCAGGCCCCGAGGCACTCGACCTCTTCCCAGCTGAACCTGCCATCCTCCGAGACCCGGTGCGGCTGCGGAGAAATCCGCCGCCTGCACAACTCGATCAACTCCTCGCTGCCGCACAGCATGCAGGGCGTGGTGCCGCACAGCTGGACATGCGCAATGGCCCCGACCGGCTGCAACTGGAACATGAAGTAGAAGGTGGCCACCTCGTAGGCGCGGATATGCGCCAGGCCGAGCATGTCGGCCACCGCTTCGACTGCCGGCCTGGTCAGCCAGCCCTCCTGTTCCTGCGCCCGCATCAATATGGGAATGATGGCCGAAGCCTGCCTTCCCTCGGGATATTTCCCGATCTGCTGCCGGGCCCACCGTGCATTCTCTGCCGTGAATTCGAACGCCTCCGGCTGGTTGTCCGCGAATCGCCGCTTCACCGGTTCAGCCCTCCCGGTTGCCATGTCCGGGCACCGCGGCGGCGCAGGAGGTTGCCGGATACGCTGTCATCGGTCGATTTCACCAAACACCACGTCGAGCGAGCCGATGACCGCGGCGACATCGGCGAGCAGATGTCCGTTGCACATGTGATCCATGGCCTGCAGATGCGGGAATCCCGGCGCCCGGATCTTGGTCTTGTATGGCCGGTTGGAGCCATCCGACACCAGATAGACCCCGAATTCGCCTTTTGGCGCCTCGACCGCGGCATAGACCTCGCCGGCCGGCACGTGAAACCCTTCGGTGTAGAGCTTGAAATGGTGAATCAGTGCTTCCATCGAGGTCTTCATCTCGGTCCGGGTTGGCGGGGACAGCTTGCCCCGGGTGATGATATCGCCTTCGGCGGCGTCAAGCTTGACCAGGCATTGCTCGATGATCCGGCAACTCTCCCGCATCTCGGCCATCCGGCACAGGTATCGGTCATAGCAATCACCATTCTTGCCGACCGGGACCAGGAAATCGAACTCGTCGTAACACTCGTAGGGCTGCGTCCGCCGCAAATCCCAGGCAATGCCCGAGCCGCGGACCATGACGCCCGAAAACGCCCACTCCTCGGCATCCTGCCGGCTGACGATGCCGATATCGACATTGCGCTGCTTGAAAATGCGGTTCTCGGTCAGCAGATCCTCGATGTCGTCGAGACGGGCGGGGAACTGGCGGCACCAGTCGCCGATGTCCCCGGCAAGCCCCTCGGGAAGATCCTGGTGAACGCCGCCCGGGCGAAAATAGGCCGAATGGAGCCGGGCGCCGCTTGCCCGCTCGTAGAACACCATCAGTTTCTCGCGCTCCTCGAACCCCCAGAGCGGCGGGGTCAGGGCCCCGACATCCATGGCCTGGGTGGTGACGTTCAGCAAATGGTTCAGAATGCGGCCGATCTCGGAATAGAGCACCCTGATCAGCGAGGCCCGCCGCGGGATCCCGGTGCCGGTCAGGCGCTCGATGGCCAGGCACCAGGCATGTTCCTGGTTCATCGGGGCAACGTAGTCGAGACGATCAAAATACGGCAGGTTCTGGAGGTAGGTCCGGCTCTCCATCAGTTTTTCGGTTCCGCGGTGCAGAAGCCCGATATGCGGGTCGCAGCGCGAGACGACTTCGCCGTCAAGCTCCAGCACCAGACGCAAGACCCCGTGGGCCGCCGGGTGCTGGGGCCCGAAATTGATATTGAAATTCCGTATCTTCTGCTCGCCCGGGAGCAAGTCGTCGGCCGGTCCGTCCATGATCTCGCTCATCCGACTTCGCCCGCCCCGCCGGTTCCTGGCGCCATTGCGGCCGGAATTTCCGTGATCACGCTCATTTGCCGGCCTCGCCGTCCTCGTCCAGAATATGCTGGGCCCCTTCCCAGGGACTCATGAAATCGAATTGCCGGTATTCCTGGACCAGTTCGACCGGCTCATAGACCACCCGCTTGCGTCGTTCGTCATATCTGACCTCGGTGAAACCGGTAACCGGAAAATCCTTTCGCAGCGGATGGCCGCGAAAACCGTAATCGGTCAGTATCCTCCGCATATCGGGATGCCCGGAGAACAGGATGCCGTACATGTCGAAGACTTCCCGCTCGAACCAGTTTGCCGAGGGGTGAATCGACACCACTGACGGGACGAGTTCATTCTCCCGCACCGCCGCCTTCACGCGTATCCGCTGGTTCAGCTCCATCGACAGCAGGTGGTAGACGATCTCGAAGCGCTTTTCCCGTCCCGGCCAGTCAATGGCGGTGATGTCCACCAGCGTGGAAAACGCGCATCTCGGTTCGATCTTGAGGAATTCGACGAGATCGACCAACCCGGGCACCACCGCCGCGGCAACCAGCTCGCCGCCGACGATTTCGGCGGTCAGCACGGAATCGCTGCTGCGCTCCAGTATATGTTCGGCAAGCCTGTTGCCGCCACCCGCGACCATGATCTGCCCCTACCGAACGATCGTGCCGGTGCGCCGGATCTTCCGCTGCAGCTGAAGAATTCCATAGAGCAGCGCCTCGGCTGTCGGCGGACAGCCCGGAACATAGATATCAACCGGCACCACCCGGTCGCAGCCCCGGACCACCGAGTAGCTGTAGTGATAATAGCCGCCGCCATTGGCGCAGGATCCCATCGAGATCACGTAGCGAGGCTCCGGCATCTGGTCGTAGACCTTGCGCAGGGCCGGGGCCATCTTGTTGGTCAGCGTGCCGGCAACAATCATCAGGTCCGACTGGCGCGGCGATGCCCTGGGGGCGGTGCCGAATCTTTCCAGATCGTATCTCGGCATCGAGGTGTGCATCATCTCGACCGCACAGCATGCAAGACCGAAGGTCATCCAGTGGAGCGAGCCGGTCCTGGCCCAGTTGATGATGTCCTCGGCCGAGGTCAGCAAGAAACCCTTGTCCTCCAGCTCCCTGCCGGCAGCCAGTGCCGGTTGCCGATCATCCGGACTCGTCCCGCTGCCGGTGACTACTCCCATTCGAGCCCGCCCTTCTTCCATTCATACACGAATCCGACCGTGAGCACCGCCAGGAACACCATCATCGACCAGAACCCGAATTCGCCCACCTCCGAAAATGCCGCCGCCCAGGGAAACAGGAACGCCACCTCCAGATCAAAAATGATGAACAGGATTGCGACCAGGTAGAACCTGACATCGAATTTCATCCTGGCGTCGTCGAACGCGTTGAAACCACATTCATAGGCCGACACTTTTTCCGGATCCGGGTTTGATACCGCAATGATGCCAGCCGACAGCAACAACAGCAACCCGAGCCCCGACGCGATGCCGATGAAAACCAGTACGGCAAAATATTCCCTGAGCAATTCGTCCAAGCCCGAATCCTTCTGCACCCGCCGCATGAGGGGATCGGGATCAATTATACCGCATGCATATACCGGTCAAACGGGAATTGCCGCCCGGCTCCGCTCCAAATGCCGGGACCGCCCGGCCCGGAGGTCTTCGGGCTTTACCTTTGATGCCCCGGCATCCAAGACTCGCCACGCCGAATCTGTCGGCCCGGTGAGAATGCATGCCCGATCCGATCTTTCATTACCTGGATGCCCGACGCCCGGCACGAATCCTGCTCTGCGCCGAGCATGCCGGGGTGGATGTTCCTTCCGACCTCGGGGGCATGGGAATCGAGACCAGCGAACTCTACCGGCATATCGGGTGGGATCTGGGGATCGATCCCCTCGCCCGTCGCCTGCACGAGCAGACAGGGTATCCGGCCTTTCTCGGACGGTATTCGCGGCTGGTGGCCGATCTCAACCGGCCGGCCGATTCACCCGAATGCGTCATCGAGTGCAGCGACGGCACTCCCATACCGGCCAATACCGGACTTTCCGGCGCCCAGCACCAGGCCCGGATCGACACCTATCACCAGCCGTTTCACCAGGCATTCTCGGGACTTCTTGCCCGGCTGGAGCCTGACTGCATCCTGTCACTGCACAGTTTTACCCCGATGCTGCGAGCGGAAGGCATCCCCCGGCCCTGGCATTGCGGAATTCTCTATGGCTCGGCCAATGGCCTGGCCGGGCGTTGCCTTGCCTATCTCAACGGGATCCCCGGGCTGGTGGTCGGCGACAATCAGCCCTACCGGGTCGAGAGCGATCACGACTACACGATACCGGTTCATGGCGACAGTCACCGGATCCCGACCGTCATCGTCGAAATCAGGAATGACCTGATCGGGAATGACCGCGGCCAGCGGTACTGGACCGACATCCTGTGCGGAATGATGACCTGTTGCTGCACCGGTTGACCCGGCTCCACCCTGGCCCGTCCAGCATGTCCACCCGCCCCGGATGAGATCACTTGGGCCAACTCCCCGGCACCTCCTGCATTCTGCCCCGGAAACGGGCGATTTCGAACGGGCCCTCCGGAGCCCGGCGGGACATTCATGCGGAGGCAGCCGGACCTTACGCACGCCACCTTCAGCCTTGCCATCCGAAGTCCGGTCCGGACACAGGTGCCAGACATGTTGAAATCCATGACACCGGCCTGGATGACACCATCCCTGGCCGACGTACATGTGCCGGAGATTCCGGTGACAGGACATGGTTCGGGTTGCGACATCGGTTGGGTGCGCGCCAGACAATCGGGTCAAGCTGCAACGATCTGTCGTGCCTTCCAGATCACGAACTCTTCCTGTTGCGAGTATTGCCGGCAATGCCTTCGGGTGCCGCTTCGACCATTGGAATCCCGACCTCTTGAAGCGGATGGCGACCATTCGCTTGCAATCGATTCCGGTCTGCATGCCGCGAACCCTGCACCCGTCGCGCAGTGACGACACATGCGACATGTCATGTTGGCCATGCCGGGGTATCGTAATCGGGTCGGCGACCAGTCCACCGGCATGCAGCGCATGATCCTCCGAGGTCGCCCATGCCCGCCTGGGCCGGTTTCGCCGCTCATCTTTTCCACATCCGTTTCCCTCATGATTCCCGAATACTCTGGACAAACGAGAGGATCTTGGCGGAATGGCCATATGACCCGCACACATGACTGCTGCATGATGGGCGGCAAGCTCCGAACGGAGAAATCATGACCGACTGGCGTTTTTTTGGACGCGAAAACGAACTGGCGCAGGTCAAGGACTGCATCGACAAGCCACATTTCCAGGCCGGCCTCATCCTGGGCGGGCGCGGCATCGGCAAGACTCAGTTGCTCGTGGAGACACGCCGGCGAGCCGACAACAAACCGCCGGTCTTGATATTCGAGTTGCGGGATCCCGGGGCGGAGGACCAGGTGGCAGCCAACAGGCGGCTTATTCAGGAAATCCGGTGCTCGTTGCCGCAGGCGATATCCTCATCGATCCCGCCGCTTGATGAATATGGCGCCAGCGAACCCGAGGAGCGCTTCTTCGGCATTGTGAGGCATCTGCTCGGCCTGGGCGTCGTGGTCTGCCTCGACGAGTTCCACCTGGCAAGACCGATGGAGCTTGAAGGTGGTCTCAAGCTGCTCATCGATAGATCCGGACCCATGAGAGACAACCCGCCCGGCAAGCTGATCTTCATGGGATCGCACCAGCAGATGGTGCTGGACATGCTCCGAAGCACCGAGCCGCTCTTCGGACGGGCACGCCGGATAACCGGGCTTCGGCAGTGGAAAGCGAATACGGTATTCGAAATGGCAGCCGAACAGGGCTTCCTGCAGCGGCCCGGGTGTCTGCTGACGCTGTGGTGCGCCTTTGGCGGCATGCCGCGAAACTGGCAGCAATTCGCCGTCAATTCCCCCGGCAATCTGGCTGACTTGAACGCCTGGGACCATGACGATGCCTGGTGGATGGCGTTTCTCGACTGGCACCGTGCCGTGCTGGAGGACAGCCCGCGGGAGCGGTTTGACAGCAAGGCATTCATCGAATTGGCCGAGCCAGCCGGAGATGCATTGCTGTGGCTGGCGAATGATCATCCGAGCGGCACGGTCCATTCGACGTTCCCCGCCGACTTGCGAGACCTTCCGGGAAACGCTCTTGGAGAGGCACTCGACATGCTGCGTGACCATTTGGGGATGATCGAGGAATATGGTCAATTCCTGGTCAGGGAATTTCCCAGGTACCGAATCGCCGGCAACAGCGCCCTGTTCCAGATCCATGTGTATCCGGAACTCTTTGGTCGTTCGGGTGCCAGGCGGAAGATGTCGGATCTGCATGTTGGCAGAGACATTGGGGCTCGGGCACTCGACCGGCTGAAAACGCTTGAAGGGTGGCATTGGGGCATCTGACGGCTGATTGCCTCTTGTGCCAACCCGGTGTGACCTGGGCCAGGCACGGGTTGTGGCGCAACCGCCAACAAGCTGCGAACAGTTCCGCAACCGCACATTTGGCCGATATCGACGCCACGGCATTGCGGGGCTGGCTTGAAGACCCGAACCCGGTGCTGGTGCTGGCAGGCTGCAAGCGCAATGCCAACCAGCACGACACGGCGCTGCTCCAGCGCCGGTTTGACGATATTCTTGGCGACCTCGGTGGGGAGGATGGCGAGCGTTTTCGCAACCTTCCGCAAGAGAAACTGCTGGTTTCGCCGGAATTCAGCACCGAACAGCGCGAGCGGTACGCGCAGTCCGGCTTTGTACCAATGGACATTCATGACATGGCGCGCAGTCTCGGCATCGAGCCCGCGCCCCGCATGCCTGATCCGAATCCCGAGCCCGCGCCCGAACCGGAGCCATGCAGCAGCCCGTCACCGTTCTGAAGGCAGGGCCGAATGACCCGCAATCGACTGCCTGAACTGCCGGGCCCGCCTGGCCGGGCCGGAGGCTGAATTCCGATCCATCGTGCGGGCCACCCCTCTGCCATTTGCCGGGGACGGAAGGGATATGGGGGCAGTCCCGGGAGTAATCCACCAGCAGGATCATGCCACATCCGGAGGATTGACGTGCACCCACACCGGTTTGCCGTGTTGCCATGCTCGCCGCAATTCATATAACAGGGCTGGAGTGCGTGAAAATTCCAAGGATGGTTGGAATTGCCGGCGCAGCAAGTATATTGGAATTTGACTTCAGGAAACCGGGGGTGGACGCGATGGATCTGGATGTAGAGCGCAGTGGCAATACACTCGTTGTGAATTTTGGTGGCAGGCTTGACGGGGTCAACTCCCGTGATTTCGAGGCCGCCCTCAATTCGGAAATCGGTGACAGTGATTGTTCGGTGGTCGTTGACCTGTCGGGGCTGGATTACATCAGTAGCGCCGGTTTGCGCGCGATCCTGCTGATAACCAAGGCGGTCAAGGCCAAGGGCGGCAGCTTTGCCCTTGCTTCGCTTCCAACCCAGATCGAGGAAGTCTTCAGGATCAGCGGCTTCGACCGGATCATTCCCATTCTTGCCTCGAAGGAAGAAGCGATCAAATCCGTGAGTTGATCGCCGGGCGCGATCGGCTTTCGGTGGCGGTGCCAGGACTGGCATCGCATCGGATGCTCCCGACAACGGCAGCGACCCCGCCTTTCATTGCCGGTGCCGGCCGGTTCGCGATCAGCGCCTTCCTGATATCCTGCGGGTGATGGGAGTTTTTCTGTCCTGAGCCTCGCGTATGGCAATGAAGACACCGGATCCGAGAATGACCAGGATGCCCACCGCCGAGATCGGCGACGGCACCTCGCCCCAGATGATGAACCCCCACATTACCGCCAATGGCAGCGCCGAATATTCGAAGGGAGCCACCAGCCCGGCTTCGCTGCTTCGATAGGCCTGGGAGATCATGTATCCGCCGGCGGCGCTGCAAACCCCCGAGCCGGCGATGACCAGGAGGTCCATGATCATGATCGGTCGCCATTCCCTGAGAATGAATTCGAGTGCCGGATTGCCGGACCCCGAATACCTGCCATCGCCAAAGGCAGCCCCCATCATCAGGCAGACTGCAGCAAAGGTCAGCTGGATGTACAGTGTCATCGCCGATGCGTTTTCCGACAGCCCCATCTTGCGGGTAATCGTGTTGAGTGTCGCATAGGCAGTGGCGGCGATGATCGGCAGCATCATTGCCCACTGGAACTCGACCCCGCCCGGACGCACGATCAACAACACGCCGATGATGCCGACAAGAAGTGCCAGCCACCGGCGCATACCGACCGTCTCACCCAGGAAAATGACCGAGAACGCCGTCGTCATCAACGGGGCCAGGAAAAAGATGGCCGTCAACTCGGCCAGAGGGATGATGGTAATGGCCGACAGGAATGCCAGGTTGGCGATGACGATGCACAACCCTCGAATCACGTGCAGCAGCGGCCGCCTGGTCCGCAGGACATGCAGACCTCCCTCGAGGGGAACCAGGATGGTCAGGGTAATCGCCAGGGCAACACCCGAGCGGATCAGCATGACTTCGTGCAATGCATATGAACCGCTGACAAACTTTACCGACACGTCATTGAGCGTAAATGCCACCGACGCGCCAATAACGCAGAGGATGCTCAGGGTTGACCGGTTCATTGTTCGATTCGTGCCCGCCGCACTGGCTCTGATCTTCCCGCAGCAGAACCCGAAAACGGACCCGTTGTCCTGCAAAAAATCGACATCGATGTCGGACTCGGGTGGTGGCGGTCGATTTTTCCCGAACCGGCCAATGCCGCGGCCCCGCCTCCCTTGCCGTCATCGGGAATTCATGCTGAATGCCGGGATGCTACTGCATCGAAGCCGGCCTACCTGATGCTGCTCCCGTTCCGCGATCACAACCCGTCCACGAAGCGCCCATATGTGACCTACGGGCTGATTGCTTCCAACTCGCTGTTGTTTCTCTGGTACTGGCCACTCTTCAATGACCCGCAACTCCTGTGGGAGTTCTTTCTCGAATGGGGGTTGGTGCCGGCATTCGCGACAGCCGAGTGGCGGGTGGTCGGCTTGGCCTCATCGATGTTCCTGCATGGCGGAATTGTCCATCTCCTCGGCAACATGCTGACCCTCTACATCTATGGCGACAATCTGGAGAGCCGGTTCGGGCATGGGTGGTTCCTCTTGTTCTATCTTGCCTGCGGACTGGTTTCCGCCATTGCCCATGTCATCGTGAACCCGCAATCATTCATTCCCACGGTCGGTGCTTCCGGGGCAATTGCAGGAGTCATGGGTGGCTACCTGCTGCTGTATCCACGGGCCCGGATCGACATATTGCTGTTTCTGGTCATCTATTTCCGGGTCATCACCCTCAATGCGGGAATCGTGCTCGGGTTCTGGATCCTGGTCCAGATCTACGGAGTTGCCACTGCCGGGGAGTCGTCCGGCATCGCCTATGTGGCGCACGTCACCGGATTTGTTGCCGGATTGGTGATGACGCTACCGGTTCGGCTGCTGTCCGGCAGCACTGGATCCCCGAAAAACCCGAACGGGAGCGGCGGCAACCGGTCAGACCGGTCGGCCAGCCTGACCCGACCGCCAGTGATCAGAAGGCGGCGGGATTTCTGACAATCCACCGCGGCAGGCCAGGGCCCATCGGCAGACCCCGGTGCCGGCGGATGGACCAAACCGGCACCATGCATCTTCTCGATCAACCAGGACGTCATGCGCATGGATCGCCCGCAGCAAGAACCGAATGGCGGGTCAATATCGGGCGTGCACGCCCGCCACAGTTCCGGAATTGCATCGGCAGGCGATCAAGGCCCCCGTTCTGGAAGGCGTGCAGCGGGGACTCTGCCGCAGGTCTCCACATGGGGCAGGCAGGTTTCGAATTGCCTGCGCCTTCCTTCACCCGTCCGCTACACTCCAAGGCACCATTTCAACACGGCCTTCTGGGCGTGCAGCCGGTTCTCAGCCTCGTCGAACACGCATGAATGGGCGCCGTCCAGCACTTCCGAGGTCACCTCCTCGCCCCGATGCGCTGGCAGGCAGTGCATGAACAACACAGTCTCGCCAGCCGCGTCGATGATCCGGTCATTGACCTGATAGGGCTCCAGCATCTCGTGGAGACGGGATTTGTCGTCTGGTGAATCATGCATCGAATACCATGCATCGGTCACGATCAGATCCGTCCCGGACACTGCTGCAACCGGGTCAGGCTCGTGCATGATCGTCCTCCCCTTTTGCCGGGCAAACCGGATGCATTCCGGATCGGGCGAGAGTTCCCCGGGACCCGAAAAAACCAGGTCAAACCCGAACTGGCCGGCAGCTTCAACAAAGGAGTTGCAGACATTGCTTCCCGGCCCGAGCCAAGCGGCGCGCATGCCGGCAACAGGCCCGCGCAACTCCTCGTAGGTCATGATGTCGGCCATGATCTGGCAGGGATGCGAAGTGTTTGTCAGCCCGTTGATGACCGGAACACTCGCCAGGCTGGCGAATTCGGTGACCGTATCGGCACCGAAGGTGCGGATCATGGCGATATCAACGTAGCGGGAGAGGACCTGCGCGGTATCGCCAATCGACTCGCCGTGGCCAAATTGCAAATCCGTTCCCGACAGAACAATGGTTTGCCCACCCAACTGCCGCACACCAACATCAAACGACACCCTGGTCCGGGTGGACGGTTTCTCGAAAATCAGTGCTGCGAGAATTCCAGCCAGCGGCTGGTCATCATCCGCCATTCCCCTCGGGCGCCCCTTTCGGGCTTCCTTCATGGATTTGGCATCATCCAGCAGGCCATGCAACACCTCGACCGGCGTCCGGGAAATCTCGAGAAAATCAGGCATGCCCGTCTCCCTCCAGCCGCATGGCTGCCCGGTCGACCCGCTCACACCCCTCTTCGATCTCCGCATCGGAGATATTCAGGGGCGGAAGGATCCGCACAACGTCGCCAGCCGCAGGCACGGTGAGGATCTTCTCCTGGTATCCGGCCGAAATCACCTGGTGGGACGGAATCCTGCAGGCCAGCCCCAGCATCAGGCCCGACCCCCGTGCCTCCGAGAAGATTTCCGGATGCGTGGCGACAACCGATTCCAGCTTCTGCCTCAGTTGCCCGGAATGTTGCCGAACGCTGGCCAGGAATGACTCTTCGGAGACGATTTTCAGCACTTCGGCACCAACCGAGCAGGCCAGCGGATTGCCGCCATAGGTCGAACCATGGGTCCCGGCCGTCATTCCCGCTGCCGCCTTCCCGGTGGCCAGGCATGCACCGAGCGGAAATCCGCCGCCAATTCCCTTGGCGATGGCCATGATGTCCGGGGAAATTCCTGCCCATTCATGGGCAAACAGCTTCCCCGTCCGGCCCATCCCGCACTGGATCTCATCCAGAACCAGCAACACGCCCGTCTGGTCGCACAACTCCCTCAGTGCCCGAAGAAAACCGTCTGACAGGGGAATGATGCCGCCCTCGCCCAGGACCGGCTCGACCATGATCGCAGCCGTGGTATCGGTGATTGCGGCAGCCACCTCGTCGATATCCCCGGGGGGCAACTGGCGAAATCCGGGGGTAAGGGGGCCAAACCCCTCGACAAGCTTCGGCGTGCCGGCGGCTGAAATCATCGAGATGGTCCGGCCATGGAACGATTCCCTGAGTGTCAGGATTTCATGTCGCTCCGGACAGCCGTGATGATACCAGTAACGGCGCGTCATCTTGACGGCAGCCTCGGTGGCTTCCGTTCCCGAGTTGGTGAAGAAGACCGTGTCGGCAAAGGTCTTGTCGACCAGGAGATCCGCCAGCCTTTCCTGCGCGGGAATTCGGTAGAGATTGGAGGTATGCCAGATCTCGCCAGCCTGTCTCGTCAGCACGTCAACCAGTTGCGGGTGCGCATGTCCAAGGATGTTGACCGCAATCCCGGCTCCAAAGTCGAGGAATTCCTGCCCCGACTCGTCCGTCAACCAGCTTCCCGACCCCTTGACAAACGCCATCGGTGCTCGGGCATAGGTGGGCATAACCGAAGAATTCATGATCATCTCGCTGGCGTAAACCGGCGTGTAAACAACGTTTGGCAAATCAAGTCAAATTCTTCCGGCAGCCGGATACCATCCCGGGTGGGTCGCCCAAAGCGCCACCAAAAAGGCCACCATTCGAGCGCAGGTCAGGGCATCACTGGCAAACGGTATGTCTCGCACCCGGAACGGATGGGCGGGCAACTCCAATGAGACACCCGGAGCAGAAGGAACCGGGTTCAAGCCCGTAGATCCGGCATCGAAGATACCGGTCATGACTGTTCGCGGATCGCCTGGAATCCCGTGCAGGTCGAAGTCCGGAAGCGCCATGTGTGAATCGTCGAATTGATCAGTCCGGCCTGCTTCGCTGTTCGCCGAATTTTCCTGCAGTGAAGGTTGTGGTTTGCTGATGCAGAACTGGTGGAGAGATCCGCTGGATGCCGCGTAGCCGGCCGGCCTCAACGCATCTTTCGGGCGCTCCCAAGGCAGGCGACCTCGTTGAAGACATCGATTGCCAGAGACTTGCCACCGTGCGAGCCCGGATATTGACCGCGGAACTGATCGTCACAAGGGCGTTTTGCAGCTTGCGCGATCTGGTTTGGCAACAGGAGGTGCGCATCAGCCATTGCGTTCTCGCTTTCGTTTCCTGTTTCATGTTGCATGTTTGCGGCAATGGCGTGCTCCCCCTGATGGACCACCACCTGCTCTCTCTCCCGCCGCTTCCGGTGAATTGCGAAAGGGAGGCCTGCAAGATGCGTCGAAATTCGGAACCCGGCTCGCCCCGGCGAGCGGGACAGTTCAGGAAGTCGGTTGCCGGTCCCTGCAGATCGATGATGAGGTGATGCATGGCTCGATGCCGAGACTGCGCGCCATGTCATGGATGTCCATTGGTACAATTCCGGATTGCGCACACTACCCACGCCGTTCGGGGTTGAGCTCCGGCGAGACCAGCACTCTCTCCCGTGGAAGAATGCGCATGCGCTCGCCCTCCTCGCCACCGAGATCGCCGAGAAAGTCATGCTGTTGGCACCGGAGCAGTGTCGGGTCATGCTGGCCGGCATGGTGCTTGCAACTGGCCAGTACCAGCACCGGGTCCGGATTTGCCCAATTGCCCCGCAGCACCATGGCATCGATCTCGGCCAGTTTTCCGGATGCATAGACGTCTGGAGCGCTCTGACGCTCGCGTCACAAGCCGTGCCTACTCCAGATCACCTCGGGCTGACATGGATGGAAATGTCGTGTGCAACATGTCGAATTGGCTTTTATGGGTCGTGCGCAGCACGGCCTATAAAAGCGATGAGCTGAGCCGCGCGCCCGAGGTTGATGCTCTATGGGATTTCTATTCGCCCCGGTGCGTCTTGTCGCGCATGGGAATTGCGGATCGCCCTTCGCTCTGGCGATGCCGCGGTGCTTCCGGCCGGATCCGGACAGTGATCTGCCTGTACCGGGGACCCGCAAAGACGGGTCTCGCGACCGCCGGGAAGGTTCGTACAGCAGCATGCCGTCCCGGTCGAGTGTCAGGCCGAGGTCGGATGCGGATTGACTGGAAAGAGCACGTCGTCATGGCGGAGGCCTTGGCCTGGGTGCCTGCCAAGCGGTTTCGGGGGACGCCCTCGGAAGGGGGACCTGCCGCAGCGGGCCGTGCCCGCACCGCTCGCAGACGGTGATGTCCTTGCCGGTCAGGCGCAGCATCATCGCCGACACGGATTCCGGTTCGGGCGGCTCGGGCTCCGGCTGGGCGAGCAGCTCCCTGCACCGGGCGAGCCTGGCTCCGCGACAGCGGTTGGCGAGCAGCCCGTAGTGGCGGATCCGGGTGAAGCCCTTCGGCAGGACATGCAGGAGGAACCGCCGGATGAACTCGCCGACGTCGAGGCGCATGACCTTGACCTTGTTGCCATGGGCGTAGTCGCGCCGGCGGAAGCGGACATGTTCGCCGTCGAAGTCGACGAGACGGTGGTTCGTGATCGCGGTCTTGTGCGCGTGGCGCCCGAGGTAGCTCAGCACCTGGTCGGTGCCGGAAAACGGAGCCTTGGCGTAGACCACCCAATCCTTGCCTTTCAGCGCGTCCTGCAGACGCCCGAACTCGTCGGCGTCGCGAAGCGGGCGAAGTTCCCCGCGGTCGCGGGCGGCGGAGAGCAGATCGAGATACTTGCCGCGAAAGACCTTCGACAGGGCACGGACGGGGAACAGGAAGCCTTTGTGCCGCGGGGCGAGCCACCTTTCCCTGTCCGGGCTCAGGCCGCCGTCGGTGACGATGCAGTGGACATGGACGTGCTGCCCGAGGTTCTGGCCCCAAATGTGCAGCACCATGGTGCTGCCGATCTCGCCGCCGAGCCGGCGCGGGTTGCGTCCGAACTCCGGCAAGGTCCTGGACGCGGCCTTGAAGAGCAGCCCGTAGACGAGACCGGGCTTCGCCTGCGCGAGCGGGTTGAGTTCGTGCGGCAACGTGAACACCATGTGCCAGTGGCCGATGTCGAGCAGGTTGGCGCACTGCTTCTCGACCCATTGGGTCTGCGCGAGCGACTGGCACTTGGGACAGTGCCGGTTCCGGCACGACGCGTACTGGAAGCCCGCCGCCCCGCACTGGTCGCAATGGGTTCTAAAGCCGCCGAGCGCGGCGGTGCGGCAGGCTGTCAGGTCGTTCACGGCCCGTTGCTGGCGTGACGAGAGCGGACGGGTCGCGCCATATGCGTCAGCGCCTGCGCGCAGTATGTCGGCCACCTCCAGCGCCGGCCTCTCGGCCGGCGCTGCGTGGTCTGCATGCGCCACCGGTCAGGCGCGGACGGCCTGCGGGAACTCCAGCAGATCCAGCGGGGACGGCGTGGCGCCCGTCTTCTCGTGAGCGAGATGCAGGTACCGCATCGTCGAACGGATCGACCTGTGTCCGAGACGGCGCTGAATGACCGGAAGCTCGACCCCGGCCTCCAGGAGCCCGGTGGCATGGCAGTGCCTCAAGGTATGGATGCCGCCGGACTTGGTGATCCCCGCCTTCTCCTTCGCTCGATGAAAGATGTGTCCTGCGCCGTGGCGGGACATCGGCCGGTCGCCGTACCGGCTGGGGAACAGCCAGGATGGCGGGCGTTGGTGGTGCCAGCAGTCGCGCAGATGCACAAGAAGCCGCCGGGAGAGCGGGACGTAGCGGTCCTTGTTGCCCTTGCCCTGGTCGACGCGCAGGCACATCCGTCCGGAATCGATGTCCGTGACCTGCAGATGGCAGATCTCGCTGGCCCGGAGTCCCGCGGCGCAGGCCGTCATCAGCACGGCGAGGTGCTTGACGTTCCGGGTGACCGTGAACAGCCGGACCAGTTCGTCATGGTTGAGGATCTCCGGCAGAACCGACGGCGTCTTGGCGCCGGGCACGTGGAAATGCGGGTCGGGCCGACCGAGCGTGATGCGGTACAGGAAGCGGATTCCCTGCCGTGCGCAGTTGCAGCTCTGCCAGGTCAGCCCGCGCTCCTCATGCAGGTGAAGCAGGTAGGCCTGGACTTCCTGCGGAGAGATCTCCTCGGGACTGCGGTTGTAGTGGTGCGCAAGCCCGGAGACGGAGTAAAGATACAAGCGTATCGTGTTCTCCGCCAGGCCGCGAACGGTCATGTCGTCGATCATGCGTTTGCGCAAACGTGTCATCTGTCTTCTCCCTTGATGTGTCAACGGTCACGGAGAGCACCTGCAGCGATGCGCGGCGGTGCATCCGAAACCGGTTGCCAGGATAGCAGGGAGAGACGGACACGGCCGAAGCGCCGACGAAAACCGTCAAGTCGCGACCAAGCCGTCCACAAGGGAACAACAGCCGGGGTGGACACCCTTCCGCCGCGGAACGCGGCTCAGTTCATCTGACTCTGATGCAGGACCCAGCACTGACGAGAGCAACGGGCAGTACCAGTGGCCCGCATACCATATTGAGAACTACCTCCTTGAGCCGAAATACATTGCGCTTGCGACCGACTCCCTACAAGCCCGCAAGCCGGGTACGACGACGTTACGCTACGTGCAGGGCGCACTGCAGAGAAGCAAGGACGAAGCGGCATCCGATCTCGGGCAACGCGACTTCTTCCGCAGGATGAAAAGCCGGCTCAACAGGCATATCGGGAAGATAGGAGCCCCCGACCAGGACCTGTCTGTCGAGTCCATTCAGGCACATCTCGAGCGTTGCAGGAACGCATTGAACTCCGACCTTGCAGAGATTGCTGGGGAGGAACGTCTCAACCGCGAGCTGGAGGAGCAAAACGCTGCAACCGCAAGGCTGCAAGCGAGCGACGACGTCCCTGCCACTCTTCCGGGACGAGTAGTGTTGACCAAGGTAGCGGACGAGGTCATGCCCAAGGGCGACTACATCACGCTCAGAAACGCTGTCCTGAACGAAATGGCGCGTGATGGCTTCCAGCCTCCAGAGATGAAGGCTGTAATAGCTCGATGCCTGGCCCACGAGTAGGGTTTCGACTCGGCGACCTTTCTGTCAATGTGACGTCAAACCAGTCTTCTGTAACGATAGTTGTTGTCAAAGCGGCAAGTGACATCAACAGGAGGCGCCTCGACGAGAGGCAAGGCGGTGGAAGTGGTGCCGGGCGACGAGGAGCGCGGGCTCCTCGAGGCGCATGTCCGGAAGCACGGGGCGCCGAGGTCGCTGTCCGACCGCTGCAGGATCATCCTTCCGTGCGCCGAGGGGCTCCGAAGCAGGGAGATCGCCGGGCGGACCGGCGTGCACGGGCACACGGTCGGCAAGTGGCGCCGGCGGTTTGCCGGGAAGCGCACCCCGGGCCTCCCGGACGAGTGTCGCTCCGGCCGGCCCCGCATGGCGGCGGACGACAAGGTGGCGGAGGTGGTCGAACGGACGCCGGACACGATGCCGGAGGGAGCGACGCACCGGCCGGTCCGGAGCATGGCCGGGAAGACGGGCGTGTCGCTGTTGGGTTGCAGGGTAGTTCGGTGTTCAGTAGCCAGTTTGTCACGGATTGCATCGGGTGCTGATTGGCTGGAAGCCGGAAGTATCCGCAACACCCTCTCTCTTTCCCGGTAGCGCCGACAGCAGCGTGTTTCCCGGCAGCATGGCGGATGCCTGCTTTCCCGGCAGCATTGTCCCGGTTGCCGGTTTTCGGGGTTGATTTGCCCGCACCTGCCGGTTGATTACGGATCTGGCGGGGGCGTTCGGCCTTCCGGCAGCGCCGGCGAGACCCGGCGCGAGGTGTGACATTCCGGAAAGAGGCGGCCCGTGCGGTCATCGACCCCGCCGGGCCGGTAGCCGTGCAACTCGATTGGAATCTGTCGCTGTCCGGCGAGGACTGCGTTACCACGCAAGCCTGGCGGGAAGCAAAGCTTGATTGCTGCCCGGCCCATCCCGATGGCGGCTGCAGTTTTGCCCGCCATGGCAGCTACCTGCGCAAGACCCGCCGGGGGGATGCCCGCATTCCCCGCTGGTACTGCCGGGAGGCCCACCGGACATGGTCACTGCCGGCCCGCTGCTTTGCCGCCCGCCTGCCGGGCACGCTGGACGAGCTCGAGACGGCGGCGCTGGCGGTGGAGACGGCGGAGAGCCTGCGGGCAGCGGCCGAGGCCGCCCGTCCCGGCCATGCGGTGAGCGATGCCGGCAATCGCCGCTGGATCGGATACCGGCGCGACCTGGTCGCCGCCGGCCTGACGACACTCATCACCCTGTTGCCGGATCTGCTGGCCGGCTGCACGCCATCGGTTACCGAACTCGGGGCCCGTCCCGGCACCGACCGGCTCCTCTTCGATTTGCGCGGTCATGCGGGTCCGCATCTCCAGCATCCGGAACCTCCGCCGGGCTTTGCGGTCCGGATTGATCCGGCACCGGTTTCGAATCCGGCAATCCGACACAAGTCAGGACCTGACCCGCCGGGCTGAGCGGCACCATGCCTGTCCGAGGTGGCGGAAAGGGAGACCAGGCATGGACCAGATGCGCGAAAAGCACCGGATTGAGGTGGCGATGTTCCGATACCGGGTCATCGCCCCCCTTCCTGACCTCGCCGGGACGGCGCGGATGGCCGGGACGCGCCGTCTTGCCGGCAAGCCGTGGGTAATTCCCGGCACCAGCCGCACCCGGATTGCCGAGGGCACGATCCTGCACTGGCTGCGCAATTGGCGGCGCGGCGGCCTCGATGCTCTCAAGCCCGGCCGGCGCCGTGACCGCGGCAGGTCCCGGCGCCTCGGGGTCGGCGCGGCCGAGCTGCTGATCGCCATCCGCAGGGAACATCCCGGTCTCTCGGTGCGGGACGTGATCGCACGGGCCGGGAAGCAGGACGAAGCCCCGGGCCCGATCCCGCTTTCATCCACCTGCCGCCTGTTCCATGCCGAGGGGCTGATGGATCCGGTGCAGGCGCCGCAGGACCTCCGGCGCCTTGCCCATCTTCATGCCGGCGACCTCTGGCAATCCGATGTGATGCACGGCCCGAAATGCGGCGATGGCAGGCGGCGGCGCAAGACCTGCATGATCGTCATCATCGATGATGCGACCCGCATCGTGCCCTGGTCGGCCTTTGCCTTCCCGGAAGGTGTGGCCGAGTTCCTGCCGGTGTTCCGGCAGGCCCTGCTGCGGCGGGCGATCCCGAAGAAACCCTACACCGACAATGGCAGTGCCTACCGCTCCCGGCGCCTCGAGCTCGTTTGCGCCCGTCTCGGTGTGGCCCTGATCCATGCACGGCCATACAGGCCCCGGGGAAAAGGTAAATGTGAGCGCCATATACGCACTGTCAGACAACGCTTCCTGCCGGGCCTGGAGCCGGCCGACACCGCCAGCCTCGATGTCCTCGATCGCCGCCTGGCGGCCTGGGTGGAAGGCGAATATCACCATCGCCCCCACCGCGGTCTCGAAGGCATGACCCCGGCCGATGCCTGGGCCGCCAGGGCCCGGGATGTCCGCCTCGTCGATGGCAGCATCGATCCTGACGACCTGTTCCTCGAGGAGGCGGTGCGCAAGGTCGGCAAGGACCGGGTGGTCAGCCTGCGAAACCGGCTCTACGAGGTGGGTGCCGGCCTGGTCGGGCAGAAGGTGACCCTGCGCTTCGATCCGGCAGCCCCGCCGGGCCGTCCGATCATCGTGGTGACCGATGACGGGGATGCCGGGCAGGCCTGGCCGCTCGACCCGGGTACAAATGCCAGGGTGAAGCGCGGCCACGCCATCTCCTTCTCCAGTATCGGCAATGATGGCGGGGAGGAGGGCTGAGCCATGTACCGTCAATCCTTCTCGCTCGCCCGCCGGCCCTTCGAAAGCGACATCCCGTCCGACCAGCTGTTCCAGGGCCAGGCCGCCACCGAGGCGCAGGCACGCCTCGGCCACCTGGCCGAGATGCGCGGCATCGGCCTCCTGGCCGGCGAGGCCGGCTCCGGCAAGACCACCGCCTGCCGGCGCTTCGCCGACAGCCTTGCCCGCGGCCTCTGCCGGATCATCTACCTGCCGCTCGGCGCCGTCACGCCGCTCGAGGCCATGAACAGCATCGCCGCCGGGCCCGGGCTTGCCCCCGGACAGTCCCGCCACATGGTCGGGCGCGCCATCGCCGGCGAATTGTCGCGCCTGGCCGGTGGCCGGCAGACACCGGTGCTGATCATCGACGAGGCCCATCTCCTGCCGAATGCGGTGCTCGAGGATTTGCGCCTGCTCACCAGTTTCGAAATCGATTCCGGGCAGCGCTTCTGCCTGCTGCCGACCGGGCTGACCGGGCTCAGGCGGCGGCTGGCAATGGGTGTCGACGAATCCCTTGCCCAGCGCCTGGTGGTGCGCCACCACATGGACGGGCTGGCGGCAGAGGAGATCGGGCCCTGGATCGAGCACCGGCTTCGCCTGGCCGGCGCTGCCGACATCCCGCTCTTCGAAACGAATGCCATCGCCGCCATCGTGCAGACCGCCCGCGGCCTGCCGCGCCGGGTGGGCCAGATTGCCCATGATGCACTGGCGGCCGCTGCCGCCGGCAAGGACCGGCAGGTCACCGAGAACCACGTCGCCCGGGCAGTGGACGAACTCAACCTCAAGACATGAACAGGCGGCAGGATGACTGGAGCCGGCTGCGGCAATTGCCGCTCCGGCAGGTCGCCGCCAGGCTCGGCTACCGGTGCGATCCGCGCGACCGCAGCCGCTTCCGGCGCGAGGGATCGATCCTCAGCATCACCGGCGAGAAGTTCTGCGATCACCGGCAGGGCTGTGGCGGTGGCGGTGCCATCGATCTGGTCATCCATGCCGAAGGGACAAGCTTCCCGGAGGCGGTGAAGCGCCTCCGGCAGCCGGCAGGGGAGCTGGTGCCGGAGAAGGCGGCGGCACCCGGCCGGGAACTGGTTCTGCCACCGCCGGCAGATTCCGCATGGCCGGCCATCCGCCGCCGGCTCACCCGGGAGCGGGCCCTGCCAGCCGATCTGGTGGCGGCGCTGGGCCGGCGCGGCCTGGTTCATGCCGATGCCCGCGGCAGCGCGGTCTTCCTTGCCACCGACCGGCACCGGAAGCCGGCCGGCGCCGAATGCCGTGGAACCGCCTGCATTCCGGGCAGGAAGCGGTTCCGGGGAATGGCGCCCGGCTCGCGCAAGGACCGCGGCAGCTTCCGGATCGGCGGCGGGCCCGCTACCGTGGATACGCTGTTCATTGCCGGGAGCGCCATCGACGCGCTCTCGGCATTTGCCATGCCCGGATCCTGCAGAACCGGATGCGTCTTCCTCTCGACCTGCGGCACCGCCAGCCGGCTGCCCGCATGGGCCGAGGCCTGGAAGCCGGCGCGCATCATCTGCGGATTCGATGCCGATGCGGCCGGCGACGAGGCTGCAGGCCGGCTGGCGGCAAGTGACCGGCGCGTCAGCCGGATCCGGCCGGCCGGCGGAAAGGACTGGAACGCAATCCTCGTGGCGCGCCGCCGGGAATAGACCGCGCGCACGCGGACCGGCCGCACCGCCGGTTCATTCTTCCCGGCAGCCAGGTCCTTCCGGCCCTGGCTGCCGGGAACGGAAACCGGCCGCCGTCATCCCGGAGAAATCAAGGCAGCGCGCAACGGAATCCCGGTCCGGAGCCGAAACAATCAGGAAACCGGCCGCCGAGGCACTCTGGAATCCAACAGTCGCACACGACCGTGCACCGGAGCGGGACGTCCAGGCCTTCGACGGACCCTCTGTTCGTCGACAGGGTGCAGGACATCGCGGGGCCCTGCATGGCCCCGCCGGATCGGACGCGGCCGGTCCTGCCGGGCGGAGAACCCGCGACGACGTTCGCCACGGCACGACAACGCGTCTCGCCGCGCCCGCCATGGCCACCGGCGCGGTGACCGGCAGGTGCTTCGGGCGCCATGGCACCGCGGAGTTTCTCGGCTTCCTCGAGGAGGTGGAGGCAGCGGTTCCCGAAGGGCCGGACGTGCATCCGGTGATGGAAACTCATGCGACGCACAAGACGGAGAAGGTCAGGGCGCGGTCCGCCCGCCGGAGGCACCGGCATGTCCACTTCACGCCGGCCCCGGCGTCATGGCCCGGCCAGGCCCGGCGCCGGTTCGCGGAACTGACCAGGAAGAAGCCGCGGAGGGGCGTCCATCTCCCGGTCGCGGATCCGGGCGCCGACATCATGTCCTTCATCGACGCGCCGGGCGGGAAGCCGAAGCCCTGCAAGCGGGTCAGGTCCGCCGACGAGATCCTTGCGTCCGTCAGGAGGTTCCGTCTCAAGGCGAACCGGCACGGCGTGAGCGAAGAGGTTTGATGCGAACTTCAGATTCGGGAGAGTAGAACAACGAAAGCTCGATTGTGTGATGGTCCGCGATCTTCATCCCGGCTACGTTCGCCCATCGATCCAGCTGGCTGGAACAGTACCGCGAGAATTGGAACATCCTCGGATTGTGCCGAGCAGACAGTTTATGGATGTGAGAGTAGAGAGCGGGGACACCGGTTTGACCCGCTACTGTGAACGAATGGAGGAACAATGCCCGTATTGGAGCCCGGAAAACATGTCGACAACCTCACCGAGAGCGACATCGACCTGCTGCTGCTGGAGGAGTTCGCGGTATCCGGGGACTTCCTGACCTGGTTTTGCAGCCAGGCCGGAGTGCAGGACGCTGTCCTTGAGGGAGCACGGCGCAACGTGACGGATGCTGACGGGGAATCGGATATCGTCCTCTGGGTCAGGGCAGGTGGCCAGCGAATGGTTGTCCTGATCGAGAACAAGATCGACGCTCCCGAGCAGGAAAGTCAGGATGAGCGCTACCATGTCCGCGGACGGAGGCTGGCCGAGACCGCCGGGGCCGATCATTACGTCACGGTCATCTGCGCACCCGGCAGATACCTGGATGGGCTTCCATCCGGAAGCGCCTATCAGCACCAGGTCTCATACGAGGATATTGCGGGATGGTTCGACGCAGCAGGCAGTCGGCGGGCAGCATGGCGCCGGGACGTTTTTCACCAGGCAAGCGATCCAGCGAATCGCCGATCCGCAATGCAGGTCAATGAGGAAACTACCGCTTTCCACCGCGAATACTGGGCGCATCTTCTCCAACACCACCCGGGGCTCCATATGAATAGGCCAGGAGACAAGGGGCCCGGCTCCAACTGGATCTACATGAAGGGCCAAAAATTCCCCATTGGAGTAGGCCTGCGACACAAGATGAACGAGCATGTCATGGCGCTCTGTTTCGAAAAACGGAATGTGGAAGAACTCATGAATGCACGAACCGGCTGGCCGGAGGATATTCAACTGGACCAGCGAGGACAGGAAGCGGTTCTTTTCATCAGGGTTGGGCCCGTAGACCCGCATAAGGAATTCCTGCCGCAGAGAGATGCAGTGGAGGATGCGCTGAAAGCTGCCCATCGCTTGCAGCGGTACGGACGGATTCTGGAGGAGGCAGGCTCAGATTCCTGAAACGGGTCACCTATGCCATCCCCGCACAGAGGATTCCCTCCATTTCCGCCTCTCCGGACGCTGAACCGGCCGGTTTCCGGCACTTCGCCCGAGAGCCCGGTTTCCTGCCCGTAGAGCAGGGGGAACGGTTTTGCGGCCCAGGGGGGAGGTCATCCAGGCGGCGTTTCGCCCACCAGGCGGGCGCTGTGCAGGCGGGTTTTCACGGAGTCGGCGGATCGGCGCGGATTTCCTAGAATCCGGTGCTCTATCGGACTGCGAACGCTACTTCGTCTTGGTTCGGTTATGGAGCAGGTTTCGAGAGAGTTGTTTGATTGCGCTGTTCCAATCTCTATAATATCGAACTGATGCCTTTGTTGGCGTTGATGCCTGGTTCGTCTCCTTGAGTTTCTCCGTCAACACCCACATATCTTGGCGCACGACACTCACGACTCCATATTGCTTGAGAGATGGAACCTTGGTTGTATCAATAAATCCTTTACGGATGTTTCTTGGCAAACCTCCAGATTGCTATTCCAGTGTCTCTTCTCATTGTCGTTTCCGGGATGTACGCTTCTGCCCTTGTAGTCCCGTTCCCAAGCCCGAAAGTCTTCGGTTACCTTCCCAAAGAGATCCTCACAAACCACAAACAAATCAAGGTCGGAATCGGAATCAAATTCTTTCCCGAATTTGTGCGGTGCGAGCGATTTACCGATACGGGCACTCCCGGTCATGCTGATTTGCTTGGGAGACACACCAAGCTTCCATCCCAACCAGCAGCGAATTTCATCATATAGAGCCGGGCATTTTCTGAATGCGAAAGGAATCCCTTCGGATATCCAAAGGCGGGCGATCGACTCACACGACCCTTGTCCTTCCTTTGCTGCCTCTAGGACCAAAGACGGATCCGGATACGTGCCTTTCAGTGCCGCTAAGGCCCCGTTAATCTTGAACGGTTGCATTGGTATCGTCAGTTCATCTATCGCGGAAATCCCGGATCGTGCAGATCCAGTCGTTCAATCAAGTATTGACCTCTTGCCCGGATTGTTTTCATCCTCTTCGAATTGCATTCGCGGGGCTGCGGATATTTCAATCTGGCGACAAGTTCAGCATCTTCCTGAAGAGTCATTGATGACGGATCCAGGTCCAGTCTCTGACAAGCTTGCTGAAAACCGTTCATCTTCCAACCGTAGTACCCGCACCACAGGTACAAGAGAGGCAATCTTTCCTTTGAAACGTATCGTGTCAGCCTAGGAGCCAGCAACATCTCCAATGCCTTGCGACGAACTGTCCTGTCATGGTTTCCGGTTATGGTTCGGGTCAGCTGCATCGCAATGGTGGAAGCCCCCTGCCGCTTGCCGTAGAACAGTGTCTTCCAAACTGCCCGGCACAGGGCAATAAAGTCCACGCCCGTATGCTTGCCCAAACGATGATCCTCGGCAACAATCAGGAACCTGCACATTCTGGGAGACGGACACAGGGAAGAAAAATACTCGATTTCTCGTTCCAGCTCGTCGATTGACGCGCTCAACTGCCGCCATTCATCCCGGATATTCATTTGCCACTGCTTGCAATCGCAGAATGCACAATTGGCCTGTCTTCAACCAACAATAAAGCACCAATTCCCTGCGCCATTTCATCGCCGTCGGCAGGAGGCGGCACGGTGAACAGATCTTGACCGCATTACTTGCCGAAATCACCAATTGCACACCGGTTTCATCAGACGATGATGGAGGGTCTGCCCTACTCTTGCGAAACATCCAATACGCAGACATCGATCCGTTTGCGCAAGTCCTCCGGCATCTTGGCAATGATACAATCCGATAGTTGGCAAGGGTTGACGATTGGCGAATTGCGTTTGCCGGCGATCTTTTCGTTTCCGCCGAACCACAGCACCAGATAGAGGCCCTGCTGCGCTGCATCGGGATGAATCGCATATCTCTTGTCGAGTTGTTCTGCTGCAGCCGTGAACAGATCAACATGCCATTGACCCTTGACCTCAATGACGACCAGCTTCCTCGTTCCATCAAACATCTTTGCAGCGGCAATGTCGCATCGTGTCCCTCCGTGCAGCTGGTGCTCAATGGACACATCCATGCCTTTCGGCGCGAGGTTGTTCTGCAAATGTTCAGCGATACGTTTCGACGCGGTTGTTTCGTCAACTCTCTCTCCACCGGAATAGAACTTCTCGGCCAGGTCGAACTCACTTCCACGGATATATTGCTGTAGCTTCTCGATTTCCTCTCTCATCAATGCACGCAGGCCTTCAACAGTCACAGGGAGATTCTTGTGCAGCAATCGGTAGATCTCCACTGGTGAAGGCGGCCTGAATTCCATCAGCACTCTGTCTCTAGTGGCCTTGATGAGCATGCTGTGGGCAGCATCATGGAACTCCCGAAAACGGTCGTCAGCGATAATCTCTTTGAGCACGGCAATTCTATTGACAGGAAGATCCTTGTCCGTTTTCCAAAAGACATCCCGGAGAAAACGGTAGGCGGTTTCCTTTCTTGGGCTGGAAGTCCCCCACGATTGAGGAAGACCTACCTTGGGCCAGGCATCTACATACGCATCAAGTATCAATAAGATCTTTCTTGCAGACAGCTCTGGCCAGTTTCTGTTATTGGCGTGACTTAATGAACCGAATCGATCATTCAGATCGAAGATCAAGTCCGGTTCCGACTTCAGCCATTGCATGATCTCGTCCGGAATGTCGTCCAGGAAGACAAACTCACGCAGCCTCCAGAAATCGCGGCGCTTGCGGGAGTCTTCGGGAGCAGCCTGATCGGTAGTTGACGTGAGTTCCGCGCCGGAATGAAGACTGATGAGATTCGCCATATCGGCCCGGCTGCAACTCCCGGCCGCAAGATCAAACAGGGTGTCCAGCGCATTGATTGGCGCGCCCGGAAATTGTTTCAGCCAATTCAGCGGCAACGTTTTCCGGAGGCTCTCGAACTCTGGCTTGTAACGAAGCCAATCTACCCTTGGATGTCTGCAATGACCCATTCCAAGTTGTGGCTGGAGATACTGATGTGCAAATGATCTGAGATCGCACTCATTCCTGAAGAGGCATCTGTTGAGTTCCGCCTCGAAGCATTCCCGAAACTGCTCGTCAAGATTCTGGTAGGCGACGTCGAATTCTGTCTTGAGGATCGCAAGAACATCGCGGTTGATGGAATTCAGAGAGCCCGACTGCCGGAATACCACAAGACAGGCCGCCCACAAAATCTGTTCCCAAGGCATGATCGTTCTCGATCGACGGCAATGAAGCTCGGCAATCTCTTCAAGCGCGGGCGGTTTCTCCTTGAGATACGGAAGGCAATTGATCAGGGCTCTCTCAGGCAATGCAGGGTCGTCGACGTAGTTCCCAAGTTCTTTCGGGGAGTCAAGATAAGGCCGGGCAACAGCTTGCAGCCAATTCAGGTCAGCACCGCTTTCGATACGGAGCCGGTTCCTTTCCAAGTACTTCAGGTTGGCTGCCTTGTTCCTTTCGGCACGCGCATCCCGGCGTTTCCGGCGACGGCTCCAGCGGCCCGCATCCTTCCGAGAAGCCCTCAGATCAATCCTTGATGCACGATCCCGCTTCGACCATCTCCTCATGAAGCCGGGTTTTAGATTGGCCTGAGAGCGCATATGTGCTCGCAATACATCGGGACCACCTGGCTTCATGTAGCGGTGGTGATCTGGAATGAAACTCGCCCAGAGGTTCGGATTGTCGCTTCTGAACGCGTGATCGGCAATTGCCCGGTTGTCACCCGGCCGGAATGACAATCCTGCATGGGCCTGCCTTTCGAACGAATATCGGCGGATTTTGAAAATCTGGTCAGGGTCAGTAACTTCATTCAACACATGTCGATGAATGCCTTGCCTCAATTCATCGTCGGCCTGGAGAACCCGAACTGACGCACTGTCCCCGGCATGTGCTGGATTATGGAAATTGAGATTTCTGACCCATTGCCAGATTCTTCCTGGATCCAGGGGTTCTGCGGCAATCTTGAAGTACCGGTCAAGAACCCTGCCCGTTACCTTGCTGACTGCGTCTCGGCAATGACAATTGAAAGGGTATTCCACACCACAGGTGCATATCAACCCATGTGTAAGACCATCAAGCAAGCGCTCCGTATGGGAACGTTCAAGTCCATCAATTAACTTCCGGAACGCGATTCGTTGCCAGGAGTGCCTTGACCCCTGCTGTGGCGAAGATTCAACCAGCCTGACATGGGCACGAACTAGCTTCAAAACCCTGTCGAGGCCCAGAGATTCTACACCAAGATCGCGGACCAAGTACGCGGATATCTCCAAGGCAACGAAGCTGTCTTGCGCAAGCAGTTGATCCAGGTCATCGGGCCCGTGTTCAGGACTTTCAACCGATTCGAGGTTTTCATAGGCAAGCACGCGAGTGTGCTCATCAACTTCAGGGTCCAGCATCAATGTCCGCATTTCGGTGATTACCTTCGATACTGCGCCCGAGCCGTGGAGCATTTCCAGCAACAGGTCTCTCAGATTGCCAGGCGTCTTTGGATCAAGGAGCATTGGCCGGACGATCTTGACAATTTCACTGGTAAAGAACCCGGTGGTCCCGAATGTTCGTCCGAAATCGGCCCCGCGGAAATAGGGGTTTATCTCCGCAACTTCCGCTAGGCGGGTAAGCAATGCCTTCTTTGACGAGGTCAGAAGACGAGATGGGTCCCCATTGGCCAGAACCGAATACGGGTCCAACTTGATGGTCGCCTCCTGGATCGCCTTGCCGCCGACGGACGCCATCCAGCCGAAGAGACCCCGAAGATCATCGCGGACAAAAGAATTGGGCGCCATGATCGCGAGGCAGGCCGGCAAGGAAAATGCATCCCCCGCATCTTCGACCCGGCCGGTTAGATAATGTGCAGCACAGTACTCGGCCACCATCCGGTGGACGGGTTCATGCCATCCTTCTCTTGAGGACGGTTTCAGCAGTCTTGTATCAATGAGCCAATGAGCAAGACCGCCGTTATCCGGCATCACTGCATTCAGGAACGGGAACTCGCACTGGTCGAGCTCTTCGGAAGTGCTGATCCCAACCGCTCCCGAGAGCAACAGTATCGCGAAGACCTCATTGGCACAGGAAACTATCTTGTCAATGGGTGGCCGTGTACTTTGGGGTACCGCCGGGTTTGTTTCCTGCGCAAAACGTTTGATCGCATGATCGAAGATGTCAGTCCTTGTTTCGAATTTGCGTTCACTCCCGACATAGGCGTCAGCGAGAAGTTTGAGAAACTGGGGGTTTCCCAGGAGAGGTTCGAGGTTGAACCTCTGGATTTCCTTCCTGAATGCAGAGACAGAGACCTCTTCCTCGGGACAATGGCAAAGGAACAGCCGATCTTGCTCGGCCAGGTTGAGGGGTTTTAGACGGACAACCCTGGGCTCGGCTCCGAAGCAGTCCTTGACGAAAACAGACCGGGATTCATCCCATTCACTTGAACGGCTGGCCAGCAGAACAGTTCGAGCACCCGATTCCTGCGCTTTGACCAATATTTCATCAATGGCCGACTGATCCTTTTTCGCCACCTCATCCAATGCATCCAGAATGAGCGCTTGCCCTGGTGTCATGGGTTTTGCGTTTCGGAAAATGCTGGCTTTCTGCGGTATTACCCCGAGCCGATCAGCCATGACTTCGAGCAGTCTGGTTTTCCCGGCACCAGGCTCCGCGAGCACCACGACGACTCCTGTGTGTCGAGTCAAATCATCCTCGGTCAGAGATGTTGCGTCTCTGCAAAGCAAGGTTCTTGGAATGTAATCATGATTTTTCATGCGGGCAGCATATGTCATTCGTTGAAATCTGGCATTCTGATTCGCAGTTGGTCAGGCTCTGTTGCAAGAATTTTTCGAAGTTGCCGGTTGCGTGGTCCGGCACCGCCTTTCCTCAAGATCCCTGCCGGATCGCGACCTGCTCAGGCTCCGCTCCATGCAGGGACATGAACCCGCTCGTCATCTCCGGCCCGATGCCGAAGGCACGTCCGACAGGACGCACTTCGCCCCTGATGCCGGGCCGGAGCCGGAAGGCGCTGTCCTGCTTCTTCCTAAGGGCGCGCATCGCCTCGAAGCCCTTCATCGTGGCGCAGGCCGTCTTCATTGACCTGAAGCCGGGGGTCGGCCTGATCGGACGCTCGGGCCTGCCATGGTCGGCCTCGACGATGTTGTCGAGGCATTTCACCTGCCGGTGATCCGTTTCGACAGGACACTTTCCCTCTTTCTTCAGTTCGCGAATGGCCTGACCATGGCATCCCGCCTTGTCGGTGTTGATCACGCCGGGCTTGTCCCGGGATTTGCAGCCGCGCAAGGCTTTGCCGGGAGCCGCCTGGCGGCGTTGGCATTGCGGGTCTGGAACAGGTAGAAATCGATGGTGTTCCCGTGGCTGTCGACCGCGCGATGCAGATACGCCCATTTGCCCTTTGACGTTGATGCAGGTCTCATCCACGCGCCAGGACCGTGAGAAGCTGCGCAGCCGGCAATGCCAGCGCAGGCACCTTTCGATTTCCGGCGCGTAAGCCTGCACCCAGCGGTGGATGGTGGTGTGGTCGACCGCGACGCCGCGCGCTTCCGGCATTTCCCCGAGGTCACGGCAGCCGACGCCATGTCGGCAGTGCCACCGGACGGCCCGCGGAATGATCCCGCCCCGGAAATGCCGCCACCTGAAGTCACGGGTCACGGGAGGGTCTCCAAGGGCACGGCCTGCCAGAGGCTGCCGCCACCTCGCTCACGAGGACGGCCGAGAGCAGTTCTTGCAACAGGGCCCGTTCGCCTCAAACCGACGATGTGCCATTCCCAATCCGCGCCGTTCCTTGCCTCGACCTGCTTCGGGAAGGTGCGGACACGGACATGGTGGGGATGCCGCCGCCTGATCTCCGGAAGATTGGTCTCGGTGATGGTCTCCTCCCCGTAGCTCACCCAGACATCGCTCCGATGCGAGAACCCGAGATTGCGCGACGTGGCATCGCCCAGGTCCAGGAAGGTGTGCATGAGATCACGCGTCAACGATCTCCTCCTCATTCCCGTCTTCTCCGGCGTTCGTCGACACGTCCCTGTCCTCCGGCGGCCCCTCACGTGTCTTGCCGACGAAATCAACTGCCATGTTGCGCGCAACATCTCGGCCGGACACGATCGAGGGCGTTCATGTTGGTGCGAACCATGCGTGGCCGAACCCGGTTGAGCAGATCCCCGACGTCAGTCCCGATTTCGACCCTCCGCGCTCAATTGCCGCAGCGCTTCCGATCAATCGTGTGCATGACCTTCTTGACCCCCCCCCCGGTTTCAACATCACGTCAGCCGAAACGGTTCCTTCTCATTGGTCACACTGGGCTCCAGCGAGATTGACTGCCGCCAGTGGGCAACATCGCTGCCCGACAACCCGGGGACAGATTCGATGGCTGCCTCATCAAGAACATGGCGCGCCGGATCGACATGAATTTCGGGAAGCGGCTTCAAGGCGTCGTTTGCGTGCAGGTCGTAGGTCGCTGCCAATGCCGCGATGTCGCAACGGGCGGGATCCGGAACCGGAAGCGACCGCAGCCCATCAAGGGAAAAACTCGGATAGGTAAGGTTCTTCTGGCGTGTGTTCAGGAAGGCGATGACACCAAATGCGGAATTCAGCCAGACGCACCACGCCTTGCACAATTGTTCTTTATCTCCTTCAACCGGAGACACCGGGACAAAGGCCGACCCCAGAATCCGATCATCCGAGAACACCGCCGGTGTTTGCGTCAAATTCAGCCGCATGCGATTGGCAAGCAGTAGATGGCTGCGTTTCTTCCACAGATGTTGTGCGTAGTCGTGCCTTCCCTTCTTGGCCACCAGAAACTCATCGGGACCCGTTCGCATTGTGGTTTGGCGGGCGGATTTATGCTGCCAGAGGGCCCGCATGTCCGGGTTCTGTCGATTCGCAGCCTTGCCGAACGCATCCCTGATCCTTCGCCCTTCCGGTTCGACATCCGCAAGATGGCCGATGGCTGCCAGTGCGGGATTGTCGAGCATGCCGTCATATGCATCAGCAAGGCTCTGGTGATAGAAGCACGCGGCGTTCCACGGCCGGTCCCGAAGCTGGCCTGCGCTCCGCCAGGCAATGGTGCCGAAATTGGCCAGGAGGCTGTTGTCACCGTCGAGTGCCTTCCGGATTGCCTCGGCAAGAAAATGCGCTTCACTTGCACTTGCGGGGTTCTCGGCAAGGGAGACGAATGCCGTCTGCTGCGCTCGGGTTTCCGGCGATGGACGTCGTGCGACAATCAGGGATTCATGAATATCCGTGTTTTCGGAGAAATAGATCCGGCGGTTGTCGTGGCTGGTGACCACGAGCTCAATGTGAAACCGGTCGGGGTCTGTAAGGAGATTCCGTTCACTCTTGCCGCTGGCATTGGTGCACGCGGTAAATGGCTTTACAATTGCCATGGCTCCCCTGCAATTCAGCAGTCGATCGGCAATCGGAGTGAAGAATGTGCCTATTGTCGATTGGTCTATCGCTCTTCGATGGACTTCGTCAGGGGTTTTTCTTGCAAGTGATATCTCGTGTTTCTGCACCTTCCTGCGATCCGCCTCAGGCAGGCTGCGATTGCGGATGTCGTTCCGGGTGAATGGCGGGTTCATGATGACGAGGTCACAAGTTCCTTCGAGATCAGGCGCATCTTCCTCGTATCCCGACGCGGTCACCCGACTATGACTACTGTCCGGCGCCGTTCCCGGGAGGTATGTGGCGTCATTTACCAGAATATCGAGTGAACCTGCGCGCACGACTCCATTGGCATTCATGCCATGCTGCATGTTGTAGAGATTCATCTTGTTGTAGTCGATCTTCGGTGCGCTGAGCGTCAACATGGACGCGGCCAGGTGAATCGCATGGCGGTTGATGTCCAGCCCATGCAGCACATTCTCGATCAGACCAAGATGCAGCACCGGAAGATCGGTCTCGTCACCACCGGCTGATCGAAACCGACCCTCGATGGTCCGTGCGGCAGCCATCAGCAAAGTTCCCGTGCCGCATGCCGGATCGCAAATGTTGATATCCATCAACCTGCCGGCATCCGCCCAGCCATCGCCCAGGACGGACCAATCGGGCGGCATTGCCAATTCGGCCAGCAACACTGCCGCAGCCGTGCTCGTATAGAACGAGCCGTCATATCGCGCCGTCTGCAACAGACCGTGATAGAGCGGCCCGGCGTGGTCCAGTTGCAGCCCGCGGATCCTCGGCGCACATTCGAGTACAGCCTCGATCAGGATCTCGAGCACGGTGTTCGTGTGGTGATCGCTCGGCAGCTTCTGGAGCACGGCAAGGGCCGGGTCGACAACCGGTGCATAGTCGATGTCACGGATTCGCTGCCAATTGTCGAGCAATGCGGTCTGTTTGTTCGGCGCATTTCTTACTGCAACGAGCGGGTCGAGACCGGCGACCCTGATTCCCTCGCTTCGCATGCGATTCTGCAGCAAGGCCATGTTGGCGATGATGAGACAGGCAATACGCGCCGGTCGCGGGTCAACGCTGCCCTTGCCCGGATCCCATGGCAGATCCAGCGTATCGGCCAGCTCCTCGCCTGTTGCTGAACCCAGCTCTTCGCTCGCCGTCAAGATTGCACGTTTCAGGATGTCGGTGACCGCATGGGTCTCGTTGGCGCCGATATCGTCGGCCAGTATTGCCAGGTCGGCCAGACTCCCCCATCGCCAGCGTCCGATCATGCCGGCCTGGCTGACCTTGACCATCAGGAGATCGCTCGCTCCTTCCAGCCTCTGCCGTGAAGTCGCCTGCCGGTCTTCGCTCAGTTCCTCCGGATAGCAGAGCGCAAGAGCGTTCCAGCAATCGCTCTGCTTGAGCCATCTTTGTGCATCCCTGACCGCCGCCTGTTGCTGCGTCGTGCTCTGCCCAATCTTGCATTCAAGTGCCGTGAAATACCGGTCGCGGTGTTGTCGTCGAATCCGCACGTCACATCGCTTTGCACCGCTCCTTGCCTTCGTCTGTTCCGGCGTGGCATGAAGGTCATGCGCTGAAAGTGCTTCGGCCAATGCGGAATTGAGGGCATTTTCCTGGATGGGCATGGGATTGTCAGACCGCCTGGTTGATCAACGCCGAGCATTGACCGTTCTATTGCCTGACTTCACGTTTGCCAGCAACGAGATATGTCCGATCGGCTGGCCGCTGATGAGGCGGTTCGTGAAGAAGTGCATCGATGCGCGGCAGTCCGAGTGGTCGGGACCAGTTGAAATCAGATTGTGATTCTGAGCCACCGACACCACTTCTGCCGCAACGCACCGCGAAACGGCGGCAGGGGAGCTACCGACAGTTGCCAGAATGAATGCCGACAGGACGGCGCGAGCGGGCGCCATGTGGGCGCGGACCTGCCCCATGCTGTTTGGCACGGCGACCGATCCCGACGCTACCGCGGCAGAAGGCCGGATGCTTGACGAGGCGGTGCCGTGACGGCGCGACCGTTCCGGTCATTCCGGCAACTGGAACAGTGCCCTGATCTGCCGTCTTTGCAGACAACAGCATGCGATGTCGGCCGCCGCGTCGGCGGTCCCGACATCGAGCGTGGTGAGAAGATACCGCGCCGCGCCTCTGGGCATGCCGGGCGTCAGATGCTGTCCCTTCACCCACCATTGCGGCTCGTCAACGAATTCGCTGTCAATTCGTCCTCGCTGCACAGCGCTGGAACGCGAAACGGGGCAGTAAATTCAGGTGCCGTACATGAATCCGGCGACCGCCCGGGATTTAGTGTTCGAAGGGAGACCCGAGATACCCCGAGATCATCGTCCCGGTCCGCTCGGCTGCCGCCTCGACCTCCCGGTCGCAGCAATGGGCATAGAGAAGCGTCATGGATACCTGGCTGTGGCCCAGAAGCCGTGCCACGACGGGCAGTGGGATGCCCTGCATGACCGCCTGACTTCCATAGGTATGGCGAAGATCATGAAGGCGGACATCGCCGAGACCGGCCTCTCGGCGCACCTCGTACCAGAGGGGCAGGTTGTCCGAGACCGGCTTGGCAGGATCCATGGGAGAAGGAAACACGAATTCTCCTGAAGTCATGGCCAGATGACGCTCGATGATCTCCTGCGCCTTCCGGTTGAGCAGAACCGTTCGCGGGCCGGTCTTGCTGTCCTCGAGCCTCAGCTGGCCGCCATCCACCTCCCGCCACCTGAGGCGAACGATCTCGTTCTTGCGGCATCCGGTGAGAAGCAGGAGGCGGATGATGTCGGCCTGAGGGCCACGCCGTCCACCTTCATGGCAATCGAGGACTTCATGCAGGTGTTCGATCTCCTCCCGCGAGAGGAACCGCGTGCGCTTCGGTCGCGGATTGGGCCTGACGCCCCTGGCCGGGTTGACCGCGATGTGATCAAGACTGACGGCATGGTTGAAGATATGCCGCAGCACACCCAATGCAAAATTGGCCGCCCCGGGGGATGTCCGGCTGTAGTCGTCGAACCATTGGTGAATGTCAGACGGCGTCACCCGGTCCATGCGGAGGCCGCCGAATGCAGGCAGCAGCAGGGAGGCCAGAGCCCGGTCCCGCCCACGAATGGTCGAGGGCTTGCAGCGCGGGACCCAGGAGGCGCGCCATTCTCCGGCGACAAACTCCGCAAACACCGGCGCCGCCGGTCTTCGGCCTCCGCCTTCGGATTGCAAACTCAGGCATTGCCGGCGTGCTTCAGCGACCTTCATGAATTTGGTCGGGCCCAGCGACTGCTTCCATGACCCGGACTGGAAGACGAAGCTCCGACCTCCGGACGAGTAGACCCGGACATGCAATGACGGAACCCGGGTATCACCGACAGTGTATTCGCGGGTGTCGGGCTTCAGCCGGCGAATGCCGGCATCGGTCAGTCGCATCCTGCTCATGATCCCGTCCCTCCGAGAACGGCAGCCATGGCATCCGCCGCATCGCGCATCACGGTCTCGGCAAGATGCGTGTATCCGAGGGTGGTGCCGACATCATTGTGACCCAGAAGGCGGCCGATGACCGGAACGGTCTCGCCGTCCATGATGGCGATGCTGGCATAGGTATGACGGGCATCATGCAGCCGCACATCCGCCAATCCGCCGCCGGATCGCACACGCCGCCAGAATTCTTCCAGCGAACTCTTCGAGACCGGGCCGTCGGTCCGGCGCGACGGAAATATCCAGCGGGATGTTCTCGGCAACCCGGCCAGCACCTCCCGGGCCGGCGATGACAGCCACACGGTGCGGGGGCCGGTCTTGCTGTCACGAAGATGCAGATGCCCGTCACGGTAGTCCCGCCACTCAAGGCACCGGATCTCGCCTGCCCGACAGCCGGTCAGCAAGAGCAGCCTGACGATGGCCGTCGGCAAGAGGTTGTCTGCCTCATGGCGTGCGAGAACATTGCCGAGATGCCGCAACTCGGCCGGCGAGAGGAAACGCTCGCGCCCGGCCCGCCGGTAGCGCCTGATGCCCGTGCACGGGTTGGTGCCTTCTGGACGGTATCCGTGGATCTCGGCCTGGGCCATGATCACCGACAGCACCGGTGCCGAACGATCGGCGGCGGCGGCGGGGGTAGCATGCAGGGAGGTGAACCACTCCCGGACATTCCTCTCGGTGATGTCGGCGATCTGCATGTCCCTGAACCAGGGCAGGATCTGCTTGCGGAGGTAGTGTCTGTTGACCTTGCAGGTGGAAGGCTTCCAGTGGCGGGAATGGCGGCGGAACATCTCCTCGGCGACGATTTCGAACAGGGTCTCGGCCGGCGATGCCGCGGCTGGCCGGCCCTTTCGGATGGCGGCAAGGGCGGCCCGTGCCGCCTCGCGTGCCTCCTTCACGCCCACCTGCTCCGCATCACCGATGATCTTCCAGATTCGCCGCCCGTCATGTTGTGTGTGAATGAAGAACCGCCTCCGTCCCGAGGGCATGATCCGGATGCCGAAGCCTTTCAAGACCTTGTCCCGGATATCCCGCGCTGACCGGTCGGGCTTGAGGGCCTTGATTCGTGCATCCGTCAGTCGTGCTGTCGCCATGGTATTCTCCCTGCATCCAGTTGCAGATGCGGGGAGACCAGGCCGGAATACCTGCCGCATCTGCGGGTTGAGGAAGAAAAAGAGACGCTATATCATGGTGTTAGAACCGAAGGTGCGCTTCATGGTGTTGCTTCCTTGTCCGGATTGAACACCCCGGGCCTGGCGCTCGAGGGAAGGGGCGCCGACCTCTGCCCGGGTTTCGACATCGGTCGGGACATTCCCATTTACCCAGAAGCTGTTTCACAATTTCCGTTGTTTCATCGATGCCGTGGTAGCCGAGGCTGTCGAAGTAGGGCTTTAGCCCAATACTGTCACTTCAAGGAAATAGCTGTGCGATAACATGGGAACATCACGGTTTGTGGAGTTCCTCGTCATGGCTCGAACCAAAGCAGCATTCACCGGAGGAATGCGTCTTTCCGACTACCTTGGCGTGAGCGTGATTGCGCGGGTCTTTCCGCGCGATACGGTCAATGCCACCTTGCGGTCACTGAACCAGGGCAGCCGGCGACGGCGTGACCTGCCGGCCGATGTCATGGTCTGCCACGTGATCGTGATGGCGCTGTTCCGGCCGCTCGCCACCCGCGAGGTCCTGCGTTGCCCGGCAGGCGGGTTGCGGCGGCATCGCCGGACCTGCCGGTTCGGGTGTCGGGAAAGTCGTCGATATCGCGGGCCCGCACCCGCCTGGGTGCGGCGCCGTTCTCGGCCCTTCGAGACAGCTGCGTGGCACCGCTGGCGCATGACGGGACGCCGGGTGCGTGGTATCGGGGGTTGCGCCTCGTGGCCTTTGACGGGTGGGTCCTGAACCTGCCCGACGAGGCCCGGAACCGGGAGGAATTCGGACTGCCGGGTGCTTCGCGCGGTGCCTCGGCGTTCCCGCAGGCGCGCGTCACCGCGGTGATGGAAATCGGCACCAGGGCCGGTCCTGCCCGGCATGCCGGGCCATGTGCCGAGAGCGGGGCCGGGCAGGCCGAACGGCTGCTCGGGCATCCGTCACCCGGCATGCCGGAGCCGGCGGATCGTTACCATGCCGGGGCTCCGCCGTGGTCACGGGCGGTGGCCACCGGTGCCGAGCTCCTGTGGCGGTGCAAGGGGAACATGAGGCTCCCGGCCGGCGAGGCCTTCGATGACGGCTCGTGGCGGTCGGTGCTGCGCGGCTCCGGCCGTGACCTGCGGAAAAGCCGCGGCGAGCTGCCGGTGCGGATCGTCGCCTACCGGATCGAGGGTTCGGGCGAGACCGTCATGCTTGCCACGACCCTTCTTGACCATGAGGCGGCTCCGGCGGCCGAACTGGCGGCACTCCATCACGAGCGCCGGGAGATCGAGACCGCCCATGACGAGGCCCGGGCCCATATGCCGGGACCCGGCGCCGCCTTGCGCTCCAGGACGCCCGACCTGGTCTGCCAGGAGGCAGGCGGGCTCATGCTTGCCCACTATGCGGTACGATGCCTGATCCAGGAGGCGGCCGAAAAGGCAGGAGAGGATGCTGATCGATCAACCTTTACCCACGCCGTGCGTGTCATGCGCCGCCGGATCATCAATCCCGGCGCCTTTCCCCCCGGTGGACCCGACACCCGGCGTCGCGGGCGGGATCCTCGAGGAGCGCGTGGTCTCCGGCCGCGGCCAGGTCAGGCCCCGGGGTGTCCGTCGAAAGATGAGCAGTTACAACCTTCGCAAGCGTGGCCCGGTGTCACGCGAGATACATGACTGGACACCGCGAATCGTTCCGAAATGTGCTTAAAGCAACAGTATTGGGCTTTAGCCCCAATACTGTCACTTCAAGGAATCATATCGTGCAGAACGGAGGAACATCGCGATATGCAGAGGTTCCCCCGATGGCCCGGACAAAGGCAGCATTCGCCGGAGGAATGCGTCTCTCCGATCATCCCGGCGTGAGCGTGATCGCGCGGGTCTATCCGCGCGATACGATCAATGCCGCCTTGCGGTCACTGAACCAGGGCAGCCGGCGGCGGCGCGATCTTCCGGCCGATGTCATGGTGTACTACGTGATCGTGATGGCGCGGCTCCGGCCGCTCGCCACCCGCGAAATCCTGCGCTGTCCGTAAGGCGGGTTGCGGCGGCATCGCCGGACCTGCCGGTCCGGGTGTCGGGCCGCTCCTCGATCCCGCGGGCCCGCCCGCCCGGGTGCGCCGCCGTTCAGGACACTGCGCGACAGTTGCGTGACACCGCTGGCCCGGGCCAATACCCTTGGCGCCTGGTGGCCTTTGACGGCTCGGTCCTGAACCTGCGGGGCGAGGCCCGGAACCGGAAGGAATTCGGACTGCCGGGTGCTTCGCGCCGCGCCTCGGCCTTTCCGCAGGCGCGCGTCACGCGCGCCCTGCCCACTGATCACTTGGCTACTGGGCAATAGCGACCCTTGTGGCGGTGCTGGCCGCATTGACGGCGCCGGAGGCGACCAGATCTCAGCGAGTCCGGGCCAGGCAGGGGTGCAGGGCGCTCGCCTTGCCGTTCTCCTCGATCCGCTCGATGATCTGCGCACCGGTCACCAGCCGGGTGTACCCTTCCCGGATCGCCTGGTGGCCGCGCGGGTCGTCATTCCTGCGGTTCAGGTAGCCGCCGAGCCGGGCAACGAGCAGGAGCGCCTGTCCGAGCGACACCGCCTCGAGATCCACCGGCCGCTGCCAGCCGGGAGGATGGAAGCCGCCGGTGATGGCAAAATCGGGCAGCATGGCGATCTCCGAGGCCGGGAACATCCTGTGGGCCGGCGGCTCCGGTGTATCCCGTCCCATGAGCGCCAGCGCCGCCAGCCGCCAGGCGATCACCGAATTGATGGTCACCGCCGCTTTCATTCGCGCCGCGGTCCGAAAGCCCGACTTCTCGATCTCGCGGCCTGTCTTCAGGATTCCGTGCCAGCCCTCACCCCGGAGTAGAATGTCCCGCCAGGGTTGAACCGGACCATGAAGAACCTATTTCACTCCTGTGCGACCTTCGGCCAGTGATGCCGGCAGGCAGGCCCTGCCCGATCCCTGGCATCATCCCTCGACGAGGAGTCCGCCCGTGACCTGGGATACCGAACGAACCGAACGCCTCCTGGCCCTGCACCAGGAAGGAAAGACCGCCAGCGAGATTGGCGCCGAGCTTGGCGTCACCAGGAATGCGGTCATCGGAAAATTGCACCGCATGGGTGTGACCCGCAAGAAGAAGGAGGCCGAGAAGGTCCAACCGGAACCGGAACGCGTGGAGGAATCAGCCGCTTCGCCGGATTGGGCCGAGAAGGATGGCAGCCGGGAGGACGGCGACGGCACCGATGCGGAGGATGACCCGGACGAGGATGATCGTGACCGGATGGAAGTCAACCGGTTGACGGCAAGGAATGCCGAGCAGAACTCGCTGAAGCTGTCATTGATGGAGTTGACCTCCAGGACCTGCAAATGGCCGATCGGCGATCCTGCATCCGACGAGTTCTGGTTCTGCGGGCTGCCGAGCACCCATGGCAAGCCCTATTGCGAGGCCCACAACAACCTGGCCTGCCAGCCATTTACCTCGCGGCGCGACCGGAAACTGCCGCGAAACCCGCAATTGCGCCCGCCCGGGCGGTAATCGCCGCCGGCAAGTGAGACCCGAGGTGGTCGACCCGTTCGGGCTGCGCCCCCGATTGTGCATGTGCCTCCCTGCCAGGATCAGCCATGGAACCGGCCATCCCGACCCCGGGAAGTTCAGGCGTCCCGTCTTTCGCGGATTTTCCGCCTGACCAGGCCCAGGAGTGGCAGGAACAGCAGGATCAGCGCGACCACGGTAATGGGTCCGGCGATGGGCCGGTTCAGGAATATCATCCAGCTGCCATCCGAGAGCAGCAGTGACTGGCGCAGTGTCGGCTCGGCAATGGGCCCGAGGACGATTGCCAGCACCGCCGGCGCCAGCGGATAGTTCAGCAGGCGGAGCAGGAAGGCGCCGATTCCGAAATACAGCATCAGCCAGACATCGTAGATGTTCTGGTAGGCGGCATAGACACCGACAACCGACAACACGAAGATCAGCGGCGCCAGGATGGAGAACGGCATCCGCAATACCCGCAGGAAGAGCGGGATGAATGCCAGGTTGACCACGACCGCGATCACGTTCGAGATGTAGAAGGAGCCGATCAGCGGCCAGACGAAATCCGGCTGGTCGGTAAACAGCCGCGGTCCCGGCTGCAGGCCCCAGATCACCATCCCGGCCAGCAACACCGCCGTTGTCGGCGAGCCCGGGATTCCCAGTGTCATCATCGGCAGCATGGCGCCGGTCGACGCCGAATTGTTGGCCGATTCGGGTGCGGCAACACCATCAGGCGCTCCCTTGCCGAACTCATCCTTGTTCCTGGCCACCATCTTGGTCATGCCATAGGCCATGAGCGAGCCCGGTGTCGCCCCGGCGGCCGGCAGGATTCCGACGAAGAAGCCAAGCAGCGAGCCGATTGCAGTTCCCTTCCAGGCGGAGGAAAATCCCATCAACTCGTCGCGGATCCGGCCGAGGGTGATCCTGGCCTCGGTCATCTCGGTCTTGCCGCGGGTCGAATTGACGGTCCACAGCATTTCGCCAATCCCGTAGACTCCGATCGCCAGCACCAGGAACTGGATCCCCCGGCTGAACCATTCGGTCGAGTCGAACAGCAGCAGCCTCGGCGCGCCGGAAATGATGTCGAAACCGACCGACGACATGATCAGCCCGAAACAGATCGAGATGATGGTCTTCGGAATGTCATCGCCGGACAGGCCGACAAAGGTCGCGAATGCCAGCAGCATCAATGCAAACACTTCCGGGTTTCCGAAGCGCAGGGCCACCGATGCCAGAAGCGGCGCGGCGCCGGTAAATATGATGTTGGCAACCGTGCCGCCGACAAAGGAGGCAACGGCTGCAATCACGAGGGCGCGGTCAGCCCGCCCCTGCAGGGCCATCGGACGGCCATCGAAGGTGGTTGCAACGGCCGTGGAGGCACCGGGTATGCCGAGGGTGATCGACGAGATGGCGCCGCCATACATCGCCCCGTAATAGATGGCGGCCAGGAATATCATCGGCGAGGTTGCGTTGCCTGTCATCTGGTGGATGACGAAGGTGAACGGCAACAGGATCGCCACTCCATTCACCGATCCCAGCCCGGGCATGGCCCCGACAAACAGGCCGATGACGACGCCCATCAGCGCCAGCCCGAGATTCAGCGGCTGCAATGCGGCCCAGATCCCGTCAAGAAGCAGGGTCAGAACTTCCATCACCCTCCCCTCAGCGACCTGCTGCCGGGACTGAAGCCGGGCATCGGGTTGCGGTTGTCGGGATCTCGGCAGTCATGGCGCGTCTACAGGAAGATGTCATAGAGCGGGATGAACAGCGGGTCGAGATACCCCTTCGGCAACACGATCCGCATCGCCACATCGAAAAAGAAGAAGCAGAATACCGGCACCGCCAGCGAAATCAGCGCTGCCGTCACGATCCGGTGCCGGCCGATGAACCGGATGTAGTAGAACAGGAAGATCGGGATTGCGCCGTAGAAGCCGACAAACTTGATCAGGAACAGGAACACCAGCAGCCCGCCACCGATCTTGACGAACATTTCCTTGCCGAAACTGTCGAGGAACGGCGCATCCGATCGGGACTCCGGGGTCTTCCTCAAATACCAGTTCATGACAACGACCAGCGAGGCGACCAGCATGGCAAGTGCAAGCCAGAATGGCCAGAAGCCGCTGCCGGGCCCGGAATTGTCGACATTGATGCCGATATTGGCGAACCTGACCGCGTCCGGATCCCAGGATGGCCCCTCGCCGCTCTTCCACATGAGATAGACGGAGAAGAGGGCAATGAGAATCGCGGCTACAAGCTCGGCGAGTCGCAAGGTGGTGCCCTCTCCTCCGGGATCAGCCTAGAGTGCCGATCTACTTGATGTCACCAGACGCTTTCAGGATTGTCTCGTGACGGCCGCGCTGTACATCCCAGTAGGCAGCCAGGTCATCACCGCTCGTGAACTCGCCAAGAAGCGACTTGTCGGTCTTGTACTTGGTCCATTCCGGTGAGTCATACACCTGCTGGAACAGGCCGGTGTAATAGGCCAGCGCGTCGTCCGACATTCCCGGCGCCCCCACGACCGAGCGCTGCATGTAATATGCAAAGTCGCTGCCGGCCTCGCGGAGCGTCGGCACATCGGGAAACATCGGAAGCCGCTCGTCGGTAAATGCAACCAGCGGAACCACGTCACCCGACTCGTAAAAGCCAAGCGCTTCCGACGGGTTGTTGACCGAGGAGTTGATCTGCTTGCCAGCCAGATCCTTGGCCACCGCACCGCCGCCCTTGTAGGGGATGTACTTGATGTCGAGACCAAAGCTGTCATTGAGATAGTTGGTAATGATCTCGTCTTCCTGGGCGCTGCCGGTTCCACCCATCACCCATCCGGACCCGCGGGCTCTTGCCTCGGCCAGGAATTCCTCGAATGTCGAGATTCCTTCATCCTTGTGAACCCACAGCACGAAGGTATCCTCTGCCATTCTTCCGACCGGGGCAAAGGTCATGATATCGACCTCCAGCCCGGGCTGGCGGAGCGGCGTGGTGAAGAACGAGTTCAGGGTCACCATGATGGTGTGATCCGGATCGGCAGCGCTCTTCATGGCCACAAGCGCCTCGGCGCCGGAACCACCACTCTTGTTGGTTGGAACCAGCGGACGACCGGCAAGGTCGTTTGATTCCACGATCGACTGCATGAGCCTTGCCATCTTGTCGGCACCGCCGCCCTTTCCGGCCATGATGATGAAATCGATCGGCTTGGTCGGCTCGAACGCCTGCGCACCTCCTGTCACCAGCGCTGCGCCAATCACCGCGGCGCCAAAGGCAAGTTTTCTCAGTCTGTCCATTGTCTTTCTCCTGTTGATGGTCGGGCACCGCGTCTTCGATGCCCCGTTGCAGTCCGCTGCTTTGCGGCTTCTTGTTCCATGACAGGCCCTGCGGTCTCTCTCGATTCCCGGACCCGCATCTCCAATTCTCTCTCTTCTCCGTCGCGGCGCAAGGTCAGAACAATCCCTCGACCTCGCCGGATGAATTCAGCATGATCGACTCGGCTGCCGGCACCCTCGGAAGACCGGGCATGGTCATGATTTCACCGCAGATTGCCACGATGAAGCCGGCACCGGCCGATATCCGCACCTCCCGAATGGGCACGACATGATCCACCGGCGCGCCCAGCTTGCCCGGATCGGTCGAGAAACTGTATTGCGTCTTGGCCATGCAGACCGGCAGATTGCCATGTCCGGCCTGTTCCCACTGGCGCAGCTGATCGCGGATCCTGCTGTCGGCGCTGACGCCACTGGCCCGGTATATCTCTCTTGCCACCGTCTCGATCTTCTCGAACAGGCCCATCTCCGACGGGTAGATCGGCCGGTAGTCGGCCCTCCCCTCCTCGACTGCCTCGACGACCTTGCGGGCCAGATCCTCGGTTCCTTCCGACCCCAATGCCCAGTGTCTGCACAGGACAGCCTCGGCGCCCTGGCTGCCGGCATAGGCGCGGACCGCCTCGACTTCCGCATCGGTATCGGTAACGAAGTGATTGATCGCAACCAGCGGCGGCAGCCCGAACTTGCGGATATTCTCGATGTGACGACCCAGATTGGCACAGCCGCGCTGCACCGCCTCGACATTCTTCTCGCCGAGATCGGCGCGTGCAACCCCGCCATTCATCTTCAGCGCCCTGATCGTAGCCACGATGACCACGGCACCGGGTGACAATCCGGCCTGCCGGCACTTGATGTCCAGGAATTTCTCGGCCCCGAGATCGGCGCCGAAACCGGCTTCCGTCACCACGTAATCGGCCAGCTTCAGGGCGGTCCTGGTGGCGATGACCGAATTGCAGCCATGGGCGATATTGGCAAACGGCCCTCCATGGACAAATGCCGGATTGTTCTCGAGCGTCTGGACCAGGTTCGGCTGCATGGCCTGTTGCAGCAGCACCGTCATCGCACCGTCAGCATTGATGTCGCGGCACAGCACCGGCGACCGGTCACGCCTGTAGGCCACGATGATATCGCCGAGGCGTCGCTGCAGATCGTCGAGATCGGATGACAGGCACAGGATCGCCATCACCTCCGACGCCACCGTGATGTCGAATCCGGCCTCTCTCGGAAACCCGTTGGCGACGCCGCCGAGGCTGCAGGTGATCTGCCGAAGCGCCCGATCATTCATGTCCATGACCCGCCTCCAGGCGACACGGCGCAGGTCGATTTCCTGCTTGTTGCCCCAGTAGACATGGTTGTCGATCATCGCCGACAGCAAATTGTGAGCAGATGTGATGGCGTGGAAATCACCGGTGAAATGGAGGTTCATGTCCTCCATGGGCACGACCTGCGCATGGCCGCCGCCGGCCGCACCGCCCTTCATGCCGAAACAGGGACCAAGCGACGCCTCCCGGATGCAGATCGCCGCATTCTTGCCGATCCGGTTCAGGGCATCGCCAAGCCCGACCGTTGTCGTGGTCTTCCCCTCGCCTGCCGGCGTCGGGTTGATCGCCGTGACCAGGACCAGCTTCCCGTCATCATTTCCCTGGACCGACTCGATGAACCCGGAGGAAACCTTGGCCTTGTCGTGGCCGAACGGAACCAGGTGTTCGGAAGCAATACCCAGCCTGGCCCCGATTTCCTGTATCGGCTTCTTGCTGGCATTCCGGGCGATTTCGATATCAGTGACCATTTCTGCAACAATTCCCTCTCTACTGGGCGCCGAGTTGATCTCCCGGCCCGATTCCGGCCTCACGCGCCCAATCCACGGCCGCGATCTTGCCTTTTCCTGCCGATCTGACCCGCCGGACATCAATCCGCCCGGATCCAGCCTGCACCACCACGCTGTCATCGGTCATCCCGGCAACCGTTCCGGGACTGCCCTCACCCGCAGACTTCCGGGCATCATAGATCTGCAGCCTCTGCCCCCTGAATTCGGTCCAGGCTCCCGGCTGCGGGTTGGTTCCGCGTACCAGGTTGTAAACATCATCGACATGCCGGGACCAGTCGATCCGGGCATCGGCGGCCTTGCACCAGCTTTCGTAGCTCGCCTGCGAATCATCCTGGGCGACCCGCGGCGGATTGCCGGACCGAAACAGGTCACAGACCTCGAGCACCGACTCGATGGCCGCCGGAAAGATCTTGCGAAAATAGACATCCCCCAGCGTGTCATCCGGACCGATCGGGCAGTGATGCTGCAGGAGAATGTCCCCCTCATCCAGCCCGTCGGTCGGATAGAACCACGAATACCCGGTCCCGGTCGCACCCTGGATGATCGGCCAGTTGATGGAACTTGGCCCCCGGTGCTTCGGGAGCAGCGACGGATGAAAGCAGATCGAGCCGAGGCGCGGACTCTCCCTGGCGGCCTCGGGAACGAAGATGGTCACATAGGCCATGATCATCAGGTCACAACCGAATTCCCGCATCTCGTCCAGTGTTGCCTGGCCCCCGAATCCGGATGGTTGCCTGACCGGGATGCCAAGATCGAGTGCCGCCTCCTTCAACGGGTCGAGAGGTCGACCCTCGCGGTCCGGCGCGCAATAGACGGCAACGACCTCGTCCCTGCCTGCCTCGATCAGCTTCTCGAGCGCTGCCTTGCCAAAGGCCTGCTGACCCATGACCATCAGACGCATCGACCTACCTCCTCCCTGGCTGCACCATCAGTCATTCGACCGACCCGACCGCGCCGGATTTCACCACCCGTTCAAGTTCGTTTCCTTCATAACCCAGCACTTCGGTCAATACCTCCATCGTGTGCTCACCGAGCATTGGCGAGCGTGTGACTTCGACCTGGTGGTCCGAAAACTTGATCGGGCAACCGACCGACACATAGCGGCCTCTCCCGGGATGATCGACCTCGACGATGGTGCCGGTCTCCCTGAGTCCCTGGTCCTCGGCAATTTCCTTCATCGACAGGATCGGCCCGACCGGAATGTTGAGCGGATTGCAGGCCTCCATGACCTCGAACTTGGTCATGGTCATGGTCCAATCCTCGATGGCACCGAACACCACGTCCAGCTTCGGCAGCCTGGCCGACGGGGTTGCAAATTCGGGATCCGTCTTCCATTCGGGTTTGCCGATGACATCGCAGATATTCTTCCACACCGCTGCCTGGGTGATGAAATAGGTATAGGCATTCGGGTCGGTCTCCCAGCCCTTGCATTTCAGCACCCTTCCCGGTTGGCCCCCGCCGGAATCATTTCCGGCCCGCGGGGTGGCCTCGCCGAATGGAATGCCGTTGCCGAACTGCGAATACTCCCGCAGCGGTCCGGCTGCCAGCCGCTGCTGGTCACGCAGCTTCACCCGGCACAAATTGAGGACCCCGTCCTGCATCGGGGCCAGTATACGCTGCCCCCTGCCGGACCGCTCCCGCTGCAAGAGTGCAGCCACGATACCCAGCGCCAGGTGGAGCCCCGTGCCTGAATCGCCGATCTGCGCCCCGGTGACCAGCGGCACGTCATCGGGAAACCCCGTGGTCGATGCGGCACCGCCAGCGCATTGGGCAACGTTTTCATAAACCTTGCATTCCTCGAACTTGCCCGGCCCGAACCCCTTGACCGATGCCATGATCATGCGCGGGTTGAGCTCCTGGATGCGGCTCCAGCCGAACCCCATCCGGTCCAGCGCCCCCGGGGCGAAATTCTCCACCAGCACATCGCAGCAGGCCACCATCCTGGCCAGTACTTCCTTGCCGGTCTCGTCCTTGGTGTTGAGGGTGAATGAGCGCTTGTTGTGGTTCAGCATGGTAAAGTAGAGGCTGTCGGCGCCCGGCACGTCGACCAACTGCCCGCGGGTGATATCGCCGGTTCCCGGGCGCTCGACCTTGATCACGTCGGCACCGAGCCAGGCCAGCAGCTGCGTGCAGGTCGGGCCGGACTGAACATGGGTGAAGTCCAGGATTCGGACGTTTTCGAGCGGTGTCATGTCACTGTCTCCATGCGTTGTGCGACTCTACTTGTACATGGTCTGCGCCTTGGTTCCGGGCGCATATTCGTTCGGATCAATCCAGACATTGACCACGGCGCATTTCCCGGTCCTGGCGACTGCCTCCCTGGCCCGATGCAGTGCCGGCTGGATTTCCGAACTGTCGCGAACCTCTTCTCCATGGCCACCGAGCATATCACCGAATTTTCCGAATTCCACGTCACCGAGTTTGTTGCCGATATCACCGCGGTTCTGCCCGTATTTGGTAATCTGGCCAAACCTGATCTGGTTCATCGCCGAATTGTTTCCAACCACCGCGATGTATGGCGCGCCGAATCGCTGTGCAGTCTCCATGTCGAAGGCCGTCATCCCGAATGACCCGTCGCCATACAGGCAGACCACCTCCTTCGCCGGGTGGGCAAGTTTGGCCGCCATGGAAAACCCTGTCCCGACTCCCAGTGATCCCAGCGCCCCGGGATCCATCCACTGGCCGGGATTGCGCGGGCGGACCGCCTGGGCCGAGATCGTCACCACATCGCCGCCATCGCCGATATAGATGGTGTCCTCCTCGAGAAACTCGTTGATTTCCCATGCCAGGCGATAGGGATGGATCGGCGACTGGTCGGAGCGGAAGAGCGGCATCACCTTCTGCAGTTTCACCGCCTCGATTTCCCGCAATTGCTTCATCCACTGCAGCCGCTGCTGACGCCGGTCACTCTTGAGGCGCCCGCTCGCCGCCTCGGCAACTGCCGACAGGATTGCTCCCGGATGGCCACTCAGCCCCAGGGCGATGTCGCGGTTCTTGCCGACAGTCCGGTAGTCGAGGTCGATCTGGACCAGGGTCGGTGCGGTAATTCTCTTGCCATAGCCCATTCTGAAGTCGAAAGGCGTGCCGACGATCACTATGACATCGGCACCCTTGAAGGCATCCGAGCGGGTCCGGTCGAAGCAACGCGGATCATCGGCGCGCATCATCCCCCTTGCCGCACCGTTCATGTAGGAAGGGATGTCGAGCGCCCGTGCGAATTCGATCGCTTCCCGGTGTGATCGCGATGCCCATACCTGCTGGCCAAACAGCACCGCCGGACGTTCGGCATTGACCAGGATGTCGGCCAGCCGGTCGATGTCGTCCGGGTCACCGATCGCTCGCGGCGATGCCCGGTAATGGCCGGGCTCGGGAATACGCGCCTTCTCCAGGGGGATTTCGGCGTCGAGAATGTCCCTCGGAATCTCCAGGTAGCTCGGGCCGTAGGCCCCGGAAAAGCACTCCCGGGCCGCCATGGATATCATGTCGGCAATTCGTTCCGTCGAGAAGACGCCGGAGGCGAACTTGGTGATTGGCGACATCATGTCGACATGCGGCAGATCCTGCAGTGACCCCATGCGGTGCTGGGTCAGTGAGGACTGGCCGCCGATATGGAGGATCGGACTCTCCGACCTGAAGGCGGTCGCCACCCCGGTGACGGCATTGGTGCAGCCGGGGCCGGCCGTGGTCACCACGCAGCCGAGGCGACCGGTCTGCCGGGCATAACCGTCGGCAGCATGGGCCGCCGTCTGTTCGTGGCGAACATCGACGATGCGAATTCCCTCATCGATACACCCGTCATAGATGTCGATGATATGGCCCCCGCACAGGGTGAAGACGGTATCGACACCCTCGTTCCTGAGCGCCCTGGCGACAAGGTGCCCCCCGGAAACGATATTCTCGTCCGCACTCTTCCTGGCCAGCGTATCGTGGGCAGTGGCCGAACCGGTCTGCATGTCAGATCCCCTGATTGTTGCAATTGCCGTCGAAAAATTTCCAGCTGCGGCGGATATACTCGCCCAGGCGCAGCGTATGGTCGCGAACCAGGTCGCCCGCAAGGTCGGCATCCCTGGACGAGATGGCGGCAATGATCTTCGAATGATCGACAACCGACCGGTCGGTCCGGGTGCTGTCCCGCAATGCGCTCCGGCGCACCGGTTTGAGGCGGTCGAACAGATCCTCGGCGGTCCGCTCCAGCGTGGTGCATTTCGACATGGACATGATGGTGCGGTGAAAGGTGATGTTCGCCTCGGAATACTCGCTGATCTCGGCCTTCGCAGTATCGGGGTTGTACTTCGTTCCGATTTTCCAAAGCTCGTCGATCTCCTCGTCGGTCGCCCATTCACAGGCCAGCCGCGCCGCCATGCTCTCGAGCGCCGCCCAGACCGTGATCATCTCGACGACCTCCTCGCGGCTCTGGCGCTTCAGATACACACCCTTTCTGGATTTGACCTCGACGAGGCCCTCCTGCTCCAGCTTCATCAGCGCCTCGCGAAGCGGCGTCCTCGATACGCCAAGCCGGATGGCAAGCTGCCGCTCATCCAGCTTCAATTCGGCATTGCCGGCATAGAGGTCCATGTCGAGAATGGCCTGGCGCAGGGCGCGGTGGGTGTAGTCCTTGAGAGTTGCCCGATCGGCAACCGGTTTCAACTCGATCACGTTGTCCATTCGGCCAGCCAGCATTCCCGTTCATGGCGAATCAGCAATCCCCATCACTGGTATACAATATTCCAGAGACCGGCAACCATTGCACAACCCGGCCCGAACCGGTCATCCCAGGCTCACCGCACACCGCAATGTCATCGCATGAACGACCAGGAAAAATTGCATGAAATCAACCGGTTGGGCAATCCTCACCGTCAAATTCCACATGTCATTCGCAGATATGGCACGCAGGTCAGTTGAATACGGCCCCGGCATGGGTCATATCTGTGTTGTCAGCATTCCGGCCCCAGGTAGCGGCCACTGGTCTGACACCGGGGCAAAAGGAGGACACCGCATGTTCCTTTTGGAGCACCAGGCCAAATCCCTGCTTGGACAAAATGGCGTCAGCATCCCGGAGGGCCGGGTTGCGGCCACTGCCGACGAGGCCGGGAACTCGGCGAAGTCGCTGTCCGGCACCGACCTCGTGGTCAAGGCCCAGATCGGCGCCGGCGGCAGGGGACTTGCCGGCGGGGTGAAATTTGCCGCCAGGCCGGAGGAGGTCCGGCGCCATGCCGGCACCATGCTCGGCGCACGCCTGTCCACGGCCCAGACCGGCATCCGCGGCGAAATCGTGAAGCAGGTCTCCATCGAGGAGAGAGTCGATATCGCCGGGATGTTCTACATCGCGGTCCTGGTCGACCAGAACACCGCCAGGCCGATTCTGCTCGGCTCGGCCAGCGGCGGCAACGACTTCGAACGGGTCGCCACCGAGAATCCGGACGTGGTCAAGTCGATCACTCTCGGTGATCTCGATTGGGAAGACCCGAAGGAGATCGGCGGTTTCCTGGAGACTCTCGGGCTGACCGGCGATGCCGGCATTTCGGCAAGCCGGCAGGTGATCGGCGCCATCAGGACCTTCTTCGGCAATGATGCGCTGCTGGTCGAGATCAACCCGTTGGCGATTACACCGGAGGACAAGGCCGTTGCGATTGATGCAAAGATCGTCATCGATGGCAATGCGCTGGCACGGCATGTCGAACTGGAGGCGCTGGTCACGGAAACATCGATCGAGGACAGCGAGCGCCTGGCACAGGAGAACAACGTCAACTACGTGGAGCTGGACGGCGATATCGGGCTGGTGGTCAACGGGGCCGGCCTCGGGCTCGCCACGCTGGACCTGGTCATCGACTCCGGCGGCAGCCCGGCGAATTTCATGGATATCCGCACCACTGCCGGCAGCTTCCAGATCGCAAGGGTCATCCAGATGCTGATCGAGAATCCGCGGGTGAAGGTGATTCTCGTCAATATCCATGGCGGCGGCATGACCGTCTGCGACACCATCGCCGAGGCGATGAATTTTGCCTATTCGCGAACCGGAAGCGACAAGCCGATCATCTACCGGGCGGCCGGGCAGAACGCGCCCTGGGCCCTGTCAATCATGACCAACCGGCGCCTGCCATTCACCCGGTTCGACACCATGACCGAGGCTGTCCGGCAGGCGGTGTCGGTCGCTGCCGGAAGATAGATCCATGGCCATTCTCGTAGACAGCAAGACCCGTGTCCTGGTCCAGGGAATCACCGGCAGGTCCGGGACCTTCTACACCGACGCCGCCATTCGCTACGGGTCGACCTATGTCGCCGGCGTCCGCCCGGGCAAGGGCGGCCGTCAGCATCTGGGTTTGCCGATCTTCGATACGGTGGCCGAGGCACGGCGCGAGACCGGCGCCGATGCCAGCATGATCGTGGTACCGGCACATGGCGCAGCCGAGGCAATCATTGATGCGATCGAGGCCGAAATCGGCGTTGTGGTCTGCATCACCGAACGGGTCCCCGTTCATGACATGGTCGATGTCAAGGCCGCCCTGAGCGGATCCGCAACCCGTCTGATCGGACCGAATTCGCAGGGGATCCTGGTCCCCGATGGCTGCAAGATAGGCGTGATGTCGACCTCCGACGCCGCGCCTGGCTGCATCGGGATCGTCAGCCGCTCCGCCTCGCTGACCAGCGAGATCGTTGCCCAGACCACCGCCGCCGGCCTCGGGCAGTCGACCACGATCGGCATTGGCGGCGATCCGATTCACGGCATCGGCTTCTGCGACTGCCTGGAACAATTCCGGAATGATGACCACACGCGGGGCGTGATTCTCGTCGGAGAACTCGGGGGCAACGAGGAAGAGCAGGCAGCCGATCATATCGCCGCTGGCAGCTTCGGGAAGCCGGTTGTCTCGATTCTCGTCGGCAGGCATGCGCCGCCGGAGCGCCGCATGGGCCATGCCGGCGCCCTGTCGGTCATCGGAACCGGGTCGGTGGCACGAAAAGTCGAATTGCTCGCCGATGCCGGAAGCATCGTGGTCACCAATCCCGATGATGCGGTCAGCGCCATGCGCACGGCACTGTCGAATTCCTGACGCTGCCCGGGGCCCTGACACAACCCTGATGATCCTTCCCTGCTCGAAACAGGCGAGGACCCTGGTTGGGTGAAGGTGGCGTGAGGGATGCATATGGGTCCCGGGAATCAGCTCCGTGTCATGGAAGACGCACCGGATGCAGCCCCATTTCGCGGCAATCCCGGATCACCGCCTTGGAGACCGGATGAATGCGACACCCTGCACCCCGCCGGTGAAGCCGGCCCTGGTCTCCGCCTTTGCACGCACCGCCAGGGATGCCGCTCACCCGCTCGACCGACAATCAGGAACTGGCGCCGCACCTGTTGGTGCAAGATGCCGAGGCGTCACGCACTTCGCGATTTCCGGCCCGCCGCGATTTCCGCCTGGCGATGCTCCCATGAACCTTGCAGGTTCATCCAGAGTTGCGGTGTCGTCCCGAAGAACCGTGCCGGCCGCAATGCCGTGTCGGCGCCACTCCCCGCTGGCCGTTCAGGATCGTCGTCACCCGGTTCACCGGCACGCCCAGCGCATTGGCCGACAGCCCGATTTCATCGAGTTCTGCGCGGAGAATCTCGCCGGGATGCACCAAACGCATTTCGTTACCGGAATTCATGTCCTGCCCTCTTCGGTGATCGTCGTCGATCTCCACGCCGCACGGTCCGTCCAACGGAACAACACGTACCATCGGGCGTTGATCCGAATGCTGTGCTGACCACCCCGGTCGCCGCGCAACAATTCCAGCCGGGCGCTCGGCTTGTTGAGCGAAGCCCCGGCAAGCGGCGACCCGCCAGCCCTCGATGTGGCGGCGCCTGATCCCGTTCGTGGAGCTTCGAATCCTGCATGCAGAACGAACGGCATTCCACATTCTCCGTAATGGATGCCGACAGCAAATTCCTGCTCCTGTGCCTGCCTCGGGCTCGTCCCTCCGACCGACAGCAGGAAGTCCATCCGACTCGCGAGCCGACTGCCGCCGTCGAATCCGCCTTGCCTGGCTCATGGTCGGGCTTTTCGTCGACTGAATGGTGACCGGCAAGACCACTCTTTCACTCCGTACTGCAACACCATGCCCGCCGGGGAACCGGCCTGGGGCCCCGACAGCATCAAGCGGCATGACAAACTCCCGGATCCCGGTCGGCAGTTGGAGGCGGGGTTCATTTGCAAATCGTGGAATCTGGCCGGTGACTGGTCACGGCTTCGCGAATCCACGAGCACGGGGCCGCTCGAGGCCGCGGTGTTGGCGACCGGGCGGGAGGTGCCGGACAGCCCGTGGAGATCCCCCTCTGGCCACATGATTTGGACAGATTGTCCTGGCCGACACCATATCGTGAGATTGTCTGGTTCATGCGATATTGAATTTTCGGGCGAAGCCGGTCTACAATTCCACCGAATCCGTCGAGCAACAAGACTGAACAACACAGGCATACAGGCATGAAAAAGGACAGCAATGCCGTGCGGTTGGGCAGGCGGCACTCCAAGACCGACGCACGGACACAATTCGCGGCGCTGTGCTACCGGAAGCGCAAGAAGAAGTATGAAATCCTGTTGATTACCGGCAGGAAGAGCGGTCGCTGGAAACTCCCGAAGGGCTGGCCGGTCAACGGGTTGACTCCCGCCGAAGCGGCCATGAAGGAAGCGTACGAGGAAGCCGGCGTGCTTGGAACCTGCCATGAAGAGTGTATCGGTCACTACTGCTATGCCAAGTCTCTCGGCAAACGGCGTCGAACCCTGCCATGCATCGTTGCCGTATTTCCGGTCCGCTGCACGAAGTTTACCGACGAATATCCCGAGACCGGTGAGCGCAACCGCAAATGGCTTACACCGAAGAAGGCAACCAGGCTTGTCAGTGAACCGTCGCTGAAGTCGATACTCGAACAATTCGACCCGGTCAGGTACAACAGCTGACTCGGGGCAGGCGGGCGGCGCCCGATTGATTCAGCCGAAACTGTGCACTAGATTGGTGAAATGATACGATTTTCCCTCAGATGTGCGAGCGACCACCATTTTGACAGCTGGTTCCAGTCGAACGCTACCTATGACAAGCTGGACAAGGCGGGGTTGCTGTCCTGCCCGACCTGCGGATGTGACAGGATCGAGAAGAACCTGATGGCGCCCGGGGTCCACGGATCGACACCGGCCGAGCCGGAGGCGAAGGCAGTATCGAAGAAGGAGGTGTTTTCCCCTTCGACACCGGCCGAGAAGGCCTTGGTCGCGATCAAGAACTGGGTCGAGAAGAATTCCGAATATGTCGGGCCCAAATTTGCCCAGGAGGCCAGGGCCATCCATGACGGCGAGTCTCCCCGGCGATCGATCTTCGGCGAGGCCGGGCTCGACGAAGCGGCAGCGCTTCTGGAAGAAGGCGTTCCTGTTGCCCCTCTTCCCTGGCCTCATTCGGGAAATACCAACTAGAACCAGACGGCTCCGCCGGTCGGCAATCCGTGACGCGTTGCCAGGGTTGTCGCAACTGTAATTCCAGCCATCGAACGGATTGTATCAATGCCATTTTGCTGCCAGTCACCAGCCATGTCGGCCTGGCGCCGGAACGGGAGAACGAGACCGGGTAGATGAGCCGCATCGTGATGAAATTCGGTGGAACCTCGGTCGATGGACTCGAGCGGATACGCAATGCCGCCTCGAGAGTTCAGCGCGAGGTCGAGGCAGGAAACCAGGTGATCGCCGTGGTGTCGGCAATGGCCGGAAAAACCAGTGAACTGGCCGACACCGTCAGTAATCTGTCGCCGATCTTTGATGCGCGCGAATATGATACCGTGGTCTCCTCCGGTGAAAACGTGACGGCCGGCCTGGTGGCCATCGCGCTGCAGAATCTTGGTATCCCGGCCCGCAGTTGGCAGGGATGGCAAATTCCGATCCGGACAAATTCTGCCCATGGTGCAGCCAAGATCGAGGAGATCGGCACCGATGCCATCTGCGCCAAGTTCGACGAGGGGATGCAGGTGGCCGTTGTTGCCGGCTTCCAGGGCATGACTTCCGACCACAGGGTATCGACGCTCGGCCGCGGTGGCTCGGATACCAGTGCCGTTGCCCTGGCTGCAGCCTTCGACTGCCAGCGATGCGACATCTGCACCGATGTCAGCGGCGTCTTTACCGCCGACCCGCGACTGGTATCGTCGGCCAGGCGGTTGGACCGGGTGTCCTACGAGGAAATGATGGAGTTGGCATCACTCGGGGCCAGGGTTCTCCATACCAGGTCGGTCGAACTGGCCATGCGGAACAATGTACGACTCCGGGTCCTGTCCAGTTTCAGCGACGAGCCCGGCACTCTGGTCTGCAACGAGGAGGATATCATGGAAGCACGTGCTGTCTCCGGGGTGGCCCATTCCAGGAACGAGGCCAAGATCACGATGATTTCGGTTGCCGACCGGCCTGGAATTGCCGCCACCATTTTCGGCAGGCTTGCCGATGTCGGCGTGGTCGTCGACATGATCGTGCAGAATATTTCCGAGGAGGGCCGGACCGATATCACCTTCTCCTGCCCGGTAGAGGACATCCCGAAAGCGGAACGGGCGCTGGACGAATTGTTGAAATCCGAAGCGGTTCGCTACCGGGAAATCATCAAGGATACCGAGGTCTGCAAGCTCTCGGTGGTCGGGATCGGCATGCGTTCCCAATCGGGGGTTGCAGCGAGAATGTTCAAGGCGCTGGCGGATGAGAACATCAACATTGCCGTCATTGCCACATCCGAGATCAAGATCTCGGTTCTGGTCGGCCGAAAATACATGGAACTGGGAGTCCAGGCGCTGCACGACGCGTTCGGACTGGACAAGGGCTGAGCCGTGCAGGCGACTTCCGGCAAGAGGACCGATTCCAGATCACTGCTTCTGCGGCTTCGCGGCATGCTGCTCGAGGTCACCGGCGGGCAGAGCCGGCTTGACCAGATCACTCGCATTGTTGCCGATGGCATGGGAGTCGATGTCTGCTCGATCTACCTCTTGCGGGATCCGCGAACGCTGGAGCTGTGCGCCACTGCCGGGCTCGAACAGACCAGCGTGCATGTCACCAGGCTGAGGGTTGCCGAGGGGCTGGTTGGCCGGGTGGTGCGCAGCATGTCGCCGGTCAACACCGCCAACGCCCCCGGTGAACGGGAGTTCAAGTTCGTTCCCGAAACCGGTGAGGAAGTCCTTGTCTCCTTCCTGGGAGTTCCCCTGCAGAGGCTGGGCGAGCCGCTGGGTGTCCTGGTCATCCAGTCGCGGGAGGAGCACGAATTCACCCCCGAGGAAATCGTCATCCTGGAAGTTGTCGCCATGTTCCTCGCCGACATGACCGAGCTTGGCGCGTTCGTCGACGAGAACCAGGCCATGGCGGCACCACATACCCGGCCGGTCGAGTTTTCCGGCGGAATTGGCCAAGAGGGGCTGGCCGACGGCCATGTGCTGCTTCATGAGCCGCGGGTGGTGCTGACCAACCCGGTTGCCGATGATCCGGATCTCGAGAAGGAAAAACTCGGTCAGGCCATCCAGACCCTGCGCGGCCATGTGGACGAGATGGCGGCAAATGCGAGCGTCCTGGCCGGCGAGGAGCCAAGGGAAGTCATCGAGACCTACCGGCTGTTTGCCAATTCGCCCGGATGGGTCAACCGGATCGAGGAGCACATCCAGAGCGGATTGTCGGCCGGGGCCGCGGTCGAAATGGAACAGTCCAACACCCGGACGCGGATGGCCCAGGTATCGGATCCGTACCTTCGCGAACGGCTTGCCGATCTCGATGATCTCTCGAACCGGCTGCTTCGAATCCTCACGGGCCAGGGCATGGCCGACAAGGACCAGACCCCGGACAATCCGGTACTGGTGGCCAGGCATCTCGGTCCCGGCGAATTGCTCGAATACGGCCGGGGCCTGAAAGGCGTGGTCCTGGAAGGAGGATCAATCGGCTCCCACGCAACGATCATTGCCCGGGCGATGTCGATCCCGCTCCTGGTTCATGTCGAGGGGATCACCACCGAAGCGCTGAACAATGACCGGATTTTCGTCGATGGCGAGAAGGGCGTCGTCCATCTCAGGCCCGGCAAGGAGACCGCCGAAGCGCTGACCGGCAAGATCCAGATGCGGGCGGCGCAGGTGCAACGATACCGGGGCATCAGGGACAAGCCGGCCCTCACCCGCGACGGGGAAACCATATGCATGCTCATGAATGCCGGGGTCATGACCGACCTGCCCAATCTCGAAAATTCCGGGGCCGAGGGTGTGGGCCTGTTCAGGACCGAACTCCGTTTCCTGGCCCGGCCGGCACTGCCCGGGCGCGAGGAGTTGGCCAGCCAATACTCCGAGGTCCTGGATTCAGCCCATGGCAGGAGCGTGATTTTTCGCACCCTGGATATCGGATCCGACAAGATACTGCCCTATCTCAGGCCGGAAGATGAGCCGAACCCGGCCATGGGTTGGCGGGCAATTCGCATAGGCCTGTCAAGGCCGGCAGTGCTGCGGATGCAATCGGAAGCGTTGATAAGGGGCGCCAAGGGGCGCCCGCTGAACGTGATGTTTCCGATGGTGACCGAGCAGGATGAATTCTACGAGGCGCGCGAGATATTCCTGGAAATGGTCGATCGGGAGAGACGGCTGCGCCGGCCGGTTCCGGACCGGATCAGGCTTGGAGCCATGCTCGAGACACCATCACTGGCCTTTGCCTCGGACGGGTTTTTCTCGTCGGTGGATTTCATTTCGATCGGCGGCAATGATCTCAAGCAGTTCTTCTTTGCCGCCGACCGCGAGAATGAACGGGTCCGTCGCCAGTACGACACTCTCAATCTGAGCTACCTGAACCTGGTCGGCATGATCGTCGAAAGGTGCCGGAAGTCGGACACACCGCTCAGCTATTGCGGCGAGACGGCAGGGCTGCCACTGGAAGCAGTCTGCCTGGCGGCCACCGGCCTGCGAACACTGTCGATGCGGTCGACATCGATCGGCCGGGTCAAACACCTCTTTCGCCGGATCCGGTTGGCCGATGTGCGCGATGCGCTCGATTCCTCCCGCGCCAGCAACGAACAATCGGCGCGCAAGCGGGTAGCCGAGGCGCTTGGCCCGATACTCTACCTCAACCAGTAACAGCCGGGGATCGAGCGAAGCGGCCTTTCAGCCCGGGACAGCAGGTCCAGCCGATCCGTTCACAGGCCAACATTCCTGGCACGGCCCGCAGGCTGGACAGCTCAACCGGCCTCCCGTTTCTCGTTCCATTTTCGGACCTGTCCCGCCAGGCCACCCGTGCCTGGATCCGACATGTCCAACGACAGCACCCGGTCCTGATCGGTTGGTTGTGGAAACAGCAGGCCCGGGTGCCTCTCGAAGCCGAACCGGGAGTAATACCCGACATCCCCGATCAGAATGACGGCCTCCCAGCCGGACCGCCACGCCCGGTCCAGCCCTTCGGCGATCAGTGCCGCACCGATACCCTCGCCCTGCCTGATCGGGTGAACCGCCACCGGACCCAGCAACAATGCTCCATGACCTTCTTTTCCGACCCTGACGGGCCAGAACCTGATGGTGCCGGCAATGGTCTCGAATTCATCGCGGGCGACCAAGGACAGACCGGCGACCGGATCGACTCTCTCCCGCAACCGATACGACGAAAGACCCTGCCGGCCCGGACCAAATGCGGTATCCAGAAGTGCCTCGATTTCCCAGCCATCACCGGCGGTTTCGCTCTCAAGCCGCAAATCGATGCCCCGCCATGGTTGCGCTGCCGGTGATGTCGTATCCCAAGGCAATTCGATCGGCAATTCCCGGTGCAGCCGCCCTTCCCGTGCGACTCCGGAATTCTCCGGTGACAGCCCGGCATCCCGAAATGGTCGGGTTGGCAGGCAGCTGACCATTGCCGGCACCGTCCGCCGGAACCCGGACACGGCTTCGGGTGGTTGTCGATTGAGCCGGCTGCATCAATCACAAAGTCCATGGCGAGCCACCTTGCGTCCCGATGATCTGCGATATCGCCAGCCGCGGGGACCGAAAAATCCCACCCCGGGAACTTCGCCGTCAATCGGCAGTGGAGGCTATTCGCAATACTGTTGCTTCAAGCACATTTCGGAACGATTCGCGGTGTCCGATCATGTATCTCGCGTGACACCGGGCCACGCTTGCGAAGGTTGTAACTGCTCATCTTTCGACGGACACCCCGGGGCCTGACCTGGCCGCGGCCGGAGACCACGCGCTCCTCGAGGATCCCGCCCGCGACGCCGGGTGTCGGGTCCACCGGGGGGAAAGGCGCCGGGATTGATGATCCGGCGGCGCATGACACGCACGGCGTGGGTAAAGGTTGATCGATCAGCATCCTCTCCTGCCTTTTCGGCCGCCTCCTGGATCAGGCATCGTACCGCATAGTGGGCAAGCATGAGCCCGCCTGCCTCCTGGTAGACCAGGTCGGGCGTCCTGGAGCGCAAGGCGGCGCCGGGTCCCGGCATATGGGCCCGGGCCTCGTCATGGGCGGTCTCGATCTCCCGGCGCTCGTGATGGAGTGCCGCCAGTTCGGCCGCCGGAGCCGCCTCATGGTCAAGAAGGGTCGTGGCAAGCATGACGGTCTCGCCCGAACCCTCGATCCGGTAGGCGACGATCCGCACCGGCAGCTCGCCGCGGCTTTTCCGCAGGTCACGGCCGGAGCCGCGCAGCACCGACCGCCACGAGCCGTCATCGAAGGCCTCGCCGGCCGGGAGCCTCATGTTCCCCTTGCACCGCCACAGGAGCTCGGCACCGGTGGCCACCGCCCGTGACCACGGCGGAGCCCCGGCATGGTAACGATCCGCCGGCTCCGGCATGCCGGGTGACGGATGCCCGAGCAGCCGTTCGGCCTGCCCGGCCCCGCTCTCGGCACATGGCCCGGCATGCCGGGCAGGACCGGCCCTGGTGCCGATTTCCATCACCGCGGTGACGCGCGCCTGCGGGAACGCCGAGGCACCGCGCGAAGCACCCGGCAGTCCGAATTCCTCCCGGTTCCGGGCCTCGTCGGGCAGGTTCAGGACCCACCCGTCAAAGGCCACGAGGCGCAACCCCCGATACCACGCACCCGGCGTCCCGTCATGCGCCAGCGGTGCCACGCAGCTGTCTCGAAGGGCCGAGAACGGCGCCGCACCCAGGCGGGTGCGGGCCCGCGATATCGACGACTTTCCCGACACCCGAACCGGCAGGTCCGGCGATGCCGCCGCAACCCGCCTGCCGGGCAACGCAGGACCTCGCGGGTGGCGAGCGGCCGGAACAGCGCCATCACGATCACGTGGCAGACCATGACATCGGCCGGCAGGTCACGCCGTCGCCGGCTGCCCTGGTTCAGTGACCGCAAGGTGGCATTGACCGTATCGCGCGGAAAGACCCGCGCGATCACGCTCACGCCAAGGTAGTCGGAAAGACGCATTCCTCCGGTGAATGCTGCTTTGGTTCGAGCCATGACGAGGAACTCCACAAACCGTGATGTTCCCATGTTATCGCACAGCTATTTCCTTGAAGTGACAGTATTGTGGCTATTCGCATCTTCCAGATTTCGACCGCTCGCCTTACGCGGTCGGAGGCAGGATCAAGACCGTCGAGATGAGCGCTCAACCGATGACGCAGCGACTCGACAATGTTGCGAGCCTCACCCGCATTGATGCCCATCGTTGCCCCCGCCCGGACAAAGTCGCCGTATGACAACCGGTTTCGCTTGCCCGCCAGCGAGAGCGCCATGTGATCATCCTCGAGGCCCGGGAAAACCCGCGTGGTCACGGTATCATAGCTCGGGGCGAGCCGGACGAAGGCGAAGTTCCCTGCGCCGGCAGGCGCAACCCCGAGAACGGCCAGATTCTTCAGGTGAAGATCGCCATCTCCCGTGAGCCAGGCAAAGACGGCGCGGCCGAACAGTGCTGCGGCATCCGCTTCGGCGTCGGTGGAGACGCCTCGCAATGCCCGTGCAACTTGCTCGATGGAGCCCTGGTATTTTTCCGAAGGCCCGATGCCGCGAACAGATGCCATGTCTTCCATCGCCATCCTGCGACGGTCGTTGCGGTCCCGGCGAATGTCGAAGCGCTCGACCAGCAACGCATCGGGCAGATCGCCCGGCATCGAGACAATCGCGTGGGCAGCCGCATCCATCCCGCAGGCCCGCGCCGCCGCCAGGCATGCCGCCTCGACCAGCGGAAGATCCTCGAAACCGGCGCCCGGAGATGGTTTGAGGATATGCGTGAAGGCCCGGCCCAGGGCTGGCTGCAACGCACCGTCACGCGAGAGGTTCATCGGGACCTTGATCTGAACCCCCGAAAGGCGCGGCATCGCCGAAAATGCAAACAATGCGGCCACGCGATCTTCCAACACGTCATCGAATGCAGGCACGGGTCCGGCATAGCCACCAGTGAATGCACCCGCCTGCGCAAAGGCATCGAGCCGTCCCTCCAGCACGTCGGCGGGGAGATTGCGTAAATCCTCCGAGTCCTCCGAAACAACGATGTTCGACATGTAGCGCCTTCCACCGGATATCCGGTCGGTCTCCGATTTCGGCTTCAATGCGCGCTCAAGCCAACCCTCCGGCAACAGGCTCTCGATAAAAGGCGGCAACTGGCCCGGCACACCGATCCGTACCGGGTTCGCTCCTTCAGTGATTGCCCGCTCCCAGCGCCATGATGAGCCGTCATGAAACAGGGTGCCGATCTTGCTGCCGTGCCATCCGACGTGGAGCGTCATTCCCCTTTGCGGCAGTTCTCGCAGTGGTTTGGTGATGAAAGCCTCTGCCTGTCCCGCCTCTCCATGCCAACTGTTGGTCCGGGCAAGCCGCCAGCATTCGATGATCGCCGCCTCTTTGCTGCCAGCGGCCTCGACCAGGCGGCTGGCGATATCGACCTGCATCTCGATCGACATGGCGGCGCCGGATTCGCTGCGGCGCCGGAAGGATTCCAGGTAGCGAAATCGCAACGTCGAGCGCCGGATTCCCGTCTTGCCCATCGGGTCGGTGATTTGAGCGTCCTCTGTTTCCGGGGCGTCGGGGGCGCGGGTCTGTATGATCTCGAGATCACGCAACCGGGTGCGCGCATTGCGCCGGCCGGCCAGGAAGAGACGCCCGTCGGGTGTCGGCGCGAGGTGCTCGGCGCTGGCCCCACACAGATACGTATTCGGGTACAGGTAGGCGGCAATTCGCAGGGCGTGATCGAACAATACAACTTCGGCGTCGCACTCTGCTGTAACGTAAATTCCCCGCATGACCCGCACGAGTCTGCCGGTTTCCAAGCCATATTGAGCGCGGTGCTTGTCGATGGTCACGCCAACGAGATGCAATATTCCGTCTTTCTAATCTGTTACAGTTGCGTCAGTAGTATTTCTATCACAATTGTTCAGGATTTTCCTACTTTCCCATATTTTACATTTGTAACAGTCGGATTCAGCACATCATGGCATGCATCGACAACGCCGCAATCACGCATTCGTGTTTGACATGGCACGACGTGCGGTCCGGAGCGCGGGAGTTGGTTTCCGGACCGGCAATCCAACGCCCCCGACGCGACCTTGAGCGAATGCCGTGCCTGCATGACCAGGCTGGACCGAGAATTCCGGAGCGGGCAGACCACGGATTTCGCCGCCGGGCGTGGTCGGTGCCGATCAGCGGGTTCGAACGATGCGTGCCTGAACAAATTGCGCAGCAGCTCGGCCAAAATCCCTGTGCCCTGCCTTGTCCCAGTGAACGCCGTCCACAGGCGATACGCTCACGTGGTCGCCGGCGTTGAGGAACCCGCAATCCTGCCTTTGGGCAACAGCCTGCAACTCGGCCTCCAGGCAGTCCTGGCGTTTCTCGGCATCCATGAAGATATCTCGCATGCACCCGGCGGGAGCCACCGGTGCGGGCGCGATGATTCCGACATCGAGGCCGGGCAAGTGGTGGCGGGCTTCGCAGACAAGACGTTCGAGTGAACGGGCAATCCCGGATGCCGTCACGGCGAAAATCGGCTTCAGGTCATTGGTTCCCAGCATCACCAGCAACAGGTCCAGCGGCTTGTGGCTCATGAGTATTGCCGGCAGGATGTCGATTCCGGATCGGCGGCCGCCCTCTATCGGGTCATCATGAACAGTGGTGCGTCCGCCCAGCCCCTCGGCAATGACCTGGTGTTCGGGGCCCAGCATCGCCGCCATCACGTCCGGCCAACGCTTCCCGTAGGGGAGCCGATCGGATGATTCCAATCGAACCAGCGGTATGTCGCCATGCGTGTTGCTGTCGCCGTAGCAGAGAATTGTTGCCATGTTGCCTCTCCTTGCCAAACCGTAGCGGCCCGCCGACCAACACCTCATCGGCCGCTCTCCGGGACTGCCAGGACATGATCACGTGTCGGTAACGCCCATGTCGGGCGGCAGCAGGAATCTGCCTGAGCCCGACCCGTACCTCAACCCCCTCGTTGATCCGACGCGGGCGCTCCGACTCCGAATTCCCTCGCCGCTGATCCGCACGACTTCCCGCAACCACTCCAGGAGTTGGCCGCCTTCGAATTCCGGCCGAGGCTGCCCGAACGAAGTTCAGGCACGCGGGTGCTCAAGCCGCCTGCTCCTGTGACCAGGCAACCCGGTCGGCCACGAACTTCGCAAACGGGCCGATATCCTGGTCGATACTGGCGCTTTCCAGAACCGCCAGGTAGTCATCATGTTCCTCGACCTGGATGACGACCCACGGACAAACCGCCGGATGCGAGCATCGCGTTCATGATCAGGCGGGCCATGCGCCCGTTGCCATCAGAGCAAGGATGGATGTAGCCGAACAGCCAATGTCCAGGCACGGCGCATACGGACGCTTCGGTTTCATTTTCCGGCAAGTCGAACAAGGCCGGCATGGCATCGAGCACCGCCTCACGGCGGGGCGGTACATGCCGCGATCCCCGAAGGAGCACGGCATGACTTCGGTAGCCCGCCAGTGCCGAAGCCGCGATCAGCCCGGCATCGACGCAGGGCTGAAACAACTCACCATACCAGTCGACATGACTCTTGCGGACGATCTTGCTGGCACCACCACCGCCAATGAACTCGTCGACTGCCGCCCGCACCAGCCTGAATGCCTGCCGGTAACCGAGGGCGGCCAGCGCATCCTGGCTCATTCGGTCAGCGACATGATGGCCCGGGTCAAGGTTGCCCGCGCGTGCCCGGCCGACCAGTTACGGTGTGACGCGGTAGCCCTCGATCGACAGTGAGTGACAGGCATCACCCTGATGGATCGCGTCGACCGTGGACAAGCAGGATTCAGTGTCTTCGGGCAGCCCGGGCGCTTCGGGAAATGCAGCGATGACCGGCTCCCGCAATGATTGCAGTCGGCCGACAATCAGCGGCTGCGCCCGGCTCAATGCACCAAGTGCCTGTTCCGGCTCAAGAGGATCGACCTCGCGGACATCGTGACCGGCGCGTTTCATTGCGCCCAGAATTTCATCGGCCAACCCTCCCCTGCCGGTCCGCCGGAAGGCGCCAGCCAGACGCCCGGCAATCACCGAATGACCACCATCAAGCAGTCGTCCATGTACCTCGGATGCATCGCGGATGCCCGAGAGCGCCATCCGTGCTTCGACCGGGCACTCGCAACAAAACGACTCCGGCACGCGAACCAATGCCGCCTCGGGGAAAAGCAGCCGTAGCCCGTCCCGGATTGCCAGGCCGGAATCCGGCGGCATGCCATTTGTCCCGAGATCGAAGAGGCGCGCTCCGAACGGCAGTCTGACGCCGTCATTGGCGCTTCTCGGCGTATAACGGCATGGACGTCGCCGAAGACCGGCAACGTGGAATGCGGCCGCTTGCAAGGTGCGGGTATCGGGTCTAGTCTTCTGCCGGATAGGCATGGTCATGGCGGAAATTGTGGATCACGACGACATGCAGGAGACCCATTTCGGAATCATCGGCGGGTCGGGGGTCTATGACATCGAATCGCTCGACAATCCGGGTTGGCAGTCGGTTGACAGCCCATGGGGAGCGCCGTCCGACCAGATACTGACCGGCACCATCGATGGCAGCCCGGTTGCCTTCCTTCCCCGGCACGGACGCGGCCATGTCCATTCGCCAACCTCGGTGCCCTACCGGGCCAATATCGACGCGTTGAAACGCCTCGGAGTGACCGACATCATCTCGCTGTCGGCATGCGGGTCACTCACCGAAGAGATGGCACCGGGCGATTTCGTGTTTGTCGACCAGTTTGTCGACCGGACCTTTTCCCGGGAAAAGAGCTTCTTCGGACATGGCTGTGTTGCCCATGTCTCGATGGCCTATCCGGTTTGTGGCAGGCTGGCTGATGCGTGCTGCACCCTGGCCAGGGAACTCGACATCAGGTGCCACAGCGCCGGCACATACCTGGCAATGGAAGGCCCGCAATTCTCGACGCTGGCCGAATCGCGCATGTACAGATCGGCGCTTGGCTGCCATGTCATCGGCATGACCAACATGCCGGAGGCCAAGCTCGCCCGCGAGGCCGAAATCTGCTACGTCACGATAGCCATGGTGACCGACTATGACAGCTGGCACCCCGGGCATGGCGAGGTCGACGTGACCTCGATCATTCGAATCCTGACCGACAACACATGGCGGGCCAAGGGGCTGGTGGAGAGGCTTCCGGGTGTGTTGGGCGGGGAGCGGCACCCATGCAGCCAGGGTTGCGACCGCTCACTGGATTCGGCAATCCTCACCTCCGATGCCCGGCAATCGGAACTGGCGAGCAGGCTCGATGCGGTTGCCGGACGGATTTTGGGCAGTTGAGGGCGGATACCGGCGATCTTGGCCGGGATTTCCGGATAACCGACATGGCAGATGACTCCCCGTTGAAGGCATATATCAGGACCATCCCCGATTTTCCCAAACCGGGAATCCAGTTCCGGGACGTGACCACATTGTTCAGGGATCCGCGTGGCCTTCGCATGGCCGTGGACCGGCTGCTCCTTCCCTATTCGGGCCAGCGGATCGACAAGGTGGCGGCACTCGAGGCCAGGGGTTTCGTGATTGGCGGCGCCCTTGCCCACCAGATATCGGCAGGGTTTGTCCTGATACGCAAGAAGGGCAAGCTGCCCGGGCCGGCGATTTCGGAATCCTACGAACTGGAATATGGCTCGGAAACCATGGAGATTCACGACGACGCGATTGCCGCCGGCGAGCGGGTCCTGCTGGTCGACGACCTGCTGGCAACCGGCGGAACCGCAGTAGCGGGAATTACCCTGCTCGAAAGGCTGGGGGCCGACATTGTCGGCTGCGCCTTCGTGATTGATCTTCCTGGACTCGGCGGGTGCAAGCGGCTGGAGGAGATGGGATATCCTGTCCATTGGCTGTGCCAGTTCGAAGGAGATTGACCGGGTCCGGGGAGGAGAATCGACCGTCATGATGTCGAGGCTTCCGATCGGCGGCGGCAAGGGTGCCGGCAGGGGAATGTCCAGGCGAGCCCGATCAGCGAACCGGCAGCATGACCAAAGGGTGCATGTCGGTGCGGTGCGGTGAGGCCTTGCGGCCTGTCCGGCACTCATGGAAGGAAACGTCAGCGGCAGGAGGCAGCAGATGCTTCCCGGACAGATGATGCATCGGGATTTGTCGATCATCGACATCCTGAAGCATGCCTCCGATGCCTTTCCCGATACCGGAATTGTCTCGCGAGTCTCCGATGGCAGCCTGCACCGCTACACCTATCCGGAGGCGTACCGGAGAACGGCGAAGCTGGCCCATGCGCTGACCAGGCTGGGGGCACGGCCAGGCGACCGGATCGGCACTCTCGCCTGGAACAGCTTTCGGCACTTCGAACTCTATTACGGCATTTCGGGAATCGGCGCCGTCTGCCATACCATCAATCCCCGCCTGTTCAGGGACCAACTGGCATATATCGCCGCCCATGCGGAAGACAGCATCGTCTTTGTCGACACCGACCTGGTTCCGATTGCCGAACGGCTGTCGGAAGATTGCCCCGGCATCGGCCGGTTCGTGATCCTGTCGGACCGGGAGCGGATGCCCGGGACCTGCCTGCCGGGAGCGGTCAGCTACGAGGAGTTGATCGAGGGCGAGGATCCGGAATTCGACTGGCCGGAGATTGACGAGCGGGAAGCTGCCGGCCTCTGCTACTCCTCGGGAACCACGGGCAATCCGAAGGGCGTACTCTACAGCCATCGTTCAACCGTCCTGCACGCGCTTGGCCTCGCCGCATCCTGCGTCGTTCCCTACGGAATCGGCGCGACAATCATGCCGGTGGTACCGATGTTCCACGTTCAGGCCTGGGGGCAGGCCCATGTAGCGCCGATTTCAGGATCGGGACTCGTGCTTCCCGGTCGCCAACTCGACGGCAGGAGCATCAGCGATCTGATCGAGACCGAACAGGTCACGATTGCGGTCGGTGTGCCGACAATCTGGCTCGGCTTGCTGGCCGAGTTGCGCCACCAGGGCGCAAGGCAGGTCTCGCTCGGACACCTCGTCACCGGGGGTGCCGCCGCCCCGCTTGCCATGATCAGGGAACTGGAGGAGGAATTCGGGGTCAATGTCACCCAGGGATGGGGAATGACCGAGACCGGCCCGGTCTGTGCGCTCGGGGCCGAGGGTCCCGGATTGGCCGCCGGTGGCGAAGAACGCTTTCGGGGAAAGATGAAACAGCGCCGGCTGTTCGGAGTGGAGTTCCGCCTGGTGGACGATGCCGGGGAAGTGGTTGCGGCCGATGGCGCCGGAACGGGCGAGTTGCAGTGCAGGGGGCACTGGATCGCCGATGGCTATTTTCGCGATGACGACGCCACCGATGCCGCTCTCACCGCTGATGGCTGGCTGAAGACAGGCGATGTCGCCTCGCTGACTGCAGGCGGGCTGATGCAGATCAGTGATCGCACCAAGGACCTCATCAAGTCCGGCGGCGAATGGATCAGCTCGATTGATCTCGAGAACCAGGTCATGGCCCATCCCGACGTGGCCGAAGCGGCGGCCATTGCCGTGCCGGACCAGCGTTGGCAGGAGCGACCCGCGATCATTGCCGTCCCCAGGGAAGGCAGCTTGCTGCAGGCCGAGGATATTCGCCAGCACCTGCAGGGCCGGGTCGCACCCTGGTGGGTGCCGGAGGAGATCATCCTGGCCAGCGAGCTTCCGCACACTGCCACCGGCAAGGTCTCCAAGCTTCGGCTTCGGGAGATGTACCGGTCCGGGACGCTGCGGGCGGGCTGACCCTCACGAGGCGGCGGCGCGCATGGGAAGCGCCGCCCCCGGATTCATGATTCCTGCCGGATCGAGGGCCTGCTTGACCTCCTGCATCATCGAAATCAGCACCGTGTCGGCATGTTCCATGAACTCGCCGACATACAGCCTGCCGATGCCGTGTTCGGCGGAAATCGAGCCACCGAAGCGGCGGACCACCCGGTGGACCGCATCCTTCACCTGCTCCCGGCCGATGGCGGCATTGGCTCGCCCGCCTGCAGGCGGAAAGACGTTGAAATGCAAATTGCCGTCGCCGACATGCCCGAAGCAGTTGATACGAAAATCACCGAGGGCGGCAACCTCGTCGCCGGCCTCTTCGATGAACCGGGCGATCGACCCCGTCGGCACCGAGAGATCATGCGATGACACCGAACCCACTTTCCGGTTTGCCTCGGGAATCGCTTCCCGCATCCTCCACAAGTTCAGGCGCTGTGCCTCGTTGGCCGGGAACGCGCCGTCAGTCACCAGCGACCGGCCGGCAGCGTCGGCAGCGGCATCGGCAAGCCTGTCGGCAGCACCAAGCTCGATGTCGCTCGACAATTCCACCAGGACCATCCAGTCCGGCCGGGATGTCATCGGCCAGTTGAACCAGCCCTGCTGCTGCTCGAGGAAGTCAAACCCGACCCGACTGATCAGTTCGAAGGCGGAGATGAATGATTCGAATTGATCCTGCAACAGGCCAAGCAGGCTGATCGCCGCCGCTGGCGAGGGTATGGCCAGCAGGGCGGTGGCGCAATCAACCGGCTGGCGAAACAGTTTCAGGCGGGCGGCGGTAATGACTCCCAGCGTCCCTTCCGATCCGATGAAGAGGTTCCTGAGATCATAGCCGGCATTGTCCTTGCGCAGCGAGCTCAGCCCGTCCCAGATCCGCCCGTCAGGCAGGACCACCTCGAGCCCGACGCACAAATCCCTGGCATTGCCGTATCGCAGCACGTGAACGCCGCCGGCATTGGTGGCCAGGTTGCCGCCAATCTGGCAGCTTCCCCGTGCGGCCAGCGACAACGGAAACTGCCGGCCCAGCGATTCGGTCTCGGCATGAACATCCGCCAGGATGCAGCCGGCCTCGGCGGTGACGAGGTTCTCTTCCAGGCTGACCTGGCGGATCGCCGCCAGCCTCCCGAGCGAAAGCACCAGCGGGGTTGGCAGGCCCTGCGGCAACTGGCCGCCGACGAGGCCGGTGCCGCCACCACGGGGAATCACGGCGATCGACAATTCGTTGCACCGCCGGATGACGGCCGCCACCCCGGATACCGATGACGGTGCCACGACCACGGCGTCCTGCCTGCCGATCAGCCCTCTCGGATCCTCGCCATAGCGCCCGGTATCCTGGAGCGGCGACCCCCCGGCCAGCCGGTTGAATTCCTCGGCCAGTTCGGGGGTCACCGGGTTGAGATGCATGGTGCTCACGCCGCCTCAACCGGCATCGGTTCTCCCGCGCCGGTCGCCCCTGAGATTGGCATAAAGGACATGGTTGCGCCATCGCCCGTGGATTTGCAGGTAGCTCTGGGCCACGCCTTCATACTTGAAGCCGGTTTTTTCCAGCAGCCGTCGCGATGGTATGTTGGACGGAAGGCAGGCCGCCTCCACCCTGCTCAGGCCGATTTCCTCGAACGCATACCAGACCACGGCATTGATCGCCTCCTGCATGTAGCCCTGGCGGCTGAATTCCTCCCCGACCCAGTAACCGACGCTCGCCTTCTGCGCCGGACCAAGCCTGATCTGGTCGAGGGTAATTCCACCCACCATCACCGCGTCAGCCTGCCGGACCAGCAACAGCGGCAAACCGGAGCCCCCGGATGCCGATGACTGCGACCAGCGGACCCGCTCGGCAAAAGCCGGCCTTGACAGGTGGTCTTCGGTCCAGGTCGGCTCCCATGGCTCGAGAAAACCCCTGCTCGACCGGCGCAACTCGGACCATTGCCGGTAATCCGACTGCTTCGGCAGCCGCAATTCGAGCCGGTCCGAATACAGCGGGAGTGGCGGGGTCGACAGAAGCTTCATCGCATCATGCGCTCCATCAGGGATCCGACATCCGGAGCCTTTCCCACCTGCCCGAGCACGGCCATCGCCGCCCTGCCCTGCCCGGCAATGGCGGCGGCAAATTCCTGCACCTCGGCCAGGGTGACCGATTCGTAGCGGGCAATCGTCTCGTCGATCGACACCACCCTGCCCCGTGTTGCCACCATGCCTCCCATGTGTTCGATCCGGTTCATGGTATTTTCATTGGCCGTGACCGTGCCGACCCTGATCTGGTTTCGGGCTTTCTCGACCTCCCCGGCGGTGAGTGTCTCCGCCGATCTGCGCAACTCGTCAACGCAAATCTCCGCCAGCCCGGGCAGCTCGTCCCGCCCGGTACTGGCATAGATGACCAGGGTCCCGGTATCGGAACTCGGCGCCATGGAGGCACCGATCGAGTAGCACAGACCCCGTCTTTCCCGCGCCTCGGCAAACAGCCGCGAGGACGAGCCGCCACCAAGCGCGATCGCCAACACCCTGGCAGCCGGCTCCTTCGGATCAAGCAGCGGCGGCGCTTCGAATGCCAGGGCGAAATGCGCCTGCTCGATGTCTCGTTCGACCCGGACCTGGCCAGCCGAAAATCGGCTGGGCTCCGGCGGCGTGCGCTCGCCGGTGCCCGCCCGCCCGAAATGCTGCTCTGCCAGCTCCGTGACCTGCAGGTGATCCACATCGCCGGCGGCGGCCAGGATCATCCGTCCGGCCCGGTAGTGCTCCTCGACAAAGCCGCGGATGTCATTGCGGCTGAATGCGGCCACCCTGTCGGCGGTGCCGATGATCGGCCATCCGAATGGCTGGTCCGGATAGGCGGTCCGCTGCAGCGCATCGAACAGCGCGTCCGGTGGCGAGTCCTCGTATTCACCGATCTCGTTCAGAATGACGCCGCGCTCCAGCTCGATGTCTTCCGGACGCAGCTCCGATTCCAGGACAATGTCCGAAATCAGTTCGATGGCCAGCGGCACATCCTGGCCAAGCCCGCCAGCATGATACGAGGTGAATTCCTTGCCGGTGCAGGCATTGAGATACCCGCCGACATGTTCGATCGCCTGCGAAATCTCCAGCGCCGTACGCATCCTGGTTCCCTTGAACGCCATGTGTTCGAGAAAATGCGCCATGCCGTTCTGCCGGGCGCTTTCATAGCGGCCGCCAACCTGCACATGCACCGCCACCGCCGCCGAGCGGAACCCTTCCATCCGGTCGGTCACCACCCGCATGCCATTCGTCAGGGTTGTCAATTGCGCGCTCATGATGACGACCTGCTTGTCACGAACTCCATGAGCTGCGCCGGATCGTTCGGCAGGCGGTTCATCCGCTCGGCCCGCTCGCCGATATCTGCCAGCGAGGCCGGCAGGGCCGGCCGCACACCGCACGCCTCCTCGACCGCCTGCGGAAACTTGGCAGCATGCGCGGTTGCCAGCGACACGATGGGTGCCTCCCTCCGGCCTGGCAACTCGCCTGCCACGCTGATCCCGACCGCCGTATGGGGGCATATCACGAGACCGGTTCGCTCCCTGGTCTCCCGGATCGTCGCCATGGTCTGTTGCTCCGAACAGCTTCCACTCTCGAAGATCTCCTGCAAATGGCCCAGCACATCCGGCTCGATGACGAATCCCCCGGATTTGAGCCGATGCATCATCGACCTGACCCGTCCGGCATCGCGGTTGCAGGCCTCGAAAAGGATCCGTTCGAAATTCGAGCTGACCTGGATGTCCATCGACGGGCTGATCGACTCCCGGACCGGCCGTGTCTCGTAGCTGCCTGCGGACAATGCCCGGTGGAGGATATCGTTCTGGTTGGTGGCAATGACCAGCCGGTCGATCGGCAGCCCCATCCTGCCGGCCACGTAGCCGGCAAAGACATCACCGAAATTCCCGGTCGGAACCGAGAAGCCCACCTTCCTGCCCGGCGCCCCCAGGCTCACCGCCGCATGAAAATAATAGACGGTCTGGGCAAGGATCCGCGCCCAGTTGATCGAATTGATGGCCGCCAGCCGCATCCGCTGCCGGAACGCGTGATCGCCGAACAACTCCTTGACCAGGGCCTGGCAATCGTCGAAATCTCCATCGATGGCAATCGCGTGGACATTCGACTCCTCTGCCGTCGTCATCTGCCGCCGCTGGATGTCGGATACCCGGTTATCCGGGTAGAGTACGAACACGTCGACCGTATCCATGCCACGGAAAGCCTCGATGGCCGCCGAGCCGGTATCTCCGCTGGTTGCACCGAGAATGGTCACCCGCCCTCCAGACCGGGCCAGGGCGGCGTCGAGCATCTGGCCGACCATCTGCATGGCAAAATCCTTGAATGCCAATGTCGGACCGTGAAACAGCTCGAGCAGGAACAGGCCGTCACCAATCTGCACCAGCGGGCACCGGACCTGCCGGTCAAACCCGCGATAGGCCCGCCCGGCGAATTCCTGCAACTCCGCCTCCGAGAAGTCGCTGCCGGTAAAGTGGCGCATGATGGCCACCGCGACATCCTCGTAGCGGCGTCCGGACAGGTCGGATATGGCCGCCGCATCCAGCTGCGGCCAGCGCTCCGGGACGAACAACCCGCCATCCTCGGCCAACCCGGTCATCATCGCCTCGATGAAACCGCGGCTGGCCGCTTCTCCCCTGGTAGATACGTAGCGGATGTCAGGCACGGGCCTTCCCCATCAGGATGTCGGCTCCCGCCTGATACGCCAAAGCCAGAATGCTGTCATCCCCGCCCAGGCAATGGCCATTGCGAACCAGGTGACGGCATATTGCAGGTGATTGTTCGGTATGTCGGCACGGTCGACCGGCCACGGAAGCAGGTAATCCGGCCGGTCACTCAGCTGGCGGGCCACGACCAGGACCGGCTCGGCCTCCAGCAATTCCGCCATTTGCGGAACCCGCCTGGCAAACCAGGTCTTGCCCTCCGGCTCCGGAGTGAACAGTCGGTCATGCTCTCGCGGCCAGTGAAGATTGCCCGTCACCTCCAGGCTGGCATGGGCACGGGCCTCGCTGCGGAACTGCTCGGGGACAAATCCCCGGTCGAGCAGCACCACCCTGCCATCGGTCGCAAATGCGCTGATCAGCCGGTATCCCGGACCGAAGCCCCTGCGGCTGGTCAGCACGTGAAGTTCCGGTCCTGTCGTAAGGCCGACAGCAGTCACCGCAAGATAGTTGTGCCGGTCGGCAGACGGGTTGGCGGGAAGGCGCACCGGCAAGCCGTGAATGCGGGAATCCATCTCTTCCAGCACCGCCTGCTTCCACTCCAGGCGCTGCAACTGCCAGGCACCGAGGCAGACCAGGACCAGCACCCCTCCGAGCCCGAGTATCACCGCGAAGGCAATGCTGCTCGCCGACAGCTTCAACCGGGTCATGGCGATAGCGGCAGGCCTGCCGGCCGAATGGCGGGAGGTCACCCTCCCCAGATATAGACCGCGGCGAACAGGAACAGCCAGACCACATCCACGAAATGCCAGTACCAGGCGGCGGCCTCGAACCCGATATGCGATTCCGGGGTGAAATGCCCCCTGAGGGAACGAATCAGGCAGACGAAAAGGAAAATCGTGCCGATGATGACATGGGCGCCGTGGAACCCGGTCGCCATGAAGAAGGTCGCGCCGTAGATATTGCCCGAATATCCGAAGGCTGCGTGGCTGTACTCATAGGCCTGCAGACCGGTAAATGCCACGCCGAGAATGATGGCGATGACCAGCCCGGACACCAGGTCCTTGCGGTTGTTCTCATGGGCAATGGCATGGTGCGCCCAGGTTGCCGCAGCTCCCGATGCCAGCAGGATGAGGGTGTTGATCAGTGGCAGGTGCCACGGGTCGAAGGTCTCGATTCCGACCGGAGGCCAGATTCCGCCGGCCCCTTCCTCCATCGGATACATGGCGTGCTTGAAGAAATTCCAGAACCACACCGAGAAGAACATGATTTCCGACATGATGAACAGGATGAACCCGTAGCGAAGTCCGATCTGCACCACCGGCGTATGGTCGCCGGTATGTGATTCGGTAATCACGTCCGACCACCACGCCACCATCGTGTAGGCCACCAGCGCGAATCCGATCAGCAGTATCCAGGGCCCGTAATCGTGAAAGAACAGCACCGCGCCGAACAACATGGTGAAACCGGCCACTGCACCGATGAAGGGCCAGACTGACGGGTTCAGAATGTGATAGTCGTGATTTTTTTTGTGCGCCATGCTCAAAGGTCCTGACTGGTTGCTGGTTGGCCGGGCTCCGATTGCGCCAGTTTGGATGGATCCTGAATAACCGGACCCTCGACCCGATGGAAGGTGTATGACAGGATTATGGTGCCCAGACCGCGGGTCTCGGCATCCTCGACTATTCTTGGATCGACAAAGAAGCTGACCGGCATTTGGACCCGCTCGCCCGGCAGCAGCACCTGCTCCTCGAAGCAGAAACAGTCGATCTTGGTGAAATACTCCCCGACCGAGAACGGGTAGACATTGTAGCTCGCCGAGCCGGCCACCGGCGAACTGGTCGGATTATGCGCCTCGTAGAAGGCCAGGATCTGCTCGCCGATCCGGGTTTCGATCTCCCGCTCCAGCGGACGGAAGGTCCATGGCATGTCGCTGGCCAGCGAGGCGTCAAGACGGACCGTGATCACCTGGTCCAGCACCGTATCTCCGGCCGTCTCGGCAACCAGCGGAGTGCCGCCGAAACCGGTCACCCGGCAAAACCAGTCATAGAGCGGAACCGAGGCCCAGGCGGCTGCGCCCATCACGCCGACCACCGCCACCAGGGACAGCAGCGAATTCCGGTTGCGTCGTTCAACCGTCATCAGCCTGCTCCAGCAGTGATGGGCGGACCATGTGGTCGAAGGCTTCCATCAGCTGGCCGCTGGACAGCTTCACCACCGAAATGGCGAATACCAGCAACACGAAACCGGCGAGCGCGCCGGCAACCACCAGGTTGCGCCGCCCTCTCCTGGCGTGAATCTCGTGCTGGCGGGCAATGGGCATGGCGATCAGACCAGCTGCGGCCAGGACGGAAATCCGGCCAGCACCGGCCGCAGGGCGGCATCGGCCGCCAGGGCGGCGAACATGGCAAACAGGTAGATCAGCGACACCCTGAACATCCGCCTCTCGGGCTTCCAGCCATCCATTTCCGATTGCCGATCGCTGCTCTTCATGACCACCCAACCTGCCTGCAGGAATGCAAGATTGCACATGACGGCAACGGCAAGGGTGATCGGCCCGCCCGCCGCGCTGACTGCCAGCAGCAGGCTCACCGGCACCAGCGCCAGGCTGTAGAGGAGGATCTGCAACCGGGTGGTCCGGCTGCCCCTGGCCACCGTCAGCATCGGGATGCCGGCATTGCGGTAGTCGTCGCCGACAAACAGTGCCAGCGCCCAGAAATGCGGCGGGGTCCAGACGAAGATCAGCAGGAACATCAGCAGGGCCGGCGCCTCAACGCCACCGGTGACCACCGACCAGCCGATGACCGGCGGCAAGGCACCTGCGGCACCGCCAATGACGATGTTCTGCGGCGTGCGCCTCTTCAGCAGCATGGTATAGATGACCGCGTAGAAGAATATGGCAAATGCCAGCAGCCCGGCCGCCAGGAGATTGGCCGTCAGTCCCAGCATGACCACCGAGAGTCCCGACAGCCAAGCGCCCAGCATCAGCGCGTCATCGCGGTCGATCCTGCCGGATGGTATGGGGCGGTTCCTGGTCCGGCGCATCAACCGGTCAATATCGGCATCCCACCACATGTTCAGGGCGCCGGACGCGCCGGCCCCGACGGCAATGAACAGGATCGATGCCAGGGCAATGACCGGATGAATCTCGCCCGGGGCGGCGATCATGGCCACGGCGGCGGTAAAGACAGCCAGCGACATGACCCGCGGCTTCAGCAGGTCGATGCAGTCCCTGACCCCGGTGTCGGGTGTCAGCTTGCCAGCAGCAATGTCAACCAATGATCTTCATCCAGCGTCGATACCTCGGGCCGCCCGGAAGACTGCCTATCGGGATGCGATCCTGATTGCCTCCGGCACCGGCAGTGATGCGTATTCCTCCACCGCGTCATCCAGCCACTTCTCATAGGTGGCCTGGTCAACCACTTTCACCGTAATCGGCATGTAGGTATGGTCCTTTCCGCACAACTCCGAGCACTGGCCGAAGAAGATGCCCTCCTCTTCCGCCTTGAACCAGAGCCCGGCCAGCCGACCCGGTACAGCATCCTGCTTGACGCCGAATGACGGAACCGTCCAGGCATGAATGACATCGGACGCGGTCACGTAGACCACCACGGTCTTGTCGACCGGGATCACCACGGCGGTATCGGTTGCCAGCAGGTATTCATCCTGTGAATACCCGAATTCCTCGAGTTGGTCCCTCTCCAGCATGAAGCTGTCGAAGCTGATCTCGTGGTCGGGATACTCATAGGTCCAGTACCACTGGTTGCCGGTGGCCTTGATGGTGATATCGGCATCGGGAATCGTCTGCTGCTTGAACAGCACCGGCAGCGAGATCGCGCCGATACCAACCAGGATGACAATCGGAATGACTGTCCAGACAATCTCGACCGGGGTGTTGTGGGTGAACGTGGCCGGGGTCGGATTGCTGCGGCTGTTGTAGCGAAGGATGACGATCAGCAGCAGGCCGACAACCACCGCGCAGATCACCGTAATGATGTAGAGCAGGATATTGTCCAACCAGATGATGTCGCGCGCCACTTCGGTCACTGCCTTCTGGAATTCCCAGCTTGCCGGGTCCGGGCGACCGATGATCTCCAGCTCCTTCGTGACATCTGCGCCAATTGCAGAACCGGCAGACGCCACCGCTCCCAACAGGGACGGAAGGAATATCCTGTTCCCAAGCATGCACCTTGCTCCAGCCACCAGACTCCGCACGGCCTTTACTGCCATGCACAGGCCTTCATCAACCATGTTGTTTTCGGCGCCTGCAAATCATATTAGTCTGCTAATCACAAGCAGTTGCCAAACCTGTCTGGCCGGGTTTGGAATGCACCTTGCGAGATTATCATGGCTGAACACCCGGTTGCCTTCGCCCCATTCGAGGATTCGCTCGACCGCGACATTTCGCTGCAACTTCTCGGCGACGTGGCCTCCGGTTCCGATGACTGCGAACTCTTCCTCGAGCGAGCGAGGTCGGAGCAGCTGGTCATTGACGATCAGCGCCTGAAGAATGCCAGCTACAACGAGCGCACGGGATTTGGATTGCGGGCCGTTGTCGGCGAGGTCGCCGGTTATGCCCATTCCAGCGTGATCGACCGGACTGCCCTCGGCGATGCCGCCGACACGGTGCGTTACGCGGTCAGAAACGGCGGCGGCACCTTGTCGACGGGGCCGGATGCAGCGAAGAACAGCCACTATCGGCCGCTCGACCCCTCATCCGATTCGACCTTTCCGGACAGGATCGAGTTGCTGCGGGAGATCGACTCGTATCTGCGGTCTTCCGACAACAGGGTCGTTCAGGCCACGGCCAGCCTTGCCACCTCGCTGCAGGAGGTGATCATCCTGCGCCCGGATGGCACCCTGCTGTCGGATACCAGGCCGATGTCACGGCTCGGCCTTTCCGTCATCCTCGAGGAGTCCGGCCGGCGGGAGTCGGGCTCGACTGGTGGCGGCGGCCGGCACGGTCCGGGCAGGCTGACCCGGACCGGGCAGTGGCAGGCCATGGCCGACGAGGCATTGCGTATCGCCCGGGTCGGCCTTGCGGCAGAACCTGCCCCGGCCGGTGAAATGGATGTCGCGCTTGGGCCCGGCTGGCCGGGAATCCTGCTGCACGAGGCAATCGGTCACGGTCTCGAGGGCGACTTCAACCGCAAGCGGAGTTCTGCATTCTCGGGATTGCTGGGCAAACGGGTCGCCGCCCCGGGAGTCACGGTCCTGGATGACGGCACGATACCGGATTCACGGGGCTCGGTGACCATCGACGACGAGGGAACCCCGGGGCAGAAGACGGCGCTGATCGAAGACGGCATCCTGGTCCGTTACATGCAGGATCGTCAGAATGCCCGGCTGATGAATTCGGCGCCGACCGGCAATGGCCGCCGCGAATCCTACGCCCATTGCCCGATGCCGCGGATGACCAACACCTACATGCTGGGTGGTGACGGCGAGCCGGACGACATCGTGGCCGGCATGAAGGACGGCATTCATGCGGTCGGGTTCGGTGGCGGCCAGGTCGACATCACCAATGGCAAGTTCGTCTTCTCCTGCACCGAGGCCTACCGGGTCAGGAACGGAAAAATCGGTGCCCCGCTCAAGGGCGCCACCCTGATCGGCGACGGCGCCAGCGCCCTGCAGAAGATCCGGGCTACCGGCAACGACATGCGGCTTGACCCGGGAATTGGCAGTTGCGGCAAGAACGGCCAGTGGGTGCCGGTCGGTGTCGGCCTGCCGACGGTGCTTATCGGCGGGCTGACGGTCGGGGGTGCCGGGACCTGACGGGAACCGGTTCAAGCTGCCCGGTCGGCGGCCGTCCAATCCGCCAGATATTCAGGCACACTCCGGATGCGGAGGCCGCTGGATGCTGCAGATATTGATGGGTGCAATGAGTGCCGCTTCCTTCGGGGTTGCGGATTTCATGGCCAGCCACAGCTCGCGCCGCCTCGGTGCCCGGAGCGCCCTCACCGGCATGTTGCTGGTCAGCACCGCGGTGATCAGCATGTTCATGATCCTGAGCCCGGCGGCAGACGGGCTTGCCGTCCAGCGCCCGTGGATCGCATGCCTTCACGGGATGGCAATGGCCGCCGCCCTGTTGCTGTTCTTCCGCTCCATGGAACTCGGTCCGGTCTCGGTCGCGGCACCGATCGTGGCCTCGCACCCGCTCTTCATCATGGGCTTCGCCCTGGCCACCGGCTCGCGGCCGGGGGCGTTGCAACTGACGGCAATGCTGCTGATCGTGGTTGGTCTGATGGTTGTCGCCGCCGGCAACCGGCAGGCCAGGATCGTGCCGACCGTAGACTCCCTGCGCTCGCGGCGCGGTGCCCTGGTATGCGCATTTGCAGCCAGCGCCATCTACGCGGTTGCCATCGTGTCGGCCCAGCAGGCGGTCCGGTGGTCCGATGACCTGGTCGTGCTCTGGCTCGGCCGGCTGTCAGGCCTCGCCTTCCTCATAATCTGCTCCGGTCTGACCCGGTCAGTGCCGCGGCTTCCGCCCCGGTGGTGGCCATTCCTCGTTGCTCACGGCCTGCTCGATTCTGCAGGGTTGCTGTTCCTGCTCCTCGGCAGCACCGGTGAGCTCGACGAGATCACTGCGGTTGTCGCTTCGACCTTCACCATGATCACCGTGCTTCTTGCCCGGCTGTTCTATGGCGAGCAGATCTCGCCGCGGCAACTGTCCGGTATCCTGGCGATCTTCGTCAGTGTCGCCCTGCTGTCAGCCGGCCTCTGACGGCCACCGGACAGAAGATGCCGCCATGGATGTCCCTGGCCGCAGGCACGGGGTGGTGTCGATCAAGGCCTGAGCCGGATGCCCTTGCGAAGACGAAGGCCATGGCGATTCGGCGCCGGCTCGATATGGAACCGGACCCCGGCGCAGCACCCCGGGGGATGGTCGCGGGCCGAACTGTTGCGCAGGCTGCTGCCGGCAGGAATCAGCCCTGGTCATCATCATTGACTTTCAGGCGAGGATTTCATTCTGTTTGAAACTTCGGAAGCGATGTTGATGATTTCTTCATCGGACAGGACACCATGATCTTGATCACAGGAATGCCATGACCAGCAATACCGATGGGAGCACGGAGGGGCGGGCGAAGGCAGCAGGGCTGCCGGGAGAGCCTGACCGCCCCGCCGGAGACGCACCTGCAGGCCATCTTCGCAGCGGGTTGCAGATGGAGCCGGATGAGATGCTCGAGCTTGGGCAGAAGACCCTGGAAATGCTGGTGGACAGGTCCGGGAAACTGGCCGGAGAGGGTGCCTGGGAAGGGGATTTCCGGGAAGGACTCGAGCAGCAGTTCCTGGCCGACCCCCCGGAAGAAGGGCGGCCCCCGGCGGAAATCATCGAGTGGGCACTGAATGACATACTGCCCTGTGCGATGCGCCTTGATCACCCTCGCTGCTTTGCCTTTGTCCCGTCTTCGCCCACCTGGCCCGGCGTGCTGGCCGAGCTCATGGCCGCCGCATACAACATCAACGCCTGCACCTGGCTTGCCGCCAGCGGACCGAGCCAGATCGAACTGGTTGTCCTCGAGTGGTTCCGGAAGTGGGTCGGTTACCCGGAGGGAGCAGGCGGGATCCTGACCAGCGGCGGCTCGGCGGCAGCTGTCAATGCCTTCGTCGCCGCCAGGGAGGCGGCAGGCAATCCCGGATCCGCAACCGTCTACATGAGCAACCAGAGCCACAGCGCGCAGATCCGCGCCGCCAGGGTCATCGGGGTCCGGCAGGAAAACGTCCGATTGCTGCCCATCGATGACAACCACCGCCTGGACATGGATGCCCTGGCCGGTGCGGTGAGCGAGGATCGTGCCGCCGGGCTGGATCCAATTCTGGTTTGTGCCAATGCCGGTGCCACGGGCAATGGCGCCATCGATCCGCTCGAAGATTTGGCCGGGTTTTGTGCAGCGGAGGGCATCTGGCTGCACGTGGATGCATCATATGGCGGCTTTGCCGTGCTGACCGAAATCGGGCAGAGACTCATGCGCGGGATGGAGAGTGCAGATTCCATCGCGCTGGATGGACACAAATGGCTCTTTCAGCCCTACGAGGTGGGCTGCCTTCTCGTGAAGGACCTTGGCAGGCTGGAGGACGCATTCGCAATTGGCCACGATGTCCTCCAGGATACGATCTGGGTGCAGACCATCCGAATTTCTCGGATCGAAGCCTGCAATTGAGCCGCTCCTTCCGCGCCCTGAAGATATGGATGTCCATTCAGACCTTCGGAGTGACCGCGTTCCGGCAGGCCATTTCGAAAGCGATGGAGCTTGCTTCCCGGGCCGGCGATCTTGTCCGGGAAAGTCCGGTTCTCGAACTGCTGGCACCGGTTTCCCTCGGCATCGTGTGCTTCAGGGTCAACCCCGGGGCGGCAGGCACCAACGAGGCCGGGCTGGATGACATGAACCGCACCGTGCTTGCCCGCATATTCTGGGAGGACCGGTCATTCATATCGTCGACACGGGTCGGGGACTGTTTTGCGCTTCGGCTTTGCATCATCAACCACACGACGACATGGAACGACGTGCAGGAGACCCTGGAAGCTGTCGAGCGATTCGGCACCGAGGAGTTGGCGAACAGGGGTCACGGAATCCGGCAGGCCTGAAGGTTGAATTGGCCGGCCGGGAGACAATGGCCAAACTGCTGCTCAACGGCAAATCCCGACCAATTCCTGTCCTGCCCGGCAACCGAGCCACTCGGTGAGATTGTTGATCAGAAACGTGATCCTGTCGTTCAATTCCTGCACTCCTTGCCTCTCCAGACCAGTTGCTTTCTGGTCATGCTGTCTCTCGGCAGGTTGAAGTGTGGTTGGTCCCTCATTGAGCACGCGGTAACCAGCTGTTCCTGCCTCAGGCTGGCGGACATCGGAGTTCCTTCGATTAGTCGGCTACCATGTACCGGACACTGCCCGCCTGGAGGCCTACGGTCGTTCTGGACTCAGCCGGAGCCGACAGTATCCGAAGCATTGTTCTCTGTGAACCTGTTCGGACTGGGGTGTAGCCCAATTTGTTGTCAGGCAACGATGGCCTGCCTCGCGTGCCAGTCGAGGAAGTCGGGCAGCCTGAGGTTCATGACGCAGCTCTTGAGCGCCAGCATTGCATTGGCGCCTGTCCCCGACCAGCGGGTGCCGGGACGCTTCAGCCGGAGCCCGTACCGCTTGCAGCCACTTTCCACGACCCCCGATCCAATCTGCATGCCCTGGTCGCGGTGTTGGTTGTAGCGCATCCGTTCGATGTTGTTCCGATAGTAGCGGCAGCACGCCTCCACTTGTTTGTACCTGCCGCTGAAGGACTCGAGTTCCCGGATCACCTTGGCGGCCCGGCCCGCCTCAAGGTCCGCCTTGATCCCTTCGAACCGCCGGTCCCGCTCCGCCTTGTCCGGAAAAATCGCCTTCACCGCATCGCTGGCGTATTCGAGGGCATGGAACATATCGAGCACGAAGGTGACCTTCCCGCCCCCGAACAACTCCTCGCAGGTGTTCCGTATCCATTCTGCGCCGTCCGAGATGACGACGAGTTCTTCGACGCCGTGCAAGCCGCGGCGCAGCGCCTCGCGGTCAAGGCGCATGGCGAAATCGGAGGGATCCCGGCTTCCCGGCGGCGTCGCCGCACTGTCGATGAGACAACTGGACGTCTCGCTGCCCTTGTCCTTCAGTGCCGCGCCGGTCTCCGGGTCCCGCCCCTCGGCAGTGTAGATGACCGCCAGCTTGGCTTCCCGGGTCTTCGCGCTTCCGTCCTCCTGCTTGCCGGCAATGCCTTCGACGTCTTCCTTTCGCATCGGTACCCCGGTCCCGTCGATGGCAAGATACATCCGTGATTCCAGGGGGCTGTCTTCCACGACCTCCTCCTGTTCGAACCGGAGAACCTCCTCGCCAAGCGCCAGGGACCAGCGCTGCAGCGAGCTCGAGGATGCGTTCACCCCGGCAAGGTTCGCGATGTGGCGGCTCGCCGCATCGAAGCTCATCATCGGCGTCGTCTCGGCCATGACGCTCAACATCCCCGGCGTGAGCGTGTCACCTTCCAGGCCCAGCGCACGGTCAAGCGGAAAGAAGCCATTGCCGCACGATCGGCAATAATAATAGCTGCGCTCGACCTCGACCCGGCCAAGCCGGGTGAGCCAGGCTTTTTTCTTCCTCGCCTGGTGCCGGCACATAAGCTTGCCACAGCTCGCGCATTCCGGCGGTGGCAGAGCCTCGTCAAGCTGTTCGAACAGCATCTTCAGCGCCGTCGCGCCGCCGCCGAGAGAACTGTCGCGGAGCACCCGCTCCACGCTGTCCAGGTCCGGAGCACCCGACGCGAGGTCCGCCGCCAGCTTCGGAAGTTGCAGGCCGAACTCCGCCAACACAGCCCCGAGCAATGCCGGAAGCGGCCCACCGACCGGTCCGAAGCCCGCCAGAGGCAACTCGCCCTCCGTGATGTCGCAGCTCCGCACCTCGCCGCCTTCCAGCCAGTAACGGGTGTATCCGCCCTCGTGCGCGCGCAGCACCGCCGCGCCTTCCTCCCCCAGGCCTTCCAGATACGCCACCGTGTCTGGATGTCCGTGCCCGCGATTCCCTTTGACCTTCGCCATCATCCGCGCTCCCTGCCTCGTTGCCTCTGCAAGCGCGCCACCCGCCGGTTCCCCCGGCCGTATTCGGACGCGCAGCAAAGCCAGCGTAGCAAATGCGAATCGCAATCATCAACCAAATTGGGCTACACCCTTCGGACTGGACGGGCGTAACCCGCTCTTGCCGCCCCGCCGCCGGGACCCGGTTCGCGTTCCGGTCCGGGCAGTCGGCCCGCCGGTTGTCGTGCAGGCATGCCCTGATGACCATGAGGTGACCGGCACCGGCCCCGGTCCGGTGGCTCCCCGGCTGCTCGAGGCGCTTGCCGGCAAGCTGCCTTCCCGGGCTTTCGACCACGCCGGAGCCGACCTGCATGCCTCGCCCGACATGCCGGCCCTCGTGCAGCGGTCCCGGTTGTTCCGGCAGTGATCGATGCAGGCAGCCACATCCCTGCCCCGGTCCCGGAACGGCTCGGGCCGGGCAATGACCCCGTGCACGCGCCCGGCCTTCGGTTCGTCCCCGATGTCCCCGATGCGCCGCTTCCGCCCGCCCCGGTCCATGGCCGGCACCTCGAGGGCGTCGCCGGCATGGTCCGGCGCGTGCCGCGGATCCGGCACATGGGTGACCCCCGGCCCGGGCAGCATCTCCCGGCAGACATCGACGATCGGCGCCGCCCCGTCCGGGGGCATGACGACCTCCCCGGCATCGCCGACGGTCCCGCTGCCCCGGTCCTTCGTGATCCCGCCGGTCTTCGGGCTTCCATCCTCCTGCCTGCCGCGGATGCCTTTCGTCTCCTCCCGGCGCATCGGCACCCCGGTGCCGTCCATGGCCGGATATTGCCGGCCGGCCGCCGGGTCCCGGCAGAGGAAACGGGTGCGGATGATCCCGGCATCACCGGGCCGGGGGTGCTGGTCCCGGCGGGCAGGCGGTGGCGGACCATCTTCCTGCCGCAATGCCTGCATCCGGGTGCCTCGAGGGTGGAGTCCGCATGTTCGGGAATGACCTCGAGGCCGTCGATGCCACTGCCGGGGCAGCCGTCCCCGGGCGCCCGCCCGGTGCCGTCGATGCCGGCACCCTTCCGGCCGGCCGTCCCGACCGGCTTCGGGAACAGCCCGGCATGCCGGGTCCCGACATCGGCCATGCGCGCGGCAGGCCCGGGCAATTCACCGGCGGTGATCTCCCGCCGGCGGACCTCCTTGCCGTCACGCCGGCAGGCGGTGCAGCCGCCACTGCGGATGCCGATGACCGGCGGATGCAGCCTGCCTCTCCTGCTCCCTGCTGCCCGGTCCGCCGGCGGGCAGGCGGCCGTGTTCCCCGGTCGCCCCGGCCGTGGCGGCCGTGCCCTTTCAGGGACAATGGAGGCGGCAGTGCGACCCGAAGGCGCAGGAGCGGTGATCAGGCGGCGGGTGTCCGGTACCGGAGCTGCCTGTCGGAGCAAAACAAGGGGGGCTGAAATCAGCCCGGACAACAAAAGCGGGTTACACCCGGCGGGCGGCCCTACCCTGAACATGATCTGGGAGACCGAATGGGTCAACAGAGCCAATCGCGGAAGAACAGCCAATGTATATTCTTTGGTTCTACTTGATTTTTGCGCTTATCTGGCCCGGCGCCCTCGTGTTTCTTATGGATGACAAACCCGGGGATTGGGAGATGGCCGCGATGCAATTCACCATGTTCGTGATCTTGCTGGGATGTTGCGCCGAAATGGCTTCCAAATCGAAGGGGTTGTTGTTGGTGGTGCTTGTCTTTTCCGTGTTGTCCGGAATTCTCACGCACGCGGTGTACTACACCCAGCTCGGTCTTGTGCTGTCAAGCGATGGGAAGGTGTTCTACCCGGCGTGGAGGGATGCGCTGTATTTCAGCGTGGTGACGTTTACCACGCTTGGGTACGGAGACATGGCCCCGCGCGAGGAATACCGTTTGGTGGCGGGATTTCAGGCAATCTATGGCTACCTGTTCCTCGGTGCCCTGGTCGGGGTGCTGGTGGCTCTCTTCAATCGCAGGTGATGCTACAATGCAGCACCGACGAAGGTGACCAGGATGCCGATGCCGGCCAGCGTAACGAGCGCAACACGCAGGTGAATGAGCTTGATGGCCATCGCAATTATCTCGGACATGTTTTCCGGTTGTGGTGGTTCCAGTATAGGTATGTCCTGGAAAGTTTGCAAGGATTTCGGGGCTAGCGCCAGTAATTCCAATCATTCCGTCATGTCCTGACTTTCAGCATGTTCAGCCTGTGTTCGGGGGGCTTGTGCATGGCCGGCACATGGTGCCGGCGGTGCCTCACGGAGGCTGTTCGGGCAACTTGTTGGTGGTGATGGTCTCGAGGCACCAACGAGCCTCCGGAGCGCCCTCCGTGAGGCAACACAAGCCCCCGGAACGAAACCGAAACCCCCGAAAGTCAGGACATGGGTGAATAATCGGAATTGCTGTCTCGATGAGTTCCAACTTGACGGCTTCTGTCATCCGGTCATCGCAGCCGCCGGCGGCCCGGGGATCCCTCACGACCACGGAAAGCACTTCGCGGCCACATGATCGGCGGCCTCGCGGTCCCGATCGTTGCCGTTCCACAGATCGAGGCAGGTGACGACCGGATTGGTGCAAGAGATGCCCGGTGCCGGCTCAACGGCGTCTTCGAACAGGGTCTCGTCGTCGGGGATGTGCAGGAGGACGTTGGCTCCCCGTGCGGCATGGGTCAGTCGAAGCGCCTCCTGCAGTATCCGCGCCCCGGCTTCGTCTGCACAGAAGCCATGCGTGCCGCCTCGGACGCATGGCGCAATCCACTCGGCAGCCGAGTTGGAGGCGCAGATCGCGCGCGGTGACTGCGGTCCCGGGTTCAGGTTTCCCGACAGGCGATCGCGCAGCCGGTCCCCGTGGAGAACCGTGTATCCGCCGATGCGATGGCCCGCGGGTTGACGGTGGTTCTGGCGCCAGGATTTCAGTAGCGCATCCGGAGTGCCTGGTTGGCCGCCGCCGGCGTGTCGCGCCACCCGTGATGGAGCCCGGTCGCGTCTTCCGGCGCGACATCCGTCAGCGCCCTGCTCCCCGGCACCGGCAGGATATGACAGTCGATGGACATGTGGTCGTTCGTCGCCGCCCCCGGCTTGCAGCGCGTCGCGACATGATCCTTCAGACAGAGTTCCACCTAGTCGGCGACGGTGGGTTCCGGCACCGGCTCCGGCGGCCCGGGGTCCTCGCCCCGCTTGGTGCGGTCGATGGCCGCCGCCTCTTGGCGGCGCTCCTCGACGGTCCTGTCGCCGACCGACCCAGGGGTGGCCAGCTTCAGGCCTGTGGGGCCCCTCGACTGGACGATAAGGATTCAGGTCATGCTCATGTGTGAAGACTCGCTGGCAAGACGCCTGGTTGGTCCCTGGTATCACCGGTCGCTGCCATGGAGATCGGTCCTGTTGTTTCGCCGGATGGATGCCGGAGTTGCATGATGGACGCGCTGCCCAGACCTTCCCACCGAAAAGCGCGGCTGCTTCCGGTCACGGCATTGACACCATTTGCAATCTGCAGGATTGACACCAATTCAGTTTGATTGCTTCCTTGCCGAAAGCGTTTCATGCCCGTTGTCATCGTCGAGTCACCTGCAAAAGCCCGGACCATCGAAAGATATCTGGGGCCTGGCCACCGGGTGCTGGCATCGTTTGGCCATATCCGCGATCTGCCGGAAAAGAATGGATCGGTGGATCCGGACCATGATTTTTCCATGCGGTGGATGATCCAGGCCAAGGCGAAGGAGCGCGTCAAGGCGATTGCCGATGCCCTCAAATCCGACCCGGAACTGGTGCTGGCCACCGACCCGGACCGGGAGGGCGAGGCGATCAGCTGGCATGTCCAGGAGGTGCTGTCCAGACGCCGCGGTGTCAGGATCGAGGGCCAGCCAAAGCGGGTTGTCTTCAACGCGGTCACCAAATCGGCGGTTCTGGATGCCATGCAGAATCCGAGGACGGTGGACATGCGGCTGGTCGATGCCTACCTGGCCAGGCGCGCCCTTGACTACCTGGTCGGCTACAACCTGTCGCCGGTGCTGTGGAAGAAGCTTCCCGGTGCCCGCTCGGCCGGGCGGGTGCAGTCGGTCTGCGTCCGCCTGATCGTCGAGCGGGAGGCCGAGATCGAGGCGTTCAAGGCCAGGGAATTCTGGAGCATCATTGCCAGGGTCGAGACCGAAAAGGGCGAGGCGTATTTTGCCAGGCTCTCCATCCTCGACGGAAGGAAACTCGGTGAGCACGACATTGCAACCGGTGACGAGGCGGATGCTGCCATGGGCAAGGTGCTGAATTCCCGGTTCCGCCTGGACAGCCAGGACAGCAAGATCAGGACGCGCAACCCCCTTGCCCCGTTCGTGACTGCCACGCTGCAGCAGGATGCAAGCTCGCGGTTGAAGTCGAATCCCCGCAAGACCATGGGAACGGCGCAAAAACTCTACGAGGCGGGGCTCATTACCTATATGCGCACCGATGGTATCGAGATGGCACCGGAAGCACTCGCTGCGGTGCGCCGGGAGATCAAGGGCCGCTTCGGCGCCGACTACCTTCCGGGCAAGCCCCGCCATTTCAAGAACAAGGCCCGGAACGCCCAGGAGGCGCATGAGTGCATTCGCCCCACCAACCTCTCGCTTGATGTATCGGGGCTGAAGATCGGTGATCCCGACCAGCGGCAGCTCTATGATCTGATCTGGAAACGGACGATCGCAAGCCAGATGAATCCGTCCCGCTTCCTGCAGACCAACTGCAATCTTCTGTCGGAGGATGGGCAGACCGGCTTGCGGGCGGTCGGCAATGTCATGCAATTCGACGGATACCGCAAACTCTATCAGGAGAGCGGGCAAGCGCCAGCCGGCGCCAAATCCCGGCCCGGGAGCCCGGCCGGCGGGTCCGAGGAGGAGGGGCAGGACGGGAAGAATGCCGAGCTTCCGGTGATGTCCGAAGGCGACCGGATGGATGTCCGGACCGCGCAGCCGAAGCAGCATTTCACCAAGCCTCCGCCGAGATTCACCGAGGCCTCGCTGGTCAAGAAGATGGTCGAGCTGGGGATCGGTCGCCCGTCGACATATTCCTCGATCGTGGCCACCATCCAGGACCGCGGCTATGTCCGGCAGGAGAAAGGCAGCCTGCATCCGCAGGGGATCGGACGGATGCTGAACAGCTTCCTCGTGACCTATTTCGGGCGCTATGTCGGCTACGAGTTCACGGCCGGCCTCGAACAGGAACTCGATGATGTATCGGCCGGACGCAAGGACCGCCTTGATGTCCTGGACCGGTTCTGGCGGGATTTCACCGCCGCCATCGACGATACCAGTGACCTGCGGATCGGTGCGGTCCTTGACCAGTTGACAGACATCCTGGTGCCGCAGCTGTTTCCCGACGCTGTTGCCGAAGGTGACGCCCGGGTCTGTCCACATTGTGGGATCGGCCGAATCCGGCTCCGCACCGGCCGCAAATCCGGTGCATTTCTTGGTTGCTCGAACTATCCCGAATGCCAGTTCGTCCGTTCAATTGATGGCGGGAGTGATGTTGCGCCAGGCGATGTCCCGGCACGGCGCGAGCTTGGCACCGATCCCGAAACCGGACTGGATGTCACGGCGCGGGTCGGCCGATTCGGGCCGTATCTGCAGCTCGGGGAGGCGAAGGGGGCAAAGGACAAGCCGAAGCGGTCCAGCATCCCCAAGGGAATCGATGAGGCGGCCATTACCCTCGACATGGCGCTGGCCCTGCTGGCGCTGCCGCGCAAGGTCGGAGACCATCCGGAAGATGGCGAGCCGGTCGAGGTTGGCATCAGCCGGTTCGGACCATTCGTCCGCCATGACAGCAAATACGCCACCCTGAACGATCCGAACGAGCTGTTCACGCTGGGAATGAACCGGGCAATCGAATTGCTGGCGAGCAGCAAACGGGGAGGACGCGGCCGCAAGACGCAGCGCGAGATCGTAGCCCTTGGCGATCATCCCGACGAGGGCGGCGCCATCCGGGTGCTTGATGGGCGCTATGGTCCCTACATAAAATGGAACAGAGTCAACGCCTCCATCCCGTCCGGTGTCGACCCGTCGACGCTGTCGCTGGACCAGGCAGTGGAGCTGATCGCCGCAAAGCGAAATTCCCGGTCATGATCGATCGGCTCAACCATGTGGCAATTGCGGTTCCCGACATCGGCAAGGCGGTGGAGACCTGCCGCAATGCCTTCGGTGCAACCGTGTCCGAGCCGCGACCGATGCCCGGGCACGGCGTTACCGTGGCCTTCGTCGAGCTGTCCAATACCCGCATCGAGTTGATGGAGCCTCTCGGCGAGTCCAGCCCGATTGCCGAATTCCTGAAGCGGAACCCGTCCGGCGGAATACACCACATCTGCTGCGAGACCCCCGACATTGCCGACGCCGCAGATCGGGCCGGAAGGCACGGGCGAATTCTCGGGGACGGAGACCCGAAGATCGGCGCCCATGGCAAACCGGTCCTGTTCCTGCATCCCGGGGATTTCCTCGGGACGTTGTTCGAGTTCGAGGAATCATGAGCGATGTCGATCGGCGCGGCACTGGTTCTCTATGCAGTCATCTGGTTCATGTGCCTGTTCGTCGCCCTTCCCTTCAGGATCAGAACCCAGATCGATGACGGCAAGATCGTCCCTGGAACGCCTCCGTCGGCGCCGGTTGATCCGGGCCTCAGGACCAAGGTCAAATGGACGACGATTGCCGCCACCCTGATCTGGCTTCCGATTGCCGGCATCATTGCCTCCGGCTGGGTCACCATCGAGGCCATCGACGTGTTCGGTCGCTGGGGTGACGGCAGCTACGGTTGATTCCTTGCCGGTTCCCGTTCGGCCGCTGGGATTTCGAGAGCATGCAGGGCGGCAAGGACCGGCCCTGGGCATGTCGGTCCCGGCGGGAGGCCACCTGTCCGGAACAACGCGATGGAGCGTCAATGTGGATGACAGGGCGGGTCTTTACGCTTCAGCTTCACATTCCGACATTGACCAGAATTTCCTGATCGCGCCACCCTGGGTTATCCCTGCGAAGAATTTCAGAACGTCAGCCTTGGGTGTATCGAGCATGTCCAGTTGGTATCACTGTCTTGACCCTAACGCGACAGCCTCTGCCAGGTGACTGATTTACATCAATAGATCCTGTCATGGTAACCTTGGGGCTGTCACCTGTGCGGGTGTCACAAGCTTCGAGGGGCCGGGTCCTGGCCTTGCGGAAGGTGATGTGGCGGCTTGTGATCCGGGTGGCGAAGGCGCCGGGGTGACAGATCGGATGACGCTGCGCCCTTCGCCCGGAGGGAACCCGCTCCGGTCTCTGCATCCTTGCCACATGGGTTCGCTTTGTCTAGGTTTTGCCGGCAGCCCCGATGCGGGGCACAAGGGACAGGGATGAGATGACCGAGCTTGAATTGCGGAACGACGCAGCCCATGAAGCCTGGGAAATGGACCGGCGGCACTGCCTGCACCCGTTTCATGATTTCGGCAGCTTTGACGACAATGGCGCGCTGATCGTCTCCCGCGGTGCCGGCAGCGAGGTGACCGATGCGAGGGGGGCAACCTATCTCGATGCCATCGGCGGGCTGTGGTGCACCAATATCGGCCTGGGGCGCGAGGAAATGGCCGAGGCGATTGCCGAGCAGGTCCGGAAGCTTGCCTACACCTCGACCTTTACCGACATGACCAATGAGCCGGCAGCACGATTGTCGGCGAAGCTGGCCGAGCTTGCCCCGGGAGATCTGAACCGGGTGCATTTCGCCACTGGCGGCTCCACGGCCGTCGACAGCGCTTACCGGCTCGTGCATTTCTACCAGCAATGTGCCGGGCGGCCGGACAAGATTCACGTCATCGCCAGGCGCCAATCCTATCACGGCTCGACCTTTGCCTCGATGTCGATCGGCTACAAGATTGCCGACCGGCAGCAGGGATTCACCTATATCGAGGATACCATCCACCATGTATCGGAGCCGGACATCTACCGGGCGCCGGACGGGATGAACGAGGCGGAATTCTGCGACTTCCTGGTGGCGGAGTTCGAGGACAAGATTGCCGAAATCGGTCCGGACCGGGTTGGCGCCTTCTTTGCCGAGCCGGTGATGGGGGCCGGGGGCGTGCTGGTTCCGCCGGCAGGCTACCTGCCGAGAATGCGCGAGGTTTGCCGCCTGCACGACATTCTCTACGTGTCCGACGAGGTCGTCACCGCGTTTGGCCGCCTCGGCCACTGGTTCGCGTCGGAGGATGTGTTCGGGATCGTGCCGGACATCATCACCTCCGCCAAGGGGTTGTCATCCGGATATCTGCCAATCGGAGCGGCGATCTATTCCGACCGCATCCACGAGGTCATTTCGGCCGACAAGTCACGTGTCTATACCAGCGGGTTTACCTATGCCGGTCACCCGGTCTGTTGCGCTGCCGCCCTCAAGAACATCGAGATCATCGAAAGGGAGTCGATTCTCGAACACTCGCGGGAGGTCGGCAGCTATTTCGGGGAGAGGCTCGACGAGCTGGGCGACCTGCCGATCGTCGGCAACGTGCGCGGCCTGGGCCTGATGCGCTGCGTCGAGAACGTCCGTGACAAGGACAGCAAGCAGATGTTTCCCGATCATGTCGGGATCGCGACCCGGATATCGGATGCGGCGGAGAAGCTGGGGGTGCTGGTGCGGCCGATCGGCCGGCTGAACATCATGTCACCGCCGCTGGTCATCACCCGCGAGGAAATCGACCAGGTCGTCTCCAGGCTGGGACAGGCCATCGAACAGGTGCATGGCGATCTGAAGCGGGAAGGTCATGTCCCCGGATAGCTGGCCGGAGCACCATGTCTGACCTGTCGCTCAGCCAGCGGACCGGGCCCGCATGAACACGGCCAGGGCAGAGCCGACCCCGTCCCTTGCCGGGCCGGCGCTGCGGCCACCTGCCGATTGGGACCGGAGCGGCCTTCCGGGCTGGACATATTTTTCCGAGGAATTGCTGGCTCTCGAACGGGACCGTATTTTCCGGACCCACTGGCAGTTTGCATGCCACGTCAATGATGTTGCCGGACCGGGAGATTTCAGCACCTTCGACATTGCCGGCGAACGGGCATTGATCGTCCGGGGCCATGATGGTTCGTTGCGGGCGTTTCACAATCTGTGCCGGCACCGCGGCTCGCGGGTGGTGGCCGACCGTCGAGGGACTTGCCGGCAATCGCTGGTGTGCCCCTATCATGGCTGGACCTACAATCTCGACGGCACCCTGCGCGGGGCGGCCAGGAGCGATACGTTCCCGCCGCTCGATGCGCGTGGCCGGGGGCTGAAGCCGGTCGAGATGGAAACCTGGAGGGGGCTGGTCTTCGTGCGGTTCCGGCCCGGCCCGCAACTGCCGGTCTGTCACATCCTTGGCGGCGTCGATGATGAAATCGAGCCCTATGGCCTTGCCGGGCTCGTTCCTGCCGGGAACAGCAGCTACGAGGACGAGATCGAGGTGAACTGGAAGTCGGTCCGCGATGTCGACAATGAGGGCTACCATGTCCGGCAGGCCCATCCCGGGCTGCATGATCTCTATGGCGACCGGTATTTCGACGAGCCGTATGTCAGCGGGGTGGCGAGGTCGGTCGGGCCGTTCAACGAGGCGCCGCCCCGGCTGTGGTCGGTGCGGGCCTACCGGAACATCCTGCCCGAGGCCACCTGGCTGCCGGAGCCCTATCGTCATGCCTGGCTCTATGTCGGCATGTTTCCGAACCTTGTCCTCGGCTTCTATCCGGACAGCGTGATCTTCTATCAGGAAGTCCCGCTATCGGCGACGCGGACCATCCAGCGCGGCGGTGTCTACCGGCGGGCCCGCGAATCCCGCCATCTGCGCCTTGCCCGCTACCTGAGCGGGCGCATCGACCGTGACGCGGTCGAGGAAGACCGGTTGCTGGCCAAATGGTCCTGCGAAGCCGCATTCTCCTCGGCCTATGATGGCATCCTGATGTCGGATCTCGAATACGGAATGCGATCCTTTCATGATCACCTGCGGGAACTTGTCCCGGCCCTCGGCGAGGCGGAGGAACCTGCCGCCGGCACATTACAGGCGGTCAATTCCCGGCTGCTTGCGGGAATGAAGCCGTGCCGGGTCTAGTTGCATCCGGACGGAGCTGGCTGCGAACACCGGCGGCCAGGGGCTTGACGCTGGTCAGCCCGCCCTTCCTCTACGCCATCCTGCTGCTGGCGGTGCCGATCGCTGCGGTTGTCGCCTTCAGTTTCTGGACCCAGGACTATCTGGACCTGGACCGGACCCCGACGCTGGCCAATTACAAGGAGGCCTGGACGCAGCCGATATACCGGGTGCTGATGATCCGGTCACTGCTGGTATCCGGAATCGTCACCGCCTGCACGGTCATCCTGGCCTTTCCGGTCGCCTATTACGTCTCCTTCCACGTGGCTCCCGGGCGCAAGCCGCTATGGATCTTCCTGATCACCATTCCGTTCTGGACCAGCTACCTGATGCGGATATTCCTGTGGAAGGTCATTCTCGGCTACAATGGCGTGGTGAACGGGACCTTGACCCAGCTCGGGTTCATCGAGGAGCCGCTCAGCTTCATTCTCTACAACGTCAACGCGGTCGTCATCACCCTGAGCCATGCCTGGGCACCGTTTGCCATCCTGCCGATCTTTGTTGCCCTGGAAAAGGTGGACCGGTCATTGCTGGAAGCAGCGGCCGATCTCGGCGAGGGAGCGCTGCACCGCTTCCTGCGGATCACGCTGCCACTGGCCCTGCCCGGCGTCATCGGGGCCTCGGTGATCGTGTTCATCCCCACCGTTGGCGATTATGTCACGCCGCGGCTGGTCGGGGGACCTGACGGCCTTCTCATTGCCAACATGATCGAACTCCAGTTCAAGAAGGCCAATAATCCTCCGCTCGGCGCGGCGCTGGCAATCTCGTCGATGTTCATCGTCGGTGCGCTGTCACTGCTGATTGTCCGGCTGACCCGCCGCCATCTCGGGAACCTGTCGTGATGCGAACCGGCTCGCACGGACTGATCCTGTACGTGGCCCTCTACCTGGTGTTCCTGTACGCGCCGGTGCTGCTGCTTCCCATATTCGCCTTCAACGACAGCAGCATCGTGGCCTTCCCGCTCCAGGGGTTTACCCTGCGATGGTTCGACTTGCTCCTGGAGACCGAGGCGCTGCACTCTGCGGCAAGGAACAGCATCATCGTTGCCGTGCTGACCGCGGTCATCAGCACCGCGCTTGGCCTGTGCGCCGCCCGTGCCGCCATCCGCTACCGGTTTGCCGGCAAACGGACCATCATGGGCATGATCATGATCCCGCTGGTGCTGCCGGAGATCATCGTCGGCGTGTCACTGCTGGTGGTCATCCTGCAATCCGGGCTGGAATTGTCGCTGTGGACCATCATCCTCGGCCATGTGCTGATCTGCACCCCGTTTTGCACGGTCATCCTGTCAACGGCATTCGCCAATCTCGATCTGAGCCTCGAAGAGGCCTCCTTCGACCTCGGCGAGACCCGCTGGTCGACCTTTCGCCTGATCAGCCTGCCGCTGGTCATTCCGGGAATCATTTCGAGCGTGCTGATCGCCTTCACCATTTCACTCGATGAATTCATCATCGCCTTTTTCCTGGCGGGTACCGAGGTGACCCTGCCCGTCTATATCTGGAGCCAGCTGCGGTTTCCGGCGAGACTTCCCAGCGTCATGGCTCTCGGCACGCTGCTGTTGCTGGTCTCGCTGATCCTGCTGGTGACGGCAGAATATGTCAGGCGCCGCGGGGCGCGAAGATCCGGCAGCGAGGGCATGGGAGGACTGTTTTGAACACACCAATCATCAGGATCGAGAATATCACCAAGACATTCGGGCAGCTCACTGCCCTGGACCGGGTATCAGCCGACATCATGCAGGGGGAATTCTTCTCGCTTCTCGGACCCTCCGGCTGTGGAAAGACCACCCTCCTGCGGGCCATTGCCGGGTTTTCGGAACCGGATGAAGGCCAGGTCTGGATCGACGATCTGCCGATGAAGGGTGTCGAGGCGAACCGCCGGCCAACCAACATGGTGTTCCAGAGCTATGCAATCTTCCCCCACATGACGGTGGCCGGGAATGTCGGCTTCGGCCTGCGGCGAAAACGCCTCGAGAAGGCCGAACAGGACCGGATGGTCGGCGAAGCATTGGAGATGGTGAGCCTGGCCGGCTTCGAGGACCGGGATGCGAAGAACCTGTCGGGCGGCCAGAAGCAAAGGGTGGCGCTGGCGCGGGCTCTCATACTGCGCCCGAAAGTCCTGTTGCTGGACGAGCCGTTGTCGGCACTCGACAAGAAGCTCCGCGAGCAGATGCAGTCGGAGTTGCGGAACCTTCAGCGGGCGGTGGGGATTACCTTTGTCCTCGTGACCCATGACCAGGAAGAGGCGCTCACCATGTCCGACCGGATCGCGGTCATGTTCGAGGGGCGGATCGTGCAGGTCTCGGCCCCGAGCGACATCTACACCGCGCCGGCCACCCGGCAGGTCGCCGAGTTCCTCGGCAACATGAATTTTCTGCCGGCGGTTGTCGGCGCCAGGACGGCAACCGGGGTGACGGTCGACATCGAGGGGCTCGGCAAGGTCGAATTCCCGCCCGAACAGGCCAGATCGCACGCTCCGGGCGCCAGGGTCTCGGCCGGCATACGTCCGGAACTGCTGACGATCCTGTTCGATGAAGGCTGGCCGCATCAGCGGGCGGCGGGCACGATCGCCGACCGGGCCTATTACGGTGACATGACCTATTACGATGTCAGGCTGGAAGGTTCCGGCACCATGGTCACCATCTCCATGCGCAACACTGCCAACCGGCCGATCCTTCCGGTCGGCGCTCAGGCTCGTATCGGATGGGGTGCCGGCTCGGTGGTCCTGCTCTGACCGGGCCTCCGGCTGTCGCCGGCCCGCAGGACCCGTTCAGCCGCGTTTCCTGAAATGCGGCCGCAATGCCTGGTCCCAGCAATCATAGGCGGCAAGCGACATGACCAGCAGGGCGATGATCCAGAACGGAAAGCCGCCCCAGAAGCCGGCAAACCCCGTGGAGATGCTGTGGGCAAGACCCAGCACGAATCCGACCACCAACCCGGTGGAGATCGTTGCCACGATCACCCTGGTCCAACCTGCCAACATTCTTGCTCTCCCTGTTTCAGCCTGCCAGCTTCCGGCCCAGCTCGTCGATCAGCCACCTGGCAGTTCTCAGCAGCCGGTCATCCTCCTCGCGGCCGGCAATCAGCTGCAGACCGATCGGCAGATCCGCATTGCCGGTCAACACCGGCAAGGTCACTGCCGGCAGCCCGCAGAGGGTCCAGACGGTACAGAATACCGGATCGCCGGTGCCGCTCTCCCTCGCCGGGGCCTCACCCGGAGCGCTCGGGGCGATGATCGCATCGTAATCCCGGAAAAACAGCTCGAAATAGTGCTCCGCCGATGACTTCATGGCCAGGGCGCGACGGTAATCGGCCTCGGTTATGCTGGCGGCGCGCTCGACCACGCCCAACACCTCGGCGCTGACCAGTTCCGGATTCCTGCAGATCCTCGGACCAAGACCCCTGTTGAACTCGTAATCCATGATGATCCGGTGGGTCTCGACCAGCGAGTCGAAGCCATCCGGCACCGCAATCCGGTCGACCTGGCCGCCCAGCAATTCGACGACATCTTCGAAGCCCTGCCGGGAATCCTCCGAGAGACGGTCGAAATATGCCGGCTCGAACCATGCAAAGTCCGGCTCGACCGGGACCTCCTGCCGGCAGCCATCGCGCATGCGCGGCCTGGGTCCGGGCCAGGATTTGCGGTCACGGGAATCATGTCCACTGATTGCATCGGCCAATGCCGCCACATCCTCGAGTGTCCGCCCGAACACGCCAAGCTGGTCCAGGTTCGGGCAGGTCTCCAGCACGCCATCGGTGGAAATCACCCCCCGGGTCGGCTTGAAGCCGAACACGCCGCAAAAGGATGCCGGGCGAATCACCGAGCCATTGGTCTGGCTGCCGACCGCCAGCGGGGCCTGGCAATGCGCAACCGAGGCGGCCGAGCCGCTGGAAGAGCCTCCGGGCGATTTCGTTGCGTCATGGGGATTGGTTGTTTCGGCCGGATTCATGAAGGCCAGCTCGGTGGTCACCGTCTTGCCGAGGATGACCGCACCGGCATCGCTGAGCCGGTCGACAACAAAGGCGTTGCGACGGGCCTTGCGACCGGCAAAGAGCGGCGATCCATGCCTGGTCGGAACCGATCCGACATCGATGATGTCCTTGATGCCGACCGGCACGCCATGGAGCGCTCCCAGTGGCTTGCCGAATTTGCGACTGCGGTCAAGCCTGTCGGCCTGGTCAAGGGCATGGTCCGGATCAAGCCACTGCCAGGCCCGAAGCGTCCCGTCGGTGGAGGTTATGCGCTCGATGCAGGACTCCACCACCGATCGCGAGGTTACCCTGCCGTCCCGGATGGACCCGGCCAGCTCGAGGGCGGACAGTTCATTGAGGTGGTTGGTCATGCCGGCCGATCACGGAATGTATGCGCCGAACAGGTAGTCCGGCAGCCACAGGGCAATTGCCGGGAACTGGTACATGAGAATCATGGCGAAGATCACGATGGCCAGATAGGGAAGAATGCCCTTGAAGATGTCCATCAACTCGATCTGGGAGCGCAGCACCCCCTTCAGGTAATAGGCCGACATCGCCATTGGCGGGGTCAGGAACGATGTCTGCAAATTCAGCGCCACCAGCATGGCGAAGAAATACGGGTTGACGTTGAAGGTATCGAGCATCGGCAGAAAGATCGGCACGAAAATGATCAGGATTTCCGACCATTCCAGCGGCCAGCCCAAGAGGAAGATGATCAGCTGCACCAGCACCAGGAATTGCCATGGCTGCAATTCCATGCCCAGGATCCAGTGCTCGATCAGGTCATGGCCTCCCAGGTAGGAGAATACCGAGGCAAAGGTCCAGGAACCGACAAAGAGCCAGCACACCATGGCCGTGGCCTTCGCGGTCAGGAACACGCTGTCCTTGACCTTCCTCCAGTTCAGCGACCGGTAGAGGAAGGCAAGCACCAGCCCTCCCAGGGCACCCATTGCCGCCGCCTCGGCCGGGGTTGCCAGCCCACCGAGGATCGAGCCCAGCACCAGCATGATCAGGATTGTCAGCGGAACGAAGGAAATCAGCAACTCCCGGTAGACCGTCAGTCGGCTCGGGACATGCTCGCTCTTCGGCTTCGGGGCGATGGCGGGATTCAGGAATGCCCGGATCATCACGTAGAGGATGTAGAGGCCCGACAACAGCAGGCCGGGAAACATTGCCGCCGCATACAGCCGAAGCGGTGACAATTCGGCAATCGCCGCATAGACAATCAGCATGATTGATGGCGGGATCAGGATACCGAGCGTGCCACCGGCACAGATCACGCCGGAGGCGAACCTCTTGTCGTAGGAGGCGTTGGCCATGGCCGGAAAGGCCAGGAGACCCATCAGCGTCACCACCGCACCGACGATCCCCGACGCCGTCGAGAACACCGTGCAGGTAATGAGCGCGGCAATCGCCATCGAGCCCGGCATGTTGCGGGCCGCCATCTGCAACGAGTAGAACAGCCGGTCGACGATATTGGCCCGCTCGACCACGTAGCCCATGAACAGGAACAGCGGGATGGCGACCAGCGTGTCATTCTCCATCACCGAGTAGGTGTTCTGGTTGAGCAGGTAGAAGATGTTGTTGTTGAGCAGGTCGGCAAAGGTCTCGGCGCCGCCCTGGTAATAGGCGTAGTAGCCAAACGCCACGCCGATCGCCAGCAGGGTGAAGGCGATCGGGAAGCCGAGCAACACCAGCACGATGAAGATGCTCAGCATCAGGATGGCAATTTCGGGATTTGTCATCTGCGGCTCCCGGGAGGTACCGGCGGTACCGGCGTCACCACGTTCCTGCAAGGTGCCATCGGGGCCGGCATCACCGCGACTCGGCCTCTGTCTGCCGGATGAGAATGTCCTCGGTCTCCCGGACATCTTCCAGCCGCTCCATCCAGGCGCCGGTCTGCATGGCCCGCCAGCACCTGGCCATCTCGGCAATGCCCTGCAGGATCAGCAGGAATCCGGCGACCGGTATCAGGGATTTGAAGAAATAGATCTGGATCCGGGCCGGGCTGTTCCAGCTGACTTCCTGATAGCGCCAGCTGTCGGCGGCAATCTCGTAGCCAAACCAGAACAGGGCCAGCATTCCAGGGAAGAAAAACAGGATGTAGAGCACGAAATCGACCCGGGCCTGCCATTTCACCGGAAACAGCCGGTAGAGGACATCGCCCCGGACATGCGAATCCTGGGCCAGAGCGTAGGGGCCGGCCATCAGGAACAGCGCTCCGTACATCTGGACCATCATGTCGAACGCCCAGACGGTCGGCGCGTTGAACACGTAGCGGACCACGACCTCGTAGGCGACGGACAGGGTCAACACCAGTATGCACCAGCCGAATGCACGGCCGGTCCACACGCTGAGGCCCTCGATCGTGTAAATCAATCGACGCATGCGTATGTCCGGGAAGAGCGGGAGGCCGGTCCGGCCTCCCGTGACAAGTTGCTACTAGCTACCAAAATAATGCGCGTAGGCCAGCTTGTAGTCAGGCTGGTTGAGGTTCAGGTAACCCATCACCTCCTCGGCATAGGCCTTCTGGCTGTCAATGACCTTGGCAAAGAACTGATCCTCGCTGGCCAGGCGGTCGATGACCACGTCCCATGCCTTGAGCTGCTCGGCCATGACCGAATCCGGAGTACGGTAGACATTCACACCATGTCCCTCACGCAGGGTCACGAGGTCGGATGCGTATCTCCTGGTGTTGTGCCAGTAGAAGTTGGAATTTTCCGCCTCCGAGGCATGCCTCAGGATGGCCTGAAGCTCCGGCGACAGCGATTCGTACGTCTTGCGGTTGAAGGAGACCTCGAAGAACTCCTGGCTCTGGTGAAACGACGCCAGGTGATAGTGCTTGGACACATCCTGCATGCCGAAGTCACGGTCGGAGGTCGGATTGTTGAACTCGGCCGCATCGATCAGTCCGGACTTCATGGCCGGCTGGATTTCGCCGCCGGGCAGCTGGACAACCGACATCCCCATTTCCAGGAGAACATCTGCCGCCAGTCCGACTGTCCGGTATTTCAGACCCGACATCTGGCTGGCATCTTTGATCTCCTCCTTGAACCAGCCAAGCGGCTGGGCCGGCATCGGGCTGTTGAAGAACGAAATGATGTTCAGCTGCAGTGAGTCCATCAACTCCTCGAACAGCTCCTGCCCGCCACCGTAATGCACCCATCCGAGCACTTCCTGGCTTGACCATCCGAAGCAGGGGCCGGTGCCGAACAGCGAGGCGGTCTTCGACTTCGAATACCAGTAGGCCGGGACGTAATGGCAGGCATCGAGCACGCCGCGGTGAACCGCATCCTGCATCTGGCTGGTCTTCACCACCGAATTGACGGCCAGCAGGTCGATTTTCAGCGCATCGCCCGCCATGGCGTGAACACGATCGACATAGGATTGAGCATTCTCGAGAAAGATGCCGCCGCCCCAGGCGGCCTGCATCTTCAGGGTAACCGGTTCGGCCCGGGCGATTGACGGTGCAGCCAGCGCTCCGGCCGAGGCGGTTGCAGCCAAGGCGCCACCGCGCAGGAATTTCCGGCGATTCAGGTTCTCTGACATCATTGCCTCCTCTCTGATAGTAATTCAGTCAGTCACAACGGGACATATTTCATAACCCGCCCGCAAGCAACTCCGCGTCTGGGGTTGCGGGAGTGATTGGCAAGATGACTCGGGGACAAGCGAAGTGACCCTGCTGCCTGCAACTGCAAGACGGTTTGGTGCTCCTGAAGGGGATGAGGTGTGGAGTACCTCCTGTGTGGCCAGTTTATGGAACTTTCGTCACCCAGGGAGATTCTGGCACAATACCACTTGACGAGCCTGGATGCCGATACCTCGACCGCCAGACTCCAAAATACATCAGGCCAATCTAATTGGTTCTCTCGTTCCTGCCGGGGGTCAGGGCAGCAATTGGAAATGAACCGTAGGTGGTTTCACCAGTTGAAGCAAACCAGACACAATGGACTAACTGCCTTTCACCAGCGACATCATCGTCAATATCCCTGACAGTCATCAATGGTCCCCCGGAATTCAGACGGACAACCTTCCCGATCCCGATATCATTTTCCCCCATTAGTCACCTCCGGTTCAATTTCCTTGGGAACGACTTTTAGTTCAATATCAAAGGAAACAACGTTGAATATGATCGTCGCCACAAACACGATTACAGCAACTCCTCCGGTTATAGCATACACACCTCTTTCCAGTGATCTTATCCGATGCTTCAGTGACTCCATTTGGTTGTTCATGTCGCCTTTAAGTGAGTCTAGGTTGCCATTTATTGAATTGAGGCTGTGCATTACCCACTCCGACGGTGCGGAATTAGGGTCAGGCGGTTGGCGATCAGGTGGCGCTTGGGGTTGCTGAGCGGTTGTCAACTGCTCACTCTTTGCTTGGTGCTAATCCATTCCCAGAGATTGGGATCATATCTTCCCCAGTAATTGAATACAGGAACGATGATGCCTGATGTCCTCGGAACTGAGTCACTATTGCCAAAACCGAGATTCACGCCGACCTCGATCGTTGTATCCGTTTCACTGGAAATAAAGAACACGCCGTTCCCAGCGTTATAATGTGCGTTGGCGTAGTGCTTGATGATATTGCTCTCGACAACTTGCGGTTGCTGTAATCCAAAAACGGCGTAGATGGTCATTGTTCAACCTGACATTCCTTCTTGAAATGCTTGGGTCTCCGATTTTCCACTGGTCGGGAGAAACTCACTTTGCGGGTTCGTAATTCTCGCGCTTGGCATACCAAAACGCTGTCAAAAATCCCCGTTGACGGCCAACCCGGCCAACTGTTGGGCGGGATCGTCAACTTACAGAGGTCTGTCTGGCCCATCAACGCTTCCTTGACTCAGCACCAAACTAGGGCCTGTTGACAATCATGTTGCCGCGACCACGCCACTGACGAGATGAATCGCCGCCGCGAAGCTCTTGTCGGTCTTGTCGTAGCGGGTGGCGATGGCCCGGAACTCCCTGATCCTTGCGAAGAAGTTCTCGATCTGGTGCCGCCACTTGTACATCTCCCGGTCATGATGCCTGGGCTTCGTCCGGTTCCGTCGCGCCGGAATCACCGCCTCTGCCCCGCTATCCTCGATCTCCTCGAGCAGCCAGCCGGCATCGAATGCCCTGTCGCCGATGAGGGCGCCGAAGGAGAGATCCCCGAGAAGCTCCGGAACTCCGAGAAGGTCATGGGCCTGTCCGGGAAGGATCACGAAGCGTACGAGGTAGCCGAGTGCGTCCACGATTGCCATGATCCTGCCGGTCAGGCCGCCCCGGGAGCGTCCGATACCCTGTTTGCAGGTCCCCCCCTTGCGCCGGCCGCCTTCCGGTGTGCCTGCACGATGGTGCCGTCCACGGACACGTATTCGAGGTCGAACTCATCGGACAACTCGTTGAATACCTGTTCGAAGATGCCCGAAAGCGCCCAGCGTCGGAACCGCTTGAAGATGCGCCTCCTTGCCGAAACTCTCCGGAAGGTCGCGCCAGGGCGATCCGGTGCGGGTCCGCCACAGTACGGCCTCGAGAAACTGCCTGCCCACTGCCGCGGTGACGCCGGGATCGGTCGCCTTTCCGGGCAGCATGGGGCGGGTCCGCGCCCACATGGCGTCGGTCAGCACCGTCCTGTCTTCATTCATCCGTCATCTGCCTCACCTGCTCGTGCCGTCATTTCGACGTGCGTTACGAGGAAAATGGCATCAGTTGCACTGATTCGCAAGTCGATTGTCAACAGGCCCTAGTGTATAATACAAAACATGAGATTCCGTTGTTTCGCCATGCGTGATACTGTCCTGCCCGCCGCCATCAGGCGGCCAACAAGAACAGGAACATGTCAATGGGCAGGAAGCAGGCAAGGCAGGAAATCAGGCTGTCGGGCGAAGAGCGGGCACGCCTCGAACAGATCATGGGCAACCCGCGCAGCATGCAGAAGCATGTCTGGCGGGCCCGCATCATCGTCGAGCTCGGCTCGGGCTGCGGGCCGGCGGAGACCATGCGCAGGACCGGCATGTCGACCGGGCGGTCCGGCGCTGACGGGACCGCTTTCTCGAGGAGGGCGTGGACGGGCTCCTCCATGACGCCACCCGTCCGCCGGGAAGGAAGCCGATTTCCGGGGAGAAGGTGAAGGCCCTGATCGATCTGGCGATGTCGCCACCGCCGCCGCATGCCGGGCACTGGACACTGAAGGCCCTGGCCGAGGCCATGGGCGGCATGGTCATCTCCACGGTTCGCAACATCCTGCGCCGCCATGGCCTGCGGCCGCACCAGGTGAAGACCTTCAAGGTCTCCCGCGACCCGAGGTTCGAGATCAGGCTGCGCGACGTGGTCGGCCTCTACGTGGACCCGCCCGACCACGCCGTCGTCATCTCGGTCGATGAGAAGCCGCAGATCCAGGCGCTCGGGCGGACGCAGAGGCCGCTGCCGATGACGCCCGGACACGCCGGGACCAGGACACACGACTACAAACGGAACGGCACCACCTGCCTGCTGGCGGCACTCGACGTCGCCACCGGCAAGGTCGTCGGCCAGACGGTCGAGCAACACCGCTCGGAGGAGTTCCTCGCCTTCCTCGATCATGTTGCCGAGGGGATCGAGCCCGGAGTGCCGGTTCATGTCGTTCTCGACAACGTCTCCTCGCACAAGTCGGCCAGGGTCCATGCATGGCTGAAGCACCATCCCGACTGGACGTTCCACTTCACCCCGACCTCGGCCTCGTGGATGAACGCGGTCGAGGGGTTCTTCTCCAAGCTCTCGAGACAGAGGCTCAAGCATGCCATCTTCAATTCGCTTGACGAGTGCATCGCGGCTATCGAGGGCTACATCGAGCACCACAATACCAATGACGCCCGCCCGTTCCGCTGGAGCAGGAAGCCCGAGGAGCTGGTCGCCTCGTGGAAAAGAGGGCACCGGAAGCTGCAGGAAATGGCATCAAATGAATGAATCAGACCACTAGTACCTCGTCAGACAATTAACAACCCCCCCCTTCCCGCTCCACTCTGAAGTGCAACACCAGAGATGATGAGAAGCCACATGTTTGCCGCATGAATTGCGGACCAGTCGGATGGCCGCGACAGTTCCCGTTGCAAATAGGGGATCATGCGACGCCGTTGCTGGCGCGGGCCGGTTCAGGCCCGGGGGGCCGTGAGCATGTCTCTTACCCAGGCGATATGGGCCGTCTCCTCGATCAGCTCGGCGACATGTTGCGCTGCCATCAGTGACTTGCCGACGCCGATCTGTCCGTGATTTGCCAGCACCGCGGCGACGGTTGCCGAATTCCGGAAGACCGGCGAGATGTCGGCGTCGGTTTGCGCACCTCCGCCGGTGGGCAGCGGGATGAGCGGAACCTCGCCGAGTTTCTCCTTCGCCTGCACGGTCAGGCAGGGAATACCGAGGCCGGCGCTGGCATATCCGGTGGCCCATGGGCTGTGGCAGTGCACGATGGCCCGAATGTCCTTCCGCACCCGGTAGAGGCCGAGATGGAAACCCAGATCCTTGGACGGTCGATACGCCGAATGCTCGACCCTGCCATCGAGATGCACGATCTGCAAGTTGTCCGGCGAGCATTCGTTGAACCCGACACCGGAAGGCTTGATGATGATCGCCTCCCTCGCTGGCAGCAGGACAGACAGGTTGCCCCCGGAATTGGTCTGCAGCCCGCGCTCGAAGCATCGCCCGGCACAGGCGATCAACTCCTCCATCTCACCGGTCAGATCATTCCGGTCAATCATCCGGCATTCCTTTCCTCATGGCTGACAACAGCGTGTCGACAGCCAGTTCGGCCGTCTCCTGGTCATTGATATGGGCATCCAGTCGGCGGGTGGCATAGCCCACCGCCGATTCCTCGAGGACCGAAGCGGCAATCTCGCGCAAATCCCGGTCCTCGATTGCCCCGCCCGGGCAGTCCTCGTGCGAGAAACCGCCCATCGGCAGGACCAGTTCGGTCGGCGCCTCTGCCCGGTTCAGTGCCGCCGCCAGCTCGGTGCAGACCCGCTCCATCTCGTCGGCGGTCATCTTCACATGGGTAAAATAGCCGGAGTGCCGGTAATGCGGCCGGGCCAGGTAGCTGTCCTCGATCTGTTCGAACTCGCCCAGGCCGATGAAGTTCAGGCCGCCCGGCAGCACGACCCGCGGCAGACTGCCGGCGGCAGTGAACCGGTCCGGCATGCTGACATGTGCGCCGGCCACCTGCATGCGGGTCATCTCGTGCACCGTCATGTCGATGACGCCGACAAACTCGCCCTCCCGGGCAAACCGGGCAAAGGCGGCCCCTCCATAGCCATTGGCATGAAAGGCCGTCGCCTCGTGGCCGGCCTTTCGCAGGCGGTCAATGATCGCCCTCGCCGATTTCCGGGTCACGCCAAGCGTCGACAACCCGACGGATTTCCTGGCCGGCACGGCCGGGCTGGTGCCGGCTGCCAGGCCGGTGAGCATCATGGCGGTGTTGTCCAGGACCTGCCGCAGCGAGCTGTTCATCCCCTCGATATCGGCAACAGTCGGGATGACGACGATGGAGTTGTCGGCCACCGCCACCCTGGGGTCGAATGGCAAGGTGGTGATCAGGAATTTCGGGAAGTCGAAGGGAAGGGTCCGCAGCACCCGGAGCGCGATCTCGCCGCCGGTCCCTCCGCCGAGGCCGATGGCGGCAGCCGCGTCACCCGGAGTCTCCCGGGCCAGGTGCGACGAGGCCGCCTCTGCCACCTCCTCCATCCTGCGGAGTTTCTTTCCGTGATCCCTTATCTCCGGCCCCGAGGCCAGCGAGATGTCGACGATCCTCGCGGCAATCCCGTTCCTCGCCAGAGCGTCACGGAGGTAGCCGGCCTCCTCGGACTTGGTCTCGAGCGTTGCCAGCAGCAGGACAGGTCGCATCGACGGCGATCAACCCTTGACCGCACCTGCGGTCATACCGGTGATGATCTGCCTCGAGGCAAAGAGCGTGAAGATGATGGGCGGGATGGCAAGCAGCATCCCGGTTGCCATGATCACCCCCCATTCGACATTGAACTCCGACATGTTGTTCACGATCAGGATCGGCACCGTCTTGGTGTTCCGGTCCGACAGGGCGGAGGCCAGGAGATACTCGTTCCAGGCGATGCGGAAGGTGAAGATGGCGGCGGCGGCCAGGCCGGGTTTGATCAGTGGCAGCACGATCTTGTAGAAGACCTGGAAGGGTCCGGCCCCGTCGACTCGGGCAGCCTCCTCGAGTGACCTGGGGACCTGCACGATGAAGCTCTGCAGGATCCAGATGACAAAGGGCAGGTTCATGGCCACATAGACCAGGATAATGCCCGAATGGGTACCGGCAAGGCACACATCGCCCCTGCCGCCGAGAGTATCCCGTATCCAGCCGCCGACAAGCGTCGTCTTGCCAATGCAGAACTCGTTGTTCCACAAGCCGAACACCGGAACCAGCAGCACGGCCGGCGGCACCATTCGCACCGCCAGCGTCGACAGCGAGATGGCGTCCCGGCCCATGAACCGGAACCGCACCAGCGCATAGGCGGCCATGCAGCCGATCACCAGGGTCAGCACGGTGGAAATGAGGGCGATGATCAGCGAATTGATGAAGGCGCCACCGAATTTCAGCGAGCAGAAATCCATGTGGTTGGGCTCGTACCAGAGGATGTCGCACAGCGCGGTCTCGTAGTTCTGGATTGTCGGCAGGAAGAGCAGGCCGGAGGTGCCGCCGATGATGTCGACATCAAGCTTGAACGAGTTGATGAACATGAGGCAGATCGGGCCGACCGCCATGAATACCAGGACGGCGAGCAGCGCGTAGAAGGCAGGATTCTGGCGTTCGTATTCCATTGTCTCAGCCCTCTTCCTGGTATTGCCTGGCGGCACGGGCCGCACGCATTTCCTGCAGCCGGGTGAAGGCGAACATTGCCACGGTGAGCAGCATCAGCAGGATGAGCAGATAGTTGGACATGGCGGCCGCGGTGCCGAGTTCCCGGAACTCGGTGGCGGTGCGGGAGATGCGCAGGGCAATGATCTCCGTCGACAGGCCGGGCCCGCCCTCGGTCATGACCAGGATGACTTCCAGGACCTTGAAGGCATCAATCAGGCGCAAGAGCGCGGTGACGATCAGCACCGGCATCATCAGCGGCAGCTTGATGAACCAGGCCTGTTGCCAGGTGGTGGCGCCATCGATCCGCGCCGCCTCCAGGGCCGATCTCGGGAGGGATTGCAGGGCGGCCAGTGCGAGAATGAATATGAATGGGGTCCATTGCCAGATATCGGCGATGATGACCGACAGCAGCGCATGCTGGCCCAGCCAGTCCACCCCGGAGAATTCCATGGATTTGAGGGACCGGTTGAAGGTCCCGACCGTCGGGTGGTACATGTAGCGCCACATCAGCCCCACCACCACCGGGGCGATCATCATCGGCAGGATGAACAGCGTTCTCAGCACCGACATGCCGCGGATGTTCCGGTCCAGCAGCAGCGCCAGCCCGACACCGATGACCAGTTCGGCCACCACCACCGAGGAGGCAAAGATCAGCGTGACCGACAGGCTTTCACGGAAGGCCGGGTCATGGAACAGCGTCACGTAATTCTTGATCCCGATGAAATCCGCTTCCGCCAGGCTCTGGCTTGGATCCCAGTCACGGAACGACCCGTAGATCATGTAACCCAGGGGGTAGAGCAGTGCGATCGCCATGATCACGGCGGCCGGCGCAATAAATGCATACGGCGACAATCTGTTCATTGCCTGTCGCATGATTTCTGCCCTCCAGGGTTTGAAGCGAAGTCCTGCCCGGCAAGAGAGCCGGGCAGGTTGTCTTTCAGACCCGGATCAGTTCCAGGTGTAGTATCCGGCTTCTTCCATCACCGCCCGGGTGCGTTCGGCGACACCGTCAAGCGCCTCCTGGATATCCAGGTCTTCCGTCAGCACCTTGGACAGTGTCGTGCCAAGATCTGCATTGATCTTGCCCCAGACCGGGATGATCGGGCGCCAGTCCGGATCGGCATGCTGCAGCGCTTCGCCGAAAGTTGCCATGTGCGGGAACTTGGCGTTGACATCCGGGTCGGAATGGGTCGAGAACCGTGACGGGTTTCCGCCTTCCATGGCCACGAGCTTGTCGCCATGCTTCGAGGTCAGCCACTGCATCAGCAGGAAGGCTGCTTCCTTGTTCTCGGCGTTTTTCGGAATTCCGATTCCGAACCCGCCGGTCTGGCTGCCGCGGCGGACACCCATCGGGTGCATTGCCCAGCCGACCTTTCCGACGACCTTCGACTTGCCGGGATCATTGATCTGGCCGGCGACCACCGTGGTGTCGAGGAACATTGCCGTATCACCGTTGAGGAACGACCCCAGCGCCTCGCCGAAGCCGAAGGATGCCGACCCTTCCGGTCCGCAATCGACGATGGTCTTGAGCGCGTTGGCTGCCTCGACGCCGGCCGCATTGTTGACGATCGGGTTCCAGGCATCATCGAAGATCCGCCCGCCCAGCGGGGCTAGGTGCAGCAGGAAGGCATGGCTGGCATGGTGCCCGGAGGCGGCCCGGCTCGACAGCCCGCCCATGCCCGGCTCCAGCTCGGGAATCTTGCAGGCGATTTCGAGCATTTCGTCATAGGTCTCGGGAACCTCGAGCCCGTGCTTTTCGAAGATGTCGGTGCGATAGCCGAGGATCGAGGTCTCCGATCCATAGGGCACGCCGAACAGCGAGCCGGTCTTGCCCTCGAGGTAGCCCTTGTTGCCACCGGCAAACCCGATATTGTACACGTAGCCATCGATGAGGTCGTCGGCGTCATAGGACGGATCGGCCAGCATCGGATTCATGAAATACCGCGCCAGGTTTTCCAGTTGGTCGGCATAGACGTAGTCGGCCTTGGAAAACACGACATAGGCGATGAGGTCGTATTCGCCCTCATCCTGTGCCAGTTCAAGCGTCTGGCGCTCCCGCATCTTCAGATAGGGCAACTGGTCGACCTCGACCTCGATCCCTGTCTCGGCGGTAAATTGCGGCAGGATCTTCCTGACCGCGTCAAAGTGCGGATGGGCCGGGAAATTGACCACGACCGTCTCGCCCTCATAAGGATCATAGGGGCCGGCAACGGCCGCAGCCGTCATGGCCGCAGCCGCGATCGCGGACGCCGCGGCAATTCTCACAAGTTTCTGCATTTCAAACTCCTTTTCGTGTTGGACATCAAAGTGCCATTCCGGATTTGCGATCAAACAGGTGCAGCCCCTCAGGTCTGACCGCGAACCTGAGCGTCTCTCCAAGAGCGATGGGCGTTTCCGATTTCAACTCGACCGTCACCCTCGTCTCTCCGCAGGAACACAGCAGTACCGACTGGGCACCGATATATTCCGATACGGCAACCCTGAGATCCACGGCCGTGCCGGCGGGTGCTTCCGGGTCATAGGTGAGGTCGCTGGGGCGAATCCCGAGCGTCACCTGGTCGGTCGACGCATCGAGTTCTGCCCGGCGATGGTCGGGAAGCACGATGTCGAACCCGCTTCCGGAGGCAAGGACCTTCCCGTCCTCTTCCCTGATGTCGGCTTCGAGAAAATTCATGGGAGGCATGCCGAGAAAACCGGCGACGAACTTGTTGGCCGGTGACTTGAACAATTCCTCCGGGGTGCCCTGCTGCTGGATGCAGCCAAGATGCATGACCACGATCCGGTCTGCCAGGGTCATGGCCTCGACCTGGTCGTGGGTGACGTAGATCATGTTCTTGCGGACCCGCTGGCTCATCAGCGCCAACTCGGCCCGCATCTGGCCGCGCAGTTTGGCGTCCAGGTTCGAAAGCGGCTCGTCAAACAGGAATATCGAACTGTCCTTGGCCAGCGCCCGGGCCATGGCGACCCGCTGCCTCTGGCCTCCGGACAACTCGCCCGGTTTGCGGTGCAGGAACTCGGTAAGCCCGACCGTGGCGGCAACTTCCTGAACCTTGCTCCTGATCTCGTCCTTGGGACGCTTCTGCAGCCGCAGGGCAAAGGAGATATTCCGGGCCACGTCCATATGCGGGTAGAGCGCATAGTCCTGGAAGACCATGGCCAGATCCCTCTCCTTGGGATCGAGATGGCTGACCGGCTTGTCGGCGACGTAGATTTCCCCTTCGGACACGGTCTCCAGGCCGGCCACCATGCGCAGGGTCGTCGACTTGCCGCATCCCGAAGGCCCGACCAGGACGGTAAATTCGTCAGGCGCCATTTCGAGATCGATACCGTGCAGGACTTCGACATCCCCGTAACGCTTCACCAGACCTTCCAGGCGAATTTCAGGCATCGATCTTTCCTCGCGAATCCGGGATGCCATCCATGTATACAAAGTTCCATTTCAATATGCAATATTGTCTTTTGCTCCGTTATCCTCTACAATCATTGGCCAGCAAAAGGTTCGAATTGGCTGCAAAGTGACCATGATTACTGATCCGGGACAGTCTGCACACAAACCGTCCACCGCCAGGAGGATCGAGCGGGAGCTGGTCGAGGAGATCAGCGCCGGCGAGCTGGCGCCCGGCCAGCACCTGGACGAAAACGGCCTGGCACAGCGATTCGGCGTCTCCCGCACCCCGGTCCGGGAGGCCCTGTCGCGGCTGACGGCACAGGGGGTGCTGGTCCAGCAGGCCCGACGCGGCATCTTCGTTGCCGACTATACCCGCGAACAGCTGAGCCAGATTTTCGAAGCCATGCACGAGATCGAGGCCACCTGCGCCCGGATCGCTTCCCAGAGGCTGAGTCTCCTGACCAGGTCGGAGATCGAAATGGCGCAGGCCAAATGCGTCGATGCGGCGAGTGCCGGTGACCGCCAGGCCTATCTGCGCGCCAACGAGGAATTCCACCAGGCGATCTACCGTGCAACCGGCAACCCCTACATTGCCGAGATCGCAAGCGAATTCCGCCGCCGCACCGGCCCGTTCAGGGCCAGGAAGTTCTCCACCAGTGAGGATCTGATCGCCTCGGCAGAAAGCCACCAGGTGCTGCTTGGCCACATATTCTCCGAGGATTCGACGGCAGCCTTCAACGGGATGCGGTCGCATATGACCGAGAGTCTGCTGCAAACCCTCAAACTCAGCTGAGCAATCTTGTATTGCCGATTGCCAGTTTGTATACACTGGCGCGAGTCATTGCCTGAGGATGAATTGGAGAGGGTATGGGACGGTCAGCAACGAGGATAATTCCGATCAATACCGGCTGGCTCCATGGCGATCTCGGTACCTACATCTTCTGGAAGGGCCCGGCCGGCATGAAGAAGTGGCAGCCTGTCTACTGTCACTATGTCGAGACCGATACCCACCGGGTCCTGATCGATACCGGGCTTCCCGACCAGGAACGGGCCTCGAGATATCATCACAACTGCCGGAAGCGCGGCTGCCTGCAGGTGCATGAACATCTGCAGCAGAAGCTGGGCGTGCATCCGGACAGTATCGATGCGATCATCTTTACCCACCTGCACTGGGATCATGTCCAGAACATGAAGGAATTCGGGAACGCCCGCTACATCGCGCCGAAGGCCGAGATCGAAATGGCCTACAACCCTCTGCCACTCTACTACCGGACCTATGAATCGGGATGTCTCGGCATCGAGCCCGCCTATGCAGGCTGTTCATTCGAGACCGTCGATGCGGAATGCGAAATCCTGCCGGGGCTCACCATGTTCCCGACTCCCGGCCATTCCGTCGGCCACATGGCGGTGAGCGTGGCCACCGAGGCCGGCGACATCGTGGTCTGCGGCGACGCCATCTTCGAGGAGCGCAATCTTGCCCCCAATGCCGAGGAGAAGTGGCGCTACTGGGTTCCTGCCCGTTTCGTGAACAGCTACGAGGGCTGGAAATCGGTGGAGGAACTGGACAAGCGGGCCGATTATGTCCTGCCCTGCCATGATCATGTCGCCAATTCCCGCTCGGATGTCTTCCCTTATGCGGGCATGCCCATCCGCAAGCGGCGCCAGGCAATTCCCGGGTTCCGGTTCTATTTCGGCGACATGCCGGGCGGTTCGGCCGGCAAGTCGGCGCCGTCAATGGCGGCGGAGGAGGTCGGCGCCTACCTTGCAGGCCTTGCGAACCCCGCCGACATGGCCGACTGAGCCCGATGACCAGGGCCATCGGGGCGCTGGCGGAGATTGCCGGCAATTACGACGCCATCGTTCTTGACCAGTGGGGCGTGCTGCATGATGGCAGTGCCGCCTATCCCGGCGTGATTGCGGCGCTGGACTCCCTGGCATCATCGGGACATCGGCTGGCGGTGCTGTCGAATTCCGGGAAGCGGGCACGGCCAAATCTCGACCGGATTGCCCGCATGGGATTTCCCGAAGGGATCTTCGCCGCCGTGGTGACCTCGGGCGAGGCGCTGTGGCAGGATGTCAGGAACAACAGGGTTCCGCACCAGTCATTCCTTCCGATCGAGTGTCGGAAGGGAGATGCCGCCCGCTGGGCAGAAGGGCTGCGTGTCGAGTTGACCAGTGACCCGGCATCGGCCCAGGCGGTGCTGCTGATGGGAATTCCCGACGGCTCGACGATGGAGGAATGGCGCCCGGTACTGCAACGGGCACTTGATGCCCGGCTGGTGGTCTACTGTTCCAATCCCGACATTGTATCACCGCGCGGTGACGGCCCGCTGGTCATGCAACCCGGCGCACTGGCCGAGGATTTCCGTGGTCAGGGCGGCGAGGTGATCAATTACGGCAAGCCGGGACGGAGGGTCTTCGAGACCATGCGGGAGATGCTGGACGTCGAGCCGGATCGAATCCTGATGGTTGGTGACAGCCTGGAGCATGACATTGCCGGCGCCCATGCTGCCGGCTGGGACAGCCTCCTGGTCTTCGGGGGGATCTTCAGGGATGCCGCACCCGATGGCGATCACCAGGCGGCGCTGAACGAGACGGCAAGGGCATCGAAACTGCCCCTGCCCGACTACACGATCGGAATTCTGCAATGACCCGAACCGAATTGGTCACCCCCGGCTTTCGTGTCCTGTCGGCCCGACTGGGCAAGGATCCCCTGCAGGTCCAGGGGCCGGGAGGCAACACATCGGTCAAGGATGACCAAATCATGTGGATAAAGGCATCGGGGACCGAACTGGCCGATGCCGAAACCCGTGACATCTTCGTTCCTGTCGAACTCGATGCCGTCAGGTCTGGCAGGATCGGACCTGACCAGGCATCGGGCCTTCGGCCATCGATCGAAACCGCGTTTCATGCCGCCCTCGACCATTCGATTGTCGTTCATACCCACTCGATCGCCACGCTGGTCCACGCCATCAGCCCCGAGGGGCTGCGCAGCCTTGCCGAAAAACTGGACGGGCTGCAATTTGCCATCGTGCCCTATGCCAAGCCGGGCATGTTGCTGACACGCGAGATCGTGGCCCGGGTGAACCCGGACACAAGGGTCATCATCCTGCAAAATCATGGCCTGGTCTGTTGTGGAGCCGATGTCGAGGAGGTGGATGCGTTGCTGGCCGAGGTGGAGAACCGGCTGCGGCTACCGGTTCGGGATACCGCCCCTGCCCCTGCCCTCGCCCCGGCGGGCCAGGGTTATTGCTGGTCGGAGCATGGCTGGCTGGCCCGCGATTCCCGAAGCACGACGCTGGTGCTGCAGGGCTCATACTACCCCGACCACGTCGTCTTTCTCGGGCCGGCACTGCCGACATCCCGAAACGGCGTGACCCCGCCGGTCATTCTCAAGGCCGGAGAAGGCGTGCAGGTTCGCACCGACGCGACTCCGTCCCAGCTGGCCATGTTGCGCTGCCTTTCCGACATCTTGCTCCGGCTGCCGGATGACTGGACAACCTGCCCCATCAGCCCCGATGACGAGGCCGAATTGCTGAACTGGGATCTGGAGAAATATCGCCAGAAGATGGCCGGCCGGAATTGAGCCTTGCGCTTGGTATAGATGTCGGCAGTTCGGGCATCCGGACGGCAGTGATCGACGAGGATGACCACCTCGTCTCCATGGCCAGGCAGGCCCATATCGACCAGGATGGCGGATCCATCGATGCCGAATCGTGGTGGGTTTCGGCCAGGGACTGCATCCGGTCGCAATCAACCCTCCTGCGGGAGCACGGCCGGCACCCCATGGAGATCTCCGCCATCGTCGTCGACGGCACCTCGGGCTCGATGGTGCTGACCGATTCCGCCTTGCAGCCGGTCACCCGGGCCCTGCTCTACAACTCCGGCGGTTTCCACGATGAAGCGGCACGCATCTCCCGCCTTGCCCCGCCTTCCCATATCACCCGCGGCCCATCCTCGGCCCTGGCGCGGGCCCTCAGGCTGGCTGGCGAGGACAATGATGCCTGCGCCCGGCATCTCATGCACCAGGCCGATTTCATCATGGCCAGGCTGACCGGGCAAGGCGGTCATTCCGACCGCAACAACTGCCTGAAGACCGGAGCCGACCCGGAGGACGGCACCTGGCCCGACTGGATCGGTGATACCGGGCTTGCGCCAGCGCTCCTGCCGACGCCCCAACACGCCGGCACCGCCATCGCATCGATTTCACCGTCGGTGGCCCGGGCGCTGGGCTTGCCACTCACCGCCACCATTCATGCCGGCACCACCGACAGCATCGCTGCATTCCTGGCCTGCGCCGAGCCGCGCCCGGGGGTCGCCGTCACCTCACTCGGCACCACCCTCGCCATCAAGGCCATGACCGAAGAGCGGATTGATGACCCGGATATCGGCCTCTATTCCCACCGGCTGGGAAATGCATGGCTCGCCGGAGGGGCATCGAATACCGGCGGCGGCGTGCTGGCGTCGTATTTTGACGGCGGCCAACTCGAGGAGTTGAGCTCGCAGATCGATCCGTCGGACCCGCCGGGTCTGGACTTCTACCCGCTCCCCTCCGCCGGCGAACGCTTTCCGGTCAACGATCCCGACATGCAGCCGCGCCTCGAGCCGCGGCCCCGGAGCGATGCCCTGTTCCTGCACGGCCTCCTCGAGGGAATGGCACATATCGAGGCCGGCTGCTACCGGGCGATCGAGGAGCGGGGCGGCGGGTTTCCGCATACGCTCTACACTGCCGGAGGAGGCGCCTCCAACCAGGCATGGACCGAAATCCGGCGATCGGTGCTGGGAACGACCCTGCTGCCAGCCAGGTATTCGGAAGCGGCCATCGGGGCGGCCCGCCTGGCACGCCGGGGTGGAATTGTGTCGCCATGAAAGGACCGGACAGCCGGTATCGTGGACGTGAAGATCATCTTGCTGGCCCCGATGAAGTGACGCAGGTCGCCGGAGCGTTCGACATGGCCGGCGGTGCCGCTTTCACGTCGGCGGCCCGCAGGAACGTTCCGCAATCGCGGTGCAGATCAGGCTCTCGATCCCTCGTTCGGAAGTATCGGCAGGCACGTCAGCCGGTCCGAATCGGATTCTCGATGACCTTGCCGGATTGGACGGTGGCGATCGCTTCTTCGACCGCCGACGCCCGGCCCGGATTTGTGGCCAGTTTGCCGAAAGCACGACGACGATTCCGATGGGTCTGCCTGCCAGGCCCTGTCGGTGCCGCAAGCCTTGTTCGATCGTCACCGGAGCCTCGTTTCCCTCCCGCTCGGCCAGGTCGAGCAAATCGAAGTCGTCTTCCCTGACCATCCCTTCTCGACCAGCGTCTCGGCGAAATGCGCTGGCAGGTCGTCGCGCAAGGGAGCAGGCATTCCTTGCTCGAATGGCAGTTTCAACGCGCTGGCACCGCTCTGAGTGTCCGGGCTTCGTGTTCCAGTTCTGCGCGAACCTGCCGCCATCGACACCAGGGAATCACTCGACGAATTCATCGGCCGTGCCAACCGCCGGCAAGTTTCCTGTAAAGGGCGGGCAGGGGAAATCGGATGCCCGTGAAGGCCCGGGCGCCACTGACTCCCCCCGGCTTTCGTTCCTCGTCCGGACAGACTTCCCGGTTTGTCATCCTCGCTTCCTCCACGGTCCGTCATGCCCTTGCCTCCGAAGGGACCGCTCCCGAACCTACCCATCGGATGATGGAAAACTCGGCCTGGCGAAAACCATTTCGAGCACGGGTGGGACCGCATGCCGTCGACACTCGTTGCCAAGAACGCCGCATACTGGAAGCATGCGCATGGGGGCAATCTTCGAGGCTTCAGAACGCTTTCCGCATACGGCTATCTTCGAGCCCTTGAGGAATTCCGGGAATTCCGCTCGTATGCTCCAGTGCATCCACTCGGCCCACCAACGCCCGGAAGTTCCTGGTCCGGAATGATCTCTCCGACCGGTCACCGGCGAGGCTCATGCACCCCGACCCGATCGGCTGACCAACTGTTCCCGATGGCTGGCAGACCCCTGAAGGGGCCTGCCACGGAAGGGGCCTGCCACGATCCATTCAGAATCCGGCCTTGATCATTTCGAACTGCTTGATCATCTCCTCGCGGATCTCGTGGTTCATGGGAACCTGCGGCAGGACGGGAACACTGACTTCGCCCAGCCCGATCTCATCGAGCGCTTCCTGGCCCAGCGCATCCATGGCCGCCTGGTTGCCATGCCCGTAGCCCCACGCAGTCACCAGGTACTCGGCGGTCACCGGGTCCATCCATGAATTGAAGAAATCATACATCTTGTCTTCGGGGTTGGGTCCGTTGGCGACATTGACGTATCCGCAGAACCAGGTCGAGGAGCCTTCGACCGTCTCGCGATTTGCCTTCACGTCAAACCCTTCCGCCGCCATGGTGGTTGGCGTCTCGTTCCATGCCCAGGACACCAGGACTTCTCCACTCGACATCAGCTGTGAAAGTTCTGCGCCATCTGCCCAGTATGCCCTGACATTCTGATGCGCCTCCCGCAGCCATGCAGACGCCTTCTCGAGATCGTCGGTGGTGGCAATGGTCCAGTCGTCCAGGCCGGTTGCCAGGAACGCCAGCGCATAGGCATCGTCGACATTGTCGGGGATCGAAATCCGGCCATTGTATTCCGGGTTGACGAAAACCCCGAGCGACTGGATGTCGGCCTCATCCACCAGGTCGGCCCGGTAGGTGACGGCCGTGGAGCCCCAATCGGCAGGAAGCAGGAAATACTCGCCATCATAATTGAACGCTTCCTTCATGGTTTCGTTGACATCGTCCCAGCGGTCGATCCGCGACGGGTCAAGCGGTTCGATGATGCCGGCATCCCGCCATTTCGAGACGGATTGCGAACATGGATGCGAAATATCGGCGGCAAATCCCGACCTCAGCTTGTGGAAGGCCTCTTCCTCTTCTCCGAATTGCGAGTAGGTCGGCGCGTCGCCATGCATGGCAATGTAGGGTTTGGAGAATTCAGGATCCTCGTATCCTGCCCAGTCCAGGATAACCAAACCGTCATCAGCGGCGAATGCAGGTCCGGTCACAAGTCCCGCCGCCAATGCCAATCCAAGATTGCGATTATATCTCATTTCAGATGATCCCCTGTTGTTGTGTTTCAGTCAGTTCCTGTGTCGACAATCCTCGCCAGGTGGCGGCCTTCGGCAACCCGTCATCGTCGCCTGATCCAACAACACCCCGGAATGTTCCACCACCCGAAATACGCAGAGCCCCGTCCAGCCGACAGGACAGGCTCGCTCACCGTTACATCAGTCGCCGTACAGTGCAACAAGATTGTTCCCGTCCCTCGGCAGCAGCCGGTCACATCGCCAGGAGACTCCCGTAGCACCAGCCTGCCAGTGCCGAACCGGCCAGCGCCGCGACCAGGTAAATCAGGAAGGGTTGCCACTTCAAGACCGGCGCGATGGCCACCGCGCCCCAGACACTGATGACACCTCCGGCCACCAGGAATGCCATCGCTGCCCCCGACGACATGCCATGCGCAATCAGGACCCGGACCAGTGGAAGAGCGGCATATCCTTCCAGGTAGGCCGGCGCCCCCACCAGCACTGCAAGCGGAATTGCCCAGGGTGAGTCCTCGCCGGCCAGGGCAACCAGTGCTGTCGGCTCGAGAATGGCTGCCAGAACGTGTTCTGCAAGAAATGCCGGCACCAGGCAAATCAGGATCAGCCTGGTCATCGCCAACACCTGGCGGCGGAACTCCGCCCGACCGCTCGGGCTCTTCCAGATGAGGGGTCTGAATTCGGCTGGCATGCACGCTGCCTGCCTCCCGAACCGACCGGCCACCCTGTTTGCCCGCAGCGGATCGGTTGTCCAGGATGCGGGGCCGACGCAGCTGAACAGGACTCCGCCAAGCAATCCCAGGCAAAAAGCGGCAACGGTCTTGCCAACGGCAAATTCCCAACCCAGCATGGCCGCGGTCGCCGCCATCATCGCCGGGTCAGTGACCGGCGAGGACAGCCAGAAGGCCATGGCGACGGCCAGCGGCATTCCGGCTGCCAGCAGCGACACCATCAGCGGAAGAACCATGACACCGCATACCGGCGTGACAGCCCCGATCGCCGACGCGACCACGATCATGACCGGCATCCTGCCGGTGAGCCTGCCGGCAATTCGCTCGCCGATGCCGCTTGCACTGGCCCAGCCGGCAACGAGAATTCCCGGGATCAGGAGCGGCGCCACCTCGACCAGGTTCTGCACGACAAACCAGAGGGCTTGACCAACCCGGTCCTCCAGCACCGCAGCCACGGCAACAACCAGGGCCCCGGCAGCGACAATCCATGCAAACCGTCGGCCGGCGATATCGGCGATCGCCGGCCCGACAGGGATCCTATCCAGCCACGTCCGAGCCATTGAACCATTGGGTGATGGCCGAGATATCGGGGCGGGGGCGATCCGCGGGCGAGCTTGCACAGGTGCCGATATGCACGAAGCCAGCAATGAATTCATGCGAAGCCAGCCCGAAGACCTCCTCCCTGAATTGCGAATCATGGGCGCCGAAACCGGTTACCCAACTGGCCGCCCAGCCCGAGGCAATCGCCGCATTCAGCAGCGAAAGGCAGACTGCCCCTGCCGACAGCGTTTGCTCGATGCGGGGAATCTTGGCCTCGAGATCCGGCGAGCCGACCACGGCCACGATCAGGTTAGCCCTGGCAAACACCTCGGCGGCCTTGCCGACCAGCGATTCCGCCTTTCCGAGCTCCAGTCCGCGCCGGTTCAACCGGTCAGCAATGCCTGCCATCTCCGATTGTTCGATCACGATGAAACGCCACGGCTCAAGCTTTCCGTGGTCGGGAACCCTGGCAGCGATTTCCAGCAGGCCCTGCAGCTGATCCCGGGTCGGCACCGGCGGCGCAATGACCAGTGTTGGCGAGGATCGGCGCTTGCGCATGTATTCGAGAACCTGGGTGTGTTCAGCTGACATGTCTGTCCTTTCAGATCTGAAAGCCGGCCCTGGCACTGACCTGCCTTCAAAAGGCAGGTCATGCATCGCCATCCTGGCCCGACCCTTCGCGATTATGCCGCAAAGCACGACTTTTCAACCATGCTCCGGATCATTTGGGTGACCCGAACCCGCCATGCAACCCGGCAGGCGGCGGCATTCGATCTTCACGCATGCGCCGGTCAGGTGATCGGCCTTCCGCTGGTTTCAAGGGTCATCGGAAGGGCTGGCTTCCCGTTGCACACGCAGAACACGAGGCCCCGGGATTTTCGAGGACTCCATCGAGGTTGGCAGCGTGATGCCGGTATTCCTGCAAATCAGTTCCCTTCATTTTCGTGACTTCACTGTGATCTCCTCCACGAACTTGACCAATGGACCGAATTCGAACCCGTCGGCCGCCCGCAGCGCCGCGATGTAACGCGCACGATGGTCGCTATCGGAGGTGAATGTCCCGCCGCCTGACCAATCGAGGAAGATATCAGGGTCCATCGTGGCCAGGTACGAGTCTGCCATGATCCGCGCCCAGCGCCCGTTGCCGTTCGCGAAGGGATGAATCCGGACCAGCTTGTGGTGGAGGCGTGCGGTGGCTTCCTGCGGCTCATGGGTGCCGTTCTTGCGCCAGTATCGGGCGTCGTCGAGGCAGGTACGCATCTCGGTCGAGATTTGCCAGGCCGCAACGCCGATGTTTTTCCCGCTCAGGCGGTAGACGCCCGCCCAATCCCGGACCTTGCCGAACAGGCGCTTGTGCACTTCCCGGGCGGCATCGTCGGTCAGGACGTCGAAGAGCCTGGGCCGTCGGTCCAGCCATGCCAGCCCCTCGATGATGTTTTCGCCCTCCAGTTCGTTCAACTCGCCGCGGGTGGAAATGTGCCTGGCCCTGAGGCCGGTCAGTTCGTCGGGCGTGAGCGGGGTCGCACCACCGGGTTCGTGCAACTCGAGTGTCATTTCCAGAAATCTCTCGGCATCACGCCGGCGATTTCGTTTGCCAGTTCCTCGATCATCTCGTCCTGGCTGCGCAGCCCTTCGGTCTGTTCTTCCAGGGCCATCTGGGCGCGGGTGCGCTGGATGATGCGTTTGGCTCTCTTGCGGGCCCGGGCCATGACGATGTCTTCCACCGAACCCTCACGCGGGATGATCGCGTAGACGAGCTTGCCGCCCATCGCCTTGCCCATCCTTTCGAGCTGGTTCAACGAAATCGTCCCGGCCTGCTCGTTCTGGATCGAGCTGTAGACGCTGTTGCGGGACACACCGAGCTGCTCGGCGAGAGCAGGAGCATTCATTCCGATGGCGTCCTGGAAGGTTGCAATCCAGCCGCCGAGCGGCCTGGCAAGAGCCGTTGCCACTTGACCGGCTTGATTGATCTTGCCTGCGGCCTGGCGCCGTTTTGCACCTGAGACGGACATTTGCAAATCCTCGGCTGTACCATGTCTGGGTATTTAGTAACCCGACAGTATTGCAATAATGTGTGTTTTGCAATATCTTGATATGGCAATTTTGTCAGGTCCGTCACACTTGTGAGGCTTGCCACCCCTTGCAGGGTCCCGCGTCAAAGCCGCCAGCCCATGACATGAATTGTCTTTCAGTGCCCGCGGCCGGAATTCAGGAAAGATCGGTGCGGATCGGGGATGCGGCCAGCAATCCGCCATCGACGGTGATGCACTGGCCGGTGACAAATTCCGATTCCGGCGAGATCAGCCATGCCACTGCCCTGGCGATGTCGGCTGGCTTGCCGAAGCGTCCGGACGGGTGGCGGGATTCGGCATCTGCCGCTGCCGCATCCGCATCTCGTGCCAGCGAGAAGGCGGCCTCGGCCATCTCCGTCATGATCCATCCCGGGCATACGGCATTGCACCTGATGCCCGGCCCATGATCGACGGCAATCGACCGCGTCAGGGCGTGAACGAATCCTTTCGAGGCGTTGTAGAGTGCCATGGACGGGTCGGACGCCAGCCCGGAGATCGAGCCGATATTGACGATCGATCCTCCCCCTGCCCTCTGCATGAACGGGATGAAGGCACGGCAGCAATTGAACACGCCGCGGCAATTGGTGCCAATCACCGCCTCCCAATCCTCATCGGTCGACTCCGTCACCGTCCTTTCAACCTGGATACCGGCATTGTTGACCAGCACGCCGATCCCTTCATCGGCTCCGGCGGCAAATTCGGCCAGTTGGCGCGCCGCCCCCGGATCGGAAATATCGGCGGTCATCCACCGGATGGAAGGGTCGAGTCCCCGGGGCCTGCCTGACCGGCTGCAGCCGATGACCAGCCAATCCCGATCAGCAAGCAGGCTGGCGATGGCCCATCCGATTCCCCGGCTGGCACCGGTGACGACTGCAACTTTCCTGGCCATTCTCTCCGTGACTCCCTGCTCGTCGGTGCCGCTATTCCACGTGCCGGTCCGACCCGGTCACAGGCGCATCTGCTGGACCTGCGCCGTCAGGCCTCCATCCATCACCCAGAGTTGGCCGGACGCATAGCGTGCCTCATCCGATGCCAGGAACAGAACCAGCCCGGCAATGTCGTCCGGAGTTCCGATCCGTCGGATCGGATGAATATCCCTGATGACCTGGCGGAGCGATTCGGCATCGCCGCGCTCGCCGAAGAAACTCTGCAGCATCGGAGTATCCACGTAACCCGGGCATACGGCATTCACCCGGATTCCCTCCGGGCCGTGATCACAGGCCATCGCCCTGGTCAGCGCATGCACCGCCCCCTTGGTGGCGCAATAGGCAGCAAGTTCCGGATCTGCCAGGAACCCGTCATACGAGCCAAAATTGATGATCGACGGTGCCGGAGACTGGCGCAGCAGCGGCAGTGCCGCCTTCGAGACCAGGAACATTCCGGTCACATTGACGGCAAAAATCCGCTCCCATTCTGCCAGCGAGGTGTGCTCGACGGTCTTCTCGATTTCAATTCCGGCCGCATTGACCAGGATGTCCAGCCTGCCCAGCTCCTGTTCTGCCTGGCTGAACAGGGCAGCAACGGAGTCCTCGCAGGTGACATCGAGATGGCGATACTCCCGATCGGTCAGGCACTCTCCCTCCACGATGTCTGCCGCCCACGACACTGCACCTTCCTCGGCAAACCGCCGACAGATTGCGTCGCCGATCCCACCCGAGCCGCCGGTAACAATGGCAGTCTTGCCAGTCAGCCTGCCGGTCATGTCGGCCTGCCCCCGGCATAGGCATCCAGTACCAGGCCATGAAAATGGTGGACGGCATGCTCCGACATGCCCGATCCCCCGGGATCATGGACAATTCGTCCCTGATGAAATGCCGGCGTCCTCATGCCGCGCTGCACGCTCTCGACCAAGCCGATATCCTCGACCTGGAGGACCTCGTCGATATAGCGAATCGCCTCGCGTTCGGCCTCGTTCGGCTCGGCGGTCTCGAAGAAGAAATCATAGGTCTCGAGCGTCCGTTCGACCCCGGCGGGGATGATGTGCATGACGATGAAATTGCCCCGTCCCGGGTAGCGCATGAGGCAGGTATTCGGCCACAACCACCACACGGCGTGATCCCTGACCGTGGCTCCCTCGGTCGAATAGGCCGAGTTGGCGCTTCTGCCGGCCTCTGCCATGTGGCTCGACCATATTCCGTGGGTTTCGACGCGGTAGGTATCCATGTCGACCAGCGTGCAGAAATCCTTGTGGGCACCCGGGCAGTGATAGCATTCCAGAAAATTGTCCACGACATTCTTCCAGTTGGAATTGATGTCGTAGGTGAGCCGGCGGGCAAAGGTCAGCCTGCCGACATCCGGCGCCCAATGGTCGATTTCGCCGGCCAGGCCGACGGTCTGATCGGCGAGCGTCCGGGCATCGGGATCGAGATTGACATAGACGAACCCGCCGAACTCCTCGACCTGGACCTGGTCAAGGGCGATATCCTCGATCCTGAATTCCTCCAGCCCCTCCGAATGTGGTGCCCGCAACAGCTGGCCGCCAAGATCGTAGACCCATGCATGGTACGGGCAAAGAATGCGCGTGGTCCGGCCTTCCCCGGCAAGCAATTCATGCGCCCGGTGCTTGCAGACATTGTAGAAGGCACGCAGCCGGCCGTCATTCGACCTGATCACGCAGACCGGAAACCCGCCGACCGTGTCGGTGACATATGATCCGGGCTCCGACAGTTTTTCGACATGACACATCCACTGCCAGCTCCTGGCAAAAACCTGCCTCTGCTCGACGGCATACCAGTGCTGATCGCAATAGGCGGCCGCATTCAGTGACAGTGATTTTCGCGGATCAGGATGCCAGCCACGGGCGATCTCACCTGCCGGATGTTCCATCGCAATCGTCATTGGCCCTCCTCCCGAAAACCCGCCTGCCCGGTGTTGTCGGCAATCAACTCGCATGCACAAGAGACAGCCCGACCCCCGGCAAGTCAATACCTGAGGGGATGGCTCGCCAATACCGGTTCATGACTCCGAACCAGCCGCCAACTGCAGCATCAATTGGCTTGATGGCTGCAAGGTGCCCGCTACCCCGGTCCCAAGAGGGACGGACTGCAGCCGTGATCCTCCCGCCAGGTGACACCTGCCTTGCCCGCGGGCGGCCTGGAGGACCGAGCCAATTGGCATTACCGGACTTTCAGGATGTAGGCGTGCTCAAGCCGGTCTCATTCCGATCGAACCAGAGTAGTTGGCTTCCTTGAGGCGGCTGGAGACCTCTGCCTTGCGCCGGGTGGCTCGGCGATGTTCGGGGATGGTTCCGACATTGCCAATGGCTCCGGTCACTCAATTGGTCGTGTGTTTTCTCTCATTGGGCGCAGTAGACCGGCATTGTCACGCACCGAGGGACGACCAGGCCTCTCGTGAATTGTTGCCCGGCAAGCGGACCGCCGGCTCGCCCGACCGGGGTTGCCCGTGCATTGGAACTGCGCAAAAGGAGTCGTCCGGCGGGTCGATCGACTTGGGGATTTGCTGGGTCGAGAGACATTTCCGACATGCTCATCAATCCACCACGTTGAAGTCGAGACGCTCCAGGTGCCGTTTTGCCTCGTTTGCCTTGAAGGACTGCAAGGGACCTCTTCCAGAAAGATGGTGTGCTATCCGAAGAATGAGTTTCTGGTCGTAACGTCTCCGTGTTTCAGCGACGTACCAGCGTGTCGATGTCCCGCCTCCATGGGTCTTCAACAACTCCTCGAGCGGTTTTGCACCGAATTCCTCCATTGCCGCCCTTACATCGGCTCGGGTGATATCCGAGAGTGCCATGTCGATCTCCTGTCGGGTGTTCTCGGTGAACCGGGCATGCGCGTTTCCTGTTGAAGGGCCCTTCGGCGCCGCCTTGTCAATCCACGCGGATAATCTCCAACCACATCTGCCTCTCGGTTCCCTTCCCGAGATCTGTCGGCGCCATGGCTGATGCTTCGCTCGCCGGATGTCCTGGCCTCACAGACAATCGTCTGTTCGAGCACTCTCCTCTCCAGTTTCTCGACAGGTTGCTATCGGATTTCCTGTTTCCTGACCCGGACGGGCAGGAGAAATTCGATTACCGCGGCCCCGGCAATGCAGATGGTCCCGGCCAGCTCGACAAGGCCGAAATGCTCGTCCAGCAGGGCCGCGCTGGACCCGACACCCGAAATGATCTCGGCTGACAGCAGGAAACTCAGCAGGGCTGGTGGCAACAGCCGGGCGCTCCAGAGCGTCAGGACAATCATTGGTGCGAAGTAGAGTCCGCCGGACAGCAACACCACCGGAGCCGTCAGTTCATTCACCTCCACCCCGGAGGCCGGAAGATCGGCTCCGAATTCGACCAGCATGGCCAGGCCGCTGGTAGCAACGGCAACCACGATCGCAACCAGCGCCGCCGCTCCCGTCTCGAACTTCCCGGACGAAAACAGCAATGCCGCCCCCACCGACCAGGCCAGTCCGGACAGGATGGCCATGACCTCGCCGGCGCCGACATCATGCGGCGACAAGCCACCGCCAAGGATCAGCATCATCCCCAACAGCGACATGGAAATGGCAACCAGGCTCTGCCAGGACCATCGCCGACCCATGAACACGCACTCGATCAGCGTGCTCCAGGCGGGGGCAAGATAGAACAGCAGAACAACCCGAACCACATCCGTATAGGCAAGTGCCGTGGCATAGGTGGTGATCGCGACACCGGCCAGCACTGCCCCGATCGCCGCCCGCAATGGCAGCTTCCACCCCCTCCTGACAAATAGAACCAGCAGCACGATGAATGGCAGGGCGCCAAGGTTGATGGCAAACCCGGCCACCGATCCCGGAAGGCCGATATCGTTGAGATAGCGGATCGGGATCCACCACAGCCCCCAAAGCACCGCCGATACCAGGGCCACCGAAGTCGGAAACAACCTGTCACGGATCATTGCCTGCCACCTCCGCCAGAACTGGCGCTGTCCGGGGGTGCCCTTCCTTCCGGACAGCCCGGTTGCGAAATCGCCGTTCCGGAGCACCAACAGGGCAGGTAGACCCCCGGGAGCATTTCATCAAGTGCGGGCGAGCCGTCCCGGTGCATCGCATTGATTGGCTGCAATCCGGGAATGTCGGGCATTTCCGCCCCGGTGACACGGTGCGGGTCGAACTCCGGGCTGACGCTACGAATTCTCGATCAACCGCAGCCCGAGGTCCCGCAGCGCTTCATTGGTCGGCGGTGCCGGCGCTCCAAGCATGAGATCCTCGGCCCGCTGGTTGAGCGGAAACATCGTGACTTCTCTTATGTTCTCGACCCCGGCCAGCAGCATGACGATCCGCTCGATTCCCGGAGCGATCCCGGCATGTGGCGGGGCGCCAAATCGAAGTGCGTTGACCATGCCGCCGAAATTGCTGTCGACATAGTCCCGCCCGCGGCCGACGATGGAGAACGCCTTGTAGAGAGTGTCCAGATCATGGTTTCGCACCGCACCCGATGACAGCTCGACGCCGTTGCAGACCAAATCGTACTGGTAGCCGGCAACGGTGAGGGGGTCGGACGACTCCAGGGCTGCCAGCCCGCCCTGCGGCATCGAGAACGGGTTGTGGGAAAAATCGAGTTCACCGGTCTCCTCGTCGCGCTCGAACATCGGAAAATCGGTGATCCAGCAGAATTCGAACCGGTCCCGGTCGATCAATCCGAGCTCCGTTGCAACCTCGTCGCGTGCGCGGGCCGCCACCGCCTCGAAGGCTGAAGGTTTGCCGGCGAGAAAGAATGCCGCATCACCGCTGTCCAGCCCCAGTTGCCGGCGGATCGCTTCGGTCCGGTCGGGGCCGATATTGCTGGCCAGCGGGCCCGCCCCTTCCAGCTGACCGTCAGTCGTGCGCCACAGGATGTATCCCATCCCGGGCAGCCCCTGTCGCTGGGCAAATATATTCATGCGGTCACAAAACCGGCGACTGCCGCCGCCTGGTGCCGGTATGGCCCGGATTTCGTTGCCGCCATCCTCGAGCAGCGAGGCAAAGATCCGGAAGCCCGAGCCACGGAAATGCTCCGAGACCTGCTGCATCCGGATCGGATTGCGCAAATCCGGCTTGTCGGTCCCGTACCAGAGCATGGTGTCCCTGAAGGTAATCCTCGGAAAGCTGTCGGCGATGGCCTTGCCGGCGCCGAATTCCCGGAATACATCCCGCATGACCGGCTCGATGACCGAAAACACATCCTCCTGCGTGGCAAAGGCCAGTTCGACATCAAGCTGGTAGAATTCGCCGGGCGACCGGTCGGCGCGCGGGTCCTCGTCACGAAAACAGGGGGCAATCTGGAAATATCGATCGAAGCCGGCGATCATGATGAACTGCTTGAATTGCTGCGGTGCCTGCGGCAGCGCGTAGAAATTGCCGTTATGCAGCCGTGACGGAACCAGGAAATCCCTGGCTCCTTCCGGCGAGGACGCCGTCAGGATCGGAGTCTGGAACTCGGTAAACCCGTGCCCGGTCATCAATTCGCGCAACAGCCCGATGACCTGCGAGCGAAGCATCATCCGCTCATGCATCACCGAACGCCTGAGGTCGAGAAACCGGTATTTGAGGCGCGTCTCCTCCGGATACTCCTGGTCGCCGAAGACCTGCAGCGGCAACTCCTCGGTCGAACCGAGGATTTCGAGGTCGCGGACAAAGACCTCGATCTCACCGGTCGAGAGCTTCTCATTGACCAGCTCCGGCTCACGCAACCGCACCTGGCCGTCGATCCTGATGACCGACTCGGCGCGCAGTTGCTCGAACTCGCTGAATGCGTCGCTATCCGAATCGGCAAGGATTTGCGTGACCCCGTAATGATCACGAAGATCGACGAACAGCACGCCGCCATGATCGCGGATCCGGTGCACCCATCCGGACAGCCTCACCAGGCTGCCGACATCCTCCCGGCAGAGTTGTGCGCATGTATGGGTTCGATAGGGATGCATGTCCTGGCTCTTCCAGAATGACGGCAAGGGGTCGCCTTTCAATTCCCCGGCCGGAAATGTCAAGGAATCTCCGCCAGCCATGCGGCACGGCGCGAGTTCCAAACACGGCGCGACATGACTTGCCCGTTCGATTTGCCGATTGCCCGAGGCCTTGTTGGTCGATCCTCCGGGCAAACCGAAACCTGACGTGTGAGACCGAAGCGCCAGTGAGTGCTCCGGTCGCGCTTCGTGATCGCCCAGATGCCGGTCGATGAAAGATGTTTGTCCTCGGCATCCGGCCCGAGTAACGCGCGATTTCCGGCAGCCAGGTGCATGCAAGACCCATCCCGGTTCGCCGTGAGGCTTCCAGTCAGAAATGTGGGAAGCAGGAGCAAAATGGGGAATGTCCCGACCAATGTTGAAACTGGCATCGGTCAGCGTCGCTGTTTGATCATCATGCGGCCCGTGCGTGGTGGTCAATGTCGGAGGTTCTGCACCTTCCCCGTGACAACGCTCCAGGGCGGCCTTGAGGCGTGCCATTCCGGCTCCTCGCCATCTCATGGACTTGTGGCTGGTCTGCCGAACCACCGGGTGGGCACTCTCGGTCATGTTCGTCGTCGCCAGGGCACGTCTGAGCTCCGGTGGCAATCCGGGCCTTCACGCATGAGGATCTCGCCGGGGCCCTCGTGCATGGAGCCGGAGACACCGGGACCTTCCTGCTCGAGCCGCCCGGCAAGGTTTCGAAGACACTGCTCGGCCTTCTCGGCATCATCAAGCTCCCAAGCCTGGCGAAGCGCCTGGCAACAACCTGAATGCAGACGCCCGGGCAGGCGATCGGAGATGTTCCTGCCCCGGTCCCGGCAGCACTGCATGGCGGTGCCTTGGCACCATCGAGGACGAAAAGGCCGCATGGACGGGTCCGGGCCCCGGCAGGTCAGGTTGTCGAGGAGTGCCTGCACCGTGGCCGGCCTCTCGGTCGTGCCTTCCACCACACCGGGAGGATGCCTGCCTCCACCGGCATCGACACCACCGATGGCCAGGGCCATCAGGAGATTGTCGCCAGCTGCATCCCGCCCTGTTGGATGACCGGCAGGTCAGGCCCCGGGATGTCCGACGACATCCATCCGCCCGACCTCTCCCCGGCCGGTGCTTCGAGGCGGCGCCAGACCGCCGATCGTGACAGGCCGAAGCCATGATCGTCGGGGATTCCGGCCTCGGGAAGTCGCACGGCGAAGCCTCCGCGCCTGCCCATTTACGAGCATCAGCGATGTTGCCCACTGCTCGAGACCGCCGCCGCCAATCTCTTCCCGGCTTGGCAGCGGCAGCTCCCGCCCGGTCTCCCTGTCGCGCAGCCGCGGGCGCTCGATGCGGATCTTGCCTCCCCGGAAGCCGGCCATGCCGGTTGTCGTCCCCCATCGGTAGCCCGGCTTGCCTGCGTCCCGTCCGCAGCGCTCGCCGGCAAGGTCTGCCGTGTCCTCGTTGAAAATCCGCGTCATGGCATCGATCGGCCATGACGCGTAAGCGGTCAAGGCCGGTGCCGACATCCTCCCGGGGCCTCGTGGACGAGCTCCCGGTGCGATGGTGCCGGCATGCCTGGTGGTGGTTGGTGGTGACGTTTTCATGGTGTTGCTTCCCTTTCCGGAATTGACACCCCGGGCCTGGCGCTCGAGGGAAGCAACGCCGACCTCTGCCCGAGTTTCGACATCGGTCGGGACATTACCCTGGAAATTGCAACATTGAAAACCCGAAGAAGCGTCACGCTCGATCTGGGCGTCGACCCTTGCCTGGTCTGTCGAAATGGCCTCGGCAAGTTCGATGCCGATTTCGCTGTTTGACGGGGAAATAACGAAGCCTGGTCGGTCGCAGCGTTCGACGCGAAGCGGAAATTGTAGCAGGCCAGTTGTCGCGAATGTGGCGAGCAAGCGATAGGCGGCCCAGATTTCCGTGCGATCCTTGGGTCGGCCTTGTCCGCGAGAGGGCACCCAAACATCGCGCGTGTACATCAGCCGGTCCAAACCCTCGGGCAACGCCGATTCAAACGGTAAACGGTCGGTCTTCGCCGAAGTCGAGGCCTGGACGGCCGCCATTGCAGTGCGGGCAACGCCGCAACCAGATGTCCGAGCCGTTGGCACCATAGCGGCGGAGGCAATTGCTGCATAAGAGTTCGAAAATCCGTTGGTTGTGATCATTGCCCGGAATGTCGGTGTCGCGAATGACGGTTTGGCCGTTCCGGTTCCGGTAACCGGGCGTGGTCGTGCCGGCGGAAGTTCGGGAGCGGGGCCTGGAGTTGTCCACCATTCCCTTTCAACTCAGCTCTTGTCGAACTGAATGCAGCCAACGGTCGTGCGGGCAATGCTGACGTAGCGTTGGCCAAGCTGTCCCATCGGGGAAAAATCGAAAGATTGCTGTTCGGAACAATCCCATTTCTTCCAGATCATGTCGGCCAGTTCGCCCAATTTGCTCATGTATTCGTTACTGTCGTTCTCGCAAATCTTCCTGCAGAATGAGCCATCCCTGAACATATCCCGGTCATTGTGTGCAATGATCTTGTGCCGCGCTTGCCTGATATACTTCTCGTAGAAGTTATTGAGCTTGGTCCTGATACTGTCCAGTTCCTCTTTCTCATCCGGCAGCCATATGGCATCCTGATCAACGAAGAACTTGATCGACAGATTGCGATGATCGCCGCTTTCAGCGGGATCGTGCAGCTTGGCAATTTGCAGCACGGTATAGGGCCCACTAATTTCAAAATAGTGGTCCAGAAACTGGCCTGGCGCCGAGTTCCGCAATTTATTTTCGAGACACAATCTGGTTATGGTGGGATCATTAGCGGCACTGTGCATGCCCAGATTCATTGTCCAGCATTTGAACACCCATCGGCAGTGGTCGCAGAATATCTTGGTGTCCTCTTGGTCAGGCATAATGTTGGGCATTGCTGCTCTCTATCTTTTCCTGTTCTGCCCGTCGCGGGCATAGCGTCCTTCGGTTGACACGCATGAAAATCAACCGCAGATTCGTAAGGGCTGACGCATTCAAGGATCCCGTTTGCTGGCTGACTGCCTGTACCCTTATTCTGAGGAACGATCTGGATTTTCGGCAAAGTCGGCTAGGGCCTGTTGACAATCATGTTGCCGCAACCACGCCACTGACGAGATGAATCGCCGCCGCGAAGCTCTCGCCCGGTTTGTCGTAGCGGGTGGCGATCGACCGGAACTCCTTGATTCTTGCGAAGACATTCCCGGTCCGGTGCCGCCACCTGTACATCTCCCGGTCATGATGCCTGGGCTTCGTCCGGTTCCGCCTCGGGGGAATCACCGCCATCGCTCCGCTGTCTTCCACCTCTGCCAGCAGCCAGCCGGCATCGAATGCCTTGTCGCCGATGAGGGCACCGTAGCGGAGATCCCCGAGAAGAGCCGGCACTCCGAGAAGGTCATGCGCCTGGCCGGGAAGGATCACGAAGCGCACGAGGTAGCCGAGTGCGTCCACCACCGCCACGACCTTGCTGGTCAGGCCGCCCCGGGAGCGTCCGATGCCCTGCCCGGAGGTCCCCCTTTTGCACCTACCGCCTTCTGGTGTGCCTGCACGATGGTGCCGTCGACGAAGATGTATTCGAGGTCGAACTCATCCGGGGGCTCGTTGAAGACAGTCTCGAAGACACCCGAAAGCGCCCATCTGCGGAAGCGCTTGAAGATGCGCCTCCTTGCCGAAACTCTCGGGAAGGTCGCGCCAGGGTGATCCGGTGCGGATCCGCCAGAGTACTGCCTCGAGAAACAACCGGTTGTCTGCCGCGGTGACACCGGGGTCGGTCGCCTTTCCGGGCGGCATGGGGCGGGTCCGCGCCCACATGGCGCCCTCAAGCACCGTCCTGTCCGTATTCATCTGCCATTTGCCTCTACTGCTCATGCCGTCATTTCGACGTGCGTTGCGGCAAAAATGGCACCTGCGCGGCTGATTCGCAACCCGATTGTCAACAGGCCCTAGAGTCTTGCTGACAACCGAAGACCCCTGCGCCAATTTGAAAGCACCGCGACGAACGAGGCCAGTGCCTCTCTCCACAACAGCCCTCTTGGCTGCAGCAAGGTCTTCGGCCACGCGAGGAACTTCGTCGTGGAGGAAATCGACAAACTTACCTGTTTTTTCCCGGGCTGACGACCTGGCTGCAGCTGCAGCCTGCTTCCAAATTTTTCCTGTTATCTTTTCCTGTTCCTGAAATGCTTGCCGGATTCGGTCCAACTCCCGCTGTTCTTCCTCACTCACCCGTCCATCAGCTGCGATCAATTCCTCAAGAAACTCGTCAATGTTGAGAGTGATGGCCGGGAAATTGCAATCGCGATTTTCCTTGCACAATCCGGCGAATGCCCTTGCAACATCCGCAGTCTCGAAACCCGGGAGGTTTTCTTCTGCATATTCTAGCCCCAAATCGACATACTCCTGTTTGTAACCCCAGGATTCTGCAAAATACTCGCGCATTCTCTGCCTCTCGGCGTCATGGCATTCACCGTCCGCGTGGGACACTTTCAGCACAAGGGGGGCCATCACGTCGAACAGTGACGCAGCCAACATATCTATTGGTGAATTGATGAAGTCCGGTATGACCTCAACCGGCCCCGCCATTTTCCTAGTGAGCTTCCTTGTGCTCGCGACGCCCAGCCCCGCCGCCGCCGCACCGACAATGACCCAGCCGACAGGCGTGACAGCTGTTCCCAGACCCAAAAGCCCCAGAATCCCTCCGGTCGGGAAAAAAGCGCCCGCAACAACCGATGACGAGGCAACCGCACCGCCTCCAATCCCAGCGATAGCGGTTACCAACGAATTGTCGGCAATTTTCAGCAGCTTGGTACTGTCATAGGCGTCTTCGCCTATCCCCAACATGGACTTGAAAGCCCGGTCATCCTCGATAACGCCATCGATGGACAGCGATTCGACGCGTTCCTTCCAACTGGCACCATCGCACCGGTTTGACAGATCCGGCTGAGCAACTCCGGGCGATTGTTCGTCTTGAGGATGCAAGGTGCTACACCGTCTTCAGCTTATCGAATTCAGCAATGCTTTCCTGCACCGCAGACCTCAAGGCGGCGTCCCTGATGTCCTGAAAGGCACCCACTGTAAGGCCCACCGACATGGCCAATGGCATGATGATTGGCCCGAGCACCAAACCGATAATCGGAATGGAACCGGCCAGCACTCCGATCAAGGCGCCAATTACGAGTCCGGTCGTCGCCATAGGACATTTGCGTGTCAGAAACAGCGCAATTTCAAGAATCTTGCGGCCGATCCTGATGACAATATCGCCTGCCATGATTGTCTTTTTGGCAATCGCATGCAGTATTCTCTTGGCATCGGCTTTCAGTGGCAACCGATTTATCCAGCGCTGCAAATCCCGATCCGAAACATCAAATGAGTTGAAGAAATCGGAGGTGAGGGGCTCGTCGACGCCAGGTGCTTCACCTGAGAATCTCTCTCCGGTTTCCCGATCATGCGCTTCAATCCTCATCAGGTATTCCCCCCTTCTGCAATGGTCCCTGCCAAGATACGCAGGGGATGTCCCGACCAATGTTGAAACAAGGCTCGGTCAGCGCCGCCGTTTGATCATTATGCCGCCCGTGCTTGCTGGTCAATGTCGGTGGTTTCTGCATCTTCCCCGTGACGACGCTCCAGTGCGGCCGCCAGGATAGGCAGCTGCCGACAGGTCCTGAGGCACCGCATACCGGCCCCGGCCTCTAGCATGCCGGCCCCGGTCCAGCGCAGCGCCATCCTGGCTCCCTGCCATCGCTTGACGTTGCGACAGGTCTGCCGAACCACCGAGTGGGCACTCTCGATCATGTTGGTCGTCGCCAGTGAGCGTCTGAGCTTCGGTGGCAATCCAAGCCTGCTCACGGTGAGGATCTCGCCGAGGCCCTCGAGTATGGGGAAGGAGACACAAGGTGCTTCCTGCTCAAGCCGCCTGGCAAGGTTCTCGAGGAGCTTCTCCGCCCTGCCCGCGTCATCAGGCTCCCGGGCCTGGCGAAGCGCCTGGCACGGGCTGGCATGCAGACGCCCGGGCAGGCGATCGATGATGTTTCTTCTCTTGTGGACTCGGCAGCGCTGGATGGCGGTGTCGGCCCCGAAGGTCCGCCTGGACGGCCGCACTCAATGCCTTGGCACCATCGAGGACGAACAGGCGCCACACGGACGGGTCCAGACCCCGTTCGTTCAAATTGTCCAGGAGTGCCTACACCGCGTGGCCGGCCTCCCGGCCCTGCCTTCCACCACGCCAGAGGGGTGCTTGTTGCCGCCCGCATCGACACCGATGGCGCCGACCATCAGGAGATTGTCGGTCATGTGCATGCCGCCCTGTTGCATGACCAGCAGGCAAGCCCTACCGAGTAGTCACATATTGACGCAGCAATGTGTCATGTTTTCTGTCTCAATGCGTGTTTGCGACCTTCCCTGAACCCGGTTTCGAATCCGGTCCGGCGTCCGATTCGGTGACCCGGTGAGGCACTGGTGAGACGGGTTTGCCCATGCCACATGATCTGATGACCGGGATCGGGATCGTGCTTGCGGTTGCGATAGCCGCCAGGGTGGGCCACCAGGCTTGCGGCATCGCCGAGTCTTTCCGGTGCTGACAGGCCGTGCTGGCGGGCATGGTCGCTCAGGAAGTCGAGTTCGTGATCGGCGAACATCAGGTGGGGCTCGCAGTCGGGCACCTGGCGTCCGAGCAGGGTCATGACCATGATGCGCCAGGCGATGACGGCATTGATGGCGATGGCCCGCTGCAGCCGCTCGGCGGTGCGGAACAGCAGATGCTCCACCCGGCAGCCGGATTTGAGCACACGGAAGAAGTCCTCGAAACAATAAACAAAATACCCATGAAGTCCTTACAGGGACAATTGCCCCCGTCAGACCGAATTCCCAATCCCTGGCAGGATTGAGGAGGTGGTGGAGCCACCACGGGCAAGATGAGCGGACAGGACATTCTGAAGAACCTGCCGGAGCAACATCGCCAGTGTTGGGTTGCAGGGTAGTTCGGTGTTCAGTAGCCAGTTTGTCACGGATTGCATCGGGTGCTGATTGGCTGGAAGCCGGAAGTATCCGCAACACCCTCTCTCTTTCCCGGCAGCGCTGACAGCAGCGTGTTTCCCGGTAGCATGGCGGATGCCTGCTTTCCCGGCAGCATTGTCCCGGTTGCCGGTTTTCGGGGTTGATTTGCCCGCACCTGCCGGTTGATTACGGATCTGGCGGGGGCGTTCGGCCTTCCGGCAGCGCCGGCGAGACCCGGCGCGAGGTGTGACATTCCGGAAAGAGGCGGCCCGTGCGGTCATCGACCCCGCCGGGCCGGTAGCCGTGCAACTCGATTGGAATCTGTCGCTGTCCGGCGAGGACTGCGTTACCACGCAAGCCTGGCGGGAAGCAAAGCTTGATTGCTGCCCGGCCCATCCCGATGGCGGCTGCAGTTTTGCCCGCCATGGCAGCTACCTGCGCAAGACCCGCCGGGGGGATGCCCGCATTCCCCGCTGGTACTGCCGGGAGGCCCACCGGACATGGTCACTGCCGGCCCGCTGCTTTGCCGCCCGCCTGCCGGGCACGCTGGACGAGCTCGAGACGGCGGCGCTGGCGGTGGAGACGGCGGAGAGCCTGCGGGCAGCGGCCGAGGCCGCCCGTCCCGGCCATGCGGTGAGCGATGCCGGCAATCGCCGCTGGATCGGATACCGGCGCGACCTGGTCGCCGCCGGCCTGACGACACTCATCACCCTGTTGCCGGATCTGCTGGCCGGCTGCACGCCATCGGTTACCGAACTCGGGGCCCGTCCCGGCACCGACCGGCTCCTCTTCGATTTGCGCGGTCATGCGGGTCCGCATCTCCAGCATCCGGAACCTCCGCCGGGCTTTGCGGTCCGGATTGATCCGGCACCGGTTTCGAATCCGGCAATCCGACACAAGTCAGGACCTGACCCGCCGGGCTGAGCGGCACCATGCCTGTCCGAGGTGGCGGAAAGGGAGACCAGGCATGGACCAGATGCGCGAAAAGCACCGGATTGAGGTGGCGATGTTCCGATACCGGGTCATCGCCCCCCTTCCTGACCTCGCCGGGACGGCGCGGATGGCCGGGACGCGCCGTCTTGCCGGCAAGCCGTGGGTAATTCCCGGCACCAGCCGCACCCGGATTGCCGAGGGCACGATCCTGCACTGGCTGCGCAATTGGCGGCGCGGCGGCCTCGATGCTCTCAAGCCCGGCCGGCGCCGTGACCGCGGCAGGTCCCGGCGCCTCGGGGTCGGCGCGGCCGAGCTGCTGATCGCCATCCGCAGGGAACATCCCGGTCTCTCGGTGCGGGACGTGATCGCACGGGCCGGGAAGCAGGACGAAGCCCCGGGCCCGATCCCGCTTTCATCCACCTGCCGCCTGTTCCATGCCGAGGGGCTGATGGATCCGGTGCAGGCGCCGCAGGACCTCCGGCGCTTTGCCCATCTTCATGCCGGCGACCTCTGGCAATCCGATGTGATGCACGGCCCGAAATGCGGCGATGGCAGGCGGCGGCGCAAGACCTGCATGATCGTCATCATCGATGATGCGACCCGCATCGTGCCCTGGTCGGCCTTTGCCTTCCCGGAAGGTGTGGCCGAGTTCCTGCCGGTGTTCCGGCAGGCCCTGCTGCGGCGGGCGATCCCGAAGAAACCCTACACCGACAATGGCAGTGCCTACCGCTCCCGGCGCCTCGAGCTCGTTTGCGCCCGTCTCGGTGTGGCCCTGATCCATGCACGGCCATGCAGGCCCCGGGGAAAAGGTAAATGTGAGCGCCATATACGCACTGTCAGACAACGCTTCCTGCCGGGCCTGGAGCCGGCCGACACCGCCAGCCTCGATGTCCTCGATCGCCGCCTGGCGGCCTGGGTGGAAGGCGAATATCACCATCGCCCCCACCGCGGTCTCGAAGGCATGACCCCGGCCGATGCCTGGGCCGCCAGGGCCCGGGATGTCCGCCTCGTCGATGGCAGCATCGATCCTGACGACCTGTTCCTCGAGGAGGCGGTGCGCAAGGTCGGCAAGGACCGGGTGGTCAGCCTGCGAAACCGGCTCTACGAGGTGGGTGCCGGCCTGGTCGGGCAGAAGGTGACCCTGCGCTTCGATCCGGCAGCCCCGCCGGGCCGTCCGATCATCGTGGTGACCGATGACGGGGATGCCGGGCAGGCCTGGCCGCTCGACCCGGGTACAAATGCCAGGGTGAAGCGCGGCCACGCCATCTCCTTCTCCAGTATCGGCAATGATGGCGGGGAGGAGGGCTGAGCCATGTACCGTCAATCCTTCTCGCTCGCCCGCCGGCCCTTCGAAAGCGACATCCCGTCCGACCAGCTGTTCCAGGGCCAGGCCGCCACCGAGGCGCAGGCACGCCTCGGCCTCCTGGCCGGCGAGGCCGGCTCCGGCAAGACCACCGCCTGCCGGCGCTTCGCCGACAGCCTTGCCCGCGGCCTCTGCCGGATCATCTACCTGCCGCTCGGCGCCGTCACGCCGCTCGAGGCCATGAACAGCATCGCCGCCGGGCCCGGGCTTGCCCCCGGACAGTCCCGCCACATGGTCGGGCGCGCCATCGCCGGCGAATTGTCGCGCCTGGCCGGTGGCCGGCAGACACCGGTGCCGATCATCGACGAGGCCCGTCTCCTGCCGAATGCGGTGCTCGAGGATTTGCGCCTGCTCACCAGTTTCGAAATCGATTCCGGGCAGCGCTTCTGCCTGCTGCCGACCGGGCTGACCGGGCTCAGGCGGCGGCTGGCAATGGGTGTCGACGAATCCCTTGCCCAGCGCCTGGTGGTGCGCCACCACATGGACGGGCTGGCGGCAGAGGAGATCGGGCCCTGGATCGAGCACCGGCTTCGCCTGGCCGGCGCTGCCGACATCCCGCTCTTCGAAACGAATGCCATCGCCGCCATCGTGCAGACCGCCCGCGGCCTGCCGCGCCGGGTGGGCCAGATTGCCCATGATGCACTGGCGGCCGCTGCCGCCGGCAAGGACCGGCAGGTCACCGAGAACCACGTCGCCCGGGCAGTGGACGAACTCAACCTCAAGACATGAACAGGCGGCAGGATGACTGGAGCCGGCTGCGGCAATTGCCGCTCCGGCAGGTCGCCGCCAGGCTCGGCTACCGGTGCGATCCGCGCGACCGCAGCCGCTTCCGGCGCGAGGGATCGATCCTCAGCATCACCGGCGAGAAGTTCTGCGATCACCGGCAGGGCTGTGGCGGTGGCGGTGCCATCGATCTGGTCATCCATGCCGAAGGGACAAGCTTCCCGGAGGCGGTGAAGCGCCTCCGGCAGCCGGCAGGGGAGCTGGTGCCGGAGAAGGCGGCGGCACCCGGCCGGGAACTGGTTCTGCCACCGCCGGCAGATTCCGCATGGCCGGCCATCCGCCGCCGGCTCACCCGGGAGCGGGCCCTGCCAGCCGATCTGGTGGCGGCGCTGGGCCGGCGCGGCCTGGTTTATGCCGATGCCCGCGGCAGCGCGGTCTTCCTTGCCACCGACCGGCACCGGAAGCCGGCCGGCGCCGAATGCTGTGGAACCGCCTGCATTCCGGGCAGGAAGCGGTTCCGGGGAATGGCGCCCGGCTCGCGCAAGGACCGCGGCAGCTTCCGGATCGGCGGCGGGCCCGCTACCGTGGATACGCTGTTCATTGCCGGGAGCGCCATCGACGCGCTCTCGGCATTTGCCATGCCCGGATCCTGCAGAACCGGATGCGTCTTCCTCTCGACCTGCGGCACCGCCAGCCGGCTGCCCGCATGGGCCGAGGCCTGGAAGCCGGCGCGCATCATCTGCGGATTCGATGCCGATGCGGCCGGCGACGAGGCTGCAGGCCGGCTGGCGGCAAGTGACCGGCGCGTCAGCCGGATCCGGCCGGCCGGCGGAAAGGACTGGAACGCAATCCTCGTGGCGCGCCGCCGGGAATAGACCGCGCGCACGCGGACCGGCCGCACCGCCGGTTCATTCTTCCCGGCAGCCAGGTCCTTCCGGCCCTGGCTGCCGGGAACGGAAACCGGCCGCCGTCATCCCGGAGAAATCAAGGCAGCGCGCAACGGAATCCCGGTCCGGAGCCGAAACAATCAGGAAACCGGCCGCCGAGGCACTCTGGAATCCAACACCAGCGGCTGGAGCTGAGATTGGCGCAGATGATCCTGTCCCGTCTTCGGCAGCAGGATCAGGACAGTGACGGCTTCTCTCGAGGAGAATGCCCGCCGGCCCCGACGCCGGGTGGGCACGTGTCACACGCGCCGGAAGGCGGTGGTTCATGTCCGGCAGCCGGCTCCGGGCCGGGTCGAACGCCACCGCGAGTCGACGCGGATGCAACACGGGCTGACGGCCCGCGCCCGCCTCCCGGGCCGGGCGGACGTGAACATCGGGGTCGTGGATGACGATCCCGGCTGCCCGGCCCGCGAGGCCGGCACCCGTTCCGGATTCTCCGGCCTCGTTGCCGACATCATCCCCGGCGAGGTATCGCGCCTGGCGCGCAACCTGTCCGAATGGGGAGGTCTGCCGGATTTCCGCGGCCGGGCTGATACGCCGATGCCGACACCGGGTCATTGCATGGCCTGAAACGCCCCGACGACCGTTTCCTGCTTGGCATCAGAGGAACCGTGAGCGAAGCCGAACTCCACACCCTGCACCATCGCATGCATGCCGGCCGGGAGGCCAGGGCGGCGCGCGGGGAGCTGGCGGTGCTGCCGTCACGCGGCTACGTGCAGGACGAACAGGGTCGCGCGGCGAAGGATCCGGATGCCGGCGTCAGGGCCCGGATCGACGGCATCTTCGCGATGTTCAGGCAGCATGGCAGCCTGTCCATGGCCCTGCGCATGATGGCGGCCGACGGGCAGGGCTTTCCGGTGCGGCGGGCGCGTGGCCCGCGGCGCCGGATGCCGGAATGGCCGGAGCCTGGCAGCGCCTCGCTCTGCGACATGCCGACCAGCCCGGTCCATGCCGGTGCCTTTGCCTGGGGTCGCGCCAGGGGCAAGGTCAGCACCCTGCCGCTCGAGGAGCGTTGGCGACATCTCGTCGGGGATTCTCATCCCGGCTGCATCAGCCGGGAGGAGTTCGAGCCGAACCAGCGGCAGCCGGCCGATAACAGGTGGCCGGTGCGCAGCCTCGGCGGCGGCATGCTGAGCGGCCTGCTGCGTTGTGGCCGCTGTGGCCAGGGCATGACGGTGCATTACCGCCTCGGCAGCGACGAGGAGGCGGGGTATCAATGCCGCGGCCAGCAGGATCGCGGCGGTGACAGGTGCCAGTCACTGCCCGGCCTGCCCGTCAACAGCTTCGTCTCCAGGGCCGCCCTGGAGGCATTGGCCCCGGCCACCCTCGACATTTCGCTGAAGGCGATCGAGGGCACCGAAGAACAGCGGGCGGCAGAACATGAACAGTGGCGGCTGCGCCTGCAGCGCGCCGAGACGGACGTGGCCGCGGCTGAGCGGGCCTGGCGTTCGGTGGATTGCGACAACCGCCTGGTGGCGCAGATGCCGGAGGATGAGTGGGAGACCTCCATGGCCGAATGCAGGCGACCGGGCGATGCCTGCGACCGGTATTGCCACGAGGTGCCGGTCCGGCTCACCCCGGAAGAGCAGGATTTGATCCGCCGTTCGGCGTCCGGGATGGCGGAGCTGCGGGATGGCGGCTGCCTGAGCACGCCGGAGAAGGCGGAACTCCTGCGCCTGATGATCAGCCGGGTGAGCGCGACCATCATCGATGAAACCGGACGCGTCGAGATCGAAATTCTCTGGCACGGCGGTGACCGGACACGGGCGGAAATCCGCCGTCCGGTGCAGGAGGCCAGCCAGCTGAGCTACTACGCCGAGCTCTGCGCGCGCGTCCGCGCCCTGAAGGATGAGGGCCGCAACCACGCCGACATTGCCGGGACCCTGAACGCCGAAGGCCTGCAGCCACCCAGGAAGAGCCGGTTCAACGGCGGCATGGTGACCAGACTCGTGAGCCGGACAGGGGCCGGCAATCCCGCCAGGAAGCGGGGCCGGTTCTTGCCTGCGGGGCGCCGTCCGGACGAGTGGACCATGGATGAAATGACCGAAAGGACCGGCGTCTGCAGGCCGACCCTGTACAACTGGATCCACGCCGGCAAGATCAACGCCCGCAAGGAAAGCAGTCAGCACCCGTCAGGACTCCGGCTGATTCACGCCGATGGCGACACGTTCGATGCCATCCGCAAATGGCGCCAAATGCCCGGCTCGGAGAAGGCAGGCCTGCCGATGCGTGACTTCAGGACCGCGTCCAACGCAGACCTGCAAACACCATAGGGGCAGCATGATGGGAAGTCCTCGATGCGCCATCTCCGGAGGTAGAAGCCGACGATGTCGGCGGCCTGTGACGGTGTCGTGACCTGACACGTGGTCAGCAGGAACCACTGGACGGGGTCCTCGTCCTCGGGCGGGTTGCGTTCCACGATGTGGACCGCCGACACCATCATCGGCGTGCACCCTTCCATGGTCCGTGTCGCCGGCAGCGTGACGCGGCGGAACCGCAGGTCACAGGTGACCAGGCGCTTGCGGCGTGCCGGACGCGCCTTCCTGCCGGAGGAGTTGGGCCGTGCCGCAAGTCCGTCGATCTCGACATCGATCAGGCCATCGGGCTCACCACCGCTCATGACGGCAAAGAGCTTCGATGACCCGAGAACCCGGTCGTGTCTCGCACGCACCAGAAGGTCGACGCGTGGATGGCGGCGCTGGTGATCGAACAGCTCGAAGCGGTCCGCTTCCCGGTCACGGACATGGATGATCCGCGTCCTGCCCGTGACCTCCCGTGCCGCCCGCGCCACGTCGGTGAACCCGTCAAGCCGGCGCCGTGTCTGACGCCGTGTCGCTGGTGCCGACACCACCTGATCGAAGTTCAGGTCCAGCACCCCGAGCGGCAGACCGGTCCCGGTCACGGCCAGGGTCGCATGCAGCGACAGACCCAGGCTCTGCACACCGGTCCGGTTCCTGCCGATGATCTCCAGTCCGTCGCAGCCAGGCCGCGTCGGGAAGCTCAGATCGGTGCCGTCCCGGAGCGCCAGCACCGTGCTCTGGCCGCGCAGCCGCTGCACACTGCGCTCCCGGTGCGGCGCAAGGATCGCCGGAACCGTGATGTCCGACTCCTCCGGCGCCTCGATCAGACGGTAGAACCCGGTGATCTCCTTGCTGGCGCTGCCGGCGTTGATCTTCCCTCCCGGGCAGGACGCCAGCAGACCCGCGCTCTTCACCAGACGTGCCGACAGTCGCTTGTCACCCAACGGCGCTCCTCCGAACTCGTTGGCGGCCCACTCGGCCGCATTCAGACCCTCTCCCGGCTCCGGCACCGGGGCATGATCGACCCACGCGACCCCGAGCTTGCGGCGCCAGTCCGCTGCCAGGGCGTACATGAACACCGTCTTGACCGTCAGCGCACGCTGCTTCCTCGTATCCTGACGGCCCCGCCCCGTGGTCCGGCCGACCATGAGGAAGTCGGCCGCTCTCGGACAGCTCCCCGCCACGCCGGCATCGGCAAAGCTCTCCACCAGCCAGGGACGATACCCGTAGCGGTCCTCGAAGTCCCGCGACAGACGCCGCAGCACCCGCCCCAGCACATGGCTCGCCAGGTGCGGGCAGCGCACCGACGCACGGATCAGGAAGCGGCTCAGACAGACCACCCGGTGCAGGTGGTCCCGGCGTCCCTCATCGCTCCACGCCATCCACCGGTCACGCGCCGACACCCGCAGGCTACTCATTGCCCACAAAAGATGTTCCGCTAGCCTAATGACTTCAGGAGGACACTGTCCTCTCCGGCATCGGCGCTGTGGCCGACCATCCAGGCGGCAAAGGCCAGGGCCGACTGACCGTTCCAGATTACCTCCGCCCCGGGAGGTCCGTCATTCTTTCGGTCAAGGTAGCCGCCCATGGTCGCCACCAGGCGGAAGGCGGCGCCAAGATCGGTCGGCGGCACCATGCGCCTGGTGGCGGCAAAATCCGAGAGCAGTCCGATCTCGATCTTCGAGAAGGCGTTGTCCACCGGCTGCTGCGGTTCGGTGCGCGCCAGCTGCGTGAGGGCGGCGATCCGCCAGGCGATGACGGCATTGATGACCACCGCCCGCTCCAGGCGCTGCCGGTTCTGGTGGGCGGTGGTCTCGACCTTGCAGCCCGACTTCAGGATTCGGTGCCAATCTTCCACCCGCCATCTCAAGGCATGGAGGCGCAGGATCTCGCGCGCCTTGCCGGCGCTGCCGACATCGAGCGTGGTCAGGAGCCGCCAGCATACCGGCCTGGTGCCGTCCGGCGGGTCCACCTCCCCGGCATGGATGGCGCCCATGGTGACGGGATCGGGACCGAAACGGGCCTTCTCCCGCACCGGCGGTGGCAGCTCCACCGTCATCATGCGCAGGGCCAGAACGGCCTTGCGGGCGACCCGCCCACCGAAGGCGGACTGCCCACCCGTGGAATTGCGCTCCGAGAGCCGGCCGATCTCGATGGAGGCGCGGCCGATCTCCGGTGCCGAGGCCATGGTCTCGAACAGCTTCGGCTGGCCGCGCCCGAGAGAGCGGTCATGGCGGGCCCGGACCAGCAATGCCAGGGAGCGCCGGCCGAGCGCCCGGTATTCGGCGAAGAGGTCAAAGGCATCTGCCTCCCGATCCATCACTGCCACCACCCGCACCCCGTCAAGCTCGCCGGCAATGGCGGCGCTGTCCCGAAGCCCCCGCAGCCAGCGCCCGGTCCTCCGGTCCAGGACATTCGCCGCCCGCTTCACCTTGCCGAATGGCAGCGCGTCGAACTCCATGCCGACCACGCCGAGCGGCACGCCGTCGCCGCCGACCGCCAGCGTCGAGTGCAGGTGCAGCCCGCGGGTGCCGGCTCCACCCTTGTTCCGGCTGATCCTGCCAAGCCCGTCGCAACCGCGATGGGTAGCGAAATCGAGATCGGTGCCGTCCTGGACCAACAGGGCCAGCCGTCCGGCCTGCATCCGCCGGATGCTGCGGGCCCGGTGCCCCGAGAGCATGGCCGTCGCCGACACTGCGTCGTAATCCGGATGCTCGATCATCCTGTAATATCCCTTCACTGCCGCCTCGTCGCCGGCCGCGGCGGCGAAGAATGTCTTCGAGAGCGACCGGGCCTGGATACGGGCGCTGTCGACCAGCCGGCGGGTCAGCCGCGCATCGCCGAGCTTCACCGAGCCGAACTCGTTCATGGCCCAGCTTGCGGTGTCAAGCCCGTCGCCGGCACCCAGGGCCCTTGCGGTGCCATCCAGCCGGTCACACCAGTCTGCGGCCAGCGGCACCAGCCAGACCGCCTTCGCCGGCTCCACCCGCCCATCGCGCACCCGCCGCCCGCAGGTCTCGCCGACACGGCGCCAGCCGGCGGCAGCAAAGCAGGTTCCGTCATGCTCCGGTGCAATAAAGGTCTCGACCAGCACCGGTGCCACGCCATACACCGCCTCGAAGTCACCGGACACCCGCCGCCGCGCCATGCCCAGCAGCATCGATGCCAGGTTCGGCACCGAGACCGACGGCCGGACCAGGAACCGGGCCAGCGAGATCACGCGCTCGAGATGCCGCTCCCGCGCGTGGCTGTCCCAGCCGATCCATTCATCCCGCGCCGCCAGGGAGCGCGTCGCCGGAACGAACAGCAGCCCGCCGAGCCAGCCATGCGCCGAGCCGACCAGGTATCGCAGCTGGCGCCCGACATGCAGGCGGGCGGCGCGGGGATGCTCCGAGGCCATCAGCTCATTGAACACGAGCCGCCGCGCATCGTCGCCGACCACCACCAGCTCGAGGTCGCCGATGGCGCCGGCCCGCGACGGCAGTCCGGTCGGCTCCGGTATCGCGACACCGGTGCGGGCGACCCGGCCATGGCCACCGCCGCCGTCCGGCGGCGGCAACTCGATGCGGCCTCTGCCTTCCATGCGACGCAGTGCCGACAGGCAGCTGGTGACCTGAAGCTCGCCGCGGTGGTCGAGGAATCCGAAGGCCGAACAGACGCGCCGGCCGATCTCGGCCCGACTGTGAACTCCCTTGCGCGCCAGAATGGCCGTGAGCTTGCGAAAGCCGGCATCCGATGACAGTCTCCGGGGAATTGATGCATTGCCTGCCATGGCGGCACTGTAGCAGGTGGGTCATGGCGAGTCGAGTCGAGTTTGTGTCCAATGGGCAGCCCGCAGGGCCGCGGCAGAGAACCCGAGAGCGCCCAGCCAGCCATGGGCCGAGCCCACGAGGTAGCGCACCTGACAACCGGCAAAGGTCGTCATGCCATGGGGATGTTCGTGCGCCATCAGCGTGTTCCACACCTCACGCTCACGGCGCTGCGTCACCACCAGGAGATCGAGATCCCGGATCCGGGCCGGGTGCGACGGGACATCGACCGGCTCGGGAACCGAGGCCTCGAGCTGGCGCGGCTTGTTCGCCACCGCCGCCCGTGGCGCCGGCAGGACAATCTCCGGCGACGCCTGAGCCAGCGTCGCCAGTGCCTTCATGCAGCCCGCAAGCTGCGGGCGGCCGCGGGTGTCGACGAACGAGAACTCCCCGCAGATCCTGCGGGCAAAGGCCCGCCGGCTGTCGAACTGCTCGTGCGACAGGATCGCGATGATCCGCGAGCGTGCCACATCGCCGCGAAGGGTGCGGCTGATCCGGGATTGTGCCATGGTGGCGCAGATGTATTGGACGCTGTTCTCATTGTTCAGGCTTTTTTTGACTACTCGGTAGGGCTAGGCCACGGGATGTCCGATGACTTCCATTCGCCCGACCTCTCCCCGGCCGGCGCTTCGATGCGGCGCCAGACCGCCGATCGTGGCAGGCCGGAGCCATGATCGTCCGCAACGCCGGCCTCGGGAAGTCGCACGGCACCGCGAAACTTCCCGGCCTGCCCATTCATCAGCATCGGCGATGTGGCCCACTGCTCGAGAAAGCCGCCGTCCCGGACCTCCTCCCGGTCCGGCAGCGGCAACTTCCGCCCGGTCTCCCTGCCGCGCACCCGCGGCCGTTCGACCCTTGTCCTTCCTCCCTGGAAGCCGACCATGCCGGTTGTCGTCCCCCATCGGTAGCCCGGCTTGCCTGCGTCCCGTCCGTAGCGCTCGCCAGCCGGCTCCCCGGCGTCTTCATTCATCATCGTCATCAGCGACTCGATGCCGGTGCCGACATCTCCCCGGGCCTCATGGACGAGCCGGCCGATCTGTCTGGTGTCGATGGTGCCGGAATGCCTGGTGGTGGTTGGTGTCGTCCTGGTCATGGTGTTGCTTCCCCTTCCGGATTTCACACCCCGGGCCTGGCGCTCGAGGGAGGCAACGCCAACCTCTGCCCGAGTTTCAACATTGGTCGGGACATTCCCTCAAAATGGACCATTTCAAGATGTCTCGTTCACCGGAAGCTTCATGGATTTGGTCCGTACTGTCGGCGGCGATGCGGGCTCGTTCGTCGCCGGGCAGCTAGAGGCGCGCCGCTTGTTCACTCACTGCTTGACCAAGTCATGAGAACGCTACCGGTCATCGTCCTTTACGGGACGCATTTGGCAAGATACGGACGGCACTCATGCTATGTGGCCTAATGAACTGTGTACGCGCCGCTTCTCCGAGGGCAGAACCTTGCGGCTTTCGAGAGCATCGTCATTCAAGCGGGGCGCGGTTTGATTCTTCTTTACAGGGCGAAGACGCCCGGAGGCCTTGCTGCTCTACCGAGCAATCTTCAGGTGGCACTGCGTGGCAATCGCTCTTGCCGGCACGGCTCTCAGATCAACGCGCCACCGTGCATTTGCTTCCGTTGGGCAGTTGAAGGCCCGGCGATGTGGAGATGGTGGACCATAACTGAGGAAGGTTGGCATGACTGCAAGGAACGGCATGAAGTTGGTTCATCCCGGAGATGTTTCGCACGATGAATTCATTGCGCCTGGGTTATCAGCCAATGCCCTGTCGAAAGCGCTGGGCAAACTGGTGACGACGATCATGAACGGCCAACTGAGCGTGGGTGCTGACATCGCTCCGTGGCTTGCGCGCTACTTCGGGACGACACCACAACTCCGGATGAACTCTCGAAGGACGTGGACGTATTGCCAAACGGAGATCGTGGCAGGTCACGAAATCACGAAGTGTATGATGTCCCGGCAGTTGGCGATAATAGGTGAGGTTGCCGATGCCAGTTCCTGATTTCCAATCGCTGATGCTCCCTACACTCAAGGCGTTCGCCGACGGTGGGGAGTCGCCAATCTCCCAGGCACGGAAACAGATCGCCGCTGCCGAGGGTATCTCTTCCGAAGAAATTGGGGAAATGCTTCCGAGTGGTCGGCAGACAGTCTTCGTGAACCGTGTGAGTTGGGCCGTGATGTACATGGAGCGCGCCAAGTTGTTGGCACGAGTGCGCCGCGGCGTCTATCGGTTGACACAAGAGGGTAAGCGCTTGCTGTCCCGGGAGCCTTCTCGCATTGATTTGAAGATGCTTGAAGATTACCCCGGTTTCGCCGAATGGTCGAAACCAGCAAAGGCCCAGCCTGCTGGCAAGGACCCGGCGTCCAAACAGAATGAAAGTACTGCCGGCACGCCAGAGGAGGCGCTGGAACGGGCCGTACAACAGTTGAACAGCGCTCTGGAAGCAGATGTGTTGCATCGGGTCCGCAACTCGGACCCCGCGTTTCTTGAACGGGTGGTCGTGGATTTGCTGATCGCGATGGGTTATGGCGGCGGCGATGCCACGATGGGCCAAGTAACTGGCGGTTCGGGCGATGGCGGTATCGACGGCAAGATCCGGGAGGACGCGCTTGGCCTGGTGTTGGATTCCAGAGTGCCTCGGCGGCCGGTTTCCTGATTGTTTCGGCTCCGGACCGGGATTCCGTTGCGCGCTGCCTTGATTTCTCCGGGATGACGGCGGCCGGTTTCCGTTCCCGGCAGCCAGGGCCGGAAGGACCTGGCTGCCGGGAAGAATGAACCGGCGGTGCGGCCGGTCCGCGTGCGCGCGGTCTATTCCCGGCGGCGCGCCACGAGGATTGCGTTCCAGTCCTTTCCGCCGGCCGGCCGGATCCGGCTGACGCGCCGGTCACTTGCCGCCAGCCGGCCTGCAGCCTCGTCGCCGGCCGCATCGGCATCGAATCCGCAGATGATGCGCGCCGGCTTCCAGGCCTCGGCCCATGCGGGCAGCCGGCTGGCGGTGCCGCAGGTCGAGAGGAAGACGCATCCGGTTCTGCAGGATCCGGGCATGGCAAATGCCGAGAGCGCGTCGATGGCGCTCCCGGCAATGAACAGCGTATCCACGGTAGCGGGCCCGCCGCCGATCCGGAAGCTGCCGCGGTCCTTGCGCGAGCCGGGCGCCATTCCCCGGAACCGCTTCCTGCCCGGAATGCAGGCGGTTCCACGGCATTCGGCGCCGGCCGGCTTCCGGTGCCGGTCGGTGGCAAGGAAGACCGCGCTGCCGCGGGCATCGGCATAAACCAGGCCGCGCCGGCCCAGCGCCGCCACCAGATCGGCTGGCAGGGCCCGCTCCCGGGTGAGCCGGCGGCGGATGGCCGGCCATGCGGAATCTGCCGGCGGTGGCAGAACCAGTTCCCGGCCGGGTGCCGCCGCCTTCTCCGGCACCAGCTCCCCTGCCGGCTGCCGGAGGCGCTTCACCGCCTCCGGGAAGCTTGTCCCTTCGGCATGGATGACCAGATCGATGGCACCGCCACCGCCACAGCCCTGCCGGTGATCGTAGAACTTCTCGCCGGTGATGCTGAGGATCGATCCCTCGCGCCGGAAGCGGCTGCGGTCGCGCGGATCGCACCGGTAGCCGAGCCTGGCGGCGACCTGCCGGAGCGGCAATTGCCGCAGCCGGCTCCAGTCATCCTGCCGCCTGTTCATGTCTTGAGGTTGAGTTCGTCCACTGCCCGGGCGACGTGGTTCTCGGTGACCTGCCGGTCCTTGCCGGCGGCAGCGGCCGCCAGTGCATCATGGGCAATCTGGCCCACCCGGCGCGGCAGGCCGCGGGCGGTCTGCACGATGGCGGCGATGGCATTCGTTTCGAAGAGCGGGATGTCGGCAGCGCCGGCCAGGCGAAGCCGGTGCTCGATCCAGGGCCCGATCTCCTCTGCCGCCAGCCCGTCCATGTGGTGGCGCACCACCAGGCGCTGGGCAAGGGATTCGTCGACACCCATTGCCAGCCGCCGCCTGAGCCCGGTCAGCCCGGTCAGCAGCAGGCAGAAGCGCTGCTCGGAATCGATTTCGAAACTGGTGAGCAGGCGCAAATCCTCGAGCACCGCATTCGGCAGGAGATGGGCCTCGTCGATGATCAGCACCGGTGTCTGCCGGCCACCGGCCAGGCGCGACAATTCGCCGGCGATGGCGCGCCCGACCATGTGGCGGGACTGTCCGGGGGCAAGCCCGGGCCCGGCGGCGATGCTGTTCATGGCCTCGAGCGGCGTGACGGCGCCGAGCGGCAGGTAGATGATCCGGCAGAGGCCGCGGGCAAGGCTGTCGGCGAAGCGCCGGCAGGCGGTGGTCTTGCCGGAGCCGGCCTCGCCGGCCAGGAGGCCGATGCCGCGCATCTCGGCCAGGTGGCCGAGGCGTGCCTGCGCCTCGGTGGCGGCCTGGCCCTGGAACAGCTGGTCGGACGGGATGTCGCTTTCGAAGGGCCGGCGGGCGAGCGAGAAGGATTGACGGTACATGGCTCAGCCCTCCTCCCCGCCATCATTGCCGATACTGGAGAAGGAGATGGCGTGGCCGCGCTTCACCCTGGCATTTGTACCCGGGTCGAGCGGCCAGGCCTGCCCGGCATCCCCGTCATCGGTCACCACGATGATCGGACGGCCCGGCGGGGCTGCCGGATCGAAGCGCAGGGTCACCTTCTGCCCGACCAGGCCGGCACCCACCTCGTAGAGCCGGTTTCGCAGGCTGACCACCCGGTCCTTGCCGACCTTGCGCACCGCCTCCTCGAGGAACAGGTCGTCAGGATCGATGCTGCCATCGACGAGGCGGACATCCCTGGCCCTGGCGGCCCAGGCATCGGCCGGGGTCATGCCTTCGAGACCGCGGTGGGGGCGATGGTGATATTCGCCTTCCACCCAGGCCGCCAGGCGGCGATCGAGGACATCGAGGCTGGCGGTGTCGGCCGGCTCCAGGCCCGGCAGGAAGCGTTGTCTGACAGTGCGTATATGGCGCTCACATTTACCTTTTCCCCGGGGCCTGTATGGCCGTGCATGGATCAGGGCCACACCGAGACGGGCGCAAACGAGCTCGAGGCGCCGGGAGCGGCAGGCACTGCCATTGTCGGTGTAGGGTTTCTTCGGGATCGCCCGCCGCAGCAGGGCCTGCCGGAACACCGGCAGGAACTCGGCCACACCTTCCGGGAAGGCAAAGGCCGACCAGGGCACGATGCGGGTCGCATCATCGATGATGACGATCATGCAGGTCTTGCGCCGCCGCCTGCCATCGCCGCATTTCGGGCCGTGCATCACATCGGATTGCCAGAGGTCGCCGGCATGAAGATGGGCAAAGCGCCGGAGGTCCTGCGGCGCCTGCACCGGATCCATCAGCCCCTCGGCATGGAACAGGCGGCAGGTGGATGAAAGCGGGATCGGGCCCGGGGCTTCGTCCTGCTTCCCGGCCCGTGCGATCACGTCCCGCACCGAGAGACCGGGATGTTCCCTGCGGATGGCGATCAGCAGCTCGGCCGCGCCGACCCCGAGGCGCCGGGACCTGCCGCGGTCACGGCGCCGGCCGGGCTTGAGAGCATCGAGGCCGCCGCGCCGCCAATTGCGCAGCCAGTGCAGGATCGTGCCCTCGGCAATCCGGGTGCGGCTGGTGCCGGGAATTACCCACGGCTTGCCGGCAAGACGGCGCGTCCCGGCCATCCGCGCCGTCCCGGCGAGGTCAGGAAGGGGGGCGATGACCCGGTATCGGAACATCGCCACCTCAATCCGGTGCTTTTCGCGCATCTGGTCCATGCCTGGTCTCCCTTTCCGCCACCTCGGACAGGCATGGTGCCGCTCAGCCCGGCGGGTCAGGTCCTGACTTGTGTCGGATTGCCGGATTCGAAACCGGTGCCGGATCAATCCGGACCGCAAAGCCCGGCGGAGGTTCCGGATGCTGGAGATGCGGACCCGCATGACCGCGCAAATCGAAGAGGAGCCGGTCGGTGCCGGGACGGGCCCCGAGTTCGGTAACCGATGGCGTGCAGCCGGCCAGCAGATCCGGCAACAGGGTGATGAGTGTCGTCAGGCCGGCGGCGGCCAGGTCGCGCCGGTATCCGATCCAGCGGCGATTGCCGGCATCGCTCACCGCATGGCCGGGACGGGCGGCCTCGGCCGCTGCCCGCAGGCTCTCCGCCGTCTCCACCGCCAGCGCCGCCGTCTCGAGCTCGTCCAGCGTGCCCGGCAGGCGGGCGGCAAAGCAGCGGGCCGGCAGTGACCATGTCCGGTGGGCCTCCCGGCAGTACCAGCGGGGAATGCGGGCATCCCCCCGGCGGGTCTTGCGCAGGTAGCTGCCATGGCGGGCAAAACTGCAGCCGCCATCGGGATGGGCCGGGCAGCAATCAAGCTTTGCTTCCCGCCAGGCTTGCGTGGTAACGCAGTCCTCGCCGGACAGCGACAGATTCCAATCGAGTTGCACGGCTACCGGCCCGGCGGGGTCGATGACCGCACGGGCCGCCTCTTTCCGGAATGTCACACCTCGCGCCGGCGCTGCCGGAAGGCCGAACGCCCCCGCCAGATCCGTAATCAACCGGCAGGTGCGGGCAAATCAACCCCGAAAACCGGCAACCGGGACAATGCTGCCGGGAAAGCAGGCATCCGCCATGCTACCGGGAAACACGCTGCTGTCAGCGCTGCCGGGAAAGAGAGAGGGTGTTGCGGATACTTCCGGCTTCCAGCCAATCAGCACCCGATGCAATCCGTGACAAACTGGCTACTGAACACCGAACTACCCTGCAACCCAACAGCAGGTCGCGCAACTATGGCCGATCCTGTACGAGCGCTGCAAGCTTGAGATCGCTTTCGCACACCGGACCTTCGCATGGGGCTCGGACGCACGTGGCAAGGCGCATGTGCATGTCGTCATTCTCGGCCTCGACCAACAGGAGGCCACGCGAGCCGAGAAGCGGCTGTTCAGTTATCCCGACATCAACGGCGAGCCGGAAGAGAGCAGCCATTCGGCGCTGTCGCCGTACCTGTTCGATGCGGGCGGGCTGTCGGACCCGCATCTGGTGGTACGCAAGGAAAGCGCACCGATCAACGGGATGGGCAGGCTGATAATCGGCTCCAAGCCCATTGACGGTGGCAACTACATCTTCGACGCGGAGGAGCGTGCCGCATTTCTGGATGCGGAGCCGGACGCCGCGGGATATCTGCGCCCCTATATTGGTGCTCGCGAATATCTGCGAGGAGGTGAGCGGTGGATTTTGGCGCTACACAACACGCCGCCCGACGTGTTGGCGCGGTTGCCGCGTGTAAGAGAACGGATTGCTGCAGTTCGCGCCTACCGCGAATGCAGCAGAAGCGCGCCTACTCAGGGGCTTGCGGCGACACCGACGCTCTACCATGTCAACGTCATCCCCACCGCGCCGTTCTTGGTCATTCCCGAAGTCAGCTCGGAACGAAGGGAGTATGCGCCCATCGGCTGGTTGGAACCACCTACGATTCCAAGTAATCTCGTTCGCATCCTGAGCGATGCCACGCCGACGGATTTCGCTCTTCTGACATCGGCGATGCACATGGCGTGGCTGCGCCATATCGGTGGTCGGCTCAAGAGCGACTACCGTTATTCCATCGGACTTGTCTGCAATACCTTTCCGATGCCGCCGAAGGGCGCGAAGCTGTCGAGGCTGGAGCCGCTGGCCCAGGCCGTGCTGGATGCCCGCGCGGCCCATCCGGGTGCAACACTGGCTGAGCTCCACGATCCTGACCTCATGCCGCCGAACCTCCGCCGGGCGCATCAGGCGCTTGATCGCATGGTGGACCGGCTCTACCGGCGCCGCGGTTTCGCTTCGGAACGGGAGCGCGTCGAGCATCTTTTCATGCTGCATGAGAAGATGCGTGCGCCAATGCCGGGTGGGCGGAGAAAAAACCTTGGGAGGTAGGGTCAGCTTGACCAAACGCAATTTCTGGAACGCTACACAAAATGAAGCAGTCAAGGACCTTGGAAGTGTATGTTGCACGATGCAGGAGTCGGGCGTTCAGGGAATTCGGAACTATGTTTGGGCTATTGGGGATGAGTTGTTGGCAAGAGGGATCGGTTCCCATCGGAGTGAACCCTATTCTTGCCCTCAGACCGTCCGGCCATAATGGGCCAAATCACATCTTCGATTTGCCGCAAGAAATCTCCTGATATACTCGGGAGGCTCCCGAACTCGTCGATCGGTCGGTGGCGAACGCGACGCCATGACATTGCCGACGGGTCCGCGGTCAGGACCGCCTGCTGTCTTTGAAACCAGCCGGTCCGCAGCGGCTGCTTGACTGGACGGCATGAAAATGGGACCGGTGGCGGGTCGTCCTCGCCGATAGCGGAGCAGAGCCGTGTTCGACCTTCAGCACCCCTTTTTCATCCCGGTATGGCGCCGGGTGCTGACCTCCGGCATCTGCCTGGGCTGGGCATGTTTTGAGCTGGCGATCGGAAATCCGGGCTGGGCGCTGATCTTTGGCGCCTCCGGTGCCTGGTGCTGCTACCAGTTCTTTTTCGTGTGGTCGGACCCGACCGACAAGGACGAACAGGGCTGACCGACCCTGGCCGCCGGGCAGGGCCCCGGAGTTCCGCGACCGGCTCATCCGGCAATGGCGAAATTGAGATCGATATTCCGAAATCGGGGTCCGTTCACTCCGGCCGGCTTTCCGAATTCCGGCAGGCAGCCCTTACCTCCGGCACCGGGACAGCCTTCCCCTGCCACGTGACCGGGCGGGAGTATCGACGAGGGCAGGAATTCCGCGCGGCGCGGGACTGCCGACGGGACCATTCCCTAGCGGTCTTTCCGGGCCGGTCCCGCGGCGCTTAACAAGGCGGGAAGATTGCTATATCGGATTCGGCGAGATTCTGGACCCGGAGGAAAGCTGGAGTTTTACAGGAATGTGGGAACGGACCTTCGAATACATGCTGCACAGGATTATCCGAACTGGTTCGCTCGTGGTCCGGATGCCGAATGGGCAGGAGCAGTTCTTTGGCGACATGCATGCCCGGCCTGTCCGAATCCGAATAGCTGACGACAAGACTCTCCGAGCCCTCTGCCTGAATCCCGATCTGGCGCTCGGCGAATGCTACATGAACGGGCAACTGGTCGTGGAGGAGGATGACCTCAGGGCTTTTCTCGACCTGGTGCTTTCCAATATCGGCAAGAATGACAAGCCGCGGCTTCACAGGTTTGCCGAATCATTCCGGCGGGTCTACCGCTTCCTTGCCCAGTACAACCCTGCCACCCGCGCCCGCAACAATGTCCAGCACCATTACGATTTGTCGGACGAGCTCTACGAGCTGTTTCTCGACACGGACCGGCAATACAGCTGTGCCTATTTTGCCAGCCCCGACGCAACCCTGGAGGAGGCCCAGGAGCAAAAGAAACGGCATATCGCCGGCAAGCTGCTGCTGGAGCCGGGAATGTCGGTGCTGGATATCGGCAGCGGCTGGGGAGGAATGGGGCTTACCCTGGCCCGGGAATTCGGCTGCAAGGTCGAAGGCGTCACCTTGTCGTCCAGCCAGCACCGGATTTCGAATCTCAGGGCCCGGGACGAGGGGATGGCGGATCGGGTCACCTTCTCGTTGACCGACTACAGGGATCTTGATGCGCAGTTCGACCGGATCGTGTCGGTGGGAATGTTCGAACATGTCGGAACACCGCACTATCGCCAGTATTTCCGGAAGCTCGGCCAGCTGCTCGATGTCGACGGGGTTGCTCTCCTGCACACCATCGGCCGGGCCACCCCGCCGGGCTCCACCAATCAATGGGTGGGAAAATACATTTTTCCAGGCGGCTATATCCCGGCAATGTCGGAGGTGCTGGCCGCCATCCAGCGGGAGGGACTCTACGTTACCGATGTCGAGGTGCTGAGGCTCCACTACGCCGAGACCCTGCGGCACTGGTATCAGAGATTCATGCAGAATCTCGACCGGGTAATGGAAATCTATGACGAGAGATTTTGCCGGATGTGGCGGTTCTACCTGCTGTGCTGCGAAATGTCCTTCCGCTACGGCGGCCTCTCGGTGTTCCAGTTCCAGATCACCAGGAAGATCGACGCGGTTCCGATCACCCGGAATTACCTGTACCCGCCGAAGGAAGACCGGGAGCCGCCATCTGCGGACGAATCGCCAGCTTGATCCGCAAGCCGGTGCCGGCCTGTCGCCGACCCACGCAGTTTTCCGGAACAATCATCATCACCGGGACAGCCGCAGGCCAGTAATTCCAATTCCAATTCTATCTCGCTTTTCGACACGTCTTTCCGAACCGGTGCCATTTTCTTCCATGAACCGGTTCCGTGGACGGTCGGCCCCCGGGGACTGATTCGCTGCTCCCGGCGGGCAGAATGACCGGGCATCTGCCCCTCCGGAGACGGACAAGACAGATCTGATCCCGTCCTGTTCCTGTACAGGGATCCGTTCCGTGCAGGATGGGGCGCATGACACCGCTTGCCGGATGGATGGAGGTGATGCGCGAGTTCTCATCCGGGCTCCGGACCGGAGAGAGGGGAAGAGAGCGCCGGTCCCGATGATCGATATCGCCATGTCCGGCTTCTTCCGCAATCCCCGTCCTTCCCCCATGCCCGGCGGCAGATGCTCTCCCGCCAGGGACGCGCCGGTGCCCATGCCCTGTTCGGCATCGATGACATCCCGTGCGACAATCATGTCCGCAGGATGCCGGACGGCGGGCCGGCCGGCATCTGCCGGTGGTGGCAGGTGGTACCGAATACGTGTCCGGGGCCGGGACCGGATGTTCGAACCGGCGGGCGCAGGAGAAGAAGGATGGCCGCATCGGCAAATGCCACGCCATGGCCTGCACGGCATCGTTGCCCCGGGAAGGGCCGGGCTGCTGCCATTGCCCCCGGAATTCGTCCGTCCCCGGGATGGTGCAGGCAGGCAGGATCGCGAGCGGGCGGCCGCCGGGCGGTCCGTGCCTCCGGGGGCAACGTCCTGCCGGGCTGCCTGCCGTCATCCCGTGTCACGTCATGCGAACATGTTCACGGGGCCCGCATGGACAGCCCGCGGCCGGGCCGGCCGGATGTGCCCGCACCCGCCGGAGTGTGGAGAACCGCGTGTTCGGGGAGCCGAGGAAATTCCACCATCCGGAGCATGATCTCGGCCATGGATCCGGGACCCTCTCCGGCGTGCCGGCCATGTCCGACCTGATTGCCCTCTTGATGCAGGGCGCATGCCGGATGGTCTGCGGCCGATGGCAGGCCGCTCGCCGGAGACGGGTGGCGCGCTGCCGGATGCCGGATCGGATGAAGATCCCGGCCGGTCATGTCGTGCCTGCCGACCGGGACCGGTGTCTCGGGACCATCACCACCGGCGAGCCTCCCGAACAGCCTCCGTAAGGCACCGCCGGCACCATGTGCCGGCCATGCACAAGCCCCCCGGACACGGGCCGGATCTGCTGAAGGTCGGGGCATGACGGAGTGATCGGAATTGCTGCGTGCCGGAGGTCCTGTGTTGACCGGGCGGGCACCCATCCCTATCCTCGAAGGCATGAGCGGCGAGCGGGCGTTGCCGAGGTCCGGACCGAACTGCGCTGGGTGAAGGCGGTCAGGCATGCGTGTAGCGGTCGCTCCGCACTTCGAGTAAGGTGACGAGTGGGATGATGGTGTGGGAGATAGTCTGTGCCGAGTGAACGCGGGCCTGTTTGCGTGTCAGTGATCAACATGAAGGGTGGCGTCGGCAAGACGACGACCGCTGCTCTCTTGGGACGACGCGCCGCAATCAAGGACCTTCGCGTCCTCGTCGTCGATCTTGATCCTCAGGCAAATCTAAGCCAAGCGTACATGGGGAATGCCTACGCGCAGTTTCTCGAGAGTGAGGAACCATCTATCGTGGAAGTCTTCAACGGCTACCGTCCTCCAACTTCGGATCGCGAATCGCCCACACGGCTAAATCCTGAAGAAACCGTTCGAGAGGTTTTCCCCGACGGCACGCTCTCTTACATCCCATCGCGATTTGATTTTTCCGACAATCTTGTGCGTGCGCTCAAACCTGACCCCCAGGTGCTTGCACGCTACATTGCAGATCACTTTCAATCGAAAGACCTCGTTCTGATCGATTGCCCGCCGACCGAGTCCGTGTTCACGCGGGCCGCATACCATGCTTCCCGATATGTCTTGGTACCGGTGCGGCCCGAGTATTTCGCGACCGTAGGCTTCCCGTTACTGGCGAAATCGCTTGAATCATTTAGAGCCGAGAACCCGTCTCACAACATTGAAGTTATCGGCGTCGTCATAAGCAATGGGTTTTATGATGGAGGTAACGACGGGGGACCCGAAAAACGCCGTGCAATGCCGGAGATACTGGAAGAAGCGGAGAAGAACGGATGGCACATGTTTGGCAATCAGATTCCCCATTCGCGCGGCTTCCCCAAACTCATGCGCGGAGACAGGAGCCATGGCGGCAACTCTGGCCGCTTTGATCTGTTTGCCAAGGAGTTTCTCGATCGCCTGGGATTGGGAGAAGACGACTAATGCCGCAGCGCGACTTAACCGAAACTTTGCAGGGTCTGGTGCGCCGTCACGGAATAAGCTCGGTATTGCATAGTCTTGCCGACATACAAGCTGTACCAGACCAGGGTTCTTCTTCTTTGGCGCGGAAGCGTGCGTCCAATGCTGGAAACAGGTCGTTAGCTGTCGATTATGTAGACAAAATGACACTTCCGCAATACAAAGCTGAGATCATGATGTGTGCTGCTCGGAGTTTCGAGGACGGAGGGTTCCTTCCCAGTATCGCGGATATCCGGGAGTTCTGTCGAATTCACAACGTCGATTTGGGTAAATCGGCTTCACGCGCAAGTTCTGTTCCTCGTGTGTTCACATTTCTGGCAGCGATGGATACTGCCGAGATAACGAGGTTGCTCGATGAAGGCACATTTTCTGGTCCGGCTCGTCTAGCACCGCTCGCTGACGCAATTCGCAATCGTTCGGCTGCGCGCGGCCGCAGTCATCGCGCCAGCTTCGTGCAGGCGGTATCCGATACGACGATCACGACGGATCGGTCAAAGAGCGGACCGGGGCCGGTGTAGACAGGGCGGCGCGGGATGAGCTGGCGATCTGGAAGGCCCGGCAGGACAAGGCAGAGCATGAAGGCATATCGTTCGGGGAAGCTGTAGCCGGGCCGGTCACAATTGGACTGACTGTTGAACGCCATGCGCCGGACTAGGTTGAACTGTTGATGCCAGTAATTCCGATTTTGGCCTTGTCTCGCTGTTCGACACGTCTTTCCGAACCGGTGCCATTTTCTTCCATGAACCGGTTCCGTGGACGGTCGGCCCCCGGGGACCGATTCGCTGCCCCCGGCAGGCGGAATGACCGGGCATCTGCCCCTCCGGAGACGGAAAATGCCGATCCGGTCCCGTCCTGTTCCTGTACAGGGAACCGTTCCATGCAGGATGCGGCACATGACAATGCCGGCCGGATAGATGGAGGTGATGCGCGGGCTCTCATCCGGTCACTGGACCGGAGAGCGGGGAAGAACGCGCGGGTCCCGATGATCGATATCGCCATGTCCGGCTTCTTCCGCAATCCCCGTCCTTCCTCCATGCCCGGCGGCAGATGCTCTCCCTGGCATCAGGACCACCCCCTGCGCGGGCCATGTGCGCAGGATGCCGGACGGCCGGCCAGCCGGCATCTGCCGGTGGCGGAACCGGATGTTCGAACCGGCGGGCGCGGAAGCGGAAGGATGGCAGCATCGGCAAATGCCACGCCATGGCCTGCACGGCATCGTCACGCCGGGAAGGGCCGGGCTGCTGCCATTGCCCCCGGAATTCGTCCGCCCCCGGGATGGTGCAGGCAGGCAGGATCGCGAGCGGGCGGCCGCCGGGAGGTGGCCGGGACGGGTCGGGCCCCGGGCCTCCGGAGGAGGCTTCCTGCCGGGCTGCCGACAGGCCGGCACGATATCGCCGGGCCGGCCGAATGTGCCCGCACCCGCCGGACGGCAAGGAACCCGGTGTTCAGCTCGAACGCGACTTCGGCCATGGATCCGGGACCCTCTCCGGCGTGCCGGCCATGTCCGACCTGATTGCCCTGCTCGTGCAGGGCGCATGCCGGATGATCCGCAACGGATGGCAGGCAGCTCGTCGGCGGTGGACAGCGCGCTGCCGGATGCCGGACCGGATGAAGATCCCGGCCGGTCATGTCGTGCCTGTCGACCGGGACCGGTGTCTCGGGACCATCACCACCGGCGAGCCTCCCGAACAGCCTCCGCGAGGCACCGCCGGCACCATGTGCCGGCCATGCAACAGCCCCCCGAACACGGGCCGGATCTGCTGAAGGTCGGGGCATGACGGAGTGATCGGAATTGCTGCGTGGATGGGCCGCACTTGCGCGGAGGGCGAAGGGGCCTATAAGCCAACCGGCAAGGCGAAGCCGTTTCGGAACAGGTCCAATGCCCAGGCGCACCGACATCTCGACCATCATGGTCATTGGTGCCGGCCCGATCATCATAGGTCAGGCCTGCGAATTCGACTATTCCGGTACGCAGGCCTGCAAGGCCCTGCGCGAGGAGGGTTACCGGATCGTGCTGGTCAATTCCAATCCGGCGACCATCATGACCGATCCGGGGCTGGCCGACGCCACCTATGTCGAGCCGATCACGGCCGAAATCGTCGAGAAAATCATCGAGCGGGAGCGGCCCGACGCGCTGTTGCCGACCATGGGCGGCCAGACTGCACTCAATATCGCCCTGGAAGTGGCCGATGCCGGGATACTCGACCGGTACGGAGTCCAGCTGATCGGCGCCAGCCCCGATGCAATCAGGAAGGCCGAAGACCGGCAGCTGTTCCGGGACGCCATGGACAATATCGGCTTGTCCAGCCCGCATTCGGCGATTGCCGGCAACATGGCCGAGGCGCTGGCGGCGATCGACCAGGTCGGTCTGCCGGCAATCATCCGCCCCGCCTTCACCCTCGGTGGAACCGGCGGCGGGACCGCGTACAACCGGGACGATTTCGAGACGCTGTGCCGGATTGGCCTTGAAGCCTCGCCGGTCAGCCAGATCCTGATCGACGAGAGCCTTCTCGGCTGGAAGGAATACGAAATGGAGGTGGTCCGGGATCGGGTCGACAACGCGATCATCGTCTGTTCGATCGAGAATGTCGATCCGATGGGTGTCCACACCGGTGATTCGGTCACGGTAGCGCCGGCGCTGACCCTCACCGACAAGGAATACCAGCGGATGCGGAACAGTTCGATCGCCGTGCTGCGCGAGATCGGCGTGGAAACCGGCGGCTCCAACGTGCAATGGGCGGTCAATCCCCGGGATGGCCGCATGATGATCATCGAGATGAACCCGCGCGTCTCCCGCTCCTCGGCGCTGGCATCGAAGGCCACCGGGTTTCCCATTGCCAAGATCGCCGCCAAACTGGCGGTCGGCTATACGCTGGACGAGCTTGACAACGACATCACCCGGGTCACCCCTGCATCCTTCGAGCCATCGATCGACTATGTCGTCACCAAGATTCCCCGGTTCGCATTCGAAAAATTCCCGGGGGCGAAGCCCGAACTGAACACGGCCATGAAGTCGGTCGGGGAAGCGATGGCCATCGGGCGGAGCTTCCACGAGAGTGTCCAGAAGGCGCTGGCCTCGCTCGAGACCGGGCTGACCGGCTTCGACGAGATCGAGATCGAGGGCGCGCCTGAGCCCGCGGCGGTCATCCGGGCGATTGCAGCCAATTCCCCGGACCGGCTCCGGCTGATCGCCCAGGCCATGCGCCATGGCCTGTCCGACGAGCAGATCAAATCCGCGACCTGTTACGATCCGTGGTTCCTGGCCCGAATCCGGGAAATCGTGACGGCAGAGGAGACTGTCAGGCGGGACGGGTTGCCGACCAGCCAGGCCGGGCTCCTCGAGTTGAAGATCATGGGCTTCACCGATGCCAGGCTGGCAAGAATCTCGGGACAGGAGGAGCTCGCGGTCGGCAGGCTCAGGAACCGGCTCGGGATCACGCCGGTCTTCAAGCGGATCGACACCTGCGCGGCCGAGTTCGAGGCCCAGACGCCCTACATGTATTCGGCCTACGAATACCCGGCTGCCGGATATACCGAATGCGAATCCAGCCCGACCGATCGGAACAAGGTGGTGGTTCTCGGCGGCGGACCCAACCGGATCGGACAGGGGATCGAGTTCGACTATTGCTGTTGCCACGCCTGCATGGCGCTCTCGGATGCCGGGTTCGAGACCATCATGATCAACTGCAACCCGGAAACGGTCTCAACGGATTACGACACCTCGGACCGGCTCTATTTCGAGCCGCTGACCATGGAGCATGTCACCGGGATCCTGCAAACCGAACAGCAGAGCGGCTCGCTTCTCGGTGTCATCGTGCAGTTTGGCGGCCAGACTCCGCTGGGCCTGGCGGCGGATCTCGAACAGGCCGGCTTCCCCATACTCGGCACACCACCCTCGGCCATCGACAGGGCGGAGGATCGCGAGCAATTCCAGCAGCTCCTGGGCCAGCTGGGACTCAGGCAGCCCCGCAACGGGACCGCCCGCTCGGCAGTGGAAGCCGAAACGGTCGCCAGGAAGGTGGGATACCCGGTGGTGATCCGTCCTTCCTACGTGCTCGGCGGCAGGGCCATGGAAATCGTGAAGGATGACACGCAGCTGCGCCGGTACGTGAAGGATGCGGTCAGCGTCTCGGGGAGCAACCCGGTATTGATCGACCAGTTCCTGCCCAATGCGGTGGAGGTCGACGTCGATGCCATCTCGGATGGCGTTGCCACGCATATTGCCGGCGTCATGCAGCATATCGAGCTTGCCGGCATTCATTCCGGAGACAGTGCCTGCTCGCTTCCACCCTACTCGCTTGACGATGCAACCATCGCCGAGTTGAAGCGCCAGACCCGCGAATTGTCGTCCGGGCTCGGCGTCGTTGGCCTCATGAACATCCAGTTCGCGGTGATGGATGGCGATGTCTACGTGCTCGAGGTCAATCCCAGGGCATCGCGGACAGTCCCCTTCGTGGCCAAGGCGACCGGCTCGCCGATTGCATCGATCGCCGCCCGGATCATGGCCGGCAGGGACCTTGCCAGCTTCCGACTCAGGCCGGCAGAGACCGGGCATTTCTCGGTCAAGGAGGTGGTGCTTCCATTCTCCAGATTCCCGGGCGTCGACGCGCTGCTGGGGCCTGAAATGCGCTCGACCGGCGAGGTGATGGGGCTGGATGACAGTTTCGAGCAGGCATTCCTCAAGGCCCAGACCGGTGCCGGGATGGAGCTGCCGGATGCCGGCACTGTCTTCGTGTCCATCAGGGATGCCGACAAGACCGACCAGATGTTCGATGCCGTCGGCACCATGCGCGGGCTTGGCTTCGGCATTGCCGCAACCCGGGGAACTGCGGGGTTTCTCGCTGCACGCGGCATCGACTGCCGGGTTGTCAACAAGATCTACGAGGGCCGACCGAACATCGTCGATTCCCTGAAGAATGGTGAGGTGGCGCTGGTCATCAACACCACTGACGGCCGACAGACAGTCGCCGACAGCCAGACCATCAGAACCGCCTCGATTGCCGCGAACGTGCCCTATTGCACGACCGCAGCGGCGGCCCGGATCATTGCCCGGGTGCTCAGGACCCGGCAGGAGACTCCCATGGAGATCCGCGATCTGCAGTCGATCGGCAATGCTGCCTGATCGACGCACCTGCCGGCGGCCGGACTGGCGCAGATTTCTCCCTGCCCGAGACTGCAAGGAGCCGTCCGGCCGGGTCAGTTCACCAGGTTCGGCGGCCTCTTCCCGGCAAAGACGGCGCGCAGATTGTCGAGCGCCATTCTCCCCATGCCCTCGCGTACTTCCGGAACCGCAGTGCCGAGATGCGGCAACAACACCACATTCTCCATGGTCAGCAACTCGCCGGAGATTTCGGGCTCGAATTCGTAGACATCAAGGCGGCACCGGCAATCAGGCCGGATTGCAACGCCTCGACCAGAGATCCCTCGTCGACCACGTCACCGCGGGAGACATTGACCAGGATTGCATGCGGCTGAAGCTGCCGCAGTTCGCCTTGGCCGATCAGGTGATGCGAATGGGCACCGGCGCTCACCGCAAGGACGACAAAATCGGCCTGCCGGAGAACGTCGCCGACACTTGCCAGTTGCCGGGCGGGAACACCCGGATCGTCGATTTTCGACCTGTTGGCGAAGATCACCTTCATGTCGAACCCGAAATGGCACCGGCGGGCAATGGCCCGTCCGATCCGGCCCATTCCGATGATCCCGAGCGTCCTGCCGTTGAACTGGTGCCCGAGCATCTGCGTCGGATGCCATCCGGTCCACTTCCCGCTCCGCACCAGGCGATCGCCCTCGGCCGTCCGCCGGGCCGTCATCAACATCAGCGAAACCGCGATGTCGGCCGTCGCCTCGGTGACCGCCCCCGGGGTGTTGCTGACCGGGATGCCGTGGCGCCGGGCCGCGTCGGTATCGATATGGTTGTACCCTGCCCCGAAATTGGCGATGATCCGGCAGCGGATGTCACCCGCCTCGTCGAAGGCCTCGGCCGTAAACCGGTCAGCCAGGGTTGGCATGACCGCATCATGGTCGCGAAGGCCGGCCGCGGCTTCGGCAACGGTCATGGGCCCGTCGGTATCACGAATCTCGACGGCAAATTCGGCGTCGGCCTCTGCCATGACCGGCTCCGGCAATCTTCTCGAAATCAGGATGGAGGGGTGGGTCATCAGTACATCCTTCCGCCAATGGGCACGTTGCGGTCAGGGGCGATCAGCACCACGTGACCATCCTGGTCCGGCACTCCGAGCACCAGCACCTCGGACATGAACTTGCCGATCTGCCGCGGCGGGAAATTGACCACCGCCATCACCTGCCGCCCGACGAGTTCGTCGACCGGGTAGTTTTCGGTCAGCTGGGCCGAACTCTTGCGCTGGCCGATCTCCGGCCCGAAATCGATCCACAACTTGCAGGCGGGTTTCCTGGCTTCCGGGTAGGGCTCGGCCGCGGTGACGCGCCCTGCCCTGATATCGACCCGGACAAAATCCTCGTAGCTGATTTCAGTCATGCATCCGTCCCAATTCCCTGCCTCGCGCCTCCGCCGCCGACATGGTCCTGGCCATCAACGGGCGCAAACCGGTCACCGGGTGCATCAAGTGCTCGAGCGCCGCCTGTGTGGTTCCGCCGGGCGAGGTCACCTCCTGCCGCAATTCGGCCGGGCTCCGGCCCGCCACCCGCGCCAGTTGACCGGCCCCGGCCACCGCCTCGCCGGCCAGCCTTGCCGCCACCCCTTCCTCGAGTCCCAACTGCATCCCGGCCTCGGTCATGGCCTCGATCAGGTGAAAGACATATGCTGGCCCCGACCCGGACAGGGCGGTCACCGCGTCCATCAATTCCTCCCTGTCGAGCCGGACGGTGTCACCAACCGCGGCCATCAACAATTCGGCCAACGCAATCTCCCTTGCCCCGGCTCTCCGGTTTCCGAAGATGGCAGTGATTCCCTGGCCGATGGCCGCCGGCGTGTTGGGCATGGTCCGGATGATCGGCGCCCGATCGCCGAAAACCGATTCCAGCCAGCTGACCGGCAGGCCGGCTATGATAGAGATCACCACCGTCGAGCCTCCCCCGACGGCACCGAGACCCTCGAGCGCTTCCCTGGCGAATTGCGGCTTGACCGCCAGCAGGCAGATGGCCGGTTCGACGGGCAAGGTGCCGGGATTGAGCGTGACCCCGCTCTCCCGCAGCCATTCGGACGGGCTGGGCTCGATCACCGTCACCGCCTCCCGACCGACTCCCCGGTCCAGCCAGCCGGACAGCAAGGCCGAGCCCATCTTGCCGCAGCCGATCAGCAGGAGACCGCGCTCGTTGATCTCGCCCACGGTCATCCGGTGCTTCCGGCGTCGATATCAGGCAGTTCCATGCGTCTCGACAATCGACGACATGACGGCTTCGCCGGCCGTCTTCCTTCCGAGCCGCACCAGGTTGAATGCCGGGTAGAACCGGTCGCAATCGGCGGCGATGGTGTCCAGCAACTCGGCAACCTCCCCGACCGTCAGGGCCGAGTCGGCGCCCGGCTTCAGCCGGTAGTGATAGCTGACGGCTCCGGCACCATCATCATGGCAGAACGCACCCAGCCAGCTCCGCTGGTTTGCCATGTTCATGACCCGCAAGAACTCGTTCATCCGTGACTTGGCCAGCGTGAGCTCATACGAGCAGACAATGACGAGGATGCCCGGGTCTCTCGACCATTCGAGTTCGGCCGAGTAGTTCTTCCAGGAACCCTCGACCGAAAGCCGGATGGTGTTGTCAGTATGTCGCTCGAAATTCCAGTTGCGGTATTCGGCCAGCGACTCCACCAGCGTGATGGGGTTTTGCCCATCGACAACCATATCGAGCCGGAAGTCTGACATGTCGCTGCAACCCGGAATTAGTCGGAACTTGCAGTAAACATACCATAAGCTGTTGGCAAGTCCACAACTCGCGGGACTCGGCGGGGCGATTTGCAAGATATTGTGTGGAAAACCGTGGGCCAGATTATCCTGGAGTGGCGATTATCGGACCACCATCATCCCGCACCAGCCGCACACACTGCCCCACCGCATGGACAACACCCTGGTTGGAGATTCATCGAATCACCCGGCCCTGCCGTCCGATTTGCCAGCCAGGGCCTCTTCGAGTTCCTCGATTCGTGCCTGCAGCGATTCGTTCTCCTCCCGCGCCTTGCGGGCCATCGCCGCCACCGCCTCGAATTCGTCCCTGGTCACGAGGTTGCGCTCGGCAACCCAGCGGTCGAACCAGCTGCTGATTGCGGTCTCGAATTCATCGCGGGCGCCCTGGGCCACCCCGAAGGCATTTGTCATCAGCTGGGCAAGATCATTGGCCAGCTTGCCTCGATTTTGCATGACGATCCTCCATTCCGGATGCATGCCACTATACGGGAAAAGACAGCGCCATCTCCAGCAAAAGTGACCCGGCCCGGCCCATGCTCCCCGATAAGGCGGCCCGGGCACACCACCAGCACCGCGCCCCGTCGGGACATGGCCGGTGCAGCGAAAGAGATTCAAATGCTGGCTGATCTGCACTAGCATGCGCTCCGAACCAGACGGGGCCGACATCCATGAATGCGATCTTCCTGCCGCATATCAGCCCGGAGCTGGTCTCGTTCAAGGTGATCGGCTTCGACTTCGCGATTCGCTGGTATGCGCTGGCCTATATTCTCGGCTTCCTCGTTGCCTGGCTGTGGTTCACGCGACTCATCCGGCGGCCGGAACTCTGGCCCGGGGGGCAGTCAATCATGGGCAGGGACATGCCGGATCGCCTGCTGACCTGGATCATACTCGGTGTCGTTGCCGGCGGTCGGATCGGCTATGCCGTTTTCTACAACCCCGGCTACTACCTGGAAAATCCCCTGGCCGTGCTGGCGGTCTGGCAAGGCGGAATGTCGTTTCACGGAGGTCTGGCAGGGCTGGTCGTTGCCACCTGGATATTCTGCCGGATCAACCGGATCCACGTGGCAAGCGTTGCCGATGCAGTGGCGATTTCGGCCATGCCCGGGCTGTTTTTCGGCCGTATCGCCAACTTCGTCAACAACGAGTTGTGGGGAAGACCCTCCACCCTGCCCTGGGCAGTAGTGCCGCCGGCCGGCGATGCGACCATCTGCCCGCCCGACTGGACGGCAATCTGCTCAAGACACCCCTCGCAGATCTACGAGGCCCTGCTTGAAGGCCTGTTGTTGTGCGTGCTGCTGGCATGGCTGGCCTACCGACGGCAATGGCTGCAGCGGCCGGGACAGATTGCCGGCCTGTTCTTCGCCGCCTATGGCATGGTGCGGCTTGCAGTCGAATTCCTCCGCGAGCCGGACACCCAGTTCGTGACCGCCGACAATCCCGGGGGGTTCGTGCTGGAAATGGGTGGCGGCTTCGGGTTGACCATGGGGCAGGCATTGTCACTGCCGATGATTCTGCTTGGAGTGCTGACCCTCTGGATGGTCCGCAGGACAAACCAATGGGCGAATTGAAACGAAAATTGCTGCAGGAGATCGATGAATCGGGACCGTTGCCGATTTCCCGGTTCATGAAAGTCTGCCTGCTGGACCGCGAACACGGCTATTATTGCCAGGCAGATCCGATCGGTGCCGCCGGCTCCTTCACGACCGCCCCGGAAATCAGCCAGATGTTCGGTGAGCTGATCGGCCTGGCCATCGGCCAGGCCTGGCTGGACCAGGGCTCGCCATCGAGTTTCACCCTGGCCGAGCTTGGCCCTGGCCGGGGAACCATGATGACCGATTTCCTGCGGGCGACGGCCGGGATTCCCGGCTTCAACCAGGCAGCACGGCTGCACCTGGTCGAGAAGAGCCACGCATTGCGGCAATGGCAGGCCCGCATGCTGGCCTCCCATTCTCCCACCTGGTGCCTTGACATCGACGAGATTCCGGATTTGCCCCTGTTCCTGGTTGCCAATGAATTCTTCGATGCGCTGCCGATCCGGCAGTTCCGCCGCCGCGATTCCCGCTGGCAGGAAATCATGATCGGATCAGGCAATGGACAACTCCGTTACGAAGACCGTGACCACCCGGGGTGCCCGGCCCTGGATCGGCGATTCGCCGGTGCTCGGCCGGATGCCATCATCGAGCTTCGCCCGGAGGCGGAGCGGATCATCGGCCGGATTGCCGATATCATCGCCCGCAATGGCGGCGGTGCCATCATCGTCGATTACGGCGAAGACGGATCGCTCGGCGACACGTTCCAGGCGGTCCGGGACCACCTTCCCACCGACCCCCTTGCCGAGCCGGGCGCCGCCGATTTGACCGCCCATGTCGATTTTGCTGCCCTTGCCGGATCGGCGGGCGGGGTGGCGGTCACCGGATTGACCACCCAGGGGGATTTCCTGTCGCGGCTGGGCATAGGGCAGCGCGCCCGGTCGCTGTCGAAATCTGCCGGCGGCGCGTTGCATGAGCACGAGGCGGCGCTGGACAGGCTGATCGGCCCCGATCAGATGGGGCATCTCTTCAAGGTCATCGGCCTCCACCCGCACGGCTCGGCGCCGCTGCCGGGATTTGCATCATGACCCTCGATCCGGTCCGGTCCGGTTTGCTGTCCCCGTTGCGGCACGGGTTCTTCACCCGCCAGGGCGGCATCTCCGAGGGCAGGTTCGCCAGCCTGAATTGCAGTCGAAGCTCGGCCGACCTTCCGGCCAATTGTGCCGAGAACCGGCGGCGGATCGCCGAACATCTCGGTGTTGAAGGCGAGTTCCTCCTGACCTGCACGCAGCGCCACACCACCGATATCGTGGTGGTTGCCGATCTGCCGCTCCGGGGGCGGCCGATCGCCGACGGGCTGGTGACGTCGCTCAAGGGGGTAGCGATCGGAATTCTGACCGCCGACTGCCAGCCAATCCTGCTTGCCGACCACCAGGCCGGCGTCATCGGTGCCGTCCACGCCGGCTGGTCGGGCACCCTGGGAGGCATCATCGAGAATGCGGTGGCATGCATGGAAGCGTCAGGCGCCGACCGTTCCCGGACCGTGGCCGTCATCGGCCCGGCCATCAGTCGCCATAACTACGAGGTCCAGGCGGATTTCCGCGAACGCTTCCTTGCCGCCGACCCTTCAAGCAGGCAGTTCTTCCGCGCCGAGCCGGACGGACGGCTGACCCTTGATCTTCCCGCCTATGGCCGCTTCCTGCTCGAGGGATCCGGGATCAATCACATCGACAGCCCGGAATTGTGCACCTATGCCGATCCGGCGAGGTTCTTTTCCTGCCGGCGGAGCCTTCACCAGTCCGAGGACGGGTTCGGGCTCATGCTGTCGGCGATCCGGCTGGACTGACCGGAGCCGGACCTGGCCGGCCTGCCGGCACCTGGGGCCGGCCGGTGCCCGCAACCTGGCCGGTGCTTGCCATCGGAACGAGAACCGGCTCGATGATCTCGTGCTCCTCGCCCCCCGGATCGCCCTCGAGGAGCGAATTGAGTTTTCGGCATGGCCCGCCGGCCCCAATGGCGTCTCGGCAACCTCACGGTTGTCAGGCCCGAGCTGAACACGGCGGCATACGGCATGTCATCATGGCCGATGACCGAGATATCTTCGGGCACCCGTAGCCCTGAACTTGCCAGGCCATGCAACACCCCTGTCGCGGTCTCGTCATTATGGGCAAAGATGGCCGCAGGAAAGCTCGGCCGCTAGAGGATTGTCCTTGCGGCCTCCAGGCCGAAACCGGTTGAAAGCCGCCCTTCCAGCTTGTGGTCGTCGGCTGGCGCGATTCCAACGGCCTCCAGGGCCTGGCGAAATCCCCGGTGCCGGCACTCGAAGGGTTTTACCGAGAGTTGACCGCAAACCTCGGCAATCCGCTCGTGGCCCAGCCTGGTCAAATGCTCGGCCGCCAGCCCCCCCCGGCTCGTCATCGATCCTGACCACCGGCACGGTAATGCGCCGGTGTCCGTTGCGCGATACCAGCGGGGGACCGCTGTATGTCACCGTGCTTTCATTCGGCAGCAGGTTCGTTTGCTCCGCCTCCGACGTATCTCCGATCAGCAGGACGTAGCCGTTTTCACGCGCCTCTTCCTCGATTCCCCTGAAGAACTCGGCAAGAAAGGCGTTCATGATGTCGGAAACCAGGACCAGCAATGTCTTGCTCCGGCCGGTCCGAAGCTCTGCGGCGGTCTGGTTGACCCGGTACCCGGTTTTTCTGACGGCTTCGAAAACCAGCTCCCTCGTTCGCGGCCGGACATCATCCGGGCCGGCAAGCGCCCGCGACACGCTGGCCACGGAGAGCCCGGCACAATGACCAATTCTGCTCCGGGCAGTTCCCTGAGGAAGTACTCCCGGTCCATCGGGCGGCCCTCGCCCCCGCGAATGTCAAAACGGGAGGCCAGCTCGGCAAGGGTCGCCTGGCTGAACAACTCCTCGATGCTCCGAAAATGCTGATCGAGCAACGGCTTGGGTTTGCGGATCCCTGGCATCGCCGTCGCCCAATTTCACCGTACCCTGGGTCATCCCGCGCACGAAATGCCGCTGGAATACCAGGAACAGAAGAACAACCGGCAGCGCCATGATGACGGTTCCGGATGACAGGCCGGTCACGTCCCTGGTCATGATCCCCTGGAAATTCAGGAGGCCGACCGACAGGGCTCGCATGTCGTCGCTGGGCAGCAACCTCAACAGGAGATCGTTCCGGCTCCAGGGGAATTCCGGCAATGCGGTGGTCACGATTGCCGGTTTGGCAATCGGCATGACCACCCGACGGTAGGTCTGAAACTCGGTTGCTCCATCAATTCTTGCCGCTTCGTGGAGCGCCTTGGGAACGCTGGCGAAATACGACGAGAACATGAAGACCGATACCGCCAGGGCAAGGTCGGCAAGGATCACCCCCGGATGCGTGTTTGCCAGCCCGACCGAGCGAACGATCGAGTAGAGCGGAAGAATGATGGCGGTGACGGGAATCATCAGCTCGACCAGGAACAGCGCCTGGACGAGAGCCTTTCCCGGGTATTTCATGAAGACGGGGGCATACGCGGCAAGGGAAGCAATACCGATCATGACCACCGCGTCCACGGTCGGGATGATGACGGTATTGAGGAAGTAACGGTTGAACTTCCCCTCGGCCCAGACCCTGAAATAATGCTCGAGGGCCACGTCCAGCGGCGGATACCAGGGTGAGTTGACCAACTCTGTCGTGGGCTTCAGCGAGGAAAAGACCGTCAGGATCAGCGGGCGAGGCCATGATGACCGCAATGGCCCCGAGAATGAAGATCGGGGAATAGCGCCCGATCACCCCACCCCTCCTGCCGGTTCTGGAGTTGCATGTAGATGATCGTCGCAAGGCTCACGATGACGAGCAGCGCCACACCGATGGCGGCCCCGTAGCCATAGTCGTTCTCCAACACCCCGCGCTTGTACATGCAGGTGGACAGGATTTCGCTGAAACGGATCGGACCTCCCTGCGTGGTGGCTCAGACGATATCGAACACCTCGAATGACCGGGTCGGGGTCAGGATGAACACCACCGCGGTCACCGGTCGCAGGGCCGGCAGGGAGTTCAGCCGATGCGCCGGGCATTCATGCAATTTCCTCTCGTCAAATTCGACGAGGCTGGTAAGTCGGTCAGGAAGGTCTTTTTTTCGGCGGGCTGTCAAGGAGGGGTGAATGCTGCATTTTACACCGGGGGAATTTGCCAGGCGGAGGGAGTTGCTGAGCGCGGAGCTTGAACGGCGCGGGCTCGACGGGCTGCTCTGTTTCTCGCAGGAGAGCCAGTACTGGCTGACCGGGTATGACACCTTCGGGTTCTGCTTCTTCCAGTGCCTGGTCGTCACCGCTGAAAGCCGGGCTCTGCTGACCAGGTCGGCCGACCGGCTTCAGGCCATGATCACCTCCAATATCGAGGACATCCGGATCTGGGTGGATGGCGAAGGCAATCCGGCCGAGGATCTGGCCGGGCTGGTGCAGGAGATGGGTCTTGCCGGAAAACGCCTTGGCATCGAGACCGACACGCATGGCCTGACGGCCAGCAACTATATCCGCCTCACCGAGGCATTTCGCGGCGTGGCCAGCCTGGTCGAGGCCTCGGACATCGTATCCGGGCTGCGGCTGATCAAGTCCGCCGAAGAGCTTGCCCATGTCCGGCGGGCTGCTCAACTTGCCGACGATGCCCTGGTTGCCGCTCTCGAACTGGTCGGACCGGGCGCCGATGAGGGCAGAATCCTGGCTGCCATGCAGGGGGCCATCTTTGCAGGTGGCGGAGATTATCCCGGGAACGAGTTCATCATCGGCTCCGGCAGGAATGCACTGCTCGTCCGCTATGCGGCCGGGACCAGGAAACTCTCGACCAATGACCAGTTGACGCTGGAATGGGCCGGTGCCTACCGGCATTACCACGCCGCATTGCTGCGAACGATTGTCATCGGGGAATTGCGGCCGCTGCATGCATCGATGCACAGCGCGGTCACCGACGCATTGCTGGCTTGTGAATCCCTGGTTCGGCCGGGCACGGCCATGCATGAGGTTTTTGACACCCACGCCGACATCCTGGACCAGGCCGGCTTCATGGACAGCCGGCTCAACGCCTGCGGCTATTCCCTGGGCGCCAGGTTCACACCCAGCTGGATGGAGCGCGAAATGTTCCGGCCCGGTGCCGACACGGTGATGGAGGCCGGAATGGTGTTCTTCATTCACATCATCCTGGTCGATGACGACACCGGGACGGCGATGACAACGGGGCGAACCTCGATCGTGGCCGAAGGCGGGCCGGAGTGCCTGTCGCGTCACGACCTCGACATGATCAGGCGCTGACCTTCCCTCCCGGCAGCCCTTCGGCACCCTGCCTCGTGCCGCGACAATACACCTGGCAGAGACCGCCGCGCCCGGCTGGCGGAACAGTGCAGTTGTCATTTGTCGACAATTCTATATCATCATCCGAATTCTGACGGGGAATGCTGGATGCGATGTGATCTGGTCCCGCGCCCCTGAGGCCAGTTTCACGGGGAGAATGTCTATGTCATCACACGCAACAATGAGAGACAAGCTGATCGCCAAGACCGGCATGTTCACCGGGCTACATCCGGGGATGGGCATGGCTGCCAAGATCATGGTGGCGGTCTTCGTGATATTCACGATCATCAATGTCGATTTCGCCAATTCGGTGTATTCCACCTTGCGGGGATGGGTCGAGAGCGGCCTGAGCTGGTACTACATATCTGCCGTCACCGTTCTGTTTGGTGTTTGTCTTTTCCTCATGTTTTCGAAATGGGGCAGCCTGCGTCTCGGAGATGACGACAGCCGGCCCGAATTCTCGAATTTCTCGTGGTTTGCCATGCTGTTTTCAGCTGGTGTCGGAATTGGAATCCTGTTTTTCGGCGTTGCCGAGCCGGTATTCTACTTCGACAATTCAGGGGCCTTCGGATACCCGAACAATCCGCATGCCGACATGCAGGGCCATGGTGACATGACCATCCTGCGGGCTGTCGATGCCATGCGGGTCACCTTCTTCCACTGGGGATTTCATGGATGGGCAGTCTACGTGGTTGTCGGCCTGTGTCTTGCCTATTTCGGATTTCGCAAGAAGCTTCCGCTGACACTCCGATCCTCGCTCTATCCGCTGATCGGCAACCGGATCTACGGCCCGATCGGGCATACCGTCGACTTGCTGGCAGTGTTCGGCACCGTCTTCGGCGTGGCGACCTCGCTCGGCCTCGGTGTCAGCCAGATGGCAACCGGCCTCAACGTGCTGTTTGGAATCAGCGATGGGATCACGACCAAGCTGATCCTGATCCTGGTGATTTCGATCATCGCCACATTGTCAGCCGTATCCGGGGTGGGTAACGGGATCCGGATCATTTCCGAATGGAACATCTGGCTCTCGATTGTCCTCCTGGCCATTTTCGTCGCTGTCGGACCATTCACCTGGTTGATGAGTTTCTTCGTAACCGCCTTTGGCGATTACCTGTGGAACGTCATTCCCATGGGATTCTGGACGGCGAATGAAGGGCCCGAAGTCGCCTGGCAAGGCGGCTGGACCATCTTCTACTGGGGATGGTGGATCTCTTGGGCACCCTTTGTCGGCATGTTCATTGCCCGGATTTCCCGCGGCAGGACAATCCGGGAGTTCATGGTCGGGGTCATGTTCGTTCCGACCACGATCGCCTTCTTCTGGATTTGCATGTTCGGCGGAAACGCCATCTGGCAGGAACTCAACTCTGCTGGCGGTCCGGCGTCCGAGGGTGGCGCAATGGTCATCGAAACGGTTCGCGGCTGGGATCTGCCTGGTGCGCTGTACACGACCATCGGCAATCTCGGCACCACGTCATGGATCGGCGACATCGGCTGGATCAGCTGGCCGGCCTCCGCCCTGGCAACGTTGCTGCTCGCATCCTGGTTCATCACGTCGTCCGACTCCGGTACGCTCGTGATCACCACCATGCTGTCCATGGGCGATGACAACCCGCCACGCATATTCCGGATCATCTGGGGAATGGGTGAAGGATTTGTTGCCGGAGTTCTGTTGCTTGCCGGTGGACTTGGTGCCCTGCAGACGGCGTCGATTGCTGCCGGTTTCCCGATCTCCATCCTGTTGATCCTGATGGCCTGGGGGTTGGTGAAATCACTGATGGATGATCCAAGCGCGGCTGCTCCACCCGAGGAAACCGTCGCTCCTGACGGCACTCGGATCAGTCAGGAACTGCACGCCTGAGCGACAGCCTGACGGCAACTGCACATGAACATGTCGCCGGCGCATCACGGATGCGCCGGCGATACTTTTTCTGGCATCCCGTCATTCCGGATTGGCCCGGATCTGTTCGGGCACCGGCTTGCCCGACCATCCCGCAAGGCAGGATTTCGTCCAGGCCCGCCTGCCGTCGCATGAATTCTGCCGGATGCGCGGAGTTGCGTTGAAACCGCGGCAATTGCCGGGTAACCGGCACATGGGGCCGGGAGCTCGGTCAGGGAATTGAAACCGCTGCCGACCCGGATGAGATCGCTCAGAGGGGGTGGCAGAAGATGCCAGGGTCACCACACACGCAGCTTGCCATCATCGGGTCCGGTCCTGCCGGCTACACGGCGGCCATCTACGGTGCGAGGGCCATGCTGAACCCGAGGCTGTTCCAGGGAATTCAGCCCGGTGGCCAGCTGACCATTACCACCGAGGTCGAGAACTGGCCGGGCGATTCCGTGGTTCAGGGCCCCGATCTCATGCTCAGGATGGAGGAGCACGCCCGGTCGGTCGGGGTCGAGATCATTTCGGACCATATTGCCGACATCGATCTGTCAGTGCGCCCGTTTTCAATCACCGGCGATGGCGGTACGCGCTTCACTGCCGACGCGGTGATACTAGCTACCGGTGCCCAGGCCAGGTGGCTGGGCCTGCCTTCCGAAGACAGGTTCAAGGGCTTCGGGGTGTCGGCCTGCGCTACCTGTGACGGGTTCTTCTTTCGAGGCCGTCCGGTCGTGGTCGTTGGTGGCGGCAACACCGCGGCCGAGGAAGCAATCTTCCTGACCAACTTCGCCTCCCGGGTCACGCTGATTCACCGGCGGGACAGCCTGCGCTCCGACAAGGTCCTGCAGCAACGACTGTTTGGCAACAGCAAGATCGAATTCTGCTGGAACAGCGTCGTCACCGAGATCGAGGGCGCCGACAATCCGAAGGGGGTCACGGGAGTGCGCGTGTCCAATGTCATGACCGGCCAGGAGCAGGGGATCGAGTGTGATGGTGTCTTTGTCGCCATCGGGCACAATCCCGCCTCGCAACTGGTGGCGGACCAGCTGGAGACCCGTGATGGCGGCTATGTCGTCACCGAGGCCGGCTCGACCAGGACATCGGTGCCAGGCGTATTCGCCGCCGGCGACCTGACGGACAATGTCTACAGGCAGGCGGTCACCTCGGCCGGCATGGGATGCATGGCAGCCCTGGATGCCGAGAAATTCCTCTCGGAGCAGTCAGCAGGCTGACGCGTTGCTGCAACGTCCGAGTTCAAGTCGGGTATTGGCTCCGGAGTCACCACAAATGGTAAGGAACCTTCGTCGTCCCTTGCGACACGAGGGCGGCCACAGTTGAGCAGGATCAACAACGCATCCCCCCGTACGGAGCCTGCACCGTTTGCCCACTCTGCTTGCTGTCTTGCCATTTCAAGCTCAGCCTCGGGCCGAACTTGTCAGTGAGCGAGACGCCGGCATACCCGTCATCGCGCCGACAACGGATGGCATCGGCTGACCGCCATTGAAGTCATCTGGCGACCAGATCAAGCGATGCAGATCGACTTCATCCTCCGACAATCCGAGCGCATTCACTTCCAAGGAATTCTCGGCAAACAACTGTGAAGAGGTTCCATGATTGGCTCTTCGTCCGCACTTGCAGAGTATTCTGAGTTCAAGGCAATGAACGAGTAGGTTCCATCGCCATGGACCGTCAGGTCCACACTCGCGTCTTGGTCAGGCCATGAGAACGAAAGTGTACCTTCGAAATCCAGACCAATCGATGGCCGCCGCGGGATTCTCTCCAGTGCCAGTTTCCAGAACATCTGAAGCGCAAAGCACTTGGCATCAATCTCCGGAGCATGGCTGCCTGGACTTTTCCATCCATCCGAATATCCGGACAGAATTTCAATTCCATCCACCAGATCACGGTACCAATCCGGCAACTGTCCGGATGAAACGTCAGCAGCCCGGCGATCCGGCTCAGCACTGTTGCGCACTCGCAATGCCGGTGAGGCCTGCGACCAGCCATCCTCCCGGGTAGCCGACACCAGCCGTTGCCGGTAGAATTTGGCAGGTGACCGGACCCATTCCTTCCATCACACGAATGCCTGCAATCGATCGGGTCCCGCCTCCGACACCTCCACTTGCAATTCCTCGACCACGAGGCGAACAGATTCTGTGGAAGGTTGAGCGGCCAAAGGCAGTTTTCCCAGGAGCCTGTCGAAATACCAGCATTGAAAGCGGTGTCCATGACGTCTGAATGCCCGGACATCGGCTCCGGGTCGGATTTGACCGCCGGCCGGTCCTGCCGGCAATTCTGCTTGCCGGGACCGCATTTCCGGCCCGGCAAGCTTGAACTGGCAGGCCGGCTCGGCCCTGCCCTGCCCGTCAATGTGTGCCGCGAGACTCTCGCCGAGATTGTCCATCGAGAATCCGACGGCTGGGGCGCCGACGTCGTTTTCGAGGCCTCCGGCGATGCGAAGGCCGCATCGGAGGTCTTCGACTACCTGTGCCCTGGCGGAACCGTGGTCCTGATCGGGATGCCCGGATCGCCCATCGCATATGATGTGCTGGCCGCGCAGGTCAAGGAGGCGCGGGTCGAGCATGTCTTCCGCTACGCCCACGTCTATCCGCAGGCAGTGGCCATGCTGGCATCGGGCAAGATCAATTGCCGATCAGCTGATAACCGGTCTGTACGGTTTCCCGGACAGCGTGCAGGCGTTCGACTATGCGCGTGATATGCCACCAAATACTGTCAAGGTACAGATCGACCTTCAGGATTCCCGTCAGACCGCAGTATAGCCGCCATCCAGCATCAAGGTATCGCCGTTGACGAGATCGGACGCCGGCGACGAAAGAAAGAGAACCATGTCGGCAACCTCCACCGGGTGCCCAAAACGCGCAGCCGGAATCTTTGCCTTCATCGGATCGCCTTTTTCCGGCTCCCCCCAAACCCGCTCTCCCATCGGCGTGAGGATCACGGTCGGGCAAATGGCGTTGCACTGAATGTTGTATTGCGCCCATTCGCATGTCATCGACTTCGTCAGCGCGTTCAAACCACTCTTCGAGGATGCGTAGGCGCAATGATCCGGAATCAGCACGATTCCCGTCTGCGAAGATATGTTGACGATCTTGCCTCGCCTTTGCCTGATCATTCCCGGGGCCAGGGCCTGGGCAAGCAGGAATGGCGCCCGAAGGTTGACCGACATCATCCGGTCCCAATCCTCCACTCTCGCATCCAGGATCGAGGCGGTGGTGGTGGTCGCGGCATTGTTGACAAGAATGTCGATCGTTCCGAAATGTTCGAGCGCCTGTCGAGCCGCCTCGCGAGGCGCGTCGACCGTGGCCAGCTCCGCTTCCACGAGCAGGCATTCCTTACCCGCAGTTTCAACCGCGCACCGCGCGACTTCGAGTCCTTCGGCGTCCCGGGCGACAGCACAAATGTCGGCTCCTGCCTCGGCCAGGACTTCGCAAATCTCAAGTCCGATGCCCTTCGACGCTCCGGTCACGAGCGCTCTCTTGCCTTCAATCGAAAATCGTTCGATATACCGCTTCATGTTGCCCCCGATTTCCAGTCCCGGATGCACCGTCGGCCATTTCCGGAGTGTGGGCAGAGGAAATGGCCCGGTGGCGGGAGTTCAGGCCATGCGGCCGCTGAAATCCCTTCGGACCGGAGCGTAGTCCGGCCTTGCGGGCAGTGCAAGGCCTGCTGCCATGCAAGCAGTAATTCTAATTATTCCGTCATGTCCTGACTTTCAGCAGATTCAGTCTGTGTTCGGGGGGCTTCTGCATGGCCGGCACATGGTGCCGGCGGTGCCTCACGGAGGGTGCTCCGGAAGCTCGTTGGTGGTGATGGTCCCGAGGAACCGGTCCCGGTCGCGGAACAGGACATGATCGGCCGGTATCTTCATCTGGTCCGGCATCCGGTAGCGTGCAACCCACCGCCGGCGAGCGGCCTTCCATCTGCTGCAGATCATCCGGCTTGCGCTCTGCATGAGGAGAGCAATCAGGTCGGACATCGCCAGCACGCTGGAGAGTGTCGATTCTCCATGGCCGAAATCGGTCTCGAAATGGTAAAATTTCTTCAGTTCCCTGAACACGGAGTTCTCCACCGTCCAGCGGGTGCGGGCACATTCGGCCGGCCCGGCGATATCGTGCTTGCCGACGGGCAGGTCGGTGGCAAAGGTATTGCAGTGGACCTGCTCTCCGGTCTCCGGGGTCTCGGCGGCCCCGAGCCGGTTCACCTTCATCACCCCGGCACCGTCCCCGAGCGGCAGATCATTCATCCACCGGGTGTGGAGCCGGCGCTTGCGCTTGGCCTCGCGGCCCGCTCGGTCCGCCGCAGGCTGTCCATGCGGGCGCCATGAACATGTTCGTATAGCGTGACACGGGATGACGGCAGGCAGACCGGCAGGAAGTTGCCCCCGGAGGCCCGGATCGCCTCGCAGACCGGCCGGTAGCAATGGAGATCATCACCCGAAGGGCCGGCTTCGGCCCTGAAGCCCGGGGGCCGACCCGTGCCGGCCACCGCCCGGCGGCCGCCCGCTCGCAATCCTGCTTGCCTGCACCATCCCGGGGCGTGATGAATTCCGGCGGAGTGGCAGCAGCTCGGCCCTTCCCGGCGACACGATGCTGTGCAGGCCATGGCGTGGAACTTGCGGATGCTGCCATCCTTCTGCTTCCGCGTGGAGCAGTTCGAACATCCGATCCCGGCCCTCGACACGTATTCGGTCCCACCTGCCGCCACCGGCAGATGCCCGTTCAACCGCCGCAGCGGCGCAAGGCTGCCTTTCTTCAGAAGCCGCCCGATCACGTGGTGGAGCCACGGACCTGCATGCCCGGCCGGCACGCCGTCCGGCATCTTCCGTACATGGCCCTCGCAGGGAATGGTCCCGATACCGAACAGGGCATGGGCACCCGCGCGTCCCTGGCGGGAGAGCATCTGCCGCCGGGCATGGAGGAAGGACGGGGATTGCAGGAACAGCCGGACATGGCGATGTCGTTCATCGGGATCGGCGCGTTCTTCCCTTCTCTCCGGTCCGGAGCCCGGATGAGAACTCGCGCATCACCTCCATGTATCCGGCCAGCGGTGTCATGTGTCCCATCCTGCATGGAACGGCTCCTTGTACAAGAACAAGATGGGATCGGATCTGCATTTTCCGTCTCCGCAGGGGCAAAACCCCGGATTTTCTGCCCGCCAGGGGAAACGAATCAGTCCCCGGGGGCCGATCAACCACAGGACCGGTTCATGGAAAAAATGACACCGATTCAGAAAGACGTGTCAAACAGTGAGATAGGATCAAAATTAGAATTACTGGCCATGCAAGACTGACAACCCCGGGCGGTTCGTCTGAAGACGAGATCCGGAACTCCTTCCTTGGACCGAGTCCGGCCCGGCCCCGGGTGCGATCTCACCGCCATTGCCCCGTGATGGCTGAACTGCGGGCGACTCTCGGCCGGTTCGTGGCGACAAGGCCCGAATTCAGGGTCCGGTTCGGTCCGACCAGAATCGAGAAGTCTCAATCCTGGATGTGCAATCAGGCCATGGGAGCGAATGTTCCTCTGCCGTGCCTCGACTCCAGGCCTCGATTACGGGCTCAAGTCACCACCGCCATTTCATCCTGGCGCCTGGAATCGGCGCGCGTCGTGATTTTCGGATCGCGGTCCAAGGCCGCGGGCATGTCCCTCGGCAGCCCCGCGTGAAGCACCCCGAAACGGAATTTTCCGGCAGGCACCAGTTGCGGAAGATTGGCCCTTGACAGGATTTTCGGTCTCGCACGGGACAGCCGGTTCGCGATCAGCCCGGTCGAAACCAGCATGTCAGGTGAGGCAGCACAATGCCTGGTCAGACCCGGTTGATCGTGACCTTTCGGACCCGTGGCGTCTCGGCATCGCGCACGAGATCCACGTGCAGCAGGCCCCGGGTCAGGGTTGCATCCCGAACCTCGAGCCCTTCGGCAAGCACGAAGCTTCTCTGGAACTGCCTGGCTGCGATGCCGCGATGAAGAAACAGTCGCTCCCTGTCATCAGGCACCTGCTTGCCGCGGATCACCAGTTGCCGGTCCTCTTCCGTGACCGAGATGTCCTCTTCGCCAAACCCGGCCACAGCCACCGTGATCCTGATGGCATTCGGGCCGATCTGTTCGATGTTGTATGGCGGATATCCCTCATTCCGGTTCCTGACCGACTGCTCAAGCACCCGGTCGATCTGTTCGAATCCGAGCAGGAAGGGGTGTGCACCAAAAGTCAGCTTGGCCATGTCCGTCTCGCTTGCCAGGCCCGGCAGCACCATCGGCGCCCGGGGGGATTGTTCCCGATTATACCCTGCCCTGCGGCAGTTGCCATCACGGCGAATGGCGCCGCAGGAGAGTGGCGCCAGCCCTGCTTGCCAATTGCACGAGCCCCCCCCCAACAAGAAAGGGGCCCGAAGGCCCCTTTCCCGACAATATCCTGCCGGCACTTACATCATGCCGCCCATGCCGCCCATATCCGGTGGCATCGGAGCATTGCTCTTCGGCTCCGGCTTCTCGGCGACCATGACTTCGGTGGTGATCAGGAGACCGGCAATCGAGGCTGCATCCTCAAGCGCCGTCCGCACCACCTTCGCCGGGTCAATCACCCCGAACTTGAACATGTCACCATATTCCTCGGTCTGGGCATTGAAGCCGAAATCCTTCTCTCCGGATTCACGAACCTTGGCTGCCACGATACCGGCATCCACCCCGGCATTCTCGGCGATCTGGCGAAGCGGAGATTCCAGTGCCCGGCGAACGATCCCGATGCCGGCATCCTGGTCGGAATTCTCCCCGCTGAGGCCGTCCAGCGAGCCGACTGCGGCCACCAGGGCCACACCACCACCGGCGACCACGCCTTCCTGGACCGCGGCCCGGGTCGAGTTCAGGGCATCGTCAACACGATCCTTGCGCTCCTTGACCTCGACCTCGGTGGCTCCACCGACCCGAATGACGGCAACCCCGCCGGCCAGCTTGGCCAGCCTTTCCTGGAGCTTCTCCCGGTCATAATCGGAGGTGGTCTCCTCGATCTGCTGGCGGATCTGGGCGACCCGGCCTTCGATCTCGGCCTTTTCACCGGCACCGTCGACAATCGTGGTGTCGTCCTTGTTGATGACGATCTTCTTGGCAGTGCCGAGCATGTCGATGCCGACATTCTCGAGCTTCATTCCGAGATCCTCGGAAATCACCTGCCCGCCAGTCAGGATGGCAATGTCCTGCAGCATGGCCTTGCGGCGATCGCCAAATCCGGGCGCCTTGACACCGGCAATCTTCAGGCCGCCACGCAGCTTGTTGACCACCAGGGTCGCCAGTGCCTCACCTTCGATATCCTCGGCGATGATCAGCAACGGCTTGCCCGACTGGATGACCGATTCAAGAAGCGGAACCATCGGCTGCAACGACGAGAGTTTTTTCTCGTGCAACAGGATGTAGGCCTCTTCGAGATCGGCGGTCATCTTGTCTGCATTGGTCACGAAATACGGCGAGAGATACCCGCGGTCGAACTGCATGCCCTCGACCACGTCGGTCTCGGTCTCCAGCCCCTTGTTTTCCTCGACGGTGATGACGCCTTCATTGCCGACCTTCTGCATGGCATCGGCAATCTGGTCGCCGATTTCCTTCTCGCCATTGGCCGAAATCGTCCCGACCTGGGCAACTTCCCTCGACTCCTTGACGGGCTTGGCGCCGTCCTTGATCTGGTCGACGACCTTGGCGACCGCCAGGTCCACACCGCGCTTGAGATCCATCGGGTTCATGCCGGCGGCAACCGATTTCAGGCCTTCGGTGACAATCGCCTGGGCAAGCACGGTGGCGGTGGTGGTTCCGTCTCCGGCCTCGTCATTGGTGCGGGAAGCAACTTCCTTTACCATCTGGGCACCCATGTTCTCGAACTTGTCCTCAAGCTCGACTTCCTTGGCGACCGTTACACCATCCTTGGTGATGCGCGGTGCTCCGAACGACTTGTCGAGCACGACATTCCGGCCTTTCGGGCCAAGCGTGACCCGGACAGAATCGGAAAGCATGTTGATGCCCTTCAGCATTCTGTTGCGGGCATCATTGTTGAATTTGAGCTCTTTTGCTGCCATTTCCCTTGTTCCTTAGGTTTGGTTGAGTTGTTGCGACCAGGACACTCAGCTGATGATGCCGAGGATGTCGCTTTCCTTCATGATCAACAGCTCTTCGCCGTCGAGCGTGACCTCGGTTCCTGACCACTTGCCAAAAAGGATGCGATCGCCCTTCTTCACCGACATTGCGATCAGTTCACCCGAATCCTTGCGAGCACCCTCACCGCAGGCGATGACCTCACCTTCGGCCGGCTTTTCTTTTGCAGTATCCGGAATTATCAGACCGCCCTTGGTCTTTTCGTCGCCCTCGATGCGGCGAACAAGAACTCTGTCTTGCAACGGTTTGAACGCCATCTAAACGTCTCCTAAGCTTTTTTCATTGTGATTGACCGGACATTCGTCCATTAGCACTCGCTATTGGTGAGTGCTAACAACGCCGAGATAGGAACCACCCGGTGCCCTGTCAACCGATGACCAAGAATTTTTTTGGAATTTCGCAGAGTTTGCACCTGTCGGCCCCGGGCATAAATGCTAGAGAGCGCCTCCGGCTTCGTTGGCCGGCAACCTGACCAGGCAAGCGCAGGATTCTCAGCGATGATCAGGATATTCGGGCACCAATCCCCGGACTCGGATTCGACCGGCTCTCCCCTGATCTGGGAGTGGTACGTGACCAGTATAAGGCAACAGGCGGCACGCGCCTGCCTGCTCGGGAAGCCGAACAGGGAAGCTCTGTTCATGCTTGACCGGTGGGGCTACGAGCTGCCGGAGATCATCGAGGACGTGTCTGACGGGGACGAGGTGATCATCGTCGACACCAACAACCCGGGTGAGTTGCCGGCCAGCATCGGCAAGGCAAGAATTGTCGAGATCATCGACCATCACCTGCTGCAGGGAGGATTGTCGACCAGGGAGCCGATCAACATCGCCATCAGGCCGGTGGCCTGCACGGCAACGGTCATGCATGAACTCATGGGCGAAGATGCCGCGTCGATGCCGGAGGCGGTTCGAGGCCTGATGCTGACCTGCATCCTGTCGGACACCATGGAATTCCGGTCCCCGACCACCACCGGCAAGGACCGCGACCTGGCGCTGTCACTGGCGTCGGATCTTGGTATCGATATCGCCCCGTATGCTGCGGAGATGTTCGCCGCCAAATCCGACCTGTCCGATGTCCCGGCCGAGGAGATCATCCGGACCGACTCGAAGCGATACGAGATCGACGGCAGGTCGCTGCGGATATCGGTCCTCGAGACCACCAGCCCCGCCTCCCTCCTTCAGCGCAAGGACGAACTGCTTCGCGGCATGGAGAAGATCTCCGACGAGGAGGGACTCGACCAACTGCTGTTTTTCGTCGTGGACATCTTCAACGAATCATCCACCCTCCTGGTTCCGAACGACCAGGTCCGGAGGATTGCCGAAAGATCCTTCGCCGCCAGCACGGCCGGCGATATTGTCGAACTGCCGGGCATCGTCAGTCGCAAGAAGCAGATCATTCCGAACCTTTCCTTTTGACGGACTCCAGGCACGGCACAAGCCGTCCGGTTGCACCGGCTCCGCCTTCCAGCATTTCCGCCCAACCCGGACCGAAAGCATGCGATGACAACAATCATTGGATCTCTTGAAGAGATTTCGCATCTCTATGATGCGATATTCTGTGATGTCTGGGGGGTGGTCCATAATGGCCTGAGAGCCAGCCTTTCCGCCAATTCTGCCCTCCGCCAGTTCAGGCAGACCGGCAAGCCGGTGGTCCTGCTGACCAATTCGCCCAGGTTGTCCAGCGCCGTCATTACCCAGTCCAGGGCGCTCGGCGTTCCGGATGATTCCTATGACACCATCGTCACCTCGGGCGATGCCGCGCGGCAAGCGCTGGCCAATGGCGATTTCGGTGCCAGGATCTTTCACCTGGGTCCGGACTCGGCAATATCGTTTTTCGAAGGTGGTGCAGGGACGGATAGCACGGTCGAGCTGGTCGGGTTGTCCGCGGCCGAGGGCATCGTCTGCACCGGGCTGGTCGATGACGAGACCGAAACTCCGGAGGACTACCGGGAACTCCTGACCACCGCCAGCCGCAGGCAGATCAGGATGCTGTGTGCAAATCCGGACATCGTTGTCGACCGCGGGAGCCACCGGGTTTACTGCGCCGGTGCACTCGCCGCCTTCTACGAAGAGCTTGGCGGGGAAGTCTTCATGTATGGCAAGCCGCACCGGTGGATCTATGACTTGGCCCGTCAGCAGGTCGATGGCGAGGGCGAGCAGAGGATCCTGTGCATCGGGGACGGCATATTGACTGATGTGAAGGGGGCAGAGAGCCAGTCCCTCGACTGCCTTTTTGTCAGCGGCGGATTGAGTGCCGGCGAAACCGGAACCGGCAGTCAGCCTGACCCGGATTTGCTCGAGCATTTTCTTGCCAGCTCGGGGGTGAGCCCCGGATTTGCAATCGGTCACCTGCGGTAGCGCTGCCATGTCCGGCCGGTATCGTCACGAGTCAATCGGCAACTCCTGCCCGGATGAGGGTTGGCGGTGATTGCACGGGATTGCGGGCAAGGCTAAAGCGGCACCATGCAGGTATTCAGGAAATACAGCGACATTCCCGACCGCCATCGCGGCAGCGTTGCCGCCATCGGCAATTTTGACGGGGTGCATCTCGGTCACCAGGAAGTCATCAGGGCGGCCAGCGAGCATGCCAGGCGGGCGGGGGCCTGCGTGTCCGTGGTCACCTTCGAGCCTCATCCTCGGCAGCATTTCAACCCGGAGGGATCACCGTTCCGGCTGATGAATGCCCGCAGCAAGGCCCGCCGCCTGCAGACATTGGGTATCGACACGCTGTATGAGCTTCCCTTCGATGGTGGTCTTGCCGGTCTTGGCGCCGGTGAGTTTTCCTCGCAGGTACTGGCTGGCGGGATCGGAATATCGCGGGCGGTGGTCGGCAGCGATTTTCGCTATGGCAAGGGGCGATCGGGCGATACCGACCTGCTGTGCCGGCACGGGATCGAGATGGGGTTTTCCACCACCGTCGTGCCGATTTCCGGCCGCGGCGAGGAGCCTTTTTCCTCCACCGCCATCAGGAAGGCCCTGTCGGCGGGAAGGGTCGGAGAAGCAGCCCATATCCTCGGCCATTGGCACCGGATCGATGGCAGGGTCGGGACCGGCCAGCGTCGCGGGCGCGGATTCGGATTTCCCACTGCCAACATCTCGCTGGAGGGGCTTCATCCGCCACTGTTCGGCGTCTATGCCTCGCTGGTCGAGATCCAGGACGGCCCGCATGCCGGAACCTGGCAGGGCTCGACCTCGATCGGGGTGCGTCCGACCTTCGGCAACAACCATCCCAATCTCGAAGTGTACATTCACGATTTCGACGGCGACATCTATGGCGTGGAAATCTCCGTTGCCCTGGTCGAATATCAACGCCCGGAACTGACCTTTTCCTCGGTCGAGAATCTGGTCGAACAGATGAAGCGGGACTGCCGGATTTCCCGAGAATTGCTGAAGGCCCATGCATAACCTGTTGAAACGGATTGCCCGGTCACTCGGCATCAGCGATCACGGCCCCGGCCTGCGCGAGAAATTCTGGGAACGGCATTCCCTGCAGGAACTCAACGGGCAGGAATGGGAGGAGTTGTGCGACGGGTGCGGGCTGTGCTGCCTGCTCAAATTCGGCGAGGATGGCTCCGACGAGATCGGCTGGACCAATGTTGCCTGCCGCCTGCTCGATCTTGATCTGTGCCGGTGCCGCCACTACGAGGCACGCACCAGGATCGTCAAGGACTGCATCGTGCTTGAGCCGAATTCCATCGATGAGGTCATGGCCTGGATGCCCGCTACCTGCGCCTATCGCCTGCTGCACGAGGGAAAACCGCTCCATTCATGGCACCACCTGGTGTCCGGGAGCCGGGAATCGGTGCACGAGGCAGGAATATCTGTGCGCGGCCGCGCGATCTCGGAGACGGAGATCAACATGGATGATCTCGAAGACTATGCAATCGGGGATCGCTGAATGAATTTTGCCTCCGACAATTCCGGCCCGGCGGCGCCGCAGATCATGGAAGCCTTGCTACAGGCCAACCAGGGGCATGCCGCCTCCTACGGCGCCGATTCGCTCATGGAGATCGTCGAGAACGAGATCAGACGTCAGTTCGAGGCGCCGGGGGCGCGGGCATTCCTGGTCGCCACCGGCACCGCGGCCAATGCGCTTGGCCTGGCCTGTCTTTGCCCGCCCTGGTCGACCATCTACTGTCACCGGCATTCGCATGTCGAGGAGGATGAATGCGGCGCTCCGGAATTCTACACCGGCGGCGCCAAGCTGACCCTGCTGGACGGAGATCATGCCAGGATCTCGCCCGACTCGCTGCGGGCCGCCCTCGCCGGTGCGGCCCCGGTCGGCGTCCACAATGTCCAGCGCGGCGTCCTGTCCATCACCAATGCCACCGAGAATGGTGCCGTCTACAGCCCGGCCGACATCGCCTGCCTGACCGGGCTGGCGCGGGAATTCGGGCTTCCGTGCCACATGGATGGCGCCAGGTTTGCCAACTCCCTGGTCAGTGCCGGCTGCTCGCCGGCCGAAATGAGCTGGAAGGCCGGGATCGACATGCTGTCATTCGGCGGCACCAAGAATGGCCTCATGGGGGCGGAGGCGGTGATCATCTTCGATGAAGGGCTGGCCTGGGAATTCGAACTCCGTCGAAAGCGCGGTGGGCACCTCTTCTCCAAGCACCGGTTCCTGTCGGCCCAGATGGCGGCCTATCTTGCCGACGGGCTGTGGCTGTCGCTGGCCACCAGCGCCAACCGGCAGGCAGACAGGCTTTGCCGCGGGTTGCGTGAACTCGACATGGCCAGCATCGACCACCCGGCCGATGCCAACATGGTCTTTGTCACCATGCCCCGCCGGCTGCATCGCCATGCCCTCGATTCGGGGGGCAGCTATTACCTGTGGCCTCCATCGCAGGCACTGGACGGCGATGACGACGAACTGCTTTCCGCCCGGCTGGTCTGCAACTGGTCAACCTCGGATGCCGAGGTGGATGGTTTTCTCGCATGCCTGGCAGGTGCCGGCGCTTAACCCAGCCAGGATTCGAGGTAGTCCAGCCGGTCCTGCCCCCAGAACAGCTGGTCGCCGACGGCATAGGTCGGCGATCCGAAGACATTGCGGGCAACCGCCTCCTCGGTGTTGGCGGCAAATTGCCGTTTCAGATCGTCAATTCCACCCGATGTCCCGCCGGTGGCGATGCCGGCCCTGGCGAGACAGTCATCGACGACATCCGGCTCGGCAATATTCCTGTCCTCGGCCCAGCAGGCCCGCAGGATGCACCGGCACAGCAACCCGGCATCACCGGCGTCGCGGTTGACGGCATCGATGGTCGCCAGTGAGGCCGGCAGCGGATCGGTCGGCCAGAATTCGGGATGCAGGTTGAAATCCAGGCCGGAATGGCCGGCAATTCTCGACAAGTCCTGCAGCCGGTAGTCCTGTCTTGCCTTGTGCCGGTCCTTTGGTGCTGCGCCGCCAGTGCGGGCAAAGACTTCCATGATGTCCATCGGTCGGTAGGAAACTCTTGCACCATGGCGGGCGGCGATCTTCTCGAGCCGATCGCCGGCCAGGTAGGTAAACGGCGACAGCACCGAGAAGAAATAGTCGATCTCTACCATGCCTCATCCTCCCGGCCGGACCGGTCCTTCCCGGCAGTTCTGGGTGATTTGACCCGATCTTTCAACCGAATTCGAAGCTGGATGCAGCAAGCTCCTGACGGGCTGACGGCCGGGCATGGAATCGTCGAACTTGCTGTGGAAATCCGGGGCTCCGATGGTATAGAGGAGGCGCCGAAAGGCAACTGCCGGGAATCAGTCACCCCACCCCGCTCGGGAGCTTTGACATGCCCAGACAGGCTGAACCCAAGGTCATTTCCGGAAACGCCAACCTTCCCCTTGCCACCAGGATCACCGAATACATGTCCGGCCAGGGCGGGCACGAGATAACGCTGGTCGATGCCAAGGTCGAGCGTTTCAACGACGAAGAGGTGTATGTCGAGATCTACGAGAATGTCCGGGACGAGGACATGTTCGTGGTCCAGCCAACCTCGAAGCCTGCCAATGACCACCTGATGGAAATCCTGATCATTGCCGATGCCCTGCGCCGTTCGTCGGCCAAGAGAGTCACGGCGGTGATTCCGTATTTCGGCTACGCCAGGCAGGACCGGCGGACCAAGGCCCGAACACCGATTTCGGCCAAGCTGGTCGCAAACCTGCTGACGCAGGCCGGCATTTCCAGGGTATTGACCATGGATTTGCATTCGGCCCAACTGCAGGGATTCTTCGATATCCCGGTCGACAACCTCTACGCATCGCCGATTTTCTCCCTGGATATTTCCCGGAAATTCTCCGACCGGCTCGACGAGATCGTGCTTGTCTCGCCGGATGTTGGCGGTGTCGGTAGGGCCAGGGAACTTGCCCAGCGTCTCGGCGCCGGGCTGTCGGTGGTCGACAAGCGGCGCGCCGGCATCGGCGAGGTCTCCGAAATGACGGTGATCGGCGAAGTCGCCGACCGGACCTGCATCATCGTCGATGATATCTGCGACACTGCCGGGACGCTGTGCAAGGCTGCGGACCTGTTGCTGACCCGCGGCGCCAGGGAGGTGCACGCTTTCGTCACCCATGGCGTGATGTCCAAGGATGCGCTGGAGAAGGTCGAGATGTCCAAGCTGACCAGCCTGGTGATTACCGACACGATTGCACCGCGCGCCGAGGTCAAGGCATCACCCAAGGTACGCATCCTGCCGACGGCACCGCTGTTTTCGCAGGCAATACTCAATATCGCCAACGGCACTTCGATATCGTCACTGTTCGAATCGAAAACCCTTGCCTGGCTGTATGCGAGGCTGACCTGAGGCAGCGGGCCGCTGCCCGGCACCGAAACACTCTCCGGATCAACCACTCCGGCCAGGTCGACGCCGAGGCTGGCGGAGCCAAGGAGGCGCGAAGCCTCGGTGTGCGACGGGCGGCAGGGTTGTTTTCGACCGATATTTCGATGCGGTATGCCGGTGAGACGTCCGGGTGTCGGCAGGTCGAAAACCTCTCCCCGAGCCCTCCGGGTCCGGCGAACAGGTCGATGATGCGAACGGGCCAGGACAAGGTCATCTCCTCGTTACCCTCTTTCCGGGCATTGGCGGTCGTGGCAAGAGAAGGCAATGACGGACATTGTCGACAAGAAGACGCGTTCCCGAATGATGAGCAGCATTCGCGGGAAGGACACGAAACCGGAGATGACCTTGCGGCGCGCCCTGCACGCCCGCGGTTTCAGGTTTCGCCTTCATGTCAGGGATCTTCCCGGAAGACCGGATCTCGTCTTTCCGAAGTTTCGGGCAGTCGTGTTCGTTCATGGATGTTTCTGGCATCGTCATCCCGGATGCCCCAGGGCCACCACTCCTGCCACAAGGGTCGAATTCTGGCTGGAGAAATTTCGAGCCAACGTATCGAGGGATCGGAGAAACAGCGAGCGGCTGAAGGAATCGGGATGGCGTGTTCACACGGTCTGGGAATGCGAGTTGACCGGTGTTCTCCTCGGCTGCACGGTCGAGGGCGTTGCCGAGTGGCTGAAAAGCGGTACCACTCTCCCGTGACCTTCGGGAGGGGGCTGTTGGACCCGATTGGCAAGCCGTGGTCTTCGTCATGTTGCGAGGGCCGGATGGAATGATTGTCACGGGAATTCTCTCGATCTTTCTGCTTCGCGGCGGCGGCTCGACGAATTCAGGTTCGATTGACAATGTAGCACTGGCGGTTCCTTGATGCACAGAGTCAGGCCCACCAACCTGCCGAGGGAGATCACGATGAAGACTTCAATGCGCCTCTTCATCTGGCTGGCTGCCGTTGCGACCAGCACAATGCCAGCCGCTGCCCAGCCATCCTGCGGCGACTGGAACAGCGAGGAGTTCTTCAGCCAAGCGACGGCCCGGTATGTCGAGACATGCGTGCATGGCGGCGGCGGCCTGGATACGCGGGACGAGTACGGATGGACACCGTTGCACTATGCTGCAGCTTTCAGCGACAATCCCGATGTGGCCACGAGACTGCTCGAACTCGGCGCCGACCTGGATGAGCGCTGAGGTAGTTCACGTTGTCACGGCCGTGATTGCCCGCATGACCCTTGAGGCATTGCAGTTCCATTTGAAGCTGCACGGCGAGGCGTTACCTGCCGTCTTGGTAATGGAGGAGGCCACACCTTCATCAAGCGCTACAGCGAAGAAGCAGAAGGTCAGGATGCAGCGACCGTCTGCTGCCGGATTTTCGAACGGATTGCTCGTGAGAAAAATTCGGGCTGGGCCTCGTTCTGTCGTCCCGGCGGCCGTCCGAGTTTTCTCCCGCGGTTCTGCTGCAGTGCAACACCTTTCTTCTGCATCGAATCATCAGCGATCACGGTCAGCAATTGGTTCAGCGGCTTGTTCCGGACAATCCGGGAGGGTTGCTGCGGGAACTGCCTTCGCTGCCTTCGCAACGAGCGGTCCTGCTCGGATGGGCATCCGAACTGCCGGCTCTGGTGACGATGAACGGCCTGCCGAAATTTCAGCGACCGCGATCCGATGATCCCGCATTCCGGGGTGTTTGGGTAGGTCGGGACGAGGAAGGCAGACCGGTCACGCGCACGGCAAACTGGAGGCAGGTCGCAGCGGACTGGCAGGCAATGTCGATCGAAGACAGCAGCAACACCAGGGATTCGGATACATGATGGCCGATCTCGAGACTCTTCCCTGAAACAGGGGCAGGTCATTTGCGAGACTGGTGAATATCGATTTCGCCGGCAACGCCGCCATGCCGAAGGTGTGGAGACGATTCGGGGTCCTTGCCGGAAGAATGACGACTCGGTCTTCCGGCGCCAGGTCCAGCTATCCGAGCCTGGCCGAGAGTTCCTTCAGGCAGGCGATACGGGTGTCGGCCGCATCGCGGCGGGCACCTTCAAGCGCCTCCATCCCTTCCATTTCCCTGGAAATGATGGTGTCGACCATGGTCGAGCTGGCCTCGGATATCGGAACAACCTGTTCGGCAAGAATCGAGATTCCGTCCTCGGTGACCTCGACGAAGCCCCCGGTCACCACGAATTCATCGGTGGCACCCGACGAATTGGCCCGGATGACACCCGGACGCAGGGTCGTGACCAGCGAGGCGTGGTCGGCCATGACGGTCATATCGCCATCGGCACCCGGAATCTCGACCGATTCTGCCTGGCTCGAAGCGACGCTCCGCTCCGGCGATACCAGGTCAAATTGCATGGATCCTGCCAAATTCCCTACCCCGTCAGGCTGCTTCCTGCGCCATCTTCTCTGCCTTGGCAACAACCTCGTCGATGCTGCCGACCATGTAGAAGGCGGCCTCCGGCAAATGGTCGAATTCGCCGGCAACCACGCGGCGGAAGCTGTCGATGGTGACGTCCAGGGGAACCTGGACACCAGGTGAGCCGGTGAATACCTGGGCGACATCAAATGGCTGCGACAGGAAACGCTGGAGCTTTCGTGCCCGCGACACGGTGATCTTGTCGTCTTCCGACAGCTCGTCCATTCCGAGAATGGCGATGATGTCCTGCAGGGACTTGTATCGCTGAAGGATTCCCTGGACATCCCGGGCAACCTTGTAATGCTCCTCGCCGACAACGGCCGGGTCCAGGATCCGTGAGGTCGAATCAAGCGGGTCGACCGCCGGGTAGATCCCCAGTTCGGAAATTGCCCTCGACAACACCGTGGTCGCATCAAGGTGAGCAAAGGATGTTGCCGGCGCCGGATCGGTCAGGTCATCGGCGGGCACGTAGATTGCCTGAACCGAGGTGATCGAGCCGGAGCGGGTCGAGGTGATCCTCTCCTGCAATGCCCCCATATCGGTTGCCAGGGTCGGTTGATAACCGACCGCCGACGGGATGCGGCCCAGCAGGGCCGACACTTCCGACCCGGCCTGGGTGAAACGGAAGATGTTGTCGACGAAAAACAGTACATCGGTTCCCGACTGGTCGCGGAACTGCTCGGCAAGGGTGAGGCCGGTCAGCCCGACCCGCGCCCGGGCCCCGGGCGGCTCGTTCATCTGGCCATAGACCAGCGCCACCTTCGACTTGCCGAGATCATTGATGTTGATCACCCCGGATTCAATGAATTCGTGGTAGAGGTCATTGCCTTCCCGGGTCCTTTCCCCGACCCCTGCAAACACCGAATACCCGGCATGCACCTTGGCAATGTTGTTGATCAACTCCTGGATCAGCACCGTCTTGCCAACCCCGGCGCCGCCGAACAGGCCGATCTTGCCGCCCTTGGCATAGGGTGCCAGCAGGTCGATGACCTTGATGCCGGTCACCAGGATTTCGGTCTCGGTCGACTGTTCGGCATATTCCGGCGCCGGCTGGTGAATGGCCCGGCGATCCTCGGATTCGACCGGACCCTTCTCGTCGACCGACTCGCCGACCACGTTCATGATCCTTCCCAGCGTCGGGCCGCCGACAGGGACGGTGATCGGACCGCCGGAATCGGCAACATCCTGCCCCCGGACCATGCCTTCCGTCGAGTCCATGGCAATGGTGCGAACGGTGTTCTCACCCAGGTGCTGGGCGACTTCCAGAACAAGCCTTCGCCCGTGATTGGTCGTCTCCAGGGCATTCAGGATCTCCGGAAGATTGCCGTCGAACCGCACATCCACCACCGCTCCGATAATCTGGGTCACCTTCCCGGTTGTTGCAACTTCCGCCATGCTTGTTCTCCAGTTCCTCAGAGTGCTTCAGCACCCGATATGATTTCAATCAGTTCCTTGGTGATCGCGGCCTGCCGGGACCGGTTGTAGACGATTGTCAGCCGATCGATCATGTCGCCGGCATTGCGGGTCGCATTGTCCATCGCCGACATGCGGGATCCCTGCTCCGAAGCCGCATTCTCCAAAAGTGCCGTGAAGACCCGGTTGGCTACCGCCCTGGGCAAAAGATCCGCCAGGATCTCCGCCTCGTCCGGCTCGTAATTGTAGAACGGAGCCGTTGCGTCCTCACCGGCTTCCGCCCGGACCGGCACCAGCTGCTCTGCGGTCGGTGTCTGCGAAATCACCGACTGGAAACGGCTGTAGAAGATCGTCGCCACGTCGAATTCGCCAGCCTCGAACATGCCGAGCAGTTTCCGGGAAATCTCCTCGGCGATCGGGTAGCCGACGCTGCGATGCCCGGACAGGTCGACGTGATCGACGAACCGGTCCTGGAACTCGCGCTTGAGTTGCTCCCTTCCCTTCTTGCCAATGGTCAGGAACCGGACATCCTTGCCGGCCTGCAGCAATTCGGCCGCATGAACCCGGACCATCCGTACGATCGAGGAGTTGAAGGCACCGCACAGGCCGCGCTCTGCCGTCGCAACAACCAGCAGATGCATGTCATCCTGGCCGGTACCGGCCAGGATTGGCGGTGCCGAGGCGGCACCCTTCGCCGAAGCGGACAAATTGGCCATCAGGGCCGACATCCGTCCGGCATATGGCCGGGCATTCTCGGCCGCTTCCTGGGCGCGCCGCAGCTTGGCGGCGGCAACCATCTGCATGGCCTTGGTGATCTTGCGCGTCGACTTGACGCTTTCGATCCGAAGCTTGAGATCTTTCAGGCTGGGCATGACGATACGGTTCCCGAACGAGCCAGATTACGCAAAGTCACTGGAAAATTCGTCAATTGCCGCCTTGATCTTGTCGGCCAGTTCGCCGCTGACCTTCCGGTCATTGTCGGTAATGTCCCTGAGAAGATCGGCGTGCTTGCTGCGAAGATGCGCCAGCAGACCCTGCTCGAAGCGAACCACATCGCCGATATCCAGCCGGTCCAGGAAGCCCTGGGTTCCCGAGAAGATGATGCACACGATCTCGGCATTGGTCAGCGGTGAATATTGTGCCTGTTTCATCAACTCGGTCAACCGGGCGCCGCGGTTGAGCAGGCGCTGGGTTGCGGCATCGAGATCGGAGCCGAACTGGGCGAAGGCAGCCATTTCCCGGTATTGGGCAAGCTCCAGCTTGACCGTGCCGGCAACCGATTTCATCGCCGATGTCTGCGCTGACGAGCCCACCCGGGAGACGCTCAACCCGGTATTCACCGCCGGGCGAATCCCCTGGTAGAACAATTCCGTCTCCAGGAAGATCTGGCCGTCGGTGATCGAAATCACGTTGGTGGGAATATAGGCTGACAGGTCGCCGGCCTGGGTCTCGATGATCGGCAACGCGGTCAGCGAACCGGCGCCATTGTCCTGGTTGAGCTTGGCAGCCCGCTCGAGCAGGCGGGAGTGCAGGTAGAACACGTCACCCGGATACGCTTCCCGCCCCGGAGGTCGGCGCAAGAGCAGCGACATCTGCCGGTAGGCTACGGCCTGTTTCGACAAATCGTCGTAAATGATCAGCGCGTGGCGTCCATTGTCACGAAAATACTCGGCCATGGCCGTCGCCGCATAGGGGGCCAGGAACTGCATGGGCGCCGGATCCGATGCAGTCGCCGCGACCACGATCGAGTATTCCATCGCCCCGTTTTCCTCCAGGCGCCTGACCAGCTGGGCAACGGTCGAGCGTTTCTGGCCAATGGCAACATAGATGCAATAGAGCTTGACCGACTCGTCGCTGCCGGCGGCATCATTGTAGGATTTCTGGTTCAGGATGGTGTCCAGCGCCAGCGCCGTCTTGCCGGTCTGGCGGTCGCCGATGATCAGTTCACGCTGGCCGCGCCCGATCGGTATCATGGCATCGACCGATTTCAGCCCGGTCGCCATCGGCTCGTTCACCGACCGGCGCGGGATGATTCCCGGTGCTTTCACATCGGCTACCGAACGGGTGGCGGTGTTGATCGGGCCCTTGTTGTCGATCGGGTCGCCGAGAGCGTCCACGACCCTGCCCAACAACTCGTCACCGACCGGCACATCGACGATGGCCTCGGTGCGCTTCACGCGGTCACCCTCGCGAATGCTGCGGTCGTCGCCGAAAATCACCACGCCGACATTGTCGGCCTCCAGATTCAGGGCCATCCCCCGGATACCACCCGGGAACTCGACCATTTCACCTGCCTGGATATTGTCGAGGCCGAACACCCTGGCAATGCCGTCGCCGACACTGAGGACCCGCCCAACTTCGGCGATCTCTGCCTCCTGGCCGAAATTCCTGATCTGATCCTTGAGGATTGCCGAAATTTCAGCTGCTTGAATGCTCATCTATCCGACCTCTTGCATTACGTTCTTGAGCTTCGCCAGCCTGGTCCTGATCGATGCATCGACCAACCGGGATCCGATCTTTACCGAAAGACCGCCAATCAGACTGCTGTCGACCTTCACGTCAACCCTGATTGCCTTGTTCAGACTGTCCTTGAGCATGGATTCCAGCGCGGCCATCTCTTCCTGGCCAATGTCCTCGGCCGACAACACTTCAACCGACACGATACCATTATGTTCGGCCAACAGCGTGTCCACCCGGTCCAGCAACAGCGGCAGGGCGAACAGCCGGCGCTTCGACGCCATGACTGCCAGCGTGTTGGTCACCAGCCTGTCCAGCCCCATCCGTTCAGCCACCGAGGTGATGGCCGATGCCATTTCCTCCCGCGAATAGACCGGGCTGGTGATCAGCGCCCTCAGATCGTCACTTTCCCCGAGCGCCACCCGCAGGGCCGAGACATCGCTCTCCAACCGGGCGGTGGAGTCCGCTTCACGCGACAATTCGAAGAGGGCAGTTGCATATCTTCCGGCAATCCCGGTTGAAATCGAAACACTGTCGGTCAAGTGAATCCCCTCGAGAATCCCGGCATGGATGAACTGGTGGCACGCATGCGGCGGCCGTTGGCCGCATAGTCAATCCGAGGGCATTTATCAAGCGGTGGTCGGCTTCGCAAGGCAACCGATCGGGCCCGGCAATTCCTGCATCGCGACATCGGATGGCTGATCCTGGCCTTCATTGGCCCCTTGCTGGCTGGCGTCCGCTTCGCGAGGCTGATGTCGAAGCCGGGCGCAATTCCGGGTCTCGAGGGGTAAATGCCTTTCCACGGCAAATGGCAGCGATCCCGTGTCACATCGGCGCTGCACGGCGATACCGCATGGGGCCGGTCGCCCTGCCGGAGGTGATTTCCGGCAGGCGCCGGCGAATCACCCGGGGCGGCCCCGCATGGCAGGCGTGGCCAGGCTATGCGCCTCCCCGCCCCGATACCGGCTCCGGGCCGGGCACCGCGATCTCCTCGAGTGCCTTCAGCCGACTCGATACCATCTCGGTGAGGCCGGTGCGGTGTGGCTGGAACTTCCGCTTGGTTGCCTCGAACAGCAGCACGCCACCCGCCACTCCCATCGGCATGCGGCGACCGATACGTTCCCAGGCCGGGCAGGTTCTGGCCACGAATCGCCGCTCGCTCGGCGGAATGAACAGCGCCGCGGCGTGGCGGGTCGGGCCGAAACGGTGCCGGGTCAGCTGACTCTCCAGCTGGCCCATCGAATAGGGACGGCCGAAGCCGAAGGGGGTGCGGTCGCGACGGGCCCACAGGCCGACGCGGTTCGGGACGATGAACAGCACCCTGCCCTCCGGGGCCAGGACCCGCCAGCATTCCTCCAGCAGGCCGGACGGGTTGTCGCTGGTCTCCAGACCGTGCAGCATCAGGATCCGTTCACAGAAGCCATTGGGCAGCGGCCAGGATGCCTCGTCCATGAGCACCGCCGAGGACGCGCTGGCACCAGGCCAGGCCATGACACCCTGCTGGCGCGGCATCAGGTCTATCGCCCGCATCGCCGATGGCCGCAGGAATTCCAGGAGAGGCGAGGCAAAACCGAAGCCGGCAATGGCATCGCCGGAAACCGATGGCCAGAATTCCGAGACCCGCGAGGCCAGCACCTGTGTTGCCAACCTGCCCAATCCGGTGTCCAGGTAGAATTTCTTCAACTCCGCGGCATCAAGATGCATTGCAACATTCCCGCCAATATCGGACACTCGACTGATAGGACAAATTTACCGGAGAGAGTAGCCTGATGCCCTTGGAAATCGTGACCGTACCATGCCTGTCTGACAACTATGCGTTCCTGATCCACAACCGCGACACCGGGGAGACGGCCCTGGTTGATGCGCCCGAGTCACCACCAATCGTCAAGGCGCTTGCCGAGCGCGGCTGGAGCCTTGACCAGATCCTGATCACCCACCACCATGACGACCACATTGACGGCGTCGAGGCCCTGCGCCGGCTGCATGGTGCCAGCGTGACCGGCGCTGCCGCCGATGCTCACCGCCTTCCACCGCTTGACCAGGCAGTTGCCGAGGGCGACTCGATTGCCGTTTGCGGCGAGACTGCCGACATCATCGATGTCTCGGGCCACACGGTCGGCCATATTGCCTACCTGATGCCGGGGGCCGCGTTCACCGCCGATTCGCTGATGGCAATGGGCTGCGGGCGGGTGTTCGAGGGCAGTTTCGAGATGATGTGGAACAGCCTGTCGAAACTGGCGACGCTCGATCCCGGGACCATGATCTATTCCGGGCATGAATACACCGAATCGAATGCGCGCTTTGCGCTGTCGATCGAGCCGAACAATGACGAATTGGTCAGGCGGGCGGAATCGATACGGCAGGACCGACAGGAGGGGCGCCCGACCGTGCCCTCGGTACTTTCGCTGGAACTGGCAACAAATCCCTTTCTCCGGGCCGGGCTGGACGAGGTCAAGTCGCTGATCGGGCTGCCGAACGCCTCGGATGCCGAGTCATTTTCCGAAATCCGGCAACGAAAGGACAGGTTCTGACCGGCATGGCGACGCAGGCCGCCCCGGTATTTTCCGGTTGGGGCTTGTCAATTGCGCCTCGAATGCCAACTATAGGTGGAAGGTCGCCCGGCGGCATTGCACCACCACGAGGGACAGTTTGGTAAGCTTCACGTCGACACTGGAAAAGGCGATCCATGAATCGATGTCGATCGCCTACGAGCAGCGGCACGAATTCGTTTCGCTTGATCATCTGTTGCTGGCGCTGGTCGACGAGCCATCGGCCGCACGGGTGCTGGTCGCCTGCGGGGTCGATACGCAGAAACTGAAATCCGACGTCCGCAAGCTTGTCGAACAGACCTCCAACCCGACCTTCGAGGACATGCCGATCAAGACGGCGGTGCCGACGACCGGCTTCCAGCGCGTGCTGCAACGGGCGGCAGAACATGTACGCTCCTCCAGGAAATCGCAGGAGATCACCGGCGCCAATGTCCTGGTGGCGATATTCGGCGAGCGCAAGAGTACCGCCGTGCAACTTCTGCGGGTGCATGGCATCACCCGGTTTGATGCGGTCAACTTCATCGCCCACGGGATTGCCAAGAACCCCAAATTCCAGAACCCCAAGCCGGTTGTCGGCGCCGAGGAGACGGATAGCGGGACCGAAGAGCAGCAATCCGATGACGGCAAGGCGGAATCGGCACTGGAGAAATACTGTGTCAACCTGAACGAGAAGGCCAGGGCCGGGCAGGTCGATCCGCTGATCGGCCGCAAGGACGAGTTGTTGCGGTGCTTCAAGATCCTGATCAGGCGCAACAAGAACAACCCACTGCTGGTCGCCGACCCCGGGGTCGGCAAGACGGCCATCGTCGAGGGAATGGCGAGGAAGATCGTCGAGGGCGACGCCCCGGAGGCGGTCTCGAATGCGGTCATCTACTCGCTGGACATGGGTGAAGTCCTGGCTGGCACCCGGTATCGCGGCGATTTCGAGGAGCGGCTGAAGTCGGTCGTCAAGGAACTCGAGGAACAGCCGGAGGCAATCCTGTTCATCGACGAGATCCACACGGTGGTCGGAGCCGGTGCCACCAGCGGCGGCTCGATGGATGCCTCGAACCTGCTGAAGCCCGGCCTCCAGGGCGGAAAGCTGCGATGCATCGGATCGACGACCCACAAGGAATTCAGGCAGTATTTCGAAAAGGACCGGGCCCTGTCGCGGCGCTTCCAGAAGATCGATGTTCCCGAGCCGACCAATGACGAGACGATCAGGATCATCAGGGGGCTCAAGTCGCGATTCGAACGCCATCACCGGATCAGGTTCACCGATGAAGCCATCCGGTCGGCCGTCGAGTTGTCGGGCAAATACATCAGCAACCGACGGTTCCCGGACAAGGCAATCGACGTGATCGACGAAGCCGGCGCCGCCCAGCGCCTCCTTCCCGAATCCAGGAAGCGCAAGACCATACGCCAGCGCGAGGTGGAGGAAGTGGTCGCCTCGATGGCCAGAATCCCGTCCCGACATGTCACGCGCTCGGATGCCGACATGCTGCACGACCTCGAGGCCAACCTCAAATCGGTCGTGTTCGGCCAGGACCCGGCCATCCGGGCGATTGCCGCGGCGATCAAGATGAGCCGGGCCGGGCTTCGCGAGACCGAGAAGCCGGTGGGCGCCTACCTGTTTGCCGGACCAACCGGCGTCGGCAAGACCGAATCGGCACGCCAGCTGGCTGAATCAATGGGGGTCAAGCTGCTCAGGTTCGACATGTCCGAATTCATGGAGAAACATTCGGTGTCGCGCCTGATCGGGGCGCCGCCGGGCTATGTCGGATTTGACCATGGTGGCATGCTGACCGATGGCGTCGAGGAAAATCCGCACTGCGTCCTGTTGCTCGATGAAATCGAGAAGGCCCATGCCGACGTATCCAATATCCTGCTACAGGTGATGGATCACGGCAAGCTGACCGACCATAGCGGCAGGACGGTTGATTTTCGCAATGCATTGCTGATCATGACCACCAATGCCGGAGCGGTGGAGCAGGCGCGGGCGGCTGTCGGATTCGGTCGCGACCGCCGGGATGGCGAGGATGTCGAGGCGATCAACCGGCAATTCTCGCCGGAATTCCGCAACCGTCTCGACGCGATCATCAGCTTCCAGCCGCTCGACGAGGCCACCATCCTCAAGGTGGTGGAGAAATTCGTCCACCGACTTGAAGCGCAACTCTTCGACAGGAATGTCCATATCGAACTGACTCCGAAGGCGGCGCGCTGGCTTGCCGAGAAGGGATATGATTCCACGATGGGTGCGCGGCCACTGGAGAGGCTGATCCAGGACAGCATCAAGCGGGAACTTGCCGACGAGATCCTGTTCGGCAAGCTTCGCAATGGCGGCCTGGTCCGGGTCCAGATTGCCAGGGGCAGGATCAAGCTGGAATTCGAGGGGCCGGAGGCGTTGCGAATCTCCGACCAGAAACTTCCGATGATCACCGCCAGGTAGCACCGGGCCGAAATGCAGAAGGGGCGGCAGTGGGCCGCCCCTGTTTCGTGTTACGGACGCCGGACAACCGGCATCGGACATCCGGTCATGATTTCGATGACAGCACGGCCTCGGCGGTTTCGACCTGGGCTTCCTTGGCCACCTCGACCAGCCCGGCGATATGACCGGTGGCCGATTCGACTGATTTGGTGGCAAAATCACCTGCCACCTTTGCATAGTCGGCTGCCTCGTCCTTGGCCCGGGCTGCCTCGCCGACATGCTCCAGTGTCTCGACCGCCCATTTGTTGGCGATCTCGACGCTTCCCTGGGCAGCCTTGACGGCAATCATCGAAATCTTCTCGCCCATTTCAGCGGATTTCCTGAATGACTCGCCGAAATTGTCCGGGCTGGGAACAAAGTTCATGACGGTATCGGTATAGAGCTTGGAGAATTCCTGGATCCTGTTCATCGTTCTTCCTTTCGGGGGAGGTTGCTGTTCCCGAATGCAGATAGATGCCGCACTGCGGCATTTCAAGAGGTTTGTGCCGCAGTGCAGAAATTTTTTGCCTTCAGGTCGGAGCCGACAGCAATTCGTCGAGGCGGGTCAGTCGCCGGCGCTGGAAATCGGTCCTTACCGCAATTCCGACCGCCTTCTCCTGCCCGACCAGAACCACCAGCTTCCTGGCCCTGGTGACTGCCGTGTAGAGGAGGTTTCGCTGCAGCATGATGTAGTTCTGGGTCATGACCGGCACCACCACCGCCGGGAACTCCGAACCCTGACTCTTGTGGATGGTGACGGCGTAGGCAAGCGTGATGTTGGCAATGTCGTCGGCGCCGAGCAGCAGGGCGCGACCGTCAAATTCGACCCGGATCGATGACTGGCCGGGGATGACGTCGCGGACGATCCCGAAATCGCCGTTGAAGATGCCCTTGGAATAGTCGTTGTTCAGCTGCATGACCTTGTCGCCGACCGAATAGCTGGCGGAGCCGAATGCCAGGGTCTCCCCGACCTCGGGATTCAGAGCCTCCTTCAGGCGCGCGTTCAGCGTTTCAACGCCGATGCGGCTGCGATTCATCGGGCACAGCACCTGGACATCCTGGACCGGGTCCAGTCCGAATCGCAGCGGTATGCGGTCACCGACGATCTTCACCACCTGCGACATGGCGATTTCCGGATCATCGGCGGGCACGAAGTAGAAATCGCTCATGCCTTCCGGTCTGGACAGGTCGGGCAGCCTGCCTGCATTGATCCGGTGGGCATTGGCAACCACCCGGCTCTCCGCAGCCTGCCGGTAGATCTCGGTCAGCCGGACCACGTTGACCGCCCCGGAATCGATGACATCGCCGAGCACCCGGCCAGGCCCCACTGACGGCAGCTGGTCGATGTCGCCAACCATGATCACCGCTGCCCGGTCGGGAACTGCATCCATCAATGCCCGCATCAGCAAGACATCGATCATCGATGATTCATCAACAATGACCAGGTCACAGGCCAGTTGATTGTCGGAGTGGTAACGGAACTCGCCGGTCTCCGGATCAATCTCCAGCAGACGGTGGATCGTCAGCGCCTGGCGTCCGGTCAGTTCGCTGGCCCGTCTTGCTGCCCGGCCGGTCGGCGCGCAGATGCGGATATCGACCCGGCGCTCCGAGAGGATTCTCAGAATGGCGTTGACAATCGTTGTCTTGCCAACCCCCGGCCCACCGGTGATCACCGTGAACTTGGAGACAACCGCCAGACCGATGGCGTGCTTCTGGCTCTGACCGAAATCGATGTTGTCGGCCAGTTCGACCTGCCTGATGGCCATGTCGGAATCGATCACCGTCCAGGATACGCCCGAACCGGAAATTGCCCGGATGCGATCGGATATGTCCCGCTCTGCCGCATACAGCTCGTGGTGAAATACACAGCCCCGGCCACCAATGCTGCCTATCCGGACATTGCCGCGGCCGACCTCGTCATCAAGGCTGCCGGATACCGCTTCCCTGGAAACCTCCAGCAACTCGACTGCCCCATCGAGCAGCTGATCGATGTCGGCGCCGGTATTGCCGGCGGAAACCGATTCATTCATCATGTGATGGATGCCTGCCGCAATCCGGGCCGGATGGTCCATCGAGATTCCCGATTGCCGGGCCAGTTGGTCGGCGGTCTTGAAACCAACGCCGCGAATTTCCCTGATCAGCGAAAACGGGTTGGTCGACACCACCTTGATCGCCCGGTTGCCATAGACCCGGAACAGGGTCGCGGCCATGGCCGGGCCGAGCCCCAGCCCGTGCAGGTAGACCATGACATCCCTGGTCTCGCGGTGCCGATCCCAGGCCCTGGCAATCTGCGCTGCCCTCACCTTGCCGATCCCCTCGACCTCCCGAAGGCGATGAGGGTGATTCTCGATGATATCGGCGAGTTGCTTGCCGAATTTCCGGACCATCCGCTCGGCATGCACCTTGCCAACCCCCTCGACGGCCTTCGACCCCAGATAGGCTGTCAGGCCGGCAAGGCTGCCCGGTGGCTCGAGCTTGACAAGGCTGGCCTTGAACTGCCGCCCGAATTTCGGATGGACACTCCACGACCCGGTGACGGTGACCGACATTCCCTCGTCGAGGCCCGTCGCGGTTCCGACCACGATTGCCGGTCCCGGTTTCCCGCGGCCATCGACCTGGAAGACGCAGTAGCCATTCTTCGAATTGCTGAAGATGACCTTGCTGACGGTTCCGGAAACCGTGTCACTGCCGGGACCCTGCCGGGCGGGTCGGCTATTCACGGTCCCATACCCGTCATGGATCGGTCAGCTTGAATTCGATACGGCGGTTCTTGGCCCGGGCCGCCTCCGACCGGGACCGGTCGACCGGCCGGTATTCGCCAAATCCCGCCGCCGCCAGCCGGTCCTGCGGAAACCCGAGCTCCGATACCAGATACCTGACCACCGACAGCGACCGGGCCTGGCTGAGCTCCCAGTTATCGGCAAATTCCTTGCCGGGGAGCAGCGGGACGTCGTCGGTATGGCCGTCCACGCGCAGCACCCAGTCAATTCGCTTCGGAAACTCTTCGGCAAGGTCGAGGATCAGCTTGGCAAGCTTGCTTATCTGTTCCTTGCCATCCTCGGAGAGTTCGGCCTCGCCCCTCGGGAACAGCACTTCGGCGGCAAACACGAACCGGTCACCGGAAATACTGACACCCTCGGTGTTTTCCATGATTTTCCGTAGCCGCCCGAGGAATTCCGAGCGAAACCCTTCAAGCTCCTGCTTTTCCTGCTCCAGGCGCTCGCGCTCGGCGATCTCGAGCTGCCTGGCCCGGCTGCTTTCGGCCGCCAGGGAGGCCAGTGCCTCGTTGAGCTGGTTCCCGAGCGAAGTGATCTCGACCTTGTTCTCATCCCTTTCGGTCCTGGCCACGGCCAGCGTCTCGCCCAGCTCCTGCAGTCGCCTGCGAAGATCATTGATCTGGAGATTGAGCACCGTAATCTGGCGCTGTTGTTCCATGACACGCTCCTGGGCATTCGAGAGATGCTGTTCGGCCAGCCGGTGCAGCAGTTCGATCTCGGACAGCCTTCCCTCCGCATCCTCGGCCCGCTGCTCGGCCTCGGCCATGCGGGACGTGCTGGCCTCAAGCTCCTCCTGCGCATCCAGCCGTGACTGTTCGCTGGTCTCGGCAGCCTGCTGCGCCACCTCCTTTTCCTTCCGGGCCTCCCTCAGCTCCTCGACCGCCAGGGTCAGGACCCTCCTGAGCTCGGTCTCGTTGTCCTGAAGCCGGATCAACTGCCTGATCTGGGCGGCGGCCTCGTCCCGCTGGCTTGACAGGTCGGCAATCATCCGCTGCTGCACGTCGAGTCTTTCCCGCATCCGGAGGGCATCCTGCCCCGATTCGTCCAGCCTGGCCTGGCCGGCCGCCAGCTGTTTCCTCGCTTCGTCAAGTTCGCTCTTTTGCCGTTCGGTCAGCCTCGACTGGGCCGCCAGAAGGTCTGACAGGCGCACAACCTCGTCCGTCGCATCGTCCAGCCGGCCCTGCATGCGCGCAATTTCGCCCTGTGCATCGGCAAGCTCGGTCTCGGTCCCGGCGAGCTGCGCCCTGGCATTGGCGAGTCTTCCCTCCTCGACATCCAGCCTGTTGCGCATCTCCTCGGCAAGCAATTCACGCAGCCTGATTGCTTCGATCAACTTGCCTTCGAGTTCCTCGACAACTCCGGCGAGCTCCGATCTGACCTGTTCGGCGGCGGCCAGTCTCGTCACCAGGCGCGCCATCTCGCCCTGTGCATCGGCAAGCTGGTCATCCGTCGTTGCCTGCCTGCCCTGCATTTTCGCAATCTCGTCGGCGGACTCGTCCAGCCGGCCCTGCATGCGCGCAATTTCGCCCTGTGCATCGGCAAGCTCGGTCTCGGTCCCGGCGAGCTGCGCCCTGGCATTGGCGAGTCTTCCCTCCTCGACATCCAGCCTGTTGCGCATCTCCTCGGCAAGCAATTCACGCAGCCTGATTGCTTCGATCAACTTGCCTTCGAGTTCCTCGACAACTCCGGCGAGCTCCGATCTGACCTGTTCGGCGGCGGCCAGTCTCGTCACCAGGCGCGCCATCTCGCCCTGTGCATCGGCAAGCTGGTCATCCGTCGTTGCCTGCCTGCCCTGCATTTTCGCAATCTCGTCGGCGGACTCGTCCAGCCGGCCCTGCATGCGCGCAATTTCGCCCTGTGCATCGGCAAGCTCGGTCTCGGTCCCGGCGAGCTGCGCCCTGGCATTGGCGAGTCTTCCCTCCTCGACATCCAGCCTGTTGCGCATCTCCTCGGCAAGCAATTCACGCAGCCTGATTGCTTCGATCAACTTGCCTTCGAGTTCCTCGACAACTCCGGCGAGCTCCGATCTGACCTGTTCGGCGGCGGCCAGCAGGGTCAGCGTCTCCTCCGCCTTCTGTCGCTCGGCTTCCAGGTCGAGCTGAAGGGCGATCAGGTCGTCTGCCGCCTGTTCTGCACTGACCTGAATGACGTCCCTTTCGGCCCGGGTCGCCTCCAACTGCTCCTGCGCACTGGCAAACCTGTCCTCGGCGTCACGGTTGGCAGCCAGCAGTGACGAGATCTGCTCTTCGAGTCCCAGGACCTGTTGCTCGAACTCCCGGATTGCCGCCAGCCTCGCCTCCCCAACCTCGCTGGCCGCGCCAAGAGCCTCCTGCAACTCGGCAATATCGGCCAAGGCGGCCAAGTGGGCAGCTTCCGCCTCGTTGGCCCTCGACGTCTGGCTGGCAAGCTGGCCGGTCAGCCGCTCCAGTTCGGCAAGCAGATTGGTGATCTGCACCGATCCCCGGTCGCGCTCGCTCTCTGCCAGCGACAGCGCCTGTCGCAGCCCCGAGATGTCATCCAGACTCTGCCGCTCGCGCTGCTCGGCATCGGCAATTTCCCCGGCCAAACGCTCGGACCTGGCGGTCTCGGCGGCCAGGATACCGGACAGCCTCTCCCGTTCCGATGTCAGCGCCTCCACGCTGCTGGCCAATTCGGCAATGGCATCGTGCAGCCGGTCGACCTCGGCCCGGAGGTCGGAAATCTCCTGCAGATTGCTGTCCCGGACGGCCCGCAATTCATCGATACGGAGCTGGCTGGCCTGCACCTCCCCTTGCGATGCCAGCATTGCGGAAGAGCTGCCTTCCAATGCCGCCTCGAGCTCCAGGATGCGGGTGTTGCGGACCGACACGTCGCCAATCAGCTCGGCAATCCTGTCGGTGAGCCGTGCTCGCTCCTCGTCATTCCGGGCCACGGTCTGGTCGAGGGAGGCAATCCGCTGATCACGCATGGCGATCTCGTCGCTCTGCGCCGAAATCATGCCGCTCAGGACGAACTGCACGATGGCAAACATGGTAAGGGCAAATGTCAGGACCAGAAGAAGCCCGGTCATCGCATCGACGAAACCGGTCCAGATGCTACTGGTGACCCGTTGTCCCGTCCGTCTGGTCAGAGCCATGGATCACCTCCCGCGATTTCTCGTCGGTGCTCCCCCCGATTCTTTCCGCCTGTCCACTGGCAATGGTTCGCCAAGGCTGCGGATTGCCCTGGCAAGTTCGGCCATCTCGGACCGCAGCTGCGAAACCGTATCCTGCCTGCCATCCATGTTTTCCACCGATATCCGGTGCAGCATGGCATCAATGTTCCGCAGATGCTGCCGGGCTTCCGGCAATGCCAGTTCAACGGTCACCCTTGCCAGCTCGTCTGCCATCAGCTTCTGCTGGCCGGCAATCTCCTGGATCAGCTGCGACGTGCTGATTCCCTCATCCATCTGCCTTTGCTGGATACCGGTCTGCGTCTCGAGCCGTTCGGCAAGCCCGTAAAGGGTGGTATTGAGATCGCTGATGTTCCGGATCAGCTGGGTTCGTTCAAATTGCGATTCGCCGAGTATACGATGCAACTCCGAAATATGTTCCATCAATCCGGCGATGGCGACCGCCGACAGCGGCTGGTCCGAGCTGTCGGTCTCGGCAAGCGACTGGGCAAATCCTACCCTGGTGATGCCCGAAATCCATTCCTCCAGCTGGCGGTAGAACCGGTTTTGCCCATGGCCGGCAAGCAGGTCGAGCAGCCCGACCACCAGCGACCCGGCAAGCCCCAGCAATGACGAGGAAAACGCCGTGCCCATGCCTCCGAGCTGCTTTTCCAGCCCGGACATGAGCCGTCGGAAGACCTGAATGCCATCCTCGCCGGTGGCTGGCGTCATGGAACGAATGGTCTCGACCACCGCCGGCACGGTAATCGCCAGCCCGTAAAAGGTTCCGAGCAATCCGAGAAAGATCAGCAAATTGGACAGGTAGCGCGAAATATCCCGGGATTCGTCCATCCTCGATGCGACCGAATCGAGAATTGACCTCGCCGATGTCGTGGAAATCTGCGTCTTGACTCCTCGCTGACCCAGCATGCCGGCAAGCGGCGCCAGCAGCCGGGGAGCCCTTGACGCCACCTCGACATCCAGACCATCATCCAGGAGGAAGTTCTTGATCCAGACCACCGACACCGTGATCTGCAGGACTTGCCAGAAACAGGCGAGAATCCCGACGAAGAACACGCCCAGGATCACCCCGTTCAGGTAACGGTTGGCAAGAAAGATCGGTTCCACGAAACCGTAGGCGAAATACGAACCGGCCGCCACCAGGGCAATGACGATCAGCATCAGCGAGACCTGCTGGACAGGCATGGCAAACTGACCGCGGACCCGTTCCTCGCTGAAATCCATGGCTGGCGCTCCGTTCCCCGTGCACGAAACCACCATAATTTGTGCTTCCGGCTCTAACAACAAACAACTTTAACGGTGCACGAAAACGACCTATTCTCCGCGCCCGATGGCCTTCGGTGCCAGCGCAGGTGAATCGGACCAGCATGAACCAGATAGACCAGATTACCGCGCAGTTGACGCAGACCCAGCTGTCGATTGCCACAGTCGTGCTGGTGATTTTCGCCGGCCTCTTCCTCTTGATGATGGTCAAGTCGGTTCCGCAAGGCGAGAACTGGACCGTCGAGAGGTTCGGCAGATACAGCAGGACCCTGAAGCCCGGATTGCGGATCATCCTGCCGCTAATCGAGAGCGTCGGTGCCAGGATCAACATGATGGAAACCGTCCTCAACGTCGGCGAGCAGGAAGTCATTACCCGGGACAATGCCATGATCACCGCAGATGCCATTGCCTTCTACCAGGTGATCGAGGCCGAACGGGCGGCCTACGAGGTAAAGGACCTGATCCTGGCACTGGAGCGGCTCACCCAGACCAATATCCGGTCGGTCATCGGGGCGATGGATCTTGATGAATCGCTGTCCAACCGGGACGTGATCAATTCCCGGCTGCTGACGGTAATCGATGAAGCCGTCACCCCGTGGGGCGTGAAGGTCACCCGGGTCGAAATCAAGGACCTGATGCCGCCGCCGGATATTACCGAGGCCATGGCGCGGCAGATGAAGGCCGAGCGGGACAAGCGCGCCGAAATCCTGCAGGCCGACGGGGAGAAGCAGTCGGCGATCCTCCGGGCCGAGGGTCAGAAGGAATCGCAAATCCTGGAAGCGGAGGGCCGCCGGCAGGCAGCATTCCTCGACGCACAGGCCCGCGAGCGCGAGGCCAGTGCCGAAGCCAAGGCGACCGATGTCGTCTCCGCGGCAATCGGCAGCGGAAATGTCCAGGCAGTCAATTACTTCATTGCCCAGAAATATACCGAGGCCCTGGGTCAGATCGCATCTTCGCCCAACACCAAGACGATCATGATGCCGCTGGAGGCCAGCAATGTCCTGGGGGCGGTTGCCGGGATTGCCGAGTTGGCAGGGGAAGCAATCGAGCGCCGGAAGTCCGGGCGGACCAACGGGTAATGCTGGAATTGCTGAACGGAGTTTCGCCGGTCTGGTGGTTTGTCGCGGCGTTGGTCTTGGGCTGCCTGGAGTTGCTGACCGCCACCACCTACCTGTACTGGCCCGCCCTTGCCGCACTCGCGGTATCGGGAATCCTGTTCGTCTATCCGGATCTGACCGGCAATCACCAGCTGGCGATTTTTGCCATATCGAGCATTGTCCTGTCCGTGGCAGCGGCGAGGCTGTGGCGAGGCAGGGTCGGAAGGGTCGGACTGAATGAACCGGCGAAGAGGGCGATAGGCCAAGTCGCCGAAATCGTCGAGTTTTCCGGCATTCACGGCAAGGTGACCGTCGGCGGCGTCCGCTGGCATGCCCGGTCCGAAACCGAACTCGACCTCGCCCCCGGCAGTTCGGTCAGGGTTACCGGCTCCGAGGGATCCACACTGCTCATCGAGGCGGTGGACGGGAGATGAAGCCGCCGGCGAGGCGGCCGGAATTTCTCTTTCGACACCATGCGAATTCCGGAAGGCAGCGGGCAGGAAACGGAATCTGGGGCGCGTGTGGCAACTGCCAGTGCAAACCCCTTGACCGCGGCGGCAGTGTCATACTGACTTCAATCTTCGTGAATTCCGCAGCCGCGGCAACTCACGGAGGCGGTCTATCCATCGCCCACGGCACCCTTGCAATCGGCTTGCTCTCGACCGGCAGTCTGGTTCGTGCATTCGACCGTGCTGACAGGATGTTTGAAGGATTCTTCCATTTCTTGCCGCAGGAGTTGCATCAACACCGGCATCCGGCCTGTTTTCGATTGGCGCGACCAGGAAATCGCCGGCCAGGCAACCAGGGGCTGATAACCTGGCCGGTGCTGGCCAAATGAATGACCAGAGGTCCCGCAACATGGGCGTTGGCGAAATTCCCGGTTTGCCCTCAGCCCATGTTACCGAGGAGCGGCAAATTCCTGGTTCATTTCAGCTTTGCATCCACACTGTTCACACAAGGCAGGTTACCGATCGTCACGCAATTCGATCGAGTTCGTTCTCCAGCAGGAAGTGTCCGGCTGCAACTTCCCGGTATCGGGAAGGTGCGGGCACGTGGCCTGCAGGGTGGATCGGCGACGGGATGTCTCTCGCATCGATCTTCGTGTCCGCGATCCTGATGTCCGGGTTCATTGCCGGTACCGCGGCGAGCAGCGTCCTCGTGTATCGGTGCTGCGGGTTCTCGAAGATGTCGGCACGCGGTCCCGTTTCGACGATCCGCCCCTGATACATGACCGCCACCCGGTGCGAGACGCGCTCGACCACCGCCATGTCGTGGCTGATGAAGAGATATGACAGGCCCAGCTCGGCCTGGAGTTCCATCATCAGGTTCAGGACCTGCGCCCGGATGGAGACATCCAGCGCCGAGACCGCTTCATCGGCGACAATGAATCCGGGATTCGATGCCAGCGCCCGGGCGATGGCGACGCGTTGGCGCTGACCCCCGGAGAGTTCGCCGGGAAAGCGCCTCAGGAAGCTGCGCGGCATTCCGACCTGCCCGAAGAGGGATGCCACCCGATCCTCGATCGCCGAGCCCCTTTCGAGTCCATGGTTGCGAATCGGCTCGGCAACCTGGTCGAGCAGCCGCATCTGCGGGTTCAGCGATCCGTACGGATCCTGGAATATCACCTGCATGTCCCGGCGCTGGTCCCGCATCTGCGAACGGGAGAGCGCCAGGATATCCCGGCCCTTGAAGGAAATTTCCCCGGAATCGGGCTCTTCCAGGCGCAGGATGCAGTTGCCCGTCGTCGACTTTCCGCTACCGGATTCGCCGACCAGGGACAGCGTTTCCCGACCGTGGACACGGAACGAGACGTCCTCGACCGCATGCACGTTGGCGATGATTCGCCCGAACAGGCCGCCGCGGACCGGAAATCTCCTGGTCAGGTTTCGCACATCCAGCAGGGTCTCGTCGGTGGGGCGGGCCTGTTCGGCTTCCCGGCTCCCGCCGCCGGCAATCCTCATCCGCCTCGGACCGTCGCTTCCGGCCATCCCGCCGATCCCGGGGACGGCCGACAGCAATGCGCGGGTGTATTGGTGGCGAGGATCCAGGAGGATCTGCCTGACTGGCCCCTCTTCGACAATATGGCCGCCATACATCACCACAACCCGATCCGCCATCTGGGCCACAACCGCCATGTCATGGGTTATCAGCAGGACGGCAGTGCCGGACTCCCTGCGGAGCATTGCAATCAGTGCAAGGATCTCCGCCTGGACCGTCACATCCAGAGCCGTGGTCGGTTCATCTGCAATCAGCAGACGCGGCTCGCAGGCAAGCGCCATGGCTATGACAACGCGCTGACTCATTCCTCCGGACATCTCGTGGGGATATTGCTTCAGTCTCCTCTCGGGTTCTGGAATCCGGACCCTTCTGAGCAGTTCAAGTGACCGGATCTCGGCTTCATGTCCCGACAGTTTCCTGTGTATCTTCAGACCCTCCGACATCTGCCAGCCAATCGTATAGGACGGATTCAGCGCGATCATGGGTTCCTGAAAGATCATGCCGATTTCATTACCACGGATTTTCCGCATCTGGCGCTCACTGGCATTCCGCAGGTCAATGCTGGCCCCGTTGCGGCATACGAATTCCAGGCTGCCATCGGTGACACGACCGGCGGTAAACTTGGTCAGCTGCATCAGTGTGTGGGATGTCACCGATTTTCCCGAACCCGACTCTCCCACGACTCCCAGGATTTCTCCTGGCCAAATCTGGAATCCGACATCGCTGACCGCGACAACCGAACCAGCCTTCGACGGAAACTCGACTCGCAGTGACTCGATCGATATGACGGGTAATTCACTCAACGTTGCTGCTTTCTGGAAAACCAGCGCCAACGCTGGACAGGATCGGTCACGGCCCTGGCCCAGTTCGCAACCAGGTTGAGACTGAGCGCGGTCAGAAAGATCGCAAGGCCGGGGAAGGTGACAAGCCACCAGGCAGAACGAATGTGTTCCCGGCCATCGGCGATCATCAGCCCCCAGGATGGATCCGGCGGTTGAACGCCGAATCCGAGAAAGCTGAGCGATGCTTCCGACAGGATGAGTATGGCTATTTCGAGCGTGAACAGGACAATGACCGGAGCCACGACGTTCGGAAGAATGTGCCTGAATACGATGCGCAGTCCGGGCGCTCCCAATGCCTTGGCGGCCTTGACGTAGGTCGCCGATCTGGCATCGAGGGCCAACCCCCTGGACAATCGGCAGAACACCATCCAGTGAAGGACGGAAAAGACCAGGATCAGATTGACGTATCCACCTCCCAGAACGAACAGCACGAAGAGGGCAACCAGCAGTGACGGCAGGGACAGCATTCCGTCCACGAGGCGCATGACGATGTCCTCGTAGAGGCCCCCGTAATAGCCGGCCGTCAATCCGGTAACGACCCCGACGAAACACGACACGATCGCACCGATCATGCCGACGGAAACTGAAACACGGGCGCCGTAGATCAACCTGGAGAAGAGATCCCGTCCAAGTTCATCCGTACCAAGAAGGTGGAAGGCGCCCTTGGAGCCGGTCGTGCCGGGTGGCAACAGCCTGTCGCGCAGGTTGAGACCGATTGGCTGGTGGGGTGCAAGGAACTCGGCTCCAACGGTAAACACTGCCAGCATGGCCAGGTATACGAATGCCAGTAGCGTTACCTTGTCTCGGAAGATCGCCCCGACATAGTCTTCCGTCGAAATTCCGGCATCGCGACCATCCACGATCTCGTCACCCGGGACTATGGGCTGAGACGCCATCTTCTCAGTTGCCCAGCTTGATTCGGGGATTGGCAAGCCGGTAGCACAGGTCGACGAGCAGATTGACCAGAATCACGAGAGCGGCCACTACCGCGATGGATGCCTGAATCAGCGGAAGATCGCTCCGGGAAAGCGAGTCTATGATCAGAAGCCCGATCCCGGGCCATGCAAAGATCTTCTCGACCAGAATAGCGCCTGTCAGGAGGGCGGAAAGTTCGTCCCCGATCATGGTAATGATGGGAACAGCGGCGTTCCTGAGGGCATGAAGGAACACGACGCGACCTTCCTGGACACCCTTGGCTCTTGCCGTGACGATGTAGGGTTTGGCCAGCTCGTCAAGCATGGCACTGCGTGCTATCTGGGCGATGCGACCGATCGGGCGAGCCGCGAGAGTAAGCGCCGGAAGCAGTGCATGCGAAAATCCGCCGTATCCGCCGGTGGGCAGCCAGCCGAGATGGACCGCAAAAAACACGATCAGCATCAGGCCAAGCCAGAACTGGACGATTGAAACCCCGGCGAGAGCAATAACGGTCACGATTCTGTCTGCGATCGAACGAGGCTTCGCTGCAGCGACCACACCCATCAGGACTCCTGCAGGCACTGCGAAACCCATCGCGACAGCCGCAAGCAGAAAAGTCGCAGGCAACCTGTCGAGCACGATGTCCATTACGGGTTGACCGATCTCGTCCAGATTCTCGGACGGAAGGACGGAAAACCCGAAGCGGTAACTTACACCGAAATCACCCTGCAGCAGGTTCCCGATGTATCGAATGTACTGAAGCCAAAGGGGATCATCGAGACCGGCAGCGCGGCGCAGTTTCTCCAGCGCGACGTCACTGGCACCGGGACCCAGCATGTTCAGCGCAGGATCCCCGATCATCCGCCCCGCGATGAACACAAAACTGACTGTCAGGAGAAGCAGCAGAAGTGAATTCGCTGTTCTCCTGACAAGATACACCATTCGGAATACGTCCGTTTCTCAGGATCATGGGGCAGGCTATCGCACCACCATGGTTTCAGCCTGCCTCTTTCGGTGACGCAATCTGCGTCAGTGACTTCTACTCAACCGGCTTGATATAGACCGCCTGAATTCTGTGATCCGTGCCAAATGTGAACTCCAGCCCGTTTTCAACAAGGTGACCGCGGTCCAGCAGTGCCAATGGGACGATCAGGTGCCGATCATGAACATACTTCACGAGTTCCTTCATGCGCTCTGCCCTTTCCTCGCCAAAGCTGGCCAGCGCTTCGAACAGTTTGCCATCAAACTCTTCGTCGCAATACACCGAAGATCTCGACGGACCTGTCGGATCGTCGATATTCGGGCACGCATAGTTCGACAGTAACAGCAACCCGTAGTCTCCCGACGGATTCTGTTTCACATGGACCTGCATCATCTGACGGCCGGGCTCGTTCGAATATCCGGTGATGCGCACCCTGGGATTGAATTCCGCCGGAGTCTGCACCTTGATGTCGGTTTCGACATTGGCAATTCCGAGCATCGCACCGATCGCCTCGACGATCGGCTTGATTCGCGGAGTCGTATCACGTCCCACGATCTCGATATTCAATCCATCAACGTCCACGCCGTCCGCCTTCGCCTCGGCCAGCAGCGCCATCGCGCGCTCCGGGTCGTAGGCATAAGGCTGCAGCGCATCATTGAATCCAATCGTTCCCCTGGGGCCGAGTTGGCCCGGCGGAACGGACGCCATACCGTAAAGATCGACTATTCCTGCTATATCGATCGCGGCAAAGATCGCTTCGCGTATACGCGGGTCAGCCAGACGTTCATCTGCATGCAGCGAATGGTCAAGGCGTCCATAGAGGTAAGTCGTCGAGGGGCCGGTTACGCAATGGTAACCATCTGCATCGGCTGCCCTTGCACACTCGTCTGCAGTCGGGAACATCGCAAGCTGGGCTTCCCCACTCTGAACCATTGCTGTCCTTGCTGCGTCCTCTGATCGAAACACGAATTGAATACCTGTAAACTCCGGCCTGGATGTACCGTAGGCGTCGTCAGCGCTCAGTCCCCACCAGTCCGGGTTGTACTCCGCTGACCAATACTGGCCATGCTTCCATTCGACGAATGAATAGGGACCGGTTCCGATCGGTGTATCGAAGTGTCTTGCGGGTTCCTCCGCCAACTGCGTCGGCGAGGATATGCCATTCAGCGACATCCGGAATTCAAGCAGAGGATCCGGCTCACTGGATCGAACTTCCACGGTTGAAGCGTCGATTGCAACCGCGGTTATTGCGCCGGGTCCGGCATATTCCTGAATGGTAAACGCATTCTCGGTACTCCAGACCCAGTTGATCGACTCCGCAACCGCCTCGGATGTCATGTCCGTTCCGTCGTGGAATTTCACGCCCTCGCGAATCGTGAATCGAAGCGTGCTTCCATCCACGCGATCCCAACCGGTTGCCAGTATCGGAATGAAGTCACCCGAGACCGGGTCGACCGCGATCAGTGTCTCCAGTACGTTCCGGAGGCCAGGCGCATTGATTTCCTTGTACGCGCCCTGGGCCGCCAGGTCTTGCGGTTCCTGGTTGACTGCGACTACCAACGACCCTTTCATCGGTTCTGCGAGCAGCGAGCCCGTCACGAAAGTGGCTGCAATGATGGTGGACACGGCCACGCATCTGTTTCTTGTTGTCAGATATTTCATCAACTCCTCCTTTTTGACGATTACGGCAGTAAATCAGTCGTCATGGCCCAGAGTCAAATTCATGTGGAACTCGGGGTGCATCCCATTTTCTTTGGTCTGACATCTTTTCTGTATCATCCCCGGCCAATTCCGGGATCGCTTGCCAGCTTTGCACACCGGCGGCTTTCCGGTAGGTCTGCCGGTGCCGGTTCGACCCACAATGGCCCGGGAACAGGGCCGGCGGCGCCCGGCGGGCAGTCTGAGTGCAGGGGTTTCGATCATGGCGGGAAAGACAGATGCTCCGGCGATTCCACCGGAGATGGCCGCGGCCCTGGAAAAAGTCGACGCGGCCGGAGGTGCAAAAGGCAAGGTGCTGCGACAGGCGCGTGCGGGCGGCGGCTTCACCGAGTACCAGCAGGAAGGCGGCAAGGTGCAGCGGCGCGAGGTTGATCTGGCAACGGACCCGGCGGGAGCATTCGACAGCCGGCCGGCAGCGGTTCGGGCGGATCACCAGGATGGGACAGCGGGATTTCGGGCAACTGCCGGTTCTCGGTACAACCGCGGTGCTCCGGAACCGGCGCCAATCCGATCTGCAGAATGATCGCCGGCTCCGCAGGATGATATCCGGGAAGCCGCCGAAGTTGGTGGCGATGGCGAACAGGATGGCGCGCATGATCCGGGCGCTGTCGGTGAAGAACGAGGATTTCCGGGCACCGGCGGCGTGACTGCCGGAACGGAATACCGGGCCCTGCGGATACGGCCTTGAATGAAGGCGTGATGATCTGCGGATGAGCCCGGCCCGAGCGGTGAGGACGACACACGACACAGGGGCAAGGGTCATTGAAGACGGGGTCGGAAAAACCGGTAACGCACGCAGGGCTTCGAGCCCGCTCAAGCGATCCGGATCCGATCCGCGAACACCATATGACGCACCTTCGGTGCTAACCGCCGATCAACTATCTGATTTTACATACATTTATTCTCCCGTATCCCGAGCCGGAAGCAGCCATTCGGCCCCATTCCGGCGCACCAGTGCAACTGATTCGGGAGAGAATCAATGGCAAATCGTCATCTGACACAGCGTCGAATCGACAGCTTCAGGCCCGGCAGATCCGTCCGCGAATTCCGTGACACCGACTTGCAGGGCTTCGGCATCTGGTGCCTGTCGACCGGGCGCAAGCAGTTCTTCATTCACACCCGGCAGGATGGGAAATGGATATGGAAGACCATCGGCGATGCCGCCATGATGCCTCTGGTCGAGGCCCGGGCCCTCGCCCGGCCGCATCTGGCGGAATTTCGGGGTGGCGAGCCATCCTGCGGTGATGATGGAAAGGCAGATACCGCGTTCGAGGAGGTCGCGGACGCGGTGTTCTGCCGTCATGCCCTTCTGCAGAAACCGGGCACGCTCGAGGTCAATCACCGGTATCTGAAGAACCAGATCCTTCCCCGGTTTCGGGGACAATCGATCGGCGACATTTCAAACCGGGATGTCCGGCAATGGTTCGCGTCTCTTCATGCGACCCCGGCGGCGGCCGACCGGGCTGCACCGATCCTGTCGGTGATCATGCGGGAGGCCGAATTCCTCGGTTGCCGCCTTGAGGGCAGCAACTCGTGCCGGAACATCCGGCGCTACCGGCGGCGCGGGGCTGGCACGCTATGAGGGCCATGTCCTGGCCGGCGCCGTCAGGCTGCTGCTGACCGGGTGCCGGAGGAGCGAGATCACGGCCCTGCAATGGCAGGATTATCGCCATGGCCATCTCTTCCTGCGTGACGGGAAGACCGGACCCAGGACCGTCCGGCTCTCCTCGGTCGCCCGCACCGTACTCGGCGGCCTGCCGCGGACCGGCATGTGGGTCTTCCCGGGCAGGAATGGCGGGCCGGCACGGGGGCTCGGTCGCTTCTGGCGGGGCATGCGCGCCGAGGCCGGTCTCGAGGATGTCCGTCTTCATGATCTCAGGCACAATTACGCGAGTCTGGCACTGCAATCCGGCGAGACCATTCTCACCATCGGGCGGCCCTGGGTCACCGACGCCCGGAGACGACGCTCAGATACATCCATCTTGCCGATGACATGGTCCGCAGTGCCGCCGAGGCCGTGGCCCCGGTTCTCGGCGGGAGGGCACCGAATTCCGGACCCGGCATTCCGTGGAGGCCCGTCTTCGCGCCCAGCTGCTGCCGGCATTCGGCCCCCTGCCGCTCGACCGGATCACGCCGGCCGGCGTCGATGCCTGGTTCGGCCGCTACAGCACCGCCGCGCCGGGCAACGCAAACAAGGCGTTGGCGATTCTCCGGCAGATACTGAACCATGCCGTCGCCGGTGGCCACATTGCATTGAACCCTGCCCGGCAGACGCCGATGAATTCGAGGCCCCGTCTCACCCGGTTCCTGTCGGCCGAGGAGATCGTCCGTCTGCTCGGGGTCCTCGATCAGTGTGTCGCCGAGCGACCTGCCCGGGCGAGGCAGGCCGACATCATCCGCCTGCTGCTGACGGGATGCAGGAAGAGCGAGGTCATGACCCTGCAGTGGTCCGAGGTCGACGGCGAGACGCTCCGGCTCTCCGACAGCAAGACCGGATCACGAACGGTGTATCTGAGCGCGGAGGCACGCGCCGTCATCGACCCGCAGCCCGGGGACAAGGGACAATTCGTGTTTCCCTCTCCCTTGGGCCCGGCGCGGCCGCTGCGTGATGTAACTCTGTGGAGCCTGGCCCGGGAGTGTGCCTGTCTGCCAGGCGTCCGCCTTCATGATCTTCGCCATGATTCCGGACTCCCGTCTATTCCGGATTCTTCCCGACCCTCGAGAAGACGTCCTGCAATTCGGCAGATCGGGCACGATCCGCGGATCGCGTTTCCGGAATGATCACGATCCGCCCCGGAATGCCGACAGGTCGTCATCAGGACGATACCGGGCCGGCCTCTCCGGAGTTGCGGGATCCTTTCCGACGCCTTCTGCACGAGCCCGGGATCGGCTTGCAGGCAGACATGCGCGGTTTCCACCGATTCATGCCCGGGCCGGAGCGCGATGACCGCCCGGTCGATACCATCTTTACAGGGCGTCAATCAAGGTGAGAATCCAGCGTCAATCAAGGTGACAGGGGTAACTGGGGCGGCAGGGGGTAACGGAGTGAGGGCGCAGCCCGATCGGAGTTACCCCCTGCCGCTGCGGATTTTTCCCCCTGGCGGTAGCCCCACTTGATGTCCGCGGCCGTTCGGGCATTGTCCTGCAAATCCCGGACCAATGAGGAGTGCAGGGTGCCCGGACGCCACGTGACCGACCATCAAGCGAGGCTCTTCATGAACTACAGCAGATCACATTCAGCCCGCCCGCGTCGGCGAAGGCCGGTTTCAGTACCGCAACGGGCTACCGCATCAAGCGGGACCCGACGTTTCCATCGCGGAACAAGACACCGCGGGACCGGCGAAGGCCGGACCCGCTGGCCGGGGTCTGGGACTCGGAGGTGGTGCCGATGCTCGAGGATTGCCCGGGTCTGCGTCCGGTCGGCATCCTCGAGGAACCGAGGAGGCGCCATCCGGATCCCGATCCGAATGTCAGGCGCACCCTGGAGCGGCGGATCGGCGACTGGAAGGCGCAGCACGGCCCCGAGAAGGAGGTCATGTTCCGACAGAACCACGAACCGGGCCGGATGGGCCTGTCGGACTTCACCCATTCGAAGGGGCTTGACATCACCATTGCCGGGCAGAAGCTCAAGCACATGCTCTATCACTTCCGGCTTCCCTGGTCCGGCTTCAGGCATGCCGAGGTGATCCTCGGCGGCGAGAGCTTCACGGCGCTGGCCGAAAGCCTGCAGGCGGCGCTGTGGCAGCCGGGCGGGGCCCCGAAGGAGCACCGGGCAGGCTACCTGTCGGCCGGCTTCCGCAATCATCGCAAGGAGGATGCCGGGGACATGACCAAGCGCTGTCGCCTCCTGTGCAAGCATTACCGGATGAAGCCGTCCCGCAACAATCGCGGCGTGGCCCATGAGAACGGCGCCACCTGCTGCCCGCACGGACATCCCGAGCGGGAGATCAATGATGCGCTGGCGCTGCGAGGATCGAGGGAGTTCGCCGATCTCGATGCATACCGCACTTTCATCGCCGGCATCGTCGGGCGCTGCAATGCCCGCCGGGCCGCCGGGATCAGCACCGAACGGAAGCTGCTGAACCGCCTGCCGAACATGCGCACCACCGGTCACGAGGAGACCAGCGTGCGTGTCACCTCCTCGAGCGGCTTCATCCTCAAGAAGGTGTTCTGCACCGTGCCTTTGCTGCTGACCAGCCACCGGCTCGGCGTGCGCATCCATGATGATCGGCTGGAGCTCTGTCCCGGCAGCACCTGGCAGCCGGCCCTGCCCCGGAAGCGGAAGGGCTCGTCGGCGAAGGCGGTGCATGTGGTCGACTGCCGCCACGTCATCCACTCGCTGAAGACCAGGCCGATGGCGCTCATGAACCTGGTCTACCGGGACGAGCTCTTCCCGCGTGAAGCCTACCGGCGCTGTTTCGAGACGGCGCTGAAGAGAGAGGGCGAGCGCTCGGCCTGCAGGTTGACGGTGAAGCTGCCGGCACCGGCCCATGAGGAGAATTGCGAGGCGCTGCTGGCGGCGGAGATCGACGCCTGCCTGCAGGAAGGCCGGTTGCCGGAGATCGATCACCTGCGGGCCCGGTTTGCACCGGCGGCCGGTGTCATGCCCGCCGTCAGCGTCACCAGGGCGACGCTCCCGGGCCATGGCGATCTCCCGGGCATGGCAGGTGCGTCATGACCCGCCTCAATGATGGTGCCGGCCTGGAACTGATGCTCGCCGAGCTTCGCCTGCCGACCATGCGGGAGCTGTGGAAGGAGTTTGCCGCCAGGTCCGATACCGAGGGCTGGCCGGCCTCGCGCTTCCTGGCCGCCCTGGCCGAGCACGAAATTGCCGAGCGGGGACGGCGGCGGACCCAGCGCCATCTGGCCGAGGCCAGGCTCCTGCCGGGCAAGAGCCTGTCCGGCTTCGACTTCGGTGCGGTGCCGACGATCTCGAAGGCCCAGGTGATGGCGCTGGCCGCCGGCGATGCCTGGCTGGCCCAGGGTGCCTCATGCCTGATTTTCGGCCCGCCGGGCACCGGCAAGAGCCATCTGTCCAGTGCGATCGGGCTGGCGGGCCCGCCCCGGCTACAGGGTGCTGATGTGCCGGACCACCGATCTGGTGCAGCGGCTGCAGACGGCGCGGAAGGAGCTGGCACTGGAGGTGGCACTGGCGCGGCTGGACCGGTATCACCTGTTGATACTCGACGACTTTGCCTATGTCAGCAAGGATCAGGCCGAGACCAGCGTCCTCTTCGAGCTTGTCTCGGCCAGATACGAGCGGCGCTCGCTCCTGATCACCGCCAACCAGCCCTTCTCGGAATGGGGTCGGATCTTTCCGGACCAGACCATGGCGGTGGCAGCAGTCGATCGGCTGGTTCACCGGGCAGTCATTCTCGAGATGAATGTCGAGAGCTACCGGCGGCGGGAGGCAATGGAAGCCAGCCCGCGCAAGGCCGGCCGGCCGGCGAGCCGGGCCACGCGGAAGAACACGCAAACCGGCTGAACCGGAATATCCCGGGACATGCGGCCCGCGGCACCGGTGTGTCGCGGGCCGTCTTCGTCCAGAGGAGAGGATGTCACCGCCTCGCCTGCCTTGCAGCCACTTGATGCCGCCAGCCAGATACGGGTGGCGAGGGCCCGGAGGCCGCCTGCCCCGCTGGACAGGCAGAGACCTGTCGCGCAGTGCCCGGGGTTCGGAGGTGGCGAGGGCCCCGGTCGCCGGAGACATCGAAGGTTCTTCATGGCGGCAGTCGGGACCGGTCGAAAAAGCGCTTGCAATCGGTGGGAGATCCGGAAAATATCCGCATTGCCGCGACGTCTGAACTGTTATCCTGATTGACGTGCAGTTCTCATGCAGATTGACGCCCTATACCATCTTGCAGAAACGTCATCGCCGCGGTGTGACGCAGGGAGCGAGGGGTCACGCGCCTGGCCTCCGGGGACGGACATTCGCCCCGGGCAATGGCGGGGTTGCCGGCCGGCAGGCAGTCGAGACCGTCATGGCTCGAGGGTCGGCCCCGCTGATCGAGGAAGACGCGATCACCCCCTGCCCTGACACCGCAGGCGGGCACCGGTGCCGAGTTGCACGTCCCCGCACCGCAGGTTGACGGGTTCGGATGCACGCGGCCCGGCACGGACGGCAACCGGCAACGGGGTGCGGTCGCGCCGCCCCGCCGGGGTCGCCGGGTCCGGGGCACGCGACAGGGCCGCGACTTCGGTCTGATCGGGAAAGGACACGAGACGGCGGACATGGCGAAGGAAGGACCGGATCGCGGCCGGACGGGTGTTGCGGGTCCGCGCATCATTGCCGCGTTCGGCCCCGGGATGGTCGAGGACGTCGCCGACGAACTGCGTGTCGATACCCTCGACCCGAAGCTCCGGGGGCAGTCTCCTCGACTCCCGCCGGGCATGTCGGACCGGCAGGCGGAAGGTATCGCGGTCGCCGGCGATGGCATGCGGGCTCGCCGCGAGATACCGGTACGTGTCGCCGACACGGGCATGTCCGGGCCAGGTGGCAAGACGCGGAACATGTGCCTCGACGTCGACGCCAGCACGGTACCACCGCAACGATGTCCTGACGGCGAATGCATGGCGAAAGTCCGGAAGACGGGGACCTTGCCACGGGACCTTGCCGCAATCCGCGATCCGGTCTGCCGGGACAGGTTCACGAAGGTGTGGCGCAGCGTCGAATCGGTGATCCGTGAGCCCTGTCCGGAGATGAGGAATGCCGGGCAGCGGGGCACCGTGCACGGGCGGTCGCGCTGCCCGGCGCAAGCCTCCGGCGCCCGTCCCGTCGCGGCATGCATCACGACATGGCGCGATTTGCCGAACCTGCCGTTCCGGATCGTCGGGACACCCCGGCAGGGTGGCGAAAGTCGGGGGGCTGAGCCCGGTGACGACGGACAGCTGCCGGGCTCCGCCAGCACGGCGCGTGGCGAGGTATTCGTCCGGCAGGATGTCAGGATCGGTCATGATGCACCCCCGGGCCGGGCGGGAGCCGGGCCACGGAGCGACTCCAGGTCGCATCTTGCGCAGATCCGGGTGGTCTCCGGGTGTCGGTGGCGGAGGATCCATCCGATGTCTTCGAGCGGGGCCCCGCTGAACGGCTCGAGCGGGGCACGCACGCCAACGAACATGCGGCGCGTGGACGGCATGGCCGGGCGCGCCGCCAGTCCGGGTCATCCGGTGTCATCCTGACGATTTCGCCGGCCCGCGGACCCGGTCGTCCCGGCAGCAGCAGGATGGCGTGGTCCCGGCGTCCGGCGACGGTCGTCCGGTCGCATCCGTCGAGGAGCGTCCCGACCTCGTCCGGAGCAGGCGATTTCGGCAATTCCGGCCGGCGCCGGTTCATGACCGGCAGGATCCCGTTGGCGGGATCGCCCGGAATCCCGCCTCCCTGATGCAGATGGCGCAGGAAACCGCGCAGCGCCGTGACGGACAGTCCGGACGTGCGCCGGCATGAACTCCTGCTGTTGCGAAGGATGAATCCGTTGCAGTCCCCGACCGTCAGGCTCGCAAGGTCGACCGCCCGCATCCCGAAGCGTTCGGCCGGAAATGCGCGGACGATCGGGAGATGCCTCCTGACCGTTGTCGCTTGCAGGCCGCGCTCGTCGACAGGAAATCGCTCATGCCGGCATGCGACCCGCTCGATCGGATCGACGCTTTCGGGCTCTGCCGGTCTCGGGCGGATACGACCGCTGTCGCGCAAACGGCCCGGCAACAAGCCAGGGGTCGCGGGACCGGTATCCGGGTTTGCGCGCCAACGGGAAGACGTCCATCCGGCCTGCATCAAATGCCCCGGGACCGATCCCTTCCCCGGCCATCCGGTGACCGGGATTCCTGATCGGGCGGAGCTTGTCCCCGGCAGTCTGGCGGGTGTGGCCCGGCGTTGCCGACAGGGCGGCGAATGCATCAAGCTCGCAGGCCAACGGGCCGACACGCAACCACTTCCGGCTGCGTGATCCGGGAAGAAGGAGTTCCATCGACATCGTCTTCTCCTTGTTGCCGGCGATATTGCCGGCCGGGGAAGTCGACCGGATCATTCCGGAAACACGATCCGCAGATCGTGCCCGATCTGCCGAATTGCAGGACGTCTCTTCGAGGGTCGGGAAGAATCCGGAACAAGCGGGAGTCCGGAATAATCGCCACACTTGTGCTTCTAATTCCCCTATCCCATTGGTATTATTGATTATTGCAGGTTGCCGTATCGCACCGTAATCGTTCCGCAATCTGATTGGGTCAATCCGCTGGCGGCGCAAGTGCGCGCGTGACGGCGTCCGGCTCGCGGTCGATCACCGTCAGCAGCACGCGCGCCGCCCGGTCGGGAACCCGACGCCCCTGCTCCCAGTCCTGAATCGCGCGCGCATCAAGCCCGAAACGGTCGGCAAACTTCTGCCGGCTCAGCTTCATCCGCTTGCGGAGCGCAACGATCCGCTCGGCGGCAGGGTCGTCCACGATCCGGCAGGGCAACGCCGTCTCGCCCCGCACATGGGCCAGCACTTCGCCCAGCGCCGCCTCGATCTCAAGACCGGTCTCGGTGCGTTCCTCTGTCATCATCCCTGCCTCTCCCGTTCGATGGCCGTCACCAGCCGCACCAGCGCCTTGCGGTCCGCCGCCGTCAGATCGTCGCGATCCGACTTGGCGTAGGCCGTCAGCATGTAGACCGCCTCCGGGCCGGCGCGCCAGAAGTATATCGCGCGGATGCCGCCGCGCTTGCCCCGGCCGGAGCCGGCCCAGCGCAGCTTGCGGATCCCGCCCGTCCCCCGGATGACCGGCGCGGCCTCGGGGGCGACGACGATGGCCGCCTCCATCTCACGGCGGGCGTCTTCGGGCAGCAGCTTGCGAATGGCGCGCTCATAGGTTCGCGTGACGTAGAGGTTCATCAAGCACATATTGCGGCATTGCCACATGATGCGCAAGCGAACGTCCTGCCTGCGCGAGGCCATCCGCGCCGGGGCGACGGGCGCTCGAATTGCCATCCGGGCTTCCATCCGCCGACGCTGACCGTTCCTGCCGCTGCGCCGCCATCCCGCCGCCGTCTCCATCGGCGCGCCTTTCGCCGGCAGGAGGAGAGCGCTGGCCGTGAGCGGGGCGGCGGCCGGATGCCCGGGGAGGGTGTCCGGCCGCCGATATCCCTCATCGGCACGAAGGAGACGGCATCATGACGGCAGCCATGGCGATCCCCGGCAACACGGCGGAAACGTTCCTGGTTCATTTCTTCGGCACCAGCTTGGCCGACGACCGCTATGCAGCTCTGGGGTGCGATCGCGGCCGGCCTTCTCTGCGACCGCAAGCAGAAGGGCTGACGGCCTCCTTCCCGGACGCCCCGCCGGCCCGGCGTCGGCGGGCGTCCTTCCATCTGTTTCCGGATTGGCAGGAAGGGGGCCATTGTGGCTTATCGCGATATCGACGCGCGCCGCAGGAACGATCTTGCGCGCTATCACCGGCGAACCGCTGAGCGCCGTGCGGCCGGCTTGTGCCTGAGGTGCGGCAAGACCGAGCCCGCGCCCGAGCGTACGCTTTGCGAGCCCTGTGCGGAGAAGTGCCGCGCCGCCGACCGCGCGCGGTCCGCCCGCCTCCGGGCCGAGAGAAAACCCAGGCGGGATCCGGAACAGGCGAAGCGCTACGAGCGCGAGCGTGGCCGCCGCCTGCCTGTCAATACCGGCCGAAAACTGACCCGTCTTCCTCCTCCAGAACTGACCCGTCCTGTGCCATCTTTCCTTCCCGGCAGCCTTTTCCCGACAGTCCGCCCGGCGGGCGGCGTTTTCGGGAGAAGGAAAGATGGAAGGGAAATCGGATCACGGATTTCGGCGACTGGCCGGCGAGGTGAGGTCCGGGCCGCTGACCGGGGTGGCGCCGCTGCCGGGCCATGCACGGGACAGGACCGACCGCTGCCGCTGGCGGCGGGACGGTTCGGTGCATGGCCCGGGCGGGCCAGGATACCACGACCACATCGCCGGCTGCGGCGGTGGCGGGGCCAGAGGCCCGGTCATCCATGGCCGCGGCTGCACGCCGCTCGAGGCAATCAACCGGCTGGCCGGACGGCCATCGCCTCCGGGGACCGCCAGGCCGCCAGTTCCGGTGCGGCCCCGGGCACTCTGGAATCCAACATGCCGATGCCACAGGAGCCGCCAGACGCGGCAAAGGCCCGGTCATGGGCACCCGCCACCATCTCCCGGGTCTCCCGGGGATGGCAGCGGATGAACGGCATGCGGCTCGACACGGGGTGATCGGCGCCGCCTCGACCGTCACCTTCATGCCGGCCGGCAGCACCGTCTCGTGGCTCCGGTCGAACCGGCAGGCTCGCCGGGATCGAGATCCGGCGGCACATGCGCGCCCGCAATCCCGCCACCCTGCTGCGCTGCCCACCTGCGGGCATGCCGGCGCACCGCCTCGTGGCCGGCCTCGCAGCCCTGACCTGCCGGCCGGCGCCGGATCGCCGTGAGCGTCAGGCGATCGCGTCTCGTCCGCTTCCCGCCAGCTTCCGGTTCGGCCTCGAGGGCGTGGGTGCAGCCGGCCGGCTTCGGCCGGGGCTGCCTGTCCGACCGGTCATGGCGGTGCGCCGCCTTCCCGCCGCGCACCACCCTGCGAACGGTGCCCCGGGAGATACCGAGCTCCCGGGCTGTCCCGCGGATCGACTTTCCTTCTCCGGGATGTTTCCTGCGGATCCCTGCAATGGTCTCCGCTGCCGGCATCCTCCGATTCTCCCGCAGACCGTGAAACGGTCGCGGGAATGAAGGATCTGCTTCCGGGAAGGCGGGTCGGTTCCGGAAGAGGATTCTTCCCGAAGCGGGTCAATATTGCAGGTGGATTAACAGGGCAGGATCTCGCCCCGGTCATGGGCGCTGGCGAGCTCCTCCAGGAAGCGGCGACGGAACAGGCTGGCAAGAACCTTGACAGGGGCGAGGAAGCGGCCGCTGCCGGTCTTCCAGCCCCCGGTTTCGACGTCGAACCCGCCATTAAGGCCCGGGGAATACCGTATGGCGGACGCGACCCGGAAGCCCGACGCAGCGCCGGCCGCAAGTGCAGCCGCCGGCGCAGCGAGGCCCGCCGGGCCGCCGGTCTCTGCATCCGCTGCGGCATCGTCCCGCCCGAGGAGGGAAGGTCGATGTGCGAACCTTGCCGGGGCGACCGGCGCGACGCCGCCCGCGCACGCCATCGCGAACGCCGCGACGCCGGCCTCTGCGTGAAATGTGCGGCGACCGCGCCGGACGGCGAGGCTTATTGCCGACCCTGCGCCGGGACCCGCAACAGGCGGCGGGATTTGAAGGCGAAGCGGGAAGCCGACCGCCGCAGATATTCCGAACGTCGCGACCGGGGCGATTGCACGACCTGCGGAAAGCCAGCCGGCGGGGCCGCCGAGTGCCGGGCCTGCCGCGACGCCGCGCGCTACGACGCCCGCCGCGTGGCCGGCGTCTGCGTCAAGTGCCGGACGCCCACCTTCGACGGCGCGGCCTACTGCGCGCCCTGCGCCCTGGTCAAGGAAGGGCGGCGCGACCGCGTGGCCGAGCAGGCCGCCCGGCGCCGGCGCTACGCCGACCGGCGGGCGAAGGGCCAATGCGTCGCCTGCGGGACGCCTTCGCCGGGGGTGGCCCGCCGCGAGCCCTGTTCGCGCAAGCACCGCGAGGGCTCGGGGGCATTCCGCGGCATCCCGATCTGGGACCCGAGCTGGACGGTGATCGAGATCGCCACCGGCCGGGAGCACGGCCCCTATGACAGCGAGGCCGACGTCGCGCTCTGTCTCGCCTTCGCCAGGCTCTCGCGCGACGAGGTGGAGGTGATCGCCGACGTCAGCCCCATGGCGACGATGACCGCACCGCCCTGGTGACCCGGCGCCGGAGCGGCGGGGCCATTCCCTGCTGCGCTGCCGGCCCGCCCAGATCCGGATGTGCGCGCTAACGCATCCGGCTCCTCCCTCGGGTTGCGCTGTCCCCAGACACGCTGACGGCAAGTCGTCGGTTCGGCCACGGGTGCCGGATTGCTTCGAAGGCGGTTTCTGCCTCGTCCAGGTCAGGCTCGGCCACGCGTCGCGCATCGGCAAGCCAGCGCAGCAAGTCGTAAAGACAATCATGCGTGCGCGAGAACGCCGTGGATTTGCGAGCACCACCCAATCCCAAAACATGCGTATAAAGGAAGCGTCGCGGGCATTTATCGTACGAGCCCAGACGGCTGTCCGTCACCGCCCAATCCGTTGGCCAGTTGATCGCGACAGCCTCCAGCTTCGGAGCGTTTGCCGGAAGCGGGGGCTTTGGAGGCTCGCTCACCTCGTTGACATGCCCCTCGGACAGCCATTTCAGAAATGGCGGGGGCGAGAGCGATTATTTCCATTTGGCTGCTTTCGCGCATGGTAGAGACGAAGATGTGTCCGGGCGCGCGATAGCGCCACGAAGAACAGGCATTCCTCCTCGTCCATATGCGCGCGCTTCGCCATGTCCTTTGGCGACGCGTCGCCAGATCCATCAATCATGCCCTTGGGTGGTGGACAACGCTCGCCGCGGCTGGGACTCGGGAAACTTGCGACCGTCAATCCAGGAAGGTGCACTGCTTCGAATTCAAGCCCCTTGCTGCCGTGTGCGGTCATCAACCGAACGGCATCGAGATGCAGTGCCGCGGCTGGGACTTGCCGCAAATCGCGCTCCTCGGCCAGCAACACAAGCTGCCGCACCCGATCGAGAGTGCGCTGGATCGGAAGTCCCATCCCCACCGGGCTCTGCTCGCGCACAAAGTTGAGGAATTGCCAGACAGCAACAGCACGCATGCGCTCCGTTACGGTCGTGGCACGCCCGAACTCCCCGGCCAGGTTCGTATGATCGAGCAGATAGGTGGCGAGAAACTCCCAAGCGTTGGCCTTCGAGCCCAGGCCATTCATATCAAAGGCAAGGCGCTCCATGCCTTTCCGCCCCGATGTCGACAGGCCGGGTGTTTGCACCGCTTCCGCGAGCCCTGCCAATGCAGGTTCGTTAAGGGACCGAAGGAAACGGCTCACACAGTGCACATCCTGTAGCGTCAGACCATATCGCGGCATCGCGCCGACCCTGACCAGTGCGTCGCCAAACGGGTCGACGGCTAGGCTAAGTAGTGCCCGCCAGAAAACACACCAAGTCATTGACTTGATTGGAGTTGTTGGTGTATTCTCAGGTCGAAGAATCGGGAGAATAGGCCGGTTTCGGGCCATTTTCCACCAAATCGGGCCGATTTCGGCCGATCTTCACGAGGCAGGCATGCGACAGATACGCAATCCGCAGCAGATGTTCGGCGAGGTCCGCATCGAGGATATCAGGCTCGATGCCAGATCCAGGGACGACATCCCGGCCCTGCTGATCGGGCTCCAGCATCTCTATGCAGGCGAGGCCTTCCGGGGGGCGATTGTTCGGGCTTCTCGACCAGTACATCCTTCCCGGGGTCAGCAGGAAGACCGGACGGCCGGGCATGGAGATGTGGCGCATCCTGGTGATGGGCGTGGTCAGGCAGGGGCCGGGCTGCGATGCAGGCCGCCTGCACGAGGGCGGCCCAGCACCTGACGCTCCGGCAGTTCCTCGGTCACCCGAAAGCCCGGGACGAATACCAGTACGAGCTGCAGAACGTCGTGGACAATGTCGGCCTCCTCAGCCCCGAATTGCCGGCCGAGGTCAATGCCCTGATCGTGGAGAGCGGCCATGCGGCCCGCAGGAGACAAGCCTGGCGCGCCGTTGGCCGGGCGCGCCGGTTCCTTCGTGGTGCTGACCGATGTCCGTCATCCCGCCGATGTCGGCCTCTTGCGGGACGCCATGCGCTGCCTCATCCGCGATACCGGCCGGGCCGCCACCGCCGCCGGCATCCCGGGCTGGCGCCAGTGGAAGCATCTGTCCCGCCGGGTGAAGGCCCTCTACAGCGCCGTCCGCCGGACCCGGCGGGCCCGGCCCGGAGATGTGGAGGCGTATCTGGCCTGCTGCCACCGGCTGATCGGGCGGGTTGAAGGAACACTTCCTGCCCTCCGGGAGAAGGGCATCGATACCGGGCATCAGGGAGTATCTCGCCCATGCCGTCCGGCAGATCGATCAGACCCGGCGCCGCCTGCTCATGGATGAACGGATCCCGCATGGCGAGAAGGTGTTCCCGGTCTTCGAGCCGCATGCAAGGTGGATCTCCAGGGGCAAACCCGGCTGTCCGGTGGAGCCGGGGGTCCCGGTCTGCATCCCGGAAGACAGTCACGGCTTCGTGCTGCACCACGAGGTGATGTGGCAGGGCAGCGATGCAGGTCATGCAGTGCCGATGGTGGCGGCCGCACGATCCCGCTTTCCGGACCTGCATGCGGTGAGTTTCGATCGCGGCGCCCGCAACCCGGAAAACCGCATCCGGGCAGGCGACATGCTCGAGGAGAACGTGCTGCCGAAGAAGGGGTATCTCAATCAAGCTGATCGGGCACGCGAGCATGATGACGGGTTCGTCGCCATGCGCCGGGCCCACCCGGCGGTGGAATCGGCGATCAATAACCTTGGCCACCGGGGACTTGACCGAATTCGCTCTCGTGGTGCAGGCGGGTTTGCCCGCTCGGTGGCGCTGTCGGTGGTGGCCATGAACATCCACCGCATCGGGCTGCTGCTGCGCCGGGGCCAGCAGGAGGACCGGCTCAAACACCGCCTCGCTGCCTGAGGCATCCGCTGATTTCGGCGATGCTCCCGGTCCGGACGGACCGGGAGCCTCTCCCTGCCCACTGTCCTGTCAGGAACTGCCGAAACCGGTGCCCGGGGGCAGGATATCTGCTGCCGGATCCTCGAAAATCTCCTGGATCGGGGTCAAATCCGCCGATTATCGGTGTTTCGGTCGGGGTATTCGTGATCGGCAATTGCCAAAACGGGGGGTTCTCTGGCGGGCACTAAGTACGGCCAACAGGTCGCGAATCTCGTCCCGCTCAAACAAGCTGCCCAGGTGAAGGACGGGTATGCCGCGTACCTCCAGCGCCGACGCAATCTCGTTCAGCCGCCGGTTGGTCCGACACAGGACCGCCTGGTCGCGAAGCTTCACCATTCAGCGTCTCGAACCGGCGAAGCTCGGGATGGCTTGACCCACCGCTCCGATCGGCCGCCAATTCGAGGCTCAGCATTCCTTTTGACGCGCCCATTTGTGGCGCCACCGCGACAAAACTCTGCACGATCTGCTCGGTCGATCGATAGTTGACGCCCAGCTGATCCGTTACAGCGGCAGGGTAATCGGAGCTGAACCGAACCATGTTTTCGGAGGAAGCTCCACGAAAACGATAAATCGACTGCCGCGCATCGCCGACGACCCACAGCCGCTCGCCATCTCCCGCCACCATCTTCAGCAGGCGCGCACTGGCCCGGTTTACATCCTGATATTCGTCGACAAGCACGTGCCGGTGACGAAGTTGCACGCCTATACGCACTGTCTCATCGTCTTCCAGCAAACGCGTAGGACGCATAATCAAGTCGCCAAAGTCGACGCCTCCATGTTTGCGTAGCGCCTCTTCATAGAGATCATAGATTTCCACGATCTCCAGACACTTGGCCGCCGCGATCCGCGCGTCTTCATCGTGATCAACCGCTTCCGCTTCCATCGCCTTCGCCAGCGTCCGGTAGCGGTCCGGCCCGACCATTTCATCCTTTGCGCGAGAGATCGCACCGACGATGTCTCTGAGCACCATCGCCGGATCCCAGAGGTTGCGGTAATGGACCAGCGGCAGCGTGGGCAGAATCTCTACAAGGACTTCAATCGCGTCGCTGCGGTCAAATAGCGAGGGATTTGGCGCAAGTTCGAGCTTGTCGTGATAGCGCCGCACGAGATCGAGATCGAAGGCGTGAAATGTTCCGATCCAGAGTTTTGGCGCGGCCTCCGGGGCAGCCGCCGTCAATCGCTCAGACAGCTCACCGGCAGCACGATTAGAATAAGTCAGAATAAGGATCGAGGCAGGATCGGTGCCTTCGGCGAGAAGTGAGAGCACGCGTTTCACCAGCGTTCGCGTCTTGCCGGTCCCAGGCCCTGCCTGTAACTGAAAAGGCTTGCCGCGGTGCTCCGCAGCGCGTTCTTGGGACGGATCCGGCTTTCGCGCGGACGGTTGCTCCGGTGTTGACCCTTGGTTGACCACCTTCGGCGGCAAGAGCAACGCGTCGAACATTTGTTGCCGAACCAGCGCCACAGGGAAATTCGTTCGATCCGCGATCGCAGTGGCGGTCAGGTTCTGCTCGAGGTGTAGCTCGCGGACGAAGGCGCGCGGGAGCAAAAGCTCGCGAGCGAATACATTCGCCTGCAATTCGCGCCGCTCACGCGCACCATAGTCTTCGACGCGCTGTAGACCAACCGGCGCAGCCTCGGTGCTCCGGGAGGGATTGATATCGGACCCGACGCACATCACGGAGCCGGCGTGAAGCTCGGCATGTCCAAATTCGTGCGCGACGAGTAGCGCTCGGTTTGCTGGATCGCCGCCCTCTTCGCAGCAGATCGTTCCGCCTTGGTCGTCGTATAGAGCCCGTGCGCCTTTCAGTGCCGGGTCACCCGGTGGTAGCCATACGAGCTCCAAATCGCGGCACGCTACGGCAGCTTCGACAAGAGCGAGCGGACCCCACGGATCATTGCCCTCCGAAAGCAACTCCTCATGAAGCGCCGCTGCCTTGGAGCGGATCGGCTCGAAGGGGTCCATGAGACCAGAGCTCCAGAAGAAACTTTTGCTGGGCCTCGTTCAGTCCGGAGGTTCTTACTGCCTCCTCGAAGCTTTGTTGTGCGCCGGTCGATGGCTTGCCGTCTACTTTGAAAAACTGTCCGGTTGGAGCTCCCGGACGCCCCGCGAAGTGGGCCACCACGACATCAAGCGGTGCCTTTAGCTCGTCTGCCACCCCTCCTTGAAACCCGGGCGTCATGCCAGTTGGATTGATTTGACGGTCACGCAGCTTGCCAACGAAGACGCCATTCGCGTGCAACCGCGCGGCGAACGCGCGGTATTCGTCACGCGACAAATCCAGGAAAGGGTTTGGTGCATCGGCGATATCCGCGCGTGTGTTCCTCGCCTCAGCTGCACCGGTTGTCACAGCATGAAGTCGGTTCTGGAAGTGGCTCATCGCTCTGCTCACAGCCGGACTGACGGCACTCGGATCGATCGCCCCTTCCGCATCTTCCAAGACACGCTCACCTCGCAGGGCGTCTACCGCGATAGCGATCGCAAACTCGGTCAGCTCTTCTCCGAATTCGGGATACCGGCGGACGACATCGTCCAACAGCTTCGCGTCCGGCACGTCCTGCTCGGCAGACAGGACATACAGGGCTTCCCGCAATGCGCGCGGGCTTGCGCAGAGAGTCTGGTTCATAGGGCCTCCTTAATGCGGGAGAGCTTCGCAGCGGCCCGTGTGAGCCGATTGCGAATCGTTCGTCCCGCGCAATTGCACCGCGTCGCGGCCGTTTCCTCCTTGGAATCCTCGGACTCTTCCTTGTACCCGAGGACATGGACCAGGATGACGGCGTCGCGCTCATCGGCCGATAGAGCTTCGATCGCTCTCGCGAACGGTTCCCGGAATACATCCCATTCCTGCGTCGGCAGAATCTTGAATGCGTTCGACACGCGGGCGAATGCATCCTCATAGGCGTCCGGTACGCTTGCTGCTTCGGATGGCGGCAGGTCGACCACAGCAATCTCACGCTTTCGTCGCCGCACACCTCGACGGAGCGCATCGATGCGCAGGGCTCTGAATGCCTTGTTGAACCGGCACTCGTAGAAATCGAGCTCGTCGGGAAAATCGACCGCGCCGTCAGTCACAAATAGATCCGTCAGGTCTTCCAGAATTTGTTGCCGAAGGCCCGCAGCGTCCGGCATTCCACCGTCCGGAACCTTGACCAAGAGATTCGCTTCGCTTCGCCCAAGCAGAATTGGCAAAACAGTGTTCATCAGCCGCTGATCGTCAGACCGCCGCCCTTGTCCAACAAGATGGACGAGAAATTCAGACCGCAGATAGCCGGGGCCATTGCGGTCGGCGATCAACAGACGGGTCTGCAGCTCGGAACGTGAGAGGCACACGGCCTCGTCGATCTGAGCCTCGACAGCAAGCGGACGTGTATACAATGCGCCCTCCGCCTTCGTTTTCGTCAAGGGTCGAGCCATTTCAGTCCCTTATCGCAGCGCTGCAACGGATCGTGAGCGACCACTTGGCGCGCTCACCCTTTTAATCGCCTGCGTACGGAAAACCCGGAAAGCACTTCTCGGGCTCTTGGCTTGTCCTGCTCATCCTCGCCGCTGCCGGTGCGATTCGACTCCGCATTATGGCGGCAGCCTGACCCGCAGGCCGGCCTACGCCGGCGTGTTCAGCGTCACCACCAGTCTCCCCTTCATCTCGGTGCCCAAGGTCTCGTTAAACATCGATATCCGGCCGGGGTGCTGGTAGGCGTTGCGGTTGCCGCCGTTCACGTCGCCCACGCCATGCACGGAGAGGTAGAGCACCTGGTCACCCGTGGGCAAGGCAGGCATGTCGATCTGCACGCAAGTGAACGCGGCCTACTCCGTCGGGGCGTTGTGCCGCTCGCCGGCGTTCCTCCGGCGCGAGCTCTTCGCCAACGTCACCGGGGCATCGTCGTCGCCCGCTGCCATCTGCTTCAACCCGGTGGCCTGCGACGCCTTCCGCTTCGGCCTCTACACCGGCATGCGCCTCACCGAGGTGAACGCTCTCACCTGGACGCAGGTCGACATAGCCGCAATGACCGTCCGCCTCGACCACACCAAGCGCGGCGAACCGCTGGCGTTCCCGGTTACCCGCCAGCTTTCTGCGATCTTGGCGCGCCGGTTCGCCGAGCGGAAGCATTTCGCCGGGGAGGTGCGAAGCTGAGTTGTGGTTTCCGTTCGAGACGAGCGCATCCAACCATCTCGAATCCGTCCACCATCTCAGTCCGCACATCGGCAAGGCCACCTCAGTAGGCGTTCCCGCGATTTTCGCCGACAATAGCACCGCAGACCGATACCCCGCACGGTCACGCCACTACAGCGGCAGAGGATACCACTTAACTCGCCTTACTCGACTCTGCGTGGGAAGTTGATTATCCTGAACCCGACCGCCCAGCTTCCGCGAACGCGAAGCCCAAAGGTTTATGTGGAACTGCATTGGAAGGTGTGGAATGGGAGTTGGTTTCCAGTTTACTCGCTCGTGAACAAGCTGATCGTCTACAAGCCAGCGAATGCAAGTTTCAGACCATTCGATCGAATATAGGTGATAGCCCTCAGATGCATCGAAATTTAGCTCTATCAATATCGGTGTGCCTCTATACCCATAATCCAATTTCGAGCCGTCAACGCCAGGATTGTAGTAAACATTTGTTAACATCTTTCTGCAATCTTTTCCTAGAAACTCAACATCGATCTCTTGTCGGGGAGTGCTTCGGTGCAAGAACATGCCGGTAATCACACCAGATACCGGTGCCGGTTTAATCTCTGCTTCAAATTTTCCGTAAAGAAAACTTTTCTGACTGCTTATAGATGCTGAAGTGTAATGCCTTACGTACGCATGTTCCCGACGAAGAGTCAGTACTCCGCAATTGTCGTCTTCAATTCGAAAATTCTGAGGACGAAACAATACCAAACTACTGGGGAATGTATCGTCGCGGTGCGTCCAATGCTCGCTCCCAAAATCCCTCTCTTCGGTTAGTATTTCCTTCCCTTTCTGCGAGCCTCCGCGCCAAGCATGGGCTCTCACCGTTGGTACACCCTGCCATTCGTCCGAGCGCTCTATGATCCAAGGAGCACTATCGAACTTCAGTCGTTTGAATTTCACACGGCCTCGACCACCCCAGTCTTCTCGCATGTCGAGTCGCCGCCTCCCTTGGTCCGCAATTAGAGGATAAGCGCCTACCGGAGGCTCACATTCCAAGAACTCACACAGGTTCGTCCAACTGTCTCGTTCGTCACCCGACACGAAGAGGTACTTCACCGAGTGCCGTTGCAAATCCCTTACAAGCTGCGCCATGGGCAGCTTCTCGGCCCGTCCGCCCATGCTCATCCTGTGGCTTGCAATACCCTCGGCCGCAAGCCAATCCGCCCCTGCGGCCACTGTCCAGGCGCCCTTGGACCCCACGATGACTCTCGACTCGGGGTACAACATTGCCAATTCCAGACATTGTCTCGAGACTGACCCCACATTGACGTATGCGTCGAAAACCCTGTCCCGACACCCCGCGGCCAGTGCGGCCTGTTCAATACAAGGCAATGCCTCTACATCGCTGCAACAGCGATAACCCAGCATTGACAGAGCCATAGCTAAGGATGTCAGTCCACTGTCCGCCGGTCCAATGGCGAATACCGGACCCCGGAGCCGGCTCCATGCAAATCTAGCCGGACCTTCGTCCGTCAACACACCCAACTTGGACAAAACTGGCAATACGGAATATGAATTGCTTGAATTGTAGTCTCTACGCTGCTCAATAAGAGAGGAGGTACTCGAAAATACATTGAGGGCATGGAACTGATGATTCATCCATAGATCGACCGGGCCGCGCACCGGAAGCCGCTTAAGGAGCTTTCGCGCTCCCTCTTTAGATAGTACGTATCCTGAAAGGTTCCACAGTCCCCGAATCGGTCTCATTAAGAATTCGGACAAGTATTCTTTTCTCGCCCCACCTTTTGCTTCCTCGAATGACAAATATAACAGATCCACCGTGCCATTTTTCGCAGTATCGTGTATAAGGTTTGCCCATACTTCCTCAAAGACCGATGCGAACTGTGCAGTGAAATACACGTCGTCCTCGAGTATCAGAACGTATTGATGATCGGATTTTGCAATCATGTTCCATACTTTTACATGCGATAGTGAAATAGCCTGCTCCTGCTGAGACATTTCTATCGATTGCCTCCCGTTGAAGCCGATGGGAGCCAATAGTGGTTGCGGCTCTACGAATAGTTGGTCCGACAGGGTATACGAGATACTCACGATGGCTTCGGGAACATCAACGTATCCCGATTTAGCGTCCACCCCGGAAAAGCGCTCTGTCATTTCTAGTAATGGCGCTCCTTCTTCATCCGCAATACGCTTCAGCTCATATTGCATTTGCTCCCATCTTGCCCCATGCCTATCCAAATTGATTGTCACAATATGACTGATGCCATGTTTTCGGCCGTCTTTTGCTGCGCTAAACGCTCCGCAACTTGCCTTACCAGAAATTGATCTAAGGGCGAAAGAAGCACGATATAAGAGTTTTGCCAGATATTTGATCTTCCTCCTGCCATTCATCGTGTCATCGCTCTCACCATTCACGCTTCGACGTTTGATTTGGGATTCTGTGGAAGTGCTGCGCGGTTGGCGTCATCAGGGGACACGCACGGAGCAGCGAACGAATACTGAGTGTAACTGCTGCCTGGCCCCACGCCTCCAAGTTCTGTTTGCCGAGCACTGCACCCTGCGTTCCTCTGGGTACTTCGGAAACCGCCAGGCTCCGTACGTAATATCATCTCCATTCACTCTCTCAGATTCACCAATCTCCAGTTCCTGTCGTCGCTTCGATAACTCAACGGCCAGACGCTTGTTGATACTTCCTCCCAATCGGCGAGAATTTGGAAATTGCTGGATTCGTTCGCGCATTCGCGTGAAAGAGCATACTCAACCAGAGATGCCGTAAGATTACCGGGACCAGTGGTCGATTGGATGTCGGCTTTTCCTGAATTCGCGAAAATCAGACGATTGGCTCTGTTGAGCGCGATGTGTATGACCGGATGATGGGGTGGAGATATCAAAGGGTTATTGTTGACGTAAAATATCCAGCTTGCGGAAAACTTTCTTTCCCCAAAAAAAAGCTGGGTCTCGACCATCGTGTCTGTCCTCGTGTCATAACACAGAGGTTGCACCTTTAGCCTTGGGTTAGAAAAGTATTCGTCGATATTTCTTCCGGAATACACTTCATCGGCATCCACATAGAAGCCGCCATTCAGTAAAACAAAACAGAGCCGGAAGTAGTCGCACCGCATTGCAGGATGATGGCAACGATTGAATGCCTGTAAGTGGCGATCTCCGAAATGTACCGATATATATTTGGAAGCCAACTCGTCGTCATATAGTAACCTGGTAAACCCGATAGACTCGAGTACAGACCAAGACTCTAGGCAATTTTGTACGTCCGCCGGTAAATCATGAGGATCGTGCCAGTACTGTATTAGTAGCTTGGGTATAACACCTTTACAGGTTCGATTTACGCAATTGCGATTGTCCAAGCCCTGCGCCAGTTGACGGATGTAACTTGAGCGAAACGCATGATCGTTTGCAAGTGTTGATGCTTCAATGGACGGAATCATGTACTTTTACTATTCCCATCGAAAATGCAATATTCTCGTGCAGTTAATTCTGGAATACGCCAAGACGGCGAATCATTGAAGATTTGGTCTCGTCGGTGACAGTTCGTCACGGCCTTGGCATTGATGTCGCGTCAGCTCCCGTGCCTACACACTGGAGGTAGTCTGTCGCCCCCGCGAGGCGCGGTTCTGTGTAGCCTGGCAGCCGGTTCGCCGCAACCTCGTCCGCCGATCCTAAAATCGGGGGAAGCACGTTGCCGCGCGAGGACAGTCCTACAGCACTCGTGGAACGCTCACGTCGGTTCCCTATTCGTCTGTGACACCGGCGGTACCCGTCCATGTGGCGGTTCAGTTCTCATCTCTAACCCGCTCTAGTATATCGACATCATCGAATTGACGGGTACAGCGACGTCAAGCCTGATGCGTGCATCTTCCGCCCTGAAGCGCCGGTCCACCGGCCTCGCCGACCCGTTGCGGTGCTCCTCCCGGGCGCCGGTCTCGCGTATCATCGTCTCCCGGTCGGCAATCCGCCGACCGGGGCACTGCCGCGAAAGGACGCCGGTCCCGGTCTCCGCCATGTTCGGCCGGCTGCCGTGTTTCGGCGTGTGGTGCACGTCGAGCCTCCCCGCCAGGCGCGACGCCTCCCCGGGTGCGAAGGTCTCGTGCAGCGCGGGCAGCCCGTGCGTGTCCGGGTTGTCCATCACCGGGACAATGTCCGTTGCCGGAAAATGCATGTCGGCGAGATCCTTCGGTGTTAATCCACCTGCAATATTGACCCACTTCAGGAAGAATCCTCTTCCAGAACTGACCCGCCTTCCCGGAAGCAGATCGTTCATTCCTGCGACCGTTTCACGGTCTGCGGGAGAATCAGAGGATGCCGGCAGTGGAGACAATTGCAAGGATCCGAAGGAAACATCCTGGAGAAGGAAAGTCGATCCGCGGGGTAGCCCGGGAGCTCGGTATCTCGCGCAACACCGTTCGCAGGGTGGTGCGCAGCGGAGAGACGGCGCACCGCCATGACCGGGCCTTTGCCTCGTTTGACGGCTCCTGCCGGGCGACAATCACGGTGACAGCCCGGCGTCAATCAGGATGACAAGGGTGCCGGGGGGCGGCAGGCGGTAACGGAGGGAGGGCACAGCCCGACTGGAGTTACCGCCTGCCGCTGCGGATTTCTCCCCCCCTTGCCGGCACCTCACCTGATGTCCGCGGCCGTTCGGGCACTGTTCTGCAAGACCCGGTCCGACGAGGTGAGCAGAATGCCCGGACGCCATGTTGCAGATCATCAGGTGAGGCTGTTCATGGAATACGGCAGAACCCGTTCGGCCCGCCCGCGTCGGCGAAGGCCGGCATCGCGCAGCCACCGGCACCCGCATCAGGCGGGACCCGCCGGCCGGCATGTTCGACGAGGAGGTGGCGGCGATGCCCGAGGCGGAGCCGGGCCTGCGCCCGGTCGGCATCCTCGAGGAGTTGCGGCGGCGCCATCCGGAGCAGGGTCCGGATGTCCGGCGCACCCCGGAGCGGCGGATCGGCGACCGGAAGGCACAGCACGGCCCGGAGAGGAGGCCATGTTCCGGCAGCGGCGCTGACCGGGCCGGAGGCTTGCCTGCCTTCACCCGCATGACCGGGCCCGGCGCCGCCCTGCCGGGCAGAAGCCCGGGCACATGCCCTGTCACTTCCGGCTGCCCTGGTCCGGCTTCCGCCATGCCGGGGTCGTGCCCGGCGGCGAGAGCTTCACGGCGCCGGCCGCCGGCCTGCAGGCGGCGCTCCGGCCGCCGGGCGGGGCCCCGCAGGAGCACCGGGCAGGCTACCTGCCTGCAGGCTTCCGCGATCCCGGCCGGGAGGATGCCGGGGACATGACCGGGCGCTGTCGCCTCCCGTGCAGGCATTGCCGGATGACACCTTCACGCGACAACCGCGGCATCGCCCGTGAGAATGGCGCCATCGAGGGTGCGCACGGCCATCCCGGGCAGGAGATCGATGATGCGCTGATGATCAGGGGATCGAGGGAGTTTGCCGATGAAGGTGCATGCCGCAGCTTCATCGCCGGCATCGTCGGGTGCTGCAATGCCCGTCGCGCCAAACGGATCAACACCGAACGGGCACTGCTCGAACCCCTGCCGGACATGCGTACCACCGATCACGGGGAGGCCGGCGTCACCGTCACCTCCTCCAGTGGCTTCATCCTCGAGCGCGTGTTCTGCACCGTGCCTTCCCGGCTCATCGGCCACCTTCCCGGCGTGCGCATCCATGATGACCGGCCGGAGCCCTGTCCGGGCACCGTCCGTCAGCCGGCCCTGCCCCGGAAGCGGAAGGGCTCGCCTGCGAAGGCGGTGCATGTGGTCGATCACCGCCACGTGATCCACTCGCCGAAGAGGCCGATGGCGCTCATGCGGCTGGTCTGCGGCGGCGAGCTCTTCCCGCGTGAAGCCTACCGGCGCGGTTTCGAGGCGGCGCCGGAGAGAGAGGGCGAGCGTAACGCCTGCCTGCCGGCGGTGAAGCTGCCGGCGCTGGCCCATGAGGAGAATTGCGAGGCGGCGCCGGCGGCAGGACCTGCGCCTGCCTGCAGGAAGGAAGGCTGCCGGAGGTGGATCGCCTCCGGGCCCGGTCTGCACCGGATGCCGCCGCCATGCCCACTGCCGGCGTCGCCAGGGCACCGCTCCCGGGCCATGGCGATCTCCCGGTCATGGCAGGTGCGTCATGAGCCGCACCGATGACGGTGCCGGCCTGGAGCTGATGCCCGCCGGGCTACGCCTGCCGGTCATGCGGGAGCCGTGGAAGGATCCTGCCGCCCGCTCCGACAGGGAGGGCCGGCCACCCTGGCCGAGCACGGGATTGCCGAGCGCCGGCGGCGGCGGAGCCGGCGCCATCCGAGCGAGGCCAGGCTCCTGCCGGGCAAGAGCCTGGCCGGCTTCGACTTCGGTGTGGTGCCGGTGATCCCGAAGGCGCAGGTGATGGCCCGGGGTGCCTCATGCCTGATCTTCGGCCCGCCGGGGACCGGCAGGAGCCATCCTGCCGGTGCGATCGGACTGGCCGGCTGCCGGGTGCCCTGCTGCCGGACCACCGACCTGGTGCAGCGGCTGCAGACGGCACGGAAGGAGCCGGCGCCGGAGGCGGCACTGGCGCCGGCAGGCCGGGTTCACCTGGTGATCCTCGACGATCCTGCCCATGTCGGCAAGGACCAGGCGCTCTTCGAGCTCATCCCGGCCCGCCACGAGCGGCGCTCGCTGCCGATCACCGCGGGCCGGCCCTTCCCGGAACGGGACCGGATCCTTCCGGACCGGACCATGGCGGTGGTGGCAGCAGGCCGCCCGGTGCACCGGGCGGTGATTCCCGGGATGAATGTCGAGAGCTGTCGCCGGCGCGCCGCATTCGAGACCCGCAAACGCCGGCGGCCGGCGAGCCGGGCCACGCAGAAGAACACGCCGACCGGCCGAGCCGGAACATCCCGGGACATGCGGCCCGCGGCGCCTCCGGTCCCGCGGGCCGTCTTCGTTCCGGGAAAGAGAGAAATCAGCGACAAGCAGGATCAGTGGAAAAACCACTTGCACTCGACAGGGAATCCGGAAAACATCCGCATCGCCGCGACGTCAAACCGTCATCCTGATCGACGTGCAGCCATCATCCGGATTGTCGCTCCACAGGCTCCTGTGGCATCGGCATCCACGACGACATGCGGGCGGGTGGAGCGGGTCCTCCCGGGCCGGGAGGGCAGGATCGATCCCCGCTTCCCGGAACTGTGCGAGCACTGTCTGGTCGATCCGGTGTTCTGCACCCGCGGGGCGGGCCGGGAGAAGGGCCGGGTGGAGAACCGGATCAGGTCCATGCGCGGATTGCCGTTCAGGCCGCGCCTCGAGGCCGTGCTGGCCGAGCGGACGATCTTCGAGGTGTTTGCCGGCGAGGAGCAACGCTGCCTGGTGCCGGGGACGGAGCCGTTCCGCGGCCACGCTTCACGCCAGGCCACGGCCTCCAGGACCTGCCTGGTCCGTTTCGCGGGCAACAGCTGCCCGGCCCTGGCCAGGGCGGCCGGCAGGCCGGTGGAGCTGCGTGCCCTGGCCGATCACGTCGAGATCCGTCTCGGCGGCGAGACCGCCTTCGGCCATGCCCGCGAGTTCGGGCGGGGCCAGGCGGTCCAGAGTCACCCGCACCATCCCCATACCGGCGCGCAAGCCCGGGGCGATCCGCGGGTGGCGCGCCGTTCCGGGCCAGGCATCTGCCGGCACCGCTGGCGGCGGTGCGGGAGCGCCTGGAGACAGGCAGGGATGGCGGCGAGCAGATGGTGTGCATCCTCCCCGGTGCACGGGATCACGGTCTCGAGGCGATCTCCGCCGCCTGTGCCGAGGCGCTGGCGGCCGGCATCCGCAATGCCGACCTCATCCTCGACATCGCCGCCCGTCGCTGCCGGCCCGGGCCGGTGCCGCAGGTTCCGATACCGGCGGGGCCGGAGCTCGGCGATCCGCCGGTGGCCGATCCCGCACGCCATGACCGGCTGCTTGCCGGGAGGCAGGCCGATGAGGCGAAGTGAACCGATGGTGCTGATGAGCGGGCCGGCCGACAGGAAGGCAGGATCGATCAGGTACCGGATGACGATCGCCAGGCTGCCGCATGCCGGGGAGATGGTGCGGCGCATGGCCGACGGGTCCTTCACCCGGGCCGGGCGGGGCGCGATTCTCGTGGGTGGAACGGGAACCGGCAGGACCCGTCCTGCCGTGGCCATTGCCCGCTCCTGCATCGGCGGCGGCGCCCGCGGCCGCGTCCTCGACATCATCGAGCCGGCGGGCCTCTCGAGCGGGAGTTCCGGGACGGCCGCCAGGGGCGCCTCGCCGATGCCATGCGCCGGCGCGACGTCGTCCAGGCGGGCCCGGCTGTCTGCCGGTCTCGCGCGATGGCGGCAATCTCCTGTTCCACCTCTTGTCCGGCCTCCATGAATGGACGCCGGTGATGGACGCCGCCAACCTGCAGTTCGGCGAATGGGCCGGCGTCGGGCCGGCGTCGGGATGACCACCGCCCTCGCAGGGCGGCTGACCCGTCATCGCGACATCCTCGAGACCGGCAATGACGGCCGGCGCCTCGGGAGCCGCGACCGGGCAGCGCATTCCGGTCCTCGGCCCCGGACGGACGGGTGCGGCTGACCCGTCTGTCGGATGCAATGAGCGCCCCGGCGGCGCCGTCACCGGGCTCGCCCTCGTCGAAGCCGCAGATGACGTATTCCAGGTCGAATTCGCCAGGCCGGTCCTACAGGCGGCGGCAGGTGTCGGCGGCCGACGCCCATGTCGATGCCGGGCCACCAGCACCCAGGGCACATGCCGAGAGGGCATCAATGGCACTCCCGGCGATGAACGCACCGGCCGGCACCCCGGCGTCCCCGCTGCCGAACCGGAAGCCGGCGGCGGCTTTCCGGGATCCCGGCACCATGCCCCGGAAGCGCCGGCGGGTGCCGACAGGTTCGGCGCCGGTGATCCGACCCCGGGCCTCCCGGCAGGCAGACACCGCGTTCAGACGCGCATCGGCCCACAAGAGCCCGGCCCTCTCGAGATCGTCCGGACGGGCCGCATCGAGGCCGCGCTCGCCGGTCAGGCATGCCCGGACCCTGTCCCGGCTGTCCTCGCAGGGCGGCGGCATCGCCAGTGCCCGGGGCCGCACCGGAACTGGCGGCCTGGCGGTCCCCGGAGGCGATGGCCGTCCGGCCAGCCGGTTGATTGCCTCGAGCGGCGTGCAGCCGCGGCCATGGATGACCGGGCCTCTGGCCCCGCCACCGCCGCAGCCGGCGATGTGGTCGTGGTATCCTGGCCCGCCCGGGCCATGCACCGAACCGTCCCGCCGCCAGCGGCAGCGGTCGGTCCTGTCCCGTGCATGGCCCGGCAGCGGCGCCACCCCGGTCAGCGGCCCGGACCTCACCTCGCCGGCCAGTCGCCGAAATCCGTGATCCGATTTCCCTTCCATCTTTCCTTCTCCCGAAAACGCCGCCCGCCGGGCGGACTGTCGGGAAAAGGCTGTCGGGAAGGAAAGATGGCACAGGACGGGTCAGTTCTGGAGGAGGAAGACGGGTCAGTTTTCGGCCGGTATTGACATCCTTCGGCACCCTGGCGAAGTCCTGCCTGACACGGCGGCCCCGCCTCGACGTGGCGCCGGCCGGCCGGGACGCACCGGCAGGGTGCAGGGTCTCCTTCGTCCCGGCCTCGATGTCTCGCCTGCCCGGACGAGCACGGTGTCGTCCTCCATCGCACGAACAGGATCGGCGTTCGCCCCGGGCGGAATGCCTGCATGCCCTCAGCCACGGCCCGGGACCGTTTTTCCTGGTGACCTTCGCACCGTCTCCGTCGAAACTGCATCGACGACCTCCGGCTCCACCAGCCTTTCGCCAAGCAGCTTCAGGTTCCTGCGCCATGTCCCGCGGGAGGCTCCGGACCGGCCGGCATCGCCGGCGTCGCCTCCCCCTCGCCATCCGGCAGCCGCCTCTTCCGGTTCACCCGGAGGGCCTCGCCGTCCCGAGCGAGGGAATGTCGGCGATGTCCACATCCCGCCTGCCGCCGCCGCTCCTTCGATCCCCTGCCGCCGCAGGCCAACTCCCGGAGCGCCTTGCGCTCATGCTCCTCGAGCCGGACCCCGTGGATCTTCCTGCCTGTGGAACCCGTTGCCCGTCACCTCCGGATGCCTTCCGGAGCCGACACTGCCCATGCCGCCGAAACCCCGCCCGCGGCCACCAACGGACCGCCCGGAAGACGTGTTGCCCGTTGTTGTTGCAGGCAGCATGCAAAACGACAACCGGGGGGAAGACCGGCCACGGACATCTCGCGGTCAGGCATCAATTCGATGGTGGCAGGATAGTAGGTGGCACGGTCCTCGTGAGCGATCGCCCACAACTACCCGGTCTTGCCCGCGGCGGCCGACATCGAGCACCGTCGCCCACATCTCGTCGATGAACTGCTTCGAGAATCGGTTCAATTCCGCCGCCAACCGACCAGCCATCCCGAACAAGGCGCGGCAAGCCAGATAGCTAGGAGCCTGTCGGATTTGGCCATGGATTTGCAGTGATTTCCTGTCTTTTTTCACAAGATATGGTAGTATCGGGCAGTGAATGAACAGTCTGGAGGATGATGTCGGTTCGATCAGGTTCCAGAGGGCCAATCGTGACGAGGTCTGGCTGTTGCCACCTTCGATCCAGGAGTGGCTGCCGGACGATCACCTGGCCCGCTTTGTCGTCGAGATCGTCGAATCCCTGGATCTGGACAAGATCACCGGCGTCTACCGGCATGGCGGCAAGCCGGCCTGGTGCCCGGTGATGATGACGGCGCTGCTGTTCTGCGGCTATTCAACCGGCGTGCATTCGAGCCGCAAGCTGGAAGCGGCGACGCATGACTCGGTGGCGGTGCGCCATGTCACCGGCAATCTGCATCCCGACCATGACACCATTGCCCGTTTCCGCAAGCGCCACCTGCCTGCCCTGCAGGAGCTGTTTGTCCAGGTGCTGTCGATTGCCGGCACCATGGGCATGCTGAAGCTTGGCCATGTCAGCCTCGATGGCACCAGGGTGAAGGCCAATGCCAGCCGCCACCGGGCGATGAGCCATGCGCATATGGAACGCATCGAGGCGCAGCTGAAGGCGGAGGTCGCCCGGCTGCTGGAACTGGCCGAGGTGGCGGACGAGCAGGAGTGCGCTCTCGACATTCCCGAGGAACTCGGGCGCCGGCAAGAGCGCCTGGCGAAGATCGCCGAGGCCAGGAAGGAGATCGAGGCCCGCGCCGCGGCCCGCCATGCAGCCGAACAGGCGGCATACGAGGAGAAGATGCAAGAGCGGCGCCAGAAGGAACGGGAACGGGGAGGCAAGCTCGGCGGCAGGCCGCCGAAGCCGCCGGTGCCGGGCCCCCGCCCCAGGGACCAGATCAGTTTCACCGACCCGGATTCGCGGATCATGCCGTCATCCGGAGGCTTCGAGCAGGCCTTGGGCGCCCGGGCATCGGTGGACCATGGCAGCCACCTCATTGTCCATGCCCATGTCAGCCGGAGACCGAATGATGTCGACGAGATGGCACCGGCGCTTGCCGCGCTCGAGGATGTCGGCAGCCCGGCCGGCATCGTCGCCGATACCGGATATTTCAGCCGCGCCAATGTTGAATTGTGCGACGATCGGGGCATCGAGCCCCTGATTGCTTCCGGCCGGCAGCACCACAACCGTCCACTCCGGGAGAGAAGGGTGCCGGTGACAGAGCCTCCTGCCGATGCCGATGCGGTTGAGCGGATGAAGCACCGGATGGGCTCTGCCGAAGGGGAGCGGATCCATGCGAAGCGCAAGGCCGCCGCCCGCCCGGTCTTCGGAATCATCAAGAGGGTCATGGGCCTTGACCAGTTCAGCCTGCGCGGCATCGAGGCTGTACACGGCGAGTGGAGCCTGGTCTGCACGTCATGGAACCTGAAGCGCATGCACCGGCTGCTGTTGGGCGGACATTCGGCGGCATGAAGGGCAAGGGAGCATGGCTTGAGAACAGGAATTTAGCCGAATTCGACCGGAATTGCAGCCCTGGCAGGCAGAATTGTCGGCAAGGCTGGCCGCCGAGGTGGGGCCGGGCGCCGGTCACCGGTGAAATTCGACCCGGAGCCGATGAAGATGTGCAGGCATTCAGACGCCATGGACACCGCTTTCAATGCCGGTATTTCGACAGGCTCCTAGCTCATTTAGAGGCCTGCGGCGCTGTACCCAGGCCATCCTCCCTCAGCACCTCGCCTGCGACCCGCGCCATCACCCTACCGCTTGCAATCCCGTAGTCCATCGTCAATCCGCTTCCTAGTGCGAATGATTCAGCAAACGGGTTCCTCACAAGCAGCCCGCCTCATGGTCGAACAATCAAAATGATCCCGGAAAACCGGATACTTCGATAAATTCCCGTGCCTTCCATGCGACTTACCGTGAGTCCAACTTGCGACTCAGTACCGTACAGATGCCAATTCAGCATCCTTACGTAAACCAATTGCCGTAGAATCGGGCATCCTCAAATATGCTTGATAATATCTTGACGTTTTTAGGAAGTAGGCTCGTTCATCAATCACAAACCCGTCCAATTTTCGCTCTACCGCATATACAGACAGGTCACCTATTCCGTTTATGAAACCTCTCCCTTTGAAATTCAAAGAAGTATTACACAAGACACCATATCCGGTACGCGCCTTGAATGCTGTCAGCAGACCGTGCAACTTTCGATTTGTCGCAGATGATACGGTTTGAATTCGCGCAGTTCCATTCACATGGGTGACCGCTGCTAGCGCTCTCGTCTTTACCTGGTGCGTAAACAGCATGAATGGACTTGCTTCTTCGCAGCCGAACCATCTCGCAGCTTCCTCTTCCAAGCAAACGGGGGCAATCGGGCGAAACTGCTCCCGTTGCTTAATCTCATTCAACCGCACTCTGGTGCTCTCCTGGAATGGTGCTGCAAGAATTGATCGATTGCCCAGCGCGCGCGGACCTATCTCGTACTTGCTGCTCACCCATCCGACAATGAGATCGTTTGCCAACATATCGGTAATCAGATCATAGTTCGTCTCGTAGACATCGTATTGCGTCTGATCAAAAGCGCCGGCAGTGATGAAATCAAGGCCAGCGTAAACGTCCCAATCGATTTTCGGATTCCCGGTAAAATGGAGCTGAGCGTCGATCGCCGTTCCGATAGCGGCACCTGAATCGTTGGCGACGGGCGGAACGAAAACCTCAGGAAAGAGTCCGGCTTCTTTCCACTTTGTGTTCCAGTCGCAATTCAGGCCACATCCACCCGCTATGAGGAGCGGCATACTTTTCTTCATGTTTAATTTCGCGAACTGATAAAAGACATCGAAAATCCTGTCACTGAAAATACCAGTGAAGTCGCGAAAGTCTGCGTCATCCAGCCCCACATTGTAGTATTTGGAATACTCGAGACTCTCGTAGGGGTTCATGTCAAGGTACGAAGAGTTGAGCAAGAACTTCATCAGTTGTATTTCTTCCGCTGTGGGCGTGCTACGATTTGAAAATGAAGCTAAAGCCATGAGCTTCCCTGCATCTGAGAAACGAGAGAAGGGCGCATTCTTAGGAAAGGTCGGGTCGGCTAAACCGTAAAGAAGAATGTAACGATTCCCGGGCTGATTCATGACATCGGCAAGCAGCGTTATGTTCAGCTCAGCATCGATCTCGTAGAAGGCGCCAATTGCTCCCTCCCATACTAACACATAGCATGGAGTTCCTTTCGGTAGGTTTGACATGCCGAAGGCGCAGAGTAGGTGCGAACGCTCGTGAGAAGAGGAGAAATAATGGACCGGCTTTCCAAATAGACGCCGTTGATCTATGATAAAGTCTCTCTTGGAAACACCGCGGTATCCGGCAATAATTTGCGACCCAAGTGAGCATTCTTCCCGCGGCCACCAACCGCCTGTACATATCACGTCCGGTATTTCGCCAAGTTCGCCAAGAACGTTGAATACATCATGACTTTATACAGGCGAATATCGATAGTTCGAGTTCTTCTCTGCTTCGACTGATACTACCAAGTGAGCATCCTGAAGATAGGAGATGGCGCCGTCGTGACCGGCGTTGTACGAAAGAATCTTCAAGTACTAATGTCCTCTGTTTTGAGCGGATCTAGCATTCGGAACGAACTCAATCCGCTATGCCTCACGGGCCATGGTGCGGTGGCGGCGCCTATTCTGACAATCTGACGGCTGATCTAAAGTGTAGTCCGGTTGATGTTCGGGATCCCTGTATGCCCTTGAATGGGTGATGCTCTTAATTGCGCACCAGCTGGGATGTGAGCAAGGCGAGGACGGATCCACGACCTCCTTGCCTGATATGCATCCTTCTTCCCGGCGGGCAGGCTGCGAGAAGTCAAACCCACTCAATTGTTGACCTTGCCGTGATCTCGGCACTCGACCCCGACGGTGGCCGTCATCGGACCGCAACCCGTCGGTTTCAACGTGGGGGGCATCCATGTCTTCGGCTGTCGTGGAGAGCGCGTCCGACTCACGACGCGCTCCTCGCGTTGACGGCATCCCGCAACGGCTTGCCGGCCTTGAACGCGGGCGTGGTCGAGGCGACGATGTTCAGGCTCTCGCCGGTCCTCGGATTGCGCCCCGTGCGAGCGGGCCGGTTTCTGGTGCCGAAAGTGCCGAAGCCGGCGATCCGCACATCCTCGCCCCTGGCCAGAGCCCCGCGATCGCCTCGAACACGGCATCCACGGCGTCCCCGGCCGCCGATCTGCCGACTCCGGTCCGGTCGACCACATGACCGGCAATTTCCGACCTGTTCACCCGTTCTCTCCCTGCATCGGTGCGGTCTCCGAAAGCCCGGTCCGCCCGACAGACCACAGCCTGAGCCGACCCCACGGATAGCACGAACTCCCCGCCCTTTCAATCCCGGCAGCGGCAATTCAGAAATTCCAATCACTCCATCATGTCTTGACTTTCGGCTGTTTCGGGTTGCGTGTCGGGGGGCTTGAATGGCCGGCACCAAGGTACCGGCGGTGCTTCACGGAGGCTGCTCCGGAAGCTCGTCGGTGGCGATGGTCACGAGGAACCGGTCCCGGCCGCCGAAGACGACATGATCGGCAGGATCTTCATCCGGTCCGGCATCCGGTCGCGCGCTACCCACCTCCGACGAGCTGCCTTCCATCGGCTGCAGACCATCCGGCAGGCGCTCTGCATCAGGAGGGCAATCAGGTCGGACATGGCCGGCACGCCGGAGAGGGTCCTGGATCCATGACCGAAGTCGTGCTCGAGATGACAGAATTTCTTCAGCTCCCGGAACACGGAATTCTCCACCGTCCAGCGGGTGCGGGCACAGTCGGCCAACTCGGCGATGTTGTCCCTGGTGATCGGGATGTCGGTGGCGAAGGTATTGCGGCAGACCTGCTCTCCGGGGCCTCGGCGGCCCCGAGCCGGTTCACCTTCATCGCCCCGGCACCGTCCCCGAGCGGCAGATCATTCATCCACCGGGTGTGGAGGTGGAGCTTGCCGCCCGCCCGGTCCCGCGCAGCCTGTCCATGCGGGCTCCGTGAATGCATTCGCATGACGTGGCACGGGAGCCCGGCCTGCAGGTGAGCAGGAAGTTGCCGCCGGCATTCCTGATCGCCTCGCGGACCGGCTGGCAGCAATGGAGATCATCACCCGAAGGGCCGGCTTCGGCCCTGAAGCCCGGGGGCCGACCCGTGCCGGCCACCGCTTGGCGGCAACCACCTCGCAATCCTGCTTGCCTGCCCCGTCCCGGGGGCGGATGAATTCCGGCGGAATGGCAGAGCCCGGCACTTCCCGGGGCAACGATGGAGGCCCCGACCATGGCGTGGTGGTAGCGGATGGTCCCGTCGGACTTCTTCCGCGCCCGCCGGTTCGAACAGTCGATCCTGGTCGAAGACACGTATTCGGTGCCACCTGCCGCCACCGGCAACCGCCCGGCCGGCCGGCGCAGCGGCTCGAGCCTGCCACTCTCCGGAAGCCGCCCGATCACGTGGTGGAACCGCGGACCTGCATGCCCGGGCGGGGCACCGTCCAGCACCTTGCGGACATGATTGTCGCAGGGGATGTCATCGATGCCGAAGAGGGTATGGGCACCCGGGCGTCCCCGGCGGGAGAGCATCTGCCGCCGGGCATGCAGGAAGGACGGTGACTGCAGAAGAAGCCGGACATGGCGATGTCGGCCATCGGGATCGGCGCGTTCCTGCCTTCTCTCCGGTCCGGAGCCGCGGCGCACGGGTCGCGCATCACCTTCATGTATCCGGCAAGGGGCGTCATGTGCCCCATATTGCACAAGGCGAATCCTTGTACAAGAACAAAACGGGATCAAATGCACTTTCTTGCCCGCAAGGGGCAGCGAATCACCCTCCGGGGGCCGACCAACCGCCGGACCGGTTCATGGAAAAAAATGACACCGATTCGGAAAGACGTGTCAAATCAGTGAGATGGAACCAAAATTGGAATTTCTGTCCCCAGCCCCATCGCTTCCGAAATCCCGGATTTCCAATTCCACCGGTCCTGTCTCGTGACAGGCCGGGAAAACGACATGCGGCAGACCGATGCAGGATTTCTCCGGTATCTTCCGGGAGATACCGGATCCGCGCGCATGGGTGCCACCGGTCACGATCTTCACCAAATGCCGATGATCGCCCTTCCGTGCATCATCCCGGGAGGCGGGAGCGGCACCGGCATGCCGGATCACGGCAGGATCAGGGAGGATTTCCGGCGCCGGTATGGGGCCGAAGCACGGCATCCCGGGCCGTGATGCCGTTTCCGACCTCGCGGGCGCCGCCCGCCCGCATGCGTTGCATGCCGCCTTCCGACGACATCATCGCAACCGGCGGCAGGTCCCGGCGCGCGCTCTTGCCCGCGCCCCGGCGCCTTCCCCTGCATCCGGTGCACGCGAACTGCCGATGCGAAGCCGGTCCCTGCCCGGGTGGCGGCAGGCAGGACGCCCGGCGGGATCACCGCCACTCCGGCCCTGCCGGAGATGCCCGGCATCAGGAGACGCGGCCGGGCGATGTCCGGCTTCACGTGGCGGGCCCGCAGGGAGCCGAAGGCATCAGGCTTTCCGAAGAACATGCGGAGACGGCCCGTGGCAGGACCGGGATCGGCCGCAGTGCCGTCTGCCACGATGCCCGTCTGCTCCGGGATCCGCATCACCGGCCCGGCCGGTCACGGCCACCCGGCAGATCAGGGGGGAGGGAAGCAGCGGGCCCGCTGCTTCCCGATGAGCGGGAAGCCCGGTCCGGAGCCTCTCCTCCGGGGTGCGGGAGCGCATCGGCGAGTGGAGAATTCCCTCCACCGGATCCCGGACGCGGCCATGAACGGGGACCGCCTCCGGAGCCGGACCGGCCGCGGAGCGGAGAGCCCGGCGGTCATGCGGCGGCCGGCCCCCGGCCCGGCAAGGTCGGCGGCAGGCCGGCCGGCCGGATCCATGCGCCGCAAGCCGAAGAGGCCGGACGGGATGACCGGTTCACCCCGAAGCTGTCCGGATCCGCCGGGCTGTTGCCGGAAGGCGGGAAATTTGAAAGGGGATGAGGCTGGATGCAGGACCGGGCTGCCGTCGAGTCTGCAGTGTCCGGTTGAAGGGCCGCGGGCCGTCTTGCAATCGACGGGATCGTGCTCTCCGGCATCGCCGGGCATCGGCCATGTGGTCATGGCGGAGTGCCGGGGGTAGTGGCTGGAAGTGGTCCTGGCGCGGGAGGTCGGTGGCGGCCGGGCGATCATGCCGTTCCTCGAATACCCCGGCGGGAATTTCGGCATGGTGCTCCCGCCCCCGATCACGATGCTCCGGGCCGGAGACGATGGGTCCGGGACCGGCGTCCGGTTCCGGTGGACGGGGGGGGTCGTCGTCGATGCAGGTCCCCGCAGACGGGTCTTCGCGACATTCCGCGCCCCGGTCCTCGACATGGAGAACGCCAACGGGGTGCCGCATATCGCGGTGCGCAGCCCCTCCGGCTGGCCGGCAGCGCAGAGGGTACAAACCGGATGGCGATATTCCTCGACCTCGCGGCCGGCAATGCAGCCGTGGTCAGGGCAATGCCGGGTGAGATACCGGGCCGTCGCTGGAAGCGCAGGCAAGAGGGAATGCGCGTCGATGCCCTCCGAATAATCGAACCGGGCCGAATTCCGTCAACTCCGCGGACGCTTCCGGCCTTGTGGGTGCTCACTGACCCCGCCAACGCAATGGAGGCATCACCTGGAAAGGCGTCTACGACGCAGCGGAGGATGACGGCATATCCATTTGAAACTGGGTGCTCTTGGCATGGCTCGTATCAGGTCGGCGCGGACCGAAGGACAAGTCGCTCGATTTCGACCAGGGTGTCGTCCCGGATACCAAGCTCACCAAGCCGCCGGACCGAACTCCGGAGGTAATCGAGATTGTCGCCGCTGACTCCGGTTGCGGCGGCAATGATCTCGGCCTGAGCCTCCAGTGGCAACCCGCAACGATACTGGCTGTGGGTCTTGTCGACCACGTAGGTGATGGCATCAACATGGCCACCCTCCCGCAATTCGACCCTGACCACTGATTCCCGGTAGGCGGAGGTCACCAGCTCCCGCCTTCTGATATCCGTCATCACCTGCAGCCAGTTCGCGTCACGGATCCACATCACCACACCCTCGCAGGCCGCTCCTTTCTCCCTGTCGAGCGCCAGGACCAGCCCCGGCCTGTCCGGCGTCCCGCGATGATGGACAGAACTCATGCAGAAGGATCGCCGATAACCGTGCAGTGTGCCATGGCTGGTCCGTGCCGGGTCAAATCCCGGATTCCACAATAGCGATCCGTATCCGAATACCGGATGAAATCCCGACATCACCTGCCCATTTCGACCATTGCATGCCAGTTGCAACGCTGACCGACGGTCATTACAGACAGCCGATGTTCCGGGCAATCATAGCACTGATACTTGCAGCTACCGCCATCTGGTCGATTTACTGGTTTGTTGGTCGCCAGAGCTACCTTGGCTCACTGGAGGCACTGGCCGAGAGGCTGCGCCAGGATGGCTGGCAGATCGAATATTCCGATCTCGGGATCCGCGGTTATCCGAACAGGTTCGATGCTACATTCGAGCGGCCTGTCATCACCAGCCAGGACGGAGGATTCGAATGGCGGGCGCCGTTCCTTCAGCTGCTGGTGCTGAGCTACGATCCCGACCACGTGATCGCTGCCTGGCCGGAAGAACAGGAAGTTGTCGTCAACGGCGATGCCAGGACGGTTCGGGCGCTGGGCCTCAGGGCAAGCCTGGAGACCGAGGGGTCCGACTCGCGAATCGAACGGGTGATCATCGAGGCCGAAAGCATGTCGCTTGATGGACTTCCCCTGGAGGCCCGCAACCTGGTGACCGGCATCATGCAGCAGGACCCGCAGGTCAGCACCTATGAACTGTCGGGTGACGTCAGGCTTGTTCCCTCGGACGGGACGGAACTGCCGGTATCCGGAACCGATCTGCGAGTTGCGAGCATCAACCTGGATTTGCGGGCAAGTGTACAGTTTGACAAGCCCTTGAGTGCGATGGCCTGCCGGGAGCCGCAATTGCGGGCCAACAGGGTCATCGTGCAGAAATTTTCGGTTGGCTGGCCACAGGACATGATCGAGGCAACTGCCGACCTGTCCCTTGACCCGGACGGCCTTGCCAATGGAGCGATCGAGATCAGCGTCGAGCGGCCGGTCGCGGTGCTCGAATTCATCAGTACCCTGCCAAATTCCGGATGGGCGGAACAACTGCGGCCGCTGGTGGAAAAAGGAGGTGTTTCCGGCCCGATGACACTCGAATTGTCGGTGACCGGGGGGCGGGTAAGGCTGGTCGGAATTCCGCTCCTGCAACTCCCGGCCTTTCAGCCCTGCCAGGAGCGATGACACCGCCGTGACCTGCAGCGCAAGGGATGGCTACAGCTGAACCCGGCCTGCCCCCGCCAGTGATCCTGCCGAAGAAGCGGGCATCGAGAACCTATTTCCTGTCGGCATGCCGACCGAAATCGGTCAGCGAGGTATCCTGGCCCGCCTCGATGATTCCCCGCCGAATGGCCCTGGTTTCGCTGAAATACCGGTGAAGCTCCTCGCCATCCCCGGTCCTGATCGCCCGCTGCAGGGAAAAGAGTTCCTCGGTAAATCTGCCGAGGATATCCAGGGTCGCCTCCCTGTTGGTCAGGAAGACATCTCGCCACATGGTCGGATCTGATGCGGCAATCCGGGTAAAGTCGCGGAAACCAGCCGCCGAATACTTGACCACCTCGGAATTGGTCACCCGGCGAAGATGATCGGCCACGCCGACCATCGAATAGGCAATAAGGTGGGGTGCGTGCGACGTCACTGCCAGCACCAGGTCATGACGGCCGGGATCCATGAAATCCACCTGGGCACCCATCCCTTCCCAGAACTGCACCAACCGGTGCATGGCTGGTTTGTCGGTGCTCTCATCGGGGGTAATGATGCACCAGCGCCCCTCGAACAGGTTGGCAAATCCGGCCTGCGGGCCGGATTGCTCGGTGCCTGCCAGCGGATGAGCCGGCACGAAGTTGATGCCGGGCGGCACCAGGGGGGAGACGGTTTCGATTACCTGCGATTTCACCGAACCGACATCGCTCAGCGTCGCCCCTGGCTCCAGGTGCGGGGCAATCCTGCCAACGAGATCACCGAAGGCAAGAATCGGGGTGCACAGTAGCACCAGGTCGGCTCCCCTGACCGCCTCTTCCGGCGATTCGAACATCTCGTCGGCCAGCTTCAGCCCCCTGGCAAGCTTCGTCGACCTGGCAGTTCGGGTATGGCCGGCAATCTCGCCAACCAACCCATGTTTCCTGGCTGCAAGGGCAATCGACGAGGCCACCAGCCCCATGCCCAGCAATGCAATCTTCTTGTAGATCATGATCCAGACCAATCGTCGATGAACCGGGAAATTGCCTCGCCGACCTTCTGGCACGAGTCCCGGTCGCCAATGGTGATCCTCAGGCAGCCGGGAAGCTTGTAGGCCTCGAGTCTCCGGACAATGATTCCTTCGTCTTGCAAATGCCTGTCGCAGGCCGCCGCCATGTCCGGGCCGGAGAATCGCGCCAGGATGAAATTCGCATGGGACCTGTCCACGCCAAGTCCGAGTTCCACAAGCCGACCACCAAGCCATCGGCGATTCCGGGCATTTCCAGCCTGGCAGTTGCGGACATGTTCGGCATCCCCGATTGCCGCAATCGCCGCCGCCTGCGCCGGGCCGCTGACATTGAACGGCTCCCGGATCCGGTCGAGGACGTCGATGATCTCCGGCGCGCCATAGCCATATCCGACCCGCAACGCGGCAAGGCCGTGGATCTTCGAGAAGGTCCTGGTCATGAACACATTCGGATACCGCTCAACCAGCGATGCACCCCCATCATAGCCTTCCGCATATTCGGCATAGGCTCCGTCGAGGACCAGGATGACCGAGCCAGGAAGGCCGCTGGCGAGCTTCTCCAGCTCCTGGCTGCCAAGCATGGTCCCGGTCGGATTTGACGGGTTGGCAATATAGATGATCCGGGTCCGGTCCGATACCGCGGCCAGGATCTTGCCGACATCCACATGTCGGTCGGTTTCGGCCACCTCGACCGGAGTCGCTCCCGCCGTTCTGGCGAAAATCGGATACATGAGGAAGCCGTGCCGGGTGTAGATGACCTCCGTTCCGGGTCCGGCAAATGTCCTGGCAAGAAGTGAAAGGACATTGTCGGAGCCGGCCCCGCACAGGACCCGCCCGGCATCCAGGCCATGCGCTCGGGCGATGGCGACCCGCAATTCTTCATGGTCCCGGGATGGATACCGCTCCAACCCCTCCAGCGATTGCGACAATGCTTCCCGCGCCTTTCTCCCAGGACCGAACGGGTTCTCGTTTGAACTCAGTTTCAGGACCCCGGAGCGACCCGCAATACGACTCTCGCCCGCCTCATAGCGCTCGATGGTTGCCAGCAGCAGGCCGGCCTCGACTGTCTGGTTCATGCGATGATCTCCGGGCGCGGCCGCTCATATCGCCCGACCCGGAAATAGGCAACCTGACGCCGCCGCCCGCTTCGGGTGGTTTCTCCGGCCGGTTGGTTGCCTCGTTGCAGGATGCCGTTCTGAACGCTGCCGGTGTGGGCGCCGGACCGCCGGTGATCTGCAAGCCAGGTAAACCCGTGGAGGAAAGTCGTGGGAAAACGGATGGTTGACCCGATCATCGCCGAATTGAGAGCCATGTGCGACACGCACGTTGCTCGCTTCGACCACGAATTGGTGGCAATCGTTCGGGACATTCGAGCGATGCAGGATATGTCCGGTCGAGAGCATGTGCGCGATCCGTTGCCCCCGCCGATGGTGGAGCCGACAGTGGCGATGCCGGAATCGATCCGGGCTCCAGGGAGTCGAATTCGCAGCCCGGGGTTTTGGCGTTTTGCACATGTTCGAGACCCTGCCACATCGGGTGGCCTTCCTGATCATCGTCCATGACTGTCAATGCAAGTCGGCGGCGCTGCTCCCGACGCGGTCAGAACGTGGCATTGAATGTCTCCTGTCCGGAACCGGAAAAGCGCATGGTCCGGCTGCCGGGAACCCGTGTGACCCAGCCCAGCTGCACCATGCGGGCCAGGAGCGCCCGGCCGAGACTTCCAGCAAGATGAGACCGACGTTCGCTCCAGTCCAGGCATTCGCGACACAAGGGGGATCTTCTTCTGCGTAGAGCCTCCAGGTCTATGCCGAAATCGCTTGCGAAGCTGGACCCGCTTTCGGTCAGGGCAAGGTCGCTGGCGCCACGCCGGAGGTAGCCGCGCCGGATGAAGCTGTCATACATCCGCATGCCCATCCTGCCGGCAAGGTGATTGTAGCAAACCCGGGACTCCCGGAGTCCCTCATCCCTTGGCCCGGTCCTGGTGCGCAGCTGTCCGGACCCCGCAGCCAGCCCCACCAGGCTCTCCAGGGCGTGGGCGACATCATCATTCGCAAGCGAGAAATACTTGTGTCGCCCCTGTCTGCGCTGCTCGATCAGCCCTCCCCCGCTCAGTTTTGCCAGGTGAAAGCTGGCAGTTTGCAGGGACGTGCCTGCTTCCTGCGACAATTCGGTTGCCGTCAGGGCCTTGCCGGTCATGAGGGCGGTCAGCATGTCGGCGCGTGCCGGATCGCCGATCAACGAAGCGATGCGGGCCATGTCCGGTTTGTATGACATGGTTCGACCTTAATCGAAGTATTACCGGATGACAATGCGCCATTGATGAACACAGTAATTCTAATTATTCCATCATGTCTTGACTTTCAGCATATTCAGTCTGTGTTCGGGGGGCTTGTGCATGGCCGGCACAGGGTGCCGGCGGTGCTTCACGGAGGCTGCGCCGGAAGCTCGTCGGTGGCGATGGTCACGAGGAACTGGTCCCAGCCGACGAAGACGACATGATTGACCAGGATCTTCAGCTGGTCCAGCATCCGGTAGCGGGCGACCCACCGCCGGCGAGCGGCCTGCCATCGGCTGCAGACCATCCGGCATGCGCTCTGCATCAGCAGGGCAATCAGGTTGAACATCGCCAGCACGCTGGAGAGGGTCGATTCTCCATGGCCGAAGTTGTGCTCGAGATGGTAAAATTTCTTGAGCTCCAGGAACACCGAGTTTTCGACCGTCCAGCGAGTGCGGGCACATTCGGCCAGCTCGGCGATGTTGTCCCTGGTGATGGTGATGTCGGTGGCAAAGGTGCCGTGATATGTCTGCTTGCCGGTCTCCGAGGTCTCGGTGACCTCGATCCAGTTCACCTTCATCGCTCCCGGGCCGTCCCTGATCGGCAGGTCATGCATCCACCGGTAGTGGAAATGGCGCTTGCGCTTGCCGCCGGCCCGTTCGGTCCGCCTGGCCTCGTTCATGCGGGCGCCATGAACATGTTCGTGAAGCGTGACATGGGATGACGGCAGGCAGACCGGCAGGAAGTTTCCTCCGGAGGCCCGGATCGCCTCGCAGACCGGCTGGCAGCAATAGAGATCATCACCCGAAGGGCCGGCTTCAGCCGTGCAGCCCGGGGCCCGACCCGTGCCAGCCACCGCTTGACGGCCGCCCGCTCGCAATCCTGCTTGTCATGGCCGTCCCGGGGCGTAATGAATTCCGGGGGCAATGGCAGCAGCTCGGCACTTCCCGGGGCAACGATGCTGGCCCCGACCATGGCGTGGAACTTGCGGATGCTGCCATCCTTCTGCTTCTGCGTCGAGCAGTTCGAACACTCGATCTCGGTCGAAGAGACGTATTCGGTGCCATCGAGCGCCACCAGCAGATGTCCGTTCAGCCGCCGCAGCGGCTCGAGCCTGTCCTTCTTCAGAAGTGTCCCGATCACGTGGTGGAGCCGCGGACCTGCATGCCCGGGAGGCACACCGTCCAGCATCTTCCGTACATGATTGTCGCACGGGATGTCATCGATGCCGAACAGGGTATGGGCATTGGCGCGTCCCTGGCGGGAGAGCATCTGCCGCTGGGCATGCAGGAAGGACGGCGATTGCAGGAACAGCCGGACATGGCGATATCGGCCATCGGGATCCGGGCATTCCTGCCGGTTCTCCGGTCCGGAGCCCGCGAGCAGAGCTCGCGCATCACCGCCATGTATCCGGACAAGGGTGTCATGTGCCCCATCCTGCATGGAACGATTCCTTGTACAAGAACAAGATGGGATCAAATGTGTGTTTTTTTGCCTCGCAAGGGCATATGCCCGGTGTTTCCTGCCCGCCAGGGGCGGCGAATCACCCCCCGGGGGCCGATCGGCCGCAGGGCCGTTTCCAGGAAAAAAATGACACCGATTCAGAAAGACTTGTCAAAACAGTGCGATAGGGCCAAAATTAGAATTACTGTGATGAACAAGGCTCTGTCTGCAAATCGTATGCGTTCATTGCATGTTCTCTTGTGGAACAGGAGACGGTAATGGATCACGAGCAGTATCGGGAATGGCTCTCGGGGATTGATCGACCCGGCCCGGCGCAACGCAAGGAAGCCGAAGCGGTTCCTTCCGGGGGCTCGCGGGCTTCGGCTTCGCCGGCCGCGGTTGAAGCGGCGGTGGGTGAAGATCGCCGCTGTCCCCATTGCGGCACGCCGGGTGCGGGCTCCCGCGGCAAGGCCCGTGGTCTGCGGCGGTATCAATGCAAGGGCTGCGGGAGGACATTCAATGCGGCGACGGGCACGCCCCTTTCGGGTCTTCACCGCAGGGAAGGATGGCCGGCATTCGGCAATTGTCTGTCGGAAGGGATGACGGTTCGCGCATCGGCCGGGCATTGCAGGCTTGCCGCCGGCACCTCTTTTCGCCGGCGGCACCGATTTCCTGCCGCCAGGCAGCCGGGATCCCGCAAGCTCACGGGCATTCCCCCGCCGGGCGAGACCCATGCCCCGGAGAGCCGCAAGGGCGCCGCAAGGCGCGCCGGCGCGGCGGCAAGGCCGGCAGGCGCGGCCTGTCGGATGAACAGGTTCCGGTGCCGGCCCTGCCGACCGCAGCGGCATGACGGTCAGTGCGAGTCTTCCGGCGGTCAATGCCGCTGCCCTGCGCAAGGTCATCGAACCCGTCATGGACGGGGATATCGTGCTGGTGAGCGATGGTCACCGAGCCTGTCCACCCTGCGCCGCCGCTATGGGTGTCCGCCACGAAGCGCTCAACCTGTCTGGCGGAGAGCGGGTTCGGGACGCCTTTCACATTCAGACGGTGAACAGCCGACACAGCCAATTGAAGGGTTTGTTGCGGCGCTACCGCGGCATCGCGACCAAATATCTCGACAACTACCTGCAATGGTTTCAACACATCGAACCGGAGAACGCCTCGTCACGCACCTGTCTTGCAGCCGCAATCGACAGGTCATGCATACGATTTGCAAACTGAGCTTACTTTTTTGACCGCCAGGGGCAGCGAATCACCCCCCGGGATCCGACCGACTGCCGGACCGGTTCATGGAAAAAAATGACACCGATTCAGAAAGACGTGTCAAATCAGTAAGATGGAATCATAATTAGAATTTCTGTATTGAAGTTGAATAACCACGGCTTCCTGGAACAATGCATTCCCGGGCCTTGCGAAGATTTCACTACCCAAGCGTTTGGGTTTCTGCTAGACCCATCCAATGCCGACTGTCTTGCGTCTCGATGGACTGAGGGTGATGATTTATCTGAATGATCACAGACCTGCCCATGTCCATGTGACCGGGGCTGACGGTGAGGCCGTATTCATCCTGAACTGCCCGAACGGGCCGCCTGAGTTTCGGGAAGTCCATGGCCACTTCAACAGACGGAAGCTGGGCCGGATCCAGAACGACCTGGCTGCTCACCTGTTCGACCTGTGCCGGAAATGGAGCAAGATTCATGACCGTTACTGACGTAGATTTTGCCTTGGCCCAGGCGGCTGGTGCAGCCCTGCAGCGGAAGTCTCGTGTCACCAAGGCCCGCTATGACCAGGAATCTTCCCACCTGATCGTTACCCTGCACAATGATGTCGTGCTGACCGTGCCTGTACGCCTGATCGAGGGACTGGCGGGGGCTGATCCTGCTGCCCTCTCCGAAATCGAACTTTCTCCTTCCGGCCTTGGCCTCCACTGGCCGGCCCTTGATGCCGACGTCTACGTGCCTGCGTTGTTCGATGGCGTGTTCGGTACCCGGTCGTGGATGGCATCCATCCTTGGTGCGGAAGGCGGTAGGGCGACCAGCCCGGCAAAGGCTGCCGCCGCCCGCGCCAACGGGCGGAAAGGCGGCCGGCCGGCCAAGCGGACACGGATCACGGGCTGAGACGGACAATTCATTGAACAATTACCTCCATGGATTTAGTGACGGGTCGCTGCGACCTGATCCCATGCCTTCTCGTATGCTTCCTTTCGTCTTGCCGCGGCCCGGCGCCGTTCCTTCAGCCGCGCCACCTCGGTCTCATCAGCAAGGATCAGCCAGCGCGAACTTCCGTCGGAGCGGCGGGCCGGGACGACACCTGTCGTCACCCAGTAGTACACGCTCGGCTTCGGCATTCCGAGCAGGTTTGCGAACTCCCCGATCGTCCACTCGTGCGGCTTCCGGTCGGCTGGCGGGCGCCAGGGATGCGGCGAACTCCTGGCTGGCGGTCGGCACTTGCCCAGCAGGTTCGAGACGGAGCCGATGCTGAATGCCTTCCGCCTTGGCGGACGATAGCCTTCGGCGTTGAGGCAGTCGGCGATCCCTTGTTGCGTTCTGCCTTCGCTTTCAAGCTCCAGGGCCCTCCGGCGCAACGCCTCGAAAGAGGTCAGCTGTTCAAGCCGCCGCACCGGTGCCCGCATGCAATGCGCCGTGACCTGCCCGCCATGCCAGCGGATCTCGACGGCGATCCGTTCGCTGACACCGTCCTGTGTGGCGACGATCCGTTCGATCATCAGCGACAGCACCGCGGCGCGGACGCTGTCATCGATTCCGCCGCCATTCCAGAGCCGGACGATATCCGCGGTCGTGCCCCGGATGCGCTCCCAGTCCGCCGCAGACAGCTGCTCGGGCACGGATGCGCAGAACCGCTCGTATTCGTCTTCGAGCCGGTGCCTCCCGGCAAGGGCCGCCTCGTAGCGGGTCTCGATGCTGCGCGCCACCATCCGGTTCTCCGGCTCGACCGCATCCCATTGGCGAAAGATCCTGTCGGCGTCCTGCCTGGCGCGCTCGAGACGCCTTCCCCACATCCGGTGCTGCTCCCTGCGGTCCTGCTCCGCATTGGCGGCGACCGATCGCGAAAGCTCCAGCGCCGCCGGCGACAGGGCCTGCAGCACCAGCCGCGACACCAGCGGCTCAAACAGGCGCCCGGCAAATGACTGACACCGGTCACCGCCATAATCCCTCTCCTCGCCCGGGCAGGTCAGGCGCATGGCGCTCGCCCTCGGATAATGGACGATCATCCGCTGGCCGCATCGCCCGCAATGAACGAGGCCGCTCATGAGGTTTCCCCGGCTGCCGGAACGGGGCGCAAAGGGGTTCGCCGCCAGCTGCTTCCGGTTCATCTCGAAGGTGTCCCATCCGATATAGGCCGGATGATGGTCGCGGATCAGGTGCCGCCAGCTGCCATCAGCCTTGCTCCTGCCCCAGGCGAAGGCACCGGCATAGACCGGGTTGTGCAGCATCTTGTGAAGGGTTGCGAGGCTCGGACGGTTCCAGACCAGGACGCCCCGCGTCTGCCGGCGGGCCGAGCGGTGCGGAAGCGACACCCCGCGCCTTGCCAGAAGCCTGAGCAGACCCGAGAGCGAACCGCAGGCGGCATAGAGATCGAAGACCAGGCGTACGCTGGCGCGGACCTCCTCGTCGGGGTCCATCTCCACGCGCCCGTCATCGGCACGGACATATCCCCGGGGCAGCGGCACCGACAACTCCCCGCGCGCCGCCTTGGCCTCGCGTCCGGCATGCATCCGCATGCGCAGCGTGTGCAATTCCGATTCCGACACCGTTCCGAGTACCCCGAGCAGGAAACGATCAGCGTTACGGCCGAGATCATACACCGATTCCGCATCGGCGATAAGCGTGTCGGTCCGCCCGCAGATCTCCAGGAGCTGCCCCCAATCGGCCAGGCTGCGGGAAAGGCGTGACACGTCGCGACTCAGGACCAGGCCGACCCGCCCGAGGCCGACTTCGCCGACCAGATGCACGAAGCCCTCCCGTCCGGCAATGCTGCGCCCCGACCGGCCAAGGTCACTGTCGATGACACCGACCATCGAGGGTGCCCGGCCCAGGCTGGCGGCGCGTTCGGTCAGCGCATATTGCAGGCGCGTCGATTCGCGGTTCTCCTCGACCTGTTTCAGCGACGATTGACGGACATAGACAAGTGCCTTGCGGCTCAGATGCCGCGGGGAGACCTTCGGTGCCTCAGCCGGATACACCGGGACTGTCATCGCTGCGCTGCGCAGGAGCCGGCAGACGCTCCGTGAGCGCCTGTGCCAGAATCCGGGCGATCCGATGCCGGTTCTCCGCCGGAAGCGCTTCCCAGCTCACCGCCCGATCGCCCACGTCCTGGTTTTCGGTTCTCATGCCATCTGACCAGATTCAGCAGCACCTGCACCTGCACCGGTAATGCTACAGGATTCCTGCCTTCTGTCAAATCTTTTGTTGTATTTATTTCATGATTTCGTGGTCGAGGTTCGGCCATAGTAAACACCGTCGACCCTGGCAGCGATCCTTGTCAATCACCTGCCTGCTCATGGGAAAGACCTTGACCCCAGGGAATGTCCCGACCAATGTTGAAACTGGCTCGGTCAGCGCTGCCGGTTGATCATCATGCCGCCCGTGCGCGGTGGTCGATGCCGGTGGTTTCCGCATCTCCCCGGTGATGACGCGCCAGTGCGGCCTTCAGGATCGGCAGCTGCCGACAGGCCCCGAGGCGGCGCATTCCCTTCCCGGCCTCCGGCATACCGGCCCCGGTCCAGCGCAGCGCCATCCCGGCTCCACGCCATCGCTTGACGCCCGGGCAGGTCTGCCTGACCACCGAATGGGCGCTCTCGATCATGTTGGTCGTGGCCAGGGCCCGCCGCAGCTCCTTCTGCGGGGCGACAATCACGGTGAGAATCCAGCGTCAATCAGGATGACAAGGGTGCCGGGGGGCGGCAGGGGGTAACGGAGTGAGGGCGCAGCCCGACCGGAGTTACACCCTGCCGCCCTGGATTTCTCCCCCCTTGCCAGCACCTCACCTGATGTCCGCGGCCGTTCGGGCATTGTCCTGCAAGACCCGGTCCGACGAGGTGAGCAGGATGCCCGGACGCCACGCAACAGACCATCAAGTGAGGCTTTTCATGGAATACGGCAGATCACATTCGGCCCGCCCGCGTCGGCGAAGGCCGGCATCGCGCATCCACCGGCTGCCGCATCAGGCGGGACCCGGTGCTTCCGTCGCGGCAGCAGGACACCGCGGAGCCGGCGAAGGCCGGACCCGCCGGCCGGGATATTCGACGAGGAGGTGGCGGCGATGCTCGAGAAGGACCCGGGTCTGCGCCCGGTCGGAATCCTCGAGGAACCGAGGAGTGTTGGGTTGCAGGGTAGTTCGGTGTTCAGTAGCCAGTTTGTCACGGATTGCATCGGGTGCTGATTGGCTGGAAGCCGGAAGTATCCGCAACACCCTCTCTCTTTCCCGGCAGCGCTGACAGCAGCGTGTTTCCCGGTAGCATGGCGGATGCCTGCTTTCCCGGCAGCATTGTCCCGGTTGCCGGTTTTCGGGGTTGATTTGCCCGCACCTGCCGGTTGATTACGGATCTGGCGGGGGCGTTCGGCCTTCCGGCAGCGCCGGCGAGACCCGGCGCGAGGTGTGACATTCCGGAAAGAGGCGGCCCGTGCGGTCATCGACCCCGCCGGGCCGGTAGCCGTGCAACTCGATTGGAATCTGTCGCTGTCCGGCGAGGACTGCGTTACCACGCAAGCCTGGCGGGAAGCAAAGCTTGATTGCTGCCCGGCCCATCCCGATGGCGGCTGCAGTTTTGCCCGCCATGGCAGCTACCTGCGCAAGACCCGCCGGGGGGATGCCCGCATTCCCCGCTGGTACTGCCGGGAGGCCCACCGGACATGGTCACTGCCGGCCCGCTGCTTTGCCGCCCGCCTGCCGGGCACGCTGGACGAGCTCGAGACGGCGGCGCTGGCGGTGGAGACGGCGGAGAGCCTGCGGGCAGCGGCCGAGGCCGCCCGTCCCGGCCATGCGGTGAGCGATGCCGGCAATCGCCGCTGGATCGGATACCGGCGCGACCTGGTCGCCGCCGGCCTGACGACACTCATCACCCTGTTGCCGGATCTGCTGGCCGGCTGCACGCCATCGGTTACCGAACTCGGGGCCCGTCCCGGCACCGACCGGCTCCTCTTCGATTTGCGCGGTCATGCGGGTCCGCATCTCCAGCATCCGGAACCTCCGCCGGGCTTTGCGGTCCGGATTGATCCGGCACCGGTTTCGAATCCGGCAATCCGACACAAGTCAGGACCTGACCCGCCGGGCTGAGCGGCACCATGCCTGTCCGAGGTGGCGGAAAGGGAGACCAGGCATGGACCAGATGCGCGAAAAGCACCGGATTGAGGTGGCGATGTTCCGATACCGGGTCATCGCCCCCCTTCCTGACCTCGCCGGGACGGCGCGGATGGCCGGGACGCGCCGTCTTGCCGGCAAGCCGTGGGTAATTCCCGGCACCAGCCGCACCCGGATTGCCGAGGGCACGATCCTGCACTGGCTGCGCAATTGGCGGCGCGGCGGCCTCGATGCTCTCAAGCCCGGCCGGCGCCGTGACCGCGGCAGGTCCCGGCGCCTCGGGGTCGGCGCGGCCGAGCTGCTGATCGCCATCCGCAGGGAACATCCCGGTCTCTCGGTGCGGGACGTGATCGCACGGGCCGGGAAGCAGGACGAAGCCCCGGGCCCGATCCCGCTTTCATCCACCTGCCGCCTGTTCCATGCCGAGGGGCTGATGGATCCGGTGCAGGCGCCGCAGGACCTCCGGCGCCTTGCCCATCTTCATGCCGGCGACCTCTGGCAATCCGATGTGATGCACGGCCCGAAATGCGGCGATGGCAGGCGGCGGCGCAAGACCTGCATGATCGTCATCATCGATGATGCGACCCGCATCGTGCCCTGGTCGGCCTTTGCCTTCCCGGAAGGTGTGGCCGAGTTCCTGCCGGTGTTCCGGCAGGCCCTGCTGCGGCGGGCGATCCCGAAGAAACCCTACACCGACAATGGCAGTGCCTGCCGCTCCCGGCGCCTCGAGCTCGTTTGCGCCCGTCTCGGTGTGGCCCTGATCCATGCACGGCCATGCAGGCCCCGGGGAAAAGGTAAATGTGAGCGCCATATACGCACTGTCAGACAACGCTTCCTGCCGGGCCTGGAGCCGGCCGACACCGCCAGCCTCGATGTCCTCGATCGCCGCCTGGCGGCCTGGGTGGAAGGCGAATATCACCATCGCCCCCACCGCGGTCTCGAAGGCATGACCCCGGCCGATGCCTGGGCCGCCAGGGCCCGGGATGTCCGCCTCGTCGATGGCAGCATCGATCCTGACGACCTGTTCCTCGAGGAGGCGGTGCGCAAGGTCGGCAAGGACCGGGTGGTCAGCCTGCGAAACCGGCTCTACGAGGTGGGTGCCGGCCTGGTCGGGCAGAAGGTGACCCTGCGCTTCGATCCGGCAGCCCCGCCGGGCCGTCCGATCATCGTGGTGACCGATGACGGGGATGCCGGGCAGGCCTGGCCGCTCGACCCGGGTACAAATGCCAGGGTGAAGCGCGGCCACGCCATCTCCTTCTCCAGTATCGGCAATGATGGCGGGGAGGAGGGCTGAGCCATGTACCGTCAATCCTTCTCGCTCGCCCGCCGGCCCTTCGAAAGCGACATCCCGTCCGACCAGCTGTTCCAGGGCCAGGCCGCCACCGAGGCGCAGGCACGCCTCGGCCACCTGGCCGAGATGCGCGGCATCGGCCTCCTGGCCGGCGAGGCCGGCTCCGGCAAGACCACCGCCTGCCGGCGCTTCGCCGACAGCCTTGCCCGCGGCCTCTGCCGGATCATCTACCTGCCGCTCGGCGCCGTCACGCCGCTCGAGGCCATGAACAGCATCGCCGCCGGGCCCGGGCTTGCCCCCGGACAGTCCCGCCACATGGTCGGGCGCGCCATCGCCGGCGAATTGTCGCGCCTGGCCGGTGGCCGGCAGACACCGGTGCTGATCATCGACGAGGCCCATCTCCTGCCGAATGCGGTGCTCGAGGATTTGCGCCTGCTCACCAGTTTCGAAATCGATTCCGGGCAGCGCTTCTGCCTGCTGCCGACCGGGCTGACCGGGCTCAGGCGGCGGCTGGCAATGGGTGTCGACGAATCCCTTGCCCAGCGCCTGGTGGTGCGCCACCACATGGACGGGCTGGCGGCAGAGGAGATCGGGCCCTGGATCGAGCACCGGCTTCGCCTGGCCGGCGCTGCCGACATCCCGCTCTTCGAAACGAATGCCATCGCCGCCATCGTGCAGACCGCCCGCGGCCTGCCGCGCCGGGTGGGCCAGATTGCCCATGATGCACTGGCGGCCGCTGCCGCCGGCAAGGACCGGCAGGTCACCGAGAACCACGTCGCCCGGGCAGTGGACGAACTCAACCTCAAGACATGAACAGGCGGCAGGATGACTGGAGCCGGCTGCGGCAATTGCCGCTCCGGCAGGTCGCCGCCAGGCTCGGCTACCGGTGCGATCCGCGCGACCGCAGCCGCTTCCGGCGCGAGGGATCGATCCTCAGCATCACCGGCGAGAAGTTCTGCGATCACCGGCAGGGCTGTGGCGGTGGCGGTGCCATCGATCTGGTCATCCATGCCGAAGGGACAAGCTTCCCGGAGGCGGTGAAGCGCCTCCGGCAGCCGGCAGGGGAGCTGGTGCCGGAGAAGGCGGCGGCACCCGGCCGGGAACTGGTTCTGCCACCGCCGGCAGATTCCGCATGGCCGGCCATCCGCCGCCGGCTCACCCGGGAGCGGGCCCTGCCAGCCGATCTGGTGGCGGCGCCGGGCCGGCGCGGCCCGGTTTATGCCGATGCCCGCGGCAGCGCGGTCTTCCTTGCCACCGACCGGCACCGGAAGCCGGCCGGCGCCGAATGCCGTGGAACCGCCTGCATTCCGGGCAGGAAGCGGTTCCGGGGAATGGCGCCCGGCTCGCGCAAGGACCGCGGCAGCTTCCGGATCGGCGGCGGGCCCGCTACCGTGGATACGCTGTTCATTGCCGGGAGCGCCATCGACGCGCTCTCGGCATTTGCCATGCCCGGATCCTGCAGAACCGGATGCGTCTTCCTCTCGACCTGCGGCACCGCCAGCCGGCTGCCCGCATGGGCCGAGGCCTGGAAGCCGGCGCGCATCATCTGCGGATTCGATGCCGATGCGGCCGGCGACGAGGCTGCAGGCCGGCTGGCGGCAAGTGACCGGCGCGTCAGCCGGATCCGGCCGGCCGGCGGAAAGGACTGGAACGCAATCCTCGTGGCGCGCCGCCGGGAATAGACCGCGCGCACGCGGACCGGCCGCACCGCCGGTTCATTCTTCCCGGCAGCCAGGTCCTTCCGGCCCTGGCTGCCGGGAACGGAAACCGGCCGCCGAGGCACTCTGGAATCCAACAGAGGAGGCGCCATCCGGAGCAGGGTCCGGATGTCCGGCGCACCCTGGAGCGACGCATCCGCGACCGGAAGGCGCGGGCCCGGCCCGGAGAGGAGGTGATGTTCCGGCAGCTTCATGCGCCCGGCCGGAGGCCTGCCTGTCTTCGCCCGCATGACCGGGCCTGGCGCCGCCTTGCCGGCAGGAAGCCCGGGCACATGCTCCATCGCTTCCGGCTTCCCTGGTCCGGCTTCAGGCATGCCGAGGTCGTACTCGGTGGCGAGAGCTTCACGGCACTGGCCGAGGGGCTGCAGGCGGCGCACCGCACTCGAGACCCGCAAACGCGGTCGGCCGGCGAGCCGGGCCACGCAGAAGAACACGCAAACCGGCTGAGCCGGAATATCCCGGGACATGCGGCCCGCGGCGCCTCCGGCCCCGCGGGCCGCAGCCGTTTGCCGGCTTCGGTCGAGAAAGCGCTTGCAGCCGGCGGGAGATCCGGAAGATATCCGCCTTGTCGCGGCGTCAGACCGTTATCCTGATCGACGTGCAGTTCTCATCCAGATTGTCGCTCTACAGGACGATCCCCGGCTTGCCAGGATGATCGCCGGGAAGCCGCCGAAGCTGGTGGCGGTGGCGCTTGCCGGCAGGATGGCGCGCATGATCCGGGCGCTGTCGGTCGGGAGCGAGGATCAACGGGCACCGGCGGCGATGGCCGCGGCGGCGTGACTGCCTGGAAAGGAGAGGCTCTGTTTCCCGGAACGGAATACCGGGCACTGCAGGCACGGCGATGGCGGCCTGATCCGCGGGTGATCCCGGCCCGGGCGGTGAGGATGACGGACAGCACAGGGACAAAGGTCACGGAAGACGGGGTCGGAAGAACCAGTGCCGGCCGCAGGGCTTCGAGCCCGCTCGAGCGATCCGGATCCGGTCCGCGAACACCATATGGGCCGGCGGCGAATGAATGCTGCATCGAGAGGCCGGACATGCGACCGTGTCCTGACCGTGATCCGGGTTGTCCGGATTCCGGCCTGCACCACCGGGGGCGTCCACACGCGTGCGTTGCGGCAGGAACGGCACCTGCGCGGTTGATTCGTGACATTATTGTCAACAGGGCCTAGATGAATCGCTGCGGGTCGACATCGATCGACACCCGGATGTTGCCGAGCTTCCTGAAGCGGCGCTGCCAGTCGTCCACCGCCTTTTGCACCGGGGCCTGTCTTGGTGCCTTTATCAGGATACGGAACCGGAACCGGCCGCGGATTCGGGCAATCTGGGCCGGGGCCGGACCGAATACCTGGGCGCCAATGCGGGTCAGCGAGTCCGAATCACGCACCATGCCGGCGGCAAACCTCCTGGTCTCCTGGAGGTCCGACCCGCTTATCACCAGGGCCACGTAGCGGCCGAATGGCGGCACGCCGCTAACCTGCCGTTCCGCCGCCTCGGCTTCCAGGAATGAATCACTGTCGCCTGACCGGATCGCCTGCATCACCATGTGTTCGGGATCGCAGGTCTGCAGTAGCGCCAGCCCCCGCCGATGGTCTTCGGTCCGTCCCGACCTTCCCGCAACCTGCGTCATCAACTGGAAAGTCCGCTCCGAGGCACGAAAATCGTCGCTCTTCAGGCTGAAATCGGCATCGATCACACCAACCGTGGTCAGGAGCGGGAAGTGATGCCCCTTGGCCACCATCTGGGTGCCGATGATGAGGTCGACCTGGCCCCGCTTGATCCGGTCGAATGACTCGCGGAGTCCCTGGGCCGAACCGGTGACATCGGACGAAAGAATCTCGATCCGCATCTCCGGAAACAGCAACCGAGCCTCCTCGGCCAACCGCTCGACCCCCGGGCCGACCGGCACCAGGTTCTCGCCGCAATCGCAGACCGGGCAGATCTCGGGGACCGGCGAACTGGCCCCGCACTGGTGACACATGTGAATGCCGCGAAACCGGTGCTCGACCATGCGAACGTCGCAATCGTTGCACAGGAACTGGTAGCCGCATTTTCGGCAGATGGTCATCGGCGCGTAGCCCCGGCGATTGAGGAACAGGAGTGCCTGCTCACCGCATTGATGGGCCTCCCTGATCGCCAGCACCAGCGCCCCGGAAATCCATCGCCCGCTCGGGAGGTCGGCCTCCCGCAGATCGACGGCGCTGATTTCCGGCAGTTGCGCGGCGCCGATACGTATCGGCAGATCCAGACGGTGATACTTGCCGGTCCGGGCGTTGTTCCAGGATTCGAGTGACGGCGTGGCGGATGCCAGGACAACATGCGATTTCGTGACCGCGGCGCGCAGTACCGCCATGTCGCGTGCGTTGTATATGGCCCCCTCTTCCTGCTTGTAGGAAATGTCGTGTTCCTCGTCGACGACGATCAGCCCCAACTTCCGGAACGGCAGGAACAGGGCCGATCTGGCGCCGATCACCAGGTCGACACTTCCTTCGCCGCAACTGCGCCACAACCGTCGGCGCTCGGCCTGTCCGATTTGCGAATGCCATTGGCCGGGCCGGGCTCCGAACCTCCGGCTGACCCGATCGAGGAATTGCGAGGTCAGCGAGATTTCCGGCAGCAGGACCAGTGCCTGCTTGCCCCTGGCAATCGTCTCGGCGATCGCCTCCATGTAGACTTCGGTCTTGCCCGACCCGGTCACGCCTTTCAGAAGGGTGGCAGAATACCCGTCGCTGGCCACCCGCGATCGCAATGTGTCGGAGGCCGCCTGCTGATCGGCACTCAGCTCGAATTCCCTGCGATCATGGCGCAGCTCCGGATATGGCTGGTCCCGTTCGACCGCACGGCGCTCAAGCACGCCCAGCGCCGCCAGGCCCCTAACCACACCGGCTCCAACACCGGCATGCTCGACGATCTCGCCGACCGACATGCTCATTCCACCCCGATCCTCGAATGCCTGCAGCACCCGCAACCGTGCCGGCGTCTCCGGCTCGGGAAGCACGCCGGTCAGGGCATAGACGTTCCTGGTCGGCCGCCCTCCCGCAATGCCCGGAACCCTGGTTGCCAGGCGAAACATCCCGGTCAGCGGCGTGAGGGTGTAATGGCTGGCCTGTTCGAGAAAAATGCGCATCCCGGCATTCATCGGCGGCACGTCAAGCCGCTTGCGGACCGGGCGCAACCGGTCGGGATCGACCTGGTTGCCGCCGGCCCCCCAGATCACGCCCAGGCTGACCGAAGCGCCGAGCGGGACCTCGACCAGGTCGCCGACACCGACGCCGCCCGGTGGCGACAGGTAGTCAAGACAGCCATCGACCGGGCGGGCCGTCAGGACACTGACGGTCTCACCCTCCGGAAATTCCCGGGCTTCCACGTCATTCACGATGTTCTTGTCCCTCCTGCCTGATTGCACATCTCCACCAGGCCCGGTGCCGAACAGGCATGCCGGTCCCCGATGATGCGCCGTGGGCTGGACCGACTTCCGGAATGGAGCCGGCAGATATTGTTGCGGTCGGCGGAAATGGCACTCACGCGGTCGGCTCCTGTCTCGATCGGTTTGTTCACTGATCGGAAGGACCAGCCTCCCTGCACCGTCCTGTTGCCAGTTTGTTCTTCACTTGTCAAGCCTCGGATTGTCGGCAACCCGCAGCTGTGCCCGGGAGATGCCATCACCCGATCTGGAGTCGCCGGCCAGACTGGTTGTCGCATTTTCGCCAGGACCGGAATGGGCGTGAAATTCGGATGTAGCAACCGCGCGGGCATCGCATCGGGCATCCCCGGCCGGACCGTGGCCGGGATTATCGAGGGCAAGCACGCTCTGCCGGTCCGGACTTCACCCCGGGTGGGGCGAATTACCCTTCCTTGCCTGGCCCCTTGTTGGCGGGTGGCTTGGGCTTGGGCCGTTTCCGGAGCATGGCACCGATATTGGGGGAGGTGGCGGCACCGGCGCGGCTCCGGGTTCGCAGGACCGGGGTGTTTTCCGAGCGGCCGCCCAGGCTTTCCCTGATGACCACGTAGAGGCCGGAGGCGATGATCACGACAGCTCCCAGACCTGTCATGAAATCCGGCACTTCGGCAAAGAACAGGAATCCCAGGCCTGCACCCCAGATGATCTGCGAATACTGCATGGGCGCCACAGTTGCCGCGTCACCATGTCGGTAGGCGGCGATCACGCACAGCCCGCCACCAAAGCCGAGAGCCGCAACCATGGCGAAGAGTCCGATATGCTGAATCGGAACGGGGCGATACACGAAGGGGAGGATGGCGCCCATCAGCACGACATTGGCCATCATCGGGTAGAGCATGAGCACGGCGGCACGCTCCTCGCGGCCGATTTTCCGGGTGATGACCGAGACCAGCGCGCTTCCGGCCGCGGCGGCGAGTGCCGCGATATGGCCGGCGGTAAGCGCCTCGACTCCCGGTCGCAGGACGATCAGCACGCCTGCAAGCCCCAGCAGAACGGCCGCCCACCGATGGACACCGACCCGTTCGCCCAGCAACGGGATGGACATGATGGTGATCAGGAACGGGGCGGCAAAAATGAACGCGTAGACTTGCGCCAACGGCAGGACCGAAAACGCGAAGAAAGCCGATGTGGCGGTCACGACTCCGGCAGCCGTCCGTGCGGCCATCCAACCTGGATTGCGCGGCCTGAGCGTGCCCGCATCCCGGTCCCGCAGCAACATGAACGTGGCAAAGGGGAAGCTGAGCAGCACCCCGAAAAACAGTATCTGGAACGGGGTGTAGTCGGCGCCGAGGAACTTGATCACGGCGTCATGCGCCGAAAACACGGCAAATCCCAGGAATGCGTACAGGGCTCCCCGGAGGCTGGTTTGCCGGGCCCCGTTCAACGGACGGCACCCGGTCTGGCGACCACTGCGCCGCCGATACCGGCTTCGGACACCGGCGATCCGCCTTGCACACCCGTGAGGCCGGCGGGGCGCGGGCCATCTGCGGCACGTTCAGGGCAGGCCGCCTCGTCGCCTCCGCCAGGGCATCCTGCTCCAGGCCACGTCATGGTCTTGCGGATCTCCGCCACGATTTCGGATGCGATACCGTCGGCAGAATGAATGAGGCACGATGGATTGCGCATCGAGATGAATCCCGGAGGTTGAATTGGCGCGGCCCTGTTCGGCGCAATTCCGACATTCGGAAGCGCGCTGCCGGACCACGTTGGCGCAGCGCCGCCGATCGGCAAGATGGATCGAAGGTCAGCGGTGTCTGCCCCTGACCAAGTAGGCGCGGCGCGGCACCTGCGCAAGGTCCACCTGCCTGCAAGAGACGTCCGACTGCATCACGCGTCCATGGTCGCTTACCCGCGGGCCTCGCCGAATTTGCATCTATCGACGCTCGGCCGTCGGGTCGATGCAACCAGGGCCGTCCGGCCAGGGGTGCCTGCCCTGGTGGCAGGCACCTCCCCCGCCCGGACCGGTCAGCCCTTCCGGGTCAACCGGCTGCCGGGTCTCGGGGATTCGCCGGGCAGCCTGAATGCAGCGTGTCTGCTGCCTTCGGGCGCCTGATCGGCCAGGCCCGGTTCCCGAAGCAGTGTCGGATTGCGCTTGTGTCAACCCGTGACGGCGCGCCTCGCCCTGTTTGGCGGTGATGGCGGGTGATCCTTCCGGATGGCCCGCGACCATGGCTGATCCGGAAGTGCGGTGTGGGCCGATTCACCCTGGATGTGACTATTCCATCCTGCCTGCGCATCATGTAGAAGTCGTTGCTGAAACAGTTCCCTGTCCGAACAATCCTGGTTGGCCCGATGCAGTTTTTTGTCGATACCGCGGACACGGCAGCAATCGCCGAACTCTCCGAAATGGGAATCCTTGACGGAGTGACCACCAACCCGTCCCTGGTTCTCAAATCCGGCAAGGATCCAAAGGCGGTGATCGGCGAGATTTGCAGGATCGCCGAGGGCAGGCCGGTCAGCGCCGAGGTATTTGCGACCGATTGCGACGGCATGGTGACGGAGGGGCGCGAGTTGGCGGCAATCGCCGACAATGTCGTGGTCAAGGTCCCGCTGACATGGGAGGGGCTGAAGGCATGCGAACGCCTGGGACGCGTGGCAATACCGTGCAATGTCACCCTGTGCTTCAGTGCGAACCAGGCATTGCTGGCGGCTAAGGTGGGCGCGGCCTATGTCAGCCCGTTCATCGGCCGCCTGGATGATCTCGGCAGCGAGGGAATGGACCTGATCAGTGACATCAGGGACATCTACGACAATTACGACTACGGGACCCAGATCCTGGCTGCATCGATCAGGTCACCGCTGCATGTCACCCAGGCCGCGCTGGCCGGCGCCGATGTTGCCACCATTCCACCGGCCGTCATCACCAGGCTTGCCTCGCATCCCCTGACCGACTCCGGACTGGCAAGTTTCGTGGCCGACGCCGCCAGGATCGGAAGGATCGTCTGACCAATTGCCGGAGGGAAGGCCGTTGACTCATTCCGAACATCAGAGGGTATCGGGGCTGGCCGAGTTGCGCGAGCAGATCATCGCCAATCCAGGTATTGTTCTTGACGACACCAAGGTGTTGCGAGCGCTGGCGTCTGTCGAAAACCACAAGCTGGGCACCAATGTGATTGACGGGCGCGGGCTGGCCATTCGCAAGCTCGAGGAGCGGCTGATTTCCATCGAGGCAGACAACCAGGCGCTGGCGAACATCCTTCAGGAAAATGACAATGCGATGACCGAGGTCCTGCAGGCAGTGCTGATCCTCATTGACACCACGAGTGCCGCCCGGCTGCGGGTTGTCATGGCCAGCGAGTTGCCGCGTCTGCTGGGTCTCGGAAGCATTGTCCTGCTTCTTGACGGCACCATGAAGCACGGGTTCGACAGGATTCAGGGCGGGCCAATTCGAAGCGTCAAGGCCGTCACCGCCCGCGAGGCCTATCTGGCGCCGGCCCTGGAGAAACCCGGCAGCGTCATCCTGCGGCCGGTCAGGGACGCCCTGGCCGCGGTCTACGGCAGGGGAGGCCCGGAAATCCGGTCGGAAGCCCTGCTGCCGATCTCTTCCGGCGAGACCGGACAGGTCGGGGTGCTGGTCATGGGCTCCGAGCGACCAGGGCACTTCCAGCCCAACATGTCGACCACGCTTCTGGAGTTCTTCCGCGAGGTCTTCACGAGACGGGCGATCGAACTGGCGCAATGACCGGATCCGGCGAGGACCCGGCCTGGCTGGTCAGCCGCTGGCTGTCCGACAAGTCCGTGCTGGAAGGCGTTTCCGACAACACGGTTGCCGCCTACCGGCGCGATGTCACGGCATTCCTGCAGTTTCAGTCGACACATACCGGCAGGAGACCGGACCTGGAGCTGGTCGGATCGGTGAGCCGCAGTGATGTCAGGGCCTGGATGACGCAGGAGCGGCGGCAGGGCCTTTCCCCGAGATCGCTGGCCCGAAAACTGTCATCGGTAAAGGAATTCTACCGCTGGCTGGGCCGGCACCACGAGTTTGATCCCGCGGAGTTGCTGATGATTCCGGCGCCCAGGTTCAGCAGGAGCCTGCCGCGTCCGATTGGCGAGGAGCCGGCGCGGGAATTGATCAGGCGCCTCGGGAACCAGCCGGAGCCAGGCTGGATACCGGCCCGGAACCAGGCCATCGCCTGCCTGCTGTACGGGTGCGGTCTGCGGGTATCGGAGGCGCTTGACCTGACATGGCAGGATCAGCCGCTTGCCCGGCAACTGCATATCCGTGGCAAGGGAGGCAAGGACCGGATCGTCCCGGTCATTTCGGCGGCCCGGAGGGCCGTCCAGCTTTATGCCGATCTGTGTCCGCACCCGGCCTCGGGTCCACTGTTTGTCGGCAAACGGGGCGGCAAACTCAACCCGCGCCTGGTGCGCAAATTCATGGAGGACGTGCGGGTCGGGCTTGGCCTGCCGCCGACTGCCACCCCGCATGCGCTGCGCCACTCCTTTGCCACCCATCTCCTGAGGGCCGGCGGCGATTTGCGGGTCATCCAGGAACTGCTCGGTCACAGTTCGCTTTCAACGACCCAGGTCTATACCGAGGTCGAGAAGGGGCAGCTGATGGAGGTCTACCGGAGTGCCCATCCCCGGGCCTGACCCCATGTCATGGTTTCCGGGCGCCCTCCCCTTCCGCATCCGATGCCACCAGCAGACATGCCGCCAGCCATTTCCTGGAGTCGTCATGGATTGCCGGTTTCTCGCCGCGCCACCGCTCGTACAGCCGGTGAGGAACCGGCGCATTGTCCCTGAGGCAGGCAATGCATTCCCCGGTCTCGCTGGCGAAGCCGCGCAGCCTGGCAATCCGGTTGGCCCGGTATGTCTGCCGATGCCGCGCCTCCATCCGCATGTGATAGAGCGAACTCCTCGCCCGCGGGGCGATTTCGATCGAGTCCAGGGATCCGTCCGCGAACTGCCATTGCTCCAGGGCGAGCCGGTAGAATCTCCTGGCCGCCCGCTCGACTCCGCAAAGGCGCAAGGCAAAACCGGCATTTGCGGTGCTTGCTGCACGGCGCAGGTCGGTGCTGTCAAACTGCAGCAGGGCAATGATGTCGGCCAGCAGCAACTGCAGGATGGTGCGGATCCGGCTGCCGCGGCGAAGATTGCGGTTTGCCGATTCCTGCAATTGTTCCCAGTAAAGGTCGCAGCGGCGCCAGCCGCTGTTGCGTGCCATGCGCCACTGTCGATGGCGGTCGCTAGATGCCAAGATAGGCCGCCCGGACATGGTCGTCATCATGCAGCCTGGATGCCTCCCCCTGCAGGACGACGCGGCCATTTTCAAGCACGTAGGCGTGATCGGCCAGCATGAGGGCCAATTCGGCATTCTGCTCCACCAGCACCACCGGAACACCCCGATCCCGGATCTGTCGAATGATCTCGGCAATCTCGTCGACCACCACCGGAGCCAGCCCCATTGACGGCTCATCCATGAGCAGCAGTTTCGGCCTGGCCATCAATGCCCGGCCGATGGCCAGCATCTGCTGTTCGCCGCCTGACAGGTTGCGGGCATTTCGTGTTCGCCGTGCCCGCAGGTTCGGAAAGGTCTGGTAGAGATCGTCCAGATCGCCGGCGATGGCCTCCCTGTCCCGGCGCAGGAATGCCCCGGTTCGCAGGTTTTCCTCCACCGTCATACCCGGGAACACCCGGCGACCCTCCGGGACATGCGCGATCCCGCACCGCACGATCTCCTCGGGAGCCAGGCCACTGATCTGCTTGCCGGCAAAGCGGATTTCACCGCCCCGCAACCTGGCCAGGCCGGAAATTGCCCGCAGCGTGGTCGACTTCCCGGCCCCGTTGGCACCGATGATGGTGACGATGGTGCCGGCAGCCACCGACAGCGACACCCCCTGGATCGCCCGGACCTTGCCGAAGGCAACGTCGATCCTGTCGACCTCAAGCTCCATCGACCGAACTGCCCAGATAGGCCCGGATTACCTCCGGATGCCGGCGAATCTCTTCCGGCTGCCCCTCGGTCAGCAATCTTCCGAAATTCATCACGGTAATCCGGTCGCACAGCCCCATGACGGCGCGCATGTCATGTTCGACAATCAGGATCGACACACCGCTGTCCCTGAGCTTGAACATCAGCTGCATCATGGACGAGGTCTCTTCCGGGTTCATGCCGGTAAAGGGCTCGTCAAGCAGCAGGATCTTCGGGCCGGCCGCCAGCGCCACCGCCATTCCCAGCGCTCGCTGGTGGCCATGCGACAGGCTGCCGGCCTGATGATCGGAGAATTCCTGCAGGCCGAAGAATTCGAGCGTCTCCCGGGCCAGTCCCAGCGCCTGCTGCCGGTGCCTGCCGTCGCCACCGGAAATTGCCGCCCAGAGGCCCGGAGGATGGATCAGATGCGTGCCGACCAGCGCGTTTTCGATCACGGTCATCTCGGCAAACAGCGTCGAATGCTGAAAGGTCCTGACAACACCCTTGCGGGCCACCGCATGCATGGGCAGGCCGGTTATGTTCTCGCCGCCAAAGGCCACCTCGCCGGAGGTTGGCGTGTAGAATCCGGAAATCATGTTGAACGTGGTGGTCTTGCCGGCACCATTCGGGCCGATCAGCCCGTGAATCGTGCCTTCCTCGACCGAAAATGTCAGGTGATCAACCGCCTTGAGGCCGCCGAACCGCATTTCCAGCCCGTTGATATCGAGGAATCCCTCCATCATGGCCGCTCAGCCCGATACACCCGGTCGCCGAAGCCCCGGCGCGCGGCGGATACGCTCGACGATACCTTCCAGCCCGTTCGGCAGGAACAGCACCGACATGATCAGGATGATCCCGTAGACCAGCGGCCGCCCCTGCTCGAGGCCGACTTCCCGCAGGACGATTTCATTCAGCACCGTCAGCACCACGCAGCCGAGAATCGGACCATAGAATGTCGCGGTTCCACCGACGATCGCCCAGGTGAGCACGAACACCATCTGTTCGATATCGAAGCTGTTGGGGTTGATGGTGCCGATGTAATGGGCAAGCAATGCACCGGCAAGGCCGGCAAATCCCGAAGCGATCACGAAGGCCAGGGTGCGCCAGGCGCGGACATCGATCCCGGCGGCCTGGGCCAGCAGGTCCTGCCAGTGAACCGCATGAAAGGTCAGGCCTACCGGTGATTTCTCGATCCGCCACATGAGCCACAGGCAGGCCATGACCACCACCAGGGTGAAATAGTAGTAGCTGACCGGCTCGAAAAAATCGAATTTCCAGATGAAGATGTCGAAGTCGGGCATCGGGTCGATCTGCTTGATGCCCTTGGGACCGCCGAACGGATCACGAAACCGCTTCCAGAGCAGGCGGATGATTTCGCCAGCGGCAAACGACCCGATCAGGAAGTAGAATCCCTTCATCCGGAACAGCGGAAAGCTGAGACCAAGGGCAACCACGGCCGAGGTCGCCCCGCCGAGCAGCATGGCAAGCGGCACCGGGATTCCGATTTCCTTGGAATAGAGGGCCGAGCCATAGGCACCCACCCCCATGATCACCACATGGCCGAGTGACCATTCGCCGGTCAGGGTCAGCATGCGATAGGACGCCACCACCAGTATGTTGATGGTCAGGAAGACCAGGATTTCCTGTTGCGAAAAACTCAGGCTGAAAGGCAGCAGCAACAGGACAGCCAGAAGCCCTGCTGCAACCAGCGCTGTTGTCGCCCTACGCACGCTCGGCAGACCCGAACAATCCGGTCGGCCTGACGATCAGGACCAGCAACATGAGTGACAGCCCGACAACATCGGCGATGACGCCGTCCCAGAAGGTGGTGACGACAGTGTGAACGACCGCATAGGCGACGGATGCAACCACCGCGCCTTCCAGCGATCCCACGCCGCCGACAATGATGACAATGAAGGCGGCCACGATCACCGAATGTCCCATATGCGGATTGACGGAGGTCAGGGGTGCCGTCAGCGCGCCGGCAATGCCGGCCAGGGCCGCACCGATGAACATCGCGATCATCGAGGCCTGGCGGACCGAGATCCCCTGCAGTGATGCCGCCTCCGGATCCTGCGCACTTGCCCGCAGGGCCCAGCCAAACCGGGTCCGCTTCAGGAACAGCCACAGCAGCGACAGAAATCCGATCGCCGCCAGGATCACCACCAGCCGCTGCACCGGAAGCCGGACCTTGTCGGAAAACTCGATCACCGACTGTGTCACTGGCGGCACATGCTCCATGCGAACGCCGAAACCGATCGACACCAGCGCCTGCATCACCATCAGGAATCCGATCGAGGCCACCAGCCCGGCCAGGGGATTGTCCCTGAGCGGCCCGAACATGGTCAGCTGCATCAGGAGACCGATGCAGCCGACAAAGATCAGTCCGATCGCCGCCACCAGGACATAGGGGAGGCTGAGTTCGGTATAGAGTGCCACCACTGCATAGGCACCGAGCATGAACAACTCGCCATGGGCAAAATTGATGATCCCCATGACGCCGAATATCAGCACCAGCCCGACCGCGACCAACGACAGATAGGCCGCGGCATACAGTGAATTCAGGCCGGTCTGCGCCAACAACTCCAGCATTCAGCCTCGCAGTTCAAGCCGGCACAGACCGCTTGTTCCTTGCCGCCCCGGACGGAGCGGAGTCACCATGTCAGCGCTGGTCCCACATCTGGCCATAATCCGACATGTGCTTTTTCAGCAAGTCGCCATGCCTGGCATACCAGTCGGGTATCGACCGGAACTCCTTGATGGTCGCCTTGCCTCCCTCGATTGCCACCACCGGCCAGTTTCCGACCAGCGCGTTGTCAATTCCGAAGAGATCCTTGCCCCACCAGTCGGCGGTGCCGAATGCATGGGCGCCGGTCCCGTCGGCGGTGATCGCCGCCAGCACCGCATCCGGTTCGGTCGAGGCGGCCCGCTCTGCCGCCTCCTTCCACACATCCATGATCGCGGCATATTCCCAGCTGACCGCACCCCATTCGCCGGGATAGCGTTCGTTGTAGGTTTCGAAGAACCCGTTTGGATCCTGGAAATTGATGAAGTCGGCATTCAGCGCCGGATCGTCAAAATCCGGGAACTGGAACAGGAACCCTTCCATGAATTCGACCGAGGTCTTGGCAATCATCTGGTCATAGAAATCTGCCGTGCAGGAGATGATCTGACCACCATAGCCCTGCTGGAACAGCTGCTCGGTGATCGGATGAACATAATCCGCATACGACGTATCGAGGCAGAATATGTCGGGGTCGCCAGCCAGGAGCTTGGTGACGACCGGTGCGAAATCGGTGGTCGCCGGGTCAAACAGCAGCGGGTCTTCCTGCATCGAGATGCCAGCCGCCTCGAATGCCGCCAGGTAGGTGGCAACCGATGGCAGGCCCAGCGCATCATCCTGGGCGCACATGACCGCAGTCTTCAGTTCCGGCCGGTTTTCGGCGAGCCATTCGACCGCCGTCACATTGTAGATCGGATGCACCTCGGCCGGCGCGATCAGCGTCGTCGTGTCCGGGCTGAGATCGGAAGGAAGCAAGGTCGAGAACAGCATTCCCGTCCGCTCGGCAACCGGCTGCACGCCTGGCCAGGTGTCTCCACCCAGCATCATGATGAACTTGACGCCATCCTCGCGGATCAGCCTGGTGGCTCCGGTTCTCGCCTTTGCCGGGTCATACTCGTTGTCATAGCCGATGAATTCGACAGGGTGGCTGGTATCGCCAATGACGATTCCGCCGGCTTCATTGATTGATTCAGCCCAGATCTGGCAACCGTCGAGACCGGGCTTTCCCCATGCCGCCACCGGACCGGTCAGCGGTGCCAGGAAACCGATCTTGATCGGCTCGCCGGATGTCATGGCCCGGGCCGGAAGCGAGCCTCCCAGGACTCCGAGTCCGGCCAGCGCCGATGCCGATTTCAGAAACCTGCGCCGGGTCGTGCCATTTGCCGTGAAATTCGCGAACATCTTCGTCTCCTCCTTGGTCACATGTGTCGTTCGGGCCGCGATGATGTTACGTGGCCACCTTCATTGTCTACCGGAACGGGTTGCAATTCAATCGCCATCTCTCCCGTCCGGATGCACCCTGCCCTGCCGGTCACGTGGCCATGCGGATTTGCAAAATTCGTCAGATGACGCTACCCGGAAGTCAGACGCAATTCGGAGGACATGATGGCAAAGCGTGTCGCAATTGTCGGCGCAGGCCCGTCCGGGCTGGCACAACTCAGGGCATTCCAGTCCGCCGGGGAGCAAGGTGCGGAAATACCCGAGATTACCTGCTTCGAGGCCCAGAAGGACTGGGGGGGCTTGTGGAATTACAGCTGGCGAACCGGGACCGACGAGAATGGCAATCCGGCACATTGTTCAATGTACCGCTACCTGTGGTCGAATGGCCCGAAGGAAGGCCTGGAATTTGCCGACTACACCTTCGCCGAGCATTTCAGGCGGACCATCGCATCCTACCCGCCGCGGGCGGTGCTGTGGGACTACATCAAGGGACGGGTCGAGAAGGCCGGCGTACGGGGCTGGATCCGCTTCTCGAACCCTGTTCGCCGGATCGAGACCCGCGAAAACGGCACGTTCAGGGTGGTTGCCCAGGATATCGCCAATGACCGCGAGACCGATGAGGATTTCGATCACGTGGTGGTCGCCACCGGACACTTCTCGACACCGAATGTTCCCGAATATCCCGGCTTTGACGGCTTCAACGGCCGCATCCTGCATGCCCACGACTTCCGGGATGCCCGGGAATTCGCCAACCAGGACATCCTGATCATCGGCACCAGCTACTCGGCCGAGGATATTGGTTCCCAATGCTGGAAATACGGCTGCAAATCGGTAACCGTGAGCCACCGGACCGCCCCCATGGGATACGATTGGCCGGAGAACTGGAAGGAGGTTCCGCTCCTCGACAGGGTCGAGGGCAAGACCGCGCATTTTCGCGACGGCACCTCCACCGTGGTCGATGCCGTAATCCTGTGCACCGGATACCTGCATCATTTTCCGTTCATCGAGGACAGGCTGCGGCTTCGAACCGCCAACCGACTGGCGACAGCCGACCTCTACAAGGGGGTTGTGTGGGTGAACAATCCGGATTTCTTCTACTTGGGAATGCAGGATCAGTGGTACACCTTCAACATGTTCGACGCCCAGGCCTGGTATGTCAGGGACATCATCATGGGCCGGATCGATGTGCCGGACCGGAAGGCGATGATTGCCGATATCGAGGCCCGGATAGCTGCCGAGGATGCACTCGAGGATGATTATGCCTGCATCAGCTACCAGGGAAACTACGTCCGCGAGTTGATCGCCGATACCGATTATCCGAGTTTTGATGTCGATGCTGCCGACCAGGCATTCTTCCAGTGGAAGAAACACAAGAAGCAGAACATCATGACCTTCCGCGACAATGGATATGTCTCGCCGATGACCGGTGAAATGGCACCTGCACACCACACGCCATGGGTCGATGCGCTGGACGATTCACTGGAGAGCTATCTCGAACAGCCATCCTGAGAACTGCCGTCGGCCAGGACCGGACCCGCGGCGATGGCGGGCCGGGCGGCTTTCCGGAACGCTGCGCAACAGGCGGGCGGCGGCGTGTCCAGGCTCGAGAGCCTGGTCAGTTCAGTATCGCCAGGAGGCCGGTGGACGATTCCCGAAACCACCTGGCAATCACCTGCCGCTCCTTCTGCTCCATGAAGGTGACATTGGCCGGGGGCATGGCGTCGCTGGCCGCGCTCTGCACGTAGATGGCCCGGGCAAGGCGGGCAATATCGCCGCCATCCTCCAGGATCACCCCCTTCGGTGGCCAGTGGATTCTCGACCAGACCGGCTCCCGAGAATGGCAGGCGGTGCAGCGGGTGCCGATTATGGCATGCACCTGGGCGAATTCCGGGTGATCGAGGAACGGGCTGGAGACCGCCGCCGCCTCGCTTTCATCCGGCTCGGTCATCGGCTCGGTCGACAGCCACATGATGCAGATGAAGATGATCACCGTTGCCGCCCAGGTCCAGTGCGGCCGGCCGCGGCCGGCATGCATCGAGTTGAAATAGTGGCGGATGGTCACGCCCATCAGGAAGACGAGGGCGGCGATGGCCCAGTTGTGTTCGGTGGCGAAGGCCAGCGGGTAATGGACCGACAGCATCAGGAATATCACCGGCAGGGTGAGGTAGTTGTTGTGCGTGGACCGAAGCTTGGCAATGCGCCCGTAACTCGCATCCGGGGTCCGGCCGGCCTTCATGTCGGCGACCACGATCTTCTGGTTGGGGATGATGATCAGGAACACATTGGCCGTCATGATGGTGGCGGTGAATGCGCCGAGATGGAGCAGCGCCGCCCGGCCGGTCAGCAATTGATCATAGCCCCAGGCCATGGCCGCCAGCAGGACGAACAACAGGATCATCAACAGCTCCGGACGGTTGCCGAGCGGTGACTTGCACAGCCGGTCGTAGATGATCCAGCCGATGGCCAGCGATCCTCCGGACAGCATGATGCCCTGCAGCGTGGTGAGGTCCATCTTGGCGCGGTCGATCAGGTAGTATTCGGCCCCGGCCCAGTAGACGACCATGAGCAGCGCCGCCCCGCTCAGCCAGGTGGCGTAGCTTTCCCACTTGAACCAGGTCAGGTGTTCGGGAAGGTGGTCGGGAGCAACATTGTATTTCCGGATGTGGTAGAACCCGCCGCCATGCACCTGCCATTCCTCGCCCAGCACGCCATGCGGCATCCGGTCCGATTTTCGCAGGCCCAGGTCAAGGGCGATGAAATAGAAGGATGACCCGATCCAGGCGATGGCGGTGATGACATGCGTCCACCTGACGGCGAACTCGATCCATTCCCAGATGATTGCCGTATCAGGAGGCATCGATCACTCCCGGTGCGGGCGGCCGGATTGCTGCGCAGCCATCATGCCCGTCAGCTGCCGCGATAGGTCGAATAGCCGAACGGGGACAGGAGGAGCGGCACGTGGTAGTGCTGTTGCTCATCCATTCCGAACCTTACCGGAACAACGTCGAGGAAGGGATGCTCGGCGCTCCTGCCGCCAGCCCTGGCGTGATACTCGCCGGCATGGAACAGGATCTCGTAGGTTCCCCTGCGAAACTCCCCTGCCGTCAGCATCTGCCCGTCGACACGGCCGTCACTGTTGGTCACCGCGGTCCGGATGTGGACCCGCTCGTCGCCATCCAGCCGGTAGAGTTCGATCCGCAGCCCGGCCGCCGGCCGGCCAGCCGCTGTATCCAGAACATGCGTTGTCAGGCTTCCCGTCATTTCCTGCTCCTGGATCCTGGCCGGTCTCAGCCGTAGCTGGCCACGGTGGTGCCGGCGAGCGCGGCAATATTGAACAGGCCGCGGGCGGTGATTGCCGAGGTCACGATATGGGCCCGGTTGCCCATCCCCATCAGGATCGGCCCTACCTCGAGGCCGGCGGCGAACCCCTTCATGAGATTCCGCGCCGCACCGGCCCCGACGGTGTTCGGGTAGATCAGCGTATTCGCCTTTCCCTGCAGGCGCGAGCCGGGAAACAGCCGCTCCCGCAGCTCCGGGTCGAGCGCGGTATCGGTGTTCATCTCGCCCTCGTAGATGAAGTCATGGCCGCCGGCATCGAGCCTGGCCAGGACATCCCGCATGAGCACGCCCGACCTGCTGTTGAGATTGCCGAATTGCGAATCGGAACACAGGGCGATCTTTGGTTCGATGCCGAACCGGCGGACATGGCGGGCGGCGGCGATGACGGTCTCGGTGACCTGTTCGGCGGTCGGGTCGGTATTGACATGGGTGTCGGCAATGAACAGCGTCCCCCAGTCGCAAATGATCAGCGACATGGCGCCGACGGGGTGCAATTCGCCCTGGGAGAGGATCTGCGTCACGTAGTTCAGGTGCCACAGATACTGGCCGAAAGTCCCGCAGATCACGCTGTCCGCCTCGCCGCGCCTGACCATGACCGCAGCGATGGCGGTCGAATTGGTCCGGAGAATGGCCTTGGCAAGGTCGGGCGACACGCCGTCACGCTGCATGATCTCGTGGTACTCGGACCAGTAGTCGCGAAACCTCGGATCATCCTCGGGATTGACGATCTCGAAGTCTTTCGCCGGATCCAGGGTCAGCCCGGCCTGTTCGATGCGCAAGGCCACCACCTCCGGCCGTCCGACCAGGACCGGCTGGTGGCCGGTCTCCTCGAGGATTGCCCGCGTCGCATGCAGGACCCGTGAATCCTCGCCCTCGGCGAACACGATCCGGCGCGAGGTGGTCCGGCTGGTCTCGAAGACCGGGCGCATGGTGAAGGACGACCTGTAGACCTGCTCGTCGAGATGGCGCTTGTAGTCGTCGAGATCGACCGGGCGCGTGGCAACACCCGACTCGATGGCCGCCTTCGCCACGGCGAGTGGAACCTGGGCCATGAGCCGCGGATCGAACGGTTTCGGGATCAGGTATCGCGGCCCGAAGGTCAGATCCTCCCCGCGATAGGCGGTGCCGACCTCGGCCGAGGTGGTCGCCCGCGCCAGCCCGGCAATCGAACTGGCACAGGCCAGCTTCATCTGGTCATTGATCTCGGTTGCACCGACATCCATCGCCCCCCGGAAGATGAACGGAAAGCACAGCACGTTGTTCACCTGGTTGAAATAGTCCGAGCGACCGGTGGCAATCAGCGCGTCGGGGGCCGCATCCAGGGCGATTTCCGGCATGATTTCCGGAACCGGGTTGGCAAGTGCAAAGATGATCGGGCACGGTGTCATCCGGCGGACCATGTCGGCGGTCAGCAGCCCGGGGCCCGACAGCCCCAGGAACAGATCCGCCCCCTCCATCGCCTCCGCGAAGGTCGTCAACTCCGTGTCCCGTGCAAATTCGACCTTCTCGGCCGGCAGGTCGGCCCGGCCCTTGCGGACAATCCCCTCCCGGTCACACAGGAGGATGTTGTCGTGCCGGGCACCCATGGTCACCAGCATCTTGAGACAGGCAATTCCGGCCGCACCGGCGCCAACGGCCACGATCCTGATCTCCTCGAGTTTCTTGCCGGCAACCCGCAGCGCGTTTTCGGTGGCGGCAGCGACGACGATCGCTGTTCCGTGCTGGTCGTCATGGAATACCGGGATGTTCATCCGCTCCCGGCACAGCCGTTCGACCAGGAAACAGTCCGGGGCCTTGATGTCCTCGAGATTGATGGCGCCGAATGTCGGCTCGAGACTCACCACCAGATCAGCCAGCCGCTCCGGATCCGACTCGTTGACCTCGATGTCGAAGCAGTCGAGATTGGCAAATTTCTTGAACAGGACCGCCTTGCCTTCCATCACCGGCTTGGATGCCTGGGCGCCGATATTGCCCAGGCCCAGGACCGCCGATCCGTTGGAGATGACTGCAACCAGGTTGCCCTTGGCGGTGTAGCGGAAGGCATCCATCGGCCGCTCGTGGATCATGGTGCAGGCATCCGCCACTCCCGGCGAATAGGCCCGGGAAAGGTCGCGGGCGGTGGCCATGGGCTTGGTGGCGCGGATCTCGAGTTTGCCGGGCTTCGGAAACTCGTGGTAGTCCAGTGCCGCCTGCCGTGCCGTTCTCGGCTTCGTGTCTTCAGACAAAGATTGCGCTCCTGTCCCGGTTGATCGTCGCCGGCCGTAATGCGGAGGCGGCGTGTTGCCGGGCAGTATAGACATTTCGCTGAAAATCCAAACAGGCCAATTCTGCCGGAGGCAAAGGGCGGTACGGCTGCAGTCCCCGCTACCGATCCAGCAATCTCAGGCGGGCAAACCGGGGCAACTCGGCGAGTTCGACATTTCCGCCGGTCAGGACAATTCCGACCCGCAACCCCTTCAACATGTCGCGGCTGGCCAATACCGCGGCCAGCGCCGTGGCCGAACTCGGCTCGATCCAGCCGCCCGAATGCTCCCTGTAGATCCTCATGGCATCAACGATTTCCTCCTCGCTGACCGTCACCACCGCCTCGACATGTTCGGACATGATCTGCCATGTCAGCTCCATGACCGGCGCCCGCAACCCGTCGGCAATCGTCGCCGAGGCGCCGGCCTCGATCAGCCTGCCGGCCTCCAGGCTCCGAAAGGCATCGTCGGCCAGTTCCGGCTCGGCCGCCAGTATCCGCAGCGAGGGCTGGAGCTGCCTGGCGGCGATGCAGGTCCCGGACAGCAGACCGCCGCCACCGACCGGTGTCACCACCACGTCCATGGCTCCGGCCTGGTCACAGAACTCGGCCAGGCAGGTACCCTGGCCGGCGATGACCCGCCGGTCATTGTAGGGATGGACGATCTCGGCATGCTCCCGGGCGACAAATCGCGAGAGGGCCTCACCCCGGGCGCCGGGGGCAATCGGGCACTCGATGATGTGGCCGCCGGAGCGGGCGATCCGGGCCTTCTTGCCGGGGATCGCATTCTCCGGCATGATGATTGTCGCGCGCATCCCGGAACGGGCGGCGGCATAGGCCAGTGCCGCCCCGTGATTGCCCGATGAATGGGTTGCAACCACCCCGCGGTAGCCGGCTTCCGCCAGCATTCTCACCGCGTTGACCGCGCCCCGGACCTTGAAGGATCCCTCCCGCTGCAGGTTTTCGCACTTGAAGACCAGGTCCAGCCCGGTTGCGGCGTTCAGCGAGGCCAGGCTGGCGACCGGTGTCTTTCTGACCAGGGGCGCAATGCGGGCAGCAGCCGCCTCGATATCCCGGAAGTCGGGAACCTGGGTGCCGTCCGCCACCGGTGCCGGGGATACGTGGCCGCTACCGGGCGGCGTCACCAGGAAAACGCCTCCCTCGGCATCCGGACATGGCGATTCATGAAATCCTCGCACAGCACGATCGTCGAGTTCCCGCCGGTCCAGACCACGGCATACTGGCCGGGGCCGTCATGGCGAGGGGCCCGCTCGTTCTCGTCATGGGCTCTCGGCTCGATATTGTAGTGGTTCCCGGCAAAGGTGGTGAAAGGAATTCCCCGCACGCTTCCCGACGAATTGAGATGCACATGCCCCGAAATCACGTGACGCAAATCCGGGTGACCGGCCAGAGCATCGAGAAGGGCATCGTTGTGCTTCAGGCAGATACCATCGGTCGAGACCATCAACTCGGTAATGTTGTGGTGCATGATGACGATCACCGGCCGGTCCCGAGCCTCGTCGAGCACCTCGGCAAGCCATTCGACCTGGCCATCGTCAATCTCCCCCGGGTGCTCGCCGGGCCTGACCGAGTCCATGACAATGATGCGCTGGCCGCCATGATCGAGGAACAGGTCGTGGCAGCCGGTGCGGGAATTGGTCACATCGCCGAACACCTCGGCAAAATGCCCGTGATGATCATGGTTGCCGAGGGTCAGGTGGCAGCGAAGATCCAGGGCAGGCAGCTCGGCCTGCAGCCGCTCATAGGAGTCCCGGTCGCCCCGGTCGGCCAGATCTCCGGCCAGGATGCAGAATTCGGCATCACCGTGAAACCTGTTCACATGCGCCACCGCCTGACGGAGGCGACCGGTGGTGTCGATGGTCTGCGACAGTTTCCCCTCGGGAACCAGGTGCAGATCGGAAATGACCACGAACTTGAACATGCTGTCTTCCACTTCGCTTTCAGATGGCCGGCGCCTGCGGGCTGCCGGCTGGTGACTGGAGTGTTGATCCGGCACCATCTGCGGACAATTCCCACTCGCGCCAGATGGATTGTCCGTCCAACCGCTTCCGAAGCTGGCCGCGGACATCATTCCACCGCAACCTGATCGAATTGGTCACGATCTCGCGGTCGAGTTCCCGAAACTCTTCGGATACCGGCGACGATTCGGCCAGCGCCACCGGGCTGAGCGAGAATGCGCCGGCGCCGATTGCCGCATTCGCCCAGATCGTCCGCTCGCTTCGCCGGACGAATTCCGCAATGACATCCTCGATCATCGCTTCCGCAAACTCGCCGGCGAAGGTGGCCCGAACACTGCGCTCATGGCAGTGCCGCGCCAGCCCGGCCACTGCCCCGGCTGGCCGGCCCTGGCCGGCAATCGCCACCGCGTGGACCGCCAGATCCGACAGGCAGGCGGCATAGATTTCCCACTTTGCCTTCTCGATCGAGGGCAGGAACTCGTCATCCTTGAAGATCTTGACATATTCCCGGCCCATCCTGGTCTTGAGGTAGCCGAACAGCGAGGTCTGTGCGACATAGGCCGACCTGGTCGAGACGAATTCGACAAACCTGTCGATATCGGCAATCGGCCCCCGGTCAAAGCGAAACCGCAGGACGCCGCGCAATGTCGATACGACCTGGTGCACCCTCTGGCGCAGAATTGACTCTTCCAACACCATTCGTCTTCCATGACAGTACTGCGTGACCGGGATCGCGCAGGAAATCCCCCTATATTTGGAACCCCGGGTTTTGCAATGGCCGAGGAAAGGGTGTAAGTTTCCCGTACGACGATTTTGTCAACTTCACATGGAGTCATTCATGCCTGTTACATCTGATAATCGGGCCGAACACTGGAGGAAGACCCGCAACCTCACGATCGTCGTGCTGGTTCTGTGGGTGATCTTTTCCTTCGTTGTTCACTGGTTCGCAAAGGGGTTGAACGGTGGGTCATTCCTCGGGTTTCCGCTTGGATACTACTTCGCCGTTCAGGGATCTCTCGCAATCTTCGTCATCCTGATCTTTAGCCAGAACTGGCTTCAGGACAAGATTGATGACGAAGCCGGCCTTGGTGAAGGATAAGGGGGGAAATCATGGCCAACTGGACTAAAGAGGACTTCCTCGGCAATCTGCCGAAAGTGTACGGCCTGTACACCGGCGGGTTCATCGCATTCATCATTCTCATGGCAATCCTCGAGCAGCTCGGGGTGCAGGCTTCGACCATCGGAATCCTGTTCGTGGCCTTTACCGTCGTGATCTACGCGGTGATCGGGTTCCTGTCGCGAACGATGCAGGTCGATGCCTATTACGTCGCCGGACGCGAGGTGCCGCCCGTGTTCAACGGGATGGCGACCGCAGCCGACTGGATGTCGGGTGCATCCTTCGTTGCCCTTGCCGGCGGGATCTATTTCGGCGGTCATGGCTATCTGGCATTCGTTGTCGGCTGGACCGGCGGCTACGTGCTCGTCAACGCCCTGATGGCTCCATATCTGCGCAAGTTCGGCTGCTACACGGTGCCCGATTTCATCGGAACCCGTTACGGCGGCAATCTTGCCAGGTTCGTCGCCACGGTTGTGCTGGTGGTGGCGTCCTTTACCTATGTGACGGCACAGATCAACGCCACCGGAACGATTGCATCACGGGCGCTGCTGATTCCATTCGAGGTTGGCGTCTGGTTCGGATTGCTGGGAATATTGCTGTGCTCGATGCTCGGAGGCATGCGGGCGGTGACCTGGACACAAGTTGCCCAGTATATCGTTCTGATCATTGCCTATCTTGCGCCGGTCATCTGGATGTCGAACGTCCAGGGCTTCGGCATCATACCGCATTTCAGCTATGGCGAGGCAGTGGCACGGATCGGCGAGCTTGAAAGCCTGTTCGGCGTCGGAGCCGCAGCCGGTGGTGACGCACCATTCGCCGGCGTCAGGGTCCTGACCACGCTGCACAATGACCCGGGAACCGGGATGTCGAGCTGGAAGTTCGTCACCCTGGCGTTCTGCATGATGGCCGGAACGGCGTCGCTACCGCATATCCTGATGAGGTATTTTACCACCCCGTCAGTGCGCGCCGCCCGGAAATCGGTGTCCTGGTCGCTGCTGTTCATCTTCCTGCTCTACTTCACGGCGCCAGCCCTGGCGACGCTGACGAAGCTGCAGGTGCTTGATCCGGAACTGGCGACCGGCATTATCGGCAAATCGGTTGAAGAGGTCATGGCGCTTGACTGGATCCAGAACTGGACCGCGGTGAAGTTCCTCGCCATCAGCGACTTCAATGGCGATGGCCTGCTCCAGATCAACGAGTTCTTCATGCGGCCGGATATCGTGGTGCTGGCAACGCCGGAGATTGCAGGTCTGCCCTACGTGATTTCCGGGCTGGTTGCAGCTGGCGGAATGGCGGCGGCGATGTCGACCGCCGACGGTCTGCTGCTGGCAATCGCAAACGCGCTGAGCCATGATCTCTACTACAAGATCATCGATCCGAAAGCCGACACCAGGACCCGCCTGATCGTGGCCCGTGTCCTGCTGATAGCGATCGGTGCGCTGGCTGCCTTTGTTGCCAGTTTCCGGCTTACCGGCATCCTCGGGGCGGTGGCCTGGGCGTTCGACTTTGCGGCGTCCGGACTGTTCTTCCCGCTGGTTCTGGGCGTGTGGTGGAAACGGGCCAATCGCGCCGGTGCAATCTGGGGAATGATTCTCGGATTCGCTTCCGGCTCGGCCTATCTCTACATGGTCAGGTTTGCCGGCATGGATCCATGGCTTGGCATCGACCATCTGCGATTTGCCATCATCGGCATGCCGGTCAGCCTGATCGCCATGGTCGTGGTCAGCCTGGCCACCGAGGAGCCTGACGCCGAGACCCAGGAAATGGTTGACGCGATCAGGGATCCGTCGGGCAAGGCGATCCTGGACCGCGAGCACTGACTCGAAAGACAAAAGACGTTCAGGGGCGGGTCATTCCCGCCCCTGTTGTTTCGGGAGGGCAACCGGATGGAACCAGTCCTGGCATTTTCCTGGTGGATCCTGCTGATCGACTACATCCTGGGCATGGCGATGTGGACGCTGATCGGGCGCGTTGCCATGAATTTCTTTCTCCCGCTGGACAGCGACTTCTTCTTCATGAAGGCATTCGTGAAGCTGACCAATCCGATCCTCAAATTCTTTGCGCCGGTGACGCCGGGATTCCTGGCCGAACCGCTGGTTCCGTTGTTCGTGGCCTGGTTCTTCTTCATGATCAGGTTCTACCTGATGCCCTGGCTGCTCGGATATTCGGTCATGGGGATGCTGTCCTTTCCCCTGGAAAGTGAAATCGCAACCTCCCTCTACCAGCTGTTCGGCTAAGAAAGTCGGGCGTGCTGGCCCGGGTCGGCCGGACGGTCCGAGGACAAGGCCAAGGTGTCTTTCGGTGGGTCTGCGCCCACAGGTGACCGGGCAACGGCATTTCCTCAACGATTCGTCCCCATTTCCTCATGCCTGCATGGCTGTCCCGGGGCCAATTCGCCCCTGCAGGTCCGGCCCGGTCCGTGATCACGTGGCCTGTCGTCGGCCGCGGCTTCCATTTTCCGGCAGGTTTTCTCGAGACACACGGGAATGTGCGTCCCGGCTGCGGCCTCGCCCTTCGGCATGGCGCGGAACCGCCGATCCGGCACCGGGCGGCAGGAATGCAGCTCCTGCCGGCTTCCGGGCAGAAGGCGGTGCGCCATCGACAGCGCCTTCGATGCCAGGTTGACGGTCCGGCACCGGCGGCCTTTCAACCGGACACGGCCGGCTCGACGTTTCCGGCTGCGTATGCCCGTTTCCATGAGAATCGGTCTCCGACACTACGCCCCCGAGACGGCCCTCTGGCTGAAGGCGACGCCTGGATCCGGGGATTGCACCCGGACTTCCCCGGCGCGGGAGCCTTGCGAGCGCGAGGACTGGCGGAACGCGAAGGGCGAGCCGTGCCTCGCCTCGGCCCGGGCCGCCCTGCCGAAGCTTTCCCCGGCCCTCGGCCTGCCTCTGCCGGAGGCCCGGCCGATGGGTTCGATCAGCGCGGAATAGCCGGTCCCGTCCGCCGACTTCCCGGATTTGCATCCGTCATGCGCGCTCGCCGACATCGGCAGGCTCGACGTGTCTCCGGTCACCGATGCGCAGAAGGGCCTGGCGCGCCCGATGATGGCCACGCACCATCCCGGGGGCGACGCCGCCGGTCCCGGCGGGCGCATCCGCTACCGGATCCGGTCGTCCGGGCGCGGCATCCCCGGCGGCTTCACCGTCGGCGCCGCCTCCCGGCACCACAAGGGGCGCGGCCTCCACATCGGCTGGTCGCAGGCGGCGCCGGACGCGAATATCGGGCGCGTGATCGACAATGACAGGTTCCTTCTGCTTCCGGGCGTCCGCGTCCGCGGGCTTGCCTCGCTCGCGCTTTTTCTGCTCGCCGGCCGCGTTGCCGGCGACCGGGAGGCGCGCTGCGGTGTCCGCCCGTGCCTGGCCTGCAGCCAAGTGGGCCCGGAGTACACGGGGTTCAGCTACCGCATGGCGGGCCGGACGTGCTGCTCGGAGCCGGAGGCGGGCAAGGGGAAGCGGCTCCGGGTGTACGTGACGCCGCTTTCGGCGGGATGGCGGGAGGCTCCCGGGCGCGAGCCGCAGCGGGTGATCGGCGGCGGGCCGCCTCTCGTGGCAGGGGAGGATCCGACATGGGCGCAGACGGAGTACGGACGCAGCAGGCACGGCGACCTGCGCGTCCGCGATCGTCTGGTGACGATGGGCGAGGCGTGGTGCGCGCCCCGGCGCGTCGCTGCCCGTGATCTTCCCCGGCGAGGCGGAGCAGCGGGCGGCCTGCAGGTTCCTGTCCGACCCGGGGATCGGCGTGCAGGATATCCCTGATCCCCACCAGGAGGCGATGGCCGGGCCGGCCCGTCATGCTCGCGGTGCAGGACACGACGATGCTGAACCATGGCGGGCTGGCGGCGACGGAGGGCCTTGCCCTCATCGGCGGCGGCGGGTCCGGCAGCAACGGGATCGCGGCCCGTTTCGGAGTTGCGTTCAGCGAGGGCGGCTGCGCGCTGGGGGTCTTCCATCTCGATGCCGGCTTCCGTGCCGGCGGCAGGGGGAAAGCGGTGGAAGGCGAGGAAAGCGGACGCTGGCCGGATGCTTTCGGCAAGGCGGCCGAACTGGCGGCCGCCTGCCCGCACACCCGCGTGGTGAACCTCTGCGACCGCGAGGGCGACGCGTGGGCGCTGCTGTCGGAAGGCGTCGCCGCCGCCGGGACGCCTGGCGGCAGCGGCCTGCTGGTCCGCGCCAGCCGCTCGAGCAGGCGGCGGGCCTTCACGGCGGATGGCGGGGCGGAAGACCTGTTCGAACACACGGCCGCGCTTGACGTCGTGGCCGCGAAGACGATCGACATCGAGGCCTGCGGCGGCCCCCGGAAGCGCAAGGCGCGCATCGGCGTGAAGCCCGGGCTGCGGGCCGGCCTCGTCGATCCCGTCCCGCCGGCGGACCTGCCGAAGGGCACGGCCCCGCTGCGCATGCTTGCCGTGCGCGTGCCGGAGAGGAGGCCGCCTGCAGGCAAGGAGCCGGCCGGCCGGCTGCTCCTGGCCACCGAGGGCGAACCCACGGCGCAGAACGCGCTGCGCATCGCCGGGCGGCACGAGAGAAGGTGGCTGATCGAGGAGTGGTTCGCGGCCCTGAAGACCGGCACGCGGATCAGGGACCGCAGGCTCGATGCCGCCGACGACCTGCGCCGGTGCCTGGCCATGGGCGCCATGACCGCCTGCACCGTCATGTCCGTCGGCCGCCTGGCGCCGAGCGCGCCGGAGACGCCGGCGCGGACGGTTGTCCACCTCGACGGGATCCATGTCCTCGCCGTGCACATGGCGAAGCCGAACCACCGAAGGCAGCGCGGCCCGCCCGACCCGGACCAGACGGTCGCCGACTTCGCCGTCAAAACCGCGCGCCTCGCCGGCTTCATCCCGTCGAAGCGCCAGCCAATGCCGGGAACGCACAAACTTTGGGAAGGCTATCTCATATTGTCGCTCTTCGTCGAACATCACCGAGCCATGCGCGACTACGCCAACGTCGAGTCAACAGTGTACCATTGAAAGACCGGCGGCCCCCGCACATGGATGATCGGCGCCTTCAGGGTCAGGATGCCGAGTGCCTCCAGCTGCTCGGGAAGCCCGAGGCCGGCCGGGACGCGGCAGTCGCCCTCCGGCGTGTTGCGGTCGAGGTGCCCGCGGATGGTCCTTGCGAGCTCGCCCCGGCTGTCATCGGGAAACATCTCGATGGTCTGCCGGACCTCGTCAGGCCGGCGCCGGGTGAGGCGGCGGCCCGGGAAGGTGGTGGAGCCGAGCGCGGTGATTCGCGGGTCCGCGGCAGCAGCCTCCCGACCGGACGGTCCGGCACGAGGATGGCATGCCATGGCGAGAAGGCCGCGACAGCCCCGGAAGCCGAAAGAATGCCGATGACGGGAGGCGCCCGTGGAATCGGCGAGGTGCGTCACCACGCAGGACGGAAGGACATTGTCCTGCGCCTGATGAAAGGCCGTCGGGTGACCGGGAACCGCCGAACCGAACCGACAGTGCTGGCGGAATTGGCGAGATGCGATCCCGGAATTGATCAGCCTTGATTCGGAAAGGGTGCCAGACCGGATTCGTCGGGATGTGCCGGTCGAGGTGCCGGCAACCCTGTCGTGATGGAGCCGGTCGGTGGCGACCGGCAACACCATTCCGGTCGTCGTCAGCAAATTTGCTGCGCGCGTGGCCTCCGCTCAACACCGATGCAGTCTCGGGCATCAAGGAGATCAGAACGGGACATGAAGTGATCGTGAAATGGAAAACACCGCCCATCAGGGAGAAATCACTCCCGGGAAGACGGTCGGACAGGCAACGAAAAAGGACCCGTCACTGCACGACCGAACGGCTGCCTTCATCAGCGGTTTTCCTGCACCTTGGCGCCCCGGAATCTGGCCTTTCGTTGCCCGGACGGGTACAATTGGCTGAATGGGGGCGGCGTCGGCGCGGAAGGCCGGGAAAGACGTCCGTCGGGTGGTTCCCGGTGCCATCCCTGCAAGGGGACGAGGAGCGATGACCATGATCTTCCGCACTGACATTCTGCCCCGTCCGCAGAGGCGGATATGGAAGGTTCTGGACGGCACGCCGTCGGGTCTTATCCTGTATGGAGGCACGGTGCTGGCATTGAGGCTCGGCCACCGGTAATCCCTGGACTTCGATTTCTTCTCCGACGAACCCTTTGACTCTGCAATGCTGTACGCAATGATTCCCTATCTTGAAGGAGCCACGACAACCCGAAACGCCACGAACACCTTGACATGCGTTCTTGACCTGGGAGGGCAGGTGAAGGTCTCCTTCTTCGGAGGTCTCGGCATGCGCAGCGTTCGGGAACCGGACAGGGCGGAAGGCCCCGGGGTCCTGATCGCGTCATTACTGGACATCGCGGCGATCAAGGTGCTTGCGGTCCAGCAACGCGCCTGCGCGAGGGATTACGTTGACATTGACGCGTTGCTGCAATCCGGCATTTCGCTGCCGGAGACCGTTGGCGCGGCATGGGCGGTTTTCGGCTCCAGCTTCAATCCGGTCCTGACCCTGAAGGCGCTCGCGTTCTACGAGGAAGGCGACCTCTGCAGAGTTCCGCAGTCTGTCCAGGAAAATCTTCGCAGGGCCGTGAAGGCGGTAAGCCTGGACGACATTCCCGAATTCCGCCCGCGTGAATCCCATTGTCCCGCCATTGCCGAAGACGGTTTTCGACATGGGTGCTGACCCGTCGATGACTTCCCTGACCGATGTCGCCCGTCGCGTGGTCTGGTTCAAGCCCCGCGGGAGACACTCGAGGACGAGGTCCTTTTCGTGAACCAGGTCATGACCCACGGCCGTGCCGAGGACATCCTGGAGATGCGGCGCCACTTCGATGACGAGGCGCTGCGGAACGCCCTTCGCAACGCCCGTCCCGGGATCTGGGACGCCCGGTCATGGGCCTGGTGGCATGTCGTCCTGGATCTCGAGCCCGTGCCACCCCTTCCGGTCCGCTTCCCTGAGGTGAACGAAGTCCTGCACGGGCATGGGGGGCCGCCGAGGGGCGCAGGGCCTCACACCAATCAGACCTGAATCAGCGCGTCTTGTCCCACATCCCCCCGGGCGGGATTCCCCGGCAGACCGGCGACAATCCGGCACAGGGATTCTTTCCCGGTCGGCGCCAATTTCCAGTAGCGCAAAGCCCCGTCCAGGATCACCCGTCCGACCAATTTCGCAGGCCTTGCGCTGCATTTGTCGGAAATGCCCGGCACCCGGGCAAAAGGGTGGCCCGAGAGACGCCCGGTCGCGCCGCGAACGACCAGTACAGCGACCATTCGAAACAGAACTGACCGCCGGGGAATGGGTTGGCCGCATGTAGTGGAAACAGGCAAGGAGCGTGGAGTTCAGATGTTCTCCGACGTGTAGATCTCGAATCCCAGTGTCGTGGTCGGCACAACTCCCGTACCGTCAGCAACCTTGGCTCTGGTCAGCACATCGATGGCCTTGCGCGCAATGGCGTCCATCGGATGCGCAATGGCCAGGGTCAACGTGCCGTCGATGAGCCCCCTCCTCGTAGCCTCGATGAGCTCGTATCCAACGCTCACGAAGTCTTTTGAAACATCTGCATCCTGCAACGCGCCGAGCGCGCCTGTAATGCCACCGCCCGACACGAACAGGCCGCACATGTCCGGGTGCTCGGACAAGAGCTGCTCGGTTATTTCGCGTGCCACCGCCGCGCTTTCATTGGTGGACTGTGGCTCCAGCAAGGTGAAGCTCTGGTTGTGCTCCCGAAAATAGGACCGAAAACCGCTTTCGTTCATGTCCTGGTTCCGATAGCGGTGGCTCCCGACAAGGACCCCGATCTTGCCGGGCCGCCAGCACATCCTGTCGAACGCCCAAGCTGCCGTGCGCCCGACCTTCCAGTGGTCGAGACCGATATAGCCGACGTTTTCGCGAGCCGTCAGCGGAGTGATCAGGCCCGCGACCGGCACACCCTCCTCAAACAACGAGTCGATCGCGTCGGAGACAAGCGGATGCTCTGCGGCCACCAGCGCCACCGAGTCACATTTCGAACCGATCGCCAGCAAGCGCTCCGCAACGTGGTTGGGCGACAGGTCGTTCATGAATTCGAGGGTCAGGTCGACATCGAACTCCATGCAGGTCTGCGCTGCCTCACGCAGGGCCGTGCCAAGATCGCTGTAGAAGGCACGATTCTCCTGCAGGAGCAAAATGCCGACCCGCCGAATCCGCCTTCGTGTCCGAAGCGAATGTCGAATCGCGCCAAGCCCGTAGAATCCGATCTCTTCTGCAACACGAAGTATTGACTGCTGCGTCGATCGCCTGACTTTTTCCGGATCGTTAATGACCCTGTTGACCGTTGAGACCGACACGCCGGCGGCGGCGGCAAGATCCTTGATCGTAGGTTGCATCTGCCAACTCCACCTACTTCATTTCTGGTCATTCCGGCCAGAAGAATGAACCAAAATGAACTAATATCACTGCATTTGGTTCAACAAGATTGACGTCAAATGCGACAATCTGTCAATAGCGAAAACCGGCAGCATCGGGCATCGGCATCGGGAAAATGTCAAATGGATGACCTTGAATCGGGGACGCGCGACAACCGCGGAAATTGGGCACCAGGTGCAGCGGCGCTGCCCGCGCCGATATGGCACCGCCCCTTCAGTCTCAAGAAGGTAATCGCCTGGCTTCCGTCCTTCTTCTGGCCCTGGAACGCCTTTCACATGGCGACAGCACTGCTGTGGGTCCTGGTGCTGATCCCGAGTTGGGAGAATCTCGTGACTCTCTCGATCCGGAACTACCTGTACCTCTATGGCCTCAATGCGATCGCGATCTTCGCCTTCTTCGGCGTGTTCGAACTGCGTTACTACATCCAGCGCGCGCAGGGCACGCGCTTCAAGTACAACTCCAGGTTTCCCGCCGATCATCCATCCGACATTTTCTGGTTCCGGAGTCAGAATATCGACAACTTCATTCGCTCGATCTTCGTTACCGTCCCGCTCTGGACCGTGGTCGAGATTGTCATGCTCTGGGCCTATGCCAACAGTTGGGCGACCTGGCTGCCATGGGGCACGCACTGGGCGTGGCTTTCCTTCCTGATCCTGATTGCGCCGGCCATTCATGAAATCTACTTCTTCTTTCTGCATCGGCTGATCCATACGCCACTGCTCTACAAGTGGGTCCATTCAGTTCATCACAACTCGATCAATCCATCGCCCTGGTCGTCGCTTTCGATGCATCCCGGGGAGGGCTTTCCCTACATGGCCGAAGCATGGTTGCACCTGCTGATCCCCTCGAATCCTCTCTGCGCCTACTTCACTCTCCATTCGGTCGGCTTCGGTGCCATCAACGGGCATCTCGGCTTCGAGAAATTCGAAATCGGCGGAAATACGACGCTCGACAGCCATGCCTATGTCCACTACCTGCACCACAAGTATTTCGAAGTGAACTATGGTGGTGACGGCCTCGTCCCGCTCGATATACTCTTTGGCACATGGCACGATGGCTCGAAGGAGGCCGACGAGCGCATGAAGGAGCGATTCCGCAGGAAAAGGGAAGGGATGCGGCGCCTGGACGCTGGCGCCGGACCTGCTGAATGAAATGACTTTTCGTCGTCCCCGAAAGCACTTGGTGGCGACATTCACCCGGGACCGCCCTGCGGCCCCGGCAAACGCCGCAGGGCACAAAATGGGCCACCAGGCTCAATTACTGTCGGGCCGTCAACGCGACGGACCGGCATCAGGAGGAAACCCGACATGAAACTTACCAAGACCATCGCCGCAGCCACGACTGCGGTCGTAATATCCACCGGAGCCATGGCTCAGGACATTGCCGTCATCGGCGGTTCGATCGAGGACGGATTCTGGAACCTGATCAAGAAGGGCGTCGACGACGCAACTGCCATGGTTGAAGCCAATGGTGGTTCAGTGAACTACCTTCGGACTCAAAACTACGACAATTTCGGCCCCGACCTCGTGAACCTGGTCAACCAGGCCGTGGCGCAAGGCGTCGACGGCATCGCCAGCCCGGTCTGGGTTCCCGAATCACAGGTTCCCGCACTTCAGGCGGCGCGTGAAAAGGGTATTGTCATCACGATGTTCAATGCCGGCTCGGATCTTCGCGGTGAACTTGGCGCACTGAACTACTTCGGCTCGGACGAATACGTGGCCGGTGTCGCGGGCGGCAAGTACATGGCTGAACATGGTGCCAAGAAGATTCTCTGCCACATCCAGATTCCTGGCGCGATCAACCTTGAAGCCCGCTGCCAGGGCGTTGCCGACGGTGGATCGGAGGGTGGTGCCGAAGTCATGGTTCTGCGCGTTCCGGCCAACCTTGACGGCGACGTAACCGGCACTGCCGAGTCAATCAAGGCAGAGCTCGTAGGCGATGATTCGATCAACGCTGTCATCACTCTCGCCGCATGGGCCTCCGACGCCGCCACCAACGCGGTTACCCAGATCGGAGCAGGCGACCGGGTCATGGTTGGCACCTTCGACCTGAGTCCCGCAGCGCTTGACCGCATCGAGGCCGGCACCCAGACAATGGCGATCGACCAGCAACCCTACCTGCAGGGTTTTCTGGCAGTCTCCACACTGTTTGCGCATCTCGCCTTCGGCACCGAGGTCGTCACCGAACCGGTCTTGACAGGTCCGGCCATCGTCGATGCCTCGAACATCGAAAGCGCATTGGCTGGCGTTGCACTCGGAGCACGCTAGACTGAACGCAGTTGCCCGGCCGGCCATGCTGGCCGGGCGCATTCACGATCCTGCGTCCAGGACCGAGAGCGAAGGGCGACCAATGGGTAACAAGATGGCGGCCACAACCGGCGGCACCGAATCCGAAGAGACCGCCGCACCGTCACGCGCCTCCATCGGTGCCGTTTTCCGGCGTCCGGAAGTCGGGGCCCTTGTAGGCATGCTTCTCGTATTCTCGTTCTTCGGGTATTTCGGCTTCGATCGGAACTTCCTGTCTCCCTTCGGAACATCGAGCTGGGTCAATGCCGCTTCGACCGTGGGGATCATTGCAATCCCGATCGGGTTCCTGATGATCGCAGGAGAGCTTGACATTTCGATCGGTGCCGTGGTGCCGGCCGCGAAGATGTCCATCGCCATCGCTTGCGGCCACTACGGTCTGCCGATCCCGGTTGGCCTGCTCATAACTTTCGGGGTCGCCGGGTTCATCGGTTGGGTCAACGGCATGCTGGTGACGCGGACCAACGTACCTTCCCTGATCGTGACGCTGGCGACGCTCTTTGCCGTCAGCGGACTGACTCTTTTTCTTTCGCTATTGCTGACTGACAGGACAACGCAGGCGCTTCAGTCTCCGGCTTGGGCAAAGGAGCTGTTCGGTGCCTACCACTTCTGGGGTTTCCAGTCCTCGGTTTTCTGGTGGCTTGGACTTGCAGCGATATTTTATTTTGTGTTGCATCATTCGCCTTGGGGGAACTGGATTTTTGCTCTCGGAGGCGACAAGGAAAGCGCCCGCAATGCAGGCATTCCGATCCAGCGACTCAAGATCGCGCTCTTCATGCTTGCCTCGATGTCCGCCGCGCTGTCCGGAGCATCCGAGACCATCCTGTCGAACTCGGCCACGACCACGACAAACTTTGCATTGATCTTCAACACGATCATTGCGGTCGTGGTCGGCGGTGTCTTGCTGACCGGCGGTTTTGGTACCGTGCCTGGAATCTTTTTCGGAACGGCAACTCTTGCCATCGTTCAGCAGGGCATCGGCTACACGCCCTTTGACAGGAATCTCTCGAGCCTCATCATCGGAGTGATGCTGCTGATCGCGGTTCTGATGAACGACACGTTCCGCAGAATGGCGACAACCATGTCGACCGCGAGGAAAAACTGAAGTGTCGGCCATGTCAGACCGAATCCCGATCCTCGAATTGCGCGGCGTCGACAAGTCGTTCGGGCCGATCGATGTCCTGCACGAGATCTCGCTCAAGGTGCATGCAGGCGAAGTGCTCTGTCTTCTCGGGGATAACGGTGCAGGCAAGTCGACGCTGATCAAGACGCTGGCAGGGGTCTACAGGCCGAACGCCGGAACGATCCTGATGGATGGGGAGGCGATCGAGTTCACGCGACCGCGGGACGCCCATGACCGCGGCATTGCCACGGTACACCAGTTTGGCGGCACCTATCCGCTGATGTCGATCGGTCGGAACTTCTTCGTCGGAGTCGAGCCAACAAGGGGTTGGGGCCCATTCAGGATCTTCGATCGCAGGCGTGCAAACGAGATCGCGGTCAGGGCCGTGCAGGATTTCGGCATCACCCGCGTCGACGATGGCGACCGACTGGTGGGCGGACTTTCGGGCGGAGAGAGGCAATCGCTCGCCATCGCGCGTGCGGTCTACTTCGGCGCACGCGTCCTGATTCTGGACGAACCTACTGCAGCACTCGGCGTCAAGCAGGCGGCTCACGTACTGGGCATCGTCAACGAGGCCAAGCGCCGGGGGCTTGCCGTGATCTTCATCACCCACCAGGTGATGCATGCGCTCGCCGTGGGGGACCACTTCGCGGTCCTGATCAGGGGGTCAATAGCCGCTGACTTCCGCAAGGGAGAAAAGTCCCGCGAGGAGATTACCGACCTCATGGCAGGCGGCATGGACATGGCTTCGCTTGAAGCCCGGCTTGAAGCTCGCATGGAAACACATGACGGCCACCGGCCGCCGCCACATTGACCATTCGATTACGGAACAGACTCTCCCCGGTCAGTTGGCCGACGCAAATCGACTACCGCTTCTTCCGAACGGGCAAGGACCAGAAATGAGCGAGAAATTTGCCGTGATCGGTGCCGGGCTGATGGGTGCGAACCATGCCAGGATCGTGGCCGAGGATTTGCCGGGCGCCACGCTGCAGGTAGTATGTGACAAGGACGGGGATCAGGCTCGCTCGATTGCCGACAGGCATGATGCTCGCGACGCCTCCACTGATGCGGAGGCAACGATCTTTCGCGACGACGTCGACGCGGTGATCGTCGCCAGCCCTGACTGCACCCACGCCCATCTGAGCTTGTCCTGCATCGAAGCGGGCAAGCGCGTTCTCTGCGAAAAGCCGCTGTCCCAATCTGCCAACGAGTGCCTCGATGTCATGAGAGCCGAAACAGCGACCGGCACGCATCATGTCATGTTGGGCTTCATGCGCCGCTTCGACCAGTCCTGCGTCGAGATGAAGTCAGCGCTGGCTGAAGGCAAGATCGGACGGGCGCTGATGATGCACAACTTCCACCGCAACGTGGAGACTCCGAACGCCGAATTCACGGGCGCCATGGCGATCACGAACTCGGCACCGCACGAATTCGATGTGGCACGGCATGTGTTGGGATGTGAATTCGCAAGCATATCGGCATGGCAGCCGAAACGATCCGACGACGTGGTCGCCCCGGTCGTGATGGTGCTCGAAACCACGGCCGACCAGCTCGTGACCATCGAAATCAACAACAATGCGGCCTATGGCTACGACGTTCGGGCCGAACTCGTTGGCGAGGCCGGATCGATTGCCATGAACAACGTCGCCTACACCCGCACCGACGTGCAACTGGTCAGCGGTACGGCCTACGCATCTGACTGGTGGGGCCGCTATGCCGAGGCTTACCGGCGTCAGAATCGCGCTTTTCTCAACTTCGTTTCCACCGGTATCTTCCCGGAGGCCGCCTCGAACGTCTGGGATGGCTACGCGGCGGCAAAGGTTGCCGAAACCGGCGTTCAGGCACTTGGCGAAGGCCGCAAGCGCGCCGTCGAGATGATCTCCAAACCCGAGTTCTACGAGTCAGCGACCCCTCTCTGAATGGAGGGGGACGAGGGGCGAGGTTGACCAGCACGTGAAAGGAGACGCCATCCAATCCGCCTTGCACCATGCGTTCAAGATTGACCCCGGCGTGCTTCCCAAACGCAGGACTCCGGAAGGTTCACCTGCAGACAGGCCGGGGCTGGCACGAAACGAAACGAATCCAGGCGCGGATGTCCAGGATGCGGGCGCGGACCCCAACCTCACCCTGGCCTGCGGGACGTGCAACGAGGAGAAAGGCGCGGTGCCGGCGGAGGTCGTCCTGTCAGCACAACCGGAACGGCAGCGGCAGGCTCCCGCTGACACCGAAGGGCTGCCTCATGGCGCCGCCGCGGTCAGCGTCACCCACAGCATCCTTTACGAGGGTCTCTTGCAATCCGGCCTGCCCGGCTTCTGCTTCTCGGACGGACGGACCGGGCTCGACCGGGCGCGGCCGGGGATCCCGAAGCCGGAACTCCCTGGCACGGCCTGCGTGAGGGAGACGCCCGCGCTGACGGACCGAGACCGGGCCGTGCTCGGGAACAGGGCCTTGGGCCGGAGGTCACATGCGCTCTCGCGGGTTGGTCCGGCAGGGCCGGTGCTTTCGGGGACATGTCTCCGATCACGCGCGCGCGGGCAGGTGAGCCGGTTCGAGTATCCGGGAGGGCGCCCGAAGGCGAAGAGGTCCGCCGACGGCTTAGGGACGGATGGCATCGTGGGCGCGACCGCGCCCACGGGATTGAGGCAGGGTGTCCGTGTCGGGCGCGTCGCGGCGCAGGCCGCCGGGTCGTTCAACACTCGGGCTGCCAACGGCACGGTTCAGGGAATCTCCTACCGCTACCGCCCCGCATCGTCCAACACGTCGACGGGCACGGATACTACCACAACACGTCACGACAAAAGGAGGCAGCGAAGATGCATGGAACATGCGATATTGCAATCCTGCCCGCTCTCGGGGACGGGGTTTCTTGCGAGTTGGACAAATGAAGATAGGCTTCGTATCCGACAGCCTCGGGGCCATGTCGCTTGAAGACATGCTCGACAATGCCGTCCGCATGGGAGTTCAGGGGGTCGAAGTGAACACCTGCGGGTGGTCCACCGCACCGCATTTTGGCCTGAAGGAAATGCTTGGCGACCCAGGTGCTCGGGCTGAGTACATGGCGGCCTTCGAGACCCGTGGCCTTGAGATCATCAGCCTGAATGCAAACGGCAACCCGCTGCATCCAACTGACCCGGCGCAGGGCGATGGCCTGAAGGACACCATCCGCGTTGCCGGCGAAATGGGACTCGACACGGTTTGCGCGATGTCGGGCTTGCCCGAAGGTGCGCCCGGCGACGTCATGCCGAACTGGGTGGTATCAAGCTGGCCCCCCGAGACGCAGGCGATCCTCGAATACCAATGGAAGGAAAGGCTGCTCCCGTTCTGGGAGGAGATTGCCGGACTCGCGAGGGAGCACGGCGTCGAAAGGATCGCCCTCGAACTCCACGGCAACCAATGCGTCTACAACGTGCCGAGTCTCCTCAGGCTCCGTCAGGCGGTAGGTCCCGTCGTGGGCGCGAATCTTGACCCCAGCCACCTGTTCTGGATGGGCGCCGACCCATTGACGGCGGCCGAAACCTTGGGCGACGCGGTCTACCATGTCCATGCCAAGGACACGATGTTCAACCAGCCGGTGCAGGCGACCACCGGCCTTCTGGAAAACGGAAGTCTCGTGGACATCCCGGCCCGCAGTTGGTCATACATCACGCTCGGTTTCGGACATGGCGAGGAGTGGTGGCGACAGTTCTGCTATCGACTCAAGATGGGCGGCTATGACGGCTGGCTTTCGATCGAGCACGAAGACATGCTCCTGGGCGCGCTGGAGGGTCTCGAAAGGTCAGTGGCACTCCTGCAGGATATCGTGCCGAGCGCGCCCGCCGATTACAGGCCACAGGACATCTAGGAGGGAGCAATGGCCGACTGGATCGACGCCTGCGCCAAGTGTGACATCGAACCCGAGGATGTGATACGCTTCGACCATGGCGGACACACATTCATCATCGTGCGCGATCACGAAGACAACTACTATTGCACGGACGGGCTCTGCACGCACGAGGACATCCATCTTTGCGACGGCCTGGTTGTCTGCACCACGATAGAATGCCCGAAGCACGCATCCGTCTTCGATGTCACGACTGGCGAGGCGGAATCGCCGCCAGCCTGCGAAGACCTCTCAACATACCGGACCAAGGTCGAGAACGGCCGGATCTTCGTGGAGATCTGAGATGGACTTCCAGCTTGCCGCATGTGCCGGGATGATCCGGCCGGCGAGCCGTGCGGCGCGGCTCCACGAGGCGGAATTCGGAATTGCGGCCTGGAACCGGCCGACCCGGAATTCCGGCAAACCCGAAGGGGCCGACCAACGTTCAACGTCATGAATGAATATCTCGAAGAATGGCCCGCAGACGACAAAAGTGCCGAGGTGCTGCTGCGATCAGCGCGCGAAACGGCGCAGGGCTGCAGGCGGCCTGGCGTCCAGAACTTGAGCCGGCACGGAACCCGTCGCGATGTCGCACGGTTTCCCGAACCGGAAGCGGGAACACCGGCCAGATCGATTGCGGGCATGCCGACTCTCCTCTCATCACGCCTGCATGGGGCTCGCAGGCCTTCGCAACCCGACCGAGAAAGGATCCACAGATGAGCATGTATCATGACCGCCCGCATGTCGAAGACATCCGTACAATGAAGAGAAGTGGCGAAAAGATCTCCATGCTCTACGTCACTACCCTCGACGAGGCAGCCGCAGCCGACTCCGCCGGCATTCACATGTTGTCGATCGAAGGGCGCTACTTTTCTCCGGAAATGCGCGAGGCGGCAGGCAGCTGCTTTGTTCAGGTCGGCCTGCCCTACGGTGGCTGGGGCCAGTTTGAAGGGCGTTGCCTCGCGACTGCCGAAGACTATCTGCGCGCAGCCTTCCACTTCTCCGCAATGGGCGGCGATTGTTTCTACTGTGCGGCATCCTGCGATATTCTGAAGGTGATGTGCGACAACCATGTTCCGGTCGTGGCCCATCTTGGCTTGATCCCGAGCTACATTACCTGGACAGGATGGCGCGCCGTCGGCAAGACCGCCGACGAAGCGATGAAGCTCTATCGCGATGTCAGGAGACTTGAGAAAATCGGCTGCTTCGGGGCAGAACTTGAGGTCGTGCCTGACAGGCTCGGCGAATGGCTGAGCCGACACACCTCGATGATCATGCTTGGCATGGGAGCCGGCCCCGGTGCAGATGCGCAATATCTCTTTGCCGAAGATGTCCTGGGCCACGGGGTCAACCACAAACCGCGCCATGGAAAGGCCTATCGCGACTTCAAGAGCGAGTTCGAACGGCTCCAGAGGGAACGCATCGCGGCATTCAGGGAGTTTCGGGCGGATGTCGACGACGGCAATTACCCGGCTCCCGAGCATGTCGTCCCGATGCAGGATGACGAGTTTGCTGCCTTCCTGAAGGAAGTCGGTAATCAGCCATCTGCCGGAATGGCCTGAACCAGGCACCGCCAGTGCCTGGCCCGGCGCGCCATTTCGGGGAAATCAGGCGCGCTCCCGAGCTCCCACCCATCCGTATTCGTGATGCCGGCAAACTCCCTCACCGGCCTCCGACCGCAATACTGCCGCTCCAGGAAAACAGTCGAGCCAGAATCGAAGTGCGTCGAGTAAAGCCGAAACTCCTGCCATGACCTGGCCGAAAGCAGCATTCTCCGGAAGAAATTGCCTTTCCGACTGCCCCGGCGCGAGCGTGTTCGCGGGCGTCTGTCGGCACGGCACCATCATTGCCCCCCTTCAGGATATCCCGGAACAGGTTCGAGGGTCATTCGGGATACGTTTTGTCGGGCGGAAGCACCTGCTGGTCGGCCAGGGTCAGGATGGACAGCCGGAATTCCGGATGTCCTGACCCGTCGGTCGGAGCGAGATGAATCTCGGCAGCGTCACGATCCGATCAGGACAGCTCGCCGGCGCCGACCTCGATCTCGAGACCCGATATTCCAGGGCCTTCCTCCGTCGGCTTCACGAGCAAGGGCGGGACATTGAGAAGACGTCCGGATCCAACAGGGCATTGCCGATGGATATCCGGACCGGACCGCAATTCGAGGGCGGACCCGTAATATTGCCAGCCCCCGGTTGACGCTGTATCCGTAACGGGAGCCGGCCCACAGGATAGAGGCAGGGTTCGGTCGGCATCGCGACAGGGAGACAGGGTAATGTCAGCTCTTGCAGAGCACGAATCGGCAACAACCAGCCCGTCATTCAAGTGGGATGATCCGCTGCTGCTCGATAACCAGCTGACCGAGGATGAAATCCTGGTCCGCGATGCGGCGCGCGAGTTCGCCGATCGCGAATTGCGGCCCCGCGTCACGACCGACTACCTCGACGAGGCCTCCGACCGATCGATATTCGTCTCCATGGGCAGGACCGGGCTGCTGGGAATCACCCTGCCGGAGGAATTCGGAGGCTCGGATGCCGGTTATGTGCCGTACGGCCTCGTTGCCCGGGAAATCGAGCGCGTGGATTCCGGTTATCGGTCCATGATGAGCGTCCAGTCCTCGCTGGTCATCTTTCCGATCCTGGCCTTCGGCAGCAAGGCACAACAATCACGATACCTGCCGAAACTGGCCAGCGGCGAGTGGATTGGGTGCTTCGGCCTTACCGAACCGGAGGCCGGCTCCGATGCCGGAAGCCTGAAGACCAGGGCGTCCAGTGTGCCGGGCGGCTACCGGCTGAACGGCAGGAAGACCTGGATCTCCAACTCGCCGATTGCCGACGTGTTCGTGATCTGGGCAAAGTCGGACGCCCATGACGGGGCCATTCGCGGCTTCGTGCTTGAAAAGGGAATGCCCGGCCTGTCGGCCGACCGGATTGACGGAAAGCTGTCGCTTCGGGCCTCGGTCACCGGCGAAATCGGGCTGGACGGAGTAGAAGTGGGCGAGGATGCGTTGCTGCCGAGCGTGTCGGGGCTCAGGGGGCCGTTCAGCTGCCTCAACCGGGCCCGGTATGGAATTGCCTGGGGAGTCATGGGCGCGGCCGAGGAATGCTGGCATGCGGCGCGGCAATACGGGCTGGACCGCCGGCAATTCGGCCGGCCGCTGGCCGCCACCCAACTCTATCAGCGCAAATTGGCCGACATGCAGACCGAAATCACCCTCGGGCTGCAGGCGGCACTGCGAATCGGCAGGTTGATCGATGAAGGAAGGATGGCGCCGGAGATGATCTCGATTGCCAAGAGGAACAATTGCGGCAAGGCGCTCGACATCGCCAGGGCCGCCCGCGACATGCATGGCGGCAACGGCATCCAGATTGACTACCAGGTCATTCGTCATTCCCAGAATTTGGAGACGGTCAACACCTATGAGGGCACGCATGATGTCCATGCCCTGATCCTGGGTCGGGCCCAGACCGGCATCCAGGCGTTCTTCTGATCTGCGGCGCTGGCCAGTACCAATCTGTCGCTGGCCCCGGACTGCAGACCTGGCCGAAGCTCCGGCTGCCTGCCCTCACGGCCAGCTCAAATCCCGGGCATGCGCCTGCCGTCATCGGCATCGCTGCCGGCGAAATCGTCGAAGGCCTTGTCGGTCACCCGGATGATGTGGTCACGAACGAATTCGGCACCCTCGCGGGCACCATCCTCCGGGCGATCCAGACAGAACTCCCACTCGACCACGGCCCATCCCTCGAAATCCATTGCCGCCAGCCGCGAAAACACCGCTCCGAAATCGACATGCCCGTCCACAGGCAACCGGAAACGGCCGGCCCGATTGATCCAGCCCTGGAGCCTTCCGTAGACGCCCTGCCGCGGGTCGGATTGAGTTCGGCATCCTTGACATGGAACATGCGAATGCGGTCTCGGTAGATTTCCAGGTTCTCGATATAGTCGAGGCATTGAAGGACATGATGCGACGGGTCATGGCGCATGTTGGCCCGGTCATGACCGCCAACGCGGTCGAGAAACATCTCGAAGCTGACACCGTCATGCAGATCCTCGCCGGGATGGATTTCAAGCCACAGATCAACGCCGCATTCCTCGGCACGCTCCAGGATCGGCATCCAGCGTGACGCAAGCTCGTCGAACGCCGCCTCGACCAGCCCTGCGGGCCGCTGCGGCCATGGATACAGGTACGGCCATGCCAGCGCCTCGGAAAAGGTCGCCTGAGCGCCGAGGCCCCCAGCCAGGCAGAGGCAGACAGCGCCATCGTGACCTGCTCCACTGCCCATTGCTGCCTCGTCCCGGGACTGCCGCGAACCTGCGGGGCGGCGAATCCATCCAAGGCATCATCATGGGCCGGGTGGACGGCAACCAACTGCCTCTGGAGATGCGTGGACAATTCGGTGACCTCGAGCCGCCCTCGGCGACCACACCCGTGAAGTGGTCGCAATAGTCGGTAGACCCTGCTGCCGCCTCAAGGTCGAACAGTCGGGAATCCCGGCTCGGAACCTGCACGCCGACATAGCCGCAATCGGTTGCCCAGTGGACAATAGACTCCCGGGAATTGAAGGGTGCCTCGTCACCGACAAATTGCGCCAGGAACAATGCCGGCCCCCTTGATCGTTTTCATGATTGCTTCCCGATACGTACCTTCGGTTCCAACGCCATGATATGGCGCCTCTTTCCTCAACCAGCAGACAACATGGTTTCCGGAGAATCCGAATCCGGATGAAAGAACAATTCCATGACAGCAAGAACGCGGCTGACCATCCGGAATCCCGCGGTTTCGTTCAGCAGCCGACAGCACCTGCAGCGCCACCGGCAATGCGGTCCGGCATCTCTTGTGGCGTCGGGAATCGGTGCTGCCCGGGCCTGGCGGGGTCGATCCTGCGATCTCTCGACCGGCAGCCGGTCGCGGGCCCTGGACGAAATGGCAATCGACTCGACAACCCGCTGGACTTCATGCGCCTCGCGGAAGTCCGGGATGCAGGGCTTGCCCATTGCATGGGCGTTCGGCAGTTCGGCCACCTCGATCACCTTGAGGTCATTGAATCCCGACCGATGTCCCGATGCTTGGCGGAATTGCACATAGGGCGGGTGCTCAGGCCCGGCCTCGATGCGGGTGTAGCCGGAGCCTGGCCCGCCCCCCGAAGAAGATGCCGTGCGTTCATCAGCTTCCGGGTCGGGTTGAGGTTTGTGTGTGTGTTCCCTTCGGACGGTTTCATGAGGAACGCACCCAAAACCTTGATATTGCGCCAATTCCTGCATGGCCTCCATCAACCCGTCCCCTCCTTTGGGGCGTCCGGACACGTTGTGTGCGCGCATGTCTGCGAAAAAACTTCGCCCGGCACGACGATCATCCGGTTCGCGGTGCATCCAGGTTGAATAACGGAATATCCATCGCTCGGGCTACGGAGTTCATCCGCCGGTCGTAGCTCGCGAGCGCGACCCCTTGCCCGTGTTCGACGAGATAGGCACACGACGCCAGATGCAGGGCATCGAGCGTCCGCAGCGCGCCGACATCGGGAAAGGACTCCAGTGCCCGAGCCAGCACTGAAGGGGAGAGCTCCAGCATCGCGATTCTCCCGATCAGCCAGCGTGCCGACTCGAAGTAGGGCTCCGGGAGCCTGCGCGCATGCAGGGGAACCCGTATCTCGTACTCCAGCAGCCGGCTGGAAGACAGCGTCTCCTTCCACAACGAACCGGGAGGTTGGCGGTCTTCGGCAAGAAGATGAGCGAGAGCGACGGATGTGTCGATATAGATCACCGGTCGCGCCGACTCTCGTCCAGATCGGCCAGGATTTCATCCAGCGTGGCGACGGGTCTGGGTTTGGGCGGTGGCCCCGGGGCGGTCAGCCTCGGCGGCGTCAGTACGCCGGACCGAACCGCGTCGGCCAGGAAGGCATCGGCCAGGATCGGGCTCCGGGTCTCCCGAAGCGGGCCAAGTTCCGCCACGACCTGGTCCCGGTCGGTCACCAGTACCGTCTCACCGGATGCTGCCAGCCGCACGTATTCGCTGAGCTTGCTGTTGAGAATCTTGATGCCGACCGATCTCATGTGACAAAGGTAGCAACCGATCGCTACCACGTCAATCGGGCTCGCATTTGGTGCTGACCGCACTGCAATTGTGGTATCCGAAACGGATGCAGTCCGGTCAATTCCTGCTCCAGCCAGTCGAGATGTTCATCGGGTTCGACGCGACAAGGGTTCCGAAAGACCAGCAGGAACTCAGGCATTGAACTACCGCATCAGGCAGTTCAGGAACGAGCGCCTTGGGCGGAGGTGCCCACCGTCTGCGACATGGCAGTGCCGGGCCGGAGCAAATTGCTCGAAAGGTCGAAGTCGGCACCGGGCAAGGCCTGGAGCAAGGCCAAGGAGACGCTCGATGGCCTGGGTTCCATGGAGGCCGGGAGCAGCCTGGGGCCAAAATCCTGGATGTTCCGCAGGACGCCCTCGAATGGTCGAAGGGAAGATGGGAAGATCAGATGACGAATTTCAGGCTGTGGTGGCACGGCAGCGAATAGTGGTCCGGTGTCACGCGAGCGAGTTCATTCTCGGCAAACAGTACTGTTTGTGCAGGACTTTCCCACCCTGCGGCTGATCTTGCAAATGGTCGATTCTCCGGTTTTCAGGCCGGAGTCCGTGGTGCTGGAGCCACCCGGCACCAGCGCAGGCACTGCCGCCGGTGGCGACAATGCTCTCTGCCTGACGGCGGCCCACAAGGACCAGCGCCGGCGCGCGCCATGTTGTTCAGGCAGGCCCGCCTCGCCGGCCCGTGACCGGTACGGGTGAGACAGGCATCGTCGCCATGGACGCAGTCTTGCTGGCGATGGTCGGGATTCTCCACTCGATGCCGAATTCGGCATCGAGTCGACGACAGAAACAACGGCCTCCATTTCACCGCCGAACTCTCGGCCGAGAGGACCGCGTCGAGCCAGGCGAAGCGCTGCGAAATCGTCGCCTTCGTACACGGCATCCCGATCCTGATGATCGACAGCAAATGGCCGAGCGAGAGCCTGAAGATGACGGACAGCCAAGCCATGGGATACCGGAACGAAGGCAACATCCCCCCGGCACTTCCAACTTGTTCAACCTGCAGACCGGGCTGTTTGCGACGGGCGGGAGGGACGAATAATCGGAACCTCTCGACTGTCCGGCATGGGTGAAAGCCGTCGTCACCGGACACGAAACCGCGGTGGGCCGGCTCCAGGACGGCATGGCGCCGTGTGGTGCCGAAACGGCACGGCGTACCTCTGATCGTGATTTCCCGGGAGATCCGGTATTGGCAGGGACTGATTCCGGAACCGGGATGCCTGGACCGCGCCGGACGGTCCGGCAACAAGGTGCCGGTAGCCGACTGCCAGGAGGGAGGCTGTACGATGCGGTATGCAATTCTCGGTGCCGGGTTCATGGGGCAGGAGCACATGCGAAACATCGCCCTGATGGAGGATTGCGAGATCGCCGGCTTCCTGGAGCCGGATGCGGATATGCGCGCCAGTGCCGCGGCGCTGGCGCCCGGTGCCAGGCCGGCGGCGAGGCTGGAGGATTTGCTGGCCGAGCCACGGCTCGACGCGCTGGTGATTGCGACGCCGAATTGCCTGCATGCGGAGCAATTGCGGAACGTGGCGGATATCCGCCCGTTGCCGGTTCTCGTGGAAAAACCCCTGGTCACCCGCCCCGAGGACCGGGAGTTCGTCGAGTGGCTGGCGGCATCCTATCCGGCACCGATCTGGGTCGGCATGGAATACCGCTACATGCCACCGCTGTCCCGCTTTCTGGAAGAGGTCGAGGAGGTAACTGGCGGCGTTCGCCACTTGTCGATCCGGGAACACCGGTTTCCGTTTCTGTCCAAAGTCGGCAACTGGAACCGTTTCAATCGGAACACCGGCGGCACGATGGTCGAGAAATGCTGCCACTTCTTCGACCTCATGCGTCTCATTGCCGGCGAGGAACCGGTTCGCGTATGGGGATCAGGCTGGCAGGCGGTCAACCACAAGGACGAAGACGCAGGCGAGCCGGCAGACATATGGGATGCAGCCTTCACCGTGGTCGAATTCGGGTCGGGATGCCGCGCCATGCTGGATCTGTGCATGTTTGCCGACGGCGTGCACTGGCAGGAGGAAATCACCGCGGTCGGGCCGGATGGGCGCCTCGACTGCCTGATCCCGCCATCTCCCGGCCATTGGCCACCCGGGCGAGGCCCCTGTCCCCACCCGCAACTGGCAAGATGGCCGAGGGGAAGAGGCACGCCGACCAGGACCGAACTGCCGATCGATGACCGGCTTGCGGCGGCCGGCGGCCATCATGGCGCCACCTTCCATCAGCACATGGCTTTCCGCAGGATGATCGAGACAGGCACAGAGCCGGAAGTGGGTCTCCGGGACGGATGGATGGCAGTCCGGATGGGAATGGCTGCCCAGGACTCCTCGGAGACCGGACAGGCCGTCACGCTCGGCTGAAGGCGGCCGTCACGAATTACCGGATTCTCGACAACGGCCTGGCCCCTGCCGGGCTGCCGGCCGCCATGACATGCCCTGTCGGCACGGGAGAGGCATGGACAGGCTCCGCTGACGCCGATGCCTCATGATCGCATCCGGGTTCCGTCCGGGTCGTGGAGCGCCCTGCCCTGCACCATGGCGTCACGAAATTCGCCGAGGATTTCGACCTTCAACGCCGTGCCGGGATTCGCGTGTTCATGCATGACATAGGCCATCGCCATCGATTGGCCGACATGATGGGCGTAGCCGCCCGAGGTGATGTAGCCGACGGCATCATCACCCATCAGTACCGCCTCGTCGAGGGAGACATCGATCGGGCTGTCGATGGTCAGGGTGACCAACTTGCGCTCGACGTCCGCATCGCGAAATTCCAGCGTGGCCTCCCTACCGACAAAATCCTTGTTCCAGTTGATGAATGCATCGAGTCCGCTCTCGACGGCGTTGAAATCGGGCCGGTATTCCAGCCCCCAGGCACCCCACCCCTTTTCGAGCCGAAGCGACATCAGCGCCCGGCTGCCATACCAGCGATACCCCAAATCGCTTCCTGCCTCCTCGATCGCCTCGGCAAGCCGGATCAGGTATTGCGGCTGGCAGTAGACTTCATAGCCAAGCTCGCCGGAGAAGCTGAGCCGGTTCAGGATGACCGGAACCCCGCCAGCAAAAGTCACCCTGACATCGCGGAATTTCAGTGCGCCAGCCGAGATGTCTTCCCGCATGATCCTGGCCAGCAACTGGCGGGATTTCGGCCCGGAAAGAGCCACGCCGTGCAACTCGGCGGTCCGGTTCCGGTACCCCAGCCCGAGCGGAAGGGTTGCCGCCCAGAACCGGCGATGGGCGTCCTGCATGGCCCCGGAGCCAAAGATCATGAAATGCTCCTCGCCCAGGCAGGCAACCGTCAGGTCACCATAGAGCCGACCTTTCCGGGTCAGCATCGGCGTGAGCGAGATCCGGCCTGGGCCGGGCAGATGACCAGCCATGACCCGGTCCAGCCACTCGCGTGCACCGGCCCCGCTGATCTCGTGCTTGGCAAAATTGGCGATCTCGATACCGGCCACCCCGTTACGGACGGCGCGGCATTCCGCGGCCACGTATTCATGCGACCGGTTGCGGCCGAATGTCGGGTCTTCCCGGGCATCCTCGGGCGCATCGGCAAACCAGAGGGCATTCTCCAGGCCAAAGGACTGCCCCATCCGCGCACCCCGGGCCAGCAGGCGGTCATGGAGTGCGGTCGTCTGCTGCCGGCGACCCTTGGGAAGTGTTTCGTTGGGGAATGTCATCACGAAACGGCGTTCGTAGTTTTCGCAACTCTTGACCGTCCCCCAGTCCGGGGTTGCCCAGTCCCCGAACCTCGCAACATCCATCGCCCAGACATCGATCGAGGGCTCGCCATCGATCATCCACTCGGCCATGACCAGCCCGACGCCGCCGCCCTGGCAGAAACCGGCCATTACCCCGACCGCGCACCAGTAATTCCGCATGCCGGGAACCGGTCCGACCAGCGGATTGCCATCCGGGCCGAAGGTGAAGGGTCCATTGATCGCATCCTTGATGCCGGTCCGGCCGAGGGCCGGAATTCGCTCGAATGCCAGCTCGAGCCGGTCGGCAATGTGATCGAGATTTGGTTCGAGAAGTTCGTGACCAAATCCTGGCGGGGTGCCCCCGACCATCCACGGGACTCCAACCGGCTCGTAGGTGCCGAGGAGCATGCCCTGGCGCTCCTGGCGAAAATAGATGTTTGCCTCGTAGTCGATTCCGCAGGGAAGCCGTTTTCCGTGACTGGCGACCTCGTCGATCTTCTCGGTCACCAGATAGTGGTGCTCCATTGGCTGGACCGGCAGGTTCAGCCCGGCCATTCGCCCCACTTCACGCGCCCAGAGCCCGCCACAATTCACCACGTGCTCGGCGTTGATCACTCCCCGGCCGGTGGCGACATCCCATGAGTCATCGGGCCGCTGGACCGTGGCGGTGACCGGCGTGTGGGTGAAATACCGGCCACCGAAATGCCTCGATGCCCGTGCAAAGGCATGGGTGGTGCCGGACGGATCGAGATCGCCATCCTGATCATCCCAGAGAGCGGCAAGATAGTGGTCCGGATCAATGAGCGGATGGCGCCCGGCCAACTCGGCCGGACTGATGAATTCCTGGCTCAACCCCATGTAGCGGGCCTTTGATCGCTCGCGCTTCAGATACTCGTACCAGCTCCGGTTCGAGGCCAGGTAGAAGCCGCCGGTCAGGTTCAGCCCGATCGACTGGCCGGACAACTCCTCGATTTCCCTGTAGAGGTCGATGGTATAGCTCTGCAGGCGGGAAATGTTGGGATCGGAACTGATGGTGTGGATCTGGCCGGCAGCGTGCCAGGAAGACCCTGATGTCAGCTCGCTTCGCTCCAGCAGGATCACATCCTTCCAGCCGAATTTCGACAGGTGGAACAGGATTGAACAGCCAACGACACCTCCGCCGATGATGACTGCCCTGGCATGGGACGGGAGTTCCTGGGAGCCGTCACTTATGTCTGTCGCGATTTCGGTCATTCTTCGCCCGTTTCAGGCCGGTCACGCCCCCTCCTCGCCGGGCCGCCCGAACTGCCTTCAATTCATCCTGCCTGATCACTGACCGATGCACCTTCTGCATGCAACGAACTTGGTCACACATGATGCACCCAGTCGGTGATACCCTCGATTCGCCAAATCCGAATGGTGTGGAGCATCCATCATCCCCTCGTCGTGAATGCGTGTAGTGGCGAGTCGACCTCGCCGCTGGCCGGATGAACATTCCATATTGCCGATTTCACGGCAATCCGGTTGAATCGACGGATCGGGAGAGCGGTGGAGGCAGGCGGATGAATGGTGACGGAGGAAACTTGCGACATGATGCCGGGATCAGGTCTGCCTGCGGCGTGCTGCGGCAGCGCTTCGGCGAGCGCTTTCTCACCGGGCAGTCGGTTCGCGAACAGCACAGCCACACTACCACCCTGATCGGATCACAGCTGCCGGACGGGGTGATCCATCCGCACCGGGTCGAAGAGGTCAGCGAAATCGTTGCCATCTGCGCCGAATACCGGGCGCCGGTGATACCGTTCGGCACCGGCACATCGCTGGAGGGGCAGGTCAATGCGCCATCCGGGGGAATCTGTGTCGATTTTCTTGAAATGAACAGCGTCCTGGCGGTGAACGAGGAAGATTTCGACTGCACGGTACAGCCGGGCATCACCCGCAAGGCGCTGAACGAATCCCTCCGCCAGACCGGGCTTTTCTTCGCCATCGACCCCGGTGCCGATGGCAGCCTCGGCGGCATGGCCGCCACCCGCGCCTCCGGCACCAACGCGGTCCGCTACGGCACCATGCGCGACAATGTCATCGCATTGCAGGCGGTCATGCCGGACGGGAAGGTGATTCGAACCGCCCGGCGTGCCAGGAAAACCTCGGCCGGCTATGATCTCACCCGCCTGCTGATCGGCTCGGAAGGCACGCTGGGGCTGATCACCGAGTTGACGCTCCGGTTGCACGGGGTACCGGAACGGATCTCGTCCGCCTGCTGCAGTTTTCCCGACATCTACCGGGCATGCGCGGCGGTGATCGAGACCATTCAGCTGGGAATTCCGGTGGCGCGGATCGAATTGCTGGACGAACTCACGGTCAGGGCGGTCAACGCCTATTCCGGGCTCACCCTGCCTGTCTCGCCACTTCTGCTCCTGGAATTTCATGGCAGCGAGACCTCGGTTTCCGAACAGGCCTCATCATGCGGCGAGATCATGACCGACAATGACGGCACCGGGTTCGAATGGACGACGCGGCCGGAGGAACGCACCAGGCTCTGGCAGGCGCGCCATGATGCCTATTGGGCATCGCTGCAGCTTCGAAAGGGGGCAAAGGGCATAGCCACCGATGTCTGCGTGCCGATTTCACGGTTGGCGGAATGCGTGTCGGCGGCCCAGGAGAAGGCGGTGTCGATGGGAATCATTGCGCCGATTGTCGGTCATGCCGGCGACGGCAACTTCCACATGCTGCTGCTGATCGACCCGGATGATCCGGGCGAGGTCAGGAATGCGGCCACCTATGTCGACTGGCTTGCCCAATGTGCCATCGACATGGATGGCACATGCACCGGCGAACACGGAATTGGCCAGGGAAAGATGAAATATCTCGCCGGAGAATTGGGATCGGCCACCGAATGGATGGCGACGGTCAAGCGGGCGATCGACCCGCTCAACATCATGAATCCCGGCAAGATCGTACCTGTCTGAGGCGTCGGAGATGCCTGGAGGCGATGTCCGGGATCTTCGGGCAAGTGGCGGGCGAGCCCGGAGGGCCGACATGGCGCCCTCCGATTGCATGGTCGAACCTGGATACCAGATGCCGCAACGGAGCAATTGACATGGCCGGGCGTCTGCACGCATTGTTGGCGGCAATCCGGACAGGCACCCGAAGGGAGGGACGATATGCGGAAGTTTCTTGTCGTCCTTGACGACAGCCGGGAGTGTCTCAACGCCATGCAGTTCGCCGCCATGCGGGCCGCGCATACCGGTGGCGGGGTGACGATCCTCTCGATCATTCCACCGGAGGAATTCCAGCACTGGATCGGGGTTGGCGACATCATGCGCGCCGAGGCCAGGGAGCGAATCGAGGTCCATTTCGAGACCTTTGCGACCTGGATGCGAAAGCGGAAAGGCGTTTTTCCCGAGCTGGTGATCCGGGAGGGTGACGCGGTGCAGGAGATCCTGGGGCAAATCCGCGATGATCCCGAGATCGGGGTCCTGGTGCTCGGGGCCGGTACCGAACGGGCCGGGCCGGGTCCGCTGGTCACCAATCTCAGCAAGTCATCCGGCTCCCTGCCGATACCCATTACCGTCGTCCCCGGCGAATTGACCAAGGAGCGGCTGGAGGCCATCACATGAACTCATCCATCTCCGTGGGTTTGATGGGTGACCCGAAGGCCCCGGAGGATAATCGGCGGCAGTATTCCAGGGAATGTCGGGTTTGAGAATTTGGCAACGAACGACAAGATGCATATACAATAGTCAATGATGAAAAACGACGATATGATCAGAGTCACCCTGGAGGAAGTGATCCGCCGGACGGGTGAGGGAAAGACGGACTGGGAGAGGCTGCGCCGCGAGGAGGAGGCCGGCATCGAGCCCGAGAAGGATCCCGATGAGGGGGAATTCGACTGGTCGCAGGCCCAGGTCATCATGCCGCGGCCGAAACAACCCATCTCGGTGCGGCTGGATGCCGATGTTCCGGAGTTCTTCAAGTCTCGCAAGGACGGGGTGCCAGACGCGCATCAACGCGGTCCTGCGCAGCTACATGAAGGCGCAGGAGGGATAGTGAGTGATTGCACCCGATCGCCTCTTCCGGAAAACGATGTCATCTTCAGGCGCCAACGACACGGGGCCCGAAGTGAAATTCGATCCGTCGCTTGAATGGTGTCCGTCAACGTCGCATTTCACGATAGTTTCCAATGGACGGGCTCGCTGCAGGTGAATGCGGCTCGGTCAGGAACGGCCCTGGCGCGGTATGCCCCATAAACCTGCTGGCGGGCGGCGACCCGGCAATTGACTTGCGATGCCGGCACCCGCTATGCAGATTGCTGACTGGAGCGAGAGATGTTCATTCAGACCGAAGCGACCCCCAACCCGGCCACGTTGAAATTCATTCCCGGCCAGATGGTCATGGAGACCGGTACCGCGGATTTCAGGGATCCTGATTCTGCCGGGAATTCGCCCCTGGCGTCCCGGCTGTTCCGAGTCAGCGGCGTCACCGGCGTATTCTTCGGGCACGACTTCGTGTCGGTGACCAAGATGGACAATTTCGACTGGATGCATGTGAAACCGGCAGTGCTCGGTGCCATCATGGAGCATTACCAGTCCGGTCAGCCGGTGATGTCCGGCCCGGCCTCGGACGAGTTGCCGCAACCGGGCGACAATGCCGATGAAGACCCTGTCTCCAGGCAGATCAGGGAGCTGATCGACACCCGGGTCCGGCCGGCCGTGGCCCAGGATGGCGGCGACATCATCTTCTACGGGTTCGAACGCGGTATCGTCTACCTGCACATGCAAGGAGCCTGCGCCGGTTGTCCGTCATCGACCATTACCCTGAAGATGGGTATCGAGAATTTGTTGCGGCACTACATACCGGATGTCATCGAGGTTCGACCGGTTGTTGCCTGAGGGCCTCGTGCTGGGCCTCGACGCAGCAGGCCCGCTCTACTCCCTGGCGCTGGCCGACGGAGAGAAGGTGCTTGCCAGCAAACATTCCGAGGCACGGCACGGGCGAGCCGAAATCCTGTTTCCCGACCTTCGTGAATTGCTGCGATCATCCCGCTGCGAGGTCACCGACCTGGTTGCCATCGGCGTCAATACCGGCCCCGGGGACTTCACCGGAGCCCGCCTGGGCGTCGCCGCCGCGCGCGGCCTGGCAATGTCGCTCGGCATTCCGGCCATCGGAATCGGAGCATTCGACCTGCTGACGCCGGATGCGCCGCCAGGTTCGCTGGCGGTCGTCACGGGCGGCCGGCAGTTCGTCCATGCCAGGCTGCTGCCGGACGGCCTGCCGGCCCGGCAGGCACTGGACGGGTTGTCGCAGCGATTTCCGGAGGTCCGTGCGGTTGTCGGCCAGGAACCGGACGCGGTTGCCGCGCTGCTCGGCGCCAGGGCCATTCGGCCTCAGGAGATGCCAGGCCCGGCACTGGCCCGGATCGCCCGGGCGCGGCTGCCACATGCCGGAGGGCGCCCCACCCCTTCATATCTGGGGCCGGCTGCAAGCCCAATATAGGGATCTCCCCATGCCGGCATGCGAGGTGCCGGAATAGCGGAAAATGCAGATTTCGGTTGTATTTTCGGATGCAGGTGCGAAGAATGAAATTCCGTGCAACCGGAATAGGCCAGGTTGCCGACGCCATTTCAATTCGTCATTCATTCAGGAGCATCAACATGATCAAGACCACAGCTCTTCTCGGCATCGCCGTTGCCGCGGCTGCCTTTGCCACTGCCGCGGCATCGGAGCCGGCAATCGTCTATGACCTCGGCGGCAAGTTCGACAAGTCATTCAACGAGAGTGCGTATACCGGGGCCGAGAGATGGAAGAGCAGTTCCGGAAGTGATTATCGGGAAATCGAACTTCAGTCCCAGGCCCAGCGCGAGCAGGCAATCCGCCGGCTGGCCGAGGCTGGAAACAATCCGATCGTCATGACCGGTTTTGCCTTTGCCACCGCGTTGGGTGCCGTTGCGCCCGAATTCCCGGACACCAGGTTTGCGATCATCGACATGGTTGTCGACGAGCCGAATGTGCGGTCCATTGTATTCAAGGAACATGAAGGTTCGTTCCTGGTCGGAGTCATCGCCGGACTTACCTCCGAGTCGAACGTCGTCGGTTTTGTCGGCGGCATGGATATTCCGCTGATCAGACGGTTTGCCTGTGGTTATGTCCAGGGTGTCAGGGCGGCAAATGCCGATGCAAAGATCATCCAGAACATGACCGGCAATGAACCGTCAGCCTGGAATGACCCGGTCAAGGGAGCCGAGTTGACCAAGGCACAGGTCGCAGACGGTGCCGATGTTGTCTATCATGCAGCCGGTGGAACCGGCGTCGGGGTCCTGCAGGCGGCAGCAGATGCCGGAATCCTGGGAATTGGTGTCGATTCCAACCAGAACCATTTGCATCCGGGCTCGGTTCTGACCTCGATGCTGAAGCGTGTTGACCTGGCAGTCGAGGACTCCTTCAACGCCGGTGAGAATCTGGAAGCCGGAATCATTGCCCTTGGCCTGGCCGAGGACGGCGTCGGTTATGCTGTTGACGAGAACAACCAGGATCTCATTTCTGACGAGGTGTCCAGGATCGTCGAAGACTACAAGGCGCAAATCATTGCCGGCGACGTCGAGGTAGTCGACTATACCGCCGCTGACAGCTGCCCGGCCAGTTGATTGCAGGCCTTGATGGCAACCAACACTTCACAGGCGCAGTCGGGAATGGCTGCGCCTGCCATTGAATTACGTAACATCTCCAAGTCATTTGGTCCCGTACAGGCCAATCGCGACATCTCGATGTCGGTTCGGCGCGGCTCCATCCACGGCATCGTAGGCGAAAACGGTGCCGGCAAATCGACCCTGATGTCGATTCTCTACGGTTTCTACCGGGCAGATTCCGGCGAAATCCTTGTCAATGGCGAGCATACCCTGATCCCTGACAGCAAGGCAGCGATCGCTGCCGGAATTGGCATGGTGCACCAGCACTTCAAGCTGGTCCACAATTTCACTGTGCTGGAAAATGTCGTGCTGGGAGCGGAGGAGGGAATGCTGCTGCGGCCATCCCTGAGCAAGGCGCGCGATCTTCTGACCCGGCTTTCACGGGAATACGAGCTTCACGTCGATCCTGACTCGGTGATCGAGGACTTGTCGGTCGGGCATCAGCAGCGGGTTGAAATCCTGAAAGCGCTCTACCGCCAGGCAGACATTCTCATCCTTGACGAGCCGACCGGCGTGCTGACACCAGCAGAGGCCGATCACCTGTTCAGGATCCTTCGCAGCCTGAGCGATGAAGGCAAGACAATTGTCCTGATCACTCACAAGCTGCGCGAGATCATGGCGATAACCGACACCGTCAGCGTCATGCGGCGCGGCCAGATGACCGACACGCTGCTGACGAAGGATACCAATCCCGCCGAACTCGCCGAACTGATGGTTGGTCGCAAGGTTCTGCTGCGCATCAAGAAGACAGAGGCAACTCTCGGCAGGAAGATGCTGGAGATCTCGAATCTCAGCATGACCGATTCCAGCGGGGTCCTGCGCCTCAAGGATGTCTCGCTGACCGTGCGGCAGGGAGAGATACTCGGCATTGCCGGCGTGGCCGGAAACGGTCAGACCGAATTGCTGGAAGTCCTGGGCGGAATTGCCGAGGCGGAGAACGCCAACATCCTCATCGATGGCAGGGAGCTGAAATGCTCCGGTGCCGGTTCGGATGCCAGGTCGAGGAGACTCGACGGAATTGCGCATGTTCCGGAGGACCGCCAACGCCTCGGGCTGATCATGGAATTCCTCGCCTGGGAAAACATGTCGTTCGGCTATCAGGATGATGCCAGCGTCAACCGGAACCTGCTGCTCATGGACAACCGGGCCATGAAGACTTCCACTGCCAGGCAGATGGAACAGTTCGACATCCGGCCTGACAATCCCGAATTGCAGGCGAGGAACTTCTCCGGCGGCAACCAGCAGAAGATGGTTCTTGCCCGCGAGATTGAACGCAATCCTCTGGTGCTCGTGGTCGGCCAGCCGACCAGGGGCGTCGATATCGGGGCCATCGAGTTCATTCACCAGCGGATCATCGATTTGCGCGACAACGGCGCCGCCGTGTTGCTGGTCAGCGTGGAACTTGACGAAATCCTGTCCCTGTCGGACCGGGTCGCGGTGATGTTTGACGGGCACATCATCGGTGAACGCATCACTGCCGAGACCGACGAAAAGGAACTCGGATTGCTGATGGCCGGCGTTGTTGACGGAGCGCAGGAATGAACAGGATGCCCAAATGGGTGGAAGTTGCCCTGATCCCGCTGATCAACCTGGCATTGGCCTTCATCATTTCCGGGCTGGTGGTGCTGTGGATCGGCGAGAGTCCTGTCCAGGCGCTGATGATCATCGTCAAGGGGTCGGTCGGTTCTGCCTATGGCTGGGGCTATACGCTGTACTATGCCACCAATTTCATTTTCACCGGGCTGGCGGTTGCGGTCGCCTTCCATGCGCGGATGTTCAATATCGGTGGCGAAGGACAGGCAACGCTTGGCGGTCTCGGCGCCGCCCTGGTCTGCCTGGCCATCGAGTGGCCGCATTGGAGCCTGGCACTTCCGGCCACGATCATGGGTGCCGGGCTGTTCGGTGCCGCCTGGGCGGCAATTCCTGCCTATCTGCAGGCCAGGCAGGGCAGCCACATCGTCATCACCACCATCATGTTCAATTTCATTGCCTCGGCCCTCCTGGTCTACCTGCTGGTCAACGTGTTGAAGGCACCGGGGCAGATGACGCCCGAGACCGCCCTGTTTCCGGAGGGCGCCCATCTTCCGACCTTCCACGAAATGCTGGCATGGATCGGCATCTCGTTTCCCAAGTCACCGCCGGCCAATATTTCATTCCTGCTGGCCATAGTCGCCTCGGTCCTGGTCTGGTTCCTGATCTGGCGAACCCGGATCGGCTATGCAATCCGCGCTTTCGGCCACAGTGAATCGGCGGCGGTCTATGCCGGGATTTCACCATTCCGGATCATCATGATTGCCATGCTGGTCTCGGGTTTCCTGGCCGGGCTGATGGCAGTCAACAGCGTCGCCGGCGAGGCAGAAAGGCTGTTGATCGACGCGGTCCAGGGGGCAGGTTTTGTCGGAATTGCCGTGGCGTTGATGGGGCGTTCGCATCCGGTCGGAACCTTCCTGGCGGCGATCCTGTTCGGTGTTCTCTACCAGGGCGGCGTCGAGCTTGAATTCGAGATGCCGGCGGTCAGCCGCGAGATGATCGTGGTCATCCAGGCGCTGGTCATCATGTTCACCGGCGCACTCGACAACATGGTAAGAGTTCCGCTCGAGCGGTTCTACTTCCGGAAGTGAGCTGAGCATTCCGATGGATATCTCGACCCTGGTTCAGGTCCTCGATTCGATGCTGCGTCTGTCGGCGCCGTTGATCTTTGCCTGTCTTGCCGGCCTGTTTTCGGAACGGGCAGGGATTTTCGACATCGGGCTCGAGGGCAAGATGCTGGCATCCGCCTTCTTTTCGGCCGCGTTTGCCGCCATCACCGGCTCGGTCTGGATTGGCATGGCCTGCGGCCTCATGGCCTCCATGACCCTGGCCGCGGTGCACGGCCTGGCGTCAATCACCTTCCGCGGCAATCAGCTCATCTCCGGGGTGGCGATCAACTTCTTTGCATCGGGCATGACCGCCCTCATCGGACAGCACTGGTTCAAGCTGGGCGGACGCACACCGTCTCTCAGTGGCGACGGCCGGTTCCTGCCAGTGGAATTGCCATTTGCCGAAGCACTTGCCGGGGTTCCGATGCTGGGGCCTATCTACAGCGAACTGCTCTCCGGCCATACAATCCTGGTCTATGTTGCCCTGGCCGCGGTGCCATTCTCCTGGTGGCTGCTGTTCAGGACCCGGTTCGGGCTTCGCCTGCGGGCAGTTGGCGAGAATCCGGAGGCGGTCGATACCGGAGGGTTGTCGGTCACCGGGCTGCGCTACCGTGCCACACTGATCTGCGGGTTGCTGTGCGGCCTTGCCGGCGCTTATCTGGCGACCGGCTTTGCCGCCGGATTTATCCGTGACATGACTGCGGGCAAGGGATTCATCGCCCTGGCGGCGCTTATCTTTGCCAAGTGGCGGCCGGTCTATGCCCTCGTTGCCTGCCTGCTGTTCGGATTGCTCGAGGCCATTGCCATCCGCTTCCAGAGCATCGAGATCGAAGGCGTCGGAACCGTTCCGGTCCAGTTGATGCAGGCTCTGCCCTACATTCTGACCGTGATCATCCTTGCCGGGTTCGTCGGAAAGGCGATCCCGCCCCGAGCCGGCGGCGAGCCCTATGTCAAGGAACGATAACGTCCTGACCAACCGGGTCCTGCTGTCACTCCAATCGTGATTCCGACTGGCAGGGGATGATCCGGAAACCCGTTCCACGGCCCGGCATGCCGTGCCGCCGCTACCGGTCTGACAGCAGACCCATCTGCAATTCATGAACGGATTGCCTGAACCCCCTGATTCATCCACCTGGAGCACGACATGAGACTTGACGGGAAGAGAGCGCTGGTGACCGGTGCCGCCAGCGGATTCGGGCTTGCCATCTGCCGCAGATTCGTCGCTGAAGGCGCAGTCGTGGCCATGGTCGACATCAACGCCGAAGGGGTGTCGGCAAGGGCGGAGGCGCTTGGAGACATGGCAATCGGGCTGGCCTGCGATGTCTCCCGGTCCGCCGAGGTCAAGGAGGTTGTCGGAAAGGCGATGACCGACCTTGGCGGGCTCGATATCGTGGTCAACAATGCCGGCTGGAGTCACCGGAACCAGCCCCTGCTCGATGTCGACGAGGCAACCTTGCGCAAGATCTACGAGATCAATGTCTTCTCGATCTATCACATGGTCCAGGCAGTCGTTCCCCACTGGCGCCAGGCCGGCGGCGGGGTCATGCTGAATGTCAGCTCCACGGCCGGCGCAAGGCCCCGGCCCGGCCTGACCTGGTACAATTCCTCCAAGGGTGCGGTGACCCTGATGACCAAATCACTGGCCGTGGAACTGGCACCCGACAATATCCGGGTTTGCGGTGTCGCCCCGGTGCTGGGAGAAACCGGACTGCTCGAGACCTTCATCGGCAGCGCCGATACGCCGGAGGCCAGACAGAAATTCCTGGAAACCATACCGCTGGGCCGGCTGTGTGCACCGGAGGATGTCGCCAACGCCATCCTGTACCTGGCATCCGACGAGGCCGGCTTCCTGACGGGATCGGTACTGGAGGTCGATGGCGGACGCAGCGTCTGACCGCGACACGGCCCGCTCCCTGCCCCGGGACAAGAACAGGGGATCCATCCTGCCGCTGACCTCCTGGCCGGCTGGTGGTGAATGCCGTCCATGTCCAGGCCATTCGGGCCTCACCTGCACGGGTTGCCGCCGGGCAGGATTGCCGGTCAGAAGGAACTCTCCTCCGAGAAGAAATAGATCAGCACGAAGCAGACCAGGATCAACACGAAAGCAACCAGGAATGGCGCTCCCGGCAGGTAGACCAGCGCATTCTCGCCGACAAAACTGTAAAAGGTCATGGTCATGACAAGCGGAGACAGGACCAGCCCCATCGACACGATCCCGGTCACGACACCCTGCAACTCGCCCTGCTGATTGTCGAATGCCAGTTTCGACATGATGCCCTGCAAGGTCGGCAACGCGACCGCGCCGAATGAGCATAGCGGGATCAGCACGAATGCCTGCCAGGTCTCGGAGACGAAGCCGTAGCCGAGGAACCCGATCGACTCGAAGGCGAAACCGAACAGCATGACCCGTCGCTCGCTCAGTAGCCGCAGCAGGTATCGCAGGACCCAGATCTGGACGACGGCAGTGGCGAATCCATAGGCGGCGAGCGAAAGACCGATGATCCTCGGCTCCCAGCCAAATCGCTCAAGCGTATAGAATGCCCAGACCGCGGGATAAACCGTGTAGGCGACCTGGACGATGAACAGCACCATCAGCAGCATGGCCATTCCCTGGAGTCGGCCCACGTGAATCAGCCCGCCAAGCGGGTTGGCCCGCCTCCACTGGAAGGGTCGGCGCATGTCGTCGGTCACGGTTTCGGGCAAGACGAAATACCCGAGGGTCATGTTGGCGAAGGAGAAGGCAGCGGCGGCGTAGAATGGAGCCCTCGTTCCGAACTCGGACAGGATAGCGCCGAATAACGGGCCAAGCACGAAACCCATGCCGAATGCTGCACTGATCAGGCCGAAATTGCGGGCCTTTTCGTCCGGCTCCGAGATGTCGGCAATATAGGCGGCAACGGTCGCCGGCGTGGAGGCGGTGATTCCGCCGACAACCCGCCCTGCGAAGAGCAGCCAGATGGTGTGGGCCACCCCCATCACCAGGTAGTCCGCACCCATGACGAACAGCGAAATCAGGAGGACCGGCCGACGCCCAAAGCGGTCGGAGAGGTTTCCGATGGTCGGACCGCACAGCATCTGCATGACCGCGAATACCGAGGCCAGCACACCGCCCCATACCGCCGCCGAGCCGATCGTTCCGCCGCCAACCTCCAGGATGAGATCGGGCATGACCGGCACGATGATCCCGATTCCGATGGCATCGATGGCAACGGTGGCGAGCACGAAGAAGAGTGCAAGCCGACTATCCCGCGGCCGGGTGCTCACCGGGTGCTCCGGGGCGTCGGTGCCGGGCCACCGGACATCGGCAGAAGCAGAAATCCTGCACCGGCTGGTCTGCCTGCCTCACCAGGTGATCGGTTCCTCCTGCATTTCCAGGTGCAGGCGATCACCCGTATAGGGCCGGGATCTGGCAAGCAACTCGTCGAATTCAATTCCAAGTCCGGGTCCCTTCGGCGGGAGTATGTAACCGTCTTCCCAACAGATGCTGTGCCCTATCAGCGCCAGGTGAAACTCGCCACCGGTTTCGATCGTCTCCACCATCAGCAGGTTGGGAAGCGTCGCCGCCAGTTGAATGCCGGCTGCCCATTCCACGGGCCCGGCATAGAGATGCGGAGCAATCTGCGCGTTGAATGCCTCAGCCAGCGCGGCGATCTTCCTGGTCTCGAGGATGCCTCCGGACCGACCCAGCGCCGGCTGAAGGATCTCTGCCGCCCCGGCGCGCAGCAATGCCGCGAACTCGGTCTTGCAGGTCAGCCTCTCACCGGCAGCAACCGGGATTCGCACCGCCCTGGCCACCCTTGCCATTGCTTCCGGATTGTCCGGGGGAACCGGTTCCTCGAACCAGAGAGGATCGAATTCCTCCAGCCGTCTGCCGAGCCTGGTGGCGCCGGCAACACTGAATTGCCCGTGAGTTCCGAACAGGATGTCGGCCCGGTTGCCGACAGCGGCACGGATGGTCCGGCAGAACCGGACCGACCGCTCGATATCCGCCATCGAGGGCTGATGACCGCCATGAATGGTATAAGGGCCGGCTGGGTCGAACTTGACTGCGGTGAATCCCTGCTCAACCATCCGGGCGGCGACTTCTGCCGATCGGTCTGCATCCGACCAGAACTTGTCCTCGTCATCGAATGGCTCGGGGTAAAGATAGCTGTATGAACGGATCCGGTCATTGACCACCCCTCCGAGCAACGCGTGGACCGGGCAGTCATGCGCCTTGCCGACAATGTCCCAGCAGGCAATTTCAAGCCCGGAGAACGCTCCGATGACGGTCGGGTCCGGCCTCTGGCTGAAGCCTGACGAATAGGCCCGTCGAAACATCAGCTCGATGTTTTGCGGATTCTCTCCCAGCATGTGTCGCTCGAACACGTCTTCGATGACGGCGCGCATTGCCGCCGGCCCGATCGAGGAGGCATAAACCTCGCCATACCCGGCAATCCCGTCATCGGTGATCAGTCGCACGAAAATCCAGTAGCGCCCGCCCCAGCCAGGGGAAGGGGGCTCGACGACGTAGATCTCCAGGTCCCGCAGCCGCATGTCGATCAGCTATTGATCAAAGACAATGACATTCCTCCGGGCCTTTCCGCTCAGGCTGTGCTGAATGGCGTCGTTGATCCGCCCCAGCGGATACCTCCCGGTCACCAGCTCATCCAGCTTGAGTCTTTGCTGCCGATAGAGCGAAAGCAGCATCGGAATGTCCCGGCCCAGAACCGTGTCACCCATGCAGGAGCCAATTATCGACTGGCTGAGGCCGGCGAGGACAACCGGCTCGAACTGCATGTTTTCACCCGATGCCGGCATTCCGACAATGACCAGCTTGCCACCCTGGCTAAGATACCTCATGGCGGTCTCGCATGCCGCGACAGACCCGACCGAGACCAACGCGAAATCGACGCCCCTGCCGCCGGCAATCTCCCTGACCTCCCGGTACGGCTTGTCCCCGGTTGCCAGAACGCCATGGGTCGCTCCGAACTCCATGGCATCTTCAAGTTTCGACGGCGAGATATCGACGGCGATGACCTGGGAGGCTCCACAGAGTCTGGCGCCCTGGATTGCATTCAGGCCCACACCGCCGGCACCGACCACTGCCACGCTTGAGCCGGGGGTGATTTCGGCGGTATTCACTGCCGCCCCTACCCCGGTAATGACCCCGCAGGACAGCAGGCAGGCTGCGTCCATGGACATGTCGGCGGGGATGGGTGCCAGCTGGGTCCGGTGGACGACCACCCGCTCGGCAAAGGCGCCGGTCACCAGGCCCTGGGCGACCGGATTGCCCTCCCGATCCGAAATCGGGCTGTCCTTGGGATTCCCCTTTCGCTCGCATCTCGCCGTCATCCCCGAGATGCAGTTCCTGCACTGGCCGCAATTCTTGAGCAGGGTGACAAGAACCCGGTCGCCGATCGAGTAGCCATCCATTCCACCACCGAGGGCACGGATGGTGCCGGCGGCCTCGTGACCGAACACGACCGGGAGCGGTCCTCCCCAGGCTCCTTCGAGATAATGGATATCGGAATGACACACCGCGCAGGCCGCGATCGCGACCTCGGCCTCACCATGGAGCGGCGCCCGCAGCGTGACATCCTCGATGGTCAGGGGTTGTCCGAATTCATGACACAGTGCCGCTCTCATTTCCCGCCTCCTAATGCCTGAAACCAGCCTCGTTCGACGACCACTCTATCCAGCCGGCTTCGAAATTCGAACGAATTCTTCAATCGGCCCCGGATGCTCCGACATTTTGCAGGAAATCCACGAGATGTCCGGTAAATTCCCGGGCCGAGTCGACGCATGACAGGTGCCCTGCCCCTTCGATGACTGCAAGTCTCGACCGTGGAATGAGCGACGCGGTCCACTCGGCAAGACCGACCGGCGTGGCCACATCTTCCGAGCCGGCAACCACCAGGGTTGGCTGATCAATTGCGGCGGCCGATTCGCTGAAATCCGCGTCCATGATTGCCTCGCAGCAGGCCGCATACCCTTCACCTTTCACCCGGGTCAGGGCAGTCTTCCATGCCTCGACCCTGCCTGGATGCTGCAATCTGAATTCCCTGGAGAGCCATCTCGCGATCACCGCATCGGCCATGTCACCGAGCCTCCCTGCCCGGGCCATGCTGATCCGCTCCTGCCACCTCGCCCGGTCGCCGATCCTGGCCCCGGTATTGGCCAACACCAGGGCACGGACCAGATCGGGCCGCGTCAATGCCAGCTGCTGCCCGGTCAGGCCGCCAATCGACAGCCCGACAAACACGGATCGGCGAATTTCGAGATGGTCGAGAATCGCCGAACAATCATTGGCCAGCTGTGCAATCGAATACGGCCCCGGTGGGCATGAACTGAGGCCATGGCCCCGCTTGTCGTAGCGGACAAGCCGGTATTCCGGGGGGATCAATTCGACAATCCCGTTCCACAACCCCAGATGGGTGCCCAGCGAGTTGGAAAACACCACCGGCATCCCGTCTGGCGGACCGTGCTCCACATGATGCAGGCTGACGCCATCTGCCGTTGTCAGATGCATGCTCCCTCTCCGCAATCCGGGCCCGACCTGTCCTGATCTCCTCCCGGCGGTTGAACCGTCAGGGCCGATCGGCCGGATCGGAAGATGGCGACCCCTCGAGGACTCGAACCCCGAACCTGCTGATTCGAAGTCAGCTGCTCTATCCAGTTGAGCTAAGGGGCCGTGCCCGGGCCTGTGAAAACGGTTTCAAGACTCGATCCTGCCTACCCTGTTTCGCCAAGACAGGAAATCCCGTGCAGGCAGAAATCCCGAATGTCCACCGGAGCCGTGAAACCGGGAGTTGAACTGCCGGAGGGTCATGCTGGTCGTGGATCGGAATTCGCTGATGTATTGGACGTGCTCGGGCGGTCTCCTGTTGGTGGGGCCAAACTGATACTCATCCGGTCGCCCGCACGTCACTTCCCACAGCCAGGATCGGAAGCCGGGCAATTTCTGCCCCACGCCCCTGTTCAGCACACCGCAACTCGTGGAGTTTCTGCAGGTTGAACCAGAACTCGGTCGAAGTGCCGAAAAAGCGGCTCAATCGCAAAGCCGTGCCACCAGTGACCGATCGCCAGCCACTGAGAATCTCCGTCATGGTGTGTCTCCTCTCGCTGGCAGTCCACGATTTCCACTTCGGTTGGTCCACTTCTCCCGTCGGGCCATCCGAAACAGACCGGCCACACATCGCTTGGACCCGCCAGGCGGCGAAGGGAATGACTCCGGACGCAGCGTCACCGCCTCGCCGACGCAGGCATGCTGACAACTTGGCCCGTTTCAGGCGGGGTCGAGAATCTCTCGCGTTGCAGCTTTCACAACGAATGCCGAGCGGGTCATGCCGCGCATGCGCGCCGCCTCATCAAGGGGTATCGAGGAACCCCTCTCCAGGCTCAGATTCACCCGTACGACCCGCCTCCGGTCCCTCACATAAGGAATCAACATCAAGACCGCACCCTCGGCGATGTTCATGGCAGCTTGCACACGCACCTCTTCGATACCGCGCGACGGTGCCGGCTCACCACCCTCGAAGAACAGGCTCAATGCCTCGACGGCGTTGGGAACGATGTCCTCGATGCTTTCGGCGGCCGAGCAGCACCCGGGCACCTCCGGAAACTGGACTCCGCAGGCACTACCGGGATCCTTGTCGATGACGGCGACGTAGTGCATGGCTATCTCCTCAACTCCAGCCTGGTGATGCTGCCGGCGGTGCCGACGGGCAAGTCCTTTTTCGGATGCAGAACGATCACGGTGATCTCACCCTTTCTGAGCTTGTGATGCGATCCCTTCCCGCTCACCAGTTCGAAGCCGTCGGCCTTGAGGCGTTTGACAATGTCTCGGCCATTGCGCAGCATGCGTAACCAAATACACACGTCTAGGTCAATAATGCGGCGTGCCGTTGCCGAACAAGGCCGAAGGTGCAGTCTCTTTGTTAACGGCACCGTCTTCCTGGCACGAGATCGAACATTCGGCCCGGTGCCGGGCTTGAGCCGAGGGAATCGGTTACGCCTTCACCCCGCCCGGAGTTGCTGGTCGGCATGGTTTTCGACACCGGCGAAGATGGTGTTTGGCAGGCCAACACGGAGATTCTGGAACAAATTGACTTAAGGACCGGCGTTGAGGCCCTCCAGGTTACTTGGCGGGAGCCGTTTCCAGCAATGTGGTGCCATTTGTCGGGAGGCTTCGACCCCGTCCTACCTTTGCCCCTTGAACCATGGGGTGAGGAGTGCCCGCGGATAGTCGGCCCGCCGTGCAACGATCACCAGGGCGATGATCGACAGGATGAACGGCATCATCAGGAATATCTGGGTGGGAACCAGGGCGCCGGCCTCGGTCTGCAGGCGCACCTGCAGGGCATCGAACATGCCGAACAGCAGCGCGCCAATGAGCGCCTTCCCCGGTTGCCAGCTTGCGAAGATGACCAGGGCAATGCAGATCCAGCCACGCCCGTTGACCATGCCGAAGAAGAAGGCATCAAAGGCAGACATGGTGAGGAATGCGCCGCCGAGTGCCATCAGCGAGGATCCTGCGACCACCGCACCCATGCGAAGGCGGATGACGGAGAGGCCCTGTGCATTCACCGCTTCCGGATTGTCGCCAACCGCCTTGAGTGCAACGCCAAGCGGCGTGCGGTCCATGACCCACCATACGACAACCACCATGATCAGCGCCAGCCAGGTGAGCGCGGTCTGCTGAAACAGCACGATTCCGAGAAACGGAAGATCGGACAGGATCGGAATATCGAGAGCCCGGAACGGCTCGATTCGTGGCGGCGAACTCACTTGGGGCAATGCCGTTCGATAGGCGAAAGAGGCCAGCGAACTGGCAAAGAGCGTAATGCCGAGACCGGACACGTGCTGAGAAAGGCCCAGCGGTACGGTCAGCACAGAATGAAGCAGGCCGAACAGTGCGCCGGCAAGCGCGGCGGCGAGGACTCCCACCGGGAGGGGAGCGCCGAGCCAGACCGTCATCCATCCGGTCATGGCGCCGACCACGAAGATTCCCTCGATTCCGAGATTCAGCACACCGGCGCGCTCGCACAGGAGAGCGCCGAGAACACCGAAGATGAGCGGGCTGGCGATGCGCAGGCTTGCCGCCCAGAAATTCTCGCTCAGGAAGATCTGGAGGATGTCGATCATGACGTGCCCGCCTTGCGCCAGCGAAGCCGGAAGCGGGCGAAGAATCCACCAACCAGCATGCAGATCAGGGACATCGATACGGTGAGATCGGCAAGGAAGCTCGACACCCCCATGGCGCGAGACATGGAGTCCGCACCAACGAATACGCTTGCCACGAAGAGGCTGGCCGCAATCACGCCGATCGGCGAGAGGCCGGCCAGCATGGCAACGACGATTCCGGCATAGCCAAACCCCGGGGCGAGATCGGATGTCAGGTAGCCCTTCAGCCCCGTCACCTCGGAGACGCCGGCGAGTCCGGCGCAAGCGCCAGACGCGATGGCGACGCCAAGAAGTGTCCGGTTGACGCCTATTCCAGCATGCCGGGCGGCGGCGGCATTGTCGCCAACCGCCCGGATCCGGAAGCCCCAGACCGTGTAGGCAAGGACTGCATGCGCAACGAGTGCTGCAGCGATGGCAATGAGAAACCCGGCATGGAGCCGCATCCGATCGACAAGTGTCGGCAGCGTGGCCGAATCCAGGATCGGTTCGGATTGCGGCCAGCCAAGCCCCATCGGGTCCTTGAAGGGACCCTCGAGCATCATCTGGACGAAGATGAGAATGATGAAGTTCAGCAGGAGCGACGTGACGACCTCATCGGCGCCGAACCGGGTCTTCAGGAGGGCCGGTCCAAGCAACCCTGCCGCGCCCGCCGCTGCGCCAACCACCAGGACCAGCGGAATCATCAGGATCGCCGGGCCGTCGATCATGCCGGTGCCGATCCAGACCGCGGCCAGGGCACCGAGATAGAGCTGACCTTCGCCACCGATGTTCCAGAGCCGGGCACGGAAGGCGATTGCCGCCGCCAATCCGGTAAATATCAGCGGCGTGGCGCGGGTCAGGGTTTCGGTGACCGTGAACACGGAACCGAAAACCCCGTTCGCCATCTGTGCATAGGCCGGCAGTATCGGAGCGCCGGCGAAAGCAAGGGGCAGTGCGGCAAGGAGCAGGGCGGCAAACCCGGCAGAGACCGGGATCAGGATTGCGATCCGGGGCCGCAAATTGCCGCGAGGGACAATCTCGATCATGGCTCGGACCGCTGCATGACATCTTGCCGGGGACGGGTGGAATTCGGGAGCCGGTTCATGCGGCCGCACCGCCGGTCATCATGGCACCGATCACGGTGCGGTCCCGCGATCCGGTCTCGGCGATCCGGCCGTCATGCATGACCATGATGCGGTCGGAAAGCGCCAGGATTTCGTCCAGGTCTTCGGAGATCAGCAGCACGCCGGCACCGCGGTCCCGAGCCTCCATGAGTCGGCGGGAGACTTCGCTGGCCGCCCGCACGTCGAGGCCCCGGGTCGGCTGGTTTGCAAGAATGATGCCCGGCCGGGCCTCAAGCACCCGGGCAAGGACCAGCTTCTGGATATTGCCGCCGGAGAGGAGAGCGGCGCGCGCCTGCGGGCCCGGACCACGGATGTCGTGGGCATCGATCAGCGCTTGTGCGTGGGATGCAATGGCGGACCGCCGCAGGATGCCCTGGCGCTGGATTTCGGGGGAGTCCAGCCGTTCGATCACCAGGTTTTCGGCCACGTTCATATCGGCAACAATGCCATCCTGGTGGCGATCCTCCGGTATGCGGCCGATTCCTTCACGGAGCGCCCTGGCGGGAGTGAGAGAGCGAACATTCCTTCCACCGACCGAGATTGAACCCTGGTCGGGCTGCAGCAACCCCGAAATGATCTGCGCCAGGGTGCTCTGGCCATTACCGGCCACGCCGGCAATGCCGACGATTTCCCCCTCCTGGATCGTCAGGGACACATCGGACAATGCACGATGAGCCCGGGTGGCCGAAACCGAGATATCCCCGAGAGCCAGAACCGGGGCGCCCGGATCGCGGGGCGTGCGGTCGACGCCGGCGTGCTCCTCCCCGACCATCATGCGGATGATCCTCCCGGCATCCGCCTCCGAGGTCGGCATTTCCCCCATCTTGCGACCGTGGCGAAGGACCATGATACGGTCCGAAAATGCCAGCACCTCGCGCAGCTTGTGCGAGATGAAGATCACCGCGAGACCATCGCGAACCAGATCGCGGATGGCGGCGAACAGGGAGTCGGCCTCCTGTGGCGTAAGGACCGCTGTGGGTTCGTCCAGGACAAGGATCCGGGCCTTGCGATAGAGCGCCTTCAGGATTTCGACCCGCTGTCGCTCGCCAACGGAAAGATCGCGGATGCGGACATCAAGCGGCGCATTCAGTCCCGATTCCTCCATCAGACTGCGCAACTGCGCCCGGGCGCGGTTGCGGGACCGGCGAGGACTGAAGAGCGGCTCGGTCCCCAACAGGATGTTGTCAAGGACCGTGAGATTCTCCGCCAGCGTGAAATGCTGGTGCACCATGCCGATACGGGCCGATATGGCAGCCTGGGGCTGTCCGGGTGGCAGAATCTCCTCCGTGCCGTCCGGGTTGCGGACGCGCACCTCCCCTGCATCCGGCGTATACTCACCGAACAGCATGTTCATCAGCGTGGTCTTGCCGGCACCATTCTCGCCGAGAAGTGCCAGCACCTCGCCCCTGTCGAGATCCAGGTCGATGTTGTCCGCTGCCTGAAGGGGGCCAAAACGCTTGGTCATCCCGCGCATGGCGAGAATGGAGCCGGACATGGCAGGCGAGCCTGAACCGCCGGGCGGTTCAGGCAGAATCGTCGTCAACCGTCGGAGACGGGTTCCCCGTCATTCACATTGACCCGGAACAGGCCGTCACGGATCTCCCGCTCCCGCTCCCGCACCTTGGCGAGCACATCCTCCGGAACGAGACTTTCGTCCACGACCATCGATCCGCCGCCATAGCCCATGAAGCTGTATTGGCCATAATCTGCCGCTTCGAAGGTTCCGTCGGCTACTGCCGCGATGGCGCGGTCGATTGTGGGCTCCATGTGCCAGAGGGCCGAGGCCATGATCGTCTCCGGATAGTCACCGGAGGTGTCGATCACATTGCCGATGGCCTTGACGCCGCGCTCCACTGCCGCGTCCGATACGCCGAAGCGTTCGGCATACATGATGTCGGCACCTGCATCCATCATGGCAAAGGCGCTCTCCTTGGCTTTCGGCGGGTCGTACCAGCTGTCAATGAAATTCACGAGGAACTTGACATCCGGATTCATCTCTTTCGCACCATCCTTGAAGGCATTCATCAGCCGGTTGACTTCGGGAATCGCATAACCGCCTACCATGCCGATCACGTTCGACTCGGTCGCCGCGCCGGCGATCATTCCGGTCAGGTAACTGGGTTCGTGGATCCAGTTGTCGAAGACCGCAAAATTGTCGCCGGAAGGACCGAAGGACGAACCCATCAGAAAGGCGGTGTCCGGATAGTCGGCGGCAACCTTGCGGGCAGCACGCTCCAGTGCGAACACCTCGCCGACAACCAGTCGCTGCCCGGCCTCGGCGTATTCGCGCATCACGCGCTCGTAATCGGTGTTGGCGACATTTTCCGAGAACGCGTATTCGATTTCGCCGCGGTCGGCGGCGGCATTCAGCGCCTTGTGGATGCGGCTGATCCATTGCTGTTCGACCGGAAGCGTATAGATTGCGGCGACCTTCAGCTTGTCGGCAGCGGCAATGCCGGAGGTCATCATGACTGAGGCAGCTGCAACTGCCCCGACCAGCGCCCGGCGGGTGACTCCTGTGTAATGCATCGGAAACTCTCCTTCGTTTCTGCGGGGAACCGGCACACAATGCCGTGTCAGATCCCCCCCCCCGAAGGGAAGGTATTGCAGGCGACATGCAAGAGCAATGCTGTTTCCCGTGCTTGGAGATCGGGCAATCACAACCCGGATTGGTGTCCCCGGTCTTCGCACCAACCTGTAAACTCATCGTGCCTGAGTCTGCAGTTTTTCTTCGGCTACGAGGATTTGTCGCGAATTCTTCTCAAGGGGACACCAGGGTGCGGGCCCGTGCAGGATTTCCCGGATGCTGCTCACCGGTCTTGTCACCTGCGCCATTTGCAACTCCAGGCAGATGGCAAGGGCTGCCGAACCGGTTGTCTGTCCGCCCTCGGGCAGGATGTCGTGAACGAACGGCAACTCCGGCATGGCGAAACGGGTGCGAACCCGTTCACAAAATTGTCTCAAGCCGCAACCTTCAGGATTTTCCTGCGAAGGTCGCTTTCCGCATCGAGTGAAGCAATCGCTGTTCCGGCGACATTTGTCGGGCGGATGACATCAAACCGGGGGATCTCCAGCTGATTCTCGAACACGGCAATGGAATCGAATGACAGGCCGTGAAGCAGGAGGTGGGAGAGCATGGTGGTCGTGAGCCGTGCCTTGTCTCGATCGGGAATTCCGTAAATGAAAGCAGGCGATCATTCGAGGCCTCAAGCCGGTAATCAACCCGGTAGTTGCTTCCGTTCGGCACGTCCGGCGGTGTGTGATCAAATTCAACCTGCTCTTCGTCAATTATTCCGGGCAGCCACGTCTTCAGGTCTTCGTAGAGTGTCGACGACACGCGGTCTCTGCCGAGAAGGGTCAGGTCATGGGTCCTTGTCACTACCTGGCCAGACTTGAACAGGATATCGGCAATCCGATCCGGTGTCGTTTCAGCCGAAAGGACCCCTTCCTCTTCCAGGAACTCGCCTTCCAGCACAATCTGTTCCCGGAGATCCGCACGCGCACCGTCGTAGAGGGACTCAACATCATGCTCGTAGCTCGTGCCCGCCAGAAAACACATCAAGTCATTGACTTGATTGGATATTACGCGGTAATATCAAGTCGGAGAATCGGGAGACAAGGCCGATTTCCACCAATTCCGGCCGATTTCGGCCGATCTTCACAAGGCAGGCATGGGGCAGCTGCGCAATCTCCGGCAGATGTTTGGTGAAATTCGAATCGAGGACATCGGACTCGATGCCAGGCCCAAGGACGACATCCCGGCGCTCCTCCCGGGACTACGGCACCTCTAGCCGGGCGAGGCCTTCCTGGAGCGGCTGTTTGCACTTCTCGACCGGTACATCCCTCCGGGCACCAGCCGGAAGGCCAGGCATGGAGATGTGGCGCACCCTGGTGATGGGCATCGTCAAGCACAGGGCCGGTTACAGGGCGACAATCAAGCATCCATGTTTGCCTGCAAGGGTTTTCTTGAAGTTGTCCCGGGTTTCTGCAATTCCATGCACGGATCATGGAGTGTTTCTCCACAGCCCGTCGACGTCGCCGGACGCGCCATTTTGCCCCGCTGCAGCAGGCAGCAGGAGGCATCCGCTTCATGGGCGCCGCCCCGGCGGCGGATGAAGTCAGGCCGGCGCCCGCGTGGGCCAGGTGCGACCATCGCGAAGGAGCGCGTTGGCGGTGACGACGAGCTTGCGCATCACTGCGACCAGGGCCGCGTTGTGGTGCTTGCCCCGCTCCCGCAACCGCTGGTGGATCATGATCATCTGCGGATTGTGCGACTTCGCCGACAAGGCCGCCATGCAGAGAACGTCTCTCGGCCTCCTCCGCCCGCCGGCCACGTGCCGTGCCCCCTGCCTGGTCCCGCTGTCCCTGGCCATCGGTGCCACGCCGATCAGCGCCGCCGCCTGGCGATTGCCGATGCTGCCGGGCCCGGTCATCCACGAGATCAGCGCTGCCGCGACGGCCGGCCCGATGCCGGGGATCGAGACCGGGATCCGGTAGCGCTCGGCATGGGTGGCCTCGCCGGCAACCGGCTTCTCGATCCTGAGGTCAAGCCTGGCAATGGCCTTGCCGAGGCTGGCAATGAGACCGAGGAGTCCTTTCCTCGGGACCGGCTCTCCAGGCCGGGAGAGGATCTGCCTCGTATCCGCCTGCTGATCGACCATATGCTCTCTTGCCACCAGCATGTCACCGAGGCGATCGAGGAACCTGCCCCGCGGCTGCGTGAGCGGCAGACCGGCAAAGGCGACGCCAAGGGCCGCCAGCACCCGGGCATCGACCCGGTCGGTCCTTGCCGGCTTTCCGCCGGCTCCGGCAAAGTCCCGGCACTGGCGGGTATGGGCCACCGAGACGGCAAAGCCCTTCGCATGCAGGGATTGCACCAGCGCCCGGTCGGGCCGTCGGTCCCGGAACCGTTCGGCAATGGCCCGGAAGCCGTCCCGGCCACCCTGAAGTGTCCTGTCCTCTCCATCCGGATGAATGTCCGGTCTGTTCTTGCCGGCATCGATGCCTGCGACCGGCCTCTCATGGTCTCCCGCTCCTGTTCCGGCGATGATCCGGCATCCTGGCCCGGGCATCCATCCGGGACCCGGGAGACAGACGGGAAGGCGCGAAGGCCATGCCTGATCACGGATCCGTTTTCGTGATCCAGGGTGATTGCGGTCCGACCCGCCTTGCGGGGAAGATGCCCCGCTTCGCCGCCCCCGGAAGTCAGTCCGTGACGGCCGGCAACGGCGAGCCCGTGTGAAGAATGGAGACGTGGAAGCGGCACGGCAACCGCGGAGTTTTCCACGGGAAGGCCCGCGGTACAATGTACAACTTCCTTTTCTTCTCCACTCCCTGATTCTGGCCATACGAGGTGACGGCCCGGCGTCAACCAGGATGACAACGTTGCCGGGGGCGGCAGGCGGCAGCGGAGGGAGGGCACAGCCCGATCGGAGTTACCGCCTGCCGCCCTGGATTTCCCCCCCTTGCCGGCACCTCACCTGATGTCCGCGGCCGTTCGGACACTGTTCTGCAGGACCCGGTCCGACAAGGTGAGCGGAATGCCCGGACGCCATGGTGCAGATCATCAGGCGAGACTCTTCATGGAACAGGGCAGAACGCATCCGGCATGTTCGACGAGGAGGTGGTGCCGATGCTCGAGGCGGAGCCGGGCCTGCGCCATCCGGAGCAGGGTCCGGATGTCCGGCGCACCCCGGAGCGGCGGATCCAGGGCCGGAAGGCAAGACACGGCCCCGGGAAGGAGGCCATGTTCCGGCAGAGGCACGAGCCCGGCCGGAGGCCTGCCCGCCTTCACCCGCATGACCGGGCCCGGCGCCGCCTTGCCGGCAGGAAGCCCGGGCACATGCCCTGTCACTTCCGGCTGCCCTGGTCCGGCTTCCGGCATGCCGGGGTCGTACTCGGCGGCGAGAGCTTCACGGCGCTGGCCACCGGCCTGCAGGCAGCCCCGTGGCAGCCGGGCGGGGCCCCGCAGGAGCACCGGGCCGATGTTCGGGTCGGCGCGCAGGACCTGGTTGGACTTCACCGTCTCCCAGAACTTGTCGTACCCGATCAGCCCTGGCCGCTTCTCTGGCACTTCATCGTCCAGAATTGCCTGGATCTGGTCGCGGAGCGTGACGAGCGCACCGCGCTTTTCCGTGAAGACCAGCCGCTCGAACGTGCCGATATAGTCGGGATGGACGGGAAATAGTCGGACGTACTCGTCCATTCGCTCATTCATGGAGCCGTAGAACTTCGCGAACGGAGTGAGGTAGGCCCGGATCTTGCTCTGTTGATCGGCCGACTTCTTCAGCAGGCGCTCCGACACCACGAAGCTCACATCCTGCCGCACCAGCAGAACTTGCGTGAACCGGTCCTTAACCCGGCGCAGGCTGTCGGCAACGTGCTGGAAGCGGCTGCTGTCGAAGATCGCTTCCTGGACGCCGGCCGCGAAACGGAACCGCAGATGTTTCGTGACCACGCCGATCTCGCGCAGGAAGGACAGGTCGAGGACGAGATCGTGATCCCTGCGGGAGCGGAGATAGTCGAGAAACTCGTCGACGACGAGAAGAACGCCATGGTTCGGGTGAACCTCGGTGAGCGCCGCCATCATTTCCTCGAAGGCCACCCTGTTGTTGATGACCTTGTCGGCGGGCGGAAAGGTGTAGCTGACGCCGTGTTTTTCGAGGAAGAGTTCGAGTTGCTGCGTGACGATGTCCCGGAGAGACATCCGGCTGGAGATCTCGATCCGATGGACTTTGAATTTTCCGGCAATCGCCTCCGTCGCCTCGGCCACTTTGGAGTGCTGGATCAATGGCAAGTAAGCTACATCTTCAGCCACCAGCGAAAGCACCGACATCAAGTGCGATTTGCCGGTCCCGTAGTTGCCGACAACGAGAATGCCATTGTGGTCCACCGCCTCGTCAAACGAGAGCTATGGGATCATGAGCTTAGCGGTCCGCTCGGCCATGTCGTCGGAAATGACATAGATCGAAACCAGCTTCTTCGCTTCATCCGGGCGGTTGGCGGACAAGAGCTGAATGACCGATTCGATCGGCTCAAACTGAATAAGATCGCCATACCGCATCGACATCGCTCCTTCTCCCATCAATGCATTTCGAGCGGGACCAGGCCATCGATGCCGTAGTCCTGATGTTCTGGATGTCCTGTTGCGGCGTAGCAAATCCGGTTCTCTCGACGCTCGCCGGGCCACACCGCAATGACGCGATCCGCGTGAGCGTGTCGCTTCAACAAATCCATCGGATTGAGGTGCAGAGTACGGTCGAACAGCAGTTCGATATTGTCCAGGAGCAGCAGTCCCTGTCGTGCAGTCTCATCGGCCAGGTCATTCAGCAGGTCCGCAGCCTGAAGGTGGCGACGCGCGCTCGGTATTGCGAGCAGCTGTCGGCCGAGCGCAGCGCCCACATTCAGAACGGGCGTATCTCTGCGTTCGGACAGCTGAGCGAGAAGCTCACTCTTGCCGGATCGTGGTGGACCGATCAGCAATACCAGCTTGCTGTTCAGGTTCGTGATGTCGTCGACCAGATTCTCGAGCTTCTCGATCATGCTTCAGCCTTCCACCCTCGAAACGGAGTCCGGGGCCGGTGTCGATGCAGTCAGTTTGGTGGCGTTCGGCAACACCATCTGTTGATCCTGGGCGCGTCGTGCGGCGGGATCGGTGTCAAGGCCGGGCACCTTGAGCGCGTAGTGGAGCAGGGCCTTATGCGCGGCGATGGCAAAGGCATTGGTCTGGTGCCGATACAACAGGAGGCGCTCGCCGGAGGTGTCGTTCGCGTGCTTGAACGGGAGTATCTTCGCGCATTCCGTGCCGAGCGTCCCGTCACTGACGAGGTCGTCGCCCCATTCGCGCGCCTTGAAGCGCGGATTTAGCTGGACGTGCGGTGCGGGCCAGAACGAGCCTCCGACCAGGGCGGCATCAACCTCGCAAGAAACGTCGCTGGCCCGGGTATTGGTAAACCGACGCCAAAACCGCTCGTACTCGGCGACGAGTTCTTCACGAAAGGCGAACACCTCCATTAGCTGTTCTCCGGCCGCCGAGCGTTGGCTCTTGCTTCGATGGCGGCGCATCGCTCCATGAGTGCATCGAACGGTTCGTTCTCGTCGAGAAGCATGCCGTCTGCCAGCATCCTCGCGTAGTCGTCGGCGAACACCGCATACGCAGCGCCGGAGGGAACGAGTTGGAGGCCACCTGAGACCGCTGCTCCATAGTCGATCCGGTTACCGTGGGTATCGTTTTCGACGAAGAACATGGCTTTGTGGCGAGCGACCGAGAGCGCAAGTGCGTGATCGTTCAGGGCGGTCGCCGAGATCCCCGCCTCGTCGAGGCGAGCGAGATCGTGCCAATGCCTCGACAGACGCTGACCTCGGCTCCGCTCCTGGCGGCAGAAGACGTGGATAGCCGTAGCCCTCTCCCAGAACGTCCGTTCAGCCAGCATGACGGTCGGACGTGTCTCGGGAAACGCCAGTTGGGGCAGATACGCCGCCGCGTCGCACAGGACCGGCATGAATTTGTGCGGTTCGCCTGTCGACCGTGCGCCAAACTCGACCATGACTTCCGGGCGCACGAAACCGGTCTCCTCGAACAGCGGTTCGTAACCGATGTAGAGCCGATCCCCTTCCGCCCGAATCCGTGCCACGAAACCGGTTCGAGAGAGCCCTTCTTCGACAATCTCGCGGGCTTGGTCCCGGACCCATTCGTCAAGGCGGGTACGGATGGCTCGCGTCCAGCGCTTCTCCTGACTGCGCGTGGGCGGCAGAGCCTCGTCGCCGGCGCCAGAAACGAGGTCCGATGCAAAGGCGCGAATGTCGTAGGTGATGTCGATGTCTTCTGAGAAGCGGCGTATCGCGTGCCACACCTTCGACAGCGACGTGCCGCCCTTGAATATCAGATTCCCGGCGAACGGCGCGTCGAACAGCACACCAAGGGTCGCGACGACCCAGACGTCCTTCTCCAGAAGATGCGCCTTGTGGCTACTGTTTCGCTCCGCCACCTCCAGAGCATCGCGCCTGTCGTGGGGCGAGAGGTCCTGGTATCGTGTCTCAGCCATGCGCGAGGCGCGCGCTCACCGGTTCCGCCATCCAAATGGGCATCACGGCGCGTGTGGCTGCAAGCTCGTCCCAGTCGACCCCCGAGAGCGTCGGCAGAATCGCTTCGAGGCTGTCCTCGACCTCAGCAGGGCCGAGCCACGCCAGAGCGCGAATGACATCTCCCGCCTTACGATGCGGTGCGGCAAGCTGCCAGCGGGGGGCATGACGCAACTCGACGATGGACGAGCCGAAGTGCAGCCGGCGGTTGGGACCGGAGGTGAGGTAGACGACACGCACCGGGTTTTGCGTGGTCAGACCCAAGCAGTTTGCCGCCGAGCCGCCGCACGGCACGATCGTTTCGCCCCACATCTTCGACAGTGCGGCGAGAGCCTTGGCGACACGGGGCGCCCGAGGGCCGAAGCGGGTCTCGACCGGGCGCATGTAGACACCCTGGAAGATCCGCAAGAGGTGGCCCGAGCGAGCGAGGCGCGACAACGCTTGGTCGACGGCCGCCCGATTGCCGAGGTGAAGTAGGGCTGCCAGACACAGCGGCGTAGCTTCCGGGAGCGTTGCGGCGTGCTCCATGATGCGACGGGAAAGGCCACGCATGGTCTTGTCTCCAACTCAATTTGTCAGAAATCTAGTTGCAAGAGTATCGCAATGCAACGTCAGAGAGGAGCAATTCCGGCCTCGCAGAGGCAGGATACCTGCGCATTGCTCACCTGCCGTTGGCACCTGTAACGGAGCGGCGATACGATTCCTTGCGTGAGATCAATAGGTTAAGACGCTTCACACGGAAATCTCGACCAAATGTCGGTTTCGGTGGTTGCGAGCCCGTGCACACAACCGGTCGCATAGCGCCGATTTCGAGAAGCTTCGCGTCAAGAGGCATCGAACAGGCTCGTCGCACCATGTCGGGCCGCCAGGCCCTGTTGGCTGCAGTCATCGATCAGGCAGGCAAGTGTGCAGCACAGGGCTCTGTATTGATCTGCTTCTTCCGCCAAGCTGTCAGTTTTCCTTCCCGCCGCCAGGGCTTCCGCGGTCGCGCGGTGAACATGGCAGCGACATCGGATGTCCCCGTGCCGGTGGCTGGCTCCTTTGTATCGAACGAGGAAGAGAGGCCTTCCACCCATCTGATCAGCGCATGGCCAAACGGGCGGTCCTTTCCGTCGTCCGAATTCTGTCGCAGACAAGCTCGATGCCGGGATCCATCTCCTGCTTCGGCGATGAAACTTCGCGGCCGATGGCGACCGGGTTTTCCTTCCAACGCGCTCCGGGGTTCGTGACCATTTTCGGTACGATGCGGAGGTTTTCGAGGTCGTCATTCGAAAGCGGAACTGCGCTCATGGTGGCATGACTCCCTCGATGGTGGAGGGACTGTCCAATGTCGCCGGGAAACCCGTCGGCTACGGAACGAAAGCGGAATTTTGGCCAGAGAGGCAACATGGAACGAGAGCACGAAGGAATGCTGGTTTGACCCTCTGATCTCGGCATCTTGATTGGCCACCGCAAGGGCATTCGCAGGGCAAGGCAAGGGTTGCGGGCATGGCGGCCATGTAACTCCGCTTCCTTGCGCTTGGCGACGAGGGCGATCGAATGGATGTAGCAAAGGTCGAATTCCAGGAGGTGGGGCTGGCAACCCCGGATGTGCCGCCTTGATCCCGGAAGGACCGTTCGATGAATTTGGCATGATCGGATATCCCGCCGCATCCTGACCCGCGTAGCCGTCAGTTCGTCACATCAGGGGGCGACGCATTGTGCGGCCCGGCGGCGGTCCCGATCGACTAATCCCTCGAGTTCCCGGGTTTCGCTTGCGGAATTGGCTCATCCCCGGATGCGGGAGCCAGTCAGGCCAGGCTGACCAATTGACGCCACTTGGAGATCTTGGCGACCCCTCGAGGACTCGAACCCCGAACCTGCTGATTAGAAGTCAGCTGCTCTATCCAGTTGAGCTAAGGGGCCACACTTGCCGACGGAGGGTTCGGCACGGAATTGCGGGCTGCCGGCGAATTCCTCAATGCGTCCAGGCGTCACGCCTCTCATATGCGAAATTCTCGGCGTATCCTCTCTTCCTGACAACCGGCTTTCGCCGCCCGGGTTGCCGGACCGTATAGACAATTCCATGCTCTTCGGCATAGTCGATGGCCGCCTGGCGGGAGTCGAAGCTCATCGTGACCTGAGCCTGCGTATCTCCCGAGCTGGTCCATCCCATCAACGGGTCAATATTGCGCGGAGCAGATTGCGGGAATTCCAGCACCCAGTTCTTCGTTCGCGCTGTTCCCGACTGCATCGTGTTTCTGGCCGGCTGGTAGATTCTTGCAACCACTGGTCAACCTCCGACTGACTGACAGATTCTATAATTCATCACGGCAGGTCTGGACAAGACGGCTTTCGGCCCAGGCGGCATCGGCAGGTCTGCCTTGCAGCAACTGCGGCAGGTGGACGGATTTTGCCTGTCAAATTCACGTTGCGGCATGATAATGTCCGGGCATTCCAGATGACAGTCCTTCCGATGCAGGTTTCAATGGCACAGACGCGCAATCACCCGATCGACCTTCGCAGCGATACGGTAACCCGGCCCGACCCTGCCATGCGCCATGCCATGACGAACGCCGAAGTTGGTGATGATGTCTATGGCGATGATCCGACGGTTCTCGAAATCGAGAGGCAGTTTGCCACTATTGTCGGCAAGGAAACGGCGATCTTCTTCCCCAGCGGCACCCAGAGCAACCTGGCGGCCATCCTGGCCCATTGCGGACGGGGTGACGAATTCCTGGTCGGCAGGGATTACCACACCTTCCAGTCTGAAGCTGGCGGTGCGTCGGTGCTGGGCGGTATCGCCTGCAATCCCCTGCCGATCGAGGAGGATGGAAGTCTTGAACCCGGGGTCATTGCCGCCTCGGTCAGGCCCGATGATCCCCATCATTCCCGATCTCGCCTACTGTGTCTGGAAAATACCGTTGCAGGAATGGCAATTCCGGTCCCGCGCCTTGCGGCGGCGGCCGATATCGCCCGCAGTCACGGGCTTGCCGTCCACCTGGACGGGGCGAGGCTGTTCAATGCCGCCATCGCACTCGATGTCTCCCCGGCCAGCATTGCCGGTGTTGCCGATACCGTGTCGGTCTGCCTGTCGAAGGGCCTGGGTTGTCCAGCCGGAACCATGCTGGCCACCAGGCGGGAACTGGAGCATTCCATTCGACGGAACCGGAAGATCCTGGGCGGAAGCATGCGTCAGACCGGAATCCTGGCTGCCGCCGGGCTGCATGCCCTTCAGCACAATATCGAGCAACTCGGCCAGGACCACGGGCGGGCGGCGACGCTCGCTGACCGGATCCGGGAGGCAGCCGACGGCCGCGGGGTCCGGTTGAAGCTGGCAACCAACATGATCTGGTTTACGCCGGATGCGGATGACCATTCGGCATTGGTCGATCACCTAGCGTCCAGGAGAATCCTGGTCGGCAACAGCAAGCCCACCATGCGTATCGTCATCCACCGGGACATTGACGACGGGGATATTGACCTGACGGCGGCGGAATTCGGCAATTTCTTCCGAACACGGCACAAGTGCCGGGGAGGATAGCCCCCCCGATCTGGCGTCCGAGCCATGACGGGCCGGATGTCTGATGACCGGACGCGGCCCCGGCATTACCGCCGGCCACGTCCGAGCGGGAACCTGGATTTCAGCCTGTCCAGTCTCTCCGAACTCCAGCCGCGAAACCGGACAAGCAGCCGCCAGACGATCAATGCGGTCACTGCAAGCAGAATTGCGGCGATGATTCGTGTCCAGTTGGTCGGCGCGTCCCCTGGGCCACCAACTGGCCGGATGCTGACTGCATTCGGATAGATCGACAGATACTCCACCCGCCAGCCGTAATGCCTGACCGCGACCCAATCCTTGTCCTCGACATGACTCTGGGCGGCGGCCTGCAGGTTGCCGCTGCTGACCTTGAAGTAGGGCGGCCAGCCGAATATCCCGGTATCCTCGTTCCTGAATACCCTGGGTCGTTCATCGGCAAGTACGGTGTTGATGAACCGGACATCGCGATTGGTGGATCCCGGCTCACCACCGGTTCCGGAATCTGCGCTGGCCCAGAAGAAGGATCGCTGACCGATATCGGTTCGCACGACCTCGGTCCCGACCACCTGGACGATATTGGTCGAGGGAAGATTGTAGTCATAAACCGCGGCAACCAGCCCGAGCACCAGAATGGTCAGGACGATCTTCAGGTAGCGCATGGTACATTTCCCTGTGGCCTCAAGGCAGTGCCGGCGCCATACACCATCACACGCACCTTCGGTTATAACACTATGATATAGCGTCTCTTTTTCGTCCTCGATCCGCAGGAGCGGCAGGCCTTCAGGCCCGGTGTTCCTGCATCTGCAACCGGATGCAGGGTGAATACGATGACGACAGTACGACTGACGGATGCACGAATCAAGGCCCTCGAGCCCGGCCGGTCAGCGCCGGATATCCGCGATCCGGATCATGCCCTCCGGCATGAGACGACTCTTCATTCACGCACAGTGCGACGGCGAGCGTCGCCGGAAGGTCATCGGCGGTTCGGACTGTTGCCCGTGCAGGCGCCAGACGGGCGCGAAATGACCGGTCTTGCCGGATGTTCACTCGGGCATTTCCTGGCCATCCACCGGACGGACCCGTAACGGGTCGCAATGTCGTTGGCCGGATCAGGGCCTGCATGTCCATACCGGGATCTTGCTCCACGATCCCTGGCATTCGCGGGGATATTGCCGCCGCGATCCGGCAGTCGATACACGAGAATGTCTCGCTCATCTCGTCACCGGTCGCGCAAACCGGCAGGACAACACCTCCTGCCGGGTCCGGATATCGCCGGGAACGCCGCCGTGTTCGGCCCGAAGAAGTGCTGGACAGTCCATGGTCCTTGATGCACATCACTGGCGCGGATTTCTTGAATTTCCTTCCGTCCGGCTTGGAGGACCCTGATCATGAAACCCATCCCGGTGACACGGTGCCTGGCCAGCCTGGCCATGACAATCATGCTGGCAGGAGGGGCGCCGGCTGCAACGGAGTCGATTACCATCGGGATGCAGCTGGAGCCGCCCAATCTTGACCCGACTGGCGGCGCGGCGGCGGCAATCGATGAAGTTGTCTACGCCAACATTTTTGAAGGCCTCACCAGGTACGCGGCCGATGGCACGATTCGACCAGCCCTGGCCCGGTCTTGGGATGTCTCGCACGACGGCACCATCTACAGGTTTCACCTCCAGGAGGGTGTCAGCTTTCACGACGGCTCCGGCTTCGATGCCGGTGATGTGAAGTTTTCGCTTGATCGCGCCAGGGCCGAGGGCTCCAGAAGTGCCCAGAAGGCGTTGTTTGCCGGCATCACCGATGTCCGGATCATCGATTCGCATACGGTCGAGGTGACTCTGTCGGAGCCCGACAGTGACTTTGCCACCAAGATGGCATGGGGCGACGCCATCATCCTCGACCCGGTCTCGGCCGACCGGGCCAGCACCGACCCCGTTGGCACCGGCCCGTTCAGGCTCCAGAGATGGGTCAGGGGCGACCGGATCGAAATCGTGCAAAACACCGATTACTGGGGCAAACCGGCCTTGCTGGAGAAGGCTGTATTCAGGTTCATTCCGGATCCGACCGCCGCGTTTTCGGCAATCCTGGCAGGCGACATCGATGCCTTTCCGAATTTTCCGGCACCGGAGACGCTTGGCCAGCTGGAGGGAAATCCCCGGTTCAGGATCGTGGTTGGCTCGACAGAAGGCGAGACCATCCTGGCAATCAACAACCGGTCGGAGCCGCTGGACGATATCAGGATTCGCAAGGCCATTGCCCACGCCATTGACCGGCAGGAGTTGATCGACGGTGCCATGTTCGGCTACGGCACCCCCATCGGAACCCATTTTGCCCCTCATCATCCGGACTATCTGGATCTGACCGGGCAATCCGGACATGACGCCGAACTGTCCAGGAAATTGCTGACCGAAGCCGGATACGGCAATGGGCTGACACTTCGCCTCATGCTGCCGCCGCCATCCTATGCGCGACGCGGCGGCGAGATCATCGCCTCGCAGTTACGGGATGTCGGAATCGAAACCGACATTGCCAATCTTGAATGGGCACAGTGGCTGGAACAGGTATTCACGAACAGGGATTACGATCTGACCATCGTCAGCCACACCGAACCGAACGACATCAACATCTATGCAAGGCCCGACTACTACTTCCAGTATGACAGCCGGGAATTCCGGGAGCTGATGTCGGACCTGACCAAGGAAACAGACCCGGTGGCGAGGAGGATTCTGATTCACGATGCGCAGCAAATGATCGCCGATGATCATGTCAACGCGTTCCTGTTCCAGCTGCCGAAGACCGGAGTTGCCGATTCCAGGATCATGGGTTTGTGGGGCAATTCGCCGACCCAGGCAAACGACCTTACCGCGGTATACTGGACGGAATGACCGGCGAGGGCCTTGTCGGTGCATCCGGGCCGGGCTGGCAGGCGGGGAACCGGCCGCATCCACCATCGCTCTCCCGGTCGGAAGCCCGGATCGTCAGCGGAGCCACTCTCCGGGTATCGACGGCGCTGCGGCCAGCAGGGACTTCGTATGATCGTGCCGGGGGGAGGTGAGAACATCGGCTGTCCTGCCCTCTTCCACCACCCGGCCCTCCTGCATCACCAGCACCCGATCCGTCACTGCCCTGACCACGGTCAGGTCGTGGCTGATGAGCAGGTAGGAAAGCCCGTATGCCTGCTGCAGGCTGTCGAGCAATTCGAGGATCTGCGAACGGATCGACACATCGAGCGCCGATACCGCCTCATCCAGCACGATGATATCCGGACGTAGCACCAGGGCGCGGGCAATTGCGATTCGCTGCCGCTGACCACCCGAAAACTGGTGAATGAATTTCTGCATGTCCGAGGCCGACAGCCCGACATCTTCAATTGCATCGGCAACACGCTGGCGCTTCCGATTCCGGGACAGCTTCTCGTCGAGCAGGTATAACGGCTCACCGACCAGTCTTTCGACACGGTGCCTGGGATTGAACGATCCGTAGGGATCCTGGAACACTGCCTGGATTCTTCTTCGGGCCCCGATGGGCAGGCCGCCGGCCCGGTCAACCGGTGCCTGGCTGACGGTAACCTGCCCCTCCTGCAACGGGTCAAGACCAAGTATCGCCCTGGCCAGGCTTGATTTGCCGCAACCCGACTCGCCGACCAAGCCGAGGCTTTCTCCTCGCCGCAACTTGAAGCTGACCCTGTCAACCGCACGCAACCGCCGTCCCTTCCGCAGGAACCGGACCGGCCTGGCATATTCACGCACGACATCGCGCACCAACAGCAAGCACTCCCCGCCACTCTCACCGGATCTTTCCGGCGCCCAGCTGGATGCAGCAAGAAGCTGCCTGGTGTAGTGGTGGCGCCGGCGTCGAAACAATGATGCAGTCTCGTCCATCTCGACGATCACGCCATCATTCATGACCATGGTCCGGTCGGTCATCTGCGCGATCACTGCCAGGTCATGGGTAATCAGCATCAGCGACATGCCGTCATCGGCAACCAGCGATGACAGCAATTCGAGAATCCGGGACTGGGTCGAAACATCAAGGGCGGTGGTCGGCTCGTCGGCAATCAGCAATTTCGGCATGAGAGCAATTGCCATGGCGATGCAGACCCGCTGGCGCTGGCCGCCGGAAAGTTCATGCGCAAAGAGATCCATGGGAAACCGGCTTGTCGGCATTCCGACCCTCTCGAGTTTCCCGGCAGCGATATCAAGCGCCTCCCTTCGGCCGATACCAAGGTGCACCATCAATGTCTCGGCGACCTGGTCACCAATCGTGCGGACGGGATTGAGAGCCGTCATCGGCTCCTGGAAAATCATGCCGATTTCCCTTCCCCTGATCTTGCACATCTCCGGCTCCGACAGGGCGAGAAGGTCGCAACCTGCAAGCTCGGCCGAGCCGGCGCGGACGGCCTCCGGCGGCGGCAGCCCCATGATCGACAGCGCTGTCATGGATTTTCCGCACCCGGATTCGCCGACCACACCGAACCGGCTGCCGGCCTCGATATCGAAGCTGACACCCCGCAAGATGTTGGTGCCTCCGATCGAAACATCGAGATCTGTCACCGACAGGACAGTCAACGGGCAGATCCCTGCAATCTCGGATCCAGCCAGTCGCGCAACCCGTCTCCGAGGAGGTTGAGGCCCAGCACCATGGACACGATGGTCAGCCCGGGCAGGACGGCCAGCAGCGGGGCGGTATAGATCATGGTCTGGGCATCGGCGAGCATCCGCCCCCAGCTGGGAGTCGGCGGTTGGGCTCCCAGGCCGACATAGGACAGGCCGGCCTCGGCGAGAATTCCGAGCGAAAACTGGATAGTGCCCTGAACGATTAGCAAATTGGCAATGTTCGGCAGCACGTGTTCGATGGAGATCAGCACGGCGCCCTTGCCGGACAGCCGGGCGGCCAGCGTGTAATCGAGGGTCCATTGGCTCAGCGCTCCACCCCTGGTGACCCTGGCAAAGACCGGGATATTGAAAATCCCGATGGCAATGATGGCATTGATCGCCGAGGGCCCGAACACCGCGGTAATCAGGATGGCAATGACCAGGGATGGAAATGCAAATACCAGGTCATTTCCCCGCATGATGAGTTGATCGAGAACCGAGTCATGGGAGGAGGCGGCAACCAGGCCCAGCGGGACCCCGATTACCATGCCAATTCCCACCGCCAGCACTGCCACGCCGATCGAGATCCGGGAGCCGGCCATGAGCATGGACACCATGTCCCGCCCGAGATGATCGGTTCCGAGCCAGTGATCCGAATTCGGCATCTGGTTTCGGCCGGGAACATCCAGCGTCTCGACCGGAAATGGTGTCCAGAACAGTGACACCAGCGCGATCAGCACCAGCGAGGTTGAAATCGCCAGCCCGGCCGCCAATGTGGCCGGCACTCTCATCGCCGGACTCTCAGCCGCGGGTCCACCGCCGCATAGGCAAGGTCAACGGCAAAATTCACCAGTATGACGGCAAGAACCAGCAACATGACCACGCTCTCCACCACGATCAGGTCACGCTGAATGATTCCCTGGAAGATCAGCCGTCCGAGGCCGGGCAGGAAAAAGACATTCTCGATGATGATGGCGCCGGCCAGCAGGAACGAGAATTGCAGCCCCATGATAGTCAGCACCGGAATCAGCGCGTTGTGCAGCGCATGCCGCAGGGTTGCCTGCCGATGGGACAGACCCTTGGCCCGGGCTGTCCGCACGTAATCCTGCGACAGCGTCTCGATCAGCGCCGAGCGCATGACCCGGGACATGATCGCCGCCTGCGGCAGGGCAAGCGCGATCGCAGGTAGGGTCAGTGAATTCAGGCCGGCCAGCAATCCGGCCTCCCAGCCGGCAAATCCACCAGCCGAGAACCATTTCAGGGAGATCGAGAAGACGGCCACCAGCAACATGGCAAACCAGAAATTCGGGATGGCGATTCCCAGCTGGGCCAGGCCCATGATGCCGTGATCCGCTGCCGTTCCCCTTCGCGAGGCAGTGATCACCCCGACCGGAAATGCAATGGCGGTGGACAGAAGCAATGCCAGAACCGCCAGCGGCAGCGACACCGCGATCCGGTCGCTGATCAGTTCGGAGACCGGGACCCGGTAGGTGTAGGATATACCGAAATCGCCGGTCAGCATCCCGCCGGTCCAGCCAAGATACCGCGACACCGGATTGCCTGTCAGGCCAAGCTCGTCCCGAAGGGCGGCAACCGTATCCGGGGCAGCATTCATGCCAAGCATGAAGGCCGCCGGATCGCCGGGAATGATCTCGACAATGGCGAATATCACCACGCTGGAGACAGCCAGGCTGATTGCAAGAAGAACCAGACGATTGACCAGATAGTGTAGCATGACTGAAATTGCCGATCTCCGAGACCCGGGCATCTATCACATCGGACGGGCCATGTCCTCACTGCCGGCCCGGTCGAAGCGTGCTACGGTCCCGGGCCCGGCCTCTTCAGTCTTCCGCCACAGGGGATGCGGAACCGGATCCTTGGGGACAGGAAGGTGCCTGGCAAATATACTCCAGGCAGTTCCGGTAGACATGGCCTTCATTCCGCCCCAGGTAGCGCTCCCGGTTCCTGTCGAACATGGCGGGCAGTCTGAACCAGGCCACACCCGGATGCACGTGGTGCACGAGGTGGAAGTTGTTGTTCAGGAATAGCAGCGCCAGCGGGCCGCGATCATCCACCACCACCGTACGGCCCCGCGGCCGCTCATGGGCCCGGTGCTCGAGGAACGTCCTGACCTTCAGAAACGACAGGCCGGCATAGGCCGCCAGCACATGGGCCGGAAGCGGCATCGAGCCGAATGTCGTTACCCAGTATACGACCGGTGTCACGCCGGCGGCATGCAGGAGCCAGGTCCGCATGATCACCAGATCTCCGGCCCGCATCCTTCGCAAATCGTCACGCATGAACACGAATTGTGAAATGGCCGGGCCCAGCACCATTCGACCGAGCAGCGAATTGTTGATCCTCGGCAATATCTGCAACGGGCGGGAGAGCCGTCCTCGGACATCCGGATCAAGGTAGTTCGACTCGGGATCCTCGTAGGGGTCGGTGAGCGTCGGGTCATGGTGGTGCTGCAGGTGAGTATCGCGAAACCGCTCGTAGGGGATGAACAATCCGACGGCCGGGAACACCAGCGCCACGCTACGGAACCTGCTCCTGAAAGGGTGCCCGTGAATGACTTCATGCTGCAGCGACGAGTGCAGGCCCACCGGCAATGCCGTGGCGACAATTGCCGCTGGAGCCGAGAGACCGGCGAGCGGCTCGACCACCACCAGGAGCAGGCCGTAGCAGCAGATCGCCACGTCCACGGTCGGCCACTCGATCGACGGGCTCCGCCCTGCCGGCATGGCCAATTCCCCGTCATGATTGCCACCTGGGAGGCTCCACGGAAGACATGGCAGGAAATCCCGGTCAATCCACCGGTGGCTGTCGAATTGCAACATTCCGGCGGCGAGGAGAATGCCCTCCAGCGGCCGGTTCAGTGGCTGTGCATGGCGTTGACTTTCGCCCAGGCGTCATTGTAGGCGGCAAGGCGTTTTTCGGCCACCCTGACCGCTTCATGCGGGAGACCTTTTCCCACCAGCACATCGGGATGGTTTTGCCTGACCAGCCCCCGCCACCGCTTCCGGATCTCCGCCAGCGATGCGTTCGGGTCAACACCCAGCACCCTGTACGGGTTCTCCTGGGCGTCATGCGAAAACCGGGCCAGCACTCCATCGAAATACGGCTCGGAAAACCCGAATATCAGGTTGGTTCGATACAGGAATTCCTTCTCGGCATCGGTCAGGTGTCCATCCGCCACCGCCACCTGGAACAGGCCTTCCAATACACCCCTGAGCAGCTCCCGGTTGCCGGAAAACATCGTCGCCACCGAGTTTGCGTAATGCTCGTACCCGGACGAGGACTGGCGGGCATAGTTGAATACCCTTGCCGCGTGCTTCATGTCCGAATCGTCGATCCGGAAGATCTGGCGAAACACCCTGATCTCGTCGACCGTCACCTGGCCGTCAGCCTTGGCCAGCTTGGCGCCGAGCGCAATCACCGCGATGGTGAACCGGACCTGCCGGTCGGCCTGGCGACGAAGTGAATCGGGCGAATCGAACAGCCCGGCACCGGCGCTGGCAATTCTCGAGATGAACTCGGCTACTCTCGACCAGATCGACATCTTGCACCCACACTACCGGGCAGTGAATTTCTGCATGAGCACGAGATCGAACCTGCGGCCAAATTTCAGCCCGACCCGTGGAATCCGGCCTGCATGAGTGTAGCCAATTGCTTCATGAAACGAAATCGCATCGAGATTCTCGCCGCTGATCCCGGCGATCAGGCAATGGACGCCCCTCCGGCGTGCACACTGTTCCAACTCGCCGATCAATTTCCGCCCAATCCCCCTGCCCCGGACCTCCGGCAGCAGGTGAATCGTGGTCTCCATGGATTGCATGTAGCCGGCACCGGGCCTGAATTGGCCATAGGTGGCAAAGCCGACGATACCGGCCTCCTCCACGACCAGGAACGGATGCCCGCAGCCTGCCTTTTCACTGATCAGCCTCCCGACCTCCTCTCCCGTCTTTTCGACGCTGTCGAAGGTGAAGACCGAGTCACGAATCACGAGGTTCCAGATGCCGGCGATTGCCGCCGAGTCGCTGTGTCTGGCAGGTCGGATGAGCATTCGGCCGCCCCAATGTCAGCTTGACCGGAGTGGCCTACAAGAAAACTCCGCCAACGGAAAACCCCGCGGTCAAATAATTATCCGGTTGCCCCCCGATTGCCGCCATCGTTATCCTGCCGGCGAACAGGTGCTTGGAGGTAGTGATGGCGAAGACTCTTTATCTGGCAAACCCTTACGGGTTTTCACTTCAGCAGAAATCCGGTCCGCTGGTGGAGATTCGGATTGCCCTCGAACAGGTGGGAGCAGAGGTGTGGGAGCCCTTCGAGCGCAACAACCAGATTGATTTCGGCAAACCCGGCTGGGCATACGAGGTCGGACAGGCCGATACGAGAGATGTCCGCACCAGTGACGGCACCTTCGCCATCGTCAATGGCTGTCCTCCCGACGAAGGCGTCATGGTCGAGCTGGGCATGGCAATTGCCTGGGGCAAGCCGACCTTCCTGTTTCGGGACGATTTCCGCCGGTGCACCGACAGCGAGATGTATCCGTTGAACCTGATGCTGTTTACCGGCCTGCCCGAAACCGGCTGGCAGGATTACTGGTACACCGAGGTTTCGGAGATTTCGAGCCCGGACAAGGCGCTCATGCGCTGGCTGTCCGGACAGACAGGGTAGAATTTCCACCGGGGAGAGCAGACCGGTCATGGCTCCGGATCGCTCTTCGATCAAATCCCTCCTCCCTCTCACCGGCGGGCGCGGCGGTGGCAATTCCTGCCCGGGGCGTTTCGGCCACATCTCCGGCCGGTCTCCCGACCGGCGGGTCCGGGCCGCCGGCAGGGAAGCGGAGTCGAATTGCCACCGGAATTGCGAATGCAATTGAACCTCGACCCTTGCAGCAATACTTGCCAGCAGGTGGGGACGGAGATTGCCGGATGGAAGACAGGAAGGCAGCAGCGATCGTCGGTGGAGGCGTCATCGGCGGCGGCTGGGCGGCACGATTCGCCCTGCATGGCTGGGAGGTGTCGGTATTTGACCCCGACCCGCAGGCGGCGGCCGTGCTGGCAACCGTCGAGCGGGCCCGCAAGTCATACCCTGCCCTCTATGACCGGTTGTTGCCGCCGATGGGCAAGGTCAGCTTCGTGGCCGACCTCGCCGACGTGGCCAGGAACGCGTCCTGGATCCAGGAAAGTGTTCCCGAACGACTCGAGGTCAAACTTGCGACAATCGGCCGCATACAGGCTCACTGCTCCGCCGATGCGGTGATCGCCTCGTCGACATCCGGGTTCAAGCCGTCGGACCTGCAGCAGGGCTCCCCTCGGCCCGGGCAGATCATCGTCGCCCATCCATTCAACCCGGTCTACCTGCTGCCGGTGGTCGAGATGGTCCTGTCCGGCGCCAACGATCCGGAGCTTGCCGACACGGCAGAGGCGGTGCTGCGTCAGGTCGGCATGCATCCACTCAGGGTCCGGGCCGAGATTGATGCCCATCTCGGCGACCGGCTGCTCGAGGCACTCTGGAGAGAAGCATTGTGGCTGATCAGGGATGATATCGCCACCACCGGCGAAATCGACGAGGTCATGACGCTGGGCTTTGGCCTGCGATGGGCACAGATGGGGTTGTTCGAGACCTACCGGATTGCCGGCGGGCCGCAGGGGATGGAACATTTCATCCGCCAGTTCGGCCCGCATCTGAAGGCTCCATGGACCCGGCTGACCGAAGTGCCTGATCTCGATGATGCGCTTGCTGCCAAGATCGGCAGTCAGTCGGACCGGCAATCCGGCTCGCATTCGATCGAGGAACTTGAAGAAATCCGCGATGCCAACCTGGTCACCATGCTCCGGGGGCTGAAAGCCCGCAACTGGGGTGCTGGCCGGTTCCTTCGCGACTGCGAAGATCGGGTGACGACCAGCCCGGAGCGCGGGATGGATTGCTGCCCGATGACGACGGTCGAGCGGGTCATTCCGCCCGACTGGATCGATTATAACGGCCACATGAACGAGGCGAGATATCTCGAGATCTTCAGCCTGGCCACCGACGGATTCCTGGAGGCAATCGGCTGCGACAGCGCCTATGTGGAGGCTGGCCGCAGCTACTTCACCCTCGAGACCCATATTCGGCATCTCGATGAAGCCTTTGCCGGAGACCAGATCCACGTGCAGACTATCTGCCTGCTCGGCGAGGGAAAGAAACTGCACCTGATGCACCGCCTGTCCGGCGCCACCGGTGAATCGCTGGCGACCGGCGAGCACATCCTGGTCCATATCGACCTGTCGGTCCGACGATCCTCGGACCCGGATGCCGGCATCGCCCGTGCACTGGCCGACATCTCGTCCATCCATGCGGCTGCGGGCCTTCCGGGCTGGGCACAGCCGCGATTGTCATTCAGGCGGAAGGGAAGCAGCGAATGAAACACCCGACCAATGGCCAGGGGGCGGCCCTGGCAACCGACCCGGTACAGGGTGCGCAGGCAGCCTGCGACCTGCCGGAGTGGGATCTGGACGATCTCTATCCTGGCCGGGACTGTGCCGAGCTGGAGAGCGACTTCGAGTGGCTCGAGGCCCGGTGCTCCGATTTTGCCCGGAATTACGAAGGGAAGATTGGCGCGCTGAAGGCCGGCGAATTGCTGGAGGTGATTGAATCCTACGAGGACATCTCTGCCAGATCCACCCGGATCGGCGCCTATGCCCAGCTGCATTTCGCCGAGCTGACGACCGACCCTCTGCGGGGAAAATTCCTGGCCGACTGCCAGCAGCGGTTGAGCGCCATCTCGGGACGCCTGGTTTTCCTTGACCTCGAAATCGCCGGGATCGACGACACGGCCTACGAGACCATGCTGGCCGAAAGCGCCGGATTGCGGCGCTACAAGCCCGTGCTCGACCGGCTGAGGAAGATGCGGCCGCATCTCCTGTCCCTGGAACTGGAGAGATACATTGTCGACAAGTCGGTCGTCGGCCGGTCGGCATGGGTTCGGCTGTTCGACGAGACCTTTGCCCGGATGAGGTTCGGCACCGGCAAGACACGGAACACTCTCGAGGAAACCCTGACCCTGCTCAGCGACCAGCAACGGCCGGTTCGCAGGCGGGCATTCGGGGCCCTTGCCCGATCCTTCGACGAACATCTGCCGGTGCTGACGCTGATCACCAACACCCTTGCCAGGGACAAGGCCATCAATGACCGTTGGCGGCAATTCTCCAGCCCGCAGGCGGACCGGCATCTCGACAACGAGGTGGATGCCGAAGTTGTCGAATCGCTGCAGAAGGCGGTGTCCGGCTCCTGCCAGCGAACCTCGCATCGCTACTACCGGCTCAAGGCACGGATGCTGGGCCTGAAGAAGCTGGAAATCTGGGACCGGAATGCGCCGCTGAAGGTGGAATCGGAGCGTCGGATCGGCTGGCTCGAGGCCAGGGAGACTGTCCAGCGAGCGTTTTCCGGTTTTTCACCCGAAATGTCCGAAATCTCCTGCCGATTCTTCGAGAATGGCTGGATCGACGCCGAAATGCGGCCGGGAAAGGCCTCGGGCGCCTTCTCGCACCCGACGACAACGCAGGTCCACCCCTACATCCTGCTCAATTATGCCGGCAAGCCGAGGGACGTGATGGTGCTGGCCCACGAACTCGGCCATGGCGTTCACCAGGTGCTCGCCGCCGAGCAGGGCGAATTGCTTTCGCAGACCCCCCTGACCCTTGCCGAGACTGCCAGCGTCTTCGCCGAGATGCTGACCTTCCAGGAGTTGCTGAACGCCGCGACGGGCCGGCAACAGCGGCAGGTATTACTGGCCAACAAGGTCGAGGACATGATCAACACGGTGATCCGGCAGATTGCCTTCTACGAGTTCGAGTCGCGCCTCCACGAAAGGCGAAAGGACGGCGAACTCACATCAGGCGAGATCGGCGAGATCTGGATGGGCGTCCAGGGCGAAAGCCTCGGCCCGGCGGTCAACCTTCCTGACAGCTACCGGAATTTCTGGTGCTACGTTCCACATTTCATCCACGCACCATTCTATGTCTATGCCTATGCCTTCGGACATGGTCTCGTGCACGCCCTCTATTCCGAGTTCGAATGCGGAGGCGATGGCTTCCAGGACCGATATTTCGACCTGCTCGGGGCCGGTGGCTCGAGAAACTACCGCGAGTCTCTGGCACAATTCGGGCTTGATCCCACCGAACCGGCCTTCTGGAATACCGGGCTGAAGGTCATCGAAGGGCTGGTCGACGAGTTGGAGGCGCTGGACGGGTAATGGCCGGAGCCATGGCTGCCCGGCGCCGTCACGGCGGTGCCTGGCGGGTCAGGCCGGTTCGGGTGCCATTCCCCGTTCGGCGGCGAGCTCGCGCACCCGGTCCCTGATCTTTTCGTAGGCACGTTCCTCGATCTGCCGGATTCGCTCGCGGCTGACTTCGTATCTCACCGACAACTCCTCCAGGGTCATCGGCGAATCGCTCAGCTTCCGGTTGGTCAGGATGTCGGCTTCCCTTGCATTGAGAACCCCGAGTGCCTGCCGCAACAGCCGGCTCCGTTCCTGCAACTCTTGCGACTCGGCATATTGTTCGGCGTGGTTGGCCGACTCGTCGGCAATCGAGTCCAGCCATTCCCGGGAATCATCCTCGTCCCTGCCGATGGTGACGTTGAGGGAGCCATCCCGGCCGGAAAGCCTGCCATTCATCGACCGGACTTCATCCTCCGTGACACTCAGCATGTCCGACAGATCCGAAGCCTGCTGATCGGTCAGTTCGACATTGTCGTAGACGCCGATGCGATGCTTGGCCTTGCGCAGGTTGAAGAACAGCTTCTTCTGCGATCTCGTTGTCCCGAGCTTGACGATGCTCCAGGACCGCAGGATGAATTCCTGCACGCTGGCCCTGATCCACCACATGGCATAGGTTGCCAACCGGAAACCCCGTTCCGGATCGAACTTCTTGACCGCCTGCATCAGCCCGACATTGGCTTCGGAAATGATGTCGGCAACCGGCAGCCCGTAGCCGCGGTAGCCCATGGCAATCTTTGCCGCCAGCCGGAGATGCGAGGTCACCAGGTCATGGGCTGCCTTCGAGTCCTGGTGCTCGACCCAGCGTTTGGCCAGCATGTATTCCTGCTCCTTTTCGAGGATCGGGAATTTCCGAATCTCCGCCAGGTATGAACTCAGGCCGGCTTCCGCCGATGGTACGGGCAATGTGCTGTATCCGGGCAAATCTGTAGTCTCCTTGCTCTGGTATTGGAGATAGGGATCCGGAGGCCCGTCTTCAATAGCAATGCCTGCAAGCCGGACGCTGCGGCCGGGCGTCGCACCCGGCGGCGGAACTCCCCGCGGCCAGTCCCCTCACGAGTCCAGCGCCTCGACCAGGCCAGCCATGTCATCGGGCATGCCGGCCTCGAAACGGCACCGCTGACCATGGACCGGGTGATCGAACTCGAGCAGCGCGGCATGCAGCGCCTGCCGCCGGAAGCCCGCCGCGGCATCGCGCGCGCGCTGCCCTGCCGCCTGTGCCAGCGCCCGCGAGCCGGCGCCGTATAGCTGGTCGCCGATGACCGGGTGGCCGACCCGGTCCAGATGGACCCTGATCTGGTGAGTTCGTCCGGTCTCGAGTCGGCATTCGACCAGCGAGGCGGTGCCGCCGGCCAGGACCTGGCTGACCTTCACTCGGGTCACCGCATGCCTGCCGCCGGATTTTACGACCGCCATCTTGAGGCGGTTGGCCGGATGCCGGCCGATATCCCCTTCAATGCGCAACTGCCCGCCCCGTTCGATGGCAATGCGCTCATAGCCGGCAAGACGTGACCTGTTGTCCGGAATCCCACGGACCACGGCATGATAGGCTCTGCCGACCGTGCGGTTGCCGAACTGCCCGGCCAGCGATTCGACGGCCCGGTCGGTCTTGGCCACGACCATCACCCCGGAGGTGTCCTTGTCCAGCCTGTGGACGATTCCCGGACGCCTGGCATCCCCGATGCCGAGCATCCCTTCACCGCAATGGTAGAGGACGGCGTTGATCAGGGTACCCTGCCAGTTGCCTCTGGCCGGGTGGACGACCATGCCAGCCGCCTTGTCGAGAACCAGCACCTCGTCATCCTCGTGGAGGATCGACAGGTCGATATCCTCGGCAGCCAGCCCGGTGGGTTGCGGCTCCGGGACGGTGATTTCCCAGGCCTCTCCCGGGCTGACCAGCCGGGTCGGATCCGTGACCGGGGTGCCACTGATGCGAACCTGGCCGCCCAGGATCAGCCCCTTGAGCCTGGTCCTGCTGATGGATTCACCTGCTGGCAGAAACCTCGCCAGGGCACTATCTAGTCTTGAAGGCGGGTCCTCGCCGATTTCCACGGTTACAATTCGGGGCAGGCTCATGGACGATCCTTCACACTCGGCTCAGAACAGGGCCACCGTCAGATGGCTGAAAGTGATGGTGACCGCCTTGACGGTCACGATGATTGCAGGATTTATTACGATTGTCGTATTGTTTGTATCAAGATTCCAGGATCTCGCTTCACCCGGCAGCGTGTCTCTGCCGGAGACGATTGCCCTGCCCGGTGATTCGGATGTCGCCGCCTTTACCCAGGGACGATCATGGTATGCGGTGGTGACGGAGAGTGACGAGATACTGATCTTCGACCGGCAGGGAGGAGCGCTGATCCAGACCATCACCATTGCCGAGTGAGGCTTCCGGATTGAGGAGGATCCAGGGATGAAGAAGGCGTTGGAACTTGACCATCAGTGACAGTTTCAGGAACCAGTTGCTCGAGCGCGTGTCGCTGGCAACCGTGATCGGCAAGAGCCTGAACTGGGATGCCCGCAAGTCGCAACCGGCCAAGGGCGATTTCTGGGCCTGTTGTCCGTTCCACGCCGAAAAGACGCCATCCTTCCATGTCGATGACCGCAAGGGCGTGTATTACTGCTTCGGTTGCCACGAGAAGGGCAATGCCATTTCCTACCTGCGCAACACCCGGAACCTGGGCTTCCGGGAAGCGGTGGAGGTCCTGGCTGGCATGGTCGGGATGACGGTCCCGCAACCGGACCGCAGGGCAAAGGAAAAGGCCGACCGGGAATCCCTGATCCAGGCGGTTTGCGAGGAATCGGCCCGGTATTTCCAGGACATGCTGAAATCGGCAGGCGGCTCGGGGACACGGGAGTATCTTGCCGAGCGCGGGGTCAGCAACAAGACCCGGCAGGCCTTCCGGCTGGGCTTCGCTCCCGGCGGCAACACCCTGCTTGCGCATCTGCGCGACAAGGGAATCTCCGAACAGCTCATGATCGACTCCGGCATGGTGGCACGCTCGCAGGAGAGAAACGAACTCTATGACCGTTTCCGAAGCCGTCTGATGTTTCCGATTGCCGATCTGCGCGGCCGGGTGATTGCCTTCGGCGGCCGCGTCATGGGGTCAACATCTGCCGCCAAGTATCTGAATTCCCCGGAGACCGACATCTTCAAGAAGGGAAGTTGCCTGTTCAATCACGGCCCGGCCAGAACTGCCGCCAGCCAGGATGACAGCCTGGTGGTGGTGGAGGGTTACATGGATGTCCTCATGCTGCACCAGTTCGGGATCGAGAGCTGCGTGGCGCCGCTCGGGACCGCGATCACCGACACCCAGCTTCGACTATTGTGGCGATTGTCGGCGGAACCGGTGCTGGCAATGGATGGTGACGGTGCCGGCCTCAATGCCGCCGAAAGGCTGGCTCGCCTGGCCATGCCAATGCTGGTGCCCGGCCATTCGCTCGGTTTCTGCGTCATGCCGGAGGGCAAGGACCCGGATGATGTCGTCCGGCAACTCGGCGTGAAGACCATGCGCCAGATGCTGAAACAGGCCATGCCGCTGGCCCAGTTCGTCTGGCAATGCGAGTCTCGCCGAAGGACATTGGCCACGCCTGAAAGCCGGGCCGAACTGGAAGCGGCGCTGATGCGATCTGCCCAGTCGGTGCAGGATTCGACGGTCAGACGTCATTACCGGCAGACCTTTCGTTCGCTCATCAACGATGCTGGCAGATCGCCGGACCGGCGGCGCGGGCCCGACCAGGGCCGGACGGGATATCGGCGCCGGCCTGTCGACCAGTCGCCTTCCTTCGAGCTTCGCAGTTCACTGCTGGCAAGGGCCGCACCCGGGAACAATGTGGAGCGGCAGCTGCGCGAGACGGTTGTCCTGGGGATCTGCCTGTCCGTTCCCGAAATTGTCGGCCGCTGCATCGAGCGGCTCGAGGGGCTGGAAATGACCTCCGGGCCTCACGCGCAGGTGCTTGGCAGCCTGATTCGAAATCATGCCATCGCCGACCGGGGGCATGACGAATTCCGGCTCGCCATCGCCGATGAGGTCGGCCAGGCCCGGATTGACGACATCCTTTCATCGGGACACTTGCAAGCCCTGCAGATTGCCATGGAAGAGCCCGACGGCAGCAGGAGCAGGATTGACAGCGCCGTGCTGGCGCTGCGCGAGGAGATCGACAAGCTGACAGCGGCAACCGGTGCCCAGGAAGAACTCCAGCATGCGCGGAGCGAGATCGAGCAACAGGATGCGGGGAATTCGACCGCCAGGGTCGCCGAGGCTGTCCGGAACCGCGAACAGGCCCGCCGGGGGCCCGACAGCCTCGATTCAGGCGATTTCACACTCGCCCCCAATGGGGTAAGGGTCAGAATCGACGAGCTTCGCGAGTTTGAAGCCATTTGCGACGGAAGATCACCTGGGGCCGGTCAATGAGTGATGCGATCGAACGGTTTGGCGCCCGACCAGGGAGATGGCATCGCCGATCCGGCCATCCTGGCCGGATTATCCGCGATTCGGCATTTTCTGCGGCTGACGGGGGTTGGATTCCTGCCAATCGACCCCAGATTACAGGCGCATGTCTTGTGTCGGCAGATGCAGCTCCTTCTGGCGGCCTGGCGCTGACGTTCATGGTGGCTGACCAATACGAGTGCATGATGGCGTATTGGCACTGCCACGCGGTCACCAATTGAGGACTGAGCAATGACAGCAACCGTCGAAGCCAGGAAACCCGAAGAACAGGGTGACTCCTCCAGCCCGCTGCATGACGTGACCCAGGCTGCGGCCAAGCGGATGATCGACGAGGCCCGCGAGCGCGGCTATGTCACCTATGACGTATTGAACCAGGTGCTGCCTCCGGAGAGTGCCTCCTCCGAGCAGATCGAGAATGTGATGGCGGTGCTCTCCGAAATGGGCATCAATGTCATTGAAGGCGAGGAGGAAGCGGAGGAGGAAGCCCGGCCGGCTCAGGAGGTGGTCGAGGTCACCGGCTCCCGGGACGTGGCCGTCGCCGCACAAGCGCCGGAAGTGCTGGACCGAACGGATGATCCTGTCCGGATGTACCTGCGTGAAATGGGCTCGGTTGAGCTGCTCTCCCGGGAGGGCGAGATTGCCATAGCCAAACGCATCGAGGCCGGACGAAAAACCATGATCAGCGGGTTGGGTGAAAGCCCGCTGACCTTCCAGGCAATCACTGTCTGGCACGAGGAGTTGCTGGACGACCAGATCTACCTCCGGGATGTCATCGATCTCGAGGAGACCTACAAGGCAAGTTCAGAACCTCCCAAGGACGAGGTCGACGACGGGAACAGCGATGCCGAAGACCTCGATGACGACGAACCTGATGGTGACGACCAGATCAACCTGTCGGTCTCGGCCATGGAGGGCGAGCTGCGCGAGCGTCTGCTGGGAAATCTCGACGAGATCGCCGAACGCTACAAGAAACTCGCGGCCTTCCAGGCCGATCGCGTGAAGGCAATTGCCGGGCGGTCACGGAAATTCCCGGTAACAAAGGAAAGGAAATACCAGCAGCTGCGATCCCAGCTGGTCGAGCGGACCAATGATCTGCGACTGAACAACAATCGTATCGAACAGCTGGTCGAGCAGATCTACGAGATCCACGAGACTGTCCTGTCAATCGACACCCGGATGGTCAGGCTCGCCGACCGGGCTCGCATCAATCGCGGCGATTTCATCGAGTCCTGGCGAGGAAACGAGCTGAACCCGTCCTGGATCGATGACATCAGCAAGAAATCCGGCCGGGGCTGGTCCTCGCTGGTCGAGAGATCGCTGGATGATGTCGAGAAACTCCGGGCGGAAATGGCCGAGGTTGCCGAATACCTGGGATTCGAAATCACCGAGTTCCGCCGGATCGTCAAGCAGATCCAGAAAGGTGAACACGAGGCGCGCGGCGCCAAGAAGGAGATGGTCGAAGCCAATCTTCGGCTGGTGATTTCGATAGCCAAGAAATACACGAACCGTGGCCTGCAGTTTCTCGACCTCATCCAGGAGGGAAATATCGGCCTGATGAAGGCCGTCGACAAGTTCGAATACCGGCGCGGCTACAAGTTTTCGACCTATGCGACCTGGTGGATTCGCCAGGCCATCACCCGCTCGATTGCCGACCAGGCCAGGACCATCCGTATTCCTGTCCACATGATCGAGACCATCAACAAGCTCACCCGGACCAGCCGACAGATGCTGCACGAAATCGGTCGCGAGCCCACCCCCGAGGAGCTGGCCCGCAAGCTGCAGATGCCGCTCGAGAAGGTTCGCAAGGTGCTGAAGATCGCCAAGGAACCGATCAGCCTCGAGACGCCGGTCGGCGACGAGGAGGACAGCCAGCTTGGTGATTTCATCGAGGACAAGAATGCCATCCTGCCGCTCGACAGCGCCATCCAGGGCAATCTCAAGGAGACCACGTCCCGGGCGCTGGCCGCACTTACCCCGCGGGAAGAGAGGGTGCTGCGCATGCGGTTCGGGATCGGGATGAACACCGACCACACGCTTGAAGAGGTTGGCAAGCAGTTCAAGGTCACCCGCGAACGCATCCGCCAGATCGAGGCGAAAGCGCTGCGCAAGCTCAAGCATCCGAGCCGCAGTCGCCGGCTCCGGCAACTGTTCGAGCTGTAGGTCGGTCTGACCCGCAGACATCCGGCATGACGGGCAAGGCCGTGGTCACGATCCCGGCAGGATCACCGACTGCGCAAAGCCGATTCAGACTTGCCCGGAAGCACAAGGTAATCCGGGGCGAACTTGAGCCGGCCGGACAATCCGGGGGCGTGGTTGGTGCTGACCAGGCTCCGGAATGACCTTCAACAGACAGATTTGCTTCTTGGCTGGAACGGGTCATTCCCATGAGAGTCGCGCTCGCGGATGATTCCATCCCGCCGGTGGACGAACAGCTCAGCGATCCGAGCAATGCCCCGACCCCTGTCAACAACACACGCTTGCACTCCGGGCCGGATTCCGTGCGAATCATGCGGGCATGCAGATCGGCATGGGTCAGGTCTCGGCGGAGACGGTGGAGTGGTTCGGCCCGGCCTGCAAGGGCGGTGAGCCGACGCGGGCGGCGCGGGCCCGCGAGTTCTGCGAGAGGGAGAACCGGCAGTGCTGCATCGGCAGGCTGCGCCTTGCCGAGGAAGCGGGCGTGCGTCTTCCGGAGGCGGCGGCGATGGTGCTCGAGCCGCACGCACGCCCTCCGTCGGACTTTCCCGACAGTTCCGTCTCGTGCCCGCCCCGGGGAACCTGGCGCCCTGTCGCTCGATCCGGTGACGAAAGCGGAGGATCGAGACGCATCATCCCGAGGGATGGCGCCGTCGGCCGGGGCGGGTTCATGGCTGGTCCGGCCCGATACATGCCGAGGGGGACGGTCCGAACGGGAGCATGGAAGGAGCACGCACCCCGATGGCCGGGTCAGGCGACGGATTGCCGGGATGGGCGCAGGAGCGGGCGGGAGAGGCGTCGGTCCGCATGATCATCGTCTCCGCCCCCGAGGAGAACCTGCTCCGTCGCCTGGCGACCCGGCTTCCATCCCTCGAGGCGCCAGCCCCTGCCCGGAATGCAGAAGCTCCGGGAAGGCGCAAGGCTCTTGTCTCACGCCGTCATCGCCACCCGGGCCATGCAGAACCGGGATGGCAACGAGCCCGGAGGAGGAGACCCGGAGTCACGTGTGATGGATTGATGGGTGCAGGGCCTGATCGATCGTCTCTTGCTGGGAGCCATGGATCGACGATGGTCTTGACCCGCCAGCTGGCTTGACAGCCCAGCCGCGATCATAGGGAACTACGTGTTGATTTTTCTGTGATATGCTCTATTTCCATTACCAATAATGAATTATTATTTTCCTATAATATAATATTGCTTGTCAATAATGACATATCTGTTACCTTTGCAAGTGAATGAAAATAGGAAGGAATCAGTGTGACCGTCGATCCAAAAAGTGTCATCGAACTAACGGATGCCGCTCTGGCTGCCGACTACACGCGTGTTCGACGTGCCGCGAACCTAATTGCCCGCGGTCTCTCAACGGCAGGTGAAGACGCGGCCGCCAAAGAGCTTCGCTCGATCGTCCGCAAGCGAGGTGTCCCGCTTAGAACATCAGGCTACATCGATACTATGCCAGTTGACGCCAAGTCGCGCCTTCCTCTCTTGGAGGAACAACCTTGGCCCGAGGTACCGCTATTCCTGAGAAAGGAAGTCGGAAAGGTCTTCCAAGAATTCATCAGGGCCGCCCAGCATGTCGATGAGCTGAGCGCCAAAGGACTGGCTTCCCGTTCCGGTCTTCTCCTGTCCGGGCCTCCCGGAACGGGAAAGACACTGATGGCCGCCCATGTGGCGGCAAGACTGTCCCGCTCCTATTTTGTCGTGCGTCTCGACGCGGTGATATCCTCCCTGCTAGGCGATACGGCCAAGAATGTCCGAACCATCTTTGATTTCGTCCCTTCGCAGAACGCGGTTCTCTTCCTCGACGAGATGGATGCCGTTGCCAAGCTGCGGGACGACCGCCACGAACTCGGTGAGTTGAAGAGAGTTGTCAACACCGTGATCCAGGGCCTCGACAGTCTTGACCACCATGCTGTCGTCATCGCTGCCACCAACCATCCACACCTGCTCGATCCGGCCATATGGCGACGATTCCCATACAAGGTCGACCTTGGATTTCCAGATGCTGGCGTCCGGAGAGACCTCTGGCGGCACTTTCTCTTCGAAGATCGCGATGAGCAAGTTTTATCCGAATTGTTAGCGACCATCTCGGACGGTCTGTCCGGCGCAGATATTGAAGAAATCGGGCTGACAGCGCGACGCCACGCGGTTCTCGACTCCAGGACCATAGACACTGCTTCCGTGGCACTCGCCGCCGTAAAATCCCGGGGAAGCAATGTGGTTCTCCCGCAATCTGACGAACTCAACGCTGCTCAGAAGAGGGCTCTTGCCCGGGAATTGAGCAAGAGAGGCGAGATCAATGGTGCCAACATCGGCCGTCTGATCGGGGTTACACGTCAAGCTGTGTACAACTATCTCGAACAGGACAAGGTGGCAGAACATGGCTGAAGAACACGGTCTCCGCCTTCTCAATCCCGTTCTTAGCCTTCAGATTGAACCAACACCTGAAAACAAACCCGGTGGAGGAAAAGGCCGACAAAATATCGTTCATGACCGTCTCGATAAGCAGAAGGAAAAGCTCTGCGTCCAAGCGCGGGCCCATTATGCCTCCCGCGCAGACATGGTGACGTTCGGTGGAAAGGTGGGGCTGGCTGTACGCATGTTTTCCGACTCTCTGGCTCCAAGCCACACACCGAAAGACCTCTTTGCTCCGATGCATGGTTGCCGTTTTGTAGCTCCGCTTCACAAGGGCTACCTAGTCGAAGCCGATCTCAGCCTATTCGGGAAGATTGTTCCAGAGATCCGAAATCCTCGCAGCTACGCTGTTCAGGCCGATATATCGCGTGTCTCCAGCGTAGAGGTATTCGACGATGGCGCACGCATGTGCGGTCGCTCTATCTTTGACCTTTGGGAGGCGGCGCCAGAGAACGAAGGCGGGCGGCTCTTTGTTATCTGGCTGATGCCATTTCGCGATCGCCAGGCTCGAGAGGCGCTTCTGTTGGCGATTGCAAAACAGAGTGGTGACCACACCCTGCTGCCGGTGTTGTCCAGAAAGTTCCTGTCTGAGCGCGGTGACGGCACGACAAGAGAGACGCCCCCAGCCGCAATAGCTCGGAAATCCGGTATTGCGCGCGCTATGAGCTCGACTTTGCACATTTTCCTCACGTCCAGGTCCAGAAGATTTCCGTAGTGGCGATCTGATCGAGTGCTTCGTCAAGCGGCAGCACAATGCCGCCCATGTCGCCGACATCCTTCCACCTTTCCTGCCATGACCAGTACAGGATCCGCATCCGGTCGCCCGGTCCCTCCGGCTTCAGCCGGGCGACCGGTGCCCCGGTTTCGGTCATGGCAAGGTTGTAGCCGCCCCGGCTCTTGCGAACACTCACACCGCCGCCATTTTCCCGATTGAAGGCTTCCATGCGCTGCACGATGGGATCGATATCGGTCATGGGGCAGTGTCTCCTGGATACGATGTGTTCCATTCCCTGCCTGCCGGCGCAAGCCCGGCATCCCTCGATGCATTGACTCGATAGATGCCGGATTCCATGGATCGGGCTCTCGTGAGAGGAGAGACCGCACGGGATATTTCGGATCGAAGGCAACACCCGGCCTGTGCCAGGCGCTGATTGCCATGATGCCGCCGCACAGTACCTATATCGAGAGCCATCTTGGCGGCGGGGCGATCATGAAACGCAAGCCGCCGGCGATGCGCAATATCGGCATCGATCTCGACGAAGGGGCACTGGCGGGTTTCGGCTGCGACTACCCGGTCGAACGGGTGCATGGCTGCGCCCATGATTTCCTCTCTTCCTTCCCCTTCCAGGGCACCGAGCTGGTCCATGCCGATCCCCCCTGCCTGCGGGCCACCCGCCGCTCGGCCCGCCGCTACCGCTTCGAGATGACCGAGGCCGAACATGCCCGGCTGCTGGCGCTGCTCCGGGCCCTGCCCTGCCAGGTGATGGTGTCGGGTCATCCCTCGGTGCTCCATGATGAGCATTTGGCCGGCTGGCGCCGGCTGCAGGTGCAGGTCATGACCCATGGCGTGGTCCGCACCGAGGCGGTGTGGTTCAACTTCGAACTGGACCGGGTGCACTGGGCAAGCGCAGCGGGCATGAACTTCACCGACCGCCAGCGCATCAAGCGCAAGGCCGAGAACTGGGGCCGGCGCTACGGCGAGATGCCGCCGGGCGAGCGGCTGGCGGTGCTGGCCGCCATCATGGCTGCCGAGGCCGAAGAGGCGGCGCCGTCATGACCGGCGATCCGGTCCCGGATCTCCTGCGCATCCAGCTTGCACTGTTCCGGGGCGCATTCACCGCCCCGACATGGCGCCTGGTGCTGGTTCTGGTCACCGGAGCCCTGCTGGCACCCGGAAAGCGGACCGTGTCCGCCTGCCTGCGGATCACCGGAAGGGCGATGAACAGCAATTGCGCCTCCTATCACCAGGTGTTGAACCGGGCCCGCTGGAAGCCGGGCGAGCTGGCGGGGCGGCTGACCCGCCAGCTGGTGGCAACACTGGTCGAAACCGGGGAGCCGGTCATCATCGGCGTCGATGACACCATGGAGCGGCGCTGGGGCTCACGCATCAGCGCCCGCGGCATCTACCGTGACCCGGTGCGCTCCAGCCACGGTCATTTCGTCAAGACCAGCGGGCTGCGCTGGCTCAGCTTCATGTTGCTGACGCCGCTGCCCTGGTTGCCGGGAATCAAGGCGTTGCCGATCATGACCCTGCTGGCCCCTTCGGCGCGATGGGCCAGACAGAAGGGACGGCGCCACAAGCCGCTCACCGAGCGGGCGCGCCAGGGCATGCTGGTGATACTGCGCTGGCTGCCGGGCCGATCGGTCATCTTCGTCGGCGACAGCAGTTTCGGCACCCACGAACTCGCAGACGCCATCGGCCGGCGCGCCTGCCTCATCAGCCGGCTCAGGCTCGATGCCAACCTGTTCGAGGCGCCGGAGCAGCGCCGGCCGGGCCAGATGGGCCGGCCCAGGCAGAAGGGAAGGCAACTGCCCAAGCTCGGGACATATCTTGCTGACGGCTCCGCAAGCTGGACGCCGGTCTTGCTTTCGCGCTGGTATGGAGGCCTGAAGGACAAGACGCTGGAGATCCTCTCCGGGAAGGCGCTCTGGTATCGCGCCGGCGCCGGCGCCAAGCCCATTCGCTGGGTGCTGGTGCGGGACCCGGAGGGCGTCAGGGACCCCCAGGCCTTCTTCAGTACCGATCCTGACATGGATCCGGCGCGGATCATCGCCATCTTCGTGCGGCGCCGGCAGATCGAGACCACCTTCCAGGAAGCCCGGGCCCATCTCGGGGTGGAGACCCAGCGACAATGGTCCGATGCCGCGATCGAGCGCACCACCCCGGTGCTGCTTGGACTCTACAGCCTGGTCTGCCTGTGGGCCACCGATCTTCTGGCCCGGGAGCCGCATTCCAATGCCGCCGCCTGGTGGCGCAAATCCGCCTTCACCTTCTCCGATGCCATCGCCGCCGTGCGGTGCCAATTGTGGCTGGATGGACGATTCCAACGCTCCCCGCCAGACCGGGAGTGGCACAAAACCCGGCCGCCCGATCCTGTCGATCATGCCGGGAGCGAGGCAGCAGCCAGATACGGCAGGCTCAAAGTGCCTCCGGAGAGGGTCAGGCGCATGGTTGAAACGCTGTGCCACGCGGCATAATCGTGCAAAGTCGAGATGAGAAGCTACCGAAATACTGGAATTGGCTCTGCCACAGTTCGGGTACCGGACAGGGACAGATTGGCTGAGCTTGTCTCTTCCGGGACTGTAATGAGGATTGATCCTGTTCGGCAGCTTATGTCCACATCACCGGACGAGGGACAAAGTCCAGCACCCCCGTTTCAGCTTCGAAATGCCCCGATTGTGGTTGTCGTTGACGGCGGCCTCCACGACTCCACATACCGGCCCACGGAAGCCTGGAGCGCCCAACCGCTAGTTTCGAACTACGACGCCGACGAGAGGCATGGCAACGCAGTGAGTTCCCTTGTTGTTCATGCACATGCGTGGAACAACAAGCACAATCTCCCGGTCCTTGAATGTCGTGTCGGGTCGGTGCAGGCGATTCCTCGCCGCGACAGTCTGCACGTCTTCGATGTCCAGGAGTTTATGGACTACCTCGACAACATCGCTCGGGAGCGCCGCGGAGGGCATGTATGGAACATGTCTGCTAACCAGACTGGCCCCGAACTGGATCATGTAGAGTCGAGGGGAGGCGCGCCGAGCGACAGACCGGGGGAGTAGCCGTTTCCGGCGGCTTTCGCCCGGTGCCGGTGCCTCGATCCCGGTCCTGGCCTGCGTTTCCTCACCCCGCTCATCAAACCGGATTTGCGGGTCTCCCGCATCCGGCCGGCGGGCAGGATCATGCCTTCGCCCACGGAAGGCTTCCGGTTTTCGGCACCAGGCGAGTGAGGCCGCAGGCATTCCACGGCTTCTGGTTCGGAGGCCGCACATGCTTCCCGGTCCCGACCTCGTGCTCGTGACGGAGCCATTGCCTGCGCCGCCCGGTTCATGTGTTCGCAGGTGGCTCGCCAGGCCGGACCGACCTGGCCGGGATCGTGGTCCTTCGCCCATCCGGACAGCATCCGGTTCAGGCGTTCCACCATGTTCCCGGCCAGGTCAGTGCGTTCTTCCTGATCGTCATCCGACCGGCCTTGCGGCAGATGCCCTGAACGCTCGCCTTGCTCGGACGGGTGCCGATACATGACCCCTTTCCCCGGGCCCGGTAATTGCGTCCGATCCGGTATCCGAGGAACTCGAATGGCTCCTCGGGACATCGCAGGCATCGGGTCTTGTGCTCGTTGATCGGCAGTTTCAGCCTCTGCATGACATTCCTGGCCGCCTGCAGCATGTCTGCCGCCGGGGATTTGCCCAGTATGCAGATGTCGTCAGCGTAGTTGACGATCTCCGGGTGAAAGCGTCGGGAATGGCCCCGCACCTTCCAGCCCAGCGAGGCGGCGCATGCAGATATTCGAGGCCGGCGGAGAGATCGGTGCACCTTGCGGTGTTCCTTTCCGCTGCCTGCGGGCACGGCTGGTGCGGCACCTGCCGCCCTTGCCGCCGTCTTCCTCTACCGGCGTCTCCGGCCACGCCTTGACGGGACCGGGCATGCGGCCATCGCTCGGCGGGCGGGCGATGCTCTTCACCGGTTCGGCATGCGGTATCTCGCCGAAACAGTCGGACAGGGCTGCCCACGACCTCGCCGTGCCCCGTGTTCAGGAGCTTGCGGATACGGCCCGCCGCATCTCTTGCACTCCGTCCCGGACGCCAGGCATGTTGCTCCGGCCCGGGCCGGCCTCGAATATCGGCTCAAGCACGAGCATGGCCGATATCCGTGCCACCCGGTCACGCATGCAGGGCATGCCCGATAGCCGGAGCCGGCCGGGCTGTCTCGATGGCATCATGCGCCGGCGCACCGGTCCCGGCACATGGGTCTCTTCCGAGGCTCCTTCGACGACTCCCCGAGCCATCGCTCCAGCCCCTGCTCCTCGATCATGGCAAAGGTCTCTGCGTCTGTCCCGGCACCGCCGCCACCCCGGCGGGCCTTTTCCCGGGCTTCCACGAGGAGATCCATTCGCCAGACCTTGTCTGCGAGGGCATGAAAGCGGCAGTCGGCATCGACTTCGCTTGTCGCTCTGCAGCACGGTCCGGAGTTTCCGGACCCTGCATGACCCGGTCAGGCTCTTGCCAGTGGCCATGCCTTGCCTCCTTTCCGTGCCATTCCCGAAGTCGGGCCCCTTCCCTCGGCCGGCATTACCCGGCGTCTCCGGTAATGCGGGCCTGCCTTCCACCCTGCCGGCCCGGCCTGACCCTCGCCGGGTGCCGGCCCGCCTGTGCCGGCCAGCCGGCAGGGCTTCCCGTGTTGCCACGTCTTCCATCCTTCATGCGTGCCAGCGCCACTGTCCCGGCGGGAGTGGTCCGGTGCATCTGTCGCCTGCTTCCCGGACCACCATCGGCCTTCCCCATGACTTCGCCGGGTCGGCTCCCGCACATGATCCTTTCGAGGCCTGCTCGACGTTCACACGTCATCCGGCCCGCATGTTCGCCGAACTCTCGAGCGCAGTCCCTTGCCGGCAAGGTGCTTCAGCCTGCATCTGCCTCCGCAGGCCGCCCTGGCTCTGCCAACCGAAAGCGACAATTGTCGGGTGGGTTTTGCACCCACGAGGAAGGCGCGCCTTTCCACGGCGCACGAAGTCGTCAGCGATCTGGGAGACGGCCTGAGGCGCCTAGCCCGAAAACATAACATCCTCCCTGTCATCTCCATTGGTAACGTCGGATATTGCAATTCCAATCGTCCGGACCCGCCAGCCGATTGTGAAGCCGCGATCGTTGTTGGTGGCCGGGAGGCCAACGACGACGGCGACCCTGCACAAGCCTGTTCCGCTTGTCTATCCGGACCCGGACCGGACGGAATGCTGAAACCAGACGTTTCCTGGTTCTCCAAACTCAGGATGTTGGGTGGCACCGAAGACACCGGAAGCAGTTACGCGACGCCACTTGTCTCATCCCTTGCCGCTCATACGTTTGATGCACTAAGAAGCCCGACACCGGACTTGGTAAAAGCCCTGCTCATCAATGCCACAGAGCTTGACGAGCATGACCCCGCCCTCGGATGGGGAACACCCTACCAAGGCCGTATGCCATGGCAATGTGAGCAAGGAAGCGTAACATTGGCTTGGCGTGCCCAATTGAATCCGGGCACTGCCTACTACTGGAATGATATTCCCATTCCGCCCGAACTCGTTCGCAATGAACGACTTTTTGGAAAGGCGCGGCTGACCGCCGTCTTGAATCCGCTTGTTTCACCTTTTGTCGGGGCAAACTACTTCTCTTCGCGATTGGAAACGGCACTCCAGTATTTCGGAAGGCCAGATGCAGAGTGGAAATCGCTGTTAGGCACGATGAAGGAATCGACCATTCGCGAAAGCGAAGCTCGCAAGGAACTGAAAAAATGGAACCCTGTCCGGCGCCACTCTGCGGATTTCACAGGGCGTGGGCGTCAATTTGCAGGGAATCATTTCCGCCTCTACGCCCGTGTTTACACCCGGGATCTCTACCAGTTCGATTGGCACCACCAGAGCCAGGTCGGCCCTCTGGAAGTCGCCTTTGTCCTTACTCTCTGGAGTGGAGACCGGCGTCATTCAATTTACGATTCCATGGTTCAGTCTTTGGGCACATTCGTGGAGAGTGCTGTGCTCGAGCAGGAAATCGAACAGGAGCTTGAGCAATAGCAAAAGCAATGTTGACTCCGACGCGTGTGGGGCACCCGGCAAACGAGTGGTCGGGCATGAGATGGAAGTCATTTGAGACGAAAGGAGTTTGGGGACCGCTATTCTCCGCCAGCCACGCATCATCTATCGTGAGGCCGAGCACCAAGTTCCGACAACGATGTTTGTAGGCAGGGAAGGACATAGAGCTCCGAAGGCCAGCAATCCTCGAAGGGTCGAGTGACGAAAGCATCACTTGATCATCAAACGAACACAATTCGAACCTGGATGTTGGTCGTTCATGGCCACACGCTATCGGCTACTGCGCCTTGAATCCGAAATTGACTTGCCAATACCCAATTCGTGTTTGTGCTGATCTTGCGCAACCAGACATCCCCACCCTGTCTTCCGGGGCGCCCGGCATTGCTGCTCCGGACCGGAGATCGCTGCCGAATTGACCGGGTCCGTGCCGCTCCCGGGCCTCCCGGCAAGCATCGGGCCAGCCCTTTCCGGCATCGGCTTTGCCGACCCTGGAAGGATTGTCGTTGATTACCTCCCGCTGTGTCAGTTATCTTGTCACTCTCAACAACTTGTATGAGACAGACATATGCGTTGCCCTTTTTGTGGAAGCACTGATACCCAGGTCAAGGATTCACGCCCGGCCGAGGATCATGCAGCCATCCGCCGGAGACGGCTGTGTACGTCCTGCTCAGGCAGGTTCACCAGCTACGAGCGGGTGCAACTTCGAGATCTCGTGGTCAGGAAATCCACCGGCAGGCGCGAGGATTTCGACCGGGACAAGCTCGAACGTTCCGTAAAGATCGCCTTGCGCAAGCGGCCGATCGAAGCCGAACGCGTAACAAGAATGATCTCGGGGATCGTCAGGCGGCTCGAAACCATGAGCGAATCGGATATTCCGTCAGCCAGGATCGGCGAGATCGTCATGGAGGCGCTGGCACGGATCGACACCGTTGCCTTTGTCCGGTTTGCCAGTGTCTACAAGAATTTCCAGGAAGCGGACGATTTCGAATCCTTCGTCATGCAGCTGAGACCGCAGGAAGACGATACCGGCTAGCCAATGTCCGGAGAGCGGCAAGACCGGCGGTGGATGCAGCTCGCCCTGGCCCACGGGCAGCGGGGATTGGGCAGGACATGGCCAAATCCTTCGGTGGCTTGCCTGGTTGTCGACAATCACCGATTGCTTTCCCGGGGCCGCACCGGCAATGGCGGTCGGCCGCACGCCGAGGCCGTTGCCCTCGCCGGTGCCGGGGCCGCTGCTGACGGCAGCACCGCATATGTCACGCTTGAGCCCTGCTCCCATACGGGACAGACACCGCCATGCACCGATGCGCTGGTTGCGGCCGGCATCGGCAGGGTGGTGGTGGCGGTGGCCGATCCCGACCACCGGGTATCGGGTGCGGGACTGGAGCGCCTCAGGAGCTCCGGTGTCCGGGTGACCATCGGCTGCGAATCCGAAACGTCGATCCGGTCGCATCTGGGTTTTTTCCTGGCCAGGACCGTCGGGAGGCCCGCGGTCACGGTAAAGCTTGCCAGTTCGATCGACGGCCGGGTCGCCACGCAGACCGGCGACAGCAGGTGGATATCCGGCGAACAATCAAGGCGCATGGTTCATGTCATGCGGGCGAGCCATGATGCTGTCATGGTCGGCAGCGGCACCGCCCGCTCCGACAACCCCAATCTCCTGCCGCGGCATGCCGGGGTCGGACACATGCCGGTCAGGATCGTCATTGACACCGACCTGTCCACGCCAGCCGATTGCGAACTTGGCCGGACGGCCCGAACCGGCCCGGTATGGATTTGCCACGGGGCCGGTGCCGCCGACGAAAACCGCCGCCGCTGGCGGGCTCTCGGTGCCGAGTTGATCGAATGCAGGAATTCGCCGGCCGGCCTTGATCTCGCCCAGGCCATGTCACGACTGGCCGACAGGGGCCTGACCCGCATCCTTTGTGAAGGCGGCCCGGAACTGGCGACATCGCTGGTCCGTGACGGCCTGGTGGACTGCCTGGTCGGCTTCTCGGCCGGCATGCTGATCGGCGAAGATGGCAGGGCGATGCTTGGCTTCCTCGGCGTTGCCGAGGTCCGTGACGGGCCGGAATTTCCTCTGAACCAACTGCGGGAGATCGGCGGCGACACGCTCGCCATATGGGCCAGGCCCATCCATTCCTACGATTTTGCCTGACCGGCAATCGCCGGTGGCGGGAAGACGGGATCCCTGCCCTGCCGCCGCAATTCCGGACATTCGTCTCCATCCTGGCCGCGCTGTATCTGTCGGCCCGCCGACCCGGAGATCCTGCCTGGCGGCATGGCTATTGTTGTCTTCCAGACAGGGTAGTAATCAGACGCGCGACAACAGCGCAGGACCAACCTGATGTTTACCGGAATCGTGAACGATATCGGCAGTATCCGCCAGATCGGTGGCGATCATGACCGAACGGTCATCATCGAGGCGGCGCATGCTCTCGAAGGGCTGGAGCCGGGCGCTTCGGTTGCCTGCGACGGCGTCTGCCTGACCGCTGCCAGCTGCGATTCCGTATCCGGCAACTGGTTCGAGGCCAGGATTTCGGCCGAGACCTTGTCAAGGACCAATTTGCGGTTCTGGACGACCGGACAAAGGGTCAACCTTGAACGGCCGCTGAGGGTTGGCGACGAGCTGGGTGGTCACATTGTTGCCGGGCATGTCGACGATGTGGCACAGGTCATGGCGGTCACCGAAGATGGCACCAGCAGGAGGCTTCGATTGCAGGTGCCGGCGAGACTGGCCGGATTGATCGCCCCGAAGGGATCGGTCGCCCTCGACGGCGTGTCACTGACTGTCAATGATGTCGCCGGGCGGGAATTCGACGTCAACCTGATTCCCTTTACCTTGTCTGCCACCAACCTGTCGGAAATCCGGAAGGGCTCATGGATGAATATCGAGGTCGATATCCTGGCACGCTACGTGGCCCGACTGAATGCGGAGCGAACATAAATGGCGGCAGATCATTGTCACGATGCAATCTCTTCCATCGAGGAGATCATCGAGGATGCCCGCAACGGGCGCATGTTCGTCCTCGTGGACCATGAAGACCGCGAGAATGAGGGCGACCTGGTCATTCCGGCGCAGATGGCGACCCCGGATGCGATCAATTTCATGGCAAAGCACTGCCGGGGCCTGATCTGTCTGGCCCTGACCGAGGAGAGGGTCGGGGCGCTGGGCCTGAACTTGATGACGGCAAGGAATTCCTCGCGGCACGAAACGGCGTTCACCACCTCGATCGAGGCGCGGGAAGGGGTGACCACCGGCATTTCGGTCCATGACCGGGCACGAACGGTGCTGGTTGCCATCAACCCCGATTCCACCGCCGAGGACGTGGCGACACCCGGGCACATCTTTCCCCTGCAATCCCGTAATGGCGGTGTCCTGGTCAGGGCCGGACATACCGAGGCCGGCGTCGACATTTCCCGGCTTGCCGGTCTCAACCCGTCGGCGGTGATTTGTGAAATCCTGAAGGAAGACGGCACCATGGCCCGGCTCCCGGACCTGATCGCCTTTGCGCAGCTGCACGGCATCAAGGTGGGAACGATTTCCGACCTGATCGCGTACCGGTTGCAGCACGACAACCTGGTCAACCAGATGGTGGTTCGATCGGTCACCTCCGAATATGGCGGGGAATGGTTGTTGCGGGTTTTTGTCGATGAGACCCAGGATGGTGAGCATATCGTCCTGACCAAGGGCGATGTTGCCGATGGCCGGCCGGTTCTTGTCAGGATGCACGCATTCGACCCGATGATCGATCTCCTGGGGCTGGAGAAGGGCAAGTCCCGGGAGTTGACCTCGGCAATGTGCGCCATTGCCGAGGAAGGAAGGGGAGTCGTGGTCCTTCTGCGCAGCGAACGGTTGCGGCCCGGCCGCGCCGGGCAGGCCTCCCCGCATGCCTTGCGGCAATACGGTCTTGGCGCGCAGATACTGGGCTCGCTCGGCGTGAAGAGAATGATCCTCCTGTCCAACTCCCATCAGCGGAAGATCGTGGGCCTGGAAGGATATGGCCTGACCGTCGACGGCATCCGGCCAATCGAAACGGGAGCGTGACCGGTGGGGCGCAGCCATGACAAGGGGAGTCTTGCCCTTCCGGAATTCCGGTCCCCTCCCCGGCTGCTCATTGTCACCGCCCCCTATGTCAGGGATGTGACCGACCGCCTGGTCGACGGGGCCGTGCGGATGAGCAAGGCCGCCGGTGCCAGCCACGAGGAGATCGAGGTCCCCGGCGCCCTGGAGATTTCACCGGCAATCCACATGGCATCGAAATCCGGCAGCTTCGACGGTTACGTGGCGCTCGGATGCATCATGAGGGGAGAGACCACCCATTACGACACCGTCTGCAGCGAGAGCGCCCGCGGCCTGACGCTGCTCGGACTTGCCGGCCTGTGCATCGGCAACGGAATACTCACGGTTGAAACCATGGAGCAGGCGCTCATCCGCGCCGACCGTCTCGCAGAGGACAAGGGCGGCGATGCGGCGGCGGCGGCGATTCACCTGCTTGCCCTGTTACAGCGGTTCGGATCATCTCCCGGCAAGGTCGGATTTCGCCTGGACGAACAGGCCCCCGGGGATGAAGACCGGGGATGAAGACCGGAAGGCGACACTGCAAGGACCGGCACCTCGCCCGTCGTGTTGCCAGGCTGCGGTCAGTCCAGGCATTGTTCCAGATGGAGGCGTCCGGGGCCGATATCGACCAGGTGACCGAGGAGTTCGAGAATTTCAGCCTGTCGGAGTCCGAGGAAGGCGACATGGTCGGCCAGGGCGACATGCAGTTTTTCCACATGCTGGTCAGCGGGGCAGTCACCAACCAGAGCAAGATCGACCAGGCCACCGACAAGGCGCTGATTGATGCCTGGCCTCTCGGCAGGATCGACCCGACCCTGCGCGCCCTTTTTCGCTGCGCATGCGCCGAATTGCTCAGCGATACGGTCCCGCCACGGGTGACCATAACCGAATTTGTCGAGGTTGCCGACGCATTCTTCCCCGAAGGGCGAACGACGAAATTCGCCAATGGCGTCCTCGACAGCATCGCCAGGCAGATCCGGCCGGAAAAATTCGACTGACCGGGCTCGTCCGCAATGGCCAGGCCGGGGTTGCTCTGCCACGACAGTGAGCCCCGACCCGCTCCGCCCCCCGACGACAAGAACAGGACGCACCCGGCCGGATATTCCGGCATGTAGGCGGTCATTCGCCTCCTCTGGGGCATCGGACCGATGCATCTCCCGGATATCGGGGCATGGTGATCAAATTTCCGTGCAATCCTCGCCGGTTGGTGTATGTCGGAATCAATTGTCTGACTGCAGTTTCCAGCGATGATCATCGTTTCGCTCTTTTCCCTGTTTGTGTCCATCTTGCTGATCCAGCTGAGTTCCGGCGGACTCGGGCCCATGGACGTTCTTTCCGGCGTGGCCAGGGATTTTTCCACCGAGCAGATCGGCCTGATGGGCTCGGCTCATTTCGCAGGTTTCTTCATCGGCTGCTGGTGGGCACCGAGGCTGATCGGTGCCATCGGCCATTCACGGGCATTCGCGGTGTTTGCGGCCGCAGGAACGATCGGCACGCTGGCCCACATGCTGTGGGTAGACCCCTATGCCTGGTCGGCCATGCGGATCCTGTCGGGCATGTGTGTTGCCGGGTGCATCACGGTCATCGAGGCCTGGCTGCAAGCCAAGGTCACCAACACCACCCGCGGGCGGGTATTGGGAATCTACCGGGTGGTCGATCTTGTTGGCGGGTTGTGCAGTCAGATGGTGATCGCGGTGCTCGAGCCGGCCCACTACATCTCCTACAACATCCTTGCCATATTCTGCTGTGCCTCGCTGTTGCCGCTGGCGCTGACCCGAGTCCAGCAACCGGCCACCCCGGACAGGCTTCGGCTCAGACCTGGCCTGGCCTACCGGATTTCACCAATGGCGACATTCGGAGTCATCGTGGCCGGGATCACCACCTCCGGGTTTCGCATGGTCGGTCCGGTCTATGGCATCGAGGTCGGCCTGGCCCCGGAACAGCTGGCCTTTTTCCTGGCATCCTTCATCCTTGGAGGGGCCATCGCCCAATACCCCGCCGGTTGGCTGGCAGACCGGTTTGACCGTCGCAAGGTCATGATCGGATTTTCGGTTGCGGCGATCCTCTCATGCGGTTTCTCAGTCACCTCTGCCGGCTACGGTCCGAGTTCGGCGTTCCTGGCCGCCATCATCCTGGGGATGACGACATTTCCGGTGTATTCCCTGGCGGCAGCCCATGCCAATGACTTCGTCGATCCGGGCCAGGTGGTCGAACTCAGCTCGTCCCTGCTGTTTCATTATGCCCTCGGCGCCATCGGCAGCCCGCTGATCATTGCGCTGGCCGTCAGCAATGCCGGGCCGATGGCGCTGTTCGTGATCATCGCTGTCGGACATGTGGCCCTGTGCGGGTTCGCGCTGTTCCGAATGACGATACGCCCGTCGGCCGAAAAACAGGGCGCCTATGTGTACATGCCACGAACCAGCTTCTTCTTTGCCCGGTTGCTGAAGCGCAGGGGCAACGGCACCTAGCACCGGAAGGTTTCATGCGGTAATGCTCCCGGTGCAACAGGCTGGAATTCACATGGCCAGGATTCTGATTACATCGGCAATTCCCTACATCAACGGGGTCAAGCATCTGGGAAATCTTGTCGGCAGCCAGCTGCCGGCCGATCTCCATGCCCGCTACATGCGCCTGAGGAAACACGAGGTCATGTTCATCTGTGCCACCGATGAACACGGAACTCCGGCCGAGATTGCCGCGCAGAATGCCGGTGTTGCCGTCCGCGAATACTGCGACTCGATGCACGAGGTCCAGAAGCGCCTGGGTGAGGGGTTCCGGCTGTCATTTGATCATTTCGGACGATCGTCGAGCAGCCGCAACCACAAGCTGACCCAGCATTTTGCCGGCCGGCTGGCCGATAACGGCTTCATCAGGGAGGTCCGGGAGGAACAGCTGTTCTCGATCTCCGATGGCCGGTTTCTTCCCGACCGCTATGTCCGCGGCACCTGCCCCGAATGCGGGTATGAACGGGCCCGGGGCGATCAGTGCGAGAACTGCACCAAGCAGCTTGACCCGAAGGACCTCATTGACCCGCGATCCGAAATCTCCGGCTCGACCGATCTGGAAATGCGCCAGACCACCCATCTCTACCTGAAGCAGTCCGAGTTTCGCCGACGGCTGGAGGACTGGATCGATTCGAGGAAAGACTGGCCCAGGCTGACCACGTCGATCGCAAGAAAATGGCTGCGCGATGGCGATGGTCTGCAGGACAGGGGAATTACCAGGGATCTCGATTGGGGAATACCGGTCAGGCGGGGAGAAGAGGAATGGGACGGAATGGAGGGCAAGGTCTTCTATGTGTGGTTTGACGCCCCCATCGAATATATTGCTGCCACGGCCGAATGGGCCGATGCCACCGGAGGAGACGAGTCGAGTTGGCAGAGATGGTGGAGGGAGGATCTCGGCGCCGACGATGTCCGCTACGTGCAGTTCATGGGCAAGGACAATGTCCCGTTTCACACCCTGTCCTTTCCGGTCACCATCATGGGCTCCGGCGAGCCCTGGAAGCTGGTGGACTTCATCAAGTCCTTCAATTTCCTGAATTTCGATGGGGGGCAGTTCTCGACCAGCCTTGGTCGCGGCGTGTTCATGGACCAGGCCCTCGACCTGTTGCCACCGGATTACTGGCGATGGTGGCTTCTCTCCCATGCCCCGGAATATTCCGACAGTGAATTCATCTGGGAGAATTTCGTATCCTCGGTGAACAAGGACCTGGCGGATGTCCTGGGCAATTTCGTCCGCAGAACAACCAAGTTCTGTTCGGCCCGCTTCGGCGACGCCATCCCCGAGGGCAGCGAATGGTCGGACACCCGGCATGAATTTGCCGCCGACCTGGCACGATCCATCGGCGAGTATTCCGCACAGATGGAAGAGATCGAGATCCGCAAGGCTGCCCGGCAATTGCGGGAGATCTGGGTTGCCGGCAACCAGTTTCTGCAGACCGCCGCTCCCTGGACCCAGATCCGGGACAACCGGCAGCAGGCGGCAACCGATATCGCGCTCTGTCTCAACCTGATCAGGATCATTGCCGTCATTTCCTCGCCATTCGTGCCGGATTTTTCCCGCTCGATCATGACATCGCTGAAGACGGATGACTGGTCATGGCCCGATGACCTCCAATCGGCACTCACGACACTTCCCCCTGGTCATGCCTTCGAGATGCCCGACCTGCTGTTCCGCAAGATATCCGACGAGGAATGCGAGGATTGGAAGGAACGGTTCTCCGGCCAGGCCAGAGACAGCGGTTGAGAATGACCACCGGCCGGGCCCGAAGAAGGCGGGACCGCCGGCAAGCGCCATCGGAATGCGGGCTATCGGACCAGGAACAGCGAGATTTCGGGAAACAGCAGCAACAGGGCCAGCACGGCCAGTTGAAGGCATATGAACGGCCCGAATGACCGGTAGATGGTAATCAGGTCGATTTCCGGCGGTGTCACGCTCTTCAGGTAGAAGGCGGCCGAGCCGAAGGGCGGTGTCAGGAATGCCACCTGCATGTTGACACTGAACAGTATGCCGAACCAGACGGGATCGTAGCCGAGCTTGACCACGATCGGCATGAAGACCGGCATGGTCAGCAGCACGATGCCGATCCAGTCCATGAACATGCCGAGGATCAGGAATATCACCATCATGATCAGGATCAGGCCGATTGGCGCAATATCGAGATTGAGCATCAGATCGGCTACATAGGCGTTGCCGCCTGACAGGCTGTATGCGCCAGCCAGCACCGTGGCCCCGAACGTCACCCAGAGGATGGTGCCGACCGACCTGAATGTCTGTTCCAGACCCTCGAACAGCATCACGAGATTGAATTCCCGTCGAATGGTGATCAGCAGGAGCGTGGCCACAACTCCCATTGCGGCAGCCTCGGTGATCCCCGTCACCCCTCCATAGATCGACCCGAGAACCAGGTCGACGACGATCAATGGTGGCAGCAGCCCCTTGGCAATCGGGTGCCGGTCGTCATTTCGCAACAGGAATACCAGGACCAGCCCGACCGGTGCAGAGGAAAAGATGAAGCTTGCGACCTGTTCGGTACCGCCTGCCCCCAGCTGCCTTGCCACCAGGGCAACCACCAAGCCGACAGCCACCGGAGCCAGGTTGTAGGCCAGCTCCGACAACCGGCCGGCGTGGTCCACGGCAATTCCGGCACCGGCAATGTCGTCGGCCTTCGGTAATGGCGCCAGTGACGGGTCCAGGCGGGTTCTGACCACGATATACCCGATATAGGATGCTGCCAGCATGAATCCGGGAATGAATGCGGCGGTAAACAATGCGGTTATCGAGGTCTCGGTGATCAGGCCGAAGATGATGAGAACGACCGAAGGCGGGATCATGGTTCCCAGCGAACCGCCGGCACAGATGGTGCCGATGGCCAGGTTCTTGTTGTATCCGAGGCGAAGCATCTGCGGCAGGGCCACCAGGCCCAACAGCACGATCTCACCCCCGATGATGCCCGACATCGCCGCCATGATCACCGCCATCACGGTGGTCACGATGGCGACACCACCTCGCATCTTTCCCAGGGTAATGTTCAGGGCGTCATACATGTCCCTGGCGATCCCACTTCGCTCAAGAAGCGACGCCATGACGATGAACAACGGGACCGCGATGATGGCATAGGTGATCGACAGATCGTAGACCCGCTGCATGACCAGGCCGAGACCCGGGACACCGAAATTGCCGAAGATGACAATTGCGCCCAGCAGCCCGGTGGCAAATCCCAGCGGAACTCCGATGACGAGGAGGACGAAGATTCCGATGAGCAGCAGCAGTGAAAGGGTGCCGACGTCCATCATTCACCCTTGTCGTGGCTTGAATTCCGGCGAAGCAGCTTCGGACCATCAACGGCAAGATTGCTGACAGCCTGAATCGCAACACAGGCGGTGGCGATCAACACCAGCGGCTTGATGGTGGCAGGGATGGGCGGATTCCAGAAGGTGCCGAACCGTTCCCACGTCACCAGCGTATGCCAGGCAATCCTGTAGCTGGCAAAGATCATGAGTGCGGCATACGCGACGACGACCGCAGCCGAAATGACATCGCAGGCCAGCTTCAACCGCGGCGACAGCAGGTCATAGACCGCGGTGATCCGGATATGCGCCCGCCTTTGCATGGCATAGACACCGGCCAGCAGGAAGATCACGCTCCCCAGCCACAGCGTCAGTTCGTTGACCCAGAGAGTCGGCCTGCCAAACAGGTATCTCAGCACGACCTCGTAGAATGTAATGGCGACGGCCACCGCCGTCAGCAGCATCGCCAACCGGGAGACGAACAGGATGAAACGGTCGAACCAGTTCGGGTTTTCCAGGGGATCGGCATAGGTCAGCCAGAGCCTGAATCCGGAAAGGATGTCTCCCGAGCGAATTCGCTTCTTGGTCTCGTCATCCATTGGCCACACTCACCTTCCGGGCCGGAATATCACGGATTTGCGCCGGACGAACATCGCCCGGCGCAAACTTGCTGGCAACCGCCGATTATTTCAGCAGGCCAAGTTCATTCATGAATGCCGTGTGGCTTTCAACCAGTGCGCCCGCCGCCTGTGACTTGTCAGCCCATACGGCCCAGCGCCCCTGGGCAAATTCACGAAACGCCTTGCGATCCTCGGTCGACCAGTCATGCAGGGTGACACCCTGCTCGGTCAGGCTCTTAGCGGCCCGCCGGTCCTTGATTTCGGTCAGCATCGCCAGGTTGAGGGCAGTCCGGTACAGCGCCACCTCGACGATCCGCCGGATTTGCTCCGGAAGACCATTCCAGGCATTCTGGTTGCAGGCCAGCGTTTCGGTCGGCATCGAGTGGAAACCCGGATAGGTGGCGTGCTCGGCAACGTCAAACAGGCCAAGCGAGACATTGGTGTTGAGAGTCGACGCATCAGCGCCATCCACAATGCCGGTACGCAGTGCCGTCGGCACTTCGCCGAAATCCATCACCACCGGTTTGGCGCCGAAGGATTCGAAGATCTCGGTTTCAAGGCCGGGTGGTGAGCGGAATTTCCAGTTTTCCAGGTCGGAAAATCCGGCAAGCGGCGTGGTTGACGACAGCGACTCATGCCCTTGCAGCCACAATCCCACGAGGTGGACACCGAGCGGGTCGTAGAGTTCACCCTGAACAATGTCCCGTCCGCCGCCATGATGGAACCATGACAGGAACTGGTACGGGGTGTCATATCCGCCCATGATGTCGCCGGCAAACTGGAATCCCGGATCCTTGCCGACATTCCCGGATGCACCGGTCATGTCACAGTCAAGAATGCCCTGGGATACCGCGCCAAGCGTTTCGTTCTGTGCAACCACTTCCGAATTGTAGTGCATCTGGATCTCGAGCTGGCCGCCCGACATCACCTGCACATCATCAATGAATTGCGCTATCAACTCGCCTGGTGTCGAGTTTGCGGAAAAGTGGGTCTGGATTCGCAGCTTGTAGTCGGCAGCGAAAATTGGCGTTGCAGCCAGCATTGCAGTGACCGCCGCCCCGGCAAGTAGTCTTGTATTGGTACCCATTTGGTCCTCCATCGATCTTGGTCAGTCGGGCCGGCACGAAACTGTCGGCCCAATTGCCGCGGACAGTACTGCCGCGGCGTCACCTGATCAACAATCCAGACCGGCCGGCCGTCACCGGCGCGCCAAGATTCCCGCCAGCTTGGATAGAAACTATCCGATCCCGCCTTGCGGGATTCTCCGGCAAGCTGTCGCGGGATGCCGGTGTGACGAGACAGCCGGAGGGGTCAGATATTCTCCGACACATGAATCAGGAACGGTATTGGCGGCAGGCCCGTACGGGTATCGGTGTTGCGTTCCTCCGCCATGGCATCGACAGCCGCCCTGGCGATTGCCCCGAGCGGGGTTTCGATGACCATGTCGATTGTCCCCTCGATCAGCGCTTCCCTGCAGCTCTCGTCACGCTCGTGGCAAATGACGGCAACGGCCGGGTCGGCAGAGCAGTCGCGCAGCGCCTGGACCAGACCCGCCACCCCTCCTCCGATCATGTAGATGCCGACCAGGTTTGCCGTCGAGGACACCAATTCACAGACCGCCTCATAGGCACCTTCGCTGCTGTCCAGATAGGCCATGGATTGGACAATCTCGTGCGGTGACGAATGTTCCCGCATGTAACTGCGAAACCCGCCTTCCCGCTCCTCGTGCGAGGTATACCGGTGGCTGCCGATCAGCACGCCGACCCTGCCCTCGGGCGCGGCACATCGCGCCATGCACCATGCTGCGGTCCGGCCAGCCTTCCTGCCGTCAATCCCGATCACGCCCTCGATTTCGGGGCAGGACAGGCCGCTCAGCAAGGCCCATGCCGGGATACCGAGGCTCCCGATCCTGGCAACCTCGTCCCACACATGCGGATGGTCCAGCGCCACGACAGCCATCGCCTGCACATTCGCTGCCATCAGCCGCATTGCCGATGAAATGGCCCGGGGCGACAATTCGTCGACGAATTCGAACTCGCAGATCGCATGGACGTCGGTCCGTGACCTAGCCGCCTTCTCGATTTCGCCAGCCAGCCCGGTATAGAACTGCTTGCTCTGTTTCTGAAGGATGAAACCAAGCCGCCGCTCGGGCACCAGCTCCCTGGTTCGCCGCTTCAGGAGTGGCGACGCATAGAAATCCAGTTCCCGCGCTGCCTTGTACACGATGTCGGCAGTTGCCGGCTTGACCGGACGGCGCTTGCTCAACACCCGGTCCACGGTAGCAACGCTGACGCCGGCCCGCCGGGCAACATCGGATATCCTCACCCGTCCACCCATTCCGGATTAATCCCAATTGGTATTTGGATAGTTTCTATCCAACAATTGCTCCATTCGGATAGGAATGCAACAAAATTTCCCAATTCCATTGATTCACCACCAATTGGGGTAAAAATGGATTTCAGGCAACATTGGAACTGGTTTTCATGACGGATACTCCAGGCGGCCGAGATTACAGCCTGACCGGCAACCCGGATGCGGCGGGCTTTCGCCTGGAAGACTGGTACGTGTGCCCGGTTCCCCGAAAACGCCTGAAGGAGTTGATGCGACGATCCGATACGCGGGCGCTTCGGGACTTTTCACTCTTTGCGGCGGCACTGGCCTGTCTCGGAGTGCTGGCCTGGTTCAGCCTCGGGACATGGTGGGCCCCTCCTGCGTTCCTGGCATACGGAATCCTGTACGCGTCAGGTGCCGAATCGAGATTCCACGAATGCCTGCATGGAACTCCCTTCAGGACCCGGCGGATCAACGAGGCCTTTCTTGTCGTCCTGGGATTCATGTCGCTGAAGAACCCCTTTCAATGGCGATGGAGCCATTCGCGCCACCATACGGACACCATCATCGTCGGCCGCGATCCGGAAATCGCCTATCCGAGGCCACCCGATGTCACGGGAATGTTCCTCAATATCCTCCATCTCAGATCCGGAACCAGCGAATTGCTGCGTTCGCTTCGCCAGAGCCTTGGCGGGCTCTCCAATGACGAACTCGACTACATTCCGGAAGGCCAGCGGCATCTCGTCATCCGGCATTCCAGGCTCATCATCGCGTTCCTGGCCGCAATCGTTGCCTGGTGCATTGCCGTCCAGAGCATCATTCCACTGCTGTTTTTCGGATTGCCGACATTCTACGGCTCCTGGGTACACTCGATGCTGTCGGCCATGCAGCATGCCGGGCTGGCCGAGGACATGCCGGACCACCGGTTGAGCACCCGAACCGTCCATCTCAACCCTGTCCTGAGATTCATCTACGCCAACATGAACTACCATATCGAACATCACATGTTTCCGACGGTACCGTTCTATTCGTTGCCGGCCCTGCATCGGGAGATCAGGCATGACTGTCCCGACCCGTATTCCGGCGTCTTCGAGGCCTATCGTGAAATGATACCGGCCCTGAAGCGGCAATTGCGCGACCCCCGCCATTTCGTCCGGCGGAAACTGCCGGAAGGCGCCGCGCCGCCGCGACCCCATGTCGAGGCCTGGGATCGCGCCTACTCGGCCGCTTGACCCGGGATGGCCACCCTGCCCGGCCAGGACAAGGACACCGGACCGAGACCACTACCGGCCGCCGAAGGCGTTGGCCGCTTCCGAGTGCCGGATTTGTCAACGCCTGGCCAAATGGAGCGGGATACATCTGTCAACGAGCGATTTCGGGCAATTGGCAGGCGCGTCCCGATCACGGGAAACCGGCATGGTCCGCCAGCGGTTCAGGCACGGAAGCGGATTGACACCCTTCAGCTGCCCGAGCCCTTCGGCCCGGTCATCTTGCGGCGAACATGGACGCCGCCCCGCTCCTTGCGGATGTCGAACCCGCCCGCCTTCTCCACCAGCGTGCTCAGATTCGCGCAACCGTAGCTGCGCGGGTCGAAGTCCGGATGCACGCCCTGGATGCGCTGCCCGACGCTGCCAAGATTTTCCCACCCGTCGGCATCGGGGTCCCCGATCGCTTCGGCAATGATCTTGCGGGCCTTGTCCGGAGGATCCTTCTTCTGCGCCGTGGCCTTTGCCGGCGCCGCGCCACCCTTCTTCTCCTCGGACTCCGTCTCGAGAAGGTTCTCGACATAGATGAAGCGGTTGCAGGCGTTGCGGAAGGCTTCAACCGCCTTGCGCTCGCCGAAACCGTACACGTCGAGCCCTTCCTCGCGCAGTCGCTGGGCGAGCCGCGTGAAGTCGCTGTCCGAACTGACCAGCACGACCCCGTCGAGGGTGCGCTTGTACATGAGGTCCATGGCGTCGATCACCAGGGCGATGTCGGAGGCGTTCTTGCCCTTCGAATTGCTGCGCTGCTGGTGTTGAAGGATTGCGAGCGACTGAATCGCCCTGTCCCAGCCGGACAGCCGGCTCCCCGAGAAATCGCCGTATATGCGTCGGACATTGGCTTCGCCCAGCTTGACGATCTCGTCGAAGATCGCCTGTGCGTGTCTCGAACTGGTATTGTCGGCGTCGATCAGGACCGCAAGGCTCCTCGTTTCCCGTGAATCCGCCATTGATTCTCCCTCCGGACGTCGCCCTCCCGGGAGGCCGCGGCGTTTCCGATTTCCGTATCCCGAATCCTTACGGCCTTTCCAGCCCGGGCGCCATGCCGGTTATGCCATGCCGCCTCACGTCGTGACGTTGCATGCAACAAGGCCGCTACACCTGCCGGATGCCCTCATCGTGCCTTGCCCGGGCACGATGCCTGGTAGCGCGGGGTCCGGGTGCGGGCTGGCTGGCGCGGGTCAGGCAGCAAGCCGGACTGGATGGAATCCTCGCACCTGCTTGCCATGGGCATTCCGGAACAGCATGTCCTGGTTGCGTGATCGGGGTCAGGACCGGACAAGGTCGGTTATCGCCCCGATCAGGACTCCCTTTCCTCGGTCGATTTGCCGTCCTCCCTGGATATTCGCCACGGTGCGCGGCTTTCCTCGTTATTCTCGATGACCAGCTTTTCCATCAGGAACATCAGCTGGTCGTATTCCTCATCGCTGAGAGGGCCTACGAACCGCCGCTGTGCTTCGACCATTGCCGGATAGACGGCATCGACCAACCGGCGCCCCTTGTTGGTGATACGGGTGAGCTTGACACGCTTGTCTTTCGTGCTGGTTGGCCGCTGAAGCAACCCGCGGCGTTCCAGCCTGCGAATGACGTCGGCGGCGTTGTTTCGGTCGATCCCGAGTTTGCCGGCAATTGCCACCTGCTCCAGGGAATTGCTCCGATAAAGGACGTTGAGTACGCCGAATTGCACAGGGGTCAGATTGAACGCAGCGCACTCTTCAAGGAAGATTGCAACATGAATCTGATGCAGCCGGCGGATCAGGTGGCCCGGCCTGCTGCGCAATTCGGAAAATTCTCGTGGATCATCCATTTGTGTCATCGCCCCTGTTTCCGCCACCTATAATGCCTGCCGTTGACCGGGCTGTGCAAGCGACCACCTGCCAACAGCCCTGGATAATCCAGGGAAAGGTGGGGCTGAAAACATCGACAAACCTCCTGTCGCGCAAGGGTCCGGCCCATTGAATGACCAGGTCCGATTAGCCTGCCTGCAACAATTCGTGGCAGGCCGGTAGAACGGGCTGCCCTTCCGCTGCTCCGGATGTGCCTGGCAATGGTCGCCCTTCCTTCAAGGCCAACTCCAGCCTCGAAATCACTTCCCGACCGGCATGACCGAACTCATGCAATGCGTTTCGAATCTCCGTTGTCTGACTGCGCGCCCACCCTTGCGATCCTCCTGGCAATCCCCGGCAGGTCATGGATTGGCCGTCTTCGTGGTGGTGGCGTCACCCGGTACGTGCCGACGACTGGCAATTTGCAGTCCGGACGCAGTCACAGCGACGAGCCGCACTGGTGAAAATACGATTCGACAAAAAGAGGCGTATACTACATAATAATTCCCAGGCGGGCGCATTCATCGGTCCGACGGATGGGTGGCAGCTGGGAAGCGACTGTGTTCCCGCGTTCAGCAAGGAGGAAATCATGTACAAATTCCTGAGGCCAATTTCGGCGGCGGCCGTCGGCTTGGCAGTTACCGTGTCCGCGGGTGGAGCGGATGAAATGAAGATGCTGACGGCCTGGGGCCCGAACCATTCCGGCACCGCCAACATGGCCTACGGTTATATCGAACTGATCAAGGATCTGACCGGCGGTGAACTTGAAATCCGGCCGAGCGGACCGGAAGTGGTACCTGCGGGCAAACAACTGCAACCGGTCACCGCAGGCGTGTTTGACCTGATTTATACACATGGCCTTTACCACACCGGTGTTACCGGAATTGGAGCCGCGATCGACGCAGTCACCGGGGATATCGAAGCGCGGCGCGAGAGCGGCGTATGGGATTGGGTCGACCAGCATTACCAGGAAACCCAGGGGCTGAAGGTCCTGTCGATTCCAACAGCGACCACCGGCTTCCGGTTCTTCCTGAAGGAGCCGATGGATCCCGATACGCGGCTTGACGGCATGAAGATCCGCGCCCTTCCCTCCTACAACAAGATTGTCGGAGAATTGGGTGCAACGGCAGTCGTGGTCCCGTTCGGCGAGCTCTATTCATCGGCGGAGAAGGGTGTGATCGACGGGTTGGTCTGGCCGACCGTCGGTGCAGTCGGGTTCAAGTTCCACGAGGTTACACCGTATCTGGCCGAGCCGGCCTTTGGCACGGTCTCCTACCTCATCATGATGAACCTAGATAAGTGGAATTCGCTGGATGCTGACACCCGGAAGACACTTCTCGACGCCGGGTACAAGCTTGAACAGGACATGATCGGCGTCTTCAACGCCCTGTTGGGCGAGGAAAATGCGGCGATGGTTGCCGAGGGCGCCCAGACGACCAGCATCGGTCTTTCACTGGACGAGGCCAACCGCCTCTTTGCCGAGCGCGCCATGGAAGTGGCGATCGAGAATTCCGGCGCCGTTGGTGAGGCCTTCCGCGACTTCGTAGCCGAGTCAGGCATTTAGCACAAAACCGGGAAGCGAGCCCGCCCCTGGTGGGACGGGCTCGATGAATTGCAGGAACGGACCGGCTTTCGACGAGTGGCTTCATGGCGTAGTCTGGGCTGGTTGCGCAGAGGGGCGGGATGACGAACGTTCTTGGCAAGCTGAGGGCAGTTCATGACTGGCTGACCCAGGCCGCCGCAATCCTGGCGGCAATCGGGCTCATCTGTATCGTTGCCTTCTATGTCTTCGAGGTCGTGACGCGCTATGTCTTCAACGCTCCGACGGCATGGGTCAGCGACTTTGTCTCGTACACCCTTGCCGCATCGGTGTTTCTTGCGTTGCCGAAGGTGACCAGGGACAGGGGCCATGTGGCCGTGACCATACTGGTCGACATTCTCCCGGACAGGATTGCCGGCCTGACACAGCTGGTTGTCAGCCTGATCGGTTTTGGCTGCCTGTCGCTGGCGTCATGGGTCAGCCTGCAGGAGAATATCCGTCAGTATACCAAGGGCATCGAGACCCTGGCGATCGTCGCCATCCCGCAATGGTGGGTGTCGAGCTTCATTACCCTCGGCCTGGCCTTCAGCGCGCTCTACATGCTTCGCCATGCATTCCCGTCCGGGAATGCAGACGAAAACGGCCTGGCCGGGAGTGCTGGATGATGGAGTGGTATACGACCCTGCTGCTCGGCATTGCGATCCTGTTTGTCCTGTTTCTTTCGGGCGCGCCGATATTCCTTGCCTTCCTCTTCGCGATCCTGACAGGAGTCTATGTTGTCATCGGGCCGGCCGGGTATCCGATGTTCGCAAATTCCGTGCTCGATACGGTCTCGATTACCTCGCTGGCATCGATTCCCCTGTTCCTGCTGATGGGCGAATTGCTGTTCCGTTCCGGCACCATGGACGTGCTGTTTGATTCCATCGACAAGCTTGTCGGGCGTGTCAGGGGGCGTCAGTATGTGCTTGTCGTCATATTGTCTGCCGTTTTCGGCGCGCTTTCCGGTGTCGCGATGGCCGTGGCCGCGATGCTGGGTCGCGCCATCATGCCCGGCATGGTTGCCCGCGGCTATGACCGCGAAATCGCTGCTGGCCTGATCGTCAGCGGTGCCAGCCTGGCACCGATCATCCCGCCCAGCCTCCTGGCAATCATCGTTGGATCGATCGCCGACGTTTCGATTGCCAAGTTGCTGATAGCCGGCGTGCTGCCGGGGTTGATGTTGGGCGGTATCTTTCTGCTCTATGTCTATGCCTGCATCGCCTTGAGGCCGAGCCGGGCACCAGGCAATGTGACCGATGAACGCGCGGATGCCACCGCTGGCGAGATCACAATGGCACTTCTGCGGATGCTGCCTTTCGCCATAGTGATCTTCTCGGTGATGGGTTTCATTCTGCTTGGCATTGCCACCCCGTCGGAGTCGGCTGCCACCGGCGTCCTGGGGGCACTGATCACCGCCGCCATCTACCGCAATCTCAGTCTCAGGATGATCTGGGACTCGGTAATGGCCTCGATCACCGTCTCGGCGATGATACTGGCCATCATGGCGATGTCGAAGATGTTCACCCAGCTTCTGGCCTTCACCGGGGCGACCTATCAACTGGTCGACCTGGTCGCCAATCTTGGCTACGGGCCGCTGACCATGCTCGTCATCATGCTGGCGGTGCCGTTCGTGTTGTGCATGTTCATTGACACCATTGCGGTCATCCTGTTGACCATTCCGATATATCAACCGGTCGTCACCGCTCTCGATTTCGACCCGGTCTGGTTCTGGCTTCTGTTCCTGATAAACATCACCCTGGGAGCGATAACGCCGCCCTTCGGCTATACGCTCTTTGCCTTCAAGGCAGTTGTGCCAGACATGTCCATGAGCGAGGTCTACCGGGCGGTCTGGCCTTTCGTCATGTTGTTCCTGCTCGGCATGGCAGTCATTATCGCTGTCCCCGGCATCGCAACCTGGCTGCCGGAGCAGGTGGGATAGACAACCTCCGGACCCTGGCCTCAGGCCGAACAGCAGGCATTCGTAAACGAAGCTGCCCTGCGACTCCGTGGTGCCTGGCCATACACGGTCGTGCGCTGCATGGCCGGCCGGCCGATACCGGCGGACAATTCCTCCAGGGCACGGGGAGTCATTTCCTGACCATGTGTCGCCCCGGCCGCCCGGGTGATGGATTCATTCATCAGGGTGCCGCCGGCATCGTTGGCCCCGGCCTGCAGGCAGGCGGCAAGCCCTTCGGGTCCCAGCTTGACCCAGGACGCCTGAATATTGGTGATATGCGGATGCAGGGCGAGTCGGGCCACCGCATGCAGCAGGAGCGACTCCCGCCAGGTCGGGCCACGCCGTGACCGGCCCTTGAGGTGGATTGGCGATTCCATGTGGACGAATGGCAACGGCACCAGTTCGGTGAACCCCCCTGTCCTTTGCTGCTGACCTCGCAGACGCAGCAGGTGACGCGCCCAATGATGCGGCCGGTCGATATGGCCGAACATGATCGTCGCCGATGTCTTCAGGCCGGTCCGGTGAGCGCTGTCGATAACCTTGAACCATTGGCGCGTGTCGATCTTGTCCGGGCAGAGCGTGGCCCGGACTTCATCGTCAAGGATCTCGGCAGCGGTTCCGGGAAGGCTGCCGAGGCCAGCCTCGACGAGGTGTTCGAGGAATTCGGCGAGCGACAAGCCAAGAGTCCGGGCACCCTGATGCACCTCCAGCGGCGAAAACGCGTGCACGTGAATATTCGGTACCTCGGCCTTTACCGCTTGCAGGATTTCCAGGTAGGTCCTGCCGGTGTAACTCGGGTGGATCCCACCCTGCAGACAGACTTCGACCGCGCCCCGGTCCCAGGCCTCGCGCGCCCGCACCGCCACCTCCTCGGGCGACAATTCATAGGGACGGCCGCGCAGGTTCACGCTCATCTTGCCCTTGGAAAACGCGCAGAACCTGCATTTGAAGTAACAGATATTGGTGTAATTGATGTTGCGCGTCACCACGTAACTGACCGTGTCACCGCAGACCCGGCGGCGCAGATCGTCGGCGGCGGCAATGATCGGTTCAATCTCTCCGCTGCGCGCCCGCAGCAGGCGGGTGATCTGCCTGACACTCAGGCGATCACCCCTGTCGGAACAGATCAGTATACGGTCGATCTCCGGCTCCCGGTTGAGACCGGGGGCAGCTACGGGAGGTGGCAGGGCCATCGAGGCATCACCCGGCACCCAGTCATCCATACGGGCCAGGCCATCGGCGTCGATTGCGTCCAACACCCGGGGGCGAAGTGCCTCATCGAGCCAGGTTTGGGCGCGATGGGCATATTCCGGATAGATGCAAAGCCGTTCGACCAGCGTCTTCCCGCATGTCGCGGTGATCCTTGTCAAATCGTCCAGATGTGGCCAGGGCGCCTCCGGATTCACATGGTCAGGGGTGACAGGCGACACTCCGCCCCAATCATTGATGCCCGCCTCGACCAACCCCGCTCCGCCATTGGAGAGGTTTGGCGGCGCCTGTATCGACATGAGCGGTCCGAATATCAACCGTGCCACCGCGATGGTCCATTGCAGGTCGGCCAGGTCGGGCTCGGGGGCATTTGCCATTTTCGTTCCCGGTTTGGCCCGAAAATTCTGGATGATGATTTCCTGGATATGGCCGCAGCATTCGTGCAGGTTGCGCAAGGCGAGCAGGCTTTCGATCCGTTCGGAGCGTGTCTCGCCGATGCCGATCAGGATACCGGAGGTAAAGGGCACCTTCTGGCGTCCGGCTTCGGCGATCACCTCCAGCCGAACGCCCGGTTCCTTGTCGGGCGAGCCGAAATGGCAGCCACCATACTGGCTGAGCCGTCCAGACGCCGTCTCCAGCATGATGCCCATTGACACGGACACTTCGCGCAGAGCGGTCATTTCGGCAGCGTTCATCACGCCGGGGTTCAGATGCGGCAATAGCCCGGTTTCCTGGAGCACCAGATCGGCCATGGCCCGCAGGTAATCCAGGGTACTGGCATAGCCGGCACGCTCGAGTGCATCGCGTGCCGCTGCATAGCGCAACTCGGGCTTGTCGCCGAGCGTGAAGAGGGCCTCCTTGCATCCTGCATCCTTGCCGGCGCGAGCCAGGTCCAGCACCTTTTCCGGGCTCAGATACGGCGCATCGATCCGTCTCGGGGCCTTGGAGAATGTGCAGTAATGGCAGACGTCACGACAAAGCTGCGTAAGCGGGATGAACACCTTGCGCGAATAACTGACAAGGCTGCCATGACCCTGATCGCGCAATCTGGCGGCAGCCGCCAGCAAGGCCTCCTGCGGCTCATCCAGCAACCCGAAGGCCCGGGCTTCGGAAAGTTGCGACGAATGGCCGGTCATGTCCATGATCGGGTTCATGCCGCCCCGCGGCAGAGAGACGGCTGCCGCAGCCGGTCGCCGATTCGGTCCAGGAAACGGGATGTCTCACCCCGATATGCGCATTGACTCAAGGCGCGGAGATCTCGCGGCGTATCGATGTCGAGGGCCAACCCGGGTGCATCCACCAGGAATGGCTCGACGCCGATTGTCCGCGCGGCTCGCTGGTATCGTGCAAGACTGTTCAGCCCGAAACCGGGTCGGATCAAGCCGGCCGAGGCCAGGAACAACCCGTTCGTACCCATTTGGTCGTGACTGGCCGCCAGCCTGATGCAACGGCTGTCCGACGCTGCCGGGGCACAGAGGCATCTGATCCTGTCGGCAGTGGCAAGCGGCAGATCTCCCGGCAGCACGGCGACATTCCCGTCACCCGCATTGCCGAAGCCGAGCGATACGGCGGCGTTGTAGCCGCGAACCTCTCTCTCCCGGATTGGACGTACGTCGAATTGCCGGGCCAGGTCAAACACGGCGTCGTCGCTGGCCACCACCAGGACCCGGCCACGCCCGGCCTCTGTTACCGCCGACAACAAATCCTGCAACATCGCCAACACCAGATCGGCCCGCTCGTCGGCGTTCAGCACGGGATTGAGGCGCTGTTTCGCCGACGAAAGTTCCTTGATCGGGATGATGATCTCGGTCAATTCCCGATCCCTCCGCGCTCAGGGTTGAGGTGATTGGCAAATGCAAGAGACCGCGTCGCCAGTTCGATGCGCGATGGCAAATCGTGCATGATCGTCGGCGCAATCTCGACCTGCAGTCCGAGCGCCGAAATGGCGGGTGCCTGGCCGGCGTCCTTCTCGTCGATGATGATCCCGTCGGCAAACCCCAGATAATGCTCTGCGATCGCAAGCGCTGCCGGGCGAACTCCAAGCTCCGCCATCATCTTTGCAGCCGGGCCCCTGATCGCAGCGCCGGCGACGATCGGGGATACGGCGACGATCGGCGCGCCGCTGCTCTGCAACAATCGGCGCATGCCCGGGATCTCCAGGATCGGGTCGACGCTGACAAACGGATTTGACGGGGCGACAATGATTGCCCTCGGACGCTCTGCCAGCGCCACAACCAGCAACGGGTTGGGCTCGGCGCCATCGATGCCGGCGAATTCGAAACCGGTGACCCGGGGGGCGCATTGCTCGCGCACGAAATATTCCTGGAAAGCCAGCCGTCCACCGGCCGTATCGACCATCGTCGCCACCGGTTGATCGCACATCGGAAGGACGGTCACCTGGATGCCCATCGACCGTGCGACTTCCCCGGTGATTTCAGTCAACCTGGCACCGGCACGCAGCCGTTCGGTTCGCACAACATGCAGGGCCAGATCGCCGTCGCCCAGCCTGAACCAGTCGGCACCACCAAGATCGGCGATTGCCTGCATGAAGGTCCAGCTCTCATTGACACGGCCCCAGCCCTTTTTCGGGTCCGCCAGCCCCGACAACGTGTACAGCACCGTATCGGTATCGGGACAGATGCGCAGGCCGAAGTGATCGAAGTCATCACCGGTATTGGCAATCACGACCAGCCGTTGCGCCGGCACGGTGTGGGACAGGCCCAACACCAGCTTTGCGCCGCCAACGCCGCCCGAAAGCACGATAACGGGCCCATCACTCACCGAAACAGATCCTTTGACACGTCACGGATCAGGTCAGCGGCCGGCCGGTTCGGAACCGCGCCATCGCCGATCTTCAATCCGCGGATCAACACCACCGGCCGACCCTCGCCAGCCTGTCCCTGCAAAAGCGAGGCGGCGTTGGCAAGCTCGTCGGCGACTGCCTGTTCGCTGACCATCAGCTCCCGACCGTAAAGATCGCGGTCACCGCGCCGGTCCCAGAGACTCGGCACTCCGGCGGCGCCGATGGCCACAGCCGTCGTCCCCAGACGCCACGGCCGGCCGAAGCTGTCGCTGATGATGACTCCAATGTCGCTTCCGTGGGTCTCGCCCAACCGCCAGCGAAGGTCTGCGCATGTCGCGTCGGGATCCTCGGGAAGAAGCAGGACATTTTCGGCGCCGTCCGTCGAAGCCACGTTCGAGACATCGATTCCGGCATTGGCCATGATCCAGCCGTGTCGGTGCTCGGTGATGATCACGCCGCGCATCTTTCGGATGACTGCATTGCTTTCGGTCAGGATCAATTGGGCGAGGCGCGGGTCCTTGCCTGCGGCCGCGGCCAGTTCGACGGCTTCGGTGCCGGGAGCGACCGAGCGCAAGTCCACAGTTCGGCCTTCGGCCTTGGACACGATCTTCTGGGCCAGGACCAGGATGTCGCCATTCTGCAAGGCGAGGTGGCTCGCGGCAAGGGCATCGCCGATAACCGCCGCCAGGTCATCACCGGCGACGATCATCGGGATATCCTCCAGGGCGGTTATTGTCAGCGTTTCAGTCATTCTGCATGTCTGCCGCGACCCTGCTCCCCGGTGGAGCCGGCTGTTCCGGTTATCCTGATCCCGGCACCGTCTATCCGGTATCTCCCATTGAGGAAGATCAGGACCGATGTCAGGCCTTCGGCCACCGCCGAATTGTCGATCCGGCCTGCATGCCAGGCTTTCATGCCGGCATCCTCCGCCAAGGCGACCACCGTGGAGCGGGCCTCACTGTCATTGCCACAGACCAGCACGTCACAATCAATGCGCTGGTCCGGTTTGGCCAGGTGCGCCGCGGCGACATTCTGGAATGCCGAGACAACTCGCACATCATTCCCCAGCTCGTTCTGCACCGCCCTGGCAACTGGGCCGCCCTCGGGCAGATGCACGGTCCGCACCTTGGGTGGCATGAGCGGTACGGTTACGTCGACCATGATTTTTCCGCTCAAATGCGGCCGGATATTCTCGAGCGTTGCCGCATGGTTGGCGTAAGGAACCGTCATCACCACCAATTCCGCCTGCTCGGCGGCGGTGGCGTTGTCGGCTCCGGCAATTGCCGTGCCGGCCTTCCTGGAGAATTCCGCCGCCCTGGCAGCAGCCCGTTCGGAATCACGCGAGCCTATGATGACACCGTGACCGGCACCAGCCCAGCGCATGGCCAGCCCCGAGCCCAGCGCACCTGTGCCGCCGATGATGGCAATTTTCAGTTTGCGGTCGCTTCCAGTCATGGGTCTCCCTCTCAGCTGCCAGACCGACCGGGTCAGGCCTGCCTGATATCGGGTCGGATGGAATAACAGGCCCGTCCCGTGACAACGGTGTTGCCATCGGCATCATCGACCTCCGCGTCCACGAAACCGACCGTGCGTCCGACCCAGCGGACCGAAGCGCGGGCGACCAGGTGGTCTGAAACCGCCAGCCGCAGAAAATCGGTGCTGAAATTCAGGGTCAGCATCTGCCCGCCGGCCACCAGCATCAACGCATAGCACCCCGAGATATCGACCAGGCCGGCCAACACGCTGCCATGCCATTGGCCGGTTCCGGGCTGCCGCTCGAATTCGGGGCGGAAATGGAACCTGATTGCCAGCGACATCGCCTCGTTGTCGACCTCCAGCACCTCCGGTCGCAAGAGTTGATGGTATTTCGACCGGTTGATCCGTTCCTGGATGATTTCGACCGTCAGCCTGTTATGTGCCACTGCGCCCTACTTCACTTGCATCGACTGGAGTTCGGGCAGGATTTCCTCGGCAAATTGAGCCACATGATCCATCCTCTCTTCCGCCGGCATTACCAGACCGATGATGATGTGATTGGTGCCGGCATCCACGTATTCCTGCAACTCCCGGATGATCTTGTCTGCCGGGCCATAAGCGCAGTATTTGTCGACGATCTTCTCGAACGGCATGTTGAAGCGATAGCTCAACTGGTCGACGGCCTGGTTGCGGGCCAGCGCCACCTCGTCGTTCATCGAGACATACATGAAGGTGGTGAAGGCGAAACCATCGGGCAGTTTGCGCCCGATCTCGTCGGCAAAACCATTCACCTTGTCCACCGACTCGGCCAGCAGCTCTGCGGTGTACATGTAGGGCTGCCATCCATCGCCGTATCTTGCCGCGCGCTTCATCGCCGGGTCGCTGCGCCCACAGATCCAGAGCGGCGGACCGCCCTTCTGGCAGGGCCCCGGCAACATGTCGACATCCTGAAGTTGAAAGATTCTGCCGTCATGGTCGAATCGCCCGCCCGACCAGTATTTGCGGATGATCTCGATGCCTTCGTTTGCGCGGCGTCCGCGCTCGTTCATCGGCACGCCACAGGCGTGAAACTCCCGCGGGTAGTCGCCACCAATTCCGAAGGATGCGATCAGCCGACCCTTGGAAAGGATATCAAGCGAAATCAGCTCCTTGGCCATCATGGTCGGATGGCGCAACGGCAGTATCAGCGTCGAGGGCACCAGCTTGATCCTGGTCGTCACCGCCGCTGCGTAGGACAATACGGTGACGGCATCGAGGATCGGGCGGAAGAACACGATATGTTCGCCGGTCGTGAGGATATCAAAGCCGTGATCCTCGATGTCCTTGATCTGGTCAGGCTCCCAGACATCGCCGTCGATGTGAAAACCAACCTGCAAACTTCCCATGCTTCCATCTCCCCGTATCAGGCCGGAATGCTCTGCCTGAACTTCTCCAGGACGAGGTCTTCCAACTCGCCGCGCAACACCTTGCCGATGGCCGAAAGCGGGATCTTGTCGATCTCGACCAGGAATTCCGGCCATTTCGCCCTGTCCAGCCCGCAATCGCGGCAGAAGTCACGTAGATCTTCCAATGTGACGTCACGGTCCGATACCACGACCGCCGCCAGGCGCGACCCGAGACGTTCATCCGGATAGCCGATGATCGCCACGTCAGTGATGTGGTCATGGCCCAGAAGCACATTCTCGACTTCCAGCGGTGAAATATTCTCGCCGCCGCGCAGAATGATATCCTGTGCCCGCCCGACCATCTTGATATATCCGTCCCGGCGCTGTTCGCAGGCGTCGCCGGTCTGATACCATCCGTCATCATGGAGCCGTCCATTCGGGTCACCGCTCCAGTAGCCGGTCATCATCTGGGCCGGACTGTAGAGCTGCAATTCGCCGTTGACGACACGGGTCCTGGTGCCCGGCATCGCAATGCCGTCGGTGTTGAGCCGTTTTTCCAGGTCGGCGTCAAGTGGAACGGCAGTCACGGCGCCACATTCGGAGGTGCCGAAATATGACCAGACCTGGCAATTCGGCAACGCATCCAGCCCCCGCCGCACCAGCGTGCGCGGCACCGGGGCTCCGGCCGAGGGGAAGAACCGCAACGATTCGAGCCTCCCGGCCCCGTTCTGCTCGGCCCAGGTGACGATATCGACAAGGAAAGGCGTGGGCGCGACGGTGAAGACGCAGCCGTAGCGGTCAATCAGTTCCACAGCGGTCTCTGCCCGCCAGCGCGACACCAGAACCATTGCAGAGCCGAGCCGCAAGGCCATGCGGACCCCGAAGAGCAGCGCCACTGCATGACCAACGGGCGACGAGACCAGGATCGGGTCTTCACGGGTCAACCGGAAATGTTCCGCGAACACCTCGGTTTGCCGCTGCCAGGTGGCACCGGTATGCATCGCCGCTTTGGGCGTGCCGGTGGTGCCGGACGTGCATGCCAGCCAGGCCAGGTCGTCACCGGATTTCGCAATCGGAACTTCGGGCCCGTCCGCTGCCGGCTCATCGGGGCGAAATCGCCGGTCGCCAAGCCGGTCGAAAATCGGGCTGTCGCCGACAAGATCCTCGGCCAGCACCACCACCCTGGCATCGAGTATCTCGGCCAGCCCGGTGATCGTTGTTCCGGACCTCCAGGGCAGATCCGCCAACACCCCGGCACAAAGCCGCACGGCCAGGTAATCGACGACGAATTCCATGACGTTGGGGCGTGCAATGATCACCCGGTCTCCGGGACGAACGCCCTGGGCGATGAATTGACCGGCCCGGGCGCGGGACAGCGCAATCAGTTCGCCTACGGTGACCTCCCGGTCGATCTCGGCCACGGCCAGTTCGCGCGGGTCGCGAGCGCATAGTTGCGCCCATTCCTCGGCGGCAAAATCGCGGGTGGCGCCTGTCCGGTCTTCCAGCATCGCGCCCCTCAAATCTGCTTGATTCCGGTCACCAGTCTGGCGACCTGTTCATCTGAAAGACCTTCGAACCAGGTTTCGTCGATCTGGATCCGATCGACCTTGCCGCCATAGCGTTTCTTCAACGCGCCGGGCAAATCGTCTGGCCTGGCTATGACCGCATAGGCCTCGAGCATCTCGTCGGTCACGAGATGTCCCATTTCTTCCCACTTGCCCTCACGCGCCAGCGCCGCAAAATCCTCCTGGCTTACGGTCCAGCCATGCATCGACAGCATGTGCTTGTACTCCGGTGTCGAGGCGTAGAGTGCCACGCGCTCCTTCAGCCCCTTGACCACGACATCGATGCCTGCATCAGTCGTGGCACAGCCGATGAACCCATAGCCACCGAGCTCCAGTTCCTTCAACTTTCGCCCCGACCGCTTCAGGCCGATCTCGAGGTTTGGCAGCATCACCTCTTCATGCCATTTCCACGTGATCGGATCACCCGGCAGGTGCCCGTCGGCCAGTTCACCGCAAAGCCGGCACATGAACTTGTTGATGGCGGCAAGATGGATCTCCGGAAGCCCTGTCCCGAGCGGACCCGGATTGTAGTAGGGAATCATCAGATTGTGCTTGTAGTAAATTCCGTCATAGTCCAGCCGTGAGCCGTCTTGCCAACAGCTCCAGATCGCCCGCAATGCCTTGACATAATCCTTCATCCGGCGCACCGGCGGCTGAAAATCCATTCCGAAACGCCGGGTCAGATGCGCCTTGATCTGGCTTCCGATACCGAGTTGGAACCGTCCACCCGAAAGCTCGTTCAGCGACCAGGCGTCGTAGGCCGTAGCCATCGGACTGCGCGGAAAGGCCACCAATACACCGGACATCATCTTGATTCTCTTGGTCGTCATTGCGCCGGCGGCGGCGGAAAGTGTCGGCGGCACCGTCAGTTCCAGCAATGTTGTCCCGTCATATCCGAGCCGCTCCGCCCGCGCCATCGCGCCGGGCATTTCCGACAATCTCTTCGGACGAACCATCGAATAGACGCGCATCGCAAGGGCTCCTGGTTCACACTTTCGGCTTGTAGTGTTTTTCAATGAAACTCGCCGAGTATTTTCCGCTGCTCCCGTCCAGCGCGACGGCCTCGGCAGCGCGTTGGGATGGCGGGCCGTAGCCGCCAGCGCCCGGCGTCTCGATGGCGATGCTGGCACAAGCCCTCACCTCCACCTTGTTGGGTTTGTCGTCGAGTCGGCGCTCTTCGTCATCCTGGTGGATCAGGAACCGCCCCGAGGAACCCGGCTGGCCGCCAAACAGCCCCCAGGGCCGGTAACGGAAGCGCTCGCCTGCGCCGTTGAACACGCAGTCATGACCCACCGGCGTCAACACCCGCCGCAGCCCCATGCCGCCGCGACACCTGCCGGCGCCACCGGAATCTTCAACAAATCCGTATTCCTCGACGCGCAGCGGATACTCCTGCTCAATCGATTCCACTGGCAGGTTCGAGGTATTGGTAATGCCCACCTGGACCCCGTCCTTGCCATCCTTGGTCGCCCGCGCACCCATGCCGCCGCCCAGCGTCTCGAAATAGAGATACGGCTTGCCTGTGCGTGGATCGACACCCGAGAATACCGCCGTCGTGTTTGAACCATTGGCCGCGGCGATCACGTTGTCGGGAACCGCCTGCGCCAGCGCACCGAGAACCACATCGATGACCCGCTGGCAGGTATGTGCCCGCGCCGCCACCGGCGCCGGGAAGATGCAGTTCAACAGCGTCCCGTCCCGACAATCGATTTCGACAGCGTCGAGCACACCCTGGTTGCTGGGCATGGCGCTGTCGAGCGCGGCGATCAGCGCATAATTCACGCTGGCCTGCACTGCGTTCAACGTGGTGTTGATGTTGCCGTTGACCTGGTTGCTGGTGCCGGCGAAGTCCAGGTGTATCCGGTCGCCGCTGACCGTCATCTTCAGGCAGATGGGGATATCGAACGTGTCAATGCCGTCGGCATCCATGACGTCACTGAACATGTATGCCCCGTCAGGAATCCCGGCGATTGCCGACCGCATCCGGTTGTGGGTGCGACTGATGATCTCGTCAAAGGCAGACAGCACATTCGCCAATCCATGCACGTCAACCACCTCCATGAACCGCCGGCGCCCCAACCGGCAGGAAGCGATCTGGGCATTGTGGTCGCCCTGACGTTCCTTCGGGACCCGCACGTTGAGCAGCAGGATTTCCATGATGTCCTGCTGAAGGACGCCCTTGCGAAACAGTTTGACAACCGGAATGCGCAGGCCTTCCTGGTAGATCTCCGACATTCCACCTGCCATCGATCCCGGCACCATGCCGCCGATATCGGCGTGATGTGCGATGTTGCAGATGAAGGCGACCAGTTCGTCCTCGACGAAGATCGGCATCGCATAGTTGATGTCGGGCAAATGCGTGCCGCCGGCGGTATGCGGGTCGTTGGCGATGAAGATATCGCCGTCCTGGATGTCATTGCCGAATTTTTCCAGCACGCAGGTCATCAGTCCACCCATCGACGCGATATGGATCGGCAGGGTCGATTCGGCCTGCACCACCAGCCGCCCGTCCTTGTCGATGATTGCAATCGAGTGGTCCTTCCGTTCCTTGATATTGGTGGAATAGGAGGAACGCATCAGGGCGGCGAAGCACTCATCGGCAATCGAACGCAGTCCGTTGGCAATGATCTCAAGCCGGATCGGGTCAAGTGCCGGGGTATCGACGTTCATTTTGCACCCACCGACCCGATCCCGATGATCAGGTGTCCGTCAGGGGTCAATTCAGCCGTATCGCCGGGATAGACGGGCGTGGTCGTGTCCATCTGCTCAATGATCCCGGGGCCGGTTATCCTTTGCCCGGGCTGCATGTCGGCACGATCATAGATCTGCGTCTCCAGCGGGGCATCCGGATCATCAAAGATCACGAATCGGCGCTCGCGTGACGTCAGCGCGCCCGGATCCACGCTGACCGGCGGCCGGTCCTCGAACGGGCGCAGTCGTGCGCTGGCGGACAGCCGGACATTGACGACTTCCACGGGATCGGTGGCGCTGGCATAGCCATAGGCCACTTCATGCGCCCTGCTGAAAGCAGCATTGAGATCCCCTGCATCCGGAACATCCGCAACGTCGAGCTCGGTGCCGCTGACCACCGGTACCGTCAGTTCGAAATTCTGTCCGACATAGCGGGCGTCAACTGCCAGTTCGACCTGCCGGTCGCCTGTCTCCGCCTCTTCACTGTCGAACCATGCCACCGCCCTGTCCTGCAACTCCTCGACTATCAGGGCCAGGAGCCGCGCTCCCTCCCCGTTCAACTCGAATCGCCGACTGGAGACGAAGGCCTCCTTGAGATCCGAGACAAGCAGACCCTGCGCACAGACGATCCCCGGCGCTGCGGGCACCACCATCTCTGTCATGCCGAGACTCACGGCAACGTCGCGGGCGTGCATCGGCCCGGCGCCGCCAAAGGGCATCAACACGAAACCCCGGGGATCATGGCCGCGCTCGACCGAAATACGGCGAATGGCGCGCACCATGTTGGCCACCACGATTCCCAACATCCCGTGTGCGGTCTTCTCGACGCTGTAACCAAGACGGTCGGCCACCGGTTCAAACGCGGCGAGCGCGAGTTCCGGATCAAGTTCCATGTCGCCACCCAGCAGGCCACGGGCCGAGAGACGTCCCAGGAGCAGGTTGGCATCGGTCGTGGTTGGTTGGTCGCCACCATTCCCATAGCAGGCGGGCCCCGGATAAGCGCCGGCACTGAGCGGTCCTGCCTTCAGCAATCCGTCCCGGTCGAACCAGGCTACCGACCCACCGCCGGCACCAACGGTCTCCACGTCGACACAGGGCATCCTGATCGGGAACCCGGCCACCTCCCGGTCGAAGGCCAGGTCGATTTCGTAGTCGTGGATCAGTGCCACATCGGCGCTGGTACCGCCCATATCGAGAGTGATGATGTTGCGCCGGCCGGTTTGCCGCGCCGCATAAGCCGCTCCTACGGCTCCGGCTGCCGGACCTGACAGGGCAGTGCGCACGGGGAATTCCCTCGAGCGTTTCACCGACATCAAGCCACCGCTCGATTGGTTGATCCCCAGCTTGGCATTCGGGGCAAGATCGCCGATGCTGTCTTCGAGCGCATGCAGGTAGTTGCCCATCACCGGCTGCAGATATGCATTCAGAACCGTCGTCGAGAAGCGCTCGTATTCACGAAATTCAGGCTGCACCTCGGAAGAAACCGAAATTGCCATCTCCGGCGCACGCTCGCGCAGCCTGCCGGCGAATTCCTGCTCGTGCTTCGGATTACGAAAGGAAAAAAGAAATCCGACAGCGCAAGCCCCGACCCCGGAGGCCACCACCTCGTCAACTGCCGCCGCCATGTCTTCGTCGCTCGGGACCCGAACCACACCTCCCTGCGCGTCCAGGCGTTCGTCCAACTCGAACCGATGCGGACGCCCGACCAATGGCGCCGGATGGTCTTCCTGCAAATCGTACATATGCGGGCGGGTCTGCCGACCGATTTCCAGCAGGTCCTTGAACCCCCTGGTTGTAACCAGTGCAACTGTGCTTCCCTTGCGTTGAATCAATGCGTTGGTGCCCACGGTCGTTCCGTGCGACAGGCGCACGATCCGGTCCATCGGGATCCCGCATTTCGCACACAGCGCATGCAGTCCGTTTACAATCGCATCGGCAGGATTGGACGGCGTCGAAGACGTCTTGTGGACATGAACCGTCCTGCTGCCATCGCTGGCTGCATAGAAGTCGGTAAATGTTCCGCCGACATCGACGCCGATTGTCCAGCCCACTTCCAATCTCCCCAGATGCATCTCCAACACGGCACCGAGAGCCAGTACAATGTTGGATCACGCCTTCAACCCTTCAGAATTTCACTATCCGGGCTTCACGAGACATTAGTAAGGTAGTATACTACCTTTTTGCAGTTGTCAACCTTGACAACAGCCATGATCGGCCAGTCTCGATGCAGCCGGGATTACCGGCCTTGTCCAGGAAACGCAGCGCAACCATGACGACAGGGCATCGCAGGGGATCAGCCGCAAATGGCAGGACAGAGGCGTTTCATGTCGCAGCTTCCGAATCAGGACACCCGGCTCCAACTCCTGTCAAGAGGCCTGGTCGAATCGACCCGGTGAGGAAAACCGGCCCGTTTGCTCCCCGCCACCCAGTTCGACTCATGCAGGCATCCCGGCGGCAACCACATCATCCTGAAATTGACGCCATCCGGAAAATGATGAATCTGGACATTGCGAATATGCGGACATGCACTGATCCTGGTTGCATGAAGACCGGGCTGCAGGTGTTTTTCACGAGAGGTTGGGTGTGACGGACCGGGCCGACATCGTCGACAGGGCGTTTCGCGACAGGCTCGCTGCAGGTGACTGGCCGGCGGGACGTCCTGCCTCGGGACCGCTGCGTGACGAGGAAGCGGTGGCGATATTCCGTGCGCAATGCCTGAGCCGCAACCTGGACCGGCGCTCGCGCAAGATGCAGGCAGCCGGTGAGGGCTTCTACACCATCGGCTCCTCGGGACATGAGGGAATGGCCGCCGTGGCGGCGCGCTGCGCCCCGACGACATGGCCTTCCTGCATTATCGTGACGGCGCGTTCCAGGCCATGCGCTCGAGCCAGCTGCCCGGCACAACGCCGGCCCGGGACATGCTTCTCAGCTTTGCCACCTCGATCGACGACCCGATGAGCGGTGGGCGCCACAAGGTGCTGGGCTCGAAGGCCCTGAACATACCGCCCCAGACCTCGACCATCGCCAGCCACCTGCCAAAGGCGGTTGGCACAGCATATTCGATCGGCCTTGCCAGGCGCCAGCCGCCGGAACACCGGGTGCTGGCCGGTGACGGGTTGGTGATGTGTTCCTTCGGTGATGCATCGTCAAACCATTCCACCGCCCAGGGGGCGATCAACACCGCCTGCTGGACCGCCTACCAGTCGGTCCCCCTGCCGCTGCTCCTTGTCTGCGAGGATAATGGCATCGGCATCTCGGTTCGCACGCCAAGGGGCTGGGTCGCCGCCAGTTTTCGGGAACGACCCGGGCTGGAATATTTCAGCGCCGATGGCCTGGACATCCATGACACCTACCGCGTGGCCAGCGAGGCTGCCGGATTCGTGCGCCGCTTCAGGAGGCCCGCTTTCCTGCACCTGTCGCTGGTCCGGCTGTTCGGGCATGCCGGCAGCGACCTGCAGCAGACCTATCTGAGCCAGGAGACCTTCAAGGGCTGGGAAGCCGATGACCCGCTCCTGCATTCGGCCCGGTTGCTGGTCGGTGCCGGCATCCTGAGCGCCGGCGAGGCGCTGGCCATCTACGAGGAGACCGAAGATCGATGCACCCGCGTCGCTGCCGAAGCGGTCAGGCGCCCGCGGCTGCAGGATGCCGGGCAGGTCATGGCACCGCTGATCCCGCCGGCGCGAGACTGCCGGCCGACAAACGGACCATCAGGGGAGGCCCGCGCCGCCGCATTCGGGTCGGATTTCGGGAAGCTTGCAGACCCGCAGCCGATGTCACGACTGCTCAACTGGGCGATGACCGATCTGATGCTGGAGCATGGCGAAATCGTCATGATGGGCGAGGATGTGGGGCACAAGGGTGGGGTCTATGGTGTCACCCGCAAGCTGATCAACCGGTTTGGTCCCGACCGGGTAATCGACACGCTGCTGGACGAGCAATCCATACTCGGGCTGGCCATCGGCATGGCTCATAACGGTTTCGTGCCCATGCCGGAAATCCAGTTCCTGGCCTATCTTCACAATGCCGAGGACCAGCTGCGCGGCGAGGCGGCGACATTGCCCTTCTTCTCGAACGGGCAATTCGCCAACCCCATGGTGATCCGCATTGCCGGACTGGGATACCAGAAGGGCTTCGGCGGGCATTTTCACAATGACAATTCCCTGGCCGTGCTGCGCGATATTCCCGGTATTGTCGTCGCCTGCCCCTCGCGCGGCGATGACGGGGTGATGCTGCTGCGCGAATGCGTCCGCCTGGCACGGGAGGAACAGCGGGTGGTCGTGGTGGTCGAGCCGATTGCTCTTTACCCGATGCGCGACCTGTTCTCGGACAAGGATGGCGGCTGGATGACGACCTATCCGGCACGCGGTCGCCGCATTGCCCTGGGCGAGGTCGGGGTCGAGGGCGATGGAAGGCTGGCCATCCTGACCTATGGCAATGGACGCTATCTCGGCACCCAGGCCGCTGCCGATTTGCGAGCCGAAGGGCTGGAGACACGAATCATCGATCTGCGCTGGCTCGCACCGCTGCCGGCCCGCGGCATCGATGCGGCGCTCGAGGGCGCCGAAAAGGTGCTGATTGTCGACGAATGCCGCAACAGCGGCAGCCATTCCGAGGCGCTGATGGCCCTCCTGCATGAACGCAGCGATCTGCCGCACACCCGGATCGCCGCCCGGGACAGTTTCATCGCCACCGGCCCGGGCCATGCCGCAACCCTGCCCTCGCGGGCCTCGATCGCCGACGCGGCGCGCAAATTGTGGCACGGGACATGAAACCGACCGCCATCGTCGTCGCCCCCGGACGCGGCACCTACAACCGGGACGAACTGGGCTACTTCGCCCGGCATCACGCCGACCGTGCCGACATGCTGGCCCGGCTCGACGCTCGCCGCCTTGCGCTGGGCCAGGAGCCGGTCTCGACGCTGGACGGCGCCGAACATCATTCCAGGTCCAGGCATGGACGGGGCGACAATGCCAGCCCGCTGATCCATGCCTGTGCCGTTGCCGATTTCCAGGCCATCAATCGCGGGCGCTTCGACATCATCGGCATCACCGGCAATTCCATGGGCTGGTATATCGCCCTGGCCTGTGCCGGGGCGCTGGACGAAGCCGGTGGCTTCGAACTGGTCAACACCATGGGCACGCTGATGTCGCAGCACATGATCGGCGGGCAAGTGATTTATCCGGTCGTCGATGACGATTGGCGTGACATTCCCGGCCAGCGCTCGGCAATCGAAGCCAGGATGGCAGAGATCGACGCCCGGCCGGGTCATGTTCTTGCACTCAGCATCGACCTCGGCGGCATGCTGGTGCTGGCCGGCAACGAGGCCGGGCTGGAAGCGTTTGCAGCCGACATGCCGGTGGTGGAGGGCCGCTTCCCGCTGCGCCTGCCGGGCCATGCGGGTTTTCACACGCAGCTGCAGAAGCCGGTTGCCAGCCAGGCCCGGCAGCTGTTGGGACTGGAGTTGTTTCATCAGCCCGCTCTGCCCCTGATAGACGGGAGGGGTGGGATATGGTGGCCGAAATCGAGCAGGCTTGCGGCGCTGCGCGACTATACGCTGGGTCATCAGGTCTGCGAGCCATACGACTTCACTGCTGCCATCCGGGTCGCCGCCCGCGAGTTCATGCCGGATGTCTTCATCGTGCTGGGCCCGGGCACGACGCTCGGCGGTGCGGTGGCGCAGAGCCTGATCAAGGCCGACTGGCGCCGGCTGGACAGCAAGGCCGCCTTCCGGTTGGCCCAGGAGGAGGCACCACGCCTCCTTTCCATGGGCAAGCCGGAGCAGCGTTCCCTGGTCGTGTGATCGGGACCAGGTCCGGATGGCGTCGGTTCGATGCGGACTGGCCGGGCCTTGCATTGCATGACATTGCCGACTGTTCCCCTTATGGATCATCCATTCCACTTCGACACGCCGGATTGCCATGACTTCTTCTGTCGATGACGCGCTGGGCCTCTGGGACCTTCCCGGGGATGCCCGCACTCGCCTGATCAATGTTGCCGAAAACCACACCTACCTGGTTGAATCCGGATCGGGTCCGGTGTCGGTTCTCCGCGTGCACCGGCATGGCTACCATTCACGCCAGTCGATCGAGAGTGAAATTCATTGGCTGCTTGCCCTCGCCGGGACCGGAGATGTGAGGGTGCCGTCGGTCATTCCGGGCAGGGATGGCAATTTCGTTCAGCTGACCGAATTTGCCGGCACGGGCAGTTGGCGCCACATGGTCATGTTTTCCCATGTCGACGGCACGGCACCGGACCCCTCCGGCGATCTGGTTGCCGGCTATCGGGAACTCGGCAGGATCTCGGTCAGGCTTCACCGGCAATCGGCAGGCTGGCCGCTTCCGATCGGGTTCAGCCGGCCTGCCTGGAATACAAGGAGCTTGCTTGGCCCCGGTCGGCGTTGGGGCAACTGGCGCCACGCACCGAATGTTACCCCGGAAATCTGCCAAATCCTCGAGCGGGCCGAGGCGAAGGTAATCGGCCGACTCGCCAATTTCGGCATGGACCGGAAACGCTACGGCCTGATACATGCCGATATGCGACTGGCCAACCTGATCATGGCCGATGACGGCATCTGGGTCATCGACTTCGACGATTGCGGACCGGGCTGGCACCTCTACGATTTCGCCGCCGGCATTTCCTTCATCGAGGATCATCCGCAAGTCGCCGACTACCGGGCCGCCTGGATCGAGGGCTATTGCGAGTCGGGATACCTGGGCCGGGAGGAGAGGGACGAAATCGACAGTTTCGTGATGCTGCGACGGCTGGCATTGCTGGCATGGGTCGGTAGCCGGATCGACGCCACCGAACCCCGGCAGCTTGCACCGCATTTTGCTGCGGTTTCCGCCAAGATCGCCGAGAAATTTCTGGCGAAACCGGATTAGTGCGAGGGGCCGGACGGAGGCCGGTCACCGAGTCCGACCGGTGTTCAGCCAGGCGGCGTCACGACTCGGGCGGCTCCTCGGCGAGGTGATCCACCGCGTTCCTGGCGATCAGCACCGTCATCTCGGTAAATTCGCCATCCTTGCTGTCGACCAGTATCCTGCCGCCATGCTTCTGCACGATGTCGCTTGACATGGCCAGCCCCAGGCCGGTCCCCTGGTCCGTGGGCTTGGTGGTGAAGAAGGGGTTGAAGATCTTCTCTTTCAGCGAATCGGGAATGCCGCTTCCATTGTCCCTGACCACGATTTCGATCAGTTCGCCCTTGTTCCTGGTGGTCACGTCGATTCGGGGAGAGTAGTCGGTCGGCACTCCTTCGCCTGCCTCCTCGATTATTCCCCGACGTTTCTCATGCGTGGCATAGCATGAGTTGCCCACCAGGTTCAGGATGACCCGACCGATTTCCTGGGAGACCACCACCGCGTCGCCCACTTCCGGATCCAGGTGGTAGTCGATTCTGACCTGCAGCTCTTCGACCGCCGCCCGGATGCCATGATAGGCGAGCTTGGCATGTTGCTCCACCAGCAGGTTGATGTCGGTCTCCTGCGGGATGCCGGAGTCCCGCCCCATGCGCAACATGTCATTCACGATCCTGACGGCCCTGGCCCCATGCTCCAGGATCCGGTCGAAATTGCCGATCAGCATGTCGCCGATGCTCTTCATTTCCTCTGCCCGCTCCTCGTCCGACATCTCCTCGTCGTCGATGATTTCTCCCAGTTCGATCACCAGCTCCCTGGAGGATTCCGAGAAGTTCTTCACGAAATTCAGCGGATTCTTGATTTCGTGAGCAACACCGGCGGTCAACTCGCCGAGGGCAGCGAGCTTTTCCCGCATCACGATCTGGTTCTGGGCTGTCTGGAGCTCGTCGACAACCTTCTGCATGGCCTCGTTCTTTTCCTGCAACTCGTCGGCCAGCACCTCGACCAGGTTGAGGCGCTGCGCTTCCAGCGAGCGCTGCCTGAATATCTCGAGCGCCGATGCCATTTCGGCGATTTCGTCATTGCCGGAGACCACGATTTCCTCATCCAGCATTCCCCGGGCCATGGCCCGCATCCGCGAGGACAGGTAGCGCAGCCGGGCGATCAGAACCCGTCCGACCAGCAGCCAGGAAATGGCGATTGCCGCCAGGATTCCGCTGACCCCGAGGCCGACCAGCACCACACGTGCCGTGTCCAGGACCCTCTCGGCTTCCTGGGCATCCTGCAGTGCCCGGGAATTGACTTCACGCACCAAATCCTGGGCATGGGCAATCAGCTCCTCGGAAATGGTCTGGCCCATCCTGACCAGGTGGCGCTGTTCCTCGAGTAGCCGAAGCTCGGCCTCGCGGATCGTGAAGATGCTGTTCTCGCCGGTTCCGAGGTCGATGATCTCGTTGGACAGCGACACCACCTCCTTGATCATTCCCGGCCGGTTGATCGCCATGATGCTGGTGAGAATCTGGCCGCGGCTTGAATTGAACTGCTCCGTCAGCACGCTGATCAGGGCGACGTCGGTGGTGATGGCGCTGGTTGCCAGCAGCTGGATGGCCAGGTTCGATTGTTTCTCGATATCCGACAGGTACCGGTAGAGGTGAAATTCCTCCTCGGAAAAATGAGCCTCGCGTGGAGTCGGCTCGTCGCCCAACTCCCGCCTGCCGGTCATGGCGTAGAAGAACTGGTCGTCGATCTCCGGCAGCAGGATGCGACGAATCTCCTGTTCCAGCACCGCCAGGCGTTGCCGGGATTCGGAGGTCTGGTCACGGATCCCGAACAGGCTGATCATCGATTCCTTGACCTGCTCGACATTGCCGATGAGCAGATCTCCTTTTTCGGCCACCAGGTGTGACGCCTGCCCTTCTTCCACGAACAGTATCGATTCCAGTTTCGTCTCGAATTCCTGCCGGACCGCGGCCAGCGACGCCACCACCTCGTCGAACTCCCCCACCGAATTCGCTGCCGTCAGCTGCGGTGCGATCGCCACCAGCGCCCCGGTAGTGCGGGCCAGGTCGACCACGAATTCCGTCTCGGGAAGCGCAGTCTCGAACACCGCGCGTTGCGATTCGTGAACCCGCTCGAAGGACTGCCAGGCAACGATGACGGTAACCAGGGTAATGAAACTCGAGACCCCGATTGCCCCGTAGAACCGGGTGGCAATACGCTGGTTTGCTGCCAATCGCCCGCGCGCCATGACCTCTATTTCCCCGGCATGTCGTTGAGGGTGGAAACCAGGAGGAACTGGTCGCTTCCCTCCAGCCTGCTCATGAACACGGCGTCCGAGCCCTGGTTGTCACCGGCACCGAAATCGAGAGCAAATCCTCCAAGGTCGATCGGCGTCGGATCGGCGAACCTCTCCAGGAAGCAGGATCGGTCCGGATTTTCCCCGCATGAATCGAGCGCACTCAGCGCGATCCGGCCGGCAACATATCCCTCGAAGGAATTGAAGCTCGTTGCCGAACCGGGCCAGTAGTCGCTCAGCGCCTGCCGGTAGTCTTGCGCCACCCCCAGGTCATCGGCGAGGTAGTCCGGCATGACCTGGGTCATGAACACATCCTGTCCCTCATCGAGCAACTCGCGGGCCAGCGGTGCGCTTCCGACAAAGGAAATGTTCACGAATACCGGGTTGAAGCCGATGCTGCGGGCCCATTTTATGGCCGTTGCTGCCGGCCTGTAGGCACCGACGATGATCACCCCGCCCGGATCGGCCAGCTCGAGGTCAAGAATGGCGGTCTTGACCGCCGTGGTGTTCCGGGGATAGGTGCCGATTCCGACCAGGTCCAGCCCCCGCTTCCTGAGTGCGGTGACTGCACCATCGAAGCCGGCCCGGCCAAAGGAGTCATTCTGGTACAGAATGCCGATGCGGGTAATTCCCCGATCCTCGATCAACCGGGTCACCATTTCATCAACCTCCTGGTGGTAGGAGGCTCGCAGGTTCACGACATTGGGAAACCGTTCGGCATCGCGGAGGAAGCCGGCACCGGTGAAGGGTGCAATATAGGGGATACCGGTCTCGACGGTGATCGGTGCCACTGCACGCGATGTCGGCGTTCCCACGGCACCGATGAGGGCAAAGACCCGGTATTTCTCGATCAGGGAGCGGGTGTTGTCGATCGCCCGTCCGGGCTCGTAACCGTCATCGAGCGACACGAGGTCCACTCGCCGGCCATGGATCCCGCCCATGAGGTTGGCCTCGTTGAATGCCGCCTCGATTCCGGCCCGCATTTCCTTGCCCAGCTCGGATGCCGGCCCCGAGAAGGCCGCCGACTGGCCGAACCTGATGCTCGAGGCCGACACGCCGGTCTCCTGGGCAGCCAGGCACGCGGGCGCAAGCACCAATGGCAGAACAAGACTGCACAGCCTCAGCCTCATTGGTCAGCTCCGGAGCTTGACGACAGTGAGTCGATTCCGTCCATCGACCCTCTCGTAACTGACGCTGTCGGCCAGGGACTGGACCAGGTGGACACCGAGCCCGCCGACCGGCCGTTCCTCGACCGGTGAGTCGGTATCCGGCTCCGGCGCATCTGCCAGCGGATTGAACGGCCTGCCATTGTCCACCAGCAGAATCCGCACCTCCCGATCGTCGGATGTCACGTCCAGCTCGATCCCGGTCGACCTGTCGTCCGTCCCGTAATTCACCGCGTTCAGAACCAGCTCCTCGAGGAACAGCCTGATTGCAAAATCCAGTTCGCCCGGCCAGCCCTGCTCCCTGGAAAACGCCTCCACCGCCTCGTCAACCCGTTGAAACTGTGTCCCATCGGGCGCTGGCGATATCTTGAGCCGACCAGCCACCGCTTTCAGCCATCCCAGTGGATTGCCAGGCAGGTAATGTCGTCGGACTGTTCTGCCTCGCCGGCAAAATCACTCACCGATTTCACGATTTCCTCGCAGAACTGCTTCACATCCAGGTCGGCAAGATCCCTGACCGTGTCCTGCAACCGCCCCTCTCCATACATTTCATTGGCAATATTCATCGCCTCCGTAATGCCGTCGGTATAGACCAGCAACTTGTCTCCGGGCTTGAGCATCCGGACCGCCCGGTCATATTCAATGTCCGGAAATACCGCCAACGCCATCCCCCCGGGCATCTTGATATATTCCGAACTGCCATCCGCATGCACGAGAAGTGGAGGATTATGACCACCATTGGCGTATTCGAGCACACCCGTCCGGCTATCGAACACACCATAGAAGACAGTGACGAATGTACCGGTCTGGTTGTCCTCGTTCAGCAGGTTGTTCACTTCATGCAGGGTCTTCTCAGGATAGATCGCCCCGAGCGCTGCAACCTTCAGTGATGTCCGGCTGGACATCATGAACAACGCCGAGGGCACCCCCTTGTCGGACACATCGGCAACAGCGATTCCGATACGATCGCTTTCAAGCCGGATGATGTCGAAGAAGTCACCGCCAATATCCTTCGCCGGCTCCATGATCCCGTGGGTCGAAAAGTTGGGACCGGACATGAACTCGGTCGGCAGGATCGATTGCTGGATGGTCTGGGCCAGGCTCAACTCGTTCTGGATCGAGATCAGGTGGTCTCGGGCGGTCAGCGCCTCGCGCCACATCCTCAGATGCCGGACGGTCCGATTGATGGTAATCCGCAGATCCTCGAAATCGATGGGCTTGGTGATGAAATCGAAGGCGCCGCGGTTCATCGCGGTCCGGATGTTCTTCATGTCGCCATAGGCGGACACGATGACCGACCGGATATTCGGATTGACCGAGGGAATCTGCTCCAGCAGCGTCAGACCGTCCATCTCCGGCATGTTGATATCCGACAGCACCACGTCGAAGGTGTCGTCACGGTTCAGCACGTCAAGTGCCTCGACGCCGTTATGGGCAAACTCGAACTCGAACTCCCCCCTGCGGATTTCCCTTCTCATGCGCTGCAGCACCAGGGGCTCCACGTCCAACTCATCGTCAACCACAAGTATCCTGGATGGATTTGTCATTGTTCTCTCCGACTTCACCGATCCAGAATAGACCCGACAGACCCCGAACTCCACACAATGCACAAACCCGGTCTACCGTTCCCAAGTCTGAAACCCGGGTGGTGATTCACTGCCAGCGAACCGGATACAGAAATTTTCTCTCCCTTGCTACCGGCAGATTGATGCAATAACCTTCCATTCCGTCAGATGGCAGCAGGGGCTGGTGCATGTGACGGCGCAGACAGGCTCTGCGGGGATGCGGCGACGACCTGCCAATGCCTGCAGGATCACGGCTCCGGTCCTCGACTGCCGCTCACTGCCACATCCCGAACCGGATCAGGCGATCGGCAGCCGGGTGTGATCAGGGGAGTGTTCCTCATTGGATTTCGACGACTATGAAATCGCCCCGGATATCCATGACGAGATGTTCCTGCCGGACGGTTCCGTCAGGAGGCATTGCCGGCAGTTGAAGGAATTCCTGTCCGAGATTCCCGACCCGGATGTCCGGGCGGTCCAGGAACAGGTGTCGGGATCGTTCAGGGATGAGGGAATCGTCTTTTCCGTCTACGGCAAGGGTGAGGTCCAGGAACAGATCATACCCGTTGACTGCATTCCCCGCCTGATTGCCGGGGCCGAATGGGAACATCTCTCCAGCGGCCTCACCCAGCGAATCCGTGCAATCAACCTGTTTCTCGACGACATCTACAATGATGGCAGGATCATCGCCGACGGCGCCATACCGGCCGAGATCGTCCATGACTGCCCGCAATTCCGTGAAAATCTTCGCGGCTTCCGGCCGCGGCGGGGAATCTGGGTCGCGGTCTGCGGCACCGACCTGATCAGGACCGGTGACGGCTTCATGGTCCTCGAGGACAATCTGCGGGTCCCGTCCGGCGTGTCGTACATGCTGGCCAACCGGGCTGCCACCAAGTCGAGTTTCAGGCGCCTGTTCCGGGCCTGCAAGGTGCGGGACATCGAGAATTACGGCCGACTGCTCCGGCAGACATTGTCCGAGGTTGCGCCGGAAAAATCCATCGATCCCGAAATCGTCGTCCTGACCCCCGGCGTCTTCAACTCCGCCTTCTACGAGCACATGTTCCTGGCCCGTGAAATGGGCGTCAGCCTGGTCGAGGGAAGGGACCTCGTGGTCAGGGATGACCATGTCTACATGCGCAACACCTCCGGCCTGCGGAAACTGGATGTCATCTACCGGCGGGTCGATGACGATTTTCTCGATCCGGAGGAATTCCGCAGCGATTCGCTGCTTGGCGTTCCGGGGCTGATGGCGGTGGCCCGGAAGGGCAACGTGACCCTGGCCAACGCGCCGGGAACCGGCGTTGCCGACGACAAGAGCGTCTACGCGTACATGCCTGACATCATCCGCTACTACCTGTCCGAGGAACCGCTGATTGCCAATGTGACGACCCATTGCTGCCGGTGGCGTGACGACCTGGAATACACGCTGGACAATCTCGACCGGCTGGTGGTCAAGCGGGTCGGGGAATCGGGAGGTTACGGCATGTTGATCGGACCTGCGGCCAGCCGGGCCGAAAGAGAGGAATATGCCGACCGGATCCGGGAATGCCCGGCCGATTTCATCTCGCAGCCGACCCTGAGCTTCTCCCGGGCCCCATGTCTGATTGACGGGTCGCCGGAGCCGCGGCATGTCGACCTTCGCCCCTTCATTCTGAGCGGGAAACGCACCCGGCTGGTGCCTGGCGCCTTCTGCCGGGTGGCGCTCAAGCGCGGGAGCCTGGTGGTCAATTCCAGCCAGGGCGGTGGTGGCAAGGATCTGTGGGTGGTTGGTGACTGAATGCTGGCGAGGAGCGCACAGGGTCTTTACTGGATGGGTCGATACCTCGAGCGGGCCGCCCATGCGTCCCGCATGCTGCAACACCAGGTGTCGGCGCTGATCGACCGGCCTGCCGACGAAATCTATGCCGGGTGGCGGCTGATCTACGGCTCGCTCAAATCCCTGCCATCGGGCGGCATCCTGGAGGAAGAGGGTGACGACTACACCCTCGCCGACGCGTTTACCTTGGCCGGCGACCTGACCTTCGAGCAAGGCAACCCGAATTCCATCCGCTGCTGCCTGGAGAATGGAAGGGAAAATGCCCGGCAGATGCGCCACTGCATCAGCAACAGGATGTGGCTGCACCTCAATTCCGAATTCCTCGATTTCAAATCAACGGAAATTTTCGGAATCTGGAAGTCGGAGCCCGAGAAATTCTACGCCGATATCGAGAAGCACATGACGGCATTCTTCGGGCTGGCGGATACGTCGATGTATCGGGATGCCAGGTGGCGGTTCATCCAGCTTGGCCGGGCCGTCGAACGCACGCAGCTCTCGGCTGCCCTTCTGTCATGCTGTCATGCAACACCCGGTCAGGACGCCGAGCTGCGGCCGCGCCAGATGCGGACGGTGTTGCGCATCTTCAGTGCGAGCGACAGCCATGACCGGATCCACGGACACGCGATCGACAATGGCGTTGTCCTCGACATGCTGGCCACCGATGTCCGGTTGCCGGGATCCCTGTGCAATCACATCGCCGCCATCGATACCCATCTGACCAGCCTGTCAGGCGACGGTCCGGAGGAATGCCGGCGGGCCCGAACCTCGTCCAGCCGGCTTGGCGATCTGATTTCCCATCAATGGGGGCGAGTCAGGGACCGGCATGCCGTGCTGTCGGACGTGGAGTCCGAGACCAGGCGCCTGCATGACATGATTGATGGCTGCTTCTTCAATTACCGGATCGATTGACCCCATGGTGCCGGAACGGACATGCAGGCCCTGCCCGTTTCCCCCGGACAGGTAAGCCAAGACCCCATCGGGACCAGGAGGACAGGACATGGATGACATTGCCGGGATCTGGACAGTCTCGGGGAATGGTTTTCCGGAGCCGGCCGACCGCGAGGCGCTGGCTGCACGGCGGGAACAGCTGGCACAGGCCGGCAGTCGCCATCCCGACCCGGAGGTGGGCGGATTTGTCGAGGCGGTCCTCGATCACCCGGTGACCTCGCCGCTTCTTGACTCCGTCCTTGGCAACAGCCCGTATCTCAGCCATGGCCTGACCTGCGATGCCGCCTTTACCTGCAGGCTGCTGTCAGCGGGGCCGGAGCAGGCCATGGCCGGCATCCTTGCCGACATGGACGACCTCTCCCGTCTAGGACAGGAAACCCGCAGCGAATTGATGGTCCGGCTGCGAATCGCCAAGCGTCAATTCGCCCTGGCGGCGGCCATGGCCGACATTGCCGGTTGCCGGGACGTCATGTCGCTGGCTGCGGATCTTTCCGATCTTGCCTGCTCGTGCCTGCAGGCATCGGCATCGGCATTGCTTCGCGAAGCGCATGACCGGGGCAAGCTCCGGCTCCGGCAACCCGACCTTCCAACCGAGGGCTCGGGCCTTGTCCTGCTTGGCATGGGCAAACTCGGGGCCGGCGAGCTCAACTTTTCGAGCGACATCGACCTGATCGTGCTCTTTGACGACAAGGGCGTCGACGTCGATGGTGGCACCTGCCAGCAGCTGTTCTCCAGGATGGCACGCAATCTGGTGGAAGTGATGGCCAGGAGGACCGCCGATGGCTATGTCTTCCGAACCGATCTTCGGCTTCGTCCCGACCCGTCCTCGACCCCGCCCGCGGTGTCGATCGATGCAGCAGCCGCATACTACCGAACCATCGGCCAGACATGGGAGCGGGCTGCCATGATCAAGGCGCGCCCGGTGGCGGGAGACATGGTGGCAGGAGACGCCTTTCTTGCGTCGAATTCCGGGTTCGTGTGGCGACGAAATCTCGACTTTGCCACCATCCGCGACATCCAGTCGGTCAAGCGCCAGATCGATGCCCATCGGAGCAATACCGGGATCTCGGTGGAAGGCCACAACGTGAAGCTCGGCCGGGGAGGAATTCGCGAGATCGAGTTCTTCACCCAGACACAGCAGCTGATCTGGGGCGGGCAATCGGCGGAACTGCGCGGGCGGAAAACGCTGGACATGCTCGACCTGCTGGCGGCCAGGGGGCGCATTCCACATGCCACCGCCACCGAGTTGTCGGAATGCTATGTCTTTCTTCGACGTGTCGAGCACCGGTTGCAGATGGTGGATGACCAGCAGACCCACACCCTGCCGGAGACTCCGGAGGGGATTGCCGGGGTGGCCACCTTTCTCGGATATGCGGATGTGGCGGAGTTTCGCCGCCAGCTGCTGGATGTCCTGGCCAGGGTCAACCGGCATTATGATGACATGCTCGACCGGAAGAAGTCCGGCAGCTCCGCCTTCGACATCGACTACCGCTCCGAACAGGTGCGCGACCGTGCCGTTGCCGATTTCGGTGCCCAGGGCTTCGAGCGGGCCGCCGATGCGTGGAAGATCGTTCATGGCTGGATGGCAGGTGAGGGGCCGGCCAATCGCGGCGAGCGGGCCGTCATGGTTCTCGAGGAAATCACTCCCCGGCTGCTGAGTGCATTTTCCGCCTCCAGCAAGCCCGACGCCACGCTTGCCCGCTTTGACGGTTTTCTTGCCCAACTCCCGCGAAGCCTCGGCCTGCTTGAAATGCTGTCTGCGCAACCCCAGCTATGCGACCTGATCTCGGAGATCATGAGCAGTGCTCCCCGGCTGTCCGAGTGGCTCCGCCAGGAGCCGGGCCTGTTCGAGAGCGTGCTGCAATCCGATTTTGCCGATTTGGAACTGCCGGACGATGTCGAGACCGATGGGCACCTCGTGGACTCGGCCCGTCGCGGCCTGGTCCGCGTGTTCTACAAGCTGGAATTCCGTCCACCGGAGATCGGCGCCGAGCTTGAACGGATCATCGAGCAGGAGATGCAGGGCGGCTTCGACCTGCAGACCGTGCTGGACATGCACAGGCGGTGGGCGCGGCATCGCAAGTTCCAGATTGTCGTTCACATGCTTCGCGGTCATTTGTCGCCGGCAGAAGCTTCGGCTCCGCTATGCGGCATCGCCGAGACCTGCCTGCAATCGCTGGTACCTGCAATCCGGCGGGAATTCGAACAGCGTCACGGCAGGGTGGAAGGCGGCGAACTTGCCATCATCGCCGGCGGCAGGCTCGGGAGCAGGGAAATGACCCTGGCATCCGATCTTGATCTGATCTTCGTCTATCGCCATCCCGACGAGTCCCTCATGTCGGACGGAGCACGGCCGCTCGCTGCCACCCAGTATTTTGCCAAGCTTTGCCGGCGCTTCATCAATGGCGTGGTTGCACCCACCGCCGAGGGGGTCCTCTACGAGGTCGACACGAGGTTGCGGCCGAGCGGAAGATCCGGCCCGATTGCCTGTTCGATCGACCGGTTCGAGAAATACCAGCGGGACGAGGCCTGGACATGGGAGCACCAGGCCCTGACCCGGGCGAGAATAATCCATGCCGAGGGAGACCTGGCCGATCGGCTCCCGGAGATCATCGGTGATGTCCTGACCGCAAGCCGGGATCGCGGCAAGCTCGGCCGGGACATCCGGGACATGCGCGAGCGGGTGCGGCGGGAGACCGGAGAGAGCGGAAATTCCACCATCAAGCTGCGTCATGGCGGCATCCTCGATGCCGACTTCATTGCCCAGTACCTCCAGCTGGCCCATGCATGCGATCACCCGGAGATTCTCCTGCGCGATGCACGATCGGTATTTCTGAAGGCCGGCGAGTTGAACATCATCGATCCGCAAACTGCCGACCAGCTTGCCGGCGACATGTTGTTCTGGCGCAATCTGCAGGGGATGCTGCTGCTGGCGACCGACGACAACCAGACCGACGAGGATGTCATTGGCGTGTTGGGCAACTCGTTCGGGATCCGGTCGAAGGGAAGCGTGGCGTCCTCCCTGTCATCCTCGGTCGAGGAAACCGCAGCAAGGGTCAGTGGGAACTTCTCTTCACTGATCCCGCCGGGAGAATAGGCAGACCCCGCCCCTCATCGTGACCAGCCCGGTGGGCGTCGTTCGAGAAATGACGAGATGCCTTCCTGCGCCTCCGGATCCCGCCATCTCGAGAGCAGCATCTCGACCGACTGATCGATTTGCTGCTGGCCGATTGCCGGCGACAGTGACCTGACCATGCTCTTTGCCGCCATCACCGCCCGTGGTGCGCAGGCCAGGATCGACCGAAGCTGGTCCTCGACCATGTCATTGAGTCCCCCTTCGGTCGCCGAGCCCGAGACCAGACCGATCGCGGTTGCCTCCTCGACCCCGATCAGGCCGGCAGTCACGAACATCCGGCTGGCGGCAGCCGGACCAATCCGCGCATGGACATAGGGAGCGATTGTGGCCGGGATCAGCCCGAGCCGGGCCTCGGTCAGCCCGAATCTTGCTCCCTGCCGGGCGATGACCACATCGGCAACCGCCATCAGGCCGAGACCACCGCCGAATGCATTCCCCTGGACCCGGGCAATGACCGGTTGCGGCAGATCGAACCAGGCCTTCAGCATGCCGGCCAGGCACTCCACCTGGCACCGCCGCTCGCTGTCGGTTGCGCCGATCTGATCGCGCATCCAGGCGAGATCGGCACCGGCGCAGAACACCGTCCCCCTGGCTGACAGCAACACCGCCCTGGCCGAGGAATCGCCGGCAATGGTCGCCGCCGCCGCCGTCAACTCCGTCAGCGTCCGGCCGGAAAACGCGTTGCGTTTTTCCGGCCGGTTCAGCACCACGCTGGCAACGCCCCTGTCATCGATGCTGACATCGAGGTCGGCAAACCGATCCATTTTCAGAACCGGGGCTCCCGTTTCACCAGGCCGAGCCGTTCCCTGACCTCGGCGGGGCCGATTACCCGCGCGCCCAGCGATTCCACGATCGTGACCGCCCGCTCGACGAGTTGGACGTTGCTTGCCAGCACCCCCTTCTCGATCATCAGGTTATCCTCCAGCCCCACCCTGACATTGCCACCGGCCAGGACGGCCGCGGCGACAAAGGGCATCTGGTGACGACCGAGTGAAAATGCCGAGAATGTCCATCCTGGCGGAATATTGTTGACCATGGCCAAGAAGGTATTGAGGTCATCCGGCGCCCCCCACGGAATTCCCATGCACAGCTGCACCAGTGCCGGATCATTCAGAATCCCCTGCTCCACCAGCCGCCTGGCATACCAGAGATGGCCGGTCTCGAATGCCTCGATCTCCGGGGTCACCCCCAGCCCGGTGATGATCCTCCCCATCTGCTCGAGCATGCCCGGCGTATTCACCATGACATAGTCGGCCTCGGCGAAATTCATCGTGCCGCAATCGAGAGTGCAGATTTCCGGAAGGCATTCTGCCACGTGCTGCAGCCGCTCTTCGGCCCCGGCCAGGTCCGTTCCCGCCTCGTCGAAGGGTGTCGGCGAGTGGGCCGGCCCCACGGTCAGATCACCCCCCATCCCCGCCGTCAGGTTCAGCACCACGTCGATATCGGCATCCCGGATGCGCCGGGTGACCTCCCGGTAGTATTCCGGCTTGCGCGACGGCGCTCCGGTCGCCGGATCCCGAACGTGGCAATGGACGATCGCCGCTCCCGCCCTGGCGGCGTCGATGGCGCTGTCGGCAATCTGCTGCGGTGAGCGCGGAACGAGGTGACTCCTCTCCTGCGTGCTGCCGGAGCCGGTCACCGCGCAGGTGACGAAGACTTCCCTGTTCATGTTCAGTGGCATGTCGATCTCCCTTGACGACTCTCTCCGGCCCGGTATCGGGTCGCATTCACTCCAGGTCGCCATGCTCCTGTCGGTGCGATGCCAGATCCGGCAATTTCCGGGCCATGCTGGCGGCCCTGCCCACCTCCGACCGTTCGACCCCGATGTCATATCCTCCGTCGGACAGCATTTCGCAAACCCTTTCCGTTGCAACATTTCCGGCAGAGCCCGGCGCAAACGGACAGCCGCCCAGCCCGGCCAGCGATGCATCGAACACCCGCACGCCGAATTCGAGCGAGGCGGCGATGTTGTCGAGGGCCCGGCCACCGGTATCGTGGAAATGTCCGGCGATGCCGCCGGCAGGAATGCGCTCCAGCACGACCTCCAGCAGACGCCGGATGTCATCCGGGCGCGCCCTGCCGATGGTGTCACCCAGCGATATCTCGGTGCAGCCGGACTCCATGAGCGATTCGGCAACTCCCAGCACCGCGAGCGGGTCGGTCCTGCCATCATAGGGGCATTCGACAACACAGGATACGTAACCCCTGACCGGCAGCCGCCGCCCGGCAGCCTGACCGGCAAGAGAACGGATGCGCCCGAGGCTGTCGGCAACGGTGGCCCCCACATTGGCCATCGAAAATCCCTCGGTTGCCGAGGCAAACACCGCAACGCCGCCGACTCCGGCGGCAATCGCCGCATCCAGGCCGCGGTTGTTGGCAACGAGGGCAGAATAGACCGTGCCTGGCCGCCGCCTGATCCGTTCAAGAACCTCGCCGGTGCCAGCCATCTGTGGCACCAGCCGCGGGTTGACGAAACTGCCGACCTCGATCTTCCCGAACCCGCAATCGGAGATCGAATCGACCAGGCGCACCTTGTCATCGATGTCGATCCAGCCCGGTTCGTTCTGAAGCCCGTCCCGGGGTGCAACCTCGTGGATCTCGACCGAGCCCGATCCGCTCACGCCTGTGGCTCCGCCCGCAATTCTGGCAGGTAGAACGCAACAAGATCACCTTCCGAAACCTGGTCCCCTTCGGCAACCAGGACCTGACCGATCTCCCCGTCGCAGGGCGCCTTCAGCACATGTTCCATCTTCATGACCTCGATGGTCGCCACCGGGGCACCCTTCGGCGTTCGCTGGCCTTCGGCCACGAGGATCTGCCGGACGATCCCCGGAAGTGGTGCCGGTATTGTAGTTTGCCGGCCGGCCTCCTGGTCGATATTGGCCACCGACTCGATGTGGCCGAACTCCCAAATCCCGTCCAGGATGACCCAGGCCTTGTCGCCCGCTCCGCAGACAAAGATCGGAGTCTTGCTGCCCTCGACCTGCCAGCCGCGCTCCGAATGGCGACAGGAATGGCGAGTATCGCCAATCTGCACCATCAATTCGTCCTGATCGTTGATTTGCAGGGCGGCCGTGACTGCCTCCGGGCCTCGCCCGACAATGATTTCCCAGCAGCCGCGCCCCCAGATCCGGAAGCCGTCCCCGGCCGACAATCCACCGCCCAGGCCCGACAGTTCGATGGCCGCCAGCACGATGGCCGCATCGGGCGGGCCTGCAGGCCCGGGTGCCGGCAGGAATTCCCGGCCGAGCCATCCGGTATCAATGCCGCCGGCGGCAAACCCGTCACTGTCCAGTATTGCTCTCAGCAGGGGAATATTGCTCGAAACCCCTGACAGGACAGTCTCGCCGAGCGCATCCAGGAGGGATTTCCTTGCCTCGTCCCGGGTTGCACCGGCGCAGATGATCTTGGCCAGCATCGGGTCATAATACGGCGCCACCGGATCACCGGCCTCGACGCCGGAATCCATCCTGCACCCGGAAGGCGCATCGAGCCGGGTCAGGCGGCCGGTCGATGGCAGGAACCCTGCCGGCACATCCTCGGCATAGAGCCTCGCTTCCATCGCATGGCCGCGGCATTCGATCTCCTCCTGCCGGCTTGGGAGGCTCTCCCCGGCTGCGATTCGCAACTGCCATTCCACGAGGTCAAGTCCGGTGACAAGCTCGGTGACCGGATGTTCGACCTGCAGCCGGGTGTTCATCTCCAGGAACCAGAATGCATCCGGCTGCACGCCGTTCGAGACATCGGCGATGAATTCCACGGTCCCGGCGCCGTGATACCCGATGGCCTTGCCGGCCGTGACCGCACTCCGGTGCAGCCGGTCGCGAAACTCCGGGCTGCACAAGGGTGCCGGGCTCTCCTCGACGATCTTCTGGTGGCGTCTCTGCAGCGAACAGTCGCGCTCGAACAGGTGGACGATGTTGCCGGCAAGGTCTCCGAAGATCTGCACCTCGACATGCCGGGAATTCTCGATCAGCCGCTCCAGGATCACCGCGTCGTTTCCGAAGGCCGATCGCGCTTCACGCCTGGCCAATGCAAGCTCCGGCGCGAAATCCTCCTCGCAGCGCACGATTCGCACGCCCTTGCCACCACCGCCGGCAACCGGCTTGACCAGGAGAGGGTAGCCGGTCTCGGCGGCGGCGGCGGCGAGATCGTCTTCCTCCTGGCCCGGCCCGGAATATCCCGGCAGGACGGGAACCCCGGCCTCCCGCATGATCCGCTTGGCTTCATCCTTCAGCCCCATCTTCCTGATCGAGTCCGGAGATGGTCCGATGAAGGTGATGCCGGCCCTCGAGGCCTCCTCGGCAAACTCGGCATTCTCGGCCAGGAAGCCGTAGCCCGGATGAATGGCCTCGGCTCCGCTGGCAATGGCGGCATCGATGATCCGGTCGATTCGCAGGTAGCTGGCAACCGGGGGCGGTGGCCCGATCTCCACTGCCTGGTCGGCCATCCTGACATGCAGGGCGTGACGGTCGGCCTCGGAATGCACGGCCACGGTCTCGACGCCCAGCCGGCGGGCGGTGGCGATGATCCGGCAGGCAATTTCGCCGCGGTTGGCGATGAGGATCCTGCCAATCGGAAATCCGGTCAAGGTCGGCCCCGCAAACCGGCCGGGCAATTCGACGGGCGCATCGTCGTTTCGGCCCGGCTACATCCGGAATACGCCAAAGCTGGACTCCCCGATCGGTGCATTGAGCGCGGTCGCCAGCGACAGGGCAACCACGTCCCGGGTTCGCAGGGGGTCGATGACGCCGTCATCCCAGAGCCGTGCAGACGAGTAGAGAGGATCCGACTGGTCATCGAACTGGCGCCTGATCGATGCCGAATAGGCCTCGATCTCGCCTTCATCCACCTCCTGTCCGGCACGTTCCATGGCCTGCCGCCGGATGGTTCCAAGCACCCCTGCCGCCTGCTCGCCACCCATCACCGCGATACGTGCCGTCGGCCACATCCACAGGAAGCGTGGCTGGTAGGCCCGTCCGGCCATGCCGTAATTGCCGGCCCCGAATGATCCACCGATGATCACGGTGATCTTCGGCACTGCCGTGGTGGCGACCGCATTGACCAGCTTGGCCCCATGCCGGGCAATTCCCTCATTCTCGTATTTCTTGCCGACCATGAAGCCGGTGATGTTCTGGAGAAACAGCAAGGGCAGCTTTCGCTGTGAACACAGCTCGACAAAATGCGCGCCCTTGATCGCGCTTTCCGAGAAGAGAATTCCATTATTGGCAATGATTCCAACGGGATATCCGCGTATATGTGCAAACCCTGCAACGAGGGTCGTGCCAAATCCCGCCTTGAACTCGTCCAGCCTGGATCCATCCACCAGCCTGGCGATGATCTCCCTGATCTCGAACGGGGTACGCAGATCGGAGGGAATGATCCCGGGAATCTCGCCGGGGTCATGCATCGGCTCCTCCGGCGACTGCATGGCCACATCCGCCTGCCCGGTCCGGTTCAGCGACCCCACCGCCTGCCGTGCCAGCGCCAGCGCATGCCGGTCATCATCGGCCAGGTAGTCAACCACTCCCGACCTGGTTGCATGCACCTCGCCACCGCCGAGTTCCTCGGCATCGACGACCTCACCGGTTGCTGCCTTCACCAGTGGCGGGCCGGCAAGAAACACCGTCCCCTGGTTTCGCACGATGATGGACACATCCGACATCGCCGGTACATATGCTCCGCCGGCGGTGCATGAACCCATGACCACCGCGATCTGCGGAATTCCCGCCGCCGACATCCTTGCCTGGTTGTAGAAGATTCGTCCGAAATGATCCCGGTCCGGAAAGACCTGGTCCTGCTGGGGCAGATTGGCCCCGCCTGAATCGACGAGATACACGCATGGCAAATGGCACTCGGCGGCAATTTCCTGGGCCCGGAGATGCTTCCTGACGGTGATCGGGTAATAGGTTCCACCCTTGACCGTGGCGTCATTGCAGACCACCATCACCTCGCGCCCGTGGATACGCCCCACCCCGGCAATCAGCCCGCCGCACGGAACATCGGTATCGTAGAGACCCAACCCGGCCAGCGCGCCGATTTCCAGGAATGGAGAGGCAGGATCAAGGAGGGCCTCCACCCGCTGTCGGGGCAGAAGCTTGCCGCGCTCCTGGTGCCGATCTCGGGCCCGGCTGCTGCCGCCGAGCGCCGCCTCGGCAACTGCCGATTCTACCCGCTCCGACTGGTTGGCGAATTGTTCGGCGTTCCTGCGAAACTCCTCCGACCCGGCATCAATTCCGGATGACAGCACGGTCATGACCGGCAGCCCGTCGCCGGACCTGCCCATGGGAGGCGCCCCCCGCTCTCCGCGCCCATCTGCACGCTCAGCCCTCCGTGGCCTTCATCAATTCACGACCGATCAGCATGCGCCGGATTTCCGACGTGCCGGCGCCGATTTCCATCAGCTTCGCATCCCTGAAGATCCTGGCAACCGCCGAGTCGGCCAGGTAGCCTGCCCCACCCATCGCCTGCACCGCCTGGTGCGCCTGGCTCATCGCCTGTTCCGACGCGTAAAGCACGCAGGCAGCGGCATCCTGCCTGGTCACCCGGCCGCCATCGCAGGCCCGGGCCACCTGGTAGACATAGGCGCGGGCGGAATTCATGGCGGTATACATGTCGGCAATCTTGGCCTGCATCAGCTGGAACTCGCCGATCTTCCGACCGAACTGCCGTCTCTCGTGCATGTAGGGCATGATCTCGTCCATGCAGGCGGCCATGATGCCGGTTCCGATACCGGACAGCACCACGCGCTCGTAATCCAGGCCCGACATCAGCACCTCGAGTCCGCCCCCTTCCTCGCCCAGAACGTTTTCGAACGGAACCTCGACATCGCTGAATACCAGCTCGGACGTATTCGAGCCGCGCATTCCCAGCTTGTCCAGATGCGGCGAGACCGAAAACCCGGTCATGCATTTCTCGATGATGAAGGCGGTGATGCTTCGAGAACCGGCCTCGGGGCTGGTCCGGGCATAGACAACCAGCGTATCGGCATCCGGACCATTGGTGATCCAGAACTTCGACCCGTTCAGCCGGAAATAACCGTTCATGCGCTCGGCCCGAAGCTGCATGGATGCCACGTCCGACCCTGACCCGACCTCCGACATGGCAAGGGCGCCGACTCGGTCACCATCAACCAGTGCCGGGAGGAAATTCTGCCTCTGCTCCTCGGTTCCGTTCAGCCGAATCTGGTTGACGCACAGATTCGAGTGTGCGCCGTAGGACAGGGCAACGCTGGCCGAGGCTCGGGCAATTTCCTCGATGGCCACCACATGGGCCAGGTACCCCATGCCGACGCCGCCATAGACCTCCTCAACCGTGATCCCGAGCAGCCCAAGGCCACCCAACTCCTTCCAGAGTTCCGATGGAAAACGGTTGGATCGATCAATTTCTTCGGCAAGCGGCTTCAGCCGGTCGCGGGCCCATCGATGCACAAGGGCCCGCAACTGGTCGATTTCATCATCGAGGTCAAAGCTCATTGAAGCCCGAAACATCGACATCATCCTGCGATCTGCTGCCAGCATGGCTGGTGGATTGGGGAGTTATACACCTGACTACCCATATTGGCACTGCCCGAAAATTCAGCACTGCCATGTGCCACGGGAAGCGATCCACTTCCCCTTCTCCCGACGACATTTGCAACCGGCGGAAGGCCGATGAGCTGACCGGCACTGCCACGTACAGACAGATCGGATACCGGCTGCTGCCGCGGATTCGGGCCGATGCCCGGTGCCTAGCCGGCCAGGCCGGTGCCTGCCGCTTCGCCCGGAGCGAGATGCCGGCCCGCCGGAAGGCGGCATGCGTGGCGGCCGGGGAGAGAGTGGCGGCCAGCCGCCATCGGTGTCGTTCTTCCCGCCCGGCAAGCGGTTCACCGGACTGCGCCATGAACTCCCGTGGCTCTCCGAATATTCATTCACCATCACCGGCTACACGCTCGACCATCAGGCCGAGGCATCACGCCGGGACAGAAACTGCACATGTGTGGCCTGCAGCCACGCGGATCACGCCGAGCTGAATGCGGCCCGCAACATACTGGCCTCCGGGATTGGGGCTGCTGCATGGAGAGGAGCACCGGCGCCGGTCACTTCCAAGAGCCATGAAATTGATCGAGGATTGACGGCGTGAAATGGGTTGTCAGGTATATTGGTCCCATGGATTGGGGGTGGTTGCTTGGCAAGGTTCCGTTTGCGGCCAGGAGGGCGCGAATTCAACCGCGACGGGCCGCCATGGCCGTTTCTCGGCTCCCGGCCGCCAAACCGGCCGGACGAGCAGCCGACAATTTTCTTGCCAAATCCGGCAAATCCCGGAAATGATCAAGCACCGCGTCCGGTTCAAGCCGTTTGACAGCCTGTCCTTCCGGCCCGAATCCGACGAGAAGCACGGGCATTCCGGCTGCCCTGGCTGTCTCCAGGTCCACCCTGGTGTCACCGACAAACACCGATCCCTCCGGACTTGCCTGTGCAAGCCTGACCGCGTGAAGCAGGGGCTGTGGATCCGGCTTCCTGACCGGAAGGGACCCGGCGCCGATCAGCGAATCGAACCGTGTCTGCAATCCGAGGCGCCCGATGAGAATCTCGGCCAGCCGCACCGGCTTGTTGGTGCATATGCCGAGCTTCCACCCCTCCGACCGCAAGGCGCCAAGCGCCGGTTCCACACCATCATACAGCCTGGTGTAACGGTCGATCTCCTGCTCATAGATTTCAAGGAACCTGGGATAGAACTGTTCGATCAGCCCCTGGTCTGGCTGCGCTCCCGTTTTCCTTTCAGTGCCGGCATGCATCAGGGCCCGGCCACCGTGAAACGCCGTCAGCGTGTCGATCACGGGGTCGAGGGGCCGGCCCAACCCCAATTCATCAAGGGTTGCGTTGGCTGCCTCGATCAGGTCGCGGCTGGTATCGGCCAACGTCCCGTCGAGATCGAATATCACTGCCGGCATGTCGATTTCCATGTCATGACCGGTGACATTCGCGACCGATCCAATTTGCAAACAAACGCAACATATCGTGACTCCCGTGGCTGTTGTCAGACATCTTGCACCATATATCTTGGTCGGACAAATTTGAAAGGTATGGATCATGGCACTTGCCGCAGTGGTGCTGGCCGCAGGTGGCGGAACCAGAATGCACTCCAGCAGACCAAAGGTTCTCCATGAGCTGGCTGGCGTGCCAATGATCTGGCATGTCCTTGATACCGTTATGGAGCTGGCGCCCGACCGAACCATCGTGGTGACAGACGGAAGGTCGCAGCAGGTCGAGGATTGCGTCATGGCGTGGTCGCCGGATATCGAACTTGCCCACCAGTCCGAACAGCTGGGAACGGCCCACGCCGTCAACACGACAAGGGAATTGCTGGCCGATTTCGAGGGGCAGGTCATGGTTCTCTATGCCGACACACCGAATATCAGCATCCGGACTGCCCGGTCGCTGGCTGAGAGATCCGCCAGCTCGGCGGATATCGCGGTGCTGGGCTTCCGGTCTGCCGACCCGGCGGGATATGGCCGTCTGATCTGCAACCGGCAGGGAGGGCTGGAGAAGATCGTCGAGGATGCCGATGCCGATGATCAGGAGCGCAAGATCGATTTCTGCAACAGCGGTGTTGTCTGCGCCCGCCGGGACAGGCTGTTCGAGCTGACGGGAAAGGTCGGCAACCGGAATGCCTTCGGCGAATACTACCTGACCGACATCATCGGGATCGCAAGGGAGTCCGGATATCGGTGCGAGGCGATCGAGGGCAGCGAGGACGAGATGCTCGGCATCAACACCCGTTCCGGACTGGCGAAGGCCGAGAGGATGTTCCAGGACCGGGCCAGGGATGCGGCGATCAGGGCCGGAGCCACGCTTGTTGATCCGAAGACCGTGTTTTTCGGGTTCGGCGCCTGCCTGGATCCGGATGTGGTCATCGAGCCATTCGTGGTGATCGGCCCGTGTGTCACCATTGAGCAGGGCGCGGTCGTCAGGTCCTTTTCGCACCTGGAAGACTGCTCGATCGGGGCCAATGCCACCATAGGCCCCTATGCGCGGATCCGGCCCGAAACTGAAATCTCCGAGGAAGCCTCGATCGGCAATTTTGTCGAGGTCAAGGGATCCCGCGTCGGCAGTTTGAGCAAGGTTCCACATCTCTCATATGTCGGTGATACCGACATCGGCGAAGGCACGAATATCGGCGCCGGAACCATTACCTGCAATTATGACGGCAAGCACAAGCACCGGACCGTCATTGGCAATGATGTCTTCGTCGGATCGAGCACGACGATCGTCGCCCCGGTGGAAATTGCCGACGAGGCCATGACGGCCGCCGGTTCAGTGGTCACGCAGGATGTTCCGGCTGGAGCAATTGCGGTGGCCCGCCAACGACAGGTCAACAGGAAAGGCGCGGCGGCGCGGTTCAGAAAACGCCTTCGCACGTCAGGAGCGAGCGACAGGTAATGTGCGGTATAGTCGGATATCTGGGGAGCCGGCCAGCTGCCCCCATATTGGTGGAAGCGCTTCGGCGGCTTGACTACCGGGGCTACGACAATTCCGGGATCGCCACCATTTCCCGGAACCGGTTCGATCGGCGGCGGGCGGTCGGCAATGTCGAGAATTTGCAACAGGAAATCGACGGCCATCCGGTCAATGGATTCTCCGGGATCGGTCACACGCGCTGGGCCACGCATGGCGGCGACGAGCTGGTGAATGCCCATCCACATCAGCTGGAATCGGTATCCGTCGTCCACAATGGAATCATCGAGAATTTCCGCGATCTGCGCCGCGATCTGACTGCAGCCGGCAGGGAGTTCAGGTCCGAGACCGACACCGAGGCGGTGGTGGTGCTGTGCCAGGATTTCCTCGACAAGGGGTGCCTGCCCGGGGAGGCGGTCGCCAACACGCTGCAAAGGCTCCGGGGCTCCTACGCATTGCTGTTCCTGTTCAGGAATGATGATGACCTGCTGATTGCGGCAACCCTGGAGTCATCCCTGGTCATCGGCCACGGAGACGGCGAAATGTATGTTGCCTCCGACGAGATTGCCCTGGCCGGCCATACCGATTCGGTCACCCATCTCGAAAGTGGCGACATGGCCTGCGTCAACCGCGGCAAACTCGAGATCACCGACCGGGATGGCAAGCCGGTCAATCGTCCGAAGAGGAAGACTGAAGCCGTCTCCGCCGATTCGGGACGGGGCGAATACGCCCATTACATGGCCAAGGAGATCTTCCAGCAGCCCGATGTGCTCGGTGACCTGCTTGGCCACCATGTCGGCGAGGACGACACCTTCCTTCTGCCGGACAGTCTCCCCGACTTTCGACAGATCGACCGGGTTGTTCTCGTGGCATGCGGTACTGCCAACCTGGCTTGCAGGATCGCCGCCTACTGGTTCGAGCAACTGGCCCGAATCCCGGCCAGCGCCGAGATCGCGTCGGAATTTCGCTACCGGGACAGCGTCCTCGACGACAGGGTTCTCGCCGTGTTCGTCAGCCAGTCCGGGGAGACCGCCGATACCCGGGCCGCCCTCACCCATGCCACCTCCAGGGGATGCCCCAATATCGCCATACTCAACCGGACTCCGAGTTCGATGGCCAGGGAGGCCTCGTCATTCATGGAAATCCATGCCGGCTACGAGATCGGCGTTGCCTCCACCAAGGCCTTCACCTGCCAGCTGGCGACATTGGCCATGCTTGCCAGCCATGCCGGCCGGCAACGGCAATGCCTGTCAGCCGACCAGGAACGGGTGCTGGCCGGGGAGTTGCGCCAGCTTCCTGCCCGCATCCGGACGGTGCTTGGCAAGGCCGACCAGTTCAAGAAGATCGCCAGGGAGATCGCCGCCAGCACCAGCGCCCTGTTCATCGGCCGTGGCACCATGTTCCCGATCGCGCTCGAGGGAGCGCTGAAGCTCAAGGAAATCAGCTATATCCATGCCGAGGGGTTTGCCAGCGGCGAACTCAAGCACGGGCCAATCGCCCTGGTCGACCAGGACCTTCCGGTCATCGCCCTCGCCCCGCCGGGACCGCTATTCGAGAAGGCCTCCGCCAATCTCGAGGAGGTCAAGGCCAGGGGTGGCAAGGTGATACTCGTCACCTCCGACTCCCATGCAGAGGATTTCGGCTCGAAAATCTGGCACCGGATCACCGTTCCGGAAGCGGACCCGCTGGTCCTTCCCATACTCTACACGATCCCGCTGCAGCTCCTGGCCTACTATACGGCGGTCGCCCGCGGCACCAATGTGGACAAGCCCCGCAATCTCGCCAAGTCGGTCACCGTCGAGTAGATGCCGGGGCCGGGATTTTCACCGATACGAAACGCCGGGCGCAATCAACCGGACGTCAAATCCCGAAATCCAGGCCAGGCCGCATTCGGGCAATCGCCACCGGTGAGTGCCCGCCCGCACACAGCGGACCCGCACCGGCACTCGAATTGCTGACGAGCGCACAATCGGCCGTTGTCCATGGAGGCCGAGTCACGCGGCCCGGCAATCACCCGCCGACTGCCGGAGGATGCTACTCCCGGCGCATGATCGGACCCGAATCCTCGATTCTCTCAAGAGCCATGCTTCCTTCGCCGTCATCATCCTTGTCGGTTGGTGCCAGCACGAGCAGGACAAAGAGAATGATCCAGCCCACGACCGGAACCAGAATGAGCAGGAGCCACCATCCTGTTCGTCCGGAATCGTGCAGTCGCCGACATGCCGCCGCAAGCCCTGGCATGAAGAGTGCAAGACCGACCAGGGACTGGAGCGTCAGGAATCCCAATGCCGACAGGATCGCGTTGATGAGAAACACGAACAGCTGAAACCACCAGAATTCACTCCGCGATGCCCGGCCGGAGAACACGAAATACTTCTTGAGGCAGGTCACCACGGATTGTTGAAAAGTCATGAATTGTCCCTCGCGTGAATGTCGGTCGGTCTTGGTCCCTCCTGCCATCCGGGCCCCGGCAGCAATGCAGGAGAAGGCCGATTTCGCGGCTGTCCGGTCATTCCCGTCACCTCGGTGTCCCCGGTCTGCCGGGCCGCACGAGGACGGGATTGAAAGTGCAGATTAGACGCAAGTCAGAATGGCGGGTGCAGCGCCAGGGCCAGCGATGCCTCGATCTCGCGCACGGCATTGGTCACCGCCTGCCCCATCAGGTCGATATCGCGGATTTGCACGATGCGGTCGCGCGATCGCTTGTGCTGGGCTTCCGACAGCAGGTGCTTGAAAATGCCGCAGGCGTCGACCAGCATGATGATGATTGAATCCCTCGGATTCGGAATCTCGTCGGAAAACAGGATCGACATGATCCGGTGCCTGACTTCCCGGTCGACCTTGCCATCCCGGATCGGATAACGCCGTGCCTTGAACACCCACAGGAACCTGTTGTCACGTGACTCCAGGATACCCTTGTCGCACAATCTCCGAAGGGCGATGTCGCGGATCGTATCGGCATCCCTTGCCACTGCCTCCACCCAGTAGCGCGAATTGTGCTTTTCCTCGGATTCGACAATCTGTTTCAGGGCCGGATCGAGAAGATCGTCCCCGATCGGTTCCGGATCGATGACGACCAGGCTGTCAAGATCGGAGTCGATCTTGTAGTTCATTGCAAGATCCAGAAGAACCGCGCCTGACAGCACACACCGCATGGAAAGCTCCGGGACGTGGATGAATCTTCCCTCCTCGTCCTCGAGCAACAACAGCATGATCTCTTCGGCAAAACTCAACATGTACGATATCCCCCCTCGGATCCCGAGCAGGCCGCGGACGCAGGCATGGCCGTCCGGGCGTCTATCCGGACAGATACAATGTCGCACCCTGTTCCGCAACCAGACTTGACGGGTGCATGCCGAACAGGAACCGCCATTCGAGCGGATGCCGGGAAGGCAGCACCACCCCCGGAATCCACCGCTCCAACCGCCTCTTTCGACCGTCGGGCCTGCCCTGACCTTGTGTGGTCCGGCCTTCTGCACTAACTACCACGCATGGCCGAAATTCCGATGCTTGTTGACCCGTTCCACCGACCGATCACCTACCTGCGGGTATCGGTCACCGATCGCTGCGACTTCCGCTGCGTGTATTGCATGTCGGAAAACATGACCTTCCTGCCAAAGCGGGATCTGCTGACGATCGAGGAACTCGACCGGATGTGCTCGGTGTTCGTTTCACTGGGCGTCCGAAAGCTCCGGATTACCGGTGGCGAGCCGCTGGTCCGAAGGGGAATCATGAATTTCTTCAACTCGATCTCCCGGCATCTGGATCACGGTCTCGACGAGTTGACCCTGACGACCAACGGCTCCCAGCTCAGCCGGTTCGCAGGTGATCTGAAGGCAGCCGGGATTCGCCGGGTAAATGTTTCGCTGGACACGCTCGATCCGGACAAGTTTGCAAGCATAACCCGGTGGGGCCGGCTTTCGCAGGTCGAGGCCGGGATTGATGCGGCGCTCGATGCGGGCCTCAGGGTCAAGATCAACACGGTTGCGCTGAAGGGATTCAACGAGGACGAACTCTTCCGGCTGGTCGATTGGGCCCGGGACCGGGACATGGACATGACCTTCATCGAAGTCATGCCCATGGGTGATATCGGGAACGAGGACCGGCTTTCGCAATACTGGTCGCTCGTCGATCTGAGGAAACGCCTGGAGACACGTCACGTGCTGAAGGATCTCCAGGTCACCACCGGCGGCCCGGCCCGCTACGTCCAGATCGCCGGGACCGATCAGCGTATCGGTTTCATAACTCCGCTCAGCCACAATTTCTGCGAGAACTGCAACCGGGTCAGGCTGACCTGCACCGGCACGCTCTACATGTGCCTCGGGCAGGAAGGTAGCGCCGACCTCAAATCGCCCCTGCGCCAGCATCCCCTGGACGACGGAAAGCTGGTCGATGCCATCAACCGGGCAATCGAGCGAAAGCCGAAGGGACATGATTTCGACTATCGACGACAGACGGTCAGCGGACAGGTCTCCAGGCATATGAGCCACACCGGCGGCTGATCGGAGCGGCCCCGCCCCGCCGAATTCCGCGCCCCCGGATGTCCGGTGGCCTCACTCCTTCAATCCCTGGCCGGGCGGCAAGGATGCCGACGAAATCCGGCGGTGCTCGTGCCCGGCAGCACAATCTCTTTTGCACAGAAGGCCGGCCGCATGCTACCTTGACGTGGTGGTGCGTAGCCACTCCTCCCGAATTTCAGGCAGGGTCAGAACAATGAACCAGAAAATCGTCAAGTCCGATGCAGAATGGCGCCAGCAACTTTCCGACATGGCCTATCGGGTGACACGGAAGGCCGCCACCGAGCGGCCCTTCACCGGGGACAACTTTCCGAAGCAGCAGGGGGTGTTTTCATGCGTCTGTTGTGATGCGCCCCTGTTCAGTTCGGAGACCAAGTTCGATTCCGGAACCGGCTGGCCGTCCTTCATTTCCCCGGTAGACAGCCAGGCGGTGGGCGAAAAGGCCGACTATTCGCTGTTCCGCAAACGCACCGAGGTGATCTGCAGTTCGTGTGATGCCCATCTCGGACACGTGTTTCCAGACGGGCCGGAGCCGACGGGGCTGCGTTACTGCATCAACGGGGTCGCATTGAAATTCGGTCCGGAATAATACCCGGGGATCGGACAAGGTGGCCGCTGCCTGCGCTCCTCCGCGCAGCGGCCACGGGCACCAGATCTCCTGCCTCAGTTATTCCCGAGCACTCTGGTCGGATCAATCCTGCCCAGGCCTCGCAGCATTTGTTCGATGACGTTCAGCCTGCCGATATTGGATTCAGTGACCCGGCGTGACAGCGCCACCGGACGGCCATCCTGCATCGTGTAATGCTCGACATTCGAGACGATGCCCTCCTCGTCAAACGTAATGGCGACCAGCTGGCGGTCGATTTCCTCGATCGGCCGGTACCGATCCTGCCGAAACCGGCTGCTCAGATAGTACCATGATTCACCATACCTGTCGTTCCTGGTCGCTGGTTGACCCGCATGTTCCAGCACATCGCCCCGACCACTGACACCGACCTCCAGCTTTTCCAGGCTGTCAACTGCCGGGATATACCCGTAGTTCGTGTCGATTGGCGAGCAGGAAACCGCAAGGCCGAACAATGCCGCGACCGAGACGGGCTTCAGAACCCGGACAAGTGATTTCATGAATCCCCCCAGTTTCACCGGAGCAAACTAGGCCACACCACCGGAGGAATCAAGATCATGTTCCTGCCTATCCGCGCGCCCTTCCCGGCTGGCCGACCGGACCATGCTGCCAGCCATGCCCGGTCAGGCCCGATTGCACGGCCGCACGGGCCGCCAGGTGCCGGCATCGCGGCGCCGACCGGCTTGAACGAGGCCTGTTTCCGGGGTAACGAATCCCGGACCGCCGCCGCCGGATGCCAGTGACATGACTTCAAGCAAACAAGCCGGGAACAGCGCCGGCACGCACCCCGTGACGGGGAGTTGCCAATGCCTCAGGGTCGCCGACCTTTCGGCGGTGTCACCCAATCCGTTCGACCTGCCGCCGGCCGACGAGGTGCTGGCCCGGCTGGCGCAGGACGTTGCCGCCTCCTCGATTTCCAGGTTCCGGTTTTGCGGCGACATCACCGCCAGGTCAGGCAGTGAATGGTGGTTGTCGGGCAGGATCGGGGCCTCGGTCGTGCAGCAATGCGTGATCTCGCTGCAGGATGTCCGGACCCGGATCGATGTCACCGTGGAGCGAAGGTTCCTGGCCGATATCGGCCAGGTCTATCCCGGCATCGAATGCCCGGTTCCCGAAGACGACACCATCGAGGTGCTGACACGGGAGATCGATCTCTACTCGATCGCCCGGGAAGTGTTGCTCCTCGAGTTGCCGGTCTATCCGCGCAAGGCCGGCGCCGGGCTGCCGGACGGAACGGTGCCGCAGTCCGATGACCTGGCGCCGGAGGGCGCGCCAACAGAACGGCCATTTGCGATCCTGTCGGATTTTCGTGACCGGCTGGTCCGTTAGCCCCGCGACCGTATCCCGATTCTCGCCAATTGCCGCAAAAGACACACTTGGCAAGCCGACGCCGGGTGGGTTGAAGCGGCTGATTGCAGGTTGAGCCTGTATTTGGATGACATGACGATCTCCGGTCCGGTTGATGTGGTCCTGATCGGTCGGACAGTTTGAGGGCAGGAACTGGGTGTATTCCGATGGGTTCTGTGGCCTCGAATCCTTCATGTCCTCGGACCCCGAAGAAACTGGCATCTACATTCAATGGATCCATGATGTCGATGACGAGAACAATGGGTCTCCACGCGGCAGGGCCGAGGCTCTCATTGCCGACGGCGAGGTCCAGTCGATGGAGTTTCGCCCGAATGCCTCACAGGGGTTCAACGATGATCGCGACCGGCAAACGGACCGCCCCGCCAAGACCGGTTGCCTCGGAGAGGGGATATCGGCCCAAGGGCGGAATGGACGGCAAAATGCCAACCTCACAGGCAGGACACAAACCCTTGAATGGTCAGGGATATCCGGCCGGGCCTTCTTCCAATCCACCAAACAGGGGTAGTGGCGGGAAGAAGGACTGAAGTGCATTGCAAAATCACTACCAATCCGCAGGTTTGCGGCAATTCACTTTCGTCCCTTCACACGACATGGGAATGCAATCTGACTGAATGTGGGGCATTGACCTGGTTGATGCTGGATCTCGACTTCAATTGCTGCCCTGCACCTGCTGCCGCAAGTTCAATGAACTGGTGAGGCCCGCTGCAGGTCCTGTCATCCGCACCGCGGCCGTCGCGACGTGGTCGTGGCGCGGGTGAAAGAGCTGGTCGCGGGAGCGGTGTCCTGTTGGAATGGCAGCGATTTCGAGGTGGTACCGACGTAGCGGGACATGTCGGACCGCGGGAAGGAACAGTCGTGATCTTCCGGGGGAGTGGATTCATGCTCGGATACCCGCATTCGAGACCGAGGCGGCAATGGGCAGGACAGATGGGTTGCCCCGACAGCCGTCATCGCCGTCCGGCGGGTGGTCGCGTCGAGACGGGCATGATGCAGGGCATCACTTTCCTGCCACCCTGCCCCCTGCATCCGGACATGCATCCCGCCGACGGGCGGCCGGGTGGTGAAGAGAAGGGGCATCCCGGGATACCGGCGTGGATTTTTCTGCGGGCCGAAATCTGCGACCGGGACAATATTTCGATTGCACGAAGGAGTTTTGTTTGTATGTTCCGGGTCTTGGTTGATCCGGGTTCATGCTGATCCGGAAGCGTGTCGGAAAGTCGTCCGTCGGCAGCAATCCTGGGGATTTTGGGGATAATCAATGGCAGTCCAGCAAAACAAGGTATCACCGGCGCGACGGAACAAGCGACGGTCACACGACGCCCTGTCAGCAGTCAACCGGGCTGAATGCCCCGAATGTGGCGAATTGCGTCTGCCGCACAATATCTGCCCAGCCTGCGGGCATTACAAAGGCCGACTGGTTGTTGAACAGGTCGAGGACGACATCGACGACGCCGAATGACCGGCGCAGTCGGGTAACGCAGGCAATGCCGACCGGCGAACATACGGGCACGGACAGTTCCCACCCGGCGACAATCTCGATCGATGCAATGGGTGGTGACCGCGGCCCCAATGCCGTTCTCGGCGGAATGGTCAAGGCGGCCAGGAAACACCCGGCGATCAGGTTTGTCGTCCATGGAAACCGCGATGTGCTGCAACCGCGGATCCAGAAACGCCGATGGCTGCGTGACCGTTGCGATGTGCGCCATTCGGACGAGGTGGTCGAAATGACATCTGTTCCGAGCAAGGTGGCGCGCAAGGGGAAAAAGACATCGATGTGGGCAGCCATCCAGGCTGTCCGCGAGGGCGAGGCGGATGCCGCCGTGTCGTCGGGGAATACCGGTGCATTGATGGCGTTGTCGATGATGTGCCTGAAGCGTGCGCCCGGAACCAAGCGCCCGGCCATTGCCTGCCACTGGCCTTCACGGAACGAGTCGGGATTTACCGTCCTGCTTGATGTCGGGGCCGACATCAAGGCCGACGAACATGACCTGCTTCATTATGCCATTCTTGGCGCCGACTATGCCCGCTTCGGGTTCGGGTTGACGAGACCACGGGTCGGATTGCTGAACATCGGCAAGGAGAACTTCAAGGGTCGCCCGGAAATCCGGCTTGCCAACGACCTGATCATCGAATGTTCGGAGGAACGGGGGTTCGAATATGTCGGTTATGTCGAAGGCAGTGACATCCCGGGCGGCACGGCCGATGTCTTCGTCACTGACGGATATACCGGAAACGCCATGATCAAGTCGGTTGAGGGCACGGCGACGCTGATCCGGGATTTCCTGCGCGAGGCCTTCAATCACACCATCCTGTCACGGATTGGCGCCCTGTTCGCCATTACATCGCTGCGCCGCCTTGCCAAGCGGATTGATCCGCGCTGGGTCAATGGCGGGGTATTCCTGGGGCTGAACGGGACAGTGGTCAAGTCGCATGGAAGTGCCGATGCCGTTGGATTTGCGGCGGCCATTGACCTGGCCGTTCGCTTGTCACGGGCACGCGGGTTGCAGAAACTGACCGCGTCGGGGGTGGTCGGCGGGCAGGGTGCCGGAGCCTGACGGCCCGGCTCGGGAGGTCAGACTGGGATCATGTCGAGATTGCGTTCGGTCATAACCGGGGTCGGGCACTACCTTCCGAAACGAGTCGTGCCGAACTCGGAATTCGAGGACTTTCTCGATACCAGCGATGAATGGATCCGGACCCGGACCGGTATCAGGACCAGGCATTTCGCGGCCGAAGGCGAAACCACATCCGACCTGGCCACGCATGCTGCACGCGAAGCGCTGCAGGACAGCCGGATCGACAGTTCGGATATCGACGCCATCGTGTTGGCAACCTCGACACCCGACAATACCTTTCCATCCACCGCGACCTCGGTCCAGGCGGCGCTGGGCATGAGGGACGGGTTTGCCTTCGACGTGCAGGCCGTCTGCGCCGGCTTCATCTACGCGCTGGTCAATGCCAACGCCCTGCTGCTGTCAGGTGAGGTCAAGCGGGTGCTGGTTATCGGGGCCGAGACGTTTTCCCGGATCCTCGACATGACCGATCGCGGCACCTGCATCCTGTTCGGGGACGGCGCCGGTGCCCTGGTGCTCGAGGCCATCGAATCCACCGGCACCTCCGATGACCGGGGTATCCTTTCTTCGAAAATCCGCTCTGATGGCCAATACAGGGACCTGCTCTACGTGGATGGCGGCGTATCGACGACGCAGACCGCCGGCCATCTGCGCATGAACGGCAAGGAGGTGTTTCGGCATGCCGTTGACAAGCTCGCATCGACCACCAGGGACGCACTGACCCAGATCGACCTGAGGGAGGAGGATGTCGATGTCGTCATCCCCCACCAGGCGAATCTGAGAATCATTTCCGCTACGACGAAGAAGCTGGGAATGTCCGAAAGGAAGGTCGTCACCACGGTTGACCGGCACGGCAATACATCGGCCGCATCGATTCCGCTGGCCTTTCATACCGCCAAGTCGCAAGGCCTTGTCAACGAGGGAGACCTGGTGGTGACCAAGGCAATCGGAGGCGGCCTGGCCTGGGGGGCAGTTGTCCTGCGGTGGTAGAGGGGAAGTATCCGATCCGGCCGGGCAGGCAGGGTCATGCAATCCGTCCTCTTGTCAATCGAGGCAACCTCGGCGATAATTTGGTCACCTGACCAGCAATCGGAACCATGGGGGGAGTTGTTGACTGGAAAGACCACCACGCGTGCCGACCTGATTGACGTGATCCACCATGATGTCGGCCTGGGCAGGACAGACTGCGCCAGAATGGTCGAGGATGTGCTCGGGCAGCTTGCCGACGCAATTGTCGCCGGTGAACAGGTGAAGATTTCGGGGTTCGGCTCATTCCTGGTCAACCAGAAAAGCGAACGGGTCGGCCGGAATCCGAAAACCGGGGTTTCGGCGCTGATCACGGCTCGCCGGGTGGTGACGTTTCGTCCTTCGGCAAACCTGAAGGACAGGGTCAATTCCGGCACCGAACCCGAGTAAGATGGCTCCAGCCCGGAAATCTCGACATGCATTCAGGACAATCGCCGAAGTTGGCGAAATTCTGGACACCGAACATCATGTTCTCCGGTACTGGGAAAGCCAGTTCAAGCAGATCAAGCCAGTCAAGAGATCCGGAAACCGGCGATTGTACCGCCCCTCCGATATCGAACTCATCGCCGGCCTGAAGAAGCTGCTCCACGAGGACAATCTGACCATCAAGCGGGCCAAGCGGCTCCTGCATGAAAAGGGTGTCAGGCATGTTGCCGGCCTGGGAGCGGAGATTCTCGAGAGTCGGAACGCATTTCCCGGAGAGGCGATGGACAGTGACGGGCCCCGAAAGACGGCAACTGCCGACCCGGTCGATGCCGGCCATGCCGAAGCGGAAACACGGAGCCGTCAGCTGGCCAGGGCAGCGGCAACGCCTGCGGGCAGGCAACAGACCGGCGAGACGCCAACTCCGGTGTCATCGGACGACCCGGAGCTTCGTGAACTCCGGGTCCGGCTGGAACAGCTGAAGGAACGGGCGGAAGCGGATATCGAGCGGCTCCGGGCGATATTGGCACTTGCCACCCCCCGGCGATCTTAACTAATACCTGTTCAGTCGGGCCATAGCGCAGCCAGGTCAGCGCGTTCGTCTGGGGGGCGAAAGGTCGCGAGTTCAAATCTCGCTGGCCCGACCATTTCCAACCCGGCTTTAATAGTTCATGTCACAGACCGAGGGGGAGTGCGGCTGATGTGCCGGAATAGCCAGGGCGTGCTTCCCGATTTCCAGATCCGGGACCTTGCCGGCCAGGGCAGCGTGTCCGCCAGCAATGCCCTTTCTGATGACCAGTTCCAGCCCGCCAGCCTGGATTTGCGGCTCGGCCGCTACGCCCATCGGGTACGGGCCTCGTTCCTGGCCGGGGCCGGCCGCGATATCGGCCAGCGCATCAGGGAATACGAGATGCACCGCATCGACCTGATCGATGGCGCGGTCATGGAAAAGGGCTGCGTGTACGTGGTCGAACTCCAGGAGAGGCTCGATCTCGACCCGGATGTCGGCGCCGCCGCCAATGCCAAGAGTTCCACCGGTCGTCTGGACATCCTGACCCGCCTGGTGGTCGATGGCGGGACGGAATTCGACCGGGTCGAGCCAGGCTACAGCGGCCGGCTGTATGCCGAGGTGTGTCCCCGGTCATTCTCGATCAAGGTACGGACCGGCTCCCGCCTCAACCAGATCAGGTTCCGTCGTGGCATTCGCAACCTGTCCGATTCCGAGTTGAAGCAGTTGCAGCCGAAGCATGACCTGGTGGCCGGAACAGCCACGATTGACGGCGGGATCGGGTTTTCGGTCGATCTCGAGCGCCGGGATGGCCCGGTCGGCTTCAAGGCACGGCCGCATGCCGGGATTGTCGAAGTCGACAAGGTCGGCCAATATCGCAGCGCCGATTTCTGGGACCCGGTCCATGCTGCCGACAACCACATCATCCTGGATCCCGGGTCCTTCTACATCCTCGTCAGCCGCGAGAGTGTCAGCATTCCTCCGGACCTGGCTGCCGAGATGATGCCGTATATTGCCATGGCCGGCGAGTTCCGGGTTCACTATGCCGGGTTTTTCGACCCGGGATTCGGCTACGCGATGGCTGGAGGATCGGGATCAAGGGGGGTGCTGGAGGTCAGGTGCCACGAGGTTCCGTTCCTGCTCGAGCATGGCCAGATTGTCGGCAAGCTGGTTTTCGAACACATGGCCAGCGCTCCGGAGCGGCTGTACGGTGTCAGCGGCAAGTCGAACTACCAGGGACAGCAACTGAAGCTCTCGAAGCATTTCCGCCTCGACTGACCGCATGCAGGTGTCCCGGGCTTGCTGCCCCGCTGCATCGACAGCTTCTGCAATCCGGGCGGGCGCCTCGCAGGCGGCAGACGCGCCTACTCCTGCGCCTCACCGGCGGCCTCGGACATCTCCTGCCCGAACAGCAGGCCGCCCTCTGACGGGCTGGTCAGGAGGCCCGCTTCGCGCAACTCCTTCAACCCTGGAAGATCCGAGGCCGATTCGAGGCCGAAGTGATCAAGAAACTTCCTGGTGACCAGGAATGTCACCGGCCGCCCCGGTGTCGTCTTTCGGCTCCCGAGACCTACCCAGCCGACGTCGATCAACTGGTCGAGCGTGCCCCGGGACACTGACACGCCGCGGATCTCCTCGATCTCTGCCCGGGTCGTCGGCTGGTGATAGGCAATGATTGCAAGGGTCTCCAGTGCCGCCCGGGAAAGCCTGCGGGTCACGATCCTCTCACGCTGCATCAGGTGCCCGAGATCCGGGGCGGTCCGGATCGCCCAGCCATTGCCGACCCTGACCACGTGCACCCCGCGATTCCGGTATAGCTCGGCCAGCCTGTGAATCACTGCCCTCACGTCGAATTCATGCGGTATGCGTTCGCGGATCTCGTTGACCGTCACCGGTTCCCTCACCGCGAACAGGATTGCCTCGACCATCCTTTCCTGCTCGAATTCGGTCATTCCCCGGTCGGGATTGTCCGGGTCGGGGATATCGTCAGCCATCGGAACCTCCCTTGATCTCGATCGGCGCAAACGCCGCTGCCTGCCGCAGGGTCAGATGGTTGGAGCGTGCCAGTTCCAGGGCGGCAGCAAAGATTGCGGCCAGTGCCGACCTGATCTCCCTGCTTTCCCCCAGCCAGGCCTTGGGCAGGAATTCGGTGAGCTGCGACCAGCTCACCGCGCCCGGAAGCAGGGATGCCAATATCCTGGATGCCTCCTGAACGGCCATGTACCGGCGGCGCGCAGCCTCGTAGGGCCGGTACTCGTTGCGAGCCGTCATCCTCGCATATGCATGCATCAATTCGAGCAGCGATGCCTCGGTGTTCGAGTGGCGGATCACGCGCAGGTTCTCGGGCATCCCTCGGGCGAAGAACTCCTTGCCCAGCTGGCTCCTCTCCATCAGCCGCCTGGCAGATTTGCGCATGGCATCCAGCCTCTGCAGCCGGAAGGCCAGCCTTGCTGCCAGCTCCTCGCCGCTCGGCTCTCCCGATTCGGTCTCGGGAATCAGCAATCTCGACTTGATCAGCGCCAGCCAGGCCGCCATCACCAGGTATTCTGCAGCCTGTTCCATGCGAATCGACTCGGTGTTCTCGATGAATTCCGCGTATTGCCGAACCAGAGTCAGAACCGAGATCTTCCGAAGATCGACCTTCTGCTTGCGGGCCAGTTCCAGCAGCACGTCGAGCGGGCCCTCGTAACCGGCGACATCGATGATCAACACCTCGCTGTCCCGGGCTGCCGTGACCCGGGTCACCATGAAGTCGGCTCCAGGAGTCCGGCCAGCTCGTCATCCAGCGCTTTCGGACAGGCCGGACCCGGGTTGACGGCGCCCGATCCTGCCCGGTCCAGTCGCCGCCGCGACTGCCGGTCCAGGCAGCCGGACACCGCGGCCACGCTCTCCATTTCGGCAAGGATACCATTGCAATGCAGAACGGCGTCGCATCCGGCGCGGCGTGCAGCGGCGGCACGCTCAGACAGCGATCCCCCCAGGGCCGACATCGAGATGTCATCGGACATCAGCAATCCGCCAAACCCGATCTCCGCCCGGATGTAGTCAATGACTGTCGACGACACCGTTGCCGGGTTGTCCGGGTCAAGAGCCTCGTAGACCACATGCGCCGTCATCCCCATCGGCAGATCGTTCAACTCGCGGAATGCCCGGAACTCGGACTCCTCGAGCGTTGCCAGCGACCGGGTATTCACCGGCAGATCGACATGGCTGTCATGCCCGGTTCCTCCATGGCCCGGCATGTGCTTCAATACCGGAATGACGCCGCCGCCGATGCATCCTTCGGCGACAGCCCGCGCCACCCGGATCACGACATCGGGATCCTCGGCGTAGCACCGGTTGCGAAGCACCGGATGGGTCTCGCTGTCGGCAATGTCGGCCAGAGGGACACAATTGCCATTGATCCCGATCCGGGCCAGTTCGCTGGCAATCATGCGGTAGCGCAACCACATCGACCGGGCCCTGTGCTCGTCAGGCACTGCGTTGCACTGGTCAAGGGCCGGCAACCACTTGCGCCATTCCTCACTGGTAAATCGCTGAACCCGTCCACCTTCATGATCGGTCAGCACCGGGGCATCATGCCCTGCCGCTTCCCGCAACTGTCCGACCAGCCTGCTCATGTCGTCGAGAGACCCTTCATTCCGGTCGAAGAGAATGAAACCGGCTGGCCGGGCCTCGTGGAAGAAGCCGCGTTCGGCATCGGTGAGAGCGATGCCGGAACAGCCGAAAATGCAGGCGCCGATATCCATCAGCGGGTGACCGTCGGGATGCAGGTCTCGAACTCGGCCTCCAGCCTGTCGCAGAAATATTGCTGCAACTCGCGGGCGCCAAATCCCGCCACCCGCAACCGGACAATCTGCCTGCCCCCGCTTTGCGCGTCTTCCAGGTACCAGTCGACGCCGTTCAGCAGGTCCGGATAGAGATCGCGCAGCCGCGACCACTCGATCATGGCCTCCGATTCCGATGAATAATCGGCGAGTTGGGCGACATGGGACCCGGATGCAATCGAATCCGCCTCCAGCTGTCTTGGGCCGCGGACCCGTGACGCCAGGTGGGAGTTCCAGACCAGCATTGCCAGTTCGGCCTGTCCCGGCCCGGCCCTGACGGCAGCGCCGGCAATCAGATCCCGGTCGCCGCTGAGCCGGGCGAGTTCCCGCCTGGTTCGCGGTGACAAATCCTGGTCCGAGAGCCCGGAATGCGCCGGTGCCAGCAGAATTCCGTCCATGCCTTCCGAAACCGAAGCCCCGGCGATGAGGGAATTCACCTTGAGGTCGTTGGGCACGAGCACGTCGCTGACGGTTCTGACCGGCCTGACCCGCTTCGGGGTGTCGGGCGCATAGATGGTGACCGGCTCGTAGACCCGGTACTTCTCGGCAAAGACCCCGTAGCCGATGACGGCCAGCATCAGCCCGCCGGTCAGCAAATAGCCCATTCTCGACATCGACATGCCGAGCATCCTTCGGGCAAATCCCCGACGACGGCCCTGGGCCTGCCTATAGGTTGCCGGCTTGGTCATTGTGACTGCGCAGTCCTGCCCATCCCGTTCCGGGACACCGGATCCGAATTCCGCGCGGTTAACTCCGCATCTCGATGATCGGCTCCACCCCCAGAATAGCAAGTCCGCAAGAAATGACAATCCCGACACTGCGGGCCAGGGCAATCCTGGCGACGCTGCCCTCCCGGTCATCCTCGTCCACGAAGCGAAGCTCCGGAATGGAATTGCCGCGTGACCAGACAGCGTGGAAATCGGATGCCAGGTCATTGAGATAGAAGGCGATCCGGTGTGGTTCGTGATGTCTTGCCGCCTGTTCGACAACCCGTGGCCATTCGGCGATCCGGCGGGCCAGCACGATCTGGTCGGGATGGTGAGCACTGCCGGCATCGACCGCTTGCAGCACCTCGTCATCGACCGGCAACCCTGATGCCCCCGCTTTCCGCAGGACCGAACATATCCGTGCATGTGCGTATTGCACGTAGAATACCGGGTTGTCCCTCGACTGCGCGGTAACCTCGGCGAAATCGAATTCGAGCCGGGCATCATTCTTGCGCATCAACATGACGAATCGCGTGACATCCGCCCCGACTGCGTCCACGGCTTCCCTCAACTCCACGAACTGGCCGGCCCGCTTGGACATCTTTGCCGAACCGGTGTCGTCGATGACCCGGACCAGTTGCGTCAGCTTGATGTCGAGCGGCATCTTCCCATCCGACAGGGCGGAGACGACCGCCTTCAACCGCTTGACATACCCGCTATGGTCGGCGCCGAAGACATTGATCAACTCGTCGTAGCCACGGCTGATCTTGCTGTAATGATAGGCGATATCCGAGGCAAAATAGGTCCAGGATCCGTCGGATTTCCTGATCGGACGATCGGTGTCGTCACCATGGGAAGTTGCCCTGAACAGCGTCTGCTGCCTTGGCTCCCAATCCTCCGGAACATTGCCCTTCGGAGGATCAAGCACTCCCTGGTAGATGAGACCTCGCCGGTCAAGCTCGGCCAGCGCATCGTCAATCTGCCGGTCATCATGGAGCGACCGTTCGCTGAAGAAGACATCCATGCTGATGCCGAGCAATTCGAGGTCACGGCGTATCAGCTGCATCATGGCGTCGATCGCGAACTGCTTCACCATGTCGAGCCAATCCTGCTCCGGCTTGCCGACCAGGCCGTCCCCATGGATTTCCTTCAGGCGATGCCCGGCCTCGATCAGGTAATCGCCGCGATACTCGTCGCTGCCAAACTCGATCGCCTGTCCATTCGCCTCCAGGTAACGCAGGAATACCGATCTCCCGAGCGCATCGACCTGGGCACCTCCGTCATTGACGTAATATTCGCGCACCACCTCGAAGCCGGTGAATTCGAGCAGCCTGCCAAGCGCATCGCCGAATACTGCCCCCCTCGCATGTCCCACATGCAGCGGGCCGGTCGGGTTGGCCGATACGAATTCGAGGTTGACGAGACGGCCGGCACCGGAGCCGGTCCGGCCGAAATCGCTCCCCATGGCAATGGCCTGGCGAGTGATCGATATCCAGCACTCCGGCGTCAGCCTGAAATTCAGGAAGCCCGGCCCGGCCACGACTGCTTCGGTGACACGGTTGTCCCTGCAGACCCCGGCAGCCAGCTCGGCAGCCAGCTCGGCCGGCTTGCGGCCAAGCAGCCGGGCGGCGACGATGGCGGCGTTGGTGGACATCTCGCCATGGCTGGCTGATTTGGGCCTCTCCAGGGTAACCGCATCCAGCCGGTCGGGGGGAGCACCCATATCCACGAGGATACCGATTACCATGGTCCTGAATTCGGCATACAGATCCATCAGAATTCCTCTTGCGATTTCATCGACAGGCCAGCTCCCGCCGGCACCCGGCCAATATCACCGGAATCAGCTGCTGAACACCCGGGTTGCCATGCCCGGGCGGCAATTGCCGCGGCCCGCCGCTGTCGGCAACGCGCCCGGATTCAAGGTGACGCGGTCGCTGGACAGAGGTCTGAATGAACGGCCATCGCAAACTTGTCGGTCATGCCGGCAACGAAGTCGGCCACCACCCTGGCACGATGCATGTCGTCATCGGCAAGACCCGCATCCCTGTTCCACTCCCCGGGAAGCATCTCGACATCGTCAAGATACCGTTGAAACAGCTCGCTGACGATCCTTTCGCCCTGGCGACGCTCATGCTCAACCTTGCCGGTCCGGTACATGTAGTCACGCAGGAACCCCTTGATCTCGACAATCGCCGCCGCGACCGCCGGCGAAAACCCGACCACCTCGCGCTCATGACGCTTGATGTCGACGGCCGATCCGGGTGCCAGCAACTCCAAGTTGCGGCGTGAATTCCCGATCACGTCCTGCATCAATTCGCTGAAGACATCCCTTACGATTGTCTGGACGACCCGCCCATGCCCGGCATCCGGATTGCCGGCGCTCACCCGCCGGGCCGCCGGGCCGGCAATCGACAGGTGGCCGATATCCTCGAGGCAGAACATCCTGGCCCTGATGCCATCCTGGAGGTCATGGCAGATATAGGCGATGTCATCGGCAGCGCCGGCGGCCTGCGCCTCCGCCGTGGCCTGGCTGCGCAGATCGAGATGATGCGTGGAGTCAAGCTCGGCGAGTGCAAACGGAACCGGTCCCGGCACCGGGCCATTATGCTTGGCCATGCCCTCCAGGGTTTCGAATGTGAGATTCAGCCCATCGTAGCCGATATAGCTGCGCTCGAGCCTGGTCACGATGCGGATTGCCTGCGCATTGTGTTCGAACCCTCCAAACGCCTCCATTTCCCGTGCCAGCGCATCCTCGCCGGCATGTCCGAATGGCGGGTGGCCCAGATCATGCGCCAATGCGATGGCATCTGCCAGGTCGGCATTGAGCCCGAGCTGGGCGGCCAGCGACCTGGCGACCCGCGAAACCTCGATGGTATGGGTGAGGCGAGTCCGGAAGTGATCGCCATCCGGCGCGACAAACACCTGGGTCTTGTGCATCAGCCGGCGGAATGCGGTCGAGTGAACGATCCGGTCGCAATCGCGCTGGAATGGCGAGCGGCCGGGGGACTCCGGGATATCGTGCAGCCTGGAGCGCTGTTCAGGTGGCCGGCAGGCATAGGCTGCCAGCCCTTGCTGCTCGTCTGGCATCCGCGCCTGATCCTTGCCGTCAAATACCGCAGTCAATATACTGTCGATTGCCGATCTTCCAAGAGGCCGGGTTTCAGACATGTCCATTGCAATTCCTCCGAAGGTGTCCGAGCGGGCATTTGAACGACTGGCCGAGATCAACCGGCTGTCCGGCGAGAGCAAACCGCTCCGGGTGGCGGTAAAGGGTGGCGGGTGCTCCGGGTTTCAGTACGAGATCCTGTTCGACGACCCGGCAGAAGATGACCTGGTCATCGAGGGCCGCGGCCAGTCGGTGCTTGTCGACAGCATGTCCCTGCCCTTCCTCGACAATGCCGTGATCGACTATTCCGAGGAACTGATCGGCTCCCGCTTCGTGGTCATCAATCCCAATGCCAAATCCACTTGCGGATGCTCGATGAGCTTCTCGCTCTGACAGCACGGATCGTCTCACGACATGAAGATTGCCAGCTACAACATCAACGGCATCCGCGCCCGGTTGCCGCGCGTTCTCGACTGGCTGGCAGAATCGGAAGCCGACATCGTGCTGCTGCAGGAAATCAAGTGTGCCGACCCGGCTTTTCCGCGCTCGGCATTCGAGGATCTCGGCTATCAGGTGGAGACCCACGGCCAGAAACAGCAAAACGGCGTCGCCATCCTGTCGAAACCGCCCCTGGAAGAGGTGGTGCGCGGCCTGCCGGGCGATGAAGGGGATTTGCAGGCGAGATGGATCGAGGCAACCGCCATCGGCGAGTCCCCGGTGCGGGTCTGTTGCCTGTACCTGCCAAACGGAAACCCGGTTGACGGGCCGAAATACCCGTACAAGCTGGCCTGGATGGCAAGGATGCAGGCGCGCGCCGCCGAGTTGCTGCAACTGGAAGAGGTAACGCTGTTTGCCGGTGATTTCAATGTCATACCACAGGAAGAGGACGCGATGTTCCCCGAAAACTGGGAGGATGACGCCCTCTACCGCTACGAGACCCGCGAGGCTTGGCGAAAACTGGTCAATCTCGGCCTGACCGATGCATTCCGGTCAATCACCCCCGAGGGGCTGAACTTCACCTTCTGGGATTTTCAACGCCGGGCCTGGGAGCGAAATGACGGCATTCGCATCGACCATTTCCTGCTCACGCCGCAATGCGCCGACCTGCTCGTGAATTGCCGGATCGACAGCCATGTGCGGGGCTGGGAAAAGCCGTCCGACCATGTTCCCGTCTGGGTCGAACTCGATGCCTGATGCCGTTCTCACCCCGGCCTGGTGACGTCCTTGCCGTAGATCCAGTTCAAGGGTGTCCGGGCCAGGGCCGGTGCCAGGCCAAGGACCGAAAACAGCGGTGCGTGGATCCAGCCGGGCAGGTGGTAGAGCGCTCCCTGCGCATTGGTGGCCATTGCCACCTGCCGGCGACGCCATTGGCGAGCATGCCTGTATCTCGCCAATGCAGCGGCCACCGGGAGCCCCGAGGTCAGGCACCGGGCCAGGACCCATGAATCCTCGAGTGCCTGGTTGCCGCCCTGGGCCAGGAATGGCAGGATCGGATGCAGCGCATCGCCGGCAAGGACCGTCTCCTGCCCATGCCAGTGGCTGGCGATTGGCAACCCATACAGATGCCAGCGGGCAACCGGCCCGACGCCGGCAAGGATCTCCTGGATCCCGCCACCGAAGCCCGGAAAGCTGCGCCTGAGATTCTCCGGATCGTCCCCTGCCGGCAGACGGGACCCGGCAACCGGCCTGATCCGGCGAATGGCAACCAGGTTCACCCCGGCCTGGTCCCCGGTTCGGTAGAGCACCACATGCCCTCCGGCCCCGATCACGAGCCTGACATCTCCGGCGGCGAGATCGAAGGGGAGCTCCCCGTCGGTGACCGACCGCCATGCCAGGTGGGATGAGCGCGGGGGTGCTGCTGACGGGTTCAGGAAATCCCGGACAACCGAATGGAGCCCGTCGGCACCGACCAGGAACTCCGCCGCCCGAATCTCCCCGTCGCCCAGGTGAAGCCGGGTCCGGCCGCCTGCCGCCGTCACTGCCTCGACATGCACGCCCCGCCGGATCTGGACCCCGGCCTCGCTGGCGGTATCGGCGAGCATGGCAACCAGGGCGGAGCGGCGAAAGAGCAGATACGGTGAAGCGGTGCGGCCATATGAAGCCAGGTCATGGACGGCCATCACCCTGCCATGACCCGATTCGCAAATCTGCACCCGCCGCGCCGGAATTGCCGTTCCGGCCCAACGGGCCTCCAGCCCGAGCCCCTTCAGAACTGCAACGCCATTCGGGGATAGCTGGATCCCGGTGCCACCATCATCCGGCACTGGTGATCGTTCCAGCACCTCCACCTGGTGCCCGGACCGGGCCAGCAGGATGGCAAGCGTCAACCCGGCAATGCCGGCTCCGAGAACCGTGATGCGGTGGGGAAGCTCAGCCATGACCCGCCGGAGCCGGCAGGATCAGTGCGCTGGCCCTCCTGCCGAGGGAAGGTGCAGCCTGTTCAGCCGTCCCAGAATTCCCTTTCCGAGCGTTCATGCCGTTCCTGGGCTTCCAGGCAATAGGTGGCAATCGGTCTTGCAATCAGGCGCTTCAGTGAAATCGGCCTTCCGGTTGCCTCGCAATATCCGAACTCTCCTTCCTCGATTCGGTCCAGTGCCGAATTGATCTTCAGAACCAGTTTTCGCTGCCGGTCCCTGGTCCTGAGTTGAACCTGCCGCTCGGATTCCTCGGTCGCCCGATCAGTGATGTCGGGAATGTTGCGCGTCTGCTCCTGCATGTCCTCGATCATGTCCCTGGACTGGGCAAGTATCTCGTTTCTCCACTCCACCAGCCTGCGTCTGAAAAACTCGAGCTGCTGCTCGCTCATGAAGGGCTCATCGTCGGATGGCTGGTAATCTTCTGGCAAATAAACAACTGATTCCATTCAGTCATTCCCCAACCTGGCTCGGTGATGACACGATCATCAAGAAGGAACTTGATTTGGCGACTTCCTTAATGGAATTCGGTTTTCCTGTCATTTACAATTTTCGTGATTCTCCAGCCTACGAAACAGCAGAAAGTCGGGATCACCATGCACTGCCCACGCCGCAGACCCTGCCGCCAGGAGGAAAGCAGGCTGGCCGCCATCGTGCCGCCGGCCCCTGCCGGGGCTGGCCAGGCAAAGGGAGTCCGAAATTCGGACACCGGCAGTTCACGACCAGCCGGCCCCATCCGACCGGCAGATGGTGGGCAGACGACATGCTGGTAGTCGCCGGAGCAATCCTGGGAGTGCTGCTCGGCTACCGGTCGGCCGGCAGGAGAGATGGAGACCGGCTGGACCGCCTGCAATTCGCCGCCGTCTACGGGCTGGCCTTCGGACTGGCCGGGCTGGTGCTCACCCTGCTGGCTGGCTGGCTGGGCGTCGGCTACGCCTGAAGGCCGGAATTCCCCGGCACCAGCCTGGAGTCGGCCGGACCACGTCCATGTCATTCCGCCCCCGGGCCGGAGCCGTCGGCGTGGCCGCCGGGCGTTTCCCCTACTTGATGCTGTCCAGTTTCAGCTGGACCGGTGTGAACCTCTCCGACGTTACCGAGATGTCGACCGGCCCGGTCTGCCTGGTGGATTCGACCCAGAAGGAAGCAATGCCGCACCTGAATGCAAGATGTGCCGGCCCGATCAGCCGGGCCGGGCCGTCCAGCGCCACGTGCAGGACATCGGCAAGGAATGGCATCACCCGGCCGAGTTGGTCCAGGGCACGGACAGTCACCCGGGTTGCATCCTTTTCCGAGGCCAGGAGGTGATCGCTGTCGGCCTCCATGCCGAGCCGGGTCGCCACCGGGGATGCAGACATCCGGGTCACCGCCGCCCTTTGGCCATCGAAGAGGCCGACAAGGGTGACATCCGGCCAGCTGTTGCCCCAGCCACCCATCTTCTCGGGCGGAATATCTCCGAAGCCGACAACAACCGGCGGATGCGGAAGATGCGGGAATGAACGGCGATCCGGTTCGAACTGCATGGTGAAGCCGCCGCTCAGTTGCAATTCGACCGCGTCGCAGTTTGTCAGGATGGTCAGCGGCACGACACCGCCGATGCTCCGCTCCCCCCTCGCCCACCAGGTGACCGGCTCCAGCACGATTCGTTCGGCAGGATCAGCCTGGCTTGCATAGACACTGGCGGCAAATTTCGGCTGCCGGAACATGTCCAGCACGCCGTGATGGCAGATTCGATCCCCGGAGCCGAAATCCTTGTGGGTGTTGTAGTCGGACATGCACCAGCCGATGCATCCTGCAGTGTTCCGGTCGCCACGGGCCGCATTCAGCACCTGCAGGTACCGGGTCACGTGTTCGACCTGGCGCTGTTCGGCATCCCAGATCTTTGTCGGATGCATGTGCCCGTTGAATTCGGTCACCAGATAGGGAACCGGATGGTCAAGACAGGTGACCTGCTGCTGATCGCGCAGGGGAATGCGCCCCGTATTGACCCATGGCCGCTCCTCCTGGCCGATGACAAAGTCGTTCATGGTATAGACGTCTTCCAGGAACTCGCTGCCAACGAAGTTGCGCACGCCAGCCGTTTGCCTGGTCGCATCAAGTTCCCTGGCCAGCCGGTTGGTTGCCAGGTAGAATTCCCGGTCATCGGGCGATTCGTTGATTCTCACTCCCCAGAGAACAACCGACGGGCGGTTCCAGTCACGCCTGATCATCCGCTCGACATTGCGAATCGATTCCTGCTTCCAGGCGTCGTCGCCGATATGCTGCCAGCCCGGGATCTCCTCGAACACCAGCAGCCCGATCCGGTCGCAATGGTCCAGGAACCAGGGCGACTGCGGATAGTGCGACGTCCTGACCAGGTTGCAACCGAGGTCGAATTTGAGGATCTCGGCGTCCCGCTCCTGCGCCCGCCGGCCCATCGCATACCCGACATATGGAAAGGATTGGTGGCGGTTCAGCCCGACGATCTGCAGCGGTGCCCCATTGAGCAGGAAGCCGCCAGGTGTGAACTGCGCCGACCTGAATCCGAAATTGACCGACAGGGCGTCACTGCACCCGGGGGCATCCAGGCCGAGTTCGGCCCGGTACAGCACCGGTGTCTCGACGTCCCACAGATCGATCCCCGGGAGATCGCCGAAGGCAATCTCGCCGCCCCTGCCTTCGACCGGCACTGTCCGGTCGGCCACCATTGTCGCGTTCTCGTCGACAATCCTGCACCTGATCGAGCCGTTCGAGACCGCATCTCCAGCCAGTTCGTAGCTGACCCGGACCTGCTTGAGCTCCGCCAGCGGGTCGGGAGTCTCGATCTTGACGCTGTCGATCCAGCTCCGTCCCGTGATGATCAGCCAGGCATCGCGGTAGATGCCGGCAAAGGTCAGGTAGTCGATCTGGCCGCCGAAAGGTGGAATTCCCGGGTTCTCCTCACCGCTGATCCTGACTGACAGCAGGTTTGAACCGGGTCGCAGGAGGCCGGTCAGCCGGATTTCGAAGGGCGTATAGCCGTCGGCATGTGCACCCAGCCTGACGCCATTCAGAAACACCACCGAATCAGCCATGGCGCCGTCAAATCGCAACCGGACTTCCCGATTCTCGAATTCCGGACTCCACTCGATGATCTTCTGGTAACAGAATTCCTGCTGGAACGAGTTCTCATCGAAGTAATTCAGCGGGAGATCGACCGCGTTATGCGGAAGGCGAACAGTTTCACCGGGCTGGAGGGCAGAAGGCGCGCCCGGCGGAAACCCCCGGCCGAACACCCAGTCGTCACAATATCTCCTCACGGCCCTCATGCCGGCCTCCTGATCCCTTCCGGGACTCCATCCATGGTGGCAATTCCGCATCCGCGAGAGCGCGTCATCCGGCGCTGCGCACGGACAGCTGCAGGAAGGCGGCCATCGGCACACCGGGCATGAACGATCGGACTCCCCTGCCCCGACACCGCAATGCGGTGAGCCTCCCGGTGGATGACGGGGGCCGGGAACTCCTCCCGCACGGGATGAACCACCGGCCAGCCGTGCCGCTTCACTCCAGCTCCTCCCGGCAAACGGGCCTCGATCATTTCCCGCCCAGCCAGCCGGGAAGCCAGTCTCCATGAGCCTCCACCAGTTGATCGACCATGCTGGTGATCTGTTCCAGGTCAAGCTCTGCAGCAGTGTGGGGATCCATCATCGCCGCATGATGGACATGGTCCCGGTTCTCCTGCACCAGCGCCGCCACCGTCAGTTCCTGGACATTGATGTTGGTCCGCATGATCGCCGCCAGTTGCGGCGGAAGCGGGCCCATGCTCACCGGCTGGATTCCGTTTCGGTCGACCAGGCAGGGAACCTCGACCGAACATCCGGCAGGCAAGGAGGAAATCAGGCCGTGATTCGGAACATTTCCGTAGATGACCGATCGGTCTCCCGTGCAGACCGAATTGACGATATCGGACGCATATTCGTGGCTTGGCTCGACAGGGAAGGTCTCGGCCTGGCGGAACTCCGTTGATTGCCGCTCCCAATCCTGGATCTGCCTTTCGCAGCGGGAAGGATACTCGTCGAGCGGAACAGCGAATCTCTCGATCAGATCCTCTCTTCCCTCCTTGATGAACCAGGGAACATATTCGGCGAAATGCTCCGAGCTCTCGGTTACGAAATATCCCAGCCTCGTCATCACCTCGTACCGGACCAGATTCGGACATCCCGGACAATTCACGTTCGGCTTGGGAATTCGACCGGCATGGTAGCCCTCGATCAGTCGCGGGTAGAGGTCTTCGTAGCTGCCGTCAGCGCACGCTTCCTCCAGGGTCAGGAAGAACGCCATGTGGTTGATGCCGGCGCTGCGGTAGCGGATCCGCCCCGGCGCCAGATCCAGGTCCCTGGCCAAATCCTCCACCGTTCGCTGGACCGAGTGACAAAGTCCCACTGCCCTGATCGCAGGATATTTCTCGGCGATCGCCCACATGTTGATGGCCATCGGATTGACATATTGGAGCATCAGGGCTTCCGGACAGAGCTCGAGCATGTCGTCGCACAGGCTCCACAGATGCGGAACCGTCCGCAGGCCACGCATGATCCCGCCAATTCCGAGCGTATCGCCGATGGTCTGCCGCAAACCGAATCTCTTCGGGATCTCGAAATCCGTCACCGTTCCCGGCCGGTAGCCGGCAATCTGGAAGGCAACGATCACGAAATCGGCGCCATCGATCGCCTCGCGCTGGCTGGTATGGGTGGTCACCCGTGCGCCGGGCGCCAATTGCCTGATCAGCTTCCTGCCTACCAGATGCGCATCGTCGAGCCTTGCCTCGTCGATGTCCATCAAGGCCAGATGCGCGCATTGCAGGGCCTCCTTCTGGAGAATGTCCGCAACAAGATTCTTCAGGAATACGGTTGATCCCGCACCGATGAAGGCAATTCTCGGAGTATTGGCCATTGATCAATCCCGTTGCCGGTCGCGATGCCGAGCCAATATCCGTTTGCGCACCAAAACGAAACATGGAGGATTGCCGGCTGCAGAGGTTTCGGGTGGACAATTCGCCGGCAGGGCAAGCGGGGCAGACAGGCGCAGGTCGACCGGACGCGCATCGCCCGGCCACAGAAGCCTGACCGGGGCCGGCAGGCCCGGAACGGCCGGGGTCGACACATCTCCGACAAAAGGCCGGACAGTGGCCGGCAGGGACGCCTTCGGGCACTCTCCGCCGGCCTGCTTGCCGGCGGCAAGTCAGCTACCGGTGGTCCGGCCGTTCCCGCCAGGCAGGTCCGGGGGAGTATTGCGAGGCAGCGGGACGAGACCGGGATTTGCCGTTTTCCGCGATTGACCCTACATTGTCGGGCAATCAGGAATGGGGCGCGGTGTTGAATTCCGGCAATGTCACATCGCCTTCGAACGGGAAGGCAATCGACCACATCGGGATGCTCGTGAGGCCGGGAGACGGAGATCGTATTGCCCGCCACGCCGGGTTGTCGGGCGTCAGGATGGCGACCTGTGCCAGGGCATCAGCGGTGCATGAGGCCGGGTTCATCCGGCGCGGGCGGCAGACCACCTTGCTTTCGGAGGGCGGCAGGCGAATGCTGCTGAAGGTGTTCGACAATCCGCCGACGGCGCAGGACGCGGTGCGCCAGGCCTGCTCCCGGATCGTCAATACGGGGTGGTCGCACTGCCGACCCCGGAATTGTCATCGAACCTTTCGATCCTGGCCGGCATGACCGGGCGAGGCCTGGTTGCGGGACGGAGCGTCTCGGCAACTTTCTGCGGCCCGGTGCCAGGAAGCGGCACGGGAACGGCATTTCGAGGGCACTTGCTGCGATCCTCGAGGGGTCGCCTGCCGGCCAGGCATCGGCATGTGGGCAGTGTTCAGCATTTGTCGGGAGCGCCTGGTGACCTGTCCTGACTGGATCGGAGTTGACTGGGGAACCTCGCATCTTCGGGCCTGGGGAATGCGCGAAGATGGCACGATCTGCAGGAGGGCCGGTTCCGACCAGGGAATGGCGAGGCTGGAGCCAGGAGATTTCCAGCCGGCTCTACTGGATCTGGTCGGGGAGTGGTTGCCGAAGGGCACATCAATTCCGGTCATTGCCTGTGGAATGGTCGGTGCTGATGGAGGGTGGATCCATGCACCGTATCGTCGCACCCCCTGCGTGCCGATCACGCCACGATCCCTTGTCTCGCCGGAGGAGTCCTGCCCGGGGTTGATGGTATCCGTGATCGCCGGCGTGAGATGTGACGGCCCGGACCCCGATGTCATGCGCGGCGAGGAAACCCAGATTGCCGGGCTGCTGGCATCCGAACCCGGCTTTGATGGTGTTGCCTGCCTTCCGGGAACCCACACCAAATGGGTTCGGATCTGCTCCGGCCGGATCGAGAGTTTCCGGACCTTCATGACCGGCGAGTTGTTCGAATTGCTGGCGACGGGCTCGCTGTTGCGTCATTCGGTGGCGGCGTCCGGCTGGTCCGGTGACGCGTTCTCGGCGGCGGTCGAGCGGGGAATGCAGCAGCCGACAGCACTTGCCGGCCAGCTATTCGGCATCAGGGCCAGCGCATTGACGGCCGGGTTGGTGCCCGTGGAGGCGCGGGCGCGCCTGTCGGGCCTGCTGATCGGGGCAGAGATACAGTCGACCCGGTCCTGGTGGGAGAATGGCGATCTTGTCCTGGTTGGCTCCGGCCCCGCCACTGATGCCTATTCGGAAGCCATTGGCCACACCGGAAAATCCTTCCGGAGCGCAGGCTCGGAGGACACGGTCCTTGCCGGTCTCGCCTCGGCGTTCCGGATGGCAGGAGACAGCTGATGGCCAGGAAGCTGATTGCCATTCTGCGCGGAATTCGTCCGGACCAGGTCCTCGCCGTCGGCGAGACCCTGCTTGAAGCGGGCTTCGATACCATTGAAATCCCGCTCAACTCCCCGCAGCCCTTTGAAAGCCTCCGGATGCTGGCCCACTCCTTCGGTGACCAGGCGATGATCGGGGCCGGAACCGTGTTGACACCGGAGGAGGTCCGCCAGGCATTCGACAATGGCTGCAGGATCATCGTCTCACCCAATACCGACCGGGATGTCATTGCCGCCACGAAGGCGCTGAAGATGCAGTCCTGGCCGGGGGCATTCACCCCTTCCGAGTGCTTCGCCGCCCTGCAATCAGGCGCCGACGGTCTCAAGATCTTCCCGGCCGGTCTTGTCGGAACCTCCGGCATCAGCGCAATCCGCGCCGTCCTTCCGGCAGCGACCCGGCTCTACGCGGTCGGTGGCGTCGAGCCGGACCGGTTCCATGACTGGCTGCGAGGCGGGGTTGACGGGTTCGGAATCGGATCGGCGCTGTTCAGGCCGGAGATGACACTTGAAGAAATCCGCAGGAATTCACATCTCATGGTTGACGCCCATGACCGCGCCATTGCCCGGATGTCCGACAGTCAGGCGATTCGATGATCTCGAAAATTCTCCTGCTTCTGGCGCCGCTGATCTATGGCGTTGCCATGTTCAGGGTCTCGGCATTCCAGACCCGCCGCCGCCTGCGCCGGCAGTCGACCACCCTGACTGATCCCAGGCTCCAGGGACTCAACGCCCGGCTGGCCACTGCCGCCGGCATACCGGCGATAACGACCTCGATCTACGAGGTTGCGACCGTGAACGGCCTGACCACGCCGGAGGGAGATGTCTACCTGACCCGAGGCCTGTTCGAATGCTACAGACGAGGCGAAATATCAGCGGAAGAGCTGGCCTCGGTCACCGCCCATGAACTTGGACATGTTGCCCTTGGCCATGGCAAGCGCCGCCTCACGGTGTTTGCCGGCCAGAATGCGGCCCGCATGCTGCTGGGGTTCATGCTCGGCCGGTTCATACCATTCATCGGCCCGCGGATTGCCGACGGGCTGACCAGCCTCCTGGTGTCGCGTATTTCCCGCGACGACGAGTATGCTGCCGACAAGTATGCAAGCGCCCTGCTGATCAGGGCCGGGTTGGGAACAGAAGTCCAGAAGAGCATGCTGCAAAGCCTCGAACACATGACCGGCCATTCGGGAGGAATGGTGGCCTGGCTGATGAGCCATCCGCCAATCCCGAAACGAATCGCGGCGATCGAGAGGAATGAAGAGCGGTGGAGATCCCCGGACGACACGGAACTGGCCGGCCTCCTCAGGTGACCCGCCCATCGCCTCGAATTGCAATTGCCGGAAATGGTGAACCGCGTGTTCGCTCAATTCCGGGAACTCGTCGTCAACAACGAACCTGCCCTGGTTGCAGCCGAATGGCTTCTGCCCGCTCTCGCACGGGCTGATATCCTCCTGCCGCAGGACATCCTTCTGACCGGCAATGGCGTCCCTGGTCTGCCGGAATGGCTCGCTGGCGGGAAGGAGCCAGCCCGCATATCCGAACTCGGCCTCCCCGGCCTCGAAATGACCGGCCGCATTCATCGTCGAGCGTGCCTTGGCAGAACACTGGCTCGAATGGATATCGCTGATCCGGAACCGGCAGCTGTCCATGTCACGGAGGGTCACGAAATCCCTGTACGCCGGATGGCAGTGGCAACACTCCAGGAAATTGTCGATCAGTGCCTTCCAGTTCAACCGGACCGCTTGGTGATCCCGCTGGCCGAATTCGAGCTCGGCGAGCCTGGGGCAGTCATGGCGATTCTCCACCTCCAGCCCCGGTGCCTGCTCGGCGAGCGGGCGAGCCGCCGGATCAGGACTCACGAAGACCAGGCCGCACGGCAACCCGACCCTCATCCTCGACAGGCTCGCGCCCCCGGTGCCGACACACATTGTGGAAGCCGCATATCCGGCCGCCCGGCGACCTGATCGCCAGGACGCACCTTTCATGAATCCTGGCGGTCGGGTAGCTGCCGGCCTCGCCAAGCTGGCCGGCATGCCCGACACAGACCCGGCTTCGAAAGAAGATCGCTGCCCGCTCCTGCCGGAACAGTCCGGGATCGAAGTATTGCCAGGACGGAATTGTGAATGGCTGCAATGGGTCATGGGTAAAGGGCCGGTCACCACCAGCCTGCTCCATCGGGTGCCGAACCATGACAATCCCTCCTCAGGATCACTTGCAACCGCCGAAAATGTTCCCGGGTGAACCGGCATGCAAGTCATTGTTTCTTCACTTCGACCAGGAAATTCCGCATCGATGCCGGTCCAGTTCCCGGGATGCCCGGACCGGGCCGGTGCAGAGCCGGCAAAAGGCGGCATTTGGCGATTTGGTCGTGTGGCCGGGGACAGCTCCGGTCGGTGACCGGAGGACATGGTCATGTCCGATGTGAGTGGTTCGCCTTGCGTGCATCCTGCTCCGGTGGCACCGGGCAAGGCCGGCCGGCACACCATCATGGCGGAGTTCAAGGGTTCGGGTGTCGACGATGCTCATTCAAGTCACGGGAGCAGTCCCCGGAGATCTTCGCGAGCCGGCGAATTCGTCCCGGCCCCGGCAAAGGCACGTCATACCCTGTCGAGCCAGCGGCACTGATCGTGTTCGGCCCGACTGCCCGGTGAGTGGTCCGCCGCAAGGGCGGGCCGACGTGAACGCTACCGGGCCGCCCGGGAATGAAGGGCGACATGAATCCCGGCATCTGCCAGGCTCCGCAGCCGGTGGATTGCCGATCGGATTATCCGCCTCATCGCCTGGGCGCGAAGCTCCGATGCCTTCTGCTGGATGGCCATGTAGTCGATGTTGTCGGGCCGGACCTGTTGCATGACGAACTCCTGTTGCTGTCAGCCCTGACATATGGGTACGATATCCGATTACGAGATGAGTCTTTGCAAGGCCGGGTTGCAGCCAGCGCATGGCATGAGCCGGGATTACCGGTGATAGAACTCCAGCTCGCTCCCCCGTGCGGTGGCCCGTTCAAGCCATCCGGCCAGGTATTCGGCTTCCGATCTCCGGCAGATCAGCCTCGCGCATTCCTTGCCCGTCAACCAGAAGGCGGCCTGGACCTGGCCGATCCGCGACCGCCTGAAATCCCCGGCGCGGAAACTCCCGGGAGACAGGTCGGCGGGCGTGCCCTTGGCCAGAATGTCGCGGACATCGCCATTCACCTCGAACTCGGCCCGCATGTCGGACACGTCGACCACCAGGTGATGGATGTCCTGCAAGCAAGTGGAGAGCTCGCGGCAAACCTTGCCAAGCGCACCGGATTTGCACATCACCAGCAATTCATCCGGTGACATCCACGCCGAGTCGATGCCGTCCCTGTGCACGATCCGTCCCTTCGCGGGGACCGGACAGCCGGCTCCGGACAGGGCGGATGCAAAGGCCCTGCTGCCCAGCTGGCCGCGAACCATGACCATGCCGTGCGGCGGCACATGGCTGAATCCCCGGCCGGGGCCGTTGCTGGAGCGCTCAGCCATGCAACCTGCTTCCTTCCGGATCATACTGGACGGTTTCACAAATCCTCGCCGAGACCGGGCCATTGGCAGTCGAGAAGCCGAGGGTCTCGCCCATCCGGTCCGGTCCGCGCTCGACCAGCCCCAGAGCAATCGTGCGGTTCAGGACCGGCGAGAAATAGCTTGATGTCACCCTGCCAACCATCCTGGTCTGGCCGTGATCATTGACCGCGTCCTCGATGGCGTGCGAGCCGGCCGGAAGCTCGGCTTTCGGCTCAACCGGCCGCAGACCGACCAGCTTCCAGCGCCCGGGATCCGTCAGGTGCGATCGCTGCTGTGCCCTCTTGCCGAGATAATCGGTCTTCACCTTCGAAATGATCCAGTTCATTCCCAAATCCTGGGGTGTGACGGTTCCGTCGGTTTCGTCTCCGATCATGATGTAGCCCTTCTCGGCCCGCAGGACATGCAGGGCCTCGGTTCCGTAAGGCTGAACGGAAAATTCCTGCCCGGCGTCAATCAATGTGTTCCACAGATCAAGACCCTCATTCGCCGGGACAGCAACCTCGAAGGAGATTTCTCCCGAGAATGATATCCTGAAGATCCGGGCCGAGAATTTCCCGAGTCCTCCCTCCGCCCAACTCATGAATGGCATCGCATCGGCGCCGACATCCATGCCGCCAAGTTTCCGGAGCAGGTCCCGTGCCTTCGGACCGGCGACACCGATCTGGGCAAACTGGTCGGTGACATTGGCGGCAAAGACGTCCCACTTCCACCATTCGCATTGAAGCCACTCTTCCATCCAGCCATGGATATGGTCGGCCCCTCCGGTCGTGGTGTGGCACAGGAAGGTATCGGCATCGAGACGGGCAACCACGCCATCATCAATTATGAATCCGTTCTCGTTGCACATCAGCCCGTACCGGCAAGAGCCGGGCTTCAGGCTGCTCATCACGTTGGTGTACAGCATGTCGAGAAACTTGCCGGCATCGCTGCCCCGCACGATGATCTTGCCCAGGGTCGTCGCATCCAGCATCCCGACCGAGTTGCGGACCGCCAGCGTCTCCCGGTTCACCGCCTCCTGGACGGTCTCGGTCCGGGACGCCAGGTAGCAATATGGGCGGCGCCAATCCGAGACCGGCTCCCAGTGGGCTCCGTTCTGCTCATGCCAGGCGTCGATCGGTGTCTTGCGCAACGGCTTGAACAGCTCCCCGGCGGCATCGCCGGCAATCGCCCCGAGCGGCACCGGTGTATAGGGGGGGCGGAAGGTGGTTGTCCCGGCCTCGCACTCTCCCAGGCACAGCACTCTGGAAAGGAGTGCGACACCGTTCACGTTGGACAGCTTTCCCTGGTCGGTTGCCATGCCCAATGTCGTATAGCGCTTGGCATGCTCGGCGCTGGTATAGCCCTCCCGGACCGCCAGCTCGAGGTCGGATACCTTCACGTCGTTCTGGAAATCGACCCAGGCACGGGATCGAGCCCTGGCATCCAGGCCATTCGGAGACGTCCAGGCCGGCTCGGTTGCACATTCTTCGCTCGCCTCGTCCGGCGGCGGCACGTCTTCTGCCGATTCGGGATCGGGGGAGTGGCAGATCCTGCGGGTCTCGGTCATGGAATCGGCCAGCGCGGCCCTTGCGCCCAGCCGGCCATTGGCACCGCCGACCGGATACACGAGCTGATTGCCCTTCGCATCCTTCGGCGGGCGCTCCGGGTCAGGCAGGAACATCGACCGGTCCGAATTCCAGCACAGTCTACCGCCGCAATGCGACCACAGGTGGATGGTCGGCGACCAGCCTCCCGACATGGCCACGCATTCACATTCCAACTCCTTCAGCACGGCCCCTTCACCTGCCTGCGAGCACACTGATATTCCGGCAACCCGCGTCCGGCCCTTCACGCCGGCGATTGCCATCCCGGCCTCGACCCTGATCCCGAGCTGCCTGGCGCGCTCACGGACCGAACCGGTCGACTCCAGCCTGGTATCGAGAATGGCCGGCACGCTCAGCCCCGCCTCGACCATGACAAATGCCGTTCGATACGCGTCATCGTTGTTGGTAAGCACCACGGTCCGGTCGCCCGGCGAAACGCCGTAATCGAGAATGTAGTCTCGCACTGCCGATGCCAGCATCACCCCTGGCACATCATTGCCGGCAAAACAGACCGGTCGTTCGATTGCCCCGGTTGCCAGCACGACACGGCTGGCCCGGATTCTCCAGAGCCGCTGCCTCACCCCGCCCGGAGCCGAATTGGCCTCGCCGAGGCGCTGGCCGGCCACGACATATCCGTGATCATAAACACCGAGGCCCGTTGTCCGCCCCAGGAGCCGGACCCGGGGATCCTGCCGCAACTCCTCCAGGCAGCTTTCCAGCCAGTCGGCAGCCGGAGCCCCTTCCAACTCGCTGCAATCATTGAGCAGCCGGCCGCCCCAGACCGCCGACTGCTCCACGACCAGGACGCTGGCTCCGGAACGGGCGGCAATGCGCGCCGCTTGCAGGCCGGCAACGCCGCCGCCAACGACCAGGACGTCGACATGGACATGACAATGCTCGTAACGATCGGGGTCTCGCTCCTTCGGTGGCTTGCCCAGGCCGGCGGCCCGCCGGATGAGAGGCTCGTACAGGTTGGCCCAGGCCGGCCTCGGCCACATGAAGGTCTTGTAGTAGAAACCGGCGGGAAGCAGCTTCGAAAGCCTGTCGGACATGCTGCCGACATCCAGCTTCAGGCTGGGCCAGTGATTTTGCGAGACCGCGGTCATGCCGTTGACGAGTTCGGTGACCGTTGCCCGCTGGTTCGGCTCGAGACGGCCGCCTTCACCCAGCGTGACCAGGGCGTTGGGCTCCTCCGGCCCCGAGGCAACGATTCCCCTCGGCCGGTGGTATTTGAACGAACGCCCCACCATGACCTGGTCGTTCGCCAGCAGCGCCGATGCCAGCGTATCACCGGAATAGCCGGTCAGTTCGGTACCGTTGAACCGGAACCGCAATGCACGCGTCCGGTCAATCAGCCTGCCGCCAGATGCAAGTCGCACAGACAATTCCCGATTCCCTGCTCCCGGTCAGCCCTGTTCGGGCTTCCCGTCACCTCTTCTCGACGAGATGCTGGCCCTGATGGATCCCGGCGGCCGGAGCGTCTGGGCCTTGTACGATCCGAAGACTTCGAGAGTTGCCGTGCACCGGGCGACATGGAACCACTTGCCGCATCCGTAGCTGTGCCGCCAGCGTTCGAAATGCACACCCCTGGGATTGAATCTGTTGAACATGTAGTTCTCGAACTCCGAATCCGACGAGCCGGGCCCATATCGACGCAGATGCGCCTCCCCGCCCGGTGTCAGCTCCGTTTCATCGGCCTCGACTCCGCAATATGGACATTCAATCCTGAGCATGTCCTGCCTTCACCACTGCCAGCTCAATGTGCAACCCCCGCCGCCACGCTCTCGTCGATGAACCGCCCCTCGCGGAACCGGTCCAGCCCGAAAGGTTCGGCCAGATGTCCCGGCTGACCGCTGGCCACCAGTTCTGCCATGGCCCAGCCGGAGCCGGGTATGGATTTGAACCCGCCGGTTCCCCAGCCGCAGTTCAGGAAGATGTTCTCCACCGGCGTCTTCGAGATGATCGGCGAGCGATCGCCGGTCATGTCGACGATGCCTGCCCATTGCCTGAGCATCTTCAGCCTGGAAATCATCGGGAAGGTCTCGACCAGCGCCCGCACGGTTTCCTCGACGTGGTGAAATGACCCGCGCTGGGTGTAGTTGTTGAATCCGTCGGCGCCGCCGCCGATGACCATCTCGCCCTTGTCCGACTGGCTGATATATCCATGAACGGTATTGGCCATGACCACGACGTCGAGACACGGCTTGACCGGCTCCGAGACCAGCGCCTGCAGGGCCACCGACTCGACCGGCAACCTGAACCCGGCCATGTCGGCAAGGACGCCGCAGTGGCCTGCCACAACCATGGCGAGCCTGGCGCAGTCAATCGCGCCTTTCGAGGTCTCCACCCCCCGCACTCGCCCGTTCCCGGTCCTGACACCGGAGACCTCGCATTGCTCGATGATGTGCATCCCCATCTCCGAGCAGGCCCGGGCATAGCCCCACGCAACCGCATCATGACGGGCGGTACCACCCCGGGGTTGCCACAATGCACCGAGCACCGGGTAGCGAGGCCCATCCAGCGAGATGACTGGACACAGTCTCTTGACCCGTTCAGGCGAAACATACTCGGTCTTCACGCCCTGGTTCAGGTTTGCATTGGCAATCCTGATATAGCCGCGGGCCTCGTGATGGGTCTGCGCAAGCATCATGACGCCGCGGGGGCTGAACATGACGTTGAAATTCAGGTCCTGGCTCAGGCTCTCGTAGAGGCTTCGGGCCTTCTCGTAGATGGCAGCCGAATCATCCTGCAGGTAGTTCGAGCGGATGATCGTGGTGTTGCGGCCGGTATTGCCGCCTCCCAGCCAGCCCTTGTCGATGATGGCGACATTCCGGATACCGTGGTTCCGGCCCAGGTAGTAGGCGGTCGCCAGGCCATGGCCACCCGCACCGACGACGATGACATCATACGAGGCCGCCGGTTCGGGCGATTCCCATGCCCGCCGCCATCCGGTGTGGCCACGGAGTGCCTCCCGGGCCAGTGCAAATCCAGAATATCTTTTCAACCGGCTTGTATTCCTGAATCCCGAATGATGGCCAGACCTGGCCGCGGCGCAGACCCCGCCAGGGCGGTATATCCAAACTCGGCCCGCACTTCTATAGCCCGGTCACGCCGATTGATGTCGACATCTCCCGACCGGGCCGGCAGAAGCTGATCCTCGATCGACCCGGGGTCAGCCATCCTGGCCTGCAACTTCGACCTTGACGCAATTGCAACTGGCGGTCATCACCATCCGATACCCGGGAGCGGGCCGGAATGCCGCCATGTCGGGCCAACCGGACCGCCACCCGCCCCATGGTCGATTCGCCCTGTTTTCCGGGATCTGGCGGGCAAGCACAGCAAGGTGGCTTGGATGGTTTTCTGGTCGATCGCAGCGCTGTTCATACTGGCCGTCCTGGCCACCATCCTGCTTGCCATCCTCGGACCGGTGCGAGGCAGCCGCGACCGGGCGGTGAGCCGGCTCGCCGTCTACCGGCACCAGCTGGAGGAAATCGACCAGGACCGTCTTGCAGGAAAACTCGACCCGGAAGAGGCCGAGCAGTCACGGCTCGAAATCTCGCGGCGCATGATCCGGTTGGCCCGATTGCGGGATCGGGATGGCGAGCCGGGCCATGCACCGCGCCCGGCAACCATCATTGCCGTGACCGCAATCATCCTGGTCCTGGGCCCTGGTTCGGTGGCCACCTATCTGACTGTGGGCTCGCCGGGTCATCGCGACATGCCCAGAGACTCCCGGATCGAGGCATCGCTCGCAATCCTTGAGAACAGACCAACGCAAGGCGAATACATGGCGCGGCATTCGCCGGAGGCGGAGGTCGCCGCGCTCGAAGAATTCCGCACCGCAATCGCAACCGAGGAGAACATCGAGGCGTTGCTCCACGAGGCCGACAACTGGTCCGGGCGGCAGGGCTGGAACAGGACGGCGATCATCCGGTCGCGGATCATCGACCTGCTCGGGAGCGATGCCGGCACCCGGGATTACCTGCTGCTGGCCGAATCGTATCTCCTTGCGGCCGGCGGCTATGTCTCGCCGGAGGCGGAGGCTGCCGCGAGGCGGGCGCTGGGGCTTGATCCGGCAAACATTCGGGCCAGGTACCTCCTTGGCCTGCTGGACGCGCAGACCGGCAGGCCCGACCTGGCAGTCGAGACATGGACCGGGATCTTGCAGGAGACCGGCCAGGATCCGGAAATGACTGCACTGATCCTTCGTGATCTGCCGACCGTCGCCCGGCTGGCCGGAATCAATATCGAGCGCCTCCCGGACTTCCTCACGGCACCAGACATTGCTGTCGAGGAGTGAGGATGCCGGACGGCCAATGAATTGCCGTGCTGCAACCGTCCGGCCTTCATGCCAGTACCGGGAAGTGCCCCACAGGTGCCAACTTGCCTGTCAGCAGGCACCACGGTGATGGCAAGCTTGCAGCCGGGCCGCAATGAGTCGTGCGACATGAAAGAGGGCCGGGCCCGTTTCCTGCATTCCCGCCGCCAGACAGCAGCGCGATCTGAAATGGCCGGCATGAATCCGGTCAATCGGGTGCGGACTTCATTTCCCCATTCCAATTTCGATTGCAAACCCTATCCTGCGTTGCAGGAATTCGCAGACCGGGCTTCAGATCACCGTGATTTTCGAAGAGATCGATCAATTCAGGGAATCAGTCGGCCAAGACGTGGCACTGCTTGGCCTGGATGTGGGGTCGAAAACGATCGGCATCGCTGTATCCGACACCAGGCAGGTGGTGGCAACTCCGCTCACGACCATCGGCAGGACTACGGCCCGGCAGGATACGGAACAGGTTCTGAAGTCTGCCGGCCACCGCCAGATCGGCGGGCTGGTGCTTGGACTGCCGCGCAACATGAACGGCTCCGAGGGGCCCAGGTGCCAGTCGACCAGGGCGTTCGGCAGGACACTTGCCGCGGCAACCGGACTTCCGATCAGCTACTGGGACGAGAGACTCTCGACTGTTGAAGCCGAACGGCGAATGCTGGAAGCCGGGCTGTCGAGAAGGAATCGCGGCGCAAGAATCAATCATGTGGCCGCCTCGATCATCCTTCAGGGAGCTCTTGACCGCATGTCCATGGCAGGAACAGCCCGATGACCCGGAAGGCCTGGAGGCGCGACGAGCCTGACAGCCCGTGCCAGCAAGTCTGCGTGATCCATCCGACAGCCGGGATTTGCATCGGCTGCCACCGAACTGCCGAGGAAGTGCGCGGCTGGGCCGAATTCTCACCCGATCAGCGACGGGCGCTGCTGCTGGAGTTGCCATCACGGGACCGTTTGCTGAAGACGCGGCGCGGGGGCAGGAAAAGGCGAATCGCCAGGAATGTCGACGAGTTGTCGGAGCCCCTGCCCTGAGAAACATGTGGCCGAAGCCGGCGTCAGCAATGACCTGGACGGCCGTCCTCACTCGCCGGATCCGGTCGTGACACCTGTTCGAGCGTCTCGGCCAGGAAGCCGGTGCCCTCGCTGGCAAGGCGCCTGTTGTCGGACAGGGACTGGCGCCACCTGCGGGCACCGGGGCACCCGGCAAACAGGCCGGACATGTGCCGGGTAATCCGGTTGATCCTGATACCCAGCTGTTGCTGGCCTTCGATATAGTCGAACATCTGCCGGGCGATCCGGTTGCGGCTGGCCCGCCGATCGATCCCGAACAGTCTGCGATCGACCTCCATCAGCACTCCGGCCGGATTGCGATACGCCGTCCGGCCCATCATGACGCCGTCAATGCCCCTCTCCAGGCATTCATCGGCCAGGTCGAGATCATTGATCCCGCCATTGAGGCATATCTTCAATCCCGGAAACCGGTCCTTCATCCGGAACACGAGCTCATGATCCAGGGGCGGAACATTCCGATTCTGCTTCGGGCTCAGCCCATCCAGCAAGGCCTTGCGGGCATGGATGGCAACTCGACGCACGCCGGCACCGGCAATCTCGTCGAGAAACCGCGGCAAGGTTGTCCCGGCATCCTGGTCATCGACCCCCAACCGGCACTTGACGGTCACTTCGGTTCCGTTTGCGGCATTGCACATGTCCCGAAGGCATCGCGCCACCAGCCTCGGGTCCTTCATCAGCACGGCACCAAAACACCCGCCCTGCACCCTGTCGGAAGGACAGCCGACATTCAGGTTGATCTCGTCATACCCGGCCTCGACACCAAGTCGGACAGCTTCTGCCAGTTCGCCGGGATCAGCCCCGCCAAGCTGCAATGCAACAGGATGTTCGCTGGGGTCGAATTCCAGCAGCCAGGTCGACCTTCCCCTCACCAGTGCCGGGGCGGCAATCATCTCGGTATAGAGCAATGCCCTGCCCGACATCAGCCGGTGAAAGAACCGGCAATGGCGGTCGGTCCAGTCCATCATCGGGGCCACGGCAAATCTGTAGGAATTCCCGACTGCCATTCCGTTCCCGGTCTCCGCCGCCCTCATGACGCCGATGCTTCCGTTCCTGGCGTCGAAGTGATCCCTGGTGGACGTCTGATCACTCAACACATAGGCTGAGTGTCGCCACGCCTTCCTCTATCATGGGCTGTCGGCCAAAGTCGAACCCGGGTAGCCCAATGATCATTCACCAGGTCAGCAAGTCGGACATGTTGGAAGTCAGGGTGTGGATGGACGTCAACAGCGACCAGGTATCGCCGCATCGTCATGACATCGTGGATTTGGTTGTCCGGCCCGAAACCGGGCAAGCACGATGCGTTGCGCTGACCGATGTCGGTCACCCGGCATTGCAGCCGGTTCGGATCATGTTCACCTCGGCCGGCGACATGGAGTCGATGTTTCGCGGGCAGAACAGCCGCAAGCAGCAGGAGAAACTGGCGGCAGCCATAGCCGTTGCAGGATTTCTCTCGCTGACCGGGCTTGCGGCCGCCAGGCCAGGATCCTCGCCTGTCTCGCCGCTGGCGTTGCCTGACGACCTTGCCCGGTTCGAGAGCTTCCTCAATCGCCGGTCAGGGGAGGAGCCCCCGGACACGCCAGCATTGCCGGATCACCTCCGGATACCGGGGGAGATCGCCGACATTGCCATCGAGCGAGGAATTCTTGCCGAACAGGCGGGACTGCTCCGCCCGATGACGGTCTTCGGCCTGCATGCCGGCCAGGGAGAGTCCGCGCTTGCGGCTGCCGCCTCGCTGACACGGCGCATGACCGGGCTGGATTATTCGTACCCCCGGGGATTTGCCGAACTGGATCTCGAGGCGTCAACCGCCGCGCTGCGGTCAACAGGAATTCCTTCTGCCGCCGCCGTTGCATTCTATGGCGACCGGAGCCCGCAATATGGCCGGCGGCGGCTGCAGGCCGCCCAAGCCTATCCGGTACTTGCCGAAATCATGGCCCAGTCGGAGGAATGCCGCCATGCGATCGACAATTCCATGCCGCTCCAGCCCATCATTGGATCGCTGACCGGACTGGCCAAGGGACAGCTCAAGAGGCTGGCGCGACTTCGCGATCCGCTCCCCACTGGCCGAGTCTTCGAGTTCGGAGAGGAAGTCAGGGGGCTCGATCCGATGGGGGTTGACCGTCTCAGGCGGTATTCGCTTGGCGGCGAGATCACCAGCAGCCAGTTCCTGGAGCTGGTCCGGAACATGGACACGAACCTGGTTCCTGCAGACGAGAAGTCCTGGGCCTGTTTCCTCGACCTGATCTCGGCATGCATCCTGCCACTCAGCCAGCGTTTCCTGTCACCCACCGAACCGCAACTCGCCGCATCACGGGGCAACTGGCCGAGATACCACGAGCAGTTGGCCAATGCCTATGGCACCGATTCCCTCCGGTTTGACCGGCGGCAGATCTCGATGGCGACCTCGGATGTCATGGAAGCAATCGATGATTTCAGCCTGAGCGTCTTCCTTCCCTGCTGCCTCGCCCTCGTCACCCGGGCCGGCGAAGCGCTGCCCACCCCTTCCCCGAATGATCTGGAGCAGGCCAAGAGGCTGTCCCATGCGCTGATCGTCGGTGGCTCACGCAATGCCGCGGTCACGCTTGTCGAATGTGCCCGGCGCTGGATGACCCGAATTCCGGCCCTGATCGAGGCGGAAGGTCGGATCAGGGGCGACAATGCTGCAGGTGATTGCCGGCAGGCCGGGTCATGGCCGAAACTGGCCGAAGACTACTCGACCAAGAACGGTCTCGTTGTTCAGTGCCTGGCATCGGAGGCCGACCTGCTCGAGGAATCGAACCGCCTCAGCCACTGCGTGGGACGGCTCTATCTTCGCAAGGCTCGGGCCGGAAAATGCCACATTTTCTCCATAAGGGATTCCACGACAGCCATCAGCCATTCGACATTCGAGGTTGCCGCTCCCGGTTCCCGGGATCTCGAAGCATTTCGTGCCGGGATCTCGATCGTTCAACACAAGGCCTTGCGGAACCGCCTGCCCGATGCCCCGGCAGTCGAGGCACTCGCTGAATGGGTGAATTCGGCTGCCTCCGGTAATATGCCGCTATTCCTCGACGAGGTTGTCGAGTGGCGCCGGGAAGCTGCCCTGACCGGTCATGCCGGCCCGTCTGAAGGTGGGATGACTCACCTGTCGGCCGAATTCGCCTGGTCGGCACTTCTTGGCCGGAACTGGCATCAGGAGGAGGTACGGCAATCGGTCTGGACCGAGTGGAGTACCCATATCCTGAAGGGCGGCTCGGCACGCGCCAGCGATCCGCTCCAGCTGTTCGGCGGCGATCCGTATCGCCATTTCCTGGCCGAGTTGAGCCCGAGGGCGGCGCTTCATGCCGGACTGCAGCCCCGGCCATGACACCGCCGACCCTGCGGTCCGGTGGCGGAATTTGATTGACAATCGTCCGAATTGCCGGTTTTCCCGGTGACGACTGTCTGTAACAATTCAACCCTTCACATCGTGATTTCTCATATTTTGGGCATTCTTGCCCGCGAAATGGGGCTGCCGGGGCGACTTCCGGCCCTGCCCCTCCAGTGCATCTGTCTCCTGCTTCCGGCCCTGGGGCTGGTGGCTGGTCACGCAAGTGCCCAGTCCACCCCCATCGTGCACGAGAACCCGACCGGGCAGCTGACTGTCTCGGTAACGGATCACAGTGTCGACGATGCGACCGGGATCAAGGTGACGAACCACCAGGGAGGTGACGCGACGATCACTTCCTCGGGATTGCTTGACGTCGACAGCGCCGGCCAGGAAGCCTTCGGCATCCTGGTCCTGAACAGGAATGCCGGCAGTTCGTCCCACACGACGAGTGTCAATGTCCATGACATCCTTTCCAATTCAAGCGCCGCCCCGGACAACTTGGAGGATATTGCCGCCCTGAGAATCATTACCACCGGGGGAGCGACGGTCCGCTCGACCGGCCACATCCACACCACCGGTTCATTCAGTTACGGCGTTCATGTCCAGCAGGAGAACACAGACAGCAGCACCGATCCGATTGATATCCAGGTCACCGACATCACGACCGAGGGACCTGGATCATACGGCATCAATGCCGACATTCTGAACGCCGGAAACAGGCAGATAAGGGTGCGTGTGGACGGGAGAATCGAGACCTCCGGATGGGGATCGCACGGCATCGCGGTCGGCGGCAACAACGCCGTTGTGACCATCGACATCAACGCGTCGGGCCAAGTCATCTCCACGCCTCCCAGCGGATCATGGGAAGAACACGGATTTCCCGCGGAACCCGCCAATTTCGCAGTGGTCGTCAGGGAATCCACCGGCGGAGGCAATCCCAACATCGCCTCGACCCTGTTGACGAATCGCGGTGTAATCAGGGGCGATGTCGACATCGAGGGGTGCCTTGCTCCCCGATTCGACAATTACGGGACATTCAACCCGTACGAGACCGTGATGCTCGTGAAGGAAGGCTGCACCCCTCCTGACCCCACCATCGACCAGGCGAATTGGACAACCGGGCGCCTGATAAATCATGGAACGTTTGTCGTCGGGCGGGGAAACCAGGTCTCGACCGTGAGCATGACCGGCGATCTTCATCAGATGCCATCAGGAACACTTTCATTCGACGTCGATTGGTCCTCCCTGCGTTCAGACCGGATCGAGGTGACCGGGATGGCCACGCTGAATGGAAGACTGGTTGTCAATCGGCTCTCCGACCCGGAACAGGACGTTGCAGAGGTAACCATCGTTACCGCAACCGAGGGAATCAACGGCGTGGACGGGCTGACAGTCGTCGATACACCCTTCTTCGATTATTCGGTCAGGAAAATTACCGTGGGTGACGCAAACCGCGAGGAACTGATCCTCAGTGTGATCTTTGATCCAACCCCTGTCACTGGTCCCGGGGGTCCGGGTCAGGACGAGGTCGACACCGGGAGGCGCCTTGCCCTGAACCAGAACCAGCGCAATGTCCTGGCCGAACTCTCCAACTCACGAGCCGTGAATGACAACCTGTCGGAGGCATACAGGGAGGTGCTCATCCTGCCCGACATCGAAGAGGTCAGGTTCGAGCTTGACAGCTATGGCAACGAGATCGCTGGCGCAGCCATTCAGTCGACCTTTCTTGCGGCCCGCAACCTTGCCGACCTGCTGCCCGACTGCTCCCGGCACGACTCCGGAATTGTCAGCAGGCGGTGCGTCTGGGCATCCGGCCACGTTGATCGGGCAACCAGGAAGCGAAGCTGGCCGCAGCGCGGCTTCAGGGACTCCGCCCATGGCCTGTCTTCCGGTTTTGGCATCCTGTCGGATGACGGCCGGCTACAGGCCCGTCTTGGAGTCGGCCTGAGCGAATCGCGGCTGGCCATGGACAGGTTTGCGACCGCCCGCGGTCACGGATTCGCGGCTGTTGCCGGAATAACTGCCGGGTCCGGCAATTTCGAGTTTTCGCTGGATACGACGGCGGCGGCATCACGCTACAGGATCTCGCGCACTGTCCCCGACGGCGACGGACAATCCGACTCGACCGGAAATTTTTCCGGCCGGGCTCTTGGCGTGCAGGCGGAGGCTGCCTGGACCGGCCGGATGGGCAATGCCCGGGTATCGCCCTTCGCCGGCGTCTCCTACAGCCGGGTCAGGAGCAGGCCGTATCGCGAGCAGGGCGCCGACGATCTGTCTCTCGACGTTCACCGCACCGGGACCAGCCTGGCATCCGCCAATATCGGAGCGGAAATCAGGTTCGACCCGTTCACTGCCTCGAATCTGAGCCTCGATCCCCGAATCGGCCTCGGCGTGACCAGGATGATCAAGGACAGCATGACCGTGGAATCGGAATTCCAGGGAGGAGCCGGCAGCTACCTGTCGACCACGTCACTGCTGCCGGAGACCTATGATATTGATCTCGGTGCCGGCTTCCGATCGACAAATGACCGGTTCCACGGAACAGCCTCTGCCCGCCTCAGGCTGGAGCGGGATGGTCGTCTGCACCATGCGGGCCTGGCCGGCAGTATCGTGATCCCGTTCTGAGTGATCCGGTCAACATGGGTGGCCTTTGCGAAACCGCGCATGCAATCGGAATGACCTCTGGCCATTCATGCTCGTGTCAGACCCTGCCATCATGGCGGTGCAGGGTATCTGATCCGGAATGTGTGTGACCCTGTTCAGGATCCGGTCCTGCCATCTGCACACCAGCGCCGGAGAGCATCGCCGAAGGCAGAAAACAGCGATTTCGAAACCGGATCCGCGCTTGCCCGGTATTCGGGGTGCCACTGCACGGCCAGGGCAAAGCCCGAGGCGCCGATGACCCGGATCGCCTCCGGGGTTCCGTCCCCGGCCATGCCCTCGATGGATACGCGCACGCCCACCTTCATGATTCCCTGGCCGTGCAGGGAATTCACCCGAATGTTGCAGGAGCCGAAGATCTCCTCGAACACGCTGCCGGGCTCGAGGGAGATGTCATGGCGCAGGGCAAACTTCTCCTCGAGCGTCCCGTCCGGAGGCATGCGATGATTCATCCGGCCCGGAATTTCACGTATCTCGGGGTGCAAGGTTCCTCCGAACGCCACGTTGAATTCCTGGAACCCCCGGCACACACCCAGCACCGGCTGGCCCCGGTCGACACATTGCCGAATCAACGGAAGAACCGTCCGGTCGCGCGGCCGGTCGAAATAGCCATGGGCTTCGGTCGCCGACTCTCCATATTCCTCGGGATGGACATTTGGCCGACCGCCGGTGAACAGAAACCCGTCACAGACATCGACAATATCCTCCACCCGGACGAATTCCGGGTCCGAGGGAACCATGAGCGGTACCGCCCCGGCAACATTGGCGATTGCATCGCTGTTCATGGTGCCGGTGGCATGCACCGGGTAGCTGTCATCGATCAGGTAATGGTTGCCGATAATTCCGACGACGGGACGTTTGGACATTTCACTTGCACTCGCTGCGGGCCATCCTTCTAGCCGATGACCGGGCTGCATTGAAGCAGGCAGGATATCCGGTTTCCCGCCTGGCCTCCGGACACGACCGGGACCGTCTTTGTTTTTGACAAAGTGGAGTGGATAGGCAAAGGACAACTCCCGACCGAAACCGGTGAAGAAGGCCCATGACCGACGCCCAGAAACCCGAACCCGCGCCCAGAATTGTCCGGGGGGCAAAGTCCGATTGGGAGATGGTCATCGGACTCGAGGTGCATGCGCAGGTCGCCTCGAATTCCAAGCTGTTTTCGCCCGCATCGACCGAATTCGGTGCCGAGCCCAATTCGAATGTCGACCTGGTCGATGCCGCCATGCCGGGAATGCTGCCGGTGATCAATGAATTCTGCGTCGAGCAGGCAATCCGGACCGGGCTGGCCCTCAATGCCGGCATCAACCGTCATTCGGCCTTTGACCGGAAAAACTATTTCTATCCGGACCTGCCGCAGGGATACCAGATATCGCAATTCTACCACCCGATTGTCGGTGCCGGCGAGGTCATGGTGGACATGGGCGATGGGTCTGCAAGGCGAGTCAGGATCGATCATATTCACCTGGAGCAGGATGCAGGAAAATCGCTGCATGACGTCGATCCGAACCTGTCCCTGGTCGACCTCAACAGGACCGGCATTGCGCTGATGGAAATCGTGTCCCTGCCGGATATCCGCGGGCCGGAGGAGGCCGCCGCCTATATTCTGAAGCTTCGGCAGATCATGCGTTATGTCGGGAGCTGCAATGGCAACATGCAGGACGGAAACCTTCGTGCCGATGTGAACATCTCGGTGCGCCTGCAAGGATCTGCCGAATTCGGAACGCGGTGCGAAATCAAGAACATGAACTCGACCAGGTTCATCCAGCAGGCAATCGAATACGAAGCCGGCCGGCAGGTCGCACTGCTCGAGGATGGCGGGTCGGTCACGCAGGAGACCCGGCTGTTTGATCCCGGCAGCGGCAGGACACGGTCGATGCGCTCCAAGGAGGAATCTCACGACTACCGGTATTTCCCCTGCCCCGACCTGTTGCCGCTCAACGTCGACGACAGCTGGATTGAAGAGATTCGGCAATCCATACCGGAGCTTCCCGACGAGAAGATCCGGCGATTTGTCGGTGAATTCGGAATCACCGAATATGATGCCGGCATTCTTGCCGCAGAACGGGAAAGCGCCAACTATTTCGAGGCGGTTGCCAGGGACCATGATGGCAAGCTTGCCGCGAACTGGATCATCAACGAGCTCTATGGCAGGCTCAACAAGGAGAATCTCCTGATCCGGGAATCGCCGGTCTCGGCGGCGCAGCTGGCCGGGATCATCGGCTTGCTTGAGCGGGAGGAAATCTCGGGAAAGATCGCCAAATCCCTGTTCGATATCGTCTGGACCGAGGGTGGTGATCCCGTGGAACTGGTCGAGCAGCGCGGCCTGCGCCAGGTCACCGACATGACCGAGCTTGATTCAGTGGTGGGTCAAGTGCTTGCCGAACATCCCGAGCAGGTCGAGAAAGCACGGCAAAACCCGAGGGTCGCCGGGTTCCTGGTTGGCCAGGTCATGAAGGCGACCGGAGGAAAGGCAAACCCGAAGACGGTCAGCGGGCTGGTATTCCGGAAGCTGGGCCACTGAGCCTGGCCGCGCGGCGAAGGTCACGGCAACCTGCCGGGCTATCGGGACCTCGTACTGATCGACAGGGCATGCAGCTTGTCAAGCGGCGACGGCGACAGCGCCCGGTGCACCAGCTGATGGGACTGCAGCCGGGTCATGCCGGAAAATCTCGCTGACCTGATCTCTACTCGAAAATGGGTCTCGCCACCTTCCCTCCAGCCGGAATGCCCGCGGTGCTGTTCGCTTTCATCGGTAACGACAAGCGAGTCGGGAGCCAGGACCCGGCGGAGAGCCTCTTCGATTTCGTTCTTTACCGTCAATTCCCGACAACCTCCCCATTAGCAATCCGGCATGACAAATTCCGGCAATCCTGCCGGGTTGTGGCAGAGATCAGACATCGGCACAACCGGCACCGAATGAAGCGTGACCTGTTGCATCAGCGCTCAACGGCATCGACGGTGAGCGGTTCATCCCGAAGGACCTCGCAGTCATGGTCTTCGAGATACCGGAGGATGCGCCCGATGAAGCGATTCCGGGGCTGACCAGAAGGCAAATGGTTGATCAGGGTGACGGTCCTTGCGGATGATGGGTTTCTGCATGTGTCCACGTCCGAAAGATCGACCTCCGCTTCAAGGATCGAGGAAAAACGGTCATGTACACGCTGCCGCACTCCGAAATATGCCATCGGCCTGATCTTCACGTCCTGGGCGAGCTCGATCCCCATATCCTTGCCGGACTCCGCGCTCTGTTGTCCGGCTGCACGTGATCCGAAAAGGGCAGGATGCTTCGCGCCCACGGCTTCAGGCTCGGCTTGATGGGCGCGCAGCCTGTCGACGATGATTCCGCATCATGTGTCATGAGAACGGGCCCATTGTCCCGTGACAAGGCGTGTCAAGTTGCTACGTGCACATGGGTGTTTCCGGTGGGAAAAAGCCGGACAAGAGTGTATGATGATCGGCTATTCGGAGAACGGTGACGGAATTCACAATGCCTCGTCAGTTCAAATTCGACATGTCCGTTGCCAAGGACAAGAAGCGCCGGCAGCGCGGCACAAGGGGCATGTCCGGCGCCTTCGAGACATCATCACGGGTCTGCGAGCATCCCGGTTGCTCGCGCCAGGGCAAATACCGTGCGCCGAAATCTCCGGACAGCGTCGACGAGTTCCACTGGTTCTGCCGGGAACATGTCCGGAAATACAACCTCAAATGGGACTTCTTCAAGGAACAGGCCGCCAAGAACCGCGCCGATGGCCAGGACGGCCAGCCGGAGGGGGGCGACGGCCTGACCGAGGGCCAGCGGCGAAAGGTTCGTGAAAGCGTTGCCTATTCCCGCCTCGGCATCTCCGACCCGGGCGAGATCCTCGGTGAGTGCGGCACGCCGGGACATCATCCCACCACCGGCCCGAACCTGCGCCTGACCTACAGTGAGAAAAAGGCGCTCGATATTCTCGATGCCAAGGAGTGGTGGGGGAAGTCCAGGATCAAGGCGCAGTACAAATCCCTGGTCAAGAACCTGCATCCGGACAGAAATGATGGCGACCGGTGCGAGGAAGACCGCCTGAAGGAAGTTGTCTGGGCCTGGAACCAGATCCGCAACAGCCGAAACATCAAGGCCTGACACCCCGAATGCCTGGGCAGGTCGCCCGTTTGGCAAGGGCGCCGTGCCGAGCACCCGGACCGCTCACACCGTCGGGTCATGAAGGCAATTGCACAGGCGCGCCGCCAGTGATCTGTACACCCGGCGAACTCATGGAGGCCAATCATGACGACGGCACAGCCTGGCCCGATCATTGCTGAAGTTCACGCAATTCGGGACGAGTATGCGTCCCGCTTCGATCACGACATGGAGAGAATGTTCCGGGACATTCGCGCCAGGCAGGCGGCTTCGAAGCGCGAATATGTCCGCCGGTCCGCTCGATGCGCTTTTGAAGACCTCAATGATTCGCCGAAACCTCGTCAAGAGAGGCACTCCTGTCGAGGCTCGCAGGCCATGGACCGGTAACTCACGGGCTTTTCTCGCCTCTTTATCCTCGACGCCCCGCTTGAGCCATGTGTCCACTTGCCTTTTTTTGGAAGCGAGAGTTGCTCCGCAATTTCACTGCTCTTCATCAGGCCTTCCGCAGTCAGCCTGGCAACCGATCAAGAAACAGGTCGTAAGACTCCGGAACACCGTGCGCCGCCGAGGACAGTCCGGCTTGAGACCGAAGGCTCGCCTCCCGGGAAGGCAACGTCCGGGCCGACCCGTCATCGATGTCCGACCAATCCGGGCCGACGACCGCTGCTTGCCTGCCGGGTCGAAGCTGTGCTCTTGCTTCGAGGCCAGCGAGACCCCTCCGCAAGTCATCATCAGCTGATCTGGCGGGGTCATTCAGCAGGCAATCGAGCGAAGTCGGATCGTCGGGAAGCCACGACGCCCCCTTCATGACCAATTCCCGGTTGCCCGAGGATTTCCGGGTCGTGCGCTTGACCCGCAGGTCTACCCGGTTTTCCTTCAAATTCCCGGCAGCACCATGCCGGGTTCCACCATTTCCGGAAGCACTGGATACGACAATCGCTGCCTCGGCAAGTCAGTAGATGTAGTGGTTCCTGGCCATCGCGTTGCCAACATTGAAACTGGCCTCCGGATTGAACGGGATAACAAGGGTGAGGTTATCCGCTAGCAGATATTTCCGAAATCTGCCCGATGTCGCCGCCCTCATCAGGTCATTTGCCGGAACGCCAGCCCCGCACCCTCGTGCCGGAGTGCTCCCATCATTGCACTCTCGTCAATTCCGCGCGCACCTCCCGAAATTACCGAAAATCCCTGCCTTGCCGCAATGCCGCCAAGTCCCCTGGCAAATTGCATGTCTGCTTCAACCGCGTCTCTCGACCCGACGACTGCCAGTCCGCGATCATGAAGTATTTTCCTGTTGCCAACGCCAAACAGCACTGGCGGGGATTTCGAATGCAACTGGCCCGTCAACCGTTCCTGATACTCCGGATCAAACCGGGTGATGGCCCAAATTCCAGCCCGGCACCACCTGTCCAGTGCAAGGTCGAGGGAGGTCGTCCTGTCCAGCAGGCTCTCCAGCCTGGACTGAAATACTGTCTTGTCTGCCCACCCCGAAAGCAACCCGCGTGCGTCACCTCTCAACAAGTCGGATGGCCGTCGGCCCTTGCCTTCCAGCCAGCACGAGAAGCGCGCCCACTCGCCCAGCGACAGCGGCGTGTCTGCGGCAGCGCTCGATCCTGCCAGAGAAACGGTCAGCAACATTACCGTGTATTGCCTCGGGGCCCAGCTTCATTTCATGCTCCAGGTCTCGAACATGCAGCTGGCAAATCCAAGGTCGGACCACCTCCTGACCGTCGACACACTGCGGCAACGGCCATCAATGCTCCTCCCGAATCCGCAACACCGGCACCCCATGGAACCGGCCGATCTGGCGGCAATTCGCCGGCCCCGGCAGCGCCGTCGGATTTCCGCATTGATGAAGTCCGCCGTGCAACATTACCAGAGACGCGCTGTTCTCCTGCTTCATGGAGCGGGCTCCTGCCCGTCTGCCAGGTTGCATGACAATAGGGCGCTTCCACCCGTCTACCAATGCTTCGCCGGCTTCCCGCCGGCCATTCCTGCAGGTGGGACACCGGTCTCCCGCTGCTTCTCCAGGGCATCCGTGCTGAAATACTTCCAAGCAGCTTGGAGCGAAGCATCGCCATGCATCCGGCCGTCCAGGTGGAGGGCATCGGCAAGTTTGCCGATGCCGGGAGTGCAGCTGCCATCGTCAGCCGGTTACCTGGCTCGGGGCCTGGTTGCGGTCCGTGGTCCGGCGTTCAATCTTGCGCGAAAGTCGCAATTGCTTCACTAAGCGAATCTTCATGAAGTCGGGCAGAATGGAAGTCGGGCCGATATGGATGGGTCAGATTTGAGACTGGTGGTCGAGCCGACCAGGCGGATATCAGTCCGAGAGACATTCGGTATCAATACCGACCTGGAAGTGGTGGGATTCGAGGAGAGTTCGGACCGGGTGCCGGATCTTGATCCGACCTACAAGTTCGATCCCGACACGACGCTGGCAATCCTGGCCGGATTTTCGCACAACCGCCGGGTGATGATCCAGGGCTACCACGGCACCGGGAAATCGACTCATATCGAACAGGTTGCTGCCCGGCTGAACTGGCCATGCGTCCGGGTCAACCTGGACAGCCATATCTCCAGGATCGATCTTATCGGCAAGGACGCCATCAAGCTGCGGGACGGCAAGCAGGTCACGGAGTTCCAGGAGGGAATTCTCCCCTGGTCGCTGCGAAACTGCGTTGCGCTGGTCTTCGACGAATATGATGCCGGCCGGGCCGACGTGATGTTCGTGATCCAGCGTATCCTGGAGACCGAAGGCAAGCTGACCCTGCTCGACCAGAACGAGATCATCATTCCCCACAGGCATTTTCGCATTTTCTCGACCACCAATACGGTCGGCCTGGGCGATACCACCGGGCTTTATCACGGAACGCAGCAGATCAATCAGGGCCAGATGGACCGGTGGTCACTGGTGGTCACGCTGAACTACCTCTCGCATGACGCCGAGACCCAGATCGTCCTGTCAAAGGCACCGAACTACAATACCAGGCAGGGCAGGGAGACCATCGGCGCCATGGTCACGGTGGCCGGGTTGACCCGTTCGGCATTCATGAATGGGGACCTGTCGACGGTCATGAGTCCGAGGACGGTCATAGCCTGGGCGCAGAACGCCGAGATTTTCCGCCATCTCGGTTTCGCCTTCCGGGTCAGCTTTCTCAACAAGTGTGACGAGCTTGAACGGCAGACGGTTGCCGAATTCTATCAGCGCTGCTTCGACGAGGAGCTGGCCGATGCAGCCTGGACTGCCGGCACGCTCGACTCGTTTCCGGCGGTTCGGAAGTCGGGCCAGTGACTTCCGCCGGAGCAGATGGCCGTGACCAAGATCGACTTTGACGAAATCCCGGCTCTCAGGAAGGCGCTTGCCGAGACCACCCGCTCGATAGCGGAAGAAGCCGAGCTCGACATCCGCTTTTCGGCCGACCCGCCGGGGATCACCGACAACATGGTCAGGCTGCCCCTGCTCGGCCCGCGGACGACGCATCACGACGTCGTCGTTGCCAGGGGAATTGCCGACAGCCTGGCATTGCGCAAGAAACACCATGACGCAGCGACCCATCGCAAATACATGCCGGCCGGCGAGGCAGCGCGGGACATGTACGAGGCGCTGGAATCGGCGCGGTGCGAGGCGATGGGCGCAAGACGCATGGCGGGCTCGGCAACCAATATCGATTCCATGCTTGCCCATCGGGCCGCGGCAAAGGGCTACCGGGCCGATTCCGGGCGGTCGGATGTCGAGTTGGCAGACGCGCTGGCCTATGCGGTGCGCCACTTGGTCACCGGCAGGGAGCTTCCTCCAATACCCAAACGGGTCTTCGAACTGTTCGAGGGGGATTTGCGGCAGAAAGCCGGCGAGACTCTCGAATCGCTTGAGGAGGTCCTGAGCGACCAGACCGAATTCGCCCGGTTCGCCCGCCAACTGATCAGCGATCTCGGCTATGCCGACCAACTTGGCGAAGACCCTGACACCGACTCCGATGTCGATGACCAGGACAATGCCGAGGAGTCGAGCGAGGACCAGCTTGACAGCGAGTCGAATGACGACTCGACCGGCGAGGAAGAACAGCAATTCGATGACAGCCTGCTCGAAGACGGAGAGCAGGATGACCGCCAGCCCCTCGAAGGCGAGCAGGATGATGATGCGGCATCGGAGGAGCAAGACCCTCCCGATACCGACCCGCCGCCGGATGTATTGCCAAGAGGTTATTCCGACGCCGATCCCGATTACCGGGTCTATTCCATCGAATTCGACGAGGAGATCAAGGCGGAGGATTTGGCGGAACCGGAGGAGCTGGAACGCCTGCGGGGCAATCTGGACCAGCAGCTGGAACCCTTCAAGGGCACGGTGGGCCGCCTGGCCAACAAGCTGCAGCGCCGGTTGCTGGCTCAGCAGAACCGCTATTGGGAGTTTGACCAGGAAGAGGGGCTGCTGGATGCCGGCAGGCTGGCACGGGTGGTGACCAACCCCACCACCCCCCTGTCCTTCAAGGTCGAAAGAGACATGAAATTCCGTGACACGGTCGTCACGCTGTTGCTCGACAATTCCGGCTCGATGCGCGGCCGGCCAATCTCGATTGCTGCCATCAGCGCCGATATCCTTGCCCGTACGCTCGAACGCTGCCAGGTGAAGGTCGAGATCCTCGGCTTCACCACCCGCGCCTGGAAAGGCGGTGAAAGCAGGGGGAAATGGGTGGCAAATGACCGCCCGCCAACTCCCGGGCGCCTGAATGACCTGCGGCACATCATCTACAAGAGTGCCGATTTGCCATGGCGCCGGTCACGAACCAATCTCGGCCTGATGATGAAAGAGGGGCTGCTCAAGGAAAACATCGACGGAGAGGCACTCGAATGGGCCCATCGGCGGCTGTCCGGCCGAATCGAATCCCGGAAAATCCTCATGGTGATTTCCGATGGTGCGCCGGTTGATGATTCGACGCTCAGCGTGAACTCCTCGAATTACCTGGAGCGGCACTTGCGCGATGTCATCGAGTTGATCGGCCGCCGCCGACAGGTCGAGTTGATTGCGATCGGGATCGGGCATGATGTGACGACATATTATCGCCGGGCAGTGACCATCGCCGATGTTGAACAGCTGGCCGGGGCGATGACCGAACAACTCGCCGAACTGTTCGAGACAAGGCCGGACCGGACCGGCCGCACAACCTCCGGAGCCGGATGACCGGTCCAGACGCCCGCAAGGCTGGCGCCGATGGCGAGTCACTGGCCAGGATTGCTGCCCTTCGCCGCCTGATGGCCAGCGAGGGGCTGTCGGCCTTCCTCGTTCCACGGTGCGACGAGCATCGGGGTGAAACGGTGCCCGGCAGCGCCGAGAGACTCGCCTGGCTCACCGGGTTTACCGGATCGAACGGGTTTTGCGTGGCAACCGCCGACCGGGCGGGGCTGTTTGTCGATTCCAGGTACCGCCTGCAGGCGCGCATCGAGACCGACCCGGCGATATTCGAGCAGCTGTCGCTTGGCCAAGGCAGCGTCTCGGCATGGATCCGGGATGCCGTCCCGGACGAGACCGTGCTGGGGTACGATCCCCGGCTGCACACCAAGTCCGAAATCGACCGCCTCTCCGGTGATCTCGAGGATAGCGGGATCCGGCTGCACTCCACGGACAATCTCGTCGACCAAATCTGGACGGGGCGGCCAGCACTGCCCCGTGCACCGGTATTCCGGCTACCGGTCCGGCATGCCGGCGAGGACAGCATGTCCAAGCGCCGGAGAATGGCCGAGACCATGGCGGAGGCAGGGGCGAATGCGGCGGTCCTGACGTTGCCCGACAGCATCGCCTGGCTGCTGAACATCCGCGGCTCCGACCTGCCGTGCACACCGGTGCCGCTGGCATTCGCCATCCTGGAGTCCGGTGGAGCCGTCCGGTTGTTCCTCGAGCTTCCCCGGGAGCATCCGGATGCGATGGAGCCCGGTCTGGAGATCATCCACCGGGACCGGTTTGCCGATGCCCTGGCCGGTCTGACAGGGGTCGTGATGGCTGACCCCGACACTGCTCCCATCCTGGTATTCGGGCAACTGGACCGTCCCGACTGCCGGATTGTCGAACATCCCGACCCGTGCATCCACGCCAAGGCGATCAAGAATTCGGTGGAAATTGCCGGCATGATCGAAGCCCACAAGCGGGACGGGGCAGCCATGATCGAGTTCCTGTCCTGGCTCGAGGTATCCGGGACCGGTGCCGGGCTGACCGAGCGAGATGTATCGGATGCCGTGAACAGCTTCAGACGAGAGACCGGCAAGCTGCTGGACATCAGCTTCGACACCATTGCCGCAAGCGGTGCCCATGGTGCCATCATTCACTACCGGGTCACGCCTGGCAGCAACCGCAGTCTGAATGACGGGGAATTGCTGCTGGTCGATTCGGGCGGCCAGTATCTCGACGGAACGACGGATGTGACCCGCACGATCCCGATCGGCCATCCGTCCGAATGGTATCGCGAGTGTTTTACCAGGGTGCTGAAGGGGCTGATCTGTCTCAGCCGGGCCCGGTGGCCGGCAGGGCGGGCCGGCCGGGACCTTGATGCCCTGGCCCGCTACAGCCTGTGGCAGGCCGGACTGGATTACGCCCATGGGACAGGCCATGGTGTCGGACATTGCCTGAAGGTGCATGAAGGGCCGCAAGGCCTGTCACCGAATTCGAATACCCCGCTCGAGGCCGGAATGATCCTGTCAATAGAACCCGGGTGCTACCTCGAGGATGATTTCGGCATTCGGATCGAAAACCTGGTCCGCGTCATCGAATGGCAGCCGGAGTGCAGCCCGGGATCGAAGTCGATGCTGGAGTTCTCCACCTTGACATCGGTGCCGATCGACCGCCGACTGATTGACCGGGGCCTCCTGACCGACGGCGAAATCAACTGGATTGACGACTACCATCGGCGTGTCGTGGTGGAAATTGGCGGGCGGTGCTCGCCTGCGGCGCGGCAATGGCTTGCCGGTGCCTGTGCGCCGCTGCGCCAGGAGATGCCGGAGCAGGACCAACCAGGATAGCCGGAGCGCGGCGGCAGACAGGTGGATCGTCCGATCGGGGCACTACACCGCCTGCAGCAGGGACGCGGCGGCGGCGCGGGCTTCGGCAGTGACCGCGGCCCCCGACAGCATCCGGGCGATTTCATCGATCCTGGCAACATCGTTCAACCGGACGGCAATCGTGCGCATGCCGTCTGCCTCGTCCCGCTTTTCGATCCGCCAGTGATGGTGCCCCATCGCCGCCACCTGCGGCGAATGGGTAATCACCAGCACTTGCGACTGTTCCGACAATGACCTGAGCCGACGTCCGACCGCATTTGCCGTTGCCCCTCCTATGCCGCGGTCGATCTCGTCGAAGATCGCGCAGACACTCTCGGCCCCGGCCATCAGGCAGACTTTCAATGCGAGCATGAAACGGGACAATTCGCCACCCGACGCAATCGAGCCGATCGGGCCCGGCGGATGCGAAGGATCGGTCGACACCGTGAAGGCAACCCGGTCCACCCCTTCCGGCCCTTGCTGATCGTCGGTCACCAGGGTCCTGAACTCGGCATGTTTCAGCTTCAGCGGCCCGGTTTCCTTCTTCATTGCCCGGTCCAGTACCTCCGACGCCCGGTGCCTTCCCTCCGAGAGTTTGCCGGCCGCCTCCCGGTAGGACCGGGCCTGCTCGCTGCCGAGCCGGTCCAGGCTCCCGACTTCCTGGTCAAGCTGCGCCAAATCCTTCAGGCTGCCAGCCAGGCTCCTGACAACCTCCTGCAACTGGTCCGGCCGCACCGAGTGTTTCCTGGCCAGCGCCCGGATGGCAAACAGCCTTTCCTCGATCCGCTCGATTTCGCCAGGATCCCGGTCATTGCCGGAGCGAACGAGTTCGAGGTCGTGTCGGGCATCGGCAAGCTCGGCGATGGCGCGGTCGAGTGCGTCAACCGCGCTTTGCAACCGCGGCTCATTCATCGGAGCAGCCCGCTCCAGCCATGAAATGGCCTCGGCGACACGACCTTCGGCGCCGGAATTGCCGATCGCCTGTTCTGCCCGACCGATGCTCTCCTCGTAACGTGCGAACAGCTTCAGCGCCGTTCGGCGCCGGTCCAGCTCCTGGTCCTCGCCTTCCTGCAGGTCCATCTCTTCCAGCTCGGCGATCGCATGTTCGCAGAATTCCCGCTCGCGCCCCGCTTCGTCCTGCTTTTCCCTGGCCAGCCGGAGCTCTGCCTGCGTCTTGCGCCAGCGCGACCAACCGGCCCGCACCTGGCCCACGGCCTGGTCATGTCCGGCAAACCGGTCGAGCAATTGCCGGTGTCCGGCCTGGTTCAACAGGCCACGGTCATCGACCTGCCCGTGAATCTCGACCAGCACCTCTGCCAGTCGCCCAAGCGCCGACAGGCTGCATCGTCGATCATTGATGAAACTTATGGTTCTGCCGGAGGGTTGGAGAATCCGGCGAAGATGCAACTCGTCATCTGCCGGAATTCCGATCTCGTCGAGCACGGATTGCGCGGCCCGGTTTCCCGAGATGTCGAACACGGCGGCGACTTCGCACTGATCAGCGGCCGAAGCCTGCATGTTTGGCTGTGAAGGATTGCCAAGGACAAATCCGAGCGAGTCCAGCAGAATCGATTTCCCGGCGCCGGTTTCCCCGGTCAGCACGTTGAGGCCGACACCGAACTCGATCTCGAGATGCCTGATCAGCAGAACATTTCGAACCGACAGACTGCACAGCATGAATGGCTGCCCGTGACCTCGTTACAGCCACTCGCCCTTGATGGTTCTTCGGTAGAACTGGCGCAGGAGACCCTCCCGCTCGGCTTCCGAAGGAGGCTGGAGCTGCCTGCTGGTAAACAACCTGTGGGAATCCTCGTACCATTCATTCCCCTGGTAGTTGTAGCCCAGTATGGCCGCGGTTTCCCTCGCCTCCTCGACCAGGCCGAGTGACAGATACGCCTCGACCATTCTGTGCAGCGCTTCCGGAACAAAGGAGGTGGTTTCATACTCGGTCATGACAACCTGGAACCTGTTGATTGCCGACCCGTAATGACCGCGCTTGAGGTAGTAGCGCCCGACTTCCATCTCCTTGGCGGCGCGATGATTGTGCATGAGGTCGAATTTGAGTGATGCGGTCCTGGCATAGTCGCTGTCGCCATATTCCTTGATGAGTGTGTCCAGTTCGCGTGTCGCATTTTCGGTAATCGCCTGGTCCCTGCCCCGCTTGTCAATCTGCTCGAAATAGCTCATCGCCACCAGGTACTGGGCATAGGCCGCCTCATCATCGCCAGGATAGGAATGCAGGAAACGCTGGGCCGCCGCCCTGCTCGCATCGTAATCCTCGGCCAGGCCATACGAATATGCCGCCATGACGGTGCCGCGCCGTGCCCATTCCGAATACGGGTACAGCCTTTCGATTTCCTCGAACATCTTCGCGGCTTCCTCGAAGTCGCGGTCCCGACGCAGGCCGTCGGCCCGTTGGTAGATCTGCTCGGCAGAAAGTGACTCCAGCGGAATGTCGTCATTCCCGCTGCAATTGGCGACCAGGATCAAGGCAATAACTGACAGGGAAAGCCTGCCAGCAGAGAAGAATGTTTTCATGTCGACTTCACAGCACTTGCCCACCAGACGGCCTCGCTCCCCGGCGGGTTTAGGGAATTGGCAGTATCAGCTACACGGGAAACCGGTTCAATACCAGAATTCACCGAGTGGCATCTCGACAAATGTGGTGTGACGCTTCTCCTGCGTCAAGTCCGGGCATGTCCGGGGGTCTCTCGCCGGTCCGGGCCGATGGCGACTCTCCGGCGGGCCTGGCCGCGCCGGGGTGGTTGGCAATTTCCCGGGGCAAGGCCTGCCTCGGGCGGGGCCTGCGCATTCGAGACGGCGGTGTGAAGAATGCGGGTCGCAGCCTCTCATGCGAGCGGCCAGGCAAGCACCGGTCGGCCCTCCCTGTCAATGCCAGCCTGGTGCCGCAGAGTTGTGTCGAGTGCATTCGCTGGCAGATTTCCAGCCCGTGAGTCCAGCACATTCACGCATGACCTGGCCACGATTCCCGGGATGTGCCCCGTTGCCGAGGTTGACATGGACTTGATCTTCAGCGTCCGATACGGTCGGGCCTCACTCAAGTATGACTGGATCTGATATGCCTCTCGCCCTCAATCGCCGAAGCTTCCTCGCGACCACGGCCAGCTTCGCGGCGCTGCATCCGTTCTCCGCCAGCGCCGCCGCCAGGCAGGCCCACCTGCGCATCATGGAGACCACCGACCTTCATGTGCATATCTGGCCCTACGACTACTATGCCGACCGCGAGCGCGACACGATGGGCCTGGCGCGCACGGCCTCGATCATTCGCGATATCCGGTCCGAAGCCACGAACTCGGTGCTCTACGACAATGGCGACTTCCTGCAGGGCAACCCCATGGGCGACTACCTGGCTTACGAGCGTGGCATGAAGGACGGGGACATGCAGCCGATCATAACCGCGCTGAACACGCTGGATTTCGACGCATCGACGCTCGGCAATCACGAGTTCAACTACGGGCTAGATTTCCTGATGAAATCGCTCGCCGGTGCCGGTTTCCCGGTGATTTCGGCCAATGTAGTCAAGGATCTGGGCGCCGACCCGACCGGGGATATCACCCTGGTGCCGCCCTACGTGGTGATGGACAAGGAGATCATCGACGGCACCGGACAGCCGCACCAGATCAGGATCGGCCTGATCGGCTTCGTGCCTCCGCAGATCATGAACTGGGACCGTCGCCACCTGGAAGGCAAGGTACATGCCCGCGACATCGTCGAATCCGCAAGAGCCCATGTCCCGGTGATGAAGGAGCGGGGCGCCGATATCATCATTGCATTGTCGCATTCCGGCATCGGCGCGGCGCGGCATACCGAATTCATGGGCAACGCATCAGTGCCGCTGGCCGCAGTCGAGGGCATTGATGCGGTGCTCTCGGGCCACCATCACAACGTCTTCCCTTCCGCCACCTATGACGACAGGCCCGCCGTCGACGTAGGCACCGGGACGATCCACGGCAAGCCTGCCGTCATGGCCGGGTTCTGGGGCTCGCATCTCGGGGTCATCGACCTGATGCTGGAGACCTCCGGCGGTGAATGGCGCGTCATCAGCCACAGTTCCATGGCGCACCCGATCTCGAAGCGCAACGAGGACCGGTCGATCACGGCACTTGTCGAAAGCGACCAGGCCGTGCTCGACAGCGTGGCCGATCTGCATCATGCGACACTCGCCTATGTACGCCGTGCCGTCGGCAAGACTTCGGCCCCGCTCCATTCCTACTTCGCGCTCGTGGCCGATGATCCGTCGGTCCAGATCGTGTCAAGGGCACAACGCTGGTACGTGGCCGAAATGCTGAAGGGCACGGATCATGAAGGATTATCGCTGCTGTCCGCCGCCGCGCCATTCAAGGCCGGCGGGCGTGGTGGCCCGGAATACTACACCGACGTTCCGGTCGGCGACGTGGCCATCAAGAACGTGGCGGATCTGTACCTGTATCCCAACACCGTGCGGGCGGTGAGAATCACCGGCAGGCAGGTCAAGGACTGGCTGGAACGGTCGGCAGGCATGTTCAACCAGGTTGTCCCGGGACAGGCCGATCAACTTCTGCTGAATCCCGACTTCCCGTCCTACAACTTCGACGTGATCGACGGCATCCAGTACCGGATCGACCTGAGCCAGCCATCGAGATTCACCTCGGGCGGCAAGTTGAATGACCCCGATGCCAATCGAATCGTCGACCTGACCTTCAATGGCGAGCCGCTGGACCCGGAGGCGGAATTCGTGATTGCCACCAACAACTACCGTGCCGGCGGTGGTGGCAACTTCCCCGGTGCCGATGGCTCGACAACCATCTTCGAGGCACCCGATACCAACCGGGATGTCATCGTGCGCTACATCGTGGACCAGGGCACCATCGACCCGGCGGCAGATTCCAACTGGTCGTTCAAGGATCTGCCTGGCACGTCCGTCCTGTTCGAAACCGGGCCAAGGAGCATCGATGTCATCTCGGACGTCAAGGGTGTCGCCATCGAGCCCGCCGGCGACGGCGAAGACGGCTTCGTCCGCTACCGCATCGGCCTGTAGGCAGTCCGCTGCCGGCTCGGCGAGAGCAGGTGCCCGGAGTTGTGCCCGAAGGGTGAGTGCAGACCGGAAGGCGGAGGCCGGATCACCGGCCGAGGCTCCGTCAAGAACTGCCGGGCACGGAAGGACGGCGAGAGTTCCCGTTGACGCCTGATCTTGTCGCGAGTGAAGGGCGGGCTTGCCGGGGTGCGCCCGCTCGCCGATATTTCAGTGAACTGCAGGAATATCGGCGGAACTGGCACCGGCGCCGGGAAGGAAGGATGCCGTAGCCAGGTCAGCCTCCGTAATCTCGAAGGCACCCGGCGTGTCGAACAGCTTGCGCAGCAATTCAATCGTCACCGCATGTCCGGAACGGTAGCCCTTGAACGTTCCGACCATCGGACATCCGGCCAGGGCAAGGTCGCCCACCGCATCCAGCATCTTGTGCCGCACGCATTCATCTTCATGCCGCGACTTGAGGAGAAATTCATTCCGGTCATCATCGGCAATCAGCACGTTGACCCGTTCGTCGCCGCCCTTGCCGAAGCCCAGTGACCGGATCCCGGCAATCTGGGATTTCAGGCAAAATGTCCTGCTGGCCACCAGGTCCCGGACAATGGCGCCGTTTGCCAGGTCGAGTCTGCGCTCCTGGCTACCGATCGGTTCCGGAAACGAGATCCGGAATTCCATCTGGCTGTGCGGGGACGGCTCCAGCGTGGCACTGCATCCATCACCGGCTACCGTGACCTGCCGCTTGATCCGCATGACCCGCACCGGGGCATCAAGCGGGCGAATTCCGGCATTCAGCAATTCCCGGACAAATGGCAGTGCACTGCCATCCATGATCGGAACTTCCGGCCCGTCCAGTTCAATCCTGGCATTGACGATTCCACAGCCAGCCAGCCCGGCCATGACATGCTCGATGGTCCTGACCGACACCCCGGAAGAATTGGCCAGCGTTGTCGAAAGCAGCGTCTCGACCACATTGTCGAACCGTGCCGGAATCAGATTGTCCTGATCCCGCACATCGCTTCTGACAAATTCAATTCCGTTGTTCTCGGATGCCGGATGCACTGTCATGTTGACCGGTTTGCCGGTGTGCAACCCAATTCCCGAAAAAGGAACTGCCGCTGTTACCGTTGTCTGCACGCTGTATTGCCTGATTTCTTCTTTGCTACGCACCTACCCTATCGGCTGGTGCCCAGCCTGGAAAATCAATGATTGAATCACATTGTTGCAATGATGCCGTGCCCCTTCCCCACACAAGACATCGTCGATGAACGCCCTGTCAGCGCAGGGCAAACCGGGGCGAACTCCCCCTGGTCCTGACCTTGACTGCCCCCCTGCTATCGCCGGTCAGTTGGCCTGCCGGCGTGCATAGGCAGGAATCCTCCGGCTATCCTCGTGACCCTCTTCATCCGGCTCGCCATCAAATCTCGGATTATCCACCGAATTCCTGCCCGACGGCGTTGCCGCATTGGTCATCCTGCCGATGACCGACCTGAAGGCACCGAAGCCGGAACTCCGCCTTTCGCCCCGCCGGTCGACAGGGTCCGACTGCGAGCCGAACCGGAAATCCTCGACATCACTCTCGTGATCATTGATCACCATGTCGGGTGCCCGGTCGGCAACCTTCGGTGCCACATATTCACGCCGCGGGAAACCGGGATGATCATCCTGCCCGGCAATTCCGGCATCGGCGGCATCGTCGGAGACCGCACCCATGGTGGCCTCGGCATTCCCGTAGGCAGAGATCCGTGCCCCGCCTCCATGTCCGAAGTCATCCTGATCATCCAGGTGGACAACACCGGGCTCCCTGGGCTCCAGATCGTCGAATCCCTGATCACCAGCCTCCTCCACCTCGTCGGCCATTGGCCCGAAATCGTGGTCGAATGCAAATTCCGAGGACGGGCTGTGCAACCCGGTGGCAATCAGCGTAACCTTGACCTTGCCGTCATATTCCTGGTCGATCGTCGAGCCGACCATGATCTTCACGTCATCGCCGATCTGGGCCTTGATGGTGTCGGTTGCCGTCTGCACGTCCATCAGCGACAGGTCATTTCCGCCAATGACATTGATCAGAACACCCTTGGCCTCGCTCAACTGGAAATCCTCCAGCAACTTGTTGTCCATCGCCATGCGGGCCGCTTCCCTGGCCCGGTCGTCACCTTCGGCTTCGCCGGTGCCCATCACGGCATTTCCCAGCTCCAGCAACACTGCCCGCACATCGGCGAAGTCGAGATTGATCAATCCCGGCTTGGTCATCAGGTCGGTGATGCTCCTGATCCCCTTCAGCAGGACTGCATCCGCCATGTGACAGACATCCTTGAAGGAGAGAGACTCGTTGGCCACCTTGAACAGATTCTGGTTGGGAATCACTACCAGCGTGTGAACAATCTTCTTCAGCTGTTCAACTCCGGCCTCGGCCAACTGCGCCCGATGGGTGCCTTCGAACGAAAACGGCTTGGTGACAACCCCGACCGTCAGGATATTCATTTCGCGGGCAATTTCGGCAACAACAGGCGCCGCTCCGGTTCCGGTGCCGCCACCCATGCCGGCGGTAATGAAGCACAGATGTGCGCCTTCAAGCTGCTCGGCGATCGCATCCCGGCTTTCCTCCGCCGACAGCCTGCCGACCTCCGGGTCGGCGCCTGCCCCCAGCCCCTGCGTCGTCTTGACGCCGAGCTGGATGCTCCGGTCCACCTCTGACACTGCCAGCGACTGCGCGTCGGTATTGGCTACAACGAAATCCACGCCCTCGAGTTCCGCGATCCGCATGTTCGAGACTGCATTGCACCCGGCTCCCCCCACGCCAATCACGATAATCTTCGGCACGAGGCTGCTCGCCTCGGGTACATGTATAGATTGCAACATTTCCAACACCACTGCTCGTTGTTACAGACATTCGATCGTGTTTTTGTTGTCGTCTGTCGGCACATACTACTCCAAGGTGCCGCACCTGTCACCCCAAAAAATGGAATTCGACCTGCATCTGGCACGCGGCGACCGCGGCTACCAGTTCGACGCCATCCATTGGATGGTCCTGCTCCAGGGCTTCTCCGCCAGCGCGTTGCCGGGAGCAAACCTTGCCAGCGCGTTGCCGGAGTCGAGAAAGTCCGAGATGTCGATTTGCGGTGTCAGGGCATCCAGGCAGGTACCGACCAAGGCCGAGTATTGCGGCCCGGATATCTCCTGCGGCAGTCCGCTCAACCTGAGGGGGCGACCGAACCTGACATGGGAGCCAAGAATGTCGCGGGCCAGTTCGTCCAGGCCCTGCATGTTGCTGCAGCCCCCGGTCAGCACGATTCTCTGGCCCGGCAGCGCTTCGAATTCCATCCCGTCGAGCACCAGGTTGACCTCTTCGAGGATCTCTTCCATGCGCGGCCTGATCAGGCGGAACAGCGAGGAATGGGAAATCTTGCGGGCGCCCCTGGTGGCGCTGAGAATCTCGATTTCCTTTCCCTCGTGGCGCGGGTCGAAATACAGGCTTCCGTACATCGATTTCAGTCGCTCGGCAGCGCTCTCGGATATCGAAAGCATCCTGCTGATGTCGGCTGTAATGTGCTGACCGCCGAGCTTGATGGTTCTCGCGCAGACCAGCTGTCCCTTGAAATAGACCGAGATGCTGGTCACGCCGGCGCCGATATCCACGCAGGCCCCACCGAGGTCACGTTCGTCCTCAACCAGCGCCGCCAGCCCCGACACATGGGCAGAGGACACGATTCCGCAGACATCGAGATTGCAACTCCCAAGCACGTCCATGATGCTGTCGAAGGTCGACAGATCGACATCCACCATGTGAAGGTCGGCACTGAGCCGGTGGCCGCGCATTCCGATCGGGCGGGTAACCGTGCTTCTCTGGTCAACCGAAAAATTGACCGGCTGCACCGACAGCAAGGTCCGGTTGTCGGGCAAATCCGGCAATTTGCACTCCGAGATCACGCCGGCAACATCATCGGAGGATACCTCGTTGCCGCCGATCGCTACCGAATGGAACAGGTTGTTCGAGGTCGGTTTTCCGCCCGATGTGCAGACATAGGCATGGCCGATCAGCGTCCTGCTCTGCCCCCTCGCCCTGGCAAGCAGCTGCCTGACCAGGTTGACGACCTCCTCCCGGTCCTCGATTTCCCCCAGCCGGATACCCCGTGACTGCAGCGTCGCTGCACCCTCCACCCTCACCGTCGGGCGAAGCCTCGGGCTGCGCGACTTCTCATCCCGCATCAAGCGCTGGTCAAATTTCAGCAATGCGCAGGAGACCTTGGAAGATCCGAGATCCAGCACCGCTGCCAGTCCACGCTGGACCGCCGAGGGACGGTTCAGCCTCATGGACTGCAATCTCTCAATCGCCTCGCTCAATTCCCGTCACTCCCATTGCGGCCGATGCCATTCATGCCACAATGCACATCGCCTTTTTCATCCTCAGGTGCAGTTGGCATCTCCGACCGCAGGCCCAGCCCCGCCACGGCACCGCGCATCATCTCCATCATCGCGGTCGGGACACCCGGCCGGTGTTTCCGGCCCGCCTGGCGGAGCCGACATGAGCAGGCCCGTTCAGACTTGGTCCGGCGCTCAATTTGGCACCTGTCGAGTAGGCAGGTCGCCATCCTGCCCGGAGGACAGGCGTACCGTGATCTGGGGAGGGACCCGCAGATCGACCACCTGCACATCGCGGGCAAGCAACTGGCTCGCATTGTCAAGCCTGATCAATTGCACCAGGGCACCAACCGGATCCCTGGTTGGCAGCTTGATCGTCCGGCCACCATCGAGCCGGAGATCCCAGCGCCGCTCCCCGATCCGCTCCAGGCCACGAACCGAGTTGCGGATCGACCTGACAGCCTCATGAATCTCCAGTGCCTCCTGTACCTTCCTGCCTGCCCCGAGGCCGGCGATCAGCGGCAGGTCGGCATGGGATTTGACATCTCCGAAGGCCGTTTGCTGCATGCCCGACGAATCGATCGGGAAAATCGTGTCCCCAACCCGCAGCCGGGCGACGGGTTTCCGTTCGGAGATGGATACCTGCACCCTGCTGCCAGGGATTATGGTCACCGACGCACCCCGGACCCCGGGCAATTCCTCCAGGCCGGCCTTCATTGTTTCGGGGTCGATGTCGAACGGGCTGGCCATGGCGCTGGCCGCGAGCCAGCTCTCGATATGGGATCGCAATTCGGGCGATGACGTCTCGATTTCCAGGCCGGTCACCCTGAATTTCTCGTCATGCACGAATGCTCCGAGCGAGTTTTCGAGAACTGCCTGCGAGAGTTTCATGTTCGCTTCATCGGAAAACCAGGCGGCGGCGATGCCAACCGTCAGCACAACCGGAAGCACCAGCAGCAGGCAGGTCCGGTAGATCCGGTTCAGCAACAACCGGTGCCAGGCATGACTCAGCCGAGCCGGAACCAGCCGGGTCAGCATGCGGCCTAGCGCATGCATGATGCGTCCTCCACCAGCATCCGGCAAAGATCGGAGAAGCCGATACCGCAATGCCTTGCCTGTTCTGGCGACAGCGATGTCGGTGTCATCCCGGGCTGGGTATTGATTTCCAGCAGCGCCAGCCCGTCGAGTCCCCTTGTCGAATCCCACCGGAAATCGGCGCGGCTGATGGATCGGCAACCGATCGACTCATGGGCTGCCAGGGCCGTGTCCATGCAGGCATCATGAATCTCCGGCGGCAATTGTGCCGGAACGATATGCCGGGAGGCACCGACCGAATACTTGGAGTGATAATCATACCATGAATCGGTTTCGATATCGGTCACGGTCAGCGCCCGGTCGCCGAGAACCGTCACCGTGAGTTCGCGGCCGGCAATGAATCGTTCGACCAGTACTTCCGGGTATTGCGGATCATAATCACGAACCGGCGAATTTGCCCCGTCCGGCACGATGACCACCCCGACCGAGGATCCTTCGTTCACCGGCTTGACGACATAGGGCGGGTCGATCGGATGGCCGCCGGCGAGTTCGGCCGCGCCGACCGTCATCCCGTCCGGAACCGGCAGACCGGATTGCATGAAGACCTGCCGTGCTGCAACCTTGTCCATCGCCGTTGCCGAGGCGCGAACACCGGAATGGGTATAGGGAATCTGCATCCATTCGAGCAGCCCCTGCACGCTGCCATCCTCGCCCCACTTGCCGTGAAGTCCGTTGAAGACCACATCCGGGCCAATGTCGGAAAGCCTGCCGCAAAGGTCGATTCCTGCATCAACCTCGATCACCGAATAACCGGCTTCTTGCAATGCCTCGCCACAGCGCTGACCCGAGACAAGCGACACCTCGCGCTCGGCCGACATACCTCCCATCAGCACCGCGACACGGCGTGGCGTCCTGCTCGACATGCCTCACTCCGCGTCACACTTCCAGACCACCATTGGCAATCCGGGCTCAACCTCGACCAGCCCCCGTTGTTTCCGGGGATTCAACTCCAAGCCGAAGCAGCTCCCATTCTAGTTCAATTCCGGAGTTTTCCAAGACCCTTGCGCGCACGGCGTCGCCGAGTTGTTCGATTTCTGTTGCAGTCGCGCCACCCAGGTTGACCAGGAAATTCGGATGTTTCGGGGAGACGCAGGCATTTCCATTCCTTGCCCCCCGCATTCCGGCCGCATCGATCAGCTTCCACGCCTTCATGTCATGATCGACATCCCCGGGGCCGGTCGACGATCTTCCGGACGGGTTCCTGAATGTCGAGCCGGCGGTCATGATCCGGGTGGGCTGCGTGTCGTTCCGGTGCGATATCTGCTCGGCCATTTTCCCGGACAGGCTGTCGGGGCAGTCCCGGGGGCCGCTCAGCACCGCCTCGAGAATGATGCATCCGGCCGGGAGATTGCTGGTTCGGTAACCGAATCCGATCTCCCGGTTCTGCAGGGTCCTGATCTGGCCCTCCCCGGTCATCACCGTGACCTCGTGGCAGATATCTGCCATGTAGCGCCCGTAACATCCCGAATTCATGCGCACCGCGCCACCGACCGTGCCGGGGATGGTGCGTAGAAAGGTCAGGTCCAGACCTGCATCGGCAGCCTTGAGGGCGACCCTGGAATCAAGTGCGGCTGCTCCGGCCCGGACCCGCTCCCCGTCAATGCTGATCGCGCCGAACTCCCGGCCCAGCCGGATCACCACCCCCGGAATTCCCCCATCACGCACGATCAGGTTGGAGCCGACGCCAAGGACAAGGATGTCGGCATCCCGGCCCGGCCCGGCAAGGAATCTGGCCAAATCCTCGCGGTCCCGGGGCCGAAGGAACCATTCTGCCGGACCTCCCACACGCAGCCAGGTCAGGTCGGCCAGTTCTCGACCAGCGATCAGGCGCCCTTCATATCGGGAAAGCCACTTCCCGATACCACTGGCCCGGTCATTCACCCTCCTGCTCCGACCCGCCTGCCGCCTCCAGCCGGCCCGGAAGCTCCTGTGCCCAGCTGCTGATGGAGCCGGCTCCCATGCACAGAACCAGGTCACCCGCCCTGGCAATCTCCTGGACCAGCGACAGGAGATCATCGGGTCCCGACAGGGCGTGCGAATGCCGGTGGCCAAACCGCGCCAGCGCCTCGACCAGCGCGTCACGATCGATTCCGGGAATCGGATCTTCGCCGGCAGCATAGACATCGGCAATCCCGACGATATCCGCTTCCTTGAAGCAGGTGCAGAATTCCTCGAACAGGTTCGAGAGCCGCGAGTACCGGTGCGGCTGATGGATCGCCAGCACCCGGCCACTGGTAACCTGGCGGGCTGCCCTGATCGCCGCTTCGATTTCGACCGGGTGATGGGCGTAATCATCGACGATGACGATGTCATTCACCTTGCCGGTGGTGGTAAATCGTCGGCCGACGCCGGAAAACGAGGCCAGACCGGCCCTGATCTCCGGCAATTCCATTCCCAGCCCGCGCCCGACGGCGATCGCAGCCAGCGCGTTCAACACGTTGTGTTCACCGGGAATTGACAGGCGGCAATCCTCCAGCCTGGATTTCTCGGCCCGGAAAACCACGTCGAATCTCACCTCGCCACTTCCATGTCGCAGATCAACCGCCGTCACATCGGCCTGCGCATTGAAACCGTAGGTGACGATCCGGCGGTCGGTGGTCCGTCCCACCAGCATCTGCACCTCGGGGTGATCGGTGCAGCAGACCGCGAATCCGTAGAACGGCACATTGGTCAGGAACGAGGAAAAAGCATTCCTGAGCCCGTCGAAATTGCCGTAATGGTCAAGATGTTCCGGGTCGATATTGGTTACCACGGCCACCGTCGCCGGAAGTTTGACGAAGGTGCCGTCGCTTTCATCGGCCTCGACGACCATCCAGTCCCCCGAACCGGGCCGTGCGTTCGATTCATAGGCCTTGATGATTCCGCCATTGACCACGGTCGGATCATAGCCGCCATGATCAAGCAGGGTAGCAACCAGCGTGGTGGTGGTGGTCTTGCCATGAGTACCGGCTACCGCCACGTTCGACTTCAGCCGCATCAACTCGGCAAGCATCTCCGCCCGCCTCACCACCGGCAGCCCCAGGCGGCGGGCCCTGACGAATTCGGGATTGGTGTCCCTGATGGCGGAAGACAGGACCACGACATCGGACCCGGTGACATTGGCTGCATCCTGGCCGATGAAAATCCGTGCGCCCAGCCTCGACAACCTCCTGGTAATCCTGGTTTCGGCAAGATCGGAACCCTGAACCCGGTATCCATGGTTTATCAGCACCTCGGCAATGCCCGACATGCCGATGCCGCCGATGCCGATGAAGTGCACCGGGCCGAGTTGCAATGGAAGTCGGGTCGACCTGTTCACGCCCGATCTCCCTGTCGTGCCAGCTTACCGACCAGATCTGCCAGCTTGGTGGTTGCATCGGGATGTGCTGCCTTCCGGGCAGCACCGGCCATTCCCGTCGCCCTGGCCGGGTCAGACAGTATCCCGGCGATCGAGCTGGCCAGCAATTCGGCAGAAACCCCGCCTTCGGTCACCTGCACCGCGGCACCGGCATCCACCAACCCTGCAGCATTGGCGCTCTGGTGGTCATTTGCCGCGGCGGCAAAGGGTATAAGTATCGACGGCCTGCCGATGGATGCGATCTCGGCAACTGCCGACGCGCCGGCCCTGGAAATGATCAGCTGCGACGCCGCGATCCGCTCGGGCACATCGTCGAAGAACGGACGAACCTCGCAGGAAATTCCCGCCTCCCGGTAATACCGCTCGACTGTCGATTGCTGGCATCTGCCAACCTGCTGGCAGACATGGATGCGCCCGGCCAGCGATCCGGGCAGCCGTGACAGGGCCGCCGGTACATATGAATCGAGAATCCGTGCGCCCTGGCTTCCACCCAGCACCAGGAGCCTGATCGGACCGTCCGATGGCCAGGCAAAGGGTGACTCCGACCTGGCAATGACATCGGCCCGAACCGGATTGCCGGTGCCAATCGACACCACGCCCTTCGGCAGGTCGGTGGCCACCGCTCCGCAGGCCACGACATCGACCCGCCGGGCGAGCAGGCGGTTTGCCTTGCCGAGAATTCCGTTCTGTTCGTGAATCAGGCGCGGCACCCCGGACAGCCATGCCGCAATCATCGGCGGAAATGCCGGGTAGCCACCAAAGCCGGCCATCACCGAGGGGCCCAGGCGCCTCACCGCCATCCACGAGGTGAGGATCCCGGTCGCAATCATGAACGGGGAAGCAATCCTCGACACCGCGCCACCCCTGGCATAGGTGGCAGACGGTATCCTGCGAATGTGGATATTCCTGGGGAATCCGCCGACAAAACGCATGCCGCGCCGGTCAGTCCACAATTCGACACCCCAGCCCCGGTCCAGCATCTCCTCGCCAAGGGCCTGGGCCGGAAAGATGTGGCCCCCGGTACCTCCGGCAGCCATGATCAGCAATCTCGATTTTTCTGGAGACATGGTCGGCATTCACCTCGGGGACCAGTAACCTCCGGACTCCTCCTGCACATCGGCGTGTTCCTTTCTGGTCAGTGCCAGAAGGATTCCAAGCATGATCCCCACCGAGATCACCGAAGATCCACCATATGACACGAAAGGCAGGGTCAGCCCCTTGGCCGGCAACACGCCGATCGAGACACCGATATTGATGAAGGCCTGTGATCCGAACAGCATCGCCAGGCCCGTTCCGGCCAAGCGCTTGAACACGCTCGACTCGCTCGACAATACCCACAGCGACCGGACCGACACGAAGGCAAACAGGAAGACGACCAGCAATACCAGGATCAACCCGTACTCCTCGGCTCCTACCGAAATGATGAAATCCGTATGTGCGTCCGGCAGCAGGTACTTGATTGACCCCTCGGCAACGCCGGACCCGAACAACCCGCCCTTCTGAACGGCGGAAATCGAGTATTCGAGCTGCGAAAACGGATCAACGGTACCGGCGGCAAACGCGTCGATCCTCCCGGCAAAATGTTCCGACCAGTAATAGGCGGCCAGGCCGGCCAGCACGAGCAGTGCAGCGATACCCATCAACACCAGCACCGCGGCGCCCGAGGCGTAATACATGACAACCCAGGAAAACAGCACCAGCGCCGCCTGGCCGAAATCGGGCTGCATGGCCAGGGCGAGTGCCAGCATGGTGGCGATGGCGGCGGAAATCACGATGCCGGGGGGGCCGCCACGATGAAGCGACCCGGACATGAACCAGGCGGCAACGACGATGAATCCCGGTTTCACGAACTCCGATGGCTGCACCGAACCAAATCCCAGCGCAAACCACCTTACCGCTCCCTTGCCGAAATCGGTCCCGAAGAATGGCAGGAGGAGAATGCCGATCACCGCAACGACAAACACGCCGAAGCCGAATCGCCGCACATACCTGATCGGCAGCGCTGATATCGTCACCATGATCACCAACGCCGTTGCGCCGAACACGCTCTGCTTGATCACGTGGCTGAAGGTGCCGGCCCCGGTCCGCTCGGCGATGGCCGGGGAGGATGCCATCCCGAGCAGCAACCCGATCAGGTACAGCCAGAACACCGCAATGAGAACGTAGTGATCAATGGTCTGGCTCCACCTGGACACTATGGGAACCGGTGGACGCGCCGGGCCGAAGCCATGAATCGCTTCAGTCATGCATCTGGCCTGTATCTGCTCGAATTCTCGACTCTTCCGGTCGACTGAAGGCAAAAAATACACCATCAGCGCAAATTGTATAGCAGGAAAGTTGAAGGCATGCGTCCAGGCGCATGATGGCGGCTGAGCCTGAAGTGGAGCGGCGGGGGGCTGGCAACACGCGCCCGGGCAGGCAATGGCAGCACGGACGGGCCGGGATTCCACGGGCCCGGACATGCATCCGCAGGTGGAAATCCTACGGCGCCGCGCCCTTCCATGGCGACAATTCCGTGAGCAGTCTCATGAAATGGGCGCCGCGGGCCTCGAAATCGGCATATTGGTCGAAACTGGCGGCGGCCGGCGACAGGAGGATGGTATCACCAGGGGCCGAGTCACTGATTGCCGCCCGGACCGCACTCTCCAGGTCACCGCTGATCACATGGTCCAGCCCCCGCAACTGCATGGCAAATTCCGGGGCCGAAGCACCGATCAGATACGCTTTTTCGACATTGGCAAGCGATTTCGTGCCAACCAGTGCCGACACGCCGCCATCCTTGGCCTGTCCACCGGCGAGCCATCGAATGCGGCGGAAGGAGCTCAATGCCATCGCCACGCTTTCGCAGTTGGTGGCCTTCGAGTCATTGACCCAGAGAACTCCCCCGAATTCGCCCAGCACCTGCATCCTGTGAGGCAATCCGGGGAAGGTCTTCAGTGCAGGCTCCGGATCATCGATCGTCACCCCCAGCCCCTGGCAGGCGAGACAGGCGGCGGCGGAGTTCTGCGCGTTGTGCCGGCCCTGCAGATTCGGGCAGCCTTCAAGTTGCGTGGTCCGTACCCTGGCACCCTGCAAATATTCGGCAAAGGAGCACTCGCCGATGACCGCATGGCGTCCGGCCCCGTGCGGCAGCGACGAGGAGAGGCTGATGATGTCGCAGGCTCCGGCCCGGCTGCCGACCCATGATGCCAGGTAGCTGCCCTCCTTCTCGTCGGTTCCGATCACCGCGGTGGCGAGGCTCCGCGTGTCGAACAATCGCTGCTTGGCGGCAAAATAGCCGCCAACCCCGCCATGGCGATCGATATGGTCCGGGGAGAAGTTCAGGAAGACTGCAACATCCGGCTTGAGCCGGTGGGCGAGATCGGCCTGATAGGAAGAGATCTCCAGCACCACGAAATCGCTTCCGGATTCCATTTCCAGGACCGGCTTGCCGATATTGCCGGCCAGCTCGGCCGTGGCGCCGGTCGACAGCAGCAGGTGGTGAATGAGTGCCGAGGTGGTCGACTTCCCGTTCGAGCCGGTCACCGCGACGATACCCGGTTTCGGCCGGGGCTGCCCCTCACCCATTGAGGAAAAGAACAGTCCGATATCATTGGTGAGGTTCAGCCCGGCGGCAAGCGCCAGCGCAACTGTCCTGCCCGGCCCCGGGTAGAGAACCGGCACGCCGGGGGACACCACCAATGTGTGGAACTGGTCGAGATTGCCGCTCTCCGGGCAGGTCAGACCGATCCCGTCCTGTTCGGCCTGCCGGCGTGCCTCCGCATCGTCATCCCATCCGGAGGCAAATGCACCGCTCTCCTGAAGGGCCGTGATCGTGGCCCGTCCGGACCGCCCCAGCCCGAGCACCAGATATCGCCGGCCGGAGACACCATCGAGGCGCAGCATGGCCGTCTACCTCACCTTGAGAGTTGCCAGGCCCACCAGGGCGAGAATGAGCGCAATGATCCAGAACCTGATGACGATCTGCGCCTCCGGCCAACCGCGTTTTTCGAAATGATGGTGGATCGGTGCCATCAGGAACACCCGCTTGCCGGTGGCCTTGAAATACAACACCTGGATGATCACGCTGAGTGCCTCGACGACAAACAGCCCGCCGATGATTGCCAGCACGATCTCGTGCTTGGTGGCAACGGCAATGGCGCCCACCGCGCCTCCCAGTGCCAGCGAACCGGTATCGCCCATGAAGACCGCTGCCGGCGGGGCGTTGTACCATAGGAAACCGAGGCCACCTCCGATCAGCCCGGCAGCAAAGACCAGCAATTCTCCGGTCCCCGGAACATAATGCACATCCAGGTATTCGGTGAAATCGATCCGCCCGACCGCATAGGCAATGACTCCCAGGGCGGCGGCGGTGATCATGACCGGCATGATGGCCAGCCCGTCAAGCCCGTCGGTCAGGTTGACGGCATTGGCCGATCCAACGATGACAAACACGGCAAAGGGCAGGAAGAACAATCCCAGGTCGACCAGGATATCCTTGAAGACCGGAAATGCCACCGCGCCGGCAAGCGGTTCCGGATGGATCTGCATGGCGGCGATGCTGGCCAGCAGGGCGATGATCAACCCGGCGGCAAACCTGATGCGCCCCGGAACTCCCTTGACCGAGTTTGACGACACCTTGCGGTAATCATCGATCATCCCGACGGTGCCGAAGCCGATGGTGACAAACAGCACCAGCCAGATATAGGGATTGTCCAGCCTCGCCCACAGCAGCGTCGAGAGAAGCAGTGCTCCGAGAATGAGCACCCCGCCCATGGTCGGGGTGCCGGCCTTGACCAGCTTGTGTGATTCCGGGCCGTCCTCGCGGATGGGCTGGCCATTCTTCTGTCTCTCCCGAAGCCAGTTGATGAGCGGGCGACCGAATATGAACCCGATCAGCAGGGCGGTGACCAGGGCGCCACTGGCTCGAAAGGTGATGTAGCGAAAGAGATTGAAGAAGTCGCCGCCATCGGAAAATCCACTCAGATAATGCAACATTACTGCATGCCCTGCCCTGTTACCGGCCTGACCTCACCGAGTCTTCGGATTGCGTCGGCCACCACTGATACTCTCGATCCCTTCGATCCCTTGACCAGGACGACATCACCCGGAGCGACCAGTTCGTGCGCCCGCCTGCCCAGGGTCTCGGGCTGCTGTGACCATCTGCCGCGTTTCCCCGCCGGCAGGGCATCATGCAGGGATTGCATGAGATCTCCCGAACAATGAATGATGTCGATATCCCCGATCGAATCATGGTTGGCGATTTCGGCGTGGAAGTCGCCTGCCCGCTCGCCAAGTTCAAGCATGTCGCCAAGTATGGCCACCCGCCTGCCGCTGGCTCTGCCGGAAGCCGGTGCTGGCGGCGAATGGGCCAGCGACTCGAGTGCTGCCGACATCGAGACGGGATTGGCATTGTAGGCGTCGTCAACAAGTTCGACCACGTGTTCACCATCTTCACCCAGCAGGATTCGGTAGCGCATTCCCCTGCCATCCGGAGGTATCCATGTCCCGAGTTCAAGGGCAGCCAGGACCGGATCAGCCCCGACCGCCTCGACTGCTGCCAGCACCCCGAGGGCATTTTCGGCGAAATGGCTGCCCCGGGCCGCCAGTTTCACCACCTGCCGGGATTCACCCCGTGCAACAAGCAGGATCGTCGAGGATTCGGCGACGGTGACATCGAGCAGTCTCCAGTCGGCATCGGGGTTGCGCCCGTAGCTGACCAGGCGGACACCCCGCTCGGCGGCAATGCGCTGCACGATGCGCCAGGATGGAAAATCTCCGTTGACAATGGCCACTCCGCCCTTTCCCAGACCGGCAATGATATCCGCCTTCTCCTCGGCGATCTTCTCGACCGTGCCGAACGAGGCAAGATGAGCCGGACCGACCGCCGTCACCATGGCAACATCGGGGCGGGTCAACCTGGCCAGGGGGAGAATTTCGCCGGGATTGCTCATTCCGATCTCGATGACTGCAAAACCTGCCTTGACCGGAATTCTTGCCAGGGTCAGCGGCACTCCCCAATGATTGTTGTAGCTGCCGACCGCGGCCGATGTCGCTCCCTGCCGCTCCAGCACATGGCGCAGCATTTCCTTGGTGGAGGTCTTGCCGACAGACCCGGTCACCGCGATGATCCTGGCACTGCATCGCCGCCTCCCGGCCTCCCCGAGACGGGTCAGGGCATCAAGCACATCCTCCACCATGAGCAGCGGTGCCTCCGCACCAACTCCCTCCGGCATCTTCGAGACGACAGCTGCTGCTGCCCCCGCCCCCAGCGCGTCGCCGACAAAGTCATGACCATCCCGCCGGTCGGACAGGGCCAGGAACAGGTCACCGGCGGACAGCGCACGCGAGTCGATCGACACGCCGCCTGCTTCCCAGCGGCATGCAGATGTGCCGCCGGTCGCAATTTCAACCTCGGTTGAACTCCACAGACTCACAATGCCATCCCGTCAAGAGCCCGCACCGACATGCTTGCCTGTTCCACGTCGTCGAACGGGTGGATCACCCCGCCGACATCCTGCCCCGATTCATGTCCCTTGCCGGCAATCAGCAGGACATCCCCCACCTCCAGCATGTCGGCACCCCTCAGGATCGCCTCGGCACGGTCCGGTATTTCGATCCCGGAAGGGCAGGCTGCCAGGATCGCCGCCCGAATGCCGGTCGGGTCCTCCCGGCGCGGATTGTCGTCGGTGACGATGGCGACATCGGCCAGCTCGGCAACAATCTGGCCCATTTGCTCCCGCTTGGCGGCGTCGCGCTCGCCGCCAGCTCCGAACACCACCACCATTCGCCCGAGAACATGCGGTCGCAGAGAGGAAATGACCGTTTGCAGGGCATGCGGCGTGTGGGCATAATCGACGAATATCTGTGCGCCATTTTTCCGGGCCGCGGCCAGTTCGAGTCGGCCTCTGACCGTTTGCAGGCCGTCCAGCACCGACATCACCTCGTCAACGTCCTCACCAGCCGCCGCCACCAGCGCTGCCGCGGTAAGAACATTCCGTGCCTGGAAACTCCCCGGCAGCGGCAGGCAGACACCGTACCGGCGACCCTTCCAGCCGAATTTCAGGTCCTGGCCACCCTGGTGTGGTCTCTGCGACAGGATTTGCAGATCCGATTCCGGACCCCCCAGGGTTACCAGGCCACCGGCCCTGCGCGAGGCCAGTTCGGCCATCCGGCGACCCTCCCCGGTATCGGTCCAGATGACGGCCGTTCCCGATACCGGCAGGATTCGCGTGAACAGCATGGACTTGGCGTCGAAATACTCCTCCATGTCCGCATGATAATCCAGGTGATCATGGGTGAGATTGGTGAAGGCGGCGGCGACAATTCCGACTCCGGCCAGACGATGCTGTCTCAGCCCGTGCGACGAGGCCTCCAGCGCCAGATGGGTTACGCCGGCATCATGAAGCTCGGCCAGCCAGCCATGCAATGCAATCGGGTCCGGCGTGGTGTGCGGCAACGATGCCGACAATCCACCCTCGATGCCGATTGTTCCTAGAGATGCCGAGTTCCGGCCAAGCAACTCCCAGATCTGCCTGCACATGCCGGCAACGGAGGACTTGCCGTTGGTGCCGGTCACGGCAACTGCCACTTCCGGTGCCCGGTCAAACCATTCTGCGGCCAGCATGGCCAGGCAGGGCCGGGGATCATCGACCGTGATGATCCTGATCCTGCCGGCACCGTCAGCCGCCCGGACCTTCTCCGTCCCTGGCCGGTCGGTCAGGATTGCCGCTGCCCCTCTGGCGATCGCCTCTTCCGAAAACGCGGCTCCGTGAACATTGAGGCCGGGAAGGGCGGCGAAGAGGTTGCCGGGCGCTACCTCGTGACTCGATATACAGAGCCCGGTGATGCGCAGCCCCCGGTCATGTCCTGCCGCCAGACCGAGTTCACCCAGGGTCTTGCCGGCGGAACTGGCGCTGTGGTGAACTGCTCCCGTCATCGGCCGCAATCAATTCCGGTCGGAGATGGACAGTCCGGCTGTGACTGTTTGCGAAGGATGAAGCAGCAACGACGCAGTCGAAGATATGATTTCTGCCGCCACCGGAACTGCCGTGTTCCCCGCCGACCGCTCCCATTTCGACCCATCATTCGAATTCGGCTCGTCGAGAGACAGGATCAGCACGTATTTCGGCGCCTCGGTCGGGAACACCGCGGCGAATGTCGCCAGCACCCGGTCATCATGATAGCCGCCCTTCGGGTTCGGCTTGTCCGCGGTGCCGGTCTTCCCGCCCACCGCGATGTCCGGCAGGTTGGCCTTTGATGCCGTGCCGCGCTGGACCACCTGCCGCATGATGTCCGTGATCTGCCGGGATGTGCGGGGCGAGATGACCCGCTCGCAGGGTAGCCTGTGGCTGGCAGGACTGATTGTCGGCACCACCCTGCATCCGCCATTTGAAATCGTCGCATAGGCTGCCGCCAGGTGAACGGCGCTGACCGCGAGCCCGTGACCGTAGGAAATCGTCGCCACCGAGTGATGGCTCCATCGATCCGGGAGCATCGGTTTCACGATGCTTGACTCGGCAAGTTCCAGCGGGCTGCGGTCAAGGAATCCGAGGGACTGCATGAACTCCTGCTGCCTGGCCTTGCCGATCATCAAGGCGAGCCTGGCTGCGGCAGGATTCGAACTCTTGACGATTGTGTCCTCGACCGTGAGGGGCTCCTCCCGGCCATAATGGCTGCGTATGGTCGTCCGGTCGTTGATCCTGACCGGAGTCGTCTCGATGGGGGTTTCCGGATGTACCAGCCCCAGATCCAGTGCCTGGGCGGCCGCAAACACCTTGAATACCGAACCGAATTCGAAAATCCCCTGGACCGGAATGTTGAACAGTGGATTGCCCTTCGCCCGGACATACTGCGACCTCCTGTTCGGATCAAAATCCGGATGGCTTGCCAGCGAGACGATCTCCCCGGTCCGCACATCCATCAACACCGCGCTTCCTGCCTTGGCCCGGTAGAGGCTGACACCGGCGGCAAGCTTCTGTTCGACAATGGACTGAACCCGGTGATCGATCGACAGCATCAGTTGATTCGACCCGGACTCCATGTCCCTGAGCAATGAATCGAGGCCCAGTTCGACTCCGGCCACACCGGCGATTTCAGCCGCGCGAACGCTCTCCCGGCTGAATTTCGTCCCCCCCAGGACGTGCGATGCCAGGGTGCCCTTGGGATAGATCCGAAGCTGCCGCTGCCCGAAATGCATGCCAGCCAACCCGGTATTGACGACCGCCCTCTCCTGGCTCGGCGAGACCTGCCGCTTGATCCAGGCAAATTTTCGATCGGGGTCCAGCTTGCGTTCGAGTTGTTCGACGTTCAGTTCGGGGAAAATTTCCGGCAGGCGTTCAAGCGCGTGGATGGCTCCCTCGGTCGACAATTCCCTGGGGTGCACATACAGCGAGGAAGTCGGCGTGTTGGTCGCAAGGATCGTTCCCCGCCGGTCAACAATATCGATCCGGTCTCCCGAAATCGCCGAAGCCGGACCATGCTCGACGATGCCGTCATGCGGCCCGGTCATGGCCACTACTGCCAGCCTGGAAGACAAGAGGACGAAAGCCAGCCCCAGCATGATGGCGCTGAAACGGATCCGGGTGCGGCTGCGGCGCCAACTCTGGCTCCTGCCGCGGGTCCGGACATGCAGTCTTGCCCTGCGGCGGCGGGATCTTCGCCTGAACCCGGAGCCGATATCGGCCATGCTCATCGGTCAGCCCGAATTGCGACCGGGGCCGCAAGCAGCAAACCGGTCTCGGAATCCAGGGCCGGGACCGACCGGTCCCGAAACGGAACCGTTGAAATGTCACGGATACGCGCCAGCGTTACACTCGACAGCTTCAACTCCTCGAAATGCAGTTCCACGAGCCTGTTGAGACGCTCCGGCTGGTTCAAGACTTCCCATTCGTCCCGGAGAACATCCAGCCTCTTCCGGCTGCTGGTGATCTTCGCCTCGAGTCCGTTCACCCTTTCGGTGATTTCCCTGGTCATGCTGTGCTCGTTGTACGACCAGAAGGCCGACAGCACGGCAATGGCCAACGGAAACAGCAGCGCCAGGATTCGCATCAGCCTTGACCCCGCTTGGCAAGGACGGGAACACCAAGCATTTCCCGCCCACTGTGCACGGCTGGCTCGTCAGTCCGCTCGGCGGCCCTCAACCTGGCAGAGCGGGAGCGGGGATTGGCCGCGACCTCACCGGCATTCGGCCCGCGCCATCCGCCTGCCATCGGCTTGAATCTCGGCCCCGGAGCCTGTTCCCGTGGCCGGTAGCGGCTGCCGGATGTCCGGTTGCCGCCCACGAACCGTTTCACGATCCGGTCCTCGAGCGAATGAAACGAGATCACCACGAGCTTGCCGCCCCTGGGCAGCAGCCTCTCGGCTGCATTCAACCCCGTCACGAGCTGGCCGAGTTCGTCATTGACCGCGATCCTGAGCGCCTGGAAACACCGTGTTGCCGGATGCAGACGAACTCCCCGCCGTGGCGGCAGGCTGCTGGCGATCAGATCCGCCAACTCGCCGGTGGTCGAAATCGATCCCCGGCGCCGGCGTTCGATGACGGCCCGGGCAATTCGCCTGGAATGCCTCTCCTGCCCGAACAGGTAGAAAATCTCGGCAATCCGTTCCTCGGATTCCTGGTTGACAATATCGGCGGCACTGCGGCCATTCCTGCTCATCCGCATGTCCAACGGACCATCCCGCACGAAGGAGAAGCCGCGGTCCGGATTGTCCAGCTGCATCGACGAGACACCGAGATCAAACACGATGCCCTCGATCGGGGCCACGGAATCAACCTCGCCCAGCTCGCCCAGGTCACCGAACCTGGCACATACCGGGGTAAAGCGGCAGGATTCACGCAGGCCGGTGGCAAGGGCCAACTCCAGCGCATCCGGGTCGCAATCGATTCCGACAACCCGCCGTGCACCGGCGTCAATCAGGGCCCGCGAGCAACCGCCTGCTCCCAAGGTACAATCGACCCAGGTGCCCTCTACGGGATTCGCGATCTCGATTACGGTATCGAGCATGACCGGTTCATGGCCGTTCATCTTCCCATGCCAACCTCTGCCCGGGCCCGGTCGCCCCTACTGGGCGTCTTCGAGGAGTGACATTGGATCCAGGGCCGCCTCGCCGTCATGGAACAGGCTCTCGAGATTGCTTCGGTGCTGTTCATATGCTTCGAGTCCCCAGATCTCGAAGGAATCGCCTGTTCCGGCAAAACAGACCTGATCAGCACGACCCACCTTGTCCCGCAGGGTCATGGACATCAGCAACCGACCGGTGGGGTCGAGCTGGACACGAACCGACCGTGTCTGGAAATAGTGCTGGAGAAACTGCCGCTCCCTGGAGGATCGAGGCAGTTCCGAAATCTGGCTGTCGATATTGCCGATGACAAGTTCGGTATAGCATTTCAGGCAACCAAGCCGCTGATCACCATAGACGATCGTGAATCTCGGATAGTTGCCGTCCTTGAATTCCGGATCGCCGAGGGCGATGATCTGTCGAAATTCTGCCGGGATCGAGACTCGTCCCTTCTGATCGACCTTGTGCAGGCTCTCGCCTCTGAATGCGGGATCGAACACGCAATACCCTCTGCCTGACACCGGACCAGTGGAACCCGGGAAGGTTCCTGGCCGCCCAGGTCGGTGTGGAAGGGGGGAGGAGACACTCGACTCTGAAGGCGGCCAAGAAGTGCGACTGCACGGTTACCCTTACTGCTAGTCTGGTGACCTGACTGTACTTTGACTGCCTCACAACCCATGTCACCAGGAACCGTTGGGATATCATGGCTTATTGTGGGTTTCCACGGGTTTTGCAGATTTTTTTTGGGGAATTGCTCCCCCTTGGCAATCTGTGGCACCTGTGCCACAGATTATCAATTACTTGACGATCCAGCAAAGCAACCTACCATATATTGCATTCACTCGCCCGGATCTCCAGGCAATTCCTGACATTCTTCCTTGCAGGAGGTTTGGTGTGATTCGGGATTTTGCCCCACGAACTCGGCAAGGGCAGCCGAACCGAATCGGTCGCAGTCAGGACAGGATGTCGGCAATCGAGCCGAAAATGCTGCCGATCGGCCCCTCGCGCAGCGCAACAGGCTCCCCCGAATCACCCGACTCCCTGATGGCGACATCGATCGGCAGCGCCGCAAGAAACGGAATGTCCAGCTCCCGAGCCACCTGGCGAGCTCCCCCGGAGCCAAACAGGTCGATTCGCCCCGAACAGTGCGGACAATCCAGGAATGACATGTTTTCGATCAGGCCGAGGACCGGTGCTTCGAGCTTCCTGAACATTGCAATTGCCCGCCTTGCGTCCATCAATGCCACGTCCTGTGGAGTGCAGACGATGACCGCTCCGTGGATGTTGAACCGCTGACACAGGGTGAGTTGCACATCCCCGGTGCCGGGAGGCAGATCGACGATCAGCACGTCCAGCTCTCCCCACTCCACCTGCTGCAGCATCTGCTGAAGCGCGCCCATCAACATCGGCCCCCGCCAAATGATCGCCTCGTCGCTTGGCAGCAGCAAACCGATCGACATCATGGCAACGCCATGCACGACGAGCGGCCGGATAACGGTGCCATCAGGAGAGTCCGGACGCCGGCTTGTCCCCATCATTGTCGGAAGGGATGGTCCGTGGATGTCGGCATCCAGCAAGCCGATCCGCTTTCCCTGTCGGGACAGTGCTATTGCCAGGTTCGAGGCAATTGTCGATTTGCCGACGCCCCCCTTGCCGGATGCCACGGCAATGATCTTCCCGACACCGGGCAGCGCGGCCACCGAGGACCCCGGCGAGGGGTGACGGCCAATCCGCAGGTTCGGTGGCGGGGTGCGGTCAGGCGTCTCCGCCGGCTGATGGGATGTCAGCACGGCCGACACCCGGTCGACGCCATCAAGTTGCTCGACAACCTGCCTGGCCGCTTCCCTGACAGGCTCCATGCCGGGCCCCTGCCCGGCCTCGACCTCCAGGACAAAACTGACCGCCCCGTCGCTGATGGTCACTGCCCGGACCATTCCCAGCGAAACGATGTCATCGCCGCCGGGCAGCGTTACCCGCCGAAGCTCTTCCAGTATGCTGTCCCTGGTGACTGGCAATTGATCTCTCTCTCTGCGGATGACCGATCGACCCGGCTGGCCGGAGTTGCAACGACGAGCAATAGCGCAGCGGCGGCCAGAGTCCAGTTCACACCGGCGCCTGACGAAGGAAAATGTCAAGGCACGGCTGCACCCGCGCTTCCCTGCAGATTTGACCATGGCAAGCTGCCGGCAGCACCGGACACAGGCCCCTTCCCCGTTCAGGTTGTCTCCGAGGACATCCGGACGACCGGGCCGGCATTCACCTGCAGGCCGGTCATTGGAAGGATGCCCGCGCCTGCATCATCGACCCGATGACAAATCGCCGACCTCGGCCCCGGGTGCATCCCGATCAGTTTGGCGCGCCTGGCGCAGGCAGGAGCAGGCTGACCCTGGTGTCGGAGGGTCACACCGCAATGCAGGCCGGTGCCCGGCGCCGGATGGCGGCAGCCGGCATGCGACCGGTGCTGGTCCGGACACCAGGGGTCGGCTTCGGGCTCGATGCCTGGGCCGATGGATTGTGGAGCCGGACCAGCCCGGATGGGACAGACGAACTGGCCGCGCTCGAAGGCTCCCGGGGCCGTGATGTCGCCCCATAACCTTCACCTCACGCGCCGGCCTCGGCCCTCGCCGTGATGACGGCGACGCCGAGAGCGGTCTCGGCTGGCAGGACAAGGGTGCCGGACTGTCGGTGGCACTGGATGGACGCAGGATCCTTGCCCATGACGATGATGAATTCAAAAGCTGGAGCCTGTCGGCCAGCCTGACCCATGATCCGGACCCCGGGAGCAGGCGGGAATTCTCGGCGCGGCTGGGTCATGGCCTTGCCCGGCAGGTGTCCGGCTCCGGGGGCGGCTGGCAGAGCGGGATGGTCTACGGTACCTCCCGCGGCGGCATGGTCAGCTGGTATCTGGAACTGACCGGCGAGGAGAAGGTCACCGACGCACGAATTGGCTACCGCATTGAACCGGACTTGCATGAAGGAAGGGGCGTGTGCCTCGATCCGTGGAGCGAGCCCGGTATCGACGAAGCTGGTGAGCAGGCGGTCGGGTGGGGCCGACCTTGCCGTTCCAGTGACAGGTTCCGGAATTGGCCGGAGGGCCGCCGTGTCCTGAACGTAGCGGATACCGGAATTCCGGGGCAGGAGGAATCACCGGCATCGGCCATGAGCAGAGCTTGCCGGTTGCCCGGCGGCAATCACCCTTCGCTTCCATCGGCCAGCGAGACATAACTGGCAATGATGTGCTTGGTGCCCGAACACTCGAACTCGACAACCAGCTTGTCACCCTCCTGCGACCGGACCTGCCCGTAGCCGAATTTCTGGTGGAACACCCGGACGCCCGAGGCATATTCCACATGGGCGGCGGCCTTTGCCGGTTCAACCTCCCGCCTTGCAGCGCCGGCAGACCGTTCGGCCGCCCGACTGACAAGCCGCCGAAATCCGGGGGCTCCGTAACCGCCGGCCGGCTTGCTCGCCGAGCCGTCAAACCGGCTGCCCGGTTTGCCAGCGGATTTCGCCCCATTGCCGAACGGGCTGGCCATGATGCCGGGAGGGGCCAGCATCTCCAGCTCCTCCCGAGGCAATTCGTCGATGAAGCGGGAATGCAGCTGTGCATTCCAGCTGCCATATTGATTGCGGTTTCCGGCACAGGAAATCGTGCAAATCTCCCTGGCGCGGGTGATACCGACATAGGCCAGCCGGCGTTCCTCCTCCAGCCCCGCCGGACCCTCCTGTTCGAGCGTCCGGGCGGAGGGAAAGATGCCCTCCTCCCAGGCCGGCAGAAAAATCACCGGGTATTCCAGGCCCTTCGCCGCATGCAGGGTCATGATCGAGACCCTGTCGCCCTCGGCTTCCTGCAAATTGTCGAACACCAGCGACACATGCTCCAGGAATCCCTGGATGCTGTCGAATTCCCGGAGAGACCTGACCAACTCCTTCAGGTTCTCCACCCGTCCGTCGCCTTCGGGGGTCTTCATTCTCAGCCACATCTGCGGAAGACCCGACCCGTCGATGATCTGCTCTGCCAGGTCGAGATGGCCCATCTCGCCCCGTCGCAGAAGCTCGCTCCAGCATTCGATGTCGCCAATGAAACCGTTCAGCCCGATTGCCGTGCGTCCGGTGAATGCGCCATCCGCCAGCAGCCTGCCGGCTGCCGCCAGCAGTGAAACTCCCTCCTGTCTGGCAAGGTTTCGAATTGTCAGCTGGGCCTTTTCTCCTACAGCCCGCCTCGGGGTATTGACGATCCTCTCGAAGGCCAGATCATCGGCCGACGACACCACCAGCCGGAAATAGGCAAGCGCGTCGCGGATTTCCTTGCGTTCGTAGAACCTGGCCCCGCCGATCACCACATAGGGCAGCCCCAGCGCCAGAAACCGATCCTCGATTTCCCGCATCAGGAACGAGGCACGCACCAGCACCGCCATGTCGCTGAACTTGTACCGCCGCCGGCTGCCGACCGCACTGACCAGTGCCTCGATCTCGCTGCCGATCCAGCTGGCCTCCGCCTTGCCATCCCAGTGACCAATCAGCTGCACCTTCTCTCCCCCGGGCAAATCGGTCCACAACTCCTTGCCGAGCCGATTCCGGTTATTGCCGATCACGGCACCGGCCACGGCCAGGATGTGCCTGGTTGACCGGTAATTCTGTTCGAGCCGGACGACCGTTACCCCGTCAAAATGCCGATCGAAGGCCAGGATGTTGCCGACATCGGCGCCTCTCCAGCCATAGATCGACTGATCCTCGTCGCCGACACAGCAGATATTGCTCCGGCCCTGGGCAAACAGTCGCAACCAGGCGTATTGGGCGGTGTTGATATCCTGGTATTCGTCGACAAGGATATATTTGAACCTGCGTTGATATCCGGCCAGCAACTCCTCATCCTGGCGCAACAACTCGACAACAAGCAGGATCAGGTCGCCAAAATCCACGGAATTCAGGATCTCGAGCCGTTGCTGATACTCCTGGTAGAGATCTACCACCCTTCCCTCGAAGGAACGGCGCTGCGAGGCCGGCACATCGGACGGCAACCAGCACTGGTTCTTCCACCGGTCTATCGTTGCCGACAGTTGCCTGGCCGGCCATTTCTTTTCGTCGATGCCGCTGGCAGTGATGACCTGCTTGAGCAGGCGGGTCTGATCATCGCTGTCCAGGATGGTGAAATTCGGTTTCCGGCCGGCCCGCTCGGAGTGCTCCCGGAGAATCCTGGCCGAAATGGCATGGAACGTCCCGAGCCAGGGAAACGAGCCAATCTGCATCGGCACGGTCCTCTCGACCCGCTCCCGCATCTCGGCCGCAGCCTTGTTGGTGAAGGTCACCGCCAGGATCTGCGATGGCCAGGCTCTCCCGGTACACAGGATATGGGCAATTCGGGCCGTCAATGTTCGCGTCTTGCCGGTCCCGGCACCGGCCAGCACCAGGACCGGTCCGTCCAGCGCCTCGACCGCCTCGAGTTGTCCTGGATTGAGATCCCGAAGATATGGCGAGATTTCCGGATCGGCATTCGGCATTGGCGAGTTTCTCGATTCTGCCAAAGAAATTCTTTCGTTTTTCATGCGGCCGTCATATCTGAACTCTGGCAGGTGTAAAGCAAAAAGTTCTTGTTATGTTCCAATTGTCGGCAATGCATGCCACAAACGCAATGAACACTGCGAATTGTGTGGAATTCCGCGACTTGTTGAGGCATTTCCGGTGACGACCTGCACAAATCGCGATTGCCTGCCGACCAGGCGGCAGGATGGTAGAGACCAGCACGGATGATATGCCGGACTTCAACAAGATCCTGATCGCCAACCGCGGCGAGATTGCCGTTCGCATCATGCGGGCAGCCAACGAACTCGGCAAACGGACCGTTGCCGTCTTTGCCGAAGAAGACAAGCTGTCGCTCCACAGGTTCAAATCCGATGAAGCCTACAGGATCGGACAGGGGCTGGGGCCGGTCGAGGCATATCTCTCCATCGACGAAGTCATGCGGATTGCCCGTCAATGCGGCGCCGATGCGATTCATCCCGGCTACGGGCTGCTCTCCGAAAACCCGGAACTGGTCGATGCCTGCGAGTGCGAGGGAATTGCCTTCATCGGCCCGTCCGGCAACTCCATGCGGCTCCTCGGGGACAAGGCATCGGCTCGGCAAGTTGCCATCGAGGCCGGCGTTCCGGTGGTTCCGGCTACCGACCCGTTGCCGGACGACATGGATCTGGTCCGGGAAATGGCGGCCGAAATCGGGTATCCGCTGATGCTCAAGGCGGCCTGGGGAGGCGGAGGGCGCGGCATGCGCCGGATCGAGTCCGCCGACGAGCTGGAAGCGAATGTCAACGAGGGGCGAAGCGAAGCCCGGGCGGCCTTTGGCAATGACGCCTGCTTCCTCGAGAGGCTGATACACAACGCCAGGCATGTGGAAGTTCAGATACTCGGTGACACCGAGGGGAATGTCATCCATCTCCATGAGCGGGACTGCTCCATTCAGCGGCGCAACCAGAAAATCGTCGAGCGTGCGCCAGCCCCCTTCCTCAGCGCCAGCCAGCGGCAGGAGGTTTGCAGCTTCGGCGTCGGTATCGCCAGGCATAACTGCTATGTGAATGCCGGGACTGTCGAGTTCCTCATGGATGTCGATACCGGCCGGTTCCACTTCATTGAAGTCAATCCGCGCATCCAGGTCGAACACACCGTGACCGAGGAGGTGACCGGCATCGACATCGTCAGGGCGCAAATCCTGATTGCCGAGGGGGCGAGCCTCTGGCAGGCGACCGGCATCGACTCCCAGGAGGATGTCGACCTCAACGGTCATGCGATCCAGACCAGGATCACCACCGAGGATCCGCTCAACAATTTCATTCCCGACTACGGGAGGATCGTCGCCTACAGGTCGGCAACCGGTTTCGGAATTCGCCTCGACGAGGGAACCGCATATTCGGGCGGGATCATCACCCGCTATTACGATTCGCTTCTGGTCAAGGTGACGGCCTGGGCGCCGACAGCCGACGGCGCGGTCCGGCGGATGGGCCGGGCGTTGCGCGAGTTCAGGATCCGCGGCGTTGCCACCAATATCGTGTTTGTCGAGAATCTCTTGCGGCACCCGGCATTCCTGTCCAATGACTACTCGACAGCCTTCATCGACCGGACGCCGGACCTGTTCCGGTTCCGCGAGCGCCGTGACCGGGCGACCAGGATTCTCCGCTACATCGCCGACACCACCGTAAACGGAAACCTGGAGATCGCCGGACGGGAAAGGCCACCGGCCGCGGCGAAGATACCGGTATTGCCGCGCCTCAGGGACCAGACCCCTGCCATCACCCCTCGCAGAATCCTGACCGAGCGCGGTCCGACCGGGCTTGCCGACTGGGTGATCGGCCAGCGGCGGCTGCTCGTTACCGACACCACGATGCGTGATGCCCACCAATCCATCCTGGCAACCCGGATGCGATCCTACGACATCGTCAATTCCTCCGAAGCGTATTCGCGAAACCTGTCCGGTCTGTTTTCACTGGAATGCTGGGGCGGCGCGACCTTCGATGCATCCTACCGGTTCCTGAAGGAATGCCCGTGGCAGAGATTGCGTGACATCCGCGCCGGCGCACCCGACATCATGACCCAGATGCTTCTCCGGGGTGCCAACGGCGTCGGATACACCAACTATCCGGACAATGTGGTGCAGTTCTTTGTCAGGCAGGCAGCGAAGACCGGCATCGACATCTTCAGGATCTTCGACAGCCTCAACTGGACCGAGAACATGCGGGTGGCGATTGATGCGGTGCTGGAGACCGGGCGCGTCTGCGAGGCGGCCATCTGTTACACCGGTGACATCTCCAACCCCGACAGGTCCAAATATGACCTGCATTACTACCTGGCCATTGCCAGGCAGCTCAAGGCAGCTGGCGTTCACTTCCTTGCCATCAAGGACATGTCGGGAATCCTGAAGCCGGCAGCGACCCGGGTGCTGGTGACTGCGCTCCGTGAAGAGGTGGGGTTGCCGATCCATATCCACACCCACGATACCAGCGGCATGGGCGTGGCGGTGACGCTCGCAGCCTGCGAGGCTGGTGCCGATATCGTCGATGCAGCCGTCGATTCGTTTTCCGGAGGCACCTCGCAGCCTTGCCTCGGATCGATTGTCGAATCCCTGGCGCACACCGATCGCGACACCGGGCTGGATATTTCGGCCATACGGGAGTTGTCCGAATACTGGTCGGGTGTGCGATCCCTGTATACCGCTTTCGACGAAGGGCTCCCGGCCCCGGTGTCGGAGATATTCCTGCACGAAATGCCCGGCGGGCAATTCTCGAACCTGAAAGCCCAGGCCCGTTCGCTGGGCCTTGGTGATCGCTGGGCCGACATTGCCGAGGCCTATGCCGAGGCCAACCGGATGTTTGGCGACATCGTCAAGGTCACGCCGACATCGAAGGTTGTCGGTGACATGGCGCTGATGATGGTCAGCCAGGGGGTGTCCAGGGAAGAGATCGAAGACCCGGAAGTCGAGGTGTCGTTTCCTTCCTCGGTTGTCGAGTTGATGCGTGGCGACATCGGACAGCCGGCAGGCGGCTTCCCCGCCGCCCTGCAGAAGAAGGTTCTCAAGGGGAAGCAACCGATTACCGTGCGTCCAGGCACGCTGCTTGACGCGGTGGACATCGAGGGGTGCAGGGTCGAACTCTCGGAGCGACTGGACGGATTTGACGTCGATGACGAGGACCTCGCCGGATACCTCATGTATCCGGGTGTCTTTCTGGACTACATGGAGCATCACCTGCAATACGGACCCGTGCGTACCCTGCCGACACGTGTGTTCTTCTACGGGATGCAGCCAGGAGAGATGATCAGCGCCGAAATCGATCCGGGAAAGATCCTCGAGATTCAGCTCCAGGCTGTCGGCACCACGAGGGATGACGGCAGTGTCCGGGTGTTCTTCGAGTTGAATGGACAGCCCCGAACCGTTCGGATCGTCGACCGCAGTTTTGCCGCCTCGGCGCCGCAGCCCGTCCTGGCCGATGACAGGAACCCGGACCATGTCGGCGCTCCCATGCCCGGCACCGTTGCCTCGATTTCCGTACAGGAGGGCCAGCGAATCGAGAAGGGAGAAGTCCTGCTTACCATCGAGGCGATGAAGATGGAGGTCGGTGTCTACTCGGAGCGAGCCGGCACGGTCGGTGCGATCCATGTCAGGGCCGGGCAGGGATTTGAAACCAAGCAGTTGCTGGTCGAACTGCTGCCGGAAAATGACCCCGACATTGCAGGATAGGTCTGTCCGGACAAGAACCCTGGAGGCAGGCCGGCCAGAAACACCGTCGGCCGGGCGGGATCAGCATGGCTGAATTGCTGGCGAATCCGGCGGTCTGGGCCAGCTTTCTGTCCTTGACGATCCTCGAGATCGTCCTCGGCGTGGACAATGTGCTGTTCATTTCGATAGCAGCTTCGAAGCTTCCCGAACACCAGCGCCGCCAGGCGCGGCTCATTGGCCTCGGCCTTGGCATGCTCATGCGGATCCTGCTGCTGTTTGCAATTTCGTGGATTGCTTCGCTTACCAGGCCGATATTTTCCGTTCTTGACCAGACCGTCAGCTGGCGTGACATCATCCTCATTGCCGGCGGGCTTTTCCTGATCTGGAAATCGGCAAACGAGATCTTCACCGAGTTGGAGGACAGGCACAGCCAGCGACGGTCCCGGCACACCGGGTTCTGGTCGGTGATCGTGCAGATCATCATTCTCGATGCCGTGTTCTCGCTGGACTCGGTCATCACCGCTGTCGGAATTGCCGAGCATATCGAGGTCATGGTTGCTGCAATCATCATTGCCGTGATTGTCATGATGTTCTTTGCCGAAGGCTTGTCGTCATTCGTCGAGAGACACCCGTCGGCCAAGATGCTTGCACTTGCCTTCCTGGCCATGGTCGGCCTGGCACTGGTCTCGGATGGGCTGCACCACCATATCGACCGGGAGTACATCTACGCCGCCATGCTGTTTGCCTGCCTGGTTGAAACCCTCAACCTCATCCGCTCGTCACGGCGCGAAAAGGCAGGTCACGACGACCGTCCGGCGAGCCGGGATTGACAGCAACCCAGAATTTGCGACCACCACTTTTTCCCTTGCGCAGTGGCCTGCCGAAAACTAGAACCGCCTCATTCCAGCAGGCCGGAGTAGCTGACCGGCTCATTTTCTGGATGGCGGGCGTAGCTCAGAGGTAGAGCACAACCTTGCCAAGGTTGGGGTCGTGGGTTCGAATCCCATCGCCCGCTCCAAATCGCATGATCAGGCCCGGCGACTGATCAGGAAACCACCGTAAGGAGCCGGTTGGAATCCGCTGTGGCCGACCGGCGTGCCGGTTCGGCACCGAAGGGACGGCTTCCGACTCTTGCATTCCGCAGACCCATGACGATCCCTCTGCCCCGGCCCCTTTCCGCACGGGCCTCGAATCGGCGCCGCCGCCGGACCAATCCGGAGGGAAGCCTGACAGTGACCATCCCTGAACACGGCGCTCACTCGGCTGGAGCCTCGGCCCTGGGCATCCGATCCTGAACGCGCGCCACAATGTGCCGCTTGGCAGTTTTGCCTTGCTGAGCGAAATCGCCCTGTCGATCGTCATCGCCAGCTCCGCCAAGCTGGTATCCGATACGGTATCGGTCGCGGTCTTTCTCCTGTTCCGGTACCTGTTCAGCCTGCCGCCGCTCCTGGTGTTTGGACTCTGGCAGCACGGCCGGACGGTCCTGGTGGTGCAGAACGTCCGGGCGCTCGTCTGGCGAAGTGTCTTCGGCCTGACTGGACTCACCTGCTGGCTGCTGGCGGTCTCGAAGATCGAAATCACCAAGGCAACGGCGATTGCCCAGACGTTGCCGGCGTTCATCACCGTCCTGGCTCCGCTATTGTTGGGTGACGTCATCGGTTTGCGCCGCTGGATTGCCGTTGCAGCCGGATTGATCGGGGCCCTGGTGGTGCTGCGGCCGGATCTTGAAGGATGGTTTCAGACGGGAGTCGCCTATGCCCTGGCCGCGCCCTTCTTTGCCGCGCTGATGCTCATATTCCTGCAAAAGCTGGGAGCAAGCGACCCGCCGATCAAGTCCACGCTCATCTACAACATTTTCGGTGCCGCGGTATTCTCGTTGTGGTGCGCGACCAGCGACGTCGACTGGCCGTCAATCCCGGCAGAATTCGCCATCCTGGTCGCCTGCGGTCTTCTGGCGAGCCTCCAGCAATGGCTGATGGCTCTCAGCCACAAACTGGCTCCAGCCAGCACACTGGCTCCGCTGCACTATTTTGCAGTTCCGCTGTCAATCGCCGCCGGTGTCGTGGTTTTCGGCGAGGAGATCACGATTGCATTCCTGACCGGTACCTCGATCATCGTCGGATCGACCTATTACATCCTGGTCCGGGAGAGAAAGGCACGGCAGCGCGGACGGTAACCGGTCGGAACAAAGGGTTAACAAGTCGGTCCGGGTCGCGTACATGCCATCGCATCCTGGTTGCAGCCGGAGACTGTCAATGCGAACCGCCACCGTCGAGCGAACAACATCCGAAACCAGGGTCAGGGCAACCGTCAACCTGGATGGCAGCGGGACCAGCGCCTGCCGGACCAATATCGGCTTCCTTGACCACATGCTTGAACAGTTTTCCAGACATTCGATGATCGATCTGGAAGTCGAGGCCACAGGCGATACCTTCATTGATGATCACCATACGGTGGAGGATGTCGGACTCGTCATCGGCCAGGCATTCACCCGGGCCATTGGCGACAAGCAGGGCATTTGCCGATATGGCTCCTGCCAACTGCCGATGGATGATGCTTGGATCGATGTCGCTCTGGACATATCCGGCCGTCCGTACCTGGCCTGGCAGGTCGACATTCCGGCGGCAAAGGTCGGCACTTTCGATACCGAGTTGATACGCGAGTTCTTTCAGGCCTTCGCGATGCAGGCCGGGATCACGCTGCACGCGTCGAAGCGCGGTGGTTTCAACTCCCATCACATCGCCGAAGCCACATTCAAGGCGGTGGCCCGCGCCTTGCGAATGGCGGCCGGGCTGGATGTTCGGAATGCCGACAGGATTCCCTCGACCAAGGGCCGGCTCCAGGCATGAAGGTTGCAATTGTCGATTACCGTACCGGCAACCTGCACTCTGTCGAGAAGAGCTTCCGCCGGGTCGCCGGTGACCTTGGCGGCATTGATGTCAGGCTTGCCAGCTGCCCGGAAGACATCCTGGCCGCCGACCGTATCGTGTTGCCGGGCGTAGGCGCATTCGCTGCATGCCGAAATGCACTCGCCGAGAGCGGACTGCGCGACCCGGTCGAACACTCGGCCATGGCCAGGAAGGTGCCACTGTTCGGTATCTGCGTGGGAATGCAGTTGCTGGCAACAATCGGCCTTGAAGCGGCCGAAACACCGGGCTTCGGCTGGATCCCCGGCCGCGTGGAAAAAATCCGTCCGGATGATGCATCGCTCAAGATCCCCCATATGGGCTGGAACGACCTGACGGCGAGCCGGCCGCACCCGCTACTGGACGGGATTTCGCCCGGGACCGATGTCTATTTTGTCCACTCCTATCATTTTGTCCCCGATGACCGGCGCGATGCCATCGCTCGTGCAGATTACGGCGGTGAACTGGTTGCCGCCATCGCCTCCGGCAACATCGCCGGCGTGCAGTTTCACCCGGAAAAAAGCCAGAAGGCGGGCCTGGCGATCATCAGGAATTTCCTGACCTGGACTCCGGGCTGACCTCATGATGCTGATACCGGCCATAGACCTTCAGGGTGGACAATGTGTCCGACTGGTGCGGGGTGACCCCGCCACCGCAACCACCTTCAACGATGACCCGGTCGCCCAGGCCCTGGCTTTCGAGCGGGCCGGGTTGCACAAACTCCATGTCGTCGATCTTGACGGGGCTTTTGCCGGCCACCCCGCCAATGTCGATGCCGTCGAAGGTATCGCGGCCAACACGGACCTGCCAGTGCAACTCGGCGGCGGGATCCGCGACCTGGAGACCATCGAATTCTGGCTGAATCGCGGTATCAACCAGGTGATACTCGGAACTGCAGCCGCCGAGACTCCCGACCTGGTCCGCAGGGCGGCCCGACTGTATCCGGGGCAGATCATTGTCGGGATCGATGCGCGCGACGGGCTCGTGGCAACGAAGGGATGGGCCGAGACCACCGGTCTGCAGGCACGTGACCTGGCAACACCACTGCAGGATTTGGGCATCGCCGCCATCGTGTTCACGGATATCGGCAGGGACGGGTTGAAGTCGGGCCCCAATTTCGAGGCCATCGCCGGTATTGCCGTCGCAGTCGACATTCCGGTCATTGCGTCCGGCGGTATTTCCACGATCGAGGACATTCGGACCCTGGCGACGCTCGGGGTCGATATCGCTGGCGTGATCGTCGGCACGGCAATCTATGATGGATCGATCGACCTTGCAGAAGCAGCGGCAGAATTCGGCGGGGCACAAGATGGTGGCAGCCGATGAACTTCACCGATGCTCTCCGCCCCGGGCAGGCAGGCGACCGATGACAGGACCCGGAACATGCTGAAGGTCCGGATCATTCCCTGCCTTGACGTCAAGGACGGGCGAATCGTGAAGGGAGTCAATTTTGCCGGGCTGGCGGATGCGGGCGATCCGGTCGAGGCGGCGCGCAGATACGATGCCGAGGGTGCCGACGAGCTGTGCTTCCTGGATATTTCGGCATCCATCGAATCCCGCGGGACCCTGCTGGGCCTGGCTTCCCGAACCGCGGAGTCCTGCTTCATGCCGCTGACGGTCGGCGGCGGGATTCGCAACAATGACGATGTGGAAATGCTGCTCAGGGCCGGCGCGGACAAGATTTCCTTCAATACCGCCGCCGTTGCCGACCCGGACGTCGTTTCGCGGACAGCGGCCCGGTTCGGATCCCAATGCGTGGTCGTGGCCATCGATGCAAAATCGGTCGGGGCAGGCAGATGGGAAATCTTCACCCATGGCGGCACCAGGCAAACCGGCATTGACGCGGCATTCTTTGCCAGGGAGATGGAAAGGCGCGGCGCCGGCGAGATCCTCCTGACCGGAATCGATGCTGATGGTACGAGGGAAGGCTACGACCTGCCCCTGACCGGCACCATATCCGCAGCGGTGAGCATTCCGGTCATCGCGTCCGGCGGGGTTGGCTGTCTTGATCATCTCGTGGATGGTGTCAGGATTGGCGGCGCATCTGCGGTGCTGGCAGCATCGATATTCCATTTTGGCGAGTATTCGATCCGGGAAGCAAAGAGACATATGGAGGCAGCCGGAATTCCGGTGAGGGCGACATGACCATCCTTGAGGAACTGGAGACGACCATCGACGACCGGCGCGGCAGCGACCCGAATCACTCATGGACTGCACGATTGCTGCAGGGCGGCCGCGGCGAATGCGCAAGAAAATTCGGCGAGGAAGCTGTCGAGACCGTACTGGCCGGAGTTGGCCCGGACCGGCAGGCGCTGATCCGCGAGGCTGCTGATGTGATCTACCACCTGATGGTGTTGCTGGCCGCAAACGACATCCGGATCGAATCGGTCTGCGACGAACTCCGGGAACGTTCGGGCAGGTCGGGAATCGAGGAAAAGTCGAACCGGCCGCCAGCCGCCTTCGTCGGACCCGGAGAAGAGAATGACCGACATGCTGACCCCTGAAATGACCCGGATCATACGCACATACACCGCCGGCATGGTTGCCACCGTCAACCCTGACGGCTCTCCGGCAGTTTCACCCAAGGGAACCTTCGTCGTTGTCGACGGCAATCGCATCGGCTTCGGCAATATCCGCTCCCCGGGCACGTTGGCCAATCTGCAGCGGAACGCCAATGTCGAGGTTTGCTTCCTCGACGTGCTGACCCGGAAGTCGGTCCGGATTGCCGGCACCGCCGAGATCATGGAATTCGCCACCGCCGACCAAGATATCCGGTCCTGTTTCCAGGACGTCTGGTCCGAATACCTGCCGCACATGACTGAGCTGGTCGTGATCACGATCAACTCGGCCGGCCTCATCCTCTCGCCCGCCTACGATGTCGGCTACACCGAGGAAGACCTCGCCTCCTCATACCGATCGAAACTCGCCTCGACCTGACCAGCCACTCCCCCCAGTTCGAAATCTTCGGATGTCCGCGGGTCATCTTCGGAATCTCAGTCCATATTGACGTGCCGATTCAGGCATGACACTCGCCAGAGCCGCAGTCACACCAATGCACGCACCTTCGGTTCCAACACCATGATATAGCGTCTCTTTTTCTTCCTCGACCCGCAGATGCGGCAGGCATTCCGGCCTGGTTTCCCCGCATCTGCAACCGGATACAGGGAGAATGCCATGACGACAGCACGACTGACAGATGCACGAATCAGTGCTCTCAAACCCGCCCGGTCAGCACGGGACATCCGGGACAAGGTTCTGAAAGGCTTCGACATCCGGATCATGCCCTCCGGACGGCGGCGGTTCTTCATTCACACACAGTGCGATGGCAGGCGCATCCGGAAGATCATCGGCGATCCGGAGCAGGTGGGCGTGAGCGAGGCACGCGAGGTCGCCCAGACCGCCCTTGCCGCCATACGGAAGGGCCAGCCCGCCACCGTCTCGCCCGGGGAGACCCTGTTCGAGGTCGCTGCCGAGGAGATGTTCCGCCGCCATGCCCGCCACCGGAAGCCCTCCACATGCAAGGTCAACAGACACCTTCCGCGCAAGCAGATCCTGCCCTGGTTCGGGGACATGCAGATCGCCGACATCACCGGCAGTGATGTCCGGGACTGGCTCGCCTCCCTGCATGCTACCCCTGCCGCTGCCGATCGCTCGGCACCGGTCCTGTCCGTGATCATGGCCCGGGCCGGGATCCATGGCTACCGTCCCGAGAACACCAACCCGTGCACGGGCATCAGGCGCTACCGGCCGGGAGCGTTTCCTCTCCGGGGCCGGGCTGCGCCGGCTCGGCGGCATTCTTGCCCGTCATGGGGCGGACAAACCCCTGCCGACGGCCATCGTCAGGCTGCTCCTGCTGACCGGTTGCCGCAAATGGGAACCAAACGGTTATGTCGCAAGAACGGGATCGTCCGTCTCGGGCGGCGGGAGGTGGATGGCGATCATCCGAGGCTCGAGGCCGGCAAGACCGGCCCGCGAACGGTGTTTCTGAACCGGAGGGCGCGGGAGATCATCGGGCATCGGCTGGCCATGACTTCAGGCGAGTTCGTGTTCCCGTCTCCCATGGATCCGGCCAGGCCGGTCTCGGACAACCTGCCCCTCTGGTACGAGGTGCGCCGGGAGATCGGACTTGAGGATGTCCGGCTTCATGATCTTCGACATTCCCATGGAAGTCAGGCGGTCATGCAGGGCATTCCCCTGCCAGTCGTGGCACGGCTTCCGGGCCACAGCCAGGTAGCCATGACGCTTCGCCATGCCCATGCCTGCGATAGGGAGGTCGAGGCTGCAGCCGAGCGGATCGGGGCGGCGATCTCGGAGCATCTCGGGTGTCCCTTCGTGCCGTGAATTCGGCCCAGTTGCCGGAGGCATGTCGGACGTCGGACCATTCTGCTTCGTTTCATGCTGCGAGGGGACCACGACATCGGGCGCGGCGGTGGGCCGCGATGAACAGAGGGAAAGTCACCTGGCGGGCGGCTGTACCCGAAGAGCGGCGGTGATTGAGGGGTGCGCGTGCTAGTGGTCTGATTCATTCATTTGATGCCATTTCCTGCAGCTTCCGGTGCCCTCTTTTCCACGAGGCGACCAGCTCCCCGGGTTTCCTGCTCCAGCGGAACGGACGGGCATCGTTGACGTTGTGGTGTTCGATGCAACCCTCTATCGCCGCGATGCACTCGTCGAGCGAGTCGAAGATCGCGTCCTTCAGCCTCTGCCTCGAGAGCCTGGAGAAGAACCCGCCGGCGGCGTTCATCCACGAGGCCGGGGCCGGCGTGAAGTGGAACGTCCGGTCGGGATGGTGCTTCAGCCATGCATGGACCCTGGCCGATCTGTGCGAGGAGACGTCGCCCCGGACGACATGGACCGGCACTCCGGGCCCGATCCGCTCGGCGACGTGGTCGAGGAAGGCGAGGAACTCCTCCGGGCGGTGCCGTTCGACCGTCTGGCCGGCGGCCCTCCGGTGGCGACGTCGAGCGCTGCCAGAGGCAGGTGGCGCCGTTCCGCTTGTAGTCATGGGTGCGGGTCCCGGCGGCTCCGGGCTTCATCGGCAGCGGCCTCTGCGTCCGTCCCAATGCCTGGATCCGCGGCTTCTCGCCTGCCGGGATGACGACGGCGTGGTCGGGCGGGTCGACGTAGAGGCCGACGACGTCGCGGACCTTCAGCTCGAACCTCAGGTCGCGCGAGACCCTGAAGGTCTTCACCTGGTGCGGCCCGAGGCCGTTGTCCTTCAGGATGCCGTGCATGGTGGAGACGGCCATCCCCGGCCTCGAAGCCGGCCCGCACCGTCCGGTGACTGCCGTGCTCCGGCGGCGGCGACATCGCCAGCGCGATCGCGGCCTTCACCTTCTCCCCGGGGACCGGCCTGTCTCCCGGCGGACGGGTGGCATCGTGCGGCAGGCCGCCTGCACCTTCGGCGAGACAGCGGTCCCGTCAGCGCCAGACCGTCGGCTTCGCCTTCCCGGTCCTGCGCATGGTCTCCGCCAGCCCGCAGCCCGAGCCGGGCTCGAGGATGATGCGGGCCCGCCGGACATGCTTCCGAAGGCTCCGCGGATTGCCGATGATGTCTTCGAGGCGTTCGCGATCCTCGTCCGAAAGCTCGATTTCCTGTCTTGTCTGCTTCCTGCCCATTGGTCTCTTCCTTGTCATCGGCCGCGTGGCGGCGGGAGGACAGTATCACGCATGGCGAAATAATGGAATCCTTTGTATCGAGCTAACCACTAGCGCGCATTCGGGCGGCGGCGAATTCGTGTTCAATCATTGGAGACGATATACCAGCGCTGGCCACCTGTCGGTGTCAGGCGCTGCTCAAGATCGCTTTGGAGGCTTTGGGGTGTACAGGCCAGAGGGGAGTCGTGTTGGCTTAGTTCCGTTGCTCAGCAGCTCTCCTTGGGGCCACAAATCGGTTCAATTGTGAACCACATTTCGACGCGTTAGAAGAGGACAGCTTCGAATCCGGCAAGAGACTCAAATGTAAGGAAGCACTATGGCGAAGCGGGCAATTGACTCCTACGCACATACCGGCAAGGACCGTGCGAATAATCCGCCTGTTGGTCTTGTGACTCCGAAAACAGACCCGGAAGCGGGCTCCAGAGAAATTGTTCACGATCCGCATATCGACCCACATCTGTCATGGGCCGGCAAGGCAGAGCACACATCATTCGAGGTTTCGACGGTTTCGCTCCACGTGCACGAGCGCATTGATCCACGCACAGTCATGGACGCGGTGCGCAAGCGCAGTGCTTCAGAGCAGCAGATGTCATTATTCGACACGCCCGAGGAAAACCCGCCAATCCGTCAGGCAATCGAGTTCTACAAGCACCGTCACAACTGGACCAATCGGCTGATCGCTGGCGATAGCCTCTTGGTCATGAATAGCCTTCTTGAGAAGGAGGGTTTGGGCGGACAGGTCCAAACGATCTACATCGATCCGCCCTACGGTGTCAGCTATCGCTCGAATTTCCAACCCTTCGTGAATCGACGGGAAGTCACTGACGGCAAGGACGAAGACCTGACCAGCGAGCCGGAGCAAATCCGTGCATTCCGTGATACCTGGGAACTCGGCATCCATTCATACCTGACCTATCTGCGTGATCGTCTGCTGCTGGCACGCGAATTGCTGAATGAAAGCGGCAGCTGTTTCGTGCAGAGGGGCATCGAAAGCCTGAAGATTGTAGAGCTGCGATGATGGCGAATGTGAGGAAGGCAACCGCTGTCGAGCGGCTTCAGAAGCTGGTGGACGAGGCTTCAGAATTAGACCCTGAAGACCATCGCACCCGGAAATTCATGAATTGGACTGCGGGTGTCAATAGTGCCTTCCATCATATATTTGGTGAGGATAGCCGCCAGTATTCACAGCTTCCCAACGGCTACAAGGTGTCCGCAAGCGGAATTCGGGATTTCCTGAACACCATGGTTTCTGCTGTCGAATCAAATCTCGACGACCTCAAATACGTTTGGGATGATGACGGGAAATCAGCAGCGACCCCCATGGGCCAGGGCATGATTTCAGCATATGACGAGGGAGGGGACGACAAGGTCGACAAGAAGGCAGAAAGGAACAGGGTCTTCGTCATTCATGGTCACGACGACGCCGTTCGTGAAACGGTTGCGAGATGCCTGGAGAGACTCGAACTCGAACCGGTTATCCTGCACGAACAACCCGATAAAGGCCGCACGATTATCGAAAAATTCGAAGATCACGCGGATGTCGGCATTGCTGCAGTCCTGCTGACGCCGGATGATGAAGGTGTGCTTGCAGGGACCGGAGAAGGTCCCAAACCGCGCGCACGGCAAAACGTCATTCTCGAACTTGGTTTTTTTCTCGGAAGACTCGGCCTCGAGCGGGGTTTCTCCCTTGTCAAGGGCGATGTGGAAACGCCATCGGATCATGATGGAGTCGTCCATACCGGGTTCGATAGTGGCGGCGGCTGGATGGCGAAGCTTGCACAGGAGTTGAAGGCTGCCGGGTTTGTCATCGATGTCAGCAGGGCCGTTCAGTCATGAACCCTCAGGCTTCGATTCCAAAGACCGAACTCGCTGCCTTCTGTCGTGCGCACGGCATTCGGCGCTTCGCCATCTTCGGTTCGGCACTGCGGGCTGATTTCGGGGTTGAGAGCGACATCGACGTATTGGTCGAGTTCACTTCGGGTCGCACACCCGGGCTGCTGGGCATGGCCGGCATGGAGATCGAACTGTCTGCCCTGTTCGGTGGTCGTGAGGTGGACCTGCGAACCCCCGAGGATCTGAGTCGTTACTTCCGCCAGGAAGTCCTCGATACCGCAGAAGTCCAGTATGCGCAGGGATGACGGAATTCGACTACGGCACATGCTCGACGCTGCGTGTGAAGCCTTGTCCTTCGTGCGGGGACGGACGCGCGGCGATCTCGACGCGGACCGCCAACTCGTCCTTGCACTGATCAAGGATATCGAGATCGTTGGCGAAGCGGCAGCCCGGGTTACCGAACCTGCCCGCCGGGATATGCCATGGATTCCCTGGGAAGAAATCGTCGGGATGCGAAATCGTCTGGTACATGCGTATTTCGACATTAATCTCGATATCCTCTGGAATACGACACAGAAAGATCTGCCGGAACTGATTGTTCAGCTCGAGAGGGTCATTTCTTCAAACCCCGATTTGCTGCCGGAGACAGAGTCTTGACCCGCGCAACCATCGATCAACTGATTGTCAATTCGCCTTATCACGAACCCGACAAACATTGGCACCATGACCGAAAGACACGCCTGTTCGATCTTGCAGATGGCCGCTGGCCAGCAGGATATGTCATCGCCTCGCCGGACTCCAGGCTTTCGACGATCCTGGCGTGTTCGTTGAAGTCCCTCTTGTCAAACAGTTGCGCTCGCGCGTGCATGCCTGGCGCGAAGCCGGGCACCCGGGAGTTTCCGGTGTAACCCGCCGTCTTCTTGAATATTGGACCGACCCGGAAGAATTCGAGAGCCGGCGTTTTTTCTTCTGCCAGATCGAGGCAGTGGAAACGCTCATCTGGCTTACCGAAGGGCCGGAAGTCGACAGGGTCGGCGTGACGATCCCATCTGATGGCGGACCGTTCAGGCGATTGTGTTCCAAGATGGCTACCGGGACTGGCAAGACCATTGTCATGGCCATGGTTGCTGCATGGCACATCCGGAACAAGGTCACCTACCCGAAGGACATCCGTTTTGCCAAAAATATCCTGATCGTGGCTCCGGGCCTCACGGTCAAGAGCCGTCTGGCCATACTCGAGCCATCCCATCCGGAGAACTACTACGAGGTGTTCCGTATCGTTCCCCGGGCCCTGTCCGATAAGCTGCGCCAGGGCAGGGTCGCGGTAAGGAACTGGCATGCGCCCAACTGGGAATCCGAGGAAAGGATTGCCAGAAAGCGCGGCGTGGACAAGCGCGGCGCCAAGAGCGACGAAGCCTATGTGCGCGACGTGCTCGGTGACATGTTCCGTGCACGGAATATCCTGCTGATCAATGACGAGGCGCACCATGCATGGCGTGTTCCAGCCGGGCCCCGGGTCGGTCAAGGGCGTCGCCAAGGCCGATATCGAGGAGGCGACCAAATGGATAGGCGGGTTGGACCGAATCCACGGGGCTCGCGGCATTCTGGCCTGCTATGACTTCTCGGCCACACCGTTTGCACCATCGGGAAGGCAGAGTTCGGGGGAGGCGTTGTTTGACTGGATCGTGAGCGATTTCGGGTTGAACGATGCCATAGAATCCGGCCTGGTCAAAACGCCCCGTGTGGTGATACGCGATGATGCGGTACCGGATGCCAAGACCTACAAGTCGCGTCTCTACCACATCTATAACGACCCCGAAGTCAAAGACGATCTCAACCGCCGGGCCAAACCCGAAGAACCACTGCCTGATCTGGTGACCAACGGATATCACCTGCTGGGTTTCGATTGGCGTGAAACCAAGAAAGAGTGGGCGGCACGGCAAAGTGCGACCCCGCCCGTAATGATCACCGTTGCCAACCGCACCGAGACTGCGGCGCGCGTGAAACATGCATTTGACCGCCACAGTGTCCGAATTGACGAGCTTTGCGACCCTTCGCGGACCTTGCACATCGATTCAAAAGTGCTCGACGCAGCGGAGGCCGCGAATGCACCAATCGCCGAAGTCAGCGCCGACCCTGACAAGAATCGTGGCCGCAAGCTGACAAGGAAACAGCAAGCCGAGTGGCTGCGCCGGCAAGTGGATACCATAGGACAGCCCGGACGTGCTGGTGAGCAGATACAGAACGTGATTTCCGTCGGAATGCTGTCGGAAGGATGGGACGCGAAGACCGTAACCCACATCATGGGCCTTCGTGCTTTCAGCAACCAGCTTCTTTGCGAGCAGGTGGTCGGGCGCGGTCTTCGCCGCACACCCTACGACGTGGATCCGGAAACCGGCCGGTTTGAACCGGAATACGTCAATATTTTCGGTGTGCCATTCACGTTTCTCCCTCACGAAGGGGGGAGAGCGGTCCGCCACCTCCGCCCAAGCCAAAAACAGCGATTGAGCCGATAACAGACAGGAAGCATTTTGCCATTTCATGGCCGAACGTGATCCGTATCGACCATGGGTTTCGCCCGCGCCTGTCACTGGATTGGCAGGCATTACGACCTCTGGAGCTCGACGCAGGCCAGACTGCAGAGATGGTGGAACTTGCCCCGATAGTCGATGGCAGGCCAGATATGACGAAGATCGCGGAAATCGATCTGGAAAGACTCGCGAGCGAGTTCGAATGCAGCGCATCGCCTTTGAAACTGCACGGGATGTGTACGACCAAATGCAACAAAACTGGCAAGGGGAAAGGGCTGTCCTTCTGGCTCAACTGGTGCACCTGATCGAGCAGTTCATCCGATCGGACAATATCGTGATTACCCCAGCGCTATTCAACCGAGACAGCCTCAGGCGCCGCCTTATTATGACGCTCAATATGACAAGACTGGTCCAGCACATCTGGCAAACCATCCGTTTCCAGAACAGCAAAACTCTTGAGCCGGTGTTCGACCAGGACCGACCGATCCTTTCTACCGGCGACATGAAGACTTGGTACACGGGCAAACCATGCGAGCCTGCCGCGCGCAGTCACATAAATTTCTGCGTGTACGACAGCGCATGGGAATCGTCAGATGCGTTTGCGCTGGACCATTCCCCGGAGGTTGCCGCTTGGGTAAAGAACGACCACCTAGGATTTGAGGTCTTCTATGTGCACAAGGGCGTGGTGCGCAAATATCGACCTAATTTCGTGATCCGACTCAAATCAAATGACATGCTGATATTGGAAACAAAGGGACGCGACCGTGAACAGGACAAAACCAAGCGCGGGTTTCTTGATGAGTGGGTGCGCGCCGTCAACGCTCATGGCGGTTTCGGTCGCTGGTCTTGGGCCGTTTCAAGACAGCCTGGCGAAATCAAGGGTATCCTCGCGAGACATTCGCAAGCGAATGCCAAAGTGGAGAATCAGGCACATCTGACGGCATATCCGGCAACACCTGACCGTCAATCCGACGGTACCTGACGGCAAATCCGGCCGCATCTGACGGCCCGGTCTCTCCCGATGCTTCCTCATCGATCCGACAATCGAAACAAGGAGGCATGGGCATGAGGAAAGCCGACATGATCGACATCAGGGACATCCTTCGCCGGCATCGCGAGCCTGGCCTGACACGAAATGCCGGCGCCGCCGCACTCGGCGTGAGTGCCGCACGGTACCCGACATGCTGAAACGGGCAGAGGCGACCGGGCTGTCCTGCCTGCCGCTTCCGGACAGGTCTGATGAGGATGCGCTGCGGGACCGGTAGCCCGAGGGAAGGGGACAGTTCGTGTTTCCCTCTCCCGCCAACCCGGGCAGGCCCCACGAACATGAATTGAAGCTGTGGAGCCTGGTCCGGGAGCGCGCCGCCCTTCTGGGGGTTCAGCTGCATGATCTGCGGCATACATTTGCAAGTCAGGCCGTGAAGAAGGGATTTCCGCTGGTGGTGGTGGCGCGGCTCCTCGGCCACTGCCATGTTAAGATGACGATGCGCTATGCCCATGTCGGGGACCGCGATGTCGAAGCCGCAGCCGAGAGGATTGGTGAGGCGGTTACGCGTGCGTTGGCCGGTCAGGGGTGAGCGGAGCAGAAGCGACCCCTGGGTCCCGGCGGCCTCGCCCTGCCACCACGGTCGCACATGACCCGAAACCGTGATTCACGGGCTCGATCCTCACCGTGACGGGGCATGGGCAACGGGGGCTCCGCAATGGCCGGGGCCTCTCTCGGGCGGGAGAACGGGCCGTCATCGCCGAAGGAGCGGCCCGGGTCCGGTCCTCGCCGCAGCGGGCCTCGCGGGACCGGCGGCGCGTTCATCGACGGGCTCTTTCGAGGATCTCACGCAGGACCGGCCGGATACAGGCATTGCCCGGCTGCAGGGACGGTGTGCCTGTCGTCGATGATGCCGGTTTCCCGAAGAAGGGGAGCCGTTCCGCCGGCGTTGCCTGCCGGTATCCGGGGATGGCCGGCCGTCGGTCCCGTCTTCCGAAGGCCCGGGCCGGTGATGCCGGCATGCGCCGGGCGCATGTGCCGTCGGTTGGCGGCACTCACCATCCGGAGAGCGGACGGCCCCTGCCGCCGGTGAGGGGTCCGGGGCCGGGACTGCCCTGTCGTTCCGCGGAACCGCAGGGAGGGACGGGAACACTGCCTGCCGGTTTCCGCGGGGATCGGCGGAGGCCGGCATGTCGTCCGGTCTTCCGCCCCGTCGGCACCGGCCTTGCGGAGCCGGCCGGCGCTGCCGGGCGGCGCCGGACCATCGGGAAGTGCTTCCGGGGACCGGGCCCGCTCCCGGCATGGCCGGCGGCGGAATCGAGGATCAGGGCACGGGGCAGACAGGACGGAAGGAGTCCGGATCCCGGAGCCGGCGCCCTGCCCTCGTGATTGCACGGGTGCCGGGCGCTCCGATGCCCCGCTGCCTGATCGCGGAACTCCTGTCCGGGCCGCCGACGACACGGTCATTCGTCATGCACCGGTCGGTGTGGCGGCGCAGACACCGGGCAGGCGCCGCAAGGGCGCATTGCAGGAGGCGAACGGGTCATGCGCGACTGTGGTGCTAGGGCCTGTTGACAATCATGTTGCCGCAACCACGCCACTGACGAGATGAATCGCCGCGGCGAAGCTCTTGTCGGTCTTGTCGTAGCGGGTGGCGATGGCGCGGAACTCCTTGATTCTTGCGAAGAAATTCTCGATCTGGTGTCTCCACCGGTACATCTCCCGGTCATGATGCCTGGTCTCGGTCCGGTTCCGTCTTGCCGGAATCACCGCCTCTGCCCCGCGATCCTCGATCTCTGCCAGCAGCCACCCGGCATCGAATGCCTTGTCACCGATCAGGGCACCGAATGAGAGGTCCTCGAGAAGTTCCGGCACCCCGATCAGATCATGCGCCTGTCCGGGAAGGATCACGAAGCGGACCAGGTAGCCAAGGGCATCCACCACCGCCACGATCTTGCTGGTCAGGCCGCCCCGGGAGCGTCCGATGCCTTGCTTCGAGGTCCCCCTTTTGCACCTGCCGCCTTCTGGTGGGCCTGCACGATCGTGCCATCAACGAAGATGTACTCGAGGTCGAACTCATCGGACAACTCGTTGAAAACAGTCTCGAAAATTCCTGAAAGGGCCCATCTGCGGAAGCGCTTGAAGACGCTGTTCCAGTTGCCGAAATGCTCCGGAAGGTCGCGCCAGGGCGATCCGGTGCGGGTCCGCCACAACACCGCCTCGAGAAACATCCTGCCCACTGCCGCGGTGACACCGGGATCGGTCGCCTTGCCGGGCAGCATGGGCTCGATCCGCGCCCACATGGCGTCGGTGAGCACCGTCCTGTCTGTATTCATTTGTCATCTGCCTCGACTGCTCGTGCCGCCGTTCCGGCGTGCGTTACGAGGAAAATGGCATCGGACCGACTGAAATGCAACCCGATTGTCAACAGGCCCTAGTCCGGTGGTTTGTTTGTTTTGAGCGACTTCGGTGAACTGTGGCTTCAACCACTTCAACATGGAGTAGAGAAACACTGTTGACTGATGTCCAGTCTCCCGAACAGCAAAGATGTGTTGGTTTAGCGACGCATCGCCCCCGACCCATATGAAAGTGTCGACCGACGTCTCCAGGTTGCCTGACCAAGAAAATAACAACTCACCGTCTGAAATCCGGTATTTTTCATCGAGTGCCGTGTTGGTGAATTCGGTATTTTCGATATTCCAGCCTTAAGCTCGGCGATCTTGATGACAGGAAGGGCGTCTGTGGCATTCGAGAAGTGCGTATTCTATACGCGACACCATTTATCCATTGCGCCTGAGAATGAACGGACTCCTCGGACCACCAATCTGACTTACCCCCGTCGTCCAGAGAGGCGGGAAACATCTCCCATTGAATCAGCGGGCAAAACTGACCGGGCCTCGGCATGGTCCGCATCTCCGCCTACCAGCACCACATGCTCCCGCTCGATCTGCTTGCGGAAACTCTCCGGCACTTCATCCCACACGAAGAGGTCCACCCGAAACGGGAGGCTGCTTTCCTCGAAGCACTCACGTAATTCGGACATCTTGCGCATCTGCTCGGGTGTGGCGAAGACAACCATGTCCAGGTCGGAGGACGGACGGGAGGTGCCTCGGACTCGCGAACCATAGACCCAGACCACCGTGTTGCTTAGATGCCTGGATAGCAGCGAAATCAGCGTTTCCTGCTGATCGGATGTGATGTCGATGGCTGGAGTCATCGCCATGCTTCGCCGCTCACCTTGCAGAACAGGTTGATGGCGTCGCCAATGAAATCCGGCATTAGGCCCAGGCACGCATTGGCCTTCTCGCCATCGTAGTCGTGCGAGGAGTTCGTGCGGGAATCGGCGTACCGCAGCCATTTCTCTACCGGTGAGGGTAAAATTCCGTTTTCATTGGCCAAACGAAAAATGGGCTTTGGGCTGTTGGGCGGTTCAGCGACGCCCATCTCCTCCTTCAGGTATCGCTTCAGCACCTTCCACAGACAGTCGTAACACGTCTCGAAGCGCTGGATGACCGACTCGGCGATACCCTCGCGCATCCATCCAGGCTGTGCAGTGTCAAGAGTGAGATGGTTGACGTGCTGCTCCTCAAGCCGCTCGAGGGACGAGCGAAACTTGCTGTAGTCAATCATGTTATGAACATTAGTCTTTTATGCAGGCCGCCAAACACCGGCAGTTCAAGATCTTTTCTTATGGCTGCATCAAGTCTCGCGCTTTCGGCTTGCTGTTCTCGCAGTTGAGTAACAAGCCGCTCCATCCTGTCCTCCAACGACACGCCGTCATCTTCCATCGCCGCCGCGCCGACATGACGTCCCGGTGTCAACACATGGTTGTGCTTCCCGATCTCCTCCAGCGTTGCAGCGTTGCAGTAACCCGGCTCGTCCTCGCAGGCCTCCGCGCCGGACTCCTTGCGCCAGGCGTGACTGGTGCCGGCGATGCGGGCGATGTCCTCGTCGGAGAACTCCCTGCGGGTCCGGTCGACCATGTGTCCAAGCTTGCGGGCATTGATGAACAGCACCTCGCCTCGTCGGTCGTGCCAGCCATTGCCGGGGTTCTTGTTGCGAGCCAGAAACCACAGGCAGGCGGGGATCTGGGTCGAATGGAAGAGTTGGCCGGGCAGCGTGATCATGCAATCCATCGCATCGGCCGAGGGAGCGGCGGATGTCGCCTTCCCCGGACGTGGCCGTGGACATCGAGCCGTTGGCCAGCACCACGCCCGCCGTGCCGTTCGGAGCCAGGTGGTGATGGATGTACTGGAGCCAGGCGTAGTTGGCATTGCCGGTCGGTGGCATGTCGAACGTCCAGCGCGCGTCCTCCCGCAGCCGGTCGCCGCCCCAGTCGGAGACATTGAAGGGCGGGTTGGCAAGAATGAAGTCGGCCCGGAGGTCCGGCAATTCGTCCTTGTGGAATGTGCCCTCGTTGTTCCAGCGGATATCGGCATCGATGCCGCGCACCGCGAGGTTCATCCTGGCGAGCCGCCAGGTGGTGTAGTTGCTCTCCAGCCCGTAGATGGCAATGTCGCCGATGTGCCCGCCATGTTCCTCGACGAATTTCTCGGACTGCACGAACATGCCGCCGGAGCCGCAGCACGGATCGTACACCCTTCCCTTGTAGGGCTCCGGAATCTCCACCAGCAGGCGGACCACGGAGCGCGGCGTGTAGAACTCGCCGCCGCGCTTGCCTTCGGCACCGGCGAAACTGCCGAGGAAATACTCGTAGACCCGCCCGAAGATGTCGCGTGAGCGATCTGCCTCCTCGGTCATGCCGATGCCGTTTACGAGATCAATCAATTCACCGAGCATGACCTTGTCGAGCGCCGGGCGGGCGTAGTCCTTGGGCAGAACCCCCATGAGCGAGGAATTCCTGGCCTCGATCGCCAGCATGGCATCGTCGATTTCCTTGCCGATTGCCGGCTGCCTGACCTTGGCCTGCAGATGCGACCATCGGGCGCCCTGGGGACCCAGAACACGTTCTCGGCGAGATGCTCCTCGGGATCCTCGGGATCGGCCAACTCTTCCCCGGTCAGTGCGGCTCGCTTGGCCTCGAAGGCGTCGGAGATGTATTTGAGGAAGATCAGCCCGAGTGCGACATGCTTGTAGTCGGACGGCTCCATGTTGCCGCGCAGCTTGTCCGCCGCCGCCCAGAGCTTGGCTTCGAAGCCGAGAGCGGCACCATTCCTGTTGGCCTGCTTTGCCATCCGGATCTCACCTCTGACCTGCCATGCCTTGCTGCAGCAACAGCATAGTGGGAGGCGAGATCAACCGCCACGGCAGTCTTCATGTTTCAAGAAAAAAGGAATGATCCGGACCGGCGCAGTGCCCGGTCCGGATCGTGCGGGATCACTCCAGGCCGAAATCGATCGGCATGGTCACGCGGTCAAGGATGCCGAGCTCGAAATCCTTGCCGCCCTTCTCGTAGCCGATGAGAACGACGGTCCGGTTGCCATCGCGGCATTGCGGCGTCGGCTCGGCACAGAAGCCGATCGGTCCCGAGGCCAGGCCTTCATAGTTCTCGATGCCGGCAATGGCGTCGCGGATGGCGACGCGGTCGGCGGCCAGATCCTCGTCGGCGGTCGAGATGTCGGCATTGTTCAGCGCCATCTCGACGATGCGGATCAAATCCCAGGCCTGGCTGAAATCGTGGTCGATCTTCTCGACGCCGTAGCGCTCGCGCACCATGTTGTTGAACTCGACCGCGATCGGGCGGGTGTCGCTGTCGGAATAGGCGGCAGTGTAGAAGACGCCCTTGATGGCATCACCGGCCATGCCCGGCACCGGGGCGTTGGAGGCAACCGAATTGGCCGCCCGTTTCACATCGGCCGGTATGCCGACCTCGTAGGACTGGACCAGCGCCCGCGCCATCGGCTCCTGCAGGGCGGCGATGTAGAGGGCATCGACATCCATGGCCTTGATCTTCAGCATGTGGCTGCGGAAGTCGATTTCCTTTTCCTGCACCTGTGCCCAGTAGGCAGGCTCGACACCGAACTGCTTCGACATCTGCTCGCGCAGCCCCTCGGCATCGGCGACGGCAGCGGCATCGGATGCAAACACGTAGGCGATGTTGGTGCCGATCTTCTCGCCGATATACTTGGCGGCGACGCCCTTGTAGAACCGGGCCGAGATCGGCACCCGGAAGACCCATTCCGAGCCCTTCAGGGTGATCTTGTCCGAGGTCGAATGCGGAATGATGTGCGGCACCATGGCCTGGGCGGTCACGTCGACCATCGGCAATGTCACCGACGAGCATGACGAGCCGATCACCAGGTGCACGTTGTCCTGGTAGGCGAACTTGTTGGCATTGGCCACGCCCTTGTCGGACTTGCACTCGTCATTGAGCAGTATGAGTTCGATCATGTTGCCATTGATGCCGCCGGCGGCGTTGATGGCGTCGAACTCGTCCTGCATCATCTGGCCGTATTTCTGGCCGTTTTCCGAGATCATCCGCATCGATGTCCCGATGCGGATCTCGCCGGCAAGGACCGTCGATGCAGTCATCGAGGCGACGATGGCTGCCGCGGCCCCGAACTTGATAATGGTACTCATGGTATCCTCCGATTGTTGTGGTTTGGCGGTTGTCATGCCTTGACCTTGGCCAGGCGGCCCATCAGCCCGGTGGGCCGGACCATCAGCACGAAGATCAGCAGCAGGAACGCGTAGATGTCCTTGTGGCTGCCGGAGATGGCATTGAGGAGTGTCGACTTGCCGTTCAGCAACGCGATGATGCCTTGCGCGTCGACCTTCATGTCGATGCCGCGCAGGATCTTCAGCTTGCCGTAGCCGGTTTCGACGCCGCGGAATTCGCGCAATTTCCCCTCTCCAGGCATGGTGTCAGACCGTCCGACCCTGTGTCCACAGATCGTTCCCGTCAATTGGTCGGATCGCGGCCGGCACGCCATGGCAAGGCTGGCGGGGATCATGCATGTCGATTCCTGGTCTTGATGCATCAATTGCCGGGATTCCCATCAGCTCAGGCGTATTCGACAACCCGCCTCACGATCTCGAACACCACCTCGTCGGGGGCCTCTTCCACCAGTGCTGCCGCGAGAAGATCTCGACCGGAACGTGGCGATGCAAACCTGCCTCAGCCCGACCTTTCCAGTTTCTCCAGGAACCCCTCCAGTTCACGGGGGTCCATGGCCACGGTTTCGGCGTGGCCAGGGAAGCTTCCCTGTTCCGCGGCTTCACGGAATGCGGTTACGGCGGCAATACGTTCCGCCCTGACTTGCTCATGAAGCCGGTGGAGGTTGCCGAACGCGCGTGAATGCCTGGGCAGGAATTCCTGTTCGCCGCAGATGTCGTTCATGAACAGGTAGTCCACGTCCCCACCCGGACCTGAGCCGAGCGACACGGTAATGATGCTGGTCCTCCTGCTGATTTCGGCAAGAACCGCTCCGGGAATGACCTCGGCTTCGACCATGACGCCGCCAGCTTCCTCGAGACGCTTGAATTTGCGGTAGAGCTCGAAGGCTTCATCGGCCGTCTTGCCGACGGCACGCAGCCCGTCGGTCCACGTGGATTTGCGCGGAACTAGCCCCAGGTGACCCATCACCGGAATGTCCTCTTCGGCAAGGGTTCGCACCACTTTCATGCTCCGCGCGGTCATGATGGCGTCGGCACCATCGGCCAGGGCGCCGAGGGCAGCGCGCAGAAAGTCGTCGGCGGTGACGAAGTCCGGGATGCCGATGGCGGCAGTGACAAAGATGGAGGATGAGCCCTCGCGAATGGCCCTGACATTCTGGTAGTTGCCGATGGCCATGTCGATGCCGGCCGTTTCGGCGGCCGCGGCTTCATCGACGGTGTTGGCAGTGACCTGGGTCCACTTCCGGGTTCCTTTCGCGGCCCGCATGCCAGCGATGGTTACGGTGCGCTCGGCGGGCTGGGCCGTCCAGGTGTAGACACGTTTCATCAGCATTCCTCCCGGGTATTACTCGGCCGCATCGGCGGCCACTTCGCGTCCGGACCAGAGATAGGGTCGCGCCGTCGATGGAAGGTCGCGCACCAGGAAATGTTCGGGGTCCGTCATTTGCCGAAGCAGCACCGGCACAGCCTCGCGAATGGCCTGCCAGGTCGAGGTATTGGGCGCCGGCAGGTCGTGCTTGATGCACTCATGCAGCGCCGGCAGCTTGTGATATGGCACCATGGTGAACATGTGATGCTCGATATGGTAGTTCATGTTCCAGTAGATGAACCGGCTGACCGGGTTCATCAGCAGCGTTCGGCTGTTCAGCCGGTGGTCGATGACATTGTCGGCCAAGGCAGCGTGCTGAAGAATACCGGTGATCGTCATGTGCCATGCACCGTAGATTCGTGGCAGGCCGATCACCATCAATGGCAGGATCGACCCCATCCACACGGCCAGGGCGACGGTGGCGGCGTAGATCGCCAGCCAGACGCGCGCCACGCCGATGGCGGCGGACCATTCGGCCTCCGGAACATACTCTTTCTCCTCGTCCGTCAGACGTCCGGACGCCAGCTGAATCATCGACCTGAGGGCGAGCGGCACATCCACGAGTCCAAAGAGATTTGCCAGCATCTTGGGCAGGTTCGGGGGGCGTCGGGCCAGGATCTGCGGATCGCGCCCGACGATGGTGGTGTCGGTGTGGTGGCGCGCATGGCCGTATTTCCAGATGACGGGATTTCGCATGATCATGAAGCACGCGAACTGGTAGACGGCATCGTTCATCCAACGGGTCCTGAATGCCGTGCCGTGACCGCATTCATGCCAACGGCTGTCGGTGGACGAGCCGTAGAGCACGCCATAGGCCAGCCAGAACGGCACCGACCACCAGGACGGCCAAAGCGCAATGGCGATGCCGGCCAAGCCGACGAGCAACGCCAGCCAGATCAGCGTGTCCCGAATCGCCGGGCCGTCCGAGCGCTTCATGAGTTCTTTCATCGTCTTGCGGGGAATTTCCGTGGCGTACCAATTGGCACCGGCCAGCCCGGCCTCGACGGCGCGCCGCCCGTCCCTTCCCACCAGGCTGTAGTCTCGCTCGTCCAACTGGCTTCACCCCTTGTCACCTGCCGGAGAAAATAGCGGGACGTGGCAACAGGGCAAGGCAGGCACATTGTTTTTTATCAAAAGCTTTCCATCCATGAGCTATTTCGGATAGATTTTCATCCATCATGAGCCGAGCGAAGCGTCCCACCATGGCCGATATCGCGGCACGGGCCAGCGTCGGAATTGCCACGGTGGACCGTGTCCTGACCGGTCGGCGAAAGGTCCGCGAGGAAAATGCCCGGCGGGTCTTCGAGGCCGCGGCCGCGCTTGGCTACCATGCCACGCCGGTGATTCGCTACCGGATCGACCGCGACGCCCCGCGTGCCACCTTCGGATTCGTGCTGCCCAAGAAGGGTCAGGAATTCTATCGCGACCTGTCGAATGCGCTCAGGTCCGAGATCGAGGACATCCGCGACCTGCGTGGAACATTGATCATCCACTATGCCGAAACCCAGGACCCGGCGGAATATGCGGAATTGCTGGGCAAAATGGCCGGCACGGCAGATGTCGTCGCTGCCTCTGCCGTCAACCATCCGCTGGTCGAACAGGCGGTGGGAGGCCTGGCTGATGCAGGAATTCCGGTCCTTGCCATGCTGAACGACTTTGCGCCGGATGTGCGGCGCAAATTCATCGGCCTCGACAACTACCGCGCCGGCCGGCAAGCGGCCTGGATGCTGGCCAGCATCATCCCTGAGCCGGGAGTTATCGCGGTCCTGGTTGGCGGAAATCTCTGGCAGGCGCACCAGGTGAGGGAAAGCGGTCTCAGGAGCTATTTCCGCCAGAATGCGCCCGGGTTTCGGCTGCGCGATGCGGTGTTGAACCTCGAGACCCGGGGCATCACCTATGCAATGGTGCAGGATTTCGTGGCCAGCCAGCAGGATCTGCGTGGCATTTACATCACTGGCGGCGGGGTTGAGGGCGCAATCGACGCACTTCGTCGGAGCGGCAGGGAGCGGCGGGTTCGCCTTGTTGTACATCCCTTGACGAAGGAGACCCGTGCCGCAGTCACCGACGGGATTGTCACCATGGTTATCGGCACCCCGGTTGTCGAGTTGGCACGCCGCGTGGTGTCCGAAATGGCAGCGTCTGTTTCGGGGCAAAGCCAGGAGGCGGGTGAGCAGGTGTTGTTGAGTCCGGAAGTCCTGCTGCCTGATTGCCCCTGAGATTCCGCAGACGGCAGAAGGGGAATGCACGGAGCGCGGCGATTCTTGCGGATGCACCGGCCAATGCCGGGCCACTTCGCTGCCGATGGGCAGGGTGACAGGCTCCATGACATGTCCGGCGATGTCACCCGCCTGCCCCACCCGGTTACACGGCCAGGAGTTCCTTCACCTGTTCGTCGCTCATCTCGCGACCAAGATAGGCCTCGATCACCGCGTGATCGTTGCTGACTTCCTTCGGTGTGCCCTCGGCGATCTTTTCGCCGTGGTCGAGCACGGATATCCGGTCGCAGGTGTCCATGACCACCTTCAGGATATGCTCGACGATGACCACGGTCAGTTTGAAGCGATCTTTCAGCGTCACCATGATGTTCATGATGTTGTCGACATTGACGGGCGACAGCCCCGCCGCAGGTTCATCCAGCAGCAGCAGCTTGGGCCGCATGGCAATCGACCGGCCCAGCGCCAGCAGCCGACGCTGACCGATCGACATCTCGGAGGCCGGGATATGCGCAAAATCCGCCAGCCCGATCAGTTCGAGGATTTCCATCATCTCGTCCATGATGCGTTTCTCCTCCGCCGCAACATGGCCAGTGCCGAAGAGGCCTGCAAAGGTGCTGTACTGGACATGGCAATGGTGGCCGATCCGCAAATTGTCGAGCACGCTCATCTCGGTGAACATCCTGAGCAGCTGGAAGGTGCGGGCCACGCCGGCTTCGGCAATCCGGTGCGGCTCCCAATCGGTGATGTCATTGCCGTCAAAGACGACCGTGCCGGAATCGACAGGGTAGATGCCACTCAGCAGGTTGAAGAACGTGCTCTTGCCGGATCCGTTCGGACCGATGACGGCGCGCATTTCGCCATCTTCAACCTCGAAATCCACGTTCCTGATGGCGTGGAGACCGCCGAAATGCTTGTTCAGCCCCGTGACACTCAGCAGAGTATCCATCACCGATCCTCGTCCGGCAGTGAGCCGACCTGCTCACGCTGCCGGGCGGCGGTGGCGTGGCGGGCGGCGACGAAACGGCGCGAGACGAAGTAGCGGTCGATGATGCCGCCAATGCCCTTGGGCATGAAGATGACGGTACCGACGATTACCAGGCCGAAGAGCAGGAGCTGGTAGAAATAGTAGTCCCGGGTCACGTCGGCAACGATCGAGACGACGATCGCCCCGATGACGCCGCCCCAGATATTGCCGATTCCTCCGAGAACGACCATGAGCAGGACGGTGACCATCTCGATCACGGTGAAATTGTTGGGATGGACATAGCCGGGCAGCATGTGGGCCATCAGCGAACCGGCGAGCCCGGCATAGACCGCGCTCAGCATGAAGGCGATCAGCTTGTAGCGCTTCACATGGACGCCGGAGGCGGCCGCGGTGAGCGGGTCCTCGCGGATGGCCATGAAGGCGCGGCCGGTGGCCGATCTGAGGATTGCGAAGCTGGCATAGACCGCCAGCACCGTTATCGGCATGGCCAGAAAGTAGAAGCTCTCGTAGGTTTTCAGGGCGATCCCGAAGAATACCGGTGGCTTGATGCCACCGATCCCGGACGCACTGCCCAGGTAGTTGGTGACCCGGATGAAGATCTCGACCGCCTGGGCGAAAGCAAGCGTGGCAAGTGCCAGATACGCGCCTTCAAGCCGAAAGGAGGGGATGGCAACGATGGCCCCCGTCAACACGGTAACCACCACGGCGACCGGCATGCAGATCCAGAACGGCATGCCGAACTTCGTTGACAATACCGCCGAGGTGAACGCCCCGACGGCAGCCAGGGCAACATGGCCGACGGTGACCTGTCCGGCGAATCCCTTCACGATATTCAGGCCGGTTGCCATGATGATCATGATGCACATGTGGTTCAGCAGGTAGACCTGGTAGGTATTGGCCGCCAGCCATGGCAGCGGCAGCAGCAGGATCAGGCCCGCGCACCATGGCATCACCGGATGAATGCGTGACAGGCGCTGAATGCCTGCCATGAATGTATCAATGGCTCCGTGCATCTGGACCGGTTTTCCTGGAAAAAAGGAATGATCCGGACCGGCGCAGTGCCCGGTCCGGATCGTGCGGGATCACTCCAGGCCGAAATCGATCGGCATGGTCACGCGGTCAAGGATGCCGAGCTCGAAATCCTTGCCGCCCTTCTCGTAGCCGATGAGAACGACGGTCCGGTTGCCATCGCGGCATTGCGGCGTCGGCTCGGCACAGAAGCCGATCGGTCCCGAGGCCAGGCCTTCATAGTTCTCGATGCCGGCAATGGCGTCGCGGATGGCGACGCGGTCGGCGGCCAGATCCTCGTCGGCGGTCGAGATGTCGGCATTGTTCAGCGCCATCTCGACGATGCGGATCAAATCCCAGGCCTGGCTGAAATCGTGGTCGATCTTCTCGACGCCGTAGCGCTCGCGCACCATGTTGTTGAACTCGACCGCGATCGGGCGGGTGTCGCTGTCGGAATAGGCGGCAGTGTAGAAGACGCCCTTGATGGCATCACCGGCCATGCCCGGCACCGGGGCGTTGGAGGCAACCGAATTGGCCGCCCGTTTCACATCGGCCGGTATGCCGACCTCGTAGGACTGGACCAGCGCCCGCGCCATCGGCTCCTGCAGGGCGGCGATGTAGAGGGCATCGACATCCATGGCCTTGATCTTCAGCATGTGGCTGCGGAAGTCGATTTCCTTTTCCTGCACCTGTGCCCAGTAGGCAGGCTCGACACCGAACTGCTTCGACATCTGCTCGCGCAGCCCCTCGGCATCGGCGACGGCAGCGGCATCGGATGCAAACACGTAGGCGATGTTGGTGCCGATCTTCTCGCCGATATACTTGGCGGCGACGCCCTTGTAGAACCGGGCCGAGATCGGCACCCGGAAGACCCATTCCGAGCCCTTCAGGGTGATCTTGTCCGAGGTCGAATGCGGAATGATGTGCGGCACCATGGCCTGGGCGGTCACGTCGACCATCGGCAATGTCACCGACGAGCATGACGAGCCGATCACCAGGTGCACGTTGTCCTGGTAGGCGAACTTGTTGGCATTGGCCACGCCCTTGTCGGACTTGCACTCGTCATTGAGCAGTATGAGTTCGATCATGTTGCCATTGATGCCGCCGGCGGCGTTGATGGCGTCGAACTCGTCCTGCATCATCTGGCCGTATTTCTGGCCGTTTTCCGAGATCATCCGCATCGATGTCCCGATGCGGATCTCGCCGGCAAGGACCGTCGATGCAGTCATCGAGGCGACGATGGCTGCCGCGGCCCCGAACTTGATAATGGTACTCATGGTATCCTCCGATTGTTGTGGTTTGGCGGTTGTCATGCCTTGACCTTGGCCAGGCGGCCCATCAGCCCGGTGGGCCGGACCATCAGCACGAAGATCAGCAGCAGGAACGCGTAGATGTCCTTGTGGCTGCCGGAGATATAGGCGGCGCCGAGCGTCTCGAAGACGCCGACCAGCAGGCCGCCAAGAATGGCGCCGGGCAGCGAGCCGAAGCCGCCGACCACGGCTGCGGCGAACGCCTTGATCAGCATGAGATAACCCATCTCGACCTGGACATAGTTGATCGGCCCGATCAGAACGCCGCCCACCGCGGCCAGGCCGCAGGCCAGGCCGAAGATCAGCGAAATCATCAGCGGCACGTTGATCCCCATCAGGTAGGCGATGTCCTTGTCGGCGGCAACGGCGCGGATGGCCAGCCCGGTCTTGGTGTGATGTAACAGCAGGTGCAGCATCGCCATCAACGCCACAGACACGATCAGAATCCACAGATACGAGCGCGGCAAGGTAATGTCGCCAACGGCTATCGGCATCCCGAACTGCACGCCCATCGAGTGGCCTTCGGCGCCCCAGATCAGGAAGGCGACATTCTGCAGGATGATCGCCATGCCGAACCCGCAGATGATCATGCCCATGCCGGCAACCGTATACCCGCCGCCCTGGCTGGTCAGTCGGCGGTAGAAGACGCGTTCGATCACCACGCCCATGACCCCGGTGATGATCAACGCCAGGAACAGGGTGATCGGATAGGAAATGCCGAAACTGCCATACAGCACCAGCCCGAAAAAGGCGCCGAACATGAAGAACTCGCCATGGGCGAAATGCACGATGTCGAGGCCGGAATAGATCAGCGAAATGCCAAGCGCGACCAGCCCGTAGACAAGCCCGATCGACAGGCCGACAACAATGAAATCCATCAGCATGTCGATGTCACCTCACGCATTTCCAACCTCGGCAACCGTGCCGCCCAGATAGGCATGACGCACCTTGTCGTCGTGGATCATGTCCTCGGCCTCCCCCTCGATATGGATGCGACCGTCATGAATGACATATCCGTAGCTCGCCAGCAACAGTGCCATCCGGACGTTTTGCTCGACGATGAGGATCGTCATTCCCAGCTCCTTGCGGATGCGGTTGATCTGCTTGAAGATATCCATCACCACCAGCGGCGCCAGCGCCGCCGAGGGTTCGTCCAGCATCACCATCTTCGGCGCCGCCATCAGGCCGCGCCCGATGACGAGCATCTGCACCTGACCGCCGGACAACAGCCCCGACATCTGCTTCCGCCGTTCCTTCAGGATCGGAAAGAACGAGTAGACCCTTTCCAGGTCTTCCCGCACCGCCGCCTTGTCGCTGCGGGAATAGGCGCCCAGCATCAAGTTGTCCTCGACGGTCATGCCCGGATAGCTGTCCTTGCCCTGGGTGACCTGCACCAGCCCGGCCCGCACGATCTCGTGCGGGCGCCTGGCATGGATGGGCTCGCCGTCGAACAGGATCTCGCCCTTCCAGACCGGGATGATGCCCGAGATGGCCTTGAGGAGTGTCGATTTGCCGGTGCCATTGCCGCCCAACAGCGCCACGATGCCCTGGGCCCCGACCTTCATGTCGATGCCGCGCAGGATCTTCAGTTTGCCGTAGCCGGTCTCGACGCCGCGGATTTCGAGCAATATCCCCCTCCCGAAGCAACCATTCAGAGCCGCCGACCCTGTGTCTGCAAACCGTTACCGTCAATGAGTCGCCTCGCGGCCGGCAGTGCTTAGCATGACTTGCAGGGATCATTCCCGTCGAATCTTGTCATTGATGCATCAATTGCCATGATTTCCATCAGCTCAGACGAATTCCGCTACCCGCTTCACGATCTCGGACACCACCTCGTCGGGAGGCTTCCTCCACCAGTGCCGCTTCGAGAAGATCTCGATCTCGACCGGGCCACCAAACCCGACATCCTCGAGTGCATGCCTTATGGACCGGTTGTCGATGAGGCCGTCGCCCGGCATGCCCCGGTCAAGGCGCAAATCGGTGGTCTCGGCAAGCCAGTCCGAGACGTGGAAATGTCGCAGGCGCGGTGCAGCCCGGCGAATATCGTCCGGCAGGCCAAGATCCCACCAGAGCGAGTAGGTATCGAGAGCCAGGCCCGTTGCATCATCGGCGTCCAGTTCGTCGAGGAAGTCGCAGGCCGCCGACAGGGTCGAAATCACCGAGCGGAACCCGCAGACCATCGGATGCAGCGGCTCCAGAACGAGGCGAACGCCCGCTGACCGGGCTTCGGGCACAATGCTGGCGAATCCCTCCAGCGCCTTCCGCCGGGCTGCAGGAAGATCTTTCTCCCCCTCCCCCAGGCCACCGGTCAGCATCAGCAGGCTTCCGATGCCCAGCTCCACGCAGAATTCGATCCGGCGACGGGTCACTTCGATCTGCGATGCACGCTCGGCCGGGTTGCCGGTGGCCATGGTTCCACCGATGCACAGCGCCACCGGCTTGACCTGCGTGTCCGACAGGACCCGCCTTGCTGCCGCCACGCCGATCTCGGCCAGTTTTTCGTGCCAGATTGCGGTCATTGGCACGCCATGTCGGGCCAGACACTCCAGGCCTTCCGCGAATCCGCACTGCATCAGGGTGACCTGGTGAATGCACAGCCTGTCAAGCGGGACCCCTGCCATCAGTAGGTTGCCCGCCCGCCGGTGACATCAAAGACCTGTCCGGTGGTGAACGAACAGAGCGGGCTGGCGATCCAGGCAGTCATGTCGGCCACTTCCCGGGGTGTGCAAAACCGGTTCATGGGAATGCGGCCGCGCTTGTCGGCGATGTAGTCCGGGCTCATTCCCAGCAACAGGTCGGTTTCCGTCATCACCGGCGCAACGCAATTGACCGTGATCTGCGAGGGCAGCAACTCCCGGGCGAGCCCCTTGACATATCCGATCACGCCGGACTTGGCGGCGCCATACGCGCAGGCACCCGGGTTGCCCTCTTTCCCGGCCACCGACGATATCGCGATGATCCGCCCGGTGCCGCGATCGCGCATGTGGGGCAGGACCGCGCGGGCCGAAAGGAAAACGCCGGTCAGGTCGATGGCGAGAACCTCCTGCCATTCGTCCAGCGTGTACTCCCAGGCCGGCTTGGTCGGGCCGTTGATCCCGGCATTGGCGACCATGATGTCGACATGCCCCAGTGCTTCAAGCGAGGCATTGAACCCCGCCGAGACCGAGACGTCACTGGCCACATCCACTTCTGCCAGGTGAGAAAATGCCGGTTCGCCCTCGGCGGTGGCGCACTCGATGTCCCATCCGGACACTTCCACCCCAAGCTCGCCGAACCTCCGGCCTATTGCCAGCCCGATCCCGCGGGCTGCACCGGTGACAATTGCCGTTTTTCCTGCCAGTTCAAGACTCATGTCGGCACTTCAGTCATTCGGCACCCATTTCAGAATGTGCTGGCCGACGGTGGTCAGTTCGCCGTGATGGTTCGTGATCCGGATATCGGCAGTGGACCGTTTGCGTTCGATGTCGATGGCAGTGAATTCATACTCGACCGTGATGGTATCGCCCAGGAATACGGGCCTGAGAAACCGGATGCGGTCGTAGCCGAGCGACACGGGCGTCTCCTGCGCCTCTCGGGCATGGGCGATGGCCATGGTGGACACGGTCGACATGAATCCCACCAGCAGCGCCCCATGGGCCATCAATCGGCCAAAACGGGACGCCTCCATATAGGCCTTGTTGACATGGTTGGGCGAGAAGTCACCGGTAATCCCTGCAAACATGTAGACATCGCTCTCCGATACGGTCTTGGAAAAGCTCGATCTGGCACCGACTTCGACATGAAAACCTGGCATCCTGCTCCTCAGCTGTTCGGGTCGGGGCCGCCGATGTCGATCCGGCGCCCGCATTCCGCGGATTCAAGCACTGCAAGCGTGGCTCTCAGGGTTCCGGTGGAATCGGCAGCCGAAATGATCGGCCTGGCATGTCCTGCAATGACCTCGGAGAAATGCTCGATCTGGCGGATAAAGGCATCGCCGAGGTCAAGCGGGATGTCGCGGGATGTCTTCCGGGTGACCCAGCTCTCCGGCTCACCATCCGATGTCCAGTGCCGCAGATTCGGAAACTCCAGGGCACCCAGGGTGCCGGAAAACGTGATGCAGTTCTGTCCATTGCGCGGAAAGGCCGGATTTTCGCCGGTGGCCATCTCCCAGGCCCAGGGCGAATCGGCCTGGTCGGACATGACGAAGGCACCGACCGCCCCGTTCTCGAACTGGAATGCGAAGGCTGCAGCATCCTCCTTCTCGAAGCCCTGCACCGGATTGCCAGTCAATCCGGTCACCGAATGAATTTCCCCCGCCACATGGCGCAGGTAGTCGATTTCATGGACAAGGTTGGTCAGCACGGGTCCGGCGGGCGGGCGCCGTCGCCAATCCGGCGCGTAATAGGTCTCGGGCTTTCGCACGCTCCACTGGCCGGAAACGGTGACAAGCTGGCCCAGCGAACCGCCGCGCACGATCTCCCGGGCCCTGGCCACATGCGGATAGTAACGCCGGTGGTGACCTACCAGGACCGACAGGCCCCTCCCCTCCGATTCCAGGACAATCTCTTCCGCCTCGGCGACGGTGGCGGCAATCGGCTTTTCGATCAGCAGGTGGCAGCCTGACTCGAGCGAGGCCAGCGCCGGCTCGAAGTGATGCTCGGTCGGCGTGGCGATGATGACACCGGATGGTGCAACTTCACGCAACATTTCGTTGTTGCATGTGAAATGCGGAATGTCGTGCCTGGCCGCAATTGCCGCCACGCTGGACAGGGGGTCGGCGATGGCAACCAGTTCGACCGACCTGACCTGCGACATCGCGACGAGGTGCCGCTTGCCGATGACGCCCGCTCCGATCAATGCGATGCGTTCAGCCATGGGCGTTCGCCCGGGCACGATCGAGGAAAAATTCGCTTTTCATCAGGCGTGGAGCGTCGTTCATGATCGGCGCAAATCCCATCTCCTCAACGATGTCACGGTCGAGATCGATTCCAGGCGCGATCTCGGTCAGGTGCAACCCGTCGGCGTGAAGTTCGAAGACGCAGCGCTCGGTGACATAGAGAATGGTCTGTCCCTGCGACAGCGCCTGGGCACCCGAGAAGGTGATCTGTTCGACCATGTTCACCATCTTGCGGACCGCTCCCCGGTGGTCGACCCGCAAACTTCCATCGCCCGAGGTGACCTTGGCGCCCCTGGCATCGAAGGTGCCGCAGAAGACGACCTTGCGTGCGTTCTGTGCGATGTCGACGAAACCGCCGGGGCCAACGGTCAGGCCGCCCAGTTTCGAGACGTTGACATTGCCGGCGGCGTCGATTTCGCCAAATCCCAGGAAGGCGATATCCAGCCCGCCGCCCGAGTAGAAGTCGAACTGCGCCGGGCCGTCGATCATGCAACTCGGGTTGCGGGCATAACCGAACAGGTTGCCGGTCAGCAGTGTGCCGCCATAGGTGCCGTGCTCGATGGTCTGGTAGTACCGGTCCTGCTCGCCACGGCTGGCGACAATGCTTGCGACCTCGTCCGGGATGCCGAATCCGTAATTGACCACGGCGCCGTCACGCAGTTCTTCATGGGCGCGCCGGGCAATGATCTGACGGATGGAAAAAGTCGGCTCGGGCGGCGGCGGCTCGTCGGCGCGTTGCTCGCCCGAGATGGCCGGGTCGTAGACAAGGTCATAGCCCTGGCGCTGGTCGGGGTCGACGACGATCACGTCGACCAGTGCCGAGGGTATGCGGACCGAACGCGCGCCCAGGGTGTTGCGAGGCACCCGTTCACGCACCTGGAAGATCACCTTGCCGCCGCAACTCCTGGCCGCCGCAGCCATGGCGTAGATGTCGACATTTGCCGGTTCCTGGTCGAGGCTGATATTGCCGTCCTCGTCGGCGATCGAGCCTTTCAACAACGCGATATCGATCGGATAGGGCAGGTAGCGCAGGAATGTCCTGCCATCGATCTCGATCCGCTCGACCAGGTCTTCCGTGGTGGCCGCGTTCATCTTGCCGCCATCAATCCGGGGGTCGACGAAGGTGCCGAGGCCCACATGGGTGATGAGTCCCGGTCGCTTGGCGGCGATTTCGCGCATCAGCTGCATGGTCACGCCGGACGGCATCACATAGGCCTCGATCTGGCCGCTGCGGGCCATCTCCTGCATGCGCGGCGACCAGACCCAATGTCCACCGATCACCCGTCTGACCATTCCGGAATGGGCAAACCTGTTCAATCCTCTTTCGCCCCGGTCGCCAATGCCCAGGGCGTGGACCACTGTAAGGTCGCGGGGGTGGCCTTCATCCAGGAAGTGCCGCTCGACCGAGGCGTGAAGCAGGCCGGCCTCGACCAGCCCGCCACCTCCGCCGATCAGCCCCACGGTGGCACCATCCGGGATCAGCGAAGCGACCTGGCAAATGTCGGCGAACTTGCTCTTCATGCCTCAGGCCGGGATCTTGTAGGCGTCGTCGCCGGCAAGGAGGTTGCGGGCGATGACATTGCGGTGGATTTCCGAGGTGCCATCGAAGATTCGATAGACCCTTGCGTCGCGGTAATGGCGCTCGACCGTCAGATCCTTGCTGTAGCCGGAGCCGCCGAAGATCTGCAACGCCCGGTCGGCCACGCGACCCAGCGTTTCGGATGCCTGCAGCTTTACCGCCGAAATCTGCGTTCTGGCCGACCTGCCCTGGTCCAGCATCCAGGCAGCCTGCCACAGCGCCAGCCGGGCCGCATTGATCTCGACCGCACTTTCGGCGAGCATCTGGCCGACCGACTGAAAGCCGCCGATTGGCTGCCCGAACTGGTGACGCGACCGCGAGTGCCCGATCGCCATTTCCAGCAGCATCGACGCCTTGCCGATGGCCCGCGCCCCGATCTGCGCCAACCTCACGCGCCCTAGGGCGTCGAGTGCCAGCTTCAGGCCACCACCTTCCACTCCCAGCAGGTGTTCCGGCCCGAGAGGGACCCTCTCGAAGGTCAGTTCGGCGTGGGTCGTGCCGCGCAGCCCCATCATCGGCACATCCGGCCCCACCATCACCCCCGGCCGGTCGCGATCGACGATGAATGTCGATATGCCCCTTGCTCCGGTGCCTTGACCGGTCACGGCGGTCACCACGAAAAAGTCGGAATAATGTGCATCCGAGATGAACAGCTTGTGGCCCGTCAGCGACCAGCCATCCCCGGTGGGCGTTGCCCGAGTGCGGATGGCAGCGGCGTCGGACCCGGCCTCCGCCTCCGTGAAGGCAATCGAAAATGTCTGGTCACCGCGGATCGCCGGAACCAGCCAGCGCTGCTGCTGTGCCTCCGACCCAGCCAGCAGGATGTCATAGACATTGCCGAAGGCGCGCCGGACCAGGATGTCGGTGGTGCGCCCGAATTCCTCCTCGACAAGCATCCAGTCCATCGTCGACAGCCCGCCACCGCCCAACTCTTCCGGCATGTTCATGGCGTAAAGCCCGACCGTCCGGGACTTTGCCCGGATCGCCCCGGCAGTCCCGGCTTCCAGGCGCCCCGACTCCTCGACCATCTTCTCAAGCGGGCGCAGCTCGGTATCGACAAAGCGTCGGACGGTGCGAACCAGGAGTAGCTGCTCGTCGCTGAGACCGAATTCCATCAGTAATAGCCTTTCGCCGCACCGCCATCACAGGCAATCCCGGTGCCATGGATATGGCGGGCCTCCGGCGAGCAGAGGAATGCAGCCAGGGCTGCCACATCCGCCGGCTGGCCAAGCCTGCGGATGCCGTCGGCAGCGATCGAGTCGGCCTCCACCTGATCGCGGGTCTTGCCCTGCTGTGCTGCCCGGTCGGCGAAAATGCCCTCCAGCCTTTCGGTGACCGTCAGGCCCGGATGAATCCAGTTCACGTTCACATCATCCTCGAGCCCCTTGTCCGCCAATGCCTTGGAAAAGTTGGCAAGGGCGGCATTGACCGCACCCCCGACCATGAAATCGGCGGCAGGCGTTCGGGCGAAACCGCCAACGATGTTGATCACCGTTCCCCTCGCCTCCCTCAGCGCTGGCCACAGGGCACGGGAGAGCCGCACCGCACCGTGAAACTTGAGTGCAAAACCGTCAAGCATCTCCTCGTCCGGCTGGTCGGGAAAGATGCCGCCCCTGGTGGCGCCGGCGGCGTTGACCAGGATATCGCAACCTCCGAACCTGTCGAGTGCAGCAGCGGCGGCCTCGTTGCACCCGTCAAGCGTGCGAAGATCCGCGGCATGGAATCCGACATCGCCGCCGCCAGCCCGTGAAAGCCCGTCCGCAGCAGCCTGCAGACGGTCGCCATTGGATGCCGCCAGGAAGGCGTTGCATCCGCTCTCGGCGAGTTTGCCGGCAATTGCCAGCCCGATCCCTTTTGAACCACCGCTGACAAAAGCGGTCTTGCAGTCAGACATTGTCCAGCCCTTTCCGATTGCGGGTCTCCAACCCCTTGACGATCGCCGCCAGGGTTTCGAGTGTCGGTACAGAAACACCATGCCTGTGACCCAGTTCGATCACCGTACCATAGATGAATTCCACCTCGGTCGGTCGGCGGTTCAACAGATCGACACATAACGAGGATTTGTTGTCGCCAGTCCCGCCCGGCGCGGTGATCATCTTCAGGCCCCGGACCGCCGCCCCGCGGTCAAGATCGATGCCCGTTGCCGCCGCCACGGCATGGGCTTCATCCAGCGCCCGAAATGCCGTGGCACTGAGTTCCGGAACCGACAGCACTTCCACCGACGTCATGTCGGTCGCGCCCGAGGCCGCGCTCATGGCGATGTTGCCCAGGAGCTTTTTCCAGATGTCGCGGGTGACGTCATTCGATACATGGGTCTCCAGGCCAGCATCGGTCAGGGCCCGGGCGATGTCTGCCGCCCTCTCGCTCCTGCCACCACCCATTTCGCCGATATGCGAGGGCACCCGGCTGAAATCGCGGATATGGCCAGGTCCCTCCAGGACCGCGGCCATGGCCGTCAGCCCGCCCAGGACATTCCCTGCGCCAACCACCTTGCCGATGGTCTCCTCGTTGCCAAGGCCGTTCTGGAAGCTCACGCAGACGGCGCCGTTCCTGACCAGATGCCTGACACCCTCGGCTGCGGCGCGGGTCCCATGGGCCTTGCACTGAAAGAGAATGATGTCGGCATGGCCGATACCCGATGCACTCTCGCGAACATCCACCGGCACCGTCCGTTCACCGCCGAAGCCGCTGATCATGAGGCCTCGCTCCTGCATCGCCGCCACGTGTTGCGCATTGGTGTCGACAAGGGTCACGGGCAGGCCGCCTTCCTGCAGGATCGAGCCGAAAAGCGCTCCCATGCCGCCGGCACCGACAATCACCACCTCCGGTTTCCTGCCCGCCATCGTCACACGAACCTCACATTGATCGATCCGAGCATCCCGAAATCGGCGGTGACGCAACTGCCCCTGCCGACCGGCTGCGGCACGCAGGCAGCACCGGTCGAGACGAAATCGCCCGCCCGGACCTGGTATCCCCGCCCGGCCAGGTGTCTCGCCAGATCGCAAAGCGACGGCAACGGCGGGCCGCGCATGCTGCCCAGGAAATTGTCTGTCGGCGGGCCACCATCCACGCTGATCCGCACGTCATGGTTCAACAGGTCCAGCCCCTGCCAGTCCTCGACCGGCGCGCCGAAGACAAAACCGATGCCGCCGCCATTGTCCGCCACGGTCATCAGCGAATTCTGTTCGGCGGTCAGATCGCTGGCAAGGAAGCGATTTCCGATGATCTCGACCGCCGGGTGCAACACCGCAATCCCGGCCATCCGGCGCGGGTCTTCGATCTCGGCGGTCGTGACGTCGGCGCTCACGCGAAACGCAAACTCCGCTTCCACCCGCGCATCCCGGAACCGCTCGACCGGCAGGGCAGCCTCGCCGCCTTCCCAGGTGACCGACCGGAAAATCCGGCCTGGAATGACATCGCTGTGCCCGTCCCGCTCGCGCATCAGCGCACTCGTCGCCCCGACCTTCCAGCCGGATATCTCCTCGCCGACCTGCCTGGCCATCAGGTCGGCCACGAAATAGGCTTCCTCCCGGCTGCTCGGGATTTCGGCATCCCGCAAATCGGCGATCCGGGAACAGCCGAGCCAGGCCTCTCCCAGCCGGCCGGCAAGCCCGGCAAGCACGGCTCGGCGATGGTCTGTATCGGGCAATCGAATCCCCATCCCTGCAGTAGGCTCGCTGATCTAATGCCACTCGGCGCGGGATTGCACTCGCAGGCAGCATGGAATTGCCTCCCCATCGCGGCGGCAAGACCCGAAACTTGATTGGCACGCGTCAATGAGGCATCAAAACCGGATGAACACATCAGACAATATACGGAAACCGCGCGTCATCGACATAGCCTTGCAGGCCGGAGTCAGCACGGCCACCGTCGATCGCGTTCTCAACGACCGGCCCGGAGTGCGCGCCAGGACGATCAGGAAGGTGCTCGACGCCGTGGATCGCCTTGGCGCATCGACCGCCCGCCCGCAGGTCATACCATCGCTGCCGGCGGGTCTGACAATTGATGTTGTCCTCGCCCGAGGCGCCGGGTTTGCAAATGACGTCCTGTCATCCGAGTTGAACACCTATTGCCGACGGGTCGGCTTCAGCTACCGCCGAACCTTTTCGAGGCGCATGGTTCCCGAGGCCCTGTGCCGGGCACTTGACGATTGCCTGGAGCGCCGAACCGACGGGGTGATCGTGCAGCCGCTTGACCACCCGCTGGTGCGCGACGCCATCGCCCGCCTTGCCGATACCGGCGTGCCCGTCATCTGCATACTCACCGATCTGCCGGCGTCGGACCGGCTGGCCTATGTGGGCCTCGACAATCGCGCCGCCGGGAGGGCCGCCGGCCTGCTCACGGGACGCCTGTGTGGCGATCCGGGCAAACTTGCATTGTTCGCCGGCGGCGAGCTTTATCGCAGCCACGAGGAACGGGAGGTCGGGTTTCGAAGCGTCATTCGCGACAGTTTTCATCATCTTGAAGTCCTGCCGACATACTCCAGCGGCGACGATCCGCACCGCATCTATGCCATGGCGCGCAAGCTCCTCGAGGATTGCGACGACCTGCGCGGCATCTGTTGCGTTGGCGGCGGCAACCGGGGAATCGAGAAGGCCCTCCTGGAATCAGGACGGCAGGGCCAGATAGTCTACTGCGCCTTCAACCTGACGCCATTGACCAGGAACGGACTCCTCACCGGAATATTCGACGTTGTCGTGCACCAGGACATGGGACGGGCCGCCCGCGCCGCCGTCGATTCGCTTGTTCTCCACTTCGAGGGCAAGGCATCATCCCCCGCCACCATACCGATCGAACTGATCATGGCTGAAAACCTCCGCTGACCGGGCATGTGGCCGTCTTGCAGGGCGGCAGACAGGCAAGACCGCGTCACGAGCGTGATGATCAGATGGACCGGGAATGGCCGAAAGACACACTCTTCCACATCCGGTCGGTCTCGGCACCGAGCCGATTGCACGGATCTGCCACTTCCGGGAATGGAGACCGATAATCCTCGGTGAACACACCGCCACAGGCTTGCCGGGACTTCCGGGCCCGGTGCTGATCTGGCGTGGCAGGCCAGGGGGCCGAACAGGACATCTCGACCGATGCAATCGGTCTTCACCTCCATTGCCCTGCAGCAATTCCGGGAGTCGCCGGTGCCGTGGTCATGTTGGCCAAGGGCGCTTCGTGCAGTTCAATTGCAGATTGACAGGCTCTCCAGATGGCAGACCCACGCACCAAAGCGCGGGCAGGCGGATCGAATTTTCTCCAGGCCTGCCTGCTCGGCTATCATGGGCCCGTCGACGGGCTTGCTGTATCTTCGCAACACACCTGAAATGCGCTTGCCTGGAGCGGTATCCCGGTTGTCGTTGATCTCTTCCGGGGTCCGGAATTCCGAGCGGATATCCCGAAGTTTCTCGATAGCGAGTGAATCTGCCTTAACAACACGGAATGCGTCAACATCTGAAAACAGCAAGCTCTCGAATTCATGCATCTGGATGTATGGCATGATTCTGTCTTCTCTCGCGCCTGTCCTTTCCCTTACATCTCTGCGTACCGTGTCGGCCAACTCATCCGCCGTGTAGTCGCCCTTGTCCTTGAAGCCACAAAAAATCGACAAGTGACGTGACCGCATCAAGGTTCATCATCAAGAGTGCCATATCGTTCACAAGTCTTTTGACGGTGACGTTGCCCACACCGGCACGGCCCGTTCTTGCACGACCCAAGATGACCGGATGAACATACACATGACCGCCTTTCTTGCCGAAAATGGGGGGCCAGGATTCGCTTGATGAATTCTTCCTCGGTCTGTCCTTCCACGGACACCGCAATTCGGGTCACGGACGCCCTCCGAGAAGATTCTTTTGCCAGAGTTCGCCGGGCGCAAATCCGTCGTCGAGCCAGTCGCGAAAGTCACCGGTCGCAAGACGGCGGAAGGTCGTTGCCCCATCTTCTGCTTCGAGAACGAAAATTTCCTCAAGGCCAAAGACATCCACCAGCAACGGCGACTGAGTGGCGACGATGATCTGAATGTCGCGGGAAAGACTCCTGATCATGTTGCCGATCAGAGCAACGGCAGTCGGGTGCAGGCCCAATTCGGGCTCGTCCAGCAGCAAGACATCCGGGAGCATCTCCCTGGGCAGGTTCAGCAGCGTGACAAGGGCAAAGAATCTGAGAGAACCGTCAGAGGTGAGGTGTGCGCCAAATGTCTGATTGGCTCCCCTTGCCTTCCACCGCAATTGAACTTTCCCGTAACTCTCTTCGATCTGGAACCGGTCAAATACCGGCAATATCCGGGAAATGTGCCGACATATCCTCTCGAACCGTGCATGGTCCTCGTATTCGAGCCTGTACAGAACTGCTGCCAGGTTTCCTCCGTCGGAGCGCAGGGTATTGTTGTCCTGAACATCCCGGCTGTTCTTGAAATTCGAGGTATCCGGCGTGTCATGGAACTGATGGACCACACAGTTTCGCAACAGATGCACAATTGCCCTTGCAGTCGTCTTGTCGGCTTCGGGGTGCCCGGATTTCCCATGCGCGGCCTCCACGATCAGTGCTTCACGATGACCGCCGCCTCCCAGGGAAGTCCAGTGTGCCAACGACGCACTGTCCCGTCGACTGAAACGATATTCTTCCTCGGTAAAGATGAGCCGATCGGGCTGGGCACGGGCAAGGGTGAAGCGGTAATCATTTCTCCCCTGTCCTGTTTCCAGGGTCATTTCGGCCTGCATCGCCGGCGTTGTCCGGCTGCCTCCGTACAGTTGGTCATCGGCTCCGCCATACCGTTCGACGAACTGTCCCAGGCTGCGGGATTTGAGCATCCAGCTCAGCATATCGAAAAACCGCATGAAACTGGATTTGCCGGAGCCATTGGCACCGATCAGGACATTGGCATTTCCCAGCCCTGAAAGAGTGACATCCCCGAGAGATCGGAAACCCCGGATCCTGATCGACTCGAGCCTGTTCATTTCACGTCCAGTCAAAGGCCCTGAAGCTTGCTGCATCCGAACCGGCCGTTCCGGCCCCACCTCACCCGGACTGTTCGCAGATCTTGTCCATCCTTGATGACATTGGCGCAGGAACTACGTCCGATTCTGCCCTTGTACATTCGGTGAGAACCTGCTGCCAGCCCGACGGTCAACCAGGCTGGAGAGTGAAGATTTCTGCCGGCCGCTTGAATCAAAGTTCGTTGGTGCAAGCCACTGGCTGAATGCCCGCTCGATGGCTGGCCATTCCGAATCGATGATGGAATACCAAGCCGTATCACGATTGCGACCCTTGTAGATCGTGGCATTGCGAAACACGCCCTCGAATCGAAACCCGAACCTCAGCGCCGCCCGCCGGGACCGGGCGTTCAGCGCATCGCATTTCCATTCATATCGCCGGTAGCCGAGCTCGGAAAATACCCGTCTCATCATCAGGAACATTGCCTCGGTGGCCGCCGGGCAGCGCTGGAGGGATGGCGAGTAGTTGATGTGGCCAACCTCGATGACACCCGTTGACGGCTTGATGTTGAGGTAGCTGGCAACCCCAGCCGCCTTGCCGCTCGCGGTATCGACAATGGCATGAAATCTGGGGTCGCTCTCGAGGCTGACCTGGACCAGCCAGTCTTGCAGCGACCCGGGTGTGTGGAAAGGGCCATAGGGAAGGTAGGTCCATATCCGGCCCTCGCGGTCCGCGCTGAATGCCTCGAAGAGGTCACGGCCATGTTGTTCCGGCTCGACCGGTTCGACCCGGCAGAACCGGCCGGTCAACGGCTCGCCGCCCGGAATTGGCCGCGGCGTCCAGTCAGCAAGCGGCGCCCCTATTGGCAGGCCAAGTTCATTCTGTAGTTCCGTCATCATTCACCTCGGCCGCATCGACAGCCCCTTCAGACCTGCCCCTCCACCGGCCGCACCGCAAGAGGTCGTCGGGAGGTGGTGGCGACCCGGGAGTCAACCTCCACGCAAGAGACGGCGCCAGCTCCAGATACCAGCGTTACCATGTCATTTCCGGCAATACGATCTGCCCGGTTTTTCCTGTTCATTCTCGAAAATCGGCTGGTTTTCTGTCCAGTCGAATGTCCCTTGGTCCCGTTCCTGTACCGCCTGTTTCCAGCCTTGCTCTTCCACCCGGCGCTTGAAGTTCTGGCCCTCGGATGTGTGTCGCGAGATACCGTCCGGCAGGGTTGCCAGTCGCCGAGTGCCAGCCGGTCCCGCGGCCTCAACGGCCTGGTTGACGACCATCTTCTGCATTGCAAGCTGGTTCAGCGGAACGGTGGCCAGGCGTTCGGCCATGACTTCGGCGTCAAGCTGGTCTTCGGGCAGGGCCTTCGACACGAGACCCATGTTGGCGGCTTTCCTTTCCGTGATTTGATCGCCGGTGAACAGGATGCTCATGGCCCGCTCAGCCCCGACGCGGTAGACCCACATCGCGGTCGACGGGCATCCCCGGACGCGGGTGGACATGTATCCGATCTTCGCGTTTCGGCCATGCAGACCATATCCGCACACAGCGCGATGTCAGACCCGCCACCGACAGCAAACCCATGCACCTTGCACAGCACCGGTTTGAGGCAGCACCCCAGCGACATGAACTGCCGGGTGTTGTTCCACATGAAGTTGAAATCATGCATCGGGTCCCGGTTCGGGCCCTGAAAGACACTGTTCGGGCCCGCGCTCTCGGCATGGGCTCCAAGGTCATGGCCACCACAAGACGCCTTGCCCTTGCCGGACAGGATGATGACGTGGACACCCGGGTCGGCCTCCGCCTCTTGCACGGCAGCCTCCAACTCTCCCGGCATGTCGTCGTCGATGGCGTTCATCTTTTCGGGGCGTTCAGGGTGGTCCGGCCAATACGACCGTCCCTGTCAATGATACCTTGGTCATGTTCAGCAGATCTCCTCCAATGCGCCTGCCGGGAATTCTTCCCGCAATCCGGATTTCCGGATCTTGTCCGATACAGTGTGTGAAATTGCGGTTCTGTTCCAGGCATCAATCTTCCGGCAAAAGGGTGCATCGACTCCGGGGCGGCAAATTCCGGTGTCTGTCATCGATATGCCGGATGATGGTGGGCGACCCTGGAATCGAACCAGGCATGGGTCTCCCCGGCGGAGTTACAGTCCGCTGCCGCACCTTGCAGCACGTCGCCCCCCGGCCACGCCCGGTTGTCCGGGGTGTTGCGGGAAACGCCAGATACGCCAAACGAGCATGAATGACAATCCGCCTGCATGGCGGGCCCGCAGCGCCTGAAACCATCGGCCATTACCGACTTCGGTCCAACCCCTGTCACGCCGGCGGCAGGCATCGCGTGGCATGTCACGGGCCGCCGCGATGCTGGCCGACCCGGCCAGTCGGCATCCTGCATTGCTTCGACATCGAGAAGATTCGCCCGCCGGATGATCGGGGCGACGGAACACCCGGTTCGGCCAGCCCTGCCTGATGGCAAGATGGGCTTGCTCCGCCGGCCCGGGAGAGTCATTCTGGTTGACGGGCAGGCCCGGGCTTCACCCGGCCGGCCGATGACTCTTCCCTGCCGGGTGCAGGCATCTGGGAACATGGCTGGGGCAAGATGGACAACGACACTCCACAATCACCGGGGAATCGCCGGCCAGGGCCTTCACGGTCACTGCCCGTTCCGGTCGCAAGCCGGGCAACCGGCCGATGAGAGGATACAGGCATGGCAGGAAGCACGAGGACCAGCAAAACAGAACCTACTGGATTTTTGGTCTCCACGCCGTTGAGGCGGCCCTGTGCAACCCGTCGCGGATCAAGCACCGGCTGGTGTTGACCCGCAATGCGGCGGCCAGGCTGACCGAGGCCCTGAACCGATCCGGGTTCGAATACGAACAGGCCGATTCACGCCGATTTCCGGCACCTCTGGATCCGAATTCGGTTCATCAGGGAGCGGCGCTGGAGGTCTCCCCACTCGAGCAGCAAACCGTCGACAGCCTGGCGGAAAGGGCCAGGCCGGGCTTTCCATTGGTACTGCTTGACCGGGTCACCGACCCGCATAATGTCGGAGCCATCATCAGGACAGCCGGCGCGTTCGGTCTCGGCGGTGTGATTGCACCGGCCCGGCATTCACCGCCGGAAACCGGAGCACTGGCCAAATCGGCATCGGGAATGCTGGAAAGAGTGCCCCTGCTGCGGGTTCGCAATCTTGGATCGGCGATTGATGCGCTCAGGAATTGCGGGGTGAGCCTGATTGGTCTCGATGCCGAGGCCGAACACTCGCTGGACGAGGCGGCGCAAGCCCTTTCCCACCATCCGGTCGGCCTGGTCGTGGGTGCCGAGGGCGCCGGCCTGCGAGCAGGAACCAGAGACAGATGCGACATGCTGGCGGCAATCGGATTGCCTGGTGGATCGGGCTCGATAAACGTTTCAAATGCAGCGGCAATCTCGATACATGCATTCAGCAGAAGGCCGAACCAACGCCAGTCCGGCGATGGGTGATGCAGCCCGGTCCCGGAATCCCCGGAGCCGCATGCCGGCCCCGGCCTTCGAGAACAGCGCTGCTGCCGGCCGGCCGGACTGAATTCCGGATGCCTCCGATCAGCATGGTGACCACGAGGATTCGCTGGCGGGCTTGCGGCGATGCATCGACATGACCAGGGACAGGGGTGAGACGACGGTTACAGCGGAGCCCTCCGACAGGTTCCTGCAAAGCGTCAGCAGTTTCGACAGCGCGGGATTGCCGGAAATCCGGTCTTGCCAAGCCATTTCGCGGGTCGATTTCTGTCGCTGCGCGGCCACGACGTCAATCCGGAATATGCGGGCCGGCAACAGTTTGGCTCGGGGGCCCATTCCGAGCTGGAACAGATATAGGCAGATCGCCGTGGTTGGCATTTTCGGGGGCCCGAGACGGCAGTTCCAATCGTGGACCAGGCACTTGACTACATCCCCTCCCTCAGGGTGATCCGGATGCAGGCCCGGGTCATCAACGAGGAGGCCGTCCGACTGGCCCGAAGATTCGGCATCGAGGTCGTTCAGGATCGATGCCCGAAACTTGAACATCAGCGGCTGTTCGGTGAGATTCAGCAGCCGGGAATCAACAGCTGAATCATCGCGTCGAGACCCGATCGATCGCGATGGATGACCACCCGGCCGCAGCGCGGGCAGCGAAGGACCATTCTTCAGCGCCAGCACATTCCATCTCCCGGCCATGGCCGCTACGTTCTTCATTCTGGCGATTCCCGACAGGATTTTCCGTGAACCTGGCAATTCCCGACAGGATTTTCCGAAATGGTCATGCCCGGATCCGGCGAATTGCGTTGGCGATTTTGTCCAATTATATGCTTAGAGCAATTCCATTAGTTCAGCGTTGCTACTCAGGAGCAAACCATGACCGACGGCGGCCCCACATACGGCTTCGATACCCTTCAGATTCATGCCGGTTCCCGACCGGACCCGGCGACCGGAGCCCGACAGACTCCCATCTACCAGACCACGGCCTACGTGTTCCGGGACTCGGACCACGCAGCGGCGCTGTTCAACCTGCAGGAGGTCGGATACATCTATTCGCGCCTGACCAATCCGACGGTTGCGGTTCTCCAGGAACGGATTGCTGCCCTGGAGGGCGGAGCCGGGGCAGTTTGCTGCTCCTCCGGCCACGGTGCGCAAATCATGGCACTGTTCCCGCTGATGGAGCCCGGCTGCAACGTCGTGACCTCGGACCGGCTCTATGGTGGCACTGTCACCCAGTTCAGCCGCACGATCCACCGCTTCGGCTGGACAGCCAGGTTTGTCGATACCGAGGATCTCGATGCAGTCGAGGCAGCCATCGACGAAAACACCCGCGCCCTGTTTTGCGAATCCATCGCCAATCCTGGAGGCTACATAACCGACCTCGACGCGCTGGCGGCCATTGCTGATCGCAACCAGGTTCCGCTCATCGTCGACAATACGTCGGCCTCGCCGTATCTGTGCCGGCCTATCGATCATGGCGCGACCCTGGTCGTGCACTCGCTGACCAAATACCTGACCGGCAACGGCACGGTCACGGGAGGCGCCATTGTTGATTCAGGCAGGTTCGACTGGTCGGCGACCGACAAGTTTCCTTCGCTGTCCCAGCCGGAGCAAGCCTATCACGGCCTGAAGTTTCACGAGACTTTCGGCGCCCTGGCATTCACTTTTCATGGAATCGCGGTCGGATTGCGCGACCTGGGCATGACCATGAACCCGCAGGGTGCCCATTATACCCTGCTTGGAATTGAGACCCTGTCGCTCAGGATGCAAAAGCATGTCGACAATGCCGGCAAGGTCGCCCGCTGGCTGGAGACGCATCCCGGCGTCAAGAAGGTTACCTATGCCGGCCTCCCGTCTTCGCCCTACCATTCCCGGATCGAACAGATTTGTCCGAATGGTGCCGGAGCGCTTTTTACCTTCACCCACAAGGATGGTTACGAAGCCTGCAGAAAATTTGTGGACAATCTCGAGATTTTCAGTCATGTTGCAAATCTGGGGGATGCGCGGTCTCTGGTGATTCATTCCGCGTCGACAACGCACCGGCAACTAACCCCTGAACAACAAGAGGCTGCCGGAGCAGACCCAGATGTGGTCAGGCTATCGATCGGCATTGAAGATCCTGACGACCTGATCGCAGACCTTGAGCAGGCATTGGTAAAATCCGTGTCTTGACCGCCAGGGTTGCTGAGCCCGCTGACAATGTCAGTTCCGGGGGCAGGGGGTTGGGGGAGTAAGAGTCCGAAGACTGACGGCAGGATGTGTCAGCTGGCTGTCATGAGTAGAGGAGCCCGGTTTCATCCGGAAGCCCATGGCTGACATGAGACAGACGGAGTCGCCTTTTGAAAGCAGAGGGGAATCCGGCAGGATTGGCAACAGGCAATTGCAACCGAATGCAACCGAATTTTGCAATAGAATTTTCTGAAACAGGAGCTCATGTGGCGCACTGTTTCGGGAGCGGCCGTTGGCACGTAATCGGAGAGCTGGCTATCGACAGCGATCCTGAATCGATCGAAACCCGCATTCTCAGGCACCGGATGGGAAAGCTGGGCAAATTCTCGGTCATATCCCGCCTGGTACTGCCGGAATCGATCATCTGGTATACATCTTGCGAGGTCAGTGGACCGGACCCACAAGACCATGTGCGCCAGGTCCGGGACTTTCTGCACAGCGCGATGCCAGTCGAGGTTCGTGAATTGAGCATAGACTGGTATATTGACGGCGGAGTTGCACGAATCGCCTATGTCGAGAATCACAATTTGAAAGTTGCCGAGGAATTTGCCGTACGAAGGAGATTCAACCCGGTCGAATTCGTGGCCTTGCCGTCAGATCCTGCTGTCTTTGGCCGCATTGCCGGGTTCGGGTTGACCGAATTTGCCATCCGGCGAGGGATCTATGCTGATGACCGTCGAACGGCACCTCTGCCCGCCTCTCCGGCCAGGGCTGGGCAGACAGGCACTGCGCATGCATCCGTTGACACAAGCATCGGGAAGAAGGCCAGGCGACCGGCCGGAATCCTGGCCGCGGCTGTTCTCGGCTCGCTGCTGGCTCTGTTGTCGCCTGCCGACAATCTGGCCGCCAGCCCGCAGGGCGGACAGACCGCCTTTCCGACCCCGACCTCTGATATCGGACAATCTACGGGTGGGAACAAGGTGGAACGGGTTGCCGGGTTGCTGGATGGCAGCACGGCCACTGTGCGCCCGCTGCGCCGGCCCGACAGCGATTCGGTAAATTCCGGAACCGCTTCGACACCTGACAATTTCGAGTCACCGAAGCTGGGCAACTCCTTGACCTCCACGACGTTTTCGTATGCCGACATGATCGAGTGGCAGAACAGCAGGGTCACTGCCGGCAATGAGCTCGATGACCGGGGTTTCGACCCGCGCACGGTCAGTTTCCCGGTTCTGAACAGGTACCGGATCGGACTGGGGGATAATTCCCAGGCAGAATTGCTGGCTCATATTCGCAGCACGGTCGGTCTGACCCAGGAGTTGGTATTTTCCGAGCCGGAGGTTGCGCCGCCTGTGGAGCCTGCCGCCGACACTTCACCCGAACAGCAGATCCTGGCAACGGTTCTGCCATCCAGGGGATTGACCGAGAGTTCTGTCGGGGTTGCGTTGACCCGCTTGCTGGACAGCCATGACCGGCCGGACATCACGAGTGACATCTCTGCGGAGCCGCAGAACTTGCCCGCCGCACCATCGGGACTTTTCATCGCCGGGCTGGATGCATACATGGGCGGGTTGGAGGGTCGCGCCGAGGATTCCCTGGCCATCCTGCCGGATGGCCAGGCAACGACTGCCCCGTCCGGATTCAACCGTCCTGTCCGCAGGCCGGTGAGCGCGGTCGAAACTGCGCTTGTGGTCACGAACAGCTTCGAGATTGCATTCGACCGGCCAGTTCGGAGAGGCAGATTCATTGACGTCGCGCCGGTTGAACAACCGGCTGTCGACACCAGGGTCGCCAGCCTTTCCAGCCAGCCGAACGAGACTGGAGCCAGCACTCCCTTCACCAGCAATGTCGTGGTGTCACTGGCCAACGAGACACTTGAAATTGTCGAATCGGAAACCAGGCTGATCGGCATTTTCGGCCAGGACAGGGGCAGCTTGCGCGCCCTGGTCAGGCTGGGCAGCGGCAATTTCGAGAGCATCTACCGCGGCAGCGAACTCGAGGGTGGTCGGGTGGTCGAAATCAGGCGGGACTCGGTAGTCTACGAGCGAGACAGCGAGCGCTACCTGCTCACATTTGTCGACTGACGCCCCAACACACCTCCCCACGCACCCTTTCGACAGGCTGGTTGAGTTGGATGCCGGCATGGATACACGAGTCGCTGCACGACGCTGCGCTCTGGAACAACAATCCCGAACTGATCGTCCTGCTGGTCGAATTCGGTGCAGTCGCCAGAGCGAAGACCGTTGACGGGAAGGCACCCCGGGACCTGTCACGGTTCAACGAGGCACTGCATGGGACCGGGTCATGGTGGCTGCTCAACGAATTCGGGTTCGGGTGACAAGCTGCCGGAGCTTGAAATTGATCGCGCGCCGCTATCGTTTTCGAGATGCATCAACCCCTGTCGAGATGTGACCATTGACGACCCGGCACCGGCGTCGGGAACGGACTCCCGAAACGGGAACGAATTGATGCCAGCCTGGCACAGTTGCATGAGGACATTGCCAAGCGTGAAACGGACAGCGTCAGGCGTGACAAGCAGCAATTGCCGGCAATTGCCGGCCTCATTGGACCGGCGACCGCGATTCTCGGGGTGATGATCGCTCTGTCCTGACCGGCCTCGGCATCGTCACGCACCTCACCTTTCGTCTTGTTCAGCACGTGCATGGCCCGATGACGCGATGTCGGGCATCATGGCAGGCCATGGCGCTCCTTGCTGCCAGCGAGGGCGCGGGCCAACATGCCGGACGGCAACATCGATGCGACAGCATTGCAGTTCCCGTCGCCGGAGATGCATGCCGGAGCCTGCATCTCCGGGAGGTGGCAACTTCCGGGCGGAAGCGACCTCGACCAGGAGTGAGGCAGGAGTGGCTCGGGCGGCGTTTTCCTGCCGAGGCCCGGTTCGGTCCGGGGTCGTTTTCTCAGCCCGCCCTGTGCATGCAGCCCGGACGCCGGTGATACCGGCCGCCATGGACCAGTATTTCACGCCTGTGCGGGCAGCCAGGCGCCCCCGGGAAGAAGCCCTCGGAGAGGGCCCGGACCAGCACCGCAATTCTTGACGCACGACCGGTGATATGTCAGGCGTGTTCGTCAAATCGGAACAGGCGGAGGGACCGACACGGCATCCCGGCTGCATGGGGCGGGACGAAATTCCGGCCAGCCGTGATACGCTGGCAAGCCAGGCCCGCAGGCGCAAATGCTCGGGGAAGACTGCAGCAGACCGGAGGTCAGGACAATATCATGAGTTACCAGACAGTCTACCAGAGCTGGAAGGCGGATCCCGAGGCATTCTGGATGCGCGCAAGCGAGGCCATTGACTGGGAGCGGCCGCCAGGCAAGGCACTGTTTGCCGACAACGCGCCATTCTACGAGTGGTTCCGGGACGCCAGGGGCAACACCTGCTGGAATGCCATTGATCGCCACGTCGCAAATGGCAAGGGCGACATGCCTGCACTGATTCATGACAGCCCGGTTACCGATACCATCAGCAAATTCAGCTACCGGATGCTGCAGGGCCGAATCTCCAGGCTGGCAGGAGCACTCTCGGCGAGAGGGGTGATGCCCGGCGACCGGGTCATCATCTATATGCCGATGATCCCGGAGGCGATCGAGGCCATGCTGGCCTGCGCCCGGATCGGCGCCATCCATTCGGTTGTCTTTGGTGGTTTCGCGGCCAGGGAGCTGGCGGTGCGGATCAGCCACTGCCAGCCGAAATGCGTGCTGGCCGCATCATGCGGCATCGAGCCAGGGCGGATTGTCGAATACAAGCCGCTGCTCGACGAGGCCATCAGGCAGGCCTCGCATGTTCCCGATTTCTGCGTTGTCTGCCAGCGCCCGCAGCAACCGGCGGAATTGCGGCACGCACGCGATGTGGACTGGGAGGAATTCGTTGATTCCGGTCCCGAATCCGAATGCGTGCCGGTAGACGGCAACCATCCGGCCTACATTCTCTACACCTCCGGAACAACCGGTCAGCCCAAGGGCGTGCTACGCCCGACTGCCGGACACATGGTCGCCCTGCACTGGTCGATGAAGAACATCTACGGGGTCGATCCCGGCGAGGTGTTCTGGGCCGCATCCGATGTCGGCTGGGTCGTTGGCCACTCCTATATCTGCTACGCACCGCTCCTGGCCGGGAATCCCACGGTCATGTACGAGGGCAAGCCGATCGGCACTCCGGATGCCGGTGCCTTCTGGCGGGTGATTTCCGAACACCGGGTGGCGGCCCTGTTCACCGCCCCGACCGCGTTTCGGGCGATCAAGCGTGCCGACCCGGACGGAAAACTGCCGGGTCAATATGACCTCTCCTGCCTCAGGACGCTGTTCCTTGCCGGCGAGAGATCCGATACCGACACCCTGTCATGGGCAGAGCGAATGCTTGGCGTCCCGGTCATCGACCATTGGTGGCAGACAGAGACCGGCTGGTCGATTGCTGCCAACCCGGTTGGCATCGAATTGCTGCCGGTCAAGCCCGGTTCACCGACGGTGGCCATGCCGGGATACGAACTTCGGGTGGTCGATGATGGCGGCAATGAGGTGGAAAGGGGACAACTCGGCACGATCGTGGCCAGGCTTCCGCTCCCTCCCGGGACTCTCCCTTCGCTCTGGAAGGCCGATGACCGCTATCGCGAGACATATCTCAGCGAATTTCCCGGCTACTATTCGACCGGCGATGCCGGATACATGGATGAAGACGACTACGTCTATATCATGGCCCGGACTGACGATGTCATCAATGTCGCCGGCCATCGATTGTCGACCGGTGCCCTGGAAGAGGTGCTTTCGGGCCATCCCGACGTGGCCGAATGTGCAGTGATCGGGGTGACGGACCAGCTGAAGGGGCAGCTGCCGGTTGGTTTTCTCTGTCTGAATTCCGGTACCGCGCGGCCGAACCAGGACATCATCGACGAGTGCGTCCAGCTTGTCAGGGACGAGATCGGACCGGTCGCCGCCTTCAGGCAGGCGGTCATTGTCGATCGCCTGCCGAAGACCCGTTCGGGGAAGATCCTGCGCTCCACGATGGTCAAGATTGCCGACGGGCAGGAGCATGCAGTGCCTCCGACCATCGACGATCCCGCCAGCCTCGACGAGATTGCCACCGCCCTGGCCGGAATTGGCTATCCGCAGGTGGAATGAGTGTGCACGGGCCAGGCAGGAGATGGCTGCTGCCGGTCAACCTCCCGATACCTGATGTCGGGCCAGGAAGGAGATGGCTGCACCAGCGCACCCGGTTTGCAATGCTGGCTGAAACATGTGAAATCTGACCCGGCGAAGGATTGGACCCATGCACCAGAATCTCACACTCGTTGATCATCCCCTGGTCCAGCACAAGATGACCCTGATGCGTCAGGACAGCACCTCGACCGCACTCTTTCGGCAGTTGCTGAAGGAAGTCAGCATGTTGCTGGCCTACGAGGTCACGAGGGAACTGGAGACTGGCTCGGTCCGGATCAGGACACCGCTGATGGAGATGACCGCGCCCACCCTTGCCGGCAAGAAGCTAGCGCTGATCTCGATCCTTCGGGCAGGAAACGGTCTGCTGGATGGCGTGCTCGAGTTGATTCCCTCGGCCCGGGTCGGGTTCATCGGGCTCTACCGGGACGAGGAAACGCTGACACCGGTCGAGTACTACTTCAAGGTTCCGACCGAACTGCATGACCGGCTGGTCATCGTGGTCGATCCGATGCTGGCGACCGGGAATTCGCTGGTGGCGGCCGTATCGAGGTTGAAACAGGCCGCGGCAAGCAATATCCGCGTGCTCTGCCTGCTCGCGGCGCCGGAAGGTGTGAGCCGCATGGAGGACGCGCATCCCGACGTGCCCGTGGTGGCGGCTGCCCTCGATGACCGGCTGAATGACATGGGCTACATCCTTCCGGGCCTCGGTGATGCCGGCGACCGGATGTTCGGGACCAAGTAATCCTTCCTTCACGGTGCTTCGGAACATTCCCTGCGGGCGGATGTTCGGGACCTCCCTCCCCTGTCTTCAGGACTTTTCGGAACATTCCCTGCGGGCGGGTTTGCCGACCTCTTTGCCATTTACCCATACCGAATGGATTGCTCTTTCATCACCCATCATGATTGTCGGGAATATCTCTTCCCAGACATCGTCGGCCCGGCTGGCCCGCTGGGCAATCGCCGGCGTCGAATGCAGGTCGAGAACGGCAATATCCGCCTCGTTGCCGGCAGCCAGGTTGCCGATCGCATGGTCCATTCCCAGCGCCTCCGCATTGCCTCGGGTTGCCAGCCACAGAAGCTGTCCGGGATGAAGCGCACACCCCTGCAACTGGCCGATCTCGTAGGCAGCGGCCATGGTTCGCAACATCGAGAATGACGATCCGCCCCCGGTATCGGTCGCCAACCCGACTCGCTGGCCCTCCGGTATTCGCCTGCCGATATCGAACAGGCCCGACCCAATGAAGGTGTTGGAGGTCGGGCAATGGATGAGCGAGGCACCGACCGCCTTCAGGCGGTCGAGCTCCCGATCATTCAGATGGATGGCATGGCCGAACAATGCCCGGTCGCCGACAAGGCCGCAGGAATCATACACATCGAGGTAGTCACGCGCCTCGGGAAACAATCGTCGGATTTCGGCAACCTCCTCGGTCTGCTCCGACAAATGTGTCTGCATGAGGCAGCCGGGGTTTTCCTGCCAGAGCACACCGAGCACCTCCAGCTGCTGACGGCTGGAGGTGAGGGCAAATCTCGGCGATATGGCGTATGTCAGCCTGTCCTTTCCATGCCATTTGTCAATCAGTGCCCGTGATTCATCATAGCTGCGGGCCGCATTGTCGCAGAGTTCGGCCGGTGCATTGCGGTCCATGCAGATCTTGCCGGCGGCCAGCCGCATCCGGCGCCTCCCGGCTTCGGCGAAGATGGCGTCTGCACTCTGCGGGTGTGTGGTGCAGTACGAACACACCGTCGTTGTCCCGTGGCTCACCACGAGGTCGAGATACCGGGCCGCCAGCTTCCGGGCATGGGACGGGTCTTCGAATTTCATCTCCTCCGGAAATGTGTACCTGCCCAGCCAGTCCAGCAGCCGCTTGCCCCAACTCGCAATGATCGCGGTCTGCGGATAGTGAACATGGGCGTCGATGAAACCCGGAATCAGCAGCTGATGCGGGAAGTCGTGCCGCACGGCATCGGGCGAGCCTTGCCGCAACGACTCGGCATCTCCGCATTCCAGGATCCGACCATCCTCGATCAGGACCCCGCCACCCTCCCGGTATTCGATGGCATCATCGACATCCGCCTCGAAGGGGTTGCCGGTGAACCGGATTGTCCGGCCGGCCAGCAGAGTTCTTCTACCCATGTCAGCGCCCCGATAACCGTTCCCGCAACCCCTGTACCCGGACAGGCGGTTGCCGGTCGAGTCAATGTTGCGTCGGTGGGAAATCCGATACAATCGCAGGAATTCCAATGGAGGACAGAAAATTGACTCAGCGCGAAGCCGGATCGGGCGGTGAGCCTTACCGGAGTCCGGCGGAATTGGTCGGACAGATCCGGTCTGCCGTCCAGGATGGTGACCAGGCACAGCTTGTGCGCCTGCTCGAGCCGCTGCACGAGGCAGATATCGCCGACATTCTCGAGCAGGTCGATCCCGAGCTCAGGCGCGATGCGGTGGCGCTCTGGGGCCGGCATTTCGACAGCGATGTCCTGTCGGAGCTTGACGAGCCGATCCAGCAGGAACTTGTCGAGCAACTCTCTCCCGAACAACTGGCCGATGCAGTCAGGGATCTCGACTCCGATGACGTTGTCGATCTGGTCGAGGATCTTGACACCGCGCAGATGGCAGCGGTTCTCGATGCGCTTGATGATGCCGATCGCGCCGTCGTCGAACACTCGCTGCAATTCCCCGAGGATTCGGCCGGGCGCCTCATGCAGCGCGAGATCGTCATGGTTCCGTCCCATTGGACCGTTGGTGCGGCCATCGACTTCATGCGGTCACGGAGCGACCTGCCCGAGGAATTCTACCACCTGTTCCTGACCGATCCCCGGGCCCGGTTCGTCGGCATGGCATCACTCGGGCGCATCATGTCGGCACGGCGTGAAACTCGTCTGCGCGATATTGTCGACGAGGATTTCCGGACAATTCCGGCGACCATGGCCCAAAGGGATGTGGCCTACACCTTCAACCAGTATCATCTGATTTCGGCACCGGTCATCAGCGAGGAGGAACGGTTGATCGGTGTCATCACCATAGACGATGCCATGAACGTGCTGGACGAGGAATCCGAGGAGGACCTGCTGCTCTTGTCCGGAGTCGGCGACGAGAATTTGTATGACGGGGTGTTCGACACTGCCAGGCAGCGGTTCCCGTGGCTGATCGTCAATTTGGCAACCGCTGTCGTGGCGTCGATCGTCATCAACCAGTTCGCCGACTTCATCGGAATGATGGTGGCGCTGGCGGTGCTGATGCCGATCGTGGCATCCATGGGCGGCAATGCTGCAACGCAGTCGCTTGCGGTGGCAGTCCGGTCCCTGGCAACCAGGGATTTGACGTCCTCGAATGCATGGCGAGTGATCTGGCGCGAGAGTGCGGTCGGCATCGTGAATGGGCTCATCTTCGCGACAATTGTCGGAATTGTCGGTGCGACATGGTTCGGCTCGGTCATGCTGGGCGTGGTGCTGGGCCTGTCCATGATCATTACCATGCTGGCCGCGGCACTGTCCGGGATTCTCATTCCGATCGGTCTCGAGCGGGCACGCATCGATCCGGCGCTGGCATCCGGGGTGTTCGTGACCACGGTTACCGATGTGGTCGGGTTCCTAGCTTTCCTGGGAATTGCGGCACTCGTCCTGTTCTGACTCAGCTCGCCCGTTCCGGGGATTTCCTTCGCCGAACCAGGTCCAGGACGGCAATGGCTGCCTGCGGAACATTGGTGCCGGGGCCGAAGATGGCTGAAACACCGGCCTTTTTCAGCATGTCGTGATCGCCCGGCGGAATGACCCCGCCACACACCACGACAATATCCCCGGCATTCTCGGCCCTGAGGATTTCAATCAGTCTCGGAACCAGGGTGTCATGCCCTGCAGACTGCGTGCTCACACCGATGACATGGACATCATTGTCGATCGCATCGCGTGCCGTCTCTTCCGGGGTCTGGAACAACGGGCCGATATCCACGTCGAATCCCATATCGGCAAAGGCGGTTGCGATGACCTTGGCACCGCGATCGTGGCCATCCTGACCCATTTTTGCCACCAGTATCCGTGGTTGGCGGCCCTCTTCCCGGCTGAACCTGTCTACCTGCTCCCGGATCCGGGACAATCCTCCATCGTCCTGGTATGCTGCCCCATATACACCTGACAGTGATCGTGACTCGGCGCGGTGGCGTCCGAACACGTTCTCCATTGCCATCGATATTTCTCCAACTGTTGCCCTTGCCCGGGCGGCAGCAATCGCGGCATCGAGAAGGTTTCCGCCTGAGCCGGCACAATTCTCCAGCGCCTCGAGCGCCGAATTGCATTCGGCGCGGTCGCGACTGCTCCTGATCCCGGCAATGCGGTCGATCTGCTGTTCACGCACCCGGGCCGTCTCGACATTCCTGAATTCGACCGGCTGGTCATCTTCGGGCTGATACCGGTTGACGCCGACAATCACCTCCTCGCCCCGGTCGACCATGGCCTGTCGCCTTGCAGCAGTCTCCTCGATCCTGAGTTTCGGAATCCCGGCAGTCACCGCCCGGGTCATTCCGCCCAACTCTTCCACCTCCTCGATCAGTTGCCACGCCGCATCAGCCATCTGGCAGGTCATCGATTCAATGAAATACGAACCGGCGAGCGGATCAACCGGACAGGTCACCCCGGTCTCCTCCTGCAGGATCAACTGGGTATTGCGGGCGACTCTGGCCGAAAATTCGGTCGGCAGGGCAATGGCCTCGTCGAGGGCGTTGGTATGCAGCGACTGCGTGCCGCCAAGCACCGCCGCCAGTGCCTCATATGCGGTTCTCACGACATTGTTGTACGGATCCTGCGCCTGCAGGCTAACGCCGCTGGTCTGGCAATGGGTGCGCAGCATCTTCGAGCGTTCATCGGCAGGCTCGAATTCGGACATGATCCGGCACCAGAGCAGGCGGGCGGCCCGCAACTTGGCAATTTCCAGGAAGAAATTCATGCCGATTGCGAAGAAGAATGACAACCTGCCGGCAAAGGCGTCGACATCCAGGCCCCTGGCAATGGCGGCCCGGACATATTCCCGTCCATCGGCCAGGGTATACGCCAACTCCTGGACCAGGTTCGCGCCAGCCTCCTGCATGTGATAGCCGGAAATCGAGACCGAGTTGAATTTCGGCATGCTGGTGCTGGCGAATTCGATGATGTCGCCGACAATCCGCATGGATGGCTTCGGCGGGTAGACATAGGTGTTGCGGACCATGAATTCCTTCAGAATATCATTCTGGATGGTTCCGGAAAGCTGGCTGCGACTCACCCCCTGCTCCTCGGCGGCGACGATGAAACTGGCCAGGACCGGGATCACCGCGCCATTCATGGTCATGGACACCGAAATCCGGTCAAGCGGAATGCCCGAGAACAGGATTTTCATGTCTTCGACGGAATCTATCGCTACCCCGGCCTTGCCGACATCTCCAACCACCCGCGGGTGGTCGCTGTCGTAGCCGCGGTGGGTGGCCAGGTCAAAAGCCACCGATATGCCCTGCTGACCACCGGCCAGCGCCTGCCGGTAGAAGGCGTTGGATTCCTCGGCAGTGGAAAATCCGGCATATTGCCTGATTGTCCAGGGCCGCCCGGCATACATGGTTGCCCGAGGCCCGCGGGTAAAGGGATCAAACCCCGGCAATGACTCGACATAGCCATTCTCGGCCAGATCTGCCGATGTATAGAGCGGCTTGATCCGGATGCCCTCGATCGTCTCCCGGGCCAGATCGTCCGGTGAACGCCCCCTTGCCTCGCGCCGGGCCAATTCCTGCCAGTCTTCAATGCGCATGACACTCCTGCCGTTCATTCCAAGGCCCCTGCTTACTCCCAACCGCGACGGATTTCCAATTCCGGCAACCCGTTGTCGGTCTTGGCCAGGCCCGGCACTGCGGCAGATGCCAGTCAGCCGGATAGTTGCGGACAACCCGGTGGCGGAGCCAATGAATCCTTGCAGATTTCAGCCTTGCGGATAGAAGAGAGTCTGCCCCACGAATTTGCCGGCCGACCCTGGAGCCCATGTCGTTTCTGTCGAGAATTCTGCTGACCTGCGCCATTCTCATGCATGTCGCTCCGTCCGGGGCTGCCGACGGGAGTGATCCGCCCGACATCATTGATCTGGCACAGACCGACAACCGGTCCATCACCGCGACCGACTTCATGTGGAAGAATCGCCTGCTGGTGGTGCTGGCCGACACGCCGGATGATCCGAGGTTCATCGAACAGGTCGAATTGTTGCTCGAGAATCCGGACCCCCTGACCGAACGACAGGTCATTATCCTGACTGATTCCAACCCGTCGGTGCGGACCGGACTGAGGGTCAGTCTTCGCCCGCGGGGATTCGCCATCGTGCTGATTGGCAAGGATGGGCAGGTGAAACTGCGCAAGCCGTTTCCGTGGTCGGTTCGTGAAATCAGCCGGGCAATCGACAAGTCGCCGGAGCGCCAACGGGAACTCCGCCAGGGGAGTTGAGTCCGGGAAGAGTCGTCAGTCGAAATCCATGATGACGTCATTGACCGCCAGGATATCGCCCGGTGCCGGATGAATGCGGTTGATCCTGACCGTCCGTTCGGCCCTCAGCACATTTTCCATCTTCATCGCTTCAATCGTGCACAATGGCCGGCTGGCCAGCACCTCATCGCCTTCCGACACTGCGAATGACACCATGATACCCGGCATCGGGCACAGAAGCTGGGCCGAACCTTCATCTTCGACCTCAATCTCGACGATCTTGCCGAGCCTGGCCTGCAGCGGTGTACGCATCCGCACCACCTCGTCAAATCCCCGGTAACGGATCCTGAATCCTCCGGTTACCCGCTCAACCTTCATGACCCTGACCTGGTCACCGAACCGGAATTCGGCCAGCCGGCTTCCGGGAAGCCAGTCGGTGGCCAGGTCAATGACGCTGCCGTCATCGAATGTCACCTGGCCCTGCCCGACACCGCAACTGACCGTCAGGTCGTACTGGCCGCATGAAAGCCGGGCAACAAGTTCGCTGCCGGTCGCCGGGTCCCGGGCATGGGTACCGAGCCTGCATCGGCGTTCCTCGTCAAACCGGTGCATGACGGCGGCGGCGGCGGCCACCTGCCTGGAAAGGGTTTCGTCCGGATCGATGCCTGAAAATCCCCGGGGATACTCCTCGTCGATGAATGCGGTGGTGATGTTGCCGCTCTCGAACCGTTCATTGTCCATGACCGCCGAGAGGAATGGAAGATTGCTGCTGATTCCCTCGATTTCGAACCGGTCGAGCGCATTGCGCATCACTTCGATGGCGCTTCCCCGGTCCCTGTCCCAACTGCACAGCTTGGCAATCATCGGATCATAGTGGATCGGGATCTCCCCGCCTTCGAATACACCGGTGTCGTTGCGGATTGCCGCGTCCGCGGTGTGAATCCCGGGCGGCGGACGGTATCTTGTCAGGCGGCCAACCGACGGCAGGAATTCCCGATAGGGGTCCTCGGCATAGATCCTGGATTCCAGTGCCCAGCCATTGATCCCGATATCCGACTGGTCGAGTTGCAGCTCTTCGCCGGCTGCCACCCGGATCATCTGCTCGACCAGGTCAATTCCGGTAATCAGCTCGGTCACCGGATGCTCGACCTGCAGCCGGGTATTCATTTCCAGGAAGTAGAAGTCGCGGTTGCCATCGACGATGAATTCGACCGTGCCGGCCGAGCAATAATCGACGGCCCTGGCCAGTTCCACCGCCTGACTTCCCATCGCCGCCCGGGTCTCCTCGTCAAGAAATGGCGACGGTGCCTCCTCGATGATCTTCTGGTTTCGTCGCTGGATCGAGCATTCCCGCTCGTTGAGATAAATGCAGTTGTCGTGTCGGTCGGCCAGGATCTGGATCTCGATATGGCGCGGCCGTTCGATGAATTTTTCAAGGAAGATGCTGTCATCACCGAACGAACGTGCCGCTTCATTGCCCGCTGATTGTATTCCGGGCAAGAGCTCGTCTTCACTGGCGGCGATGCGCATTCCCTTGCCACCGCCGCCGGCAGAGGCCTTGATCATCACCGGAAACCCGATCGTCCGGGCAATTTCCAGCGCATGCTCCGGACCCTCGATCTTGCCGGCATGTCCGGGAACCGTCGATACGCCTGCCTTTCCGGCGATCAGTTTCGAGGTGATCTTGTCGCCCATCGCCTCGATCGCATCGGCCGGCGGCCCGATGAACGCCACCTTCTCCCGATCGAGGGCTTCGGCAAATTTCCGGTTTTCCGACAGGAAGCCGTAACCCGGATGCACGGCATCGGAGCCGGTCGATGCCACCGCCTCGAGAATTCTGTCGATGGCAATATAGGAGTGGGTTGCCTGCGGCGGTCCGATACAGACGGATTCGTCGGCCATCCTTGTATGCAATGCCCGGCTGTCCGCCTCGGAAAAGACGGCCACCGTCCTGATGCCGAGCTTCCGGCAGGTCCGGATTATTCGACAGGCAATCTCGCCGCGGTTGGCAATCAGGACCTTTTCAAACATGCATCCGGCCGGACGATTTCACGATGCACAGGCGGCGCATCTGACGAGAGCCTCGGCCCGGCCGGACAGATTCTTGCAAAACGAAGCTAGTTCGCCGAAACCGCACCGAGTACTGCACCGGCCACTGCACCCTCAATTGGCTTGTCGAAGGCAATTTCGCCGACCGCCGTGCCGACGGCACCACCGACAGCTGCCCGCTCCAACTCCTTGTCCTCGCACGCGGCAACTGCCAACAATCCGGTTACGCACGCAATCAATGCCATGATTCGCATTGGTGTTCTCCTAATTCCGAGTGGTCCGACTCACCACCAATCCCGTCATCTCGCTTCGCCGCGCCGGAACGGCAATTTCGGCAAAACTACCGACCTTGCGGGAGATTGACAATATTCGGCCAGTCAAATCAGAGTGGAATATTGTCGTGCTTCTTTGGCGGATTGGCGACACGCTTGGTCTTCAGGGCCGAGAATGCCCGGCACACCCGCTTCCGGGTGTTGTGCGGCATGATGATATCGTCGATATAGCCGCGCTCGGCTGCCACGAACGGATTTGCAAAGCGGTCCTCGTATTCCCGGTTGCGCGCCGCCACCTTCTTCTCGTCATCCAGTTCGGCGCGATACAGGATCTCGACCGCACCCTTGGCACCCATCACTGCAATCTGCGCACTTGGCCAGGCATAGTTTATGTCCCCGCGCAGATGTTTCGACGACATGACATCATATGCGCCACCATAGGCCTTGCGGGTAATGACGGTCACCTTGGGAACGGTTGCCTCGCCATATGCAAAGAGCAGCTTGGCCCCATGCTTGATGATCCCGCCATATTCCTGCGAGGTGCCGGGCAGGAAACCGGGGACGTCGACCAGGGTCAGGATCGGAATCTCGAATGCGTCGCAAAACCGGACAAACCGGGCGGCCTTCCTGGAGCTGTCGATATCAAGACACCCGGCAAGCACCATGGGCTGGTTGGCCACCACGCCGACAGTCGAGCCTGCCAGGCGAATGAAACCGATGACGATATTCCGGGCAAATTCCTCCTGGATCTCGAAGAAATCCCCCTCATCCGCCAGCTTGAGAATCAGCTCCTTGATATCGTACGGCGTATGCGGGTTCTCGGGGACCAGCGTGTCCAGCGACTCCTCGACCCGGTCCGGGTTGTCGTACACCGGCAGCGATGGCGGGCCATGCCGGTTGTCGACCGGGAGGAAGTCGACCAGGCGGCGAACCTCTTCGAGTGCCTCGACATCGTTGTCGTATGCCCCGTCTGCCACCGAGGACCGGCCAGTATGGGTTTTGGCTCCGCCGAGTTCCTCGGCCGATATGACCTCGTTGGTCACCGTCTTGACGACATCCGGCCCGGTCACGAACATGTAGGAGCTGTTCCTGACCATGAATATGAAATCGGTCATGGCTGGTGAATAGACTGCCCCGCCAGCGCACGGGCCCATGACCAGGCTGATCTGCGGCACCACCCCCGAGGCGAGAATGTTCCGCTGAAACACTTCGGCATATCCGGCCAGCGAGGCCACCCCTTCCTGGATGCGGGCGCCGCCGGAGTCATTCAACCCGATGACCGGCGCACCGTATTTGACTGCCATATCCATGATCTTGCAGATCTTGCCGGCATGAGTTTCCGACAACGAACCGCCGAACACCGTGAAATCCTGGCTGAACACGTAGACGGTTCTGCCATTGATTGTCCCTCGCCCGGTCACCACGCCATCTCCATGGAAGCTGGTTTCCTGCATTCCGAAGTCGGTGCAGCGATGGGTGACAAACAGGTCAAACTCCTCGAACGATCCCTCGTCGAGCAGCAGGTCGACCCGCTCCCTGGCGGTGAGCTTGCCCTTGCGATGCTGGGCATCAATCCGCTGCTGGCCGCCGCCCATCCTCGCCAGCTCCCGCCGGTTTGACAGTTCATCCAGGATCATTGCCTTCCTCGCGCTCACCATTCCCGTCGGCCAGCATAACGGCGAACGTCACCGATTCAAACCTCGGTGCCGGCCGGTCGCGCCGGTGGACAATCCGGACCTTCGCCAATAACACAGGCCGATGACCAGGAAGATCGCTGCCGGGCTTCTCGACAGGACATCCCCTCCTCACATCGTCACGCTGGTTCTGCTCGCAAGTGCCAGCCCGCTGTCAATGACCATGTTCCTGCCCTCGCTTCCCAACATGACTGCCTATTTTCAGTCCGAATACCGGGTCATGCAGCTGTCGGTTGCCGCGTACCTGTTCATGAACGGTCTCCTGCATGTGGTGCTGGGTCCGCTCTCCGACCGATTCGGGAGACGGCCGGTCATGATCTGGGCAATCGTGCTGTTCATCCTGGCAACGATCGGTTGCCTGCTTTCGACCAGCGTCGAGATGTTCCTGATGTTCCGCATGATGCAGGCGGTCATCGTGGCCGGGATGGTGCTGTCGCGCGCGGTGGTCCGCGACATGGTGCCGCAGGATGAGGCGGCATCAATGATTGGCTATGTGACCATGGGCATGGCGCTGGTCCCGATGTTCGCACCCACCATTGGCGGGGTGCTCGACGAAACATTCGGTTGGAAGGCCAGCTTCGGTTTCCTGCTGCTTTTCGGTTTCGGGCTGCTGATTGTCACCTTCCATGATCTCGGCGAGACGGCGATTCACCGTTCGGCAAGTTTTGTCCAGCAATTCCGCGGATATCCCGAACTGTTCCGGTCACGCCGGTTCTGGGGTTACGCAGCGGTGGCGACCTGCGCGTCTGGCAGTTTCTTTGCCTTCCTGGGAGGGGTTCCGATCATCGGAACGGACCATTTCGAGCTTTCGCCATCACAGCTCGGCATGTGTTTCGGACTCACCGCGTTCGGATACATGCTCGGCAATTTCACCTCCGGTCGTTGGTCCAGACGGTTCGGGGTCAACCGGATGCTATTGTCCGGTTCGGTGATCATGCTTTGCTGCCCCGTCGTCGGCTTTCTTGTCCTGGCTCTTGGCATTTCGCATCCGCTGGGTTTCTTTGGCGCAACCGCGATCATCGGCATTTCCAATGGCATGATCCTTCCGAATGCGACTGCCGGCATGCTGTCGGTCCGCCCGCACCTGGCCGGAACAGCATCGGGAATCGGTGGTGCCCTGACCATTGGCGGCGGAGCCGGGGTATCAGCGCTGGCTGGAACGGTCGTGGCGGCCAATCCACATCCGGCGCCGATGCTGACAATCTTCCTGGCATGCACGGTGCTGTGCCTGCTGGCCACTCTCTACATCACGACCGTCGAACACTCCCTGCGTCGCCGCAACCCGGGCACCTGACAGCCATCCGGCAGACCTGTCACCGTTCACCGGCCCCGGTTGGCAATTGCCGCCTCCCGCCAGGCAATGAACGACGCCGAACCGATGATGATCGCCCCGCCCGAAAGTACCCACGCATCGAGGGCTTCTCCGAAGATCAGCGCGCCGACGGCAGACGCCCAGACAAGCTGCAGAAAGGTTGCCGGCTGAACCGCCGATACCGGCGCCATGCGGAATGCCATGGTCATGGTGAAATGACCGGCGGTTGCAAAGGCTGCCACCAGGAACAGCAGGAATAATTGCCAGGCAGTCGGCAGCACCCAGGCCGCCACCGCGAATGGGGCAAGCACGACCGTGACCGTGATCGACAGCATGCCGACAATCGTGACCGGACTCATGGTGTCGCTCATCCGCTTGGCCATCAGATATGACACCCCGAATGACAGTGAGGTTCCCAGCATGGCAATATGCCCCGGTGAAATTTCCCGAATCCCCGGCCGAAGAATGATCACGGAACCTGCCAACGCCGCGCACACTGCCAGGATTCGTCGAATGGCCAGTTGTTCACCGAGAAAGACCGCCGCACCGACAGTCACGAATACCGGCGCAAGATAGTTCAGCGATGTCACCTCGGCGATGGTGATCCGGGTCATGGCGAAAAACCAGCAACAGACACCCAGCGAATGAACCAGGCCGCGCAGCCAGTAATGAACATGGTTCCTTCGACTCAACCCCGACCGCAGCAGCGGACGAATCATGGGCAGAAGGAACACCAGGCCCAGCACGTAGCGCAGGAACGCGGCCACGATTGGTGGCACGCCATCCCCCAGGAACTTGACGGCAATCACCACCGCCACGAAATTCAGGCCGGAGATCACCATCCAGCCAAACCCGGCCATGGTTCCGCGCCTGGAATAGGCTAGCCTTGGCACTTGTTGATTCAGTGTAAATGTCCCTGCAGATCAAATTGCAGATATTGAACCATTTGGATGCAGGCCCGGACCCCCGACTACCTCACTCGCCGCCCCGCCGCAATGTCCGGCAGGCCCTCGCCCCGAAGACCAACAAGGCTTCCGAGGGATCGAAAATGGACTGGTCGCCGCTGAAATGCATCCGACAGAATTCCGTCAACCGCATTGAGATACTCACCGACTTCGAGGTTGCAGGCCTTCAGCGACGATGGCTGCGGGGGTTGGGAGAATTGACCGGTGAGAAAGATGTGTATCGTTACTACATGACCCTTGAACCGAGGTCGGGACTCTTCGGCGGGTTGGCGAGTTACTACGATTCCGAAAACGCCGATGACGCGGGGAGGGCCATGCCGAGCATGACGTTCAGCTGTTACTGACCGACGTCAATCAAGTTGGTGATGAGGTGGTCTTGGAATCATCCCTTTCCCCGCCACGCTGGCGCCGGGCGCGGAAATCCTCGCACGCCTGATCCGTTTCCGGAAACCCGGTCCGGACCGGGACATGCAATCAGCATACCCGGCAGGGTTCTTGTTGTTCAGCACGAATCTCGACTACCTGGCAGTGGGCTGGCGGTTCGGGCAGCGACAGCCATTCCCGGTTGCAGTCACCGGGTCTTTCGGGGTTGGACACCAAACCGGCGGTCAGAGGTCTGCCATGACCTCGTCCGGGATCTCGAAATTGGCAGTCACGTGCTGCACGTCATCCTCGTTTTCGAGTGCCTCGATCAACCTGATCACCTTGCGTGCGCCATCGAGGTCGAGCTCGGTGGTGGTGGTCGGCTTCCAGATGATCCTGGCCGACTCCGCCTCCCCGACCGACTCCTCGAGAACTGCCGACACCGCGGCCAGTTCTGCATCGGCAGTATAGATACGGTGGCCGTCATCCGAGCTTTCGAGATCCTCGGCACCGGCCTCGATGGCGGCTTCCAGCATGTCGCCGGCATCGGCGGCCTCCAGTGAAAACAGGATTTCCCCCATTCTCTCGAACATGTAGCTGACGGCGCCGGTCTCGGCCATCTTGCCGCCCGCCTTGTTGACAATCGTTCTCACGGTTGTCGCCGTCCGGTTCCTGTTGTCGGTCATCGCCTCGACGATAAATGCCACTCCGGACGGACCGTAGGCTTCATACCGGATCTCCTCGAGCGTATCGGCATCGGGTCCGGATGCCTTGGAGATTGCCCGGTCAATGACATCCTTCGGGACCGAATTGGACTTGGCTTCCTTGACCGCAAGCCGCAGCCGGGGATTCTTGTCCGGGTTCGGGTCGCCGATCCTGGCCGCGATCGTCACCTCGCGGGCCAGCTTGGAAAACAGCCTGGAGCGCGCGGCATCCTGACGACCCTTGCGATGCTGAATATTGGCCCATTTCGAATGACCGGCCATCTGAAATCTCCACTTCGACAATGAACCCGGCATGGACATCGACCAGCCAGGGTGTCCGAAACAGCCGCCGGCCCTGCCAGTCTGCGAATCCGGAATCCTGCGCCCTTCCTAAACCCCCTGCTGCAATTCGCAAGCCCCTGAAACAGGCTTGTCACATCCCGCCAGCCGGACCGGTATTGCGTCCCCGGTCGTGCAGGACAGTCGTCGCTGCGCGCCAGGTGCTGCCCCCTGCCCTGTCCGTGTTTCGCCGGCTCGGAGGCGAGCGGTCGGTTGAAGTGCGTGCCCGGACCGGGCATACAGGATCCAGCCAGGCGGAGAGTCCATGTCCCGATCCAGTTCGCATGACCGGAAGGTGATCGAAATCTCCGGTCGTGACCGCCAGGAATTCCTCCAGGGCCTGGTTTCAAATGATGTTCGCCTTGCATCGCAGGGCCTGGTCTATGCTGCCCTGCTGACACCTCAGGGAAAATACCTGTTTGATTTCTTCCTCTTCGAGCGGGGCGATTCCATCATGCTTGATGTCGATGCAGGCATGGCAAGCCAGCTGGAGCAACGCCTGAACCTCTACAGGCTGCGCCAGTCCGTCACGCTTGGCTCTGCGGGGATCCAGGTCAGCCGCGGAACCGGAGACCCACCGGAGGGAGCCTGGCCGGACCCCCGCAACCCGGCGCTCGGCTGGCGCCTGTATGGCACAGACGGACGGGATGGTATCGGCGATGACTGGGACCGGATACGGGTCGACCACTGCATTCCCGAGACCGGGATCGAACTGATTGCCGACCGCACCTTCATTCTCGAGGCAGGTTTTGACCGGCTGAACGGTGTCGACTTTCGCAAGGGCTGCTATGTCGGCCAGGAGGTCACCGCCCGCATGCGGCACAAGTCGAGAATGACCAAGGGGCTGGCAACGGTCGAGATCGAGGGACAGGCGGTGCCGGGCACCACGATCATGTCGGGAAAGCGACAAGCCGGACTCCTGCATACAAGGGCCGGGAACAAGGCGATCGCCTATCTGCGTTTCGACCGGCTTGGCGGCGAGCCCCTGACTGCCGGTGATGCGATATTGCGACTACCGCCGGACCAGGAGCCGGCGGTCTCCTAACCGTCACCCCGAACAATTCCGGCAAAGGCATCGAATGCGGAACCGGTGGCGGCAATGATCTCGTAGCCGGCGTCACCATCCGGCGGCGAAAGACTGGCCATTCCTCCGGCCTCGGTGACCACCAGGCTGGCTGCCATGATCTCGTCCCGATCCATGCCGGCACCGACATAGCCGTCGAACCGCCCCGATGCCAGCCAGGCCAGGCCAAGCGACGGGCTCCCGAGCGACCTGACTCCCGTCGCCTGGCCTTCAATCCGCCTGACCCGTTCTCCAGCCTCTTCCAGCCCGTCGCCGATTTTCGACGATTCCATCGACACCAGCATGTCCGCAACCCGGGTCCGCGAAGAGGTTCGAATCCTCGACTCGTTCAGCCAGCTTCCTCCCCCGCGCTCGGCGGCGAACATCTCGTTGGACAAGACGTCGAATACCAGCCCCAGGACGCATTGCCCCTTGTGCTCGAGTGCCACGGTGACCGACCAGTTCGGCACGCCATGGCTGAAATTGACCCGGCCATCGAGCGCGTTGACAATCCAGTAGCGGGTCGGGTCGGTTCCTTCCCGGTCGCCGAGCAACATGCAGCGAAACCCGTAATTGGGTCGGGTCTCGGCAAGCTTTTCGACCAGCCTGGTTTCCGCCCGGTCATGGGCCCGGTTCGAAAACGATACTGTTCCCTTGATGGAGGTCTGGAGCTGCCTGACCTCGTCGAAATCCCGCAGCATTCGGCGACCGGCGAATCTTGCCGCCTTTTCCATCAGGTTGAAATTCGGGTTGTTGCGCAACATGACATCCGCCGTAACACCCTCAGCCGCATTACGGAACAGGCGATTGTCTGGCGGTTGCGATACCCTGCCGCCGGAGCCGATTGCAACATGGCTGCGGCCGTCCCGGTTCGATGAACTGCCCGGAGGGCGGCGGTGGCGACGCCCGATACGGGTGTCTGGCAGCGAGACGGCGCCGCATGGAAACCACCTCGGTCGGGCGAGCGCCGCAAGCGCAGGCGAACAATCTGGAGGGGCTTGATTCGGAGACGAGTTCGGGTCATTTCGCCGGACAAGGAGGCACCATCATGCACCGCCAATATCATGCAACGAAGCCGGGTGACCTGCCATCGGCGGAGTTGCGCCGGTCAATGAGTGGGCTGGAGTTCATGCAGCGAATGCTGGATGGCGATTTGCCGCTACCGCCGATCGCGCAACTCATGAATTTCCGACTTCACTCGGTCGATCCCGGCCGCGTGGTCTTTTGCGGGTCGCCCGAATTCTCGTCCGCCAACCCCATGGGGACCGTGCATGGCGGATGGTATGGCACCATACTGGACAGCGCCATGGCCTGCGCGGTCATGACCAGGATTCGCAAGGGCCAGGAATATACAACCCTCGAATACAAGGTGAACATGATCCGGCCGGTGACCATGGGAAGCACCGTGCTGGCCGAGGGGGTGGTGGTCCATGCGGGCCGGTCAACGGCGGTCGCAGAAGCCCGGCTCAGCACCGAAGAGGGCAAGCTTTGCGCCCACGCGGTCACGACCTGCCTGGTAATTTCATGAGGTATCCGCCCCGGACAGGGGAAGGATAGGCGTTCTTCGCTGGCGCTGCCCGATACCGGCGGCCGGCATTGCTCATCCGTGCCGGCAGCGGTGACGGCACCCGATGATCATTCCTCGAGGAGCGGCAATGTCCGGGTGGTGGTGGGTCAGGCCCGCTCCGAATAGGCAAAGGTTTCGGTATTCACCATCACGTCGTCACCGACGCCAATGAAGGGCGGCACGGATATTCTCACCCCGTTGTCGAGGACCGCCGGCTTGAAACTGTTGGCGGCAGTCTGGCCGGAGATGACCGGCTCGGTTTCGTCAACCCGGCAGGCAACCTTCTGGGGCAGCGTTACCTTCAGCGCTTCCTCGCCGTGGAACTCAACCAGCACCGTCATCCCCTCCTGGAGAAAGGGAAGCCTCTCGCCGAGCAGGCTGGAGTCGAGACTGACCTGGTCAAACTGTTCGGTGTCCATCAGGACCAGCAACTCGCCGTCGCGGTACAGGAACTGGTGATCGCGCTGTTCCAGCCGGACCCGTTCAACCCTGTCGGCCGATCTGAACCGCTCGTTCAGTTTTGACTGGTTGCGCAGATTTCGCATTTCGACCTGGGCAAACGCACCTCCCTTGCCAGGCTTCACATGCTCGACCTTGACGACATTCCACAGCCCGTCATTGTGTTCCAGGATGTTTCCCGGCCGTATTTCGTTTCCGTTGATTCTTGGCATGACCTGCAGATTTCAGTTGCTTTTTTGGTGTCAATTCCTATATGGTCGGGCTTTGCGATTATCAACGATTGGTTGGAAATCGCCTGCGAAACAGCCAGCCGTTGCAAGGCTTGACCCGGTTTTGCGACCGGGTCGACGGGCAGTTTCGGGCGCTACCAACTGCAGACAGGGATTCACTTTCATGGCCGATTATGACGATACGGCATTCAATCATGAGCAGGGGTCCCGGGCGCGGAAGCTGTTTGCCGCAGTCGTGCTGGCAGCACTGGATGATGCCATAGTCGACGACAGAAAATACGGCAATGGCCCTGACGTCATCGAGCGATGGGCTCGATCCAGGGATGGGCGGGAGGTTCTGACCTGTGCCGGAATTGATCCGAATGAACGTGTCGTCGACGGGCTGAAAGCCTTCGTGAAACGGGGTATACGAACATCTGTTGCCCTGTCCCGGGAAGAAAGCGAACGGCGATCGCAGCGCGCACGAGCGGCCTGACCGTCCGCGAACCGGCTTTCACTGCGTGATGGCCAGACCACGGTACGCCATGGCCTGACGGGCGTATGCCAAGGCGACAGTGGTCGATTGCCGACCATTTCACCTCCCGGGTCGGCGCAGGATCTCCAGCGATCCGTTCGTGCTCCTGGCAGTCAGTTTCATCAACCGGAACCAGCCCTCCCGTTCGGGATACCCCTCGAAAAGCAGGATGAACGGATAATCGGTCTGTTCCGCCAGGTCTTCGGAAGAATAGCCGTCGACCCGGATATAGGCCCCGTCGCAGTAGACCCCGTCATCCTCCTTGCGCGGCACGTTCAACAGGATTCGAGTCCGCCTGACCCCGTCAAAAACTGCGTAATCCTGATCACAAAGCTCGTCCTTGTTGGCATCGCGCACGATGACGAACACCGCCGTGAGAGGGTCGACGGTTCCGGCCTGCTTGTTCAGCGGCGCACGCGGTGTACCGACAGGTTTGGGTGGCGAGGATTGGACATTGGTGGGTGCGCCATTGACATAGGCAATGGAGCCGGAGGAGTTGTCGCCGCCGTCAACGGCCTGCTCGGAAAACCGGTCCGGCACGAACCTGCCGCGAACCTGCCTGCCTTCGACCATTGCCTGGTAGTCGATCTTCTTGAACATGCTCGCCAGGCCTGTTGTCCTCAACACGGCCCCGACCGAATAGGATCTGTTGTCCGACTCGACGGTCAAATCCATTCTGCCGACGGTCCAGCCGGAGAGCCTGACATCGAATGACAAATTGCCGGGAAGCACCTGCTGTGATTCAGCACCTGCTGCGGCAACGAAAATCGACAACGCCGCAAACCAGCCGGGCAGTTTCACCACTCTCGGAAATCGCACGACAACTCCTTTATTGCCAAAAAAACGCTCCCGCCCGGCATGCAATCAATGTCACAATCCGTTATTTCACGGAATCATGTTGGCATGGAAGTCGAAATCACCGGAATGATCACGGGCCGGAAAACAGCGCGGGATGACAGCGTCAGCATGGCTGCCGAGATCAGGTCCGGGAACAGGAGGGCACTCTCGGCCGCGATCACCCTGGTCGAAAGCACCCGATCCGAGGACCGGGAGTTGGCGGCAGGATTGATGGATCAACTCTCCCGGGCCGGGCGCAGGGAAGCAGTCCGCATTGCCGTGTCCGGCACACCGGGAGCCGGGAAGTCGACGCTGATCGATGCGGCCGGGTCAATGCTGGTGAAGCAGGGCTGCAGCGTGGCCGTGCTGGCAGTCGACCCGACATCCGTTCGAACCGGTGGTTCGATACTCGGAGACAAGACCAGGATGGCCAGGCTTGCCGGGCTGTCCGGTGCCTATATTCGGCCTTCGCCAAACAGCCAGGCACTGGGCGGCGTGTCATCACGGTCCACGGAAGCGGTTTTCCTGTGCGAACAGGCCGGGTTCGACCATGTGCTGATTGAGACCACCGGAGTCGGACAGTCGGAAACCGATGCATCACGGTTTTCGGACATCTTCATGTTGCTGGCCGCACCCGGCGGCGGCGACGAACTGCAGGGAATCAAGAGGGGCATCATCGAACTGGCCGATCTGATCGTTGTCAACAAGGCGGATGGCGAGTTGAAGAATGCGGCACTGGCAGCGGCATCCGAATACCGGAGCGCCATCCACCTGCTCCCGGCATCGCCGGCCAATCCCCCGGGTTTTCCCAAGGTGCTTGTCCTGTCGGCAAGCGAGGAAACGGGACTCGACGCCATGCTAGCCGAGATTTCGCAACTGGTGGATTGGCGAAAATCCGGTAGCCACTGGCGGGAAGGACGGAGGATCCAGGAAGCCCGGTGGCTGGAGTCCCGACTTGGCCAGACAATCCACTCGACTGTCGAACAATCGGGGCTGGTCGAGCGGTATTGCCGCCGGCTTGAGGGTGAACTCGATGCCGGTCATTCCGTGTACAGCCCGGAGATCTCCGGCGGGCTGGCCCGGCTGTCGGCCGAGATTGCCCGTCATCTTGAAGGCGGCGAGTAACCGGGCCGCTGGCCAACTGCCCGGGCCGTCAGGCGACCATGAATTCGCCAGCGGGAGCCTTCACCACCATTCGGGTTGTCGATGCCGGAACATCGGGCCTGGAAGGTCTCTCCGGTGCAGCCGGACCGCTTGGGCGATGGCTGCCGAGCCATGAGGACGGTCTCTTGACTGGGGAGCGGTTTCTGACTAGAGACCGGGCTCGCCGAGGCAAGGACACAATCGGCTCGAACTTCCGGCAGGAACTGGATTGGCACCATGGCACGCGTCTGTGAATTGACAAGCAAGAGAGTGATGACCGGCAACAATGTCAGTCATGCGAAAAACAGGACCAAGCGGAAGTTTCTGCCCAATCTCAATGAAGCGACTTTGATGTCGGAGGCGCTCGGAAAATCCTTCCGTCTCCGGGTGTCGGCTGCCGCACTGCGAACGGTTGATCATCGTGGCGGCCTCGACAGCTTTCTCGACAAGGCAAGCGATTCCGAGCTTTCCGATCGGGCACTGAAGATCAAGCGCGATGTGGCCAAGGCCCGTGAATCGGGCGAACAGGACATCCCCTGATCCGGACCACCGCCAGTTTCAGCAACTCATCCTGCAGGCTTGGCCCGCTCCTCCGTCGGCTGCTCTTGGCGACGCTGGCAATTCACGCGGTCGGGCTCGTGCAGGCATGCGAACTGGTTGCGGGCGATGCGATGGTGGTGGTGCCTTTCCCGGCCGCGCGGTCGGCGGCGGCCTATTTGACAATCACCAATGCGTGCGATGCTGACGACCGACTGCTTGGGGCCTCGGCCGACATCGCCAGGCACACCATGCTGCATTCGCAGCAAACCGGCACTGACGGCGTCGTGACCATGCGACCGATCGAGGAAGGCCTTGGCCTTCCATCAACAACCAGAACCGTTCTGGAGCCTGGCGGCAATCACGTCATGTTGTTCGGACTGACCGGACCGCTGAACAGTGGAGACCTGGTCAGGCTGGAATTGCATTTCGAGAATTCCGGACCTCTCGTCCTGATGGCTTCGGTCAGGCTGGCCGCACCCTGACCGGCATTGATGGGTCGGCTGGCCGGTGATGCCGGCAATGCGCTCTGGCACTGCCGGTTGATTGCGTGATATGCTGACCGCTGCAGGGTTGATCGAGACTCCCGTTCCGGAACCGGATCGTCAAGCATCCCGAAAGAAACGACATCCAGACTGGGTTCAACCCGCAGGCGTTCCGGTGTGACAGGGCACAGCGAGCTTGGCAGCAGCCTCATTTGACCCCAAGGCGTTTGCCACATGACCGACATCTCGCATATCCGCAACTTCTCCATTGTTGCCCATATCGACCACGGCAAGAGCACCCTGGCCGACCGACTCATGCAGGTCACCGGCACGGTCAGCGCCCGCGACATGAAGGAGCAGTTGCTGGATTCGCTGGATATCGAGCGGGAGCGCGGCATCACCATCAAGGCCAACACGGTCAGGATCGAATACCGGGCAAAATCGGGGGAAGACTTCGTCCTCAACCTGATCGACACCCCCGGCCATGTCGACTTCTCCTACGAGGTTTCGCGATCCATGTTGGCCGTCGAGGGATCGCTTCTCGTTGTCGATGCAACACAGGGTGTCGAAGCGCAGACCCTCGCCAATGCCTACCAGGCGGTTGCCGCCGATCACGAGATTGTTCCGGTCCTGAACAAGATCGACCTTCCCGCCGCCGAACCCGGCCAGGCATGCGACCAGATCGAGGAGTTGATCGGGATCGACTCCTCGGGCGCGGTTCGCGTGTCGGCGAAGACCGGCGAAGGAATCGAAGCGGTGCTGGAGGCAATCGTCAGCGATCTTCCGTCCCCCGGTGGCGATGCTGATGCCAGGCTCAAGGCCATGTTGGTCGACAGCTGGTATGATCCCTTTCTCGGCGTGGTGGTCCTGGTCCGTATTTTTGATGGCGTCCTGAAAAAGGGCGACCGAATTCGAATGATGTCAACCGACGCGGTCTATTCGATTGACCAGGTCGGGGTCTTCAGGCCCAACATGCAGACGATCGGTGCCCTGCATGCCGGGGAGATCGGTTACCTGACCGCGTCGATAAAGCGGGTCCGGGATACGAGAGTCGGTGACACGGTCACCCATGAGCGCAACGGTTGCACCGAGCCGATCTCCGGAATGAAGCCCAGCCAGCCGGTGGTCTTCTGTGGATTGTTCCCGTCGGACAACGCCGATTTCGAAAGCCTGCGTGATGCCATCGGCAAGATTTCGCTCAACGACGCCTCTTTCAGTACCGAGCCGGAAGCATCGACCGCACTCGGGTTCGGATTCAGGTGCGGATTTCTCGGCCTCCTGCACATGGAAGTCATTCGGGAACGGCTGGAGCGCGAATACGGGCTTGATCTCATCGCCACCGCACCGTCGGTCATCTACCGGGTCCTTGGTCGCGACGGCAGCGTTACCGAACTCTACAACCCCGCCGACATGCCGGATTCATCGAGTATCACCACGATCGAGGAGCCCCGGATCGATGCCACGATTTTCGTTCCGGACCGGCACCTTGGCGATGTTCTCAAGCTGTGCCATGAACGGCGCGGCATCCAGAAGGAGTTGCTGTTTACCGGTCAGCGGGTGATGGTGTCCTACGATCTGCCGCTGAACGAGGTGGTATTCGACTTCTATGACCGGCTGAAATCGGTGTCCCGGGGTTATGCATCATTCGACTACTCGATCTCGGAATACCGGCCGGAAAACCTGGTCAAGATGCAGATACTGGTGAACGAGGAACCGGTCGACGCGCTCTCGATCATGGTTCACCGTGACAAGGCGGAATCCCGGGGCCGGAACATGTGTGAACGCCTCAAGGAGTTCATCCCCAGGCACCTGTTCAAGATCCCGGTCCAGGCGGCGATCGGCGGCAGGATCATTGCCAGGGAAACGATCCCGGCCCTGCGCAAGGATGTTACCGCCAAATGCTATGGCGGCGACGTGACCAGGAAGAAAAAGCTGCTCGAAAAGCAGAAGGCCGGCAAGAAGCGCATGCGCCAGGTTGGCAGGGTTGAAATTCCGCACCAGGCCTTTACCAACATCCTGAGAATTGAATCCGGCTGATCACGTCACCCCATGTCAGAAACACCACCTCCCGACTCCGAGATCATCGCAACCCTGGTGCCATCGCCGATCAGGCGTTACATGGGTACGGGAGTCATGGTGGCGCTTGGCATCATCCTGTTCTACGTGGCCCAGGATGACCGGAATTCGTCACTGGCCGCGGCGTTGCTGTTTGCCGGGTTGGGGGTGGTTGCGCTCCTGCTGGCCCGCCGGATGCACACCGCATCTTCCAATTCGCTAACCCTGCTGGCAGAGGAGCTTCATTCCTCTGACGGATCCCTCGTTGCCAAGACTGGCAACATTGCTCGGGTCGAGCGCGGGCTGTTTGCCTTCAAGCCCTCGAACGGGTTCCTGATTGTCCTCAGGGAACCGATGCCCGTGGCCTGGCATCCGGGATTGTGGTGGCGGCTGGGCAGGCGCGTGGGCGTGGGGGGCGTGACCCCGAGGGCCGAAAGCAAGCTCATGGCCGAACGGATTCACATGCTGATTGGCGCGCCGGACTGACGGCCCCGGCCGTCCGACCTCACAGACCCAGCGTCTGGTAACTCTTGGTGATCCGCTCGATTGCAACGATGTAGGCCGCTGTCCTCAGATCGGACACATCATCCCTGCTGTTCCACACCTCCTGCATCGACTGGTAGGCAAGCCGCATCGTGTCGTCGAGCCCCGAGCGGACGAGTTCGAGTTCACCGGCACCCTGGCAGAACCTGTCGACAAAGGAGTCGGAGAATTTCACCGGGACCCCTGATGACTTGAACAGGTGATTCATCTCGTCGAGAAGCAGCACGTTCCTGGCCTCCTCTTGGCGGCGCTGCATGCGTCCAAACCTGATATGGCTCAGATTCTTGACCCACTCGAAATACGATACCGTCACCCCGCCGGCATTGGCATACATGTCCGGAATGATGATCCGGTTCCTCTCGCGCAGGATCCGGTCAGCCTCGGCCGTGACCGGCCCGTTGGCCGCCTCGATGATCACCGCTGCCTTGATCCGGTCGGCATTGGCAGAGGCGATGACACCCTCGATTGCCGCCGGGATCAGGATGTCGCAATCCATTTCCAGGACCGACGGTCCATCCTCGACGAAATCGGCCCCCGGAAACCCTTTGGCACTTCCATTCTCTACCACGTATTCCTTCAGGGCCGGAATATTCAGTCCCTTCGGATCAATGACGGCACCGTCGATGTCGATGACCGCAACCACCTTGGCGCCACAATCCTCGGAGACAAACAGTGCCGCGTGGTATCCGACATTACCAAACCCCTGCACGACAACCCGCTTGCCTTCCAGCGTGCCGTCCAGCCCCGCCTTCGCCGCATCCTCCGGATGCCGAAAAAATTCCTCCAGCGCATACTGGACTCCGCGGCCGGTCGCTTCGACCCGCCCGGCGATGCCGCCGGCATTGAGCGGTTTGCCGGTCACACAGGCCCGGGAATTGATGTCGGTGGTTTTCATGCGCAAATACTGGTCGGCCATCCAGGCCATCTCGCGCTCACCGGTTCCCATGTCCGGGGCCGGAACGTTCTGGCTCGGGTTGATCAGGTCGCGCTTGATCAGTTCATAGGCGAACCGCCGGGTGATCAGTTCAAGCTCCTCGACGCTGTATTCCCGCGGATTCAGGCACAGCCCCCCCTTTGAGCCACCAAAGGGAACCTCGACCAGCGCGCATTTGAATGTCATCAGCGCCGCCAGCGCCTCGACCTCATCCTGCGACACGTTGAGATCGTACCGGATACCTCCCTTGACCGGCTCCATATGCTCGGAATGAACGGACCGGTATCCGGTGAAGGTCTGGATTCCACCTCTCATCCTGACACCGAAGCGAACAACATAGGTGCTGTTGCAGACCCGGATCTTTTCCTTGAGACCGGGGGGTATGGTAACAAGATCGGCAGCCTGGGTGTACATCTGCTCGACCGATTCCAGGAATGACGCGTCCTGGTGATTGCCCATCCTACCCCCCTTGTGATTCCCAATTGATGATTGGTACCGCCTCCCCGGCTCGAACGGGGGACCTCCAGATCCACAATCTGGCGCTCTAACCAACTGAGCTAAGGCGGCACACCCTGACGACACTATCCCATTCCCGCGCAGTCCCGCAACTGCATCCCGATGCTTGCGATCCATGCTTGGACACGGTGTCCGGCGGTCCTGTCGGACACCCGCCTTGGCGCCCCTCGCCTTCCGGACCGCCCCTTGCGCTTGCCCCGGGCACTCCTCGCCCGCGTCGGAGGCAAGGCTCATGTCAGGCGAGACTTCAGTTGGCCGTGGACAGATCGATTTTCGACCAGAGCGCACTTACGGGCAGGCCGAAAATGCGATTTCCGAAGGTGAGTTTCCGCTCTCCCTGATAAAACACGATCCCCGTGAATCTGTGCTTCTTGCCAGGTCCGTCGGCCGCGAACCAATTCAGATGACGGAAATCATCTTTGCCGATCGTTGCGGAACTCTTCACTTCAATTCCGACCAGACTCCCGCCGCCATCGGCGATGATATCGATTTCTCGCCGGTCGGAACTGCGCCAATGATAGAGCCTGAATTCCGTCTCCTGCCGTGGCAGAGACCGCAGGATCTCGTTGAACACGAAACTCTCCATCAACCCGCCAAACTGCGTTGCATTGGCGCTTCCTGCATCAAAGGCGTTTGCACCGAGATGCCGCAGTGCACAACACATACCGGTGTCCAAGAAGTGATATTTCGGTTGCTTGACCTCCCGGCGGGCGTCACCGGAGACCCATGCACCGAGCTTGATGACCAGTGACAACCGGACCAGCACGTCGAGATAGGTGTCGACCGTGTCCCGCTTGACGCCGAGCAGGCTGGACAAGTCGGAGACATTGATCTCCTGCCCGGTTCGCGCCGCCATCTGGTCAATCAGGCGGCGCAACCGGTCGGTCTTGCGTACACGGAGCAGGTCGGCGACATCCCGGTCGACGACCGCATCGACATAACTGCGATAAAGTTCCTGCCGGGACTTCAGCGGCAATTCTCGCGCCTCGGGAAATCCACCCTCCTGGACGTGTTCGATATACTGATGGCGAGTAAGCGTTGACGGCAGCGTGATGGCATCAAGGGAGGGGTGTTCCCGGGCGGCCCAGTCGAGCAAACGGTTCGGCGCGACCCGATGTTTTTCGGCCATGGTGAGCGGCCACAGTTTCAACACGAGCATCCTCCCGGCAAGGGAATCTGCGACGTCCATCGTGGTGAAGACATTTGATGAGCCAGTAAGTACAAATTGACCCTTTCGTCGATCCATGTCGACGATTCTTTTGATCGCGAGTGCAAGATTCCTCAATCTCTGCACCTCATCGATGATCACGGGCCCATCTGCAGCGGCGGCGTCGGCGGCGAGGCTCGCCAGTTGGCCCGCCGGGTCTGTTTCAATGGCCGCGAAGACCGCGTCGTCGTCGAGCGTCACATAGGTGCCCTTGCTGTATAGCTCCCGTACCATGGTCGTCTTGCCGACCTGTCGGGGGCCGATGAGATTGACAATCCTGGCGGCCGCCAGCGCTTCCTCAAGGGAGGCTACCTGATGTCTCGGAAATTCGTCACTTGTCAAAGTCGCCCCTTCACCATTTGCCCGTTATATGGTCCACCATTTGCCTAATGGAGCTTACGGGACATGTCCACCAGACATCTCACCAAATGCCCTCCAAGATGCGCGGGATTTGCCCGCTGGACACCCGAGGATGAAGTCAGAGAGGGGGCCGATGAGATTGACAATCCTGGCGGCCGCCAGCGCTTCCTCAAGGGAGGCTACCTGATGTCTCGGAAATTCGTCACTTGTCAAAGTCGCCCCTTCACCATTTGCCCGTTATATGGTCCACCATTTGCCTAATGGAGCTTACGGGACATGTCCACCAGACATCTCACCAAATGCCCTCCAAGATGCGCGGGATTTGCCCGCTGGACACCCGAGGATGAAGTCAGAGAGGGGCCGATGAGATTGACAATCCTGGCGGCCGCCAGCGCTTCCTCAAGGGAGGCTACCTGATGTCTCGGAAATTCGTCACTTGTCAAAGTCGCCCCTTCACCATTTGCCCGTTATATGGTCCACCATTTGCCTAATGGAGCTTACGGGACATGTCCACCAGACATCTCACCAAATGCCCTCCAAGATGCGCGGGATTTGCCCGCTGGACACCCGAGGATGAAGTCAGAGAGGGGGCCGGCAGCACCGGTTGATCATCAACGACTCGGCGAAATGGTCGGACAAATGCGAATTGACCTCGGACCGGTGATGCTGCCGTGAATGCCGAATCACGATCAGCCTTCTTCGTGATTTCGCGGCGATCTGCCGCCTCGCCCTTCTGGCGCCGACGTGCGGCATGCCGTGTGCACTGCCCTGATTGCATCCCGGGCGGTGACCAGAGTTTCGGACCCGGCATGGATGCTCATCCGGATGGAGCAGGCGGTCAACGCATTCCGCTCCGGCCTCCGGCACCCCGCAGGCGGTCCCAATCCGCCGTGTCGAGCTGTGCCTGGTGACGGTCAGCGGCGTTCCGGGCAAACTTGAGCAGCAATGCCCGGCGACGGGCCGGTGCCAGCCGGAACTCTTCTCCCATCCGGACAATCTCGGCATCGTGGCGGTCAGCAAGGATCAGCCCCGACTCCTCGGGCAGCAGGTCATGCGGGAAATGGCGGTCCACCGCCCAGAAGAAGCGGTCACAATAGTCCAGATAGCCCTGCCATTTCGAATCGGACATGTAGTCGAGCCGAGATGACTTGCATTCAATCACCCAAAGCTCGGCCTTCGGTCCAACCCCCATGACGTCGACCCGCAAACCGCCGGTCGGCGAGAACTCCTCCAGGGTTGCAAACCCGTGGGCCCGCCGCAAATGCCTCCGGACGCCCCGGGCAAGCAATCGTCCTGGTGGAATGACCATCTCCATCGGCAAATTATGGATGAATCTGGTGCATTGGCAAACCGGGAACCGCCATCGGCGATCAGGATGACGGGAACTGGCGAATTGTCCAGCAAGCTGCCGGGTAGTAATGCCGTGCAGGGCTGCGGGGAGACAGCATTCCATGACTTCGAGCGACGCCAAGCAACGCGCCCGCCAGCATGCCACCAGGCACCGGGCCGCGACGAGAAGCGATCACGGCGAATCACTGGCCGTCATCAGCCTCGCCAATGCACTGAAGGCGATTGCCGGGTCTGGCCCGGTCGCCGGATACCTGGCCATAGGCTCGGAGTTGAACCCCGCCGCCGCCATGGCCGACCTTGACAGCGAAGGACGGTGCGTCGCAGTGCCGGTCGTGGACTCTCCTGCCAAGCCGCTGAAATTCCGGCAATGGCACCCGGATTCATCACTGGTCAAGGCTGAATACGGGATTTCTGTTCCGGCTTCCGGAGACTGGGTCCGGCCTGAAATCCTCGTGGTCCCCCTGCTGGCATTTGACCGGAGGGGGTTTCGTCTTGGCTATGGCGGGGGATACTATGACCGGACGCTCGCCAGCCTCCGGCAAACCGGGCCGACGACCGCCATCGGCCTGGCATTCTCCAGCCAGGAACTGAAGCGGGTCCCGACAGAACCGTTTGACCAACCACTTGACATGATTGTAACCGAATGCGGTGTTGCCGAACTGGGCAACCAGGCCCGGAGTTAGGCAGTCAGGACCCAAATGCGCATACTGTTTCTTGGTGACATCGTCGGCCGATGCGGACGCGATGCAATAACCTCCTGGGTTCCGCGGGTTCGTGAATTGTTGAATCCGGATTTTGTCGTGGCCAATGGCGAAAACGCCACGCAGGGAAATGGCATCACCCTCGCCCATGCCAAATCCATCCTGGCATCCGGTGTCGATTGCATTACGCTCGGCGACCACGCGTTCGACCAGCGGCCGCTGATGTCGGAAATTGACCGCGAGCCCCGGCTTCTCAGGCCGCTCAACCTGTCCCGCCATGCACCAGGAAATGGTCATGGAATCTTTACCGACAACCGTAACAGGAAACTCCTGGTCATTTCGGCAATTGGCCGGGTCTTCATGAAGACGCCGTATGATGACCCCTTCGCTGCCGTTGGCACGCTGTTGTCAACTCATCCTGTCGGGGTATCGGTTCATGCGGTGCTGATCGATTTTCACGCCGAAGCCACGTCCGAGAAGACGGCAATGGGTCATCACTGCGACGGACGGGCCACCATGGTGGCTGGCACGCATACCCATGTTCCGACCTCCGATTGGCGAATACTCCCCGGCGGAACCGGGTATATTTCGGATACGGGAATGTGCGGGGACTACCATTCGGTCATCGGCATGCAGAAGGAAGAGCCGGTGGGCCGGTTTGTCACTGGCCTGCGCCGGGGACGATTCGTCCCCGCAACCGGCGAGGCGTCCCGTTGCGGCGTGCTGATTGACTCGGATGATGCCACCGGACGCGCCACCAGGATCGCCCCGGTCCGTGTTGGCGGACCGATTCCGCAGTGCTTTCCCGAGGACTGACGGCGCGCCTGCCCATGCTCGCTCCGCTCTCGGTCATCGTCCCGACGCTCAATTCGGCAGGCAGCCTGCCGGAACTTTCAGCCTGCCTGGTCGAGGGAGTCCGCAGGCAACTGATTGGGGAATTGATCATTTCCGACGGAGGTTCCGGAGACAGCACCGAGGAGATTGCTGACGGGCTGGGCGCCAGGTTCATCAGGGGAAGTGCCGGTCGGGGTGGACAATTGGCAGCCGGCGCCCGGATTGCCGGAGGAGAATGGTTCCTGTTTCTTCATTCCGACACCATCCTGGAATCCGGATGGTCCGAAGATGTTGCCTGGCACATGGCCAACCGGCCGGAACTGGCCGGCCATTTCCGCCTCGGATTCGTCAGCGGCGGAGTATGCGCTGACTTCGTTGCCGGCTGGGCAAACTTCCGGTCGGCCATACTCGGTCTGCCATATGGCGACCAGGGATTGCTGATCTCGCGCCTCCAATACGAACAATCGGGAGGATATCCCGACATTCCACTCATGGAAGACGTGGCAATTGCACGGGTATTGCGAAAGCGCATCCGCCCGATGTACAGCACCATCCTCACCGACCCCCGCCGTTACCAGGAGGAAGGCTGGCTGGTGCGGGGCTCACGCAATCTGATCACACTGATCCGCTATCTGCTGGGAGCCTCCCCGGCGACGCTTTCCAGGGGATACTACCGCGTGCAGGACAGAAACCGTTGAGTTGGCACGGCAGCCAGAATCCCGGGGGGAGGTCCGCAGTATGAACTTGAACAGAGGCAGGCCCTATGTGGCAATTCCAGGGCCATCCGTCATTCCCGACCAGGTGCTGCAGGCCATGCACCGTTCGGCTCCGAATATCTATTCCTCCGACCTCGAGCACATGGTGCATGGATTGCTGGACGACCTCAGGGTCGTGGCGGGCACTGATGGTTATTCGACGATCTACATCGCGAATGGACATGGTGTCTGGGAGGCGGCACTGTCAAATACCATGAGCCGGGGTGACCGGATCCTGGTCCTGGCTACCGGACTCTTCGCCCAGGGATGGGGTGGGTTTGCCGAGAGCATGGGGGTATCGGTGGAGTACATCGATTTCGGGCCATGCGGGACGATCGATTCGACCCGGGTTGCCGAACACCTCGCCGGCGACCGTGATCACGGGATCAAGGCCGTGATTGCCGTTCAGGTCGATACTGCCAGTTCGGTTCGCAATGACATTGCCTCGCTGTCGGAGGCAATCAAGTCCACGGGCCATCCGGCCTTGCTGATGGTCGACTGTATCGCCAGCCTGGCCTGCGAACGCTTCCTCATGGACGATTGGGGGGTGGATGTCATGATCGCCGCAAGTCAGAAGGGATTGATGTGCCCGCCCGGTCTCGGGTTCATGTTCTTCAACGATCGTGCCCGTGCCAGGTGCCGTTCGGCCGGATTGCGCACCCCGTACTGGGATTGGGAGTGCCGGGTGGACCCCGAGGAATTCTACATGCTCTTCTGTGGCACCGCGCCGACCCATCACCTGTATGGATTGCGCAGGGCGCTGGACATGATCCTGAAGGAGGAAGGCCTCGACGCCATCTGGAAGCGGCATGCCAGGTTGGCGAGAGCGGTCTGGGCAGCAGTGGAGAAGTGGAGCGAGAATGGATCCATCGCCCTGAATATCTCCGATCCCGGGCACCGAAGCCATGCCGTTTCGACAATACGAACCGGCCCACCCTTCGGCAATTTGCTGAGGAACTGGACCGAGAGCAATGCTGGTCTTACCCTCGGCATCGGCCTGGGCATGGGCTCTCCGGAGGATCCGGATGCGTCCGGATATTTCCGTATCGGTCATATGGGACATCTGAATGCCCACATGATCCTGGGCGCCCTTGGCGTGGTCGAGGCCGGGTTTGACGCCATCGGCTGCCAGCGCGGAAGCGGCGCGCTTGATGCCGCCGCCCGGGTTTGCAGCACCGGTTGATCTGGGGTAGGGGAACTCGCCCGCGGTACTTGTCGGTAATCGTCGCCTCAACCGGCATTGGCATTCTGGACCGCGCTCGCCGCGCGGCCAAGAGGCAGGTCTTCATGAGAGGTGCCCGGACAGATGACCTGTTCGAACACTTCTGAACCCGTCGATCTCGTTCCGCCGACCGGCTTGCCAAGGATCGTCGCCCCACGGAGCGTGCTGGATGTTCAGGCGACCGCCAGCGGGCAGGACGCAATTTGACTGAGTTCTCTTTATCCTGAATGCGCGCCCGTGCAGGAAGATGTGCTGCGCATCGACAGGGAGGGGCTGATCGAGGAGAGGTTCGACGTCTCGAAGGCTGTCGCTTGGCTCAGGGGCCGCGGGTTCGACGCCGCCGACGGTTGTCCATCTCGACGAGGTACATGTACTTGCCTTGCACATGGCGAGGCCGAACCATCGAAGGCAACGCCGCTGGCTCGATCTGGACCGGACAATCGCCAGGTTCGCGGAAGCCACCGCCCGACTCGACAGGTACATTCCGTTACGGTGCCATCCCATGCCGGGCACGCAAGGCCTCCAGGCGGCTATCTAGTCCTGTCTCCCGTCGTCAAACTGTACTGGGCCATGCGCGATTTGTTGGCAGGAGCCGAGTTAACCGTGACCGGTTGAAAGATCTGATCCTTCCTCACTTGCGAAGCTCAGTCCACCACAGCGATACTCCGAAATCTGTGTGTCTTCTTCTACCCTGATCGGCTGCAAACCATCGCTGGATTGCTGCTCCGTAGATGGAGCGTCTTCCCGACTCGCCTTGCGATCAACAGTTCGCATGCGAGAATCCTGGTACGACGTTTCGTACCCTTGTCTCTTCAATCACCGAAGCCTGTCGTAGCGGGCTGTGCCTGCCGCGTTGTCGGCCGCAGCCGCAGGTCGCAACGATTTCGGTCAAGATCGGACATCCGGACCCTGCCGCGAGAGCAGGATACGCTTGTTCGACATGCGTTTGGCAGTTGGAATGACTCTGTCGGAGAGGTTGCCAGGCTGAGGACTACCCGCTTCTCCGACCAAGGATCTCAATCGAAAGACATCGAGATGCTCATTGAATGCGACTTCCCGTGAGCTCAATTGCATTTTCTGATCGCTCCCGGAGGTCGACGGATAGAAACCATAGGTGGAATGTACAAGATTGCTCCAAGTGCGGGCCCCTATAACAATCATGCTATAGCCAACTGGGCCGCCTGCAAACTACAGTAGGAACCAATCCCATGCTCTCTAGGACAGGCCTGACACAATGCACCGTGAACAAATGACCCAATCGAACCGAAAAAGAGGCAGGACGGGTATTCTGCGGTACCTGGCATTGCTTCTGACCAGCGCATTCATGACCCTCTTTCTCCCCGTTGTAAGCGGGGTTCAGCTCTTGAGCGGAAAGACCGTTCTTCAAATCCAGGAAGCACGCGCCGGGGACGGGGATGGTGACGGGGATGGGGATGGGGATGGTGACGGGGATGGGGATGGGGATGGGGATGGTGACGGGGATGGGGATGGTGACGGGGATGGGGATGGGGATGGTGACGGGGATGGTGACGGGGATGGTGACGGGGATGGTGACGGGGATGGGGATGGGGATGGGGATGGTGACGGGGATGGGGATGGCAGCAGCAGCCGGTCAAGGGGCGGTCAGGACGGCGCCACCCAACGCGGTAGTGACTGGAGGTCGGGAGACCCATTGGAGGAACTTAACGTATCCGACGAGTACATTGCCGAAGTCCAGCGCGTACTAGGGCAGAACGACTATTACCTGGGCAAGAATGACGGCATCTGGGGTCCACGGTCGAGATCCGCGATGCAGGCCTTCCAGAACAATAACGGACTGGCTCCAACCGGTACTGTGAACCGGGAATCCCTGATCAAGATGCTGGATCTGTACGGCCGCCGCTAATGAAGGCATCATGGACGTTCATTGAATCACCAATCTGGGATTCAGACTGAAGCTCTGTTCTCCGGATTAGACGGGAGGAATTGGCAAATGTTGCACTTCGAGAAACTGGCCACTGATGTGGACATAGAATCAATACTCGCTGAATTGAACGCTGCCCCGGACAAATGGTTGGCAGATACAAGTCGTCAACGCAATGTGCGGTGTCAACGGAACACGCAGAACATCTTCTTGCGAGCAGCTCAGAAGCCCTTGCCGCCTGGAGTTCGGAATGCCAACGATGTGCATGGGAGCAGAACAACCAAGGCTGCCCGATCATTCCCCCAGGCCTTGAAATTCTGTCAATCAGTGGCGGATGCTCAAAAGGGAAAACTCGGCCGAGCGACACTTGTCGCCCTGTTACCGAAGAGCAGGGTTTATCCTCATGTCGATTCGGGAGAATACTACCGAATAAGGGACCGGTTTCACCTGGTCCTGAAGAGTTCTCAAGGAAGCCCTCTGACAACTGAAGACGAAACCGTTGTCATGAAGGAGCGAGAACTCTGGGTATTCAACAACAAGGCGAAACACTGGGCAGACAATTCTTCAACAGATGCTCGTGTTCACCTGATTTTCGACGTGCTTCCCCCTCCCGGAGAGGGGTACTACGCTTATCCCAGTACCACGGACGAGCCAGTTCGAATGCAACCATTCCCCGGGTTCGACTAGCTGTTTGTTCAAGGAACTGCAGGTGAAGCGTGAGCCTCATGTGGAGCGCTTTCACCCGGTGATTGCAAGATGCTTGTTGCTGCGAGGAGGGCGTGAGCGGAAGAGTCCACGCGGATGGCATTGTCGTAGACCTCGGTGCGGAGTGCGCCAATTACGCGCCTCTTCCTCGAGATATAGAAGACATCACTACTGTTGCGAAACTGCAGTTGCCTCAATGAACGCAATCCTCGGCTGACGGCCAACTCGTATGCCGAGATGCGTGCCTGGTTTCCTGTCTTGCGGGCCAAATCCGTGGCCAAAGCAAGTCCTTCCAGATAGGCCCCGGTTGATGCCGCGTGAGGGGGGCCGAATTCCGGGCGTAACGGGTCATAGAACCTGCCTTGCATATCCGGTGGCAGCCCATCCCATTGTTGCATCGGCAACAGCCAGTCACTGATCTCAAACGCGAAATCCGCGAAATCCTGACGACCTGTCAGGGAATAAAGGGAAGCGCAGGCTTGAGTATGCCATGGTACGAAAGCCGGGTTCCTTCTTCGGTAATGTCGTGCACGGCATCGTTCGAACGTCGCGGTACACGTTTCAAGCGACCGTGCTGTCGGCAATCCATGACGCAGCGCCTCGGCCCAGAACAAAAGTGCTTCACCGGAGTAGAAGTTCCAGTTCTCACCATCCCGTTCCTGCGGAAAAAAGAATGTGCGGAACCCATATTCGCTGTCCAGCAGTGAATTTACACCGGAACAGAGCATCGACAATTCGTCACGGAACTCGCGGTGATTCGAATTCGCCAGGATGGCCAGGCCCGCGACGGCAGCGGCTCCGAGCTTGGCTCCCGTGCTCTCCACGATTGCCCCTCGGCCATCGCCGATCTGTCTGAAATATCGTGACAGATTGAATCGCAAACTGAGCCGGGCCGCGTCCTTGAAAACCTGGCTGTCCTTTAGACTGCCCCACCGTGCCAATGACCATGACGCGAGAAAATTCCGGATGGCATTGTCGGCAGGTGATACTTGCCCGCGGCTTGGCCAATACTTGTACGGAATTGATCCATCGGCGGACAAATTGCCGATCATCCAGTCGCCAATACCTTCTGCCAATTCCGTGGCCAGGCTTCTACTGTCCGCCTCTGTGAGGAAGACCGGGGTAGAGCCGCGGTACAACTGTACCTCCCTAGACCAGCCATCACCCTGAAGCAGGAACTGTTTCGTGGAAAACGCACGCAATGCTCCGCCTGCAACAAATGTCCTGAAACCGATCTTCCCTTGGGCAAGAAACTGTTCCAATGCCCGTTCAAAGCTCAAATTGGCAGCAATCATCCGCGTAGGTGCAATTCGGAAAAACTCGCCCCGAAACGACAATTCAATTCCGACAAGGCCGCGGGCACGGTTGCTGAAGACTTTTGAAAAATGACGCGGTGCGACATCTTGAACGCGCTCAACGAGGCAGATCTCGATTATTTCATTGGTGCGGGGCTGAACATGTCGTCGGAGGTCAGCAATGCTGACGGCAGGGACCCAGCCGCTGCGAATTGTTCGCCCGTCTTGACGAACGCAAAACCAGGCGTCTCCGGACAGGCCATCCGCCATGGTCAATGCTTTTCAGCCGGTGTTGTGGCCTCCTCCTCGGTTGACGGAGGCTTGTCCGGAAGAAAGAACAACAGTGACTGGATGATTTCTGCAACAAACTCAGAGCGTCCGCTGACACCTGCCTTCGCATACAGTGAAGTCGCCTGCAGCCGGACAGTAGTTTCCTTTACGCCTCGGGCACTGGCAATCTCGGAAAATCGGTACCCCTTGATTATGAACCAGGCGACATCCTTTTCACTTGGGGTCATCCTCCATTCGTCCATTTGTATTTCGAGACCTTCCACCCATGCGCGGGAGTACATGTCCAGGCGTTTCTCCTCCCGGGCCAGGCGGGCGCGCATTCGCAAGACATCACGTATACTGAGCACCAGTGCAATTGAAACGCAGACAAAAACGACCAGTTCGATGATAAAATGAATGGTCAGATATTCATGCTCGACAAAAGCGTCGACAACCAGGTCATAAATGAAGAACACTATGGCGATCGCGATAGTTGCAAGTGAGAGGATCCGGTACTGTAGCAATTTCCGTGATGCATTTCGCATTTGATGCAATTCTCTTCACTGACGCAGGAAAGCTGTCCGACACTCAATACCTCGTCTAGATTGAGTGCGTCGAGATATTCCCGATATTCCCACGTTCAGCCTACTCGCGACGCGTCTGGCACTCTCGGTTCGAATCGTGTTCTTGACCCCAGCCGCCGCACACAGTCGATGCTGCGCTTGTATGATCCAGAGTGCAACTCAATTGCCTTGCCGTGCAGACTTGATGATGTGCAATGCAACCGCCATGACTGCGATCCTCTGCACTTGAACCATGAGGACGCTCGCACCGGTGGCAAATTCAGCTGGTCAGCCTGATCGCGACGGGCTCCGCCCTCTCGGCTCTCATCCGCCAGTAGCGGGATTTGCGCCCGCCGCCGTTCCTTCGATTCCCTGCCACCGCAAACCATCTCCCGCAGCGTCTCCTGCTCGTGCTCCTCGAACCGGACCCTGCGGATCTTCCTGCCTGCTGAAATCATTGCCTCGCCACCTCCGGTTTCCTCCCGGGCCGACACTGCCCGTGCCGCCGAATTCTGCCAGCGGCCGGTGTCGGACCGCCCGGAAGGCATATTGCTCGTTGTTGTTGACGAAAGATACAATTTCCCGGCCGGGAGGACACCCGCCCGACTTGGGGAAGCGAAGTATCAATTCAACGGTGGTGGGACAGTAGTTGCAGAATCGAATTCCAGCGCACCCTCCGTACCCCGGATGATCACCGCGACTATCGGCTCCCTTCGGGCCTCGGTTCGTTCCCGCTACGCCATCTGGACGATTACGCACCACCTGCCGGAGACGTGGCGGAAGCGGGGCTACGTCATTGCGCCAATGCATCAGGCCGAGGCAACGTGGATCAATTTCGACTCGGTTTATCCCTTCGCGATGAAGGTGGCGCCGAGGAAAGTCTGCGCGATTACCGGCGATTCCTGGGTGGATCATCTGAACCGGGCCCCCAGGACTACGCGGTGCTGCCCGAGAAGTCCTGGCTCGACGGTTATTGCGTCGAGGAGAGTGTCGTCCGCCAGTTCGTCGCCATGCCGCCAAGCGAGAGCTACCCGGCTGAGGAACAGTTGACCGGCACCGCGGACCATGGCGGATTGCAGGTCGTGGCATGCGCCATGAAGGCCGAACGCCACAGGGATCTCCGATCGGGGGCAATTGGAATTCGCATGCATCAGGCAATGCTCTCAATGTGTTTGAAACTGATGGGCCTTGCGCCGGCCGGCCGGATCGACCAGAAAGCCTACGGAGACGTGTACGAACTCGGTGCCTGGGACCAGGGCCACGGCAGCCGTTGTTTCGTATCGCCGCTCAACTCCGCCCAATGGATGGCGGTGACCGGCGAGCAGCCGCCGACCGCCCAGGAATACGCCGCCCGTGGCCTGCCCTGGTTCGACTACTATGGCGGAGATGCGCAGGCCGTGGCCGGCAGCGCCAGGCTGCGAGGGCTCAAGGGCATTGCCAAACAGGCCGACGTAAACGGGAAAGGGCCGTTGCCGGATAACGAATCGATTGAGGCCTTGTCCCTGGTCACCCTCGGCAAGCCGGGCCAGGTGCGGGAATGCACCATCAGTGGGGTGCAGTCCTGAAGCCGGGGTGCGGTAGGCATGATCGGATGTTGAAAGGAAGATCCTGGAGGCAAGTGTGGTGGTGGCCCGACAACTGTGGCACCGCCCTCTCCATCCGGCTGTCAGGCAGTTGGCCGCAACCTTCCAAGCGCCCTGGCCAGCACATCTGCTTCATTCTCGTTGCTGGCCAGCCGGGACCGGGTCTCCTCGATGACCGTCTCCGGCGCGTTGCTGACGAACCCCGGATTGGCAAGCCGTGCCTTCAGTTGATCGATTTCCCTTCCCGCCCTCTCCAGCGACTTTTCAAGCCGTGCCGTTTCGGCGTCAACGTCGATGATTCCCTGGAGCGGGATGCAGAACGACCCGCCCTCGACCCAGATCGTCGCCGAGCCGGCCGGTGCTTCGGTGGCCACCTCAAGCGATTCGACCCTGGCCATGCGCAACACCAGCTCCAGGTTGCGGGTCACCGCAATCTGCAGTTCCTCGTCAAGCTCCAGGTGAAGCAGGCTGATCCTGGCAGCAGCTGGCACCCGCATCAGTGCTCGCACCGACCTGATCTCCTCGATGAGCCGGATCACGTGCCGGATTTCCCGGTCGGACCGATCTTCGACAAGTTGGTCGGCCGTATAGGCAGGCCAGGCTTCATGGATCAGCATGCTTGACCGCTGCCCGAAGCCCCAGATTTCCTCGGTGACGAACGGCATCATCGGGTGGAGCAGGATCAGGCACTGGTCGAGCACCCAGGAGATTGTCTGCCGGGTCTCTGCCACCAACGCCGCGTCCTCGGACCTCAGCAATTCCTTCGAAAACTCGAGATACCAGTCACAGACCGTTCCCCAGACGAAGGAATACAGCTTCTCGGCCGCGTCGTTGAACCTGAATGCCTCCAGCGCCGCGTCTACCGACTCCCGCGTCCGGCCAACCTCCCCGACGATCCATCGGTTGACACGATCACAAACTCCTGCCGGCGTATATCCGTCCTGCAGCCGGCACTGGTTCATTTCGGCAAACCGGGCGGCATTCCAGATCTTGGTGCCGAAGTTCCGATAGCCAGCCACCCGGTCCTCGGACAGCCTGAGATCCCGTCCCATCGCCGCCATTGATGCCAGGGTAAACCGCACGGCGTCAGCACCGAACTTGTCAACCAGGTCGATCGGATCGATGACATTTCCGAGTGATTTCGACATCTTGCGGCCGAATTTGTCCCGGACCAGGGCATGAACATAAACCGTGTGAAAGGGTTTGCGACCGACCACGGCATGCTGCATCATCATCATGCGGGCCACCCAGAAGAAGATGATGTCAAATCCCGTGACCAGGACGTCGGTCGGGAAATAGCGGGCAAGCTCATCGGTGCTGTCCGGCCAGCCCAGAGTGCCGATCGGCCACAACCCCGACGAGAACCAGGTATCCAGAACGTCCGGATCACGCGTGATGGTTCTGCCCTTCGCCTGGGCGGCCGCCGCCTCCTCGGTCACCGCGCAATACTCGTTACCTTCATCATCATACCAGACCGGGACCTGATGACCCCACCAGAGCTGGCGCGAAACGCACCATGGTTCGATGTTTTCCAGCCAGTTCAGATAGATGTTCTCGTACTGCTCCGGATAGATCCGGGTATCCCCTTCCCGAACCGACTGGATCGCCGGACCAACAATCCTGCCGGTGTCCACGAACCACTGATCGGTCAGATATGGCTCGATGGCGACCTTTGAACGGTCACCATGGGGAACCGGGTGGCTGTCATCCTCGACCTTGTCCAGCCAACCTCCGGATTGCGCCATCTCGATGATCCGCTCCCTCGCCTGGTACCGGTCAAGGCCGTCAAGTTCGAGCACCTCTTCCGATACGTCGCAGCCGTCGAGGAATTCGTCGTTGTCCCGGAGCATCATCTCGGCACGAGGAGTCATGACATTCACCGCCGCAAGCCCCGTTCTCTGCCCGACTTCCCAGTCGTTGAAATCATGTGCCGGCGTGATCTTGACCGCACCGGTCCCCTTGGCCGGGTCGGCATGCCTGTCAGCGACCACCGGGATGGAGCGCCCGACCAGCGGCAAATCGACGGCGGCTCCGATCAGATGCCGATATCTTTCATCTTCCGGATGGACGGCGACGCCGGTATCTCCGAGCATCGTCTCCGGCCGGGTGGTCGCCACCACCAGGTAGTCGCGCTCCTCCCATTCGGTTGCCCTGCCCTCCTCGTCGAAGCCGACCGGATGGCGATAGGTGGCACCGCCGGCCAACGGATAGCGAAGATGCCACAGCTTGCCATCGACCGTGACCTGTTCGACCTCGATGTCGGAAATCGCCGTCTCGAAATGCGGGTCCCAGTTTACCAGCCGCTTGCCACGGTAGATGCAGCCATCCCGGTACAGGTGAACGAACACCCTCAACACTGCATCGTGAAAGCCGCGATCCATGGTAAACCGGTTCCTGGACCAGTCGCAGGACGCCCCCAGCCGCTTGAGCTGGTGAATGATTGCACCGCCCGATTCCCGTTTCCACTCCCAGACCCGCTCGAGAAACCGGTCCCTTCCCATCTCCCGGCGCGATGGCTCGCCTTTCTCGGCCAGCGATCGCTCGACAACCATCTGCGTTGCGATTCCTGCATGGTCCTGCCCGGGCTGCCACAACACGTCCATGCCTTGCATTCTTCGCCATCGAATCAGGATGTCCTGGATCGTGTTGTTGAAGGCATGTCCCATATGCAGAACGCCGGTGACATTCGGTGGCGGGATCAGGATGCAGTATGATTCGGCGCCAGGGCTTGCATTGGCGCCGGCCCGGAACGCCTCGCCTGCCTCCCATTCCCGGTAGATGCGATCCTCGGCGGTGGCCGGATCAAAATGCTTGTCCATCATTGCTGCGGTATTCCTGGTCAGGCTGTCTGCTGGGTGACCGGACACTTACTGAATGCAGACCGGATTTTGAAGGCGTCAAAACCTGCCGCCGGAAGCGCTGCCGGATACAGCCTGGACCTGGCGGTCATGACAAAAATCTTGTCAACAATCCGGCTTCCTCCTATCGGGTGGTTGAACCACTTCGGCGGATACTGTCATCCGGGCACACGGTGCCGGGCATGCCGGGCAACAGGGCGGATATGTTGAAATTCGGTCTCAACCAGCCTGTCAGGCGCAGGGAGGATGTGCGGTTCCTGACCGGCGCTGGCCACTACATTGACGACGACCCGCCTGCAGGTGCGTTGTTCGTGCAGTTTCTCTACTCGCCGATTGCCCATGGCCGGGTCATCTCGATCGACACCGAAGCCGCCCGGTCATCCGACGGCGTTCATGCCGTCCTGACCGCCGCCGACCTCGTTGCTGGCGGCATGCGCAACAGGATCACGGCGGGGATTCTCGAGCTTGCCAACGGAAGGATGGCTGCCAACCCGCCCCGGCCGGTCATGGCCGAAGACAGGGTACGGTTTGTTGGCGAAGCGGTGGCGATGGTGGTTGCCGATACCCTGAACCAGGCCCGGGACGCCGCCGAACTGATCGAGCTGGACATCGACGAGATCGAGCCGCACCTGTCGGTTGATGCCGGGGGCGAGAATATTCATCGCCAGGCACCCGGCAACCAGGCATTTGACTGGACCCGCGGCGATGAAGCGTTGGTCAATTCCCTCTTCTCCTCGGCACCGAACATCGTCTCGCTGCGGGTAGACGATACACGCATCATCGCCAATCCCATCGAGCCGCGCGGATGTCATGCCGAGTGGATCGATGGGCGACTGCATTACGCCGTCAACAGCCAGGGTGTCTGGGCACCGCGGGACGAGTTGAGCGAGGTCCTCGGGATCGGGAAATCCCGGATCCGGGTCGTCACCCCCGATGTCGGCGGCGGCTTTGGCATGAAGGCGTTCTGCTATCCCGAGAATTTCGCCGTTGCCCAGGCGGCGCGGATGCTCGGGCGACCATTGCGCTGGATGTCGACCCGCTCCGAGGCCATGCTGACCGACAATTCCGGCCGGGATCTGTATTCGCGTGTCGAGGGGGCCTTTGATGGCGAATACCGGTTCCTGGCCTACCGGGTTTCAACCAGGTGCAACCTGGGTGCGTATAATTCCTACTACGCCCAGTTCATCCAGACCGAACTGTCGGAAAAGGTCCTCACCGGGGTCTACGACATCCCGGAGGTGTTTTTTCGGGTCCGGGGTTTCTACACCAACACACGCACCTTCGGTTCTAACTAATTGATATAGCGTCTCTTTTTCTTCCTAAACCCGAAGATGCGGCAGGCATTCCGGTCCGGTTTTCCCGCATCTGCAACTGGATGCAGGGAGAATACCATGGCGACAGTAAGGCTGACAGATGCACGAATCAAGGCTCTCAAGCCAGCGACGGCGGCGCGGGATTTCCGCGACTCGGCCCTGAAGGGCTTCGGCGTCAGGATCATGCCCTCGGGAAGGAAGCGGTTCTTCATTCACACGCAGCATCACGGCAGGCGTATCTGGAAGATCATCGGTAATCCGGAACAGGTGGACGTGAAGAAGGCGCGCGAGACGGCACGGGCCGACCTTGCCGCCGTCCGAAAGGGCCAGCCAGCCACTGTCTCGCCCGGGGAGACCCTGTTCGAGGTGGTCGCCGAGGACATGTTCCGTCGCTATTCCCGGCATTGGAAGCCGTCCACATGCAAGATCAACGGGTACTATCTGCGCAACCAGATACTGCCTTGGTTCGGGGACATGCAGATCGCCGACATCACCGGCAAGGATGTGCAGGACTGGCATGCCTCCCTGCACGCCACCCCTGTCGCCGCCGATCGCTCGGCACCAGTCTTGTCCGTGATCATGGCCCAGGCCGAGCTCCATGGCTACCGTCCCGAAAACACCAACCCGTGCGCGGGCATCAGGCGCTACCGGCGAGGCGGGCGCGAGCGTTTCCTCTCGGCGGCCGAGTTGCGGCGGCTCGGCGGCATTCTCGAATGCCATGGAACGGATCGCCCCGTGCCTGTGGCCATCATCAGGCTGCTCCTCCTGACCGGCTGCCGGCATGGCGAGATTCGGACCCTCCAGTGGCGGGACTACCGTGACGGGCATCTGCATCTTCGTGACAGCAAGACCGGACCGCGCACCGTGTGGTTGTCATCACCGGCCCGGGAGGTGTTGGCCGGGCTGCCGGGAACATCCCGCTGGGTATTTCCATCATCCCGTGCCGACAAGGCGGTGTCGGCGGGGATGGTCCAGAAATTCTGGCAGCGCCTGCGGAGGGCGGCGGAGCTCGATGACGTCCGGCTGCATGATGCCCGTCATACCTATGCCAGCATCGCCATCATGGCCGGCGAGACCGTTCCCATTGTCGGCCGCCTGTTGGGTCACAACGATACCGCCACCACCCTCAAATACACGCATCTTGCCGGGGAAGTGATGCGCGATGCGGCGGATGCCATGGGCGGCGTGCTCGGAGGGGCAGACTCATGAACAGGATGCGCCTGACCGATGCCGGCATTCGCCGGTTGAAGCCGGATGCCCGCGAATACACTGTCGGCGATACCCGGGTTCCGTCATTGCATGTCCGGGTCTACCCGTCCGGCGGGCGGAGCTTCGTCTGCCATTTCGGGTCATGGAAGCAGTCGCTGGCCCCGGCCAAGCTCATGAAAGTTGCTGAAGCACGGCAGCGATGCTTGAGGTTGGAGTCTGACGGCAGGGACCGGCGAGCCGCGGCGCCGGTGTTCGCCGAGTTTGTCATCGGAGAATGGCGCGACTCCTGGGGGCCACGCTGCAAGCCCTCGACGATTCGAGGTCGGGACAAGATCCTGAAGGGCCAACTCTTGCCCGCTTTCGGAACTCGGCGCATGGACCGAATCGTGCCATCCGACATCCATCGCTGGTTCGACGACTACAGCCGAACATCACCCGGGGCTGCCAATCATGCATTGGGTGTGCTGCGCCAGATCTTCAATCATGCGGCCGGGCTCGAATACATTGCTGCCAACCCGGCGAGGGGCGTCAGGCCGAATCCGCGCCCGAAGCGCACGCGGTTTCTCTCGCGGAAGGAAATCGGCCGGTTGCACCAATGCCTTGACCGCCATGCAGCCGGTCGGCGGGGCTGGCAGGCGGACATCATCCGCCTCTTGCTGCTGACCGGGTGCCGCAAGAACGAGATCGTTCGCCTCATGCGGTGGGAGGTGGATGTCGATCATCTGCGGCTCGAGGACAGCAAGACCGGCCCGCGAACGGTGTTTCTGAACCGGAGGGCGCAGGAGATCATCGAGGACCGGCTGGCCATGGCCTCAGGAGAATTCGTGTTTCCCTCTCCCATTGATCCTACCAGGCCGATCTCGGACGACCTGCCCCTCTGGTATGAGGTACGGCTTGAGGCCGGCATCGAGGATGTTCGCCTTCATGATCTGAGGCATACATACGCCAGTCAAGCCGTGATGCAGGGTGTTCCCCTGCCTGTCGTGGCACGGCTTCTGGGCCACAGCCAGGTGACCATGACGCTTCGCTATGCCCATGCCTGCGACAAGGAGGTCGAGGCGGCCGCGGAACGGACCGGAGCGGCGATCTCGGGGTATCTCGGGTCCTCCCCCGTGTCGTGAGCCGGGCCCGACTTTGCCAATTTGGAAATCCACAAACATCTTCCTGCGACGACATCGGAGTCGGTGCTACCGGAAAGGGAGTGTCCCGCAGGGGATCGCTCGGTGCTATTGTCTGTGTATTGATTCGAAACTCTTCAACGCTGAGCGCAAATTCTCCACGATTTCTTCCACGAGGATGTTCGGCTCCGGCAGGTTATCCAAATCGGTCATTGATGTGTCCTTCAGCCAGAACAGGTCGAGGCTGGCCTTGTCGCGGCGTAGAAGTTCCTCGCGTGAGAAGGCGCGCCATCGGCCGTCGGGGGATTCCTCGCTCCAGGTTTCATGCCGGATATGGCGGTTTTCGGGATTGTAGCAAGCAACGAAATCTTCAAGGTGGGCAAATGTCAGCGGCTTCTGCCTGAGTGTGTGATGCACGTTTGTGCGGTAGTCGTAATACCAGATCTTCGACGTCTGCGGGTCGGGGCTGGCCGGACGGTTGTCGAAGAAGATGACATTCGCTTTGACGCCTTGAGCGTAGAAGATGCCCGTCGGCAGCCGCAGGATCGTGTGAAGGTCGGTGGTGTGCAGCAGTTTCCGGCGGACCGTCTCGCCAGCCCCGCCTTCGAACAGCACATTGTCGGGCACGACGACGGCCGCGCGGCCGGTCGTCTTCAGCATGGCACGGATGTGCTGGACGAAATTCAGTTGCTTGTTCGATGTCGTCGCCCAGAAATCCTGCCGGTTGTAGGTCAGGTCGTCCGTCTCCTTCTCACCGTCGGCATTGGTGAAACTCATCGAACTCTTCTTGCCGAAGGGAGGATTGGCAAGAACGTAGTCAAATGTCTCCGAAGGAGCGGAGATCAGCGCGTCGGTGGATGAAATTGCTGTCTCACCGGTCATCTCTCCGATCCCGTGCAGAAACATATTCATAAGGCAGAGCCGACGCGTGCCTGCAACGATTTCGTTACCATGGAACGTAGCGTACTTCAGAAACGCCTTTTGGTCCCTGTCGAGCGCGTAGTTTCGTGGATCAGTCAGGAAGTCATGGGCAGCAAGGAAGAACCCGCCTGTTCCGCAGGCCGGATCGGCAATTGTCTTACCCGGCTCAGGGCGAACGCACGCCACCATCGCGCGTATCAGGGCACGTGGCGTGAAATACTGGCCGGCACCCGACTTGGTATCTTCGGCATTCCGTTCCAGCAAGCCCTCGTAAATGTCGCCCTTGACATCCGCGCCCAGCGTTACCCATTTCGTGCCATCCACCATGTCGATCAGGCGGAACAGCTTGGCCGGGTCGGTGATCTTGTTCTGCGCCTTGGTGAAGATCTGGCCGAGCATGCCCTTCTGTTCACCCAGCTTTCGTAGCAGCATGACGTAATGCGCCTCAAGTTCAGCACCGCTCCTAGTGGTCAAGCTGGTCCAATCATAGCCTTCGGGGATGCCCACATCACGGTTGTATGGGGGCCTTGCGTATTCATCTGCCATCTTGAGAAAGATGAGGTAGGTCAACTGCTCAAGGTAGTCGCCATAGCCTACGCCATCGTCACGCAGCGTCGTGCAGAAACTCCAGACCCTGGAGACGATTGTGGCGGTGTTCATTGGGTGTCCTCGCATTCGCCTGGCGGGCCATCCCAGACCTGTGCAGTTTCGGAGTCAAAGAAACTGTACGGAACTCTGTCTCCACCGAGTCTCTTGTATCTTGCCAGTTCGGCAGCCGTAGAACGGACGTTTTTCTTGGTCGGCTGGAAAATCCCAAAATAGACTTTCTTCGCCCTGGATCCGAAAATGGCATGGTAAATGTGAGCGTCGTTTTCATTCGCACTGTGACCGAAGACAAAGACAGCTTCAGATGTTTTTTGCAGGGTACGGTAGCAGTGGCGGAGGTATCCGACGGAATTTATCTTCCGCAACTTGGACTTTGAATCTCCCTCGGCGACGTACAGGGGCAGGCGCTTATTCTTGGCGATCTCGTGTGTGATAGTCGCCATGACTCCTGTCCCGTCGTTTAGTGCCTTGTAGACCTCGCCAATTCGACTTTGGAACAGGTGTAGTCCGCCATGAAGATTAAAGATTTGACAATGGGCGTGTTTGAGAAACGGACCAATGAAGCGTCTTGCATCGTCATAATCCCCTAGTCCAAAACCGTCTTTCAGTGGGCCCTCTTCCAAGTTGACCCAGTAAAGCAGCAGGTCATAGTTCAACGTAAAGACCTTGCTAAAGTGCTTCAGGAAGGCCGTGAGGTTTTCGTACTGAAACGTAAGAGTCCCATCTTCCTTATGAGGAGGATGGACCGAATTTACAGCGTTCACCAGTGCTTCCCGAACTGCCTGCGCGTCCTGTTCGAGTCGGTCTGCGTGAGCATTTTTACCGTAAGCCCGCCCGACAACGACTGCGCCTTCCAGAGCTTGAATCACTGCTTCAAAATCCACGGTGCTCAACATTTCAAACAGCACCTTTTTCGGACAATCTTCCTCAAATTCGGCTGCCACAAGGAGGTTTGGATAGCTGAAGTATCGCGCTGAAAAGCCATTCCCGATCAGAAGGGCTCGGTCTTCGCCTTCCGTTTCTTTGATTGCATCCTGAAAGCTGATGATGTCAGGCACGGTCTGTCCTTCTTTTCTTCACCTTTGGCGCTCTCGAGCACTCAGCCTTGATCCGTTCCAGAAGGGCGGATGCGGGTTCGTCTGTGGGATCCCGGGGGACCAATTGGCCAGAAAAAGCCTTTTTGAGGATGGATTGGCGCAAGGCGTCGGCACGCGTGAGGGTGGTGTCGATTTCCGTGTCCAACATTTCGGCGGCCTCCATCTGCACTTCGAGAAGCCGAACGATTTCGGTCTGTTCGGCGAAGGAGCAGATGGGCACACTGAGTGCCTGCAACTCTCTTGCGCTGATATTGTTGACACCGCTAGTCGATTTGGCCTTGGCTTCGATCTGTGCACGAACATTCGGTTCAAGCATCAAGAAAACCAAGTATCTGGAGTGGAGTAATATGGGTATAGGACGAAGGCGAATGAGGTATCCGGCGAAGAGATAGTTTGTGTCTCGTTGTTCAACAATCGCTGGCTTTCCAACCATAGAAGGGCTTCCGTTCGACCGGATGGTTAGAACATCTCCTTCTTCGAGGGAATATTTCTCCGCTTCAACCTTATCGAAGTTGGCCGATTTCAATTCGGTTGGGTCAATACGGCCAGACCCGATGTTCGGAATCCTAAGCACTCCTGTAACACCGAGGCCATAGTCGCACTTCTTCGATGTGCCATAGGTCGGATCGACGATAGCCAAGCCAAGAGGTACAGTCGTCCACCCCAAGAATCCGTCGTCCGTGGTTTCGGCCGGAATTGCAAGCGGCCGTTTCGGTCTAGCGGGCCTTTTGCCCGTTTCACCACTTCTCCTCCATTCGGCAGCGGCTCGCTCCCAATCGTCGAGAGCGTTCTTGTACCGCCTCTCGCGTTCTTCTCTAATGCGGGCAAAGAGGGCATCCGGGCTTTCCAGCTTGTCGGGATTCCGCGCCCGCCAGTCAGCAGTAAGCCGACCTTCGAAGGCCGATTTGAGGAGAGACTGACGGTAGAGCACAAGAGTTTTCTTTGCGGCCCGCAGGGTTTCGACTCCGCGGTCGATCTCGGTGAATAGTTCCTCAATCTTGTCGACGATGCGGCGCTGTTCGTCAGTTGGTGGAAGTTCGAGCAACTGTGCCCTGACCTGTTCCTCCTTCACGGCCGGATAACTAACACCGTATTGTTCTCCAGTAAGCGCGCTTACAAAGTCGTGAGAGATACACTTGTAAAACAAGTACCTCGGTTCAACTCCTCTGGCGGCCCGAAGAACGGCGAAGCCGGTTGAGGCAATCTCACCATCAAACGCCCGATCTACGGTCGCGATCTTTCGAAGATATGGCCGGACGGTTGAAAACAGAACGTCCCCTGAACGAATCTTCTGGCGTGCACGTGAGGGCGCTTCAGCTAGGGTCATGCGCTTCGGTGCCAAAATCCGATTTGATTTGCTGTCAATGCTCGAAATGTCGACATACCAAATCACTCGGTCTTCGTCGTGCTTTCCCGTTTTTTCGACAGGTCTAAGCACGTCTCCGATTTCGCACAGCATCCAACCTGCGGGTAATTCAATCACGCCGCCAGCGCCTCGTTCACTTCGGCCATGACGTCATCCATGCTGTCGCCGAAGAGGAGATGCATGCGGCCCAGCCCGCCATGGGCATCAAACGGGGCCAGCTCCATATCGTCACGCTCGACGATGAAGGAGGTGGCAAGGTGGTCGCGGATCATGCGCAGCCAGGCCATCTGCTCCTCGGAGAACTTCTCGCCTGCTCCGGCGTGTCGCTTCAGAACCCAGTTCTGGAAGTTGCGCCGCACCCGGTCTGAATGGCGGGTCAACGTCTTGTCCAAACCGCAGACGCGGCGAATGAGGGCGACAAGCGCCGTAAGGTCGCCGGCCGGGCTCTCGCCCCTGTAGTCGTCGAGATGCGCATAGGCCCGCCAGACTGTCAGCGGAGCAAGGCGTGGACGGTCCTGTTTTAGCTTCTCCAGCACGCCCTTGATCATGGCATAGGTCACCTCGGCCCGCCGTGCAGGCTGCGTGAAGTAGATGGTCAACGCCTCGATCTCGTCGCGGTGCTCGTCGAGATAATCCTCGAATTCCTGTGCGATCTTTCCTGCGTTCCTCGTCACATCCCCGGCCCATTCGGCGCGTTGGAGCGTGTCGAGATTGTCATGGTCGATGGTCTGCTCGTGGTCTCGTCGGACCGTGTCGATGAGATTGATGAGCATTCCGGTGAAGACGTTGGCGGCGTGCGCGACGCGCTCCTCACAGGCAGCATTCATGGCTTTCTCGTCAGGCTCGGTGTGGCCTGCGGCCTTGGCGTCGGCCTCGACCTTGTCCGGGTCGATGGCATCAAACAGGTCGCGGACAATAGTTGTGAGGGGTCTACCTGCTTCCTTTGCGATCTTTGTCTGGTCTTCTGCACCGAGTTTGTGGTCGAGGCGCGCAAGGCGTGCCGCCAGCGAACTCACCGTCTCCTCGGACCTATCACCCATCATGAGCCCCATGGCAAGATCCTTGAGCGGGACCGAAGGCTTGATGTCGAGCGGTTGGCTGGCGGTCTTGAGGGACCGGGTGACGCCGACAGCATCGACAATGACATAGTGCGTCTTGGCCTGTGCGGAAGGCGTGACCTTTTGCAGATTGTCCGGTGTGAGGACACGGGTGCCGCGGCCTTTCATCTGTTCGAAGTAGTTCCGCGATTTCACGTCGCGCATGAACAGCAGGCACTCGAGCGGTCTGACATCGGTGCCAGTGGCGATCATGTCCACGGTGACGGCAATGCGGGGGTTGTAGTCGTTGCGCAAAGCCGAGAGGGAGGACTTTGGATTCTTGGCGCCGTTGGTGATCTTGCGGCAGAAATCATTGCCCTGACCAAACTCCTGCCGAACAGTCTGGATGATGTCGTCTGCGTGGCTGTCGGTCTTCGCAAAGATCAGGGTCTTGGGCAGTTCCCTGCGGCCAGGGAACATCTCCGGCCACTTGTCGCGGAACGTGCGGATGACCGTCCGGATCTGGTCGGGGATCACGATCGAGCGATCGAGTTGGGCAGGTGTGAACTCTTCGTCTTCTTCCTGTATCTCCCAGCGGCGGTCACGTGTTTCACGGACGCGTTTCTCGACAAGTTGTTCCGCTGTCAGTGTTCCGCCTTCACGGGTGACCTGGGTATCGATGAGATAGATCTCGTTGCCGACGTTTACGCCGTCGGCCACTGCCTGTTCGTGGCTGTACTCGCTGACCACGTTCTTCTGGAAGAACCCGTAGGTACGATTGTCCGGTGTGGCGGTGAGTCCCATCAGGTGGGCGTCGAAGTACTCGATCACCTGGCGCCAGAGGTTGTAGATCGACCGATGACACTCGTCGATGACGACTACATCGAAACTCTCTGGAGGGAGCTTGGCATTGTATACGACCGGAAGAGGATTCCTGGGTAGCCATGTCCGTTCCCCGGGGTGTTCATCATCCATGCCTTCAGCCAGTTCCTCGCCCTTCAGGACGGCGTACATGCGCTGTATTGTGGAGATGACAACCTGGCTGTCGCCTGCGATGTGGGGGGAGGCGAGACGCTGGACGTTGTAGAGTTCAGTGAACTTGCGGTTGTCGTCGTTGGGAATGAAGGCCATGAACTCCTGTTCCGCCTGCTCGCCCAGGTTGCGGGTATCGACAAGGAAGAGGATGCGGCGGGCACCTGCATGCTTCAGCAGGCGGTAGATTTGCGTGATCGCGGTGAAGGTCTTGCCCGAACCGGTTGCCATCTGGACCAGCGCCCGTGGCCTGTCTGCCTTCAGCGAGGCTTCGAGATTGGTGACTGCGTTGATCTGGCACTCGCGCAGGCCGGTCGGGTTCAGCGGTGGAAGCGAGGAAAGTCCCGACCGGAATGAGTGGGAGGCGAGCGTCCAAACCTTGAGGGTTTCCGGACGGTGGAAGGAGAAGATTTCGCGGGAGCGGGGCTTGGGATCGCGCCCGTCGGTGAACCGCGTGATCTGCCCGGTGCTTTCGTAGAGAAAGGGCAATGGCTTGGCGTTCGAGACCCATTTCAGCTTCGCCGTGGCATAACCTTCGGACTGTTCCTCGACGGTGGTCAGCTTGGCTCCCCAGCTGTCCGGCTTGGCTTCGATGACGCCAACGGCCCGCCGGTCGGCAAAGAGAACGTAGTCAGCGGGACCAGCGTCGGTCTGGTATTCGCGCACCGCGATGCCCCGGCCTGCACCGAAGTCGAGTGCGTCCTTGTCCTGTACATGCCAGCCTGCTGCCCGGAGGCGATCGTCGATCCGGTCGCGGGCAACCTCTTCCGGGGTTTGGTTGATGTCATCCGACATGCGTTCACTCATGTCTTCAGGATGGGAAGTGGCCGCAAAGATGCGGGCGGCATGGGTCGCCATCCCGACACCTCAACTTCTGGCGCGCACTCTTGAAATGAATCTACGGAGGGCTTCGACACTGTCCGGCAATCGAGGGAAGGATAGTCTTGCCCAGGTTCCAGGTGGCGACGTTGATCTGGTGCGAGGCCGTTTCTCCCGCGATGGGGTGTCTCAATTGAAGCAGCAGACCGCAATTCTAGAACTACGCCGGTCTCTGTTGCGTCCGGGATCGTCGGCGCGACCGACCCGCCTGGCTCGTTCAAGCTGAAACCGTTCATGTCCTGATTTCTAGACTTCGGCACTGTCATCGTCAATTTGCGGCAGTGTCCATGGTTTGCTGCCGCGGTTCGAGACCGCGCTCAGCCGCGCAATGGACCGCCTCTTCGTGTCCCGGCAGGCCGCACAGCAATATGAGGTCATTGGTCCAGAACAGTAAGCCCGGACGCGAAGAAGGGGCAGGAGTAGAGTCGAGGGGAGGCGCGCCGAGCGGTAGACCGAGAGAGTAGCCGTTTCCGGCGGCTTTCGCCAGATGCCGGTGCCTCGGTCCCGGTCCTGGCCTGCGCCTCCTCACCCCCCGCTCATCAGACCGGATTTGCGGGTCTCCCGCATCCGGCTGGCGGGCGGGATCATGTCTTCGCCCACGGAAGGCTTCCGGTCTTCGGCACCAGGCGAGTGAGGCCGCAGGCTCTCCACAGCTTCTGGTCCGGAGGCCGCACATGCTTCCCGGTCCCGACCTCGTGCTTGTGACAGAGCCGTTGCCTGCACCGCCCGGCCCGTGTGTTCGCCGGCCGACCGACAGGCCGGACCGGCCTGGCCAGGATCGCAGTCCTTCGCCCATCCGGACAACATCCGGTCAAGGCGTTCCACCATGTTCCCGGGCAGGTCAGCGCGTTCCTGCCTGTGGTCATCCAACCGACCTTGCGGCGGATGCCCTGAACGCTCGCCCTGCTCGGGCGGGTGCCGACATATGACCCCTTTCCCCGGGCCCGCCAGTTGCGTCCAATCCGGTATCCGGGGAATTTGAGCGGCTCCTCGGGACATCGCAGGCATCGGGTCTCGTGTTCGCCGGCCGGCAGCTTCAGACTGTCCGTGATACGCTCGGGCCCTGGCAGCATTTCCGCTGCCGGGGCTCGGCCGATCACGCACGAATCATCCGCATGATCGACGATCTCCGAGTGAAAGCGCCGGGCAAGGCCCCGCACCTTCCGGCCCGGCGAGGCGGCGCATGCAGATATTCGAGGCCAGCGGAGGCACCTTGCGGTGTTCCTTTCCGCTGCTTGCGAGCACGGCTGGTGCGGCACCTGCCGCCCTTGCCGTCCTCCTCTTCTACCGGCATTTCCAGCCACGCCTTGATGAGTCCGGGCATGCGGCCATCGCTCACATGACGGGCGATGCTCTTCATCGGTTCGGCGTGCGGTATCTCGCCGAAGTCGTTGGACAGGGCTGCCCACGACCTCGCCGTGCCCCGTGTTCAGGAGCTTGTGGACACGGCACGCCGCATCTCTTGCACTCCGTCCCGGACGCCAGGCATGTTGCTCCGGTTGCAGGTCGGCCTCGAATATCGGCTCCAGCACGAGCATGGCCGATATCCGTGCCACCCGGTCACGTATGCAGGGTATGCCCGATGGCCGGAACTGGCCGGGCTGCCTCGATGGTATCATGCGCCGGCGCACCGGTCCCGGCACATGGGTCTCTTCCGGATTTCCTTCGACAGTTCCCCGAGCCATCGCTCCGGCCCATGCCTCTCGATCCGGCCTGCCGTCTCCCCGTCTGTCCCGGCAGCCCCGCCACCCTGGCGGACCCTTTCCCGGGCTTCCACGAGGAAATCCATTCGCCAGACCTTGTCTGCGAGGGCATGAAAGCGGCAGTCGGCATCGACGTCGCTTGTCGCTCTGCAGCACGTTCCGGAGTTTCCGAACCCTGCATGACCCTGCCCGGCTTTTGCCAGTGGCCATGCCTTGCCTCCTTTCCATGCCGTTCCCGAAGTCGGGCCCCTTCCCTCGACCGGCATTACCCGGCGTCTCCGGTCATACGGGCCTGTCCGCCTGCCGGCCCGGCCTGACCCTCGCGGGGTGCCGGTTGGCCTGTGCCGGCCACCTGACAGGGCTTCCCGTGTTGCCACGTCTTCCATCTTTCATGCGTGCCGGCGCCATTGTCCCGGCGGGAGTGGTTCGGTGCCTCTGTCGCTTGCTTCCCGGACCGCCATCGGCCTTCCCCATGACTTCGCCGGGTCGGCTCCCGCACATGATCTTTTCGAGGCCTGCTCGACGTTCACACGTGTTCCGGCCCGCATGTTCGCTGAACTGCTCGAGCGCAGTCCTTTGCCGGCAAGGTGCTTCAACCTGCATCGTTGCCTCCGCAAGCCGCCCTGGCTGCTGCCAACCGGAAGCGACAATTGTCGGGTGGGTTTTGCACCCACAAGGAAGGCGCGCCTTTCCACGGCGCACGAAATTCCCGATCCGGTGTTTGTAGCGCTTGCAAGCGGGCGGCACTTATGTTGCGGTCTGTTTTACGTTAGCGCTGTTCGTGCGCAGCCACATGTGATCCGCACGAGGGAACCGGACGGGGGCGCAAAACGGCCGCACCCGTAGGGCCAATCCGCGCTGGGGCGGCGGCCCTACGATGAAACCAATAGCGCAGAGCCCGGGCCAAGGGGCGGCCTTGTGCTGCCGCTTGGGGAAGCCCTTGATCAGATCGCCACTACCGATACCTTCTGGACCTGGACCTGGGAAAAAATGTGCAAAGTCGAACTTGGGGCTGTTGAGGTTTCAAAGCAGGGCAGACACAAGAAGGTCCTGATGGTCCCGATCACCCGCTGGCGCGGCCCTTCAGGGTGGAATCGGGGAATGATTGTCTCAGATCCAAGATAGCAGGTTGGATGGCTGCAAGATGAATATTGAAGCAGACCTGAAACAGATACTGAAGTCACAATTCGACATGCACGGAATTGTCCATGACGACACTGCAGATATCTGTGACCTGGCCAGCAATTTCCTGGAGATGACAAACAGGAGGATTTCCCCCTGCCCCCGGAACGTCATCTTTTCCGACGAAATTCATTCCTCCCTGGGTAAGCTCTTGCAGGCAGCCGAGCGGTCGCCGGAGGAACAGAAAAAGGCACGGGAAGCCTGGGGGGCAGTGTTTCTGCTCAGGCAACAGCTTACTGCAGGTGACAATGTCATTGGTTTCTTGAGCAAGGGCATTTGCCATGCCAGAGGGGCACGAAGCAGGGACGGCCTTCTATGGGACTACGGGATGCACCACTTTCACCTCAGCAAGGAAATGGAAGAGTCGGGGTTTGCAGAACGGTCTGACTATCTGCTGCTTGCCATCGTGACTGGAGAAACCGCGTATTTTGTGGACGTTAGGCCGCACAGAGACCCTCAAGGCCTTCAATGGGTGCGGCAGGACCTGTTAGGAATTGTGCATTCCAACTGGCCGGAACTGATTGAACGGAATGTTCTTCACGGTGTCTCGGGAACGTGTGTGATCGATGAAGCAAAGAAGGATCTCAGAAGAAAGAACGCAAATCTTGCCACCGAGCTGGGCGATCGTGCCATAGCACCGCTTGGCGGAGGAGTCGCGTCGGATGGCTCAAGCATAATGTGCAGGTTTGCACCGAATACGATGGAGCATCCATGTCTGCCTGCAAGGGGTTTTTTGAAGATTTCCCCAGGTCCTGTAAATTCCATGCACGGATCATGCAGCAATTCTCCACAGTCCGGCCGTGCGGCCAGGCGCGCCAATCAGCGCCGTCGCAGCAGGTAGCGGCAGTGCCTGTTTCACCGGCATCGCGCCGCTGCCGGCGGTCAACCCGGTGCCCGCGCGGGCCACATGCGGCCATCGCGCAGCAGGGCATTGGCGGTCACGATCAGCTTCCGCATGACGGCGACCAGGGCCACCTTGTGGTGCCCTCCCCGCTCCCTGAGCCGGCCGTTGAGCGCCTTCATGTCGGGGCTCCGGGCCATTGCCGTCATTGCCGCCATGAAGAGGACATCGCGAGGCCTCTTCCGCCCGCCGCTGATGTGCCGCGCGCCCTTCATGCCGCCGCTGTCGCGGGCAAAGGGTGCCACGCCGATGAGCGCCGCCGCCTGGCGGCCCCCGATACTGCCAAGCTCACCCATCCAGCAGATCAGCGCTGCCGCGGTGACCGGGCCGATGCCGGGGATCGACATCAGGACCCGGTAGCTCTCGGCATGGCCGGCCTCGCCGGCAATCAGCTTCCTGATCTCCCGGTCATAGGTGGCGATGGCCTTGTCAATCCAGGCAACGAGGCGGGGAAGCCTTGACCTCGGGACCGGATCGCCGGGCCCGGAGAGGATTTGCCGGTCTCGTGCCCGCCGGCCGGCCGGATGTTCCCGTGCCACCGGCATGTCACCGGGATCATCGAGGAGGCTCCGGCGCGGCTGCGCGGCCGGCAGGTCGGCAAAGGCAACGCCGAAAGCAGCAAGCACCCCGGCATCTGCCCGGTCGGTTCTTGCCAGCCGGCCGCCGGCCCCGGCAAAGTCCCGGGACTGGCGGGTATGGGCCACGCAGGCCGCAAGGCCCTTCACATGCAGCGACTGCAGCAATGCCCGGTGATGGCGCCCGGCAGCCTCGAGGATTACCCGGCCGGCTTCCTTGCCTCCGGACCATTCGGCAATGGCCCGACAGCCGTCCCGGCCACCCGTGAGCCTTCTGTCTTCTCCATCCGGGTGGATGTCGAGTTTGTCCTTGCCGACGCGGGTGCCGGCCACCAGGCCGGTCATGTCTCCTGCTCCTCTCCCCGCGATGATCCGGTTCCTGACCCGGGCATCCATCCAGGACCCGGGAGACTGTCGGGAAGGCGGGAAGGCCGTGCTCCATCACCGATCCGTTTTCGTGATCCGGGTGGATCCCGGTCCGACCCGCCTTGCGGGGCTGATGCCCCGCTTCGCCGTTGCCGGACAGTCAGGCCACGGAGCTGGCAACGGCGATCCCGTGTGAAGAATGGAGACGTGGAAGCGGCACGGCAACCGCGGAGTTTTCCACGGGAAGGCCCGCGCGCGACAATGTACAACCCCTTTCTCTTCCTGTTCCCCCTGTGCTGGTCATGCGAGTGGACGCCCCCTCCGGACGGCGTCCACTCCATCGCTTAGTTCATGAAACAGTTCTACGCCGGTCAAAAGAATAACAAGATTGGTTGGCATTGAGTAATGATCCGGCCTTCGGGTCCACCTTACAAATGGTAACAGTAAACGTCGTTCATTGTCGGTAAATGTCGGTCGGAGCATGGAGATAACTATCGCAGAGCCAGGAAACTTGCTGCCCAGACGGCGGAGTGAGCCCAGATCATCTCGAGTAATAAGGTCGCCGTCTCCGAATGATTTCGCTTCACAACTCGCGGCGCCTTTCTCCTCTCTGGCCCCACCATTCCGTGGACAGCTTCACCAGCCGACACCGATTAGTTGACCATTCCGTTTAGGTCCCGTCGAACCATGAAAATAGGCCGAATGCAGAATCCGGCAACACTTGACCAGGAATCCGGTCGGACTTGACCAAAGTTCCGGCAACACTTGACGGCATATCCGGCAACACCTGACCGCCGATCCGGCGGTACCTGACGGCAAATCCGGCCGCATTTGACGGTCCGGTCTCTCCCGATACTTCCTCATCGATCCGACAATCGAAACGAGGAGGCATGGGCATGAGGAAAGCCGACATGATCAACATCAAGGACATCCTTCGCCAGCGTCACGAGCTTGGTTTGACACGAAATGATATCGCCGCCGCGGTCGGCGTGAGCGCCGGTACGGTATCGAACATACTGAAACGGGCAGAGGCGACCGGGCTGTCCTGTTGGCCGCTTCCGGACAAGCTTGATGAGGATGCGCTGCGGGACCGGCTCTACCCGCAGGCCGAACGCCAGAGCGAACATGTGCAGCCCGACCGGGAGACCATCATCGCCGAATACAAGACTCCCCGCCGTCGCCGGCGGGCCAGGCTGACTCAGCACCATCTCTGGACCGAGTACAGCGAGGAGGCCGTCCTGCAGGGCGGTGAGCCCTGCAGCCGCAGCCAGTTCTGCGCCCTTCCGAAGGAACAATTGCAGGGAAAGCGCGCAGATACGCAGATGCGTTTCGACCATGCACCGGGGTATTGCGGCATGTCGGCATCGAAGGCAAGACGCTGCCCGTTCGCACCGCCACCGCCGAGATCGACGTCGAGATCTTCGTCGCTGTGCTGCCGCATTCGAATCTCGCCCGCGCCGAGGCGATGCCGAGCCAGAAAATCTGCCACTGGGCGATGGCGCACCGGCGCGCCATGGAATACTTCGGCGGCACGCCCACGATCCGGAGCATCGACAACCTCGAATCCGGGGTCGTGAAGGCCGATCGCGAGGATCCCCTTCTCAATCCGACCTTCCGCGAGTTCGCCCGGCATTACGGTCTGGCAATCATCCCGGCACGCTCCAGAAAGCCGACGGACAAGGGTCCGGTGGAAGCGGCGGTGAAGGCCGTCCAGTCCCGCATCCTGCTGCCGCTACGCCACCAGACCTTCTTCTCCACCGGTGCCATGAACACCGCCATCCGCCCCGAGGCAGGCAAGCTCAACACCGCGCCGATGGCATCGGGCGAGCGCCGCCGCCAGCTGTTCGAGGCCTCCGAGCGCGCCGCTCTTGCCCGGTTGCCCGCACATCCTTGGGAATGGGGCGAGTGGCTGACCCGCAAGGTGGCACCGAATGGTCATGTCTCCTACGGGCGCAACAACTACTCGGTGCCCGAGGGTCATATCGGCCGCCAGGCCTGCCTGCGCATCGGCGAGCGCATGCTTGAAGTGTTCCTTGACCGGGGCGGCGAGCGCATTGCCGTTCATCGGCTGGCGACCGGGCGCAACAGATACGCGACCGAGCCGACACACATGCCTGATCGCCTCAAGGCCGTCCGTGACATCCGCCGACCGGATTACGGCGACATCCTGCTCCGGCGGGCCCGCAGCATCGGCAAGCACGCGCTGGCCCGGGCTGAGCGCTGCCTGGCCTCCCGGGACTTCCCCCAGCAGGCCTTCACCACCGTGCAGGGCATGGTCCGCCTTGCCGAGAGACATGGTGCCGAAAGCGTCGATTCCGCGTGTGCCGAGGCGCTGGACCTGGACCGCCTCGCCTCCGGCTTCCTGCGGGAACGCCTCAAGGCCAACAGCAAGGCCCCACCGCCCCGCCCGGAGCCGGACGAAATCATCCCCGATCATTCGAACATCCGCGGGGGATCCTACTACTCGAATACGAAAGGAGAGACGACATGACATTGCGACAACCCAATATCGAACGCATGCTGGGGCTCGGCCTCACCGGCATGGCCGAGGCCCTGGAAGAGCAGCATGACATTGCCGACATCACCGAACTCGGCTTCGATGACCGCCTTGCCATGATTCTCGAGCGCGAGGTCTCGCACCGCGACCGGAAGAGCTGCCCGGGCCATCTGCGCCAGGCCCGGCTTCGCATCCGCGCCGATGTGCAGGATGCAGGCTCTCGGCCGGTCGCGGCATTGCCCGCAGCACGCTGACCCGGCTTGCCGCCGGCGAATGGATCCGGCGGGGAATCAACCTGATCGTGGCCGGGCCGACCGGGTCGGGCAAGACCTTTCCTGCCTGCGCCCTGGCGCACCAGGCGTGCCGGCAGAAACAGTCCACGCTCTATCGCCGGGTTCCGGAGCTTGTCACGGCGCTCGCCCGGGCGCGAGACCGAGGGACGCATGAGCGCCTGATGCGCCGCCTGGCCAGGGTCTCGCTGCTGGTCCTCGATGATCGGGGCCTGCAGGGCTTCTCGGCCGAGGGCAGGCGGGACCTGCTGGAGATCGTGGAGCAGCGCTACGGCCGCAAATCCATCGTCATCGCCAGCCAAATCCCGGTGGATCGCTGGCCTGATGTGATCGGGGAGCCGACAATTGCCGATTCCGTCCTCGATCGCATCGTCCTGGGCGCCTACCGCATCGAACTTGCCGGCTTGCACAGCGCAAGCGGAATCGGCCGCCGCCGCTGGACGGCAGCGGTACATGAGGGGGCGCCGGCAAGCCGGCGTGGAGATGCGCCTTCGGCGCGGCAGGGGCGCCTGCGCCGCCGGGGGCGTGGTTGCGATTCCCGAGATATGCGGCGGCCCGGCTGACTTGATGAGCCAGCCGCCGCATCGGAGGGCGGAGTTGTCAATCGGGTCTGGCTCGCTTACGCTCGCAAGGGGCTGGCCTCCGGCCAGCCTGCCATCAGCAACCTGAGGAGGAATGAACCCAGGCACCAGTATCGGGAGAGACCGGACCGTCAAATGCGGCCGGATTTGCCGTCAGGTACCGCCGGATCGGCGGTCAGGTGTTGCCGGATACGCCGTCAAATGCGCCGGATTCTGCAGCCGAAAGCGCATTCACAGATTTTTTCCGTATGTACGGCCCAAGTGGACGGCAGAGAACTGACGATACTTTGACCACATCACACGCAATGACCTGCACTTAGAATCCAGGAAAACAAGATGAAAATCCGTTCCGTCACATTTCTCGTTGCTCTCGTGTTGGCAGTGTCTGGGAAGCCCGCCCTTGCCGAATTCGACACAAAGTGTCCCGGCCCGATGTTCCAGTGCGTTGGACCAGGTCCTTATGGATTTCCGGAGGAAGCTCCTTTCACCAATGGTACGACGCTAACTCCTACATTACTGCCCGTAACGATTCTGATCGACAGCACGGTGAATTTCAATCAATCGATCGGTATTCTACGGAACGGAAGTTGGGTCATCAGGGAAGGCATTCCAAAATTTTCCGAACAATTTTCGAAATTCCTATTGAAGATCGGAGGGACAATTGATCCCAGTGCGGTCTATCTTGTCTCGCCGACTTCCCTGTTCGAGCCACCGATTGATGGTGACGCAGTACTTATTGGTGGCGAGGCATTGACGTCATGACATTTGTCCTAATGGTCGGTGAATCCTTTCTCTGGTCTACGCTGGCTGGATTTTGTTTGCCGTTTCTTGCATCTCTTGTTTTTCAGCGAGATAGATGGACTACGATTGCACCTTTGCTCTTGGCACTTGCACTCGTCGGGGCATGCGCTGGAATTGCGGGTGGGCTGAGCCGTGCCCCAGTAGTGGGCGACATCATCCCGGCTTTTCTCGGCCTTCTGGGTGCCGTAGCAGTTTACCTATTTGGCGTTGATACGTCTCGAGGAGTTATGGCATCGTTTGGTGCAGCAGCGCTCGCAGTGTCATTGCTGATGGGTTACTCTGCCGGAGCTGAGCGCCGGAACACGTCGGAGGATCATCGCAACATCCGCATGCATTGTGTCCGAGCCTACACAAATGCTGAGCTATTGCGTAACGAAGTTGCGTTCCAGAGATTTAGTAGCCAGATGGGAAATCTGTGCAATAAGGCCATGCACTGGCATATCAGTGATGAGGACGACTAGGGCCTGTTGACAATCGGGTTGCGAATCGGGCGAATCGATGCCATTTTCCCTGCAACGCACGCCGGAAGGGCGGCACGAGCAGTCAAGGCAGATGACGGATGAATACAGACAGGACGGTGCTCACCGACGCCATGTGGGCGCGGATCGAACCCATGCTGCCCGGCAAGGCGACCGATCCCGGCGCCGCCCGGCAGTGGGCAGGCAGTTTCTCGAGGCAGTGCTGTGGCGGATCCGCACCGGATCGCCCTGGCGCGACCTTCCGGAGCATTTCGGCAACTGGAACAGTGTCTTCAAGCGCTTCCGCAGATGGGCGCTTTCGGGCATTTTCGAGACCGTATTCAACGAGCCCCCGGATGAGTTCGACCTCGAATACATCTTCGCCGGCGGCACCATCGTGCAGGCACACCGGAAGGCGGCCGGTGCAAAAGGGGGACCTCGAGGCAGGGGATCGGACGCTCGAGAGGCGGCCTGACCAGCAAGATCGTGGCAATCGTGGACGCCCTTGGCTATCTGGTGCGCTTCGTGATCCTTCCCGGACAGGCACATGACCTTCTCGGGGTGCCGGCTCTTCTCGAGGATCTCCGCTACGGGGCCCTCATCGGCGACAGGGCATTCGATGCCGACTGGCTGATCGAGGCAATCGAGGAGAGCGGGGCAGAGGCGGTGATTCCCGCGAGGCGCCACCGGACAGTGCCCCGGGAGCATGACCGGGAGATGTACCGGTGGCGACACCGGATCGAGAACGTCTTCGCAAGGATCAGGGAGTTCCGGGCAGTGGCGACCCGCCACGACAAGACCGACACGAGCTTCGCGGCGGCGATTCATCTCGTCAGTGGCGTGGTTGCGGCAACATGATTGTCAACAGGCCTTAGATTCAGACATGAACAATTTTCATCGCACATAGTAGGCCTAAACGGACCGAGGCTGCATATATGGACATCTGAAGGAACACACGGGGAACGGGCCGGAGATTTTGTGATGTTTCTTTCGGCAGGATACTGCCGAAATCGGCTTACATGTCCGGACCTGGTTCTTCGTGCGCTTCAGCCATGCCCTTCGCCTTGTACACGGTTCCGCGCGAGATCCCCAGATAGCGGGCAATCCTGGTCGGTGACTGGCCTTCGGCAAGCCGACGCCTGATTGCGTCCATGTCGATCTTCGGAGGCTGGCCACGATAGGCGCCTCGCTGTCTGGCCGCGACAATTCCTTCGGCCTGACGTTCGCGGGTCGAGTTGGGTTGAGTGCAGAAAACCCCTTTAAGCCATTTGGGTTCACTTTGGCAGCCATCGATATTCGCCTGTGAGAAGGATGTGGGCCCATCCGAGGGGCGAGATGTGCGCCAAGAGATCTGGTGCGCAATTGAGCCCTGCTTTCTGCCGTTTCGCGACTGCAATGCCAAGCTGCCTGGTGTTCCAATAGATGATACGTGCCATCGAAGTGTTCCTTCCTTGTATGTGGCTTTGTATGTGGTGGTGGATTCTTTGAATGTACACATATTGCGACCCCCTGCTTGCCATGTCTTTTTCAATGTCTCAATATGACGGTCGCATGAACCCGTAGATCATTCGAGACCCCATGGCCAAGGTTGGATACGCCCGCGTCAGCTCCGTCGGACAATCGCTGGACGTGCAGCGCGGGAAGCTGAGTGAATGCGACAGGCTGTTCGAGGAGAAGTGCAGCGGCTCCACGGATGCGCGCCCCATGCTCAGGCAGTGTCTGGACTATGTCCGTGAAGGCGACATGCTGATCGTGTCGCGCATCGACCGGCTGGCGCGCTCGACCCTGCACCTGTGCCAAATCGCCGAAACCTTGCGTGAAAAGGGCGTCGACCTAGTTGTGCTGGATCAGAACATCGACACATCCGATGCCACGGGCCGGCTTCTGTTCAACATGCTGGGCGCCATCGGCCAGTTCGAAACCGAGATCCGCGCCGAGCGCCAAATGGATGGGATCAAGAAGGCAAAAGACCGCGGCGTGCAGTTCGGGAAACGGCCCGCGCTTACAGACGATCAAATTCTGGAGCTACGCCAAAAACGCAAACATGGCACCCTCATCAAGGATCTGATGGCCCACTACGGCCTCTCAAAGGCCACCATCTATCGATATCTCGGAGCGAAAGACGCCTGAGGTGCGTTACAGAGCCAAAAAGGACAACAAAAATCCTTAAAGGGGTTTTCTGCACTCAACCCAACTCGACCCGATCCTGGTCAGAGTGTCATTTTGCTCCTTTCCCGGACCGACTACCGGCAGGAGGTTTTGCGGATGACGGTACACCTGTGCCCCACGGGATTACAAACCGGACTTCACACCGCTCTTCGGAGGCTTCCTTCAGTTCAATTACACGAACTCTTTCCGGAAGCGGTAGCAGGTCTGCATCGGTGGCTGGACGATACGCGAGAGCAACAAACGCCACGTTGTTGCGAAGTGCAATGCTATAACGGCGTGCCTGCCATGAAAATCGGGACGCTGCTCCGAATGGTTTGGATGTCGGATTTGATATCACTTTGTTCTCGACAACAAGCTGATGGTAAAGGAGGAGATCCGTTTCACCGCCACCCAATTCAGTACCCTCGATTACGTCCACACCGCGAGACAAAAAACATTGCATAATCTCGGCCTGCATCGTGCTTTCGGCCAACTTGTCCACTGTAACGAACTTGCCACTTGACTTCAGACGTTTCAGGCGCAGACCGGGCTCCATAACCCTTGCCAGACGGTGGTTTTGCATCCATTTTCGGACAAATGCCAATGTAGTGCCCTAATTGTGTTTATTCTTGACAGACGCTGGCCCATCGCCTAGTCTCCGTGGCATGTTCGTGCGACGAAAGATGCTTGCCGGGGGACGCACCAAGGTCCAGGTCGTCAAGTCGGTCCGCAATGGCGACAAGGTCCGCCAGCGCGTGGTCAGGCATGTCGGCACCGCATCGAGCGATGCCCAGCTGGAATCACTGGAATCACTGGGATGCCTCATCATCGAGGAGATCAGGCTGGCCGACAGCGGACAGCAATCGCTGTTCACGCCGAAGGCGTTCGCCGATTTGGCCGAGCAGTCGCGGCGGGCGCGGCCGGACCCCGGGCCGTTCGGGGTCGATCTGGCCGATTGCCGCGAGGATGCACGCATTGCCATCGGCGTGCGGGAGGCCTTCGGCGAGGTCTATGCCCAACTCGGCTGGGACCGGCTGTTCGGTGCCCGCCGCATGAGCGCCAATCGCAACATCAGGGAGATGGTACTGGCCCGCATCGCCCGGCCGCAATCGAAGCGGGCCATGACCCGAGACCTGGAACGCCATGGCCAGCTTTCGCTGAACCTCGACCATGTCTATCGCAGCATGGACCGTATTGACGAGAGGATGATCGAGGCGATCTGCCGGCGGTCGCGGGATGTGGCAGAGACGTTGCTGCCGGCGCCGGTCACGGTGATCTTCTACGACACGACGACGCTCTACTTCGAATCCGATGCCGAGGGCGACGACCGGCACCGGGGCTACAGCAAGGATGGCAAGCCGCACCGGGTGCAGGTGCTGTTTGCGCTGCTGGTGACACCGGAAGGCCTGCCGGTCGGCTACGAACTCCATCCGGGCAACACCCATGAGGGTGGCACGCTGGTCCAGGCGCTCGATGCGCTGGAGCGGCGCCATCCCGGCATTGCCTTCACGGTGGTGGCCGATGCCGGAATGATCAGCCGCGAGAACCGGCAGGCGCTCGAGCAGCGGGGTACGCCCTACATTCTCGGCGCCCGCCTGAAATCGTGCCGGGTGGCGCTGAAGCGGCAGATCCTCGATCTGGATGCCTATGCGCCATGGGGACGGGACAGGCACGCGGAGCAACTGGGTCGGATCCGCGCCATCAGCGACGGCGATGCCAGGCTCGTGGTCACGCATTCGCCGCGCCGGGCCCGCAAGGATGCGCACCAGCGGGAGCGGCAGATCGAGCGGCTGCGGACCCGGCTGGCCAAGGGTGCCGGGGCGGCCTCGCTGGGCAACCGGGGCACGGCCCGCTTCCTGGACTTTCCGGACGGGCGCGTGGCGCTGAACGAAGAGAAAATTGCCGCTGCCGCGTCCTGGGACGGGCTGCGGGGCATCGTCGCCCGGGGCTGCGACGATGCCGACCCCCGCGACCTCGTCATCCAGTACCGCCAGCTGGCCGAGATCGAGGCCTGCTTCCGTGTCAACAAGCACGATCTCAGGATCCGTCCGGTCTTCCACTGGGCACCGCGCCGGATACGGGCGCATGTCGCCATCTGCTACATGGCGTTCTGCTGCCTGCAACATTTGCGGCACCGCCTGGCGGCAAGGGGGTGGCGGATGAGTGCGGACCGGATCCGCCGGGCGCTGGGCGAGCTGGAGATCAGCATCCTCTACGAGAAGACTGGTGACCGGAAATTCGCCATGCCAAGCGCGCCGACGGAAGATGCCCGGCGGATCTACCGGGTATTGGGCCTGACCTGGAAGCGGGCGCCGTTTGTCTGCACGTCCCAAGAGGGAAAAAGCCGGCAGGACTGACGGGCCTTCATGAGGAGGAGGATCCGGGCAAGGCCGAAATGTAGTGCCCCCGGAAAATGCATGACTCATTGTATATCAATGAGTTGTGGAAGAAAATGTCTGAAGTCAAGAACATGCTGGGCGCCATCGGCCAGTTCGAAACCGAGATCCGCGCCGAGCGCCAAATGGATGGGATCAAGAAGGCAAAAGACCGCGGCGTGCAGTTCGGGAAACGGCCCGCGCTTACAGACGATCAAATTCTGGAGCTACGCCAAAAACGCAAACATGGCACCCTCATCAAGGATCTGATGGCCCACTACGGCCTCTCAAAGGCCACCATCTATCGATATCTCGGAGCGAAAGACGCCTGAGGTGCGTTACAGAGCCAAAAAGGACAACAAAAATCCTTAAAGGGGTTTTCTGCACTCAACCCAACTCGACCCGATCCTGGTCAGAGTGTCATTTTGCTCCTTTCCCGGACCGACTACCGGCAGGAGGTTTTGCGGATGACGGTACACCTGTGCCCCACGGGATTACAAACCGGACTTCACACCGCTCTTCGGAGGCTTCCTTCAGTTCAATTACACGAACTCTTTCCGGAAGCGGTAGCAGGTCTGCATCGGTGGCTGGACGATACGCGAGAGCAACAAACGCCACGTTGTTGCGAAGTGCAATGCTATAACGGCGTGCCTGCCATGAAAATCGGGACGCTGCTCCGAATGGTTTGGATGTCGGATTTGATATCACTTTGTTCTCGACAACAAGCTGATGGTAAAGGAGGAGATCCGTTTCACCGCCACCCAATTCAGTACCCTCGATTACGTCCACACCGCGAGACAAAAAACATTGCATAATCTCGGCCTGCATCGTGCTTTCGGCCAACTTGTCCACTGTAACGAACTTGCCAATTGTCTCGAACATTCCAATCAAGGCGGCGAAATCGCCGATAGCGGTCGACACCGCATTGTGGAACGATCCTGGAAGACCCGACGGAAGGCTAGTATTGAAGGCTTTGGCAAGGCGGTGTCCAAGATCAGGTTTCTGCGTGAGCCAATCGTGAGGTAGTGCAAAATCGTCAGCATAGAACCTGACAAGCGGAGGTGAGACCGTACCATTCAGCGCTTCTTCGCAGTCGGCGGTGCAGTTGCCGGACTCTCGGGCAGCAGTAACCCATGCACTCTTGACTACGTTGGATACCTTCGCAGCACGTTCGGCCTGGATGTCCATGACTACATCGAAAGTCTCGAAGAACACGATCCGGGAAGCCAGCGCCACGATCGGAACCCGTTTTCGTGGAGTAAAGACGAAACCGCACTGTTTTTGGTGTTCGTAGGCCTGCGACCATCTTTCCGGGTCAAAGAAGAGATTCGGTGTGCCAACATGCCCGCCATCCGTGCGGGTGAGGATATCGCCGCCACGTACCACGACCCTGTTGAACGGTAGGTCAACTAGTATCTCTTCAGGATTCAAGTCATGGGCGTATTCGGCTAGATCGGGAATGGCACTGGCGAGCGCCTTGGCCTTTTTGAATATCTTTCCTGCAAGAACATCGCAGCCTTCATGCGACGACAGGTCCTTCAGCGGCTTGCGCCATTTCTGTGCCCTCGTATCTCGTTGTTCCCTTTCAGACAACTCCCCGAGCCCATCGATAAACCGTGCCACAAACGCATATGCACGGTAATGGATGCGGCGGTCATGCAGCATGCTGGCAACTGCTTGAGACCGCTGCTTGCCGCCGCACTTGAAGCCGGTGGTTTGGAGCGTGCCACTAACAACACCGACGAAGATGTCGTCCGGGAATCCTGATAAGAACTCCTCGATCGCAAACGGTTTGCCGCGCTCTTCTTCAGCAAGGCAAATCAAACGACGAAGCATCGCCTCTGCTGTACGCACTTTCTGATGGTAGTACAGGCGATCGTAGAGCAGAACGCGGGCGATGATCAACTGCTCGTACGATCCAAGGCCGGTGAGTGAAATCCCTATATCGTAGAACCGTCTAGGCTCTGATTTTAGAGCTCGGCTTTTCAATTCCTTATTGGGTGCGTTCTCTGGCGTTACTGCAACGACTTCCAGCTTGCTGATTAGCCTTGTAAGATCGATGCCGAGGGGAAGACCTGAATGATGACAGTCGCGGGCAATGTAGTCGAGTTTATCTGCATCCACAGGACCGCTAATGATGCCCGACAAGTATCCGGCACGCAGGCAACTTCGGGAACCCAGAATACGCGCCGAGACGGCCTCCGGCAACTCAGTTGGTCTATCGACTCCCGTCCCGAATTGAGGATGGGAAAGGACCTTGTGCATTGTGTCGCTCATTACAATCATCACGGCAATGGACTCGGCGGGCGCAATCGAGTTCACGCCCTCGAAATGCTTGCGCAAGGTGTTTTCGACTGCATTGAATTCGGTCTCGTAGCGCGCTCTGATCAACGGTTCAGTTGCGTGGCTGAATGGACCATGCCCGATGTCGTGCAGTAACGCGGCAAGTCGAGTGGCGCAACGGTCCATGGGGTCTACCTGTGGTACGTTTTCGTCGCGATCTGACCCGAACCGTCGTCTGAATTCCGCGTTCCTCTCAAGTGAGCGGATCATACGTTCAGCGGCTTCGACAACGCCTCTCGTGTGCTCAAGACGGTCGTGACCAGCGCCAGGATAAACCAGATGTGCCATTCCGAGTTGTCGGACACCGCGAAGTCGCTGGAGCAACGGGGAGTCCAGCAAGACTGTCTCCCAAGGCATGAGTTCTATAACGCCCCAGATGGGATCGTTGAATGTCTTGGGGTAGGGGGCATGCGACCTGCCCTTGTCCAGCCGTCCAAGTACAGGTTCAAGCCATCCGTCAACAAGGCCACTGAAGGCCTTCCAGAGCGTAGGTGCGGCTGCCGCGAGATCGGACCGGAGTTTTGCAGAATCTACCAGCGTTGATTCTCCTAGTGATCAACGTAAAGGCGCAGCACGGGTGCGCATAGTCAAGATTGCCGCAGGATACAGTATCAGTACTCTTCGATGGCCATTTCAGGATTGGCACGCTTCGAACTGCTGATGTCATCCACGAGTGAGCGTAGATGCTTGCCCCAAAGCGCGGCTTTTTCCTCGGTGACGTCCAGGCTGTTCAACAAGTCTTGAGCTGCCGTCCTGCTAATCTGTATCTGGGTTGATTGATAAGAGGGATTGGGTGCACTTGTCAGATGTGCCCGCTGTGCCCAATCGAGTAGGGCGGGTAACTCGACACACTGCAGACCAATACGAGAATCCACAAAGTGGAGGCTCTCGCTAACCCAAGGTGGACAGGCTTCGTGTTGGATGGCTTCCTTCAGTGCCCGGTCCAGAATGCCATGTGAAGTAGGAATTCTATCCTCTCCGCCAGCCAGCGCCCAACTGGCAACCAATATTTCAGAAATATCAAGCATGTGCGGCATTGTTAGGTCTCCGGATTCCAAGTTCTGTTATTCCTATCGACTCTTGAGGTTGTTATGCGAACTGCATCAATGACGCAGTTGCAATGTGAGTGCATCCAACCCCGTGTAGGGCCAAGAGAGAATCATAACTTGCCCGCCAATAGCAAGCGAATATGTGCTGGCGGTTCGCAGCAATCACCATCTCCGGTTCATCGGCCAGGGGGGCATCGTGGCCACCAACCCCTCGGAGTTGGTCGAGGAATTTGCCGATGAGGACTGGACGGCCCTTGCCGCCGGTGAGGGGTCCAAGGGGCCGAGGCTGTATGACTGGGTCTGCCTTGTCATTCCGTGGAACCGCAAGGCGGGATGGGAACACTGCCTGCTGGCGCGCCGCTCCCGCAGGGACCCGCAGAAACTGGCATATTATCTCGTCTTCTGCCCCGTTGGCACCGGCCTTGCGGAACTGGCCGGCGCTGCCGGGCTGCGCTGGACCATCGAGGAGTGCTTCCAGCGGGCAAGGGACAATCTCGGCCTTGACCATTGCGAGGCCCGTTCCTGGCATGGCTGGCACCGGCATATCAGCCTGGTCATGGCTGCCGCAGCCTTCCTGGCCAAGCTGGCGGCAGAATTGAGGATCAGGGCACAGGGCAAACAGAACAAAAGGAGTCCAAACCCCGAAACCGGCGCCTTGCCCTCATGACGGCACAGGTGCCGAGCGTTCCGGAACTCCGATACCTGATCGCAAAACTCCTGCTCAGGCCGCCAACAACACGGTCATTCATCATGCACTGGTCGCTGTGGCGGCGAAAACACCAGGCAGACGCCGCAAGGGCGCATTACAAGAGGCGGACAGGGCACACGCAACTGTAGTACTGATATGGATTGACCTGTCAAGCTGGGGGGATTCACTGCATTGCCGGCCCCCTTGCGGCATGACGGGTACGGGATACGATCGGCCTGTTGCGACGGTGGATCACTCTGATATCCGCGGGTTGGTTACCGCCTGACTTCGCTTCATCGCGGAGCTGCCTCTGTCTGGCATCGAGGGTCAGCGGGCGTCGTGGCCCGCGCCTCATAGTACTACCGAGGGTTCTCCTGACCTGCCATCCGCATCCCGTGCCCGTCATGCCGGTCTTCCGTTTCCTTTCCGGTCTCGCGCAGCTTCAGCCCACGGCCCGGCTGGCATGCGGCCGGTCAGACGCTTCGCAGGCAATGGCCCAGATGAAGCCGACCAGTTCCCGGGCCACTGCGGTCGTGACCTTGCAGAGCGGCTTTCCTGCATGGCCGAGATGCCGGTAACGGCCACACAGCCGTTTCTGCGCCGCCCATGCGACCGCCTGCACCCGGGCTGGAGCAGAAGCTGCCTTTCTCTGCAGATGGGCCGTCTTGCGGGCCGGGAAGCGGTAATTCCACGCCGCCTGCACCAGAACCCGCCTGACATGGCTGTTGCCGGTCTTGGTGATCGCACCCTGGCGGCGTCGTGACCCCGAGGAATGCTCGCTCGGCACCAGGCCCAGAAAGCTCATCAACTGCCGGGGACTGTCAAAGCGGGTGAGATCTCCCAACTCGGCCAGCACCGTGACAGCGGCAAGCACATCAATTCCGCGCAGGCTGATCAGCGCCTCGGCCACGGGGCGCAGCGACCAGGCGGAGAGTGCGGAACGGATCTGGTCTTCAAGGCCGGCAACCCGATGCCGGGCCTCCCGTGCGGCATCGACATATTCCTGGAACACCACCTGTTGCACCGGATGATCAAACTTCTGTTCCGCAAGCCAGCGATGGTGCGCCTGCGTCCAGCGGCACCGGCCCGGATACAACCGGTCATGGCGAAGCAGGAATGCAGACAGGCGTTGGCGCGCCTTCAGTTCAATCGCCTTCATGTCTTCGCTGGCCCGGGTCAGGTCCCGCATCGCCTCCTGCTCACCATCCGGGACCCACACCTGGCGCAGATCTCCGGAACGGTGCAGGCGGGCCAGCTTCAACGCATCCCGCCGGTCTGTCTTCACCCGCTCCCCGGCGCCGCGCGGAACCAGGCTCGGCGCCACAACCACGCAGTGGTGACCCGTCTCGACGATCTGACGATACACGCCGTAGCCGCACGGGCCGGCCTCGTAACAGAAACTGAGCACCTCGCCTCGCGGGGTCAGGTTCCTGATCAGCCGGCGCAACGACGAACGGCGGTTGCCGATCACGCCCCGGAACACCGGTTGCTCCCGACCCGGAAATGCAATCGCAACTGAAATCGTGTCCTTGTGGACATCCAGACCCACATATGCGCTATACTCACTCATGACCTGTCCTCCTTGATGTGGCCCTGTACTCAGGCGTTGTTCTGACCTCGAGTATAACCCACGAACCTCAAGGCCAGGACAGGTCAATCCATGATGTCTAGTTCAGTGTGATCGTTATTTGGAAGACCAATGAAGATAAAAATACTTCAGTGCAATTGGGGAGCAATCCATCGCAATGATATCCAGAAGTTGCTTGAAAACGTTGCCTCCCACATCTGGTGTGAATTGAGGGATCCGTTCAATGAGACAATTCACGTCATGAATCTGCCAACGAAGAACGCCCCAGAGGCGTTTTTCAGAAACCCGGGCACCACACACTACGAAGTGAACCTCACGGCAAAAGATAAGTATTGGTGCCAATATGCCTACCAATTCGCCCATGAGTTTTGCCATATCTTGTCAGGTCACAACAGGCTGCGAGGCAACCCAAACAACTGGTTTCATGAATCGATTTGCGAACTTTCTTCGCTCTTCGTGCTACGCCGGATGGCCCAGAGTTGGAGGACCCACCCACCCTACCCCGGAAAGGAGAATTATTCCGCAAGCCTGAAGGATTACGCTCAAAACAAGATCGACCAGCACAGGAAATCCGTACCTACCGGATCCTTCAGCACTTGGCTGTCCGGGAAAGAGGATAAATTGCGACGATACAAATATCATCGAGACCTGAATGGTGTTGTGGCTATCACGCTTTTGCAATTGTTTGAGAAGACACCGACAGGGTGGAATGCCGTTCGACATCTCCCCGTGTGTACAGGACAAATCAAAGAATATATCGAGGCTTGGAAGGCTGATGTGCACCAAGACGACCGCCCGTTTGTCAAATGTGTCGGCAAGGTCTTGTTAGAAGGCTGATCTTGGAAAGCCAGCACCCTATCCCCTTAAGTGCGGCGTGTGAGGCGCTCTCTGGCACTGCTCACGGGTGGTTGGCGTGCATTTTGCGCTGAAGTCGACGAGAGAGGCCACCAAGGAAGCCCGGAGGTGACTGACACACTACACTGTCCCGGGTTTGGAGGTTGCTTAGAAATTCGCCTAAACAGTCGGCTTCATGTGCTCTACCAATGGAAATGGAAAGCGATCGCCCGCACCCGTGTGGGCGACGAAGCAACAGTCGGCGCTACAGCCGCTCGCCACGTCGGTGTCCATCATTCCAGTCGCGAAGTGATAGGTCTGAGCACCGGGATTGCCAATCCCCACGGGTTGGACCACCAAGCTTAGAAATTGCGATACCATCAGTCCGGCTGCTCCCAGTGCAAAGCCGAAGACATTTTCATTTTGCCGTAGGACATGATCGGTCGGCAGCCGTTCAATGTAGCTGGGGTCGTCGAGGAGTCCTTGCCGTTCAAGCGTTACGTGCGCCGGGTCGTATTGGCCCAGGCATTCCAAGCAGGCTCTTCCTGCAATAGCCACATGCGACCGCCACTCCGCGCCGCGCAGTTGGCCGTTCGGTTTGACCCGAACAAGTATACCGCCATCGACAACCGGGATGTGGTGAGCATACGCCAGCATGTTCAGCACCTGTCTTCGGGTCTGTTCCGAATGAGTGCTAAATCGTACGGGAAGAACAGCAGTGCCAATAGAAAAGACTGAAAGGAAAGGCGATTTTCCGATTGTTTTTACCGTTGTGCATCACAAACGAACGTTTGCGAAACATGCTGATCGGGTATGTCCGGATATCGAAAGCCGATGGATCGCAGTCCCCGAATCTGCAGTACGATGCCCTGCGCGCCGCAGGCGTCGAACCGGGGATGATCTACGAGGATCGCACGTCCGGCGCACGCGGCGACAGGCCCGGACTGGAGAACTGCCTGCGTGCCCTCAGGGGCGGCGATGTGCTCGTCGTCTGGAAACTGGATCGGCTGGGGCGCAACCTCGCACACCTTGTCAGCATCGTCAAAGCGCTGTCCGAGAGCGGTGTCGGCCTGAAGGTTCTGACCGGACAGGGCGCACAGATCGACACAACCACCGCCTCGGGACGGCTTGTGTTCGGCATTTTTGCCGCGCTTGCGGAATTCGAGAGGGAATTGATCCGCGAGCGAACGATCGTATGTGGACGCCCCCGGTGGTGCAAGCTGGATTTCAGACATCATGTGGCATGCGGTCAAGGCACTGTCGCATGTCCGGCCTCTCGATGCAGCATTCATTCGCCGCTTGTCCCTTTGGTGTTCGCGGATCGGATCCAGATCGCATCGGCGGGCTCGAAGCCCTGCGCAAGATACTGGTTTTTCCGACCCCGTCTTCAATGACCCTTGCCCCCATGTCGTCTGTCGTCCTCACCGCCCGGGCCGGGATCATCCGCAGATCAGGCCTTCATTCAAGGCCGTGCCTGCAGCGCCCGGTATTCCGTTCCCGGCAGTCATGCCGCCGCGGCCATCGCCGCCGGCGTGCGGTAATCCTCGTTCTTCACCGACAGCGCCCAGATCATGCGCGCCATCTTGTTCGCCAGCGCCACCGCCACCAGCTTCGGCGGCTTCCCGGATATCATCCTCGCCAGCCAGGGATCACCCTGCACCTCGCTCTCTCGCCGGTGCCTGAGCACCGCGGTGGCACCGAGGACCAGCAGCTGCCCGAAATCGCGCTGCCGCATCCTGGTGATCCGCCCGAGAAGCTGCCGGCCGGCCGCCTGCTGCTCCCGCGGTGTCAGCCCGATCCAGGCAGCTGTCCCGGCCACGGCGGAAGCTTGCCATCGGCGGTGCGAAGGCATGCACGGCCATGGCGCAGACCGGCCCGATGCCGGGTATGGTCATCAGCCTTTTCATCTCCTCCCGCTCCCTGGCCCGGATGCGGATCTGCCGCTCGAGGCCGGTGATCTGCGCCGAGAGCGAGGCAATCTGGTCAAACAGCAACTCGGCCATCCCGGCCACCTGTGCGGGCGGCTTCTCCTGTACTTCCGCCAGCGCCTGCCGAAGCTTCACGGGCACCGGCCACGCCCCGCGGCGCCACGAGGCCGAACTCGGCCAGGTGACCCCGGAGCGAATTGATGGTCTGCGTGCGTTGCCGGACCATGAGTGCCCGGGTCCGGAACAGCATGGCATCGGCCTGGGCCTCCTCGGACTTCACGGCCACGAAGCGCATGGCCCTGCGCTGCGCGGTGCCGGCGATCGCCGCGGCATCGTTCCGGTCGGCCTGTAGCCGGCCGGCGAAGGGTTTCACGCAGACCGGCGGGATCAGCCTGCAATCATGGCCCATGGCGATGATCCGGCGGCCCCGGTGACGGGCACCGCCGCACGCCTCCATCACCACCAGGCATGATGGCAGTTCGGAGAGGAAGGAGAGGAACTTGCCGCGTGACAGTTTCCTGCGGAAGACCGGCTGGCCGTCTGCAGTTGCGCCGTGAAGTTGAAAGCTTCGCTTTGATATATCGATGCCGATGATGGTAACCTGTTCCATGGACGCTGCCTCCCTGTTTTAACGCGCAGTTGATCTGGCGTTTTCTCTGGCGCATCTTGACGCCGTTCGGAGGGGGCGTCCACGCCATCGCCGGATTGTCCGCCGCCGGTACCAGAGGCCGCAAGGGCGGCCGGAAATTCGCCCTGACAAAGGCCCAGGTTCGCCTGGCTCAGGCAGCCATGTCAAACCGCGACACGTCGGTCGCGGAACTCTGCAGAGAGCTCCGTATCAAACCCGTGACGCTGTACAGATATGTCAGACCTGACGGTGAACTGAGAAAGCATGGAAAACAGGTCCTCAGTACTAGGGCCTGTTGACAATCATGTTGCCGCAACCACGCCACTGACGAGATGAATCGCCGCCGCGAAGCTCGTGTCGGTCTTGTCGTAGCGGGTCGCTACCGCACGGAACTCCTTGATTCTTGCGAAGAAGTTCTCGATCCGGTGCCGCCACCGGTACATCTCCCGGTCATGATGCCGGGGCACTGTCCGGTTCCGTCTCGGGGGAATCACCGCCATCGCTCCGCTCTCCCCGATCTCCTCGATCAGCCAGCCGGCATCGAATGCCCTGTCGCCGATGAGGGCGCCGTAGCGGAGATCCCCGAGAAGAGCCGGCACCCCGAGAAGATCATGCGCCTGTCCGGGAAGGATCACGAAGCGCACCAGACAGCCAAGGGCGTCCACGATCGCCACGATCTTGCTGGTCAGGCCGCCCCGGGAGCGTCCGATCCCCTGCTTCGAGGTCCCCCTTTTGCGCCGGCCGCCTTCTGGTGGGCCTGCACGATGGTGCCGTCCACGAAGATGTACTCGAGGTCGAACTCATCCGGGGGCTCGTTGAATACCTGTTCGAAAATGCCCGAAAGCGCCCAGCGGCGGAAGCGCTTGAAGATGCTGTTCCAGTTGCCGAAATGCTCCGGAAGGTCGCGCCATGGCGAGCCGGTGCGGATGCGCCAGAGTACCGCCTCGAGAAACATCCGGTTGTCTGCCGCGGTGACGCCGGGATCGGTTGCCTTGCCGGGCAGCATGGGGCGGGTCCGCGCCCACATGGCGTCGGTGAGTACCGTCCTGTCTGCATTCATCCGTCATTTTCCTCACCTGCTCGTGCCGCCCTTCGGCGTGCGTTGCAGGGAAAATGGCATCGATTCGCCCGATTGTCAACCCGATTGTCAACAGGCCCTAAGCGCAGGATTTCGCCCTCTTCCGCAAACGACCCCAAATACACGCTGGTTTTCAGCCCCCGCGTCTGCTGCGTTCCTCGAGTCACCGATCTTGAGGAACTGGCGGATTTCCTCTTCCCTGCCATCAAAGCATGACACGCCCAGCGCTCCGTTCGGCCATCCAGGTTTCTTTCCCGGCGACCTAGGGCCTGTTGACAATCGGGTTGCGAATCAGCCGCGCAGATGCCATTTTCCCTGCAACGCACGCCGAAGGGCGGCACGAGCAGGTGAGGAAAATGACGGATGAATACAGACAGGACGGTGCTGACCGACGCCATGTGGGCGCGGATCGAACCCATGCTGCCCGGCAAGGCAACCGACCCCGGCGTCACCGCGGCAGACAACAGGATGTTTCTCGAGGCAGTACTCTGGCGCATCCGCACCGGCTCGCCATGGCGCGACCTTCCGGAGCATTTCGGCAACTGGAACAGCATCTTCAAGCGCTTCCGCAGATGGGCGCTTTCGGGCATTTTCGAGACCGTAGCGGGCGAGCCCCCGGATGAGTTCGACCTCGAATACATCTTCGTGGACGGCACCATCGTGCAGGCGCACCAGAAGGCGGCCGGCGCAAAAGGGGGACCTCGAGGCAGGGGATCGGACGCTCCCGGGGCGGCCTGACCAGCAAGATCGTGGCCGTGGTGGACGCCCTTGGCTGTCTGGTGCGCTTCGTCATCCTTCCCGGCCAGGCGCATGATCTGGTCGGGGTGCCGGCTCTTCTCGAGGATCTCCGCTACGGAGCCCTCATCGGCGACAAGGCATTCGATGCCGACTGGCTGATCGAGGAGATCGGGGAGAGCGGAGCAATGGCGGTGATTCCGGCGCGACGGAACCGGACCGAACCCCGGCATCATGACCGGGAGATGTACAAATGGCGACACCGGATCGAGAATTTCTTCGCAAGAATCAAGGAGTTCCGGGCGATCGCCACCCGCTATGACAAGACCGAAGCCAGCTTCGCGGCGGCGATTCATCTCGTCAGTGGCGTGGTTGCGGCAGCATGATTGTCAACAGGCCCTAGCCCGCATAATTCACCACGGGGGTGTACATGGGGTTGGGTTCTGTGGTATTGGTTAATGAGTTCAAACACTTACCAATGCCAGGAGACCCGACCCCATGCAGACAGAGTGTACACCGAAGCAACTGGAATTTGAAGCTCTTGGACGGCGCCGTGTCGTCGGGGCATTTGACGGCGGACGGATGACGTCCGATGGCGGTGCCCTTCTGCTTCGGGAGGCTGACCGGCTGTTTGACGTCACCGGCCGTCTTGCCGCCTGCTTTGCCGATTATCGCGATCAACGGCGCTGCGAGCATTCCGTTGCCCTGCTGGTTGCCCAGCGTGTCATGGCGCTTGCGCTTGGCTATGAGGATCTCAACGATCACGACCGGTTGCGGGATGATGCGGCCTTTGCGCTGGCCTGCGGCTGCACGGACCTGACCGGCAGCCATCGTCCCCGGCTGCGCGATCGCGGCCATGCCCTTGCGGCATCGAGCACGCTGAACCGGCTGGAGCCTGGCAGCCCGGAGCGGGCCCGGGCCGACCGTTACAAGCGGATCGTTGCCGATCCCGGCATGATCGACCGGCTGCTCGTCGATCTGTTCCTCGAGGCGCATGAGCAGGCACCCGGGGAGATCGTCCTGGACATGGATGCCACCGATGATCCGGTGCATGGCAGGCAGGAGGGCCGGTTCTTTCACGGCTATTACCGCTGCTACTGCTATCTTCCCCTCTATGTCACCTGTGGCGAGCATGTCCTGTGCAGCCGTCTGCGCACCGCGGGCAGGGACGCCTCGGACGGTGCCCTTGACGAGCTCGGGCGGATTGTGCCTCAGATCCGCACCGCCTGGCCGCAGACCCGGATCATCATCCGGGCCGACTCCGGCTTCTGCCGGGACGAGATCATGGCATGGTGCGAGGCCGGGGGCGTGGGCTGCGTGTTCGGCCTTGCCCGCAATTCCGGGCTGCGCCGGCGCATTGGCAAGGCGTTGCACAAGTCCCGCAGGCGCTGCATCGCCATCGGCCGGCCCTCCCGCCGGTTCCGGCAGTTCCGATACCGCACATTGTCATCCTGGAGCCGCTCCCGCCGGGTCGTGGCCAAGGCGGAGTGGCTTCCGGGAACGGGCGGCGAGAACCCGCGTTTCGTGGTCTCCAATCTTGCCAGTGACAGCATCGGCGCCCGCGAGCTCTATGAGAGCCTTTATTGTGCGCGTGGGGACATGGAAAACAGGATAAAAGAGCAGCAACTCTGGCTTTTCGCTGACCGCACCTCCTCGGCACTGCTTCCGGCCAACCAGTTGCGGCTCTACTTCTCGGCCTTTGCCGGAACCCTCCTTGGCATTCTGCGCCGGATCGGGTTGCGGGGCACCGATCTTGCCACCGCCCGCATCGATACCATCCGTTCACGGCTGCTCAAGCTCGCCGGACGGATCAGGGTGACGGTGCGCCGGGTGTGGCTGTCCCTTGCTTCGGTCTTTCCGCTCCAGCATGTCTTTGCCGAAGCTCTTGCGAGGTTGCAGACCGCAGCGCCAGTTCGAGCACCGCCGCCGTAACCGGACAACCGAGCAAGAATCCGTCTTTTGCGCCGCCGCCGGGGATGCCGCCAGCGAAGCTGTGTCCAAAAGCCGCCAGATCCTTCGAACGCGGGGCAAAACCGGAGCAAATACCCGAAACAATGCCGAAAACCCGAAAACGAACGGGCCTGCAATCACTGTCGAACCGGATCACATCAAATCATCGCCGAAATCCGTCAAAAATCCACGATGCTGAAGAGCTGGTGACGGATGCGGGCTAGCCCCGGCAAGTATGAGGTCGCCCACGACTTCGGCGAAGTATGCGATGGTTTTCTATATCCGATGGGGCCTACTGAGGCCGAATGCCTTCTCGATCTGCATCGCCATTTCGGGCTGAAGGGGCTGAAATCGGCCCTCAGAGGACCGCAAACGACCCTGACATGCTTAGAGATCGCGGTAGGAAACCGGGTTGCCCCGGTCCCCCCGCACAGATCCGGACGTGCGCGTTAACGCATCCGGCTCCTGCCTCGGGTGTTGACGGCAAATCGCTGGTCTGGCCACGGGTGCCGGATGGTGGGTGTTGGCCAGTGCAGGCCGACGAGACGGTCTATGACTGGCCAATCCGTGCGGTCTTTCTGCGAGCGCCTGCGCAGGGTGCGCAGGAACAGGCGTTTAACCGCCTCAATGAACGCTTTCAGGGCTCCAGAGGTACCCGGAACGGCAAAGTAGTTCAGCCATCCGCCCACGACCCTTCCGAGCCAGCGGGCCACCTCATGTTTTCCCATATGCATGCGTTTGCGCAGCTCTTCCTTGATCCGTCTGAGGGTCCGTCCTGCGCGCTTCCGCGACGGTCTGCGTCCCAACTGGAATTTCCCGTTTCTGGTCTTGCCGCAGAAATGCGTCATTCCCAGAAACTCGAAGGTCTCCGGTTTGCCCTGCCCACGGCTCTTCCGGTCCACTCTCGCGAACCGTCCGAACTCGATGAGCCGGGTCTTGTCGGGGTGCAGTTCCAGCCCGAACCGGGCAAGCCTCGCCCTCAGGTCGTCCAGGAAGCGCTCTGCTTCCCACCGATGTTGAAAGCCGGTCACGAAGTCATCCGCGTAGCGAACGATGATCATGTCGCCTTCCACCTTCCGCTTGCGCCATGATTTGTGAACCCAGTGGTCGAGCACATAGTGCAGGTAGACGTTCGCCAGAACAGGTGACGCAATTGCCCCCTGTGGCGTGCCCCTGCCCGTGTCCGTCCAGCCGGTACCTTCCATGACGCCGGCATTCAGCCATTTGGTGATGAGGCGGATGACCCGCTTGTCTCCGATGCGATGTTCCAGAAACCGGACAAGCCAGCCCCGGTCCAGGTTATCGAAGAATCCGCGGATGTCCGCATCGACAATCCAGTTGGCCTTGCGCCGTGTTATTCCGACCGCGAGCGCGTCGAGCGCATTGTGCGCCCCGCGCCCCGGCCGGAACCCGTAGCTGAACCCGAGGAACTCCGTCTCGTAGATCGGCACCAGAATCGTGTCCGCCACCGCCTTCTGGACGATCTTGTCTTCCAGTGAGGCGATGCCGAGCGGTCGTATTCCGCCGTCCGGCTTGGGTATTTCCACCCGCCGGACCGGCGGCGCACGATACGCTCCCCTGTGTATGCGGGCATGAAGGTCGACCAGACGGTCTCCCAGACCTTCCGCATACATGTCCCACGTCACGCCATCCACACCGGCGGCAGCGTCACGCTTGAGCGCGTGGAACGCTTCTTCCAGTACGGGCACCGTGATGTGGTGCAGGAGCGCAACCAGACGCGCTTCCGGGTTCTTCTTTGCAGCTTGCCGTATCCGGTCGGCCGCATGTGACACGCTTGCCCGCTTCTGCGCGCGGCGCGTGCTTTGGCTTCCCGGATTTCCCTCGGCCCCGGCCCTTGGCTCCACCGGCTCCGCCGGGCGTGGCCGCCCCTTGTTCGCAGGCTTCACAGCTACTATGGCCGGGTCTGACTTCTTCAGATCGTTCATCTCGGATTACGGATTACCTCCTTTTCGTTGCGGCCCCGCACGACTGCGGGGCGACCTGAAGACCTCCCAGGTCCCGATGGAGTGCTTCTGTGCGTGCCATGGTTCCTCGACCCCGGGATGCCCCGCTTCGCCTCACCAGATCGGCTGGCGGGTGTTGCCTTCGACCATGACAAAGATCTCGGCGCATCCGGTGCGTACAATTTCGGGGCTCAATAGCCCGGCCCGCACATGCCGCTGCCGACGCTTCGCCTGACACCTCGCGATGTCCGGCGCACGGCTCGCGGTGAAAGTGGTGGTCGGGTAGGCTGCTGGCGCGCGCATGCCCTTAGGTGGAGGCTTTTCTGATCCCGCTCTTTCGATTGCAGGCCGGTTCACAGTTCCACCATAGAACCACGTTTCCAGCGGCCCCCCTGAAATTCCGTACGTCCGGTTTTCCCGGGTACGGCTTCAAGCATCGGGCACCGCCAAGTTGAGATGGAGCCTTCCGCAAGCCGCAGAAAGGTTAAGGCTGACCCAGCCATGCCCTGCCTGTTGCAGACGTTTGCTCCGTCCGTAGGCCACAATGCGACGCCAATTTGCGACGGTTTCTGAGCACCGCCACCATGACGTCCGACTTGAGGCCACCCGAGCCCAGAGGTCCTCGCTCAGGATGGGTTGTGTTGTCCCACCCCTCATCGCTTAATCGACCTCATCCGCCAGTGAGAGGAACTCCGCACCATTTCCCGCTTTGCGGTTATAGGCCTGGTCTTTGACATTCGTGGGTCATCCTGTCCGTTCCTTTCACCTTCCGATCTTTCGCCACTGAACTTTCCCGAATTGCCGCCGTCTCTACGTCGGGGGGTCCCGATGCGTGCACCTCAGTTCTTCCGCATCGGCTCTGGCCATCAGGTTGCTAACAGACCCTTGGCGTCCCCGTTTACCCCACAAATCAGCTTCATGTGGGAAGGAAATTTTCGTCGCTTCAAGCAATCGTTCGCTTTCGCTACGGCCCTCCGGTTTGCTCGCCGTCCTGGCTGACCAGACCAAAGGCAGTTCTGCATTTGGCCTACGACGGCTTCTTACTTCCCAGCTCGCTGATACAGGGTCGCCCCGGTACCAGTGGGACATGCTACGGCGCCAAACTGAGAATTGCGCCGGCGGGACTTCCACCCGCAAGTTCAACAGCTAGATTCGCTGCACGTTAGCCTTTCCTTTCTGCGGGACTTTCACCCGCTGCACTCGCACCAGTTGGCCTGGCGCACTGTCATTCTGCACTCGGCCGGAGTCGACCTGAGATTCGCAAGCCATTCTTGCTCGATCAAAAGCAGGGTCAAGTAATCCGCCGCTCCTACGATCTCACTGGAAGTTCCGCCAATCGCAGCCTGCGCTTCCGCGGCGAAGTCGATATCTCCGGTTCGCAGATGCTCGATCAAGTCGGACACATCCGTTTGCAGGCTTGGGTCAAAAGCATCGAGTCGTCGGGTCAACTCCCCATTCTTCCTGGAGAAGACGGTCTCCAGACTCCGACGGGCAGCAATCTCACCTTCAGGGCGAGTCTCAGCGCCGAGGCCCTTTTGATCCATTTGGCCAAGTTCGCCGGTCAGGCTCAGCACCTCTCCAAATAAGTCTGCGATAGCAGACGGGGCTTGCGGCAATTCAAGATCTTCAGCCCAAGCGGTAGCGCCTTTAGCGTCAGGAAGGAGGTTCTGGTAACCGGACCTCGCCAGCGCCGGGAACGCGATACCCTCGATGGCAGGCATGATTGTTAGGTGGACTGATGAGTCGACCAATGACCGCACCAGCTCCGCTTGTTCAGAGAGCGCGATCACCGCGCCTGCGATGTCGGGCACCGACAGGAGCGCTAGAATGTCTGTTGGTGGCCACGGCAGGATACCCTTGCCGTTAATACGGAAATGGAACTCGGTAGAGATCCTGGCCGCCTCCGCCGAACGTTCAATTTCTGCCTTGCGCTGATTTAGTCGTTGCTCTCCCGCGTCTTTGGCTAAGAATGATACGAGCCCAATAGCGTTACCCATTCGCGCACCTCTACCGCGCGCCGCCCAAGTTACCGCTGGCGCCTCCCTTCTTTCATGGGCTTCTCCAGCCAGCAGTCGCAGCGTCTCCAAGAGCGTCTTGAGTCGCGTGAGCATTGGGGGAGGTTCATCGCCAATAAGCTGCCAAGGCTCTTCGGCAATTGCAGTGTCAACGTCAGCGATCAGATCGCTCAACCAGGCAATATATGCACCTGCTTGATCGGGCAGCTTCGCGAACCTCTTGATAAGATTGACGCTCGCGACGTGCAGAAGGTTCTGGAATTTGGTAACGGCGGAGTTTGCATCTCCGCTCCCGGCGCCCGAAGCTTCTAATGACGAAACATCCGGAGGTGTCAGCGCTTCGGTTTCCGCATTGAGCGAATTTAGCCTCTCGGCGAGGCCGCCAAGTGCATCCTTTCCCCGAAAATGCGCGTCGAAAATCTTCTCCAACGTGGGCACAAGGGCTTCGAGGATGGCCACGCCTCTTGCAAGATAGTCGCTATAGCTCGGAGCGGCGACACGTCGGGAAATCAGATCCCGCCACCGTCTGTTCCATTGCGGAACAGACGGTGGCGGGAGATTCTTTCGGGGTATCCTCTTTGTCGCGAGCGGCGACTGGGCGAGGCCCGCCAATTCGCCACTTGCGGTTATTGCGTTGGACACGGCAATGTCGGCCGACGGGCACAGGGCCAAAATAAGCTCACACAAGTTCACAACCGCGTCATGCGGATTTCCTTGCACGGAGCCGGCGACGTACCAAAGATCGCAACGGACGATCACTCCATCATCTGCATTTTCGATTGCTACAGGCCCTGCCCAAGCCGTCTCTGTCTGAACCCGTGCGAACAGCGCCTCTTGCCCGACCTCGGTGACCCAGTGACTAGCGATCTCACGATCCAGGTCAGAAAGAGTGCCCAACACCGACCTCACAAGATGTAGATCGGCGTTCAACAGGTTTTCTGAAACCTGCGTTAGAGCGGTCCGTATCGTCCCTGACAAAGGCATGCCGACCAAGGCCGCGAGAATTTCATTCAGGCTAGCCAGATCCGCCGTCTCGATCAGGGCAGACAAGGCATAAGGTGACATACGCTCCATAAGCAGACGACGGGGGTCATCTTCTGGAGACCCTTTGATACGCGAAAGTCGATCGGCGGCGGCCTGAACCTCCGGGATGATGCCGAGACTACCCAGATCAATACCGGCGATCCCGAACATGGCGGCGGTCCCGACCTGAGTTCGCGGGAGCGCACCAACTTCAGGAGTATCCAGCCACTCGTCCACGCCTGAGGAAACACGTCCGGAACCTAGACCCCGGAGTGCAGAGGCCAACGCCCGAGCATCTGGATTGCCCTCCAAGCAGATAATCAAGCTATCGAGCGTTGCCGGGACCGGCAGGCGTCGCACCGATAGCGTGTCGGCGATCAAAGGCTCGAGATCGGCGGCGGACACGCTTGCAACCGTCCGTCCGAAACTCATTTCGAGGGTCGGCAATGCCGTTTCATGCGTCAGCCGAAACAATTCTTCAGATCGAAGCTGGTGCAGACCAGTGATAGCGCCTGGAGCAGGCGAGCGAACCAGATGTTCCCGGATGAGGCGCTGCAGTGCGCGTATCAGATCAGCCTCACTGACCGAGAGTACGCGCGCCAATCGTGACGCATCGATTTCAGCATTCGCAGCGCCTGCCCAAGCGCCGGATCGTAAGATATCGAGTTCAAGTGAACGCTCCGGATCCGAGATTCTGGCCGCAACCTGATCGGCGAGGAGTTCGTGCATCCTTTGTCCGCGTGTCAGGATGTGGGCATATTCGAGAAGGAGACCATCGCTCAGTTTCCACGGCTCGCGCCAACCCGCCCAGGTTGTCTTTCCAGCTTCGCGCAGTTCCCGCCAGAGCCGCTCCGCGAGTTCATCGTCGGGTTCGGCGCGTATTTCGGATGCGTAGGCACGCTCAGCAATCAGCGTTATATCTTCTTCCCGGACCGAACCGAGCAGAACGACGCCGGGAACGGACATCGCTTCTTTGAGCAATGCGCCCCAGCTATCCGGACCGCTTCGGCCGATGTCGTCCATGACGAAGCCCAATGGACTATCTTCCGAGGCGCGGAACGTCCGGATCAACTGGCGTACAGATGGGATATCCGCCGCTCTAAGGCGACGGATACGAAACCACCGCACCGTATGGCGTAACGTATTGGCAGCTTCCCACATCAAAGCGGACTTGCCGGCCCCTGATGGGCCAACGATTAACGCGGCACGGCGTTGTTCAATGCCTTCAACCAATGCCGATCTGCTTCGGGGGCGTTCGGATACCAGTCCTGCCGCGATGTGACCCGGCTCTACGTCGACCCCGAGATAGAAGTTCGGATCGTTGAGGGGGGTGAGGAAATCAACCGGTTCGCAGATGCCTTTCCTGAGAGCGTGTTCGATCGCATTGGCATCAATGGCAGCCAAAACATCGCGAATTGCTGTTTCCGTGTCAGAGATTGAAAGGCCGCAATATCTCTCTGGCGCTAGCCTGCCATTGGCGTCCGCCAAGGCACCCACGCGAACGAGCAGCCCGGCAAAACACATCTGCGCCGCGATCGGAGCGCAGTTCAGCCGATCCGCGATGAGGCTGATCGCCCATTCCTGCGGTGAGGCCGCCACGATAATGGACGTTTTCGGAAGAAGCTTGGAGGCCCCACTGAACTTTGAAAGTCTGGTGCTGATCGGACCTTTGATTGCCCGGTTTGCGGGTTGGTCGTCGAGGGGGGTGAGGCCCGCTACCTCCCGCTCAAGAACAAGTTCCAATCGCTCCGGCCGCGGCGCGGAGCCAAGCGATCGGTTCCATAGGTCTTTTATGTGTCCGGCTGTCTCGCCTTCCGCATAGTCCCCGAGGTGTTCACGCCGACTCTTGACCTGGACAAAGGCCGTCGCTTCGCCGCGCAGCTCAACATCGTCACCGCCTTCCGGGATCACGATGGCAGGTGTTCGCCGACCGGCCCATATTTCTACCGCCAGCCAAGCGGACACGGCGTCCTGATAGCGAAAGCCCCGGCCTGCATTGGATCCGGACCTGGATGCAGCCTTGACCGGTTGAGACGACGGCTTTGGCTCACGGCGCTGCTTTCGGGCTTTTGCTTTCTTAACCATGTTCCTGGCCGTCGCCCCCTTGAGCCCCTTCCACCGGTGCATTCAGTACAGTCTCAAGTTCAGCAATATCCTCGACGATCGCTTCATGATGAGAATGTGGGAGGCGTTGCCGTCGCGAGATCGAAGGCCGGGCAATTGAAGATCATGCGGGCATGCATCAAACCGCCGCCGAACGTATGTGGACGCCCCCCCGTGGTGCAAGCAGGATTCTGAACAACTCGGACTGCGGTCAAGGTACTGTCACATGTCCGGCCTCTCGATGCAGCATTCATTCGCCGCTTGTCCCTCGTATGACCAGAAACAGAGAGTAGAGAAGAAAAGGAGGTTGTACATTGTACCGCGGGCCTTCCTGTGGAAAACTCCGCGGTTGCCGTGCCGCTTCCACGTCTCCATTCTTCACACGGGATCGCCGTTGCCAGCTCCGTGGCCTGACTGTCCGGCAACGGCGAAGCGGGGTGTCATGCCCCGCAAGGCGGGTCGGACCGATTGTCCCTTGGATCACGAAAGTGGATCCGTAGCTTAGCATGGTCGGCCTGCCTTCCCGTTTGCCTCCCGGGTCCTGAATGGATGCCTGGGTTTTGGAACCGGATCATCGCGGGAACAGGAGCGGGAGACATGGCAATGCTAGTTGCGGGAATCGATGTCAGCAAGGACAAACTGGACATTCATCTGGATGGCGAGGACAGGACCCTTCCCAACGACCGGGACGGCTTCCGGGCCATTGCCGAATGGTTCGGAAGGAAGAAGCCCGGCCGGGTAATCCTCGAGGCCACCGGGCGCTATCACCGGGCATTGCTGCAATCCCTGCATGCGAAGGGCTTTGCCGTCTCGGTGGTCAATCCCCGCCAGTCCAGGGATTTTGCCAGGGCCGGCGGAAAGCTGGCCAAGACCGACCGGGTCGATGCCAGGATGCTGGCTGCCTTCGGCCTCGCCTTCCCGGACCTGGCGCCTACCGAGCCGCGCGGGCATTTCCTCGATCATCTCGGCGACATGCTGGTGGCACGGGAAATGCTTGTCGATCAGCGGGTGAAGGCGAGGGTCGTGCACGCCGAGCTTGGCGATCCGGTGTCCAGAAAGCGGCTCCCCCGCATCGTCGCCATGCATGACAGGGAGATCGAGCGCTATGACACGGCGATCAGGGAGTTGATTGATGGCAGCACCGCCCATGCCGGGCGCTACCGGATCCTGGTCTCGATCCCCGGCATCGGGCCGGTCACCGCGGCGGCGCTGATCTCGTGGATGACCGAGCTCGGCAGCATCGGCAATCGCCAGGCGGCGGCGCTGATCGGCGTGGCGCCATTCGCCCGCGACAGCGGGGTCCATTCCGGGGCGCGGCACGTGGCCGGCGGACGGCGGCGGCCAAGAGACGTGCTCTTCATGGCCGCGCTGACGGCAACGTTGCACAACCCGCAGATGATTGCCTTCTACCGGCGGCTGCGGGATCAGGGCAAGCACCACAAGGTGGCGCTGGTGGCAGTGATGCGCAAGCTCATCGTCACCGCCAACGCGCTCCTTCGCGAGGGTCGCACCTGGTCGGAGCGGGCGCCGGCCTGAGGGACATCTCGACGCCGGGACGGCGTTCATGAAGCGGATGCCTCCCGCTGCCTGTGGCAGCGGGGTGGAATGGCGCGTCTGGCGGCATCGGCGGGCTGTGGAGAAACACTGTATGACCCGTGTATGGAATTGTATAAACCCGGGACAACTTCAAAAAAACCCCTTGCAATCAAACATGGATGCTATGGTGTTCGCGGATCGGATCCGGATCGCATCGGCGGGCTCGAGGCCCTGCGTGCGTTACCGGTTTTTCCGACCCCGCCCTCGATGACCTTTTGCCCCTCATGTCGTCTGTCGTCCTCACCGCCCGGGCCGGGATCACCCGCAGATCATCGTGCCTTCATTCAAGGCCGTATCCGCAGGGCCCGGTATTCCTTTCCCGGCAGTCACGCCGCCGCGGCCATGGCCGCCGGCGTGCGGTAATCCTCGCTCTTCACCGACAGCGCCCGGATCATGCGCGCCATCTTGCCGGCAAGCGCCACCGCCACCAGCTTCGGCGGCTTGCCGGATATCATCCTCGCCAGCCAGGGATCATTCTGCACCTCGCTCTCTCGCCGGTGCCCGGGCACCGCGGTGGCACCGGGGACCGGCAGCTGCCTGAGATCGCGCTGCCGCATCCTGGTGATCCGCCCGGGAAGCTGCCGGCCGGCCGCCTGCTGCTCCCGCGGTGCCGGCCCGACCCAGGCAGCTGTCCCGCCCGCGACGGAAGCTCGCCATCGGCGGGGCGAAGGCATGGACGGCCATGGCGCAGATCGGACCGATGCCGGGTATGGTCATCAGCCTTTTCATCTCCTCCCGCTCCCTGGCCCGGATGCGGATCTGCTGCTCGAGGCCGGTGATCTGCGCCGAGAGCGAGGCGATCCGGTCAAACAGCAGCCCGGCCATCCCGGCCACCTGTGCGGGTGGTGGCTCCTGTGCCTCTTCCATCTCCCGGCGCAGTCTCTCGACATTCGCCGTGCCCCTCGGTGCCACGAGGCCGAACTCGGCCAGGTGGCCCCGGAGCGAATTGATGGTCTGCGTGCGCTGCCGGACCATGAGTGCCCGGGCGAGGCAGCATGGCATCGGCCCGGGCTTCCTCGGACTTCACGGCCACGAAACGCATGGTCGGGCGCTGCGCGGTGCCGGCGATGGCGGCGGCATCGTTCTGGTCGGCCTGTAGCCGCTTGACGAAGGGTTTCACGTAGACCGGCGGGATCAGCTTGCAGTCATGGCCCATGGCGATGATCTGCCGTCCCCGGTGATGGGCACCGCCGCAGGCCTCCACACCTGCCGGCAGGATGGCAGTTCGGAGAGGAAGGGGCGATGCCTGCCGCACGGCAGTGACCTGCGGAAGACCGGCTGGCCGTCGGCAGTTGCGCCGTGAAGTTGAAAACTCCGCTTTGATATGTCGATGCCGATGATGGTAGTGTGGTGCAGCCCGATGTCTTTGGTCAGGCCATTCTTGACTGCGCCGCCTTCCAGTCAAGGTAGTCTGCCCAGCGATTGTTCCTGATGCAGGATCTCAGCAACAGAATGGCATTTGCACCAGCGACCGACCAGTGATTGCCGGGTTGCTTGAGGCGCATGCAGACAAGGGAACGGCACGCGCTTTCGACAACACCGGATCCGATGTGCAGGCCCCGCTTGATATAGGTCCCGTACTGCATGCGACTGATGTTCGACTCCATGTATTTCACGCATGTCGCCACCGCCTCGTGCCGGTCGGCATGCGGCCTGAGATCCTCGATGACCGCCGCGGCCCGGTTGTCCTTCAGCCTGGCCTTGTCTGCCTCGAAGCGCTGCCGGCGCTCGGCCGCACCCGGAATGATCGCCTTCAACGCGTCCGAGAGGTATTCCGAGAGGTGGAACATATCAAGAATATAGGTAACGGGTCGGCCGCAGAACAGCTCCTTGCAGACATTGCCGATCCAGCTCGCACCATCGGAGATCACCCTGGCCTCCCGTGTCTTCGAGGAGCCATCCTCCTGCCTGCCGCGAATGCCCGCCGTCTCTTCCTTGCGCATCGGCACGCCGGTGCCGTCAATCGATACATGGCCGCGCGCCGACGAGGGCTCCCCGGGGATCACCTCTTCCCGCTCGAACCTTTGCAGGGAACCGGAATTCCTCTTTGCCCGGCGATCGATCGAGCTGGAGCCGGGCATGATCCCTGCCGTGTTCCGGAGCTTTCGCGACGAGGCCTCGCAGCTGTCATCCCCGACAATGTCGGCGATGACGCCGGCCGCTCCCGGCGTCACGCCCCCGCCTTCGATGCCAAGGTGCCGGTCCGGCGGATAATGGCCATTCCCGCAGTCCCGGCAGTGCACGCGCCGGCGCCTGACCGTGACCTTGCCCGGGCGGCAGGTGAAGGTCTTTCCGTAATGGCCCGGTATCTCCATCCGGGCACCGCATGTTTTGTGCCATCGGCATCCCGCAGCGTCACCGCGCCCTCCTGCGCTCCCGCCGCCTCCGGTCTTTCCGGACATGCGGCAACCTCCGGCGGAACTGCCGGGATATCCGTGTTTCCCGTCATGATCGAATCTCCTGCACGCACACTGCTCGCCGCATGCAGTGCCGGCCCTGCCCATCGGGCCGTTGTCAGCCGCACCGGCAATGGCAGTCCTGCCGGAAAACCGCCAGGTGCGCAAAGATCGCGAGCGACTTGTATGCCAGGACCGCCGCCTCGGCGGCGATGGCCTCGGGCCCGAGGCTGGTCCGGATGACATAGATGCCATCGAGCCGGGCCTCGGCGAGGATCCTCTCCTCGCTCCTGGACCATCCGGTCATCTCCCACCGTAACGTCGAAATGCTTCTCCACCTTGCGGCGGTTCGCCGGCCGGCGGCTCGATTGGCTGGAGTGAGTTGAAATCGAAGATGGATGCGGCTTTGGCGGTCGGATATTCAAAGGCCTTTGTCGAGTTGTTGGGTGGAATGGCGAGGCAAAAGGGAATGAGCCATATTGCGCGGGAAACAGGATTGGCGCGAGAAGCGCTCTATCGGGCACTCAGCTCGGACGGAACTCCGGAGTTTGCAATTGTCGGCTGCAAGGAAGGAGGACGAGGCGACCGATCTCGAATGAGTCGTGTGCCGGAAAGGGCGACTTGGCTCGGAGAATCGGGCGGCGGCGCGGGCTTGCCAGGTGGAGGCCGACCGGTCCGGCTTCGCATCGCCAAGCACGAGCGGGACGGACACGGTGAGGTCTGCAGGTGTATCGAGTTGCAGAGGCGAAGGCAGACGGCCACGGCTCTCGACGTGTTGATGGAGAGTTTCAATTCGGAGCGTTCCGCGTTGCCGGCTCGGTCTGTTGCGGGGCTGCGAAGAGGCGGGATTCGCGTTTGATGGAGAATCCGGTGTGAGGTTGCCGCAATCCACGGGGCGGACATCATCGCTGCTACGTCGGGCATAAGGGGCTGACCGCGCTGTCGCATGGGTGGGCGTAACCGGCCGAAGGTCGCCCCCGGCGCGTGCTTGTAGTGGCGGTTGCGTCCCCCGGTGCATCCGAGATCCTGTCGGGGCGAACTACAGGGATCCAGGCGGTTGCGATCGTGTGGGAAATGTGGCAGCCATGCCGGCGTCTGCACACCGGATTGGAGCAAATTGGAGAGCTGTTCGTCGATGATGCGGTTCATGAAGCGGTGGAACGGCACGGGCGGGAGACGCGATCTGGAGGCGCAGGAACCGAGATGGGCACAGGGAGGGTCGAGCTGCGGGGAGTCCTGTCCCGTGGAAAACCTGCGATGCGGAAGACATCTGGCGGTCGGCGGGCAGGAAACGGGCGTGCGCCCCGCAAGGCCCGACAATGGAACAGCCAGCGAAGTGCAGACATATGACGGCGCGCCTTCTCGAGAAGTGGACTGACCGCCTGGTCATGGCGGGGCGCGAACCCGCCCCGGTCATGGTCGAGGAGTTCGAGCGGGTGCTGGCCGATGCCGTGGACGAGCGCCCGTTGCAGAAGTTCTTGGCATCAGCGCCGGTGCTTCTCGGCCCGATGGTACCGCCCGGCGGGAGCTACTGGTGCCTGGACCGTCCCCGGCTCGGAGCCGAGCTGGTTCCCGATTTTCTTCTTGCAACCGCCACTTCGGCCGGTTTCAGGTGGGTTGCGGTCGAGATCGAGAGTCCAACGGTGAGGGCACTGACCAAGGCGGGATTGCCCGCGAGGAAGCTGGCCGATGCGCTTGGACAGATTCGCGACTGGCGGACGTGGCTAACCGACAACGTTGCCTATGCGCGGCAGGAGTTGGGCTTGACGGACATCGACGGCAGCTGTGAGGCGGTTGTCGTAATCGGTCGCAGAAGCGGCCTGGACCGGAGTCAGATCAAGAAGTATCAAGCGCTTTCCACAGCCGGTATAACGGTCATGTCGTACGACCGGCTCCACGACTCCATCCGCAACAGCAGCAATAGTGGAGCGATCGGCAATGGATAGCAGGGACATCGAGCAGTTTTCTTGGGATTCCGAGGTCTCGATCTGGCACAACCGATTACTGCGGTTACCGCAGATGGAAGGATATTTCGCCATACGGGAGCACTTCAATGGCAGCGACGAGCCCTGTTACGTGCAGCTTCCGGTGGGGTGCGGCAAGACAGGTCTCATGGGACTTTCGCCCTTTGGTATCGCCAAGGGACGGGTTCTGATCATTGCGCCGAATCTCACCATTCGCGAAAACATCCGGCGTGAATTGAATGTTGGCGATCCGAATTGCTTCTACAGCAAGAGAGGCGTCTTTGTCCCGAAAAACGGCCCCTACCTGTCGGAACTGAAGACGGCGGCGAACATCCACGACTGCGATGCCGCTCATATCGTGGTCGCGAATATTCAGCAATTTTCCGGAGCGCGAAACCGTTGGTATGAGGCGCTGCCCACGGACTACTTCGACATGATCCTGGTGGACGAGGGGCACCACAACGTAGCGGAAACGTGGACGCGTCTTTTCGCGCACTTCGAAAAAGCGAAAGTGGTGTCGTTTACGGCGACGCCCATGCGGGCGGACGGGCAAGTGGTTTCGGGAACCCGCGTGTATCGATTCGGTTATGCGCGTTCGATGATCATGGGGTTCATTTCGCAGATCGACGCACTGTTCGTAAAGCCCACTGAAATCACGTTCACCGTTGAAGGGGAGGCCAGGACGCTAGGCATATCCGAGATCATGACGATGCGGGAAAACGACTGGTTCAGCCGGGGTGTAGCCATGTCCGAGGAGTGCAACCGCAGCGTGGTGAATGCATCGGTGCAGCAGCTCTACGATGTCCGCAGGCTCGGTTCGCCGAGACAGATCATTGCGGTCGCGTGCTCGATCCGGCACGCGACGCAGGTGGCGGCGCTGTACCGGGAACAGGGTCTACGGGTGGATGTGCTGCACAGCCAGTTGAGAGGGGACGAGCGCGAACGAATTGAAGCGACTCTGCGGAGCGGGGTCACGGATGTGGTTGTGCAGGTGAATATTCTGGGAGAAGGATATGATTTGCCGACGCTATGCGTTGCGGCAGTCTTTCGCCCATACCGTAGCCTTTCTCCGTACGTGCAGTTCGTTGGCCGAATCCTGAGACTTGCGCAGCCGGACACGATCAATTCTCCGGCAAATCATGTGTATCTCGTCTCGCACGTGGGGCTCAACGACGAGAGGTGGTGGGGTGACTTCACCAACTTCGACAAGGATGACCAGGAGTTCTTTCAGGAGTATTTACAGGGCACTCTCGAGGTGGATGGAGATGGGGATGCGTCGCCGCGACTGACCCTTCGTCCGTTCATGCGGGTTCTCAATGAGGTCGTCGAGAACTATCAGCGGCAGGGGTACCTCAAGCACATAGACGACGTCATGATCGGAGACCTGTTTGATACGATTCGGCACAAGGGGTTCGAGCCGTCGGAGTTCGGGCTGACGGAGGACATGGTCAGAATGCGGCTCAGCGCGGCACAGGGTAAAGGGCAGATTGCGGCTTTCAATCCGATCATCCAACCGCAAGAACGGCGTGAGGCGCTGAAGGGCCGGTTGCAGCAGGAGGCGCGATCCATTGCTGACACCGTGCTCAATCGCATCGGGTTGCATCATCGTGGCCGGGATCTGCTGAAGGCCTTCGCAGGAAACTTCAACGCGGAAATCATGATCCGCCTAGCGAGCGCGGAACAGAACAAGGTCATGAAAATGGAATCGGGAGAGCGCCAAACTGCGGGAATTGAACAGCTGCAAAGGGCTGTCGCAGCGTCTCCCGACATCGCCGACAAGCTGTCCAGTCTCGTGAGGGAGAAGCTGAAAGATGCCGCGTCCTAAGCAGATGGTAAAGCGCAGCGAGGTTGAAGTCGCGAAACGACGACGGACCTGCAAGTTCTCGGGAGCTGCCATCGGCAAGGGTGGGGTGTGCCTCGTTGTCTACGACGGTCCCCGCGATAGATCTCCGTATTGTCGGGACGTGGGTCTTGAAATGATCAGACAGGCACGAGCGCGACTGGACGAGTTGGAAGATGAGCTGGAGAAGGATGTGGAAGATTGATGGTTCGCGTTCTTCCGCGTTAGTCGATTGGATATGGATTGTCAGGCTATGACGTCTCGGGTTCTTTGATGAGGTCCCCGACGTCGACCACGAGGATTCGACGCGGATAGGTCAATTGTGCGTCTTCCGCGTCCTTGTTAGGCGATTCGACGGGACGTGGGAGAAGAACTCGCAAGTCTTCCGTGAAAAGCGGCTCACGAATCTTGAGCAGAGCACCAAACACGTCCGAATCGGTTTGTAGCCAGTCTGGCATTTGCCGGCGGACGACGACCTGGTCGTGGGTGAATTGTGGCTCTGGTTGTAACAGCGCCAAGTCATCCACTTGCTGCATGGGCTTGTCGCAATCGAGAACGCATCGCCAAGGGCGATTCGGTGCATGGGCATGTATTGCCTGGAAGGTGCGACCGCCGCGAAACCTAATCGCCTGGCGGATACACCAGGTGGGCACCAAGGTACACCCGAGCTGTTCGGCGTCATGTGCTCGACAGCAATGCCAGTACGGTGTGGAGGAGGGTAGAGGGTCGACGTGGTTGTAGAGCAGGAAGGCCGGGACAGCTCCCCAACATCGAGCAAAAGCTTCCAGCCTATCGACCTGATATGTTCCCGACGCGTCCTTGTGAGCCAGTGCGCTGTAGCGACCGGTGGGATAGAGTTTTTTCGCCTGCAGGGCTAGGCGACGGCCCGACCCGTCGGCGTAGCGGACGCAAAGCAACAGATCCGCGCCGAACAAGGATTCTTGCTGTTTCGTGGGATGATGGATGCTGAACGCATTCATTCTCCGATGGGGGAGCATGTCCAGAACGAGGAGGTCGGTAAGGGTTTCTTCGCCGAGACGTGCCCCGAGTAGTTCAGCTTGTCCGAGGCGGCGCCAGATGTCGAAGGCGATACGTTCTGCTGGAGTCATTTAGGCTGTGTGATCTTGCGCTGTATACAGCGACAATCTGGATGACAACCTGACGCCGCGGCAAGGCGGATATTTTCTGGATCTCCCGCCGGTTGCAAGCAGTTTTTCCACCGCTGCCGATTGTCGCCGCTCTCCCCCCAGGCCCATCCAATAGTCAGCAGTCATGGCCAAATCCAGCCTCCGAGTCCGAATTCCGGCCATCATCCGGCTGTCATGTCGCGTGACTTGCGGTCAATGTCTGCCCACCTGGGCAAATCCCGATGAGATCCGGTGCCGCAGACGTGCCGGGGCCCATGGCACTGCCGCGGGGCCCGGGTCGTGAGAAGCGATGTCAGGTGAACGAGCCGGGTGCCCTGGCCGGACGGCACCGTCAGGTCATGACGGCATCGAGTGCCTCCTGCGGCCTGGCACCAAAATGCCGACCCACCGGCGGTATGTAATCGAAGCGGCCATCGAGCCTGATCAGCGAGATCGCGATGTTGGAGATGGCCGCCAGGTTCTGGGGGACATGCCCTGCATGCGCCCGGCAGCGATCCTCGTCATAGGTGACATCACGGACGTAATGCAGTCTGTTCTCGATTCCCCAATGGGATCTGACATGGCCGGCAATCTCCCGGGGCCCGGCCTGCCCGGGCCCGAGCGAGGTCAGGCCGAGGGCGGTCTCGTGGCTGGTCTTGCCGGTCTTGACCTCCTCGCGATCGCGCTCGATCCGGAAGGCCTGGTGCCGACCATACAGGGGACAGAAGCTGTTCCATCCCCGGTCGGAGATGTCGGCCACCGTGCAGCGGCGCTGGCAGGTGCGGCCGTTCCGCTGGCCGGCGTCTTCCTCGTATGTCTTGCCATTGCTCCAGCCGCCAAACCGGCGCAGCTGCTCCTGCATCCCCTTCTGGTTGCCCTTGATCGCGGTCAGGACATAGTGGCCGCCGGCATCGACCAGAGCCGCTGCGGTCTGGTGCTGGACATGCATGGCATCGGCGGTGATGACCCGGCCCCGGGTGCCAATCCGCACCACGAGATCGCGCAGGGCCGGGATCTCGTTCGTACCCTCGTCCACCCGCAGCTGTCCGACCACCAGGAAGGTGCCGTGTTCGATGGCCGCCAGGGTGATGATCGACACCCCGTCTTCCTGCTGCCGGCTGGCACCGCGGATGGTCTTGCCATCGATCGCCAGGGCGGCATCCGTCACTGCGTGAGGCGGCCCAGTCCCTGAACACCGCATCGAGCGTGTCAGGCGGCATCGTCCGCAGGATGCCCAGGAAGGAGGTGGCTGCCGGCGTGGTGGTGCAGCCCCGCGACGGGCTGCGGAAGGCGCCGATGGCCGCTAGTTGCTCCTGGTCCAGCTGACGACCGAATTCGGCAAAGGCGGTGTAGCCGCGCCAGCCGCACAGCCGGGCGGCAATCATGATGGTGAAGTAGAAGGCGAGGCTGTAGCGCTGCCCCCTTGCCTGGCGGAAATCTGCCATCCCGGCAAGATGGTCATGAAGAGACCCCAGGAGCCCGGCATCCGGCAGGGGCGCGTCCCGCATGCCATTCATGGCGCAGGGAGCCGTATCGGCGCACAGCGCCTGCCTGGCATCGGCATGCAATGGATACACGAAGACCTCCTTGGCCTGTCCATGGTGGTACCAGCGGGGCGAGGTGCCCGGCCGGGCAAAGCCGCTTGTCAGGCCCGGCCTGCGCCAGTTTGCGGCCCGGGTGCAGGTGCCGCGGAAACGGGCGATGCGGGCGAAGGTCTCGGCCAGGAAGACCGGGTCGCCATGGACCGCCTCCATGTCGGCCGAGGTCGCGCCAGGCTGAGTTCCAGCACCCGGGAGGCAAGATTGCGGCGGCGCTGCCGGCCCAGGAGGACATGGCGGGCATTGTTGGCCACCAGATGCAGGCGGGAGAATTGCTGCTCGGGCGACCAGCCGATCCAGCGGTCGCGGGCAGCGGTCCTGAAAGCGCCGACCTGCCAGCCGATCAGCGCCAGCCAGCGATCGTCATGGACCGCGACATGATGCAGGGCCTTGCCGAAGAGCCGGTGCCAGGGCAGGTAGTGATGTGCCCGGACCAGCGCATTCCAGCGCTGCTTGTCCTCCATGGCGTGCACGGGTTGCACCTTAGACCTCGCTGAGCGGAAACCCGGTAGCCGGAGATGTTGCAGCCATGATGGCCAGCCCCATAGCATCATGACATCCGGATCGCCGGCAGGATCTTGGCGCAGATGTCACAAACCGGCAGAATGGCAGGCGGGAGCCGCATTGCGTGTCAATGAGCGACATCGCGACTTTCGAATGGTCCTGGCTCTCCCCCGGGCACCCGCCATGACAGGAACTTCCAATGCCTCCGGCGGCCAGGGCGCTCGCCGCCCCTGGAGCCCCGGCACTGCACGATAGGTATCCGGCCTCTGCGGCCCAGACCGGCCCTTCGGGTGCGCCGCTCTGGCGGCCCGTCCGGCTCCTGCTGGCCGGTGCGGTGTTGCCGGGGCGCGAAGATCATGTGAGAACATGCCATGCAGCTTCAGGCAAGGGCAGGACATCCCTGATGAGAACTGACAGCATTGCCATCCCGCCGGCCACCCGCACCGGTGCCTGCTGATGCTCTCGGGCCCGCGCCAGCTGGTCAGCGCCGAGCAGGCCTTCGGCTACTTCCTGCATGACTACCTCTATGACCCCTCGCACCGCGCCACCAATCGCTGGCACGGGCGGGGAGCCCGGCTCCTCGGCCTGCCGGGGCGCATCGGCAAGCGGGTCTTCACCGCCATCCTCTCCGGCCATGTCCCGGGCACCGATATCCGCCTTGGCCGGGTGCTCGCCGGCAAGCACCAGCACCGCCCGGGCTGGGACCTCACCTTCTCGGCCCCGAAATCGGTCTCGCTGGAGGCACTCCTGCATGGCGAGCGGCGGGTGATGCGGGCCCATGACCGGGCGGTGCGGGAGACGCTCGACTGGATCGAGACCGAATTCCTCCAGACCCGCGGCTATGATCCCAGGACCGGCAAACGGCCGCGGGAGGCCGCAGGCGGCATGATTGCCGCCACCTTCCGCCATGTGGCGAGCCGGGGCAACGATCCGCAGCTGCACACCCATGTGGTGCTGGCCAACATGACCCGGAGCCAGGGCGGCGACTGGCGCAGCGTCGAGCCGGTGCTGCTGATGCGAAACCGGCGGCTGATCGGCACCTGGTACCGAAACGCCCTGGCCCGGATACTGGGCGAGGCCGGCTACAGGCTTGTCCCGACCACCATCGGCGGCCTGCCCGGCTTCGAGCTGGCCGGCTATTCGCAGGCGCATCTGGATGCCTTCTCCACCCGGCGCCAGGACATTCTCCGGTACATGGCAGAGGAGGGGCTGGACTACTCGCCAGCTTCTGCCCAGCGTGCCGCCCTTGCCTCCCGCCCCGGGAAGAAAGAGCCCCCGATCAAGGTACTGGCCAGGATGTGGCAGCGCCTGGCAAAGGCAATCGGTCTTGCACGCGACCCGGCGGCGGTGCGGCGCGGCAAGGCGGCGCGGAAGAGGCGGGCCCCGCCGCGCTTTTCGGCCCTCGAGGCGGCCTTTCAGGCGCTGGAGCATCTCGAGGAGCGCCATGCAGTCTTCCGCCCGCAGGACCTGCTGGCCACCGCCCTCGGGCGCGATCCCGGACGCCACTCGCATACCGGGCTCGAGGCGGCGATCGGCCGGCTGGAGAAGGATGGCCATTTGGTGAGGACGAAGGCCGGCGACTTCACCACCCGCCGCACGCTCCGGGCCGAGAAGGAGGTGGTCTCGCTGATGCGTGAAGGGTGCGGGCGGGCACGGCCCCTTGCCGATCGGGCAGAGGTGGACGCGCATCTCGGCGAAGCATCGCTCACCTGCGGGCAGAGGCAGGCTGCCGGCCGAATCCTGCTCTCGGAGGATCGCGTGATCGGCGTGCAGGGCTTTGCCGGCACCGGCAAGACCCGGATGCTGAATGAGATCGTCCGGCTGGCCGGCGAGGAGCGTGTATTCGGCCTGGCCCCATCCTCGGCCGCCGCCCGGGTGCTGGGTGTGGAGGCCGGTATCGGGGCCACGACCCTGCAATGGCTGCTGGCCCGCTATGGCAGCATTGCAGAGGGAACGGCGAGCGGGGCCGAGCTACGGAAGGCGCGGGAGCACTTCGCCGGCTCCATCGTGATCGTCGATGAATCCTCCATGGTCGGCACGGTGCAGATGCAGGCACTCCTGCGGATCGCCGGGGCACTCGATTTCGGTCGGCTGGTCCTGGTCGGCGACACGCTGCAGCTGAAGGCGGTCTCGGCCGGACAGCCGTTCCGGCTGCTGCAGAAGGCCGGGATGGAGACTTCGCGCATGGACGACATCCTCCGGCAGCGTTCGGCCGATCTCAAGGGGGCGGTAGCACACATGGTGGAAGGCGATCCGGACCTGGCCATGGCCAGCCTCGGCGGCGATGTGCGGGAGCTGCCCCCGGATGCGCTGGCCGGGACCGCGGCCCGGCTGTGGCTGGGACTGCCCGCAGCGGCACGGGAAGACACCGCCATCCTGGCACCCACGCACGCGCTGCGCGAGGAGATCAACGCCGTCATTCGTGAGGGCCTGGCCGATGAAGGGGTGCTGCGGGGCAGGAGCCTCGAGATCATGCGCCTCGTGGACCGGCGGCTCACCCGGGTGCTGGCGGCCGACCCGGCGAGCTACCGGGAGGGCGACGTGGTCGTTGCGGGCCGCGATGTCTACGGCCTCCGGGAGGGCGAAGCATGGACCGTCACCGGCGCCGGCGGCGGGCGTGTCGAGATGGCGCGGAAGGGAATTCCCGGCGGCTTCCGCCCCTCGGGCAATGCCGCCGGCAATGTCTCGGTCCACGAGACCCGCCCGATGTCGATCATGGCCGGCGACGAGATCGTCTTCACCCGCAACTTGAAGCGCAGGAAGATCATCAATGGCGAGCGGGCAAGGATCGAGGCGATCACCGGCGGGCGGGTCCGCATCCGCCTTGCATCCGGGCGGGGCCTCTCCTTCGGTGTGGATGATGATGATCTCGGGCATATCGATCATGCCTGGTCATCGACCGTCCACCGTGCCCAGGGGCTGACGAAGGACAATGTCATCGCCGTCCTCGATGCGACAAGCATGATGAGCGACCGGGCCATGCTCTACGTCGAGATGAGCCGGGCACGAGACGGCTTCGTGCTCCTGACCGACGATACCGAACAGCTGGTGCACCGTCTCGGGAAGGAGGGCGAGACACACTCGGCGCTCGAGGAGACGGGGCAGGAGAGCTGGCTCACCCCGGACCCGGCCGGGAAGGTGAGCGATCGGGAGCCCGTCTGTGCGGCCCTCCATGACTGGCGGGCGCTGGCGGTCGAGGCCCGCAAGGCCGGCAGGCCGGTTTCGGACATGGAAGGCTGCGAGGGGCTGATGGCACGGATCCGCCGCCGGGGCGAGCGGGACCCGCAAATGCCGGTGGAGCTGGCGCGGGCGCTTACCGATCACGGGCGCTTCACGGCCGACCGCCGGCGGGTCGCCGGATGGGCAGAACTCGCCGCGTCGGTTTCCGCCGGGCGGGCCCGGCTGCTGGCGGCGGCGCGGGATGCGAATACCGGTCTCCGGGGTGTAGGCGGCTATGCACGCTGGCGGGAAGACGCCGCGCGCGCCGTGGCCGAGGCGGCGGAGATCCTCGCCGGCGGGGAGCGCTACCGACAGCACATGGATGGGGCTGCCAGACTCGAGGAGCGGATCCGGGATCTTGAGAGGGCCTGCCGGACAGATGACCGGGCGGGCGAGCTGCTGGCGGCCATCGGGGATAGCGGCATGGATGATGCCCTGGCTGCCGGGATCGCCGAACTGGAGGGCAAGGCTCGGGAAGGCGAGATGCCTGATGCGCTGGCGGCGGCACGGTCGGGGTACATGGAACATCTGCGGCAGGAACGCCTGGCCGGGGAATACTCTGCCGTCCTCGACGCGCTTGCCGGCGAGCGCCGCTGCCTGCTGGCCGGCTCGGAGGGCCCCGTCGCCGGGCATGCCGATTACGCAGGCTGGCGGCGGCGGCTCGAAGATGCGCTGGGCCAGGCGCCGGAGCTGCAAGCCGGCGAATTCCGGGACGCGGTGGCGGCGGGGACGGACGAGGTCCGCTCGCTGGTGGAGCTGGACCAGGATGTCGCCCGGCTGCATGCGTGGTGGGAACAGCATGTGGAGGGCTCGAAACGGATCGGGGCCCATCCCTTCTCGGCCGAGCTTGCCGAATCGATCATCGGCGACATCTCGCGAACACCGGCATCCGCCCTGCCACCGGCAATGCAGGGGTTGCCGGAGGCGTTCGGCCAGTTCCGGCAAGACCGGGACCGGGCCCAGTGGCTTCTTGACATCGCCTTCAGCCTGCACGAGCGCCGCGAGGCCCTGCTGGAGCTGGCGAATGCCGGGGGGTTGGCACTCCCGGATGTCGGGGGGCACGGCGAATGGACCGCGGACGGGGAATGGGCCATTGCAGAGGCCCGGGAACTCCTGGCCGATCCCGCCCGCTTCGGCATCCATATCGGCGATGCGAGACAGACCGTGCTCGGGGAAGTCCTGGACGGGTTCGGGCGCGACCGCGAATTCGACCGCCGGGCCGGGGAGATTCAGCGGCAGCTGGCAGGCGGTGCGCCCGGCGAAGGGGTGGTGGACGAGATCAGGGAGTTGGAAGCGAAAGCCCGGCCGGGCGAATTGCCGCCGGGGCTGGCCGGCATGCTCGCCGGGCACGAGGCACGGAAGACCCTCGAGGGGCTGATGGCCGAGCGCGGCCGCATGCTGACGGAGACCACGTTGCCGATTGCCGTCACCAATGTCTGGCGCAGCTGGCAGAAGCGGGTGAATGCGGCGCTCGAAGACTTCGAGGCCATGGAGCTGCCCGGTTGCGAATTCGGGGGCGCGTTGGCAAAAGCAGCGAAAGAGGCGCGCTCGCTGATCCAGCTGGACCAGGAAGTCGCCCGACTGCATAATGCGTGGCATGCGCATGAGGCGCGTGCGGAGCTGGAAGGGGTTCACCCCTTCTCGACCGACCAGGCCGAATCGATCATCGGCGATATCTCGCGAACACCGGCATCCGCCCTGCCACCGGCAATGCAGGGGTTGCCGGAGGCGTTCGATGAATTCCGGAAGGATTGGGCCAGGAAGGCAATCAACACCGCCTTCGGTCTGGCGAGGCGCCGCCAGGCGCTGCTGGAGTGGGCCCTTGCCGGGGAGCTGGCGCCGGCGGATACCCCGGGTCATGACAAATGGGCCAGAGACGGGGAAAGGGCGGCGGCAGAGACCCGGAAACTCCTTGCCGATCCTGCTCGCTACGGCATCCATATCGACGATGCGGAACAGACCGAACTCAGGGACGCCCTGGCCGGGTTCGAGCGCGCCCGCGAATTCGACCGACGGGCCGGGGAGCTCGCGCAGAAGCTGGCAGCCGGCGAAGAGGTGCTGGCCGGGATCAGGGAGCTGACAAGCGAAGCCCGGGCGGGCGAATTGCCGCCGGTGCTCGTGGATGTGCTCGTCGAGCACGATACACGGGAGCGGGCGGCGGCGGCCGAAGTGATCCTCAAGGGGCTAATGGGAGAGCGCGGCCGCATGCAGGAGCAATCGTTCCTGCCGATTGCTGGCACCCAGGTGTGGGCTGATTGGGAGGAGCGGGTGGATGAGATGCTGGACGAGCTCGAGGCCGGGTTGCCGGACGGCGCCGAGCACCCCTTCGGCGCCCGTATCCGCGATGCCATCGCGCGCGATGAAGAGGCCTACGATATCTGGACCGTCTGGCAGGCCCTCGAGGAGAAAGCAACAGGGCAGGACCTGGACCCCGCATCCATGCCGGGTCATGCGAAGCTGATGACACGGATCGCCGGGCTGGGCGACGCGTGTCCGGCCGTCCTTGCGGAGGTGCTGATCGGGCACGAGGCGCTGCTGGCGGCGGCGCTGCTGGCGGCGGTGGAGGCGGGGGATCTCGGGACCGTCCGGGAGCTGCTGGAGGCAGGGGCGGACGTCGATGCTCGGGACGGGGACGACCAGACGGCGCTGCACCTGGCATGCGGCCAGCCGGAGTGCAATCCCGAGATGGCCGCCGCCCTCATCGAGGCCGGTGCCGATCTGGATGCCAGGGACAAGGATGGGCGCACCCCGCTGGATTTGGCGCGCGCATCGCTGGACTTCAATGCCCGGACAGTCAGCCGGCTGGCGGCGCTGGACGCCGGTCCGGACGGGCTGGACCCGGCGGCGAGGTCGGCGGCGGGTCGGGGCGCGGCGGAGCCGCCCGGCCAGGAGACGCTGTTCGGACCGCGCCGCGACACGGCGCAGCCTGACGATTCCTCGCCGGCGCCGGGCTAGGGGGGATCATGCCTCGCTGGTGGGTGTTTCCGCCCCGGTCGCCGATCGGGCTTTTTTACCGGCGCTGCCAGGACAAGACGGTGCACTACATCGTGCGGGCCTGGCAGGGCACCGATCCCGGCCTCGACCGCAGCACCTGGGATCCGATCAATCCGGAGCGGACCACCTGGGTCTCCTTCACCGAAGGGGTGCCGCCGGTGCCAGACCGGCGCTGGCGGGATCTGGGCGGCCGGGTCGAGGAGCTGGTCGCCGGCGAGATCCGCCGCCGCTACCGCCTGCTCGATTGCCCGCCGCAGGCGGCGGCGGTCGGCCAGAACCGGGTCGGCGAGGAGGTGCGCGAGCATGACGGCCGGCGCTGGATCAGGGTCGGGGATCCCGCCATCAGGGCGCTGGGCAGCTGGGCCGGGGACGAGATTGCCCACCAGCCGTCACGGGCGCTGCGTTTCGGCAGCTATCAGGCATGGCACGATCTGGCCCACCGGCTGGTCGGCCAGGCCAGCCTCGATGATGACGAGCTCAGAAGGCTGGCGGCGGTGCTGGTCGATCCCGGACGGCGGCCCTCCTTCCGTCCATGGACAAGCGACCCGGAGGAGTCGCACAGCCTGCTGCTGCAGGGCATGCGCGCGGCGGTGGCCCGGCAGGACAAGGATGGGCGGACGCCGCTGGATTTGGCGCGCGCCGCCCTGAAGGGCAAGGAACGGATGGTCAGGTTGCTGCTGGAAGCCGGCGCCAGGCCCGGCACCGGGGATGACGAAGCATGGCCAGGAGAGCGGCAATGACCAGGCTGGGGCCAGGCGATCCCGGCGGCGAGGCGTTGCCGTGCCTGCCAGCTGGCCCTTGCATTGACCGCGAGCACAGCCTCGGCATGTCGCTTTTCAGTCGGGCCTGGCCCGCTTGCGGGCCCACGCCACATATTTGGCAGCAAACCTCTTGCCCTTCTCCGGGCCCAGGATCTCCACGAGGATCGCGGTCATTGCCCGGGTCCGGCCGCGCCGGATCATGTCGTCCATGGTAGCCTCGAGAATGAATTGCACCCGGTTCTGCATTCGCTCGAACTCGACCGGCGCATCGGGCGCGGCCATCCTGTCGGCAATCTGCGCAACCCGGTCGCGAATCTCCTTCTGCTCATCCTCGCCGAGAACGAGGCGGGGCTGCAGCCGGCGCCTTCCTCCGGCATCCCGGACCAGCTCGGTCGCAAGGGCGCGCGTGACCACGTATCGGGAGATCGACATGCCGGCCGCCTCGGCCCGTTTCCGCACCCGCTCCCACTGGGCATCCGGGCAGGAGATGGTGTGCTGCTTCTGCCTTCCGGCTCGCGGTTTTCGCGCCATGTCACCGCCTTCCGCCATGGGCCCGGCAGAGCACCGCCAGCGTCTCGTGCACCGACATGTCAATGCCGGGGGCAGGCTCGAGCACCGCCTGGCTCAATCTGTCCAGCCTTTCGATCATGGCGTAGAGGCTCCGCTGCTCCTCCTCGGTGAGGTGAAGGTTGGTCACGGTGGGCGGCGGCACGTCATCCTGCAGCGCGCAGGCGATGGCGAAGGCAGAAGTGTTCATGCCTGCAGCCGCCGCCCGCTCGCCGATCTCGGCCCAGTGGACCGGGTCGCAATAGATGCTGCGCCGCCGGGACCGCCTCATTCCACCTCCGGGTCGCCGGTGAGCGGCCGCCCGGCGCGAAGGCGCAGCCTCACCCGCTTCAGCGCTGCCTCCCAGCCATCCTCCTCGCCGCGTTCGGCAAGACGCTGACGCTCGATCTCGGCCAGCGTCAGTACCGCGGTCTCGATCCCGTCCAGCCTGCCGGCAAGCGCGTGGAGCGCCGGGCCGGCGGGAGGCATCCGCCCGACCCCTGCCGCCCGCTGGCAGATGAAGGCGGAAATCGACATGCCCGCCGCCCCGGCCCGTTCGGCGATGCGCGACCATTCGCTGTCGGAGGCCATCACCGAGCGCTGCCGCTTCTGGCGGTCGGTCGGGCCGTCATCCTGTTGCATGTTTCAAACTCGTCGCAATGCCATTCATATTTCCCATCCAATTATGTTATCCAGAAACTATGCGTGCATTATGTGTCATGCGTGCATATTCACTGACATATCAACAGACATCCTCTACATGTGACTTCCCAAAAATGCAACTATTTCTTTCTTAATTGATCAATGCAGACATATCCTATCAGGATAATTTGAGGTTGTGCTCCGATGTAACATCCTGTAAAAACAAGCTATATGGAAGGAATGGACGACGCTCAATACTTTGCTATGTAACTTGGTTGGCTTGTATGAGTGTTTTACACCAACACCACGCCGGTCGATGCCTACCGCGGTGCCGGACGGCCGGAAGCCATCTACATGATGGAACGGCTGATGGATCAGGCGGCCCGCGAGTTCGGCATCCGGCAATCGGAATTGCGCCGGAGGGGTGCAGCCCGATAACTTTGGTGTGACACAATTCCTGTCCAGATGCCGGGCACTTCCGGCATCCTTCCCGATCTTTGCGAACATGGCGGTTTTCCGGTAGGTCTGCCAGTGCCGGTGCAGCTGACAACGGCCCGATGAACAGGGTCGGCACTGCAGGCGGCGGGCAGTTTGCGTGCAGGAGATTCGATCATGACAGCAAGGACAGAACCCCCGGCCGCCTGGCCGGAGATTGCCGCGTGTCTGGAAAGACTGGCGTCGGCAGGAGATACGGAAGGCACGGTGATGCTGCGGGATGCGGATGGCACCTGCGTCGAGTACCGGCTGGAGGGCGGCGAGGTGCACCGACGTGATGCGACGGCGCGGCCGGCGATGCTATCGGCACTCGAGGAGAGCCTGTCATCGGAGTTCGGCGAACTGTCGGGAAAGCTGACGGCCGAGGCCGCCGGGCCGGTGCCGGATCTCGACAGCATCGAGACCGCACTCCGGGACACCATACACGGTGTCGGCACGACCGGCTTCGGGGCCATGCTCGAGCAGGTGGACAAGCAGCTGCCGGTGCCCGGTTGCGACAGATGCGGTGCCCGGATGGAGATACAGGGCTATCACGGGAAGACCTTCACCTGCCGCCTCGGCAGGATCACGGTCAGGCGCCGGCATGTCTATTGCCGGACCTGCAGGTCCGGCCATTATCCGCTGGACCGGCATCTCGGCATCGAGGGCACGAAGGTGACGCCGGGGGCAGCCAGCATCATCGCCGATATCGTCAAGGATGACAGTTGCGAGCGCACCTCCCGCAAGCTCCGCAACACGGCAGGGATCTCTCTCGGCTCCAGCTCGATCCATCGCTGGGTGCAGGGGATATCCGTATCCCTGGGGCGGTTTGAGCGGGAAGAGGTGGCCCTCGGCGAGCCGCCCTCGGCACGCTGCTATCTTTCGATCGACGGCACCGGCGTGCCGGTGCGCAAGGAAGAGACCGCGGGCATTGCCGGCAGGCAGGAAGACGGCAGTTCGAAGACGCGCGAGGCCAGGGCGGTCCCGGTCTACACCGCCGATGGCCGGCACCCGAAGACCGGGGCCCCGAAGAAGGATGCCGGCTCCGACATCCGCAGCGGCCTCATCGACAGCGCCGCCGCCGGGACTGGCAGCAGCGCCGGCACCGGCTTCGGCAGGCGGCTGGAGCGCGAGGCAGAGCGGGGCGGTCTCTTTGCGGCGAAGGAGCTGGTGGTGATCTCCGATGGCGCCGACTGGATCCGCAATGTCTGCGAAGAGCTGTTCTGCGGCCGGCCGGTCACCTATGTCCTGGATTTTTTTCATCTCTCGGAATACGTCTCCGACGCGCTGAAGACGATCATTCCCGACGCGGCCGAACGCAAGCAGCGCCTCGAGGCAGACAAGGCAAGGCTGAAGGACAACCAGGCCTCGGGGGTGATGGAAGACCTCAGACCGCATGCCGCCCGCCACGCGGCGGTGGCCAGATGCATGCGATACATGGAGACAAATATCAGCCGCATGCAGTACGGCACCTATATCAAGCGGGGCATGCAGATCGGATCCGGTGTGATCGAGAGTGCGTGCCGCTCCCTTGTCTGCATGCGCCTCAAGCAACCTGGAAATCACTGGTCGGTGGCTGGCGCAAATGCCATCCTCCTGCTGAAATCCTGCGTTGAAAACAATCGATGGACCGACTTCCTCCACTGGAAGGCAGCGCAGTCACGAATGGCCTGACCAAACTTATCGGGATGCACCCTGCGCCGGAGGAACTTCATCCCGCCGGAGAAATTTCCCTATCGGAATTTCGGCAAGGAGACTCTTGATGTCGGCGAGTTTTCGAAGGTCCTGGACCGGGCGCTGGTCGAGGCGGATTTTTCCGGCTTTTCCCACCGCAGGTCGGCAAGCGTCCGCAATGGCAGGCTGCGCGGCCTGGGGCTGTGCTACTATATCGAGGCAATCCTGGGTGATCCGGGCGAGGCTACCCGGATCGAACTTGGCCGGGATGGCATGGTCGACCTGCATGTCGGAACCCAGTCCAACGGCCAGGGACATGAAACCGTCTATTCCCAGATCCTGCACGAGAGATCGGGAATTCCGTTCGAGTGCATCCGGGTGGTGCAGGGCGACAGCGACCGTATCGACTCCGGCGGTGGCACCGGCGGGTCGCGGTCGGTCACCGTCCAGGGTGTATCAATCAACGCCACCACTGACAGGCTGATCGCGCAGTTCATCCCGTTCGTTGCCGAGGAGTTCGGTGCACAGGAGGACCAGGTCACATTCGACGAGGGGGCATTCCGAATCGAAGGAGGCAACAGGTTTGTCACCCTTCTGGCGACAGCCGACATCGCCCGGGCCAGGGGTCGCACCGAACTGGTCTCCCTCCGTCACCATGAAGAGCTCCCGGGGAGATCCTACCCGAATGGCCTGCATGTATGCGAAGTCGAGATTGACCCCGATACCTGCAGGCTGATCATCTCCAGATACACCGTGGTCGATGATCTGGGTTTCCTGGTCAACCCGATGCTGGCTGCGGGCCAGGTTCATGGCGGCGTTGCCCAGGGGATCGGCCAGGTCATTCTGGAGCACGCCAGGTTTGACGATTCCGGACAGCTGGTCTCGGGAAGTTTCATGGACTACGCCATGCCCAGGGCAGCCGATCTTCCCTTCATCGACTTCCACTCGGAGCCGACACCGTCGCTGAACAATCCGCTTGGCATGAAGGGTTGTGGCGAAGCGGGGACCATTGGCGCCATGGCCGCAGTTGCCAATGCCGTCCAGGATGCGTTGTGGGATGCCGGGGTCCGGGAGGTCAACATGCCCCTCAACTCCGACAGGCTATGGCACATGCTTCAGGAATCCGGCGACCGGATCGGCTGATCGGGACCGGGTCAACCGGCCAGGCATCCGGCCCGGCCACGGGATTGCACGCATGACCGGCGAGGTCTCGGCCGGGGGGGGGCGGGGGTTTCACTCCGCTTCCAGGGACCGGAACAGGCTGTCGATCTTGCTGGCGGGCCAGGTCTCGGCCGGTGCCGTTTCCACTCGGGACAGGTATTCATCCGGATTGTAGGTTGGTATCCCCAGCCCGAGATGCTGCACGGTCATCAGCCCCATGGTCGAGAGCAGCCGGTAGACGGCGATCTGGCGTTCATGTATGGCCGCCACCCGATCATTCCTGGCTGACAGGAGATCCTGTTCCGAGTCCAGCACGTCCAGGGTTGTGCGCAACCCCAGCTCCGCCTCCGCCTTGACCCCTTCAAAGGCCAGTTCGGCTGCCGCAACCTGTTGATCACGCGATTCAATCGACGAGGCCGCAATCTCCAGCCTGGTCCATGCAACGGCCACCTGCTGCGCCGCCACCTGTGCCGCCTGCTGCAATTCGGAGCGAAGCCTGTCCACATTTGCCCGTGCCTGCCTGATCACCGAATCACCCTTGCCGCCGGCATAGATCGGCATGGTTGCCGACAGTGAAACCGACAGGCGATCAATTCCGGTCGACCACGCACCAACCTCCCGGCTTCCTCCGACGGTTCCGGCCAGGGACAGCCTCGGGTCATTCACGGTCTTGGTTCGCTCCAGCGCCAGCTGCCCGGCCGCCACCAGGTGCTTGCCCTGAACAATCGACGGGTGAATTCGCATGGCGATCGACCGCGCCTCTTCAAGCGTGGCGGGGATCTCCGGGCTTGGCGGCAATCCTGCCAGCCCACCCGGATAGGAACCGGTCGCCAGCCGGTAATTTTCCCGGGCGATTTCCAGTTCGCCCTGGCTCAGCAATTCCCGGCTCCTGGCAACCGCCAGGCGCGCCTCGACCAGGCTGACATCGGTGCGGGTGATCTCGCCCAGCTCGAATCGTCCCTCGGCGGCCTCCCTTTCGGTCTCCATGACATTGAGCCCGTTCTTGGCCAGCCTCAGAAGTTCGGTCTGGCGAACCACGTCGTGGTAGGCGATCGCGGCATTCAGCAGGACGGCCTGTTCGACATCGAGCAGTGTCTGCCGGGTGGCCATGACAGTTTCCCGCGCCGCCTTGACCGCCAGCTTCCCGCTGCCGCCATCTGTCAGCAGCAACTCGACGGTGAGGCCCAGTGAACCAGCAACCGCGCCATCGGTAATTCGCCGGACGCTCTGCGGCATCGGTGCCCTGGTCAGTCTCGACTCCACCGAGGCGGCTGCCGTCACCGTAGGCCGCAACGCAGCCACCGCCGTGGCGACGGACTCATCCTGCGCCTTCAGCAATGCCCGCGATGCTTCGAGCAGATTGCTGTTCTGATATGCTGCCACAAAGGCGTCGGTCAGCGTTTCGCCGGTAGCTGGCCGAACGGCTGCCACCGCGATCGCGACTGCGCCAAGCAGAATCCTTGTAACCATTTCCCCCAAAGCCGGACCATCGAAGGGCCGGCCCCACTAACATCTCCCCTAGAAGACGAACTCCCGCTCGGCCTCGTAGCCAGGTAGAATCGGCGCATCGGCGTTGAACGCCGTCCTCCAGACCAGCCGGTCACCCTGCCGAATTCCGACACGGCATTCGCCCGGTTGTCGCGACGAAAAGATGCAACCGATCTTTCCGCCCTCCTTGAGCTGGCCAGTTATCGCCGCCGGAACGGTCTCGACCCCTCCCTGGATCGTAATGACGTCATAGGGACCATGCCTCGGTGCTCCCTCCGTCAGGGGGCCGCACACCGACACGGCATTGTCCACCGACAGATTGGCAAAATTGACCTTGGCCGCCTCCGACATCCCGGCGCTGTCCTCCAGCGCCACCACGCCTTCCGCCAGATGGGCGATCAGCGCCGCCGAGTATCCCATCCCGCTCCCGATATCGAGAACGAATTCACTCGGGCGGATGTCGAGTTCATCCAGCATCTTGGCCAGGACACGCGATTCCAGAACTACCCGCCGGTCGTCCAGCCTGGCATGCATTTCGGCATAGGCGGTCATCCGGTTTGCATCCGGCACGAAATCCTCGCGCGGAATTTTCAACATGGCGCTGATGATCGGGTATTTGGTCACATCCGATGGACGGACCTGGCTGTCGACCATTGCAACTCGCTGTTGAACAAAGTCAGTCATGCTGTGTCCTGCCGGATAAATCCGCCCCCTCGAGGCAAGCTTGCCACAGGCCAAGCACGCTGTGCAACTGTCACCGGTTTCCTGGCTGGGGTTGCGTTGGTGCGGCCTGGCCGCCTCTCAAAATGTAGCGGCTACCTGCTGGACAGCCTCAACACGTTGCGAGTTCGGTGGATGTGATCCAAGAAACTGGTTTCCGGGATCCGGCAGGCGATGGAAGAGTTCCACGCCGACAACCGAATCATAGCCGGCCAGTTCGGTTATCATCGCACCAATCCGGTCAGCCTCGATCTCGTGATCCTTCGAGTAGACCCGTCCGCCAATCATGCTCCCGAACCGGACCGCCGAGTCGATCGTGTTCGATGAGCCACCCGCCGAGTCGCCAGCGACCGCGGCGGCGACAATGCCGGCCAGCACGCCACCCACCATCGCCGTCTGCTGGCGCTGCGGAATGTGGCGACCAATGTGGTGGGCTGCCTCATGGCCAATGACAAACGCCATTTCATCCTGGTTCTCGAACTCGGCGATCATGTTCCGGGTGAAGACGATCAACGGTCGCCCTGCTCGATCAACGGTATGGAAGGCGTTCATCGGCGCCGACGGGTCGGGATGCACCAGCACCTGGTAGTTGCAATCCAGGCCGGGCCGCATCTCGATGCACATTTCCGTGGCGGTCGGCGTGACCCTCGACGCAACCGCCGTGATATCGGCTACCTGCTGGTCGGTTACCTGCCTGGGTTCGGGGCTGGCGGGCCTGCCTTCATCGGCAATTTCGAAATCCCCGCATCCGACCAGGGCAATTGTCGCCGCGACAGCCGCCACCCTTGCTGACCATGTGAAATCTGGCACGTGAAAACACTCCATGAAAGCGGCCGGTGGCCAAGGTTGGTCGTTTCGGCTCCGGTATGGCAGATTCAGCAAATTACCGGGCCGAATTCAAGGCCGGTCATCACATTTCACATTCCCAACAAGAGCAGGCAGAACAGGCTCCACGCCGGTGCACCCTCCCCGGTCATGCAGTCCCGGCTGATCTTTCTCCATCCTGCAACACCGAAAGGTTCCGAAACTGCTCCAGCGCCTCTGGATTTGCCATGGCCTCGGTATTGCCAACCGGTTTGCCCTCGACAATATTCCTGACCGCCAACTCCACGATCTTTCCCGACTTCGTTCGCGGGATATCGGCAACGGCAATGATCCTGGCCGGAACATGCCGCGGTGAGGCGTTGCTCCTGATGGCAGCGCGAATGGTGTCACGGAGATCGTCAGTAAGGCTGGACCCGGGCACCAGGCGGACGAAGAGGACGATTTCAACATCTGCCCCCACCCTCCTGCCGATGACCAGCGCCTCGGCAATTTCGGCGATCTGCTCGACAGGACGATAGATCTCGGCCGTGCCGATGCGGACGCCGCCGGGGTTCAGCGTCGCATCCGATCGACCGAAGAACACGATCCCGCCTTCAGGGGTCAATTCCGCCCAGTCACCATGATGCCATACTCCGGGATAGCGTTCAAAATATGTGTGGCGATACCTGCTGTTGTCCGGATCATTGAAGAAACCGGTCGGCATTGACGGGTGCGCCGAGGCACAGACCAGCTCTCCCGGCTCACCGGCCACATCGTCGCCATCCTGGTTGAATATCCGGGTATCCATGCCGAGATGCCGCTTCTGGCACTGGCCCCGGTATACCGGGCTTACCGGGCTGGCGCCGACAAAACTGCCGATGATGTCGGTCCCGCCGGCTATCGACGACAGACACAGATCACGCTTCCATTTCGCATAGATGTAATCGAAACCCTCCGGCGAGAGTGGTGAACCGGTAGAGAGAACGACCCGCAGGGCATCCAGATCCATGTCCGAAGCCGGCGACAATCCGGCCTTGGCGCACGCATCGAAATACTTGGCCGAGGCACCGAAGTGACTGATCCTCTCGGCTGCGGCAATTGCTGCCAGCCGGTCATGCCCGGGATAGAGGGGTGAGCCGTCATAAAGAACCAGCGTGGCCCCGGATGCCAGGGCACTTATCATCCAGTTCCACATCATCCAGCCACATGTCGTGAAGAACATCAGCCGGTCACCACTCCTGATGTCACACTGAAGCTGGTGCTCCTTGAGATGCTGAAGGATTGTCCCGCCGCCACCGTGCACGATGCATTTCGGCAACCCGGTCGTTCCCGATGAAAACAGGATGAAGGCCGGATCGGAAAAACCCTGTCGCATAAAACTCACCTCGCCGGTTCCGGAATCGCCAGCATAGCTGGCCAACCCGATCGCCGACGATTCGTCGGCACCAGCATCCACCCCGCCATATGGTGACACGACCAACCGGCAGACCGACGGCAAATCCTTCGCAACCTCAACTGCCGTGTCGAGGACAGGAATCCACTTGCCGTTATACCAGTAGCCATCGGTGCAGAACATGACCCTGGGTGCGATCTGGCCGAACCGGTCGACAATTCCGGCCTTGCCGAAATCCGGAGAGCATGAAGACCAGATCGCTCCCAGTCCTGAAACCGCCAGCATGATGGCTACCGTCTCGGGGGTATTCGGCACCACACCGACCACCCGATCGCCCGGGCCAACGCCGTCAGCCTTCAGAGCCGCCTGCACCCGGGCCACCAATGTCAGCAACTGCGGCCGACTCATCTCTCGGCGGTCGGCATTCTCGCCGTGGAAGATCAGCAGGACCCGGTTTTCCGGGGAGGCAAGGAGGTTTTCCGCGTAATTGAGGCGTCCGCGCGGAAAGAACCTGGCATCCATGATGGAGTTGCCAGCCTCCAGCACGGTATCGCCGCGCTCACCGATCACGCGGCAATACTCCCAGACCTCGCCCCAGAATTTGTCGGGATGCCTGATCGAGTATTCCCACAATGCATCATAATCCGGATCATCGGAGTCAACTCCGATGCCGGTCTTGCGCATGAAACCGGCCAGCAGGGTCTGCCAGGCGGCCTGACGAGAGGGCCTCCAGAGTTCCGAACCTGCCATCATTCTCCCCTGCCGGTTGCTCGCCAGCCTCCTGGGTCGGCTCCCTGGCAGCTTCCCTGGACATCGCCGCGCCCGGCGTGAGGGCCCCGGCGCCTCTACCGCTGCATGGCCGTGCCTACTTGATCGTCAGATCGTCCATGGTCAGGCCGCGATCAAGCGCCGTCAGCAGCCAGCGGGGCTTGTTCCCCCTTCCTGACCAGGTCTCGGAGCTGTTTTCCGGGTTCCGGAATTTCGGCGGGATCTTCCTGCCAGCCCTGGGGTCCCTGGACTTGCCGACCCGTTTCTTGCTGCCGGCATTGGCAGCAACAAGCTCTTCCAGGCTGTAGCCGAATTTCCGGGCGATCTTGCTGGCCTGTTCGCTCGCCTTGCGTTTCATCGCCTGGTCCGATCGGTTATCAACCGTCTTCTGCACCTTTTTCAGCAACGCCTGGAGCTGAACCCGGCTCATCGCATTCAGTTCACTTTGTTTGATCATGGTATGTTGTCCATTCCTGATTTGGATACCGGTTTAGTCTCCCAAGATGGCCGATTGCAACCGAAATAGTCCGACAACTTCCCGGTATAGTCATTGTTCACGGTCGGGAAATATCCGGGACCGGGGTGATTTCGAATGATTTTATGGCGACGAGGCCTGCCCGACCGGATGCCGGACGAACATGTCCATCACCGTTGCTGGCCAGCCCTCTATCGGAAGACTCTGCCGGTTGGGGCTGTGGCAGGGCTCGATGCTCGACCAGAACCCTCTACTGCTTTCCGGCCGCCTCCGGTGCCGGGATCTCGAATTCACGGGTGTATCTAAAGCCAATTTCCCGTTGCATTCCTGAAGTCACGGAGGTTCCCTGTGATTGCCGATGCGACAGAACAGGCTCAATTCCGGGATTATCCGCAGTGGGAATTTTCTGCGAATATCGCCGCCACCGGACCGGCCGGCCGGCAAAAACGGAGGACGGTGCTGATGGTGCTGGACACTTGCCGCTGACCTGCCATCCGCGACTTGCCCCACCTGCGGGACGTACAAGGGCTCACCCGGGGATGTCACGTGGAGGCGAGTACCGGATTCGAACCGGTGTACACGGATTTGCAATCCAGAAAGAAGCATTTCGAAAACAATGGCTCAGGGGTGCAAAATACCTCCTGACAAATCGGGAACAAAAAGCGAAAGTTTCAAGCCCTACTTCGCCGGTTCAAAACGAAAAAGACCCCGTCACAGCGGCAACTGTGAACCGGGGCCTGTCAGAAAAAGCCTGTCAGCTTTCGAAGAACTCTAGCACGATCCAAGGCTGCATCGCAATTGCTCGGTCGGCACTGGGAGTGATCTCGGCATGGCGCGTCTTTCAGGGCATCAATCCAGCAGGAACGAATCAGGCGGCAAGGGCCAGGGCCCGGTTGTCATTGGCGGCCCCGCCCCTGGCCGGCGGTTTCCATGGCTGCCAGCTCCTGGCCAGCCTGGCCCAGGCCCGGCCCGTGCGGCCGGACTTGACCAGTGACCGGAAGGTCAGCACGCCCTGGCCGCCATCGCGTCCCCATCTCTGGCCCGAGCGTTTCATTCGGCAGGTCACCAGCACCTTGTTCGCCGCCTCCACCGCACCGGATCCGACGGGATAGCCGGCATCGGCGGCTTGCCGGTACTTCATGCGGTGCCGGCCCGCCCGGAAACAGCCGGGCCCGCGGGCAATGATGCCGGTGCCGCCCTCTTTCTTCCGGAGCAGGTAGCGCAGGGCGTCGATCACCTTGCGGGCACCCCCGGGATGGTGGCGAAGCACATGGCGCCATTTCCCGAACCAGGCCGTGCTCTCGCCGAAGGCGGCATCGGCGGCCACCTTCATGTGCTGGGCTGCATGGAAGAAGTCGAGTACCGTCACATCCGGGCCGAGATTGTCCGGGAATCCCCGGTTGTCACGGGCACCATCGGCGATCGCCACCAGCTTCAGCCCGGGAAGCTGCCGCAGCCAGTGAAAGAGCTGCCGGCTCAACCCTGCCTTCAGGCTCGCCTTGCCGGCCTCCGGAAGACGGCCCGGACAGACGCGCTGCAGCATGCCCCCCTCGGCATCGAGCAGGGCAACCACGCCGCAGCATGCCTCCCGCCAGCCGGCATCAATCTCCCTGCCATCCACCGCCTCGGCATGCATGCGCAGCATGACCCCGTCGAGCGAGACCATCACCGCCACCGCCGCCGGGTGGATGTCCTCTTCGGCCATGAGATCGGCCATGAGATCATCGGCGCCTTCCTCGAAGCGCCGTCCGGCCTCGGCGGCCGGCTTGACCAGGGCACTGACCGCCGGACCGCCGCCGGTGAGCCGGGCCCAGGCCTCGGCGCTCTCGCGGGCGCTCAGATCGGCTATCAGGAACAGCGACAGCCCGGCCGCTGCCGGCGTCAGCGAGCTCTCGGTCAGGCCGAGGACGGCCTCGATCGGAAACACCGACGGGCCCCTGCCCGATGTCGGCCGCCAGCGCGAGCGGCGGTAGCGGACCTTGCCGAACAGTGTCATTGCGCAGCCAGGGGTGGCCTCGGCCCTGCGGCAGGTCCTGCCATCCACCTCCAGATACTCGCCATGGTCATCGAGCATCTCGCAGGCCTCGGCCGGCATGGCGCGGGCAAGCTCGTGGATGTTGTCACGGCAGGTCTGCTCGCCGGTCAGCGGATCCTGCCCGAGCATTTTCTGGCTTTGGAGCACTCTGCCAGACCTGCCATGCGGGGCCAGGAGGCGGGCCGGAGGCGGGCGGTTTTTCCGCTGACGCGAAAATTCGCGACCTGTCTGCAACATTTTCGCAAGAACCGGCAAGACCGGCGATCACGGCCGAACGGGGCAACGAAATACCCGCGCAATTTCAACATCCTGGAAAAACTGCAGGCTGCCACTGGGAAATCACTCCCTCGGCACTCCGCATGCCTCTTGCCGGTGAGGTGAACCAATGAGCTGGCGCATAGCAAATGAATGCGCCGAGCGCCGCTTTGGTAGCGCTGCGCGCAAGCAGATCATCATGTTCCTGGCCGATAAGGCGAGCGATGACGGCTCGGGCATCTGGTGCTCCAAGGGGACCATCCAGCACCACACGGAACTCAGCGAGAGCACGGTTAAGCGCACCATCATCGACTTCCTGCGGGAAGGCATTCTGATCGAGACAGGGAGGCGGCAATGCAAGAACGGCTACACCGTCATCCACCGCATCGTTCTGGAGCGCGTGGCCGCGCTCGAACCCACGGCAGAGCCCGGCAATGAGACGGGGGTCACTGTGGACCCCAAACCATCCTAAAACCATCCATAAACCACTTACGCGCAAGCGCGAGGCGGTGGAGGAGGTTGAAGATCTTGAAGCTGAGAAGATCTTGGCGGCCTATCCAGAGGACAGGGTCCGAGACCGGCGAACCAGTCTGCGCGTGATCGCAGCGGCCGTGAAAGCCGGTGTGGAGCCCAATGACCTGCTTCAGGCTGTCAAAGCCTACCCGAAAGAGACCGAGGGCTACACGCGAGGCAAGGTTTGTTTCTCGGACAACTGGTTCAAGATGCGCCGGTGGGAGAAGGGGCTTGCTCAAGTTCAGGCCGACCGCGGGAAAGCGCGGGAGGCCGAAGCCAAAGGCCGTTCCAGCCTCGCCGAGTGGATCCATGAGCGCCATCCCCTGTGCCGCCACATCACCAACCGGCAGATCGAGGACCTGATCGCGTCGAAGATGGTGACGCCTGAGCAGGTGCGCGCGGCGGGGCTGCAGGCGTGAGAGTTATGGCGCAATTTGAGATAGGGCTGCTGTTATGTCAGATAGCGCACTGTTTTCTGACATACGGTCCATGGCGGGGTTGTTGCTTATGGCTTTTAGATCATATTTCCGGTTTATGACTTTAGGATCATATTGACATTTTATGATCTGGGGATCATTAGAAGTGGCAGGAGAACAGTCATGAAGCACCTCGTTCGCACGTCAAAAAATTTGGGCCACGCAATCCGCCAGGCTCGGAAAGCCAAGAGCCTAACCCAGAAGGAACTCGCCTCGATGAGCGGTGTCTGGCAAGAGACGATCTCCAAGATCGAAAACGGCAGCGGTGGCACCAAGCTGGAAACGGTATTTGATTTGATCGCGGCCTTGGACCTCGAGATCACGGTGACCGAGCGCAGCAAAGGCGCATCAGACAGGCTTGAGGACATATTCTGACATGGGCCGCAAGCGCAGCTTTACACCACTGAACGTTTTTCTGAACTCGCGGCTCGTGGGCCAGTTGGTACGTGAGCCCTCAGGCGGCGTCAGTTTCGTCTATGCACGAGATTGGCTTGACTGGGAGCACCGGATGCCGGTGTCTTTGTCGTTGCCGTTGCAGGAGAACCGCTACAGCGGCGCACCCGTGATGGCCGTCTTCGACAACCTGTTGCCTGACAGTGACCTCATCCGCCGAAGGGTCGCAGAACGTGTCGGTGCCGAAGGCATGGATGCCTTTAGCCTGCTGTCACAAATTGGGCGTGACTGCATCGGCGCGCTTCAGTTTCTACCAGACGGGCAGGAACCACAGCCGATGTCTGAACTGACTGGGGAACCTGTTGACGAGGCTCAGATCGGAGCAATCTTGAGCGACCTCGATCTCGCGCCGCTGGGTATCCGCCGCGAGAATGACTTCCGAATTTCTGTAGCTGGCGCACAGGAAAAAACGGCGCTGCTGCGCCACGATGGCCAGTGGATTGAGCCAACCGGCACGACGCCAACCACACACATCATCAAGCCGCAAATCGGCAGGCTGCCCAATGGCATGGATCTGTCTGACAGCGTTGAAAATGAATACCTTTGTCTCAAGCTGATGGAGGCGTTTGGGCTTCGGGCTGCGAATGTCGAGATGGCGCAATTCGGCGACAAGAAAGCCTTGGTTGTTGAGCGCTTCGATCGACGCTGGACGTCTGATGGCCGCTTGATCCGGCTGCCGCAGGAAGACTGCTGCCAAGCACTATCCGTTGTGCCCACGCAAAAATATCAGAACGAAGGCGGCCCTGGGGTTTCGGATATCATGGATCTCTTGCTGGGTAGCGATGATCCCAACAAAGACCGATACGAATTCTTCAAAACCAACGTCCTGTTCTGGCTAATCGGCGCGACGGACGGGCACGGCAAGAATTTCAGCGTCAGTCTTCTACCCGGCGGGCGTTTCCGCATGACACCGCTGTACGACGTCTTGACGGTGCAGCCGACCGTCGACGCCCGGCAGATCGAGCGAAAGTATTTCAAGCTCGCAATGAACTTCGGCAACTCGAACCACTACAAGGTGGCGAATATCGTCGGTCGGCATATCGTCGAGACTGGAGTTCAATCTGGTTTGTCCCGCGCCGTCGTGCAGGGCCTGTTCGAAGAGCTGCAGGAGACCTCGCACGAGATCGTTGAGGCCACGTTCAACCGACTTCCAGACGATTTCCCAGAGGCGTTACTTGCTTCGATCGACGGCGCCTTGAAGGCAAGGTTGCACCTGTTGAGTGGAAGCTGATCGCTCCTGTTCGGTGCGCAGATGCGTCTTTTCCGGATCAAGCGAACTCAGTCAGGCCGACGTCGCCACAACCAGACCCTCAACGCCGTGTTTCCTACTGCTGAACATAAGCGGGCAGCCGTGCATGACGCGGTGGGAGCCTCGCTTCAACAAGAAAGTTCCCCTGCGCCAGCGCATTCCTCGCGAGCCAATTTTCCCGCTGACATCCCCTTGGTACCCGCTTTGGACATGTTCATCGAAACACTCAAAGTGAGGATCAAGAATGGCTACTCAAACTCTGAAACTGAACGTCAAATCCGGCGACAAGGACGGCAAGAACTTCTGGGACCGCTGCGGCGTCCTCTTCGTCAACACCGATGACACCTGTAGCATCACGTTCATCAACGTCAAACACAGCATGTTCCCAGGCGTCGAAATGGTCGCCTTCCCGCGCCGTGACGAGGACCCGGCAACCGAATGACCGCGGTGCCGGGGTGGGTAGCCCACCCCGGATAACCCCGAAGCTCGGCGTGGATCGCTGCCAATTGGACTTCGACAAGCATCCGTTGTCGCTTCGGTGCGACTCCTCAGACCGGACTTTCGCCGCGAGTGCAAAACCGGCAGTTGGGGGAACTGGTGCAGTGCGGACAAAGGGTGAATTCGCTGCGTTTGCACCAAGGTCTGCAATTCCGAGTAACCGGCCGCATATATGCGGCCGGTCTTTCGAAAGGCCCTGTCTGCAAATCGCATGTATTCATGACATGTTCTCTTGTGCGGCAGGAGACGGCAATGGATCACGAGCAGTATCGGGAATGGCTCTCGGGGATTGATCGGCCCAGCCCGGCCCGACGCCGGCAAGCCGAAGCGGTTCCTTCCGGGGGCTGGCGGGGTTCGGCTTCGTTGGCCGCGATCGAAGCGGCGGTCGGTGAGGATCGCCGCTGCCTCCATTGCGGCACGCCGGGTGCGGTTTCCCGCGGCAGGGCCCGTGGTCGGCGGCGGTATCGATGCAGGGGCTGCGGGAAGACATTCGGCAACCGTCCGTCGGAAGGGATGACGGTTCGCGCATCGGCCGGGCATTGCAGGCTTGCCGCCAGGCAACCGGGAACCCGCAAGCTCACCGGCATTGTCGAGCCGGGCGGGACCCATGTCCCGGAGAGCCGCAAGGCGCGCCGACATGGCGGCAAGGCCGGCCGGCGCGGCCTTTCGGATGAACGGGCTCCGGTGCCGACCCTGCCGACCGCAGCGGCATGACGGTCAGTGCGGGTCTTCCGGCGGCGGGTTCCGCTGCCCGGCGCACGATCATCGAACCGGTCATGGACGGGGATATCGTGCCGGTGAGCGATGGTCACCGGGCCTGTCCACCCGGCGCCGCCACCACGGGTGTCCGCCACGAAGCGCTCGACCTGTCCGGCGCAGAGCGGGTTCGGGACGCCTTTCACATCCGGACGGTGAATGGCCGACACGGTCGATCGAAGGGTTTCCTGCGGCGCTACCGCGGCATCGCGACCAGATATCTCGACAACTACCTGCAATGGTTTCAACACATTGAACTGGAGAACGCCTCGTCACGCACCTGTCTTGCAGCCGCAATCGACAGGTCATGCATGCGATTTGTGAACTGGGCCTTGATTTTATTGGAGGCGAGTACCGGATTCGAACCGGTGTACACGGATTTGCAATCCAGAAAGAAGCATTTCGAAAACAATGGCTCAGGGGTGCAAAATACCTCCTGACAAATCGGGAACAAAAAGCGAAAGTTTCAAGCCCTACTTCGCCGGTTCAAAACGAAAAAGACCCCGTCACAGCGGCAACTGTGAACCGGGGCCTGTCAGAAAAAGCCTGTCAGCTTTCGAAGAACTCTAGGGCCTGTTGACAATCATGTTGCCGCGACCACCCCCGCCACGAGGTGAATTGCCGCCGCGAAACTAGCATCGGTCTTGTCGTAGCGGGTGGCGATGGCCCGGAACTCCTTGATTTTTGCGTAAAAGTTCTCGATCTGGTGCCGCCACTTGTACATCTCGGGATCATGATCCCTGGTCTCGGTCCGGTTCCGCCTCGGGGGAATCACCGCCATCGCTCCGCTGTCCTCGATCTCCTCGATCAGCCAAGTGGCGTCGAACGCCTTGTCACCGATCAGGGCACCGAATGAGAGGTCCTCGAGAAGTTCCGGCACGCAGGCAAGATCATGGGCCTGTCCGGGAAGGATCACGAAGCGGACGAGGTAGCCAAGTGCATCCACCACCGCCACGACCTTGCTGGTCAGGCCGCCCCGGGAGCGTCCGATACCCTGCCTCGAGGTCCCCCTTTTGCGCCGGCCGCCTTCTGGTGCGCCTGGACGATGGTGCCGTCCACGAAGATGTATTCGAGGTCGAACTCATCCGGGGGCTCGTTGAATACCTGTTCGAAAATGCCCGAAAGCGCCCATCTGCGGAAGCGCTTGAACACGCGCCTCCTTGCCGAAATGCTCCGGAAGGTCGCGCCATGGCGATCCGGTGCGGATACGCCAGAGTACTGCCTCGAGAAACTGCCTGTTGTCCGCCGCGGTGACGCCGGGATCGGTCGCCTTGCCGGGCAGCATGGGGCAGGTCCGCGCCCACATGGCGTCGGTGAGTACCGTCCTGTCTTCATTCATCCGTCATTTTCCTCACCTGCTCGTGCCGCCCTTCGGCGTGCGTTGCAGGGAAAATGGCACCTGCGCGGCTGATTCGCAACCCGAATGTCAACAGGCCCTAGCACGATCCAAGGCTGCATCGCAATTGCTCGGTCGGCACTCCGCATGCCTCTTGCCGGTGAGGTGAACCAATGAGCTGGCGCATAGCAAATGAATGCGCCGAGCGCCGCTTTGGTAGCGCTGCGCGCAAGCAGATCATCATGTTCCTGGCCGATAAGGCGAGCGATGACGGCTCGGGCATCTGGTGCTCCAAGGGGACCATCCAGCACCACACGGAACTCAGCGAGAGCACGGTTAAGCGCACCATCATCGACTTCCTGCGGGAAGGCATTCTGATCGAGACAGGGAGGCGGCAATGCAAGAACGGCTACACCGTCATCCACCGTATGTGGACGCCCCCGGTGGTGCAAGCAGGATTCTGGACAACTCGTGACTGCGGTCAAGGCACTGTCACATGTCCGGCCTCTCGATGCGGCATTCATTCGCCGCGGGCCCATATGGTGTTCGTGGATCGGATCCAGATCGCTTACACGGGCTCGAAGCCCTGCGGTAGATACTGGTTTTTCCGACCCCGTCTTCAATGACCTTTTGCCCCTCAAGTTGTCTGTCGTCCTCACCGCTTGGGCCGGGATCGCCCGCAGATCATCACGCCTTCATTCAAGGCCGTATCCGCAGGGCCCGGTATTCCTTTCCCGGCAGTCACGCCGCCGCGGCCATCGCCGCCGGTGCCCGGTAATCCTCGCTCTTCACCGACAGCGCCCGGATGATGCGCGCCATCCTGTTCGCCAGCGCCACCGCCACCAGCTTCGGCGGCTTCCCGGATATCATTCGCCGGAGCCAGGGATCATTCTGCACCTCGCTCTCTCGCCGGTGCCCGGGCACCGCGGTGGCACCGAGGACCAGCAGCTGCCTGAGGTCCCGCTGTCCCATTTTGGTGATCCGCCCGAACCGCTGCCGGCCGGCCGCCTGCTGCTCCCTTGGTGTCAGCCCGATCCAGGCAGCTGTCCCGGCCACGGCGGAAGCTTGCCATCGGCGGTGCGAAGGCATGCACGGCCATGGCGCAGATCGGACCGATGCCGGGTATGGTCATCAGCCTTTTCATCTCCTCCCGCTCCCTGGCCCGGATGCGGATCTGCCGCTCGAGGCCGGTGATCTGCGCCGAGAGCGAGGCAATCTGGTCAAACAGCAACTCGGCCATCCCGGCCACCTGTGCGGGCGGCTTCTCCTGTACTTCCGCCAGCGCCTGCCGAAGCTTCACGGGCACCGGCCACGCCCCGCGGCGCCACGAGGCCGAACTCGGCCAGGTGACCCCGGAGCGAATTGATGGTCTGCGTGCGTTGCCGGACCATGAGTGCCCGGGTCCGGAACAGCATGGCATCGGCCTGGGCCTCCTCGGACTTCACGGCCACGAAACGCATGGTCGGGCGCTGCGCGGTGCCGGCGATCGCCGCGGCATCGTTCTGGTCGGCCTGTAGCCGGCCGGCGAAGGGTTTCACGTAGATTGGCGGGATCAGCTTGCAGTCATGGCCCATGGCGATGATCCGGCGGCCCCGGTGACGGGCACCGCCGCAGGCCTCCACACCTGCAGGCAGGATGGTGCCTCGGAGAGGAAGGAGAGGAACTTGCCGCGTGACAGTTTCCTGCAGAAGACCGGCTGGCCGGTCGCGGTTGCACCGTGAAGTTGAAAACTCCGCTTTGATATATCGATGCCGATGATGGTAACCTGTTCCATGGACGTTTCCTCCGTCGATTTCACGCGCAGCCGGTCCGGCGTTTTCTCTGGCGCATCTTGACGCCGTTCGGAGGGGGCGTCCACTCCACCGCATCGTTCTGGAGCGCGTGGCCGCGCTCGAACCCACGGCAGAGCCCGGCAATGAGACGGGGGTCACTGTGAACCCCGTCCAGCCTGAATCCGGTACGGGGTCCACGGTGAACGGGGTTCACGGTGGACCCCAAACCATCCTAAAACCATCCATAAACCACTTACGCGCAAGCGCGAGGCGGTGGAGGAGGTTGAAGATCTTGAAGCTGAGAAGATCTTGGCGGCCTATCCAGAGGACAGGGTCCGAGACCGGCGAACCAGTCTGCGCGTGATCGCAGCGGCCGTGAAAGCCGGTGTGGAGCCCAATGACCTGCTTCAGGCTGTCAAAGCCTACCCGAAAGAGACCGAGGGCTACACGCGAGGCAAGGTTTGGGGTGCATCCCGATAAGTTTGGTCAGGCCATTCGTGACTGCGCTGCCTTCCAGTGGAGGAAGTCGGTCCATCGATTGTTTTCAACGCAGGATTTCAGCAGGAGGATGGCATTTGCGCCAGCCACCGACCAGTGATTTCCAGGTTGCTTGAGGCGCATGCAGACAAGGGAGCGGCACGCACTCTCGATCACACCGGATCCGATCTGCATGCCCCGCTTGATATAGGTGCCGTACTGCATGCGGCTGATATTTGTCTCCATGTATCGCATGCATCTGGCCACCGCCGCGTGGCGGGCGGCATGCGGTCTGAGGTCTTCCATCACCCCCGAGGCCTGGTTGTCCTTCAGCCTTGCCTTGTCTGCCTCGAGGCGCTGCTTGCGTTCGGCCGCGTCGGGAATGATCGTCTTCAGCGCGTCGGAGACGTATTCCGAGAGATGAAAAAAATCCAGGACATAGGTGACCGGCCGGCCGCAGAACAGCTCTTCGCAGACATTGCGGATCCAGTCGGCGCCATCGGAGATCACCACCAGCTCCTTCGCCGCAAAGAGACCGCCCCGCTCTGCCTCGCGCTCCAGCCGCCTGCCGAAGCCGGTGCCGGCGCTGCTGCCAGTCCCGGCGGCGGCGCTGTCGATGAGGCCGCTGCGGATGTCGGAGCCGGCATCCTTCTTCGGGGCCCCGGTCTTCGGGTGCCGGCCATCGGCGGTGTAGACCGGGACCGCCCTGGCCTCGCGCGTCTTCGAACTGCCGTCTTCCTGCCTGCCGGCAATGCCCGCGGTCTCTTCCTTGCGCACCGGCACGCCGGTGCCGTCGATCGAAAGATAGCAGCGTGCCGAGGGCGGCTCGCCGAGGGCCACCTCTTCCCGCTCAAACCGCCCCAGGGATACGGATATCCCCTGCACCCAGCGATGGATCGAGCTGGAGCCGAGAGAGATCCCTGCCGTGTTGCGGAGCTTGCGGGAGGTGCGCTCGCAACTGTCATCCTTGACGATATCGGCGATGATGCTGGCTGCCCCCGGCGTCACCTTCGTGCCCTCGATGCCGAGATGCCGGTCCAGCGGATAATGGCCGGACCTGCAGGTCCGGCAATAGACATGCCGGCGCCTGACCGTGATCCTGCCGAGGCGGCAGGTGAAGGTCTTCCCGTGATAGCCCTGTATCTCCATCCGGGCACCGCATCTGTCGCAACCGGGCACCGGCAGCTGCTTGTCCACCTGCTCGAGCATGGCCCCGAAGCCGGTCGTGCCGACACCGTGTATGGTGTCCCGGAGTGCGGTCTCGATGCTGTCGAGATCCGGCACCGGCCCGGCGGCCTCGGCCGTCAGCTTTCCCGACAGTTCGCCGAACTCCGATGACAGGCTCTCCTCGAGTGCCGATAGCATCGCCGGCCGCGCCGTCGCATCACGTCGGTGCACCTCGCCGCCCTCCAGCCGGTACTCGACGCAGGTGCCATCCGCATCCCGCAGCATCACCGTGCCTTCCGTATCTCCTGCCGACGCCAGTCTTTCCAGACACGCGGCAATCTCCGGCCAGGCGGCCGGGGGTTCTGTCCTTGCTGTCATGATCGAATCTCCTGCACGCAAACTGCCCGCCGCCTGCAGTGCCGACCCTGTTCATCGGGCCGTTGTCAGCTGCACCGGCACTGGCAGACCTACCGGAAAACCGCCATGTTCGCAAAGATCGGGAAGGATGCCGGAAGTGCCCGGCATCTGGACAGGAATTGTGTCACACCAAAGTTATCGGGCTGCACCCCAAGGTTTGTTTCTCGGACAACTGGTTCAAGATGCGCCGGTGGGAGAAGGGGCTTGCTCAAGTTCAGGCCGACCGCGGGAAAGCGCGGGAGGCCGAAGCCAAAGGCCGTTCCAGCCTCGCCGAGTGGATCCATGAGCGCCATCCCCTGTGCCGCCACATCACCAACCGGCAGATCGAGGACCTGATCGCGTCGAAGATGGTGACGCCTGAGCAGGTGCGCGCGGCGGGGCTGCAGGCGTGACTTCCGCAGGTAAGCATCGAAATCGCCCCGCGCTAACAGACGAGTTGAGTGAGATTGGTGAAATGAGCGTGCAGGTGCTATGGATCGACCGAATAATGATTTGTAAAGGTAACTCTAAGATACTTAATGTATCTCTGAGTTAACATAAAGTATGATTTGAGTATGGGTGAAGAGTTTGCGGTTCTGAGCGTCGCGCGTTGACATTAATGTATTCTCAGTGTAACATTGTGAAGCTTTATGTCCCTTGGAGATTTCATTATGGCTGTTCCGATCAAAATGCCCCGGGCGGCACGTAAGGAGCTCATGACGCTTGGGGAAAACATTCGCGTTGCGCGCCTGCGTCGAAGATTGACCGCTGAGATTGTCGCGCAGCGCGCTGGAACAACGCGGCAGACCATCGCCAAGATCGAAAGCGGGAATCCCGCAGTTAAGATCGGCACCTACGTGGCAGTGTTGCAGGCGCTTGGCCTCCTGAAAGGTTGGGGGGATCTCGACGACCCAGTTGGTGAACAGATGGCTCTGGATGACCTCCCTCAGCGTGCGAGACTGAAAAATGGTTGAGGTCTGGATCGACTGGAAGTGGTTGAAACGGGTCGGCACGCTCCACCGCACAGCAGGACGGGGCAGAGAGCGGGTGTCCTTTACCTATCATGATGATTGGCTTGGCGACGACAATGCCTTTGGGCTTTCACCGGACATGCCTCTCGTTAAAGGGCAATTCGTGCCTCAGGCTGGGCAAGACACGCTTGCCCCACTAGGGGATTCTGCTCCTGATACCTGGGGCCGAACGGTGATGCGGCGCTTTGAGGGCCGCATGGCAGAGTCCCAGGGGCGACGTCCGAGAACACTGCAAGAAACAGACTACCTGCTTGGGGTGAATGATGAGACCCGTTTGGGTGCACTGCGCTTCAAGGTTGATGACACGTTTCAAGCGCGCGATGGCATAGGGGTGCCTGCGCTCGTGAGCCTCGGGGATTTGCTTCATGCCTCTCAGCGCGTGCTTCGCGGGGAAGAGACCACTGAGGATCTCAAAATGCTGTTTGCACCGGGAAGTTCCCTGGGGGGCGCTCGGCCAAAGGCCAGTATCCTTGACCAACACGGTCGCCTTTCTGTTGCAAAGTTCCCGAAAGAGACAGACACCTATTGCGTGGAACGCTGGGAAGCCATCGCTTTGGAGCTGGCAAGGCGCGCCGGAATTACGGTTTCTGATCACACGTTTGAGATGGCGGGTGACAAGCCAGTTTTCTTGTCCCATCGGTTTGACCGGAACGATGACGGCAGAATCCCATTCATTTCGGCCATGGCGATGCTGGGCGGAAGAGATGGCGAAAGCCATAGCTATTTGGACTTGGCAGACATTATCACGTCGGAAAGCGTCACTCCTGACCAAGACCGAGAAGAGCTTTACAGGCGGGTCGCCTTTTCCATTCTCGTGACGAACCTCGATGACCATATGCGCAATCACGGATTTCTGCGTGGGCGGGGCGGCTGGCACCTCTCACCGGCCTACGACATCAATCCGGTGCCGAACCAACCACGCATGCTCAAGAGCTACGTCGACGACGACAATCCGGATGCCAGTATCACCCTGCACCGCGCACAACACGAGGCTTATCTTCTGGAACTCGCTGACGCCGATCGAATAATCGCAGAGGTGGCCGAGGCGACTATGGCTTGGCGTGACGTCGCCCGTGCCTTGGGCGCTCCGGAGAGGGAGATCAGGGAGATGGCGACAGCCTTCGAGCACGAGGAAGCGGATTTGGCGCGATCATGAACCGGGGCGGCTGTCGACTTAGAGCTTTTAGTCAGAACACACAGAAAGGGCTCGGCATCCGAGTTTGACTACATATTTGAATGAATTTCCGCAGTGACGAGAGCCATTGTCAAAAGTGGTGTTCGGGGCGTCGATCAAGCGGCTATCCTTGCTGGCTGATCGGCTGATCCATCCTCTGTCGCTGCGTCGACGACGACCTCGATGCCATCTCCGAACTTCACTCCGGTGATGACCTTCGCCGGCTCCCTGAAGCCGTGCAGCCGTCTCCATCTCCCCCGGGCACGGAGGCCGGGCCTGAAGATCACGTGCAGCATGCCGCCGCCGCTCAGGCAGCCCACCGGCCGCCCCTGGTCCGGTGGCGGGCCGTGGCGAAGGTCGGGTTGGTGGTACGCATGCTGCGCCGGTGCCTGGCCGGGAAGTCGAAGAACGTCATGAGCTGGCCGCGGCCGCATCGAGGCAGTGGGCCGCCTTCGGATACCTGTCCTCCCGGGTCTCGACGAACAGATCGAACGCCGCTTCGGCGGCCTCCCGGGTCTCGGCCTCCGGATGTCGTGAAGCGCCTCCCCGGCCTTGGGCCGGACCGATTTCGCCATGGCACCCTGCACGTTGGCGCTCTCGTGCATCCGGCAGCGCTGCCGGCGTGTTCCGGGCCGGATCTCCTCCCGTGCCGCCCGGAAGCCCATGGCGCCGTCGGCGATGGCCGGCTGCGGCGCATTCATGCCGCGTGCCTTCAGCCCCAGGAGGGTCTCCCGCCGGCCTTGGGCCTGCTCGCGGATGCCGTCCTCCACCGCCGGCAGGTGCTTCTCTCCGGGTCATTGACACCAATCACCACCAGGCAGCACAGCCGCTCCCGTTCCGCTCTCGGGCCGCCATGGATGCCGTCGACCCGCACATGGACCCGGCGATCCCTGTCCAGGGGCCTCTGGCGCCATTCCTCGTATTCCTGCCTCCACGCGGCCTCGAGACGGGAGACGGTGCCTGAGACAATCCCCTCCTCCGGCCCGACCAGGGCTTCGAGGGCATCGCCCGTCCCGCCGGTGGAGACACCCTCGAGACAGAGCCATGAGATGCTCGCCTCCATGTTGCGGGACTTGCGAAGCCGGGGGCTGCCTGCCCGGGCGGAAGGCCACCGGCTCGCCGGTCCCGGAGCGGATCCCGGGCATGCGGACGGAGACCGGGCCGATGCCGGTCCGGATCTCGCGCTCCGGCAGGCAGCCATTGCGAACCACGCCGGCCCGACCATCCTCGAGGCGGTGATCGGAACAGGAGGCAGGAACATCCTGCAATTCGGCCTCGACGGCCGGATGAACGATCTGCCGGGCACCGGCGCGGACCAGCTCCGTCGGTTGATCTCGGGGCCTTGCGTGATCTGCAAATTCGCATGCATCTGATGTCATGGCGGTGTACTCCCCGGTTGCTGTTTGCAACGAATCCAGTCAACCGGACATGCCGCCTGCCTTCAAACGCCCCGAACACCACTTTCGACAATGGCTCCGCCATCTGCGCCTCTGGGCACAGGGCACGCAACGCCGCCAGCCAGTCATCGACAAACTGGCTGGAAACCGTGGAAAGGATCGTTGGCGTGACATTGCTCATAACGTTCAAGGTGCTATCACCAATTCCGGTCGACATGAAACACGGCACATGCAGATGGCGACCTTCGCAGATGACAGAATGTCTCAACCAGATAACGCTCTGCTTGAACTCATTTCAGTGGGGTCAGGCGACTTCGAACAACGCTGCGGCCCCCATGCCTCCGCCAACACACATGGACGTAACCACGTATTTTACGCCACGACGCTTACCCTCAAGCAGAGCGTGCCCGACTTGTCTCGCGCCTGTCATACCGTAGGGGTGGCCAATCGATATGGCACCGCCGTTCACGTTGTAGATTTCGGGATCGATCCCAAGATGATCACGGCAGTACAGAACCTGGCAGGCGAATGCTTCGTTAAGTTCCCAAAGGCCAATGTCTTCGATGCGAAGACCTGCATTCTTCAGCAGCTTTGGAATGGCATAGATCGGGCCGACACCCATCTCTTCCGGTGCGCTTCCTGCAACTGCCATACCGCGATAGATACCTAGCGGTGTGAGGCCCTGCTGCTCAGCCATTTTGCCTTCCATGAGCACACAAGCCGAGGCCCCGTCAGAAAGCTGGCTTGCGTTTCCGGCAGTGATCAGGCCTCCTTCGACAACCGGGTTCAACTGGCCAAGTGTTTCGGCCGTCGTACCCGGCCGGTTGCCTTCGTCTTTTGATAAGGTCACCTCTTCCAGGGTTTCCTCTCCGGTTTCGCGGTTCTTGACCCGCTTAATCGCAGTGACCGGGACGATCTCGTCGTCAAAGGCGCCAGCCGCCTGAGCCCGGGCCGTCCGACCCTGCGAAAGTGCGGCGTATTCATCCTGCACCTCGCGGCTGATCCCATAGGTCCGGGCCACATTTTCCGCCGTCATAAGCATCGGCATATAGGCATGCTCAGATTGGGCGATAACGTTTGGATCTTTCTCATCGCCCGCCCATTTCAGATAGGCATTCTGAACGGCGGAAATATTTTCCTGCCCGCCTGCCACGGCGACGTTCTGACCATCCACAATGACCTGCTTTGCGGCCGTCGCAATGGCCATCAATCCCGATGAACATTGCCTGTCGATCGTCTGTCCTGCCACCGTATTGGGAAGGCCCGCCGCCAGCGCAGAAAGCCGGGCAACATTCATGCCTCCCGTTCCGGCAGTTAGGACCGATCCGATGACAACATCTTCGATCGTGCCGGGGTCCACACCTGCACGTTCAACCGCGTGCTGAATGGCGTGACCCATCATGGTTGGTGATTTGATGTTGTTCAGCGCACCCTTGAAGGCAACCCCAATAGGGGTTCGGGCGGTTGAGACGATAACGGCTTCTCTCATGATTTTTCCTTTTTGGCATCAAAGTGCGCGGCAAGTGTCACGCCAGAGGTTGCGAGTTCTTCCAACAAAGGCGCAGGCGTGAACCACATCTCGCCATAGGCGCCAAGCGACTGCCGATAGTGGGTCATGCGTTCCAGAATCTGGCTCAATCCAATCTCATCGGCATAGTGCATCGGGCCGCCGCGCCAGTTTGGAAAGCCATAGCCATTGACCCAGATCAGGTCGCAATCACCCGGGCGCGTTGCAATGCCCTCTTCAAGGATGAGAAAGCCCTCGTTGATCAGGGGATAGATACATCGCTCAAGGATTTCCTGATCGTCGATGTCCCTGCGCTTCACACCATGCAGGTCCGCCAGCTCGGAACTGATTTGAACCATCTCAGGGTCTTCGACCCGTGTCCGTCCGAGCTATTGTCAAAAGTGGTGTTCGGGGGGTTTGAAGGCAGGCGGCATATCTGGTTGATTGAATTCACGACAAACACCAACCGGGGAGTACACCGCCATGTCCACGAATATATACGAACTTGCAGATCACGCAAAGCCCCGTGATCCGCTGGCAGAGTTGATCCGCACCGGGGCCAGGAAGATCGTTCACTTGGCCGTGGAGGCCGAGCTTCAGGAAGTGCTTGCCGGGCTCGAGGACCGCCGTCTCGAGGATGGAAGGGCCGGTGTCGTGCGCAACGGATACCTGCCCGAGCGGGAAATCCAGACCGGGATCGGTCCGATCACCGTCCGCATACCCAAGATCCGCTCCAGGGCCGGCGAGCCGGTGGCCTTCCGCTCGGCCCTGGTGCCGCCCTGGCTGCGGAAGTCACGCTCGCTGGAGGCGAGTGTCTCCTGGCTCTATCTCAAGGGCGTCTCCACCGGCGAGATGGGCCCGGCCCTCGAGGCCCTGGTGGGCCCCGAAGCGAAAGGATTGTCTGCAAGCACCGTCTCCCGCCTCAAGGCCTCCTGGAGGCGGGAATACGAGGAATGGCGCAAGAGGCCCCTGAACAGGGATCGCTGGGTCTATGCGTGGGTGGATGGCATCTATAGCGGGCTGAGGGCCGAACATGCGAAGCTCTGCTGCCTGGTGGTCATCGGCGTCAATGACCAGGGAGAGAAGCACCTGCTGGCGGTAGAGGATGGTGTTCGTGAATCCACCCAGAGCTGGCGGGAGGTCCTCGTGGGGCTGAAGGCCCGCGGCATGAATGCGCCTGAACTGGCCATCGGAGACGGCGCCATGGGCTTCTGGGCGGCACAGGAGGAGATCTGGCCCGGGACACGCCATCAGCGATGTTGGATGCACAAGACTGCAAATGTGCTCAATGCCCTGCCGAAATCGGTGCAGCCCAAGGCCAGGCAGGCGCTGCACGACATCTGGCAGGCCGACACGAAGAAGAATGCCGGGGCCGCGTTCGATCTCTTCATCGAGACCTGGGAGGACAAGTATCCGAAGGCGGTCGGGTGCCTCGAGAAGGACCGGGACGAATTGATGACCTTCTACGATTTCCCGGCCAAGCACTGGCGGAGTATCCGGACCACCAATCCGATCGAATCCACCTTCGCCACCATCCGCCACCGGACCAGCCGCTCAAAGGGATGTCTGACCCGTGACGGCATGCTGCACATGATCTTCAAGCTGGGTCTGTGTGCTCAGGGGAGGTGGAGACGGCTGCACGGCTTCAGGGAGCTGGGGAAGGTCATCACCGGAGTGAAGTTCAGAAATGGTATCGAGGTAGTCGAGGAAGCAACATCAGACGATAAATCAGACAATCAGCCAGCAAGGATCGCCGCTTGACTGACACCCCGAACACCACTTTTGACAATAGCTCTGTCCGTCCCTCGTAGACATAGCTTCCACGCCCGGTTTTCTGACCCAGTCGGCCCAGTTCAAACAACCTGTCCTGCACAGCCTGGTATGTCGGGTCATGCGCGATTTCACTGCACCGCTCCTGACGCACTCGGGCGCCCACATCGACTCCGGCCAGATCCGCCATCGCGTGAATGCCCATGGCCATGCCGAAGTTTTCAAGGACGTCATCCACCTGTTTCGGCGTCGCCCCCTCAAGAAGCAGACGGGACCCTTCGCGGAAGTATGGCTCTAGCATCCGATTTCCAACAAAGCCGTAGCACACGCCAACCGTGACAGGGAGCTTTCGGATCTTCTTTGCGACTGTGATTGCCGTTGCAATGACGTCCGGAGTGGTCTTGGAGCCGCGCACCACCTCCAGCAAGCGCATGACATTGGCCGGGCTGAAGAAATGGAGACCAATCACATCCTCCGGACGGGACGTGACCGCGGCTATTTCATCAAGATCCAACGTCGATGTGTTTGAGGCCAGTATCGCGCCAGGTTTTGCGTGCCGGTCTAACGCTTCGAAAATCTGGCGTTTGACATTCATGCTTTCAAACGCCGCTTCAATGATCAGGTCAGCCTCCGCAAGGTCTGCATAGCTGAGCGTCCCGGTGGCGTTGGATGCGAAAGCCTCTGCCCGCGCGGCACTGGGCCGCCCTTTTTGGGCCGCACGCTGGAAATGCTCCCTGACCTGATCCAGCCCCTGTTCCAGCGCACTTTGTGTGGTTTCCATAATCGTGACCGGATACCCAGCCTGAAGAAAGGCGATGGCAATGCCGCGCCCCATTGTTCCTGCGCCGATCACGGCGACCGATGTAATGTCACGTGGTCGGTCCGCACGGGCAACGCCCGGAACCCTGGTGCATTCACGCTCCGCAAAGAACAGGTGCCGTCCCGCGCGCGATTGAGGTGTTTCGAGCAGTTCGGCAAAACCTGCCTTCTCTTGTGCCAACCCCTCGGCCAGCGGCAATTCGCACGCGGCCTCGATGGAAACCAAGCATCGTTCAGGGGCGACAAGGTTTTTGAACTTTGGTGCAATCTGGTCTCGGAAACCCGCGAGAAAACCCTTTGGATCAGGGTGTGTGACGGTCATATCCGCGCAACTGCGTTTCGGATCGCCCTTATGGCTGACACGGGTGGCGAAACCCAAAACATGCGCGCGAAATTCCTGGTTGTTCTCAAACAGCGCGTCGACCAGCCCACAAGACAGGGCATATTCGCCTTTCACGGGATCATCCGAAAGGATCATTTGCGTTGCCGCTTCCAGCCCGGCAATCCGTGGCAGCCTTTGGGTGCCCCCGGCGCCTGGCAGCAGCCCCAGCTTGATCTCGGGCAGGCCCATCACTGCATCCCGCGTGGCGACACGGTAATCACAGGCAAGCGCGATCTCCAGCGCCCCCCCATCGCAGGGCCCGCTATCGCTGCGATAATGGGTTTCTTGCTGGTTTCAATCGTTACACACAGGTCTGGCAGGTCCGGCTTGTCCCAAACAGTCCCGGTACGGAACTCAACGATGTCAGCGCCGCCACAAAAAAGCGGCAGGGCCGAGCAAAGAACGATTGATTTGACCTGTTCATCAGCTTCCAGCTCGTGAATGGCCGCAGAAAGCGCCTGCCGCATCCTGAGGCCAAGGGCGTTCACCGGTGGGGCATTCAGCTCAATGAAAGCTACGCCTTCGGTGTGTTCAATGGAAATCATGTTCGGAAACCTCAGTTAGGCTGTTTGGCGAGATCGTGTTCGATCTCTGCCCAGTCGTCGAAGTGGACTACGTTGCAGCGTGAATTCACGTTCTCGAGCCAAACAAAGACCGAGATGAATGGCTGGTCATAAGCCCGGGTGGCGTGGGGATCGCCCGCCGCGTTCCAGATAAGTGATCCAGCCGGATAATCCTGCCAGTCACGGGTGCCAAACCGCCAACCGGATTTCTCGGACAGGTTCAGGTACAGCTCTGGCGCGTCGTGGTTGTGGTCGCGATACAGCGTCCTTGGGCCCAGCATGAAAATGCCAAGGTTGAAATCGGGATGGTGATGCCCACATGCATTCGGCCCAATCAGCAGAGTATGCAGGTTGCACTTTGTGTATCCTTCCCCCAAATCGGCACCGGGGGGATAGAATTGGGCGTTGTCTTCGCGCCAGACCAGATCATCCTTGGCCGCTTTCAGACAACGTACGATTTCCTGCAATTCGGGGGCGACAACCCCGTCGATGGCGTTCTTCAGAACCTCATCATGCCGGGTTCCTTGGGGAGGTATATCAATGAGCCTCTCATCGGACAGGTCCATGGCTGCCAGCTTGTCCAACGTCAGATCAACGCCGCGCGTGGCAGCTCTATGAGCCTGCAGATAGGTGACAATGGAATGAAAAAGCGCCTGAATACGACGTTGCTTGTCTGTCAAGATTTTAGGTCCGAGCGCGTTGAAATATCTTGCCGCACGAGTTTCTTGTCGAGCTTGCCGACGCTGGTTTTAGGAAGGCGGTCGACAAAGATTAATTCGTCTGGAACTGCCCACTTCGAAAGCTCGCCTGCGTCGACACGTGACTGGATTTCTTCCATGACGCTCAAGCGCACTAGATCCGGGTCGGCATCCTTTGCGGTTTGAGCGACCAACACTGGCCTTTCGCCCCACTTCGCGTGCGGCAGCCCGATCGCGGCGACGTCTTCGATGCCGCTACAAGACGATGCTATGTTTTCCAGTGCCAGCGAGGAAATCCATTCACCGCCGGTCTTGATCACGTCCTTGAGGCGGTCAGTAATCTGCAACGACCCATTCTCGCGGATATACCCAACATCCCCGGTATGCAGATACCCACCGTCCCAAAGCTCATCAGAGGCTTGCGCGTTATCCAGATAGCCTTGTGTCAACCAGGGAGCCCGCGCTACAACTTCGCCGGTTGTTTCACCGTCATGCGGAACGTCTTTCATGTCCGGTGTCACAACGCGAAGGTCGACAAGAGGGCCAGAAAAGCCGGTTTGCGCCTGCACCTCTGGATCATTGCTGGACAAATCGGCCACTGTCAGAAACGGACAGGTTTCGGACATCCCATATGCTGCATGCAAGGATATGCCAGCCGCCGCAGCGCGATCCTGCAGACCGCGCGGCAAAGCGGCCCCGCCAATGATAACTTTCCATTGGCTTAGGTCAATTTGCGGGCAGCCCGGATGGTCGAGCACCATGGACAGAACCGTGGGAACGCAATGGGAAAAGGTGACGCCTTCGGCTGCAATCAATCCCAAGATTGTGTCAGGGTCATATCGACCGGAATAGACCTGACGCAGCCCCAGCATCGTTGCGGCATATGGAAAACCCCAGCCGTGGACGTGAAACAAGGGTGTCAGCGGCATGTAGATGTCGCCGCGATGAAGTCCGGCATTCCCGGGCCACGCGCCGAAACCAGCGATCAGGCCCAACGTGTGAAGGACCAACTGCCGATGTGAATAGCTCACCCCTTTGGGATTGCCGGTTGTCCCGGTCGTATAAAACAGGGTTGCGGTTTGGTTTTCATCGAAGTCCGGGAAGTCAAAGCTGTCTGGGGCCTCGCCTATCCACTCTTCATACCCTTCTCCGTCTCCAATCGGCACGATGATGATGTCTCGATTGAAGCCCGATTTGATATCATCAATGAGCGGCATGAAATCGCGGTGCACGATGATCAGGTCCGGCTGCCCATGGTTGATTGTATAAAGAACCTGGGCAGGAGATAGACGGACGTTGATCGTGAAAAGGGACGCGCCCATCATCGGGATCGCGAAAAAACACTCAAGATAACGGTGCGTATCCCAATCCATGACACCGACGCGCATACCCTCACGTATCCCGCTGGCCTTTAGAGAATTGGCAAGTTGGCGCACGCGTTTGCCCAAGTCCGCGTAGCTCAGCCGCATTTCGGTGCCGCTGACGATCTCATGGCAGGCGGACGCAATGTTCAATCTGGTTAACAAGTGTTTGATCAACAACGGATAGCCATATGCATTAGACGAAGGTGACAATGGTGGCATGAAGGTGGAATCCTTGAGCTTCTTTACCTGCTAATCTGGCATTTCTCACCCAGTTGAAGAATTGAAAGAAATTTCCTTTCATCAAGAAATTCTAACCGATCATATCGCACCGCAAATTGCGTTTTACCCCCTGACAGGCTATGAAAAGGAGTATCAAAACCCTGCTGCATTCGCGCCCGTCGTCGGATAACTCTGCTTGAGGGTAAGCAGAGTTGGTTTCATCAAGGAGATGCAGTAATGACCACTCACATGCCCACGCTGGTTTCACTGCGCGCTTTTGAGGCGGTGGCGCGTCACAAGAGTTTCCGAAAGGCCGCTGACGAGATTTGTGTGACGCATGCGGCAGTCAGCCACCAAGTCAAAGCACTGGAAACATCAATCGGCGTTAAACTGCTGGAACGCACAAGCCGTTCGGTCGAACTGACACCGGCCGGGGAGCAATATTACCCGCCGGTCCGCGAACACATTCAGGGAATCATCAAAGCCACGCGGCGCATCCAGGCACCTGAGGAACCGGACGTGTTGCTCGTTCAGTCCTACGCAAGTTTCAACACAATGTGGCTCCAGCCCAGATTGGCAGACTTTCTTCAGGACAATCCGGACACGCGTGTGCGCATCGTCTCTACCTTTGAAGACGGTGATTATGATATGCACCGGTTTGATGTTGGCGTGTTCAACGCGCCACCGTTTGATAAGAGATTTGGCTACAGCCCCTTGTTCGAAACGGATATCTTCCCGGTTTGCGCGCCAGAGGCCCTGAATTCCGCAAGCGGTGGAATACCGCTGGAAGAGCTAAGAAATTACCTATTGCTGAGTGTCCCAAGCACATGGAATGAGCCAGATGACTGGGACTGTTGGTTGGATGTTGCGGGCTTAGATCGCGAAACCATGAGATTTGGCTCGATTTTCGACAATTACCCGCTTGTCCGTGAGGCTGTTCTGAACAATCGCGGTATCAGCGTCGCAAGGGCACCGTTTTGCGCGCGTGATCTTGAGAGGGGGCGTCTGGTCAGACCCTTCGACATTTCAGTGCCAGAGCCAGGCCGCTGGTATCTGGCGACGCAAAAAGAACGTGCACCCAACCCCAAGCTCGATACGTTTGTTGACTGGCTGTTCGGACAGATCGAGGCCGACCCAACCATGCGGTTCTTTCGGGGCTGATCTGTTGACCTCCAGCTCAGCCACCGGCGCGCGTCAAGACTGACGCGCACTTGCTTCGGATGCGACGCGAGGGACGAGAGCGCGAACCAGTTCAGTCATATCCAGTGTGCCGACTGTCTGCTCCCCATCCTTGACGACATAGGCGTGTGACGTATCCCCGCCGGACCGCGCGATCATGCTTTCGAGCGTGTCATTCACATCCACTTCGCCATGGGCATCTTTTGGCACTTTGCCACCACCAAGCGGGGTCATAATCGAGCGCACCCGCAGAACCCGTGCGCGGTTGATGTCGCTCACGAAGTCTTCGATGTAGGGATCATTAGGGTTCAGTAGGATATGCTGCGGCTCGCCCTGTTGCACGACAAGGCCGTCCTTCAGGATCACAAGGTGATCGGCCAGCTTCAACGCCTCATCAAGGTCGTGAGTGATGAAGATGATGGTCTTGTGCAGTTCTTTTTGCAGCTCGAGCAGCAGGTCCTGCATGTCGGTCCGGATCAGCGGATCAAGGGCCGAGAAGGCCTCGTCCATCAGCATGATCGGTGTGTTTGCGGTCAGCGCCCGGGCAATGCCCACACGCTGTTGCATCCCACCAGACAACTGCGCTGGATAATGGTTCTCGAACCCGCTCAGACCCACGCGATCCAGCCATTTCGCGGCTTCGCGGTCGCAGGTGGCCTCGTCCTCGCCACGTACCGACAGGGGCATGCCTGCGTTCTTCAGCACGGTTTTGTGCGGCAAAAGCGCGAACTTCTGGAACACCATCGACATCTTTTCCTGACGGGCATGGCGCAGCCCGTCTTCAGACAAGCTCATCACGTCCTCACCCTGCACGATGATCTCGCCCGCAGTGGGTTCGATCAACCGGTTCAGGTGGCGGATCAGCGTGGATTTGCCCGAGCCCGACAGGCCCATGACCACTGTGATTTCCCCCGCCTGCATATCGACGTTGATGTTGTTGAGGCCCAGAACATGTTTGTGCTGCGCCAGCAACTCTTCCTTGCCCATGCCACCTTGTACATGGTGCAACACGTCCTTGTCGCTGGCGCCGAAGATCCTGTAGAGCCCACGAAGGCTGACCATTGGTTGTGTCATCGAACCGGCTCCTTAGTGTTTGACTTGGGTTTTATCGACCCGTGTGAGAGCCGCTTTGGAAACGCGGTCAAGGATCACGGCCAGGAGCACGATGCCGATACCAGCAACGATGCCCACACCCAGTTCAAGGTTTCGGATACCGCGCAACACGTTCACGCCCAGACCTGGCGCAGACACTAAAGAGGCGATTACGACCATGGCAAGGCTCATCATGATGGTCTGGTTGATTCCGGCCATGATATTGGGCAGCGCCAAAGGGAGTTGTACTCGCATCAGTTTCTGGCGGTCATTCATGCCAAAGGCATTGGCCGCCTCGATCACGTCCTGATCTACAAGCCGGATGCCCAGATCGGTCAGGCGGATCACCGGCACGATCGCGTAAAGGATGATCGCGATCCCATAAAGTTTGGATTCCGTGACCGAGAACAAGAAAATCAGAGGGATCAGGTACACGAAGGTCGGCAGCGTCTGCAGCAGGTCGAGTAACGGAACGACGCTTTTTTGCAACCGGTCGGATTTCGACATGGCAATCCCAATGGGCACACCGAAAAGCACCGATATCGTCGTACATACAAAGATGATCGACAGGGTCTGCATCGCCACATCGTAGTGGTCTACGACGGCCAGTAGCATAATCGAGACGGCGACGAAGATCGTCACAGGGCGCGAACGCGACGCGTACCAGGAAATCGCCACCAGAAGCGGAACCATGATGAACCACGGCGTCGCTTCAAACAGCCAAAGTGCGCCATCCAACATCCAGCTCAGTGGTTGTGTGATCGGGTCCAGAACAGTTTTCAGGACCGGTTTAGCTGCCAGAAACCCTTCTTCGATCCCGTTGGTTACATCGCGCGACTGCCATATGCGGTTGCAGCTTTCATGCAGATTATCAAACGAGGGAATTGGAATGAGCGGCCCAGAGGCATCTTCTCCTCCTGCTTGCGCCGCAAGGTCCGCCAGCGAAAGAGGCGCTTTGTCGTCTGACGTGCCGCACCAGTCGCTCAACCCCAAGGCGCTGAATATCTCGTCGTAGAAGGCCATTAATTCTACTTCCCCATCCAGGTTAATGCGTCAGGGGCATCGCTGAGGATGCCCCTGTCCATGCAGTTTACTGCAGCAATGCGGAAAGTTTGTCGCGCGCAGCATCATTAAGCCACGCCCCCCAGACATCCTTGTAGGTCGTCAGAAAGTGCACAGCACCTTCATCGTAGGAGGCATTGTTGTCCTCGACCCATGCCAGCGTTTCGCCCATCTGTGCGTTGGCGAAGGACAGATTTGTCATCAGGTCAGACACTGCTGCGTTTTCGGCCATAAATTCTTTGGAAAGAACTGTAACGACTTCACTGCGGGGGAAGGCGCTCATTTCTGGCGTCGCGCATTCCGCTGTGATGTTGCAGGCGTGCTTTTCAGGGTCATGGGGGCCCATATCGACCAGGGTCATCGGGTATTTGCCCAGTACCGATGTCGGTGCCCAATAAAAGCCGAACCACGGCTCTTTGTTTTCGTAGGCGGCAGCGATCGAAGCCGCAAGGGTTTCGCCTGATCCATGCACGAAGTTTTCAATGCCTGCATCAATCAACCCGCCTGCCTTCATCAGGTTGGTGCTGACATTCAGACAAGTCCATCCCTCGGGGCAGTTGTGAAAGCGATTTCCGACGAGTTCGGGGTTGGCTGCGATGCCTTCAATTGTTGCCAGTTCCGGATGCTCCTCCACAAGGTAGTTCGGAACAAAGAACCCTTCGACACCGCCATCTGATAGAACTTCGGTCACAGGAATGATCGCACCTGAGTCAACCAGCCTTTGGTAAGCCGGCGCGCCGTTTGTCCAGATTTCAGTCAGAATATCAGGCTCTCCGGTCTCGGATACGGATGCCAGCGCAGGGTTGCTCGAGAGCGGCATTGCGGTGACGTCACACCCGTAACCTTCCTCCATCAGGAACTTCGCAACCGCTGTGACGATCTGCGCAGACCCCCAGTCGCCTTGCATGATAGATACTTCACCGCATTCGTTTGCTTGGGCCACCGATGCGGTGATTGCCGCAGCAAATACACACCCGAGTCCCGTTGAAATCTTGAACATTTCTTTCCTCCTTGTCATCGGCGAAACAGGGGCGGAGAAACGCTCCAAGCCAAAATTCGCCTTGTTTGTAGCGATGATTTGTACCGACAGGCCTAATAGCAAAAAACTGAAAAGAATTTTGGGTCATGTACAATTGTTTACAGGTGGAGAGTTGAAGCCAGGCTCGAATTTGGTGACCTTCGTTCCAACGAAAGTTTCTCAGATTAAATCCCTGGGTGGTTTATGCGTGTGTATATTTGAATCTTCTCGAGGGACGGCAGGAGGAGTGATCACACCCGAGGGCGTCCATTCTGTGCTCATCACGCCCATTCGAGCTAGCTGCAGCATCGGTAGATTTGGGCTCTTTCCGGCCGTTAGCTGCGGTTTGCGCCAATGTCCGGTTCAGCGGGATGATCTGAGCAGTGTGGTATTCTTGGATAACCGCCATCGTACAACGCTGCCTGCGTCTCGCCGTTATCCCACTGATACAGCGGACCGATTTCTTCGCCTGTCTTGATGCACGTAATGCGGCCGATGGCTTCGGCCGTTGTGCGAACACTCTCAAGTTCGGGCAAAACTACTACACCGACATCATCGAATTGACGGGTACAGCGACGTCAGCCTGATGCGTGCATCTTCCGCCCTGAAGCGCCGGTCCACCGGCCTCGCCGACCCGTTGCGGTGCTCCTCCCGGGCGCCGGTCTCGCGTATCATCGTCTCCCGGTCGGCAATCCGCCGACCGGGGCACTGCCGCGAAAGGACGCCGGTCCCGGTCTCCGCCATGTTCGGCCGGCTGCCGTGTTTCGGCGTGTGGTGCACGTCGAGCCTCCCCGCCAGGCGCGACGCCTCCCCGGCTGCGAAGGTCTCGTGCAGCGCGGGCAGCCCGTGCGTGTCCGGGTTGTCCATCACCGGGACGATGTCCGTTGCCGGAAGATGCCTGTCGGCGAGATCCTTCGGCACCCTGGCGAAGTCCTGCCCGGCATGGCGGCCCCGCCTCGACATGGCGCCGGCCGGCCGGGACGCACCGGCAGGGTGCAGGGTCTCCTTCGTCCCGGCCTCGATGTCTCGCCTGCCCGGACGAGCACGGTGTCGTCCTCCATCGCACGAACAGGATCGGCGTTCGCCCCGGGCGGAATGCCTGCATGCCTTCAGCCACGGCCCGGGACCGTTTTTCCTGGTGACCTTCGCACCGTCTCCGTCGAAACTGCATCGACGACCTCCAGCTCCACCAGCCTTTCGCCAGGCAGCTTCAGGTTCCTGCGCCATGTCCCGCGGGAGGCTCCGGACCCTCCGTGACGCACTGCCTGCGCACCCGGAGGGCCTTGCCGTCCCGAGCGAGGGAATGTCGGCGATGTCCACATCCCGCCAGCCGCCGCCGCTCCTTCGATCCCCTGCCGCCGCAGGCCAACTCCCGGAGTGCCTTCCGCTCATGCTCCTCGAGCCGGACCCCGTGGATCTTCCTGCCTGTGGAACCCGTTGCCCGTCACCTCCGGATGCCTTCCGGAGCCGACACTGCCCATGCCGCCGAAACGCCGCCCGCGGCCACCAACGGACCGCCCGGAAGACGTGTTGCCCGTTGTTGTCGCGGGCAGCATGCAAAACGACAACCGAGGGGAAGACCGGCCACGGACATCTCGCGATCAGGCATCAATTCGATGGTGGCAGGATAGTAGTCTCCCGAATCCCAATTTCGCATCAAACCTCTTCGCTCGCTCCGGGTTCGTTCATCCTGAGGCAGAACCGCCTGACGGACGCGAGGATCCCGTCGGCGGACCTGACCCACCTGCAAGGCTTCGGCTTCCCGCCCGGCGCGTCGATGAAGGACATGATGTCGGCGCCCGGCTCGGCGACCGGGAGATGAACGCCTCTTCGCGGCTTCTTCCTGGTCAGTTCCGCCAACCGGCGCCGGGCCTGGTCGATCCATGACGCCGCGCTCGGCGTGAAACGGACATGCCGGTGCCGGCGGCGGGCAAGCCATGCCCTGACCTTCTCCGTCTCGTGCGTCGCTCGGTTGTCCATCACCAGGTGCACGTCCGGCCCTTCGGGAACCGCCGCCTCGACCTCCTCGAGGAAGCTCAGGAGACCCGTGGCGCCATGGCGCCCGAAGCACTTGCCGATCACCGCGCCGGTGGCGACGTCGAGCGCGGCGAAGAGCGTCGTCGTGAAGTGGCGGACGTCGTCGTGGACTCTCCGCCCGGCCACGCCCGGCGCCCGGATCCGCGACTTCCCGCCGGTGCACGGGACGATGGCGCGGTCCGGCGGAGCCAGTCAGAGCCCCGTGATGTCCTGCACCTCGCCGGCGAGGGCGGGTCCGTGGACAGCTCGAACGTCTCGCTCCGGTGCGGCTTCAGGCCGAACGCCGACCGGATCCGGTGCACGGTCGTGTGCGACACGCCCGTCTTCCCGGCCATGCTCCGGACCGACCGGTGCGTCGCACCCTTCGGCATCGTGTCCGGCGTCCGGCCGGCGACCTCCGCCACCTTGCCGTCGGCCGCCATGCGGGGACGTCCGGAGCGGTGCTCGTCCGGGAGGCCCGGGATGCGCTTCCCGGCGAGGCGCCGGCGCCACTTGCCGAGCCTGTGCTCGTGCACGCCGATCCGCCCGGCGATCTGCCTGCTTCGCAGCCCCTCGGCGCACGGAAGGATGATCCTGCAGCGGTCGGAGAGGGTCTCGGCGCCTTGTGCCTTCGGAATTGCGCCTCGAGGAATGCGCGCTCCTCGTCGCCCGGAACCACCTCCACCGCCTTGCCTCTCGTCGAACCGCCTCCATGATGACGCCATTCGAGGATTTGATGGCAACTATCGTTACGGAAGAGTAGGTCGGCAGCTAACGCTAATTGTTCTTGGCTTAATCCTCTGGAATTTCTTAGATTCCGGATATTTAACCCGACTTGTTCCCGCAATTTCATGGCCTGTATTCGGCCAGATCACAAGAACCGCTCTACGGACTATATTCCACAAAACGCGCGCGAGCCTCACAAAGAGCATGCTCGCATATGGTGTAAAGACGGAGGGTGGCGGTAGAGTATCAATAGTACAGTAATGTAATCAAAAGGCTCGTATTGATATGTGGTGCAGATTCATCGGGAATTGGTTCGTCGGGGTCGCTATGGCCGTTCTTTTCAGCGTGGCTCCGCAGGCGGCGAAAGCCTATCAGGTCGACTGCGCCATTCTGCTTTGCCTAGCCGGTGGGTGGCCCGCGTCAGCAGAATGTGCCCATGCCCGTGCCGTGTTCATCCGTCGGATCACGCCCTGGCCGATTGAGCCGCCGCTGCAAATCTGGCGTTGTCCGATGGGGGTAGCTGAGCGCGCGCCGCTACAAAGCACGGCCCCCAAAATCTGGGAAGCCAGCACCCAAACAGGTCAGACCCTTGGTCACGTCATTCTGGCGCAGGTGGTGGAGGGTGGCGCAGAAATCGACATCAGTGGCCTAGAATTCGATTTCGTGCGCTCGATCCGTGTTTGGGATGTGCGGCACTACAGCCATCGCGAACGCGGTCGCGACGATGATTGCTCCGAGAGCTACAATATGCGCCTCGGGACCTATGGCACGCAGGGCGAATTCGTTTGGCAACGAACGACGCCAGCGGCCGCCCCGCAATGGGTGCTGCCGTCGCGACGTTGCTCTTCATCGAATTGGCGGCGCGGGGTCGGTGTCGAATGGGAAGGCCACGAAGGCAACCACGGATACGAGTGGGTGGCCTATTAGGGCTATACCCCGATGTCCTTCATACGTTCAGAGATATCGCCCGCAATCCGCTCATAAAGAGCGGCTTGCTTGTCCCTAGGTGAACCCGGTTTTGGGCTTCTTCGGCGGATGCGTTTAGCGAGCCAAAAAAGAAGTCTGGCGGCGGGGTCATCGAGTTTTTCTGGCACAGGCGCGGGGTAGTTTTCTTCAAGGAGAGCAACGACCTCAGCATTCATGCTGCGGTGGTTGGCCTCGGCTGAAAGACGTATCCGATCGCGCAGCCCGTCGGGCAGCCGCACGATGAATTTGTCCTGATTTTGAGAGCTTTGTTCTGGCATGGTGGCACTGTGCCATAAAAAATGATTGACGCAATAGTGGCTAAGTGCCACTAACGGGATGTGGTTTCAACCTGGAGGCGTTTCATGAACAGTCGTAAGCCAATGCAGCTTCGGCTTCCGCAAGAACTCAAAGAGTGGATCAAGGCGGAATCCGATCGCAATGGAAACTCCCAGAATTCTGAAGTGATCCGCGCTATCCGCGCGGCAAAAGACCGCCGTTCAGCGCTTAGCCAAGGCGGAAATATCGATTTGGATCAAGGTGATAATGCGCGTTTTTAACGAGGTGAGAGAGGTGTCGAGACGATGACTAAAGCAAGTGCACAGACGAAAGCGAAACAAGCGGCCTCGGCCTTTATCCGCGAGGCGCGGGAGGCAGGTTGGCAACGCGCGAAGTTCGAGATCAAGCCTGATGGCAGTGTGATCGTTGATGCGAACATGGTGGCGGCCGAGGCAGATGATGACTTCCTCAATGGTGACTTGAGAATGGGCGAATGACCCGCAAGAGCCTGCCAAAATTCGTCTACAATGACAGGGGATACCTTCGGTTCATCCGGCGTTCGCGTGGCATCTCCGTCATGATGCACGAGGAGGCAGGCACGCCGGATTTTTGGGATCACTACAATCGGTTGCTGAAGGGAAAACCAGCGCCTGCGCCGGTGAAGCGCAATTTCGAAGCGTTGATCCTGAGCTACCACGAGAGTGACGCCTACAAGAAGCTGAAGCCTCGAACGAAATCAGACTATCGGCGGTACATCAGCCACATTCGAGAGATCTGGGCGGAGAAAGACCCGGCCCGAATCGAGATCCATCACATTTACGAATTGCACCGCGCCAACGCGGATCATTGGCGGCAGGCGAACTATCTCGTCCAGGTGATGGTTGTCTTGATGAACCACGCCCGCCTGATTGGCTTCATCAAGAAGGAGCACGGCAATCCGGCAAAAGGCATCCCGCTCTTCAAGCAGCAGAGCGACGGCTGGGAGCCTTGGCCAGACGATGTTCGCGCAGAGTTCGAAGCGCTGGCTTCAAAGCGGGCGCGGCTGGTCTACGAACTTTGCGTCGGCACAGGCCAGCGCATTGGCGATGTCGTGAAGATGAAGTGGGCGCACTTTTCCGATGAAGGATTCGATTTCACTCAGGATAAAACCGACAAGCCGCTGTGGATCCCGCTCACAGATCGCCTGAAGGTCCATTTGGACGGGCTCGTGCGAACACGGAAGGCACTGTTGTGACCGACGCCAAAGGTCGACCAGTGAGCTACCGGATCGTTGCCGAGGAAATGCGCTCCATCAAAAAGAAGATGAAGCACGAGAAGGCGAGCTACTACAAGACGCACGGGCTCAGGAAGAACGCGACGATCGAGCTTTATCTGGCTGGATGTGATGACGAGATGGTTAAGGCCGTCACCGGTCACTCAGGTGTTGAGATGCCAAAAAAAAGTACGGTGGGCCGATCCGGCAAAGGGAACTCGCGAAGCGCGCTCAAGAGGCAAGAAATCAAATGGAACGAAGCAAGATCGAAACGTGAAAGTTTCAACGGTTGTTTCAAAAATGGCAGTGAAGGAGAAGAAGGATGACGCAAGTCATTGATTTTATTGGAGGCGAGTACCGGATTCGAACCGGTGTACACGGATTTGCAATCCGCTGCGTAACCACTCCGCCAACTCGCCAATTGCCGCCTCCTTACTCCCATTGTCCGCATGGCGCAAATCATCAACGGGCAAGCGACGGGCCGGCACGGGAGCGGATGCGCGGGTATCGCCAGATGAGTCTGGTCACCCTCCCCTGCCAGGTGTGGGAAGGGAGCGGTGCAGGGGATGGAAAGCGGTTTGTAATTTCACGACTGCGGTGAACAATGACGCTCTGATCTGCCGACCTGGATGTGCGATTGACCTGCCTGCCAGACAAGTTTCGTGACTGGTTTCACGCCCGCGGCTGGAAGCTGCGCCCCCACCAGGCGCGGATGATCGAGATGGCCCGGGAAGAATCGTTGCTGCTCATTGCGCCGACCGGGGGTGGGAAGACGCTTGGCGGATTTCTCCCGAGCCTGATCGATCTGGCAGATGGGGACTTCGAAGGACTTCACACTGTCTATGTCTCTCCGCTCAAGGCGCTTGCCGCCGACATGAAAAGGAATCTCTCGACGCCGATCACCGAACTGGCGCTGCCGGTCAGGGTCGGGGACCGGACCGGCGACACACCCCAGCGCATTCGCCGACGCCAGAGGGTCGACCCGCCGGGCATATTGCTGACGACCCCGGAATCACTGGCCCTGATGCTGACCTATCAGGAGGCACCGACCATCTTTGGTGGCCTGCAACGGCTGATCCTCGACGAGATCCATGCTCTGGCGGAATCCCGGCGCGGTGACCAGCTGATGCTCTGCTGTTCGCGACTGCAACAATTCGCCCCCGGACTCCGTCGCGTCGGATTGTCGGCAACCGTGCGGGACGCCGACGACATGGCCGATTTCATGTCATTCCGCCCGGACCATTGCGTGGTGATCAGGGCCGATCCAGGACCGGCCCCTGATATCAGGATGCTCTCCTCGACCAGCCCGCCACCCTGGAGTGGTGGCGGTGCACGTCACGCCGCCAGTGACGTTCTGGATGAAATCCGCAATGCGCAAACCACGCTCGTCTTCATCAATACCCGTGCCCAGGCCGAGCTTTTCTTTCAGGCGCTGTGGAAGGAAAACCGCGAAGGCCTGCCCATCGCCATCCATCATGGCTCACTCTCCCGCCAGGCCAGGGACCGGGTTGAAACAGCCATGCTGCAGGGGCAACTGCGCGCCATCGTCTGCACGGGAACCCTGGATCTGGGAATTGACTGGGGTAATGTGGACCTTGTCATCCAGTTCGGAGCGCCGAAGAACATCAAGCGGTTGGTGCAGAGAGTCGGGCGATCGAACCATCGCTATGACGAGCCGTCACGGGCCATCGTCGTTCCGGCAAACCGGTTCGAGGTCATCGAATGCGTGGCGGCGCTGGAGGCGGTCGCCGAGGATGACCTCGATGGCAGCCCGAGACCGGACGGGCCACGGGATGTTTTGTGCCAGCACATCATGATCGTTGCCTGCTCGGGTGAATTCGACGAGGATGAACTCTTCCGTGAAGTGATTTCGGCCGGTCCCTACCGGAACCTGCGGCGGGACGAGTTCGCGGAATGTCTGAACTTCTGCGCCACCGGCGGCTATGCGCTGAGGGCCTATGACAGGTGGCGTCGCCTGGTGAAGGACGAGAGCGGCAGGTGGCGGCTGAGGGATGCACGGATTGCGGGCTTGATTCGGCTGAATATCGGTACGATCGTTGATGCGGGAAAGCTGAAGGTTCGACTGGGCCGTCGCCGCGGCGGCCCGTCACTCGGCGAGGTGGAGGAGCATTTCGCCGCCTCCCTGGTCCCCGGGGACACCTTTCTGATCGGCGGTGAAACCGTCTGCTTCGAAACCATCAGGGAGATAACGGTCGAGGTGCATCGGGACCGGGCGCGAAAACCGAAAATCGCCGTCTTCTCGGGAACGACATTCTCGTCCTCGACCGTGCTGTGCCAAAGGGTGATGGACATGCTTCAGTCTGGCGACTGGTCGAGACTGCCGGATGAAATCGGCAGATGGCTGGAGACCCAGCAACGGATGTCGATGCTGCCAACTCCGGACCGGTTGCTGGTCGAGAGCTTTCGGCACCAGGGAAATGACTACACCTGCTTTTATGGCTTTGCCGGACGCAATGCCCTGCAGACGCTTGGCCTGGTATTGTCCCACCGCATGGAAGCCAGCCGCCTCAACCCGCTCGGGTTTGTTGCCAATGACTATGCCTTGCTGATCTGGGGGCTGAACCCGGTCGAGAAGCCGGCATCGCTGCTGGAGATGGACAACCTGCGCGACAATATTGACTGCTGGCTGGCGGACAACGCGCTCATGAAGCGAACGTTCCGCACGGTCGCCACCATCGCCGGCCTGGTCGAGCGATCGCATCCGGGAAAACGAAAGACCGGTCGCCAGGTCACTTTCTCCACCGACATCATCTATGACACCCTGCGAAAACACGACCCCGGCCACCTGCTGCTGCGTATTGCCCGCCAGGAATCCCTGCAAGGCATGATCGATCTTTCCAGGATCGAGGACATGATCGCCCGGGTGGATGAGCGCATCGACCATGTCCGCACCGGCACGATCACGCCACTTGCCGCCCCGCTGCTGCTCGAAGCTGGCAGGGTTCCGGTGCGCGGCAGTGCCGAAGAGCTGCTGATTGCCGAACTGGAACGGCAGGTGGCACCGCAGGAGCCCGCGCATGCGTGAATGGGGCGTGGCATGGCTGATGGCAAGGTGCTGTGACCCTCCAGGAGCCCGCGCATGGGTGAATGGGGCAAGATACCTGGTGGCCAATCACCACATCTGACGAGGAGCCTGCACATGCGTGAACACGGCATTGATCGCCAGGCAGGCTGCCTCGATTTCCGATTTGGCGGAGTTCGGATGCGAGCCTTCGGGTCGGGTGCGTTGTTCATTCCGGCTGCGTCGACACTGGTTGCTTCCGACCTGCATCTCGGAAAATCCGAACGCATTGCCAGGCAGGGCTCGCAACTGCTGCCGCCCTATGAAACACCAGACACACTGGAGCGGCTGCAAGCGGATATCGACCATGCCGCGGCCCGAACCGTCATCTGCCTGGGCGACAGTTTCGACGACGATCGCTCGGCCAGCCATGTCGTCTCGTCATTCGGCAACCGGCTTGCAGGCATGGGCACAGATCGACGCTGGATCTGGATCACCGGCAATCACGACCCGGATCCGGACATCGGATGGGGAGAGGTCCGGCAGGAAATCCAGGTGGAAGGGATCCGCCTGCGGCATTGCGCTGGCGACCGATGCCCCGAGATGTCCGGCCATTACCATCCGAAGGCGAAAATCAGCTCCAGGGGGCGATCGCTCAGCCGCCCCTGTTTCCTCGTCGACCGGGATCGGATCATCCTGCCTGCGTACGGCACCTATACCGGCGGGCTCGACTGCCGGGAGTCGCCGCTCTCGGAGATCATGCGTGACGATGCCAGCGCCATTTTGACCGGTCCGCAGCCGCGCATTTTCCCGGTCCGGACCCTGCGACCAAGCCGGGCCTGTTGGTCATGCGCTCAAACCGGCAGGCTCCTCGATTCCCCGTCGCCGACAGAATGAGGTGACGGTGTTTGCGAGCAGGCAGGCAATGGTCATCGGGCCAACCCCGCCCGGCACCGGCGTAATGGCCCCGGCCACGGCAAGGGCAGACCGGTAATCGACATCACCGACGAGCCTCTGCCGTCCTTCACCGCGCTCGGGGGCCGGGATGCGGTTGATTCCGACATCGATGACCGTCGCTCCCTGCCTGATCCAGCCTCCCTTCACGAAATGCGGCCGACCGACCGCGGCGACCAGGATATCTGCCTGGCGGCATATTGCAGGCAGATCACGGGTCCTGCTATGGGCAATGGTGACCGTGCAATGCTCCCGCAGCAGCAGGTTGGCCATCGGTTTGCCGACAATGTTCGAGCGCCCCACCACCACCGCCTGCTTGCCAGACAGGTCACCATGAAGATCCCGGAGGAGAAGCAGGCAACCCAGCGGTGTACACGGGACCATCGATTTCTGGCCGGTGCCGAGAAGGCCTACATTCGAGATGTGAAACCCGTCGGCATCCTTCGCCGGCACGATGGAGTTGATGACACTGTCTGTATTGACGTGGCCCGGCAGCGGCAGCTGGACCAGGATGCCGTCAACCTGCGGATTGTTGTTGAGACCGTCGATATGGTCCAGGAGTTCAGCCTCGCTGACATCGCTGTCGAAGACCTTGCTGAATGATTGCATGCCGGCCTCGACCGTCTGCCGGGCCTTGTTGCGAACATAGACCTGACTGGCAGGATCCTCGCCAACTAGGACCACCGCCAGCCCCGGAACTTCACCGGTCTTTCCTTTCAGCGTCTCGATCTCTGTCGCCACCCGCTGCCTGATGCTGGCGGCGGCGGCCTTTCCGTCAATTGTTCTGGCATTCATGGTTGGCGCACCCCTCGAGCAGTCAGGCTCCACCGGTGTCACTGCCCGGCAGGCCCGAACCGATCCGATGTAAATTCAAGCGGCCGGCACCCCTGGCTTCGTCAGCCTGGGATCATCCGGCCAATGCGGCTGTACCGGCACGAACAGGCAGACCCGATCGCCGACCGAGACCAACCCTTCACGTTCGACCCAGGCTGTCACGCCGCGCCGGTTGCGCGCCGCGTCCTTGAATCTCCTGCCGAAGCCCGGCTTTTCGCGCTCGATTTCGCGGGCAGGAAGATTGCAGGGCAAATTCTCCAGGTCGACGGTCACCGTCGCTCCCTCCTGGAATTGCAGGCGCGATCCCGGAGGCACGAGGGTCAGCCGGGGAATGCCGCTGATCACCAGGCTGGCACCCAGCAGCCTGGGTTCGACCAGGTCGACCTCCATCCTCCGGGCGATCTCGTCGAGTTCCTCCGACGAGACAATCGACAATTGCCTCGTGTTGCGGATCTCGGTTCCCTGTTCATAGAGGTCCTCGACCCGCACGCAGGAGGGGCGGGTCAGCCCGCCATGCGATTCACCGGCAAATCCGGCAAATCCGAGCATCAGGCTGCCCACCGGCGACGATTGCAACGAGTCTTCCCGGTCGGGGACACGACCGATCCATTCGACCCGGGCAGGAAAGCCCGCATTTCGAAATGATGCCATCCTGAACCTCGTGGGCAGGCCCCACGAAAGGGCCCCGTTGCGCCCCGCCGCATAATGCCCGCATCATGGCGATGCAACCGGAATGGCGGCCGGGCCGCGCTCAGGTCACCCCCACGCCCGGATCCTTGCCGGGCCCGTCACCGGGATGTCGTCCGCTCTTCGGGATCATCGTTGACGGTCGCCGGGGAAACGGTATCGCGTTGCTGGCCGTCTTGTCGTCGGTCTTCTGCGGCTTCTCCCCGCCATCGACGATCTGTCTGATCTCCTCGCCGGTCAGGGTCTCGAATTCAAGCAGCCCGTCGGCCAGTCTCTCCAGCTGGACCTTCCGCTCAACCAGGATTGACATTGCCGTCTGGTAGCCCTCATCGACGATCCGCCGGATTTCGGTATCGATGAGCTCCCTGGTCTCCGGGCTCGACAGGTCTCCCTGGGGAAGTCCCGGTTGCCCATCCTGCCCGCCGGAATAGTCGATCTTGCCGAGCTTTTCCGACATGCCGAACTGGGTGACCATTGCCCGGGCGATCCGGGTGGCCTGCTTGATGTCGGACGCGGCGCCGGAGGACACGTTGGTCGAGCCGAACATCAACTCCTCGGCCGCACTTCCTCCCATCGCCATGGCGATCTTCGACTGGTATTTCGTAAAGGTAATCGACACCTCGTCACGCTCCGGCATGGAGTGAACAACACCGAGCGCCATGCCTCTCGGAATGATTGTCGCCTTGTTGATCGGATCGTGCTGGGGAACATTCATCCCGACCAGCGCATGTCCGGCCTCATGGTAGGCAATCCGTTTGCGATCTTCCTCGGTCATCACCATCGATCGGCGCTCGCTGCCAAGGATGACCTTGTCCTTGGCGTTTTCGAATTCCTCCATGGAGACCGCCTGTCGACGGATGCGGGCCGCCAGCAATGCCGCTTCGTTGACCAGATTGGCCAGGTCGGCTCCGGAGAATCCGGGCGTCCCCCTTGCGATCCGCCGAAGGTCGACATCCGGACCCAGACGGATCTGGCGGGCATGCACCTGCAGGATCTTCTCCCGTCCCTTGAGGTCGGGAACCGGCACCACCACCTGGCGGTCGAAGCGTCCCGGCCGCAACAGGGCCTGGTCGAGGACATCGGGACGGTTGGTGGCAGCGATGATGACCACCCCCTCATTCGATTCGAAGCCGTCCATCTCGACCAGCAGCTGGTTGAGGGTCTGCTCACGCTCGTCGTTTCCGCCGCCGATCCCGACTCCCCGTGATCGTCCGACCGCATCGATCTCGTCGATGAAGACGATGCAGGGTGCGTTCTTCTTGGCTTGGGTGAACATGTCACGGACCCTGGAGGCCCCGACACCGACGAACATCTGGACAAAATCCGACCCTGAAATGGTGAAGAAGGGAACCCCGGCCTCGCCGGCGATTGCCCTGGCCAGCAATGTCTTGCCGGTGCCCGGAGGCCCGACCAGCAATGCACCCTTGGGAATCTTCCCGCCCAGCCTGGAAAACACCTCGGGGCGACGGAGGAACTCCACGATCTCCTCGAGTTCATCCTTGGCCTCGTCGATCCCCGCAACATCGGCGAAGGTCGCCCGATTCCTGTCCTCGCTCAACAGTTTTGCCGGCGACCGCCCGTAACCGAACATCCCGGCCGGACCGCCACCTGCCTGCTTGCGATTCAGGTAGATGAGGAATGCAAGCACCAACAGGCCAATCAGGAAACCCGTCATCAATTGCTCCTCGCTTCCGGGCACGACACCAAGGGCACGGCCTGGACGCCGCTCCGTGCCGTCATGCCCGTTGCCGATTGCCGGCCACACATCCTGGCAGGTCCGGTCCGCATCTCAGGTCGGGTTTGGCTCCAGCCTGCCGCCAGCCTCGCCCGACCGGGTCTTTCGCATCTTGGGAATTGCAGTGACGGTGGTGGTGGAATCACCGGCATCGGCATCCCCGTCATTGCGCCCAAGGGGCTCACCATCCAGGATTTTCTGGATTTCGTCGCCCGTCAGCGTCTCGTATTCCAGCAGCCCCTCGGCGAGCCGGTCCAGCTGGTCGCGCTTGTCGGTCAGGATTGACCGGGCCCGGTCATACCCCCATTCACAGATCTTCCGGACTTCCGAATCAATCCTCTCCTGGGTTTCCGGGCTGATTCCCGGTCCCTGGTTGATCGCTCCCAGATAGGTATGCTGTTCCTGGGCATAGTCGATATTGCCAAGCTGTTCGGACATTCCGAATTTCGTCACCATGGCCCGGGCGATCTTGGTCACCTGGGCAATGTCGGAAGCGGCGCCGGAGGTGACATTTTCCGGACCGAATACCAGCTCCTCGGCCGCCTTTCCTCCCATGGCCATGGCGATCTTCGACCGGTATTTGGTGATTGTCACCGAGAGCTGGTCGCGCTCGGGCAACGCGATGACCAGCCCCAGCGCCCGCCCGCGCGGGATGATGGTTGCCTTGTGGATCGGGTCGTGCTGCGGAACATTCATGCCGACCAGCGCATGTCCGGCCTCGTGATAGGCGGTCAGCCGCCTTTCCTCCTCGGTCATGACCATCGACCGGCGCTCCGCCCCCATCATGACCTTGTCCTTGGCCGCCTCGAAATCCTCCATGGTCACGTAGCTTCGGCCAACCCTGGCCGCCAGCAACGCCGCCTCATTGACCAGGTTGGCCAGGTCGGCACCGGAGAATCCAGGCGTGCCGCGGGCAATGATCCGCAGGTTGATGTCGGGACCGATCTCGATCTTCTTGGCATGCACTTCGAGAATCTTCTCCCGGCCGGAGATGTCCGGCACCGGTACCTCGACCTGCCGGTCGAACCGTCCCGGTCGCAGCAATGCCGGGTCCAGCACGTCGGGTCGGTTTGTTGCAGCCACGATGATCACGCCCTCATTGGCCTCGAATCCATCCATCTCGACCAGCAGCTGGTTGAGGGTCTGTTCACGCTCGTCATTCCCGCCGCCGTAACCGACACCCCGGGATCTGCCGACCGCATCGATCTCGTCGATGAAGACGATGCATGGCGAATTGCGCTTGGCCTGCTCGAACATGTCGCGGACCCGGGAGGCGCCGACACCGACAAACATCTCGACGAAATCGGATCCGGAAATGGTGAAGAACGGAACCCCGGCCTCGCCGGCGATCGCCCTGGCCAGCAAGGTCTTGCCGGTGCCCGGCGGTCCGACCAGCAATGCGCCGGTCGGAATCATGCCGCCGAGGCGGGAGAATTTCTCCGGGTCCCTGAGGAAATCGACAATCTCCTCGAGTTCTTCCTTGGCTTCGTCGATGCCGGCTACGTCGGCAAAGGTGACCCTTCCCTGTTTCTCGGTCAGCAATTTCGCCTTCGACCTGCCAAAGCCCATCGCACCGCCGCGTCCTCCGCCCTGCATCCGATTGATCAGGTAGAACCACACCGCGAGCAGGATCAGGAATGGCAGGATTGGCGCCACGAAGGACATCAGGCCGCTTGGATCCTGCGGCTTGGCATCGATCTGCACGTTGTTTTCGATCAGGGTCTCGGTGACATCCACCTCCCGCGGGCGGATGACCGAGTATTCGGCGCCGCCGACGGTCCTGACGAAGATCTTCTCGCCATCCAGCACCACATTGGCAACCTCGCCCTCCTCGACCTGTTGCAGGAACCTGGACAGCGACACTGCCGGGGTCGACGTGATCTGCCCACCGCCGGTGAACACGTTGAACAACACGGCCACCAGGACGAACAGCGCGCCCCACAGAAGCAGACTTTTCATGCCATTGCCCAAATCGGAAATCCTCCAGGTAACGAAATTTCGCTCATGGCTGCCACCGGTGCCCGATGATGTGGAAAACCCAGACTAACCGTTCACATAGATAAATACAAAATTGCCGATTTCAAACGAATGTCGCCGATTACCGGTCGATTTCATCATCCTTAACCCGGGCGAAACTCCAGCCATTGTCCAATCCGGCAAAAGGTGCCGACAACAACCGGCCCTCCGACCACAGCGAAGGCGAGGCGAGCAGGCTTTCCCTGGGGCCGCCAGCTTCCCGCCAGTTCCGGCATTCGTCAAGCCCGTCCCGGCCCAGCGCGCCAATGGTCGAGCCGGCCGGGCCGGGCTTGCCGGAAAGGCGCCAGCGCCCGTCCCAGCACTGATCGGCCGCCACTGGGCCGGAACAGGAGGCCAGCTCGCGAACGATCCAGAACGAACTCCCCCGACCCGGAACAGCCATGCATCCGGCAAGGGTGTGACGCCGTCCCCCGGCAACCTCCTCGAGGGCCGACTTCAATGCCGAAAGGCGGGGGCGGTATTCCGACCCGGATACGCGCCGGATGGCGTCGGCGGACAGGCGCAGCCGGGTCTCCGACGGCAATTTCCAGAATTCCTCACCAAAATGTGAATCCCCGAGCCGGTTTTCTGCAAGAACCCTCCCTCCTGCCGCCATTGCAGCATCCACCAGCACCTCGCGGGCCTGCTGCATCAGTCTTGCCGTCCTGGCCAGCCTTCCCCTTGAGAGGCCCAACTCGCCGAGCATGACCAGCATCTGCCTAGCCTTGATGCGGTCAAAATCCGGATCATCATTCGATGGATCATCCACCCAGTCAATGTCCCGGTCGACCAGGAACTGCCGCAACTCGTCGCGGCCGACATTCAGCAATGGCCTGATCCAGCATACGCCCAAGCGCCGGACCTGGTCCGGCATCCCCGCCAGGCCATCAACGCCGGAGCCCCGCGACAGGTTGAGCAGGAATGTTTCTGCCTGATCATCAAGGCTGTGCCCCAGCGCCACGAACCCGATCTCCCGGCTGTGCGCCCAGTCGGCAATCAGGCGGTAGCGCTCCGTGCGTGCTGCATTCTGCATGTTTCCGGTCAGTGGTGTCGTAACCGCGAGTGTATCGTGCTGCACGCCCAGGACTCCGCAATACGACCGAACCGCCCGACACTCGCTGCCGTTTTCCTGGCGGATACCATGATCGACCGAAACCGCATGCAACTTGATCAGGCGTTGGTTGCACCACGCGGACAGCAATTTCAGCAGCGCCATCGAATCGCCACCGCCCGACACGGCAACGCCAACCCGTTCTGCCTGCCGCAATCCCCGGACCCCGTACAGCGAAGCCGCCAACAGCTCGGGAATGCCTGCTGTCAATTGCACTCCAGCCTTGAACTGTCGGCCTCGGCGGTGGCCGCGTGATCGGTCAAGGGAAACGCGACCAGCACTTCCTTGTAGACCCGGCACGCCTCGGCAACCTGGCCAAGCTCTTCCAGCGCACTGCCCAGTCCGACCAGCGCCCGGGGCGCCGAGTCCTTCGTCGGCTCCAATCGGTAGCTGTCGAGATAGGCCCGGGCTGCCTCGGTCATGTTCCCGCGGCGGGATTCGGACATTCCGCGGTAGTAATGCGCGTCCACGTTCAGCGGGCTGATCACGAACTGGTCGGTAAACTCGGCGAACATCAGGGCAGCGGCGGCAAAATCCTGCGACTCGAAAGCCGTCAGGGCGCGGTCGAATACCTCCTGCTCGCCGGATGGCAAGCCGGCCGGGAGACCGGCCGTACCGGCGACGGCATCTTCCGTCTCGTGCTCCGTCGGCTCGCCGCCGAGAATCATGCCTGGCCCGATCGACGACAGATCTCCTCCACCGAGTTCGACCAGCCGGAATTCGAGATCCCTGATCTGTCGCGCTCCATCCTCGGCGATCCTGATGATCCTGAATTCAAGCTCCTCGATCCGGGCCATGGCCTGGCGCAATTCGACTTCAAGCTCATCGATTCTCTGCGCCGAAGGCGACATCGCCTCGCCGACCTGCTGGCCTGGCCCGACCGTCACGCGCAATTGCAGCCGCAACCCTTCCATGGTTGCATAGATATCGAACAGCTGCTGCCTGATATCGGCGAGTGTTTCCTGATCCGCCTCCTGCGCCGCCGCCGACCCGATCAGCAGCATGGCGGCCACCAGGCCAGCACAGGCGGTGCGGATGACACGGCGCAAGAACATCTAGCCGGCCGCCGCCCGGTTCAGGCCGGTCACCGCCCGGCGGTTCATCGACCAGCAGGATTCATTCGAGCACACGGCAACCGGGCGTTCCTTGCCAAAGGTGACAGTGCTGATGCGGTGGTCGGCAACGCCAAGACCCACCAGGAAATCCCTGACCGCGCTGGCGCGGCGGGCCCCCAATGCAAGATTGTATTCCCGTGTTCCCTGTTCGTCGGCATGTCCCTCAAGCGTCACCGAGAATTCGGGATTCTGGTTGAGCCACTGCGCCTGTTGTTCGAGAACCAGCGCCGCCTCGGAGGTCACTGCCGTGCTGTCGACATCAAAGAACACGCGATCACCGATCAGGCTGGTGAAATACTCCGGCGAGTCCAGGGAAAAATCCTGCAAGGTGGTCTCCTCGACGACCCCTTGCTGCCCGTCCGTCACGCCGCGCCCCATGAGAGTGTCGGACCCGGAACAACCGGCCAGGATGGCGGCGGCGGCTATACAGGTTGCCAATCTTGCCGTCTTCATTTGAATTCCAGCCTCCAGTTTCTACGTGAATTGCGTCGATGTTTCCCTGTCGTCCTGAATAACCGAAGCCGGCCCGCTAGGGAAGCAATGGCGACCATGACGGGTCGGATGCATATTGGGGTGTCGGGACCCGCCTGAGACTGCGTCCGGTCACGTCAACCGACAGCAGCGCCGGCCCGCCGGACGCGCCGGGCATTTCCCGAAAAAACATGATCACTCGCCCATTGGGCGCCCAGGTCGGCCCCTCGTCCAGGAAGGATGCCGAGAGGAGTTTTTCCTCGGCTCCATTTGCCCGCATGACGCCAACATGGAACCGTCCGGCATGCTGCTTGGTAAAGGCGATGAACTCGCCATCCGGCGACCATACCGGAGTGCCGTAGCGACCCTTGCCAAAGCTGATGCGACGCGGCTCACCCCCCTCGACACGCATGAGGTAGATCTGCTGTGTCAGGCCGCGGTCCGATTCGAAAACGATCCATTTGCCGTCGGGCGAATAGCTCGCCGCGGTGTCGATGGCGCTGCTCGTGGTCAGCCTGCGAGAGGTGCCGGTGGCGATTTCCACTTCATGGATGTCCGAATTGCCCTGTTCGGTAATCGAAAGCAGTACCTTCTTGCCGTCTGGTGAAAATCGCGGCGCAAAGGTCATGTCGGCCGACTCGACAATGGCCCGCTGTTCCCGGGTTTCGATATCCATCAGGTAGACCCGGGGAATCCCGGTCGCATAGGAGGTGTAGATCAGCTTGGTGCCATCAGGCGAGAACCGCGGCGCCAGGACGATGGTGTCGTCATCGGTCAGGAACGAGGCGTTGGCGCCATCGTAATCCATGATGGCCAGCCGCTTGGTCCGGTCACCCTTGGGTCCGGATTCAGACACGAATGCAATCCTGGTATCAAAATACCCGCCCTCGCCGGTAATCCTCGAATATACCGCATCGGCGATCTTGTGTGCCACCCGCCGCCAGTCATCGGTTACCCCGGTAAACTGGAGACCGCTGCCAAGCGCGGTGCCTGCAAACACGTCGAACAGCCGGAACCGGGTTGTGAGACTTCCATTCTCGGCCAGTTCCACCGAGCCGACAATCAGTGCCTCGGCATTGACCGCCCGCCAGTCGGCAAAACGGACCGGCACGTCAACCTGTTCAATCTTCGAGATATGCGCCCCTCGGGGGATCTCGCGAAACAGCCCGGTATTCACCAGGTCCTGCGCGACGACCCTGGCAATGTTCCTGGCCAGATCTCGCGCCAGCCCGGAGTCGGATACAAAGGCCGGAATCGCAATGGGCAGCGGCCTGATCACCCCTTCCCGGATCACGATGCGAAGCGGGCTGTTGGCCGATTGTGCGAACGCGCTGGTTCCGACCGACGCAACCAGCAGCAGCAACAATGCCGACAGCCATTTTCCTGGTCTAGTCATCTGAGCCTCATGTTTTCGGGGTCAAATACCACTTCGATAAGACGCCAGTTCTCGAATTTTTCCCTTGGCAGGTCGTGACCGCGGTTCAGGCACACGGCAATTGCCCGCCTCCCGGCTTCGAAAGCAATTCCCTGGGCAACAGCAGACCCCTCGCTGGCACTGACCAGCTTGATCGACCCTTCCAGCACCCGCCCGGTTTCGTCGAGTTCGGCGCCAACGGTCACGGTGATTCGCCGGGCCTCGTCCGACAGCGACGCCAGGTTCCAGCATTTCCGAATCTCGCGGCGCAGTCCGTCGCGCTCGACGGAGGTCAGTGGCGGGGAGGATACCGGTGCCGGTTGCACCTCCTCGCGATCCGGTACCAGTTCCCGTGCCCGGGCAATCAAATCCTCGATATCCCGCTGCTCGCCTGTCTCGGGACCGGTTGCCTGCGGCCTCGGGCGCCGCCTCGGGCGCTCCACGTCAAGAGCAAACCCGGTGGTCTCGTCGGCTTCGGTCACGGTTTCAGTCGCCGCATGTTCCAGGGCCGTTTCAGCCTCCACCTCCTCGACCACCCGCTCCTCGACCTCCTCGTCTTCCGGATCGGCAACCATTGCCTCCTGTTCGATTTCGGCACTCCTGGCATCCGGCTCCGGCGCCGCGACCGGCGAGATCACCGGTGCCGCCTGGCGCGCCGGCTCTTCCGGGACCTCGGCAGGCAGATCCTCGACCACCGATACCGCCTCGTACTCTCCGGTGCCGGTATCGGTCTCCGGCTCGGCCCGGCTGGCAATATCGGCCAGCGGGATCTCCTCCTTCTCCGGCTCTTCCGCCGCCGCCAGTTCCGGGGCAGGGGAAGGGGCCTCGGCTTGCGGCTCTTCCAGGACCTCGGGCAGTGGCTGCAGTGCCGCCAGCTCCTCCAGCGAAATCAGCGAGACATTGGCGGCCAGGACATCCGGTTCATCCAGCCGTTCCCTGTAGGTTTCACCAAGCATCAGGAACAGCACCAGTCCGGAGTGAAGCGTTGCCGAGATAATCGCGCCGGTGCGCACGTCACGCTCCTAGTTTCCGTCACCGTCCAGCTTTGGTCCGTTCCCTTCGGTAACCAGGCCAATGTTTCGGTATCCGGCATTGTTCAGGGCTCCCATCACCTGCATGATGACCTCGTATCTGGCATCGCGGTCGCCACGAAGGAATATCTTGTCCGAGGATCGCTCTGCCAGAACCGCCCGCAGCCTCGGTACGAGTTCCTCTCTCGGCAACTCGGTCGCCTGCAGGGCGATGCGCCCGTCGGATGCAACAGAAAGTGTCAGCGGCTCCTCCGGCTCGGATGGCAAGGGCCTGGCCGCGGTTTCCGGCAGTTGAACCGGAATCCCGACGGTCAGCAATGGCGCCGCCACGATGAAGATGATCAACAGCACCAGCATGACATCGACAAAGGGCGTGACATTGATCTCGGACATCGGCCGATGGGCATTCCTGCCTCGCCACCTCCGGCGGGGATCGTCCTTCTGCAGAGTAACCGCCATCGCTACTGTTCCAGCTGCCGGGAAATGATTGTCGAGAACTCGTCGGCGAAATCCTCGAACCGGGCTGCAAGCCGGTCCGATGCTGCCGACAGGTGGTTGTAGAATATCACGGCCGGAATGGCCGCCAGCAAGCCGAGGGCAGTTGCCGCCAGCGCCTCGCCGATTCCGGGCGCCACCACGGCCAGGTTGGTGTTCTCCTGGACCCCGATCTCCCGAAAGACGTTCATGATGCCCCAGACGGTGCCGAAGAGTCCGACAAATGGTGCGGTGGCGCCGACGGTAGCCAGGAATCCAAGTCCGGATGAGAGCCGGTTGGTCTCCCTTGCCACCGCGATACCCATCGATCGCTCAATGCGGCTGCCAACCCCCGGTTGCAATCCGCCATCCCGACGCCGGGACCTGCTTCGTTCATCCATCGCTGCACAGAATATCAGCTCGAAGCCGCCCGTCGGGCGGTCACCCATGCGTTCGTGCAACTCCTCCAGCGGTTCTCCGGACCAGAATCTTCTCTCGAACCGGTCAGCCGCGACCCTGACCCGGCGAAAGCTGATGAATTTCTGGGTGATGATTGCCCAGCTCCAGAACGAGGCGAACAGCAGCAGAAGCATCACTGCCTTCACCACCAGCCCGGCTTGCGCGAACAGGCTGGTGACCGAAAAATCTACGGCCAGGGTGGCCATTACCGCTTCTGTTTCCATGCTACTGCTCTGTGCGTGACCGCGCTTTTCCGCGCAATTCTTGCTCTTGGGCCGCAGGTGACCGTCCGCAGGACACTAGACGGCAAGTCGGATCAAATCAAGCTCGGCGCCGCCCCGGAATCCAGGTGCGGCATGATTCCCGTCCGGATTGCCGCCGGAATCCTGGCGGGGGCGCCGGAGTCCCGGATGCAGGCCAGCGTCACCTCCGACGAAAACAGCAATTCGCTGTCCCTCAACACCTTCTGCCCGAGATCAATCCTCGCCCCCGTGCACCGCACCGGCCACGTATGCACCCAGAGCGTATCACCGAATCGCGCCGGACGGTGGAAGTCGGAAACCATCCGCCTGACAACGATGGCCAGCCCGTCACTGAGCTTCATTTCGCCCTGATCGATTCCCATTTCCCTTATGAATTCGGTCCGGCCCCTCTCGATATATTTCAGGAAATTGGCATGGTAGACCACGCCAGCAAGATCGGTGTCCTCATAATAGACCGTCAATCGGAATCGGTGCTGCATTCTGGTGGGTCAAACAATGTCTGCTGTTCACTGCCCTGCGGTGCCTGCAATCCCAGGTGACGCCAGGCTTTCGCAGTCAGGATGCGCCCCCTGGTCGTTCTCTGGATCAGCCCCTGCTGAAGAAGAAACGGCTCGATGACCTCCTCGATCGAATCCCTGGCTTCCGACAGAGCCGCCGAGAGTGTCTCGACGCCAACCGGCCCGCCGCCGTAGTTTTCGGCAATATGCGACAGGTAACGCTTGTCGGCTCCGTCGAGTCCGAGATGATCGACATCCAGCCGCACCAAGGCACCATTGGCAACATCCCGGGAAATCGCCCCGTCGACCTCGACGAAGGCAAAATCACGAACACGTTTCAGCAACCGGTTGGCGATCCTCGGTGTTCCCCTGGACCTGCCGGCAATTTCCATTGCGCCGGCATCGTCGATTTCGATGCCAAGCACCCCGGCACCCCTGATCACGATTTCGTGCAATTCCTCTGCCTGGTAGTATTCAAGGCGTATCGGGATACCAAACCGGTCCCGTAATGGCGTGGTCAGCAACCCCAGCCGCGTCGTTGCGCCGATCAGGGTGAAGGGCTGCAACTCGATTCTCACCGTCCTTGCCGCCGGTCCGCTACCAATCACCAGGTCAAGGGCGTAATCCTCCAGGGCCGGATAGAGGACCTCCTCGACAACCGGTTGCAGCCGGTGGATCTCGTCAATGAACAGCACATCTTTCTTCTCGAGGTTGGTCAGGATTGCTGCCAGGTCACCCGCCTTGGCCAGGGCCGGACCCGATGTAATCCTGAAATTGACGCCGAGTTCCCTGGCCACGATCTGTCCCAGGGTTGTCTTGCCGAGCCCCGGCGGTCCGTAGAACAGCGTATGATCCATTGCCACCGTGCGCCGCCGCGCACTCTCGACAAAGACCCTCAGATTCGCCTTGGCCTGGTTCTGGCCGATGAAGGCGTCCAGGGTCAGTGGGCGCAACGTCTGGTCGGCATCCTGCTCCTGGTGCTGCGGGCTGATCGTCCTGGACCGTTCGGTCATGTTCTGCTCAGCCTGGGGCAAGGCGCTTCAGTGCCTCTCGTATCAAGTCGGCAGTCTCCATTTCGGGGTTCTTCGCCGCCACCTCGGTCACCATCCGGATTGCTTCCGGTTGGCGGTAACCCAGATTGACAATGGCGGATATCGCCTCGGTGCGGGCGATCACGGCCAGGTCGTCGTCGGCCTGGACATGTTGCAGGTCAGCCACTTCCTCGTCACCGGCGTCATCGGCGGCTACCGACTCCCCTCCCCCCGCGGCGGCCAGCGCCGCGGTCTTGTCCTGCAACTCGTTGACCACCCGCTGCGCCAGCTTCGGACCAACCCCCTGTGCAGCCCGTATCGAGTTCGCATCCTGCAGGATGATGGACCGGATCACGCCTTCCACGCCGATCGCCGACACCATCGCCAGCGCTGCCCTGGCCCCGACACCCTGCACCGTCAGCAGCAACCGGTGCAATTCCCGCTCCCGTGCCGAACGAAAACCGAAGAGCTGCAGCAGATCCTCCCGCACCAGGAGATCCGTGTGCAGGACCGCCCGTTCTCCCACCGCCGGAATGGCAGCCAGGGTCCGCTCGGAACAATAGACGACATAGCCGACACCGCCGGTATCAATCACGACATGGTTGTCATGCCGCTCGACCACGATACCCCGCACCCTTCCGATCATCGGTCAGGCTTCTGCCCTGGCCAGCGAGGCAGCGAGAACGTCGTCAAACCTGCCCTGGACCGCGTGGGTGATCGCCACGCCAAGCGCGTCCGCCTCGTCGGATACCGCGATGTCGACACCCGGCAACTGGATCCTGACCATGTGTTCGACCTGGTCCTTCTGGGCATGTCCAACTCCGACCACGACCTTCTTGACGGTATTCGGCGCGTATTCGCCAACCTTGAGTCCGGCCTGTGCGGCAACCAGCACCGCAACCCCCCTTGCATGGCCCAGGCTCAGCGAATCCCGCATGCTGGAATTGACGAAGATCTGCTCGACCGCCGCCTCGTCCGGCTGGTAGGTCTCGACGACGGCAGTCAGCTTGCGGTGCAGATCCACCAGTCGCTGCGCCAAATTGTCTCCCTTGGCGCGGCAAACGCCGTTGCCGACAAGGGATAGTTGCGAACCCTCGACATCAATTACGCCCCAACCGGTGATCTTCAACCCCGGATCCAGCCCCAATACCCGCATGAAATCTCCCGATGAATGCATGGACAATAGGGACGAAACAGGAACATTTCCAGTGGTTTCGAAAAATTCGGCGAAATCAGTCACCAAGCCGACGCACCAGGCGTTCGGTGAGGGCGTGAAGGCCCATCCTGCCGGCATTCGAGGGCCGTCTTTCCTGTCCCGCGCCACTCGGCTCCGGTCAGTACGATACGGTGGGCAGGAACACCTACTCGCTGTCCCGCGCGCACCCGGCTCCGACCCGCGAACCAGTCGAGCGCCAGAAACGCGTCCCCGCTGTCCCGCGCGCACCCGGCTCCGACCTCTGCGGTTGAGCACCCGCATCCAGCCCCTCCCGAGCGGGCAACCGGGAGGGAAGGACAGCACGGGCCGGGTCGATTCCGGAGGTGGAAGGTGGATCGATTTTCGAAGTGCGGTGACAGTCATGCGTCGAGCCTGCCCCTTCGGCCCTGCAAGGCGGCATGGCCGAGCAGGAGGAACAGGCACCTCGCGTCGTCCGTGAGCGGTTGTCGGCGCCTGAACGAAACCGCGGGATTCCGGGTGGTTAGCCGCGTTTTTCTCCCTGTCGCGTCAATTCCATCGTGATCGTCGCTCGATTGCCTTTGTGGCGGCGCCGGCGGGGCGTGGGCCGGAGAGAGAAGATCGCAACTCGACATGCAGGTGGGCAGGTGGATGTCGCGGGATGCACTCCGCAGAAAACGAAACGTTCGGCGGGCGGCTTTCGAATGCCGGCGGGATGGGCCTTCGCTCCCTCACCGCACGTTGACCCGAGGCGATTACCGACATGAAAACGCAACTCGCCAGCCAGGCGTGGCCTGTCCGGCATGGGCAATTCCGCACGATGGCGGAAGGATTTGCGGACCGGTTCGGCCCAGGCAGGTTCCTCCATCCGCAGCACTGCCGGAATGGAGGACTCGCCATCGGCAACGGGAGTATGCAGGGGCAGCAACCGCCGCCAGCGCCGCCTGCAGGCAACCCCGGTCCGACCCATGATCTGTATGCAAATCGGGAATGACGATTCGGCATTTGTGGGCAGCGGAGGCAGGACCTAGATCGGTTCCGTTGATGAAACTCCGAAAGGAAAGGAATACAGAAATGGCCTCTATTGCATTCGCATCGCGAGTCGAACATTCCGGACTTTCCATGAGCCGAATTGTCTCGATTGCACGTGTCCTGCCGAACCGGCTTCAGCGCTGGATCTTCGAGCGCCGCACCCGGTTCACGCTTGGAGCCCTCAGCGACCGACAGCTTGAAGACATTGGTCTCATTCGCGGCGACATCGACAGGATGTCTTTCGGAAATACCAGGAAACACTGAAACACCTCATCGGTTTCCTCCCGAGACTGCGGCTCCACCTCCTCCCGGAGCCGCAGTTTTTTTCTTGCCGGCGCGGCGCGGCGCCGTGGCAATGCACTGCCACCGCCTGAACAATTCCTGAACGCTGCCGAATGGCGGTACTTGCCTTTGCAATTCGGCAACGCTTCGGCCATATTGTCGTGCAAACCGGACCCTGGAATTTTCGGAGCATGATGCCATGTTGATGACACGACGCGGATTTGTCGGAACAGTACTGATGGTGCCCGCCCTTCCAGCCCTGGCGGCCGAGCCGCCGGTGTTTTCCCGGCGCGGCCTGGCGATCCGCGGCTACGACCCGGTAGCCTATTTTGTCGAGGGCAAGCCCGTGAAGGGAAAACGGGGAATCGAGACGGAGTGGAACGGGGCTACCTGGCGGTTTGCCAGCACCGACAACCGTGACAGATTCAGCGCCGAGCCGGAGGCCTATGCACCGCAATATGGCGGCTATTGTGCCTGGGCAGTTTCAAACAACTATACCGCCTCGACCGATCCGGATGCCTGGACGATCCATGATGGCAAGCTTTACCTGAATTACAGCCTGGGCGTGCAGAGGACCTGGTCGCAGGATATCCCCGGCAACATTTCCCGGGGCGACACCAACTGGCCGGGCGTGCTGAACTGATCGACGCCGGATGCCACCGGGATCATGCCCGGTTCTCATCGCGGTATTTCCTGATCCAACCATCGAGTGCCTCCCGCTCGGCGGGGCCGAATTCCAGGCAGGATCTGTTGCGCCGATCGACGATGTCGGATGCGGTTCTTGCCCATTCCCGCTCAATGCTCCATCGGGCCTCGGCCGGATACAGTTGGCCGGCGATGGGCGCACCCATCAGCTCCGCGGACTCGATTCCTTCCAGCAACTCAGGAGCCAGCGACCCGTACCGGCCGGCCAGGTCGGCAGCCAGCTCCTCGGGAAGCCATGCACTGGCATGGCTCGGCCCATGCGGCTTGCCGCCCGGCAGCTTTTCTGTCCCGGTCCAGGATCCGCCGAGATCGGGAAAGCAGGACTTCAGGCCGTGCATGACATCTTCGGCCAGCTTGCGATAGGTTGTCAGCTTGCCGCCAAGGACGAAGATCGCCGGTGCGCCATCTCCGTCGATTTCGAGCCGGTAGTCCCTTGTCACCGATGACGCACCCTTTGACTGGTCATCGTCAAACAGCGGACGGACCCCGGAATAGCTGTGATGGATATCGGCCTCGCAAAAGCGCTTCCGGAAAAACCTGTTCAGCAATGCCAGGAGGTAATCGATCTCCTCCCGGTCGATCTCCACCTCCTCCGGCTTCCCGGCAAACGGCACGTCAGTGGTGCCGACCATGGCAAAATCCCCGAAATACGGGGTCACGAAGATGATCCGGCCATCCGGCGCCTGAAGCACGAACCCGTAATCGCCATCCCACCATTTCCTCAGGACCAGGTGGCTGCCCTTCACCAGCCGGATCCGCTGCTTCAGCGTGGTGCCGGTCAGCATGGCGGATGTGCCTTCGACCCACGGCCCGGTCGCATTGACCAGGGCCCCGGCTGCAACCGTCTCCTCTGCCCCGGTCTCGGCACTCCTCGTGGTTGCCAGCCAGGAGTCGCCCTCCCGCCGCGCCGAGACCAATTCGATCCGGGTGCAGATCCGGGCACCCCGCCGTGACGCATCGAGCGCATTCAGTACCACCAGCCGCGAATCATCAATCCACACATCCCAGTAGGCAAGGGCCCGACGCAGATCCGGTGACAGGACCTGCCCGGCGGGATCATCCCGCAGCCGCAAGGATGTCGAAGCCGGTATCCTCTTTCGGCCTCCCAGATTGTCATAGACCAGCAGCCCGAGCCTGAGCAGCCATTCGGGACGCATTCCACCGACAACCGGAAGCACCAGCTTCAGCGGGCGTGAGATATGGGGAGCAATTCCGAGGATGATCTCCCGCTCGATCAACGCCTTGCGAACCAGGCCGAACTCGTAATGCTCGAGGTAGCGAAGACCGCCATGAACAAACTTGCTCGATTTCGACGATGTTCCCTGGGATAGGTCATCCTTCTCGCACAGCATGACCGACAGGCCGCGGCCAACAGCATCCCTGGCAATTCCGGCGCCATTGATGCCGCCGCCAATGACCAACAGGTCGAACCGGTTCGAATCGTGAACTTGCATTCGGCTCTCCTACAACAGAACCCCTGCGGACGCATATGACCATTGATCACCGAAGCAGCATTGCCGCCGGTCTCCCGGCAGACACCGGACATGAACCCCTGCATCCCCGGCAACCCGGCCCTGACGGACCCGGAATTCCGGGTCCGGCAATTGCCAACCGCCCGATCCATCTGGTAACGGCGACCGGACGGTCACATCCGGTGCATCCGGGGTTACCGCATATCGGAGGCGAAACAGGAAGCTCACCATGAAACTGGCCAGAATTGGAAACCCCGGAGCCGAGATCCCGGCAATACTCGATGGCGACGGGGCCTACCGGGACCTGTCGTCCCGCATCGCCGACATCGACGGCAACTCGCTGGCTGATTTGTCATGGGCAGACGGGCTGGATGTCGCCGGTCTGCCGGTCATCCCCGAAGGAGCCAGGATCGGCCCCTGCGTCGGCTCGGTCGGCAAGTTCATCGGCGTCGGCCTCAACTACAGCGACCATGCGGCGGAGACAGGCCAGCCAATTCCCGAAGAACCAATATTGTTCGGCAAGGCGACATCCAGCATCTGCGGGCCGAATGACGATGTCATCATCCCGAAAGGATCGACAAAAACCGACTGGGAGGTCGAGCTGGGCATCGTGATCGGCCAGGACGCCTCCTATGTCAGCGAAGAAGAGGCCAGCCGCCACATTGCCGGCTATTGCGTGGTCAATGATGTCTCGGAGCGGGCCTTCCAGATTGAACATTCCGGCCAATGGATCAAGGGCAAGAGCGCAGACACCTTTGGCCCGATCGGACCATGGCTGGTGACAGGCGACGAGGTTCCGGACCCGCAGAAGCTGGAAATGTGGCTGGATGTCGACGGAGTACGCCGTCAGGACGGGTCCACGGCGACCATGATATTTGGTGTGATGACTCTGGTCAGCTACATTTCGCAATTCATGTCGCTGCAATCTGGAGACATCATCACCACCGGAACGCCGCCCGGTGTCGGCATGGGGCAGAATCCACAGCAATTCCTGCAGGCCGGCCAGGTCATGACCCTCGGCGTCGAGGGGCTGGGGGAACAGCGCCAGAGGCTGGTCGCCTGCCACCGACATTGACAGGGGCCGGCGATCAGTTCGACATCAGCCCGTCCGGACCAGGAGAAGGGACAGCCATTCGTCGATCTGTATCCGGTCTTCAGCCTCGAACCCGCAGGGACACAGGGCATCAAGCATCTCGCCCTCTTCCTCTGCCAGCAATCCGGAGACGACCAGATACCCGCCTGCCCGGCAGTAGAGAGCAAATTCCCTGGCCAGCCCCTTCAGCGGGCCGGACAGGATGTTGGCGGTGACCAGGTCGCAATGCGACAGCCTGGCAAAGGCAGGGTCCTCGAATCCGCCACAGCCGACCACCCTGACCTGATCATCAACCCCGTTATCGGTCGCGTTGCGCACGGCCTGGTCCACCGCATCGGGATCATTGTCGCCGGCGACCACCTGGCAAGGCCACAGCATTGCCGAGGCAATTGCCAGGATCCCGGTGCCGCAACCGATGTCGCACACATTGCGAACCAGGACTCCCCTCCCGGACAGTCTTTCCAGCAACCGGATGCAACCCTGCGTGGTGCCGTGCCGGCCGGTACCGAAGGCCAGCGCCGCGTCCACCTTGATCGGCCGCTTGCCGGAAGGGCAGGATTGCGTTTCATGGCTTCCATGTATCCAGAATCGCCCTGCCTCCACCGGCGCCAGATCCGACCGGTTGCACGCGAGCCAGTTCCGGTTCCGGACCGGTGAAATGCGGAATGGCCCGCAGCCGGTCGACGCCGCCAGCAGATCAAGGGCCAACGGGTCCGGTGGCTGCCGAAAATAGGCGCCAGCCTCCCACTCGTCGCCAGCCCCGGACATGCGCTCGACAACGTCCGCCAGCGGCGGCGGCTCGATTGCCTGCAACATTTCGACCAGCAATTCGGCGCTCTGCCGGGATGTCGCCCGGCTCACGGCCGAGAAGAGTTCCGGCTCTTCCGCAGATGCCTGTTCCCACATGTGCCAGCCTTGCCAATTCAGTGTGACATCAAACCGGCGAGCACCAACGCCCCTGCCCCATCACCCGGCATGCGGGACCGCACGGCTTCGATCCCCGTGAAGGCTCCTGACCTGATGATGAAGTGCTCGCCGTGTCCGGAATTACGCCGTGTCCGCCCGTTGTCGAAGCAGGAAGCCCGGTGCCGTTCAGCCTCTTCCCGTCATCCCTTCGGCCGGACATGCGACTCCGGTCCCGCGCATCGAACAGTATCCTCCGGGATTCTTCGCCAGGTATTGCTGGTGGTAGTCCTCGGCGAAGTAGTACTCCGGCGCGGCGATGACTTCGGTGGTCACCGGTCCGAATCCTCTTCCTGCCAACTGATCGGCATACCCATCCCGGCTCGTCAGGGCCTGGTCATGCTGCTCGCCATCATAGGTATAGATGCCGGATCGATACTGGGTGCCAAGATCATTGCCCTGCCGCATCCCCTGGGTCGGATCATGGTTTTCCCAGAACATCTTCAGCAACTCGGGATAACCCAGTCGATCCGGATCGTACGCCAGCTGAACGACCTCGTTATGTCCGGTCCGACCCGAACAGACCTCCCGGTAGGTGGGGTTGGGAGTGTGACCGGCGGCATAGCCGGCCGAGGTGACCCAGACACCGTTCAATCCCCAGAAGAGTCGCTCGACACCCCAGAAGCAGCCCATGCCGAACATGGCCAGCCTGGCACCCTCCGGGTATGGCGGCTTGAGTCGCCGCCCGTTGACGAAGTGCAACTCGGCGGTTTCGACCGGCTCTTCCCGCCCTGGCAGGAATTCGGCCGGACCGGGCATCGTCGCCTTCCTGAATAGACTGGACAGCATCATGTCCTTCCCGATTGCCATTTCCGAAACTATGGTTCCGCCAACCGGCAAAGACAACCCGAATTGACAACACGTTGTCGTGACAGGCCTCCGCCCGCTCGCCTCGTGGTCCGGCTTGCGGTCGGCGTGGTCCGTCAGCCTGCGCGGTTCCCTTGGCCGGAAAACACGGTTTCCTGGCCTGGCTTGGGGTGACGGGGAATGAGCAGGACCATGACAAGGGACAGGAAGGCCATGGCTGCGGCCAGACCGAAAACCATGCCCGGGGATTTGATCCACAGATATCCTAGAAGTGCAGGCAGGAACACGGCGGCGATGTGATTTATGGTGAAGGACACGGCAGCTGTCGGTGCGATATCGCCCGGATCGGCAATCTTCTGGAAATAGGTCTTGAGGGCAAAGGCCAGTGCAAAGAACAGGTGATCAAGCACGTAGAGGGTTGCAGCAACGACAACGCCCCAGCCAAAAAAGTAGATGCCCCCATAGGCAAGAAATACCAGGGTCAGGCCACCGTATTCGACCGCCAGCGCCGCCCGCTCGCCGAATGTCTCGACCGCCTTCCCCATCAGGGGTGCCGCCAGCATATTCACGACATAATTGATCAGGAACAACGCCGTGACCTCGTGGACCTCGAAACCGAAGCGCTCAACCATCATGAAGGCGGCAAATACCACGAAAATCTGCCTGCGGGCGCCAGCGACGAAGGTAAACGCGTAGTATAGCCAGTAGCGCCAGCGCAGCACCATGGTGGTCCGTTGGGGATTCGGAGTCCTGAACTGCGGAAAGGCCAGCATGCAATAGAGGGCGATGGCCACGGTGGCACCTCCGGCAACCATGTAGACGGTGTTGTACGACAGGCCGAGCGTCTTCCAGGTCACGACCACCAGGCCATAGGCCAGCAGCGAGCCTGCCGAGCCGATGGCGACAATCCAGCCCAGCGCCTGAGGGGCCCTGTCCTTGCGCAGCCACTGCAATTGCAGGGACTGGTTCACGGTTTCGAAATAGTGAAATCCGACCGAGCCGATCATCGTGGTGGCCAGCAACCCGCCATAGGTCGGAAACCATGCGACAACAGCAGTAGCCGAGCCGAGCAGCAACAGCGAAAGCAGGCCGAGAACCTGCTCCCTGATCAGGATGATCAGCAGGATGACGCCGACGGCCAGGAAACCCGGGATCTCGCGAACCGTGTGCAGCCAGCCGATCGAGACTCCATCAAACCCCGCTGCCTCGATGACGAAATTGTTGAGCAGTGCCGACCATGTCGAAAAGGAAAGTGGCATCGCCGCCGCCATCAGGAACAGCAGGAAGACCGGGCGCTGCCAGAACCTCCGCCCCTCAGCCTCGCTGATCTGGATCGTGACGCGAAGATTCCCGAGCACTGCCTTCACTCCTGCGGGCGGCTACCGGGCATCAGCCGGGCACCGGGACCGCTGGCCCGGCCGGCAGCGGCAGAGTCAACAGTGCATCAGTTCTTGGCGTAGTATTCGACGACCAGGTTCGGTTCCATGATGACGTGATAGGGAACATCATTGAGACCGGGAATCCTGAGCAAACGCGCCGCCATCTTCGAGTAGTCGACCTCGACATAATCCGGGACATCCCGTTCCGGCAGATCGGCAGCTTCGATGAACATGGTCATCTGCCTGGACTTTTCCCGGATCTCCACCAGGTCTCCTTCATCGAGACGGTAGGAGGGAATGTTGACCCGCCGGCCATTGACCAGGACATGGCCGTGATTGACGATCTGCCGTGCCGAAAAGATGGTGATGGCAAATTTTGCCCGGTAGACCACTGCATCGAGCCTTCGCTCGAGAAGACCAATCAGGTTTTCGCCCGTATCTCCCCGCTGACGCTCCGCCTCGGCATACACGCGGCGGAACTGCTTTTCCGTCAGGTCGCCGTAATAGCCCTTGAGCTTCTGCTTGGCCCGCAACTGCAATCCGAAGTCCGACAGCTTGCTCCGCCGCCTCTGTCCATGCTGGCCTGGTCCATAATCACGCTTGTTGACCGGCGATTTCGGCCGGCCCCACAGGTTTTCGCCCATGCGACGATCAATCTTGTACTTGGCAGTCGTGCGTTTGGTCACGGCTGTTCTCCTTCCTGTTTCGAAGGGCGCTGTCCTTTCCGTGCCAATTTCGAACACGGCGACAGGATCCCCCTTGCGGGGGCCACCAGCACCAAGGTTTTCCGAACATGTCGGGCGGCACGCGTTAACCGATGCCGCACGGGCAAGTCAATACTCGCGCTCCATTATGGCTGCAGCCCGGTCCGATCCAGTCGCCCGCGCATGCCGGCAATCGAAGGAGGCCGTCTGATCCCGAAGTGGGACAGCAGTTCGCGTGCAATCTCCGGCCGGACATTCCTGTCGCGGGCTTTCCGGCCGAATTGCAGCAACGAGGAACAATCGAAATGGAGCACGGCCAATCCTGGCTTCCGGCAGCGGTCCAGATTCATGCCGTGGCTGCGGGCTGAACTCGGCACCCCATCGAAGAGCATGCGGATACGAGCAAGCAAGCCCGTCATCGAGAAATGCCGATACGGGACATTTCCCGGCATTGATCTGCTTGATGATCTTGTTGCTGAACTGTCATCCTTCCAGGCAAATCATCAAACTTGGCCAATTCACGGCAGGAAAGGGCTGCAAATCATTTTTCAGGAATCCTGCAAGAAGCTGATATTGTTGCCGAAATTTTGTGGAAATGGCCGGGGCCTTCATGCCGTGGCTTGACCAGGAGAGGTGAGCCGTGGCCGTGTTCGCGGTCTTCCTCGATGAAGCCAACGATACTGTGTGGCGGGCCCTTCGGGATCAGTGACCGAATGGGCATCACTTCATCCTGACCGAGAATATGGCGCTTGTTCCCCGCCCGAGGGCATTTTCACGACAGCGCAATTTCAGAATCTGCAGGAATCGGTGGTGAGAATGATGTCCCGGGTATCGTCTTCGAGTGGGGAGCACACAATGGCTTCAGCCGTGGCGACCTTCGGGAGTGGCTTCGCAAGGTGCTAACATGACAGGCGAAGTTCACGAGTTTCAGCCGACACCTCCGCATCAAGCTGCTCACGGTGGCGGCAGAGACGGGCACAGTCTCCATGCCGGGTATCGGCTATCGAGGCACGCATGGATTGCCTGGCGGCAAAAGAGGATATTCGGCGCGTCGAGGCACTTGTTGCGCAACGCGAAGTATCCATGCAACGCCGGCTTATCGGGCTGGTTTCGGGAGCGGCGCTGGCGGTGACAATCGCTCTCATACGCACCTTTGTCCGGATCCTGGCAAGGTGTGCGAACAATCCCCGGAGTTTGCACCTCCCCTTGTACACAAGATCGCAGCGTGCATGTTCAAGGAGTGCCGGAGACTACCGGCAAACCCGGGCATGGCCAGGCCCTGGCCATTTCAGGCGGTCGGGTGAAAATACTGATGTTCGAGTTCCGACGGGTCGGAGCAGTCGGCGTCACCCACGATCTTTGCCGGAATTCCGGCAACCGTCTTGTTGGGCGGAACATCCTTCAGCACCACCGAACCGGCAGCGACGCGGGAACAGTGCCCGATCGAGATATTGCCGAGTACCTTGGCACCGGCACCCAGCAGCACGCCACTTCCAACCTTTGGATGGCGATCGCCATCCTCCTTGCCGGTGCTGCCCAGCGTTACCGAATGCAGCATCGCCACATGATCGCCGACCTGTGCCGTCTCGCCGATCACGATGGAATGCGCATGGTCGATCAGCAGGCCCTTGCCCATTCGTGAAGCCGGGTGAATGTCGACCCCGAACACCTCCGAGCTTCGCATCTGGAAGAAATAGGCCAGGTGTCGACGGCCCTGCCTCCACAGCCAGTTGGCGACCCGGTAGCCTTGCAGCGACTGGAACCCCTTGAAATACAGCAATGGTTGAACGAAAGTGTTGCAGGCCGGATCGCGGTCGAGAACCGCCACCAGATCTGCCCGTGCCGAATCGCCGATCGACGGGTCACTGCCATAGGCATCGGTGGCAATTTCCCGCAGGATCTGCTCGGACATTTCCGGCGAAGCCAGCTTGACCGCCATCCGGTAGGCAAGCGCCTCCTCGAAGGTCCGGTGATGCAACAGGCTGGTATGGACAAGCCCGCCAAGAAGCGGTTCATCGGCGATGATGTCCTCGGCTTCGGTGCGTATCCGGTCCCAGACCGGATCAACTGACCGGATATCTGCCTGCTGAACTGCCATGTGCTGGGTTCCCTATCCCGATTGATCAGGCGACTACCGAACATATAGTAACATGATTCCGGATTATAAGTGGCACTCCGGCACGGGAACACCTCGGAGGGGCCGGCCCGGGGAAGGCACCGTGAATTGTGCAAATCGGCCCCGGCTCGTGTAGTGTAGCGACACGGCAAGTGCCGAAGCAGGCAGACGGGATTGTTCGAATCATGACTTTCATCATCACGGGTCCCCGGCCGTCCCGGTCCGGCCGGATGCATGTCGTGATCGGCGAATCACCGGTGCTGGCACGGTCTCAGGACTTCGTGCCCATGGCAACTGATGTGAGGCCGGCTTGAACACACGGACCGATACGCACACCAATCTGGTCAAGCTCTGCGTCGGCACCGACAATGTCCGACAGCTCGAGACCTGGCAGCGGAGCCGGTTCGGCTCCCGGGGAAGCAATCCCGAACACGTGACCCGGTCGCATCCGCGCCGGGCCGAAGAGGTCTTGCGGGGCGGGTCACTCTACTGGGTGTTCCGGGGCCGGATCATGGCCCGGCAGAGAATCATTGCCCTCGAGAGCCGCAAATGCAGCGACGGGATGACCCGCTGCGCCATCGTGCTCGACCCGCAGATCATCAGGACGTTTCCTGCTTCGCGGCAGCCCTTCCAGGGCTGGAGGTATCTCGAAGCGAAGGACAGTCCGGCCGATCTTCCCGAGAGCAGGCAGGATGATGACGACATTCCGCCAGCAGTCCACGATGCATTGCTGGAAATCGGCGTCATCTGATCATTGCCGGTTGGTGCAGTGCCGCATCAGTCGCCGGACCAGTCGGCCTGCCCCATCCTGTCCGGCGGCCTGTCTCCGACGAGTGACGCCACTGCCTGACGTTCGGCCGGGCTGAACCGGGCGGAGCCTGACTGCAGCAACACGGCCTGCGACCGGAAGACCACCCCGTCCTCGAGCGGCTTCAAGCCATTTGCGGCCAGGGTCTCGCCGGTCGACACCAGGTCGACAATGGCCTCGGCCATGTTGTTGGCCACTGCGCCTTCGGTTGCACCCTGGCTGTCGACCAGCCGGTAATCGGTCAAACCGGATGATCGCAGGAACTCGCGGGCCAGATTATGGAACTTGGTGGCGATTCGCAGGCTCCTGCCCTGTCTTGCCCTGAATTGCGCCGCAACTTCGTCCAAATCCTCGACTGAATCAACATCGAGCCAGAATGCCGGCACTGCCACCACCAGCCTGGCGCCACCAAATCCAAGCTCCACCAACAATTCCAGCCGCTCCTGCCAGTTGGGGTAGTGTTCATGCACCAGGTCGGAGCCGGTAATTCCCAGATGCAGCTTGCCGCGCAACAGTTCATCCGGAATCTCGGCTGCCGACATGAACACCAGCTCGGCACCGATGTTCCCGGTAGCCCTGGCCGAGTACCGGCGGCCGGATCCCGGAACCTCGATGGTCAATCGGCGCGAGCGGAGCCAGTCCAGGGCCTGTCCGGAGAGCCTTCCCTTGGCCGGAACGCCGATCTTCAACTGCATTGCTGCGGTCCTCCAGCCGGGATGCGGATCACTGCCCTCCCGTTGATCATCCGCATTGCTGTCTCGTCCGGGAAGTTGCCAGGACCTCCGGCCGCACCACTCCGCCAGCTGCCGGGCAACTCCGTCCGGAGCCGAGTACTTCGTTCAGGAGATCGTAACGTCCCCCGGAGGCGACCTGTTCCAGGCCGCCAGGGACACGGTAGCCGAACACGAAACCGTCGTAATACTCCATTGTGGTGCGGCCGTAACTTGCCTCGAACGCAAGCCGGTCAGGCGCACATCCGCGGTCATTGAGGGCATCGACCCTGGCTTGCATGCGTTCGGCGGCCTCGCCGAGCGCCGGAATTGCCGCTGCAAGCTGCTTCAGACGGGCCGGCATGGCGGCAATCGGTCCCGCAAGGTCCAGGATTTCGCCAATGCATCGCTGTTCCTGCCCGGATAGCGGTCTTTCGACCGAGTCGTCGCCAATCATCCGGATGCGCTCGATCACGTCCTCGACCGGCCTGGCGCCGAATTCGGCGCCTGCTTCACCGATCATGCGGCGAAGTTCGTCACCCGACCCGGTTGCCCTGATCAACCGGCGCCGGGCTGCCGACAGCGAAACCTCCTCGCCGAATCTCCTGATCAACTGCGCAAATCTCTTCGGTCGCCAGACATGACGGAGCAGCGCCGATTTGCGCCCCGATGACAGGGACAACCCCCTGACTGCCGTCATCAGCAACCCCGGGTCACCGGTCGCAGCCTGCAGCCCGAATGGAGACAGCAAATCCTGAAAGAGCCGGAAAATCCCGGCATCGGTTGCCGCCGGATCCTCGTCGCCGAAGCTCTCATAGCCAACCTGGATGAACTCGTTTGCCCTGGCAACTGCCGCCGGCTGCCGCCTGAATACCGGTCCGCCATAGCAATATCTGGCCGATGGCGGTCCATGCTGCATGTGGTAGCTGGCCACCGGAACCGTGAAATCCGGCCGCAGCATCAACTCGCCGCGCACCGGGTCCCGGGTCACGTAGGCGCGGGACCTGATATCCTCGCCATAGAGGTCAAGCAGCTGGTCGGCCGGCTGCAGTGTATCGACCTCGATCCGCCTGCCTCCCCCCTCCGACAGGAAATACCGGAGTATCCGGTCAGCCTCGGTTGCGGCGGCAGCCCGGTCAAAGGTCGGCATTGCCCTGACCCGCGGACCGCAGCATCCGGGTAACCCCGGCCACCAGCTCGGCCCGGGCAACCTCCTCCTGCATCGGCCGGGATTTCCACTCCTCGTGGCTTGCGGCGTCGGCAATCTTCTTGCCGAGAACAAGATCCTTGATCTGCACCACGCCCCGGCGATGCTCCTCTTCCCCCTCTATGATCGCCAGCGGTGCGTTGCGCAGATCGGCATATTTCATCTGCCGGCCGAAATTCTTCGCATTGCCGAGAAACATCTCGGCGCTGATGCCGGCCGACCGCAACTCCGTCACCATCTCCTGGTAGTCGCCCAGCCGGTCTCGATCCATGATGGTCACCACCACCGGGCCCTGCGCCGGTTCCCGGCCCGAGCGCAGCGCTTCCTGCACCGCCAGCAACCTGTCGACCCCGATCGAGATGCCGGTGGCCGGAAGCTCCTGGCCGGTGAACCGCCGGACCAGCCCGTCATAACGACCGCCGCCCACGACCGAGCCGAATTGCCGCCGTCTGCCTTTCCGGTCCCTGATCTCGACAGTCAGGACTGCCTCCATGACCGGGCCGGTATAATAGCCAAGCCCCCGCACCACCGACGGGTCGACCACACATTGATCGGCGGTGACGCCCTGGGCGGCCAGCAATTCCATGATCTCCGACAATTCGGCAACCCCTTCAGCACCGGCCCTGCTTCCGGACACGATCTCGCCGAGCGTCTTCAGGGTGGCATCCGGGCCAGCTTCGCCGGCACCCAGGAACGCCATGACCAGGTCGATCTGACCGGATCCCAACCCGGCACCGGCGGTAAAGTCGCCGCTTCCATCAAGCCGGCCCTTGCCGAGCAGGTCCCGAACCCCGGTCTCGCCAACCCGGTCGAGCTTGTCCATTGCCCTGAGGACATTCGCCCGCCTGGCCTCGCTGTCGTCGGAGCCACCCTGATCCAGGATGCCCGCCGCCGCCAGGGTGCCATCGAGCAGTTTCCGGTTGTTCAGCCTGAGCTGGTAGCCGCCACGGCCGACGCCCAACGTCTCCAGGATCTCGCATGCAAGGCTGCACATCTCCGCATCGGCCGCCATGTTCGCCGAACCGACGGTGTCGGCATCGCACTGGTAGAATTGCCGGTAGCGGCCGGGGCCGGGCTTCTCGTTGCGCCAGACCACGCCGGTCGCATATCGCCGATATGGCATTGGAAGGGAATTCCGGTACTGGGCAGCCACCCTGGCCAGCGGTGCCGTCAGATCGTAGCGCAGTGCCAGCCATTCATCATCTTCCTGCCATGCAAACACCCCCTCATTGGGGCGGTCGGTATCGGGCAGGAACTTGCCAAGCGCCGCCAGGGTTTCCACGGCCGGTGTCTCCAGCGGCTCGAACCCGTAGCGCCGGTAGACACCGGTTATCCGGTCAAGCGTTTCCTGGCGGAGCCTGACTTCTTCGCCGAAGTAGTCGCGGAACCCCTTGACATTGATCGGCCGCGGCCGTCCGGAAGCCATCAGTCACTGCTCCCCTGCGATTGTGAACCTGTCAGAAACGAAGCCCAACTACCGGTCTGGCCGTGGCGTTGCAACAGGAACGGCGTGATTTTGCGCCGGTCCTCCGGCAGCCCGGCAGGACCTGGCCGGACCGGCGAATCTGCAGCCGTCCCGTTCAGTATTCCTCGACCTTGACGACACCGTCCAGGGAAGCAATTGCGTTCCTGACCCTTCGGCCGACCGGAAACTGCCCGGCGATCTCGATATCGGCATCGACTGCCAGCGAACCGGCCACCGGACAGAACCTGACCGAGCCGCTTTCCGGATCGAGATCGCCGGCGGCGATGTCTTCCAGCAGGGTCTTGACATTCAACGGCGCCTTCGTGCTGTCGAAATAGACCCGAAGTCCGACAGCCTGCGCCTCGGTGCCGTTCTCGATGAACTCGATCACCGATGCCCGCAATCTCAGCTGCCCGCCTTCCAGCCTTGCATCGGCCACGATCAGCAGCATGGCATTGGCCTCGAGCCGGGAGCCGGCCTTGCTCAACTCCTCGGAGAATACCGTGATTTCGGTGATCGCGGTCTGATCCGAAATCTCGACGAAGGCAAAGGGGTCGCCGCGGCGCGACACCCGTTTGCGAACCGCCGATACAACACCGGCGATGACAAAACTCTTCCACTTGTCATTGGCCAGATCCTGGAGATCGGCAATACTGACCACGCGCCGAGCCTTCAGCTGCCCGGCATGCTCATCCAGCGGATGGCCGGATAGGTAGAACCCGATCGCGGCAAATTCCTCCCGGGTCCGGACCTGCTCGGTCCAGTCGCGGGGATCCGGCAGCTCCGGTGCCGGCAACTGGTCCGACGCATCACCAAAGAGCGACATCTGGGCCGACTGCCTTTCGGCGCGGATGGTTGCCGAATAGGCACACAGCAGGTCGAGGCCGTCAAAGACCCTGCGCCGATTGCTCTCCAGCTGGTCGAAGGCGCCGGACCTGGCCAGTGTCTCGAGCTGTCGTTTGCCGATTGCCTTGAGATCCGCCCGTTCGGCAAAATCCGCCAGGCTCGTGAACGGTCCTCCGTCCCGGGCCGCAACCAGCTGTCGCATGGCGTCGACGCCGACATTCTTGAGAGCACCCAGGCCGTAATGGATCCGGCCATCCGTTATCGAGAATTCGGCCTCGGACCGGTTCACGCAGGGCGGAACCAGCTCGATCTCCAGCCGCCGCAACTCCTGGACAAAGCCCTGGAGCTTGTCGACATCGCCGATGTCGCAATTCATGACCGCGGTCATGAACGGCACCGTATGGTTGGCCTTCAGCCAGGCTGTCTGGTAGACCACCACCGCATAGGCGGCGGCATGCGCCTTGTTGAAGCCGTACTCGGCAAACCGTGCCAGCAGGTCCCATACCGAATTGGCCTCCCTCTCGCTGACCTCCCGGTCGCTGGCGCGCTCCAGGAATTTCGGTTTCTCGGCATCCATGTCCGACTTGATCTTCTTGCCGATGGCTCGCCGCAGCAGATCCGCTTCCGCCAGGCTGTAGCCGGCCATGGCCTGTGCGATCTGCATCACCTGTTCCTGGTAGACGATGATGCCGTGGGTCTCGTCGACAATGTGATCGATGAGCTTGTGCTGGCTCCGGCGCTTCTTCCTGCCATTCTTGACATCGCAATAGAGCGGGATGTTTTCCATCGGTCCGGGCCGGTACAGGGCAACGAGGGCGACGATGTCCTCGATCGAATTCGGGTTCATCATCCGCAGCGTGTCCTTCATGCCGGAACTTTCCAGCTGAAACACGGCAACGGTATCCCCTGAGGCGCAAAGCTCGAAGGTTTTCCGGTCGTCGAATTCGAGCGCGTCGATATCGACCTCCACCCCCTGCGCCGCCAGCAGGTCGACGGCCTTTCTGATCACCGTCAGGGTCTTCAGGCCCAGGAAGTCGAACTTGACCAGCCCGGCCTCTTCGACCCATTTCATCGAGAACTGCGTTGCCGGAATGTCAGATCGCTGGTCCTTGTAGAGCGGCACCAGCTCCTCCAGCGGCCGGTCGCCGATCACCACCCCGGCCGCATGGGTCGAGGCGTTGCGCAGCAACCCTTCCAGCGCCCCGGCATCATGGAACAGCCTGCCCATGAGTTCCGATGACTCCCGGAGCTGACCAAGTCTCGGCTCAGTCTGCAGCGCCTCGTCGAGCGGCACGTTGCGGGCACCATCCCGCGGGATCAGCTTGGCGATCCGGTCGACCTGCGAATACGGCAATCGCAACACCCGCCCGACATCCCTGATCGCCGCCCGGGCAAGCAGGGCACCGAAGGTGATGATATGTGCAACCCGTTCATTCCCGTATTTCTGCTGCACGTAGTGGATGACCTCGTCCCGACGATCCTGGCAGAAATCGATGTCGAAATCCGGCATCGAGATCCGCTCGGGATTCAGGAACCGCTCGAACAGCAGGGAGAAACGGATCGGATCGAGATTGGTGATGGTCAGCGCAAAGGCAACCAGCGAACCGGCACCCGAGCCACGCCCTGCCCCGACAGGTATGTCGTTCGACTTCGCCCATTTGATGAAATCGGCCACGATCAGGAAGTAGCCGGCAAACCCCATCGATTCGATGACCTCCAACTCGTAGTCGAGCCGCTGGCGATACTCGGTCTCCGGGGCCGACAGGGTCATTGATTTCAGGCGTTCGTCGAGCCCTTCATTGGCCTGCCGGCGCATCTCCTCGGCTTCGTTGTCGGTAAATCTCGGCAGGATGGGCGGGCGGCCAACGGCCCGGAACGAACAGCGGCGGGCAATCTCGATGGTATTGTCGACGGCCTCCGGCAGGTCCTCGAACAGCTCGACCATCTCCTCCTGCGACTTGAAATGATGCTCCGGCGTCAACCGGGTGCGACCGGTCTTCTGGTCGACATAGGATCCGCTGGCGATGCACAGCATGGCGTCATGCGCATCGTAGTCATTCCGGTCGGGAAAATGCACATCATTGGTGGCTACCAGCGGAAGCTGGTGACGATAGGCCAGTTCGACCAGTTCCGGCTCCGAGCGACGCTGTCGCTGCGCCAGCTCCGATCCTTCGGTCGGATGCCGCTGAAGCTCGACATACAGTCTGCCGGCAAAGATCTCCGCCAGATCGAGAAGCATCTCCCCGGCCCTGTCCATGGTGCTTTCCAGGACAAGCCTTCCCACCGGCCCTTCCGACCCGCCGGTCAGGCAGATCAGCCCGTCGGAGTGTTGCCGCAATTCGTCGATGGCGAGCCAGGGGCTGGACCGGCCCTCGCCCAGATACAGGCACGTATTCAGCTTCAGCAGGTTTCCATACCCAGCCTGGTCCTGGGCCAGCAGAACCACGGGCGCGGTCTCCGGCACGCCACCAACCTCGTCCGGCACCGTGGAAAGTCGCAGGCTGGCCAGGCAACCATGGATCGGCTGGATTCCGGCGCCGGCGATCCCGGTGGAAAACTCGAGCGCCCCGAACATGTTGTTGTGATCGGAAATCGCGATGGCCGGCATGCCGAACCGTCGGCAGAGCCCGGGAAGATTGCTGATCTTCACCGCGCCCCGGAGCAACGAATACTCGCTGCTCACACGCAAATGGACGAATCGGAATTCACTGGTCATGCCTCCACCCTTAAACCTGCCGCCGCGTTTCGGGAAGCAAGTCGGCGGCGGCTCGCCCGCGTCCGGCGGACAGGACCGCTGGCCGGCGAAGAAGCGGTCCCGGCATCCAGCCCGGGGGCGGCCATCCGGGCCTGATCAACCCCGTCGGATGCGGTCGGACGTGCCGGTTTGCACACAATTATTGCACGGATGCGGATTGTCTTGCGCGGTCAATCCGGTTATCGGCGTGACGACCATGTCGGGACTTGAATTTACGTTGAACGGCTCGCCGGTGTCGCTGGAGGATCCGGATCCGCAGACCACGGTACTGGACTGGTTGCGACTGTCGCGAGGACTGACCGGCACCAAGGAAGGCTGCAACGAGGGTGATTGCGGGGCCTGCACGGTGCTCGTGTCGGAGCGACGCGGCCCGGACATCAACCATATGGCCGTCAATTCCTGTATCATGTTCCTGCCGCAACTGCATGGCCGGTCGCTGCGGACCATCGAGGGGGTGTGCGAGGCGGATGGCAGCCCCAATTGCGTGCAGGCGGCGATGGTTGATCACCATGCCAGCCAATGCGGGTTCTGCACTCCTGGAATCATCATGTCGCTGGTTGCCGGCCGGCTGAACGACGACCGGAGGCATGACGATGTGCTGGCTGGCAATCTCTGCCGCTGCACCGGCTACTCCCCGATCGTCAGGGCAGCCGATGCCGCCTGCGAAAAACCGCTTCCCGAATGGTCGGACACCATCGCCGCCGCCATGCCGGATGCTGCCGGGCCGGCCGGCGCCGGAGGCTGGCGCGTCGCCGCCGAGATCGGGGAATTCTCCGAGTGGTATCGTGACAACCCGTCGGCGACCCTGGTGGCCGGCGGCACCGATGTCGGGCTGTGGGTGACCAAGCAACTGCGCGATATCCGGCCGATCTGCTTCATCGGTGGCATTCCCGAACTCAGGACCATCGAGGAGCGCTCCGGCGAGCTTCGCATCGGCGGATGCGTCACCCTGGCCGAATTCGGCGAATGTGCCGCCGACCGCTTTCCGTCGCTGGCCGAACTGATGCGGCGTTTCGGTTCGGTCCAGATCCGCAATTCCGGTACCATCGGCGGCAATGTCGCCAATGGCTCGCCGATCGGCGACGCCTCCCCGGCACTGATTGCCCTTGATGCCCGGCTTGAACTGCGCTGCGGTGGGCAACGCCGGACATTGCCGATCGAGGAGTTCTTCGTGGAATACGGCAGGCAGGATCTCAGGCCGGGCGAATTCGTCGAGACCATCGTGATTCCTGCCCGGTGCAGCAGGCTGAAATGCTACAAGCTGTCCAAGCGGTTCGACCAGGACATCTCGGCGGTCTGCGGCTGTTTCGACATCGCCATCGACGACCAGCGCGTCGCTTCGGCCCGGATTGCCTTCGGCGGCATGGCGGCAACACCCTGCCGGGCCCGCCGGACCGAGGAAGCTCTGGCCGGCCGGCCCTGGTGCCGCGACACGGTGGACGCGGCAATGCAGGCCATGAGGAACGACTTTGCGCCGATCTCCGACATGCGGGCCAGCGGGCAGTACCGGATGCAGGCGGCGCGCAACATGCTGCTCCGGTATTTTTTCGAGGACAGCTGCCCCGACATGCCTGCCAACATCCTGGATCCGGGCAATTGACGGCGCTTCACCAGCCAACCGCCCACGATGCGGCAGTGCTGCATGTCACCGGCAGGGCGCTCTACCTGGATGACATCCCGTCTCCCGGCCCGGCACTGCACCTTGCCTTCGGCTGCTCGACGGTTTCCCGGGCCGAAATCCTGTCTGTCGATCTCGGCGATGTCCGTGCCGCCGACGGGGTGGCCTGCGTCCTCACCGCCGACGATCTCCCGGCCGCCAATGACGTCTCGCCTTCCGGTGATGGCGAGCCGCTGCTCGCTGACGGGGAGGTCCACTACACCGGTCAGCCGATCTTCCTGGTGATTGCCCGCTCGCACCTTGCCGCCCGGAAGGCGGCGCGGCGGGCGAGGATCGAATATCGGGAGCAACGGGCCATCCTGTCGATCGATGATGCGCTGCAGGCTGGCAGCCGGCTGGAAGAGCCGCTGGTCTACCGGCAGGGAGACCCGGTGCAGGCGATCAGGACAGCCGACCACAGGGTGTCGGGCTCCGTCGAGATCGGCGGCCAGGAGCATTTCTACCTGGAGGGGCAGGCGGCGCTGGCGGTGCCGCAGGAGGATGACTCGATGCTGGTCTACAGTTCGACCCAGCATCCGACCGAAATCCAGCACAAGGTGGCTGATGCGATCGGCAAGCCCATGCATGCGGTTCGGGTCGAGGTCCGCCGGATGGGCGGCGGCTTCGGCGGCAAGGAAAGCCAGGCCAACAACATTGCCTGTGCCTGCGGCGTTGCCGCCAGGGTGACCGGCCACCCGTGCCGGCTGCGGCTCGACCGTGATGACGACTTCATGATCACCGGCAAGCGCCACGATGTCAGGATCGAATACGAGGCCGGCTGCGACCGATCGGGCCGGCTCGCCGGGGTGGTGTTCCGGCAACTGGTTCGCTGCGGATGGTCGCGTGATCTCTCGCTTCCGGTCGCCGACCGGGCGATGCTGCATGCCGACAATGCCTACCGGATACCGGCGATCAGCGTGACATCGGAACGGTTGCGAACCAATTCCCAGTCGGCAACCGCCTTCAGGGGTTTTGGCGGCCCGCAGGGCATGCTCGGCATCGAGCGGGTTCTCGACCATCTCGCCCATGAGACCGGGATGGACCCATCAGAGTTGCGGCGGCTGAACTACTACGCACCACCAGCCAGGGCCGGCAACCAGAAGACCTTCTACGGCATGCCGGTCGAGGATTGCGTCATCGGCGACATTGCCGGCGAATTGCTGAAATCGTCGGATTATGCAGGGCGATGCGAGGCAATCCGCCAGTGGAATTCCACCAACCGGATTCTCAGGAGGGGAATCGGATTCTCGCCGGTCAAGTTCGGGATATCCTTCACCCTGACCCATCTGAACCAGGCCGGCGCCCTGGTTCATGTCTACCAGGACGGCTCGATCCACATCAATCATGGCGGAACCGAGATGGGACAGGGCCTGTTCATCAAGCTTGCCCAGGTGGCGGCACAGGAATTCGGCCAACCCCTCGACAGCGTCAGGATAACCGCCACCGATACCGGCAAGGTTCCCAACACCTCGGCCACCGCCGCCTCCTCCGGTTCGGATCTCAACGGCATGGCGGTCAGCCGCGCCTGCCGGGAGATTGTCGGCCGCATCGCCGACCATGTTGCCGCCAGGCACCAGATGGATGCGGCGCAGGTGAGATTCGAGGACGGACAATTCCGGGCCGGCAGCGAGACCTGGAGCTTCGGCGATGCGGTCAAATCGGCCTATCTGGGCCGGGTGCCGCTCTCGGCAACGGGGTTTTACGCCACCCCCAAGGTCAATTGGGACCGGGCGCAGGGGGCCGGCCGACCATTCTACTATTTTGCCTATGGCGCCGCGGTGACCGAGGTCATGATCGACACCCTGACCGGCGAGAACAGGATATTGCGGGCCGACATCCTTCATGAATGCGGAAAGTCGCTCAACCCGGCCATCGACATCGGCCAGGTCGAGGGCGGCTACGTGCAGGGCGCCGGCTGGCTGACGACGGAAGAGCTGTGCTGGAACGAGGCCGGGAGGCTGATGACCCACGCGCCATCCACCTACAAGATCCCGGCCTGTTCCGATCGGCCGGCGATCTTCAACGTGTCGCTCTGGGACCGGGCCGAAAACCGCGAGGAGACCGTCTACCGGTCGAAGGCCGTTGGCGAGCCGCCGCTGATGCTGGCAATCTCGGTCCTGCATGCGCTGTCGCATGCCGTTGCCTCCTGCGGGGACGGGTCGGTCTACCCGGCCCTGTCCGCCCCGGCCACGCCCGAGCGAGTCCTCGCCGCCGTGCAGCGGCAGAAGGGACACTGACCGATGGCTTTTCGCCTGCATGACATTGAAGCCGCGGTCGGCAGACATGGAAGGGTGGCCAGGGTGCTGGTCGCGCAGACCTCCGGATCGGTCCCGCGCGAGGCAGGGGCGTCGATGCTGGTCTGGAAGAACGGACAGTCCGGGACCATTGGCGGCGGCGCTCTCGAATACGAGGCGGCCGAAGCAGCCCGGTCGTCGCTTGGCAAGGGTGCCAGCAGTGCCGGGATCCGGCGCCGGCCGCTCGGCCCCGGGCTTGGCCAGTGCTGCGGCGGTTCGGTGACGCTGGTCACCGAGTTCTTTGACCATGACCAACTGCGGAAAGTGACATTGGCCATCGGCGAGACTGGCCGGTACCTGCGGGCAATCTCCGGCGATAACGGCGATACCGCGCCGCCCGACCTCGCCGGGGATTGCGGACAGATCCTGTTCAGCCGAAACTGGGTTGGAGAGGCAGTCTCACCCTGCCGGCGCAGCCTGTGGCTGTTCGGGGCCGGCCATGTTGGCCGGGCGGTGGTGGCAACCCTGGCCCCGCTGGACGGACTCGACATTACCTGGGTCGATGTCACTGCCGACCGTTACCCGGCCGACATTGCCGATTGCGCCGAGCAACTCGTCGCCGCCAACCCCGCCGACACCGTCCGGTTCGCGCCACCGGAGGCCGATCATCTGGTGATGACTCATTCCCACGCCCTGGATCTCGACATCTGCAGCCGCCTTCTTGCCGTTCCATTCCGTTCGATCGGGCTGATCGGGTCGAAGTCGAAATGGGCCCGCTTCCGCAAGAGACTCTCCGAGGCCGGCCATGCCACCGAGGTGATCGACCGGATCGAGTGCCCGATCGGCATGCCGGAACTCGGAAAGCACCCGCAGGCGATCGCAATCGGCCTGGCCTGCCGGATGCTGGCGCCGGGGGAAGCCCTGATCCGCCCGGCCGAGGCTGGCGCATGACCGTCTTCTTCCGGGTCGAGGAGCTCTCGAAATCCTATCCGGGTGTCAAGGCCAATGACGAGATCACCTTCGGCATGGATGCCGGCGAGATTCATGCGCTGCTGGGAGAAAACGGCTCCGGCAAATCAACCCTGGTCAAGACGGTCTATGGCCTGATCCGCCCGGATTCGGGGCAGATGATCCTGCGGGACAAGCCCTACGCGCCCGCATCACCCAATGTTGCCCGCTCGCAGGGCATCGCCATGGTCTTCCAGCATTTCTCGCTGTTCGATGCGCTGACGGTGTCGGAGAACATCTCCCTGGGCATGCACCGCCCGCCCTCGCCCCGCCGGCTGGGTGAACAGATCCGCCGGACCGGCGAGAATTACGGGCTGTTCCTGAATCCCGAACAGCGGATCGGCGACCTGTCGGTCGGCGAGCGCCAGCGGGTCGAGATCGTTCGATGCCTGCTGCAGGAGCCGAAACTCCTGATCATGGACGAGCCGACCTCGGTGCTGACCCCGCAGGAGGTCGACATCCTCTTTGCCACGCTGCGGAAACTCTCCGATGAAGGGACATCGATCCTCTACATTTCCCACAAGCTCGAGGAAATCCGCTCGCTGTGCCACCATGCCACCATCCTGCGGGCGGGCAAGGTCGTGGCTACCTGCAACCCGCACCAGAAATCGGCCCGGCAGCTGGCCGAGATGATGGTAGGCAGCTCCTTTACCGCCCCGGAACGGGCCGGGGACGGATCCGCCGGCGAGCCACTCCTGGAAATTCGCAACCTGGCGACGTCGGCGGTTTCGGATTTCGGAACCAGTCTCAGGGAGGTCACCCTTGCTGTCCGCCGGGGAGAAATCCTGGGTGTTGCCGGAATTGCCGGCAACGGGCAGGAGGAGCTGGTGGCAGCGCTGTCCGGTGAAGCGCCGGCCAGTTCCGGTGAAATCCTGATGGGCGGGGTCGATCTTGGCAGGGCATCCCCCGATGCCCGCCGCCAGGCCGGGTTGCTGACGGCACCGGAGGAGCGCATCGGCCATGCCGCGGCTGCCGATATGAGCCTGACCGAGAACGCCTTCATGACCGGATGCGCCAGGATGAAACTGGCGCGACACGGGATCATCGACTGGACGGCAGCGCGGAAATTTGCCGACCGGGTCATTGCCGAATTCGATGTACGAACCACCGGCCCCGACAGCACCGCCAGCTCATTGTCCGGCGGCAACTTGCAAAAATTCGTCATCGGCAGGGAAATCCTGCAGGGCCCGATGGTCCTCGTGGTCAATCAGCCGACCTGGGGCGTGGATGCTTCGGCAGCCGCCGCCATCAGGCAGGCGCTGCTGGACCTGGCGGCATCCGGCACCGCAGTGATCGCGATCAGTCAGGACCTTGACGAGCTGATCGAGATTTCCACCCGGATCTCGGTGCTGAACGAGGGTACGACAAGCAATGCCCGGCCAGTTGGCGAGTTGTCGCGGGAGGAGATCGGGATGCTGATGGGCGGCTCGCATGATTTGCCGCGGCCGGAAGGGGCTCATGCTTAGGCTTGAGCGAAGACGGCAGCGCTCACGGGCATGGATGCTCGCCACGCCGGTCCTGGCAGTGGCGGCAACCATGATTGCCGGCATGATCATGTTCGTGCTGCTTGGCAAGGATCCGGTGGCGGCGGTCAGGACCATTTTCTGGTCGCCACTCTTCGATCCGGGCATGGCGTCCTATGCGCGGCCGCAGATCCTGGTCAAGGCGGCGCCGCTCATTCTGATCGCGATCGGGCTGTCCTTCGGGTTCCGGGCCAATCTCTGGAATATCGGCGCCGAGGGCCAGTACATCATGGGGGCGATCGCCGGTGGCGGCGCGGCGCTGGCATTCTATCCGCTGGATGCCTGGTGGATATTTCCGATGGTCATCATCGCCGGCGTGATCGGCGGCGTGTCGTGGGCGATGATCCCCGCCCTGCTGAAGATCCGTTTCGGCGTCAACGAGATCCTGGTGTCACTGATGCTGGTCTATGTGGCCGAACAGTTCCTGGCATCCGTCTCGATCGGGCTTCTCCGCAATCCCGAGGGGTTCGGCTTTCCCGGATCGCGAAACCTCCAGCAATATGAAAGCGCCGCCAATACCGAGCTGTTCGCCGGCACCGGCATCCATTCCGGCGTCTTGGCCGCGCTGGTCCTGGCGCTGGTGGCCCATGCGCTGATGCGCATCCACCGGCTGGGCTTCAACATACGCCTGACCGGCCAGTCAGCCCGCGCCGCGGCATTCTCCGGGGTCAATCCCGATCTCCTGATCGTGGTCTGCCTCGGCATCGGCGGCGGCATGGCCGGGCTGGCCGGTATCTTCGAACTGTCCGGGCCATCGGGCATCATTTCGATCGATTTCAATGTCGGCTATGGCTTTACCGCCATCATTGTCGCCTTTCTCGGCCGATTGAACCCGATCGGAATCGTCCTGGCCGGGCTGCTGATGGCATTGACCTATATTGGCGGCGAGATGGCCCAATTCATGCTCGGCTTGCCGGCGGCGGCGATCCAGGCCTTTCAGGGCATGCTGCTGTTCTTCCTGCTGTCGATGGATTTCCTGGCGACTTTCCGGGTCGTCATCGGCAAGCCCGGAGGTTCCTGACATGGAATTTGGTGCCATCAATCCCCTGCTGCTGATTTCGACCATGGTTTTTGCGTCAATTCCGATCCTGCTTGCCGCCATCGGCGAGCTGGTTGTCGAGAAGTCGGGCGTACTCAATCTCGGCGTCGAGGGGATGATGATCATCGGCGCGGTCTGCGGATTCATCGCCGCGGTGGAAACCGGATCGCCGGTCGTCGGCGTGTTTGCCGGAATGCTGGCCGGGTCTGCGCTGTCGCTCATATTCGGCCTGCTGACCCAGTACCTGCATGCCAACCAGGTAGCGACCGGCCTGGCGCTGACCCTGTTCGGCCTGGGCCTGTCATCGCTGCTGGGTCAGACGTATTCCGGGATCAAGCCGCCATCCTTCTCGGGCAACGGTCTCGGGATCCTGGCGGATATTCCGGTTCTGGGAATCCTGCTCTTCGGATATGACTGGCTGGTCTATGTTGCTGCCCTGGTGGTGGTTGCAGTCTGGTATTTCCTGACCAGGACCCGTGCCGGCCTTGCGTTGCGGGCAGTGGGCGAAAATCACCAGGCCGCCCATGCGCTGGGATACAAGGTTATTCTCGTCAGGTTGGCAGCGATCCTGTTCGGCGGTGCCTGCGCCGGGCTGGGAGGTGCCTATCTCTCGCTCCTGCGGGTGCCGCAATGGACCGACGGAATCACCGCCGGCGCCGGCTGGATTGCACTCGCCCTGGTGGTGTTTTCCTCGTGGAAGCCGTTCCGGGTGGTTTTCGGTGCGTTCCTGTTTGGCGGAATCACGCTGCTTCAACTCAATCTGCAGGCAGTCGGGCTGAAAATTGACCCGGCATACCTGTCAATGGCGCCTTACGTGGTGACAATCGTTGCTCTCGTCGTTATTTCTGGTTCCGGATCGCGAACGGCGAACAGTGCACCCGCGTCACTCGGACAGCCATTCTATTCATCGGGTTAGGCGTTCGCGCAAGCTTGGAAATTCTACATGATCTCAAGGAGGTATTCATGATTTTGGGGAAAAGATTCACTGCGGCCCTGGCAACTGCCACCGCAATTCTTGCACTTGCCGGGTCCGCCCTGCATGCCGAGCCGGTCAAGGTCGGGTTCGTGTATGTCGGGCCAACCGGTGACTTCGGGTGGACCTATGAGCATGACCAGGGAAGGCTGGCGGTCGAGGAAGCGCATGGTGACAAGGTCGAGACAACCTTTATCGAGAATGTTCCGGAAGGAACCGACGCCGAACGGGTTCTCACGCAGATGGCGCTGTCCGGTCACGATTTGATCTTCACGACGTCATTCGGCTACATGGATCCGACCATCAATGTCGCCAAGAAATTTCCCGATGTGCATTTCGAACATGCAACCGGCTACAAGAGGGAGGACAACGTTTCCACCTACTCGGCCCGCTTCTACGAAGGCCGGGCAGTCATCGGCCATATCGCCGGCAAGATGACCAAGACCAACACCATCGGCTACATCGCGTCATTTCCAATCCCGGAGGTGGTCAGGGGCATCAATGCCGCCTACATCCACGCCAAGCGCGCCAACCCCGATGTCGATTTCAAGATCGTCTGGGTCTTCACCTGGTTCGACCCGGCCAAGGAAGCCGATGCCGCAACCACCCTCATTGAACAGGGTGCCGATGTCATCATGCAGCACACTGACAGCCCGGCAGCCATGACAATCGCCGAAGAGAAAGGCATCTTCGCCTTCGGCCAGGCTTCGGACATGAAGCAGTTCGGGCCGAATGCGCGGCTGTCGTCGATCATCGACAACTGGGCGCCCTATTATGTCGAGCGTGTCGGTGCCGAGATCGACGGCACATGGTCGAGCATTGATGTCTGGCACGGGATCAAGGAAGGCATGGTCGAGATCGGCGAGTTCTCGGACCAGATCCCCGAGGATGTCCAGGCTGCGGCGCAGGCGATCTCGGATTCGATCGTATCCGGCGAGTATCACCCCTTCACCGGCCCGCTGAACCGGCAGGACGGTTCGCCCTGGCTGGCCGAGAGCGAGACTGCCAGTGATGGCGATCTGCTCGGCATGAACTTCTATGTCGAAGGACTCGAGGGAGCCATCCCGCAATAGACCGGGCAACTCTTGGCATTCCGGCCGCAATCCGGGATGACGATACCGGCTTCCGGCAGTCAGGCGCTGCCGGAAGCCGTTTCAGTCACGATCCACCAATCCTGCGCCTGCGCCGGATTCACGCGACCGCCTGGTCGCGGGAACCAGCGTTTTCGACGCCAACTCCCGCATGATGCTCCAGACCTCGCCATCCAGGAACGCGCCATCCGCTGATCGCTCCGGCCAAGGCGACGACGAATCGGGGCATGTTCTCTCGACCAGCACGTCGCCCGGCCTGCCATCCATGCCGGCCGGGAGGCGGCACATGGACGGGGCCGTTGCTGCCAGCATGCCAGCCTGCAGGAAGCTGAACCCGCCGCCCTGGATGCGGGCGGCAGCGCCACCGAAGCAGATCAGCGCATATGGAGCCTCGCAGCACCGGAACAGGGCCTGGCTGCAGGCCCCGGCCACCAGGAAATCAAGCGCCGACAGCACAATCGCCGGGTTGGCCCGCGCCACCACCATGCAATCAGCCTCGCGGCAGACCAGCGGATCCTCCCCGGTCGGCCGCGCCAGGTCAATCACCGGCCCCGCGGCCTGTGACAGGAATTGCGCGGCCCAGACGGCGGCCCGACCGGTCTCCAGCGCCACTGCGGGCGGCCAGCCCAGCGCCATTGCCGCCTTGGCTGCCGTGACCTCGATCTCGTTGAGCGACAGCCGTATCATCCGGCACCCAGCACCGGAAAGGCCCAGTCATCGGCCGAGTCATCACCGACGGTGTCGAAGAGCGGCGCACCCTGATACATGGTGATCCTGGTCCAGAGATCCGATTTCGGATCAAATTTCGTAGCGCCGAAGAATGCCAGTTTGCTGCGCAACAGATCGATCGGCCGCATCGCCTCGCCGAGCAGGTTGTCCCTGACCTCGGCATAGGGGCTGTGTTCGGCGTTCTGGGCCCGGCATGCAGCGGTGCGCAATTCCGGCCTTGCCAGCAGCAACTCGGCCACCAGGCACCCGGGGTCAGACTGCCCGACGGCACGGCGCAGATGCTGAAACTGCCTGGCAATGTCGAGCGGCAATTCCCGCTCCGAGCCCGGCTCCTGGTACCGGTCGCCCAGCCGTGGCTCCAGCTTCTCTTCCGACACGTACCAGAACCTCCGGTCGGATTTCGGCTCATCGAAATCATATGCCTCGGCCCAGCGACAATTCCTGTCCAGCACGTCACCAAGCTCACCAAGCGACATTGCCGGGTCGAGCGCGAATTCCCGGTCGCTCGACATGGTCTCGCCCAGGCGGTCCACCCGGTCTCCATGCGGCTCGATCACCGCCGACACCATGAGTTCCTGGCATTCCAGCGAATATTCGCCAGCCCTCCGAATGACCGCGTCCCAGGGAAACTCGCTGCCGAGTGCGTCCGGAATTCCACCCCCTGCCAACTCCCGGAGTTCGCTCTCCAGCAACCGGTTGCGGTCCGCCTGCTGCCGGTCACCGACTTCCAGCTCGGCGACATGCTCCCGTGCCCGATGGATCAGCGCCAGGAACCGGTCGACTGCCTGGTCATCCGGCACGGCCAGTGACCTGACCATGGCAAGAGCGGCCTCCCGTGCCGTCATCCAGTTGTCGATCAGGGTCGGGTGGGTAACCAGGAATGGCGCCATCCCCAGCCCGGTTGCATTGCCGATGCCGAGCGAGCGCCGCCCCGCCACGGTCAGCTTCTGCCAGCCCCCGGGATTCCTGGCGGCGGCAACATGTTCGACCAGGTCGTGGGAATATCCGCGGATCAGCCAGACGGTCAGCAATTCGGCCTGGAACGGCGCAGCCAGCGCCAGCCGGTCGGCAATGCGGTCCCGGTCAGCCAAGCCGAACTTGCCATTGCCGTAGACGGCAGTCGTTCGCATCAGGTAGCCGACCCGCCTTGTCATCGCCGGATCCGGCTGCCTGCCGTCGGCAAGTCGGTTGACGACATGTTCGAACATCCGCATGCTCTTGTTGGCTCGACTGATCACCAGTTCCGTCGGCCTGAAACGCCCGGCCTCCTGCCGGGCGACATTCGCTTCCAGCCTTTCCAGATCTTCGCCGTCGACCGTGCCGTCACAGAGCACGAAGGTCGCATCCCAGGCCTCGGCAATGACCCGGTCCGTGCGCCGGCTGTCTTCAAGGGGCGAGGAAAACGCGCAGAAGCTGTAGCGGAAACCATTCATCTCCAGCGTGTAGACGACCCTTCCATACCCCTCCGGGCTCAACTCCCAGACCTCCCGGGCGACCTTCACCCGGGAGCGGTGCAGGCGCCGGACCAGCTGGCGCATGAAACTCAGCCTGGTCGGATGTGCAGCGCCCATCCGGTCGAGCCGCATCACGATTTCGGGCGGACGCATCCTGATCCTTGACGGAGTGTAATTCGGCCCGATCACACCGCACCGGCCGATGGCTGACAGGCGGCATCAATGAAACGCAGCCAGTTGCCGCCCATGATGGCATCGATCTCGGGAGCGCTGAAGCCTGTACGGCCCAGCCCGGTCCGGATACGATGAAAATCCCGGTTGTCCCGGAACCATTCGGGCTGCGGAGGGAATCCCACCTCGTCGCCGTCATCGGTGCCGACTGGCCGCATCCAGCGACCGCGGCGCATCCAGCCAAGCTGCGAAGGCGGCCTCCCCTGGCACAGATCCGAGCCGATCCCAAGGCAGTCGACACCGTGTTTTTCGGCAGTCCTGGCCACCATTCGGCAGAATTCCCCGATACTGCAATCCGGGCCGCCCTTGAGATGAATCGGGTATATCGAGAACCCGAGCATGCCGCCGGTCTGGGCCAGGGCGGATATCACTGCATCCGACTTGTTGCGCTTCGTGGCGTGCCAACCCTCGGGATTGGCATGGGTCACCGCAACCGGTCGCCGGGACTGCTCGATCGCCTCCAGGGTCGATCGCTCGCCCGAATGGCTCATGTCGATGACCATCCCCAGTCGATTCATCTCGGCAATCACCTCGCGGCCCATCCTGGTGACCCCGATATCGTCCGACTCCATGTAGCCGGAAGCCAGCAGTGACTGGTTGTTGTAGGTCAGTTGCATGAAGCGAATGCCGAGATGGAAGAATGCGTCGACCAGCCCGAGGTCGTCGCCGATCGGCGACGGGTTCTGGAAACCCGTGAACACCGCGGTCCGCCCCGATCGCCTGGCCTCCATGATGTCGGCAGAGGCCCGACCGGGCATGACCAGGTCCGCATGTGCCTCGAACAGGCGACTCCACTCCTGGATTCCCGCGACCGCGTCGGTGAAGCTGCCATGGTAGGCAACCGTGGCATGGATCGCGTCAACCCCACCCTCGCGCAGCTGGGAAAAGACTTCCCGCGACCATTGGCAATACTGCAGGCAGTCGATCAGGTATGGTCCGCCGCCCGCCGAGCCGGCACCCGGAGTCTCGTCAACCTGGTCAGGTCCGTTTCCATCCATGCAACGACGCCCCGGCAATTCACGACCCGAGGCAGGCATAGTGCATCTTCCGCCTCGCCGCCAGCCTGCTGACACGCTCGACCTCGCATCCCGACAGGCGGTCGCACGAGCAAATGACTTCGCGAGCAGCTTGCCGGGGCATCGCCCTGCATGTCGGCAATCTGCAGCGACTTTCCGCCGGACAGGGAGTTTCCTGGAAGGAACCTTCCCGGCTCGTGGCTGATCCGCCGGGGAAATATTGCCGGATTCTGCATGGCCTCCCCGCCTATGCCCAATAGAGTGACGTCAATATCCGGATTCTTGGTCGATTCCATTCTCGCGGTGATCCGACGTTCGGAATTTTCGCGGATCGCCGCGGCAGGTTAGGGCCTGTTGACAATCATGTCGCCGCAACCACGCCACTGACGAGATGAATCGCCGCCGCGAAGCTCTCGTCGGTCTTGTCGTAGCGGGTGGCGATCGACCGGAACTCCCTGATCCTTGCGAAGAAATTCTCGATCTGGTGCCGCCACCTGTACATCTCCCGGTCATGATGCCGGAGTATTGTCCGGTTCCGTCTCGGGGGAATCACCGCCATTGCCCCGCTATCCTCGATCTCCTCGATCAGCCAGCCGGCATCGAATGCCTTGTCGCCGATCAGGGCGCCGAAGGAAAGATCCCCGAGAAGCTCCGGCACGCCGGCAAGGTCATGCGCCTGTCCGGGAAGGATGACGAAGCGCACGAGACAGCCAAGGGCGTCCACCACCGCCACGATCCTGCTGGTCAGGCCGCCCCGGGAGCGTCCGATACCCTGCCTCGAGGTCCCCCTTTTGCACCTGCAGCCTTCTGGTGTGCCTGCACGATGGTGCCGTCCACGAAGATGTATTCGAGGTCGAACTCATCGGACAACTCGCCCGCTACAGTCTCGAAAATTCCTGCAAGCGCCCATCTGCGGAAGCGCTTGAAGACGCTGTTCCAGTTGCCGAAATGCTCCGGAAGGTCACGCCATGGCGATCCGGTGCGGATCCGCCAGAGCACCGCCTCGAGAAACAACCGGTTGTCTGCCGCGGTGACACCGGGATCGGTTTCCTTTCCGGGCAATATGTGCTCGATCCGCGCCCACATGGCGTCGGTCAGCACCGTTCTGTCTGTATTCATCTGTCCTTTGCCTCGACTGCTCGTGCCGCCGTTCCGGCGTGCGTTACGAGGAAAATGGCATCGGACCGACTGAAATGCAACCCGATTGTCAACAGGCCCTAGCACGGCGAAAAAACTCTGTCGCGGCTCAGAACCGCATCGAATTCCAGTACGTTCCCGGCCGGATCGCGCAGCATCATGATCCAGTTTTCATTCTCGGTGCCGCCGTCCCGCAGCGTTGGCGGGATCATGAATTCCTGCCCGCGCCCCTGCAGTCGGTCGGTAAGTGCCAGAAAGTCGGACCGTGACAAGATGGTCCCGAAATGCCGCATGTCTGGGTCGTCGTCGTGGACCGGCTCGTTCGTAGAACGGCTGCGATCGATGTAAGCTGTTGCTTTGTGGCCAAAGACTTCCAGGATGATCCAGTCCTCGGAGCTTATCCCGGGCGCGCTGCCTAGCGGGTCGGTATAGAATACCCTTGCCGCAGCCAGGTCGGTGACCGTGAACGCGAGATGGAAGATTGAAGCAGGCCGGTTGGACATGGCTCAAGCGTCCAATTTGATTACCGGAACCAGGCTCACGGCGTTTCCCCGAAATCCCGGACGAACGTCGCGTAATCGGCCAGAGCCGTTGCTAGCGGACGTGGCGTCCAGCCCGTTTCGGCGGCCAACCGAGAGATGTCATAGGCACCCCAGCGTCCGCCGATGAAGGTCGGGTCCATCACGATGTCGCACTCTGACTGGTCTGCAAATTCCCAAGTCAGGCCAGGCAGAATGTCCCGGACATTTTCCAGGAGTTCCTCAAGCGTCACTGCCTCGCCCTGCGCCACGTTGTACACGGAATGTGCGAATGCCCCGTCCTTTTCCAGAAGCGTGATCAATCCGCGTGCGACATCCTGCGAATGGATGTGGTCGCCGATCCCTGAAGAGGCATTGATGCGGACGGGTTTTCCTGCAAGCGCGTGGTGGATCGCGACGTAGGGCGGGCAATGATAGGCCCGGCTGGGCCGCCACCGGTCCATCGGGCCGTAGACACCGGACAGCCGGCACGACGCCACCTTGAAGCCGAAAGTGTGGCCATAGTGCTTGGCGGTCATCTCGCTGGCAAGTTTGGTGATGCCGTAGAATTCCGGTGGATCGACCCATCCTTCTTCCGGCATGGGCCCCGGTGGTTCGGGGCCATAGTCGTTATATACGGCGCCGGAACTGAGATTGAGAAAGCACTTGAGCCCAGCTATCTGTCGCGCCAGTTCAAGCAGGCGCACCGTACCCATGATATTCACTTCGAGAACGGTCGCAGGGGCGTCAGTCTCGGGGTTTGCGACTTTTGTGCCATCTGGCAACTCTGACGCGAATAACGTGACCGTTGCAGCATGGACGATGCGGTCGATGTCCTCGGTCTCGGCAATCTGGTCGAGCAATGCAGTATCCAGCACACTTCCCTGAACGTAACTCAGCCTGTCAGCAACAGACGCGAAGAACCTGTCGAGCGGGGCGTCCCTGGGTCCGGCATCCAGCACCACGACGCGTTCGCCGGGATGTTTCTGCAACCACAAAAGCGCGAGGCTGCTCATCACGAACCCCCCGCCGCCGGTTATGAGAAGTGTCATGACACGTCCTTTCGCAAAGCCGTCAACTTGCGGACCATCCCCCATCCACCATCAGATTTACACCGGAAATGAAACTGCAGTCGTCGCTTGCCAGAAACAGCGCCGCCTTCGCCACGTCGTCGGGACGCCCGAGGCGCGGGTATGGGGTGCGCCGGCGCGCCTCCTCCAACCCTTTGGGTTCGGTTGAGACACCGGGTTTGCCGGTGATGATGCGTCCGGGAGCAACCGCGTTGCAAATGATATGGTCGCGCCCGTAGTCCGTTGCGATTTGCCGCGTCAGGTAGACGCTGGATGCCTTGCCTGCTCCATAGGCGACATCGTTGGGCGCCCCGATCATGCCGTGCTGAGAGGTGATGTTGACAATGCGCCCCCGGGCGTCGCCGCGCACCGGTTGGACTAGCATCTGCTGAACCGCGCGCTTGCAGCACATGAAGTAGCCGTCGGAATTCACTGCCATCACTTCGCGCCATTGGTCGTTTGTAGTGTCGGCGAGCGGCGTCGTGGTCCAATGCGCAGCGTTGTTCACCAAAATATCAAGGCATCCCCATTCCTCGACCACGCGCGTGACCATCGCATCGATGTCTTGCCATTTCGATATGTCGCAATGCATGGCAATTGCACGCCCGCCTGCATTTCGGATCATGGTCTCTGTCGGGTCGCCGCCCTCTTTCGGCGTCTCGCGAATATCGGCGACGAGCACGCTGGCGCCTTGGCTTGCAAACAAAAGAGCGATCTCGCGCCCGATTCCAGAGGCGGCACCGGTCACAATCGCAGTGCGACCTTCAAGTCGTTTCAAAATCCCGCCCCAGTTTCTTATGCAAAATCATCTGCTTTGTCTGTTTGTAGCTTAGAAATGCCTGACCGGCGATGGTGTGCCCGATGCGTCGGATACTTGACGGAATTCGACTGGCCCCACCGACTCGCGCGCCGCCGGATACTGGGCAACTCTTCGTATGCGTCGCTGTATCGCCGGGTAAAGTGAGAGGCACTTCGAAAACCGCAGCGAATTGCAACTTCGACAATCGGAAGATCGGTTTTCGCCAGAAAGCTGTGCGCCGTGTCCAGGCGGATGCGCATGTAATATTGCGTTGGTGAGACGGAAAAGAACCGTGCGAACAATCGCCCCAGGTGGCGGACACGTGCGCCGGTGCGCTTGCCGATTTCGGTAATGGAGATCGGTGTTTCAATGTTGGCCTCCATCAATTCCACAGCGCGGGTCAGTTGCCGATTGACCACGCCGGTTCGGGCCACAAGCGACCCGAGAGTGGGTTCGCCGTCACCGCGTTTTGACGGATAAATCAGCGCATCAGCCACATTGAAGGCATACTGGCTGCTGCTAAACCGTTCAATCAGATGTAGCATCATGCCCAGGGTGGATATGCCGCCAGCGCAGGTGATCAACCGCCCGTCCACGCAAAAGATATTTCCTGTCACAATGGCGCGGTGGAAGTTCTCCTGCATCGCTTGGACGCTGGCCCAGTGTCCAGCGCAGCGGCGATCGTCGAGCAATCCGGCATGCGCCAAAAGGCATCGAGCCGCTGGAGATCCCGCCCACAATTGCACCGCCGCGATAAATCCGTCGAAGCCATCGCAGCACCTGCGGTTCACTGAAGCGAAAGCTGGCGTCCCCCAAACAGACCAGCAGCACGTCGAGCGCGGGCCTTTGATCGATGCGGATTGTGTTCTCGGCGGGAAAATTGCAGCTGGAAATCACTGGTTCGTCGTCGAATGTCAGCGAAACATGCGTGAACAACTGTTTCCCGGCAATGCCATTTGCGACCCTTAGCCGGAACTTCCAGCTGAAAACCTCCCGCCAGTCTCCCGCAAGCTACTGAAAAGGCTTGGCTATCCAGGGCAGGTGCAGGAATCCGGCCTGGATGTCTGTTGCCATGTATTGGTGCATGTTTTGTGTTGACAGTTGTTTTGTAATCGATATTTTGTATTATGGTATTGTTGCCATGTAGTTAGCGGAGATATGGCCCTCAGCGTCGATGTCATTCCCAACCGTTCTTCCCCGCCGGCCATCCTCCTGAGGGAAGCCTGGCGCGAAGGAAAGCGCATCCGCAGACGTGTCATCGCCAATCTGTCGAAGATGCCCCCTGACCTGGTCGAGACCATCCGGGCCCGGCTCGGGGGCGGGGTGGTGTTTTCCTCCCCGGATGCCGCACTCACCATCAGGCGCTCGCTGCCACATGGCCATGTGGCAGCAGTGCTGGGGATGATGACAAAGCTGGGCATGAGCCGGATCCTCCACCGCAAGGCAGCTCTCTCCCGAGACCGCTTCCAGCTCCCTCGGTGCCATCCTCGGTCTCGGCGAAGTCAGTGGAGGCGAGATGCCGGCCATGCTCGACTGGCTGCTGAAGCGCCAGCGCCGGATCGAGAAGAGCCTGGCCCGGCGGCACCTGACGGGAGGGACGCTCATCCTGCATGACGTCTCTTCAAGCTGTTTCGAGGGACGATGCTGTCCGCTGGCCGCCTTCGGCCACAGCCGCGACGGCAAGCGGGGCAAGAAGCAGATCGTCTTCGGGATGCTGTGTTCGGAAGATGGCTGTCCGGTTGCAGTGGAGGTCCTTGCCGGCAATACCGCCGATCCGTCCACGGTGGCGGCGCAGGTGAAGAAGATCCGGGGACGCTTCGGCATCAGCCAGGTGGCGCTGGTCGGGGATCGGGGCATGCTCACCACCGCCCGCATCCGCGACGATCTGGAGCCGGCGGGGCTGGACCGGATCTCGGCGCTCCGGACCGGCGATCTTCGCCGGCTCCTGAAAGGCGCCCCGCCACCGCTGGTGCCGGAGGATCTGGAAGATGACGCGGTGGCCGGGATCACCGGACCGGAGTTTCCGGGCGAGCGGCTGATGGTGTGCCTCGATCCGGGATTGCGGGAAGAGCGGCGCCGCAAGCGGGAGGAACTTCCGGCGGCCACCGGGAAGGTGCTGGCCGGCATTGCCGCTACCCATGCCAGAGGCAAGAAGGGGCCGGCCAATCGTGAGCGGACATGGAAGGCAATCGGTCGCAAGGCGAACCGGCGCAAGGTGGAGAAGCATTTCGACGTCACCGTCACCGATGACCGGATGGCATGGGAGCGCAATCCGGCGAGGATTGCTGCCGAGGCCCGCCTCGACGGCATCTGCGTCATGCGGACCAGCCTCGGGCCCGAGGCCATCGGCACCGAGGCGGCGGTCGAGGCATGCAGGCGCTTGTCCACGGTGGAGCGGGGCTTCCGCAACGCCAGGAGCGATCTCGGGATCCGCCCCATCCATGTCCATGCGGCTGATCATGTACGGGGACATGTGTTCCCGTGCATGCCGGCCCTTCATGCCCGCTGGCAGATGCGGCGGGCGCTGGCGCCGCTGCTCTTCGAGGATGATGATCGGGAGGGCGCCCGGGCAGCACGGGCCTCGCCGGTGGCGAAGGCCGGGGTCTCGGAGAGTGCGAAATCCGGGGCCGGCAGCAAGACGACTGCTGATGGCCATCCGGTGCACGGCTTCCGTACCTTGCTCGATGATCTGGCGACGCTGACACTGAACGAGGTGTCGCTGACGGGCAGTCCGGATCATGCCTTCCCGCTATTGGCCAGATCGACGGCGCTGCAGGGACGTGCCTTCGAGCTCCTGGACATCGACCCGGCCCGGATGTTGCCATGCAGGTGACAGGTTGACCGACGAAGGCCGGGCTGGACAATCCTGGAAAATCAGCATGATGGCTCCGGATAACTGCTTGAGATGCTCCAGAAGTTCAGCTTAGCGCGTCCAGCACCAGAGAAACCAGCGTAAGCGGAATTTTCTGTGTCAGGTAGACCCCCGACTGCACCGGACCGCGATCGTTGTGAGGCTGAACGGTATGGGAATTCCCGGTCGAGGGCGTGGTTGCCGCGTGCATTGGGTCAGGTGATCCCCGGAGAAGGCCGCCAGAACATTGTGGACGGCGCTGCGGTGCCGACCATCGCTGAATGGTTTGCCGACGCGACCGCGGCCCCGGGTGCGGGCAGATTAATTCTGGCGCAAAGAACGGGATTGGTTCTGGTCATGTGCTCCGAATGCGAGCAATAGTCGCATTCGGAGCAGCGCACATCGGACAGGGATTTGTCAACGATGCTAAGTTGGGGCCGGATGTCGCGCGATCCAGTGGCGCGCAATCTCCTCGCGGGTGGGAATCCAGACTTTGTCATGCGTCAGGACATAATCAAGGAACCGCTCTAACGCAGCGATGCGCCCTGGCCGGCCAACGATCCGGGGATGCAGGCTCACGGTCATCATCCGGGGATGTGCCTCGCCCTCGCGATAAAGTACGTCGAAACTGTCACGCAGATAGACCTCATAGTGGCCGCCATACGCGAATCCGTTCGCATGGACGAATTTTGAATCGTTGGTATCGAACTGATGGGGGATCACGAGGTGATTGCGGCCTGACACCCGCTCCCAATAAGGCAGATCGTCGGAAAGTGAATCACTGTCGTAGAGAAATCCGCCTTCTTCGACGACCAGCCGTCGCGTATTCATACTTGGCCGCCCCGTGCACCAACCAAGCGGCCGCTTCCCACAGATCCGGGTGATTGATTCGATGGCGAGACCCATGTGGTCCCGCTCGACCTGCTCGGGCACGGCGGCATAATCGATCCACTTGTGGCCATGCGCAATTATTTCATAGCCTGCCGCAACTGCGGCCTCGGCGGCAGCCGGATTTCGTTCGATTGCCATACCCACGGCATAGACGGTCGCGGTAAGTTCGCGTTCTTGCAAAGCCCGCAAGACGCGCCAGTATCCTGCCCGGCTGCCAAACTCGTACATCGATTCTATGTTTGGCTCGCGTCCGCCCACCACGGGCGACAGGCCCGCCACCTCGGACAGGATCGATTCCGATTGTCCATCTCCGTGCAGGATGCTGTTTTCGCCGCCTTCCTCGACACCTACGACCAGAGACACGCAAATCTGCGCGCCTCCCGGCCAGTTGGCCTTTGGCGGCACCGGCCCATAGCCAACGAGGTCGCGGGGATACTCTTCTTCGGACATTCTGGCGGCTCCTTTGCGCGGCCCGTGTGTTGCATTCGGGCACTCTCCGCAAGACACAATACAATGCAACGTCTTACCGGACCGCCGGTCAATGCTTGCAATATCCAATGTGATTCCGTCAACTAAGGCCAGCCGAGGCGATCCTGCGTCGGTTGCGCACCCGGAGAGCCGTCATCGAGCCTGTCCTGAATATCACCGATCTCTCTATCAGCTTCATGACCCATGCGATCGAAATTCCGGCGGTAGCCGGGTTCAACTGCACGGTTATGCCGGGCGAAATTGTTGGTCTTGTTGGCGAATCCGGATGCGGCAAGTCAACCGTCGCGCTTGCGGTGATGCAATATCTCAGCCGCGCAGGGCGAATTACCGGTGGCAGCGTCCGGTTCTTGGGCGAAGATCTCGTCACGGCCTCGAAACAGCGGTTGTTGCAGATCCGCGGCTCGGAAATCTCGATGGTTTATCAAGAGCCCAGTTCCTCGCTAAACCCGTCGATGAAGATCGGCAGACAACTGAGCGAGGTTCCCATAGTCCATTTCGGAACCTCGCGGGAAGATGCCGAGCGGCAGGCCCGCGACATGTTGGAAGCCGTGCGGCTGCCTGATCCCGACCGGCTCATGCACTCTTACCCGCACCAGATTTCGGGCGGCCAGCAACAGCGGGTGGTCATTGCGATGGCGCTGCTGGCCAAACCCAAGCTGCTTTTGATGGACGAGCCGACAACCGCGCTCGACGTGACGGTCGAGGCCGGGATCATCGACCTGATCCGCGATCTGAGCTCGCAGTTTGGGGCGTCGATCCTGTTCATCAGTCACAATCTTGGGCTTGTGCGACGTACTTGCAACCGCATTGTGGTTATGTATTCCGGCCAGGCGGTCGAAAGCGGGACGACTCTGGACGTCTTTGACCGCACGCGTCATCCCTACACCCAGGGTCTGCTTCGCTCATTGCCGGTGCCAGATGCGGACAAATGCGGTCATACGCTACGCACGATTCCCGGGCAGGTACCACTGCCATTCGAACGCCCCCCCGGGTGCGCCTTTGGCCCGCGTTGCGACCACTTCGTTGCCGGCCAGTGCGACAGCGCGCCCGTGGAAATGCGCTCATTGCCGGGAACCAAATACCACACCGCGCGATGCCTGCGTCTTGCAGAGATCGACTGGACCGCGAAAGACAAGGTCAAGCCTGTCGGGCGGGCGCCCGAAAGCAACGAGATGCTGATCGAGTTCGACGCACTGGTCAAACACTACGAACAGCACGGCAGCTTTCTGTCCGGGTCCAGACAGCGCGTGGTGCGTGCCGTGGACGGCGTCAGTTTTTCCGCCAGAAAGGGCCAGACCCTTGCGCTGGTGGGAGAATCGGGATGTGGAAAGTCGACGCTGGCCAAAGTGCTGACCGGGCTGGAAGTTGCCACAAGGGGTTCCATCCGGTTTGACGGAGACGAGATCGCCGCGACGGCCGTCCGCAAACGCGACCGCGAACTGGTGCGCAACATCCAGATGATCTTTCAGAACCCCTTCGACACGCTGAACCCCAAGCGCACAATTGGCGCGCAGGTGGCGCGTGTTCTGAAAAAGTTCGGTATAGGTGACAGTCACGCGAATCGTGCAACCAAGGTCGATGCGATCTTCGACAGCGTGCGCCTACCACGCGAATTCGCCAAGAGACTGCCGAGGCAATTGTCCGGTGGCCAGAAACAGCGTGTGGCCATCGCCCGCGCTTTCGCGGGCGACCCGCGCGTCGTGGTCGCAGACGAGCCGGTATCGGCGCTGGATGCCTCTGTTCAGGCAGCGGTCACTGAACTGCTGACGGCAGTACAGGTCGATCATGGAACAACGTTGATCTTCATCAGCCACGACCTGGGACTCGTCCATCATCTGGCCGACTGGGTCGTCGTTATGTATCTGGGCCATATTGTGGAACAGGGTCCTACGGCAGACGTGTTTGCACCACCGTATCATCCATATACGGAATCTCTGCTATCTGCGGTGCCCATCGCCGACAATCGGGTGGAACAGACGCGCATTCTGCTCGAAGGTGATATTCCGTCGGCGCAAAATCCACCATCGGGATGCCCTTTCCAGACGCGGTGCCCGCGCAAGACGCAGGCACAAGACGAAGCGGGCCGGGCCATCTGCGAAACCGAGATGCCCTCGATGCGTGAGATTGGTGATCAGCATGTCTTGAAGTGCCACCTGACACAGAACGCGCTTGATTTAATGAAACCGGTAATCCGCCTTCGTGACGCGCCGGTCGCTTCACCCGAGGCGCGGTGAGGCCGTCACCAACGGCAAGTGTGTCCGCGCTTCGCGAATTGCAGCCCAGACCAGCAAATTCGCCGCGACAAAATATGCGCAGATGCCAATCATCTGCTGGGGAAACGTCAGGCCAAAATCAATCAAGGCGCCCGAGATACCAGGGCCGACCGCGCTTCCAAGGACCATGACACTGGCAGAAACGGCCTTGATTGCACCTATGTGACGCGTGCCAAAAAACTCTGCCCAAATTGCGGTCGGCAAAGTCGCCTGAATGCCGTATGCAATCCCAAGTATCACCATGCCAACAGCAGCCATCGTCAAAGAATCTGCAAGCCCGATGACCAAGAACGCCAGTGCAATGGGCAACAGATAAACAGTTGCCAGACGCGCAGATCCAAACCGGTCTATTGCCTGTCCCGATATCACGGTGCTGACAATGGAAACGGCCGCCAAGATAGGAATCAGTGCCAAATATTCGACCAACGGCCAGCCTTTGACCGCGGCAATATGCACCTGCTGAAAAAACAGCGCCGTCCCCCAGGCAGATGGCCCCAAGATCATCGGGAAAAGCATCCAGAATAGCCGCGACCGCAGAACTTCGGATCTGGTCCAGTGCCGACCATCCATACCCGCGGTGCTGGATGTCTCGATATGCGATTGCGGTGTGCGCTCGGCAGACAAAAGCCATAGGATCACGGGAAATGTGAGCATCAAAGGCACTGCAGACAAGACCCAAACCGCGCGCCACGACATGATCCCGAACAATAACGCGACCACCACCGGAAACGTCGCCGTCCCCACGGCTAGACCCAATGCCGAAATTGACAGCGCCAATCCACGTCGGGCGGCAAACCAGCGCGCCATTGCCACAACCGACAACTGGGTCATCATTCCCTGTCCCAGAAGCCTTAGTAGAAATACAATTACGATCAGCCCGACAATCGTCGGGTTTGCCGCCATAGCCAGGCAGACAAGTGCCAATCCGGGCATAACGATCCAGGCAAGTGCGCGTACACGAAATATGTCGGCCAGCCCGCCGGCCCAAAACATGACGATCGCAGAAGCGGTTGTGCTCAGGGTATAAATCCCGCCCCACTGGCCGTCGCTGAGACCATAGGTTCCCATGATCTGGGCAGCGAATATCGCAATGAAGAATGTCTGACCGTAGGACGATGAGAACGACAACAATCCGCCGACGGACAGAAAGCGGGCGTTCTCACGGAGAAATTCCAAATGAGACATGTCGCCCTCTGTCTGCTTCTTTTTGTCGAATGAAAAGAGACCATCGCCGCGCGAAGAACATGTAGCGGCTCACGTCTGCCCTGTACAAAATGCTTGCTGGGATCGAATTGTCGATCTTTCGCTCAGCTTCGCTAATCAAAGCGACCTGATCGTCCAGACGCACATTCAGCCAGCGAACCGCGCCAGATACGCGCCGTGATTCTGTGATCCTAGAAATTGATCACCGTCAACGATCATCCTGCCACGACTGAAGGTTCTTTCCACCTTACCTTCGACTTCCCAACCTTCCCAAACGGAATAGTCGGTGTTCGAATGCAGACCCTCCACGCTGTAGAAGTGGCGTGCATTTGGATCGAAAATAACGATATCGGCATCATACCCAGGAAGCAGCCGTCCCTTGGTTGCCAGATCGAAAATCCGGGCCGGCGTCGTGCAGCACACGTCCACCCACCGTTCCAGACTAAGGCGACCTTTCCTGACTCCCTCAGAGTAAAGTAGCGGAAACCGGGTTTCCACACCGCCGGGCGGCAGCACGGGCATCAACCGGTTGCCTTCGGCGTCTCTCGGCGTGTCGGGCGTTGCCGGCGGCGCCTTGACGTCGTGCCCGAAGTAGGCGGCAATCTCGCGGGCCTGATCTTCGGGCACAAGACGCATGGCGGCGTGGTCGGTCGACGCGATGTCGAGGGCGCCTCCCTGAAGGCCGCGCCAGAGCGCATCGCAGTGCTGCGCGTCCCGGATCGGCGGGGTCAGAAGGAATGGCAAAGCCGCCACCTGATTCCCAGCATAGACCTCATCGGTATGGGTCAGCCACGCCAATCCTGCCTCGCCATAGGCCCGCAACCCCCGCTCCTTCGCGGCACGGATGGCTGCAACTCCCTCGGTGCAGGTGTTGTGAAAGATCAGGGTGCGACCATCGGCGGTTTCTGTCATTGCCATTGCCAGTGCGATTGCGGCAGCTTCGGCGGCAGCCGGGTAGTTGCGAATGAAATCGGAGATGTTCCGTCGTCCCTCGGCCGCCGCTCGGCGACGCATTTCCAGGATAACCCCCTGATTTTCAGCGTGAACAATGGACAGCCCACCCAACCCGGCGACTTCGAACATACCACGCTGCAAGAACGCGTCCGGTATACCCCAACCGGGGATGGCCATGAACCACTTAAAGCTTGAAATCCCGCGCGCCACGATCGCCGGAATCTCGGCCAATCGCTCCTCGATCGGCTCGCGAATATTCATGTGAAAGGCGAAATCGACGCAGCTTTGCCCCTCGGCCAATGCCATTCGCGTATCCAGTTCATCAGTCAGCGTCCGTCCGTATTCTGCCTGCACTTGATCGATGATTGTGGTCGTCCCTCCAAAAGCTGCAGCGACCGAGCCTGTAGCGAACGTATCGTCGTAGCAAAATGCGTCCCTTTCGGTCCGCATATGCACATGGCCATCGATGGCGCCGGGGACCACGTATTTGCCACCGGCGTCGATCTCTTTTATGCCACGAAGCTCAGTGCCTATGGCCGCAATCCGTTCGCCGGAAATTGCGATGTCGGAGGAATTGGTGCCGGACGGGTCAATCAGCACTCCGTTGCGGATTACGAAATCGTATTCCATGGCACAAATCCCCCATTTTGGTCTCAGCAATGTTAGGCTTGTACACCGCAAGATGCACTCCGAGTCCGACCAGATCCGCCCGAAAGAGTCGCCTGCAGCGGGTCCGGTAGATCAAAACGGACAGTAAGTTAAGAAATGTTGTTCATAAGATCTGGCCACCGCGAAGGCTCATTCCGATGACGGTAGTGCCAACAGTTGATCTGGATCGATTTGTGCATGGCGGCGGCGCTGACCGCAAGGCAGTCGCCACCGAGACCGACCGGATCTGCCGGGATATCGGGTTTCTCTGCATCCTAGGTCATGGCGTACCGGACGAGGTCACTCAGGCCGTCTACGACATCTCTCATACCAATCCAACCAAATAGAGACTCGGAACAACGTAGCAACTTCATCTGGCGTTCCGGCCCATGGTGTTGCGTGTGATCGACTCTGTCTTCCTGTAATCCGTGTTTGCCAACAGGCAGAAGGAGGCCGACATGTGCACAGGGATCAGGATCCCGCCCGCCAGCCGCACAGCAAATGATTCACGGCAGGTGGCCGGGAGGCACAGATTCCGCCACTCTCGCCACCGCATGCGGGCGGTCGCACTGGTAATCGATGCCGGCCCCGATGCGGATGCCGGCGAGCCCTGAAGCCGGACGCTCGGCGATCTGCGGGAGCGGGTCCCGGCTCTCTTCGGCGTGCACTACACCATCGAGGGGGTGCGCCGGCTGATTCGCCGCCTCTGCTTCCGCCTGCTCTCGGGGCGGCCCATCCATCCGCAGGCGGATCCCGAGGCGCAGGAGGAATTCCGGCGCAATTTCAGCAATCCGGCCAGGCAGGCCATCCCGGGCGATGTCTCGCCCGGAGATGTGCCGGTCCATTTCCAGGACGAGACAAGAATTGGCCGGAAGGGCATGCTCTCAAGGGTGTGGGCAATACCGGGGACCCGGCCGCGCATTCGGCGCGATTACCGCTACGGCTACTGCTGTCTCTTCTCGGCATTCTGCCTGCAGACCGGCACCGCAATCGGCCATGTCTGCGAGCGGGCCAATCGCGGGGAGATGAGCCGCCATCCTGCCGATATCGGCGAGAAAATCCCCGAGGGCAAGCATGCGCTCGTGATCGCCGGCGGTGCCGGTTGCCGCCATACTCCCCGGAGACGGTGTTCACGGTGCTCAAGCATCGCCACCTCGCCAACCGGGTGTTCGACAGCGCCGGGGATGTCACGCGGGTGGTCCGGGAGGTCCCGGACCTATCAATAACACACACCTGACTCCGGGCCGCATTCCATGCGATCCGCCCGGTCATGCAGATCGGCATGCGGCAGGTCCAGGCAGGGACGCTGGAGTGGCTCGCCGCCGCCTGCAAGGGCGGGAATCCGGGCCGGACGGCACTGGCCCGCGAGCTCTGCGAACGTGAGGGCTGGTCCGGGCCCGCCGGCAAGCCGTGCCTTGCGTCGGCCCGCAAGCTCCTGCCGGCACTGGCCGGGACGCCGGGCACGGCGCTTCCCGGAGCCGAAAAGCCGGTGCTTGCCCCGCATGGACGCCCGCCATCGGACTTCCCCGACAATCCGGTCTCGTGCCCGCTTCGCGAGCTCGGCATCCTGTCGCTCGAGCTGGTGGCGCAGCCGGCGGAGCGTCGCCGCCGGGAGGCGATGATCGAGACCCGTCATCCACCGGGCGGACAGCTCCGCTGACGGATCCGCTCGGAGCATTGCGGGATCCCGGGCGGCATCGGCTTTGCTGCTTCCGGCATCCGGCCTGGCCGGCGCGATGCGATGATCGGCTGGTCGGCCGATGCACGCATGAACGATATCGGCCAGGTGGTCTGCAACAACCGCTTCCTGCTGTTGCCGTCGGTGCGCGTGCACGGGCTGGCCTCGCGGGTGCTGCGGCCGGCCTGCGCGCGGATTGCCGATGACTGGTCGGCGGCCTGCGGTGTGCGTCCGGTGCTGGTGCAGAGCTTCACCGGGCCGCAGCAATCCGGGCCGAGCTGGCGGGCCGCCGGCCGGAAGTGCTGCCCGCAGCCGACATCGGGGCGCCCTCGGGGGTGCGAAGGGCGGTCTGGCTGCGGCCGCTGGCGGAAGGCTGGAGAGATGCCCTGTGCCGGGAGAAGCAGCATTCTCCCGGCTGGTCCGGATCGATGGTTTGCACCGGCGGATGGGCTGCACGGGAATACGGGCGCAGCCCGCATCCCGATGGACGCATCCGGCGGCGGATTGCCCGGATGGGCGGTGCCCGGATACGGCATCCGGGCCAGCATCTGCCGGCGATCTTCCCCGGAAGGGCGCAGCAGACAGCAGCCTGGCGGCTGCTGTCCGATGACGCGGTGCGCCGCCGAGCGGCTGGTGCCGGCCATGCAGGACACCACGACGCCGAACCATGACGGGCTTCTGCCACCTCCGGCCGGGGCGGCCCTGGCGGTGGCGGCAGGGGCAGCAAGGGCATTCTCGCCCATGTCGGCGTGGCGGTGAACGCGGCCGGCCGGCCGCCGGGCATGTACATGGCCGATACCGGCTTCCGCCGGGAAGAGGAGAAGGACAGTGCCCGCCGGGTGGAAGGGCCGGGCCGGGCACGGCAGCCGGCCATCGCCTGCCCGCAGGCCCGGGTGGTGACGGTGTGCGACCGTGAAGGCGATTTCCGGGAGTTGCTCTCGGATGCAGGGACAACCGGGGCGGCGCTTCTGGTCCGGGCCAGCCGGGGGACACGGCGCCGGGTGGCGGCAGCCCCGGGCGAGAGCACCGATCTCTTCGGCCACGTGCCGGAGACGCAGACGCCGGGCAGGCGGAAGATCGCGGTCCCCGCCCGCGGCGGGCCGAACCGCAGGAAGGGCCGCACGGCGAAGCTGACGCTGCGCTGCGTGCCGGTGGACCTCATGCCCCCGCAGGACCGGGCAGGCGAGGCACCGCTCCGCATGATCGCCGTCTCGGCCCGCGAGGAGGGCCGGCCCCGCCGGGCAGCGGCGGGAAGGAGGAAGGCGCCGGCCGACCGGATGCTGCCGACCACCGGGGGCCAGGCCGATCTCGAGACCGCCCGCATGGCGGTGCGCTGACACGAGCTGCGCTGGCGGATCGAGCGCTTCTTCCACGCGCTGAAGACCGGCACCCGCATCGAGGACCGCCGCCTCGATGCGGGTGCCGATCTCGGGAAGTGTCTTGCCTTCGACGCCATCACCGCCTTCCGGGTCCGGGATCCGTCGGAGCCGGCCCGCGAGCGGCCGGACGATCCGGCCGGCCGGCATGTGACCGGGGAAGATATCCGGGCGCTCCGTATCCTTGCTTCCCGCCATGGCTTCAGGGTCCCCGGGGGACCGCCGGAGATGACCATCGCCGGCTTCGTGGTGCCGGCCGGCGGGCTGGCCGGCTTCCATCCCTCGAAGCGCCAGCCACTGCCCGGCACGCAGAAGCTCCGGGAGGGCGTGAAGTTCCTGTCCCATGCCGTCATCACCATCCAGGCCATGCAGGAATGGGGCGGGAAGGTCGAAAGGAGATAGACACGGAGTCAAGTGTGATGGGTTGATAGGGGCGGGGGCGGGTTCGTGCAGCGGCGCGAGGAGATCACGCGGATCACCGCCAGGGACTCGGCGGTGCTGCGAGATTTGTCGGGGTGGCCGAGATGGGTGATCATTGAGTTGGATTGGTATTACGTATTCCTCGGCGGTCAGTTCTGTTTCGAATCTTAGCAGTAATGGTCGTCCATGGCCCGGCGAGGTCTAGGGCCTGTTGACAATCATGTCGCCGCAACCACGCCACTGACGAGATGAATCGCCGCCGCGAAGCTCTCGTCGGTCTTGTCGTAGCGGGTGGCGATCGACCGGAACTCCCTGATCCTTGCGAAGAAGTTCTCGATCTGGTGCCGCCACCTGTACATCTCCCGGTCATGATGCCGGAGTATTGTCCGGTTCCGTCTCGGGGGAATCACCGCCATTGCCCCGCTATCCTCGATCTCCTCGATCAGCCATTTGGCATCGAATGCCTTGTCGCCGATCAGGGCACCGAAGGAGAGATCCCCGAGAAGTTCCGGCACGCCCGCAAGATCATGGGCCTGTCCGGGAAGGATCACGAAGCGCACGAGACAGCCAAGGGCGTCCACCACCGCCACGATCTTGCTGGTCAGGCCGCCCCGGGAGCGTCCGATACCCTGCCTCGAGGTCCCCCTTTTGCACCTGCAGCCTTCTGGTGTGCCTGCACGATGGTGCCGTCCACGAAGATGTATTCGAGGTCGAACTCATCGGACAACTCGCCCGCTACAGTCTCGAAAATTCCTGCAAGCGCCCATCTGCGGAAGCGCTTGAAGACGCTGTTCCAGTTGCCGAAACTCTCGGGAAGGTCGCGCCAAGGCGATCCGGTGCGGATCCGCCAGAGCACCGCCTCGAGAAACAACCGGTTGTCTGCCGCGGTGACACCGGGATCGGTTTCCTTTCCGGGCAATATGTGCTCGATCCGCGCCCACATGGCGTCGGTCAGCACCGTTCTGTCTGTATTCATCTGTCCTTTGCCTCAACTGCTCGTGCCGCCGTTCCGGCGTGCGTTACGAGGAAAATGGCATCGGACCGACTGAAATGCAACCCGATTGTCAACAGGCCCTAGTCGCGCGGGCCACCCTTCCTGTTTCCGGCTTCGGACGGCGGAAAGTCGGCCATTGGATCGGCCGGCAACCCAGGCAGCTCCTTGATGCGTTTCTGCTGGTTTGAGCTGCTACCTGGAAAAGAAGCTGTACGTATTGCTACTGATCCACTGGAGAAACTGGTCAGAGGGGGCGTGGGGGGAAGACGGGGGTTGTAGTCTGATTGTTGTGGGACCCTACACTTGTCCGTCACGTCGCGGCGGTAGCCAAGCGTCGCAGCGATCCTGTCGAGCGGAAGCGAGCGGACCGTCGCCACCAGTCCAGGCCAGTCGACTCGATCAGCCGTCCCATCTTCCTCCTCCCCTGCAGCACGATCCGAAAACCGAGGCGGAATGCTCGGCCGGGGAGATTCCACTTGGAAAAGGGAAGGTCGGGAGGTGGGTCAAAACTGAACGCGAATCCTGGGTCACAATTGAACTGGAATTGACATTTTGGTCTCAGCAATGTTAGGCTTGTACACCGCAAGATGCACTCCGAGTCCGACCAGATCCGCCCGAAAGAGTCGCCTGCAGCGGGTCCGGTAGATCAAAACGGACAGTAAGTTAAGAAATGTTGTTCATAAGATCTGGCCACCGCGAAGGCTCATTCCGATGACGGTAGTGCCAACAGTTGATCTGGATCGATTTGTGCATGGCGGCGGCGCTGACCGCAAGGCAGTCGCCACCGAGACCGACCGGATCTGCCGGGATATCGGGTTTCTCTGCATCCTAGGTCATGGCGTACCGGACGAGGTCACTCAGGCCGTCTACGACATCTCTAAGCAGTTCTTCCGGGGGCCGCTAGAGAGCAAAATCAAGGTGGCCCAACCGCAGCCTGACATTATCCGCGGGTATATCGGTTTCGGCAAGGCAGCACTAGGCGTCACGACTGGCGAAGAGACCCCGCCGGACCTGAAAGAGTCGTTCTCGATCGGGCCAGAGGTGGCCTCGGACGCGCCCTACTACAGCGCGCCCGGAAGCCGTTCTCATTTTGCGCCGAACTTATGGCCACAGGACATCCCCGAATTCAAGACGGCGTGGCAAGCGTATTGGACCGCAATGACGGATTTGAGCCAGACAATGATGCGTTTGTTCGCGCATGCGCTGGATCTGGACGAGCATCATTTCTCACCTGTCATCGACCGGCAAATCAGCATCCTGGGTGCCATGTATTATCCCGACCAATCAGAACCGCCCCAACCCGGGCAGTTGCGCGCGGGTGCGCATACCGACTTTGGCACCATAACGATCCTGAAACCCGACAACGCCCCCGGCGGTCTGCAGGTGCTAACAAAGGACGGCGAATTCGCGCCCGTCATTGCGCCATCTGGATCTTTTGTTCTCAACATCGGCGACATGATGGCGCGCTGGACCAATGACCGGTGGGTCTCGACCCTGCACCGGGTGGTCAATCCGCCGCTCGACGCCAGAATGGGCAGTGAACGGCTGTCGCTGGGGTTCTTTCATCAGCCGAATTATGACGCTGTGGTGGAATGCCTGCCCGGGTGCCACAGCGCCGAGCAACCGGCCAAATACACGCCTGTGGCCGCCGGCGAACATCTGCACACCCAGTTTTCTGCCCAGGCCCGTCAGCCGGAAGGAGCCGCTTGAAGTGGGATCTTACGCTGATCCGCATAAGGACTGCCCGTCTCGATGGATCAACAGGCAATACATTCCCGAACGCGGGGGGTGGGCATGACGCGTTTTATCCTGCGTCGCCTTATGCTGATGGTGCTGACGATGCTGGTCGTGTCGATCCTCACCTACCTGCTTTTGGAGATCAACGGCTACAGTGTCGTGGTCAAGGTACTGGGGCCCTATTCCACAGACGAGCAGCGCGTCCTTTGGCTGGAGGCGAACGGCTACAACCGGCCGGTCTGGGAACGCTATCTGGCCTGGCTTGGCGGTATGATCACCGGCGATTTCGGCCAGTCGTTGAAATACAGGGTTCCGGTGTCGGACGTGTTGTGGCCACGGCTGGCAAATACCGGCATCCTCGCGGCAACCGTGTTCGCCGTAATGGTCCCGCTTTCAATCGTCGCAGGTGTTCTGGCTGGTATGAAAGAGGGTGGAACTCTGGACCGCGTGATCTCATTGTTTTCCATTGTCACGACGTCGGTGCCGGAATTCGCAAGCTCGGTTCTTCTGGCATTTGTCTTTATACTGCTGCTTGGCTGGTTCCCGGCGACAAGCACCATGTCCAACGGCTTTGACCCGTTGCAACTGGTCATGCCCGCGATGGTGCTCATCCTGTTTGGATTTGGATACGTTGCCCGTATGATGCGGGCATCAATGGCCGAAGTTATGCAAAGCAACTATGTCCGCACGGCCATACTGAAAGGCATGCCAATTCGCCGGGTCATTTTGCTGCACGCGCTCCGCAATGCGCTGATCGCCCCGTTTACCGTGATCGTGCTTCAGATCAACTGGCTGCTCTCCGGTGTGATCGTGGTGGAGTTCTTCTTTGCCTATCGCGGGTTCGGAGCGCTGCTATTGGAGTCATCGCTGACCCAGGATATCTTTATGCTGCAGGCCTGCGCGATGATATCGGTCATCGTTGCTGTCGGAACGCAGACCATCGCCGACGTCGGATATGGCATGCTAAATCCGCGGGTGCGGTTTACATGATGGAGTTCAATCTAAATCTGGGTTCCTCAGAACTGCAGACCCGCCCGGTCAGGGGCTGGCGCTCGCGTCTGCCAAGAATCCTTTTCAGCCCGGTCGGGCTGATCGGCGGGTTCATCTGCCTTTTTTGGATTGCAGTGTCGCTGGCAGCCCCGCTTCTTTCGCCTTTTGGGCCGACGGAGCAGGTAACGCCGTTCCAGACGCCCGGGATGATCGCCCCTGACGGGCGCGTGTTCTGGTTGGGCTCAGACCATCTTGGGCGCGATATCATGTCCCGCATCATCTGGGGCGGACGTCGGGTTTTGTTCTTTTCGACCATCGCAACTGGATCAGCCTACGCAGTGGGTGTGTCGCTCGGGCTGGTTGCCGGTTATTTCCGGGGTTGGATCGACGATCTTGTGTCCAGCTTTGCCAATGTCGTGCTGTCATTCCCGGTGCTGGTTCTCTACGTGGTCATCATCTCCACCTATGGCGCCTCGGGCCTCAACATCGTCGTTGCCGTGACATTTGCCAGCGCGCCGGGTATCATGCGGATCGTTCGGGGCATCGTTCTGGACCTGCGCAGCCGCGACTACGTGGCATCGGCCCAGACCCGCGGCGAAAGTGCGGCATACATCATGTTTCGCGAGATATTGCCCAATGCGACGTCCCTGCTGATCGTCGATGCCTGCCTGCGGCTTGGCTACACAACGATCACAATCGGCGTTTTGGGTTTTCTCGGGCTGGGATTGCCGCCGCCGCAACCCGATTGGGGAGGTATGATTAACGAAACACGTGCCATGGCCACCTTTGCGCCGCACATGACCGTGTTTCCCTGCATCGCGATCTCGTCCTTTGTACTGGGCCTCAACCTTCTTGCCGATGGCCTTCGTGAAAGCACGTTGATAGACTGATCAAAACGTCCGCGCATTAGCCAATTTGCGCGGTCCTGATGTCGAAGAGGTGAGAGAAGGCCCCAACCCGGGCCCTAAGCCAAAGGTGGAACGTTTCGCAAAACGACATACTGCGACCTGAACGACCACGAATACATTGCAACCAATAGGAGGAGAACAATGACCGAGAATGCAAATATCCCGAAACTGAAGAACTGGTATCAGAACGGAGAACTTAGCCGCAGGGACTTTCTGCGACAGTCCACATTGCTAGGCCTGTCCGCAACGGCGGCCTATTCGTTTGTCGGCCTTACCGCACCCAGCCCCGCGAGCGCTCAGAACATGCCCATGGGCGGCACCATCCGTATGGGGATGCGTGTCCTCGACGTCAGCAGTCCACATGCGATTTCGTTCGAAGAAGCAGGCAGTGCGACAATCCGGCCCGTGTGCGATTTCCTCGTTCGGACGGGACGGGACAACATCACGCGGCCTTGGCTGCTGAGCAGTTGGGAAGCGACCGATGACTTGCGCACCTGGACGCTGCACGTCCGTAACGGCGTGAAATGGCAGAATGGCCGGCTTTTCACTGCAGAAGACGTCGCATGGAACGTCAAACACGTGTTAACGCCAGAGGTCGGGTCGTCGATCCTTGGGCTGATGGGCGACTACATGCTGACCGAGGTCGATACCGGTGAAAAAGATGGCGACGGCAACGCCGTTATGCGGTCGGAGCTTTGGGATGCGAATGCAATCGAGGTAATCGATTCCTCGACAGTGCAATTGAACCTCAAGAATGCCCAGGGCGCCGTTCCGGAACATCTTTTCCACTTCCCGTTCTACATGCTCGACCCCGAAGAAAACGGCGTCTACGGCGCAGGTTCCAACGGCACCGGCGCATTCAAGCTGGTCGAACATAATATCGGCGAAAACGCGATCCTCGAACGTGTCATGGACAGCCATTTCATGGGTGAAGGACCGTTCTTGGACCGGATCGAAATCACTGATCTTGGCGAGGATCCCAATGCCGCACTCAGCGCATTGCTGACCGACCAGATCGATGGAGTTTATGAGATTTCGGAAAATCAGGCGCCGATGGTGATGGCAAACGAAAACATCGAGGTCTACAGGGCCACCACCGCCGCCACGGCTGTCGTGCGGGGCAAGATGAACCAGCCTCCGTTCGACAACCCGAAAGTCATGGAAGCACTTCGTCACGCAAGCAACGGCGCAACTATCATTGATCGGGGATTGCGAGGCAATGCGGCGCTGGGCGATCACACCCACGTTTCGCCGATTCATCCCGAATGGGCCGATCTGGGGCCGTTCCCGTTCGATCCTGAAAAAGCCAAAGCCATCCTTGCCGAAGCAGGATACCCGGATGGAATTGATCTTGAGATCAACGTCAAAACGCAGCCAAGCTGGGAACTTGATGTAGTTCAGGTGATGGTCGAGGACTGGGCCAAGGCCGGGATCAACGTCAAGATCCAGACGCTTCCCGCGTCGGTGTTTTGGGACCGCTGGACGGAATATCCTTTCAGCTTTACCGCATGGGGCCACAGACCGCTTGGTATGATGGTTCTGAGCCTGGCCTATCGCACAGGTGCGCCGTGGAACGAATCCAGCTTCTCGGACGCAGAGTTCGACAGCTTGCTGACCGAAATCGGCGGCACCATCGATCCAGAGCGCCGCAAGGAGGTCATGGCGAAGCTTATGACAATCATGCGAGAGCGCGGCCCGATCGTGCAGCCTTTCTTTATGCAAGTGGCGACGGCCTACAACAAGCGGGTCAAGGGAATGGCAATGCACCCGACGAAGTATGTCTTCTTCGACCTTCTTGCGATAGAGGCCTGACAGAATGTGGGGCGAGCGCGTTCATGGTGCGCGCGCCTCTTATCTAGATCAATGGATCGGCTACACTAGCAGGATTGACCGCGCGTCGGCCAATTCCGCCTGTGTAGTCGGGCCCAAGACATGAGGTAGTCATGCAAGATGGTCAGCAAGACCTACGCAATGGCGACATAATCATGGAGCGGGCCTAAGGGATGCGAACGCCGATTGTCATTTTGCACATGGACACGCCTGCACCCGCGCTCGAAATCGTGCGGGCTGTGCACCCAGATCTACCAATCCAATCCTGCGACAGCTATGAAAACCTGCCAGAAATGATCCAGACGACGGGCGCAGAAGTGGTCTATTCCGTGCGTTTCGCGGGGACGCCCGGATTCCCCCGGCAGGCGCTTGTCAACAGCGACACTGTTCGATGGGTCTCGGTCGGTGGCTCGGGGACGGATCACCTTGCCGGTTGGGACTCCGCGCGACTGACCGTAACCAATGCCGCCGGTGTCGCCGCAGGTATGATAGCGGAATACACGCTGGGCGCGATGCTGCATTTCTCGCTCGACCGGCCCGGATTCGTCAAGGCACAGGCCGCGCATCGATGGATTGCAGGCCAGGTCACGCCGATTGAGGGACGCCGCATTCTTATTGTCGGCTTGGGGCAGACCGGGCGCGCAATCGCCCAGCGATGCAAGGCGATGGGTCTGCATGTTACAGGGGTACGAGCCCGCCCGTCGGCGATGGATCATATGGACGAAGTGCACGGCGTCGACGCACTGCCAACTCTCTGGCCAAGGGCTGATTTCATCGCAATCTGCGTGCCACTTCTCGAAAGCACCAGACATATGGTCGATGCGGCGACCATCGCGCAGATGCAACCGGGCGCTGTTCTGATCGACGTCTCGCGCGGCGGGGTTGTGGATCAGACCGCATTGGCGGCGGCCCTCACCAACAGACAGTTGCGAGGCGCTGCGCTTGATGTATTCGAAACTGAGCCACTGCCAGCAGACAGCCCGTTCTGGGATCTCGAAAACGTCATTCTTACCCCGCATTGTTCGTCGGTCTACGAAGGCTGGGAGCTGAAATCCGTCGCAATGTTCAGCAAGAACCTGTCCCGCTATCGCCGGGGCGACCCGCTTTTGAACATCGTGGATCCGGGCCGAGGGTAAAGACCTCGGAAAGGCATCGCATGGGACGCAAGCTTGGCACAGGCGGGCGCAGCGCAAAATCGGGGCGCAACGGCGGTGGTATTGCCCAGCTCGCGCGCCGTCAGGTCATCAACACCTATCAACCGATTGAACTGGCGGACCCCGACCAAATCCAGCAATTACACGACACCTCGATGCGTATTCTATCCGAGCTTGGGATCCGAGTGATGAGCGATCGGGTGATGGCCCTTTTCGAAGCTGCGGGGGCCAGGGTGGATCGGGGCACGTCGATCACCCGGCTGGACGAGAGCATCGTCATGGAAGCGGTCGGCAAGGCTCCGGGCCAATTCACCCTAACCGGTCGCAACGCCGATAAACGCCTGACCATCGGCGGCAACAACATCTGTTTCGGTCTGGTTGCGGGCCCACCCAACGTGCACGACAGGGTCAATGGCCGCCGCGATGGCAATCTGGCGGATTACCAGAACTTCATCCGATTGGCGCATCATTTCAATGCAATCGATTTTATCGGCAATCAGGTCATTTCGCCCATGGAGTTGCCCGCGAACAACCGTCATCTGGACACTTACTTCGCAAATCTGACGCTGTCCGACCTGTCCTTCCATTGCACGGGTATCGGACGCGGCCGCGCGCTGGACGGTATCCGGATGATGGCGATCACCCGTGGCATGAGCGTTGAAGAGATGGCATCTGATCCCGGCGTCATCACCATCATCTCGGTCAACTCGCCGCGCCTTTTTGACGATGCGATGGCCGAGGGGTTGATCGCAATGGCCGAACACGGCCAGCCGGTTACGGTAACGCCCTTCACGCTGATGGGCGCGATGACACCGGTCACCCTGGCCGCCGCTCTCGCCCAGCAGAATGCCGAGGCGCTGTTTGGCATTGCGCTGACCCAGCTTGTCAATCCCGGCGTACCCGTCGGGTGTAACCCAGTTTTGTTGTCTGGGCTGATTTCAGCCCGCCTTGTTCTGCTCCGACAGGCAGCTCCGGTACCGGACGCCCGCCGCCTGCACCCTGCACGAATCACCGCTCCTGCGCCTTCGGGTCGCACTGCCGCCTCCATTGTCCCTGAAAGGGCGCAGCCGCCACGGCCGGGACGACCGGGGAACACGGTCGCCTGCCCGCCGGCGGACCGGGCAGCAGGGAGCAGGAGAGGCAGGCATGGAACGACAGGATGACAGGACGGATTGCCGCGACCCGGACGCGGCCCCGCATCCGGCCAGACTGCCGACGAAGGATGCCAGGCTGCATCCGCCGGTCATCCGCACCCGCAGTGGCGGCTACACCGCCTGCTGGCGTGACGGCAGGGAGGTCCGACGGCGGGAGATCACCGCCGGTGAATTGCCCGAATCCGGCCGGACCTGCCGCGCTCATGGCCGATGTCGGGACCCGGCATGCCGGGCTGTTGCCGAAGCTGGTCGGGCCGGCCAGCCGGAAGGGTGCCGACATCGACAGCATCGAGCGGGCGCTCGGGGACGGCGCCCCGGGGTAATGGCGGCGTCGGCCTCAAGGTCATTCTCGAACATGTGGACTCCACCCTCAAGGCACCCGAATGCAGGCATTGCGGCAGGAAGATGGTCCGCCACCGCCGGGCTGCCAAGACCTTCACCACCCGGCTCGGTGATGTCGAGATCATCCGCACCTGTTTCCTCTGCCGGGATTGCGGGGGCGGCTTCTACCTCCTGGACCGCATGATCGGCGCCGAGGGCGACAACTGCACGGCAGGGGCAACCAGTATCATGGCCGAGGCCGCCGCCATCTGCAGCTACGCCCCGGCCACCGGCCTGCTCGGGAACCTTGCCGGGGTCCTGGTCTCGCCATCCGCATTGCCGCGCCGCGCCGGCACAATCGGCAACAAGGTCGAGCAATTCGAGCGGGTGATCGTGGAAGGGGCGGTGCCGGCGGCCAGTCGGCAATATCTTGCCATGGACGGCACCGGGGTGCCGATGCGCCAAGAGGAGACGAAAGGCATCCGCGGCAAGCAGGAGGATGGAAGCTCGAAGACCCGGGAGGCGAAGGTGGTGATCGCCCATACCGCCCAAGGGCGGAGCCCAAAGACCGGCGGGATCACGAAGGACAGGGGCAGCGAGGCTGTCAGCGCCGCCATCGGCGGCGTGAGCGCCCGTTCCGACTTTGCCGCCCGCCTCGAACGGCTGATACATCGCACCGGGCCCGGCGATGCCGAGGAGGTCGTCGTGCTCCCGGACGGGGCGGCGTGGATCGTCAATGTCTGCCGGGAGATGCTGCCCGGGCCGGGGGTCACCCATGTGCCGGATCCGCGGCACGCGCCGGACCATGCCGGCGACGCCCTCAAGGTGCCGGTTGCGGACCAGAGCGAGCGGAAGGCGCATCGAGGAAATCAGGGACGAACCGAAGGCCGGGCGCGTGCACGAGGTCATTGCCTGGCTTGAGCCATTCCGGGACCGGGGCAAGGATGTGGCTGCCTGCATCGACTGCTACCGGAACAACCAGGACCGCATGCACGAGGGCCAGTATGTCAGGAGAGGCATGCAGGTCGGCTCCGGCGTGGTCGAAAGCCCGGGCCGACAGCTTGTCGGCAAGCGCCTCGAGCAGCCGGGGAGCCACCGGACCCAGGCCGGTGCCGATCACCTCACGGCCATCAAGGCATGCCTGCACGAAAACTGGTGGGCCGACTGCCTGGACCGGAACGCAAACCGGGTCCTGGCGGCGTAAACAACAAGAGTGGGTTACACCCGTACCCGTCATGTACGGGGCGTTTACGTCGAATGTGGACATGCGGTCGGGCGCTCCCGCCTTTGGCACGCCCGAAAACACCAAGGCCAACATGATCGCCGGCCAGCTGGCGCGGCATTATGGCTTGCCCTACCGAACCTCGAATGCCAACGCCTCGAATGCCGTCGACCTTCAGGCCGCCTATGAGACCGGGATGTCCACATGGGGTGCCGTCATGGGCGGCGGCAACATGGTCTATCATGCGGCGGGCTGGCTGGAAGGCGGGCTGACGGCCTCTTACGAAAAACTCATCCTCGACGTCGAGATCATCCAGAATATGACGGAATTCCTGTGCCCGGTTTCCTTTTCTGAGGACGATCTTGGATTCGAGGCGATCAAGTCGGTTCAAACCGGCGGCCATTTCTTCGGCGCGCAGCACACGATGGAACGATATGAAACCGCGTTCTATCGACCGATGCTGTCAGATTGGACCAACTATGAGAGATGGGAGGCCGCCGGCGCGCAAGAGGCAGTCGAACGTTCGACGCTGTTATGGCAAAAGGCGCTGGAGGAATATCAGGAGCCATCTCTGGACGATGCCGTGCGCGAAGAGCTCGAAGCATATATGGCGAAACGAAAAGAGCAGATTGGCACGGATGATCCCTAGCGCGGCGGCTCGAGGGCCCTGATTCTGCGCGTGGGCATCTTCGAAAGCCCGCATCAAGCCATCACCTCCACGTTTCGTCCATAGGATAGGTGGACAGCGCCTCGCTGCCGGATTCCGTGATAAGAACCTGTTCTTCAAGTTTCACGCCGTCAGGGCCTCCGACCTCGCCTACATAGCTTTCGATGCTAACCGTCATGCCCGGCTGCAAAACCGAGTTCTTCACGCCCCGATGTGCGAATTTTGCGGGCACGGCAACCGGATGCTCGTCACCCAAACCGACACCGTGGATCAGGCCCAGATATTCCTGGTGCACAAACTTCTCGGGCATCCGAAACGATAGTTCCGAAATCTCTGTCGTTGAGACACCGGGCCGCAGTAACGCGCGGTTGTGTTCGATCTGGTCCTTGGAGACCGAAAGCAATTCGCGCTGCCTGTCCGTCGGTCTTGTTTCCCCACAGATCCAGGCACGTGAGATGTCACAAACATATCCGTAGGGACCTACCAGATCGGTGTCGAAGCTGACAATCTCGCCCTCTTTCAACGGCTTTGGACCGCATTCCTGGTACCACGGGTTGGTCCGTTGGCCCGAACAAAGAAGTCGGGTCATGATCCATTCGCCGCCAAGTTCGATATTTGCCTGATGCAGCAGCGACCAGAGTGCGTTTTCCGTCATACCGGGCCGAAACGCCGCGCGCATTCGGCGCACGCCTTCTTCGCAAGCCGCAACCGCGATGCACATTGCGGCAATTTCGTCAACGGACTTGATCAGGCGCGCTTGCTCAGCAAGCGCCATCCCGTTTTCGATTACCAACCCTTCTGCCACGAGGCTGAATGTTCCAATGGTATCGACGCGGTCTACGGCAATCCGCCGGTTGCCGCCCCCGTGCAAGCGGATCTCTTCGGCAATCTCGGCGGCGAATTCCTTTGCTTTTGCGACGCACTGATCGCCGGCCGCAAAGTGGAACCAGGGCGTGCCGACGCGGATGTCAGTAATCAGCGGTAAGTCCTCGGCCAAATGCTCCGCCCCGTCGAACTCCCATAAGATTATGGGCCCGTTTGCCGCCACGAGGACGTAGCGCGCGGGATTGTGCAGCGTCCAGACCTGCATGTTGGTGCAATCGACGGCGTAGCGGATGTTCACCGGATCGAACAAAAGCGCTGCCGTGATATCGCAGCGGTTCAATTCCTGCCGAAGGCGACCCAGCCGATACGCGCGCATCGCGTCGAGGTTCACGGAGGGTTCTGCGGTTTTGGTGTTGGGTTGAACTTTCACGATCGATCCTTGTTCGGGGCCGCGGTGACTCCGCCCACAATGAGGCATTCAGCGGCGATAGAGCTGTCCCAAGCTTATCTGATTGACGCGCCATCTGGCCGCCCGGCCGCAGGCAGCTTGTCCCAAACAAGACGTTTTGACCATGTAAATCTTGGTGCTCGCCCATATGACGCTGCGGGACAGGCACGTCCTGAGATCGAGCTTTGATGAATGCGGCCACGGGGATCAATTTCCTGTTGTTTCCGGGTTAGCTGACAAATTTCGCCTGTGACACGGTTTCGTGTAGTATCGCGATGCGCTTATCAGAACGCTCAGAAGGAACAGTCGGATATGAATGGGAAGCTATTGCAGAACCGGGTAGCGATTGTCACCGGCGGTGGCAGCGGGATCGGGCAGGCCATCTGCAACGCATTCGCACAAGAAGGCGCGACCGTCGCCGTACTGGATGTTGCGGGCGAAGCGGCACAGGCGGTGGCGACCTCCAACGATGGCCTCGCCATCACACTGGACGTCTCGGATGCCAGCGCCTGTGCCGACGCGGTCAGCAAGGTTGCGAGTAAACTGGGGTGCCCTACTGTGCTGGTTTGCTCGGCTGCCTATTTCGCAAAGCGCGTTCCTCTCGCTGACGTGGCCGACGACGTCTGGGAAAAGACGCTGAATGTAAATATCAGCGGGCACTTCAACATGTCCAAACAATGCATTCCACACATGATCGAAGCTGGTGGCGGTTCGATCGTTCATATCTCGTCGATCATGGCGCAGGTCGCGAATTTCGGGCAGACCGCATATTGCACGACCAAGGGTGCACTCACGATGCTCTCCAAAGGCATCGCGCTGGACTACGCCGAAGACGGCATCCGGTCCAACACATTGATGCCGGGCGGCATTGCCACAAAAGGCATGGCTGACCTCTATGGCGGCGACATTGATCGAGCCGAAGCCGAATGGGGTGCGGTGATGCATCCGCTGGGGCGCTTGGGACGTGTTGATGAAATCGCTGATGCCGCGGTGTTTCTGGCAAGCAACAGATCCAGCTTTATCACCGGTATCGACCTGCCAGTCGAAGGCGGCTATTCTATTCGGTGAACTTGGAACCCCAAGGCGTGGATGTGTGTTGTAAAAGGAAACTGGCTTGGGCGTGCTGGAGCGATTTTCTGACGTAGCACGATGACCAATCGCAGTTCTTCTCGTTACTTCAAGTCGAGTCCCAATTCATCCGCTGGGGTGCACGCGATCCTCTGACCGCAGAGCTGGAGTTTGCGGCAGAAGACGATCTTCCGCATGCGCCTGAGGTGTTGAGGCCGTGGGTGAGCCTACCGTTTTGCCTGATCCGTGTGACGCTTTTCGACAACCCGGGACCTGATCTCGCGCGGGGTCGGTCCTTCGGATTTCTTCAGCGTCTTCGCTTGGTGTGCCCCATCAACAAATCCCGTTGAGTGAGCAATTTCAGTGACTGCCAACCTTGTCTGCGACAGCAGATCAAGAGCCCTGTCAAGTCGGATGGTCAGGTAGGCAGAAATTCCAATTTTGCATTGATGTCTTGACTTTCAGCTGTGTCGGGGGGCTTGTGTGGCCGGCACAGGTTGCTGGCGGTGCCTCACGGAGGCTGCTCCGGAAGCGCGTCGGTGGTGATGGTCACGAGGAACTGGTCACAGTTCTGGAAGACGACATGATTGACCAGGATCTTCAGCTGGTCCGGCATCTGGTAGCGGGCAACCCATCTCCTGCGTGCCGCCTTCCACCGGGTGCAGACCATCTGGATGGCCGAAGTTGTGCCCAAGATGGTAGAGTTTCTTAGGATGCCCATCTCGTTCCATTAACATGGTTTTTCGGGCACGATACTTCCGATTTACAAGGTTGACTCCCGGAAATTCCGGCATCCGGCCAGAAATTCGGATGCAGGATGCGCAGGCAGCACAGCCCGGCCACCATGCTCTGCATTGGGCCTGAAGCTGCCACCCTTTTCGGGTTCGGGGCCGGTTCTTGCCAGCTTGCCGGCTGCGCTGCAGGAATGCAGCGGCGGTCCGGAGCCGGATTCAGCGGTCGCTTTCCCGCCAGCAGGGGTTGATCCAGGGTTCGGACTCGTCCCGGGGCAGCGGCGGCTTGCCGAGGATGTGATCGGCGGCCTTCTCGCCGACCATGATCGACGGTCCATTCAGATTGCCATTGGTGATCCGGGGAAAGATCGAACTGTCGACGACACGCAGGCCTTCAACCCCGATGACCCGGCATTGATGATCGACCACCGCCTGGCTGTCGGAGGCACTGCCCATCCTGCAGGTACCGCAGGGATGGTATGAACTCTCGGCGGTCTCGCGCACATATTCATCGAGTTCGTCATCCGACTGGCAGTTGCCTCCGGGCGCAATCTCGTCGCCGGCAAAATCGGCAAGCGCCGGTTGCGAGAAGATCTCCCGGGTCAGTCTTATGCAATGGCGGAAATCGATCCAGTCCTGCGGATCCGACATGTAGTTGAAACGGATGACCGGCGGGTCGTCCGGGTCCGGGCTCTTCAGGGTCACGCTCCCCCGGGATGGCGACCGCATCGGGCCGACATGGGCCTGGAAACTGTGGCTGCCGGCACTCGACTTCCCGTCATAGCGGGCGGCGATCGGCAGGAAGTGGTACTGGATGTCCGGATACTCGACTCCCGGCTTCGAGCGCAGGAAGGCGGCGCTCTCGAAATGGTTCGATGCACCGATACCGGACTTGAACAGCAGCCAGCGCAGTCCGATCCTGGCCTGGTGGAAGGGCGTGAAATAGGTTCCCAGCGTGACCGGTTGCAGGCACTCCTTCTGCACCAGCACCTCGAGATGATCCTGCAGGTTGCCGCCGACACCGGGCCGGTCGGCCATGACCGGAATTCCCATCTCTCCGAGTTCGTCGGCCGGGCCGATCCCCGACAGCCTGAGCAGCTTGGGCGAATTCAGCGGCGCCGCCGAAACGATCACCTCCCGCCGGCACCGGATGGTCTCGACATTCCCGGACCGGCGGATTTCCACGCCGACCGCGCGACCATCCTCGAAAATGATCCGCCGGGCCAGCCCCCGAACGAGACGGACATTCGGCCTCCTGAGGGCCGGCTTCAGATAGGCATTCGCCGTCGACCAGCGCCGGCCCTTCCAGATCGTCTGTTCCATTGGCCCGAAGCCTTCCTGCTTCTCGCCATTGTAGTCGCTGGTCAGTTCGAATCCGGCCTGCATTCCGGCCTGCTCGAAGGCGGCAAAGAGCGGTATCGTCCTGCTGCCGCGCTGGACATGCAGCGGCCCGCTCCTGCCGCGCCAGGCAGGGTCGCCGCCGTGACCGCCATCGTCCCAGCATTCCATGCGCCGGAAATACGGCAACACGTCGGCATAGGACCAGCCGGCGGCCCCGGCCTGGACCCAGTGGTCGTAATCCCTGGCATGACCGCGGACATAGACCATGCCGTTGATTGATGACGAGCCGCCGATGACCTTGCCGCGGGGCGTTGCCAGGCGGCGCCCGTTCAGATTGGGCTCGGGTTGCGACGTGAAGCCCCAGTCATATCGCGACATGTTCATGGGATAGGACAGGGCTGCCGGCATCTGGATGAACGGGCCGATATCCGTGCCGCCAAATTCGATGACCAGGACCTTGACGGCCGGATCTTCCGACAACCGGCTGACAAGCACCGATCCGGCACTCCCCGACCCCACGATGACGAAATCTGCTTCCATCTCTTCCACTACTCCTCGAGGCTGCAACCTGCGGTCGGACGTGGATACCGGGTACTCTCCTCGAGGTGGTTGAGACTCATGTGGTTGCGCATGTAGCGCTCGGATGCCTTTTGCAGTGGCTGGTAGTCCCAGGGATAGTAATGCCCGTTGCGAAGCGCGCCGTAGACCAGGAGCCGGCTGGCCTGGGACAGCCTCACCGCCGAGTCGAATTCCTCGAGGTGCCACTCCCTAGTCACGATCTCCTCCAGACGCCGCTCCACGGCGTCGCATTCCTCCCTGCCGGCAAGATTGTCCAACTCGCGGGGATCGCGTTCGAGATCGAACAATTGCGGCGGATCAATGTCGCAGTGGACGTATTTCCACCGCCCGTCACGAACGCCGACCAGCGGCGCATGGGAGGCTTCGGCCGCGTATTCGAGCAGCACTGGCCGGCCTTCAGCCCGTCCATCCATGGCCGGAACCAGTGACCGGCCATCGTTCCACTGGTCGAATTCGTCACTTTCGATTCCAGCCAGTTCGGCCAGGGTCGACGCCATGTCGATGATGCTGACCGGATTCTCGACCAGCCCCGGCTCGAGCCCGTCGGCGGCGATCATCAGCGGTACCCGCGCCGAACCTTCGAAGAAGGTCATCTTGAACCAGAGTCCCCGCTCGCCGAGCATGTCGCCATGGTCGGACAGGAAAATCACCGCGGTCCGGTCCGACTGTTCCATCGCCTCCACGGCGGCAAGGACATCGCCGATCTTCTCGTCGATATAGGAGATGTTGGCGAAATAGCCGCGCCGTGACCGGGCAATATCGGTCTCCGTCAACTGGTAGCTTCGCCAGTCATTGGCATCGAAGATGCGCCGGGAGTGTGGATCATGTTGCTCGTGGGAAATGGCCGCCACCTCCGGCAGCAGATGCTCGCAGGATTGGTAGAGTTCCCACTGGCGGCGGCGCGCAACATAAGGGTCATGCGGATGGGTGAAGCTGACCACCATCATCCAGGGCTCTTCATCACCCCGGGCGAATTCACGAACCTTGCGCACCGCGTGGTAGGCCACCTCGTCATCATATTCGAGCTGGTTGGTGGTTTCGGCAATCCCGGCCGTCTTCACGCTCCCCAGATTGTGATACCACCAGTCGATCCGCTCACCGGGATGGCGCCAATCCGGCGTCCAACCGAAATCGGCCGGATAGATGTCGGTGGTCAGGCGCTCCTCGAACCCGTGCAGCTGATCGGCGCCGACGAAATGCATCTTGCCTGACAGGCAGGTCCGATAGCCGGCGGCCCGGAAAAGATGGGCAAAGGTCGGGATGTCGCTCCTGAATTCCGATGCATTGTCGAAGATCCCCATGCGCGATGGCAGCCGGCCCGACATGAAGCCGGCCCGGGACGGCGCACAGAGCGGAAATGGCGCATAGGCATTGGCAAATCGAACCGACGATTCGGCAATTCTCTTCAAGTTGGGAGCATGAAGCCATTCAGCCGGGCCGTCCGGAAACAACGTGCCGGCCAGCTGATCCACCATGAATACCAGGAAATTCGTTTTGCCTGCCATCCCGTCCCTCCTGCCCGTCCCGAGCCATGCTTCCCGGTGCAGGTTCGCCACGCCATGACCGACGCGAAGATGCCCGATTCACTGGTCGAAAACAACAACCGGTTGATGCCGTCAACCGGACGGGCAGCCCGGGAAGCGACGCCGGCTGACAATCGTCACGGCATCGGGTCGGCCTTGACAGGCCGGCCTTGCATCGGCGACTGTCAGGGAGACGGAACAGGCAGGGAATGGCAGGCAGATCATGTTCAGGCTCAGCGAGGACACCAGCGGTGTTTTTGTCATCTCGGCGACGCCGTTCGGCCCTGACGGGGCACTTGACCTGGAGGCGGTTCCGCAGCTGCTTGATTTCTATGTCGGTTGCGGGGTCAGCGGCATTACCATCCTCGGGGTGATGGGCGAAGCCAACAAGATGACCGATTCCGAGTCGGCCGAGTTTGCTTCCCACGCGTTGCAACTGGTTGCGCAGCGCCTGCCGGTGGTGGTCGGCGTGACCCACACGGCACTGACCGCCCTGCGTGACTTGTCGCATTCGGTCATGGACCAGGGTGCGGCCGCGGTCATGCTGCAACCAATTGCCGGGTTGCAGGGCGATGACGCGGTCTTCCGCTACTTCGAACAGGCTTTCGAGGCGATCGGCCCCGGCATCCCCGTGGTCTACCAGGACTTTCCGCAAGCCAGCAACGTCCATTTGTCGCCGGCTGCCTGGTCACGGATGGTCAATGCGTTTCCCGACATGGTGATGCTCAAGCACGAATCCTGCCCGGGGCTGCCCAAGCTCACCAGGATTCGCGAGATGGAACAGGAAGGGAAACATCGACGGACGAGCATTCTTGTCGGCAATAACGGCCTGTATTTTCCCCAGGAACTGCACCGGGGCGCCGACGGTGCCATGACCGGTTTTGCCTATCCGGATGTCCTGGTCGGGGTCTATGACCATTTCATGGCCGGTCGCGCCAATGAGGCGGAAGATCTGTTTGATCGCTACCTGCCACTGATCCGCCACGAACAGCAGATCGGCTTCGGCCTGCCGATACGCAAGGAAATCCTCCGGCGGCGCGGCGCGCTGCGCCATGGCACGGCGCGAAAGCCGGCCTACGGGATGACCTCGACCGACCTTGTCGAACTCGACCGGTTGTTGGCCCGGGTCGATGGAGATGGCGGATAGCGGCACCGATCCCTGCTTGCAGTCATCGGCCTGTCGGGTTTGGCGAGGCCGCCGGCCGCACCGGCAGCCGTCGTGCCTCGGGCGGCCCTACCGGGCTGGCCCGATCCCGCAGATGTCGCAGATGGTCAGGAGGTAGATGCGGATCATGTCGAGATAGTCATCGCGGTCGACCCGTTCATCCGGCATGGTGTTGTAGCGACCGCCAGGCCCGCACACCACCCCTTCCATTCCACCCTCGACATACAGATGGCCGGCATCGGTGCCATAGAAGCCGGGAGGGGTGATGGTCCCGGTTGGCTGCGCAGTGCCGCGTACCGCCTGGTAGGCAGCATTGACCGCGGTGACGATCGGCGAACCGACCGGAACCCTGAATGCCGGCATGCTGGGCTTGCCTTCCCGGGTTTCAGTCCAGACCCGTGCCGACAGGCCCGGCCATTCGGCCGTCAGCTGATCGAGCATGGCCTGGATGTCGCGCACCGCCTGCGCTTCGGTCTGGCCGGGGCCATAGCGACCGGAACCGGAAAGGTGAACGAAATCCGCAACCTGCGGTGCCCGCCATTCGTGGAACTGGCGCGACAACGCGCCCCTGATCGTTCCGACATGGACCCGGTTGATCGACCGGACCTCGTCATCCGGAGCATCGGAAAACGTCAGGTCGGTGAGTCGCGGAACCAGTGCACAGGCTGCTCGAATTGCATCAACCGCCTCTTCCCGCTTCGACAGGTGACGGGTGATGCCCTCGAGTTCGATATGGAAGACGAATGCCGCGGCGTGCATGGTCAGGGCCTGAAGATCGGTCGGCTCCGAATTGACGAAATAGTCGGCTCGGATCCCCTGCCTCACCGCGGCGAGAGTGCCGACGCCGCCCTGCAGCTCGCCCACGACATAGGTCAGGATCACGTCGCCCTGCGGCTGCAATCCGGCATCCATCAGGGTGCGCACGGCACATAACGAAGCGGCATCGCCTGCCTTCATGTTCGACACTCCGATCCCGTAGATGAAGTCGTCATCGATCAGGCCGCCCCAGGGATCGACTGTCCACCCTTCGGTCGCCGGGTTGGTATCGAGGTGGCCGTTGAACAGCAGGCTCTTGCCGGTGCCGGTGCCGCGCCAGGTGCCGATGGCATTGAACCGGTCGCCTTCGACCGGCTGCAGGTTGGCTTCAAGCCCCATGTCGCGCATGGTCTCCACCATGCGTTCGGCCAGCACCCGCTCTCCCGGCGTCTCGGAATAGCTCTTGCAGCGAACCATTTCAGCCAGCGTCTCAAGGCAGGCGGCCTCGTCGATGTTCCGGGCTGCATGCAGCGGGTCGGTCATGCGGTCATTCCCCGTGCAGATATCTCGACCGGGATCGGGACCGCATCGAGCAGCTGCCTGGTATAGGAGTGGCGATCCGGGGCACGGGTCTCCGACACGTCGAACAGATCGACCAAATCTCCATGCAGCATGACCGCGATCCGGTGGGCAAGCTGGCGGACCAGGTTGAGGTCATGGGTGATGAACAGGCAGGCCGTGCCGGTCTCCTGCTGCAGATCGACCAGCAGGCGAGCCACCGATGCCTGGACAGACACGTCAAGCGAGGAGGTGATTTCATCGCAGATCACCAGCCGGGGTTCGGCGGCAAAGGCGCGGGCAATGGCCACGCGCTGTTTTTCGCCGCCGGAAAGCTCGTGCGGATACCGGTCGGCAAACTCCTCGGGCAGGAGAACGCTGCGCAGCAACTCGTCCACTCGCCGGGCCCGTTTGGAGCGCGGCACCAGATCGTAGAGCTTCAGCGGGCGCGACAGGATCTTTCCGATCGTCTGGCGCGGGTTCAGCGATGCATCGGGGTGTTGGAAGATGATCTGCACACCGCGCCGGTAGTCACGGTCGATCCGCCGTCGGCCGGAATAGGATCGCGACCCGAAACTCACCGTGCCCCCGAAATCCTGCAGCCCGGCCAGCGCCTTGGCGATCGTGGATTTTCCCGATCCGGATTCGCCGACAATTCCGAGAATTTCGCCGCTCCGCAATTCGAAGGACACATCGCGTGCGCCCTGGACAAGCTCGCGTTTCGGCTGCAGGAAACCCAGCACGTTGCTGCCCTTGCCATAGGTGACGCTCACCTCGCCAAGCGCCAGCAGCCCCTCCTCCGAGTCTGGCTGGCCGGTCACGATGCGATGATCGGGGTGCGGGACCGCGGCAACGAGATCCCGGGTATAGCTGTCCTCCGGCTGGCCGAATACCTGCTGGCAGGGGCCGAATTCGACGATCCTTCCCTGGTTGATCACCGCCACATCCTGAGCAATGCGCGAGACCAGGCCCAGATCATGCGAGATGTACAGTGCGGTAACGCCGGTCTCACGGTGCAGATCGTCAAACAACTCCAGGATCTGCCTGGCGGTAATGACATCCAGTGCCGTCGTCGGCTCGTCGAAAATGATCATTTCGGGATTGCAGGCAAAGGCGGTTGCAATCACCACCCGCTGCTTTTCGCCTCCGGATGCCTCGTGCGGGTACCTGTTCATCATGTCTGATGGACGGCTGATGCCGGTTCTCGCCAGCCAGGCCTCGCCCTCCTCGCGGGCCTCTTTCGGCGACAGCGACCGGTGACGGACCAGGACCTCGGCGACCTGGTCGCCGAGGCGCAGCACCGGGTTCAGCGAGGTGCCGGGATCCTGGAACACCATGCTGATCCTCCGGCCGCGCAAATCCTGGATCTCGTCGAGCGACTTTGTCCGCAGATCCTCGCCGGCCAGCAGGATTTCGCCTGAACGTTCGATGGCATTGGCCGGAAGGTAGCGCATGGTTGCCCAGGCCAGCGACGTCTTGCCGGACCCGGATTCACCCACCAGGCCCAGTGTCCGCCCCGGCTGGATCGACAATGTGACACCGGACAGGGCCTCGACCGGACCGGCCGCGGTGCCATAGGCAAGCGAATAGTCCCGGATATCGAGCACCGGCTGGCGAATTCCGGTCTTCCCTTCCGCCGTCATGAACGTCGGCTCCGCGGATCAAAGACATCGCGGAGCGCGTCGCCGAACAGGTTGAAGCCCAGCGCGGCAATGGCGATGGCAATCCCTGGCACCGCAACCACCCAGGGCGATCGGTACATGTACTGTCGTGCCTCGGCGACCATCAGGCCCCATTCGGTGCTTGGCGGTTGTGCGCCGAGACCAAGAAAGCCCAGCGTTGCACCGATCATGATCGCAAAGGAGACCCGGATTGTCGCCTCGACGATGATCGGACCGATGGCGTTGGGGATGACTTCATGGAAAATGATATAGGCCTGGCTCTCGTCGCGGGCGATGGCTGCCAGGATGTATTCCCTGGTCCGGATCGACAGCACCGAGGAGCGGGCAATGCGCGCCATTCCGGGGGTAAATGCCACGGACACCGCCAGCATGGCCTCGCCGATGCCACCGCCGAGAATGGTGACGATCAACAGCGTGAACAGCAGGTCCGGAACCGCAAGCAGCCCGTCGAGCGTGCGCATGATCACGCTGTCGACCCAACCCCCGGCCACTGCCGCCGTGACTCCGATGATCGAACCTGCCAACACTCCGAGCGCGGTTGCGCCAACGCCGAAGAGGATGGTCGGGCCGGCACCGGTCAGCAGGCGTGACAGGATGTCCCGGCCGAACTGGTCGGTGCCCAGCCAGTGCGCCATCGAGGGGCCGGACAGGCGAACCGCCGGGTGAAAGGCCTGCGGGTCATAGGGTGCAACAAACGGCCCAAGCACGACCGCCAGGGCAATGATCGCCAGCAGCGCCGTGCCGACCAGTCCGGTCGGATGCCGGACCAGTTCACTCATACCGCACCCGCGGGTCCAGCGCCGCGATCACCAGATCCGACAGCAGGTTCGACAATGCGTAGACCATGGCCAGCAGCAGGGTAATGGCCTGGATCACCGGCAGGTCACGGTTTTCGAGGGCGAGAATCAGCAACCGGCCCAGCCCCGGCCAGGCAAAGATCTCCTCGACCACGATGATGCCGCCCAGGAGATAGCCGATATCAAGGGAAATGACCGCCACTGCCGGTGCCAGCGAATTCGGCAGCGCATGTCCGCGCATGACCCGCCGCTCGCGCAGCCCCTTGAGCCGGGCAGCCCGGATGTAATCGCTCGCCAGGACATCGGACATTTCCGAGCGAACCTGCCGGGCAATATGTGCGGTCAGGATCAGGCCCAGCGCGCTGGCCGGCAGGATGACATGATTGAGGAATCCGGAAACGCTCTCACCTGGCGGAATGAATCCACCAGCCGGCAGCAACGGGTTGCCTGGCGCCGCGAAAATCACCAGCAACAGCGTTGCGGTGACGAATTCCGGCATCGCGGTGCCGATATAGGCAACGAGGCTGATCCCGAGATCGGCCCTGGTGCCCCGCTTGATCGCCGCCAGCATCCCGACCGGAACCGCAACCACCGTCACCGTCACCAGCGCCGTCACCGCCAGCAATGCCGAATTCCCGAATGCAGAACCGACGACTTCCGACACCGGGAGCGACAGCCGCAGGGACATTCCGAAATCCCCCTGCAGCAAGTTGAGCAGCCACTCGAAATACTGAATGGCTGCCGGACGGTTGAGGCCCAGCCTTTCCTCCATCGCCGCCACCTGATCCGGGGTGGCATACTCGCCGAGGATCATGACGGCTGCATTGCCGGGCAGAACCATGGTGATCGCGAAAACCGCGATGGTCACGATCCACAATACCAGCACCACCGCCAGGAGACGGCGCAGCAGGTAGGCTGGGCTCAATCGTCAGCTCCTGTCGAGCCAGACATCTTCCACGAAGAACACCCGGTTGAGCGGATGCACGGTCCAGCCTTCAACCCAGTCGCGGCTGGCAGTCAACACATCCTGGTACATGGCGATGATATAGGGTGTGTCGCGCAGCTGAATCTCCTGGGCCTCGGCATAGATCGCCGCCCTCTCGACGGGATCGGCAGTTGACCGTCCCCGGCGCACCAACTCGTCGAATTCCTCGTTGAACCATGCAGTATCCTCATAGGATGCCGTCGAGGTCAGGAGCAGGTTGAAGGTTGCGTCCTCCGTCGGCTGCATTCCCCAATAGGCCATGTAGAAATTGCCCTTGCGCCAGTAATTGGCCAGGTAGGTGTCATGCGGCATGGCCTCGACCTTGATGTCGAACCCGGCTGGCCGCGCCATTTCCTTGATGGCGATTGCCACCTGGCCGCGGATCGCCGGCCGGTTCGAAGCGACCATGGTCAGGCTGATACCATCCGGATATCCTGCCTCGGCCAGCATCGCCTTTGCCGCCGCCGGATCATATGGGATGGCGGGGGTGTCAATGGCATACTGGAATTCCGGCGACAGGATGTTGTCATAGGCCGGACGGCCAAGTCCCTCCAATACCAGGTCGACAAGCAGTTGCCGGTCGACCGACAATGCCAGCGCCTTCCTGACCCGCACATCATCGAATGGCGGCTGATCCTGGCGCATCACGACATTGACGTAGCGTCCGGCCGGCACGCGCAGGGCGTTGCTGCCCTCGGCAGCGGCGATGCGGGCAAAATCCGCCTGCTGGACGTTGAGCATCACATCGACATTGCCCGAGAGGTAGTTCGCGGTTTCTGCCGCCAAATCGGGGAACAGGTGCATTTCGACCGCGTCGAGATAGGGCTGACCTTCCTTGTAGTAGTTGTCGTTGCGAACCAGCCGGGTGATCCTCGCCGAGTCATAGCTTTCCAGCTTGAACGGTCCGGTCCCGTTGGGCTTGGTCTCGAGATCAGCCCGATCGCCGGCAAGCGCCGCCGCCGACACGATCCGCGCATTGGCATGGGCGGTGGCAATGGACAAGTCGGCATAGGGCGCGTTGAGGTTGAACTGGACGGTATGGTCATCTACCGCGACCACCGACTCGACCACATCGAGAACCGACCGGGCAGGAGAGCCGAATTCCGGATCAAGAATTGCCTCGAAGGTCGCGACCACATCGGCCGCGGTAAAGGGCGTGCCGTCATGGAAGGTCACGCCCTGGCGCAGGTTGAAGGTGAACTGGGTGGCGTCCTCATTGGCCTCCCAGCCGGTTGCCAGGTCGGGGCCTGCCGAGTTCCTGCCGGGCTCGATCCGCGTCAGCCCCGAATAGATCATGTCCACGCAGGGATATTCTGCCGGACCGGACAGCTGCAAGACATTCAGCGTGGCAATCCGGGTCGAATGGCTGATCTTCAGCGTGCCGCCGTATTTTGGCGTTCCCGATTGCGCAAATCCGAGCGATGGCACCGCGGATGCCGCTGCCAGCCCGATCACCACCTGCCGGCGATTTGCCATTGGATATTTCATGTTGATTCCTCCTCGTTGTCGACTTGCGGCTCCCGCCGCCTCAGTCAATGACGGTCAATTCATCCGGCAATCCGGTCAGCACCTCGGGTGCATTCCCGGTCACCAGAAGGGTATGACCAACTCCCATTCCAAATCCGGTATCGGAGTCGCCGATCATCACGTGATAGAACAGCGTCATACCGGGCTCGCAGACCGTCGGATTGCCAGGATAGATCATCGGTGGCACATCCATGCTGGTCGGCGAAAAGGTGCATCCGACCGAATAGCCGGTCGCTCCGTAACGATGCTTCGAATAGCCGCCGGAATCAAGACCCTCGGCATGGGCGTCGAAAATCTTCCCCAGCGTGCATCCCGGGCGGGCGATCTCGGTCATCCTCTCCAGGGTTGCCCGAGCCGTCTCGTACATGTGCAGCTGTCTCGGATCGGGCTTGCCGAACAGGATCGTCCACTCGGTCTTCACATTGTAGCGGCGATAGGCGACCGGATATTCCACCAGCAACTGGTCCTGTTCCTCGATCCGGCGCGGCTCGGACACACCGCGGCCATAGGTGGCCCGAAGGCCGGAATTGAACAGCGGCGCGTTTGGCGGCATGTCGGCGCCATCGCACAGAATTGATCGCAGGTATTCCGCCTTGATCTCGGAATCGAGGATCCCCGGACGGGCAATGGCGATCACGGCCGACAATGACCGGTCAAGGATCTCGGCGGCCCTGCGGGTATAGGCAATCTCGGTTGGCGACTTGACCAGGCGAAGTCTCCGGATGAGGTGATCGTCATTCTCGAGACGGCAGAATCCGGCAAGGGCGTTCTGGACCCGCCACAGATTCCAGCCGGTCAACCCATGGGTATTGAGTTCCACCGCCACCCTCTTGCCGGCAAGGCCGAGCTCTTCGAGGATCCCCCGCAGATCGACCGCCGGATCGGCATCCTCGGCGTCCCACCAGATGCGGATATCCTCGATGGTGCTGGTCACCCTGGCCTGGACCAGGTCGGGTCGCCGGGTCAGCAGGATCACCGGATCCTCGTCGGCGGTAATGACGGCGCACTGGAAGAAGACGAACCCGCCGGTATCGTACCCGGTAAGCCAGTAATGGCTTTCCTGGGCAAATACGAGCATGGCGTCAAACCCGGCTGTCCGCAACTCACGCCGCAGACGGGCCTGTCGGTCCAGATGCTCCTCCCTGGGGAAGGGCAATGCAGAACCCGGTTCGAATGCCATGTCAGCTCCCATAGTCCCGGCGGCCGGGCTTTCCCCCGTTTCGCCGATCAGGTTATAGTCGGCCCTGCATCGGGTCAACCGGCACCGATCCAGGCGGTGCTGTATGGCCCCTGATCATAATCTTTGCGCAGTAGATGGCAGATGCCCCCATTATGCGACAGATGGCAGATATCCGCAATGGATACAGCGGCCGCGGAGTTCACGGCAATCCCGCCACGCCATGGCGGGTCTCGCTGCTGGAACCATGACCCTGCACTCGTTGCTGCCCATGCTGCCTGCCGCCACCTGCCGGGCTGCACTCCCACCGGGCCCCGACCGCCTTCGCCACTGCATCCGGTCTCCCGGCCATGACCCCTGGCACCGGGATACCCGAGCCCGACATCGAACTGGCTGCCAGGCTGTTCGGCGAACTTGCCGCCCGAACCGGAGGCGAAGACGGCATCACCCGCACGTCATATGGCAGCGGGGAGCAGATTGGCCATGATCTCCTTCGCTGCCAGGGAGAGCGGCTGCGGTTACGGGTCGAGACCGATGCGGCGTGCAATCTCTACCTGACCTTGCCCGGCGAACATCCCGGCAAACGCATCATCATCGGCTCCCATCTCGATTCAGTTCCGCGGGGCGGCAATTTTGACGGGGCCGCCGGTGTCCTGTGTGGATTGTCCGTCATCGCCGGGCTGGCCGCCGTCGGGATTCGACCACTAGGCGACATCACGGTGATGGCAATTCGTGCCGAGGAAAGCACCTGGTTTCCGGCTTCCTATATCGGCAGCCGCGCTGCTTTCGGCCAGCTTGCAGGCCGGGAGCTGACCGGGGTCCGGCGCATCCCGGACGGGATGACGCTGGGTGAGGCCATTGCCGCCTCCGGCGGCGAAGTCGGCCGGCTTTCCCGAGGCGAAGCCTGGCTTGACCCGGCCGATATCCGGTTTTTCATCGAGCCTCATATCGAACAGGGGCCGTGCCTGGTCTCGGAAGGAATGCCGATCGGCATCGTGACCGGCATCCGCGGATCATTCAGGCACAGATCGGCACGCTGCCTCGGAAACACCTCGCATTCGGGCGCCACCCCGCGCCGGCTGCGCCGCGACGCGGTTGTCGGGGCAGCAGAGCTGGTCATGGCAATGAACCGGCTCTGGCGCACAATGGAACAGGATGGTGACGATCTGTCGGTCACCTTCGGCAAATTTGCAACCGACCCCGCCGAACACGCCTTCAGCAAAGTTGCCGGCCAGGTGGATTTTGCGCTCGATGTCAGGAGTCAGTCCACCCGTACCCTCGACCAGGTTGAAGGCAAACTTGCCGAATTGGCCGGGCAGGTCTCCGACAGGCATTCGGTGCAGTTCGACCTCGGTCCCCGGACCGGCAGCCAGCCGGCGTTGATGGATGCGGACATCATTGCCTCCCTGCAAGCGGCCTGCCGGGCCGAAGCCGCCGCGGCCACCACCATGCCAAGCGGGGCCGGACACGATGCAGCAGTCTTTGCCGACATGGGTGTTCCGACCGGAATGCTGTTCATCCGCAACCGTAATGGCAGTCACAATCCGGATGAATCGATGGACATCGAGGATCTTGCGGTGGCGGCGCGGGTGCTGATGCGGGTCTGCCTGGAGCCGCCATCATGACCGACTGCCTCGTCGTGCAGCCCATTGCCGCCGCCGGCCTCACCCTGCTGCGCCGCGCCGGCCTGTCGGTCGGCTTGCCGGACTCCACCTGCCTCGCCACGCTCGAGCCTCACCTGGCAACCGCCCGTGCCGTCATTACCCGCAACCACGGGCTTTCGGCGGTCGAAATTGCCGCTGCACCGCATCTCGAGGTCATTGTCAGCCATGGTGCAGGAACCGACGCAATCGACAGCCATGCAGCAGCAGCCAGGAAGATCCCGGTCCTGTCCACACCTGGCGCAAACACCATCGCGGTTGCCGAACACACGATGGGGCTGATCCTCGCCTGCGCCCGGCAGATACCGCAGGCCGACCTGGCAACCCGCGGCGGTGATTTCGATTTCCGCTACCGGCAGACCGGTTTCGAGATTGCCGGCAAGACACTGGGGCTGGTCGGCTATGGCCGAATTGCCAGCCGGGTCGCCATCCTCGCCCGTGCCTTTGCCATGGAAGTGATTGCCGTCTCTCGACATGCAACGGCATCGGAGATGAGTCGCGACGGGATCGAACTCGTGGAAATGGACGAGTTGTGCGCCCGGTCCGACATCATATCCCTGCACGCCAGACCGGACCGGCACTACCGGTTTGATTCCAGCCGGATCAATGCGCTGCGAGCCGGGGCCATGATCATCAATACCGCACGTGGCTCGCTCCTCGACGAGGAGGCACTCATTGCCGCCCTCCGGAGCGGCAGTTTGTCGGCAGCAGCGATCGATGTCTTTTCCCCGGAGCCACCACCGGCGGACAGTCCGCTCCTGGCATGCCCGAGGCTGATACTCACGCCGCATGTCGGCGGCTCGGCCCGCGAGGCGCTGGACCGCACCGCCATTGCCGCCGCCGAAAAAGTCGTGGCTGCCCTCGGACTCACCTCGCCATGACCCGCACCTGGCCTCGAATACTGCCATGCGGCGACATGGCGATCACCGTCGAATTCGGTGCAACCATCGATGAATCGGTCAACCGGCGGGTCATCGGGCTGGAGCGGGTGGTCGAGAACGAAAACCTCCCGGGAGTGATCGAGACCGTGCCGACCTACCGCTCGCTGCTCGTGCATCTCGACCCGTTGACCGCTGACCATGCAAGCCTGTCGAAGACGCTGTCCAGGCTGGCCAGGGCGATCGCCCCGCAGGCACAGAGCCGGCGCCGCTGGAAGGTGCCAGTCATCTATGGCGGAGAATTCGGCGAAGACCTCGCCATGCTGGCCGATCTGCACGGGATCAGCGAGGAGCGGGTCGCCGAACTCCATGTCCAGGCAGTCTACCGGGTCTACATGGTTGGTTTCGTGCCGGGATTCACCTATCTGGGCGGGCTTGATCCTCGCCTGACCACGCCGCGCCGAAAAACGCCTCGCCAGCGCATCCCGCCGGGAACGATCTCGATCGGTGGACAGCAATCGGCCATCGGCTCCATCGAGGCACCGAGTGGCTGGCATCTCATTGGCCGCACCCCGGTTCGCTGCTTTCACCCGCACCGCGATCCGGTATTCCTGTTCAGGCCAGGCGACGAGGTTTGCCTGGAGCCGGTCGGGGCCGCTGCCTGGGACCAATTGGCAGAACGGGCCGCTGCCGGCGAAATGGTTGCCAGCTGCGAGACCGGATGACGGGGCTGCGGATCATCGATTGCGGTCCCGGAGTCACGGTGCAGGACCAGGGCCGCCTCGGCTGGCGCCGGTTCGGCGTCTCCACCTCGGGAGCCATGGATCCCCATGCGGCGGCGCTGGCCAATGCTCTCGCCGGCAACCCGCCACACACCGCCTGCGTGGAATTCCAGGTGGCAGGCGGCAGGTTGGCGGTCGAGGGAGGCGAGGTGATCGTTGCACTCGCCGGGCCCGGCCCGGTGCTCCGGATTGCCGGCGCCGCCATCCCCGCCGGACGGTCGGCACTTGCACTGGAAGGGGATGTCATCGAGATCGGACCGGTCACCGGCGGGGTTTTTGCCTATCTGGCGGTCGGCGGCGGGCTTGATCTTCCGCCAAGCATGGGCAGTCTGTCGGTCCACCGCCGCTCCGGTATCGGCGGCAGGACGCTGGCCGCCGGCGATTTCCTCCCAGCGGCGGCGTCGGAGCGCGGGGCACTCTCGCAGGCCACCCCCGCCGAACATCCTGCCGGCCCCATCCGGATTGTCGCCGGACCGCAGGATGACCACTTCACCACCGAGGCGATGGAATTGCTGACCTGCAGCACGTTCACCGTCAGGCCCGACAGTGACCGCATGGCCTATCGCCTTTCCGGGCCGACCCTTGCCCATCGTGGCGATGGCAATATCGTCTCCGACGGGGTGCTGGCCGGCAGTATCCAGGTTCCGGGTGACGGTGTGCCGACCATCCTGATGCGAGATTGCCAGACCACGGGCGGCTACCCCAAGATTGCCACCATCATCAGCGCCGATACCGGGCGCATGGCCCAGATCCCGCCGGGCAAACCCGTGCGGTTTGCTACGGTCTCCGTTGAAGAGGCGGTCTCCGCCTCTCGCCTGGCCGCCAGACTGCACCGGAAGCACCTGGCATCAATCCGGCCAGCCACATCCCGGCCGACCACTGACTCGCTGCTTCGGGCCAATCTCGTCGGCGGCGTGACCGCCGGGCACTGATCATGCCGGCGCAAAAGGCGCCAGGGCCCAGCCATTTGCCTCGAGTGCCGAACGTATGCTGCGGGCCATGCCAATGGCGGCCGGATTGTCACCATGAACGCAGATCGAGTCGATCGCGACCGCCAGCGATTTGCCGGACTCGGAGACCAGCCGCCGTTCCGACACCATCTCCAGCACTCTTGCGCAGGCCAGTTCCGGGTCGTGAATCACCGTGCCGGGACGGCTGCGCGGCGCCAGGTTGAAGCTGTCGGCATAGGTCCGGTCGGCATAGATCTCCCGCGCCGCCTGCAGCCCGGCCTTCTCGGCCGCCCGTTCGGTCGGGGTCCCCGGCATCACCAGCCAGACGAGAGCGGGGTCGGCGGCGGCGATCCCCCTTGCCACGGCCCCGGCCAGCCCGTCATCATCATTGCACGCATTGCCCAGTGCCCCGTGGGTCTTGACGTAACTCATCCGGTAGCCGGCAAGGCTGCACACTGCCTGGAAGGCGCCGACCTGGTAGGCCACCAGCCTTTCGATTTCACCCTCGGTAATTCCGGGCACCGGCCGCCGGCCGAAGCCGATCAGGTCCTGGTAGCCGGGATGGGCCCCGACCGCTACCTGCCTGGCCCTGGCCTTGCCGGCCATGCCATGCATGATGCCAGGATCCCCGGCATGAAATCCGCAGGCAATGTTGGCCGAGGTCACGATGTCCAGCATCGCGTCGTCATCGCCCATCTTCCAGGGCCCGAACCCCTCTCCGAGGTCGGCATTGAGATCAATCTGCATGGTGACCACCATTCTAAACGGCAACAACCCAAACCGAAAGCACATCAAGCCCGGCCATACAGCGAAGCTGACTCCCTCCAGCCGGTGACGGTTTCACCCCGACAGCCGGGTTCTTCACGCACCATGGCCATTCCTGGTTGATGGGTTCGCGACCGAGGCAGACCAGGGCCTGTCGACAATCATGTTGCCGCGACCACGCCACTGACGAGATGAATCGCCGCGGCGAAACCGGCGTCGGTCTTGCCCTCGCGGGTGGCGATGGCGCGGAACTCCCTGATCCTTGAGAAGACGTTCCCGATCCGGTGCCGCCACTCCATGCATCTCCCGGGGATATGTCCGCCTCCGCCTCGGGGGAATCACCGCCATCGCTCCGCTTTCCTCGATCTCCTCGATCAGCCGTCTGGCACCCGATGCCCTGTCGCCGATGAGGGTCCCGAAGGAGAAATCCTCCATAGGCTCCGGCACCCCGGCAAGGTCATGCACCTGTCCGGGAAGAATCACGAAGCGCACCAGACAGCCAGGGGCATCGGCGATGGCCACGATCCTGCCGGTCAGGCCGCCTCCCGGGCGTCCGATACCCTGCCGGCAGCCCCCCTTGCGCCGGCCGCCTTCCGGTGTACCTGGACGATGGTGCCGCCGGCGAACACGCATTCGGGGTCGAACTCATCCGGCGCCCGCCCGCAACCTGTTCGAAGACACCCGAGAACGCCCAGCGTCGGAACCGCTTGAAGACGCGCCTCCTTGCCGAAGCGCTCCGGTGCGTCGCGCCACAGCACCGCCTCGGGAAACATCCTGCCTACTGCCGCGGTGATACCTGGACCGGTCGCCTTGCCGGGCAGCATGGGGCAGGCCGGCGCCCGCATGGCGCCCGCCCGCACCGCCCTCTGCATTCATCCGTCATCTGCCTCGACTGCTCGTGCCGCCGTTTCGGCGGTCGTTGCGCATGAAATGGCATCGGTTGCCCTGAATCGCAATTCGATTGTCAACAGGCATTGGAATTTGGGCCATAAAATGCTTTGGCTCGACCTCTCGATGGTGATCGATATCTCCGCCAATGCGCGGGATGGTACTACTACCGGCACATTCCGCGCCGGGTGCAGCCCATCTACGAAGGGCAATCGATCTGTCTCGCGCTCGGCACGCAATCACGCGACATAGCCCGCATGCGCCGGGATGAACTGGTCGAAGCCGACGACGCCAATTGGTTTCAGCTCAAGCTCTCCCTTGATCTTGAAAAGGCCGGACAGACCATGGACACCGCCCATGCGCGCAAGCGCTACGAAATCGTCAAGGCACGCGCCATGGCGGCGGGCCATACCTATCGTCCGGTCGACCAACTCGCCGATCCCTCCCAGATCGAGGAGATCGTTCGCCGCCTCCTGACCGTGGTGCAGCACGCCGTGTCGGACGGCAGTCTGAACGAAGCCGTCGTCGATGCCGTTCTCGGCGAGGTCACCTAACCGAAGACGACGGTCTCGGAGGCGATGTAAATTTGCAAGACGAAGATTGCGCTCGGTGAACTGCGCAGCAAGTCGCCTGCCCAGAAGAAGCTCTGGCACGGCACTAAGGGTCGGTCGCTTCGGTATTTCCTGAAGGTGATCGGCGACCTGCCGATTGGCGAGATCACCCGAGAGCATGCCCAGGCCTATTTTGACTGGTGGAACCAGCAGCTTTCGCCCGATGATCCTGGCGAGAAACCCAAGAAACCGAATACGGCCGCGCGTCATTTCAGCGACATCCGCAAGCTCTATGCGGAGTATTTCCGCCATATGGGTGGGGAGAGCCGACCAAACCCCTTCCGCAACATGAACTTCAAGGGCAAGTCGCGGACGGTGATCCCGGCCTTCCGGGATCGCTGGGTGCGCGATAAGATTCTTGTGCGCGGCACACTCGATGGGCTGACCGAGGTGCTTCACCTCGTCACCTTCATGCTATCGAGACAGGGTGCCGACCGAGCGAGATCATCAATCTGCGCCCAGAGGACATTGTTCTGAAGGTGAAGGTACCGCACATTGCCATCCGCGCGCGGTAGAATCGAGAAACCAAGAGTGCCATGATTCGTGCATCTGTCAGCCTTACTGTCGTCATGGTATTCTCCCTGCATCCAGTTGCAGATGCGGGGAAATCAGGCCGGAATGCCTGCCGCATCTGCGAGTTGAGGAAGAAAAAGAGACGCTATATCATAGTGTTAGAACCGAAGGTGCGTGCCGTGGTGTCGGATCAACCAAGAGTGTTGGCGCGGTCGTCATGAATGCGCTGGAAGGCCGGGTTTGAGGTTTGGTCTGGCAGGCGCGCAGTTCGAGAGCATCCTGAAGCTGGCGTTTCGAATGCAGCCACTTTTGCATCCTGACAGTTTACAAGAATCGGCGCCTTCAAAACATGAGGCAGACCAATTAAGAAATTCCCGTTCGGGAATACTGACCTTACAAGAGCGCTCAGGCGCTACAATTGTTCCCGAACGGGAATATTTATCTTGACGTGCGGGCGAGGACTGAGCATCTTCCCGATCAGGAAGATCACTATGACCCCAACCGATATTGGAAACACCATACGTGCAGAGCGAAAGGCGCAAGGCCTGCTGCAGGACGAGCTCGCCGCTGCCGCCGATGTCGGCGTGCGCTTTCTGATCGAACTGGAAGCTGGCAAGGAAACGGCCCAACTCGGCAAGACGCTAGCGGTGCTGGCGGCGCTTGGGATCGATGTGTCCCTGACCTCACCTGACGGGACGTTCGCATGACGCGGCGGCTTGTTGTCTGGTGGAATGGAGCTCGCGTCGGCCTGCTTGCGCTGAACGCGTATGGCGAGCCGGAGTTTTCCTACGCCGAAGACTGGCTTGCAAAACCGGATGCGAGACCGGTTTCGGCCTCTCTGCCGCTACAGTCCGAACCCTTCGACCGGCGTGCAACGCTGCCCTTCTTCGAGGGCCTGTTGCCAGAGGCCTCCCAGCGCACGGCCATCGCGCAGGCGCTCGGCATCTCCGAGCAAAACGAGTTCCGGTTGCTGGAAGAGATTGGCGGGGAAGTCGCCGGAGCCATCGAGGTCTGGCCGGAGGAGGCTGAACCCGCCTCGGTTGATGTGAGGGGTCCCTTCCGAGTTCTGAGCGATGACGAACTTGTTGCACTCATCGACCGATTGCCAACACGTCCCATGCTGGCGGGCGGCGAAGACGGCTTGCGACTCTCGCTCGCGGGCGCGCAGTCGAAACTGCCCGTTGTCTGCAAGGATGGCCAAATCGCGCTGCCGGCACCGGGCCAGCCAACGACCCATATTCTGAAACCCGAAATCGTCCGGTTCGAAGGCACTGCCGAGAACGAGGTTTTCTGCATGCGGTTGGCCCGCGCCATCGGCCTTGATGTAGCGTCGGTCGAGTATCGCAGTATCGGGGACAAACGCTTTCTGCTGATCGAACGCTATGACCGACAGACGGGCGAGGATGGTAGAATAATCCGTCTGCACCAGGAGGACTTCTGTCAGGCGCTCGGTTTCACCTCGGCGAGGAAATATGCAAGCGATGGCGGACCGGTCTTCCGCGACTGTTTCGCGCTGATCCGACGGGTAACGACCCGCCCTGCGGTCGAGACCCTGAAGCTGCTCGGTGCGGCCTTGTTCAACGCCATCATCGGCAATGCCGACGCCCATGCGAAGAATTTCGGCCTGCTGTATCTGCCTGAGCGGACCAAACTTGCGCCGCTCTACGACCTCCTCTCCACTGTCGCCTATCCCGATCTCAGCCCGCGCTTCGCCATGAAGATCGGTGGGCGGAGCTATTGTCAAAAGTGGTGTTCGGGGTGTCAGTCAAGCGGCGATCCTTGCTGGCTGATTGTCTGATTTATCGTCTGATGTTGCTTCCTCGACTACCTCGATACCATTTCTGAACTTCACTCCGGTGATGACCTTCCCCAGCTCCCTGAAGCCGTGCAGCCGTCTCCACCTCCCCTGAGCACACAGACCCAGCTTGAAGATCATGTGCAGCATGCCGTCACGGGTCAGACATCCCTTTGAGCGGCTGGTCCGGTGGCGGATGGTGGCGAAGGTGGATTCGATCGGATTGGTGGTCCGGATACTCCGCCAGTGCTTGGCCGGGAAATCGTAGAAGGTCATCAATTCGTCCCGGTCCTTCTCGAGGCACCCGACCGCCTTCGGATACTTGTCCTCCCAGGTCTCGATGAAGAGATCGAACGCGGCCCCGGCATTCTTCTTCGTGTCGGCCTGCCAGATGTCGTGCAGCGCCTGCCTGGCCTTGGGCTGCACCGATTTCGGCAGGGCATTGAGCACATTTGCAGTCTTGTGCATCCAACATCGCTGATGGCGTGTCCCGGGCCAGATCTCCTCCTGTGCCGCCCAGAAGCCCATGGCGCCGTCTCCGATGGCCAGTTCAGGCGCATTCATGCCGCGGGCCTTCAGCCCCACGAGGACCTCCCGCCAGCTCTGGGTGGATTCACGAACACCATCCTCTACCGCCAGCAGGTGCTTCTCTCCCTGGTCATTGACGCCGATGACCACCAGGCAGCAGAGCTTCGCATGTTCGGCCCTCAGCCCGCTATAGATGCCATCCACCCACGCATAGACCCAGCGATCCCTGTTCAGGGGCCTCTTGCGCCATTCCTCGTATTCCCGCCTCCAGGAGGCCTTGAGGCGGGAGACGGTGCTTGCAGACAATCCTTTCGCTTCGGGGCCCACCAGGGCCTCGAGGGCCGGGCCCATCTCGCCGGTGGAGACGCCCTTGAGATAGAGCCAGGAGACACTCGCCTCCAGCGAGCGTGACTTCCGCAGCCAGGGCGGCACCAGGGCCGAGCGGAAGGCCACCGGCTCGCCGGCCCTGGAGCGGATCTTGGGTATGCGGACGGTGATCGGACCGATCCCGGTCTGGATTTCCCGCTCGGGCAGGTATCCGTTGCGCACGACACCGGCCCTTCCATCCTCGAGACGGCGGTCCTCGAGCCCGGCAAGCACTTCCTGAAGCTCGGCCTCCACGGCCAAGTGAACGATCTTCCTGGCCCCGGTGCGGATCAACTCTGCCAGCGGATCACGGGGCTTTGCGTGATCTGCAAGTTCGTATATATTCGTGGACATGGCGGTGTACTCCCCGGTTGGTGTTTGTCGTGAATTCAATCAACCAGATATGCCGCCTGCCTTCAAACCCCCCGAACACCACTTTTGACAATAGCTCCGGTGGGCGCCGCACACTTGAAGAACTCTATCCCGCCGATCTGGAAAAGTTCGCCAAGGACATTGAGGTCCGCGCGCCGTTTGTGCGCAGGCGAATGGCTGAGATCGCAGAGGCCATCGTGGAGCAATGCGATGGTGTTCTGTACGAACTTGACTTATCGGCTGACCGACAAAAGGTCGTTTATTCGATCACAGACGATATTATTGAGCGGACGCAGTTGATATTGAGCCGACTCAAGTCGTGATGAGTGTGCCTTCGCCTTTCCGCGATATCGACTCCGGGTCAACCAATCTCGAACTCGCGCTTCTCGAGCATGCGGACAAGAGCGGCGGCCTTGCCCTGACACCATGTGGCGCGCTCAAACGCGTGCATGTTCTCTGGACTGCGGAGGCGTTCGACTGGCCTGGATACATCATGGTCGTGCTTTATCAGTTCAACAGGGTGCTCAACGGAGAGGACGTGTTTGTAGGGCGACAATCCACTTTATCTCAAGCTGGAAACCTATGCGACCGGCGCCATGTTCGATTGCGTCCTCGAGGCCGCCAATCTCCGGCTCGGGCCGATGACCTCCACCCGGCATCAATTGGAACGCAACGCCGAAGGCGGTCGTGGCAGCCGTGGCCTCGGTATCCAGGTCTTCGATGTCCACACCGGCAAGTCGAGAGGAACGGACACTCTATCCGGCGGCGAGATCTTTATCGCGGCGCCGGCCCTCGCCCTGGGGTTCGCTGATGTCGTCGAGTCGGCGAGCGGAAAAGTCTGCCCCGATACAATCTTCATCGACGAGGGATTCGGAAGTCTCGACACCGAGAACGGTTCAGGCGCGCTCGACCAGATACTTCACGTCCTGAACAACCTGGTCAAACAATCGCGGGCTGTCGGCCTGATTTCACACATCCCGCTGGTCCAGGAAGCTATTCCGAACGGGTTCTATGTCCGCAAGAGCCCGACCGGCAGCGCGGTTGAAGAACAAGGGGTTCTATAATGGCTTTTTGCTATATTCGAAATCAGAGACTCCTGAAAACGCTCTCACTATATTATATTTGGCATCGCATTATTGGGTCCTGTTGACAATCGAATTGCGATTCAGGGCAACCGATGCCATTTCATGCGCAACGACCGCCGAAACGGCGGCACGAGCAGTCGAGGCAGATGACGGATGAATGCAGAGGGCGGTGCGGGCGGGCGCCATGCGGGCGCCGGCCTGCCCCATGCTGCCCGGCAAGGCGACCGGTCCAGGTATCACCGCGGCAGTAGGCAGGATGTTTCCCGAGGCGGTGCTGTGGCGCGACGCACCGGAGCGCTTCGGCAAGGAGGCGCGTCTTCAAGCGGTTCCGACGCTGGGCGTTCTCGGGTGTCTTCGAACAGGTTGCGGGCGGGCGCCGGATGAGTTCGACCCCGAATGCGTGTTCGCCGGCGGCACCATCGTCCAGGTACACCGGAAGGCGGCCGGCGCAAGGGGGGCTGCCGGCAGGGTATCGGACGCCCGGGAGGCGGCCTGACCGGCAGGATCGTGGCCATCGCCGATGCCCCTGGCTGTCTGGTGCGCTTCGTGATTCTTCCCGGACAGGTGCATGACCTTGCCGGGGTGCCGGAGCCTATGGAGGATTTCTCCTTCGGGACCCTCATCGGCGACAGGGCATCGGGTGCCAGACGGCTGATCGAGGAGATCGAGGAAAGCGGAGCGATGGCGGTGATTCCCCCGAGGCGGAGGCGGACATATCCCCGGGAGATGCATGGAGTGGCGGCACCGGATCGGGAACGTCTTCTCAAGGATCAGGGAGTTCCGCGCCATCGCCACCCGCGAGGGCAAGACCGACGCCGGTTTCGCCGCGGCGATTCATCTCGTCAGTGGCGTGGTCGCGGCAACATGATTGTCGACAGGCCCTGGTCTGCCTCGGTACCGTGATCCGTCATACCCAGGTGCCAGGCATCAATCTCCGTACTGCTCACGGCCAAGCCCCCTCACATGTGGCTCGTCGTGTAGCAAATGCCGCAATTCGGAAAGCCAATCTGAATCCCATTCCATCGCGCCGGCCACAGCTTCGTCCCAAAGCCGCCGGACTACGCATTCACCATCCCGGAACTGCGGTACTTTCATATCGGCAGTACTCCGCCAGCAATTGGCAAGAATCTTACAAATGTGCTCGTTGCCTAAATCGGGCACTCTCAGATTTGCAGTTTCCTCGGCACTGTATGTTGGAAATTCCAGTTTTCGCCCAGGATTTCGCATGAGTTGCAGTCGACCTACTGTCGAATTCAGGGCTACAGCGGCGGCCATCGCCTGTCTCGACATCATGCCTGATGCCGGCATCCAGCCATTTCCCACTTACCTGTCCTCGCTGGCAACAGCCGTCAGCCGTGCTGAACTGTTGTCCTGGCCAGCAGTAATCAGCAAGTGTCCTGCCTTCAGGAGGATCTTTCGGGTTTCCGGATGCTTCTGTTCGCCGGACAGATCTTCATGCGCGATCCACTTCTTGGGAATCCAGTGCTCGTCGGGCATGCAGCAAATCCGGGTCTGACCGTCGGCGCCCTTGGATTTCAAGATGGGAAAGCTCCCGGGTGAACCAGGAGTCGACACCTCGAACTTGCCGCGCAGCAACTGGCCTGTCGCGGCAGGCATCATGTTCTGGTCACGAAGGCGCGGCATCCTCTCGTCATTTGCAATCCGAGAAGCTGCCACTGCTAGTTGCGGGGAGCGCCAAACCGCCGCCGACCAGTCGCCTGCCTCGACCCATTCTGCTGGCCATTCAGACACTTCACCCCAACCGTCCGGCAACGGACCGACCACACAACTTGAAATGCAGCCGTGGAGGCCCGCCGCCTCGCGCTCATCTGACGGTAGGCGATCAAGGCTGATGATGCGCGTCGGTGGTCTCGTTCCCTCGTGCCGTCGGGCGACAATCATGCTCTCGATGATCGCGGTGTGCTGGCTGAGATTGATCTGCCTTGGTTGGTGGCAGGTGAGCAATGTGTGGATGTGAAAGCGTTTGGCGAGCACCACGCGCTCCTGCCGCCCCGACGTTGCCGTCAGCGCGATGGTCGGATTGATCATCGCCAACGTGCCGTCCACGGGATCGAGACACTTGTCGGCAAGTGCGACAAAGAGGGGTCGGATCGAATTCTTGTCTCCGAAACCCTTCATCTCCGGATCAGCGGCAACCAACCTTTCCTCGAGTGCGTCCGCCATTTTCCGCATGCTGTGCTGAACTTCCCTCTGGAACTTCTCGCCCATCTTTGAGCGGTTCGTGAATGGTGGATTCATGATGACGATGCGGACATTCCTTGCGGCGTCCACGGCGTCCTCGAGCAAGGGATCATCGGCCGACATCTGCATCTGTACAGAGCCCAGACTCGCATCGCCGAAATCCATTTGCCCGATCCTGGGAACGATCGACGATTGGCCTAGCAATTCCAGCGAGCCGACCTTCACGTGGTCACCTGCCGGTCCATATGGCATTCGATGCAGTTGCATCTTCCTGTAGGCGATGTCGCTGTTGCCTGCAGTCAATTGAGCGGCGGCAAGTTGCAGTGACACCGGATTGAAATCGAGACCGGATATCACCTCCTCGACCGCCAGCTTCTGCAATTCCGCCTGTCTTTGCCTGCTGGCACCCCGATCAACCGCCCGCCGTTTCATGTCGGTGAGCATGGCAGCAATAAGAGTTCCCGAACCGCAGGCGAGATCAACGGTACGATGTTCCTTCCATGTCGCATCCGACGTCCAGTCTGCATCCTCACCGGCGGCATCCAGCGTAAAACGCGCCAGCAGCGCCGCCGCCGGAGGGCGCGAGAAATAAGCGCCGTCTGAAGCCTGGTTGCCCATCACCTTGTTGAACAGCGGTCCAGCGTGGTCTGTGCCGAGATCGGCGTAGCCTTCGGCGATCTGTTCTGCCTCACCGGCAAGATGTCGCAGCGCGCGGTTCAACCCGGCCCGTCGTCCTTCCCTCCGAACCGCCTCGATAATGTCGATCGCCGGTTCCATCACCGGCAGGAAGTCATGGCGGGTGATGCGACCCCACTGGCTATGCAGCTCATCGATCGCCTCTGGTGTGTTCTTCACGGCGTCCATCCCCGAGACTCCAGGCAACCAGCCGCCGGCGGCAATCCGCTGGTGCAGCATGGCCGCGTTCATCAGCAGCAAGGCGGCGATTGTGCAGCCATCCGCCTGCCCCTTGCGCTTCCTGTCATCCAGGAAATCCAGCCCGAAGTGGCGGTCCAGCATTGCGTCGAGTTCGTCTTCTTTGAGACATCGCCTTGCCTCGTTGATGCTGTCTTCGAGGATATTGACATCACGCTCGGCACGGTTGCGGGCGAGTCCCGATTGGGCGAGGAGGTTGACGCTGATGCCGACATCCTCGACCTGGTCAAACAGGCTCCTGATGTGCTGGTCCGCTCGGGCCTTGCGCTCCTTGGCGCGCCACCGTCGGGCAATCTCTCGGCCAGCCTCACCATTGACCATCTTCCGACCGGTCTTCTTCGACCTGTCGGCATCGACCACCCCCGGTGTTCCGTCTGTTGCCGGTTTTGATTTGACCGTTCCGGCCTCGCGCAGTTCCACGCTACCGTCATGGCGTCGCATGCCGCTCACGATTCGTTCGGCGGTCAACCCGGAGGACGATTTGGCAGCGGTGCTGCTATTATTGTCGTCCTTGACCGGAAAAACCTCGGTCAGCGGACGGAACACGTCCTTGGGCTTGGCTTTGCCGACCAGCACCTTCTCGACGTCGCTTTCTGCCTTTCCGAGCTTGCCGACATGGCCGTAATGCTGGACTCGGCGGTCATCGCCGCCGATGGAAACCATGGTTGCAACGTCTTCCGCCGGAGGTGCTGGCAGATAGAGCTGCATGAGATCCGACAACTCGTATTCGATGCGGCTGTCATGCGCTCGCAGCGCCAACAGGATCTGCCCGAGTTCCTTCCAACCGTCTTCGGGGCCACTGTATCGAAGCCAAGTCTCGGCATCGGTGTTCGGCGGAATGAGGATCGGGCAAATGATGTAGCCCATCTCCTTGTCCGGTGAGCGGCGCATTACCCGCCCGACGGCCTGGATCACGTCAACGGGCGACTTGCGGGCCTCGAGGAACCCGACTGCCGAAAGGGACGGTGCGTCCACTCCCTCACCGAAGATCCCGACATTGAGAACCCCGTGCGGGTGTTCGTCAGTGGCACCCATGAGTCGCGCCTTGGCATGTTCGCGCTCTGTAACCCTGCTCCCGGCATCAAGATGTTCCAGCCGATAGGACGCTGGCGGTTGATCCGCACCTTCTGCTTCCAGCCTTCGCTGCGTCCAGTCTCGCACCGCCACGGACTCAAGTGCCTTGGTCATCTCTTTTGACCTGGCAATCAGGTTCATGAAATTGATCGAGGACCGGACTTCCACTCCCTTCGAGCGCATGGCGCCGCCCATCACCAGGGCCAGCACCAGCCCCCTGAGAAAATGAGCGGTTGACAATTTCTTGCCGTGTTTCGCCGCCAGTGCATTCGCGGTCTGGTAGGCGTCCTCGTCATTCACACCGATGGCAATGATGCGGTAGTCGGTCAGTCAGTCATTGGCGACGGCATCGGCGTAGGACTGGCGGTAGAGTTCGGGTCCGAAAACCGCCTCGTCCGCCATGTCCCGGACCACCCAGTCCTTGTTTACCTGGGTCTTTGCGCCGGTGTTGTATACCCTGGGTGTCGCGGTCTGATAGACCCGGTATTTCGCGGGGAACATCTCGTCATCATGGCAGATGGTGAAATCCCGGAGCTTGTCCGCCAGCTTTGGGATCCGTCTGAGGCCCGCCGTACGATGGGCCTCATCGGCAACTATGACCGAAAGCTTCCTACCCCCCCCCCGGATACCAGGGCTTCAGCAATGCGGTGGCTGGACTGGTAGGTGCCGAAAATTACCCCGATGCGGCCATTCTTGTCGGCAACGGCGTCGATCCACTTGCCGATCTCGTCGGATTTGGTCGTCACGAGTCCCTTGACCTCGGAAACCGATGCATGTCCGAGATCCGCAGTCGGGTCGGTGGCCAGTTCCTTGTCTTTGGCGACGCCTTCATCGGAACAGACTGCCAGTGCATTCATTCCGCCCTTGCAATGTGCCAGGAATTCGCTCCGGAGTTGCGCCACGAGTGCAATCGACGGACAGAGTACTGCCGAGACCTGTCCCGGCTCCGTAAGTTCCTCAATGATGCGTAATGCTATGAGGGACTTGCCAGTGCCGCACGGCAAGATGACGCGACCTCTGGCCCTGCCGTCCTCGTTCAACTTCGCGTGCTCCCGCAACAGAGCGACACTGGTTCCGATCGCTTCTTCCTGCATGCAGTCGCGGGTCCAGCGATCGCCGCTGCCGTCGCAATGCGGGCACGACTCAGGCCGGCGCGATCGGTTCAGTTCCTGCTTCCTGAGATCGCTTTCGATGTTGACCAGCGTCACCGGCTTGTCCCTCACCGTCTTTGCGGCATTGTTGCTGAGCCGGGTATCCCCGATGACGACCAACCAGCGTTCTGCCCAGATTTCGTGGCTAGAAAACGCAAGAAAGCTGTCAAATTCCTTCTTGGTGATGTCCGCCCCTCTCCCATGCTCGTCCAACTTCCTGGACTTGCACCGGATGGCGATGAACTTGCGGTCGCTTGCCAGCCTGGCGACATCGTCGCTCCCGATGTGAGGCGTGGTTGGGTAATACTGCTCCCGGTCGGGCCAATCCTGCCAGAGCCAGGCATCGCTGACATCCCAGTCGGCGATCAGGGTGGCGCGGTCAGCCGTCAGCCGCTCCAGCCACTTGCCGTCGGTCTGATGCGGGCTTGTTTCTTCGATCTCGGCAAAGGCGGCCGAGATCCATTCGGAGTCGGCAGGATTGTGGTCTGGGGACATCCGAGGATCCTCGTGAGCAACGGAATCGACGGAACGGCGACATGCCTGCCGCGATGCAAAGTCTCAAGGCGTGAATTCTGCGCCGGATTCGGTTGGCGTAGCAGGAGAGGACCGATGGCGGTTTCAAGGGTCTGCTGACCGGATTTCCTGGCAGGCGATGCCATGGAAAACGAAGGAACAGGAGGAACCGACTGATTTCTTGCGAGGTCGGGAAATTGGCTGGATACTATCTGGTCGGCTTTCCTGCCACCTGTAGAACCTATCCAGCCTTCATCGAAGTCCGGGCATGTGTCATGCAAGGACGCTGCAAGCATGCCATTCCGCCTTCCGGCACCCCCGGAGGTTTGATAGCGCCCAGATGTTGCGGTTGTGGTAATGCACATCTATGGAAATTGGGAACGCATTGGCCGCCCGACTCCATAACGGAGTTCTTTCGGCCGATATTGGGGCCGAGTGAAGCACTGTTTCTTGGTCCGGAGCAGGTGACCACAACTCAATGAGCTCTCGCGGGTAGTGGAACAAGGGCCTGATGACACAGAACATGAACGACAAGCCGCCGCGGATTGAACGTCTCAAGGTACGGAATTTTCGTGCACTGTGCGAGGTCGAGTTGAGGAATTTGACCCCGCTTACTGTCTTGTTGGGTCCCAACGGCAGTGGAAAATCAACAGTGTTCGATGTGTTCGCTTTTCTTGCCGAGTGCTTCGAAAGCGGATTACGGCGCGCTTGGGAAAAACGCGGCAGAGCACGAGAATTGAAGTCGCGCGGTGGAAAAGGGCCAGTCCTGATCGAGATCGCGTATCGCGAACAACCGGGGAGACCCCTGATCACCTATCACCTGGAAGTCGAAGAGGACACCAACCGGCCCGTTGTAGTTTCGGAATGGCTTCGCTGGAAGCGAAAGGGATTTGGGGCTCCCTTCAGGTTTCTTGACTACGCCAACGGGGCCGGTAGGGTCATTTCGGGGGAACTGCCGGATGCACAGGACGATCGGGTCGAAGTTCCTCTGAGTTCCCCGGATACCCTTGCAGTCAACGCCCTCGGCCAATTGGCGGAAAACCCTCGTGTCGTTGCACTCCGCAATTTCATAATGGGATGGCACGTTTCCTGTCTCTCATCCGAAGACGCGCGCGGGCAGCCGGAGGCAGGACCGCAAGATCGCTTAAGCAAGACCGGGGATAACTTGGCCAATGTGATCCAATACCTGTCGGAAGAGCATCCAGATATATTGAAATCCATGTTCGACAGGCTCCGGAGCCGAGTTCCCAATATTGAAAATGTAAGAGCAGATCAAATGCCGGATGGAAGGCTGCTACTGCAATTCAAGGATGCTCCCTTTGACAAGCCGGTAATGGCTCGCTTTGTATCGGACGGCACACTCAAGATGCTTGCCTATTTGGCCTTGCTGCATGATCCAGCACCTCCCTCGTTTATTGGGATAGAAGAGCCAGAGAATTTCCTGCATCCCCGCCTTCTATACGGGTTGGGAGAAGAATGCCGAAGTGCAACAAACGCAACTCAAGTCCTTGTTACCACCCATTCTCCATTCTTCCTCGACGCTTTGCGTCCCAGGGAAGTGCGGGTGCTTTGGCGAGACGACTCCGGTTATACGAAATGTCATGCTCTGAGCCAGAACGACAGGGTCAAGGCCTTCCTCGACGCAGGCGCCCAGCTTGGTGATCTCTGGATGGAGGGACAATTTGGGGTTGGAGATCCCTTGAGTCGAGGCGGGATGCCTATGCAGCAAGGAAGCGGTCACTGACATGGCCGCATGCCACCTCGAGTTTCACGTGGAAGAACCTTCCATGGAAGCTTTCCTGAGGAGTTGGCTGCCAAGAATACTTCCGGAGGGATGTACTTTCGAAACATACGTTTATCAGGGCAAGCCTGCATTGTTGAAGAGACTTGAGGCCCGTCTCAATGGTTATTCTTCATGGTTGCCGGACTACTACCGCATCTTTGTGGTGGTGGATAGAGATGGAGACGATTGTACGAGTCTAAAATCCCGACTTGAAGAATGTTGCAAGAATGCCGGACTTCAATCCAAGCGGGCTGCCAATAATCCGAAATGGCAGCTCGTAACTGGAATCGTTATCGAAGAACTCGAAGCATGGTATTTTGGCGACTGGTCAGCAGTAGAAACCACCTACCCGGGCGTCTCGGCAACTGTTTGCAAGAGCAAGGCCTACCGGGAACCTGATGCGATCAAGGGCGGTGCCTGGGAGGCATTTGAGCGAGTCCTGCAGAGACACGGTTATTTCAGCCAGGGACTGGCCAAGGTGCAAGCTGCGACTGACATCGGGAAACACATGGATGCATCAAGAAACAGGTCACACAGCTTCGCAGTGTTTCGAGATTCTGTCGCCGAGTCGTGTGAAATTGGATGAGTCCCGGACGGGGATCACAGAACAGCTTCAAGCGTTCGGCCGGAATATCGAATACGACCTGGACATCTTCCCGGTCAACCCTGCTACCGTGAGAGAGTTGCTGCAGGCAGATGGTCCACGCCACCAGGTCCTGCCGAGCGTTCTGGAATTTGTTCCTGAAGCAGTTGGCGGCCTCAAGGCATGACTCCACCGAGTATTGAGGAGGCACCATCATGGAGACCGTCATGTCCCGGACCGGAACCGCCCAAACAAGACATTCCCAACCAGACAACCATCTTCAACGGCGCGGCAATCCCGACTGCGCGGCGACGAGGTATCTGAATGAGCCAGAACTGGGCCCTGTCCTTCCCGGCGATCTGACGGACTGTGTCCAACTCCTGAAGCCAGGGTCTGCCGATTGCGTGGCGGTCTGATGCGGTGTAGCAGTTGTAAGGTGAGGGAGTGATGACGGATGACGGCTCGGCTTCTGTATCTTGGCAACGGACCCAGACTGCAGTCAGTCGCCCGACTCGACGAGCGGTTCGAGGGATGGGGGCTGGAGGTCGAACGGAGATGGGCCTATGGCGGCGACTTTCCCGACAGCCTTTGCGGCTATGATGGCGTGTTCCTGTCCGGCAGCCCGCACGGCGCCTATGAGGACATCGAATTCATTCACCGTGAACATGAGCTGATTGTCGAGGCTGCCGATGTCGACATTCCCATGCTGGGAGTGTGTTTTGGCAGCCAGATACTCGCCTCGGCCCTGTGTGGCCGAGACCAGGTGTTTCGCCGGAGCTGGTGCGAAATCGGCTACAAGGACCTGCCGGTTACCGCCGCGGCAGGCGATGACTGGATTGCGTCGGAACTGGGCGAGGCCGTGCACATGTTCGTCTGGCACAATGACGAGGTGCGGGCCGATCATGAAGACATGACCATCCTTGCCCGGTCGGATGCATGTCCGAACCAGATCTGGCGATACCGGGATTGTCCTTTCTGGGGAATCCAGGGGCACCCGGAGATCACGAGGCAGCAGGCCCCGATCTGGTTCGAGGAGAACCGGCGGCGGATGGAGAATGACGGTGCCGATGTCGACCGGCTCAAGCAACAGGCCCATCCCGCCCTGCCAGCCAAGACAATGCTCAGCAAGTTTGCCGCATTCGTGCAGGGGCAGCAGCAATCGCGGCCGGACGCATGAGTGGCATCGCCAGCCCGTGGTTCGACCGGGTGGAATACGAGGCCCGTCTTGACCGCGTGCAAATGTCGCTGGTCGAGCGAGGACTCGATGGCCTGGTCGCCTTCCAGCCCGAGACCGTTACCTGGCTGACCGGGTTCTTCACCCGCGGCTATGGAAGCCTCCAATGCGCAATCATCCCGGCCAGCGGGCTGCCGGCCATCATCTGCCGGGATGTCGAGGAGTATTATCTCGATGCAACCTGCGTGTTTCCAGACCGCGCCATGTGGTCGGATGGCGATGATTCACTCGAGGCAGTATCCCGCACCATCACTCGGTTGCTGGGAAAATCTGCGCGCCTCGGGATCGAATTGTCGGCATGGCCGCTGTCAGCCGGCCGGTTCGGCAGCCTGAATGAGTCCCTGCCTGGCACGTCCTGGCACGATGAGAGCCGGCTGGCGGCGACCATGCGGCTGATCAAGAGCGAGGCCGAAATCGCCTATCAGCGCCGGGCGGGCAAGGCAGCCGAAGCCGGAATGCTGGCGGCGATCGATACTGCCCGGGCCGGAACCAGCGAGCGCGAGATGGCCGCCGAGATCTGCGCGGCGATGATCCGTGCCGGCAGTGACCTTCCGGGCCCCGGTGTTCTGTCATCGGGCGAGCGGGCTTATCACCTGCATGGCGGCTATTCCGACCGAATCCTCGAGACCGGTGACCTGGTCCAGGTGGAAACAACACCGAATGTGCGACACTATCACGCCCGCTTCATGCGTCCGTTGCGGGTTGGCCAGGCCTCCGACGAGGACCACCGGGTGGTCGATACGCTGATCGCCATCCAGGACGCCGCCCTGGACGAGGTTCGGGCCGGCGTGGCGGCATCGGTTCCGGACCGGATCTATCGCCAGGGAGTGCTGTCTGCCGGTTTGCGGGACTCGTACACCAACAAGACCTTCTATTCGGTCGGGTTGCTTCTGCAGCCTTCCGGTGGCGAGGCCCTGGAAGCCACTCCCCGCTGCGACTGGGAATTCGAGGCCGGCATGACCTTCCACACCTATGTGCTGGCCGGGGGCTTCGGGATGTCGGAGACCATTGCGGTCACCGGCAATGGTCATGAACGACTGACCAATTTCGAGCGACGTCTCTTCATCACCTGATCGCCTGCCTGCAGCAACTGACGAGGTGAGGGAGTGGCGGGGCCCTTTTGACAGTTCTTCACGCGGATATTGGTGATTTGAGCCTTGCATACCATGCGCCGGACTCCGTAAACCGGACGCCGCCGCAAGCGACCCCTCGATTCGTCTGTTCCCCCAAGGCGCCAAAGCATTGATATGCAAGTTTATCTTCCGATAGCAGAAGTCTCTGTCAATGCCTTCCTGCTGCTTGGCCTCGGAGGCCTGGTCGGAGTCCTCTCCGGAATGTTCGGGGTTGGCGGCGGTTTCCTGATGACTCCCCTGCTGTTCTTCATCGGCATCCCGCCGGCCGTGGCAGTCGCCACCGAAGCCAACCAGATCGTGGCATCGTCGATTTCCGGAGCGCTGGCCCATTACCGCCGAAAATCCGTCGACCTGCAAATGGGTGTCTACCTGCTTGCCGGCGGTGTTGTCGGTGCCGCAGTTGGCGTGCAGATCTTCGCCCTGCTGCGTGAAATCGGCCAGGTCGATCTGCTGGTTCGGCTTTGTTACGTGGTCTTTCTTGGCGTGATCGGCGGCCTGATGTTTGTGGAGAGCCTTCGCACCATCATGCGGACACGGTCGCGCAGCGGCCTGCGGCGCAAGCTTCACAAGCATGGCTGGATACATGGCCTTCCCTTCAAGGTGAAGTTCCGGGTCTCGGGTCTCTACATCAGCGCCATACCACCGCTGGTCGTTGGTGCCTTTGTCGGCATCCTGGCCGCGATCATGGGTGTCGGCGGCGGGTTCATCATGGTTCCGGCAATGATCTACATACTCGGCATGCCGACAAAGGTCGTTGTCGGAACGTCACTGTTCCAGATCGTGTTTGTCACCAGCTTTACGACAGTCATGCATGCCACCACCAACCAGACTGTCGACCTGGCACTGGCAGTATTGCTGTTCGTAGGTGGTGTCATCGGCGCCCAGGTCGGCACCAGGATCGGGATCAGGTTGCCGGCCGAACAGTTGCGAATTCTCCTGGCGCTCATAGTGCTTGCAGTCTGCGCCAAGCTTGCACTCGACCTGGTTCTTCAGCCATCCGAACTCTATTCACTGGAGCGGGTCGGATGAGGATCTTCTTCTCGGCCCTGGCAATCGCGCTGGCCGGCATTGGCAGCCTGGCCGCCAGCGAGTCCGTGGTGTCGGTTCTCAGTCAGAATCGCATTTCGATCACCGCCAATTTCGACGGCTCGGAGATTTTCATCTTTGGTGCCATCAAGCGTGATGCCCCGGCCGAGGAAGGGCAGGACGTCGATGTGATCATCACTGTCGCCGGGCCGCAGGAGCCGGTGATCGTTCGTCGCAAGAAGCGAATACTCGGTGTGTGGGTCAATGCCGATACCGTGGAGGTCGATTCGGCACCGAGTTTCTACTCGGTGGCGACAACCAGGCCGCTGAAGGACATTGTCAGCAATGTCGAGGACATCGTGAAGGATATCAGCGTCAATGAACTCATCAGGTCGGTCGGAGCTCCGCAACACATTCACGATTCACCGGAGTTCACCAAGGCGCTGATACGGATTCGCGAGCGCAACGGCTTGTATTCTCTGCAACCGGTGCCGATCACGGTCAGGGAGGATACGCTGTTCGGGGCACGGTTTGCCCTGCCGGCAAACCTGGTTGAAGGCGAATACCTGGCGAGGATTTTCCTGGTCAGGGACAAGAAGGTCATTTCCGAGCACAGCAACAAGATCGAGGTCAGGAAGGTCGGGCTGGAGCGCTGGATCTACTCGGAGGCCCATAACCACGCCTTTACATACGGATTGCTGTGCGTGCTGGTCGCCGTTGCCACCGGCTGGATTGCCTCGGCGGTCTTCCGCCGGTTCGGCTGATCCGGCACGAGGCCGGCACCTTCCCCGTGACCATCTCGCCGGACGCACGATTCCGGCCAGGCGCTGGCAGTGGCGTTCGAATGTGCAAAATCTGGACAAACCGCCGGGGCAGGCCTATTGATATCGGGGAATTCAGACTTGCTGACAGGTGATGATCATGCTGAGAACAACCGGAGTTGCCGTAGTTGTAGCGCTGTACTCGTTGGCCCCGCTGGCAAGCGCCGCCGGAGAATGTGCCGAGGGAAAGACCATTTCTCCGGGCGTCCTGACGGTTGCCACCGGCAACCCGGCCTATTTTCCATGGGTGATCGATGACGATCCGGAGAGCGGTAACGGGTTCGAGGCCGCAGTCGCCTATGCGGTCGCCGGCGAGATGGGATTTGCCGACGACGCAGTCACATGGGTCAGAACCGGGTTCGACGAATCGATCCAGCCTGGCGAGAAGAATTTCGACTTCAACCTTCAGCAATTCTCGATCACCGAAGACCGGGAAAAGGTGGTTGATTTTTCCATGCCATATTACTCTGCCGCCATGGCCGTGCTTACCCGCCAGGATGTCGTCGAGGCCGGTGCCAGCCCTGACATGGCATCCCTTCGCGGCCTGAAATGGGGGGCGGCGGCCAGCACGACCGCAGTGCCCATGCTCACCGATTTCATAAACCCGGATGCCGACCCGCTTCTCTACAATGACAGCGCCGACGTGGTCGAGGCCATGAAGGCCAACCAGATCGATGCAGCGCTATTTGACCTGCCAACCGCCCTGTATCTTTCGGCCGTCGTGCTGGATGGCGGGACAATACTTGGGCAGTTTCCGGCGGCACGGACCGACAACCCGGACAATTTCGGAATGCTCATGCAGGAAGGCAATCCGCTCAAGGATTGCGTCGATGCCGCGATATCCGCATTGGCCACAAATGGCAGGCTGGCCGAGATCGAGGCCGTCTGGCTGTCGGAGACCACCGGAGTTCCGGTCATCAAGTAAGCATTGACCCATGACGGCCAGCACTCGGCCGGCAAACGCCTCGGCCGCCTCGAGTTCGAAAGGAAAACGCGCCGCCGGTCGCTGACCGTTGCCAGCATCTCGACACTGGCGGCCGTTGCGGCGCTGGTCCTGCTTGTTCCCCTGGCCCCTGGCTGGGAGGCAGTGAAGAACAGTTTCTTCAACTGGGACATCTTTACCAGGACATTCCCGACCCTGCTGCAGGCCTTCCTGCTGGACGTCGCCATCTTTGCCTGGTCGGCACCGCTGATTGCGGCATGGGCACTGGTCATTGCCATCTGCCGGGATGTCCGCTCCCCGGCACTGTTTCCGCTTCGCCTGTTTGCCATGATCTACACCGACATCTTCCGGGGTGTTCCGGTGGTGCTGGTCGTCTACCTGGTCGGGTTCGGAATTCCGGGTCTCGGGCTGGGGCGCCCGTGGAATTCGCCCTATCTGTGGGGTTCGATCGCGCTGATCCTGACCTATTCTGCCTACGTCGCCGAGATCTACCGCTCCGGGATTGAGTCGGTTCATTCCAGCCAGCGCAGCGCCGCCATGTCGCTCGGGCTGTCGCAGGCCGACGTGATGCGCTACGTCGTTCTGCCACAGGCCCTGCGCCGGGTCATTCCGGCCAACATGAACATGCTGATTGCCCTGCAGAAGGACGTGGCACTGCTGTCATTCATCGGTCCGGTCGAGATCTTCCGGCAAGCGGGCGTCTTCAAGTCGCTGCTGGCAAATTTCACGCCCTACGTGGTGGCGGCGGTGATATTCCTCGCCGTGACCGTGCCGGCCACGAGGATAACCGACAGCATGATCGCCCGACAGAACCGGCGGAGGAGCTGAGATGCCCAAGCTCCACCTGCATGCGGTCAGCAAGAGTTTCGGCGAGCTTCGGGTCCTCGACAATATCGACCTGTCGGTGGAAGAGGGCGAACTGGTCTGCCTGATCGGATCTTCCGGCTCCGGCAAATCCACCCTGCTGCAAGCCATCAATCTGCTGACACCCATCGATGACGGCGCAATCTGGCTTGACGGTGCCGACATCTCCCTGCCCGGCCTTGACCCGCGGCCGGTGCGGGAACAGATCGGCATGGTGTTCCAGAGCTATAATCTGTTCCCGCACATGACCGCGCTCGACAACGTGCTTCTGGCACCAAGACGGGTCCTGAAGGAGCCCGACCACACCCTGCTGCCAAGGGTGCAGGCACTCTTCTCCCGTTTCGGTCTTGCCAACCATCTCGACCATTGGCCGGACCAGCTCTCGGGCGGTCAGCAACAGCGCGTCGCCATCGTACGCGCCCTGGCCATGGCGCCCCGCATCATGCTGTTCGATGAAATCACCTCGGCCCTAGACCCGGAACTGGTTGGCGAGGTGCTGGATGTTCTCCACCAGCTCAAGCGTGACGGAATGACCATGCTGATCGCCACGCATGAACTCTCATTTGCCCGCGAAGCAGCCGACAAGGTGTGCTTCCTGAACCAGGGAATCATTCTCGAACAGGGCCCGCCGGGCAAATTGTTCGACAACCCGCAACACGACCGAACCCGGGCTTTCCTGGCACGAATGCCCTGACTGAACGCCCCTTCCTTCCCCGGGAGCACCGCCTTGGCATCGGCATCGGTGGAGCAACCGGATTCCCGATGAGAAGGAAAATGCAATCTCGAGGATTACCAGGGGGAATGCAGACACGCGTTGTCAACGCGCAGGAATCGAGAGGGCGTTTCTGGGGCGCTCCCCCGCCCGAGCTTCCGCCATGTCCTTGTACATGGCGTGAGCGACGTGGCCTGATGCGAACGCAGATTTCGGAAGATCGGGGGAGAGCCCCCGGGATGGAGGCCATGCGATGACTCACACGAAGCTTGAACCGGCTTCCCTGGCATCCTCGATGGTTCGGAGACCGGGGTGGGCTGCCGACACCATCACTGCCATGTTGCCTGGCTTGTGCTGGTTTCGCATCATCTTCATGTGGGCATCCGGGATCTGTTGCCAGGGAAGGACCTCCGACATGCAGGGATCCAGTCGCCGCTCGATCATGAGCTGGTTGGCCTGGCTTGCCTGCTTGAGATTGGCAAAGTGGGAGCCCTGGATGCGCTTCTGGTGCATCCAGACATAGCGGGCATCCATGGTCAGATTGTACCCGGATGTTCCTGCACAGATGACCACCATACCGCCCCTCTTCACGACAAATGTCGACACCGGAAACGTCGCCTCGCCCGGATGTTCGAAAACGATATCGACATTGTTGCCCTTGCCGGTGACGTCCCAGATCGCCCGGCCGAACTTGCGGACTTCGCCAAACCACTCCCGGTATTCCGGTGAATTGACGACCGGCAGTGCGCCCCAGCAACTGAATTCGCTGCGGTTGATGACACCCTTTGCACCGAGGTCGAGCACGAAATCCCGCTTCGCCTCATCGGAAATCACGCCGATGGCGTTGGCGCCGGCGGTATTGATCAGCTGGATGGCAAATGATCCAAGTCCGCCGGATGCACCCCAAACCAGCACGTTCTGCCCTGGCCGCAATATGTTGGGTCGGTGCCCAAAGAGCATGCGATAGGCCGTGGCCAGGGTGAGCGTGTAGCACGCCGACTCCTCCCAGGTCAGATGCATGGGCCGCGGCATCAACTGGCGCGCCTGCACTCTCGCAAACTGGGCAAATGAACCGTCCGGGGTTTCGTATCCCCAGATGCGCTGGCTGGTCGAAAACATGGGATCGCCGCCATTGCATTCCTCGTCATCCCCGTCATCCTGGTTGCAATGGATCACGACCTCGTCGCCCACCTTCCAGCGACGGACCTTGTCACCCACTGCCCAGACGATCCCGGACGCATCGGATCCGGCAACGTGGTACTCCGCCTTGTGCACGTCGAAGGTCGAGACCGGCTGCCCGAGCGCGGCCCACACACCGTTGTAGTTGACCCCGGCAGCCATCACCAGGACCAGCACCTCCTGGCTGTCGATCGCGGGGATTTCGACTTCTTCCTCCAGCATGGCCGAGCACGGCTCTCCCAGCCTGTCGGGGCGAATCACCCATGCCTTCATACGGGCCGGAAGATGGCCAAGCGGCGGGATTTCACCGATTTCGTAGACGTCCTTCCTCGCGCCGTCGACGCCGGAGGGTCCCTGTGACTCAGCTTCTACAGCATGCAGGTTTTTCATGATGATGTCCGGAGATCAGATTGGGAATTCGATGAATAATCGGTCATCGATTACCGGCTTCTAACCGAACCCCCTCGCAGCAATCAAATCATATATTCCGCCCCACCACTGCCATCCTCCCGGAGTCTCGATTTGCTGGGTTGCGAGATGCGCTCCCAAGGCAGGCCCGACGGAGACCGGCGCAGGATCTTCCGTGGTCTCCGGGGCGTCGCAGACCTCCGGTACCTGGACAGGGACAAACGCACCTTCGGTTCTACCTACCTGATATAGCGTATCTTTTTCTTCCTGAACACGCAGATGAGGCTGGTATACCGTCCCGATCTTGCCACATCTGCAACTGGTTGCAGGGAGAAGACGGTGTTGCAGTCCCTTGCTGCCTTCCTCGGAATTCCAGCCGAAAGCAGAACCTTCAGATGGCAGGAGTGTCCCCGGCTACGGCCCGAGGGAAGACCCGGGATTCTCCGGGATCGTCGCCCCGATCCGCTCGGCTGCAGCCTCGGCCTCCCGGTCGCCGGCATGGGAATGGCGAAGCGTCATCATTGCCCGGCCGTGACCCGGAAGTCGTGCCAGGACAGGAAGGGGAACACCCTGCATGACAGCCTGACTTGCATGGGTATGGCGAAGATCATGGAGGCGAACATCCTCGATTCCGACCTCCCGGCGCACCTCGTACCAGAGAGACAGGTTGCCCGGGATCGACCTGGTCGGATCCCTCGTGGAAGGAAACACGAATTCGCCTGATGGGGCCACTTCCAGCCGACGCTCGATGATGTTCCGGGCCGCCCGGCCCGGGAATACCGCTCGCGGGCCGACTCAGGCGGAGGATCTCGTTCTTGCGGCACCCGGTCAGCAGCAGGCGGATGATGTCGACCTGCATGGCGGTCAAGGGCTTCATGCAGGCGTTCGATCTCATCTCGGGACAGAAATCGGACGCGTTTCGGGTGCCGGTTCGGCCTGACACCCCACACCGGGTCGGCGGCAATGTATTCGAGCGCCCGTCGAAGGAAGTGATATACAGGCCGAGCCAGGAGTTCGGGACGGACAGTCGAGTCAGTCGAGGCGACATCAACCCACCAGCCTTCCGCCGTTCGGGCACTGATTTCCGCCTCCTGGGCGGAGGTCAACTGGTCCTCGTAAATCCCCGCATGCAGACGGCGCGTCATGACCGGTCCGGAAGATCGCGGATTGTTGGCTGTGCTGGTGTCACCGGGATATTCCGAAGCTTCGCTTCATGGCCTGAGCCCCGTGCTCGCCGGGCAGCCGACCGGCATGAATAGTAAACACGCGGTGAAGCGGGTCTACCGTTCTCTCTTCCGTGGACGGGCCGGCCCGAGCAACCACCACCAATGTGCGCACATCAGGCAATATTCGCCAAATGAGCGACACTGGTGTGCGAGGAACCTGATGATCGAATGTAGGCGCTGCCGGCTCTGCGGGGGAAGGGAATACGCGAGGCCCTCTTCCACCCAGCCACGGACAACAGCGATACCTTGTGGATATACGGTCAGAGGAATAGCATAACGTGCAAGAATTTTTCTATATACAATGAGATTGACCATGCATGAGTCTGGAATGCTATTTCATCGCTTTTGCTTTGCGCAGGCTTCTTTTGAAAGTTCGCGCCATGTCTATCGGCGCGAGCATGGACCTGGCCAGGTGCGCCGTTTCTTCAACACCAGCTTCACCGCGTTCGAGTTGCGTCGGTACATGATGAACTTCTACTTCATCAAGGGCAGCTTCACCATCTCGGAGCTCGTAGAAGTCTCTGAATTCAGTCGCCCAACCGTTTCTTCAACGGTACATGAAGCCTTGGAATTCGGCTATTTGGAAGAGTTGACAGGCACAAGCGACCGCCGCCGACGCGATTTTCGCCCGACCGAGCCGATGCTGGAGGCCTGGCGCAATTATTGCAATGCGCTACTCGCAAATCCCGAGTATTCCCGTGTGCTGAAACTCGCTCACACGCTGATGTCGATGCGCGAGCTTGAGGCTCAACCATCAGGTAACGATATGTAAAGTGTTTTAGGCTTTTTTGTTGCCACTCTCTGTGCTGCAATCAAGAAACAGCGAGTGCCGGGGCATCTCTCTCCCACCCCCATGGCACCCTTCGATGAAGTCATTGCTCAGAGGACATCACGCGAATGCCGGATACGCCTGACTTGCAGCACATGTCGTACAAGGGCGGCCGCCTTGCGTATCGTGAAACGGGTGCGGGACCCGCTCTTTTCATGCTCCATGGCATGAATGGCAGCAGCCAGAGCTGGGCCTACCTGTTTCGGGCATTGGGGGCTTCTTTCCGCGTTGTCGCCTGGGATGCGCCAGGCTTCGGGGCGTCCGATGTGTTCGGAGACAGCATCGAAGACTATGTTGATGCGGCCAAGGCCCTGCTGAAAGCGCTGAAGGTCAACGATGCAATCGTGGTCGGCCATTCGATGGGAGGCGTGGTTGCCGCGCAGCTGGCGGCTGACCGAGACACCTCAACCGCTGGCCTGGTGCTGTCTTCGACGCATTTGGGCTTTGCCCGCCCTAAAGGGGAGCCGCTGATGGCGCGGTACGGGACGAGAGTTGATCGCATCCGATCCGAAGGGGTCAATGCGGCCTATGGTCTTGAGCGTGCCAGGCGCAGCACGCCCGAAGGAACATCCCAGACCGTCATCCGGTTCCTGGCCGAAATAGCGGCAAGCGCGCGGATTGAAGGTATCCGCGATGGTGGCCGCATGTGTCAGGAAACCGACAACACGAAAATCAGCCGTGACGTGAACGTTCCCGTGCTCATTTTGTCAGGTGGCGAAGACACCGTGATCTCGCCTGAAATGCATGCGCTGCTGATCGCGGCCTTTCCGAAGGCACGGCATTTCGAATTTCCCGGGGCGGGTCACGCCTCATACGCGGAATACCCCGACTTCTTCAACGAGCAGATCAAGGAATTCGCGACGAAAGCCCGGCGGTGAATCCGGACCGTCATCACCAGGGAAACAACCGAAAACCGATGAAAGGAAGAAAAAATGAGAAAGTCCATCTTTAGTCCGGCAGCTTTGCTGACCGTTGCGGCGACGAGCCTCGGGTTCTTGGCCGGACCTGGGTCGGCAAACGACCTGACAGTGGCTCTGGCGGCCGAACCCACATCCATGGACCCGCATTATCAGAACCTGACCATCAACAACTCAATGGCGACGCAGGTCTATGATGCGTTGGTGCTGCAGGATGTGAACCAGAACCTCGTCCCCGGGCTCGCCGCGTCTTGGGAGCCGATCGACGAGCGGACCTGGGAATTCAAGCTGCGCCCCGGTGTGACCTTTCACAATGGCGCGGCATTCACCGCTGAAGACGTGGTCGCAACGATGCAGCGCGCGGCGAATGTGCCCAACAGCCCGTCCAGTTTCGCTACCTTCATCAAGGGCAAGACCTTTGATGTTGTCAATGACCTGACCCTGCGGATTTCGACCGAGAAGCCTTACCCTTTTACGCCGAACGACATGTCGCGAATTTCGATTATCGACTCCGCGTTCGTCGATGCCACGACCGAGAATTTCAACACCGGCGCGGCCTCTTTCGGGACGGGCCCGTTCACCTTCACCAAATGGCTGCCCGGCGACGTGATCAAATTGTCGCGCAATGACGGCTATTGGGGGGCGGCAGTGGATTGGGACAATGTCGTCATTCGCCCAATTGGCGACGGCACAACCCGGGCAGCAGCGCTTATTGCCGGAGACGTGGATTTCATCGAGAGGGTCGCACCCGCTGACTTACCCAATTTGGAAGCCCGTGATGGGCTGACGGTCTTCAAGTCGGTGTCCAACCGTCTGCTCTACTTGACGTTGCATTTGACCAATGACCCGATCAAACCCTATGTCACTGATCATGATGGCAATCCGATCGCTTCGCCCTTTCGGGACATTCGCGTGCGCAAAGCCGTGTCTCTGGCCATCAATCGGCAGGCCATAGCGGACCGTGTGATGGACGGACTGTCCGCGCCTGCCGGTCAGTTTTCGCCCGAGGGTTACATTGGCTACTCTACCAATCTCGAGCCAGATGCCCATGATCCGGACCGGGCAAAGGAATTGCTGGCCGAAGCGGGCTATGGCGACGGGTTCAAGCTGACCGTCCATGGGCCAGCCGGACGCTATTCCAACGACACACGGATTCTCGAAGCCATCGCGCAGATGTTGTCACGCATTGGTATCGACACCAGTGTCGAGACCATGCCCGCCTCGGTCTTTTTCAGGCGCTTTTCGCGCGGAGGGCCGGGTGACACACCTGAATTCACCGCTGCCATGTCCGGATATGCAAATGGCTCGGGAGAGCCTTCGCACCCGCTGCGGATTTTCATTCACACCAAGCAGAAAGAGCGCGGTTACGGACCGGGCAACCGCAACGGTTACAGTAACCCGGAAGTCGATAAGCTGATCGAGGGCGGGCGATCTTCGATGGACATTGCCATGGGCGAAATGGCCTTCATTCAGGCGACCGACATCGCGATGCGGGAATATGCGCTGGTTCCGATCCATCATGAGATCGCGACCTGGGCCGCACGGGAAGGCGTCGCTTACGAACACGGTGCCCTGGACAGCACCTTCATCCACAAGATCCGTCCGCAAGAATAGATTAAGGTTGGCCCGCCGCATGTCGGCGGCGGGCCAACCTACATAGGAACCCCCGATGTTAGCCTTTGTCCTGAGACGGGTCATGCAAAGCGTGGTCGTCCTGTTCGTCATGTCATTGATCGTGTTCTCCATGGTCAATCTGGTGGGTGATCCCGTCGACATGCTCGTCAATCCGGAAAGCCTGCCCGAGGAAATCGAACGTGTGCGCCGGGATTTCGGGCTCGATCAGCCGGTCCATGTGCAATATTGGAGGTTCCTCGCGGGTGCGATGTCGGGGGATCTGGGCAATTCCTTTATCTTCGGGCGACCGGCACTTGCGCTCATGGCCGAGCGTTTTCCGGCCACGCTTGAACTTGCTACGAGCGCACTGATCATATCCGTGACAGTGGGCCTGCCCCTCGGGGTCTACGCGGGCTTGCGCCCTGACGGATGGGGCGCACGCATCATCATGGGTGGTTCAGTGCTCGGAATTTCGATCCCGACCTTCTGGTTGGGCCTGATGATGATCATTGTCTTTTCGGTCTTGCTCGGTTGGCTGCCGGTGTCTGGCCGCGGCGAGACCGCGCGTTTCCTGGGCATCGAAAGCAGTGCTTTCACGCTGGATGGCTTGCGCCATCTCATCTTGCCCGCCACCAATCTCGCCCTCTTCAAGATCGCCATGGTCATCCGGCTGGCGCGCGCTGGTACAGTCGAGGTAATGGCGCTTGATTTCATCAGGTTCGCCCGCGCCAAAGGGCTGTCATCAAGGCGCATTGTACTCGCTCACCTGATGCCCAATATCCTTATTCCGATCGTAACCGTGTTGGGGATCGAATTCGGCACCTTGATCGCCTTTGCGACGGTAACGGAATCCATCTTTGCCTGGCCTGGCCTGGGCAAGCTTGTCATCGACGCCATTGTCAATCTCGACCGCCCGATTGTGGTGGCCTACCTGCTGTTCGTAGTGGCCTTGTTCTTGGTGCTCAATCTGGTCGTGGACATAATATATGCAGTGCTTGATCCGCGGGTGCGCCTGCAAAGTGACGAGGCATGAGCAAGACGAAGGCCATATCCGCCGCAAGAACGGAAACCGGACTGTTTTCCAGGTTGGTGCGGTCCGACTTGTCGCGCCCCTCGACGCTGATCTCCGGCATTCTGCTTTTGCTCATTGCCATCTCGGCGACTTTTGCCCCCCTCATCGCGCCCACAGACCCTTATGATCTGGCGACCGTCAGTGTGCTGGACGGACGGCTTGCGCCAGGCGAGGAGATGTCTGACGGAACGGTCGCCTGGCTGGGCACGGATGGGGCAGGTCGCGATGTTCTGAGCGCCATCATCTTCGGGCTTCGCACCAGCCTGACCGTGGCCATCAGCAGTGCTCTCATCGCACTGACAGTCGGACTCGCGGTTGGGCTGACCGCCGCCTTCCACGGCGGACGGATAGACGCGTTCCTGATGCGGATTGTCGATATTCAGCTATCCTTTCCGGCCATTCTGGTCGCGCTCGTGCTGTTGGCATTGTTGGGCAAGGGCGTTGACAAGGTCATCATTGCGCTCGCCATCGTGCAGTGGGCACTCTATGCGCGCACGGTGCGTGCCGCCGCCATGGTGGAACGACGCAAGGAGTATTTCGAGTCGGCCATCTGCCTGGAACTCGGCAACACCCGCATCATCTGGAAACACCTTCTGCCCAACAGCATCTCCCCGCTGATCGTGTTGGCGACCTTGCAAACGGCGCATTCCATCTCGATCGAAGCAACACTCAGCTTCCTGGGTGTGGGCGTGCCCATCACCGAACCATCGCTCGGTTCACTGATTTCAAATGGCTTCGACTACATCCTGTCGGGTGCTTACTGGATCACCTTCTTTCCCGGTGTCATGCTGCTCGCGACGGTAGCTGCGATCAACGTCTTTGGTGACCAATTGCGCGCAATGGTCAATCCAAGGCTTTCGAAATGACACGGACAAACCTGTTGTCCATTCAAGGGCTGCGGGCTGAATTTCCAACCCCTGACGGGCCGCTGGTGGCCGTGAATGGCGTCGATCTTGAAATCGCGTGCGGCGACGTGCTCGGCATCGTTGGGGAATCCGGCTCCGGCAAAACTGTTCTTGGGTTGTCCATCATGGGGTTGGTGGACAGACCGGGCCGCGTCACGGCGGTTCGTATTTCGTTCGATGGCACCGATGTCACCAATTTTTCCGAGGCGCAGTGGCAAGGCCTTCGCGGCAACAGGATCGCGATGATATTTCAGGATCCGACCACCAGTCTCAACCCGGTGCGGCGCATTGGCACGCAGATGATCGAGGCCATTCAGGCCCATCGAGACATCTCCTCCGGCGCCGCATGGCAGATCGTTCGCGAGGCGATGGTGCGCGTCGGGATCAACAGCCCCGATGAACGCCTGCAAGCCTATCCACACCAGTTTTCCGGCGGAATGCGGCAGCGTGTGGTCATTGCCATCGCGCTGCTGAACGAGCCGGATCTGATCATCGCGGATGAACCGACGACGGCGCTGGACGTCACCGTGCAGGCGCAAATCCTGCGTGACATGCGGCGGCTCTGCCGCGATTCGGGTTCGGCGTTGATCTGGATCTCTCACGACCTGGGCGTTGTGGCCCAGATTGCCCACCGCGTGGCCGTGATGTACGCGGGCCGCATCGTGGAACAGGGGGCAACGGTGGAAATGCTGAAATCACCATCCCATCCCTACACTGCGGGGTTGATGACCAGCATGCCGGCGAACTCTCCTCGCGGACAACGTCTGATCTCCATTCCCGGTGGTCTTCCGAAACTCTCGAACCTGCCAGAAGGCTGCTCCTTCGCACCGCGTTGCGCCCACGCCACCGAGGCCTGCGAAGTGCTGCCGGACCTGTCCTTCACATCACCCGAACATGCCGTTCGCTGCGTCTTTCCGCTTCATGAAAGGGCTACCCTTGCCGAATGTGATTGAACTCAAATCTGTCCGGCGCAGCTTCGGCAGGAAGCCAGACCTGGCGGATCGGATCGCAACCGCATGTGGAGCAAGATCGACCGCCCATGTGCTGCAGGCCGTGGATGGTGTTGATCTGACGATAGAGCAAGGCGAAGTGCTGGGGCTTGTGGGCGAATCCGGCTGTGGAAAATCCACGCTGGGGCGAATTGTGGCGGGTATCCTGCCGCCCGATTCCGGAGATGTTCTGTTCAACGGCAAACCCATGGCGGACAAGACCAAAGAGAAGACCGGCACGGGTCTGGGCGTTCAGATGATCTTTCAGGATCCCGCCGCCGCACTGGACCCGCGTCAGCGCATTATGGATGCGGTCACCGAAGCTCCCATTGCCCACGAACTGATCCCGAGGTCCGAGGCACGTACCTTCGCGGTCGAGGCGCTTGAACGCGTCGGCCTGCATGAAGATGCGCTGAACCGTTATCCGCATCAGTTTTCCGGGGGGCAACGTCAGCGGATCTGCATTGCACGCGCACTGGCGGTCAATCCGTGCGTCGTTGTCTGTGATGAATCCGTGGCCTCCCTGGACGTATCCGTTCAGGCGCAGATCATAAACCTGTTTCTTGATCTGCGGGACAGTTTGAACCTGTCGTATCTGTTCATCAGCCACGACATCAGCGTGGTCGAACATGTCTCGGACCGAATCGCGGTCATGTATCTGGGTCAGGTCGTGGAACTTGCCGCAACCGCTGACCTGCTTGCCAATCCCATGCACCCCTATACCCGGGCTTTGCTGAAAGAGGTTCCCACGCTGGACAGACCCTTGTCCGAGGAGCACTCGCTCGAGGGGAGGTTGCCCTCGCCATTTTCGCCCCCGGCAGGCTGTCGGTTCCACCCTAGATGCCCCATCGCGATGGAAAAATGCCGGTCGCGGCCACCGCGACTGATGCCCCTGCCATCTGGCCATCAGGTCAGTTGCCTGGCCATTCATGAAGAGATCTGAACGGTAGCCTGGCCGCTTGTTCTTCCCTGACGGCACATTGCGGCAAGCACGATTTGGCGGAGATCAGATCTTCTCGGATCCAGGGCCGATGTTGGGCCGTCAGGGAAGAACAAGCGGATTGGCGGATGCGGCCGGCAAGAGAGCGATGCAGGTCGATATCGGGCTGGCTCGACCAGGGCTGTGGTTGCGACAGGCAGGTCATCCACGATTCGAAATTGTCGCCAGGGGAAGCAGGGATCACGGACGGGAAGTCCGTGAATTCGGCAGGCCTGTCCCTCACCCCGGCGCCGGGTTCCCGTATGGTTGGCATGCGGGAGGAAATGGCCCTCGAGAGACCTGCGCCCGGGATGAACACATCGCGACCATGCGTCTTCCGCCGAAGTCCCGGTCGGCATGTCTTCACCCTCTCGTTTGCCCGTCATGACGGCTGTTTGCTGATCCTCGTTCTGCTCACCGCCGGATTCAACATGTGCGACACATCCCGATCATGGCCGAATCGGGCCTGCGGGCGAGCGGCAGCAGTCTCGCCGGGACGTGATGACCGACGATCCTTCTTCGCATCGTGGAGGATTGCCTGCTGCGCCGGGCCCGGGCTACGGGTGCCCTGATGCCGGCGACGTGATCGGAGGTACGGACAGTTGCCGGAACTCCTGGCTGTCAGGCGCCCTGCCCGGGTCATGCTGCCGGATCGATCCACGCAATTCGGGCTTGCGGCGCGGGAATGATTGCATGATCCTTCGCAGGCAGAGGATATCCGGGAACAGATGATACGAATCCTGCAACTGACCGGCACATGGCTGGTGCTCGGAGCGTCGCGGGCACAGGCCCATGCCGCCGAGCAGGGTTTCGTGCTGCTGCTTCCGACCAATCTCTACATCGCGACCGGCATTGCCGCGGTTGTGCTGACCATACTCGTCCTGGCGCTGGCTCCGTCGCACCTGTTGCGGCGGATGTTCGGGACGCTGAAATTGCCGCCGGTCGGATGCCCGGAATTCCTGCGGACTGCCTCCAGCCTGGCATCTCTGGTGGTTCTGGCCTTGCTGGTCGTGCTCGGATTGACCGGACCGGGCGATCCGCTGACCAATCCGCTTCCACTTGCCGTCTGGACTGTCTGGTGGATCGTCATCCTGTTCCTGCAGGGCGTGGTTGGCGATATCTGGAGCTTCATCAATCCGTGGACCGGTCTTCACCGGGTTCTGACCGGCGGTCGGTCTGCTGGTCTGCTGGCCCCACCTTCCGCATGGATCGGCCATGGAATCGGAATCCTGTTTCTCCTGGTCTTTCATATCGTGTCGCTGGCCGATCCGGCTCCGGACAACCCGCCGCGCCTTGCCGTTTTCGTTGTCACGTACTGGCTGGTGACGGTGGCCGGCATGCTGCTCTATGGCCAGGAGGCCTGGCTTGAGCGCAGCGAGTGCTTCACCATGCTGTTCCGGCTGGTTGGCAGGCTGTCGCCGCTGCGCCTGGCCCGAGGCGGCAGCGAGGCCGGATTGCCGGGATGGCAGCTGGTCAGGCTGGAGAATGTTCCGGCCGGGCTGGCCCTTTTCGTATTGATTGCGCTGGGCACCGGCAGCTTTGACGGGCTGAATGAGACCTTCTGGTGGCTTGCCCAGATCGGCGTCAATCCGCTCGAATTTCCGGGCCGGTCAGCGGTCATCGGTGAAACCGTGGCCGGGATCATCGCTGCATCATTGCTGCTGATCCTGGTGTTTTCGGCCTGCACCTGGATTGGCATCCGCCTCGCCGCAACCGGGACCGGTCATGGGGAGGCAACCGGTTTCGGCACCGCGTTCAGGCGATTGTCGATCTCGGTGCTGCCGATTGCCTTCGGCTACCATGCTGCCCACTACCTGACCGCATTCATGGTCAACATCCAGTATGCGGCGGCGGCGGCGAACGACCCGCTCGGAACGGGGGCCGACCTGTTGGGTCTTGGTCATTTCTACGTGACCACCGGGTTCTTCAATACCAGGGATTCAGTGCGGATCATCTGGCTGACCCAGTGTTTCGCCGTGGTCGCCGGACATGTCATTGCGGTGATGGTCGCCCACGAAATCGCCAGCCGGATATTCCGGACCGGGAGGCAGGCGCTCCTGAGCCAGATACCGATGTCGGTATTCATGATCCTCTACACCCTCCTCAGCCTGTGGCTGCTTGCCTCGCCCCGCGGCGCCTGACCGGCCCTTGAATTTCAATAGGCTGGACACGGCAACACGAATGATGCACGATTTCCGGGAAATGTGCCGCAATGGCTGAGAACCTCTAACTGGGAGACAATCAATGCAACCGAAAATCAGGACCATGAGCCGCAGAAATGCCCTGAAAGCGCTTGGCGCGGGTGCCGGTGCGCTGGCTGGCAGCGGAACCCTTCCGGCATTCCTCGGATATTCGCAGCTGCACAGCGCCGAGCCGATCAGGATCGGATTCCAGGTGCACAGGACCGGCATCGGCGCCGCCTATGGCAGGTGGTACGACCGGACGACGGCCGCCGCGGTAAAGCGGATCAACGATGCCGGCGGGATCAATGGCCGCCCGGTGGAAATCGTGGCCGAGGATGACGGAACCGACCCCAAGCGGGGAGCCGAGGTCGTCGAGAAATTCGCCACCCTCGAGAACTGCGATGTCGCCTTCGGCACCCTGTTCAGCCATGTCGTGATCGGCTCGGCACCGCGGGCCGGTGAATTGAAGATTCCCTATTTCGTGGTGTCGGAAGGCCATCACGTGGCCAGCGGGATTCTCAACCGCTACACGCTGCAGCCCGGCATCACCGACGTGAAGAGCCAGGTCGAGGCGATGGGTCCGTTCATTGCCGACAATCTCGGCAAGAAGGTGACCATGATTTTCCCGGATTTTGCCTTCGGACATGATCATCGCGACTACTTCACGGCCGCGTTCCAGAATTCGGGTGGCTCGGTGCTGGAGCATATCGCAATCCCGCCAACCGAGACCTCGTTCACCAAGTATTTTCCGAAGATTCCGCAGGATACCGAGATCCTCTACCACGTGATGGTCGGCCCGGCGGTTCTGACCTTTGTCAAGGAACTCGGCGAGTTCTTCGGCTCGAGAGGACCGGAACTGTTCGGGTTCATCGACAGCCTCGAGGCGGTCGATATCGGCAGCCCCGGCCTCGAATTCCTCGAGGGTTCCTATTTCTGGGAAGGCAATCCCCGCTACGCCCAGGCGAACCAGACCAGCCATGACGCCGGATACCGCGAAGCGGTCGGCGTCGATGTCAATGGTGCCTCGGTTTCGGATCCCCAGGACGTGTCGACCTATGCGCACATGTTCGGATGCTGGGAGACTCTCAACATCATCAAGGCCGGCATGGAAGCATCGGGCTACAGCGGACCGCAGGATCGGGCAAGCCTGATCGAGGCCGTGGAAGCGATGACCGATCTGCCGCTCTCCGATGACCATCCGCAGGGTGCGAAAATCTTCAACGGGAAGACCCACCAGGTATTCGGCCACCAGTATATCACCAGGGTCAATGATGGTCGGCTGGGCCTGGTCCATACCACCTCGATCGAGGATACGTTCTATCCGGACGAGGTCGACTACACCACGCAGGCCTTCTGATCGGCCTGACCCGGGCGGCGAGCCGAAATGGATTTCGGTCCGCATCTCTTCCTGGCCTCGCTTGAAGGCGCCATCACCGCCGCCGTCATTTCCCTGACGGCGGTGGGGCTGAGCATCGTGTTCGGCATCATGCGCGTGGTCAATGTCGCGCATGGCGAGTTCTTCATGCTGGGGGCGGTCACGGCATGGTGGGTGGCCACGGCGCTTGGTGGCCATCCGGCAGTGGGATTTGCCGCGGCGCTGATCGTGGCGCCGCTGCTTGTCGGCCTGGTGGCAACCCTGGCCGACCGGCTGGTACTGTTCCGCCTCGCCTACGATCCGGAGCGAACAATCGTGGCCACCATCGGGCTGCTCTATGTCATCCAGCAGGTCACGCTGATGACCTTCGGACCGGATGCCCGCCCGGTCGAGCCCCCTTTCAACCACCGCATTCCGATACCCTGGTTCGAATTTGCCGAGGGTGGGGTGCAGATGATCTGGCCCTGGGGGCTGGCCACCACCACCTACAAGCTTGCCGTCATCCTTGCCGCCGCACTCATCATCTTCGGGGTCTGGCGATTCCTGTCGCGCACCCGTTTTGGCCTGGTGATGCGGGCAACGCAGCTCGACCGTGACATGGCGACTGCCTTCGGAATTCCGGTCGGCAAGGTCTATGCCCGCGTGTTCGGCTTCGGTGCCGGCCTGGCTGCCCTTGGTGCAGTGCTGATTGTACCGGTTCAGCAGGCACACTACCTCATGGGCGCCGACCCGTTGCTGCTGTCATTCATCGTGGTCATCATCGGTGGTCTTGGCAGCCTGCCCGGAACGATCATTGCCGCGATCATCATCGGCATGAGTGACGGCATCATCTCCGTCTTCTTCTCCCCGACCCTGGCCAAGATCATCGCCACATTGCTGGTTGCCTTCGTTCTGGTGTTCAGGCCGCAGGGGCTGTTCGGCCGGACACAATGACCAATTCGCCGCGCAATGAGCACATGCTGCATTTTGGCCTGCTGGCGGTGTTGGCGGTGCTGTTCTTCGTCATGTCCGACTATCATGACGGCAATCTTGCCAGGATCATGGTGCTTGCCGTCTATGCAACCGGCTACAATCTCCTGTTTGGCTATACCGGGCTTCTGAGCCTCGGCCATGCCCTGTTCTTTGCCGCCGGGATGTATGGTCTCGGCCTTCCCATGCACCTCTTCGGGCTGAGTGCACTTCCGGCGATGCTGACCGGGATTCTGTCGGCAGCAGCCGTTTCGGCGGTGATCGGGTTCCTGGCGCTCAGGACCACCGGGGTGGCATTCATGATCGTCACCCTTATGTTTGCGCAGGCCGGGTTCCTGACGGTGCTGCATTTCGGCAAGTATACCCGTGGCGATGAGGGTTTCGTGATCCAGCAGGCGGAGCGGGTGATCGCCGGTTTCGACCTGTCGACGCCGACAAACCGGTATTTCGCCGCCTTCCTGATCTTCTCGGCGGTGTTCCTGGCGGTAGCGGCGCTGCTTCGCACATCCTTTGGCAGATGCCTGGTGGCCATCCGCGAGAATGAGGATCGGGCACGGATGCTCGGCTATGATGTATGGACGCACAAGTTCCTGGCCGTCATTGCCTCGGGAACGATCTCGGGAATCGCCGGGGCCTCATATGCCCTTCTGTTCGGCTATGCCGGTGCAACCTTTGCATCGGTGCAGTATTCGATCCTGCCGCTCCTGTGGGTGTTGCTCGGGGGCGCAGGCACGACCATCGGTCCACTTCTCGGCACCATCTTCGCATTCTATCTGGTCGACCTGGCCAGCGAGGTGACGACGGCACATCTCCTGGTGGTGGGGCTGACCATCGTGCTCCTGACCCTGTTTGCGCCGCACGGGCTGGCCGGCGAATTGCGTCGGCGCGGGTTGCGGTGGCTGCCATGAACCTGCTGTCCACGAGATCCCTGTGCAGGAATTTCGGCGGGTTGCAGGCAGTGCGCGATGTCGATTTCGATCTGCCGGCCGGGCAGATCCGGGCAATCATCGGTCCGAATGGTGCCGGCAAATCGACCTTCGTGGCCACGGTTTGTGGTCGAATTCCGGCCAGCAGCGGCGAGATCGAGTTCGATGGCAAACGGGTATCGACCCTGCCCGCCCACAAGCGGATCAGCATGGGCATGGCCTACACCTTCCAGATCACCTCGGTGTTTTCCAACCTGACCGTCCACGAGAATGTTGCGCTCGGGGTCAGGCGGGCATTCGGCTCCGACCGCCAGGACACCGGAAGGCGGGTGACGGAGGCGCTGGAGATGGTGGGCATTGCCGGGCGATCGGAGCAGGTTGCCGGCGATTTGAGCTACGGTCATCAACGCCTGCTGGAAATCGCCATGGGGCTCGGCCAGGCACCCAAATTACTGGTGCTCGACGAACCCACGCAGGGGCTTGCCGAGAGCGAGGTCGAGGAATTCAAGGAACTGGTGCGATCAATCGCCGGAGAAACCACGATCCTGCTGATCGAACACAACATGAGCGTGGTGATGGAGACCGCCGAATTCATCACGGTGATGAATTTCGGCCAGGTCCTGGCCGAAGGCACGCCCGACGAGGTGCGGTCGAATGCCGATGTCCAGCATGCCTATCTCGGTGACGGGTGATGCTGGAAATCAATGACATCCATGTCGCATACGGACGTGTCCAGGTGCTGTTCGGCGTATCGATGACGGTGCAGCCCGGAGAAATCCATTGCCTCCTCGGCCGCAACGGTGCCGGAAAGACCACGACGCTGAATGCCGTCATGGGGCTGGCCCGACTGACAGCCGGCTCGGTCCGCATGCAGGAGACCGAACTCCATTCCCTGCCGGCGCATGAAATCCCCAAGAGGCGCATCGGGCTGGTCCCGCAGGGGCGACGCCTGTTTGCCGAACTGACGGTGGAAGAGAATCTCGAGATCGGATTGATGGCAAGAGGCTCCGGCATGCAGGCCAGGCAGCGGGCGCTGGACCTCTTTCCCCGGCTCGAGGAACGGATGAGTCAGCCGGCAGCGACATTGTCCGGCGGCGAACAGCAGATGCTGGCCGTGGCCAGGGCTCTCTGCCTGGAGCCGGAACTCCTGCTGCTTGATGAGCCGACCGAGGGGCTGCAGCCGTCAATGATCAGCCAGATCAGAACCGTCATCTGCCAGATGCGCGACGCCGGTGTCGGTATATTGCTGGTCGAACAGCGGGTCGACGCGGTGCTGTCAATCGCCGACCGGGTCTCCTTCATCGAGCATGGCCGGGTTCTTGAAACGCTGCCGGCGGTGCAACTGGCCGATGACCGCAGCAAGCTGACCCGGTATCTCGGCGTCTGACCGGGTCGCCATCGGCGTCAATCGACGAATGCACGCTCCACGACAAAATCGGCCGGCGCGCTGTTGGCTCCCTCGACGAACCCGGCGCTCTCCACGATCGCTTTCGTGTCCTTCAGCATGTCCATCGAGCCGCAGATCATGGCCCGATCATGCTCCGGCGACAGCGCGGGCAGACCCAACTCGCCGAAGAGCTTGCCGGAATTGATCAGCTCCGTAATCCGCCCCATGCGGCCGAATGGCTCCCTGGTCGTGGTCGGAAAGTGGATGAGTTGCCCCCGGGCCTCGTCACCGACCAGCGGATCATCGCGGGTCTGTTCGACCAGGTTCAGCCCGTATTCGAGCTCGGCGACCAGCCTGCAGGTATGGGTGAGGACGATCTTCTCGAATTTCTCGTAGGTTTCGGGATCGCGGATGATCGAGGCAAAGGGTGCAATTCCGGTGCCGGTGGCAAAGAGATAGAGTCGCTTTCCCGGAAGCAGGGCATCATGAACCAGCGTCCCGGTGGGTTTGCGGCGCATCAGGATGGTATCGCCGACCCGGATCTTCTGCAGATGCATGGTCAGCGGTCCATCGGGAACCTTGATCGAGAAGAATTCGAGCTCTTCGTCCCAGCTCGGGCTGGCGATCGAATAGGCCCGGAATACCGGCCGTTCGGAATTCGGCAAGCCGATCATCACGAATTCGCCGGAACGGAACCGGAAGCTGCGCGGGCGGGTGATCCTGAACTCGAACAGCCGGTTGGTGTAATGCTTCACCGAGGTTACCATTTCAGCAAACACCCCTGAAGGTGCCGGAAATTCGGTCCGTGCCATTGCCGCGGATCCTTCCATGGTCCTGTCCCTGTGCATCGCCAAGTCAACCTCTTCCGGCCGGAATTCAACAGGAATCAGCGCCGGATGGAGACCAGATCGTTAGTATACTAACAATTAATTTCGCCATCCCCGCCTGTCAACCCTGCCACCACCCATCCGGGACCGGCAAACGGGCCGAATGCGTGGCCGGGCTTGCGGCCTTTTCATCGGAGTTGAATGCCCATTGCGGTTTGCTAAGATCGACCCGCTCAAGGCACAACCCAACCAGGAGATCAAGATGTCAGATGGCGCAGTCAAGCTGGTTATCCGCAATATCGGGCTCATCCTGTCCGGCAAGATCGAATCGCCAATCCTGGACGGTGACTGCCTGGTGGCCACGGGCGGCCGGATCAGCGATTTCGGATATGAGGCGGATATCGACATCGATGAGGCCGACACCGTGGTCGATGCCATGGGGGTGACCCTGTGTCCCGGCCTGATCGACAGCCACATTCATCCCGTCGTCGGCGATTATACCCCGCGTCAGCAGCAACTTCACTGGATCGATTCCACGCTCAATGGCGGAGTCACCACGCTGATTTCGGCTGGCGAGGTGCACATGCCCGGGCGACCGAAGGACATTGTCGGCCTCAAGGCGATGTCGATTGCCGCCCAGCGCTGGTACGAGAATTTCCGCCCGTCGGGGGTCAAGGTGCTGGCCGGGGCGCCGGTGATCGAACACGGGATGGAAGAGCAGGATTTCAAGGATCTCGCCGATGCCGGGGTCACCCTGCTCGGCGAGATCGGCCTTGGCTCGGTCAAGGACGGGCCGACCGCTCACCGGATGGTGGAATGGGCGCGCAAATACGGAATCCAGAGCACCATCCATACCGGCGGTCCCTCGATCCCGGGATCCGGCCTCATTGACAAGGACATCGTTCTGGAGGCCGGGACCGATGTGATCGGCCATATCAATGGCGGCCATTCGGCATTGCCGGATGACCAGATCGTCTGCCTCTGCGAATCCTGCCGCAAGAGCCTTGAAGTCGTTCATAACGGCAATGAGCGGGCCGCCCTGCTTACCCTCAATACGGCCCGCGAACTCGGGCAACTCGACCGGTTGATACTCGGCACTGACGGGCCGGCCGGCTCGGGGGTGCAGCCTCTCGGCATACTGCGGATGATTGCCATGCTGTCGAGTCTCGGTAACATCGCCGCCGAAACCGCCTTCTGCTTCGGGACCGGCAATACTTCCCGCCAGCGTGACCTCGATGTCGGGCTGATCGAGCGCGGCCATGCCGCCGATTTCGCCTTGATTGACCAGGCCCAGCATGCGCCGGGAAAGGATATTCTCGAATCCGTCGGCCAGGGCAACCTGCCGGGCGTCGGCATGACGATCATCGACGGAGTCATCCGCAGCAGGCGAAGCCGCAACACCCCGCCAGCCCAACGCCTGCCGGTCATCGAAGGGGATTAGCGTCCGTCCCGGCTCCGGAGGGTGCTTGCGGCCGCGGCGGCTGCCGAGATGGGCACCATGTCGGACCGCGACGCCGAGGTGCTCCCGCGCTTCCAGGACGCAGTTGCTTGCATGATCGGCCAGAGGGCTTGCCACTCCTCGCGGCCAACATGCTCCTCGGCGGTCAGTTCTGTTTCGAATCCTGGCTGACTGGTCGTTCGGCGCGCGTCTCCGAAGGTCACGCGACCTTGATGGCGGGCGCGAGGGGCTGCGGACCGCCGGAACGACGATGCTGGACAAATACATCACGGTCAGCGGCGCACGACGCGGCTCTTCTTCGCACGAGCCAGTTCGAGGAAACGGGCCATGATCCGTGCGAACAGTCCCGATGGGATGAAACCGTAGCTGACGACGCCTGACAGACCGGGCAGCGGAGACAGCATTGACGTGCTGCTCTTGCTTTCATCCGGATTGACGCCCTTTATTGTGCTGCGTCGAAAGCATGACCCGGGTCCCGGTCAGCAGTTCAGTTGGTACGGGAGGACCCGAATCACGAGCGCGGCGCCGGTATACAGGATCGGGAACAAGACTGGTCGGAGGCATGTCCCGCGCGAAGGCAAAAGGCATGTTGTTGGCCCGGAATGACAAGGCAGGCCTATCCGGAATGCTCGTCCGGAGCCTCGTTGCCGGTCGGGCCCTCCGGCTGGCCGAGGCCGAGCAGGCCGGAAGCCTGGCCGGTATCGGGGAGCTGTTCGACATTCCGCAGGGTCCGGTCCATCGCCCGCCGCCTGGTATCGGTTGCCTCCAGGGTCCGGGAGACCGTTCCGACCTGTTTCTTGACCCTGTCCAGAACCTTGCCGAAATTGCCGAACTCCTGCTTGACCGCCGACAGGACTTTCCAGACCTCGCTCGAGCGCTTTTCGATTGCCAGGGTGCGGAAGCCCATCTGCAGCGAGTTGAGAATTGCCGCCAGGGTGGTCGGTCCGGCAACCACGATCCGGTGTTGACGCTGCAGCTTGTCAAGCATCTCCGGTGAGCGGACCACCTCCGCATAGAGCCCCTCGGTCGGGAGATAGAGGATGGCAAAGTCGGTGGTGGATGGCGGGTTGACATATTTCGACCTGATATCCTTGGCGAATCCCTCGACCGCCCGAAGGAGGTTGCCGGAGGCCTGCTGCACCTTCTGGCTGTCGCCCTCCTCGGCGGCCTCCAGCAGGCGGTTGTAGTCTTCCATCGGGAATTTTGCGTCGATTGGCAGCAGCACCTCCGACTCGCCATCGTCGGCGCCCGGCAACCTGATGGCGAATTCGACGATGTCGTTGCTTTCAGGGTTGGGCCTGGCGTTCCGGCAGAACTGGACCGGTGCCAGGATCTGCTCGAGCAGGACACCAAGCTGGATCTCGCCCCAGCCTCCCCTGGTCTTGACATTGGACAGCACCGCCTTGAGGTCGCCAACGCCGGTGGCCAGTTTCTGCATCTCGCCAAGCCCCTGGTGGACGGCCTCGAGGCGGTCGCTGACCAGCTTGAATGACTCCCCCAGCCGTTTCTCCAGCGTCCCCTGCAGTTTCTCGTCGACAGTCTGGCGCATCTTCTCCAGCCGGTCCTCGTTGCTCTTCTGCAACGAGCCGAGCTGGTCGCCGACCTTCTCGGTGAGGATTTCGAGGCGTTTCTCGTTGCGCTCGCTCAGATTCCGGATCTCACCGCGCATCTCCAGCAGCTGCGCGCTGCGCGCCTCGTCGAGTTTCCTGATGGTTCCGGTGAGCGTTTCGGTGCTTCGTTGGCCGGACTGGTCCAGTTCTTCCCGCAATGTGCGGGCTGCATTGGCACTCTCCTCCCGGGTTTCACGGAACTGGCCCCGAAGGGCCTCGTCCGACAGGCCGGATCCACCCCCTTTCCGGCCCATGAGCAGCGCTACCCCGAGAACCAGGTTGGCGACAAGCAGACCAACGACGATAATCCATTCCAGCGACATGACCTGCTCCGACTGACCCGGCTTCCCGATAACCGGTGCCCGGAAGCAGTTCAATGACGACCGGCCACCGCCGGCCACTGCAGGTCCGAAGCAGTTGCCGGCGCAGCCTGTGTCAGGTCAGCTTGGCCACCAGCTCCAGGAATACCTCGCGCTCGCCATCGGAGAGCGGCTCGAGGGTCGAGCGGGTAATGCCGTGACCCTGGCGATAAAGCTCCGGGATTGCCGCCTTTCCGGCACGCGACAGGACAATGAGCTTGCGCCTCCGGTCATTCGGATCCTCGGTAAACTCTACCAGCCCCTTCTCGAAGATCCGGTCGACCACCCCCTTGGCCGTGGCCACGTCCATCTTGGTCCGGCGGCCCAGTTCATTCTGGGAACATTCGCCGATCTCGGCAATCTTGACCAGGGCGGCAAACTGGGTCGGAGTCAATCCGCACGGTGCCTGCGACTGAAAAATGGCGACATGCCGCTGATTGGCCAGCCTGAGCAGAAACCCGACCTGTTCCTCGAGAAAATAGGCTTCCGGCTCGCCGTCGGCGCTTCCTGCGGGTCCGGCCATCGGTTCAGCGAAGCCCGTCCCTGCCCTCGGCATCGGCAGCAGCGAGCCCACCAACCCTCGGCAGCGGACGCCCGCTATCGGTGACCGCCACCGCCACCATGATTTCACCGGATCGCGGCGCATCATTCAGCCTGACCTCGATTCCATCGAAATGCGACCTGACATAGGCGGCATTCTTGTGCCCGAGCGGAATGTCCAGAGGTTGGCCCATGCCGCCAGCCTTCTTCGATGACGGGACCAGTGCTGCACCCTTCCCGACCGCCTTGCGGAGCGGTGCCCCGAGCTTCGGATGCAGGATGGCGGCTGCATGCTCAAGCTCGCCGTCCTCGCCGACCATGGCCGCCTTGCCATAGCTTTCAGCCTCGTCCGGCTGAATCCCCAGCGCGTCCACGCACATCCTGCCAAGCAGGCCGCCCAACTCGGCGCCGATATCCATCAGCAGGGACAGGTCCTCGACGAATTCTCCGGCATACGGGTTGGCAATGACTGCCACCGCCACCGCCTTGCGCGTTGGCGGATCAATGCTCTGCCCGGCTTCCCGGCATGTCTCCTCGACGCTCACCAGTGTCTTGCGAATTCGTGCCTTCATCTCAACCCATCCTCTCCCTTGATCTTGTCAGCCTGCAACCCGCCGGCCCGGTTGTGGATTCTTGCACCGGTCGTCATGGCAAGTATCAGGCAGATTTCATGTCGTCGTGGCGCATCGGCAAGTCCGAGCTCGATGGAGTCGAAGTGACTCCTCACATAGGACGCGTTGATGTGGGTGACCGGGATATCGATGCGGGTGCCGGGCCCGCCAACTTTCTTGGCCGAAGGAACGATGGCCTTCGTGCCACCGAGAACCTCCCGCATGCCGTAGCCGCCGGGCGCGTGCCACAATGCACCATGCTCGACCTCTCCCGCCTCGCCGACGATCGCGCCCTTGCCATATCCTTGCACCAGCTGCGGGTCGGGGCCAATCAGCCGTGTCAACCTTCCGGCCAGATCAACCCCCAGCTTGACCAGGCCGGCCGATGCCCATTCGATCTCCTCGGCGTAATGTCCGGCAAACGGGTTGACGATGACCGCCATGATCGCCGCCTTGCGCAACGGGTTGTCCGGAGCTGGACCACCCTCGTGACGGATCTCCTCGACCCAGCTGGCAATCTTTCTGATGTCAGGTTCAAACATGGCACTCCATTCCGTCTTCGGTACCAGGAATTCCTCCCGGCCTGCCCACGATCCGGGTTGCGCCTCGCAACAGCAGGGCGGCCGACTCGATCAGCCCCGCCGACAGCATGTCTTCGGCTGCAGCACGGCCATGCTCGAGAGCAGAGTCGATCTCGTCATGCTGCAATTCGTCAATTCCGACCACCACCAGCCGGTCACCGAGGTCACTGTCGGGGCTGAGTTCCCGGGCGGGCTGGCGTCTGACCGCCGGGTGATCGGGCAAATCCACTGCATTGGCCACCAGCGTTGCCGCCACATCGGCAGTTGCCGCCGAGTCGGCGATCACTGTCACCGAGTCGGCGATTCCCAGCGAATGGCTTCGGCCCCCTTGCCCGCTGGTGGCAATGCCCCTGGCTCGTGAACCGTGATCGACGACAATCCGGCCATGCTCGGTCCCCTGCAGGTCCCTGATGGCGATCCTGAATCGCTGGCCGACGCCGAGATGGAAGGCAATGTCGCCGCCATTGTTCACATATGCCCGGTCAAGATGGGCAACCGAAGTCATGACCGCCAGAATCTCATCGGCCACCGAGCCGGCGACTGCGGCCATCGGCGTCACGAAGTTGTGCAGACCATGTGGCTCGACCGCCCCGCTCATTCGCCTAGCGACCGGCCCCTTCGGCCCGGGTGCTCCGTCTCCGGTCTGTCGACGAAGCAATGGCAATTCATCGACGAGTTCCCGCAATAATCCCCTGAAACGGTGCGCGGCCGCCCGGTAGGCCCGTTCCCTCGCTCCTTTCTCCGGTGATTCGGCGGCGATGATCAGATCGATCGGCCCCTCCTGCAACCGGAGTCGCTGCTCCGGCGTCACCATCGCCCTGATACCGCTCATCGCCTGACCACCGTCAACCCGAACCGTCTCGCTGATGCCGGCGAACCGGGTCAACCCAGCCACCTTCCGCTCCAACCCTTCTGATGCCCGGCGTGATGACATCCTCGAGTTGCATGATCTCCTGCATGTGACCGCCGAGCCGCTCGTAGTCGCGCCGTGTGAGGGTGAATTCCACCGGTGCCACCAGCGCAGGCGTCGGGACATGACCAAAGGAATTGCCGGGCATCTGTGTCACATCCACCATGAAGGTAATGCCGCCGCCCGGCCAGACATAGGCCTCGGCCCCGCCACAGGTGACCGAGGTCAGCGAGTCCCGGACCGAGTTGGTCAACCGGACCGGATTTTCGGTCACCCCGGCCCGCAACGAGCCGCCAGCACCGCCCATGAACAGCACCGAGCAGATCGAGGGTTCGCAATTCTCGGCAATCAGTTCGGCCGATTTCCGCAATGGTGGCGGGATGTCGGCAATCACCGGTTCGAGATTCCCGTCAAGCTCGAAATAGGCCCATTGCTCGCCGGTCGTGGACACCATCAGCAGCCGCAACCCGGGCCAGGCGATCTTGCGGTCAATGCTCCGGATGATGTCCAGCGGGTTTTCGATGCTGGTTCCTCCCCAGCCGCTGCCCGGCCCGGCCGATTTGAAATACCGGCCCGGAGTCGAACGCCTGCCTGTCACCCGTATCCCGGCCGGGCGCATGCCGAGCTGCTTGCCGGCCTCATGTTCGGTCAACACGCCGGTGATGTGATCGTCGACCACCACCACCTCGTCGACATGCGGCTGCCACTGCCGGGCAAACATGCCAATTGTTGCCGACCCGCAACCCACCCGCATGAGGTTCTCCCTGTCACCATCGATCACCGGGGCCTTGCCGGCCTCGACTGTCAGTTCGGTGCCGTCATCCACGGCAAGCTCCACCGGTTTGCAGTTGCACAAATCCAGCAGAGCATTGCAGGTTGCCCGCCCCTCGCCCTTGCTGCCTCCGGTCAGATGCTCGACCCCGCCGAGGGCGAGCATCTTCGATCCGTATTCACTGGTCGTCACATGCCCGACCGCCTCGCCCCGGCTGCGAATGACGGCCATTTCCTGCCCGATGAAACGGTCGGTATCGATCTTGACCTTGGCCCCGCAGTAGCTGAAGATACCTTCTGTCACCACGGTGACCATGTCCACGCCGTCAACGGCCTGGCTGACAATGAACGGGGCGGGCTTGTAGTCGGGATAGGTGGTTCCGGCCCCGACAGCGGTCACGAATGGCCGGCCGGACCGGACGAGATCGCCGTCCCAGTCATCTTCGAGATCCAGGAAGCGCACCGCCTTGCCGCCCTTGCCTTCGGCTGCCTCGATCACCGTCAGCGGGTCGAGCCTGACCAGCCTTCCATCATGGTTGGCATAGCGGTCGCACGCACCGGCCCGTCCTTCGGCAATGTAGCACATGACCGGACAGGCATCGCAGCGTATCTTTTCGGTCATGCAGGTTCCCTTCCGGGCCCGCAGCCGGACCTTTGCATGGCGGCAAGCAACCGTGACGGCGTGACTGGAACCTCGGTGAGCCTGGCACCGCAGGCGCGGTGGATTGCATTCAGAATTGCCGGCGCGGTTGGAATCAGGGCATGCTCTCCCAGCCCCTTGGCCCCGAACGGGCCATGCTCATCTGCCTCCTCGATGATGATGGTTTCGATCGGCGGGACGTCACCAATGGTCGGAATCAGGTAGTCATGCAGGTTTTCGGTTCGCCCCGGAACATATTCCTCCATCAACGCCATGCCGATGCCCTGGGCAATACCGCCATGAACCTGGCCTTCGACCAGCATGGGATTGATCGCTTTCCCGACATCATGGGCAGCCACGATCCGGTCGAGCCGGACCGTGCCCAAGCTGGTATCGACCGTCAGTGCCACCATCTGCGCAGCATAGCCGAACTGTGCATAGGGAATGCCCTGCCCATTCCGGTCAAGCGGTCTGGTCGGTGGATCATAGGTCTCGACGGCCTGCAGCACGTAACCGTCGCCATCGACCTGCAGCCGGGCGAGGTCGATGCCGTGACCGGATGAATTGTCCCTGGCAGTGATCGATCCATTGCCGATCTCCAGCTCTGCATCCTCCGATGCATTGCACATCCGCAGGATCATCGACCGCAACGACGCTCCGGACAGCCGGGCGGCATTGCCGGAGACAAATGTCTGGCGGGATGCCGAGGTCTTGCCACCATCGGGAGTGACATCGGTATCTGCGCCGACCAGTTCGATCGAGGACACCGGCACGCCCAGCGACTCGGCAAATATCTGGGCAATCACCGTGTTCGATCCCTGCCCGACATCAACCGCCCCCTGGTGCAGCACCACGGTGCCGTCGGGCCGGATGCCCGCCTTGATGGTTGACGGGTTGGCAAGCGACGTGTTGCCGCACCCGTACCATCCGGCGGCGACACCGACACCCATTCTTCCGGGCTGACCGCTGCCTGCAGCGCTGCGGTTGTAGTCGGCAGATCGGAGATTGGCTTCGCACCATCCGGCGCGCAAGGCCTCCAGGCACTGTCTGATACCGACACCCTGGCTGAAGACCTGACCGGTCACGGTCGGGACATCATTTTCGAGTGCGTTGACAATCCGGAATTCCAGCGGGTCGATGCCGAGCTTGTCGGCCAGCATGTCAAACAGCGTTTCCTGGGCAATGGCACTCTGCGGAACGCCGAATCCGCGAAAGGCCCCCGAGGGCGGTCCATTCGTATGCACCCCGGCGCTGACCGCCAGGTAGTCATCAACCCTGTACGGACCGGATGCATGCACCGGAACCCGGTTGACCACGGTCGGACCCCATGACGCATAGGCACCGGTGTTGAACCTGCCCGCGTAGTTGATGCCGCACAGGCGGCCATCCCGGGTGGCGCCGATCTTCATCCGGATGCTGGACGGGTGACGCTTGGTGGTCGACTGCATCGACTCGGTGCGTGAATATGCAAGGCGGACCGACCGGCCGGTCTTCAGGGCAGCAAGCGCCAGGTAGGGCTGCACCGACAGGTCCAGCTTCGAGCCGAATCCACCGCCTGCTGCAACCGGCACGATCCGCAACTTTCCGGCATCCATGCCCAGAATGGCCGACAGGCTCTCGAGATCCATGACCGGGGCCTGGGTGCCGGCATGAACCTCGACCCTGCCATTGCGAACCATGCCAATTCCGGCTTCCGGCTCGATATAGGCATGCTCAACGAAGCCGGTCAAGAACCTGCCCTCAACGCACAGTTCGGCGCGGGCCAGGGCCCCGTCGGCATCACCCCTCCGGACAACTCCGCTGCACATCACGTTCCGCTCGCGATCGGGATGGATGAGCGGGGCGCCGGGAACCATCGCTTCGCCAGGCTCCGCAAGATGTTGCAACTCGGTCCACTCGATCGGAAAATCGGCAGGATCGAATTCCCGTACGGTTTTTCGGCACCCGACCAGCGCCGCTACCGCCTCACCGAGGAAGCGGGCCTCCATCTCGGCAAAGACCGGCTGATCGGCAAACCCGGGAATGACTCCGAACCTGTTCACCCCGGTGATATCGGCCGCGGTCAGCACCGCCTCGATGCCGTCGGTTGCCGAGACGAAGCTCTCGAGGTCGCCGAATTCGAATGCCGCCCGGTGATAGGGAGAGCGTATCACCCGAACCACCAGCCAGTCGGGCTCACCGGCATCATCGCCGAACACTTCTCTCCCGGCCACCTTGGCAGCACCGTCGACCCTTCGAATTGCAACCCCCACCCCGGTCGAGTCGACCGGCAGATGGCCATCGCCCCTGGCGGCGGCCATCACTGCGGCCATGATCCTGCGATAGCCGGTGCAACGGCACAACACGCCGCCGAGGGCGTCCATCACTTCCTCTTCCGACGGAGAGCGGTTGCCGCGCAGCAAGGCCACTGCCGCCACGATCATGCCCGGCGTGCAGATCCCGCACTGGGCGGCACCGAATTCCTGGAAGGAATCGGCCAGCGCCAGGGTGAGCGGTTCGTTGGCAAGGAGGCCGGACAGGGTTTCGACCGACTTTCCGGAGGCCTGGCGGCCGGGTGTCAGGCAGGCACATACCGGATGACCATCAACCAGGACGGTGCAAGCGCCACAATCTCCGGCATCGCATCCGACCTTGACATCCCGGCAACCCAGCCTCTCGCGCAAGGTCTCGGTCAGGCGTTCGCCTGCAAGGGGTTGACAGTCGGACTGACGGCCATTGACCATCATGGAGATGCTGCCAGGCGCCTGCATGTCAGGCGGCCCGTCCCGATCCGGCATTCACCGCCTGTTCCAGGGCTCGCCGACAGAGTTCCACCGAGGCCAGGATACGATACTCGGCACTTCCCCTGACATCATCCAGCGGCGAGAGAGGAGACAGGAACTCCCTCTCGATCCAGCCAGCTGATTCCAGCCCGGAAAGGTCTCGTCCGACCGAAGCCCGTTCGAGATCCGGCAATCTTCTGGCCACCGGAGAACAGGCACCCACGGCAATCCTTGCCGAGCCGATCGTGCCATCCTCCTCCAGGCTGACATTGGCCGCCACCATGGTAATCGAGATCACCAGATATCTGCGTGAGCCCAGTTTCAGGAAGGCGCCATGGCCACCGCTGCTTGCCGACGGAACATGAATGGCGCTGACGATCTCGCCTGCACCCAGCCGGGTCTGACGGGGTCCGGCAACGAATTCCTCCAGCTGCATCCGCCTCGTGCCACTTGCCGACACGGTTTCGACCTCGGCTTCCAGTGCCAGCAATGGTGGAACCCCGTCAGCGGCTGGCGACGCATTGCAGATGTTGCCGGCAACCGTTCCTGCATTCTGTATCTGCACCGATCCGACCTCGCGCGCTGCCGATCTGAGCCCGTCAAAGGCAGGTGGGAACAGCGAATTGACAATCTCGGTCCAGGTTACCGCGCCACCAATCCTCCAGCCTTCTCCCGATTTGGTGATGCCCCTGAGTTCCGGAATCCTGGTGACATCGAGCAGCGAGGCGCTCGCCCCTCCCCCGGCGCGTGACGGGTAGTAATCGGTGCCGCCAGCGATGATTGTTACCTGGTCCTGCTCAAGTATCTTCAATGCCTCCTGCAAGGTATCGGGAGAGTGATAGGGCACGTGGAACGGTTCCTGACAATATTGTTAGTATACTAACAACATCGCCAATGCCGGTCAATTTGCACCAACCGGCTGGCAGCAGGACCACCGGTCCCTGGCAGCACTGCCATTCATCCGGCCTGCCCCGGCCAAGCCCCTGATCCGATGCTCGACACCCCCCAATGCCACGCTGGAAATTCCAGCCACCGGAACCGGAAAGCGACATGGCTCTTCCGGTGTCTTGATCCGGTTGGCCGTGACGAGAGAATTCGGTTGCGATCGATACCGTCTTCCGGGTGGCGGCCGGGGCTCGATTTCCCTCGCCGGTATTCGAATGACGATCCCCATCGGGACTCCGTCATCCCGGACGTCAGAAATGATACTCGATCGATGCGAATAGCCGGTCATTGTCGCCGGTGTTGCGGAACGGGGTCCGGTTGCCGTCCCGGTAGAGGACGACACCGGCACTCACCTGCACATCATCGCTCACATCGTGATCCAGCTGGAGTCGCTGTATGGCCCCTTCCTTGCCGGTCGGGCCGAAGGTCAGGGCAAGTAACGATACATCGAGTGTATCATTGCGGAAGCTTCGGGTGACTCGCAACGCCGTTGCCATTTCGTTGCGACGCCGGTCATCCGGCAATTCGCGCAGGCGCTCGTCGAAATCGCGGATGTGACCATTGGTTGCCTCGAAGGCGATGGAGGTGTTTTCGATACCGGAATATTCGAGGCCGCCAAGAACGGAAAGCCGGGTGAATTGGCGATCCTTGACATTGCTGAAACGCAGACCGGTGAAGGAGGCCGCCTCGGCCTTCATCAACCAGTTGCCACTGACGACGTTACCCGCCACCCCGATCATTGATATCCTGTTGTGGCGTAGCCGCGCCCCGCCGCCATCGATCATCCGGATGTGCGGACGATCATCGAAGACCCTTGCCGCGTAGAAGGAAATGTCCCAGCCGGGGAATGTGCCGGTAAGCGAGGCGGCCAGTTCCGGGGCGCCAAACTGGCGGTCAGGCATGTCGCGGGGCGGTGGCGGCATGTCTGGGCCGTGGAAGTCACTTCCCGGGGCTGGCCGCCTGTCGAAGCGTCTCTCGGGAATGGCCATCATGCCAATGGTCCAGGGATCGGAATAGTGGTCGAGGCGCACCGCCACGACCGGGAGCCGGAGATCCTCGATATCGGTCAGCCCGGGAAGCCGGTTATCCACCGGATTGAGAATATCGGTCACCCGGAACATGTCCGACCGACCCCAGACCATGACCTGGCGACCAAGGGTGAGGTCGAACCGATCCGACAATGGGCCCTGGACCAGGAATTCGCCGATCTCGGTATCCCTCGCATGGGTATCGCGATATGATCGGGGGCGGCCCTGGCGATCGGCCGCGACATCGAACCAGGCATGTCCCTCGAGTATGGCACGCCAGTCAGGACCGAGATCGGCCTCCACACCCAAATCCAGCCGGGTCCGGAATGATGACAGGCCGCGGTGATCAACCCCTGATGGCGATGGAGCGCCATGAGCGAAATTGTAGATCAGCCTCTGGCTGATTCGTCCACCGATCCGTACCGCCTCCGTTGATGCTGCGGGGTCATCCGGCATGGCCGGCATCGGGTCGGCCTCGTCACCAGATCCGACGAGGACATCATCAATGTCGTCGCGCCTCTCTTCTCCGGGAGCGTCAATGTCCCGGATTGGCGGTGCATCCAGGAAACCGTCCAACACCTGGTCAAGCTCGGTCTGCCCGAGGGTCGATTGTGCGGCCAGCATCAGGACAAGAAAAAACCGCATCGCCATGGCGATGTTCAGATCCCCTTTTCAAGTCGCCGGAGGGTAAACAGTTCCTCGTCGAGTTCCTGACCGTAACGGACATCCTCGAGACGCAGCACCGTACGATGTTCTGTTTTCTCGTTCCTGACCGTCCGCATGTCGAGTTCGATCGCCGTCCAGACCCCGTCGATGCGCTGCAGGTCAACCATGTCCAGGTATTTCAGCCGGCCGCCATCCTTCACCCAGTGAACGGCGCGCACGACCATGTCGATGTCCTTGCGGACGAACAGGACCGATTTCTCGTAGCCGTATCGCTGTTCGATGGTCTTCGAGGCCGGAGTCGCCTCGACCAGCCAAGCGGGTTTGCCGCGCACCTCCCGCTCGCCGAGCAGGCGGTAATTCCACTCCTCCAGCACCCGGCGGGTCATGTCCGCATAGGAAAAATCCGTACCCATGAATGATTGCGACTTGCTCGAACTCGCAATGCGTTTCGTCTTGCGCAATTCGGGAAGGTACAGCCACTGATCGTCATCACGTTCCGGCTCGCGATAATCATGGGTCAGGAACCCGGTATTGCGGACATTGGATGGCCCGAGGAAGAACATCAGGTTTCGCGTATCCGGTCCCTGGTCCTTGAGAAACGTCTGCAGGGTCCTGGTCCGGGTCTTCCCGTTACGGTCGACAAGCACCATGGTGAGTTTCGCGGTTCGATTGTCGCCATCGTCGCGTGCGTCCACCTTTCGCATGATGTCCAGGGCCGCCTTGTCTTCCGAATACGCCGCTGCCGGCAGCACCATGAGCAGCATGGCAGTTGCAATGACGGCTTTCCTCATTGAAGGCCTCCTTTCCGGGATTGTTCATCGTTCCCAACCAGGTCTCGATAGCGAAGTGCCATCAATGCCGGTGCAACGATGAAGTCGGCGGCCAGCGCGGTCAGAATGGTAACGCCGGTCAGCAGGCCGAAATCGACCAGATTCTTCATGTCGGCCAGGCAGAATATGAAAAAGCCTGCCGACAGCACAATCGAGGTCACCAGCATGGCCCGCCCGGATGTCTGGAGTGTTCGGCGAACCGATTGCTCTACCGAGCCCGTCCGATCCAGGTATCTGTGAAAATGATGCATGAAATGCACCGTATCATCAACGGCCAGCCCGATGGCGATTGAGCCGACCAGCATGGTGAACAGGTTCAGCGGGATGTCTGCCACCTCCATCAGGGCAAGGGTCAGGGCGATGGGGGCCAGGTTGGGGATCATGCTGATCAGCCCGGTTCCGACACGACCGATCAGCGCCATCATCATCAGCGTGATCACACCGAAGGCAATCACGTAACTCCTTGCCGCGGACCGGATTGCCGCGTCGAGCGTTCTGCTCAACAGGCTCATGATGCCGGTGACGGTCACCTCGGCATCGGCATCGAAGGCAGCAGCGAACCGGTCCTCGACATCGCGGATGAACGGTGGATATTCAAGCGTGTCCCGCCAGGGCACGCGCATCGAGAATCTTGCAACGCTGAATTGCGTATCCACGAGATCTTCAAGATCATCCGACCCCGAATTCTCGAACAGCAGGAACTCCTGCGGGATCAGGGCGGGGTTGTCCGGTATGCGATGGTATTCCAGCCGGTTTTCATTGAGAGCCCTGTGGATTTCCTTCAACAGATCGGCCACCGACAGCACGGCTCCAACCGTGACCGGCGACGCGACCGTTGCCGCCTTGATGTCCTCTCCAAGGGTTTCGAGACCGACGAGCAGATCCCGGTCATGAAGGCCGTTTTCGACTCCCGTGTCGAGCACCACTTCGAGCGATACCGACCCTCCGAGGTCATGGTCGATGGAGCGCGTTGCCCGGTGCACCGGCCAGTCATCGGGCAGCCATGCCAGGATGTCGTGGGAAAAGCGGAGCTGTGCCGCCAGGCCCGTGCTCATCACGATCACGACCAGCGATGCTCCGGCGATCGGCCGGGCATTGCGCACACTCCAACCGGCGAGGGCAGCCAGCACCCGATCGAGCCACCGACTGGCCCTGCCGGTATGCCGGGTGCCCGGTATGCGCAACTGCGGCAGCAGGGCCAGGCCGGCCGGCAGCACGATCAAGGTGTAGATGAGCGCCAGCATCACGCCGATGGCGGAATATCCGCCCAACTCGGCAATCGGGGCAACCTCGGCGAACCAGAAGGAGCCGATGCCAGCGGCGGTGGTCAGGCTGGTCAGCAGGATCGGCAGGCCAGCATGGCTCACCGCGCCGATGATCGCCGCATGCCGATCCAGCCCGGCCGCGACATTCCTGAAATGGATGGCCAGGAGATGGACTGCCGACCCGACACCGACTGCCAGCAGAAAGGATGGAAGGATCACCGTCGGCAGCTTCAGGGAGGTTCCGACATGACCCATGATGCCAAGGGTGCTCAACAGGGCCATCACCACGACCCCGATCGGAAGCAGCACGGCCACCGGAGAACGAAACATGGCGAACAGCAGGGCGGCGATCATGGCCACGGCAAGCCCGATCGAACGCTTCATGTCATCCTGGAGCGCCATCTTGAGAGTGTCGGTCACCGCCGGTGTCCCGGCAATCCGCAGGTCGAAATCCCCCTCCCGGTGGTCAGAGACAATTTCCCTGACTGCCGTCAGCGCCTGGTGCGTGTCTTCGTCGGACAGGGTCTCCGGCTCGTCCGGAACCTGCGGCGCCACGTCGAACAGGGCAAGCGCCGAGTCGACGGATATCCTGGAGGCATCCGCGATCCGAGCCAGTTCGAGCACCACCGTGGTCACCCTGCCATCGGCCGATATCAGCAGGTTGCGGTAGAGCGGGTTGGCCAGAACCCGGTCACGAAGCACTGCCAATTCGTCTTCGGTCTCCGGCCAGGTTTCGAGCAGGTCCTCGACCACCAGGCGATCGCCTTCACCTCTGGTGTTCCTGGCATTGACCATCGACGTGATGGCGGCAAGATGCGGAACATCGGATGCCAGATCCTCGTGCAACGCCTTCAGGCGGACGAGGGAGTCGCTTGCAAAAACCTCACCAGGCTCCACTGCAATGACGATGACGTCATCACGGCCGAACTGGGCGCGGAATTCCTCGTAGCGAACCAGTACCGGGTCGTCCGGATAGAGAAACGACTCCGTGGAAGTGTCGATCACGATGTTGCGAAGGCCGGATGCCGCCGCGGCCGTGACCAGCAGCACCGCAAGAATTGCCGATACCCGGTTGCGGCACACGAACCGCGCAAAGGACCCGAACCCTGTCTCGATGCGTTGCTTGATCATGGCTCCATTTGCCGTGCCCGTGATCTCAACTCGCCGAAGTCTCGATACCGGCCATTCTCCACGAGTGGCCCCGTACTCTGGTATGAACCCGGGTGGCTACCTGAATCGATCAAGACGGCGTGAGCATGACCAGGAGACTATACCAACCCCGGAAAGTTGTCACATTTGGGCATGGCCTGTGGTCCGAACGGGTTCGACTTCCCGGCCTGCCTGTTGCCGGAGGGCATTTCATGCCCCTTCTACATTCCCGCGTACGGTCGAACTGTCGAAGGGTCTTCGCATTTGCTTCGGAACTCGAGTCACGTCGATATGCCGACACTGCCAGGGTCTCGACCAGGAATTTCGCTGCAAAGTCGCGCATCTCACCGCCAGGGCCCGCCGCCGCGAGGAAGTTTCCCGTTGCCTGTTGCCGGAGTTGAGCAAGTCCCCCCGGATTACCGGAAGCGCACTACCAAAACCTGACGACCTCTCCGGCTCATCATGCCTATCCGGACCGTACGCAGATTATCCGGATAGGGCTCTCTCGAACATCGCCCGACGGCAAGCCAGGTTCAGGGAGCCGCTTCCGGCCGGGAAAAACGACATCTCCGGACATCCTGCCTTCGCTCCCTCCGTGCCGTTTCATGAAGTCCGGGTCGGCATCCCGGAACGCAGAAACCCCACTGGGCAGAATCGAGGTCCCCGGCCCTTTGCGTTTCTGCGTCTTCCATGAGTCACATCATGGAAACGTGACTCTCCGGCGCACCCCGACTTTCAACTGCTCCCCAAATGATGCAATCCGGTTCAGGTTCGGGAATTTGTGCCCCGCATCTGGCCTCCCGTCAAAAGCTCTTGTTGAGCGTCAGGAAGAAGGTTCGACCCCAGCCAGCCGCCTCGGGTCCGTCCACGCTGTCCGGGTCGGCAGTGTCGACCGTGAGACTTGTATCGGTGAGGTTGAAGATGCCGGCGGTCACGCGTGTTCCTTCGACCCCCAGCGGCTCATTCCAGTCCACCGCAAGGTCGTGACCGAGCCAGTCGTCGAATTCGCCGGTGTCTGACTGGTTCCTGAAACCTTCCCGGAAATTCACTGTCCAGGTTGTGGTCACGTCGCCGCGCTGCGCCTCGAACCGGCTGCGAACCATGTTCTTGGAAGTGGCATACCGCCCTTTTCTGCCGTGCAGGGTGCGTTCGGCGTCGTTGACGTGCCGCCATGCCCCGCTCAACACGATCTCACCCCAATCCGTTCCGAAGCTCTTGCGATACCGGGTCGTGACGCCCGAAATCCTGGTGTCCAGGACGTTTCCGTAGCTGTCGTGGATGGTAACGGAGCCGGCACGTGTGCGACGAATGCAGTTTGATGTCTGGCCATCCTCGCACTCACCCAGATTCCACACCGCCCAGTTCGGATCGAGCCGCGCAGGTACCTCCGATCGTTCCAGCCGGTACCATTCCACATCCAGGAACAAGCGACGCCAGCCGAGTTCGGCGCCGACGGCCAGCCTCTTGGTTTCAGAGGGTTCAAGTTCCGGGTTGCCTTCGGTCTCGCGTGTCACCTGCTTGGGATTTGGTGTCGCGCAGGTATCGGGTCGCCGGAGGTTGGGTGGTCCGGGGTCGCACAGGACATAGGGGTGATCGTGTGCCGCGGTGCTGTAAAGGCTGCGCATGGAGGGAGCTCTGTCACCGACACCCAGGGAACTCCGCAGCGCCAGGACATTGTTCGGCCGGTGCTCGGCCGACAGGCGGTACGAGTGCAGCCCGCCCACATCGTCGTAGTCGTCCCCGCGGGCCGCGATCCTGAAATCCGTTTTTCCCGTCAGCGGCAACGTCATGTCCCCGAACACCCCGATGGATCTGCGCTCTCCTTCATAGCTGACGCCACCCGAGCCTAGCACCTCTGTCACGAGGAACGTTGCACCCTGATCGTTGCGGAAGCGCTGGATGGAATGCAATTTGGATGTGGCCGCGTCGATTCCGGCGGTCCATGCCACCTTGCGGTCGTCAATTGCGAATGTCTGCCCTTCCAGCGACAGCCGGGCTCCAAGGTAGTCATGACCGAAATCGCGCTCCTCCTGCACACTGGAGCGCTCTATGGATTCCCGGTTTTCCGGGTCGGTCGGGTCTATGACATTGTAACGTTCTGCATTGATTTCTGTCCGAATCGTGTCGGTATGGACGAAGGTATTTCCGACAATCGAGCCATCCAGGTGATAGGCGTCGACATAGGCTTCGTATCCGAGATCCTCCGTCAGGCGCCCGCTGATGCCCGCTGCGATATCGAGTTCCTTGTAGCCTGTATGCCAGTCGCGGTTGCCATGGCCGAGGAACCGATGACCTATGTAGAACAGGTCCCCACCGTCAGCAGTGGATATTCCTGGTGTGTCATTGATCTCGTCCAGCACCTCTTGAGAGGGTGTGAACCCGAGGGTGCCGACGGAAGGCGCGTAGCGATACGACCATTTTCCCTGCCCGAGATTTGCATAGAGATGAAATTCTCTTCCACCGTCAAGCGGCAGATCCAGAGTCGTGATCGCGGTCCGCTGCTCGAAGTCGGCGGTGTTCCAGGCGATGTCGCCATACGCAAAGCCGCAGCCAGTGTCGCCCGGTGGCGCAAAGGCGAGCGCATTCTCGAGGGGCCCGGCGTAACCCTTCACAGAATCGCAGTCTCCCAGCGAGACCGTCCTGATGGCCTGGAGTGCACCATTTTCAAAATCCGCAAAGTAGACGGTATTGCCGCTTGTGCTGACATTGCTGGTGTCGCGGAACGAGCCGCCTTCCTGCCAGACCGAGCGGCTGAACTCCCGGCTGCGTGAAGGGATCTTCTGTCGCCTGAGAACGTCGACGCCGAAGGTCATGCGTCCTCCGCTGCTGCCGATCGGGATGCCCCGGAAAACGCTGCCTTGCCAGCCGTCGCCGCCATCCTTGCTCGGTAGCCGCGTGAGCGCCCGCGTCTCGTATCCCTCGAAATCCTTCCGCATCACGACATTGATTGCGCCGTTCACCGCGATGCCACCGAACTGCCCCAGGCTTTCTCCGCTCAGCAGTTCGATTCGTTCGATTGCCGAGAGCGGCAGGGTATCCAGATCACTGTCGGTTGTGGCGTAAGGCCTTCCATCGACCAGGACCAGCAGGGTCTGTCCTCCGGCATAGAAATAGCGAACGATGCCGGTATCGAGCAGCTCCTCGAGAGTCTGGGCACCGGATCTTTCGATGAAGTCCCGGTCGCGTGACGCAACCACGCGCATTTCCGGCGCAAGCGGGCCGGACCAGGCCGCACTTCCAGCCAGGACAGCGAGAAAAGACGAAAACACCAGCCATGACAGAAACTTCTTCATACCGCTTGTTCCCCCTCATCTGTTCTACGGCGGGCATCGAAATTGCGGAATCGCAAGCCGCATGCACGAAAGAGGTGCTCCTCTTGCCTCCAGGATCAGACTGGTCCTGCCAGACCGGTCGGGCCTGGCACCGGATGCCATATCGGAACGCCGCTCCTTCCTCCGCTGTAGCTGATCCCGGAGTTGCGGGACCAAACCGGCAATCCCGTCGTCAACCATTCCCCATCCGATCCTGGGCAGATCAGTGAAACCGGCGGGGATGCATCCGGAGCGGAACTGTAGGCAGCATCTTGTACAATCTGTTGCACCTTATCAACGGGGTAATAGTCAGACGGGCTGATGGCCCGGACACCAAGCGGCCCGGATGATGCACTGGCGTGCTGAACAATCTGGCCACAGCCGATGGCCGTTGCCGTCAGGAATATGCCACGTATTTGCACCGGGCGCGAATCCACTCGAATTCAGGTCAAACTCTGAGCCTTTCCTTCATGTGGTGGCGATGCGGGACTCCGGGAAGCCGCCCGCATCTCCATGCCCACCGGGTTCGTGGCTCTTGCCGCAGAATTCGCTAGGGCCTGTTGACAATCGGGTTGCGAATCGGGCGAATCGATGCCATTTTCCCTGCAACGCACGCCGAAGGGCGGCACGAGCAGTAGAGGAAAATGACGGATGAATGAAGACAGGACGGTGCTGACCGACGCCATGTGGGCGCGGATCGAGCCCATGCTGCCCGGAAAGGCGACCGATCCCGGCGTCACCGCGGCAGTGGGCAGGCAGTTTCTCGAGGCGGTGCTGTGGCGCATCCGCACCGGATCGCCATGGCGTGACCTTCCGGAGCATTTCGGCAAGGAGGCGCATCTTCAAGCGCTTCCGCAGATGGGCCCTTTCGGGTGTCTTCGAACAGGTTTTCAACGAGCCCCCGGATGAGTTCGACCTCGAATACATCTTCGTGGACGGCACCATCGTGCAGGCCCACCAGAAGGCGGCCGGCGCAAAAGGGGGACCTCGAAGCAGGGTATCGGACGCTCGAGAGGCGGCCTGACCAGCAAGGTCGTGGCGATCGTGGACGCACTTGGCTGTCTCGTGCGCTTCGTGATCCTTCCCGGACAGGCACATGATCTTCTCGGGGTGCCGGCTCTTCTCGAGGATCTCCGCTACGGGGCCCTCATCGGCGACAGGGCATTCGATGCCGGCTGGCTGCTGGCAGAAATCGAGGCAAGCGGGGCAGAGGCGGTGATTCCCGCGAGGTGCCACCGGACAGTGCCCCGGGAGCATGACCGGGAGATGTACAAATGGCGGCACCGGATCGAGAACTTCTTCGCAAGAATCAAGGAGTTCCGTGCGGTGGCGACCCGCTACGACAAGACCGACACGAGCTTCGCGGCGGCGATTCATCTCGTCAGTGGCGTGGTTGCGGCAACATGATTGTCAACAGGCCTTACCCCCACAGGCATTGTGCCGGTAAGTGTCGGGCGGAATTTTCCGTTGCGGAGGGCACATGACCAGACGCCCGGACCGGCCCTGGCTCTTCCGGACCTATTCCGGCCATTCCACCGCCGCGGCCTCGAATTCGCTCTACCGGACCAATCTTGCCAGGGGTCAGACCGGGCTGTCGGTGGCTTTTGATCTGCCAACCCAGACCGGCTACGACAGCGATCACCAACTGGCCGGCGGCGAGGTCGGCAAGGTCGGCGTGCCGATCTGCCATCTGGGTGACATGAGATCCCTGTTCGACCGGATCCCGCTGGACCGGATGAACACCTCGATGACGATCAACGCCACCGCACCCTGGCTGCTTGCCCTTTATGTGGCGCTGGCCGAGGAGCAGGGCATTGGACGGGAGACATTGCGCGGCACCGTGCAGAACGACATCATCAAGGAGTATCTCAGCAGGGGCACCTATATCTGTCCGCCCGCGCCTTCACTGCGAATGACGGTCGATATCGCCGAATTCTGTGTCGGTCACATGCCGAAATGGAACCCGATCAATGTCTGTTCCTACCATTTGCAGGAGGCAGGAGCGGAACCGATGCAGGAAATCGCCTATGCGCTGTCCACCGCCATCGCGGTGCTTGATGCGCTGCAATCGCGAATTCCGGCCAGCGAGTTTCCGGCTGCAGTCGGCCGGATTTCGTTTTTCGTGAATGCCGGCATCCGATTCGTGACCGAGATGTGCAAGCTGCGGGCATTCTCGGAGATGTGGGACAAGATCTGCCGGGACCGCTACGGGGTCGAGCAGGAAGAGTTGCGGCGGTTTCGCTACGGCGTGCAGGTCAACAGCCTCGGCCTGACCGAGCAGCAACCGGAAAACAACGTCTACCGGATCCTCCTCGAAATGCTGGCGGTCACCCTGTCCAGGAATGCCCGGGCGCGGGCAGTGCAGTTGCCGGCCTGGAACGAGGCATTCGGACTGCCAAGACCCTGGGACCAGCAATGGTCGTTGCGCATGCAGCAGATCCTGGCCTACGAGACCGACCTGCTCGAATTCGACGATTTGTTCGATGGAAACCCGGCGGTCGAGAAGCGGGTGTCGACGCTGAAATCACTCGCCCTCGGCGAGATGCGGCAGGTCGAGGCGATGGGCGGCGCCATCAATGCCATCGAGTTCATGAAGGGACGGCTGGTCGAGAGCAATTCCGACCGGATCCGGCGCATCGAATCCGGCGAATCGGTCGTGGTCGGCGTCAACAGGTTTGTCGACAGCGAAGCCTCGCCGCTATCGGCCGGGCAGGACAGCATCGTATTCGTCGGGGAAGATGCCGAGGAGGAGCAGAAGCAGCGCCTTGCCGCCTGGCGCCGGGCTCGCAACCCGGGGGCGGTGGAACGGGCGCTGGACGGGGTGCGGGAGGCGGCACTGAATGGCGGGAACATCATGGTGCCTTCCATCGAGGCGGCGAAGACCGGCGTGACCACCGGCGAGTGGGGGCAGGTGATGCGGGAGACATTCGGTGAATTCCGCGCTCCGACCGGTGTCAGCCCATCGCCGTCGAACCGCGTCGACGACCTGACCGACATCAGGGCAGCGGTGGACCAGGCATCGAGCCGGCTCGGGCACCGGGTCAGGTTGCTGGTCGGAAAGCCGGGGCTTGACGGTCACTCCAACGGTGCCGAACAGATCGTGTGCCGGGCGCGGGATTGCGGGATGGACATCGTCTATTCGGGAATTCGCCACACCCCGGAGGAAATCGCCGATGCGGCATTGCACGAACAGGCCGACATTGTCGGGCTTTCGATCCTGTCAGGAACCCACGGCCACCTGGCACGGCAGGTGATGGGACTGATGGCCGAGCGCGGGATTGGCCATGTGCCACTGATCGTTGGCGGCATCATTCCGGATGATGATGCCCGGGAGTTGCGTGATGCCGGGGTCGCCGCAATCTACACGCCCGGGGATTTCGACCTGAACCGGATCATGCGTGACATCGTCGAGATGGCCGCCCCGAACGAGGCCGGACCCGGCTGAACGTCCGGCCGGCACCAAGGGAATTTCCGCAGCGGAATGTGGCGGGATGGCCTTTCCTGCATCCTCGCACCGACCCCTCTCGGTGCACCGGAAGCGCCGCCGCGGTGTCCGGCCGTGGATGACGATGCAGGAAGGAGGCGGCCTCCTTCATGTCCGCCCGGGCCTGCGGCCCTGGTCAGGTTTGACGCCTGCCGAGAAGCCAGACAAAGAACACGCCGCCGACCAGCCCGGTCACGATGCCGATGGGCATGTCCTCCGGCGCGGCGATGGAGCGGGCCAGGATGTCGGCCCATAACAGGAAGATGGCGCCGGCCAGGGCAGATGCCGGAATGACACGGGCACTGTCGCCACCAACCAGCATCCTGGCAATATGGGGAATCATCAGGCCGACGAAGCCGATAATGCCGGAATAGGCCACCATGATGCCGGTCAGCAGCGCTCCGGCCACGAAGACCGTCAGCCGGAACCTCGGCACCTGGATGCCCAGGGTGGATGCCGTCTCATCGCCGAGTGTCAGCGCGTTGAGTTCGGCCGATTTCACCATGAACAGGGCGGTGCAGGCCACCAACCCGATCAGCGGCACCGGCAGGTGGGACCACTGGGCCAGCCCCAATCCGCCAAGCATCCAGTAGATTGCCGTATGTGCTGCCCTCGGGTCACCAAGGAAGATCAGCGCATTGGCGCATGACATGATGGCGAATGACACTGCGACACCTGCCAGCACAAGCCGTGTCGCGGTCATGGCGGCGGCCAGTCTCGATACCAGGAGGACAATCGCCGTTGCCCCCAGAGCGCCCAGGAAGGACAGCAGGGGCACCGTCAGGCTGCCGAGAAACAGGCCGGTATGCAGCAGGGCGAGAATTGCCCCGAATGCCCCGCCGGATGAAATGCCCAGGAGATGCGGATCGGCCAGCGGATTGCGGGTAACCGCCTGCAAGGCGACCCCGACCACCCCCAGCCCGGCACCGACCAGGCAGGCAAGCAGCGCCCTCGGCAACCGGATGTTCCAGACAATCGCTTCCTGGCCGGCTGGCCATGTCCCGCCTGCCGCCCCCGGGAGAAGCCTGTCGGCAACCACCTCCCAGACGACCGGAAGGGGAACCTGCACTGCTCCGATCCCGGCTGCCGCCGAGATCGACACGATCAGCAACAGGGCTCCGGACAGCAGGAACACGAGGGTGTGGAGCCTGCTGCGCTGGCCGGGAAGATGTGGTGTCGAATTCACGGGAGGCGGGCATCCGGGGCCCGGACCATCCGGCAACCCCGGTTGATCGGCCTGCACGACCACCTTTCCTGCAACCGGGCTTCCTTCCCGGTGGCGGGGCCCGAGGCGCCGCTACCTGCCATGAAATCCCTCGGCCAGCTTGCCGACGGCGGCGATGTTGCGCGGGCCCGGTGTTGCCTCGACATATTCGAGCACCACAAACCGGTTGTTCCGAACCGCGTCGATTTCGGCGAAGGCCGGGTTGGCACGCATGAAATCCATCTTCTGCCGGGCGGTGACGCTGCCGTAATCAACGATGACGATGACCTCCGGATTGCGCTCGACAACCGATTCCCAGCCGATCGTGGCCCAGCTCTTGTCGAGATCATCCATGATGTTCCGGCCGCCAGCCGCTTCGATCAGCGCCGTTGGCATCGCATATCGACCAGCGGTGAAGGGCGCATCTTCGCCGCTGTCATAGACAAACACCCGCGGCGGCGCGTCATTCGGCAATTTCCCGGCAATCTCCTCCATCTGCGCCCGGTAGGAGGCAACCAGCATTGCGGCCCGCTCGCCCTCTCCGAAGATGGCACCGACATTCAGGAGGTCCCGGTACATGGTCTCCATGCTGACCGACGGCATGCTGCCAAGATGGATGCAGGATTCGGTCAACTCGTATACCTGGATTCCAAGTGGGGCCAATGTCTCCGGCGTGACCTCTCCTCCGATCCGCATGCCGTAATTCCAACCGGCAAAGAGGAAATCGGCCCCGGCCCCGGCCAGCACCTCCCTGGTCGGATAGCCCGGCGAGATCTCCGGGAGCGACCCGAGCCCGGCCATCAGCGCCTCGTCCAGTGTCTTCCAGTTGCTGATCCCGGTATAACCGACCATGCGGTCGGCCAGCCCGAGCACCAGCATCATCTCGGTCATGTTGACATCATGCGAGACCGCGGCTTGCGGCTGCGTCTCGAAGGTCAGGACCCGGTCACAACTCCGCACGGTCACCGGCTCGGCCAGGGCTGCCTGGCCAAGCCCGGCCAATATGGCGATGATGGCAACTATCCGCATGGCGGCCCACCCTCCATTCTACAGCTCAAATGAAAACCGTTGCCGTTCGTTGCCGACCACCCGGTCCAACCGGGCCGTGACCGAGAACGCGGCCGAGATCAGCTCCGGTGACAACACCTCGCCGGGAGTGCCGCATGCCAGCATTCTCCCCTGCGCAAGGACCAGGATCCTGTCTGCATGGTCGCTCGCCAAGTTGATGTCATGGAGGCTGCAGATCACGGTCAGCCCCAGCTCCTTCAGCAATGACAGTGTCTCGAGCTGGTGACGGATGTCGAGATGGTTGGTCGGCTCGTCGAGAACCAGGATTCCGGGATCCTGGGCAAGTGCCCGGGCGATGGCAACCCGCTGAATTTCGCCGCCGGACAGGGTCCTGAGCAGCCGGTCCCGCAAATCCGACACGCCCAGCCTGGCCATCGACCGCTCGACAATCCACCCGTTTGACTGCCGGTCCCGCCCTGGCTGCTTCCCGTGCGGCAGGCGGCCGAGCGCCACCACTTCACTGACAGTCATGGAAAATTCGGTCGGCCGCTCCTGGAGAACCACCGCCATTTCCCGCGCCACCTGCCGCGACGACAATTTCCAGATATCCTGGCCGTCCAGCAGGATTTGACCGCAGAGCGGCCGGTAGTAGCGATAGACCAGCCGCAGCAATGTCGACTTGCCGGCACCATTGGCACCGACCACTGCCATGATCGTGCCGGGCTCCACCTCGAAACTGACATCGGTCAGGATACTGGACCCATTGGCCGGGCACCATGACAGGCCCCGCGCCTCGAGCCGCGTCGGCAGGGAGTGCCGGGCTGCCTGCCCGCCTGCGGCCGGCGGCGCGTCGCGGTCAGCCTGTGGAAATCCTGTCCCGTCCATGATCCATTCCGGTCGAGACGGGGCGGTCGCGCAATCGGCGCTGCTTGTCTGGAAAGCTGTTTCTGACCATTGCAAGCCTGCTTCCGGATCACCCCGTCCGGCATGAGAGTTTCGCTGACGGCAGGTCTCCTGACTTGCGGGTCGCTGCTCTCCCCGGTCCTTCCCGGCCACCATCGGCCAGTGGTCATATCCGGGGCAACTCTCCGCTTACAGTTGCGGGGGCAGTCACGGTCTCGGCGCCTGTCTGGCTACTCCTCACCGTATTCCCTTTTCATTCCGGGCGCGTATTCGGCGACCGGAAAACCGTCATCACCCGGTTATTCCAATATCCGCAAGGGGTCAAAGGAAATTCACGAAAATGGCAGCCCGGCTCCTGCCATGTCGTCAGCGGGTTGCCGGCTCGCCTGGAGATGTAAAGGGATGCGACCCGCCCAGCGAAGCCCGGTGTCGTTACGGCCGGGGTCTCTACCGGATGGTGGTGGAGCCAAGGGGATTTGAACCCCTGACCTCTTGAATGCCATTCAAGCGCTCTCCCAACTGAGCTATGGCCCCATTATCCGGTGCGGACCTGCCTCATTGCGTGAATTCTTGCAGCGAGGCAAGCAAAATCATGATTCGTCATCGGAGGCGACATTTGCAATGTCATCAAGCGGGACGGTGTCGTCATCCGATTCGTCCAGCATGTCGTCATCCAGCTCTACACTATCCTCCACGTCTTCCAGGAGATCGTCCTCGTCGGAATGGGACTCGGAGGCATCCTTCTTGGTGTCCTTTTCCTTCTTGGGAGCCTCACGGTCGGCTCGCGGTCGTTCACCAGGATTGTCCACGATGAATTCCTTGCCGCAAATGGGGCAATTTATCGGATTCCTTTTCAAATCATAAAACCGTGCACCACAGCCCGGATCCTGACAAATTCGCTTCACGCCCCATTCTTCCCTGCTCATCGAAATCCCTTCTTTGATGTGCTGTTGCTTGAATCCGGCACCCACTGCCACAAAGAAACCGGTATTGTCAAAGCCGGGCCAAATCGCCGGGCCAACATGTTGCCATTCCAGGTCCAGCCTGGCCGGTCAAGGTGGTCGGAGCGGAGAGCGAATTCACGTCAACCCGGGAATTTGGCGTGCACCCGTGAGCCGTCCGTCGTCGTCCCGGAATCGGCGAAAGGGATGGCAGGAATTGCCATCTTCCGTCAATCGGATTACCGCTTGCAACATCACGACATCCGGTCATCGGCCAGCCATGGCGATGCCGCTTGGCCGGATCAATCGGGAGACGGGCATGACCCTGCAAACCGACGATTTCCTGCTTCCCGGTGAGCCGCCGGTTCGGGTATCGGTCAGGCAGCTTGCGGGCGGGCGGAGAATATCGCTCCGGGTCGACCGGATCGGCGGCCATGTCAGCATGACGGTCCCGCGCCATGTGGATATTGACGATGCCCGCCGGTTTGCGCTCGGCAAACGGGACTGGATCGACAGCCAGATCCGGGAAGCCGTGAAGTGCCGATTTCCCTTGTTTGGTGATTCGTTTCAGCTTGAAGGGCGTCAATTCGAGATCCGGAAGGCAGATGGCGATCGGGTGCGGTGTCGCGGGTCGCTGTTACTGGCACATTGCGACGTGACGGAATTGCCAATCGTGCTCGGCGAGTTCTGCAAATCCCTGGCCCTGGAGAGATTGCTGGCTGCAACCCGCCACTATGCCGACATGCTCTCCCTTCCAACCCCGGGCATCCGATTGCGAGATCCCCGTTCCCGGTGGGGATCCTGCTCATCCGGCAATCGCCTGATGTTCTCGTGGCGGCTGATCATGGCTCCGCCGGCGGTGCTGGACTATGTCGCAGCCCACGAGGTGTCGCACCTGGTTGAACTCAACCACTCATCGAGTTTCTGGCAGATCGTGGACCGATTATGCCCCGACCGCCAGGCACACCGGAAATGGTTGAAGGACAACGGAACCCTGCTTCACCAGTACATCCTCGTCTGACATCCCGCTACGCAAATCCCGGTCGGTCCGGTCAGGCGTGTATCGCTCCGTCGCCGCAGGCCAGGGCGGCCTCCCGGACCGCCTCGGAGAGGGTCGGATGGGCGTGACATGTCCTGGCCACGTCCTCGGCCGCAGCGCCGAATTCCATGGCCACGCAGATCTCGTGAATCAGTTCGCCGGCGCTCGGTCCGATAATGTGGCATCCGAGGATGCGATCACTGGCCTGGTCTGCCAGCATCTTGACGAACCCGTCGGCCGCCAGCACCGACTTGGCCCGGCCGTTACCCATGAACGGAAACTTGCCGACCTTGTACAGCCTTCCCTCCTCCTTCAGCTGCTCCTCGGTTGCGCCAACCGCCGCCACTTCCGGGTGGGTGTAGATGACCGACGGAATCACATCGTAATTGACATGGCCGTATCGACCGGCGATCGTTTCGGCCACCGCCGTTCCTTCGTCTTCCGCCTTGTGAGCCAACATCGGGCCAGCCACCACGTCGCCAATTGCATAAATCCCGGCAACATTGGTCTGCAACCTGGCATCGGTGACAACCTGGCCGGACTCCGCCATCTCGATTCCGGCCTCGGCCAGACCAAGACCGCCGGTGTAGGGCCGGCGACCGGTGGCCACCAGGACAATATCGGCCTCGTGAACGTGATCGCTTTCCTTCTTGCGAAGCCGGTAATTGACTGTCAGCACACCCTTGCCTTTCTCGACGGCCGTGACCTGCGCACCGAGCACGATGTCCAGGCCCTGCTTCCGAAGCAGCCGGTTCAGGTTCTTGCACAGTTCGCCATCCATGCCCGGAGTGACCTGGTCGAGAAACTCGAGCACGGTCACCTTCGAGCCCAGCCGGGCAAAGACGGAGCCGATCTCGAGGCCGATGACCCCGGCGCCGATGACCGTGAGTCGCTCGGGAATCCCGTCGAGCTCCAGGGCGCCGGTCGATGACACGATGCTGTCTTCGTCAATCTCGACGCCGGGAATGCTGGACGACTCGGAGCCGGTGGCAAGCACGATGTTCCCGGCCTCGTGGGTCTCGTCTCCAACCTGCACCTTGCCGGGGCCGGCAACGCTGCCCCAGCCCTTCAGCCAGTCGATCCCGTTCTTCTTGAACAGGAATTCGATGCCCCTGGTATTGGCCAGGATCGACTCGTCCTTGTAGGCCAGCATCTGTTTCCAGTCGACTTCCACTGCCGGCGAGCCCAGGCCCATCTTGGCAAAATTGGCATGGGTTTCGTGCAACATGTGGCTGGCATGCAGCAGGGCCTTCGACGGAATGCAGCCGACATTGAGGCAGGTTCCACCAAGCGTCTCCCTGCCTTCCACGCACGCCACCTTCAGGCCCAGCTGTGCCGCCCTGATGGCGCAGACATAGCCGCCCGGTCCACCACCAATCACAATGACATCATAGCTTGCCATGAAGGCCTCCATTTCCCGACAGGTTCATGTTCCGAAATACGTTGTGGCGCGCAGCCTTGCCCGGCTATACCCGAGTCGATCAAATGCCCATGAGCAGCCGGTGCGGCTCCTCGATCAGCTCCTTGACCCTGACAAGAAATGTCACCGCGCCCTTGCCGTCGACGATCCGGTGATCATAGGACAGCGCCAGATACATCATCGGGCGGATCACGACCTCGCCATTCAGTGCAATCGGCCGTTCCTGGATCTTGTGCATTCCGAGAATGCCGGATTGCGGCGGGTTGAGGATCGGAGATGACATCAGCGAGCCATAGACCCCGCCATTGGAAATCGAGAAGGTACCTCCCTGCATCTCGGCGATCGACAGCTGGCCATCCCTGGCGCGGGCACCGGCATTGGCGATTGCCATCTCGATGTCGGCAAAGCCAAGCCGGTTGGCATTGCGGATCACGGGAACCACCAGCCCGGTCGGTGTGCCCACCGCAATGCCCATATGAACGAATTTCTTGTAGACGATCTCGTCGCCGTCGATTTCGGCATTGACCTCGGGAACATCGATCAGCGCCTCGCAGCAAGCCTTCACGAAAAATGACATGAAGCCGAGACGGGCACCGTATTTCTTCTCGAACACATCCTTGAATTCGGACCTGATCTGCATCACCCGGGACATGTCCACCTCGTTATAGGTGGTCAGGATGGCTGCCGTGTTCTGCGCATCCTTCAGCCGGTTGGCGATAGTCTGCCGAAGCCGCGACATCCGCACGCGCTCCTCGCCGTCTTCGGTCGGCCGCGCCTGTGGCTCGGGCACCGGCGCTGCCGATGGCTCGGCGGCCGCAATCGCCGCCAGCACGTCTTCCTTCATCACCCTGCCGTCACGGCCCGAACCCTTGACCGCATCCTGCGAAATTCCGCTCTCCGCCATCATCACCTGCGCCGATGGCGCGTGCTCTGGGTCACGTTCGGGCTTGCTTTCCGGTTGCCCCGAGGGCGGCGTTGCCTCCGTCGGGGCACTCTTCGGCGCCGGGTCTTCGGCCACCGGAGCGGCTCCAACTCCCTCGCCGACCGTCGCCAGCAAGGCGCCAACCTCGACCTCGGCGCCCTGGGCAGCGACGATTTCCGCCAGGATGCCGGCCTCCGGCGACGGGACCTCGACGGTCACCTTGTCGGTCTCCAGCTCGCAGACCACCTCGTCGGCGGCAACGGCCTCGCCCTGTTTCCTGAACCACGTGCCGACCGTCGCTTCGGTAATGCTCTCCCCGAGAGTCGGAACTCGAATTTCTGCTGTCATGCTGTCAATCTCCGCCTATGGTCAGGGCCTCGTCCACGATTTGCGCCTGTTGTCTTTGATGTTCACTGAACAGCCCTGCCGCCGGCGACGCCGATGCCTGGCGGCCGACATATTCCACCCGTCCGGATCTTGCCTTGATCTTTTCCAGGACCCATTGGAGGTTTGGCTCGATGAACTGCCACGCACCCTGGTTTCTTGGCTCCTCCTGGACCCAGATCATTTCCGCATTCCTGAATCTTGAAAGTTCCTTGATCAGGGCCATCGCCGGGAACGGATAATACTGTTCGACCCGCATCAGGTAGATGTCGTTGATGCCACGCTTGTCCCGCTCCTCGAGAAGGTCGAAATAGACCTTGCCGGAGGTGATGACCACCCGCTTTATTTCTCCATCATCAACCAGTTCGGTATCGGAATTGCCGTGTTGGGCATCATCCCACAATACACGGTGAAATGTCGTTCCCGGCTTCATTTCGTCAAGCTTCGATACCGCCAGCCGGTGGCGAAGCAGCGATTTCGGCGTCATCAGTACCAGTGGCTTGCGAAAATCACGGTGCATCTGCCGGCGAAGGATGTGGAAGTAATTGGCCGGGGTGGTGCAATTGGCAACAATCCAGTTGTCTTCGGCACATAATTGCAGGAACCGCTCGAGCCTGGCGCTGGAATGTTCCGGCCCCTGCCCTTCGAAACCATGCGGCAACAGCAGGACCAGCCCCGACATCCGCAACCATTTGCGCTCACCAGTTGCGATGAACTGGTCGATCATGATCTGCGCACCATTGGCAAAGTCACCGAATTGCGCCTCCCACATCACCAGCGTGTTCGGCTCGCTCAGCGAGTAGCCATACTCGAATCCGAGAACGGCGAATTCGGAGAGCATCGAATCGATGACCTGGAACTCGGCCTGCTCCGGGTCGATATGGTTGAGAGAAACGAATTTCTCCTCGGTATCCTGATCGATGAAGGCGGAATGCCGCTGGCTGAAGGTTCCCCTGGTGGAATCCTGTCCTGACAGCCTGACGCCATAGCCATCGAGGAGGAGGCTTCCGAAGGCCAGCGCCTCGCCCATCGCCCAGTTGCACCCCTCGCCCGTGTCGACGATCTTCTCCCTGGAGCGCAGGAGCCGCTTCAATGTCGGATGCAGACTGAAACCATCGGGAACATGTACCAGCGCCTTGCCGATACGGTTCAGAACCTCGCTCTTGACGCCGGTCCTGCCCCGTTGGTCGTCATCAATCTGCCACTGGAGGTGTGACCAGCGGCCATCAAGCCAGTCGGCCTCGTTCGGCTTGTAGCTCTTTGCCACCTCGAACTCGTCATCGAGCCGCTGTCGGAATTCCGATTTGCGCCGGGCAACCTCGCCTTCCGGAACCAGCCCCTCCTTCACCAGCTTCTTCGAATACAACTCCAGCGTGGTGTCGTGGTTCTTGATGATCCGGTACATTTTCGGCTGGGTGAACATGGGCTCATCGCCCTCGTTGTGCCCAAACCGCCGGTAGCAGAACACGTCGATCACCACATCCTTGCAGAATTTCTGGCGAAATTCGGTTGCCACCTTGGCCGCATGCACCACCGCCTCCGGATCATCGCCGTTCACGTGGAAAATCGGTGATTCGGTGATCATGGAAATATCGGTCGGATATGGCGAGGACCTGGAATAATGCGGCGCCGTGGTAAATCCGATCTGGTTGTTCACGATCAGGTGGATGGTGCCGCCCGTTGCATGCCCGACCAGTCCCGACAGGCCAAAGCACTCGGCAACGATGCCCTGCCCGGCAAAGGCGGCATCGCCATGAAGCAGCAGTGGCAGCACCCGGGTGCGCTGGTCATCCCCGAGTTGCATCTGCTTTGCCCTGGCCTTGCCGATGACAACGGCATTCACCGCCTCCAGGTGCGACGGGTTGGCAGTCAGCGACAGGTGAACGGTATTGCCGTCGAATTCACGGTCGGATGACGCGCCCAGATGGTATTTCACATCGCCGGATCCGGCGACATCCTCCGGCTTGAAACTTCCGCCACCGAATTCGTTCAGGATTGCCCGGTATGGCTTGCTCATGACATTGGCCAGGATGTTCAGGCGGCCGCGATGCGGCATCCCGATGACGATTTCGGTCACCCCGAGAGCACCGCCCCGCTTGATGATCTGCTCCATCGCCGGAATGATCGACTCGGCGCCATCGAGGCCAAATCTCTTGGTCCCGGTATACTTGGTCTGCAGGAACTTCTCGAACCCTTCCGCCTCGATCAGCTTGTTCAGGATTGCCCGGCGGCCCTCCTGGGTGAATGCGACCTCCTTGCCGTAGCCTTCGATGCGCTCCTTCAGCCAGCTGCTCTGCTCCGGATCGGAGATGTGCATGTATTGCAGGGCAAATGTGCCGCAATAGGTGCGTTTGACCATGGCCAGTATCTCGCGCATGGTCGCGGTCTCCAGGCCGAGCACCCGGTCGATGAAGACCGGCCGGTCCATGTCGGCCTCCGAGAAACCGTAGGATGCCGGATCAAGCTCGGCGTGGTTCGTGTGATGGGTCAGGCCGAGAGGGTCCAGCCTGGCAATCCGGTGCCCCCTGATCCGGTAGGCCCTGATCAGCATCAGGGCCCGGATTGAATCGATGGTCCGCTGCTGGACCTCCTTTTCCGGAATATCGATACCGCCAGCGGCGGCCAGCCCCCTGATCCTCGATTCGAGGAGGCGACCGTCAATCGGGTCATTCTCGGCCCACTGACCGTCAAATGCCGCTACAAGTTCACCATTGTCGAGCATCGGCCAGTTTGCCGATTTCCAGCTCGGCGGCGCGGACGGACCGGCCCCGTCATCGCTGAGAGCCTCGAAATACCGCCGCCATGATTCGTCAACCGATGACGGGCTGGACATGTAGCGGCTGCGCAGCTGCTCGATATATTCGGCATTCTGGCCCTGCAGGAAACTCGATGTATGAAAATACCGGTTCGGGCTCTGTTCTTGCATGTCTTTCCCCACCCGTCGAACGATCAGTTGTCGATGGCCTTCAGCACCGCTTCCCCCAGCGTCGCCGGGCTGTCGGCAATTTCGATTCCGGCTGATCGCATGGCCTCGATCTTGTCGTCGGCACCGCCCTTTCCACCGGAAATCACCGCGCCGGCATGACCCATCCGCCGGCCCGGCGGTGCCGTTCTGCCGGCAATGAAGCCGGCAATCGGCTTTGATCTTCCGTGACGGGCTTCCGACTTGATGAATTCGGCCGCCTCTTCCTCGGCGCTTCCGCCGATTTCACCGATCATGATGATCGATTCGGTCTCGTCATCGGCCAGGAACATTTCCAGCACGTCGACATGTTCCGTCCCCTTGACCGGATCACCGCCGATGCCGACGCAGGTTGACTGGCCAAGACCGACATCACTGGTCTGCTTGACCGCCTCGTAGGTCAGGGTCCCGGAGCGGGAGACCACGCCGACGCTTCCCCTGCGGTGGATATGTCCGGGCATGATGCCGATCTTGCACGCCTCCGGGGTGATGACTCCAGGGCAATTCGGGCCCACAAGCCGCGATCCGGAACCGTCCAGCGCCCGCCTGGCGACGATCATGTCGCGGACCGGGATTCCCTCGGTCACGCAGACGATCAACTCGATTCCGGCATCACACGCCTCCAGGATCGCATCGGCGGCAAAGGCGGGCGGAACATAGATTGCGGTGGCATTGGCGCCGGTCGCTTCCATGGCCTGCCTGACAGTATCGAATACCGGCAGCCCGAGATGCGTGCTGCCTCCCTTGCCCGGTGTGACCCCTCCGACCATTCCGGTCCCGTAGGCAATGGCCTGCTCGGTGTGAAAGGAGCCCTGCGCCCCGGTCAAACCCTGGCAGATGACCTTGGTTTGATGGTCAACCAGAATAGCCATGGTCGTGCGCTTCTCCTGCTGGCCCTGTCATTCAATCCGATGCCCTGACCGCATCGACGATCTTTCTGGCGGCATCACCGAGATCATCGGCGGCAATGACATTCAGCCCGCTCTGCCTGATGACCGATTTTCCCTCTTCGACATTGGTTCCCTCGAGCCGAACCACCAGCGGCACCTCGAGGCCGACCTCGCGCACCGCCTCCACCACGCCCTCGGCGATGGTGTCACAACGCATGATGCCTCCGAAGATATTGACCAGGATGCCGCGGACATTCGGATCGGATGTAATGATCTTGAATGCCTCGACCACCTTCTCCCGGGATGCCCCTCCCCCGACATCAAGGAAATTGGCCGGCTCCGACCCGTAGAGCTTGATGATGTCCATGGTCGCCATCGCCAAGCCGGCGCCATTGACCATGCAGCCGATCTCGCCATCAAGCGCGATGTAGCTCAGACCGAACTCCGAGGCCGCGAGTTCCTTGGGATCCTCCTCGGTCTCGTCCCGCAGCCCGGCCAGTTCCGGATGCCGGTACATGGCGCTGGAATCGAATGACATCTTGCTGTCGAGACAAAGGAGATCGCCGGAACGGGTAACCACAAGCGGGTTGATTTCCAGCAATTCCGCATCCGTCTCCTGGTAGAGCCGGTAGGCATTGGCCAGCAGCCCCGCGCATTGTTTCGCCAGCTTCCCGGTCAGGCCCAGCCCGGAGGCGCAGCTTCTGCCGTGATGCGACTGCAGCCCGGTTGCCGGATCGACCGACAGGGTCAGGATCTTTTCCGGGCTCGATTGCGCCACCTCCTCGATATCCATGCCGCCCTCGGTCGAGCAGACCACGGACACCCGTGACCGGCTCCGGTCGAGCAGGATGGCAAAGTAGAGTTCCCGTTCGATATCGGCACCCTGCTCGATATAGATCCGGTTGACCTGCTTGCCGGAACTGCCGGTCTGGTGAGTAACAAGCGTCTTGCCGAGCATCCTGCCGGCCTCGGCCGCTGCATCTTCCACCGACCGGGTAATCCTGACACCGCCGCCATCGCCGGCACCGGCTTCCCGGAATTTTCCCTTGCCCCGGCCGCCGGCATGTATCTGCGCCTTGACGACCCGGACCGGACCGCCCAGCGCCGCTGCCGCTGCCGCCGGGTCCTCACCGGCCAGGACCGGGCATCCCTCCGACACCGGCAGTCCGAATTCCCGCAGCAGCTGCTTCGCCTGGTACTCGTGGATATTCATGCCCGAAATCCGATCCTGTCTGCCCTGCTCACCCGGTTGTCCCCATGGCGACCCTATAGGGAATCGCAAGGGATAGTGCCACCACGGGAGTCTCCTGTCCATTCCGCCGATCACGCGCGTCTCCCCGGCCGCGATCGCTTGCCGTCATGGCGGGCACGCGGCATCGAAGCCCGCATTCCCGGGGGACCATGTCAAGGTGCCGGCCGCCGACCAGGACAGGCTGTGCCTGCCAGGCACGCTCCACGCTGATATCCTAAAGTGACGGGTCGATCTCCCGGCACGCCGCCACGAGGGTCTTTACCGAATCTGCAGAACGATCGAATTCCTCGCGCTCGCTGCCATCCAGCGAAATCTCCACCACCCGCTCGACCCCCGTGCCGCCGATCATCACCGGCACGCCGACATACATGTCGGACATTCCATATTCGCCATCGAGGTGGGCTGCACAGGGAAGAATGCGTTTCTGATCCCGGAGATAGGCCTCGGCCATCTCGATGGCTGCGGCTGCCGGAGCGTGATAGGCTGAGCCGTTGCCCATGAGATTGACGATCTCGATTCCTCCATCCCGGGTGCGCTGGATGATTCCATCCAGCCTGTCCTGCGACATCCATCCCATCTTCACTAGGTCGGTCACCGGGACCCCAGCAACCGTCGAGTAGCGCGGCAGCGGCACCATGGTGTCTCCATGGCCTCCCAGCACGAATGCCGTCACATCCCGCATCGACACCCCCAATTCGAGTGAGATGAAGTGCCGGAAGCGGGCCGAATCGAGAATCCCGGCCATTCCGACCACCTTGGCTGGCGGCAGCCCGGAATATTTCTGCAGCGCCCAGACCATGGCATCGAGCGGGTTGGTTATGCAGATGACGAACGCGTCGGGGGCATTGGCGGCAATTCCCTCGCCGACCGATTTCATCACCTTGAGATTGATTTCCAGGAGGTCGTCCCTGGACATGCCGGGCCGCCTCGGCACGCCGGCGGTCACGATGCAGACATCGGCCCCGGCGATCCCCTCATAGGTCGTGGTTCCACTGACCGATGCATCAAACCGGCTCACCGGTCCGCTCTCGGCGATGTCGAGCGCCTTGCCCTGCGGCAAACCGTCCTGGATATCGAACAGCACGACATCTCCAAGTTCCCGCAGAACGGAAAGATGGGCCAGCGTGCCACCGATCTGACCTGACCCCAGCATCGCAATTCGGAACCGTTTCATGCATGACCTCCTGACCGTCCGGAAACAGGAAAATTTCGTAGCAACCGGCAGATTGGAAATCAACCGAATACTGGCACCGGCCAGGCAGGATGGGAGATGGCCCTGCCGGCCGGACAGTCCAAGGCGCTGAAGGTGGCCCTCCCGGGCCGCACGCCGACTGCGTTTCGGAGCAGGAAAGGCCGGGATGACAGCCAGGCCTCGGCGGCCATGGAGGGTCTCGGGCCGCACGCCATCAGGCGCGAATTGCGAGAGACACATCGCGGCCATGGCCAGACAATTGCACTACGATCCCTGTTTCGGGCGGGACCTGCACATCGGAAGCGATGGAGTGGACGCCCCCTCCGAACGGCGTCAAGATGCGCCGGAGAAAACGCCAGTCCAGCTGCGCGTGAAATCGACGGAGGAAACGTCCATGGAACACACTACCATCATCGGCATCGATATATCAAAGCGAAGCTTCCAGCTTCACGGTGCAACTGCAGACGGCCAGCCGGTCTTCCGCAAGACGGTCTCGCGCGGCAGGTTCCTGGCCTTCCTCTGCAAGCTGCCATCCTGCCTGGTGGTGATGGAGGCCTGCGGCGGTGCCCGTCACCGGGGCCGCCAGATCATCGGATTTGGCCACGAGTGCAAGCTGATCCCGCCGGTCTACGTGAAACCCTTCGTCAAGCGCCAGAAGAATGACCGGAACGACGCAGCAGCGATCGCCCGCACCGCTCAGCGCCCGACCATGCGCTTCGTGGCGGTGAAACCCGAGGAGGCCCAGGCCGATGCCATGCTGTTTCGGACCCGGGCACTCATGGTCCGGCAGCGCACGCAGACCATCAATTCGCTCCGGGGCCACCTGGCCGAATTCGGCGTGGTGGCGCCGAGGGGCGTGGCCAGTGTCGTGAAGCTTCGGCAGGAGCTGGCGGAAGTACAGGAGCCACCACCCGAGCAGGTGGCAGCGCTGGCCGAGCTGCCGTTCACGCGGATCGCCTCGCTCTCCGGGCAGATCACCGGCCTCGAGCAGCAGATCCGGGTCCGGGCCAGGGAGCGAGACGAGTTCAGGCGGCTGATGACCATCCCGGGCATCGGTCCGATCTGCGCCATGGCCGTGCATGCCTTCGCACCGCCGATGGCGAGCTTCCGCCGTGGCCGGGACTTCGCGGCCTGGGTCGGGCTGACACCCCGGGAACATTCGACAGCCGGCCGGCAGCTTCCGGGACGGATCACCAGGATGCGGCAGCGGGACCTCAGGCAGTTGCTGGTCCTCGGTGCAACCTCGGTGCTCCGCCATGCGCCGAGAGGCGAGGCGCTCAAGGATCCCTGGCTTGCCAGGATGATCGCCGGGAAGCCGCCGAAGCTGGTGGCGGTGGCGCTTGCCGGCAAGATGGCGCGCATGATCTGGGCGCTGTCGGTGAAGAACGAGGATTACCGGGCACCGGCGGCGATGGCCGCGGCGGCGTGACTGCCTGGAAACGAAAGCTGCCGGGAAAGGAGAGGCTCTACTTCCCGGAACGGAATACCGGGTGCTGCAGGCACGGCCCTGACGGCCTGATCTGCGGATGATCCCGGTTGGTGCGGTGAGGACGACAGACAACATAGGGGCAAAAGGTCATTGAAGACGGGGTCGGAAAAACCAGCACCTGACGCAGGGCTTCGAGCCCGTGGAAGCGATTTGGATCCGATCCACGAACACCATACGGGCCCGCGGCGAATGAATGCTGCATCGAGAGGCCGGACATACGACCGTACCTTGACCGCATGCCACATGATGTCTGAAATCCAGCTTGCACTACCGGGGGCGTCCACATACGTTGGGGATGGCGCGTGTCGCAGCGACGCGGGCATGGACCGAACGAGGCCAGGCAGCCACTGTTCGGCCTCCTTGGCAATGCCACCCTGGTGCTGAAGAGTTGCGTTGAGCACAATCGCGGGAAGATTTCCTGCGCTGGAATGCAGCGCAATTCGGCAATACGACTCAGGTTTCCGCCACGAAAGAATCCGCCTCTTCGGAAATCGATTCCGGAGAGACGTCGGAAGACCCGGTCTTGCCTGCCTTGATCGTGGGAGCCGGCCTTTGCCATGCGACCAAACCAGCCCCGTATCTTCCGTAAAAGGCGGGAACGACCTGCTCCAAATCGGCAATGAAGTTCGACTGCCGAGTGAAACGAATTCCCAGACGCTTCGATTCGAAGAGGTGAAAGCATTTGGCTTCCAGATGCTTCGTGCCGTCTTCGACAATTCCCGCATCATCGCGCAGGTCCGAAACCGAGTGTTGGGTCGACGCGCTTCGCCTGCGCCATGAAACCCGCACGTATAGATCGGTCACGTCGTCCTGCCTGATCTGGCGGAGAAGCCAGTTAACCCGCGCCTTGCCGGACTTCCTGTCGTCCGGCGCATCCAAGGTCATTCCGACATCGATGCAACGGCGCGCAAGATCGGCCACGACGTCGAGTGGGGCCGCGGCATCGGGGATCTCCAAGGATACGGAAAGCTGCCTGTTGTCCCGCAGGTTCGCAAGTTCGTCCTTCTGACGTTGCGCCAGGCTGCGCAGATGGCTTCTTGGTAATCGCTGTGTGACATGGGTTTCGGTCAGGCGACTCAATGCCAGCGAGAGATCGCGTGTTTCCTGGTGCCACGCCTCGACCACTTTGGCCGCCTCATGCGAACTCGCCGATACGTCGCCACCCGCAGAAATCAGCCTGTTCAATTCGGTCCATTCCTTCGGCATGCGGTCGAAACCACGCACACCCGCGCTTTCATGAGCCAGGAAGCGCCGAAACTCGTTCAAGAGAACGAGTTGATCATGATTGTTGACCAATTGCTGGCTGATCAGAAGATCAGAGGTGGTGAGAACGTGCATCCATGACCAATGAATGACCGGAATTCTCGAACGGCTCCTGCGAACCTCCTTGAGCGGATGTTCGGTCGGTGCAGTCGCAAACTGGTTGGAAATGGTGATGACGCAATCTACGTCGTTGTCCCTGGCCAGAGTCCGGTATCTTTCTATCTGATCGACGTCGAGTTCGCTGTTGCCTATCTTGGCTTCGACGAAAGCCCTCCATTCACGCTTGCCGGTACGAAGAACGATCAGGCCATCAGGTCGTTCGCGCGTGTTCGCGGAGACGTTTACAGGCACAATCTCCGTATAACACTCGATCTTCGTGCGAGTCCCGACACGTTGGCCGGCACTCACCAGAAGTGCCTTTGCAAGTTCGTCGATCCTCGCAATGCAGGCCAGCAGGACCGCCGTGGTCCGTCCCTCCCTGGATGTGGTCGAGAGTACCGGAAACAGGCGGGCGACCTCGCCCTGGCTCAGGAATGGGGGCAATCTCTGATTCATTTCGGTCTCTCCATTGCTGAATCCTCAGCATCAAATGTCTTTGCGGATTGTCAAGTCAGCCACACAGAACCGGTAACCACAAATGGCCTGACCAAAGTTGGCGTGACGCACCTACACCAACCAACGCACCTTCGGTTCTAACACTATGATATAGCGTCTCTTTTTCTTCCTCAACCCGCAGATGCGGCAGGCATTCCGGCCTGATTTTCCCGCATCTGCAACTAGGGACTGTTGACAATCATGTTGCCGCGACCACGCCACTGACGAGATGAATCGCCGCAGCGAAACTGGCATCGGTCTTGCCCTCGCGGGTGGCGATAGCGCGGAACTCCTTGATTCTGGCGAAGACGTTCTCGATCTGGTGCCGCCATCCCATACATCTCTCGGTCATGCTCTCTGGATTGGGCACGGCACAGTCTCGCAGGAATCACCGCCACTGCTCCGCTCTTCTCGATCTCCTCGAGCAGCCATGCCGCATCGAAGGCCTTGCCCTCGATGAGGGCTGCGAAGGGGAAATCCTCGAGAAGTGCCGGCATCCCTGCAAGATCATGCGCCTGCCCGGGAAGGATCACGAAGCGGGCCAAGCAGCCGAGCGCGTCCACGATGGCCTCGATCTTGCTGGTCAGGCCGCTTCTCGAGCGTCCGATACCCTGCTTCGAGGTCCCCCCCCTTGCACCGGCCGCCTTCTGATGCGCCTAGACGATGGTGCCGTCGACGAACACGTATTCGAGGTCGAACTCATCCGACAATTCATTGAATACACGCTCGAAGATACCCGAAAGGGCCCAGCGTCGGAACCGTTTGAAGACACTGTTCCAGTTGCCGAAATGCTCCGGAAGGTCGCGCCATGGCGATCCGGTACGGATCCGCCAGAGCACCGCCTCGAGAAGCTGCCTGTTATCTGTCGCGGTGACACCTAGATCGGTCTCCTCGCCAGTCAGCATGGAACAGGCCCGCGCCCACATGGCGTCGGTGAGCACCGTCCTGTCTGCATTCATCTGCCATTTGCCTCTACTGCTCGTGCCGCCCTTCGGCGTGCTGTTGCGAGGAAAGTGGCATCGGTTACTCTGAATCGCAATTCGATTGTCACCGTGCCCGAGAAAAAGCATCCTTCAGCGGCGCGTCGGCTCTTCGCCCACTATTGAACGAAGTAGCTCAAGCAACTCCACGCGGTTTGAGCTCTCCGATGCGGAGTGCAAAACTTTGTCAAAATTGAAGAGCAATCCTGAATTCCGTCTAGGATTGAGTAATAGGCACTCAGTCCAAACGTCTTCGCCACGCTCGATTGATGCCGAGTACTTCAGGAGCCAGTACATCAGCACCTGCCTAAAATCTCTCGCCATGAAGTTTCTATCTGTATGCTTCACTTCAATCAGAATGTCCCCCAGCGAAAAGTCTCCAAAGCCGGAAGATATCCAGCCCAAACCTGGAACCAACGGGGAAATCGACAACTCAGAACCTCCGTGCTGCTCCCGAACGCTACGGAGCATATGGACCAAATTGTTCGCCGCTTGCTCTGACAGATCAATGTCGATCTTCTTAAGTTGATCCGGCACTTCGGCATCGAAATGCTGCCTTTGTCTTTCTACAGCAATTGCGAGAACTTCGTTCCAACTAGGTTCATCCTCCCCCTGCAAGACTCTCTCAGCTCGCGCTACTGAAAGCTCGAACAGCATCGCTTTGTGAAGATGGCTCTCAGCAACATGTTCGTCGGAAAGCGGCAAAATCCCGTCAAACGTGAACATTGTTCGATTGAGCGCGGCAACGAGACCCCCAGTCAGCCTCGGGAACAGGATATCAAGGACGCCTGGTATATCTCGCGCAACAGTTCGCGGATCTCGAAATGGCAGTCTTCTAGCCATTTTCTTGAACCCAACTTTGAAAGGCTCCTGCAAAGCTGGCAGCGTTGTTTGCTTCAAAGCCGAGTCGCCAAGTACCTTCCAATGTCACCCTAAGTTGATTCCTGGCGTGGTCTCCATCATCTCCAAATTCCCCAGCCGCCAACCAGAACATTCTCTGCTCATCTGAGCTCAAGTTCTGCCATTGGTTTCGCAGCCGCATGAAGCTCGCACGGTCCCGCCAGTGCTTCCAGCAGTCTATGCACGCGCGTTTTACGGAGGTTGAAGAGGTTTGATCGTATGCCTGCCTTACATACCTTCCCCTGGCTTCAGTCTTTCTGAAGCGAATAGCCCGAAGGAAATGCAGCTTGTTCGCTTCGGGAATAAGAAGATGGGGGGTCGCTCCTGGGATTCTGTCGAGCAATTCATCAATTTTCTCAAAGACGGCCTCGAACTCTTCATTCGAACGAACCGCGTAGACTCCACGGAGAATTTTTGACCATGACGCTCGGAAGGCATCCAAGTTGCTGGGGTCAAGCAAGGTCGCGCAGAGCTGGGCTGCAACATGAGGCTCTTGGAACTTCAGCGCTCTGCCGATCTGAGCCATAACAAATGCATCGGGCTGAGACTTCTCCTTCTCCAAATCCAAGAGAAACTGGATATCGATAGCCTCGAATGATTTCTTAAGTTGCTCATACTGAGATTGAGCTGCATCGGAATACGGGTCAAAGTGTAGGTCAAGTTCACGCAGTGCAACGGTTGTTTCATCGCCTTGCCCAAGCTGCACTGCGATATAATCCCGATAATGCTTGGCACTAAGGGTTGTTGTTTTTGTTCGGTTTAGAGACAATCCATAATCTGCCAGCGAATTCGAGAGTATCGAAAGCGAGGCATAGGCGCCTTGTTGAGAATTACAGACCAGAGTGAAGTCATCGACAAAACGATGCCAGAGGATACCCGCATCGGAGAGAGATGCGTCGATGGGCGTCATCAATACTTCTGCGAGCACGCGTGCACACTGACCACCGACTGGCAGTCCAAAAGACCTCCCCGAAGATAGCTTGCTCAGTATTCGGACGATTTGGGTTGCTACAGTTGAGTTATCTGGGGCGAGATCATCAACTACGTTTTCCAGTCTGTGGTGATAGACATGCTCATAGAAGCTTGAGATGTCTGTCTGAACGACGACGCAGCCCTCGATCTCTAAGGCAGCTTCTTCCAGCGTCGCTTCCTTGTAGGTCCTCCAGGATTTTGATCTGTCGAAAAGGTCGTCACCATTATTGCTCAGGCGGTAGGAGTGAACACGGTCGCTACGATTGCCTTCGTTGGCTTCTGCAATCGCACGGCCGAGGCCATTGAGGTATAGGTTCCAGAATGGGCTTATCTTTGTGGTGATACGAAATCCGTGTGCACCGGTGGGAACCAGAAGCCGTTCCGACCCGATAGTTAACCCGTTGACGAAACGCGCCGCGTTTTGAGGCGTCTTGGCTTCGATTTCCTGAAAAAGCCGGAAACAAATGTCGGATAACTCCTCGGCCCTGTCACGGATGAAACTCGCATCGATGTCGTACGGTAGTGTATCGTTCTCTCCACTTCGGCCAATCTCCAGAGCGGCCTTTCTGAAATGATCCTGTTCTACAACCAAAATGTTTGCCCCGCTCATTCACCAAAATTGGCCCTCATCCTGCCACGAAATTCTTGGGATGTCCCGCCTGATGTTGAACTATGTGCGTGGAGGGTGGCGCTGCTTTCCCTGAGCCGTAGGCGCCGGGTAATCAAACCGAAAGGGAATCAACACCATGAAGAAGACTACGACATCCGAACTGGCGCTAACCAGACAGAATGACCTGCGCGGCGGCGTTGCCGGTACGTGGGAAGCGGTCGGACAAAGCTTTGATCAGTTCTGCCTCCTGGCTGGGGTTTCAGCGCTGAACGAGTGGATGGAAGCCGACGTGTCCGAATTGGCGGGCGATGGGCATGCCCGCAATACGGACAAACCCGGTCACCGGTGGGGCACGACCCGGGGTCGTCCGGGGTTCCAGGGCGGCAAAGTGGAATTGGAGCGCCCCGCGTGCGCTCGAAGGCCGCCTGGAAGGAGATGCCGCTTCCCAGTTGGCAAGAGGCCGCCGGGGCCGACTGGCTGGAAGAATGGGCGACGAGCCTGATGCTGATGAACGTTGTAGAGCGACAATCTGGATGAGAGCAGCACGTCAATCAGGATGACAACCTGACGCCGCGCCAAGGCGGATATTTTCCGGAACGCCTGGCGTTTACAAGCAGTTTTTCCACCGCTCCAGATTGTCGCCGGCGCCCCGGGCGCTGGCCATGACAAGAACTTCCAATGCCTCCGGCGGCCAGGGCGCTCGCCGCCGCTGGAGTTCCGGCACTGCACGATAGGGATCTGGCCTCTGCGGCCTGAGCCGGCCCTTGCGGGTCTATCAACGACACGCACCTGACTCCGGGCTGTTTCCATGCGATCTGCCCGGCCATGCAGATCGGCATGCGACAGGTCCCGGCAGGGACGCTGGAGTGGCTCGCCGCCGCCTGCAAGGGCGGGAATCGGAGCCGGACGGCACTGGCCCGCGAGCTCTGCGAGCGTGGGGGCTGGTCGGGGCCCGCCGGCAGGCCGTGCCTGTCCTCGGCCCGCAAGCTCCTGCCGGCACCGGCCGGGACGCCGGGCACGGCTCTTCCCGGGGCCGAAGCGCCGGCGCCTGCCCCGCATGGACGCCCGCCATCGGACTTCCCCGACAATCCGGTCTCGTGCCCGCTTCGCGAGCTCGGCCCGCTGTCGCTCGAGCTGGCGGTGCGGCCGGCGGCGCGTCGCCGCCGGGAGGCGATGATCGGCTGGTCGGCCGATGCCCGCATGAACGATATCGGCCAGGTGGCATGCAACAACCGCTTCCTGCTGCTGCCGTCGGTGCGCGTGCACGGGTTGGCCTCGCGGGTGCTGCGGCCGGAAGTGCTGCCCGCAGCCGACATCGGGGCGCCCTCGGGGGTGCGAAGGGCGGTCTGGCTGCGGCCGCTGGTGGAAGGCTGGAGAGATGCCCTGTGCCGGGAGAAGCAGCGGTGCGCCGCCGAGCGGCTGGTGCCGGCCATGCAGGACACCACGACGCCGAACCATGACGGGCTTGCCACCGCCACCGGCCTCGACGGTCTTGGCGGCGGTGGCAAGGGCAGCAAGGGCATCCTCGCGCATGTCGGTGTGGCGGTGAACGCGGCCGGCCGGCCGCTGGGAATTACATGGCCGATGCCGGCTTCCGCCGGGAAGAGGAGAAGGACGGCACCCGCCGGGTGGGCGGGCTCGACCGGGCACGGCAGCCGGCAATCGCCTGCCCCGGGACCCGGGTGGTGACGGTGTGCGACCGCGAAGGTGATTTCCGGAGGCCGGTCGCCGGGGCGCGGGAGACCGGGGCGGCGCTCCTGGTCCCGAAGGACCGGCCCCGCCGGGAAGGAGGAAGGCGCCGCTCGACCGGATGCTGCCGACCACCGAGGGCCGGGCCGGTCCCGGGAAGTGCCCGGCCTTCGACGCCATCACCGCCTTCCGGGTCCGGGATCCGTCGGAGCCGGCACGCGGAAGCTCCGGGAGGGCGTGAAGTTCCCGTCCCGTGCCGTCATCACCATCCGGGCCATGCAGGAATGGAGCAGCAAGACCGACGAGGAGACGGACACGGAGTCAGGTGTGACGGGTTGATAGAGCGGTCGTGCAGTTCGGCATCACGGCTGCCCACCCGGTCGCGCACGGTTTCGCTTGTCGATACATACCTGCCAGCCGTCAGTTGCCGGCAGCGAGATCACTTCACTGACCCGCCTGGCCAGTCTTCAGCGGATGCAGCCGGAAGCAGGACGCATCAGTGCCTCCCGGATGCGTCATCATGTTCAGCAGGAGTGGTATGCATTTGAGCAGAGGAACCGGACCAGCAGACAACCCGCGCGGAACTGTCTCGCTCGTGCAGCACCCGCGGTTCATTGCGCAAGATCTCCATGCTGCCCTGTAACGCGCCATGTCAGTCACGGCAGGATTTCGGCACATCGGACGGTCAACCGATACCGGTGCGTGGCGGAACCATATCAGACCGCTCCCGATGTGTTCTGGTGCCGAGTCGAGCCGAATCGATGCCGGAAGGGCGGATTGAATGACGCTGCGTTTGCCGGCGCCTCCTGCATTGATTTGCGACTTCGCGCTGCCAATGGAAGGAAATGCCCGCGTATCGTTGCCTTGTTGCCAGGACCATGATTGCCGAGGCGGTCGCCGAGGATGCTGCCTTCGAGGAGTGGACGAAGAAGACGGCAATGTCCTCCGGGCCGACGAATTGGTGGTCAGGATGTGCTGGTCGCTACTCTCGTCGTCGACAACAGCAACAGTACGCCGCGACTCATCCTGGCAGGATCGAGGAGTGCAGGCCCTGACTTGCCAGTCTGGTCATTGACATGGATAATTGCAGGACCTCATGAGGTATTGCCATGGGCGTTGACAGGCACAGGCTTGACGACAGGCAGATTGCTGAACTTGAACGATTTATCGAGGGGGTGGACCGCGGAAAGGCGGATATCTTCGTAGGCCGTGATGTCGAACTCCGGAAGGTCGCTTCCCGCCTCCGTACAGTTGAGGGGAGGAAGGACGAACAGTGGCCAGGTCAGGACCTGACGCTCGTGTTCCAAGGCGCTCCGGGTGCTGGCAAATCGGCACTTCTGGAAAAGCTCGCTTCGAACTTTCCTGCAGGCCGACGCGGCGGACCGATTGCAGTACGGTTCGATTCTGACGACCTGTGCTTGCCCGAAGACAGGCTGCAGTTCAGAATTGCCGAGCGTCTTGCCCGGGTCCGTCCGCAGACATTCGGACGCTGGCGGAAGACTTTTCCCGCTGGCAGGATTGGGGCAGGCAACACCTACCTTGATGTGCAACTAGACCAGAGCAATGCCGAGGAACGCAGACTCGGGAAGTTGCTGGCCACATCTCCGGTCCTTTTGCTGTTCGACGAAATACAGGCAAGTGCAATGGCTGCCTCGGGTGGAGGAGCTGCAAATCTGGAACGCAACCTGCGTTGGCTTCATCTGGGAAGCCATGGGCTAGCGATGTTTCCGGTCTTTGGCGGCCTGGCCAATAGCGGCGATCTCCTCAGGGAATCCGGCCTGGCCAGGTTGAGCAGTGAATCGGAATTCACCCTGCCTCGGTTCAGCAACGAGACTTCGAATGAACTTGCCCGGAAGTTTGCGGACATCTACCTGTCAACGGCACGACCGCCTGCCGAAATGATCGAGACCTGGAGTGTGGCCATGCTTCGGGACAGCCATGGTTGGCCAATGCATTGCCGCAACTTTCTGAACGCGCTTGGCAGCCAGATCAGGGAGTGTGACTGGCGGCCTGCGGAAATCGATCTTGACCAGGCCCGGCTCAAGGCGGCCGCATCGAGGTCCCGATACTACGGTCATCGTCTGGCTGGCCCGCTCACGGACAGGCAGGGCCTGGTGTCGGTGGTTCTGGAGCAACTCAAGAGAACTGGCCCGATGGCAAGGGAATCGATGATCGAGTTGATCCGTGATGCCGACAACCAGGGACGCAGCAATCCGGGTCTTGAGGGAGACCCTCGCTGGACAGTTCCCTGCGGAACCGATTTTCCGCAGATCTTTGACGCGATGCTGCATTCGGGAATCGTGCAAAACTCCAGTCTGGAATACGGCTTCGAATGTTCGATCCCGTCACTCGGCAGCTACATGGCAGCGAGGGCGGCCTGTCCTGTCGAACGGTTGCATGGAGCGATCATGAACGGTGCTGTCGATGTGCTTGAGGCAACAATGTCAGGCTGCACCGGCCCGGGCCTATCAATCTATCACACTTGACTCCGCATCCTCTCCTCTTCGCTCCATCTTTCCCCATTCCTGCATGGCCCGGATGCCGATGACGGCATGAGACAGGAACTTCACGCCCTCCCGGAGCTTCTGCGTGCCGGGCAGCCTCTGGCGCTTCGAGGGATGAAAGCCAGCCAGGCCGCCAGTCAGCACCACGAATCCGGCAATGGTCATCTCCGGCGGTCCCCGGGGGACCTTGAATCCATGATGGGAGGCAAGGGCGCAGAGCGCCCGGACATCCTCGCCGGTGACATGGAAGCTGGCTGGCTCGTCCGGCCTCTCCTGCGCCAGGACCGACAAATCCCACACCCGGAAGGCGGTAATGGCATCGAAGGCAAGACACTTCCTGAGATCATCGGCCGCATCGAGCTTCCGGTCCTCGATGCGGGTACCCTGTTTCAGCGCGTGGAAGAACCGTTCGATCCGCCAGCGAAGCTCGTACCAGCGCAGCACGGTGCGGGCGGTCTCCAGACCGGGCTCTCCGGCGGTGGCGAGCAGCATCCAGTCGAGCGGCTTCCTCTTCCCCGGTCTCGGGCAGCCCTCCTCCAGCGCCGAGACCGCGATCATGCGGATCGGCGCCTCGTCCGCCCGGTCCTTCGGGGGGATGAGTTCTACCTCGGTGCAGCGCAGCGTCAGCGTCGCCACGCGCTGGCGGCGGCGGTGCGGGCCGCCGCGGGCAGGAATCACGATCTTCCTCGTGCCCAGCGTCTCCGTCTCCAGCACATGGCCGAAGAGATCGGCGCTCTCGCCCGAGGCCAGGGCCACCCGGCGCCGTGTCCCCCGGCTGGCCCGGACCAGCAATTCCGCCCCGGTTGTCCCTGCATCCGAGAGCAACTCCCGGAAATCGCCTTCACGGTCGCAGATCGTCACCACCCGGGCCTGCGGGCAGGCGATTGCCAGCTGCCGGGCCCGGCCCAGCCCTTCCACCCAGCGGGCACTGTCCGTCTTCTCCTGCTGGCGGAAGTCGGCATCGGCCATGTACATGCCCAGCGGCCGGCCAGCGCCATTCACCGCCACGCCGACATGGGCAAGGATGCCCTTGCTGCCCTTGCCGCCGCCACCAAGGCCATCGAGGCCGGAGGTGGCGGCAAGCCCGTCATGGTTCAGCGTCGTCGTGTCCTGAATGGCCAGCACCAGCTGCTCGGCGGCGCACCGCTCCACCGTCTGCTCGACATGCGACTCCAGTATGTGTTCCATCGTCACCGCGTCATTGGATAGCAGCCGGTAGGCTGCCATCTGTTCTGCCCTTCCGGGGAAGATCGCCGGCAGATGCTGGCCCGGATGCCGTATCCGGGCACCGCCCATCCGGGCAATCCGCCGCCGGATGCGGCCATCGGGGTGCGGGCTGCGCCCGTATTCCCGTGCAGCCCATCCGCCGGTGCAATGCATCGATCCGGACCAGCCGGGAGACCGCTGCGGCTCCTGGCGCAGCGCCTGCCGCCAGCCCTCGGCCAATGGCCTGAGCCGGACCGCCCGGCGCACGCCCGAGCGACGGGCGGAGGTCAGAAGCGGACAGCATTTCCAGCCGGCGGCCCGGTAGCTCAGCCCGGATTGTTCGGGGCCGGTGAAGCCTTGCACAAGCAGCGGGCGGATGCCATGGGCGGCCGTCCAGTCATCGGCAATGCGGCCGGTGGCCAGGCGCAGGAGACGGGAGGCCAGGCCCTTCACCCGGACACCGGGGAGAACCAGGAAGCGGTTGTTGTTCAGGACATGGCCGATATTGTTCACGCGGGCATCGGCCGACCAGCCGATGACACCGTCGCGCGGCGCCAGCTGTATCCCGGCGGCGGCAAAGCCGATGCCGCCCAGGAGCCCACAATGCTCGGAGACGGCCCAGTAGCGGAGCTGTCCGCCAGGCGGACGGCGCCAGCCTTGCGGATGATGGGTCTCGATCATGGCCTCCCAGCGCCGGCGGTCCTCGCCAGTCTCCACCGACACCAGCGACAGGGTACCGGTTTCGTCAAGCGAACGCGAGACGGGGTTGTCGGGAAAACCCATATTCGGGCGGGAATGCGGGGCAAGCTCCAGCGCCTCCGCCTCCGGCAGGGCCACGCCCAGCTTCCCGGCCAGGCGCGGCAGGAACTTGCGGGCCGAGGCCAGACACGGCGCGCCAGCATGGCCCGACCAGTTCTCCTCTTCGCAGAGCCCGCGAGCCAGCGCCGTGCGCGTCAACTCCCCGCCCTTGCAGGCGACCTCGAACCACTCTACCGTCTCCGCCGAGACCTGACGCATGCCGATCTGCATGACCGGGCAGATCGCACGAAATCAGCCCGGAGTCAGGTGTGTGTTATTGATGGGCCCCGGCCCCGCCGGGCAGCGGCGGGAAGGAGGAAGGCGCCGGCCGACCGGATGCTGCCGACCACCGGGGGCCAGGCCGATCTCGAGACCGCCCGCATGGCGGTGCGCTGACACGAGCTGCGCTGGCGGATCGAGCGCTTCTTCCACGCGCTGAAGACCGGCACCCGCATCGAGGACCGCCGCCTCGATGCGGGTGCCGATCTCGGGAAGTGTCTTGCCTTCGACGCCATCACCGCCTTCCGGGTCCGGGATCCGTCGGAGCCGGCCCGCGAGCGGCCGGACGATCCGGCCGGCCGGCATGTGACCGGGGAAGATATCCGGGCGCTCCGTATCCTTGCTTCCCGCCATGGCTTCAGGGTCCCCGGGGGACCGCCGGAGATGACCATCGCCGGCTTCGTGGTGCCGGCCGGCGGGCTGGCCGGCTTCCATCCCTCGAAGCGCCAGAGGCTGCCCGGCACGCAGAAGCTCCGGGAGGGCGTGAAGTTCCTGTCCCATGCCGTCATCACCATCCAGGCCATGCAGGAATGGGGAAAGATGGAGCGAAGAGGAGAGGAGAGGATGCGGAGTCAAGTGTGATGGGTTGATAGGGGCGGGGCAGTGTTCGAAGCTGCTCAATGCCCGTGACGCGAGAAGGCGCACCCCGCTCATTCTGGCCATCGAGGCAGGCCTCTACCCGCTGGCCCGACGGCTCGTGGAACTGGAGCTAGACCTGCCGGCGAATCTGCGCTCGTTCGGCAATGAGGACGTGACGGGAAGGAACGCCTGCGATCATGCAACCGCCTCGGATGACCAGAGGATCAGCGGGCTGGCAAGAGCCATGCGGACTCAGGAGAATACAATGGAGGACGGGTCGAAGGGCGGTGACGACAGCATCGTGAACCAGCCAGCATGATGACGTGATGGTGACCTGAATCCATGTGACGAATTTTCGACCGGGCTGAATTCTCCCGACCCGGTTCGAACCGGGCAAGCGGGGAGGTACAGAAGTTGGGAATCGAATGGACCTGCGTGGCCAGGAGTCCGCAGGGGGCCGCACCATGCGATGCTGACCGCAACTTGACCCGCGCAGGAGGGCCTGTGGGCCGATCGGCAACCTGGATCATCTTCACTTCGATTTCGACGATGAACGAGGCTGCCCGATCCGGGTTGTCGAGGGCAGGAGTGTCACCGATCTTGATGCGGTCAGCCCGCGCCGCAGGCAGAATAACCGGACCCGGCATGGTCAGGAGCTGGCGGCGTAGCGGTCATGCAGTTCGGCAAACACCTCGTCGGCAGGGATGCCAGGTACTCTGTCCAAGCTGGCCGTGATTGCTGCCTGCAGGGCTTCGAGATCACGCAGTTCGGCATCACGGCTGCCCACCCGGTCGCGCACGGTTTCGCTTGTCGATACATACCTGCCGGTCGTCACGATCTGACGCAAGGTCTCGGCCATGCCGGTCGGCATGGCAACGGTCATGCGTTCGGCTGCGGGCATGGAACATGCTTTCTGCAGATGCCTTTCACCGACATGTTCTCGACGAGCACGATGTCGAGGATGAAGATCCGGCTCCACGGGCGACGCCACGACATATTGCCAGATCATCAAGCGACTGCAGTTGATGCGTCGTCATTTCCTGAAGGCCGAATTTGTTGAACACCTCGTATGGTGGCACGTCCTCCGCCTGGCGATGCCGAGCCGTAACGCCTCGAGTCGGGCAACCAGCCTGGCAATGACACTGCCCGCGTGAACCGCCTCCGCTGCCGGGCCTCCCGGCGCCGCACCACCGGCGACCTCCATTCATGGTCGAGAGTCCGTGGCATCCTTCAGCGCCGCCAGGAACCGCTCGCCATAGCGCTCCAGTTTGACGGCGCCCACCCCGTTGCAGTCGGCAAGCTGTTCAAGGCTTCGAGGTTGCCGAGCGGCCATGTCGAGCAGGCTGCGGTCGTGCAATACGACGAATGCCGGCACTCCCTCTGCTCTTGCGATCTCGAGCCGCACCTGCTTGAGTCGGGCAACCAGCGTCGGATCGACATTTGGCGGCAGTTCTGTCTTGCGCGCACCTCTCCCGGGCCGGCTGGCGGCTTCGGCATGGAGGGCCACGCTCTCGTCTCCCTTCAGCACCGCCCGGCCCCGGCTGCCCAGCTGCAGGGCACCGTAGCCACCGATGTCGATCTTCAGCACGTCCAATGCCACGAGTTGGCGCAGGTAGGACCGCCAGAGCGGTTTCAGGATATCCGCCCCGACGCCGAATGTCGGCAGCCTGTCGTGGTGGTGCTGGCGAATCTTCTCCGTCGCCTCGCCCCGAAGAATGTCGATCAGATGTTCGCCACCGAAACGCTGCCCGGTCCGCACCGCCGCCGACAGGGCCTTTTGCGCGATCACCAGGCCGTCGATCGTCTCGACCGGATGGAGGCAGCGGTCGCAGTTGCCGCACGGATCGCAAGCCTCGCCGAAATAGCCGAGCAGCGCCTGACGCCGGCAACCTGTGGTCTCGCACAGGGCGAGCAGCGCGTTGAGCCGCTGGTGCTCGACCCGCTTCACCTCCTCCGGCCGGTCGGAGTCGTCGATCATCAGGCGGCGAAGCCGGATATCGCCCATGCCGTAGAACATCAGGGTTTCCGCCGGAAGCCCGTCACGCCCGGCTCGTCCGATCTCCTGGTAGTAGGCCTCGACGGTGGACGGGATGTTTGCGTGAACGACGAAACGGACGTCCGGCTTGTCGATGCCCATGCCGAAGGCAATGGTTGCCACCATGACGACGCCATCCTCGGTCAGAAACCGGTCCTGGTTCCGGTCCCGGACGTCCTGATCCATTCCGGCGTGATACGGCAGTGCCGTGCGACCGTGCGACGACAGGCGCTGTGCCGTCCGCTCCGCTTCCTTGCGCGAGAGGGTGTAGACAATGCCGGATCGTCCGCGGTGCCGGTCCAGCACCGTGTCGATCTGCCGTGCCGCGGAATTCCGCGGGGCTATGCCGATTTGCAGGTTTGGACGGTCGAAGCCGGCGACAAAAACCCTTGCCCGACCTGCGAACAACCGCTCGACGATATCCTGCCGAGTGACAGCATCTGCCGTTGCCGTAAAGGCGCTGACCCGGGCATCCGGGAAATGCTCCGGCAGTTCCGCGAGACGACGGTAGTCCGGGCGAAAGTCGTGGCCCCATTGCGAGATGCAGTGCGCCTCGTCGATGGCAAATCGTGCCGGACCATAGCGGGCGAGCCCATCCAACACCTTCGGCTGCATGAGCCGTTCCGGCGAGATGTAGAGCAGGCGCAGCCGACCCTGGCGCAGCAGGTGGTGGGTCTCGGCGGCATCTTCCCGGGGCGTCGCAGAATTGAGAGCGCCGGCCGCCACACCGTTGAGGCGCAGCGCGGCCACCTGATCACGCATCAAGGCGATGAGCGGTGATACCACCACGGACAGACTCCCGGTCGCCAGGGCCGGAAGCTGATAACACATCGATTTGCCCGACCCGGTCGGCATCACCGCCAGCACATTCTCGCCTGCCAGCAATGCGGTGATGATGTCTTCCTGTCCGGGCCGGAAACGGTCGTAGCCGAAGGTGTTCTGCAAGAGTGCGAGGGTATCGTCGAGGGTTGGCAACTGTACTGCTCCGATTGGCTCCGGCTCGCAAGAGCCCGCAAGTTGACGCTCAACCGGCAGAACCGGCGGAGGTTTGTCCATGGCCGAAGATGGCTCACGCGACAAGAAGAATTGAGGCACCAGAGCTTCCCGGGCCCTGGAGGGCAGCCTCCGTCCATGTTCTTCGTCGTCATCGTCGGCCCTGCCGGTGAAACTCCTTGCACCGCCGCCCGAGTCATAGGCCTGCCGTTCGACCGGATCCAACCCCTTGCCATGCGGGCGGCCCGGGCATCTCCTGCGGTCGAGGACAATCAACCGGTCATTCTCGGTTGGCAGGGGCATCGGGGCACCAGCGAAGGCTCGTCATGGCATGGTGGCATTCGCTTTGCGCAATTCCCCAACCAGCGAACGACAGGACGGCATCCTCCATCGTGCACCTAGCAAACCGGATGCCCGATTATCGGCTGGAGATGTCAGAGAGCGAAGGCCTCCCGCTCCAGCACGGATGGACTGTTCTCGTGTCGCTGAAGACGCAATGAGGTGTGTTCCTCATGCTTCGGCCGAAGCGGCGTGCCCGGGCAGCCGGGCATCCACCATCGTCGAGTCGCATCAGCGGCAGGACATCGCGGCGATTGAATCGAATTGGCAGGGTGCCGGGGATGTTGGTGGTTTCGAAAGGGTGTCCTGCTGAAGCCGGAACCTGTTTTCGCCGCAACCCGGCCGGAGAATGTATTTGGTTGCCTGCCCCATGACGGTTCACCCAGGACCCTTGTCGAAATGGAAGCGGGAATTCCGGCAGAAGCCATGCGGGCAATTGATACCAACATCATCGTCAGGTACCCGACGGGCGACGGACCCGGCCAATCGGCCCGGGCAAGAGATGTCGTGGAAGCCGGAGATATTCTTGCAGGCACAACCGTTTTGCCTGAGACCGAATGGGTGCTGCGCATTGCCATGGATTCTTGCCCGGGGACGTCGCGGAAGCCTTGCGCGCCTTCTGCGGATTGCCGGGCGTTTCGGTCGAGAAACCGGCCTTGCTTGCCGAAGCTCTTGCCCACGCAGCAAGGGGCATGGATCTTGCCGATGCGCTGCACCTTGCCGCCGCTTCACACTGCAAGACAATGGTCACATTCGACCGCCGGTTCATTGACATGGCAGAGGATACCGCCATCAGGGTGTTGGAGCCCCGAGAAATTGATTGGCCGCCAGGAATACGTGGCGAATTCCAGTCGATCCTGACGAAGGCCCGAGGATACCTGCACGGGCTGGAACGAGATCGCTCAGGAACAGCAATGGCGTGCTTCCGATCGATTTCACCGACAAGGAACGGGAATTGATCGAACCCTGCCTCCCGGCAGGGCGGGACATCCTCGCAACCGGACAAGAGGGGCGTCCACAAACCAGGTGCCGACACGACATCTTCCGGATTGCCCCGCAGGGGGTTGCGGCGACGGGGAGAGCATTCGCCATGCCGGGTCATTCGTCAGGACGTGTCGTCTCCCCCGGAATATCCGGTCCGGAGCAGGCGCAATACCTGCCGATCGGGTGCGGGGCTCAGCCGGCAGCGATCTGGTCTGCCTTGGCTACCATGGCTTCTGCCTGCCGTACCGATGCAAAATCGATCAGCCGGCCATCCAGCGACACTGCCCCCTTGCCGAACGCTTCCGCTTCCGCCATCGCTTCGAGGATTCGCCTTGCCTGCGTGACCTGCGCCTCGGTCGGGCTCATGGCCGAATTGGCCAATGCGATCTGCCGGGGATGTATGGCCCATTTCCCTTCGCATCCGAGGGCAGCGGCCCTGCCGGCGGCCGACAGGTAGCCCTCGTCATCCGAATAATCGCCGAACGGTCCGTCAACCGGCCGCAGGCCATGCGCCCGCGCCGCTACCACCAGCCTCGCCAGCGAATAGTGCCACATGTCACCCCAGTGAAGCTGCCGCGAGCAATCACCGGCTGCGTCGGTCAGCACCGAGTAGTCGGGGTTTGCTCCGCCGATACCGGTCGTCCTGGCCCGGGTGGAGGCAGCAAAATCCGCCACGCCGAAATGCAGGCTCTCGTTGCGGCTCGAGGCGGCGGCAATCTCCGACACGTTCTGCATGCCCAGCGCGGTCTCGATGACATGCTCGAACCCGGTCCGCCGATCGATCCCCCTTGCCTCCTCGATCTGGGTCACCAGCATGTCGAGGGCGTAGACATCGGCCGCGGTTCCCACCTTGGGGATCATGATCAGGTCTAGCGCGTGGCCAGCCCGTTCGACAACATCAACCAGGTCACGGTACATATAGTGGGTATCAAGCCCGTTGACCCGGACCGATACGGTCTTGGCGCTCCAGTCAAGATCATTCAGCGCCTCGATGACAAGCTTGCGAGCCTTCTCCTTGTCGTCGGGAGCAACGGCATCCTCGAGATCGAGAAACACGATATCTGCGGCAGAACGGAGCGCCTTTTCGAACAGCTGCGACTGGCTACCCGGCACGGCAAGCTCGGACCGGTTGAGACGCGCCGGCGCCTGGCTGCATGTGGTAAAGCTCATTATCCAACTCCTGGCCCTGGTGGAGACCCGGATTCGTCCGGGCGATGCATGTTGAATGCAGCCTGGCTGCGCCGCTGCCTGGGCACCTCCAATGCAGGCAACTGCTGATACGGGTCAAGGCAAATTGCGCATCGCCGCCGGTCAATCTAATAGGATGCCCGAGCCGTGCATGCGTCATTCCAGCCAACCGGATCGCCCATGAAAATGTCAAAAAAAACCAGTCCTGGCCGGTTCTTCGAGGATTTCGTGGTCGGCCAGACAATCGTGCACGCCACGCCACGCACGATCACCTCTGGCGACCGGGCGCTGGTGATGGCCCTCTACCCGATTCGCCATGCCCTGTACTCCTCCGATGAATTTGCCCGCAATTGCGGCCTCCGGGAGGCACCGCTCGAGGATTTCGCGGTGTTTCATTTTGTCTTCGGCAAGACGGTGCCCGACATTTCGATCAATGCCGTTGCCAATCTGGGCTATGCCGGGATGCGCTTCAGGCGAATGGTCCATGTCGGCGACACGATTTCGGCCTCATCCGAAGTGATCGGTGTCAAGGAGAATTCCAGCGGCAGGACCGGAATTGTCTGGGTGAGGACAACCGGGATCAACCAGCACCGGACCCCAATCATCGAGTTCATACGCTGGGTGATGGTCGCCAAGCGTCATCCCGGCCAGCGAAGCGGGGTCAGCCAGGTTCCCGACATTCCGGCCAGCCTTGCTGCTGGCGAGTTGGAAACCGAACCGGGACTCGACTATTCCCGATACCGGTTTGACGAGGCTGGCGAGGCGCATGGCCGGCCGAGCTACGAACCGGGCGAGACCATCGACCACGGGTTGGGGGTGACGGTCGAGGAAGCCGAGCACATGATGGCCACACGATTGTGGCAGAACCCGGCCCGGGTCCATTTCGATGCAGGCTGGAGAGAGGACGGACGGCGACTGGTCTATGGGGGTCACGTCATTTCCATGGCAAGGGCGTTGTCATTCTACGGCCTGGCCAATGCCCAACCAATCCTGGGGGTCAATTCGGGCTCCCATGTCAGCCCCTGTTTTGCCGGCACCACCGTGCATGCATGGTCCCGGATTCTCGACTGTTCAGACAGCAGGGCTCCGGGCGCGGCAGCGCTGCGCATCCGGACAATAGCCACCAATTGCCACCTTCCGGATTTTCCCGAACAGGCCGACCCGGCCGCCACATTGCTGGATCTCGACTACTGGGCCCTGGTGCCTGCCGGCAATTCCTGACGGGCCGGAGAGGGACCACCCATCACCGGTTCGCATGTTCGGAAGACCCGGAGGGAAGGCAGGAGAGTAGGCAATTGCAATTGTTCGGCAATGCATGTTCAATGGCGAGCGACACGCACCGGCCGAAGGTTACGGATACACGAATGACAGCACCACCTGGCGATGCAAGACCCCTGTCGCCACATGCCACGATCTATCGCTGGCCGCTCAATGCGATCATGTCGATCCTTCACCGGATTACCGGTGTCGGGCTGGCGGTTGGTGCCGTGCTGGTGGTGTGGTGGTTCACTGCCCTGTCGGTTTCCCCCGGCTATTATCGACTGGTCGACACCCTGCTGACCTCCATTCTTGGCGACCTGGTCATGTTCGGACTGCTCGGCATCCTCTGGTACCATTTCTGCAACGGGCTCCGTCACCTGGTTTGGGATACCGGGGCCGGTCTCGACGAGGTGAGCGTCAGGCGTTCGGCGCTGGCCGGCTGGGCCGGCACACTGGGTCTGACCGCGGCTTCGCTCCTGGTGTTCCTCTATGTCTGCTAGATCCTTCAGAACCGATTACAACCGGGTTGCCGGCCTCGGCTCGGCCCGCGAGGGAGCCGGACACTGGTGGCTGCAGAGGCTGACCGCGATCGCCCTGGTGCCGCTGACACCGGTCTTCGTCTACCTGTTCGGATCATCGCTCGGCGCCACGAGGGAAGAGGCGCTGGCGACGTTTTCCAACCCCCTGGCGGCAGTCGCCACCATTCTGTTCATTGCCGTCGGCTTCCGCCATCTGCAGCTTGGCCTGCAGGTGGTCATCGAGGATTACGTCCATGGCAAGCGCATGGCGACCGTATCGCTGGTGCTCAACACGCTGTTGTGCTGGGGATTTGCCGCCACCGGGATATTCATGGTGGCGCGGATTGCCTTCGGGTTCGCTGGCTGAGACGGGACAACGGCATGGCAGCATACGAAATCATCGATCACAGCTACGATGTTGTCGTGGTCGGCGCCGGCGGCTCGGGTCTTCGTGCGACCCTGGGCATGGCCGAACATGGTCTCAGGACCGCGTGCATTACCAAGGTATTTCCGACCCGGTCGCATACCGTGGCCGCCCAGGGCGGCATTGCGGCGTCGCTAGGCAATATGGGGCCGGACCACTGGCAGTGGCACTTGTTCGACACCGTCAAGGGGTCGGATTGGCTCGGTGATGTCAACGCCATGGAATACCTGGCCCGCGAGGCACCCAAGGCAGTCTACGAGCTTGAGCATTACGGCGTGCCATTCAGCCGCACCGAGGAGGGCGGGATCTATCAACGTCCCTTCGGCGGACACACCTCCGAATTCGGCGAGGGACCGCCGGTGCAACGCACCTGCGCCGCCGCCGACCGGACCGGTCATGCCATTCTGCACACGCTCTACGGCCAGTCCCTCAAGGAGAAGGCCGAGTTCTTCATCGAATATTTTGCCATCGACCTGCTGATGTCGGATGACGGCATCTGCGAAGGGTTGCTGGCCTGGAAGCTGGATGACGGCACCTTGCACCGGTTTGCCGCCAAACTGGTTGTCCTGGCGACCGGCGGATACGGGCGGGCGTATTTCTCGGCCACCTCGGCTCATTCCTGCACCGGCGATGGTAACGGCATGCTGGCCCGGGCTGGCCTTCCACTGCAGGACATGGAATTCGTGCAATTCCATCCGACCGGCATCTATGGCGCCGGCGTGCTGATTACCGAGGGTGCCCGCGGCGAGGGTGGCTACCTGACCAATTCCGAGGGCGAACGCTTCATGGAGCGCTACGCGCCGACCTACAAGGATCTTGCCAGCCGCGATGTCGTCTCCAGGTGCATGACCCTCGAGATCCGCGAAGGCAGGGGCGTTGGGCCCGAGGCCGACCACATCCACCTGCATCTCAACCACCTGCCGCCGGAAGTGCTCGCCGAACGCCTGCCGGGAATCTCCGAATCGGCACAGGTATTCGCCGGGGTGGATGTGACCCGGAACCCGATACCGGTCTTGCCGACCGTACATTACAACATGGGCGGCATCCCGACCAATTACTGGGGCGAGGTGATAAACCCGGCTCCGGATGACCCCCACCGGATTCAACCCGGGCTGATGGCTGTCGGCGAGGCCGGCTGCGCATCGGTGCATGGCGCCAACCGCCTCGGATCCAACTCGCTGATCGATCTCGTGGTCTTTGGCCGGGCGGCGGCAATCAGGGCGGGAGCGGTCGTCGATGCGGACAGTGCCGTGCCGAGCCCTGCCCGGGCGGCCACCGACGCGGCCATTGGCCGGTTTGACCGGCTTCGTCATGCCGATGGCGCGGTGCCGACCGCCGAACTCCGTGACCGGATGCAGCGGACAATGCAGGAAGATGCAGCGGTGTTCAGAAGTTCCGAAACCCTGGCCAACGGAGTCAGGAGGATGGTGGAGGTTGCCGGGGCCGAGACCGATCTGAAGGTGTCCGACCGGTCACTCATCTGGAATTCGGATTTGATGGAGACCCTGGAGTTGACCAACCTGCTGGCCAATGCCATGGCAACCATCGTGGCGGCCGAAGCCAGGCAGGAGAGCCGTGGTGCCCATGCGCATGAGGATTACCCGGACCGGGATGACGTGAAGTGGAGGGTGCATTCACTGGCATTCGTGGATGGCGCCGATGTGCAGCTTGGCTATCGCCCGGTTCAGACTGAGACCATGCTGCCGGTCGAACAGGGTGGAATTGACCCGACGAGGATCGAACCGAAGGCACGGGTGTATTGACATGGGCCGGAAGCTGCACTGGATCGGCCTAGCCATTGTCGCCACCCTGGCCGCCTGCGATGATCCGGAGCCGGTATCGGTCGAGCAGGCCATGGCAACCTGCATGGAGCCGGCGCGCAAGGCGTCTGCACCCGCCACGTCAATCGGCCTCGGTGTCGATTCGCTGAAGGGCGTCACCTCCAGTTTCTCGATCGAATTCACCGATGACTACCTGGCGGGCCGCAACCCGGACGATGTCTTCGAGCAATGCGTGATCGAGCATTCGGGCCACCGCCCGGACCGCTCCTATTCGGAAATCGTCAATGGGAGTTGAGATCGGGATGGCGGGAGCCCGGTTATCGGAGAATGAATTCCGCCGCCGGTCAGGCTGGCGCAAAGGGGATGGATGATGGTCGAGTTGGCACTTCCGAAGAATTCGCGGGTCCGGGTCGGGAAGACCTGGCCCAAACCCGAATCATCAGGCCGGATCCGCGAATTCGCCATCTACCGATGGGATCCGGATTCAGGCGAGAACCCGCGAATGGACACTTATTTCGTGGATGTGGATGATTGCGGCCCGATGGTTCTTGATGCGCTGATCAAGATCAAGAATGAAATCGACCCCACCCTGACCTTCAGGCGTTCATGCCGCGAGGGGATCTGCGGATCGTGTTCGATGAACATCGATGGCGGCAACTCGCTGGCCTGCATCAAGGGAATAGACGAGATCCGGAAGCGCGTGCGCATCTATCCACTTCCCCATCTCCCGGTCATCAAGGATCTTGTGCCGGATTTGACCCATTTCTACGCCCAGCACGCGTCGGTGATGCCGTGGCTCGAGACCCGAACCAACCGGCCGCAAGCCGAATGGAAGCAGTCGGTTGGCGACCGGAAGAAGCTCGATGGCCTCTATGAGTGCGTGATGTGCGCGTCCTGTTCGGCCTCCTGCCCGAGTTACTGGTGGAACAGCGACCGCTATCTCGGCCCGGCGGCCCTGTTGCACGCCTACAGGTGGCTGATCGACAGCCGCGACGAATCGACCGGCGAGCGGCTCGACGATCTGGAAGACCCTTTCAAGCTCTACCGTTGTCACACCATCCTCAACTGCGCCCAGACCTGCCCGAAGGGATTGAATCCGGCCAAGGCCATTGCCGAAATCAAGAAAATGATGGTCGAACGGAGGACCTGATCACCAATCGTCGTCGCCCTTGATTCGGCAAGCCTGTCTACCTGTCGGGCGAAGTCGATATAACGGGTATGTGCAGTCGGGAAAGCCGTCCCCGGCGGTTCCGACTGCAACGGGACAATTCGGGCGTTTGCCCATGACGGCAGGCTTCGCGCTTGAGAAGCCGGGCGCGCACCAAGGCGCAGATCAGGCTGGCCCTGCACCGTCCTCGGTTCGGCCGCAGTAATCGTCCATCCCTTTGCACGCCATCCATTGGTGGAGTTCCCTGTTTCGTGCAAGCAGCATTCCATGGTCCAGGTACACTTCCGCCTCGCCATGGACGCCTCGCCGTCACTGACCGCGCGGCGGTCGGCACCACCAATGCAACCCGTCGATACGCTCGACGACGAGACCTGGGAAGATTTCGTTGCGCCACTCGGCGCGCCGGTGGAACCGGGCCTCACCGTGAAGCAGCGTTACGCGGTCAGCCGCGGTGGGACCGTCAGGCGCGCGCAAACAACTGTACAGGATTGACATTCCCGCGCAAATCTTCCGTATGATGCTCCCAGAACTTCTGAATTGCCGACCCCGTCGCGGGCGGCGGACCCTATGGCCACCCAATGGTGGCCATAGCCATTTGCCGGACCAGGATGAAAATATGCTTCGTCGACGAGGCGGGGGATCCTGGGGCACTGGCCGGTTCTCCGCAACCTAACGATCAACCGGTCCTGGTCATCGGTGGGCTCTTCATCGACACTGCAGACCTCACGACGTTCACGACCGACTTCCTTGCCCTGAAGCATGGGTATTTTCCGAACCTGCCCTATCTGTCGAACAGGCCGCTAGACCGAATACTGCCCGAAATCAAGGGAGCCGAAATCCGCAGAAACGCGACACGAGGAAACGCGCGCCAGCGCCACCATGCCTACGGCCTTCTTGATCGCATCATGAGCCTGTTGCAACGTTTGGAGGTCCGTCTTGTCGCCCGCATCTGGGGGTCAAGGCTCCCGGCGCGGCGTTCGACGCCACACCTGTCTACACCTCGTCGATACAGGGCATTTGCAGTTACTTCGACCACCACCTGACTCGAACCAACGACATCGGTGTCTGCATCGCCGATAGCCGGAACAAGTTCAAGAACGTGCGCGTCTCCCACTCGATCTTCACGCAGAAGTTCAGCACGACAACGCGGCGATATCCCCACATCGTCGAATTGCCGACATTCGGCCACAGCGACAATCACGCCGGCCTCCAAATCTGCGATATCGTCTGTTCCGCATTGCTCTATCCCATCGCCTGCCATGTCTATTGCTCAGGCCATGTCGACAACATCCACGTGCAGCCAGCCGCCGACAGGCTTCGGCGTCGTTATGGAGACCAATTGAAGACCATCCAGTACCGATATCTTGACGCTGCCTCCAACCGGTACCGCGGCGGCCTCGTGGTCTCCGATCCCATTGAGCGCCGGAACGCCTCGCTGATGTTCAAATGACCCGGACCACCTCGGTTACCTGCCGCAACATGTCGAGACATGGCGTGACCCGCGTTGACTGCCTTGCATTCCCTGGACGTGGCCGGGATATTCCGTACAGCCTTTCCGGTCGGCCACTTTCGAGTGCCGATACCGGCTGCAATCGTCCATGCCGGGACCTGGTATGGCTCGCATTGGGGTGCCGCGATGTCATGCGAACTGAAGTTTCTCGGTGACATTGGCTCTGCCAAATTGACAACCGCAGAGGTTGACTCACAACAATCCTGTGGATTCCAGCATGGCTTGCACATGGCTCAGTCAGACCTCGGGAGCGCGTGGCCAGCCGACCCTGAACTCGGCGGCCAGTGGAGCATCGTCGATGGAATCGTCTTCACGCCATTCAACAAGGAATCCATGCATCTCGGTGGAAACGATCTTACCGACGAGCCGGGATTTGCCCGCGACTTTTTCGGGATCGACACCGTGGCCAGCGAATTCCATGTCGCCAACGGCATGTGGACGGGCGGGTCACCAGCCATGTGGCAATGAAGGATGTACCCGGATTGCTGACGGTCGAGAAGATCGAACAGCGGATCGAACTGACCAACCGCGCCCTCAGGCGTGCCGGCTACCGGCGGCCACGCATCGTGGTTGCAGCATGCAATCCGCATGCCGGTGACGGAGGATTGATGGGAGACGAGGAAGCCCGCGTGATCCGCCCGGCAGTCGAGCGGGCAAGGCAGAAGCAGATTTCCGTTGCCGGCCCCCTGCCGGCCGATACGCTGTGGCTCAAGGTTCGGGATGGCGAGCATGACGCGGTGGCGACCCTGTATCATGACCAGGGCCAGATCGCTATCAAGCTCCTGGGATTCGATCGCGGGGCTTCGGTGCTGGCCTGCCTGCCGGTGTCATTGACCACGCCGGCACATGGAAGCGCATTCGACATCGCAGGTCGGAACAGGGCCAATACAGTTCCCGCCAGGAACGCCTTCACCATGTGCCTCAACATGGCCAGCAATCGCGATTCCATGACCGGGGCCACGACGGGCGGAGGCTGAACGACGCCGGGACTGGAAGCGCGCCCGGCACCCTTCCGCACAGTCGAACCAGCTCCTCCCGGGATTCCGGGCGCGTGCCATCCGGGAAGGTGCTTACCCCTCCTTCGCCGGCCGCCCCCTTCCGAGAAGTCCGGTGATATTGCGGATGGTGCTTTTCAAATGGTCGCGCAACGCGGCTGCAGTCTTGCGCGGCTTGCGGGCCAGAAGTGCATCGACGATCGCACAATGCTCTGCCAGCGTGTTGGCTCGCCGGTCGACCTGGCGGGACGACATGAAACGCGCACGCCACAGTTTGGCGTTGTACTGCCAGTGGGTCGCGGCCAGCGCCGAGTTATGCGATGCGGTGACGATCGCGCCGTGAAACGACATGTCCAGTCGGAAAAACTCCAGGTCCTGCACGTCTCCGGGCAGTGCAACCAGGCGGTCATTGATCTGGCCGATACCGACAATCTCCTGGTCGGTTGCCAGGCCGCAGGCCGTCTCTCCGGCCAGCGCCTCCAGCGCGCCAAGCACGGAAATGTTCTGCGACAATTCCTCCAGCGACGGGCTGGCAACCCGCGGTCGCCTGGTCGGGCCGAACTCGATCAGCCCCTCGAATTCCAGGATCCTCAGGGCTTCCTTCAGCGGTGTACGGCTGATTCCAAGCCCTGCCGCCAGATCACGTTCGGGAACCGGCACTCCCGGTGCCAGCTTTTCCACCAGGATCAGGTCCCGCAACGCGTCCGCTGCCTCTTCGGCCAGGCTGCGCCGCGGCGGGACCCGCGTCTCCCGGCTGACCAGGGTCCTGATATCCTGCCCCGAGCCGCCCATCACGCCCGGCGCAGGATCAGCGGGTCCAGCGGTCGCATCAGTGCCAGCAGGCGCTCCCTGGAAACCGGATGCAATGGCGGGATCGGGTGCCGACAATGTGCCGATTCGATGATTCCCCCTGCCAGCATCGCCTCCTTGGTTGCCCGGAACCCGCATTGGCGGTTTTCATGGTTGATGACCGGAAGGACGCTGGCATAGGCGGCGCCGGCGGCCGCAACGTCGCCGTCGAGATATGACATGATGACCGGCCGGATCAGGTCAGGAATCAGCGACGAGGTCATGGAGCCGGTTGCTCCGGCCTCGAGGTCTGCAAGCAGGGTGATCCCCTCCTCCCCGTCGAAAGGCCCTTCCACCGCATCTCCGGCCTCGTCGAGCAGTTGTCGCAGCTTGTCGGCGGTACCTGGGCACTCGATCTTGAACAGTTTCAGCATTTCGATTTCCCGTGCCATGCGGGCCAGCAGGGCCACTGGCAGGTCGACACCCGACAACGGCGCGTCCTGCAGCATGATGGGAATGCCGACCTCGCCGACCCTGGCGAACTGCTCCCTGGTCTGTTGCGGCGTGCCCTTGAGAACTGCACCGTGGTAGGGAGCCATCATCATCACCGCAGATGCGCCGGTCTCCCTGGCCAAGCGGGCTCGCTCGACGACAATCCTGGTGGAGAAATGGCTGACGGTCACGATGACAGGGGCCCGGCCATCGACATGTTCGATGCACAACCGGGTCAGTTGCTCGCGCTCGTCATCGGAGAGCAGGAACTGTTCGGAGAAGTTGGCGAGAATGCAGACCCCGTCCACCCCCTGGAGAATCATGCAATCGAGAGCGCGGCGCTGTCCCTCCAGGTCAAGCGCGCCATCATCCCGGAAGATGGTCGGGGCGACTGGCCAGATGCCATGATATTTTCTCATTCGATGATCTCGAACTTGTCACGATGCCGGTCGCTGATCTCGATGCCGAGGCCAGGCCGGTCGTCATCGAGTTGCAGCCAGCCATCCACTGCTTCCGGATCACCATCGAAGATGTAATAGAACAACTCGTTCCCGACCTCGACATCATGGACCGGAAAATACTCGCTGATCGGGCAGTTCAGATTTGCCATGGTCAGGTGGTAATTGTGCATCTGGCCGGCATGCGGGATCACCGGGATTTGGTGAGCCTCCGCCACCGCATTGATTTTCTGGGCGGCAGTGATGCCGCCGACCCTGTTGGTGTCATATTGCAGGACTGACACCGCCTTCGACTGCAGAAGCTGAGCACATCCCAGCAGCGAGAACTCGTGCTCCCCTCCCGAGATCGGGATCGGACCGCGGTTGAGTTCGGCATATCCATTCAGGTCATCGGCAATGACCGGCTCCTCCAGCCATCTCGGTTCGTATTTCTCGAGCTTCGGAAGCATGCGGCGGGTATAGTCGAGGTTCCACCCCATATAGGCTTCGAGCATGAGATCCCGGTCATACCCGATGACCTCGCGCACCGCTTCGACGCGTTTCAGATTCTCCCGCATGCCGGCCATGCCATCCATCGGCCCGTAGCCGAACCGCGACTTGAAAGCCCGGTATCCTGCCTCGACAGCCGCCTCGGCCTCCTTCTGCATCTCCTCGACCGGGCCAGCATAGAGTTTCGAATAATAGACTTGGATCCTGTCCCTGGTTCTTCCGCCCAGCAGCTTGAATACCGGCTTGCCGACCAGCTTGCCGATCAGGTCCCAGATCGCAATGTCGATGGCGCTGATGGCAATCATCCCGACTCCCTTGCGCCCCCAGGCATGGGAACTCCGGTACATCTTCTCCCAGATATGGGCGCAATCGAACGGATCCTCTCCGATGATCATCGGCGCGAACCAGTCATCGATGGCCTTCTTGACCACGGTCGGCGCCAGCGAGGCATTGCCGATTCCGACCGTGCCGTCAGCGGTCTCGACCTCGCAAGTCAACCATTGATGAAACCGGAACGACGACATTGCATCGCCGCTCTCGTGCAGAAGATCGGTTGCATTGGTGCAAAAATTCGGCTGCGGTGGAACTGTGGGGCCGGTCCAGTTCCAGACCCTCGCCCGAACCGAGCTGATTGTTGTCATCCTGGCTCTACTCCCCAATTTGATAGCGGGACCCTGCTGTTGCCAGTCGGCCCGGCCCGGCAGGCCACGATCGCCGACAGGTGGGACGCCTGCGCGACCCGGGCAGCAGAGCAGGTCCAGCCCGATGGTATTTGGTATGCCATCCTGACCCGAATTCGTCAATTGCTCCGGCCGTCGGCCGGATTGCCTGTCGCCGTCCCCGACGCCGGGCCATTGCCTCACTCTCCGAGGATCTCGGCCACCCGCATCGCGTTGTCATGGGCCAGCGTGCCGTCCATCGAGTGGAGGTTGTTCTCGAAGCCGACCCGAACCTTCCCGCCGAGGGCGAGCATCTCCCGCAGGATCACGGTCTCGTCGGGGCCGAATGCACAGATGGCGATGTCGGCATCCGGCAACAGTTCCGATGCCTGGCCGAGAAACTGCTTCAATTCCGACAGCCGGGCTGGCCGCCTGGTGTCGTAGGCACCCATGACCAGCAATGCCTGCAGCCCGTCCGGCGACACCGTGCCGGTGTCGATCGAATGCCCGAGCAGGCGAATGTCGTTCGCGTCATAGAGAATGTGCTGGATCGCGGTGCCGGCATTCGCCGCATCCCGGTAGCAATGCCCGGCGGCCCGGAGGTCACCATCGGCGAGCATCTCGCGGATCGACACCGAGGCAGCAATCGGCGACAATTGACGCAGGACCTCCCTCTGCTGCTCCGGTGTATAGATGCCGGCACTTTCGGTGGTGATCTGCACCGGCATCGCCGGCACGGCGCGCATCATTTCCTGCAAGAGTTCCCGGTAACGGCCGGCATCGAGGCTGTGGCTGCCGTCATCATTGCGGATATGGGCGTGCAGGGCACCGGCGCCAGCATCGAAGCAGTCCCTGGCGGCGGCAACGATCTCGGAAATGGAGACCGGGAGCCGCGGGTGATCGGCCTTGCTTCGCCGAGCCCCGGTGGGGGCCACCATCAGGCGCGGCAACCGGAAGGTCATGCAATGTCGTCCAGTGCGGTTGCGACGGCGCCGGCAAGCTTCGACAAGAGCTCGTCGATCTCATCCTCGCTGATGATGAATGGCGGCGCCAAAAGCACGTGATCGCCCGATTTGCCATCCACCGTGCCCGACATCGGGTAGCAGATGAGTCCTGCCTCGAATGCCGCTTTCTTGATCCTGCCGGCAAGACCCTTCCCGGCGTCGAACGGGCACCCGGTCTGCCGGTCCTGCACCAGCTCGATGGCCATGAACAACCCCCGACCGCGAATGTCGCCGACATGCGGATGCTGGCCAAATTCACGATCCAGCTCCGCCCGGAGAACCTCGCCCCGCCTCTGCACGGCTTCGAGTAGCCCCCGGCTTCGTATGGCCTTCAACACCGCCACGGCGGCGGCCGCCGCCACCGGATGCCCCATATAGGTATGGCCGTGCTGGAAGAAACCCGAGCCCCGGACGATGGCATCACGGATGTATTCCTGGCACAGCATGGCGCCGATGGGTTGGTATCCGGCGCCCAGCCCCTTGGCCAGGACGATGATGTCGGGCGCCACCCCTTCCTGTTCGGTGGCAAACATGGTGCCGGTTCGCCCCATCCCGCACATCACCTCGTCGGCGATCAGCAGCACGCCATACCGATCGCAGATTTCGCGGATGTGGCGAAAATAGCCGGCAACGGGCGGCACGGCGCCAATGGTGGCCCCGGCCACCGGCTCGACGATGAATGCCATGACCGTCTCCGGCCCCAGCCGATGGATTTCCTCCTCGAGCTCGTTGGCGACCCGCAAGCCATACTGCACTTCCGACTCACCCTCCCGGCGGCCCCGGTATTCGAAACACGGCGAGATATGGGAGGTCTTGACCAGCAGCGGCGAAAACGGCGCCCGCCGCCACAGATTGCCGCCAGCGGCCAGGGCACCGAGGGTGTTGCCATGAAAGCTCTGGCGGCGGGCGATGATGTTGCGACGGTCCGGCTGCCCGGTCTCGATGAAATACTGTCGCGCCAGCTTGACCGCCGCTTCGGCCGCCTCCGAGCCTCCGGATACGAGATAGACCCTGTCGATGCCCGCCGGTGCCTGCTCGACCAGCAATTCGGCAAGCTCCTCGGCCGGCTCGGAGGTCAGGAACCCGGTATGGGCAAAGGCAACCCGGTCCAGCTGGTCAAGGATCGCCTGTCGGATTTGCGGGTCGGAATGGCCAAGGCTCGACACCGCTGCCCCGCCCGACCCGTCAAGATACCGCTTGCCGGCCGTGTCAAACAGGTAGACGCCGTCGCCCCTGGCGACGGCGGGAAGCTGAATGCGCGCGTTTCGTCCGAATACATGTGACATCCGTGCAATCCGTCAGGAACTATTCTGGTGAATGTGGTGGAATTGGCGGGCGGAGTCCATCGCAGGTCGGGCCCCGAAGCCGAGCATGCCGCGGGCGATATTGGTTCCGATCAGGCAATCCTGCGATTCAGGCCGAAGCGAGGACAACGCGATCATGTCTGCCTGCACGCGGTCGTCGGCGACGACGATCTTCCGGTCGATTGTTCCCTGGCCAGGTGGATCTCGCAGCTGACGTCATCGGGAATCTGTTCGGATTCCGTCTCCGACAGCACGCGGCGGGCCTCGACCAATGCATTCCTGGAATAGTCCGGGGATGAAACTGCGCCGCCACCAGCGACATGCCGAAATCGGGAATGGCGATGAGCATGCGGGTCGATGCACCGTGCAGGCAGGCCAGCGACACCGCGTGCGAACCTGCAGCCTTCCAGCTGCCTGGCTGTTCGATGTCCACGGGAATGCGTATTGAGCGCATGGCAGCCTACCGGTTCATGACGGCGGCTTCCCGCCTTTGCCGGGACCGACCGCGTTGGAGCAATCCGATCAGGCCCGGAATATGGAAGACCTCATTGGCCATGTGGTGAGACGAATATTGGCCGACGACCAGGGATCGCGGATGACTGGAAGCTCGCCCGTTTGGCCAGCCATCTCCACTACGTCCCCGGTGATGATCTCGTGGTGCTGGATGGCGTGGAGCGGCAGCTGCAGATTGATGGTGGCGGCAAGCTCCCTGGTCCAGAAACTGGCGGCAAGGACGATGTGCTCGGCAACGATCTCGCCCTTTGCCGAGGTGATCCTCCAGCCCGCAGGGACCGGCTCCAGCTTCGTGACCGGATCGCCGGTGCTGATCACGCCTCCCGACAACCGGGCCGCCTTGGCCAGGACCCGGGTGGTGGCGCCTGAATCGACATGGCCGCCGGTCGGCGTTGGGGCAGCGCCAACCACCCCTTTGGTGTTGATCAGGGGGTGCTCGCATGCCGCCTCGGCGGCCGTGACCACCGAATACGGAATGCCCAACTCCTCGTAGGCCGGGATCATTGCCTCACAGGCGAATCGCTCGGCCGGGGAGGTCGCCAGCCGCAGGCTGCCGGTCTGACGGAACCCCACCGATTGTCCGGTCGTCGCCTCGGCAGCGAGATAGGTGTCAATCGAATCGACAGCCAGCCGGGTCATGGCCGGGTCATAAAGATCGGCCACCGTGCTGGCCCGGTATTTTCGTGTCTCCCGATCCAGCATCATCACCGCTGCACCACCGGTGGCAAAACTGACCCGGTCAGGCCCGGTTTCGAAATCATGGTGCCGGTCACGGCCGCATATCGGGAAGGATGTTGCTGCCCGGGAGAGGCAATCCTCGACCAGCGATGGCGGAAATCGTAGCCTTCCCCCGTCATCAAGCCAGCACCCGTGGGCCAGCCCAACCTGCCAGGCCCGGTCGACCGGGGCCGCCATGCCCACCGTCTCGAGAACCTCCAGCGCCGCCCGGTGAACGCCCCTGACCTCGCCGGTGGTGAGCGGCGCATAGGGTGACTTGATCCTGATCGCTCCGACCATGGACCGTTCTGCCCGCCGCCACAGCCGCTCCGTTCCCTCCGGCGTGCGCTGACAATGGATCTATCTTGGCACGTTACTTGCCTTGTTTTTCGGGACCCGGCTTTTTTCCATAGAAGGGGCGTATGGCCTCGGGGACATCATCTTCATCCCAAGCACCCAACAGGATGCCGCGTCTCGGCGACCGCTGTTGTTCGGCCTTGACATCAGCGGCGCTCATGGTCGTGCGTTGCGACAGCCGGCGCGCCCAATCGAACAGGTGTGCGGCCATTTCGGTTCGGACGTCTTCAAACGCGGGGTCCGCACCGAGATCGTTAAGCTCGTCCGGGTCGTTTTCGAGATCGAACAACATGGGTCTGAAACCCTGCGCGTGCACGTATTTCCAGCGGTCCGTGACGACCATGAACTGACGCGGATCGTCGACAGAACTCGAAAACTCGGCCATTCCGGGAGAGATACCATAATCGTTTTCGGAAATCGCATAGGCGCGCCAGCCGCCCGTTGCTTCACCTCTCACATGCGGCAGCAATGACCGGCCCTCAAGGATGTGTGGTCGTGGATCGCCTCCGGAAGCTTCCAGAAATGTCGGCGCCAGATCGATCGCCTCAACCAGCAGATCGCATGTCGATCCGCGCGTTTTGTCGGCGGCGGCGGAGGGGTCCCGGATAATCAGAGGAATTTTGGCCGAGCAGTCGTGAAACAAGTCCTTTTCGCCCATCCAGTGGTCACCCAAATAGTCGCCGTGATCCGACGTGAGAACGATCATGGCGTTGTCCCAAAGGCCGGTGTCCTTGAGGTAGGCAAACAATCTGCCCATCTGATCGTCACATTGCTTGATCAGTCCCATATAGGACGGGATGACTTCCCGCCGCACGTCTTCACGGGCGAAGGACCGGCTGACTTTGCCGTTTGCGTAGGCGGCAAACACCGGGTGCATATCCTCTTTTTCGCCCTCGCTGCGGTTCACAGGAATAACATGCTCTGGCCCATACATGTCGTTGTAGGGTGGCGGCGCGATATAGGGCCAATGAGGCTTGATGTAGCTGAGGTGCAGACACCATGGTGTCTCCCCGGCCTGATCCATGAATTCGATGGCACGGGTTGTCATATATGGTGTTTCGGATTCTTCGTCCGAGATCGCTGCAGGCTTGCGCGCGTTCTCCATCAACCAACCAGAGCGTATATTGCCCTCTTCGTCGCGCGCCGAGTTCGCAAAATCATGCCAGGGATTGTCGCCGGGATACCCCCGCGCGCGCAGCCATTCGTTGTATCGCACAGCACCCCCTTCGTCATACAAGCCGTCCGGGCCTTCGGGGCGCATGCCATCGTCCCTTTCCCAGACGTCGAACCCGCATTGCTCGGTTCGAACACCCATGATGCTGTCTGATGGAATGCCCAAACGCTCCATACCCTCGGTGTCGGCTTTCATATGTGTTTTGCCAACAAGCCAGCAATCCATCCCGTGATCGCGCAAATGATCGCCCATGGTGCGCTCACCAGCACGCAAGGGGACGCGATTCCACGTCGCACCATGCGAATGACAATAGCGCCCGGTATAAAAACTCATCCGCGATGATCCGCACACAGGCGACTGGCAATAGGCACGTGTAAAACGTACCCCTTCCTTGGCCAAGGCATCGATATGCGGAGTTTCAAGATGGGGATGGCCAGCGCAACTCAGATAGTCCCACCGAAGTTGGTCGAACATTATGAATAGAATGTTCTTGGCTGTTTTTGGCATGATCTGACTTCAGCAGGTTATTGAGTGGAAGTTGTGTGTTCGTCCCATCGACTGGATATAGGGCCTCGATCAACTGAGATCCTTCTCGAATTGCCAGCACCGAAGAATGGGTGGACACACAGTAAGGCACGCAAAGCGTCTCTATGATTTTCAATAGACCATTCGCGGACATGTTTCCTGAGATGATCGCGTCACCATGATTCATGCAAGCAGGGACGATGCCGACAACAAGTGCGATCTTGGCCGCCCTTCGAACGACCGAGGGTTGCCGTGCAAGCCAGAAGAAGGGTTCATTGTGCGCTGGCATTCTGTTTCGCCCAGCAGTTACGCCAAGGATTCCTCCAACTCGCGTGCTGCAAGCAGATAGTAATTGCGCGTCGGCGCATTGACGGTGAAATCTGCCACGTTCCGCAAGGCCTGGATCTTGACCTTCCTTGCGGCTGCCTTGTGCTGGTCAGCGAATATCAAACGATCCGCCAGTTCCATCGCCCATTGTGCCTCACCATCTGACAACGCCGTTTCGGCTGCCGACAGAACTGCATCGGCGCCGCCCGCGAGAGCAATGATCTTGTCGGCTTCGATCACGGGGGGCAGTTCACCCAGACTGGATGGGTTGCCGTCAAACCAGCCCAACGTCCCCGCGAAATAGGCTCGCGAGGCATACCCGACGTCGCCATAGAACTCTTGCAGATAAGGCTTGGACGCCAGGTGATCAGGCAGTTTGAGATCAGCGGCAATCGTGACTGGGTCCAGCCCGGCGTTCATGCCCTCCACGGTTCTTGACACGACATGGCGGATCGCATCGCGGTAATCGGTGAGTGCTGTTCGGACCGCATCGGCACCGATCACCGGCTGCGTGTGCCCGGGGGCCAAGATTTCAGGTTCAAACGCCATCAGCTGATCCATCGTGTCGGCCCAGGCATCAAAGTCGCGATAGGGGGTGCCGCGGATGGCATAAAGGTTCGGGAAAGCGTGGTAAAAGTTATCACCGCTGAACAGGATCTTTCGCGCCGCAAGCCAGACCACAATGTGGTCGGGTGTCTCGCCGGGGGCCTTCACCAATACCAGATCGAACCCTTCGCGGCTCATGTGCGTCTTCTCCGAGATGCGACGCGTGGGCTCGATATACCCCGCGCCCATCCCTTTCATGGGCCGATCGCCAGGGCCAACACCGACGCTTATGCGTTCGTCGGGTCGCAGGCTGATCCCGAAATGACGCTTTGTACGTGCCATCAGGGCCTTGTTGGGGGCAGGGCGGGACTCATCGATGCCGACAAGATCAGAGGTGAAGTTATCAGATGCAATCACTTCGACGTCGTGGCCTTCGGCAAAGACCGTTGCCCCCGAAACATGGTCGCGATGCGAGTGGGTGTAGATGATCGTGGTGATCGAAAGGTCAGAGAACGCGCGAAAGTCAGCAAGGATGTTCTCGGCGGCCTGTGTGGTCTCAGTCGTGTCAATCAGGACAATACCCGCGTCACCCACCAGGAAATGCACGTTGGATGCAGCATAGCCCACGGCCGTATAGACGTCATCTGACAGCTTATGGATTTTCCTGGTGAACTGGGCGTTCTGGGCGACGAGGTCCGGGTGTGCTGGCATATCGTTTCTTGGTCTGTTTCAAAGGCGCGGTTCTTGCATCAGGTTTTTGGCTGTTGGACCTCGTCGAGCGGCCAAGTCACCTCATCGGGTGAAGGCGTGTCGCTCTCTGCACGGGTGACGCTGATGCCCGAATAGCCAATCAGATCCTTGATCGTCAGTTCTTCGTTCCGCTTCTCGAAAACCTTGATGTACTCTACCATGGTATTCGAATGCTCTCGCATCATGCCTTCGGCGCGAACGGCATCGCCACTCTGGATGGCCTCGAAGATGACCTTGTGTTGTGAGTTTCCAAGCTTCAGGCGGAAAAGGCTGCGCTCCACACCTTCCTTGGTGGACAGGACTTCAAGGTCAAAGACCATTGACCCGACTTCGAGCATCGGCAAATGGCTGATACGGCTGCATGTAAATTCAACGAAGTCGTTGCCACAACTGTCCAGGATCGTCTTGTGAAAGATGGCATTCTGTCTTTGCATGGCGCGCAGGGATGCATCATCCATCTTTCCCGCTGAGGCGAAGCCGTCGATTTCTTCAATTGCGGCCTCAAGGGCAGGCATCACGTTGTGGCGCCCAGGCGATTGCGCCATGAGGCGTGCCGCGAGGCTTTCCAGGTGGCCACGCACCTGCACCGCCTGAAGGATGTCGCTGACCTTGGGCGCATTCACGAAATATCCGCGCCCCTCGCTCCGCCGGATGAGGCCTTCGTGCTCCAACTTGCGCAGGGCAAGGCGGACTGGCGTGCGCGAGACATTGTGGGCATCACAAAGGCGCGCCTCGGACAGGTGCTCCTCTTCCCCATAATTGCCAAGCACGATGTCGTGCCTGATTTTCGCGGCAAGCTCTGTATCGATGGATTCCATGTAGATATTCATGCCTGTTGGGATCCCAAAGTCAAGGCAATTAGGCTGTTTTCGAGCGAGCAATGCCAATTTTCACTTGATTTGGGATCCTTAAACGCCAATAAATGACCTTGAGCAGGCGGGAATCGGCAATGCGCCGAATCCTCGACTGAATTCGGGATCCCAAGTGCGAATTTCGACTGTCGGGCACACCTTGTCGGGAGCTGAAAACGATACGGTCCGCCGGAAGTGGGGATGTCCCCGCGATAAAATGACAAGGGCTTTTTCATGGATGGTAGAACAGACATTCAATCCTTGCAGCACTTCATCGGCGGGCAATGGGTCGATGCGGCTGGCGGAGCGACATTTGAAGTGCTCAATCCGCTGGATGACAGCCACTATGCGCACGCTGCCAAAGGCACAGCGGAAGATGTCAAGAAAGCGGTTGCAGCGGCAAGGGCTGCGTTCAGCACCTACAAGGACACAACGCCGACCGAGCGCGAGCGCTGGTTGCTGCGCGTGGCAGAGATCATGGAGGCCCGGCAGAAAGATCTGGTGGATTGCCTGATCGATGAAATCGGCTCGCCCGTCCAGAAGGCGATGTTCGAGTTCACGAAGGGCTTGACGATGGTGCGCGCTGCGGCCGGCTTGTGCCGGAACGTGCGGGGCGAAACGATCCCGTCTGACCGTCCGGGCACGTTTTCAATGTCGATCCGCGAACCGCTGGGGGTCGTTGCGGTCATCACGCCGTTCAATGTGCCGCTGATCAAGACCACCCGACTTGTGGCAAACGCTTTGGCCGTTGGAAACACGGTTGTGCATCTGCCATCGGAAATGGCCCCGCATCTGACCGTTCTGTTCGCCGAGATCGTTGCCGAAGCTGGGGTGCCGGAAGGCGCATACAATGTCGTGACAGGCATGGGCGCGGAAATCGGCGATGATCTGACCGGCCACAAGGATGTGAACTTTGTCACCTTCACCGGTTCGACCGTTGTCGGCCGGCATATCAACGAGATTTGCGCGAAGAACAAGACGCCCAACACCTTGGAATTGGGAGGTAAAAGCCCGACGATCATCCTTGCCGATGCCGATCTGGACAAGGTGATGCCGCTGGCGGCCCGATCAATGTTCATGTTTGCGGGTCAGGCCTGCATCGCCTCAAGCCGTTTTTACGTTGAGCGTCCGCTTTACGATGAATTCGTGAAACGGTTCGCGATGATCGTCGGAAAGTTGGGCATGGGAGACTTGCGTGACCCGAATACCGTGATTGCACCAGCGATATCACCGCGCCAGCGCGACCGTATCAAGGGCCACATCGAAGACGCGAAAGCAAAAGGTGCCACGGTGGTTGCAGGTGGTGAGTGGGTCGGCAATCGCTGCCAGCCCACGCTTCTGACGGATGTGGCCGAAGAGATGACCGTCTGCCGGACAGAGACCTTTGGGCCGGTCACGTCAATCTACCCAATCGACAGCTATGAAGAGGGCTTGGAAAAAGCCAACGACACCGAATACGGGCTATCGTCTGCGATCTTTACCAAAGACATCGACAAAGCGTTCCATTTCGCCCGGAATTCGAACGCGGGCATGTGCCATATCAACGGCCCGACGATCCACGATGAAGCTCACATTCCTTTTGGCGGCAATGGCGAAAGCGGGGTCGGGCGTGAAGGCACGGATGCCGACATGGAAGCGATGACAGAACTCAAATGGGTCACGGTGCAGCTTTGACGTTTACACTCTATCACCACGGGTCTTCCGTTTGCGCGGCCAAGGTGCGTTTTGCGATGGCCGAGAAGGGCATCGAATGGGATGGCGTTTACATTGACATTCTCGCAGGTGAGCAGTTCGAACCGGAATACCTGAAGCTGAACCCAAAGGGTGTCGTGCCCACGCTGGTTCATGATGATCTGGTAATCCCGGACAGCACGGTGATAGTCGAATACCTTGATCAGATCATGCCTGAGACCTCGGTTCACCCGACCGATCCCTGGGAGCGGGCGCAGGTGCGCTACTGGACCAAAGCGGTCGATGAGGACTTGCACCCGGCCTGCGGCACGGTAACCTTTGTCTGTTCGCACCGTCACACGGTCTTGAAGAAACTCGGGAAGGAAGGCGCCGAGAAGTTCATGGCGTCGACGCCGAAACTATCGGTTACCTCGAACTGGAAAGAGCAGAAGGAAGGGTTCATTCGCTACGGATTCGAGGCGCCGGGTGCGACGGAAGCGATCAAGCTGTACGATACCTACCTGCACAAGATGGAAGACGCGCTGAATGGCCAGGATTGGTTGGTCGGCAACAAGTTTTCAATCGCGGATATTTCGTTCACGCCTTACGTCAATCGACTCGCGATGATGTCTATGCGCGGCTTGTGGGAAAACGGGCGTCTGCCGTATGTGGAGCGCTGGTTCAAGGCGATCGAGGCGCACCCGCACTTCACGTCATGCTTCATTGATTGGGTGCCCGAAGACCTGACGAATGACCTGCGCGAAAACGGCGCCCGAAGCTGGCCCGAAGTCGCGAAAATTCTCGAAATTGAAATCTAGATATCAGGAGGAGCCAATGGGCCGACTGGATGGAAAAACAGCCGCGATTACCGGCGCTGCCCGCGGAATTGGGGCGGAATACGCGAAGAAACTGGCTGCCGAAGGTGCCAATGTCGTTGTGACGGACATTCTGGACCCCTCCGAAGTTGTTGATGAAATCAATGCGGCTGGTGGTAACGCGGTCGGCATGGTGGTGGACGTGACCTCGGACGACGATCTGAATGCCATGGTTGCGAAGGCCGAAAGTGAATATGGCGCATTGAACATCTTGGTCAACAACGCGGGCCTTTTCGCGAATCTGACGCCAAAGCCGTTCCTGCAAATCGATAACGATGAATTCGACAAGGTCATGACGATCAATGCACGCTCGATACATCAGGCGACCAAGGCTGCTGTTCCGGCGATGTTGCGCGCAGGCGGGGGCAAGGTCTGCAATATTGCGTCGGGGACTGTCTATTATGGCCCACCAGGTCTGTCGCACTATACCGCATCCAAGGCGGCTGTGATCGGTCTGACGCGTGGACATGCGCGCGAATTGGGCGACAGGAATATTCAGATCAACGCCATCGCGGTCGGCCTGACGGAAAGTAGCTCGATCAAGGGTGAAGACAAGTGGGACCGCGCGCGGGCTCCGACAGTCGAGTCCCGCTCGATCAAGCGCGAAATGGTGCCGGAAGATCTGATGGGCACACTTGTGTTTCTTGTCACACCAGACAGTGACTTCATCACTGGCCAGACGATCAACGTCGACGGCGGCAAGGTAAATCTCTGATCCCGTGGCCAAGCGTTACTCATATGTTCCGCCAGGCGGTGGACCGAGCTACGACTGGTCGGCGGACCATGCCTTCGTCAACGTATCTGCCGCTGATACCGGCGGACAGTACACGCTGATGGAAGACAACCTGAAGGCCAATTTCAAACTTGGCCTTCACCTGCACCGCCATCATGCCGAGACCTTCTGTATCCTGGACGGCTCGGTTGATTTCTACGTTGATGGCGACTGGATGAGCGCGCCAGTTGGCACCTGCCTGCACATCACGCCTGGCATCGAACATGCCTGCGAGCTGACCGTGGGTGCCCAAGATGCCCGCATGCAGATGATCTGTCAGCCATCCGGATTTGATGGACTCCTCGCCGAATTGGGCGAAATGGACGAGGCTGACTTTGGGGATCAGGCCGAAATGGCCGCGTTGAACGACAAGTGCGACATTGTGAACATCGGGCCATTGCCCGACCGCGCGGGGCTGACCGTATGACCGGCCGCAAAAACATCCTGTTCATCATGTGTGACCAGCTGCGCAACGACTACCTGTCATGTGCAGGCCACAAAACGTTGCATACGCCAAACATCGACGCATTGGCCAAACGGGGCGTCAGGTTTTCAAATGCCTACGTGCAATCTCCGGTTTGCGGCCCCAGTCGGATGAGCTTCTACACCGGGCGCTATGTTTCCTCCCACGGCGCAACGGGCAATTTCGTGCCTTTGCGCATCGGTGAAAAAAACATCGGGGATCATCTCAAGCCGTTGGGGATGCGTCCGGTTCTGGTGGGCAAAACGCATATGGTCGCCGATCAGGAAGGGATGAAACGACTGGGCGTCGATCCTGAAAGCGAGATCGGCGTGCACCATGCACAAGCGGGTTTTGAGCCTTATGAGCGGGACGACGGGATACACCCTGACCTGGTTTTGAAACCGGGTGTGAAGTATAATGAATACCTCAAGGAACGCGGTTATGCCGATCACGAGAACCCGTGGCACTGGGCGGCAAATTCGGCCGTGCGCGATGGTGAGGTCCGTTCCGGGTTCTTCAACGATGTTGCCAACCTGCCGGCGCGGGTGACGGATGAGGAATCCGAGACGCCCTACATGACCCGCCGCGCAATGCAATTCCTGGCCGAAGACGACGGTGAAACGCCGTGGCTGCTGCATCTCAGCTTTATCAAGCCTCACTGGCCGTACATCGCCCCGGCCCCCTACAATGACATGTATGGGCCGGATGACGTTCAGCCTGTTCACCGGTCCGAGGCGGAACTTGAGGATGTGAACCCACTGGCAGAGCTGTACCAGGAGCGGGTGAGCGCGAAGACATTTTCAAGGGATGAGCCGCGCGAGACCGCGATCCCGGCCTACATGGGATTGATCAGGCAGATCGACGATCATCTGGAGCTCTTGTTCGCGTTCATGGAAGATCGCGACCTTTTCAAGGATACGATGGTCGTCTTCACATCTGACCACGGGGATTACTTCGGTGATCACTGGATGGGCGACAAGGACTTCTTTCATGATCCGGCAGTGAAGGTGCCGCTGATCGTGGCGGACCCTGATCCGGCATGTGACGCGACGCGCGGAACGGTTGACGACCGGTTTGTTGAAGCGATCGACCTGGTGCCGACCTTTATCGAATTCGCAGGTGGCGCGGTGCCGGAGCACATCATCGATGGTCGCTCACTGATGCCGTTGCTGAAAGACGAGGATGTCGATTGGCGCGACCATGTCGTCAGCGAATACGACTACTTCATGCAGCCCTTCAGCCCGAAGACGGGCCGTAAGCCGCTGGATTGCCGAATCTACATGATTGCGAACGCACAATGGAAATATGTCCATGCCCCGGGCTATCCGCCGATGCTGTTCGATCTGACGAATGACCCCGATGAGTTCATTGATCTGGGCCGCTCGCCCGCACATGCGGAGGCCCGGCAAGCGATGCACAACGCCTTGGCAGCCTGGGCCTTGCAGTATCGGCAGCGCGAAACTGTATCCGAAGAACGAGCGGGTCAAATGGTCGGGCTTGAAGACAAGCTTGGCGTGTTGATCGGCTATTGGAACGAAGACGATGTGAAGCCCCCGGCGACGGCACCGGATTTCGCAGCACGAAAGAACACCAACTGAACTCTGCGGCAAGGCAGGGTCGATAATCAAATAGGAGGACACCATGATCAGGACTTTTCTGAGCGTCGGAATGGCGCTAGGACTTTTGGCAAGTACGGCAACGGCCCAGGCTATCTTGACGGCGGAAACCGGCCCTCCGGGTACTGTTCCTTTTACAGCGACCACGACACTGGCTGAAATCGTCTCGGGTAGCGGGCTTGCCGATATGCAGGTGGCTGACAGCCAGACGCTGACAAACTCTTTGCAAAACCTGGCAGAGGGCAAGACGGATGTGTCCGCCGCACCGATCGTTCTGACCTTCTTGATGTCGCGCGGGGCCGGGCCCTACGCCGCGCTTGGTGCGGAAAAAGGCGCAGAGCTGATCGGCAATGTGCAAGCGCTGTATACGTTCAACTACGGCGGCTTCGGACTCTACGCCTATAACAGCTCCTCCGTGAAAGGCTGGGATGATGTTGCGGGCAAGACGATCCTGAATGGTCCGCCCCGCGGCGCGGCGCTGGCCAATGACCGCCAGATCCTTCAACTGGTCAGCGGCGTCGAGGATGGCAAGGACTATACCGGTCTCCAGGTGAACTGGGGTCAGATGGCCAAGACCGTCACCGACGGTTCTGCCGATGCGATGATGCTGCCGGTGACGTTTCCGGATGCGCGCATCACGCGGTCATTGGCTGCTGGTGACATGACCCTTTGGTCTATCCCGAAAGAAATTTGGGAAGGCGAAGCCATGCAAAAATATATCAAGAGTCCCGGCACCGCAGGGCTCACCTTTGATCTGTCCGATGTAGCCCCGATCGATGGCCTGACCATTGTCAGCGAAGACGGCATCTGGCGCAGCCCGACCACGGCGGCCGCAGAGGTTGTCCACGCCAGCATGGACTTTGACACTGCCAAGGCGCTTACCAAGGCCATGCTCGACAACGTGGATACGTTCCTGACCAAAGCGCCCTATATGGGCACAACCCAGATTGGGTCTGTTGGGTTCGGCCTGTGTGGCGCGGTGCCTCTCAAATACCACCCCGGCGCGGTTGCCGCCTACGAAGAGGCCGGCATGACGGTGCCGGATTGCGCCAGGCCCTGATTGGGTGACGGACCTCTTTTGAGGTCTTGGCGGGGCCGCGACACAGTCGCGGCCCCGTCCCGCAAGAGGTCAGGGGCTCAGAATGTCAGCAGCGAACAGCAGCGCAGCACCGAAACTGAGCATTGCCAGTATCATTGTGTTCTGGTTGTCCGTTGCCTTTGTTGTGGTCGGCATGATCAACGCGATGCCCGGTATTCCGGGCTTGGACGCCTGGGCCGCCAGAGTGGCAGGCAACGACTCCTTCATCATCCGAAAATTCCCGTTCGAATACTATTACCCCTTGGCGTTCGCGGTCATGATGTTGATTGTCGCCTTGCATCATTCGATCTGGAGGAGTTGGGCAGACAAAGGCAGTCTGCGACGGGGCATTGGCCTTGCGATTGACGTGGCGCTTGTGGCCATGGCTCTGACGATCTCCGTCACCTATCTGGTCGAGATTGAATCCGTTTGCATCATCGATCAACTCACCGGAGATCGCGCGCGACTGATCGCGGAAAGCCTTCGGATCGAGAAAGAAAACGCCGAGTTGTTCGGCTTGCCCGAACCAACGACCGTAGATGACCCGAAATGCCTGAGCACAACCGGGCCCTGGCTGGTATTGATCATCGGTTTGGCGGTTGTTGTTTTTCTGGCCTACAACGTCAAGGTGTGGGGCTTGCCGCTGGTGATAGTCGCCATCCTGGTGGCGGCCTACACGATCATCACGGTGCTGGTCTGGTACTTCTACGGCGTCGAGGACATCAACAAATACCTTGTGACCAAGATCGGAGGGGAGCCGCGACTGTTGTCGGACGGCAGACCGCGTGTGCACGACATTCTTGTCAACAACGCATCGGGCCTGCTCGGCCGGTTCATGGATATCATCCTGAACGAGATTTTCCCCTATCTGATCCTTGGGGCGCTGTTTGGTGCATCCGCCGGGGGGCGCTCCCTGATCAAGGTTGCCTTCCGCTGGACCCGCAACCTGGCGGGTGGGCCTGCGCATGCGGCTATCGTGTCATCAGCCATGTTTGGCACGATCTCGGGCGGGCCGATTGTAAATGTCCTGTCAACCGGTGTGCTGACCATTCCGATGATGATCAAGCGCGGCTTTTCCCGCATTTTTGCAGGTGGGATGGAGGCGGCTGCGTCATCCGGTGGCTCGATCATGCCGCCCGTCATGGGCGTTGCGGCGTTCATTTTGGCAGCACTGACGGGCGTGCCGTACAATCTGGTGATCATTGCAGCAGCGATTCCTGCTGTCGCCTATTTCCTGTGTCTGTTTCTGTCGGTGGTTTTTCAGGCGCGAAAGCAGAAAATTCGGGCCATTGGCGAGCTGACCGATGAGATGCATATGGATCGCCAGGATATCCTGAACCTGGTCATGATTTTCGTGCCGATCCTCATCATTCTGGTGTTGCTTCTGACCAGCAAGGAAAATGTGGGCTGCGGCCTGTTGGGTGGCATCCTGGGGGCAGAGCGCAGCTTTGTTGACGGCGTCTGCCGGGTGGAAAGTCTGTCCTGGTTCCTCCAGCTGATCCAAAACGCTGCGGGGGATGCAGGCAGTGCCGGGTGGTGGGCCGTGATCGCCTTGTGTTGCCTGCTGTTCCTTGATCCGGAGATGCGTGCAAAGCCTTCCAAGCTGCTGCACTCATTTGCCGATGCCGGCACGCTGATTGCAACGCTCTACCTGATGTTCCTGGCGGTCTCGATCATTGACTTCTGCCTGAAGTTCACCGGTATGCCGTTCTTTATCTCGTTGGATGTCCTGCAATGGCTGCAGAGCCTGAACCTTGGCGCCGAAGGATCCATTCTGTTCCAATTTGCGGCGCTCTTTGTGACGATGCTTCTGGCAGTTCTCCTGGGTATGGGAATGCCTGCGGTGCCCGCTTATATCAACGTGGCCTTGTTGATGGGTCCGGTGTTGGCGGGCCTTGGCATCTCGGTCTTTTCCGCCAACATGTTCATCTTCTACTTTGCGGTTGCCTCGGCCATTACGCCGCCCGTGGCATTGGCTGCGTTTGCGGCGGCGACGATCACCAAGGCCGAACCGATGTCGACTGGTTTCGCCGCCGTGCGCGTGGGCATCGTGATGTTCGTGATCCCATTCGTCTTCGCCCTCTACCCTGAAATCCTGTTGATAGAGGCGGCCGTTATCGACCCAAGCACCAGCTCTGGAAGCGAAATCAGGTATCTGCCGGGCTACACCGGAGAGGTGAATTGGGGCGCGTTGGTCTGGGTGCTTTTGCGTCTTTTCCTCGCGCTTTACCTGCTGGCAAGCGCCTTGGCGCGTTTTGACCGCGCGGCGCTGCCGATCTGGGATGTCGTGCTGCGGTTGGGGTTGGCGTTCCTCGTCATGACAAAGGAGCCGGCTATGTACGGGGCAGCTGCCGTGGCAGCCAGTCTCTGGCTCGGATTGCACTTTCTCAGGAACAGGCACCTGCATGCAGATGACTCTTCACCCGCGTAAAACGCAGGTCAGGATCGCACTTCGGGATGGAGCACTTCAGTTGGCAAGAACAGGCGAAGACATCATCGGCGCCAGCGCGCTGCCGGCGTTTGTCAAAGGCGCCAACACCGAAGACGTCGGCATTCAGGCACATGAAAGCCGCAAGGGCGATGTTTTGCGTATATGGGTCCGCTCGTTCAGCGGGTTCCAGAGAAAGAGAAAGGAGCGAGAAAGGCATATGTCCAATGGGACGGGCTCGATGCATGACACCTTCACGGCAATTTCCAGACATCATGTTGCGCAATCCGTCTGTCGAGGTGATGGCAAGCGGTCAGTGACAAGCGCAGTTTTCCTGATCCCGACATAGAACACAAACCCGTCGCGTGCAGCGATCCTGTTGAACAGGCGGTTCGTGAATATGCGGAGTTCGGGACAGCTCGAGACGCTCCCGGCAGTGGAAAGGCTCGAAGCCATTGGTGGAGACAATGATCAAGACGGCAACCACACCATACGACGCGGCCGAGCACCTTCGCACACCGGAGGAAATGGCTGCATACCTGGAAGCCGCCATCGAGGAAGCCGATGGCGATGCCGCGCTCATAGCCAAGGCGCTGGGTGATATCGCCCGCTCCAGGGGCATGTCGCAGGTTGCGTGCGACGCAGGCCTTTCCCGCGAAAGCCTCTACAAGGCGCTTTCCGGAGACCGCAATCCCGGCCTGGACACGGTTCTCAGGGTCGTCTCGGCGCTGGGCATGAAGCTGCGTGTAAGCTGCCCATGAAATACTGCGCGGGGGATGGTTCATCAGACAGGCGTACTGAAGGGAGCCATAAACGGACGGTAATCCATGAAAGCTGCGAGGACCGGAATGCGCGTTGCGCGGTTACCCCGCACCATACTCGACGAGGACCTCCGCCAGTCGATTCGCCAGAGCGGCCTGGTTGGCCGGTTGAGCGCCGTCTTCTTCGGGAATCCCTTCAAGCGCTCGTCGAAGAGGTGAAAAACATGACGTGCCAAGAGTTCTGGACGGATAGTTGGAGTTGAGGTGTGAGGCCACATCCAGCATGGCCGAACCTCCATTCACTGCATCCTTCAGCGTCTTCCCCGCCCTGAACGTCGGCGATGTGGGCGCCGAATTCGAAACGGTCGTTCCGGGGGACCACCGGTGAAGATCTTTGTGCGCCTCTTTGATCCCATTCTTACTGTTCAAGTGTTTTCTTAACGGCGGCCGCAATCATCGGGGCTTTCCCTTCAAGCCCGTCCCGAGAAATTTCGCCTGCTTCATACATGCGGTACCACTCTCTCCGTTGACGCATCACCCGCTCGTCGTTGCGTAGATGCAGCCTGGTCAGTACATATTCTGCCCGATCCCGAAACTCGTTGGGAATGGTGTTCGAAACCCTCAACTGCAAGTCCGGCAGAAGGACTTCAAACCAGCCGTTCTCGACATCGAACGGATCAAGCAGGCAGGCAGCCGGCATGCTGCTCTTGCTCGAATTGATCCACTGCGCGCTGTAGCGGTAGTTTTCCCAATCATAAGCCTTCGAGCGGTCTTCGTTGTCACTCACGAAGTGGTCCACAGTTCCAACCGGCTCGTACATCGCCGAGTAAGCGCACAGATTCCGAAAGCCATCGGCCAACGGTCCCTTGAAGGGCGTCCAGAGGTCCTTGGGCTTCTTGTTGGGATTGGCCTCCAGCCACACATTTCCGGGCACCCTGGCCATCTGGTCGAAGTCCGCCGGCTCGGGGACGCGTTCGAAGCGGATCATTGCCCGCTGCCCTGGTGCTCCGTCCACATGACCCAGCGCGGCCAGAACGGATCGTGCCCGGCTAGCACATGCTGGAGTTTCTTGTGGATATCCTCGGCTTCCCGGCGATTCTTCGGGCCGAGCATGTAGGCTTGGGCCGCGTCGATTGCGCGCTCCGCCTCAACAGACCGCGCCTGCTTCAGGCCGAAGACGTCCGAGACCAGCCAGTTGAGTGCGTCTCCCTGTGCCGCCCATGGTACGATATCGAGATGCACCCAACCGTTGCGGAAATCGAGATGAAACAACCGATCGCTCCTCTCGTCGAAATGTGGTTCCACTGAGGCCAGCACGAGCGGCGAGTGGGTGGTAGCAATGAGTTGCACGCTTGAGTCGCTATCGGTCAGGTGGTCCATGACTCCGAGAATTGCCGGCACGATGGTCCGCTGCCACTGGGGATGGAGGTGTGCGTCGATTTCGTCGAACAGCAGAATGACTTGCCCGGCGATCTTCAGGCCGAGCTGTGTCGCAGCAAGCACATGCTCGCTCCAGGCCCATACGAGCATGTAAGCCAGTCCCGCGATCCGGCGAACCGCGGATGACGCATGCACGATGGGAACCGCATCGGAGTAGTCGGTTTTGATCGAGGGAATGTCCTGTGCGTCATCGACGGAGAGGCGCAGGAGCGGGCCGACTTCCCAGGGCTCGTCTCGAACTGCCAGTGCACCGACGACTTTCGCCATGCGGCGTGCGTTCTCTCCGTTTTCCCGAATCCAGCTCGACCAATCGTCGAGAAGCCCCTTGCAGACTCTGGTCGTCCTGCTGTCAATCTCTACGGCCAGACCGGTCCAGACCTCTTGAGGCGAGAAGACATACCCCGGGGGTCGGTCCTGAACGTCGATGTTCCCCCGTTTCTTCCAGTAATTTCGCGCGGGGTCCCAAACCGAGAAACCGCCATCGGCATGTGCGTGGATGACCAGCCCGGGGCTCCAAGGCCTCCCGGGCTGTCCAGTCCAACTCTGATCCCGGACGGAATAGGTACTTTCGAAGCTCGTGCTGTTTCCGGCATCGGTCGTCAGTTCGAAACGCAGTTTCGCGGGCTTGTCAGGCTCCGCCGGGCGCGCCGGATAACCTGACGTCAAACGCGGATTCAGGTTACGGGGCCATTTTCGCGTCAACGCCCACCACGCGACATCCAGCAGGAAGCTCTTTCCGAGCCCGTTGTCGCCGGTGATCAGGTTCAACCGTCGTTGCAGTTCCAGCGACATCTCCGGCGCGGGACCAACATTTTCCAATTCAACACGTTCGAGCATTTGGTTCCGTTGCGGTTGTACGCGATGTTGACAGGAATGTTGTATAGAGGGAACCTTATCCGATCAACGGCGCTCTCGCTGCCCACTTCCCGGCGCACACTTTATTCTTGAAGGAATATCGGGGCTGGGACCTAACACGGCGCGGTGAACATGACGGTCAGGCCTGAACTGCGCACCGGTCATTTTGTACCCTTTCTGCGGTTGCACTGCTTGCAGAGCATCTGGCAATTCCCGACATCTGTCTTCCCGCCCTCAGACCACGGGGTGATGCGGTCGGCCTCCATGCTCTCGAGCACATACGTCTTTTCGCATATCTTGCAGATGCCGTTCTGAATCTCGAACGCCTTCAGCTTCATGGCTTTCGTGAACGCCCGGATGTTGAGGTGCTTCTCGTTGCCGGTGAGGAGATAAGGGTAGACACCCGGCTTGCTCGAGACATCGTCATCAAGAACCAACGCCTGCACATCGGCCTCGATCTTCACCGGGTCGAGATCACGTCTGTCCTTGTGGTCGTATTAGAGATCTCCCCACGGCACGCGTTTCATGATTGATGGCCGCTCTTTCGTGAACGTCGTCTCCATCCAGTCGATGACTGACCGGAAGTAGTCCCACAACTCGCTGGCATTCGGATCATGCTGATGCGCGGACATGCACTCTTCGATTTCATTGTCACTGATCCATCTGAGGACAGTCTCCAGATACTCCTGACGGACGGTAATCCATGGGAGCTGCGAGGACCGGAATGCGCGTTGCCCGGTTACCCCGCACCATACTCGACGAGGACCTCCGCCAGTCGATTCGCCAGAGCGGCCTGGTTGGCCGGTTGATCGCCGTCTTCGTCGGGAATCCCTTCAAGCGCTCGTCGAAGGAGGTGACAAACATGACGTGCCAGGAGTTCGGGACGGACAGTTGAGTTGAGTCGACCAAGGTGACATCAACCCACCAGCCATCGGCCGTTCGGGCATCGATTTCCGCCTCCAGAGCTGAGGTCAGGAGATCTTCGTAGAGCCCGGAATGCAGTCGACGTCATGACCAATCCGAACGGAGATACGTGGATGGTGAAGCCTGTGTCACCATGAGATCTCGGAGCGTTCCTTCATGGTCTGCGTCCTCCCCCAAGGCTCGCCGGGCAGCCGATCGATGAGCATCGTGAACACGCGGCGAAAGCAATCCGTTGTTGTCTCGTCTGTCAGCGCTTCCGCCTGGGCAGCCGGCAGCAGAGGCCGCAGGTCGAGAAGGAAGCGCGAGTTGGCCAGCTTGGCGAACATCCGCTCCTGAGCCTGCGCCCCGGAAATCGTCTGGCCGGAAGGGGCGAGATACCGCCCGAACATCTCGACCGTGCGGGCGATTTCGAGATTCTCGAAGACATCCAGCGCGTGCGCGAGGTCGTAGAGATCGCGCCCCTGATCGCGCTGCAGCAAGGCACGCAGCTTGGTCGCCAGCATCTCCTCGCGCGAAAACGTCGAAATGGCCGCTTCGCCCGAGAACCAGGGATTGTCGATCTACAACGGCAACGACGCCAGGCCGTCGAAAGCCTGGGTCTCGCGGGTGTTGATCTCGACCTTCAGCCGGGTCGGCACGCCACTGCCGTCTTCGGCATCGACCCGAAAGCAAAACTTGGGAATTATATACTTGGCTAGCAAGGCAGGAATCGCTACATTCGGATCATCGGAAGCAAGGAGATTCGACCATGGCGCAAGCACCGGGCAAGTCTTTCCGCAAGGGCCTCACCATCATCCAGCTCATGGACATGTTCCCGACGGAAGAGTCGGCGCGGACATGGTTCGAGGGTCTGATCTGGGCTGACGGTCGCCATTGCCCCCATTGCGGCAGCACGAAAACGACCGAGTGCGACAAGGAAAAGACACATCCGATGCCCTACCGGTGCAATGACTGCAAACTGTATTTCAGCGCACGGATCGGCACCGTCATGGAAGACTCCAAGCTGCCGTTCCGCAAGTGGGTGCTGGCGATCTACCTGCACATGACATCGCTCAAGGGCGTCTCCAGCATGAAGCTGCACCGGGACATCGGCGTCACGCAGAAGACCGCATGGTTCATGCTCCAGCGCATCAGGGAAGCCTTCAGGCGCGACGACGACGACCTGATGGGCGGACCCGTGGAAGTGGACGAAACCTATATGGGCGGTCGCCGGAAGAACATGCATGGCAAGAAGCGCAGGGAAGCCGAAGGACGCGGGCCGGTGGACATGACGGCGGTCGTGGGCGCGAAGGACCGGACGAAGAACGAGGTCAGGGCGCAGGTGGTTGACAGAACCGATGCCGCAACGCTGGTCCCCTTTGTCGAAGGCAACGCCGCACACGGCGCACAGGTCTACACGGACGATGCACGGGCCTATTCGTCACTGGCGACGATGCTCAACGGGTTCAGTCACGAGAGCGTCAATCACAGCGCGGGCGAATATGTCCGGGATCAGGCACACACGAACGGCATAGAGAGCTTCTGGAGCGTCCTGAAGCGGGCGCACAAGGGCGTCTATCACAAGTTCAGCGTCAAGCACCTGCAACGCTACGTGACCGACTTCGCCGGGCGTCACAATGTCAGGACGCAGGACACGCTCGCGCAGATGGAGTGCATCGTTTCCGGCATGGTCGGCAAGCGGCTCACCTACAAGGCGCTCAAGGCGAACAACGGCTTGCCGAGCGGGGCGAGGTCCTGGGCGTCCGGTTTCATGTATCCGCGCTTCCTGTTCTCCCGCCTCAACCCTGACAGCGGCCGGGTATTGCTCTTGAGACGGTTGCACGGGCCGCACAAGAGAATGCGGTTCGATATGTGATTGATCCCGCCATCGGAGCGTGGCGTGTTGTGGTCGAGCTCCAGATAGCGCGGATCGTCAAAGGTGCGGTCGCAGCCCTGACAGCGGGGGCCGTGCTGGTCGAGCAGGTGCTCGTACATCTGCGCCCGCGTCCAGCGTGGCCCTTCCGGTTCCTTGATCTTGACCTTGACCCGCAGGAACGGCGCGGCTGTATCACCATCGTCCGTGCGGACCGGCGGATCAGCAGTGAACGTCACCTTGCCGAATAGGCCCGTGATGTCCCGCATTCGCTCCTCAACCAGCTTGTGAGCGCCTGCCCATATGTCCATGCCGACCCATTGGCGTTGCAGCTTCTCAGCGGCTACCAGCGTCGTGGCGCAGCCCGCGAAGGGATCGCACACGACATCACCTTCGTTGCTACTGGCGCGGATCATGCGTTCGTAGAGCGGGATCGGCTTTTCTGTCGGATAGATTTGTTTGATCGGCGCCACTCGGTTGAAGTCCCAAACGTCATCTTGGCGCACGCCCTCGGACTGGCCGGATACTGTCGAAGGGACACGCTTGCCGTCGGCGTCATGGCCGGAAACGATTTTCTCTGTGCCGAACCTCCGTAATGCTGAAGGCGCTCTGTCCATGAACAACTGATTGAATGTTCGCTTTCGCGTGTGTGATTTTCCGTAGAACAGGATGATGTCGTGATTTCGCTGAAATGTGTATTTTCCCGCGGCCCATTTCCGGTAGTGCCAAATGATCTCGTTAACGAAATTCCGCCTTCCGAACACCGCGTCCATGAGCTGCTTGAGGTAGTGCGAGGCTGTGGGATCACAGTGCAGATAGATGCTCCCCGTAGGCTTGAGCACCCGCCGCATGGCGAGTAGCCGCACGGCCATGAAGCAAAGGAACGCGCCCGTATCATCGCCGTAGCTGGTCCGCGCTCCCTGGATTACCGTCATGACTCCGGGGTGATCGTCCGTAATGTCATCAACCCATTCCCGGTGAACATCCCGCTCCCATGACCATCTGTCCTGAAACCTGGCACCGGATGCCAGACTGTCCGGTGTGGCGTGAAAGTCCCGTCCCTTGTTGAATGGAGGGTCAGTGGCGATGAGGTCCACCGACTCCGGGTTCATGGCTCGCATGAATTTCAGGTTGTCGCCGTGGAAGAGGGTGCGATTTTTCCAGTTTGCTTCACTGCCGGTTTGCCGGTCGCCCTCTGTTCTACCCTGGACTGATTCCTGGACATTGACAACTCCTCCGTTCTTTCGGAGGGTCTATGCGACACAGCCCATGCTAGTCAAATATATAATTCCCCAAAACTTCGGCGCCACAGGACTCTGATCGAACCGCGCTCGCCCCAGCCACGGTTCCACACGAATAGTTCGTGCCCGCCAGAAAACCCATTAAGTCTTGAGTCGTCAGACCCATTCAAAAGAGTCGGCTGCCATGACCAGACCCAGCCTCTGCTTCCGGGATCCAGCTGTCATCCGGCGGTCATGTCGGGGCAGTCTACAGACGGGTCATGCCGGCCGGGGGCGATTCGTGCCCGGATCCTGCACCGCAGACATGCCGGGCCCATGGCTCCGCAGGCCCGGCCAGGGGCCGGACCTCGAGGAGCGATACCGAATGAGTGGATCTGCAGGTGATTGCGAAGGCGATTGGCATGAAGTACCTCGGTTGCCCTTCGCCGGCTGGCGGCCACGAGGTCCTGGCACCACTCATCTGCAATGTTCGCTGCGCAGTGAATATTGCTGATTTTTCGAACATCTGCTACAAGACATAAATGTGCTGCACAGCAAAATAGGCTTGGACGGTGATGATCGACTCGGACGTAATGGAAGGACAGCTGCTTGACGGGCTCCTGGAAGCCCTGCGGGAACTCCCCGATGCGCAGGCGGAGGTCAGTGAGGCCGAGCAGCCGGGCGGTCGCGATCGAGGACATGACGCCCAGGTTGACCTCCGGGTGGGCGGGCAGGCGGCCACCCTGCTGATTGAGATGAAGAAGGACGTATATCCCCGTGATGTGCGGCAGGTACTTTGGCAACTCCGCGACTCCGCGCGGAGATGGCCGCACCCGGAGGAAAAACGGGAAGCGGCGTTCTTCCTGATCGCCCGATCGATTTCACCTGGAGCCAAGGAGCTGTTGAGGAACGAGCGGGTCGGCTACCACGACAGTGGCGGTAGCCTGTTTCTGCCCGCCGGCAACATCCACGTGTACGTGGACAAACCGCCCCCGAAAAACCTGTCGCGGTCCATGCGTTCCGTGTTTTCGGGCCGTCGTGCGCAAGTGCTGCACGCGGTCCTGCTGCGAAATCGCGAGTGGTTCGGAGTGAAGGACATCGCTGACCAGGCCCGGGTATCGCCCGCGACCGCCTCGCAGATGCTGACGGAACTGGAGAAATTCGAATGGGTGGTGTCGCGTGGGCAGGGGCCAGGAAAGGAACGCCATCTGCAAGAGCCGGGCGCCTTGCTGGATGCATGGGTGAACCAGCAGGCGGTGATGCGACCGTTGTCGATGCGGCGTTACTTCGTGCCGGCGGCGCATGGCGAAGGGCTGGTGGAGAAGTTCGCCGAGATCTGCGCCGCGAGCAAGGCCGAGTACGCGATCACTCACGAGGCGGCAGGGCAACGGTATGCGCCGTTTCTGTCAACTGTCTCCCAGGTGCGTTGCCGGCTGCCGGGCGGTCCTGCAGCGGACCGGGCTCTTGGCGCACTGGATGCTCGAGTCGTTGACCAAGGCGCGAACCTTGCGGTCATCGAGGTCAAGTCGCCGGGCGAGTTGCTGTTTCGCGAGTCCGTGAAGGGGATCTGGCTGGCAGGCACCGTGCAGGTTTACCTCGACCTGATGCGCAGCGAGGGCCGCGCCAGGGAAATGGCCAAGCACCTTCGGCACGAGAGGATCGGCTTCTGATGGTGAAACCCGCGACGTTCGACGGCTACAGCAATCAGTACACGGTAGACCGTGAGCGCGTTCTCGCAACACTGCTGCGCGGACTGGGTCCATGGAAGGAGTCGGTGTTTCTGGCAGGTGGACTGACTCCCGGATACCTGGTGGCGGCTCGGCCGCCGGAAGTACCGGCGCACGCCGGCACGCTCGACGTAGATATCGTGATCGGCCTGCAGATCCTGGCCGACACAGCGGGCTACCACACACTCGAGGAGAACCTGCGAGCCATGAAGTTCGAACGGTCAACCAACGAAAGTGGCCAGAGGCTCTCATGGCGGTGGCAGACGCACACTGAAAGCGGCGCTCTGATGGTGGTCGAGCTGCTCGCGGACGCTCCGGAGATTGCCGGTGGCAGGGTTGAGCCGCTGCCTACGGAAGGGAACATCTCCGCGCTGAATATCCCGCACTCGTCCATCGTTTTCGATTTGCACGAGGTTGCGAAGATTCGAGCAGAGCTTCCTGGGGGTGCAGGAATCGCCGTCGAAGAAGTGAAACACGCCGACCTTGCGAGCTTCACCTGCCTCAAGGCTTTCGCGTTCGATCAGCGTTTCGAGCGGAAGGATGCGCATGACCTGGTCTATTGCATAGAGCACGCGGAGGAGGGCTTCGACGGCGCTGCGCAGATGTTCCGCGAGGCCTTGCAGGGCGCGCACGGTGCAGTGATCCGGGACTGCCCGTCAGTTCTTCGCAATCGTTTCGCGGGGGACGACGAGGTCGAGGGATATCGGAAGGACGGTCCGGTAGCTGTGGCCCTGTTCGAACAGGGCGGGAGTGATGAAGTCGAGCGGCGCGAAGCCCGGTTGCTGAGGCAGCGGGAGGTCAACAGTGTGATGGAGCGACTTCTGGCGGGGATTGGGGCGTGATCTGTCTCATGGTCGCACTGCCGGTCGGACTCGTCGTTGGAGAAAAGTTGGCGCTGCACATCTAGGCCGGGCAGGCCGAGTTGAAATGCTTACGGATCGGTGATCGTCAGGGACATCCATCACCGTTTCAGCGAGCCAATGGGCCAGGACCCCGAAGACCTGCCTCCTCCCGCGGTGTACAGGCGGGGCCATCATCATGGGTACCCCGGGCAAGCTCGACAATGCCCGGAAAGCGCAGGGGTGATCACGGAATTGGCCAAGAACAGGCATGATCCCTTTCCTTGAAATCTGCAGGTGAAACGCGTCTCGGCCCGGTCTCTGTCGCCCGACGAAAACAGAAACTCGCCTTGTCATCCTCCGACAACAGCCTGCGGCAAGAAGGTCGCGATCTGTGGAAAGACGATCAGCAGCCCGATCATCGCCGCCATGGCAAACCAGAACGGCCAGATGCCACGAAAAATCGTGCTCATGGGGACATCTTGCGCGATGGATTTGACGATAAAGACATTGATGCCGACTGGCGGGCTGATCATGCCCATCTCCAAAACGATAACGATGATGATACCGAACCAGATCAGATCCCAATCAAGGGCGATGGCGATTGGGATGACGACGGGGATGGTCAGGACCAGCATCGCCATGGCTTCGAGAAACATGCCCAGGAACATGTAGATCAGGACGATGGTCAGCAGGATGCCGATCTCTCCGATGGGCAGAGACGTCAGGATCGTGACCAACTGTGCAGGAAGTTCGGTAAGCGCCATGAAGGGGATAAACACAAAGGCCCCGATGATGATCAGAAAGACCGTCGCAGTGGCATTCATCGTTTCCAGGATCACCGCCTTGGACGCTTCCCGATCCAGTGATCCTCGCCACACAGCAACAACGAATGTCAGAAAAGCCCCCACGGACGAGGCTTCCACGGGCGTGAAAAACCCGGTGTACATGCCACCAATTGTCGCCAGGACGACACCCACGATAGGCACCGCACGCCAAAGAGATGCGATCCTTTCCGCGCGATCAAACCGCTCACCGCGAGGTCCCGCCTCCGGATTGCGAAAAACCACATAATGGATGGCGCCAATGAAGAGCAGCGTGAGAATGATACCAGGAAAGACTCCTGCCATGAAAAGACGCCCGATGGATTGTTCTGTCAGCACCGCATAGATGATCATGCCCCCCGATGGCGGGATCAGAAAACCAAGCGTGCCGCCCGCTGCGACAGACCCTGTGGCGAGGCTGTCGGCGTATTTGTACTTTTTCATTTCAGGCAGGGCGACGCGCCCCATGGTGACCGCAGAGGCAAGCGACGACCCGGAGAGTGCTGCAAACCCTGCGCAGGCGGCAATCGTGGCCGAGGCCAGACCGCCCCGCAGATGCCCCATCCAGCGATAGGCGGCCGAGAACAGGTCGTTCGACATGCCCGAGACACCCGCGAGGTTGCCCATCAGGACGAACATCGGGATCACCAGCAGGTTGTAGTTCGAGGCCGCCTCGAATGTCTCACCCGCCAGGTTCGAATAAGCGATCTTGAGCCCGCGCGCCCAGGCTTGATCCTCTGCCATGCCAACGGCCACAAACTTGTTCGCGTTGGCGATGATCGTGCCGATAAACCCGACACCAAGCATGGACAGGGCAACGGGCATACGCAGTGCCAACAGGATAAACAGGGATAGCAGACCCAGAATGCCGAGCATGGTCAAACTGATCATGAGGGATCATCCCCGATGCGCAACCGCACAACCTGATCCGATCGCAAGAGCTGCCAGATATCCAGCAGCAGAACCACAGCATAGATCGCTACCGAGCCAGCAAGCAGATAGTAGAAGGGTTCGAACGAGATCAGCAGTTGCTGTGTGGTCTCACCGAATTTGCTTGCGGTGCCGCCGGCATGCCAAAGCCGCCAAGACATGAAGCCCAGCAACAACGCGCCCATCACCTTGACCACGATCATTGACCATTTGGCGAACCAGGCCGATATATGGGATTCCAGAACTTCGATCTTGATATGGGCACCCGTACGCGCACCGAGCGGGATCGACAAGGCAACGATGACCACCAGAGCGAGGATAAGCAGATCTTCAGCACCCCTGATCGGGGCGTTCAGTGCCTTGCGCATGATCAGCACATTCCAGACAGAGTATCCGGTCATGAAGATCAAGGTCGCGCCACCACAAATCAGAGAAACCCAAATCAGCGCTTGATCCAAAAGCGCAATGAATGTGGGTTTTGCGCTGCCGGTCGCTCTGTCGCTCATGTCGGACCCCTTGACGGCTCAGACCTCTGCAAAGTCAGGACACCACTTGAGGACCCCGTCCCTGAAACTGTCTTTTTCGGCAAACGCCTTGGCCCAGCGGGCAATGTTCGGGAATTGCCCGAAGGGATAGCCGCAGCCTTTCAGTACGAAGTGCAGCGGTATCCATGAGATGTCCGCCAACGTGTACTGATCGCCCATGATCCAGGTCCGGTCTTCCAGCGTTTTCTCCAGCTTGAAGAAGCACGCACTCAGGATCGCCTCGGCCTTGTCCAGATCACTGGTCTCAAAGCTCTTGTCGCCCGCGTGCTTGGCGTGAAAGGCCTTCAGCTCCCGGTTTTTCTGCAGATCGTCATACTTGGCCTGTTCCTCTGCCGTCTTCTTGAGCTTCGGGGCCATCTTCATGGCGTAGACGTACGGTTTGCAGCCGGGCACGTGAATCGCGGCGGCAAGGTGGAGCCATTCCGTCATCCCGTCGATGTCGGCAGCACGCAGCGACGGCTCGGTGTAGGTTTCATCCAGATAGTCGATGATGTCATTGGATTCGATATGCACCACGCCGTCATCCACCAAAGTCGGAACAAGTCCGTTTGGATTGATCCCGAAATAGTCGTCCGAGATGTTTTCTTTCTCCTTCAGATCGAGGTGATGGCTTTCCCACTTCAACCCCTTCTCGATCAGCGTCATCCGCACCCGCATGGAACAGTTGGAAATCGCACCGTGATACAGATGCAGGCCCTCAAGGCTCTCTACGGACTTGTTTGTCGGGACGATGACAGCCATCGGGATCCCCTTCGGATTGAACTGCCAATTGGTGCCCCGACGGCGGATCGGAGCACCGGCATGGCGGCGCGCTCAGTCGTTCAGCGCCTTGTAGATCTCGCGGGCATTCGTGATGCCGCGCTCTTCGTAATCGGCAAAGATCGCCTCAAGGCCGGTCGCGACTGCCGCATCCATCTTGGCGCGTTCCTCGTCTGACACCACGATCCATTCGTACCCCTTGTCGGTTGCCTTCTCGATCAGCGCCTTGGAGCGGTCATCCGCGCCGTCAAACGATCTGGCCAATTCCAACGACATCGGCAGCCCAGCAAGTTCGTCGATGATCGCACGATGCTCATCCGAGAGGCCCATGTAGCGTTCCTTGTTCATCACCGCATAGGTCACGGCAAAGCTTGTCGGCACGTTTTCGACGATGTGAGTGGAGACGTCCCAGAAATTCCAGGGCGGGGTGATGTTATTGTAGGATGATGTTGTCGCGTCAATCGTTCCGGTTGACAGGCCCGTGTACATCTCGGTCACCGGCATTTGGACCGGCACCGCCCCCATGGCTTCGACAATCGGCGTTGTCATCGCCGCATAGGGAACAACCTTGGCGCCTTTCAGGCCTTCCATGGTGGATACGTCACGCGTGGCGGCAAGGAGGTTGCCCGCAACTGTGCCGATGGCCAGGACCTTTACGTCGCCATATTCATCAGCCAGATGGTCTTCGTAGATTTCCCAGATCGCCCGCGTGGATTGGTCCGCGTTTTCGGATGTACCGGGCAGAATTGCCAGCATGGTCTTGGGAAACAGCGCGGGCGTGTAGGCAGAGACGCCAAAGGTGATATCGCCCACGCCCTCGACCGCACGCTTGTACTGCTGCACCGGGCCTGCACCCAGCTGACCGGCCGGGTATAACTTCATGGTCAATGTCCCGCCGGAACGCTTGTCGATCTCTTCTGCGAACCATGTGAACATGCCGGTGTTGGTATGGTGCTGTGGCGGCAAGAACGTGGCGACGCTCAGCTCTTCACTGACGGCAGACTGGGCGAAAAGGCCCATGGCGACCGACAGCGTGGCGCCCAGGCCAAATTGCTTGAAATTCATGATCATGGTGTCCTCCAGATTTAGGCTGGGGCTGCAACTTGGGATCCCGAACTAGAAGAGGGAATCCCCAAAAGTGTTATGCAACGCCCCGATTGTCACAGTTTTGCAACTTTTGGGATCCCGTTTCAAGTGAATTGTGCTATCGTTGGCCGAATTCCGCCCAGCCACCTTGTGTTTGGGATCCCGAATGCTCCTGGTCGAGGGACGCGTCAGCGCCACTGCTGTTGTCCTGCCGGGATCGACCACAAGGGCCGCCGAACAGCCCGACAGTGGTTCAGTCAGTATGATCAACGGAGGACAAAGACTTGCATCCCGAACTCAAAATGCACCCCGAATACTTCCGAAAGGATATCGTGCAGCTGGCTGACAACGTCTATCAGGCGTTCGGATATGCTGCGTCCAATGTCTATTTGATCATCGGTGAGGACGGTTTGATCATCGTTGACACATCAGAAACGACGGCTGCGGCTGAGAACATTCTGGCCGAGTTTCGCAAGATTTCGGACCTCCCGGTCAAGACCATCATCCTGACCCACTCCCACCGCGACCACGTCTCCGGTGCGAGCGTGTTCGCGGAAGGCGGCAACCCTGAGATCATTGCAAGCACACGGTTTTCGGATGACTCATTGTTTGTCGCTTCCGATCACCCACAACCCATCAAGGCGATGCAAGTCCGCACCAAACGCCAATTCGGCATCGGTCTGTCATATCCGGACGAGATCATTGGCATTGGTGTCGGTCCTGGCGCGCGTCCGCTCAAGGGTATGGGGGCAGGGAACATGACCCCGACCTGGCGCATTGGCGACGAAGGTGAAAAGCTCGCCATTTGCGGCGTGGATCTGGAATTGGTCTGCGCGCCGGGCGAAACACCGGACCACATTGTTGTCTGGTATCCGGAAAAGAAGGTGCTGATCAGCGGCGACAACTTCTATCGCTCCTTCCCGAACCTCTATGCCATCCGTGGCACCGCATATCGCGAATTTGACGCTTGGGCCGATACGCTGGATCTACTTATGGCGTTCAAGCCCGAGGTGCTGGCCCCCGGGCACACAAAGGCACTGTTTGGTTCCGAGACGATCAAGGAGGCGCTGACAGATTACCGCAACGCCATTCGTCATGTTGTTGACGAGACCCGCGACGGAATGGACGCAGGCATGACCATTGATGAACTGGCCCACAGCGTAAAGTTGCCGCCCGAACTCGCCGAAAAGCCCCACTTGCGGGAGTTTTATGGCCGCGTCGATTTTTCGGTCCGTGCGTATTTCGTCGGGACGATGGGCTGGTTTGATGGCAACCCTACGTCACTTGATCCGCTGGCCCCAAAGGACGAGGCAGCACGATTTATCGACATCGCCGGGGGCGCCGATGCCGTTCGCGCGGCGATTGCCAGGGCCCGCGCCGACGGTGACCTGCAATGGGCGCTGCAACTTGTGGACCGTCTGATCAATGTCCAAGAAGACGATGCGGGCAATTCCCTGTTGAAGGCGGAGATACTGAAAGACCGCGCGGTCGATCAGATCAACTGCCCCACGCGGCACTACTACATTCAGTGCGCGAAAGAACTGGAACAGGCGGGCAAGGGCACGTGATCAAGAGGAATTGTCGAACGACAATGGCCTGACTTGCTCAAGTCAGGATTGATCACCCGGGGCAAGACAATGAAACAGTGCAAACCTGGACAGGATGGGCCGCGTGTCAGTGCGGTTGGCTATGGCGCGATGTCCTTTGCTGATTTCCATGGCCCGGCGATGGATGCGGAGTCCCTGAAGGTGCTGAATGCATGTGTCGAGATGGGGATCACCCATGTCGACACGGCGGACGTTTATGCCATGGGGCGATCCGAAAACGTCATCGGCGAGTGGCCCAGATCGCGGGGTGGCAACAATCCCTTTACCATCGCCACCAAGGTCGGGGTCACACGCGACCCCGAGAACCGTTTCAACAGCGCGCCCGACCATTTGACCCCAATCGCTCGATGCGAGCCTCAAGCGCCTTGGGGTGGAGGTGATCGACCTCAATTATGTCCATCGACGCGACACCAGGCACGAGATCGAGGAAGTGACCGAGACGACGGCGGGCTTCGTCAAGGCGGGCAAAGTCAAGGCCATCGGCTTTTCCGAAATCGCCCCCTCGTCGCTGCGGCGCGCCCATGCAGTTCATCCCATCGCGGCGGTGCAGTCTGAATACTCGCTTTCCACCCGTTCGCCCGAGATGGGCCTTGTCCAGGCCTGTGCAGAGATTGGCGCGACGCTAATGGCTTTCTCTCCGGTGGGCCGCGCCTTGCTGACCGACCGCCCGCATCACGCAGAACAGATCGAAGGGATGCCTTTCATGAAGGTGAACCCGCGTTTCACGGAGCCGAACCTCGGCGCAAACCTTGCATGCAACGCGAAATTCAGGGCTCTCGCCGCAGACATCGGCGTGCCCGCCGCCTCCTTGGCCATTGCCTGGGTTTTGCATCAGGACGAACAGGTGATGGCCATCCCCGGCACCCGCAATCCGGAACACCTGAAAGAACTGGTACGGGGCGGCGAGATCGACCTGAGCACCGAGGACGTCGCCCGGATCAAGACCGTCCTGCCCATCGGTTGGGCGCATGGCGACCGGTATTCTGTCAGGCAATGGTCCGGGCCAGGGCGGTATTGCTGATCTCGGACGCCTGACACTCCCTTGTAGACAAACCGCAGGGCCACCACGGAGACAAGCATTCGGAAAACGCGTCTGAACTGCGTTTCCGAGACGTGGTGGGCGAACCGTTTGCCTGCCCATGTCCCGGCAAACCCGGCAATGGTCGCGCCGATGATGTGGGGCAGATAGTCAAGGTAGCTGAAGCCGAATGAGCTAGTGCCCGCCAGAAAACCCATCAAGTTGTTGACTTCATTGGATATTATGCTGTATTCTCAGGTCGAGGAATCGGGAGAAAGCACCGGTTTCGGGCCATTTCCCGCCAATTCAGCCCGATTTCGGCCGATCTTCACGAGGCAGGCATCGGGCAGATACGCAATCCGCAGCAGATGTTCGGCGAGGTCCGCATCGAGGACATCAGGCTGGATACCAGATCCGGGGACGACATCCCGGCCCTGCTGATCGGGCTCCAGTACCTCTGTTCCGATGCGAAGTTCCGCGAGCGATTGTTTGCACTTCTCGACCAGTACATCCTTCCGGGGGTCAGCAGAAAGACCGGAAGGCCTGGAATGGAGATGTGGCGCATCCTGGTGACGGGCGTCATCAGGCAGGGTCCGGGCCGCGATGCAGGCCGCCTCCATGAACCGGTGAACCGGCACCAGACACTCCGGCAGTTCCCCGGTCATCCGAAAGCCCGGGACGAATACCGGTACGAGCTGCAGACGATCGTGGACAATGTCTCCCTCATGGGCCCCGAATTGCCGGCCCAGGTGAACGCCCTGATCGTGGAGAGCGGCCATGCGGTCGCAGGAAAAAAGCCTGGCGCGCCGTTGGTCGGGCGCCGTGATTCCTTCGTGGCCAGGACCGATGTCCATTATCCCACCGATGTCAGCCTCTTGCGGGACGCGATGCGCGGCCTCATCCGTGATACCGGCAGGGCGGCCATCGCCAGCGGCATCCCCGGCTGGCGCCAGTGGAAGCATCTGTCCCGCCGGGTGAAGGGCCTCTACAGCCGGGTCCGCCGGACCCGGCGGGCGAGGCCGGCCGATGTCGAGGCATATCTGGATTGCTGCCGGGTGCTCATCGGCCGCATCGAGGCGACAATCCCCGATCTCGAGGAGAAGGGTGTCGATTGCAGCAGGATCAGGGACCTTCTCGCCCATGCCGGCCGGCAGGCAGGCCAGACCCGCCGCCGGCTTCTCCTTGATGAAGTCATCCCGCATCACGAGAAGGTGTTCTCCATGTTCGAGCCGCATACCCGGTGGATCTCCAGGGGCAAGGCCGGCTGTCCGGTGGAGTTCGGTGTCCCTGTCTGCATCCTCGAGGACGAGCACGGCTTCGTGCTGCACCATGAGGTGATGTGGCAGGGCAGTGATGCAGGTCATGCAGTGCCGATGGTGGCGGCGGCACGGGAACGGTTCCCCGATCTTCGGGCGGTGAGTTTCGATCGCGGCTTCCACAGTCCCGACAATCGGGCACAGCTGGACGACATGCTCGACCTGAATGTGCTGCCGAAGAAGGGATACCTATAGGGCGTCAATCTGCATGAGAACTGCACGTCAATCAGGATAACAGTTCAGACGTCGCGGCAATGCGGATATTTTCCGGATCTCCCACCGATTGCAAGCGCTTTTTCGACCGGTCCCGACTGCCGCCATGAAGAACTTTCAATGTCTCCGGCGACCGGGGCCCTCGCCACCTCCGAACCCCGGGCACTGCGCGACAGGTCTCTGCCTGTCCAGCGGGGCAGGCGGCCTCCGGGCCCTCGCCACCCGTATCTGGCTGGCGGCATCAAGTGGCTGCAAGGCAGGCGAGGCGGTGACATCCTCTCCTCTGGACGAAGACGGCCCGCGACACACCGGTGCCGCGGGCCGCATGTCCCGGGATATTCCGGTTCAGCCGGTTTGCGTGTTCTTCCGCGTGGCCCGGCTCGCCGGCCGGCCGGCCTTGCGCGGGCTGGCTTCCATTGCCTCCCGCCGCCGGTAGCTCTCGACATTCATCTCGAGAATGACTGCCCGGTGAACCAGCCGATCGACTGCTGCCACCGCCATGGTCTGGTCCGGAAAGATCCGACCCCATTCCGAGAAGGGCTGGTTGGCGGTGATCAGGAGCGAGCGCCGCTCGTATCTGGCCGAGACAAGCTCGAAGAGGACGCTGGTCTCGGCCTGATCCTTGCTGACATAGGCAAAGTCGTCGAGTATCAACAGGTGATACCGGTCCAGCCGCGCCAGTGCCACCTCCAGTGCCAGCTCCTTCCGCGCCGTCTGCAGCCGCTGCACCAGATCGGTGGTCCGGCACATCAGCACCCTGTAGCCGGGGCGGGCCCGCCAGCCCGATCGCACTGGACAGATGGCTCTTGCCGGTGCCCGGCGGGCCGAAAATCAGGCATGAGGCACCCCGGGCCAGCCAGGCATCGCCGGCGGCCAGCGCCATCACCTGGGCCTTCGAGATCGTCGGCACCGCACCGAAGTCGAAGCCGGACAGGCTCTTGCCCGGCAGGAGCCTGGCCTCGGCCAGATGGCGCTGGGTCCGCCGCCGTCCCCGCTCGGCAATTTCGTGCTCGGCCAGGGCGGCCAGGAAGCGCGAGGCCGGCCAGCCCTCGGTATCGGACCTGGCGGCAAACTCCTTCCACAGCTCCCGCATGGTCGGCAGGCGAAGCTCGGCGAGCATCAGTTCCAGGCCGGCACCATCATTGAGGCGGGTCATGACGCACCTGCCATGCCCGGGAGATCGCCATGGCCCGGGAGCGTCGCCCTGGTGACGCTGACGGCGGGCATGACACCGGCCGCCGGTGCAAACCGGGCCCGCAGGTGATCGATCTCCGGCAACCGGCCTTCCTGCAGGCAGGCGTCGATCTCCGCCGCCAGCAGCGCCTCGCAATTCTCCTCATGGGCCGGTGCCGGCAGCTTCACCGTCAACCTGCAGGCCGAGCGCTCGCCCTCTCTCTTCAGCGCCGTCTCGAAACAGCGCCGGTAGGCTTCACGCGGGAAGAGCTCGTCCCGGTAGACCAGGTTCATGAGCGCCATCGGCCTGGTCTTCAGCGAGTGGATGACGTGGCGGCAGTCGACCACATGCACCGCCTTCGCCGACGAGCCCTTCCGCTTCCGGGGCAGGGCCGGCTGCCAGGTGCTGCCGGGACAGAGCTCCAGCCGATCATCATGGATGCGCACGCCGAGCCGGTGGCTGGTCAGCAGCAAAGGCACGGTGCAGAACACCTTCTTGAGGATGAAGCCGCTCGAGGAGGTGACACGCACGCTGGTCTCCTCGTGACCGGTGGTGCGCATGTTCGGCAGGCGGTTCAGCAGCTTCCGTTCGGTGCTGATCCCGGCGGCCCGGCGGGCATTGCAGCGCCCGACGATGCCGGCGATGAAAGTGCGGTATGCATCGAGATCGGCGAACTCCCTCGATCCTCGCAGCGCCAGCGCATCATTGATCTCCCGCTCGGGATGTCCGTGCGGGCAGCAGGTGGCGCCGTTCTCATGGGCCACGCCGCGATTGTTGCGGGACGGCTTCATCCGGTAATGCTTGCACAGGAGGCGGTAGCGCTTGGTCATGTCCCCGGCATCCTCCTTGCGATGATTGCGGAAGCCGGCCGACAGGTAGCCTGCCCGGTGCTCCTTCGGGGCCCCGCCCGGCTGCCACGGCGCCGCCTGCAGGCTTTCGGCCAGCGCCGTGAAGCTCTCGCCGCCGAGGATCACCTCGGCATGCCTGAAGCCGGACCAGGGAAGCCGGAAGTGACAGGGCATGTGCCCGGGCTTCCTGCCGGCAGGGTGGCGCCGGACCCCTTCGGATGGGTGAAGGCAGGCAAGCCTCCGGCCCGGTTCGTGGTTCTGTCGGAACATGACCTCCTTCTCGGGGCCGTGCTGCGCCTTCCAGTCGCCGATCCGCCGCTCCAGGGTGCGCCTGACATTCGGATCGGGATCCGGATGGCGCCTCCTCGGTTCCTCGAGGATGCCGACCGGACGCAGACCCGGGCAATCCTCGAGCATCGGCACCACCTCCGAGTCCCAGACCCCGGCCAGCGGGTCCGGCCTTCGCCGGTCCCGCGGTGTCTTGTTCCGCGATGGAAACGTCGGGTCCCGCTTGATGCGGTAGCCCGTTGCGGTACTGAAACCGGCCTTCGCCGACGCGGTTTCAACTGAATGTGATCTGCTGTAGTTCATGAAGAGCCTCGCTTGATGGTCAGTTACGTGGCGTCCGGGCACCCTGCACTCCTCATTGGTCCGGGATTTGCAGGACAATGCCCGAACGGCCGCGGACATCAAGTGGGGCTACCGCCAGGGGGAAAAATCCGCAGCGGCAGGGGGTAACTCCGATCGGGCTGCGCCCTCACTCCGTTACCCCCTGCCGCCCCAGTTACCCCTGTCACCTTGATTGACGCTGGATTCTCACCTTGATTGACGCCCTGTAGATACCGGAACAAGGTCGAGCAGGAGCGCGAGGTTGGCAGCGAGTTCGTCGCCATGCGCTGCAAGCACCCGGCGGTGGAATCGGCAGTGGGTAATCCCGGTCACCGGGGGCTTGATCGTGTCCGGTCCCGCGGCCCCGCCGGCTTTGCCCGCGCGGTGGCGCTGTCGGTGGTGGCCATGAACATCCACCGCATCGGGCTCCTGCTGCGCCGGCAGGCATCGGACCGGCGCAAACACCGCCTCGCTGCCTGACCTGGCTGCAGGCCGGTGAGTTCCCGGTCCGGATGGACCGGGGAGCATCGCCCTGTTGTCGGAAGCGATGGAGTGGACGCCCCCTCCGAACGGCGTCAAGATGCGCCGGAGAAAACGCCAGTCCAGCTGCGCGTGAAATCGACGGAGGAAACGTCCATGGAACACACTACCATCATCGGCATCGATATATCAAAGCGAAGCTTCCAGCTTCACGGTGCAACTGCCGACGGCCAGCCGGTCTTCCGCAAGACGGTCTCGCGCGGCAGGTTCCTGGCCTTCCTCTGCAAGCTGCCATCCTGCCTGGTGGTGATGGAGGCCTGCGGCGGTGCCCGTCACCGGGGCCGCCAGATCATCGGATTTGGCCACGAGTGCAAGCTGATCCCGCCGGTCTACGTGAAACCCTTCGTCAAGCGCCAGAAGAATGACCGGAACGACGCAGCAGCGATCGCCCGCACCGCTCAGCGCCCGACCATGCGCTTCGTGGCGGTGAAACCCGAGGAGGCCCAGGCCGATGCCATGCTGTTTCGGACCCGGGCACTCATGGTCCGGCAGCGCACGCAGACCATCAATTCGCTCCGGGGCCACCTGGCCGAATTCGGCGTGGTGGCGCCGAGGGGCGTGGCCGGTGTCGTGAAGCTTCGGCAGGAGCTGGCGGAAGTACAGGAGCCACCACCCGAGCAGGTGGCAGCGCTGGCCGAGCTGCCGTTCACGCGGATCGCCTCGCTCTCCGGGCAGATCACCGGCCTCGAGCAGCAGATCCGGGTCCGGGCCAGGGAGCGAGACGAGTTCAGGCGGCTGATGACCATCCCGGGCATCGGTCCGGTCCGCGCCATGGCCGTGCATGCCTTCGCACCGCCGATGGCGAGACCCTGTGGCCGGGACTTCGCGGCCCGGGCCCTGCCGACACCCCGGGAGCAGCGGCCGGCCGGCAGCTTTTCGGGCGGATCACCAGGATGCGGCAGCGGGATTTCGGGCAGTTGCCGGTTCCCGGTGAGGCCGCGGTGCCCGGGCATCGGCGAGAGAGCGAGGTGCAGGGTGATCCCCGGCTGGCGAGGATGATCGCCGGGAAGCCGCCGAAGCTGGTGGCGGTGGCGCTTGCCGGCAGGATGGCGCGCATGATCTGGGCGCTGTCGGTGAAGAACGAGGATTACCGGGCACCGGCGGCGATGGCCGCGGCGGCGTGACTGCCTGGAAACGAAAGCTGCCGGGAAAGGAGAGGCTCTACTTCCCGGAACGGAATACCGGGTGCTGCAGGCACGGCCCTGACGGCCTGATCTGCGGATGATCCCGGTTGGTGCGGTGAGGACGACAGACAACATAGGGGCAAAAGGTCATTGAAGACGGGGTCGGAAAAACCAGCACCTGACGCAGGGCTTCGAGCCCGTGGAAGCGATTTGGATCCGATCCACGAACACCATACGGGCCCGCGGCGAATGAATGCTGCATCGAGAGGCCGGACATACGACCGTACCTTGACCGCATGCCACATGATGTCTGAAATCCAGCTTGCACTACCGGGGGCGTCCACATACGCCGGGAACTGCCGAAACCGGTGCCCGGGGCAGGATATCTGCTGCCGGATCCTCGACAATCTCCCGGATCGGGGTCGGATCCGCCGATTATCGGTGTTTCGGTCGGGTGTATTCGGGGCTGGTGATTGCCGAAAGGGGAGGTTCTCTGGCGGGCACGAGCTATAGCCTAACGCCTTGAACACATCGAGTGACAGCATCGCTGCGGCCAGCGTGCCCGTCAGCTGCATCTTGAGAAGATCGGTCCGCAGCAAGAGCGGTTGGAGCACCCCGCCCACGCCAAAGAGGGAGCCCAGATAGCTGTGCACTACGCCGGTAAGGATAAGTGGCCGTTTCAGCGGCAGGGAAGGCAAACGCGGCATCCAGATCAGAAACAGCAGGACAATGCCCAGTAGCAAGGCGATGACCTGTTCGGGCAGCGCGGCGAAGGTCCATGCCCCGATGCCGACGCCCAAAAAACACCCCAGAAAGAACATCCAGACGATCCGCCATTCGATGTGCTCCCAGAACAATGCGACGCGGGCAATCAGCGAAGCAGCAGCGAATGCAGATTGCAGGGGGACCGCGGCGGTCAGCGGCAGAACGGATGAGGACGAGAACAGGAGGATGTAAACGCCGCCGGTTGCGAAAGCGGCGTTGACGAAGCTGGCGATGAAACTGCCCGGCGTCACGATCAAGACCGCCCAATCCATCAGGGCGCCTATCGATCACGAACCGCGACTACGAGAAGGATTTCTCGATCCGATCCAGCGTCCGCATGGCATCCAGCGTGTCATGTACCGATCCGTTCGGCTCGCGCCCTTCCTTGATGGCGGCAATGAACTCCCGGTCAATCAATTCGATCCCGTTGTCGGACACCGCCACATCGCCTAGATCGATCTGGTTCTCGCGCCCGTCATAGAGGTCATCGTACCGCGCCAGATAGGTGCCGTTGTCGCAGATATAGCGGAAGAACGTGCCCAGCGGCCCGTCGTTGTTGAACGACAGCGACAGCGTGCAGATCGCACCCGACGGTGTTTTCATGCCGATGGCCATATCCATGGCAATGCCAAGTTCGGGATGATGCGGGCCTTCGAGGCCAAAGCATTCGGAGGCGACCTCGCCTGTCTGGTACTGGAACAGATCGACCGTGTGGCAGGCATGGTGCCAGAGCAGGTGATCGGTCCAGCTGCGCGGCTCGCCCTTGGCGTTCATGTTGGAGCGGCGGAAGAAATACGTCTGCACGTCCATCTGCTGGACCTTCAGCTCGCCCGCATCGATCTTGTTGCGGACCCACTGATGCGACGGGTTGAACCGGCGCACCTGTCCGGCCATTGCCAGCACGCCGGTTTCCTTCTGTACCGCGCAGATGCGTTCGCTGTCTTCCAGTGAATCCGCCATCGGGATCTCGATCAGCACAGGTTTGCCCGCCGTCATGCAGGCCACCGCCTGATCGGCGTGCTTCTGCGTCGGAGTGGCGAGAATGGCCGCGTCCACGTCGTCGCGTGCAAGACAGGCTTCCAGCGAGGTCGAGGCGAAACTGATGCCGCGTTCTGCTGCCAAGGTATCGATCTTCGATTGTGTCGGCCCCATCACGGCCGTGACGGTCACGCCTTCGATCGCAGCCAGCGCATCCAGGTGTTTCGTACCGAATGCGCCATAGGCACCGGCGACGCATATTCTCATGCTGCTGCTTCCTTTTGCTCTTTCTCGTTTTCCAGAATGATATGACCAACGGCGGTGTTGGAGGCAGGCACGTGGTAGTGGCGGTGCACTTCCTCCACCTCGTCGTCGAGCGCACCGCGCATGACGTGCCACATCACCATCTCAACGCCTTCTGATCCGGCCTCGCGCAGGTATTCCACATGCGGTGTCTGCGACAGGCCAGCCGGGTCAGACGTCAACCGATCAAGGAATTGCGTGTCCCATTCCTTGTTGATCAGCCCTGCGCGCTTGTATTGCAGCTGGTGACTCATGCCGCCAGTGCCGAAAATGACAACGTTGAGGTCCTCTTCAAAGCTTTCCACCGCGCGGCGGACCGCCTTGCCCAGATTGTAGCAGCGATTTCCGGTCGGTACGGGGTATTGCACCACGTTCACGCAAAGCGGAATGACCAGACAAGGCCATTCGTCATCCGGCCCCTTGTCCCCGAACATCACCGACATCGGCACCGTCAGCCCGTGATCGACTTCCATTTCATTCATGATGGTGATGTCGAATTCATCCAGAATCAGCGATTGTGCAATGTGGCTGGCCATAACCTGATGGTTCTTGACCACCGGCACGGGGCGCGGTCCCCAGCCTTCATCGGCGGGTGCGAAGCTTTCGGCGCAGCCCAGGGCAAAGGTCGGAATGCAGGACGCATCGAACACCGTGCAATGGTCATTGTAGACCAGAAATATCACATCGGCGTCTTGTGCCGTCATCCATTCGCGAGACTTCTCGAAACCTTCGAACACTGGCACCCAATAGGGTTGTTCAGTGATGCCCTGATCCATCGCCACGCCGATGGCCGGCACGTGTGAGCAGCCCACACCTGCGGTAATTCGTGCCATCAGTTCTCTCCCTTTTCGTCCCATTCGTGTTGATAGCGGTTGCCCTCGGGGGAGCGTCCACCTTCAACCATCATCTTGCGGTATGCTTCATTGCCCATGCCGGTCATCAAACCGGCAAGTTGCTGGAAGTTGATCCCGTCATTCGCTGCCAGCTTGCTGGTATAATAAATATTACCACCCAGTTCGAGCAGGCGGTTCCAGCGCCGGTCGATTACTGCCTGACGCTGCTCTGCGGTCATTGGATACTTGTCCAGGTAGGCGCCTTCATCCGCGTTGAACGCATCCCGGTTTTCTTGCAGCCGGAGCGAGATGCAGAATTGATTGAGGTGATATCCTTCACGACCGCGGTCTGCATCGAATACAAAAGTGCCGGGGATGTCTTCGTAGTCCTTTTTCAGGGCCATTTTCATTCCTCTGAGTTGGTTGGAGAGGGCATTGCCGACAGGCCCTCCAGGATTGCATCGGCCCGCGCTGCAAGGTCCAGTGGATCAGTTTGACCCAGGTGAAGGCAAAGTGCGCCTACCTCGCGTTGACGGATAATCGTGCCTTGCGTGACATGCGGTTCAATGCCCAAATCGGTCAAAGTCTTTGCGACTTCCTCCATTTCGGCGGCGCGGCGCAGGCCATGGGTCGCGGCCCGCTCCATCATGTAGGGCGCGCGGCGTTGCCAGTCGAAACCCGGAATGCTGTCTTCGAGTGAGGCGAGGATGTCGTCCTTGATCCCGGCCTTTTGTGCGGCAAGGAAACACTCCAGTGTAAGAGCTTCCAATCCCTTTGTCATGGTCGACCTGATCATCTTGCGTGTCGAGGCATTGCCGACGTCACGTCCGGCAATTTCCACATTCATGCCAAGATCCTGCATGGCTTCGCCTGCTGCCTCGGCATGCGGTCCGGCGAGCAGGCACGGCGACTTGTGCAGTCGGGGATACACCGGAGTCATGACAGCAACATCGACGTATTTCCCGCCCGCAGCCTCAATGATGGTGGCCGCGCGGCGCTTGGTGTTTGGCGCGCAGCTGTTGCAATCGAGGAAAAGCGTGCCGTCCAGCGCAATTTGCCCGGCAGCAATGGCCGCGTTTTCTGCTTGCCCCGCAGTCACCAGCGAAAAGATGGCATCACGGTCTGCACAAGCCTCGACGCAGCTTGCAGCACCGGTCACGCCAAGCCTTTCGTAATCCGCACGCTTGGCGGCTGCGTCAGGGCCATTTGTCCTGATATCGAAGGCGCGCAGGTGCACCGGGCTGCTTTCCTGCAGCAACCCTTTGGCGAAGGCTTGCGCTGCCTCCCCAAAGCCGATGAACGAGATTTTCGTGCCGCCTGACATCGGATGCGTTCCTTTGAGACATGGAGCCCCACAGATAACAGTCAGCGGCGGGTCTCGCCCAATTCGAATGATCTGCCGAAAATTGGAAAATGCTATACCCGAGAAAAAGTGAGTGTCATTCAGGCTGCCCGGGCGTGCCGAACTCTCGCAGGAAGTCAATGAACCTTGACTGGGTTTCCGTCGGTTGCCAGCCCCGCCGGTAGGTGAGGCCGATATCGCGAATATGACCTTTCAGAGGAATGTCCAGTGTCGTAATGGCGCCCAGAGCCTCGTCCACATTGACCTGATGTCGTGAAACGACGGACAAGTACGGTCCCTCTGCCAGCACCCCGCGAAGGATAGCCATGGACGAAGACACGACGCGCACGGGTGTTTTCGGCCAATCCTGAATGCGCAGTGTCTCGAATAGATACTGTCCTGCGGGCGTCTCCTTTGGTGGTGCGATCCAGGGGTAGTCCAACGTTTCATCCAGCGATTCAAGGGCACGACCTGTCAGCGGATGATCAGGGTGAGCGACGATGGCCAGTGCATCCCGAAACAGCAGTTCCTGGATGATGTCTTCTGCCGGGGCGGGGTGCCTGAGCGCCCCGATGAGGCAGTCCAGATCCCCCTCACGCAGGGAGCGTAACAACTCGGCATAGCGCCCTTCGACGACGCGAACCTGGAACCCATCGACACTGCTGACCAACGCATGAACGGCCTTGGGAACGATGGTTGTTCGGGCAAGCGGCAGGCTGCCTAGAACAAACGTGCCGCGTTCCTGGCCGAGCTCGCGGCTGATCTCTTCAACGCTTTGCCGAATTTCGGCTTGCGCAAGTTTGGCCCCAAGGACAAGGGCTTCAGCTGAAGGTGTCAGGCGTACTCCGGAGGGGCGCGCGATGAACATGGGAACACCTGCCACTGCTTCGAGACTACGGGCCGTTCTGTGAACAGTTGGCTGAGACAGGCCAAGGGCATTGGCTGCGACCGAAAAGCTGCCTGCGTTGGCGATCGCGATGAGGTTGCGCAGTTGGCAGGCCGTGACGGAAAGCTCAGGCCGCGCCCTTCGCGGTGTCTTTGTCCCGCTCTCCCGCAAGGCGGCCTGTGCGCCATTCCTGAGATGAGACAGTGCTTTGGTGGCGCGCTCTGCAAAGAGCCTGCCGCAGGTGGTCAGCGCCGCCCTTTGTCGTCTGCGCACTAGAAGTTCAGCCCCTATGTCGGCTTCAAGCCGCGAGACGGCCTGCGTTGCTGCAGGCTGTGACAGATGGCAAACCTCGGCCGCTTCGGAAACCGAACCAGTGCGTGCGGTTTCGAGAAAGATCCGCATGTGCCGGATGTTGGGAAAGCCGCCCTGCATACCGCCCCTATAGATTTTTCTTATTCTACTGGCTCAATTCGAAATGGTCAATTTGGCTGTATCGCCACTATAGTTGCCGCTGACCGGCCCGTTGCGCCGACCATTTGGCAAGGAAGGGACTCTCCTGGTGTCCGACACGAAAACAGCGCTGGTGATTAGCGCACATTCCGCAGATTTTGTTTGGCGTGCTGGCGGCGCTATCGCGCTCCATCAGGCCATGGGCTATGAGGTTACTGTGGTCTGCCTGTCCTATGGCGAGCGCGGGGAGAGCGCGAAGCTTTGGAAGCAGGAGGGCATGACACTCGAGAAGGTCAAGACTGAGCGCCGCAAGGAAGCCGAGAATGCTGCCGCGGCGCTAGGTGTCAACGACATTCTGTTCTTCGATGTGGGCGACTACCCCCTCGATCTGGGCCGGGACACGCAAGAGCGCATGGTCGATGTCATCCGCGAGGTGCAGCCGAAGTTCATGATGTCTCATTCGAAATGGGATCCCTACAACACCGACCACATGAACACGACGCAATTCGTGCTGGAATGCCGGATGATCGCGCAGGCCTGGGGCCATAATCCGGGTCAAAAGATTCTGGGAGCACCACAACTTTACTTGTTTGAGCCACATCAGACCGAACAGATGGAGTGGAAGCCGACGACTTTCCTCGACATCACGGACGTCTGGGACAAGAAATGGGCTGCGATCCAGTGCATGCAGGGCCAAGAGCACCTGTGGAACTTCTACAAGAACATTGCGGAGAACCGCGGCAACCACTTCCGCCGTAACTCGGGCGGACAGGCGGGCGGACGTTCTGCCAAATACGCCGAAGGATTCGAGACGGTGTTCCCCCGCACAGTGGATGAACTGGAATGACCTGCCTGCCAGGAACCACGGGCCTGGTCGTCCAGAACATTGATCGGGCCGATCAAACGGTCATCGACGGACTTGCGGAATGCGGCGTTGCTACGGTGCACGAGGCGCAGGGGCGCAAAGGTTTGCTGGCCGACTATATGCGGCCTATCTACCCCGGCGCGCGGATCGCCGGATCGGCGGTGACGATATTGGCACCGCCCTGCGACAACTGGATGATCCATGTCGCGATCGAACAAGTGCAGCCCGGTGATATCATGCTGCTGGGAACGATAACGCCGTCCAATGCCGGCTATTTCGGTGATCTGCTGGCCACATCCGCCATGGCGCGCGGTTGTCGCGGTCTGATCATTGACGCAGGCGTGCGTGACGTGCGCGATCTGACAGATATGGGCTTTCCCGTCTGGTCGAAAGCCGTGCACGCACAGGGCACGATCAAGGAAACGCCTGGGTCCGTTAATGTGCCCGTGGTCTGCGCCGATGCCCTGGTAAGCCCCGGTGATATCATTGTGGCCGATGATGATGGTGTCTGTATCGTACGCCGAGAGCAGGCTGGCGAAGTGCTGGAAAAAGCACAGGCGCGTGAGGCGAATGAAGGGGACAAACGGGCAAAGTTTGAAGCCGGAGAACTGGGCCTCGATATCTACGACATGCGCCAGCGACTGGCAGAGAAGGGCATGAAATATGTCTGAAGGCGTGCGCTGCATGTGGATGCGCGGCGGCACCTCGAAAGGCGGGTACTTTCTGGACGATGAACTCCCCTCAGACCCGCCGACGCGCGATGCGTTCCTGCTTCGCGCCATGGGCTCGCCCGATATCCGTCAGATCGACGGGATGGGCGGAGCTGATCCCCTTACCTCAAAAGTGGCCGTTGTCGGCAAGTCGGACCGCGATGGCGTGGATGTTGATTACCTATTCTTGCAGGTCTTCGTGGATCAGCCGGTTGTCACCGACGCACAGAACTGCGGCAACATCCTTGCCGGAGTAGGGGCCTTTGCCATTGAACGCGGATTGGTTGCGCCGAGTGGCAATGAAACCCCCGTGGCAATCTATATGGAGAACACCGGTCAGATTGCTGTGGCGCGCGTCTCCACGCCTGACGGCAAGGTCAGCTATCAAGGAGATGCCCGGATTGATGGCGTGCTCGGCGAGGCGGCTGCTGTCCCACTGACGTTCAGGGATACTGCCGGGTCCTCTTGCGGTGCCCTGTTGCCCACAGGGAACGCCGTCGATGTGGTCGAAGGTGTCGCCGTCACGATGATCGACAATGGCATGCCCTGCGTGGTGATGCGCGCGGCGGAGATTGGGATCAGCGGCCAGGAGGCTCCGGAAGAGCTGGAGGCCAACAGCGCACTTCGAGCCAAACTGGAAGCGATCCGGCTGGCCTGCGGTCCTTTGATGAACCTTGGCGACGTGACCAGGAAATCCGTTCCGAAAATGACCATGGTCAGCCCTCCGACTGCAAGAGGGGCCATCGGAACACGAACATTCATTCCACACCGCTGTCACAAGACCATCGGTGTGCTTGGCGCGGTCAGCGTCGCGACCGCTTGCCTGATCCCGGGCTCACCTGCCTACGATCTAGCGCAGCGCGGCGAGGGAGATGAGCGCATGTTGTCGGTAGAACATCCAACAGGAGAGATGACAGTGGTCGCGACCTTGGACCAGGCAGGTGACGTGAAAGAAGCTGCAATCTTGCGCACGGCACGCAAACTGATGGATGGCGAAATTTTCGCATGACCGAGCAAGAAATGGATGCCGATTGGCTGGTCTTTCATCCCGATCCCAAGGTGCCGGACTTCAAACTGCCCGAAGGGGCGGTGGACGCCCATTGCCATGTCTTTGGCCCGTCGCCGGAGTTTCCCTTTGCGCCAGAACGCAAATACACCCCCTGCAATGCGGGCAAGGATCAGCTTTTTGCCTTGCGTGACCATCTGGGCTTTTCGCGAAACGTGATCGTGCAGGCGACCTGTCACGGCAAGGATAATTCAGCTATGGTCGATGCCTGCCGCGCGGGCGGGGACCTGGCGCGTGGCGTTGTCAGCGTCGGCGCGGATATAACTCCGGAAGAATTGGCCGAAATGCATGACGCGGGTGTTCGTGGCGTTCGCTTCAACTTTGTCAAACGTCTGGTGGATGCGACCCCAAAAGAGGTCTTTATCGGGATTGCCGACAAGATTCAGGAGTTCGGCTGGTCCATCGTGGTTTATTTCGAAGCGGCCGACCTGGAAGAGTTGGAGCCCTTCCTCAAGCAACTGCCTGGTATCATCGTTGTCGATCACATGGGCCGCCCGGATGTGACCAAGGGTGTGGATCACCCCGATTTCAAGCGGTTCATCCGCCTGATGTCCGAGAGTGAAAACATCTGGACCAAAGTTACCTGCCCGGAGCGGTTGACATTCGCAGGCGCGCCCTATGGCGACGTTGAGCCCTATTACCGGAGTATCGTTGATCAATTCGAAGATCGGGTCCTGTGGGGAACCGATTGGCCGCATCCAAACATGAAATCGCATATGCCCGATGATGGCGCGCTCGTGGATTACATACCGCGCATCGCGCGCACGCCGGAGCAGCAGGAAAAGCTACTCGTCGCCAATCCGATGCACCTATACTGGTCGTAGTGGTCTGATTCATTCATTTGATGCCATTTCCTGCAGCTTCCGATGACCCCGTTTCCACGAGAGGGCCAGATCCTCGGGCTTCCTGCTCCAGCGGAACGGACGGGCGTCACCGGCATCGTGGTGCTCGATGCAGCTCTCGATCGCGCCGACGCATTCGTCAAGCGAATTGAAGACCGCATTCTTCAGCCTCTGTCTCGAGAGCTTCGAGAAGAACCCCTCGACCGCGTTCATCCACGAGGCCGGGGCCGGGGTGAAGTGAAAGGTCCAATTGGCGTTGTCCTTCAGCCATTCGTTGACCTCGGCCGACTTGCGGGAGGAGACGTCGCCCCGGACGACATGCACCTGGGTTCCGGGCTCGATCCCTTCGGCGACATGATCGAGGAAGGCGAGGAACTCCTCGCAGCGGTGTCGCTCGACCATCTGGCCGGCGGCCCTGCCGGTGGCAACATCGAGAGCCGCCATCAGGCAGGTGGCGGCGTTCCGCTTGTAGTCATGCGTTCGGGTCTCGGCGGCTCCGGGCTTCATCGGCAGGGGCTTCCGCGTCCGCCCGAGTGCCCGGATCCGCGTCTTCTCATCCACCGACAGCACCACCGCGTGGTCGGGCGGGTCGACGTAGAGGCCGACCACATCCCTGACCTTCAGCTCGAATCGCGGATCGCGCGAGACCCTGAAGGTCTTGACCTGGTGCGGCCTGAGGCCATGGCGGCGCAGGATGTCGCGAACCGTGGAGACACCCAAGTCACCCATGGCCTCGGCCAGGGCCTTCAGTGTCCAGTGACTGCCGTGCTCCGGTGGCGGCGACATTGCCAGGTCGATCAGGGCCTTCACCCTTTCCCCGGGGATCGGCTTCTTCCCCGGTGGACGGGTGGCGTCATGGAGGAGCCCGCCTGCGCCCTCGGCAAGGTAGCGGTCCCGTCAGCGCCGGACCGCCCGGTCGACATGCCGGTCCTGCGCATGGTCAGGGCCGGCCCGCAGCCCGAGCCGGGCTCGACGATGATGCGGGCCCGCCAGACATGCTTCTGCAGGCTCCGCGGATTGCCGATGACGCCGTCGAGGCGCTTGCGATCCTCGCCTGACAGCCTGATTTCCTGCCTTGTCGATTTCCTGCCCATTGACCTGCCTCTGATTTCACTGGCCGCATGATGGCGGCAGGAAGGACGGTATCACGCATGGCGAAATAATGGGATCTCATGTTTTGCATCAAACAGTAGGGTCTTGTGCCGGCCCACTCGGCCTCTTCACAAGATTGGGTGCACGGACGCAAGCAGCGTCCACAAACACGAGAGTGCAACAGCATGGAACGTCAGTTGCAATACGCTCATCTTGAAGGTCGGCACGGTTAGGTTTCCGTCGGCACCTCGCTGTCCAGAACCAGCAGACCGGGTAAGAAATCTCAAAACAAATTTGACATAAGATAGTAACTGCTCACCCGTCTTGAGTGCCGGGCCTTGCGTAGTTTGACTTCTCCAAGCCGTTCGTCATTGGCTTCGGGCATCCCCTCCTTTCCTTTGCGGCCCAGTCCGACTGCGGGGCGGCCTGGAGACCTCCCAGGTCCCGGTGACGTGCTTCTGCATGTGCCGTGACTCTTCGACCCCGGGATGCCCCACTTCGCCTCACCATTTCGGCTGGTGGGTGTTGCCTTCGACCCAAAGGAAGGTCTCGGCGCATCCGATCAATCCATTTCGAGGCTCGATCGCCCGGCCCGCACATGCCGCTGCCGACGCTTCGCCTGACACCTCGCGGTGCCCGGCGCACGGCTCGCGGTGAAAGTGGTGGTTAGCCCCAATACTGCTGCACCAAAGAATTGATCCTGTAATACCGCAGGAACATCGCGATATGCAGAGGTTCCCCCGATGGCCCGGACAAAGGCAGGATTTGCCGGAGGAAACCGTCTCTCCGATTACCGCGGTGGAAGTGGTGCCGGGCGACGAGGAGCGCGGGCTCCTCGAGGCGCAATTCCGCAAGCACGGGGCGCCGGGGTCGCCGTCCGACCGCTGCAGGATCATCCTTCCGTGCGCCGGGGGGCTCCGGAAGAGGGAGATCGCCGGGCGGATCGGCGTGCACGGGCACACGGCCGGCAAGTGGCGCCGGCGGTTTGCCGGGAAGCGCATCCCGGGCCTCCCGGACGAGTACCGCTCCGGTCGTCCCCGCATGGCGGCGGACGACAAGGTGGCGGAGGTGGTCGAACGGACGCCGGACACGATGCCGAAGGATGCGACGCACCGGTGGTCCGGAGCATGGCCGGTGCACGGGCGTGTCGCACATGACGATGCACCGGATCCGGTCGGCATTCGGCCTGAAGCCGCACCGGAGCGGGACGTTCAGGCTGCCGGCGGAGCCGCCATTCGTCGACGAGGTCAGGACATCGCGGGGGCCTGCATGGCCCCGACGGACCGTGCGGGGGCGGGAAGTCGCGGATCCGGGTGCCGGGCGGAGAACCCGCGACCATGCCCGCCACGGCACGACGACGCTCTTCGCCGCGCTCGACGTCGCCGCCGGCGCGGTGACCGGCAGGTGCTTCGGGCACCATGGCGCCACGGAGTTCCCGGGCTTCCTCGAGGAGAGCGGGGCGGCCCGCCGGCACCGGCATGTCCGCTCCATGCCGGCCTCGGCGTCATGGATCGACCGGGCCCGGCGCTGGTTCGCGGAACCGGCCGGGAAGAGGCTGCAGCGGGGCACGCATCGTCCGGTCGCGGAGCTGGGCGCGGACATCATGTCCTTCATCGACGCGCCGGGCGGGAAGCCGAAGCCCTGCAAGCGGGTCAGGTCCGCCGACGGGGTCCTTGCGTCCGTTGGGAGGTTCCGTCTCAGGGCGAACAAGCCCGGCGTGAGCGAAGAGGTCTGATGCGAACTTGAGATTCGGGAGGCTAGGGCCTGTTGACAATCGGGTTGCGAATCGGGCGAATCGATGCCATTTTCCCTGCAACGCACGCCGGAATGGCGGCACGAGCAGGTGAGGCAGATGACGGATGAATACAGACAGGACGGTACTCACCGACGCCATGTGGGCGCGGACCCGCCCCATGCTGCCCGGCAAGGCGACCGATCCCGGCGTCACCGCGGCAGTGGGCAGGCAGTTTCTCGAGGCGGTACTCTGGCGCATCCGCACCGGATCGCCATGGCGCGACCTTCCGGAGCATTTCGGCAACTGGAACAGTGTCTTCAAGCGGTTCCGCAGATGGGCCCTTTCGGGCATTTTCGAACAGGTATTCAACGAGTTGTCCGATGAGTTCGACCTCGAATACATCTTCGTGGACGGCACCATCGTGCAGGCGCACCAGAAGGCGGCCGGCGCAAAAGGGGGACCTCGAAGCAGGGTATCGGACGCTCGAGAGGCGGCCTGACCAGCAAGGTCGTGGCGATCGTGGACGCACTTGGCTGTCTCGTGCGCTTCGTGATCCTTCCCGGACAGGCACATGATCTTCTCGGGGTGCCGGCTCTTCTCGAGGATCTCCGCTACGGGGCCCTCATCGGCGACAGGGCATTCGATGCCGGCTGGCTGCTGGCAGAAATCGAGGCAAGCGGGGCAGAGGCGGTGATTCCCGCGAGGTGCCACCGGACAGTGCCCCGGGAGCATGACCGGGAGATGTACAAATGGCGGCACCGGATCGAGAACTTCTTCGCAAGAATCAAGGAGTTCCGGGCAGTGGCGACCCGCTACGACAAGACCGACGAGAGCTTCGCCGCGGCGATTCACCTCGTGGCGGGGGTGATTGCGGCAACATGATTGTCGACAGGCCCTAGTGGTCTGTGTCATTCATTTGATGCCAATTCCTGCAGCTTCCGGTGCCCCCTTTTCCACGAGAGGGCCAGCTCCTCGGGCTTCCTGCTCCAGCGGAACGGACGGGCATCACCGGCATCGTGGTGCCCGGTGCAGCTCTCGATCGCGCCGACGCACTCGTCGAGCGAATTGAAGATGGCATGCTCGAGTCTCTGTCTCGAGAGCTTCGGGAAGAACCCGCCGGCGGCGTTCATCCACGAGGCCGGGGCCGGCGTGAAGTGGAACGTCCGGTCGGGATGGTGCTTCAGCCATGCATGGACCCTGGCCGATTTGCGGGAGGAGACGTCGCCCCGGACGACATGCACCGGAATTCCAGACCCGATCCCTTCGGCGACATGATCGAGGAAGGCGGTGAATTCCTTCGAGCGATGCCGCTCCACGGTCTGGCCGGCGGCCTTGCCGGTGGCACTGCCTGCCGCCGCCATCAGGCAGGTGGCGGCGTTCCGCCTGTAGTCATGCGTTCGGGTCCCGGCGGCTCCGGGCTTCATCGGCAGGGGCCTCCGCGTCCGCCCCGGTGCCCGGATCCGCGTCTTCTCATCCACCGACAGCACCACCGCATGGTCGGGCGGGCAGGCGCAGAGGCCGACGACGTCGCGCACCTTCAGCTCGAATCGCCGATCGCGCGAGACCCTGAAGGTCTTCACCTGGTGCGGCCGCAGACCATGGCGGCGCAGGATGTCGCGGACCGTGGAGAGACCCGTGTCGCCCATGGCCTCGGCCAGGGCCTTCAGTGTCCGGTGCCCGGCATGCGGTGGCGGCGGCGACATTGCCGCTCATCAGGGCCTTCACCTTCTCCCCGGATACGGGCGTCTTCCCCGGCGGACGGGTGGCGTCATGGAGGAGCCCGCCTGCGCCCTCGGCAAGGTAGCGGTCCCGCCGGTGCCGGACCGCCCGGTCGACATGCCGGTCCTGCGCATGGTCAGGGCCGACCCGCAGCCCGAGCCGGGCTCGAGGATGATGCGGGCCCGCCAGACATGCTTCTGCATGCTGCGCGGGTTGCCGATGATCTGTTCGAGGCGTGCCCGTTCTTCGCCTGACAGCCTGATTTCCCGTCTTGCCTGCTTCCTGCCCATTGACATGTTCCCGTTCTTGTTGGCCGCCTGATGGCGGCAGGCAAGGCAGTATCACGCATGGCGAAACAATGGAATCTCCTGTTTTGCATTATACACTAGCGCGCTCACATGCACCATGCCAATACATTCGGAGAAGCGACGTAGTCCTGATTGGCTGGACAGCAGGAAGGCATAAATGAGGCGAATTCCGATTGGTTCTGCGTCCTCGACAAACGGGGTTTGCTGATCCGTGGTGGCGATGTCGACGGCATGGTCGAGGCACTCGCAATCGAGGACCCGGCGATCGTCAATTCCCGGCTCGGGACGGAATGGGAACCGGGGCGCCCCGGTTGCATCTACAAGACGGTGAGTTCGTCCGGCTCAAGGGGTCATGCAATGACAGGTTGTGGCACCATTCGGCATCTGCTGAGCAAGGTATGAAAATTACGGCCCTGCCTCATGGAATCAAGCCTGCAACTCGTCTCGGCAGCGACGAGGCGTTCGTGATTTCGTGCCGGGGACCGCGCATTGCAGACAATGGGTTCAACCGGCGCCCGGGGTCGGTCCCGAAGGAATTGTTCGGGTCACCCTGTCTGCTTCCTGGCCATTGCATCCGGCCAGGCAGCGGGTTCAATCCATTCGGTAGCCACGTGCATAGGTTGCCCTGATCTGCTCCAGGGTAGCCCGCTGACTGATCTGACCTGGAAACCGGGACGGGTAGACGGCAGGAATATCGTATGGTGGCTCGCCGGTTGCCATCCAGTGGGCGAGGAGCCGGCCTGCCCCGCCGCCGGTGCCGATGCCGATCGTGAAGCCGCATGCCAGCCAGACCCCCTCGATGCTGCTGGCTGGCCCGAGCAGCGGACAGCCGTCGGGGGTGTAGCAGATCGGACCATTGTTGACCCTCTTGACGCCGGCCCTGCCGAAGGCCGGCAATCGGTGGATGACGCGCTCCAGTTCCGGCATCAGCCGGTCGAGGTCCGGAGGAAGAAGCTCCTCCCCGAAACCCGGCGGAATGCCGTCGACGCCCCAGAACTCCGGGTGCTGATCGTAGACACCGCACAACAATCCACTGCCTTCCTGGCGAATATTGGCCGAGGCGGACGGGTCGCGGATGATCGGCAACTCGGCTGGCTGGCCGGTCAATTCCTCCACCTCGCCGGTGATGATCTCGTGATGCTGGACTGCATAGAGAGGCAGTTGCAATCCGATCGAGGATGCCAGCTCCCTGGTCCAGAAACTGGCTGCCAGGACGATGTGCTCGGCGATGATGTCGTCTTTCTCCGAGATGATCCTCCAGCCCGCCGGGCCCCGCTCCAGCGCCCTGACCGGATCCCGGGTGCTGATCGTTCCTCCCGAGAGCCGCGCCGCTTTGGCCAGGGCAAGGGTGGCGCCGCTTGAATCGACATGACCGTCGGTCGGGGTGCGGGCGGCGCCGAGCACCCCCTTTGTGTTGATCAGGGGATGCTCGCCCGCTGCTTCGGCTGCCGTGACGACCGAAAACGGAATGCCGAGATCTTCATAGGTCTGAATCATCGCCTCGTAGGCTGATCGCTCGGCCGGAGTTGTTGCCAGCCGGAGACTGCCCGTCTGGCGGAACCCCACTGACTGCCCGGTCACCGCTTCGGCAGCGAGATAGGTGGCAATCGACTCGACGGCCAGCCTGGTCATGGCCGGGTACGGGCCGAAGTAGGTTGCATTGCCGGCCGCATGCCAGGTCGATCCCGAGGTCAGCTCTCGCCGTTCAAGCAGGATCGAATCGGCCCAGCCCCGCTCAACCAGCCCGTAGAGCACCGAGCAGCCAACGATCCCGCCTCCTATTACCGCTGCACGGTAGTGTTCGGTCATCGCTGGTCGGCCCCGCCGAGATGGATCGGGTAGCGGGACCTGATCATGTGCTCGACAACCGGGTCGATCCTCGATTCATGGTCCTGGCGAAGAATCTCCTCGGCCCTGATCCGGGCTCGTTCCCAGATGTCCAGGCTGCCGGACGCCTCCCACTCCTCCGGTGACGTGCGGTTGGCAAGCTCCGGATAATCAAACTCGGTCTCCATCAATTGCAATGTCTGCCGGTCAGCCAGGTAATGACCCTCTCCGGTTGCCACCCGCTTGATGACCTCGACCGACATTGACAGGTCATCGGCCGAGATGCCCCGGGCAATGCGGCGGATCGATGACAGCATCTCGTCATCAATGATCATTGCCTCGATGCTGCATCCGAGCAGGCTGGCCAGCATTCCCGCACTTTCAAAGACAAACCCTCCGCCTGACAGCGCGGCGACCGCCATCGTGAGCGCTTTTTCGTATCCGGCCTGGTTGTCCGGAAGGTTGCTGTCGGACATTCCGGCGCCCATCCCGCCGGGAATTCCATAGAATGCCGACATCTGTCCGGATGCCGCGCCGAGCAACGCTGCCTCGCCTCCGCCGCCGGCGAAGGAACCGTTGCGCAGATCTGCCGAGAACGTCCAGTTGCCCAGCACGACCGGGTGGCCGGGTGACATCAGGTTGATGATGCTCAGCGAGGCCAGGCTTTCTGCACAGCCCTGCACCAGCGTTCCCGCCAGCGCCGCCGGCGATGTCGCACCGGCCTGCGGACCGGTCTGCAGGTGTAGCGGCATGCCGATTTCGACTGCCGCACAGGCAACATCCAGGCTGTCTTCGGCAAAATTGAGGGGAGAGACCACTGTTGTTGCATGGGCCGTACAGAACGGCCGACGTCGAAACGCACCTTCGCCTCCTGCCAGCGCGTCGAGAGCCGGAAGCAGGCGGGCCAGATGGCTACCCCTGGCGAAACTCATGCCGACATGCTTGGTGGTGCCGGCTGCACAGGCAAACAGCGTATTCGCATCCAGTTCGAACATGTCGGGGATGTCGGTTGCCACCACGGGCCGGGTAAACCACTGGATATTGGCAAGATGTTCGGCAACCCTGGCCAGATCGTGAAGGTCGGCCAGGGTGCTGGGCCGGTATGTTCGTGTCTTCCGATCCAGCATCATCACCGCAGCACCGCCGGTGGCAAAACTGACCCGACCAGCCCCCGCTTCGAAGTCATGGCTTCGGTCACGGCCATGTACCGGGAAGGAGTTGGCGGCGCGGGAGAGGCAATCCTCGACCAGCGATGGCGGAAAATGCAGCCTCCCGCCATCGCCCTGCCAGCACCCGTGAGCCAGCGCAACCTCCAGTACCCGATCGGTCGGAGCCGCCATTCCCACCCCTTCGAGAACCTCCAGCGCCGCCCGGTGAACGCCTTCAGCCTCGCAGGAGGAAAGAGGCGAATATGGCGACTTGATCCGGGTCGGACCGGCCATGGAACTCTCAGCCCGTTGCAACAGGCGCTGGGCCTTGCGGGCGGCACGTCCTCCGGCGCGGCGGGCAGCCGTTCTGCCGACAATATCATTTTCTGTGCCAGTATCTCCCATGTAGATTTCCTATCCGAATTCTCCGCGTTCACGAAATCGAATTCGGGATTGCCGCCATGGCGCGGGCAGGCATCCATCTCTACTGCCGGGTTGGTTGCCGGGGCTCCATTCACGGGGCCTCCTCGGGAGTTTCACGATGTGACCGACCCGTTGGTGAATTCACGTGGCCCGGATTTCGACAATATTCGCCAGGCTTCCACTGGCAATTCCTGCCGTGATAGCCCAGTTGCCTGACAGGAAGACCCCCCGGGCAGCCATGTGCAGACAATTTTCGCAGCAGGAAGCCGACCCGGTCGTCATGTTCAGGATTGAGGTCGGAATGATGATGTGTCAGGACATTGGCATGCAGATCTGCCAGCACACATCCTGCCGCGTGAAGCTGCCTGGTGGTGGTGCCGATATCGACCGGAACTGGCCATGCGAAGAGATGCGATCGCCCGGCCGGCCCGGTTGCAGGGCAGTGGGGAGGCCATGATTCAGCTCTCCGAAGTCGTGACTCCGGCTCCGGATTCCCCGGAGACCGGCAATAATCCGGGAACGGCACTGAATATCGACTGGGTGCAAGGCGTTCAGGTGAACCGGAGCGCGGTCGAGCGCCGGACGGCGTCTCTGCCAGGGCGACGCAGCATCAAGAAGGAGTGGCAGGCTGCCTGGCTGCTGCGGACCGTCACCCTTATCGACCTGACGACACTGGCCGGCGACGATACCGAGGGCCGGGTCAGACGCCTGATCGCCAAGGCCAGGCAACCGGTTCGCCAGGACCTGCTGGAAGCGCTGGGAATGGCCAGTCATCCGGTCAGCGTTGCCGCGATCTGCGTCTACCATGAGTTCATCTCCTGCTGCGCCGACGCACTCGCCGATTCCGGCATCAAGGTTGCGGCCGTGTCGACCGGCTTCCCGGCAGGCCAGTCTCCCTACGGGCTCAGGCTGGCGGAAATCGGCGAATCAGTCGGTGCCGGTGCCGACGAGATCGATATCGTCATCTCGCGGCGCCATGTGCTGGCGGGTGACTGGAAGGCGCTGTACGACGAGGTCCGGGAGTTCCGCTCGGCATGCGAGGGGCGGTGCCTCAAGACCATCCTGGCGACCGGGGAGCTTGGAACGCTGCGCAATGTCGCCCGGGCCTCGCTGGTCTGCATGATGGCCGGTGCCGATTTCGTGAAGACCTCAACCGGCAAGGAAAGGGTCAACGCCACCCTTCCGGTCTCGCTGACCATGATGCGCACCATCCGCGACTATCACCAGAAAACCGGCCATCGGGTCGGCTTCAAGCCGGCCGGGGGCATTTCCCGGGCCAAGGACGCCCTTGTCTATCTGTCCCTGGTCAAGGAAGAGCTGGGCAATGCCTGGATCTCGCCGGAATATTTCCGCTTCGGTGCGTCGAGCCTGCTTGCCGACATCGAACGGCAACTCGAACACCATGTGACCGGCAGCTACTCCGTCGGCCACAACCACCCGGCTAGCTGACTGATGGCGATCAAGGACAGGTTCGACAGCATGGAATACGGCCCGGCGCCGGAAGATCCGGGACCGGCTGAGGCCTGGCTTGACCTGCACCAGCGGCGATTCGGTCATTTCGTGAACGGGGCCCTGGCCAATGGGCATGGGGGTGAGACATTCGTAACCCGGAACCCGGCAACCGGCGAGGAGCTGGCAACGGTTTCCCAGGCCGGTCAGCAGGATGTGGCGGACGCGGTGGGCGCTGCCCGGGCGGCCCTGGCCGACTGGCAGGACCGGGGTTCGGGTCTCCGGGCGCGATGTCTCTATTCGCTGGCCCGGCTGATCCAGAAGAACAGTCGGCTACTGTCGGTCCTCGAATCACTCGACAACGGCAAACCGCTGCGGGAGTCCCGCGACATCGACATTCCACTGGTTGCCCGGCACTTCTATTTTCACGCCGGTGTTGCACAGTTGATGCCGACAACGATGCCCGACCGCCGTGCTGCCGGAGTCTGCGGGCAGATCATCCCGTGGAACTTCCCGCTGCTGATGCTGGCATGGAAGATTGCGCCAGCCCTTGCGACCGGCAACACGGTGGTACTCAAGCCAGCCGAATACACGCCGCTGACGGCACTGCTGTTTGCCGAGTTGTCGGTTGAAGCCGGCATTCCGCCGGGCGTGATCAACATCATCACCGGTGATGGTCGGACCGGCGAAATGCTTGTCGCACATGATCAGGTCGACAAGATTGCCTTTACCGGATCGACCGAAGTGGGGCGTGCGATTCGGCGGGCAACGGCCGGAAGCGGAAAATCCCTCACCTTGGAGCTTGGTGGCAAATCCCCGTTCATCGTTTTCGACGATGCCGATCTGGACTCGGTGGTCGAGGGAATCGTTGACGCAATCTGGTTCAACCAGGGACAGGTTTGCTGCGCGGGATCGAGGTTGCTGGTCCAGGAGAATGTTGCCGAAGATTTGCACCGGAAGATCATCGACCGGATGGCCTGCCTGCGTGTCGGAGACCCGCTCGACAAGAGCATCGACATTGGCGCCATCGTCGATGCGGTCCAGTTGGCAAGAATCAGGGAAATGGTTGACGAGTGCCCTGACCGTGACTGCCACATCCACCGCGCACCGGTGGAGTTGCCGCAAACCGGACACTTCTATCCGCCAACGCTGATTACCGGTCTGTCGACGGCCTCCCGGCTCATGCAGGAGGAGATCTTCGGCCCGGTGCTCGTCGGGACGACCTTCCGGACGCCCGCCGAGGCGGTCGAACTGGCCAACAATACACGTTATGGCCTGGCCGCTTCGGTCTGGTCCGAGAACATCAACCTTGCCCTGGATATCGCTCCCCGGCTGGCATGCGGCGTGGTATGGATCAATTCAACCAACCTGTTTGACGCGGCAGCCGGATTTGGCGGACGGCGCGAGTCCGGCTTCGGTCGTGAAGGTGGGTGGGAAGGCCTGGCCGCCTATACCAGGCCAAGCCGGCGCAGCAATGGCGGCGGCAGGCGCATCATCCGCCGAGCCGGCCCGGCGTCACCAGCCGGCACGCAGATCGACCGCACCGCCAAGCATTATATCGGCGGCAAACAGGCAAGGCCCGACAGCGGCTATTCGATGCCCGTCACCTCGCCTGCCAATCACCATCTCGGATATGCTCCGCTTGGCAACCGGAAGGATATCAGGAATGCCGTCGAGGCAGCGCGGGAGGCCCGGGGATGGGCTGCTGTCTCCGGGCACCAGCGGGCGCAGATCCTCTACTACATTGCCGAGAACCTGTCGGCGAGGCAGGGTGAATTTGCCCGAAGGATTGTCGAACAGACATCCGTTTCGGCCAGGGATGCCGAAGACGAAGTCGCGTCCAGCATGGACCGAATGTTCACCTATGCTGCCTGGGCAGACAAGTTCGACAGCAACGTTCACCAGGTCCCGATGCGCGGCGTCGTGCTGGCCATGCGTGAGCCGGTCGGCGTTGTCGGCGCCATCTGCCCGGACGAGTTTCCCCTGCTCGGCCTGGTATCGGTGATGGCGCCGCTGATTGCCATGGGCAATACCTGCATCCTGGTGCCCTCCTCGGCCCACCCGCTCTCGGCGACCGATTTCTACCAGGTTCTCGATACATCCGATGTGCCGGCCGGGGTGGTCAACATCGTGGCCGGCACCGGGGAGGAACTGGCCAGAACCCTTGCCCGTCACTCGGGCGTGGATGCGATCTGGAGTTTCGGCCGAGCCGGGCTGTCGAAAATGATCGAGGCCGAATCGGTCGAAAATCTCAAGCGGACATGGGTCGATCTTGATCAGCCCATGGACTGGCTTGACCGGAATGCCGGCGAGGGCGAGGAGTTTCTTTGCAACGCCACCGAGATCAAGAATGTCTGGATTCCATACGGGGAATGAACGGCCGCACCGTCAACCCCATGGTGTGGATGCATTCGGCAGAAGCTGCCGGGTACCGGGGCTGGCTGACGTGGCCCAGCCAGGACTTCCAGGCCCGCGACAGTCATTCGACCAGCCCCAGCAGTTTCAGTGTCCGGCGATCGGGGTGGCCGGTTTCCGTGAGTCCGGCCGCGTGCTGATACTGGCGCATCGCGCCCTGTGACCTCGATCCCCAGATACCGTCGGCGGCGCCGGCATCATGGCCGGCAATATTGAGCAAGGTCTGTATCAGCCGGTAATCCTGCCGGGAAAATTCCAGCGCCTCCTCGACGCAATCCTCGAACGCCCCATCGGCAACGTCACGGATACCATCAAGATCAAAACTGATGGTTTGCAAATTGTCGCGGCTATCCCATATCTCCAGCTCAAGCGTCCCGGACCCGACCATGCCAATGGCAAGATCATGGGCATCGACACCATCCAGCGCCACAGTCTGGCCGCCATCCAGCGCCCGCCAATCGGTGTTGTAGACCGATACCTCGTCCAGCCGGTAATCCACGTCAAGGGCCGGAGTCCGTCCGGAGTCCGGGCCATGCAGGCTGTCGCCGCGCGTAATCACCGCCACCCGATACTCGTCTGCCTCGCAGCTTACCTCCAGCAGGGCCTTCAGACCTGTGTCGTCATCATCGGCCAGATAGGATGAGAAATTGGTCGCGGTCACGGACTGGCTGCCAGCCTCGCTTTCGACGGTCCACCAGCCTGCCAGCCATGCGCCATCGGCAAGCTTCCCCCTGACGAGGTAGTGATCGACCATCCCGGCCTGACCGGCTCGTTCCGGTTCGGCCTCGCCTTGTGCCTGGATTCCGGCAGTCCGGTCCGGCTGCCAACCGGCAACAGCCGATTGTGGCACGGCTATGCCGTACCTCGCCTGGAAATATGCGAGCAGCAGTTGTGTCCTGACCAGCCTCTCGGATTCAAGCCGTAGCCTGGCCACCGATTTCTCGACCCCATCAAGCAGCCCCACCTCGGTCTCGGCATCCCTGATCCTGGCATCCGCCTCGTTCAACTCCTCGCCAAGCGCCCTGGCTTGCGCGGCATCCGGCTCGACCACCGGCACGACGATTTTCGTCGCTTCGCGGCCCTCCATGACCAGGATCCGGTTCCTGACCAGCGCCCCGGAAAGCCCCAGCACCTCCTGCCGCAGCCGCGCCACCTCCCGGACATCGGCCGATTCCCCCGAATGGACAACCGATTCCGCCTCGAAGATCTGCTCGGATATGTCGCCGAGTTCCGCCTTGAGGTCATCAATGTCCTGGGCGAGCGCGAATGATGAAGCCGAAACCAGGGCTGCCATCAGAATACCGGGCTTCAATGCTGGAAGAATCATGTTTCCCTCTCACCCGACAGGGCCCGGCATATTTCTTCGCCGCCATGCGCAGTCCGGAACTCCATCGATTGCTACCGATTTAGCCGCGCGCTCCCGCAATTGGCAAGCAGTTCACGATTCCAGGCCACAAACCGCCCTGCTTCCGGGCGAACCGGCAATTGACGACTGCCCTTCCGCTCCAGATCCTGCCGGACATTTGTCCCCTTCCCTGCAATTCGGAGTTTCTTGGTCACCGGCAATTCACTATTGCTGTCATGGCCAGGCTGGCGGGGAGCCGGAACCGGCGGTCCATCCGGATGCAGGAATTTGGGCCATGGCAGAGGGATGGACCGCATGTCGGAACAGGACACACAGGTGAGCATGACGTCCGCAACCGAAGCCGACGCGGGCAAGTTGGAGGGCGGCCGGCGATTCGTGATGGAAAGCGAGTTCTCGCCCGCCGGTGATCAGCCTTCCGCCATTGCCGAGCTGACGGCGGGGCTCGAGGATGGCGAGCAAAACCAGGTCCTGCTTGGCGCAACAGGAACCGGCAAGACCTTCACCATGGCGAAGGTCATCGATCACACCCAGCGCCCCGCCATCATCCTTGCCCACAACAAGACCCTGGCCGCACAGCTCTATGGCGAATTCAAGGGGTTCTTCCCGAACAACGCGGTCGAGTATTTTGTCAGCTATTACGATTACTACCAGCCAGAAGCCTATGTCCCGCGCACCGACACCTTCATCGAGAAGGAGGCCGACATCAACGAGCGCATTGACCGGATGCGCCACGCCGCCACCCGATCACTGCTCGAACGGGACGATGTCATCATTGTCGCATCGGTCTCCTGCATCTACGGGATCGGATCGGTGGAGACCTACGGTGCGATGACCCAGGATATCGAGGCCGGGAAATCCTACGATCCACGGGCCATCATGGCCAGCCTCGTGGAACAGCAATATCGTCGAAACGACCAGGCCTTCCGGCGCGGAACCTTCCGGCTGCGCGGCGACAATCTCGAGATCTGGCCTGCGCATCTGGAAGACCGTGCCTGGCGGGTCTCCTTTTTTGGCAACACGGTCGAGACCCTGCGGGAATTCGACCCGCTGACCGGCAAACGTACCGGCACGCTGGAGCGGATCAGGGTCTACGCGAATTCCCATTACGTGACACCGCGTCCGACCTTGCAGCAGGCGATCAAGAGCATCCGCAAGGAACTCGCAAAGCGACTTCCGCAACTCGAAAGGGAGGGAAGACTCCTGGAGGCACAAAGGCTCGAGCAACGGACCAATTTCGATCTCGAGTCGATCGAGGCAACCGGGTCATGCGCCGGAATCGAGAATTATTCCCGGTTCCTGACCGGGCGCAAGCCGGGCGAGCCGCCGCCTACCCTGTTCGAGTACATTCCGGATCATGCCATCGTGTTTGCCGATGAGTCTCATGTCTCGGTCCCGCAAATCCGGGCGATGTACCGGGGTGACTATCGTCGCAAGTTCACCCTGGCGGAACACGGTTTTCGCCTGCCCTCCTGCATGGACAACCGGCCGCTGAAATTCGAGGAATGGGATTTGATGCGACCGCAGTCAATCTTCGTGTCGGCAACACCAAGTGACTGGGAGCTTGAACAGAGCGGTGGCGTGTTTGCCGAGCAGGTGATCCGGCCGACCGGACTGCTTGATCCGGAGGTCACCATCAGGCCCGTTGCCCACCAGGTCGACGAGTTGCTGGACGCCGCACGTGCAACCGCTGCCAACGGTCACCGGACGCTGGTCACCACGCTCACCAAGCGCATGGCCGAGGATCTTACCGAATACCTCCATGAACAGGGGATCCGGGTTCGCTACATGCATTCGGATATCGACACGCTGGAGCGGATCGAGATCCTGCGGGATCTGCGCCTCGGCACCTTCGACGTGCTGGTTGGCATCAACCTGTTGCGGGAAGGGCTGGATATCCCCGAATGCGGGCTGGTTGCCATTCTCGATGCGGACAAGGAAGGTTTCCTCAGATCGGCGACATCACTGGTACAGACGATCGGCCGGGCCGCCCGCAATGTCGAAGGTCGGGTCATCATGTTTGCCGATACCATGACCGCGTCGATCGAACGGGCGCTGCAGGAAACCGGGCGCCGGCGCGAGAAGCAGCTCGCCTTCAATGAGGTCAATGGCATCACCCCGGAGACAGTGCGCAAGAACGTGGCTGATGTGCTGGCCGGACTCTACGAGGGAAACACCGACGAGGCGAGGATTACCGCCACCGTCGAGACCAGCCTGGTCGGCGCAAACCTGGAGGCACATCTGAAGGCGATTCGCCAACAGATGTACGAAGCGGCCGAGAATCTCGAATTCGAGGAGGCGGCTCGGCTGCGGGACGAAGTCAGGCGACTGGAAAAGGTGGAGTTGGACATTGCCGACGATCCTTTCTCCCGAAATCAGCCGGATGCGGCCAACGGCTCCAGGCCTGGCGGCCGGTCGACATCCGGGCGGGCCGGCACCCGCGCAGGACGGCAACGAAGAAAGAAACCCGCAAGACCGGGATAGACCGGGCGGCATCGCTGGTGCCCGCAAGACCCTTGCCCTCCGAACCCGGTATTCCAGCTATCACCAGCGCGACACTTCAATTCCCCGGGACATCACGACACCCCCGATCCTCGGGATTGTAGTGCAGGGAGCACAGAATTTCCCGAATGATGGACAGGCAGACCACCCCGGATCCTGGAGACGCCTTTTCCACAGCCGGGTTTACCCTTCCGAGCGCACCACATCGACCGGAAGGCTCATCGCCGACCACCCTCTCATCCGCGTCACCCGCCACTCATGCGGAGACGGCGGCGGGCGCTTCCATCGCTTCATTTGTTGATCTCTTTTCGACGAAAATCTGCCTATATCCGGTTTTCAATCCGATTTTCGTCATTTATTGTCATTTTTTTCTGCCAACGGAGGCTAGTCTCATGCTTGTCGAGTTCACTGCTTCCAACTTCATGTCCATCAAGGAGGAGGTCTGCCTGACCCTTGCCGCTCGCCCCTCCAAAAACCGGGATGACACCCACACGGTAACCCTGACACTTCCCGAACCCTCAATCCCCTTTCGCCTGGTTCGAACTACTGCAATCTATGGACCCAATGCGGCGGGCAAGACCAATCTGTTAATGGCGTTGTCCGCCATGCAGGAAATAATCAGGACTTCTTCTCAATCACTCGACAAATTGCCGATCGCTCCATTTCTATTCGTGCCTGAATATCGTACCCAGCCAAGCACGTTTGAAGTCACCCTCATTCTCGACGGCATACGTTACCAATACGGATTTTCAGCCACAGCAACCCGCGTCTCGGAGGAATGGCTTTTTGCATGGCCTCACGGCCGGGTACAAACCTGGTTTCGCCGCACCGGCGACACTTATGTTTTTGGCCCTCGTCTCTCCGGCCCCAAGAACGCATGGAAATCTTCCACTCGCTCCAATTCCCTGTTTCTTTCCACGGCCGTCGCTCTGAATGCTGCCCAACTGAAGCCGATCACGGACTGGTTCTCGAACTCGCTTCATATTGCCCTAATGGGCACTTGGTCCGAGTCCTTTACTGCAACCTTGTGTCGTGCTGACTCCGCAGATGACGCAATCGCCAAGAGCGATATTCTTGATTTTCTGAACGGTGCAGATTTGTCTGTTAAAGACATTTCGATAGTGGATGAAGAATTTTCCGTCGAAAAATTGCCATCGGACATGCCCACCGTTGTCCGCGATGAAATCGTAAAGGACTTCCGGGGGAAAAGGCTCTCCCGTGTGATTTTTGCACATGACGCCGGCGACAATCGACAAGCAGAATTGGACCTTCGAGTCGAATCCCAAGGGACCCGGAAACTTTTTGAGTTGGCTGGTCCCTGGCTTGATGTGCTGCGAGATGGCTCTACTATCGTCATTGATGAACTGGAAGCCAGCCTGCATACCAGTTTGGTGAAGCACCTACTCAGCTGGTTTCATAACAACCGGACCAATCGGAAAGGCGCACAGCTGATCTTTACTACACATAATACATCGGTACTCACCCAAGACATTTTCCGGCGCGATCAAATCTGGTTTTGTCAAAGGAACCGGCACCTCGAATCAGAGTTGTTCCCGCTCACCGACTTCAAACCGAGAAAAGGACTTGAAAATCTGGAGCGATCCTATCTTGCTGGCCGTTATGGAGCTATCCCGTATTTTCATGACTTGGAACAGGCTTCGAAATAGCTCGCATGTCCAGGGATAGGCCCAAGGGACGCCCTCGACGGCCAGGACCTTCCCGTCAGCCATGTGAGCGGGTTTTGGTCGTATGTGAAGGAGCCAAGACGGAAAAGTTCTATCTGAATGGGCTATTGAATCACTATCAGCTCAGCACAGCCGATATTAGGGTGTTGGGAGTTGGAGCTGACCCCCAGTCTCTTGTAACCGAGGCAAAGAGACTATCCCGAGAGGAAGTTTGGCGAGGCGAAAAGTTTGATCGGATTTATTGTGTATTTGACAGGAATTCGTACGTGAATTTTGCCAGCGCATCACAAGACGCGGAGCAGAGCGGAATATGTTTGGCACGTTCGTGGCCGTGTTTCGAGTTTTGGCTCCTGCTCCATTTTTGCTACACACGAAAGCCATACGCCGCCGAAAACGGCAGGAGCGCAGGCCAGAATTGCGTTCGTGACCTTCAAGGGTACCTGCCTGAATACAGCAAGGGCCTAGTTGGCGTGTTTCCGCAGTTGCTTTCTCGGCTCGATGAAGCAAAATCAAATGCCGGCAAGGCAAGGAAGGATGCACGAGCAGTGGGAGAAGAAAATCCGTCGACGGAATTTCATGAGTTGATAGAGTATCTTCAGTCGTTGGCCGCAGGGTAGTGCTGATTTTCTGCCCGGACCCCGGCACCTTTCAATAGGACACGGTTGACTCGAGGTTATTGACGTTTTGGCCTTGGTTCGATGAGAATCGGTCTTCGACATTACGCTTCCGGCACGGCCCTCTGGCTGAAGGCGACGCTGGGAGCCGGGGACTGCACCCGGACCTCCCTGGCTCGGGAGCTTTGCGAGCGCGAGGACTGGCGGAACGCGAAGGGGGAGCTGTGCCTCGCCTCGGCCCGGGCCGTTCTGCCGAAGCTGTCCTCTGCCCTCGGCCTGCCTCTGCCGGAGGCCCTGCCGATGGGTTCGATCGGTGCGGGGTCCCTGGCTCCGTCGCCGGATTACCCGGACAGGGTGCTGTCATGCTCCCTCGACGATCTTGGCGAAGTCGACCTGGCTCCGGTCGCCGATGGGGAGAAGGGCCTGGCGCGCTCGATGATGGCCACGCACCATCCCGGGGGCGACGCCGCCTGTCCCGGCGGGCGCATCCGCTACTGGCTCCGGTCGTCCGAACACGGCATCCTCGGCGGCTTCACCGTCGGCGCCGCCTCCTGGCACCACAAGGCGCGCGACCTCCATATCGGCTGGTCGCAGGCGGCGCGGGACGCCAATATCGGGCGCGTGGTCGACAACGATCGGTTCCTGATCCTTCCCGGGGTGCGCGTCCACGGGCTTGCCTCGCTCGCGCTCTGCCTGCTCGCCTCCCGCGTTGCCGATGACCGGGAGGGGCGCTACGGTGTCCGCCCGTGCCTGGCCTGCAGCCATGTGGGCCCGGCGCATACGGGGTTCAGCTACCGGGCGGCGGGCTGGACGTGCTGCAGGGAGCCGAAGCCGGGCAAGGGGCCGCGGGTGCATGTGAAGCCGCTGTCGGCGGGATGGCGGGAGGCACTCGGGCGTGAGCCGCAGCGGGTGATCGGCGCCGGCCCGCCTCTCGTGGCAAGGGAGGATCCGACATGGGCGGAGCGCGAATACGGACGCAGCGGGCACAGCGACGGGCGCGTGCGCGAACGCCTGGTGATGATGGGCGGGGCCTGGTGTGCGCGCCCCGGAGCGCCGCTTCCGGTGATCTTTCCCGGCGAGGCGGAGCAGAAGGCGGCGTACAGGTTCCTGTCCAATCCGAGGGTCGGCGTGCAGGACATTCTTGAGCCCCACCAGGAGGCGATGACCGAGCGCTGCCGCCGCCGGCCCGTCGTACTCGCGGTGCAGGACACGACGGTGCTGAACTACAGCGGGCTGAAGGCGACGGAGGGTCTTGCCCCCATCGGCGGCGGCGCATCCGGCAGCACCGGGCTGGCGGCGCATTTCGGCGTCGCCTTCAGCGAGGGCGGCTGCGCGCTGGGGGTCTTCCATCTCGATGCCGACTTCCGCCCGGTGGAGAAAGGGACGGCGGTGGAAGGCGAGGAAAGCGGACGCCGGCTGGACGGTCTCGGCAAGGCTGCCGAGCTGGCGGCCGCCTGTGAGCGGACCCGCGTCGTGGCCCTCTGCGACCGGGAGGGCGACATCTGGGCGCTCATGTCGGAAGGCTGCGCCGCTGCCGACCTTCCCGACGGCGCCGGCCTTCTGGTCCGCGCCAGCCGTTCGGCCAGGCGGCGGGTCCTCACGGCGGAAGGCGGGCTGGAGGAGCTGCTCAAGCACGCGGCCGGGCTTGATGTCGTCGCCGTGAAGAGGATCGACATCGAAGCCTGCGGCGGGCCCCGGAAGCGCAAGGGACGCAAGGGCGTGAAGCTCGAGCTGCGGGCCGGGTTGGTCGATCTCGTCCCGCCTCAGGACCTGCCGAAGGACACGGCCCCCCCTGCGCATGCTCGCCGTGCGCGTGCTTGAGCCCGACCCGCCGAAAGGAAAGAAACCGCTCGACTGGCTGCTCCTGACCACCGAGGGCGAGCCGACGGCGCAGAACGCGCTGCGTATCGCCGGGTGGTACGAGAAGAGATGGCTGATCGAGGAGTGGTTCGCGGCCCTGAAGACCGGGACGCGGATCAAGGACCGCAGGCTGAATGCCGCCGACGATTTGCGCAGGTGCCTGGCCTTCGACGCCATAACCGCCTGCACCGTCATGTCCGTCGAACGACTCGCGCGGAGCGCGCCCGACACGCCGGCGAGAACGATCGTCCACCTGGACGAGATCCATGTCCTCGCCGTGCACATGGCCAAGCCGAACCATCGAAGACAGCGCGGCCCGCCCGACCCGGACCAGGCGATCGCCGAGTTCGCGGTCGGCACCGCGCGACTCGCCGGCTTCATCCCGTCTGCTCGCCAGCCCATGCCGGGAACGCACAAACTCTGGGAAGGATACCTCATCCTGTCACTCTTCGTCGAAAACTACCGGGCCATGCGAGACTATGCCAACGTCGAGTCAACAGTGTACCATTGAAAGGCCCCGGGTGCCGGCATGGCCGAATGCCCTATCCGATTCTCTCCCGGATGAAATCCGCGGTGTCCTCGATTCCGTAGAGGTGAATGAAGCTTCCGAATCTCGGACCCTGGCTGGAGCCCAGCAACACTTCGTAGATTGCCTTGAACCAGTCCCTCAGCGGCTCGAAGCCGTGTTCCTTCCCGACCGCGTAGACCATGCTCTGCAGCGCTTCGGGGTCGCTTTCGCCACTCCAGCCCGCCAGACGGGATGCCAGGTCCTCGAGCCCATCCCGCTCGATCGCGCTCGGCTGGCGGCAGACCCGCCTCGGAGCAATGACATCCTTGTAGTACCGGACCACCCCGTCGATCAGCGCCGACAATTCCGGGTTCGTCTCCGGGCTTGCATCCGGCTCATACCTTCGCACGAATCGCCACAGCACCTCGCTGTCCTCGACCGATACCGCCGAGCCGAGATTGAGAAGCATCGAGTAGGAAATCGACAGGCCTGGCGCCGGCGGCTCGCCGGCGTGAATATGCCAGGCCGGGTTTGTCAGCCTGCCGGCGGCATCCTGGCCGTGGTAGGCCTGCAAATGCTGTTGGTACTCATCCTCCGTCCGGGGAATGATCTCGGCAAAAAGGCGTTTGGCGGTCTTCGGCTTCCTGAACATGAAAAGGCCGAGGCTCTCCGGCGATGCGTAGGCAAGCCAGTCATCGATCGATACGCCCAGCCCCTTCGACTTGGAGATCTTCTGCCCGCCATCATCCAGGAACAACTCGTACATCATGCCGATGGGCGGCACCTGGCCAAGCGCCCGACACAGTTTCGAGCCGATCTCGGCCGATGGGCCAAGATCCTTGCCATACATCTCGTAATCCACCCCCAGCGCCGCCCAGCGCATTGCCCAGTCGGGCTTCCATTGCAGTTTGACCGCACCACCGGTCACGGGGATTTCGATCACTTCGCCATCAGGCTCCCGGTAGGTGATCGTCCCCTTCGAGAGATTTCGCTCGAGAGTTGGCACCTGGAGTACCCGCCCGGATTTCGGGCTGACGGGCAGGAAAGGCGAATAGGTCTCCCTTCGGCCCTCGGACACACCGCCGAGTGACGGCAGCATGATCTCCATGACCCGGTCAAAGCGCTCCAGCACGGTCAGCAGCATGTCGTCGAACCGACCTCCCTTGTACATCTCGGTGGAGGAGATGAACTCGTAATCAAAGCCGAACCGGTCGAGGAACGAGCACAGCTCGGCGTTGTTGTGGGCAGCAAAACTCTCGTGGGTTCCAAAGGGATCCCTGACCTGGCTGAGCGGAAGATGCAGATCCTCGTGCAGCATCACCGGATCGGGAACATTCTGCGGCACCTTTCTCAACCCGTCCATGTCATCCGAGAAGCAGATCAGCCTGGTTGGAAGATCCGAGACAAGATTGAAGGCCCGCCGGACCATTGAGGTCCTGGCCACCTCGCCAAAGGTCCCGATATGCGGTAATCCGGACGGTCCGTAGCCGGTCTGGAACAGGACCGGGCGGGTGCGGCCACATTTGGTGCCGATCCGTTTCAGAAGTTGGCGCGCCTCGACGAATGGCCAGGCATTCGAGCCGAGTGCTGCGTCTGCAAGACTGTCCATGTTGACTTCCATCATGCCGGCCGGGTCGGGACTTCCTATTGCCAGCGGAAATTGCCGTCAATAAACACCATGGAGACCAAATGGGGAAAGAGTCGGATGACACGTGACTGTCCGAAGGCAGCAGCGCCTGAAGGTCTGCAGGAGGCGCTGGTCGCGATCATGGTCGCCACCTGCCTCTCCGACGAGGTTGCCGGAACTGCGGAGCTGGTGGCCATTGACCAGATTGTCGATCACCTGCCGGTATTTGCGCAGTTCGACGATTCTCGCATCAGGGACATTTCGGGCCATGTGCAGGAGCTGTTTGACCGGCCGGATGGATTGCCGGAGTTCTTCGAGATGATCAGGCGGGAGCTTCCTGCCGGCTATGCCGAAACCGCCTACGCCCTCGCCTGCGACGTTGCCGCCGCTGATGGCGGGCTGTCGCATGCCGAGCTGCGCTTCCTGCAGGAAATCCGGCATGAACTTGACATCGACCGCCTGGCAGCGGCTGCGATCGAGCGTTCCGCCGGCGCAAGATACCGGCGCATCTGAACGCCACGCCGGTCAGCCATCGCTCTCCGGCCGGCTCAAGCACCAGTTCCTTCTCCTGCGGGGCGCACCGGCGCCGGTCGGTCCGCCAACCCGGAGTGTTCAGCCAGGCAATTGCGCAACCCGGTCGAGGAGGTGCTGTCAAGCGGCAGCCTGATCATCCCCCAGGCCGGCGGCGTGCAGTCGGCGAGGCCTCGCACCGCGTGATCGCCGATACGGAAGCCGGAATACCTCCTCGCCGCAACCGAGCTGGTTGCGGCAAACCGGTCTGTCGGCCTGGCAAACACGCCGACCGGCACCCGTTCCATGATGTCGTGCCAGCGATGCCACCGGTGGAGCTGGGCGAGGTTGTCCGACCCCATCAGCCAGATGAAATTCACCCCGGGATATCCGGCCTGCAGCGCTTGCAGCGTGTCGGCGGTGCGGTTCAGGCCCGACCGGGCCTCGAAATCCGAGAATCTCACCCTCGGATGGTGCAGGAGCCGGCGAGCAGCCCCGATGCGCGCCGCCGCCGGGGGAAGAAGGCGGTGCTTGAGCGGATTGGCACCGCTCACCAGCCACCAGAGTTGATCAAGATCCAGCGCCTTCAGCGCCCGGAGCGTTATGCGGACGTGACCGGAGTGCGGCGGGTCGAATGAACCGCCGAGAAGACCGATCCGGGCCGGCCTGGGGCCCGGAGGAACCAGTTGTCGCGCCGGTGTCCGGCCGGTGCTGGCCATCACCTTTCGGTTCCGTGGGAACTTCCCGCGATCGACATGCTCATGGCGGCTCCTGACAGCGGCATTGCCGAGAATGGCATCAAACTATAGGAAACCGCATCTTCCAGCCAATTCCGGATTCCAAAATGTCCAAGAACGAGTTCGTCTTCCACATGAATGGCCTGTCCAAGACCTATTCGGGCGGCAAGACCTGCTTCGAGAACATACATTTGTCCTTCTATCCGGGGGTCAAGATCGGCGTGGTCGGGGCCAACGGATCCGGCAAATCGACCTTGATGCGAATCATGGCCGGCCTCGAAACCGACTTTACCGGCGAGGCGCGGCCGGAGCGGGGTGTGACGGTCGGCTACCTGCCGCAGGAGCCGCAACTTGACCGCTCGCTTGACGTCCGGGGCAACGTGATGCTCGGAGTTGAGGCTCACCAGCAGACCCTGGAGCGGTTCAACGAGCTGGCCATGAACTACTCGGAGGAGAATTCCGACGAGATGGCCAGCCTGCAGGACCGGATTGATTCGCAAGGATTGTGGGATTTGGATTCGCGCATCGACCAGGCCATGGACGCCCTCCGCTGCCCGCCTGACAATGCGGAGGTCGACACCCTTTCGGGCGGCGAGCGAAGGCGGGTTGCGCTGTGTCGGCTGCTGCTCGAGGGACCGGATTTGTTGCTGCTCGACGAGCCGACCAATCATCTTGATGCCGAAACCGTCGCCTGGTTGCAGCAGCACCTCATCGACTACCGGGGCACCTGCCTGATCGTGACCCATGATCGCTATTTCCTTGACCAGATTACCGGCTGGATACTCGAGCTGGACCGCGGCCGGGGGATTCCCTTCAAGGGCAACTATTCCGACTGGCTCGAGCAGAAGACGGGACGCCTGCAGCAGGAAGCGCGGGAGGAAAAATCCCGCCAGCGCACGCTGAGCCGTGAACTGGACTGGATACGGACCAGCCCGCGGGCTCGACAGGCCAAGCAGAAGGCCCGCATCAACGCCTATGAACAGATGGCCGGGCAATCGGTGCGGGAGCGGATCGGGCGAGCGCAGATCGTGATCCCGAACGGGGCGAGGCTTGGTTCGCACGTGATCCGGGCCGAAGGCCTGACCAAGGCGATGGGCGACCGGCTCCTGATGGAAAACCTGTCCTTTTCCCTACCCCCGGGCGGGATTGTCGGGGTCATCGGTGCCAACGGGGTGGGCAAGACCACCCTGTTTCGAATGCTGACCGGCGAGTTGACCCCGGATGGCGGCTCGGTGGAGTTGGGAGAATCGGCAAGCCTTTCCTATGTCGACCAGGATCGTGACAGCCTCGATTCTGCCAGGACCGTATGGGAGGAAATCTCCGGTGGGCATGACATGATCGAACTCGGCGATACCGAGGTCAATTCACGCGCCTATTGCTCCTCCTTCAATTTCCGTGGCTCCGACCAGCAGAAGAAGACGGGGCTGCTGTCGGGGGGAGAGCGCAACCGGGTCCATCTGGCAAGACTGCTCAAGGCTGGCGGCAATGTCCTGCTGCTCGACGAGCCGACCAATGACCTTGATGTCGAGACCCTGCGGGCGCTCGAGGACGCGCTGGAGGATTTTGCCGGCTGTGCCATGATCATCTCGCATGACCGGTTCTTTCTCGACCGGCTGTGCACGCATGTGCTCGCCTTCGAGGGCGGTGCGCATGTCGAATGGTTCGAGGGCAATTTCGAGACCTATCTTGCCGACAAGATTCGCCGACTTGGCCCGGACTCGGTGGAGCCAAAGCGGCTGAAGCACCGGAAATTCGTTCGCTGAACCAGCGGCCGGAGCGGCGGCGGCGCTCGATTCCTCCCTGTCTTTTCGCCATGGCATTGCGTAGAGTCTGCCGGTGCAGGACGGCCCCCAACCCGGGCTGGCCGTTTCGGCATGGTGCAGACATTCGGGAAATTCGGAGTATTCGATCGTGACAGGCATCGGCGTCATGTTTTGCGGCCACGGCTCGCGGTCCGAGGATGCGGTCAGGCAGTTCTCTTCAATGGTCGGGAAGATGCCGGCATTGTTGCCGGAATGGCCGATTGCCTATGGCTACCTGGAATTTGCCAACCCGGTCATCAGGGCTGGCCTCGACAGCCTGCGCGACCGGGGTTGTGATCACATTCTTGCCGTTCCGGGAATGCTGTTTGCGGCGATGCATGCCAAGAATGACATCCCCTCGGTCCTGAATTCCTACTCAAGTGAGCATGGCATCAGGATCGATTACGGCCGCGACCTTGCCATCGACTCCAGGATGATCGCCGCTTCTTCCGAGCGGATCAGCGAGGCGGTTTCCCGCGCCGACCGGGAGTGTGGCCCGGTGACGGCCGCCGAGACCTGCCTGGTGGTAATCGGGCGGGGAGCGTCCGATCCCGATGCGAATTCGAACATCTCGAAGGTCGCCCGGCTGTTGTGGGAGGGGATGGGTTTCGGCTGGTGCGAGACCGGCTATTCCGGGGTGACTTTCCCGCTGGTCGAGCCGTGCCTCGATCATGTCGCCCGGCTGGGATATCGCCGGGTGGTGGTGTTTCCCTACTTCCTGTTTACCGGCGTGCTGGTCGACCGGATCTACGGGTTCACCGACCTGGTATCTTCTCGCCATCCGGAGATCGAGTTCGTGAAGGCCGGCTATCTCAACGACCATCCGATGGTCCTCGAGACCTTTGCCGAACGTGTCCGGGAGACCCTGTCCGGCGATACGGCCATGAACTGTTCGCTGTGCAAGTACCGGGAGCGAATTGTCGGCTTCGAACAGGAGGTCGGCATGCCCCAGCAAAGCCACCATCACCATGTCGAGGGCCAGGGCGCATCGGCGCCGGGATCCAACGTATCGGATTGCCCGCTATGCGATGATTTCTGCACGGGGCTGTGCCGCCTGTCCGACCACGGCCATGACCATGATCACGACCACGGACATCACCATCATCCGCCTTACCCCCACGCCTCGCACCCGCACGGCCCGCTCAGCGCCCGCAAGACCGGGAAGCCGGCCTCTTGAAGTATGAGAGGCAGCCTGACCGGATCTATCGGCAGAGTTTTTCGCTGGTGAGGAAGGAAGCTGACCTGCGGCGTTTCACGGGACTGCAGGCAGATATTGCCATCCGGGTCATCCATTCCTGCGGCATGGTCGATTTGGGCTCCGAGCTTCGGTTTTCAGCCGGATTTGCCGATGCCGGGCAGCAGGCGCTGATGAATGGCACGCCGATCCTGTGTGACAGCAACATGACTGCAGCCGGAATCATCCGGGCGGCGCTTCCAGCCGATAACGAAGTCATTGTCACCCTGGGTCATGCCGAGACGAACGAAATGGCAGCCAGGTCCGGCTCGACCAGATCCTCGGCGGCGGTCGATCTGTGGAAGCCCCGCCTGCCCGGCTCGGTGGCGGTCATCGGCAACGCCCCGACCGCCCTTTTTCGCCTGCTGGAGATCATTGACGGCGGTGGTCCGGCACCTTCACTGATCATCGGCTTTCCGGTCGGTTTCGTGGGCGCCGCCGAAAGCAAGCAGCATTTGGCAGTCGGCAGAACGGGTGTCGAGTTCCTGACGCTGCCTGGTCGGCGCGGCGGCTCGGCAATGGCCGCAGCCGCAGTCAATGCAATCGCTGCCGGCTGCCAGTCGACATCTTGACACCATACGGGATCCGGGGCTTGGACAGCAGCCATGACAGCATGGATTGACGTCGTCGGAATTGGTGAAGACGGGCTCGAGGGTCTCTCGGCCGAAGCCGTCACTGCCCTGGAGGGGGCCGAAATCATCATCGGCGGCGACCGGCATCATCGCATTGCCCCGAACCTGCCTGCACGGCGGGTAAGGTGGCCGTCGCCCTTCTCGAAGATGATCGGAACCATCAGCAGGTATCGCGGTCGGAAGGTGGCCCTGCTGGTCACCGGCGATCCGCTCTGGTTTTCGGCCGGTGCCAAGGTTGCCGCCGCCTTTCCGGCCGCCGAGATACGTTTCCACCCCCAACTCTCCGCCTTCCAGCTCGCCTGCGCCCGGATGCGCTGGAGTCTTGCCGATATCGACACGCTGACCATCCATGGACGGCCAGCCGAACAGATCATCCCCTGGTTCGCTCCCGGTGCCAGGCTGGCGGTGCTGACCGGCGGAAGCGGCGATCCGGGCGCGGTTGCCCGCATGCTGGCAGACAGGGGGTACGGGCCGAGCCGGCTCACCGTGCTGGCCGAGCTGGGCGGGCCGGGCGAGGCAAGGCATTCTGCTCTGGCCAGCGACTGGGCATGCGAGGATCCAGCCGCCTCGATCCCGGGATTCCACACCCTGTGCATCGAGTGCCGCGTGGAGCCGGGCATCACCGTGCTGCCACGCGGTCCGGGACTGCCTGACGATGCATTCGTGAATGACGGCAATTTTACCAAGTCGGATGTGAGGGCAGCGACAATCTGTGCACTGGCCCCGCGCCGGGGGGAGTTGCTGTGGGATATCGGCTGCGGTTGCGGCACCGTTTCGGTCGAATGGATGCGCTGTGCCAGGGATGCCCGCGCAATCGGAATCGACCCCAACCCGGCACGCCAAGAGATGGCCCGGAAGAATGCCCGGGCCCTGGGCGCTCCGGGCCTGGAGCTGATCCAGGGACGGGCTCCGGAAGCCCTGGACGGTCTGCCCGATCCCGATGCAGTCTTTATCGGTGGTGGCCTCGGTCGGGAGGTGGTCGAGGTGGCGCTGGCAAGGATCAGGCCCGCCGGCCGGATCGTGGCCAGCGCGGTGACGCTCGAGAGCAATTCACTGCTGGCTGACATCCACCGCCAGTCCGGCGGCCACCTGGTCCGGCTGTCGGTCGAGATGGTGTCGGCACTGGGCAATCAACGCGGCTGGCAACCGATGATGCCGGTCACGCAATGGAGGTATTGCCGATGAGCGGCGTGCTGTACTGTGTCGGGCTGGGGCCCGGCGATCCGGAACTGATCACCCGCAAGGCTGCCAGGATCATCAGCGAGGCCCGGGTGATCTTCTTTCCGGCACCGGAAGGGGGGACAAGCTTTGCCCGCAGCATTGCCGACGAGCTTTTCAGCCCCGATGTCGAGGAACATCCCATCCCGATACCGATGGAGGAGGAACAGTTTGCTGCCCTCACCGCCTATACCGAGGCGGCCGAGACCATCGGGCAGTTCCTGGCCGAGGATACCGATGTCGTGGTGTTGTGCCAGGGCGATCCGTTCTTCTACGGCAGTTTCATATACCTGTTCGAGCGCATCGACCGTCGCTTCAGGATCGAGGTCGTTCCGGGTGTCACGTCAATGACATCCTGTTCGGCGGCAGCGCTTCAGCCGCTGTGCGGAAGGCGGGAGACCCTGACCATCCTGCCCGCCCTGCTGCCGGAAGATGAACTGGTCGACCGGCTGACCTCGCCGGACCCGTTCGTCATCGTGAAGATCGGCCGGCATGCCGGCAAGCTCAAGCGGGTGCTCGGCAGATCGGGCAGGATCGACGGTGCCCGGTATGTCTCCCATGCCAGCCTGGAGCACCAGCGCATCCTGCCGCTGGCCGAGGCGCCGGAAGTTGCGCCGTATTTCTCCACGGTCATCGTCCCGGGGAACAGGCTCCTTGACGTCTGCTGACATACGCGTCCTTTGCCTTGAGCCATCGGGGCTGGAGACTGCCGGCAAGGTGGCCGATTGTCTTGGTGGAAGGCTGATCCTGAAGGACGGGATCATCGCTGCCACGCCACATGACAGCTGTGGCGATTTTGCCGCCGCGGCCAGGGACAGCTTTGCCGGCGGGCATCCGATCGTCGGCATCTGCGCGGCAGGAATACTGATTCGCATACTCGCACCGCTGATCCGGGACAAGCTTGCCGAGCCCCCGGTGCTTTGCGTCTCCGAGGATGGGCGATCGGTGGTTCCGCTGCTCGGTGGCCATCACGGCGGCAATGACATGGCCAGGCAGCTTGCCTTGCACCTGCCGGCGCATGCCGCCATCACCACCGGCGGTGATCTGAAACTCGGCGTGGCGCTCGACTGTCCGCCGCCCGGTTGGCGGCTCGAGAATCCTGCCGATGCCAGGAGGGTCACGGCGGCAATCCTGGCTGGCCGGCCCACCAGGATCAGCGCTTCCGGAAAATGGCTGGAGCCAATGGGGCATTTGCCCAATGTCGACATCCATGATGCCCCGGACCCGGACTCGCCGATCGTGGTGCAGGCGGAGGGTGCAGGCAGCCTGGTCTACCGGCAGCAGGATTTGCATCTCGGTGTCGGCGCGGCCCGCCGCTGCCCGCCGGACGAATTGATCGGTCTGGCCCATTCGGTCCTTGCCGAGTGCGGATTGTCGCATTCGGCGATTGCCTCGGTCACGTCGATCGACCTCAAATCGGACGAGGCGGCCATCCATGCCCTGGCCGGGTCACTTGGTATCGAGGCAGGGTTTCTTGATCCGCAGCGGCTCGAGGCCGAGCGGCCCCGGCTCCGCAACCCGTCGGAGATTGTCTACAGGGAGGTCGGGTGCCACGGGGTCAGCGAGGCGGCGGCGCTGGCCGCGGCGGGTCCCGATTCCTGCCTGCTGGTCGAGAAGCGGAAATCGGCCAATGCAACCTGTGCCATCGCCAGGGCCGGCGCCGCAGCCGGAGAGGCCGGCACGAGGCGCGGCCGGTTGGCAATCGTCGGACTGGGCCCCGGCGAGCCCGCATCCCGAACCCTGGAGGCCACATTGCTGCTGGCCGAAGCCGGGCAGCTGGTTGGCTACCAGGGATATCTCGATTCGATCGGGCCGCTTGCCGCCGGCAAGGAGGTTCACGGGTTTTCTCTCGGCGAGGAAGAGGAGAGGTGCCGGTTCGCGCTTGAACGAGCCGGAGCCGGCGGATCGGTGGCGCTGGTTGGCTCCGGTGATGCCGGGATTTATGCCATGGGGTCGCTGGTCATGGAATTGCTGGCCCGTGGCGACGGGCCAAATGGTGTCAGCGAGGCAGCGAGGAGGGCCGAGATCGTCAGCGCGCCGGGAATTACCGCCATGCAGGCCGCATCGGCACAGGCCGGTGCCATGCTCGGCCATGATTTCTGCGCGATTTCCCTTTCCGACCTCCTCACTCCCCGGGAGGACATCATCCGTCGGATCCGGGCAGCAGCCGACGGCGACCTGGTGGTCGGCTTCTACAACCCGGTATCGAGGCGCCGCCGTGATCTCCTGGAGACGGCCCGGGACATCCTTCTCGAGCATCGGCCGGCCGGAACCCCGACGATCATTGCCCGCAATCTCGGACGTCCCGGCAGCCGGCTTCGGATCGGCCGGCTGGATGAACTGATGGCCGGCAAGGCTGACATGATGACCATCGTGCTTGTCGGCAACAGCGAGTCCCGAGCCTTCAGGACCGGTGACCTGGCGGCCGGGGATTGCGGCTGGCGGGTCTACACGCCAAGAGGCTACGGCAGTCAGGGGGAGATCGAAGGTTGACGGTGTATTTCATTGGCGCCGGGCCGGGCGATCCCGACCTGATCACGATCCGCGGCCGCAACCTCATCAGCGACTGCCCGGTCTGCCTCTATGCCGGATCTCTGGTTCCGGAGGTGGTGATTGCCTACGCACCCGAAGATGCAACCGTCATGAATTCAGCCGACATGACGCTGGAGACGATCATGCAGGTCATGATCGAGGCCGACCGGAAGGGCCAGGATGTCGCCCGGGTTCATTCCGGCGACCCCAGCCTGTACGGTGCCATTGCCGAGCAGATCAGGTTGCTCGACCAGGAGGGCATCTCCCGCGAAATCGTTCCCGGAGTTCCGGCCTTCGCTGCCGCTGCCGCTGCCTGCGGGATCGAGCTGACCATTCCCGAGATCGCGCAGACCGTCATTCTGACCCGGACGGCGATGAAATCCTCGCGGATGCCGGAGCTGGAGGATCTGGAACTGCTTGGACGCAGCCGGGCAACGCTGGCCATCCACCTGTCGATACGCAATACCCGTGCCATCCAGCGCAAGCTCATTCCGCTTTACGGCGAGGATTGTCCGGTCATCATCGCCAGCCGGGTCGGCTGGCCGGAGCAGGAAATCATCCACGCCGATCTCGGATCGCTGCACGCCCGGGTTCGCGAGCACAAGCTCACCCGCACTGCGCTGATCCTGATCGGTGCGGCGCTGGCACCCGGCAAGTTCCGCGACAGCGCACTCTACGACGAAACGCACCGGCATGTTCTGCGGCCATTCACCGATGGTGGCGACGGTCTCGGCAGATCAGATGGACGTAGGAGCCGCCGACCGACCCGATGAACTGCCCGGTGCCGCCCAACGAATTCCCGTCGGCATCACGGGCCGTGAACATCGGCCGCCCGGTGCCATCGCCGTCATGCGACGAGTAATGAAATTCGTGCCCGGCAAAACTCCCCTGCAGCGGCGCCCCCCTCTCGGCCCTGAGCAGACGGTAGCCAAGATGCAGCTTCGGCCTGGCAAATGTCGTCGCGTGCGGCAGCAATCCCAGCATCGGGAAACGCTGTCCATCCCGGTCTGCCAGGGTCTTGCCGAGTACCATGTAGCCACCGCATTCACCGTAGATGACCGCCTGTCTCGCCGCTGCCGCCTGCATGCCGCACCTGAATCCCTCGGCATTGGACAACGCTTCGGCGTGCAACTCCGGATATCCGCCGGGCAGGAAGACGGCATCGCAATCATCGGCCGGCGATTCACCGGCAAGCGGCGAGAAGAAGGAGAGACCGGCACCCTGTTGCGACCATTCCTGCAGCACATGTTCGTAGACGAATGCGAAGGCCTGGTCCCTGGCAATCGAGATCCGCTGGCCCAGCGGGGGAATTGACGGCGGCGTTACCGGCTGGCCTTCCGGCATCCTGATCGGCGCCGCGGCGGCCAGCAGCGCGCCAACGTCAACGCCATCCTCGACGGCGTCGGCCGTTGACTCCATCAACTCCTCGATATGCGGATGCTCCGCCGCCGGGACCAGGCCGAGATGCCGCGACGGCAATGTCAGCCCCGCCGATTTCGCCAGCCCGCCGAGAACCCGGATGCCGCTGCGATCCATCGCCGCCCGCACCAGCTGTTCATGACGACGGGAAGCGAGGCAATTCAGGATGACCCCGGCAAGCTCGAGCGACGGCAATGCAGAACGCAGCCCCAGCACCGGCAGGATTGCCGAATCGGCCTGGCCGGATACATCAAGCACCAGCACCACCGGCACCCCGAGATGTTCTGCCAGGCTGGCAGCACTGCCGGCCCGGCCAGGCCCGGCACCGTCAAGCACGCCCATCGCCCCCTCGGCAATGAGGGTATCGGCACCTCCCGCCACCTGGCCGGCACCCCCGGCCAGATGAAGCAGTTCACTGCCGGTCATTGCCCAGGCATCGAGATTCAGCGCCGGACGCCTGCCGGCGGCGGCCAGGAAACCGGTGTCGATATAGTCGGGCCCGCTCTTTGCCGGCTGGACGCGGGCCCCCTTGCGCGCCAGCATGCGGAGCAGGCCGAGCGCGATGGTCGTCTTCCCGCAGGAGGACGCAGGCGCTGCCAGAACCAGCCCGCGGCATCGGGTCAATGCAGGCCTCCCCATCCGTCCGGGACGCCGGTCGCCAGCGGGTCCAGCGACCTCGGAGCCTGCCCCTGCAGCTGGGACATCCAGTCAATGGCCAGCCGAAACCGCACATTGCTGCCAATACAGATGATCGCTGGCGGGCCCATTCCGTGTCGTTCGGCGTCCCTGGCCGCCTTGCCCAAAGTGGTCTCCAGTGATCGCTGGTCGGGCAGAGTGGCATTCTGCACGATCAGCACCGGCTCGCCTTCCTGCCTGCCGCCGGCCAGCAGCTGGCCGGCAATCTCTGCCAGATGCACCATCGCCATGTAGATGACCAGCATCTGGGACCCCCGCGCCATGTGGGCCCAGTCCACCGAATGCGGTGCATTGCCATCGCGGTCATGCCCGGTGATGAAGGTGACCGACTGGTTGGTATCCCGGTGGGTAGCCGGGACCCCGGCATAGGCAATGCCGCCGATGCCGGCCGTGATCCCCGGGGTTGCCCGGAAGGGAATTCCGGCCCGGACCAGCGCCAGCGCCTCCTCGCCGCCCCGGCCGAACACGAACGGGTCTCCTCCCTTCAGCCTGGCCACGCGGCGGCCCTGCCGTGCATGGCGGATCAGTCTCAGCGAGATGTCTTCCTGGGTCGGCGACGGCTTGCCGCCGCGCTTGCCGGCACTCTCGACCACCACGTCCTGCCGGGCGAATTGCAGCATGTCGCGGTTGAACAACGCATCATGGACAATCACGTCGGCCTGGCGAAGCACGTTGAGCCCGTGCAGGGTCAGGAGACCCGGATCGCCCGGCCCGGCACCGACCAGCCAGACCAGCCCCCGGGGGAATACCGGCCAGTCATATTCCTGCGGAAAATCCACTCCGGGCCTCCTGGTATTCCACGTCAATCGGGACGCCACCCTGGCTGAATCCGTCAAATCGCCAGAACGGACTTTCGATTAACTGATAAGTCCATATTGTAACAGCCCATGGGGCGAGCAGCGACAGGAACACTCCGGACCGGATTTACCACGGGAGCCTGCGCCATGGCGGCCGGAATCGCTGCCTGCACGCGGCTTTTCGGTCAGCCCTGGCCCGATCCGGTCAGCGTGGTGCTGCCCGGCGGCCAGACTCCGTCCTTCGGGCTCGAGATGCGGGAATCGGGCGATGGCTGGGCGCGTGCCGCGGTGCGCAAGGATGCCGGCGACGATCCGGATGTGACGCACCAGGCGCTGATCATCACCAGGGTGTCCCTGGCTCGTCCGGGCTCGGGGCTGACCTTCCAGGCCGGCGACGGCGTCGGGACCGTGACCAGGCCGGGGCTTCCCTTGCCGGTAGGCGAGCCGGCGATCAATCCGGCTCCTCGCCGGATGATCAGCGAGGCACTGTCCTGGATCGCCAATGCCCATGGACGGCCATGCGACCTGTGCGTCGAAATCTCGATCCCGGGAGGTCGAAAGCTGGCCAGCCAGACCTGGAATGCCCGCCTCGGCATCCTGGGGGGGCTGTCGATCCTGGGCACGACAGGGATCGTCAAGCCATATTCCTGCTCGGCCTGGATCGCATCGGTGCATATGGGTGTGGATGTGGCCCGGGCGAACGGTCTCGAACACGTGGTCGGCTCAACCGGCTCGGTATCGGAGGCAACGGCCCAGCGCCTCTACCTTCTGCCGGACCATGCCATGCTCGATATGGGCGATTTTGCCGGCGGGCTCCTGAAATACCTGCGGCGCCACCCGGTCCCGCGCCTCACCATCGCCGGTGGAATTGGCAAACTCACCAAGCTGGCCCAGGGCGCATCCGACCTGCACTCCTCCCGCTCGCAGGTTGATTTTCCGGCGCTGGCGGCGCTGGCCGCGGAGTCGGGCCGGGCCAGGCCGGAACTCGCCCGTTCGATCACCGCCGCCAACACCGCGCGGATGGCGCTTGACCTGGCCGGGCCGGAACTCGCCGGTGCGGTGGCCCGGCGGGCCCGAATTGCGGTCCAGGCCATGCTGCGCGAGGCACCGATCGAAGTCGAAATCATGATCATCGATCGGGACGGGACCATGATTGTCCGCCACAGCCGGGTGCCGTTTCCGCCACTGCGTGCCGGGACTTGACCTGCCCCACGAGGATATTGCTCCTGGCCGGAACCTTCGAAGCCCGGCGCATTGCCAGGCTTCTCGCGACCATGCCCGGCCTCGAGGTCACTGCCTCCCTGGCCGGTCGCGTCACCGGCCCGGCAACCTATCCGGTTCCCGTTGTCTGCGGTGGATTTGGCGGTGCCACCGGCTTGGCAGAACGGCTGGCGAGGGACAGTATCGATCTCCTGGTCGATGCAACCCATCCCTTCGCCGTCACCATCACCGCCAATGCGGTCAAGGCATGCGCAATGACCGGCACCAGGATGATCGGATATGCCCGGCCGCCCTGGCAAGCCGGCCGGAATGACCGGTGGCTGCACTACGCCACGCTGGAACACGCGATCCGGGCAATCCCGGGCGGATCGCGGGTGTTTGCCCCGCTGGGAAGCGGAGTGCTCGATCCCCCTGCCCGGCAGCTGATCGCCGGCCGGCCGGACCTGGAATTCGTCCTGCGGCTGATCGAGCCGGCCGGCAAGGCTGTTCCGGACAATGTCATCGCCTGCCTCGGCTCCCGACCGGCCGAAGACTGGCAGTCCGAGGCCGGGCTGCTCCGACAACACCGATGCGATCGCATTTTGTGCCGCAATGCCGGCGGCACCGCCGGTGCGGCCAAGTTGCGGGCGGCAGCCGAACTCGGCCTTGAGGTCTACATGGTGTCACGGCCACCGATGGGCGGATTGCCGGCAGGTCTGCGTCTGTTCACGGATGCGACCATGCTGGCCGCATGGATCTGCGAAACCGAAGGACGGCAACGGGTCGAATGATGTGGTGCCGGCCATTTCTCCCGAATTCCGGGGTGCCCCGTGTGCCAGGCACCCTTGCGGATTCAGGGCTGAGCATTTCGGGACTCGCACCGGCCTGGCGTGCCTGCCGGGATGGCCGCAAGACCATCCCGAATCCGGGCCCGGAAAATTGTCATGGTGCTTGTTGCGGTCGGGAATTCAGGCCGGGCCTGCAACGGCAGGCACGGGTTCGCCCGAACCCGCCACCGCTCCTTCAGGAATTATCGGCACGGCATCCTGGCTGCCGCCGCCGGCACCCGACCGGACTGCAACAGACCAACCGCTCATGGCATCGGGAATGTCCGACTCCGGAAAATGACAGGCTCCGCCGAGTTCGCGGATATTGCTGCCGCATGTCGTGCTTTCACCGCTATTCAGGCGGCAGTATCGGTTGCCGGAGATGCGCCAGTTCGAAGTCGACATCCCGGAGCCGTCATCAGCTCTCGAAGAGGCGGTTCCATCGCCATTGACATTACGGGTCCAGCCTCCCTCATCAGGAGTTCGGCAGAGGCGTTCAGATGCCATGCCATCGCCGGTCGGCCGGTCGGCGCCCAGCGACAAGAAATTCGCGATACTGTGCTCGCATCACCAACAGAATCCTGACTGGCATCGTTGCCGTCTGCCCGCCCGCCCATGCTGTCGATCGGCGGACCGGGTATCGGAGACATGCCGTCACCGACACAGCCAGCAAGGGCAAGTGCCAGGGTGCCTGCCTCCAACAGTCGGAGTCACCTTCGTGGTATCATGTTCCCGAGCCTCGCCCCGGCTTCCTGGCCAGGAGTCCCGTGAAGGACCGGTCGAAATCCGGCCACGATCCGGACAATCTGTCCAATCGAATTCCACTCGGTGGTGTTGGCTAGCGGCAGGTCATTCGGATACACAGGCGGTGATTCGGGCTGCGGGATGGAGAGGCAATGCAGGGCAGGATACCCACGACGGTGATCACCGGCTTCCTCGGAGCCGGCAAGACCACGATGATACGCCAATTGCTCGACCAGGCCGATGGCAAGCGAATCGCGCTGATCATCAACGAATTCGGCGAGCAGGGAGTCGATCGGGAAATCCTCCGGGGATGCAATATCGAGGGTTGCGGCGAGTCCGGGCTGGTCGAGCTTGCCAATGGCTGCATCTGCTGCCGGGTTGCGGAGGAATTCGAACCGGCCATCCTGTCACTGGTCTCCATGGATCAGCCCCCCGACCACATCATCATCGAGACGTCGGGGCTGGCGCTTCCGCAGCCGCTCTTGCGCGCCTTCAACTGGCCGGCATTGCGCAACCGGCTGACCGTGGATGGCGTTGTGGCGCTGCTGGACGGCCCGGCCGTCGATTCCGGCGAATACGTGCAGGACCGAACTGCCCTCGACCGGCAGCGGCTCGAGGATGACAGCCTTGATCATGACACGCCGGTCATCGAATTGTTCGAAGACCAGTTGGCCAGCGCCGACATGGTGGTGATCAACAAGACCGACCTGATGCTGCCCGACTCGGTGGATCAGCTACGCAAATCGGTCCAGGGACAATTGCGGCCGGGGGTCTCGGTGGTTACGGCAAGACATGGCGCAGTCGATTTGCGGACCATCCTCGGCATTGATGCCGAGGCCGAGTCAAGCCTTGCCGACCGGGAGGAAATTCATCACCGGCACGAACCGGGCGAGGAGCAGGAGCCCGGAGCAGAGCCTGATCACGATCACGACGAATTCGATTCGGCGGTCATTGCCCTGCCGGAACTCGCCGACCTCGACCGGTTCCTCGAGGTGCTGGCCGAGCAGATCAACCGGCACCGCCTGCTTCGGGTCAAGGGATTCGCCGCCGTAAAGGGAAAGCCGATGCGCCTGATCATCCAGGCCGTCGGTCCTCGCATCAATTGCCATTTCGACAAACCCTTCGAGACCGGGGCGAGGCGGACAACCAGCCTGGTCGCCATCGGCGAGGCCGGGATCGACTGGCCGGCGGTCGAGAGCGGCCTTCAACTGCGAGCCGGAACCTAGATGCATCTGCTGGCGGCTCAACCGGGGATTGTATCCGATGGTTCCGAACCGGTTGATCCTGACCAGACACCCGCCGAACTGATCATTCTGTCAGCGGCCGACACCGAAATCGCCGCCCTGGCCGCCGCTGGCAGCGAGGTCGGGCCGGATTTCCTCCGCCTTGCCCAGCTGTCATGGCTCGCCCATCCATACTCGGTTGACCTCTATATCGAAAAGACCGCGTCACGGGCGAAGCTGGTCATCATCCGGGCTCTGGGAGGATATCGCTACTGGCAATACTGCCTGGAGCAGTTTTCCACCCGGTTGCAGGAGGCAGGATGCCGGTTCGCCGCCCTTCCGGGCGATGACAATCCCGACACTGAACTGCTTGCCCTGTCCTCTCTCGATCACGAGGATTGGAGACTGCTGCACGGGTATTTCCGCGAGGGCGGGCCGGCGAATTCGCGCCGGATCCTGCAATTCTGCCGCCATCTCATTCATGGCGAGCCGAGGCCGCTGCCGCCCTCGCCCCTGCTCAAGGCCGGAATCTACTGGCCCGAATCCGAACAACCGGGCCTCGACGTGCTGCGCCGGGAATGGGTCGATGGACAGGCGATTGCCGCCATCATCATCTACCGTGCCTGGCTCCAGGGCGGGAATACCGAACCGGTCGACCGGCTGGTTCGGGAACTTCGCGACCGGAACATCAACCCCCTGCCAATCCATGTGTCGTCACTGAAGGATCCGGTGTCGGAGGAAACCGTGAAGACGCTGTTTGCCGAACACGCGCCGGATATCGTGTTGAACCTGACCAGTTTCGCCATCGGCGGTGCCGGAACTTCATGCCTGGAGCGCCGGCCGACCGTGCTCGACATGCCGGGCAGGCCGGTCCTGCAAGTCATGCTGGCCTCCTGCAGCCACGACAGTTGGCTCGATGCCGATTACGGGGTCCCGCCGCGGGACATCGCCATGAATGTCTCGCTTCCCGAAGTTGACGGGCGGCTCCTGGCCGGGGTGATCGGCTTCAAGTCGCAATCCCGGATGGATGGCCTCACCCAGTGCCCGATCGCCTGCCACGAGGCGAGGGACAACCGGGTGAAATTCGTGTCCGACCTGGCCGAGGGCTGGCTGCACCTGGCCGGCACTCCGGCCGGCGAGCGGCGGGTGGCGGTCATACTTGCCAATTACCCGAACAAGGATGGCAGGCTGGCCAATGGCGTGGGGCTGGATACTCCGGCATCAGCCGTGAGGCTGCTGTCAGCACTCCGGCAGGAGGGATACCTCGTCGGCCCTGCCCCCGACTCGTCCGCCAACCTCATGGAGTTGATCCTGGCCGGACCCACCAACCGACAGGATGGCAGGCATTGCATGGCCGGCAGCCGGCTTGATCTCGAGGACTACCTGCAGCGATGGCAACAGCTGCCGGCAACGATCCGCCGGCAGGTCGAGGGACAATGGGGTGCCCCGCAGGATGATCCCGGCTTCGTTGATGGTCAGTTCGTGGTGTCTGCGCATGTCCTTGGCAATGTCGTGCTGGCGGTGCAGCCGGCACGAGGCTACAACATCGATCCGGTCGAGACCTATCATTCTCCGGATCTGGTTCCGCCCCACTCCTACCTGGCATTCTATTTCTGGCTGCGGGACCGGTTCGGTATCCACGCCGCCATCCACCTGGGCAAGCATGGCAACCTGGAATGGCTTCCCGGCAAGGCGGTCGCTCTCTCGCCCTGCTGCTGGCCGGAGGTCGTGCTTGGGCCGACACCCAACATCTACCCCTTCATCGTCAACGACCCGGGAGAAGGCACGCAGGCAAAACGGCGCATCCAGTCGGTCATCGTCGATCACCTGACGCCGCCATTGACCAGGGCCGAGAGTTACGGCCAGCTTTCCGAGCTGGAATCGCTGGTCGACGAGTACTACCAGGCGGCCGGCGTCGATTCCCGCCGGATTGAATCGCTGCGCTCCAGCATACTTGCCGTGATGGAGACCTCGCGCATCGATCTGGATGCCGGCATCGATACCGGAGATGATGCCGACAGCCGGTTGCGCAAGCTCGATGCCTATCTGTGCGAATTGAAGGAGGCGCAGATCCGTGACGGGCTCCACGTGTTTGGCGAGGCACCGCAAGGCCGGCTGCGGCGTGACCTGGCGCTGGCACTGGTCCGCATTCCCCGCGGCAATGGCGAGGGGCCGGATGCATCGCTGGTTCGTTCCCTGGCCGGCGATCTTGCGCTCGGCGACGAATTCGACCCGCTGGATTGCGACATGGCCACCGAATGGACCGGCGGGAGGCCGCCGGAACTGGCCGCGGTCAGCGCCGATCTCTGGCGAAGCACCGGCGACACCGTCGAGCGACTCGAGCTGCTTTCTGCCAGGCTGGTCGACGGCGAGACCAGCCCGCCGGGCCCGGGCTCGGCCATGGTCCTCCGAGAGATCGAGAGCGGGATCCTGCCGATGATCGATTCCTGTGGCCCGGAAGAGATTGCCTCGCTGGCCACCGCCCTTGACGGCCGGTTCGTGCCGCCGGGGCCTTCCGGGGCACCGACCAGGGGCCGAACCGACGTATTGCCCACCGGGCGGAATTTCTACTCGGTCGACAGCCGGTCACTTCCGACCCGGACCGCCTGGGAGCTTGGCTGGAAATCGGCATCGCTGCTGGTCGAGCGGCATGTGCAGGATTGCGGCGACTGGCCGCGCAAGGTTGCCGTGACCGCCTGGGGCACTTCCAACATGCGGACAGGCGGCGATGACATTGCCCAGGCCATGGCATTGATGGGTGTCCGCCCGACATGGGATTCGGGCAGCAACCGGGTCAGCGGCTTCGAGATCATCCCGGCCGGCGTGCTGGGCAGGCCACGTGTCGATGTGACCTTCCGGGTATCGGGTTTCTTCCGGGACGCCTTTCCGATGCAGATGGACCTGCTCGCCAGTGCAGCGAGGGAGGTGATGGAACTCGACGAACCCGCAGACATCAATCCGGCGGCGGCGGCATTCCGGACGGACTCGGCAGCAATCGGCAGCCGACGGGCCGGCTTCCGGGTGTTCGGCTCGAAGCCTGGCGCATATGGTGCCGGGCTCCAGGCGCTGATCGACGAGAGCATCTGGCAACAGCGCGGCGATCTCGGGCGAAGCTACATCGAATGGGGAGGCTATGCCTATGGCGGCGGTGCCGAAGGCATGACGGCAAGTGACGATTTCTCGTCCCGTCTCGGCGAAATCGAGGCGGTGATCCAGAACCAGGACAACCGGGAGCATGATATCCTGGACAGCGATGACTATTACCAGTTCGAGGGCGGGATCTCGGCGGCGATCGAGGAGTTGCGCGGCGTGCGTCCGGTCGCCTACCATAATGATCATTCGAGACCGGAACGGCCGCGGATTCGAACGTTGCAGGAAGAGATTGGCCGGGTTGTCCGCTCGCGGGCGGTCAATCCGAAATGGATCGATGGCGTCAAGCGCCATGGCTACAAGGGAGCATTCGAAATTGCGGCGACCGTCGATTACCTGTTTGCCTTTGCAGCCACCACCGGTGCCGCCAAATCCCATCATTTCGACCTCGTCTTCGGCGCCTACCTGGAGGATGATGACACCCGCGATTTCATCCGCGACAACAATCCGCCGGCGCTCGGTGAAATCGCCAGCCGCCTGCTCGAGGCAATCGAACGTGATCTGTGGCAACCGCGGCTGAATTCGGCCCATGGCATGCTGAAGGAACTGGCAGCTGATTCTGCAACGCAAGACGGGGAGGACAACCAATGATCGACGATCCTGAACGCCACAAGGCCAGGATGGCGAAGAAGAAGGCCGCCCGCGACCGGATCATGGCCACCAAGACCCGCGACAAGGGCCTGGTCATCGTGCATACCGGCAAGGGCAAGGGAAAGTCCTCGGCCGCCTTCGGCATGATCTTCCGCTGCATTGCCCATGGCATTCCCTGCGCAGTCGTGCAGTTCATCAAGGGTGGCATGGAAACCGGCGAGCGGTCGCTGATCACGGAGAAGTTTCCGGAACACTGCCAGTTCCATACCATGGGCGAAGGATTCACCTGGGAGACACAGGACCGGGAGCGCGACGTCCGGATGGCGCAGGCGGCCTGGGCGAAGGCCAGGAAGATCATTCTCGATCCGTCAATCAGGATGGTGCTGCTCGACGAGATCAACATCGCCATCCGATACAGCTACATCGATATCGAGGAGGTGGTGGCGTTCCTTGCCAATGACCGGCCGGAGGACACGCATGTGGTTCTCACCGGGCGCAATGCGGCCGACAGCCTGGTCGAAATTGCCGACCTCGTGACCGACATGACCCTGGTCAAGCATCCGTTCAGATCCGGCATCAAGGCGCAGCCCGGAATCGAATTCTAGGCGACAGCTGCGTCCGGGGAGGAGTGTCGGCATGGCCAGGGCATTGATGATCCAGGGCACCGGATCGCATGTCGGCAAGTCGATCATGGTTGCCGGCCTGTGCCGGGCCTTCAGCCAGCGTGGATTCCGGGTCAGACCCTTCAAGCCGCAAAACATGTCGAACAATGCCGCCGCCTGCCGCGACGGGGAAATCAGCCGGGCCCAGGCGTTGCAAGCCCAGGCCTGCGGTGTGGAACCCTCTACCGACATGAACCCGGTGCTGCTCAAGCCGGAAAGCGAATCCGGTGCCCAGATCATCGTGCAGGGGGAGCGCCATGCAACCCTGTCGGCCAGGGAATATGTCGGGCACAAACCCGCCCTGATGAAGAAGGTGTGCGAGAGCTACCGGCGGCTTGCCAGGGAAGCGGATATCGTGCTGGTCGAGGGGGCCGGCAGTCCGGCGGAAGTCAATTTGCGCCGCGGTGACCTGGCCAATATGGGATTTGCCCGCCAGATGAAGGTTCCAGTGGTGCTGGTGGCTGATATCGAGCGGGGCGGCACCATCGCCCAGCTGGTCGGCACCAGGACCGTGATCAGCAGCAAGGATAACGCGCTGATCAAGGGCTTCATCATCAACAAGTTCCGGGGCGACCCGACTCTGTTCGAGGATGGCTACCGGTTCATCGAGCAGAGGACCGCATGGCGCGGCGTCGGAATCGTCCCGTGGTTCGCCGATGCCTGGCGTCTCCCGCCCGAGGATGCCCAGGACCTTGCCAGGATCCGGCCCCGCCGGGACGGGCTGCGGATCGTCTGCCTCGGCCTGTCGAGAATTGCCAATTTCGACGATCTCGACCCCCTTCGGCTCGAGCCGCATGTCTCGGTCAGCCTGCTCGGGCAGGGCCAGGCGCTTCCGGGAAATGCCGATCTGGTCATCATCCCCGGCACCAAGTCGACCAGGGCCGATCTCGAATTCCTGCGGCGGCAGGGCTGGGACATCGACCTCAAGGCGCATCTGCGCCGGGGCGGCCGGGTCCTGGGAATCTGCGGCGGCTTCCAGATGCTGGGCCGGATGATCAATGATCCTCACGGCATCGAGGGCAGTGCCGGCTCAACGCCGGGGCTGGGCCTGCTGGATGTCGAGACATGCATGTCCACCGACAAGACGGTCAGCAATGTCACGGTTCTCCACCGGGGCATCGACCGGCCGGTCGATGCATACGAGATCCATATCGGCCGCACGGCCGGCCCTGACCGGGGCCGACCATTCGCTCATGTCATGGAGGATGGAGGCCCGGTTGCCGAGGGGGCGGTCTCGGCCGACGGCCAGGTGGCCGGAACCTATCTGCACGGACTTTTTGCCGATGACCGGATGCGGGGAGCCTTTCTCGGGGAACTCGGTGACACCGGTAACCAGGCAGGGTACCGGCAACTGGTCGAGACAACGCTCGATGACCTCGCCAGCCATCTTGCCTCCTGTCTTGACCTGGGCCGCCTCTACCGGATGATGCGGAACTAAGTTCAGGCCTCAGGCCACCGCCCGCGCTAACGCGCATTGCGACCACAGATCCGACACTGCATCGACCAGGCGGTTCATTTCCTCCTCCGAATGCAATGGCGTCGGCGTGATGCGAAGCCGTTCGGTTCCCCTGGGAACGGTCGGGTAGTTGATCGGCTGCACATAGATCGAATGCTCATCCATCAGGATGTCGCTGATGTATTTGCACTTGACCGGGTCGTTGATCATGACCGGAACAATGTGCCCGGGATTGAGCTTGTGCGGAATTCCCCGGGCATCGAGCTTGGCACGAAGCAGATCGACCTTCTTCCGATGCGCCGCCCTTTCCAGGGCGCTGACCCGCAGGTGACGGACCGAAGCCAAGGCACCGGCGACAATCGCCGGCGGCAGGGAGGTGGTGAAGATGAAGCCGCTTGCAAATGAGCGGATGAAATCACAGAGGGCCGCCGAACCGGCAATATAGCCGCCGACCACGCCATAGGCCTTGCCGAGCGTGCCCTGGACCAGATCAACCCGGTCGCTCACCCAGTGCAACTCGGAGATCCCGCCCCCCTGGGGGCCGTACATTCCGACCGCATGCACCTCGTCAAGATAGGTCATGGCGCCATATTCCTGCGCCACGTCACAGATCTTCCCGATCGGGGCGATATCGCCATCCATCGAGTAGATGGATTCGAAGGCCACGATCTTGAGACGATCCCCGGGAAGCCCGGCCAGCTTCTGCTCCAGGTCAAGTACATCGTTATGTCTCCAGATCAGCTTCTTCGCCCTGGAGTGCCTGATACCCTCGATCATCGACGCGTGGTTCATCTCGTCCGACAGGATGACCACATCGTCCAGCCGTGCACCCAGCGTGCCAAGCGCCGCCCAGTTGGACACGTAGCCTGAGGTGAACAGCAATGCCGCCTCCTTGCCGTGAAGACTGGCCAACTCCTGCTCGAGGAGGCGGTGATTGTGGGTGGTGCCCGATATGTTCCTGGTTCCCCCGGCACCAGCACCAAAATCGTCAATCGCGTCCTTCATGGCATCGAGGACGACCGGGTGTTGTCCCATGCCGAGATAATCGTTCGAGCACCAGACCGTCACCGGTCGCCTTTCGCCGTTCCGGTAATGCACGGCATGCGGGAACTGGCCCCGGTTGCGCTCGATCTCGGCAAAGACCCGGTAATTCCCCTCTCGCCTCAACCCGTCGAGCTGCGCAAGAAACATGTTGTCAAACTGTCCAGTCACCAGATGCCGGCTCCCATGTCGCACATCAACCCGTCTCACCGAAGCCGCGTGTCGCAGTCAGCACACACTGCGGCCGAATGCATAGCACACCCTTCAGCGGCCGAGTGCATAGCAGGTTCGAATGCATATTGCATGTGGATTATTCCGAAACGCATGTGTTCGACTGCGAAGGATGCAGCAGACACAGCGATTTTGTGGCGCGCAGAATTTGCCGACTCGCACGCCGCCGGCCAGGGCACAGCTGCCCATCCCTGACGCCAATACGGGCCGCATTGCCTGGCGACAATCGAGGCGAGGGACAGCCGTGGTCAGGGCGGCGATACGATACCGGGCTCGTGAAGAGAAACAGCGGGCGAGCCGGGAGTCGAAATCATCACCTGGGCACACCATCCGGCCCGGCGCACAAGCGCGGACATATTGGCTCGATCCGGCAATTTCGGGAGGTCAGGACAAGGACCTCCCCGCGCTCACGGCGCAGTGCGCCGGACATCCTGCTGGCGAGGCCGATGTCCGGGCCGAGGCCCGCCGGGTCCTGACATCGGCCTGATGATGGCTGCCACTAAGCAGGCCAGCGGATCAGGATGCCAAGAACGACGATCGCCGCGACCCAGAGGCCGATCTGCCAGCGCGTATTGTCCTTGTCGCGCCTGGCCGCTTCCACATCACGCTTGGCGGCGCTCCGCGCGGCCTCGTCCGTCAGCCGCGTCATGTCGGCCCGCAGCCGGTCCAGTGCGCTTTCGTATTCAGCTTGCCTAGTATTCATGCGCTCCTCCAGGACGGCGACTTGCCGGGCCAGATCGTGAGTGTCCCGCTCGCCGCTCATGCTTGCCAAGATATTGATGGGAACGGGTCAGGTCAATTCCCGTAATTTCGGGAATCCTGACCCTGACCAGCCAAATCAGTGACGCGCGTCAGTCGAGTGACCAGTGTCAACGCCTCTCGCCATGCAGATGCCACAATCCCGGGGCCATGATACTCCGGTTCGCGTGGTCGCAGGTCACACATTTGAATTATGGTCCAGGTGCACGCCAATCCTTCGGGTTAGGCTGCGACGGTCTGTTCCCAACGGTCCCCGCGGGTTGACATCCTACCTCCTCATGCGCGTGGTGGACCAAAATCCCACCGAAGCTCCGTGACCTGGAATCAATGATCTAGCCCGGGATCATGCGAGTCCCGTATGTCGGTCATGTCGGCTTTCCTCATGCCCATTCCTCCTCGTTTCGATTGTTGGATCGATTGAATCGCACGCTTCAATCTCTCCGTCGACACGGCAATGTCCCCGAGAGACTGGCGATCATCTCCAGCATGGCGATCTCGCTGATCAGGCTTGATGGCCGCTTCGATTACATACCGCCGATGGGGCCCTGGAGACGCTCGACGCCGCCATGAACTGACGACTGCGCGCTTGGCCGGGGCCACCCGGCTCGTTCACCTGACATCGCTTCTCATGATCCGGCCTCGTGGCAGGGCCATGTTCAGGAACGTCTTCGGCACCGGGTCCGGGCAGACATTGTCGCCGGTCAACAGAAATTGTCCGTGCATCACCCGGCATGACAGCCGGATAATGGCTGGAATCCGAAACCGGAGGCTGGATTTGGTCATGGCAGCCGACTCTTGAATGTGCCTGCCGGCGTGAAGCTCAGAGATGGCATCGAGGTCACCGACGACGCAGAGACAGAGGATAGATCAGCCAATCAGCCAGCAAGGGTCGCCGCTTGACCGACGCCCCAAACACCGGAATCGACAATACCTCAAACGTCATCGGCAATCCGCGGAACCTTCAGAAATTGGATATTCGTATTTGGAGGTCTTACCAACCCCGGGTCTACAGATATTCGGTCTGAATAATGGACAGCACGGATCTCCCCCGTGTCATCGCTACATAATGTTCCGATAAGTGTGGGCGCGCTTTATCGGGCGGGGGAAGGTCGACGACGATGACTGCCTGATTTTCCAGTCCCTTGAATTCGTCGATTCTTGCAAACCCGATCCTGTCGCCCGGTGTGGTTCGCATGGAGTACTCGTCCAGACGTTGAATGCGGCTTGCCAAATCTCCCCCTACGAGCGCTACGGAAGATTCGGAGTAATCGAGGGGCGTGAGAATCGTCACTGCACCGGGAGCCAGCCCTGCTACGTCGACAAATTCGGTGATTTCCCAGGAAAGCTGTTCCGCTGACTCGAGCGGATTCGCAGCGGTCCATTGCCGGACTTCGGGGCCAACCCCAGTTCCGCGAACACCGATATCTGCACCAAGTGTTTGTTGAATCCACTCGAGAATAGGCCTGGTGTTCCGACAGTTGACGCGAAGTGGTATTCTTGCGGGATTCATCGACTCGAGAAGTTCCTTTGCGCTCGTTTCAAACCTCCGAGTTAGTGCTTGGTTGTTGAGATCCTGAAACCAGCACCAGCGTCCTGTGTTCAATCCACCATCCAAGACACTGTCCAACGATTCCACGCAGGTCATTTCGAACAAATCCTGCCCCTCATCGACTATCAACGCATCGAAGCAATCCAGTCCGGCTCGACGGCAGTCGACACCGAGGCCATCAATCAGCGACACGGTCAGACCTGGCACCGAAAGTCGCGATGCGAGATGGTGTCGCAGCCACGGTGACCGGCAAACCAGCGCCACCTGCATGCCGGTTTCGGCCCACTGTCGAGCGAGTCTTTCAGCCAGGAAAGTCTTGCCGGTTCCGGCACCGCCCTCACAAATGACACGTGGATTAGCCTCGGCGACATCCGCCATGCGCATCTGGTCTCCGGTCAACTGCTCGATGCGCCGTTCGGCATGCGAGGCCTGTTCGAGTAAGGAGATGTCATTTCCGCTCGCGACTTCGACGGCATGCAGGTCGGGGCAGAGAAACTCGTGGAAGATTTCCAGTGTTTCGTCGTCGAGCAACTCCGAATTCTTGCACCGTCGCTGCCAGTACTCGAACAATCCTCGCAGCCAGCCTTCCATATCGCGGCTACGCCGCCTGTCGGCGAGCATCTCGGGGTCCCACTCCGCGCCACAGGCGCACCAGTCGCAGTCGGGGAGCACCACCCCATAGCCTGCGATCATGCGATTGTGGATATGTCCGGGAAGGCCGAAACGTATCGTGTCCATCAGCCCGTGCAATGCCGATTCAGCCTGACGAAACGGACCCTCCTGAGATCGGCCCATCTGGCCAAACCGGTCCTGGTATTGCCAGACGCCATCAATATGGGAAACCCTTCCGCCCTTGACCTCGATCGCGTACAGCCCTTCAGGACCGCAGATGACGAAGTCGATCTCCGGAAATCGCTTGTTCCGATGTCTGGTGGGTTTCAGCGAATGATACGCGGTGTAGCGGTCGTCGAATGCGCTTCGGAGCCGGGCAAAGACACGCTTTTCCGCCTGACTTCCCGTACGGAAGGGAGCATTTGGAATCATGCGCATGACGTGATGCTCAGCCCGGAAGCAGCTTGCGAGCCCTGTCCTCAGTGAGGTGATCGAGACGGGCGCGGGCGAGCAAGTCGAAGAAACGTTTGAGGTCGATTTTCGGCGATACCCGGGGCTCTCCAGGCAGTTCGATGAGCGTCGATCCGCCTTTTACCGTAAACTTGTATTCACCAGGGCCAAGGATGAGTTGGGTGCTGACGCAGTCCCACTTCTGCAACCTTGCCAGGGTCAAAGCCGCAGATCTTTCGGCGGACCGCCATGCCGAGCCGTCGCCGAACATCTCGCGCAACGGTTGAACTCGATCCGGGACCATACCCAGATCCAGTTCCGTGCCAGCGATCCGATGTGAGAGGCGCGCCATGCGGTGAGAGACCGCATCCGAGAGTTTGCGGCCGGAGCGAAGTCGGCGCGGCAGCTTCATCCAACCGTCGCGAACACCAAAAAGGATGGCACTGGCGAGCCAGTCCTCCTCGGTGAGTCGGTCACTCTCATATTCGAAGAGATCGGTGCAATCGTGTCGCAAAGAGAACAGGATCAATGCGCGGGCCAAGGGCGTATCGTGGCGATCGAACAGTTCGCTCGCCGTGGCATCTGCAAGTCCGGTCAACGAAACAAGCGTGTTTCGAAGTTCGCTCACATCTGGCTTCAATAGCGGGTCGAGGCCTGCGATGGCCTCGGAGAGAAACTCGATCACTAGATCCTCGACGTTACCGCGCATTCCCGCGTTCCGCCATTCCACCAGCCTTGCAACGGCCCCCCACAAAAGACTTGCCTGGGAGGTGTCCTGGAGATCCTGATCCGGGCCGGACCCCATGGACGGCAGTATTGCTTTTCCCTGATAGACCCATGATTCGAGGCTGGCGAGGGTGGGCAGGTTGTTGACAGCGCAGGTTTCACCATCGCCGGGATCAAACGCGACGCGACATGCGCGAACAGCCGTTGGGCCCAAATTGGCGAAAAGCAGGAGCATCGCCATGACCCCTCCAGCCGCAAAGGAGCATTGCAGAGGAACTGGCCGCTCCTCCGGCCCGTTGTCGGGTGGCCAGGGGAGGTTGGATTTTCCCGAGAACATTCGCTTTTCGGTTCTGCACTTGAAGTCCTGAATCGGTACGTTTCCGTAATCCCCGGCGTCGGCTACGCATGCCCGCTTGTCGTCTGCCGTGTGAAATACAATCGACACAATGCGGGATACCGGCAGCGGTGCAGGAAAGAGGAGAACTCGGTCGTCATCCTGGAATTGATCCGGGAAGAGCAGTTCCTTCGGCCCGGTGTTTCCAAGCGACATAGCTGGGCCCGACAGGCCGGCCAGGCTGATTTCAACAATGCATGGTCTGAGGTGATAGGCCTCCTTCGTCGAATGTTCGATCGCCTCCCTAGGCGGTTTGTCGACGAACAGAGGGATCCAGCCGGGGAAACATTCGAGGGTGTCGCCGTAGTACTTTCCACCGAAACCGGAGGGCGGCATCACCAATCCGGCTGAGAGCATATACATCATGTTCAGATGATTGGTGACCAGGAAACCAACGCCTGCCACCTCCCCGCGCGTGGGTGTGTTACGCAGAATCGCGGTCAGATCTTCACTCATCACATCTCCTCGCGTCGCAAGAGGTCTGTGCCCGTTGGCAGGATGCGCTGAATGTTGCTTCTCCCATCGCGCTTCTCGAACATGAACGCCCGTTCCTTTGCTCTGGCGACCATGACATAAAAGAGGCGTTTTGTGCCGTCCGGATTGGCACGGTGGACAAAGTGTTCGTCAATATCCGCCAGCAATACCATGTCAAACTCGAGTCCCTTGCATGCCTGCGCATTGATCACGAGTATACCGCCCTCGTCGAATGCCACCTCGGCACGGTGCTGGCCATGATGAGTATTTATGGAGGGTGGCGCGTTGTCGAGTTGCACTTCCGTGGAGCTGAGTGCTTCCACATAGCGCTCCCTGACCTGATTATTGGGCGCTATGATTCCGATGAGTTTCCTTGGATCCCGATCGGCCAAGCGCAGAATGTCTGGTGTGACCGTGTCTAGCGTGTCGGCATCATAAGTGTAGAGAATTGGTGCAGGTCCAGGCGCAATTGCAGGAAGTTCGGGAGGCGGACTTGCCGGATCACCGGTATAGAAGGCGTTCGCCAACCGCGCTACCTGATGACAGTTGCGAAAGTTGTGTCGAAGCTCAACCACATCGTCGGTTTCAATGGCAAGGCAATCCTGAATGTTCTTGCGGCTGCTGTTGGACTCCGTGATTTGCTGATTCTGGTCAGCAACAACGAAGAAGCGGTCGAAGCCTAGTTGCGCCAGCGTAGTGTAGAACTCCGGGGGCATGTCCTGGCCCTCGTCGATAATCAGGAATGGCAACTCCCGGTTCGTGCTAGCAGGCAACTCGTGAACGATCTCTTTCACGAGCGACCAATCGACTTCCCTGAATCCATTTCTATTCGGCTGTTTGCGCGGAACAGGCCTGCCTGTAATTTTCTTGAACGTCTCAAGAAACCAGCGAATCCAAGTATCGTGGACGAGATCATCGCCGAACAGTTGTCCGCTCGCGCGGCTGAGAAGATGATTGTAGACCAGGAACAGGTAGTTGTCGCCATCTCGATGATGGCGGCGGGCGCGAATCAATGCAACTACGGATTTCCCCGTTCCCGGTCCCCCAATGATAAGGTGTTGGCCTTCCTTGTCGAGGTGGAGCGCATTTTCCTGTTCCTTGCTAAGATCCTGAATTCCCGGTAGTTTGTACTTGCGTTTGGGCATCACACGCACTGCTCCACAAAGTCCAGAATGGCTGGATTGTCGGGAGATGCCCCCTTGACGAAGGTCCGGTCGAGGAGGACGTTGCAATACGCACAACTCGTCTCGGGAACCAGGGCACAGGCGTGGCAGGCCGCGCGGTTCAGCAGATCCGGCCCATGTCCTTCCTGCTCCGAGCAAACCGGGTCAAGTGAACACCACGCCGCGGATTCGAATGCACTGGTCAACAGGCGCAGGAAACGGTGCGGCTTGGCAAGTTCCATCAGGCCGCCGAGGGAGCCTTCTTCGTCCGGTACCGCCACGTATATTAGAATTCCCGCCATGGCATCCTCTCCCGTGGCGGAGTAAATCCTTTCCTTGAGCGACGCCGCGGGGTAGCCAGCACCGGCGTCAAACCCGCGAATCATGAGATGCGAAAGTGTGTGAAGGAGGAGGAAGCGCGGGGAGATGTCGAATTGGTGCTCGGGCAGGACTGTATCAACGCGCCCCGAATACCGCTTGTCGACAGCGTCCGCTCGTTCTCGGACGGTCTTGCCAGCCTCCCAGCGCCGTAGCATCGCTTCGTCAAGCGTGAAGAATATGCCTTCTCCGTAGAGCTCGAGTGCGGGTAGCCAAGCGCCCTCCCCCGTGATGTCGGGCGGAGTGAGGTTTTCACCACCAGCGCGGCGAAACCCTTCGAATACCATGACTTCCTTGAGTCGGTTGACAGCGATCAGGCTCGAGACGGCACCCGTTGCTTGCCGTGCTACTCCTGGCTCCAGGCTGGCTGTGAGCCTCTTCCATTCGGTGGTATGGTGTTCGGTGACGAAATCCTCGTCCTCCCTGAGATCGGGAATCTCTTCGGTCAGTGCCCGATACTCGTCAGCAAGAAGATCTGTGTCTGTAAACTCCCGATCATAACGGGGATAGCCGGCGTCGATTTCGGTGATGGCATGGTTGATCTCCGCGGGAGTGCACCGAAACTCATTGGCAAGAATTTTGACGGCCGCCTTCCGTGCCAACGGGCTCTTCGCCCTCCGGATATCCCGGAGCGATTTCGTGTTAGCAAGGAGGCGATCCGTGAAAGTTCCTCTACTGATCCTTGATTCTGGCGGGATGACCAGTGCGGTGCGGGTAGAGGGTGAGTGCACACGCACATCGTTGACCTCTACCAGCAAGGCCGGAGAGTCCGAGGGAGGCGGTTGGGGAGGCGGTTCGCGGATCCAGGGCTGTTGCCAAGCATTGGGTAGAAATGGAAACCGGGGTGGAATGTCGGCAAACGAACCACAGCGGCCACAGTGAACTCGGCGCCCAGCATCCGTTTCTTGCAATCTGAGATAGGCTTTCGACCAGTCGAATTTGCATTGGCGTTGATTTGGAATGCGAGCATCTGCATGAGCCAGGAAGTGCCAGGGCACGTCGGCAAGATAGCCGTCCTCGTGTACAACAACCCATGGAGTTTGCTCCAGCCGGCCGCCGCAGGTGCAGTCTCCGGCGTCCTCGACTTTCGCACCACCGGAAGTCGGATTGTTGCCTTGCTGTCTCCGCGATTTTCGCCAGGGGGCCGAGAACAAAAGACCGCAATCGATGCAGCGCATCCAGGCAGGGAACCTCAGGGCCGGAATCCATCCCAATTCGGCCCCATCTCGTTCCACGGAGCGTGGCGGTGTACAGAGTGCGTGATCGATACCCAGTGCTGACTTGACCCTCTCGACATATCGGATTTCACGGTCCAGCGGATCGCTGTTTGGGCGGTCCCAAGTGCGGATATCCTGCACGACCATCAAGCTATAAGGGCCCCGCACGATCGCCCCCACCGAGCAGTCTCGGAGAAGGTGGGATAAGCGAACAGGAAGATCTTCTTCAGTCATGGCATATCAACGTTACCGTGCTTGCGTTGGGCGCTCAACATTCTCACCGCGGTAGTCCCGTTGGCCAATCCCGGACCCTCAAGGTCCCGACACCCTCAACATTGCGCATCGAATGCAGGGTCGCCCACACGCCGGGGCGCACTTCCCCGTGAGTGTAGAGAAGTCGGTTGGAGTTTCGTTCATTGCTGGGTGTCTGGTAGCTGAGTTGCCTGCGGTCGTTCTCGCAACGGCGGGCCTCATCATGCCACTGGTCGACGAGGCGATCCAGGTGCGAAGCGGTTTCTTGGGCCTGTTCGTTCCCCGCAGCTCGTTTGCAGCGCTGCTTGAATTCAGCGATCACCGCCTTGATCTGAGGCGTGGCCTTGTTGAAGCCCCCAGCCGATTTGTTGCGTCGAAGATTATCGCAAGTATGCCGGATCGCGATGATCAAGGCGGCATGAAGCGCACGGGATCGCACTTGAAAGGTAAATGGGGTGACGCTGCTCGGTTCCACGAATCGGTAGAATGAATCGTGGTAGGGTCGAAAACTCTCGTAATGCGACAGGCTCCGAGCTTGGTTCCGATAGTAGTTGATCAGGACCAGACCGGGAACGTCGGCCCGGCCGACCCGACTGGTGGCCTGAATGTATTCTGCAGTTGTGAGAGGCTGACCGTTGACGATCATGACGGCGAGGCGCGCAATATCCAGACCGACGGAAACCATGTTGGTTGCCAGAACTGCGTCAAGGCACACATCCGTCCCTTGCGGATTCGTCAACCGTTCGAAGGTCTCGGCATTTTCCTCGGCGGTTGCGCGGCTGGTCAGCTGGGCGATGCGGGGGTTCCGAAATCGCCCGTGGAGGCTGTCCGAATACTCGGACGTCTCGTCGGTCTCGGGCTCACGAGCGTATCGAAATTCTTGTGCAAGCCCTCGGCAGCGGTCGCGGATGTCCGTGGCGAACGCATTGTGGCTGCTTCCGACGCTCTTGAGGCTTCCGTGGTAGACAACCTGCGTCCACCAAGCATCAAGCAGAACGTCGCGATCGGCATCTTTGTCGAATAGCGCATGCGGCCCGACCAGCAGTGCGGCGGCGAGTGGCGCCAGACAATGCTGCTGATCGAGCATGGGAGCCAAGAATCCAAGATAGACCCGCCCCGGGCGCTCCTTGTCGGTCCGGGCGAAAAACGTATCCTCATGAGACAATCCTGGCGGAGGAAACACGGCGAGGCCGCGGCCATACAGCCGCCGCACCTGCTCGTTCGCCATGCGAATGGTTGCGGTAGACGCGACGTATTTTGGACGAACGCCACGTCCGATCAGCAGGGTTTCGAGACCGGCTTCATACAGTCCGGCGACCGAACCCAACGGTCCCGTTATGAGATGCAACTCATCCTGGATGATCAGTTCCGGCGGGCGCGAGCGGGTGCAGACACCGAAAAACGCACCTGTGCGTTCTTCCCAGGCAAGTCGGGCGAATTTGTCTATGGTGCCGACCAGAAGCGATGGCGGCCGGTCGTAGAGTGCTTCGTCCACGACATTACATGGTAATGGAAGGGAGTCCGCTTCGAACTCGCATCCTCGATTTGAACACCTAAAGTGGAATTCGTCATCGGTGGCACGGTAGCCGTCCGCGGGATCGAATGGTGTTTCGCACCATGGGCACCGTTCGAGGAGCAGCTGATATCTTGCTCCGCGCCTGCCTTCCCTGATCTGTTGGACGATGTCCTTGGCTTCGTCGTAACGGTTGGGGCTGATATCACCGCCGACCCAGATACCAATGTCGATCGGTGTCGTTCCCAGCAGTTCCGGTTCCTTTCGACGGAGAAGCTCCAATGCACACACCATGCGCGCGGCGCGCTCAAACTGCTGCCGGGTGAGAAGGCGCAGCGTGTATCGCATCAGGGCCGTGGTTCCTCCTCCGGAATCGGGGAATTGTCGGCGACGCCAGATGATGAGGAATGCGATCAACCCCAGATAGGCTTCGGTCTTGCCACCACCTGTCGGAAACCAGATCAGGTCGAGTACATCCCGGAACTCATCGTCTTCCCGAATCGTCGACTCCATCACTGTCAGCAGGAATGCCAGCTGGAATGGTCGCCAAAGGTACGTATCGGGTTCGATTTCCTTTCCGACAATGCGGTCGGCCTGGACCATCTGGTCGAACATCGCCCGGTTAGCGAGTTGGAACGACTCGGAAACGAGTTTGTCGGCGCAAAGCATCCCTATGCAATTCCGCATCCGCCCGAGCGCGGTTCGCATTCTCGAGCAAATGCGGTGTGCGGCATTCTGTTCTTCGTGACAGCCAAGCTCATCGACAATACGTTCCTGTTCATCAATCCAGTTGGAGTATCTGTCAACGAAGTGTGCAAGCGCTTCAGGCATAGGAGCATTGGCGAGCCGCTTGAGATGGAGCACTGAGTCGTCGCCAATGTTGACGGTCATCATGGGCACCTCCGCTTGAGGCATGAATTCCGACCAGATCCTCGCGCGCCGATCCGAACCCAAATCCCAGTTTGCAGCGGCTCCGTGCCCCAGGGCGTAGATGTGCTTGGTGCGATATTGAAGCTCAAGCTCCTGCTCCTCCTCGGTGAGCAGGCTGAACTCGACCCGCGGATACTCGGCGAGTTCGCCGCTCTCGATGGCACATTTGAGCCGTGCCTCGAACAGCGACTTACTGACCCGATCGCCGGTGCGCTTGTTCGGGGAGACATTGGGGTCCAGTTGGAGCTGGTTGTAAAGGGTTATGGTGACGATTCGCCCGCCCTGGTGCGGGCGCGACCGAACGTCGATGCCGGCACGTCCATCCCAGATGGACTGCACGGACTCATGGGGTCGTGCCAAATTTGGCCACATTACCGCCTCAACCAGTTCGTGGCGGACATATTCAAGTGTTCGAAATTTTCCGTGTTCGTCCCGATCATTATTGCTCTGGTAGTGTGCGGCCGTGGCCGCAATCGAAAGGCGCGGATCACCGCGAAGGAAGAGGGAAAACCCTACTGACGATGGCGGTACGTATCGTCGTCGACGAGTTGGTTGGGCGAGCGTCGGACCGTCGGCGCCGTCGGCTGCCTCTGTTTCCGCCTCTTGTTCATCCAGCAGGGCAGCTTCTTCGGGGTGAACAGCAACGGGATCGATGCCGGACAGGCCAGGGTCAACAGGATGAAGAACCCCGGTCGGATATCGGTCCAAGGGAGAAGTTCTTAGGTTTTGATCGGAGGTCGGGCCGATGAGTTGGCAGTGCAGCCAATCGACGAGTCTTTTCCTGTGTTCGACGTACATCGCGCTCAATGGAGTATGGAGAGGACAGAATTGTGGAGTCGCGCAGCATTATCCTCGAGTCACGATTCCCGCAATGCTCGTAATGAATTGTCCTCACGTTGAAGTCATCGGCAGCTCAATCCTGTGGATCACGCATGCTCTTCGAGTCTGATGCATGCACGGGGTAACGCGAACGTTCAAGACGGTGATTTCCTGGTCTTTTCCACAAGACATGGGTGTATAGGCAGGGCCGTGCTAGTGTTTGATGCAAAACATGAGATCCCATTATTTCGCCATGCGTGATACCGTCCTTCCTGCCGCCATCATGCGGCCAGTGAAATCAGAGGCAGGTCAATGGGCAGGAAGCCGGCAAGGCAGGAAATCAGGCTGTCAGGCGAGGATCGCAAGCGCCTCGACGGCGTCATCGGCAATCCGCGGAGCCTGCAGAAGCATGTCTGGCGGGCCCGCATCATCGTCGAGCCCGGCTCGGGCTGCGGGCCGGCAGAGACCATGCGCAGGACCGGCATGTCGACCGGGCGGTCCGGCGCTGACGGGACCGCTACCTTGCCGAGGGCGCAGGCGGGCTCCTCCATGACGCCACCCGTCCACCGGGGAAGAAGCCGATCCCCGGGGAAAGGGTGAAGGCCCTGATGAGCGGCAATGTCGCCGCCACCGGAGCACGGCAGTCACTGGACACTGAAGGCCCTGGCCGAGGCCATGGGTGACTTGGGTGTCTCCACGGTTCGCGACATCCTGCGCCGCCATGGCCTCAGGCCGCACCAGGTCAAGACCTTCAGGGTCTCGCGCGATCCGCGATTCGAGCTGAAGGTCAGGGATGTGGTCGGCCTCTACGTCGACCCGCCCGACCACGCGGTGGTGCTGTCGGTGGATGAGAAGACGCGGATCCAGGCACTCGGGCGGACGCGGAAGCCGCTGCCGATGAAGCCCGGAGCCGCCGAGACCCGAACGCATGACTACAGGCGGAACGCCGCCACCTGCCTGATGGCGGCTCTCGATGTTGCCACCGGCAGGGCCGCCGGCCAGATGGTCGAGCGACACCGCTGCGAGGAGTTCCTCGCCTTCCTCGATCATGTCGCCGAAGGGATCGAGCCCGGAACCCAGGTGCATGTCGTTCAGGGCGATGTCTCCTCGCACAAATCGGCCGAGGTCAACGAATGGCTGAAGCACCATCCCGACCGGATGTTCCACTTCACGCGGGCCCCGGCCTCGTGGATGAACGCCGTCGAGGGGTTCTTCTCGAAGCTCTCGAGACAGAGGCTGAAGAACGCGGTATTCGACTCGCTCGACGAGTGCATCGCGGCTATCGAGGGCTGCACCGGGCACCACGATGCCGGTGATGCCCGTCCGTTCCGCTGGAGCAGGAAACCCGAGGAGCTGGCCCTCTCGTGGAGGCGGGATCATCAGAAGCTGCAGGAAATGGCATCAAATGAATGAATCAGACCACTAGGGCCTGTTGACAATCATGTTGCCGCAACCACGCCACTGACGAGGTGAATTGCCGCGGCGAAACTGGCGTCAGTCTTGTCGTAGCGGGTCGCCACTGCCCGGAACTCCCTGATCCTTGCGAAGAAGTTCCCGGTCCGGTGCCGCCACCGATACATCTCCCGGTCATGATGCCGGGGTTCGATCCGGTTCCGTCGCGCCGGAATCACCGCTTCTGCCCCTCTATCCTCGATGTCCTCGATCAGCCACCCGGCATCGAATGCCTTGTCACCGATGAGGGTACCGAATGAGAGGTCCTCGAGAAGTTCCGGCACGCCGGCAAGGTCATGCGCCTGTCCGGGAAGGATCACGAAGCGCACGAGACAGCCAAGTGCGTCCACGATCGCCACGACCTTGCTGGTCAGGCCGCCTCTCGAGCGTCCGATACCCTGCTTCGAGGTCCCCCTTTTGCGCCGGCCGCCTTCTGGTGCGCCTGCACGATGGTGCCGTCCACGAACACGTATTCGAGGTCGAACTCATCCGGGGGCTCGTTGAATACCTGTTCGAAGATGCCCGAAAGCGCCCATCTGCGGAAGCGCTTGAAGACACTGTTCCAGTTGCCGAAATGCTCCGGAAGGTCGCGCCAGGGCGATCCGGTGCGGATCCGCCACAGCACCGCCTCGAGAAACTGCCTGCCCACTGCCGCGGTGACGCCGGGATCGGTCGCCTTGCCGGGCAGCATGGGGCGGGTCCGCGCCCACATGGCGTCGGTCAGCACCGTCCTGTCTGTATTCATCCGTCATCTGCCTCACCTGCTCGTGCCGCCATTCCGGCGTGCGTTGCAGGGAAAATGGCATCGGACCGACTGAAATGCAACCCGATTGTCAACAGGCCCTAAGGAACGTCTTCGGTACCAGGTCCGGGCAGACATTGTCCGCAAGTCACCCAACATGACGACCGGATTACGGAATCAGAGGCTGAATCTGGTCATGGATGCCGATTTTTGAATGTGCCTGATTTTGCCGACCGGGGTGGGGCACTCGTTCTTCCACCACTACACGCCACAGCTCGAATTCGGTGTCTACGAATCTCTGCTGGACCTCGCTGACAGGACAACCAGGGAACTATCGGACCTTGCTTTGCCACGATCGCTCGACCGCATCGACATCCAGAGTTTCATATGGGTCGTAGAAAACTACCCCGCGGATCCGGAACAGGTTTGACTTGGATTGGCCGGTCTGGCTCGGCAACTTCAGATTTCGAGCGATACCTGACTCGGAGCACATCAAGGGCGGAACAGTCTCGCCGCTCACCGTGCCGCAAGGATTTCGGCCTGCTGCAGGACGGTCTGCACGGCCGCATCCTGCAAGTCCGGCGGGTAGCGGTATTTGCGCAGGATTCCCTTGACCAGGACCCGCGTCCGGGCCCGCGCCGACTGCCGGTGCTGCCAGTCCACGGATGCTTTGCCCTTCTGGCTGTTCAAGTGCTCCTGAGCGATGACGCGGAGTTGGTCGTCTCCCAGCACCTCGACCGCATTCTCGTTCTAGGTCAGGGCGTCGTAGAAGGCGATCTCTTCCTGGGAGAGTCCTTCGGCGGATCACGGCCACTGGATGCCCCGCCTGTTGAGCGCAATCGAGTAGAGTGACGTGAAGCCGGTCATGAACATGACATGCCTGGCCCTTCCGCCAAAGCAGAGATTGGATACCTTCTCGGGAACCAGCACCTTGCCGAGCAACTCTCCCTCCGGTGAAATGCAATGCACCCCGTCACCGGCCGACGACCAGATATTGCCATCGGTATCCAGTCGGAATCCGTCGGATTTTCCGACATCGATCCGATGAAACACTCCCCGGTCCACCAGCCGGTCATCCCCGTCGAGATCGAACCTCCTGATATGGGGATCGCCATCAGGATCATAGGCACGGGCGGTATCGGACACGTAGAGCCGGGTCTCGTCGGACGAGAATGCGAGGCCGTTCGGACAGGCAAGCTCGCCGGCAACGACTCCGACCTCGCCGGTGGAGGGGTCAACCCTGTAGACATTGCATGGCAATTCCTGCTCCGCCCGGTGCCCCTCGTAGTCGGAGACAATTCCGTAATGCGGATCCGTAAACCAGATTGAATCATCCGATTTGACGACGACATCATTGGGCGAATTGAATCTTCTGCCCTGGAAATTGTCGGCAATGACCGTGATCGAGCCGTCATATTCGGTCCTCGTCACCCGCCTTGCGCCATGTTCACAGGACACGAGGCGACCCTGCCGGTCCCTGGTATTTCCATTGGTGAAATTCGAAGGAGACCGGAAGGTGGAAATTCCGGTCCGTTCCGACCAGCGAAGAATGCGATTGTTGGGAATGTCCGAGAACAGGAGGCAGCCGGCATCTCCGAACCAGACCGGCCCCTCGGTCCATTCGTACCGGCTCCGCGCAAGCACCTTCAGATGGGCATTGCCGATCAGGTAGGTGCTGAAGACCGGGTTGCGAATTGAATATTCCGGCTTCAGCAGCCTGGCACCATCATTGGCGCCGTTCTTGTTTCCCGTGATTTCCATGTCAGGACCCCGTCGTCTTCGATTTGCCGACCCGATCGGCATTCACCGGGGTCAATGGCAGCTTGCCCCGGAAATGCGCGATCAGGTTTCCGGTCACCAACTCTCCCATCTCCCGCCTGGACTCGATCGTGCCGGAGCCGTGATGCGGATGCAGAACGACATTGTCGAGATGGCAGAATCGCCGATTCACATCAGGCTCGTCGGCAAACACATCAAGCCCGGCGGCGCCAAGGCGTCGACTCTCCAGGGAATCAAGCAGCGCCTGCTCATCGATCGTCGATCCTCTGCTGATATTGACGATGACGCCCTCGGGTCCGACGGCCTCGATCATGCCCCGGTCGACAAAATGGAAGGTGTCACGGTTGGCCGCCAACGCCACGAACAGCACATCCGATCTCGCTGCCAGCTCATGCCTGCCTTCCACCCGGGTCCAGCCTGACGCCGCCTTGTCGGTCCGCGACCAGTAGAGGATGTTCATGCCCAATGCCGCCAGCCTGCCGGCAATCTCCCGGCCGATGCGGCCAAGGCCGACAATGCCGGCCGTCCTCCCGCCGACCCGGTTGAAAAGTCGGTACGGGCCGCGTGCCTTCCAGATCCCTTGCCGGACATACGCGTCTGCCGTCACCAGGTCCCGCATGACCGCCAGGTACAGGCCGACTGCCAGATCGGCGACATCACCGGACAGCACGTCCGGCGTGTTGGTGACAATGACCCCGGCCTCGCTGGCTGCGTCAACATCAACACCGTCATAACCGGCACCAAAGACCGACACGATCTCGAGATTGGGCAATGCCGAAATCAGCTTCCGGTCGACAACCAGGTCGCCGCGGCCGGCGATCGCCCGGATATTCCGGGCATTGTCGGCAAGAAAGGCATCCTGGTCCGTTGCCTCGAATATCCTGAACAGCCTGAAATTGGCGGCGAGAACGTCTTCGTCCCGCTCCGAATACAAGCATTGCTGGAGGAGTCCCGGTCTCGTCATTCTCCTGCCTCCGGACTGACATTTCCTGCACCGCCTGCAAGGCGCACCCTGACCCTGCGACGAATTCCACCGTCACTGTTCCGACCCAGGCCGGAGGGAGGGAAGACAGGTGGTCACCCCGGTGCCTTGCAAGCCGGCTGACTGGCATGCCGGCCGAGCAGGCCCGGCCAGCAAACCACTTCCAGATTCTGCGGAACATGACAAGCGTGCAACCTCGCGGGCAATTGATTCATATGCCGTTTTGTGTAATAGAATGGACCCGCGTGGCCGCGGAACCTGCCGCCTGCGGATACGTGTGGCCTGGATTGCCAGTCCTCGTGTTTGCGGCAAGGTATCCCGGTGTCCTGAATGTGAAGACATCCCGGCCCGGGGTGGAAAATCGCAAATACAGGGAGGTATTTTGCATGGGCAGCAACCTTGATGCAATTACCACGGTATTCACCGAGTTCTATTACTGGCTGACAGTGGCCCTGATGTTCCTCATCCATGTGGGATTCTGCATGTATGAGGTGGGGGCAAGCCGTCGGCGCAATCACATGCATACGCTGATGAAGAACTCGATGCTGATTCCGCTGGTAACGATAACATTCTTCTTCTTCGGATGGTGGATCTACTGGGCCTTGCCGGCCTTTCCGTTCGGCCCGATCGATTTCGCGTCGGCTTCGGCAAATTCACCGCTTTCGGAGACAATGGGAACCAATCTGAGCGACAGGATCACCGGGGTCTTCTGGGCCGCGTTCCTGTTGTTTTCCTGGACGGCCGCCTCGATCGTGTCCGGCTCGGTGATCGAGAGAATCAATTCCGGGGCGTTCTGGATACTGGCGGTCGTGATCGGCTCGGGTGCCTGGATCGTCGATGCCGCCTGGGGTTGGCACTATGCCGGCTGGATGGTTCAGAAACTGGGATATCACGATGCCTACGCATCCGGAGTGATCCATGCCATTGCCGGAGGCTTTGCCCTCGGCGTGCTGGTTGTACTGGGGCCGCGCCTCGGGAAATTCCGGGCCGACGGGTCTCCCCGTGACATCATGCCGCACAACCCCTGGTTTGTCTGTATCGGTCTTTTCCTGATCTATACCGGCTTCTGGGGTTTCTACGTGGCATGCAATGTGCCGATGATCGATCCGGCCGGAATTGGCGGGCAGATCACCGGTGAAACCTGGACGGCGACCACGATCTACCTGACGCCAACGACATTGGGCGCGATTACCGTGAACTTCCTGATGTCATTGTCGGGTGGAATGCTGATCGGCTACATGGCCTCGAAGGGCAACGCCTTCTGGACCTATTCCGGTGGCCTGGCCGGGATCATCACCGCATCTGCGGGCAATGATCTCTATCATCCGATCCAGGCGATGATCATCGGCGGTATCGGGACCTACCTGGCATACAAGCTGCATTTCTGGGTCGAGAGCCGGTTCAAGATCGATGATGCGGTTGGCGCCGTTGCAGTTCATGGCTATGCCGGCTTCATCGGCCTGGTCATTTGCGGATTCGTGCTGTGGGGCCATCCGGCATCCACCTATGAGGGCTATGCCTCCATCAATCCGCTCGGTCAGTTCATTGGTGCCATCATCATGTTCGGTGTGCTCGGGTTCCTTCCCGGCTGGGTCGGAGCCAGGATCCTGTCGGCTTTCGGTATCCTGAGAATACCGAAGGAGGTCGAGCTTCTTGGCCTGGACTTCGCGTCCAGCCAGGAAGAAGCCGCCGCTGCCGCCGATGTGCGGGATGGCGAAAAGTCAATGGTCTGATTGGTTCCAGCAGACATAGAACAGGAGACTGAAATGAGTACGACTGGTATATCGAGCTGGGCTGTTGACCTGGCTGATGTCGGTGCCGTCTACCCCTTCCAGGGTGCAGAGTGGATCATGTTGTTGATCGGCCTGGTATTCTGGATCTGGTGGCATGTCTGGTCGATCAAGTCGGAAAATGCTCGCCTTCGGGAGAAGGTTGCCAAGCATGGTTCGGCCGACACGATCAAGGAGGCGATCGACTCAGACTGAGCGCTGTGTCGAGTGCACGACATGCGCTGGCCGCCCCGTTGCGGCCAGCGCATTCACTTTCGGCCGGCAACAAGGGGTGGCTGCATCCGTAAGATCCGGCAGCTGTCCAGACAGCAAGCGCCGGACAGTCAGTTCCAGGATCTGGCGAGATGTCTCGCGCAAGCCGTTGCCGGAGCCGGCTATCGAGACAATCTCGCAAGACAGGGTGCATCCCAATGTCTTTGGTTGGTATCCTTCCTGCATCAATCCACCTTGCCATTCACCATATTTCCAGTAAGATTTCCGGAAATGGAGGATGCCATGGTCAACAACGGTCCGTCTCCGGTCACCCGGTGGCGCAAGCGCCGTCGGCAGCAGGGGTTCGTGCGTGTCGAGATCCAGGTCAGGAAAAAAGACGTCTCGCTCATGCGGGATGTCTCCAGGGCACTGATCGATCCCCAGCGTGAGACCGAGACGCGTGCCATCCTGCGCGAACAGATTGCCGCGCCGTGCGCCGGGGGACTCAAGGCGCTGCTGACCTCTGCACCGCTGGACGGGATTGATCTCGAATTCCGGCGCGAATTGGGACGTGACAACGACCTGTGACCTTCCTGATCGACACGAACATCATCTCGGAGGTACGAAAGGGTGACAGGTGCGACCCGGCCGTGGCGACATGGTGGAACGGCGTAGCCGAGGACGACCTCTGGCTCAGCCCATTGGTTCTGGGCGAGATCCGCAAAGGCGTGGAACTGTCGCGTCGCCACGACTCCCGCAAGGCCGACGCAATCGAAGCGTGGCTCGGCAATCTGATGTCAGGATTCGGTGATCGCATCCTGCCTGTTGATGCGGCCGTTGCCGAGGAATGGGGCAGGATGAGTGCGGTCCGGTCGGTTCCGGTCATCGATGCGCTTCTGGCTGCAACGGCCAAGGCCAACGGCCTGACCCTGGTGACACGCAACGTTGCCGACGTACAGGGGTTGGAAGTCGACCTGCTGAACCCCTTCGACACCTGACGTCGGACTGCCCGGGGATCCGTTGCCTGCCCTGCGCAGGGATCAGACCAGGCCCCGAACCCGTTTCTTTTCCGAGTCGAAATGCGGGAATCCGGCCACCTTCTCCTTCAGTCGCTTCTGCTGGCCGTCCAGTTGACCAACCTCCACTCGGTGCCGGGCTCCGAATGGACAATGTCCAGCCGGGCCAGGGCAATGGTACTGGCCAGTATCGGCGATCGTGTTGCCGAGAGCTACAGATGGCGCTCAGCAATCCTTGGCCCGGTCAGGAATTCTTCGTCGCGAATGGCCGCTTGAAAGCGTCGCTCACTTCATCGAACGATCTGCCCGGCATGTCGATCTATTCGTCCAATTCAGTCTTGCTTGGCTGATAGCTGCCCGGCTTCAGGTCCACGACGGCAGCTTCCCTCCGTTCCGTTTGCTCTGGCCTGTCGGTCACTGGTTCTTCCCTTGCCATTCCTGCAAGTCGACCACGCATTCGGGGGTTATGCCCAGCGCCAGAATGGGGCAACTGCCGTTTCTTCCAGCGTCGAGCCGATAGAGCAGTTTACCCAAGAACGTGGTTGATGCACCAAACTTCTTGTAGACCTCGGCATCGCCTTCCTCTCCGCTCTTGGTAAGCACCTTCCCCAGGCTGCGCATGAAGCCCGTGCCAAGGCTGTTGCCTCTGGTCAACAAAATGCCGACATCTATCGCGCCCGCCGCATGGAAGGTGGAGAACGCATACAAGTCGCGGTCAAATGTCTGATCCTTGCTATTCCACTCCAGGTCGAAAGCCACCTTCCCGCTCACGAAGTCGATACGGTGGCCATCGAGATAGCCTTCCCGAATGTATTCTCGCAGGATCTCGCTTCCTTGTGGTGTGCGGAGCTTCACATGAAGATCGGCGGAGATTCGGGTTTCGCGCCAATCCGTGCCGGCGAACAGTGACTCAACGTATTTGGCAACCAGACCCTTGCTGCCACCTGGACTCCGGATCATGGTGGTATCGATTTCGAAAATCTCCAGCACTTGGACAATCTGGGCAAATTGCTCGGGGAAGTTCTGTGCCAGTATCGTTGAGGCATTCCTGTAGCTGTGGATCTCGAATTTCTCCAGGACGGCACGCGGAAATACTTCGTTGATCCTGTCCCGTTCGTCGTCGATGCTGGTGGTAATCACTGCGTTGCCGCCGCGCTGGCTGAATTGTGGGCATAGGTCGGCCAGTCGGGTCGGTAATCCGGGTCTGCCTGATTTCCCCACACGGTCCATCCATCACGCTGACCGCGCCCGAACAGCTCAAGATACGGTCCCCAACTGCATGTTTCGATAATGTCATACTGTTCGTCTGGCTTGCGGGAATGCTCGCGTTTTCGTGTCGCGATGAAGTTGACCTGGCTACGCCCCGGATCCAGCGTCCTGGCATTTTTTCCGCGTATGCCGAACAGCATCAATTCGGTTACGTTACGAAAGTAGAACCCGACGCCGCGGCCATCCGGCCCGCCATCTTTCCTGATCTTGTGCCAGACCAGGTTTGTCTTGTACTCGAAGCCCCACGCATCGAGGACCCGGAGACCATCAGGCAGCATGGCATTCGGACACCACAGATAGCAATGCGCGGCCTGCCTCATGTGTTTCTCGACCGGAAGACAGGCGATCTCGTCGAGGGACAGGGTTCCATATCGATTCAGCCTGCGGTGCTCGGGCGCGACTTTTCCGGTACGATTGATGAACCGCCAGGGCGGATCAGCGAGAACCGTTCCGAACTCATGGCCGCTCAGTTCCCGACTCATGTCTTTGGCGGCGCTCATCTTCTTGCCTCCGGTGAAGATCCATTTTCGGCGACATTGTCAGCGAATTTCACATGCCTCGCTGCCATCCTGCCCACAACATCCCCCATCCGGGCCGATGATGTCCCGATCGCGCACGGTGTGGCAGTTGAGAAATTCCGTGCCACGCACGCCAGGATGCCTGCGAAACATCTTGTGAAAGATACCGACGCAACCCCGTTAGAGCAAGGTCCGGCAGGATTGTCGGCAATTGACCCGATCCGCGGGATTCCGGGTGGTTGACCGCGTTTCTCTCCCTGTCGTGCCCATTCTATCGTGATCATCGCGGGGAGTTGGTCCTGCTCCTCGCGCCGTGAACAGCGGATTTGCCGGCCCCGGGGTAGCGATATCCGGTCAAAGGGTGCAAGACGGCAATTGAGAGAGCGATGCGGCACCGGCCAAAGTTCACGCCTGAACACCGGTGCCGCACCCGATGAACCGGTGACGTCCCGGTTCCTGCCCATTATCAGGCAGTCTTGCGGTCGGGTCCACCCCGCTCTGATGGCAGGATGTGTTCACGGGGTCGGGGCCTTATCTGCAAGTGGTGCCGCGCCCAGGTTTTTCTGTGCGACCGCTGTGATCACGGTGACCAGTACTGCTCGGCGCGCTGCAGCCGGGAAGGCCGGCGCGAGGCCAATAGCGGCCATGCCAGTACCGAGGCCGGTCGAGCGCTGAACCGGGATCGCCGGCGGCGCTTCCGGGAACGCCGGGCCGAGGAGGAACGCTGCCGCCGGATGTGCCGCTCCGGGACGGATCAGGACAGACCTCGGACCCGTTTCTTTTCCGGATCGAAATGCGGGAATCCTGCCACCTTCGCCTTCAGCCGCTTCTGCTGGCCGTCCAGCTGACCAACCTCCACCTCGGTGCCGGGCTCCGAATGGACGATGTCCAGCCGGGCCAGGGCAATGGTCCTGGCCAGTATCGGCGATCGTGTGGCCGAGGTGATCTGCCCGATCTGCGCCTTGCCGATCCGGATGCAGTCGCCGGTTGCCGGAACCTGTCCGGATTCGATCTCCAGGCCGACCAGCTTGCGTGTCCGATGGGCCTTGCGCCGTTCCAGGGCCTGGCGTCCGATGAAGTCGGCATTCTGGGTCTTGAGCGGCACGGTAAAGCCGATACCGGCCTCGAACGGGTTGACGGTGTCATCGAATTCGCAGCCGGCAAAGGCCAGGCCGGCCTCGATCCGCAACATGTCCAGCGCATCGAGTCCGAGCGGGACGATTCCGAATTCCTTTCCGGCTTCCCATATGCGGTCAAACACCGCCTCGGCATCCCGCGGGTGGCAAAACACCTCGTAGCCCAGTTCACCGGTATAGCCGGTCCTGCTGACCACGCAGGCAATTCCCTTGAAATCGCCCATGCGCGCCACCGCAAACCGGAACCAGCCAAGCTCCTCGATGGTCGGTTGCTGCGGTGCCGTCCAGAAGATCCTGGCGAGCAATTCCCGGGATCGCGGTCCCTGGACCGCGATATTGTGCAGCTGGGAGGTGGAATTCCTGACCCAGGCATTCAGCCCCAGCTCGGCCGCCTGCTGCCGCAGCCACAGGCCGGAGGTGTCGTTGCCGCCGACCCAGCGGAAATTCATCTCGCCGAGACGAAACACCGTCCCGTCATCGATCATTCCGCCATGCTCATAGCACATCGCGGTGTAGACAACCTGCCCGATCGACAGCCGGCTCATGTCGCGGGTGACACAGGTTTGCATCAGCTGTTCGGCATCGGGGCCCGTCACCTCGTATTTCCGCAGGGGCGACAGATCCATGACCGCCACCCGCTCCCGGCAGCCCCAATACTCGTCGATTGTCCCGCGCCCGGCCATTGTCTTCGGCAGCCAGAACCCGCTGTATTCGACGAAATCGCGCGTATGGCGGGCAAAGCAGTCGTGAAATCCGGTCTTCCTCGTATCTTCCATCCTCGCCTCCGCCGACTTCCGGTACCCGATCGAAGGGGTGAAGTCCTCGCTGGCCCGGTAGGTTCGCACCTGTATGTCCGTCGGATTCCAGCCATTGGCCGAGTCCACGTCACATGGACAGGCCGTTGAAACACAGACCAGGTCGGTCAATGCCCGCAGGAGAACGTAGTCACCCGGCCGTGACCAGGGGTCATCGAACCCCATGGAATTGGCATCATCAATTGCCGTGTTGAAGAAGAAATTGATGGCCGGCCAGCCGCCACGCTCCCTGACCTGGTAGCTGCCGGCCAGCCTGGCATTGATGTTGTCCGAGCAGTTGACGTGGCCCGGATAGCCCATATCCTCGTAATACCTGGCCGTGCAGGCCAGCCCGAACGCGTCATGCCGACCGCAGCTGTCCTGGACAATCTCCACCAGCGGATCAAAATCCACAGTGAAGTATTTTGAGAAAATTCCCGGTGCAGGATAGCCTGTGCCGGTCAGAGTCCTGGTCGCAGTCGGATCGATTTCCCGTTCGATGCCGCGCTCAAGCATGCCCAGGGAAAATGCCTGGAAATCGGAACACTCCCGACCCTGTACATCCAGTATCTGGATAAACTCACCCTTCCTGACCTCGTAGGGAATGGCCTGGCCGGGCTGGATATTGAAGTCGGCCAGCGGGTCGGCCAGCGGATCCGGCGGCTCCAGCAATGCGGCAGCCGGCCCGCCATCCCGGCGCCGGATATAGAGAATGATCTCGGTGGGTGTATCCTGGTTTTCCGGAAGCATCGGTCCGCCAGGCGCCGACACCACCAGCAATCCGCTGCGGTCGGCAATGAAATGGGCCATGTCACCCGGTCTCGAGCCATTGCCCAGGGCGATTGTCGCGTCACCCTGCGAAATCAGGATCCCGGCGCTCTTCAACCTGGCGAGCACCTGCTTTCCCGATTTTCCGCCATAGCCGAGCGCCTGGATTGACCCGACCGGACTGCCATTGCTGGCTCCGCCAATCATGGCGGCATCGGAATTGCCATCCGGGTCGAAAAACACCAGCTCTGCCGATTGTCTTCCTTCGAAGTCGAGGACGGAAATCTCGTCGCCGGCAAATACCGACACCGTCCGCGACCCGCCTCCGGGCACCGGGTAGCGCTCGACTCCGGGTTGCAGAACCGGCATGCCCGGGACAATCACCCCGGCCCGTTCGTAACCCGTCTCGAATACCGGCGTCACCGGCATCGTCACGCCAACCCCAACGCCTGCTTGCGCCGCGCCGACCAGGTCACGATCAGGTGATCGACCAGCAGGCCGATGAACGCCACGCAGAGACCCAGGACCAGCCCCTTGCCGACATCGGTCGACGACAATGCCCGCTGCATTTCCTGTCCGAGATCCTGTGTGCCGATGAACGCTGCAATGATGACCATGAACAGCGAAAACAGGATTGTCTGGTTGAGACCGACGGCAATTGTGGGCAGGGCCATCGGCATTCTCACCGCCCACAACTTCTGACGGGACGAGGCGCCGCACATGTCGGCCGCCTCGACCAGTTCCGGCGGAACGGCCCGCAGACCCTCGATCGTGTACCGGGTCATGGGCACCAGGCCAAAGACGATGACCGCCCCGATGGCGGCGACATCATTGACACCGAACAGCATGACCACCGGGATCAGATAGATGAAACTCGGAAAGGTCTGGGCGGTGTCGCAGAACAGCAGGATGGTCCGCGCCCGGGCGGCGCTCTTCGACGCCCACACGCCCAGCGGAAGCCCGATGACGCAAACCAGCAACACCGCGAAGGACACCATATAGGTGGTTATCATGGCGCGGTCCCACCAACCGGACATGGCAATCAGCATGACGAAGGCGGCGCAGGTCAGCGACGACCGTGCGCCCCCGACCAACCAGCCGACACCGGCAGCGAGGGCCAGCACGGAGCTGTATGGCAGCCAGAGATAGCCATCGCGCATCGGTATCAGCACCCAGGTGATCAGGAATGCCCGGATCCCCTGGGTGACCGGATCGGCAAGGACGATGAACAGGTCAACGACCGTGTCGATTTCCTTGTAGATGGTCAGGGTCTGGTTGCGCGGGATCTGGTCGGCCAGTTGCCAGAACTGGGCCAGCAGCAGTGCAAGGGCCGACAGGATTGCCCAGGCGGCCAGCACCCGGTGCCGCTCATGCCAGGCTGTCCCCTTCTCGAAATGCACCGGTTCCTTCTCTACCCAGGCCTTGGAGCACCGGTCCAGCACGATGGCGATCAGCACGATGGAGACACCGATTTCGACCGACCGGCCGATCTTCAGTGCCTGCAGCAATTGCAGGAGCTTCTGGCCAAGGCCCGGCATGCCGATGAAACTGGCCAGCACGACCATGGCCAGGCATTGCATGATGACCTGGTTGATACCGACAAGTATTTCGGTCCTGGCCGAAGGGACACGGACATGCCGCAGGAGTTGCCAGCCCGTTGCCCCGCACATCTTGCCGCTCTCGGTAATCTCCGAGGCGACTTTCCTGAGACCGAGCAACGTCATCCTGATCATCGGCGGAGCGGCGAAGATGATCGTCACTACCGCCCCGGATTTCGGGCCGACCCCGATAAAGACCACCACCGGAATCATGTAGGCAAAATGCGGGAGTGACTGAGCAATGTTGAGGATCGGATTCATGATCCGTTCTACCAGGGGCCATCGCCAGGCGGCGATACCCAGCACCAGGCCGAACACGATGGCGACCGGCGCCGCTACCACGATCACCGACAGGGTTTCCATGGACCATTTCCACTGCCCCATCACCGCAATCCAGACAAAGGTGCCGCCGGACAGCAGCGCCAGGCGCCAGCCATTGAGCGCATAGCCGATTGCCGCGGCGGTGATCGCCACGAATACCCAGGGAATCGGCCCGACCCGCGGCCACCGGTTGCGCCCGTAGAGCAGGTTGGCGGTGACATCGAGCATCCATTCGATACCGGCAGCGAATGCCCGTGTTACATGGATGAATCCCAGGTCGTCCTTGACGAAGACGAACAGCCAGTTGATCCAGTCGGCAAAAGGAAACACCAGCCATTCGGCCGGTCTGATCAGGAATTCCGGCAGGAACGGCTTGCACACGGCCAGGAGCACGGCCAGGAGCAGGATCGCCCGGCCCAGCTGTACCCGGGAGACAGTCTCCAGGCCCGAAGAAAGCCTCTCCATACCTGCCGTCACCGGCTGTCCCCGTAAAGAAGCGCCAGCGCTTCCCGGCGATCGAGCAGCCCGACGATATTGCCGTCCCTGTCCGCAACAGGGAATTCGTCCCGGCTGTCATTGACCAGCTGCCTGGCAATGCTGTGCATGGTCGCCGAGACCGAGATCGCCTCGCCTTCCGGGCTTCGATCCCCGGCTGGCGATGCCAGCACACCGGCATGGACCACCCTCGCCTTTTCGACTTCCTCGGTGAATTTTGCCACGTATTCGGTCGCCGGATTCAGAACAATCTGGTCAGGCGTGTCGCATTGCTCGACCAGGCCATCCTTCATGATGGCGATACGATCAGCCAGGCGAAGCGCCTCGGAAAAGTCATGGGTGATGAATACGATCGTCTTCTGCAGCATTTCCTGCAACCGCAGGAACTCATCCTGCATTTCCCGCCTGATCAGCGGGTCCAGTGCCGAGAACGGCTCGTCGAGGAACCAGATATCCGGCTCGATGGCCAGCGAGCGGGCAATGCCGACCCGCTGTTGCTGGCCGCCGGACAATTCCCGGGGATAATAGTCCTCGCGGCCGGCAAGTCCGACGAGTTCGATTACCTCCAGCGCCCGGCGGCGGCGCTCGAACCGGTCTTGCCCTCTCATTTCAAGTGGAAACGCCACATTGTGCAGGACGGTACGATGCGGGAGAAGTCCGAAGCTCTGGAAAACCATCCCCATCTTGTTTCGTCTCAGTTCGATGAGTTCCTTCTCGGACAGCGACATCACATCCCTGCCCTCCACCGAGATTTCTCCCCCGGTAATGTCGATCAACCGGGACATGCAGCGGACCAGCGTCGACTTTCCGGAGCCCGACAATCCCATGATCACCAGCATCTCGCCGCGATGGATCTCTACCGTGACACTGCGCACGGCAGCGATGTAGCCATCCTCGCGGATCTTGTCGAAGGAACTGGTCTGATCGAGGCTGTTGAAATAGCGCCGTGGACTATCACCGAACAGCTTCCAGACATTCGAACAGGAAATTACAGGATTGTCTTCGGAATTCATGATTGCAACACCCCCGCCAGCCAGCCGCCGGTTGCTGCCGACCAGCTCTCCTTCTGCATACTAGACCGGATTGCCCGCCATTTCCAACCATGGCGGGCCGGGTCCCCGGGATCATCGCCATGGCGGCGGCGGGATTCGGCCAGGGTGTCCAGGATGTACGGTCCTGAACAGGTAAACCGCCCCGGCAACTGCCGGAGCGGTTTCATGTCTGATGGGGACCGGATCAGCTTACGCCTTCCAGCCACGGCCGCCAGACATCCTCATTGGCTTCAAGCCAGGCAGTAGCCGCATCTTCCGGCTCCATTTCGTCGACATCGACCAGTTTTGCCATTTCGGCAATCTGCGGGTTGGTAAAGGAAATCCGGGTCAACACCTCATAGGCATTCGGCCATTTCTCCGGCATCCCGTCCCATGCGGCCTTCTTGAGATAGCCATCCGGCGGGTTGCCGCAATCATAGGTCATGTCCGGATTCGGACCGAGAGACGGGTCATCCTTGCATCCCTCGAAATAGGTCGGGAACTCGACGAATTCGCCCTCCCAGACCGCTTCGACGAAATTCGGGGTCCAGTTGAACAGGACTACCGGACGCCCGGTCTTCTCGGCCGTGGCAACTTCTGCCCACAGGGCCGCTGCCGAACCGGCATTGACCACCACGAAATCCATGTCAAGCGCCTCGACCCGCTCGGCGTCGTGCTTGAGCCAGTCAACCGGGCCGCCAAGGAACCGGCCCTTGTCGCCGGTCTCCGGCGTGGCAAACAGGGACGCACATTCATTCAGAGCTTCCCAACTCGGCAGTCCGGGGCAGGAATCCTTGGTCCAGAGCGGATACCACCATTCCTCGCGGGTGACCGCGTTGTGGTCGCCGGCATCGTGAATGCCGCCCTTGCCGATCGCTTCGTTGAATGCGACGCCGAACGCACCTTCCCAGACTTCCAATTCAAGCGACACATCGCCAAGCCTGATCGACTCGTACACCGCCTGGGAATCGGTCGAGACAAACTCGACATTGTTTCCCATGGTCTCGAAAATCTGGCCGACCGCATAGGTCATCACGATCTGGCTGGACCAGTTATGAGTGGCGATCACGATCGGATCGCTGCTGTCCTGTGCCATCGCCGACATCGGCGCAGCCGCAATCACACCTGCCGCAACTGTACTTGCAAACCTTTTCATCGTCTTCCTCCATCATGGTGGGAGGCACCATTGCCCCCCGGAATTGACAGCCGGATCAGGCACGCAGTTGCGTGCCCTTCTCCCGACCGATACCTCGCGCAAAACCGGCGCCCCTACTCGTTACACTACTCAATTGCTGATGCGCCCTGCCCGGCACCATCCACTGCCAGCGTCCAGTCCGGACAGAAGCCGAAGATGCGTGAATCCGAACGCAAATCCCGGTTGAAGAACCGGTTGTGCCACCAGGTCGCTTGGAAGAGATACTGGGGCTCCTCAAGTTCTGCAATCCGGCAATCCAGCTGAAACCTGTGCGCATGGGCATCGAATTCGAGGGTGCATCGCTCCTGCCTGGCCAACCGGGCGGCGGTCATGGATTCCGGGGGCCAGCAGGCTGTCAGAATGTCGGAAAACCTGTCCGGACCCTGAAAATAACCGGCGGCGAGGAATGTCAGCGCCGCACTCCGGATTGCGGCGGGATCCATCGACCGTCTTGCGATATGCCTGAATTCGGGAGTGACCGAGAAGTCCTCCCGGCGGTTCAGCACCGTGATCACCCGCACCGGATCATGGCCAGCCATCCTCAGCATCGGCATCATGGCCTGGTCGGGTTGCCCCTGGCGCTCCCGCACCGCCGCCTGCCTGGTCCGGCATTGCCAGCCAAGGAATCTCCTGCGCATGGCCTCGGCGCCGCGGTAATCGAAGGCTGGCACTGCCATCTCAGCCGGCGGCCTTTTCCGGATCGCCGGAAACAAAGGAATATTCCCGGCCATGGGTCAGGCTCGGAATGCGGGACCTGGTCGCATCCACCTGGTCGAGATCGATTTCCGCCAGCACCACACCTTCCCCCTCGCCGCCATCGGCCAGGATCCGGCCCCAGGGATCCACGATCAGCGAATGACCGTAGGATTGACCACCGCCCGGTATCGGCCCCGAGGCGCATGGCGCCACCACGAAACTGCCATTCTCGATTGCCCGGGACCGGTTCAGGACATGCCAGTGCGCCTTGCCGGTGGCGGCAATGAAGGCAGCCGGCACCGCCAGGATTTCCGCCCCTGCCATGGCCAGGTCACGGTAGAGGCCCGGAAACCGCAGATCATAGCATATGGTCATGCCGACCGGGCCAAAGGCGGTCCGGGCGATAACGGCCCGGTTGCCCGGTTCAACCACGGCGCTTTCCCGGTAGGTCTGGCCCGCCGAGAGCTGGATGTCGAAAAGATGGAGCTTGTCGTAGCGGGCGGTGATGCTGCCGACATCATCGACGACGAGACTGCGATTGTAGATCCGTCCGCCCGGACCATCGACGGCAACCGAGCCGATCAGGATCCACACACGGTACTTGCTGGCCATCTCGGCCACCGTCCGGATGACCGGGTGCTGTCTTTCCGGAGCCGAGGGCGGTGACAGCAACGGCCCGTCACTCCTCAGCCCGCCACAATATTCCGGCAAGGCCAAGAGACGGGCTCCGGACGCCACCGCCTGTTCGATCAATGGCCGGATTCCGGCGATCGCCGAGTCGAAATCAGGGCGAGGCGCGGTCTGCAGGCATGCTGTCAGCAAGTTTCGGGACATGTTCCTAGAATTTCTTGTACGCCTTTCTCAGGGCCACCAGCGGGTGCTTTTTCGACATCTGGAACTTGATCAACAACTCCCTGGCGATCATGTCCCGGTCCTGCTGGTTGTCCGGCAGGGAAATCGAGTCCGGCACCCTGACCCAGCCATTGATGTTCCGGTCGAACACCGCCGGCTTGCCGTCCTCGTAGCCCATGTGGACATCCTCCAGCCAGTTGAGGTCATCCCAGCCCATGATTTCCATGTATCCCGCGAGGAACGGGGTGATTCGCCGGTAATCGGGAACCAGGTTGACATCGTAGCGATAGCCGATGTGCTGGCCGATTTCCTTTTCCCGCTCGGATCCGAGCCCGGCCGCATCATTCAAGAACTGGTCGACATCCTCGATATCCGAGCCGCGATATTTGGTCCCAGCCATGACAGCCTCCCTAGAGATGATGATAATCGTCGACACCGACCGTGTAGCTGGTGCCGGCCAGTGGCACTGCCGCCATCGCCGAGGCTTCCATGGTCAGCGCCGCCAGATCTTCCGGTTCAAGCGAGTGGATATTGGTCTTGCCGCACGCCCTGGCAAACATCTGTGCCTCGATGGTGAGGGTGTGCAGGAAGTTGTAGACCCGCTCGGCGGCTTCGTCCGGATCGAGCCTCGAGCGCAATACCGGATCCTGGGTGGCCACCCCGACCGGGCAGCGCCCCGAATGGCAGTGATAGCAATAGCCGGGCTCGACGCCCATCTCCTTGCGGAAATCGGCCTCCGGAATGTCCTTGTTGCAGTTGAGGGCAATCATCACCGAATGGCCGACGGCAATCGCTTCGGCCCCGAGGGCGATGGCCTTGGCGACATCGGCACCGTTGCGAATTCCACCGGCATAGACAAGGGTGATCTGGCCGCGCATTCCCAAATCGTCTATCGCCTTGCGGGCCTGGCGGATGGCTGCCATCCCCGGCACGCCCGTATCCTCGGTCGCCAGGTGCGGACCGGCGCCGGTGCTGCCTTCCATGCCGTCGATATAGATCGAATCCGGATTGCATTTCACCGCCATTCGCACATCGTCATAGACCCGGGCGGCACCGAGCTTCAGCTGGATCGGAATCTGCCCGTCAGTGACCTCGCGGATCTCCTGGATCTTGAGCGCCAGATCATCGGGGCCCAGCCAGTCCGGATGCCTGGCCGGCGAGCGCTGGTCAATTCCGGCCGGCAGGGACCGCATTTCGGCAACCTGGTCGGTGACCTTCTGCCCCATCAGGTGGCCGCCCAGGCCCACCTTGCATCCCTGGCCTATGAAGAACTCGCATCCATCTGCCAGCACCAGGTGATGCGGATTGAACCCGTAGCGGGACTGGATGCACTGGTAGAACCATTTCGAGGAATAGCGGCGCTCATCCGGGATCATTCCACCTTCGCCGGAACAGGTCGCGGTGCCGGCCATGGTCGCACCGCGCGCCAGTGCCGTCTTGGCCTCGTAGGAGAGGGCACCGAAACTCATCCCGGTCACATAGACCGGAATGTCGAGCTCGAGCGGACGATTTGCCCGCGGGCCGATCACCGTCTTCGTCTCGCACTTTTCCCGGTAGCCCTCGATGACAAAACGGGTGAGGGTTCCCGGAAGGAAGGTCAGGTCGTCCCAGTGCGGGATCTTCTTGAACAGCGAGAACCCGCGCATCCGGTAGCGGCCAAGCTCGGCCTTGACATGGATGTCATCGATCACCTCGGGGGTGAAAATGAATGAATCCCCCAACCGGTTGGTATCCCGGGCCAGCGGCTGTTTCAGGGTCTGGTTTCCGTCAAGCATGTCGGTCTTCCTTCGCGTTGCTAGAGGATCAGCTTCTTTTCCGTCGGCTCCAGGTTGTCGTAGTTCCAGAGCTGCTTGCCGGCGACGATCTTGGTGAAACCGCCAACCCCCTCCGAAGGCACCATGCCGTAGAGGCCGAGCTTGCGCTCCAGCCATTGTCGATCGATCTCGGTCAGTTCGGCCTCCACGGCATCGACGCCGAGGCTCTTGATCGAGCCTCCGATGAAGATGGTTCCGTCATACATCGAATCTCCGAGATTCTTGCCGGCATCGCCGCACACGATGATCCGCCCGCGCTGCATCATGAAGCCGGACAGCGCCCCGGTATCGCCGCCGACGATGATGCTGCCGCCCTTCATGTCGATGCCGGTACGGGAGCCGACCGAGCCCTTGCAGACCAGGTCGCCGCCGCGGATGGCGGCTCCGAAGGTCGATCCGGCATTCTTTTCCACGATGACGGTCCCGGACATCATGTTCTCGCCGCAGGACCAGCCGACCCGTCCGTTGATCCGGACATTCGGCCCGTCAATGAGACCGACGCCGAAATACCCGAGCGAGCCTTCGAAAATCAGGTTCAGTCGGCTGAGAATCCCGACGCCAAGCCCGTGCTTGCCCCGCGGATTACGGATCACGATCGAGCCGTAGCCCTCCTCCATCAGCTGCCGGATCCGCACATTTGCCTCGGTGGTCGTCAGGCCATCGGCATCCAGTTCCGTGCGCTTGTTGAAATCGACATCCGGCGCCCAGGGATAGGTGAGGTTCGGCTCCGCATCCGGGTCGAACTCGATCAGCATGGTCCGGCCGGTCAGTTGCTCGGTGGTCATGCCGAGGGCCCGTGCCCTCTCATCCTGGCTCAGGCCGGCAAGTTCAGTGTCGGTCACGCCGTCCATACCCGAACCTCCTCGTCATACGGATCATGTGTGTCGATTTCTTCCGGAATGATCGACCGGATGGCCACCTCTTCCGAAGCCAGGGCAATCAGGTCATCGCTCTCGTAGAGAACCAGCGGTTTTGCTGCCATCGTGTCCTTGGCCATTCCCAGCTCATCCCTGGTCGCCACCAGGTAGGTGAACACGCCGTCGACCTCGTCGATCGATCGCCGCAGGCTTTCATCGAGGCTGACACCATTGGCAAGGTTGTGGGCGGTGTAGACCGCAAGCAGTTCGGAATCGCAGTCGGACATGAAGCGGTGTCCCCGTCGCTCCATTTCACGGCGCATGATCCAGTAATTGGTGATCTGGCCGTTATGCACCACCGAGACATCATTGTAGGGGAAGGCCCAGTACGGATGGGCCGAGCGGATATCGACATCCGACTCGGTGGCCATGCGGGTATGGCCGATGGCGTGGGTGCCGCTGAAGCCTCCGAGATCATAGGCATCGCAGACGGCGGTCGCATCGCCAAGATCCTTGACCATTTCAAGCCCGTAGCCGAGCGAGAGAATCTCGACACCCTCGACCTCCTCGATATGGCGGGCCATGTCCTCGGTGTCGCCATGGTGGGCAATCAGGTAGCGCAGCGCATATTCGGTGGCATGCTCCTTCGACTGCACCGTCGCATCATGCTCATCCAGAATCTCCTCGACCATGGCAATCCGGTTGCGGATGACATCATGAATGCCATGACCGCGGCCCATGTCCTCCTGTTCGGCAACCTTCAGCCGCATGACGTGATGACCCGGCGTGCCCTCGCCATACACCGCGTAGCCGGTCGAATCGGGACCCCGGTGCCTGAGTGCCTGCAGCATCGATGTCATTTCGCTGCCGACACCGGAAATCCTGCCGCGGTGTATGAGGCCAGCAATTCCGCACATGTTTCCATCCTGTAGATCTGGTGTTGGTGGAGGTGCGGCAGGCCGGACGCCTGCTGCACGGTCAATTCGGCTTACGGAAGGCAGTCGAGATAGGTATCGACATCCCAGTCGGTGACGGTATGCATGAACCGTTCCCACTCATCGGTCTTGTATTCATGGTAGAGCCGGTACATCTCGCCAGGCAATCCACGCTGCACGACCTCGTCGGCGGCCAGCGCATCCAGCGCGTCGCCAAGCGACATCGGCAAGCGCTTGACCTCCTTGCCGGCCTCGATCGCCTCGTAGATGTTGCGCTCCTCCGGCTCGCCCGGATCGAGGTCATTGTCGATGCCGTCATCGGCGGCGGCCAGGATGGTCGACCCCATCAGATACGGGTTGACCATTGAATCGACCGACCGGTACTCGAACCTGCCGGGTGCCGAGACCCGGAGCCCCGTGGTCCGGTTCTGGAAGCCCCAATCGGCGAAGACCGGCGCCCAGAAACCGGTATCCCAGAGCCGTCGATAGGAGTTGACGGTCGAGGAGCCGATCGCGGTCAGCGCCCGCAGATGGTGAACGATTCCACCGATCGCCTTCAGCCCGCCCTTGCCCGGCATCTGCGGATCATCGCCATCCGGCATGAAGGTGTTTTCGCCGCCCTCGGCATACATGTAGTTGTGCGCCATTCCCGGAAGTGCCGATGGATCATTGCCGGTCCGCCGGAGCACGTCCTCGCCGCCGCGCCACAGCGACAGGTTGTGATGGCATCCGGATGCCGAGACACCCATGAATGGCTTCGACATGAAACAGGCGATCAGGTTGAACTCGCGGGCAACCTGGGCGCAGATCTGCCGGTAGGTGGTCAGGCGGTCGGCATTCCTGGTCACCTCGTCATAGGTCCAGTTCAACTCCAGCTGGCCGGGCGCGTCCTCGTGATCGCCCTGGATCATGTCCAGCCCCATCTTCCGCGAATACTCGATCACCTTCATGTAGACCGGACGCAGGCTTTCGAACTGGTCGATATGGTAGCAGAACGGCTTCGAGAAACCACCGGCCGGCTTGCCGTTCTCGTCCTTCTTCAGCCACATCATTTCCGGTTCGGTCCCGGCACGCAGATGCAGCCCGCCATGCTTTTCCCTGAACTGGGCGTGCAGCCGGTGCAGATTGCCGCGGCAATCGGCGGTCAGGTAGCCTCCCGGATTCTCCCGTTCCTCGCGGTTGCGGAACAGCGTGCAGAAGAACCTGGCGATCTTCGGCTCCCAGGGCAGCTGCATCATGGTCTCCGGCTCCGGAATTCCGACCAGCTCTGCTGCCTCCGGCCCGTATCCGAGATAGTCGCCACCGCGATTGGTGAACAGGTTGACGGTGGCGCCGTAAACCAGCTGGAACCCTTTCCGGGCCACGCTTTCCCAGTGATCGGCCGGAATGCCCTTGCCCATCACCTTTCCGGTCACCGAGACGAATTGCAGGTAGAGATACTCGATCCCCTGCTCGTCGATCCTCTCGCGGACTTCCCTGACGAGGTCGGCCCGACCAGGGCTCTCCACGAATCCCTGAATATCCATTTCCGGCATTTGATCCTCCTTGCAATTGATTCCCTGGCCCGTGCTGCGTCAGCTCCACGGGTACGGGCTGTTTGACACCGGGTGCAGTTCGCCCTTTTCGAACCGGTCAAACCGGAACGGTGCAAGCAGTTCCTGCTCCTCGCCCAGCACTTCATCGGCAACCAGGTGACCGACCCCGATCATCTTCCAGCCATGATTGGAGTCGGCAATCACCGTCACATTCTCGTTGAACCGGTCAAAAACCGGGAAGCTGTCGGCGGTAAAGCATCCGATCCCGCCCGACGGCTCGCGGTGATAGCTGGTCATCATTCCCTCGAAACGCCGGTGGCAATGGGCAAGCGCCGATACCCACATGCGGGCAAAACTCTCGCTGGCGACGAATTCGGGACTCGCCGGCCCGTACGGGTCGATTGCCACCTCGTCTGCCGGCGTGTCGACCTTGTAGGGCGAGGCGCCGCCCTGGATGCCGCCGAAATGCCAGTCCGGCTTGTAGTAGATCCCCCACATCTCGTCGGTGATCAGCGAACCGTCGACCACGGAATGGAGCGGCGCGTCGGTATCGACATGCAGGACCGGCGGCACCTCGCCGTCATCGGTCAGCAGGGTCTCCGGCGGAATGTTCAGCACGCCCTCTTCCAGCTGCCAGAACCGCCACATATCCACGTCCTGATGCGTATTGCCGTCCAAATCCCGGACCGTGATCTGCGCCGGCAGGCCCAGCATGCGCCAGAGGTCGCGCACCCACGGGCCAGCGCCGATGATGACCTGCTCACAGCTGATCCGGCCCTGGTCGGTTTCCACGCCGGTGACGGCACTGGACTGCGAATCGAAGGTGAAGCCGGTTACCTCGACGCCGGACAGGATCCGCGCGCCCTGGTTTTCGGCTTTCCTGGCCAGGCCCTCCATGGATTTGGTATTGTTCGAGAAACCGCCCCGTTTCTCGTGGAGAACGCTGGTGATGTTGCGGGCCTGCCAGTCACCGAACAAGCCCCGCATGTATTTGGTGGCGGCATTCTCGCCTTCGATGAACACGCTCTCATAGCCGATTTCCCGCTGCTGCTCATGGATCGACGCAACATCTTCACGCATGGCTTCACAGGAAATCTGCATGTATCCGACCGGGTGATAGCTCAACCCTTCCGGATCGGTCTCCCACAGATCGACCGAATGGGCCATCAGCCTGCGCATGGCCGGCTGAAAATAGTTGTTGCGGACCACGCCGCAGGCAATTCCCGAGGCGCCGGCGGCAACTCCCGACTTGTCGATGACGACGATCCGGCCCTCGGCACCGGTTCCGTTGCCGTTGAGCCGCCTGGCCAGTCCCCACGCCGTTGACAGGCCGTGAATACCGGCCCCGATGATCACGTAATCCGCATGCTCCGGTATCGGCACCATTTCCTCCAACCCAAACGATACTGGCGAGAACATCTCGCAACCCGAATTCGGCCTATCCAATACCAAATCAATTCCGCATTGCAACTGTTTTGATCCAATTCTTGACCAAAGAAGGAAGTTGGTATAGTTTTGGTATGAAACGGGAGGCAGAAATGGCGTCGGATGAGATGCCCCGCATGAATGCCGCCGCAGTGTTCAGCGAAATCCGGCAGGAGATCGAGGGCGGTTCATTGCGGACCCGCGACCGGCTGCCGCCGGAGCGAGATCTGGCCGGACGGTACTCGGTGTCACGCGGCACGGTCCGGCGGGCGCTGTCGGAGCTTGCGGCACAGGGGCTGGTCGAAATCCGGCCCGGAAGCGGGGCCTATGTATCGGGCCGGGTGACGGAAGGCGGCAATCCGGTCTTTGATGATGCCCGGCCGCTGGAATTGATGGATGTCCGCTTTGCCCTGGAGCCGCATATCTGCCGGCTGGCAGTGCTGAATGCCACCAGGCCCGATATCGATGATCTCTACCGGTTCCTGGCCAGGATGGAGGAATGCCGGGACATGTCGGACGAGTTTGCCAGGCATGATGCCGGCTTCCATGCCAGGCTGGTCGACATCACCGGCAATCCGCTCCTGTCGTGGATTTCGGCCCAGATCAATTCCGTCCGCGGCCGGCCGGAATGGACCAGGATGCGGATACTGACCCTGGAGCCGGCAATCATTGCCGCCTACAACCGGCAACATCGCCGGATCGTCGACGCCATTGCCGCCCGCGAGCCGGAGACTGCTGCCAGATGGATGAAGGAACACCTGGAAACGGCAAGGCTGTCACTGACCAGGGCCTCGGCCACGTGAGGGATCAAGCCATCGCTGCCGCGTGCAGCCAGTTGATGTAGATTCGCTCGGCGGTCCGGCCGAACTCGCCCATCCGCTGCGAGCAGTCGCCGGCCAGCCGCTCGACGCCATTCTCGCCGAATGCCTGTTCGAGCGCGGCCGCATATTCCGGGATGTCTGCCCAGTTTGACACCGTGTCCGGCTCCACCTCGACATGAAACTGGACCGAGAATGCCCGTGGCCCCCAGCTCATGGCCTGGTTGGCGCACAGGGGCGATGCAGCCAGCACCATCGCCCCTACCGGCACCCTGCCTACCTCCGCACCGTGCCATTGCAGGCAATGCAGGCGCTCGGGAAGACCATCCATGAACACGCTTTCGGTGCCATGAGCCGTCAACTCTACCTCCATGACGCCGACTTCCGGCTGTTCGGCCTTCCTGCATGAGCCTCCAAGCGCCTCGGCCAGCAACTGGTGACCGAGACACAGCCCGAGGAACGGCATGCCGCGCTCGGCGACCGCCTCCCTGATCAGCGTCTTTTCCCCGGCCAGCCAGGGATGGGCGTCCTCCTCCCAGACATCCATCGGCCCGCCGAGCACCCACAGCGCATCGAACCCGTCAAGCCCGGGAATTGCCTCCCCCTCGTCAAGCTCGACCACGGTGATGTTGTGCCCATCCTCCGCCAGGAACGCCAGGAACGCCCCGGGGTGTTCAACCCGTGCATGCTGCAAGACCAGGATATCCATGTCCTCCCTCCCCGGTATCGAGTTCACTTGTCCGGCCGGCCCATGTATTGTCGTCTGCTACTCTTTTCTCGAATTCAATGCGATACTTCTGTCATGGTTGTTGTCCAGCTGGAATGATGTGGTGATCCAGAAGCTCAGGGATTTGTTCCGTGTCGATACCTTCGACCCGACCGTGGACGTCTTCCCCGATCCTGATGTTGCAACCCTGGCCCGCCAGACCCGGACGGAGGAGCAAAGCCGCGCCCGCGGCAGGAAGGACCAGCCAACTCCTGATGCGACCGGCCTGGATTCCGCCGAACGCGAGATCATTGCCAGGGTCCGGACCCGCAGGTGGCATGTGTCGGGCAAATCACTGCGGGGGAATGTCCCGATTTCGGCACATTGCGTTGATGGTATCTCGCAAGTGCGCGTCAATTGCCGCACTTCGTTTTCCCACGTCCTCTCCTGAATACTGCCCCGTTCGAAGGTCACCGAATAGTGTCGTATTCAGTCGTCCAATTCGCGACGCTATCAACCGTGCGATCGAGGAGATCACTGGTCAATTCGCATTCCCGACCTGTGTAGACGCACCACCCCATTGCCTTCAGACGCCCGCCATTCCTCTCCATCGGTTACGATTTGATTTCTGTTTGACAGGAGAGTTTGTGCAAAATATGCTTGCCGTGTCGGGAGGAGAAATCTCGCTGAACGAGCTGTCTGGCTGTTCAGCAACAGACGCTGTTTTCTCTCCTCACATCCATCCCCTGCGCGAGATATCAGGGCTGATGACCAAGATTGCAAGACTGAAGGGAATGACTTGGAATCATAGCCGCGGCCTTGATCCGATGATTGCGGCTTCGCGGCAGTATTCCGAGATCAACCCGGGGGTCGAGATTGGCTGGGAACAGCGATCTCTTCAGGCCTTTGCCGATTATCCCATCCGGGAATTGGCCAATGATTTTGATCTGGTCGTCATTGACCATCCTCACATGGGTGAGGTTGCAAGGGATGAATCCCTGGTGGCACTCGACACCGTTGGCAGGGGTGATGATCTGGCAGAACTGGAGAAACACTCGGTCGGGCTTTCACATCCATCCTACAATTTTCGGGGCCATCAATGGGCTCTGGCAATTGATGCTGCAGCTCCGGTCGCATGCTGTCGCGAAGACGTGCTGCCGGACCCGCCGTCAAGATGGAATGACGTTGTAGAGCTCGCTGGAAGGCAGAAGGTGGCCCTTGCGCTCATACCAATCAACGCACTCATGACCTTCATGGGGCTGGCAAGGAATCTGGGCCACGAAATCGCCGTCGGCGAGTGCCTGATTGATCCTGATGCCGGCAGGTTTGTCCTGGACATGATGAAAGAGATCCAGGCATTGATGGATCCCCGATGCTTGGATCTGGACCCGATCAGGGTTCTGGACTGGATGTCCGACGAGGCGGACGGGCCGGTGTACGTCCCGTTCGGATACGGATATACCAATTACAGTCGAGCCGGTTACTGCCGGTTTCCCGTGACATTTGTCGATGCCCCCGGATTCGATGACAACGGCCCCGGCGGCACTGTCCTGGGAGGAACCGGAGTTTCGGTGTCAAGCCGCTCGCGGCATCGGGAGATTGCAGTTGATTTCGCGTTCTGGATCGCCGGGGCGGAGATTCAGCAGGGCCTCTACTTTGAATCCGGCGGGCAACCGGGTCATGCCGTTGCCTGGGAAAGCGATGACTGCAACAGGGCGACACGCGACTTCTTTCGAAATACCCGTCGTACCCTTGAAACAGCTTGGCTTCGGCCGAGATATCCGGGCTACATGAGATTCCAGGATCAAGGCGGCGACATCGTGCATGCATGTCTCAGAAGTGACCTGGATGTCGGTTCGGCCCTGGAACAACTGCAGGAGGCCTACCAGGATTCCCGCGAGGGGTGGCCCTGAAGTTGCAGGTCCTGCATGACGGCCCTGCGCCCCGGAACTTCACAACGTCCTTTCCGTCGCCCCGCGTTGTCGGCCTGCAGGGAAGAATGCCCGACGGCCAGCAGTCAGAATAGCCCCCGGAGGCACGAATGGGCGCTGATTCACATGCCCGAGGTCGAGGATCTGACAGCCCGGGTTGCATGAACGACCGTGCCATTTCGTCGCATCGTGTGCCGCATGATCACCTTCTTCGGGCATTCACCTACAGGTACCATAGACCGCGTTGCCAAATGCATGCGTTCTCGGTCCAGGGCCACGCCCCGACACCGTCGAGATCACGCACCCGTTCCATCCCTGGAGCGCTCGCCGGTTCACGCTTGAATCCAGCACGAGAACATTCGGCCGGGAGCGAGTCCGGGTGTTTGCCGGATGCGGGCAGCAGCTGCGCACGCTTCCGGCGGGCTGGACCAACCTGCGAGTTGTCGACGCCTTCGAGGTGCACTCGGCAGGACGCTCCTGTTTCCGCGCCGACGATCTTTCGGAGTTGCGGAAATTGATTGATGTGTTGATCAGGAAAGATTACCCATCATGATTGATATTTATTACCCACATTGCGTGATAAACTCGTTGAAAGGCCCGAACAGGTGAATTTTCATGCAGAACACATGGGTGATCAGCTTGTGGCGGGCCGTAGCAATGGGTAGTATATCATGATTGTCCAGAGACCTGGATGGAGCTTTCCATGCCCGATGACGACCCGAAGGTCATGAGCCTTGAAGCCTCCGGCACCCGCAACCGGCACCCGGAGCGCATCCGCTCCCGGCGCTTCCAGGATGGTGGCTTCTTCGATCCGCGCGACCTCTTGCAGGTGCGCTACGAGATGGTTCGCAGCACCGGGAATGCGCCGCTGGCCGCGGTGGCGGCGGAGTTCGGCGTCTCGGTCCCCACCTGCGTTCGCATCCGGCGCAATTTCCGCGAGGGCGGATTGCAGGCGCTGGTTCCCCGGCGCCGGGGGCCGCGCCGGGCGCACAAGGTCAGCGACGAGATCCTGGACTTCATCGCCGCCTTCAGGTCCGAGCACGGGCCGGTGGGTGCCCGGCGCCTGGTGCCGGTGATCGAGGAGCGATTCGGTGTCAGCCTCCATTCGCGCAGCATCAACAAGGCACTCGAGCGCCAGCGATCAAAAAAAACTCCGCGGCCCCGGCCAGGCCCATTCAAAAGTCGGCGGCCATGACCGGTTCCGGCCTCCGGTTCCGGGATCCGGTCGCCATCCGGCAGTCATGTCGGGGTCGCCATCCGGCAGTCATGCCGGCCGGTGGCGATTCCTGCCCGGATCCTGCACCACGGACATGCCGGGCCCATGGCGCCGCAGGCCCGGCCGGGGGCCGGACCTCGAGGAGCGATACGGGATGAACGGGTCTGCCGGCGCCGTCAGCTCATGACGGCATCAGGCGCCTCCGGGGGCCTGGCGGCGAAGTGCCGGTCTGCCGGCGGTACGTGTTCGAAGCGGCCATCGAGCCTGATCGGCGAGATCGCCATGCTGGAGATGGCCGCCAGGTTCTCGGGGACATTGCCGACACGGGCCCGGCAGCGATCCTCGTCACGGGTGAAGTCGCGGACATGGTGCAGTCTCGTCTCGATGTGCCGATGTGAGCGGACATGATCGGCGATCCTGCGGGCACCGGCCGCCTCGGGGCCGAGCGAAGTCAGACCATGGACGGTCTCCATGCCGCGCTTGCCGGTCCTGACCACTTCACGACAGCGGATGATGCGGAAGGCCTGACGCCGGCCATCGAGGGGGCAGAAGCCGTTCCATTCCGGGCCGGGGACATCAACCACCATGCAGTGGCGTTGCGGGGTGCGGCCATGCTGCCTGCCTGCCTCTTCCGCATGCATCCTGCCGCTGCCCCGGCCACCGGACAACCGCAGTTGTTCATGCATCCCCTTCCGGTTGCCCTTCACCGCGGTCAGCACGTAATCGCCGCCGGCATCCACGAGGGCTGCCGCGGTCTCGTGCCGGACATGCATGGCATCGGCGGTGAGGATCCGGCCCCTGGCGCCGATCGTCCGGGCAAGCCCGCGCAGGGCCGGAATTCGTTGCTGCCTTCGGCAACCCGGACCTGCCGGGCCACCAGGCCGATGCCGGGAGGCGCCGCGGATGGTCCTGCCGTCAAGTGCCGGTGCCGGACTGCCGTCACTTCGCGTCCCGGCCCGGTCCCGGAACACCGCATCGAGGCAATCGGGCGGCACATGCTGCAACATGTTCAGGAAGGAGGTGGCCACCGGCGTGGTGCAGAGGCCCCGTGACGGGCTGCGGAAGGCGCCGATGGCGGCCGGTTGCTCCTGGTCCGGCCGGCGGGCGAATTCGGCAAGGGCGGTGCAGCCTCGATAGCCGCACAGGCCGGCCAGATGGTCATGCAGGCTGCCCGGGAGCCGGGCATCGGGAAGCGGTGCATCCCTGCTGCCATTCACGGCATGGGGAGCGGTGTCTGCACGGAGCATCTGCCCGGCATCGGCATGAAGTGGAATGACGAAGACCTCCCTGGCCTGGCCATGATGGTGCCGGCGGGGCGCAGCCCCCGGCCGGCGGGCAAAGCCGCGGGTCAGGCCCGGTGGCTGCCGGTTCGATGCCCGGCAGAGGTGCCGGCAAAACGGGAGATGTCGACGAAGGTCTCGGCCAGGCATGCCGGGTAGCCATGCACCTTCATCATGTCGGCAGAAAGCCGCCCGAGGCTGAGTGCCGGCACCCGGGAGGCGAGGTTGCGGGGCCGGTCCCGGCCCGGGAGGACATGGCGGGCATTGCCGGCCACCAGATGCAGGCGGGAGAATTGCTGTTCGGCCGTCCAGCCGATCCAGCGGTCGCGCACCCCCACCTTGAAGGCGCCGGCCTGCCGGCCGATGAGCGCCGGCCAGCGATCATCATGGATGGCAACATGGTGCAGCGCCTTGCCGGAGAGGCGGCGCCAGGGCAGGTAGTGATGTTCGCGCACCAATGCATCCCGGCATGCCTTCTCGTCCATGCCGTGCACGAGGCGGATCTCGACCCCGGCGAGCGGAATGCCGGTATCGGGAGAGATGTCGGCCATGATGGCCGATCCCATGGCATCATCACTTCCGGATGGCCGGCCGGATCATGGCACCGATGTCGGAAGGCCGGCAAAATGGCGGCCCGGATGGCAGGCAGGGGCCGAATTGCATGTCAAACGGTGGAGTTGCGACTTTTGAATGGCCTTGCGGCCCCGGACGGGAGGACTCGATGATGACGGGCTGCGCCGCTACCGGTGCCGGCATCGCGACTGGCTTGCCGGGCGTGCGACCCCTGTTCTCCAGCGTCACGGCATGGCCGGGGCGCTGCGTCTCACGAAACTCCCCGACCGGGGACCGGCGTCAGGCGCTCCGGCACCGGCCGGCGAAGCGGGGGCTGATTGCGTCGCTGCTGCCGCGGCGGCGATGGTCCTGCGGCTGCCCGGATGCGAATCCAGTGGGAGGGAGGGATCATGACGGACACCGGATCAGGCAAGATCTCCGCTGACCACCTTGCGCGCGAGGCGTGTGTCTACATCCGCCAGTCAACTCCCGGCCAGGTGCTCAACAACACCGAGAGCACCCGGCGCCGGCATGATCCGGGCCCGCGGGCACAGGCGCCGGGATGGCCACAGGAGCGAATCCGGATCATCGACGAGGACCAGGGTCTCTCCGGCGCCGATGCCGGAAGGCGCGGAGGATTCCGGGATCTGATGGCGCGGATCGCCGCCGGGGAGGTCGGCATCGTTCCCGGCCCCGGGATCTCGCGCCTCGGGCGCGGCAATGCCGATTTGCACCGGCTGTTCCACCTTGCCGCCCTCTCCGGCACACTGATCCGCGACGAGGCCGGCATCCATGATCCCGGCAACAGCAGCGATCTCTTGCTGCCGGGGATCAGGGGCTCGGTCTGCGAATTCGAGCTTGACGGAATCCGCCGCCGGCTGCTCGGCGGTATCCGCAACAAGGCACGGCGCGGCGAATTGAAGATCGCGCTGCCCGCCGGCCTGATCTACGACCCGCAGGATGCGGTGGTGGTCGACCCCGACATCCGGGTCTCCGAAGCGGTCAATCTGGTGTTCGAGACCTTCCGCAGGACCCGCTCGGCCAGGGCGACCCTGATCCGGCTCCTGGAGAACGACATCCTGCTGCCGGCATGCCCGGCCTCCGAAGGCCGTCTGACCTGGTCCGGGGCCCACTATTCAAGGGTGCTCGCCATCCTCCGCAATCCCCGCCATGCGGGTTGCCATGTCCGGGGCCGGCGGCGCGGCAGCAACTCCCGGGCGGCCCCCTGGGAGGCATGGCAGGTCTGCATCCCCGAAGCGCATGCCGGCCATGTCGACCGGGGCGAGTTCCGGCAGAACCAGAGGCAACTGGCTGACAACCACAGGCGGAGCTTCGGCGACCCCGCTGGCCGCACCGGCCCGTTGCGGAACGGAGGGGCGTTGCTGGTCTCGCGGGCGATCTGCGGCCCGTGCGGCAGCATGATGATGGTCAAATACGGCTCGGGGAAGAATCCTGCGCGCCACTACCACTGCCTGCGTGGCCAGGTCGGCCAGGTCAGGGCACCCTGCCGGACCATGCGGGGCGAAGAGATCGACGCCGCGGTGTCCGGATTCATCACCGGTGCCGTGGGCCGGGACAGCATCGATCCGGCCCTGTCGGTGGAGGAGCAGGTCGGATCGGACTTCGCCAAGGCGGACCGCCAGCGCTCGCAGCGCGCCCCGGCGCTGCGCCACCGCGCCGAACTGGCCGGCAGACGCTACCGGGAGGTCGACCCCGGCAACCGCCTCGTCGCCGCAACACTGGAGAGGGACCGGAATGACGCGCTGTGCGAAATGGGGGCGGCGGCGGATGAGCGTGACCGGCTTGCCGATGAATTCCGGCAAACAGCGGACGCGGTCCAGCACCGGAGAATCAGGGAGCTGTCTGCCGACTTCGCGCTCGTCCGGAATGCGCCGACGACAGGAAATGCGGACCGAAAGCGCATGCTGGCCCTTCTGGTCGAGGATGCCACGCTCACCCGAAGCGGGTATTCGGCGCAGGTCCGGTTGCGCATGCGTGGTGGCCGGGCGCTCGAGCTTGACCCGGTTGAACTGCTCAGGCCGGGTGGCGGCATTCCCGGGACGCCGGCGGAGACCGTGGCCGAAGTGAACAGGCTCGGCGACAGCATGGATGACAGGACCATTGCCGAAGACCTCGACCGGAGAGGCATGCCGAACTGCGGGGACAGGCCCTGGACCAGGCAGAGCGTGTCACCAGCCTGCGCAGCTATCATGGGTTTCCGAGCCACCTCAGGCGGCTCCAGCAGGCGAAACGGGAGCTGGGCCGGAGCACCGCCGAGGACATCGCCAGGGTGCTCGGCATCCCGGCCAGGGCCCTGAGAGAGCGCAGCCGCCGGGGAACACGGGTCGAACGGCACGCCTTCAACATCGGAGTCAGGACCTTTTCCATGTACCGTCTGCTCGACGATGCCGGACACGACCGGAAAAGCGGGCCGCAACACGATCACCCCGAAGACGGGCGTGCCCATGACTCGAAAAGGGAGGCATCATGAAATCAGGTTCAAGAAACTCCACCATCCGGAGCACGATTCCGGCCATGGGAAGGCGACGCTGGCCAGCGCGCCGGCCACCTTCAACCTGATTGCCCTCCTCATGCAGAGCGCATGCCGGATGATCTGCAGCCGATGGAAGGCCGCTCGTCGGAGGTGGGTAGCGCGCTACCGGATGCCGGACCAGCTGAATATCCTGGCCAATCATGTCGTCTTCGGCGGCCGGGACCGGTTCCTCGTGACCATCGCCACCGACGCGCTTCCGGAGCAGCCTCCGTGAGGCCACCCGAGCCCCTCGGCACGCAACCCGGAACAGCCGAAAGTCGGGACATGATGGAATAATTAGGGCCTGTTGACAATCGGGTTGCATTTCAGTCGGTCCGATGCCATTTTCCTCGCAAAGCACGCCGAAAACGGCGGCACGAGCAGTAGAGGCAAATGGCAGATGAATGCAGACAGGACGGTGCTCACCGACGCCATGTGGGCGCGGACCCGCCCCATGCTGCCCGGCAAGGCGACCGATCCCGGCGTCACCGCGGCAGACAACCGGCAGTTTCTCGAGGCGGTACTGTGGCGCATCCGCACCGGATCGCCCTGGCGCGACCTTCCGGAGCATTTCGGCAAGGAGGCGCGTCTTCAAGCGCTTCCGCAGATGGGCACTTTCGGGTGTCTTCGAACAGGTATTCAACGAGTTGTCCGATGAGTTCGACCTCGAATACATCTTCGTCGACGGCACCATCGTGCAGGCACACCAGAAGGCTGCAGGTGCAAAAGGGGGACCTCCGGGCAGGGCATCGGACGCTCGAGAGGCGGCCTGACCAGCAAGATCGTGGCGATCGTGGACGCACTCGGCTGTCTCGTGCGCTTCGTGATCCTTCCCGGACAGGCGCATGATCTTCTCGGGGTGCCGGAGCTTGTCGACGATCTCCAATACGGCGCCCTCATCGGCGACAAGGCATTCGATGCCGGCTGGCTGCTGGCAGAGGTGGAAGACAGCGGAGCGATGGCGGTGATTCCCCCGAGGCGGAACCGGACGAAGCCCAGGCATCATGACCGGGAGATGTACAGGTGGCGGCACCGGACCGGGAATGTCTTCGCAAGAATCAAGGAGTTCCGGGCAGTGGCGACCCGCTGTGACAAGACCGACGAGAGCTTCGCGGCGGCGATTCATCTCGTCAGTGGCGTGGTTGCGGCAACATGATTGTCAACAGGCCCTAGAATTTCTGGCAGCAAACTGCTTGACTTCGACAAGATTCTCCTGTCTTGGTAAAACGTATTACCATCAGCTCGGGCTGAGAAGGAACAACTGGAACGAATAGTAATAGGGACAACTTGCCGGGAATTGCGTTTCGTATGAGAGGAGGCGTCAGGCTGTGGCGCGGCGGGTGATGATCTCGGCAAGTTGCCCCTATTACAACGAATATTCCCAGGACAGGAGGAGACAATGTCAATTTCAATCAGCATCAGAACGGTAGTGGGGCTGGCATTTGCAATTGCGACTGCCGGTGCGTTTGGCAGTGTGGCCTATGGACAGACCTTTGTAATCGGGGCGGCACATCAGGGTCTCTCTCGACCCATCAACGTATCCGGCTCGGAGGGAGTGAGACAGGCGGCGGCAGAGCTCGGTGTCGACCTGCGTGAAACCGACGCCCAGGACAAGTTCGACAAGCAGCTTAACGACGTCCAGGATCTGCTCGCGCAGGGAATCGACGGATTGCTGGTATTTCCGGCAGATAGTGGCGGTGCCCTGGAATTCATCAGCATGGCCCAGGAAGCCGGTGTCCCGATCATTGGCGTCACGACGCCGATCGGCGTTCCCGACCCGAACGACCCCTACCGTCCCGCCGAGGGATTGGCCGGGTTTGTCACCTGGGATGATGTGGGCGCCGGGGAGATTGCGGCTGAAGCAGTCATGGCGCATTTCGGCGAACGCGAGGAGCCGGTCAGCATTGCGGTGCTGGAAGGTCGTAGTGGATATCTGAGCGTCGATCTGCGGCGCAGGGCGTTTGACACCACGCTTGATGATGCGGGTTACCCCTATGAGATCGTAGGCGCGCAGCCTGGCGACTGGACTCAGGAAAAGGGCGAGGCGGTTTGCCAGAACTTCATAGCTGCCAACCCCGGACTCGATGCCATCTATTCGATGTCGGACGAGATGTCGGTCGGCTGTGCCCGGGCCATCGAAGGCGCGGGAGGTGATGCCGCGCTGTTCTCCGTCGGTGGTTCTGCCAAGGGTATCGACCTGATCAGGTCCGGTGCGATGGTCGCAACGGTTTGTTACAAGCCGAAGGACAATGGATACCTCGCCGTGTATGCGATGGTTGATGTGCTGAAGGGTGGGGAACCCAAGACCGACGCTGCGACTGTCAGCGATTCTCCGGCGGTCACGGTCGACAACCTGGACGACTGCGAAGCCCAGTGGTGAATCGACATGGCTGGCATCAGCCTTTCGGTTGATACCAGCCGTTTTTCCCCAACCAATGGCAAGTGGCTGGGGATGCAGACAAATCCTGGAATCGTGGCAGGGGGAGAAGTGAGTTTCGGGTGATCTTCGAATTGAGGACATATCACTGCGAACCGGCCCACGTTTCCAGGTTTGTTGAACGGTGCCGGATCCGGACTCTCCCGCTGTGGAAAGAACACGACATCCACCTGGTCGGTTTCTGGCGGACGATGATCGGCTCGACGATGGATGTGGTCTACATGCTCGCATGGCGCGACTTGCACCACTACGAGACGGCGTGGAAGGCATTTCAGTCTGACGAGAGGTGGCTTCGCATCAAGGCTGAATCAGAGGCAGAAACCGGTCAGTGGGTGTGGGGGATCGACACGGCCTTCCTGTCGCCGACGGAGTTTTCGCCGTTGGGCGGTGAGGATGACCAATTATCGCTACCGGGAGCCGGAACCTGATCATGGAGTCAGCAAACCAGGCAATCGGAGGACGCGTCGCCGTCATTGCCGGGGGTGTCGGCGGAATTGGCCGGGCGGTGGTCCGGCTTCTGGCCAGGGCGGGCGCGGTCGTTCACTCGGTCGACGTCCATGATGACGACTCTTCGACTGGTCACCGGGTCGATATTCGAAGCGCCGAGGAGTGCCGGAATGTCATCGGTCGTATTGCCGATCGTGACGGACCCGTTGGCGTGCTGGTGAATTCGGCCGCTGTATTGGGCGAGGTCGGACCGGTCGAGAGTCTTGATCTGGCAAGGTGGCAAGACACCTTTGCGGTGAACGTCGAAGGTACGCTCAACATGATCGCCGCGGTCCTGCCCGGAATGTACGAACAGGGATTTGGTCGGATCATCAATATTGCTTCGATGGCAGGAGAATACGGAGCCCCGAACAAGGCGGCGTATGTGGCTACGAAGCACGCGATACTTGGATTGACCAGGACTGTTGCGCTCGAGGCCGGCACCCGCGGGGTCACCTGCAACGCAGTGTCTCCATCATGGGTGGATGTCGGCCTGGGGCGGCGGCAGTTCGTGGACATCGCACGAAAGTCAGGCGAGTTGACGAGCGAGGAAATTTCAGGTCGGATCGCGCAGTCCTCCGCTGTTGGAAGACTCGTCGAGGTCGATGAGGTGGCCTCGATTGTTGTCGATATCCTGAAACACCCCTCCATAACCGGCACACGGATTGCGATTGACGGTGGTGTCGGGGCCGGGAGCTTCAACATCATGCGGCCAACGGACAGCGACGAACAATGATGTTGCAAGCCGAGTGCCACCTGAATCGTCCTGCAGGGATTCGCAACTGCAATGGCTTCCGGAAAGCAGCGCGTCAATGACAACTGATAACTCGGCCCCTGCGGAAGGTGGCGGCAGCGGAATGCCAGTCGAGGCCGCCGGCATCAGGTGGCGAGCGGCGTTCGGCATTCGTTCGGCGGGTGTGATCTACGCGCTGATCGTCCTGCTCGCCGCCCTGACGCTGTTTTCCTGGCTGGACGGACGTCCATTCTATCTGAATCCGATCAATGTCGCGAACCTCCTGGAGCAATCCGCGCTTCTGGGAATTATAGCGGTGGGCATGGCTTTGCTCCTGATCAGCGGCAGTTTTGACCTGTCGGTCGGATCGCTGGCGGCGCTTGCCGGAATCGTGACGGCCCTGGGGGTGAATGCATTCGGTCTTGTTCCGGGAATCCTGTGCGGTCTTGCAACTGGTGCCGCTGGCGGATTCGTCAATGGTGCGCTTCACTGGCATGTCGGCCTGAATCCCTTTGTGGTCACTCTCGGCACGCTCAGTGCCTTCAGGGGACTCACTCTGGTCGTATCCGACGGGCGGACGGCCATCATCGCCGATCCCGCTCGCGAGGAGGCCCTACGATCGGTGCTTGCCGGTCACTGGCAGGCACCGAATGCGATTCTGCTGGCAGGAGTGATCGCCATCGTGGCGGCAAACCTGGTTGGATATTTCCGAGGTGACCGGAATATCCGCAATTTTGGATCGGCGCTAGGTATCGTCCTGGTCATCCTGTCGTTATTCGTCGAATATCGGCTGCGGGTTTCATATTCGACCGTCTTCTGGCTGACGCTTACCATCATTGTCTGGATGGGGCTGAGCTTCACGGCGTACGGGCACCGCTTGCGTGCTACCGGCGCAGATCTGCAGGCAGCCCGCCGTGCGGGGGTGCGGGTTTCATATTACAAGATTGTACCGTTCGTCATCGTTGGCCTCTTTGCGGGCTTTGCCGGATGTCTCATAACCGCACGTCTGGGGGCAGTTGATCCGAATGTCTTTACCGCAGCCGAACTGACGGTGATTGCATCGGCGGTGGTCGGGGGCGTTTCTCTCTTCGGTGGTACGGGCAGCGTGATCAAGGCTGCGTGCGGCGCGTTTCTGCTGTTCACCATCAACAACGGGCTGAACATGCTCAATGTCAGCTCTAACTATCAACTTCTCGTCGCGGGTTCCGTGATCATAGCATCGGCGGCGCTCTACGTGCTTGCCGAGCGGAAGGGAGGAAGAAGGGGCAGCAGTTAGAATGTCAGTTGCTAATCAACATGACCCTGGCGATGCGGTGCTCCGCGTACAGGGGATCAAGAAGTCCTTCGGCAGCGTAGCCGCGATCAAGAATGTCAGCTTCTCCATCGCTCCGGGTGAAGTCATGGGGCTGGTTGGCGACAACGGCGCCGGCAAATCGACTCTTGTCAAGATCATCGCCGGCGTGCACCGGCCCGATGCGGGAGCCGTGTTGATCGATGGCGGCGAGGCCGACATCTCGTCCCCCGAACTGGCCCGCAAGGCAGGGATAGAGACGGTTTTTCAAGATCTTGCGCTGATCGACATCTTTGACGTCGCCGAAAACATGTTCCTGGGACGCGAACTCACCGTTTCAGGGCCGGCCCGGCTGCTTTCCGTGCTTCGCTACCGACAGATGAGGGCCGAGGCAATCAAGGCCATCGCCAGGATGGGGATCAACATTCCAGGCATTGCGTCGTCGATGATTTCCGATCTGTCAGGAGGGCAGCGACAGGCGGTGGCCATCGCGCGCGGTATTCTGGCGCTCGAAGATCCTGTTGCTTGATGAACCTACGGCCGCGCTTGGCGTCGCCGAAACCGCAGAAGTCGAACAGTTGATCAAGCGAATCAGCGGAACGGGCCGAATCGCCATCCTGATTGTCAGTCACGACATGCCGCAGGTGGCCAGGCTGGCTGACAGGGCGGTGGTGATGCGGCAGGGCAATCACGTCGCCACGCTGGAGGAAGAGGGGCTGACTCCCGGTGAACTAGTTGGATATGTCACCGGAGCCCACCCTCCGCAGGAGGGCTTCCTTCCGAATTAACGGCCACGCGAATCCGTGTTTCCATCCGGTCCGGCCGGCCGCAGCACAATCCTTCATCGGGGAGTTGACGTCATTCCTGCAGGAGGTGGCCAGCCTGCGCACCAGTCCTTGATGCGCCACTTCCTTCCGGGCGCTCTGGCAGAATTGGGCACCAAGGGAGATCCTGTCGCAGAACTGGTGGCGAGAGCGAGGGACTTGACCACAGGGACGCCGCCATCATTGCAATCGCTCAGACTGCGCTGGCCCCGCCATCCAGGGGCATGACAGTTCCCGTAATCATTCGTGATTCGTCGCTCGCGAGATAGGCTGCGAGCGCAGCAACATCCTCCGGGCTCACCGGGCCGAACATCGACTTCCTGAAAATCGGATCATCTTCCGGTATCAGGACCTTGACCCTGTCAGTCAACACGACTCCCGGGGCAATAGCGTTCACCCTGATTCCTTCCGCCGCCCACCGGGATGCCATGGCGCGGGTCATCGAAAGCACCCCGCCCTTGGCAGCGGTATAGCCGTCTGCGCCCCGGGTTCCGATCAGCGCCCGCAGGGAGGTCATGTTGATGATTGATCCACCTTGCGCCCTGGCCATTTCCGGAATGACATGCCGGCAGAACAGCAATGTTCCAAAAAGATCGACATTGATAGCTCGCCAGAATCCCTCAAGGTCAAGCTCGGTGACCGAGCCATCCTTCGCGGTTCCGCCAGCCGCGGTCGCCCCGCCGCCCGCGCAGTTGAACAGGACATCAATCCGCCCGTTTACCGAGAGCGCCGATCCCGTGGTTCTGCGGACATCTTCTTCGCTAGACACGTCGCAGCCGACAGGCTGTGCCTCGCCACCTGCATGCCGGATCTCGGACACGGTCTCCGTCGCAGCCTCGACAACGACATCGGCGGCGACGATGTATGCACCCTCCGCGGCAAACCGTATCGCCGATGCCCGGCCGATTCCGTTCCCGGCTCCCGTGATTAACACGACCTTGTCTTCCAGCCGTCGCATCATCATTCACCCTTGTTTTCCCAACTGCATGGAGCCATGCGCACGCCCCCAACTACCTGTTCGACAGGGAGAATTTCGATTGTCGAGACATTTACGTGCATGGGCGCATCCAGCGCAAACAGAATCGTCCGGGCAATGTCCTCCGGTTGCAGGGAGCGGATTTCGGCATCTGCCATCCTGGCAAGACTTTCGGGGTTTCCGGACGCGACCCCGTAGAATTCGGTCTCCACCCTGCCCGGACAGATCTCGGTCACGCGTATCCCCGTGCCCGCCAGTTCCACCCGCAGATTCTGGCTGAACCGGTGCATCGCCGACTTGGTGGCACCATACAGGGAAGAGATCATCGTGTGCAGTCCGGCGATGGATCCGATGTTGACAACATGTCCGCGATTGCGTCGCTTCATTCCACGCACTGCACAGGCGGTGATCTGTATGGGGGCCTGCACGTTGGTTTCCAGCGATGCACGGATGTCTTCCTGGGTCATGTCGGAAAGTCCGGCAATGCCATGACCCACGCCGGCGTTGTTGACGACGATGTCCGGTTCGAACTCGCCAACCACCTCCAGAACACGCTGACAGTCGCGCACATCACATGTGATCCAGTCACAGCCGGTTTCGTTAGCCAGATTCCTGAGTCGTTCACTCCTTCTTGCCAGGGCGAGCGTCGTGCGTCCCGTGCCCGCAATCGCGCGCACCGTTGCCGCGCCGATTCCACTGGTCGCGCCCGTCACCAGGGCTCGCTTCAATTGACGTTCTCCCATTGCCCCGCATGCCTCGAATTGATCGCTTTCCGATGGCTGCTAAAGAGACCGCGGCCACTGTTCAACATCCATGTTTTCTAGACTTCAGGGATGAAGACTTCAACGCCTGACCCCGGCGCCTGTCTTGCCTGCTCCGGCTGTCGGGAGGATGGGTCATGCCTTGTCCGGCCACATGCCCGGACCGGACACGATCTGGCGGGCCAGTCCGGCCGGGAAGGGCCCCTCAAGGCTTGAACCGTTTTTTCGAGATGGTATCCCGGGGGCAGGAAGGGACAGACATGGCCCATCAACTCAGCCTTGAAGGCAAGACCGCCTTTATCAGTGCAGCCGGACAGGGGATCGGACGCGCGGGCGCCGAGGCCTTTGCCAGGGCGGGTGCATCGGTCTTTGCCACCGACATCAACGAATCCGCACTGGCCGAACTGGATGCGCTTGACGGCATCACCGCGCGAAAACCGGATGTGACAAACGCAATCGATATCGATCGGGCGCTGTCCGGGACCGGGACGCTGGACGTGCTGTTCAACTGCGCCGGCTTCATCCATTCCGGCAGCATCCTGGAATGCACGGACGAAGAGTGGCGCTTTGCCTTCGACCTGAAAGTCAGCGCCATCTCTGCAAGGCAGTTCTGCCGGGAATGGTGGAAAGGGGCGCTGGTTCGATCATCAACATGTCCTCGGTAGCTTCCTCCCTGAAGGGCGTGCCGAACCGCTTCGTGTACAGTGCCACGAAAGCAGCGGTCATGGGAATGACCAAGGCGATTGCCGCCGACTACGTAACCCGGGGCATTCGCTGCAATGCAATTTGCCTTGGCACCGTGGACACCCCTTCATTGCACGACCGGCTGCGTGCAACCGGTGATTTCGAGACCGCGCGCAAGGAGTTCGTTGCACGTCAGCCGATGGGGCGCATCGGCCATGTGGACGAGATTGCGGCGCTTGCAGTCTATCTGGCATCTGAATCCGATGGCTTCACGACCGGCCAGACCCATGTCATCGACGGCGGCCGGGCTCTCTGAACGAAGACTGTCTGGCTCAATTGTGACATGGCCCGGAAGGGCGGCAGGAAACCGGATAGAGCCGCGGCACTGTCATGGAGCCGATCATCTCCGTCGGAAACCCGCCAGAAGACCGGAGACTTCGACGGCGACGGGGCTTGTCGCGCAGCTACGATACTTGGCAGGCGTTCGGTCGGGGCATGAAGGCCCGTCCTCATCATCTGAGGACCATCGCCCCCGGTCCGGCTCCTATCAAGATCACACACCTGACTCCGGGGTGACTTCGTGCGATTCGCCTGACCATGCAGATCGGCATGCGTCAGATCTCGTCGGAGACAGCAGAGTGGTTCGGGACGGCCTGCAACGCCGGAGAGCTGTCGCGGACGGCGCTGGCCCACGAACCCTGCCTCGAGGAGAACCGGTCTGGCCGCATCGGCCGGCCGTGCCTTGCATCGGCGCGCAAGCTTCTGCCGCGCCTGGCCGGGGCGACGGGCGTGCGTCTGCCGGATGCGGAGGCGCTGGCGTCTGATCCGCACGCCCGCCCCCTTTCGGACTTCCCCGACAGTTCCGTCGCGTGTTCGCTCGGGGAACCCGGTCCCCTGTCGCTCGAGTTGGCGAGGGCACCGCCGGGAGGCGATGATCGAGAGCCGTCATCCGGAGGGATGGCGCCGTCCGCCGGGCGGCCAGGTCCGGTACCGGGTTCGTTCGGAGCCCTGTGGGGTGCCGGGCGGCATCGGCTTCACTGCGGCCGGGATCCGGCCTGGACCGCGCGACGGCGTCATCGGCTGGTCGGCTGATGCCCGGGTGGCCGACATCGCCAGGGTCGTGTGCAACCATCGCTTCCTGTTGCTTCCCGGTGTTCGGGTGAAGGGTCTTGCGTCCCGGGTCCTGCGCCTGGCCGCGGGCCGGATTGCCGATGACCGGGCGTCGGCCTGCGGTGAGCGCCCGGTGCCGGTGCAGGGTTTCACCGGGCCGGGCCGCGGGGTGGAAGTGCTGCCCGGAACCGACGTCGGGACGGCGTTCGTCCCGGCCCCGCGCGGTCTGGCTCAGGCCGCTGGTGGAGGGCCGGCACCAGGTTCTGTGCCGTGAACCGAAGCAGTCTCCCGGCTGGTCCGGATCGCCGTATCGTGCGGGGGGACGGGCTGCACGGGAATACGCCCGCAGCCCGCACCCCGATGGCCGGGTCAGGCGCCGGATCGCGCTGACGGGTGCTGCCTGGATGAACTGTCCTGGTGAACATCTGCCGTCGATCTTCCCGGGGCGTGCGGAGCAGACGGTCGAGCGGTGCGGTGTCGAGCGGTTCGTGCCGGCTGTTCAGGACAGGGCGACGCCGAACCATGACGACCTGTCAAGGATTTCGGGCCGGGGCGGGCCTGGCGGGGGCGGCAAGGGCATCTCGGGCATCCCGGCCCATTTCGGCGTGGCGGTGAACGCGGTGGGCCGACCTCTCGGGATATATGCGGCGGACACGGACTTCCGTCAGGCCGAAGACAGGGACGGTGTCCGCCGGGTGGACGGCCTGGAGCGGGCACGGGAACTCGCGCGCCTGCCCGGATACCCGGGCGGCGGCGGTCTGCGAGGGCGGGGGCGACTTCCGGGACCTGATCTCGCGGGCGCAGGACATCGGGGCGGCATTGCTGGTGCGGGCCGGCCGGGGGACGCAGCGTCGGGTGGCGCCGGCCCCGGGCGGCGACGCCGACCTCCGGGACCATGTGCCGGGGACGGACCCGGTGGGCAGGCGGACGATCGCGGTCCCCGCCTGCGGGGGACCGGACCGCGGGAAGGGGCGCACGGCGAAGCTGACCCTGCGCTGCACGCCCGTGGACCTCATGCCCCCGAAGGACCGGGCGGGCGAGCCGCCGCTCTGCATGATCGCCGTCTCGGCCCTCGAGGAGAGACCACCCCGTCGCCCGGCGCTGCCGGCATCGAAGACAGGGAAGAAGAACCAGCCGCTGCACCGGATGCTGCCGACCACCGGGGGTCAGGGCGACCTGCGCAAGTGTCTCGCCTTCGACGCCATCACCGCGTTCCGGGTGCGGGATCTTTCGCTTCCGGCTCGCGAGAGGCCGGACGACATGTCACCACAGACGACATCCGGGCACTCCGTGCCCTTGCCTCACACCATGGCTTCAAGGTCCCCCGGGGACCGCCGGAGATGACCATCGCCGGCTTCGTCGCACTCACCGGCGGCCTGGCGGGATTCCATCCCTCGAAACGCCGGCCCTTGCCCGGCACGCAGAAGTTCCGGGAGGGCGTGAAGTTCCTGTCCACCGCAGTCATCGGCATCCGGGCCATGCAGGAACGGGGCAGGAAAAACCGAAAAGGAGAAGACACGGAGTCGGGTGTGATGGATTGATAGGCCGGGCCGGCGCCCGAAGCCTCACCCGGCACTGACCGGCCTCGGCGACCCGGCACCTGCTTCCGGTCCCTCCGGAGCGGGCACAGCCGGATATCCTTCCCGGGCCTGGCGCATGCATGCTCCCTGTCATGCTTGCCCTGCCCCCGGGTTTCTCCGACATGTACCCATCCGGCGGTCCTGCAGAGCGCACCGGCAAAGCGCGGGATCTCCACGAAGCTCTCCATCAGCACCGGGCTCCACCCTGCAGCGCTGCTGCCGGTCCTCCTGCAGCTGTCGGCGGGCCGGCGACAGGATGTGCGAGGCCAGGTCGGGAATCCGCACTCGGGACAGCATGAGGAGCCGCGAATTGTCCGCCACCAGCCGACGACGGCACCGAATTCGATCTTCCCGAGCCGCCTGGGTGCCGAGGCAGATGATCCCGTCCCGGCGCATGTCCGCCATGGTGAGCCTGCACGTCATCGCCCTGATCCTTCCATCGGCGATAGTGAAGTCGCGCCCGTGATCGCGGCACTCCACGGGCCCGACCCTCATCCATCCGCCAGGGCAGCCATGGCGCCAGGTCATCCGGCGGGGGCCCGCCATTTGTCGCACAGGCCGAGAGCCACCTGCCCGACGGCGGATATCGATGCCGGCCGGAAGCAGGGTACCGAAGATGCTGTCCATCATGGCCGGGAAGGCGGCCCCTTCGAGACTGCCGGCGTCGAAGGAGAGCTTGCGCCCGACGGGCGGACCACGCCGTCGGCGCTCGGCCAGGCTGCCCGTCACGGGAACGGATGGCCGACCCAAATACACGCATATCCCCTCCCGGTCGCGGACCAGCGAGGCCGGCACCCTGGCGCGCCGGTCGTCATGGGTCTTCCCGGCAATCTCCCGCCCAGCCATAGCCGGGCTTGCCACCGGTGTTGGCGTTCGGCTTGGCACGCGTTTCGGACCTGGAGCCGAAGCGCGCCCCGGAATGGGTGGCCCACGCCGAGCGGAACTTCCCGTTCCCGGCCCGGAACTCCGTCATCTCCTCTGCCCGGCCAGCATTCTCCGATGCCCGGCTGCGGCGCAGCTCCTTCAGCTCGGCAACGGCGGCCTCCAGCTTCCGGCGGACCTTCTCGAAGATCGGCCGAAGGCAGCCCGCCTCGCTGCGGGCCTGGACCGATTCCCACCTCCGGTGATCGGTCCGGGCTTCCGATTGCCGGAGTCTGTCTTCAAGCCCGGCGAGGGTCGCCGGCGGGGTCCTGGCAATCCAGCATGCAGCCGGACTGGCAGATGGTCCGCTATGTAGTCCGCGAAAAATGAAATGCCTGGAGGGCGGCCCTCAAATGCCGCCTGGCAAGGTTTCACGTCTTGGTCGAACGATTACGCAAGGCATAGGACTGGAACACCGTTGCGATGTCACGTTCCTTCGGGGCCATTCAGGTCACATCCCTGCCGCCGATTTCGACTTTTCCGCTGCTGACGGCTGTCCGGCGACCATCCTCAGCGTGGCGGATTTTCCGCATCCCGAAAGGCCGACAATGACTGTGAACCCGCCTTCATCAACCGGCAGGTCAAGTGACGGAATGACCACGACTTCGCTGTATGGCTTGGTGACCCTTGTCAGTCGAGCACCGCTCATCACGGGGACTCTTGCAGTCGTGCATCCTTGTCAGCAAGTGCCCTGTTGATCTTGATCCGGCGCACGACCTCCTCATCTCGCTGGCGACGAAACTCGACAGGGTCGCGTTCATGCCAGTCATAAAAGCCCTTCCCGCTTTTCATACCACGTTTTCCCTCGGAATACAGAACACCAACTGGCGTGTCCAAAGGATCAGTTACATTCGACAGGTCTTTCCAGACCGCCTTGGAGGCATCGCTGTTCAGCAAGTCAAGGCCGGCGAGGTCCGCATGCTCGAACGCACCCATCGCAGGAAGGCGCACGGCATAACCGGATTTCAGAATGGTATCGCATGCCTCGGGTGTGGTCTTTCCGCTTCCGACCAGCGTGGCAAATTCACGTAGCACGGCATGTTGGATGCGGGCCCAGAGAAAGCCGGGGATATCCGGGCAGATGACTGGCAGCTTCCCGGCCGCCGAAAGCAGGTTCGAGACGAAATCGGCGGTGGCCTCGGACGTCAGATTGCCGGGGACGACCTCGACGAGGTCCACTAGGTGCGCAGGCTGGGCATAGTGAGCCACGCAGAATTGCTCCGGCCTAGCCAGAGGTTCCTGGAGTTGGGACGGACTCAGGGCAGAGGTGGTCGATGACAGCACGGCGTCGGGAGGTGCAAGTCGTTCTGCGGCAAGCAGAAGTTCATGCTTGTACTGCAGATCTTCGGAGATCGCTTCGATGACAAATTTCCGGCCGGCAACCGCTTCCTGCAGGCTGCCGGTCGTGGAAATCAGCGCAAGGGGATTGGCATGGTCTTGCAGCAGGTCATTGTCAGCAAGAAACTTCTGGTTATCCCTTATGGCTGCGGTTGCGCCCGACAGCGAGGCTGTCCGTCTGGCCCACAGGGTCACTTCAATCCCGCCGAGCGCCAGCGACAGGGCAATCTGTGATCCCATGGTTCCACACCCCAGGACTGCTGCCTTCATGACGGATCTCTCATGCAGTGCACCATCCAGTATCCCGTCTCCTGATCATGCCTTTAGATTCGAAGGATTCAAGGCTCGCATTCACCGAAACCAGGGCGCGCCACTCGCGAACTTTTTCGAACTCGTCGCACACAAGATCACGGAGTGCGGCCCGGCCAATTCCAGGATTCCGCGCGATATGGTCAAGCATCGACCGTTCAACTCCGTCCACTCTCGAGCGGCAGTCATCAATCAATTCAAGCGCTGATTCCTTTTGGCGCGGCTCTTCATGTGCCAGGAACACGGTTTCGACGCCGCGGTCCTCGATGAACGCCTCCAGTTTATCGAAAGTGGCCCGCATCACCTCGGGGTCTTCATACAGGTACAGGACCGGATTGAAGATCGGCAGCAGCGGGTCGGCAATGATCAGCGCCCGGCTGGACAACTCGTAGAACCCGATCTCGGCCATGGAATGCCCGAAGCACTCCACTACCTCCAGGATGACCCCGCCGCCCAGATCCATGTTGTCACCCTCGACAAGGAACCCGTCCAGCGGGCCTTCTTCGGGTGCCATCCAGTCCAGATATTCGGAATTCAGATCAAACTGCTCACCCTCCGGAAATGCATGCACGATCGTCCTTGCGTTCAGCATGTTGTCGGCGATCCGGTCCGCCCGGGCAGCATGTCCGAGGATGCGGCATCCGGTATCCCGCTTCAGCGGACCGTTATTGCCGATATGATCCATGTGCTCATGCGAGACCAGAAGCAGCGAAAGGTCCTCCCTGGCACGGCCGATCTCTCCAAATCCCCGCATCAGCGACGGGTATCCGACATGGATACCGCTGTCGACCAGAGCAAGTTGGTTACCTCCGATCACGAAAAAGACCCGTGTGGCGGTCTTGCCTGCATGATCGCCGGGCAACCCCATTTCCACGGATGCAATCGGCCCTTCCCTGACGCCAATAACGCTGTCACTGCTCATGTCGTAACCTCACTGTCCCTTGAATGCAGGTTGCCGTTTTTCCAGGAACGCAGCAATTCCCTCGCGGCCATCGGCGGTGGCAAACAGACCGCCAAGCACACGCTGCTCGAGGGTCAGGGCATCTTCAAGCGCCATGCCGATCCCCTGGTTGATCAGACGCTTGCCCTCTGCCAGCGGCAACGGGGCCCGGGAGGCGAACCCTGCCGCCATTTCGCGGGCGTACGGCAACAACTCGTCGGCCGGAAGTGACTTCAGCGCCGCCCCGATCCGAACCGCTTCGGCAGCATCCATGAACCGGCCGGAAAGAATGAGTTCCCTTGCCCGCATCGTCCCGATCAGCCGCGACAATCTCTGGGTCCCGCCGCCACCGGGCAGGAGACCAAGCTTGATCTCCGGCAGGCCCAGCCTGGCCCGATCCGATACCAGGATGATGTCGCAGCACAGCGCAAGCTCAAATCCGCCGCCGAGGGCATAGCCGTTTACAGCACAGATCGTGGCTTGCGGCAGGGCTGCGATCCGGTCAAATGTATTCCGGGATTTCTTCTGGAACGCATCGAATTCCGATTGGCTGACATTGTGGTACCCGGAAATGTCAGCGCCTGCGACAAATCCTTTTCCGGTGCCGGTCAGGATGAGGCACCGGCAGTCGGCTGTGCCCTGCAATTCGCCGGCCAGGGTGTCGAGTGCGTCCATGATATCGGCATTCAGCGCGCCGAGCGCGTCCTCGCGTTCAATCCGCAACTCCCATACGGCACCTTCGGCCGTCAGGACCAGGTTGGGGTGTGGCCGCGATTCACTCATGCGATTGCCCCGCTGGACTTTAGCTCGCCACATCTCCTCGAACCGATCAGGGGTTCCAGTACCTGCCTTGTGTGTTCGCCGACACGCGGCGGCGGATTCCTGCGCGGGGCCGGCGAGCCGGAGAGCCTGACCGGGCAGGCAATCGCCTTTATGCTGCCGGCTTCAACATGCTGCATTTCAACCAGCAGGTCGGGCTGTGATTCCTCCAGATACCGCATGGCCTCACGGGTGTCGCGGACGGGTGCACACCAGAGATCGGCTCCCCGCAGCAATTGCAACAGCTCATCAGTGGTCATTTTTCGGCAGTGGTCATCAATTCGAGATTTGACAATGTCCCGTGTCGAAAAATCATCCATCATTTCGAGTTCCGGATCATCGAAAATCTCGGCGAGTTTCGCAAGCGGGCTCAGGGCAATGGCCACGTATCCATCGGAAGTGGGGTGAGCACCGTATGGCGCGTTGTTCCAAGGCGTCGCGAGACCGCTTGCCGAACGGTTGAACTCCACATCCTGGTTCAGAACCGCAAAATTTTCCTGCGCCATGGCATTCAATGTCGAGGTAAAAAGATCCACTTCAATCTGTTGGCCGTAACCGTTCCGGTCGCGTGCAATCAGGGCCGCCAGTATGCCCGCGATCATGGATTGGGAGGCTGCAAAATCGGCAATCGGCGTACCGCAGGGCGTCGGCGGATCATCCGCCCGCCCGGTGTTGTACATGACACCTGACATCGCCTGCGCCAACAGATCCTGACCGGGCCAGTTTTCCCTCGCGAGCCTGGTCGACTGCCCCCAACCGGAGCCGGATGCATAGATGATATCGCTGCGGACCTGCCTGAAGTCGGAATATCCAAGTCCCAGGCGATCCATGACACCGCTTCGGAAATTCTCGGTGACGACATCAAATTCAGCGGCGATTTCCAGCAGCAGTTGGCGTCCGTCCTCGTGTTTCAGATCGACGGCGATCGACCGCTTGTTCCGGTTGAACGAATGGAACGCCGCCGAATCACGCCCGACAAATTCACCCAGCATCGGCATGCCCCGCATCCAGTCGCCACTGCCTGGCCGTTCAACCTTGACGACATCCGCTCCGAGATCCGCAAGCGTCTGCGTGCATAGCGGCCCCATCATCATCTGGGTAAAGTCCAGGATCCGGATTCCGGACAGTGCCCGCGGCTTGCCGACATCGGCCGCAGAATCGGCAGATTCACCGGTTCTGTCCAAATGCGGCTCCGAATATTCAGCCACGTCAACCAGCTTAATGCTCCCGATCTCTGGTAATTCGATTTACCGGAGGTTATCATACGGATCAATTCCTGCAATGGTCATGCTGGCATTCGGCATTCAGTGAATTGGTTGTTCCGGTTTGCAGCCTGCACACCAGTGTCCGCAACTACAGGAAACACAGTCAATGCCATGACCAAACTGGCGGACATCGCCCGGCTGTCCGGTGTATCGCCCGCGGTGGTGTCAAGGGTGGTGAACCGGGACCCCAATCTGCGAATCAACGACAGAACCCGCCAGCGCGTGCTGCGAGCCATAAGCGAAACCGGATATGTGCCGAATTTTGCGGCCCGCTCGCTTCGTTCCTCATGCACCGAAATTGTTGCCGTGCTGGTCAGCGATGTCACCAATCCGGTCTACTCGGAGATCGTGCGCGGCGCACAGACCGCAGCATCCACCGCCCGTAGGGCGCTGTTACTGGGCGATATCAGCAGTGAAGCGGACAGCGCCGGCCATTTGACCGACCTCATCGGCGGCAGGGGTGTCGACGGGTTGATCATCCAGGCATCCGGCAGCGTCAATGATCAGCTGTTCGAACGCGTGGCGGGGCAAGGGGTGCCAGTGGTGCTTCTGCAGTCCCGTCTGCGGCTGGCGGCCCATTTGGTCATGCTGCCCGATAGACTGGCGGCAAAATTGGCAACCGCCCATCTCACGGAGCTGGGTCACCGACACATCGGTTGCGTCGCCACACAGGCCGGATTGACATTCACCGAAGAGCGAATGGCCGGGTTTCTGACCGAAATCTCCCGGGCTGATCTTCCGGAGCCTCATTGCCCGCTCGAATATGCGGCGTCGAACATCACCGCGGGAGCCACTGCCGCCGCCACGCTGCTGGGACAGGATGCCCGAATCACCGCATTGGTCTGCTTCAATGTCTTGGCGGCGATCGGTGCGCATTCCCACATCCGGGCAGCCGGAATGTCGGTGCCCGGGGACATCTCGATCGTGGCCCTGCATGACATAGATTTTGCAGCCTATCTTCGCCCACCACTCACGACTGTCTCGATGCCGCTCTACGAAATGGGAAGGCGGGCAGTCGAGATCCTGTGTGAAGGCAGTCCGGAGGCTGGCGGTGAGACCACGATCGATTCCCCCGCACCGTCATTGATACGGCGATCCAGCACCGCACCGCCACGCAACACGCCGTAACGCAGCGCAGCACGACGCCCAATCGAAACTTCCTCCTGATCCATCAATCCCGATCCGGATGACGTGGAGGAAAATTCCCGGCCGTTTGGTCCGGCAGTTGACGAAACCTGCACCGCCAGCATCTTCGGCAGGCACATCAATGATTTCGGTGCAGATGCACCACATGCCGGGATTTCGATACCCGCCGAACCACTCGTGGATCGTGAATGAGCGACCGGCAGCAGTAGGTGGAGCCATGATCGAACCGCCGGGTCAATCGTGGAAAGACGTGTCGATGAACGACGCCCGGGAATGCACAATGATCAAGCGCCTGAACACAACACTTCCCGACCCGCTGGCGCTCCATGTCGGCGAGATCACCGGCAGCGGCACACTCTCTGAAACCCCGGTGATTTCATCCGCGATCTGGTCCGGCGCCACCTGGAAGACACGCTGAACTCCATGCACGGAGACGTGTGCGCGCTGCTTGCCCAATCCATGCGCGAGAACGATTATGCGTCTTGGAGCGGTGGTGATCTTGCCGACGCCCGCAAGGCCGCATTCAGATAGGCTGCCGTGCCAGCCATCATCCGCAGCGCGCTTTTCAAACGCCAACTCCTCGATCTCACAACCGGCTGCAGGACACGTGCCGGGTCGCTGTTCGCCCTGCAATTCGTCGATCGGATCGATGAACGCTCATGGTGTCATCCGCCACGCCTTGCACCCACCCGCTGGCGGGCGGGTCCAGCGCCGCGGCCTCTCCCCTCAGACGTCGAAGGCGTTGTCGCGCTCCCATTCGGAGAAATGGCCGATGAAATCGTCCCATTCCTTGGACTTGAGCTTTGCCAAGGCGACATGGAACTCGCGGCCCAGGACTTCCGGCAGGAACCGGGACTTCCTGAACAGGCCGATCGCCTCCGAGAGGTTGAGCGGCAGCTTCGGCGCGTTCCTGACCTTGTGACCCTCGGCATACATGTCGATATCAAGACGCTTGCCGGGATCGATCCGGCTGGCAATGCCGTCAAGCGCCGCCGCCGCCAGCACGGCCTGCAGGAGATACGGGTTGGCGGCACCATCGGCCAGCCTGACCTCGATCCGGTTGTCGGCCGGAATGCGAATGAGATGGGTGCGGTTATTGCCGGAATAGGTCACCGTATTCGGTGCCCAGGTGGCGCCTGACATCGTTACCGGCGCATTGATTCGCTTGTAGGAGTTCACCACCGGGTTGGTCACGAGAGCCATTTCCCGGGAATGCTTCAGCACCCCGCCAATCACGTGATAGGCAAGTTCCGACAGGCCGAGCTCGCCATCACCGGACATCAGGTTGTTCCTGCCGCCCTCATCCCAGACCGACAGGTGAACATGGCAGCCATTGCCGGTGAGGCGCTCGAGCGGCTTCGGCATGAAGGTCGCCCGCACACCCTGCTGCTCGGCCAGCGACTTGACCATGAACTTGAAGAAGTTGTGACGGTCGGCCGTGGTGAGCGGGTCGGACGGGCCCCAATTCATCTCGAACTGGCCATTCGCGTCCTCGTGGTCGTTCTGGTAAGGGCCCCAGCCAAGCTCGTCCATGCAATCGCATATGCTGGTGATCAGCGAATACCGGCGCATGAGGGATTGCTGGTCATAGCAGGGTTTTCCACGGATGTCGCGCCCATCGGCAATGGCATCCCCCTCATCGGTCAGCACGAAGAATTCCGGCTCGACCCCGGTCAGGAAGGTCATCCCCGCCTCGGCAGCGCTGGCCATGACATTCTGCAGCACCACCCGGGGCGCCTGCTGCACGATTTCATCATCCATGACCAGGTCGCACGGAACCCATGCGGTCTGCTTCTGCCATGGCAGCTGGATCATCCGGTCCAGATCCGGCATCGCCAGCATGTCGGAATCGGCCGGTGTCATGTCGAGATAGGCCGCGAAACCGGCAAAGCCTGCCCCTTCGGCGGCAATGTCATCAATCGCCGACAGTGGAACCAGCTTCGACCGGGCAACGCCGAACAAATCGGTGAAACTCATGAGAAAATAGCGAATTCCGCTCGCCCGCGCTCTTTCGGATAAGCTTTCTGCCATGACCTGGTCCTTTCGTATCCTGGTGTTCATGCCCGGAACTCGGTCCGGTTTCAAATGTCCTTTCCGGGAACCCAGTTGGTGCCGGCCAACGGAACTCCCGACATGGCCGCCGCCTCAACCGTCAGCGCCACCATATCATCCGGCTCCAGATTGTGCACATGGCTCTTGCCGCAGGCCCTGGCAATCGTCTGCGCCTCCAGCGTCAGCACCGACAGGTAGTTTGCCAGTTTCCTGCTGGCGACAACCGGGTCGAGGCGGCTGGCCAGTTCGGGATCCTGCGTGGTGATACCTGCCGGGTCATTGCCCGCCTGGTAATCCTCCCAGCACCCTGCCGCCGAACCGAGCTTCCGGTATTCCTCGTCGAGCGCCGGGTCCTGGTCGCCAATGGCAATCAGGGCAGCGGTGCCGATCGACACCGCATCCGCACCCATGGCCAGGGCCTTGGCCACATCGGCGCCGGAGCGAATGCCGCCACCGACAATCAGCTGGACCTTCCGGTGCATGTCCAGGTCAATGAGCGCCTGCACCGCCTCCTTGACCGCCACCAGGGTCGGCAGGCCGACATGCTCGATGAACACGTCCTGGGTTGCCGCCGTGCCGCCCTGCATGCCGTCGATGACAATGGCGTCGGCACCCGCCTTCACCGACAGGGCAGTGTCGTAATAGGGGCGTGCGGCGCCACACTTGATATAGACCGGTTTTTCCCAGCCGGTGATTTCCCTGAGTTCGAGAATCTTGATGGCCAGATCGTCCGGGCCTGTCCAGTCCGGATGCCGGCAGGCCGAACGCTGATCGATTCCCTCCGGCAAGCAGCGCATTCCGGCTACCCGTCCGGTGATCTTCTGACCGAGCAGCATGCCGCCACCGCCAGGCTTTGCACCCTGGCCGACGACGACCTCGATCGCGTCGGCCCGACGCAGATCATCCGGGTTCATGCCGTATCGGGACGGCAGGTACTGGTAGACGAGGATGGAGGAGTGTTCCCGCTCCTCCGGCGTCATCCCCCCGTCACCGGTGGTGGTCGAGGTTCCGGCCTGGCTTGCCCCGCGACCGAGCGCCTCCTTGGCATGGGCCGACAGCGAGCCGAAACTCATTCCGGCGATGGTGATCGGGATCCGCAGATGGATCGGCTTGCTGGCATGACGGGCGCCAATGACCACGTTGGTGCCACACCGCTCCCGGTATCCTTCGAGCGGATACCGCGACATCGATGCGCCCCGCATGACCAGATCGTCAAAATCGGCAAGCTTGCGCTTGGCACCGAACCCGCGGATCCGGTAGAGGCCGGTTCGGGCCGCCTCCCGGATATAGTGTATGGACGCCCGGTCGAAGGACGCCGACTCCCGCAGCCCCCAACCGGGAGCCAATGCGTTTTCGTCAGTATTGGCCGACATTCCCGATCCTGAAACTGTACAGCTCCCGTGCCGAGCCGTAGCGGCGAAACCCGTCAGTGCCGGTCCCGTCGCAACCGGCCAGCGCCAGCAATTCCGACAATTCCTCCCGGTGGCGGTCCTCAAGCGGCTTCTCCACGCAATCGGCACCAAGGCTGCCGGCCCGGCCGCGCAGGTATATCCGGGCCTCGTAGATGGAATCACCCAGCGCCTCGCCGGTATCGCCCAGTACCACCAGTCGCCCGGCCTGGGCCATGAACATGCTCATGTGCCCGACATTTCCCTTCACCACGATATCGGCACCCTTGAGCGAGATGCCACAGCGGGCGGCGGCATTGCCCTCGATGACCAGCAAACCGCCATGGGCAGTCGCACCTGCTGACTGGCTGGTATCGCCATGCACCCGCACCTGGCCCGACATCATGTTCTCACCGACTCCCTGGCCGGCATTGCCATTGATCTCGACCAGCGCCTGCTTGTTCATCCCCGCACAATAATACCCGGCATGCCCCTCGATGATGATCCTTGCCGGCGCGTCCAGCCCGCAGGCCAGCGCATGAGCACCGCCCGGGTTGAGCAGCCGGTACTGCCTCCCCTCCCCGGTCCCGTTCAATGACTGAAGCGTGGCGTTCACATCCCGCAGCTGCGTGTCATGGAGATCAATGACGATCTCGTTCTGCCCCGGGCCGGCCATCACTCGATGCCCCAGCTGTAGACGATGGCAGGTTCCGGCTCCCAGACCCTGGCCTCGTCGATTCCCGGCAGCGAGGCCAGCGCCCGGTATTCCGAGCCGAATGCGACGTATTCCCCGGTCTCGGCGAGCACCGCCGGCTTGCAGGCAATCGGATCGCGCAATACCGCGAACCCGTCCGACGTCCCGGCAACGAAAGTGTAGAAGCCATCAAGCTCCTCCGTGCAGCTCTCCAGCGCATCGTGAAGTGATTGGCCGGCACCCAGTCGGCTGGTTATGAATGCTGCCGCCACCTCGGTGTCATTCTCGGTCCGAAACTGCATCCCCTCGTGTCGCTCCAGCCGCTCCCGGAGGCGGTTATGATTCGAAAGCGAGCCATTATGCACCAGGCAGACATCGGTGCCGGTCGAAAACGGGTGCGATCCGGCGGTGGTCACCGCACTCTCGGTGGCCATCCGGGTATGTCCGACGGCGTGGCTCCCGGCCATCCGGCCGATGTCGAACCGCGAGACCACGTCATCCGGGAGACCGGTTTCCTTGTAGATTTCCATCCTGCGGCCGACACTCATGACCTGCATGCCGTCGCATTCCGCCTCGAAGATCGACTCGACATCGGAAGGCGGCGCATCGGTGATGATGACACAATGGGTATCGTTGCGGACGAACTCCACATCCTGTCCGGTCCGGGCACGGATCTTGCCAACCAGCTGGCCCCAGTCCATTTCCGGGTCCGGGCTGAAGGCGGTGATCCTCGTCTTCCCGTCATCATGCTGCCGATAGATGGCAACGCCGGCGCTGTCGGGGCCGCGATCGGTCATTTCGATGAGCATCGGGGCAAACATGCTGCCGAGCCTCGACTCGAGGTCCCGGTTCTTCAGGAACAATCCGACGATTCCGCACAAGGGAGCAGTCCTCGCAGCCAGCTTTCGCCGCTACAATCTTTTTGTGCAGCTGTTTGTCAAGTTGAACCGCGCCCGCAAGACCCGCCACCGGCATCTGGCCGGCAATGCCGGTGGAAGACCGACACAAATCCGATTATGGAGGGCAGTCGGCCGGTCGCGGCCCGGATTGATCCAGGGGGATTTCACATGACAGCCAGCGATGCACCGCCGGACCAGGTAGAAGTCCTGCTCTACAAATGGGCAGGAAGCTGGGGACCGTTCAAGGTCAGGATTCCGTGCGGTGAATGTTCACTCACCCTGGATATAATCCAGGACACCTTCGAGAATGAGCTCAAGGGCATTCCGATTCGGTTCACCCTGCGCGAGTGGCTGTCCGAATGGTGGCGTCCCTTGCCAAAGGGGGGCTGGCATGCCCCCATCGTCATGGTTGATGGCAAGGTGGTCAGCCAGGGGAACGCTCTCAACCGCGGCGTGCTGACCGAGGCGGTGGTGAACTCCCATGTGAAGAGGTCGAAGCTGTCCGGAACCAAGCTGTTCGGCAAGGAGACCTGTCCGCATTGCGTCCGGGCCAAGTCCTACCTGGCAGAGGCCGATATCGACTACAGCTACCGGGACGTGGTGAAGGAGCCGCTGTCGCTCTACGAAATGCTGGCCCGGGTCAAACCGATCGTCGGCCACAAGACGCCGATCACCGTTCCACAGATCTGGATCGATGGCGGCTATGTCGGCGGTGCCGATCAGCTGGCCGAGATCATCAAGCGGGATGTCGAGCCAAATCCCGACCGCGGGCAGTGTTCCCTCTCACCGGATCGCCACTGACTGCTCGCCGGGACAGCTGACTGCCCGGGACTGCCGCCACCTGGTCCTGCCCGATCCTTCCGGTTCGCCAGAAGGCGTTTCGGCGGAACGAGGATGGCGCCATCCCGCTTTCGGCGCTGAATGCCCTTGAGAAGTGCGACGAATCGGCAAAGCCGGTCGCCAGGGCAATATCGGTTATCGGCAGCGACGATCCGGCCAGCATACGGGCGGCGACCTCCAGGCGAAGTCGGCGGTAGAGATGCATGGTCGGGACTCCCAACTCGGCGACAAACAGCCGGTTCAGCTGCCGGGTGCCGATTTCGGCCACCTTGGCCAGCTGTCGGAGCGACAATGGTTCGGCCACGTGAGTTTCCATTGCCTCGAGCGCATTCAGCACCGCCCGGTTGGTGGTCCCGTGACGCTCCACCAGCCCGGCACGTTGCGGCCGCTGCCAGTGCCTGACCTCCGTATGCATGAACCAGTCCGACACCTGCTGGGCGAAGCCGTGCCCGTGATGCCCGGCAATCAGCCCGTGCATCAGGTCAAGCGGCGCCGTGCCGCCGGCGCAGGTGACCCGGTTGCGGTCGATCAGGTAGAGTGCCTGTTCAAGCGCCAGCTCCGGCATCAATTCCCGAAGTGCCGGCGCATGCTCCCAATGCACCGTCATTCGCCGCCCCGTCATCAGGCCGGCCAGCGCCAGGATCGCCGGGCCGCCCGAGATGCCGCCAATCGTCACGCCGGACCGGTCCAGCTTCCGGAGCCAGGCCAGCACGTCATCCGAGTCGAAGCCCAGCGGGTCCCCGCCGGCAACGACCAGCAGCAAATCCATCTCCGGTGCCGGCTCGAGCGGGACCGTCGGCACCAGGGCGCCGGAGGAACTGCATGAGGAATTCCCCGACACCGACACATTGCTGATCCGGAACAGCTCCCGATTGCCCAGCAGGTTTGCCGCCCGGAGCGGCTCCACGACGCTGGCATAGGAAAGGAGGGCAAATCCGTCGATCAGCAGGATTCCGATCCGGTACGGGATGATTCCGGCTGTGTTGTCTGTTTTATTCATGTTTCTGTCTCTTTTGGACAAGAATTATCAGATCAAATCCGGCACGTGTATCCGGTTTGCAGATGATGGCTCCCGATGCGCTACTCGGCCTGGAAAATCTTCACGCAGGGACTCACCGGAAACAGGGGGTGGGAAAGGCTTTGGCGTGATCCGGAGCCGAAACCGCAATACGACGTTGTCATCATCGGCAGCGGACATGGCATGGCTGCCGCCTATTACCTGGCCAGTGTTTACGGCATCCGCAACGTGGCGGTGCTCGAGAAGGGGTGGCTGGGCTCCGGCAATACCGGGCGCAACACCACCATCATTCGCTCCAACTACCTGCTCCCCGACAACGAGCCCTTCTACGAGTTCTCCTTGAAGCTGTGGGAGGGGCTGGAGCAGGATTTCAACTTCAACGCCATGGTATCGCAGCGGGGCATCCTGAATCTGTTCCACTCCGACCCGCAGCGCGATGCCGCCGCCCGCCGCGGCAATGCGATGATCCTGGCCGGGGCCGACGCGGTGCTGCTTGACCAGGACGGGGTGAGGAAGATGTGCCCTTGGCTGGATTACGACAATGCCAGGTTTCCGGTGAAGGGCGCGCTGTGGCAGCCCAGGGGCGGCACGGTTCGCCATGATGCCGTATCCTGGGGTTATGCCAGGGGTGCCAGCAGGCTCGGAGTCGACATCATCCAGAATTGCGAGGTGACAGGCTTCGACATCGAGAATGGTGTTTGCCGTGGGGTGGAGACCAGCAGAGGCAGGATCGGGGCCGACAAGGTCGCGGCCTGCGTGGCCGGCTCGTCCAGCAAGGTCATGGCCCGGGCCGGCATGCGGCTGCCGATTGAATCGCACGTCCTGCAGGCGTTCGTCAGCGAGGGTCTGAAGCCGGTCCTGCCCGGAGTGATCACCTTCGGGGCCGGGCATTTCTATGTCAGCCAGTCCGACAAGGGTGGTCTGGTATTCGGCGGTGACCTCGACGGCTACAATTCCTATGCCCAGCGGGGAAACCTCCCGGTGGTCGAGGATGTCTGCGAAGGCGGCATGGCGATCATGCCATTCATCGGTCGGGCCCGGCTGCTGCGGATGTGGGGAGGGCTGATGGACATGTCGATGGATGGCTCGCCCTTCATCGACCGCACCCATATCGGCGGCCTGTATTTCAACGGTGGCTGGTGCTACGGCGGATTCAAGGCAACCCCGGCCTCCGGCTACTGCACGGCCCACCTGCTGGCCCGGGACGAGCCGCACCCTTGCGCCACCGGCTTTCGTCTTGACCGGTTCAGCCGCGGCCGAATCATCGACGAGAAGGGCGTGGGCGCCCAGCCCAACCTGCATTGACCGGAGCCGGCTGAATGATCATCAACCATCCCCTGCTCGGACCGCGCGACGCCGCCGAATTCGTCTATCTCGGTGATGCAAGCCTGATCGAACGGCCCGACCGGGACCACCCGGACGCCGCCAGGCAGTTCCACGATCATGTCTACCTGCGAGACAATCCGGATGGCGAGCATCGGGAACTCTGGTACCACGAGCAGGGTGACCGGTCCTGGCTGGTCGTGACCCGAAACACCGTCACCCACGAAATCACCCGGGTCGAGATGGCGCGGGATGTGGCCATCGCCGCCGGGCGCACCAAATGACGCAGCCCTTCCGCATCGATCCGGCAAGATGCGCCGGCAACAAGGTCCGGTTTACCTTCAATGACCGGAACTACACCGGCCATGAAGGCGACACGCTGGCCGCGGCCCTGCTGGCCAACGGCAAGCGGCTGGTTGGCCGCTCCTTCAAGTATCACCGGCCACGCGGCATATTCACATCCGGGCCGGAGGAGCCGAACGCGCTGGTCGAATTGCGACGTGGTGCCTCCCGTGAGCCAAATACCAGGGCCACCGTTGCCGAGCTCTTCGACGGCCTCGCCGCCTTCAGCCAGAACCATCGCCTGTCCCTCGAGCACGACCTGCTGGCGATCAACGATCTGCTGGCACCCTTCCTGTCGGCAGGGTTCTACTACAAGACCTTCATGTGGCCGAAATCCTTCTGGGAGAAATTCTACGAGCCGATGATCCGCTCGGCGGCCGGCCTTGGGCGGCTGTCGATGCTTCCGGACCCCGACTGTTACGACAAGGGGTTCCTCCATTGCGACGTCCTCGTGGTCGGGGCCGGTCCGGCCGGGCTGTCGGCGGCACTGGCATCGGCCCGAAGTAGCGCCAGGGTGATACTTGCCGAGGAGGATTTCCGCCTCGGCGGCAGGCTGAACTCGGAGACGCTGGAGATCGGCGGCCAGAGGGGGGAAGACTGGGCTGGCGGAATTGTCCAGGAACTCCGGTCGATGCCGAATGTGCGCATCCTGTCGAGATGCTGCGTTTACGGTGCCTATGATCACGGCATTTTCGGTGCCCTTGAAAGGCGGACCGACCACCTTGCCGATTCAGTCGGCATGCCGCGACAAATCCTGTGGCGCATCTATTCGCGCCAGTCGATTGTCTGCGCCGGCGCCACCGAGCGCCCGATCGCCTTCCCCGGCAATGACCGGCCCGGCGTGATGCTTGCCGGTGCCGTTCGCAGCTACCTGAACCGCTACGGGGTCGCCTGTGGAAAGCGGGTGGCGGTGTTTGCCAACAATGGCGATGCCCGTCGCACCGCCCGCGATCTGGCTTCGGCAGGAATCGACGTGGCGGCCATGGTGGAGCCGGTCGATATCGCCGGACAATCCGGCCTGCCCCCCGGCGTGCCGCAACTCGGAGCAGGGGTGGCTGGCACCTCCGGCCGCAAACAGCTGACATCCATCCGTCTCACCGACGGCACCACCTTCCGGGCGGACTGCCTTGCGGTGTCCGGCGGGTGGAGCCCGAATGTCCACCTGACCTGCCATTTGCGGGGCAGACCGGTCTGGAACGAGGACATTTCGGCCTTTGTTCCCGGAGGCGACCTGCCGAAGGGGATGCAGGTTGCCGGTGCGGCCAGCGGGTCCCTCGATACGGCCTCCTGCATCCGGGAAGGAATTGCCGCCGGTTCGGCCGCCGCCGAGCAGGTCGGCTTCGAGGCACCGAAAATAGACGTGCCGGCGACCCCGGAGGAGTCCGGAGACATTGTTCCGTTCTGGCAGGTGCAGGGCGTGCGCGGACGGGCATGGGTCGACCACCAGAATGACGTGACCGTCAAGGACATCCGGATTGCCTACCAGGAAGGGATGCAGTCGGTCGAACACCTCAAGCGATACACGACAATGGGAATGGCGACCGACCAGGGCAAGACGGCAAACGTGCTGGGGCTGGCCGTCATGGCCGAGTTGACCGGCAAGCCGATCGAGGAGACCGGCACGACGATCTTCCGCCCGCCTTACACGCCGGTTCCCATCGGCGCATTTGCCGGCCGCTCGCGGGGCCGCGACTTTCGGCCGTACAGGCTGACTCCCAGCCATGGCTGGTCGGAAGGGCGAGGCGCGGTTTTCGTGGAGACCGGAAACTGGCTGCGGGCCCAGTGGTTCCCGGCTGAAGGCGAGACACATTGGCGGGAGAGCGTCGATCGCGAGGTGCTGGCAACCCGGAGTTCCGTGGGCATCTGCGATGTCACGACGCTTGGCAAGATCGATATCCAGGGCAGGGATGCCGGGGAATTCATCAACCGAATCTATTGCAACGGGTTTTCGACCCTGGCGATCGGCAAGGTCAGGTATGGCCTCATGCTGCGGGAAGACGGCATTGCCTATGATGACGGCACCACCGCCAGGCTGTCGGAGAATCACTATGTGATGACCACGACCACCGCCAACGCGGTGCTGGTGTTCAGGCAGATGGAATTCGCCCGGCAATGCCTGTGGCCCGGTCTTGACGTGCACCTGATCTCGGCGACGGATGGCTGGGCCCAATTTGCCGTTGCCGGACCCAACTCACGAGCCCTTTTGCGCAAGATCGTCGATCCGGAACACGACATCTCGAACGCGGCATTTCCCTTCATGGCCTGTGGCGAGCTGACCGTCTGCGGTGGCACGGCCGCCAGGCTGTTCAGGATCTCCTTCTCCGGCGAACTGGCATACGAGATTGCCGTCCCCGCCCGCTACGGCAGCTCGATGATGGAAGCGCTGATGGCGGCGGGAGAGGAGTTCGGAGCAATTCCCTATGGCACCGAGGCGCTGGGGGTGATGCGCATCGAAAAGGGCCATGCTGCCGGCAACGAGATCAACGGGCAGACGACGGCGCGCAATCTCGGCCTGGGAAGAATGGTGTCGCAGAAGAAGGACAGCATCGGAAACACCCTCTGCCTGCGTCCCGAACTCAACGAGGACGAGACCGTGGAACTGGTCGGGTTCAAGCCGGTCGACCACGGCCGGGAGCTGCGGGCAGGAGCCCATTTCCTTGCCCCCGGTGCCGCCGAGACCCTGGATAACGACCAGGGCTGGATGTCCTCGGTGGCCTGGTCGCCGATGCTTGAACACCATATCGGCCTCGGTTTCATTCGCCGGGGCTCGGAACGACTCGGCGAGGTGGTGGTGGTGGCCGACCCGCTGCGCGGCAGCAGCACCGATGTCGAAATCGTGTCGCCGCATTTCTTCGATCCGGAAGGGAGTCGTCTCCGTGGCTGACTACGCTCTCGTCTCCGAGTCCTTCCTGGGCGGCTACCAGCAGGAGTTTCCCGGCGCCCGCCTCGAGGAGTTGACCGGACTCTCGATGGTGTCGGTCGCCTGCCCCCTTGGCGGAAGGGACCGGCTGGCCACGGCGACCCGGTCGGCATGGTCGGCAGAACTGCCGGCGGCAGGGCAATCCAGCCAATCCGCCGATGGCCGCGTGCGGATATTCAGCATGTCTCCCGACCAGTTTTTCGTCCTCGCCTGGGATGGCACCGAATTGTCGGCCGACTCGGTGTACGGGATGCTGGGCAATACCGGCTACTACACCGACCAGTCCGACAGCTGGCTGGCGCTGCGGCTCACCGGGTCCGACGCCACGAAGGCGCTGGAGCGGATCTGCCCGGTTGACCTCGACCCCGCCAACTTCACGCCCGGCTCGACCGCCCGGACCGCGATGGAATACATGGGCACGGTGGTCCACAAGCTGGGCGAGGATGATTTCCTGCTGCTGTCGGCAAGCTCATCGGCCCGGTCATTCCTGCACGCCGTCGAGACCTCGATTCGCAACATGTCCTGACCACGACAGGGCGCCGGAACGGCCACCCGCCATCTGCCCCGAACATGTCGGCCGGGCCGCCGGTCACCCGGTGGCGGCAATCAGCCTTTCCGCATCGGCATGGATGATCGTGGATACCGGCGCCGCCAGACCCGACCGGATGGCCGCCGCCAGTTCATCCACCGATGCCGGGCGCCGGTAGCCCAGCCCGTAGGACTGCGCCAGCAGCGACAAATCCGGCAGGAAGGCGTCGGTTGCCATCGGCATGATCTGCGACCTTTCCATGCAATTCCTGATCTCGCCCAGGCCCTGGTTGTCCCAGACCATGAGGGTGACCGAAATCCCGGCATCGACCAGCGTGCCCAGTTCCTGGATGGTGTATTGCAGCCCGTAATCGCCGGCGATTGCCAGCACCGGCCTTTCCGGACATGCCACCTTGCCGCCGATGGCCGCCGGCAGCGCATAGCCGAGGGTCCCGAAGCCGTAGGGGTGACTCCACTGGCCGGGATGGCGCAGGGTGACCACCTCCTTTGCCACATAGGCAAACTGGGTCATGTCCGAATAGATCAGCGTGCCCTCCGGAAGCCCGTCCAGCACCTGTCGGGCGATGCCGGCAATGCCCTGCCGCTCGGCATCGCAGGAGGCAATCATTCTCTTCCGGTCGGCTGCCACCCCGGCTGCCTGCCACCGGGTCCGGCCGGGCCGGGCGGTGATCATCGAGGCCAGCATGTCAAGAAAGACGCCGGCATCGCCCACCACCGGAATGTCGCCGGCGGCAAGGCCAATGAACGAGACAGGGTCGATATCAACCCGAACCATCACCGAATCGTGGCCCAGCTCCTGTCTACAGAGGTCGGTCTCGGACAGCGATGTTCCGACCACAATGACCAGGTCGGCGCTGCCGATAATGGTTTCGCTCTCGGGCCTTGCCAGCAGCGAGCCGAAATTCAGCGGATAATCCGCGGGGACAATGCCCCGGCCGGCATAGGTCAGGAAGACGGCGCTGCCGGATTTGCGGACGGCCTCATCTGCAACATCGGCGGCGCCGACGGCGCCGCCACCAAGGACAAAAAGCGGCCGCGTCGCCGCGTCAAGCAGCCCTGCCACCGTCTCGACCACCGCCTGGTCCGGCGCTGGCCGTCCCGGCCGGGCTGGCGGCTCCGGCGGCGGTGGTGCCGGCCTGCCCAGGCACTCAACCGGTATGTTGATGATCTTCGGCCGCGGCCGGCAGGCGGAAAACTCGCTGAAGGCGCGGTCGATCAGCAAATAGGCAGAGGCGGCATCGGATGCCACGAGACTCCAATCTGCCACCGCCTCGCCGGCCAGGCGCTGATCCTTCAACTCGTGCAGCATCCCCTTGCCGCCGAGCAGCCCCTGTTCATCCAGGCAGGTCGCGATCACCAGCATGGGCACCGAGTCGGAATGGGCCTGCCCGACCGGGGTGAGAATATTGACCAGACCGGGTCCGGAAATGACAAACGCCACGCCCGGCTCGCCGGTGGCCCGCGCATGTCCATCGGCCATGAAACCGGCGCCCTGCTCATGCCGGGCCAGCACATGGGTCAATCCGGTGCCGGAGAATCCCCGGTACAACTCCCGGTTGTGAACGCCGGGAATGCCGAAGACCGTCCGCACTCCCCGTGCTTCCAGGGCGCGGCAAATCTGTGTGCCCAGCGGCTGCATGCCGGATTCCATCTCAACTTCTCCAGAAACGAATGGTGAGGAGGGCGTAGACTGCCGTCAACTCCAGGCGCCCTACCAGCATGACGAAGGCAAGCAGGAGCTTTGGCCCGTCACCCAGGCCGGCATAGTTCCCGGCCGGGCCGACGATATCGCCGAGGCCCGGGCCGATATTGGCAAGGGCGGCTGCGGCGGCGGACAGCGATGTCAGGAAATCCAGGCCGGCAATTGCCAGCAGCAATGTTGCTCCCAGCAGGGTGGCAAAGAAGATCACGAAGAACGACATCACCGAAGACAGGACCTCGTTCGGTATCCGCTGTCCGGCATATTTGGGGACGGCAACCGCATGCGGAAGGCGAACCCGGGTAATGTGGGCGCGCAGCGCCGAAATCATCAACTGGAAACGGAAAATCTTGATGGAACAGCAGGTCGAGCCGGCACAACCCCCGACCAGGCCAATGATGAAGAACACTGCGACCGGAAATCCTCCCCAGTTGCTGTAATTCTCGCTGGCATATCCGGTTCCGGTCAGGATCGACACGCCGTTGAACAGCGACTTGCGCAACGCGATCTCGAAGTTGCGGTCATTGACCAGGATCAGCCAGACCACGAGCAGAATGACAATGGCGATGATCGACATCATGAAGCCGCGCACCTGCCGGTCCTCGAAGAGCGGCCGGTAGGAGCCGGTGGCGAACTGGAAGTAGCGAAAGAACGGCAGTGAAGCCAGGATCATGAACACGACGCTCACATACTCCGCCCTGGCTCCCAGGCTGGCAAAGGAGCTGTCGTAATTGGCAAATCCGCCAGTGGCGACCGTTGTCATCGAGTGAACGATGGCGTCGAACACGCTCATGCCGGCGAAGGAGTATCCCAGCGCACAGGCAACGGTCAGGAACAGGTAGATCAGCGAAATCGACCAGGTGACCTCGAAGGCTCTCGGCAGGATCTGGCCGAGGGTGACGAGGCTGTCCCACCTGAAAAGCTGCATGCCTCCGACACGCAGGAAGGGAAAGAACACAACGGCGATGACGATGATGCCGATGCCGCCGAACCACTGCAGCAGCCCGCGCCACAACAGCACTCCCGGTGGCAGGCTCTCCAGGCCGGCGATGACGGTGGCGCCGGTGGTGGTCAATCCGGACATTGCCTCGAAGAAGGCATCGACGATATCGATCCCCGGCTCGCCCAGCACGAAGGGAACGGCGCCGAAGACCGGCAATGCCACGTAGAGCCCTGTTGTCAGGATGAATATCTGCTTGATGGTCAGGCTGTTGCCGACCCGGTTATGGGTGGACAAGGTGATGACCACGCCGGTCAGCCCGGTCACCAGCGAGGAGATGGCAAAGGCCCGCCAATTCTCGTTGCCATCGATCAGGTCGGCGACCATCGGGGCGGTCATGGCAATACCGAGGCATGCCACCACCAGGCCGATCACGTAGAGCACGGCCCTGACATCGGGGATATCGATCCTGCTCATCGTTACTCGTGCCGAAACCGCCCGCGCAACCTCATCGGTTCCCGGAGCCGGCCGGCTGTCAGCCGGCGGTCCTGCCGATCATGCCGCGTCCAGGGCATTGTCAATGTCACGCATCAGGTCGGATTGACTTTCGAGACCCATCGAGATTCGCACCAGGCCATCTCCGATTCCCAACTCCTGGCGAAACTCCGGCGACAGCCGCTGATGGGTTGTCGTGGCCGGATGGGTGACGAGGCTCTTCGTATCGCCAAGGTTGTTGGAAATGCTGATGATCTCGAGAGCATTGATGAACCGGAATGCGCTGTCCTTTCCACCCCTGAGCTCAACCGAAACCACTGTCCCCCCGCATGACATCTGCGACCTGGCCAGTTGGTATTGCGGATGACTCGGAAGGTGCGGGAAAATCACCCTGCTGCACTTCGGATGCCCCTCCAGCCTCCCGGCAATTTCCAGCGCAGTGCCAGCCTGAGCATTGCACCTCAGGGAGAGGGTTTCAAGACCCTTCAGCATGACCCAGGCCGTGAACGGGCTCATCGCCGCCCCGGTATGTTTCAGGAAGGGCTGCAAGGTATTCTTGATGAATTCCGACCTTCCCAGCACGATGCCGCCGATACACCTTCCCTGCCCGTCAATATGCTTCGTTGCCGAATAGACGACGACATCGGCCCCGAGGCCGATGCTGTCCTGGAAAACCGGCGTCCCGAGCACATTGTCGATGATGGATGTTGCACCCTGCCGATTGGCAAGCTCGCAGACATTCCTGACATCAATGACCTCCAGCGTCGGATTCGAGACCGATTCAAGAAAGACCAGCCTGGTTCCCGGGCGGATCTCGCGCTGCCACTGTTCGGGGTCGGTCCCGTCCACCAGCACCACCTCGATACCGAATCTCGGCAGGATCTCTTCAAGAATGAACAGGTTGGAGCCGAACAGCGCCCGTGACGAGACCACGCGGTCGCCGGCCGACAGCATCGACATCAGCGACGCGTTGACGGCTGCCATGCCGGACGCGGTGGCAAATCCATCCTCGGCTCCCTCGATGGCAGCCATCCGTTCCTCGAACATCCGGACGGTCGGATTGCCGTAGCGGGTATAGATATACTCGTCTTCGCCGGCCTCGATGAACCTGGCTTCCGCCTGTTCGGCCGACTCGTAGGAGTAGCCCTGGGTGAGGAAGATCGCCTCGGCATTCTCGCCAAACTGGCTGCGACGAATGCCGGCCCGGACCGCCTTTGTCGATTTGTCCATGAGTGCCCCTGACCGATTCCCACCCCTTCCATGACCGGCCTGTGGGATCTGCCCGGTCATGACGGCCCGCAATCCAGGCCCGCCAGCCAGCGCGGCTTCCGCATCCGGCCATCCCGTTTTCCGGCGGCGGCGACCCGGAGTCAAGCCATCCGCACGCGCCGGGGAAGCAATCCCTCTCCCCGGACACGCCCATCGCCCGGCATCCAGCCCCTCCTGGCCAGGCCGCGGGGCGGTGAGGCTGTTGCAACCAGGCGCCACGCCCATTATTCGGCAGTTCCGTCCTGGGGCCCGGAGGGTGCCCACCACCACTCGTGACCGGCCCTTCGCCGGATTGACCCGCAGCGGCCCCGCGCCGCCATCAAAGGAAGTCCCCCGATGACCAGACCGATCGATCTCTTCTACTGGCCGACACCCAATGGCTGGAAGATATCCATTGCCCTTGAAGAACTCGAGTTGCCTTACCAGCTTCACCTCGTCAATATCGGCAAGGGTGACCAGTTCGATCCCGATTTCCTGAAGATTGCGCCAAACAATCGCATGCCGGCAATCATCGATCATGACGGCCCGAAGGGCGAGAAGGTCAGCATCTTCGAATCCGGCGCGATTCTCCAGTATCTTGGCCGCAAGACCGGAAAATTCTACGGCAAGGACGAAAACCAGCGCATCGAGGTCGAGGAGTGGCTGATGTGGCAGATGGGTGGGGTCGGCCCGATGGCCGGGCAGGCGCATCATTTCCTGAAATACGCGCCGGAGATGGATCCGCCGCAGGACCTTCCCTATGCCAAGGACCGCTACCGCAACGAGGTCTCCCGGCTGTATGGCGTGCTCGACCGACGCCTCGAGTCGAGAGAATTCGTCGCCGGAGACTATTCGATTGCCGACATGGCGATATGGCCATGGGCCTGCCTGTGGGAAGGTCAGCAACAGGACATTGCCAGGTTGCCCAACATGGCGGCATGGCTGGAGAGAGTGGGCAGTCGGCCGGCCGTCCAGAAGGGACGAGCGCTGGCCGAAGAGCACCGAGGCGGCTCCAACAGCAAGCAGGCGCAGAAAATCCTCTTCAACCAGAAGGGCTGACCACCAGGCAATCTGCCTTCCCCCGGAACGGGGCATTGCAAACTCCGGCACACCGGGAGAGTGCGCTCGCCAGGCATCTGTTGTTCCGCCAGGCCGACCGGCAACATCCGGACCGTCGTCGGAACCAAGGTCACGACCTGTCTGACGCGACGGGCCGCCAGTGCCACCCTGCCAGAGTGAAACTCGACACCTTCCCGAATCGAGAAAACTGATCCGGGCTGCACGGGCGGGACCAGCATGTCCTTCCTTTTTCCGGTATTTGACACGCAGTGCCGGTGCAGGGATGATCGAATATCCGAGACGGAGGAGAAAATGACGAGACTGATTGCCGGTGCAGGTATTGCAATAGCGATTTCCTGCATCAGCTCCCTGGCCCATGCAGGCGAATTGGCAAGGGCGGAGATCCTGGATGCCGACGGTGATGTCATCGGCGGCGCGCTATTCGAGCAGACCCCCACCGGCGTACTCATTCTTGTCGATGCAAGCGGATTGCCGCCTGGTGGGCACGGCATCCACCTGCACGCCACCGGTTCCTGCTCCCCGAACTTCAAGGCGGCATCGGGGCACATCAATCCGGAAGGGGTCAAGCACGGTCTGCGAAACCCCGATGGGCCGGATAACGGCGATCTTCCCAATCTCTACGTGGCAGCCGATGGCACGGAGCGGGCCGGTTTCTTCACGACCCGCATATCGGTGGCAGGCGACGCACCGGCCCTGCTGGACGAGGATGGCTCGGCGATCGTCATTCACGAGAATCCCGATGATCACATGTCGCAGCCAATTGGCGGCGCCGGTGGCCGTATCGGCTGTGGAGTCATCGAGAAGATGTAGCCGGTCCTCGCCCGCCGGAATTTACGCAGCCGGCCCGACAGCCCTTGCAATGCTGCCGGGTCCGGGCGGCCTCCAGATGCCTCATCGTGCAATTCTGCCTGATTCGGCCATGTCAATCCGACCGGCAACGACCCCGGAATGAAGGCAGCATGGTTGCCGGCCAGCCCGGGCCAGCAATCTCGTCTCACCAGACGATCTTGCAATTCGGAGTCGTCACATTCCGCCAATCCCCGTTTCAGTCATCAAGTGGAGATGGCGGACCAACGGGCGCCGGCGGTGTCGGCGAGATGTGGCATGGCGGGTCACGATCCTCCGGCTTGTCCGCCCCGGTGGTTGTCGGCCGCGAGTTCTTCCCGCAATCCTGTCAAGAGTTTCTGCAACAGGACCGCGACCCCTTCCAGCCATTCGCTGCTGCGGAGGGTCCTCGTTGCCAGCTCGGGAGGCACAGTCTCCTCCAGCACCTTCAACATCTGGCCGGAACCGGGCAGATCAGGCATCTGCCCGGCTGCATCGGTCAGCAGTTCATCGAAGTGCGGGATCCCGTATCCTTCCAGCTTGCCCCGAACCAGCGAGGCATCCATGCGGACACCACGGCTCAACAGCCATTGCATGTCCCGGAGGTCGCGCCAGCGCACATGGACCGGCAACCTTGCCGGAAATGCCGCCGGCTTGTCGGCAGGAATGCCGGCCATGGTGGTGACACGGAGCTGCACTCCTGCATGGCTGGCTGGAATGATGCTGTAATTGCGGCCCAGGCCGCTTCGAATGAAATTCCGCTCTGCACATCGGCGATTTCGAGCTTGATGCGAAACCATGAACTTCCGCCAAAGCCGCCCGTGTCGGGTGCCATCCGCACCCGCCATCGCCGGATATAGACTGCAAAGCGACCCTTGTCCCGTGGCTGTGATACCATGGCCTCAAACCCGTAGCGGTCTTCCAGATATTGCTGCAACACTGGTCCAGGCTCTGCCGCCTGTGCATCCGACAGACCTGGGCCGGCACAGAAGTCGAGAGCCTCGCTCAGTCGCACTCCCCAATGGCACAGTCGCAGGGCTGTCCCACCGTGGAATACCAGGCGGTCGAGGAAGCCGCGCCGGTGCATCGCATGCAGGATGTCGTAATGCAGGATCTCCTTTGCCGGCCTGAACCGAGCGCCCGGCAAGGCCTGCTTCCGACGCCGCTCCATCGACGAGGCCCTGGAAATCCATCCCTGTCATCCTGGAGATTGCGCCGCGGGTTGCCAAGGCTCGGCCCATGGCAGCTGCTGCCACCAGCGCAGCTGACGCTGATCTTCCCCGGTGAAAGGTGGAAGACCCATCTCCTGGCGGATCAACGCCAACTCATCCGGATCAATGTCCACCAGTTCGAGATTGCGCCGGGTTCGTCGCAGATCCTCCAGCGCCGTGAACGGCCTGGCCCGGCGCAACGGTTGGCCGACATCCACCGTAGCATCCTCGACCTCGGCAGACGTCCGCTCGGTGTGGGTAAAGGAGATGGAGCCGAAGGGCGTGTGGAACCATCCCTTTCACCCGGTTGTCATCACCGTGATGCACCAGGTCATCTGCGAAATGAGGCTATGGTGACTGAGCGCCGTCAGAAGGCTGAGATGGCAGGAATGGCCTTCTCGAAGCGCCAGCGCGATCCTGTCCGGCGAATTGCCGATGTCGAGTTTCCGTTCGTTGACATGGACGCCCCTGGCGGCGCGCGTCAGCACGCCCTGGGCGACCAGCCGCGCCAGGTCACCGGTGAAGGTCTTTTCCGATTTCTCGGGGAATAGGGCGCGCAGATCCCCGGCCGTGAAGACCTCTCGCTCATCCTGCTCCAGCACGCGGATTGCGTCTGCCGTTCTCACCCTGCCCTACATGGGCAACCAATATGGCGGATCGGCTACGGAGGGTTTCTGTCCAGCGCAAGCACTCGCCGTTGGCCGGGTGAATTTCAGTGGCATTGATCTGCATCTTTCCTGCCCCGAGGCCGGGCATGTCCGGGATTGTTACGGATTGGTGTTGCCGGTGGGCTTCCGGACCAGATACCAGATAAAGGAGTCGACAGTCGAAACATCAGATGTTATCAATGATAATATGTCTGAGCTTCTCTATTACGATCTCAAGGATTCCAGCGGATCACCACCGAGCCTCGCTACCCATGTCTGCCGGGAGCTGGGAAGGCGGATTGTCGGCGGATTGCATCGGGAAGGCGAACTGATCGACGATGAGGGTCGTCTCGGGGAGCGTTTCCGGGTCAGCAAGTCGGTCGTCCGCGAGGCCGTGAAGCTGCTGGTGGGCAAGGGACTTCTCGAGGTTCGGCGCGGAAGCGGCACCCGGGTCCGGCAGCGTTCAAACTGGAACCTTCTGGATGATGACGTGCTTGCCTGGCACTTGTCCACCGATCCGCGTCCTGATTTCCTGCGACAGCTGACCGAGTTCCGGCGACTGATCGAACCAAGCGCTGCCGCCTGGGCGGCCAGCTTCGGGTCGGATGACGAACATGCCGAGATCGAGACAGCCCAGCAGCGCATGGAACATGGCGGGCAGTCGATCGAGGGATATGTCGTGGCCGATGCCATGTTTCACCGGGCCATTCTCCGTGCGGCCGGCAACGAAATCCTGCTCTCGATGGAGGGGGTGATTTTCTCGGCGCTGCTCAGCTCCATTCGCCTGACCAATTCCGACCCGCGGGAAAATGCCAGCTCCATCCCGTTTCACCGCGCGGTCCTGAATGCCATCAGATCACGGGACCACCAGGCGGCGGAGGAGCGAATGAAGGCTCATCTCGTCGATACTGCCGAGCGCCTGGAGAGTGCGATTGCCGGACTGTCCTGGCGTCTTGCCGGTGACGGGCCGCCCGATCCGGAGCAAGGCGCATCGTCCCGGTATTGAGACACCGGATACCGCTGGCTCGACCTGGTGAGCGTGTCAGTGGAGGCAGCACACTGGACTGCCAGACCCCGGCCCTATTCGGGGCAGATCACCAGGCCAACCGGTGCCCACGGGCTCCATGACAATAAACAGGAGAGAACGATGTTTTCGAGAACACGAAACGGGCTCGTTGCTGTCACTGCAGCGGCGATTTCCATGGCGGGAATGGCGTCGGCCGAGATGGTAGCGTTGCTTCTGCCCGAGAACGTAAACCCGAGATGGGAACAGCAGGATGCTGCGGCCTTCGTGAACACGATGGCCGAGATCGCGCCCGACATCGAGGTCGAGGTCTTCAACGCCAACAATGACACCTCCGTGCAGCAACGGCAGGCAGAACAGGCACTGACGCAAGGGGCCAAGGTGCTGATCGTCATTCCGATCGATGGCGAAAGCTCGGCGATCATTGCCGACACCGCCGCCGAGGAAGGCGTTCCGACCATTGCCTATGACCGGATGATCAACTCGCACAACACCACCTTCTGGGTGCAGGCTGATCTCGAAGGCATGGGCTATGACCAGGCGATGCACGTGATCGAGAACACCGCGGATGGCGACACGCTGGTCCTGCTCAAGGGCTCCCCGACCGATCCGAATGCGGCAGTCATCCATAACGGGCAGTTGCGGGCCCTGACGGAGCTGTTTGACAGCGGCAAGCGGGTCCTCGGCTACGAGAACTGGACACCGGGCTGGGATCCGGCAATCGCCCGCCGCTCGATGGACCAGGCCCTGACCCAGCTGAACAACAATGTCCAGGGCGTGGTATCGTCGAATGACGGCAATGCCGGTGCAGCCATTGCCGCCATGGAAGAACAGGGCATGGCCGGGACAGTTCCGGTATCCGGCCTTGATTGCACGGTCCAGGCGCAGCAGCTGATGCTGCTTGGCAAACAGACCCAGTGTGGCTGGCGCCCGCTGGCCGACATGGCCGAAGCTGCGGCCAAGGTAACGGTGCGCCTGGTCAATGGTCAGGACTTCTCGGATCTTGCCTCGCAGACCGTAACCAATGGTGTCGGTGCCGAAGTCGCCTATGTGCCGGTTGGTTCATACTCGGCAGTTGGTGCCGAGGGTGTGGCTTACGTGATCGAAAACGATCCGTCGATCACCAGGGAAATGGTATGCCAGGGCGAGGCCGCGGCAACCGCCCTCTGCCAGTGACAAGCGTACATGCTTGCTGAAACAGTACAGGTGGGGCACGGTGCTCCACCTCCACATCTGCGGGTCGAAGACGTCCACAAGCGTTTCGGTGGGGTCGAAGCGTTGCGGGGGGTTGATTTCGAGGTGGCCCGCGGCGAGGTCATGGCACTTGTTGGCGACAACGGCGCCGGCAAGTCGACGCTGATGAAGGTTCTGGCCGGTGCCTATACCGCCGATGACGGGCGGTTCTTCCTCGATGGCCGGGAGGTCACCATCAACAATCCGAATGATGCGACCGGCATCGGCATCCAGATCGTCTACCAGGATTTGGCGCTTTGCGAAAACCTGGACGTGGCTGCCAACCTGTCGCTGGGTGCCGAACCGGTCAGGCCCGGCTGGAGGTTCCTGCCCAGGATCCTTCGCCCGCTCGATGACTTGCAGATGGAATCAACTGCCAAGAAGGCCATCGACCGTCTCGAGGTCCGGACCCTGCAATCGGTGCGGGCCAAGGTCGGTGGGCTGTCAGGTGGACAGCGCCAGGCGATCGCCATCGCCCGCGCCGTCGGCGCTGAGAGCGGCGTCGTCATGCTGGACGAACCGACTGCTGCCCTTGGTGTCGCCCAGACCCGCCAGGTTCTCGAAGTCGTGAAACGGCTTCGCAATACCGATCATGCCGTCGTCTACATCTCGCACAACATGCGCGATGTCTTCGAGGTATCGGACCGGATTTGTGTTCTCCGCCAGGGCAGCAATGTGGCGACCTGGCGAACCGCCGACACCAACCCGGACGAAATCGTCGTCTCGATGACGCGCTGAGACCATGAGTCAGGACATGCAGGCCGGAACCAGACCGTCAACACTCGAGCGGTTCCGCGCCATGCGCGAGACCCGCTTCGGTGCCTTCGTGCCCGTTCTTTTTGCCCTGGCGGCGATCTGGATCTATTTCGGGGTGGCGCTGCCGGCGCTGGATGTCGTGACCGGCGGTGCCGACAGCTTCCGCTCCATCTTTCTCAGCCCCCGGAACATCTACAATCTGTTCATGCAATCGGCGGTGATCGCCACGCTGGCAGTCGGAATCACCATCGTCCTCCTCCTGGGCGACATCGATCTCTCGGCCGCCGCCACCGCCGGGGTGTGTGCGGCCCTGCTCGGTGTCCTGGTCCTGGCCGGGGTTCCAGGATGGCTGGCCTGCATCATGGTGATGGGTGTCGGCATCGTGATGGGTGCAGCGCAGGGGCTTCTCGTTGCCTATGTCGGCATCCCGTCCTTTGTCGTGACCCTTGCCGGCCTGCTTGGCTACCAGGGACTCATGCAGAAGATTCTTCCAACCGGGAACCTGAACGTGGGCGATGCCTTCGTGCGGGGAATCGCGCGGTTGCTGATCCCGGATATGTGGGGGCTGGCCCTGGGGCTGGTCTGCGTGGCTGCCTTTGCCACCATCAATCTGCGCAAGCAGGCACAACGTCGAAGTCGGGGGCTGGAACTCGATTCTTCCGTTGCCCTCTGGGGTCAGGTCATCGTCTTCGGCGTGCTGGTGATTGCCGTGATCGTGACCCTCAATGCCTATCGTTCACTTCCGGTGCTGTTGGCCCTGTTGGTCGGATTGACCGCTCTCCTCGGCTGGATCACCACGTCGACACCATTCGGCCGCTCGCTGTTTGCCGTGGGTGGCAACCCCGAAAGCGCCCGGCGGGTCGGGATGAATGTCAAACGCATCCGCGTCGCCGCATTCGGGATCGTCGGGCTGATGGCGGCCGTAGGTGGAATATTCGGCGCCTCGCGGTTCGGCTCCGTATCCTACACGGCATTCGCCGGAGGCTCGTTGCTGCTTGAGGCAATCGGCGCGGCAGTGATCGGCGGCACATCGCTGTTCGGGGGGCGCGGCTCGGTCTGGAATGCAATTCTCGGTGCCCTGGTCATCGGCTCACTCGGCAATGGGCTCGACCTGACCGGCGCCAGCGCCGCCGACAAGCTGATGGTGTCAGGGGTAATCCTGCTGGTCGCGGTCGCCATTGATGCCGTGTCGCGCTCCAGCGCCAGGGACGGGGGTTAGCGGAGCCATGACCACCTGCTGGACCGGCACCGAACGCCTGCTTCTCGATTCAATTCTTGACCAGCTGATCCCCGCCAGTCCGGGCCGGAGCATTCCGGGAGCCGGCGAGCTGGGAGTCGCGGATTTCATCGCTGGCCAAGTGGCGCTGGATGCCGGCCTTCGGGAGGCGATCGCAACCCTGCTGGATGGCGCGGCAGGGGCGGGGGGCGAGGTTTCGCCGACACTGGTCAGCGGGCTCGAAGCCGAATACCCGGCGGAATTCCTGGCCCTCCTGACGGTCACCTACAAGGGCTATTACAGCCGCCCCGACATGCGGGCCCTGGTCGGGGTGGGATCGCATCCTGTCCATCCTGACGGCTACAGGGTCGCCGCCGAAGCGAGGGAGTTCATCGACGAATTGACCGCTCCAGTGCGGCAGCGCGGGGCATGCTACCGTGATCCGGCCAGGCCGGACGGGAATGGTGCGTGATGGCAGACGATCCGGTTGACGTGCTGATCATCGGCGCCGGGGCATCCGGTGCCGCCCTTGCCTGGTCACTCATGGATTTGCGGGTACGCATGGTCTGCCTCGAGCAGGGCCCGCGCCTTGATGACCGGGATTTTCCCTCGCACCGGGAGGATTACGAGCTGGCGCGCTATGGCTCGTTTTCCTGCGATCCGAATGTCCGCCGGCTGAAGCAGGATTACCCGATCAACTCCGACGACAGCTGCATCACGCCGGTCAACTGGAATGGCGTGGGCGGGTCCACGATCAACTTTCTGGGTCACTGGCCGCGGATGAAACCGTCGGATTTCCGGACCCGCAGCCTTGACGGCGTGGGCGAGGACTGGCCGGTGGACTATCACAGGTTGGCGCCCTTCTACGACATGAATGACCACAATATCGGCGCCTCCGGACTTGCGGGCAACCCGGCCTATCCCGACTACACGCCGCCACTGCCGCCGATCCCGATCGGCAGGCTGGGGCAGACCCTGGCCGGCGGATTCAACAGGCTGGGCTGGCATTGGTGGCCATCCGATGTGGCAATTCTCAGCCGGGATTACGACGGCAGGCAGAAATGCGTGAATGCGGGAACCTGCGATCTGGGCTGCGCCGCCGGGGCGAAGGGCGGCGCCAACTTCACCTACTGGCCAATCCTCGAGAGGGCCGGTGTCGAGCTGCGCACCCATTGCCGGGTGCGCGAGGTCCTCGTTGATGACTCGACCGGCCGGGCATCCGGCGTTCTCTATCATGGCCCGGACGGGAAGGTGCACGAGCAGCGGGCCGAGCTGGTTGTTCTTGCCTGCAACGGCATCGGCACACCGCGCCTCTTGCTGAATTCCGCCTCCAGGCAGTTTCCCGATGGCCTTGCCAACCGGTCCGGCCTGGTCGGCAGGAACCTGATGTTCCACCCGTTGACCGGCGTGTCGGGCGTATTCGACGAGCCGATGAAGGGGCATGAAGGGCCGATGGCCTGCTCGATACTCAGCCAGGAATTCTACGAGTCGGACTCCTCTCGCGGCTTCGTGCGTGGCTATGGTTTGCACTCGGGCCGGTCGACGACACCGATGACCTACGCGCTTGGCGGCTACGGCGTTGACAACCCGATTCCCTGGGGCTCCAGGCACCGGGAGATCATGGATGATGTCTATCCCTGTCTTGCCGGGCTGACCATCGTCAGCGAGGATCTTCCCGAGGAGCACAACACGGTCACGCTGGATCCCGAATTGACCGACAGCGATGGCATCCCGGCCCCGAAGATCACCTACCGGCTGGGCGAGAACACGCGCAGGATGCTCCGGCATGGCGAGGCACGGGCCGAGGAGGTGCTGCTGGCGGCAGGGGCCAGGCGGGTGCTGAAGGGTGCCGACGACAAGGTCTGGTGGCGAGCCGGCTGGCACCAGATGGGGACCTGCCGGATGGGAGACGATCCCGACAAATCGGTGGTCAATGCCTGGGGGCAATGCCATGACGTGAAGAATCTCTTCATCGTCGACGGTTCGATCTTCGTGACGTCCGGTGCGGTCAACCCGACATCGACCATACAGGCCCTGGCCCTTTATGTCGGCGAGAGCATCAAGACCAATATCGAGACATTGTTTGATTGAGGCTGCCATGGACACTCAAACCGGGAAACATTTGTGCATTGCCTGGAATGGCGGGCCGCACATGAGTGCCGAAGCCCATCAGGCAAGCATGGGCCGGGAGCCCGGGATGGCCGTGCCGGGGAGGCTTGCCAGCCAATCCGGACGCCGTGCGGCAAGCCAGGGAGGCGCCCGATGAAGATCACCGGCGTCCGGAGCCATGTCCTGTCCTACGACCTGCAGGAAGAGCTGGGATATTCGCAGCAATTCTACGCCAGGCGCACCGCGCATCTCGTCGAGGTGATGACCGATGAAGGCATCACCGGCTGGGGCGAGTGTTTCGGGCCGGGCAATATCGCCCTGGCCAACAGAACCATCGTCGAGAAGGTCATCCAGCCGATGATACTCGGCGACGACCCGCTGGACCGGGATGTCATCTGGCACAATGTCTACAATCTCCTGCGCGATCACGGGCAGAAGGGGATGCCGGTCCAGGCCCTGTCGGGCGTCGATATCGCCATGTGGGACATTGCCGGCAAGGTGGCCGGCCTGCCGGTGCACAAGCTGATCGGCGGCGCCCATCGGAACCAGGTCAGGGCCTATGGATATGGCATGATGCTGAAGCGCGAGAGTCTTGCCGATCACCTGGCCCGGTTTGCCGATGAAGCATCGGCAATCCGCGACATGGGTTTTGCCGCGGTCAAGATGAAGGTCGGGCTGGGGCCGGCGGAAGACATCAGGCTGGCCACCGCCGTGCGCCGGGGTGTCGGTGACGGGTTTCCGTTCATGGTCGATGCCAATCACTGCTACACCACCCCGGACGCGTTCCATGTCGGACGCGCTCTCGAGGAGCTGGACAGCTACTGGTTCGAGGAGCCGCTGGCGCCGGAGGATCTTGACGGCTACCGGGAATTGCGGGCCGGGCTCAGGGTCAACATCTCCGGCGGCGAAGCCGAATTTGCCCGCTGGGGGTGGCGCCGTCTCCTCGAGAATCGCTGTCTTGACATTGCCCAGCCCGAGCCATGCGGCCTGGGCGGCATTACCGAGTATTTGCGGGTCCTTGCCCTTTGCCACGCCCATTTCACGCCGGTGGTCAATCATGTCTGGGGCTCGGCGGTCTCGGTGGCGGCCAATCTGCAATTGCTGGCGGCCATGCCGGCGATGCCGGGGGGGCTGTTCCCCTGGGAGCCGATGCTGGAGTTTGACACCACCGACAACAGGTTCCGCGATGATCTCCTGGTCGAACCGCTGGACATCCAGGGCCAGGTCAGGCGGAATGGCGGCATGGTCAATGTCCCCGATGGTCCCGGTCTCGGGATCGAGCCGGACCGGGACTTCATTGCCGGATTTGAAATTGACGCCTGACCGGCGTCGGACCGCGGTCTCGTTCAGCCACCCATCTCGACGATCAACGCCCCGGCGGCGATCAGCACGATGAGCAGGGAGCGGACGAGGCCGACCGACTCCTTCAGGAACAGCCAGCCGATGATGGCGGCAAAGACGGTCGAGGTCTCGCGAAGAACCGCCGCCTGGCCCACCTGGTCAAGCCTGGTGGCCAACATGATCGAGCCGAAGCTGAGGACGGCAATCACCCCACCAATGATGCCGTGCGGAAGCAGCCGCCACAGGATTCGGGGCTTCGGCAACCCTCGCCTCGCGAGCACCACCGCCGCCGGCATGAAGAACCCGTCAACGAAGAACAGCCAGGCCAGGAACGTGAAGGGGTTCGCGGTTGCCCGCACACCATAGGCATCGATCGTGGTGTAGCCTGCCACTGCAAAACCGGTAACCGCCGCCAGGAACAGCGCCAGCGCCAGCTTGTCCCTGCGGTAGCTGATCCGGAAGAGATTGAAGATGGCCAGGCCGAAGATCCCGGCCACCAGCGTAAACACTCCTGCCCACTGAACAGGGCTGAACACTTCCCCGAATACCAGCCCTGCAACCAGCACCGTGATCAGCGGGCCGGTGCCCCGCACCACCGGATAGACCACGGTGAAGGCACCAAAGGAAAACGCGGTCGCCATCAGCAACTTGTAGACCGTATGCACCAGGAAGGCGGCAGCCAGCACCGGCCAGACATGCGGCTCCGGCCACGGCACCACGAACAGCGCGAACGGCGCCGCCATGACCCCGTAGCAGAAATCGATCGAGGCGCGGGATGTCCACGGGTCGAACCTTCCCTTCTGCATGGCGGCGACCGATGCATGCAGAGCGGCGGCAAAAATGGCCAGGAAGACGGCAAGGCTTCGCCCCTGGTCGGTTCCGGTCAACGAAACGACCCATTCTCCCAGCTGGTCGACCATGGTGCTGCTGCCTCAGCGATTGCCGGGGCTGGCAGCCTCGGCAATCCGGGAGTCGAGGGCCACGATTCAGCCTCGCCGGTCAGCCACTGCCGGTGAGGGCCCTGGCAAATTCATCCGGATCGAATGGCGACAGATCGTCTATTTTCTCGCCGACGCCGATTGCATGTATCGGCAGCCCGAAACGGGATGCCAGCGCCGCCAGGATTCCACCTTTCGCGGTCCCGTCAAGCTTGGTCATGATCAGTCCGGAAATCTCGGCAATCTCGCGGAATGCCTCGACCTGCGACACCGCGTTCTGACCGGTGGTGGCATCAAGAATGAGGAGCGTGTTGTGCGGTGCCTTCTCGTTATGCCGCTTCAGTACCCGGACGATCTTGGCCAGCTCCTCCATCAAGTCCTTCCGGTTCTGCAGCCTCCCTGCCGTGTCAACCAGCATGATATCCGTTCCGTCCTGGCCGGCGGTCTCCATCGCCTTGTAGGAAAGTGCGGCCGGGTCGGTCCCCGCGGCCGCCTTCAGTACCGGGACCCCGGCTCGCTTGCCCCAGATCTCCAGCTGTTCGACGGCGGCGGCGCGAAAGGTATCGCCGGCCACGATGGTCACTTTCTTTCCCGCATCGGCAAACTGGCTGGCCAGCTTGCCGATGGTGGTGGTCTTGCCCGAGCCATTGACGCCGACGATGAGGATAACCTGGAGACCATCGGCATAGAGGGGAATCGGCCGGGCAACCGGCTCCAGGATGCCGGCGATTTCCGTGGCCAGCAGTCTCTTGATTCCGTCTGCCGTGACCCGCTGACCGAATTTCTGCTCGGCGACCCTGGTGGTTACCCGACTGGCGAGGTCGACGCCCATATCCGATGCAACCAGCAGATCCTCCAGATCCTCCAGCATCTCATCATCAAGGCGCCGACCCGACACCAGCGCCCCGGCTCCGACCGTCTCGGCAATCCGCCCGATCAGCCCTGCCGACTCCTCGCCGGCGGCTTCCCGGCTCCCGTCATCGTCCCGTGATTCATCCTCTTCGTCGTCACCGGTGCCGGCGACGATCTCGTCGATCCCGGCATCGAGGCGCGAGGATGAGCGAAACAACCGGTCCTGCAGCTTGCGAAAGAAAGACATGTCGTCAGCCCGGAGTGCCGGCAACCACCCGCCACGCCGGCGGGCGTCGCGTCGCCGCGATGACAGGGGGTTGTCGGCCGGAATTCATGTCATCCGGGCTTCTTGTCGATATCCGCCGGGAAATGCCTGATCGTCAGCCGGATGGCATTCGGTGCCGCCTGGCCCAGCCCGCAGATGGACGCATCCTCCATGGCTTCGCACAACTCACCGAGCAGGCCGGTATCCCATTCACTGGCCGACATCAGCTTGACCGCCTTCTCGCAACCCACGCGGCAGGGGGTGCATTGTCCACAACTTTCATCCTCGAAAAAACGGAGCATGTTCAATGCCGCCGCCCGGGCGCTGTCCCGATGCGAGAGAATGACAACCGCCGCCGAGCCGATGAAGCTGCCATGCGGCTGCAACGTATCAAAATCCATGGGAACGTCATCCAGCGTCGCCGGCAACAGGCCCGATGACGGACCGCCGGGCTGGTAGGCCATGAAACGGTGCCCCTCCGCCATTCCTCCTGCCGCCTCGATGATGTCGGCAATGGTCGACCCGGCCGGGAGAAGATGGATGCCCGGGCAGGCAACACGCCCGGATACCGAGTAGTTTCGCAATCCGGTTCGGCCATTTCTGCTGACCGATGTGAAGATCTCCGAGCCTTCACGGCAGATGCGGGCAACCCAGTACAGGGTCTCCACGTTGTGCACCAGGGTCGGCCGGCCGAAGATGCCGATCTGGGCAACGAATGGAGGCCGATGCCGCGGCAATCCCCGCTTGCCCTCGATGCTCTCGATCATGGCGCTTTCTTCGCCGCAGATATAGGCGCCGGCACCCCGCCTCACCACGACATGCCCGACCTCGATAATTCCGGCCTCCTCGAGCCTTGCGATTTCCAGCAGCAGGACTGACCGGGCGGCCGGATATTCGTCACGAAGGTAGATGTATACCGTCTCGGCCTCGACTGCCCAGGCCGCGATCAGCATGCCCTCGAGGAAATGATGCGGATGGTGTTCCAGGAAATACCGGTCCTTGAAGGTGCCGGGCTCGCCCTCGTCGGCATTGACCGCCATCAGCCGCGGTGCGGGCTCGGCCCGGACGAAGGACCATTTGCGGCCAGTCGGGAAGCCGGCACCGCCGAGTCCCCGCAACCCGGCATCCAGGATCAACTGCTGAATCTCGTCGCGGGACGAGTTGCCGTTGCGAAGGGAATCAAGGGTCCTGTATCCACCTTCGGCACGATAGGCATCCAGTGACGGTGCGTCGGGGATTTCCGGGTGGAAGTCACCTGACTCGACTACTGCCAGTGCCTGGTCCACCGTGGCATGATCCACGTGCCGATGCCCAACCTCCAGGACCGGCGCCGTATCGCACCTGCCCATGCAGGGAGCCCGGACAATTCGGACGTTGCCGGGATCGACCCCATCCCTCAGCGACGTCATCAACTCCTGCGCCCCGGCCAATTCGCAGGACAGGGAATCACAGACCCGGATCGTGACCGGCGGCGGCGGAGTCTCATCCTCCTTCACCACGTCGAAATGCGCATAGAAGGTGGCAACCTCGTAGACTTCTGCCTGCGACAGTCTCATCTCCTCGGCCAATGCCCGAAGATGTGCCGCCGAAATGAAGCCGAATTCATCCTGCACGAGATGCAGGAATTCGATGAGCAGATCCCGCCGTCGTGGCCGCATGCCGAGCAACTGGCGGACCGTTTCCAGCGCCGACTCGTCAACCTGTCGGCCCTTCGGGGTTCTGCGGCCCTTGCCCCGGCCGGATTTCCAGATCCCCTTCAGCTCCTGATTTGCCTTGTCGGACATGCACCCTCCATGCTCAACGGTCGCCGATACCTAAACTCACCCCCGAAAACAACAACCGGTCATTCCCGGCACCGCATGTCTGCAGGCACCCCGGCGCAGCCCTGCCGTGCTCCGGGAGCCGACAGCCCGGCGAATGGTGATGGCAAGAACGGAATTGCCGGCCGGCAGAATGGAATCCGTACGCACAGGCCAACTCCCGGCCAGGACCACCGGTTGTCAGCCATTCTGCTCTCGAAGCGAGGCCAGCGTCACCCCTTCGGATTGAATACCTCCAGGCGTCCATCGTGAAACTCGATGTCGAGCCTGCCCCGGATCTCGGCCCGGGAGCGGGAGACCAGCACCTCCTCTCCATCCCTGACGACTGCGAAGCCCCGACCGAGGACCTGATGATACCCCAGCGATTCCAGCAAACGGGAATGGCTCCTCAGCCGTGCCGATTCCCGGCCAAGCACCCGGTCGACCTGACTCCGAAGCCTGCCGGCCCGGGAGTCCATCTGGTCCCTGCCCCGGCCAATTGTCGATTGGATCAGATCCGGGCGCAGACGTGCAGCCAGACCGGACAGTTTGCCTTCGGCTCCCTGGACAATATTCGGTGCCCTCACCCGGCCAGCCAGCTGGCCGAATTGCAATTGCTGGACCTGGATTGCCGCCCGCAATGCCGAGGGGAGGCGACCCGACAGGCTGTCCAGCCTCTGCGCGGCGAAACCCGTCAACCGGTCCGGTTTCGGCAACCCGCGCGACAGACCGCCCAGGCGTTCCCGACCTCTCGATACCACCCGTCCGGTGCCGGCAGTCAGGCGGGAGCCCAGCCCCTGCAGGTCTGCCAGCAATTCGGACCGAACCGGCACCGCCCGTTCGGCCGCTGCCGACGGCGTGGGAGAGCGATGGTCGGCGGCGAGGTCAATCAGCGGGGTATCGGTTTCGTGGCCGATGGACGAAATCAGCGGAATTCGGCTTTCGAATGCTGCCCGGACTACATCTTCCTCGCTGAATCCGAGAAGGTCCTCCATCGAGCCACCACCCCTGGCGACGATCAGCAAATCCGGCCGAGGAACCACCGAGCCACGTTCAAGGCGATTGAATCCCCGTATGGCTGCCGCAACCTCGCTGGCACAATTCCGTCCCTGGACGGCCACTGGCCACAGGATGACATTTCTTGGAAAACGCTGGCGAAGCACATGCAGGATGTCCCTGATGACAGCGCCACCCGGCGAGGTGATCACGCCAATCATCCCCGGCAGGTAGGGAAGCGCCTGCTTGTGCTCCCCGTCGAACAGCCCTTCGGCCTGAAGCCTGATCCTTCGCTGTTCGATCATGGCCAGCAATGCGCCCTCGCCGGCCGGCTCAAGGCTGTCGACGATCAGCTGGTATCTCGAACTTCCGGAATAGGCAGTCAGGTTGCCGGTCGCCACATACTCGATGCCTTCCTGCGGAGGTCGGGGCAGCCTGGATGCCTTCGACTTCCAGAGCACTGCCGCCAGTTCGTGTCGCTCCTGCTTGAAAGTCAGGTAGACATGGCCGGACCGCGGCAGAGATACCGACGAGATTTCGCCGCGCACCCGTATCCGTCCGAAGGCATCATCCAGGGTCGACTTGACCTGCCGGGAAATCTCTTCGATCGAGTAGGTTCGGATATTGTCGCCGGGGATGTCGAATTCCTGGTCCAACCGACTGCCCACCAATTCCCGCCGGACTTCCGGTCTCAGATCTGCTTTTCGGGCATCTGGACGACCAGCCCGTCAAGCTCATCGGTCACCCGCAACTGGCAGGTCAGCCGTGAGCGGACAGCATCGGGCTCAAAAGCAAAATCGAGCATGTCCTCCTCCATCGCCTCCATTTCCGGAAGCCGGTTCACCCAGGAGTCATCGACATAAACATGACAGGTCGAACATGCGCATGATCCGCCACAATCTGCTTCGATGCCGGGAATGCTGTTGTCACGGGCGCCTTCCATGACCGTGAACCCGTTCGGCACGTCCACTTCGTGGCGTGTTCCATTGAACTCGATATAGGTGATCTTTGCCATGACCGAAACGCCGCAATTTCGAGGCCTAATAATACAGGGCCGCCACAACCGCCATATGTTTCTGGCACCGATCGACCGCCCGTCAACTTCGCTGCACCCGGGAGCATTGTCACGAATGATGAAACCGTGTTGTGCCCGCCCGACAACCGAAAGACCACGAAATTTCCCGCTCCCGCAACCATCATTGTATCGCAGCTGGTTCGCAGGTGATTGCAGGTCACGTGTGACATGCAGACAGGTCTTTGACACTTCCCGGCCAAGACGGCGGTCTGGTTTGGCAGCCGCGCTGCGGGTGTTGTCCGATGTAAATTGCCTGCCGCGGGTTGTTTGGACGCGGTCATTGGCATGGCCCGGAAGACAGCCCGAGGGCGCAGGTGTTCCGCAATGTGAGGTTCGGTCTGTTACGCGAGGGTCTGGCGGATGCAGCGCGTCATGGCGGCATGATCGCCGAAGTTGGGCCGGCGAGAGGCAACCAGCCAGGCAACACGGTCGATCCTTAGGACACTCGCCAAAATAACTTGTCCATTTAGTGTAGATGCTGTGCCATGCTGCCATGGATTGCATGACAGAGACCTTGCAGCACAGGTTCGAGATGATGCACCCGGTTCTGGACGAACGGGGACGCCGTCTCTGGGCCGGCGTCGAGGCCAGCGCCATCGGCCGGGGCGGGATTTCACGCGTGGCCGAGGCGACAGGTCTTTCGCGGACCACGATCCGGCAGGGAATCAGGGATGCCGCGTCGACAAACCGGGAACCTGCCGAGACCAGTCCAGCCGATGGAAGAGTGCGAAAGCCGGGCGGCGGACGCAAGCGGCTGACCGAGAGGGACCCGCAGCTGGTATCCGCCCTCGAGGCCCGGCTGGAGCCGGTCACCTGCGGTGGTCCGGAAAGCCCCTTGCGCTGGACCTGCAACAGCGCCGCCTCGCTGGCGGCGCGGATGGAGGCCGAGGGCTACCAGGTCAGCGAGCGCACGGTGAACCGGTTGCTGCACGAACTCGGCTACTCCCTGCAGGCCAATCGGAAGACCATCGAGGGCAGGCAGCATCCGGACCGGGACGCGCAGTTCCGGAGAATCAATCGCCGGGTCCGGGCATTCCAGAGGCTGGGCCAGCCGGTGATCTCGGTGGACACCAGGAAGAAGGAACTGGTGGGCCCGTTTCGAAATGGCGGCAGGGAATGGCATCCCAAGGGCCGGCCATGGCCCGTGAACATGCATGATTTTCCGGACCCCGGGCTTGGCCGGGCCATTCCTTGTGGTGTATATGATCTGACCGCCAACACCGGCTGGGTCAGTGTCGGCATTGCCAGTGACACCGCTGAATTCGCCGTGGAGACCATACGGCGCTGGTGGGAGCGGATGGGCTCCCCGCTCTGGCCGGATGCCAGGCGCCTGCTGATCACCACCGATGGCGGTGGCTCGAGGGGCAGCCGCAATCGCCTGTGGAAGCTGGAGATCCGGCGCCTGGCCGACCGGCTGGGGCTGACCATCTCCATCTGCCACTTTCCGCCAGGCACCAGCAAGTGGAACAAGATCGAGCACCGCATGTTCTGCCACATCACCCGGAACCGACGCGGCAAGCCGCTTGTCAGCCACCAGGTGATCGTGAACCTGATTGCCGCCGCCGCCACCAGGGCCGGTCTTTCGATCCGCTCCGATATCGACGAGAGAGAACATGCAACCGGCATCAAGGTCACCGACGACCAGATGGAGGGGCTCTCGATCAGGCGGGCCGGCTTTCACGGCGAGTGGAACTACACCCTGCTGCCGCGGTGCTGAATGGGCAGGTTGGTTTGGCGAGCTTGCTTGTGAGGTCGATGGCGTGTCCGGCGGGCCAAGCAAGCTGCCTCAGATACCGAAATTGCGTGCGACCGTTGCCCTCCCGGAACGGGTGGACATGGTGGACGTCGCCCAGAACCGAACCCGCCCCCTCGGCAAACTCGTCCGGCCCCGTTCCCTGGAAATACCCGGCTGCCAAGATGCGGCGGTTGATGTCCGCCATGCCAACAGCGATAAACCGAGTCGGCTGGAACCAGCTCTCACTATTGGTGATCTCCACCGTACGGACCTCGCCCGCTCACGCATAGACATCCTGGAACAAGTGACGGTGAATTGCATGCAGATGGGCGAGATCGAAATCGCCAGTCGGAACCAACTCCAAAAGGCGTTGGCCGACGAGATATCGCTCCGAAGCCTCCGACGCCTGAGGGTCCCCTTCATCCAGTTTGTTGCGGAGAACGCTGTAATCAGGTGGATAACAGTAATCGCGGTCGCTCATACCGCCGCGGCGACGCGGCGGTCTTCTATTCGACGGAAGATATAGGCGCGTCGCCGGTCGTGCGGCAATCCCTCGTGCTCAAACATCTCGAACATGACGATCTCTTCAGCCGTAAACGGATTACCCTCAATCGCCTGCAACGTTGGGGGCAGAATCATGCTTCATTCTGGGCATGACGTGAAGTTAACACGTTCCGCCAGCAAATCCGACAGGTATCGCGCATGGAGTACGACATGTCTTCATCGGCTTCGAGGCACCGGTCAAAACCAGGCAGACGGACACTAGGTCACCGAGGGAAGAGCATGCATGAATCAGTCGGCAAAGTCCTCGGTTACGGCCGAACTTGCCCGATGGGTCGTCGATCTTGTGGAAAATGATGTGCCTCCTGAAGTTCGCCGGGAAGGCGTACGCACGTTCGTGAATTGGCTGGGCTGTACGGTAGGTGGATCGAAACACGAATCAGTGGACGCCGCACTGCGCGTCCTGAATCCCTTTTCGGGTACGAGATCGTCGACCGTCATCGGAAGGACAACGCGGCTGGATGCGTTGGGTGCATCTCTCGTCAACGGGATTTCCTCTCACGTTCTCGATTACGACGACACCCATCTCAAGACAATCATCCATCCCGCCGGACCGGTTTCGTCTGCCTTGCTGGCGCTTGCCGAACTGCGACCCGTGTCGAGCCGGGAATTCCTGACCGCGCAGATTATCGGTACGGAGGTCGAATGCCGGATCGGAAACTCCGTGTATCCCGACCACTATGACCGAGGATGGCATATCACGGGAACTGCAGGCGTTTTCGGGAGCGCCGCGGCCTGCGGCCGCGCAATCGGTCTTGGAACTCGGCGGATGCAATGGGCGCTTGGACTGGCGGCCACCCAGTCTTCGGGAATCCGGGAAATGTTCGGAACAATGACGAAGTCATTCCATCCCGGGGCGGCAGCAAGGAACGGAATGATGTCGGCGTTGCTGGCGGAAGCTGAATTCGACAGTTCCGGACAGGGTATTGAAGCCCGGCGCGGCTGGGCCAACGTCGTTTCGGACAAGCCCGACTTTGACGAAATCCTCGGTGAACTCGGCACCAGATGGGAATCGGCCCTGAACAGCTACAAGCCATTTGCGTGCGGAATTGTTATCCATCCGGCAATCGACGGCTGTCGGAAAATCCGAGAGGAAATTGGCGCCGACCGGGTCACGCGCATCGAAAGGGTCGAAATCACGGCTGCGCCACTGGTCCTTGAGCTGACCGGAAAAACGTCCCCGGGAACCGGCCTCGAAGGCAAATTCTCGGTCTTTCACGCCGCGGCCTGCGCGCTCTTGCGGGGCGACGGATCCCCGGAGGCCTTCACTGACGAGGCTGTCAATGATCCAGAGGTCGTCGCGATGCGTGCACGAATTCATGTCAATACAAGTGCTGACATTCGGGAAGATTCGGTTTCCATCAAGATCTGCTTCAAGGATGGAACCGGGCTCGAAAAGTGGATCGATCATGCGGTCGGAAGCCGTGATAATCCCTTGACCGACTCGCAACTCGACGAGAAGTTTCTTGACCAGGCACGAACAGTCCTGGGAGATGCCCGGGCTCGTGTTCTACTTGCGAAGGCATGGCGAATCGGTGCCTCCGAAAGCCCCATGGCAATTGCCCGCGCCTCCGTACCCGGCGTCAAGGAAAACTGAATGGAATTCGGAGCCCCTGGAATCATCAGCCCGATGACCAGTGCAGAGGTGTCGCGCTTGCGAAATATGGTACTCCGTCTGTTGATCTATCCGAAATGATGCGAAACACTTCCGACCCGGGCAGCCATCTCGATGCAGTTCCGGGTCCAGAGGAGAATTCGCTTGCTCGGAACCATGTCGATCAGCGGTAGCTCGAACCCGTCTTCGAAGCCGGTCACTGCGCAGGGACGTCTTGTCAAGTCCGACTTCCTGCATTCGACCGCGTCGCCGAGAACGGCAGGATTTGTCCGGATTTCCATTGTCTTCATCGCCTGCTTGCCAACTCGCTGAACTCCAAATCCGACGATGGCTCAACTGCCCGACGGTGCGCGTGACTCCGGACAGCCTCCACTCTACCATGGCGGAGATTGAACATCCGTTCGCGCTACAAAAGTCGGATCGCACGACGCCCATGCCCGAGGAATTGAACAGGGCTGCGTTTCGGCCAATGAGCGTTGCCGGGAATTCCGAAGCGTGAGTGGCGGACCGGGATTCCCGAATACGTTTCCCGGAATAAACGGGCGCCGGAAGGCGCCCGTCAGATCAATGTCATTGAATGGATCAACCGCCAAGCGGCAGGCCGACAAACAGTTGCCTTCCTCCTCGCTCGATCAACACCAGTACATTGTTCCTGCCGGCATTTCTGACCTTCCTGATGCCATCCCTGACATCATCGATTGACGATACCGGGGCATGATCGACCCCGACGATGACGTCGCCCGGGCGAATATTCAATTCGAATGCCGTAGATGTCTCCGAGACTTCGAGCACTGCCAGTCCGGCGGCATCATCCGCCAGGCCGAACTGCTCCCTGACCTCCGGCGTAAGCTCGCCAAGCCTGATCCCGAGCAGATCGGCGGAATCCGATTCCGGCTCCTTGGCCAGTGAGGCATTGACCACCATCTCCTCGGCTTCCTCGCGGCTGCCAACCAGGACTTCGATGGTCATCTCTTCCTGGTCGCGCAGAACGATAATGGGCGCCCGGGTGCCGGCCTTGGTGTCGCCGACAACCCTGACAAGCGTGCGAACATCGGGAATTTCCTCGTCGTTGAACGAGAGAATGATGTCGCCTTGCTTCAGGCCGGCATCCTGAGCCGGACCATCCGGCACGTCGGCAATGATTGCCCCGGCTGCATTCTCCATGCCGACAGCCTCGGCGATTTCCGGAGTTACCGTCTGCAGCAGCACGCCGATCCAGCCTCTCCTTGTCGTTCCGAATTCATCCAGTTGCGCCACCACTTTCGATACCACTGCCGACGACATCGAAAATCCGATCCCGATGGATCCGGCCCTGGCACCTGGCGGGCTGATGATTGCAGTATTGACGCCAATGACCTCGCCATCGAGGTTGAACAACGGGCCACCCGAATTCCCGACATTCATCGCGGCATCGGTCTGCAGGAAGTCATCGTAACTGCCGCGCAACGACCTGTTCCTGGCCGAAACGATCCCGGATGACACGGAGAAGCCGTAGCCATGCGGATTACCGATCACCAGAACCGGGTCACCAACCCGGACATCCTCGCTGTCGCCGAATTCGACTGTCGGCAACGGCTCATCTGCGTCAACCCTCAGGAGGGCGATATCGGTCTTCGGATCGGCACCAACGATTTCCGCCTCAAGCTCGGTTCCATCATAGAGCTGGACGACGATTTTCGAGGTACCGTCAATGACATGATTGTTGGTGACCACCAGGCCATGCTCGGCGATAATGAAACCGGAGCCGAGCGCCCTTCCCGGACGTGACTGGCGCGGCATCTGGTTCTTGTCGAAGAACTCCTTGAAATACTCGTAGAATGGCGAGTTCTTCGGGAAGTTGAATTCCGGCATGTTGGCCGATGCATTTGCCTGCTTGATCACGTAGATGCTGACCACTGACGGGCGAAGTTCTTCCACCAGTTCGGCATAACCGTCATGGGCAATCGCTGGTGACGTCACCATGGTGAAGGCGGCCAGCACCATGGCACCAAGCGCAAGCGACAGCCGGGAAAAGAGGCTGGCGCCGGTTGGGTCTGGAGATGAACTGTATTCGATTGCCATTTTCCTGTTCCTTCTGTTCTTTTTCTGCAACCCTTGAGCCGCTACAGAGTCAGCCACTCCGGGCCTGGCAATATTGAACCAATCCAGTGTCGTTTTCCGCTAAATTTTTCGTGACGCCCGCCCGGAGCTCAGCCGAGAAACATGCGGGCTACCCACACCACGAGAACACCGACCGCCATCGCAAACAACCCGAGATACCGGCGCACCTCCACCGGAAGCCGAACCAGGGCACGCAGGGCGTCCTCCATGCGTCGAGGCGCAAGAACCAGCACCAGCCCCTCGATGACGGCTACAAGGCCGAGTGCCAGGACAATCTCCGCAATCACTCCCCGTCAACACTCTTGAGGTAGTCGAAGAACTCGCTGTCCGGGGTCATCACGATCGACGTGTTGTCCTGCCGGAGCGCTGTCTCATATGCAGAAAGTGACCTGTAGAAGTTGAAGAATTCCGGATCCTTTCCGAATGCCTCGGCGAAAATGGCGTTCCGTATGGCATCGGCCTCACCACGGGTGATCTCGGCCTGCTTCTGGGCCTCCGAGACAATCTCGACCTGGGTCCGGTCAGCCTGAGCCCTGATCTTCTGGGCCGCCTCATCACCGCGGGCGATCTCGTCGGCCGCTTCCCGCTCCCTCTCTGCGCGCATCCGCCCGAAGGTCGCCTCGAGGTTCTGCGTGGGCAGGTCGGTCCGTTTCAGCTTGACATCGATGATTTCCACACCGAGATTTTCCGCCTCGATCTTGGCGGTATCCCTGATTTGTGACATCAACGCTCCCCGGTCAGCTGACAGGATGGTGTTCGAGGCCACCGATCCCAGCACCTCCCGGGTGGCGGCGTTGAGAATTCTCTCCAAGCGGGTTTCGGCCGACCGAACACCACCGACGCCAACCGCCTCCCTGAAGCGGACCACATCCTGGATCCGGTAGCGGGCAAACGCGTCCACGACCAGCCGCCGGTCGTCAAGCGGAGTGATTTCCAGCGATTGGGTCTCGAATGAAAGTATCCGGTCATCGTAGCGGACCACTTCCTGAATGGCCGGAATCTTGAAGGCAAGCCCCGGTGACTCCTTGACCGAGCGAACCTGTCCAAACTGCAGGACGAGCGCCTTCTCCCGCTCATCAACGATGAAGACGGAGCTGAGTATGCCGACCACGACAATCGCCGCTGCGGCTGCAATCAATGCTGATCTGTTCATTGTGACGACACTCCTTGCAGCGACCCTTTCCGCAGTTCATTCAGAGGCAGGTAGGGCACGACCGAATTGTTCTCACCGGCATTCTGGTCAAGTATGACCTTGTCAACTGACCCGAGCACGCGCTCCATGGTCTCCAGATAAAGCCGTTTGCGGGTTACTTCCCTGGCCTTCTCGTATTCTCCGAGAACGGCAAGAAAACGGCTCGCTTCACCCTCGGCGACATTGACCACCTGTGCCCGGTACCCCTCGGCCTCCTCGAGCAGCTGTGCAGCCTCGCCGCGTGCCGCCGCCAGAACACGGTTGGCATAGGCATCAGCCTGTTTCTCGAGCCTGTCCCGCTCCTGTTCCGCCGCCTGGACCTCCCGGAAACTGTCGATCACCTCGCGCGGCGGGTCGGCCTTTTCGAAGTTGATCCGAACCACATTCATCCCGGAATCGTATGAATCCAGGGTGCTTTGAATCAGATCCTCGAGATTGGAGGCCACGATTCCGCGATCACGGTTGAGGATCGGCGCCAGATCCGATCGGGCCATGATTTCTCGCATCGCCGATTCCGACACCGCCCGGATTGTTTCGGTCGGATTGGCCAGGTTGAACAGGAACTTGGCCGGGTCGTTGATGTTCCAGACAACCTGGAAATCCACATCGATGATGTTCTCGTCACCGGTCAGCATCAGGCCGTCATCGATTCGACCGTCGGTGCCTACCCCGATATCTTCGGTCCGCTCACGGGTGACCGACAGGATCTCCTTGGATACCAACGGCCAGGGGGCAATATTCAGACCGGGCTGGCCAGTCTGGTAGTAGCTGCCCAGGAGAAGTTCCACCGATCGCTCTTCCGGCTTGACCGCGTAGAACGAGAAGAATGCCCAGATCCCGGCCAGCGCGACAATCGCCAGTCCGAATTGCGTCCGCGAAAACCGCGGTCCGCCGCCACCTCGCCCCGACCTGCCCTTGCGGCCGGATTTGCCAAATACGGAGTTCAGTCTGTTGCGTCCCTGGTTCAGGATTTCGTCAATATCCGGCATGTCCGGAGGTTGATTGCCCCTGTTTCCCCACGGGCCACCGCTGTTGTTGCCTGCCATCTGAGGTCCTTCCTCTGGAATTCGGCCAAATTGGTACTCACCTTTACATGGTTAGGCGGCGGCCGAAAATCAAGTTTGCCTGACCGGTTCTGTCAATGTCACCAATTCCTCGGCAGCAGTCGGGTGCACGGCCACCGTCCGATCGAAGTCTTCCTTCGTCGCCCCCAGCTTCACCGCGACGCCAAGAACCTGGATCAATTCGCCGGCTCCCTGCCCCACCACATGGACTCCGATCACCCTGTTGGAGTCGCGCTCGACCACCAGTTTCATCAACATTTTTTCCGGGGAGCCGGCAATCGCGGCCGCCAAAGGTCGGAAGCTGGTCGAATAGACCAGGATCGGGACCCGCGAGGCGGCTTCCTCCTCCGTCAGCCCCACCGTCCCGATTTCCGGCCGGGTGAAGACTGCCGTTGGCACATCGGCGTGATCGACCGGGGTCGGATTGCCTCCGAACACCGTTTGCGCAAAGGCGGCCCCCTCCCGGATCGCAACCGGTGTCAGGTTGATTCGGTCAGTGACATCGCCAACTGCAAAGACCGACGGAACCGATGATTGCGAATAACGGTCGACAACCACCCTGCCGCCCTGGCCCAGCTCGACGCCCGCCTTCTCCAGGCCAAGATTCCCGGTATTCGGCCGGCGACCGGTCGCATAGAGGACCAGGTCGAACTCGGACACGCTGTCATCGGTGGACGCAACCTCGACACCGCCATCGGCCCTGCCGATCGATACCGGCGAGACTCCAAGGGAGATACGGATGCCGCGCTCGGCCATGGCTGCCGAGACATGATCCCTCACCTCGTTGTCAAACCCCCGAAGAAGCTGTTCGCCGCGATATTGCTGGTGGACGCGGCAGCCGAGCCCGTTCAGTATTCCTGCAAATTCGCAGGCAATATATCCTCCGCCCACGACCAGGACCCGCTCGGGCAATTCTTCAAGCAGGAAAATGTCATTCGAGGTTGCGGCGTGTTCGGCCCCGGGAATATCCGGCACGAAGGCCTTCCCGCCGGTCGCAATCAGAACATGCTTGGCCGATCTCGGACCGGAGGCCGACAGTTCGACCGCGTGGGCATCGGCGAGCACCGCCCGTTCATCGAATATTTCCACCCCCGCATTGACCAGGTTGCACCGGTACACCTCCTCCAGCCTGGCTATCTCCCGGTCCTTGGCCTGCCTGAAGGCCTTCCAGTCGAAGGATGGCTGCCCGGCCTTCCACCCGAATCCGGCTGCATTGCGAAACCCGTCGGCAAAATCGGCGGCATTCACCATCAGCTTCTTCGGCACGCAGCCACGGATCACGCAGGTGCCGCCAAGCCGGTATTCCTCGGCAATGCCGACCCTGACACCGGTCGCCGCGGCCATCCGGGCGGCCCGGACCCCGCCGGAGCCCCCACCAATGACAAAAAGGTCATAGTCAAATCCCGGCCGGTCAGAGTGGTGGCCCATTATCCGCCCTCCCCTGGCCGGCCCCGGCCTTCGACCAGGATCGTGCCGTCATTCCGGCCGATGACCGCCCGCTCACAATGTCCGATGAAGAAACCGGTCTCCACCACGCCGGCAATCTTCACCAGATCGTCGTGAAGTCCGGCCGGGTCTGGAACGGGCCCGAGACTGAAGTCCAGGATATGATTGCCTTCATCGGTGACAAACCGGCCTCCTGCTCCCGGGCGCAGTTTACCGACAACAGTGTCAAGACCGGCATTGCGCAGGCAGTCGCCGATGCGGGACTGTGTCGATTGCCAGCCGAACGGGGTGACCTCGACCGGAAGCGGATAACCACCCAGGGCGGCGGAGCGCTTGGTCTCGTCAGCTATCACCACGAACCGGTCAGAGCTCTCGGCGACGATCTTCTCCTGGAGAAGCGCACCGCCGCCGCCCTTGATGACGTCAAGGTCGGGATTGATCTCGTCGGCACCGTCAATGGTCAAATCAAGCCATCCGACCTCCTGCAGGCTGACAGGCTCCAGCCCCTGCCGGCGAGCCAGTTCCGCACAACCGGTCGATGTTGCAACCACGGTGACCTTCAGCGAACATTCGCGGACCCGGCGACCGATTGTCACTACCAGCCATCGGGCCGTCGACCCGGTTCCCAGCCCGACCCGCATGCCCGACCGGACAAACCCGGCGGCGAACTCGGCACATGAGATCTTGGCCTGGAGGTTGCGGTCCGTATCGGCTGTCATCGGTGATTCTCCGCTGCCCGGTTGCGCTTATAGTCGGCCACCACCCGGAACATAAGCAAATGCGTGTACGGCCCGCGGGGCTTTCGGCCAATTCCGGTTTTGTGCAATACATGATTGGGATAATGCCGTTGAAAGGAACCGGCTGGCGGGAAGGTCCGCGATGTTCTTCAGCACCTTCGAAATCTTCAAGATCGGAATTGGCCCATCCAGTTCGCACACAATCGGACCGATGGTGGCAGCGAGCAGGTTCCTCGAGATGATCCGGCAGCGGAGCGGCGCCTGGCCACCGGGGATCAGGGTGTCACTGCACGGTTCGCTTGCCTTTACCGGGCGCGGTCACGGCACCGACCGGGCCATCATGCTCGGCCTCGACGGCTTCGACCCCGGAAATTTCGATATCCTACTGGCGAACACGGCAATTGCCCGGATCAGGCAAACCGGGAAGGTCAGCCCGTCCGGCATGCCGAACTTCGACTTCAACCCGGAAATCGACCTGGTCTTCGACTACGAAAGACGGCTTCCGGGGCATGCGAACGGAATGATCTTCTACGCCCTGGATGCCGATGGGGATGTCGCCTTGCGGGAGACCTATTACTCGGTCGGAGGCGGAACGGTCCTGACCGAGAATGAACTTGCAAGCGGTGCCTGGGGAGAGACACGGCAGGACGTTCCCTACCCGTATGCCACGGCCTCGGACCTGCTGGAACAGGCTGGCCGGCACCAGGACGGGATTCGCGGGGTGGTTTACGACAATGAACTGGTTGCAAGATCGGCAACCGAAATCGAGTTCGGCACGGAGAACATCTGGGCAGCGATGAATTCCTGCATCGAACGTGGCCTTGGCACCTTTGGCACGCTTCCGGGCGGCCTCAACGTACGGCGCCGGGCAGCAGCCATTCACCAGGATCTGCTGTCGCAGCAGGGGAAGAACCTTGCGGCGCCGCATGTCATCAATGACTGGATCTCCGTCTATGCGATGGCGGTCAACGAGGAGAATGCCGGAGGCGGGCAAATCGTCACCGCCCCGACCAACGGGGCGGCTGGCGTCATCCCTGCCACGCTCAGATACTATCTCGGCCATGTTCCGGGTGCACAGCAATCCAGGATACCGGATTTCCTGTTCGCTGCCGCCGCCATTGGCGGCATCATCAAGCAGAACGCGTCGATCTCCGGCGCCGAATGCGGCTGCCAGGCCGAAGTCGGGTCCGCGGCGGCCATGGCCGCCGCCGGGCTCTGCGACGTGCTGGGTGGCACACCGCAGCAAGTCGAGAATGCAGCCGAGATTGCCCTTGAACATCACTTGGGCATGACCTGCGATCCGGTCGGAGGGCTGGTCCAGGTACCCTGTATCGAGCGTAACGGGCTCGGAGCCATCAAGGCGGTTTCCTCGGCCTCGCTTGCCTTGCGCGGTGACGGCACGCATTTCATCTCGCTCGATTCATGCATTGACACCATGCGGCGCACCGGTGCCGACATGAGCGTCAAATACAAGGAGACATCACTCGGCGGTCTCGCCGTCAGTGTTCCCAATTGTTGACCGGGTTTGTTCGGCAGCTGGCGTGGATGTCTCCCACACCCCGAACGACGCCGGTTGCACCGTCTCCGGATTTGCCACTATTGGGTCACCGAACCACCGAGGGGAGCACCTGCAATGCCCGGAACACTCATCATAGGCGGCGGCGGGATGATCGGGCAGAAGATTGCCGCAAGGCTGAACGGAGATCCGGCCAGCACCACACTTCTTGACCTGGAGTTCCCGGTCGAAGGATCAGGGGCTGCGTCGAGGGTGACCGGCAGCATCTCGGATGACCGGATCATTGCCAGGTTGGTCGCCGACAGGCCTGATGTCATCTTTCACCTGGCGGCGATCCTGTCCGGCGAGTCCGAAAGGGACTTCGACAAGGGCTGGCAAGTCAACATGTTTGCCAACTGGCGATTGCTCGAGGCCCTGCGCCGGGAACATCTTGCCTGCGACGGCCGCTACCGTCCGCGTGTCGTCTTCGCGTCCTCGGCGGCGGCCTTTGGCCCACCCTTCTCCGGGCCGGTCGAAGACCAGTTCATCTGCGAGCCGCGAACCTCCTACGGCGCCCAGAAGGTTGCATCCGAACTGATGGTATCGGATTTCAGCCGCAAGGGGTTCATCGATGGCGTCTCGCTCAGGCTACCGACAATCTGCGTGCGACCGGGCAAGCCGAACTCGGCCGCCTCGTCGTTCTTCTCGGCGCTGGTGCGTGAGCCGCTGAACGGAAGGCGGGCATCGGTGCCGCTGCCGCTGGAATTCCGGCACATGCACGCCTCTCCGAGATCGGCAGCCGGGTTCTTCCTGCACGCCAGCCGGATGGACACCACCCTGCTCGATGGCCGGCGGTCCCTGAACATGCCGTCGGTATCCTGCACGATCGGCGAACAGGTCGAAGCGCTCCGCGATGCAGCCGGAAGCAGCGTCATCGAACTGATCAACATGGAACCGGACCCCTTTATCGAAGCGATCGTCACCGGCTGGGCCGGAGCATTCTCGACCGAGCGGGCCAGATCCCTCGGATTCGAGGTCGAAGACAGCTTCGCCGAGATCATCCGGGCCTATATCGAGGATGACCTGCCGGCCGACAGGGCCGCCGGTCAGATGGACTGACCCGGGCCCGTCGGCTCTGGATGCTGACATCGAAACAGGAAACCAGTCGGCTGGATGTCTGAACGGCTCCCAGCGAACGATCGAATCAGTTGCCGGTGCGAACCGATGGTCAGGCGGCCGCTTCCACGGTGATGACGAGGCGCTTGCCGAACCGCGAGAGTGCGTCCTCCAACCTGCCGATCCTGGTCGCGTGACGGGGATCCAGCATGCGGCTAACCTCGCTTTCCTGAACGCCCATGGCCACCGCGAAAGCGCTGTTGGACAGTCGTTGCTCACGCACGGCCTCGTAGAGCGCCGTCTTCGCGGCCAGAATCGCGCCGGGAACTACAGAATGCCGGCCCCTGGCCGGGCTCGGCGCGGGAATATCCTCGCGCCGCGCGATGCGGCCCGCGAGAGCCTCCTCCAGGCAATCCGCGGCTTCCGTCATTACCTCGTCGAACGTGTCGCCATCCGTGAACGCCTCGTCGAAATCCGGGAACGTCACCGAAAAACCGCCTTCGGGCTCCTTGTGAAGGTCCACCGGATAGCTGTATCGCGTTGCCATGATCGGAATTCCTAAAGCTCTTTCGGGTCGATGCCGAGTTGTTTGCACATGCCGAGAAAAGTGCCGGTCTTCAACGGTTTCCTGCCACCCTTCACCACGGTGTGGCGGTCGCCGAAATACAAGGTTCCATGACTGCCCTTGCCTCTTATCCGGTCAAACCTGACGTCGATACCATTCCTGCGAGCCAATTTTCCTACCTTCGCAATGAACTCACGCCCGTTCATGGACCGCAATTTCGCACAAAGATGTGCGAGCGGGCAAGCGTTGTCTCGAACATTTCAATGCGAACCGGCGAAAGCAGACGGTCTTGACACCCGGCGAGACCCCGGCGATTTCGCGGCAATCCACGAAACGCGGCAGCCACGGCCAAAATTGTCCCGGCAAATTCGACGTCCGGCATTGAACGCAACGCTTGCGAATAGTCGGCAAACTCGAAGCCGGGCAGCCCGCCCACCGTTGTTGGTGTCAGCCTGTAGCCGCCATCGGTCAGTATCCGGGCCAGGGTGTTGCGGTACCAGGCCCCGATCAGCCTGCGGTTCCGCATCAGCAGGGTCGGCTCGACACTGCGCCAGGTGTCGGCCTGGCTTCGGGTCATGTTGGCCAGGACGACATGGGTGTGAAGCTGCGGATCGTTGCCCCGGCTCGCCACGTGGCGGAAGGTGGTGGCGATCATGCCGTCTGCAGCCTCGCGCGGCCGCTTGCCGGTATTTGGATCATAGCCCCGGGTCTGGAGGAATTCGGCCCCGATCCAGTCGAGCGTGTCCCGCACCGCCCGGTCATGGGCGCGCATCACCCTCCTGTCGCCATGCAGCAGCGCTTCCAGCGAGACCGATTTCGGCACCGAGAAGGTCAGATCCCGGCCGGGGCGGCGTCGATGCTCGCCGGTGGCCGCCCGAGCCGGATGCCGGTGCCGGGGACGTGGCCGGATAGGATGGAGATGAAGGCCCGCTTGCCGACCCGCCCCGGCAGGCCGAGGAGCCTGGCGGCGCGCCCGTGCCAGCGATTGGCCGACTGGTGCGACGGATCATGGAGGTAGTCGTGCAGGCAATAGCCACAGGCCCGTTCGACGCTGACCAGCCCGCGCGGCCCCGACAGAATCAGAGGGTGCCAGGCGCCGTTGCCGGCTCGGCGATTAGAGTGTCAGTCCTCATCGCGGATGTCCGGGCCCTGCCTGTCGCTGCGTGCCATGTATTCACATGATCCTGCTACCTCGGCAACACCGCATCGGTTTGCAATGTGGGGCGCGGAACCGGACGGGGTCGCCAAAGCGGCCGCACCCGTGAGGGCCGATCCAGGTCGCCCGGACTCGCTCCACGGAAAGAAGCCTATCGGGCAGTGCCGGGACTCCAAGGGCGGCGAGCGCCCTGGCCGCCGGAGGCCTGGCAAGAGTTCGTTGCCCGATATGTTCCGCCGACCCTGCCGGTGCAGGATCAATTCGCGTAATCCCTTCAATGGTTACCCGACAACACTACTCACCCAACTCACGCGATCGCCAAGCACCTGAGCCTGACCCGGTCATGTGGCCCAGGGCAGGGAACCGGCCGCGGGAAGGCGTCAAGTGATCTCCGCCCGGATCCGGTTTACGAGTTTCCTCCGAAGCTCGTCTTCCTTTCCGTCTTCCCAATGGATGCAGTTGTACTGGCGGAGGTCGAAATGGACGTGATCAATGAGATCGGATCGGCAGGTCCAGATCACTTTCTTGCCAAGGCCGTGGGCAAGACCGGCCTCGTAGTAGACCCCGCCCCTGGCGATTGCAGTCTTACCGGATTTGGCGTCATTGTCAGGTAGCAGCCCGCATGTGAAATCGCAGACCAGGAAGCGGGCCCGGCGGATCTCGGCGACGATCTCGTCACAGATCTTGTTGGCATGCTCCTTCCGGTTGATAAGGAGCGGTGTGAAGTCTGCGTCGGTGATTGCCGGTGCGATGCCCTTCTCCAATGCGGCCTTGACTTCATTGTCGAACCACATGGCAACGAACGCAGTGTCGGACACCAAGGCCTCGCCACCGGTCTCAAGCCGGTTGAGGCCGGGTAAACGATGGCGTGGACGCCCCCTCCGAACGGCGTCAGGATGCGCCAGGGAAAACGCCGGACCGGCTGCGCGTGAAATCGACGGAGGAAACGTCCATGGAACAGGCTGCCATCATCGGCATCGACATTTCAAAGCGGAGTCTTCGACTTCACGGTGCAACTGCCGACGGCCAGCCGGTCTTCCGCAGGTCACTGCCGTGCGGCAGGCATCGCCCCTTCCTCGCCGAACTGCCATCATGCCTGCAGGTGTGGAGGCCTGCGGCGGCGCCCGTCACCGGGGTCGCCGGATCATCGCCATGGGCCATGAGTGCAGGCTGATCCCGCCGGTCCATGTCAAGCCCTTCGCCGGCCGCCTACAGGCCGACCGGAACGATGCCGCCGCCATCGCCCTGGCCGCGCAGCGCAGGGCCATGCCCCTCGTGGCCGTGAAGTCCGGGGAAGCCCGGGCCGATGCCATGCTCTTTCGGACCCGGGCACTCATGGTCCGGCAGCGGACGCAGGCCGGGGGCTCGCTCCGGGGCCACCTGGCCGAATTCGGCCTCGCCTCCCCGCGGGGCACGGCGAATGTCGAAAGACTGCGCCGGGAGCTGGCGGAAGCACCGGAGCCACCACCCGAACAGGTGGCCGGGATGGCCGGGCTGCTGTTCACCCGGATCGCCTCGCTCTCCGCGCAGATCACCGGCCTCGAGCAGCAGATCCGCATCCGGGCGCGCGAGCGGGAGGAGATGAAAAGGCTGATGACCATTCCCGGCATCGGTCCGGTATGTGCCATGGCCGTCCATGCCTTCGCCCCGCCGATGGCGAGCTTCCGCCGTGGCCGGGACTTCGCGGCCCTGTCGGGCTGACACCTCGGGAGCAGCAGGCGGCCGGCCGGCAGCTTCCGGGACGGATCACCAGGATGCGGCAGCGGGACCTCCGGCAGCTGCTGGTGCCCGGTGCCACCGCGGTGACCGGGCACCGGCGCCAATCCGATCCGCGGAATGATTCCCGGCTGGCGAGGATGATCGCCGGGAAGCCGCCGAAGCTGGTGGCGGTGGCGCTGGCGAACAGGATGGCGCGCATGATCCGGGCGCGGTCGGCCTGCCGCGAGGATGACCGCACGCCGGCGGCGATGGCCGCGGCGGCGTGACTGCCGGGAACGGAATACCGGGCCCTGCGGATACGGCCTTGAATGAAGGCATGATCTGCGGGTGATCCCGGCCCGGGCGGTGAGGACGACAGACAACATGAGGGGCAAGAGGTCATTGAAGACGGGGCCGGAAGAACCAGTGCCGAACGAAGGGCTTCGAGCCCGTGCAGGCGATCCGGATCCGATCCGCGAACACCATGGGGACAAGCGGCGAATGAATGCTGCATCGAGAGGCCGGACATGTGACAGTGCCTTGACCGCATGCCACATGATGTCTGAAATCCGGCTTGCATCATGGGGGGCGTCCACATGCGTTCGGCCAAGGCGTGACGGCCCGTCCTGTCGGCATCCGGCACCGCCCCGAACGGCAATTCATTGGCCTCGGCGGCACGGCACCCGCTTCCGGCCCTTCCGTAGCGGACAGAGCCGGATATCCTTCCTCGGCCTGGCGCATTCATGCGTCCGGTCATGCTTGCCGCGCCCCTGCGTGGTGCCGACATGCACCCATCCGGCCGCCTTGCATGCCGCCCCGGTGAAGGGCGGGAGGCGGGCGAAACTCTCCATCGGCACCGGGCACGTCCGGTAGCGCGCCTGCCGGTCCTCTCGCACCTGCCGGCGCGCCGGCGCCGGGATGTGCGAGGCCGGGTCGGGGATGCGCAGCCGGGGCAGTACGAGGAGACGCGAATTGTCCACCACCGATTGCAGGCCCCGCTGCCGCGCCCCGGCATCCCGGCCGATGAAGGCATCGCGCGGCGCCGGCTTCCGGCCCCGGCAATCCTCCACCGCACAGCGCAGCTGCGCACCCACCAGCGGCGTGCAGCCGGGATGATGCCGGCGGGAGATGAACTCTCTCCAGCGCCGGGAGGCGCGGGCACCGGCGCCGGTGATCTTCAGCAGACGGATCGGCTGCACCGCCGCCAGCGTCTCCGGCACCGGCGCCAGCGGCTCCTCGGTGTCGGGGCCGAACCCGATCTTCTTCAGCCGCCGCGGCGCATGGCGCGGCTCGGGCAGGCAGATGATGCCGCCGCCGTGCATGGCCGGCATGGTGAGCCGGGCCGTCATCGCCCGTATCCGGCCATCGGTGCCGGTCCGGCCGATGGCGTGGCAGAAGCGCCGGGCCAGGCCGGCGCGGCTCTCCTGCGGGCCCTCGGCAATGAGCGCCTGCATCAGCGCCATCCCGGCGATCGTGAAGTCGCGCCCGTGATGGCGACATGCGATGGTGGTCTCCTGCATCACCCCGCCGCCAGCGCCCGGCGCCGATCCGCGTCCATGGACCAGGGCAGCCATGGCGACAAATCGTCCGGCGGTGCCCCGGCATTTGCCGCACGGGCCGCCAGCCGGTCATCGAGCCATGTGCGGATGCGGATGTCGTTCATGCGCAGGGTGCAGGTGATGCCGTGCATGGTGGCCGGGAAGGCGGCCCCCTCGGTGCTGCCGGCACCGAAGGAAAGCTTGCGGCCGATCACCGCCCGGCGCTGCAGGCGCTCGATCAGGTTATTATCCATGGGCACATCCGGCCTGCAGGCGAACACGCAGAGCCCCTGCCGGTGCCGGACCAGCGAGGCCGGTGCCCTGGCGCGTCGGCCCTTGCCGGCCAGTTCCCGCCCGGCCATGGCAAAGAGCCGCTCCACCGCTCTTTCCAGCCGGCGCCGGGCAATGCCGAAGCTGCGTGGCTGCGCATCCATTGCCGCCTCCCTGTCCCGGTGCCTGAGCCGGAGCTCGTTCAGGCGGAAGATCCGCCCGATCCGCACCAGCCACCGGTCCCGCCATTTGTCCGGCCTTGCATTGCCGGGTGCGGCCCTGATGAACTTTCGGCGCCGATGCGCCCGGTATTCCTGCGGGCATCGACGCGCAGCCGGACCGCATCCCGGCTGGCGGCGCACCAGAGCCGGGCCCGGTCAGTGCCGCGGATGGCACCCGCTTCCTCGACCGCCAGCCGGTCTCGCCCGTCTGCAGCATCTCCCTTGCCGGCAGGTGACCATGGATGGCCTGCGAGAGCGGCTCGAACAATGGTGCCGGCCCCGGCGTGGCATCCGCGAGGGTGCCGGCCGATATCGCCAGCCCCTGGCCGGTCATCCATTCCGCCACCTGCCGCAGCGGCCGGCAGCAGGCGAAGCGCTCATGAAGACAGAGGGCGAAGGCGCTGGTGCCGAAGGCGGTATCGGCAAGGAGTCGTGGCACCGGCGCAGCCGCCTCCCTCGGCGAGGAGGTGCAGGCACAGCCCTGCCGCCACCCCCCGGCGGATGAGACGGACATGCGCCTTCACCTCGATCTCCATGATCCCGGCGACGTGGCTGCCATTCCTCACATGGGGCAGGCCGCAGCAGGAACACATGCGCGCCGCCGCCGGATCGTGGCTCCCGGTCTTCTGCTCCAGTGCCGGGCGCCTGGTCCTGCCATGGCCGGGACTGCCCTTCTGCCGGCCGCGCCTGCCGACGGCGGTGCCCGCCCGCTTCCGCTTCCCGGATTTCCTGCCGAAGCGGGCCCCGGCACGGGTGGCCGGCGCCGAGCGCCGCGTCTCGCGCTCGGCCCCCGGTTCCCTGATCTCCTCTTCCCGGCCGGCGAGCCTGCCCTTCAGCCGGGATATCTTCCGGCGCAGGACGGTCACCTGCCCCCGCCCGCCATCGATGCCGGCCTTGTCAAGCAGCGCCTCGGGATGCACCACCTTCTTCTCCGGCCGGCGCACATTCCCCGATGCCCGGCTGCGGCGCAGCGCCGTCTGCCCGGCGCGGCTGGCGGCGAGCTTCTCCCGGCCTTGCCCGAAGGTTGCCCGCAGGGAGTTCGGCTTGCTGCGGGCCTCGGCCGATTCCCGTTTCCGACGCTCGGCATCGGCCCTTGCTTCCGGGAGTTCGGCCTCCGGCCCGGCGATCCTCGCCTCGGCCGCCTCGGTACGCGCCTCTGCCGGGCAAGACGGCGCTCGAGGTCCGGGACCGGTGGCGGGGCGGGGACCGGAATGACGGCTCCGCATGTCGACATGCGGCCGGACCAGCAGGTGTCCCGGCATGCAGCCGGCAGAAAACGACATGCCTGACGGGTGGTCCGCAAATGCAGACAGGACGGGCCGTCACGCCTTCACCGAACGGTTACGACTTCCCAACATTATGGGGTTGCATAGCGAATCGTCAAGAAGCCGATTGCCAAGACCGTCGCAGGCTGTGAATTTTCGGATGTCTTGGGCCGTGTGCGTTTGGAGCGCTCTGATTGAACGTGGCTGATAACACAGTAGTGCATTCTGCCCGTGACCCTTGCGCCGCAGAGTTCTTGATGGTTCGTGTCGCTATACCGGCTGCAAGATCTCATTTCATTGTCTGCCGTGTCCGGCCCGCGCTGCCGGGAGAGGGAAATCAACCACCCGGAACCATTCCTGGCTCAGGATGGTCAAACACCGGGCCGATCTGAAACAGGCGGCCTGCTCACCGCAACAAGATCCTGACCGCAACATGATTCCTGCAACTCATCAATGCCCCGCCAGTTTCAACGGATGCTCAGCCGTGCTTCCATGTTTCGGTGGCAGCCAGGCAATGGACGGCATTTTCGAACTCGGTGATCGGCAGGATCATCAACAGGTTCGGTTGATCGGCCTGGATGCCGATTTCATTGGCGGCGGACTCGTTCGAACAGGCGATCTGTTCTCCCGGTGACAATGGGAGCCCGTCGATATTCCATTTCAGCCCGGCCGAGTGGCCCTTCGAGCGGCCCATGGGAAACAGCGACACCCGGCTGCCGACCGGAGCCTCGAGGCGGAATTCCGGCGGGCACAGGAAGATCACGTCGGTGGCGGTGACCAGGATGATGGTCCGTTGAGGGTTGCACAGCAGCGAGTGCAGTGACGACAACCCGTGATCGGCCCGCGGTCCGCACACGCCGATTCCGACCAGCAGCGGCGCCTCGATCGACCGAATGCACTTGTCAAGATCCGTCGAATCCTGCTCGCCGATCCGGTGCAGCCTGCCAGGCTGAATGTTCTGCCGACACTGATCCGGCAGCGAATCCATGTCACCGATGACCGCCTCGGGCATGTATCCGCATTCGAGTGCCCGCGCTGCACCGCCATCGGCCGCCACCAGCACCGGCGCCTGCCTGAGCGCCCGCGAAAGGAGTCCGGATGCGGTCTCGCCACTGCCGATGATGGTGGCTCCTTCCGGTGCGCGGACCAGAATTCCGCCTGAATCCGCTGCCGACAATCCTGCCTTCACGGAATGGAAATCGGCGGCCATCGATTCTCCATCTGCTGTCGCCTGTCCGCCCCGTTGAGGCTCCCGGACAGACAAGAGGTCCGTTGCGGGTCAGTCGGGCCGGGATTGCCGGGTTGCGGCCTGGATGAAATCGGCAAAGAGCGGGTGGGGGTTCAGCGGGCCCGATTTCAGCTCCGGGTGAAACTGGACGCCGATAAACCAGGGATGTTCCTGGATCTCCACGATCTCCGGCAGGCTGCCATCCGGCGACATCCCGGAGAAGATCACGCCATGGTCGGCCAGGCGGTCCCGGTAATCCAGCGCCACCTCGTAGCGATGCCGGTGCCGTTCCATGATCTCGTCATCGCCATAGATTGCCTCGACCCTGCTGCCCTTGGTCAGCTTTGCCGGGTAGAGTCCGAGCCGCATCGACCCACCCTTCTGTCCGTCGGGCCTGCGCTCGATCAGCTTGTTTCCCTGCAACCACCTGTCGAGATGGTAGACCACGGGAACAAACCTGCGCGTGCCATTGCCGCCATTCCAGCTCTCATGGTCGAATTCCTCCGATCCGGCATTGGCAACGCCCACGAGGGAGCGGGCCATTTCGATCACCGCCATCTGCATCCCCATGCAGATCCCGAAGAATGGAATTCCGTTTGTCCTCGCATAGCTGGCGGCCTTGATCTTGCCTTCACTGCCCCGCTCGCCAAATCCGCCTGGCAGCAGGATGCCGTGGCATCCCTCCAGGATTCCGGCCGGATCCTCCTTCTCGAAGGCTTCGGCCTCGATCCACCTGGTCTTCACCAGCATCCGGTTGGCGATTCCGCCATGGGTCAGCGCTTCGACGATCGATTTGTAGGCATCTTCAAGGCCGGTATATTTCCCGACCAGGGCAATCTGGACCTCGCCATCGGAATGGTTGAGACGGTGATTGACCTCCTTCCACCGCCCCAGTTCCGGACGCTTTCCGCCCTGGAGACCAAATGCCGCCAGCACCGAGTCATCAAGGCCCTCCTCGTGATAGGTGATCGGAGCGTCATAGATGGAAGTCAGGTTCGGCGCCGAAATGACTGCATCCGTCCTGACGTTGCAAAACAGGGCAATCTTCTCCCGCTCCTTTTGCGGGATCGGCAATTCCGACCGGCACACCAGGATATCCGGCGATATGCCAATCGACCGCAACTCCTTGACCGAATGCTGGGTCGGCTTGGTCTTGAGTTCGTTGCAGGCCTCGATATACGGAACCAGCGTCACGTGCAGGAAGATGCAACTGCCCGGATCCTGCTCCCTGGAAAACTGCCTGATGGCCTCGAAGAATGGCAGGCCCTCGATATCACCGACTGTCCCGCCGATCTCGCACAGCATGAAATCGACCCCGTCCTGGTTGGACCTGACGAAATCCTTGATCTCGTTCGTCACATGCGGGATGACCTGGATGGTCTCGCCCAGGAACTCGCCGCGCCGCTCCTTTTCGAGAACATTCGAATAGATTCGTCCCGATGACACGCAATCGGAACTTCGGGCAGCCACCCCGGTAAACCGCTCGTAATGCCCGATATCCAGGTCGGTTTCCGCCCCGTCATCGGTCACGAACACCTCCCCGTGTTCAAAGGGGCTCATGGTACCGGGATCGACGTTCAGATAGGGATCAAGCTTGCGAAGACGCACTGAATGCCCGCGTGCCTGGAGAAGTGCCCCGAGCGCGGCAGCGGTGAGACCCTTGCCGAGCGAGGAGACGACTCCACCGGTAATGAAGACGTATCTGGTCATGTTGTGCAAATCCCATATCCGGTGGAACTGCCGCTTTGCCGAGCGGAACGAACAAAGCGGATATGGGAATCAAAGAATACGAAAAACACCGGACTCCGCAAGTTCGGTTAAGCGGATTTTTGCGGAATGCGGCCGGTTTCCAACAGGAAGGCCGGGCTATTCGGCCTTGGGTGGCGTGGAAGGCGAGTCAGGAAGCGTTGGTGGCAGCAGTGACTGTCCGTCAATGGTCGATTCGCCGGTATCACCGGCAACCGGCACCTGCCCGCCTGCCCTCTCGATGACCGAATCGCCAGCCTGCTGCCTGGCGGTGATGATGGTCATCGTCAGCGAGGTTGTCAGGAACGCGATCGCAACCAGCCAGGTGACCTTGCCGAGAGCGGTTGCGGCCGACCGTCCCGACATGACACCGCCACCACCGCCAATCCCCAGCCCTCCGCCTTCGGAGCGCTGCATCAGCACGATTCCGATCAGCACGAGTGCCAGGATCAGGTGAATGGTTAGGGTAACGTTGCTCATGCCATGGTCTGACGTTGTGTACGGCCTGCCCTCAGGAAGAGAGTGGCTATTATTGGTATTCCAGCCGACCCGCAAGGCAGGAGCGCGAGAAATCGTGGAGACATGATCCGACCTGGATCGGTGAAGATTTGCGGTTTCCAGTGAAATTCATTCCGGATAATTGACCGGCACGACATCGCTTCGGGGGAATGCCGGCATGACCAACACCGTGATAACGGGAATACAGTGGGGAGACGAGGGCAAGGGCAAGATCGTGGACTGGCTTGCCGAGAACGCGGATGTCATCGTTCGCTTCCAGGGTGGAAACAATGCCGGCCACACCATGGTTGTCGGCGACAGGGTCTACAAGCTGTCCATGCTGCCTACCGGGGTTATCAGGCCAGGCAAGCTGAATGTCATCGGCAATGGTGCCGTCATCGACCCCTGGGCAATGTTGTACGAGATCGACGCGCTGGCCGATCAGGGTGTCGCCGTTACATCCGGAAACCTGCTGGTGGCGGAGAATGCGGCCCTGGTCCTGCCCTTGCACCGCGAGCTGGATGAGCTGTGGGAACAACGCGCCGGCAGCGGAAGGATCGGCACCACGGGGAAGGGAATTGGTCCAGCCTACGAGGACAAGGTCGGGAGACGGGCAATCAGGGTCGGCGATCTGCGGTGTCACCAGTCGCTTGACCGCTTGATTGACAGGCTGGTCAACTATCATGATGTGGTGAGGGCCGGGCTGGAGGTGGACCCGGTTGATCCCGAGGAGTTGAAGGTGCAGTTGCTCGAAATCGCCCCGCGGCTTCTCGAATTCGCCGGGCCGGCCTGGCGGGTGCTGCGCAGGCGGAGTTGGCAGAAGCAGTCGATCCTGTTTGAAGGTGCGCAGGGTGCGCTGCTGGATATCGACCATGGAACCTACCCCTATGTCACCTCCTCCTCGACCGTTGCCGGGGCGGCGGCGGCCGGCTCCGGCGTCGGACCCGGCGACCTTCATCACCTCCTCGGCGTGTGCAAGGCCTATACGACCAGGGTGGGCGAAGGGCCCTTTCCGACCGAACTCTCCGATCATGACGGACAACACCTGGCGACCCGCGGCAGGGAATTCGGCACCGTTACCGGCCGACCCCGCCGTTGCGGTTGGCTCGATGCGGTTCTGGTCAGGCAAATCTGCGAACTCGGCGGGATCGACTCCCTGGCGCTCACCAAGATCGACGTTCTCGATTCGCTGCCGGAGTTGAAGATCTGCGCCGGCTACCGGCTGGATGGCGAGGTGATCGACCGAATGCCGGCTACCGGCGAGGAACAGGAGAACCTCGAGCCGCTATACGAGGTGATGCCGGGCTGGACGGGCAGCGTCAGCAACATCCGGTCATACGACCAATTGCCGGAGGAAGCCCGCAACTACATCGAGCGGATCGAGGAACTCGTCGAGATTCCCGTTGACATCATTTCAACATCACCGGACCGGAACGACACCTTCGCCCGCTCCGGCCCCTTCGCAGGATAGCGCCGCCAGAAGGCAGGCCTGACGGAGAGGTGCGGCCCGATATACCGTCCCAGGGGGCACTTCTTTCTGCCCGGAATTCTCCGGCCACGGCCGAAGGCCGGCACTTCCGGTCGAATTCGAGGCCGGGGCTGTCACTCCTGGCGGTTTTCTGGCAATTGACATGCCATGTTCGAATTTCCGCTGGTTCTGATCGACACCTGCACATGGCCTGCATCCGGGCGGCCTGGAGACCGGCCTTGATGTGGCTGGCAAGACTCGTCCGGCCAAGGGCCCCTGGTGCCAGCCGATGACGATCTCCCATCGGCAACGACGGGCGCTCTCCCTGGTCATCCTCTGTGTCGGTCTTCCGGTCTACATCGTCATTGCCGTAACACTGGTCGGATTGCTGGACCGGCCGCCCGTGCTGGTCGAACTCGGCATCTATGCCCTCGCCGGGATCGCCTGGGCGGTGCCGCTCAGGACCATTTTCCGGGGCATCGGAGCGGCAGATCCGAACTCGCACAAGGCCGACAGGTGACATCCCGGAATTCCGGCCGAGGTCGCGGCAGCACACGGGCAGATGGAATGCAGGACTCGACGGTCCGGCAGAGCAGGCAGGGTTCAGGTCCGTTGCATCAGTTTCCTCATCTTCCCGGCCGCCAGACGTGCCGCTTCGACGAGCATCGGTTTCGGGGCGGTCGACCACTCGTCAGGGTGCAGGCCTCGCCTTTCCCTCACATGCGCCAGCGCCGAGTCCAGGCTTGGAAACGTCTCCATGCATCTCAAATGCAGGTAGAGTGCCACGAGTGCCGAAGAACGGCTTCTGCCGCCGCGACAATGAACCAGGATGTTGCCTTTCCGGCGCAGCGGATAGGATCGTTTCTCCGGAATGGTCTGGCGAATGGCGCCGTCAAGCAACAGGTATGATGCAAGCATCATGTCTTCGGTGTTTCCGTCTCCGTCCACCAGTCCGAGCTTGAAGACCCGTACCGGCCCGACGCCATGGGCACATTTGTCACCGTCAGCCCCTTCGACCGGGTCCGACACGTAGTTGATGTCCAGATTGACCGCACAATTCACGACGGTCGTGATGTTGCACTCGTTCAACAGCCCGACATCCCGAGCCGCCGCTGTTCCCCCGATGTAGATGCTGCATTGGTCGGGGCCCAGCCCGGTCTCTATCAGGCTGATGACATCGTGTGTCATGAATTGGCCGTGCGTCGAGCCTGGTCCGGTTTCTTCACCCATGATTTCAGCTGGCCTTTCTTCTGCCTGTGCTCAAATGGACAAGCGATGAGGCCGCAACACGACCATCATCATGCGGCCTGGTGAGCGCCCGGTGCGTGCAACCGGGCCCTGGAGTCGATCCACAGGGCCGAGGCGCAGGCGGCCCGGAATTTCATGCAGAATTCCTGGTCAGCGAGCAACAGCAGGGCTGATGCACAGGCTTCGACCACCTCCATGGATCAGGAATCGAGGGTGGAAGCACCGATTCGGGATTGCCCGGTGGCAGGATAAAGCGACCCGGAGCCTGCCGTGGCCAGGCGGTCCACCTGGCCACGCGGTGGTCCCGGATGCAGGAGAGGCGTTGCCGCCCTTCCCGTCCCGACGCCGGTGCGATCTATCGCTTGTAGCTCAATCGCCAGAAATCCTGCCAATCCTGCCGCTTGTCAAAGTCATCATTGCCGGTAGCGGCATTGTGCGGTGTCAAACGGTCGGCGACTGCGTTGACCCCCGATGCCTCATCCGGATGCTGTCCCACGGCGCTGTTGCCGGACACCTTGCCATCCTTGGTCATCGGCGAGACACCCTCTGCCGTCATCATGAAACGAATGAACAGCTTGGCCAGGTTCGGGCTGTCGGTGCCAGCCGAGATCAAACCGAAATTGGGATTGGCATAGCCGATATATGGCTTGATGTCCTCGCAGATCTTCATGGTGAGTTTTCCATCGACCGTGTCGCGGTACTTGGCTGTCGAGATCAGGCCCATGAAGGGTTCGTCCTGGCCTGGCGTGCCGATGGCTTCGGCGGCAGCAGAATCCGAATCGGTCAACAACGGCGAATTGGACGCCAGCGCCTGGACCCAGCTTGCGGTTGCACTCTGCGCGCTGGTATCCAGCGCCATCCCGTAATGCGCCTCATACGCATCTGCAACGGACTGGTCCCAGTGGGTTTCCGTCTGGTTGAACCAGTCCAGGTAACCCGGCTTGTTGAGCGGGTCCCCCAGCGCCACCTTGCGGTTCCACTCGGGATCGGTAAGAGCCCAGATGTTGTCCACCGGACAGGACTCGTATTTGTCGCTGTTATAGGTCCAGACCGCGGGATCCCGGTAGACGACGAGAGGATCACGGGAGTCTTCCGGAATGGTGTCTGCCAGATCAGGGGGAACCCAGCTTGTCACGATTCCGCTCGGAACCACCTCGGCCAGCGTCGCAGCTGCATCGGCGGACACGATCACGTCTCCAACGATGTTCTCTGATTGCGCCTCCCTGATCAACATCTCGATCTGTGCCGAGGACGGCACCTTGGAGCCGATCACTTCGATACCGTATTTCTCGGTAAAGGCGGCAGCTGAAGTCTTGATCTTGCCCGTGCTTGCATAGGCGGTTATCGGCTCCTCGCCCCTGGCCGCCTCGATCAGGGCATCGAGGTCAAAATCCTCGGCGGCACCCTGCGCCGCCAGTCCCGACAGGACGAGCAGACCAACACAGAAATTCGCAAGTCTGAACATTTCATGCACTCCTTTTCTTCGTGGTGTGAGCATTCAGCCAGATTGAAGCCTCAAGTCACATTTGCCATCCTTCCCGGGGCAACATGCGCCGAACGCATCGCCGATCGGTCCAACGCCGCGTCCCCGCGGAAACCGCCGGCGCAGGCGGGCCTGGCCCCGGTCTCGCAGATGACCTGGCCGAGGGGGCAGGCTATCTCTCGACACGTTGCCCGTCAAGGTTGAACACATGCAGCCCGGCCTGATCCACTTGAAAATACACGGATTCTCCAGGGTTGAACTCAGGGGGTTCATTCGTCGAGACAAAGAGTGGTGAGCCTGCGATATCCAGCTCGACGATCCAGTTGCCGCCTGTCGGCAGGATACCGGACACTTCTGCGCGGCTTGCAAGGCTGCGGGAGTCACCCGGTGGAGAGTTGGCCGATAGCTGGATTGTCTCCGGGCGAATGCCCACGGAGCCGATATTGCCACATTCGGTGAAAACCCTGTTCACGAATTCCCGCGCGGTGACGGACAATTCCTCATCAGTTTCTCCACCTACCGGGATCATGTTGATCGGGGGATTTCCGACGAATTCGGCGACAAACAGGTTGGCGGGGGAATTGTAGATCTCGTCCGGACTGCCCACCTGTTGCAACGACCCTTCATTCATCACGGCAATTCGCGTGGAAAGTGTCATTGCTTCCCACTGGTCATGGGTCACGAACACGATGGTCGTGCCGAATTCGGCATGAATTCGCTTCAACTCGGCCCGCATCTTGAGGCGGAGCTTGGCATCGAGGTTGGACAGGGGCTCGTCCAGCAACAGGACATTCGGCTCAATGACCAGCATCCGGGCGAGTGCCACCCGCTGTTGCTGGCCGCCGGAAAGCTGCGAGGGGTAGCGATCCCGGAATTGTTCAATTCCAAGCGTTTCCATGACAAATCCGACGCGCTGATCACGCTCTTCTTCCGGAACCCTTCGCAGGCGAAGGCCGAAGCTGACATTTCGCTCGACGGTCAGGTGCGGCCAGAGGGCGTAACTTTGAAATACCAGCCCGGTGCCCCGTTGCTCGGGCGGGACGAAGACGCCCTGGTCCCGGGAATCCAGCACCCTGCCCCCGATCAGTATTTCGCCTTCGGTCAGGTTCTCCAATCCTGCAATGGCCCTGAGCGTGGTGGATTTCCCGCATCCGGAGGGTCCCAGCAGGCACATGAACTCGCCATGCCCGATTTCCAGGTCCAGGTCTGAAATCGCCGGGGCCGAGTCGTCATAAGACTTGGTGACTTTGCGGAGCGTTATGGTCGGCACTCTATCCTCCCAATCCGTCGGCGAGATTTGTCCTGGTCACATTCTGCACTGCCAGCGTCCCGAAATAGGCCATTGCAGCAATGATCAGCACCACCGCGTTCGCGGCCTGGTTGTAGTTGTTGTCGATCAGCCGCAACGAAAATGTTGTCAGCACGTCGGTGCTTGGAACTGCGAGAACCACGAACAGGCTCAGCCCCTTGATGCCTGAAATGAACGGAAGCAGGGTCCCGGCGACGAGTGCACCCTTCTGGATTGGAATCACGACTCTGAGCATGCGACGCAGCCACCCCGCCCCGGTGATCTGCGCAGCTTCCTCCGGGTCCTTTCCGAGCTGCATCATCGCCGAGATGCCTGCTCTCGAGGAGTAGGGCATCTGGTCTGCAGTCAACGCAAGAATCAGAATCAATCCGGTGCCATAGAGTGCCGGAATTGGTCCGCGCTGCACCGCAAACAACGACAGGTAGGCGACAGCAAAAGCGATCCCGGGCACGAGGTAGGGAAAGAAGGTGACATGCCGCAGGAAAGTGGAGACCCAGCGCACCCGGGAGCGAACGACAACATACCCGACCAGCAGCCCGAGCAGACCGGAACACAACGATGCCAGCCCCACGATCCGAAGCGTGTTCCAGGCTGCCGCCCAGAGGTCCGGCGTCAGGAGGATGCCGGTCCGCAATGCGACCGTTTCAAGATTCTGGCCAATCCAGTAATCGAGCGTGAAGTTCCCGATGGAAAAATCTGCCGGCACCCGCATGACGGTCGACAACACCAGGACCAGCAACGGGAGTCCGACGGAAATCAGGAAGATCAGCGCTGCGAAGGCCGATGCCGGCAGCCTGTACGCTCCCAGCGGAGAATTGCGGCTCATGGCGCCTTTTCCCCCGACAGTCACGAATCTCCGGGACTCGCGAACCAGCCGGGCATCGACCAGAAGCGAAATGATTCCGATCAACATGATTGCACCGGCCAGCACTGCCGCGACGCCGCTCTGCCGGGACGAAATGCTGCGATAAAGGGATGTTGCAAGGACATTGTAGTCCACGGGCAAGCCCAGAAGGTAGTTTACCCCGAATTCACCAATGCACTTGGCAAAGATGAGGATGGTCGCCGATAACAGGGCGGGTAACATGAGGGGGAATATGATCTGCCATGCGACAATCCCGGACCTGGCGCCAAGGATGCGAGCACTTTCCTCCAACTGGCTGTCAAAGCTTCTCAGTGCATTGCCCAGCAACAGGATGACAAACGGGGCGTAATGCAGTGCCAGGATGATGGTAATCGGAACCTGTCCATAGGCCAGCCAGTCCGGTGGCGTAAACCCGAGGCTCTCGAGCCAGCCCTGTTGTCCACCCACGGTCCGGTTTCGAAACAGCGTGCGCCACGCAAGGGCAAACGTCCAGGATGGCAGCATGTACGGAACGATCAATGCTGTTGCGAACCATCGCCGCCCGTACATGTCGGAGCGGCTGAGCAGCCAGGCAAGCGGGACCCCGATGGATAGCGAGATCAATATGACCCCGGTTGCGACAGTCAGTGTGTGTACGAGCGGTTCCCAGAAGAGGATTTGTGCAATCGGGGATACGAGGGTTCTGTGGAGGTAGTAGAATGTCCAGGTGCCGACATCCGACTTTGCCCGGCGTGCGTCTCCGAATTGCACTTCGACCGCGTCATGCAAGAGCGTGACAATCGGAACGATGACCAGGTAGGCGAACAGTACCACCATCAGCACGCCGATGATCGCCGTCGGCTCCTTCCACCCGACCTTGAAGTCATAGCTCAGGCGGGCGCGACGGCGTTGCCTCTCGTCAAGGGCAGGCTTGTCGGGTGAGGAATGCTCTAGTGACATCTGGCTCGACCGGTTTGCATGCCCGGAGCATGTGCCTCGGCCAGCAAGAAAAGGAAATTCGGATCTTCCAGCGAATATCGCAGTTGCCCGGATTGTGCCACTTTCAAGTTCGTGCTGCCCGAGAAGCGCCCAGCCCTGCTCAACAACCGGCAGCCATGGCCAAGACCACTCCCGGATTCCGGAATCCGGCCATCATCCGGTTTGCGCACATACAAGGGAGACATCACGATGGTCGACGAAGCCGGGGCGAAGCAGGAACCGATCCACCTGCGCCTCGACGCCAGCAGCAAGCTCATGCTCGAGCGCACCGCGTCCCACGAGGAAACAACCGTCAGCCGCTTCGTGCTGCGCAACTCCGTTGCCGCGGCCGAACGGGCGGTCGAGGCGCTCGAACTCATCGCGCTCCCGGCGACTGGCCGGGTTGGCTTCCAGGACACGCTGCTCAACCCAATGGCACCGAACGAAGCGTTGAGGCGCGCCGTCACCGCGAACGCATCGGTGAATGACTCGCCGCTGAAGATCGAGCCACTCGGCTCGCATCACCACCGCTCGTCCTTCTCCTGCGGAGAGCCTTCGCTCGACCGATACCTCCGCCGGCAGGCCCCCTTTGTCGCCCTGCGGATCGCGGCGCGGGTCTCTGTTGCGTCGGGAGACCCGCCCGAACAGACCGTCGGCTTCTACACGATGAGTGCAGCACGCTTCAAGACGGGCAATCTGTCGGCAGAATTCGCCAGGCGCCTGCCGCATTATCCCGTGCAGGCGACAATTGTCGGACGGCTTGCCGTCGATCGTCGCAGCCAGGGAGACGGGCTCGGTGAGGTTCAGTTGCTCGACGCCGTCCGTCGGACGACCCGGGCGGCCGACATCTTCGGCGTCTTCGCCATCATGGTCGATGCGCTGCACGATCGCGCCAGAGCGCATGATTTGAGGTGCGGATTTGTGCCCCTCCCTTCGCATCCGCGGTGCCTTGACCTGCCGCTTCGGACTCCCGCACAACTTGAGCCTTGGTCGAAATACTGTTGTCACGGGCCGCAGCACCAGAGACACAATCGCGAGTGTTCGATCAGACAAACGGCAATCAGCGCGACAGGAGAGATTCCTGTTTCCCTGAACATGCGAGGCCGTTTCGGGATCGGATCAGCGTCGGGTCGGGGCCTTCTGCTGCCCGTTTACTGCCGTAAATCTCCGGGCCGCACCCCTTCCTTGCTCGTGACGACTTGACCTGGTTCGATGGCAGGAGCCAGTGTCGCACGGCACATGCTCAACTCATGTCGTACTTATCCGTCCAGCTTTCGTCTGCCCCTGCACTTGCCGCTTGCCGTTCAAAGGGATCCTTTTGAATGTTCCGGCCAGCGGCGGAGAGTTCCAGGTGAAGAGCCTCAGCCGAAGGAATCACCCCCATCCGTTCCATGCCAATCATGAACGACCATGTCGTGATCTTCGCGATGCGCGGGCCGAAATCCAGGTTCTTGACCTGGTTGTCCTCGAAGAGCAGGAGCCCGTAATCCGAGGCTCCCAGGGTATCCCTCAACGAGTTCGAAAACTGCCAGATGGATGTTTCCCCGGCATCCTTGATCCTTTTGCGAAGGGCCTGTTGGTCCGGAGGCAGCGCGTTCCAAAGCAGGCCGATGCTCGTTTCGATCGTTTGAATCCTGTTGCCGCCCTGCCGGAACCAGTCACGGAAAATCATGGCATCGGGTGATCCTGGCATGCCTCGCAACACCTCGCCCGCGACCATGTCCGTAATCACGATCGGACAGTTGAAGCGATCAAGAAGATCCAGTCGATCTATTCTGCCCAGGGATATCAGCGGGCCGCTGTCGGGAATTGCCAACTCAACAGCCACTGCCAGCTTTCTCCATCATCCGAAGAATCGGCATTGCCGCCTCAAGCTCCGCCTCGACCTGCGCCCAAGACGGCTTCGGAGGCGCGATGCCACGGTCCGCCAAGGCGTTCAGGAGTTCCGAGTAGGACTCCATGTGGAGGCTCTGCATTGTTTCCTCTCGGGATGTCCTTCCCGCCACGAAACTTTCGATAACCTGTGTGGTGGTCAGCAAGGTCTCCATCTCCAATCCCGTCCTGGACCGTATAGCCGTTCCAAGGTCGCCGGGGAAGTGCATTCCAGCGGGACGTATTGCGGAACGCAGGCAAGGCAAGACCTCCCGCTGGCGGGAGTTGGCGGGACGAACGGTCCCGAAGGCCACTGGTCGGAGACACGGAGTCTTGACGGATTGCCGTGGTCGCCGCACTCGCCAGTGATTCCCAGGCCGGTTGCCGGCTCGGCCCAATGTTGAACTCGGCAAACCTCTCCAATAGATGTTCATCATGTTGAGATCGCTGATGTCACTCATGCAATCCTCGCAGCCGGAGCAGCTGCCCGAAGATGATGCGCGGCTCGCCCTGGCCGTCCTTCTTGTCCGGGTTGGAAGGGCCGACGATCACTACACCGACGAGGAACGGCACCGCACCGACAGGATACTCTCGACCAGATACGGCCTGTCAATGGATGAGGCGGCACAGTTGCGGTTGGAAGCCGAAACCCACGAGGCGGAGGTGGCCGACAATGTGAGCTTCACCCGGGCGCTGAAACGGGCCGTTCCATTCGAGGAACGGGCACATCTGGTGGAAGCGCTGTGGGAAGTCGTCATGACCGACCGGAGGCGGGATTGCGCCGAGGATGGCTTCATGCGGCTGGCAACCAAGCTGCTCGGCGTCAACGACCGCGACAGCGCCCTGGCCAGGCAACGGGTCATGGCGCAAATGAAATGATCGCCAACCTGCCGATGTATGACCGGCCGGAAGCCGCGCCGGCCAATGACAGGCTCTGGGCACGAATTCGCGACGAGCTGGCAGGACGAGGCGTCGACGCCCCCGAAACACTCGACAGGTCCATGGACATCTTCGAGGCCTGGACGCATGAGGACCTCCTGCTCTCGCAGAGTTGCAGCCTGCCATTCAGGGCCATGCTTGCCGACCGTGTCAGCATTGTCGGAGCCCCGGATATCATGCTGACGAACTGCCCTGCCGGATATTATTGCAGCGTGCTGGTTGCCCGGGCTGGCGACAGGCGGCGGGAATTTGCCGAATTCGATGGTGCCGTTCTGGCCTATAATGACCAGTTTTCGCAATCGGGATGGGTGGCACCGATGCAGGAAGCTGCACAGTGTGGCATTTCCTTCTCCGGATTCACCAGGACATCCAGCCACGAGGCGTCGGTTGAGGCGGTGGCGGACGGTCGCGCCGACATTGCTGCAATCGATGCCCATTCCTGGCGACTGATCCGGCGATTCGACCCGGCGGCTGCCGGTCTGCGGGAGATATCACGGACAGGCTGCACCCCGGGCCTGCCGCTGATTACCGCCAGGAAGGAGTTGGTGCAGACCCTGTTCGAGGCGGTGCAGTCGGCGATTCGGCTGACCCCGGCCAGCGACCTTGGACTCATCCCGTTCCGGGGTCTTGTCCGACTGCCGGAAGCCGAATACCTGGCACTGCCGGATGCAATGCCGGTGCCGGCCTGACAGCCCGTGCCGGCCAGGGGCCCGGTTGCAGTTTGCCGGGCCGGGGCAATTCCAATATGTGGATGGCTGAAGGTCAGGGACAGGTTTCCGACATGAAGATTGGCATCTTGCAGGCCGGGCACACGCCAACAGACCTGGTCGAGGGACATGGGCAATATACGGACATGTTCCAGCGATTGCTGGCCGGCAACGGGTTCGACTTCGAGACCTGGGATGTCCTGGATGACGTGTTTCCGGACTCGATCAATGATGCAGATGGCTGGCTGGTGACCGGCTCGAAATTCTCGGCCCTTGACGATTTCCCCTGGATCCGAAGGCTCGAGAAGTTTCTGCGGAAATGCTACGCGGCTGAAATACCGATCGTCGGCACCTGTTTCGGCCACCAGTTACTGGCCCAGGCCCTTGGTGGCCGGGTCGAGAAATTCGGTGGCGGCTGGGGAATTGGCAGGGACATGTACGAATTCGGAGATGAACCGGTATTCCTGAATTCGTGGCACCAGGACCAGGTGACAACCCTGCCGCCCGATGCCGAGGTTACCGGCTCGTCCGGGTTCTGCAAATTCGCCATGCTCTCATATGGCAGCAAGGCCATCTCGGTACAGCCGCATCCGGAATTCGACAGCGCGTTCATCGAAGGCCTGATCGAGACCCGCGGCGTCGGCACCGTTCCCGACGACCTGCTCGACCGGGCCAGGTCCGATCTCGAACAGGAGATCGACCAGCAGAAATTTGCCCGGGTGATCGCGGAATTCTTCCTGACTTCCCGTGACACGACTGCTCCGGGAAGGTCGGCAGGCTGAGCGGGTTGGAGCACCTGGTCGGGGCGGCGTTGGCCGATGGCGGGAGGTATTCAGTCACACAAGCCCCAGGTGCAGCGCGCCCATCGGTTCGAAATCTGCATCCTCGCTGCTCCCCTACTTCACCGACAGATATTTGGTGCAGGAGCCTGACGGAGAAATGACTGAATGTTGGTAACGGCCCTGCCCCGCATAGCTCGCCAATACAAGTGTGCATGGGGCCAGATTTGTGGTATTGGTGAATGAATACAACAACATACGCCACCACGAGGACCGGACCCCATGCAGACGGAGTGTACATCGCCGCAACCGGAATTCGAAGCCCTCGGGAGACGCCGGGTTGTCGGGAAATTCGACGGCGGCCGAATGACATCCGACGCCGGTGCCCTCTGCTGCGGGAAGCCGATCGCCTGCACGACGTCACCGGACGTCTCGCGGCCTGCTTCGTCGATGATCGCAATCCCGAGCGTATCGAGCATCACCTCGAGACCCTTGTCGCAAAGCGGGTGATGGTCCTGGCGCCGGGTTGCGGGGATATCAACGGCCACGACCGCCCACGCGATGCCACGGCCCCGGCCAGCGGATGTGCGGGCGTGACCGGTGCCGGGGGTGTCCGGGAACGCGACCGGGTCACGCGCTGGCCGCGTCGAGCACGCTGAACCGGCTGGAGCCCGGCACGCCGGAGGCGGCGGCCACGCACCGGTACAGGAAGATCGTCGCGGAGTCCGGGTACATCGACCGGTTGCCGGTGGAGCTGTTCCTCGAAGCCCGTGAGATGCCGCCCGACGAGATCATCCCGGACATGGACGCCACCGATGACCCGCTGCACGGCAAACAGCAAGGCCGCTTCTTCCACGGCTGTCATGGTCGTTACCGTCATCTTCCGCTGTACGTCACATGCGGCGGGCATGTTCCGTGCAGCCGGCTGCGTCCCCCGGACATCGATGCGTCGCACGGTGCCGCGAGGAGATCATGGCCTGGTGCGAGGAGCAAGGCGTCGACCGCGGGTCCGGTCTTGCCCGCAATTCCCGGCTGTGCCGGCGCATTGCCAAGGCGATGCACAAGTCGCGGCGGTTCCGGCGGTTCCGGCGGTTCCGCTACCGGACACTGAAAAGCCGGAGCCGCAAGCGCCGGGTGGTGGCCAGGGCGGAATGGCTTCCGGGGCAGCGTGGCGACAACCCGCGGTTCGCGGTCACCAGTCTCCCGGGGAACAGGGTCGATGCCCGTACCCCTTGCGAGGATTTGCATTGCGGATGCGGGGACATGGAAGACCGCGTGAAGGAGCAGCAGCTCCGGCCACCATGCGGGCCAACCAACTGCGGCTGCACTTCCCGGCCCTTGCCGGCATCCTGGTGACCATCCTGCGCCGCGCGGGGTTGCAGGACACCGATCTCGCTACTGCGCGCATCGACACCATCCGATCTCGATTGCCCGAGCCTGCCGGGCGCATCCGGGTGACGGTGCGCAGGGTCCGGTTGTCCTTCGCATCGGTGTTTCCGCTACAGGGCGTTTTCGAGCAGGCGCTCGCCGACCTGCGCGCGGCACCGGTACGTGATCCGGCCGGCCAACCGCGCTCCGGCCCCGAAATCCCCCTCTGCACGGCGCCGTCCGGAACGCTGCCGGGGAGGTGTGTCCGCAGCACACGGAAAGGCACGCACGGCATCCGGGAAAACGACTTCGCGCCCTGACGGGCGGGCGGAAACCGGGCTCGATCCGGCCGGACGCCCGGCAAGAGCCGCCTTCAGCGCGTCATCGTGGCCACCGGCCGCCAAAACACCGAATAACCGACGTCACCGCGGGTTTGGTGAGATATGCGGGCGACGCCTGTCAACCGGTCTGCGAGGCCATCCGGACGGCGGGCGGCAACTTCACATCGACGGCCAAGAGGTCGAGCGACAAGACCTTGCATGAGGAACTCGACCGCCGCCACCCGGGAAACCTCGACAGGAGGGTGACGCGCGGCAACAGGAAGCCGAAGAAGTACAGGTACAGCTGGCAGCCGGACCTTCGGATCCGTGGCGGCGAAGCTGCCATGCCGGTGACATGGGTCTGCCTCGAGATCCATGACATGGCCGAGAAAAAGCTGATCTACAGAACCGCCTTCGTCACCGACCTGCCGGTCAGAAGGACGAATGTTGCCGACATCGTCGCCTGCGGACGCTCCCGCTGGCGCGTCGAGAACGCCGAGTTCAACGTCCTCAACAACCTCGGCTACAACCTCGAGCGGAACTTCGGCCATGGAGAGAAGAACCTCGCCTCCGTGCTCCTTGTCCTGAACCTCCTGGCCTTCGGGATGCACACGGCCTGCGACCTCGCGGAAAAGCACTGGCAGAAGGCCCGGACGGTCTGCGGAACACGCGACTGGATGTTCCGGAACCTGCAGGTCCTGACCGCCAGATTCGTGTTCGATGACTGGAATTGCCTGATGCAGGTGCTCATCGGAGAAGTCGAAATCCCTCCCTGAACCAACTCCCGCGTCAGCTCACATGCGCCCGACGTGGCGTTCCGAAAATTCTCGAAAAACCCAAAATCCAAGGTCAGGACAACAGAAATGCCATATTGAGAATTGCTGCCCTTGAACATAATACTTTGACGCTAGCTGTCTACCATGCAATGCTCAATGGAACTGAAACCCACGATCAGGATATATAACATGAAAATCACGTTCAAAAATTTCGGAGTCTGGGTGATCACGGCAAGTCTTGGCCTGACACCGGTCGGTGCACTGGCCGAGGACTGGAAATTCGCAATCGAGGAAATCCCAGGCTCGATCATGGACGCCTATGCGCAGGAGTTCAAGACACGGGTCGAAACGGCAACGGCCGGTGATGTCACGGTAACAATCTATCCGATGGGCACACTTGGCACCCCGACCGAAACGGTCGAGCAGGCCGCGGACGGCATCATCCAATTCACGAACGTGTCGATTGGCAATCTCGGCACCATTGTTCCGGAGAGCCAAGTGTTTCTGCTACCCTATCTGCTGCCGTCCGATCCGGTTGCGATTTCGAACATCCTGACCGGTTCCGAAACCATCTATGGCGAACTGAACCACGACTTCCAGAAACGCGGCCTGGAGGTCATCACAATGTACTCCGAGGGACCACAGGTCTGGACCACGAACCGCGAAATTCGCACGCCGGAAGATTTCAGTAACTTCAAGATGCGGGTCATGGTGTCGCCAATTCTGCTGGAAACCTATCGGAACATGGGCGCAAGTCCGACACCGCTGCCCTTTGGAGAAGTGTTCGGCGCATTGCAGCTTGGCGCGGTTGACGGGCAGGTGAACCCGATCCCGACTATTGAGGAAATGAAATTCTACGAGGTCACCAGCCACCTGATCTGGGCTGGCGAACAGGAACTTGTCACGACTGTCGTGGCGGGGTCCGACTGGTTCGAAACCCTGTCGCCCGACCGTCAGAAACTGGTACGTGAGACGATGGCAGGCATGACCGACTTCATTGACGGTGTCGTCGCGGATTTCAACCAGAAGCGTCTGGATGTGATCACCGCGGCCAAACCGGACATCAGCCTTGTGGTGCTGACCGAGGAGGAACGTGACGCCTTTCGTGCCCGTTCCGGTGATACTGCCGGTGCTTACGTGGATACTGCCGGTTCACGCGGGAAGGAACTGCTTGACTCGCTTCAGGCCGAGATCGCCTCGTTCAACTGAGAGCACCTTTCCCCGGTCCTCGTGCCCTGATGCGCGAGGACCGGAAGGCAGGAGGAAGACATGAACGACGAAAGACCGGTGCGTTTCGGTTTCCTCGGCAGGATTGACGTCGCCATAGGAAAGGTCGAGGCGTTCATTCTGAGTTGGGGCATCATCCTCATGGCAGTCAATACGATCGCCAACGTTCTCGGAAGATACGTGTTTCATCAGTCCATCTATTTCTCGGAAGAGTTGAACGAGTTCCTGATCGTGATCATCACGTTCATGGGGCTCGGATATGCCACGCGCAAGGGCATTCACATTCGCATGTCGGCCATCTACGACGCCTTGCCACAGAAACTGCGCAAGACCCTGATGATCATCATCACGGCAACCACAGCTGTCATGATGGCGATCCTGGTATGGTACGCTTTCGAGTATGTACAGAAGGTTGCCAGCCGCGGGCGAGTGACACCAGCCCTGCAGGTGCCGCTCTATCTGACATATGTCTGGGTAGTTGTCGGGCTGGCGCTCACGGCGTTGCAGTACTTGCTGACGGCCATTCGCAATCTCGATTTCGCCGAAGATGAAATCTACGTGTCGTACGTCGAAGTCGACAGCTACGAAGATCCGGCTACGACCATCGCGCTTGAGCGTCATGCTGCAGGCGAAGGGGAAGAATCCCAATGACCGAATTGATGCTGGGCGTCATGATTGTCCTGCTGCTTGCGGGATTCCCGATGAAAATGCCGTTGATATCGGCGGCAATGCTCGGTTTTCTTGTCTATTTCTCGAACATGAGCCCGCAAATCCTCATCCAGCAAATGATCGGGGGCGTGAAGCCATCGGCACTCATTGCTGTGCCGATGTTCGTTCTTGCCGCGGACATCATCACGCGCGGGCATTCCGCCAATCGGCTGATCGACGTGGTCATGGGTTTTGCAGGCCATATCCGGGGCGGGCTGGCGATCTCGGTGACTAGCGCATGCGCGCTATTCGGCGCAGTCTGTGGATCAACGCAGGCGACCGTGGTTGCCATCGGTGGTGCAATGCGGCCCCGAATGCTGAAATCGGGCTATACTGACAGTTTCACGATCGGTCTGATCGTGAACGCAGCGGACCTGGCCTACCTGATTCCGCCATCGATCGGCATGATCATTTACGGTGTCGTATCCGGCACATCGATTTCAAGGCTCTTCATAGCCGGCATTGTTCCGGGACTACTGATCGTTGTGCTCTTTTCGATCTATTGCATGTGGTATGCTTGGCGGCACGACATCCCGGTCCTGCCACGAGCCAGCTGGCATTCCCGCGTTGTGGCGATGCGTCGCGCCCTTTGGCCAATGGGATTCCCGCTGATAATCGTGGGCGGAATTTACGGTGGCATTTTCTCACCAACGGAAGCGGCCGCCGTTTGTGTGCTTTATGCAGTGATACTAGAAGCGTTGGTGTTCCGCTCCATTCGCCTGCGCGAACTGCCAGAAATCGCTCTTTCAACGGGTGCGATCACGTCTGTGATCTTCATCCTCATTGCAGCGGGGGCTGCATTTTCATGGACACTTTCCTTTGCGCAGGTGCCACAGGCAATCATCCAGACCCTCGGGCTGGCTGATGCCGGACCGTTGAAAACGCTGTTGGCGATCAATCTTGCCTTCTTTATCGGTTGCATGTTTGTGGACTCGATCGTGGTCATCCTGATCCTAGTCCCGATCTTTGCTCCGATGATCAAGGCCACCGAGCTCGACCCGGTGCTGGTTGGTGTTCTCATCACGTTGCAGGTGGCGATCGGGGCAGCAACTCCGCCTTTCGGTTGCAACCTGTTCACGGCGATTGCCGTGTTCCGACAACCCTTCATCAAGGTAGTCAGGGGTGTTCCTCCGTTTCTGGCAGTCCTCCTGCTTGTCACAGGGCTGCTTGTCGTCTTTCCCCAGATCGCCCTGTTCCTACCGGAACTTGCCTACGGATAACGGCCCTAAACGCACATAGGTACCGATTCCGCCATAGGACTTCTATGCGTTGGGTTTCTTGATTTCGTTCTTCTTCATCCAGTCTGAGAAGTTGCCGGGCGTTGTGTTGTAGCGCTTCGCGATGAACCTCTGCGTTGATCCGTTTGCGAGTGGCGCCTCGATCTCCGGACGAAACGGATCGAGCTTGCTCTTGCCTGGCCCTTTCGACCGCCCGAGCGACTGCCCCTTGACTTCAGACGTTTCAGGCGCAGACCGGGCTCCATAACCCTTGCCAGACGGTGGTTTTGCATCCATTTTCGGACAAATGCCAATGTAGTGCCCTAATTGTGTTTATTCTTGACAGACGCTGGCCCATCGCCTAGTCTCCGTGGCATGTTCGTGCGACGAAAGATGCTTGCCGGGGGACGCACCAAGGTCCAGGTCGTCAAGTCGGTCCGCAATGGCGACAAGGTCCGCCAGCGCGTGGTCAGGCATGTCGGCACCGCATCGAGCGATGCCCAGCTGGAATCACTGGAATCACTGGGATGCCTCATCATCGAGGAGATCAGGCTGGCCGACAGCGGACAGCAATCGCTGTTCACGCCGAAGGCGTTCGCCGATTTGGCCGAGCAGTCGCGGCGGGCGCGGCCGGACCCCGGGCCGTTCGGGGTCGATCTGGCCGATTGCCGCGAGGATGCACGCATTGCCATCGGCGTGCGGGAGGCCTTCGGCGAGGTCTATGCCCAACTCGGCTGGGACCGGCTGTTCGGTGCCCGCCGCATGAGCGCCAATCGCAACATCAGGGAGATGGTACTGGCCCGCATCGCCCGGCCGCAATCGAAGCGGGCCATGACCCGAGACCTGGAACGCCATGGCCAGCTTTCGCTGAACCTCGACCATGTCTATCGCAGCATGGACCGTATTGACGAGAGGATGATCGAGGCGATCTGCCGGCGGTCGCGGGATGTGGCAGAGACGTTGCTGCCGGCGCCGGTCACGGTGATCTTCTACGACACGACGACGCTCTACTTCGAATCCGATGCCGAGGGCGACGACCGGCACCGGGGCTACAGCAAGGATGGCAAGCCGCACCGGGTGCAGGTGCTGTTTGCGCTGCTGGTGACACCGGAAGGCCTGCCGGTCGGCTACGAACTCCATCCGGGCAACACCCATGAGGGTGGCACGCTGGTCCAGGCGCTCGATGCGCTGGAGCGGCGCCATCCCGGCATTGCCTTCACGGTGGTGGCCGATGCCGGAATGATCAGCCGCGAGAACCGGCAGGCGCTCGAGCAGCGGGGTACGCCCTACATTCTCGGCGCCCGCCTGAAATCGTGCCGGGTGGCGCTGAAGCGGCAGATCCTCGATCTGGATGCCTATGCGCCATGGGGACGGGACAGGCACGCGGAGCAACTGGGTCGGATCCGCGCCATCAGCGACGGCGATGCCAGGCTCGTGGTCACGCATTCGCCGCGCCGGGCCCGCAAGGATGCGCACCAGCGGGAGCGGCAGATCGAGCGGCTGCGGACCCGGCTGGCCAAGGGTGCCGGGGCGGCCTCGCTGGGCAACCGGGGCACGGCCCGCTTCCTGGACTTTCCGGACGGGCGCGTGGCGCTGAACGAAGAGAAAATTGCCGCTGCCGCGTCCTGGGACGGGCTGCGGGGCATCGTCGCCCGGGGCTGCGACGATGCCGACCCCCGCGACCTCGTCATCCAGTACCGCCAGCTGGCCGAGATCGAGGCCTGCTTCCGTGTCAACAAGCACGATCTCAGGATCCGTCCGGTCTTCCACTGGGCACCGCGCCGGATACGGGCGCATGTCGCCATCTGCTACATGGCGTTCTGCTGCCTGCAACATTTGCGGCACCGCCTGGCGGCAAGGGGGTGGCGGATGAGTGCGGACCGGATCCGCCGGGCGCTGGGCGAGCTGGAGATCAGCATCCTCTACGAGAAGACTGGTGACCGGAAATTCGCCATGCCAAGCGCGCCGACGGAAGATGCCCGGCGGATCTACCGGGTATTGGGCCTGACCTGGAAGCGGGCGCCGTTTGTCTGCACGTCCCAAGAGGGAAAAAGCCGGCAGGACTGACGGGCCTTCATGAGGAGGAGGATCCGGGCAAGGCCGAAATGTAGTGCCCCCGGAAAATGCATGACTCATTGTATATCAATGAGTTGTGGAAGAAAATGTCTGAAGTCAAGGGCTGCATTTTCATGGACACTTTCCTTTGCGCAGGTGCCACAGGCAATCATCCAGACCCTCGGGCTGGCTGATGCCGGACCGTTGAAAACGCTGTTGGCGATCAATCTTGCCTTCTTTATCGGTTGCATGTTTGTGGACTCGATCGTGGTCATCCTGATCCTAGTCCCGATCTTTGCTCCGATGATCAAGGCCACCGAGCTCGACCCGGTGCTGGTTGGTGTTCTCATCACGTTGCAGGTGGCGATCGGGGCAGCAACTCCGCCTTTCGGTTGCAACCTGTTCACGGCGATTGCCGTGTTCCGACAACCCTTCATCAAGGTAGTCAGGGGTGTTCCTCCGTTTCTGGCAGTCCTCCTGCTTGTCACAGGGCTGCTTGTCGTCTTTCCCCAGATCGCCCTGTTCCTACCGGAACTTGCCTACGGATAACGGCCCTAAACGCACATAGGTACCGATTCCGCCATAGGACTTCTATGCGTTGGGTTTCTTGATTTCGTTCTTCTTCATCCAGTCTGAGAAGTTGCCGGGCGTTGTGTTGTAGCGCTTCGCGATGAACCTCTGCGTTGATCCGTTTGCGAGTGGCGCCTCGATCTCCGGACGAAACGGATCGAGCTTGCTCTTGCCTGGCCCTTTCGACCGCCCGAGCGACTGCCCTGAGGCCTTTCTTGCTCTGAGCACCTCCCTGGTTCTGGCCGAGATCAGGTCGCGTTCAATCTCGGCAGCCATTGAGAAGGCCAAGGCGATGATCCTGCTCTGGATGGTTTCGTCGAGCCTCCAGGACACCTTGATCGCATGGACCCGAATGCCGGCGTCTTCCCCCCTCCCCAAATCCACCCCCAGTGTCATCCCGGAATTAGGAGCCGCCGAAAAGGCAAGAAGCGCCAACTAGTGCCCGCCAGAAAACCCATCAAGTTGTTGACTTAATTGGATATTACGCGGTAATGTCCGGTCGAAGAATCGGGAGAACAGGCCGGTTTCGGGCCATTTTCCACCCATTCAGCCCGATTTCGACCAATCTTCACGAGGCAGGCATGCGACAGATACGCAATCCGCAGGAAATGTTCGGTGAAATCCGCATCGAGGATATCAGGCTCGATCTCAAATCCAGGGACGACATCCCGGCCCTGCTGATCGGGCTGCAGTTCCTCTATTCCGACGAGGCCTTCCGCGAGCGATTGTTTGCACTCCTCGACCGGTACATCCTTCCCGGAGTGAGCCGGAAGGTGGGAAGGCCGGGCATGGAGATGTGGCGCATCCTGGTGATGGGTGTGGTCAAGCAGGGTCTGGGCTGCGATTATGACCGCCTCCACGAACTGGTGAACCAGCACCTCACGCTCCGCCAGTTTCTCGGTCACCCGAAAGCCTGGGACGAGTACCAGTACGAGATGCAGAACGTGGTCGACAATGTCAGCCTCATGAGCCCGGAACTGCTGGCCCACGTCAATCAACTGATCGTGGAGAGCGGCCATGCGGTCGCAAGAAAAAAGCCTGGCGCGCCCTTGGCCGGGCGCGCTGATTCCTTCGTGGTCAAGACTGATGTCCATTATCCCACCGATGCCGGCCTCTTGTGGGACGCCATGCGCGGCCTCATCCGCGATACCGGCCGGGCCACCACCGCTACCGGTGTTCCGGGCTGGCGCCAGTGGAAGCATCAGAGCCGCCGCCTCAGGAGCCTCTACAACGCCGTCCGCCGGACCCGGCGGGCCAAGCCCGGAGATGTCGAGGCCTGTCTCGATTGCTGCCGCCGGCTGATCGGGCGGGTTGAAGGAACACTTCCTGCCCTTGAGCAGAAGGGCATCGATACCGGCGGCATCAGGGAGTATCTCGCCCATGCCGTCCGGCAGATCGATCAGGTCCGGCGCCGCCTGCTGGAGGGCGAACAGATCCCGCATCACGACAAGGTGTTCTCGGTCTTCGAGCCGCTTGACTGTGGATCGCCAAGGGCAAGGCCGGCTGTCCGGTCGAACTGGGGGTTCCGGTCTGCATCCTGGAAGACAGTCACGGTTTCGTTCTGCACCATGAGGTGATGTGGGAAGGCGGCGATACCGACCATGCGGTGCCGATGGTGGCGGCCGCACAGGAACGGTTCCCCGAACTCAGGGCAGTGAGCTTCGATCGAGGTTTCCACAGCCCCGAGAACCGGGTCCGCCTGGACGAGATGCTCGATCACGATGTGCTGCCGAAGAAGGGGTATCGGGGCCGGGACGAACGGGCACGCGAGGCTGGCAGCGAGTTCGTCGCCATGCGCCGGGCCCACTCGGCGGTGGAATCTGCAATCAACAACCTGGGCCACCGGGGGCTTGACCGAATTCGCGCTCGCGGCCCTGCCGGCTTTGCCCGCTCGGTGGCACTGGCGGTGGTGGCCATGAACATCCACCGCATCGGGCTCCTGCTGCGCCGGCAGGCATCGCACCGGCTCAAACACCGCCTCGCTGCCTGAGGCATCCGCTGAATTCGGCGATGCTCCCGGCCCTGACGGACCGGGAGCCTCTCCCCGTGGTCAACCCTGTCAAGAACTGCCGGAATCGCTGCCAGGGGCAGGAAATCTGCTGCCGGATCCTCGACAATCTCCCGGATCGGGGTCAGATCCGTCGATTACCGGCGGTCAGGCCGGGTGAATTCGGGGCTGGAACTTGCCGAAAGGGGGGTTCTCTGGCGGGCACCAACTATACAGGGGCGTACTGCAATTCCCTTTGGCGGAATCGGTACCGATGTGCGTTTAGGGCCAATGACGCCCTGGAGACATGGGAGAACCGGTGGCTGGAGCGGATCGGGAAACTGTTCCACCTGAACAGGGTTCGGCTCAAGCACTACGACCCCGGAAGCGGGGATGGATCAGCAGTCGCGAAAGTTCGGGATTGCACATCGTCAACTGCAACGCGCGGTCGACAAGCTGTTCACCCTTGCGGGGCGGAACGCGCGGGGCCTGCCGGTTCGGACCGGCGTGCGAAGGCGCTCGACTCGCTGGTACGGCATCGCGGCGGGCACTGCGTGTTCGTCGATAGGCCGGACATTCCCATGGACAACAATTTGCCTGAAAGAATCCAGCGCGGTCCCGTGTCCCGTGATCGGGGCGGAAGCTGTCGTTCGGCTCCGACAGCCTGGAAGGCGCCCGGTTCTCCGCCATGATGTACGGGATCATCAAGACCCTGCGGATGAACAGGACCGATGTTCGCAAGTGGCTCGACGACTGCCTCTCGGTCTGCGCGGGCAAGGGCGGCCAGCCTCCGGACGACCTGTCACCCTGGCTGCCATGGTCGATGGACGAAGACAGGCGCCGACAACTCAAGGCCACGCAATGACCGCGGACAACACCATGATCGAGTGCCGTTACCACGGGCGTGACTTCACCACCGGCGAGATGGCGCTGATGCGGGACCTGATCGCGGCCTCCCCGCGACAGACCCGTGCCGGGCCGGCGCGCGAGTTCTGCCGCGCCATCGGCTGGGTCAAGCCCGACGGCGAACTCAGGGGCGGGATCATCGCGCTACCGCCGCCGCGACACGGACCGTGGCCGCGGCGAGTTCCGGAGTTCGGCCCGGAAACCGACCCGCCGCAGACACCGATGCCGGTGACCCTGGACGCGGTGCGCCCGATCCGTCTGGTCGGGGTCACCGGCGTCGGCCGTGCAGCCAGTGTCGCCCGAAACGGCTTCATCGCCCGCTGGCGCTACCTCGGTTACACGCCCCTCATCGGTGCACAGGTGCGCTATGCGGTCCGGGACCGGGAGGGCCGGCCGCTGTGGCCATGCTCGGATTCTCCGCCGGCGCATGGAAGACCGCACCCCGCGATGCCTTCATCGGATGGTCTCCGGAAGTCCGGGAGCGGAACCCGTATCGCGTGATCAACAATGCCCGATTTCTCATCATGCCATGGATCCAGATTCCAGGTCTGGCCTCCCACATCCTCTCCCGGGCGCGGCACCAACCTGCGCGCGGCACCGGTACGTGATCCGGCCGGCCAACCGCGCTCCGGCCCCGAAATCCCCCTCTGCACGGCGCCGTCCGGAACGCTGCCGGGGAGGTGTGTCCGCAGCACACGGAAAGGCACGCACGGCATCCGGGAAAACGACTTCGCGCCCTGACGGGCGGGCGGAAACCGGGCTCGATCCGGCCGGACGCCCGGCAAGAGCCGCCTTCAGCGCGTCATCGTGGCCACCGGCCGCCAAAACACCGAATAACCGACGTCACCGCGGGTTTGGTGAGATATGCGGGTATCGGTCGACGAATGTTGGGCAAGTCTCCATCGTCCAGATGAAGCACGTTGCCGTCAATTCGGACGGTAGTCGGCTGATGATTCGGGACCTGGTTGCCTGAGAGGCCTGCCAATGGTCAATCGTTCTCAGGGTTCATCTGGCGGATTCTGCGAGATTTGCTGATGCAGTAGTCTGGTCAGAAGTTCGGACATGGGCTGCAAATCGGATCTACCGCTTTCTGCCCCGGCATCGGCGAATCGAAGGGCAGCAATGTAATGATCCCGATTTTCAGGGCGCTGCAAGAGGTCTGGCAGGATAGATGTGGTATTCGGCCATGTACCCACTTTCAGACAAAGGACGAAATAGCTTGTCGCGCGCAGTTCGTCCATTCCCGTTGACGAAGGGATGGATCCAGTTCAATCGCCAAAGCACGTAAGCCGAAAGTCGGATCGGATGGGACTCTCCCCAATCACGATTCACCGTGTTGACCATGTCGTCCATGAGTCCGGGCTCGCGACATGTTGCGGTCGTTTTCATGTTGCGGTGGCTCGGAAGGTTCAGGGTTAACAGAGGCATCGCCGGAATCTCCGCAACATTATGTTTTGAGTAACCGTTCGGTGAAGGCGTGACGGCCCGTCCTGTCTGCATTTGCGGACCACCCGTCAGGCATGTCGTTTTCTGCCGGCTGCATGCCGGGACACCTGCTGGTCCGGCCGCATGTCGACATGCGGAGCCGTCATTCCGGTCCCCGCCCCGCCACCGGTCCCGGACCTCGAGCGCCGTCTTGCCCGGCAGAGGCGCGTACCGAGGCGGCCGAGGCGAGGATCGCCGGGCCGGAGGCCGAACTCCCGGAAGCAAGGGCCGATGCCGAGCGTCGGAAACGGGAATCGGCCGAGGCCCGTAGCAAGCCGAACTCCCTGCGGGCAACCTTCGGGCAAGGCCGGGAGAAGCTCGCCGCCAGCCGCGCCGGGCAGACGGCGCTGCGCCGCAGCCGGGCATCGGGGAATGTGCGCCGGCCGGAGAAGAAGGTGGTGCATCCCGAGGCGCTGCTTGACAAGGCCGGCATCGATGGCGGGCGGGGGCAGGTGACCGTCCTGCGCCGGAAGATATCCCGGCTGAAGGGCAGGCTCGCCGGCCGGGAAGAGGAGATCAGGGAACCGGGGGCCGGGCGCGAGACGCGGCGCTCGGCGCCGGCCACCCGTGCCGGGGCCTGCCCCATGTGAGGAATGGCAGCCACGTCGCCGGGATCATGGAGATCGAGGTGAAGGCGCATGTCCGTCTCATCCGCCGGGGGGTGGCGGCAGGGCTGTGCCTGCACCTCCTCGCCGAGGGAGGCGGCTGCGCCGGTGCCACGACTCCTTGCCGATACCGCCTTCGGCACCAGCGCCTTCGCCCTCTGTCTTCATGAGCGCTTCGCCTGCTGCCGGCCGCTGCGGCAGGTGGCGGAATGGATGACCGGCCAGGGGCTGGCGATATCGGCCGGCACCCTCGCGGATGCCACGCCGGGGCCGGCACCATTGTTCGAGCCGCTCTCGCAGGCCATCCATGGTCACCTGCCGGCAAGGGAGATGCTGCAGACGGGCGAGACCGGCTGGCGGTCGAGGAAGCGGGTGCCATCCGCGGCACTGACCGGGCCCGGCTCTGGTGCGCCGCCAGCCGGGATGCGGTCCGGCTGCGCGTCGATGCCCGCAGGAATACCGGGCGCATCGGCGCCGAAAGTTCATCAGGGCCGCACCCGGCAATGCAAGGCCGGACAAATGGCGGGACCGGTGGCTGGTGCGGATCGGGCGGATCTTCCGCCTGAACGAGCTCCGGCTCAGGCACCGGGACAGGGAGGCGGCAATGGATGCGCAGCCACGCAGCTTCGGCATTGCCCGGCGCCGGCTGGAAAGAGCGGTGGAGCGGCTCTTTGCCATGGCCGGGCGGGAACTGGCCGGCAAGGGCCGACGCGCCAGGGCACCGGCCTCGCTGGTCCGGCACCGGCAGGGGCTCTGCGTGTTCGCCTGCAGGCCGGATGTGCCCATGGATAATAACCTGATCGAGCGCCTGCAGCGCCGGGCGGTGATCGGCCGCAAGCTTTCCTTCGGTGCCGGCAGCACCGAGGGGGCCGCCTTCCCGGCCACCATGCACGGCATCACCTGCACCCTGCGCATGAACGACATCCGCATCCGCACATGGCTCGATGACCGGCTGGCGGCCCGTGCGGCAAATGCCGGGGCACCGCCGGACGATTTGTCGCCATGGCTGCCCTGGTCCATGGACGCGGATCGGCGCCGGGCGCTGGCGGCGGGGTGATGCAGGAGACCACCATCGCATGTCGCCATCACGGGCGCGACTTCACGATCGCCGGGATGGCGCTGATGCAGGCGCTCATTGCCGAGGGCCCGCAGGAGAGCCGCGCCGGCCTGGCCCGGCGCTTCTGCCACGCCATCGGCCGGACCGGCACCGATGGCCGGATACGGGCGATGACGGCCCGGCTCACCATGCCGGCCATGCACGGCGGCGGCATCATCTGCCTGCCCGAGCCGCGCCATGCGCCGCGGCGGCTGAAGAAGATCGGGTTCGGCCCCGACACCGAGGAGCCGCTGGCGCCGGTGCCGGAGACGCTGGCGGCGGTGCAGCCGATCCGTCTGCTGAAGATCACCGGCGCCGGTGCCCGCGCCTCCCGGCGCTGGAGAGAGTTCATCTCCCGCCGGCATCATCCCGGCTGCACGCCGCTGGTGGGTGCGCAGCTGCGCTGTGCGGTGGAGGATTGCCGGGGCCGGAAGCCGGCGCCGCGCGATGCCTTCATCGGCCGGGATGCCGGGGCGCGGCAGCGGGGCCTGCAATCGGTGGTGGACAATTCGCGTCTCCTCGTACTGCCCCGGCTGCGCATCCCCGACCCGGCCTCGCACATCCCGGCGCCGGCGCGCCGGCAGGTGCGAGAGGACCGGCAGGCGCGCTACCGGACGTGCCCGGTGCCGATGGAGAGTTTCGCCCGCCTCCCGCCCTTCACCGGGGCGGCATGCAAGGCGGCCGGATGGGTGCATGTCGGCACCACGCAGGGGCGCGGCAAGCATGACCGGACGCATGAATGCGCCAGGCCGAGGAAGGATATCCGGCTCTGTCCGCTGCGGAAGGGCCGGAAGCGGGTGCCGTGCCGCCGAGGGCGGTCAGTGCCGGGAGTGATGGTTCGCAAATGCAGACAGGATGGGCCGTCACGCCTTCACCGAACGGTTACATGTTTTGAACGCCGCCCGGATCGGATGGCCGGATATCCGGTGACGAGGTGCACCGCCGAGTTCGGGCTCCTGCCGTCTGTCCGCTCCTGTCCGCCCACACGAGACCGAACGCGCTCCGGGATCTTGGCTGCACCATGACATCCCTGGATTGCCCCGCAGTCACGGCCTCTCCTGACACGCTGAACATGCCGGGGCACCTGTTGCGGAGCGTGGAAGCCGGGATTCCGGGCACGAGAGGGGCCATTCCCACCGCAACATGATCTTTTCCGCTCAGAGTGCGTCGAGAAACGCCATCAGCCCCGCGTCTTCCTTCCACGGGCGATCCGGTCCGGGCTCCGCTGCATCGCACAGCGCCATCGCCCTGGCCTTCATCCCGAGATCGATCTCGGCATGGATGTTGGTGGTGTCGATGCTGACATGGCCGAGCCAGGCCCGGATCGTGTTGATGTCGTTGCCGGACTGAAGCAGGTGGCAGGCGCTCGAATGGCGAATCTGGTGCGGCGTTACGGTCCTCCCTTCGAGTTCTGGCACGCGGGCGGCGCAGCGCTCCACGAGCCGGTAGACGCCGAAGCGCGTACAGGGCCGATGATACCGGCTCGGGAACACGGCATCGTTGGCGGAGCGGCCCTTCACCAGCTCGGCGAGGACGCCTTCGGTCCGCGGCCACAGCGGACACTGGCGCCGTTTCCCGCCCTTGCCGTGGAGGGTCACGAGCGCGTGCCTGTCACCGTGGCCCCCAAGGTCGAGATCCCGCACCATCAGGGCGGTCGCTTCGGAGACGCGGGCGCCGGAATTGTACAGGAACAGGAGCAGCGCGTGTTCGACCCTTCCTCTCGGTGTTCGCCGGTCGGGGACATCGCGCAGCGCCTTCATCTCCGCCCTGGTGAGCCAGCCTACGGGCCGGGGCGCCGCCTTCTTCACGGTGATCGCGCGGACACTGGCGCTCCACTCCAGCCGGGCGGGGTCGCGACTGGCCTTGATGCCGGCAAAGGCGCGGATTGCCGACAGGCGCAGGTTGCGGGTCTGCACGGAGCAGCCGCGCTCGTCCTCGAGATGGGCGAGGAACTCCAGCACGCGCCGGGACGAGAGATCGTCCAGCGCGAGGCGATCCGCCGGCTTGCGGACCCTGGCGCTGACGAACGGGATCAGCAGGGCGAAGGTGTCGCGGTAGCCGAGTTGGGTGTTGCGGGCGAGATTGCGTTCCGTGACGATGTGCCCGGCCGGGAAGCGGCGAAGCCACGGGCCGAGAGTACGTGGTTCATTCATGATTGTCTCCTTCGACATAATGTTCGAAACGGACCGAGGCCTGGTGCAGCAACTCGGGCGTCATCGAGAGGTAGACCCTGGTTCCGTCGAGATCGGCGTGGCCGAGCCAGGTGGAGAGCGCCGGCAGCAGCCGCTGCACGTCGGCACCCTGCCGGTACCAGGCTTCCAGCCTGTGAAGGGCCGCTGCGTGTCGCAGCGAGTGCAGGCATGGCGCACGCCGTCCATCGTCCGTGTCGTGCCGGATCCCGGCCGTCTCGAGCACCTTGGCGAATGCATTCCGAGCGGTGCGCCCGGCCAACGGCGTGCCATCGCGGTTGGCGAGGAAGGTCGAGGCCATGCCCTTCGGCAAGGGGCGTTCCCCGCGCCTTGCGGCATGGCTCCGCAGGGCCTCGGCGAGGTGCATTCCGACGGGCACGAAGCGGTTCTCGAAGAACCTGCTGTCGCGCATGGTCAGCACCGCATCGTCCAGATCGACATCATCGAATGTCGGGCGCCGCGCTTCGCCAAGCCGAAGACCGGCCCCGTAGAGCAGCAGGAGCAGCGCCCGCAGGGTGGCGGAATCGAGCTGAACAGAGCGCTGCCGGCTGATGTCGATGGCCCCGAACAGGCGCTGCAGCTCGTCACGCGTGAACACGTACGGAGTTGCCGGCTCCGGCGTTCGCGGCTCGTCATCTCGCGCGGGCAGCGGTGAGCGGGCGGCATGGCCGCGGCTGATCGCGTAGCGCCAGAACCCGGCCAGTGCACCGTACCTGTTGGCCCGGGATTTGGTCAGCGGCCCGTTGCCGGCAAGGAAGCCGAGAACATCGGCTTCCCTGACAGCGTTGCAGTCGATGTCACCGCCAACGCGCTTGCAGAACAGATGCAACGCTTCCGCGCCGGTGATGAACTTCGCACCGTGGGCCCGTCGCCGGCCGACATGGGCATCGACCGCTTCCGGGAGGGTCATGCCAGGCCCTCCAGGTCGATCTCGCCGACCTCGCGCAGCGTGTCGGGTTGCACCCTGGCATATGCGGCAGTGGCCGAGACGCTGCGATGACCCGGGCAGTCGCCCACCTCTTTCGCAGGCAGGCCGTGGTCGAGGAGATGCCGGGCCGCGCCGTGGCGGAGCGCATGGGGGCCGCGGCGCTTGCCGACAATCCCGATGCGACGGGCGCGACTTCTGACAAAGCCGCCGACCGCTTTCCCGGTCATCGGCCGGATCGGGGCGTTCAGCGTCGGGAAAAGTTCTCTTTCCGGGCGTTTCGGACGAACCTCGCGGATGTAGCGCAGGACCGTCTGCCCGAGGCCGCGCGACAGGGGATAGTGATGGGTGCGGCCCGGCTTCGGGCGGCGTACCCGCAATCGCTCCCCTGTCCAGTCCGGGTCGTCGAGCCCGAGGCCGGCAACCTCGCCGGCGCGCAGGCCACAGGCGATCAGCAGCAAGAGAATGGCCCGGTTGCGTATGTCGGCGGGCCGGTCGCCTTCAGTGGTTGCAAGCAGGCGCACGACCTCGTCCCGGTCCAGTCCCTTCGGGATCGTCTCGCCGGGGTGAAACCGCGACAGCATGATGCCGTCGGCAAGCCCCGCCATGCACCAGCCCCGGTCTTCGGCAAAGCGAAAGAAAGTCCGCAGGTGTTGCGCGTAGCACCTGATTGTCCTCCGGCCGAGGCCGCGGACATGCCAGTACGCGATCTGGCCGTCGATGTCTTCGATGCAGACCGAATCCAGGGTGATCCCGCGGTCATCCGGCCTGTCGAAGAAATGATCGACCGCGTCGCAGCAACCGTGAACCGTCTTCTCGGACCAGCCCCGCTCCGAGCGCATCCAGTTTGCGAAGATCGTGACTTCGTCAGCATGAGCGTGCCGCGGCAAGCACGGCTCCTCGGCGAACATGCCCGCGAAACGCAGCCATCGCACGGCGTGACCGACGAACCTCTGTCGGGCGGCCGGCCGCGCACGCGCTTTGCGTCGGCGTACGCCGGGCAGTGACCATTGCTCCGCTGCAGCCTCGACGCGGGTGATGTCGATGCGGTCACCAGCCTGCAGGTCGAGAAGGTGAACAAGATGGAGTTGGCAACAGGCGATATTGCGAAGCGTTTTTGGCCGGGCACCTGTCGCGGCGCAATGCTCAAGCCAGCAAAGCCGCTCATCGAGAAGCGGTGCAGCGCGGTATCTCTCGATGGCGTAGCCATAGGTGAAAAGGTCTTCGAACATGATCGTGTCTCCCTGTTTGTCCGGAAGACAGGGTCATGCCATGCCGGGTGAGGACGAAAAAGATCATGTTGCGGTGGGAATGGCCCCTCTCGTGCCCGGAATCCCGGCTTCCACGCTCCGCAACAGGTGCCCCGGCATGTTCAGCGTGTCAGGAGAGGCCGTGACTGCGGGGCAATCCAGGGATGTCATGGTGCAGCCAAGATCCCGGAGCGCGTTCGGTCTCGTGTGGGCGGACAGGAGCGGACAGACGGCAGGAGCCCGGTAAGCGATTAAAGCACGGCGTTTTGCATTTGTCTTGATCCGGTCCGCCTTCGCGCGAGAGGCTCCTCCGATCGATTTTCAGTGATTTGGAGGACTGTCATGACGAAGGATGCTTTGGCGGCGGCCGATGCCGGTCCGGTCCCGGTGATGCGCGACGAGGCCGAGTGGCGTGCCCTGTTGGCCGATTATGAGCGCTGGGACGGCACGCAGGTCACCTTCTGCCGGGCCAGGGGGATATCGAGGAAGACCTTCCAGGCCTGGCGTCGCCGGCTTGGCCTGACGCGACCGCCGGCATCCGCCGGGTCCGGCGGCTTTGTCGAGATTGCCCGGGCATCGGCACCGGGCTGGGACGGGTGTAGCCCAATTTGTTGTCAGGCAACGATGGCCTGCCTCGCGTGCCAGTCGAGGAAGTCGGGCAGCCTGAGGTTCATGACGCAGCTCTTGAGCGCCAGCATTGCATTGGCGCCTGTCCCCGACCAGCGGGTGCCGGGACGCTTCAGCCGGAGCCCGTACCGCTTGCAGCCACTTTCCACGACCCCCGATCCAATCTGCATGCCCTGGTCGCGGTGTTGGTTGTAGCGCATCCGTTCGATGTTGTTCCGATAGTAGCGGCAGCACGCCTCCACTTGTTTGTACCTGCCGCTGAAGGACTCGAGTTCCCGGATCACCTTGGCGGCCCGGCCCGCCTCAAGGTCCGCCTTGATCCCTTCGAACCGCCGGTCCCGCTCCGCCTTGTCCGGAAAAATCGCCTTCACCGCATCGCTGGCGTATTCGAGGGCATGGAACATATCGAGCACGAAGGTGACCTTCCCGCCCCCGAACAACTCCTCGCAGGTGTTCCGTATCCATTCTGCGCCGTCCGAGATGACGACGAGTTCTTCGACGCCGTGCAAGCCGCGGCGCAGCGCCTCGCGGTCAAGGCGCATGGCGAAATCGGAGGGATCCCGGCTTCCCGGCGGCGTCGCCGCACTGTCGATGAGACAACTGGACGTCTCGCTGCCCTTGTCCTTCAGTGCCGCGCCGGTCTCCGGGTCCCGCCCCTCGGCAGTGTAGATGACCGCCAGCTTGGCTTCCCGGGTCTTCGCGCTTCCGTCCTCCTGCTTGCCGGCAATGCCTTCGACGTCTTCCTTTCGCATCGGTACCCCGGTCCCGTCGATGGCAAGATACATCCGTGATTCCAGGGGGCTGTCTTCCACGACCTCCTCCTGTTCGAACCGGAGAACCTCCTCGCCAAGCGCCAGGGACCAGCGCTGCAGCGAGCTCGAGGATGCGTTCACCCCGGCAAGGTTCGCGATGTGGCGGCTCGCCGCATCGAAGCTCATCATCGGCGTCGTCTCGGCCATGACGCTCAACATCCCCGGCGTGAGCGTGTCACCTTCCAGGCCCAGCGCACGGTCAAGCGGAAAGAAGCCATTGCCGCACGATCGGCAATAATAATAGCTGCGCTCGACCTCGACCCGGCCAAGCCGGGTGAGCCAGGCTTTTTTCTTCCTCGCCTGGTGCCGGCACATAAGCTTGCCACAGCTCGCGCATTCCGGCGGTGGCAGAGCCTCGTCAAGCTGTTCGAACAGCATCTTCAGCGCCGTCGCGCCGCCGCCGAGAGAACTGTCGCGGAGCACCCGCTCCACGCTGTCCAGGTCCGGAGCACCCGACGCGAGGTCCGCCGCCAGCTTCGGAAGTTGCAGGCCGAACTCCGCCAACACAGCCCCGAGCAATGCCGGAAGCGGCCCACCGACCGGTCCGAAGCCCGCCAGAGGCAACTCGCCCTCCGTGATGTCGCAGCTCCGCACCTCGCCGCCTTCCAGCCAGTAACGGGTGTATCCGCCCTCGTGCGCGCGCAGCACCGCCGCGCCTTCCTCCCCCAGGCCTTCCAGATACGCCACCGTGTCTGGATGTCCGTGCCCGCGATTCCCTTTGACCTTCGCCATCATCCGCGCTCCCTGCCTCGTTGCCTCTGCAAGCGCGCCACCCGCCGGTTCCCCCGGCCGTATTCGGACGCGCAGCAAAGCCAGCGTAGCAAATGCGAATCGCAATCATCAACCAAATTGGGCTACACCCGGCTGGGACATTGAGCTTGAGCTCGGCGGCGGGGTTGTGCTCCGCCTGCGGCGGTCCTGATGCCGGGCGGCTGGCCGGCGGGCGGCATCTGGCTGTCGACGGAACCGGCGGACATGCGCTGCAGCTTCGACGGGCTGTGTGCGCTGGTCTCCGCCCATCTCGGTCAGAACCCGGCCGACGGGCGTTGGTACGTGTTCGTCAACCGCCGCCGGACCATGGTCAAGGTCCTTGGCTTCGAGCATGGCGGGTTCTTCATCTGGGCCAAGCGTCTCGAGCAGGGGCTGTTTGCGTCGCCGTCGGTTCCGGGACGGGCGGCGCTGTCGCTGTCGCGGACCGAACTCTCGGCGCTTCTGGACGGGATCGACATCACCGTCCGCCGCCGCCGAAAGCGCTACGCCGTCCCCCTGGCGGCGGGCTGAAGCCTCCCGGCCGTGGCGGCGGCGACATCGGACGTCATCGGGCTGTCGGCGAACAGCGTTTTCCACAGTCTCGGCGTCAGTTCGCCGACCCGGGAGGCCGGGTGGGTGTCGATGCGCAGCAGCACGTCGATCAGCCAGACGCGGGGATCGACATCCTGCATCCGGCAGGTGGCGAGCAGGCCGTTGATGATCCCCGTGTGGACACCTCCCAGCTCCGTCCACGCGAACAGCCAATTCCTTTGGCCGAGCTTCACGGGCCGCAGCTTGTTCTCGACCAGGTTCGTGTCCGGGGGCACGTCCGGGTCGTCCAGGAACGTCTCCAGCGAGGCCCTGCGCCCGACCGCGTAATCGATCGCCCTGCGGATCGGATGCTGCGGCGTCAGCACCGGATCCTTCAGCGTCCGTTCGCACCAGTCCCAGAACGCGTCCACCGCCGCACGCGACCGGGTTCCCCGCGCCGCCAGCCGCACGGTCGGCGACCGGCCGTTGATCTCCCTCTCGATCCCGTATATGGCACCGATCAGCGCCAGCGCCTCCCCGGCCATGTCCGGGTGGCTGTCCTTCCGCTCCCAGAAGTTCCGGCGCGCGTGCACCCAGCAGCCCTGGTGCGCCACCGCACCCTTGCGTGCCTCGACATGGGCCCTGTAGGCGCCGTAGCCGTCGCTCACCAGGGTTCCGGCATAGTCGCCGAGGAAGTCCGGCACATTCCCGTGCCGCCGGGAATCCGAGAACGGGAACACCACCTCGCCCCGGTCGCCGAGCACCGGCCAGAAGAAGCCCTTCCTCATGCTTCCGGGCTTGCCCGGGTTCCGCCCGGCCCGGATCGGCGTCTCGTCCATCTGGATGACGGCGCTCTCCAGCACCGAACGCCACTGCGCGTCGTGGATCGGCTTCAGGAGTGCGATCGCCCGGTTGGCCCACTCGCTGAGCGAGCCCCGGTTGACGGTGATGCCCGCGGCGGCCAGCATCCGGTGCTGGCGGTGCAGCGGCAGGTGCCACAGGAACTTGTCGAGCAGCATCCCGGCGATGAAGGAGACGTCGGCGCAGCTGCTCTTGAAGACGCCCTCGCGGGCCGGTGCGCTCGCGAGGATCCCGGTCCCGCGGATCTTCACCTTGAGGTGGCGGTAGCGGATGACCACGTGCCGCCAGTCGAGCGTGGCCAGCCGGCAGTGGACGCGCTCCGAGATCACCTCGTAGTCGTCCTCCGCCAGCCCCTCGATCCCGGGCGGCGTCACCGTGATGTCGATCACCGGGGCATCCGCGCCGAAGCGCAGCCCGGTGCCGTTGACCGCGTCGCCGCGATCCTTCCTCCGGCCGGGTTTGCCGCCCCGGCGGCGGTCCTTGCCGTCGGCCCTGTTCCCGCCTTCGGATCCGTCCCTGCGCCGTTCCGAACGCGATCCGTGCAGGTCGCGCTGCAATTGGGTGATCTGGGCCGTGAGCGCGGCGATCTGCGCCACAAGCTCGGCGATTTGCCCCTCCTGCGCCGCAACCGTCGCCGCCAGTTCGGCCCTGTCCGATGCCAGCCGCCGGGACAGCCCGATCAGCGACCGGAGCGATTCCCCGGCCTCCGGCGGCAGCGCGCCGTCCCCGATCAGGCGGGACAGCTCCCGCCCGAGCGCCTCGACATCGCCGACATCGGGCGACGCACTCATTCCCCGGCCTCGACCGCCATGATCGCCGCAAGCACCGCCAAACGCTCGGCCCGGGGCATCGCCCGGTAGCGGCGGCCCCAGCCCGCCGCCTTCCGCTTCACGGTCTGGCGGTGGGTGAAGTCCCGTCCGGCCAGGGACGCCCAGTGCACCCGGTCGGGCGCGAAGTTGAACCACAGCTTCTCGGTGACGATGCAGGCCTGGTTGCTGACCTGCAGCTCAAGCGAGCGCCAGTCGGCAAGGTGCGCGTCGTAGAGCCGGGACGGATAACCGGAGATCATCACCCGGCAATCCAGCGACTTCAGCAGGTCGAGGAGACGGGCATGGTCACCGTCCGTGAAGTCAAAGCGGTAGCGCCGCCGCGACCGGCGCGTCGATTGCACGTAGGGCGGGTCGCAGTAGACCAGTTCGCGGCCCCGGAACGGGAACCTCCCGAGAAGGCTCAGGGCGCAGCCATGGTGGAGTTCGACCGGGTGGTCGCATCCGAAGCCGTCGATCGCACGGCGGTTGAGGTCGATGCCGATGTTGCGGATCGCAGACGGCTTGCGCTTCATCACGGCACCGCCCCCAAGGAACGGCTCGATGTACACGTCATGCGGGGGCATCGCCGAAATGATCGCCTGGCAAAGCCCCGTCGTCGCCTTGGACCCATACCATGCCGCCATTGCCGCCCCAGATGTGATTCGCCCGGACGGCAAACCCATAGGACGGGCCGACTATGCAGTCAAACGAAAAAACAACCGATCAGGTCGGGAACCAACGCCGTGCTTTAATCGCTTACGGAGCCCGAACTCGGCGGTGCACCTCGTCACCGGATATCCGGCCATCCGATCCGGGCGGCGTTCAAAACATGATGTTGCGGAGATTCCGGCGATGCCTCTGTCAACCCTGAACCTTCCGAGCCACCGCAACATGAAAACGACCGCAACATTTCTCGCGATAGTGCATTGGGGGATCATGCTGGCCTACCACAACTTGATGCGGTCGAAATTCTCCCGCACCACTATGCAGACAGGCAATGGCATGGTGATTGAGAGCCTTGACGACGGTCTGCGACAGAAGCCGGGAATGTCCCGACCGATGTCGAAACCCGGGCAGAGGTCGGTGCCCCTTCCCTCGAGCGCCAGGCCCGGGGTGTTCGATCCGGACAAGGAAGCAACACCATGAAAAGGACTGTACCATCCGGCACCAGGCATTCCGGTACCATCGACACCAGCGAGCTCGTCTCCGAGGCCTGGAGGGATGTCGGCACCGGCCTTGACCGCTTCCGCGTCATGGCCGGCATCGATGCCGTGCAGGGGATGATGAATGAAGACGCGGCAGACCTTGCCGGTGAGTGCTGCGGGTGGGACGCAGGCAGGCCCGGTCATCGCCGGGGAGGGCATCCGGCCAGGCCGGCTTCCAGGGAGGCAGGATCAGGCTCGAGCGACCGCGGGTGCGCGGCAGGGAGACCGGGCGGGAGCTGCCGCTGCCGGGCCGGGAGGAGATCGGTGATGGCGGCTGTCCCGAGGAGTGGGCCACATCGCCGATGCTGATGAATGGGCAGGCCAGGAAGCTCCGCTCTGCCGTCCGGCTGAAGGAGGCGGGCGTGCCCGACGATCCTGGCTCCGGCCGGTCACGCCCGGCAGTCTCGCGGCGGCATCGAGGCACCGGCCGGGGAGAGGTTCCGCCAATGGATGTCGTCGGACATCCCGGAGGCCGGCCTCCCGGTCATGCAGGCAGGTGGCATGCACCCGGCAACCGACCTCCTGACGGCCCCGGCCATCGGCGGCGCCTCCGGAGGACACGAGCATCCCCCCGCTGTGGTGGAAGGCAGGGCCGGGAGGCCGGCCACGGTTCGGGCATCGGCAGGGTGCCCGGCCTGCCGGGGGCCTGATCCTTCCGTGCGCCGCCTGTTCGTGCTCGATGGTGCCAGGCGCCGGGCCCGGCCGTCTCAGGCGGATTTTCGGGGCGGGCATCCGCCATCCGGCGCTGCCGGGGACCTGGGCAGGAACATCCGGAGCGCCTGCCCGGGCGTCTGCATGCAGGTTGCTGCCGGGCGCTTCGCCAGGCCCGGGAGCCTGATGATGCCGGCAGGGCGGAGACGCTTCTTCGCAGGCCTGCCCGCCGCCTCGAGCGGGAGGCTCCTCGTGTCTCCGGATCGATTCCCGAGGCCCCGGCGGGATCCTCATGGCGGCCCGGCCCGGATTGCGGCGCCTCGGGGCCTGTCGGCAGTTGCCGATCCCGAGGGCCGCACCGGAGAGGCATCACCGGGGAGATGCGGAAACCACCGGCATCGACTACCGCGCACGGGCGGCATGATGATCAACCGGCGGCGCTGGCCGAGCCGGTTTCGACATCGGTCGGGACATTCCCCAGAAGCCTCCGGTCAACAGCCAATGCAGCTTCGACCGCTGCTTTCAAAAAACCGTATTGTCGTGCGCGATTTGAGTTCGCAAGATCTTGGTATGCAGGATGATCTTCTGTTTGGCCGACCAATTCGTGCAGGATCATGATCGGCCTGTCATGCCTTCCTGCTTGCGGACATAGTCTTCGATTTGCTCGCGTGTGATCGTACTGTCCAAGGGGAGACCGCCCATGATGCCGGAGACCTTTTGCTGAAAAGCCAATTCTGCAGTCCATGGGCGATTCGCTGTTTCGCGAAGCGCCTTGATGACTTCGTCCTGTGTCATTGCCTGATGTGTGTCTGACATATTCTGCCTCTCCCTTTGATACGCCCGTCTCGAAGCAAGGGCCATGCTTGGTCACAGGGCATGACATCTTCGTGTCTGGACCGCCAATGAGCGTCGATTCCTTCCTGCCCGGTACCTTGAAAGATGTGCTTACATTCTGGGCATATCTTCGATTGGTCCGGATGCAACGCGGATGTCATCTTGTCGTCCGGCATCCTGCAAGGATGCGCTCATGCAGTGGATCATCCATGTTGCCGACTTCCATGCGCCAGGCCTTGACTTCCGTCGTCAGTGGGTCAAGGGCCCCATCAGTGGATCCAGTGGACACCTTGCACATGGCATTCGCCAGCAAGTCACGCTTCCGTCCAGTCGTGATTTGTCAGAATTTCGTTCCCCCTCTCTCTTTATCGTCCTGCAATACGAAGACCGGGCCCGAAATGTTGCCGCACAAGTCATGAACCGGCCGTTATTCGTGCCTGGCAGGGCGTGTCAAGCCAGGTCGCAGTTACGCTTTCGTCAGACAAACTTCAGGTGCAGCGCGCCCATGGGTCCGAAATCTGCATCCACGCTGCTCCCCTTCTTCACCGACAGGTATTTGGTGCAGGAGCCGGACATGATGATGTCGTTCTTCGAGATCGACCCTTCCCGGCCACCGGTCTCGGCCAGCCTGTTCGCCAGCCAGACGACGGCAGCGACCGGGTTGCCCATCACGTGGCCGGTCGTGCTGTCGATCGTCTCGCCATCTACCGTGATCCGGACCGGCGTGTTCTCCAGGTCAACCTCGTCCAGGCCAAAAACCCGGTCGCCGAGGACCATCCTGCCAAACAGGACATTGTCGGCCACCATGTCCGCGGTTCTTGCCTTGTGCAACCCGATCCGGGAATCGACGATTTCAATGGCCGGCAGGACGCCGCGAATGGCGTCCCGGGCCTGGTCCGCGGTCACGCCCGGCCCCTCCAGATCCTTGCCCATCACGAATGCGACCTCGGGCTCGGCATAGGGCTCGCACAGGGTCGATGCTTCGATTGCCTCGCCATGGGGGATCTTGAAGTCCGAAAACAGGAAGCCGAATTCCGGCGATCGAATCCCCAGAAGCTCCTGCGTCGCCGGCGATGTGAAGGCTAGCTTGAATCCGCATGGCATGCCGGCATACCGGCCAAGCAGATTGGCCATTCGACGACGCACTTCAACCGCGGCGGCATAGTCGATCCCGTGCGTCTCGCTGGGCGGATCGATCATCTTCCTGTTCTTGACCGCGTCGTGCAGTTGCAGCGCGATATCGTCAAGGATCAGTTCGGAAAATCGTTTCCCTGATGTCGACATGATTCGCGATCCCGTTGCGACCTGACTACAGATTGGACACCCTCGACTGAAGTTCCGCAAGCTGTTTCTTTATCGTGTCCAGTTCGGATTGTGACCCGGTATCGGCCTGGGTCTTGCCGGAATCGTCATCACCCTGGGCCTTGCCGGTCCAGCCCCCGATGAAGGCGGCGGCGAATTCCTTCTGCCTTTTCTCGAATTCGCCCCAGACATGCCGTGGGTCCGACATTGCCTGCACGCTCTCCATGACGCTTGCCTGGCTTTCCTTCAGCATCCGGAACGACATTTCCAGGAACCGGGGCACCGCATCTCCTGTCTGGTCATTGCAGGTGCGGACGATCTCGGTCAACACGTCCAGCGGCAGGACCTGCTCGCCCCTCGATTCATGTTCGGCGATGATCTGCACCAGATACTGCCGGGTGAGATCGTCACCCGTCTTGCGGTCGATGATCCTGACATCCCTGCCGGCGCGGATGGTGTCGGCGATCTCCTGCAGGGTAATGTAGTCGCTGGACTCGGTGTTGTACAGTCGGCGACTGGCATATCGCTTGATCAGAAGAGGGCTGGTCTGTCCGGACATCGCTCACTGTCTCTGCTGGAGTTCAGGAATCCTGCGCCGGCATCGAATAGCACATTCTCCACAGATCGTGAAATCCCGGGAGTTGACCGACACCGGTGCAGGACAATTGTCAGCCCGGATTGTCGGGATGCACCGGGGCAGGGGTCTGCACGGCCCGAAGGGGCCTCGATGCGTGATTTCCCTGGCATTTCAGCAATCCTGCCACCATGGTGGCAGCCATCTGTTCCGGTCAGGCAAACCGCTGCCTGGCAGGAATGACATGTCTGGCCATCCTGTTCGGCGTGCCGCGCAACATCTGAACTTCTTTCATCAAGCCGGGCATTTTCGGCATCCCGGGGCTCGTCCCCCTCGAAAAGGCCGGGCATGAGTTCCCCGGTTATCGGGCGCCCGCCGTTAACTCGCGCAGCCGGTCGGTCCGCCACTGTCGTCGAGCGGACAGCATCCGGCCGCGGAGACGAGATACGGGTGGTGTCGGTCATCCCGCGCCGGCTGACCCTTTGCCAATCCTGATCCGGTGCCTCCAGTAATGGCCGATGTCATGGATATGGGTGACTACCCGATTGCCTTTCAGGAAGGCGAGGATGTCGGGAGTGGTCTTGTCGGTCATGTCGTCATGGTCACCGCCGGCCCGGTTGATTGCCTTGTCATGCCGCACTGCTCTGAAATCCCGTGCATGGCTATTGTCCCGCCCCGTTGCCGCCTGAGTGTACAGTTGGAGGTCATCGAGATCGGTGTGCAAGGGCACATCCATTCGCCTTGTGACCCTCGGCTCCACGTCCAGAAGCGTGATACCGGGGCGAATGATGTCGGGTTGACTACCTTTCGGGGCCTTGGAGCCTGCTGCCATTGATCTTCAGGTGCCCGCCGTGGCGGGTGGGCGAACGGTAAAGGTCGTCGATACCGTGACGAGTTGCAATTGTCAGGTGACGTTCCACGAAGGCCTGCCCGGATCCCGACGGCGCCCGGTCAGCCGTCGGGATCGCGGGATGTGAATCTGGACAACCGGAACGGTGTCGGGTCGACGCATGGCCGTTCACCGGCAACCAGCTCCGCCATCAGCTGGCCGGCGCCCGGGCCGATGCCGAAACCATGGCCGGAAAACCCGGACGCGACATGCACGCCGGGCAGGTTCCCGACCTGGTCGATCACCGGGATTTCATCCGGCATGACATCGATCTTCCCGGCCCATTCATGGGTCAGTTCACCGTTGCGGAATGCCGGAAATGCCTGCCTCAGCGCCTGCACGGCCCGGGCGTTGAAATCATGGTGCGGCGACGGATCGAGGACCCGGCAGGTCTCGAATGGCGAGACGCCATCCAGCGGCCACTGGCGGGGAATTGACATCTCCCTGGCAAATTCCCGGCCGAATTCGAACCGCAGGCCCCGCCAGCTCTTTTTCAGAAGCGGCCAGAACTCCCGCGCCGACCGGAAACTGTCGGGAACGACGGGAGCCGTGTTCCGGTTGCGACATGCAATCGTGAACCCGCCATCCAGCCGCCGCCTGAAGGCAAAATCACCGCCTCCGACCGGCATGTCCGGGACATCCGGCACCGCGCTGATCCTGCCGGCGGTGGCAATGATCGCCAGCGCCGGGAACCGCACCCCCAGGCTTCCGAGGAACAGCCTGGACCATGCACCGGCCGCCACGACCACGGCGCCGCAGCGTACCCGTCCCCTTTCGGTGACCACTGCCGACGCCCTGCCGGCGGCAAACTCGATCCCGCGGGCCGCACAATCGGTGAACAGCCGGGCACCTGCCCGCCTGGCGGCCCCGGCAAGCATGGGGGCAGCAATGGCCGGCTCGGCTCGTCCGTCGCTCTCGGTATGAAGGCCATGGACAAAACCCGGCCCGGCCCCGCCCAGCATCCGCATGATCTGATTTCGATCGAGAATTTGCTGGGGTAGCTGGTAGTGCGCCCCGGTGCTGGCCCAACTCTCGGCCTTGCTGATCTCGGCACCGGTGCGGCAAAGAAAGGTGATCCCGGTCTGCCTGAACCCGGTATCGACATGGTAGCGCTGCTTGAAACTGCTCCAGAGTTTCAAGCTCTCGATGCAGAGTGGAACCTCGACCGGGTCACGGCCCATCTGCCGGACCCAACCCCAGTTGCGGGATGACTGCTCACAGGCAACCTGCCCCTTCTCGAAGACACTGACCCTGAATCCCTTTTCGGCCAGGAACAGCGCCGAGGTGATTCCGATGATTCCGCCGCCGACAATGGCGATATCGACCTCGTCGGGAAGGCTGATGTCGGACGGCACCACCTGCAGGATTGTCGAATCCCGGGATTCGGCCCCCGCATGCCCGCTCATTCCCCGGCCCCGAAACAGGTCATCCATGCAGGCCGGGATGCAAGGCGGTTTCGGCACGGCGATCCGATGTCATTCCTCCTGCATCCAGTCCCGGTCGGTGCGGAATGGACCCGGTGCCGGGTGCCGGCATCCGGGAATTGTTCATCCACCCGGCTGTCACCCGCCAGGGTGTCATGCCCGGCGGTCGCCATCCGGTCAGTGTCCCGGTCGGTGATCCTGTTCGGATCCCGAACCATGGATGTAGGTGCCGGGCGCCGGACACAGTACGGGATGGTCGGGGCCACCGGGATGGCGGGAGGCAACCATGCCGCCCGATCTGCGGCCGATCCAGCCTGCCCACCTGTCCCACCATGACCCTTGCGTGAACTCGGCACCGGCCAGCCATGCATCGGGGTCGATGGCCAGCTTCGGATTGACGAAATGGCCGTATTTTTCATTGCCTGCAGGGTTGATGATACCGGCAATGTGGCCGGACTGGGACAGCACGAAACTCCTGCTCCTGCTGCGCATCCGGCGGATGCCGGCAAAGGAGCTTCGCCAGGCGGCGATGTGATCGGTCTCGCAGGCAATGGCCATCAACGGGTGCCGGATGTCGGAAATCGAAACCTTTTCGCCCAGCAGCGTGAATTCGCCTTTCGAGAACTCGTTCGCCATGCACAGCCGGTCCAGGTACTCGATGGTCATCTTCGCCGGCAGATTGGTCGAATCGCCGTTCCAGTACAGGAGGTCATAGGCTGGAGGTGCCTCGCCCATCATGTAGGAGCGGATTGCCGGTCCGTAGATCAGGTCATTGGCCCGCATGTAGGAAAATGTCCGCGACATGTAGGTCGAGGGCAGGAATCCCTTTTCCTGCACCTTGCTCCTGATTGCCTTCAGGAAGTCATCCTGCACGAACACCGCCAGGTCACCGATGTCGGCAAAATCGGTCAGGGTGGTCAGGAAGGTCGCCGATCTGACCGACCGGTCCCCGGTTCCCGACATCCAGGCGAGCACCAGTGCCAGCAAGGTTCCGCCAATGCAGTAGCCGACGACATTGGTCTGCTCCTCGCCGGTAATGTCCAGGACCTCCCTGATGGCGGCAAGGCAACCCCGGGACGCATAGGCGTCCATGCCGATCTGGCGATGGGCTGCCCCCGGATTGACCCAGCTGACCACGAACACCGTGAGCCCCTGCTCGACAGCCCAGCGGATGAAGCTGTTCTCGGGCTTCAGATCGAGGATGTAGTATTTGTTGATCCATGGCGGAATGATCAGCAAGGGGGTGCGCCTGACCCGCTCGGTCCGCGGCGCATACTGGATCAGCTCGAACAACTCGTTGCGGAACACCACCGACCCTTCGGTGGTGGCAAGGTTCTTGCCGACCCGGAACGCGTCGGGGTCGGAAAGGGTGATCGTCAACTCGCCATCGTTGCGCTCGAGATCGGCGACCAGGTTCTCCAGCCCCCGGACCAGCGAATCACCCTCGGTCTCCACCGCCCTGGCCAGCGCTTCCGGGTTGGTTGCCAGGAAATTCGACGGGCTCATCATGTTGACAATCTGGCGGGCAAAGAATTCGAGCCGCTGGCGATCCTTGCCTTCGAGGCTCTCCATTTCCCGGACCGCGGTGGTGATTGCCTCGGAATTGAGCAGGTACTGCTCCTTGACCAGCCGGAAATACGGGTTCGAATCCCAGAGTTCGTTGCGAAAACGACGATCCTTCGAGGCCGACTCCCGGCTTGGTCCCGAGCTGCCGCCGAGCAGGGCCTCCTGGGCATCGAACCACAGCTCGAGGGACTTCCCCCAATACCCGACCTGCTGCTCGATCCACTTGCCCGGATTGGTCATGGCATCATTGATCCAGGCCGAACCGGCGCTGGCCAGGAATTCCTGTCCGGGGGCGGACAATTCCGGTTTTTCAGGCTGCTTCCTTGCCAGCACGGCGACGAGTCGCCGGTTCAGTTCCTCGAGTCTCGAGAGGTTGGCCTTCAGCCGTTCTCCGCCTTCCCGATCCGTATTGTCGTCTCTGTCGGTCATCTCGATTGGCAACCCCGTTCATCCGGGTGTAGAGATTGGCGCGTTCGGTCTGACGGTCAAGTGCCGGGCCACAGTTTGCAAGAGTATTCAGCATATGTACCATCTTTCACCTCATGACATCAGTGAAAGTGTCTGTTCTGCCGGACGGCTGTTCGGATCGATGGCCAGAGCTTTCTGGTCACATCCGGCCTTCGCAGCCACCCCGCTTGCCGTGCCGGAATTCCTTGCTGCCTGCGGCGAAATCACCGAACGATCCTTCTCCCGGATGTCGTCACGGCCCGGCTGGCGCATCACCTCGGCGCAATCGGACGGAACGGAATATCCCGTGGACCGGGAGGTGCTGATCGAGAAACCGTTCTGTGACCTGATCGGCTTCAGTGTCGGAGGCCGGGCGCCTGCAGGACACCGGTTGCTGCTGATCGCGCCGATGTCGGGACATTATGCAACCCTGTTGCGGAACACGGTCGACAGCCTGCTTCCGGATTGCGAGGTATTCCTGACCGAATGGCGGAACGCCCGCGATGTGCCGGTCCGGGATGGCGCCTTCGATATCGAGGATTTTACCCGCTACCTCATCGAGTTCATCGAGTTTCTCGGCCCCGACATCCACGTGGTCGCAATCTGCCAGCCGTCACCGCTGGCCCTGGCCGCCACGGCCGAGATCGCCAGCCGCAATCCCGGATCGCAGCCTCGTTCCCTGGTGCTGATGGGCGGTCCGGTCGTTCCGGGGGCAGCGCCGACCGCGGTCACGGAATTTGCCGACCTTCTGACTGCCGACCAACTTGAATGCATGGCCATACAGCGGGTCGGCAGCCGTCACCCGGCGCGGGGCCGCAGGGTGTATCCGGGACTCCTGCAACTTGCCTTGTTCATGATGATGAAGCCGGAACAGCATTTGCTGTCCTTCGCCGGACAGGTGACCCGCATTGCCGGCGGACATGCCGCCGAGGATGACCGACACAACCGGTTCTACGACGAATACCAGGCGGTCATGGATCTGCCGGCCGAATTCTACCTGTCGACGGTGGAACGACTGTTCAGGAACAGCGAAATCGCCCGCAACTCCTTCACACTGCAAGGGCGGCCGGTCGATATCACCGCAATTTCCTCGACCGCGGTCATGACCATCGAAGGCGGAAGGGATGACATCTCGGCGCTCGGTCAGAGTTCGGCAATCCTTCCGATGCTGACCGGCCTTCCCGATCACATGAAGGTCTCGCATGTCGAGCCGGATGCCGGTCATTACGGCATCTTTTCCGGTCGATCGTGGAGGACCGGCATTCGCCCGAAACTGCTCGATTTCGTCGATGGTGTCGCTCCGCCCCCGGGCCCTTCCCTGCATTGAGACCGGGGTTTTCGCAATTCGTGACCACTCATGATATCCTTGTTGACCGGCAGCGGGTGAGCCTGCAGGCAGGGCAGCCGGCAGGGTGCATCTCCCGCCAATGAAACCTGTTCTGGGGTTGGACTCATGATAGCGGACCTGGCCGCGACCTATGGGCAGCAAATTCTGGTATTGGCGGTGATTGCCGCCATGTTTGCGATGTTCATCCGCGAGACCTACCCGGCCGAGGTTGTTGCCATCGCCGGCGCCGCCACACTGATTGCATGCGGAACCATTTCCTATGAAAGGGCGTTGCTGGTGTTTTCGAGCCCGGCGCCATGGACGATTGCGGCGATGTTCGTGTTGTCTGGCGCCCTGTTCAGGACCGGCGCCCTGTCTGCCTTCTCGTCCTGGATTGTCAGCCGCGGCGAATCCAACCGGATCGTGGCCCTGGGCGGGATGGGATTGTTCGTCATCTTCGCCTCGGCCTTCGTGAACAACACCCCGGTGGTGGTCGCCCTGATACCGGTGGTCATCGAACTGAGCCGGCGATCCGGCATTGCCTCCTCCCGGCTGCTCATCCCCCTTTCCTACATGTCGATCTTCGGCGGCACCTGCACATTGATCGGCACCTCGACCAACCTGATCGTGGACGGCGTTGCCCGGGAGGCGGGGCTCGAGCCCTTCACGCTTTTCGAAATCACCCGGCTCGGCGCGGTCCTGGCCCTGTTTGGCGTGGTCTACCTTGTCGTGGTCGGCCGTTTCCTGCTCCCGACCCGGGAGACCATCGGCGAGTTGCTCAGGGACCGCAGCATGATGAAGTTCTTCACCGAGGTGGTCATTCCTCATGGAAGCGCGCTGGTCGGACAGAAACCGGGCGAGGTGGATCTGTTCTCGAACCAGGATGTCCGGGTTGTCGACATCATCCGCGCCAACGAGCGGATGGGACGGGGCAACACCGATCTTCCACTGATGGAAGGCGACCGGGTGGTTCTCAGGACTGCCGCCACCGAACTCTTCGGCTTGCAGGAGAACCGCGAGGTGATGCTGGCCGACAAGGTGTCGTCCCGACAATCGCTGACTGTCGAGGTTCTGATCTCACCGCGTAGCCGACTGGTCAACAAATCCGCCACTTCGCTGGACCTTTCCGACAAGTACGGCGTCTACCTGCTGGCCGTTCACAGGCCCAAGGGCAAGGCCGAGATCGGTCAGTTGGACAATATCGAATTCAGGGTCGGCGACACGCTGTTGATCGAAGGCGTGCCGGCCGACATTCGCCGATTTGCCCAGGACCAGGACGTATCGGAGATTGCCGAGCCGGAAGCCAGGCCCTACCGGAGGCGAAGGGCACCGATCGCCGTGTTGTCCCTCCTGGTGCTGGTTGTTCTTGCTGCCTTTGACGTGGCGCCGATCCTGGTGCTGGGGGTGATCGGGGTCGCCATCGTCCTCCTGACCCGCTGCATCGACGCCGAGGAGGCGATTTCCTCGATCGACGGCAGGCTCTTGGCGCTCATCTTTTCGATGCTGACGGTTGGCGCGGCCATGAATGAAACCGGGGCCGCGGCACTGATCGCCAATTCCATCGCCCCGCAACTGCTGGGACTCCATCCGTTCTTCATCGTCTGGTCGGTCTTCCTGCTGACATCGCTGCTGACCGAACTGATCTCGAACAACGCGGTTGCCGTGGTCATGACGCCGATTGCCATCGGTGTTGCCGCGGCGCTGGGTGTTGACCCGCGGCCCATGGTGGTCACTGTCATGATCGGGGCCTCGGCCAGTTTTGCAACACCAATCGGTTACCAGACCAACACCATGGTCTACGGACCCGGTGGCTATAATTTCCTGGACTTTCTGCGTATCGGGTTGCCGTTGAACATCTCATTCGGCTTGGTAACGAGCCTCCTGATCCCCGTATTCTGGCCCTTGTAGACATGAAACATCTCCCGCACGGCATTCGGCCCTTCACGGTCATTTCCAGCCTGCAAGACATTTCCGTCCGGCCCCGTGCCGACCCCTCCGGCTGAGATCATGCGCAGCTTCACCGTGGCAATCGATGGCCCGGCGGCAGCCGGCAAGGGAACAATCGGCCGTGCCCTGGCCCGGAGGTTCGGCCTTGAGCACATGGATACCGGCCTCCTGTATCGCGCGGTGAGCGCCATCCTGCGCGAGGAAGGCTGGACCGGAGACACCGAGCATGCGAGGCGGGTTGCCGGCCGGTTGGGTGCTGCCGACCTTGCTCGCCCGGGGTTGCGTTGCCGGCAGAATTCGATGGACTCGTCGATCGTGGCGGCAATTCCCGGTGTGCGAGCCGAGCTTCTCGGGCTCCAGCGTCGTTTTGCCAGACGTGAAGGCGGGGCCGTGCTCGACGGGCGGGACATTGCCACCGTGGTGGTCCCGGACGCAGAGGTGAAACTGTTCGTGACCGCCACCGTCGAGGAGCGGGCCGGGAGGCGGCAGCGCGAACTGGCTGCCAGTGGCACCGGGGTTTCCCTGGAGGAGGTCCTGCATGACCTGAATGTCCGGGATGACCGCGACCGAAAGCGGGGATTGGCCGGCCTGAAACTGGCTGACGATGCCTTGTTGCTTGACACTTCAAAGTTGAGTATTGAACAGGCGGTCGATAAAGCGGCAGCAGCCGTGGAACAGAGATTCGATGCGGTTCGGTAATCCGTGCCGTTTGTTTTTTTCTTGTACCTGGGTGAAATTCGGATAGGGCTTGCGGTCGTGTTGCACATGGCCGCGTCAATGAAAGGGAGCGCGCGGTTCGTTGTCTGCACATGCACTTAAGGAAGAATTCGAGGCATTGCTTGAAGAGAGCTTCAACGCTGGAACACCGGCCGAGGGGAGCGTCGTAAAAGGCAAGGTCATCGGAATCGAGGCTGGCCACGCAGTGGTTGACATCGGCTACAAGATGGAAGGCCGCGTTGATCTGAAAGAGTTTTCCGGACCCGGCAACACGGAAGAGATCGTGGTCGGTGACGAGGTCGATGTCTATCTCGACCGGGTGGAGGACGCCCATAGCGAGGCGGTGATCTCCCGCGACAAGGCACGCCGCGAGGAAGCCTGGGACCGGCTCGAGACCGCGTATGCCAACGAGGACAAGGTCGAAGGCGCGATCTTCAACCGGGTCAAGGGCGGGTTTACCGTCGATCTGGGCGGGGCGGTCGCCTTCCTGCCGGGATCGCAGGTCGATGTTCGTCCGGTCCGCGATGCAACTGCACTGATGGGGCTGAAGCAGCCCTTCCAGATCCTGAAGCTGAACCGCAGATTCAACAATATCGTGGTGTCCCGCCGGGTCATCCTCGAGGAAAACCGGGCCGAACAGCGGGCCGAGGTCATCAACCGGCTGACCGAAGGGGATGTTGTCGAGGGCATCATCAAGAATGTCACGGATTACGGGGCGTTCGTCGATCTCGGTGGTGTTGACGGGCTTCTCCATGTCACCGACATGGCCTGGCGGCGGGTGAACCATCCGACCGAGATCGTCACGATCGGCGAGACCATCAAGGTCAAGATCATCAGGATCAAGCACGAGACCCAGCGAATTTCACTGGGAATCAAGCAATTGCAGGAAGATCCTTGGACCACGGTGGAAGGCAGGTTCCCCATCGGCTCCAAGCATACGGGAACGGTGACCAACCTCACGGAATATGGCGCATTCGTCGAGCTCGACCAGGGCATCGAGGGCCTGGTGCACAAATCCGAAATGTCCTGGACCAAGAAGAATGTCGATGCCGGCAAGATCGTGTCCACATCACAGCAGGTCGAGGTCATGGTGCTGGGGATCGATCTGTCGAAGCGTCGGGTGTCACTTGGAATCAAGCAGACCATGGAAAATCCGTGGATTCAGTTCGCTGCCAATCACCGGGTCGGGCAGCAGGTTACCGGCGAGGTCAGGACCGTGGCCGAATTCGGCATTTTTGTCGGCCTCGAAAACGACATAGACGGCATGATCCACCTGTCCGAGCTGACCTGGGACCGATCGGGCGAGGAAGCCCTGAAGAGCTACCGCAAGGGCGATGTCGTCAGCGCGGTGGTGACCGAGATCGACGTCGACCAGGAACGGATTGCGCTGTCGGTCAGGGATCTGACCGGAGACCCGTTTACGGTCGCAACCGCCGGCCTGAAGCGCGGTGCGGTCGTTACCGTCCAGGTTTCAGCCATCGAGAACAATGGCGTCGAGGTTACCTACAATGGAGTCAAGTCCTTCATTCGAAGGGCGGATCTGAGCAGCGACCGGTCCGAACAGCGGCCGGACCGTTTCAATGTCGGCGACAGCGTTGACGTCAAGGTCACCTCGATTGACAGCAAGACCAGGCGGCTCGGCGTTTCGGTCAAGTCGAGGGAAATTTCGGAGGCCAAGGAGGCCGTCGAACAATTCGGGTCGTCGGATGCCGGTGCCTCGCTCGGCGACATTCTTGGTGCTGCACTGAGAAAGAAGGACGAGGAATCCTGATCGCGGCGGTCACCGGGCATGAAATCCCGGTGACCGCATTCCGGGAACGGCGAAGCGGGCCGGACCGAGGCCGCGGAACTTTCCCCTGAGACGCTGACACTTTCCATCCTGTCTGTCCTGAACCAACCACATGTACCGACCGCAACCAGCTCAAGGAGTTCGCGATCATGGTTTCGGGCGGTGACAAGCCATTGGTCAACGGTCCGGAAACTTGTATGATCGCCCTGCGAGTCGCCGGGGTGGCGTCGGATGCGTCCGATTGCCGGGGTGTTTCCGGGTTGGCGGCCCCCCAGGTCATGGAAGGTATTGTCGTCGACATCCCGGGTTGCCGGGAGACGTGCCCGACGCCCGGCCCTGAAGGAGTGGACAATGAATCGTAGCGAGTTGATCAAGAACATCCAGGAAATGTACCCGGATCTGCGCTACGCCGAAGTGAGACGGATCGTGAATTCGATCTTCGAGGAAATCACCAGGACGCTGTGCGAGGGCGGTCGTGTCGAGCTGCGCGGGTTTGGCGTGTTCTCCGTTCGCGAGAGGCGGGCCAAGGAGGCCAGGAACCCGCGTACCGGCGAGGCCGTGCACGTGGAACGGAAATCCGTTCCCTTCTTCAAGCCCGGGAAGCTGATTCGCAGGCGCCTGAATTCCCGCAACTGACAACCCGGCCAGTGCTGATGCAGATGATTCGGTGGGCATTCCTGGCAATTGTCGCCATTGTCCTCATGTTCCTGGCTGTTGCCAACCGGGACCCGGTGACCCTGAGGCTGGTTCCCGACGATCTTGCCGGGCTGGTCCCGGCCCCCGGGCCATATACGGTCCCGGTGTTCCTGGTCATTTTCGCCGGTATCCTGCTCGGACTGACCATCGGTTTCCTGTGGGAGTGGATGCGGGAGCGGAAGCACCGGCAGGAAGCGACGAAGCGCCGGCACGAGGTTGCCAGGCTCGAGAATGAAGTCCATGGGCTGAGGAAGGAAAAAACGGCAGACCAGGATGAAATCCTTGCGCTGCTGGACTGACCGGAGCTTGCGGTGGAGACGTTGGACAACTCGACAAGGATAAAGATCTGCGGGCTGTCGAATACCGACGATGTTGCGGCAGCTGTCGAGGCCGGCGCCGACTACGTCGGATTTGTCGCCTTCGAGCGGTCGGCGCGGCATGTTCCGGTCTCGGAGTTCGGCCCGCTGGTCGCATCTTCCGGCCCGGCGTTGGCAGTAGCACTTGCCGTCGACCCGTCGGACGAGTTGATCGATGCGATGCTCGAGGCTGCCCCGATCGACATGATACAGCTTCATGGTGATGAAACCGTCGAGCGGGTCTGCCAACTCCGCGAACGATCCGGTCTGCCGGTGATGAAGGCAGTCGGTCTCGGCAGCCGATCGGACCTGGCGGCGCTCGATCGCTATGCCGAAGCAGCCGACCAGTTGCTGGTCGACACCAGAGCGCCGCCCGGAAGCCCGGTGCCTGGCGGGACCGGCATTGCCTTTGACTGGACATTGATTGCCGAACGCAACTGGACCCTGCCCTGGATGCTGGCCGGCGGGCTGGATGCCGGCAATGTTGCAACTGCCATCCGCATGACCGGCGCAACCCAGGTTGACGTGTCCTCCGGGGTCGAATCATCGCCCGGGCGCAAGGACCCGGCCAGATTTGCCGAATTCATAACAGCTGCGAGAGGCCTCTGACATGCAGACCGAATTGCCGAACACCTACAGGAGCGGGCCGGATGAGAAAGGGCTGTTTGGCAGCTTTGGCGGGCGATACGTCTCCGAAACCCTGATGCCGCTGATCCTCGAGCTGGAATCCGAATTCGAGACGGCGCGGCATGATCCGGAGTTCTGGAACGAGATGGACCTGCTGTGGAAGCATTATGTCGGCCGGCCATCGCCACTCTATCATGCCGAACGCCTGACGGCCCATCTCGGTGGCGCACGGATCTACATGAAACGTGACGAGCTCAACCATACCGGCGCCCACAAGATCAACAATGTCCTCGGACAGATCCTGCTGGCCCGGCGCATGGGAAAGACCCGCATCATCGCCGAGACCGGGGCCGGGCAGCACGGGGTGGCAACGGCGACCGTATGCGCCAGGTTCGGACTGGAATGCATCGTCTATATGGGTGTCCACGATGTCGAGCGGCAGGAGCCCAACGTGTTCCGCATGCGATTGCTGGGTGCCGAGGTGATCCCGGTCACATCGGGTCGCGGCACGCTGAAGGATGCGATGAATGATGCCCTTCGGGACTGGGTCACCAATGTGCGCGACACCTTCTACTGCATCGGCACCGTGGCCGGACCGCACCCCTATCCGGTGATGGTGCGGGAGTTTCAGTCAATCATCGGCCGGGAGACCAAACAGCAGATGCTGGAGATGGAAGGACGACTGCCCGATACGCTGGTTGCCGCCATTGGCGGTGGCTCGAACGCGATGGGGCTGTTTCATCCCTTCCTCGATGACCGCTCGGTGCGCATCATCGGTGTCGAGGCCGGAGGGAAGGGCGTGGATGACCGGATGCAGCATTGCGCTTCGCTGACCGGTGGCCGGCCCGGGGTCCTGCATGGCAACAAGACCTACCTCCTCCAGGATGACGATGGCCAGATCCTGGAGGGATTCTCGATCTCGGCCGGGCTGGACTACCCCGGCATCGGCCCCGAGCATTCCTGGCTGCACGAGACCGGGCGCGCCGAATATGTCGCGGTGACCGACAGGCAAGCCCTTGATGCGTTTCAGCTCTGCTGTTCCCGGGAAGGGATCATCCCGGCGCTGGAGCCGTGCCACGCCCTGGCCCATGTTGCCAGGATCGCCGGCGACCTGCCCGAGGACCATATCATCTGCATGAACATGTGCGGGCGCGGCGACAAGGACATCTTCACCGTTGCCCGCGCCCTTGGCATGGATATCAGCACCGAATAGGGGGCAGCCTCACCTGCCGGTACGGACCGGGGTGGCGCCGTGCCGGTCTGGTGGTGTACGCACGCAGCGTTACCTTCCGGTCCAGACAGGGTCCCTTTTTTCGGCAAATGCCCGCGCGCCTTCAAGCTGGTCGTCGCTCGAATACAACCGGTCAACCGTCGCCAGCTGTCGCTTGGTAATCCTGCTGAGCGCGTCCTGGAATTTCATGGCCTCCGCCTCGCGGACGATCTCCTTGATCGCCGCGTGGACGAGCGGCGGGCCCGAGGCCAGCATCCTGGCCAGCTCCCATGCCTTGTCGGCCAGGTCTTCCGGTGCCACCACCTCCCTCAGCAACCCCATCCGGAGCGCCTCGCCGGCATCGATCCACCTGCCGGTCAGCAGGAGATCCATGGCGACATGATAGGGAATGCGCTTGGGCAGGCAGATTGATGCGGCATCGGCAACCGTGCCCGACCGGATTTCGGGAAGTGCGAAACCGGCATTGTCACTGGCCAGGATGAGATCGCAGGACAGGGCCAGTTCGAATCCGCCGCCGCAACAAATCCCGTTGACCGCGCAGATCACCGGCTTGTTCATGTTGCCAAGCTCCTGCAGCCCGCCGAAACCGCCGATCCCGTAATTCCCGTCCACCGCTTCGCCATCGGCGGCCGATTTCAGATCCCAGCCGGCGCAGAAGAACCTGCTGCCTTCCGCCCTCAGGATGGCAATGCGCATGGCCGGGTCGTCCCGGAACTCACGGAACACCTCTCCCATCAGGCGACTGGTCGCCAGATCGATCGCGTTGGCCTTTGGCCGGTCAAGAGTCACCTCGAGTATGGCACCCTCGGACCTGGTCCTGACAGCTTCTCCCATGTTTCAGTCTCTCCCCGGTATTCTCCGAACCAGCGCGTCGGCGGCAATTCCACCCTCTTGCAACGCCAGGAACGGATTGATTTCGATTTCGGCCAGTTGGCCGGCATGTTGTTCGGCCAACCCGGCAACGGCTCCGATGGCGGCGACCAGCGCCTCGATATCGGCCGGCGGCGACCCCCGATACCCCTGGAGCACCGGCCAGATCCTCAGCTGCGCCAGGGCAGCCCGGATATCCTCCGCCGTCACCGGCAGCAGGCAGTGCTGGATGTCACCGGTCACCTCGGCCAGCACACCGCCAGCCCCAAGCACCAGCAACATTCCGCATTCCGGGTCGCACAACACCCCGATGAGCAATTCTGCCACGACACCATCGATCTGCCTCTCGACCAGGTATCCTCCCGGCGCATCCATCCCGTCCATTGCCGCCAGCAACTCCGCCGGTGTCTTCAACCCCAGCGCCAGGGCATTGGTGCCGGTCTTGTGGGCCACGCCAACCCGCTTCAGCACGACCGGGTAGCCGATCCTTTCGGCCTGGCTGACTGCCCCCGCCCGGTCGTGCACGACCGACCCGTCCGGGACACCGACTCCCTGCCCGGCCAACACCCGCTTGGCGCTTGCTTCGTCAAGCGTGACCAGACCGCCGGATGGCCGGGGCACGTTGGGGAGCGGCGGGCAGAATGGCGCCCTCCATGCATCTCCGATATCGGCAGCAACTTCGGCTGACCGGATCGCCTCGCCAATTCCCTGGAGCGGCGTGATTCCCGCGGCGAGCAGCCGCTCCGACCAGGCCTCCGTCATTCCCTCCGGAATGCTTGACACGACGGCAACCCGGCTGCCGGACCCGGCTGCCGCCCGCGTGATTGCCGAGACTGCCGGACCCCAGGCATGGTCGGAGCAGCGGTCCGGACGGGGAAAATCCATCACCAGGAAGGCCAGGTCATAACTGCCCAGCAGCATGGCCCGGAACACGTCATGGAGGGCGTCCTCATTCCCCCAGTGATAGGTGTGATAGTCCAGCGGGTTGTCGAGATGGACCATGCTGCCAAGCCCCCTGCGCAAGGCTTCCTCCTGGCCCGCCCAGAGATCGTCGAGCACCAGCCTCTTCCCTGCACATGAATCGGCCACCAGGCATGCCTCGCCACCCGAACAGGAGAGAGATCCAATTCGCCTGCCGGTGAGCGGGCCGCCGCAATGCAGGAGTTTCAGTGCCTCCAGGAATTCGGGAAGGCTCTCGACCTCGCCGATGCCGAGGCGCCTGAGCAGGGTGGTTGCGCCAAGATTGCTGCCAACGATGGAGCCGGTATGGGAAACGGTCGCCGACCTGGATTTGCTGCTTCTCCCGGCCTTGATGGCAATGATCGGCTTGCCGAGCTGGCGCGAGCGCCTGGCAAGCTCGACGAAGCCGTCAAGCCGGCCAAACCCCTCGACATGCAGTCCGATTGCCGTAATCCTGGGATCCTCGATCAGGCAGCAGGCGACTTCGCTCTGCGAGACCGCAGCCTGGTTTCCGACAGTCACCAGGGTTGCGATCGGCAGGGAGCGCCGTTGCATGGTGAGGTTGATGGCAATGTTCGAGCTTTGGGTGACGATGCCGACCCCGGAGTCGCATGGCACGCCGCCATGCTGGTCCGGCCACAGCAACACTCCGTCCAGGTAATTGATGAAGCCGTAACAGTTCGGGCCGAGAAAGGGCATCCGGCCAGCGGCATCGGCAAGATCGGCCTGCAAGCCGACACCCCTTCTGTCCTCGTGCATCGACTCGGCGAATCCGGAGGCGAAACACACCGCGCCGCCGGCACCCATTTCCGAGAGTTCCCGCAACAGGCCAACCGTTCGATCCCTGTTGACGGCGATGAAGCCGGCATCGGGCGCTGCCGGCAATTCCCCGGCCCCGGCCCGGCATTCGAGCCCGCAAATCTCCGTCTTGCCGGGATGAACCGGCCAGATATCACCGGTGAAACCGATCTTCACCAGCTGTTCGACGACACTCGCTGCCCAATCGCCGCCAAAAACGGCAATGCTGCGCGGCTGCAAGAGGCGGAGTAGTCGCGACATTGCCGATGTCTAGCCGCCCAGCTGCCTGAGCAGGCTCCTGCTGATGATGTGGCGCTGGATCTCGGAGGTTCCATCCCAGATCCGCTCCACCCTGGCATCCCGCCAGAACCTGGCGAATGGCAGATCGCTCATCAATCCCATTCCACCATGAACCTGGATGCAGGTATCGGTGACCCTGGCCAGCATTTCGCTGGCATAGAGCTTGGCGCTGGCGATTTCCCGGTCGGAAGGCAATTCCCGGTCCAGCCGCCAGGCGGCTGCCAGGGTCAGCCAGTCGGCGGCGTCGATCTCGGTGATCATGTCGGCAAGCTGGAAACTCACCCCTTGAAACCTGCCGATCGAGGTGCCGAACTGCCGGCGCTCGACCGCGTGGGGAAGCGTGAGTTCGAAGGCGCGTCTTGCCCGGCCGACGCAGGTCGCTGCCACCGTGATCCTGGTTGCATACAGCCACTCCTCGGCCAGCTGAAAACCGTGATGGACGTCACCGAGAACCTGTCGTGACGATATTCGGCAATTGTCGAAACGCAGGATGCAGTTCTGGTACCCGCGGTGGGATACCGAGTCGTACCCGTCGGCGATCTCGAAGCCCGGTGTGCCGCGGTCGACCAGGAAGCAGGTGATCTTCTTTCTTGGCCCGCGCGGTGTCTGCTCCTCGCCGGTGGCGGCAAACAGGATCACGAAATCGGCAATGTCGGCATGCGAGATGAAGTGCTTGGTCCCATCGAGGATCCAGTCCTCGCCGTCTCGCCGGGCCGTGCACTGCATGCCCCGGACATCGGAGCCGGCCCCAGGCTCGGTCATTGCCAGCGCATCGATCTTCTCGCCCCTCGCTGCCGGCAGCAGGTACCGGTCTCGCTGCTCATCCCGGCAGGCCATCAGGATGCCCGATGGCCGGCCGAAGAATACGGCCAACCCCTGCGAGGCCCGGCCAAGCTCCCGCTCGACCAGGGTGAATTCGAGATGCGACAACCCGCCGCCGCCGACCTCCTGCGGCAGGTTGCTGGCAAAAAAGCCGATCTGCCTGCATTTCCTGGCGATTTCGTCGCCCAGTTCCCGCCGGACCCGACCGCTTCGCTCGACCTCCTCCTCGAAAGGATAGATCTCCCTTTCGACGAAGCTGCGGACCGTCGACACGATCATTTCCTGTTCATCAGTCAGTCCGAAATCCATGGCCAGGCCCCCGGTCATCCCGGCAAGCAAGGCACCCGTCCAGACCGTTTGTCAAGACCGGACTGATGACGCTCGCTGCCACGGGAATTCCGCGGATGACGCCGAAAGCCGCGCCAGCCCGCCCTGCAGGTGTCGAGGGCACGGACAGGTCATGGCTCCCGCCTTCGGCAAGCGGGCAGGCCGATACGTCCCGGTGCCGGTCTTCACTCGCTGCCGCCTGCCGGATTGCTGGCAACAGGGCAGGCCATCCTGCTGCATCCGGATCGTTGTTCGTAATTTCAGCCGGGACTTGCAATTGTCCGGCGCAAGCTGTTCTCTGATTCCGGTACAACAAGGTTCGGTACAAGGGAGAATCACCAAATGGCCGACTACAGGTCACCACTGAGATACGGGATGGTCGGCGGTGGCCGGGGAGGCTTCATCGGGCATGTTCACCGGATGGCGGCGAGTCTTGACGGCGAATTCGAACTGGTGGCCGGAGCCCTGTCCTCCGACCCCGGCCGGGCGCATTCCTCGGCAGCCGAACTGGGGATTGCCGCCGACAGGAGCTATGCCGATTTCAACGACATGGCGGTGCGCGAGTCCCGTCACGAGGACGGAATCGAAGCCGTCGTCATCGTCACCCCCAACAATCTTCATGCCGGGCCGGTCAAGGCCTTCATCGATGCCGGTATCCACGTGATCTGCGACAAGCCGCTTTGCACCACCGTCGAGGAAGCGAAGGAGTTGCACCGGATCGTGACCGACTCCCGCCGGGTATTTGTCCTGACCCATTGCTATACCGGCTATCCGATGGTCAGGGAGGCAAGGAGCCTCGTCGCCGATGGTGCGATCGGAGCACTTCGCCTGGTCCATGTGGAGTATCCGCAGGGCTGGCTGGCCACCCGGCTGGAGGATACCGGCGAGAAGAAGGCATCATGGCGGACCGATCCGGTTCAATCCGGGCCCGGCGGCTGCGTGGCCGATATCGGCACCCATGCCTACCACATGGCCCGCTTCGTGTCGGGCCTCGGTGTCGAGGAAATTTCTGCCCAGCTGACCAGCTTCATCGACGGAAGACGGGTTGATGATGACGTCCAGGTCAAGCTCCGCTACGAACAGGGTGCACGCGGATTGCTGTGGGCCTCGCAGGTGGCGGTCGGGCACGAAAACGGGTTGCGGTTCCGGATCTACGGCGAAACCGGCAGCCTCGAATGGGTGCAGGCCAACCCCAACTACCTGCTGCATTCCTCGATCGGAAAGCCGCAGCAGATTCTCTCGAGAGCCGGTGATGGCGCCACCGATGCCTCGCTGCAGGTGTCCCGCGTCGCGGCTGGACATCCGGAGGGATACGTCGAAGCGTTTTCGACCCTGTACCGCGAGGGGGCGGCGGCGATCAGGGCCTGGCAGCAGGGACTGCAGCCCGGCCCCGAACTGGCTTGTCCCGGCATTGATGACGGGCTTGAGGGCATGCAATTCATTGATGCCTGCATCAGGAGTTCCTCCAGGTCCGGAGCATGGGTGTCCCTGTCATGACCGACACCGGCGACCCGGCCGTAGCGATCTGAACACGGAGAACACGATCCATGACAGAGATGAAGACTGACGAGGCAAGACCAGCCGTGACTGGCCGCAGGCGCGGTGCCGGCCGGAAGGCGCGGGTCGCCGAGAGGACCAGCGCCCTGGCCGACGAATTGAAGCCTGTTCGCCCCGGGCTGGTTGCCGGCAAGTTCAGTGTTCTGTCCGAGAGCGAGGTCGAACGGATCAACGATGCGGTGATGGAGGTGCTGGCAAGTGTCGGCCTGTCCAATCCGACGCCATCGGTTGTCGAGTATTGCACCGGCGTCGGCGCCATCCTGGGCGATGACGGCCGCCTGCGGTTTCCTGCCCATGTGGTTGAAGAGGCAAAGCAGAAGGCGTCCCGCAAGGTAACCCTCTTTGCCCGCAACCCGGACCAGGATCTGGTGCTGGAGGGAACCAGGGTCCATTTCGGAACCGGCGGGGCGGCAGTGCATATCGTCGACGCCCGCACCGGAGAGTATCGCGACTCGTTGCTCCGGGACATCTATGACATGGCGCGGGTGGTCGATTGCTGCGAGCATATCCACTTCTACTATCGGACAGTCGTGGCGCGTGACCTGACGAGCATGTTCGAGCTTGATGTCAACACCCACTATGCGATCATCCAGGGCACGACCAAGCATGTTGGCGGCTCGTTCTCGGTCCCGGAGAGCGTGCATGCCACGCTGGACATGCTGCACGAGATTGCCGGCAGTGAAGCCGCGTGGCGCGAGCGTCCCTTCGTGTCGACCAATTCATGCTTCGTGGTGCCGCCGCTCACCTTTGCCGAGGATGCCTGCAACTGCCTCGAGATCGCAGTCAAGGGCGGCATGACCGTCAACCTCCTGTCGGCCGGGCAGGCTGGTGCCACCGGGCCGGCGGCGCTCGCAGGAACCGTCGTCCAGGAAATGGCCGAATGCCTGGCAGCACTGGTCTATGTCAATGCCATCAGACCCGGCGCACCGGCAATCCTCGGCATGTGGCCATTCGTCTCCGATCTGCGAACCGGTGCGATGTCCGGCGGCTCCGGTGAACAGGCGATACTGATGTGTGCGTCGGCGCAGGTGGCCAATTCCTACGGGCTGCCGGTGAGTGTTGCCGGCGCGATGACCGATTCGAAGATGCCGGACATCCAGTCCGGCTTCGAAAAAGCCTGCAACCAGACGCTGATCGGCAATTCGGGAGCCAACATGATCTACGAGTCGGCCGGCATGCATGCGTCCCTCCTCGGTGCCTGCTACGAATCGCTGGTCCTGGACAATGACTCGATCGGGTCTGCCATGCGTACTGTCCGCGGAATCGAGGTTGACGAGCAGTCGCTGTCGGTCGACGTCATTGCCGATGTGACCATGAATGGTCCCAACCACTATCTGGGGGCGGACCAGACCCTGAAGCTGATGCAGACCGAATACATCTACCCGGAAGTCTGCGATCGCCTGAGCCCCAAGGAATGGAACGAAGTGGGCCGCGAGGTTGCCCTCGACCGGGCGGAGGCCAGGGTCAGGGACATCCTTGCCAACCATTTCCCCAACCCCATCCTGCCGGACACCGACGAGACGGTCAGGAGCAAGCTGCCAATCCGGCTCGACCGGAAGGACATGCGGCGGGGCCGGAAATAACCTCTCCGGCCGGCCTGCACCCCCTGGCCGAACGGCCGTCTCCGGCCTGGCCGTTGGCAGGGACTCCAATCGGAACACGTTGATTTCATTTTCAATTCTGATCACCCTGATGTCGGCGCAAACGCGATCGGCTCACGGGTTCAGCTGGCGTTGACACGGGTCACCTGCAGCGATGGGGGCCAGAATCCGGTTGCGGGATAATCGGTGTGCATGCTAGGGGTCGGACATTGGTCTGCAAGCGTATGCATGGCTGATGGCGCGCGCGAGGACAGATGGCCGAGATCCAGTTGCAGAGAGTTTCCAAACGCTGGGGCGGCTTTACCGGAGTCGACAATTTCAACCTGACCATCTCCGACCAGGAGTTCCTGGTTCTGCTCGGCCCGTCCGGCTGCGGCAAGACCACGACCATGCGGATGATTGCCGGGCTTGAAGACGTGACCGAGGGCGAAATCAGGATCGACGGCAAGATCGTCAATGACCTTGATCCGAAGGACCGGGACGTGGCGATGGTGTTCCAGTCCTACGGGCTCTACCCGAACATGAACGTGTACGAGAACATCCGCTTCCCGCTCAAGGTCAGGAAGGTCGATCCATCCACGCATGACCAGCGGGTCATGCGGGCAGCAACAATGGTCGAGTTGACCGATTTCATGCATCGGAAGCCGGCCGAACTCTCCGGCGGACAGCGCCAGAGGGTGGCATTGGCACGGGCCATTGTCCGGGAGCCGAACGTGTTCCTGATGGATGAACCGCTGTCCAATCTCGATGCAAAGCTCCGGGTCTCGACACGGGCGCAGATCAAGAACCTGAGCCACGAACTCAAGGTCACGACCATCTACGTGACCCATGACCAGATCGAGGCCATGACTCTCGCCGACCGGGTCGTGGTCATGAACCAGGGGCTGATGCAGCAGGTCGGCACCCCGGCAGACATCTACGATAATCCGAAAAACACCTTCGTTGCCGGTTTCATCGGTTCACCGGCGATGAACCTGATGCAGGGAGACCTGTCGGATGGCGTCTTCACCTCCGACCATGTCAGGATCGCCGGTCTTTCGGCGCCGGACGGTCCGATTTGCGCCGGCTTCCGGGCCGAGGATGCAATGCTCGTCGATTCCGGGGGCGAAATCGAGGCGCCGATCTTCACCATCGAATTGCTGGGCGATGCCACCATGCTGACCATGCGTGCCGGCGGTACCCTCGTATCGGTCAAGGCCTCGAAGGATTACCGGGCCGAGATCGGCCAGGGGGTGCATATTTCGGTTCCGGTCAGTGCCTGCCACCTGTTCGACAATGAAACCGGAATGGCAATCGGGGTCGCGTGACGGCTGATGTTGCAGGTGACCATTTCGGACAGATCCGGAAGAATGCGGGACCGGCAGGGCCAGCCATTGCCGGAGGATCCTGACGGGGAAGCCCGGACAGCCGGCCCGCCTCGCCCGACACCCTCCGTATTCCGGCAGTCATGTGAATGCCGGAAGGACACCTTTCTCCAGTGAAACGGCCTGGTCCGGATATCCGGTCACCGGCAATTGCTGCTGCAATTTGCAGGATTTCGGGCCGGGGGGCAGCCGGCGATCAGCCGAAGGGATTGCCGGGAGACGGCTCGATGTGCCGGCTTGCGGCTGCCCGGGTATCCGGGTTGCCGGCATGAGGGGGGCACGGCCGGACCAGGCCCGACTTACCGGGAATGCCGACCTGTCGAAGACCGAAGACACGAGACGGGTCATCGAATCGATGGTCGACGGGCTGAATGACCACCGCATCGAGGATATCGGCGAGTTCTTTTCGGAAACATTCCGCTGGATGGGCAATTTCGGCTGTGGCACCAAGAACGGCCTCCGGGAATTCCAGGACAATTGGCAACGGCCATTCCAGGCCGCCTTCTCGAACAAGGTCTGCATTGACGAGGCAAGACTGGTCATGGGCGAGTGGGCGGCCTCTTTCGGCCGCCAGGAAGCAGACCATACCGGGACGTTCATGGGGGTGGAGCCGACCGGCAAGCGGGTCAAGATCCACTACATGGATTTCTGGAAGGTGGAGGACGGGAAGATCGTTGACAATTGGGTCATGGTCGATTTTGCGGGCGTACTCGGACAATTGGGTGTCGATGTGTTTTCAGGCGAGGGCTGGGAGGCCTTCGACCGGGGCGACAGGGAGCCGCCGGCTCCGCAGCCAGGGGTGCAACAGGATGGCAATTGAATATCTCAAGACCGGCAAACCGGAAGACGAACGGGCCAGCGATGACGAGGGGGTGAAGAATACCGTTGCCGAGGCCCTGCAACAGATCGACCAACGCGGCGATGATGCGGTGAGCGAGATGTCAGCCAGGTTCGACGGCCATGAGGCCGAGTCATTCAGATTGTCGGACTCCGAGATCGAGAGACAGGTCTCCATGCTTTCGGGGCAGGAATTGCATGACATTCGGTTTGCGCAGGAACAGGTCCGCAATTTTGCCCGGATCCAGCGGGATTCCATGCAGGATGTGGAGGTGGAGACCATGCCGGGCGTGATTCTCGGCCACAGGAACATCCCGGTCCAGTCGGCCGGCTGCTACGTGCCTGGCGGCAAGTTTCCACTGGTGGCCGCGGCGCACATGTCGGTGGCCACCGCCGATGTTGCAGGGGTACCCAGAATCGCTGTCGCCACCCCTCCGGTCAATGGCGAGCCGCATCCGGCAGTCATCGCCGCCATTCATTTCGGCGGTGCCCACGAGATCTACCTGCTCGGCGGCATCCAGGCAATCGGGGCGCTTGCGCTGGGGACGCAGACGATCGAGCCGGTCGACATGCTGATCGGCCCCGGCAACGCGTTTGTTGCGGAAGCCAAGCGCCAGCTGTTCGGACGGGTCGGCATCGATCTTCTGGCCGGGCCGACCGAGACCATGGTTATCGCCGATGACACTGTCGATGCCGAGCTCTGTGCGACCGATCTTCTCGGCCAGGCGGAGCATGGCTATGACTCGCCGGCCATTCTTGTCACCAACAATCGCCAGCTGGCCGAGGAGACCATTCGGGAGGTCATACGCCTGCTCGAGATTCTTCCGACGGCCAGGACCGCCGCCCGGAGCTGGGAGGATTACGGCCAGGTCATCCTGTGCGACACCTACGAGGAGATGCTCGAGGTCGCCAACGATCTTGCCTCGGAACATGTCCAGGTCATGACGGATCGGGATGACTGGTTCCTCGACAACATGACCTCCTACGGGGCCCTGTTCCTGGGCCCGCGGACCAATGTCGCCAATGGTGACAAGATCATCGGCACCAACCACACCCTGCCAACCCGGCGGGCCGGCCGATATACCGGCGGCCTGTGGGTAGGCAAGTTCCTGAAAACCCACAGCTACCAGAGGATCGTGACCGACGAGGCAGCAACATTCATAGGTGAATATTGCTCCAGGCTGTGCGTGCTGGAAGGATTCGCCGGCCATGCCGAACAGGCCAATATCCGGCTGCGTCGATATGGCGGGCTGAATGTCGCCTATGGTGGAGCTGCCGCTCCCCGAAAGACCGCCTGATGCCGTCACCGAAGGCGGATGACCCGACCATGGGGAGACCGGATTGACCATTCCTCCAACAACCCCGTCCTTCCGGCTGGATGACAGGAAGGCGCTGATCACGGGAGCCTCGCGCGGCATCGGCTTTGCCTGCGCAGCCGCAATCGCCGGGGCGGGCGCATCGGTCGTGGTCGCATCGCGAAGCCCCGAGGGGATCGAATGCGCAGCCCGATCGCTCCGGGAGGCAGGCTTCCGGGCCAGGGCAGCGGTTCTCGACATCACCGACCGGGCACAAATCCGGCGAGTCGTCGAGGAGGAAGGCCCGTTTGACGTGCTGGTGAACTCGGCCGGGGTGGCGCGCCATTCCACGGCACTCGATGCTTCGGAGGAAGACTACGACCAGGTCATGACTCTCAATGCCCGTTCGGCGTTCTTCCTGGCGTGCGAGGTTGCCGGGACCATGCCGCAAACCGGTGGTTCGATCATCCAGATCTCGAGCCAGATGGGGGTTGTCGGTGGCATGGAACGGGCTGTCTATTGCGCCTCGAAACATGCTGTCGAAGGCATGACCAAGGCAATGGCAATTGAATGGGGACCACGTCGCATCAGGATCAATACGGTGTGCCCGACCTTCATCCGGACCGAGTTGACGGAGGCGACGCTGGCCGACCCGGAAAAACAGCGATGGATCATGTCGAAAATCAGGCTGGGCCGGATCGGGAAGGTCGAGGATGTGATGGGGGCGGTTGTCTTCCTGGCATCGGATGCAGCATCGTTGATCACCGGCACCCATCTCCTGATCGATGGCGGCTGGACCGCCGGGTAACGACGAACCGGATGAAGGCAGGGTAGTGAGCAAGATCACGTCAGCAGAAGTCGCAAGGGTTGCCGGGGTCAGCCAGTCGGCGGTCAGCCGGGCCTACACCCCCGGCGCCTCGGTATCGCCGGACACGGCGGAAAAGGTGCATGAGGCGGCGCGCAGGCTCGGATACCGGCCGAACGCCCTGGCCAGGTCGCTGATCACCGGGCGATCGCGAATCATCGCCCTCGTGGTCGGATATTTCGAAAACCAGTTCTATCCTTCGGCTCTCGAACTCATGTCCTATGAACTCAAGAAGAAGGGCTATCATCTCCTGGTATTCATGGCATCGAATGACGATGCGGAAACCGAGCGGATCGTCGCTGATCTTCTTGACTACCAGGTGGAAGGGCTGATCGCCGCATCGGTTGCCATGAGCGTTCAACTGGCCAGCCGGTGCCGGGCAGAAGGCATCCCGGTCATCCTGTTCAACCGGCACCAGGGCGATGATGGCCTGACCTCGGTGACATCCGACAATGTCGACGGTGCGCGCCGGATTGCCAGATTCCTGGTCGAGGGAGGTCATCGACGCATTGCCCAGATTTCGGGCTGGCGGGGATCATCGACCGGAAGCGAGCGCGATCGGGGATTCAGGTTCGGACTGGCCGAAAGCGGTGTCGAACCGATTCACTGCGTCGACGGGAAGTACAGCCGGGAAGTGGCGAGCCAGGTCGCCAGGGACATGTTTTCCGGATCCGGCGGGCCGGTTCCGGATGCGGTCTTCGTCGGAAACGACCACATGGCATTTGCGGTCATGGATGTCATCAGGCATGAGCTTGGACTGCGGATCCCCGAGGATGTCTCGGTGGTCGGATTCGATGATGTGCCGATCGCCGCGTGGCCGTCATTCAACCTGACCACGATGCGGCAGCCACTCGGGCGGCTGGTCGAGAAGACGGTCTCCAGGATGCTCGAGACAATTGCCGAGCCCGACAAGCCGCCCATTCAGATACGAATCCCGTGCGAATTCAAGATTCGCGGAACGGCAAGACCTCCCCAGGCAGAATGGACCGAAGAAAGATGAACTCCCCAAGATATACTGATTTCGTCGACTACATTCTCGGGATCACCGAGGAGATCTGGGAACACCGGCGCGTCGACCTGCTGCACCAGTATTACTCCGACGACATCCTGGTGCGCTCACCCGAAGGTGTCACGGTCGGCAACCGGGACGTGATCGCCGCCACATTGGCAACGATCTCCGAGTTTCCCGACCGGCAACTGCTTGGCGAGGACGTGATCTGGGATCATGCCGGGCCCGACAGCTGGTACTCGTCGCACCGGATCATGTCGACTGCCACGCATGCCGGCGATGGCAAGTACGGCCCGTCATCATCGAAGAGGCTCCACTACCGGGTCATTGCCGATTGTCATGCCGGGGAGGATGCCCGAAATGGCTGGCAGATCAATGATGAATGGATGGTCCGCGACCAGGGAGCGATTGCCCGACAGCTCGGCTACGAGCCGAGGCAGTTCGTCGAGGCTTCGCTGGCCGGCAGCCTTCCGCCGACAGGCTACTACCTTCCCGATGCCGACACCCTGAAATCGCCATATGGCGGAGCCGGCAATGATGCCGTCCCCGGTCAGCGGCTCGAACACATCCTGCAGCGACTCATGGATGCGGAAATCTCGGTCATCCCGCAGGAATATGACCGGGCCTGCCATCTCGGCTACCCGGGAGGAGACCGGTATGGCCGAGCAGGTGCCGAGGCCTTCTGGCTGGGACTTCGCTCGGCCTTCCCCGATGCAGAATTCCGGGTATGGCACCGGATGGGCCGCTCCGATCCCGGCCTGCCGGAGCGCGCCGCCATCAGGTGGACCCTCGAGGGCAATCATTCGGGATACGGCCTGTTCGGGCGCCCGACCGGCAGGCAGGCCTACATTCTCGGAATTACCCATGCCGAGTTCGGTGGGCGCGGGTTGCGAGACGAATACACGCTGATCGACGAGGTCTCGGTCTGGAGGCAACTTCTTGATGACCGGGATGCCTGCGCTGATACGGAGAACAGCCATGACTCATGACGACATGCGGAGGAGAATCGTACGATACGGTGAATTGATCCCGTGCAAGACGGCCTTCATTGACACCCACACGCCCGGCTCGGACCGCAAGGAGAATTTCACCATCATCGGTGGAGGCGTATCCGAGAACCCGGATCAGCATGTCCACATCAGGGAGACGCCGGGCTTCAATATCGGCGCCGCCGGACAACCACCCCATTGCCGGAATTCGCTTCACTCCCACCGCACTGCCGAGGTCTTCTACGTGCTCAAGGGAAGATGGCGATTCTTCTGGGGGCGATGGGGCACCGCCGGCGAGGTGGTTCTCGAAAAGGGCGACATCTTCGACATACCGACCGGAATCTTCAGGGGATTCGAGAATATTGGCCAGGAACACGGCATGTTGATGGCCATTCTCGGTGGTGACGATGCCGGCGGGGGCGTCGTCTGGGCACCCCAGGTCGTCGAGGAAGCCCGCGATCATGGAATGATCCTGGCCGAAACCGGTCGCATCTACGACACCGGAGCCTGCCAATCCCTGCCGGAATCGGTCTCGCCCATGCCGATGCTCACCGACGACGAGTTGGCCGGCTATCCGGAGCCCGCGGCGCAGGAGGTGGTTCCGGCCTATGTGGCACGGCACTGGGACATGGTCGCCCTGGCCGATGGCGGACCTGCCAGGGTGATCGGCGAACAGGGGATGATCATTGACAGGCCGGGATTCGAAGTCGAATATCTGACAGGAAGTTCGATCCCGGACACGCCCCGCCGGGTCGGGCGACATGAAATACTGATGGTCTGCGAAGGGCATTGGAAACTGTCATGGACCGGCGGCTCCGAAATCCTTGCCCCCGGCGATACCTGTGCGGTTCCGCCGGGTATCGACCGGTCGCTGTCACCGGCAGTCTCGGGTGAGTGCGGCATGTTCCTGGTCCGGAACACCGATGATCCGGCCGGAGCGACATGGCAGCCGTGACGCCCCCGCAACATCAGGGAGGATGAGTTCCATGACTATCAGGACCACGCATGTCGGCAGCCTTCCGAGAAGCCAGCGTGTCGTCGACTTCCTGTTTGCCCGCGAGCGCGGCTCCAGGTTCAGCCGACGCGAGTTTGACCTGGAGATGAGCGAGGCCACATCGGACACCGTGCGCCGGCAGGTGGAGGCGGGAATAGATGTTGTCTCCGACGGCGAGACATCGAAGATTTCCTACGCGACCTATGTCAAGGACCGCTATACCGGCTTCGGCGGAGATGCTCCGAGGACTCCGCCGCATGATCTGGCCCTGTTTCCGTCATTCATGAAGCGGCTTGCCGACGAGGGTGGCACGCCACACTACGCCCGACCCTGCTGCATCGGCGAGATCAAGACAAAGGACAATGACGCGCTGCTCAAGGATATCGACAATCTGAAGATGGCCATGAAATGTCATGGGGCGACCGAAGGCTTCATGAATTCGGCATCGCCCGGGGTGATCAGCCTGTTCCTTCCCAATGACTACTTCCCGTCACGGGACGAGTATCTGGATGCGCTCGGCGAAGCCATGCGGGTCGAATACCAGACCATCGTCGCCAGCGGCCTCTTCCTGCAACTCGACTGTCCCGATCTCGGCCTTGCCAGGCACATGATGTTTCACGACAAATCCGATGATGAATTTGTCGGGATTGCAGCGAAGAATGTCGAGGTGCTCAACCGGTCGCTGACCGGGCTGGATCCATCCCGGATCAGGGTGCACATCTGCTGGGGAAACTACGAGGGACCCCATGTCTGCGACATCTCGATGGACAAGGTCTTTTCGGCCCTGATGTCGGTGAATGCGAACCACGTGCTGTTTGAATCCTCGAATCCGCGCCATGCGCATGAATGGCGAATATTCCGCGACCGGTTCAGCGAGATTCCCGGCGACAGGATACTGATCCCCGGCGTCATCGACAGCACCACGAATTTCGTGGAACATCCGGAAGTGGTCGCGCAGCGGCTGGAGCGGTTTCTCGAATTTGTTCCGCCGGACCGGCTGATGGCCGGCTCGGATTGCGGGTTCGGAACCTTTGCCGGTTTTGGCGCCGTCGACCCCGAGGTCACCTATGCCAAACTGGCCGCCCTCTCCGAAGGTGCCCGGCAGGCCGGCAGCTGACGGCAAAAGGCCGCCGCCCGACGGCAGCCCATGAGATGCCGTCCAGAGATGACTTGCACAGCCCGACATCAAAACAGTTTATCCGGAGATGTCCGGAGGCAGCGCATGACATGCTCCTGGCAGTCGGCTGAATGAGCCGACGACGGGGGTCGCTCCGGATATTGCCGAGAGGGATGTCAGCAAGAATTGGCGATGAAGGGGCTGGCCAATGTTCGGGTCTGCCCATGATCCTGCTACCCACGCCGGAGCCTCGCTACACCGTCCCTGCCTGCCCTGAGGGATTTCAAGCTCAAGGTGAGACTCATGCACATTCCATTCCCGGGGCGACAAGTTCTCCGCATGGACGTTTGAAATCCGCGCGTCAGCGCTCATCCTGTCCGGAAAATCAAAGCAGGCACCATGGCATTGACGTGGCAGTGGAGTGGACGCCTCCTCCGAACGGCGTCACAGTTGAAACTCCGGTAGGAGGTTGGCGTTGCTTCCCTCGAACGGCAGGCCCGGGGTACAAAATCCAAGAAAGGAAGCGACACCATGAAGCGCACCTCCGGTTCTAGGGCCTGTTGACAATCATGTTGCCGCAACCACGCCACTGACGAGATGAATCGCCGCGGCGAAGCTCTTGTCGGTCTTGTCGTAGCGGGTGGCGATGGCGCGGAACTCCTTGATTCTTGCGAAGAAATTCTCGATCTGGTGTCTCCACCGGTACATCTCCCGGTCATGATGCCTGGTCTCGGTCCGGTTCCGTCTTGCCGGAATCACCGCCTCTGCCCCGCGATCCTCGATCTCTGCCAGCAGCCACCCGGCATCGAATGCCTTGTCACCGATCAGGGCACCGAATGAGAGGTCCTCGAGAAGTTCCGGCACCCCGATCAGATCATGCGCCTGTCCGGGAAGGATCACGAAGCGGACCAGGTAGCCAAGGGCATCCACCACCGCCACGATCTTGCTGGTCAGGCCGCCCCGGGAGCGTCCGATGCCTTGCTTCGAGGTCCCCCTTTTGCACCTGCCGCCTTCTGGTGGGCCTGCACGATCGTGCCATCAACGAAGATGTACTCGAGGTCGAACTCATCGGACAACTCGTTGAAGACAGTCTCGAAAATTCCTGAAAGGGCCCATCTGCGGAAGCGCTTGAAGATGCGCCTCCTTGCCGAAATGCTCCGGAAGGTCGCGCCAGGGCGATCCGGTGCGGGTCCGCCACAACACCGCCTCGAGAAACATCCTGCCCACTGCCGCGGTGACACCGGGATCGGTCGCCTTGCCGGGCAGCATGGGCTCGATCCGCGCCCACATGGCGTCGGTGAGCACCGTCCTGTCTGTATTCATTTGTCATCTGCCTCGACTGCTCGTGCCGCCGTTCCGGCGTGCGTTACGAGGAAAATGGCATCGGACCGACTGAAATGCAACCCGATTGTCAACAGGCCCTAACACTATGATAGCGCAGTTTGATGAGTTTGGAAGCAATGCGCTCGGAGTTGTTGGTCAAAACTGGGTCTTGATGCTCGGACTCCTTTAGGGAGAGGTCAAAAAAGGCAATGAGAGGAATCAAAGAATGCTTAATTTAATTCTCATTTCTCTTACCATGTTCACCACCATTCTCCAAATAGTTGATTCAACCAAGAGCTTCGTCAAGATCGGCAGCGAGGCTGTCGATCTGATTCGAAAAGCGTCGGGATACGTATACACCTGCCAGAGCGATCGCTACTGGAATAACTACGGCTACAAGGCCTATCAGAAGCGATAACCCTTGCAAGTAAACTGCAACTGGAATTCCCTCGCACATAGTCCGACTACCGGCGCCGGGTGGGTCGACCTTTGGCAGCCTGCTCACGCTCCCACTTCAAGGCAGCAACTTTTGTAGTTGCTCGACCAACTCGCAAAATGTGCCCATCATTCCCGTAATTTTGTTTATGCTCGCGTTCTCGACGTTCCAGATCGTTTGTGATGCCGGTATGAACGATTCGGTGACCACGTTTGAAGTGGTATTTGTAGGTATCTCGAGTCATGATGAGTGCCTCCAAGTCTCAAGGCCTCTGTATCGGCTAGATCGCGAAATGGGTCAAATGTTGGCTTTCGGTTTGCTTCGACGCCAAGACCATTCACAAGTCGGGAATGTCCCGACCGATGTCGAAACCCGGGCAGAGGTCGGCGCCTCTTCCCTCGAGCGCCAGGCCCGGGGTGTGAAATCCGGACAAGGAAGCAACACCATGAAAACGTCTGCACCAACCACCGCCATGCATTCCGGCACCATCGACACCAGAGGGCCCGTCTCCGCGGCCCGGGGGGATGTCGCCGCCGGCCTCGACCGCTTCCGCGTCATGGCCGGCATCGATGCCATGAAGAGGATTTTCGATGAGGATGCCGTGAAACTGGCTGGCGGGCATCACCGACGGGACGCAGGCAGGCCCGGCCATCGCCGGGGAGGGCATCCGGCCAGGCCGGCTTCCGGGGAGGCGGGATCCACATCGAGTGACCACGGGTGCGTGACAAGGAGACCGGGCGGGAGATGCCGGGCCGGGGAGAGATCCGTGATGGCGGCTTCCTCGAGCAATGGGCGACATCGCCGATGCTCGTGAACGGGCAGGCGCGGAGGCTCCGCTCTGCCGTCCGCCTGAAGGAGGCGGCAGCCCCCGACGATCATGGCTCCGGCCGGTCACGCCCGGCGGTCTCCCGGCGGCATCGAGGCACCGGCCGGGGAGAGGCTCCGCGAATGGATGTCGTCGGACATCCCGGAGGCCGGCCACGGTTCGGGCATTGGCAGGTAGCCCGGCCTGCCGGGGTCTGGATCCGTCCGTGCGCCGCCTGTTCGTGCTCGATGGTGCCAGGGCGCCGAGTGCGGCCGTCCAGGCGGACCTTCGGGGCAGGCATCCGCCATCCGGCGCTGCCGGGGACCGGGCAGGAACATCTGGAGCGCCTGCCCGGGCATCTGCATGCCAGCCCGGGCCGGGCGTCGGCTTCGCAGGCCTGCTCGCCGGCCCGGATTGCCGAAGGAGCCCGGACGGGCGCTGGCCACGACGAACATGATCGAGAGCGCCCATTCGGTGGTCAGGCAGACCTGCCCGGGCGCCGTGCGATGGCGTGGAGCCGGGATGGGGCTGCGGGACCTGCGCCGGTATGCCGGAGGCCGGGGCCGGCATGGGGCGCCTCGGGGCCTGTCGGCAACTGCCGATCCTGAAGGCCGCACTGGCGCGTCATCACCGGGGAGCTGCAGATACCACCGACATCGACTACCGCGCACGGGCCGCATGATGATCACGGGGCGGCGCTGACCGAGCCTGTTTCAACATTGGTCGGGACATTCCCGACATTCCCGGGTGGTTTCGGGAATCGGGGATACCCCGAATTGGAAACAAATGCGGGTCAAAGTTGTAGACGGACGTGTGCCAACCCAATAGGACAAGGACCGAACCTTCAATCCGATGTCTGGACCCGTCATGTCGGAAACTCTGACCTTCTACACCAACCCCATGTCGCGCGGACAAATCGTGCGTTGGGCGCTCGAGGAAACAGTGAACGAGTACGAGACCGTGATCCTCGAATATGGTGAAGAAATGAAAGGGGCGGACTACCTGGCGATCAATCCGATGGGCAAGGTTCCGTCGATACGGCACGGTGATCAGGTTGTTACCGAGTGTGCTGCCATCTGTGCCTATCTCGCCGAAGCCTTTCCCCAAGCCGGATTGTTGCCAACAGCGGTTGAGCGCGCTGCATACTACCGCTGGATGTTCTTCGCCGCCGGTCCGCTCGAACAGGCCGTGATGGCCAGGGCACTGGAGCTGGACATACCCGAAGAAAAGGCTCCGACGCTTGGCTATGGTACGTTTGAGACCGCGGTCGACGCGCTTGAAGGCCATCTCGACCGGAATGCCCATGTCTGCGGTGAACGATTTACAATGGCGGACGTGTATGTCGGCAGTCATGTCGAGTGGGGTCTGGGATTCGAAACCCTCCCCAGGCGGCCAGCGTTCGAAAGATATGCCGAGCGCTTGATGTCGCGCGAGGCACACAAGCATGCGCGTGCAATTGACCGTGCACTGATCGGCGAACAGGAGGCAGCCACCTGACGCGCAATGCACGGGTCTCGGCCAACAGCAATCCTGCATTCGTTCTGCCAGAGTATCCGACAGGCCGGTTTCTCCTGAAGGAGATAGGAATATCCCTCGCAAATCGTGATTTCGGCATCAAATTGCCGCCTCAACCAGGGAAGGCAGTGTCGGGAATCTGCTTACCTGGTCAGCATGTATTCGGCCTTCAGCCCCGGCTCGTCGCCGGGACATGACCCCAAGCTATTGGTGCCGGCTGCTCAATCACCTCGGTTGCCCATCCCAGCCAATGTCGAGGCCGGTAATGTCGTCGAGCCTCCCTTTCAAATGTTCCATTCGGGGCGATTGATCATGTGCGACCACCCGTGCTTGCGGTCTTGACCGGCGACCAGAAAACGCCGGCGCTGCGGGCGAAACCGGAGGCGGAGTTCACCCTGGAATACTGCGGAGGCTGAAGGGCGCGTCGAAATTGTGCCGAGTTCATTTGCCAATCGGATCATCTCCATCATTCCAAGGCCACAAATTCCGGCAATGCAAGGTGGACGCCGTCGCATCTGCCAAGACGATGGCCAGCAGAGGCAGCTGCCAGGCTTCAGAGAAACCGAATCGTCCGGGCGGGTTTCGGTTACGGCGAGACCCGGTTCGACAGGTAGTTGGCAAATTCGTAATTCGGCCGCTCGAGATGCGAGAGGCAGCCCGGCTCTGCGAATTCCGACAGCAGGCCGGCATAGACCCGCTCGGTGCAGCCGCGGTCTTCCTTGTTCACCTCGTCAAGGAGAATGCGAAGCTCGTCGAAGTGCTTCTGTCCATCCGGGTCATTCGCAAACTCCACCGCCATGCCGCCGCCGAAGAATATCCTGACCCGGCCGGTCCCGGCCGGGTGCAGCGCCAGATACCAGAAATATCCCGGGGTCAGCGTGATCATCAGGCTCGGATAGATGGACAGCAGATAGGTGGTCAGCCGCCGCTCGCCCTGCATCCTCTCATTGTCCGGATGGGCGATCGACAGGGTGAATTCCGGCTCCTTCTGCAGCGTGTGGTAGTTGAAGGCCGGCCTGCCCTGCGGGCATTCGACGTCATCGACCCGCGACAGGGCGCCGATGGTCCGGGCATGGCAGACCGGCAGATGGTAGCTCTCCATGAAGTTCTCGGCCAGCACCTTCCAGTTGGTGTTCCACTGCATGATTTCGAAGAAGCCCTGGACGTAGTCCTGCATGCCGTAATCGCCGATCATGGCCTCGAGCGCCGCCAGCTGCCCGGCCACCGGCGGCGCATGGGGATTCAGGGTGACCATCACCCAGCCGAGCCAGATCTCGCAGCGGAATTCCGGAAGCCGGCATGCCCTGCGGTCGAACGCGTCGTTGCGGGTCATGCCGGCCGCCCCGCGCAGCCGGCCGTCGAGGCCGTAGGTCCAGCCGTGATAGGGGCAGGACAGCGTCCGCGAGTTTCCCCTGCCCTCGACGATCCTCGACATCCGGTGACGGCAGACATTGGACAGGGCGCGGATCTCCCCGTCATGGCCCCGCACCACCACCACCGGCTCCCTGGCCAGGTCGAAGGCCAGCCAGTCGCCGGCCTGCGGAAAGCCGTCCGCCCGTCCGGCGCAGAACCAGTCCGCCGCGAAGACGCGGTCCAGCTCCAGCTCGAGGAACTCCGGCGAGGAATAGACGCTCCTCGGCATGGCGCGGGCGCGCTCGAAGGGCAGCCCGGCATTCTCGGCAAGTTCCCCGGCCGGGCCCTGCCCGGCCGCAACCGCATCCATCGCATCACCCCTGTCATCCCGGGTCCGGCCCCGGGCGGGCCGCCGGCCGGTGGCCGGCCGGGAAATTCTAGCGAATTTCATGCCCATATCCAAGAGCATTGAACACGGCGTCGCAGGCGATGAAGCAAGGATCGGTTCCGGATTCGTGATCGGGCACTGGATGAGACGATCGAAGTGCTGTTGTCAATAAGCACCCAATAATTGACCCGCCTAGTGGTCTGATTCATTCATTTGATGCCATTTCCTGCAGCTTCCGGTGCCCTCTTTTCCACGAGGCGACCAGCTCCTCGGGTTTCCTGCTCCAGCGGAACGGACGGGCATCACCGGCATCGTGGTGTTCGATGCAACCCTCGATCGCCGCGATGCACTCGTCGAGCGAGTCGAGGATCGCGTCCTTCGGCCTCTGCCTCGAGAGCCTGGAGAAGAACCCGCCGGCGGCGTTCATCCACGAGGCCGGGGCCGGGGTGAAGTGAAACGTCCGGTCGGGATGGTGCTTCAGCCATTCGCGGATTTCGGCCGATCTGTGCGAGGAGACGTCACCCCGGACGACATGAACCGGCACTCCGGGCTCGATCCCCTCGGCAACGTGATCGAGGAAGGCGAGGAACTCCTCGGAACGGTGTCGTCCGGCCATCCGGCCGGCGGCCCTCCGGTGGCGACGTCGAGGGCTGCCAGAGGCAGGTGGCGGCGTTCCGCCTGTAGTCATGCGTTCTGGTCCCGGCATGTCCGGGCTTCATCGGAAGGGGTTTCCGCGTCCGCCCGAGCGCCCGGATCCGCGTCTTCTCGCCTGCCGGGATGACGACGGCGTGGTCGGGCGGGAGGGCACAGAGGCCGACCACGTCGCGCAGCCTGATCTCGAACCTCGGGTCGCGGGAGACCCTGAAGGTCTTCACCTGGTGCGGCCGGAGGCCGTTGTCCTTCAGGATGCCGTGCATGGTGGAGACGGCCATCCCCGGCCTCGAAGCCGGCCCGCACCGTCCAGTGCCCGGCATGCGGCGGCGGTGGCGACATCGCCAGCGCGATCGCGGCCTTCACCTTCTCCCCGGGGACCGGCCTGTCTCCCGGCGGACGGGTGGCGTCATGGAGGAGCCCGTCCACGCCCTCCTCGAGGAAACGGTCCCGTCAGCGCCGGACCGTCGGCTTCGACATGCCCGTCCGACGCATGGTCTCCGTCAGCCCGCAGCCCGAGCCGGGCTCGACGATGATACGGGCCCGCCAGACATGCTTCTGCATGCTGCGCGGGTTGCCGATGATGTCTTCGAGGCGTGCCCGCTCTTCGCCCGACAGCCTGATTTCCTGCCTTGTCGATATCCTGCCCATTGGTCTCTTCCTTGTCATTGGCCGCGTGGCGGCGGGAGGACAGTATCACGATTCGGGAAGACATGGACTCTCTTGTATCGAACTGACCACTAGGAGCCTGTCGGATTTGGCCATGGATTTGCAGTGATTTCCTGTCTTTTTCCACAAGATATGGTAGTATCGGGCAGTGAATGAACAGTCTGGAGGATGATGTCGGTTCGATCAGGTTCCAGAGGGCCAATCGTGACGAGGTCTGGCTGTTGCCACCTTCGATCCAGGAGTGGCTGCCGGACGATCACCTGGCCCGCTTTGTCGTCGAGATCGTCGAATCCCTGGATCTGGACAAGATCACCGGCGTCTACCGGCATGGCGGCAAGCCGGCCTGGTGCCCGGTGATGATGACGGCGCTGCTGTTCTGCGGCTATTCAACCGGCGTGCATTCGAGCCGCAAGCTGGAAGCGGCGACGCATGACTCGGTGGCGGTGCGCCATGTCACCGGCAATCTGCATCCCGACCATGACACCATTGCCCGTTTCCGCAAGCGCCACCTGCCTGCCCTGCAGGAGCTGTTTGTCCAGGTGCTGTCGATTGCCGGCACCATGGGCATGCTGAAGCTTGGCCATGTCAGCCTCGATGGCACCAGGGTGAAGGCCAATGCCAGCCGCCACCGGGCGATGAGCCATGCGCATATGGAACGCATCGAGGCGCAGCTGAAGGCGGAGGTCGCCCGGCTGCTGGAACTGGCCGAGGTGGCGGACGAGCAGGAGTGCGCTCTCGACATTCCCGAGGAACTCGGGCGCCGGCAAGAGCGCCTGGCGAAGATCGCCGAGGCCAGGAAGGAGATCGAGGCCCGCGCCGCGGCCCGCCATGCAGCCGAACAGGCGGCATGCGAGGAGAAGATGCAGGAGCGGCGCCAGAAGGAACGGGAACGGGGAGGCAAGCTCGGCGGCAGGCCGCCGAAGCCGCCGGTGCCGGGCCCCCGCCCCAGGGACCAGATCAGTTTCACCGACCCGGATTCGCGGATCATGCCGCCGGCCGGAGGCTTCGAGCAGGCCTTGGGCGCCCGGGCATCGGTGGACCATGGCAGCCACCTCATTGCCCATGCCCATGTCAGCCAGAGACCGAATGATGTCGACGGGACGGCACCGGCGCTTGCCGCGCTCGAGGATGTCGGCAGCCCGGCCGGCATCGTCGCCGATACCGGATATTTCAGCCGCGCCAATGTTGAATTGTGCGACGATCGGGGCATCGAGCCCCTGATTGCTTCCGGCCGGCAGCACCACAACCGTCCACTCCGGGAGAGAAGGGTGCCGGTGACAGAGCCTCCTGCCGATGCCGATGCGGTTGAGCGGATGAAGCACCGGATGGGCTCTGCCGAAGGGGAGCGGATCCATGCGAAGCGCAAGGCCGCCGCCCGCCCGGTCTTCGGAATCATCAAGAGGGTCATGGGCCTTGACCAGTTCAGCCTGCGCGGCATCGAGGCTGTACAGGGCGAGTGGAGCCTGGTCTGCACGTCATGGAACCTGAAGCGCATGCACCGGCTGCTGTTGGGCGGACATTCGGCGGCATGAAGGGCAAAGGAGCATGGCTTGAGAACAGGAATTTAGCCGAATTCGACCGGAATTGCAGCCCTGGCAGGCAGAATTGTCGGCAAGGCTGGCCGCCGAGGTGGGTCCGGGCGCCGGTCACCGGTGAAATTCGACCCGGAGCCGATGAAGATGTGCAGGCATTCAGACGCCATGGACACCGCTTTCAATGCCGGTATTTCGACAGGCTCCTAGGGCCGTCCTTTCATCCGGGTAGCGTTTTCCCGGTAGCCCGCCCAGCAAGTGGAGTTTTCGAGAGAAGGAATGATGGAAAGGAAGTCGGTTTACGGTATTCGGCAGTTAGCTGATGAAGTGAGGTGCGGGCCCCTTGTCGAGGTGGCACCGCAATTGGGATATGAGCAGGACACGACCAACCGAGGCGACGACGCAGGCCGACTTCAGAACCGCCGCCGGCAACTGAGTCCAGCAGCGACGAGGCACTCATAGGCCGGGTCGGGTGGCGAAAACCTTCAAGGAAGGATCTCGCATTCAATTCGGTAGGTCTTGTTGGAGCGGGCTTGCACAATGATCATTGCGGATCAGTTGATCCAAATCGCTTATAGATAACATCATATCCTTGCCATATCTGTCTCATTCGCTGGAGTTCGATCGGGGACATGTGGGCCAAATCGTTGCGAGTTCTGCGAAGGAGATCGAGAAATTTCCAGATTGAGGACGGCAGTTTGCGATGACGGCCAGTATCGAAGATGTCCATTACCTCCTTCGGGTCAAGTCGGACATCATCATCTGAAATCCATCGGTCGGCAGGGACATCCCTGAGCCAGTTTCCTCCCATCGCGGAAGTAATCGATGGCGCAATGCTAAAGCCGAATTCGACCACAACAGGAAAAAGACCGGACAGTTGTTCACGCCAAATTGCTGCACGGACATAGCGATCTGCAGTCCTACGCGTCATACAATCCACTGTCCGTAGCGTACCTCGGTCAATGGTGTAGCCAATCAACTCTCCAGCCGACCATGGTCCGATGCAACCGAGTGGTACATTCCATCGTTGGTCCGGAATGCTGCCCATTGCGATATCAAGTTCACCAATTCCATCTGTGTCGGGAAGCGCGTACTCAATTGCTTGATCGAGTCTGTCCGGACATTCACGGCAAAGACGCAGGAGCAATTCCGGATCGCCATTGGCGGCACCAGCATAGGTCGCCGTTCTCCAAGCGCGCACCAAGGAATTCTCTTCTTGAGGTAATGCATCAAGTGCGAGCAACCGGACCTCCTCCCACCTAAACATGTTCCAAAGGGCGAATACGCGAGATCCGACATCATTCTCGATGGGCGGATACTCATTGGAACCAATGATGAGCGCGAGCACCGGACGAAGCCTGAGATGACCGGCACTTCGGAAGGCGCGGCGCACGGAGTCGAAGAACGCTTTCCAGTCGGTGCCGAGTGCCTCTTCACATTCGACCACGAGAATCAGAGCGCCGTAGTCCGGGTGGTACTCCAGCAGATCCTCTATATTGCCGACCTGCCCCATGCCGTCGACAGCAGCGATCTCCACGAGCGGGTCAGTAAGCGATGCAGAGAATGAAGGTAATTCAAAGGGAACCGGTTCCCCAGTTTCTAACATCCGGTCACGAAGAGCTTCGCGAATCCAGTCAAGCCAGCACTTGCCGATGTCACCCGACGGGACACTTACAGCAACAAGCGATCCATCACGCAGCTCTGCGAGAACTTCGGATACAAGCCCCCGGACCCCGGGAAGGTCCGAGGGTGCTAGCAATTCCTCAGCCCTCCGCTGCCTGAATCACATCGTGAACCCACGATGCCATGACCATGGAACCCTCTTCGCCGGTGTTGAGGGGGCGAGCGAGGTCCATCGTGCGAATCCACTCGCGAATCTCGACGGAGTGCTTCTCCAACACCGCCCCAGCTTCGTCGTCCAATTGGTCCGATGCAAGTTCAAAGCTGGTATCTGTCAGGATGCGGCGGCCATCCCTGCTCTCTTCACTGAGACTCAATACTTCCCAGACACACCTCTCCAACTCCGGATCTGTCGAGCGAAGGCCTAGCGCAATCAGAGCCGACTCGACTCCTCCTTCGGTCAATACTTCGCCACATAATGTCTTCCATCCCGGAACGAGAGTGCCTGCGTTGACGCCGGAACGGCGCTTCACTCGCGACAGGCCTTGGTTGACTAGCCAGTGAAAACCAGACGTCATTTTGAACACTTCCTCGCCAGCAACTTGGCTGCCTGTGCGTGCATCGATGTTATCAAAAGCGTTCGCGATTGCGCCGTCACTCCACCTGCGCAGCTCAAGCCCCGTCACCCTGGATTGGGAAAGCACATATTTGCGGTTCCTATCTTGGAGCCATCGCCAAGAATTTCCTGGATCAAGCAAGAGAACGAGGTGACCCTTGGACTCGTTCGTGCAGATCTGTCCCAACTCCCTCAAGATCCTGTTGAAGAGGGTGTAGAGTTCTCCTTCATGATGGATGTCGCTAAGCTGAACAACCGCGTATCGATGGGTCCTTCGACGTGGCTTCAGCGCGTCTCGTAGCTTCTTCATGAAACCACTTGCGTCTGTCGATCCAGTATATTGGACTTTCCTCCACGCCTTGCCTCGTTCATCGCCATCTGATTCACCTAGCAATTTCTCGAACTGCCGCTCGACGGCATATAGCCCGAGTGCTTTGCTACCGGTGACTATTGTTAGCTGAAATGGTCGACGTTGCGCGTAGATCTGACCATACTGCTCGTTGGTTAGTGGACCAAATGCGACTGGCTTGCGATCAATGACTGGATGGAAATTCCGCGGATTGGGGCGGCTAACCCGGTCTTGATCAATGATTCTCAGCAGCTCGGCTTCAATCGTTTCCTGTGGTCCAAGTAGGCGAAGAAGGTTCGGGCTCCGCAGCCGATACATGCGCACGGACCCGTCATGTTCATGTTCTCGTTCATGTTCACGAAGGAGCACTCCGAGGCCGACCATTTCGTCAAGTACCGCACGAAGACCAAGGGCATCCATGTCTTCGAAGACTGCCTTCCACCACTCAGCACCAATTGCCATAAATTCCGACTCGCGGCGCGGCGCAGTTGGTTCCGGCGTGAGAACGAGCGCATAGGTCAAGACCTTGTACCGGTCGTCAAGATCCAAGGTCCAATCGAAACGATTGCAAATATCTTCCATGACCGAGTCATCTCGCTCCACGGCGAAGAGATCGTCAGACGTTACCGACCTTATCGGTTTTGTGGTATCACGGTGGCGCTGCCACTTGTCGAAGAGATTGTCCAGAAGGCGGTAGCCAATTATCTGAATCAACCCCGGATGGTAGTTCGTCAGAGAGAGAATTCTGAGCACCAAGCGCGTATTCTCGAACGCAAACCCTAGCGCGCGAAGCGGTCGGACGATGAGGTCCTGAGCGGCCGGAGGGGGTAACGGATTGACGACCAACTCCTCACCGAGTTGTGCGAAGGGATGATTCTTCCAGTTGTAGTAGCGCTGCACGCTCTGAAGCCCCGCGAAAACCGCCTTGAACCTTCGGTCAGTGTCGGCCATCATTGAGCGAATTCGACGAACTAGAGCAAAATCACGCGTAGAATCGCAATCGAGTAAATCGTCGGTTTCGTCCAACAAGAGCACAATCCGCATGTGAGGATTCTCGGAAAGCTGGGTCAAGATACTGCTAGGCACCTCTTCAACCAGTCGGGCGTCCTTGTTGAGAATCTTAGGCGGGAGCTCCGGGATGGCCGTGTATCGAACCAATTCATCGTACACACGGCGCCAGAATACCGGCATCATTGCCTCATGTCCTTCGGAGTCAGTGCCCAAGTCATCCACATCGAGATAGACGACGTAGATTGAGTTCTCTGGAGCATGATGCTCTCGAAGGACATGCCTCAACAGGGCGGACTTCCCAAGCTGCCGACCTCCGTAGACGATGCAACTCCCGTGGGGGTCAATCAGTGCCGCGGTCTCGTTACGCCTTCCTACAAACATCTCTGGAGCGACATTTTCTCCCTTTGTGATGTACGGACGCGCCCATGTGTATGGAAGACCGATTTCAAAAAGCGCCGGCAGGCGGTTGCGTTCCCCGCAGAGGTGCAGAAGAAATACAGAGTCGAAGGGCAGAGCCGTCAACTGGACACGTGCGAAGTGGCGCCGCCAACGGATTCGATATGCCGGCTTTTGGGGGAGCAAGAGTAGCGCAAGGACGGGGTGGCTCATCAAGCTGCGAGCGCGAATGTACTCTTCGACCTGCTCTGGCTCCTTTCGGGTCTGGGAAACTATGACCTCGTAGCGACATCCACTCGCGGACCCAAGAATTGGGAGTGGCGATGCCGTAACGGGCCTGGAAAGCACTACGCGGATATGGGCAAAGCCCTGCGTCGTGTCTGCAACCTGGATGCCTCCCTCCTTAATCGGCAAGCCGATGAAACGAAGGAGTTCCTCCAGAAAGTCCTTTAACTCGCTATTTGCACTGGTGAACCGGAGATGTGTCAGCGAATCCCAAATCTGAACCGCGCTGGCCGCCTCGTTCCGCCGGTTGCGATCAAGCTGTCCGAAGGGAATCTCCGAGAACGTGTTACCCTTTTTAATGCTGTCTTTCAGTCGTCGGCACCAGTCTCCTGTCGAAAGGGCGTCGCGGTAGCCATCGGCCCGTTTTAGAAACCGCTCAAGATCGTCGCTGCAACCAGTTGAAGCCCGCACCATCGGTTCCGGACCCTGCGCCGCACGTCGACCTCGGTCTAGGAGATCAAACGCGGCAACATGGTCGTTACCTTCGATGCACCCGTTGAATGCCTCGCGCAGGTAATCTTGATCAGCCTCCCCTTGCTTGGTCTTGGGGAGTTGCTTCATGACAACATCGAATTCGTGGCGTAGCCTCTCTTGGCGCCTCGACGTCATCATCGCGACCTTGTTCTTGACGCCACGTATCGTCACAGAGATAGAGCGAAGCTCATCGCCCGGAGAATGTTCTGACTGGCTTAGCTTACGCCTAGTATCCCGAATGACACCGAGGAGTTCGCTTCGCTCTAGAGCGTTGCCGGATTGATCATCCGCCGAATCGATCGAATCGTTTTCGTCAGCATCGTCACGCAACTGGCCGAGAAGAAACGCATCCTCAATCTCTAACTCAAGATTGCGGAGACCGGCTTCCATTTTCGAGCATTCGTCGTTGACAACTCGCATGTACTCGCTGCTCGCGACCTCACCAAGGTCATAATGTTCGATGATTTTTCGGGCACGGCGATATTCCCGGCGATTCAAACACTCACTCAGAACAGATTCTGGCTCCGGGTCAGAATGTTCGGCATTGATTATCGCCCGCCTAAGGGCGTTTACATCTCCCTCGGTTGGCTCAAAATCATCCTCAAGAACCAGCGCGGGCAAGAGGAGAAGATCACCGTAGATGGGTTCGACCCTGTCCGGTTTACGGCCCAAAACGCGAGCTTCCATATCTCCAAGAACGCAATTGAGAGCATCCACGACCCCCCTTCCATTAGCTTTTTCCAGTGCCTTGCGAGCGTTCGGCAACGCCCGTTGGAGCATATCGAGTAGTTCAATTGACTGAGTGCGGTCGCCGCCATGATCGCCATTGTCCGCCGCGGATGTCAAACTGATCCATTCCCGGGAAAGCGCTAGAGTGTCGTGCAGATGGCGGGTAAGCTTGTCACGCGGGCTCCCATCTAATGGCTGTTTGAGGGCCGTGAGTTCATCATCGTCATGAAGTGACCCGACAACTTCGCCCGGGTCCAGAAGCTCAACGAGGGAGCGTGCCTCCTTGAGTCGGTTGACCTGGTTGCTTTTCACGATGGTCTGGAGTCGATGCCATTCTGAACCTGCACGATAAAGGTATTGGACTGCGAAGTCGGCGGGGGCATACTGGAATCTGATATGAGGGACACGCTGCAGGAAATGATCAGCGTCGCTTCTGAGTTGGTCCAGACGAGCGGTCCGAGCGACGCTCGCTGGTTCAACTCCAAGGTCTTCAGGATGGATCTTTGCGTTCTGAAAGACGCAGAGTCCGCGGACGCGTTGCATTAGCCGTCCAACCGGGGAGTTATCATCCGGTAATGCTACAGCCAACTGGTAGATGTCTTGCGGAAGCGGGTCCACGAATAGGCACGGCCCAAGCACTGACGCGGCCAATAGCAACCGCTCGTCGTCCTGCCAGCGGTCTTTCCGCGCGAGGCCATTGAAGAAGTGAACCAAGGCACCTGGACAGGGATCTCCGGGTCCGATTCGTGCTCCTTCGCAGAGCGCGCCATAGAGGTTAGGGTCACCGAGTGTGTTATCCGCGCAGGTGAGCCAGTAGGCCCTGGCGAACCGACGGGAACTTAGCATCCCGTTGAGCACTTCCATGGCTTCAGAATGGGTATGGTGACAGTCTGACGCGGTAAGATCCATGGAATCCGACGGGTCGGCCCGATTCGCCGTTGAGCACTTGGGAGTGTCCTGAGTGACCTCATCCTCAGGGGTGGTGCGAGAAACCGACACCCTTTTCTTCTTTGCCAAATGAGCTTGGTTTCCTTCGTCCACCGTTGGCGACAAGAGGGTGTCTATAGTTGACGTGGGATCCGACCGCCCATCGGTATCTGAAGCCTTGCCAAAAAGACTCAATGCAGAATTCACATCTTCCGGTTGATCGCTTGCAGTCGATCGTGTCTTTGTGCGGACGGGATTTTTGGGACCCGGAACCGTTGCCGCATTGCGTTCCAAGTCAGCTTCAGTCGGCGTAGTCAATTCTTCCGGCTTGTCTTTGAGCCCGTCATCGTCCGCACTTTGCTCCGAAGCGGCAATTGATACGGGTTCAATTTTCGGCTGAATTGGCGCCCCAGGGGCATCGGAGTCCGTCCCACCGAACAACTCAAGGAATTGACTCTCGACTTTGGAATACTCGTTCGTTTCGGCCGCCTGAAGTTCGCTCATTTCCGAAATTAGCTTGCTGCGCTCTGCCGCGTCAGCATTCGCGACAGCCGTGGATATTTCCCGAACTCGGTCCGCCGCCTCGTTGCGAGAGCGCAGAGCACGATTGATCTCCTCCAAAACTTCGGTTGCATTCTCTGGAGCTTGGACGACGAGCGGATTTTGCTCAATCTTGTCAACATAAGGCTTCAGATCCGGCCGATCCGATAGTACTGTCGCATGTTGCCGCAAGAGCGTCAGAAGGGACGACGAGAATGCAGCAGACCGCTCGTGGTCCACAGCCAAGGCAAGTTCTCGCAACTCGTTCACCTGATCAGCGAGTTGCTCTACAACGCCAGCATCCGGACGGTTCGCATCAGCTTTTTCCAAAACTTCCCTGTGTCGGGAAAGGACGGTTGCCCATTGATCAATAGCTACCTCTCCGGCGACTGCGTTACCATCAACCACAGCCATAATGCGCTCTCCTACTCCGGGATTGTCAGCGACAATTTCCGACAGTTCAGCGTCCGAAAGCTCACCATCTTCCACGAAGGCCCAAACCGCGTTTGCAAGTCGATCGTCATCGCCCTGTTGGGACAATGCGTCGATCACCTGCCTAGGCTTGACTTTTCGGGTCAGCTTTTCCCCAAATGCGTCTTCATGTTGTAATTCGTGGATATAGTACCGGATAATTCGACGATACAAGCCACCGGCGCGCTTCTGACTACCTGGTGCTTTTCCCGCTACTTCAAACTCCTTTCGCAACCTTGAATCTTTGAGTGCCTCGTGGAGCTTGTCGTAGAAGTTATCATCCGAGTGGTTTATGTCCTTCCAGGGCTTCTCGCGCTTTTTCATGAGGCGTGTCTTGAAGGCCTTCCATTGCCGAGATTCGAATCGTAGAATCTCCCGAAGCACCTGAGGCGTTAGCGAAGTTGGCAAATAATTTCTGGCAATCGACATGGTAAGTCCCTTGGTTGGCTCTACCATGTCCACAAAAAAACCGGCTGAACAAGGAAAATTTCGTAGTGCATTTTCCTATGCGAGAAAGCGGCTAAGTCCGGCCAACGGAACTTGCAATATTCCACTAAATTTGAGCAGACAGCGATGTTGATTCGAAGTTGTCCGGCTGACCTTGACAGACTGCAGGATCTGAATCGCCAAACGTTTCTAGGTTTGCGTGTCTTGCAGAATCTTGAGCGGTTGGTCGGGAGGAAGGAAACCACTCGCATGACCGGCATGGGGGAACAGGAAGGGAAAGCGGTCGTGCATTGTCGCGCCCGGGACTTCCCGTGGAAGACCCCGCGGTTGCCATGACCCCTCGACCTCTCCCTTATCCGGTCGGGATCGCCGTCGCCGGCTCCATGGCCCGACTGTCCGGGGGCGGCGAAGCAGGGCATCGGCCCGGCAAGGCCGGTCGGACCGGGATCCGCCCGGATCACGAAAACGGATCGGTGATGGAGCATGGCCTTCCCGCCTTCCCGCCGGTCTCCCGGGTCCCGGATGGATGCCCGGGTCGGATGCGGATCATCGCGAGGACAGGAGCAGGAGACATGACCAACCTGGTGGCCGGCGCCGGCGCCGGCAGGGACAGACCCGACATCCGTCCGGATGGAGAAGACGGAAGGCTCACGGGTGGCCGGGACGGCTGTCGGGCCATTGCCGAACGGTTCGGAGGCAGGGAAGCCGGCCGGGTAATCCCCGGGGCTGTCGGGCGCCATCACCGGGCATTGCTGCAGTCGCTGCATGTGAAGGGCCTTGCGGTCACGGTGCAGGGTCCCCGCCGGTCCCGGGACCTTGCCGGGGCCGGCTTCCGGCTGGCAAAAACCGACCGGGCAGGTGCCAGGGTGCCTGCTGCTTTCGGCGTTGCCTTTGCCGAGATGCCGCCCACGCAGCCGCGCCGGAGCCTCCTCGATGATCCCGGTGACATGCCGGTGGCACGGGAACATCCGGCCGGCCGGCGGGCACCGGGCCGGCAGATCCTCTCCGGGCCCGGGGCTTTGCCGCCGCGCTCCCGGCCAGGCAGGGCCATCGCCACCCGTGACCGGGAGATCGGGAAGCCGGTTGCCGGCGAGGCCGCCCATGCCGGGAGCTGTCGGATCCCGGTCTCGATCCCCGGCATCGGGCCGGCCGTCGCGGCAGCGCCGATCTCGTGGATGGCCGGGCCCGGCAGCATCGGCAATCGCCAGGCGGCGGCGCTCGGCGGCGTGGCGCCCCTTGCCGGCGACAGCGGCGGCATGAAGGGCGCGCGGCACATCGGCGGCGGGCGGAAGAGGCCTGGCGATGTCCTCTTCATGGCGGCAATGACGGCAATGGCCCGGAGCCCCGACATGAAGGCGCTGGCCGGCCGGACCGGGGAGCGGGGAGCGCACCACGAGGTGGCCCTGGTCGCCGTCATGCGGAAGCCGGTCCTGGCCGCATGTGGCCGGCGCGGGCACCGGGCCGACCGCCGGCAGCGGCGCGGTGCCGGGGAGGCAGGCACTGCCGCTGACTGCTGCGACGGCGCTGATCGGCGCGCCTGGCCGCACGGCCGGACCGTGGAGAATTGCTGCATGATCCGTGCATGGAATTCACAGGGCCCGGGGAAATCCTCAAGAAAACCCCTTGCAGGCAGACATGGATGCTCCATCGCTTACTTTGTAGAAGTCGGTGGATGCGGGCTTGCTTGCCTATTCGAAGTTGATGCCGGCGGAGCCGAAGGGTCCGAAATCGGCGTGGATTTTGGTGCCTGGCGGGCATTCGACGGGACGAATGAAGCTGCCGGACAGGATGATCTGGCCGGGCTCGATGCTCTGGCCATACCGTGCCATGCGGCGGGCCAGCCAGACAACGCTCCGGACCGGGTCGTTCAGGACGCCGGCGCCCAGGCCGGTCTCCTCGATGGCGTCATTCCGGAACACCATCACCCCGACCCACCGCAGATCAAACTCGTCCACCGGATGTCTTTCGTCCCCCAGGACGATACCGGCATTGGCGGCATTGTCACTGATCGTGTCAAATATGGTCCGCGCCTTGCCGGTCTCGGGATCAACACGCTGAATGCGGGTGTCGAGAATCTCGATCGACGGAACAACATGTCCTGTTGCCGCCAGCACGTCGGCGCGGGTTACACCGGATCCACCCAGTGCCGATTGCATCACGAAGGCGATTTCGGCTTCGATCCGGGGCTGGATGAAGCGCCCTCCCGGAACGGTGCTGCCGTTTTCGAAGGTCATGTCATCGAACAGGATGCCGCTGTCGGGAGTATCGATATCCAACGCGTATTGCATGGCCTTCGAGGTCAGGCCGATCTTCCATCCGATCACCCGGCGGCCGGCTGCCCGCTTGGCCAGCTGAATGGCGTTTTGCACCTCGTAGGCGTCGTCCATCCCCATCTCAGGGTGTCGCAGGCTGAGCAGACCGATCTGGATGCGGCTGCGTTCTGCCTCGAGCAGGTCTTCGGCCGCCCGGGCATGGTCACCGGAGGTCATGCGAGCGCCTCGTCTTCGACCCCGTTGCGCAGAATTCCGATGCCTTCGACGTCGATTTCGACCACATCACCTGGCTCCAGATAGCTGGGTGGGTCCAACCGGGCGCCGGCGCCGATAGGCGTGCCGGTCACGATGATGTCACCGGGCTGAAGAGCCATGAATGTCGAGATGTATTCGATCATGCTGCGTACCGGGAACACCATGCGCGACAGCAGATCATTCTGCCGCTCCTCGCCATTCACGCGGGTCACGATGCGGGCATCGTCCAGCTGGGCCGGGTCGGTGAAGGGCACCAGCCACGGCCCCAACGAGCCGGACTTGTCCCAGTTCTTGCCCTGCGTGACGTTGAACTTGGCGTGGCGCACCCAGTCCCGGATCGTTCCGTCATTGCACAGCGTCAGCGCCGAGATGTGATCATAGGCATCTTCCTGCGTGATGCGGCGTCCGGGTTTGCCGATGACAATGGCAACCTCGCCCTCGTAATCCAGCGTGGAGTTTTCCGGCGGCCTGACCAGGTTATGGCCATGACCGGTGAAGCCCGAGGCAAACCGCGGGAACAGCGACATGTATTTCGGTTGTGCAATGCCATCCTTGTACTCGGCATTGCGATCGGGGAAATTCACACCGACACACAGGATGCGCAGGGCATCCGGTAAGACCATCTCGAACTCGAATTCGGTATGGGTGACCGGCCTTCCCCTGGCGGATGCAGCCAGTTCCGGCAGACCACCGGCCCGAACCGCGTCCAGCAGGCTCGACCATTGCGGAAAGTCGCGGCCCAGGCTGACCGCACCCTCATTCGTGATCACCCCGTATCGGGACTTGCCATTGGCGGTGAAGGTTGCAAAACGCATGCTGTCTCCCTGTATTCGTGATCTCAGGGCGCGATGATTGGCGAGGCGGCCAGCGTCGATGGCGACGGCTCCACACTCACGAATTCCGTGCCGTGTTCAAACCAGCTGCGCGGGGCCGGAGCTCCCCACAGGGTCTGACGCTGCGGATCCTTGAGGTCCCACCTGATGGGCTCCAGGTCAGGGTCGGTCGTCTGGTAGTCGGAACAATAGATTTCGACCCGATGCCCGTCATGGTCCAGCACATACAGGAAGAAGGCGTTCGAGATGCCGTGCCGTCCGGGCCCGCGCTCGATATTCTCCAGGTATCCGGTGGTCGCCATCAGGTCGCACAAGTCAATGATGTTCAGCGGGGTCGATACCCAGAATGCCAAATGGTGCATACGCGGGCCGGTGCCATTGGTGAAGGCCATGTCATGCACACTGCCCTTGCGGTGCATCCAGGCGGCCCACAGCTTCCCGCTGTCCTCGTCCTCGGTGTATTCCGTCACCCGAAAGCCGAAATCGCTGTAGAATGCGACCGATGCGTCGACATCCTGGCTGAAGCAGTTGAAGTGGTCGATACGAAGAGGCTTGACGCCTCGATATAGGGCGTATTTCTGGTGGATCGGCTCAAGCCGGTCCATGCCGTGATAGAATTCCAGGGGAATGCCCATATTGTCCGATGTCAGCAATGTGCGGCCCTGATACGGGCGGCTGATCCAGGTTACGGGGCGGCATTTGCGGCGGAAATAGGCCTCGGCCCGGTCCAGATCGGCTTCATCAAACGTCTTGAACCCCACCACCTCCACCGTGCCGGGCTGGTCGGATGCCTGCAGGATGACGCAATGATGCCCCCGCTCCTCCATGGCGCGCAGATAGACATGCGAGCCTGACTCGTCCGTGACCTGCAGGCCCAGAATCTCCGAGTAGAATTTGCGGGACGCGTCCAGATCCGAGACGTTCAGACAGACATGGCTCAGCCGGATGGTGTTGAAGTCCGGATACAGGTTGGGCGCCGGAACAGGCATTGTCGATCTTCCTCCCTACTGCACACCCAGGCGCATGATCTTGTGCTGACCGGTGCTGAAGCCGATGTGTTTTTGTTCCATGTAGAATTCGAAGGACCAGTCACCGCCGTCGCGCCCGATGCCAGATGCCTTGACGCCCCCGAACGGGGTCGGCAGATGGCGGACGTTTTCCGAGTTCACCCATATCATCCCGGCCTCCAGCTTGTCGGTAAAACGCAGGGCGCGGGCCAGATCGTTGGTCCACAGGTAGCCGGTCAGGCCATAATCCGTGTCATTGGCCATGGCCAGCGCCTCGTCCTCGGTCGAAAAGGGTATCGAGGTCAGGACAGGGCCGAAAATCTCTTCGCGGGCGATGCGCATGCGGTTGTTGGCGTTGGTGAAGAGGGTCGGACGCACGAAATATCCCTCATCGCCAATCGTGACACCACCAGCGGCAATGGTCGCGCCGTCCTCGATGGCGATGTCGAAATAGCTGGTGACCTTGTTGTAGTGTTCTTCGGAGACGATCGGGCCAATCTCGGTCGCCGGGTCCAGAGGGTGTCCGACCCTGATGTTGGATATTCGTTCGACCAGCCGGGCCTCGAACTCGTCCTTGATCGTATCCTGCACCAGCAGGCGCGAGGACGAGGTGCAGCGCTCACCGTTGATCGAGTAGATCATGAAGATCACCGCATCCAGGGCGCGCTCCAGGTCGGCGTCGTCGAACACGACAACCGGGTTCTTGCCACCCAACTCCAGATGCATCCGCTTGAGCGTATCGGCACCCTGCCGGGTGATGATGGAGCCGGTGCGGCTTTCGCCGACAAAGGCGATGGCCCTGATGGCAGGATGTTCGGTCAGGCGTTTTCCGGCATCATGCCCAAAGCCGTTGACGGTGTTCAGCACGCCCTTGGGCAGACCCGCCTCTGTTGCAATCTCGACCAGCAGGCGGGCGGTCAGCGGGCTGTCTTCGGCCGGCTTGTGCACGACAGTGCAGCCGGCGGCCAGTGCCGGAGCAATCTTCCAGGTGCTGAGCATGAAGGGCGTGTTCCACGGTGTAATGACGCCGACGGGTCCAATCGGGACCCGGGTGGTTATGTTCATCAGGGTCGGAGATCTGAGATGCCGGCCGTCGCGCGCCTCTACCACCTGGTCAGCGAAATAGCGGAAATTCTCGGCACCCCGCAATGCTGCTTTTGACATGAATCTCAGTGTCTGACCGGTGTCCCAGCATTCGCACAGCGCGATTTCCTCGGCGCGATCCTCGATCGCGTCGGCGACGTTCACCAGGATCTTCCGGCGCTCGAGCGCCGGCATGTCGCGCCAGGAAGCAAACGCATCGGCTGCCGCCTCGGCGGCAATGTCCACATCGTCCCCGGTGCTGCGGGCGACGCGGCAGATCTCGGATTTGTCGACCGGCGAGATTGACACGAAGGTTCCACCGCTGCCGGACATGTCCCGGCCGGCAATGTGGTTCTGGATGCCGGTGGAGCGGAACCGCTCCAGGTATCGACCGAGCCTGGCGATATTGGCTTGCAGGTCGGACATCAGGTATCTCCGTGAATGAATTTTCGGATCGAACTGAGCTTGGGGCTGAGATCCGGATCAATGTCGCGCATCTCGAGCGACAGGGCGATGGGAAACCTGTCCATCGCATCGGCCAGGAATTCCTGCGCTGCCGCAAAGACGGCCTGCGTCGCGGCCTTGCGCATCTCGAGCGAACGACCGCCGCGCAACCGAACGGATATGTCTATGAACCCCCGATCCGCCTTCCCGTCGGCAATCGAATAGTGATCGCAGGCAGTGGCCCTGACACGAACGCCGGCAATCGCGAATATGCCGGTTTCGATGCCTGCCCGGCGCAGCGAGTCACACAGGGCCGGGAAATCGACGAGGTCTTCGATGTTCCTCGAATATTCAATGCTGACATGCGGCATGGTTCCCTCCAATTGCTTTACTTGCTAACTAATAAGGGTGCGTGTCGTCAACAGCTTGCGTTGTTAAATTATGCATTGGCTGATATGAAGCGTCATGACCATGTCACTGGAACCCGCTGACCGCTTGCGCAGCACCTCGCGCGCCCTGCCGATCGCCCTTTTGCGGGCCCGGGAAACGGTCATGGCACCGATTCGTGACATGCTGCAGGGCATCGGCCTGACCGAGCAGAAATGGCGCATCCTGCGTACGCTGGATGAGTTGGGAGAGGTTGGCCAGAGCACGATTGCCAAGGAGGCCTGCATCCTGCTGCCCAGCCTGACACGAACCCTGCGGGCCATGGAAGAGGATGGTCTGATCGAGCGTCGTCAGGACAGCAAGGACAAACGGAAGACCCTTGTGCGCATTTCAGGGACAGGGCGTCAGCTACTGATCGACAACATGTCACACGCCCTCGAGATCTACAAGAACATCGAACAGCAGTTGGGCACCAGGAGGCTCGAGCAATTGTTCGAGATCCTGGGTGAATTGAAGGACGTCAAGGTCTGATAGCAGGCCCTCGTGTCCGGCGGCGCCCTGTTTGCTGTCCGACAATCGGTCACGATGTCTGACTACGACGATCGCAATGGCCGGATTACTGCCTCCGGGTGGCAAGCGAATTTGGTGCGGCGTCGATCTTGGGCCTGAACCGGTTCGTTTGACAACACAAGCCGCCATCCGTGCCCCGGCTGACCGGGCAATCTCTTCGGGGGGGCGAGCGTGGCATGGGACCTCTGAGCACAAGACGCCGCCTCCCATGCATGTCGCCCGCTTCTGTTGTCGTGAATGTCGTGCCAAGATCGGCCGACGCGGCTGAAATACTGGCTGTCGGGATTGGAAGACCTCGGCGCACTCGATCAGGAGGAGCCTGTCGAGCGCCCCTACTGTCATGAGCTGATCATTGCCAATGGACGGAATCGAGACGTCCCGCGCGAAGTGAATTTCGTCCGGCCGAACGCTTCCGGCAGGAAAACGCGCCTCATCGAACGATCGGGTGGCGGCACCGCAAATGCAGCCAGGGTCTTTGGCTTGGTCGGCTGCAAGAGGGTGCTGGAAAAGGTATTGCGGCCGAACGCCAGCGTGATCTCGACGCTGACTCAGCTCAATCATCCGGTTGCGGCCACCATTTCCTCGTCCGCGGGAACGGTTCAATCCAACATATTTTGGGGAAAACGAAATTTGCAGACGATGTCGTTCTCCGCGAATACATCAGCCGGCCGGGCATGGTCGATGCATTCAATTGGGAAATCGGTCGGATCGATGTCGGAGTGCGTGCTCTCGAAGTCACGTCCAGCCTTGACGGTCCGCAGGCACGATTCCGGCACGAGGGGCTGGTCCTGCCGATGCCGAGCGTTCTCGAAAGTCATGGCACCCGCCAGTTCCTGAAGCTGTATCCGCTGCTGTCCGACACATTGACGACGGGCAGCCTCGTTATCATCGACGAACTGGACGCCGCTATTCGCCCCATGCTCCTTCCCGAGATCATCGGCTGGTTTCACGGTACCGATCGCAACCGGCACAGCGCCCAACTCTGGATGAGTTGCCACAATGCTTCAGTGCTCGAAGATCCGTCGAAGGACGAAATCGTGCTTTGCGACAAGGGCTGGCGAGGTCGGACCGAGACGTATTGCCTCAATGACGTAAAGGCTGTTCGACGGGACGACAGCCATCACAAGAAATATCTTGGCGGAGTCTCTGGCGGCGTGCCGCGCATCGGCTGATGCCAAGACGGCGCCGACTCGCGACTCGGCACCGTCGTTTTTTCGTGGCCTGCGGAGGAGAGAGCAAAGCCGGATGCGCGGCATGGGTCCAACGCCTGGTGGATCAAGCCGATTTGCCTGTTTTCCGGACATTCGGACATGCCGCGGCGGCGACCCCCTGGGGATTGTCGAAACCGCTGTACAGGAGCTGCAGGCGCGGAGAATCAGTCGTGGAGGGCATGCAGGCCACGCAGTTCTTCTGGATGCTGATCGACGCGATGCCAATCCGGGTCGCACTGCTCGTGCCGATCAACTCATCCGTACAAACGATCTTCACGCGATCTGGTCGCGGCCCGCTCCGGATGCCTTGCTCCTCAAGCACATCGACGGATGCGAGCAACTGCAGCCCGCACTTCGGCGTTGGCAGTTCAGCAACTGCGAAACCATTTGCCGGGATACCAAAAGGGAATGACGGCGGACGCATTTCACGCGAGATTCGATCAGTCCGACGCCGCTCGCGCCGCATCGGTCGTGCCCGAACTTCATGCATTTCCTGTTGCGATCAAGTTGCTGGCTTGAGTATTCGTGTTGCTGGTTCCCGGCAAGCCTTGGGGCAACGGGTTTCCAGAGACGCATGCCACCCATTCATTCACTGCAGGCAACTGCATTCGACCCGCCCTGCATCAGAGGTACGAACGGTCAGGTTGCCTGCCCTCGGAGACCATGTTTCTTGCGATTTCCCCTGGGGAATTCCGGGTTGGCAAAGGGAAACGGACGTTCTGCATCCCTGAGGAACTCCTTGGCATTCGACGTGACGCCAGCGACAAACCTGCCAAGCAACTGATGCTTGCTTTCCTCGGGCGTTGGGCTTTCGGCGTAATGGACGAATGTTTCGCGAAGAACGGGGAGAGCCTTGATCCAATGACCTCCCCGGCGTGGCCTCTTGCCACCCAGCTTCGCCTGATGATGCTGGCCAACTCTCTTGCGAAGCGGCTGTTTCGTCATGCCGATGTACAGGATGCTCTCATCCCGCAGCCAAAACTCCCCAAGGCGTCGGACGACATCGTCCGGTGAGGGACCCAACCGATCGTCGAGTCTGAAGTTCGGCGACCTCTCCAGCCACCAGACAACTGCGGATCTGTCAATGGGCGCATCCCGGAGTACCTCCGAGTTCTGGTCGTAACCGGACGTCAGGGAGACCACGTGGACTCCCGGTTTGCTGCAGGATATCGGCTGCCCGCACGGGGCCACCCCCGACCACTGCAAGCCTTCTTGTTCCAGCAGATCCGCGATTGATGACACTGGTTGGCTCTCTCGGGATTGCGGCGCGGCGGATGACAATCCATCGCTGTCGGGCTTGTGCTCAATTGTCAACGGGCGTGGAAATGTTCACGGCAGTCGTTTCGATGACTACCGGCAGCGGCAGACGGCTTCCACATCTGATCGCCGGGGAGCGGGCTGCAGGGCAAGCGGCGCGCCAGCCGGATGAGGCTGGCGGTGCGCCGGTCTCGGACGAGGCGAATTGCGCTCAAGCCGTGTGCCTGAAGAAAAGATCAAGACGTCAGCCCGTCATTCGGTTGAGCAGACGTCCGGGGCTGTTTCGGCAATGCTGCCCCGGTCTGTACTCCAGCCTTGACAAAAAAGATTAACACAGCAATAATGAATATGTTACATATATTGAAGATGTGAACCAACTGCGAGGAAACAATGAAAAAAGCACTGCTCGCCAGCGCTGCCGTGGTCCTGAGTACCTGTGTCGCCCTGGCTGAATACCCCGAAAAACCTGTTTCTTTTGTCGTTCCGTGGCCTCCCGGTGATCTGGAAGACGTGCTGACGCGCCTCATCGCCGATGAGTTCCAGGCCATGTACGGTGTGCCGGCGGCGGTTGTGAACAAGCCCGGCGGCGGTGGCGGACCGTTTCCCGGCGCCGTTGAAGTCGCGACCGCGCCGGGCGATGGTTACACCATCGGATCCTTCGTTATCGGTGTTCCGGTGTTCGGACCGGAAGTCGGCATCCCCGAACTGAACCCGAACCCGTTCGAGCCTATCGGCATTTTCATGACCTATCCGTTTGTCATCGCAACGGGCAAGGACGCTCCCTATTCGACCTGGGAAGAGTTGGCGGCCTACGCCAATGACAACGATGTCGCTCTGGGCCATTTCGGATCAGTCCTTCCGCCGACACAGGTGACCTTCGCCGCCGCAATCAGTTCGGGCTTCGATTTTGCCAGCGAGGCCGCGTTTGACGCGCTGGACTGCAATACGATCGCGTCCGGCGATGTGGATGTGATCAACACCACCTTGCAGTTGATCCTTCCTTGTCTGGATGACGTAACCGTCCTGGCGTCCATCGGCAACGAGCGCATTTCGTTGACGCCCGACGTGCGGACCGTGACGGAGATTCATCCTGATCTGACCTTGTCATTGTGGAACGGCCTGTTCGTGCACAAGGATACCCCGGCTGACGCCAGGGAGAAGATTTCTGCCGCGGCGCAAAAGGCCCTGCAATCCGAGAAGGCCCTGAATCTGCCCGGTGAAACCGGAGTGCTGATCTACTGGCAGGACCCCGAGGCCTCCATGGCGCAGATCGAGTCTGACAGGCAGGCTTTCGGGAAAGTTGCCGAAATCCTGGGAGAGTGAACCTGGAAAACAGGCAGCAGAGCCAGGCGGTCAAGGCACCGACTGGCTCTGCTGATGATGCGAGGACCAGCCAGTGATCGCCAAGACCTTGCAGGAAATGTTCAAGAGGTATCGCCGGCCCGGTGATATCTTTTTTGCCGCCGTTTTCCTGCTGTTCGCCATCTTCCTGCTGTCGCAGCTGGGCGCACAGACATCAGAAGTCAAACGGACCAAGTGGTTCGCGCAACCGAGTTTCTGGCCAACAGTTTCAGTCTGGGCGATGGTCATCTTCGGTCTCCTCCACTGGATGAGTTCGGCCATGTCGCCGCGCATTCAGGGACGCTGGACCGAGGTCGCGTTCTGGCTGAGGGCACTGGAATATGTCCTGTATTTCCTGGTTTACGTCCAGCTTGTTCCGTTTCTGGGGTATCTGCCCTCAACGGTGATATTCGCGGTTTTCCTTGCTCTGCGTACCGGATTTCGCAAACCGGGCGTGATCGGGATCGCGGCACTGTTCGGCGTCGCCGTGACATTCATCTTCCGAGCTTTTCTGCAGGTGAAAATCCCGGCTGGCGCGCTGTACCAGTACCTCCCTGACTCCGTGCGCGCGCTTGCGCTCACCTATCTCTGAAGTCCGCGGGATCTGCCATGGAAACGCTTCTTTCCGGAGTTGCCATTCTTGCACAATGGCAGGTTGTCGTCGCGCTCCTCATCGGTTCGATCGGTGGCGTCATCATCGGCGCGCTTCCCGGAGTGGGTGCCGCGGTGGCGATCGCCATACTTCTGCCTGCCACATTCGCTTTTGAACCCATCGTCGGGCTGACGCTGTTGCTGGGAATCTACGGCTCGTCCATGTATGGCGGCGCCATTCCGGCAATCCTGATCAACACGCCAGGTACGGCGGTGAATGCACTCACCACCTATGATGGCTATCCCATGACCAAGCGCGGGCAGGGGCACAGGGCATTGTCCCTGGCCTATTCGGCGTCGTTTTTCGGCGGTATCTTCGCCATTATCTGCCTGATGGTGCTGTCGCCTGTGCTGGCGCTGATCGCGCCGCATTTCGGCAGCCGCGAGATCTTTCTGGCCGCCCTGCTCGGCATCATCCTGGTGGTGCTGGCTCACCGCGGCCAGATTTTCGCAGCCGGCATGCTGGCAGCATTCGGAATCTTCCTGAATACCGTGGGGCTTGAGCCGGTCAAATACACCCGCCGCTTCACCTTCGAGCAGAGCTGGCTGGCTTCGGGCGTCGACCTGATCGTGGTGGTCCTGGGTCTGTTTGCGATAAGCCAGGCATTGTTGCTGCTCATGGAGAAGAACACCGTGCCGGGCGAGACACGCGTCAGCGGCAACCTGTTTGCCGGGCTGAAGGAGTTGTTCGGGATCAAGCGGGTCGCCACGGTCTCATCCGGCATTGGCGTTTTCATGGGAATGGTGCCGGGAACCGGCGAGTTTACGTCGCAGTTCCTGTCCTACACCTACGCGCAGAAGACCTCGAAAAACCCGGACAAGTTCGGCGACGGTTCACCCGAGGGGCTGGTGGCATCCGAGGCGGCCAACAACGCGGTGCCGGGAGCGGCCATGATCCCGCTTCTGGCGCTGGGCATTCCGGGTGAGGCACTGACTGCAATGATGTTGTCGGTGTTCTACGTGCATAACGTCATTCCGGGACCGCAGCTGTTCGAGAGCCAGCTGGATTTCGTGATGGCACTCTACATGGCGCTGATCCTGCTGAACGTCATCGTCATGGTGTTCCTGCTGTTCTCGACCAACTTCCTGCTCAAGATCATCCAGATCCCGACCAGGTTCCTCGGCATCATGATCCTGATCCTGTCCTTTGTCGGTGTGTATTCGCTGCGCAACTCGATCACCGACTGTGCGCTTGCGGCCGGTTTCGGCGTCTTCGGCCTGATTCTCAAGCGGCTCGATCTGCCGATCGTTCCGATCATCTTGGGGATGGTGCTGGGCGGCATCATGGAGGTCAAGCTGCGCAGTGCGATGGCGCGGGTGAAATCACCGCTGGATTTCATCGACCGGCCGATCGCCGCCATCCTGTTCGGATTGATCGTGCTGATCCTGATCCTGCATTTGCGCACGCTCTACTTCGAGTACCGCAACAAGCGGAGACCTGAACCCGTGGGTGAGCCGGTCGACCCCGGCCATCCGGGCCAGCAGGGCTAGAAGATACTTGAAACAGTCGGAGATCGATGCCTTTCGAGCCCTTGCGGTTGCGTCGCAATCTCATTTTGTCGATGGACGCCGGATCAAGGCGTCGGAGGGACGATGCAAGGAGGTTCTCTCTCCAATCGACGGTCGGCTGCTGACACATATTGCTGACGGAACACCTGCGGATATGGAGGTAGCGATCGCTGCGGCGCGCGGTGCCTTTGATGATGGTCGCTGGTCGCGGAGGACCCCGGCCGAACGGCGGACCATACTTCTGAGGCTGGCTGAACTGATCGAGAAACACGCCATTGAACTGGCGGTGCTCGGTGTGCGTGACAACGGCACCGAAATCACGATGGCGATGAAGGCCGAACCCATGTCAGCGGCGAGAACCTTCCGCTACTATGCCGAGGCGATCGACAAGGTCTATGGCCAGGTTGCGCCGACCGCGGAAAACGTTCTGGGCCTGATACATCGCACTCCGGTCGGTGTTGTCGGCGCCATTGTCCCGTGGAACATGCCGATGATGATCGGCGCCTGGAAGCTGGCCCCGGCGCTGGCTGCAGGCAACTCGGTGGTATTGAAGCCTGCCGAGAGCGCGTCTCTCTCGCTGCTGAGGTTGGCCGAGCTGGCTGCGGAGTCCGGATTGCCTGATGGGGTGCTCAATGTCGTCACCGGCTCGGGCAAGGTGGTCGGTGAGACATTGGCGCTATCGATGGATGTGGACATCCTGGTATTCACTGGATCGGGTACGACCGGGCGTCGCCTGCTGGAATATTCGGCCCGCTCCAACCTCAAGCGGTGTTACCTTGAACTCGGCGGCAAATCGCCCAACATCGTATTCAACGACGTGTCCGATCCGGATCTTGCAGCCAGGGTTTCGGCAGCGGGGATCTTCCGCAATTCGGGCCAGATCTGTGTGGCCGGATCACGACTTCTGCTGCAGGAAGACATCCATGACGATTTCGTGGCCGAACTGGTCACGCACGCTCAAGGGATGCGTGTTGGCGACCCGCTGGACCTGAACACCCAGATAGGGGCCGTTCATTCGCTGGCCGAGCTCGAGGCAAACCTTGAGTTCGTGAACACGGCCGAGGCCGAAGGTGCCGAACGGCGGACCGGCGGTGGGCAGATCCTGCGCGAAACGGGGGGATACTACATGCAGCCCACCGTGATGACCGGCGTCAGGCCGACGGATCACCTGTTCCGCAACGAGGTGTTTGGGCCGGTCCTTGCGGTGACACGATTCAGGGACGAAGACGAGGCGATCCGGTTGGCCAATGATACTGACTTTGGTCTCGCCTCGGGGGTCTGGACTTCGGACCTCAGCCGGGCCCACAGGATGATCGCCGGAATCCGCGCCGGGGTTGTGCATGTGAACACCTACGGTGGAGCGGACATGACTGTGCCTCTGGGCGGCGTGAAACAGTCGGGCAACGGTCATGACAAATCACTGCATGCACTCGAGAAATACAGTGATCTGAAAACCGCCTGGATCCAGCTGTGAACCTGGCCGAAGCCTGCAAGGGAAGACTGACCCATGGGTGACAAGACCATCCTGCTGATCGGGACCTATGACACCAAGGATCCCGAGATGCGTTACCTCGAGGAATGCGTCGGGGCGCAGGGAGCCGATGCCCTGACAATGGATGTCTCGGTTATCGGCGATCCGACCCGACCCACGTATATCTCGAAGCACGAGGTTTCCGCTGCGGGAGGCATGACCATCGACGAGGTGATTGCGCTTGGCGATGAAAACCGGGCGTTCCGGATCATGTCCAGGGGCGCCGCCGAACTGGTGCGGAAACTCCATGCCGAGGAGAGGTTTGATGCCATGCTGGCGACCGGCGGGACCATGGGCACCGACCTGGCGCTGGATTGCGCGCAGGCCCTGCCGATGGGCGTGCCGAAATATATCGTCTCCACCGTCAGTTTTTCGCCATTGATCCCACCGCATCGCCTGGCCCCGGATCTCCAGATGATCCTGTGGGCAGGCGGTCTTTACGGCATGAATGCGATCTGCCGGTCGTCGCTGTCCCAGGCGGCCGGAGCGGTGGTCGGAGCGGCTCGCGCGGTCGAGGCGCCCCGTGCCGGGCGCCCGCTGATCGGCATGACGTCACTGGGGTCCAGCTGCCTGCGATACATGAAGACCCTCAAACCGGCGCTGGAGGAGCGCGGCTTCGACGTGGCGGTATTCCATTCGACCGGCATGGGCGGCATGGCATTCGAAAGGCTGGCAGGCGAGGGAGCATTCGCCTGCGTGATGGATTTCTGCATGCAGGAGCTTGCCAACATGCTGGCCGGCTCGCTGGTGTCGTCGGGCGCCGACCGCCTGACCGGTGCCGGTCGGGCCGGGGTGCCGCAGATGGTGGCGCCGGGGGCGCTGGACCTGCTGGACCTTGCCGGCTGGCAGGACATTCCGCCGCGATATGCCGATCGTCCGCTTCATGAACACAATCGCCTGATCAGGAGCGCGGTGCTCGATGCCGGGGAGCTGCGCGGCGGCATTCGCGAAATGGCGGCGCGCCTGGCGAAGGCCACCGGTCCGACCCGTTTCTTCCTGCCCCTGCGCGGCATCGAGGAATGGGACCGCGCAGGAGGGCAGGCGCACGACCCGGACGCCCTGGCAGCCCTCGTGGACGAGGCCCGTGCCGTCATGCCGAAGGTGGTGCCGGTCACCGAAATCGGTGCGCACATCAATGACCGGGCATTCGCCGATGCGGTGCTGGAACAGTTCGACGCATGGGTCGAACAGGGCGTGGTCGGCAGGGGCTGACCGGATATCGGTTCCCGGCATCCGGGCCGACATCCCGGATTGTCCCGGGCATTGACTTCATCCCGTGTCTGACCTCTAAACAGGAGTGAACACGGGTTCGACTGGTCAGGACAAGGGACCGGGCGAGATCGTGGGCGCCAGGGATCCGGTCCCGGTTGATATCGAGCTGGTCGTGCCGTCGGCGCAGGTCAGGACGGCGCTGATGCTCGGCGGGCTCAATGCTCCGGGAGTCACCAGGCTGGTCGAACGGGCCAACACCCGCGACCATGCCGAGAACATGCTCCGCTCCCTTGGTGCCGAAATCGGTGTCGAGGATCTCGAACACGGACGACGGATTTCGGTTGGAGGCTACGCCGAACCGAGGCCGCAACCGGTGATCGTTCCCGGTGATCCGTCATCGGCAGCATTCCCGGTCGTGGCGGCGCTGATCATCGACGGCTCCAGGGTCAGGCTGAACGGTGCATGCGTCAACCCGGCGCGAACCGGGCTCTGCACCACCCTGCTCGAGATGGGCGCAAGGGCTGGAATTCGCCAACCGGCGCATCGAGTGCGGTGAGCCCGCTGCCGATCTCATGACGGAATGTTCAGGATTGCGGGGTATCGAGGTTCCCCCGAACGGGCGCCTACCATGATCGACGAATACCCGATACTCGCCGTTGCAGCCGACTTTGCCGAGGGCAGGACAGTGATGCATGGAATCGGGGAGCTGCGCTTCAAGGAATGCGACCGGCTGTCGGTAGTTGCCAGGGGGTTGGAGGCGTGCGGCGTTCACGTCGAGGAGACCGGGGGATTCGCTGACGGTGATTGGCTGCGGTGCCGGCGGCGTGGAAGGCGGCGCCACATGCGAGGCGCATTTCGACCACCGGATCGCCATGAGTTTCCTGTGCCTCGGTCTGGCGACCAGGAATCCGGTGACGGTCGATGACACCACCGCCATCGCCACCAGCTTTCCCCGATTCGTCACCACCATGACCTCGCTGGGGGCGGAACTCGCCTGAACCGGGAGGCCGGAGCCGCATCTGTCACCGGTCCGGCATCGCCCCTGCATTCGACCTGGCAAAGGTCAGGTAGATCGGCGAGCGGCCCTGGCTGATCGCCTTGTCTTCATACCTGGTTGGTCTCCATCCCGGCCAGGGGGTGGTCCAGTCGGAGCGGCGGCCGGCGGTCCAACTGAACTCCGTCATCCGGCCAAATTCCACAACTGCCTGCCGCGCAAGATCGGCGATGTCGGTGGCCAGGCGGATTTCGGCTCCGGGCATGCAGATCCGTGCCAGCGGTTCCAGGTATTCGGCGGTGACAAACCGGCGCCGGTGATGCCGCGTCTTGGGCCATGGATCCGGATAGAGAACAAAGACCTTGCCGATCGAATTGTCTGCGGCCACATCGAAGAACTCCCTGACATCGCCAGGATGGATCCTGACATTTTCCAGACCGCTGTTCCGCAGTTTCGCCAGGAGAGACGCCACGCCATTGACATAGGGTTCGCATCCGACAAAGCCGATGTCGGGATTCTCGGCCGCCTGCCGCACCAGATGTTCGCCCGATCCGAAACCGACTTCCAGCCAGATCTGCCGGACATTGCCGAAACCTGCCCCCGGATCGACCGGCTGGCGCTGCCGGTTCTCCGCCGGTGCCACGCCGGGAATTCGGTAGTTGTCCAGCAATTCGGCCAGCAGCGCCTTCTGCCCGGGCCGCAATGCCTTGCCGACCCGGCGCCCATGGAAATTCCGCCTGGTGGCGGGGCCTGTCTGCGAATTGCCGCCCATTGGCCAGTCAGTGCCGTGAATTCGATCCGGTTGCCGGCATGGCTATCGGCCTGCCGGTCAGAATGCCGATCTGAGCGCCTCCACCAGGTCGTCCCGCTCCCAGGAAAACCGGCCATTCGGCTCTGGTGCACGCCCGAAATGGCCGTAGGCCGCCGTCGGCTGGTAGATCGGCCGGTTGAGACCCAGGTGTTTGCGGATGCCTGACGGGGAGAGACTCATCACTTGTGGAAGGATATCGGTGATCCGCCTCCGATCAGCCTGTTCGGTGCCATAGGTATCGACATGGATCGACAACGGTTCCGATACCCCGATTGCATAGGCAAGCTGGATGCAGCATTTCGAGGCAAGCCCGGCGGCGACGACATTCCTGGCCAGGTAGCGGGCCGCATACGCTGCCGACCGGTCGACCTTGGTCGGATCCTTGCCGGAAAAAGCCCCGCCACCATGCGGGGCGGATCCACCATAGGTGTCAACAATGATCTTTCGGCCGGTCAACCCGGCATCGCCATCCGGGCCTCCGATCACGAACTTTCCGGTCGGATTGACGTGCCAGATCGTGTCCCTGGTCAGCCAGTCCGGCGGCAGGGCCGATCGGATATGGGGCTCGACAATTTCCCGGACATCACCGGAGGTCAGGTTCTCGTCAAAATGCTGGGCAGAGACGACGATCGATGTGACGTCACGCGGCCTTCCATTCACGTATCTGACGGTAATCTGCGACTTGGCATCCGGGCCCAGTCGATTTTCCTGGCCGCTTTTCCTGGCCTCGGCGAGGCTCCGCAGCACCTTGTGGGCATAATTTATCGGTGCCGGCATCAATTCCGGCGTTTCATCCACCGCATAGCCGAACATGAGCCCCTGGTCGCCGGCGCCTTCATCCTTGCCGGCGGCTTCGTCTGCATCCACCCCCTGGGCGATATGTTCGGACTGCCTGTGCAGATGGTTCTGGATTTCGAGCCTCTCCCAGTGAAACCCGTCCTGCTCGTAACCGATATCGCGGACACAGGATCTGACGATATCCTCCACCCGCGCGTTGACACTGTCCGGCCCCCGAACCTCGCCGGCAACGACGACCCGGTTGGTGGTGGCCAGGACCTCGCAGCCAACTCTCGAATACGGATCCTCGGCCAGGTAGGCGTCCAGTATCGCATCCGAGATCTGATCACAGATCTTGTCCGGATGACCTTCGGCAACTGACTCTGACGTAAAGAGGTACTCACCTGTCGGCATCGTCAAATTCTCCACCAAATCAACCCGTACGGGCACCAATTGCTGGTCGATATTGACTAGCAATGCCCTTTGACTCGGTCAACGCCGAATAGCGAACTTCCGCCGGACCAGGAGACCGGCCATCATTGCCGACACAACGAGCAGCGGGAGATGTCCGAGCCTTGCAAACCAGGTTGGCCCTTCTGGTGGCGGAAGGCGGACATCCAGTATGTCCTGGCGCCCCAGTTCGATCGTGCCGATGGTGTTGCCACGACTGTCAATCGCCGCCGTGATCCCGGTATTGGCCGATCTGAGCACCGGAATTCCCAACTCGATGGCCCGCATCCGGATCTGCTCGAGATGTTGCTGCGGACCCGAAAACGAGCCAAACCAGGCATCATTGGTAATCTGGATCATGACATCCGGACGATCCTCGCGCCGCAGCGCACTCCAGAAGATCGCCTCGTAACAGATGATGGCCATGACCCGACCAAGCGGCGGGACAGACAGAATCGCACTGCCTTCTCCGGCGCTGAATGCCCCGGTTTCATCGGTGGCAATTCCGGAAAACCCCTGCCTGGCAAGGAAATCGCCGAACGGGATATACTCGCCGAATGGCACCAGCTTGCGCTTGTCGTATGTCTCCTCCAGCACCCCTTCGGGACCGATCACCGCCATCGTGTTGAAGATCCGTCCGTCACCGTACCGCCTGATCCCGATCACCGCCCTCCCGCCGGCGGCGGCCGAGATTTCCGCCAGCCTGTCATCCTCTCCGGACAACAGGAATGTTGCCGCCGTTTCCGGCCAGACAACCACGACCGGACTCTCACCTGCATCCCGGCCGCTGAGGTCCAGCAGGCCCTGGTAGAATTCCTCGGTGTGATCAGGATCCCATTTGAGATCCTGATCCACATTCGGCTGGATCAACCTCACCACCGGTGACGTCGGATCCGGTACCGGGGCGGATTGTTGCCGTTCCAGGCCCAATACCCACAATCCGGCAAAACAGGCCATGGCCGCCATGCCGCCTGCCGGCAGGTGACGGTCCCTGACCAGCCCCGCTGCAGCCAGCACCGTCAGGAATGAAAGGCCCAGGGGTCCGATATGGGCCGCCACCTGTGAAACCGGTGTCGCCGACCAGGCATAGCCGGGCAACCCCCAGGGAAATCCGGTAAACACCACTTCCCTCAGAGATTCGGCCGCGACGGTCGTGACTGCAAGGGCGGCAGCCCGGGACATCGGACCGTAGCCAATCGCCCAAGCGACGGCAAAGGCCGCCGACCAGAACAGCGCCAACCCGCCTGCAAGTGCCGCGATGGCGATCGGTGCCATCCAGCCATGCTGATGTGGAAAGATCAGGAACGGCTCGACCACCCAGATCATCACCACGGCAAAATGGCTGCCGGCAAAGAACCACCCGAACCGGGCCGCCATCCGCCAGGATTGCGCATTTGCCAGCATGCGGGCGGCGATGGCGAATCCGAGGATAGCTGCAGGAGGCAGGGACAAGGGCGGATGACCCATGGCCGCCGCCGCCCCGGCCAGCAAGAGAATTCCCGGGGCGGCCCAGTTCCGGCGGCTTGCCAGTTCCAGAAACCTCTCCGCCAGCAATGGATCAGGCTTTCGCCGCAGTGCTCTCGCGGATGCGGATTTCCTTTATTCGCCGTGAATCGGCCGAGACGATCTCGAATTCCAGCCCGGAAAATTCGTCACTGATGACTTCGCCGGCAACCGGCACGCGACCGGCAAGCAGGGACACCAGTCCGCCGAGCGTGTCAATCTCCTCGTCAACATCTGGTTGAACGATTTCCCGCTCGAATTTCTCGACAAGATCCTCGAGTGGAAACCGCGCCTGGCAGACATAGACCCCTTCGGCTTCCCTGCGGAGTTGCCACTCGGCCTCTTCGTCGTCATGCTCGTCGGATATCTCGCCGAAGATGACCTCGATCAAATCCTCAAGCGTGACCAGGCCATCGACACCGCCATATTCATCGATCACCAGCGCCATGTGAATCCGCATTGCACGCATCATGGCCAGCAGGTCGGCAGCCTTCATCGACCCGGCAACGTAGAGCAGGTTGTGAAGCGTATTGCCGCGCAGGCTGAATTTGTCCCCTGCTCCGTTGAATCCGTGCTCCAGCGCCAAATCCTTCAGGTGGACAAAACCCTTCGGATCATCAAGCGCCCCCTCATAGACCGGCAGCCGGGTGCGTCCGCTCTCGCGGAACACGTTTACCAGCTCGTCAAGATCGATATCGAGCGAAACTGCAACAATTTCGGCTCTCGGAACCGCGAAATCCCTGAGTGGCGGATTGCGGGAATCAAACGGATTGTTGGCCGGAAACTCTCCGTTTCCGTTGGTTCGGGCTTCAGGTGATGCCTGGCCCTCGCTCCGCCCGTTGCCCAAGAGACCGCGCAACCTGCCCAACAGGCCCGGATTCTCTCCTGGGGTCCGTTCAATTCCGGATTCGGTTATCGACGCGCCACGCGTTGCTCCAGGAGACCCGTCCGATGAATCGTCCATTACCCTTTTCCGAAACCGGAATTTTCCTGACATGAAATGTAGTGTGCGCCGGCCATCAAGTCCAGTAAGGATTTTCGATGCCCAGCCTGGCGAGGATTGCCACCTCCAGGTCTTCCATGAAAGCGGCCGTCTCGTCATCACCGTGCCGGCAGCCGAGCAGGTGGAGGCAGCCATGAACCGCCAGGTGGGTGACGTGATGGGCAAGCTGACGACCGGCCATCTCTGCCTCCAGGCTGCAGGTCTCCCATGCCAGGGCAATGTCGCCGAGGCCGTGTGGCTCGATCGAAACGCCTCCAGGCTTGCCCAAATCTCCCGCGGACGGCCAGGCCAGCACATTGGTCGGCCGGAACACCGACCGGAACCGGCCATTCAACTCCTCCATGCGCCGATCATCGCATCCGAGCAGGCCGATCTCGTAATGGCCGGGTGTCATGCCGAAGCCGGTCAGCGCCGAGGAACAGGCGGTCTGGCCGAGTTCCTGCAGGTCAATGCGGTGCCATCGCTCGTCTTCCACCACCGCTTCCACGGAGACACGGATTTCGCTATCGGTTCTGGCCATAGGCATCGATGATCCGGGCAACGAGACTGTCGCGTATGACATCCCGCGTGGAAAGTTCCGTGAATGCCACCCCGTCCACCTTGCCGAGAATCCGCCTGGCTTCCACCAGCCCGGACTCCACGCCCCGCGGCAGGTCGATCTGCGTGATGTCACCGTTGATGGCCATCCTGGAATTGACCCCGAGCCTGGTGAGGAACATCCGCATCTGCATGCTGGTGGTATTCTGCGCCTCATCCAGGACCACGAAGGCGGATGACAGTGTCCTGCCGCGCATGAATGCCAACGGTGCGATCTCGATCTTCCGGTCCTCGATCAACCGCGCCAGCTGCTTGCCATTCATGAAACCGTACAGGGCATCATAGAGCGGCTGCATGTACGGATCGACTTTCTCCTTCATGTCGCCCGGAAGAAATCCGAGCCTTTCTCCGGCCTCGACGGCCGGGCGCGACAGCACGATCCGGTTGACCTGGTTGTCGAGCAGCATGGCCACCGCCACCGCCACCGCCAGGTAGGTCTTGCCGGTTCCGGCCGGACCAATGCCAAACACCATCGAGCGTTCGACCAACTCGCCGACATACTGTTCCTGCATGGCGGTCCTCGTCTCGACCAACCGTCGCTGCGTCCTGATCTGGAACCCGGATGGCCCCCGGGAGATTCTGGCCAGGCTGTTGCCCGGGTCCCGTCCCGGTTGCGGGTCAAACCGGATGGCAGCGTCGACATCCTCGGGCTCGATCTGCCGGTCATGTTCCAGCAATTCGTAAAGCGAGTGCAGCACTTTTTCGCCAGCTCCCCGCTGCCTTTCCGGCCCGAGAAGGATGAGCCGGTTGCCGCGGCGAACGATCTGCAGGCCGAGTGCTTTTTCGATGCGGTTGAGGTTCCGGTCATGGACACCGCAAAGCTCGATGAGCCGTCGGTTGTCGGAGAAGACAATCCGTGTTTCGTCAGATGCCGATGACCCAGATACTGCCAATCCCAACCCCGTCAGGCCATCTCGGCCAGTTCGACGTCCAGTTGCGACAAATGTACAGCCTCCCTCCGGGATCGGTTTTCATACCCCATGCACGTGATCATGTCGAATTCGGCTGCCAGTTCAACCCGGCACCAGTTCGCCGGACAGGGAATTCGACTCCGATCGGACGATCCGGACCGTGCCGATCCTGCCGAGCAGGCCGTCCTCGCATTCGGCATGCACCGCGTGCAGGAATTCGGATTTTCCAGCCAATTGTCCCGGCTTCCTGCCGCGGCGCTCGAACAGCACCGGCAGCCGCCTGCCAACCATGGCGCGCTGGGCGTCCCGCTGCTGACCCTTGAGCAGATCCTGCAACCTCTGCAACCGTTCGGCGGCCACATCCGGATCAATCTGCGGGCGTTCGCCGGCCGGTGTCCCCGGCCTCGCCGAGTAGCGGAACGAATAGGATTGTCCGAACCCGACCTCGCGAACCAGCGACATGGTTTCCTCGAAATCGCTGTCGGTCTCTTCCGGAAATCCCACGATGAAATCACTGGAAATCAGGATATCCGGCCTGGCCGACCGGATCTTGCCGACAACCCGGATATACTCGGCGGCGGTGTATCTTCGGTTCATCTTCCTGAGGATCCTGTCGGATCCCGATTGCACGGGAAGATGCAGGTAGGGCATCAGCTTGCTGCAACTGCCATGCGCCTCGATGAGATCATCGGACATGTCACGCGGGTGGGATGTCGTGAACCGTATCCGCTCCAGCCCCTCGAGCTCCGACATGGCTTCAATCAGGCTGGCCAGTGACCATTCCCTGCCATCCGGGCCCTCGCCATGATAGGCATTCACATTCTGGCCAAGCAGGGTAATCTCGATGACGCCGCGCTCGACCAGTCTTGCCGCCTCCTCCAGAATTCGGCTGACCGGCCGACTGAACTCTGCTCCCCTGGTATAGGGAACCACGCAGAAAGTGCAGAACTTGTCACAGCCTTCCTGGACAGTCAGGAACGCTGACGGGCTGGACCGTTTCACCGGAGACGGGGCCAGGCGATCGAATTTGCTCTCCCGGGGGAACTCGGTGTCGATCTGGCTCCCGTCCCGCATCGACCGGGAAACCAGGCCGGGAAGGCGATGATAGGCCTGCGGGCCGACGACGACATCCACCATCGGCTGCCTCCTGACGATCTCCTCGCCTTCAGCCTGGGCAACGCAGCCGGCCACCACGATTCGAAGATCGGGGTTGGCCAGCTTGAGGGGTTTGTACCTGCCAAGCTCCGAGTAGATTTTCTCGGTAGCCCGTTCCCGGATGTGACAGGTATTGAGGACAATCAGGTCGGCATCGCCGGCATCGCCGGTTTCGGCATATCCGGAACCGGCGAGAGCATCCGACATTCTTTCACTGTCATAGACATTCATCTGGCAGCCATATGTCCTGATATGGACCTTCTTTGCCATGTGTCGGCTGCCTTTTTCGCTCATCGGAACATGGTGATAACAATTCCCATTACAAAAGAACCCCATTGCCTTCAATCAGTTCCACTTGACCGGCAATCCGATTTGCCCGAATGCCGATATCCGTCGTCCACCCCGGGAATGCCTGGCCGCCATGACCGACCATGCTCAATCCGATCGCGTTCGCTGGTCGGAACTGCTCAACCGCCGATACGCTTCCGCCGTGGCGCTGATCTGCCTCGGCGTGTGGCTGCACGCTGCGGACAGCCTGCTAGTCGCCACGATGTTGCCGTCGATTCTCTTCGATATCGGTGGTGGCGAGCTGGTCGCCTGGAATGTCACGCTCTACGAAGTGGGATCCATCGTTGCCGGGGCTGCATGCGGACTTCTTTCGATGAAGCTCGGAATTCCGCGCCCGATGATCGTCGCCGCCAGCCTCTTCGCCTGCGGCTGTTTCATCAGCGCCGCCGCTCCCGCCATGCCGGTCATGCTGGTTGGGCGAGTCCTGCAGGGGCTGGGTGGTGGTGGCCTGGTTGCCCTGTCCTTCATCGCCGCCGCGGTTCTGTTTCCGAGCCGTCTGGTCGTCCGTGCAATGGCAATGATTGCCGCACTCTGGGGAATATCGTCATTCCTCGGACCATTGTTCGGGGGCCTGTTCGTCACCTATGCCAACTGGCGTCTCGGCTTCGTCTTCTTCGGCCTGAAGGCCTGCCTGCTTGCCGCCTGGATTGCGTTCGGACCGGCGAATTCGCGCCAGACCGGGATCGAGCAATCGGGGCCGGGGTTTCCGGTCCTGCGACTGATGCTGTTGACACTCGGCGTATTGCTGGTCGCATTTTCCGGGCTGGAGGTTGACCGGATCAGGACGCCGACCCTGCTTGGTGCCGGAATTGCCGTGCTTGCCGGTTTCCTGGTCATTGACAGCCACCGCCAGGACAACCGGTTGCTGCCAAGGCGCGTCTTCGACATTCGCCGACCGGGCAACATCGTGCTGGCCCTTATCCTGTTGCTCCATCTGTCTACCACCGGCCTGATCACCTATGGCCCGTTTCTCCTGCTAACGATTCACGGCACCCCGGCACTGGTCGCCGGCTATGCCCTTGCCTGCATATCCATCGGCTGGACGGTGTCGGCCATTGCCGTTTCGGGAGCCGGGCCAGCCCATGACATGAGGTTCATCGCTGCCGGCGTCAGCCTCGTTGCCATCAGCGTGCCCGGAATGCTGTTCAGCGTCCTCCACGGGCCGGTCTGGCTCATATTCGTCTTTGCCACCATGGAAGGACTCGGACAGGGAGGGTCCAGGTCCTTCCTGGTCCGCAGGGCCATCTCGCTTGCAGACGCCACCGATCGTGAACGGATATCCGGAGCCGTGCCGACCATCGCCAGGTTCGGCTATGCGCTCGGCGCCGCGGTAAGTGGAATCCTGGCCAATGCCGCCGGGTTTGCCGACAGCATCAATGTCGGCCAGGCCAGACGGGTCGCCGGTTTCGTCTTCCTTGGCAGCCTGCCATTCGCAATCTGCGCACTCATTGCCCTCGCCGCCCTCCTGCTCATCATTCCCGGCAACCAGCCACCCGACATTCGCCAAGAACGACAATGACCGGCTCCACAGAGCCAAGTGAGGAGGCGAATTATCGATTCCGGGATCATCACACATGAAATCGAAGCTCATGTTGATGGCGGCAGACTTTGTCAGGACGAGCACGTCGGTGGCTGATGCCAGCGGATCCGACGAGGCAAATCGGCGAGCGATGCTGTCATCTCGAAATCCCGGGCAAGTGTCACGAGATGCTCCCGGGCAGCGATATCCCGGGATCGGTTGGAGCGGAGCACCAAACACTGCGATCGAGATTGTATTTTCGGTTCATTGCCGAATTCGGCAATGACCGGGAACACCGTGAACCGGATCCTCGGTGACCCGGGAACATGAAACGAGGACGAGGTGCCACCAACAGCAATCAGCCCTGGGGCGAGCCCCAGGGCAATCGCATTCGAAGAGAATTCCCCTGGCTTCTGCGCGGCCGCATGATTCCCTGTTGGAAAACAACGACCCGGGTGCAGGCATGAGGCAGGAAAATGCAGGACTTCGGAAGACTCCTCGACGGGGCGGAGGATCCCGGCACCGGTAACGCGATTCGCCACGATCTCCATGAAATGCCGATGATCGCCCTTCCCTGCATGGTCTGCGGCGGCCGGACATGCACCGACATGGCGCCTTTCGGGCGCTCGAAGGAGACGTTCCTGCGGCGCTTCATGACGCTCGAGCACGGCATCCCGGGCCACGACGCCTTCTCGCGCCTGTTCGGGTTTCCCGATCCCGAAGGCCTGCAGCGGGCGCTGGTCCGCCTTGCCGCGGACCGGGCGGGTCGGCTCGGGCCGGACGTGATCGCGATCGACGGCAAGGTGCTCCGGCGGTCCTTCGAGGACGCCTCGAACCGCTCGCCGCTGCATGTCGCCGGCGCCTTCGCCGTCGGCGCCCGCCTGACGCCCAGTCAGGTCCGGGTGGATGGCAAGTCGAACGAGATCACGGCGCTTCCGGCGCTTCTCGACGACACGGTCATTCGTCATGCGCCGGCCGCCGTGGCGGCGCAAACACCGGGCAGACGCCGCACGGGCGCATTGCAGGAGGCGAACGGGTCATGCGCGGCTGTAGTGGCAGGGCCTGTTGACAATCATGTTGCCGCAATCACTCCCGCCACCAGCCAAATCGCCGCGGCGAAGCTCTCGCCCGGTTTGTCGTAGCGGGTGGCGATGGCCCGGAACTCCCTGATCCTTGCGAAGAAGTTCTCGATCCGGTGCCGCCATTTGTACATCTCCCGGTCATGGTCCCTGGATCGGGCACGGCACCGCCGCGGGGGAATCACCGCCATCGCTCCGCTGTCCTCGATGTCCTCGATCAGCCATTTGGCATCGAATGCCTTGTCGCCGATGAGGGCGCCGAATGAGAGGTCTGCAAGAAGAGCCGGCACCCCGAGAAGGTCATGGGCCTGTCCGGGAAGGATCACGAACCGCACCAGACAGTCAGGGGCATTCACCACCGCCACGATCCTGCCGGTCAGGCCGCCCCGGGAGCGTCCGATACCCTGCTTCGAGGTCCCCCCTTGCGCCGGCCGCCTTCCGGTGGGCCTGCACGATGGTGCCGCCGGCGAAGACATGCTCGAGGTCGAACTCATCCGGGAGCTCGTTGAATACCTGCTCGAAGACACCCGAAACTGCCCATCTGCGGAACCGCTTGAAGATGCGCCTCCTTGCCGAAATGCTCCGGAAGGTCGCGCCAGGGCGATCCGGTGCGGATGCGCCAGAGCACTGCCTCGAGAAACTGCCTGCCCACTGCCGGGCGGCGCCGGGATCGGTTTCCTTTCCGGGCAGCATGGGGCAGGTCCGCGCCCACATGGCGTCGGTCAGTACCGTCCTGTCTTCATTCATGCTGATATCTGCCTCACCTGCTCGTGCCGCCGTTTCGGCGGTCGTTGCGAAGAAAATGGCACCTGCGCGGCTGATTCGCAAGTCGATTGTCAACGGGCCCTAGGCATGCACGGCCATTGCACATGCCGGTCCGATGCCCGGGATCGTCATCAGCCGCCCGAACCCGGCCTGCCGGCGTATGTGGACCCGGATCTGCTGCTCGAGGCCGGTGATCCGCTCGGAGAGCGCGTCAATCTGCGCCAGCAGCAGTCCGGCCATCTCGGCCGCCTGCTCGGGCAAGGGCGCCACCGCGGCCAGCTCCTGCCGAAGCTTCACGACACTGGCCACGCCCCTCGACGCCACCACGCCGAACTCGGCCAGATGGCCCCGGAGCGAGCCCCCGGCCTGCGTGCGCTGCCGGACCGGGGGTGCCCGGGTCCGCAGCAGCATGGCATCGGCCCGGGCCTCCCCGGACTTCACGGCCACGAAGCGCATGGTCGGGCGCTGCGCGGCCAGGGCGATGGCGGCGGCGGCGTTCCGGTCATTCTTCTGGCGGCCGGCGAAGGGTTTCACGTGGACCGGCGGAACCGGCCTGCAGTCATGGCCCATGGCGATGATCCGGCGGCCCCGGTGACGGGCACCGCCGCAGGCCTCCTGACCTGCAGGCAGGATGGCAGTTCGGAGAGGAAGGAGGGAAACCTGCCGCGTGACAGTGACTGCCGGAAGACCGGCTGGCCGTCTGCAGTTGCGCCGTGAAGTCGAAGACTCCGCTTTGAAATGTCGATGCCGATGATGGCAGCCGGTTCCATGGACGTTTCCTCCGTCGATTTCACGCGCAGCTGGTCCGGCGTTTTCCCTGGCGCAGGGCGGCACGAGCAGTAGAGGCAAGTATCGAGGCGGCTGATTCGCGACATGATTGTCAACGGGCGCTAATCCCGCCGGTCGACGTTCTCATGAAGTCGACAGAAATGTACCGACAGTTTGAAGGCGAACAGGTAGAAACCAGCCATGCTGAGCGTAAACAGTTTCCGATTATCTGTTTGAGACGTGGCTGGCATCGAATGAACATCATCGAGAAGTGCTACATGGTCCTCATCCAATTGATCACCAGCTGGAAGATAGAAAATATTGGTGACAGATTGGTTCTTAATCGCACCGATGCGATCCTTCACGGCATTGTCGGTCAGATCATGATCCCTAAAGCGAGCCTCGATTGCAGACAATTTTACTATTGGTGCAAATACTATATTTGGTGCAATGATTCGATCATTTTCTTCAGATATGTCACACGTATTGGAAAGCACCATGCCTCGTACCGTGCGTCTCTTGCCGGTGTCAAACGAGTATAGCTGAAAGCCACACCATCCGTCTCCCTGCAAAATCGCGTCAGCTCTTACTTCACGCGCTGCCGAGATGTAATAGCCAGTTTTGGTGCCACGATTCAGCGCATCAAGATTGCGAACGAGTTCCCTCTGCGCGGGCTCGGCCGTAAGGTAAAACGGAATCTGTGCTTTCAGTTGCCCCGCATCCAAGGTCATTTGCTCATTCAAGCTTCGTACAAGCTGTCGAGATCTTCAAAGATTGCCAATTCGAATTGCTCGCCGAGCCGTACCTGCCTCTGGCTCAAGGATGCATAGATGGCGGCCATATCGTGAGCAAAATCCGAACGCGGATGTTGCTTCAATGCGTTCAGAGCCTGTTCCGAAAAATAACTGTAGCTCGGCGTAGTGTGTGGCACAATGTAACTGGGCGTTTCCTGGCTTGGCCAATCAGCCTGTCCAGCCGCCATTGCCGTTCCAACCGCGATAGCCAGTGCCCCAATCGCGGTTTGGGAGGTCTGACGCGAATTTGTTCTATTCATAAATTGGTCCCATTTCTTGGATAGCGTCCTTGGTCAAACATCCAAAAAACTTTTCCTTGTTGGTCTGCCTCAAGCCTGCGAGCCCGACTTCGAGTTTTGCTAAAAACGCAGGAATGTCGGGCATATCCACTTCTCTGATCGAGTCAACGTCTACAAGAACTCCAAACACCTCGTTTCCATTGATTTTTCCGCTCGCACCCGTAGAAATTGAAAGAATATGAACAACATCGTCCTCCGTCCGATGCACTCGGAGTGTGAAGTGCTCGCCGCCTATCTTGAGGTCACCCAATTCGATGTTGATTGCAATCTTCGCAATTTGTTCCTGGTAAGTCGGAGCTTGGATGAGATTCACATACTTGACCGAATAGCGCTCTATCGACCCTTGCAAACCGACTTTAGTGATGCGTTCTATTACGTCGAGAATCATCGGCATGAATTTTGGCCACTTTGGGTAGGGTAATTTGCAACTGACGATCACGTTTCGATCACCAATCAAGATCGAAAAACCATCAAGATCCACGCGCTGAATTGGAGCGAATTGTAGATTCAAGTCTTCCTTGCGCATCGGATACGGGATTTCGGCAGCTGGCAGCCTCGATACGCTGGCTCCTTGTCCAAGATCACGCAGCAGGAAGCCCGGCAGTATGTCGGCAAGTGGCGGCACGTCATTCAAGCGCACTTCGAACACGGCCTCGACCAACGGTTCGCGCTCGAGGGTCTTTGGCAAAGGGGTCATCTACCTTCCTTTTCCGACTGGAATGTAACTGGCCCAGAACCGGGCGCAAGGCTGAAAATGTGAATACACAGGCTGAGACTTAAGCGAACCACGCCTTCAACCGCTGCCGCAACGTCCGGTCAACGGCCCACCGTCAGTCCCCGCCATGGCCGAAGATAGCCTTCTCCCGTTCGATTTTCCAGCCAAACAATGCGAGAAGGCGATCGTCGATATCGTCGGACGGCAGTCTTTTGCGCTCGTCCGGACGTCGGCTCGGGCGGGCTGAAATGCTCGTCAGTCACATCCACGAGTGGTACGATCCGGCGCGGACGTTCCACACGCTTGCATCGTTGGCGCTCTGATATCTGCCAACTTGGTGCAACCCCCTGGCACAACCCCGAGGAGGCCGCTCAAGGGACGGAGGCCTTACGGATTCTTCCACCGCTCACGAATTCAGAATAGTAGGTGTGCTGTGCGCTGTGCTCTTCTGCATGCAATAATCAACTCTGGATGGTGTTCCGCAAGTCTTCTTGCCGGCGGTTCGTGCTGGCATTGCGAACGGAATTATTCTTCCCCTTCACCTTATTCCTCAACGGATTGACGATCTGAAGCCCTCCTGGAATCCTTTTCGTTACCCGTCCCCACCACGCAGTCATTCGCTTCAGCCGTTGCGACGAGGATCATGTCGAGAGGGTTGCGCAGTCGGCCTGCACCCATTCCCTCCGCTATCAGGCGCGTCCAGATCAGGCCAACCCCTTAGTCGAAAGAAGGAACTCGCCCGGCAAACAGCGCTTGCGGTCCTCCTTGCCTGTGAACCAGGCTTCAAGGTTGTCGCTCTTCCTGCCGCCGGGCAAATCCAGAATGCCACGCCGGATCTCGGCGATAGTCAGCGAGGCAATGAACAGGCCCTGGCACTACGGTTGCATATGACCTGAAGTCGTGATTCACGGGCTCGATCTTCACCGTGACGGGGCATGGGCAAAGGGGTGTTCCGGAATGGTCGGGGGGGATCCCCGCTCGAGCGGGAAAACGGGCTGTCATCGCCGAAGGAGTGGCTCGGTCCGGTGTTTCGTCGCAGCGGGCTTCGCGGGACCGGACGGCCCTTGCCGCCGGTGAGGGGTCCAGGGGGCCAGGGCTCCATGACCGGGCCCGCCTTGTCATGCCGCGGAGCCGCAAGGCGGGCCGGGAACACTGCCTCCGGTGCGCCGCTGCCGCAGGGATTCGCGGAAACCGGCATATTGCATGGTCTTCCGTCCTGTCGGCATCAGCCTTGCGGAACCGGCCGGCGCTGCCGGGCTGCGCCGGACCATCGAGGAGTGCTTCCGGCGGGCAAGGGACGATCCCGGCCCTGACCATCGCGAGGACCGTTCCCGGCATGGCCAGCACCGGAATCGAGGATCAGGGCACGGGGCAGACAGGACAGGAGGAGTCCGAATCCCGCAAACGGCGCCTTGCCCTCGTGACGGCACGGGTGCCGAGCGTTCCGGAGCCGCGATACCTGATCGCGAAACTCCTGCCCGGGCCGCCGGCGACACGGTCATTCATCATGCACCGGTCACCGTGGCGGCGAAAACACCGGGCAGACGCCGCAAGGGCACACTGCAAGAGGCGAACGGGGCACGCGCAACTGTGGTACTAGGGCCTGTTGACAATCGGGTTGCGAATCAGGGCAACTGATGCCATTTTCCTCGTAACGCACGCCGAAACGGCGGCACGAGCAGTTGAGGAAAATGGCAGATGAATACGGACAGGACGGTACTCACCGACGCCATGTGGGCGCGGATCGAACTCATGCTGCCCGGAAAGGCGACCGATCCCGGCGTCACCGCGGCAGTGGGCAGGCAGTTTCTCGAGGCAGTACTGTGGCGGATCCACACCGGATCGCCATGGCGCGACCTTCCGGAGCATTTCGGCAAGGAGGCGCATCTTCAAGCGGTTCCGACGCTGGGCGCTTTCGGGCATTTTCGAGACCGTATTCAACGAGCTCCCGGATGAATTCGACCTCGAATACATCTTCGTCGACGGCACCATCGTGCAGGTACACCAGAAGGCGGCCGGTGCAAAAGGGGGACCTCGAAGCAAGGCATCGGACGCTCCCGGGGCGGCCTGACCAGCAGGATCGTGGCGGTGGTGGATGCCCTCGGCTGTCTGGTCCGCTTCGTGATCCTTCCCGGACCGGCACATGATCCGGCCTGCGTGCCGGAGCTTCCTGCAGATCTCCGCTACGGAGCCCTCATCGGTGACAAGGCATTCGATGCCAAATGGCTGATCGAGGACATCGAAGACAGCGGAGCGATGGCGGTGATTCCCCCGCGGCGGTGCCGTGCCCGATCCAGGGATCATGACCGGGAGATGTACAGGTGGCGGCACCGGACCGGGAATGTCTTCTCAAGGATCAGGGAGTTCCGTGCGGTAGCGACCCGCTACGACAAACCGGGCGAGAGCTTCGCGGCGGCGATTCATCTCGTCAGTGGCGTGGTTGCGGCAGCATGATTGTCAACAGGCCCTAGTCCCCTGCTGCTTTCACGTGATCGTCGTGATCGATATGCCTTCATGGATCGTGTCAATGAAGGTGTCATCAGCCGATTTGACGGCAACCGTCCTCACATGGGCTTATCCGCAGCAGGCCTCGGCGAACTCCTTCATGCTCTCGAACCGGTAGGTGGTGGTCGGAATGGTGCCTGGATCCATGGTGGCACCATAGCCGGACTTTCCGTGACGGCGATGGATCCAGCACCCGGCCATGCCGAAGCTGTTGGCAGGACCATGGTCGTGGAACAGGCTCTCGGCGACATGCAATACCTGGTGCCTGGCGATCCGGCGCCTCTCCAGGCAATCAAGCATGTATCGGAAATTCCGGTGTGATGGCTTGTACGATCCGACATCCTCGGCGGTGAATATGGCGTCGAATTCGACGCCAAGCCGGGCATTCGATCGGGCGAAGCTGGCATTGTCCACGTTCGAGAGGATTGCCAGCCGATATTTCTCCTTCAGCCTGACCAATGCCCCTGTCGTATCCTCGAAGACCGGCCAGTCACCGACCGAATTGCCGTAGCGGACGCACTCTTCCCAATCTGCAGGTGAGTCCCACTCCTCGGCCAGCCGGCGGTAGACGATGGCCAGCAGATCCGAATATTTCATGCCGGGCGTTCGTGCCTGCTGCGACGATTCATGCCGGGCATGGGCTTCCAGTATCCGGTCGCGGTCCAGACCCGCGACAACACGTTCGGTCAGCGGTCGCAGATTCTCGAATATTCCCGTCTCCCAGTCGACCAGGGTACCGTAGCAGTCGAATGTCAGCATCTTGAATTCATCCAGGGCCATGCGTTTTCTCCTCGCGTCCGATCCTTCCGCAGCACCGGGGCGCAATACCCTGTTTCCCCGAAAAGGCAATCACGCAGTCAGCCCTCGCACTGACCGGTGCAGAAACTTCCGGGGCTTCACCCGCCTTCCTGTTTCCTGCCTCAGGCTCCCGCAGGCCACGCCTTCAACGCGCATTCGTATTGTTTCACGGGAGTCTGTATCATGCCGGAACGACCCGAGATTCAGCCGCTGCCGGTTGCCGCCCGATGAGAGCCAAGGAAAAACCGGCCCATATGTTGGGCAACCTTGCCGTTACCGGCATCCTGGCAATGGTCAGCGGGCTGATCTGCGCATTGGCGGCAATCCTGTTTGTCGAATCGATTTCGCTGATGAACACCCTGCTGCTGATTTCGGCCGACTCCCGGTCGGGAATGTCCGACAGGCAGGACATCCTGGTTGGTGCCACCATCCTGGTTCCCATGCTCGGTGGTGTACTGGTCGGCATCCTGATTCGCCATCTCACCGTGAACGGCCGGCCGCACATGCCGCCGGAAGTCATCAAATCCGTCATGGGCGGCACGCCATTCCCCGGATTTCGCTCGGTCCTGGCATCGACCGTCGGCGCTGCGGCGGCACTCGGTTTCGGCGCATCGGTCGGCCAGTTCGGTCCGCTGGTGGTTTTCGGAGCGGCGATCGGCAAAGCGGTTTCGTCACTGCGAATCAAGGCGAAGACGCCACTGCCGACGGTGATGACCTGCGGTGTCGCCGCCGCCATTTCGGCCGCATTCGGCGCGCCGCTCACCGGCCTGGTCTTCGCGCATGAGCTTGTCCTCAGAAAATACTCTCTCAGGGCAATCATCCCGACCGCGATTGCCTCCGGTACCGGCTTCCTGGCCGGCGATGCCCTGCTTGACCGGCCGCCACTGATCCGGGTGTTGCCGGTCAACCTCATCCTGGGGCAGGAAATGCTGGCGCTGGTCCTGATCGGCGCGGCATCGGGCCTCGTGGCAATCATCTACATGCGCCTGATCATCGCCTGCGGCGAATTGTCCTCGCGGACCCCGGTGCCGCTCTGGCTGAAGACCGGATTGGCAGGGCTGGCGGTCGGATTGGCGGCGCTTTGGCTGCCGGATGTCCTCGGAGAGGGAATCACCGTCCTGAAATTCGCCGAGATCGAAGCTGCATTCGGCCCGGAACAGCTGGCCATGCTGATTGCAGCCAAGATTATCCTGACCGCGATCTGCCTGGGGTTCGGGTTCCCGGGCGGAACCGTCGGCCCGGCCCTGCTGATCGGCATGCTGCTCGGAATCCTGAGCTGGAAAGCGTTCGGGACCATCGACCTGGTCGGCAAGGCCAGCCTTGCCCTGTATGCAATCGGCGCCATGGCCGCGGTTGTGGGCTCGTCGATCGGCGTGCCGGTGGCGGCGGTGCTGCTGGTTTTCGAAGTCACCGGCAATCCTCTTCTGACCATGGCCGGGGCAGCCTCGGTAGCCGTTTCCTGCCTGGTGTCCAGGCAACTCTTCGCTCAGTCGGTGTTCGACGAGCAGATCAGGAGATCAGGGGTAGATCTTGCGAAGCTGGCGGAACGGGCAAGCCTGTCGGAGGTGATGTTGCGGGATTGCGAGTTCCCGGAGGTGCCGCGGTGCAATGGCAGCCAGACCATTGCCGAATTCCTGGACCGGTATCCGGATTATGGCTGGGGGCAGGTCCCGGTTGTCGATGATGACGGCCGGTTTCTCGGACTGGCCCCTGCGGACACACAGGTCCGGAAGCCGGCATCCGGGATTGCCACCCTGCCCGACCGGTTTCTTGCCGAATCGGCCACGCAGGCCGATGTCTCCGATCTGCTGGACTCCTTCGAAGACGAGTTGGTGCCGGTGCTGGACGATGACGGCCATCTTCTGGTCTCGGCCATCGACCGGGAGGCGCTTGCCAGGTCATGCAGCGAGGCCGCCGACCTGCACCGGGCAGGCGCCTACCATACATTGTTCGCACGGGTCCGGTCGTAGGGTGGGCCGGCGCGGCGATGCCACCGGTCACTGCTGTCTGATGATGATGGCCCGAAAATCGTTGACATTGGTTCCGGTCGGACCGGTTTCGAACAGGGCATCGATCGCCTCGAATGCAAGATAGGAATCGTTCCGATGGAGAAGGGTTGCCGCGTTCAATCCGCATTTCGAGATTTCCGCGACCGTTGTGCCACTGGCCACTGCACCGGCATTGGTTTCGGTCCCGTCAATGCCGTCGGTATCGGCCGCAAGGGCGGTGATCCCCGGCAAGCCGTCAATGGCCAGCGCCAATGACAGCAGGAATTCCGAGTTCCGGCCTCCCCGCCCCTTCCTGGCGAGAGTGACGGTTGTCTCTCCGCCGGACAGCAACACCACCGGCTTGCTGAAGGGCTGGTCGTGCACGGCGATTTCCCGGGCAATTGCCGCCATGACCCTTCCGGCCTCCCGGGCTTCCCCCTCGATCGAATCGGAAAGGATGACCGGCTCGAGGCCGAATTCCCTGGCTGCCCCGGCCGCGGCAACGAGCGACATGCGGGCGGAGGCAATGATGTGGACCTCGTGGGCGGCAAATGCCGGGTGATCCGGCATCGGCGGCGGGTCTGCCCGGCTCCTGACATGGCCACGTGTCTGCCCGGTTGCCCCGACCTGGTACCGGTCCAGGTATTCCAGGGCCTCGTCGGCCCCGTTCAAGTCGGGGATGGTGGGACCCGAAGCCACCTGGGCAGGATCGTCTCCCGGAACATCGGACAGGACATAGGTCACGACCCGGGCGGGAGCGGCAGCAAGAGCAAGACGGCCGCCCTTGATGGATGACACCTGTTTCCGGATGGCATTCATGGCCGAAATCGGCGCGCCCGAGGCAAGCAGGGCCTGGTTGAGGATGACTTCATCCTCCAGCGACATCCCTGCCGGTGGCAGGGGCAGCAGGGCCGAGCCGCCGCCCGATACCAGGGCAATGACCAGGTCGTCGGCCCCCAGACCCGAGACCAAGCTGACCAGGCGTCGGGCCGCCACCAGCCCGTTGTGGTCCGGGACCGGGTGCGATGCTTCCAGAACCTCGATGGTCCGGCAATCCTGCCTGAACCCGTAGGGAACCACGACCACCCCCCTGAGCGGGCCGTTCCAGCTGCGCTCCAGCTCGCTGGCCATGCGGGCCGCCGCCTTGCCTGCGCCGACCACGATGCAGGGGGAGCTGCGGGCCGCCGGCAGGTTGCGCGCAAGCGCTGCGCCCGGGTCGGCCGCTTGCACCGCCCGCCGGAACAGTTCATTCAGTACTGCAATATCGCTGGTCATCATGCGGCCGCCTCGTGGGACACTTGATGTTTCGCTGGAAGACCACAAATCCCGTGCAGGATAGCGAACGGGCAGGTTTAATCAAATCCTGGCAATGCCGGACCGGCCTCCTGCATGCCACCAACCGTGCGGGACGGCCTTGGCCGGCAATGGAGGTTTCGAGATGGGGTTGACGACACCGGCATCCACGTGGAGCGGCGAGGACCATGACATGTTCGTCGATGCCGTGCGGCGGTTCTACAGCCGTGAACTGGTTCCGAACATGGAGAGGTGGACGTCCGGCGGTATCGTCGACCGCGACTTCTGGAACAAGGCAGGCGATGCCGGCCTGATGGGAGGTTCGGTTCCCGAGGAGTATGGCGGGAGCGGTGGCGGTCTCGGCTTCGATTCCATCGTGCTCTACGAGCAGGGCGCCTGCGGCGACATGAGCTGGGGATTCGGCATCCAGTCCATCGTCATTCACTACATCCTGAAATATGGCTCTCATGAACAGAAGTCGAAATGGCTGCCGCCCCTGGTGTCGGGCGACATGGTCGGGGCGCTGGCGATGTCCGAACCGGGTTGTGGGTCGGATGTGCAATCCATCACCACAACGGCATTTCCCGATGGCAACCAGTACCGGCTGAACGGGTCCAAGACCTTCATCACCAACGGGATGACTGCCGATCTGGTCATTGTTGCAGCAAGGACCGACCGCGGCAGTGGCGCCAGGGGCATTTCACTGGTTGTCGTCGAAGCCGGGTCAACCGACGGATTTCGCCGCGGCCGCAACCTGGAAAAGATGGGTTTGCATGGAAATGACACCGCCGAGCTGTTCTTCGACAACGCCGCGGTTCCGCTGACCAACCTGCTCGGCGACGAGGAAGGCCAGGGATTCTACCAGCTGATGAAGCAGCTTCCCTGGGAACGGCTCCTGATCGCCATCACCGCGCTGGGAACCATGGACCTGGCGGTCACGTCAACCACCGGGTATGTCAGGCAGCGCAAGGCCTTCGGGCAGCGCATCATGGATTTCCAGAACACTCGCTTCAAGCTCGCCGAAGCCAAGACGAAATGCGAGCTGCTGCGGTCCTTCGTCAATGATTGCATCACCCGGATCGAGGCGGAACAGCTTGATCCGGCAACCGCGTCCATGGCCAAATACTGGGGGAGCCAGGCCCAGAACGAGGTCATGAATGAATGCCTGCAGCTGCATGGTGGTTATGGCTACATGGCCGAGTTCCAGATTTCGCGCCTGTACACCGACGCCCGAGTGCAGATGATCTATGGCGGCACCAATGAAATCATGAAGGAGCTGATCGCCCGCTCGCTCGATGATTGATCAACCCGGCGTCAGTCCGGTTTCAGAATTCCTTCACCCGGCGGCTGAACAGCCCGCCGATTTCCCGGTTTGCCACAGACCAGGTTATGCGCAATGCCAGCAGAAATCCGGTGAAGACGCTGGCAGCGATCCCGAACCAGACACCCCAGCTTCCCCAGTCCAGCAGGATGACAAAGATGGCGCAAAACACCGCGATGCCGAATCCCTGCCGGTAGATTCCGATCCACAGCGTGTACATCGGCCGCTTGAATGCCTGCAGCAGGGAATTCATCGCGAACAGCAGAATGTAGATCGGCAGCAGAAACCCGTCGACATTCAGATAGTCTCCGCCAAGCCTGACCACCTCCGGGTCGGAGGTGAACAGGCTGACCGCCGGACGGGCCGCGAACCATAGCAGCAACGATCCAGCCAGCATGAGCGCGAAACCGGCCTTGCAGCAGAATGTGAAGGCCTCCCGCACCCGGTCATACTCGACGGCACCGAAATTCTGTGCCGCGATCGGCAACAGGGCGATGGTCAGTCCGAATCCGGGCAAGAGCAGCATCTGCTCGATTCGCAGCCCGACCCCGTAGGCGGCAATTGCTTCCGGGCCGAAGGGCTTCAGGTAGAGCTGGGTGACATAGGCGCCGATCAGCATGACAATCATCGCCGAACTGGCCGGAAATGCCATGGCGGTGATTTCCCGGAAGCGGATTGCCCTTGGCCGGTAATCGACCGGCCGTTGCCCGGACATCAGGCTGGACCGGTAGACCCGCCAGAGAATGTAGATCATGACCCCGGTCTGGGAGGTCAGGGTCGACAGGGCAATTCCGTTGAATCCGATCCCCGGCAACAGCCCCGGCACGCCGAAGATCATCAACGGGTTGAGCACGACATTGGCAAAGAATGCGGCGATCTGCGCCCGCTGCATCGACACCGCGTCACCCTGGGCACCCAGGATGCCATTGGCCGCAAATGCGATCAGGAATGCCGGCGTGGCCAGCAGCAGAACGTCAAGATAGGCGATGGCCAGGTCGCGGAACTCGCCAGGCTCGGACACGGCCCCTATCAGCGCCGGCGACAACAGGTAGCCGAGGATTGTCAATACCACCGACGCCATCGCGGCATAGCTCAGCCCCTGGCAGGCGGTGATCCTCGCCCGTCGCCGGCGACCGGCACCAAGGGCATTTCCGACCAGCGCTCCCATGGCGGCATTGACGCCGATGCCGACGCATACCAGCAGAAAGAAGATCTGGAAGGAGATGCCCAGCCCGGCAAGCGCTTCCGTCGAGATGAGTCCGGCAAAATAGCTGTCGACGACATTGTAGAGCGTCGTGAACACCATTCCGATGGCCGTGGGCAGTGCCATCCGCCGGAAATGCCCCGGAATGGATCCGGTGGTCAGCTCCCCCCTGCTCAGCATCCGACGGAAGCCCTGCCGGCAAGCCCGGGATCGCGGCCGCCCATGCGCGGCCTGCCCGCTCCGGATCTCCTGCCCACTAACCGGCCAGCCCGGCTGGGCGCATGAAGCGGAAATCGCAACCTGTATCCGCCTGCATGATTTCCCGGACATGGAGCTGGCCATACCCCCTGCCGGCGTCCTCATCCTTGCTGCTGCGCTCGAGCATTACGCGCCGGGATGCCAGTTCGCGGTCATCCACCACCAAATCCAGCCGGAGCCGGGCCATCGAGAGCCGGACACGATCGCCATTCCTGACCAGCGCCGGCGGCCCCCCGATGGCTGCTTCCGGTGCCACGTGAAGGATGACGGTTCCGAAAGCGGTGCCGGACATCCGGGCATGCGATATCCACCCCATGTCGCCAACTCTTTCCTGAGCCGGCTTTTCCGGTATCGGCAGATATCCGACCTCCGGCATCGCGGATTGACTGGCTGGCCCGGCATTGCGCATCACCAGGAAATCATCAGGCCCGACATCGAGTTGCGGGTCGTCGATCCTTGCCGCCACATCGTCCGGAGAGTCGAACACCACGGCCCGGTCCTCCTTGTACCCCATTGACTTGGCGAAGGAGGTCCGCAGGTATTTCGAGAGCTCCGGATCGCTGTAACTGGTCAGCTGCCCTGCAGGGCCGTGTCTGTGTCGGGGCATCTCGGAATCCTGGTCACTTCGCCGCACGGGCATGTGAATGCCGGGCAGTACATATACGCAATGGGACGCGATTCAAATTTCGTGTCCCGGAAGCCGGCACATCACGCCCCTGGATCTGTCAATCCATCGGACCGGGCTCTGTCTTCTCTTCCCGGCGCGTTGCCATCCCGGTCCCCTCCAATTCGCCAATGGAAATGACGGCATGGGGCAGGAACTGATGCCTTCACGGAGTTGCTGCTTTTCCCAAAACCTGTCTTCCGGTCACGCGAGGAGCTCCGGTCAAGTGAAATTCCAACTCTTCAGGTGCCGATCCAAACCGGTTGAGATCGCCTGCTCCCCGCCGACACATCCTGCAGCCCTGCACGCACTCGACCGCCGACCACGGACTGCCCTCCTCGAGCGGCGGCAATGCGACGGCGACATCGGTGCGGGCGAAATCTGTTCCCTTGAACAGCAAGGGCTCGCCCGTCGCTTCGGCAAGAGCATAGGCGAAGCAGTCGCCGAAATTCAGCGCCGCCGGATGGTTGCCCTTTCCGAATCGCCGCCAGGCGCGCCGTGCGGCGATCGCGTGTTCAGCAGTGACCGCGACGAATTCGACGGAGGCCTTCTCCAGAAACGTGTCGAGCGCCTGACCGGCCGCCGCGTCGCCTCGCCCCTCGACCACCATCGCCGCTTCAAGCAGCGCGACGGCAGACATTCGGCGCGGCCACGCCGCCGCGATCGCGTTTTCGTAGCACTCCGTGTCAGCGTCGCCGAACAGTATGGCAAGGACGGCCGAGGTGTCGATGATCACCCGGGCAGGCCCCGCTCGTCATAGAGCAGGTCTCCATGCTCGACCGCGGACGGCCCGGGTCTCAGGAGGCCAGCGCAGTGCTGTCCGATCGCGTGAAGTTCCCGGGCCAGGGTATCCGCGCGCCGGAGTTGTCGCTCCCGTTCCAGACGCTCGCGCAGCGCGGCGGTAATTGCACCGGTCAAGGTATCGCCGGTCAATTCGGCAACTTCCCGCGCCAGCCGGCACGTTTCGTCGTTCTTGATATTCAGGCCCATCGCACTCTCGGTAGAACATTGTAGACTATTATACCCTAGGGGCCATCGAAGACGAACGCAATGCAGGAAGCAGTTGCGGGTACGGCCAACTACAGAATTTGACGCATGCAGCCGCCCGAATTTCATCCATTGCAGCCGCCCCTCGAGATGGCTGTCCCTGGTTCGACCATGGACACCGGCCCTCTTTCCGGATCCCGGCGATCAATCCGGGGGGTATGGATTGGCACGGAAGAGGCTGGCGCTGCCAATAGTGAAGAAGGTTCCGAGGTCGCATCGAACTGTTGCCAATCCCCGCCACCGCCCGCCGTCCGGCGCCGAGGGTATGATAGCGCATTGTAATGGTTGATGTTCTTCTCTCCTCTCCGACCTCCGAACCCTTGACTTGCAGCCAGCCATCGCCTTCGATCGCCCCCGATTTGATGTCGCCCGTATGCGGTTTGATGACCGATATGCGGGCATTTCGGGACGGAGCACCCTCAGGCTGACCAAGCGGATTGCGGACGGGCTGAAGCCCGGCGGCAAGGACGCCGTCTTCCGGGACCGCGACCTCGCCGGCTTCGGCGTTCGCGTCCATGCGACCGGTCGCAAGCTCCACATCGTCCGGTCGAGGGGGCCCGAAGCCGCCGTCGCCGATCCGGCGGAACCCTGTCCGAAGGACCATGTCGCCGCTCGCTGCAAGCCGGGGACGGCGAGGAACTGCCGCATGTCCATCGAGTGTCATTTCCTGCCGGCGGCGGCCAACCAGGCGATACGGGCGCTCTCGAAGATGCTCTCGCCGGCCGGGAGCCGGGAGATGCACCCGCCCGGGCGCAACCCGTGTCGGCATGTCCGCCAGTACCGCGACATACCCGCGAGCGCTTCCTGACGGCGGACGGGTTCCGGCGCATCGGCGATGTGCTGAAGACCTTCGAGGCCGATGGCTCGATGAGGCCGATGGCCATCGCGGCGATCCGCCTCCTGATGCCGACCGGTTGCCGCAAGGGCGAGATCCTGACCCTGCACCGGGACGGCATCGAGCGGGAGGACGGCGTCCCCTGGGTGCCCAGGGGCGCGAAACCGAAGAGCCGTCCGGCCTGCCGGTCATCGGGCGCCTGCTCGGCCATGCCCGGGCCGGCACCACCGCCAAATACGCCCACCTGGTGCGCGACGCCGGGGCGGCGTGAGGGGATCTGCGATGCGGCAGAGGACGATCTCCAGCCGCTCCATGGCCGCCAGACGGTCGGGCGCGACACCGTGTTCCGGGACCGGATCGTGACCGGCTTCGGGGTCCGGTGCGGGTCCATCCGACCGGCGGCAAGGTCCATATCGCCCGGGCGCCGGGGCCGGAGGGGCCGAAGCGGGTGACGGCGGTGCGGCTGCCGGTGGCGCTGCCGCTCGCGGCCCGGGTCAAGGGCGGCCCAACCGTCGCCGACCTGGCATCGCGCTATCTGGAGGACCATGTCGAGATCCGGCTCAAACCGAGGACGCAGGTGAAGCTCCGCGGCGTGCTGCGCCGCCACATCCTGCCCGCGCTCGGCCGGCTGCCGGTCGAGGCGGTGGAGCGCCGGCAGGTCGTCGAGCTGCACCGCGGGCTGAGCGACCGCCCGGTGGTGGCGAACCGGGCGGTCAAGACCCTGGCGCACATGTACCGTCCGGGCGAGGGCCGGGGCCTCGTGCCGGCGGACTGCAACCCGTGCCGGTCGATCGAAAAGCATCCCGAGCGCGGCCGCGGGCGCTTCCTGACCGACGCCGAGTTCGCCCAGCTCGGGCGGGCGCTGGACGAGGCCGCGGACGACGGAGCCGTCCCGCCCGTGGCGGCGGCGATCCGCCTGCTGATGCTCACCGGCTGCCGCAAGGGCGAGGTCCTCGCGCGGCACTGGACGGACGTCGATCTCGACGCCGGCGGTGCGGATGCTGGAGGGCCTGCCGCGCCTGGCGGGCCGTGCGGGAAGCCGCGAAGCTGGAGGATGTGCGGATTCATGACCTTCGACACAGCTTCGCTTCCAGGGCGCTGGCGCTCGGGGAAACGCTGCCGGTAATCGGCAAGCTGCTCGGGCACAACGACATCGAGACGACGGCAAGATACGCCCATCTGGCACAGGATTCCGTCCATGAGGCAGCGGAGCGGATCGCCTGGAGCATTGCGGCCGATGTTCTTTAGCTGGTAGACGTTCGCTAATTGCGCATTGCTCTCGGCAGCATGCGCATGACCGATGCGGTTTCATCCACGACAGGAATTCCAAAGAACCAGTGGGAACGGAAGAGCTTCTCTCGCGATGCGTCTCGGTCGACCTTGAAGTCGATCCGAACACCGGCCGAATTCGCAGCTTCTCCGCTGTCCGTCTGGTGACGAGCGATACATGTACCTATCGTGGCGGCGACTTCGCGAAGGCACTGCTCGCGCTGGACGCCTATTCCTCCGGCACGGACTTCGTGCTCGGCCACAACGTGATTCAGCACGATCTGCCATATCTGCGAGAAGCACGTTCCAGCCTGCAACTCCTAACGAAGCCCCCGATTGATACACTCTGGCTAGGGCCTGTTGACAATCGGGTTGCGAATCAGCCGTCTTGATGCCATTTTCCTCGCAACGCACGCCAAGAAACGGCGGCACGAGCAGGTGAGGCAGATGACAAATGAATGAAGACAGGACGGTACTGACCGACGCCATGTGGGCGCGGATCGAGCACATATTGCCCGGCAAGGCGACCGATCCAGGTGTCACCGCGGCAGATAACAGGCAGTTTCTCGAGGCGGTGTTGTGGCGGATCCGCACCGGCTCGCCCTGGCGCGACCTTCCGGAGCATTTCGGCAACTGGAACAGCGTCTTCAAGCGGTTCCGACGCTGGGCGCTTTCGGGTGTCTTCGAACGTATATTCAACGAGTTGTCCGATGAATTCGACCTTGAGTACATCTTCGTCGATGGCACCATCGTACAGGCCCACCAGAAGGCGGCCGGTGCAAAAGGGGGACCTGCCGGCAAGGCATCGGACGCTCCCGGGGCGGCCTGACCAGCAAGATCGTGGCGGTGGTGGACGCCCTTGGCTACCTGGTCCGCTTCGTGATCCTTCCTGGACAGGCCCATGACCTTGCCGGCGTGCCGGAACTTCTCGAGGATCTTTCCTTCGGCGCCCTCATCGGCGACAAGGCATTCGATGCCGGCTGGCTGCTCGAGGAGATCAAGGAGAGCGGGGCAGAGGCGGTGATTCCGGCGCGACGGAACCGGACAGTGCCCAGGGATCATGACCGGGAGATGTACAAGTGGCGGCACCAGATCGAGAATTTCTTCTCAAGAATCAAGGAGTTCCGGGCAGTGGCGACCCGCTACGACAAGACTGACGCCAGTTTCGCCGCGGCGATTCATCTCGTCAGTGGCGTGGTTGCGGCAACATGATTGTCAACAGGCCCTAGACCCGCTCGCCTTTCCCCGCAACCCGTATCACCGCCTGGTCAAGCACTATAAGGACGGGCGTCTCCAGGTCGGGAGCGCCAGCGACCCCGAAGTCGACGCCGGGCTCGTGCTCACCGTCCTCCGAAACCAGCTGGCCGAGTTGCAAGAGCTCGCGCGAGACGACCCCGATTTGCTGACAGCCCTCCACTGGCTCGCGACATCGGGCGAGAAGCCACAAGGTTTCGAGGCGGTCTTCCGGTCAGCAAGGGATGCGCCAAGGCCGGACGCCCCGGACGCGCAACGGGCGATCCGGAACGTCCTCGCAGGCCGGGCCTGCACCCACCAGATCGAACTGGCGATCCCGGACGCCGGGCGAACCGGTTGGTCGTTCGCCTACGCACTCTCCTGGATCGCGGTGGCGGGCGAAGACTCCGTGATGCCGCCCTGGGTCCGGCACAAGTTTCCTGAGACCGGCGTGCTTGTTCGAAGGCTCCGCGACACGTCCTGCACGGATCCCGCCTGCGACTGGTGCCGGTCCTGGAGCGACCCGGCGAGACTTCTGGAGCAGTGGTTCGGCTTCGGGGGGTTCCGGCCGAAGCCCGCCGGCGAGGACGGCCGTTCCCTGCAGGAGACCATCGTCGCGGCAGCGCTCGCCAAGTCCTCGGTCCTCGGAATCCTTCCGACCGGCACCGGCAAATCGCTCTGTTATCAGCTGCCGGCGCTCGCCAAATATCACCGGACCGGCGCGCTCACCGTCGTCATCTCGCCACTCGTCGCGCTCATGGCCGATCAGGTCGCCAGTCTGAAGCGCCAGGGCATCTCGTCCTGCGTCACCGTCAACGGCCTCCTTTCGCTGCCCGAGCGCCACGACGCGCTCGACCGGGTCCGCCTTGGCGATGCCTCGATGCTGCTCATCTCGCCGGAGCAGATCAGAAACCCGTCCGTGCGGTCCATCCTGAAGCAGAGGGAAGTCGGATACTGGGTCGTCGACGAGGCGCATTGCGTCTCCAAATGGGGCCACGACTTCCGGCCCGACTACCGCTACATCGCCCACTTTATCCGGGAGTATTCCGGCGACAGCGAACCGGCACCGCTGATCTGCCTGACCGCGACGGCCAAGCCCGGCGTCATCGACGACATCTGCAAGCATTTCGAGGAGAAGCTGGGCGTCGATCTCGAGCGGATCGACGGCGGCACGCATAGGGACAATCTCTCGTTCGAGGTCATCCAGACCGACAAGACCGGCAAGCTGGGCGACATCGTCTGGGTTCTAGAGAATGCGCTGCCCTCGGAAGGCGTCTCGGGCGCGATCGTCTACTGCGCGACCCGAAGCGCCACCGAGCGGGTGTCCGACTTCCTCAAGGAGAAGGGCTACGCCGCCGGCCATTACCATGCCGGGCTGAAGCCGGATGCCAAGCTGGAGACGCAGGAGCAGTTCGCGAACGGCATGCTCCGCGTGATCGCCGCGACCAATGCCTTCGGCATGGGGATCGACAAGTCCGACATCCGTCTCGTCGTCCACGCCGACATCCCGGGCTCGCTCGAGAACTACGTCCAGGAGGCCGGCCGCGCCGGGCGCGACGGCAAGCCTGCCCGCTGCGTCCTGCTCTACAGCAACGACGACATCGAAAAGCAGTTCACGCTCTCGGCCCGGTCGCGTCTCGACAAACAGGAAATCGGGGCAATCCTGAAGTCCTTGCGGCGATTGGGACGGCGATCCAAACGGGAGGGCGAGGTCGTCGCGACACCCGGCGAGATCGCCAAGGAAGATGTTGACGGCGACTTCGGACGGGACAGGGACACCGAGGATACCCGGGTGAAGATCGCCGTCTCCTGGCTCGAAGAGGCGATACTGCTCAAGCGCGAAGAGAACTTCGTGCGGGTGTTTCCGTCTTCATTGAAGATCCGGACCATCGATGAAGCGCGCAAGCGGATCAAAGCTGTGGACACGACACCGGCCTACCGGACCAAACTCCTCCGGCTCGTCCGCAGCCTGCTCGACTCCCCGCCCGACCGTGGCATCTCCACGGACGAACTCTGCGGCGAAACCGGCCTGACCCCGGCCCGGCTGCGCAAGGCGCTCAACTTCCTCGAAGCACTCGGGATCGCCTCGAACGACACCGCGATCACGGTCTTCATCCATCTTGCCGTGGAGGACTCCTCCAGCAGGCGCCTTGCCGAGGTCTCCGGTCTCGAGGGCGACCTGCTCGACCGGTTCCGAGAGCTGGCGCCCGGCCTTGAGCCCGGCGAGGTGTCGAACCTCAATCTCAGGCTGGCCTCGCAGCAGCTCCGCGATGCGGGTCACACGACGGTCCGGCCCGACATCGTCGAGAAGCTGATTCGCGGCATCGCGCGGGACGGCCGGGAGGACGCGGAGGGCATTGCCAGCTTCCAGGTGCGCAAGATCGACCGCCAGCACCTCTCGCTTCGCCTCCAGCGCAGCTGGGAAAAGCTCACCCTCACCTCCCGACTTCGCCGCAGGGCTGCCTCCGTGCTGCTCGCCTCGCTCACCGACTCCGCGCCGGCGAACGCCCGCGGCAAGGACGTGCAGGTCGCGACCACCCTCGGCGCCCTGATCTCGGCGCTGACAAGCGACCTCGAACTGGCACAGGAGATCACCGATCCCTCCAGCCTTCTCGACCACGCCCTCCTTTGGCTGCACGAGCAGGGGGCGGTGACGCTGGGCCGGGGTCTAACCATCTTCCGTCCGGCGATCACCGTCCGTCTCGAGCGGGGTAGCCGGAAGTTTACCGAGACCGACTTCCAGCCGCTCCAGACCCACTATGACGAGCAGACGCTCCAGACCCACATCATGGCGGCCTATGCGGAACGTGGCCTGGACTCGATGCGCGAGGCGCGCCGCCTGAGGGACGACTATTTCACGCTCGACCGGCAGGCATTCGTCGAGAGGTGGCTACCCCGCAGCGCGGTCGCGCTGCGCCGCCAGACGACGCCCGAATCCTGGCGCGCGATCGTCGAATCCCTAGGCAACGCCGACCAGACCCGGATCGTGGCCGACGACCGCGAGCAGACCAGTGTCCTCGTGCTGGCAGGCCCGGGCTCGGGCAAAACGCGCGTCCTCGTGCACCGTATCGCCTACCTGATCCGTGTCCGGCGGCAGGACCCGCAGGGCATCCTTGCGCTGGTCTACAACCGCCACGCCGCAACCGAGATCCGACGGCGCTTGTTCGATCTGCTTGACGAGGATGCACGTGGCGTGACGGTGTCCACCTGTCACGGACTGGCCATGCGCCTGGTCGGGGCGAGCTTCGTCGGACAGGCCGGAGACATCGCGAAGGGTGAGTTCGACAAGATTCTCAAGCAGGCGGTCGCGTTGCTCCGGGGTGACGGCCTCTCCCGCGACGAGGCCGAGGCGCAGCGCGACACGCTGATCGAGGGATATCGTTGGATTCTGGTCGACGAATACCAGGATATCGGCCCGGACGAGTATGAGTTGATCGCCGCCGTCGCCGGACGGTCCACCGAGGACGAAGACAGCCGCCTCAGCCTCTTTGCGGTCGGCGACGACGACCAGAACATATACGCTTTCAAGGGCGCGTCCGTCGCCTTCATCCGGCGCTTCGAGAATGACTACGCCGCGCGCCCGGTCCATCTCATCGAGAACTATCGCTCGACAGCGAACATCGTCGAGGCCGCCAACATGCTCATCGCGCCGGCCCCGCAACGCATGAAGGCCGACCACGACATCGTGGTGAACCGGAGCCGGCGGAAAGGCCGGCCGGGCGGCGAGTTCGAGCGGTTCGATCCGATCGGGCGGGGACGTGTGCAGGTGCTGCGCGTGCCGAGGGACGAAACTGTTCAGGCCGTCCTGGCGGTGCGCGAGCTGGAGCGTCTTTCGAAGCTGGCACGCGACGACTGGGATTGGGCCAGGGCGGCGATCATCGCCCGCACCTGGCGCCAACTTGGGCCCATCAGGAACTACTGCGAGGCGCGGGGCATTCCGGTCCAGGTTGCATCCGACGATCCGCCGAATGTCTGGCGGCTGCGTGAGACCCAGAGCCTGGTCGACTGGCTCAGGAGGCGGTCCGGCACCGCTGTCCGGGTTGCCGACGTCGCCGGTTGGATGGACCGGCAGCCAAACGGTCCCTGGTGGTGGCTGCTGAGAGAGGGTCTTGAGGACCTGTTCCATGAACTCGGTGACCGCGAGGCCGATCGCAAGGACGTGATCGAATGGCTTGCCGAATGGGCCCGCGACGCCCGAAAGCGCCGGACTGGCCTGCTGCTGCTTTCGGCCCACCGGGCCAAGGGGCTCGAATTCGACGATGTGGTCGTTCTCGACGGCGACTGGGACCGGCCGTCGAACGGCGAGGACGGGGACGCCGAGCGCCGCCTCTACTATGTCGCCGTGACGCGGGCCCGCCGGAGCCTGGCGCTGATCTCCATGGGCGCCAGTCATCCCTTTATCGACAGCCTGGAAGGACCGGCGGTGGCCCATCACGCCCCCCATGTGAACGGCCTCGACGTTGCCGATTGCACAAAGATATACCGCACGCTCAATCCCTCGGAGGTCGACCTGGGCTTCGCGGGGCGGCTGACCGACGGAAATCCGGCGCTGCGGTCCCTCGACCGAATTGCGGCGGGCGACGCTGTCGGCCTGAAGCAGGACGGCGGCCGCTGGCTCATCGTCGACCAGGATGGCGTTGCGATCGGACGCCTCGCCAGGAAGTTCGCACCGCCAGAAGGGGCCGCCTTCGTGGAAGGCAGCGTCTATGCAATCACAACGCGCTTTCGATCAGATTCCGGCGAGGACTTCCAGCCCCAGCTCCGCCGGGACCGTTGGAGCGTCGTGCTTCCTGAATTGGTCTTCCGGTTCTGAATTGCACGAGGAGGTTGTAGCCGTACGCGCTCAAGAGTTCCCCCACCTTCCCCGCAGCATACACTAGGGCCTGTTGACAATCATGTCGCCGCAACCACGCCACTGACGAGATGAATCGCCGCCGCGAAGCTCTCGTCGGTCTTGTCGTAGCGGGTGGCGATGGCCCGGAACTCCTTGATTCTTGCGAAGAAGTTCCCGATCTGGTGCCGCCACTTGTACATCTCCCGGTCATGATGCCGGAGTATTGTCCGGTTCCGTCTCGGGGGAATCACCGCCATTGCCCCGCTATCCTCGATCTCCTCGATCAGCCAGCCGGCATCGAATGCCCTGTCGCCGATGAGGGCTCCGAAGGAAAGATCCCCGAGAAGCTCCGGCACGCCGGCAAGGTCATGCGCCTGTCCGGGAAGGATGACGAAGCGCACGAGGTAGCCGAGTGCGTCCACCACCGCCACGATCTTGCTGGTCAGGCCGCCTCTCGAGCGTCCGATACCCTGCCCGGAGGTCCCCCTTTTGCGCCGGCCGCCTTCTGGTGGGCCTGCACGATGGTGCCATCGACGAACACGTATTCGAGGTCGAACTCATCGGACAACTCGTTGAATACCTGTTCGAAAATGCCCGAAAGCGCCCATCTGCGGAAGCGCTTGAAGATGCTGTTCCAGTTGCCGAAATGTCCGGGAAGGTCGCGCCATGGCGATCCGGTGCGGATCCGCCACAGTACCGCCTCGAGAAACATCCTGTTGTCTGCCGCGGTGACACCGGGATCGGTTTCCTTTCCGGGCAATATGTGCTCGATCCGCGCCCACATGGCGTCGGTCAGCACCGTCCTGTCTGTATTCATCCGTCATTTTCCTCTACTGCTCGTGCCGCCCTTCGGCGTGCGTTGCAGGGAAAATGGCATCGGACCGACTGAAATGCAACCCGATTGTCAACAGGCCCTAATAATTACAGTCAATTAACAGATTTTCACCCAAAATTCTCCGGCCTTGAACCGGTATTCCATCTTGGCGAGGGCCGCGGCACCCGTGCGACCGCAGCCCACTGCGATATTGCACGGGGATCGGTCATGCAGACCCTGGAGCGGTTTGCGGCTACGGACCCGGACCGGCGTCGCGGCCGCACGGCGATGCCGCGCCTGGTCGATTCCCCAATTTGTCTTTCAGATCATGTCCGCCCGGAATTCCTGTCACCGGGCCATTTCCTGCGCCCGGGCGCCGGGCGAGTGGTCTCAGCCGATGCCCGCTTTCCTGTCACCGGGAGGTGGTATCGACCGGCCCGAAAAGACCGAGAGCAGGACAACCGATGCCAGTACCGCCGCGCCGCCGACAATTTCGGCTCCGGTAATGCCCTCGAACCCGAAAAGCCAGACCCAGAAAGGACCAAGAACGCTCTCGACCAGCACGATCACCCCGACTTCCGCCGCCGGCATATACGGCGTTCCCCAGGTAATGCAGGCAAGACCGATGCCGATCGAAACCACCCCGGTGGTCAGGATCAGCAGCAGGTCCCTGGTGGCGACCTCGAGGCCGCTCCCGACCGTAACCACGACGACGAAACCGTAGAGGCCCGACAGTAGACCAGCCAGGAACGAGCCACCGAGAATATCGGTCTTCCGGCTCCGCCGTGCGAAGACCAGCATCACGGCAAATGAAGATGCGGCAACCAGGGCACAGAAATTGCCGAAGGTCCGACCGGCGGCGAGCCCGTCGCCAAGCATGAACATGACGCCGCCACAGGCAACTGCCATCGAAAGCCAGGTAACCGGGTGCGGTTTTTCGCCAATCCACAGCCATCCGACCGTGGCTGCAACCAGCGGCGAGGCGGTCAGGATGAACAGGGCCGAGGGAACCGTGGTGTTCAGAACGGCAAACACGTAGCCGGTAAAGGAGAGGGAAATCAACAACCCGATTCCCAGGTCGATCCGGTCGAGGGACCTGATCACCTGCAGCGGCGTGTGCCGGCGGCGAATGCACACGAAGGCCAGAATCGTCGCGCACAGGGTAATCGACCGATAAAACAGGATCTGGAATCCGCCGGCCGATTCGATCAGGCGCATGAACAGGGCACCCGTGCTGAGGAACATCGCACCCAGAACGACGACAAGGACAGCAAGCTGCCTGGTCATCTGCCCGACCCTCCGGCTGGCAGGTCAGGGGACCTCGAAGACCTACTCGCAGACCACGCCATCACCGTCGCCGTCCCGCATGAACCGGTAGGCGGCATGGCCGCGGGGCACGGGAGCAATTCCGTGTCGACGCGCCTCCTTGCAGGTAATGCGGCCATTTCCGTTATCATCCCACCTTGCCAATGCCTCATCAGGCGACAGCCCTGTCCCATCCATTGCGGGGGCAGTCTCGACTTCAATCGGACCGGTGTCCAGCACAACCATCTCGACACTTGCACAACCGGAGAGAATCCCCTCGAGAACCTCCGCTTCCCTGGCATCGATGGTCAGGTCGTATTCTTGCCGGACCGAGACAATCCGGGCGGCAAACCAGCACCGGTTGAGCGCTGGCAGCCATTCGGCCGCATCATGAGCGCATTTTCCGGCCTCCGAACATCGATTGACCTCGGGTGCGGCGAGGGTGAGGTTCAGAACGTCGGAGGCAAATTCCAGCCTTGTTGCCGGTGGGGCCGCGCAGAGGCCACTGTCATGCGCCTCGGACGAGGCCACGATATGCTCGATATCGGTCTGGCGGCGGCTGGCAAATGTCCGTCCGGTATAGGGTCCGTAGACCCTGCCGGTCTGGTCGGCGATGATCTCGAGTTCGACCGAACCGGGATAGCGGTAATCACCCCGGTCATAGGGGGCGCATCGATGTTCTTCCGCCACGCGGATCCCGCGCCAGGTCCCGGTGGCCCAGCCATCCGGGGGAATGCCGGCCAGGCACAGCACCAGCAGCGGAATTCCGGCCAGCACCGGCCACATGTCGGCGCCATTCCCGTCCGGCGACTGCCGCCTGCCCCACCTCATCGGTCACACCCGCTGATCGACCTGCAGCCGGCGTTCGAGCCAGCGCACACCGGCCGAGACCATGAGGATGAGCACCAGGTATTCCAGCACGAGGATGGTGTAGACCTCCAGTGGTCGATACTCGGTCACCACCAGCTCGTTTGCCTTGCGGGTCAATTCCTGCATGCCGATGACCGACACCAGGGATGACATCTTGAGCATGTAGACCAGCTGGTTGCCAAGCGCCGGAAGGATCCGCCGTATGGCCTGCGGCAGGATCACGAACCGCATGGTGTCCCAGTAGCTCAGCGATATCGAGCGCGCCGCCTCGTGCTGCCCCTTGTCGACCGACTGAATTCCGGCGCGGAAGATCTCGGCCTCGAAGGCGCTGTCCGACAATGCCAGCGCAATGACACCGGCCCAGAACACGTTGATCGACACCTGCACGACCTGCGGCATTCCGTAATAGACCCAGAGGATCAGCACCAGGATCGGAACGGCCCGGACCAGTTCGACATATGTCCGGTTCAGGGCGCGCAGCAGGCGATTCGATGCCAGTCCGGGAAGCGCGATCGCCAATCCGACCAGGATCGAAATCAGGATTGCCGTCACCGACAGGAGGATGGTGTATTTCAGGCCGCCGACCAGGAATTTGAGATTGGCAAGGCCTGAAGAAGTTGCCGGGTTGACCACGTACCAGCCCCAGTTCTGGGAACAGCCCGACAGCAGCATGCCGGCAAGCACCGGCAAAACGATAATTCGCAGCCTGGAATTCCTCATGTGAGCCTTGATCATGACCAGGTCCTGCCTGTCGGCCCGGATGTCCGGCCGGGTCTGTCTTGCCGACGATCCGCGGGCCACCGGCAGGTGCCGGAGCGAAAGGATACCGGCATCCAGGGATGGATGATCGGTCCGGTCCAGAGTTCGATTCGTGTCATTTCCAGGTCTCCAACCAGGTGCCGGACTGCAGGGTGTCGCCCAAATCTGTTGTCTGCGTGGCCACAGCCAGGCTTGCCCGGACTGCATGCACGCTTGCAAGCCCTGCGCAGTTGCATCATGAAGGCGCGCCACAATCAACAAGAGTATCGAAATGAAACTTCTCAAGATCGCAAGCGTTATCCTGTTTGCAACCGCAGCATTCCAGGCCCATGCACAATCGGCCCTTAACGAAATCCTCAATACCGGTGTCCTGAAAGCCGGCACGACCGGTGACTGGAACCCGATGACCATGCGGGATCCGGCAACCAACAGCTACACCGGATATGACATCGACGTCATGACCGAACTGGCAGGCGACCTCGGCGTCGAGGTCGAATTCGTGGCCACTGACTGGAAGACACTGGTCAGCGGCGTGACCTCCGGCAAGTACCACATGACCGGTTCCGCATCGATTTCTCCGGCCAGGGCGAAGGCCGCCGGCTACTCGATCAGCTATTTTTCGCTGGCCACGGTTCCGCTGATCCTGGCCAGCAATTCCGACCGGTTCGGCGACTGGGATGATCTGAATGTGCCCGATGTCGTGGTCGCCGCCACTCTCGGCACCACGCAGGAGAAGCAGGTCAAGGAATTCTTCCCCGACGCCGAACACAAGATCGTGGAGGCTCCCGCCAGGGACTTCCAGGAAGTCCTGGCCGGCCGGGCCGATGCCCATATCACCTCCAATGTCGAGGCGCACAAGCTGGTGGCAAAATACCCGCAGATGATGATCGTGCCGGTATCGGCCCCCAAGGCCCCGACACCGATTGCGATGCTGCTTCCGCAAGCCGACCAGATCTGGATCAACTATGTGAATACCTGGATCACGCTCAAGCAGGAACGAGGCTTCTTCGACGAGCTGGGCAGGAAGTGGAACCTTCAGAACTGATCCGAAATTCGAGCGGCTGCGAGGCGGATGCCCTGCAGCCTGAACAGGGTCATGCCCGGGTTCGGCCTGTCAATGGTGCCGGACCCGGGCATTTCCGTTCGGCCGCGGCCCGGCCGGATGCACGCGTCGCCATGGAGGGTCGGGAATGCGTCTTGACCATTCGAGCTGGTACGAGGTCGACGGCTACCTGGCCCGGTCCCGGGGAATCATCATCCCGGCCGGATCAACCGAACAGCATGGCCCGATCGGCCTGATCGGAACCGACGCGATCTGTGCCGGCATGATCGCCGAACAGGCAGCAATGCTGGCCGGGGCCATGGTTGCCCCGACCCTTGCCTATGCACCGGCCCGCTTCAACCTGGATTTTCCCGGCACGGTGTCGATTTCGCCACGGCAATTCCAGTCAATTGCCGAAGGCATCTGCCGGAGCCTGGGCCGGCAGGGTTTCGTGCATTTCTACTTTCTCAACGGACATGGTGCCAATCTCGAGCCACTGCATCGATTGCACCTGGTGTTTCCGAAGCTGCGGATTCGAATCGCAAGCTGGTGGGACTTTCCGCCGGTCGAGGAGTTGCGCCAGCGTCATTTCGGTGAATTGGAAGGGATGCATGCGACCCCGTCCGAGATATCGATAACCCGGATGGCCGGAAGGATCCTCGACCATCCCGATGCTGACCGGGAGCCGGCCAGGCTTTCACCTGAATACATCAGCAAGGCACGGGGCGACCGTCATGGCCCGCCCGGGCGTCACCGGGCCGAGTTTCCCGATGGCCGGGTCGGATCGCATTCGGCCCTGGCCACGCCGGAGCTGGGGCGGTTGCTGTTCGACGCGGCGGCGCAGGCGACTGCCGGGGATTACCGGCGGTTCCTTGCCACCTGACCGGCGGGCCGCCGGTCATGGAACCTGCAAGGTTTACTCGCCTTCCGGATGCCGATAGCAGATTGTTGCCGGCTCCTGTCAGAAGTTGCCGGGGTGATTGGCCGAGGGAGGCAAGTTTGAGAAGGATCGTTTTTGCATGTGCCGCCGGCCTGTGCTTCCTGTCAGGTTGCATGTTGCCCGAGGAGGCGATGGAGGCCGACCCGATCGGCGAAGACCAGGGCGAAGACCCGGGTTTTGTCAGCGAGCCGGAACTGCGAGACACGGCGCCCGACCCGGGAAGCTACGAGCAGTTCCAGCAATCCCTGGATGGCTGAGCGGCCCCGCCACCGGTGACACCCGCCCCAACCTCATGGCACCCCGACTGCGGCATGTGCCCGCCGGACTCGACGATGTCGGTCGCAGCTGGAATGCCGGTGTGCAAAACCGGCAAATCGAGTTGATTCCGTGGTTTCTTGCCCGTAATCGTTCCGGCGCCCCGGTCCGGCTCGACCGTCCGGCCTGGCATGTCAATTCGGGAGAAGACTCAGTTGCATGATCCCCTGAGGATTGGAATGGCCGGCCTGGGAACCGTCGGCACCGGTGTTGCCCGCATCCTTGACAGCAATCGCCAGCTGATTTCCTGCCGCGCCGGTCGGGCAATCGACATCGTGGCGGTCAGCGCCAGGGACCGGACCCGGAATCGCGGTATCGATATCTCGAATTATTCCTGGGAGGAGGATCCGGCCGCGCTGGCCCGCCGTCCCGACATCGACCTGTTCGTCGAGCTGGTCGGCGGCGAGGAAGGAGCTGCCCGGCGGTCGGTCGAGGCTGCGATCGCGTCGGGCAAGGATGTGGTGACCGCCAACAAGGCGCTTCTGGCTGTTCACGGCCAGGACTTGGCAGAGCGTGCCGAGAATGCGGGGCTGGTGCTGCGCTTCGAGGCAGCGGTTGCCGGTGGAATTCCGGTCGTCAAGGCGTTGTCGGAAGGGCTCGCTGCCGACAGGATCGTCAGGATCCTCGGCGTGATGAACGGAACCTGCAACTACATTCTGACCCGGATGGAGCATACCGGCCTCTCGTACCAGGACATCTTCGGCGAGGCGGAGGCGCTGGGCTATCTTGAAACCGACCCGAACCTCGATGTCGGCGGCATTGATGCCGGTCACAAGCTGGCATTGCTGTCGTCGATTGCCTTCGGAAGCCGGGTCGACTTTGCCAGCATGGAGCTGGAAGGAATTCAGCGGATTTCAGCCCACGATATCGAGCAGGCCGGCGATATGGGCTACCGCATCAAGCTGCTCGGCATATCGAAGCTGTCGGAAGAAGGCCTGGAACAGCGCATGCAACCTTGCCTGGTGCCGGAGACATCGCCGATAGGCCAGATCGAGAATGCCACCAATATCGTGGTTCTCGAGGGCGAATCCTGCGGCCCGGTCTTCCTCAGGGGGGCCGGGGCCGGCGAAGGCCCGACCGCCACCGCGGTGATCGGCGATGTCATCGACCTGGCCAGGGGGCGGCGGATATCGACATTCGGCCAGCCGGCGTCATCGTTGAAGGAGATCCCGCCAACACGGGCGGCAACCACGGTTCCCTACTATCTGCGGCTCCTGCTCGAGGACAGGCCAGGCGTTCTGGCGAAGGTGGCGGCGGCGCTCGGCGATGCCGGTATCTCGATAAACCGGATGCGGCAATACGGCCATGAAGGCGAAGCGGCCCCGGTCATCATCGTGACCCACAAGACCAGCCGGAGCCACCTCGACCGGGCGATTGCCGATATCGTGAACTCCGGAGTGTCGCTGACCGACCCGGTTGCCATACGGATCGAGGAGGTCTGAATGAACCCGGCGGCACCATCAACGAACCCGTTTGCAGGGCCGGGCCCGGCAGGCGGCCTGGTGGTTGCGGTTGACAGACCGTGAACAACCTGTCGATGTCACCCGGACCGACTTCGAGCCGAACATGAACCAGGAGATCGAATTCAGGGATCGCATGCTGTCCCTGGGCCTGGCGCGGGTATCGGAGGCCGCGGCGCTGGCATCCGCAGGATTTGTCGGTCGCGGTGACGAGAATGCTGCCGACCAGGCAGCCGTGGACGCGATGCGCAACCAGCTCAACATGCTGAATATCGACGGGATGGTCGTGATCGGCGAGGGTGAACGGGACCGGGCGCCGATGCTGTACAGCGGCGAGAAGGTGGGGACCGGCGACGGGCCGGCACTTGATATTGCCCTGGACCCTCTTGAGGGAACTGCACTGGCGGCAAAGGAAATGCCGAATGCGCTGACCGTCATCGCCATGGGCCCTCGTGGCTCGATCCTGCGGGCACCCGATGTCTACATGGACAAGCTGGCAATCGGACCAGGCTATCCCGACCGCCTGGTCACCCTGAACATGAGCCCGCAGGAGCGGGTGGAACGCCTGGCGGCGGCCAAGGGCTGTCGGACCGGCGACATCACGGTCTGCATTCTCGAGCGGGCCCGCCATGAACAGCTGATCGACGACGTGCGCATGACCGGGGCGGCAATCCGGCTGATTTCCGATGGTGACGTTGCTGCGGTCATCCACTGCACGGAGCCGGGCATCACCGGGCTTGACATGTATATGGGCATCGGCGGTGCGCCCGAAGGGGTGTTGGCGGCGGCGGCACTCAAATGCATGGGCGGACAGATGGAGGGAAGGCTGCTGTTCAATTCGCCAGCGGAGATACGCCGGGCCGGTGAAACCGGGATCACCGATCTTGACCGGGTCTATTCGCGGCAGGACATGATCAGCGATCACATCATCTTTGCCGCCACCGGCGTCACTGACGGATCATTGCTGAAGGGAATCAGGCGCCGGGCTGACTACCTCGAAACGGAAACGGTGCTGCTGCGATCGAGGACCGGATCGCGCCGGACCGTAACCTACCGGCAAATGACCAGCCGATGACCATCCCGCTGGCACAGGCTGCGGGCAGGCAGGCAGAACAGGGAGCATTCCGGGGGGTGGAATGCTCGGTCGGTGGCAGGAAATGGATCGGCCTTTCACCTTCAGTGGACCGGATTTCACGGGCAATTGCCGAGAGGACCGATCTTCCGGACCTGGTCTGCCGGGTGCTGGCGCGACAGGGTGCCGGACCGGATACGGCAGAGGCATTCCTCGATCCGAAGATTCGCAACCTGATGCCGGACCCGTCCTCCCTGAAGGATCTCGACCGGGCCGTGTCACGTTTCGTCGACGCGCTCGGCAACCGCCAGAAGATCGCGATATTTGCCGATTACGATGTCGATGGCGGCAGTTCGGCTGCCCTGCTGATCGACTGGATGCGACAGATCGGAGCCACGGCAACACTCTATGTTCCGGACCGGATACGGGAGGGATTTGGTCCCAATGTTCCGGCGATGCGCCGCCTTGCCGAGACTCATTCGCTGATCATCTGCGTCGATTGTGGCAGTTCGGCTTTCGATTCCATCGAGGCGGTGCACGGCACCGATGTGATCGTGCTGGACCATCACGTATCGGACCCCGAATTGCCCCCCGCCTTTGCCGTGGTCAATCCCAATCGCCAGGACGAGTCGTCGGAGCTGGTCTATTTGTGTGCCGCCGGGGTGGTGTTCATGTTCCTGGTCGCCGTCAACCGGGCATTGCGCCCAACCAGGGAAGACCTGCCCGACCTCATGCAGATGCTGGATCTGGTTGCACTGGCAACCGTGGCCGATGTGTCGCCGATGCTGGGGCTGAACCGGGCGCTGGTGCGGAACGGGTTGCTGGTGATGCGCAAGAGAGGCCGTCCGGGGCTGCGTGCCCTGGCCGACATTGCCGGGATCAGCTCGCCACCGAATTCCCGCCATCTCGGTTTCGTGTTTGGCCCGCGAATCAATGCTGGCGGTCGAATCGGCGATTCGGATCTCGGGGCTCGGCTGCTGGCCACCGACGATGACGATGATGCAGAGGTGTTGGCCCGGGCACTGGATTCGTTGAACCGGGAGAGGCGGCAGATGGTGGAATTCGCCTCGACGCAGGCCCGGGAACAGGTCGAGCAGCGCGGGCTCGACAGTCCGCTGGTATGGGCAGCCTCCGAACACTGGCATCCGGGAATCGTCGGGATCGTGGCGTCACATATTTCCGAACTGGCCAACCGGCCGGCCATCGCCATCGGCTTCGCGGACGGAATCGGCAAGGGCTCGGCCCGCTCGATCCCCGGAGTGGATATCGGTTCGGCGATCGTCCGCTGCCGGGATGAAGGCCTCCTGGCCAGGGGTGGAGGTCACAAGATGGCTGCCGGGCTCGAGGTGGCAGAAGATCGGCTGGACACGGCGATGGAACGGATTGCCCAGCTGCTGGAGTTGCAGGAACCGGCGCTGGATGCGCCCCGATCGGTCAGGGTCGATGGCGAGATCCAGGCCGAAGCAGCGACGCTGGACCTGATAGAGGCCCTCGAGAATGCCGGACCATATGGAGCCGGTGCCCCGCATCCAAGGGTGGTACTGCCGTTTCAGCAAATCGCATACCGCCGGGTGGTCGGAAACGGACATCTGCAGCTCTCGATACAGGGCAACTCGAAGTCACGGCTGGCAGCCATTGCCTTCGGGGTGATGGACGGCCGGCTGGGGAAATTCCTCGAGGGGTGTGGCTCACGACCTGTCCACGTGCTGGGAAGACTGGAGGCGGATGATTATCGTGGCCGGGTCACCCCGAAGCTTCAGGTCGAGGATGCGGCGCCCGCCTGATGCAGGCCGGCGAGGCCATTGCCGATTTCGCGAATTTGGCGGTGATAGGGTGTTGCAACTGCCCGGCCCGATCAATTATTAGTTGCCGGTGTAGAGGTGCGGTCCCTTCGTCTATCGGTTAGGACGCCAGGTTTTCAACCTGGAAAGAGGGGTTCGATTCCCCTAGGGACTGCCAACCAACCTTCACACATCATTTCCCGGCACGACGGACGCGGCCCCGGAGCCTCTCCGGCAAACGAGCGGATGCAATTTCCGCCCGCCGGCCCACCCTTCTGCCACGACCGCCATTGGCCGGCCGGATCGCGCCGGGCCGGAAGGAGGTATTGCCGATGCCGGCAATACCCGCCAGAATGAATCAGCAGGGGAATACCGATCATGCCGGACAGGCCATCACTGCGAATTGGCATCGAAGAAGAATACCTGATCATCGACCAGGAGAGTCTTGATCTCGTCCCGGAGCCGGAGCCGGGATTCATGGAAGAATGCCAGAAGCTGTCGGACAGGCGAACCTCCAATGAATATCTCCGGTGCCAGATCGAGGTGGGAACCCGCCCGCATGCCCGGGTCACCGATGCCGGGGCCGAGCTTGCCGAACTCCGGTCGCTGGTGTCGTCAACTGCCGGCCGATTTGGCTATCGGGTCATCGCTGCCTCCACCCACCCCTTTGCCAGGAGGAGCGAACAGACCCATACCGACAAGGACCGCTACATCGCCCTGAGTCGCGAATTGGGGCTGAGTGCCCGCCGGTTGCTGATCTGCGGCATGCATACCCACCTGGAAGTCGAGGACCCCGACCTGCGCATCGACCTGATGAACCAGGCAGCCTATTTCCTGCCGCATATCCTGGCGCTGTCCTGCTCCTCTCCCTACTGGGAGGGCGAGGATACGATGCTGTCTTCGTACCGGCTGGCGGTGTTCGATTCGCTGCCCCGGACCGGGCTTCCCGACACGCTGAATTCCCATGCCGGATTCATCCGGCTGGTCGATCACCTCGTCGAGTCCGGCAGCCTCGAGGACGGAACCAAGATCTGGTGGGACATCCGCCCCTCGGTCAAGTTTCCGACCATGGAACAGCGGGTCACCGATGTGTGCAGCCATTGGCGGGATGCCGTCGCCATAACCGCAACCTTCCAGGCGATCGTGGCCTTCCTTTACCGGTTGCGGTCGCTCAACCAGAGATGGCGTCACTACCCCTCGATCCTCATCAACGAGAATCGCTGGCGCGCCCAGCGTTACGGCACCGATGAACCGCTTATCGATCACGGAAAGACCAAGCTGGTTCCATTTGCCGAGCTGATGCAGGAACTCGTGCTGCTGGTCAGGGATGATGCGGCCGAACTCGGGAGCGAGGAGGAACTGGCATGGACAGCGGAAATCGTGCGACGGGGAAACTCGACAACCCGGCAAAGGCAGCGATTCGCCGCCGCGGTGGCAAGTGGCGCAACGGAGTTCGAGGCATTCCGCGAGGTCGTCAGCATGCTGGCCGAGGATTTTCTTGCCGGTATTCCATCATCCCGTCCCGGATCATGAACGGGCCGCCGGCACCCCGCCGCCATTGAACCTGCCGCTCCAACCAGCGAGCGCAGGCGCCAGGCAGACCCAGGGAAATCAATGATCCACCGCCAGCCCGGCCGGCTGCCGCCGGATTGTCATTCAATGATGTCGCTGGCCGCGTTTTCTGAGACCCGCCTCGATCCGGTCGGCAAAGCGGTTTCTCTCGTCCCGGGTCATCGCAATGATGCGGGGAGCAAGCAGGTCGTGGCCGTCGGTGAGCATGTTCATCGCGTGATCCCGTTGCTGACGAAAATGCTCCTCGAGCTCGAGCGGATCGAAGGGTTCGGCCCGCAGGATCTCGATCAGCCTCGATGCATTCCGGTTGGCCGCCTCCCGAAGCTCGCGCAACCCGTCCTTCCGGCCCCTGATTTCCACGCCGATCGAGCGCTTGTACTGGTCATCAAGGGCACCCGACAGGACACCTAGGCCGGAAATGCCGAAAATCCGGCTCCCCTCGGCAAAATCGTTCCTGGGCCAGTAGAGGGCAAGCCCGATCGCCGCGCCGACCACCAGCAGGTTCGCCGCCAGTGACAGGACAAGAATCACCTTGAGCCATCTGCGGCGACCGGAAGGTTGCTGTCGCTGCCCGTCCATGCATCAACCCTCGACGATCAGCTGCTCGAGATCCGAGAAGATGTCGTTCCCGGACTCTGCCGTCTGCACCGTCAGCAACTCGCCTGCCAGCAGTTCGGCGCTGTCGGCAAACAGCGAGCCAAGGGCAAATCCAAGCAGTGCAAATGCCGCCATGACTGCCGCCGGCTGCCAATAGGCGGGCAGCGACCAGAGATTGCGCCACCATCCGGCAAGCCTTCGGTGGCGACCCGGTGATGCTGCCACTGCCGGCTGCAGCCGGTCGGCATCATCCTGCATGGCTTGCCACAGCCCGGCCGGAATTTCCGGGATGCCTTCATGCCTGGCCTCCTCGAAACAGGCATCCAGTTCGCGATCGGAGATTTGTCCATCACGCTTCATCATGTCCAACCCAGTTCTTCCTGCCGTTTGCCCAGCCGGTCCCTGAGCCCGCGCAATCCCCTGGTCAGCAGGCTCTCGACCGCCTCGATCGTCGTGTCGAGCATCTCGGCGATTTCCGGGTTCGACCTTCCTTCCAGGTGACGCAGAACCACCGCGATCCTCTGCCGGGCCGGCAGGTCCGACAGCGCATCCTCCAGCGCCCGCGATCGCTCACTCTCCATCATCCGGTCTATCTGGGACGGCCGGTTATCGGCCGTCTCATCAGGCGATAACGAGCTGCCGAGCCGTCTCGCCCGCAGGCGATCCGTGCACAGGTTTGCCGTCACCCGCCACAGCCAACTCGATACGCGGGCATTGCCGGACTGCCACACCGGCGCCATTTTCCACAGCCTCAGCATGACTTCCTGCGTGACATCCTCGGCATCTGCCTGGTTGCCCAGCATGCGGCAGGCAAGCCGGAACACGGTTGGCGCAAAACGCTCCAGGATCCGGCGGGATGCAGATCGGTCTCCAGCCGCATACGCGGCAAGAAGTCTCTCATCCGTTGCCGATCCATCTGTGTCAGAACGCCTTTCCATGCTCGAACAGGCACGGTCTCCACTCATCGGGTTTGTTGCTGGCCGGCATCACCGGGAGACCGGCCAGGCAATTGTCAGTCCCTGTCGTGGCCCTTGCGGCCGCCCTTGCGGCCCGACCGCCGGTCCTTCATCCCGTCTTTCGATTTCATCCGGTCGAATTCCGATTCGGAGATCATGCCATCATCATCACGGTCGATCCGGGAGAACGCCCGCCCTGGATCATGCTCCATGCCGATCTCGTCCATGGCAATCATGCCGTCACCATCCTCATCCATCCGGTCGATGATTGCGCCTGAGCGCTTTTCGACCATGCGGGCGAGATTCTCCATGATGGCCGCATTCAGTTCATCCTGCGACAGCATGCCGTCGCCATCGGCGTCATGGCGGGCAAACCAGGCGCTCCTGGCTGCAGCAAATTCATCCTCGGTCAGCATGCCGTCACCATCCGCATCCAGATCGGCAAATCCGACACCCATGCCGCCGAACATGCTCCCTCCCTTCCGATCCTTTCCGGAATCGGCGATGGCCGAACCGGTCGAGAGTGCCGCAAGGGCGGCGATGGTCGCTCCGGAGAGCAGTAGCCTGAGGTGAGTCTGTTTCATTTTCCTGTCATCCTTTCATTTGTCGGCTGATGCCGTTCAATACTGTTCAACTGACAGTCAAACGGGAGACGGCCCGAATTCCGGCGAAATCTTTTCGGCGGGCGCGCCCAGGTGCAGGATGCGACATTTTCCTGGCGGCACGAGTTGGCAGTCAGGTGCAGGATGCGACAAAAATCCGGTTGATGGATTCGTCGAGCGCGCGGTCGAATTCCGGGTCGCTCTGGGATTCGTCCAGCCCCTCCAGGAAGGCCCGCGAGAAACTGGCAACCATTCCCGGATTTTCGGCCAGCCGGCGGCAGGCCTCCTGCCTGTCATAGCCACCGGAGAGAGCCGTGACCCTGACCACCTTTTCATGGGCAATGAGATCTGCATATCGTCCAGGCCGGTCGGGGAGGGTCAGCTTGAGTGCGATCCGCCGCCCCTTGCCCAGCGTCTGCAGCCTGGTGACCAGCGCCGCGAACAGCATCTCCTCGCATTCCGCCTTGTCCTCGCAGGTGATCGACACTTCCGGCTCGACAATCGGCAGAAATCCGTGATCGATGATGGTCTCCGCAAACTCGAACTGCTGCTCGACCACGGCTTCGACCCCTGCCTTTCCCGGCTGGTGGATGACCGAACGCATCTTGGTGCCGAACATGCCATATTCCCTGGCCTGGTTCAGCCGGTCTTCCATGCCCTGGATCGGTCGCATGAGACTGATTCCATTTTCCTGGTCGGCCAGCCCGTCATCGATCTTGAGAAAGGGCAACACACCTTTCCGCCTCCACAGGAAATCCGGAACCGTCTGCCCATCGATCTCGCCGGTCATTGTTCGCTCGAACAGGATGACCCCCAGGATCCTGTCGCTGGAAAAGCAGGCTGACCGCATGATCCGTGAGCGCATCTCGTGAACGAGTGCCATCATCTCGGCCTCGTCGCCATACCTGGTTTCGTCGACGCCGTAGCGGGCGAGCGCAACTGGCGTCGAGCCGCCGCTCTGGTCAAGTGCGGCAACAAATCCGTCATTGCCGGCGAAACGCGAAATCCTGTCCTGGTCCTGCATCGGGCACTCCTTGCCTCCCTCATCCGGACAACGGGGCTGTCCGGCATTCAGAGGGTCGATCGCTACTGTTGGCGGGCGAGATACCGCCCGGCTGACTGGCGGGCCTCGGCATGCCGGCCAGCCTTCACTTGACCAATCTGTGTCCCGGAGTCAAATTTCGGGCCCGGGCCACGCCCCGCACGTGACTCCGAATGTCTTCGTTTCGTGTCGCTTCCCCGGGGGCAATGGATGTTCAGGGACGTCCTCGCCGCCGACTGTCGCATCCCTCCGCCGTGCCGGGTACACCCCGTGGAGCCCCGCGGCGTCCGGCGGTCTGCCGAAAGGCCGTGCGTGAAGTCGGGAACTGAACTCGGGTCGGCAGGCATTCTCCAGCGCGTCGCCCAGGGATCCGATCACCGTGCCGACCGCAGGCATGCGGGTCACAACCCGTTCAACGGCACCTTGAGCACCGGGTTGGCATCGCCATCGCGCGGTATTTCGCCTGCCCGCATATTCACCTGCAGCGACGGGATGATGAGCCGGGGCATGGCCAGCTGCGCGTCGCGTTCGGTGCGGAATTTCACGAATTCCTCGCGGGTCTTGCCTCCACCCACATGAATGTTGTGCGCCCGCTGCTCTCCGATCGTCGTCTCCCATGCGATCGCCCGTCCATCGGGGCCATAATCGTGACAGATGAAGAGCCGCATCTCGTCGGGCAGGGTCAACACCTTCTGGATGCTGTCATAGAGTTCACCCGCATCCCCACCCGGAAAATCCGCCCGGGCCGAGCCGCCATCGGGCATGAACAGCGTATCTCCGGCAAAGGCTGCATCGCCGGCAACATGCACCATGCAGGCCGGCGTATGTCCCGGCGTGGCCATGGCGAAGGCCTGCATCGTTCCGATCCGGTAGGTTTGGCCATCCTCGAACAGGGCATCGAATTGCGAGCCGTCCCGCTGAAATTCCGAACCTTCGTTGAAGACCTTGCCGAAGACCTCCTGCACTTCCATGATCCGGGCTCCGACGCCGATCCTGCCGCCCAGCCTGTCTTGCAGATATGGCGCCGCCGACAGGTGATCGGCATGGACATGGGTTTCGATGATCCACTCGACACGCCGGTCGCTTTCCCTGATCGCCCTGATCAGCCGGTCGGCGCTGTCATACGCGATGCGCCCGGCGGCATAATCCATATCCAGCACCGAATCGAAGATCGCACAGGCATCCGATGACGGATCCCTGACGATGTAGGAGATCGTGTTGCTGACCGGGTCGAAGAACCCCTCGACCTCGGGTCTGACTGTCAAATCGACCGGATAATCGGTCATGTCGCACCTCCTTCATTGGGGCGATCCGCCCTTCTATTCCAGCTCGTCTGCCTTTTCCATGCGGCGATGCCGCCGGAGAGGATTTCGCCGGGATTGCAACCCATCCCGATCGCGGCTCTTGCCGCCGGGGCGGATCGGTAGTCGGAGCCGCAACAGAACATGCAGATCCTGCCCTGGTAGAACTCGGGCTCGCGGACAGGGATTTCGGGCACCGTCATGATGATGCTGCGTTGCACAATGTCACTCCCGCTCGGCCAGGAGCGCCAGGAGCGGCGGGTTGATGTAGAGGTTTTCGCGCCCCGCCCTGACTTGCTCGAGGATGCCCCGGGATGCGAGGGCCTTCAGATAGACGGCGGCTGTCTGACGCTTGGCGATGCCCGCTTCCACCACGTCGCTGATACGGCAGCAGGGATGCACGAAAATCAGTTCCGCCAGTTCGCGGGAGTGGATTTTCGGCATGCTTCGTCGGATCTCGGCCGCCGTCTCGTCGAGAAGATCCCGGATCGCTCCGATCTTCGCCGTGGTCCATTCGGCTGTCGCTCTGACGGCCTCGAGCACAAAGAGTATCCACTGCTCCCAGGCTTGCCGTGCCGTCACCTCGAGCAGATAGCGGTAGTACAGCGCCCTGTTCCGGATGATGTGCCGGCTGAGATGGAGGACAGGAATATCCAGCAGTTCCTTGTCGACGAGATAGAGCAGGTTCAGCACGCGCCCGGTGCAACCGTTTCCGTCGACGAAGGGGTGGATCGCCTCGAACTGGTAATGCATGACTGCGAGCCGGATCAGCGGGTCGATATCCTCGGCCTCGTGAATGTAGCGCTCCCAATTTGCCAGCTTGTTGCGCAGAACGGTCTCTCCCTCCGGAGGCGTGTAGATGACCTCGTCGGTTGCATCATTCGTCAGCACCGTGCCCGGCGTGTTGCGAATATCCAAATCCGCACCCTTGATCATTCGACAGACCTCGACAGCCATGACGGTCGATACCGGCCGTCGCTCCAGCATCCCGAAGCCGCGATTCAGGGCGGTGCGGTAACGCAGGGCCTCCCTGGTGGCAGGGTCCGCTCGACCTGCCGTGTCGTTGGCATGGCGGAACAGCCGGTCGGTCGTGGTAACGATGTCTTCGATCTCCGAGCTCGCCTGTGCCTCGAGCAGGGGGATCGAGTTGATCAGCATCGCCTGGTTCGGGATGAGCCTTCCGGAGACCCGGAACTCTGCCAGCGCCGCCCGCGCGGCGATGCAGCTGCGAAGAATGGACCTGGTCTCGGTGTCCGGGGCCGGTGGCAGGTCCGGGAGGTCATTGAAGGGATGGCCGGGGTCAAAGGTCATGTCGATGAATCCTGCTGCTGTCGACACCTTCTCCGGACATGTCGATCCCGTCGACATGTCACTGTAACGTGTCGATGAAACACCGAAATATCGACATGTACTGACATGGCAAGCCGGTCGAGTGCGACGGGGTGAACGCCCCGCCCGGGCGGAATCGACATGCGTCATGGTGGCTTCGCACCTGATCGAGCCCGCAAGAGACGGGGGCATCCATGCACATGGTGAGCATGGCCGGATTCGGTCCGGGGGCGCACCGAGCCGGTGGCGGCGTTCGGGATTCTCATCCGGCCGGTTCTTGTGTAGGGACAGGATGAATACTCCGGGAGGCGGATACGGGACATGGAGGCGGCCAGGGACACGATCCGGGATGCTGCGACCATCGTGCTGGTCCGCGACCGAACCCGCGAGCCGAGGATCCTTGTCGGCCGGCGGGGCAGCACCGCCGTCTTCATGCCGGACAAGTTCGTGTTTCCCGGCGGCGCGGTTGATGCAGCCGATGGCCGGGTAAGGCTCCGGGCCACACCGACGCCGCTCTGCATGACCAGGCTGACATTGCAGTCGGCCATGCCGGAGGTCGGTCCGCTGCTGGCCTGTGCGGTGCGGGAGTTGTGGGAGGAGACCGGGATTCGTCTTGCCGAAGCTCCGGACCCGGCCGGCCGGCGGCAGGATCTTCCCGAAGAGTGGGTGGAATTCTGCGCCGATGGCATGATGCCGAGTGCCCGGAGCCTCGTATTCTTCTACCGGGCGATCACCCCTCCCGGCCGCACCCGGCGTTTCGATGCGCGGTTCTTCTATGGCGATGTCGACGAAATTCCTCTTGCTGGCGATCCTGACCAACTTGATGACACATCCGGCGAACTCCTGGATCTGCAGTGGGTTCGGCTCAGCGATACCGGTGAGCTTGATTTCCCGTTCATCACCCGGCTGGTCATTTCGCGCCTGCTGGACGTGCTTCCGTGCCCCGGACCGCCGCCCGACATACCATTCCGGTTCCAGCAAGACGGAATTCGCAAACTGACCACCCTCTGAAGGAGCCGCCTTCGGGGCAGCAGGGGCATTGCCGGGCCGGCACTACCCGTGCAAGGCTTGCCAGCTCGGCCTAGTGTCGTGGGGTTCGGCCACCGCGGTGTGAACTCCCCTGGCCACCGCCCTGGCCAGCGCGCCGGCCGCGGCATGACCCAGCGCCACCAGCGCCGCCGGGTCGCTGCCGATACGCTTCTCGCCGGTGGAGACGGCAAACACCAGGTCGCCGTCAAGGATGGTGTGTGACGGCAGGATCGAGCGGGCCAGCCCGCCATGGGCAGTGGTGGCGAGTGCCGTGGCCTGTGACTGGTCAAGCGCAGCGTTGGTGGCCACGACGGCAATCGTCGTGTTGCGGCCCGGGGCGGATACGGAGATGTCGAATTCGGGCATCCAGCATGGATCGGACCCTCCCTGCGGCGGGATGCCGCCGAACTCGCCATCAATCTCGAATGGTGCTGCCCAGAATTCCGGGCCGCCGCCCCGGATCACCGTGCCAGCCGAATTCACTGCCGCCAGCGCACCGATCACGACACCCCCCGGCAGCACGGCAGAAGCCGAGCCCAGCCCGCCCTTGAGATCGAGGGTTGTTGCGCCGGTGCCGGCACCGGCGGTTCCGATCTCGAACTCCGGCGAGGCTGCCGCCAGCGCCAGCCTGCCGAGCGAATTGTACGGGTTGGCTTGCCAGCCCTTGTCGCCACCATTGAGGAGATCGAACAGGATGGCCCCGGGGACGATCGGCACCCGGGCCGTTCCCACTTCGAGGCCCCGCCCCTGCTCGGCCAGCATGTCGGCCACCCCTGACGCCGCATCCAGGCCGAATGCCGAGCCGCCGGACAGGACCACTGCATCGACCTGCTGTACCAGCCGGTCGGGCGAAAGGAGGTCGGTCTCCCGTGTTCCCGGCGCCCCGCCGAGCACCGACACCCCGGCGGTAAAGGGTTTGTCGCCGGTCACCACCGTCACCCCGGTCTTGATTGCCGCATCCGAGGAATTTCCAACGAGGATTCCGGGAATGTCGGCTATGGAGTTCTTCGGACCCTGGGCAATCATGCGGGCATTCCTCCCGGGAGAACAGCCAGCCCGTGACACCGGAAACCGGATCGCCGGACCGATTCCGGCCAGACCGGACCAGACTCGCCTTGAACTCGATTTAGCATTGTGGCACCGGAATTGGAAAATATTGCGGAGTTCACGATGCTGGATACCACCAACATTCTTTCACTGCTCGCCGATCCTTCCCTGCTGGCTACCCGTTCCCATGTTGCCGGCGAGTGGATCGATGCCGATGACGGCGGCACCTTTGATGTCACGAACCCGTCCAGGGGTGACGTCATCGCCACCGTGCCGGATCTCGGTATCGCCGAGACGCGCCGGGCCATCGATGCCTGCGCTTCCGCGCAGAAGGCATGGGCAGCGCGCACCGGGAAGGAAAGATCGGAGATACTTCTCGAATGGTACCGGCTGATGATCGCCAATGCCGATGATCTTGCCACCATCCTCACCGCCGAAATGGGCAAGCCATTCGCCGAGGCGAAGGGTGAAATCATGTACGGGGCATCGTTCCTGCAATGGTTTGGCGAAGAGGCCAAGCGAATCTATGGCGATGTCATACCGGGCCATCAGGCCGACAAGCGGTTGCTGGTGATCAAGCAGCCGGTTGGCGTGGTCGCTTCGATAACACCCTGGAACTTCCCGAATGCCATGATCGCCCGCAAGGTCGGGCCGGCGCTGGCGGTCGGATGCACATTTGTCGCCCGTCCGGCCAGCGAGACCCCGCTTTCGGCATTGGCCATGGCGGTGCTTGCCGAGCGGGCCGGTGTTCCCAAGGGAGTGTTCTCGGTGGTCACCTCGACCCGGTCGCGACAGATCGGCGAAGAGTTCTGCAGCAACCCGATCATCCGCAAGATCACCTTCACCGGATCAACGGAAGTCGGCCGCATCCTGCTCGGGCAGGCAGGGCAGCAGGTCAAGAAGGTGTCGATGGAACTTGGCGGCAACGCGCCATTCATCGTGTTCGACGATGCCGATCTGGACGCCGCCGTGCAGGGTGCGATGCTCTCCAAATACCGGAACAATGGTCAGACATGCGTCTGTGCCAACAGGATCTATGTCCAGTCCGGCGTCTATGACAAATTTGCCGAAATGCTGACCACGGCCACCGGCGATCTCCGGCTCGGTGACGGGTTCGGCGATGGCATCAATACCGGGCCACTGATCAACCAGGATGCAGTGGCCAAGGTTGAATCCCATATTGCGGATGCCACCTCCAGGGGTGGCAGGTTACTGGCCGGCGGCAACAGGCACGAGCTGGGAGGCAACTGGTTCGAGCCGACGGTCATCGCCGATGTTACCCAGGACATGCTGATTGCCCATGACGAGACCTTTGGTCCGGTCGCACCGCTGATCCGGTTCGAGACCGAGGACGAGGTGATCGAACTGGCCAATGACACCATTCATGGCTTGGCATCCTACTTCTATGCCCGCGACCTGTCGCGGGTCTGGCGGGTAGCCGAGGCCCTTGAATATGGAATGGTTGCCATCAATACCGGCATCCTGTCGACGGAGGTGGCGCCGTTCGGCGGGGTGAAGCAATCCGGGCTGGGTCGCGAGGGCTCGCGGCATGGAACGGAAGACTTCCTGGAAATGAAATATCTGTGCATGTCGATCTGACCGGAAGGTCGGGACCCGCACGGCAGGAAGCGTGCCCCGGTGGCGGGGCACGCTCCGATGGTCAGGCTCAGGCTGCGAGCCGGGTCGGCTGATCCGGGGTGTTGATGGCGATGCGCCGCGGCCTGGAGGCCTCCGGAATCTCGCGCACCAGGTCGACATTCAGCATGCCATTCTCGAAACTGGCCCCGGAAACCTGCACGTGTTCGGCAAGCCTGAACCGGCGCTCGAACGACCGGCGGGCAATCCCGCGATGCAGGTACCTGTCGGCTGATCCCGACTCTGCCCTGGTCGCCGAGACGACAAGCTGGTTCTCCCGGACCTCGACCTTGAGATCGTCCTCGGAAAACCCGGCCGCTGCCACCGAGATCCGGTAGGCGTCATCCGAGGTCTTCTCGATGTTGAACGGTGGATAGGATGTGGAGACGACATCCTGCGAAAACGCCGTGTCCAGCAGGTCGGCGACATGGTCGAAACCGACGGTGGTCCGGAACAGCGGGGAAAGATCATATCTGCGCATGGTTACCCTCCTTTGAGCGATATGTCTGCGGTGTGCCCTCCAATTGGACGGGCCTCTGGTGGTGTCGGACCCGATTTTCGGCCTTCCGACACAGAAGATATTGTGACGCCTGTTGCGAAGTTCAAGAGGGGGCAGATCCGGCCCTGCCGGATTTGAGCAGCGCCTTCGGAGCGGGGCCGCCGGTTGCCCAGTCGAGAAGTTCCACCGTGTGTACCACCGGAATGCCCGTTCCGGTTCCGATCTGCATCATGCAGCCGATATTGCCGGTGGCGATGACATCGGGGCCGATGGATTCAAGCTCCTGAACCTTTCGCGCTCCGAGCTTGCCGGCAATTTCCGGCTGCAGGAGGTTATAGGTGCCGGCCGACCCGCAGCACAGGTGGGACTCGGCCGGCTCGACAACTTCGAACCCTGCCCTCTCCAGCAACAGTTTCGGCTGCAGACGGACCTGCTGCCCATGCTGCAGCGAACACGGAGCATGATAGCCGACCCGGAATTTCCTGGGCGGACATTCCGGGAATTCACGCCGCGCCAGGAATTCGGTCACGTCGGCAGCCAGCTCCGAGACCCTGGCCGCAGCCGGCTCCAGCGGATCGCCTTCCAGCATGTGCCGGTAGTCCTTGATGGTGGTGCCGCAACCGCTGGTGTTGATGATGATGGCATTCACCTCGCCATGCTCGCTGCTCGTCCAGGCATTGATGTTGTCGGCGGCTGCCTTGTGACTGGCCCCGGTATCGCCCAGATGGTGCACCAGCGCTCCGCAGCAGCCGGCACCCCTGGCCACGATGACGTCGACGCCGAGCCGTCCGAGCAGCCGGATCGTGGCGTCATTGATGTCGGTATTGAGTGCCCTCTGTGCGCAGCCGGTCGAGAGGATGACCCGGGAAGAGGCTTCCCCTTCAGCACGAAAGATTTGCGGGTCGTCGTTACGGCTGACCGGCGGGATCTCCGATGGTGCCATTTCGAGCATCGCTCGCAGGCGGATATCGGGCATCAAGGCTGCCAGCGGCCTCGCCAGCCTGGCGCCGAGCAGGGCCAACCGGAAGCGGTACGGGTAGGGCAGAATGAGGGCCAGCATGCTGCGCAGCAAGCGGTCAAGGGGAGGGCGGCGATAGGTCCTGTTGATATATTCGCGGGCGTGATCGACGAGGTGCATGTAGTTCACGCCGGAGGGACAGGTGGTCATGCAGGACAGGCAGGACAGGCACCGGTCAATGTGCTTGACGGTCCTGGCATCGGCCGGACGGCCGGTCTCCAGCATTTCCTTGATCAGGTATATCCGGCCACGGGGGCTGTCGAGTTCATCACCCAGGAGTTGGTAGGTCGGGCAGGTTGCCGTGCAAAATCCGCAATGCACGCAACTCCTCAGGATCCTGTTTGACCGCCGCAGCCCCGGGTCTTCAAGTTGCTCGGCGGTAAAGCTGGTCTGCATCGATGTCTCTTTCTGCGGCTTGCCGGATGGACGACCGGAGCGTGGTCAGGCCACCAGGCCCTGGTTGAGAATGCCCTTCGGGTCGAATTGCTGCCTGATCCCCTGCTCCACTGCGGCAAGCCGGTGATCCGGCGGCTCGAACACCGGGATGCGGCGCCTTGTCTCCCTTCCTGCCCTGACCAGCGTTGCATGCCCGGTATACGGCCCGGCCCTTGCCCGCAGATCTTCCCCTTCTTCGGTCAGGATCCAGATCAATCCACCGCCCCAATCATAGATGATTTCTGCCTCTCCCTCCGACCTGATCCTCTGAACCAGCCCGGGAGCATCGCCTGGGACGGTCGACAACCGCCAGACATCTCCTTCCCTGCCCTGGAACGCCTCGACATCCCTGATCCATTTCCAGCCGGCAGCGATCCTCTCCTGGTCGGTCTCGATGTCGATATGGCCGAAGTCCTGCAGCAGATCCCGCAACCGGATTGCGCGGTATCGAACCGACTCCTCGAAGCCCTCGATCCTGATCATCGTCACCGGACCTCCATCCAGGCCCCTGACAACATGCGCGGCCCCCGATATGCCAAATGGCGAGGCCAGCGCCTTCGACAGCGCCTCGATGGCTCGCCGGTCCGGAAGACCTTCCAGCAGCAGCACCGCACGGAACTCGGCAGCCGGCAGCACCTTGAAGGCGATTTCCGTCATGATGCCCAGAGTCCCGAAGCTTCCGGCCAGCAGTTTGACCAGGTCGTAGCCGGTGACGTTCTTCATGACCCGCCCGCCATTCCTGATGATCCGGCCGGCCCCGTCGACAAACCGGACCCCCAGCATGAAATCGCGGCAGGCTCCCGACGACACGCGGCGCGGCCCCGACAGGTTGAGTGCCGCAACACCGCCAATGGTCGGCTCTCCCTCGGTTCCCAGCAACCCGCGGTAATCCATCGGCTCGAAGGGAAGTTCCTGCCGGCTGCCGGCGAGAACCGATTCCAGTTCGGACAGCGGGGTCCCTGCCCTGGCAATCACCGTCAGCGCCCCGGGATCATGCGACGATATGCCCGATATTCCTGCGGTCGACACCGGCAACCCGTCCAGCGGACCACCAATCGGCTTGGTGCCGCCCCCGACAATCCGCACGGGATCGTTCGTTGACGCGACCAGCTCGGAAAGCTCGCTTTCACTCCCCGGTTTCACGCTGCCCTTCGGCTTTCGGTCAATTCGAGCGGGAATACCTTTGCCGGGTTCAGTCTCCATCCGGGATCGAACACGTCCTTGATCCGGATCTGGGCTTCCAGGTCATCACGATCATACTGCGCGTGCATCAGGTCCCGCTTCTCGACTCCGACACCGTGCTCGCCGGTCAGGCAACCTCCGACCTCCACGCAGTATCTCAGGATCGCCGCCCCGAGCGCCTCGCATTTCTCCAGGCTGCCCTCGGTGTTCGAGTCAAACAGGATCAGCGGATGGAGATTGCCGTCGCCGGCATGAAACACGTTTGCCACCGGCAGGTCGAATTCCCGGGAGAGCTCTCCGATCCGGTCGAGCACCCGGGGCAGTTCCGATACCGGAATTGTTCCGTCGAGGCATATGTAGTCGCTGATCCGGCCCATGGCACCGAACGCCGCCTTGCGGCCGGCCCAGATCAGCTCGGACTCCGCATCCGAACGGCTGTCCCTGACCACCTCCGGCGCATGCCGACCGGCAATCTGCCTGATCAGGCCGAGCTGGCGGTCGATTTCGTCGTCGGAGCCTTCGACCTCGACAATCAGCAGCGCCTCGACATCGGGATATCCTGCCCCGACAAAATCCTCGCAGGCCCGGATGCAGGGCCGGTCCATGAATTCGATGGCTACCGGCAGCAAGCCGGACCGGACAATGTCGGCAACGCAGGCCCCGGCCGCCCCGTGCGATTCAAATCCGAACATGACCGGCCTTGCACCCTCCGGCCTGGGAACAATGCGCAACACGGCCTCGGTGACCACGCCCAGCTGCCCCTCCGATCCACAGACCAGGCCGAGCAGATCAAGCCCGCCGGAATCCATGTACGGACCGCCGATCTCGACCACCTCCCCATCCATCATCACCATGGTCACGCCGAGCAGATTGTTGCTTGTGACACCGTATTTCAGGCAGTGGGCACCGCCCGAATTCATGGCGATGTTGCCGGCAATGGCACAGGCCAGCTGGCTTGACGGATCCGGGGCATAGAAGAACCCCTCCGCCGCCACGGCTTCGGTGACCGAGATGTTGGTTCGACCTGCCTGCACCCGGACAAACCGGTTGGCGGGGTCGATCTCCAGGATCCCGGTCATGCGAGCCACGCCCAGCACCACGGAATCGGATGTCGGCAGGGCACCTCCGGCCAGCGAGGTACCAGCTCCCCGAGGGACAACCGGCACATTTTCCTCGTTGCAGACGCGAAGGATCCGCGAAACCTCTTCGGTTGTTGCCGGAAGGGCAACGGCGAGCGGCGGGCAGCTGTAGGCCGTATAGGCATCACATTCATAGGCCCGGGTCTCGGTCGGATCATCGATGATGCCTTCGCCGGGCAGCAATGCCCGCAGCCGGGCAACGATCTGGTCCCTGCGCGCAAGGACACTATTGTCCGGGGACGGCATTTCCATCTTCAGCCCCGCTCTCCTGACCGACGCCGCTTCAGGATAGACCGGCCACTTGCAGTTGTCCATTTCCGCGGGCCATCCCGACAAGGCGGACTATCCTTGTCCCCGACAACGGCAAGCGTCAGCGCCGACCGGCGCGGGCCTCGAGGCAGGTTTCGGGAGGCATGAACCTGGAGCGCAGCAATCCCGTCTCCTCCTTCCGCACTCTAGTGGTCTGATTCATTCATTTGATGCCATTTCCTGCAGCTTCCGGTGCCCCTTCTTCCACGCCTCCACGAGGTCTTCCGGCTTCCTGCTCCAGCGGAACGGGCGAGCGTCGTTGGCATTGTGGTGTTCGATGTAGCCCTCGATCGCCGCAATGCACTCGTCAAGTGAATTGAAGATCGCGTCCTTCAGCCTCTGCCTCGAGAGTTTGGAGAAGAATCCCTCCACGGCGTTCATCCACGAGGCCGAGGTCGGGGTGAAGTGGAACTTCCAGTCGGGACGGCCCTTCAGCCATTTGCGGATTTCGGCCGATCTGCGCGAGGAGACATCGCCCTGGACGACATGGACCGGCACTCCGGGCTCGATCCCCTCGGAGACGAGATCGAGGAAGGCAAGGAACTCCTCCGAGCGGTGCCGCTCGACTGTCCGGCCGACGACCTTGCCGGTGGCAACATCGAGCGCCGCCATCAGGCAGGTGGCGGCGTTCCGTTCGTAGTCATGTGTCCTGGTCGCGGCATGTCCGGGCTTCATCGGCAGCGGCCTCTGCGTCCGCCCGAGCGCCTGGATCTGCGGCTTCCCGCCTGCCGGGATGACCACCGCGTGGTCGGGCGGGCCTGCGTGGAGGCCGACCACGTCGCGGACCTTGATCTCGAACCTCGGGTCGCGGGAGACCTTGAAGGTCTTCACCTGGTGCGGCCTGAGGCCGTTATCCTTCAGGATGCCGTGCATGGTGGAGATGGCCATCCCCAGCCTCTTCGCCAGCGCCCGCACCGTCCAGTGACTGCTGTGCTCCGGCGGCGGCGACATCGCCAGCGCGATCGCGGCCTTCACCTTCTCCTCGGGGATCGGCTTCTTCCCCGGCGGACGGGTGGCATCGTGCAGCAGGCCGTCCACACCTTCGGCGAGAAAGCGGTCCCGTCAGCGCCGGACCGTCGGCTTCGACATGCCGGTCCTGCGCATGGTCTCGACCAGCCCGCAGCCCGACAGTGTAGATGACCGCCAGCTTGGCTTCCGGGTCTTCGCGCTTCCGTCCTCCTGCTTGCCGGCAATGCCTTCGACGTCCGAGCTCCAGGATGATGCGGGCCCGCCAGACATGCTTCCGGGGGCTCAGCGGGTTGCCCGTGATCTGTCCGAGGCGTGCCCGCTCTTCGCCTGACAGCCTGATTTCCTGTCTTGTCGACTTCCTGCCCATCGCCCCTGTCTCCCTTGTCATCGGCCGCATGGCGGCGGCACGGGGCACGGTATCACGATTCGCGAAAGAATAGAATCCCTTGTATTGAACTAACCACTAGGATGACATTCCGGCCGACGACTAGATGACAATCAGGTCCGGGATCGGCCTCCGCGAGGCCCGACCTTGCCATGCCATGTCGGGCTGGAGATGCCCGCCAACCGCGGTCGGCCTCAGCTTCCGGACAGCACCCAGCCAACCGCTGCGATCACGGCGGCGGCGCTGGCGGCGTTCAAGGCAAGACCAATGATGATGATCCGCAATGTCAACCGGGCCTCGAGCCCCGCCATATCCGTTTTCAGATCCGCCAGATCGGCTTTCGTCGCCACCGCCATATCCGTTTTCAGATCCGCCAGATCGGCTTTCGTCGCCACCCCGCCGGTCACCCCGGCCCGGACGGCTTCAGTGATCGCCTCGGCCTGATCGGAGCTGAAGCCCCTGGCCTTGAACTGGCGCGTCACCGCCAGGGTATCGAATGCAGCATCCACCATGCCGGGACGGTAGCACCGCCCGCCAGTTGCTTCGATACGACCAGAGGGGCTCTTCAGGGCAGATTTTTCCTCGCGGGAACCGACAATGCCCGTTGGCGTGCCGATCGGGGGACTCCGCGTCGAATCCGGCGCGGTAGCGGGTTCTTCCGGCCGGAGCCTGGTTTTCGTGCCCGGAGGCTGGATTCGGACAGGCCGGTCCGCCTGCCTGGCCTTGCCGGGATTGCCCCAGGCGGGGCCATGCGGCCGAATATTCCGGCTCGGCCGGAGCCAGCCGGACACAAGGCGCGGGCTGCGGTCCAGCAAACGCACCGGCGGCGCAGGAACTGGAAATTCTCCGGGCCATACCCGCTGAAGACCCGGCACTTGTCCTTGTTCCATAATTCGTCATTATCCTGAACCCCGCGTACCGGGACCAGGATTGAAGCACAGGAATGCCCCGGCACCGGTGCACTCTGGTGTGTGGCCGGTAATGCCGAGGACGATCTCGACACCGGGCTCGTCCATCACTGCCAACTTCGTGCCCCGGCGCATAAGGCGGTTGTCCTGTGTCAGGCGAAACACCTCCATCCCAGACGCGCCAGCGGCGACATCAACGATGCCGCCGCTGTACTGATTACCTGCAACAATCGGCTGTCAGAGGCCCTTGGTGCCTGACAGCCGGAGGTTCAACTCTTGGGCAAGGGCCCGGCAAGCGGAGTGCCCTCCTGCTCGAAATGCAGCCTGGTGACCCTGAACACCATCGGTGCCAGCAGGATCAGGCCGATCAGGTTCGGAACTGCCATCAGGCCATTGAGCGTATCGGACAGGTTCCAGACGAAATCGACCTTCAAATTGGCAAATACCAGGGCTGCCAGCACCCACATGACCCGATAGATCAACAGGGTCTTTTCGCTGAACAGGTACTGCCAGCATCTTTCACCATAATACGACCATCCCAGAATGGTGGTGAATGCAAACACCGCAAGGGCAATGGTGACGATGTACTGGCCGCCGGCAATCGACTCGTTGAAACCGGTCGAGGTCAGCACCGCACCGGTCAGCCCGCCGCCATCGGCACCGGTCATCGTCCATGCGCCCGATGTCAGGATGACCAGGGCAGTCATGGTGCATACGACGATGGTGTCGATGAAGGTTCCGAGCATGGCGATGATGCCCTGACGAACCGGGCTGTTGGTCTGCGCAGCGGCGTGGGCGATTGCCGCCGAACCCAGGCCGGATTCGTTGGAGAACACACCACGGGCCACGCCGAAGCGAATGGCTGCCGCTACCGCAGCGCCGGCAAATCCGCCGGTGGCTGCAGCCGGATTGAAGGCATAGGTAAAGATCATGCCAATGGCTTCGGGAACCTTGGTGATGTTGATCAGGATGATGATCAGCGCCGCGCCGACATAGAGAACGATCATGGTCGGAACCAGTTTGCCGGCCACGTCTCCGATCCGCTTGATGCCGCCGATGATGACGAAACCTGCAAGCGCGGCCACAACGATACCAGTGATCCAGGTCGGAACATTGAAACTGGAATCGAGGACCGTTGCCATCGAGTTGACCTGAACCGCGTTGCCGATTCCGAATGCAGCGATCGCACCAAAGATGGCAAAGGCAACTCCCAGGTATTTGCCAAGCTCCGGGGCAAATTCCCCGACACCGTTCCGCAAATAGTACATGGGTCCGCCGACATACTTGCCGGTGGAATCAACTTCCCGATAGGTCACCGCGCAAACGGCTTCGGCATATTTGGTAGCCATCCCGAACAGGGCTATGAGCCACATGTAGAAGATTGCACCTGGACCGCCCAGGGCGATGGCCGTGGCAACGCCGGCGATGTTTCCGGTTCCGACAGTTGCCGACAAGGCGGTCATCAGCGCATTGAACGGCTTGACCTCGCCTTCACCGACCTGGTTCTTGTCGAACAGGAGTCTGAACCCGTACCCGACCTTCCGCCAGGGCATGAAGACAAGACCCAGTGTCAGCAACAGGCCGGTGACACCCAGCATGCCGAGCATCGGCGGTCCCCACGCAAATGAATTAATTGAACTGATGATATCGTTTAGACGGTCCATTCGTACCTCCTCTTCCAGAGCGACTGCGTCGGCTCCAAGGGTTGAACTCACAAGTTTGGACGGACCTCCCCCCGGCCAATTTGCTGCCGGTCAGCTTACCCAATCATTGACCTCATGACAAACCCTCGTTCGCCGCGGTGCATTCCACAGTCTGTGATCAGATCTTTCCTGACTGTACTGCAGTTTGGCCGTGTAGCAGCAATATTATACTGACATTGCAATACGACAGCATTGCCACTAATTTTCTGACAGACGAAAAGGAGACACAGGCGGATGTGGAGCCCTACCGTGAACACCATGGAGTACGCTCAGATTCAGCTGAAGGCTATTTCGGCGCGCTCCGAAACCCTGCGTCACCTCGGCCACCATACGTCAATCGACCAAATGTTCTTACGCTTGGCGCGGTCTGGCACGTCTTGACACAGCCGGTATTGGCCATCCGCTTGCATACGATCTCGATCGATCGCCACAAGACGTTGTTCTTCTCGGAAAACGATGTGTTCAGTTCGCGAATAGATTACCTAGCGGCGGCTTCCAGTGACCTGCGGTTTGTTCCTGCAAAGACCGCGTATGCAGTGCTCGCGGATGACAACGCGCTCATGCTGGACGATGACGCTGCATCATTCGATGTGCTGATGGAGGGGTGCGCCGCGATCGAGGAGCGCGCCAACGCCGCGGGGTCGAGGAGTCGCTGATGGACGTATTCGCCTTCCGTGATGAACTCGTCGCCGAGTACGAGCGGTTTTCCCGAAGTTTCGCCAGGATCCGCGCCGAGGACATCTCCCGCGAAGTCGATGCGGCCTATGCCGCGGGCCATTTCTGGCCCGCCCCGCTCATCCAGCTCAATCCGAACTTCGAGCCCGGCGGATACATCGACGATCTGGTCGCCGACGGCACGCTCGATGCGGAGTGCGCGAAGGTGTTCCGGCTCAAGCGTGGTGACAACACATTCGGCGAGCGCCTGCTGCTGCACCGACACCAGACCGACGCCATCGAAATCGCCAGCCGAGTCGAAAGCTATGTCCTGACCACCGGCACTGGCTCCGGAAAATCGCTCGCCTACTTCATCCCGATCGTCGACGATGTATTGCGGCGAAAGCGTGCCGGCGACGCCTGCAAGGGCATCACCGCCATCGTCGTCTATCCGATGAACGCGCTCTGCAACAGCCAACGCGAGGAACTGGAGAAGTACCTGCGGCTCGGTTACGGCGAAGGCGGTGAGCCGGTCACGTTCGCGCGATACACCGGGCAGGAATCGCAGGATGAACGCGAGCGGATCGCAAAGAACCCTCCCGACATTCTGCTGACCAACTACGTCATGCTCGAGCTGGTCATGACGCGGTTCCACGAGACCGACAAGGCGATCCGCGAACACGCCAAGGGCCTCCGGTTTCTGGTCCTCGACGAGCTGCACACCTACCGCGGGCGCCAGGGAGCCGATGTCGCCATGCTCGTCCGACGCGTCCGGGAACGGTTCAACGAGCGGCTTCTCTGTATCGGCACCTCGGCGACGATGGCCTCCGAAGGCTTGCCCGACGACCGCAACGCCGCCGTTGCGGCCATCGCAAGCCGCCTGTTCGGCGCAGCTGTCGATCCCGGCAATGTCGTTTCGGAGACTTTACGGCCCGTCACCGACCGCGACGCGTGCCTGAGCGGCCCCGATCTGCGCGCCGCCATCGAGCGGGGCGTCCCTGCGAATCCGACACACCAGGCGCTCGCGGCCCACCCGGTCGCGACCTGGGTGGAGCGCAATCTCGGTCTCGAAGAGCAGGGCGGCAGGCTCGTGCGAATTTCGCGTCCGCTGACCATCCTTCAGGCCTCGGATCGTCTTTCCGCCGACAGCGGCCTCGACGCGCAGCATTGCCGCGACTACCTCGCGAACTTTCTCCTGACCGCCCACCGAAGCCGGAATGAGCGAGGCCAGAGCTTCTTCGCCTTCCGGCTGCACCAGTTCATCAGCGGCGCCTGGAACGCCTACGCGACCCTTGAGGCACCGGACGAGCGGTATCTCACCCTGCACGGACAGCAATTCAAACCCGGAGACCGCGATCGTCCTCTTTTCTCCCTCGCCTTCTGCCGCGCCTGCGGCCAGGAATACCTGCCCGTCTGGGCGAAGCATGTCAGCAAGCAGCCGCATGCATTCGAGCCCCGCGACCTGTCCGAACGATCCAACGACGACGAGGACGTCCAGTTCGGCTATCTCATGCCGGACCCTTTCGGACTGTTCGATCCTGCGGACACTGAGAACCAGTACCCGGAGGACTGGCTGGAATTCCGCGGCGACGACATCCGGCTCAAGTCCCATTTCCGCCGCTACCGGCCTCTCGGCGTCCCGGTCGATACGCGAGGCGCCGTGTCCGCGGATGGCCTGCCCGCCTGGTTCATCCCGGGGCCCTTCCGCTTCTGCTTGCATCCGGAATGCGACGCCTACTACGACGGCAGCGTTCGGAGCGACATGACCAAGCTCTCCGGGCTCTCCAGCGAGGGCCGGAGCTCGGCCACGACAGTGCTGGCACTTTCCTCGCTGAAGCACCTCATTGGCGCGGACCTCGACGAGCAGACCAAGAAGCTGCTCGCATTCACCGACAATCGTCAGGACGCAAGCCTCCAGGCTGGCCATTTCAACGACTTCATACAGATCCTGCTCCTGCGCGGCGCGCTCCTTTCGGCCATTCGGGCCGAGCCCGGCGGAACGCTCACCGACGATGTTCTGACCCAGGGCGTGCTTTCCCGCCTGCACCTGGACGCGTGGGACTACTCGGCCAATCCCGAGGCCAAGGGCATCAAGGCCCAGAACACGATCAAGACGCTTCGCGACGTACTCGGCTACCGGCTCTACTTCGACTTGCAGCGCGGCTGGCGCATCACCAACCCCAATCTGGAGCAGCTGGAGCTGCTGGACATCGGCTACCGGGGCCTCATGGATTGCTGCGAGGACGAAGAGGAATGGCGCGCACGACATCCGCTGCTCGGTTCCATCGAGCCCACGCGGCGCTTCGAATTGGTGCGGGACCTTCTCGAACGCATGCGAAGAGCGCTCTGCATCAAGACTATCTACCTCGATCCGAACTTTCAGGAACAGGTACGCAACCGAAGCTTCAACCAGTTGAAGGAGCCGTGGGGACTGTCGGAGGAGGAGCGCCTGTTCTCCCATGCCTTCATGGTGCCCAGACCCGGCGGCCGCGGACCCCGACGCGATTTTCGCATTCTTCATATCTCCCACCGTTCCGCATTCGGCCGCAAGGTGAAGTCCCAGTCATTCTGGGGGCAGGGCAATCCCTGCTATCCGCCCAAGTTCGACGAAGACCTCTACAACACCGTTATCGACGACATCCTGAGCGTGCTTGCCACCTACGGCTACGTCGAGCCACAGGACCTCGACGGCGATCGCACCGGCTATCGCATCGACGGTTCGGTGCTTGAGTGGCGCCTCGCTGGACAGGTCACGACGGACCCGGGCGCGGCCAATGCGTTTTTCCGCAACCTCTACGAGAACGTGGCCGCGCTGCTCGACAGCGACGACCGCCTTCTCCACCAGCTCGAGGCACGCGAACATACCGCCCAGGTCGACACCGATGCCCGCGAGGAACGTGAGCTCCGTTTCCGCAAGGGTCTCGAACCCGCCGGACTGCCCATACTGTTCTGCTCACCGACCATGGAGCTCGGCGTCGACATCTCGACGCTGAACGCGGTCTATATGCGCAACGTGCCGCCCACGCCCGCGAACTACGCCCAACGCAGCGGGCGAGCGGGCCGCAGCGGCCAGCCCGCGCTGGTCGTCACCTACTGCGCCGCTAAGTCGCCGCATGACCAGTACTTCTTCGCCGACCCGACGCGCATGGTGGCTGGCGCCGTCAATCCCCCGAACATCGATCTCGCAAACGAGGACCTGATCCGCAGCCACCTTCAGGCCGTCTGGCTCGCGGAAACCGGCGTCATGCTCGGCTCTTCCGTGCGTGACGTGCTCGACCGGGAAAAGCATGACGCGCTGCCCCTGCACGACGAGGTCGCCGAGCAGATCCGCTCTCCCCGGGCGGTCAGCGATGCGAGCGTCCGCGCGCAGCGCATTCTTTCGACACTCACGCCGGATCTCTCGCGGCAAGCCGCCCCCTGGTACACGGACACATGGTTGGCCAATGCGATGAAGTCCGCCGATCGTCGCTTCGACGACGCGTTCGGCCGCTGGCGTTCGCTGTTTCGCGCGACGGCGAACCAGATGAAGTTCGCAAACGATGTCGTCAACAACGCCGCCTCGACCGAACAGGAGCGCCGCGAAGCGAAGGCGCGGTACGACGAAGCCTACACCCAGCAAAACCTGCTTCTGCACAGCAGGCCGACGATGAATTCCGACTTCTACACCTACCGTTACCTGGCGGCCGAAGGATTCCTGCCGGGCTACAACTTCCCGCGCCTGCCACTGATGGCCTTCGTTCCGGGCCGCCGCGAGAAGGTGGCCCGCGACTCGTTCCTGAGCCGGCCCCGCTTTCTCGGCCTCACCGAGTTCGGTCCCCAGTCGATCATCTATCACGAAGGAAGCACTTACCGCGTGCGCCGCGCCATCCTGTCCATTCGCGACGACGCCGGCGTGACCGCGTCGGCCAGGCTCCCGGTTCAGGCCGCGCGCATCTGTCCCGCCTGCGGCTATGGCCACTTCGGCGATCAGAAGGACTATGAACGCTGCGTCAGTTGCGACGCGCGCATCGATGGCGGGCGGGCGATCCTCAATCTCTACCGCATCGAACAGGTGTCGACCCAGCGGGCGAACCGCATCACCTCGGATGAGGAAGAACGCCAGCGCCAGGGTTACGAAATGGTCACCACGCTTCGCTACAGCGAAGAGAACGGCCGCGCCCGTGTCGAGGGTATCGCCGTCGAGGAAAACGGCCAGACCCTGCTGGAGCTGCGCTACGGCCCGGCCTCGACGCTCTGGCGCATAAATCTCGGCTGGCGCCGCCGCGAGGAGAAATCCGTCTACGGTTTCAGCGTGGATGCCAACACCGGCGAATGGACCAAAGACTCGCAGGCGCCCACGGACGCGGAAGACGATGCCGTACGGGACGGAAAAAGCGTCCAGCGCATCACGCCCTTCGTCGAGGATACCCGCAACGTCCTCGTGCTTCGTCCGGCGGTCGATCTCAGCGAGACGGCCATGGTCTCCCTGCAGTACGCCATCAAGCGTGGCATCGAACAGGAGTTTCAGCTCGAGGAAGCGGAGCTTGCCGCCGAGCCGCTGCCCGACAGCGATAACCGCACCACCATCCTGTTTTACGAGTCCGCCGAAGGCGGCGCGGGCGTCCTTACGCGGCTCGCCAGCGATCCCGGCGCGCTCGGCCGGATCGCCCGCAAGGCGCTCGAAGTCTGCCACTACGGATCGCGCTCCGGACGCTGGACCGGATGGGATGACCTCGATAACCGCGACGATGATTGCGAGGCTGGCTGCTACCGCTGCCTGCTGAGCTACTACAACCAGCCCGACCATCCGAAGATCGACCGGCGCGACGAAGCCATGCTCGACCTGCTCTGCCGGCTGACCCGCGGCGTGCGAAGCGGCCTCGGCCATTCCGCAGGCGCCGGCGACGACTTCGAGGAGCTGAACAATATCGCCGGCTCCTCTCTGGAGAGGGCTTGGCTGCGCTACATCAAGGACAACGGTTACCGCCTTCCCGACCGGGCCCAGCCCTACCTGGAGGAATTCGATACACGGCCCGACTTCGCCTACACCACCCATCAGACCCTGGTCTATATCGACGGCCCTCAACATCGAGGCAACCGCCAACAGACCCTGGACGCTGAGATAACCCGACGCCTCCACGACGCCGGACTCACGGTCGTGCGCTTCGACGAGCATCGGACATCCTGGGACCGCGTGGTTGACGAGTACGCTTGGGTCTTCGGGCCGGGCGCCACGTCGGCCGCAAATTGAGATCTGGAGGGCCAGAAGTGGACGCGGCGATCACCTTCAAACCGGGAGACCTGGTCAGGGCGAGGCACCGCGAGTGGGTGGTCCTCCCCGAGCCGCGCGACAATCTCCTCAAACTACGTCCGCTCGGCGGCGCGGAAGACGATGCGACGCTCATCTACCTTCCGCTCGAGCCCGAGGCGCCGGTGCCCGCGACGTTCGATCTTCCCAATCCCGACGCGCCCGGCCCCCAGCAGGCGGCGCTGCTGTTGCGCGACGCGCTTCGCCTCAAACTCCGCGCCGGCGCGGGACCTTTCCGGAGCTTCGGCAATCTCAATGTCGAACCGCGCGCCTATCAGCTGGTACCGCTGCTCATGGCGCTGAAGCTCGACACCATCCGGCTGCTCGTCGCCGACGACGTCGGTATCGGCAAGACCATCGAGGCAGGGCTGATCGCGCGGGAACTGCTCGACCGGGGCGAGATCGAGCGCCTTTCCGTCATCTGCCCGCCCCACCTTTGCGAACAGTGGCAACGGGAACTTGCGGAGAAATTTGCCATCGACGCCGAGGTCGTGCGCACCGGCACCGCCACGCGCCTGGAGCGCGGACTACGGCCGGACGAGTCAGTGTTCGAGGTCCATCCCTATACGGTCGTCTCCCTCGACTACATCAAGTCGGACCGGCGGCGCAGCGATTTCCTTCGCGCTTGCCCGGAGTTCATCATCATCGATGAGGCGCACGCCTGTGTGCGATCGAACACGAACACCAGACACCAGCGCTACCAGCTTCTCAAAGGCCTCGCGGATACCGAGCCACGCCGGCACATGGTGTTCCTCACCGCGACACCGCATTCGGGCGATGACACCGCCTTCCACAACCTGCTTGGCTTGCTGGAACCGAAATTCTCGGCGTTGGCCGACGCGCCCGAAGGCGAGATGCGCCGCCGCCTGCGCGAAGAACTCGCGCTGCATTTCGTCCAGCGCCGTCGCGGCGACATCGCCGAATGGAAAGACGAGGCAGGCTTTCCTGTCCGCGAGAGCCGGGAAGCGACCTACCGCCTGACCGGCGATTGGGGCGGCCTGTTCGACGACGTCCTCGACTACGCAAGAACCATGGTCGACCGCACGGCGGATGGGACCAGGCTTCAGCAACGCATGTCCTGGTGGGCTGCGCTCGCGCTGCTGCGCTGCGCTTCCTCAAGCCCAGCGGCCGCGTCGCTTGCGCTGCGAACCCGTCTTCAGGCCACCGAGGGCGACACGGAGGATGCGCAGGTCGAACACCTGGACCGGAGGGCAGGCGAAACCGTGATGGACGAGACCGCCGACGACTCGCTCGCCCTAAACGAGAGCGTTCCCGCCGGCACGGTCGAGGCGGAGGATGCCGAGGCCCTGCGCCAGCTCATCGACCGGGCGGATTCGCTACGCGGTCCGAGGAACGACCCGAAGCTCAGAGCGCTCGTCGACGAGGTCGGCGGGCTCGTGCTCGACGGTTTCCGGCCCGTCGTCTTCTGCCGCTACATCGCCACCGCGCACTATGTCGGCCACGAATTGAAGCAAGCGTTGGGTGCCGGAAATACCCATGTCGCCGTAGTCACAGGAGAGCTCACTTCCGATCAGCGCGAAGAGCGGATCGAGGCGCTCGGCGAACTCGACGAGAAGGATGCGCCCGTCCTGGTTGCCACGGACTGCCTGTCCGAAGGCGTCAACCTCCAGAACCACTTCAACGCAGTGGTCCACTACGACCTCACCTGGAATCCGACCCGCCATGAACAGCGCGAGGGTAGAGCCGACCGTTTCGGCCAAGCCTCCCGCACCGTTCGCGCGCTCATGCTCTACGGCGAGAACAATCCCGTCGACGGCGCCGTCCTCCGCGTGATTCTTCGCAAGGCCGAAAAGATCCGCAAGGAACTCGGCGTCGCCGTACCTTTGCCCGCGGACAACAACAAGGTGATCGACGCCATCATGAATGCCGTCCTGCTTCACCGCGGCAGACATTCCCGGGCCGACCAAATGGCCTTCGAATTCTTCGAGACCGATAGTGAAGTTGACACAGCATGGCGCATCGCAAGCAGCCGGATGACGCGTACGGTCTTCGCACAGCGCCGCCTCACCCCGGACGATGTGCTTCCCGAATGGCGCAAGGCCGTATCCGTCTTGGGCGGTCCGAACGATGTTGACCGCTTCGTGCGTCTGTCCGCAGAGCGCCTCGGTGCTGCAATTGACCGACGGGACGGCTATTGCCGGATGCCGGTCGCTCACTTCCCGAAGCCCCTTCAGGATCGCCTCGACGCCATCGGATTCACCGCATCGGCGAAGATCGCCTTCGCCCAGCCCGCGCCGGCCGGTGCGGACTACATCCACCGTGCGCACCCCTTGGTGGCAGTGCTGGCGGACTACGTCGCCGAGAAGGCCCTCGACGCTGCCAACCCAGAAATCGGCGCCCGCGCGGGCGCGATGTTCACGCGCGCGGTCGATACCCGCACCGTGTTCTATCTCCTGCGCCTGCGCTGCCAACTCCAGATAGAACGGCGCGGGCCGGACGGCCGCTTCTCGCCGCTCAGATCACTTCTCGCCGAGGAGTGTCTCGGTGTCGCGTTCCGGGGCGGCGCCAGTCCCGAAGTAACGACCGAGGACGATGCGTTGTCGCTTCTCACGCTGGAGCCGGGACGCAACATGGCGGACGGCCAGAAGGTCCACCTCATACGGCAGGCCCTCGACGCATTGCCGGAGATGGAAGACGCATTCGCGCAGGTTGCCGATGACCGGGCTCGCCAACTGCTTGCAGACCATCGCCGCGTTCGCGAGGCGAGCGACGCCAGAGGCCTGCGCTACGACGTCGTCCCGGCATTGCCCGTCGACAAGATCGGCGTGTACGTCTTCATGCCCATGGCATCCCTCTGACCATGGCGAGCGCCCGAGCCAGCCGCGGCTTCACGGCCCTGAAAATCGAAGGGGGCATCCTGCCCTCGGAATTCCTGCAAACCATCGCCACGCTGCAAGCGCCCCGTCAGGCCGGCGCCGACTACGGACTCTCGAAATCGCTTGCAATCAAGGAGGAGCTTGCCCGCTACTGGCGCATCGCCAACGATCTTTACGGGCGCTATTCGGAGCGCCGTCCCCGCCGGGATCTCACCGCGCCCCAGGTCGACATCGACGAATGGCTCGTTCCCTTCCTGCGCTCGCTTCTCGGCTACGGCGACCTCGCCGCAACCGACAGCGTCCTGCTAGAGGACCGGGTATTTCGGCTGACGCACCGAGCTTGCGAAGGTGCCGTGCCGCTGCTGCTCGTCACGCACGATTTCGACCTGGACAAGGCCGACCCGCGTCTCGGTCACGACGGCCGACGGCAGGCGCCCCACGGCATGATGCAGGAGTACCTCAATGCCGAAGACGCTGCGCTGTGGGGCATGGTCTCCAACGGCTCGAAGCTCCGCATTCTGCGCGACAATCCGAGCCTGACCCGGCCCTCCTACATCGAGGCCGACCTCGACCTCGTCTTCGCGGAAGAGCTCTACCCCGACTTCGCCGCCCTCTGGCTCACCGCGCATTCAAGCCGCCTCAGGCCCCTCGACGACAAGCCGTCGAGCTGCATCATCGAGTCCTGGCGGGCCAAGGCGCAGGAGACCGGTGAACGCGTGCGGGAGAATCTCCGCGACGGCGTCACCGGCGCGCTGCGTCAAATCGGCAACGGGTTCCTTCGCCATCCGGCGAATATTGAGCTGCGCAAAGCGCTCGAAACCGGCGCGCTCTCATCCGAGCGCTACTTCCAACAACTCCTTCGGCTCATCTACCGCCTGCTCTTTCTCTTCACCGCCGAGGAGCGCAACCTGCTTCACGCGCCGGACGCCACGGACGAACAAAGAGCCGTGTTCGCGAACGGCTACGCACTCTCGCGACTGCGCGAGCGCGCGCTGCGCCGCCGCCATTACGACGGGAACCGGGACCTCTGGCAAGGGCTCCAGATCACCTTTGGCGCTCTAGCCAAGGGCGCTCCTGGACTGGGACTGCCGCCACTTGGCGGCCTGTTTCGGGACGGCGAATGTCCCGACCTCGACGGCGCCGCCATCGCCAACGAGCATCTTCTCGAAGCCGTCCGCACCCTCGCGTTCTTCCGTTCCGGCAACGGCCTCGCCCTCGTCAACTACCGGGACATGGACACGGAGGAGCTGGGTTCCGTGTACGAGAGCCTGCTGGAACTTCGCCCCGTCATCGGCGTGGACGCCACGCCCTGGACATTCGCCTTCATCGGTGATGCCAATGGCGAACGCGCCAAGGGGTCCGAGCGCAAGCTCACCGGTTCCTACTACACGCCGCCGTCGCTGGTCAGCGAACTCATCAAATCGACGCTCGACCCCGTGATCGCGGACGCCGTCAATGCTCGACCCGAAGATCCGCGCGCCGCGCTTCTCGATCTGAAGGTGATCGACCCCGCCTGCGGTTCCGGGCATTTCCTGCTGGCCGCGGCCCGCCGCCTCGCCGCCGAGATCGCCCGTATCGAATCCGGCGCAGACACGTCGGATGAACGTACCCGCCAGCACGCGCTACGTGATGTGGTCCAGCACTGCATCTATGGGGTCGACCGTAATCCGCTTGCCGTCGAACTCTGCAAGACCGCGCTCTGGATGGAGACGGTCGAGCCCGGCAAGCCGCTCACCTTCCTCGATTCCCACATCCTACAGGGCGACAGTCTGGTCGGCATTCTCGACCCCGAGATCATGGCGAACGGCATACCCGACAACGCTTTCAAACCATTGACCGGTGATAACAAGACCGTTTGCAAGGACCTCAAGAGGAACAATAGGCATCGAGGGCAACGAAGCCTATTCGATCAGGACGCATCCATGGAAGTCGCCATCTCAAGCCTCGACCTGGATGCCATGCCCGAAGACTCACTCGAAGATGTCGAGCGCAAACGCGTGACCTGGCGTGCCGGGTTGAGTGACAACACCCGGGTCCGAGAGACCATGCGCGCCGACCTCTTCGTCGGGGCGTTCTTCGCGCCCAAGACGCTCGACAACGTCGAATTCGTGCCTCTCAGTGATGACATTGATCGTCTTGACCACAACATCCCGCTGCGACCCGGCGTCGAGGACCTCGCCCGGAAATTGGCCGATACCAGCCACTTCTTTCACTGGCATCTCGCGTTCGCCGAGATCATGCAGGACGGCGGCTTCGACGTAGTGCTAGGAAATCCGCCTTGGGAAGTCTCTCAGCTCAATGAAGAAGAGTGGTTCGCGAGCAGGGCGTCAAGTATAGCCAACTTGGCTGGCGCCGCGCGAAAACAAGCTATTGCCAAACTTCGGAAAGATAATCCGCCGCTTTGGATCGAGTATCAGAACGCTTTGTATGACTACAACGCGAAGAACACCTTTTGCCGCGCATCTGGTCGATATTCCCTTAGCACGTCCGGAAAGCTCAACAGCTATGCGCTCTTTTCCGAAGCTTTCATGCACCTCGTCAACTCGCGAGGCCGCACCGGCCTGATCGTGCCCACAGGCATCGCCACGGACCATTCCACCAGAGCATTCTTCGAGCACACCGTAACCCACTCAAGGCTTGTCAGTCTTTATGACTTTGAGAACCGCGAGAAAGTCTTCCCCGGCATCGATAGCCGGATCAAATTTTGCCTCCTCACATTAAGCGGCAAGGGTAAGCCCGTACCTGAAGCCGAGTTCGCGTTCTTCCTGCATCGGGCGGAACAATTGAAGGAACCCGAGCGGCGTTTCACGCTCAGCGTTGAAGACTTCTCGCTGTTCAACCCCAACACTCGAACTTGCCCAATCTTCCGCACGAAACGAGACATGGAAGTCGCGCGCAAGATGTACCGACGAGCAGGGGTTCTGTGGAGAGATCGAAGATCCGATGTGCCCGAAGCGAACCCTTGGGGAATCAGCTTCATGCAAATGTTCAACATGACCAGCGATTCAGGACTGTTCCGGACACGCAATGAACTGACCGACGAAGGATGGGAACTTGATGGCAACGTATTTGTACGCCATGACAAACGGTATCTGCCCTTGTACGAGGCCAAGCTGTTTCATCAATACGACCACAGGTTTGCTACTTTCGAGGGCGGTTCCGTTCGGGACATTCGGAACGGCAATGCCCGGCTAATGACGGCGGACGAGAAATCCGACCCAAGCGCTGTCGCGATTCCGAGATACTGGGTTGCAGAAGAAGAAGTTGCAGAAAGACTTGACATTAGCGAAACAGCCACAAAATTGACCGCCGAGCCGAGCCGAGCCGAGCCGAGCCGAGCCGAGCCGAGCCGAGCCGAGCCGAGCCGAGCCGAGCCGAGCCGAGCCGAGCCGAGCCGAGCCGAGCCGAGCCGAGCCGAGCCGAGCCGAGCCGAGCCGAGCCGAGCCGAGCCGAGCCGAGCCGAGCCGAGCCGAGCCGTATTCGACGCGCTCACTCAATTGGGTCGCAGTTCTCTCTCAGGGACATCGCACGAGCAACCGACGAGCGGACCTCGGTCCTAGCGATGACTCCTCTCGTCGCCTTTGGTCACACATCAACGATGTTGTTCCATGGCTCATCGCGTTCCGCGACGTCACAAATGCGACTAACGAGCGGACAGGGATAACTTCAATGATCCCCGCATTCGGTGCCGGCCATACAGTAACAGTCTTGGTTCTTGAGTAATACCGCGTGTGTCTTGAGTTCGACAAGACGGGAACTTTTCTGCTCCTTCACATGGAACCCGTACTATGAGTGAAGGCGGTACCGCTATTCGTTTCGATTACGTACAGGTGCTCCAAGCTTTTCGAGACATCACCAACTCGACGAATGAACGGACATTGATCGTCGATAACATTCCCCCAGGACCAGTGGGGAACAACGCTCCGGTCATCGCGTATCGACACTCTCGCGCCGTAGCGTTTGCGCTTGTCTTGGCAAACATGAACAGCATTCCGCTCGATTGGTCCGCCAGACTCTCCGTCGGCGGGGTGCACATGAGTTTCTTCATCGTCAAGCAACTCCCTGTCCTGCCACCCGATGCGTATTTGAGGCCGAGTAGTGTCGGCCACCCCTATGTGCAGTTGATCGTTCCTCGAGTACTGGAATTGACCTACACATCCAGAGAAATGGATGGATTTGCCAGTGATCTGGGCTATTGCGGCCCGCCTTTTACTTGGAACGAGGAACGACGACATTTCCTTCGGTCCGAACTCGACGCCATCTTCGCCCACATGTACGAACTCAGTCGTGCCGATCTCGAATGGATCCTTGACGCCCCGCAGCCGAGTTCAGCCTTTGCATCCCTAAAGCAGCACGAATTGAAAGAATTCGGCGAGTACCGTACGTCACGATACGTGCTGCGCGCATATGATCTACTTAAAGGCGGTCACCCTCTCGATCTTCATGCCAGCGCAATATAGAGATCGCTTTGCAGCAGTGCAAAAACCCGACCTGCATGCAAGATCTTAAGCAATTGATGGTCCGGGCTGCGCGAATGGATGTCCGTCTTGGAACTGGCACTTGGGTACATTTAGCAAGAAGCGATGACCCGATCGGAGGTACGATCCATGGCTTGTGAGGAGCTGGCCAACGGTGAGGGACAGGTCACGGCAGTTCCCGCAAGCGAAGTTGGCGGATTTGTGGGTGCGGCTGCGGAACAGGGGCGTGCTTGATGGCCGAACTTGATTCCTGATCTTAATCAGGTTCTGGAGTTCACGCAGGTGATGGGCACTGCAGGCTCTGCACGCGTCTCTCTATCCTCCCTTCGAAAGATTTGCTTTGCCGAATTCGACATTGAGCCCGTCAACCTAGAAATGAAACCATGGGGCGGCACATGCGGCTGGTGCTGCCCGGCCATGATCGGGGGCTCCGGTGAAGGATTGTAGTTGCGAAGATTATTTGATCCGGCTTCTGGAGATCGTGACAGCATGACATTCGGCAAGGCTCAGGGCGATTCAGGCCGGTCCCGCATGCTGGTCTTGGAGGATGTCTCCTACCACGCCGACTCCCGGGTGATACTGGACGGTATTTCGCTGCGGGTCTGCGAACGAAGGACGGGAATCGTCGGTCTGAATGGTTCCGGCAAGACTACGCTGGCCCGACTTGTCTGTGGCCTGATCAAACCGACCAACGGCAGGATCACCGTCAACGGGGTCGATGTCGCCCGTGACCGTCGGGCGGCCCTGAACCTGGTCGGGCTGGTATTTCAGAACCCGGATCACCAGATCATCTTTCCGACCGTTGAAGAGGAGATTTCGTTCGGCCTGACCCAGAAGGGCCTGTCAAAGGCAGCGGCCGCGGATTTGTCGCACTCGACGCTTGCCGGGTTCGGCCGACGGGATTGGGCAGACCGGCCGGTTGCATCCCTGTCGCAGGGACAGCGTCATCTCGTCTGCATCATGGCGGTTGCAGCGATGCAACCGTCATTGCTGGTGCTTGACGAGCCGTTTTCCGGCCCGGATATCCCCACGATCCGCCAGTTGCACAGGCAGTTGAATTGCCTGGATGCTGCACAAATCCTGATTACTCATGACCTGCAATATCTGCAGGACCACGAGCGGGTGATCTGGCTTGACAACGGAAGGATACGGGGTGATGGCACACCCGGGCAGGTGCTTGCCGAGTTCACCGAAGAAATCGACAGGATGAGCGACACCGATGCTTTCGCTGAATTCACCAGTCCGAACACCGTATCATGACATCCGGCCAGGGTTGAAGCTCGCAGCCCTGTGCGGATTTACCGTCGCGGTTTTCATTACCGAGTCGCCAGCCTGGCTGACCGGTGCATTCCTGCTGGTCCTGGCGCTCTACCTGGTTCCCGGGACCGGGTTCCTCATCGCCGGATTGCGAAGATTGCTGCCTCTCTGGCCGTTCATTGCCGTGCTGGCGATCTGGCATGCCGCAACAAGTGAATACCTGGAAGGAATTTCGATCGGGCTGCGCCTGGTGTCGGCGGTGGCGTTGGCCAATTTGGTGACCATGACCACGCGGCTTGATGACCTGGCCGGCCTGGCCGCCCGTCTTGCCACTCCCCTGCCCCGTACCAGGCCTGTCGCCCGGACCATTGGCATTGCCGTCGCCCTGGTGGTCCGGTTTACGCCGGTCCTTGCTCAGAAGGCCGGCACCTTGCTGGAAAGCTGGCGGAACCGATCGGCGCGCTCGCCGGGCTGGCGGCTTGTCATTCCCCTTGCAGTGCTTGCAATGGATGATGCCGAACACGTAGCCGAGGCATTGCGGGCACGCGGCGGCGTGCATCCTGTCGAAAGGGAAGGATAATGGAGCGCAGCCTGGTCATGATTTCCATTTTTGCCGCATTGATTGCCGCATTGGGGCTGGTGCCGAAGCTTGCACTTGCGTCCGGCGTGCCGATCACTGCGCAATCCCTGGGAATCATGCTCTGCGGAACGATCCTGGGAGCAAGGCGAGGGGCGCTTGCCGTATTGCTGTTCCTGTTGCTGGTTGCGGTGGGTCTTCCGCTCATGGCTGGCGGGAGAGGAGGTCTCGGGCTGTTTGTCTCGCCCTCTGCCGGCTACCTGGTCGGGTTTCCACTGGCGGCACTGGCAGCCGGGCTGATCATGGAGCGGATGACGTCATCGTCCCTATTCCGGTCGGCACTGGTTTCTGCCCTGGTTGGCGGGGTACTGGTTCTTCACGTCCCCGGGATATTCGGAATGGCCGTCACGCTCGACAAGTCACTATTCGATGCCACGCTGCTCGCCCTGCCATTCCTTCCGGGCGACATCATCAAGGCGGTCATTGCCGCCTTCGTGACTTCCGGGATCGCCCGCGCCCGCCCGAACAGCCTGCTGTCCCGCCAGTAGCGGGGATTTCCAGCGTTCAAGACCGGTATTCCAGCAAGACCGCGGTGCCGAGCCCTCCGGCCGCCGCTATCGCCGCAATTCCGAAGCGCTCCCGACGCTCGACCAGCTCGTGGTACAGCCTGACCGCAAGGATTGCGCCGGATGCACCGACCGGATGACCGCGGGCAAGCGACCCGCCACCCGGGTTGACGATCGAGGGCGAGAGTCCGACACCATTGACGCAGGCAATTGCCTGGACCGCATAGGCCTCCATGATCTCGGCGACCGATATGTCCGTGACATTCAGTCCGGCCTGGCCGAGCGTCGCATTCATCGCCTCTACCGGCGCCAGGCCAGGCAATTCGGGATCACCCCCGATCGTCGTGCCACCCACGAGGCGAACCACCGGCCGATCGAGCCCGCCGGCAATCTCCTCCGAGACCAGGACACAGATTGCACCGCCATCTGCAGCGACCGAAGCATTGGCCGCGGTGATCGAACCGCAGATCCGCCTGGCCCGCTGGCAGATGACCATCGACAATTTCCGCCCATAGCTGTCGACATCCAGGTCGATCCCGGGAACCGGGACCAGCTCCGGATTGCGGCGAGGCCGGAGCCGCAGCGCCTTGCGATGACTCTCGACACTCCACTCATCCTGCGACTGCCGGGAAATGCCCAATTCCCTGCCGAGATTGTCGGCAGCCACGGCCATCGGCGGGTCCCTGTCAGGCCATGGCGTGAAACGGGCCTGTTCGAAGGGATCCCGATCATCAGGATCCCGCTCGGACCACCCCCTGTAGCTTCGCCGGGAATACTGCTCCACACCGCCGGCCAGCACGACATCGGCGCCGCGGGCAATCTGCGCCTCTGCCAGCAGCAACGCATCAAGCCCGCTGCAGCATTGCCGGTCAAGCGTGAGGCCGGCCGTGGATTCGGCAATCCCGGCAGCCAGCGAAATGGATCTCGCCGGGTTGCCGCCGGGCCCGATCGCATTGCCGATAATGACCTCGTCCACCCGCTCGGCAGAAATCCCGGCATCGGACAGCGCGGCCAGCATCGGTGCCACGGCCAGTGCAAACAGGTCGACATCGCTGAGAGCGCCGCCGCGGGGTGCGACCGGCGTCCGGCGGGCCGCCGCCAGGAATGCTGGCCGGCTCAATGTTCCGGATCCGTCAACATCCGCGCCAGTGCCGCCAGATCCGTCTTGCCGGAAGGAAGGAGCGGCCAGGCATCACGGATGAATATCCGGCGAGGTGACGCATGCGGCCCAATTGCGGCCCGGCACTGGCGTTCAATCCCCTCGATTCCCGGCCAGGATTCGCCGGGCTTGATGAATGCCACCGGCACACATCCACGCAACGGATCTTCCCAAGGCACAACTGCGGCACGCTCAACGCCATCGATCTCCAGCAGGACATTCTCGATCGCCTCCGGATGGACGAGTTGGTCGGCGACATTGAACATGCGGTCGACCCGGCCAGCGAGATGAAGATAACCGTCCTTGTCAAGATACCCGGACTCGCCAACAGACAGGAGACGGCCATGCCATCGCGCAGGTCCCGGAATATCGCCACAGTAGCCATCAAAGAGATACGGGCTGGAGACCAGGATCTCGCCGGTCTCGCACGCCTGTCCGCCGCCGATTCGCAACTCGACCCCCGGATAGGCCCTGCCGACCGAATTTGCCGGGGTCTCATGGTCACTGATGGCGACGAAACTGGCTTCGGATGATCCGTAGAATTCGCAGATTTCGGCATTGGGGAACAGCTCCACCGCCTGCCGCCGCGCCACCGCGTCGAGCTTCGAGCCGGCAGCCAGTACCAGCCTGACCGAAGGTGCAGGCTTGTGCCGGCGGCGCGGTGCCTCGGCCATCAGCCTGATTTGGGTGGGAGTCGCATAGAGGATGGTCATGTTGCGGGCGGCCAGGGCCTCGACCTGCCGGTCTGGACGCAGCCCGCCGAGCAGGTGAAGGTCGGCTCCGAGATGGGCCGCCTCCATGGCTCCGTAGAGCGCCAGCGAATGGCCGAGATCACCAGGAACTCCATAGTTGTCGCCCGGCCCGAGGCTCCAGCGGTGCTGGTTTGATCTGAAACTCAGGATCCATGACCGGTGGGATCGCCTGACCGTCCGGCCCCGGCCCGAGGTTCCGGAACTTCGGCAACGGAAATATCTTTCCCCTCCCGGGCGCGGCTCTGCCATCCGTCCATCCGGGGCTGAATCGTCGCATCGGCTCCCCGGGGCGGCGGGAGGGTCGGAAGAGACCGCCGGTTCATCGTCCCGACCGGCATTCAGGGCCAGGAATTCCTGCCCCGCACCTGCTGCCCGGAGGATTGCGGCAAACCCCGATGCCTGGCTCCCGGCGGCAATCCTGACCGGAACAACGCCCTGCTCTCCTGCACCGGCAGCGGGCAGTGGATCTCCGGAATGCCTTGCCTCCGGGCGAACGAGCCGGACATGTTCATCATGGAGTGTCGAACTCGGGTGCCACCTGAATGCATGCTCACTGCCGGTGCCGGCATGGATTGCAAGCCCTCCTTCCCTGGCGCTTGCCGCATTCATCAACGCCCGCCTCCTGTCCTCGAGGGGATCGACCCTGGCAGTTTGCGAACGGGCCGTACTGCCGGCCTGCAACCTCCCGGGGCGGTATCGGGAGCAGGGGAAAGGCTCGTGCCCAGCACCATCTCGCAATCTCCGCCGCTGCGCGATCCGAACACGGGCAGTGATAACCAAATCCGCCCGCGACGGCCAGACCTGGCGACCTGATCGCCAGGTGAGAGGCAAATGCCAACCAGGCGGGTATGGCATTCCGGCGGCACCTGTCGCCACATGGAAATCAGCCGGGTGATTGGTCCGCCCCGCAGTCTTGCCTCAGCGTGCATCTCTGGCAATCATCACGACTTCACAACCCTTTTCGAACACCGCGCCCGCTGGCACCGGGCCGTCCATGATGCACCTCCACGCCGCAAGGGTCAGCTTTCGCGCCAAATCGACAATTGCCTGCTTGCGCATGAACTTGCCATGACGGCGAGCGTGCATTCCTTGAATTCCATCCGTTTGTCCTTGTTTGCGGGCGGCATTTCCGGGAATCCTCATTGCAATCGCCCACAACACCGACGATACGCAACTTCGGTTCCATCTACATGATATAGCGCATTTTTCTTCCTCGACCCGCAGCCTTGGCAGGATTTCCGGCCTGATTTCCCTGCATCTGCAACTGGATGCAGGGAGTATTCCATGACGACAGAACGACTGACGGATGCACGAGTCAGGACCCTCGAACCCGGCCGGCGCGGGACATATGCGACGCGGGCCTGAAGGGCTTCGGTGTCCGGATCATGCCTTCGGGCCGGAGACGGTTCTTCACTCACACTCAGCATGGCAGCAGGCGTCACCGGAAGATCATCGGCGAGGCGGAGCTGATGAGCCCGGAGGAAGCGCGCAATGGAGAACGGACCGCCCTTGCCGGCATACGGAAGGTCATCCGGTCGTGACTCGCCCGGGGAGACCTCTGCGAGGTCACCGCCGAGGACATGTTCCGCCGCTACGCCTGCCACTGGAAGGCGTCCACATGCAAGGTCGACAGATACCATGCTGAAATCCGGTGGCTACCTTGAGTGAAATTGACGAGCTACCTTGGATGGAATTCGGGTGGTAGTTTGGTGAAATCTGCCGGCAGGCCTCCCGGAGCGGCGCTCACTCCGCCATTGACGTCCGGGTGCCTGCCGTCATGACCGACCCGGGAACAGGCGAAGCCGGTCATGCCCCGTGGATTGCCCGTCCCGGGTCCAGGCGATCGCGGCCATGAGCAGTATCAGCAACATCCCCAGTGCTCCGGGGAGCAGTGAGACCGATTCGATGGCCAGGACCCGGTACGACTCCCCGGGCACCAGACCGAACCAGTTCTCTCCGGATGTCGCTCGCCCCGGCCTGACCAGCCGCGCCTCGGGGATGCCGTCTTCGATCCGGTAGATGCCGCCGCCGGAGCGGGACACGGCATCGGCAAGATGCATGGTGGTCGATGTGGTTGCCACGAATTCGCCGGGGAATTCGGGACCGACGGCAGCAACCAGCGAGCGCGCCCCGTCGCTGATCTGGTAGAGCCCCGGTGGCGCGGCGGCGATGACGGCTTCGTGGCGTCCGGGCGACAGGTGATACTGGTCATGCTCAAGCACCACGTCTTCGGGGCCGGTGACGGTGATCGTCGGCACTCGACCGTCAACCGAGCGGTGCTCGATGACCAGGCTGTCAGGGCCGGTCCTGGCAGTCAGGGCCTCCTCCTCCAGTTCGGGCTCCTTCATCAGCCAGTGCACGAGCCGGCGCAGCAGTTCCGTTTGCGGCCCCCCCCCCTCCACCTCCCGGTGCCACAGCCAGACCTGGTCCGACCCCAGGAGCGCCACCCGACCCTCGCCAACCCGGTCAAGCAGGAGAAGCGGCCCTGCATCCGGATTGCCTTCCATCAGCGACAGGCCGCTCGCCCCGGCCAGCCCGACCTGCCGGAACCAGCGACCCCATCCGGGGTCATCCGGACCTCCCTTGCCCGTTGACCCGCTTGCCTCCAGGGTCGCGGTCACGGGATGCCGCCTCCCGATTTCGGTCAGTGTCGGCACGTATCCGCCCTCGATGACGGCTCCGGTTGGCGCGCCGGGCAGGATGTCCGCAAGTACCGATGCATGGATACTTGCCTCGCCGGCAAATTCCGGGCCGGCGGCGACCAGCAGCGCCCCGCCATTCTCCACATGGTTCCTGATATGATGGAAATGGACGGCCGAGAGGAAACCGTAGAGGACGTAGCGGTCGAAAATGACCAGATCGAAAGTGTCGATCTTTTCGGCAAACAGTTCGTGCACCGGAAACGGTATCAGGGAGAGCTCTTCCGGCGAGCCGATGCGTGCATCGGAGCCGGTTCTCAGGATGTTGAAATGGATGAGTTCGATCGACTCGTCGGATTTGAGGATGTTCCGCCATGTTCGTTGCCCCGGATGCGGAAATCCCGACACCAGCAACACCCGCAAACGGTCCCGAACCCCGTTGATCTCGACCGATGCCATGTTGTTCAGCGTGGTGAGTTCACCCGGAGTTGGCGGCGTGGAGACGACAACCAGGTTTCGGCCTCGCCGGATCTGGTCAATCGTGATCTCCCGGTCGCCATCGGTCACATGGGTCACCGGAGGGGCACCATTGGTCGAGACTGAAACCATTCGGGGTTCATTGATGTCCGGGACGCTGCCCTCATCCCGCACCGACACCGACAGCACCGCCGGTTCGCCGACCACGGCATAGGCCGGGAAGGACCGGAATTCGATGCGGCGGTCGAATTCTCCCCGGTGGCCGGTTACCAGTGCATGGACCGGGAACGGAGTGTCCGACCCGATGGAGGAATCGAGAATCTGCCCGTCCGTCACCAGGATGGCACCGGCAATCCGGTTTTCGTCCAACCCGGCGATGGCGCGGTTCAGTGCACCAGGCAGCGAAATTTCCCCGGCGTTGCCATCCTGGCCGTTCTGCAGGGTCGATGCGGCAATTTCAACGCCGTCAAACCGGCCGATCCGGTCGCGCAACTCTGCAAGCGCAGCGTCGGTGTCCGCCATCCGGTCGCCGATTTCCTGGCTGGCCGACCTGTCATCGAGCAGGATGACGATATCGGTGTCGTATTCACGCAATTCCCTCCTGACTGACGGGTTGAGGGCTGCGCCAACCAGGAGCAGCAGGATAGCCAACCGCCAGAATGCCCCGGCATGGCCGGCCAGCAACCTCCGGGCCAGGATGGCCACGGCAATAACGGCCATGACCGCAATCGGCACCCAGGGCAGGAGCGGGTCGAAATGAACCTGGATTCCCATTCATCCGGCTCGCAAATTCAGGATCGCTTCGTCGTCGCAACTCATTCCGGTCAGCCTGTCCTGCCTTCACCTGGCCCGCAATTTCAGCAGCGCGTCGACATTGAGCTGGTCACTCTTGTAGTTTCCGGACAGCGCATGCATGATCAGGTTGATGCCGAACCTGTAGGCCACCTCGCGCTGCCTCTCCCCGCGCCCGCCGGCCCCGACCGGAAACATCGCCGTTCCATCCTCGTGCACCGCCCAGGCCGACGCCCAGTCATTCCCGCCGATGACGACCGGAGTCACACCGTCGGTTGCCGAACTTCCGGCCTGCCGATTGCCCCTGGTTGCCCGTGACTGCTCGACCCAGATGTCGCCCTGGTATCGGCCCGGATAGCGGTCCAGCAGGTAGAAACTCCGTGAAATGGTATGGTTGCGGTCCGGAATGTCGAGGGGCGGAATGGCCAGCGGCCCGACCATTCGGGCCAGCTTTTCGGCGTTCGAATTTGCCGGGGAATACCCGCCCAGCAAGGCATCCCTGGTATCGAAGAGAATCATCCCGCCGCGCTCCAGATAGGTTCGCAGTTTCCGGTAGGCCTCTTCGGATAGGGAAGGCCCGGCAGACGAGACCGGCCAGTAGACCAGCGGATAGAGGGCAACGGTGCCGAAGGAGGATTCGAGGCCGGTCGGCTCGGCAAGCTCGATCGAGGTCCGGGCCTCGACAACCCTCGACAGCCCCCTGAGACCGGCCTCGGAGATCCGGTCCAGCTCCTGGTCGCCGGTGATCACGTACGCCAGGACGGTCTCCCGCGTGGCCCGGATCGCGACATCGTCGTCCAGCTCGGCGGCGGCATCTCCGGGGATCACCGCCAGCGCACACGGGATTGCCGCTGCCAGCACGGCGATGCTTCCGCCAAGCCGGAAGGTGGCAAGGAAATCGGCAACCAGCAGCAGGAATGCCAGGGCCAGCAATGCACCCTTTGCCTGGGTGACCGACCGGTCGGCACCGCTGCGAAGCCGAACGGACTCCGGCCATGAGGGCATCGTCAGCAATGCCGGGTCGGATACCGCGTTGACGGCCATCCGGAGTTGCCCGGATTCGTAGATTCCGGGCGGAATGTCACCTGATGCCAGCCGGTCGCCGGTCAGTTCCTGCGGATTTTCCGCCGGCCCGGTTCGGCCGAATGCATCGACCAGCTGTTCCGCCCGCCAGAGCTGATCGCTCTCGGGCGCGGCGATGCCGACCGGCCCGGTGCGGGACCGCAGCACCAGCCGCTCCAGCATCCCGGGAAACAGCCCGTGCAGGGGCAGGTTCGACCATTCTGCAGTTGCCGGAATGTGAAACAGGACCAGCAATCCATCGCCCAGGCTGGAGCCGGTGATCAACGGCGTTCCGTCTTCCAGGCTGGCCAGCACCCGGTCAGCCAGATCCGGTCCAGGCTGCGCCAGGATCTGCCGGCTGACCGTGATGTCGGGGGAAACCTCCAGCCCCAGGAATGGCGAGGTCGGTGCAAACCGGTCAAGGTTTTTCGGTTGCTCCCAGGACATGGAGCCGCCCATGGACCTCGTGCCGGCACGCAGGCGCACCGGGTAGAGGTCATCATCTCCTGGCGGTGAAGCGGCCAGGAGCCGGCCGGCAAACCGGACCAGGTGGCCACCATCCCTGACCCAGATCTCCAGCCGTTCGACTTGCTGCGGCTCCAGCTCGACGATATCCGGCAGGAACATGATGTCCGGGTCGAATTCGAGCATCTCTTCCAGCCCGCCCTCGACAAGTTCCGAGGACAGGGACAGGGCCCGACGCAGATAGTGGTAGGGCGAGAGCAGGATTCCGCCCTCATCCAGCTGCCGTCCAATGACCAGGGCAGCCCGGCTTCGTTGCAATCCGCCGGCCACCAGGCTGACTGCTCCGGCCGAATCCACGCCATTGATCTCGAGGCGCTCGATCCGGTTTCGCAACTGGGCCGGCATGCGGAACTCCAGGGCCGACATTTCCTGGCCAGCCGACAGGGAGGCCGTCTGCGAATCAATCATCCGTGCGGTACCTGACTGGTCAGCTCCGATGACATCAACCCTGACAATCCGGGCCGAATCATTCCTGGCCACCCGCAACGGAACGACCACGCTTTCAGCCTGCGCCTCCGGCAGGCCGAGCATCTGCACCGGACCGGCCGGCTCGATGACCGTCACCTCGCCCCGACCCAGAAGCAGGCGCATCAGCCGGTCATGGCCGGTATAGGCAATGCCGTCGGTCAGCCAGATGCTGTCGAAATTTCCTTCGACCCGGTCCTCGATCCAGTCGCTGACGTCATTGCCATTCGGCATCACCGGTTTCGGCAACAGCGCCGCCACTTCCTCCTTCAGATCCCCGGCATCGCCGAACCCGGAAAACCGGTCCGGCAGTGAGGTTGCGACGGCCAAATGAACCGGCGTGTCGGCGACGTCGCCCAGCTCCAGGATGGCAGAGATGTCGGCGATCCTTGTCGGCCAGTGATCGGCCCCGGCCCAGCTGCCGTCGACAAGAATGAGAATCGGCAATTCCGACTGTCGCCGGTCCGGCGTCTCGGTGATCAGGACCGGTCCGGCAAACCCGACAATCGCCGCGGCAATGCCCAGCATTCTCAGCAGTTTCAGCCACCATGGAATCGAACGGATCTCGAATTTCCCGCCGTCAAACTCGCCGAACAGGGTCACCGGCGGAAACTCCTGCACCCGGGCCGGCGGCGGCACCGCCCGCAGCAGCAGCCACAGGAGCGGCAAGGCCAGCAATCCTGCCAGCACCCAGGGTGCAGCAAACCCGACAGGACCGAGCGACAGCATCCCTATCCCGGCCCCTGCCCCAGCACCTCGCACAACCAGCGAAGAGGCGGGGCGGCATCGGCATCGGTGACATGCAGGATGCTGTGCCAGCCGAATTCACCGGCAATTCCGGCGACGGCCGAGATCCGCTCCTGCAACCGTTCCTCATACTGCTCGCGCAGCTGTGCAGCCTGGGCGCAATCGACCTCGATTCGCCCGCCCATGCTCCTGAATATGGTGCGGCCGGCAAACGGAAACCCGGTCTCCACCGGATCGAGAACCTGGATGAGTATTGCGGCGACGCCGTCGGCGGCAAGCTGTCCGGCCGATCTGCGGATTTCCTCGAGCGATCCGAGAAAATCCGACAGGAGTACCGCCCTCGATCCCCGCGGGCAATTGCCGGCCGGCGGCAGGCCATATTCCCCGGGATCCTCCCTGAACAGATCATGGATGAACCGGCCGGCCATGATGGCCCCCGGCCTTGGCGGGCCGTCACTGCCAAGCGCGCCAACCCGCTCATCCGCCCTGGACAGCAGGATCGATGCCGCCAGGGCGATGAGCCGGGCCCGGTCGGCCTTGGCGGGCCGCTTCCGGTCTCCGCTGAACTGCATCGACGCCGAATTGTCGGCCCAGAACATGATGCAATTGGTTGTCTGCATTTCCCGGTCGCGGACGTAATGCGCATCCGACCGTGCCGATCTTCGCCAATCGATCATCCGGACCGGATCTCCATCCACGGCTGGACGAAATTGCCAGAACTCGGCGCCCGGGCCCTGCCGCCTGCGCCCATGCGAGCCGGGATGGATATTGGTGTCATCCTGCCGCCCGGCGGCTACCATGCGCGGCAAGCCGTCGATGATCGCAAGGGCGCGCCGCTCCAGGTCGAGTCGCTGCTGCTGCTCTGCAGGTCTTCCGGGCAACAACATCGGCGTCCGGGTCAGCGTCCCAGCGCTGCCGAAATCAGGTCCTGTGGCCGCTCACCACGTGACCTGGCGGCAAAATCCAGCGTCATCCGGTGGCCGATCACGGCGCTGGCCAGGCTCTCGACATCATCGGCGGAAGGCGCATACCGACCGTGCAGCAGCGCCCGCGCCCTCGAAGCCAGCATGAGCGCCTGCGTGCCTCTCGGACCAGGACCCCAACTCACGGACCCGGAAACCGGCGACGATGTCTCGGCGGCTTCCGGCCGACAGGAACGCACGACATCGAGAATCAGCTCGACCACCGACTCGCCGACCGGCATTCGTCGTACCAGCTGCTGCACGTCCTTGAATTCGCTGGCCGCGAATACCGGCTCGACCGGCACCTCGGCGGTTCCGGTGGTCTCCACCATGATCCGCCTCTCTGCCTGCCGGTCCGGATAGTCGACCTCAATGCACAGCAGGAACCGGTCCAGCTGCGCCTCCGGCAGCGGGTAGGTGCCCTCGAGCTCGATCGGGTTCTGGGTCGCCAGCACGTGAAACGGGTTCGGAAGATGGCGGGTCTGCCCGGCCACCGAGATCGTTCCTTCCTGCATGGCCTGCAACAGCGCCGACTGGGTGCGGGGGCTGGCCCGGTTGATTTCATCAGCCATCAACAGCTGGCAGAATACCGGGCCCTCGATGAACCTGAACCGGCGCTGCCCGTCCTGGTTGGTCTGGAGCACCTCGGAGCCCAGTATGTCGGCCGGCATCAGGTCGGGCGTGAACTGGATACGGTTGGAGGTCAGCCCCATGACCGTGGCCAGCACCTCGACCAGCCGGGTCTTGCCGAGACCCGGAACCCCGACCAGCAACGCGTGTCCCCCGGACAGCAGCGCCGCCAGCGCCAGGTCAACCACCCGGTCCTGGCCGAAAATTCGCCTGCCGATCATATCCCGGGCCGTGGCAAGGCGTTCAACCGACTGATCGATGGCGCCGGACAGCTCCCCGGTGATGTCGACCATGACAGTTCCCTCGACTATGACTATAATCCGGTTGCGGCAGGTGCCGCGGTCTATTCCTGTAGTCGAAGCATGCGAAAATCGAAAGCAGACATCGCCGCCGGCAGAAAACCCTCGGCAGACAGCCTGCTGGCCCATGCCGGTGTTGCGGCGGGCCGCGGGCCAGCGCCCGTCCACTTGTGGGATCCGCCATTCTGCGGTGATCTCGACATGAGGATCGCCCGGGATGGCAACTGGTTCTATCTCGGGACACCGATTGGCCGCCATTCCATGGTGCAGCTGTTCTCGACCATCCTGCGCCGGGATGGTGACAGCTATTTCCTGGTCACCCCGGTCGAGAAGGTCGGAATCCGCGTGGATGATGCCCCCTTTGTCGCCATTGATTTCGAGGCGGAAGGGGCAGGGCGCAACCAGAAGGTGACCTTCGTGAGCAATGTCGGCGACACGATGACGGCCGGGCCCGAAAATCCGCTGCGAATCGTCCGCGATCCGGATACCGGCGAAGTCTCCCCCTATGTACTGGTCCGGTCAAACCTGGAAGCGCTGATCGACCGCAAGAGTTTCTACCGGCTGGTGGATATCTGCGATCACGAGGAGTCTGGCGGTGAAAGCTGGTTCGGAATGTGGTCAGGCGGCGAGTTCTTCCGCTTCATCCCGTCCAGCGAACTGGAATAGGCGGCCACGCCATCACCGGCGCCGGTTTCAGTGGGCCTCCGACCAGTTGTTTGCCCAGCCTGCATCCACCACCAGCGGCGGCGAAATCCGGGCTACCGGACGATCGGCCTGCTCCATGACCGTGCGGACGGCATTGGCGACATCCTCCACCGCGTCATTGCGGACCTCGAACAGCAGCTCGTCATGCACCTGTATGAGCATGCGGGCCGGAAATCGGTTCAACACCTCCGGGATCCGGATCATGGCCCGGCGGATGATGTCGGCGGCGGTTCCCTGGATCGGGGCGTTGATGGCGCCGCGCTCGGCAAAGCCGCGGGCCGGACCCTTGGAATTGATATCCGGCGTATGCACGCGGCGGCCGAAGACGGTGGTGACATATCCCTGTGTCCTGGCCGCGTCCCTGGTCCTGTCCATATAGGCCCGGATCCCGGGAAACCGCTCGAAATAGGTGGTGATGAACTGGCTGGCCTCGGCGCGGCTGATCCTGAGATCCCTGGCCAGGCCAAACCCGGATATCCCGTAGATGACACCGAAATTGATGGCCTTGGCCCGTCGCCTGGTCTGCGGATCCATCGATTCCAGCGGAACACCGAAGACCTCCGATGCCGTCATGGCATGAATGTCCATCCCCTGTTCAAACGCCTCCTTGAGCGCATCGATTCCGGCGATATGGGCCAGGATCCGCAACTCGATCTGGCTGTAGTCCAGCGACAGCAGCACGTTGCCTTCATCGGCAATGAATGCCTCGCGTATGCGGCGCCCCTCCTCGGTGCGAACCGGGATGTTCTGGAGATTGGGGTCGGTTGACGCGAGCCGGCCGGTATTGGCACCGGAAATCACGTAGGATGTATGCACTCGGCCGGTCTCAGGGTGAATGCGCTCCTGCAGCGCATCCGTGTAGGTCGATTTCAGCTTGGCCATGTGCCGCCATTCCAGCACCAGCGCCGGAAGCTCGTGACCTTCCACCACCAGCTCCTCCAGGATCCTCGCATCCGTGCCATAGCCACCGCTGCGCACCTTCTTGCGGCCGGGAAGCTTCATCTTGTCGAACAGGATCGTTCCAAGCTGCTTCGGGCTGCCGATGTTGAACTCCTCGCCGACTGCCTCGTGGATCTCGCCCTGCAACTCGTCGATCCGTCGGGCAAACTCGCCCGACAGCATGGCCAGAAGCTTGCGGTCGACCTTGATGCCGGTCATTTCCATGTCGGCAAGCACCGGTATCAGCGGTCTCTCCAGGGTCTGGTAGACCGTCGTCGCCCGTTCCTTCGCCAATCCCGGTGACAGCGTCTTCCACAGCCTCAGGGTGATGTCCGCATCCTCGGCAGCATACCTGACCGCATCCTTGATCGCCGTCCGGTCGAAGGTGATGGCCGAACGGCCGGAGCCGATGAGTTCCTTGATCTTGATCGGTTGGTGATGAAGGTACCGGGCGGAAAGCGTATCCATCGAGAACCGGTGCAGACCGGAATGCATGGCATAGGAAATCAGCGACGTGTCCTCGATCGGGTTCATCCTGACGCCATGCCGGGCCAGTATCTTCAGATCGTATTTGATGTTCTGGCCGATCTTCAGGATCGACGGATCCTCCAGCACCGGCCTCAGCGTGTCGAGAACCATCTCCCGGTCAAGCTGGTCCGGCTGGCTGATCTCCGGGTTGAGGAGGTCGGGCTCCCTGGCATTCACATGGCCGACCGGAATGTAGCAGGCCTCCCCCGGCTCGACGGCAAGACTGATGCCGACCAGCGCCGCCTGCATCTCGTCGAGGCTGGTGGTCTCGGTATCAACCGCCACATATCCCCGCGACCGGATCCTGGCGATCCATTCCCGGAGATCCTCCGGCGAGTTGACGCATTCATATCCGGAGCCATCGAACGGAGGCTGGTCGGATTGCGGGTCACGGCTTCCATCCGACCCTGCCCCGCCGAGAGCGGGGAGGTCCGGCATCGGGACCGAAAAATGCTCTGCCACTCGCCCGACAATCGTGCGGAATTCCTGCTCCTGCAGGAACGCGAACAACTCGTCCGTATCGGGATCCCTGATTTCGAGACTCTCGATGTCGAGGTCGACGGGTGCCTCCCGCGACAGCGTGACCAGCTCCCGCGACATCCTGATCTGGTCGGCATGGTCGATCAGGGTCTGGCGCCGCTTGGGCTGCCGGATCGTCGATGCCTGTTCCAGCAGGGTGTCCAGATCGCCGAATTCGCCGATCAGCTGGGCAGCGATCTTGATGCCGATGCCGGGGGCGCCGGGAACATTGTCGGTTGAATCACCGGCCAGCGCCTGCACATCGATCACCTTCCCGGGCGGCACGCCGAACTTGTCCATGACTTCGTCCGGGCCGATCCTGACATTCTTCATCGGCTCCAGCATGCCGATCCCGCCGCCGACCAGCTGCATCAGGTCCTTGTCCGACGACACGATCGTCACCTCGCCGCCGGCATCCCGGGCACGCGTAGCCAGGGTGGCGATGATATCGTCCGCCTCGTAGTTCTCAAGCTCGAGACAGGCGAGGTTGAATGCCCGCGTGGCCTGCCTGGTCATGGCGAATTGCGGCACCAGGTCTTCCGGCGGCGGCGGGCGATTGGCCTTGTACCCGGAAAAGATGTCGTTGCGGAATGTCTTCGAGGAATGATCGAACACCACTGCCCTGTGCGTGGCTGGATCATCCCGCTGCCGGTCCTGGACCACCTTGAGCAGCATGTTGCAGAAGAAATGCACGGCCCCGACCGGCACGCCATCACTCCGATAGCGACTCCTGGCCGGCAGGCTTCGCTCCGCCATGAAGAAGGACCGGAAGACATATCCCGAGCCGTCGATCAGCTGCAGATGGCTGCCCTTGCCAAATCCGGCCATGTCAGCCTGCTATTCCGGGCCCGGCCGGGTGGTGCTGTTCAGCCCCCCTGGTCCGCCGGTCCGCCAGCCAGTATGAACTTCTTGTCGCAATAGCCGCATTCCACCCAGCCCCGATCCTCCGCAATGCTGTACCATACCCTCGGATGACCGAGAACCCCTCCACCTTCGCAGGATACACGGTTGGTGTGGACAATTTCGATCTCCGGGGGATCGATCCGGGAATGCCTGTTCTCCTGGCCTTCAGCCATGATCGTCACCCGCCAGAGGGCAGCATGCTGCCCAGGACTCGTCCACCCATCACGTGGACATGCAGGTGTGGCACTTCCTGCACCCCGTCGCGCCCGGCATTGGCAATCAGCCGGTAGCCGTGCCCGCCGGCGGTGGATGCGGTGCCGGTAATCCGGCTGACCTCGCCAATCGCCCGGCAGTAATCGGCCATTTCCTCGGCACTTGCCGCCTCGGCGAAATGATCGAAATTGACAAAACTCCCCTTCGGAATGACCAGCACATGCACCGGGGCACGGGGAGCAATATCCCTGAATGCGAGGCTGTGCTCGGTCTCCAGCACCTTGTCACAGGGGATCTCGCCCCGCAGGATCCGGGCGAAGATATTGGTCTTGTCGTAGCTGTAGGACATGATTCAGATCGGGTCCGGTCTCGCTGTCGATGACGGATTTTTCACAACTGGAATCGACTGGCAAGGCGAATGTGAAGTTGGCCCCCTCCATGGGCAGGTGCAGGGAGATCTCTGCCGATGCCGCCCCGCTGTCCGGGCCTCGGCACCGGATCGGGAATTGACGTGACGATGCCTTCTCGACAGGAGTCGATTTCGGGTTGCCGAAACCGGTTTCGAAATATATCAGCCGGATTGTGAGAGAATCGTCCGGAGGGGAGTGTTGGCCACAACTGGGCAGGACCGGCTCGAGAATCGCCGCAAGGTCAGGCGGGTAACCATCGCCGATGTCGCGGCCAGGACCGGGACCTCCAAGGGCACGGTGTCGCGGGCTCTCAACGATTATCCGGACATCGCGCTGCAGACCAGGCAACATGTGAAGCGAGTGGCCGCCGAACTCGGCTACAGGCCGCTCAGCCAGGCTCAGGTCATACGCACCGGCCGGATGCGGTCGCTGGGATTCGTGCTGCAGACCCATGACCATGATTCCCATCGCCCGTTCCTGGCCGGATTCCTGGCCGGAATATCCCGCGCCGCCACCGCCCGAGGCTGGTCCCTGACCGTGGCCAGCGCCGATTCCGACATGTCGGTGATTGACACCATTTGCGCGCTGGCGACCGAGTGGAAGGCGGATGGCTTCATCCTGCCGCGGCCGATGAAGGACGATCCGAGGATCCGGTTCCTTCTCTCCGAGGATATTCCCTTCGTGCTGTTCGGCCGCACCGGGGAGTCCGACCGGTGTGCATGGTACGACATACTGGGCGAGACGGCGATCAGCGATGCCGTCAGGAGACTGCATGCCCTCGGCCATCGCCGCATCGGCTTCGTGAATGGCGGCGGCCGCTACTGCTACAGCACCTACAGGCTGAACGGCTATCTCGACGGGCTTCGGCAATGCGGGCTGGCAGAGGATCGCTCGCTCATTGCCGGCGACGCGGTGACAACCGAGCAGGGCAGGATTGCCGCCCTGTCGCTGCTGCGGCAGCCAATGCCGCCGACAGCCATCGTCTATGCTGTCGACATGGCCGCCCTCGGCCTCTACCAGGCAGCCGAAATGCTGCATCTGGACATCGGACGGGATGTCTCGGTCATCTCCTATGACGGCATATCCGAGGGCAGGTTTGCCCGCCCGCCCCTGACGACATTTTCAGTCGATCTTGACCGGGCCGGTGAAAAGCTGGCCCGGCAGTTGATTGACCGGATCTGCGGTGCCGAGCCGGCCATGCTGCGGGAGACCGAACCGGCCGAGTTTCTGCAGCGGGAATCCGATCAACCCCCAATTCGCACTAGCGAAGACCTCGCGGTCCGCATCGGTCGGGCCGCTTCACTGCAACCATCACAAACCAAAGGAGATTGATTGATGAACATGCAGAGATTCAGGCAGCGATGCCTGCTGGCCGGCACCGCGGTGGCAATGCTTGCCGCTGCCGGGGCCGCTTCGGCCCAGAACATTCGGTTCTGGACGACGGAGGAACAGCCGGACCGGCTTGCCAAGCAGGAGGCAATGGCCAGCGAATTCCAGGCCAGCTCCGGCATATCGGTCGAGGTGATCCCGGTTTCCGAATCCGATCTCGGAACCCGGGCCACGGCGGCGTTTGCAGCCGGCGATCTGCCGGACGTGATCTACCACACCCTGCAATATGCCCTTCCCTGGACCGAAGCCGGGATACTCGACGCCCAGGCGGCAACGGAGGTCGTGGACGGGCTCGGAGCCGACACATTCTCACCCGGAGCACTGGCACTGGCGGCGGTCGACGATGGCTACGCCTCGGTGCCGGTGGATGGATGGACCCAGATGGTGGTCTACCGGAAGGATCTGTTCGACGAGATGGGGCTTGCCGCGCCATCATCCTATGCCAATGTCCTGGCCGCGATCGACAAGCTGCACAATCCGCCCGGGATGTACGGTTTCGTGGCCGCCACCAAGGTCGACGAGAATTTCATGAGCCAGGTTCTGGAGCATGTATTCCTGGCCAACGGGGTGTCTCCGGTCGATGCCAACGGATTCAGTCCGCTGGAAGAGGGTCCGACAACCGAGGTACTCGACTTCTACATGGCAATCGCCAAGGCATCGCCGCCGGGCGAGCTGTACTGGAAGCAGTCCCGCGAGCTCTACTTTGCCGGCAAGGCGGCCATGATCATCTGGTCACCCTTCATTCTTGACGAACTGGCCGGGCTGCGGGATTCGGCGCCACCGACCATCAATGACGATCCGACCTCGTCCGAACTGGCATCCAGGACCGGTATCGTGACCAACTTCGCCGGACCGTCGAATGAAGGCGGCGCAGCCTGGGGTGATGTCCGCTACTTCGGAATCACCGTCGATGCCGATACCGATTCAGCCATGGCTTTCGTCAGTTTTGCCATGGATGACGGGTATACCGACACCCTGGCGATTGCGCCGGAGGGCAAGTTCCCGGTGCGGCGCGGCAATGCCGGCAATGCGACCGCGTTCGTTGAAGCCTGGTCCATGCTCCCGGTCGGCGTCGACCGCAAGGCACCGCTGGCAGACCTGTACAGCCAGGACATGATCGACGAAATCGTCGGCGGTCTCGACGTTGCCCAGCGCTGGGGCGTGTCCGAGGGTCAGCTGTCACTGGCTTCCAAGATCATCAACAGCCAGGCCATCAACCGGCTGGTCCGCGAGTATATCGACGATGTCAGGGATGCAGCATCCACCGTCGCCGAACTCAACGCCGAGTTGGCCAGGATCAACTGACACCCGTCATCCTCGATGCCGCTGCCCGGAGGGCGGCGGCATCGCAGGCTCAACCCACGCATCGGGGGCAACATGAAATCCAGTTCTCCACCCAGGGGACCGGGACCGCTTCAGCGCCAGGAAACCCGATTGGCCTGGGGTTTGCTGTTTCCCACCATCGCCAGCGTTGCCCTCATCGTCATCCTGCCCCTGCTGGCAATATTCTGGATCAGCGTCAAACCGGTGTCGCTGGGCGATTTGCGCCCTCCGGCTCCGATCGCCAAGGAACGGTTGCGCGGCAAGGTCGAGCAGGCAGGTGACGCGGCCACGATCGAATACCGCCTCCGCAACTCCCATATCAGCCGGCAGATCGCCGATGTGAGACTGGTCGACGTCATTCCGGACCTGTTCCTGGTCGGCGAGCTTGACCAGCGATGCCGGATGGATGGCCGCCAGCTTGCCTGTGAATTCGGAGACTGGGAAGGCGGGTATCGCGAAACGCTCGGGATCCTGGTCACGATTGGTGCCGAGATTCCCGACCCGCCACCGGACATCCGGCACAGCGAGCCGGAAATGAGCGGGCGTGGCGACAACGTGCTGACCGACTTCGACTTCACGCTCGACAATTTCCGCCATGTATTTGACGCACGGGATTTTCTCAGCGTGTTGTGGGCCACCGTGTTCTACACCGTGTTCGGTACCATTGGCGCGCTGGTCTTCGGCCTGTTTGCCGCCCTGCTGCTCAACAACAGCTTTCGCGGGCGGGGAATCCTCCGCGGCCTCTACCTGTTTCCCTATGTATCGCCGGTGATTGCCGCCGCCTTTACCTGGGTCACCCTGTTCGACCCGTTTTCCGGCTCGGCAAACGCCCTGCTGCTGCAGATGGGATTTGCCGAGGAGCCGATCAATTTCTTCGGCCAGCGACCATTGGCACTGATCATGGTCACCGTATTCGAGATCTGGCGTTATTTTCCGCTTTCATTCCTGTTCATCCTTGCCCGGATGCAGGCCGTGGACAGCGACATCTTCGAGGCCGCCGACATGGACGGGGCCTCGCCGTTCCAGAAATTCAGATACCTGCTTCTGCCGCAACTGTTCGGCATATTGGGGGTGTTGTTCCTGCTTCGGTTCATCTGGACCTTCAACAAGTTTGACGACATCTTCCTGCTCACCGGCGGCAATGCCGGAACCAGGACATTTACCGTCAATGTCTATGAACAGGCATTCGCGGTCTCCAATATCGGCGCCGGCGCCGCGGTGGCGGTCATCATCTTCTTCTGCCTGCTGTGCTTCAGCATCATCTATTTCCGGACCCTTCGACACGAGGAAGAACTGTGAGCCGGCTGTATCGCGGATATCTGGCCGGGCCGGTACTGGTCGCCCTGTGGGGGGTCACCATCGTGGTCGTGGCCACGATCTTCGTGACGCTGGGAACCGGCATGTCCCTGCGCCCGTCACCTGCCTTTTCCCTGCTGGCCGGCGGCCTGGTCGGCTTGGCGATTCCGCTGACCCGGCGCCCCGGCGCGGTATCGGTCGTGGCGACCCTGCTGTTCGCGGCGATGGCATTCGCCGGCTTCGGACCGCTGGTCACGGGCGACGATGTCGGGGCAGGGCCGGCCTCGCTGGCAGGAGCGGTCACCGGCGGCGCATTCTCGATATCTGCCGCCGTGATTCTGGGGCAAATGCCATGGGGCAGGATCGACCGACACGAATTCGAGACCTGCATCATCCGGTTCCTGACCGGCTTCGGCTTCGTGGTGTTCACGACGGCGGTGCTGATTCCATTCTGCGTGATGGTGGCCACCAGCCTCAAGTCGCAGCAGGAGTTGCTGCAGAATCCGCTCGACTATTCGATCGACCTGTCCAAGGGTCTCGATATCTTCCGCAGCTACCAGGAACTCTTTTCCGATTTCGGCTTCGGCAGCTACCTGTGGACATCCTTCCTGGTGTCGGTCATCACGGTGCTGATCACCCTGCTGTTCAGCGTGCCGGGGGCCTATGCGGTGGCGCGGCTGCGCTTCACCGGGCAACGGCAGTTTTCCCGGTCCATCCTGCTGATCTACATGGTGCCGATGATCGTGCTGGCACTGCCGATCTACATGGCGTTCTCGATGGTCGGGCTTCGGAATTCGGTGTTCGGGATCATCCTGATCTACCCGGTCACCACCATCCCTGTCGCCCTCTACATCCTGCAGGGCTATTTCCGCGGCATACCGGTTGAAATCGAGGAGGCGGGGCTGATGGACGGGCTTGGCCGGCTGTCCGTCATCCGCCGGATCACCCTGCCACTCAGCCTGCCGGCGCTGGTATCGGTTGCGCTCTATGTCTTCATGATCGCCTGGAATGAATTCCTGCTGGCATTCATGCTGCTGGACGACCCGTCGAAATTCACCCTGACCCGCGGCGTCTCCATGCTGAATTCCTCCGAAATCCCGCGCCAGCACCTGATGGCTGGTGCCGTCATCGCCTCGGTGCCGGTGTTGGCACTGTTCCTGGGGCTCGAGAAGTTCATCACCAGGGGGCTGACCGCTGGTTCTGTAAAAGGTTAGACATTCATGCTGGACACCGTTGACCACGATTCACGAGCTATGGAGATATTGCGGCAGAATGACCGCGGCTCATACACGGTTCCCACGGCCGGCCTCTACCCGCACCAGTGGAACTGGGACAGCGCCTTCGCGGCCCTGGGCCTGTCACTCTTCGATCTCGACCGCGCATGGACCGAGATGGAAACCCTGTTTGCCGGCCAGTGGCCAAACGGAATGGTGCCCCATATCCTCTTTCACCTGCCGAATGACGGGTATTTCCCCGGTCCGGAAATCTGGGGTTGCGGGCATGCCATTCCCTCCTCCGGAATCAGCCAGCCACCGGTCGCAGCCACCATCATCCGCTGGATCTGGGAGCGCGACCGCGAGTTCGGCAAGGAACGAATCGCCGCCATCTATCCCGGACTCGTTGCCTGGCATCGCTGGTTCATGACCTGGCGTCTCGTGGGCGACGCGGTCTGCATCACCCATCCCTGGGAAGCAGGCAGGGACAACGCGCCGGATTGGGATGCCGCCCTTGCCAGGATCGATGTTGGCGATGTCGGTGATTATCGCCGCCGCGACACCATGGAGGTCGATCCGGCAATGCGACCCAAGAAGCATGATTACGACCGGTATATCTGGCTGGTGAATCTCGGCAGGGAGAATGGCTGGGATGAAACCAGGCTGATTGATTGCAACCCGTTCCGCATCGCCGATCCGACAATGACCTTCATCCTGCTGCGGGCAAACCGGGACCTGACAGCCATCGGCCGGGAGCTGGGCGAGGATGTCGATGAGCTTGACCGTTGGACCGACCAGCTGACGGAGGGTGCACGATCGCTGTGGAATCCGCACATCCGGAGCTTCGATTCACGTGATGCACGATCGGGCGAGTGGTCCGGCTGCATTTCGAACGCGTCCTTCCTGTGCTGGTATGGCGGTCTCGGGGATGATCGCATGATGCCGCATTTCGACCGGATCCGCCGCTCGGTTCCGTATTGCATTCCCAGCCATGATCCGCAGAGCGACCGGTTTGATCGGCGCCGATACTGGCGCGGTCCGGTCTGGCCGGTCATGAACACCATCATCGGCATCGGCATGGAGGAGGCCGGACTGGACGAAGCCGCCGGAATCCTCCGCGATTCGACGATGTCGCTGGTCAGGCAGGGAGGATTTTCCGAGTATTTCGATCCCTGCGACGGATCATCTGCGGGAGGCAGGAATTTTACTGGACGGCCGCCATCTGGCTGATTTGGGCGGGCCGTTCGAACGGAGAAGGTTGATGGGAGACATCCGGCTGAAATCACTCCAGAAATGGTTTGGTGACCTGCAGGTCATCAAGGGTGTCGATCTCGAAATCGGCGATGGCGAATTCGTGGTGTTTGTCGGCCCGTCCGGCTGCGGGAAGTCAACCCTCCTGCGGTTGATCGGCGGGCTCGAAGAGGCGAGCGCCGGCCAGATCCGGCTCGCCGATCGCGATGTGACCGGGGAGCCGCCGGCAAGGCGGGGATTGACCATGGTGTTTCAATCCTACGCGCTCTACCCGCATATGACAGTCGGCGAGAATATGGGGTTCTCCCTGACGGTGTCGGGCACCAGCAAGGCCGAAATCGGTCGCAAGGTCGACGAGGCGGCCAGGATCCTCAAGCTCGAGAGCCTGCTCGAGCGCAAGCCGAAGGAGTTGTCCGGCGGCCAGCGGCAGCGGGTGGCCATCGGCAGATCCATTGTTCGCAACCCGACTGCGTTCCTGTTCGACGAACCCCTGTCCAATCTCGATGCCGCGCTGCGGGTCGAAATGCGCTACGAAATCGCCAAGCTGCATCAGTCGCTCGGGTCGACGATGATCTACGTGACCCATGACCAGGTCGAGGCCATGACCCTCGCCGACCGGATCGTGGTTCTCGATGCCGGCGAGATCGCCCAGGTCGGCACTCCCCGCGAACTCTACGAACAGCCGGTCAACCGGTTTGTTGCCCAGTTCATCGGCAGCCCCAAGATGAACATCCTGGCCTGCCGGACCGCCGGCGGTCGGTTCGACCTGCAGGGCGGCGGCGGTGGTGCCTGCAACACGGATGATGACGCAGTCGAATTGGGAATCAGGCCGGAACACATCACCATCGGCGACCCAGGCACCGGGCATCTGGACGGGGTGGTGGATGTCATCGAGTATCTTGGCGCCGACACCTTCGTCATCGTGTCATGCGGCGAGGGCAGGCAGGTGACGGTCCGGGTTGCCGGAAGCACCGACCTAACACCCGGCCGGAAGATCGGATTGCGATTCGACGAAGACAGGATGCTGTTCCTGAATGCCGAAGGCCGCGCCGTCTGACCAGGCGAATTGCCGGTCAACCGGGCAGATGCCGATGCGGCCTCGAAGAGAATGCCCGGACGACTCCGCCCGATGGCAGTCATGCAGGGACCGGTCGTGCGTCTCCGGGTCGAATTCCCCTCGAGGCGGATCCGTCTCATGGGGAAAGTGAGCCAAGCACGTCATCCATGCTGGTGCAATTTTGGGCGAAGGGTGCCGAGCCGGTGCAGAACGAGGTGTTCTGGCAGAACTCACAGAGGCAGCAGGACTCGGTGGCTGGCAGGCCTGACATCGGCTCACTGGTCAAGCGATGGAGTTGATCATGACCAGGGTATCAGCAGGCGGGGCAGTCGGCAGTGCACAGGCATCCGCAGCAGATGGCATGACGCTGGCTGTGCAGGTAGCCCGAGAGCGACATCTCCCGCTGGTTCAAATGCCCGATTGGCGGCACGGGTTGGTCACAATCCCGCAAGATGCTGGTTGGGCTGTGGTGGTATGTGCGGGGCGACATTGTGCCCATGGGTGATGAACTGCCCTCCGCGTAGTGACGGCATCCGCCAACTTCGGGGACACAGGCTGGAGAAGAGGTTCGAATCCGGGGGTTCGACGGGCCGCCGAGGAACCGAAACACTGTTGGGTTCGCCGTCCTGACGGCATCGTAATGCAGATGGGTCCAGCCCTCGGACCGTCACAACCACTGGATGTGGGATCAGGGCCAATTAAGACACTCTGATATGGATGACCTGCCAGGGGTGGGGAACTGTTGCACCTTCAATCCCCGCACAAAAAAGGACGGCCGAAACCATCCATATTACCCTCCGGTTTCCCGGAGGGGAGACGGCAATCCCGAGGATCCCGCAAGTTAGAGTGGTATCGTGTCCCGACCTGCCTTTGTCAAGGGATTGCTAACTGTCGATTGCCATCTGCAGTATCTTATTCTACTCGTGCTGAGACACTAACGGTCTGCCGCGTGTCGGCAGCAACCGGCCGACCGCCACCGCGGTAACATGATTGCAAATGGCCCAGGCATCACTTCCATCGATGGGAGAACGGATCAAGATCGAAGCCTGCAAATCGCGCTGTTTCCTTGAAGTCATCGGCACGATGGTGACAACACCGCGCAGTGTTGCATGCCGAGTGACAATCACGACCGGGCAACGCTTCCAGAATTCGGGCACATGCAGACCTCGGGAGGCGGCTAGTCGCATCAGTATACCACCCCCTTCCGAGGTGCGGACTGCAACAGCACACATCTGCGCAGAGGTCGCTGCGAGGCAGAAAGATAGGCATGTCGGCAGGAGACTGCTTGCTTGGGGCCTTGCACCCAACACCTTACGCTCTCCATACGAAAATTGGGGAGTCACATGACGTTGGAAGTTCCAAAAAGCTGGGCTAAGCGACCAAGCAATTGTCCTCTTGCTGACCCGTGTTTATCACGCTGAAGGGGGCAAGACGTCGTGAAGAGGTGACTTCGATCCGGGCACTTCGGTTGCTATTGGGTCCATCAGGCATCATAGCTTTCGTTCCTGAATTAGCCCCTGCTCTCTTCAAGGTTCAACGATGACTGTTCTTGATGATGTCAAGCCCGGCACTATGATCAAAGGCATCGTACCGGGCCATTCGGTACGGATTAGGTCGGTCGAATGGATCGGCAACCAGGCAATCAACCTGGTCTATCGCGAGCCGAGCGGCGGAGTTTCTGAAACCACGCTCTACCGCGACGACGAGAATCGTCTGGACGTCGAAGAGCGCGGCCGTAGCTGGTCATTCGATGGCGATGGGGCCTTGCTGCGTCTGGTTACCGAATCCAACCGGATCGCTCTGGCCCATCATTTCGATCCCTATCTCGCCATTCACACCAGCCTGGTGGATCCGTTGCCGCATCAGATCTCGGCCGTTTACGGGGAGATGCTGGCACGTCACCCGCTGCGCTTCCTGCTGGCCGACGATCCTGGTGCAGGCAAGACGATCATGGCGGGGCTTCTGATCAAGGAGTTGCGAGCGCGGAGCGATCTGGAGCGCTGCCTGATTGTAGCACCAGGAAACCTGGTCGAGCAATGGCAGGATGAACTTGGCGAGAAATTCGGCTTGGAGTTCGACATACTTACGCGCGACATGACCGAATCCTCGCGCTCTGGCAATCCCTTCGATGACCGCGACCGGTTGATTGCGCGACTTGACATGCTCGCACGCAATGAGGATCTGCAGGAAAAGCTCGCCAAATCCACCGAGTGGGATTTGATCGTCTGTGACGAGGCACACCGAATGGCGGCAACCTATTTCGGCGGCGAGGTCAAATACACCAAACGATACCGGGTCGGCCAACATCTTGGTCAACTCTGCCGTCACTTCCTGCTCATGACGGCAACGCCCCACAACGGCAAGGAGGAGGACTTTCAGCTCTTCATGGCGCTGCTTGACGGCGATCGCTTCGAGGGCCGCTTTCGTGACGGCGTTCATTATGTGGACCCCGCTGATTTGATGCGGCGACTCACCAAGGAAGAACTTCTTCGCTTCGACGCGCGTCCTTTGTTCCCGGAACGGCGAGCATATACCGCCAAGTACGAACTATCGCCCGAGGAAGCTACTCTCTACGCTGCAGTTACCGACTATGTCCGCACCGAAATGGGTCGCGTCGCTCGTTTCGCGGAGAGTGACGGAAGGAAAAGGAACAATGTCGGGTTTGCACTGCAGATCCTGCAACGCCGACTGGCTTCCTCGCCTGCAGCAATCTATCAATCTCTCAGGCGCCGGCGTGAACGACTGGAGTGCGAACTCGCCGAAGCCCGACTCGTCGCAAAAGGCCGGAGTGTCGGCTTCGGCACCGAAACGGTGAACGAAGAAATCCTGCAAGATCTGGAGGAATTTGTGCAGGACGAGATCGACGATCTCGAGGACCAGATCGTAACCGGAGCATCAACAGCCGAAACCGTTGAACAGCTTTGTCTTGAGGTCCAAACGCTCAAGCATCTCGAGAAACAGGCGCTTGGCGTGCTGCACTCGAGCCGGGATGCAAAATGGGCTCAACTGGACAGGATCCTGGATGACTCGCTGATGGCCGACGCCGCCGGCAACCGGCGCAAACTGATCGTCTTCACCGAACCGAAGGACACACTCCACTACCTCCGGGACAAGATTCAGGCACGCCTGGGCAATCCCGATACCGTCGCGGTAATCCACGGCGGTGTCACGCGTGAGGAACGTCGCAAGGTCATTGAACGGTTCATGCAGGATAGCGATCTGCTGGTGCTCGTCGCAAACGACGCTGCGGGCGAAGGGGTGAACCTCCAGAGGGGTCACCTGATGGTCAATTACGATCTGCCCTGGAATCCGAACAAGATAGAGCAACGCTTCGGGCGCATTCACCGTATCGGACAGACCGAGATCTGCCACCTGTGGAACCTGGTTGCCGCCGATACCCGCGAGGGAGAGGTCTATGCAAGGCTATTGGACAAGTTGGAAGCGGCGCGCGAAGCGCTTGGCGGCCGCGTCTACGACGTGCTTGGCGAATTGTTTGAAGGCACGGTGCTGAAAGACCTCTTGTTCGAGGCGATCCAGTATGGCGAACAGCAAGAGGTGAAGGACAGACTCTTCCAGCGTGTGGATAGTGCAATCGACCAGACACACCTTATGGAACTTCTTCGCCGCCGCGCGTTGACCAACGATTCCATGCCCGAGGCGAAGGTCGAGGCGCTCCGCCTCGAAATGGAACAGGCCGAGGCGCAGCGACTTCAACCCTGCCACGTGCACAGTTTCTTTGTCGAAGCCTTCCGGCATCTTGGCGGACGGCTGAAACCGCGAGAGGAAGGTCGCTGGGAAATCAACCACGTCCCTGCATCGCTGCGCGAGCGCGACCGGCAGATCGGGACCGGTGCGGCAATCCAGAAAAAGTACGAACGCATCTGCTTCGAGAAAGACCGAATCAACCAGCAACCCGTGGCTGAATTCATCTATCCGGGACACCCACTTCTGGAAGCGGTCATCAGTGTCGTGCGGGAGAAATACGGCTACCTGATGAAACAGGGAGCAATTTTCATCGATGACACCGATATGGGCGAAGAGTTATCCGTGATCGTCCTGCTGGAGCATGATGTCCGGGACGGACGACCAATCGCCACCGGAAGGCCGCACATCATCTCCGAGAAGCTTCAGTTCGCCACGATTGACCAGGACGGCAACGCGGGCGACGCTGGAATTGCGCCGCACCTCAATCTTCGCCCGGTACGTCCGGAGGAAACCGCTCTGGTTGGGGATTTGATGACTGCATCATGGTTGCACAACGATCTCGAACAGATGGCCACGACTTTCGCAACGGTCGAGTTGGCGCAGGCACATGTTGCCGAGGTGCGGGCGCGCCGGTTGCCGGAGATCGAGAAGGTCGAACGTGAAGTCAATTCGCGCCTCAACAAGGAAATCAACTATTGGGATGCTCGCGCTGTTGAATTGAAGGAGCAGGAGCGCGCTGGCAAGAAAACCCGGTTGAACTGGGAGAATGCCGAACGTCGGGCAACGGATCTGGCAGAGCGCCGGAAGCGCCGCATGGAATTGCTTGAACAGGAGAAATTCATCTCGTCCCTGCCGCCTCGCGTGCGTGGAGGCATGATCGTCGTTCCGCGCGGCCTGCTGAACGCGCGAGCCGACAGCCAGGATGGTGATCCGCCGAAGCCGTCGGGTTTTTCACAAGATCCGGACGCGCGACGACAAGTCGAACTTGCTGCCATGAGCGCCGTAATGGCGGCCGAACTTGAACTCGGCAACACCCCGAATGATGTGTCGGCCAGCAAGCTCGGCTATGACATAGCATCCTATGATCCCGACACCCGGGCCCACCGCTTTATCGAGGTCAAGGGACGTGTGAGGGGTGCAGACACAATAATGATCACCCGCCAGGAGATCATCACGTCGTTGCACGAGCCAGAGAAATTCATTCTTGCCTTCGTCGAAGTGGAAGAGGGACTCGCCAGCAAGCCACACTATGTCAGAGGAGCGCTCGACGAGCGTGATCCGCCTTTTGAACAGGACGCCATCCAGTTCAACGTGAAGCGCCTGTTGGAACGATCGGAGGCGCCGCAGTGATACTGATCCTGCCAAAAATGAAGAGTGAATATTGGCAAAAAACCAATTGTTTCAAACGAGCGTGAAATCCCATGACCGTAGATCGAAAAAAGCTCATTGAAGTTGCCATCCCGCTTGAGGCCATCAACGCAGCCTCGGCGCGGGAAAAATCAATCCGGCACGGCCATCCCTCAACGTTGCACTTGTGGTGGGCGCGGAGGCCTCTGGCAGCGTGCAGGGCGGTGCTGTTTGCACAACTCGTCGACGATCCCTCCAGCCATCCCGACAAATTCCCGACCGATGAGGACGTGGACGATGAGCGTAAGCGGCTCTTCAGGATCGTTGAGGACCTTGTGATCTGGGAAAACTCGACCAACGGGGAGGTATTGGAACAGGCCCGCGCCGAAATTCGCAGGAGTTGCGGCGGCTCACTGCCTCCGGTCCATGACCCGTTCTCGGGTGGTGGCTCGATCCCGCTCGAAGCGCAGCGTTTGGGCCTGCCCGCTCATGGCAGCGACCTAAATCCCGTCGCGGTGATGATCGGCAAGGCAATGATCGAGATTCCTCCGAAATTCAGGGACAGCGACCCTGTGCGTCCGGGCACTAGAGATCGCAACCACTTCCGCAATTCCGAAGGGCTTGCCGAGGATGTGAAATATTATGGCGAGTGGATGCGAAAGAGGGCGTTTGAGCGTATCGGTTACCTCTATCCGCAAGTGGATTTGCCAAAGGAGCAAGGCGGCGGGAAAGCAAACGTGATCGCCTGGATATGGTCACGTACGGTGCCAAGTCCGGACCCGGCATTCGGTGATGTGCATGTGCCTTTGATACGAAGTTTTGATTTATCGACCAGAAGGGGGAGGGAAACCTGGGTCGAACCGATCGTTGAAGGAAGATCCTACCGTTTTGAAATCCGTTCGACGGCGAAAGGTGACGTTCGGCACGACCTAAACGGGACGATCGGCCGGCGCGGCGGCCTGTGTTTGATCTCACGAGCAGCGATGCCTTTGGAGTATGTTCGTAAACAGGGTCGCTCGGGCAGAATGGGCGAACGACTGATGGCTGTTGTCGCTGAAGGGCCTGGTGGTCGAACTTATCTTGCACCAACTGGTGAACAAGAAGAGTTAGCGCGGTCTGCCAAGCCGTCATCGTGTCCTGATTTTCAACTGCCCAAGAATCCACGAGACTTCAAAACACCGAACTACGGCCTCTGCACCTTTGGTGACCTATTCACCGACCGCCAGCTTGTGGCGCTGAACACGTTCAGTGACTTGGTGCACGAGGCACGTGCCGAGATTGAACGCGATGCATTGGCCGCGGGCCTCTCCGACGACCCGACCCCGCTGCGTGATGGCGGCACCGGTGCCAAGGCCTATGCCGAGGCGGTGAGCGTGTATTTGGCGTTTATAACAGACAAATGCTGTGATTACTGGTCATCGGTGTGTAGCTGGGACGCCTCCCGAGAGTTGATAAGAAACACGTTCGGTCGTCAAGCAATTCCAATGGTTTGGGACTTCGTCGAAGGGAATCCATTCAGCAATTCCACGGGCAACTGGATGGCGATGTACGACTGGGTCCGGAAGGTACTGGATCGCCTAACACCAAGTAACATCGGTGTTCAGCAACAGCATGATGCCCAGACGATTTCCTACCAGGCTGGAGCGGTCATTTCTACCGATCCGCCCTATTACGACAATATCAGCTATGCTGACTTGTCCGATTTCTTTTATTGCTGGATGAAGCCTCTCATTCGAAAAACCTATCCGGATCTGTTCGGCGTGCTTGCTACACCCAAAACGGAAGAACTCGTCGCTACCCCTTACCGGCATGGTGGAAAAGAGGCGGCAGAGACCTTTTTCCTGGACGGCATGTCCACGGCTGTCTCCAACATGGTGCGTCAGTCCTCAAACGACTATCCGGCTACGATCTACTATGCATTCAAACAGAGCGAGATCGCGGAAGAAGGGATCAGCTCGACAGGTTGGGCGACCTTTCTGCAAGCGGTGATCAAGGCGGGCTATGCTGTCGTCGGCACATGGCCAATGCGGACCGAAATGGCAAACCGAATGATTGCTTCGGGCACCAATGCCCTGGCAAACTCGATCGTTCTGGTATGTCGCAAGAGGAAAGACAGCACCGGCATCCTCAGCCGGGCCGAATTTATCGGGGCACTCAAGAGAGAATTGCCGCCAGCCATTGAAGAGTTGCAGAAAGCCAGCATCTCCCCGGCCGACATGCCACAATCGGCAATTGGTCCAGGCATTGCCGTTTTCAGCCGCCACGAGGCTGTGCTGGAAGCCGATGACAGTCCGATGACAGTCAAGACGGCGTTGCAACTCATCAACCGAGAACTTGACGAGTATCTTGGCGGTATTCAGGGTGAATTCGACGCCGAAACACGCTTTGCCATTACCTGGTTCGAGCAATACGGGATGACCGCAGGCGACTACGGCATTGCGAACAATATTGCCACGGCGCGCGGCATCTCGGTCAACAGCGTAAAACATGCCGGTATCGCAGACAGTGCTGCCGGCAAGGTGCGCATCCTCAGACGTGACGAGATTGATCCTGATTGGCAACCCGACAAGGATACACATCTGATCATTTGGGAGTGCTGCCAACACATGATCCGCGAGCTTGAACAGGGCGGCGAGCAGGCGGCGGCGCGTCTACTGAGGAAGATCGGTCCCGCCAACGCGCTTGCAACGAGAGACCTTGCCTATTGCCTTTATGACATCTGCACGAACAAGAGACGGGACGCTGACGAGGCGGCCTCCTACAACGGCCTGATTGCTGTGTGGTCGGAATTGATCCGCCAGGCGGCAACGATTCGTGACAGGGACAACGATGAGCAGCTCAGGATGGACCTGTAGGGGAGATAACACATGGCCAAGAGCACGCGCCAACATGTTTTCGAGGGCATGGAAATATTGCCCGACGCACTGATCCCCTTTGTCGAAAAACGACTGGAAAGTTCATTGACCGGCCACTGGCAGGTTGAGACGGCCAAGCGGGTCCATGGTCTCAAGCCCGATCCCGAGGGAAATATTGCCTGGGATCATTCGGCACTGTTGAATGCCATCGATCGGTTCTGGCCGGAAGCGTTCAAAGCCGTTTTGGGACGAGCCGAGCGCTCGATCGTGAATGAGTTGGTCGATGTCCGCAACAAGCTATCACACAACGAGGCATTTACCTACGATGATGCTGAGCGTGCGCTGGATTCCATGCGCCGTCTGATGGAAGCCATCGGTGCCGGTGAACCCGCCGAACGACTTGGCAGGATGCGCGACACAATCCTGCGCACCAGGTTCACCGAACTTCAACGCAACGAGGAACGCCGCAAGACCCGGCGTCTGGTGGAGATCTCCGTCGATACGGTGGCAGGGATACTGCCTTGGCGCGAAGTCGTTGAACCGCATCAGGATGTTGCAACCGGAGAATTCCAGCAGGCGGAGTTTGCTGCCGATCTCGGCAAGGTCCATGCCGGAAGCGCACCATCCGAATATGGCGATCCGCGGGAATTCTTCGGCCGCACCTACCTCACAGATGGCCTCGGCGCGCTTCTGGTCGGAGCAGCGAAGAGGCTCTCCGGCGCAGATGGAGATCCGGTGGTGGAACTTCAGACCAACTTCGGCGGCGGCAAGACCCACTCCATGTTGGCACTCTATCATATGGCCGGCGGCACATCGCCGAGGGATTTGCCCGGCCTCGATCAGTTGCTTTCCGAATATGGCGCGGCGGTGCCGCAACACGTCAGCCGCGCGGTTCTGGTTGGCACATTGCACGGCCCGCAGGATGTGATCGCCCAGGAGGGCGGTCGCAAGATTTGCACAACCTGGGGCCAAATGGCCTGGCAACTCGGCGGTGCAGACGCCTTCGACATGATCAGCGAAAATGATGCCAGGGGCATCGCGCCAGGATCGAGCCTCCTGGAGGCAATATTCAAGAGGTGCTCACCGTGCCTGATCCTGATCGACGAATGGGTGGCCTATCTGCGCCAGATCTACAAGGTCGACGGCCTGCCATCGGGTTCGTTCGACGCCAATCTCAGTTTTGTTCAGTCCTTGACGGAGGCGGTCAAGACCAGCCCGGGAACCCTGCTCGTGGCGTCGCTGCCAGCGTCGCAAATCGAAGTTGGTGGTGATGGTGGACAGGAAGCACTCCTTCGACTCAAGCAGACGTTCTCCCGGGTCGAATCTTCCTGGCGCCCGGCCTCGCAGGAAGAGAGCTATGAAATTGTCCGGCGGCGGCTGTTCAAGGACATTCCCGGCAATAGATTCCACCATCGGGACAATACACTGAAACAGTTCGCCAGGCTTTATCGGGACAACGCAAACGAGTTCCCGCGCGGCTTGGCCGACGAAGATTACAGGCGCAAGCTGGAAAAAGCCTATCCCATCCATCCGGAACTCTTCGATCAACTCTATACGGGTTGGGGGACTTTGGAGCGATTTCAACGCACACGCGGGGTGTTGCGATTGATGGCCCAGGTCATTCACGAATTGTGGATGAACAACGATCCTTCAGTGATGATCATGCCGGGGAGCGTGGCAGTCGGCTCAGCGCGTGTGGAATCGGAGTTGCTTCGCTACCTGGACCAGAGTTGGCAGTCGATAATTGCCGGCGATGTCGACGGGCCGGATGCGATTCCCTACAAGATCGATCGCTCGGCTCCCAATCTGAACCGCTATTCTGCCACGCGACGGGTTGCCCGTGCTGTCTTCATGGGCACGGTCCCAACGCACCAGCAAGAGAACAGGGGTCTCGACGACAAGCAGATCAATCTGGGTGTCGTGCAACCGGGCGAGAAACCGACGGTTTTCGGCGACGCTCTGAGGCGCCTCGGCAACCAAGCAAGGTTCTTGCACGGCGACCTTGGCCGCTACTGGTATTCCATGTCGGCTAGCCTCAACCGTCTCGCTGCTGATCGGGCCGAACAGGTAGAGGAAGCACTTGTTCATATGGAAATCGACAAGCTGCTGGCGACCTACATCAATGGGCTTGGTGACCGAGGCCACTTTGATTCCGTACAGGTAGCACCGGGCAGTTCCGCAGACGTGCCAGACGAAGCGGGCGGCATACGTGCCGTCGTGCTCGGTGTCACGCAGTCGCATGCCGGTCGCGATGGATCAGAGGCCATGAAGGCGGTCAAGGACATCTTGGCAAACCGAGGAAGTTCGCCACGCGTCTATCGCAATGTAGTTGTGTTCATTGCAGCAGAGACAAGGCAACTCGACAACCTCGAGGGGGCCATGCGCCGTGCCCTGGCCTGGGACGGCATTGTTCGCGAAACGGAACGACTAAATCTTACCCAAAGCGACAGCGCGCTTGCAAAAGCAAAGCTGGTGGAGGCAAATCAAACCGTAAAGACGTGCCTTGCCGAGGCTTGGTGTTACCTCCTGTATCCTACCCAAACCGCCGCGGATGCCGATGTTACCTGGATATCGGGCAAAGTGCCGGCCCAGGACGGCATTCTTGGGCGGGCAAGCAAGCGGCTCGTTGACGAGGAAGGCCTTCTGCCCGAACTCGGTCCGGCGAGATTGGATCGAGAACTTCAGAGATTCATCTGGAAAGGGAAGGACCATCTCTCCCTGAAAGACATTTGGGAGTATCTCAACCGCTATAACTACCTGCCGCGGTTGAAGAACCGCTCCGTGCTTGTCAGAACCATTCAATCGTCCATTGATGGCTTGCTGCCGGGGCCGTTCGCCTACGCCGAAAGCTGGGATGAGACCGCTCGAATCTACCGAGGCCTCGTGATTGACAACGCGGCCAGCGCCCAGGTGACAATTGACAGCGATAGCCTGATTGTGAGGCCAGACGTCGCTGAGGTGCACCGCCCGCCGCCGGAGCCTTCGGTGGACCCAGGCAACAATCCGCCTTCAGGGGGCGAGACAGAACCAAGACCCGATGATAGTGGCCGCAAACCCGAGACCAACCCGACGCGGTTCACCGGCACAGTGGTGATTTCATCGGACCGGCCGGTGCGTGAATTCCATCGAGTATTCGAAGCCGTTGTCGAACAACTCACGAATATTCCCGGCAGTCAAGTGACGCTGACACTCGAGATTGATGCTGATGTTCTGTCCGGGCTTGACCGGGACAAGGTGCGGACCTTGACCGAGAACACCAACACGCTCGGCTTCCTGGAGAGGTCGATCAGATGATGACTTGCCTAGGACACCTCTTCACGGGGATTTTGCAAGGCTGGTTCTTGTACCAACTCTCTTGGTTTCACAGAGACAACTACAACGCCCAGCTTCCCTTCATCGGATCCCAAGGGACACGGCTCCCTGTCTTCACCGGTACGATCAAGGTGCTACGATTCCTGGCTCCGCATCTCATGGGCCTGTTGAACTTCCGTCAGGTTTCGCGTGCTCCCGTAGCATTCGTGATGTCGCCCTCGCACTGACGTCGCAGGTACGGACGGACGCTCCAGTTCATGTCGTTCAGCCTGCCCTGACCTGCACGTCTCGCGGCCGTCTCGTACACGCGCATTCCCTCGGGTTTCTCGGCTATGGATCGGAATCCGTTGTGGTTGCATCAAGCCCAACACCGCTCAATTCATTTCCTGGGCCAGAAGCAACAGCGGGTCGTCCCGGGTTGCGAACATAGCCCAGGCCAGATCGTTCCTGCATTGCTCGAATGTCACGGAAAATTGCTCCTACATCATGGTGGAAGCGGGCCGCATGTGCGTCGCGCACTGCCCAAACTTCGGAGATGATCGGGTCAATCGGGTGTGTTTCCATTGTTTGCCTCCATCAGTTCGTTCGGTATGCAGATAACGGGCGGTTCGTACCCCGCCTCCCGACAAACCTGCTCGATCCGGGCGCGCATTGCGGCATTGGCTATGTGCCGGAAATTCCACGTTACCAGGAAATCGATGCCGTTGGTGGCGGCGATAGCGATGTGCGCCGCATCATCTGCGGCTTGACGCGGAATCGCGCCGGCCTCGACCAGCGCATACGCAAGAACCTCCGCATCGGGTGTTGCGTCAAGCAGCGCAACGGCTTCAAGCGCTTCGATCCTGGCGCGCGCTGCATCTGGGTCACCTGCTCGAGCTTCCGCCATGACGAGCGCTGATGCAACCAGATTGAATCGGTCCGGGGCTTCGCGCCACCACTCCTGGGTGATCTCTCGATACGCCATAATGACCAGGTCCCGCGACAAACGAGCCGTCAGATAACTGACTACCGAAGTCTCGATGTACGCGGCAGATTTCATCCGGCCCATGTGAGTAACGGAAATGCTGCAATCCGTTTGCCGGTGCCCCTGAAGAGTGTTGCTCAACTGTTGCACATCCCACTCCAGCGCCTTCTCGGGCGTGTCGAAGAATTCCCTCCACTCCGCTTGGGTGTCGAGACCTTCCCGGACGGAGAAGCCTTCGGTCGTTGCCACCATCCGGTGACATCCGGGTACTCTCCAGACATGTTCAAATCAATGTGAACCTGATTCCGGGACAGTACGCGCTCACCTTCTTGCGTCACCTGGCAGACGCTCCGACGGATCCGCGCCGGCAACCCGGCGCGCTCCATGTAAATCACGGCCCATCTCACACGGTTCACGGCGGTCAATATATACACACCATATGGTTATTATTCTGGGTGGTTTGGCAATTTATGCACAATACATGGTATTGTGAGTCAGGCTCTGAAGAACAAGGGCATGCTGACCGGACATGTGAAACGGCGCATATGTCGGACACTGTCTCCGCTACTGTTCATGGATGATGATCGCAGGACGAAACTGGTGTCACCAGCCGCGCCAGCCGGGGTCTCGGGGCCGGAGAGTCGGAGCCGGAGCCGCCGAAGACAGTTTACCGATTCACAGCTTCGCCACACTGTCGGGCAATCATGCGATCCCGACACCAAATTCGGTATTGCTGCCAGGTCATCCCGAAGTGTCGATACCGATGTTGGCAGAACCGACACGCATTCAGGCAGGGACTATGGAAATCCGTGGCATCGAATCGGAGAAGGCGGTCCCCGATGCAGCGACAGGTCACCGCGAGCGACATGGGCAGCAAATGCTTGTCGATCAATGCTGCTTGACCAGTCCGTGAGACTGCGTTGCGATTTCCGGGCTAGAATCCGAAGCCCTGGTATTTCTTCTTGAACTTCGACACTCGTCCGCCGGTATCCATCAGGTGGGTTCCGCCGCCGGTCCATGCCGGATGCACGGACGGGTCGATGTCGAGCGAAAGGGTGTCGCCTTCGGCGCCGTAGGTCGAGCGCATTTTCACGATGTCGCCATTGGTCAGCTTGACATCGATTCCGTGGTATTCGGGGTGGATTTCGTCCTTCATGATGCACTCCTCATTCGGCAGAAGCTGCGGTCCGGCGCGGGCGGTAATTGGTCCGCTCGGCGATCCTGGCCGATTTGCCGCGGCGGGACCTGAGATAATAGAGCTTGGCTCGTCGCACGCGGCCACGCCTGATGACCGAAATCGAATCTATGTTGGCCGAATACAGGGGGAACGCCCGCTCGACACCCTCGCCGAAGGAGATCTTCCGGACCGTGAAGGTGCCGCCGATTCCCTCGCCTCCCCTCCGGGATATGCAGACACCTTCATAATTCTGAATGCGTGTCCTGGTGCCCTCGGTAACCCTGAATCCGACACGGATGGTATCGCCGGCCCTGAAATCGGGAATGGAGCGGTCCAGCTTGCTGATCTGCTCCGCCTCGAGCTCTGCAATGATGTCCATTCAAACTCTCCCTTTGGGCGCCTCGCCCCGTTCCTGACCGTTTCGCATGTCCGAAGATTCCTCTCCGGATGCGCTGCAATAGGCCCGCCACAACTCCGGGCGCCGTTTCCTGGTCAACTCCCGCGACTCGGCCTGTCTCCAGGCAGCGATCCTTTCATGGTGCCCGGACAACAGGATTTCCGGAACCGTCATTCCCTCCCAGGTTCTGGGCCTCGTAAAGTGCGGATATTCAAGCAATCCGGTGGAAAAGGACTCGTCCTCTGCCGATGCCTGATTCCCGAGAACGTGCGGTATAAGGCGCACGGTTGCGTCTATCAAGGCCTGCGCAGCGATTTCGCCGCCTGAAAGCACGAAATCACCCATGGAGATTTCGGTAATCGGGAATTTCTGCAGGAAACGCTCGTCAACACCCTCGAATCGCCCGCACAGGATGGTCACCCCTGCCATTCCTGCCAATTCCCGGACCAGGCCCTGGTCAAGCGGCTTCCCGCGCGGCGACATGAACAGCAGCGGCCAGTCGGGCAAATCGACCGACCGGTCATCCTGAGCATGAAGGAGAGCTGCCGCGGCCACATCGGCCCGCAACACCATTCCGGCACCTCCGCCATATGGGGGCTCATCGACATTGCGATGCCTGCCGACACCAAACTGGCGAAGGTCGATGGTCTGCAATTCCCAGATGCCCCGGTCCAGCGCAGCACCCGGAACGGAGTGCGCCAACGGGCCGGGGAAGGCGTCGGGCAGCAGGGTAATGACCCTTGCCTGCCACGGCCTGCCGGCATCATGCTGCCTGCGTTCCTGCACCGGCTTCATCCCTGTCTGCCTGCCCCGGCATTGGCAATCAGAACTGGCCCTGGTCAATCACGACCAGCCCTTCCTCCAGCCTGATCTCCGGAACGGAGCCTCGATTGAGTGGCACCAGCAATCGGTCCCGGCCGGGAATATCGACCTCGATGATGTCTCCCGCACCATGGTTGAAAACTGCCGTGACCCGGCCCAGCCTCGTGCCATCGACATCCTCCACCGCCAGGCCGATCAAATCCGCACAATAGAACTCGTCCCCGGATGTCTCCGGGAACCGGGATCGTTCGGCATAGAGCCGGACCCCCCGCAACTCCTCGGCCTGCTGCCGTGTCACTACCCCGGCAAGCCGAGCCGTCAGGCCGGACTTCGTTCTGCCGGTGACCCTGATCTCGAACCGTCGGTCCCGGTCACGGGTCAGGAGCGGCAGGTAATCCGTCAATGCCTCCGGAGGATGGCAATAGCTGGCGATCCTCACCGCACCCCTGACGCCAAACGCCCCGGCAATCCTGGCAACACATACCAGCTGGTCTTCCCGGTCCTGCCGACTGCCGCCATCCGGAAATCCGTCCCGCTGGTTCATTCAGCCCGACTCTCCTGCCCGGTTGCCGGTCGAGACCGGCCCGGCATGCCAGGAGCCCCGCTCTATTCCCGCGGTTTGCGAGGCAGCGCCCTTTTCGGGTTGTTGCGGGTCCTCGGCGGCAGGATTCCGGCGGCCTCCAGCATTCTCGATACCCGGTCGGTCGGCCGGGCGCCGGTTCCCAGCCAGTACTGGATCCGGTCCGTGTCCAGCCTGACCCGTGACTCGCTGTCCTTGGGAAGCAGCGGGTGATAGTAACCAAGTCTCTCGACGTAGCGTCCGTCCCGCGGCATGCGCGAATCGGCGGCGACAATCCGGTAGTACGGACGTTTCTTCGAGCCGCCCCTGGCCAGTCGAATTTTCATTGCCATTACGATTGCTCCTTTTGCAATTTCGATTTCCTGTGCTGGTATTGCTGGTGATGCCTGATGACTTCTTCGATGATGAAGGAAATGAACTTCTTGGCAAATTCCGGATCAACATCGGCATCCCAGGCCAGTCTCTGCAACCGCTTGATCTGCTGCGCCTCGCGAAGCGGGTCTGCCGGCTCAAGATCAAACCTGCCCTTCAGCTTTCCGACCGCCCTGGTGTGCTTGAAACGCTCGCCAAGCGTGTAGACCAGGATCGCGTCCAACCGGTCGATTGACTGCCGATGTTCCGCCAGAATCCTTTCGACCCGCTCCGGATCAGTGGCCATGACCGGCACTCCCGGATGCGGCCGGCATTGCCGGCGCTCGCCACACACTCACCAGGCAGCTCATTTCCTGGACAGCCCGCCGGGCAACCGGTCGGGCAACTCCATGCCGGATTGCGGCTGGCCGGGCAATCCCGGCGGAAGCTGCCCCCCTGGTCCGAATGGAAGGCCGGGCATCGAGCCGGGCATACCGCCCTTGCCCATCAGCGAGCCGAGCGCACCGCCAAGACCGCCCTTCCTGGCCATGGTCTTGCTGACCATTGCCATCTGCTTGTGCATCTTCAGCAGGCGATTGAGGTCAGCGACATCCTGCCCCGCACCGGCAGCGATCCGTCGTCGCCGGCTGGCCTGGAGAATTTTCGGGTTGGCCCGCTCCTGGCGAGTCATGGAGTTTATCAATCCGATCTGGCGCCTGACGAAACTGGAATCGAAGCCGGCCGCATCGACCTGCGAAGCGAGCTTCTTCATGCCCGGCATCATCGCCATCATGGCTTGCATGCCACCCATCTTTTCCATGGATTCCAGCTGCTTGCGCAGGTCATTCAGGTTGAACAACCCCTTCTGCATGCGCCTGGCCATCCGTTGCTGGGTTTCCGCCTCCAGCGTCTCGGCCGCCTTTTCGACCAGCGAGACGATATCGCCCATGCCCAGGATGCGCCCGGCAATCCGCTCCGGGTCGAATTCACCGAGTTCATCAAGCCTCTCACCGGTACCGATGAACTTGATGCAGTTGCCGGTCACCGCCCGCATGCTCAGCGCCGCGCCGCCCCTGCCATCACCTTCCATCCGGGTCAGCACGACACCGGAGATCCCGACCTTCTCCTTGAACTCCTGTGCAACATTGACCGCATCCTGTCCGGTCAACCCGTCCACGACCAGCAATGTCTCCCGGGGATTGGCAATTTCCCGGATTTCGACCACTTCCTGCATCAGCGACTGATCGACATGCAGCCTGCCGGCCGTGTCCAGCAACAGGACATCATAGCCGCCGAAGGTAGCCTGCTGTGATGCCCGCCTGGCGATTTCCACCGCCGTCTGCCCGTCGACGATTGGCAGTGTATCGACGCTGGCCTGCAATCCGAGCACCCGCAGCTGCTCCATTGCCGCTGGCCGATGGGTATCAAGGGAGGCCATCAGGACCCGCTTGCCATCCCTCTCCGTCAGCCTCTTTGCCAGCTTTGCCGTCGTCGTCGTCTTGCCCGAACCCTGCAGGCCGACCATGAGGATTGGAGCAGGAGGATTGCTGATCCGCAGTTCGGCATCCTGCTCGCTGTCGCCTTTCAGAACATCAATCAGCTCGTCATGCACGATCTTGATGACCTGGTGGCCGGGCGTCACCGATCGCATGACCGCCTGGCCGGTGGCCTTGCGACCGACTTTTCTGACGAAGGATTTCACCACCGGGAGCGCGACATCAGCCTCCAGCAACGCCATCCGGACCTCGCGGAGCGCGGCGTCCACATCTGCTTCGGAGAGAATTCCGCGTCGCTGCAGGCGATCGAATACACCGGACAACCGGTCGGAAAGCGTCTCGAACACGTTCAACCCCTCTGCTGTCTTCCGCCCATCCCGGGAAGTGACGATCCGCAAATGCCAACGACACCCGCGGGCGAGCCTTCGCTGACGGGTGGCGATCCGGGCGTCAACCTGCGGACCGGAACGAGCCGGAACTTGATGACGATCGGCGGCTAGATATTACACCATCGAAACCCGGTCAAGATTGCATGGAACTGCAATCGGCCGTGGAGACATCACTCCCTACCGGCCGGCACGGCAATCCAGAACCGGACCATCCTGCCAAATGGCCGGGAGGCAGGATGCCCGCCCGACTCCCGACCATTCACTGGCGGCGGGCGCAATTGGGGTTTTTCAATTTTCCGGGCCTGCTTTAGACGGCATGGATGTTCGTGCTCAGCCAACCTGCCAGGGGTCACCTGGCCATGCTGGGATTCTCCCTGGGAATTGCCGGCTCCTTCAGCCTCGGGAGCCTGTCTGCAAACGAGATCGACCCGGTCACCATCACTGCCCTCAGATTTGCCGGCAGTTCGGTGCTGATGGGCCTGGCAGCATCACTGGGCCCGGGAATCACGAGGAAGGATGCCACCGCCCCCTGGCGCTACCTGGTTCCCGGCACTCTGATGGCGATCTATTTTGCGTTGATGTTCGAGGGCCTCAAGACAGCCTCGGCAGTATCGACCAGCGCCGTGTTTACCCTGACGCCGGCCATCTCGGCGATCATCGGCTGGTACCTGCTTCGGCAGATCACCACCTGTTGGATGGCCGCGGCCCTGTTCATTGGCGGATGCGGCGCGCTGTGGGTCATTTTCGGGGCCGATATCGATTCCCTGCTGGCATTCAAGGTCGGGGCTGGCGAGATGATCTTCTTTGTCGGCTGTGTGGCCCATGCAATCTACACCCCGATCGTCAGGCTGCTGAACCGTGGCGAGTCGCCGCTGGTCTTCGTCTTCGGAATGTCGGTGGCCGGAACCATCGTCCTGACCATCTACGGCTGGGACGGCATCATCTCCATCGACTGGTCGGCCTTGCCATCGATCGTGTGGATAACGCTTCTCTACCTGACAGTGGTGTCGACGGCGCTGACCTTCACGGCCATCAACTATGCGACATTGAGACTGCCTTCGGCCAAGGTCATGGCCTACACCTACCTGACACCGTCATGGGTCATATTGTGGGAGGCCGTTCTCGGTCACGGCATCCCGGCACCGGCAATCCTGCTTGGCGTCCTGGCAACAATCATCGCCCTGCTGATGTTGCTGCGCAACGACGTTGATGACTGACCGCCTGTCGGGCAGGAAGGCGGTGTCCGGCCCGGTCACCCGGTCATGCTGCCGGGCCGTCCTGCGCCGCTTCATCCCTGAACTCCTCGTCCACGAGCAGTTCCAGAAGGTCGAGACTGTCAGGATCGAACTGGCCGAAACTCTCGATCCATACTGCCGCCTAGCGTATCGCTTCGGGGTCCAGGCGACACCATCGTTTTCGTCCGGCACTCTTGCGGGTCACCAGGCCACAGTTTTCCAGCACGGCGATGTGTTTTGACGCCAGCGCCACCGACTTGCCGGTCGCCCCGGCGATTTCGGTCACCGTCAGATCGCCGGCCAGCAGCAACTCCAGCACCTGCCGGCGGGTGCTGTCGGCAAGCGCTCCGAACAGGAGATCAAGCTGCTTCTTCCCGGACATCTCCATCGCTCCCCTGCCCCGGCCGATCCGGCCGGATGCACATGCTTGTCGGCCGCAATGCCGGATCCGACCTGCCCGAACCCGGTCAACACACCCCGATTTTCCTGGACAGTCAACCATTTGGTTGAATGAACCGGCGGCCGCCATTCCCGTCAAACGGCAGTGCACAAAATTGCCTGCTGGACGATTTAATTCATGAAATCAAATGGATAGGTCATGGTGACCATGCGAGAACAGGGTTGACGGGGAAGAATGACAGCCATAGTTTACGTCGGTCCGAATCTCTGGGCGGAAAAGATGGCGAATTCGCCTGATGCCGACAACCGATCCTCCATTCGCAAGCGTATCGAGGATGCCAGGGTGCAGCTGGACCCGAAGCAACCCGAAGCCGGCCCGGTTTCGAACTTGCATGCTGCCTGGCGGATGGTCATCGACCTGGTCGCCGGTACCGGTTTCGGGGTCGCTCTGGGATACGGGCTGGACGTGTTGTTCGGCACATTGCCGATCTTCCTTGGCGTCCTGACCCTGCTGGGCTTCGCCGCCGGCGTGAGACTGATGATCAGGACGTCGCGCGAAGTGCAGGAAGAGATGATGTCCCGGCATGACAAGTCGGGAGAATGACCAGGTGAGGCGGCCGGTGGAGGTGGCAGAAATTGGCGACTGAGGAGACAGGGCTGCAGATCCACCCCATGGATCAGTTCGTCATCGAACCGTTATTCGGAGACGGGCCGCTCAGATGGTACACTCCAAGCAATTCAACCTTGTGGATGCTGATTGCCGTCCTCTGCGCCACGTTGTTCCTGGTCATGGGAACCCGGCACCGGGCGGTTGTTCCCGGCCGGGTCCAGATGATCGCCGAACTGGCCTACCTGTTTGTCAGGAACATGGTCGAGAATGTTGCCGGGCGGGACGCGGTGAAGTTCTTTCCCTACATCATGACGGTATTCATGTTCATCGCCCTGGCAAATCTTCTGGGCCTGATTCCGATGAGCTTTACCACCACCTCCCATGTCGCAGTCACTGCGACGCTGGCACTGACCGTATTCGTGTCGGTTACGGTGATCGGTTTTGTCAGGCACGGCGCGGGATTCCTGCGGCTGTTCTGGATTTCGTCTGCGCCGCTGCCACTCAGGCCGTTCCTGGCCCTCATCGAACTGATTTCCTATTTCGTCCGGCCGGTCAGCCATTCGATCCGCCTGGCCGGAAACATGATGGCCGGGCATGCGATGATCAAGGTCTTCGCATCCTTCGCCGGAGTGCTGGGGCTGGGAGCATTCCTCCCCATCGTGGCGATCGCCGCCGTCTACGGGCTCGAGTTGCTCGTCGCGTTCATCCAGGCCTACGTATTCACGATCCTGACATGCGTCTACCTGAAGGATGCGCTGCATCCAGGTCATTGAAGAATTTCGCAATTTACTCGTATTAGCAAGGAGCTCAAAAATGGCAACTGAACTGGTCGGAGACATCAACACCGCCGGGGCGCTCATCGGTGCCGGGCTGGCATGTACCGGAATGGGCGGGGCGGCGATCGGCGTCGGCCATGTCGCCGGGAACTACCTGTCCGGAGCACTCAGGAACCCCTCGGCGGCGGCATCGCAGACAGCCATGCTGTTCATTGGCATTGCCTTCGCCGAATCGCTGGGAATTTTCTCGTTCCTGGTGGCATTGCTGTTGATGTTTGCGCTGTAACGGCCCAGGCAACCAGCCGGCAAGGCAAACCGGAGAGACACTGCAATGGCCGAACCCACGGAACAGGCAGGAATTCCCCAGCTGGATTTTTCGGCATTTCCGAACCAGATCTTCTGGCTCGTCGTATTCCTGACAATCCTATTCCTGGTCGTCAACCGGGTGGTGCTGCCACGCATTGGCGGCATCATCGACCTGCGCGAGAAACGGATACGCGGCGATCTTGAACAGGCGGAAGGGAATGATGAGCATGCTGCCCGCCTGAACCAGGAAACGGAAGACAGGCTGAGCATGGCCCGGAAGGAAGCTGAACAGATTGCCGCCGAGGCCCGCAGCCGTGCCAGGGAGATCCAGGACAAGGCCGTTGCCGAGGCCGCCACCACCATCGCAGCCAGAACGGCGGCGGCGGAAGCCCGGATCGAGGAAATCAGGGCCAGTGCCCGCCAGAGCGTGCGGGAGATCGCATCCGACGTCGCACTGGAAATCGTCGACCAGCTACTGCCAGGCCGCAGCGACGGTCAACTGGTCAGCAAGGCCGTCGACAAGCGGATGGCGGGAGAAGTGCATTGAAACGCCTGGCATGTGTCCTTCTTCTTCCGGCATCCCCGGCCCTTGCCGCAACCGGACCATTCTTCTCGCTCGGCAATACCGACTTCGTGGTCTCGATTGCATTCGTCATCTTCGTTGCCGCCCTGGTTCATTTCAAGGCACCCAAATTTGCGGGCCGGCTGATTGACGGGCGAATTGACGCCATCCGCGGCCAGATCGACAACGCGGCGCAGATCCGCGCCGACTCGGAGGCCGCCCTGGCCCGGACAGAGGAAATCAACCGTGAATCGGCCGAACAGGCGGCGCGGCTGCTCGACAGTGCCAGGCGCGATGCGGAACTGTTTGCACAGGAAGCCGAGAAGGCCGTCGAAAACACCATCTCCAGGCGCCTGCAGGCTGCCGATGAGCAGATTGCCAGTGCAGAAGCGGCAGCTGTTGCCGGAGTTCGCAACGAGGCGATCTCCGTTGCCGTCGAGGTTGCTGGCCAGGTCATTTCCGAAGCCATGAACCCCGCCGACCGTCAGGCGATCATGGACCGGGCGGTCGAGGATCTCAGGTCGAACCTGAACTGACCCTCGGAGCCCGATTTTTCACCGTAAACCGGTCCCGACCCGGGGGCCGGGACTGGAATCATGAACCCGACCCTGAGTGCGGCCTGGCTGCTCTCACAGCACCTCCATGTATCCGCTTCGATCAGTAGCAGCGGGGCCGTGACACGGCGTATCGCCCGACCCGGGCAGGGCCGGTAGAGAGTTGTGCGGGCCAAACTGTTGTTGCGGCGGGAAGAGCGGGCATTCTTCGCCCACGGGTTTGCAAGGAGCGATCGTGCAAATCCGCGACGGACCGAACTCGAGGCCGTGCCGGTGTTGGGCGGCGAGTTGCCCGAGCTGGACAAGGATGCCCATCCATGCTGGCGAGCGCAACAATCAGCGAAGTGATCTGCAATGACCAGGCAACACCGAAGTGGGTTGCTGGCGTCGGTGCATGAGATGGCGCTCGACATGACGGGTGCGGGGCTGGGGACTTTCGACGAAATGTGCCGGTCGCCGGTCGAAGCAACGGTGCTTCAGCTCCAGGAGAATGCGAGCCAGGCGGTGTTCGCACGCCACCTCAACGTGACAACGGGCCTGGCGAGCCAGTGGGAGCGCCGCGAGAAGCGACGGCGCGGTGCTTCGCTGAAGCTGCATGCGCTGGCGGCGAAGAATGGCCTTCGGGCGGTGGCGTGACCGGCACCCTTGCCCTGCCGGGAATCCCGGTCACCATTCTGGTGCAGAGGGCGGCCTGCAAGCAGCCGCAAGTCCAGCCTGCCGCCATCGTGGACGGAGAGGGCCGAGACCGCACGACCGGCCAGCTTCAAGGCTGCCGATATTCAGGCTTCGCTTCGGGCCGATTCCCATGCCAGCAGGGCACGCTTGACCGGCAAGCCCCAATGATACCCACCCAGCCCGCCGGATTTGCGGATCACCCGATGACAGGGAATCAACCAGCTGACCGGGTTGCGGCCGACTGCCGTGCCGGTGGCCCGGATTGCATTCGGGAGCCCGGCTGCCGCGGCAATCTCCGAATAGGTGGTGACGCGCCCCGGCGGCACCTTCATCAGCGCCTCCCAGACCTTGATCTGGAACGGGGCGCCGACAATGCACAGTCTCGCCTCGCCCTGCTGCCGAAGCGCCGCATCGACCCAGGGCCGTATTGCCGCCGGGACCTGCCGGTAGGTTGCCGCGGGCCAGCGTGCCTGCAAATCGGCCAGGACCGGCTCCTTCCCCTGCTCGGCGGCAAAGGCCAGGCCGCATAACCCGCGATCCGTCCCCATGGCCAGCAGGTCGCCAAACGGGCTGTCGAACCAGCCCCAGCTGATGGTAACCCCGCTGCCCTGCCTGGCAAATTCCCCCGGACTCATCGCCTCCCAGGTCACGAACAGGTCGTGCAGCCGTCCGCTTCCCGACAGGCCGAGCGAATTCGAGGCATGCTGAACCGTGACGTTTCCGCTCAGCAGCCGCTTGGCGTGCTGCAGCGACAGGTATTGCTGGAACCGTTTCGGCGACACCCCGACCCATTGCGAGAATACCCTCTGGAAATGCGAGGGGCTCATGCCCATCCTGCCAGCCAGGTCCTCCAGTGACATTTCATGATTTTCGGCCTGGTCGATATGCTTGATGGCCCGCGCAATTACGTTGTAGTGGTAGCTGTTCTCGGTCATTTGGCACCCGGCATTGATCGAGACCGGATTTAGGCCGGGACCTGCAGCCGGTCGACCCGATTCTTGCTGAATCGTCGCTGATCCTCGTCAATTGTCACGGAAAATGCATCACCAGTGAGCGTATCATCCGAATATCATCGGATCTGCCAGATCTTCGACCGGTTCCGGGCCGTGGAAGCCGAACCGCGGGGCGAGCTGGCCCATGTCAACGCCTACACCCTGCTGGTGGCCGTGGTGTTGTCGGCCCAGGCGACCGATGTCGGGGTCAACAAGGCAACCGCCGGGCTGTTCAAGCGAGTCGACACCCCGCAGGGAATGCTCAATCTGGGCGAGGACGAGCTGATCGAGCATATCAGGTCGATCGGACTCTACCGGAACAAGGCGCGGAACGTGATCGGACTGTCGCAAATTCTTGTCGAGCAGTTCGACGGACAGGTTCCGTCATCCCGGGCTGCCCTGCAGTCACTTCCCGGAGTTGGTCGCAAGACTGCCAATGTCGTCCTGAACATGTGGTTTCACCAACCAGCCCAGGCCGTGGACACCCATATCTTTCGGGTCGGCAACCGGACCGGCATCGCTCCCGGCAAGTCGGTCGACATGGTCGAGCGAGCGATCGAGGACAATGTTCCAGCCGAATTCCAGAGCCATGCCCATCACTGGTTGATCCTCCACGGCCGATACGTGTGCACGGCCAGGAAACCGGCCTGCGCCGATTGCCTGATCGAGGATCTATGCCCGTTCGGCGAAAAGACCACAATCCGGCCCCCGGATGGCGCGGCATGAGCCACCAGGGTCGTCGCAGCCACGATGTCGTGGGTATCGGCAACGCCATCGTCGATGTGCTGAGTCATGTCGAAGACCGGTTCCTGGTCGAACACCGGGTCGACAAGGGTGCCATGCAGCTGGTCGACCTGAACCGGGTCGAACAACTCGACGGCCTGTTTCAATCACGCACCGAGGCCAGCGGCGGCTCGGTCGCAAACACGATCGCCGGGCTGGCGATGCTCGGCGGCAAGGGTGGCTATATCGGCAAGGTCTGCGATGACCGGCTCGGAGATGTCTTCGCCAGCAACCTGGCCGAGCTTGGTGTCACCTATCGAACCCCCAGGCAGCCGGCCAGCACCACCATGGCAACCGGCCGCAGCATGGTCATGGTTACGCCCGATGGCGAACGGACCATGAATACGTTCCTCGGTGCGGCGGAGCTGCTGACTACCGGGGACATGGATGAAAGGATGGTTGCCGAATCACGCTGGATCTACCTGGAAGGGTATCGGCTGGACGCTCCGGAAGGCATGGCAGGTTTCAGAAAGGCCATCGAGAGTTGCCGCCGCTCAGGCGGGTCCGTGGCCCTGACGCTGGCCGACCAGCACTGCGTGTTCCGGAATCTTGCGGCATTCACCGAATTGATCAATCTTGGCGTCGACCTGCTGTTGAGCAACTTCAGCGAATTGCAGTCCATGTTCGACCCCGGGGATCCGCAGCGGGCGCTGGACATGGCCGCTGGCAGGATTCCCCTTGTTGCCTGCACACGATCGGAGAAAGGGGCGATTATTGCCTCCGGAGAGACAAGGGTGGAGGTCAACGCCCTGCCGACCACCGTGGTCGATTCAACCGGTGCCGGTGACATGTTCGCTGCCGGTTTCCTCCATGGAATGACCCGGGGGGCCAGCCTGCAGGATTGCGGTTCAATGGGTTGTGCTGCGGCATCGGCGGTGGTTTCGCAAATCGGCCCCCGGCCGCAATCGGACCTTCGACGATTGTTCGGCGATCTTGGCCTGATCAGGGATTGCCATCCCGGCAATTCGATTGACAACCGGGATGCCGGCGGCTGACCAGGCAACCGCCGGCATCGAATTCAGGGTCTGGCGTCAGTTTGCCAGGGTCATGCGACCTTCGACTGCAGGCGATACCTCGCCTCGCGACGAGATGTAATCGAACATCTGCACGGTCATCAGCACCGCAGCGTATTCGTCGACGATGCGCGGTCTGTTGGCAAACATGGAATATCCATCGCCGCCGCCGGCAACATAATCGTTGACCGCCAGGGTGAATGTTCCGGCAGGATCAAGCGGGGCGCCATCCCTGCTGACCGACACCACCCTCTGTCCGGCATCGGCACCGGGGTCGTAGACAACGGTGAGTCCCGACACATGCGGGAATCGTCCCGCACCCTTCTCGATCTGGCTGTAGCCGTTTTCGAGCGCGTCGATGATATCCTGCCCGGACACTTCCAGCACAACCGTCTTGTTGCCGAATGGCAGTTCGGACTGGATATCGCGCCGGGTCAGCACGGATCCAGGTGCATAGATCTGGCTGGCGCGAATTCCACCACCATTCATCATGCCGATATCGGCGCCGGTCGCCTCCCGAATGGCGTCCGCCACCAGGTTTGCAAACGCGGCTTCCATCGACCTGACCGTTTCACGCCGCGTGTCAAGCTCGGTTGCCGTCGAGCCCAGCTCGACATTCAACTCCTCGTCCAGCTGATCCTCGAACACCTTCACGGCGGCGGCAACTTCCGGGTCAGGATCGACATTGGCCGAGTCGACGATCCGGTATTCGGCAGACCAGACGAACTCGGTCTTGTCGTCGTCCTGTTCCTCATCGAGCGTCAGCCTGATGATCGAAACCCAGTCAGCCTGCTCGCCGGATTCAACGAACAGCATGTCTCCGGAGTATTCGGCCAGCAACAGGTGATCATCGCCGCTGAGCAGGATATCAACCGCACCCTGATCGATGAGCATCTGGTCTTCGGCAATATCGGTATGGGCAAGCGCAATGACCAGGTGTGCTCCATTGTCGCGCAACCCGCCCGCCACTTCGGCCGCCGCCTCTGTCACCTCGCTGAAGGTAAAATCTCCGGGACTCGATTTCACCATCGTGCCGACCGTGGTCAGGCCGAGAATGCCGATATTGAACTTCCCGGCAGTGGTCATGATTGACGGGACCGCTCCTTCGACGAGACTCCCGTCCGGCCCATGACTGTTGGCACCGAGAACCGGGAAGTCGGCCTCCGAAATGCGCTGTGCTGCAATGTCAGGGCCAAAATCGAATTCATGGTTCCCCAGCACCATGGCCGTCAGGCCAAGTTCATTCAGCAATTCGATCATGTGGGCGCCCTTGTCGAGGCCTGACATGAGCGAGGGTGAAATCGTGTCACCGCCAAAGGTGACCAGCACATTGCCCCCGCCAGCGCGCTCGGCATCGATGATGGAGGCAAGACGCGCCACGCCGCCACGGCCTCCCTTTTCGCCCATCCGATCAAGATCGTTGAAATGCACGATGGTGACCATTTCAGCCGCCATCACGACGCTGCCGGCCATCATGGCCGTAGCCAGTGCCGTTCCGGAAACCATGCGTGAAATTGAATTCGCCTTCATTGTTGACCCCCAGGTCTGATTGTTCCTTGAGCGCCGACTATTTCACATTTCGATTCATGTTGAAACAGGCGACCACGCACGCCACCGGGCAATCCGGAACATCATGCCCCGGGTGACCGGGGTGGAAACCGTTCTCCCGCAGCGGAGGACGGAAATTCCCGTTCGGCCATTGCGGCCAGTGCCACGGGCGGAGGCGCCCATTGCCAGCATCCGGGCAAGGCAGCGAGAAAGTGCGGAGACCTTGTGATCGATTGGCAGGTGACAAGAGGCGGCGGGCGCCTGCCCGCCATCACCCGCCCCGCATGTCGGTGATTCGCCGGGGTTGCTGCCCGTTGAAGAAGGCTGATGAGCATGCGCCGAAACGAACGGCCCTGCCGTCATCCGCGACTTCGAAGCTCGGCCAGAACCTCATGCGTGTGTTCGCCAAGCTCGGGGAGGTCGGGCACGAGGCAGCCCGGTTCATCCGTGAACTTGATCGGCAGACCGATGTGGAGATGCCCTCCGGCATCCTTGACCAGCATGTTGCGAGCCTCGGCCTGGACACTGTGAAAGGCTTCACGAATGTCAAGGACCGGTGCCGCGCACACGTCAAGATTCGATATGAACTCTTCCCATTCCGCTCGTGTGCGTCGTGCGAAGGCCTGGCGCAGGAACGCCTTTACGGGATCCTGTGGCGGGCCGTTCGGGCCGGTGGCAATCCCTATCAGGTCGGGTCGATCCAGCGCGGTGAGAAAATTGACGACGAATTTCGGCTCGACACCGCCAAGCGCGACATACTGGTCGTCCTTCGTGCGGTAGGTGGCGAAGAAGGCGTAGCCGCCGAAGCTGCGCTCGTGCTTGACCACCGGCGCACGATCCTCGGCGAAAACGGGTCCCGTGACATTGGGAAGCCAGGACAAGAGGCTGTCCATCATGGAAATGTCGACATAGTCGCCGCGTCCGGTTGCCTCGCGACGGTAGAGCGCCATGAGAATTCCGGCCAGCGCCACCAGGGAACCGGTCAGATCGGCGACGGGCATGCCCGGATTTGTCGGCGCTCCATCGCTTCCAAGGTTCAGCGAGAGCGTCCCTGCAAGAGCCTGGATGGCGAGGTCGTGGGCCGGGCGCTTCACTTCCGGTCCGGTCTGCCCGAATGCAGCAATCGAAGCGTAGACAATTCGTGGATTGCGGGCACGCACGGCTTGCGGGTCAACCCCCAACCGGCGGACAACCCCCGGCCGGAAGGCCTCCACGAATACGTCGGCGGTGTCGGCCAGGGACAGCAGCGCTTCACGATCTTCGTCATTCTTCAGATCGAGAACGACGGACTTCTTGTTGCGGTGCGTGTTGCGAAACCACACGGCGACCCCATCCTCCGTCCGGTAACCGACGTTTCGAACCGGCTCCCCACCGGGAGGTTCGACCTTGATCACTTCGGCCCCGTGATCCGCCATCATCTGGGTCAGGTACGGACCTGGCAGAAACAGCGAGAGGTCAATGACGCGGACACCCTTGAGTTTCATTCTAGATCACGCCCGATTTCCGGAGCCGTCGGATTTCCGCCTCGTCATATCCGAGGCGGGAGAGAATTCCCGAGGTGTCCGCCCCGAGTTTCGGCGCCGCACGCGACTGCGGACGCTGGCCGTCGAGTCGGACCGGGGAGGCCACCATTGACAGTCCCTGCGGCTTGTCGGGATGAGCGATGGTCTCGATCACTCCCGTCTTGACTGCATAGGGATTTTCAAGCGCGGCATCCAGCCGGTAAACCGGAGCGACGGGAACCTGGCCGCCAAGGCGCCTTACCCATGTCGCGGTCGTTTCCGCGGCGAGGACGGTGTCAAGCAGCGCCATGAGTTCCGCTCGGTTCCGGTAGCGATCTGCGTTGGTCAGAAAACGCGCGTCCGTCACCAGGCTGGAAAGTCCCAGGATGTTGCACAGCGTCACCCAGAACTTCCGGAGTACGCACATCACGAAAACGTGGCCGTCGGCGGTGGGAAACATTTCGCACGGCACCAGGGCCGGATGTCCCGAGCGCGGGCGTCGTCCGATCTCCGCGTTCTCATTGAGCCGCCAGACCGCGGGATAGCTGAGTTGGTGCATGGCGACATCGTAGAGGGTGACGTCGACATCGCGGCCAATACCGGTTCGCGCCGCACCGAGCATCGCCGCGGTCAATGCGAAGGCTGCCGTTATTCCGGTCAGGTAGTCCACGATCGAGAGGCCCATCCGCGTTGGCGGGCCATCGGGCTCGCCGGTCATGTCCATGAATCCGGCCTCGGCCTGCATCAGGTAGTCATATGCGGGCCAGGATGCCCGGGGGCCGGTGCGACCGTAGCCCGAAAGGTGGAGGCAGACGAGCCGGGGGCTGAATTCCCCGAGTTCGGCATGGGTGAGTCCGAGACGAGCCGGCTGGTCTCCCCGCAAATTGTTCATCACCGCATCGGCGGTGATGGCCAGTTCCCGGAAAATCCGCCGCCCTTCCGGGGATTTGAGGTTGAGCGTCATTGACAGCTTCGACCGGTTGAAGGTCTGGAAGAAGTGGCTGTCGTTTTCGCCGAGGAAGTAAGGACCGGTCTGCCGGGACGTGTCCCCGGAGCCGGGAGTTTCGATCTTGATGATCTCGGCTCCCATGTCGGCGAGATACGACGAACCGTATGGCCCGGCGCCAAACTGCTCCACCGAGACAACCCGGATTCCGGAGAGCGGAGCCGTTGTCATCCGACGCAAGCCGCCTCGGCAGCCTCCAGGATCTGCTCCATCTTGCGGAGTACCGGCTTTTCCACGAGTTTTCCATCGATCACGATCAGGCCGGTGCTGCTGTCGGAGAAGGCGTCAACGACACGCCTTGCATTCGCCACCTCCTCGGGCGTCGGGGAGAAAACGGAATTGACGACCGGGACATTGTCCGGATGCAGGACGGCCTTTCCGGAAAATCCAAGCGACTTTGCCATCCTGGCCTCGTCCTCGAGGGCCTCGAGATTACGGAAGTCGAGAGATGGTGCGTCGAAAGCGGCAATTCCGGCTCTCCTGGCGGCGTGGACAATTCGAGATCGTGCGTACATCAACGATGCCTGGCACAGGTCGCATCCGAGTTCCGCCGCCAGGTCAACAGCCCCGAACAGCAGAAATTCCAGCCTTGATGACGCGGATGCGATCGCCTGCACATGTTCGAGGCCATCGACGCTTTCGACAAGCGCGCCGAGCCTCGAACCGCTTCCCGACTCCACGAGAATGGCCTCGGCGATGGCCAGCTCCTCCGGACCATCCACCTTTGGAAGCAGCAGTACCCCATCTGCGGGCACCGCCTCGGCAATCGAGGTCAGGTCACGCAGGCCGTCAACGGTCTTGAGACTGTTGATGCGAACCGCCCGCTCCGGGCCCTGCCGGCCTTCGGAGAGCCAGGACACGGCAACCCTTCGACTATTCCGCTTGCCGCCCGGTGGAACCGCGTCCTCCAAATCCACGCAAACCAGGTCGGATTTCGCCGCCAGCGCCTTTTCGAACCGGTCCGGCCTGTTGCCCGGCACGAATATCAGGGACCGGCGAGCCGCCATCAGTGATATTCCTCGCCGCCCGAGACATTCATGGCCTCGGCGGTGATGAAGCTCGCATCGTCGGAACAGAGAAACGCGCATGCCGATGCGATGTCGTCGACCCGACCGGTTCTTCCAAGCGGAATGCGTGCCTGCATTTCACTCATGTATGTCTCGAGCGACTTGCCCTGTGCCTCCGACATGAAGTCGTTCTGCCATGCTCCAAGTCCGGTCGTGATGTGGTTGGGACAGACCGCGTTCACCGTGATGGCATGCTCCGCAAGTTCCAGAGCTGCGGATCGCGTTAGACCAATCACACCATGCTTCGAGGCCGTGTAGGCCGAGGCAAAGGCAAAACCGGTCTTCGATGCCTGGCTTGCGATGTTGACAATGCGGCCTCCTCGACCCCGGGGGATCATGTGTCGTGCCGCGTGCTTGATTCCGAAAAAGACACCCCTGAGATTGACGCCGAGGACGGCGTCCCAGTGTTCCCGCGTCGTTTCGACCAGCGGCCCGAACAGGTATCCGATTCCGGCATTGTTGACGACGATATCAAGACTTCCGAATTCCGACGCGGCAAAATCCATCAGCCCCGCAACATCATCCTCGATCAGCATGTCGCCGCAGAATGTGGCAACAGTGCCTCCTTCGACGCGAATGGACCGTGCCGCCTCAAGCAGATCTTCCGTGGTTCCGACACCATGCGCGGGCGACACATCGCCACCAACCTTCCCGATGTCGTGCAGGACGACCCGCGCTCCCTCGCTGGCAAGGCGTCTTGCGACACCGAGGCCAATTCCCCCGGCTCGACCCGAGCCGGTGACAATGGCGGTCTTTCCATCCAGAGACACCGTCACCTCACGCAATGCCTTCGGTCAGGACAAACTGCGGGTCGTCGGCAAACCCCTGGAACTCCCTGGCAATCGCTTGCATCACGTCGCTTCCAATGTCCTCCATGAAGCCATCCATTGCACGAATGTCGATAACCTCGAGATAATCATAGGGCGGAGGGGCATCGGACCCCAGCAAGCCCGTGGCCCGATGGACGCTGAATCCCGAAATCGACCGGAGATCCCGAACGGTCGGGGCATCTCTCTTTCGAGCCCAATCCTCGTAGGCGGCGGCGTCAACACCAGGTTTCAGGTTGAACAGAACGACAATGCGCGGCATCTCCAATCCCCCAATCCGGTTTCCTGCCATCAAATGGCGGAAGCACAATGGAATAGTCAAGTCCTGCCGGAGGAACACTCCGCATTGTTCGAATCCGGAGGCGACCCGTCATCCGTTCGGCCCGCAGGCCGGAAGGACTTCCCGGAAATCCCGCCGGCATGGCCCGGGACGATGGTCGACAACCGAACCCGGCCATGCACCGTTCGCGGTGCCTGGCGCTGCAGCAAGGACGCCCTCGGGGTCATGGCAGGCTGGGCGGAGCCGGCCGGAGATTGCCTCCATGCTCCACCCCGGGATGACGGGTTTCGTCCGATTGCGGATCCGGCTGGAGGACCTCGTCCGGATCATCGGTGCCGGACATGCCATGTGCGGATCCGTGCCGGGCTTCGCCGCCATGCATGAACGGGCATTTCGACGGGGTGGAGATCCCGTGCCATGGACGCCTTTCGGCGAGATGACCGGAACTGCCAGGCCTGGCCTCGGCAGGATGCGAAGCGGCAAGAACCGGGATGTCGTCGAGTGATCCGGTTCGTCGGGATCGCGAAGTGAGGTTGACAACCCGGGCAATCACGGTAGTGACTTTCCCCCCACGATTATCCTGGGAGGAGATTCATCAACATGACCATGCGCACTGCAGCACATATATTGGGGGCTTCCGCACTGGCATTTGCCGCGGCGGGCATGTCCCCCGCACATGCACAGGAAATGCTCTTTCTTGCCGAGGATGTTCCTGCCGGACTGAATTACGACGGACCGGCCGCGGCCATTCCGACCAGTCAGACCGGCATGGTGAACGTCATGGAACCATTGTTCGGCTATGCCACCAACCCGGCAAACGAAAGCGGTGTCATCACGCCGGATTTCGCCGAATTCGAGGGGCGCCTCGTCGAGAATTGGAGTTTCGATCCGGAGACCCTCACCTGGACGCTCAATCTCCGCAAGGGGGTGGAAGGGTGCGACGGCGCGACCTTCAATGCCGATGACGTGGTCTACACCTTTGCCCGCGGCAAGTCGGTCTCCGGTGCCGCTCCCATTGGATGGTTCCTGTCGAATGTTGCATCCATTGCGAATTTCACACCGGACGTGTTCGGCGACGAGGCGGCACGTGAACTCGGCGATGAAGTCGTCAAGGTTGACGACTATACCGTCACCATTCGGCAATCCGAGCCGAACGCGTTGTTCTTGCCGGTACTGACGATTTTCGGCCTCTACATTTTCGACAAGGAATTGATGGATGCCAATGGATCGGATGACGATCCCTGGGCGCATGACTACACCAACAACGTCAATGTTCCGAGTTTTGGCCCCTATTGCGTCGAGAGATGGACCAAGGACGACGAAATCGTGTTCGTTGCGAACGACAACTACTATCGCGGCGCTCCGGCGATCAAGCGGGTGGTGATGAAGAAGGTTCCGCAGTCTTCCAACCGTGTCGTGGTCCTGCGATCCGGCCAGGCGCAATTGGTGCAGGGCCTGACACCGCGCGAGTTCGAGAGCCTGCGCGGGGTTGACGGCATGTCCGTCGGCAGCGTGTCGGGTAACGAGAACCTGTTTGTGCACATGAATTTCGATGTGCCGCCATTTGACAACATTGCCGTCCGCCGTGCCGTGGCCCATGCGATTCCAACCCGGCAAATCATCGACAACGCCTATTTCGGGCAGGCAACGCGGTGGGCGGGACACGTTCCGTCCAGCTATCCGGGTTACCACGAGTCGGCGGCTCAGTACGACCACGACCCCGAGACTTCGAAGGCGTTGCTGGCCGAGGCCGGGTATCCCGGTGGAGCCGGACTCGACGAATTCGGCGAGGCGTTCCAGTTGACGTACGTTTCGGAAAAGGAAACCACGCTCGGCCCGACGGTCAACGCAATCGCAACGGCGATGCGCGAGATCGGGTTCCCGGTTACACTGAATCCAATTCCGCAAACGCAGTACGGCGACCGTCAACTCGTCAAGCGCGATCTTCCATTCGCAGTCAACGATCAGGAAAAGCCGATCGGTGTCGATGCCGGGTACGCAACGCAGTTGTTCTTTGTCTCACCCGAAAGCGGTGGTCTCAACAACATGGTGAACTATCGCAATGCCGAGATGGACGGGATCTGGTCCAATGCCAGGATTGAGGCAGACAGCGCGGCGCGGGATGCCTTGCTCGTCGACATTCAGGAAATCCTGATGCGCGACGTCGTCTGGGCGCCGGTCGTCGAATACGCCACTCAATGGGCCTATTCGGACCAGGTCAGGGGGATGCAGTGGCATGCCGACAATTCGGTTCGATTCGTTGACTTGAGCATCGAATAGACTTTGCTTGGAGGGCCGCCCCGGACAGGAGGCGGCCCTCCATAGACGGCACGACGAAACCCGCACTTGACACGATACGTCATTCGCCGACTGGCTATTGGACTGGTCCAGTATTCTGCCTGGTCATTGCCGTCTTTTTCCTGATCAGGTTGTTGCCCGCTGATCCCGTCTCGAGATTTGTCGGACTCAATTCAAGCGCCGAGGCCTATGCGCAGGCCGAGAGGAATCTTGGCCTTGACCGGCCGATCATGGTTCAACTCGGCCATTACCTGGGAGTTTCCCCGTCCGAGGGAACCGGCCTGCTGCAGGGCGACCTCGGGACATCCTGGGTCACGGGGACGGCGGTCGCATCGGAAATCGGGCAAACGCTCCCGGTCACGCTCGAACTTCTCACCATGGCTTTCCTCTTTGCCCTGCTTGTCTCGGTGCCGGTCGGCATGCTGGCCGCACTCAGGCCGGGAGGTGCGGCGGACAAGGGTGTGTTCATCTATTCGCTCTTTGCCGGGTCACAGCCGGAATTCTGGTGGGGACTCCTCTTCGTCTATCTTTTCTTCTTCACGCTTGGCGTTGCGCCGGCCCCGTTGGGCCTGCTGTCGCCACTTACGAGCGCTCCGCCTGACATCACCGGCCTGATCACCATCGACAGCCTGTTGTCGGGACGCCTTGACGTGTTCCTGGAGGCCCTGCATCACTTGATGCTGCCTGTTGCCACCATGGTCTTCATCCTTTCGGGGCCAATCATAAAAATGGTGCGTCAAAACATGGTGCGTGCGCTCGGGAGCGATTTCGTGCTCTATGCGCGCTGTGCCGGACTTCGGCGGCGGCGGGTGGCGATATACGCACTTCGTGCCGCACTTGCGCCATCCATGACGCTGATCGGGATACTCTACGGGTTCATGCTGGGTGGAGCGGTGCTTATCGAGAGCGTGTTTTCGCTCGGCGGACTTGGGCAATACGCGATACGGTCGATCCTTGCGTTCGACTACCCGGCAATCCAGGGGGTGATTCTCGTCATAACTGCCATTTCGCTGCTGGTTTATCTCGCTCTTGACCTGGCCCATGCCTTCGTCGACCCGAGAGTCACCTTCTGATGCCTCGCAATCCGGACCGCGAACGAACGGACTGGCTGTTCTGGACGGGTGCCTGCATCGTGTCCGTGGTGACCGTTCTTGCCGCGGTCGGCCCCCTGGTCGTGCCCTACGACCCGACACTTGCAACCGCGCGCGTGTCCGTTGCACCGCCGGAACTCGCCGAGTGGCCGGCCCTGCTCTGGCAGAGCCTGACTGGAACGCTTGAAAGTCCACCGCACTGGTTCGGGACGGATGCCAGCGGGTTCGATCTGTTTTCCAGGGTGATTTCGGCGCCCCGCGTGGACCTGACGATTGCGTTGGCGGCCAATGGAATCTCCCTGTTCCTCGGCGTGTTTTTCGGACTGATCGCCGGATATTTCAAGAATGTCCTGACCGAGGGATTGATGCGTCTATCGGACGTACTGCAGTCGTTCCCCGTTTTCATTTCGGCGATGATCCTCGTTGCACTCGCCGGCCGGTCGACCGTGAACATCGTGATCGCGCTGGCGCTGCTGTACACGCCCATCTACATTCGCCTTACACGTTCCGAGGTGCTCAGTCAGCGAGTGCGGGGATATGTCGAGGCGGCCCGTGCCCTGGGAAACCCCGAAATCGTCGTCGCCTTCCGGCACGTCCTGCCCAACTCGCTTGCGCCGGCCCTCATCCAGTCTTCCGTGACGATCGGGTTTGCCATCCTGCTCACGGCGGGGTTGAGTTTCGTGGGGGCAGGCGTACGCCCGCCCGCACCGGAGTGGGGCCTCATGATTTCCTCGGGTGCCAACCAGATCATTCTCGGTGAATGGTGGCCATCGGTGTTTCCGGGCATCGCCATTTCGCTCACGGTTTTCGGGTTTGCCGTTCTCGGAAATGCGCTGGAAAGACGGTACGACGCATGAGTACTGGCTTCCAAAGGGTACTGCCGTGAGCGAGGATCGTCCGGAAATACTGCGCGTGGAGAACCTCACGGTCACCTATCGAACTGCCGAGGGTCCGCAATCCCCGATCGTCGATTTCTCGTTGAGCGTCAGGGAACGGGAGGTGGTCGGCCTCATCGGCGATGGCGGATCCGGGAAGTCGACCGCCGCACTGGCGCTGATGGGGGTTGTTCGTCCGCCCGGCTTCATCGAGCGGGGACGCATTTTCTTTGATGGCGAGGATTTGCTGGGCAAGAGCGAGGAGGAATTGCGCGTATTGCGCGGGCGCGACATCGGGATCATCGTCCAGAACCCGCGCGGTGCCCTGAACCCGATGCTTCGCGTCGGAAGCCAGATCGGAAACGTCTATCGGTCGCACAACGACGTCAGCAGGTCGGATGCGGCGAGGCGGGCGGTCGAGATGCTTCGGATGGTTGGAATCAACGATCCGGAGAGGCGCGTCGAGGCCTATGCGCATGAATTGTCTGGAGGGATGGCCCAGCGGGCGCTCATCGCAATGGCATTGAGTTCCAGTCCGCGCCTCCTGATTGCGGATGAACCCACATCAGGACTCGATGTCACCATCCAGGCGCAGTTTCTTGATGAAATGTGGTCAACCGTCCAGCAGACGGGTTCGGCAATTCTGCTGGTGACCCAGGATCTTGGCGTCATCGCGAATTATTGCGACAGAATCGTTGTCTTGAACGAGGGACGGATCGTGGAAGATCAGGGCGTCCCCGATTTCTTTCGTGCACCACAGCACCCGTACAGCCGCAGCGTGCTGGCGCTGCAACAGGATGATGGGAGCAAGACCGACCAATGGTCGGCAACACCGCAAGCCGTCAACCGGTCAGTTGCGGACCCTCTCGTGGAAGTCGGGGACCTTGCCAAGGACTTTCCCATGCGGGGGACCGAAAAGGTCATCCGCGCAGTCCAGGGTGTTGAATTTGAAATTCGCCCCGGGGAAACCCTGGGGCTTGTCGGAGAAAGCGGATCCGGGAAAACGACGGTTGGTCGCTGCCTGCTTCGCCTGGAGGAACCGACGAGCGGATGGATCTCGTTTCGCGGGCATTCCATAGGCCGGATCGGGCGCCGGGAATTGCGCAGCTATCGATCACGAATGCAGATTGTCTTTCAGGATCCCTTTGACAGCCTGAACCCGAGATGGACCGTTGGACGTGTCCTGCGTGAACCCCTTGATCTCCATACCGACCTGAAAGGTGCAGGCAGGGTTGCCCGGTCGCGTGAACTGCTCAGGATGGTTGGACTTCCGGACGATATCCTGAACCGGAAACCGAGGGGAATGGGTGCCGGGGCAATGCAGCGTCTGAACATCGCTCGCTCACTGGCATCGAACCCCGAGTTTCTCGTGCTTGACGAGCCGACCTCCGTGCTGCCGCCAGGTGCCATCAATGAATTGATCGCATTGCTTCGGCGTTTGCAGAACGAACTCCATCTGGGCTACCTCTTCATCAGCCACGACCTGACCACGGTCAAGCATCTTTGTCACAGGGTTGCGGTCATGTATCTTGGGCAAATTGTCGAGATTGGAACGGTAGACCAGGTCTTCAACTCGCCGCGGCATCCCTATGCGCGGGCGCTGCTTGCCTCGCACCTGTTTCCCGACCCGGCCCGACGACGGGTCGATAATCCGGCTCGGGATGCACTCAAGGGCGAAATTCCGTCTCCCGTCGATCTGCCGACGGGGTGCTATCTTGCAAGCCGATGTGCACATGTCACCGATAGGTGTCGCACTGAACGACAGGCACTTGAAACGCTTGACGACGGCCGTCTTGCGCGGTGTTGGCGCAGTCGGGCCGGCGAACTGGAAATCGTTGCATGAACACTGAACGCCAGGATGTGGTGATTGTCGGTGCCGGCGCGAGCGGAGCCGTTGCGGCATGGCGATTGGCGCGAGCAGGCCTGTCGGTCACGTGTCTGGAGCGTGGCGGCTGGATTGACCATGACGACGTCCCCTCGCGATCGAGCGATTGGGAACTCGCACGCCAGACCACACATCATCCAAACCCGAACATCCGGATGAATCCATGGGATTATCCGGTCGACGATTCCGATGCCGCCATCAAGCCAATGATGTACAATGCGGTGGGTGGCAGCACCTTGCACTGGGGTGCGCATTTTCCACGTTTCCGGCCGAGCGACTTCCGTGTGCGGACACTCGATGGTGTCGCCGATGACTGGCCGATCGACTACCATGAGTTGTCATCTCACTACGAGGAGAACGACCGGATCATGGGGGTGTCGGGAATCAATGGCGACCCCGGAAACCCTCCTCGAGGGCAAAGGCAGATGCCGCCCCTGCCAATTGGTCGTGGCGCCGAACTGATGGCCGGTGCCTTTGACCGGCTCGGCTGGCATTGGTGGGTATCCGACGCGGCAATCAATACGCGTCCGCGGGGTGCGCATCGCCAGGCCTGCAACAATTGCGGTCCGTGCGATCTCGGCTGTGCGGTTCGGGCACGTTCATCGACCGACCTGACATATTGGCCTCTTGCGCTCGCCGCCGGTGCCAGGCTCGTCACGCAGGCCAGGGTGTTCGAAATCGAAACCGGTGGTGACGGCAGGGCTGCCGGCGTTGCCTATTTCGATGAAAACGGAGACGTGCGCAGGATGCGTGCCTCGGTGGTGGTGCTTGCGGCCAACGGTGTCGGGACGGCACGCCTGCTGCTGCTGTCCACCTCGCCTTGTCATCCCGCCGGCCTTGGCAATCAATCCGACCTGGTCGGTCGCAATCTCATGCACCATCCAACCGGAATGGTCACCGGAGTGTTTGACGAAGCCGTCGATGGTTTCAAGGGGCCGTTTGCAACGTCGATTCTCTGTCAGCACTTCTACGAGAGCGATCCGTCGCGAGGCTTTGCTCGAGGATTCCAGATGCAGCTTGTACGCTCGGACGCACCGCTCGGAACGGCTGTGGGAGTCTATCTTCCACGAGTACCCTGGGGGGCGACACACCACCGTCGCTTTCTCGAGGTGTTTGGACGAACGGCAAGCCTCACCGTAACGACCGAAGATTTGCCCGATCCCGGGAACCGGGTGACCCTTCACCCGCACCTGACCGATTCCGATGGTATTCCCGCCCCCAGGATGACCTATCGGGTGAACGAAAATACCCGATCGATGATCCGGTTCGGCATCGCGCGGGCGACCGAGGCCTTCGAAGCGGCCGGTGCAATTGAAGCGCTTCCCCAGCCCCTGCTGGAAGGAGCCGGATTTCATCTCCTGGGGACCGCCCGGATGGGAAACGATCCCGAGACCTCCGTCATTGACCGATGGTGTCGCGTACACACGGCAAACAATGTTCTCGTCGTTGACGGAAGTGCGTTCGTGACAGCTGCGGCACTGAATCCCACACCGACGATTCAGGCGATCGCCATGCGGGCTGCCGATGCCCTCATTCGCGATCGCCGCGACATCCGGGCGGTCGAATGAGCGCGCGCTTGACGGCATGGCTCGATGTGCTGCTGCCGGGCGGTGACGGATTTCCGTCCGCTTCCGCGGCAGGCGCTGCGGACTGGCTGTCGAACGAGCCACGGTTCGAGCGGGTGGTCGCGGTTCTGCTGGAGAAATTGCCGGACGGCTTCGAGGATCTTGGAGCCGACGGGCAAGTGGAAGCCCTGGCGGAAATCGGGGCGAGGGCACCGGCATGCTTCAATGCTGCCGTGGTCGCAGCCTACAGTGCCTACTACACCCGTCCATCGGTTCTGCAGGTGATCGAGGATGCCTGCGGATACAAGGCCGGCCCTCCACAGCCCGGCGGATACGAATTGCCGCCATTTGACGACAGGATCCTCGAAATCCCCCGATCCAGGGAGCCGTCCTGGGTGGACCCGAGCAGCGAGGTGAAGACATGAAAGAGGTGCACGCCGGCAAAACGGCGGTCGTGACCGGCGGGGCAAGCGGCATCGGTGAGGGTATCGCCCGCCGATTGTCCGCGGACGGAGCGGCAATTGTCATCGCCGATCTCGACGGCGAGAAGTCGGGAACAGTCGCCGAAAGTCTTCCCGGAGACGCGATTGCGGTGGCCCTGGACGTGACGGACGAAGCGGCCATGGATGCCTTGATGTCGAGAGCCGTCGAGCGATTCGGCGCGGTGGACATCATGGTCAACAATGCCGGAATCATTCACGTGGCACCCGTCGCGGAGACGTCCCTTGTCGATTGGAAACGGATCATGGACGTCAATGTGAATGGCGTGTTTCTCGGGTGCAGGGCGGCCGCACGCCTGATGATCCGGCAGGGGCGAGGCGGGACGATCGTCAACGCAAGTTCGGGAGCCGGTCGCCGCGGAGTTCCGAATGTCTCCGGCTACTGCGCCTCGAAGGCCGCAATCATCATGTTGACCCAGGCGCTTGCCATTGAACTGGCACCACACGACATCACGGTCAACAGTTATGCTCCGGGCCATATTCAAACGCCATTCTGGAACGACATTGCCGAGGGATTCTCGCAGGTGATGGACAAGACGCCGGAAGAGGTCGTGGACATGTTCCGGTCCACGGTGCCGATGGGGCGCTTCGGCACTCCCGGCGACGTGGCGGCGGCGGTGTCATGGCTTGCGACCCGGGATGCATCCTATGTCAGCGGCCAGGCAATCGCGATGAACGGCGCCGAGTTTCCATACTGATGACCCGGGTCCGGAAGGCATTCGATTTTGTCGTGGTCGGGGCCGGCTCGGCCGGATGCGTTCTGGCCAACCGCCTCAGCGAGGATGGCCGCCACCAGGTTCTCCTGGTCGAGGCGGGGCCGCGTGATACCAATCCGGTCATCCGCGTGCCGCTTGCCGCCGGGCTTGCCTATTTCTGGAAGTCGATCAACTGGAACTACGAGATTGCTCCCCAGGTGCATTTGGGCAACCGGTCCTTCCCGTGGCCAAGGGGACGGGTCCTTGGCGGGTCATCTTCGATCAACGGCATGATGTACATGCGGGGCCATCGCGCCGACTACGATTCATGGCGGCAGACGGGTCTGCCGGGATGGGGTTACGAGGACGTCCTTCCCTATTTCAGGCGAAGCGAGGGTCACCGGGACCGCCATGACGGATTTCATGGCACCGACGGTCCGTTCCGTGTCGTTACCGCGAGGGCGGAAAACCCGCTCTACGATGCGTTTCTGGAGTCGGCCCTTGCTGCCGGCCATCCCCGGACCGACGACCACAACGGTGTTGAGCAGGAGGGTCTTGGGCCATACGATTTCAATATACGAGACGGATTGCGGGAATCGTCGGCGACGGCGTTTCTGCGTCCGGCCGAGGGAAGGGCCAACCTCGTCGTTCGAACACGCACACAGGCCCGACGATTGATCTTCGAGGACCGGAAGATGATCGGGGTTGAGGTCGAGCGGGGCGGACGGCGCGAGACCATCCATGTCCGGGGGGAGACCGTCCTTGCATGCGGCGCCATCGGTTCACCGCAACTCCTCGAACTCTCGGGGATGGGTGACCCGGAAGTGCTGAGTTCCGCCGGTGTTGAGCCATTGCATCCGCTTTCGGCCGTTGGAACCAATCTCCACGACCATCTTGGCGTCTACCTGACTTTCAGGTGCCGGTTGCCGGTGACGCTTTATGGTTTCCTTCGTGCGGACAGGGCCGTGCTTGCAGGGCTGCGTGCCCTGCTTCTCGGGACAGGCCCGGCGACCTCCGTGCCGCTGGAAGTTGGCGGTTTTCTGCGAACCCGCTCCGGGCTCGACATTCCCGACATCCACATCACCTTTGTCCCCGGTCTGAACCTGGAGACCACTCGAAGGGGTCAGGGGCAACACGGTTACCTGATCAATTTCTACCCGCTTCGTCCCCGGAGTCGCGGAACAACGCATATCACGAGTTCCGATCCTGCGACGGCACCGCTGATGGATCCGGGCTATTTGAGTGATCCCGCCGACCTGCGCTGCCTGCGAGACGGAGTTCGCCTTGCGCGGGGAATTGCCGAAAAACCGCCGCTGGCGGACTACAATGCCGGGGAGATTTCCCCAGCCCGGGACGTGACGAGCGACGACGAGATCGACGCGTGGGTGCGGGCCTCTGCCAACACCATTTTTCATCCCGTGGGCACGTGCCGAATGGGAGCGGACGCCAATTCGGTCGTCGATGCCTCGTTGCGCGTGCGGGGGCTGACGGGCCTGCGCATTGCGGATGCCTCGGTCATGCCGTCCATCATCGGCGGAAACACTTCGGCGCCGACAATCATGATTGCCGAGCGCGCCGCGGACATGATGCTGGGACGAGAATCATTACCGAAGGCCAATCTCGCCGAACTCATCGACAAGGGAGCGTCCGCATGACCGCATCTCTCGGCTGGCCGCAGGGCAGGACACTGGCACTCTCGATTGTCGTCAATGTCGAGGAAGGTTCGGAAATGACAATCGCCGATGGTGACAAGAAGCCGGAGCCTGTGGATGAGTTGGGAATTTCCCTCGGGATACCAATTCGAAACTACGGCAATGAAAGCAATTACCGGTATGGAATCAATGCAGGCGGGCCTCGGCTCTTCAGGCTGCTGGGCCAGTACGGAATTCCGGCTACCGTCACGGCGGCGGCCCTGGCCCTCGAGCGGGCTCCGGAACTCACGAGGATCATGGTTGAGCAAGGCAATGAAATCTGTGCCCATGGCTGGCGGTGGGTGCACACATTCTCGATGAAGGAGGATCGTGAACGTGAAACGATTGCCAGGGCCGCCTCAAGCATCGAAAAATCGACGGGGCAGAGGCCTGCGGGGTGGCTCAGCCGCTACCTGCATACCGGAAACACGCGCCGACTGCTGTCGGAGGCGGGGTTTCTCTACCATATGGACGACTATTCCGCAGACATTCCATTTTGGGAGCCGGTTCGACTGTCCGACGGAACGATGCGTCCACTCGTTTGCGTGCCTTATGCACTCGACAGCAATGACATCAAGATGTGGGTGTCCCCGGCATTCATGCCGCGGGACTGGCTGGATTATGCATGTCACACCTTTGACTGGTTGAGAGCCGAGGCCGCTGCAGAGGGGCCGCGCCTCATGTCGCTTGGCCTGCATTTGAGGATTATCGGCAGGCCCGGGAGGATCTGGGCACTGGAGGCATTCTTGAATCACGTATCGGAATGTGATGATGTCTGGATTGCCACCCGCAAGGAAATCGCGGAGCGATTCGCCGAGTGCTGTCCCTGGGAGGGTGAGCGCGCTTGACGTATCCGGACCGCCTTTCCTCCACCGCCTGGCTGAAGAAATATCCGGCACTGGTTGATGAGGCCGCCGGCCTGCCACATGTCGAGGACGCGATATCCGTACTTACCGGGGCAGCCCGGAAACTTCTCGGAGACAGATCCGCCGCGAGGAACTGCGGAGCGTTGAAGCCGGGTGAGCGCGACTATCGGGTCTCCGGAGTCTTCCTGATTGCTCCCGACAGGCGCCACAACGTCCTTGCGGCCAATCACGGTTTCCCCCGGGAACAGAGGAGGCTCTCGATTCCGATAGGCTGGAACCATCCAGGCCGGGTCGTGGCCACCGAGAGGATGATTCTCCTGGAAAATACCGACGAGCACGGTGAGTTCCGGCAATTCCTCAAGACCAGCAAGATGGGGTCGTCGCTCTACATGCCCATCTTCACCGGATCCGGGATGGTCGGCCAGATAGTCGTTGCCGCCCAGGCGCGGGGCACCTATTCGTCGGACGACATTTCACCGATGGCTTGCCTTGCAGCTGTTGTGGCGCTGCTCTGGGAGGCCAGGGATGGGCAAGCCTGGTGGGCAGGTGATCATCCTGCGGACGATGCCTGGTACGCCGAGGACAACAGGGTTTGAGGTCATGATCGATACGACCGACCGACTGGTGGCGCATGTTGCGGGCGCGGATTACTCGCAATTGGGTCAGCATAACATTGAAAAGGCGAAGGTCTTCCTGCTCGATACGCTTGGGGTGGGAATCGCGGGCTCGAGTGGTGCGGCAGTGTCCGAATTGCTGCGAACCGTGCGCAGCTGGGGTGAAGGAGATGAAGCCACGGTCTGGGTTACCGGTGAGCGGCTTCCTGCCCAGGCTGCGGCAATCGTGAATGCATACCAGATTCACTGTCTCGAGTATGACTGTGTCCACGAGGGAGCAGTGGTTCATCCGATGGCCACGGTCCTGAGCGCCTTGATGGCATATGTCGAACGACGTTCCTCGGAGGGTCGTCCGGTCAATGGCACGGACTTCCTGCTTGCCATCGCGCTTGGCGTTGACGTCGCGGCCTTCATGGGGGTGGCTGCCACGGGGCCCGTCCGGTTCTTTCGCCCGGCCACGGCAGGAGGGTTCGGGGCAACGGCGGCAATCGCCCGGCTTGAAGGACTGGATCATGAAGGGATGAAGGATGCTCTCGGAGCCATGTACGGTCAGACCTGCGGCACATTGCAGCCGCATGTGGAGGGCTCGCCGCTGCTCGGGTTGCAAATCGGATTCAATGCGCGCGGTGCGCTCGCGGCGCTGGACCTGACACGTGCCGGGTTTCGCGGACCGCACGATATCATAGACGGACGCTACGGTTATCTGCCGATGTTCGAGGCCGGTCAGTTTGATCTTGACAGGGTATGGCCCAGTCTCGGGTCGGAGTGGCAGGTTGCGCGGCTCTCGCACAAGCCGTTTCCGAGCGGACGCCTGACTCATGGTGTTGTGGATGCATTGCAAAGGGTGACGTCGCAGCTCGGGATTGAAGCGGACGACATCGCGTCGATCCAGGGCCATGTTCCACCACTGGTCCATCGCCTTGTCGGCAGACCGGACATGCCCGACCCCGAGACGAATTATGCAAAACTGTGCCTGCGCTATGTTGCCGGTGCCTGGATGGCAAGGGGCCAGGTGGACGTGTCCGAATTCCGCGGCCGCGAGGTATTGGGTGACCCCGAGATCCACGCTCATGCCGCGAAGGTGGAGGTGTTCCTCGACGACAATCCCGACGAGAACGCGTTGGACCCGCAACGGTTCGTCTTCCGGCTGACAAACGGACAGGAGCACGAAATCCGGCTTTCCAGGGTGTTTGGCCACCCGGATGCAGCCCTGACCACCGAGCAGAACCGCGCGAAATTCGATCGATGCATCACATACGGAGCACGGCCACTGGGCGGGAGCCGGGGCGAAGAGATTGCGAGGACCGTGGAGGATATCGAGAGCCTGGAGGACGTAGCCGAACTGGCAAGCATGACGGTGGCAGCACCGGACCGCAGCACCGCCATGTAAATTGACCCGTTATACGACGCACTGTAGGGCTGCCCCGGTGCGGATTGTGATCCAGGCGAAATGGAGTGGAGCTGACGATGGTCGGATATGCGGAAAAGATTGGCGATTGCCGCTACCGTGAGCGATTTGGTCGCTACTACGAGGACTTTCAACCTGGTGACATCTATGAACACCGTCCAAATCGAACGATCACCGAATCCGACAACACCTGGTTTACCCTGCTGACCATGAACACCCATCCCCTGCATTTCGACAAGGAGTATGCCAGGCACTCCGAATTCGGTCGCATAATTGTCTGTTCCCCCTTTACCGTGGCGCTCATGGCCGGGATGAGCGTCAGCGATGTGAGCCAGAAGGCGATTGCCAATTTGGGTTGGTCGGACATAAGGCTGACGCACCCGCTCCATGTCGGCGATACGCTGAGCGCCGAAAGCGAGGTGCTCTCCATGCGCGAGAGCAAATCCCGTCCAAATGCCGGAATCGTGACCGTCAAGACTCGCGGATTCAACCAGGATGGCGTGATTGTCTGCGAATTCGAGCGGACAATGCTGATTGCGAAGCGTGGATTTGAGCACGAGGAAAAGGCCGGATACTGAGCCTCATGCAATGAAAAGGTCCCCATGAACATGGAATATCACGCATCGTCGGAGAGCGAGGAACAGGAACAGTTGATCCTGGAGGCTGTTGACAAATGGCTTGACCGGGACGTTCGCCCCCATGTCATGCGACTTGATCACGCTGACGAGTACCCCCATGACATGGTTGAGCAGATGAAGGAGCTTGGCCTGTTTGGGGCGACGATTCCGGAGGAATATGGTGGGCTGGGCCTTTCGGCGACAACCTATGCCAGGATCGTCGAGCGCATAGCGACCGTCTGGATGTCCTTGACGGGGATATTCAACAGCCACCTGATCATGGCTGCATGCGTTTCGCGCATGGGAACCCAGGGACAGAAGGCGGATTTGTTGCCCCGTTTTGCCACCGGCGAATTGCGAGGCGGCCTCGCTCTCACGGAACCGGATGCGGGCACCGATCTTCAGTCGATCCGGACCCGGGCGGTCCGCAACGGTGATCATTACGTGGTCAACGGCACCAAGACGTGGATTTCGAACGGGATCGAGGGATCGTGTTTCGCGCTGCTCGTCAAGACGGATCCGGATGCCGAACCGAGGCACAAGGGAATGTCGATGTTCATTGCCGAGAAGGGAGAGGGCTTCTCGGTGTCCAGAAAGCTTGAGAAACTGGGATACAAGGGCATCGACAGTGCAGAACTCGTGTTCCAGGACTATCGCCTTCCCAGCGAACGTCTCGTGGGTCTCAAGGAGGGCAGAGGGTTGCAGACTGCGCTTGGCGGTCTTGAACTCGGCCGTATAAACATTGCCGCGCGCGGTTGCGGATTGGCTGCGGCAGCGCTTAACGACAGCGTTGCATATTCGCAGACACGCCAGACATTCGGCAAACCGATAGCGCAACATCAGGCCATCCAGTTGAAGCTCGGCGAAATGGCCACGAAGCTCCAGGCGGCCCGATTGCTGACCTTCGATGCGGCGAGAGCGTATGATTGCGGCGAGAGATGTGACATGGAGGCGGGGATGGCAAAGTACTTTGCGTCAGAGACCGCCGTGGAAAACTCACTTGAGGCAATGCGAATCCATGGCGGATATGGATATTCCAAGGAGTATCACGTGGAGCGCTATTTCCGTGATGCACCGCTGATGTGCATTGGTGAAGGCACCAACGAGATCCAGCGGATCATCATTGCCAAGCAGCTCATCGAGCGATCCCCGGCGTGAGACGGCACCATTGAGCGAAGCCGTTCTTGCCGGCGGGGATCTGCGCCTTCAGCGTGCGGATTCGATTGCAAGGCTGACTCTCTCGCGTCCCGAGGCGCGGAATTCGCTGACCTTCGCCATGTGGGCGGCATTGCCGGGAATTGCGAGGGAACTGGCCGCCGACAGGTCGGTGCGCGTGCTGGTGATTGCCGGTTCGGGAACCAGGGCATTCAGTGCAGGCGCGGATATCGGCGAGTTGCCCGACATTCTTGCAACTCGCGAGGCCACGCAACGGTACAATGCGGCGGTCCGCGCCGCCCAGGCATCCCTCGCAGCACTCGCCCTGCCAACCATCGCTGAAATCCGTGGTTCCTGCTTTGGCGGTGGATGCGGATTGGCGCTCCATTGCGATTTGAGGTTTGCGGACAAGACGGCGCGCTTTGCCATCACCCCTGCCCGGCTGGGGATTGCGTATTCGTTCGAGGACACGGAACGACTTGTTTCCGTGGTTGGCCCTGCACGAGCAAAGGACATGCTGTTTTCCGGTCGCGTCCTGTCATGCGACGAGGCCCTGTCCGCCGGATTGATCAACCGCGTCGTTTCCACGCCTGATCTGGGTAGCGCCGTGGCGGACTACGCCGAATCGCTGACGGATGTTTCACAGGCCTCCATTCGGGTTGCCAAGGCGACGGTCAATTCGATCGCGGCCGGTGATCGCGAGGCAGGTGCCGATCTTCGTGCCGCGTTCGAAGCGACGTTTGCCGGACCGGATGCGGTGGAAGGATATGCGGCCTTCATGGAAAAGCGAAAACCGAACTTCAGTTAGTCCCGGAGAGCACGCTCCAGGCGCGCACCCAGCGCGAGAATCAGGGGCTCGGAGAAGTGTTGTCCCATGAGCTGGATCGAGGCGGGCAGGTCGGAGACAGGTACGGGCAGTGCCAATGCCGGACCACCGTGGAAATTTGCCAGTGAGGTGAAATCTGCCTGGTTCTCCGGTGCCGGATGGTCATGGGAAAACGCGCGTTGCGGTGCAGTCGGCATCAGCAGGACATCACATTCCGCAAATGCCCGCTCTGCAGCCGTCGCCGCAGTTCGAATTCTGGCATAGCCGTCGGCGAGTTGATTGCCTGGCATGGCTCTGCCGTAATCCAGCATGGATCGCAATTCGTCGCTGACATCGGTCTGAAGCTTCGTGGCAAGTGCGTCGGCCAGTTCGACCGCACCCTCCACCTCGCAAATCAGCAATCCGCCACGGCGTGCCCGACCAGGGGACCAGCCGTGAAGGTCTACGTCGATGACTTGGCAGCCAATCGCCTCGATTCTGGACCTCGCCGTGTCCAGCCCTTCCAGGACCTCGCATTCGCAGTCAACCGTCCCGATCTGCCGTGGCAAGCCAACACGGAGGATTCCCGTGACGCTCCCGTGAAACTTCCGCCGCCAGCCCGACGGTGCAGGGAGCGAGGCTGGATCCTGATTGTCCGCTCCCGCCATTGCGATGATGAGTTCGACGAGTGTCGTGACATCGCGTGCGAGCGGGCCGATCGTGTCCAGGGTGGGCGAGAGGTGCGTCATTCCGTGGCGCGGAACCAGGCCGCGCGTGGGCTTCAGCCCTGCAACCCCGCAATAGGCCGCCGGAATTCTGATCGATCCCATGGTGTCGCTGCCAAGCGCGGCGTCGGCAAATCCGGCCGCAATCGCCGCCGCCGACCCACCACTTGAACCTCCGGGAGTCAGGTTCGGATCCAGCGGGTTTCCCGTTCGCCCGAAATGTGGATTGTCGGTGGTTGCTCCGAGGGCGCCTTCGTCCATGTTGACCATTGCCAGCGGTGTGGTGCCGGCAGATCTCAGCCGGGCGACAACGGTTGCATCGGCCTCGGCAATTCTCTCTCGCCAGTAGCCAAGTCCGGCGGTCCAGGGCATGTTCGCAACCGCGATATTGTCCTTGATACCGAGGATCAGGCCATCGAGCGGGCCCGGGGCACCACCCGGATGATGGCGGTGTGCATCTTCCACCGCCAGCGACGTGACAATGTTCAGCCTGTGATTCTCGGCGGCGATCCGATCCAGCGCGACCGCCAATCGTTCCGTCACGGGTCCATATTCACTACCGCTCATCGATCAGCCGGATCGGTTTCTGGCGGGTTTCGATCCCGGTATCGGCTGCCGTTCCGCCTGGGCCCACGAGTCCAACCCCGATGCGGACTCCAAGCCGGGACCGCAAGTGGGACTCGATGGCTTCCCTGAGACTCTCGCTCGATTCGGTCACTTCCAGCGAAACGGTCATGTCGTCGCGGCCATCCGCCCGCGTGACCCGGCAAACGAACTCCCCTGTTGCAACCGCGAAGGAGGCCGAAATGAGTGCGCCGATTCCCTGCGGATAGATGTTGATCCCCCTCAGCTTGACCATGTTGTCACTGCGCCCGAGGAACCCTTCAAGTCGCCGAAATGGAAGTCCGAGCGGGTTTGCTCCGATGATCTCACGGCTGACATCGTGGGTCTGGAAACGAATGATCGGGAAGATGTCATCCTTGTAGAGACAGGTGCAGACCATGTCTCCCATGAGTCCGGACTCGACCGGGACTCCGGTTTCAATATCGAGCAGTTCCAGGAAATGTGCATCCTCGAGTACGTGAAGTCCGGATTGATCCGGCCCTTCGCCGGCAATACAGCCGGTGTCGCCGACGCCGTACCAGTCATAGACGGCCGCCCCGCCCCAGGCTTCCGACATCGAATTCCTGCTTTCCGTCCCCATATGTCCCGAAATCATCCTGACAGGGATGTCAATGCCGGGCTCCAGGCCCTGCCCGCGGGCGATCTCGGCCAGGCGCTTGATGAAGTCACCGAAACCCACGATGGCCGTTGCGCGAAAGGCGTGCATGAGTGACACTTGGTTTGCACTTCTCGTCTCCACTCCCGTCCCCGCAGTCAACAGCTGTGCTCCGGTCCAGTGCGTGATTGCCTCTCGAACATAATGGCCGCCGTTGACCATGCCATGTCCATAGACGGAGTGGATGACATCACGGTTGGTGAGGCCCTGAAGTTCATACAGGCGTGCCAGCAGCAGCGCTTGGACCTCGCGACTTCGTGGACCGAACAGAAGTGGCTGGGGTGTGCCGGTCGTGCCACTCGTTGTCTGGAAGATCAGCGGCGGACGGTCCTCGTCCGAATAGGTGTCAAGCCCGTGGAAATCACCAATTGGCGGGTGGGCATCAACCGAGGCCATGAGGTCCGATTTGGAATAGGGTGGCAGCTTCGTGATGTCTTCAAGCGAATGAATGTCACATGGAGTGATTCCATGAGATCCCCAATGGCGTTGATAGAATGGCACCTGCCATGCAAACTCCAGGACATTGCGGAATTGAATGTCCTGCCGCGCCCGAAGTTCATCCCGGCTCATGCCCCCGTAGGTGTCGAGAAACCGCTGCCCCTTGGGATACGCCTGCAGGATCGCAGGATAGTTCACGGCATCGAAGTAGTTGGACGAAGTCATGCGGTGCGTCCCTGCGCCATATGCGAGGCGATATCTCCGGCCAGCGCGGAAAATCGGGCCAGGCTCCCGGTCGTTCGCAGTGAGAGTGTGGCATCGATCATCTGTTCGATGGATTGGTCGGGCAACCGGGCGGCGGCCATGAGGCGACGGGACTTGGCCACGATTCTCTCCTCGGTGAGGGGGTTTTCGGGGTCGCCAAGGGCATCGGGCGCGTCGACGGACAACACGGTTCCATCCGACATGGTGATGTCAACTCCGCTTCCGAAGTGACCTGGATAGCGTTTCTGGAACCGCTCCGTTTCCTGAACCGATGTGCGGGCACGCAAGCCCCCGACATCTCGCCTGAGAATTGTCGTTTTCTCGAAATGCTGCAGGTCCGGCTCGCCTTCCAGGAGTGCGACAGCCACGGAGTGCTGGAGGCTGAACTTTGCCTCGAGCGTGGATGCGGGGTCTTGCCGGTCGCAAAAGCGCATTGCATCGGCGAAAGTTCTGATCCCGACTTCCGAGATGTCGTCCGACTGCAGGTCATGTCGCCTGCGGAGTTCAAGAGCGGCATCAATTGCAGCGTGAGCGTGCCGACATGCGGGCCACGGCTTGAAGCTGGTCTCCCAGATCCGCCAAGGCCCATCCAGCTTCGCCAGGATGCACTCCTTGCACGGGTCCGGACACATGGCATCGAAGAATCCCTGTTCTCCCTCGAGGATGAATTGCGGTCCCGAAAACCCGATTGCGGCGAGCGATGCAGCAACGAAGCCGGCCTCGGCTGCCCGGGCGGTATGCAATTGCTTCGTCATCACCTGTTCGTGACGGCAACGCCAGGGCCCGCTGGATTGTGTTCCGGCGTTTCCGAGTGCCCAGACAATCCGGTCTTCGTCGAGTTCCATCACGCTGCCCGCCGCAGCTGCCGCGCCGAACGGCCCGCAAGTTGCCGTATTGTGCCAATTCGCATAGTGGCCCGGCCCGACTGCAATGCCGATGCGAATCTGGGACTCGTAACCGCGAACCACGGCATCGAGGAATGCATCCGCCTGCGTCTCCGCCATTTCCGCAGCGGCAAGGGCAGCAGGAATGACCACTGGCCCGGGGTGCAGAATGGCCGTGCGGTGGATGTCGTCCATCTCCAGGACGTTTCCGAGACCGCCATTGCAGAAGACGGCCTGATCTGGCACCGAGGTGCCACTTCCACCGATGATGCTGATCTGTCCTGCCGGTGTCTGGCTTGCACGCGTCAACAGAAGTTGTCCGACCGGTTCCGTTGAACCGATGACCGCACATCCCAGCCAGTCGAGAACGTGCAAGATCGCGCGTTCACGGGTGGCGGTGTCCACGGGTTGCCCGAGATGCCGGGCAAGGCTTCTGGTGAGTGAAATCGTCATGGCCGCCAAGGTGCCTGCGGGGTGATTTCGGCAGGGCACCTTAGTCGGAACGTCACCGGTCGGCTAGGCAGTTCCGGATGCGGGTGCTCACCAATCGAGTCGTCGGCTCCGGTCCCTGCGCAGCGGTCTCAGCCAGACGTCCTTCCTGCCAGACAAACTCCCCCCTGGTAATTGCCGGCCTTGAATACCCGTGGTCAGAACACCGATCATCGGCGGATTGACCTCGGGTCATGAAAGTATCGATTGTCAGGCAGCCAGGGACACCGACCCTTTTCCAATCTCGGCCAGAACAAAAAGCCGAGGGTAGTCACGACGACCGTTCGCCCGGAAAACCGATGCCGAAATCCCGCAACCATCCAGCCACCGGCCGACTGCACCGGTCTGCAACCGGTTCACGTACCCGACGCAAGCTCCATCGGCTCGTGCAATCCTGATTGCATCGGGGTCGTGCGAATTGTTCGGCTCGCGCTCAAGGACGAGCGGTTCTCCCGAACACAACTGATTGTAGCGTTCCTGGTAGTGACGACGGCCAGCGACATCGAATACGTAGGTGAAGGGAGGTTCGAATCCGTCAAAGGTCTCGCAAACCGAGAAACTGTCGCCGGTGAGTCGGGCTCCGGTGTATGCCAGCAGGGTCAGCGCCGGGTACTCATCGTTCGGCGGAAGTCCAAAGCGCCCAAGACAGTGGTCAAAATCCTCCCGGTCCCTTGGCGGCAGGCGGCGTATCAGGACCTCCTCGGCAATCCTGTCGAGCTGGGTGGAGTTTAGCGGAAGCCCGGGATAAATCGTGAAGCCGGCCAGACGGGCCGCTTCAAGCCGTGCATCATCCAGGTAGCGAAATTCCAGGCGGTCCTCCGCCTGGACAAGCTCGGCCACCGCATGCCGGTCGCGGCGCACGCTACTGCCCAGCGGAGATTGCCATACCAACAGGGCCCGCCGTGTAAATTGCGGATGCTCAATCATCGAATCGATCCTTGTCAAGTATGTTCTTTATTCGTTCTTTCCCCATTGTCAACATGGCGCATATATGTGCCTGCCGCTTTTTTGAAAGGCGATAGGGTTCCTGGAGCTCGGACTTGGCGTCAATGGACATCATCAGATCACGGACCGCGTCAATTTGCACCGTTTCAACCTCCTCGAACCATGGCCGGCCCTCCGGATAGATGTCCAGGAAAGCGCCGCAGAGGTCTTCAAAATTGGATCCGTGCTTGCAGGGCAAATTGACTCGGACATGGTGGCGTCCCTTCTTGCGCATCTTTTCGATACGATTGAGCAGGATGGCCCCGTTTTTGTCAAAGGCCCTGTCAAGCCCTGCCTTGTCAAGTCCACAGCCGAGACTGGAGGCGTTGTCATAAAGCGGTGACATACGCGTTCCGCTCTCCCCCTTGATGATTGCCCAGTTCTCGGCGTGGCGGTCCGTGTTCGAGATCAGGGTATCGAATGCAAAAGTCCTTGCCCAGAAATCCATGACATCCGACCGGGAAATGCCGTACTGGGCAACAAGAACTTCGTCGCAAACCCTCCCCAGCAGAGGCAAGGTGTGTCGGGTTCCCCTTTTCACATCGTAGTCAGGATCCACCTGTTTGCAAGGTGACCAGCCTTCAATGAAACTCTCCTGGGCACAATCCCTTACTCTCGGTTCGTAGATGTAGGTCAGCAAATTGCCAAGCTGCCCATTGCGCCAGGCAATACTTGTGTGCTGGACCTCCCAACCCAGGAGGTCGCCTGCAATGTATGACGCCAGTAGCTCCGACCAAATCTGGTGCTCCCGCTGTAGTTTTGGCAACTTGAAAATGTAATGCTTGCCCGTGCCAGGATCGATCAACGTAACCTTAACTCTTGACCCCGTCAGGAGTTCCTCGGCCTTTTGCCAACTGTCCACGCGGACAATCGGCAACCAGGAAATGAAGTTGCAGTGAGTCACCGTGGCCGGGTACCCCCGCACCACCTGTATAGTCAACACATGATCAAGGGCCGAACCACACAGCCACAAGCTCCCGATCGCAATTCTCGAATTGCTACAAATCCGCCGGTCAGGTGTACAGGTGCTGGAAACGGCAAAATTGCCCCGCACCAGTGTCCGGACGTGGCTCATGCAAGCGACCCGGACCAACACCAGGAAAATCGGCCTGGCGAAAGGTCCGGGCCGTGACAATGCCGTGGTTGGCTATTTCCACCCGGCTCGGTCCATGACCTTGACCGCCTCGCTGTTGTAGAGGCCCAGCTGCGACAGGTTCACGCTGTCCTCGGCGAATTCCCCCCAGGACATGAGGACAGGAGATAGCGGGACTCCCGGCACGGTCGGATATTCGTGGTTCACGGCGGAATACCAGCTCTGCGCCTCCGGAGACACCAGGAACCGGAGCAGCTTCAATGCGTTGTCCCGGTTCTTCGCATGCGTCGTGATGCCCGCTCCACTGACATTGACATGGGCGCCGCGGCCGTCCTGGTTTGGCCAGTGGATTTTCAGATTCTGCACCGTTTGAACGTCATCCGGTTTGCTGCTGCCGGACAGGCGGCCAAAATAGTAGGAATTGACGATCGCCAAATCGCACTCGCCTGCAGCCACGGCCCTGATCTGATCAGTGTCGCCACCGGCCGGAGGTCTTGCCAGATTGCCGACGAGGCCTGTGGCCCACTCTTCCGTGGCCTCCGACCCGACTTCGACAATCATCGAGGCCACAAGCGACTGGTTGTATATGTTGCTCGAAGACCTGATGCAGATTCTGCCGCTCCATTGCGGGTCGGCCAACGCCTCGTAGGTGGACAATTTGCCTGCATCGACCCGCTCTGTCGAATATACGATCACACGCGCCCTCCTAGAGAGGCCGATCCAATGGCCATCCTTGTCCTGAAGGTGGGGCGGCACTGGCCCGCTCACCGCCTCATCGTCGATCGGCTGCAACACACCGGCCTCCCTGGCCCTGTGCAGACGCCCGGCATCAACCGTGACAAAAAGGTCTGCCGGAGTTGCTTCGGCCTCCAGTTCCAGTCGTTTCAGCAACTCGTCCGCCTTGCCCGTCACCAGGTTGAACTCGATCCCGGTCTGATCCTCGAAATCTTGCAGCAGCGGTTCGATGAGTTCCTGCTTGCGGGCCGAGTAGATGTTGACAACATCGTCCTGGGCGGCGGCACCGATTGGTGGAGCCATCATGGCCAGCATTGCTGGAATTACGGTGGCCAATCGCAGGAGTTTCTGCATGATCCTGTTCCTTTTGCAGGTGAGTCCGAACTTGGGAGCCGGGGGCCGCCTTATTTCCGACTATTATACTCAGGAATTATGGCGTCAACCACTTTTCTGGCGTCGGGCGGGCGTCATTTGACACAGATCATGGAATCCCGATGCGTGGAGCGCGCCCGGGAATTCGTGCTCCCGGCCTTCCATATGCCCGGACTGCCAGGTTTCGAAACTTGTCACGGAGTGCAGGGTGGCGGCAAGTTCTTCGACAGGCGCCACTGCGGCAGAGTGAAAATTCAGGAATGGCGCGCTGGGGAGGATTCGAACCCCCGACCCCTTGATTCGTAGTCAAGTACTCTATCCAGCTGAGCTACCAGCGCCGCCCGGTGTGGTTAATGGCAGTTCACGTGAATTGCAAGGAGCTGACATCGTGACTACCGCAATGCGGCATTGCCAACGGCAAGCCGGATCGTCGACTCTGCCTGTCACCTGTCCGGACCATCAGCGGGTTGTGACTGCCCTGCCGGACTGCAAAGCGGAACCGGTGCCATCCATGGGCAGCTTCAGGACAACCTCTGCTCCTGCCCGTCCGGACCCCCGTGGTGGCTCCGGCTGGTCGGAGATCAGCATTTCACCGCCGAGCTGGTGGCACCTCTCCCTGACGATCTCGATTCCCAGCCCCCAGCCCTTGATCGCCGCCAGGGATTCCTGTCCGTCACCCGCACGGCCCGGTTTCAGTTCGCTGAACCCGGGTCCGTTGTCCCGAACCCAAATCTCGACATGGTCGCCCGCCCGTCGTGCGCCGACTTCAACGGTATTTTCCTGCCAACTCCCGGCAAATCCTGCTCCCCGGAAGATCTTCGTCGAATTCCAGATCAGGTTGTTGAGGGCGCTGGTCAGGGCAGCCTTGTTCGAGTGTATCGCCAGCCTCTCCGGAACATCGACGTCCGCCCTGGCAACGAATACCTGCCCGAACGTCGCTTCATCGCGCAGCCTGCCCAACTCTTTCCTCAACTCCACGATTGGCTGTGCATCGTCTGCCATCTCCAGGACCTCATCGTCGATCTCCAGGTCAAAATGCATGCAAAGCAGATCCGTGCAGAAGGCGCAGAGATCGATCTCTTCCCATTCCGCCTTGCTTCGACCCCATTTCATGAAGATGAAGATGTCCTCGAGATACTTGCGGGTATTGGACAGTTTTTCCTCGATCAACTGCACGAATAGCGACCTGACAGCCGGATCATCGATTCCGGGAACAAGACGGATATAGGCCGACACCCGGTTCAGCTCGCCGCTGATGTCATGTTCAACCTTGCCGCGGTAGTCGCGGAATACCTCCAGCCCCATCGCATGCAGCTTGCTGCTCAGTTCGTTGGCGGCCTCCTGACCCATGGCAATTTCACGAATGGCGCTCTGATGCTCGACAATTGCACCTGCAGATGCCATCGGGTTGTCCCTGATCGTTTGCAGAAACCCGGACAGCTCCGTGGCTGGCACACCGATCCGTCTCTTGGCAATGACGTATACCGGCACCACCACCAGCAGCAGAAGGATGGTGGCCTGCAGGAAATACACGCTCATGAATTCCAGCATCCTGCCTTTCAGATGCTGACGATCAAGCAGGACATGGTCAATGAGCGGTTGAAAACCGCCTGGCTCCGCTTCCTGCCCGGAGTGGGACTCCGACAGGAAGCCGCCGGCATTCGTGATCAGGATGTTCTGATCGCCCAGGCCGACGAGGCGAACGACCGGGCCGAAGAGATAGCTCAGGATGTTCTGTGAATTGGCATCGATTTCAATGATTTCGCCGGACGACACCAGTCCCGTTTCCGTGAATTGCTGACTGCTGAACCGGTCCGACGCCTTGAAACCGGGATTCAGAATCCCGTGCCGTTTCCGCTGATCATCGAGAATCCTGAGGATACTCTCGTTGGTTCTCTCGCCGATACCTCCACAATTATCCTCGCCGTCACAGACTATCGCCGCCAGCAGGCTGGATTTCTCCACGGAGGTTATGATCTGATCGCGCTCGAATACCGCAAGCAGGACAACAAACAGCACCGCCTCGGCCAGGACAACAAACAGGGCGGTGCCGATAAACAGGTAATCCCCGATCGAGGACAGCTTCGTGTAATCTCTCGATTTCCATTTCCGGCTCCGGCCCCTACCATCGCTGGATGAAGCGGACGAATCTCCTGATCCTGGTGTCGCCGAACAATCTCTTCGAGAAATATGCACTTGCCATTCCCTTGTTGATCTCGCCGAGAGTAGGATACGGTGCGACCATATTGGCAATCGACACCATCTTCAGTCGGTTGGCAATGGCCAGGGACCACACCTGGATCAACTCGCCTGCGCAGGGGCCGACGATGGATACGCCCACCGGCCTCCCCTTCACGACCAGCGCCCGTGCCTGGCCCCTGGTTATTCCTTCCGCAAGTGCACGGTCATTTCGTTCGTAATCGAAGGTCACGACCTCCGGTTGCCTGCCGGTCCGCCGGGACACCTCGTCTTCCGACAAGCCAACCTCGGCAATTTCCGGATCGGTATAGGTGGCCGAGGGGATATGATCGTCCCGAACCCTGGCCGGCATGCCAAACAGTGCTGATCGGACCACGATGCCGGCATGGTATCCGGCAACATGGGTAAATTGCGGGCCGCCGGCAACATCACCGATTGCGTAGACCCGCCGGTTGGTTGTCTTCAACGCCCGGTCGACAGTAATGCCTGCGCGCCCGAAGGAGATACCCGCAGCTTCGAGATTCAACCGGTCGATATTGGGCTTCCGCCCGACGGCAACCAGGATGTGCGAGCCTCGTGTAATTCGTCCATCAGCGGTTGTTATGGAAATCTCCCCTTCCCGCCCCTCGACCTTCTCGACGTTCGAGCCTTCGCGGATCTCGATGCCTTCGCCTTTCATCTGCTTCACGACAACGGCCGCGTGCTCCGGATGGCTGCGGGCCAGCACTGTCAACCCCTCGAGAACCGTGACCTGGCATCCGAGGCGCCGGTGAGCCTGGGCAAGCTCCATGCCGATCGGCCCGCCGCCAATGACGAGCAGATGCTCCGGCCGCCGCCGCGATTCGAAAATTGTCTCGTTTGTCTCGTGGGGAGTCTCGGCCAGACCCGGAATTGGCGGCACGAATGGTGACGAGCCGGTTGCAATCACGAACCGGCGGGCCTCGATTGTCGTATCCCCGGCCTGGACGGTTCGGGGCGACGAAAAGGATCCGTATTCGCTGATGACGGTAACACCAAGGCCTTCGAATCTCTCGACACTGTCATGCGGTTCGATCCTGGCAATGACGTCCGATACATGGTCCTTTGCGGCCGCAAAATCGATCCGGGGTACCACCGGTTGCACGCCGAATTTTTCGCCATCTGTCATCGCAAACGCATGCTTGCCGGCCGCGATCAGCGATTTTGACGGGACGCAGCCGTAATTCAGGCAATCCCCTCCCATCTTCCCGCCTTCGAGCAGAACGACCCGCACTCCCAGTTGCGCGGCACCGGCCGCCGCCGACAAGCCGCCGGAACCGCCGCCGATCACGCACAGATCGGCCTTGATGGTATTGCTGGTCATTGGCCGCCCCTTCGTGTCCGCACCAGATTGATGACGATCGGCAGCGCTGCCAATGCGCAGAGTCCCAGAATCGGTCCCAGGATATTCCATTGCCAGATGATCCCGAAATTCGGCGTGCCTCCTGCCTCGAGGACATCACCAAGCCCGACTCCGACCCAACTGTAGATTGTCGTGCCGGGAATGATCCCGAGAAAGGTCGTCAATGCGAAATTCCGGAATTTCACCCCCACCAGCGCCGGAACCAGGTTGGCGGCAAAGAACGGGACTGCCGGAACCAGGCGCAGCAGGAACAGCACGCTGATTTCGTTTTCGAGCAGGCCATCGCGGATCTTCTGGATCCGGGGTGAGCCGGAATCGATCTTGCTGGAGAGAAAATCTCCGAGACCCAGCCTGGCGGCAAGAAAGATGATAATGGCGCCGATCGTTGCCGCCACGACATTGTACAGGACACCCGGGAACAGACCGAACAGGAATCCCCCGGTCAGGGTGGCCACCAGAGCCCCCGGGAGCGAAAAGGCGACAATCACGATATAGGCCAGGACAAACACCACGGAGGTCAGGAAGTAGTTCGAGTCCCGGAACTCGATCAGCGTCTGCCGGTTTTCGGCCAGTGCGCCGAAGGACAGGTAGTCCCTCAATGCAACGAAGGCGATGATGGCCACGACCAGGATGACCAGCAATGGCAGCAACCGCCGGATATTGAGTTTGGTGTCTTTGCTCGGTTTGTTCATCAGTCCACCCGATTATGTGTAGCCAACGCCATGACGGGAATTGCATGTCGCAGTCAACCCTACCGGGTCGTCAACTCCATGTCGATTTGATGATTCATGGAACCGGCCAGCGACCCCTCGCCGTACAGATGGCCCGGCCCGGCAGGCCGGGAAGTCGTGACCGCGCCCGGCTCCCCGAGCGGGGTGCGGCAGCAGGGTGATCCCGATTCGCCGTTCGGCGAGTTGGAGGCGACCGAAGGGTCGTGGAACGAGAACTCCTCGCCGGCCGAGGGCGCTCCGGCTGTCGAGTCGCTTCCGCGGCAGGACCGTTGCCTCGGTCTGCAATGTGCGGCTGACCCGGGGCTGTCCCATGCCGGATTCACCCGGTTCGACAGTTTTTCCCGGGACATGTCAGAGTTAGCGGCTGCGCATTTTTGGTGCCAGTTCAGGGTCCGCCCTCTGCATGCAGGTGGGAGCCCGACCGGCCAGAATGTTTCGGGTGTCCTCGACCATCATGTCGCAGATCCTCCGGTACGAGTCCCACGTTCCTCCCGCCAGGTGGGATGTGAACTGGACATCGGGAATCTTTCTGAAAGGCGAGTCGGCGGCCACGGGCTCCTCCGGAAACACATCGACTGCGGCGCGGAACCGGCCCTGGCCTGCAAGCTCGAGAAACGCGTCGAAGTCGACGATCTCGGCTCGGCTCGCGAGCACAACGGATGCGTCTTCGCCAATGGAGGAGAGACGGACGCGGTCGAGAAACCCCTCGTTTTCGGTGGTTGCGCCGGCAATCAGAAACAAGAACCGGCTTGAGGACAGGACCTGTTCGAGGCTGGCGGGCCTGACGCCGTGATGTTTCAGATCGCTGTCCCCGACCCATGGGTCGTATGCGCAGATGCTGCAGCCGAATGGGCGAAGAAGTTCCACCAGGTCCTTGCCGAGATTTCCGAATCCGACCAGTCCAACGCTGGAGCCGAAAAGACTGCGGGAATTGACATTGCCGGCGATGCCCCATTTCTCCGTTCCCCTGCGAAAACCGGCATCGGCGGCAACAAGCCCCCTGCCAAGGCTGATCGCCTGGGCAAGGCAGTATTCGGCAACGGCCGGCGCCATGGCTGGTGCAGCGGAAAGCACGTGGATGCCGCGGCGATGTGCCTCGGCATAATCGATGTTCGGCTCCCAGTTGCCCTTGACATTCAGGATTGCCTTCAGATTCGGGGCCCGGTCGAGTCTGTCCCGCGGCATTGCGGTCTGGCCGACAATCACAGTAACCTCCGGAAGTGCTCGCTCAACCATTGCGTCTGGCGCCCGCGACCCGAAATGGGCCATCACCTGACCCAGCGCGGCGAATTCCTTCGCCACGCATTCGGGGTAGACCATTTCCTCCGTTCGCGGAAACGGATCGAACAGGATCAGGTTCCTGTTCATGGCGTTCTGCTGCTTGCAGCCGAAGTCGTGAATATCCGGGCTTCCCCGGCCTGCCTGGAAGCGGACCCCGATCGCGTTCCTGTCATCACTTCATTCCGGTGCTTGCTATTCCGGTGGTGATGAATCGCTGGAGTATCGCGAATACGAGAATGACGGGTATCAGGGTGACCACGGTCATGGCGAGAACAAAGTGCCATTGCACGTCGAGCTCTCCCTGGAAGGCGTTGAGGCCAACCTGCAGGGTATAGACTTCACTGCGATTCAGGACGATCAATGGCCAGAGGAAATCGTTCCATCGCCACATGATCGAGAAGATCGCGAGCACTGCAATGGCGGGAGCGGCAAGCGGCAGGACCACTCGCCAATAGATCGTCCACTCGCTGGCCTTGTCCATGCGCGCCGCTTCGATGAGGTCTCTGGGAATGGTCAACATGTACTGGCGAAGCAGGAACACTCCCGTGGGAGTTGCGGCGCCAGGCAGGATGACACTCCAGAGGGAGTTGATCATTCCGAGTTCGGTAACGACAAGGTATGCCGGAACAAGAATAACGGTAATCGGAATCATGAGAGTGCCGATCACGAACAGCATGATGGCATTGCGGCCCCGGAATTCGTAAATCGCCAACCCGTATGCCGCCATTGAATTTATGAGCAGGGTAATCAGGGTGGCCGCGATCGTGACCACCACCGAATTCCTGAGATAGGTCAGAAAATTGAACCGCTCCAGGGGAGCCGTATAGTTCTCCCATGCAATGCGGAATTCCCGCAACGCCTCCCGCCGGTCAATTGGTACCTTGATTGTGTCACCCGGATCGTTCGGATCCACCATTTGTGCGACGATTCCAATTCGTCGAACCTGCGCCAGTTCGCGCACCGAACCGTCATCCATTGTTACCGTGTACAATGGCAGGGGCTTGTCGTGTCCTTCAACCTGGACCTCGATCTGACCGAGCGGAAGGAGCGTTGGCGGAAATTCGAGCAAACCTGACGCCGTCTTGAAGCTCGACAGTGCCAGCCACACCACCGGGCCGAACATCAGGAGCACTCCGAGCAGCAGGTAGGCGTAGGAAAACGTGTCTGTCCAATGCAATCGACCACGACCACGCCTGGCGGCCAGGAAGCCGAGAGGGCGGAGGCGATCGGTCGCAGCGTCAGCCATTTCCACTATCCCTTCGTCTCACCACCGCCAGCTGCGCAAGGGTCAATGCGAAAAGCAGGACACCGAGAACCACCGAGGCCGCCGATGCCAACCCGAAGTTCTGGACCTGATTGCTGAATCCGGTGTTGTAGATGTACTGGACGATGAACTGGGTTGCGGTTCCCGGGCCTCCCCCGGTCAGGACAAAGACCTCATCGAAGATTTGCACACCCTTGATCAGGGCAAGCACGATCACGACAAGCATGTTGGGCCAGAGCAATGGCAGCGTTATCCGCCAGAAGACTCGTTCACGGCGGGTCCCGTCCATTTCCGCGGCCTCATACAGGTCCGGAGGAATAGCCTGCAGGCCGGCCAGCAGGATCAGTGTATAAAAGCCCATATGTGCCCATATGGAAACGAAGATGGCCCAGAACATGGCCCATTCGGGGCTGACAAAGAACAGGATCTTGTCCAGCCCCATGCTGACAAGAAACGCATTCAGGATGCCATCGCGAAGCAGGATCCACTTCCACACCAGCGCCACCACGACCGGCGAAAGCAGTACCGGAAAAAAATATACGGCTCGAAAGAACCCGCGGCCGCGAATTTTCCGGTTCAGGATCAAGGCCGTGATCAGCGAAAACAAAACCAGGAAAAATACCTGGAACGTCACGAAGAACAGGGTGTTGTAGATGCCTCGCCAGAACCTGTCTTCGCGGCAGGTTGCCGATTCAAGATATCTGTCGCAGGTGAACAGGAACTCGTACTGCTCGACTCCGGTGTAAACCCGGTCACCGAGAAACAGGTTGACACCGCCCGTGAATGAAAACGCGAAATTCACGAAGAGCGGGGTGACAACAAACAGGCCAAAGAATCCCAGATTGGGAACCAGGAACACGTAAGGCATCAGGCGAATGCCGGCCACCCGTTGAATGGCTCTGAAGGGAAGATCCAGCAACTGGCCGGTCCGGTCCATGAGAAGCCATGCAATATTCCTGAATGACATCTCCTGCCGCTTGACGTTCAAGTCAGACTCCAGCTTGTCCCGCCAGCTCCGAATTTTGTCTGCGCCCGGACCCCGGCCGGGGTCCGGGCTGGTTCATGAACTGGCTATTCTCGAGCTTTTTCAGCGAGTTGCTGCTCGATGTCCTGCTCCATGCGGTCGTAGGCCTCGTCCAGCGTCATCTGACCGACAATGGCCTCACCAAGGCGCGAAATCAGTGCATTGAACATGACGCGGTTGTTCGGATAACCCTGAAGTGCAAACGCGATCGGTGAAATCGACGGCACGGCACCTGCGAAGGTTTCCAGCGCGTGTTTCGCCCGCGGATCATCGGTATCAAAATCCACTCCACCGGATGCGAGGCCGATATGGCCGGGGATGAACAGTGTCCGACCATAGAATTCAGCGAGAACGTCAGTGCCTGAAAGGTACTCCATCAGCTTTCCGACCTCTTCGGGATGCTGCGTGTTCTTCATCGCAACCAGGGCAGCTCCCCCGGGCATGCCCGTGCATGCGGACGGGCCGCAAGGCGCCGGTACCGCCCACCAGTCGAACGCGTCGCCGATCTTTTCGGCAAATTGCGGAATTTGCCAGGAGCCGCTCATGTACATCACGACCTGCGCGTTTGCGAAATCCTCATTGGCGCCCAGATACGTCGAGCCTGAAACGGACCCCCAGAGATCCTTGGCCATGGTGCCGTCCTGGTGCCAGTCGTAGAGCAGTTGGGCCATCGCCTTGAGACCGTCATCCACCAATGCCGGGTTGCCGTCGGCGTCGAACATCTGTGCGCCCATGGCGATTGCCGGTCCTGACACCCGGTGTCCCGAGCGGTCCCAGGCCATGGGAATCGGGATGTCCAGCGCCGCTGCTACCGCGTTCGCGGCGGCGGCCCAGTCCTCCCAGGTCGCACCGTCACCCGGAAGATCAATGCCGGCCTGCTCGAACAGCGTTCGGTTTACATAGGGTCCGGTAACCGTGAGCTGGGTCATGAAACCTGATATCGACGATGCATCGCCGGACTGGCGCAGCCACTTCAGGAAGGGGCCGAAATTCTCCTCCCAGTACTCCGCATTCGAAACATGCGGCGTCAGGTCCAGGTAGTGCTGGGCCAGTCCACCCAGATCGGTGACCCGCGCCATATCCGGTCCCTCGCCAGCGGCCAGCTGGACCGGCAGGCTTTCGAGGATGGCCTTGTACGGAACGACGTCCAGAACGACAGTGACATCCGGATTGGCGGCTTCGTACCCGTCGAGGATGTCACGCATCACCTCGCCTTCGATACCGTCATTGTACCAGGTCATCCGCAGCTCCGTCTGGGCCGTGGCCATCGTTCCAACGGCAGCCACCGCAACGGCGAAAGCGGACAAGGTCCGCATGCTGTGTCGTATCATCTTGATTTCTCCCCTTTCTGGATTGTTGGGATTGGAGAGCCATGCCTTTCAAAAAAAACCTTCGGGTTCAACCCGGAAACGGAACGCCAGAGGCTTGAGGCAGATGCAACATCTCTTTTGGCGATCTTCGGGTCGGCAGGACGCTCCGATTGGTCTCGTTTCGAGACCGGCCTTGGCAAATCCGATGGCATTCATCGCCTTGCGGAAGGCGGCGTCCCTGTGCAAGGACCGGAAAGTCGCGTATCTGCAATCCGAAAAATCTTGGGCCAGGGCGGTTCGAATGACAGAAATTGTTCTCAGGGATGTTCGGAAGTCGTTTGGCGATACGGAGGTTATCCACGGGATAGACCTGTGCGTCGAGAGTGGAGAATTCGTGGTCTTCGTGGGGCCGTCCGGCTGCGGGAAGTCAACGCTGCTCAGGATTATCGCCGGACTGGACGATGCCACCAGCGGCGACATTCTCATTGACGGCGACTCCGTCCGGCATGTCTCGGCGTCGGAGCGTGGCCTGGCAATGGTGTTCCAGTCCTATGCCCTGTATCCGCACATGTCGGTCTACAAGAACATGGCGTTCGGCCTCGAAAATTCGAAGATGCCGAGAAAGGAGATAGACCGGGTCGTGACGAACGCAGCGGAGATGCTGCAGATCACGCAACTCCTGAATCGCCGGCCGAAGGAGCTCTCGGGCGGTCAGCGGCAACGGGTTGCAATCGGCAGGGCGATTGTTCGGGCACCGAAGGCGTTCCTTTTCGACGAGCCGCTGTCGAACCTCGACGCCGAATTGAGGGTAACCATGCGCAAGGAGCTTTCCGCGCTCTACGACAAGATCGGCGGCACGATGATTTATGTTACTCACGACCAGACCGAGGCCATGACGCTGGCAAGCCGGATCGTCGTGCTGCAGGAAGGCGTTCTGGAACAGGCCGGGCGTCCGCTCGACCTTTACAACAAGCCGAGAAACACCTTCGTCGCCGGATTCATAGGATCTCCGAAGATGAACCTGTTTGAAGTGCGGATGGATGCAGGCTGCCTGCTGGCGGGGTCGGGCAGGATCGCCGTGAACCATGTGCCTGGAATTGTTCGCGGGCAGGAGGTTGTTCTCGGCATTCGTCCGGAACATCTCGAAGTGACCAATTCGGAAAATGCAGACATCGAGGCCGAGGTCGATTTCTCCGAACAGCTTGGCGGCGAGACCTACTTCTATTGCACGGCGTCCGGAACTCCGCAATTGACGGTTCGGATGGCAGGTCAGTATCCGGTTCGGCCGGGGGAACGGCTGCACTTGCGACTTGACCGGAAAAGCATCCACCTTTTCGACGCGGGCGGTCACGCCATTGTCAATGGACTGGCCGAATGACCCGGCGCTTCGGGTTCGCGCTGGTCGGCACCGGCATGGCTGCCCTGCCGCATGCGCGAGCCCTGCAGGCGCTCTCCAGCGAACTGCGGGTGGTCGGCGTTTTCTCGCGCCGGCAGGCGAATCGGGAGGCATTCGCGACAAGATTCGGATTTCCCGCGGTGCCGGACGTGGAGGAGTTGGCGGCCGCCACGGATGTCGATGGCGTGATTCTTGTTACGCCACCCAACGAGCGGAGAGCATTGATCGAGCTGTTCGCTGCTGCCGGCAAGCACATACTCTCCGAAAAACCCCTCGAACGCACGGCAACCGCCGCAGAGGAAATCGTGACGAGTTGCCGCCGGCACGGGGTCGGGCTGGGCGTCGTGTTCCAGCACAGGTTCAGGCCGGCATCCCGCAGGCTTGCGGAATTTCTGGCATCGGGTCGGCTTGGTGCCATACAGCTTGCAAGAGCCGAAATCCCCTGGTGGCGCGATCAGGACTACTATGACGAACCTGGCCGCGGCACGATCGCGCGGGATGGCGGCGGTGTCCTGATAAGCCAGGCCATTCATACCCTGGACCTGCTGCTGAGCCTTGCCGGTCCCGTATCGGAGGTTCAGGCCCTGACTGCCACGACCGGCTTGCACCAAATGGAAACCGAAGATTTCGCGGTCGCCGGACTGCGGTTTCAAAGCGCCGCCGCAGGTTCAGTCATCGCGACCACGGCCGCTTGGCCAGGCGACGCCGAATCGATCATTCTTGAATGCGACAATGCCGGTGCAGTCCTGAAATCGGGAACACTCGCAATCCACTGGCGAAATCGGGATGTCGAGACATTTGGTGCCGAGTCCGGCAGCGGGGCCGGCTCGGATCCGATGGCATTCCCGTTCGATTGGCACAGGGATCTCATATTGTCGTTCGTCGAGCGGTGTCGGGCAGGCAGGGATCCGGAGGTTGCCGGAGAAGATTCAGTTGCGGTGCAGTGGCTGATCGAGGCCATGCTGAAATCATCATCCGATGGAGCCCGAGTGCAATTGTCGGGTGGAAGACCCGAAAACGCCCGGCCATGCTGAAGCTGGGCGTCATGGGGGTCGAACACCGGCACATCTACGGCCAGCTCACCGGCATGCTGGATATCGGATGCGCCTGCAAGGGCTGGTGGACCGAAGGTGAACCGGGTCCTGTTGCCGGCCTGCGGAAGCGCTTTCCCGGAATCCCCAGAGTCAATGATCGGCGCCAGCTTCTCGACGATCCCGACATCGACCTGATCCTTGTTGCGGACATTCCGGCTCTCCGGGCCGAACGGGCCATCGAGGCCATGCTTGCGGGAAAGGATGTCATGTCCGACAAGCCGGGCTGCACCACCCTGGATCAGCTTTCCCGACTCAGGAGCGTCGCCGCTGAAACCGGCAGGATCTGGTCAGTTGATTTTTCGGAAAGGTTCGAGGTGCCCGCGGTCACCCGGGCGCTTGAGCTGGTCCGAAGCGGAGCCATCGGCCGGGTGGTGCAGACAGTTGGCCTTGGACCCCATCGCCTCAACAAGGCGACGCGACCGCGCTGGTTTTTCGATGAGGGCCAGACGGGGGGTGTGCTTTGCGACATCGGGTCTCACCAAGTCGATCAGTTTCTCGAATTCACCAATTCCCGTGATGCTGAAATCGTGGCGGCGTCCGTAGGAAACTTCGCGCATCCAGATGATCCGGGACTGCAGGATTTCGGCGAAATTCTCCTGCGCGGCGACGGATGCCAGGGTTACATTCGGGTGGACTGGTTCACTCCGGACGCCCTTCCGAGCTGGGGCGACGGGCGACTGACCGTTCTGGGGACCGAGGGCTACATCGAACTTCGGAAATACGTCGATGTTGCCGGTCGTCCGGGAGGCGATCACCTGTTCATCGTGAATGGCGACACATGCGACTACGAGGATGCCGGTTCGGCCGCGCTGCCATATTTTCAGGACCTTGCCAATGACGTCCTGAATCGCACCGAGACCGCGATGACCTCCGATCACTGTTTCAAGGTGATGGAATTGGCGCTCGGGGCGCAACAGGTTGCAGCACGGCTGGGGCATTCAAGCGAAGCCTGATGACGTGGCGGGTGGCAATCCTCGGTGGGGGAGTTGGCAGGCAACATCTTGCGGGATGGCTGGCGCTTGGCGGCCGGGCAAAGGTCACAGCCATTGTCGACCAGGACCCTGCAATTCCGGGCGAACTGGCCAGCATGGCTGGCGGCGCGAAGGTGTTTCACGATGTGGATGACTTTCTGCGGCAGACAGATGTGAATATCGTGGATATCTGCCTGCCGCCGCCCCTGCATGTTCCCGTGGCTGAAAAGGCGCTGCGTGCCGGATTGAATGTCGTGTGCGAAAAACCCATGGCGGGCAGTCTCCTGGAGGCCGAGCGGGTTGCCTCGGTCGCCGCGTCCTCCGGCCGACTCCTGGTTCCGGTTTTCCAGTATCGCTATGGCGTTGGCACCAGGATTCTCGACAGATTGCAACGGGAGGGCATTCTTGGCCAACCCCTGGCAGCAACACTGGAGACGCACTGGAGTCGCGGTGCAGATTATTACTCCCGACCCTGGCGCGGTACATGGGGCGGTGAGTTTGGCGGCGCCGTGCTGATCCATGCGATGCACATTCATGATCTGGCCACATGGCTTCTCGGGCCTGCGGCACGTGTTGCGGCCATGCTGGATACCCGCGTCAACCGGGTCGAAACGGAGGATTGTGCCGCGATCTGCCTGACCACGGCATCCGGAGCACTCCTGACATCCTCGATTACCCTGGGGTCGGCTCAAGACCATTCCCGCATGCGGCTGGTGTTTGACCGGGCCACGGCGGAAAGCGGAACGTCTCCGTATGCGATTGGCGGTGAAGGCTGGAAATTTTCAGCTCGAGACCCGGCAGACCAGCGATGGCTTGATCGGGCGGTCGAGACCGCGGAAATGCCGGATGCCAGGGACGGGTTTGCCGGGCTCTTCGAAGATGTGATCGATTGCCTTGAAGGGGCTCGCACCACTGTACCGTCGGCGGATGACGGCATCAGATCCCTTGAACTTGCGACCGGAATCTATCTTGCGGCCCGAGAATCGCGAAGCGTCGACCTGCCGCTTGACCGCAACCTGCCCATATGCCGGTGCCTCCGTCCCCAATCCTGCCCAGCAGGTACACGTCACGAATGAATTGCGGCAGCGACCCATCCCGCAACCCCCGGCCAGATCATTCGAGACTGCCTTGGGTTCAGCCGCCGGGGTGCATCCCGATTTCCTTGGTCAGGCCATTCGTGACCGCGCTGTCTGCCAGTGCAGGAAGTCTGTCCGACAACCGCGGCAAGGGTTTGACGAAGGGGACTCCATTCATTTATAGACCTCGGTTCAATTCGGACGCCGGGAGGTGGACGAGTCGCAATCCAGATCGTGCAGGGGCCGAACATGAAGCGCACATTCCAGCCAAGCAACAAGGTACGAAAGCGCCGTCATGGTTTCCGTGCAAGAATGGCAACCCGGGCGGGCAGGAGAATCCTCAACCGGCGCCGGGCCAGGGGACGCAAGACCCTGAGTGCCTGACATGCACCATTTCGCCGGCCTGACAAGTGCAAAGGCAAACGCATGCCCGGCAACGACAGGAGCAGCGCCGCCGTTGAAGTCTCGACACTCCGGCGCCGGGCGGATTTCCTGAAAGCGGCCCGCGCCAGGCGTTGCACGACACCGACCCTTCGCCTCCAGGGACGCCATCGCACCGAATGTGAATCACCTGCAGGAATCAGGTTTGGCCTGACCTGCTCGCGCAAGATCGGCAACGCGGTCACCCGGAACCGGGCAAAGCGGCGGCTGCGGGCGGTGGCCCGGGAATTGCTTCCCTGCTGCGGGCGAGTCGGATGGGATTATGTACTGGTCGGCCGGGTCGGATCCACGGTCGAGAGCCCGATCGCCAATCTCAGGGACGACTTTCGGACCGCTCTCGGGACCATCCACAGGAAGCCCGGATGAGGTCGCAATGCGAATTCGACCCGATGACGGGTGTCCGCGGGTTGGCAAAGGGGAGAGTCCGGCAGGTGACGGCAATCGGGTTGACTTGTCAGGGGGCATTCCCGGGATTGTTGCCTGGCAATCCGGGACATCCAGGCGCGGCTTTGTCCGCTGCGGTCATCCAGGTGGGCGGTTGACATGACCCCGCTTGCCTGGCTGATTTCGTTGCCGGTCCGGGCCTACCGGATATTCGGCAGTCCGCTTGTGGGAATGCATTGCAGGTTTCAGCCAAGCTGTTCGGTCTATGCGCTGGAGGCGCTGGAGCGCCATGGTGGCATCAGGGGAGGCTGGCTGGCCATCAGAAGGATCCTCCGGTGCCACCCCTGGGGCGGGTCAGGATATGACTCCGTTCCGGATTGACGAGCTCGCGGCATCCCTGTTGCCGTCCCGGGATGATGCGTCGGCACGGACGCGGGAACAGCGCACGGCATTCCGGCTGCGGTGAATCCGGACAGGACATCTGCCTGGCCCGGGCACCTCTTCCCGGCCGGCTGTCGGAGCGGGGCTGCCGCCAGCCCGTGATGTACGCCGCATCCTTGCCTGAATTGATCCGCCGCAGCCGGCGCCCGGATCACTGCAATCATGCCTCCATCGCGGCCGCCATGGGCCTGCAATTCACTTGACCTTCTTTCGGCATTTCTATTGAACGGCGCGGCGGCAGAACCGTCACGGGCAAACGGCATCGATGGACGAGCAGAACAGAAACCTCATTCTCGCGACAGCACTCAGCTTCCTGGTTGTCCTGGCCTGGTTTTTCCTGTTTCCGCCCGAAGAACCACCGGTTCAACGCGAGGCCCCGACGGAAGATACGGCCGGTCCGGCCGATGATTTTGCTGCCGCTCCACCGAGCGCAGACGACCTTCCTGCCATTCTTGCCAATGCCGAACCGGCTCCCGGGCCCGAAGAACGGAAGGGTCAGCGCATCGAGATCGATACACCGAACCTCGTCGGATCGATCCTGCTCGATGGCGGCAGGCTGGATGACCTGTCGCTTCGGCAATACAGGGAAACCCAGGCCGAGGATTCGGAGATCGTAAAGCTGCTCTCGCCATCCGGAACGGCCGAGCCCTACTATGCCCTCTATGGCTGGGCGCCGGCCGGGTCGCTGGATTACCCGGACGTTCCGGGCGCCAATACGCCCTGGCAGCTGGAGAGCGGTACAAGCCTGTCCCCGGAGACACCGGTCACCCTGGTGTGGGACAATGGCAAGGGGTTGGTATTTCGCCGGTCGATTTCGATCGATGAGCACTACATGTTCTCGATTTCCCAGCACGTCAGCAATCGAACCGGCAGCCCGGTCCGAATGGCACCATACGGAATAATTGCCCGGCATGGAGAGCCGGACGGATACAATTTCTTCATCCTTCACGAGGGCGTCATCCAGATGGCCGATGGTCAGCTGGAAGAATCCGACTATTCCGATGTCGAGGATTTTCCGGTGGATGCCCGCGAGGGGGCAAGCCTGAACATCCAGCCGGTACTGGAGGATGGCTGGATCGGGTTTACCGACAAATACTGGATGACCACGCTGATCCCGACCCCGGGACAGCCATTTACCGCAGTTTCGAAATTCACCGACGGCTACGGGATCTATCAGACCGAAGCCCGTTTGCCGACGGTCGAGATTGCGTCGGGAAGCGACGCCCGGATCGATACCGGCCTGTTCGCTGGCGCCAAGGAATGGGAAACCATCCGGAACTACGAAAGGGATTTCGGAATTGACCGGTTCATCGACTCGATTGACTGGGGATGGTTCTTCTTCCTGACCAAGCCGATTTTCACCCTGCTCTACTGGCTGAACGGAAAGATCGGCAACATGGGATGGTCGATCATCTGCCTGACCCTGGTCATCAAGGCGTTCCTGTTTCCGCTTGCCTACAAATCCTATGTCTCAATGGCCCGGATGAAGGATCTTCAGCCGGAAATGATGAAGATCAAGGAAATGGCCGGCGATGACCGCAAGCTGATGCAGGCCAAGACCATGGCGCTCTACAAGGAGCGCAAGATCAATCCGGCGGCTGGCTGCCTGCCGATCCTCCCGCAAATCCCGATCTTCTTTTCGCTGTACAAGGTGATCTTCGTCACCATCGAGTTGCGCCATGCACCGTTCATACTGTGGATCCGCGACCTGTCTGCACCCGATCCGACCTCGATCCTGAACCTGTTCGGGGCGCTTCCCTGGGGAACACCGGCAACGGGGTCGCTCTTTGCAATCGTTTCACTTGGCGTGCTCCCGATCATGCTGGGGATATCAATGTGGCTCCAGCAAAAACTCAACCCGGCTCCGACCGATCCGACCCAGGCCGCGGTGTTTGCCTGGATGCCGTGGATTTTCATGTTCATGCTTGGTCAGTTTGCCAGCGGGTTGATCATCTACTGGATTGCCAACAACGTCATTACCTTCATCCAGCAATATCTCATCATGCGGAGCCAGGGGGTTCGTCCCGATGTCCTCGGAAACATTCAATCCGGCATACGAAAGACCCTTTTGCGAAACAGGGGGCAGGAGGATGCAACCGGGAAACAGGGGAGTGAGCCCCGGCAGGAACCGCCGGCGAAACGCAAACCCAGGAAGGGCCGGAAGCAACGTCGGAGCTAGGTCGGGGCGCCGCCACGGCGGCGGATTTGAAATTCCGCCAATGGCCGGACCGAGACCCCGGTGCCAGCATCGCCTGCAAACCCATGAAGCTTGAGCCCGTCAATGATCTCGGATCCTGTGAATTCATCATGGGGTCGGCAAGTCCGGGCGATTTTCCACCGGCGGACCGGCCCGAAATCTGCTTTGCCGGAAGATCCAATGTCGGCAAATCCTCCCTGATCAACGCACTCACCCGCCGCCGCAAGCTGGCCAGGATCTCGAACACACCCGGCCGAACCCGGCAGATCAACTTCTTCCTGATTGGCGACAGCCGCTATCTGGTCGATTTGCCGGGCTATGGTTTCGCCCGGATGTCAAAATCGGAAGCAAGGAATTGCGGAGTGCTCATTGACAACTATCTCTACGGGCGTCCGTCGCTGCGGCGGGCGTTCCTGCTCATTGATGCACGCCGCGGCATCATGCCGATCGACCAGCAATTCATGCACCGTCTCGGTGATGCTGCAGTCGCATTCCAGGTCATCCTGACCAAGGCCGACAAGGCAGCAAGAGGGCTGCCCGAGATCGAGGACTCGGTCACCGAAGCCCTCACCGCCCATCCGGCGGCAATTCCAACACCCATTTCCACGTCTTCGGTCAGGAATACGGGGGTTGAAAACCTCCGGCGCTCGATCCTGGAGCTGGTCTGAAGACCCGGACCGGAGCCGGCCATTGAAGGACACCGCCCTGCGGGTGCCTCGCATCCGGATTGGCTCCAGGGCACAATCCATTAACTTCACGCCAAAGACCGTATAAGGATGCATGAACCGGATTTGCAATGCCGACCGGGGCTCCGACGACGATGAAACCCAGGCACAGATGATCAGACAGTCAACCATGAAACGAAACTGGATCGCGACCGCACGCACTCTCTCCGAAGCGCTGCCCTACCTGCAGCGTTATGACGGGGCGTGCATCGTCATCAAGATTGGTGGGCATGCCATTGGTGACGAGGCGGCCCTGTCCAGCTTTGCCGGCGATGTCGTGCTCATGAAGCAGGTCGGTGTAAATCCGATCATTGTTCATGGCGGCGGTCCCATGATCAACCAGACCCTCGCTCGGCTCGGCATCGAATCCACCTTCATTGACGGCAAGAGGGTGACTGACCAGCATACGATCGAAGTCGTGGAAATGGTGCTGTCGGGCCTGATCAACAAGCGGATCGTGCAGGCCGTCAACAACCAGGGCGGCAGGGCCGTCGGCCTGTCCGGCAAGGATGCCGGCATGATGATCTGCGAGCAGCAATCACCAGATCTCGGTTTCGTGGGCACGCCGGTTGATGTCGATCCGGCCGTGCTGACGACACTCTTTGACGCCGATTTCATTCCGGTCATGGCTCCCCTGGGCGTCGGACGGGACGGGGTGAGCCTCAATGTCAATGGCGACACTGCCGCCGGTGCCATTGCCAGCGCCCTCAAGGCCGACAGGTTGCTGCTGCTGACCGATGTCGACGGAGTCCAGAACCGCGATGGTGAACTGATTACCCAGCTATCGCCATCCGATGTCGACCAGCTCCGGGAGGATGGCACCCTGACCGGAGGAATGCTGCCCAAGACTGAAACCGCCGTCGGCGCGGTGACCAACGGTGTCCGGGCGGCGGTCATTCTCAACGGGACCTACCCGAACGCGGTCCTGCTGGAACTGTTTACCGATCATGGCGTCGGCAGCCTGATCCGGGCACAATCAGCCCGTTGACGGGACTCCGCATGGCTCGCCTGGCATATGAGAAGATTGACTCCGTGGTCAGCGACACCGCCCTGAAGATTTTTGGCAGTTTCAATCCGGACCCGTCCGACCGTTGCCCGGATGGATGCCGGACATTGGTCATGCTGGGGCCAAGGGAGCCGGGATTCTGGCCCCATGTATCGGCGCAACCGGAATTTGCCGACAATGGTCCTGACCCGCTCGATCGCTGGTCACGCCGGATCATCGATGCCCTGGCAAACCTGCTCCGGGCGACACCGGTCTATCCCTTTGGCGGACCACCATATCATCCGTTCTTCAGCTGGGCACTCCGCACCGGCCGCTGCTGGCAATCACCGGTGCAACTTCTGGTCCATGATGTCGCCGGCCTGTTCGTATCCTACCGCGGGGCGTTGATGTTCGAGGAGAAGATCCCGCTCCCGGCATCGGACGGAGACTCACCCTGCTGCCATTGCCGCCAACAGCCGTGCCGGACCGCCTGTCCGGTCGAGGCCATCAGCGATGGTCGGTATGATGCCGTTTCCTGCAGGAGCCATGTCGCCAGCCCGGCCGGAATTTCCTGCCTCGACATGGGTTGCCAGGTTCGCCGCTCCTGCCCGGTGAGCGAGTCATACGGCCGATTGCCGGCGCAATCCCGGTTTCACCAGACAGCCTTTCTGAGGCGCTGAACCGCCATGCGCCTGATCATCGTCCGGCATGCCAAATCGAGCTGGAACCATCCGGTGCTCGGTGACCATGAACGACCACTGGCTCCGAGGGGGCAACGCGCGACAGGTCTGATCGGCAACTGGCTCAACTCACGGCAATTCCTGCCGCGGCAGGTCATCTGCTCAACGGCCATGAGAGCACGAGAGACCTGGCTGGGAATTGGCCAGCATCTGCCACAGCCGGACATCGTGCAGTACTGCAGCGGGCTATACCATGCCAGCCCGGCCTGCATTGCCAGGATTGCTGCCGGTGCCGGTTTGTCACCGGCGATGATTGTCGGCCATAATCCGGGCTTCGGAGACCTTGCCCATTTCCTGTGCGCCGACCAGTGCAGCCACCCGGGTCTCGGTCGCTATCCCACCGCCGCCACCCTTGTCTGTGATATCGACAATGCGGATCTGGCCAGCCTCGTGCCCGGCACTGCGCGCCTGGTAGACTTCACCGTGCCACGCGATCTCGATCGAGAGCCTGATCCGGCAGGTTGACTCCCGGACATGCATCTCCGCCACCCCGCATGACGGGGCACGGCGTCTGCCATCGTGATGTCGGGACAAGGATTCGAGGTCGGGATCAGTGGCCGAGGATCTGGCTCAGGAACAGTTTGGTCCGGTCATTCTGCGGATTGTCGAAGAACTCGGTCGGCACGTTCTCTTCCACGATCTGCCCTTCATCCATGAAGATCACCCGGTTGGCCACCTGGCGGGCAAACCCCATTTCATGGGTCACGCACAGCATGGTCATTCCGTCGCCAGCCAGCTCGATCATGGTATCAAGAACTTCCTTGATCATCTCGGGATCAAGCGCCGAGGTCGGCTCGTCGAACAGCATGATGCGCGGCCTCATGCACAGAGATCGCGCAATTGCCACCCGTTGCTGCTGACCGCCGGAGAGCTGGCCCGGAAACTTGCCGGCCTGCTCCGGGATCTTGACCTTCTCGAGGAAGTACATTGCCGTTTCTTCGGCTTCCACCCGCGGAACCTTGCGCACCCAGATCGGTGCCAGCGTGCAGTTTTCGAGAATGGTCAGATGGGGAAACAGGTTGAAATGCTGAAAGCACATTCCGACATCCGACCGGATCCGGTCGATATTCTTGAGGTCCGACGACAGCTCGGTGCCTTCGACGATGATCGTCCCCTCCTGGTGTTCCTCCAGCCGGTTGATGCACCGTATCAGGGTCGATTTTCCTGATCCCGACGGCCCGCAAATCACGATGCGTTCGCCCTCGAAGACGGAAAGGTTGATGTCCCTCAGCACATGAAACGCACCGTACCACTTGTTCATTCCGGTGATTTCAACAGCCATCCGGGTTGGCGAATTCTCCGTCTGCGCTTCCGGCATCTCAGCCCTCCTCACTTGTGATCCGTCTGCAGCTTGCGCTCCAGATACATTGAATACCTGGACATCGAGAAACAGAATACAAAGAACAGCACTGCCACGAACGCATACAGTTCCCACACGACTCCATTCCATGCCGCGTCGGCCCGGATCGCGTTGGTCAGGCCGATCGGATCAAGCAGGCCGATGATCGACACCAGGGTGGTGTCCTTGAACAGGCCGATGAATGTGGACACGATTCCGGGAATGGAAATCTTCAGTGCCTGCGGCAACACGATCAGGCGCATCGATTTCCAGTAGTCGAGACCCAGCGCATCCGCCGCCTCGTACTGACCCGTCGGCAACGCGGCCAGCCCGCCGCGAACCACCTCGGCAATATAGGCAGAGGAAAACAGCGTAACCATGATCACAACCCTGAGGATGAGATCAAAATTGGTTCCCGGGGGCAGGAAGATATTGAGCAGTGTTGACGCAACGAACAGCAACGTGATCAGCGGCACACCCCTGATGAACTCGATAAAGCCGACACAAATCGATCGCACGATCAGCAGGTCGGATTTCCGGCCCAGCGCCAGCAGGATCCCGATTGGCAGCGAACAGGCGATGCCGGTAACCCCGATCGTCATCGACAGCATGAAGCCGCCAAATCTCGCGCTTTCGACCTCGGCGATTCCGATCGGTATCACCGCATGCGCCAGGCTGGCAAAGCTGCCAGCCAGGAACAACCAGTAGAGCACTGCTCCCAGCGCCCCTCCGACCACGCCGGCAAGTGCCCCGGCCGTCTTCGAAATCACCACGATCAGCAGGTAGCCGACTACGAAACCCAGCACCATCGAGACCGGAAACCAGATGGTTCCTCCCCACAGGAGCCAGTAGCCGAGAAACGGATATATTGCCGAGAACCAGAGCATCTGGCGCGGAAGCACCGGAAACAGCACCGGCGAAATCGCCACCAGCATGAGAATGAAGGTCAGGTTTGGCCGGAAATATGCCTCGGACGGGTAGAAGCCATAGAGAAGCTGCAGGTACCGCTCCCTGATGACAGCCCAGCAGGCGCCGTGGACCCCTTCTCCGTAACGCTCGATGATCGAGGCCCGGCACTCATTCAACGATGTTGCCGTCCAGGAGGACTGGATGATCCAGGGCAACGACCCGTAGAGCACAAGGAATATTGCCAGGAGCGACAGGATGGTCAGAACCGAGTTCAGCCAGCCATCGAAGAGGTTGACCCGAACCCAGCCAAGCGCACCAGCCTCCGATTTCGGTGGCGGCTGGGACTCGAGCATGCTCGTGCGCACATATGCAGTTTCCGACATGTCTCAGCGCTCTTTCAACTTGACCTTGCTGTTGTACCAGTTGAGTGCACCGGAGACTCCCAACGAAATTACCAGATAACAGATCATCAACAGGAGAATTGTCTCCAGCTCCCGGCCGGTCTGGTTCAGCGTGATGCCGCCGAGCGTGCCGGTGACATCCATGTAGCCGACGGCAATTGCCAGCGACGAGTTCTTGGTCAGGTTCAGGTATTGCGAAATCAGCGGAGGTATGATCACCCGCAATGCCTGGGGAAGTATCACCAGGCTCATGGTGCTTGAAGGACGCAGACCGAGCGAATATGCGGCCTCGGTCTGACCCTTCGAAATGGCCAGGATGCCGGCCCGGACATTCTCGGCAATAAATGCAGCGGTGTAGAAGGACAGCGCCAGCCACAGGGCAATGAGCGAATTGCGCATGTAGGTGCCGCCCTTGAAGTTGAATCCCTTCAACTCCGGAAATCCCAGGTGGAAACCCAGTGCGATCAGCAGAACCGTGATCGGGCCAACGACCACCAGCAGCCGCCAGTACCAGGTGCCCGGCCTCACCCCCGTCTGTTCCTGGATCCGGTCGGCTCGGCGCCTGATCCATCGGGCCGCAAGTATCCCGGCCGTCAGGACAATCAGGATTGCAATGAGATCGAGGCTGATTTCAAACAGGCCGAATATCGACACATCGCCAAGACCGTTGGCAAAGAGCGGTTCCGGCACGTAGACACCGCGATTGGTGAATGCCACGCTGTCGCCGAACAGCATCGATGCGGTCGCATCCTCGCCGCGAAAATCGGATGGTTTTGGCAGTGTATCGATCAGGACTGCCATGAAAAACACGATCCACAGCAACACCGGGACGTTGCGGAATCCCTCGATGTAAATGGTCATCAACCGGGCGATGATCCAGTTATGCGACAACCTCAGTATCCCGATCACCACTCCGAGTATGGTCGCAAGCGTGCACCCCAACACTGCGACCAGCAATGTATTGAGCAGGCCAACCACGGAGGCGCGCAGGTGGGTCGATCTTGAGGTATATTCAAGAAGACGCTGGTTGATGTCGTAGCTTGCCGGCTGGTTCAGGAACCCGAAACTGACCCCCTTTCCGAGGGCATTCAGGTTCTGGACCGTATTGCTGATCAGCCAGGCCAGAATCAGCATGAAGCTCATCAGGGCGACGACCTGGATCGTCATGGAACGATACCGGGTATCGTAGATGAGCATTCCCGGGGTGAAGGTACGCTGCGATTGGGCTTGTGTTGCCATGTTACGCAAATCCGTCCTGTGAACCCGGGGTGTACTGAAGCCGCCGGCCAACGCTGACCGGCGGCTCGGAAATCTTTCTCAATTCGGACAACTATCGACGATCAGTGATCGTGCGGTCGCCGGATCGGATCAACGGAACGGTGGTGAGTATACCAGCCCGCCATCGGTCCAAAGCGCGTTGACCCCACGCGCCAGTCCAATTGGCGTCTCGGCACCGATATTCCTTTCGAAGATCTCGCCGTAATTGCCGACCGCGGCCAGGGCATTGGCGGCCCAGTCAGCATCAAGACCGATCATGGCGCCCAGATCACCTTCCGAACCGAGAAGGCGATTGACTTCCGGGTCGTTGCTGCCAGCAGCCATTTCCTGGACATTACCGCTGGTGATGCCCTTTTCCTCGGCCGTGACCAGCGCATTCAACACCCAGCGTGCAATATCGGCCCACTGGTCGTCACCATGACGTACCAACGGTCCCAACGGCTCCTTGGAGATGATCTCGGGAAGAACCGTGATGCTGTTCGGATCCTCGGCCGTGGCACGAGTCGCTGCCAGGCCGGAACGGTCCGTGGTGTAGACATCGCAGGCCTCGGCGAAGAACTGTTCACGGGCTTCGGCATTGGTTTCGATCGGAACCGGCTCGTAGGACATGTCGTTGGCACGGAAGAAATCGGCCAGGTTCAACTCGGTTGTGGTTCCGGTCTGGATGCAGACCGTCGCGCCATCCAGTTCATGGGCAGACGAAACACCGAGTGACGAATGGGTCATGAACCCCTGCCCGTCATAGTAGTTGATACCGACAAAGGTCAGCTTCAGGTCGACATCGCGCGAGAATGTCCAGGTCGTGTTCCTGGCCAGCACGTCGACTTCACCCGATGCCAGGGCAGTAAACCTGGTCTTCCCGGTGGTCGGGGTGAATTTTACGGCTTGCCCGTCACCAAAAACGGCGGCGGCCAACGCCCGGCAATAGTCGACATCAAAGCCCGACCAGTTGCCATCAGCATCCGGCGCGGCAAATCCGACCAGCCCGGTGGAAACACCGCACTGAACGAAACCCTTTGCCCGGACATCGTCAAGAGTTGCCGCAGCCGCCATGCCGGTCATGCCGACGAAGGCAACTGCAGATGCGAAAAGCAGTTTTTTCATCAGTTTCTCTCCTTTTGGATAGTTGATAATTTTTCCCTATTCGGTCCGGGGCCGCGAAAACGATCCCGAAAAACAGATAGGACCCGCGACTCTCTTTAGTCGTGCAACAGCGGGAAGGTCAAGAAAATATGCCCGATCTTGTCCGTGTCTGCCCGATTCACACGCCACGCGCCGGCCCATTCCCCGTGTCATTGGCCGAAATTGCATAGGTACAGGCAACCACGAATCCCTGGCGGCGATGCTCTTCCAGGGCCGCGGCATCGGCATCCACTCCCCACTTCTCCGCCTGGAAATGCTCGTCGACCATCGCCGCCCTCCAGCCGGCATCCGGTTCAAGCCGGCCATGCAGGACAGCCAGCCCGATCGCCAGCGACCCGCTCAGTGCCACCATCTCCGAGAATCCGCACAGCACATGCGCGTCCAGCCTCCCGACTTCGGCCGAAAGCGCCTGAAGACTGCTTTCGCTTTGCCGGACCGGCATGACCCCGCAGCCGGTTGCCAGCGGCGCACCCAGTTCGGCCCCCAGCCACTCCACTACCGGGCTCCAGAGCCGGCCCTGGCGAACGACCAGCTCGCACGGCCCGGTGGCCCGGTGGCAGACAAGGTCGCTCTCGGCATATGCCGACACGGCGGCGACAACATCCTGCCGCGCTGTGCCGAGCCGGTCGATCGCCACATTTGCCAAACGTGTAAATGGCATGGTTTCCGGCTGGAACTCGCCCTGCTGGGCGTCCCATTCGGCCCGGACCTCATCGGCGATCCTGCGAGTCGGCAGCACCAGCTCCCGCCCCCCGGGGGTCCTGGCCGGCCGGTCGTCGAGATCGATCCGGTATTCGGCCCCGAGCGGGGTCACCCGTGCCCGGGCCCAGCTTCTTCTGGCTTTCCACTCGCTCATGAATTGTCCGCAAACGGATCTGCAGCATGGCGATCTTCCCGCCACCCCAGCAGGGCCAGCGAGCGATCCATATGCGCTGGCAGGGGCGCACGGAAATGCATGTCTTTCCCGGTGAACGGGTGCCCGAAGGAAAGCTCCCGCGCATGCAGGTGAAGCCGGTTGTCAAGGCCGCCAATGGTCTGCCCGGACCTGCCACCGACACCATATTTTCGATCACCGACCACGGGGGTGCCCAGCTGCGCCATGTGATCGCGCAATTGATGCGTGCGTCCGGTCAGGGGGTTCAGGGCAACAAGCGCAAGCCGGTCAGCCACCGTATCCAGAACCGCGTAATTGGTCCGTGCCGGTCTCCGGGAGGGTCCGGCCCGGCTGCTGATTGTCCCGGCGGGCTCGGCCGGGCAGCCGGCAACGACAGCCCAGTAGACCTTGTGCAAATCTCCATGGGCAAACAGCCGGGCAAGGGCGCTGGAGGCCCGTCGCGTTCTGGCCAGGACCAGGACACCGGACGTGTCCTTGTCAAGACGGTGCACCAGCCGCGGCCGTTCGCCCCCGGACAGGCTGAGACCGTCAGTCATCCGGTCGATATGGCGATGCTGACCGGTTCCCCCCTGGACGGCAAGCCCGGACGGCTTGTCGATGGCCACCAGGAACTCGTCCTGGAAAAGAATTCGCTCGGCAATCAGCCTGTCATTGCCGGCATCGGATGACGACTCATCCCGGGCGCTGTCCCTTCCGGGAGCATCCTCCATCAGCGGCAAACGCAGTGACTGGCCCTCCACCAGCCTGGTCGATGCCCTGGCGCGCTTGCCATCGATCCTGATCAGGCCCTTTCGACACAACCGCTCGATATGCGACTGGGCCAAATTGCCGAATCGCCGCCGCAACCAGCGATCCAGGCGCTGATCCGCCTCGTCCCATCCGATTTTCGCAATGGTCGGCCCGGTCAACCGGACAACTCCCTTGCAATGATGATTCCTGCCAGCAATGCCGCCATTGACAAGACAACCGAACCGGCAGCGTAGAACAGCGAAGCCATGACCCGCCCGGAATTGAAGAGCTGCCAGATATCAACGGAAAACGCCGAGAAGGTGGTGTATCCCCCCAGGAACCCGGTCATGACCAGTGACACTGCCTTCGGCTGGCTGGTCCCGGATTGCACGAGGGCCGACCAGACAATCCCGGCCGCCAGGCAACCGGCGGCGTTGACGACCAGGGTCCCGTAGGGAAATCCGTCACCGAGGATACTGCTGGCAGCAATCCCGCTGAGATACCGGCAGACCGCGCCGAGCCCACCTCCGATCGCGATCAGCAACAGGGTCGGTCCCATCATCAATCTCCACGGCTGCGCATGGTCCAGGCCGGTCCTGACCGGCTGTCAGCCCCCGCCCGGTTCCTTGCCGAGTTTCCTGCGCAACCTGGCAAAATACTCGCTCCGCTTCTTCATTTCCCGCTCGAAGCCGCGCTCGACCGGCCGGTAGAATACCCGCCGGCCATATCCTTCCGGAAAATAGTCCTGACCGGAAAAGGCGAGCGGTTCGTCGTGATCATAACGATATCCCGATCCGTATCCCATTTCCTTCATCATGCCGGTCGGCGCATTCAGGATATGCTTCGGTGGTGGCTCGGCACCGGAACGCCTGGCCGCTCCTGATGCTTCCCTGTAGGCAGCGTAGGCGGCATTCGACTTGGGTGCCAGCGCCAGGTAGATCGCCGCTTCCGCCAGGGCAAGGTCGCCTTCCGGACTCCCCAGACGCTCATGGCCCTGCCAGGCGGCCAGGCACAACCGGACGGCGTCCGGGTCAGCCAGCCCGATATCCTCGATCGCCATCCGGGTCAGCCTGCGAGCCAGGTATTGCGGGTCCTCGCCGGCTTCCAGCATGCGGGCGAGCCAGTACAGGGCAGCGTCGGGATCGGATCCCCTGACCGATTTGTGCAATGCCGATATCAGGTTGTAGTGCCAGTCGCCCGATTTGTCATAGAGAGCAGCCCTCCTCGACAACCGCTTCTCGAGTTGCCGGCGATCAAGCGCATCGCCGCTCCCCGCCGATGCAAGCTGCTCCACGGAGTTGAGAAGCGACCGGGCATCGCCATTGGCCAGGTCGATGAGAAACTCCCGCGCCCCGTCGGTCAATGGCAACTTGCCGACCACACCCTCGGCCCGCCCCAGAAGGGTCTCCAGGCTCTGCCGGTCGAGCGCCTCGAGCACCAGCACCCGGGTCCGCGACATCAGCGCCGCGTTCAGCGCAAAGGACGGATTCTCGGTGGTGGCACCGATCAGCGTGACCGTTCCATCCTCGATATAGGGAAGAAACCCGTCCTGCTGTGCCTTGTTGAACCGGTGGATTTCGTCGACGAACAATATGGTTCCGACACCCTCTTCCCGCTGCTTCCGTGCCTCGGCAATGATTTTCCTGATCTCGGCGGTGTTCGAGTAGACGGCGCTGACCTGGACAAAATTCTGGCCGGTCTGGCTGGCGGTGATGCGGGCAATCGTCGTCTTCCCGGACCCCGGCGGCCCCCAGAAAATGGTCGAGGCCGGCCTTCCGCCCTTGTCGAACCGGCCAAGCGGGCCGCCGTCACCAAACAAGTGCTGCTGCCCGACCACCTCGTCCATCACCAGCGGCCGCATCCGGTCGGCGAGCGGCGAGGCCGTCCGGGGATCGCCGTCACCTTCTGCAGGTTTGCCGGACATGCTGTTCGTCTTCGTCATTTGCCGCCCTGGCCGCCATATCCAACTCTGCAACCGCCACAGGCGACATGCGATCTGCCAATCGCCCGCTGGCGGCTCGTTGCGGCGATGCTGCTCCCGGCCGATGCCTGGTCACCGTCATCCCGGCACTCCGGATCATGGCCCTGCGCTCCCGGCCCAGGGGCAGGCTGTCGCCAGGCTGTTCCTAACTTCTGCCGTGGAAGACTTCCAGTTGATCCGGATATGGCCAGCCCCCTGCCGCATCCAGCATGTCATCCCGTCCACGGGGCTTCCGGATGCACCAGGAACTGTCCCAGGCCATGACGACGCTGAAGGACGACTCCTGTCATCGTGACTGTTGCAGTTCGCAGTTTCTGCCAAGATCACGCTTGCATGATGGATCGTACGGCACGCTTTGCCACATCACTACTGAGACCCGGCGACGCTGAAAGTTGCGAGATCCACGGCGTGGCGCGGCCATGGGCAATTATCCAGTGCCACTTTTCGGCGAATTGCTTCGAGCAGCCGGGTACGGGGTTCGGTCAATCAGTCCCACATGGCCGAAAGGGGGACGGCAGCCAACCGCTCTCCAAAGGGAATGACGCTGGTGCCGTCATGAAGCACGATACCGAAGGCAAATCTGCTTCCGCAAGTTTCCGCAAGAACTCTCAGCCCGCTGAAGTCGTTCGACCTTACCGTTGCGGACGCTTTCACTTCAATGCCGGCAATCAAGCCGTCATTGCGCTCAAGGACGATGTCCACCTCACGATTCATGTGGTCGCGAAAATGGAAGAGGGTCAGCCACAAATCCGATGCTGTCATCAGTTTCCGGATCTCCGAGTAAACGAAGCTTTCCAGCAACGTCCCCGACAAATCTCGATTGCTCATCACGCGCTCAAAGCTGAGACCTCGTGCTGCTGCCAGCAAGCCGGAATCGAGAAAGTGAAGCTTTGGAGTCCTGACAATCCGCTTGAGCGCATTTGAATGCCAAGGCCGCAATGTTGCAATCAGGAATATCTGCTCGAGCAGCGCAACGTAGCGTTGTGTGGTCTTGTGGCTGACATTGATGCCGGCAGCGAGTCGGGAATAATTGGCGAGTTGTCCGGAATGCTCGGCCAGCAGCTGGACGAACCGGGGAAGTTCGGTCAACTTCTCCAGGTCGGCAATGTCCCTGAGATCACGTGTCAGAACCGATGTGAGATATGATTGTGCCCAAGCCATGCGTCGGCGCTCGCTTTCGCGACTGAGCATTTCGGGAAATCCTCCGCCCAAGGCCATGCGAACGATGTCGTCGCCGACATGCCTGTTCCGAACGCCCTGCAGCTTTCCTTCGAACAAGCGCTCCAAAAAGGATGGCGCGGTGCCAATGATTTCGGCTTGGGCCAATGGCAGCAACTGGATTGTTTCCATTCGGCCAGCCAGGCTGTCGGCAACACGCGGCAACGTCAGTACATTGGCCGAGCCGGTGAGCAGGAACCTTCCGGGACGCTTGCCTTCGTCCACGGATTTCTTGATCGCCAACAACAGGTCCGGCGCGCGCTGGATTTCATCAATCGTCGCCTGTTCCAGTCGCCGCACAAAACCGACCGGATCGGTTCGTGCGGCATCAAGGGTCGCCTGATCGTCAAGCGTCAGGTAGGTTCGCCTGTCGCTCTCGATGTCTTGCACAAGAGTGGTCTTGCCGGCCCGTCGCGGTCCCGTCACCAGGACCACGGGCGTGTCTTCAAGGGCTTCCTCCATCCTGTGCTTGATGAATCGATCGTACATGCGCGTGTCCCGAGTCCATGATGATTGGGAATAGATCATATGATGATTGGGAGTCAATAGATTGATAATTGGAGGTTGGAAGACTGATGATTGGAAGTCAGGGAATTGATGATCTGGACCAATGGCGAACAAGGGCCAACCCTTCAACACCTGTGGCCTGGACCAGGCCCCACGGAGATGACCTCCGGAGCCAGCGGGACTTCGATGACATTCCCGAAGAGCCGGCAGGTCGGTCCAGGGTGACATGCCTGGGTGGGGCAGTTCACGCGTTCATCCAGATTGTCGCCCTGTAGTGAACCCCCGGCCGGCTGCCTGCTCCGGCAGCAACTGCCGAATCCCTGGAGGGGAGAGCAGCTGCCGACCGGTGCCCGTTGCCGGAAACCTGCAGGAACGGGGCAAGGTGCCCGGTCATCAGGGACCGACATGCCCCTCACGCCGCAGCGGCATGACCACGCCATGGGTGAGCGATCGCCATGCCCATTCGGCTGGCCCGTATCGGTACCGCCGTAACCAGAGAGGTGAGACCACAAGCTGCACCATCCATATGCCGGCCACCACACCAAGCTGCCCCAGGCGATCCACCGAGCCGAACAGGCCAAGGCCGTGCCCGTGGAAGATGGTCGTGCACAGAACCGACTGCAGGAGGTAGTTGGAAAGGGCGGTCCTGCCGACGGTCGCCAGGGTCCGCGTCAACAGGGCCAGCACCCCGGCCCTGCAGATCAGCATGACCACGCCGACATAGCCCAGACTGACCACGATGCTCGGCCAGTAGTTGAACTGTGCGCCCAGGAAAAACGACCAGATCGGCCAGCCGCGTCCAAAGTCGCCAATGATGCCCCAAGCCTGCAAGGGAAGTCCCACCACCATTCCTGCCGCGATCATTGCCAGATAGACACGCGGTGCACATTCGGCGCTGAACACCCCGCGCCGGAAAAGCGCCATTCCGATCAGCATCAACCCACCGGCGCGCCAGAAACCCCAGGCAGCCAGCAAGATGGTCTCGAATTCCAGTGCACTGGCCGAACGGACCGGCTGCTGGTCGAGCCAGCCGCCCCGATAGGCGGCCAGTTCGTCCCGGATCATTTCCGGCGTCGGCTGCCAGAGATCACCGACAAGGCTCGACCGGACTTCCTCCGGCCAATCCGGAAATGAAAGCCCCGACCAGACCGAATATGCCGATGCGACCAGGAGCAGGGCCACCCCGACCGCCAGCAGCCATGCCGGCGATAGCCGGCGAAGCGGATAGACCAGCATGCCGCACACCGCGTAGAGGAACAGGATGTCTCCCGACCAGAGCAGGTGGGCATGGAGGAGACCGATGGCGAGCAACCACCCCATCCGCCGGTAGTGCGTTCGCCCGAGATTGCTGCCCCCGGCGGGTCGGGAAGTCATCAGGACGATGCTGGCACCGAACAACATCGAGAAGATCGTCATGAATTTCTGGTCGGCCAACATCCGGCTCGCCACCCACACATGGAGATTTGCGCCTTCGAGATCCCCGAAGACCGTGGGGTTGAAATAGGCCGGGCCCGGCATCGCGAAGAGCTGGATGTTCATCACCAGGATACCGAGGAGCGCAAAACCGCGCAGGACATCGATCGATTCGATGCGTCCGGCCCGTGGCGCCGAGGTTTCTTGCCAATTGCGGTCGGTGTCGGAGATCACGCTGACGGGCCGGACTCGCGCAACCGGCAATATTCCAATGAAATCCTTGCCGCCATGTCGGCATTTTCCTCGACCAGTATCCGGTTGGCGGCAATCGACGCGCCGCCGGGGGCAGCGCCGACCGAGGCCGGCAGGTATGGCGTCAACTGCCTGCCGCCTTTGCAACTGCATCATTCACCGCGACATGGAGCTTCGTCTCCAGGCCAGCCGGGTCTTGCCCATTTTCGTGCCGCTCTGCGTCCCGCATGCAGTCGGAACCGTGCTTGTGCGACCGTACCGCCGAGGAGTCGATCATTCGCACATCTGCACCTTCATGCTCCCCGGCCTCGCCTGGCCGGAGATGACCCCGGGCATGTCCTCGAGCGGCAACCGGTGCGTGACCAGGCGTTCGGCGGCAGTTCCGATCTTCCCCAGCATGTCGAGTGCATCCGGAATGTTGTGATTGAGGGAATGGGTGCCGAACAGCGAGAGTTGGCGGCGGAACAGTTCAAAGGGCGAGATGGAAATCCGGGCGTCTGCCGGACAGACACCGAAATAGAGCGTCGCTCCTCCATTGGCGATAGCGTCGATCAGCGAGGCGGCAACGGCGGCAGACCCGGTCGCATCGACCGCGAGATCACAGCTTCGCTGCAGGCTGGCGTCGGTATCCGGCCCCGCGTGAAGGTGCGTCAGGCCGCATGCTTCGGCGAATTGCAGCCGGCCCTCGTCGATATCGACCATGATCACCTCGCCGGCCCCCCGGACCTGCAGCGCCAGGCCGATCAGCAGCCCCATCGGACCGGCCCCGAAGATGACTGCACGCTTGATGATCCGGCCTTCCAGCGGCGAGAGGCCGTTGAGTACGCAACCCATGGGTTCGGCCAGGGCTGCCAGGGAGTAATCCATGTCGCCGACCGGGTGGACCGCGCTGGCTCGCACGGTGCACCTCTCGGCGAAACCGCCATTCATGGTGACGCCGTACGCGCCCAGAGATTCGCACAGATGCGCCCAGCCGCGGCGGCATGCCCGGCAGGTTCCGCATTCGAAATTGGGATCAACCACGACCCGCTCGCCCGGCTTCAGCCCGGCGACCTCCTTCCCGACCTCGATCACTTCGCCGGCAAATTCATGGCCGGGAATGACCGGGAATGCCGAACTCCCATAGTTGCCCAGCATCACCTCGACATCGGTGTGGCAGAGGCCGCTGGCCCGCACGCGGATCACCACCTCTCCGTCGCCCGGCTCCGGGTCGGAAAGATCGCCGAATTCAACCTGGTCCTTCCCGGGGAAATAGACCGCCTTCATTCTGCCCTCCGACCCGATCTATGTATCGAGATATGCCCTGATTGCGTCCTCGGTGCCGGACGCCCAGATCAGGTTCAACCATCTTGCAAAGACCTGTGCAAAAGCCGTGTCTCCGGAGAGATCGCCATAGAGCTGGTGCTGGCCCAGCCAGGCTTGAGGGTCTGTCCTTGCCGAGCAGGCAACGCCGTGAAGCTCGCTCCAGAACGGGTCGTTCGGCTCGATGACGCTGCCATCCTCGCGCGTGCCTGCACACATTCGTGCCCAGAGCGCTTCAGCCAGCGCCAGACCTTCGAAGGGCTTGCCGCCGGCAAGCGCCTCGCGCAGCACCGGCATGATGAAACCGGTGTGGCGGGCCGAGCCATCCGAAGCCACGCGGCGGGTGGTGTCGACGATTTCCGAGTTGGAAAACCGCTTGTCGATCAAATCGACATAGGTTCCCGGAGGCGTGCCTGGCACGGCGTGGACATGTGGAACGATCTCCTCCTGCGCAACCTTCCGGAACAGCGACCCGATCAGCGGGTTTGCCATGCAATCGGCGATCGTTTCCACCGAGAGGATCTCGCCGGGGTTTGAAATGATCTGGTGCCCTCCATTCAGGATGCGGATCTTCATGGTCTCGTAGTCGCGCACGCGGTCGGAGAAGGTCACCCCCACCCGGTCCCATTCCGGACGGCCGGCGCAGAACTTGTCCTCGATCACCCATTGGCAGAATTTCTCATGGGTGACCGGTGCGGCGTCATCGATGCCGATCGCATGTGCCAGGCCCAACTCCTTGGCGCCGGTCGTGGGGACGATGCGGTCGACCATCGAGTTCGGGAAGGTGCATTCGGCATCGATCCAGTCGGCAAGATCCGGGTCGGAGAGCCGGGCCAGGGACATGACTGTCTGGCGAAGGATCGCTCCGTTGCCCTGCAGGTTGTCGCAACTCTGCAAGGTAACCGGCCCATGGCCGGCGTCGCGGCGGCGGCGAAGTGCAGCAACGATTGCACCGAAGGCGGTGCGGGGGCGATCCGGGCATTGGGCATCGTGGCGAATCTCGGCATTGCCAGCGTCAAACCCGCCAGTCGCCGGGTCGACGAAATAGCCTCCCTCGGTGACGGTCAGCGTCACGATCCGGATTGCCGGATCCGCCATCTGGCTGATCAGGGGCCCATGGCCGTCCTCGACCGGAACGTATCCGATCATGGAGCCCACGATCTCGGCCGAACTTCCTGCCGGATCCAGTTCGATGAGAGTGGTCAGGTAGTCCTGCGTCGCCAGTTTGCGGCGCTGCGTCCGGTCATAGGGCCGCACGCCGGCACCGATGATGGCCCAGTCGAATGCCCGCCCCTCCTGCATGAGCTTGTGCAGGTACCAGGCCTGGTGCGCGCGGTGAAAATTGCCAAGGCCGATATGGACGATACCCGGGGTCAGTTTCGACCGGTCGTAGCGCGGCACGACAACTCCGTTGGACATCTGTCCCAGTGTTGCATCTGACAACCTCATCGGCATCCCGTCAGCTCATCCAGTTTCCGCCGTCCACGTTCAGCGTCTGCGCGGTGATATACCGGGCATCGTCGGAGGCAAGGAACACGCATGGATCGGCAACTTCCGCCGCCACGCCCATATGGCCGAGCGGCACTGCCAGGCCGACCTCGCGCTTCTTCTGTCCCTTCTGCTTGTTCTCGTATTCGGCGAACTGGGAATCGACATGGTCCCACATGGGTGTATCAATGACCCCGGGCGCGATGCCATTGACGCGGATATTGTGCCGGGCAAGCTCCAGCGCCAGCGATTGGGTGATCGAGATGACCGCGGCCTTGGTCGAACAGTAGATGGTGACATTTGCCTCACCGCGCCTTCCGGCCTGGCTGGCGAAATTGATGATGGTGCCGCCGCCACGCCTTGTCATGATAGGCACGATCGCCTGGGTAACAAAGATCGTGCCGCCGACATTGATGTCATACTGGCGGCGATAATCTTCCTGCGTGATCCGGTCTATCGAGGCCATGTTGAAAACGCCGGCCCCGTTCACCAGGATATCGATCCCGCCCCAGGCCTCCCGGACCGCATCCACGCCGTCACCAATGGACTGCAAATCGGTGACGTCCATCACCACGGCCATGCTGTCCGTACCCAGAGCGGCGGCGGTAGTGCGAGCTTCGCTTGCCAGGATATCGGCAACTGCCACCCTCGCTCCGTCCCGGATACAGGCCTCGCAAACGGCGCGGCCAATGCCGCGAGCGCCCCCGGTCACGAGGGCGATCTTGCCATCCAGCCTCTTCATGCCAGTCGTGATGACTCTGCGTCGAACCGGTGAAGCTGATCGGGGTTTGGTGTGAGATGAATCGTGTCGCCGTAATAGAGATCGACCTCGCCTCCGGCGCGGACTGTCACCGGTTCGGCAAATCCTTCGACCTTGACGCGGAAGAACGTGTCCGAGCCCAAATGTTCCGATACACCGACGGTGCCGGTCCAGGCTCCCGACTCGGCCGAAACGTCGATATGTTCCGGCCGGATGCCAATCGTGCGTGCATCGTGCCTGGCTGCTTCGGGGCCGTCGATGAAGTTCATCTTGGGCGATCCGATGAAGCCGGCGACGAACAGGTTGCGCGGCTCGCGATAGAGCTCCAGCGGACTGCCCACCTGTTCAATCACGCCATCGTGCAACACCACGATCTTGTCCGCCATCGTCATGGCTTCAACCTGGTCATGGGTGACATAGATCATCGTGGTGGCAAGCCGCTTGTGAAGCTCGGAGATCTCCAGGCGCATTCCGACCCGCAACGCCGCGTCGAGGTTGGACAAGGGTTCGTCGAACAGGAATGCCGCTGGCTCGCGGACGATCGCGCGCCCGATCGCCACGCGCTGGCGCTGTCCGCCCGACAGCTGACCAGGCCGGCGGTCGAGATAATCGGTGAGGTTCAGCACCCGCGCCGCGTCGGCGATCCGCCGCTCCTGTTCCTCCTGTGGAATGCGGGCCATCTTCATCGGGAAGGCGATGTTCCTGCGCACCGACATGTGCGGGTACAGCGCGTATGACTGAAAGACCATTGCCAGCCCGCGTCTTGCCGGCGGCAAATCGGTGGCGTCACTCCCATCGATCTCGACAACGCCCTCGGTGACGTCTTCCAGTCCGGCGATCAGGCGCAGCAGCGTGGACTTTCCACACCCCGACGGGCCGACGAACACCACGAACTTCCCGTCCTCGATTTCCAGGTCGAGCGGTGGAATGACCGTGACATCGCCAAAGCTCTTCTTGACCCCTTTTAGCTGGATGTGTCCCATGATCTGTCCCTTACTTCACGGCACCGAATGTCAGGCCGCGGACAAGTTGTTTCTGGCTGAACCAGCCCATGATCAGGATTGGTGCAATCGCCATCACCGAGGCGGCGCTCAGTTTTGCATAGAATAGCCCCTCGGGGCTGGAATAGGAGGCGATGAACGCAGTCAGCGGGGCTGCCTTGGCGGCGGTCAGGTTCAGGGTCCAGAAGGCCTCGTTCCAGGCAAGGATGATGTTCAGGAGAACCGTCGACGCCATGCCCGGAACTGCCATTGGCAACAGGACGTGGATGACCTCCTCGCGCAAGGTCGCCCCGTCCATCCGTGCCGCCTCGAGGATCTCGCCGGGGATTTCGCGGAAGTAGGTATAGAGCATCCATACGATGATCGGCAGGTTGATCAACATCAGGACAATGACCAGGCCGGTGCGCGTGTCGAGAATGCCCAGGTCGCGGAAGATCAGGTAGATCGGGACCAGCACGCCGACAGGCGGCAACATCTTGGTCGACAACATCCACATCAACACGTCCTTGGTTCGCCTGGCCGGCACGAACGCCATGGACCAGGCAGCAGGGATGGCGATAAGGAGGCCAAGAAAAGTCGATCCGAGCGAGATGATGAGCGAATTCGAAAAGTGCTTGAAATAATCCGACCTGGCCTGGACTGCCGCATAGCTTTCGGTCGTCCATCCGGAGCCGAACAGGATCTCGAGCGGCCCCCTGATGGCGTCGCCTTCGCTCTTGAACGACAGGATGACAATCCACAGGACCGGAAAGAACATCAGGAGACCAAGCACACCGGCAACGATGGTGTTGAAAGACTTGCGGGATGTCGTGACGCTGCGTGCCATGATTCCCTGCCTAGGCGTCCAGGTTCTTGCCGATCATCCGCATCAGGAAGATGGCAACGATGTTGGCCAGAATGATTGCGATGACACCGCCGGCGCTGCCGATGCCCACGTCGAACTGGAGCAGCGAGGAGACGTAGATCAGGTAGGTCAGGTTGGTGGTCGAGACACCCGGCCCGCCATTCGTGGTCACGAGGATCTCGGCGAAGATCGACAACAGGAAGATCGTCTGGATCAGGATCACGACGGTGATCGCCCGCGCAAGATGTGGAAGCATGATGTAGTAGAAGCGCGACAGCGATCTGGCCCCGTCCATTTCGGCCGCTTCCAGCTGTTCCTGGTCGAGCGACTGCAGCGCGGTCAGCAGGATCAGCGTCGCGAATGGCAGCCACTGCCAACTCACGATCAGAATGATGGACAGGAGCGGTATCTGGCTGAAGAAGTCGATGGGCGGTACACCCAGTCCCTGGGCAATATGACCGAAAATCCCGTTCACGGGGTTCATGAACATGTTCTTCCAGACGAGGCCCGACACGGTCGGCATGACGAAGAACGGCGCGATTGCCATGATCCGGATGATGCCCTGGCCCCACATCGGCTGGTCCAGGAGCAGCGCGAACAGGATGCCGCCGACTACGGTGATCAGGAGGACACCACCCACCAGCAACAGAGTGTTGACCATCGCTGCCTTGAAACTCGGATCGGTCAGGAACCAGTAGTAGTTTTCCCAACCGACGAACGGGTTGGCTCCCGGCGTGATCAGATTGTAGCGGAGGAATGAAAAATAGATGGTCAGGCTAAGCGGCACCAGCATCCAGCCGAGCAGCAGTACAACTGCTGGAGAAATCATGAGCCTTGCGGCAGATCTGGAAGCCTTGGTCGCCATTCTTGCCTACTTCATGCACTTCGGCTGCATTGAAACAACAGCCCGGCAGACACTCTCGGGACGGTACGCGCAATCCGGTGAAACGGGCCGGCCGCGAAAGAGCCGGCCCGCTTGGGAGGAGGTCAGTTGATGTAACCTGCCTTGGTCATTTCGCGAACTGCGAATTGCTGGCTGTTGGCCAGTGCCTGGTCAACGGTCTGCTGACCGGCCAGGGCGGCCGAAACCTGCTGGCCGACATAGTTGCCGATGCCCTGGAACTCGGGGATCGCCACGAACTGGACACCGGTATACGGTACCGGATCCCTCGTTGCGTCAGCCGGGTTGGCGGCAAGGATCGAGTTCAACACCGTCACTGCGAACGGCGCCGCTTCGACATAGGACGCATTGTCATAGGTCGATTGACGGGTTCCCGGAGGCGCTGCGACCCAGCCCTTGGTCTCGCCGACGAGTTGGACATACTCCTTGGATGTCGACCACGCGAGGAACTCCTTGGCGGCGTCGGCCTTTTGCGAGCTCTTCGGGATGGCAAGCGCCCATGCCCAGAACCAGCCGGTGCCCTTGTCAGTCACCTGCTTCGGTGCCTGGAAGAATCCGGTCTTGTCGTGAACCGAGCTCTCGTCAGGATTGAAGATGTAGCCGGCGGCCGAGGTCGCATCGACCCAGGTCGCGCATTTGCCGTCGGCAAACAGCGCCCGGTTTTCATTGTGACCATTGGCTGTTGCACCCGGAGGACCGTAATCGTTCATCAGGTCGACATAGTAGTTGACCGCAGCCCTCCACTCGTCGCTGTCGATGGTCGGATTCCAGTCCAGGTCGAACCAGCGGCCGCCAAAGGCATTCACCAGCGGTCCGACAAAGGCCATGTTCTCGCCCCAGCCAGCCTTGCCGCGCTGGCAAGTGCCGTAGACGCCGTTGTCCGGATCATGCAATTTGGCAGCGATCGCGGCAAAATCGTCATACGTCATCTGCTCGGACGGAACCTCGATCCCGGCATCTGCGAACAGGTCGGTACGATAGAAGGTGAACGAACTCTCGGCGTAGAACGGCACCGCATACAATGTGCCATTGGCCGAAAGACCGTTGCGCACCGGCTCGAAAATGTCTTCGTAATCGTAGTCGGCGCCCAGGTCATCCAGTGCCACCAGCCAGTCCTGTCCACCCCAGATCGGGGCCTCGTAGGCACCGATGGTGACGACGTCGAACGAGCCACCATCAGTGGCGATGTCGGTTGTCACGCGCTGGCGCAACACGTTCTCTTCGAGAACCACCCATTCAACCGAGTGGCCGGTCTGCTCTTCCCATTGCGACGACAATTCCTGCATGATGATCATGTCGGAGTTGTTCACGGTAGCAACGGTGATTTCTTCAGCGAAGGCAGCGGTCGCGGCGACCGATACCAAAGCAGAGGCACCAATGAGTCCCCTGTTCAGTGCCTTCAATGACTTAGCATTCATAGTATTCTCCTTGTTGCAGGTCATTCAGTCTGCCCGATGACGGCAGGTGTCAGGAAATCAGGTGAAAATGCATCGAGATTCGACCGCTGCGAGCGTCGATCCCGATTTGGTTTCCAGAAAATACACAGGCTCGAATCACCCAAATCCCTCCCTCTGGTCAGGCAGATGAACTTCCTGCCCTATAGCAAGTATGGGGGCAAGTCAATAAATTTCTTTACTCTTGTAAAATTAATTATTGCGGCGCGATAACATCAAGCGGAAGCCCTGAGAACCAGCTTGCCTTCGAACAACTCCTCCGGCCGCTCGTCATCGTCACCCTTTCCGTCGATAAGGTCGAAAAGCACTTCGACGCTTCGCCTGGCGATGGACTTGTAATCCTGCGAAATCGTCGTCAGGGGCGGGCAGGTGTATTGTGACCATGGATGATCGTCATGCCCGGCGATGCGGATTGCGCAGGTCGGTCCGCGCCCGACGCGCAGACCCCTCTGATAGGCGGCGGCGATCAGCCCGATGGCCAGGCGGTCATTGCTGCAAAGAACGGTATGGGAGGGGAGGGCGCGCTCCGAGATCAGGCGCATTCCTTCCTCATGTCCGATCTTCTCGAAATTCCAGTCGCTGCCCGACACCCGGATCACCTGCGGGTCGTGGCCGAGGTCCCGCATGGATTGAATATAGGCCTCGCGCCGCTTGTTGACATTCGGATTGACTGGCGGCATCTCGAAGAAGCATGGTGGCTCGCCGGAGCGGCACAAATAATCTACCATCAGGGGAATGCTCTGGAAGTTGTCGGAGCCCACGAAGGCCCGGCCGACCTTCACGTTGCTGTCGAAGATCACCGTCGGGACCTCTTCCGTAAACCGTTGCACCGCCTCGAGGTCCGAGCTTCGTCCAAGCGGTGCGACAAGGGCACCCGCTGGCCGAAGTGATTCCAGCGTCGCCAGTGCATTGTTTTCGAGTTTCTGCTGGCCATGGGCACTGAACACGACCGGCCAGTACCCGGCATCGATGCAGAGCCGTTCGATCATGCGCACGATCTCCACGAAGAACGGGTCTGCCAGATAGGGCACGACGATGCCAATCGTCCTCGTGAGCTTCCGGTGCTGATTGATGGCGAAGATGTTCGGCCGGTAGTCGAATTCCTCGAGCGCAGTTTCGATACTGGCCCTGGTTGTCTTGCGCACGCTGTCAGGATCCTGGAAGAACTTGGAAAGGGTCGGCCGGGAAATGCCGCTGACCTCGGCAAACTCCTCCATGTTCCTGATTTTCCGACCCGGCATTCAGGCACCTCCATGAACTGTCGCTTTGCTCGATATTCGCCGGTCGACCTGAACGGCGCAGATATGGTGATAATTCTTTACACGCGACATGTTTATCCGGTTAGGTGTACAGGTTGGCGATGGCAGCGGTCAAGGCATTGGTGCCATCCCATGATCTGGAACAATCGGCTCGAAACCGCACCGGGATGCGGCAGGCTGATCGAATGGGATCGAGATGAAGAAGCTGTTGGTGGTCGGGGAAATCCTGGTCGAGATCATGGCCGATACGGTGGGTGACGGCTTTCTGCTGCCGCAGGAGCTGACGGGACCGTTTCCCTCGGGCGCTCCGGCGATCTTCGCTGACCAGGCGGCGATGCTCGGCCAACCCGTTTCCATCATCTCGACCGTTGGTGACGATGATTTCGGCCGGTTGAACCTTGATCGCCTTGCCCGGGACGGCGTGGACATCTCCGGCGTGTTCGTCGACCCCGACCGCCCGACCGGCAGCGCCTTCGTGCGCTACCGCAAGAGCGGCGAGCGCAACTTCATCCACAATATCCGCCACAGTGCCTGCGGAAGGGTGAACATGACCGCTGCCACCAGGGCCTTGCTGGAGACCGCTGACCACCTGCATGTCACGGGCTCGTCCCTGTCCAGCCCGGAATTCGTGGAACTCAATCTCGACATTGCCGGGCGGCTGCGCCAGCGTGGCGGAACGGTGTCGTTCGACCCCAACCTTCGACGGGAAATGCTGTCGGCAGGCGGGATGGCCGATGCCATGGCGCGGATCCTGGCGCTGGCGGACCTGTACCTGCCGAGCGGAGAGGAATTGACATTGCTGACCGACACCACCGACCCGCAAGCCGCGGTCGCCGAGTTACTGGAACGGGGGGTCCGGGCCATAGTCGAAAAAAGGGGGGCGGAAGGGGCCATGTATCACGATGCCGACGGGACGATCGCCCAGCGCGCCTTTCCCGCCAGGGAAATCGACCCGACCGGGGCCGGGGATTGCTTCGGCGCCACCTTCACATCGCTTTGGCTGCGCGACCAGCCGCCGGACCGGGCGCTGGAGATGGCAGCGGCGAGCGGCGCCATTGCCGTGACCAGGCGCGGCCCGATGGAAGGCGTAGCAGACCAGCCTGCACTCGAGAGTTTCATTCGCGGGCATCGGGGTGGTTCCTGATGGCGCACCCGCTTCTTGCCATTCCCGAGGCATACCACCGTGGCCGGCGCCCCGGGATCACGTCAGTCTGTTCGGCGCATCCGGTGGTGATCGAGGCCGCCCTGTCGATGGCACGGGAGTCGGGAAGAACGGCCCTGATCGAGGCCACCTGCAACCAGGTCAACCAGGATGGCGGCTATACCGGCATGTCGCCAGGCGAATTCCGGCATTTCGTGGAAAGAATTGCCGCCAGGGTGAATCTCGACCGGGAGAAGATCGTTCTTGGCGGCGACCATCTGGGCCCCAACCCGTGGAAGCATTTTCCTGCCGAAGAGGCCATGTCGAAGGCCGAAGCGATGATCAGGGCCTATGCCGAAGCCGGCTTCACGAAACTGCATCTCGATACGTCCATGGGATGCAGGGGCGAAGCTGCGGCGCTGGCCGACCAGGAAACGGCACGCCGCGCGGCAAGGCTGGCGGCGGTGGCGGAGGCGCACAAGGCCGGGGCCGACCCGGTCTACGTCATTGGCACCGAGGTTCCCGTGCCCGGCGGTGCAACTCACGCCCTCGACATGCTGGCGGTCACGATGCCCGAAGCCGTGGCCCGGACCTGCGAGGCACACCGGGCTGCTTTCGAGCAGCTCGGGCTGCAGGCGGCGTTTTCCCGGGTCATGGCGCTCGTCGTCCAGCCGGGCGTCGAGTTCAGCCACGACGAGGTGGTCCATTTCGACGCCGGGAGGGCGCGTGCGCTCTCCGGGGCCCTGAAGTCGCATCCCGGCATGGTGTTTGAAGCGCATTCGACCGACTACCAGGCCGGGGACGGGTTGCGCGGCCTGGTGGAGCATGGCTTTGCCATCCTCAAGGTCGGACCTTCGCTGACGTTTGCGCTTCGCGAGGCGCTCTACGCGCTCGACGCCGTGGCCGACATTCTCGACGGACACCCGCCATCCGCCTCGCTCATGAACACGATGGAACAGGCCATGCAGGCTTCCCCGCGGAACTGGCAGGAGTATCATGCCGGCAGCGAAGCCGAATTGTGGCGGCAGAGACATTTCAGCTATTCCGACCGGATCCGCTATTACTGGCCCTCGCCGCAGGCAGAACAGGCGGTATCCCGATTGCGGCAGCGGCTGGAAGGCAGGCAGATTCCTGAACCGATCTTCAGCCAGTACCTGCCAAGTCTTGTCGGCAGTCGATCATTTGACGACATCCTGATTGCCTCGGTGCAGGAGACATTGCGGCGCTACGAGCACGCCTGCACCCCCGGGCCTCGCCTCGATGACAATCCGGGCTGAACCGGCCGTCCGACATTGTCGAGGATTGGTGCTTTCGCCGTGATCTTGCATCCCTGCGACCCAGGCGGGGCCTGGAAGGACCCTCCTCCAAACGAAAAGCTGCGGCTTACGGATCGGGAATGGACGTGATGTTGGCACGGCCCTTCGCCTTCATCTCCGTTTCCAGATCCGGATCCAGGTCGGCACCGAGCGTCCGGGCCATGTCGAGCGTGTCCACGCACTCGAAGCCGCTCTTCGAGAACCGGTCCCGCGCCTCCGGCGGGAATACTGGCGAGACAAGCAGTCGGCGGCGCGGCAGGGTGCGTAACTCCCTCAATTCCTTGTCCTCTGCGCCAGCATCGAGAAATTGCTCGAACTGCCGCTCCAGTCGGGCCGGATGATGGGTCTCCGGATTGCGCTTGCATCCACCCATGACAAGCGTCCGACCGTCGGCTCCTTCCTGAAGCGCCATCACGTCGATGTCTGCCAGACCCGGCAACCACACGCCGCAGCCATGCCATGTGACACCTTCCATCTCACTGAGCCAGGAGGCGGCCATGCGCTCGAATGCGGATCCCTCGATGCTCTCGAGCCGCCTCTCCTGTCTCGCGGCGGCACCTGGTCTTGCCTTGGCGGGCGGCTGCCCTTCGCCCAGCACCCGGAGCTGAAACAGGGTCGAATTGTCTGAAAGACGCCATCGAGCTTCGCTACCCATGAAGTTCCATGACGGTGTGACAAACTCGAGATGCTCCTCGAGCGTCTCCAGTGCCCGGCGGACGTCCTCGCCGGACATCTTGAGCTGCCCCCGGATCCGGGCGGCGGTCCGTCCGCCCCTGCTCCTGGCGATTTCATCAAGCACGGCCCGGTTTTCCGGGGAAAGCTCGATGAACTTGGCGTGATCCCATCGGTCCATCGGCTTCTCCTGCAGCGACCTCGTCGTAGCGGCGATGAATTCACGCCGCCAGGTGCCGTCATCCGCCCACGCGCCGAGATCCCTCTCCGGCGATCCGCCGGTCACGAATGTCTCCCAAGTGCCTGGCATGCCGCCAAAGGCCGTGCACATGGTGAGAAGCCTGGAGGGATAGCGCAGAAACCCCTGCTCTCCGGCCATCTCCAGAACAGTCTTCAGGCCCCATTGTCGAAGGCGGATGCCTTCGTCGATGCGTCCGTACAGCGGCTGGTCGTCCCGGAACAACTCGAACATTCGCTGTTGGTGTGAACCGGTCAGGAACAGCTTCCCGCATGCCCCCCCAAGTGGAGAGCGGCGGTTGATCGGGATCCCGTCGATCACTGACTTGACCGGGGACACAAGGCCGAGGCCCCTGGCATTCTGGAATTCGTCCAGAACCACGGTTGCGCCGCCGTCGATGACCCTTCGGAGAAGCGATTCGAAGCGCATCGGGTAGCAACGGCCTTCCGTGGTCTGCTCCTCTGCGGAGACGCCCGCGGCCGAGGTAGCCTCGGCGAGACGCCTGAGTGCCATGCCGGCATCTCCTTCCGGTGGCTCGGGCAACTCGACCATCACCAGGGGTGGTCCGCCGGGGCGGCACGAGAACGCCTCTCTGAGAAGCTCGGTCTTGCCAATGCGCCGCCGTCCGTGAACACGGACACACCGGAATAACGGCGAGTCCAAGAGGCGGTCCATCCGCGCAAGATGCCCTGTCCGACCGTAAAACCGCCAGTCGGAATACACGGGCTGTCCTTTATCCGGGTGCTTCGGCCCCCGATCTTTCAACGTCCCGCACCCATATGGGATCCTGTTCCCGCTTTTCTTGTCAGAGGCATCGCCTACCTTACATTCCGGCAAACAGGCACCGCAACATGCACCGCAGATTTCCGACACGGTTTTCGCAGTTCGATTCTGCGAACGGTGTCGCGCGTCTCGACCTGCCATCACCGGGTGGGGAATTTCACATCAAAGTGCGGGAGTATCCCAATTTGTGTAGCGTTCCAGAAATTGCGTTTGGTCAAGCTGACCCTACCTCCCAAGGTTTTTTCTCCGCCCACCCGGCATTGGCGCACGCATCTTCTCATGCAGCATGAAAAGATGCTCGACGCGCTCTCGTTCCGAAGCGAAACCGCGGCGCCGGTAGAGCCGGTCCACCATGCGATCAAGCGCCTGATGCGCCCGGCGCAGGTTCGGCGGCATGAGGTCAGGATCGTAGAGGTCGGCCAGTGTTGCGCCCGGATGGGCCGCGCGGGCATCCAGCACGGCCTGGCCAGCGGCTCCAGCCTCGACAGCTTCGCGCCCTCCGGCGGCATCGGAAAGGTATTGCAGACAAGGCCAATGGAATAACGGTAGTCGCTCTTGAGCCGTCCGCCGATATGGCGCAGCCACGCCATGTGCATCGCCGATGTCAGAAGAGCGAAATCCGTCGGCGTGGCATCGCTCAGGATGCGAACGAGATTACTTGGAATCGTCGGCGGTTCCAACCAGCCGATGGGCACATACTCCCTTCGTTCCGAGCTGACTTCGGGAATGACCAAGAACGGCGCGGTGGGGATGACGTTGACATGGTAGAGCGTCGGCGTCGCCGCGAGTTTGCGCGTCGGCGGGCTGTTGCTGCCTTCGCGGTAGGCGCGGACAGCGGCAATCCGCACTCGCACGCACGGCAGACGCGCCAACACGTCGGGCGGTGCGTCCTGCAGCGCCAGTATCCACCGCTCGCCGCCCTGTAGGTATTCCCTCGCCCCGGTAAATGGGGTCGTAGCCACGGCGCGGCGTCCGGCTCCGCATCCAGAAATGCGGCACGCTCCTCTGCGTCGAAGATGTAGTTGCCACCGTCAATGGGCTTGGAGCCGATTATCAGCCTGCCCATCCCGTTGATCGGTGCGCTTTCCTTGCGCATCACCAGATGCGGGTCCGACAGCCCGCCCGCATCGAACAGGTACGGCGACAGCGCCGAATGGCTGCTCTCTTCCGGCTCGCCGTTGATGTCGGGATAGCTGAACAGCCGTTTTTCGGCACGCGCGGCCTCCTGCCGGTCAAGGCCGAGAATGACGACATGCACATGAGCCTTGCCACGTGCGTCCGAGCCCCATGCGAAGGTCCGGTGTGCGAAAGCGATCTCAAGCTTGCAGCGCCCGAACAGGACCGGCCATAATTGCGCGACCTGCTCGCCCTGCGTGATCGAATTGGTCGCGACGAGGCCGATCCGGGCATTGCCGCCCCTCACGTACTCCCCCGCCTTGATGAACCACGCGGCGACGTAATCCAGTGTCCCGCCGCTCCTGCCGAGTGCAGCGGTTCCTCGCACCTGCTCTCGCTGCTCCGGTGTCTGGTATTTCGCACCCGCGAACGGCGGATTACCGAAAACGAACGAGCACTCACCAGACGGCAACAGTTCGGACCAGTCCGTCTCCAGCGCGTCGCCCTGGATGATGTGCGGCGATCTCTCAAGCGGAATGCGAACGAAGGTCTGGCCGAATTCCAGGCTCAGCCGGTTGTTCATGATGTGATCCATCATCCACATCGCGGTCTCGGCGATCCGCGCCGGAAACTCACCAGGTTCGATTCCGTAGAACTGGCCGACGTCCACATGCGACTCCAGCGCGACATCGATCGCCGTCATCTTGGCCGTGCCGGTCTCCTCCCGAATTTCGTGGATGATCTCCATCTCGAGCACTCGTAATTCCCTGTAGGCGATGATGAGGAAATTGCCGCAGCCGCAAGCCGGGTCGAAGAACGACAGGTCGCCAAGATTGGCCTGGAACTGCCGGAGTGCCGCAAGACGTCCCCGGCCTCGACGCGCCGGCACCCGCTCGAATTCGGCCCGCAGGTCGTCCAGGAACAGCGGCTCGATCACCTTGAGGATGTTCTTCTCGGTCGTGTAGTGCGCTCCCTGGGCGCGACGTTCCGCCGGGTACATCACCGACTGGAACAGTGCGCCGAAAATCGCCGGCGAGATGTTCGACCAGTCGAACCGGCAGGCATCCAGTAGCGCGCCGCGCATGACGGCGTCGAACGAGAATGTCCGCAGGTGCCCCTGGAAGAGTTCACCATTGATATATGGGAACCGTGCCAGGTCCTCGTCGAGATTCGCGGCCCGTTCGCTCTCCGGCGTGTCGAGCACTTCGAACAAATGTGCCAACCACAATCCAAGATCTGCCCCGTCCTCGCCGGTTCGGTTCTCGATGAATTCGAGGAAGATGTCGCGCGGCTCAAATATGCCCGTGTCGTCAGCGAACATGCAGAACACCATCCGTACGAGGAAGCGTTCCAGGTCCTGGCCCCGGTGTCCGGAATCGGCCAGCGCGTCGTGCAACCGTCCGGCCAGTTCGGCGGCCTTGATGTTCGCCGGATCCTGATCGCGGAACGCCCGGCGCTGCACCCCGAGGATGAAACCGAACGCCTCAACATGCGTCGGCAGGTCCGCGAGCGGGAAGGCGAATTCCCGGCGCTCGTCGAGATCGTGAAGCTCGAAGCTCTGGAAGTCACTTACCAGGATAAACCGTGGACGCTCGCTCTCGGGCAGTGCGTCGAAATATTCCCCTGCCTGTTCGTATGCCTTGCCGAGATCGCGCCCGGCGCTCTTCTGCTCGACGATCAGCACCCCCGGCCAGAACAGGTCGATGAAGCCCGAGCAATCGTCAAGCTTCGCTACATGCGCCTCGTAGCGCGCCACGGAGCGGCGCCGGACACCGAAGACCTCGAAGAAGGCGTTGTAGAAACTCTGCGTCTCGCCCTTCTCGCAAGCCGCGCCCTTCCACTCCTCGGCAAAGGTGGCCGCGCGGGCGCGAACCTCGTTCCAGGACAGGCGCATCAGCCTGAACCGCCAGTGCTAAACCCGTTCATACGTGAACCTCCCTCCGGCACCGGTTTGCAGCCGTGTATTCACGCCGCGCCTGCGTAGAGTTGTGGCTTGCCTGCCCGCATCCAGTGATCGACGTTGCCTCAGCCGATGTTCTTCAGTGCCAGCACCATGTTCGCCGACATGTCCGCCCTGCCGTTCAGCAATTGCGACAGCGTGCCCTGTCTACTGCCGAGACGAGACGTCGTCTCGGTCACGCTCCAGCCCACATGGCCCCTGCTCTCGCGGGTCGGTTCGCCCGGCGGCAGCGGATTCGGTATCGGGACGACGTTCTCACTTGCAATGTCGTTCATGGTCAGCACTCCCCGTCGGTCAGGGCCAGTCGATCATGTCCATGACATGCCCGTGCTTGAAGCGGAACACCCCGAGTCAGTTGCCGGAGACACGGCCACTCCACTGGCCCGCACTCTGCACACGCCCGCCGTGCCGTCATGACCGCCGACATCGACAGATCACAACGAGTAACCGAAACCGGGTTACGGCGGCGGCGCCTCGCGCAACAGACTCTCCGGTGAATTGTCCGTCACGATCCTGGCAAGGCACCGGATGCGGCTGCCGATCTCTTTCCACCCAGGCAGAAAGATCCCGCGATCCATCCAACCTTCGTTCATGCACTGCCATCGATGGAAATCCCGGGACGCATCTCCATGGTGAAGACCATGGTTGATGCAAACGGACAAACGCCTGCGGGGTGCCTGCGACTGGCGGGTCAGCCTTGGCTGGATTCCTCTTCGGCGAGCCTGGCGGCCTTGTCGGTCGACCCCTTGGCCTCCGGATCGCGGTCGACCAGTTCGATGATCGCCAGCGGCGCCATGTCGCCATAGCGATTCCCCGCCTTGACAATGCGGACATAGCCGCCATTTCGTTCGCTGTATCGTGGTCCGAGAACTTCAAACAGCTTGGAAACGTGGTGATCCTGCTTCAGCCTCGAAGCCGCCTTCCGCCGCGCATGCAGATCGCCGCGTTTGCCCAGGGTGATGAGTTTTTCGACGATCGGCCGCAATTCCCTGGCCTTGGGCAGGGTCGTGCTGATCTGTTCATGCTCGATCAGCGAGCCGGCCATATTGGCAAACATGGCCTTGCGGTGTTCGCTGGTTCTGTTCAGACGACGATAACCGTTCCCGTGCCGCATTTTCTCCAACCCCTGTCGCTGGCGATCGACCTGCCGTCTCCGGCAGTCCGGTGCCTATAGATTTGCCGGCCTTCCGTGTCAATCAGTCAGAATTCCCCTTCATGGCTCTTCGCCAGTTCTTCAATGTTTTCCGGCGGCCATCCCTTGGTTTCCATGCCCAGATGAAGTTGCATATGGGCCAGGACTTCCTTGATCTCGTTCAGGGATTTGCGACCAAAATTCGGGGTTCTCAACATCTCCGGTTCGGATTTCTGCACCAGGTCACCGATATAGACGATGTTGTCATTCTTGAGGCAGTTCGCCGAACGGACCGACAATTCGAGTTCGTCCACCTTCTTCAGGAATTTCGGATTGAACTCGAATTCATCCTCTTCCTCTTCCTCTTCGACAATCTGGGGCTCGGTGAAGTTGACGAAGGTGGACAGCTGGTCCTGGATGATCCTGGCCGCCAGCGCCGTCGCATCCTCCGGCGTGATCGAGCCATCCGTCTCCAGCTTCATCGACAGCTTGTCGTAATCGAGGATCTGGCCTTCCCGGGTCGGCTGGACCGAATAGGAGACCCGCCGGATCGGCGAGTAGATGGCATCGATCGGAATGTATCCGATCGGCGCATCGGGCTGCTGGTTCTGCTCGGCCGAGACATATCCCTTGCCGGTATCGACCGTCATTTCCATCTTCAGCGAAGCACCCTCATCGAGATGGCAGATCACGTGACCCGGGTTGAGTATCTCGATCCCGGCCGATGTCTCGATATGCCTGGCAAGAACCGGCCCTGGCTTGCTGGCCTTCACGCTCAGCCTTTTCGGGCCTTCCACGGTCATGCGCAAATGGACATCCTTGAGATTGAGCACGATGTCGGTGACATCCTCGCGCACCCCGGGAATCGACGAAAACTCGTGCAGCACGCCGTCAATATGCACGCTGGTGATCGCCGCCCCCTGCAGGGACGACATCAGGACCCGTCGCAGTGCATTGCCCAGCGTCAGTCCGAAACCCCGCTCCAGCGGCTCGACGATGATCGTTGCCTGCCGGTCCGGGTCTACCCCCGGCACGATATCGTATTTTCGGGGTTTGATGAGGGTATTCCAGTTCTTGTGGATCATCGCGCCATTCTCCATGCTTGTTCCCGGCAAGATCCCGTGCCGGAAATGTTCCGAGAGTAAATTCGTGTACCGGGGAAGCCGGTGATGCGGGGATCAGACCCGTCGGCGTTTCGGTGGTCTGCACCCGTTATGTGCAATCGGTGTGACATCACGGATTGCGGTAATGGTAAAGCCGGCAGCGGCAAGCCCCCTCAGGGCGCTTTCCCTTCCGGATCCGGGGCCCTGAACCTCGACTTCCAGGGTTCTGACACCGTGTTCCATGGCCTTCTTGCTGACATCCTCGGCAGCCAGCTGGGCGGCATAGGGGGTAGACTTGCGTGATCCCTTGAACCCCATGGTTCCCGCCGATGACCAGGCAATTGCGTTGCCCTGGACATCGGAAATCAGGATCTTGGTGTTGTTGAACGAGGAATTCACATGCGCCACACCGGTTGCGATGTTCTTCCGCTCCCTGCGCCGGACTCGAGTTCTGTCAGCTGCCAACTTGCTTCTCCGCTATTTCTTCTTGCCGGCGATCGGGCGAGCTGGGCCCTTCCTCGTTCTGCCGTTGGTATGGGTTCTCTGCCCCCTGGTCGGCAGGCCGCGTCTGTGGCGCAATCCCCGATAGCACCCGAGATCCATCATCCGCTTGATGTTCATCTGAACCTCGCGCCTGAGGTCTCCTTCAACCATGATGTTGCGGTCGACATGCTCGCGAAGTGTAAGCACCTCGACATCGGTAAGTTCATTGACCCGCCGGGCCTGATCAATTCCGACAGCTTCGCAGATCTCGACCGCCCTCGAATGACCAATGCCATGGATGCTGGTCAAGGCGATGGGAACACGCTTTCTTGTCGGGATGTTTACACCTGCTATCCGCGCCAATTTGCCGTCCTTTCAGCGTTGGTCGATCCGCAATCACCCGGCCCCTCCGCAACCATTCGGCGGGCCGGTTCATCAAGCGGCATCATGTCAGGAGCAATCGGAGTTTCGAAACCGTGACGTCCAATTGTTGGGAAAACAGCATGTAGTGATTTTCCGTCGTCCGGTCAACAGCAGGTCTGGAGATTTTCGGGCAGAATTTCCGGGATAGCGGGCCTTCCATGCCGGCCGGCTCCGCCTTTCCTCTCCAGCCATGGTTGCCCGTTGGGCTGTCATGATTCGAATAATCCCGTGATTTTGACATGTGGCGGCGATTCCGGTAAATCTCATTCGCAACAAATGCGGGATGGCAGCTGCGAATCCGGCCGTGTGCGGGCATTGTTCGGACGGTTGGACATCCGGGAGAGTGATGGCAGCAAGTCCCGTGTTTCTTGCGTGAGGAAATGCAACCATCTGGCCTGGCGGGTCGATCCGACCAACCGAACGCCGGCAGCATTCGGGAGCACGCAAATTGATCAGCGAAGACATCAAGCTTGACTACGATGATGTCCTGATCATTCCAGGACCCAGCCCGGTCTCGAGCCGCAAGCTGGTCAGGCTCGAGACCAGGGTCGGCTTTCGTCGCCGAAACCGCGCATTCCATGGCATACCGATCATGGCAGCCAACATGGACGGCGTCGGCACATTCGAGATGGCAGACCGTCTCGGGGCACACGGGATGTTCACCTGCCTGAAGAAGTTCTACGAGGCCGACCAGCTGGTGGAATTTTTCGACGGTGATGACCGGCGCGCCGACTATTGCGCAATGACCATCGGCATCAGCGATGATGACTGGAGCCGCTTCAGCCTGGTAGCCCGGCAGCTGGATGGGCGTCTGCGCTATGCCTGCCTGGATGTCGCAAACGGCTATACCGACCGGTTCGTCAAATGCGTTCGAAAGTTCAGGGATGCATTTCCGGGGCTGGTGCTGATTGCCGGCAACGTGGTGACACCGGAGCAGACCGAGAGGCTGGTCGAGGCCGGGGCCGACATGGTCAAGGTCGGCATTGGCGGCGGCAGTGTTTGCGAGACCCGGATCAAGACCGGCGTTGGCTATCCCCAGTTTTCGGCCGTGGTCGAGTGTCACCAGGCCGCGCGGCGCATCGGGGCGAGTATCGTGGCCGATGGCGGCTGCAACTCCGCTGGCGACGTGGCCAAGGCATTGGCCGCCGGGGCCGATTTTGTCATGCTGGGCGGATTCTTCGCCGGGCATTGCGAAGGCGGCGGCCATGTCATCGACCGTTTCTTTCACGGCAATGAGGTCGACCAGGACGGCAACCCGATCATCAAGAAGAAGCAATTTGTCGAATTCTACGGGATGAGTTCCAGGACCGCCAATGAGAAACATTTCGGCGGCCTGAAGAATTACCGGTCAAGCGAGGGGCGGACCGTCCTGCTGCCGCTCAAGCCATCACTGGATGAAACGGTGCATGACCTCCTCGGCGGATTGCGAAGCGCATGCAGCTATGTCGGGGCCGAAACCCTGGTGCAACTGTCTGGCAAGGCCAGCTTCGTTCGCTGCACAAACACCCACAACCGGATATTCGAGGATTTGGCCTGAGTTCAGCCGGGGCAACAGGTTCTTGCCTGGCCTGCACCGGATAGAGGGGGATTTGACTTGGCCTCAACCATGTCGTCGAGGGCCTGCAGCCTTGCGGGCGCCCGGGGCGGATCCGTACCGGGATGCCACTTTCAGGCGTCGGAGTTTCGTCCTGGCGACCGGTCAGCGGTCCAGCGCTGCCGCCACCGCAGTTGCTACCGTATCCGGGTCGCCAATGCACTCGACCCGCCGCAACAACCCGGCATGATGGTAGTATCCGACCAACGGTGCCGTCTTTCGGTAATATTCGAGCATCCGGGTTCGCAAGGCCTCGGCCGTGTCATCTCCCCGCTGACGCAGGCCTTCCGTTTCGCAGGCGTCACAGATTCCCTCCTGCTTCGGCGGGTTGTTGGTGCGGTGATAGACGGCGCTGCAATTGCTGCAGGAGAGTCGTCCGGTGATCCGGTCCTCGAGCTCGTCGAGATCCACCACCAACTCCAGCACTGCCGACAATTCGATACCGTTCCGGGCCAGCAATTCACCGAGCGCATCTGCCTGCGCCAGCGTGCGCGGAAATCCGTCGAACACGAAACCCGATCCGTGATCGCTCCTGATCCGTTCATCAATGAGTTCGACGACGATACTGTCGGTCACCAACTCGCCCGAATCCATGATCCGCGCCACCCGGTCGCCGAGTTCGGTGCCGGACCGGCGAGCCTCGCGCAGCATGTCGCCGGTCGACAGCTGCATCATGTTCCGGTCCCTGATCAGGATCTTTGCCTGGGTTCCCTTGCCGGCACCCGGCGGGCCAAGAAGAATGATGTTCATCGTCCCGTCTGCCTTGCGTTTTTCCGGCGGCGCTTCCCGCGAAGCTGCGATTTCTCGATCAGGCCTTCATACTGGTGCGCCAGCAGATGCGACTGCACCTGGTTGATGGTGTCCATGGTCACCGACACCACGATAAGGACCGAGGTACCTCCGAAATAGAAAGGGATTGCCAGCTGCGACCGGAGGATTTCCGGCAGCAGGCACACGGCGGACAGATAGGCCGAACCGAGAACCAGCAGCCGGTACACGACAAAATCGAGATACTCGACGGTCCGCGGCCCCGGTCGAATGCCGGGAATGAACCCGTTCTGGTTCTTCAGATTCTCGGCAACATCCTCGGTCTTGAAGGAGACATTTGCCGTGTAGAAATAGGCAAAGAACACGATCATCACCACGAAGAACAGCAGGTAGAGCGGCTGTCCGGGCCCGAAATACGCCAGGACCGTCGACATCAGCGAGCTGGTCTGGGTGCCGGAGAAGGTCGAGATCGTGGTCGGAAGCAGCAGCAGCGACGAGGCAAAGATCGGCGGGATGACTCCCGACGGGTTGATCTTGATCGGCAGGTGCGAGGAGCCGCCATCATAGACCTTCATGCCGACCTGCCGGCGCGGGTACTGGATGTGAATCTTGCGCAGCGATCGCTCCATGTAGACCACGAACCCGATCACGATCACCACCATCATCATCACGCCGATGATCACCACCGGTGACAGGGCGCCCGACCTTCCCTGGCTGAAGAACTGGGCCAGCGCCGACGGGATCTCGGCGATGATCCCGGTAAAGATGATCAGCGAAATGCCGTTTCCGATGCCGCGGGCGGTAATCTGCTCGCCAAGCCACATCAGGAACATCGTGCCGCCAACCAGGGTCACCAGGCAGGAGATGCGGAAATACCAGCCCGGATCGACGGCCAGGCCTCCCGATTCCAGGCTGACAGCCAGGCCGTAAGCCTGGAACGTCGCTAGGAAGACGGTGCCGTAACGGGTGTACTGGTTGATCTTCTTGCGGCCCTGCTCGCCTTCCTTCTTCAGCTGTTCCAGCTGCGGAACCATGGCCACCAGCAGCTGCACGATGATTGCCGAGGAAATATAGGGCATGATGCCGAGCGCAAAGACGCCCATGCGTCCGATTGCACCACCGGTGAACATGTTGAGCATTCCACCGAGGCCGGTCGACGCGGCGTCGACGAATTCCCGAAGCGCCACGGTATCGATTCCCGGCACCGGGATGAAGGTCCCGATACGGTAGACAATCAGCAATCCCAGGGCGAACAGTATGCGGTTGCGAAGGTCGGTGGCCTTTCCGAATGCGCTCCAACTGATATTGGACGCCATCTGTTCGGCGGCTGAAACCATCGATCAATCCTTTACAGCTGGATCGGCAACATCGGCAGGTTATTCCTGAACCGGCGCGGTGTCATCCGGATTTGTGGTTCGCTGTTCAATCTTCAGTGAGCCTCCGGCCGCCTCGACAGCCGAAATTGCCGAGCGTGTCGCCCCGCTGGCCACGATATCGACCTTCCCGGTCAGCTTTCCCTGGCCGAGAATCCTGATGCCATCCCGGCGGCGGCGCACCAGGCCGCTGGTCTCCATGACCTCGGCATCGATGATGCCGGCAGCATCAATCCTGCCGGCATCGATGAATTGCTGCAGCTTGCCGAGATTGACCTCCGAATACCGTTTAGCCGACGGGTTGTTGAACCCGCGTTTCGGCAACCGCTGGTAAATCGGCATCTGGCCACCCTCGAATCCGCCGAGCGCCACCCCCGAACGGGATTTCTGGCCCTTCATGCCCCTTCCCGCGGTCTTGCCCTTTCCGGAGCCGGGACCCCGGCCAACCCGGCGCCGCTTGCGCGTGGCGCCCGGATTGTCTCGCAACTCATGAAGTTTCATCTGGATACCTGCAATCTTCCTGACTGGATGGCGACGCACCCGGTCAGGAGCTGTCGCTGTTTCCGTCCCGCACCTCGATGATTTCCACCAAATGCGGGATCTTGTTGACCATGCCGCGGATCGAAGGCGTGTCCTCGAGCTCCCGCGTCCGGTTCATCTTGTTCAGGCCAAGCCCGATCAGGGTCTGGCGCTGCTTCGCCGGGCGACGGATCGGTGATCCGATCTGCTTGACGATGATGGTTCCAGCCATGATGGATTCTCCTAACCCTGTGCCGCCTCGGACTCGCCGCGACGCATGATCTCGGCAACCTTCTTGCCCCGTCGCTGAGCAACCCAGCGCGGGCTTGATACATTGCCCAGCGCATTCAGGGTTGCCCGGACCATGTTGCAGGCATTCTGCGAGCCGATCGACTTGGCAACGACATCCTGCACGCCGAGCATTTCGAAAACTGCCCGCATCGGCCCGCCGGCGATAATTCCGGTTCCCTGAGGGGCTGTCCGCAACACGACCTTCCCGGCCCCGTGCTTGCCCTCGACATCATGGTGCAGGGTGCGGCCCTCGCGCAGCGGAACCCTGAACAGCCTGCGCTTGGCCTGTTCGGTGGCCTTGCGGATGGCCTCCGGAACTTCCTTGGCCTTTCCCTTTCCGAACCCGACCCGGCCCTTCTGGTCGCCGACCACGACCAGCGCCGTGAATCCGAACCGCTTGCCGCCCTTGACGGTTTTCGACACGCGGTTGATCGACACCAGCTTGTCGCTGAATTCAGGATTCTCGGATCTGGAAGACCTTCGTCCCTCGTCTCGTGCCATTCAATTCTCTCCTAGAATTTGAGACCGCCCTCTCGGGCTGCATCGGCCAGCGCCTTCAGCCTGCCATGAAACAGGAAGCCGCCACGGTCGAAGTAGCAATCATCGATGCCGGCATCCCTGGCCCGCCTGGCGATTTCCTCGCCGACCCGCCGCGCCGCCTCCCGGTTGCCACCGGTGGTGGTGCCGATCGACTTCTCCAGCGACGAGGCAGATGCCAGGGTAACCCCCCGGGCATCATCGATGATCTGGGCGCTGATATTGCGATTTGACCGGTGAACGGACAGCCGCAGCCGCCCGGTGGAATTTCTCCGCAGCCGGTTCCTGACCCGTATCCTGCGGCGCAGATACAATTGACGTTTCTTGCCAGACATCTTGCTGTAACCTACTTCTTCTTGCCGACCTTGCGGTAGACCGCCTCGTCGGAATACCTGATCCCCTTGCCCTTGAAAGGCTCCGGCGGTCGCCATGACCTGATTTCGGCAGCTGTCTGACCGACCTTCTGCTTGTCGGCACCTTCAACCACCACCCTGCCGGCGGCCGGGACGGAAATCGAAATTCCCTCTGCCGGCCGGTATCGGACGCCATGGCTCAGCCCCAGCGCCATCACCAGCTCATCACCTTCCATCAGTGCCCGGTAACCGACCCCACTGATCGCCAGCTCCTTCCTGAAGCCGTCAGCGACCCCCTGGACGCAATTGGCAATCATCGAGCGAGACATGCCCCAATGCTGGCGGGCCTGTTTCGAATTTCCCCTCGGGGAAACCCTGATCAGCGACTTGTCGATCTCGACCGATACATCGTCGGAGAAGGTGAATTCATTGGTGCCCTTCGGCCCCTTCACCTCGATCCGGCGTCCCGACAGGCTGGCAGTCACGCCGGCCGGAAGGGAAATCGGGTTTTTTCCAATACGGGACATATCCGGTTTCCTCAAAACAGCGAGCAGAGAACTTCGCCGCCGACATTCCGGGATCGGGCATCGGCATCCGACATCACACCCTGGGCCGTGGAGACGATGGCGATTCCCAGCCCCTGCCGAATCGATGGCAGCTTGTCGACCCCGGCATAGACCCGGCGGCCAGGTCGCGAGATCCGGCGCATCTCCCGGATGACCGGAGTGCCGTCGAAATACTTGAGCATGATCTCGAATTCGGTGAAGCCGGCATCCGATTCCACGACCTCGTAGCCGCGGATGTAGCCTTCCTTCATCATGACATCGAGTACCCAGCGCCGGAGTTTCGACCCCGGGGTCCGGACCGTGGAACGGCCCCGGGTCTGGGCATTGCGAATGCGTGCGAGCATGTCCCCGAGAGGGTCGCTGAATGACATCTTGCAGAACTCCTACCAGCTGGACTTGATCATTCCGGGAATTTGCCCGGAGCCGCCAAGTTCCCTCAGCGCGATGCGCGAGATCTTCAATTTCCGGTAATACCCCTTCGGTCTGCCGGTGAGTTCACATCGGTTGTGAAGACGGGTCGTCGAAGAGTTTCTCGGCAGTTTCGCCAGCTTCATGGCGACCACGAATCGCTCCTCGAGTGGCAGATCCCTGTCACTGAGTTGCTCCTTCATCGTCTTCCGCGTCTCCTGGTGCCGCCGCACCAGCCGTTGTCGCTTGCGTTCGCGCTCGATCAGCGCCTTTCTTGCCATTGGCCTACCCCTCCAGGTCTAGCTGTTGAACGGCATGTTGAACTTGGTCAACAGGCTCTTCGCCTCAACATCCGTTCTGGCAGTTGTGCAGATGACCACATCAAGCCCCCTGATTTCGTCAACCGCGTCGTAGTCGATCTCGGGGAACACGATATGTTCCCGCATCCCCATCGCAAAATTTCCATTGCCGTCAAAGGAGCGGCCGGACAACCCCCGGAAGTCCCGCACCCGGGGCATGGCAATGGTCACCAGCCGGTCCAGGAAATCGAACATCCGGCTGCCTCGAAGCGTGACCCTGGCCCCGATGGTCATCCCTTCACGCAGCCGGAAGGCGGCAATGGACTTGCGGGCCGTGGTCGGTACCGCCTTCTGGCCGGCAATCAATGTCAGGTCATCGACGGCCGATTTCGCCTTCTTCGAATCCTTGACAGCCTCGCCGACTCCCATGTTGAGGACGATCTTTTCCAGCTTCGGAATCATCATGTCGTTCCGGTAGGAGAATTCCTCCCGCATTTCCGGGCGGATCCTCTCCTCGTAGTGAGTCTTCAGACGCGGCACGTAATCAGCCATCGATCGTCGCTCCCGACTTCTTGGCAAAACGGATTTTCCTGCCATCCTCGATCCGGAAACCGACCCGGGTGATGCCACCTTCCTTCGGGTCGACCATCATCAGGTTCGACATGTCGACCGGATGTTCTGCCGCTATTCTTCCACCCTGGGTGTTGGCGGACTGGCGGGTATGCCGCAGCATCACGTTGACACCGGACACCACTGCCCTTCCCCGTTGCCGGTCGACGCTCAGGATCTCGCCGGTGGCGCCCTTGTCCTTGCCGGTCATGACCTGCACGCGGTCACCCTTCTTCAGCTTCGCAGCCATCACAGCACCTCCGGGGCCAGCGAAATGATCTTCATGAAGTTCCGCCCGCGCAATTCCCTGACCACCGGACCGAAGATCCGGGTGCCGATCGGCTCGTCATTGTTGTTGAGAATGACCGCAGCATTCCGGTCGAACCGGATGGAGGTGCCATCCTCGCGGTGAACCTCCTTGGCTGTCCGCACGACAACGGCCCGCCTGACATCGCCCTTTTTCACCCGTCCCCGCGGGATCGCTTCCTTGATCGACACGATGATGATGTCACCAACCGAGGCAAACCGGCGCTTCGATCCACCGAGCACCTTGATGCACTGGATCTTCCGGGCTCCGGAATTGTCGGCAACATCCAGATTCGTCTGCATCTGGATCATGTGGCTTCTCCCGACCCTTGGGGACCGGATGCGGCCCCATGGTTTCGTTCAATCCGGGAAAGAGGTCAGCCCACGGGCTATCCCTCGATCACTTCCCAGCACTTGGTGCGCGAGATCGGTGCGCATTCGCTGATGCGAACCATGTCTCCGACCTCGGCGGCATTCCCGGCATCATGCGCGGTGTATTTCTTCGATTTGCGAATGGTCTTCTTCAGCACCGGATGGGCATAGCGGCGCTCGACCAGCACCGTGACGGTCTTGTCATTGCTGTTGCTCAGCACCCGGCCTGTCAGCGTTCTCTTCGGCATTGCAAATTTCCTGTTCAGTCGGCGTCGCTGCCGGCCATTTCCCTGAGCACTGTTTTCGTCCGCGCCGTGTCACGGCGAACCTGTCTCATGCGATCGGTATTCTCGAGTGTTCCGCTGGCGCGCTGGAACCGGAGATTGAATGCCTCCTTCCTGAGATTGCGCAATTCCTCGCGCAATTCGTCAGCCGTCTTTCTTCTCAGTTCCTCAGCCGTCATCCTGCATGCCTCTCCAGGGCTTCCGGTTTCTGCCAGGGTGAGTCACCCACCCGGCGGGACACCGCGCTACCAGTCTTCCCGCTGCACGATCCTGGTCTTGACCGGAAGCTTCATTGCCGCCAAGCGAAGCGCCTCCTTTGCCACAGACTCCGAAACGCCGTCAATCTCGAACATGACCCTTCCGGGCTTGACCCTGGCCGCCCAGTATTCCACCGCGCCCTTTCCCTTGCCCATCCTTACCTCGGTCGGTTTCTTGGAGACCGGAACATCGGGGAATATCCGGATCCAGACCCGCCCCTGGCGTTTCATCTGCCGGGTCATGGCCCGCCTGGCGGCCTCGATCTGGCGCGAGGTGACGCGCTCGGGCTTGACGGCCTTGAGACCGAACGAGCCGAAATTCAACTCGGTGCCGCCCTTGGCGCAGCCATGGATCCGCCCCTTGTGCTGCTTGCGGTATTTTGTCCGTTTTGGCTGAAGCATGGCTAATCCCGTTCGTCAGTTGCCGCGGTGCATGACAGTGCCATCCCGCAACTCCTGTTCCCTGCGGTCACGGGCGGATGGATCATGTTCCATGATTTCGCCCTTGAATATCCAGACCTTGACGCCGATCACCCCGTAGGGAGTCGAGGCCACGGCCGTGGCATAATCGATATCGGCCCGCAATGTATGAAGCGGAACCCGCCCCTCCCGATACCACTCGGTGCGGGCAATCTCCACGCCTCCGAGCCGTCCGGCAACATTGACCCTGATGCCCAGTGCGCCCATGCGCATGGCATTCTGTACCGCACGCTTCATGGCCCGCCGGAATGACACCCGCCTCTCCAGCTGCTGGGCAACCGACTCCGAGACGAGCTGTGCATCGATCTCGGGTTTCCGGACCTCGATGATATTCAGATGGGTCTCGGATTCGGTCAGTTCGGCAAGCCTCTTGCGCAACTCCTCGATATCGGCGCCCTTCTTGCCGATGACCACGCCCGGCCTCGCGGTCTGGACGGTCACGCGGCATTTGCGATGAGGGCGTTCGATGATGACCCTGCTGACCCCGGCCTTTTCACAGGCCTTCTTGATGAATTTCCGGATCCGCAGATCCTCCTGGAGCAGATCTCCGAACTCTCTCCTGTCGGCATACCACCGGCTGTCCCAGGTCCGGTTGACCTGCAGCCGCATCCCGACCGGATTGACCTTCTGGCCCATCAGATATCCTCCTGCACTTCACGGACCTTGATGGTCAGTTGCGAAAACGGCTTGTTGATCCGTCCGAAGCGTCCGCGTGCATGGTACCGGATCCGCTTGAGCTGGATGTTCTTTCCCACGAAGGCCTCGGACACCACCAGGCAATCCACGTCGAGCCCGTGATTGTTCTCGGCATTGGCGACCGCCGACATCAGGCACTTCTTCACGTCACCGGCGATCCGCCGCTTCGAGAATGTCAAATCGGCGAGGGCGGCTTCGACCGGCTTGCCCCTGATCATGGTGGCCACAAGGTTCAGTTTCTGCGGCGAGACCCGAAGCATCCGGCTGACAGCCATCGCCTCGAACTCGTCCAGCACCCGTTGTGTCTTCTGCTTGCCCATATCTCTAGCTGCGCCTTGCCTTCCTGTCACCGGAATGACCGTAGAACGTCCTGGTCGGCGAGTATTCGCCGAATTTCTGTCCGATCATTTCCTCGGTGACGAAAACCGGTATGTGTTTCCTGCCATTATAGACACCGAATGTCAGGCCGACGAATTGCGGCAGGATGGTCGAGCGCCGGGACCAGATCTTGATGACATCCTTGCGGCCCGATTCTCTGGCCTTCTCAGCCTTCTTGAGCACATCCATGTCGACGAACGGCCCTTTCCAGGTTGACCGTGGCATGTATTAGCGTCCTTTCCTTCGGGCATGCCTGCTGCGCAGGATGTACTTGTCAGTGGTCTTGTTCCGGCGGGTCCGCATTCCCCGGGTCGGTTTTCCCCAGGGGGTAACCGGATGGCGTCCGCCACTGGATTTCCCCTCGCCGCCGCCATGCGGGTGATCAACCGGGTTCATCACCACGCCGCGGACGCTCGGGCGCCGGCCGAGGTGCCGGCTGCGGCCGGCCTTGCCGAGATTGCAATTGGCATTGTCGGGATTGGAAACCGCACCGACAGTGGCCATGCATTCCTGCCGCACGATTCTCAATTCCCCGGATGACAGCCTGATCTGGGCATAGCCGCCATCCCGGCCCACGAATTGCGCATAGGTGCCGGCCGCCCGGGCAATCTGACCGCCCTTGCCGGGTTTCATCTCGATATTGTGGATGATGGTTCCGAGCGGCATGCCGGATAGCGGCATCGTGTTGCCGGGCTTGATGTCGGCCCGCTGCGACGACACCACCTGGTCGCCAACCGCCAGGCGCTGCGGTGCCAGGATATAGCTGAGTTCCCCATCCTCGTATCTGACCAGCGCAATGAAGGCGGAACGGTTCGGATCATATTCCAGCCGCTCGACCGTCGCCTTGACATCCATCCGCCGCCGCTTGAAGTCGATCTTGCGGTAGCGACGCTTGGCTCCGCCGCCGCGCCGCCTGACGGTGATCCGGCCGGCATTGTTGCGCCCGCCACTGGATGACAGCCCCTCGGTCAGTGCCTTGACCGGGCTACCCTTCCACAGCGCCGAACGGTCGACCAGGATGAGACCGCGCTGACCGGGAGTTGTCGGATTGTATGACTTCAGTGCCATGATCTGTGCTTCCGTTCTCCAGTGCTTCCGTCAGATGCCGGTGGTGACATCGATGGTGTAGCCTTCCTCGAGCCTGACATAGGCCTTCTTGGTGTCCTTTCGCCGGCCGGGCCGACCCCGGAACCGCACGCGCTTTCCCTTGTTGACGACAACATTCACCGCTCGCACCCTGACATTGAACAGGGCTTCGACCGCCTCCTTGATCTCCGCCTTGCTGGCACCGATCGCAGTCTCGAACACGACGGAATTCGCCGCCGAAGCCAAGGTCGCCTTCTCGGTGATGACCGGCTTCACGATTGTGTCATAATGCTTTGGCAGGGCGTTCATTGCAGCCTCTCGCAGATCGCCTTCAATCCGGCCTCGGTCAGGACCAGCGTGTCCCTCCTGAGAATGTCGTAGACATTGGCACCGTGCCCCGGAAGAATGTCGAGACCGGGAATATTGGCCGCGGCGCGGGCCAGGTTCCGGTCGATATCGGACCCGTCAATGATCAGCGCCCGTCCCCAGCCCAGCCTGGCGACGGCGCGGGCCAGGACCGCGGTACGGTGCGACTCCATCTCGGCCGCCTTCAGCACCACCAGCTCGTCGGCACCGGCCTTGGCCGACAGCGCATGCTTGAGGCCAAGTTGCCGGATCTTCCTGGGAAGATCATGGGCATGGCTGCGTGGCACCGGTCCCTTGTAGACGCCGCCCTTCCTGAAGATCGGGGCGTTCCGGTCGCCATGGCGGGCGCGCCCGGTCCGCTTCTGCGAATAGATCTTGCGTCCCGAATAGCTGGTTTCGGACCGTGTCTTGGCCTTGTGGCTACCCTGCTGTTTCCTGGCAAGCTGCCAGCGAACGACCCGGTGCAGGATGTCCGGGCGCGGATCGTGCCCGAAAATCGACTCCGGCAGGTCGACCTCGCCAGCCTCCTCGGCTTCAATGGATATGACCGGAAACTTCATCATGCGCCTTCCTGTTCACCGGACACCCCGTCCCCGGCATCGATGGCGGCTGCATCGCCTTGGGCGCCGCCATTGACCGACATCCCGGCCGGCCGAAAGGCGCCGGGGAACCGGACATCATCCGGCAGTGTCTTCTTCGCTGCATCGCGGACCGTTACCCATCCGCCCTTCGAGCCCGGAACCGCGCCCTTGATCATGATCAGGCCGCGGTCGACATCGGTCCTGACCACTTCGAGGTTCTGCGTGGTCACCCTTGCATTGCCCAAATGGCCGGCCATCTTCTTGCCCTTGAACACCTTGCCCGGGTCCTGGCACTGGCCGGTCGAGCCATGGGAGCGGTGATTCACCGACACGCCATGCGATGCCCGCAGCCCGCGAAAATTGTGGCGCTTCATCGGCCCGGCAAATCCCTTGCCGATCGATGTTCCCGACACGTCGACCCGCTGTCCCGGCACGAAGTGGTCGGCGGTGATTTCGGCGCCGACCTCGATCAGGTTGTCGGGGCTGACCCGGAACTCGGCCACCTTGCGCTTCGGCGCCACCCCGGCCCGGACAAAATGCCCGCGCATGGGTGCACCGACCCGCCGGGCCTTCGAACTCCCGGCACCGAGCTGCACCGCGGTATAGCCATCCTTGTCCGCCGTGCGTTGCGCCACCACCTGCACCTTGTCGACATGCAGCACGGTAACCGGCACTTGCCGTCCATCATCCATGAACAGCCTGGTCATTCCGACTTTCTTGGCAATCACGCCTGAACGCATGGCGGATTTCTCCCTAAATCTTGATTTCCACCGCGACTCCCGCCGCCAGGTCGAGCTTCATCAGCGCGTCGACGGTCTGGGGAGTGGGATCCACGATATCAAGCAGCCGCTTGTGGGTGCGGATTTCCATCTGCTCACGCGATTTCTTGTCGATATGCGGACCGCGCAGCACGGTGAATTTCTCAATCTTGTTCGGCAGCGGAATCGGTCCCCTGACGCGGGCACCGGTTCGCTTGGCTGTCTCGACGATCTCGTTGGTACTGGCGTCAAGCAACCGGTAATCGAATGCCTTGAGGCGGATCCGAATGTTCTGGTTCTGAATCACAATTCCGCTCCTGAACGAAAAAGCGCGGAGATCCTGATCTCCGCGCCCTGCATGGCCCTACTTGATCACCTTCGACACAATACCGGCCCCAACGGTTCGACCGCCCTCCCTGATCGCGAAACGAAGTTTTTCCTCCATGGCGATCGGGGCGATCAGGGTCACCGTGAAGGTGGCATTGTCACCCGGCATGACCATCTCGACATCATCCGGCAATTCCACGGTCCCGGTCACATCGGTGGTCCGGAAATAGAATTGCGGGCGATACTTGGTGAAGAAGGGGGTATGGCGCCCACCCTCGTCCTTGGTCAGCACATAGGCCTCGGCCTCGAACTCGGTATGCGGTGTCACCGAGCCCGGCTTGCACAGAACCTGCCCGCGCTCGACCGCCGTGCGGTCGACACCCCGCAGCAGGGTGCCGACATTGTCGCCGGCCTCGCCGCGGTCAAGCAGCTTGCGGAACATCTCGACACCGGTGCAGGTGGTCTTCTGGGTCGATCGAATCCCGACGATCTCGATTTCGTCGCCGACATTGATCACGCCGCGCTCGACCCGCCCGGTCACCACCGTGCCACGGCCCGAAATCGAGAACACGTCCTCGATCGGCATCAGGAATGGCTGGTCGATCGGGCGCTCGGGGGTCGGGATATGCTCGTCAACCGCATCCATCAGCTGGGAAATGCTGTTGCGGCCGAGCTCCTCGTCGCCATCCTCCAGCGCCAGCAATGCCGAGCCGCGGATGACCGGAATATCGTCACCGGGAAACTCGTACGAGCTGAGCAGCTCCCTGACTTCCAGCTCGACCAGCTCCCACAGATCCTCGTCATCGACCTGGTCGATCTTGTTCATGTAGACGACCAGTGCCGGCACGCCAACCTGGCGGGCCAGCAGGATATGCTCGCGGGTCTGCGGCATCGGACCATCGGCGGCACTGACCACCAGGATGGCGCCATCCATCTGCGCGGCACCGGTGATCATGTTCTTCACGTAGTCGGCATGGCCCGGGCAATCGACATGTGCGTAATGCCGGGCCTCGGTCTCGTATTCGACATGCGCAGTGGCGATGGTGATGCCGCGCTCGCGCTCCTCGGGTGCGGCGTCGATCTTGTCATAGGACTGGAACTCGCCATAAAACCTGGTGATGGCGGCAGTCAGCGTGGTCTTGCCGTGGTCGACGTGACCGATGGTTCCCACATTGACATGCGGTTTCGTCCGCTCAAACTTTTGCTTGGCCATGGTGTACTCCTGTTGTGTTCCGATAACGGGCCGGACCCGTTACGCGTATTTTGCCTGGATTTCCTCTGAAAGGTTGTGCGGTACTGCCTCGTAGTGCGAAAACTGCATGGAGAAATTCGCACGGCCCGAGGACATCGACCGCAAGTTGTTGATGTAGCCGAACATGTTTGCAAGCGGGACATGGGCAGAGATGACCGTGGCATTTCCGCGGATTTCCTGTCCGAGAACCTGCCCCCGCCGCTTGTTCAGGTCACCATTCACATTGCCGGTATATTCTTCCGGCGTCACCACCTCGACCTTCATGAAGGGCTCGAGCAGCCTGGCACCTGCCTTGCGCAATCCCTCCCGCATGGCCGCCCGGCCGGCCAGTTCGAATGCCATGACCGATGAATCCACCTCGTGACAGGCACCATCGACCAGGGTGACCCGGAAGTCGATGACCGGAAACCCTGCCAGCGGTCCCGATTGCATGACCGACGCCACGCCCTTTTCCACGCCGGGGATGTATTCCCGGGGGATGGAGCCGCCAACGATCTTCGATTCGAAGAGATAGCCTTCTCCCGGCTCCATGGGCTCGACGACCATCTTGACGCGGGCGAATTGCCCGGCGCCGCCGGTCTGCTTCTTGTGGGTGTAGTCGATCTCCGCCATGTGCGAGATGGTCTCGCGATAGGCAACCTGCGGGGCGCCGACATTTGCCTCGACCCGGAATTCCCGCTTCATCCTGTCAATGAGAATGTCGAGATGCAGCTCGCCCATGCCCTTCATGATCGTCTGCCCGGATTCCATGTCGGTTTCCACCCGGAATGACGGATCCTCGGCGGCCAGCCTCTGCAGCGCCTGGGCCAGCTTCTCCTGGTCGGCCTTGGTCTTGGGTTCGACGGCAATCTCGATGACCGGATCCGGGAAGGCCATGGTTTCCAGGACCACCGGGTCCGAATTGTTGCACAGGGTATCGCCGGTCGTGGTTTCCTTGAGTCCGGCCAGGGCGATGATGTCGCCGGCGAAGGCCTCCTCGATCTCCTCGCGGTTGTTCGAATGCATCATCATCATGCGACCGACACGCTCGCGGCGGCCCTTGGTCGAATTCAGCATCTGGTCGCCCTTGCGGATCGAGCCCGAATAGATGCGGACAAAGGTCAACGAACCGACAAAGGGGTCATTCATGATCTTGAAGGCAAGGGCCGAGAATGGCTGGTTGTCATCGGCAGTCCGGCTGACATCGCGGGTTTCCGTCTTGTCGCCGGGACGGAAACCCATGTAGGACGGCACGTCGAGCGGTCCCGGAAGATAGTCGATCACCGCGTTCAACATGGGTTGCACACCCTTGTTCTTGAACGCGGAGCCGGCCAGGACCGGAACGAATGTCATGTCCAGGGTGCCGGTCCGGATCAGGCGCCGAAGGGTATCGACATCCGGCTCTTCACCCTCGAGATAGCTCTCCATCAAATCGTCATCAAGCTCGACCACGGTCTCGATCATCTTCGTCCGCATCTCGACCGCCCGTTCCTGCAACTGCGGACGCACTTCCTGGCGGGTCCAGGTTGCACCGAGATCATCGCCGATCCAGGTCCATTCATCCATGGTCACGAGGTCGATGATTCCCTCGAAATCCGCTTCGGACCCGATCGGGATCTGGATGGCCAGCGGCACGGCACCGGTGCGGTCCCTGATCATGCGCAGGCAGATATCGAAATCGGCGCCGATCTTGTCCATCTTGTTGACCAGCACGATACGCGGAACCCGGTAGCGATCCGCCTGGCGCCAGACGGTCTCCGTCTGCGGCTCCACCCCGGCATTGGCATCGAGGACGCAGACCGCACCGTCGAGCACGGCAAGCGACCGCTCCACCTCGATGGTGAAGTCGACATGGCCAGGCGTGTCGATGATGTTGAACCGGTACCGGTCCGACTGCGCCGTTTCGCCATCCTCGGTCCGCTCCCAGAAGGTCGTGGTCGCCGCCGAGGTAATCGTTATGCCCCGTTCCTGTTCCTGCTCCATCCAGTCCATGGTGGCGGCGCCGTCATGGACCTCGCCCATCTTGTGTGACTTTCCGGTATAGTAGAGGACACGCTCGGTCGTCGTGGTCTTGCCGGCGTCAATATGCGCCATGATCCCGAAATTCCGGTAGCGCCCCAGTTCAAATGCGCGCGACATCGACCCGAACTCCTGCCAGTTACCAGCGGTAATGGCTGAATGCCTTGTTGGCATCGGCCATCTTGTGGGTGTCCTCGCGACGCTTGACGGCTGCGCCACGTTCATTGGCGGCATCCATCAACTCGCCCGCAAGGCGCTCTTCCATGGTGTGTTCGCCACGCTTGCGGGCGGCGGTGATCAGCCACCTGATCGCCAGCGCCCCGCGCCGCTCCGGCCGCACCTCGACCGGTATCTGGTAGGTTGAGCCGCCAACCCGGCGGGAACGCACCTCGACCGAAGGCTTCACATTGTCGAGGGCCTCGTGGAACACCTCGACCGGGACCCGGCGGGTCTTGGCCTCGATGCGGTCAAGGGCATTGTAGACGATGGTCTCGGCCACCGCCTTCTTGCCATCCATCATCAGGTTGTTGGTGAACTTGGTGATGGTCTCATCACCAAATTTTGCATCGGGAAGCACTTCGCGCTTCTCGGCGCGTCGCCGTCGTGACATCTGCGCCTCCTATTTCGGTCGTGCCGCGCCGTATTTCGACCGGCGCTGCCGGCGGCTGGACACCCCTTCGGTATCCCGCACGCCGCGGAGAATGTGATAGCGGACACCGGGCAAATCCTTCACCCGTCCGCCCCGGATGAGCACCACCGAGTGCTCCTGCAAATTGTGCGATTCGCCGGGAATGTAGGAGATCACCTCGAAGCCGCTGGTCAGCCTGACCTTGGCAACCTTCCTCATGGCCGAGTTCGGCTTCTTCGGCGTCGTCGTGTAGACCCGGGTGCATACCCCGCGTCGCTGTGGACAGCCGAGCAGGTGCATCGACTTCTGCCGCTTGACCTTCGGCTTCCTCGGCTTTCGGATCAACTGCTGTATGGTTGGCATTCCGATTTCCCGTTTCAATTCCAGTTGCCGCCGCTCTCCAGGTCCGCAACTCGCCGTGAAAAAGTGTCTGGCCGCCTCGACAGGGCTTGACGGCATTCTTTCAGAGGATCGCGGCCCAGGCCGGGATCATGTTCACCAATTGCACGGCTGTTGATACGGACAGGCGAGGCCTTCCGACTGTGCGGCGGCGTTTAATTTCGATTCGCGCTCTTGTCAACAGCTTTGCGGCGACGAAGCCAATTGTGTCGCCGCCTATTGAGCCGCCACCTCATTGCCCTCCTCTTCCGCTGCCGGCAGGGTCGATTCGAATATGGCGGCCTCGTCAAACGTTCCCTCGGCAGCGAAGTCCTCTCCGGAATCGCCGCCGGTCAGAAACCCGTCATCCGGGGCCGGCAAGGCTGCGGCGGCGGCAGCTTCCTGTTCCTCGATGATCACCTTGTCACGTTCGGTGGCAATCCGCTTGATCTGCGACGCCGCCCCGCCGGTTCCGGCCGGGATCAGCCGGCCGACGATCACGTTTTCCTTCAACCCGATCAGGTTGTCCCGCTTGCCCTGCACCGCAGCTTCGGTGAGCACCCGCGTGGTCTCCTGGAAGGATGCCGCCGAGATGAATGACCGGGTCTGCAAGGCAGCCTTGGTGATTCCCAGCAGGATCGGGCCGCCCCTGGCCGGCTTGCGGCCATTGGCGACAGCCCGGTCATTGATTTCCTCGAACTCGGACTTGTCGACATGCTCGCCTTCCAGCAGCGTTGTCTCCCCGGAATCGGTCACCTCGTATTTCTGCAGCATCTGGCGGACAATGACCTCGATGTGCTTGTCATTGATCTTGACTCCCTGCAGGCGATAGACATCCTGGACCTCGTTGATGAGGTAGTCGGCCAGCGCTTCCACCCCCAGGATTCGCAGGATGTCATGCGGGGCCGGGTTGCCGTCGACGATATAGTCGCCCTTCCTGACAAAGTCGCCTTCCTGGACCGGGATGTGCTTGCCCTTCTGGACGAAATACTGCTTCGGCTCCTCTTCCTCGTCCAGCGGCTCGATCTTGATCCTGGTCTTGTTCTTGTAGTCCTTCTCGAACCGGATATAGCCGTCGGCCTCGGCGATGATCGCGTGATCCTTCGGCCTGCGGGCCTCGAACAGCTCCGCCACCCGCGGCAAGCCGCCGGTAATGTCCTTGGTCCGGGCTCCTTCCCTGGGGATCCTGGCGACAACATCGCCCTCCCTGATTTCGGCGCCATCCTCGACCGACAGGATGGCCTCGACCGACATGGGATAGCTGGCCGGCTTGTCGCCAATGCTGACCGGCTCGTCATCTCCGGCGCTGGCGACGATCTGGATTGCCGGCCTGAAATCGGTGTTCTTGCGACCCAGTTGCCAGTCGGACACGATGCGCTGGCGCATCCCGGTTGTCTCGTCGGATTCCTCCCTGATCGACACCCCGGCAACCAGGTCCCTGAAGCGGGCAATCCCGGAGCACTCGGCAATGATCGGCGTTGTATACGGATCCCACTCGAACAGCCTGTCGCCGCGCTTGACCGCCTGGCCGTCAGCGACCAGCAGTTTCGAGCCATGGCTGACCTTGTGGATGGCGCGCTCGTCACCCTTGGCATCAAGGATCGAAAGCTGCATGTTCCGGCCAACGACGACAATGTCGCCGGCGGCATTCTCCAGGGTCTTGCCATCGCCGGTAAACGTGACCGTGCCTTCGAAACCTGCCTCGACAAAGGATTGCTGCGCCGCCTGGGCGATGCCGCCAATATGGAATGTCCGCATGGTCAGCTGCGTTCCGGGCTCGCCGATGGACTGGGCAGCGATGATCCCGACCGCCTCGCCGATATTGACCGGCGTTCCCCTGGCCAGGTCGCGTCCATAGCATTGCGCACAGACACCCTCTTCGGCCTCGCAGGTCAGCGGCGAACGGATCTTGACCTCCTGCACCTCGCCGACCTCGATGGCCTCGGCAGCATTTTCCTCGATCAACTGGCCGGTGGCGGCCAGGACCTCGCCGGTATCCGGATTGATCACATCCTCGACCGCCACCCGGCCCAGGATCCTCTCGCTGATCGGCGACACGACCTGGCCATCGGCCATCGAAGGCCTGACAGTGATGGCATTGTCGGTGCCGCAATCATCAACCCTGACGATGCAATCCTGCGCCACGTCCACCAGTCTCCTGGTCAGGTAGCCCGAATTGGCTGTCTTCAGCGCCGTGTCAGCCAGGCCCTTCCGGGCGCCATGCGTCGAGTTGAAATACTCGAGCACGTTCAACCCTTCCTTGAAATTCGAAATGATCGGGGTCTCGATGATCTCGCCGGAGGGCTTGGCCATCAACCCGCGCATGCCGGCAAGCTGTTTCATCTGGGCCGCAGAGCCACGGGCACCGGAATGCGACATCATGTAGATCGAGTTCGGCTCCGACTCGGCACCGCTGTCATCGGTATCCACCGAGGAGATTTCCACCATCATCGCATCGGCGACCTGTTCCGAGCACTTGGACCAGACATCGACCACCTTGTTGTATTTCTCGCCCTGGGTGATCAGCCCGTTCCAGTATTGCTGCTCGAACTCGGCAACCTTGCTGCGGGTATCCTCGACGATCTTCCACTTCCTGCCCGGAATGACCATGTCATCCTTGCCGAAGGAGATCCCGGCCTTGAATGCTTCCCTGAACCCGAGGCCCATGATCCGGTCGCAGAAAATGACCGATTCCTTCTGCCCGCAATAGCGATAGACGGTATCGATGACCTCCTGCACTTCCCGTTTCCGCAGGCACCGGTTGACCAGCCGGTCAAAGGGTGTCCGGGCGTTCAGCGGCAGCAGCGAGCCAAGCAGGACCCGCCCCGGGGTGGTTTCGAAGATCCGATAGACCTCGGAGCCATCCTCATCGACCTGCTTCAGCCGGGCCCTGACCCGGGCATGCAAATGGACCGCACCGGCGGCCATGGCATGTTCGACCTCGTCGACCGACGAGAAGACCAGCCCCTCGCCGACCATGCCGCTGCGTTCCATGCTCAGATAGTAGAGTCCGAGAATCATGTCCTGCGACGGAACAATGATCGGCACCCCGTTGGCAGGGGACAGGACATTGTTGGTCGACATCATCAGCACGCGTGATTCAAGCTGTGCCTCGAGCGACAACGGCACATGGACCGCCATCTGGTCGCCATCGAAATCGGCATTGAACGCCGAGCAGACCAGCGGATGCAACTGGATCGCCTTGCCCTCGATCAGTATCGGCTCGAATGCCTGGATGCCGAGCCGGTGCAGCGTCGGGGCCCGGTTCAGCAGCACCGGATGCTCCCGGATCACCTCGTCGAGAATATCCCAGACCTCCTTCTGCTCCCGTTCCACGAGTTTCTTGGCCTGCTTGACAGTCGAGGACAGCCCCTTGAGCTCGAGTTTCGAATAGATGAACGGCTTGAACAGCTCGAGTGCCATCTTCTTCGGCAGGCCGCACTGGTGGAGCTTCAGCTCCGGTCCGGTCACGATCACCGACCTTCCGGAAAAATCCACGCGCTTGCCCAGGAGATTCTGGCGGAACCGGCCCTGCTTTCCCTTGAGCATGTCGCTCAGCGATTTCAGCGGTCGCTTGTTGGTGCCGGTGATCGTCCGCCCCCGGCGGCCATTGTCGAACAGCGCATCGACCGATTCCTGGAGCATCCGCTTCTCGTTGCGGATGATGATGTCCGGCGCCTTGAGTTCGATCAGCCGTTTCAGGCGGTTGTTCCGGTTGATGACCCTGCGATAGAGGTCGTTGAGGTCGGAGGTGGCAAACCTTCCCCCATCCAGCGGAACCAGTGGTCGCAACTCCGGCGGGATGACCGGAATGACAGTCAGGATCATCCATTCCGGTCGGTTTCCGGAATCAATGAAGTGCTCGAACAGCTTCAGCCGCTTGACGATCTTCTTCTGCTTCTGTTCGCTTGTTGCCTCGGCCAGGTCCCGGCGCAAATCGGCGGCCTCGGTCTCCAGGTCGACCCGGCTCAGCATTTCACGGATGGCTTCGGCGCCGATGCCGGCCTTGAACCCTTCCGGGCCGAAATCATCCTGGGCGAGCTGGAGCTGTTCCTCGGTGATGAGCTGACCCGCCTCGAGATTCGACAGGCCGGCATCGATGACGATGAACCGCTCGAAATAGAGAACGCTTTCCAGCGCCTTCAGGGTCATGTCCAGCGCCAGCCCGATGCGGCTGGGCAATGACTTCAGGAACCAGATATGGGCCACCGGTGCCGCCAGCTGGATGTGACCCATCCGCTCTCGCCGCACCTTCTGCAACGTCACCTCGACACCGCATTTCTCGCAGGTGACACCGCGGTATTTCATGCGCTTGTACTTGCCGCACAGGCACTCGTAATCCTTGACCGGACCGAGAATTCGGGCACAGAACAGCCCGTCCCGCTCCGGTTTGAAGGTGCGGTAATTGATGGTTTCCGGCTTCTTTATCTCGCCATAGGACCAGGAAAGGATCTTTTCCGGTGATGCGAGCGAAATGCGGATCTCGTCGAATGTCGCCGGAACTGCTCCTGCGTGAAATGCCTGCGGACCAAATTCTCTGTTCATTTCTGTCTCACTATCTTCCGGACGGGCCCCAAGCCTATTCGGGATCCCGCTGGATCAGTTCCATGTTCAATCCCAGGCCGCGGACTTCCTTGACCAGGACATTGAAGCTCTCCGGTATACCGGTTTCGAAATTGTCTTCACCCTTGACGATGGATTCGTAGACCTTGGTCCGGCCGGACACGTCATCGGCCTTGACGGTCAGCATCTCCTGCAGGGTGTAGGCAGCGCCATACGCTTCCAGCGCCCAGACCTCCATCTCGCCGAATCTCTGGCCGCCGAACTGGGCCTTGCCGCCCAGGGGCTGCTGGGTGACCAGGCTGTACGGACCGGTCGACCTCGCATGAATCTTGTCATCGACCAGGTGGTGCAGCTTGAGCAGGTATTTCATGCCGACGGTCACCGGTCGCGCGAATTGTTCACCGGTCCGGCCGTCATGGAGCACCGACTGGCCGGACATCTCGAAACCGGCCCGGCTCAGCGCCTCGTCGACATCGGACTCCCGCGCACCGTCGAATACCGGCGTGGCAATCGGAACCCCCGAGGTCACGTTCTGCGCGGCATCGGCGAGTTCCAGATCGTTGAGCGGTGCAATCTCGTCCTGGTAGGTGTCCGAACCATACGCGTTCTCCATCGCCATCCTGACCGGTTTCAGATCGCCATCCTGCCGGAAATTCTCGAGCGCCTCGTTGACGGACAACCCAAGGCCCCGGGCCGCCCATCCCATATGCGTCTCCAGGATCTGTCCGACATTCATCCGCGATGGAACACCCAGCGGATTGAGCACGATGTCCACTGGCATGCCGTCGGCGAGGAACGGCATGTCCTCCATCGGCACCACCTTGGAGACCACGCCCTTGTTGCCATGCCGGCCGGCCATCTTGTCGCCCGGCTGCAGCTTCCTCTTGACGGCGATGTAGACCTTGACCTTGTTCATCACCCCTGGTGGCAGGTCATCGCCGCGCTGGATCTTTTCGACCTTGTCCTTGAACCGGTCCTCCAGCGCGCCCTTCTGGACATTGAACTGGGAATGCAGCGCCTCCTGTTCCCGGGCGCTTTCCTCGTCGTCAATGGCGAGTTGCCACCACTGGCCACGCGAGAGCGGTGCAAGCACCTCCTCGGTGACAACCGTGTTCCGCTTCACCGATTTCGGACCCCGCAACGCGGTCTTGCCCATGATCAGCGTCTTGAGCCGGGCATAGATGTTCCGCTCGAGGATCGCCAGCTCGTCATCATGGTCACGAGTGAGCTGGGCAATTTCCTCCCGCTCGATCTGGATCGCCCGCTCATCCTTTTCGATCCCGTGCCGGTTGAAGACCCGGACCTCGACCACCGTCCCGTAATCGCCGGCCGGCAGCCGCAGCGACGTGTCACGCACATCCGAGGCCTTCTCGCCGAAGATTGCCCGCAACAGTTTCTCCTCGGGGGTCATCGGCGATTCACCCTTCGGCGTGATCTTGCCGACCAGGATGTCGCCAGGGCCGACCTGGGCGCCGATATAGACGATACCGGCCTCGTCGAGGTTGCACAGCGCATCCTCGCCGACATTGGGAATGTCGCGGGTAATCTCCTCCGGTCCGAGCTTGGTATCCCTCGCATCCACCTCGAATTCGTCGATATGGATCGAGGTGAAGACATCATCGCGGGCGATGCGCTCCGATATCAGCACCGAATCCTCGAAATTGTAGCCATTCCACGGCATGAACGCGACCAGCACGTTCTTGCCGAGAGCAAGCTCGCCCAAATCGGTGGACGGGCCGTCGGCAATCACCTCGCCCTTCTCGACCCTGTCGCCGACATTCACCAGCGGCCGCTGGTTGATGCAGGTGTTCTGGTTGGATCTCTGGAACTTGCGAAGCCGGAAGATGTCGACACCGGGATCTCCCGGCTCCAGCTCCTCGGTCACCCGGATGACGATCCTGGTTGCATCCACCTGGTCAATCACCCCGGCCCGCCTGGCGGTAATCGCCGCCCCTGAATCCCTGGCCACGACCGATTCGATCCCGGTTCCGACAAAGGGAGCCTCGGCCCGCAACAGCGGCACTGCCTGCCGCTGCATGTTCGAGCCCATCAACGCCCGGTTGGCGTCGTTGTTTTCGAGGAACGGAATCAGCGATGCCGCTACCGAGACAAGCTGCTTGGGCGAGACGTCGATCAGGTCGACGGTCTCGCGGGGGCTGAACTTGAACTCGCCCTCCCGCCGGGTCGACACGATTTCATTCTGGAAGCGCCCATCCTCGTTCAGCTTCGCATTGGCCTGGGCGATGGTGTGCCGCATTTCCTCGGTAGCCGAGATATACTCGACCTCGTCGCTGACCGTGCCGTCGACGACCTTCCGGTACGGAGATTCGATGAACCCGTACTTGTTGACCTTCGAAAAGGTCGCCAGCGAATTGATCAGGCCGATATTCGGCCCTTCCGGAGTTTCGACCGGGCAAATCCGGCCGTAATGGGTCGGGTGCACGTCCCGGACCTCGAACCCGGCCCGCTCCCTGGTCAGGCCGCCCGGGCCGAGGGCAGACAGGCGCCGCTTGTGGGTCACCTCCGACAACGGGTTGGTCTGGTCCATGAATTGTGCCAACTGCGAGGATCCGAAAAACTCGCGGACCGCGGCGGCAACCGGCTTGGAATTGATCAGGTCCTGCGGCATGACGGTATCGATCTCGACCGAGCTCATGCGCTCCCTGATCATCCTCTCCATGCGCACCAGGCCGATCCGGTACTGGTTCTCCATGAGTTCGCCGACCGACCTGACCCGGCGATTGCCCAGATGATCAATGTCATCGATCTCGCCTTTGCCATCCTTCAGGTCGACCAGCGCCCTGATGCACTCGACGAAATCCTCGCGCCGGAGAGTTCTCTGGCTGTCCTCGGCGTCCAGCCGCAGGCGCATGTTCATCTTGACCCTGCCCACCGCCGACAAATCGTAGCGGTCAGGGTCGCCAAACAGCTGGTCGAACATGGCTTCGGCCGTCTCCTCGGTGGCCGGCTCGCCTGGCCGAAGGATCCGGTAGATATCCTGCAGGGCAGAACTTCGATCACGATTCTTGTCGATCGCCATGGTATTGCGGATGTACGGCCCGACAGTGACCCCGTCGATATCCAGCACCGGGATGTCGGTCACTCCATGATCGAGCAGCACTTTCAGCGTTCCGCCGACCAACTCGCCATCCTTGTTTCTTTCGATGGTGATCTCGTCGCCGGCCTCGACCCAGATCTCGCCGATCTCCTCGTCGATGATATCGCTGGCGACGTAGCGGCCGGCAATCCTGGCATAGGGGACCATGACTTCCGTGACCGTCGGTTTCTCGACCCATTGCTTGACCCGGCGCGGGGTGACCTTCTTGCCGGCAGGTGCAATCACCGAACCGTCGGTGGCCCTGATATCCTCGGGCGGAGTCACGTTCTTGAGTCTCTCCGGGAAGAAGCTGGTGATCCATTCCTCGCCATTCTCGGCAAGGCGGAATGACACCGTGTCGTAATAGGTATCCAGCATCTCCTCCTGGTCGAAACCGAGGGCGTAGAGGAGCGTGGTCACCGGCAGCTTCCGGCGCCGGTCGATGCGCACATGGACAATGTCCTTGGCATCGAATTCGAAATCGACCCAGGAGCCCCGATACGGGATCACCCGGCATGCATAGAGGATCTTTCCGGACGAGTGGGACTTGCCCTTGTCATGATCGAAGAAGACGCCGGGCGAGCGATGCATCTGCGACACCACCACCCGTTCGGTTCCCTTGATGATGAAAGTGCCGTTCTTGGTCATGAGCGGCATGTCGCCCATGAAGACATCCTGCTCCTTGATGTCCTTGACCTCGCGGGCCTCGGTTTCCTCGTCGACATCAAACACCACCAGCTGCAGCTTCACCTTCATCGGCGCCGCGTAGGTCATGTCCCGTTGCTGACATTCCTCGACATCGTATTTGGGCGGCTCGAGCCGGTAGCTCCGGAAGACGAGCTGGGCGGTCTCGTTGTAGTCGCTGATCGGAAACACCGACTGGAACACGCCGCGAATTCCTTCGCCATCCGCGTGCTCCTCGCCATCACCGGAATTCAGAAACAGGTCATATGAACTCTTCTGGACCTCGATGAGGTTTGGCATCTTGATGACTTCGCGGATCTTTCCGTATTTGCGCCGGATCCGCCGCCTGCCTGCCGCCGTTGATGCTGTATGAATCATGGGTGAATTGCCTTTGGTGAATCCCACAGACGATACCCGCCGGGCAGGCGGCATCGTGAGTCGCCATGTAACTTCCCGGCCCAATTCCTGCAGACCCTGCCAACGGTCTGCCCCCGGGCCGTCCATCGCCGCAAGGAGGCCGCCGGATGGCGAGCCTTCCCGGGATGGGAGTATCCGGGGCGGCAGCCTGCCGCCCCGGTTGCGTGTGTTCCGGTGTCTCCGGCTACTGGATCTCGACTTCCGCCCCGATTCCCTCGAGCTTGGCCTTGATTTCCTCTGCCTCTTCCTTCGAAACACCTTCCTTGACTGCCTTGCCGCCGGCCTCGACCAGATCCTTGGCATCCTTCAGCCCCAGGCCGGTCAGGACCCTGACCTCCTTGATCACCGGCACCTTCTGGCCGCCGGCAGCCTTCAGAATGACATCGAATTCCGTCTGTTCCTCGGCCGCCTCGGCATCCGGACCGCCGTCTCCGGCTGGTCCTGCCATCATGACCGCCCCGCCGGCGGCCGGTTCAATGCCATACTCATCCTTGAGAATGGTCTTGAGTTCCTGGGCTTCCAGAAGCGTCAGTCCGACGATTTCCTCGGCCAGTTTTTTCAGATCTGCCATTTGCTTGTTCCTGTATCCTTGGATGTGGCTAGGTGCGTTACGGTCGAACCGTACGCCGCCCCTGTTGCCGGTCTAGGCCGCCTGTTGCTCCTCGATCGTGCTCAGGACGCCGGCAATGGCTGAAGCCGGAGCACCGATTGCCCCGGCAACCTGCGAAGCAGGGGCCAGAATGCAGCCGACCAGCGAGGCAAGAAGTTCTTCCCTCGAAGGCATCGCTGCCACCGATTTCACACCTGCGGCATCCAGAACCGAATCGCCTACTGCGCCGCCGAGAACCACGAGTTTCCTGTTGGTCCTGGCGTAATCCTCCACCACCTTGGCGGCGGTGACCGGATCCTCCGAATAGGCAAGGACTGTCATGCCGTTCAGATATGCGGCAACGCCTTCGCATTGCCGGTCCTTGAGTGCGATCTTGGTGAGCCTGTTCTTGGCGACCCGGACGGAGCCCCCGGCTGAACGCATGCGTCCCCGGAAATCCTCCATGTCGGCAACCGTGAGGCCGGTGTATTGCGCGATCACAACAACACCTGAGCTTTCGAAGATCTGGCCAAGCTGATCGACCACCTGTTCTTTTCGGGCTCTGTCCACGGTTTCTCTCCAGTTCAGGGAGGGGAAGCCCCTCCGGCTCGGTTTTGCCGGCCAATGCCGGCCTTCGGTCCTCGACTCAGGGTCCGAAAAGTCCCGCCCGAAAGCAGCGCTTCCGCGTGTTCCATTCGATTCCCGTCTCAGGCAGGATTTGCACTCCGGGCCCAGGGACCCTCGGAAACCCACCGTCTCGGACAGCCCAGCGAACCCTCAGCGGCCCGCTGGATTCCATGCCCGCGCACCACGGGCAACAGAATCTCCCTTATCGTTCTCCTGCCGACGCAATATCGACGGACACACCCGGCCCCATCGTGGAGCTTAGTGAAATCTTCCTGATGTACTTTCCCTTGGCGCCGGTCGGTTTTGCCCTGCTGACGGCGCTGACGAACGCCCTGACATTCTCCGACAGGCTGTCATCTTCAAAGCTTACCTTGCCGACACCGGCATGAATGACTCCCGAACGCTCGACGCGAAACTGGACCTGGCCGCCCTTGGCGTTCTCGATTGCCTCGGCGAGATCATTGGTGACCGTTCCGACCCGCGGGTTCGGCATGAGGTTGCGGGGGCCGAGTATCCGGCCGAGCCTGCCAACCACCGGCATCATGTCCGGCGTGGCAATGCAGCGGTCGAAATTGATCTCGCCCTTCTGGACCGTCTCCATCAGGTCCTCGGCACCGACGATATCGGCACCGGCCTCGCGGGCTTCATCCGCCTTGGCACCGCGGGCAAAGACCGCCACCCGGACCGTCTTTCCGGTGCCATTGGGAAGCTTCACCGTGCCACGCACCATCTGGTCGGCATGACGGGGGTCCACGCCGAGATTCATGGCAATCTCGACCGTCTCGGAAAACTTCACCCTGGAGTTTTCCTTGATCAGCGCCACCGCCTCCTCGACCGGAAGTTCCGACTTGCCGCTGAATGCCTCGCGGGCCGTCCGCAAACGCTTACCGACTCTTGCCATTTGAACTACCCCCTGATCTCGATGCCGATTGACCTTGCCGAACCCGCCACGACCTTCATCGCTGCATCGACATCATCCGTGTTCAGGTCCTTCATCTTCGCCTCGGCGATCTCGCGGACCTGTTTGCCGGTCACATACCCGATGGTTTCCCTGCCCGGGGTCTGCGAGCCACCGTCAAGGCCCGCCGCTTTCTTCAGGAAATACGATGCCGGCGGTGTCTTGATCTCGATGGCGAACGACTTGTCCTGGTACATGGTGATGACCGTGGGACAAGGAACGCCCGGTTCAATCTTCTGTGTCCTGGCATTGAACACCTTGCAGAACTCCATGATGTTGATGCCGCGCTGGCCCAGCGCGGGACCGACCGGCGGGGCCGGGTTTGCCTGTCCGGCCGGAACCTGAAGTTTCAGCGTCCCTGCGACTTTCTTTGCCATCCGGCGCTCTCCCTAATCTTCCACGGGCAATTGCCCGGCTTCAAAGCTGCTTCGATACCTGCATGTATTCCAGGTCGACCGGCGTCGCCCGCCCGAATATCGAGACCGACACCTTCAGCCGGGCCAGTTGTTCGTCGACCTCTTCCACCATGCCGGTGAATCCCTCGAACGGGCCAGAGGTCACGTTGACCATCTCGCCGACATCAAATGACACCAGGTATTTCGGCTGTTCCGCACCCTTCTCCACCCGCTGGAGAATCACGCCGACCTCGTCATCGCTCATCGGCGATGGTCTGCCGGAGGCGCCGAGGAAACCGGTGACCCGGTTGACCGACTTGACCAGGTGATAGCCCTGGTCGGTCATTTCCATCTTCACCAGGACATATCCCGGCATGAAACGGCGCTCTTTCTGCACCTTCTTGCCGCGCCGGATTTCCGTGACCTGTTCCGTGGGAACCAGTACCTCCTCGAAATCCTCGGCCAGGGCGCTCTGAGCGGCCTTGGTGCGAATCTGTTCGGCGACCCGGTTTTCGAAATTTGACAGCACGCTTATCGAATACCACTGCCTTGCCATTCGGCGTGCCTCCAATGTCAAGCCGCCGATTACGACGTGAGCGGCCCGGTCGTGTCTCGGCATCATGATGCAACAAAAAAGAGCGCACGCATCAGTTCTGATGCGAAACGCGAATCAGTGAATGATGACCTATACAGTTGCCACCGGCGGTCTGTCAATTGTCATGAGGACGGCGATTCATCCGGAAATGACCGGCCCTGACTCGGGAAGAGTGCCGGGACGGACGCCCGTTGCAGCCGCGCCGCCGACCCGCAATTGGCAGGATCAGAGAAAGTCCAGCAGGGTCGTGAGTCCGAACTGGATGATCTGGTCGATGAAAAAGAAGAATATCGAGGCAACGGTGGCCATTGCGAAAACCATCGCCGTGGTGACCAGCAATTCCCTGCGGGTGGGCCAGACCACTTTCGAGACTTCCGACCGCACCTGCTGCATGAACTGAAATGGTGAGAGTCGTGCCATGTCTGCCCGTCGAGTTTGCAATGGAACCGCCAATTAGATTGTCACGCAAGGAGTTTCAAGGGTCACCGGACATTGAACGCCGGCACCGCCGGCAGGCCCGCCGCTGCGACGAGCCAAGCGGAATTGAATTTCACCCTGCCGCGTCACTCATGGGCTTCATCTGGGCCGGGTGCGACGGCTGCAGGCGAACGCCACTCCGTCCCGAGGGATTGCCGGCAATAGTTTCGGAACATCCTGCAGCGGCAGTTGGATCGCGCGCAGGAGAAGAAGCGCCCGGCAGCGGCGGAACCTGCGGAGCCTTCCCCGCTTGCCTGGCGGCCGAACGGGTGGTGGACCCGATGCAGGCGAACGACCTGTCCTCGAACGGGGGCTGGGGAGGCGCTGTATTGCCTCAGGACGTTCCTCCAAATTCTCGAGACTGCGCCTTGTTTCATCTCCGGCCCATTATCCGGACAAGGATAGCTTCGTGCGCCAAACCGGATCCCGTGAAGGAATCCCGGCCGGATCCGAAGCCACGGAACGATGGCCCCCCGCCCGGCCCCTGATCTGCGAGACTCAACAGTTCTGCGGCGGCGCCACCGACCACCGGAATTCATGCACTTGCCTGTTTCAAAAGACATCCCTTCTGCGAACGCCGCCCGGCCTACAGGCCCCGGCCAGGCGGGCGGAATCTTGTCCGTCTTCCTTGCTCTGATACCCGCGATCCCCTACGATCCTGCCAGGTCGATTGAGGAACAGACACCATGCTGGTCGGTTATGCCCGCGTCTCCACCATGGATCAGAGCTCGGCGCTGCAGATGGGTGCGTTGCTCGACTTCCTGCGGCAAGGCGACACGCTGGTGGTGTGGAAGCTCTCCCGGCTGGCCAGATCGCTCACCCAGGTGATCAAGACCGCCGCCGATATCGGCGAGCGGGGTATCGCGCTGAAGGTGTTGGCGCAGAACATCGACACCGCCACACCGGGAGGGGCGGCTCTTTTTCCACATGACCGCCGCCTTCGACGAGTTCCAGCGCGAACTCATTAGGGCCTGTTGACAATCGACTTGCGAATCAGCCGCGCAGGTGCCGTTCCTGCCGCAAAGCACGTCGAAATGACGGCACGAGCAGGTGAGGCAGATGACGGATGAATGAAGACAGGACGGTGCTGACCGACGCCATGTGGGCGCGGATCGAGCCCGTGCTGCCCGGCAGGGCGACCGATTCCGGCGCCGCCCGGCAGTGGGCAGGCAGTTTCTCGAGGCGGTGCCGTGGCGGGCCCGCCGGATCGCCATGGCGTGACGCACCGGAGCATTTCGGCAAGGAGGCGCATCTTCAGGCGCTTCCGCCGATGGGCACTGTTGGACATTTTCGAACAGGTTGCGGGCGAGCTCCCGGATGAGTTCGACCTCGAGCATGTCTTCGCCGATGGCACCATCGTGCAGGCACACCGGAAGGCGGCCGGCGCAAGGGGGGGACCTGCAAACAGGGTATCGGACGCTCGAGAGGCGGCCTGACCGGCAAGGTCGTGGCGGTGGTGGATGCGCTCGGCTGTCTCGTACGCTTCGTGATCCTTCCCGGACAGGCCCATGACCTTCTCGGAGTTCCGGCACTTCTCGGGGATCTCTCCTTCGGTGCCCTGATCGGCGACAAGGCATTCGATGCCGGCTGGCTGATCGAGGAGATCGAGGATAGCGGGGCAATGGCGGTGATTCCTTCAGAGCGGAGGCGGACAGTGTCCCGGCATCATGACCGATGGAGTGGACGCCCCCTCCGAACGGCGCCGCCCTGCGCCAGGGAAAACGCCGGACCGGCTGCGCGCAGGATCGACGGAGGAGCCGTCCATGGAACACACACCCGTCATCGGCATCGACGTCCCGAAGCGGGGTCTTCGACTTCACGGCGCCGCCGCCGAGGGCAGGCCGGTCTTCCGGAAGTCACTGCCGTGCGGCAGGTCTCCCTCCTTCCTCCCGGAGGCACCATCATGCCGGCAGGTGTGGAGGCGTGCGGCGGTGCCCGTCACCGGGGCCGCCGGATCATCGCCATGGGCCACGATCGCAGGCCGGTCCCGCCGGTCCATGCCCTCCCCTTCGCCTTCCGCCTGCAGGCCGACCGGAACGACGCCGCCGCCATCGCCCCGGCCGCGAGCGCAGGGCCATGCGCTTCGTGGCGGTGAAGTCCGGGGAAGCCCGGGCCGATGCCATGCTGCCTCGCCCGGGCACCCCCGGTCCGGCAGCGGATGCAGGCCGGGGATCTCCGGGGCCGCCCGGCCGGGTCCGGCCTCGTGGCGCCGGGGGGCGTGGCCGGTGTCGTGAAGCTTCGGCAGGAGCCGGCGGAAGCACGGGTGGCAGCGCCGGCCGGGCTGCCGTCTGACCGGATCGCCCCGCTCTGCGGGCAGATCACCGGCCAGGGCAGGGAGATCCGCATCCGGGCCGGGGAGCGCGGCGAGCTCGGGCGGCCGATGACCATCCCGGGCATCGGACCGGTCGGCGCCATGGCCGTGCATGCCCTTGCCCCGCCGATGGCGAGACCCCGTGGCCGCGACTTCGCGGCCCGGGCAGCTGCCGGTACCCGGTGCCACCGCGGTGCTCCGCCATGCGCCGAGAGGCGAGGCGCTCGAGGATCCCCGGCCGGCGAGGATGATATCCGGGAAGCCGCCGAAGCCGGTGGTGGCGGCGCCGGCGAACAGGATGGCGCGCATGATCCGGGCGCGGTCGGCCTGCCGCGAGGATGACCGCACGCCGGCGGCGATGGCCGCGGCGGCGTGACTGCCGGGAAAGGAATACCGGAGCGCTGCGGATACGGCCCTGAATGAAGGCGTGATGATCCGCGGGTGATCCCGGCCCGGGCGGTGAGGACGACAGACAACATGAGGGGCAAGAGGTCATTGAAGACGGGGCCGGAAGAACCGGTATCTCCCGCAGGGCTTCGAGCCCGCATGACCGATCCGGATCCGATCCACGAACACCATATGGGCCGGCGGCGAATGAATGCCGCATCGAGAGGCCGGACATGCGACAGTGTCCTGACCGCAGTCACGGGTTGTCCGGACTCCTGCCTGCACCACGGGGGCGTCCACATGCGGGAGATGTACAAATGGCGGCACCGGACCGGGAACGTCTTCGCAGGGATCGGGGAGTTCCGGGCAGTGGCGACGCGCCGTGACAAACCGGGCGAGAGCTTCGCGGCGGCGATTTGGCTGGTGGCGGCGGCGGCATGATTGTCGACAGGCCCTAGTCGAGAACAGCCGCGCCGGCCTTGCTGCCGCCGCCCGACGCGGACGGCACGGCGGGCGGCCGAAGGCGCTGGACAAGAAGGCCGAGAGGGCGGCCGAGGCCATGCTCAGGGATACGCAGAACTACCCCTTCATCGGTGATGTAATCGACCAGCTCGATATCGACCGCACCGCCTTCTACCGGTATTTCCCGCCGGAGCGCATCCGGCAGGTCCGGGCGGGGGTGTAACCCACTCTTGTTGTTTACGCCGCCAGGACCCGGTTTGCGTTCCGGTCCAGGCAGTCGGCCCACCAGTTTTCGTGCAGGCATGCCTTGATGGCCGTGAGGTGATCGGCACCGGCCTGGGTCCGGTGGCTCCCCGGCTGCTCGAGGCGCTTGCCGACAAGCTGTCGGCCCGGGCTTTCGACCACGCCGGAGCCGACCTGCATGCCTCTCCTGACATACTGGCCCTCGTGCATGCGGTCCTGGTTGTTCCGGTAGCAGTCGATGCAGGCAGCCACATCCTTGCCCCGGTCCCGGAATGGCTCAAGCCAGGCAATGACCTCGTGCACGCGCCCGGCCTTCGGTTCGTCCCTGATTTCCTCGATGCGCCTTCCGCTCGCTCTGGTCCGCAACCGGCACCTTGAGGGCGTCGCCGGCATGGTCCGGCGCGTGCCGCGGATCCGGCACATGGGTGACCCCCGGCCCGGGCAGCATCTCCCGGCAGACATTGACGATCCACGCCGCCCCGTCCGGGAGCACGACGACCTCCTCGGCATCGCCGGGCCCGGTGCGATGTATCAGCCGTTCGAGGCGGGCGGCAAAGTCGGAACGGGCGCTCACGCCGCCGATGGCGGCGCTGACAGCCTCGCTGCCCCTGTCCTTCGTGATCCCGCCGGTCTTTGGGCTCCGCCCTTGGGCGGTATGGGCGATCACCACCTTCGCCTCCCGGGTCTTCGAGCTTCCATCCTCCTGCTTGCCGCGGATGCCTTTCGTCTCCTCTTGGCGCATCGGCACCCCGGTGCCGTCCATGGCAAGATATTGCCGACTGGCCGCCGGCACCGCCCCTTCCACGATCACCCGCTCGAATTGCTCGACCTTGTTGCCGATTGTGCCGGCGCGGCGCGGCAATGCGGATGGCGAGACCAGGACCCCGGCAAGGTTCCCGAGCAGGCCGGTGGCCGGGGCGTAGCTGCAGATGGCGGCGGCCTCGGCCATGATACTGGTTGCCCCTGCCGTGCAGTTGTCGCCCTCGGCGCCGATCATGCGGTCCAGGAGGTAGAAGCCGCCCCCGCAATCCCGGCAGAGGAAACAGGTGCGGATGATCTCGACATCACCGAGCCGGGTGGTGAAGGTCTTGGCAGCCCGGCGGTGGCGGACCATCTTCCTGCCGCAATGCCTGCATTCGGGTGCCTTGAGGGTGGAGTCCACATGTTCGAGAATGACCTTGAGGCCGACGCCGCCATTACCCCGGGGCGCCGTCCCCGAGCGCCCGCTCGATGCTGTCGATGTCGGCACCCTTCCGGCTGGCCGGCCCGACCAGCTTCGGCAACAGCCCGGCATGCCGGGTCCCGACATCGGCCATGAGCGCGGCAGGTCCGGCCGGATTCGGGCAATTCACCGGCGGTGATCTCCCGCCGTCGGACCTCCCTGCCGTCACGCCAGCAGGCGGTGTAGCCGCCACTGCGGGTGCGGATGACCGGCGGATGCAGCCTGGCATCCTTCGTCGGCAGTCTGGCCGGATGCGGGGCCGCGTCCGGGTCGCGGCAATCCGTCCTGTCATCCTGTCGTTCCATGCCTGCCTCTCCTGCTCCCTGCTGCCCGGTCCGCCGGCGGGCAGGCGACCGTGTTCCCCGGTCGTCCCGGCCGTGGCGGCTGCGCCCTTTCAGGGACAATGGAGGCGGCAGTGCGACCCGAAGGCGCAGGAGCGGTGATTCGTGCAGGGTGCAGGCGGCGGGCGTCCGGTACCGGAGCTGCCTGTCGGAGCAGAACAAGGCGGGCTGAAATCAGCCCAGACAACAAAACTGGGTTACACCCTCCACGCGGCCCGGGCGCGTCGTATCGCGTTGCAGGTCTCGCGCCGCTAGGACAACAAAAGTGTTGACCTTGTCGAAGTGGGGAGCTAGGGTGGCAGTCACGTTGCTCCGGCAGCGTCATGCATGTCGTGTCAAACGGCGACTCTGCCAGAAACGGTCATCCAGAGTTGCGAAGAAATCATTGGGAAAACCAGAGATGTACAAAGCTTTTCCAGCAGGGATATTGCGTTTCAAGGGAGAATCTGATGACCGCAAACCAATTCAGGCGGTGGCTCAGGCGGAAGGGGTGCACGTTCGTGACGCATAAGCGAGGAAGCGGCCACCTTACAGTTCGGCGAGGGGTCCGCGTCTCTCAGTTGCCGATGCATGGCTCGAGGAAAGAACTTGGAACCGGGCTCGTAGCCAAAATCAAGAAGGACTTGGGACTGGATTGAAACGATGCTGTCATATCCCATTAAACTGCAGGAAGATGACCACGGCGCGTTGGCGACAGCGCCGGATTTTCCCGAACTCACGACCTTCGGCGACGACCGTCACGAAGCGCTGGCCCGATCCGTGTCGGCCCTTGAAGAAGCCATTGCCGCGCGCATGCACGACAAACGGGACGTGCCGGCTCCTTCAGGGGGCGACATGCAGGTGACGTTGCCAACGCTCACGGCGGTGAAGGTGATCCTGTACCAAGGCATGCGGGAGCAGGGGATCGGCAAGGCCGAACTGGCGCGGCGGCTTGGCTGGCATCTTCCCCAGGTGGACCGGGTTCTGGATGTGGAACATCACTCGCGACTCGACCGGATGGATATGGCGCTGGGCGCCATCGGAAAGCGGTTGAGCGTGCAAACGCGGAAAATGGCAGGATAGGCCATATCTGGCAGGGTCCCGTCGCCAGTTCCATCTTCTGAACCGGCCATCATGGGAAATCACCAAAATCCGTGGGGAGTGGCTGACTGGTCTTGTCTCCAATCTGCTTTGTCCAACTTGAAATGCCGCAGCCAACCCGGTCGGTCGGATCCACGTTCCGCAGATGCGCGTAACAAATGGGCACACCCGCAGCCCGTCTTTGGTGCGCTCGGATATCAAACGGCGTGCATTATGTTGAGTTCAACATAATGCACGCCGCTTGACACACGCTCCCGTGAAGGGAGCGACTCCCCGGGCGTGGCGGCCCATCCGCCGCCCCAATTGTTTCGATCCACGCTCCCGTGAAGGGAGCGACAGCGCTCGATGTAGACGAATCCCCGCCCGAATGTGTTTCGATCCACGCTCCCGTGAAGGGAGCGACACGGCGACTTCAGGATCATCTTGTGCGCGTAGTCGTTTCGATCCACGCTCCCGTGAAGGGAGCGACACGACCCGGTCCGGGCCTCGAACGTCACCTCGGTGTTTCGATCCACGCTCCCGTGAAGGGAGCGACTCGCCGGCGACGAGGGTCTCGATCCGCAGATTGGTGTTTCGATCCACGCTCCCGTGAAGGGAGCGACGATATCCAGCTGGTAGGCCCTGTATTGGACATTATTGTTTCGATCCACGCTCCCGTGAAGGGAGCGACGTATGTCGGTCACGACAGCACCTCCTGGATGTCGTTTCGATCCACGCTCCCGTGAAGGGAGCGACTCGCCGGCACCTGGATGGTCTCGGTGGAATTGCCGTTTCGATCCACGCTCCCGTGAAGGGAGCGACAGGCCAATCAGGATCTGGCGGTCGAGTCATGAGTGTTTCGATCCACGCTCCCGTGAAGGGAGCGACCTGCATGACGCGTATCTCGTCCATCCGGCCCGGCGTGTTTCGATCCACGCTCCCGTGAAGGGAGCGACATCCGGTTCCGGTCACGGCGGCCGCGAAGATAGCGTTTCGATCCACGCTCCCGTGAAGGGAGCGACGACGCGGGACAGCGCGTCCGTCATCACGGTCAGGTTTCGATCCACGCTCCCGTGAAGGGAGCGACGTCAACCGGCAGGATGCAGAGGCGGCGGTGAACAGGTTTCGATCCACGCTCCCGTGAAGGGAGCGACGCCCTGATCTGCTCCAGCAGCGACCCGGGTCGCGAGTTTCGATCCACGCTCCCGTGAAGGGAGCGACCTCTGCGCCAGGTGCCACAACCTCAAGACGAAGCGGGTTTCGATCCACGCTCCCGTGAAGGGAGCGACCCTCCTCCTCCCAGATCAGCGTCACCTCCGGCCGGTTTCGATCCACGCTCCCGTGAAGGGAGCGACGTCAACACCACTACCGGAATCCGGGTATCGTGGGGAGTTTCGATCCACGCTCCCGTGAAGGGAGCGACGGCCAGACTACTAACTGATTGGTTTCAAGTAGTAAATTTCCGAAAAATTGCGAACCCACTCAATCCACTGGAAACTCGACGGGCGTCCAAGACCTTGAAGTGGTACAAGCTACACGATTTCAAGTGGTTAGTTGAGTCTGCGAACCTCGGGCAATCTGCAGCACACTTGGGGTTCGCAGAACCATGGATTATACAATCAGCGGTCCGGTCAAGTCTGTGGCAGGCTTGGCTCCAACGTGTTCAACTCTGCGAGACCAGTTTGCACCGAGATAGTAGTAGCGAAGGCTGTCATATTCTGGCTTGATGATCGCTTCGAGGTTCGACTTCAGTTTTATCCATTGGGCGGGATCGACTTCAATCTCAAATACTGAGAACTGTACTCGCTGACCATAATCGACGCAGGTACGCGCCACTTGACGCAAGCGCCTCTTACCTCCCGCTTCGATCGTGTTTACATCATAGGTAACGAGCACCAGCATCTCAATTCCAAAACCAGGGAGGATAGGCATCAAGGTCGCCACGTAACTGTCGCGCCAGCAGTTGTGCCTGAAGATAGGGCACCAACCCGATGGGAGTCTTCTCCCGAAGAAAGGGATGCTGCCGGGATTTCTTCTTGCGGTCTTGCCACGCAGTAAGCACTGTTTTGCGGGCATCATCAGTCAAGAGCACAGTGCCGCTTTCCATGTGGCGAAAATGGTTAGTCCGGAGTTGCCGTCGATTTACGAGCGACAGCGCAAGCCTATCGGCATAAGGAGCGCGCAATTCTTCCATCAGGTCGAGGGCAAGACTCGGGCGGCCCGGCCTTTGGCGGTGCAGAAAACCCACGGCGGGGTCGAGACCAACTGTCTCGCAGGCAGAACAGCAATCATGTGTTAACAGTGTGTAGAGAAACGACAAAAGCGCGTTGATCGGGTCGAGAGGCGGTCTGCGCGAGCGCCCCACCCAACGAAAATCAGTATCAGGCGAACGAATTAGGTGATCGAAAGCCGCAAAATAAACCATCGCTGCCTCGCCCTCGAATCCGCGTAATCTGTTGATTGTTTGGTCCGGCAAATGGACACGACCAAGTATTGCACGTAGGCTCGTGGAGGCAGCTTCAAGGTCGTTGCTTGCCGTAGGCTGCATCTCGGACCCGTAGTCGCGCAAAGCCCTGCGGATTACGGCGCGCTGGTTTGCAATCTTGCCGATGATTATGGACCGGACGATGTCTTCAGCAGTATCGGCCTGCTGGTATTGCGCACGGCGCAAAAGGACGTTGCCGGATACCGGACCCTCGATGCGGGCCTGAAACCGCCCCGAGCGGCTAAGCAGAACCATTGAGATCCCACGCTCGGCACAGGTTGATATCAACGCGGGCGTGATCAGGATCGGCCCAAAAGCTACAATCGAAGTCAGCATATGCAATGGCACGCGAGCCTTTTCGCTACCCTCGATTTCAGCCAAAATGTTCTCGCCGTCCTTCTTAAGCGAGGCACCCTCGGTCGTAACATAAACAGTGTTCAACAGCTTTTTCACTGGGTTTCCAGAATTTTGGCAACCATGCGGTCACGCCACTTCCTGACCGGACGGGAAAAGGATTCTGGACGGCAAAGATCATACAAGGAACATCCGCGGCAACGGCTCTTGTGAGGAGTCGGAGGGGGAGTGCTCCCGGAAGCCAGTGCGTCCGCAAGTTCAGAGACCGCAATTTCGGTAAGTTCTCGTAACTGTGGATCGAAAGACACTCGTACACGGCGTTTCGTTTGAGCGTAGTAGAGCGCTCCTTCCGGAACAGGTTGCCCGGTCATTTCTTCGAGGCAGAGCGCTTGGGCACAAAGTTGTGCCTCGTCGGCTCGATGGAGCTTGGGTTTGCCGCGCTTGTATTCCACAGGGTAAGCTATTTCTTCATCCAGCCCGGCAGTGAACTCAACCAGATCGGCAATTCCTCCAAGGTTCAGCCGTTTCGAAGCAAGCGGAAGCGATGTGACGCGCCTGACCCCGCGCAGCCTGCGCTTTCCGCCCTTGTCAGTCACTGCATGAAGCACATCCCCCTCGGCTGTGAACTTGTTATCGGCCCATAGTCGCTCCAAATGGATAAGCGCCGCCTGGCGCATGCAGTAGACCGCGTGTTGCACCGCCGAGATAGGGATGGGTTCCTCCTCGGCAAACAAACGAGGCATGGTCAGACGATATCCAGAATCTCAATTCCCGCAGGCATTGCTTTTCGGTCAAGTTCGATCATGTAATCCGAGTACTTCCGCGCGGGGATAAGATTGCCAAGACCGCGGTCGTCAACGGCGCGCCACTCGCCGTCGACACTACGCCCGATTTGGACCCGTTCGAACAACTGATGCGCCGGGGCCATTCCAAGAGCGTTCTCATGGCGGAAAGCGATTAAGCGGCGCGTCGTCATCTCACCCCGGGCTGCAGAACGGTCGTGCTCGAACATGTTCTGCAATGCCTCGAACAGGAGGTCGAGATCGACTTCCGAAAATCCCGTCTTCTCCGCGAATCCGGCCGAAATAAAACCATGGGCGACATATAGACCGTAAGGCACAATGTGCTTGCGCCCCATGGTGCGGTTATCCTTACGGACGTCGCCTTCCTCGGTACCCCCGGCAAGTTTTTTTTGCTCGGCTTCGTTGGTGGCAGCCATCCGCGTAATCGAGACTTCCATCGGCAAGATCGGCTCCACCGAAGTGGCAAAGGTCATCTGGACCGGTCCTTTCACCTGCCCGCAGTTGATGTCGGTGGACATGACTGCACCGAAGGTGCGCACGTCAAAGAAATTGGCGCACATCCAGTCACGCAACTTGACATCCTCATCTGACTTGGGGTTCGGGTTCAGCTTCCTGACCGTCTTCGAATTCTCGTCATTGCGAATGGCCATGTAGGCCTTTCGGTGCTTTTCATTCAGGATTGTGCCTTCCTGCACATAGATGTGGTGTCGGTCCTCGCCTGCTCGCGCGAGTTCCACATAGTTGCGAATCTTGCGCTTGAGGCACACATCGCTGACAAGCCCGTGATTCGTCTCTGGGTCGAGCCGTGGGAGATTACCCGCATCAGGGTCACCGTTCGGGTTGCCGTTTTTTACATCAAAAATCAGTACGAAGTCGTGGCGGCGGGAAAGCGTGGTCATTCGTTCACCTCGGATTTGTTGTCGTGTTTACGGAAGAATTCTTGGTGCTGATGGTAATATCCAATTCCGAACAACGCCTGATCTGCCGCATTCAACGCGGCAGGAATTGGGTCGTCGCAGGGGTTCATCAGATCCATGATGGAACCAAGGACCTTTTGAAGGTTCACCGCCCTGCCAGGGCTCTGTTTTCGCAGCTTCGAAAAATGGTTCTGCGAACCCGCATCCAGAGTTCGGAAAATCTTCTGCGGCGAGGCCGACGCCGCGCTATAGAACTTGTCCTTGATCGTGGCGTTGACATTGCTGCCCAAGGCTGCGCGTTGAACTTCTTCGTAGACTGCAAACAGCCTTCCAAGGACATAACCCTTGTTGGTATTCTCGGAGTTGAGTGCCACGGGAACCTCCCTATTGAAGTTTCGGATTAGGACGGATTTCAGGATTGCTGTGCGCAGCCCGTTCACTCGGCCATCTGCGCGAATTCGCATGAGCACTATGGACAGAAGCATTAGCGGGTACGGTGTTCCGGCCAGAATAGCACGCATCCATTCACCTGCCACACGTGGAGGAATGTTCTTGCGTTCTCTCTGGACTGCGAGTTCGTTCAGATAAAGCCAAAACGGCGGCCACGCGCCTTGCGGAGGCGGCTCCAACTCCATATCTTGAAGAAAGCGCTGGTAGTTTGCGGTCAATGGGCCGAAATCACTTTCCCAAAAGAATCGAACTGAGAGCCTACTCGCGTTTGGAGAAAGCCCCAGAACAAAAAATCTAACTCCGGCATCAAGTTGCGGGTCGACCTGCGCCAGCCTTGATCCAATTCGTATGGCATCAAGTTTGTTCTTTACCCTTGACGCGGCCACATGGTCGTCAGAGATCGTATCGAACATCCCGGCAAACAGCGCCTCTGCCTCCTGTGCCTTTTCCTGGTCCGAGGAATCCGCCCAAAAGACAGTCGAGGCATCGCCGACCTGAAGGCGGTGGCACTGGTCGGCAAGAAATTGGTTCAGTGCGGTCGTGTAGGCAAAGGCGACAGATTTGGACACGGGAGCGTTGTCGCCCTGTTTGTGACCGTAGGATTCGTAAGCGTCCGAATTAAAGGTCACCAGCGCCGACTCGGCCATCTTTTTTGGTTTCCAGACTCCCTTGATTGGAGGATGCGTCCGCTCGATTGGTGATCGCTGCCCGGTTATGATGCAGGAGGCCTCGACGGTCTTCTTGCCCTCAACCGCGATCCACCTTTCACGCTCTCTTGACCATAAATCGCGCAATGCAGAATTCTCGTGCAGGAACTGCTCCCTGTAGGTCGGACTACATGCAAAAACGATTCCCTCCGTGGGTGGACTCTCCGTGTCAAAGTAAATTCGGACCTGCTCAGGGGACCAGTATTGCAGGAAGGCACAAAAACTACGAATGTCGGCGGACTCTGAATTCCTGAGAAACTTAAGGTGCTTTTCGCGAAAACTGTCATGACGCGTGTCGCCCGGTTTGGTCAGCTTTCCTGCACCCAGTGCATAGTTGATGTTGTCCCATATGAAAAACGGCCGAGGTGTCTGGCCGGATCGTTTCGGAGAAGCGGGGACAGGCAGCAATCTGGGACTGCGATTCATGTCGTGGTCACGCAGGTCAGCGACCTCGGCCACACTGCCATCGGGGCGCAGCACCACGCAAAAGCCGATTTTCTGGACCGAATAGCCGAATTCAGGCTTGTCCGGGAGTCGCTCGTACGCTCGAGCGAGAGAAGCAACAAGGCTCAACGCTTCACCTCCGGGCTGCCGGGAGACGGCACCTCCATCACGCCGTCATGCAGAGATGCGCGAAACATCAGCGACGGACGGCCAGGAGAGTTGTGATCAATGTCCCACAACATGAAGCCGAGATCGCGGGGAGTCCTGAAACCAAGCTCTTGAGTTTCGGCTTCAGGAGCGCGGGCAGGAAAGGGTTCACCAGATCTGATCAGCGCGAAATTCGCTGCGAATTCGCGCGTGCCAAGACAAGGCTGATTGAAACACTGCCCCCGAGCAGCGCGTCGGTTAAACATTTCGAGATGTTTGCCCTCTGTGTCCGTGGCACCGGCACGTGCCGTCAATTCGAAATGTGCTTCGATAACGTAAGCGGGGTTCGTCAGAACGGACGCTGCACGTTGTTCGCGGTTCTCGTCGACCAAGAGTTGTAAGTCTGCCAGGTCGCCGCGTTTCATCGCCTGTTTGATCTTGGCCGCAGGCGCCTTGCGTCCCACCTCGTTGCGGCGAATCGACTGGAACCGTATTGGCTTGAGGACGTGGATGCGATCGATCACCCACCATATCGCGGGTTTCCAATGGATTGCTTCAAGAATGCCTCGTGCCGCCGATGGCGTCATTACGTCGTAGCTGGTGCGTTCGACCTTCAACTCTGGGCGGGTAAAGAGCGCATGCTGACCCCAGACGTGAATACAGATTCCATATGCCATGATTTTCCCTTACATCTGAGGCTTGCGATCTGCAGCGATCGATTGAAATCACTGCTACCAAATGCTTGTCTCCAAATACTCCGCATTCTCCCAAAGGAGGCCAGCACCCGACTGGTAAAGGGACGCTCCCTCCAGCACACAAAATTGATTGCCTCTCAACCGGGGCGCATAGTAATTGGCATGAGCATTTGCAAGCATTTGATCGCGCGCCTGCTTCGGCAATTGGACAGTAAAGGGCTGTAAGGCACGGGCAATCAAACCCGATGAAACACTGGAGTCGGAAAGACGATCCACTTCGATGCAAGCAGTATCCTCGACTGCCACGATCACCGGAACCATGGTCTCCTCAATCATTTGGAAATCTGAGGCCGTGCTGCGATAAGGAAAGTTGGTTCCGCTTGTCGACGCTGCAAAGGCATCGACCATACTTTGACCCATGCGTTTAGGACCGATAGTCCAGTAAACCTGTTCGAACCAGTCGCAGATCGCCTCCGGGGAAAGCAGGTCTGAATGGCGCATTGTAGTACTACGCGTGGCCTCGATATGCGGCAGCAGGTCTCGAGGCACTGGCCGACCCGAAGCCGAAAAGACCGTGAGGCAACTTGACTGCAAGGGCCTCTTGCCTTCGCGGTTCACGCGACCAGCTGCCTGAACGATGCTGTCCAAACCCGCTTCAGCACGCCAGCCCATTGGGAAATCGAGATCTACACCTGCTTCGATCAGACTGGTCGCAATCAGACGGCACGGTGCGCCACTGGCAAGGCGGTTTCGTATATCGTCGATGATCCGCCGCCGGTGTGCTGGATATTGCCGGGTAGACAGATGGATCGCTCCATCGAGACGCTCTTTCTGGGCGGCTTGATACAATTCAAGTGCATGCTTGCGGCTGTTGACGATCACCATGCCTTGCGAAGTTTTGCCCAGAGCGCAGACGAGGTCAGAATCTTCCATCTCGCCTCCCTGAACGATCTTGGCGCGACGGAGATGGTGAGCAAGAGCGGGAGGGTCAGCGGCCAGCTCGCGATCGGTCAGTTGCAACCCCCCGGCACGCAACTGGCGGCTGTCAAAGGCGGGCTGTGTTGCGGTGCAGAGAACAATGGTGCAATCGTAATGTGTCGAGAGCGCATCGATCATGCGCAGAACCGGGATCAATAGGCGTCGAGGGAGGCATTGTGCCTCGTCAAGCACGATGATCGATCCGGCGATGTTGTGCAGCTTGCGACAGCGCGAAGGCCGAGCCGCAAAGAGGCTTTCGAAGAGTTGCACGTTGGTGGTGACAATTAGGGGGGCGGCCCAATTCTCCATTGCCAAGCGGAGTTTGTCGCGTGCTTCCAACCCCGGGGCGTCTTCTTCGATAGACGAATGATGTTCAAGCAACACGTCCCCGAAAAGACCGCGAAAGATAGCGGCCGTCTGATCGATGATCGAAGTGTAGGGCATGGCGTAAATTATGCGCCTATGACCGTGGCGCATGGCATGGTCCAACGCAAAACCCATCGATGCCAGCGTCTTTCCACCACCGGTGGGTACAGTAAGGCTGAACAGACCGGGTTCCTGGGATGCGCCTGCGCGAACCTGATCAAGGATTTCACCGCGCAGACGGTTCAGATCGGTATCGGTAGAAATCTTGCAAATATGTGCATCAAACGCGACACGAAGATCGTGCAGGATGTCGGTCATTGCGGGCAAGTTTCTATCGGAACATCGCCCCTCCAACCGGTCGTAGAAGGCCTCCGTATCGAGGAAGTCCGCGTCGACGAGACAGGAAAAGACCATTCGCCCGGCCACCGACAAATCGAAGCCCGGTGTCGGTTTACACACTTTTTGGGAGAGCTCCTTGAGTGCAGAACCTAAATCGGTCCGTGCAGCAGAGGAGATTTCAGGTGCAATGGTATCGCGGTGATTTTCGATGCGGTGCATCAAGCTGGCGCTGCAACCGGTGGTGTCGGGCAGACCAGCATGGTGACCGAGGATGGCATAGGCAAGAATATCGGCGGCCAGTCGTTCATTTCGTCCTGCCCGATCCATGACGAGCTTTCCACCGGCAGTAGAATGATCAACTCTGATGTCTTCGCCCATGAGAATTCGATCGAAGGCGGGGTCATGCTTGCCGAAATCGTGAAGATTCCCTGCGAGGCGAGCCGTTACGGACAAGCCGAGTGCACTCGCGGCCGAAGCCGCGAGTTCGGAAGTTTGAGCGAGGTGCTCGGCAAGCGTTTGCCAATCACTTCTGTCGGAAGACTTACCCGAATGGGCAAATGCTTGGGTCGAAATGGTGCGGATAATGTGTGATTCCTCTATCACGCAATTTGGTGAGAATTCATTCGAGCATTCCTATGTCAGCTGCAGCGCGACAATCAAGCATGAGGAAATGCGGTGCTCAGCGACAACCCGGGTGGTGACGGGGCGGAGAATTGTCAAGAGAGCCTGTCGGGAGTGCGAAATTGGCCGGGGCTGGATGAGATTCCCGAAAATTCAATCGATGCGTGCCGCGGGGTGTAACCCGTCCTTGCTGTTCAGCCCGATCCGGGCTCCTTCCGGACCCCGCCAGGCGAGCCGCGCCTGTATCAGGCGTTGCCGGCAGCTTCCTGGACGAATCACAACCTCTGCGCCCGCCAATGGCATTGAGTTTGGTCCGGAAAGATTTTCCTGATTCCTGCGACCGGCCGAAGTCCATGTGCCACAAGGCGTTTTCCGGCTCGCGCCGACCTCCCTCCTTCCGGCCTGACTCATGGACCGGACCAGGGCAACATAAGATCGAATCGACCCGTCCCCAGGAAGGACGCGCTGGATCCGCGCATCGAGAATCCGGAGAGTACCACCTTCTGCGGCAAGCGGCTGACCCGGAGGCAGATCGCGCTCATGCAGGAAACCGTCGAGCTGTTCCCGAATGACAGCCGGCGCGAACCGGCACGCACGCTGTGCGAGAACCTGGACTGGCACACCCCGTCCGGCAGTTACCGGGAGCAGTTCTGCCTGCGGGAGCTGGAGCAGCTGGGTATCCTGACCCTGCCGGAGCCACGCAGCACCGGCGGGGACCGCCGGCCCGCACCGAAGCCGGTGAGCCCGGTGAACCGATCGACGCGCCGCTTCGGGAGTTGGGGCCGGTCACGCTGGAGATCGCCGCCGGCGGGCCGGAGCTGGCCGAATGGACCGAACTCGTGGACCGCTATCATCCGCGCCGCTTCCACTCGCCGATCGGCTGCCACCTTGCCTGTTTCGTCCTTGATTGCCGCGGCCTCGGCCTCGGCTGCCTGATGTTCGAGAGTTCCGGTTCGCTGCCGGTCCGCGATGCATGGATCGGATGGACGGCGCACCGGCGCGAGGCCGGCCTGCCGCGGGTCGTGCGGCACAGCCGGTTCCTGGTGTTGCCATGGGTTCGGGTCAGGAACTTGGCCTGCCGCTCGCTGTTGCTGGCGGCCGGCCGTCTTGCCGATGACTGGCGCCGGGGCTGGGGCGTGCGCCCGCTGGTGGCGGAGACATTCGTCGACCGGCAGCAGCAGGCGGGCAGCTGCTATCGCGCTGCCGGCTGGAAGGGAATCGGCACTACCGCCTCCCGCGCGCCCAAGGAGGTCTGCATGGTCGAGCGGCGAGATGAAGGTGGGGTCGCGCCGGCCGGCAAGGGCCCCCGAAAGCGCCCGCGCCGGCACCTGATCAACACCTTCCTGGTCATCCTGGTCATCCTGCGCCTGGGTGCCAGCGCCGGGCGCAGCTATCGCGAGGCCCTTGCCGAGATCCGGGAGAATGCCCGCCTCCCGAGGGTGGCGCTGCCGCAGGAACATCCGGTCACCCCGTCGGCGATATGTCCCCCGGGCGGGCGCCAAGGTCGATCCGCGGGTGTCCAGGGCGCTGCACCGGCAGATCCTCGCCCGGGCTTCGGACCGCCCGCCCTGGCAGGGATGGCGGGTGTTCGGCATCGATGGCACCAAGGTCAATCTGCCGCGCCCGATAATGAAGGACAGCTGCAGGATGCCGGGCGAGGATGCCCATTGTCCGCAGGGGCCGGTCAGCTGCCTCTACGAGCTGATGCCGAGACTGCCGGTCGATTTCGGGTTGCATGCCGACACCAGCGAGCGGGCTGCCGCCATTCTGCATCTCGGGGCCCTGCGGGCCGGGGATGTGGTCGTCTGCGACCGGGGCTGCTTCTCCTGCAGGATGCTGCTTGCCCATCTCGCCCGGGGCCAGGACGCGGTGTTCCGGCTCAAGCGCAACGCCAACGCACGGACCGTCAGCTTCCTTGCCGGCTGCCTGCCGGAGACGGTGGTCGAGATCCGGCCCGACAGGCGGGCACTGGCCCGGTTGAAGGCCCGCCACCTCGGCGGCGCATTCGGGCCGCTGAAGCTGCGGCTGGTCCGCTACAGCACCGGCGACACCGTCTTCGCCCTCGGCGCGACCCTCATGGAGGATGACCGCGTCACTGTCCTGCAACTGGCCGAACTCTGCCGGGTGCGCTGGCGAATCGAGGAGATGCACAAGACCGCGAAGTGGTTCCAGGCCGTCGAGTTCCTCCGCGCGACCAGCGATTACGGCGTGCTCCAGGAACTCCATGTCAACTTCGTCATGGTCACCGCCACCCGCCTGATGACCAACGAGATCGATCGCGAGATCAACGCCTCGCCAGATGACCGGTCGCCGAAACGGGTGAACTTCAGGCATGCCGCCGCCATCTTCCGCAATTTCGAGGCGCTGGCGCTCGTCCAGGACGATGCCGTCGCCGAAGGCGTCTCGCGGAACGTCGACGACATCGCCGCCTTCTGGCAACGGGAACGGCCCGGCCGCAGCTACCCGAGGGTGTCGTTCAGGCCGGCCGACAAATGGGCACAAAGGAGAAGGGCCTCCGCCACCAGCTGAACCACTTCCAGCCGACAAACCGGCTGCAGCAGGCCCGGGACCATCCACATCCTGTCAAGCCAACAGTGCCAATTCCTTAAGTCAATGCCATTGGGGTGCGCCCGGGTTGCGATGCTGCCTCCGATGACCTTGAATGCACGCATCCGCCGCGGCCGGGAACGGTCGGGGAACACGGCTGCCTGTCCGCATATGGGCTGAGACGGGCAGGAGAGGCAGGCATGGAACGGAAAGACAGGATGAGGGAATGCCGCGACCCGGACGCGGCCCCGTATCCGCAATGTCTGCGAGGAGTTGCTGCCGGGACCGAGAGTCACCTGTGTGTCCGACCTGTGGCATGCGCTGGATCATGCCGGCGGCGCCCTGCGGGCACTGGTGTCGGACGGGGCCGGGTGGAAGCGGCGCATCGGCGAGATCAGGGACGAGATGAAGGCCGGTCGCGTGCACGAGGTCACATCCGCGCTCGTGCCCTGCCGGGACCGGCATGCGGATGTGGCAGCCTGTATCGACCACTACCGGAAGAATCTGGACCGCATGCGCTGCGATGGCTACATCAGGCGGGGCATGCAGATCGGCTCCGGCGTGGTCGAAGGCCGGTGCCAACCACATCCTTGCCATTAAGTCATGCCTGCAAACAACCGATGGGCCGACTGGAAGGCAAACGAGCCCCTGGCGGAGTAGACAACAAAAGTGGGTTGCACCCGTATATAATTCCCCATTTGATCCCTACCACGTCAATCGTCATACCGGCGCCTCTCTGATCATTGACAAGGCGGTCCGCGCCGCTGTCCTGGGGCAACGGCCCCGGGTGGTCTGGCTGACCGGCCTGTCGGGTGCCGGCAAGTCGACGGTCGCCGACCGGCTCGAACAGCTGCTGCATGAAGCCGGCATCCATACTTATGTGCTCGACGGCGACAACTTGCGGCAGGGAATCAGCCGCGATCTCGGTTTCTCCGATGTTGGCCGGGTGGAGAACATCCGTCGTGCAACCCAAGTGGCAAGACTGATGGTTGGTACCGGCCTTGTTGTCATCGTGTCGATGATCTCGCCATTCAGGGCACAACGCCGGATGGCCCGAGATCTCGTGGATGAGGGCGAATTCATCAGAGTGTTTGTCGACACGCCGCTGAGCGTTTGCGAGCAGCGGGATCACAAGAACCTCTACAGCAGGGCACGGAAAGGCCAAATCCGCGATTTCACCGGCATCGATTCACCCTTGAGCCACCGGACTCGCATGAGATCATCCTGAAAGGCGCCGAAGAAGACCCGGACCGACTTCTCGCTTACCGGACTCCTGCTGACCGGACTCTGCCGGCGACACCGCACCCATGGCCATGCCGGGTGACCGGACCCTTTCAACGTCTCACACCAATACAGGTGAACCTGTCCTTGGTTCTTCTTGCCGACCCTGGTTGTCCCCGATTTCCCACTTTCTCGAACGAATGCGGCCCGTCGCCCACGGGCGTCGCCGGCTGACCTGGTCCGATCCTCCATGCCGCATCCGGAACCGGAAAGTTCAGTCTGTATTGATATCGCCGTGAGCGAATCGGGCGGTTGCAGAACCCTGGCACATTCAGGTTCTTGTTGCCGAGGCTCCCGGAATGTCCGCCAGTCAAATAACGGTCAAATAAGCCAATTCGGCACAAGTAGTTGAATAATACCAGTTTTCATGACCACGCTCCCGTGTCTTCCGTGCGCCAGTCAAATAACGGTCAAATAAATTCAAGCCCGGGCCGGCTTGTAACTTGCGCTTCGCTTCCCCTGCTTCGGATCGACAGGCTTGATCACTCCTTCATCCAAGGCATCGCGGATGATGCGTGATGCCATTGCGCTGCTCTTTTCATCAAAACCAAACCGCTTCCGCAGGGACGTGTTGGTCATCTCTTCCTGCATCGCATATTTCAGGCAGGCGTGCAGGTAGCAGGCTCGAATGCGTCCGGTCTTGTCCATATCCCTGAATTTCCTGTGAGCGAAGAGAGTGGCCCTCGATGACTCTCCGCTCGATTCCCATTTCGGCGGTGGAAGCTGGCAAATTCTGACTCGAAGACGATCTTGTCCACTCCGCTGCCCCGTTCCTCGCAGACACCGACCCGACGCATGAATGCGGCAAGTGCCTCGTTCCGGGAGCGCGGAGGCTGGTCGAGGAGGCGATCGATATCGCCCAGAGGGATGCCTGGATTGGAAGTCTCCACCCTGTTGCCAAACACCTCTACCATCGGACCAGCTCCGGAGATTCCGAGATCCTGGTGGATCAGGGCATTTCCGATCAATTCTCGCAGGGCCAGAACCGGATACATCGGCACATCCTTGCGAAGAGCTGGTCCGATGACTTCATTGCGGGACAGACGGTTGTTGAGGAATTCCATCAATCCTTCGAATCCGACCGCGTAGCCCTTCCGGACCTCCTGCTCGCGGTCGGTGGCCATCCGGTCGTTTCCCTTGTAGAAAACAAACCGAACCGCCTTTCGGGCGACCGTTGGAAAGTCCGGAAGGTTCCGCGCAAACGGAATTGCGCCAAGGTTCGTGATATCCCAGTGGTCGGCATCGTTCCTGCGAATGAAATTCTCAGCCTTGAATGCATCGAGGATTGCCGCGGTTCCGCTTGGCAGCGGAAGGCCGAGAAGAGTCCAGTAGGATGAATGATCGAGCAACTCCTCCACTACCTGTTCCGCACTTCTGTCTTGCAGGGCAACCTGCTGTTCGAAGGTGGTGGAGTCAAAGCGCTGCCAGAGTTCATGTTCCATTTCCGGAACGTCGCGCAAAGCCTTGTTGGCCGAACCGACCCTTATCCACTCCTTGCCGTGAAACGCCGTTGGCTGGCCGTGTGTGGCAGGAATTTCCAGGACGACAACATCCTTTCCGTTGACTGTCCCGCAGTGGAACCGGATGTGAAGGCGCGGGGACAGCATCAGGACAAGCCGGCTTTCGAGATTCCGGTTGCCCTTTCTGGCGGTCGACGGGACGAAGCTGGTGCCGGTGACCGAGTGCAACAGATCATCGATACCCCAGACAAGCCCTGTCCCTGCCGTTCAGAGCGGCGGCGTTTGAAAGCGCCGAAACGGTTTCGCCGATCATTTGCGGGTCGGCGTTGTTCTCCTTGAACTCGATTCAGCGCGTTTCAGCAGGCAGCTTGCAGAATCTATCCACCAGTCGCCTGAGTTGGTCAGGTTTCATTGAATCTCCCATGACGGAGGAGCCTGCGAGTTACCTGCATCAACGCACTTTCATCCTTCGTCAGAGACTTCAACCTTCTCGTGGTATCTCTGGTGAGGTCCCTGACCCCTCCGGCAGTAGAACCTCTTGGCTTGGGGCCTTTCAACTTTCAATACGCATTTGCGGGCTCGGGACGTAGAAAGACCCGGGGCGGCTAGGATGGCCAGACTCCACAATCCTTGCTTACCACCCGGGATGCCGGATAAGAGCCATCAATGACAACGAGTTTTACGTCTTCTCCCTGGCAACGATCGGCCGCCAGGCTGATCGAGGTTGCTGCCGGCCGCCTGCCGGCCGATCTGGTTTTCAGACATGGCAGATGGGTCAACGTCCATACACGCGAGATCATTGACGGGCAGGATATCGCCATCGTCGAGGGCAGATTTGCCTATTGCGGTGCCGATGCCGGCCATTGCATCGGAAATGACACCGACATCGTCGATGCCGACGGGATGTACATGGTGCCCGGCCTGTGTGATGGCCACATGCATGTCGAATCGGGAATGCTGACACCGGCCCGGTTTGCCGAGGCGGTCATTCCGCATGGCACCACGACCATGTTTGCCGACCCGCACGAGATTGCCAATGTGCTGGGCATCGAGGGTGTCAGGCTGATGCATGACGAGGCCATGCTGCAGCCAATCAACCTGCTGATGCAGATGCCTTCCTGCGCACCGTCGGCTCCGGGGCTGGAGACTCCGGGTGCCGAAATCTCCGCCGATGATGTCAGGGAGGCGATGGGCTGGCCCGGCATCGTCGGGCTGGGGGAAATGATGAATTTTCCCGGGGTGATCGGCGCCGACCCGAAGATGCTGGAGGAAATCGCCGCAACCATGGATGCCGGTCGGACGGTCGGAGGCCACTACGCCTCGCCTGATCTGGGGCCGGAATTTCATGCCTATGCAGCCGGGGGTCCGGCCGATGATCACGAGGGAACCCGCGAGATCGATGCAATCAGCCGAACCCGGCAGGGCATGCGGGCAATGATGCGTCTCGGCTCTGCCTGGCATGATGTCGAACGGCAGATCACCGCGATCACCACCGGAGGGCTCGACCCGCGCAATTTCCTACTCTGTACCGACGATTGCCATTCCGGTACATTGGTCAATGACGGGCATATGGACCGGGTGGTCCGCCATGCTGTCGAATGCGGTTGCGACCCCCTGGTTGCCCTGCAAATGGCAACAATCAACACTGCCACCCATTTCGGACTGGACCGTGAACTCGGCTCGATTGCGCCTGGCCGGCTCGCCGATCTGTTCCTGACCTCATGTCTCCGGACCCTGCCGGTCCACCGGGTCTATGCACGCGGTCGCGAACTGGCCGTAGACGGCAAACTGACTGCAAGCATGCCCCGCCTCGACTGGCCCGGACATGCGCTGGACACCGTCCGGCTCGGCAAGATGCTCTCCGCGGAGGATTTTCACATCAAGGCACCGCCCGGTGACGGGCTCCGGCATGCACGGGTGATCGGTGTCATCGAAAACCAGGCCCCGACCCGTAGCCTGGACCGGGTTGTCAGGGTCAGGAAAGGTCTCGTGGAGCATGATCCGTCAAACGATGTCTGCCGGATCGCGCTGGTCGAGCGTCACCGCGCCACCGGTCATGTCGTCAACGGGCTGGTGTCGGGTTTTGGTTACCGCGGCCGCATGGCGGTTGCCTCCACCGTCGCCCATGACAGCCATCACATGATCGTTGTCGGGACCAGCCGGTCCGACATGGCCCGGGCCGCCAACCGCCTGGGCGAGCTCAATGGCGGCATCACGGTTTGGAAGGATGGCGCCGAACTTGCCCATGTCGACCTGCCGGTGGCCGGCCTGATGTCAACCCGGCCCGCCGCCGAGGTGGCAGCGGCGGCCGAGCGCGTCAACACGGCCATCCGGAATTGTGGCTGCAGCCTCAACAATGCGTTCATGCAGCACTCCCTGCTGGCACTGCCGGTAATTCCCGAGTTGCGAATATCCGATCTGGGCCTGGTGGATGTCTCCAACCACTGCATCACCAGCCTGTTTGAAGGGGACTGACATGGAACAGGCAGGAACCGACAGCCGGACCGTTACGCCGGACGATTGCCGGGAGGCGGAATTCCGCTCACCCGACGAGGCGGTCGAGCGGTTGAAGGAGCTTTACCGGCAGTCAACCGGCTTCCTGAGGGACCAGCTGATCGAAGTCGCCAGGAACGGGCCGGCAAACCTGCGCTACCGCGCCTTCTACCCGGAGGTCCGGCTGAAATGCACCCGGTATTCGAGTGTCAGAACCAGGTATTCGTTCGGCCATGTGTCCAGGCCGGGCGACTATGCGATCACCATCACCAGGCCCGACCTTTTCGAGGCCTACCTGGCCATGCAGTTCCGGCTGCTCATCGAGAACCATGATGTGCCGGTCGTCATCGGCCAATCCGGCACACCGATGCCGATCCATTTCGCGGTCGACGATGATACCCTGGCACAATGGCCGGACGAGGAAATCGATCTGTCGCTGCGCAGCACCTTCGATGTTCCGGATCTCGGGACCCTGCATGATCGAATTGCCAATGGCGAATCCTATCTGAATCCGGACGGGTCGAGGCCGCTGGGCCTGTTCCTGGCCCAGCGTGTCGACTATTCGCTCGCCCGGATCCGTCACTATACTGCCACCTCGCCGGTCCACTTCCAGAAATTCGTGCTGTTCACCAACTACCAGTACTACGTGGACGAATTCGAAGAATATGGCCGCGTCATGCTGGCGGACCCGGATTCCGGATACACGTCGCTGATCGTGCCGGGTGATTTCGCACTGTCGGGGCCGGAGGATACGGCGCCCCGGCTGTCCAGGGTGCCGCAGATGCCTGCCTATCACCTGAAGAGGCCGGACGGAAACGGGATCACGCTGGTCAATATCGGAATCGGTCCGTCCAATGCCAAGACCGCGACCGACCACATTGCCGTTCTCCGGCCACGGGCATGGCTGATGCTCGGCCATTGCGCCGGGCTGCGCAGCGGGCAAAGCCTGGGAGATTACGTGCTTGGCCATGCCTATCTGAGAGAGGATCAGGTGCTCGATGACGATTTGCCGGTCTGGGTTCCGATACCAGCCCTGGCAGAAATCCAGATCGCTCTCGAACGGGCGGTTGCCGATGTGACCAGGATGACCGGCTTCGACCTCAAGCGAATCATGCGAACCGGCACCGTTGCCTCGGTCGACAACCGGAATTGGGAATTGCGGGCAAATTCCGGACCGGTACACCGGCTGAGTCAATCCAGGGCCATTGCCCTCGACATGGAATCGGCCACGGTCGCCGCCAATGGTTTCCGGTTCCGGGTTCCCTACGGGACCCTGCTCTGCATCTCCGACAAGCCGTTGCAGGGCGAGTTGAAGCTTCCCGGAATGGCCAGCCGCTTCTACCGCAACCAGGTCGAGAATCACCTGCTGATCGGCATTCGCGCCATGGAATTCCTGCGCGGTGAACCGCTCGAATTCCTGCATTCCCGGAAATTGCGCAGCTTCGAGGAATCGGCATTCCTGTGATCTCCGGGGCTTCGGATTCGACCAGATTCCGATTTGGTCAACTATTGCATTGAACTACCGATAAATTTTTGCATTTAGTCACCGGTCATTTGACAGAATTCAATCAGTAACTGGAGGACAGTATGGCTCAACAATCCATTCGAAAATCAGACCTTGTCGCACGCCTGACCGAACGGGCAGACGTGACCGCCAAGGACGCCAACAATGTCCTGGACGCATTGTCCGAGACCATCATCGAGACCGTAGCCGGTGGCGACGCTGTCACCATTCCGGGAGTTGGCAAACTGTCTTCCCGCGACCGTGCTGCCCGCACGTTCCGCAATCCGAGGACCGGCGAGACCGTCCAGAAGGATGCCGACCGTGTTCCCCGCATGACTTTTTCCAAGACAATCAAGGATGCCTGCGGCTCGTAGCAGTTGACGGCACCATCCCGCCCATATCCGGGGCCCGAAGACAGATCCGGTGAACCGGCTGGATCTGCTCTCTCTGGGTATGGGGATCGCCTTTGCCTTCATCTGGTCCAGTGCATTTTCCAGCGCCCGGATCATTGTCGAGCATGCCCCGCCGCTGACGGCACTGACGGTGAGATTTGCCATTTCCGGGACCCTCGGTGTGGCACTTGCCTTTCTGCTTGGCCAGTCACTCCGGCTGGACCGAAGCCAGTGGCGCGCCACGTTCCTGTTCGGCATCTGCCAGAACGTGATCTATCTCGGCCTCAACTTCGTTGCCATGCAATGGATCGAGGCGTCGCTGGCGGCCATCATTGCCTCGGCACTGCCGCTCATTGTTGCCTTGCTGAACCGACTCCTGGCACAAGAGCGGTTGGGGGCGACGGGATATTGCGGCCTTGTCGCCGGGCTGGCCGGTGTCGGGCTGATCATGGGAAGCAGGATTTCCGGTGGCAGCAGTCTGCCCGGTATCGGCTTTTGCCTGGTCGGTGTCATGGCCCTGGCCATCGCCACCCTTGCAATCAGGAGCACGATCACCCGCGGCAATTTGCTGATGGTGGTCGGTCTCCAGATGCTGATCGGATGCGTGCCGCTGGGTCTGGCAGCGGCTCTGATCGAAACTCCGTCACTGGACTGGTCGGCATCCTTTGGCGTTGCCTTCGCCTACACCACCATCGTCCCCGGCCTGTTTGCCACCTGGATCTGGTTTGTCCTTGTCGGTCGGGCAGGGCCGACACGGGCGGCAACGTTCCATTTCCTGAACCCGTTCTTCGGCATCTCCGTGGCCGCCATCCTGCTCGGAGAGACCATTTCCGCCCTCGACCTGATCGGCGTGGCAGTCATCACCTGCGGGATCCTGGCCGTCCAGTTGACCCGCGCCACGGTTGTCCCTCCGCCCTCATGAGGCCACGCCTGCAACCGGCGTGGTATCGCCATTCCATCTGCAGCAGGGCCGCAGAACTGGAAATAATTCACTGCCAGATCGATTCAAATCAAAAAATCCTTGCCACGGGCGCCCCCTCCTTTCCGGGTTCTGTCAAGATTGACACCACCATGACACAACTTGATGTCGTCGCTGGAGAATCCGGCCGCTGGCTGGACCGAGATCTCCTTCCCGAGATGGTATGGGGGACGAAGGACAGGATGCTGGAGATCCTCTCCGGCCAGGCACTCTGGCATCGTGCCGGCTCCAGGCCCGAACTGATCTGCCGGGCCTTGGTGTGGGACTCGGAAGGCCGCAGGTACCCCGGGCCTTCTTCAGTACCGACATGGAGATGGACCCGGCGCGGATCATCGCCATCTTCGTACAACGCTTGCAGACCGAGACCACATCACTCGCTGCATACTCGTACAAAGTCGAGTTGAGAGTCACCACTACACCCGCATCAGGTCTGACAGTAGCACGGCCTCTGCATTTGTTCCCCGGTGCAACTGCACGATGTGATCTGGTTCGGACATGAACCAAGCGAATGAACACCATGCCAGTTCGCTCACCGTACCTTTGAACGCAGCGTTACTCCGGTCCGCATAAGCGGTCAGAAACGCCACATCAGCTTCGTTGAATCCCGCATCCCCAGCGACAGCCATCAACGCTGCCTGGCGCGCATCATTGACGGGTCCTGCCGTTGCTACGACTTCCACGAAAACTAGCAGTGGCTCGATGGGTCCAAGATCTACGAGAATCAGATCTGGCAGATTTCTGTCCGGCTCGATCGTCAGCCCGATTTCCAATGCCAAACGGTCGTCCCGGGCCACCACCTGATTCCGGCTTTCGCTCATCCAGACAATCCCAGGTCGCCCCAAGAACCGCGGCGCGAACTCCTCGACTACAGCCTTGGATATCACGGAACTCGGTCCCGGCTCCATGTGCCATGTCTCCCCATTCGGAAATGTCACGAGGACTCTTCCTTCACGTGCCACAGCTCCGCGGCGCATGATCGCTACCCGAGCCAGCGCACCTCTTGTCAGGTTCGCTGCCTGCCATCCCTCGATGGAGGCCTGCAATGGTGCTTCCGTCAGGTTCGGGTCAAACAGCGCCGCGAATTCTGTCGCCAATGCGTACCGTGGACGAGGCGATGTCGTCGGCAATCCCTCCCGCTCCTTCACCGCGCCGATACGTACCAGACCTTCGCGCAGCGTTTCGTCACGGATCGGCTCGCGCGTATTCGCAGCATACCACCTCCCGTCGATACGGCCCGGAGTTCGGAGCATCGACCTTTCCACCCACTCCGTCCGGTCGCAGTCGTCTGCCAGCAATGCCTGCGCATCGGACATCCGAGTGACCTGATCGGGTCGCATCCAACGATCCGAGCCTTCGACTGCTCCGATATACAACATCACGAATACCGTCTTAGCCGCCATCTCTCGGATTACGTAATTGCGATTCGCAGTTCCATCCGGAGAGATCACCTGGAGCCGCTCATGGATATCCTGGAATGACATCAGCGGCGGCATTGACGGAGGCGGTCGAAATTGCATCATCCGGCTCCGTTGCCATATAGGCAATTTACTACACGCTCCAGTGTTGACCTCTCCGCTCGCATATTCACCAACTGCTCGATTTCCACCATGTCCTCTGGTAGCGGAAGCGGCAGAGCTTCCAACTCATAAGCCGAGACCGCCACGCTTCCATTGATGCACCGGAATATTTGATCGACCACGTCGCTGTTCAACAATGCCGCCAGCGCTGCCGCTGCCACCCTTGGAGTGCCGTTGACCGGTTTGATCATGTTAAGGTGATTCTCGACTACGACAGCACCGTGTTCTTCTATGAAAGATGCTGGCAGTCTCGCCGCTATCAGCCTCCGGCGTTGCTCCTTCGCCGTGGTTCTTTGCACAAGCAGGCACGGAACCTTCGTCACTACCCATCGTTCTTCGGCCTTCGGCTCAAAATACGGCTTGTGATTGCGCCTTTCCGCCCGGAACGAAAACACCCCGTCCGAACGTACGGACTCTGCCCAGATCAGCGGATAACGTCCCTTTCCCGGTCGGTCACGCAGACTCTGCTTGTGCCTGTTCCATACCAGAGGCCCCGTACTCACTGTATACCCGTAATCAGCCAATCGGTAAGGCAGTTCACCAACCTGACGCAACAGCTTGCTTTGCGCCTCTGTTCTCGGCATCAGCCACGGCTGTCCCGTGTCTTCGGGTAGGTTGAACGGGCCAACAACCGTCCTTTCGACAGATTTGTTCTGTCCCGAAGAAATGAAGTGGACTCTCCCGGCACCCGGAGTATCGCCTTTTCTGTACGTCGCCAACAGCGTTTCCTGTAGCACATCTGCAAAGACACCCCTGCGCTCGGCGACAAAATCGATGCTCACGGGCGGTGCTTCCCGCCCAAGCAGACCCCGAAGCACCTTAAAGTACTCTCCCGCCAGGAAGCTGGTCGGCGTCACAAATGCGATGACCCCGCCCGGCCGCGCAAAACGCAGCGCCAAGTCGGTAAATAATCCATACAAATTCGCATGTCCGAACAGGCTGCGCCGAAACTTTTCGCGCGAATCCGTAGATAGCTTAACGCGCCCATAGGGCGGGTTCCCGACCACTAGATCAACCCCCTCGCCACTGACGGTCTGCTCAAGGCTGTCACAGGCACGCACGACTGAATCCAAACGCATCTCTGCCCCGTCAGACAAATCACATAGTGTGACTTCAAGGAACACCTGCGACATCCACGCGGCAAATGGGTCCAACTCGAATCCCTTCAACCGACGCTCAATACTCTTCACCGTGGTCTTGGCGTCGCAGTCCTTCATACTCTCCACCATGCGCCGCACCACGGGCGACAAAAAAGCTCCCCCTCCACACGCCGGATCAAGCACCTGCGCCGACCGCCAATCCACGCCAGCCTCCGTTGCCATGTCAAGTAGGCCTTCGCAGAGTGCAGGTGGCGTGTAATACGCCCCATTTTGGGCCCGAATTTCGTCCGGCATCATCGAGGTGTACAGCACTCCAACCAAGTAACCGGCGTCCATCACATCGATCTTCGCTGCGGCGACCCCGATGCTCTCTGCCAACACACTCAATTCCTCCGACGTCGAAGAAACCTCGATATCCATCGGTAGCTTGCGCAGCAATGAACTTCGTCTGGATGCCCTCTCCAACTCATTCCAGTATGCAGAGACGACCCCATGAACCAATGATCGCGCAAGGGTCATCCGGTCTTCTTGCTTCACCGACGATGCCAGTGCACGAGCACGCAAAGATCCTCGCTCTATACTCGCCCGCGGCGATTTCGCCAGCATCTCGTCTTCGCCATTCTCGATTCTTGGCAATCCAGTATCCATCCTGCCCCTCTCACCTTCCTCAATTCTCGTCTGAGCACCTCTTGGACGACTGGACCAGCGGCAGTTGCAGTTCAACGTCTTCGCGGTGCTCAAGGGTCTCGATGATTGCCTGCCGGCGCTGGCCAGACGCGCGATGCCCGATGCTTCCAGAACAAGGTCGACAGCACACTGTATTCGGGCTCCTTCAGATTGACAGCAACACGCAATTTGGCTGCCGCAAGAAACCTCGATCAGTCTTGCCACCCTGCTGTGACCTGAATCACTGTCCACGGAGAATGCACCGTACAGTCTCCCGGGTCAAGAATTTTAAGTGAACAAAAAAAGAACTTGTCCTGTCAACTCGGTTCTATCTGCCAACCCCACGGTGACGACGGCGAGCGCTTACAGGTGCTTGCCCCCCTTACAGGCGAGGCAAGGGTTTCCTCTCCTCGCCGCTGCCCAGCCTGACACCGCTCCGTCGTCTATAGGGCGTCAATCTGCATGAGAACTGCACGTCAATCAGGATAACAGTTCAGACGTCGCGGCAATGCGGATATTTTCCGGATCTCCCACCGATTGCAAGCGCTTTTTCGACCGGTCCCGACTGCCGCCATGAAGAACTTTCAATGTCTCCGGCGACCGGGGCCCTCGCCACCTCCGAACCCCGGGCACTGCGCGACAGGTCTCTGCCTGTCCAGCGGGGCAGGCGGCCTCCGGGCCCTCGCCACCCGTATCTGGCTGGCGGCATCAAGTGGCTGCAAGGCAGGCGAGGCGGTGACATCCTCTCCTCTGGACGAAGACGGCCCGCGACACACCGGTGCCGCGGGCCGCATGTCCCGGGATATTCCGGTTCAGCCGGTTTGCGTGTTCTTCCGCGTGGCCCGGCTCGCCGGCCGGCCGGCCTTGCGCGGGCTGGCTTCCATTGCCTCCCGCCGCCGGTAGCTCTCGACATTCATCTCGAGAATGACTGCCCGGTGAACCAGCCGATCGACTGCTGCCACCGCCATGGTCTGGTCCGGAAAGATCCGACCCCATTCCGAGAAGGGCTGGTTGGCGGTGATCAGGAGCGAGCGCCGCTCGTATCTGGCCGAGACAAGCTCGAAGAGGACGCTGGTCTCGGCCTGATCCTTGCTGACATAGGCAAAGTCGTCGAGTATCAACAGGTGATACCGGTCCAGCCGCGCCAGTGCCACCTCCAGTGCCAGCTCCTTCCGCGCCGTCTGCAGCCGCTGCACCAGATCGGTGGTCCGGCACATCAGCACCCTGTAGCCGGGGCGGGCCCGCCAGCCCGATCGCACTGGACAGATGGCTCTTGCCGGTGCCCGGCGGGCCGAAAATCAGGCATGAGGCACCCTGGGCCAGCCAGGCATCGCCGGCGGCCAGCGCCATCACCTGGGCCTTCGAGATCGTCGGCACCGCACCGAAGTCGAAGCCGGACAGGCTCTTGCCCGGCAGGAGCCTGGCCTCGGCCAGATGGCGCTGGGTCCGCCGCCGTCCCCGCTCGGCAATTTCGTGCTCGGCCAGGGCGGCCAGGAAGCGCGAGGCCGGCCAGCCCTCGGTATCGGACCTGGCGGCAAACTCCTTCCACAGCTCCCGCATGGTCGGCAGGCGAAGCTCGGCGAGCATCAGTTCCAGGCCGGCACCATCATTGAGGCGGGTCATGACGCACCTGCCATGCCCAGGAGATCGCCATGGCCCGGGAGCGTCGCCCTGGTGACGCTGACGGCGGGCATGACACCGGCCGCCGGTGCAAACCGGGCCCGCAGGTGATCGATCTCCGGCAACCGGCCTTCCTGCAGGCAGGCGTCGATCTCCGCCGCCAGCAGCGCCTCGCAATTCTCCTCATGGGCCGGTGCCGGCAGCTTCACCGTCAACCTGCAGGCCGAGCGCTCGCCCTCTCTCTTCAGCGCCGTCTCGAAACAGCGCCGGTAGGCTTCACGCGGGAAGAGCTCGTCCCGGTAGACCAGGTTCATGAGCGCCATCGGCCTGGTCTTCAGCGAGTGGATGACGTGGCGGCAGTCGACCACATGCACCGCCTTCGCCGACGAGCCCTTCCGCTTCCGGGGCAGGGCCGGCTGCCAGGTGCTGCCGGGACAGAGCTCCAGCCGATCATCATGGATGCGCACGCCGAGCCGGTGGCTGGTCAGCAGCAAAGGCACGGTGCAGAACACCTTCTTGAGGATGAAGCCGCTCGAGGAGGTGACACGCACGCTGGTCTCCTCGTGACCGGTGGTGCGCATGTTCGGCAGGCGGTTCAGCAGCTTCCGTTCGGTGCTGATCCCGGCGGCCCGGCGGGCATTGCAGCGCCCGACGATGCCGGCGATGAAAGTGCGGTATGCATCGAGATCGGCGAACTCCCTCGATCCTCGCAGCGCCAGCGCATCATTGATCTCCCGCTCGGGATGTCCGTGCGGGCAGCAGGTGGCGCCGTTCTCATGGGCCACGCCGCGATTGTTGCGGGACGGCTTCATCCGGTAATGCTTGCACAGGAGGCGACAGCGCTTGGTCATGTCCCCGGCATCCTCCTTGCGATGATTGCGGAAGCCTGCAGGCAGGTAGCCTGCCCGGTGCTCCTTCGGGGCCCCGCCCGGCTGCCACGGCGCCGCCTGCAGGCTTTCGGCCAGCGCCGTGAAGCTCTCGCCGCCGAGGATCACCTCGGCATGCCTGAAGCCGGACCAGGGAAGCCGGAAGTGACAGGGCATGTGCCCGGGCTTCCTGCCGGCAGGGTGGCGCCGGACCCCTTCGGATGGGTGAAGGCAGGCAAGCCTCCGGCCCGGTTCGTGGTTCTGTCGGAACATGACCTCCTTCTCGGGGCCGTGCTGCGCCTTCCAGTCGCCGATCCGCCGCTCCAGGGTGCGCCTGACATTCGGATCGGGATCCGGATGGCGCCTCCTCGGTTCCTCGAGGATGCCGACCGGACGCAGACCCGGGCAATCCTCGAGCATCGGCACCACCTCCGAGTCCCAGACCCCGGCCAGCGGGTCCGGCCTTCGCCGGTCCCGCGGTGTCTTGTTCCGCGATGGAAACGTCGGGTCCCGCTTGATGCGGTAGCCCGTTGCGGTACTGAAACCGGCCTTCGCCGACGCGGGCGGGCTGAATGTGATCTGCTGTAGTTCATGAAGAGCCTCGCTTGATGGTCGGTCACGTGGCGTCCGGGCACCCTGCACTCCTCATTGGTCCGGGATTTGCAGGACAATGCCCGAACGGCCGCGGACATCAAGTGGGGCTACCGCCAGGGGGAAAAATCCGCAGCGGCAGGGGGTAACTCCGATCGGGCTGCGCCCTCACTCCGTTACCCCCTGCCGCCCCAGTTACCCCTGTCACCTTGATTGACGCTGGATTCTCACCTTGATTGACGCCCTGTAGTCGTCTATCACCACATTGCAAATTGTGTGCCTAGTGTATAATGCAAAACACAAGATTCCATTATCTTGCCATGCGTGATACTGCCTTGCCTGCCGCCATCAGGCGGCCAACAAGAACGGGAACATGTCAATGGGCAGGAAGCCGGCAAGGCAGGAAATCGAGCTTTCGGACGAGGATCGCGAACGCCTCGAACGGATCATCGGCAACCCGAGGAGCATGCAGAAGCATGTCCGGCGGGCCCGCATCATCGTCGAGCCCGGCTCGGGCTGCGGGCCGGCCCTGACCATGCGCAGGACCGGCATGTCGACCGGGCGGTCCGGCGCTGACGGGACCGTTTCCTCGAGGAAGGCGCAGGCGGGCTCCTCCATGACGCCACCCGCCCGCCGGGAGGCAAGCCGATTTCCGGGGAGAAGGTGAAGGCCCTGATGAGCGGCAATGTCGCCGCCGCCACCGCAGGCCGGGCACCGGACACCGAAGGCCCTGGCCGAGGCCATGGGCGGCATGGTCATCTCCACGGTCCGCGACATCCTGCGTCGCCACGGTCTCCGGCCGCACCAGGTGAAGACCTTCAGGGTCTCGCGCGATCGGCGGTTCGAGCTGAAGGTCGGGGATGTGGTCGGACTTCATGCCTGCCCGCCCGACCATGCGGTGGTGCTGTCGGTGGATGAGAAGACGCGGATCCGGGCACCGGGGCGGACGCGGACGCCGCTGCCGATGAAGCCCGGAGCCGCCGGGACCCGCACTCACGACTACAGGCGGAACGCCGCCACCGGCAGGGCCGCCGGCCGGATGGTCGCGCGTCACCGCTGCGAGGAGTTCCCCGCCTTCCTCGATCATGTTGCCGAAGGGATCGGGCCCGGCGTGAAGGTGCATGTCGTTCAGGGCGATGTCTCCTCCCGCAGATCGGCCGAAATCCACGAATGGCTGAAGCACCATCCCGACCGGACGTTCCACTTCACGCGGGCCCGGGCCTCGTGGATGAACGCGGTCGAGGGGTTCTTCTCCAGGCTCTCGAGACAGAGGCTCGAGCATGCCATCTTCGACTCGCTCGACGAGTGCATCGCCGCTATCGAGGGCTGCACCGGGCACCACGATGCCGGTGATGCCCGTCCGTTCCGCTGGAGCAGGAAGCCCGAGGAGCTGGCCCTCTCGTGGAGGCGGGGTCATCGGAAGCTGCAGGAAATGGCATCAAATGAATGAATCAGACCACTAGAGCACTATCAGCTGTCCGGCGTTTCTGTATCGAGCGTGCTCTGCCATCAGGGTAGACTTGGTGCAAGACCGCGCAAAGCCCACAGACAGGCTGTCAAATTGGATCCTGGAGGAGCTATGGCTGACACAGCACCAGACGACATGCCAACCCATCCTTTCCATTTCATTCGGAGCGTCGACGGAGGAGGTGGCGAATGCAAGTGGCCCAACGATTTGGAGAAGGCAAGGCAAGCCCTCGGTGAAGCCCTTGATGCAAGGAATGTGGCGTTCCTGCTGGGTGCGGGTTGTCCATATTCAGTGATCGACAATCGGGAAGTCGGCGCACCCGCAATGGTGCCGCTTGCCAGGGAGTCTACAATGTCTCGCGAGGCTGGCGGCCCATCTTTCCCAACGGCAAATGAGCGTGATCATCTGTTTCGGAAACTCGGAGTGGACATCGACGCCAATGAATATACCTGCAATTGGAAAGGCTGACGGAATTCCTTTTCAGTCTTCGCTTTGCCCTTCAGCGAATTTCCCTTGAATGCGCCAACTCCCAATTCCAGATCGCCGGGCCAAAACCGGAATATGATAGCCAATGGGCGAGGCGGGCGCATTACTCCCTCGGATTGATCCCCCGTATGTAGGTGCAGCCCCGTGCGGACCTGTCGGAAGGAACCCAAACCTGCCGGGTGGTGCCGTCAGCCCTCCTTCACCCTCGAGCCGCCAATCTGGCCCCGGTCGAGCATCACGTGGTCGGCAAGAACAATCGCCATCATGGCCTCGGCAACCGGCACTGCCCGAATTCCCACGCACGGGTCGTGCCGACCCCTGGTGACCACCTCTGTTGCGTCTCCGGATTTGTCGATGGTCCGGCGCGGCGTCATGATTGACGATGTCGGCTTGACCGCAAACCGCACCACAACATCCTGACCGCTCGAAATTCCGCCGAGAATTCCGCCGGCATGGTTCGACGAAAAGACCGGCCCGTCTTCGCCGGGCCACATCTCGTCGGCATTTTCGCTGCCCTTCAGGGCGGCAGCACTCATCCCGGCTCCAATCTCCACCCCCTTGACCGCGTTGATCGACATCATTGCCGCGGCAAGATCCGTATCCAGCTTGCCATAGACCGGCGCACCGAGTCCGGCCGGTACACCGGACGCCACGCATTCGATGATCGCCCCCAGGGAATCTCCGGATTTGCGGGTCCGGTCCAGCAGCGACTCCCACTCCTTTGCCGTCTCGGCATCGGGAGACCAGAACGGATTTTGCTCGATCTCCGACAACTGGCATCGTGTGCGGTCGATGGCCACCTGCCCGACCTGAACCAAGCAGCCGACAATGCTGATCGAGGGGGTCAGCGAGCGCAGGACCTGGCGGGCAACTCCACCGGCGGCGACCCGTGATGCAGTCTCCCGCGCCGATGCCCGGCCGCTGCCGCGGTAGTCACGGATCCCGTATTTTTGCCAGTAGGTGAAATCGGCGTGACCCGGCCGGAACTTGTCGACAATTTCCGAATAATCCTTCGAGCGCTGGTCAACATTCCTGATCAGAAGCTGGATCGGGGTGCCGGTGGTCTTCCCCTCGAAGACGCCGGACAGGATTTCGACGCTGTCCGGCTCCCGGCGCTGGGTCATGAACCGGTTCTGCCCGGGACGCCTGCGGTTCAGCCAGTGCTGCAGCATCGACTCGTCCAGGGGAATTCCGGGGGGGCAGCCATCAACCGTGGCACCGATTGCCGGGCCGTGCGACTCGCCCCAACTCATGTATCTGAACAATCTGCCGAATGAATTCATCGACATGACACGGCTCCCTCGGATGATCCGGCCGGCGTCGGCTGCCTCGGGCGACCCGCCGCCATCCTGGCCGGATCAGATTTCAACGAGAACCCTGCCATTCTCGACCTTGACCGGATAGGTTTTCAGATCGACGCAGACCGGCGCCCGCATGGCCTTTCCGGTCTGGTAATTGAATACCCCGTTATGCATCGGACATTCGATCGTCTCGCCGATCACCAGCCCGTCGGCGAGATGCACGTATTCATGGGTGCACAACCCGTCAGTACAATAATACCGGTCTTCCGGCGAGCGATAGATGGCGAATGTCCGGCCGTCCGAGTGATCGAACTGCACCAGATCCTCATTGTCGATCTCGTCGGCTGCGCAGGCATCTACCCATTGTGGCATCAGGTTTCTCCTTGTTTTGCGAGGTCAGGCGGGGGTCGCCTCGTGAAGTTCGGCCCGATATGGGCGGGCGGTCTCCGGAAGATCCCGGACCTGGAAGACATTCTCTCCGCGCAGTTGCCGGCGCAGGACCGGGAGCACTTTCCGGTAGGCCGACCAGACTGACCGGTCCGGCTCCGGAAGATCGTGCCTGATCAGATCATGGAGTCGAGGCAGGGCATGGTACGGAACCATCGGGAACATGTGATGCTCCACATGATAGTTCATGTTCCAGTAGACGAAGCGGGTGACCGGGTTGGCGAGGAAGGTCCGGGTATTCAGCCGGTGGTCGACAACATCATCAGCCAGTCCCGCATGCTGCAAGATGCCGGTCATGATGTGATGCCATGCACCGTACAGGCGTGGCAGTCCGATAACCATCAGCGGCAGGATGGATGCAGTCATGACAGAAAGCGCGATGGTGGACAGGTAGATTGCCAGCCAGATCCGGGCAACCAGGAACACCTTGTGGTGCTCGGCCTCCGGAATATAGGTCTCCTCTTCCGGATGCAGCCGGCCGGTCACATGAATGAGCATGCGGCCGAGCAAATCGATGGAGTCCCTGATGCCGACCAGGTTCAGCAGCAGCCGGAACGCGTCCGGAGGGCGCATCACCGCAACTTCAGGGTCCCGCCCGACAATGATGGTATCGGTATGATGTCGGGCATGACTCCATCGCCATGCCGTCGGGTTCCTGATCATCATGAAGGAGGCGATCTGGTAGACCGCGTCATTCATCCATTGCGTGCGGAACGCGGTGCCATGACCGCATTCATGCCAGCGGGAATCTCCGGAGGAGCCGTAGAGTACCCCGTAGGCCAGCCAGAACGGCAATGACCACCATGAGGGCCAGAGATAAATCCCCATCCCGGCAAACAGGATGAGCGCGCCAATCCACACTGCCGTGTCCCGAAGCGCGTATCGGTCGGTCCTCTTCATGAGTTCCTTCATGGTCTGGCGCGGGATGTCGGTGTGATACCACTCGGCGGCGGCCAGGCCCTTCTCCACGGCCTTTTTGCCATCCTCACCGAGCAGGCTGTAATCGCGACGACGAAACACGGCGGTTCCTCCACTGGTCCGGCCCGATGCCGGAAGAGATACTGATCCTCGATCGGGCCTGAATCGCATAGTTGCGGCCCGGTTTCAAGGAACTGCAACCTTCCGGCCGGCCCGACCCAAGACCATGAAACGGGGCCGAATCCAGGCCCGCACCAAGCCGGTCGTGGATTGGGGCATCGTCATGGCGAGCCCCTCCCCATGACCCGATGGGGCAGACACCCCGTCCCGACGAACGCTCCGGCAAGCGGCGCACAATCGAGGTCCCGCTGTTTCGAATGTCTTGAACAGACACGGCTCATTGACAGCGGGAGCCCGGTTGTGCATTGCCAATTCCCAGCGACGATCGGCAGCATGCCCATTCGACATGGAACAACAGCTTGACGTGATCACCATCGGCCGGGCCTCGGTCGACCTGTACGGGGGCCAGGTCGGAGGGAGGCTGGAGGATATGGGATCCTTCAGCAAGTATATCGGAGGCTCGCCAACCAACATCGCCGCCGGAGCTGCACGTCTTGGCCTGAAATCGGCCCTGATCACCCGGGTCGGCGACGAGAGCATGGGCCGGTTCATTCGCGAGGAACTCGAGCGCACCGGCGTCGATGTCCGCGGCGTCCGGACCGACCCGTCCCGGCTGACGGCACTGGTTCTGCTCGGCATTCGCAACGAGCAGGATTTCCCGCTGATCTTCTACCGCGAGAACTGCGCCGACATGGCGCTGTGCGAAAACGACATCGACCGGGATTTCATCCTGCAATCCCGCTCTGTCTGCGCCACCGGCACCCACCTGTCTCACCCGGACACCGAGGCCGCGGTCATAAAGGCGCTGGACATTGCCCGCGACAATGGCCGCCTGACGGCGCTGGACATCGATTTCCGGCCCAATCTCTGGGGGTTGTCAGGCCATGGTGATGGAGCCAGCCGGTTCATCGCATCGGACCGGGTCACCGCATCCCTGCAATCGGTGCTCGGAATGTTCGACCTCGTGGTCGGCACCGAGGAGGAATTCCATATCGCCGGCGGAAGCACCTGCACGATTTCCGCCCTGAGGACCGTGCGTGAACTGACTTCGGCCACCCTCATCTGCAAGCGGGGCCCAATGGGCGCAAGTGCCTTCACCGGTGACATTCCGGACAGTCTTGATAACGGTGAGACCGGAAGGGGTTTCGACGTCGAGGTGTTCAACGTCCTGGGTGCAGGCGATGGCTTCATGGCTGGCCTGCTCAAGGGCTGGCTGACCGGCGAGGACTGGCCGCGATCGCTTGAATATGCCAATGCCTGCGGTGCTCTGGCGGTCTCCCGGCATGGCTGCGCCCCCTCCTACCCGTCCTGGGAGGAGCTTCGGTTCTTCCTGGAGCGAGGGGTCCGGATACCGGCCCTGCGCAAGGACCCCGAACTGTCGCAGATTCACTGGTCGACCAACCGCGGCCGGAACTGGCCGGTCCTGCATATCCTGGATCTCGAAGACCGGTTGCCGGCCGGTCTGGAAGCGGGGCGGAGATCACGGGCCGGTTTCAGGAAGATCTGCCTTGATGCGGTACGAAGGGTTGCCAACAGGAGAGACGGCTTCGGCGTCGTCTGCGGAACTGAAGGCGACCGGACTGCATTGATGGATGCGACCGGAACCGGCCTGTGGATCGGGCGACCGGTGGATTCGGGTCGGCCCGGCCGGGATCTCGGCAGCATGGATGAATGGCCGCTTGAGCAGATCGTGGTCACCTCGTGCCCGGCGGCAGCGGCGGCAGACCCCGGCGACCGGACCCGTGCCGATGCACTCGGGGCGGTATTTCACGCTGCCCGGCGCCGCCGGCTTGAATTGATGATCATGCTGACCGAAGCTGATGGCGGGCCTGCCAGCGGGCCTGACATTCCGGCTGCCATTCGCAATATCTATCACCTTGGCATCCATCCGGACTGGTGGATGCTCGGCCCGCCGCAACCGGGCCGGGCCTGGGAAGAGACATGCCGGGAAATCGGCGCGCATGACCACCATGTGCGGGGAATCATGATCCGGAACACCCGCTCGACCGACCAGGGCCACAATGGTGCCTTCAACCCCGATGATGCCGGCGACCTGATCAGCGGCATTGCGGCGGGCTCGGAACTCTACGGGGACACTGCCCGCCTGTGGTTCGACGGTTCAATTGGTGACGGCGATGCGGCCCGGCAGGTAGCTGACCGCTTCGACGCCCTGTGCAGGGATTTCAACCGCAACCTTGCCCGAAGGAATCTTCCGCATTAGAGGCAGGATCGCCTGCCGCGCTCGGCAGGATGCACCGATACCTGGAAGGACAACATGACAAGCTCCGAACAGCCGGTTCGCGTGTGCAGCTGGAATGAATGGGATCCGTTGCGGCACGTGATCGTGGGAGTAGCCACCGACAGCCATATTCCACCGCCCGAGCCGGCGCTCGACGCCAAGGTTCCCGAGAATTCGTCGATGCGGGGTCAGCATGGACGCAGACCACAGGAGACGATCGATCGCGGCAATGAACTGCTCGACCGGTTTGCCGAACAGCTTCGCAATCGGGGCATCCGGGTCGACAGACCGACACCGATCGATTTTTCGGACGCGGTCCAGACGCCGGATTTCCGGACCGGCAGCCAGTTCGGATGCATGCCGCCGCGGGACGTCTTGCTCACGGTCGGCCAGGAAATCCTGGAAGCGACCATGTCATACCGGTGCAGGTGGTTCGAATATCTCTGCTATCGTCCGCTCCTGCAGCAATACTGGGAACAGGATCCGGATTTTCGCCACGAGGCGGCGCCAAAACCGCGCCTGACCGACCGCGACTATCATCCGGATTACCTGTCGGACAGCATCGGTGAAGAGAAACGGCTGGAATGGACGGCCCGGAAATTCTTCGTCACCACGGAAGAAGAACCGCTCTTCGATGCTGCGGACGTGCTGCGGATGGGCCGGGACCTGGTGGTCCAGCATGGGTTTACCACCAATCTCAAGGGGATCGAGTGGCTCCGGCGGCATTTTCCCGATCACCGGGTTCATGCGGTCAATTTTCCGGGCGACCCCTATCCAATCCATATCGATGCAACCTTCACCCCGCTCAGGCCCGGCCTGATCCTCAACAATCCCCGGCGAAGACTGCCGGAGGAACAGCGCGGCATGTTCGAGCGCAATGGGTGGGAGATCGTTGATGCCGCGCCGCCGGCCCATAACGAGCCGCCGCCGCTGTGCTATTCCTCGGTCTGGCTGTCGATGAATGTGCTCGTTATCGACACCAGGACAGTCTGCGTCGAGAAGTCGGAGGTCTACCAGGCCGAACAGATGGACCGGCTTGGCATGGAGGTGATCGAGGTGGAACTGCGGGATGCCTATGCCTTCGGTGGCGGCCTGCACTGCGCAACCGCCGATGTCCGGCGCGAAGGAAGCTGTGAAGACTATTTTCCGGATCAGCCGAATTCCGGCTCGGACGGGTAGGAACCTGCCGCCGGGGCCGGGATGATCCTGTTCCAGACACCCCCCAATATCGCCGGCACGCCGCTGGGATCGGTCGATGCCGTCGTTTTCGACACCGAAGCGACCAGCCTCGATACGAGAAACGCAAGACTCGTCGAAATCGCCGGTGTCATGATCACCGCCGGCCGGCTGCTGGAGGATTCGGCCTATTCCGGGCTGATCAATCCGCAATCCCACATCCGGGACGGAGCACGCGCCGTCCATGGAATTGACCACGACATGATCAAGGACGCTCCCGATTTCAGGGACCGGATCTCCGAGTTTGCCGACTGGGTCGGACCGAGGCTGCTGCTCGGGTATTCGGTCTGGTTCGACATGGCGATTCTCGAGGCCGAATTCCGCCGGCACGGGCTCTTGTGGTCGCCGCCGGAACTCATCGATGTGCAGGAGCTTGCCAGGATCCTGCGGCCGGAAATTCGCAGCTGGACCATGGAATCGGTTGCCGGCTGGTTGTCCATCGATATCGACGACCGTCACCGGGCCCTGCCTGACGCGATGGTCACTGCCGATATCTTCACCAGGCTGGTTCCCCGGTTGCGACAGCACGGAATCGATACGGTCGGACAGGCGATCAGGGCCTGCGAGGCAATCAGGGACCAACCGGTCCCGGCCACGACGACATCCAGGCCAATTGCAGCCACTCCCGGCATGGGCAGCCTTCCCTTTCGCCGCCGGGTCGGTGACATCATGTCGGCACCACCATTGACCGTGGACCGGACCGAGTCCCTGCGAACGGCGATCGGCAAGCTCGCTGCCAACGGCGTGTCCTCGCTCTTCGTTTCCGGATTCGGGGATGAACAGCATGGCATTCTGACCGAAAGCGACATCCTGCGGGCACTGGCCGACGAACACACGCCAGCCTTCGACCGGCCGGTGGAGGACATTTGTTCCCACCCGCTCATGACCGTCGCCGACCGTGAATTCGTCTACCGGGCGATGGTGTTGATGTCGTCCCGCCACATCCGCCACCTCGGGGTTACGGATACCAATGGCCGGTTGGTGGGAGCGGTGACCGCCAGGGACACGCTCAACCTTCATGGCAGCGACGCGATCACGCTCGGCCGCGACATCGAGACGGCTCGCAATTCGGCCGATCTTGGCCGGATCTGGTCCGAGCTTGGTGTCGTTGTCGGATCACTGCTTGACCAGTCGGTTGCCCCGCGGCGAATCGCCGCCATCATCTCGCGCGAATTGCGGGGGCTGACCGAACGGGCCTTCGTCATCGCCGAACATGAACTCGCCGACAGGCTTGGACCAACCGACGGCGAGTATGCGGTGCTGGTGCTCGGCTCCGGCGGCCGGGGCGAGAGCCTGCTGGCAATGGACCAGGACAACGCCATCGTCTTCGGTGGTGACCCGGACCGGCAGGAACGGTTCCTCGAGCTTGGAAGGCGGATGAGCTCGATCCTGAACGAATCTGGTGTCAGGCTGTGCGATGGCGGGGTCATGGCCTCGAATCCGGACTGGTGCAGGAGCATCGATGCCTGGCAGGACGCGGTCTCGGAATGGATCACCCGCACCAGGCCGTCCGACCGGATGAACGTGGATATCTTCTTCGATGCCTTCCCGGTGGCCGGTAGCGTCAAGCTTGCCGCCAGGCTGCGGCAGGACGCACTCGACAAGGCCCGGAACAACCGGCCGTTCATTGCGCTCCTGGCCCGGAGGTCCTGTGACATTGCCGGCCCGTTCGGGTTTCTCCAGCGGTGGAAACTGAACGATCGAAGGCGGATCGATGTCAAGCGGTGCGGACTCATGCCCCTGTTCTCGGCCGCACGGGTGCTGGCGCTGGAGAACGGAGTCGAAAACCGCTCGACCGCCAGCCGCCTGGCAATCGCGGTCGAGCAACACGGGCTGGACCCGTCGCTGGCACAGGATCTTCTGACCGCCCACGGGCTCCTGCTTGGTGCCATCCTCCGCCAGCAATTGCGGGATATCGAGAAGGGGCTGCCGCTGTCCAGCCAGGTCCGGCCTGCGGAACTCGGCGGGTTTGAACAGCAGGAACTTCGCTGGGCATTGCGACAGATACCCAGGGTCGCCGACCTGCTGGGAGTCCCTGCAACCATCTGAGTGCAAGACTGCCAGTGGAGGCCGATGACGCCGGACCTTGCAGGACATGCATTGGTGTGACCGGCATCCGGATACGGCCCGCGAACCGGACTCGCCATAGGACCACTCGCCCGTATGCCGCCATGATCAAGTTGCATGTCATCCGGCCCGCACCCGGGGAAGAGGTGAACGATTACGACTATTCAACGCATACGGTAACGGGCGTCTTCGAATCGACCAGGATTGCCGTTCGACTCATTCACAAATGCGGTGGAATCGCCTGGACGTCCTTGAATCAGGGGGTCAAGCCAAGGATAAACCGTCCGGAGTTCAAGAGACGCCAATCAATAGCCGGGAGGAATTCGAACAGGTGGTGAAGGAATCAGGCCGTCCCGGTCAGGCAACTCCTGGCACTCCAGGGGAGACAGGTGGAAGGCTGTCGGGGCCAGTCCAATTCATCCGGAAATTGATGGAGTTCCGGCATCTCGACGATACGGATGTTGTGGCCCTTCTTGGTTTCGATCCGTGGGATACCGAGTATGTCACCAAGGCATTGCATGGCGGATGGAAGCTTCCCGGGCGAGATTTCAAGGACAGGATTGCGTATCTTTTCCGTATCCGCAGAACCTTGTGGTCCCTGTTCCGCGACCTGGAGGTGGAGGACATACATTGTTTGGGTAGGGCCGTCCTGCAAATGAAAGCAGCCGAGTGGAGAGCCTGTCTCCAGCGAACCGTGCACATCACAGCCCTCTCGACCGGAGCCAATTTGTAGGAATTGAGTGATACATTGTCAACACACAGTCTGCATCCTGCATCTTTGCATCTGCTTGACTTCGTGTTCCCGTGAATGGTGGGCATCTCGGTGATCCCCATGCGCCCAGCGTGCCGCTACAGAAGGTGATCGACTGCGACCCGGATGCGCCCGAGGTCACCGACGAACAAATGGCGGAGGCCAAGCCTTTTTTGGAAGCCTTCCCGGCCCTGGCCGAAATCATGCGGAAGAATGCCATCGGGAGACCACGATCCTCAAACCCGAAAATACCGGTGTCAATTCGAATGGGTCAAGATGTGTACGAGAAGTTGAAGGCAGCAGGCCCAAATTGGCAAACCCGGTTGAACGAGATTCTGCGACGCGAAATCCTGGTAGGCTCATGAGGGATCCGAACGCGATCCTCCCCCTTGTCGGTATTGGGGCACGGTTTGCTGGACACCGGGCACGGGCTTGGCCACAATAGCAACTGAAATAGTGGCGTAGTGCCGCCTGGAACTATATTCGGGGTCGTGGAATGCAGGGCGCTGATATGCACAGAGTTTCTCAATCCGGAATTTTCGAGTGGCCTTGGGCTGCTACGAGTGGCCTCGCTATCGTCGTAGGTGCAGCCGGTGGTGGTGGTGGCGGTGGTGGTGCTCTTTGTCTGGAAGGCTTGAACCTATTTGGTGCGACCGGCGGTGGTGGTGGTGGCGGTGGTGGTGCAACAATCTTGAAAACCGGTGTACAAGCCCATCAAGCGGCCGGTGGTGATGGGGGTAGTGGTGGTGATGGTGGCGGCCTTGATGACGGGCAACTCGTCGCCGGAAAGCCCGGCAATGGGTGTCATTTTGGTGATGGTGGCGACGGAGGGATTGGAGCAAATGTGAATCCTGCCGAGGAACAATTGATATCGAATGGCGGTGATGGTGGTAAGGGATTTCCAGGTGAGACAATCTTTGTAGAACTCCGCGGCCTTTCAAGAGGTGATCAATTCGAAGTTGAGATTGGTCAAGGAGGTGGCGGTGGCGGTGGCGGTGGCGGTTTCGAGGCCGGGGGTATTGGTTTGGCAGGTGCTGACGGCTTCGTGCTGTTTGTTCCGCTTGGTCACGATGGGGACTCAGAACAATGACCCACGCCAACGCCGGGAACGCAAGTAGACTTGACAATCTCCCTGAAGGTTTTCTTGGCAAATTCAACGTTTCCGGCAATGGGCGTCTTCAAATTGAGCAAGATGGTCAGTCGCCTATTTCGCGCATGGGGTGGACTTGCCAGATCCCCCGTGGACCAAGGGATAGCGAAGTGGTTCGACTGTCTGGAGTTCAGAAGGCGCCAACCAATTGCCGGGAGGATTTCGGAAGGGTTCTGGATGCATCAATCCACCCTGATTGGATAGCCCCGGGCGATCGAGGAGAGAAAGGAGGACGGCTGTCGGGGCCAGTCCAATTCATCCGGAAATTGATGGAGTTCTGGCATCTCGACGATACGGATGTTGTGGCCCTTCTTGGTTTCGATCCGTGGGATACCGAGTATGTCACCAAGGCATTGCATGGCGGATGGGAGCTTCCCGGGCGAGATTTCAAGGACAGGATTGCGTATCTTTTCCGTATCCGCAGAACCTTGTGGTCCCTGTTCCGTGACTTGGAGGTGGAAAACGAGTGGTTGCGAGAGAAACACTCGATGCTGGAGGGGAGATCTCCAATGTCCCTGATGCTGGAGGGGTCGATGGAGGATCTGTTGTTGGTTGTGGAATATGTCGAAGCCGCGGCCGGAATTCGATAATGCTTGACGAAATTCGATCCGAAAGAAGCCTTCGCATTGTATTTCGCCTATCAAGGGTTACTGCGTATGACGATCAATTTTTCCCGGAAATGGGTTTGGATGACGAGAAGAGTCGCAAGGAAATGTCAGCTTTGTTGATCGGACGACTCCCGTCCAATCCGATTGAAGAACTGATCGACGAACCATTTCGTCCAAAGAAAAAGCTACGAAACGGGACACGGTTTTCCGATGGATCATTTCCTGTATTCTACAGTTCCCTGGAGGCAGAGACCGCGGAAGCGGAAGTGGCCTACTGGTTTCGGAAGGTGTTTGCTGGCACGTCAGCCCGAAAACGCACTGCCTACTATCAAGGATTCCATTGCACATTCGAGGGCCTCGAAAAGGATCTACGGCGCAAGACCATGGATTGGCCGGAATTGGTGCATGAGAAAGACTATTCATTCTGCAATCTGCTGGGTGCGGAAGCCAGAGAAAAGGGCATTGATGGCCTGATCGTTCCCTCTGCCCGACACGAAGGGTCAAATGTTCCGATATTCGCACGACATGCGATCAACGGTCCCGAATTGGATGGAATTGTGGAAATTACGTATAGTCCCCAGAAGGACCAGATTTCGCTCGTTCATCCGCCTGACAATAACAGCAGATGATGACAGTTGCTCATTGGGCTTCACGTCGACCCTATTGGCCACCAATTGATTCGTAGCCGGACCGGAGGGGCGGGCGCCTGCCTGTATAGCTGCTGGCCATCCAGTTCCCACTGCTCCGCCGTGTCCTCCACGTCTGTCCTCGATCGAAAATTGGCATCTCGATCAGGAACCCCTGCCTTCAGTTCGGTGAATCCGGTCATTCGGCAACAGTTGCCAGAAGATTCACGACAAGATGGATAATCAGATCCTTGTTGGTCGATGCGCTCTCAGCGGTCAGCAGGACAAGCGTGGTCAAGGCGCTGGCGTCGAGATGATGCGAGTTGTCCTCCTGTGCAACGTAGAGCAACAACAGGAGAGCGCCAATACGCTTGTTTCCATCGGTGAATGGGTGATTCTTGACGACGAAGTAGGGCAGATGAACTGCCTTCTCCTCCCGGCTGCGGTAGACCGACTCGCCGAACATGGTCTGCTCGATATTCACGAGAATGGCTTTCAGCGCATCGCTCATTGCCGAAACGTTATGACGCCTCACCTATTTGCCTCCAGGTCGCGTTGGAACTCGTCGATTGCACTCACGGCGTGCGCATAATTCAGCGCTTCGGTGGCAGGCCTGGCGCTGGATGGAGCAGACAGGCGATTCTCGTCGTATTCGAGTAGCAGGCGCCAGTATAGGCGTTGATAATGTGCAGCACGGCGCGTCCGGTCTTGTCCACGAGCGCCTGATTCCCAAGTGTACGGGCGAGCAACTCCAGGGCCTGCCTGGCCTCGTCGAGGCTGCGCTCCGCAAGCCGCTGTTCGTTCAGCGTGCAGCCACGCTCGAGATGCTGGCGCAAGGTCTGAGTGGCCCAGATTCGGAATTGCGTTCCACGCAATGACTCTACCCGGTAGCCGACCGATATGATGACATCCAGATCATGATGATCGACATCTCGCGTGACCTCGCGCCCACCCTCGGATTGAACCTGTGCAAGTCTTGCACGGGTTGTCTCAGGGGTGAACTCTCCATCTCGGAAATCGTTGTGGACATGCCGGAAGATCACGGATCGATCTCGCCCGAACAGATCCGTCATTTGCTGTCGCGTCAGCCATACCGTGTCCTGATCAAAGCGCACATCCAGACGCAAACCGCCATCAGGGGGACCTCGCCACCGGGAATCGTTGGAACTGTGTCTGTACTCATCGCAAGCTCCCTGAATCTGCTGACCCTGGCATTTCAAGAGACGACCCGGACCGCCTTCTCGGCAGCCCGAAGACGGAAGTCTCCGGACAAGAACCTGGGCAGAAGGAGGTCAATGGTCTGGGCGAGGGCTCGGGTCCCTGGCGCATTCGAGATAGCAGGTTCTTCGAGCGGGTCGCTTTCCGACCAGGAATGGCCGGGCACTCATCGGAGAGGCAACTTGTCATGATCCTCTTGCCATCGCGATCGCGCCAAATGACCGTGCGGGCATTCGCATTCCGTAGCCATTGCCCGATCGCTGATGGAAATGGCCGGCCTTCGTTGGTCATGCGAATACGGGTTTGGGACTGCTGGCACGCGATGATTCCCGTGGAAAACTCCGCTGTTGCCAAAGTGCTTCCCCATCACCATTCCTGATTTGGCAACGCCGTCGCCATGTGTCGCGACCTGACTGCCTGGCATCCCGTCCGGAACCCGGCGATCGTGGCGTCGCCTGTTTGCGGCACCAGCCCGACACCCCAGGCCCATCGCTTTTCAGATCCTCCCGCCTTCCGGCAGGAGCCCGGCGGACCTGAAAAGCTCCAGGGTGAACCGGTCATCCCGTCCGGCCCGTTTCGGCTTGCGGCGCATGGATTCGGCCGACTTGCCTGCCGTCACCGGTGCCGGGTCGAGGGCCGGCCGGCGCATGAGTGCCGGCCTCTCCGGTCCGCGGCCGGTCCGGTTTCGGAGGTTGTCCCCGTTCATGGTCACGTCCGGGATCCGATGGAGGGAATTCTCCACTCGCCGATGCGCTCCCGCACCCCGGAGGAGAGGCTCCGGATCGGGCTTCCTGCTCATGAGGAAACAGCGGGCCCGGGTGCTTCTCTCCCCCCCGATCTCCCGGGTGGCGGTGATCGGCCGGGCGGCCTGCAGGATGCAGATCCCGGAGCCTGCCGGCATCGTGGCGGATGGTGCCCTGGCGGATCCCGCTCCTGCCATGGGCCTTCTCCACATGTTCCCCGGAGCCCCTGATGTCTTCGGCTCTCTGCGGATCCGCCACGTGAAGCCGGACATCGCCCTCCGGGGTCTCCCGGTTGCCCTTGAGCGCCGGGATGCAGCCGCCGCCGCGCGCCGTGACCCATCCGGCGGCCTGCCGCTGCACGTGCATGGCATCGGTGGCCGCCATCCGTCCCCTGATGCCGGGCATCTCCGGAAGGGCCGGAATGGCGGTGATCTCGCGGGCTTCCTGCCTGCCGCCACCCGGGCAGGGACCGGCCTCGCATCGGTGGCGAAGGCGTGCACCGGATGAGGGGAAGGCGCGCCGAGGCACGGGCAAGGGAGCGGCGCCGGGCCTTGCCGCCGATGGCGATGATGTCATCGGGAGGCAGCATGCAACGCTTCCGGGTGGGTGCTGCCCGCGGGATCGGAGGCGGCATCACGGCTCGGGATGCCATGTTCCGGCGCCATGAACCGGCGCGGGAAGCCCTCCCTGATCCTGCCGTGATCCGACATGTCGGTGCGGGCCCCGCCTCCCGAAATGATGCATGGAAGGGCGATCACGGGCATTTCGTGAAGATCATGGCGGGTGGCGCCCATGCGTCGAGGATCCGGTATCTCCCCGAAAATATCGGAAAGATCCTGCATCGGTCTGCCTCATGGTGTTTTCCTGACCCGTCATGAGACAGGACCGGCGGAAATGAAAATTCAAGATTTCAAAAGCGATTGCCCTGCCCGACACCGTGTGTCGGCTTGCCGGGTGCCCGTAAAGGCGGTTATGACACCCGCCGGGCGGCAGATTTCAATTTCAGGCAGGATGGCGGACATGGCTGAACCAAGCGGCGGCAAGGTCGCCCTGATTACCGGTGTGACCGGACAGGATGGTGCGCTCCTGTCGGAGTTTCTGCTTGGCAAGGGCTACGAGGTCCATGGCATCAAGCGGCGGACATCGCTGTTCAACACGGCCCGGATCGATCACCTCATGGAGGGAGAGCATGGCCGCTCCGGCCAATTCGTGCTGCATCACGGCGACATGACCGACAGCTCGAGCCTGACCCGCATCATCCAGTTGACCACGCCGGACGAGGTCTACAACCTGGCTGCCCAGAGCCATGTCTCGGTATCCTTCGAGGAGCCCGAATACACCGCCAACTCCGATGCCCTGGGCACGCTGCGCCTGCTGGAGGCGATCAGGTTCCTCGGTCTCGGAGACCGGACCCGATTCTACCAGGCATCGACATCGGAGTTGTTCGGCAAGACAGGCGAGACACCGCAGAGCGAGACCACCGGCTTCCATCCCCGCTCCCCCTACGGAGTGGCCAAGCTCTATGCCCACTGGATCACCGTCAACTACCGCGAGGCCTATGGCTTCTTTGCCTGCAACGGCATTCTCTTCAACCATGAAAGTCCGATTCGGGGCGAGACCTTCGTCACCCGCAAGATCACCCGTGCCCTCTCCCGGATCAAACTCGGAATGGAGGACGAATTGCGTCTCGGCAATCTGGATGCCCTGCGCGACTGGGGCCATGCCGGCGACTATGTCGAGATGCAGTGGCTGATGCTGCAACAGGACCAGCCCGACGATTACGTGATCGCGACCGGGGAGCAGCATTCGGTCCGGGATTTCGTGTGCGCAACCGCCGATGTCCTCGGAATGGAAATCACATTCGACGGAGAGGGGCTCGACGAGGTCGGCCGCGATGGGCAGGGAAGGCCGGTTGTCATCGTCGATCCCCGTTATTTCCGCCCCTCCGAGGTCGACTCTCTTCTCGGCGATGCCGACAAGGCGAGACGAAGGCTTGGATGGAGGCCGAGGGTCGGATTCGAGGAGTTGGTCCGGGAGATGGCCTGTGCCGACCTGGCCCTGGCCGAGGCCGAACTGGCAATGCACAACCGCCATCGGCAGGGCTGCTGATGTCCCGGGTCCTGATCACCGGTGGTGGTGGCATGGTTGGCCGAAACCTGGCCGCGCACCCTGCCGCCGCCTCGCATGAAGTCTTTGCTCCCGGTCGCTCCGGGCTGGATCTTTCCGATATGGGGGCATGCTTGGCGGTGATCTCGGAGTTCCGCCCCGACCTGATCATCCATGCAGCCGGCAGGGTCGGTGGCATCCTGGCCAATGCCGCCAACCAAGCCGGCTTTCTTGTCGACAATCTCGATATCGGCCGCAATATCGTGCTGGCCGCCCGCCGGTCAGGCGTTCCCCGCCTGCTCAATCTCGGCTCATCCTGCATGTATCCGCGCCAGGCACCCATCCCGATCGTCGAGGAGAGCATTCTCTCCGGGCCGCTGGAGCCGACCAATGAAGGCTATGCCCTGGCCAAGATCATGGTGGCCCGGCTTTGCGATTTCATCAGCGAATCGGACGGGTTGTGCTATCGAACCGCCATTCCCTGCAACCTCTACGGCCCCCATGACAAGTTCGGCCTCGAGGTCTCGCACATGCTGCCCGGGATCATCAACAAGGTGCATCACGCCCGCACGGCAGGCCTGTCCACGGTCGAGATCTGGGGTGATGGCACTGCCCGCCGCGAATTCATGTATGCCGCCGATTTGGCGGAGGCGCTGTGGCACCTCTCGGGCCGGTTGGAAGAGATTCCGGGAATGATCAATCTCGGCATGGGCCGCGACCGGAGCGTCCTGGACTACTACGAGGCGGTGGCCGATGTGATCGGTTGGCAGGGCAGGTTCACCTTCGATCTGGACCGCCCGGTCGGAATGCAGCGAAAGCTTGTCGACACCAGGCGGCAGGAGGCGCTCGGATGGTCCCCCTCGACCTCGCTCAGGGATGGCATCGCCCTGACCTACGAGTATTACCTGGGCCTTCCGGACTCGAGAAAGTAGGCAGCAGTGGCTGGACTGCCTGACGATGACTGCCATCGTCGCCTGTCATGGCCCGTACAATTCCTGTAATGTCGATGCCGACAGTTGCTGACGGGTGAAAGATGCCACAATTGCTGCGAAGGCCCGCCGGACAAGGTGGGAAAATTCACGATATCTCGCCGCATTCTGCCGGTTGGGGCTATGTCGGGTTCAGCCTTTTCCGCATGGCGGAAGGAGAGGCTGTGCAGGAACATACTGGAGGCATGGAGGCCATTCTCGTTCTCGTGGAAGGCAGGGCCGAACTGACGGCCGGCCAGACCGGGTTTGGCATGCTCGGCGACCGGATGAACGTATTCGAAAAAACCCCGCCGCATGCCGTGTATGTTGCGCCGGATACTGCCTGGACCGCAACGGCGGTCACCGGCTGCACGCTCGCCCTGTGCCTGGCGCCGGGAAAGGGCGGACGGCCGAACCAACTGCTCGGCCCGGACGGAATCGTTGCAGCCGAGCGGGGAAAGGGCAGCAACCGGCGACACATCTTCAACATTGCCATGGAGGACCGGGATGTTGCCGACAGCCTGCTGGTGACCGAAGTGTTCACACCGCATGGCAACTGGTCATCCTACCCGCCCCACCGTCATGACGTGGATGACTTCCCCGACATCACCTATCTCGAGGAAACCTATTACCACCGCTTCAATCCTTCGCAGGGTTTCGGCTTCCAGCGTGTCTTCACCGAGGATGGCAGCCTGGATGAGACGATCTGTGTGCACGACCATGACGTGGTGCTGGTTCCCCGGGGCCACCACCCCTGCGGTGCACCGTTCGGATACGAGATGTATTACCTGAATGTCATGGCAGGGCCGGTTCGCAAATGGCGCTTCGCCAACCATCCGGACCATGAATGGCTCTACGAGTTCGAGCCCTGATCATCACCTGGAGGTCTGCTGAACCCTGATCGGCAGATGCCGGGGGTCACTGCCGGTCAGTCCGGCTCCCGATGCTTGATCGGTGCCCACAATTTCCTGTTGGTCAGGTAGAGCAGCACCGACAGCAGGCCGAGCAGCAGGACGGCAACGAAGCCGGTCTGCTTCCGGGCGGTCATTTTCGGCTCGGCCGCCCATGTCAGGAACGCGGTCACGTCCTTGGCCATTGCGGTCACCGAATTGTCGGCACCGTCCGCAAACTCGACCAGGCCGTCAGAAAGCGGCGGAGCCATCGACAGCCAGCCCGAGGCATATGCGGTATTCTCGTACAGGTATGTCCCGGACTCCTCCTTCTCCTCGCCGGTATAGCCGATCAGGATGGATGCCAAGTATTCCGGGCCGCCGCCGCCCTTGAATAGCTGGGTGAGGCCGGTTCCCTCCGGCCCGCTGAACCCTGCCCGGGCCTTGACCATCAGCGAGAGATCAGGGGCATCGACCGAGTCGTTGGCCGGAAAATTGTCAACCGGACGGGCCGACCGGAAATCCTCCAACTCCTCGTCATAGACATCGAAATTGCTGGCGAATTCCTTGACCGCGCCCTCGCTGAGCCCGACCCCTCCATCCTCGGCCAGTGACCTGAATGACACGTAACGCAGCCCGTGGCAGGCGGCGCAGACTTCCTGGTAGACAAGAAGGCCGCGTTGCAACTGCTGCTGGTCGAACTTGCCGAAGGGGCCCTCGAACGGGAAATCGAAATCCTCCACGTGACCGCCGCCGCCAGCCGCAACCACCGGCCCTGCTGCTACCGCCAGAACACCAGCCAGGAACAGCGCTGGAACACACCTTGTCATCATCCTTGCCAGGTTCCTCATTCCGGTTCCGGATCGGAGCCAGGAGCCAATCCGTGACTCGATTCAAAATCTTCCTCGATGGTCACGGGGCGCTGGAGCGGCTTCTCGATAACGCCGAGCACGGGAAGAATGATCAGAAAATAAAAGAACCAGTACGCCGCCCCGGCGAGCGAGATGATGGCGTAGATGCCCTCCGCCGGCCGGCCTCCCGCCCAGGTCAGGACGATGAAATCGACAACGAGCAGGCCAAACCACCATTTGAACATCGGGCGGTATCGTCCCGAGCGGACCATCGAGGTGTCGAGCCACGGCGCCAGTGCCAGCACCAGCATGGATCCGAACATCGCCATGACCCCGAAGAACTTGGCATCGATGATGCCGCCGGTCACGAAACTGGCCAGTTGGACGACCCATACATCGGAGGTGAATGCCCGAAGAATGGCGTAGAATGGCAGGAAATACCATTCAGGAACGATATGTTCGGGCGTGGCAAGAGGATTGGCCTCGATATAGTTGTCCGGATGCCCGAGATAGTTGGGCATGAATCCGACGATGGCAAAGAATATGGTCAGGATGACCGCCAGCGCGAACAGATCCTTGATGACGAAATAGGGCCAGAACGGCACGGTGTCGCGTTTGGCGATCTCCTTCGACTCGCGGCGGACCTCCACCCCGGTCGGATTGCTGTTGCCGGTGGTATGGAATGCCCAGATATGGACAATGACCAGCCCGGCAATGACGAATGGCAGCAGGTAGTGCAGCGAGAAGAACCGGTTCAGGGTCGGGTTGTCGACCGCTGGTCCACCCAGAAGCCATGTCTGGATCGGCTCGCCGACCCCCGGAATTGCCCCGAAGAGGCCGGTGATGACGGTTGCTCCCCAGAATGACATCTGACCCCAGGGCAGCACGTAACCCATGAACGCTGTCGCCATCATGGCAACATAGATCAGCATGCCGATGATCCAGGTAATTTCGCGGGGCTCCTTGTACGACCCGTAATAGAGTCCACGGAACATGTGCACATACACGGCCAGGAAGAACAGCGACGCCCCGTTGGTATGCAGGTAGCGCAGGGCCCAGCCCGCATTCACATTCCGCATGATGTGCTCGATGCTGGCAAAGGCCAGATCGGCATGCGGGGTGTAATGCATGGCCAGCACGATACCGGTGACGATCTGCAGGGCCAGGCAGAATGCGAGAACGATCCCCCAGATCCACCACCAGTTCAGGTTCTTCGGCGTCGGGATCATCAAGGTGTCGTAGATCAGCGACAAGACCGGAAGCCGCCGATGAAGCCAGTGCTCCAGGCCGGTCTTCGGTGAGTATCTGTCGTGCGGGATGCCTGCCATGACGAGTATTCCTAACCCAGCCTGATCGTCGATTCATCGACGAATCTTGCTGTCGGCACCTCGAGATTCTCCGGGGCAGGACCTTTGCGAATGCGACCCGAGGTGTCGTAATGGGATCCGTGACAAGGGCAGAACCAGCCGCCAAACTCGCCGGCGCTGTCGCCCAGCGGCACGCAACCCAGATGGGTGCATACCCCGACCATGACCAGCCATTCGCCGGCCTCGTCCAGTGAACGGTTCTCGTCGTCGGCGGCGGCATCGCCGTCACGATTGCTGTTCCTGGCAAGCGGGTCGATCAGAATGCCCATTTCCACATCCCGCGCCTCGGCAATTTCCTCCGGGGTCCGCCGCCGGATGAAGACCGGCTTGCCCAGCCACTTGACCGTCAATTGCGTTCCCGGTTCAACACCGGAAATGTCAACCTCGATCGATGACAGCGCCTGGACATCGGCGCTCGGATTCATCTGGTCGACCAGCGGCCAGACGGCTGCCCCGCCTGCGACCGCACCGGTGGCACCTGTTGCGTAGTAAAGGAAGTCCCGGCGGGTGCCCTTTACCTGTTCGGCATGGGACAAGCTGCAATCTCCTTCAACCTGCCCGCTACCGGGCGACACGTGCTCAAACTCCGAAACCCGGCAGCCTTGCTGCAGGAACCGAACGCCTATTAGCCGAATTGTTCGGCGCCTTGAAGCCGAAAAGCGGGGTTTCCCGCACTTCCTGCCCGCATCCGGCAGGGAGCGACCGGATTCCCGGTTGCAGACCGGCAGTGACGGCAATCATCCTCCCGCCCGGGTCAGCGTCGACGGTGGTGTCGCAGATGAGGAATTCGCCTATGGCGGCCGACCATACGTCAGCCGCCAGCCATGACATCCGTGCCCACGGCCTGCCCTGCCGTCACCATGCTGCCGGTGAGTCGCTGGCCCTCGATGCCGTCGAATCTCACCATGCAGACTGATCCCGGCTCCGGGCCATCCTTGAGCACGACCTCGGCAAACTGCTCGGTTCGTCCCTTGCGTCCGGCCTCCATCAGCACCCTGCCGGTAGAGCCCACCCGATTACGGAGATGGCGTTGGACCTGCATGTGCCCGGCCTGCCGCAACCTGGCAGCGCGCTCCCGGATTGCCTCCGGTTCGACCTGCGGCATTCGAGCGGCCGGGGTTCCCGGTCGCTGGCTGTAGGGAAATACATGGAGCCAGGTCAGGTCGCACTCCCGGACCAGATCCAGGCTCTGGACAAACATTGCCCCGGACTCGGTCGGGAAGCCGGCAATCAGATCGGCGCCGAAGACCATTTCCGGACGGCGGCGGCGAATCTGGTCGCAGAACCTGATGGCATCCTCCCTGAGATGTCGCCGCTTCATGCGTTTGAGGACGAGATTGCTGCCGGCCTGCAGCGACAGGTGCAGATGCGGCATGAGTCGTTCCTCGCTACCCAGGATCTCAAGCAGTCCGGGATCGATCTCGGACACATCGATCGAGGACAATCGCAGCCTCGGCAGTTCCGGGACATTCTCGAGAACCTGCCGGACCAGGTCGCCGAGGCGTGGCTCTCCTGGCAGATCAAGCCCCCAGCAGGTGAGATCGACACCGGTCAGCACCACCTCGTTATACCCGCGATCGGTCAGCATCCGGATTTGGGTGGTGACCTCCTCTGCCTGCACCGAGCGTGAATTGCCGCGCCCGTATGGGATGATGCAGAAGGTGCATCGGTGATCGCACCCGTTCTGGACCTGGACATGGGCCCGGGCGCGCCTGCCGAACGAGGAAATAAGGTGATTGGAAGGCTGCCGCGCCGACATGAGATCGCCGCCGAGCAGCTGCGCGGCAGCGCCGCCAGGTGCAAGTTCCGCGAGCTTGCGCCATGTGTCCGGGTCCAGCTTCACCCGGTTGCCAACCACGGCATCGACACCCTCCAGGGCCGAAAATTCCTCCGGTTCGATCTGTGCGGCGCATCCGGTAACGACCAGCCGGGCATCCGGGTTCTTCCTGGCCGAGCTTCTCACCAGCTGCCGCGACTTCCTGGCTGCTTCCGCGGTCACTGCACAGGTGTTGACGATCACCGCATCGCCAAGCCCATGGTTGGCGGCAAGTTCGGAGATTGCCATCGACTCGTATTCGTTGAGCCTGCAGCCCAGCGTCTCGGTTACGGGCTGACGGCGACGACTCATCCTGCCTCCGCAAGACCGGGCGACAGGACGCCATCGAACACATGGGTGGTCGGGCCGGTCACCCACACACCGTCTTCCCGCCAGTCGATGTCAAGCACACCGCCATCCAGCACGACCTCGACATTGCGGCCGGTCAACCCCCTGCGAGCACCGGCAACCGCCGCCGCGCAGGCACCTGAGCCGGATGCCAGCGTGATCCCGACTCCCCGCTCCCAGATCCTGACCCGCAGCGAGCCTGGCGCCCGCAGCGACACGAATTCGACATTGGTCCGCATCGGGAACAGGGAATGGGTCTCCATTTTCGGGCCCAGCTGTTCGACCGGAGCCGCCTCGGCATCCTCGACGACAAACACGCAATGCGGGTTGCCCATCCCCAGTGCGGTGGGGTTGCCGTCAACCGGCAGCGAGAGCGGGTCCATCCCGGCTGCGAGCGGTATGTCCTGCCAGTCGAATTGCGGTTGACCCATATTGACACGGGTGAGGCCATCTCCCGCGTCCTCGCAGATGAGCGCCCCCCGCTCCGTCTCGAGCACCACGCCCGCAGCGCCGGTTTCGTCCATCAACATGCGGGCTATGCACCTCGTGGCATTGCCGCAGGTGGCCGAGGGCGAGCCATCCGCATTCCAGAATCTCAACCGGGCATCCGAACTGGCCGATTTCTCGATTCTTGCCAGTTGGTCAAAGCCGACCCCGCGGCGGCGATCACCCAGCACCGCCAGGAGCGGTTCGGGCTCGATCAGGCATTCGCCGCGGGAATCAATGATGACAAAATCATTGCCCAGCCCATGCATCTTCCTGAATCGCATCAACCGCCGTCCATCATTGCCGCACCGGGTGGCCCGCTATAGCCGATGATCCGCCCAATGGCTACAAACCGGCCAGCACCGCGACCCCGGGGGCTGCGCCGCCCTGCTGGCCGGCCGACCCTTGTGGCGCCGTCGTGATGCGGGAGTGTCAACATTGTCGGACCCGGGAATTCCCGGGTCCGACAATGTTGACCGCGGTGTGGCCCGGTGCTAATCGTCAGCCAACCGGCGGGCAGGCAGGACTTGCCCTGGCATTGAAGTGGGCCCGTAGCTCAGTTGGTAGAGCAACTGACTTTTAATCAGTGGGTCACAGGTTCGAATCCTGTCGGGCTCACCACTTCCCGCAATCCGGAGAACAGGCAAGATCCTGGCACCTGCGCAGAAGTTGCAGCCCGGCCGCGGACGTGGAACTGGCCTTCATCCGGGAGGATGACGACCTGAATCCCGCTGGGGATTGCGATCGTGGTCACCTGCTCTCGGCTTCCGTGATATCGAGGATGCATTTTCCGATTGCGGGCGGGGCAGTCGACATTGCCGGCCTGGCTTTCGTGCCGGATATCGGATCACCGACTGCCGCTGCCCGAACATGCCGGCGATGCCGCCGACCTTTCCACATTCGCCGTCGAGGCGAGGATCCGGCCGGTCGCGGGGCGCACAATCGCTATCGAATCTGCTCGCCCTGCGGTATGGTGGCGACATGAACATGACGAACTCGGATATCAGGATTGTCGACGGTACGTTCATCACGCTGTCGGATGGAGTCAGGCTGGCCTCGAGGATCTGGCTGCCTGCCGATGCGGACCGCAATCCCGTTCCCGCAATCCTCGAATACCTTCCCTACCGCTACCAGGACGGCACGGCGCCGCGCGACGCGCTGATGCATCCCTTCTTCGCCCGCCACGGCTATGCATCGGTCCGGGTTGACATGCGCGGCTCGGGCAATTCCGAGGGCGTGCTGCTCGGTGAGTATCTCCGGCAGGAACAGGATGACGGGCTGGAAATCATCGACTGGATGACCGGTCAGCCCTGGTGCTCCGGGGAGGTTGGAATCATCGGCATCTCCTGGGGCGGCTTCAATGGCCTGCAGATTGCCGCCCGTCGGCCACCTGCACTCAAGGCAATCGTCACCGTCTGTTCAACCGATGACCGCTATGTCGACGACACCCACTACAAGGGCGGCGCCATGCTGTGTGACAACATTGCCTGGTCCGCCTTCATGTTCTCGATCAATTCGACACCCCCGGATCCCCTGCTCCACGGCGATGGCTGGGAAGACACCTGGCACCGGCGGCTTGCCGAAACCGGTCACTGGCTGGTCGACTGGCTGGAACACCAGCATCGCACCGACTTCTACCGGCACGGTTCGGTCTGCGAGAATTATGACGATATCGAGTGTGCGGTCTATGCAGTCGGTGGCTGGGCGGACGCCTATACGAACGCGGTGTTTCGCCTGCTCGCCAACCTGTCATCACCATGCAAGGGCCTTGTTGGCCCATGGGCACACCAGTATCCGCATTTCGCCACGCCCGGGCCGGCGATCGGTTTCCTGCAGGAATGCCTGTTGTGGTGGGACCACTGGTTGAAGGGGCAGGATAACGGGATCATGAACGAGCCGGCATTGCGGTGCTGGATGCAGGACTCGGCGCTGCCGGATGCCTGCCCTGACCGACGACCCGGCCGCTGGGTTGCCGAATCCTGCTGGCCGGCCGGCACCCTGCGACCAGCCACCTTCCACCTGAACCATGACGGCCTGTCACTGCAATCCGGCCCGGCCCGGCCGATGGCAATCTCCTCGCCGGAGACAACCGGACAGACCGCCGGGTCGTGGTGTGCCTATGGGCGGGACCCGGACCAGCCGACCGATCAGCGAATCGATGCCGGCGGGGCGCTGCTTTTCGAGACCGAACCGCTCGAGGCCGGCCTCGAGATACTCGGCCAGCCGGTTGCCAGGATACGGGCATCGTGCAGCCGTCCGGGCGGCAACCTGGCGGTTGTTCTGAACGAGATCTTTCCGGACGGGCAATCTGCCCGGATATCCTATGGCGTGTTGAACCTGACCCATCGCAACGGCCACCTGGACCCGGAGCCGCTGGTGCCGGGGGAGATTCGTGATTTTCACATCCGGCTGGACGCGGTTGCCCACGGCTTCTCGGCCGGCAACCGGATCTGCCTGGCAATCTCGACCGCCTACTGGCCGACCGTCTGGCCCTCGCCCGAAAAAACCGGGCTGACGGTCATCGCGTCGGACAGCATGCTGGAGTTGCCGGTCCGGCCAGTTCGTGCGGACGACCAGACGCTGCGGGAATTCCCCGAACCCGTGCTTCCGGTGCCGCTGAATGTCACCGTCGAACGGGAGGGCAGCAGCAGGTTCTCGGTGACCCGGAATATCGGAGACGGCCGACTGGTTCGGCACAACTCCTTCGATGAAGGCAGGACGGTCTTTGACGACCATGATGGCTGGGCCGTCGAATCAACCCATGACGAGGTCTACTCCATCCACCCGGAGGATCCGAATTCGGCCTGCTGCGATATCGTCTGGACAGAGAAGTTCTCGCGGGGAGAGTGGAACGCATCAACCCGGACCTCGACGGTGGTGACCTCGACACCAACGCATTTTGAACTGGAAGCACGGCTTGAAGCATGGAATGATGACCGGCTGGTGCATGAGCAAGGCTGGCAACGCTCGATTGCCAGGAAACTGGTCTGAGGGGGCCTTGGCGGTTACCGGACTCGAGTTGCGATACCATGGACATTCACACCCCGAACAATCCGGACCGCCTGGCGACATGCCCGTTGCCGGAGGGACAGAAGGCGGAGGACTCGTTCACCCTTCCGTCCCGTCTTTATACCGACCCATCGGTCTTTGAACTCGAGAAGGAACGCATCTTCTACCGGAGTTGGCAGTATGTTGCCCATCGCTGCATGTTTCGGCAACCTGGCGACTACGTGACCCTGCGCATTGCCGATCAGAACATATTTGCCATCCGCGGCGATGATGGCGAAATCAGGGCATTCTACAATGTCTGCCGCCACCGGGCGCATGAACTGCTTCCCGATGGCACGGGCAATGTCGAGAGGGCAATCGTCTGCCCGTACCATGCCTGGACCTACCAGCGCGACGGGGAGTTGCGGGGCGCACCGCTGGCCGACCGGCGACCGGGATTCGACAAATCCGACTACCCGCTGAAGCCGGTGCAGGCGGAGATGTTTCTCGATTGCGTCTTCGTGAATCTCGACCCCGAGGCGCAGCCATTGGTAGGACTTGCCGGTGACATGGAGGAGGATGTCCGCTCGCGGATTCCCTTCTTTGGCGACCTGCAGGCGGTCATGACCGACGGGCAGGGCGAGAGCCGTATTCGGGCCGGCTGGAAGGTCGTGGTCGACAATTATGTCGAATGCTATCACTGCGACCATGCGCATCCGGCATTTTCGGACATCATCTGCATGGACAGCTACCAGCACGATACCTTCGGATTGTGGTCCAGGCAGCTCGGCGGGCAGATCAGGCCCGCCAACAGCGCCTATCCGGTTGACCCCGAGACCGATTTCATGATGTCGGCGTTCTGGTTCCTGTGGCCCAACACCACGATCAACGTTCTGCCCGGCAAGGAGGAGTTGAGCATTGCCGCCATCAGGCCGGCGGGACTGGAGGCCACGCTGTTCGAAGGCCACACATTGTCGGCAACCGGAAGCTTCGACGAGGCAAGGATGACATACTCGGCAGACACGCTGGTTCCCGAAGACATCCGGCTGTGCGAAAGCGTGCAGCGGGGGCTCAAGTCACTCGGCTATTCCCGGGGACCGCTGGTCGCCGACGGCAATCGGACCGGACGGGGCGAACATGCGCTGCATCATTTCCACCTTCTGGTTCGGAAGGCACTTGCTGATGAGTAGCGAATTGTGCCCGAACCGGACCTGCCCCCGCCAATCCCGTTTGGCCTCCATCCGGACATGAACAGGCTGTCGGCACTTGAGCGCGGCCGGTTCGTCGTGCTCGGACGGGCAGGGATGGACCTGTATGCAGACCCGCCGGGTGCGAGCGTCGAGAGCGTTGAACGGTTCGTTGCCTGTCTTGGCGGCTCCTCGGCAAACATCGCCGTCGCCATTTCACGGCAAGGCGGCAGCACGACGCTGGTCACGACGATCTCCGATGATGCCGTCGGCCGGTTCTGCCTGGGACAGCTGGACAGGTACGAGGTCAATCGTGACCATGTCCGGGTTGTCTCCGGGGCGTATCGAACCTCGATGGCGGTTGCCGACAGCAGGGTCGAGGACCACCAATGCGTTCTCTACCGAAACGGGGCGGCCGACTTCCGGATGACGGCGGAGGATGTCGAGGCGGTCGATTACCGCCGGTTTGGCGGGCTGATCGCGACCGGAACCGTCCTGGCCGAGGAGCCGTCGCGCAGCGCCGGCTTCCGGGGGCTCGAACTGGCTCGCCAGGCCGGCCTGGTGACGATCTTCGATATAGATTACCGGCCGCATTCCTGGGTTTCGGACACCGAAGCTGCCGAAATCCTGACCCGGGCCGGGTCACTTTGCGACATCGTCATCGGCAACGATGTCGAATTCGATTTCATGGCCGGCAAGAAGGGTGGCGGGTTGCGCAAGGCACGCGAGCTGGCCGGGTCAACCGCCGCGGTTGCCGTGTACAAGATGGGTGAGCACGGCGCGTTCACCATCTGCGGCGATACGGAGATCGGGACCGGCGTGTTCGCGGTCGACACACTCAAGCCGATCGGCGCCGGAGACGGATTCATGGGCGGATTTGTTGCCGGGCTGGCCAGCGGATATTCGCTCGAGGAGTCGGTCATCCGCGGCAATGCAACCGCCGCCATGGTTGTATCCAGGGTCGGATGCGCTCCGGCCATGCCGGACAGCGCCGAGGTCGACGGGTTCATGGCGGCCCATCCCCGTCCGGACATCACGCACAGGACCATCGAGAGCCATGCACATTCCTCCACATGACAACGGGAACCGGCCGATTGTCGATGTCGGAAACGACATCGTGCCGCTGAACTATTTCAATATCGTCAAGCTGAAATCGAACGAGGAATTCAGCTATTCGGTACCAGGCTTCGAGACCTGCATCGTGCCGGCAACGGGGACCGTCGATGTCGAAACCGGGGGTCGGATATTCGCCGCCATCGGCAATCGCGGCCGGAATGTCTGGGATGGGGAGCCGGAGGGCGTGTATGTTCCTTCCGGCCACCAGGCCAGGATGGTCTGCACGTCCGGCGATTGCGAGGTGTTCGTGGCCGGTGCCCGCTTCGAGACCGCACTGGAAGCGTTTGCCGTGCGGGCCGACGATCTGGATCTCGTGCAATACGGATCGGACGAGACCAAGACCCATCGGAAGATCAAGCATATCCTGGGGCAGAAACAGCATGGAAGGGTCGGGCGATTGCTGGTCTCCGAACTGTTCACGGTCGGCAAGGGGGGATGGTCGGGATTTCCCTCGCACAAGCATGACACCGACCGGCTGCCGGAAGAGACCAGGCATGATGAAACCTACAATTTCCGGTTCAGGCCCCGCCGCGGCTCCGGGATGCAGATGCTCCAGCGACAGGACGGCCAGCCGGGCGACGCCTTCCACGTTGTTGACGGCTCAACCATCTGCATCGACCGCGGCTATCATCCATGCTCGGTTCTGCCTGGCTACGAAATGTACTATTTCACCATATTGGCCGGGCTGAGCCAGCGCAGCCTCAAACAGTATTTTCAACCCGACCACGCTGACCAGCTGCACAGCATTCCCGGAATTCTCGACATGGTTGCCAAGTTCAAATGACCATGGTGACGCTCGATGAGGTCCTGCTGCCGGCCCTGCGTGGCGGGTATGCGGTAGCGGGGCTGGTGGTGCTCGGATGGGAAGATGCTCGCGCCTATGTCAATGCCGCCGAGGCCGAACAACTGCCGGTCATACTGCAGGCCGGCCCCGGCTGCCGGCGTCACACCCCGCTCCCTGTCCTGGCGGCAATGTTTCGCAACCTCGGTGAAGGTGCCGATGTTCCGGTGGTCGCCCATCTCGACCATGGCTACTCGCTCGATGAGTGCCGGCAGGCGATCGATTGCGGATTCACCTCGGTCATGTTCGACGGCTCGCGGCACCAGATCGGAAGGAATATCGAACTGACCGCCGAGGTGGCGGCGATGGCCGCCGATGCCGCCATCTCCTGCGAGGGCGAAATCGGATTTGTCGGCCATGAGGGTGGAGAATCCTCGACCTGCACCGACCCGCAGCAGGCAGGCCGCTTTGCCAGGGAAACCGGGATCGATGCCGTCGCCGTGTCGGTCGGCAACGTGCATCTGCAACAGGATTCCTCGTCATCCATCGATCGTGACCGCCTGCGGAAAATCGAGGCCCATGTCGATATCCCGCTGGTCCTGCATGGCGGCTCGGGAATCGACCATGACCAGCGCCGCCAGCTGGCAATGACGAGCAGCGTCTGCAAATTCAACATCGGCACCGAACTCCGGATGCAGTTTGGGCAGGCATTGCGCCGGGCAACAGAGTCGCATCCCGACCGGTATGACCGGATCGAGTTGCTGCGGGAGACCGAGCAGCCGGTTCAGGACGCAGCCCGCCGGATCATGTCCTCTCTCGGGCCCGGTGGCAGGCACATGGGTGGACTGCCAGCCCCCGGCAGGTCATCTCCCGAACCGGCAGCACCGGGACAGGACCGGGCAGCCGGGCCGGCGGGTCACCTGCGGCCCGGGCTCCGCTGAACCGATCGTCCCTGCCTGGCAGGAATTGCCGGGCAGGCCAAAGCCGGGTTGCAAAATCCTCTCCATTGCGCATGAAATGCAGTGGAGCCTTCCTCTCCGTCCGAAGACGGGGAAAGCAGGGATTGCGGGACCCTTCCAGATCTCGCCGCATGGAGGGTCAATGTCTTTTCCCCCTGAACACGAACCCCCTGCCCCGGCAAGGAATGCCGGAGACAGGGCCCGGGCCCTTTCGCCCTCGACAGGTGGCAGGCGGCACGCCCTTCATCCCTGTTGGCCTGGCAGCCGGCACATCCAGCGAGAAGATGGATGACACCACTCGGCAATCACCCGGATTACCTGATCGCGCCGGACCCGACGGCGCCCGGCCTGACCAGGAAAGTGCCGGGGATCGATCATCTGGGTGCGGTGAACGAGATCAGTGTCGTCGAGGAGCGCCCGCTGACGATCTTTCTCAATGCAACGGAAATCGTCACCGCCATGACAATCGGCGATTACCCGCAATACCTGGCCGCCGGGTTTCTCTTCAACCAGGGCATGCTGCAAGACATGAAGGACGTCTTGCGGATTGACCATGATCCGGAGGCAGAAGCGGTGGTCGTGCGAACCGGCACTACCACCGGTCACGAGGACAAGATCCGCAGAAAGACCCGCACCAGCGGCTGCGCCGTCGGCACCGTGTTCGGTGACATGCTTGAACTCGTGGAGGGCGTGTCCCTGCCGGATGCGCCGCTCAGGACATCCTGGCTCTATGACCTGGCCAGGAAGATCAATACCACGCCGAGTCTCTACCTGGAGGCGGGAGCGATCCACGGGACGGCGCTGTGCGACCGGAACACGCCACTCGTCTACATGGAGGATGTCGGGCGCCACAACGCGGTGGACAAGGTGGCGGGATGGATGCTTGCCAACGAGGTGAAGGGAGACGACAAGATCCTGTACACTACCGGACGCCTGACCTCGGAAATGATACTCAAGACCGCGCGGATGGGAATTCCTTCACTCGCCTCGCGATCGGGATTCACTGCCTGGGGAGTTGAACTCGCCAGGCAGGTCAACCTGACACTGATCGGGAGATTGCGCGGGCGGCGCTTCCTGTGCCTGTCCGGCGAGGCGCGCCTGGTCCGGGATGCCGATTCGGAGACCATGGCCGAGGAAGACCGGCGATTTCACCGCAAGGCGGCGACACGGCAATGAGCAATCGGTCACGACGAGGTCCCGGGGCCGGGACGTCCATCCTGCCGGCCGGCGTCGTGCTGGCTGGCGGAAACTCCACCCGCATGGGTGGCCGGGAAAAGACCCTTCTCGAAATCCGGGGGCAGACATTGCTGGCCCTTGTTCTTGACCGGCTGGCACCGCAGGTGAAGGAGACCGTCATCAATGCCAATGGCGATCCTGCGCGGTTCGGTTCATTCGATCTCCCGGTGATTGGCGACGATGATGATGGAAGGCTTGGCCCGCTGGCCGGAATCCTGGCCGGCATGCGCTGGGCAAGGCGTCTTGGCTACTCGCACATTGTCTCGGTTGCCGGCGATACCCCGTTCTTTCCCGAAACCCTGGTCCGCAACCTTGCCCAGGCTGCCGAGTTGCAATCGGCATCGATCGCCCTGGCCGCCTCCCGCGACCGGGATGGCAAGCTGCACCTGCATCCGACCTTCGGGCTGTGGAATACCGGGTTGATGACCGATCTCGAAGAGGCACTGCAGGGAGGTGTGCGCAAGATACTCGACTGGACCGATACGCACTGGACGGTACCGGCAGAATTCCCCGGTGTTCCGACTGACCCCTTCTTCAACATCAACCGGCCGGACGACCTGGACGAGGCGGCACGGATGCTGGAGGAGCAGGAGGGATGAATGTTCTCGGAATCGCCGGCTGGAAGAATTCCGGGAAAACCCGGTTGACCGAGAGGCTGATCAGGGAACTCACCCGGCGGGGTCTCTCGATTGCGACCATCAAGCATGCGCATCACGGATTCGATCCCGACCAGCCGGGTACCGACAGCTACCGGCATCGGATGGCGGGGGCCGGCGAGGTCCTGGTCTCGTCCTCGAGGCGCTGGGCGCTGATCCATGAGAATTCCGGCCCCGAGCCCGGGCTCGACCAGCTGCTTGCAGGCTTGTCACCGGCCGACCTGGTCATCGTGGAAGGATTCAAGGGCGAGCCACACCCGAAGATCGAGACCAGGCGGCGGGAAGCGGCAGGCCCTGCCCTGAGCGATCGCGATCGGGCGGTATTTGCCATCGCCTCCGACGCGCCGGACCAGTCGACCGACCTGCCGCTGTTCAGCCTCGATGACATTGTCGGAATTGCCGACCTGGTCATGCATCGGTACCAGCTGGCAGATGGCCCGGGAGGCGGGCAATGACCGGCCGACCCCTCGCGGGTGAAGGCCATGCCTTGCCGCCAGGCGTTGACTGGACTCCGGTCGACGAAGCGCTCCTGGCCCTGCGCAACGGGCTGACCTGCGTGGCCGACACCGAAACCGTGGATCTCGGCAGCGCCGGGGGCCGGTTCCTGGCCGAGCCGGTGACCGCCAGGCGATCGAACCCGTCGGCAACGAATTCCGCCATTGATGGCTACGGATTTGCCCATGCTTCGCTGGGCGACGGCGAGGAGTGCCGGCTGAAGCTGGCCACCGGCCGGGCTGCAGCCGGGGTCCCGCACGACTCCCGGCTCGAGCCGGGCCATGCGGTCAGGGTCCTGACCGGCGCCATCCTGCCGCCGGGCGTGGACACGGTTGTTCTCGAGGAAAGCACCCGGATCGACGGCGGCCATGTCTGCTTTCGAAAACCGGGGCGGGCCGGTCAGAACACCCGCCTGGCCGGAGAGGATTTCGGCGAAGGCGACCTGCTTCTCGATGCCGGCACATTGCTGAATGCGGCAAAAATCGGCCACCTGGCATCCGCCGGAGCAGACCGGGTGGCGGTCCGCTCGATCCTGCGGGTCGGCATCCTGTCGACCGGCGACGAATTGCGGAGAGTTGGCCAGGAGACAGAAGCCCATCACGTTCCCGATTCCAATCGTCCAATGCTGCTTGCACTGGTTGACAGGCCGGGTTTCCGCCCGGTCGATCTCGGCATGGCCGGCGATGATCCGGACGAAATCAGGCACCGCCTTGCTTCCTCGACCGGGAAGGTCGATGCCGTCATCACCAGCGGCGGCGTCTCGACCGGCGACGAGGATCATGTCTCCAGGTTGCTGTCCGACGAGGCCAGCCTGAACATCTGGCGCATCGCCATGAAGCCCGGACGACCGCTGGCCCTGGCAATCTGGAACGGATTGCCGGTCTTTGGGCTGCCCGGAAATCCCGTTGCCGCCTTTGTCTGTTCGCTGGTCTTCGTTCTTCCTGCCTTGCGGCTGCTGGCAGGCGGCGGCTGGATTGAACCGCGGGGGTTTCCCGTTCCGGCAGCATTCACCAAGCGGAAAAAGCCCGGCCGGCGGGAATTCATCAGGGCACGGCTGAACCCGGAGGGAGAAGCCGAAGCGTTCCAGTCGGAGGGCTCGGGCCTGACCACCGGCCTTGCATGGTCGGACGGGCTGGTGGAGCTGGAGGATTCTCGCCTGCAGGTCGGAAGGGGCGACCCGGTTCGCTACCTGCCCTATGCCAGCTTTGGCCTCTGATCGGCCCGATTGCCGGCCAGGTCGAGATTCTCCAGCAACAGGAATGCCAGGATCGTCCGGCTGGCCAGCACCGCCGTGATCTCGTTGTCATCGGCACTGCCAATGAACGTGGCAAGAAACCGGCGGGTCTGGTCACGAAAACCGGCCGCCATCTCCTGGAAATCGGGCTCTTGCCCGATATAGCCATACATCAGGGAAAGGTCGCGACTCCCGGATATCCGGCCCAATCGGCGAAAATCGGTGTCCGGGCTGTCAAGATCGGCGGTTCTCCACTCTTCCAGACCGGCCATGTCGGGATACAGGTCGTCGAGTGAGACACCGGCAGTCGCGATCCTGTCCAGGACTTCGATGGACGAATCGAGAAGCCTCGCGATTTCCGGATGCCGCGCCGCCGATTCGACGGCGGCGATACCGGCAATGTCGTCGAAATCCTCGGCAAAATTCAGGGCGCGGATGATGATCGAATTCGGAATGCCGGTCGGCCTGGTCCTGGCACCAGCCACCTCGGCTCCCGAATTCCGACCCGTGGCCCCACTTGCCGGAACTCCACCGGTTTCGCTCCGGCCGCTCTCCGGCTGCCCGTCAAGTTTCACCCGGTGCGACAATGCCGCTCGCAGGTTGCGGACCTCGTTGTTCAACCGCCAGAGATCATCCTGGACGCTGGTGTAGGACATGATCGCTGCCGCCAGCCAGACGAGGACAATCGGCACCACCAGCACCACCGCATTCACAACCGTGTCCGGAGCGACCAGCACCGGGGAATCCGGCCGGTCCACGTAGTGGACAAAGGCCATGAACCCGAGCCAGATCACGGTCAGCGCCAGAGCCATGGTCACCAGAATCATGTTACGGGACATCGGCGGCGACTCCGTGAGTTTCAATTGACACTGCGCTCAGTGAAATACGGCCAGCTGAACTGGCGTCTCAAACGTAACGAATCTCGAGAATCGTGAAGCTCCTGACTCCGCCAGGCGCAAAGACCTCGACCTCGTCATCCACGTCCTTGCCGATCATCCCCCGCGCCAGTGGCGAGTTGAGGTTGAGCAGCCCCCTGGCAATATCGGCTTCCGCTTCGTGAACGACCTGGTAGGTCAGCTTCTCCTCGGAGTCATTGTCCTCGAGGGTAACCGTGGCACCGAACTTGACCGGACCGGCGAGTCGTGACGTGTCAATGACCTCGGCCCTGCCGATGATATTGTCGAGTTCCTTGATGCGCCCCTCGATCATGCTCTGCTGCTCGCGCGCCGCGTGATACTCGGCGTTCTCGGACAGGTCGCCATGCTCGCGGGCCTCGGCAATGGCCTTGATCACCGTCGGACGATCAACGGATTTCAGCCGCCTCGCCTCCTCGTCGAGACGCTGGTATCCGTTGGCGGTCAACAAGATTCTCTCCATGAAATCGATTCCGGCTGGTCAGGGCAACACCCCGAGTAGATTGCAGCAATCCCCAAGGTGTCAAGTGGCGAATATGGTCGGTATCATCGAGCCGGGACGAGCCCGGCTGCCCGGTAAATTGTGTCCGTGTCCAGGTCTTTGTCAACAGCCAATTGAGCGTCGGGCGGCAATCCGGAAAATCCCGCCCCGCATTTGTCACCCGGGAGCCCCGGCTGCGCCGCAATGTTCGGCATCCAGTGCCAACTTCCTTCCCGAACCAGGCGCCTTCAAGCCCACGCCCCCGCAACCGGAACACGACCGGGCCTCGCACACCCTTCCCCCTCTGTCCAGGTCCGTGCGCGAGTTGCTGCCAATACGAGCCAGCCATGACCGACGGCTTCGCGCCGGCACTTCTAATGCCGGGGGAATTGACGTATGGTCCCGCCCGGATCAACCCATGGCCCGGGTCTTGCAGGTTGTTGATCGCTTGCATTATAGCCGGGATCTTGCCTGAACATCTCTCAAGGAGAGTGACGGAGCCGCAAGAGCGGCGTCCCGGAACCCGGAAGGAAAAAACATGAAATTGACAGAAGTGAAGCTCATTGCCGCGGTCGCGACGGTCGCGTCCCTGGGAATGGTCGGAATTCAGGCTTCGGCCCAGGATTGCCCGAGGGGCGATCTCGATGACCGGTATTGTGACGCGGATGGGGACCTGATTGCCGATATTCCGACCGATGAAGACATGCTGATCGATCCCGATCCGCTCATCTTTGCCTATACGCCGGTGGAAGACCCGGCTGTCTATGCGACCGCCTGGTCAGACTTCCTGACGCATCTTGAAGCCGAGACCGGCAAGGAGGTCGTGTTCTTCCCGGTTCAGTCGAATGCCGCACAGATCGAGGCCATGCGCTCCGGCCGCCTGCACATCGCCGGCTTCAATACCGGGTCAAACCCGCTTGCGGTCAACTGCGCCGGCTTCCGGCCATTCACGATCATGGCCTCGAAGGACGGGAATTTCGGATATGAAATGGAAATCCTGACCCATCCGGGCTCCGGCATCGAGAAGGTCGAGGATATCCGGGGCAAGCAGCTTGCCTTTACGTCGCCAACCTCAAATTCGGGCTTCAAGGCACCGTCGGCGATCCTGAAGGGCGATTTCGACATGGTGGCCGAAGTTGATTTCGAGCCGGTATTTTCCGGCAAGCACGACAATTCGATCCTCGGCGTGGCCAACAAGGACTATCCTGCAGCCTCGATTGCAAACTCGGTCCTCCACCGCATGATCAGCCGGGATGTTGTCGAGCCGGAACAGGTCATTTCGATCTACAAGTCGCAGACCTTCCCGACGACGGGGTTCGGGGTGATCTACAACCTGAAGCCGGAATTGCAGGAGAAGATTCGCAGCGCCTTCTTCAGCTTCGAGTGGGAAGGAACTACGCTCGAGGAAGAATTCTCCAAATCCGATGAAGGACAGTTTCTTGAAATGACCTATCAGGTATTCTGGGAAGTCATCCGCAAGATCGATGCGGCGAATGGTGTCAGCTACGCGTGCGAGTGACATTTCTTGCAAGTAACGCATTCGGGCGACCCGTTTCGGGTCGCCCCTGATTGACAGGTTTGCGGCGGGGGAGCCGGTGCTTCGACTGGACAGATTGGGGAAGACCTACAAGACCGGAGACCAGGCGCTCACTGCGATAGATCTCGAGGTTCCGGAAGGCCAGGTGATGGCGCTTATCGGCCCCTCCGGCGCCGGCAAGTCGACCCTGATCCGATGCATCAATCGCCTGGTCGAGCCGACTGGCGGGCGTGTCTGGCTGAAGGATGTCGAACTGACCGGGATGTCGTCGCGGGGTTTGCGCCGCGAACGTCGCCGAATGGGCATGATATTCCAGGAATACGCCCTGATCGAACGCCTGACCGTCATGGAAAACATCCTTTCCGGCCGGCTTGGCTATGTCGGTTTCTGGCGCAGTTTCCTGCGTCGTTATCCCCAGAAGGACGTGGATTCGGCCTTCCGCCTGCTTGACCGGATCGGCCTGCTGTCCATGGCCGACAAGCGGGCGGACGAACTTTCCGGCGGCCAGCGCCAGCGGGTCGGCATTTGCCGGGCCTTGATCCAGGATCCCGACCTGTTGCTGGTCGACGAACCCACCGCATCACTCGATCCCAAGACATCGCGACAGATCATGCGCCTGATCTGCGAGTTGTGCGAAGAGCGCCGGCTGGCTGCGATCATCAACATCCACGACGTGGCGCTTGCGCAGATGTTCGTCCAGCGGGTTGTAGGTCTTCGCCAGGGAATCATCGAATTCGATGGCCCACCCGACTCCCTGACCCCGGATGTCCTGACGATGATTTACGGCGAGGAGGATTGGGAGCGGACGATCCGGCGAGTCGACGAAGACGAGGAAGGTGCGGTCGCGTGAGCGACGATCTCGACCGCGTGCTCGGCAGGAGGTGGAAGAAGCCGCCACTTGTCAAACGGGCCTGGCTGCGACGGTCCTTGCTGATCGGTTTTGTCGTCTACCTGATGCTGGCAGTATCCACCATCGAGGTCAACTGGCTGCGCGTCTATGAAGGCCTCGACAGGGGATGGCTGTTCGTGGTGGCATTCGCCAGCCCGGATTTCATTTCGAGATCGTCCGATATCTGGGCCGGCATGATGGAGAGCATCGTCATGACCGTGGCCGCGTCCGTGGCCGGCATTGCCATATCCATTCCGATCGGGTTGGGCGCGGCACGAAACATTGCCCCGCTGCCGGTATACCTGGTCTGCCGGGGAATCGTCGCCATCAGCCGCGCGCTGCAGGAGATCATCGTCGCAATCCTGCTGGTTGCGATCTTCGGTTTCGGCCCCCTTGCCGGTTTCCTGACACTGAGCTTTGCAACCATCGGTTTCCTGTCGAAATTGCTGGCAGAGGATATCGAGAGCATGGACCGGGTCCAGGCCGAGGCGATCAGGGCATCCGGTCCCAGTTGGCTGCAATGGATCAATTATGGTGTCCAGCCCCAGGTCATGCCCCGGCTGATCGGGCTGAGCATCTACCGGGTTGATATCAATTTCCGGGAAAGCGCCATCCTGGGGCTGGTTGGTGCCGGCGGGATCGGAGCGACGCTGAACACCGCCTTCGACCGGTACGAATATGATACCGCGGCGGCGATCCTAATCCTGATCATCGTCATCGTCATGGCTCTCGAATACATCTCGGGAATCATCCGGGCGAGGGTACAGTAATGCCGACCCGCGAATTGGCCGGCACCAGGGTCTGGCAACGGCGGACCCGGGCGCAATCGCTGTTTCACTGGGCAATCTGGCTGGCTGGAACGGCAGTCTTCGTCTTCTGCTGGCAGCGGATTTCCGATGCCACCACCTGGTTCTTCGTGTGGGATGCGCCGCGCATATCGGCCGATATCTGGACCCGGGCGACCCCTCCCCGATGGGAATACGTGACCAAGCTGGGTGGTCCGATCTGGGATACGCTGAACATCGCCACCCTGGGGACGATCATCGCCATCTGCCTGGCTGTTCCCGTGGCCTTCCTGGCCGCCCGAAATACGACGCCATCAAGACTGTTCCTGCGACCGATCGCTCTTCTCGTCATCGTGTCGTCCCGTTCCATCAACTCGCTGATCTGGGCGCTGCTGCTTATTGCCATCATCGGTCCGGGGGTGCTCGCCGGCGTGCTGGCGATCGCCATCCGGTCGATCGGGTTCTGCGCCAAGCTCCTCTACGAGGCGATCGAGGAAATCGACGGAAACCAGGTGGAGGCGATCGAGGCGACCGGTGCCAGGCCGTGGCAGGTCATGACCTATGGAATCGTTCCACAGATATTACCTGCCTTTGCAGGAATCGCGGTATTCCGGTGGGATATCAATATTCGAGAAAGCACGGTGCTGGGCCTGGTCGGTGCCGGGGGGATCGGGCTTCAGCTGCAGGCTTCGCTCAATGTTCTGGCATGGCCGCAGGTCAGCCTGATCCTGCTGGTCATTCTTGCTGCGGTCGTGGTCAGCGAATGGGTCTCGGCCAAGGTCAGGGGCGCAATCATCTGAGGGTGGCGATCCGGACCCTCGCAAGACATGCCCGGCCCGCACGCCGGGGAGCGGCGGGAGATGGCACCTCGCCGCCACGGCAGCTTCACAAAGCCGGGCCTGAAGATGGTTCGGAGCGAATTGACCAATTGGCCGGACTTCCGATAATCGTTCCGACGAGATGGCTGTGCCGGAGCCGCACAGCATTCCGGGCGGAGAGACCGTGATGCAGGCTGAACGCGAAGCGATGGATTTCGATGTCGTCATTGTCGGCGGCGGGCCGGCAGGGCTTTCGGCGGCGATCCGGCTGAAACAGCTGAACCCGGACCTCGAAGTCTGCGTCCTCGAGAAGGGATCCGAAATCGGCTCCCACATCCTTTCGGGGGCCGTGCTGGACCCGTGCGGGCTGAATGCGCTGTTGCCGGACTGGAAGGAACGCGGTGCGCCGGTCCGCAACGAGGTCCGCAGGGACAGCTTCTACATGCTCGGCGAGGGGGGGATGCTGCGAATCCCGAACTGGCCAATGCCGCCCCTGATGAGCAATCACGGCAACTATATCGTGTCCATGGCCAATGTCTGCAGATGGCTCGCCGAACAGGCAGAGGCGCTGGAGGTCGATGTCTTTCCCGGCATGTCATGCTCGGAGCTGGTCTGGGGTGCGGGTGGCGAGGTGGCGGGGGTGGTAGCCGGCGAATTCGGCCGCCAGGGTGACGGGAGTCCCGGACCATCCTACGAGCCCGGGATGAATGTACTCGGCAAGTATGTCCTGTTGTGCGAGGGTGCCCGCGGATCACTCTCCAGGCAGGTCATCACCAGGTTTGACCTCGATGCCGGCCACGACGTGCCGAAGTTCGGCCTGGGAATGAAGGAAATATGGGAGGTCCGGCCCGACCGGCACCGCCAGGGTGATGTCGTTCACACCGCCGGCTGGCCGCTCGGCGGCAATGCGGGTGGCGGATCCTTCATCTACCACATGGAAGACAACCAGATCAGCATCGGGTTTGTCGTCCATTTGAATTATCGCAACCCCTGGCTGTACCCGTACATGGAATTCCAGCGGTTCAAGCATCATCCGATGGTTGCCAGGCTGCTGGATGGCGGCAGGCGGGTAGCCTATGGGGCGCGGGTGATCACCGAGGGAGGCTGGCAGTCGATTCCGAAGATTGCCTTCCCGGGTGGAGCGCTGGTCGGCTGTTCGGCCGGCCTGGTGAATGTCCCCAGGATCAAGGGCAACCACAATGCCATGCTCAGCGGAATTGCCGCCGCCGAGGCCGCCGCCGAGGCAATCGGGAATGGCCGCTCGGCCGATGAGCTCACGGAATACGAGCATGCGGTGAGGAATGGTCCGGTGGGCCGGGACCTCAAGCGGGTGAGGAATGTCAAGCCGCTATGGTCCAGGAACGGGTTCCTGGCCTCGATGGCTCTCGGTGCAGTCGATATGTGGGTGGCAAACCTGACCGGGTGGAACCCGCTCGGAACACTCTCCCACGGCACGACTGATGCCGCTGCGACCGAGGGCGCGGCGAAGCATCAGCCCATCCGGTATCCGAAGCCGGATGGCATCCTGAGTTTCGACCGGGTCACCAATGTCGGTTTTTCCGGAACCAACCACGAGGACGGTCAGCCCTGTCACCTGCACCTGCTTGATCCGGCGGTACCGATTTCCGTCAACCTGCCGGAGTTCGGCGAGCCGGCGCAGCGATACTGCCCGGCCGGGGTCTACGAGGTCCTGACCAATGATGACGGATCCAACCCGCGCTTCCAGATCAACGCCCAGAATTGCGTGCATTGCAAGACATGCGACATCAAGGATCCATCGGCGAATATCGAATGGCGCACGCCGCAGGGCGGGGAGGGTCCGAACTATCCGAACATGTAGGTCCGGACCCGGTCGAAACGACGGATCTCCAGGGTAACAATCCCGTCAACTTTGTTGTTATCGTCCAGCATACTGGGTAGTTTGTCGCCGCAAGGGGAGCATATGGTCGTGAGTGTCAAAAGGACAGGAATTCTGGCGGCAGCTGCCTTGCTGTTCCTGAACCAGCCCCTGGCTGCAAATGACAATGTTGCCTCGACATGGGAGATCGCCGACTACCTGCGCGGGCGTGCAGCGATTCTCAACCAGGATTTCGACCTGGCCTCCGAAAGCCTGGATCGGCTGGTCGAGGCCCATCCCGATCACCCGCATTTTCTCGGCCAGGCATTGCAATCGGCGATTGCCACCGGCGAGTTTGACCGGGCCATCGAATTTTCCCGGAAACTGGATGCCACGGATCCCGGCAAGAATGACCTGGCGGTCAACCTGCTGGTCGCCACCGAAATCCTGGATGGCAATATTGCCGGTGCCATCGACCGCTACGAGAAGTCGGGGATCGGGCTGAACGATGCATTCTGGCGGATACTCAGGGCATGGTCCCATTTCGAGGAGGGTCGATTTCAGGATGCGGAGCTGGAACTCACCCAGGCGGCCGAAGATGACCCGCTCAGGTCGATCACCCAGTATCATCTTGCCCTGATGATGGGTGTGCAGGGCCGACACAAGGAGGCGGATGAGATTCTGGTTGGCATCTCCGGCCCGGGCGCCCGGTTGCCCGGCTCGCTGGCTGCCAGGATTATCCAGGCGCGAACAGGTTTCCTGATCCGCCAGGGCCTGCTGGAAGAGGCTCGCGAGATCAGCACATTCCTGCCGGAGCCCCTGCCCGGCCTGGCATCGGAAGAGTTGAAACAGCTGAGTGCGATGCTGTCCGGCGATGGGAGCGCCGATGTGGACATCGCCAGCACCGCGGCCGAGGGAATATCCGGCTTCTTTGCCCAGGTCGGTGAAACCTATCGGCAGAACAGCGATTACAGTACCGCTCTGGCCTATAGCCGGCTGGCCATGTTCCTTGACCAGGACAACATTGCCAGGAGGCTGGAAGTCGCCGACACTCTCGGCGGCCTCGAGAGCTGGACGATTGCCGAGCGCGAATTCGCCCGGGTCCCGCAATCCGAACCACTGCACCGGTATGCGGCAATCGGCAGGGCGAATGCCCTGCACAACCTTGGCAGAGGGGATGAAGCCTACGGGCTGCTGGAGAACCTGGCCGGGTCCGGGAACAACAGCATCAACCTCCAGATGGAAATCGGCGAACTGAGCTGGCTCGACCTGGACTATGAACGTGCATTGGGTGCGTACAACGCCGCCGTCGAACTGGTCGAGACTGAACATGCCGTCCTGCCGGGCGAGGCCCCTGCCGACAACCCGGCATCTGATACCTGGCTGCCCTACTACCTGCGCGCCATCACCTATTTCGACCTTGACCGGTGGGAAGAGGCAAAGTCCGATTTCAGGACCGCGGTGGAGATGTCCGGGGAAAACCCGTACGTCCTCAACTACCTGGGCTACTCGCTCGCCGACCGGAACGAGAGCCTGGAGGAGGCCGAACAACTCATTGTCAAGGCAGTCAACCAGATGCCCGAAAATGGCGCGTTCGTGGATTCCCTGGGATGGGTTTTCTACCGGCAGGGTCGATTCGAGGAATCGCTGGAACAGATGGAACTTGCCATCAAGCTGGAGCCGCTGGACCCGGTTGTCATGGACCACCTTGGCGATGTCTATTGGCAGGTTGGACGAAAGCGCGAGGCGAGGTTCCACTGGAATCGTGCATTGTCGTATGACAATGAAATCACCGATGAGGAGTTGATCCGGCAAAAACTCGAGACCGGCCTGGAAGGTGCGGCGCAACCCTGACCCATCAAACGCCAGCTGCCGAAATCTCCGGAATTGCCCCGGCCAAGGTCAATCTGGCACTGCATGCCGGATGCCGGCGCCGCGATGGCATGACATTGCTTGCCAGCCTGGTGGCATTTGCCGAATTTGGCGATCGCATCACGATCCGGGCCAGCGACAGGATGGGCCTGTCGGTCAACTTCTCGCCGGGGATGGCAGTTCCAACCGATCACTCCAACCTGGCAATTCGGGCCGCGATGCTGGTGACGGGCAGCAGGTACGCTGATATCCGGCTGGACAAGCGCATACCGGTTGCGGCCGGCCTTGGTGGCGGCTCATCGGATGCGGCCACGGTCATCAGGCTCGTGGAGGGGCTGTGGGGCACGCCGGCACCCGATGCCGCATCGCTGGTCGCACTAGGTGCGGATGTGCCGGTCTGCATGGCCGGTCACCCGGCATTGATCGAGGGAATCGGCGAGCGGATAACGCCGGTGAACACCGTGCCGGCGCTCGACCTGGTGCTGGTCAACCCTGGCATCCCCCTGCCAACCGGCCGGGTATTCCAGGCTTTTGCCGGTCGGGGAGTGCCGGAGCTTGATATGCCGCCGGAGACCGGCAATGTTCCGGAATTCGTGGCGTGGCTGGCTGGCCAGCGCAATGATCTTGAGCCGGTTGCCCTGGGGCTCGAGCCGGAGATCGGCCGGGTGCTTGACGACGTCAGGGCGGCAAGGGAATGCCTGCTGGCAAGAATGTCCGGGTCAGGTGCTTCCTGTTTCGGGATCTTTCCAGGACCGGATGCGGCGAATGCAGCAGCAGCAAGGATCGCGGCCGGCCATCCCGGTTGGTGGGTGATGCCGACCCGGTTGCACCCTTCCGGATCGAGTCAGTTGTTCCTGTAAGCCGCGAACTCGGCCAGATCGTCCAGATCGTCCCTCAGCCGGTGCCCGGGAAGGTTCTGCAACTCGTGCCGTGCCCGGTCAGACCATGTCCGCGCATCGTCATGAACCTCTTCGAGTATCCCGCGCGATTTCAGCAATCCGACCGCCTGGTCGAAATCGCCCTCCCGCTGGTCTCCGGCAGCAATCACCCGGACCCAGAATTGCCGTTCTGCCTCGTCAGCCCTGGCATGAGCCCGGATGATCGGCAGTGTCATCTTGCGATCACGGAAATCGTCGCCGACATTCTTGCCGATCGTCTTCGAATCTCCGTAGTCCAGCATGTCATCCCTGATCTGGAAGCTGATCCCCAGGGCATTGCCGAAATTGCCGGCAGCCTCCTGCTCGGCCTGGTCTCCTCCGGCAACCAGCACCCCTACCCTGGCGGCAGCCGAGAACAGCGATGCGGTCTTGCCACCAATGATCCTGAAATATGTTGCCTCGTCGACATCAACCCGATGGGTTTCGGCAAGCTGGATGATCTCGGCCTCCGAAATGGTTGCCGATGCATTGGCCAGCACGTCGAGTGCTGCAATCGAGCTGGTCCTGACCATCAGCTGGAAGGACCGGGCGAAAAAGAAATCGCCAACCAGGACCGATGACTTGTTGTCCCAGAGCAGGTTTGCCGTCGGTTTGCCGCGGCGTTGAGCGCTCTGGTCGACGACATCGTCATGCAACAGGGTCGCGGTGTGAATGAATTCGACCGCGGCGGCAAGATGCAGGTGACTCTCGCCGGGGTAATCGAACAGGCCAGCCGCCGACAGGGTCAGGATCGGCCGGATCTGCTTGCCTCCGGATCCGAGCAGATGGTCGGCGATTTCCTGGATGCGGGCCACATGCGTCGAATCGGCCCGCTCCCTGATCAGCTGTCGAACCTGTGCGAGTTCGGAGGCGAGTTCGGAGGCGAGCCTGGCAAGCGGGTCGGACGACCCCGTCGCGCCGCCGGTGCGCCCGGCACTATCGTCTCGACAATCTCTGGCGTCCACTGCTACCACTTCCGGATGAAGGAACTCTTCCGCACGAACGACCCCACGGAAATTGCCTGTGCCACCGCCCTGCTGGAGGGCGAAGGTATAGGATGTTTCGTCATGGACATCCATATGAGCGTGCTCGAGGGATCAATCGGGATCTTGCCAAGGCGCATGATGGTCGCCGAAGTCGATCTCGTTCGGGCCCGGCGCGTGTTGCGGGACAACGGAATTGGAGATGATCCGGGCCAGGGGTGAGGTCAGCGTGGATGACCTGACGCTTGACCGGTTTCTCGGCGGCCGGATCGAGGCCTGGCAACCGCGCCACGGATTTCGGGCCGGAATTGATTCCGTCCTGCTCGCCGCCGCAACCCCGGCTTCGCCCGGCCAGCGGGTATTTGAACCGGGATGCGGCGCTGGAATTGCCATGCTCTGCCTTGGCAGCCGGGTCGGTGGTCTCGATGCTACCGGAATGGAGATCCAGGACTTCTATTCCGACCTTGTCCAACGGAATGCCGGTCACACCGGAATTCCGGTCAGGGTCGTTTCCGGCTGTGTCACCCGACCCCCGCCCCTGATTGCGTCGTCCACATTCGATCACGTGATTGCCAATCCGCCCTATTTTCCTGCCGGCAGCACGGTGCCCCCGAGGGATCCCGGGCGGGCGGCGGCGATGGTCGAGCAGGTGCCGCTTGGTGCTTGGACCAGCCTGGCCGCCAGTGTTCTCGACCGCGATGGCTGGTTGACGATGGTGCTTCCCGCTGGCCGCCAATCCGAGATCATCTCGTTGCTGCGCGGCAATTTCGGCCGGATTCTCGTCAGGCCGGTCCTGCCGGAGCGACACCGTGCTGCCAGCAGGATCCTGGTCAGGGCAGCGCGGGAGGGCACCTCCTCGGTCAGCGAGCTCTGCCCGCTCATCCTGCATGAGGGCCCCTCTTCATCGCGCTCCGGAAATCCGTTCACCGACGAGGCGGAGGGGTTGCTGCGTGGTGGAAAGGGGCTTGAATTCTGAATGTCGGCCGCCGCGCCTCCGGTGATATATCGGGATTGCCGGGCGATGATTCCCGCCACCGGCCCCGGCAAGGTCCGAATGTCGGAACTGGCGGCCAATGCATTCCAGATTTTGCTTGAAGCAGGTGAATTCTCGCCTACATTAAGTGGTATCAGCCCATCATGTCATGGAGGAAAAATGTCGGTGCATGAACAACTGGCCGATCTGAAGAAACAGCATCAGGAGCTGTCAGCCACTATCGAAGTCGAGCAGAACAATCCGGGCGCAGATCACTTTGCAATTACCGAACTCAAGAAGAAAAAGCTGCAGATCAAGGAGCAGATACACAGGCTCTCCGAGGCGTAACTGCCGGAGAAACCGGGCAACTGCCTCCCCATCGACCCTTTCACCATCGGGATGATCCATCCTGCTTGCGGATGGCCGACTCTCCCGACCCCTTCATTCGGCACCCGGATGGTACCGGGAGCCAGGGTGGCGCGCCGTCCTGGCGACGGCAATCAGGCCAGGTACTGGCCACCATTCGCAGTCAGCGTGGCACCGGTGATGAATCCGGACTCGTCAGAGGCAAGGAATGCGACACATCGGGCGATTTCCTCCGCCTCGCCGAGACGGCCAACCGGGATCTGGGCAATGATGGCCTCGCGGACCTTCTCCGGCACCGCCATCACCATCTCGGTCGCAATATAGCCCGGGCACACCGCGTTGACCGTAATTCCCCTTGATGCGCCTTCCTGGGCCAGCGCCTTGGTAAAGCCGAGCTCGCCGGCCTTTGATGCCGAGTAGTTGGTCTGTCCGATCTGCCCCTTCTGACCGTTGATGGACGAGATGTTGATGATTCGTCCGAATTGCCGCTCACGCATGCCGGACCAGACCTGGTGGGTCATGTTGAAGACACCATTCAGGTTGGTATTGATGACCTGCTGCCAGGCCTCGACGGTCAAGCGATGAAACATCGCATCCCTGGTGATCCCGGCATTGTTGACCAGCACCTCGACCGGCCCCAGCCTGTTCTCGACCTCGGCAATGCCGGCGGCGCATTCCTCGTACTCGGCAACCGACCATTTGAAGGTGGCAATTCCGGTCTCCCGCTCGAACGCCTCGGCAGCTTCGGTATTGCCGGCAAAACTGGCCGCCACGGTGAAGCCGTCCTTCTGAAGCTGTCTCGATATTGCTGCACCGATGCCGCGGGTGCCGCCGGTAACCAGCGCTGTTCTGCTCATTTCATTCTCCTGTGATCCCGTCCGATCCGGAAGCGGGTGACTAGTTGCGCTCCAGGCACATGGCGACGCCCATGCCGCCGCCGATGCACAGCGTGGCCAGGCCGCGTCTTGCGCCCCGCCGCTTCATTTCGAAGAGCAGCGTATTCAGAATTCGGCAGCCGGAGGCGCCGATCGGATGGCCGATCGCAATGGCGCCGCCATTGACATTCACGATACCGGGATCCCATCCCATGTCGCGGGTAACGGCACAAGCCTGGGCGGCGAAGGCCTCGTTTGCCTCGACCAGGTCCAGATCTCCGGCCTGCCAGCCGGCCCGCTCCAGTGCCTTGCGAGAGGCGTTGACCGGCCCCATTCCCATGATGGCCGGGTCGATGCCGGCCGTGGCATGCGACACGATCCGGGCCATCGGCTCGATGCCACGACTTTCAGCTTCCGACAGTGACATCAGCAGCACCGCCGCCGCGCCGTCATTGATGCCGGATGCATTGCCGGCGGTCACCGTTCCGCCCGGATCGAATGCCGGTCGCAATTTCTGCATGTTCTCGACCGTTGCGCCATGGCGGATATATTCATCGGCATCGACCACGACTTCCTGCCGACGCTGCCGGACGGTGACCGGCACGATTTCATCCTGGAATTTCCCGGATTTCTGGGCCGCTTCGGCCTTGTTCTGCGAAGCGACGGCAAAGGCATCCTGCTGGTCGCGGCCGATCTGCCAGTCGCGGGCGACATTTTCGGCCGTCACCCCCATGTGATACCCGTTGAAGGCATCCCACAATCCATCCCTGATCATCGAATCGACGAATTCCAGGTTCCCCATCTTCCGGCCCGAACGCAGGTGAGTCACATGGGGTGCGAGGCTCATGCTCTCCTGGCCGCCGGCGGCGACAATGCCGGCATCGCCGAGCTGGACATGCTGTGCCGCCAGGGCAACGGCGCGCAGGCCGGAGCCACAAACCTGGTTGATTCCCCATGCCGCGCTCTCTACCGGCAAGCCGGCCTTGACATGCGCCTGCCGGGCCGGGTTCTGACCCTGTCCGGCGGTCAGAACCTGACCGAAAATCGTCTCGGAGACCTCTTCCTTGCCGATACCGGCCCGCTCGACAACGGCTTCGAGAACCGAAGCACCAAGCTCATGGGCCGGCGTGCCGGAAAAGGCACCGTTGAAACTGCCGACTGCCGTGCGGGCAGCCGATACGATTGCTACATCGGTCATCACCTGATTCCTGTCTCTGGATTGCGGTCGATATCGCCCGGAGCAGGGGCGATCCTGAACCCCATATGGTGACGAAGTTGCGGCAAACAAGCTGTCCGGGGCCGGTATTTTCCCCGGGGTCGAAATAATGCTGCGGCTGATGCCGGGATCAGCGTTTCGTCATTGGCGGACCAGGAATTCCATCATCTCGATCGCCGCCGGCGAATCCCATTCGGTGTCCCCGATGAACCGGGCGATCTCCAATCCGTTTCGGTCAATGATCACGGTCACCGGAATCGAAATGATCGACATCTTGCCCGACAGCCGGGCCTTCTCGTCGTAATAGACCGACAGGGCGGTGATCTCGTTTTCGGAGATGAACTTGTCGACCTTCGATTTCGGATTCCGCCCGGTGGCAACGGCCATGACCCTGAGTTCGGCCGGGTCGAACGCCATTTGCAGGCGGTCCAGCGACGGCATCTCCTTCAGGCAGGGCGGACACCAGGTGGCCCAGAAATTGACCACCAGGATCGATCCGGCAAAATCCCCGATGGCGACCTCACCTCCTGTCTCATCGGCAAACGGCGTCCCGGTTACCGTCACCGGTTCATCATGCACGATCAGGCGTTTCAGATCGTCCTGCCGGATCTGCCTGATCGAGTCCGGATCGATGTTCCCGGCCGCCGCCGAAATTGCACCGGCACAAGCCAATGCGTATAGAACACCTGTCAGGGCCAGCCGCGTTGCACGCTTTTTCAGGGCCCGTAGCCGGTTCAGGACAGGATCAACCATGTCTGACAAGATGCGAGGAGGCAGATTCACCGAACAACCGGACCTCCTGATGAAGGAGATGAACGCGTCGATCGGGTTTGACAGGCGGTTGTGGCGACAAGACATCGAGGGCTCCCTGGCACATTCACGGATGCTGGCCCGGCAAGGCATCCTCGATGATACGGATGCAAAGGCGATCACGGAAGGCCTGCTGACAATAATGTCAGAAATCGAAGCCGGAAGCTTCCGGTTTTCGGACCGGCTGGAGGATATCCACATGAATATCGAGGCCCGGCTGGCGGAGCTTGTCGGCCCGGCGGCCGGCCGGCTGCATTCGGCAAGAAGCCGGAACGACCAGGTTGCCACCGATTTCCGCATGTGGGTTCGCTCGGAAGCCGACCGGGCAAGTCGCAATCTCTACCGGCTGATCGAGGCGCTGATCGGACAGGCCGAGCAGGGAGCCGGCCTGGTCATGCCGGGATTCACCCACCTGCAATCGGCACAGCCGGTAACCTGGGGGCATCACATGATGGCCTATGTGGAGATGTTTGCCCGCGATATCGGTCGGTTCGACGATGCCCGGTCACGAATGAATGAGTCGCCACTTGGCGCGGCGGCGCTGGCAGGGACCTCCTTTCCGATCGATCGTGACCGGACGGCGAAGGAGCTTGGCTTTGACCGGCCAATGGCCAATTCCATGGATGCAGTCAGCGCCCGCGACTTCGCCGCCGAATATCTTGCCGCTGCCGCCATCTGCACCGCCAACCTGTCACGGCTGGCAGAGGAAATTGTCCTCTGGACCTCGTCCCGGTTCGGTTTTGCCACCCTCGGTGACCGGTTCACGACCGGCTCATCAATCATGCCGCAGAAACGAAACCCCGACGCCGCCGAGTTGATCAGGGCGAAAACCGGGCGGGTCAACGGCGCCCTGGTTGCTCTGCTCACGATATTGAAGGCGTTGCCGCTTGCCTATTCCAAGGATCTGCAGGAGGACAAGGAACAGGTCTTCGATGTCGCCGACAATATTGACCTTTCAATCCGGGCCATGGAAGGAATGATCCGCGACCTGCAGCCGGACCCGGAACGGCTCCTGGCAACGGCCGGCGAGGGTTATTCCACCGCCACCGACCTGGCCGACTGGCTGGCCGGGAATGCCGGGATGCCATTCCGGGATGCCCATCACGTCATTGGCCAGCTGGTCAGGATGGCCGAGGACAGGGGCTGCCCGCTTGATGGTCTGACAATCGAGGACATGCAGTCGGTATGCGGGCTGATTACCGAGGAGGCAGTCAGGACACTCGATGTCAGCCACTCGGTTGCCAGCCGAACCAGTTATGGCGGAACCGATCCGGCCAGGGTGCGGCAGCAGGTCAGCCGCTGGAAGGAGGTCCTGAAATGCAAAACTTCGTGATGATACTCGTCCTGGTCCTGCTTGCCTCCTGTGGCATCAAGGGCGATCCGATCCGGCCGGGCGACACGGCATCGGGTCAGGGCAATGATACTGCCGTCATCATTCCCGCCTATTGATGGAAGATTCCCGGCGGCAACCGGGCGCATCACCCGGACATTTCCGGGCGCGCAATACCAGGCCGGGACACGAGGATCATCCAGGAATGCACTGCTTCGACTACCTTGACAATGTTCTTCATGCCGAGGGCGTGGCAGTGCCGACAATTGCCGACGCGGTCGGGACGCCCAGCTATGTCTATTCGGCGGCGGCGATTGCCCGACAGTACCGGCTTCTGTCAGCGGGGCTGGCCGGGCTGGATCACCTGATCTGCTACGCGCTGAAGGCCAACTCCAACCAGGCGGTGCTGAAGTTGCTGGCCGATCTCGGATGCGGCTTCGATGCAGTATCGGGCGGCGAAATCGCCCGGGTGCTGGCGGCCGGCGCTCCTGGCGAGCGGATCGTGTTTTCGGGAGTGGGAAAGACTGCAGGCGAGATGCGCGATGCCTTGCTGTGCAATGTCAGGCATTTCAATGTCGAGAGCGAGCCGGAACTCGAGCAGCTTGATCGCATCGCCTGTTCTCTGGGGAGGGCGGCTCCGGTGGCAATCAGGGTCAATCCGGATGTCGATGCCCGGACTCACCGAAAGATCTCGACCGGCAGGTCCGAGGACAAGTTCGGCATCCCGATTGCCCGGGCACTCGATGTCTACCGGACGGCCATGGGCATGAAGGGGATCGGGATCGTCGGGTTGGATGTCCATATCGGTTCGCAACTGACATCGTTGGCACCATTCGAGCAGGCCTACCGGAAAGCTGCCGATTTGGTGATGGCACTCAGGGCAGAGTCGGTACCGATCGACCGGGTTGATCTCGGTGGTGGCCTCGGCGTGTCCTACGGTGACACCCAGCCGCAACCACCCGGCATAGAGCAGTATTGCGAACTGGTTCACCGAACATTCGGGGGACTCGGATGTCAGGTCGAAATCGAGCCCGGGAGGCTGATTGTCGGCAATGCCGGCCTGTTGCTGACATCGGTGCTCTATGTGAAACAGGGCCAGGGCAGGCAATTCCTCGTTGTCGATGCGGCAATGAACGACCTGTTGCGGCCAGCCATGTATGATGCCCATCACGACATTCTCCCGGTCCGAAGGAAGGAATCACCGGAATGGGCCCTCATGGATGTGGTGGGTCCGGTCTGCGAGTCCAGCGACACCTTCGCGGTTCAGCGCCGACTGCCGAAGCCGGGTTCGGGCGATCTTCTCGCCTTCGGCACCGCCGGAGCCTATTGTGCGGTCATGGCTTCGGAATACAATTCACGGCCACTGGTTCCCGAAATCTTGGTGGGGGGCGACCGGTTTGCCGTGGTCCGCGACCGGCCTGACATTGACAGCATCATCCGCCGGGACCACGTTCCCGACTGGCTTTAGGGGGATCTCGCCGGAGCCGCCATCCGGACTGTCCACCGCAACCTCGCTCGACAGGAAGTTGTGCCGTTTGCCGTTTCGGGTCACTGGCACCGGGTCGCAAACCGGGCTATCATCCCGTCCGGTCTGATGGTGCCGCTGCCCCCGGGCTGACGGCAGGATCACCGATTGCAGAACGAGCCAGGCCACATCATGGACAGATGGGACAGTCGGTATGGCGTTCGCGGTCTTCGGACCCGGATTGTCCTGACCTGTGCCGGCATGCTGCTTGAGCGGCTGGTGCGACTGCTGTGGCCGGCATGGTGTGCAGCGCTGGCGGCATATGTCGCCTGGAAATTCGTATTGCTGGCCGGATATGGCTGGATGATACTGGCCGTGCTGTCAGCAATCCTGGCCATGCGCGGCCTGATCCGGCTTCGGTTGCCGAACCTCCGGCAGGCCGCCAACCGGATGGATGCGGCGGTGCCGGGGCGGCCAATCCTGGCAATCCGGGACCGGCAGGTGGCAGGGCTTGCCGACCCGGAAGCGGTCAGGCTCTGGCAGCAACATGTCGACCGGATGACGGAAACGGCGCGCCATGTGAAGCCGGCACCACCGGATTTGCGACTTTCTTCATTCGATCCGTTGGCGCTGCGTCATATCTCGATTACCGCATTCATACTGGCGGTGCTGTTCGTTCCCGCTCCGTCCGGGCAGGATGCGGCCGACCATTTGCTGGCTGGTGACTCCGGATCGGCTTCGACCGGCGCACAGTTCGATGCCTGGATTGATCCTCCGGCCTATACGGGTGAGCCGGGGATCTATCTCAACGAAACCGAAACCGGCACGACGCTGCCGGTGCCGGCCGGCAGCCGCTTGGCGATCCGACTGCATCACCAGCAGGACGAGTTGCAGATCGTGACCGATCTTGCCGCCTACCCGAATTCCGGTGACCGGCCTCAACAATGGGAAATTGCCGGCGACGGATTCCTCGAACTGGTTTCGGGAGACCGGCAACTGTTTCGCTGGGAATTCGAGGCCGTCCCGGACCGGCCGCCATCCGTCACCATGCTGGGCGACTTCGAATCGGGCCCGTTTGGCCAGTCGCGGATGGAACTCGAATTCGAGGATGATTACGGGGTCTCGGCAGCAGGAATTCATGTCGAACTGGATCTTGCCTCCCTTGACCGGCAACATGGCCTGGTGACTGAGCCGGAGTTGCAGCAGACTCCGGAAATCCGGGTTCCGATGCCCCTTGACGGACAGCGCCGGCAATTCGACACCGGGTTTACAGCCGATTTCAGCGATCACCCCTGGGCGGGATTGCCGGTGAACGTGGTCGTGACCGCCGTGGACGGGGCCGGCCAGGAGACTGCGGCCCGTCTTTCCCTGCCGAAACTGCCCGGGCGGGTATTCGCCGACCCGTTGGCACGGGCGCTGGTCGAGCAGCGCCGGGACATTCTCTGGAACGGGGGCAACAGTTACCGGGTCTCCAGGGTCCTCCGGGCAATCTCCCACTTGCCGGAACAGGTATTCGAAAACCCTTCTCCCTATCTCAAGAGCAGGATGGCATTGCGAATGATCGAGTCAACGCTGCCAGGCCAGCCTGCGCCACAATCGGTCTCGACGATTGCCGCCCTGCTGTGGCACTCTGCCCTCGAACAGGAAGACGGGGACCTGGCCGTGTCCAGGGAGTATCTGACAGAGGCCGCCGAGCGCCTGGCCGAGGCGATCCGGGGTGGCGCCACCGAACAGGAGATCGACCGGCTGACCGCGGAGTACCGGCAGGCCCTGGCGAAGTTCATGGCCGAGCTTGCCCGGAACTCGGCCCGGGAACAGGCATCCCGTTCCGATCGACAATCCCTGGGCCAGTTCGGTGAGACGCGGGAAATCAGCCAGTCGAGACTCCAGCAGATGATGGATGACATGGCGAGGTTGCTGGCCGAAGGCAAGCTGGCTGAAGCAGACCGGATCCTGGATCAGCTGCGACGGATAACCGAAAACCTGGTTGCCGGCCGCCCGGGAGATCCGGCCAATGGCGGTGCATTCGAGGAGGCGATGCGCGGCTTCAGCGGCACGTTGCAGCGTCAACAGGGCCTGGCCGACGAAGCATTTCGTGACCTGCAGGAACAGCGAATGATGGAGAGTGCCGGCAGGTCCGAAGGAAATGTCGGGGGAAGCGGCGGACTCGGACAGGGCCGCGATCACTTCGGCCAGGGTGGCGGCTCGGGTGGAGAGGGAGATGTTGCCGAGAGGCAGGAGGAGCTCCGGCAGCAATTGCGCCGACAGATGCGACAGCTCGCCAACCAGGGAGTCCAGGGACGGGACGCCATAGGCGCCTTCGAACAATCGGCCCGGTCCATGACCCGCGCAAGAGACCGTCTGCGGGAAAACGGCTACGAGCAGGCGATCGCCGAGCAGTCACTGGCAATCGACCAGCTTGGCCAGGGCATTCGGTCATTCATGGAACAGAGAGCCAGCCAGAACACGGATGGCTATGGCGGCCCGCCCGGGTCCGGACAGACCGAGACCGACCCGCTGGGACGAAGGCGAGGGCAAAACATGGCAGGGGTCGGAGACCTGATTGTCCCGGACCGCCTGCTGCAACGCCGGTCACAGGAAATCAGGGACGAAATCCGCCGCCGCGCCGGTGAGGCCGACAGGCCCGAATCTGAACGCGACTACCTGAAGAGGCTGCTGCAGATCTACTGACCGGACAGTGATCATCCCGGCCGGTTGCAACATGGAGGCCGGCCAGGCCGACGGTCATCTGCCCAGGCCGCTCACGAAAGAGTGATACTGCTCGAGCAGCGGCTTCAGCGCCGGCACCGCCTCGGCCAGCCATTCATCGAACTCGTACGAGAGCCACAGCACTGCCAGCAGGGCAAGCAGCACCAGGGTCCAGCGCATGTCGCCAAGGCTGGACCGACCTTGATCTGCCTCCGGCGATTCGGCGCTCGGACCTGCAGGCAGGTCCGGCTCGGGGACGGCCTCCGGGCCCTCGGGGGCGGCTTCCGCCTCTGCAGTCCGGTCCGGTGCTGCTTCGACCGGCTCGGGGGCGGCCTCCGGGGCGCGCCTCGCCCGACGCAACTCCCGCATCCTGCGAGCCTGGTCCGCCTCTTCCCTGAAGATATCGCTCATCGCCGGCGTTGCCGGAGTGACCGATGCCCGCGGTGCCAGGGAAATGGTGCCCTTGGTGTCCGGGCCCGGAATCCCGGAGTCGTTGTCGCCAGTTTGCGGTGACCGGGCCAGCTGCCACCGGTGGGAACACTTCGGGCAACGGAATTCACGGCCGCCTGCAGGGATGTTGGCGGCGGCGATCTCCTGTCCGAAAAAACAGGTCGGGCAGGTCAACAATCTGGTTGTGGCTGTGGTCAAGACGCCGGCCCCTGTTGAAATCGGAATGTCAGTTCAAATACTGTCAGCGTCATCTCGCCAGACATGCTCATCACAGGGTGGCACGAAACATTCCCACTTTCAAACATAACAGGCTCCAGGCAGGTCCGGTGCAGTGGCTTCGTTCACTGGCATTTGTCGTGCAAATGTATGTTGCGATGGCGGTGCTGTCGCTGATCTATATTCCGCTGACCGTGATCGACCGCAAATGGGCCTATGCCGGGGTCCGGGCATTCTGCACCTGGGTGCGCTGCAGTGCCCACCACCTGGTCGGGCTGCGTTCGGAAATCAGGGGCCGCGTACCGAAAGGCGATGCCCTCATCTGCGCCAAGCACCAGTCCTTCCTGGACATTCTCCTGATCTGCAGCGTGGTGGACCGGCCGCGGTTTGTCATGAAGCGGTCATTGCTGGCCGTTCCCATTGTCGGGTTCTTTGCCAGGCGGATTGGCTGCATCGCCATCGACCGGGAGAAGGGAAGCCACGCTGTCAGGACAATGCTCGACAATGTCGGGAATGACCGGTTCGGCAGCTCGCAACTGGTCATCTATCCGCAGGGAACCCGGGTCGGGCCCGGTCAATACCTGCCCTACAGGGTCGGCGCATCGATTCTCTATGCCAGGCTGGATGTCACCTGCGTTCCGGCGGCCACCAATGTGGGAGTGTTCTGGCCCCGAAAGGCAATCCTGCGCCGGCCGGGAGTCGCAATTGTCGAATTCCTCGATCCGGTTCCGCCCGGCATGGAACAGACCGAGTTTCACGCCCGCATCGAGACCATCATCGAGGCGGCATCAAACCGCCTGATGCGGGAGGCCGGGTTCGAGCCCGATGACCGGCCTGCAAACTCGCAGCTGCCGGAACCGGCGGCAAACTCGGGCCGGCTGGCCCGTTAACCGGATCCTCACAAGAACAAAACGGGATCCGACTTTCACGAATCCCTGATCTCGTATCTGTATTGTTGCCATTTGCCGGGTGAATGCCGGTCATCATGTCGCCATGTATTTCGATATCTGATGTCGATCGCATTGTTGTCATGCAGGGATCGTCGACATGGCCCTCGGCGTCGATGTCATGCCCGATCGTTCATCCCCGCCGGCCATCCTCCTGAGGGAAGCCTGGCGGGAAGGGCCGGGAATCCGCAGGCGTACCATCGCCAACCTGTCGAAGGCACCGCCGGGGCTGGTCGAGGCGGTCCTGGCCCGGCTCCGGGGCAGGGCGGTGTATTCCTCCATCGATGCCGCCATCTCCATCCGCCGGGCCCGTCCCCATGGCCATGTGGCGGTGGTGCTTGGGATGGTGCGCTCGCTGGGCATGACCCGGATCTACCATGTCATGACAAGCATGCACTGCAACAGGCAGTCAATCGTCCCGCAAGGCATGCGTCCTGCCATCGTCAAAGCCGGCCTGGAGCCCGATTTCATGGCCCGGCGCCGCACTGGTCAGCCGTGTCTGTCCGTGCCGTATGACCTGGTGCCCGGGATCCGGGTCGTGCTTTCGGTCGCGGTAGCCGCCGAGATGGGCCACGAGGCGTACCGCATCGCCGAGCCGGTCCGGTGCCTCGAGGCCGCATGTGCGTGAATGGGAGTGCAGGAAGCCGAGTTCCTGGTCGGTGAACATCAACCCGGGCTCGCAATCCGGCACCTGCCTTCCCGTGAGCGTCATCACCATGATGCGCCAGGCAATCACCGCGTTGATGACGATGGCCCGCTGCAGCCGGTCGGCGGTGCGAAACGGCAGGAACCCGGCCCGGCAGCCGGATTCGAGGACGCGGAACCAATCCTCGATGCGCCATCCTTGCAGGTAGTGGCCGACGATGTCGGCGGTCCCGACATCGACCGTGGTCAGCAGGGTCCATTGCACCGGCTGCTCGCCCTCGGGCGGTGCGATCTCCCCGACATGGACCCCGCATGCGCCGGCCGGCTCGGCCTCGGGCACCGCCTGCGTTGCCGGCAGGCTCACCCGGCCGAATCTCAATTCGCCAGCCGCTTCTGCCTGGCCGGACGCGCCTTCCTGCGGCCGGATTTCGGCCGCTCGGTCAGCCCCTCGATCTCGACATCGATCATGCCGTCGGTCCTGCGGCGCTTCTCCGCCTCCTCCGAGCGCGTCTCCTGCGAATCGAAGCCCGGCCTGGGCACGCCGAGAGCAAGGCCGGCATCGCTCACCGTCTGCGTCGCATGCATGTGCAGGCCGAGACCGGACTTGCCGGTCTCCCTCCTGCCGATCACCCGCAGACCGTCTGCGCCGGGACGGGTCGAGAAGTTCAGGTCGGTGCCATCCCGGACCGCCGGCACCGTGGTCCGGGTGCGCATCCGGCAGATGGACCGCTCCCGGTGCGGGGCCAGGATGTTCGGAACCGTGATCTCCGATTCGGCAGGCATCTCGATCATGCGGTAGAAGGCATTGATCTTCTGTCCGGGCCAGGCCGCCAGCAGGCCTGCACTCGTCGCCAGCCGTGCGGAAAGTCGTGCATCTCCCAACGGTGCTGCTCCGAACCCGTTTCGTGCCCTGTCTTCCGCGTTCGGCCCCTCCTCGTGGTCGTGCCGGCCATGAGGAAGCCTGCTGCCCTGAGGCAGGTGCCGTCATGGCCCTCGTCGGCGAAACTCTCAACGAGGCATGGACGACAGTCGTAGCGAGCCTCGAAGTCGCCCGGCAGCCGTCGCAGGAAGCGGGAGAGGCAGAGCACGCGCTGGAGATGGTCCCTTCGCCCGTCATCATCCCGACCGATCCAGCGATCACGCGCCGCCGCCCGCAAGGCGGCGGCCGAAAAGCCGGCCGCTCCCGGCCAGCCATGGGAAGAGCCGACCAGGCAGCGGAGTTGCCGGCCAGCGAAAATGGTCATTCCATGGGGATGCCCGCGTGCAATCAGCGTGTTCCACAGGGCCCGGTCAGCCGCATTCGTCGCCAGCTCGATGCGGAGTTCCTCGATCCGCGACGGATGCGATGGCACCGCTTCGGGCTCGGGAATACCGGTATCGGGCAGGCGCGGCCGGGCCCGCCGCCGGTGCCTTCGGTGGCGGCAGGACAATCTCCGGGTTCCTCCCGGCCAATGCGCCGAGCGCCTTCATGCAGCCGGCAAGCTGCGGCCGGCCGGATCGAGAAAGGCGAATTCCTCGCAGACCCGGCGACCGGACGCGCTCCGGCTGTCGAACTCGTCCTGCGACAGGATGGCGGCGATGCGCGCCACTGCCGCCTCGCCGCCCAGGGTGCGGCTGATCCGGGGCCGTGTCACGGGACACGGATATCATGCGGAAAGTATTGTTCAGAAGAATCTGGCATGACATGGCAGGGGTAGCCTGGTCATGGCCTCCCGCTCCTGTTCCCGCGATGATCCGGCTCCAGGACCCGGGAGGCAAACGGGAAGGCAGGCCGACCATGCTTGCCTGCGGATCCGCTTTCGTGATCCAGGACACGATCGGTCCGACCCGCCTTGCGGGGCAGATCGCCCCGCTTCGTCGTTGCCGGAACGTCAGCCAGTGACAGCTGGCGACGGCGAGCCCGGGTCAAGAATGGAGAAGGCAAGGCTGCTCGGCAACAGCGGAGTTTTCCACAGGACGTGCCGCGCGTACAATGCACCACTTCTTGTACTTCTCTATTCCTTGATTCCGGTCATACGAGACATGATCGCCTCAAGCATCGGCATTCCTGGCAAACCTGTTTTCCGGATGCCCCATATACCTGGATGGCAATGCACCGCCGTCGCCCGGCGATCAGGATGCCAGAGCCCTGCAGGCTGCGCTGCAGGATAGGGGCCATGATGTCGGCCAGATGGACGGCATCGTTGGCCGGCAGTTCTGGCAGAACAGACCTGACTCGGTCTTTCGGCCCATGCCTGGACAACACGAGAACTGCTGCAACGGCTTCAGTGACATCTCGGCACCCGGCATTCATGTCATGCCCTGCCTTGCATCAGGGGGCAGTTCACGAACCGGTGTCACGCAGCACTGGCTGGCTGGTCACGACCTTTCCCGCATCCCCGTCCAAACCGGATCGCTGACGCGCCGGCAATTGCCTGGAGCGCATCCAAGTGAATGTCGATGGTGAATTCGACCAGAACCTGTCGGGTGCCTTGAAGGCAGGCCCGACATGCCTCCGGACATTGGGCCAGACATCCTGACCGTGCAGCCCTACCCGTCCAGATCGCACCCCGGAAAATTGCGCCCGCAATTGTTGGCGGCGACCATTACCGAAAACGATCCTGCGGCCGGATCAATCACGAAATCGCCCTCATTGGTCAGGCGGTCCTGCCTCGGGCGAGCGAAGCCGGCATCAGCCAAGCAGTCTGATACGAACCCGGGAGGGGGGAGGGCGGGTGGTTCCTTCTGCCTGGATCACGACAATTGCGGTCAGATGGGTGATTTCCATGCTGGGTGATTTCCATGCTAGAAGGATTGGGATCCGCTGGCGAGACGTGTCATGGTAGACGGCAATCTGGAGCATCGCATTCAACTCGGCGAGGATTCGATGCTGGAACTCAAACGCGTCGATGTCGGCGGTCGCCAAGTAAAGAGTCCAAAACGGAATGACTTCGCCGATGAGTTGGCCGCCATGGCAAACTGCCGAGGCGGAACCGTTGTTCTGGGGGTGGACGACCGGAGCCGGGAAATCCTCGGTATCTCGTTGGATCACCTGGATGTAGTTGAGGGCTGGGTTCGCGAAATCTGCAATGACTCGGTGAAGCCGCCACTCGATGCCGACATTCGCAGACTCGAGATCAATAATTCCGCCGGGCAGCCGGTTCCAGTGATCCTGATTGATCTTGTACGCAGCATGTTTGTTCACAGAAGTCCTGGTGGATATTTTCGCAGGATAGGCAGTTCGAAGCGCGAAATGGCCCCGGACGTTCTTGCCCGACTCATTCAGGAGCGCAGTTACAGTCGGATTATTCGATTCGACGAGACTATCGTGCCGAGAACCGCGCAATCAGATTTGCATTATGGTCTTACCAAGCGGTTTATCTCGGACGAACTTTCAGACGACACCTTGCGCAAGCTTCGCATTTTGGCGGACGACAACGATGGAGTTGAACGGCTCACCATCGCCGGTGCGCTGCTTTGCACCGGTGAACCACAGCGTTGGCTGCCCCACGCATACATTCAAATGGTCAGCTACGCCGGAGACCGGACCGACCGTGATTATCAAACCGATGCTCGCGATATTATCGGCCCGCTCGATCAGCAGGTTTCCGAAGCCTTGCATTTCGTAAGGCGGAACATGATGATCCGGGCCACCAAGACGACAGCCAGGTCAGACAAACCGCAGTTCAGCGAACGGGCGGTATTTGAAGCGCTCGTGAATGCCGTCGCGCATCGGGACTATTCGATGGCGGGCTCGAGGATTCGCCTGCACATGTTTGCGGACCGGCTCGAGCTTTATGTGCCGGGTGCACTCGCGAACACCATGACTCCGGAAAGCATGCACTTGAGACAATCGAGCCGGAACGAACTCGTTGTTTCCTTTTTGGCCCGCTGTCCTGCGCCGTCCGGCCTGGATCGTTTGCGCCTGATGGACGTGCGCGGCGACGGTGTTCCAATCATCCGTAACGAATGCAAGCGTCTTTCTGGTCACCTGCCTGAATACAGCTTGCTTGATGAGAGTGAGTTGAGGTTGATTATCCGGGCGGCAAGCTGAGGCAGGATTCGGCCTTTCTCGATGAGAGGAAGTTGAGGCGGTTCCCAGGATGAAATTCACCGAGCCCTTGAATCGGCAGCCAGCATGTTGAATTTCCCGGCACATCATCCGATAACCACACGAGATCGAACTTCCAAGCATTCGGGAGGATGCCCATGATCCAAAACAAGCGGATTGTCTGCTTGGCAAACTCGCGCAAACTGTCGGGAAGATGCATCGCTGGCCGGGAGTGGGACGCGGGACGAGGAGCCGGCGCCTGGATCCGGCCCGTGAGCGAGCGTAAAGGCCAGGAGGTGTCGGAATACGAGCGACAGTACGAGGATGGAAGCGACCCCCGGCTCCTCGACATTCTCGACATTCCAGTCAAAGGGCCAAGACCCGATGGTTGCCAGTCAGAGAACTGGCTGCTCGACCCCGAGCATTACTGGAGAAGGGTCGGCTCCTGCTCACCATTTGATCTTCCTGTCCTTGCTGACCCGGTTGCGCCGCTATGGGTGGATGGCGACAGCACCTATCACGGTCGCAGCGACAGGGTCTCCATCGAAGCTGGCGGCAGGACGCATACGTCCTTGCGGCTGGTCAAGGTCGAGCAACTCACCCTTCGGGTTTTTGCGCCAGGCGAGGCGTTTGGAAACGCCAAGCGTCGCGTGCAAGGCCGGTTCAAGCATGCCGGCCACTACTATGCCCTTTGGGTCACGGATCCCGTTTACGAAAGGCAATTCCTTGCAAGACTCAACGGGACCTACCAGCATGGCGAATGCTATCTCACCGTCAGCCTCGGGGAGCCCTATGAAGGGTACATCTACAAACTCATCGCAGCGATCATCAAGTCGGATGGGCAATAGCGGATGGGCAGGGATTCAGGGATGGTACTGACGATCGGTCATTCCAATCATTCGCTGGAGGTCTTTCTCGAACTCCTGACCCGGCACCACGTGACTGTCGTTGCCGATGTGCGTTCTGCGCCCTACAGCCGATTCAACTCCCAGTACAATCGCGAAGCCCTCTCGGAGACGCTGAAGACCTCCGCTATAAGATACGTGTTTCTCGGCCGCGAGTTGGGCGGACGATCCGACGATCCATCCTGTTACGAACAAGGCCGCATCCGTTACGACCAACTTGCAGCTACACCGAGCTTTCGTCGTGGCCTGGAGAGAGTCGAGCGAGGAATGGCGAATTACCGCATTGCGTTGATGTGCGCCGAAAAGGACCCCCTGCACTGCCACCGGACCCTTCTTGTCGGACACCATCTCGTCGAGCGTGGTGTCGATGTCGCACACATCCTGGAGGACGGTCGTCTTGAAACACAGGCAAGTGCCATGGACCGACTGCTCGCCGAACTTGGAATTGAGGATGACAGGCAGATGGCCCTTCCGCTCAGGCCACGCGCCGAACTGGTTTCGGACGCGATCATGTGCCAGGCGGAGCGAGTCGGCCATGCCAAGGAACAAACCCTCAACTCAAGGAGTCAGGACGTGCGATGAGAGTTGCAACCATAGGTTTCACACGGAAATCGGCGCAGCGGTTTTTTGATCTCCTGCGCAAAGCCGGCATCGAGCGTATTGTTGATGTCAGGCTGAACAATGGATCGCAGCTGTCCGGATTCGCCAAGAAGGACGATCTTGCCTGGTTCGCACGTGAGCTTTGCAATGTGGACTACATCCACGAGCCGAGCCTCGCTCCTACCAGGGATATGCTGGGCGATTTTCGCAAGGGGAACATCAGCTGGGAGACATATGAAACCCGGTTCATCGACCTGATGAGGGTGCGACGGATCGAATCTCGTCTCTCCAGAGAGATCGTGCACAATGGCTGTCTGCTCTGTAGCGAGGATCAACCTCACCATTGTCACCGGCGTCTTGTCGCCGAGTATCTGCAGGATCACTGGGGCGAACTGGACATCGCGCATCTGGGCCTCAAGCAAAGCAGCTAGAGACACCTCGGCATCAAGGATGCTTTCTCTGCAGCGTTGTGCGGCACGCCAGTCCGGTTGGCGGTCGCAAGAAACAGATCGAGCCGGTCAGGAACGCGTGCGGGTCCGATCTCCATGCAGGCAGGGGTGGCCAGGCATGGACAACCCCTGCATGGAAGGCCTTCGGCAGATTGCGCAGGAATTCCTGCATCCAGACCGTCACTAACCGCCTGTCCAGGGCGGGGTCGGCGAGAATGCGGAGCGGCACAGTCCGGATGCGTTGCCGCTCGTCGTCTCGTGACAGCAGGTCCTGCATCCGGCCGACAGAACTGCCGCGGGAGGTCATGGTCGATGCCGAAACAGGCGCCGATCAGGGCGGCGGCGGCCCGCACGATGTCGCGGGCAAGTCGAGCGTAGCTGGCGGTCGCCCGCTCGCCAGGACTTCGGACAATCTCAGCCCCCTTCGGGGCCGGCCGAGATCTCGGAGAGTTCGCGGATCCTGGTTGCTCCAAGCCCTTCTCGCAGCAGGCAAACCCCATGTCCGGCGCCCAGTTGATCGATCACTTCGGGATGGTGTGTTCATATGACGGCCTGAGGAATGGACTCTCCGCATCGATCAGAAAGCCCCTCGGCCAGCGTTGGAATTCCGCCAGAGCAACGCAGTTTTCAGCTCGTCTTGAAACAGCGTAAATCCGAGCATTGGAGACAGGTGGATCAATGCATGCAGCACTATCAACGCCCTCTGCCCCTCCGAGATCTCATTCAACGGCGACTCGTATCGACGACCGGCGCCTTCGAACCCCACCATCAGCGCGCGTCTGCTCAATCCGGTCCGCTGCAGCCGTATCCGCTGCAGCCCGTCATTGACTTCTGCAATGGTTCTACTGAATGCTTCGCCTGGACCGGATCCACGAACTGAAATTGCTGGCGTTCCTGTCAAGGCATGATTTCCGGCCGCATTGTCTCATGCTCGATACCGGCCGGGTAAGGACCGCAGACAAGCATGTTTCCGATCGACCTTGGAAATCTGGTCAGACGAAAGGTTTCGGGGCCTTCGGGCACCCGGGCCCGCGGATTCCAGCCAACCTGCAGAATAAACCGGACCCGGGATGTGGTTGCCCCGATAGATACTGACCTGTCCCATTTCACACAGAAAGAGAGACCGTCCTCGGCTGTCACTCAAGGACTCCTTCGTGATGGGCGTCAAGCCTTGCCGCAGGTCATGTCCGATCTCCATCCGGCAGCAAGGTTGGTCTCCATCAAGACCGGCATCGGGAATGTCAAGTCCCCGGAGGAAAACGTTGACCTCAATCGCCGATGAGAGCCGCCTGAGTTGCGTTCAGAACGGTCACCGGATCAGAAGCCCGGAACTCTGGCGGCAAGCCAAATACCGGCTTACCGGCGCGCGTTGTCCTTGTCGCGCCAACCTGCATCGGCTGGCAGTAACATCAAATGAACGACTTGGCCGCTAACCGCCGCTGGCTGGAGCAGCCTTGCCGCCAGTCGTCCCCATCTCCAGGAACTTGGCATGACGCAGGCACAGCCTTTCATCGGCCGGGAGCGGCGCCACCTCCTGCAGCATCTCCCCGACCTCCCTGCCAACCGACCGGATCGTTTCCTTCGGATGGCGGTGCGCGCCTCCGACCGGCTCCCCGACAATCCGGTCAATGACACCGAACGAGTGCAGGTCCTGGGCGGTCAGCCGAAGCGCTTCCGCCGCGTCCTGCATCTTTTCCGAATCCTTCCACAGGATCGATGCACATCCCTCCGGACTGATGACCGAGTAGATCGAGTGCTCGAGCATTGCCGTGCGATCAGCGGTGGCCAGCGCCACCGCCCCGCCGGAGCCGCCTTCACCGATGACGACCGATACCAGCGGAACCTTCAACTGCAGGCAGCGTTCGGTGGCCCGGGCAATCGCCTCGGCCTGGCCACGCTCCTCTGCCCCCTTGCCCGGATAGGCTCCGGGCGTGTCGACGATGGTAATGACCGGCAGACCGAAGCGGTCGGCAAGATCCATGAGACGAATTGCCTTCCGGTAGCCCTCCGGGCGGGCCATTCCGAAATTGTGCTCGAGCCTGGTCCTGGTGTCATTGCCCTTCTCGTTGCCGATTACCACCACGGCCTGTCCATCGAACCGGGCGAGGCATCCGGTGACCGCACAATCCTCGGAGAAACTCCGGTCACCTGACAGGTAGGTGCGGTCGGTAAACAGTTCGATCAGGTAGTCGCGGCACCGTGGGCGGTTCGGATGCCGGGCAACCTGGCATTTTTGCCAGGGGCGCAACTTCCCGTAGATGTTGCCCAGCATCTCGGTCGATTTTCGATCAAGCCGCCTGAGCCTGGTCGCGTCACCCTTGTTGCGCTCCGACTTCGGGGCCGAACGCAGCTTGTCGGCTTCGGTCTCGACTTCTGCCAGCTCCTTCTCGAAATCAAGGTAGTGCTGCACGGCGCCTCCTGCCCAGGATTGCGGCAATGATGTCAATTGACCAACAGGTCACGACCCATCGCGCGTCCAATGACCGCAATGTTGCAGCAAGTTCCGATGGTTGGCAATCCTTCCCGGCATCTCGACGCTGTCAACTGGCGGCGAAGGCGCCGTGCAGGCGTTCCAGCGCCAGTTCCAGCACTGGCCGTGGAGTTGCCAGGTTGAAACGGCAATATCCGGCGCCGCCGGCACCAAATGTCCGACCGCGATTCACGGCAATTCGTGCCCGTTTCTCGATCCGGTCGCTGACCTCCTGTTCAGCCATCCCGGTCCCCGAGAAGTCGACCCATGCCAGGTAGGTCGCATCGAGCTTCATGGAACTGGCACCGTCAATCCCGTCAATCACTTCATCGAACAGCAGGCTGTTGTGGTGGATGTATTCCATTGCCTGGTCCACCCAGTCGGCCCCTTCCGGCGAATAGACTGCCTCGGCCAGGAACAGCCCGAAACTGTTTGGCGACATGCCAAGTCCGGCCATGCGGCCGGCAAACCGGTCGCGCAGCGCCGGGTCGGGAATGATGACGTTGCCGGCATGGACGCCGGCAAGGTTGAAGGTCTTGGTGGTCGCCGTCATCATGACCAGCCGATCCTCGATATCGGGGTCCGCCACATGCATGACCGTGTGCTGCGAGCCGGGCATCAGCAGATCATGGTGAATCTCGTCGGCGACCAGGACGAGATCATGCTTGCGGCAGAAATCTGCAAACTGGCGCAGCTCCGAGCGGCTCCAGACCGTGCCGCCCGGGTTTTGTGGCGAACACAGGATGGCAATGGTCTCCCGGCCGGTCATGAGCCGGGAATAGCTGTCGAAGTCGAACTGGTACCGGCCATCGATCTTCTCGAGCCGGCATTCGGTTATGCCGCGCCCGGCCGCCCGGATGACCCGGGCAAATGCATGATAGACCGGCGTGAACAGGACAACATTGTCGCCGGGCCGGGAATAGGTGTCGATGCACATCGCCGTTCCGTTGACCAGGCCGTGGGTGGTGAAGATCCACTCCGGCTCCACCTTCCAGCCATGGCGATTCGCCATCCACCACGCAATGGCCTCCCGGTAGGCGCGGTCATCGCCGTAATATCCGAATATTCCATGATCGAGCATGCGTTGCAGCGCCTGCCGCGCCACCTCGGGGGGACGGAAATCCATGTCGGCGACCCACATCGCGATGCCGTCATCGGTGGGAACCCCGTAGAGGGACTCCATCATGTCCCACTTCATGCAATGCGTGCCCCGCCGCTCAATGATCTCGTCGAAATTCATGTGCTTCATCTCGCCTGAACGGTGCATGACTGAAACGATTTGCCGGACAAGTTCAAGTCAAGACTCGCCCCGGCACAGGGAGGAGGCCGGCCTGGTCTCGGACCCTTCCTCACAGGATCAATCCGGAATTTCGGCACCGTGGACACCGGTGCCATGCAGGGGACTCTCCGAAGGATGTAATCCATTGTAGTTGTATGACTTGGCTTTCGGCCCCCTTTGACCTCCGCAGGCGAGCAGCACCGGCACCGGACGCACCGCCGCCATGTGCAGGGGGAGATCGTCCCATTCGCGCCTGGCATTCACATCGGCCCCCGCCTTCAGCAACCGGGCGATCACCGCCGGATTGTCATTCCAGCCGACCGCCTCGTGCAGGGGTCCATATAGACATGGTCATCCCCCATCACATGTCGAATGACGGGCCGACTTCCGTGGCTTCCGCCGCCGGGATCCCGTTTTCGGTTCGGTCTTCACCGTCGGCGCCTCCGGCCCGGGCGCCCGGGATTGATCCAGTTCGTCAAGCAGCGACTCGATCGACAATCGCAGGGGTGGCAGGTCGTCCACGATGCAGTCCCAGACCGTTACCGGATCAACCCGGTGATAGACATGGATCAACCGATTGCGAAAACCGATGATCTGCACGAGATCCGGGATTCTTGCTGCCACCTCCGGCGAGGAACTGCTGATCTGGTTCAGTGCTTCGGCCAAGATGGAAAAGCCTCGCTCAACTGCCCATTGCGTTCGGAGATCACGCCGGTAGTCTCCGAACTCCATGCCGCCGGTGAAGTCCTCGATCACCTCCGCTCCCCTGATGGCATCCCCGAGGCTGCATCGAGGATCACGCTGCAAAGACCAGCTCCCGCGAGCGGTCGATCGCGGCCTGCAGGTATTCGTTCTCGACCGTGCCGCTCCTGACCAGGTCGACCTCGCGGCCCGGCAGGGCCTGCAAATCATCGGCCAGGCCCGTATACCGCCGGGCGATCCCGGGCAGGAGCGGCGGTTCGAAGTCAACGAGAATGTCGGCATCGCTGGTCTCCCGATCGAAATCCGTGCTCCTGGCTGCCGAACCGAACAGCTCGAGGCGCGACGCCCGGTAGTGCCGGCCGATGGCGGCGATCTCGTCCGTCCTTTGGGCAATCTCGGCATGTATTGGTCGGGACCCTTCAGCAAGCATTTGTCATTGGCCACCATACGTCGCCGGGCGGGTGGACTCCATACCCGCGATCGCTACCACCCTCCCCTCACGACAGCTTCAGGCATGGCCCTGCCCGGTGCGGCTTCTCCCGGGTGATGCCGTTCAGCCGGGTAATCTCCGGCCAGCGCGAGCGGTCGCCCAGCCTGCGTTGGATGGGCTTCACCACGTAGTTCTGGCAGGCAGGTTTGGCGGCCCCGGCACTGCGTGCCGGCACCTTCAGGCACTGGCCCACTCTGAACATGTTGTGGCCATCGAGCCCGTTCAGCCTCCCCAACTCCCGCCAGGCTGCCAGGCTGCTCGTGTCTTCCGTCAGGATCTTGCGTCCGGAATCGCCGGGCTGCACCCGGCAGCCATCGCAGGCCGCATTGTTGACGGAAGCCGGCACGGCGGCGATCGCCGCCTGCAGTTCGGGCTCGATGCGGATGCTGATCCAGATGCTCTTGTCCATGCGTGCAACATGGCCGTGCTTGGCCGCGATCATGAGTCAATGACAGTTCACTCTCCGAATGCCTACTGGCAGGAAGGGTGGAAATTGCTACAAGGGCATCCGGCAGCGTGGGCGATCCATGCTGGCAGGAGGGGCTCCGACCGACATTACCGATTGCGAGAAATGACCGGTAAACGAATACTGATCTATCCCGATCCGGGATTGCGCAAGACGGCGCGGCCAATCGGCGAGGTCACGGACGAGATCGCCACCCTGGCCGATGACATGCTGGAGACCATGTATGATGCGCCGGGAATTGGACTGGCCGGCCCGCAAGTGGGTGTCATGTTGCGGATCTTTGTCATGGACTGCGCGCCGAAGGAGGAGGATGAGCCTGACCCGCTGGTTTTGCTCAATCCGGAATTGACATGGACGTCCGACAACCTCGTCAAGCGCGAGGAGGGCTGCCTGTCGATTCCGGGACAATATGCAGATGTAGTCAGGCCGGAGCGGATTGTGGTCAGCTACCAGGAATTGCAGGGAAGGCAGGTCGAGGCGGAATATGCCGGGCTTCATGCGCGATGCATCCAGCACGAAATCGATCACCTGGACGGCAAGCTGTTCATCGACCACCTGTCCCTGGTCAAGCGCCAGATGATCAAGCGCCGGCTTGCAAAGAACAGGAAGAACTCATCCAGGAAGTGAACATCCCCGAAGGCATCAGGCGATTCTGACCAGGGCATGGCAGCCGTGCAGGCCGGGCCGGTCCCGCTTCCGGGGCCGCCAGGGGGGACAGGAAGGTGGAGCCGGAAGCGGCCGTTCTTGCCGGGAGGCGAGGTGACCGGGGACCCGGATGCTTCGGTCAGCTATCCTGCCGGGCTGTTCCACCGGAGCCGCGAATCTCCTGCATCCCGCGGTTGGCCAGCGCATCGGCCCGTTCATTGCCGGGGGAGTCGGCATGACCCTTGACCCATTCCCAGGCAACATCATGCTGCTGTCGCGCGTCATCCAGCCGCATCCACAAATCGACATTCTTTACTGGTTGCTTGCTCGCGGTCTTCCAGCCTCTTGCCTTCCAGTTGCCGATCCACTTGCCGATCCCGTCAACCAGGTACCTGCTGTCGGTCACCAGCCTGATGCGTGACCGGGAGTTCAGTGCCTCCAGCGCAGAAATCGCCGCCAGCAATTCCATCCGGTTGTTTGTTGTCCTCGCCTCGCCGCCGCAAAGCTCCTTCTCCCTGATCAGTTGGTCCTGGCGGAAGGCCTGAAGCAATACGCCCCAGCCACCCGGCCCGGGGTTTCCGGAGCATGCACCGTCCGTATAGGCCACCAGCTCCATGGATGCCTTCGCATCACCTTCCGTCATCAATACTGCCTGGCTCGAACACCGCATGGTTCAGCGGGTAGATGATGTTGAGGGCAGCGAGCAGCGGAATGGCAAATTCGGTCAACTCTCCTCGCCTTGGCACGTCCCCGGGGACGAGGTTCAACAGGCCCTCGACGGCCAGGATCACCATCACATATCCGGCGATCTGGTACGGTTTCGGAATTGGCACCCCGCAACGGTCAGCCAGCGCACGGAAGCGGCCGGAGCGGTAACATAGCGGCGTCAACACCGCCAGGTACAGGATGAAGAAAACCAGGAATCCCCTGGCAAACAGCAATTTGTTCAGGTTGACGCCCGCAACCGCCAGGTTGTGCAGGTTGGTTTCACCCTGGCGATTGTGATCAAGGAAGAATTCGGAGGAGTGGATGCCGATCAATCGCTGACCCCAGGACACCTCCTCGCCGGCACCGAATATCGCCAGCAGCACGAGCGAGGCCAGCACCAGGCGCTGGATCCGGCCGAATTCACGGTATCCCCTCCGAAGGCGTGCGGCCGTCAGGACAGCAACCGTTGCCAGCGTCATGACCGTGAGCCATTCCATCACGCCATCTTCGGCCGAATAGACGTCGTGGAAATAGTCCGGATTGAACAGGGCCAACATGACCCCCAGCCCGAACAGGGCTGCGCCGTTGATCAGCACCAGTTTTTCAGCCGGTTGCACGGCTGCCGGCCAGTCTGGTGACCAGGTGTCGGATGACCCGGACCAGGGCCACCGTGAACACGATCGGATCCAGCACGTAGTCGAACAGGTTACTGCTTTCGCCAGCCTGGAGCACGTGCAAGAGCACCGCTACTGTCAGCCAGGTCGCAACCAGGCCATGCCCCCGGCGCCACCAGGCAAGGGCAGCGAGGACGGACACGACCAGTGCAAACCAGGGCTGGTAGCCCAGCGCATAGGGGTCAAGATAACCCAGCCCCAATGCCATGGGGTAGAGTGCAACCCCGGTTGCAAGAACCAGCACCAGGAACCTGATCTCCTGGGCAGGTGCAGGAATTGTGATGGGCATTTTCGGAAGCACCCTTGCGACCGGCAGCAGGCTGCAGACCACCAGGCCGATACTCGGCTCGTAGAGCAGGCCCTTCAGCCTCTCCAGTGCCGTCAGGTCACCGGCCGGCATGACATATGGCAGGAAGGCCGCCAGCATGCCTGCACCTGCCCTGGCGGCCATGCCGGAATTCAGCTGGCCGGCCGACAGGAAACCCAGCGCGAACAGCACCGTCAGCCAGGAGACATCAGAATACATGCGGCTCACATACTCCGGTCACGATGCCGGCATCAATCGATTTGCGGCAGGTGGTTGCGGGCATCATGACTCGCCGAGGGCGACCCGTGGTCGATTGACCGGTGGTGGTGCGGCAATTCCTCCGCCGGTGGCCAGCCGGCACCGGGCAGGCCCAGCTGTGGAGTTGCCGTCATGACATGTGCCTCTGGCTTGCAACTACGGATCCGCGGGGAGTTTACGGGCCTTGTCGAGAAGCCACGGATCGTTGAAGACGGCATGCTTGATGTGCTGGCGGTCATGGGTCCAGACGACATGGTGCTGCCCCCGGGAATCGGTCAGCACCGATGGGTAGGAAGCCTCCCCTTCCCCCCCCCTGTCGAGATCATGCAGCCAGACCATGTCCTGGCGGCTGTCGCTGGCAGCAGCGATCGACAGCACGTCGCGTCCCGATTCCGAGTTGTTGTAGACGACCCAGATCCCGGCCCCGCCGGGTAGCGGACCACCGGCGATCGAACTGTCGGCATTCGGCAGGGCTGATCTCCTTGCCCTGTCAAACGTCCGGCCACCATCGGTGGTCGACGATCGGAGCATTCTCATTGGTGCCTCACCGGCATACCGCATGAGAACAGCCGCGGTGCTCGCCGATATCGGCACCAAGGCCGGCTGAAGAGCATCCCTGCCCCATGTCAGCCTTTTCTTGTCACGTACCGTGCCATCCTGGTCGACAATGAGAATCTCCGCGAATTTGCCAATGAATTCGTGGTAGGCCGGAATCGCCAGCCCGCCATCCTGCAACAGCACCGGGGAGGTCCTGACCAGCGTGCTGATATTGAAGAACGGACTCGTGACCAGCCGGCGCGCCGGAGACCATGTCTCAGCGCCATCCTCCGAGATCATGAAGTTTATTGCACTGCCTGCCCATCCCCCTATCGAGACGCTGACGAAGAACAGCCAGACCCGCCCGTCGCCGTCGAGCACCGCCGCCGGATTGCCCAGCTTCCTGATATGGCGGCCGGTTTGGGCTGCAAGCAACTCCCGCGACATGACGCTGACCGCTGGCGAGAACCGTCCGGTCTGCTGGTCAAGCCGGGCAAACCAGATATTGACGTCCTTGCCACCTTCCCTGCTCCCACCATACCACCACGCCCCGACATCTCCTCCCGGGAGATTTGCCAACGTTGCGGCGTGAACCGAGGCCTGCCCGGCCGGGTCCAGCAATTGCTCATGGTACCGCATGCCGGCATCGCCGGTCATGACGGCTTGTCCGGCCACCACTCCAACGGTGAACCCGGAGGCGGGGGCAGGGGCAAACAGGTCAATTGCATGAATCAGCGCCGGGACCAGCGCCAGCAGGCACCCCGTTGCCGGCTTCAGCCAATGCCTCGATTCTTCCTTCAATACTCCACTCCCTCGTGCCGGGGCTGGACATGCCGGCAAGACTCCGCCCCGGTGCGCCTACAATGAGCCCCGACCCGGCGCAAGATTCACTGGTAATGAAGGGTGTTGGTCTGCTTCTGCATGACATTGCCGAATGTCGGCATGCTAGGTGCAACCCTGCCTTCCCGCGGGCATCACGGCCAGTGCTCTCCCGTTTTTGCTTGTATTCTGCACAGTGGGTTCCTATGTGGTGTCCCTGCCTTTCATCATCGGAGTCACAGATGGCGCGGGTCACAACGGAAGATTGCATCGACAAGGTTCCCAACCGGTTCGATCTGGTCATGCTGGCAGCATTCAGGGCGCGGGAGATCTCCTCCGGTGACCTTCTGACCGTGAGCCGGGACAACGACAAGAATCCCGTTGTCGCATTGCGGGAAATTGCCGAGGAAACACAGCTGGCCGATGATCTGCGGGAGCGCACGATCTCGAATCTCCAGCAGATGAACGAGGTGGATGAGCCGGAGCAGGACCAGATGCTGATTCCGTCAGCATTGGTTTCTCCTGCAACAGGAAAGCCGGTTGGCATTTTCAGCGATGCCGAACCGGTGGCCGGCAAGACGGAAGAGGAAGAATTCCGTCGGCTGATTGAACAGAGCCGAGGACAGGCGGGCGGCTGAATATTCAGCCGTCTCGGACGGCAGGGATTTTCGTGACTGCGGAAGAGCTAATCAGGACCGTCAAGGGATACCACCGGGACGCCGATGAGAATCTGATCAGCCGGGCCTATGAATTTTCCAGGACCAGACATAGAGGCCAGAAACGCCTGACCGGCGACGACTTCTTCACCCATCCGGTGGCGGTGGCCAGGATACTCGCCGAACACCGGCAGGATGACCTGGTCATAGCCGCCGGCCTGTTGCACGACACGGTTGAAGATACCTCGACCACCTACGAGGAAATCAGGGGCAGTTTCGGCAAACCCGTTGCAGCGATGGTCAATGGCGTGACCAAGGTCCGGGACGAGTTGGGCGGCCGCTACCAGAAGAGCAATGGCGCGCTCCAGTTCAATGACATTGCCCGCGGCAAGACGCTGAAACGGATTCTCGATGCGGCCGGAAAGTACAACCAGGTAGCAATCGTCAAATGCGCCGACAGGCTGCACAATCTGAAGACACCGCCTGACAATTCGCAGAGCAAGCAGCGCCTCAAGGCGCTGGAGTCAATCGAACTCTATGCGCCGCTGGCCGAGATGTGCGGGTTCCAGAAGATCCAGCAGCAACTCGAGGATGCGGCGTTCGGAATCCTGCAGCCCGACGAAATGAAGGAAATCAAGCGCCAGTATGTCCAGCTGCGCGGATCGAAACGCGATCCGTCCGACGAGGTCATTACCGCCCAGCTCTTCCATGGCAGGCTGTGCAGGAAGTTGAAGGCGGCAAGGATCGAGGCCGAGGTCACCGGCCGGCTGAAGACCCCCTATTCGACCTGGCGCAAATACAAGGACCAGATCATCTCGGCAGATTTTTCGGGTGGCAGGGTCAGGCCGATCAAGGAATGGCTGAACTCGGTGTTCGACGTTTTCGGCTTCAGGATCGTCACCGACAATGACGAGGATGTCTATCGGGCACTCGGCACCATTCATCAGTCATGGCCCGCAGTTCGGGGGCGCTTCAAGGATTATGTCAGCGTTCCCAAGGCGGAGAGCGGATACCAGTCGATTCACACCGCAGTCGAAGTGCCGCGGGAATTGCTGCACCGATCGACGAACGAGATGCAGCATGAAACCCTGCTGGATTTGCCTGAACATTACTCGGTGGAGATCCAGATCAGGACCCGGGAGATGCACTTCCATGCCGAGTTCGGCGAGGCCGCCCATTGGGCCTATCGGAATGGCATCAGGCTGCGGGACAGCCGCCCGGGGTCGGGCAACACCCTGCAGACGGTGATTGATGAAACCCTGTACTCCGGGAAGGGCGAGATTCCCGATGCCGAGTTCAAGGAACGGTTCAGGAGCGCAATCTCGTTTCGGCAAAGCTCGATCGCGTGCTACACGCCGAGGAATCGCCTGATCCGTCTCCCCAAGAAGGCAACTGCGCTGGACTTTGCCTTCGCTGTTCACTCCAAGATCGGAGAGAGGGCGGTTGCCGCCAAGGTCCGGGGTCGCAAGGTCGCCCTGAATACCGTGCTCAATGATGGTGACACCGTCCAGATCGTGACCGCAGTGGATGCCTGCCCCAAGCCGGCATGGCTCGGATGGGTTGCCACATCGCGTGCGAAGGCAGAGTTGCGACGGGCGCTGCGCAACATCGAACGCCAGCACCTCATGACCATCGGACTGAAGATCGCCCAGGAAGCACTGAAGGAATATGGCAGGGAAGCCAGCGACAGCGTGCTGAAAATCGCTGCCGAAAAGGTGTTGGCGGAGGGAGGCGATGTCGAGCAGCTGCTATTGCAACTGGGTCGCTCGGCAGAAGAGAGGGAGAGGGCAATTCATGAACCGGGCCGGGTTACGGCCGGACGATCGTCGGCGCGGGCACCGGACCGGCATGATGGCCCGGCCGTCGGCGAGTCCCGTCGCGGCACCGGTGTTGCCGCCGGGCTGACCGGCGAGGACCTGGTCAAGGCGATTCTTCCCGAGACATATCTCAGGGTTGATCCCGAGGTCACCAGTCCGGAGAATTTCTTCAACCTGCCGGACGGGATGACACCTCACATTGCCCCTTGCTGCCTTCCGGTGCCCCGGGAAGAGGTCGTGGGAGTGCTCGAGGGCGATGGCAGGTTGCTGGTCCACCGGAGGAATTGCGAGAATTTTGGCTGGGACGGGACAGCGAATGACAGGCTGATCAAACATATCGACTGGAAGAAGGGCGTCCCGTCTTTCCCGATCCACCCGGCTCGCATTACCGCATCACTGGCCAACCGGGCCGGGGTTCTTGGCCGGATATGCAACCTGATCGGCCAGATGAATTCCAACATATCCGATATCGAGTTCATTCACCGCGAGCAGAAGGAATACAAGATCCTGTTCGAGGTGCAGGTTCGTGACTGTACACATCTGGACGAGATCATGACGGCCATCGGGGCCGATGTCGAAGTGAAATACGCGCATCGAAGTCGAATTGCGGGCTCGCTGAAAGCTGACCTGAAGACCCGATGACCGGGCAGCGTTGGCGGGCATCCGACAGGTTTCTGCGTCTGAGCCGCCGTCTTGGCTGGCTGAGGATGGGCCGATACCGATGGCTCCGCGTCTTGCGAATCCCCGATTCTCCCCAGCGGATCGCCCGGGGCGTGTTCATGGGAACCCTGGTGGCATTCTCGCCCCTCTTCGGGCTGCACTTTTTCCTTGCTCCGGCACTGGCCTGGATGGTTGGAGGCAGCATCCTTGCCAGCATCGCTGCCGTTTTCATATGCAACCCGTTTACCTTTCCGGCCATCGCCTACACATCCTTCAGCCTGGGTTCGGTGCTGGTCGGCGACAACCCGGATCTCACCGAGGATTCAGCGGTGGCGATGACGGTATCCGGCCTGAAGGAGATCTGGTTGAACCTGGTGGCATTGTTCACCCCCGAAACGGCAAACTGGGACTCGGTGTCGGAGGTTGTCAGGAATGTATTTGTCCCCTATCTCGTCGGGGGTGCCGTGCTGGGTCTTGTCTGCGGAGCGGTGTTTGGCTGGGTCACATACCGGCTGATTGCAGCATATCAGCGCCGGCGGCGGAAGGCCGTGCGACGCCGGGTCCGGAAGAGAGGCGGCGAATGAGCGACAAGCATGGGAGGTTCATCCGATGAGGCAAAGGCTTGGTGTCAATATTGACCATGTAGCGACGGTCAGGAATGCCCGCGGAAGCTCGTATCCGGACCCGGTGCGGGCAGCCAAACTGGCCGAGGAGGCAGGCGCCGACGGGATTACCGCTCATCTTCGGGAGGATCGCCGTCATATCGCCGACCGCGATATTGACGCGCTGATGCAGGAGTTGGTGCTGCCACTCAATCTCGAACTGGCAGCAACCGCCGAAATGCAGGCGATCGCCCTCAGGCACCGTCCGCATGCCGTGTGTATCGTTCCCGAGCGGCGCGAGGAGATCACCACCGAGGACGGGCTGGATGCGGTCGGCCTCGGAGACCGGCTGGTCCGGTTCATCAAGCCGCTGTCTGAGGCCGGTTCGCGGGTGTCACTGTTCATCGGGACCGATCCGGCGCAGATCCGCTGCGCCGCCGATATCGGTGCGGAAGTGGTCGAGTTGCACACCGGATCCTATTGCGATGCCCATTTCGAGGGACGCCTCGGCGACCGGGATGCAGAACTCGACCGGATACGGGAGGCTGCCAGCCTGGCGGCGTCGCTTGGTCTCGAAGTTCACGCCGGACATGGCCTGACCTACGACACTGTGGAGCCGGTCGCCGCAATTCCGGAAATTGCCGAATTGAATATCGGACATTTCCTGGTTGGCGAGGCGATATTCCTCGGCCTGGCCGAGGCGGTTGCCCGCATGCGCCGCCGGATGGACGCAGCACGGCCGGCGGACACGGCATCATGACCTGCCCGCACCTCGCTGCGGGCCGGCAGGCATGTGCCCGCATCCAGCCCCCGCCTGGCCGCAACCGGACCTGTCGCCCGGGTCGGCCGATGGCGACGGAGCGGCTCCCCCGGAGCCATTCGGCGGCCTCACCGGCGTGATGGCCGGGCCGGGATCCCTGCTGCCCGACCGACATCCCGCATCGGCAATTCGGACTGGTCGGGCCGCATGATCCTGGGTATCGGCAATGACGTGGTCAATATCGACCGCATCGGCGCTGTCCTCAAGCGGCATGGCGACCGGTTCCGCACCCGGGTCTATTCCGAACAGGAACAGGCCCTGGCCCGAAGGATGGCCGACGCCACCGGCATACTGGCCAAGAGATGGGCGGCAAAGGAGGCCTGCAGCAAGGCCCTGGGAACCGGACTGACCTCCGGTGTTGCCTTGCGTGACATCGAAGTCCGCACCCGGCGCGGCCAGCCGCCCGCCCTCCTTCTGCATGGCGGGGCCCGCAGGAGGCTGGAGACCATCATCCCCGAAGGCCATCATCCACGCCTCCACCTTTCCATGTCCGATGATTGGCCGGTCGCCACCGCCACGGTAATCATCGAGGCGATCCCGGCCTGACCCACGCTGCCGGACCCATCATTGACCCATGGCTGACTCGCAGGGTCTTGCGTGTCACGGATATTGGCATGCAGGGCGGCTTCGAATTTTCCGGCCACGAGAGCTGGTCGGTTCAGGAACACCCGCACCGATGGTAGTCGTTTTGATATATCACCGGTTGCGGGTTGTACGGATGCGAGCACTCGCATGATCTTGCAGCCGGACGGTACCCCGGGGCCATGCGTTGGATTTCGGCCGGGCAAGTCGAGGGTGCCGATGTTGTGCTTGCGCCAGCTTCCGTGCCTCCAGGTGCATGTCATTTCTGACGTCTCTGCATCGCCGGCCGACCGGGAATCATGAATGCCTGATGGGTTGTCCCGACTGGACGCTTGGCGTCGCCTCGACACCGGCCTGGCAGATGAACACGCTCGAGAGAACGATCCGGAAGCTGCCAGGGCAGAGGCTGAAGAGCGCGGTTTTCAACTCACCTCACGGATGCGTGGCGTTGACCAGAAGCTGACCAAGCACTGCAATGCCGGTAATGTCGCCTGGTCTGCTGAAGCAGGAAGATCTAGTCGCATCGCGGAAAGGGGCCATCAGGAGCTGCAGGAGATGATATCAGATGATCGACTCGTGGCCTGGAATTCGAACAGTTCGCGCAACCAGCCGACAAATGCATTGGTGATCGGTACATCGTGCCGAAGGTCACCGGCCGAAATGGCCGTACCCATGGGCCGCGGCCTCTTGCATGAAGCCAACCAGGCATGGACATGGGCCTTGGTGAGTTTTGCGTTTGCGAATTTCCGGTCTTTTTCGGGGATGCCATTTATGTAGCGCCTGGCGCGCGGCAGCATGGGATCATTCTCCGGAATCATGGCATGAACAACATCCTCCAGTTCACCGCCATGCTGGTTGTCGGGCATGAGCCAGACACCTACGCGGATTCCTGAAGGTCCGGAGAACACGACGGGTGAAGGAGATTCTCTCATCGGCATATCAAGACCGGCTCTGACAAGCTGGTCGCAAATGGACTGCCATCGACTACCAATGTTGTCATTGGCGTCTGCCAGGATACCCGACGCACCGCGCCCAGACACGTTGACTTCACCATGGATCGAATCTCGGAGATTCTGAAATCCCTCCTTTTGTACAATCCTGAATTGCGTTTGGACCTTGTGGCAAGCCAGGAGATGCTTGACCACGTGCAAATCGTCGTGGCCTTCAACCAGAAGGACCTTGGAATTCGTGGTTGATTCCGTGTGGGTTAGCGAACCTCAATCCCTTGCCGCGCTGCCAATCCCTCTTCTTCTTCGGAGTAGTGAACTGCGCGCAGGTAATCCCCGATGCGCTCAAGCCGGTACAAGGTTCCAACTGTCGATGCATTGACGGCCTCCATCGCGAAGCTGGCAATGCAATCCGAACTGTGTGTTGCAGCGACAATCTGAATGTTGCCTTGTACCGCCGCGCGGAAAATCATGCGCCAGAGATCCCCATGGATCGAGTGATGAATGCCATTTTGGCAATTCGCGTGGGCAAGAGAAATGCCGGACAGGCGCTGCGCACCATCGCCCAGGCACTTCAACGGAATTGGTGTCGAAGAGTAGCTGAGCTGAGCTTGGCAACAGCACGTCGCCACTGAGTCCGATATGATCTGGAGGGGTCGCCAACGACAGCAATGCGCTCAAGTTCTTCGCCGACGACCAGCCGGAGAGCATTGATCACGAATTCTTCTGCGGTTGTCAAAGCAACTTCATCCCAGAGTTGTGCAACCTCGCCATTGTCAAGCAGTCCAGGACCCAGGGATTCGAGCGCAACTGGGTCGGGCCACGCTTCAGGTCTGCGAGTCCGAACAACCCCTGACGAGATATAACGTCGCCATTGAGTCCGGAACCCGCTCACCTGGAAGGTGCGACTATACTCGCCTACCGACACGCGGAGAGCGTTCAGGAGAAAGTCCCTGGAATGCAGGTTCGGTTCCGAAAAGACCTGGTGAATCATCAACGTCGATCAGTTCTGGCGTGAGGTTGTAGGGTACGGGATGGGCGACTATCTGGATGGTTGATGCAACATCGTTCCCGCTTCAGGTACAACGGTTGTGAAACAATGCCGAAAAACCAGGGAAGTCCATGGTGTCGCCATCCTCGTCTTCGCCGGAGACGAACTCCTCACTATTGTCAAGAAGTCCGGTCAGATTCGGACGATCGCCTCCGGAGGCGAATACCCGGATGGCCTCGAGGATGGTGGGCTTGCCGACGCTGTACTTTCCTGCCAGCAATGTGACATGACCGAGGGTGGGGAGTTCAAGGTCGCGGATACCCCGGAAACCACTTGTAGTGAGCGATGGAAGATGCAATCGGGAAGCCGTGGATTGCTCGGCAATCGATGATCGGTTGCTACTGCACTGTGCGAAAGAAACCCACCTGTTTCGGACTCCTCCCGGGGCTGATTTCTGTTGGCAGGGGCCTTCGCTCCCGCTTGGCCCGCTTGTTTGCGCCATCGGGTTGGTGCCACGAATTCGTACCGCCTGAGGGCCGGGTTTTTGGCACTGGCTCTGCCATGTAGACAATAAATGGTCTGAACAAAGGGGCTTTCCCCCCTGATAATCGGCCGCAAGGCACAGTCACAGATCAGCCGCACATTGCGGGGCGATACGGCGGTGGCGCGGATTCCGGCGCATCACTCATCAAGACAGCCGAATAATGGCTGGATTGGGGAGTTCCGGGCACGAAGGCTGGCTCTGGCTCCGGTTACCGGTCATCGAATGGGCCTGTTCTGCATGCGGCCCGGCATTGAATGCTGTGGACATTGTGGGCAAAATCTATAATCCCCATGCAATTCTGCCGAGGGACCCTGGGGGAGATAGCGCTTGGGCAAGGTCGTCATCGAGAATTTGAAGACGCTGTTCTATGCGCTGCTGCTGGCAGGCCTGTTCCGCACGCTGCTGTTCCAGCCCTTCTGGATCCCCTCCGGGTCAATGAAGGACACGCTGCTGATCGGCGATTTCATGTTCGTCAACAAGATGGCCTATGGCTATTCGCGTCATTCCTGCCCATGGTCGCTATGCCCCTTTTCCGGCAGGCTTCTGGCCAGCGAGCCCGAACGCGGCGATGTCGTTGTCTTCAAGCATCCGGTCTCGAACAAGGATTTCGTGAAACGCCTGGTTGGCCTTCCCGGCGAGCAGATCCGGATGAAGGATGGCGTGCTGCTGATCAATGGCGAGGAAGCGCCGCAGCAGCCGGACGGTCACTTCGAGGAGATCCTCGGCGTTGATGACCGGCGCGGCGGGAACCTGCGCTGCACCGAAGTCGAGGGCAAATCCTGCCTGAAACCACGCTTCAGGGAAAATCTACCGAACGGGGTCGAGCATTCGATACTCGATATCGGACTGTCGCCGGTCGACAATACGCCGGTATTCACCATCCCGCCCGGCGAGTATTTCTTCATCGGCGACAACCGTGACAACAGCAGCGACAGCCGATATTCGAAGCTTCGCGGCGGGGTCGGAACAGTCCCGTTCGAGAACCTGGTCGGGCGGGCGGACCGGGTCATGTTCTCGTCATCCGGCCGCAGCCTGTTCTTCTTCTGGACATGGCGCAAGGGCCGATTTTTCAAAGAAATCCAGTGAACGGCAAACCCAGGACAACAGATCTCGAAGATCGTATCGGATACAGGTTCAGGAACAGGGCACTTCTGCATCAGGCGCTGACCCACGCCTCCCTGACCGCCGGTCGTGGCGGTGACAATGAGCGGCTTGAGTTTCTTGGCGACAGGGTGCTCGGATTGCTGATGGCAGAAATGCTGACCGAACTTCATCCGGAAGCGAGTGTCGGCATGTTGGCGAGCGGTCTGAACAGGCTGGTCAGCGGTGCATGCTGCGCGCAGGTCGCCGGGACCATCGATCTCGCCGGTTTCCTTCAACTCGGAAAGGGACTCCGGGGCTCGAACAGCTCGACCATGGTCGGCGATGCCATGGAAGCATTGCTGGCGGCAATCTTCCTCGATGGTGGCCTGGAGTCGGCCCGGGATGTCGTTCGCCGGCTCTGGCTACCGCTGTCCGGCCAGGAAATGTCCGGCAATTCCGACCCGAAGAGCAGGCTGCAGATCTGGGCACAGGCGCATGGCGTGAATCTGCCCGAATACCGGATCCTCGACCGGTCCGGCCCCGACCATTCGCCACGTTTCGTGGTCGAGGCCAGACTGGCCTCCGGCGAGTCGTCCACGGCAGACGCCTCTTCGAGGCGAGTGGCGGAAATGCGGGCGGCCGAGAAACTTCTCACCGGGCTTGGCGACGATGGCGACTGAAACGGCCGCCGGATTCATCGCCCTGGTCGGCGAGCCGAATACCGGCAAATCGACGCTGCTGAACCGACTTGTCGGGAGCCGGATCGCACCGGTCACCCACAAGGCCCAGACGACCCGTTTCCGGATCAGGGGCATTGCGGTCGAGGGCAATGCCCAGCTGGTCTTTGTCGATACCCCTGGACTGTTTGATCCGAAGAATCGCCTGGACCGGGCAATGGTCGCCACTGCGTGGAGCAGCGCCGCTGAAGCCGATGCCATCCTGCTGCTGGTGCCCGCCAACCAGCCCGTATCGGCCAGAACCCTCGATATTGTCGATGCCCTGGAGCACCGCAGGCGGCCGGAACAAAAGCTGGTGCTGACCCTCAACAAGACAGACCTCGATTCCGGGGCATCATTGCTCGCGGCAACGCGCTGCCTGTCGGACCGGATCCGGTTTGACGAGGTATTCATGATTTCGGCACTCCGCAATGACGGGGTGGACGACATCCGCGCATGGCTGGCCGGCAATGTTCCGGCCGGGCCATGGCTGTTTCCACCCGATCAGCTCTCGGATTCTCCCAAGCAGGTCATCGCCGCCGAGATCACCCGGTCCAAGCTCATGCTTCGCTTGCACGAGGAGATTCCCTACCGGCTGACCGTGGCGACCGAACGCTGGATGACTCGCAAGGACGGATCGGTTCATGTCGACCAGGTGGTTCATGTCGAACGGAACAGCCACAAGGGAATGGTGGTTGGCAAGGGCGGCCAGGCCATCAGGCAGGTCTCGATCATGGCCCGGGAGGATATTGCCGCCTTCCTCGGGCAGGATGTGCACCTGGTCCTGCGGGTCAAGGTCAGGCCGAACTGGATCAACGACGTCAGCCTTGATCTCGAGACCGGCGGATAGGGGGCAGGAATGCCTCGCCTGCGGACGGATTTCTGGGTCGCTGCCTATCTGAACCAGCTCCGGATCGCGACGATCCCGGCCTTTGTCACCGCCAGCGGCGAGCCGGAGGCCGGCTCGGTGCTGATCAGGCTGAATTTGCTCGACGGGTATTCCCGGGTATTCCAGCGATCCTACGATCTGACGCTGGATCGGCGGATCTGGATGCTGCTGGACGAAGGCGGGGATGACAGGATCGACCAATTGCTGCAGCGCCAGCGGGACCGGGACCGCGATCTCTGGATCATCGAGGTCGAGGACCGAGAGGGAAGGACACTTCTCGACCAGCACGGCCTGGTATAGCCTGCCTGGATGGACTGGCGCGATCGCGGGATATTGCTGAATGCCCGGAATCACGGGGAGACCTCGGCGATTCTCGAGGTCTTCACCTCCCGGCACGGACGTCATGCCGGCGTTCTCCGCGGTGGCGTGTCGAGACGGTATCGGCCGATCCTGCAACCGGGAACACGGCTCTCGGTAGACTGGCGGGCCCGCCTGCCCGAGCATATCGGCAATTTCCGCATCGAGCCCCTGCACTCGCCGGCGAGCCTGTTCTCGGACCGGCTGGCCCTGTCGGCCATGTCTTCGATCTGTGCGGTGCTGATGGTGTCGCTGCCGGAGCGGGAGCCATTTCCGGAGTGCTACCAGCGGACGATGGATTTGCTGTCCCGGCTTGAAACACCCGGAGAGTGGTTTGCCGACTACCTTCACTGGGAGCTCGAACTGCTGGCCGAGACCGGGTTCGGCCTAGATTTGACATCCTGTGCCGCCACCGGCACCACCGATGACCTTGTCTATGTCTCTCCCAGATCGGGACGCGCCGTCAGTCGCCATGGTGCCGGTCGCTGGGTCAACCGCATGCTGCCCCTGCCGCCCTGTTTCCTGGGAATGGAATTCGGGGGGTTGTCGGAGATGGTGGACGGGCTGCATACCACCGGCCATTTCCTGCAGCGAAGCATCGATCGCCATGATGGGTCGGCATCACTGCCGAAGGCACGAATCCGGTTTGCCGACAGCATCCGGCAACTCGCCGAGCGGGAATGATGACATCCGCCTGTGAATGGCGGCTTGCTCCCGGCGAAAATGGAATGATCAGTTGGCCCAGTCGCCGGCGGTGGCAACCAGCGCGGTCACGATCCTGTCGGCAAGCTGACTGGCAAGCCGCCTCCGGGCATCCGCCCGGGCGCTGTCGACGGCGACGGTCTCGTTGCCCTTCGTATAGGTTGCCCAGCCCCGCACCGTGCCGCCGCTCACCCGTTCTCCATCACCAGCCCGGTTGACCACGAAAACTGCCGTCCCTTCGATCAGCCCGCGGTCAATTCCGCCCGACCCGGGGGCGGTGCCAGCGCGGTCCTCGAATTCAAGCGTCACGTCAAGCTGGAAATCGGGATTTTCGCCGGCATAGCCCAATTGGTGTCGAAGCTGCTCCTCCAGGAGGTATTCGGTCCTTCCGCCCGGAACGGACACGCTGATGCGGCCTGGAAGCGCCGCCGCCGGTTCTCCCTTCTGCATCGCCGGCCTGAACTGGCAGGCGGCAATCGGCAGAATCGCCAGCAGAGACAGAAACCGGCGTCGGTCAAATGACGACATTGACGATCCTCTCCGGCACCACGATGAGTTTCCTGGGTGTTTTTCCTGCCAGATACCTGGTCGTCGCAGCGTCCTCGAGAACCCGGCGTTCGATCTCTTTCCTGTCCAGCCCCCGGGGTATCCGGATCTCCGACCTCCTCTTGCCATTGATCTGGATCGGCAGGGTCACGACATCATCGACCATCTGTTCCGGATCGGCCTCCGGCCAGTCGCCGGCCGCCACCAGCCCCTCGCCGCCAAGCATGCTCCATACCTCTTCCGCCAAATGCGGCGTCATCGGAGCCATGAGTCGGGCCATGACCTTCATCGCCTCCCGTCTGGCTGCCGGACCGGCGCCGGACCGGGACAGCGTGTTGGCAAACTTGTACAGCTCGGCCACCGACTTGTTGAACGCAAAATTGTCAATTCCCCTGGTAACCTCGAGAATGGTTCGCTGGGTTGCATTCGCCAGGGCCCCGTTCTCCTCCTCGGTGCCGGGAGTGTCATCCTGCGCAATCTCGGCCGCCAGCCGCTGAATGCGCTGAAGATGCCTGGAGGCGGCTTCCACCCCGGTCGTTGTCCACTCGACATCGCGGTCCGGTGGAGAATCCGAAATGATGTACCAGCGGGCGGTATCGGCACCGAACCGGGAAATCAGGTCTTCCGGGTTGATCACGTTCTTCTTCGACTTGGCCATCTTGGCCGACGGAATGACTTCAACCGCCTCGCCGGTTGCCTTCAGCGTCGCAGAGCCGTCCGAGAGGTCAACATCCTCGGGGAAATGATAGACTGGCCGTCCCTGCCGGTTTCTTGTCATGTAGATTTCGTGGGTGACCATGCCCTGGGTGAACATTGCCTCGAACGGCTCGATCGCCTTGGCCGGGAGGTGGCCGGTGATGTGCATCGCTCTGGCAAAGAACCGGGAATAGAGCAGGTGCAGGATCGCGTGCTCGACGCCGCCGATATACTGGTCAACATTCATCCAGTAGCCGGCATCCTCCCTCGATGTCGGTGTCGGGGCATCCGGCGCCGTGAACCGGACAAAATACCACGAGCTGTCGACAAACGTGTCCATGGTATCGGTTTCGCGCAGTGCCGGGCCGTCGCATGCCGGGCAGGATACCTTCCGCCAATCCTCGTGCCGATCCAGGGGATTGCCTGGCTGGTCGAAGCTGACATCCTCCGGCAGGATGACCGGCAGGTTCTCCTTGCGCTCCGGGACAACGCCGCAGGAATTGCAATGCACGACCGGGATCGGACAGCCCCAGTAGCGCTGCCGGCTGATGCCCCAATCCCGCAACCGGTAGCGGACCACCCCCTTGCCGATACCTGCTGCCTCGCAATGGTCGATCGCCGAATCGATGGCCTCGTCGCCGGTCTGCAGATCCTCGCCGGCGACCTTCCTGAGGTAGCGAACCCTCTCGCTCTTCAGGGGAACGAAGGCGATGTCGGCGACGGCTTCACCGGATGTCTCGGCCTCAAAGACATCGATGACCGGCAATCCGTATTTCCGGGAAAAGTCCAAATCCCGCTGATCATGGGCCGGGCATCCGAAAATGGCACCGGTCCCGTAGTCATGGAGAATGAAATTGGCAATCCAGACCGGCAGTTCGGCGCCGGCATCCAGCGGGTGCCTTACCTTGAGTCCGGTATCGACCCCGGACTTTTCCAGGGTCTCCAGCGCCGCCTCGGAGACCGCGGCCCGCCTGCATTCATCCAGGTAATCGGCAATTGACGGCTCGGCAGATGCCAGTTCGGCAGCGAGCGGATGATCGGCCGAGATCGCAACGAAATTGGCGCCGTGCAGCGTATCGGGCCGGGTGGTATAGACCTTGATCGCCCGCTGCTCACCGGCGGCGCCGATGACTTCGAATTCAAGCTCCAGGCCCCTGGACTTGCCGATCCAGTTGCGCTGCATCAGCCGGACCTTCTCCGACCAGCCATCCAGCTGGTCGATGGCGCTCAGCAATTCCTCGGAAAAATCGCTGATCCTGAAGAACCACTGGGTAAGTGTTCTTCGCTCGACCTCGGCGCCGGACCGCCAGCCCCGACCATCAATGACCTGCTCGTTCGCCAGCACGGTCATGTCCACCGGGTCCCAGTTCACCGGCGAATTCTTCCGGTAGACCAGCCCCTTCTCCAGCATGTCGACAAACATGGCCTGCTGCTGCCCGTAATATTCCGGATCGCAGGTGGCAAATTCCCGATCCCAGTCAATCGACAGCCCCAGCGGCTTCAGCTGGCTCCGCATGTCGTCAATGTTGCGACGGGTCCAGCTTCCCGGATGCACGCCCTTCTCCATGGCAGCATTTTCGGCCGGCATGCCGAATGCATCCCAGCCCATCGGATGGAGCACGTTGAATCCCCTTGCCATCCGGTACCGGGCAATCACGTCACCCATGGTGTAGTTGCGAACATGACCCATGTGGATCTTGCCCGACGGGTAGGGGAACATCTCCAGCACGTAGTATTTGGGACGGCTGTGATCGCGCACCGCCCTGAATACCCCCGTATCATCCCATCTGCGCTGCCATGCGGCTTCGATTTCGGAAAATGGTCGTATGGTCATCCTGCTGTCTTCCCGCACTTCAGGTCAGGCAGGCGTGGCCGGACGGCCTGTCAACCGGCGTCGGCCAGTCGCAACTGCCTGGCTCGCGTCAGGATCGCATCCTCGATTGCATCCACGGTTGCCTCGGTGGCCGGCCCGCTCCTGGTCAGCAGCGACACCCGCAACGCCCGCCCATCCAGGGACGGATCGGACACGAGCACGGTTGCCTTGTGATCCCTGTTGCTGCCGGGGGCCCTTCCCCATCCGGTGATGATGATCCCGGTAAACGGATCGACTGTTTCCACCGGCAGGAAATCCAGGACCTCGAACGTCGCGTTCCAGATATACTTGTTGACCCGGATGGTGACCTTGGGGTCGTCCCGGTTTTCGAGAAGCGACCAGATCGACTCCCGCTTTTCCTCCTGCTCCGGCTCCTTGGGCTGATTGCCTGAACAGGCAACCAGGACGATCAGCAAAACTATCATTGCGGCACCCGGCCGCAAGAGACGCGATAACAGCATCAATAATCCCCGGGGTAACGTCTGCCCCAGACCATTAATGGCTTCAAAATATCAACACAAGTTGTTACCGGATCCGGGGAGCGGTTCGCGCATGGCGCAATTTCCGGGGACCGCGACTGCTGGTGGTGAATCACGCCGCCAGCGCCAGGACATGGTTGTCATTGGCGACTGTCAGCGGCTTCCATGGCTGCCGGGTTCGGGCACTGGCGACGTGAATCGTTCCTGCAACCCTGATCTCCGAAAAATCGTGCCATGCCCAGATCACTTCCATCGACGGTCATCGCCGGTACGGCCGTGAAATAGTCGTGTAAAATCAAAGCACTGGAAAAATCGCAATCCGCCACCTGGGTATCGTAACCGTTCGGTGAAGGCGTGACGGCCCGTCCTGTCTGCATTTGCGGACCACCCGTCAGGCATGTCGTTTTCTGCCGGCTGCATGCCGGGACACCTGCTGGTCCGGCCGCATGTCGACATGCGGAGCCGTCATTCCGGTCCCCGCCCCGCCACCGGTCCCGGACCTCGAGCGCCGTCTTGCCCGGCAGAGGCGCGTACCGAGGCGGCCGAGGCGAGGATCGCCGGGCCGGAGGCCGAACTCCCGGAAGCAAGGGCCGATGCCGAGCGTCGGAAACGGGAATCGGCCGAGGCCCGCAGCAAGCCGAACTCCCTGCGGGCAACCTTCGGGCAAGGCCGGGAGAAGCTCGCCGCCAGCCGCGCCGGGCAGACGGCGCTGCGCCGCAGCCGGGCATCGGGGAATGTGCGCCGGCCGGAGAAGAAGGTGGTGCATCCCGAGGCGCTGCTTGACAAGGCCGGCATCGATGGCGGGCGGGGGCAGGTGACCGTCCTGCGCCGGAAGATATCCCGGCTGAAGGGCAGGCTCGCCGGCCGGGAAGAGGAGATCAGGGAACCGGGGGCCGAGCGCGAGACGCGGCGCTCGGCGCCGGCCACCCGTGCCGGGGCCCGCTTCGGCAGGAAATCCGGGAAGCGGAAGCGGGCGGGCACCGCCGTCGGCAGGCGCGGCCGGCAGAAGGGCAGTCCCGGCCATGGCAGGACCAGGCGCCCGGCACTGGAGCAGAAGACCGGGAGCCACGATCCGGCGGCGGCGCGCATGTGTTCCTGCTGCGGCCTGCCCCATGTGAGGAATGGCAGCCACGTCGCCGGGATCATGGAGATCGAGGTGAAGGCGCATGTCCGTCTCATCCGCCGGGGGGTGGCGGCAGGGCTGTGCCTGCACCTCCTCGCCGAGGGAGGCGGCTGCGCCGGTGCCACGACTCCTTGCCGATACCGCCTTCGGCACCAGCGCCTTCGCCCTCTGTCTTCATGAGCGCTTCGCCTGCTGCCGGCCGCTGCGGCAGGTGGCGGAATGGATGACCGGCCAGGGGCTGGCGATATCGGCCGGCACCCTCGCGGATGCCACGCCGGGGCCGGCACCATTGTTCGAGCCGCTCTCGCAGGCCATCCATGGTCACCTGCCGGCAAGGGAGATGCTGCAGACGGGCGAGACCGGCTGGCGGTCGAGGAAGCGGGTGCCATCCGCGGCACTGACCGGGCCCGGCTCTGGTGCGCCGCCAGCCGGGATGCGGTCCGGCTGCGCGTCGATGCCCGCAGGAATACCGGGCGCATCGGCGCCGAAAGTTCATCAGGGCCGCACCCGGCAATGCAAGGCCGGACAAATGGCGGGACCGGTGGCTGGTGCGGATCGGGCGGATCTTCCGCCTGAACGAGCTCCGGCTCAGGCACCGGGACAGGGAGGCGGCAATGGATGCGCAGCCACGCAGCTTCGGCATTGCCCGGCGCCGGCTGGAAAGAGCGGTGGAGCGGCTCTTTGCCATGGCCGGGCGGGAACTGGCCGGCAAGGGCCGACGCGCCAGGGCACCGGCCTCGCTGGTCCGGCACCGGCAGGGGCTCTGCGTGTTCGCCTGCAGGCCGGATGTGCCCATGGATAATAACCTGATCGAGCGCCTGCAGCGCCGGGCGGTGATCGGCCGCAAGCTTTCCTTCGGTGCCGGCAGCACCGAGGGGGCCGCCTTCCCGGCCACCATGCACGGCATCACCTGCACCCTGCGCATGAACGACATCCGCATCCGCACATGGCTCGATGACCGGCTGGCGGCCCGTGCGGCAAATGCCGGGGCACCGCCGGACGATTTGTCGCCATGGCTGCCCTGGTCCATGGACGCGGATCGGCGCCGGGCGCTGGCGGCGGGGTGATGCAGGAGACCACCATCGCATGTCGCCATCACGGGCGCGACTTCACGATCGCCGGGATGGCGCTGATGCAGGCGCTCATTGCCGAGGGCCCGCAGGAGAGCCGCGCCGGCCTGGCCCGGCGCTTCTGCCACGCCATCGGCCGGACCGGCACCGATGGCCGGATACGGGCGATGACGGCCCGGCTCACCATGCCGGCCATGCACGGCGGCGGCATCATCTGCCTGCCCGAGCCGCGCCATGCGCCGCGGCGGCTGAAGAAGATCGGGTTCGGCCCCGACACCGAGGAGCCGCTGGCGCCGGTGCCGGAGACGCTGGCGGCGGTGCAGCCGATCCGTCTGCTGAAGATCACCGGCGCCGGTGCCCGCGCCTCCCGGCGCTGGAGAGAGTTCATCTCCCGCCGGCATCATCCCGGCTGCACGCCGCTGGTGGGTGCGCAGCTGCGCTGTGCGGTGGAGGATTGCCGGGGCCGGAAGCCGGCGCCGCGCGATGCCTTCATCGGCCGGGATGCCGGGGCGCGGCAGCGGGGCCTGCAATCGGTGGTGGACAATTCGCGTCTCCTCGTACTGCCCCGGCTGCGCATCCCCGACCCGGCCTCGCACATCCCGGCGCCGGCGCGCCGGCAGGTGCGAGAGGACCGGCAGGCGCGCTACCGGACGTGCCCGGTGCCGATGGAGAGTTTCGCCCGCCTCCCGCCCTTCACCGGGGCGGCATGCAAGGCGGCCGGATGGGTGCATGTCGGCACCACGCAGGGGCGCGGCAAGCATGACCGGACGCATGAATGCGCCAGGCCGAGGAAGGATATCCGGCTCTGTCCGCTGCGGAAGGGCCGGAAGCGGGTGCCGTGCCGCCGAGGCCAATGAATTGCCGTTCGGGGCGGTGCCGGATGCCGACAGGACGGGCCATCACGCCTTGGCCGAACGGTTACGGCTAGCTAGTGCCCGCCAGAAAACACACCAAGTCATTGACTTGATTGGATATTTCTGTGTATTGTCAGAGCGAAGAATCGGGAGAAAGCACCGGTTTCGGGCCATTTTCCCGCCAAACAGGCCGGTTTCGGCCAATCTTCACGAGGCAGGCATGCGACACATACGCAATCCACGGCAAATGCTCGGCGAGATTCGCACCCCGGACATCAGGCTGGATGCCAGATCCGGGGATGACATCCCGGCCCTGCTGCCGGGGCTTCAGCACCTCTGTTCCGATGAGGCCTTCCGCGAGCGATTGTTCGGGCTTCTGGACCAGTACATCCTTCCGGGGGTCAGCAGAAAGACCGGAAGGCCGGGCATGGAGATGTGGCGCATCCTGGTGACGGGTGTGATCAGGCAGGGTCCGGGCTGTGATCATGATCGCCTCCACGAGGGCGGCCCGGCATCTGACACTCCGCTGCTTCCCCGGTCACCCGAAAGCCCGGGACGAGTACCGGTACGAGCTGCAGACACTGGTGGACAATGTCGGCCTGCCGGGCCCGGAATTACCGGCCCAAGTGAATGCCCTGATCGTGGAGAGCGGCCATGCGGCCCGCAGGAGACAAGCCTGGCGCGCCGTTGGCCGGGCGCGCCGGTTCCTTCGTGGTGCTGACCGATGTCCGTCATCCCGCCGATACCGGCCTCTTGCGGGACGCCATGCGCTGCCTCATCCGCGATACCGGCCGGGCCGCCACCGCCGCCGGCATTCCCGGCTGGCGCCGGTGGAAGCATCATGGCTGCAAGGTGAAGAGCCTGTTCAACGCCGTCCGCCGGACCCGGCGGGCCCGGCCGGCCGATGTCGAGGCATATCTGGATTGCTGCCGGGTGCTCATCGGCCGCATCGAGGCGACAATCCCCGATCTCGAGGAGAAGGGTGTCGATGCCGGCGGGCTCAGGGACAACCTTTCACATGCCGAACGGCAGGCAGGTCAGACCCGGCGCCGCCTGCTCCAGGATGAACGGATCCCGCATGGCGAGAAAATGTTCCCGGTCTTCGAGCCGCATGCAAGGTGGATCTCCAGGGGCAAACCCGGCTGTCCGGTGGAGCCGGGGGTCCCGGTCTGCATCCTCGAGGACCAGCACGGCTTCGTGCTGCACCACCGGGTGATGTGGCAAGGCAGCGATGCAGGTCATGCGGTGCCGATGGTGGCGGCTGCACAGGCGCGGCATCCCGATCTTCGGGCGGTGAGCTTCGATCGCGGGGCGCGCAACCCCGGGAACCGGGTCCGGGCAGGCGACATGCTCGAGGAGAACGTGCTGCCGAAGAAGGGGTATCCCGACCTGGACGAACGGGCACGCGAGGCTGGCGGCGAGTTCGTCGCCATGCGCCGCCAGCACCCGGCGGTGGAATCTGCAATCAATGATCCCGGCCACCGGGGGCCTGATCGTGTCCGGTCCCGCGGTGCTGGCGGGTTTGCCCGCTCGGTGGCGCTGTCGGTGGTGGCCTTGAACATCCACCGCATCGGGCTGCTGCTGCGCCGGCAGCAGCAGGCGACCGGCCAGCAGCACCGCCTCGCCGCCTGAGGCATCCGCTGATTTCGGCGATGCTGCCGGATCCTCGAAAATCTCCCGGATCGGGGTTGGATCAGTCGATTACCGGCGGTCAGGCCGGGTGTATTCGGGGCTGGAGCTTGCCGCAAGGGGGGTTCTCTGGCGGGCACTAGATACGACTGTTATTTGATCGGGATGTGGAAAACACGGGAGCTTTCTCGGAAAGACCGTTACGGCTCAGCACTTTGTGCCAAGTCATTTTATTTGACTGGTGGACATTCGGAAGCTCCCGGCAATACCAGCGGGGAATTCGGGCTTTCCCGGCGCGTCATGCGCCGGTGACTGCCGTTGCGGGCAGGGAGGCATGCCGACACGGGTATGGGCGCGCCGGGTCGGCAAATTCGGGATTGCCTTTGCACAGTTCTGCCTGGTCAAACTATACTCCGTCGGTGCTGCCTGATTTCCGCTGCAGACATCACGGGCGTTGTGCCTGGCTGCCGGCAGCGGCAGGATCGATCCGGGGTTGCCCATGTCATTGACCGATATACGTGAACGGATTTCCAGGGCCGAACATGCGGCGGGCAGACCGCCAGGATCCACCCGCCTGCTGGCGATTTCGAAATTGCAGCCGGTTTCGCGAATCCGCTCGGTTCTTGACCGGGGTCATCGCCAGTTTGGCGAAAACAGGGTGCAGGAGGCGGCGGCGAAATGGCCCGATCTCCGGCAGCAATTTTCCGGCACCGAGTTGCATCTTGTTGGCCCGCTGCAGTCGAACAAGGTTCGTGCGGCCATGCAGCAATTTGACGCAATACACTCGGTTGACCGACCGAAGCTGGCCGGGCGGCTGGCGGACATTGCCCAGCAGATCGGCCATTGCCCGCAACTCTTCGTGCAGGTCAATACCGGCGAGGAGCCGCAGAAGGCGGGAGTGATTCCCGAGGAGACGGATGCCCTGGTCGCCGAACTCAGGCGGCTGGACCTGCCGGTCGCCGGGCTGATGTGCATACCACCAGCCGAGGAGGAGGCCGCCCTGCATTTCGGCCTGCTTGCCAACCTTGCCGAACGGAACGGGGTAGGCGGGTTGAGCATGGGAATGAGCGGTGACTTCGAGGCCGCAATTGCCCTTGGTGCCACCCATGTCCGCGTTGGCACGGCCGTGTTCGGCGCCCGCCCGCCAGCGGCCAGCCAGTGAAGCCCCCTGCCCTGACTTGATCACTCGCGAATGATCAGCCGGGTCGCAGGCTCGATCCTGGCAACGATCCAGAGAAGATCTGCCAGGGCAAAGGCCACGCAACCCTCGGTCGGATGGCGCGGCTTCCTCCAGACATGCAGGAACACGGCGGAGCCCTTTCCGGCAACGGCATTCGGCCAGTTGAAATCGGTCGGCACGATCAGGTCATAGACGGGGTCCGGACGGTACAGCCTTTCATGGCTGAACGGATAATGCCCAATGACATTCAGCGGCTGGTTGTAGGCCGGATCCTGCGGATCATCCGACCAGATGTCACCGGGCGCGAGCGGGACGGCGCCAGCCAGACTGGCAGCATCGACCCGGTCCGGACGATACATGACATCAAGCAGGCCGAAATTTCCCGCTGGCGTCTTTCCATCACCCTCGCGCTTGCTGCCGGCAATACCGCCGCGCCCGACCGAACAACAGAATGACCGGCCGTTGAACCGGGCGCGGTGGGCATGAACGACGATGTCCTGCCTGCGCCCGAAATACCGGGGCAAAGAGGCGTGATGCATGGCGCGGGAATGAATGGCGATATCCTCCCTCCATCCAGTCACAATATGTGTCCGCTCTTCGATGCCTTGACCGCCAGGTAGGCATCGTTGAAGCCGGTGCGTTCGACAACCAGCGGCACCCGCCTGACCACCTCGATTCCGTGCGAATCGAGCATCCTGACCTTTTCCGGGTTGTTGGTCATCAGCCGGACCTGGCGGTAACCCAACTGCCCGATAATGGTGGCACCGGTCCGGAAATCACGCTCGTCATCCTCGAACCCCAGCCGGTGATTTGCCTCGACCGTGTCGAATCCCTGGTCCTGGAGACAATAGGCCCGGATCTTGTTGACCAGTCCGATACCGCGACCTTCCTGGTTGAGATAGAGCAGCAGCCCGCTGCCTTCGCTGGCAATGCGATCGAGGGCAGAGCGGAGCTGGGTCCCGCAATCGCATTTCAGGGAACCAAGAACATCGCCGGTAAAGCATGCCGAGTGCAACCGTGTGAGCACGGGACGTTGCCGGGAAGGCTGACCGATCTCGATCGCACAATGTTCGTCATTCCCGGTGCCGACCTGAAAGACATGAACCCTTGAATTGACCGCGGTGGCCAGGGGAAGGCTTGCCGAGACCAGTTGCCTGACCGCCTTCGTCTCCGCCGGCCCGGGATCGGAAGGACCTCCTCCGATACAGACCATCTGGCTTGCCGCCGCCAGCCCCGCCGCATCGGCAACCGGCACCGCGATGACCGCCGGCAACAACCGGGCATTGCGGGCAAGGGACACCGCGTGTCGGCAGGTCCCGGCCTCGCCGGACCGACCGGACTCCAGCGGTCCCTTCATCGGAAACTGCAAGTCGGTCGACGGATCGGCGATCGAGCGAATCCAGCCACACTCGGCTCCGGGCGGAATCTTCAACCGGGCGATGTCATCATCATAGACCCGGGCCTTCAGTATCCTGGCGCGGCGAGCCGAGACCGCCAGGACTGCGCCGGGCAGGCCCGCCATTTCCTGCAGGCGATGATCACGGGCAGTCTCCACGGCCATCGCGACAATACCCGGTTTGCCGTCGGCAATCGCGATCGGCATGCCGATGCGCAGCTCGGACAGGGCCCGCTGTAGCAATTCGTCAGCACCGGGTCTGAATACATTCTCCAACGGATTTCCTGACCTTCCGGACCGGCTCACCCCCGGTCATCCCATTTCGCCAGAATTAGCTACAACACCAGTCAAGGTCAAAAGCCGGGTCGGGACAGATGCTCCAGAAGAGGTCGCCACCGGGCATCAGCAACCCCGGAGAATCTTTTTTCTCGCTGTCATGGCCAAATTGTCGTATGGTGCGTCCCAATAATAATGCAAGCCACCGAGCAGTGAAATTGAGAAAGCTTCTATTGGTAGTCCTGCTGGCAGGATGTGCATTCTTTGATCTGGGTGCACCCTCGAAGCTGGATGACGCGTGTTCCATCGTTCGGGAGCGCCCGAAATGGTACATTCACATGCTGGATGTTCAGCGGCGGTACCAGTTGCCGGTATCTGTCCAGATGGCAATTATCTGGCAGGAAAGCAAGTTCGAGCAACGTGCACGAACCCCCATCAAGTATTTGTTCGGGGTCATTCCGACCGGTCGGCAATCATCGGCCTTCGGATATGCCCAGGTGCTCGACGGTACCTGGGAATGGTATCAGGACCAGACGGGACGCCACAGCGCCAGCCGCACGAGTTTCGGCGATGCGGTGGAGTTCATCGGCTGGTATTCCGACATCACCACCCGAAAATACGGGGTCGCCAAGTCGGATGCCCGCAACCAGTATCTTGCTTATCATGAAGGGCATGCCGGCTACGGGCGCAAGAGCTACCTGAAGAAACAGTGGCTGGTGAATGTTGCCGACAAGGTCGCATCAAGGTCGACCCTCTATGCAAGACAGCTGCGGGGGTGCCGGTAACAGGGACTCTCAGCGATTGCGTTCCTGGTTCGCCAACTCCAACTCGATGTCGAACAGCGAGTCGCTGAGAACGACGCCGGCAGTAATGCTGTCGAGGCTCACATGCGTGCGGTTGCCCAGTTCATCGACAAAGGTCCAGCCATCGAGCTGAAGCGGATTGTTGACGAAGCTCAGGACAAGCTGGCCCTTGTAGGATTTCGACGGGCTTTGCATATGCAGTTCGCTGTAATCTGCACCGGTCACCAGGCGGGCCCGCAGGTCGGGGTCGCCGGGATTGATATTCTCCTTCAGCAGCAGGTAGAGCGGCGTCCGTTTCAGCGGGAAGATGTTGGGCTGGCTGTTCGACTTGCGATCAATGAAGGCAATTCTCTTCGCTCCTGCCACAACCAGGCCCGGATCAGGGGGATCGTATTCGAGCCGGGCGCGCCACGGACGCCTGATTGCCAGCGTTCCCCGTGACAGGGTTCCATCAGAGTTGACCTGGGTGAACCTCGCCAGGATGACGGTCAGGCTGTTCAGGTAGTCCGACAGCCGGTCAAGGGTCACGGGTTCCTGCTGTGCAGTCTCCTCTTCGCCAGTGCCGTCATCGGCAGCAGGGGCGGGCCCGGCCGCCAGGGCAAGCGTCAGGCAGGCCAGGGATGCGGCCAGAAGACGGCTCAACCCTCCGGAACCAGTATCTGCCGCTTGCCAACATGGTTTGGAGCGCTGACCAGGCCTTCTTCTTCCATTCTCTCGACCAGCCTGGCGGCCTTGTTGTACCCAATTCCAAGTTTTCGCTGTATGTATGATGTCGAGCACTTTCGGTCCTTCTTGATGACCTGAACTGCCATATCATATTCCCGGTCGTCCGAGGAAGAATTACCGAGCCTGCCGGCGGCCATGCCGCCGGCATAGTCGTGGCCTTCCTCCGGACCCTCGACGATTTCCGCCAGGTATTCGGGTGTGCCAAGCGATTTGAGATGGCTGACGATCTGTTCTACTTCCGTGTCATCGACAAAGGGGCCATGCACCCGATTGACCCTGCTGCCTCCCGACATGAACAGCATGTCGCCGCGGCCAAGCAGTTGTTCCGCACCCTGCTCGCCAAGAATGGTCCGGCTGTCGATCTTCGAGGCAACCTGGAACGATGCGCGGATCGGAATATTGGCCTTGATGGTTCCGGTAATGACATCGACCGAGGGGCGCTGCGTGGCCAGCACCACGTGAATCCCCGATGCGCGCGCCATCTGCGCAAGCCTCTGGATGCAGGCCTCGATCTCCTTGCCGGCAGCCATCATCAGATCCGCCATTTCGTCAACGATGACCACGATGTAGGGCAGCGTTTCCGGTTCGATCATTTGTTCGACAATCGTTGGCTCTCCTGTCGCTTCATCAAACCCGGTCTGGACCATCCTGGTGAATTTCCGTCCCCGCTTCTTGGCTTCAGTGACGCGTTCATTGTAGGTGCTCAGCTTCCGAACACCCATTTTCGACATCTTGCGGTAACGGTCCTCCATTTCCGAGACGACCCATTTCAGCGCAAAGACCGCCTTCCTGGGATCGGTCACCACCGGGGCGAGCAGATGCGGGATCCCGTCATAGACACTCAGCTCCAGCATCTTTGGATCGATCATGATCATCCGGCACTCTTCCGGTGACTGGCGATAAAGCAGGCTGAGGATCATGGTGTTGATCGCCACCGACTTGCCCGACCCGGTTGTTCCGGCGATCAGGAGATGCGGCATGGCTGCCAGGTCGACGATCATCGGTTGGCCGCCGATATCCTTGCCGAGCGTTATCGGCAGGTCGTGATTCGAATCTCCAAAGCTCGAATGAGACAGCAATTCCCGCAAGTAGACGGTCTCGCGGGATTCATTCGGCAACTCGATACCGATGATCTGCTTCCCGGGTACCGTCGATATCCGGGCCGACAGGGCCGACATGTTGCGGGCAATGTCGTCGGACAGCCCCATGACACGGCTTGCCTTCAGCCCCGGCTCGGGAAGAAGTTCGTAGAGGGTGACGACCGGACCCGGCTGGACCGCGGAGATTTCGCCATTGACGCCGTAATCTTCCAGCACCGCCTTGAGAAGAGCGGCGTTCTCCTGCAGGGCATCGCGGCTCATCGCTCCCTGCCTGATTTCGGTCGGTTTCTGCAACAGCGACAGTGGCGGGGCTTCATACGCCCTGCTGGCCGGAACGGGTCCGGCGGTTGCCGCCGGCCGGCGCTGCGGTTGTTGCCTGGCCGGTGCCTGCTTGATGACCAGCGTCTCTGCCGGTGGTGGCACAAATTCCGGCTCCTCGACGGCCCGGTCTTCCTCCGGTGGAGGTGGCGGAATGTCATCGGCGCGGGAAATCGGCGGCTCTGTCACCCTGCGGACCGATCCACCACCGCCCCAATGGTCGGATCTCCGGTCGCGGGAGGCAGGCTTTCGTCGGAGGAACGGGAATCCCCTCTTGCGTCCGGACGTTGCACCGTCGCCCGCACCATCATCGGCCACGCCATCATCATTGATGACAAATTCCGGCTCCTGCCGAACCCGTACGTGCTCCAGGCCAGCCCTTCTCCAGAAACCCCGTTTGCGTCCGTGAACTTCCGGATCCCGGTCCCGTCTCCGCAGACCGGCGAAGACGCGCTGCACTCCGAGAATGCTCTTCAACTCCCCGAGATTCAGGCCCAGCGCCAAAAAGGCGAACAGGGCGCAGATGGCAGCAATGACGTGACCGGTATACTGCTCTCCGTCTCCGATCCCGGTTGGCCAGGAATAGATGATGGCACCCAGCGCCGTGTCACCGAACATGCCACCAATGCCGAAATTGTGCAGCCACCAGTCACGGGACCCTATCACTGCCAGAAATATCGACAGCGAGACGACTGCGAATGGCAAGAACAGCAGCCTGCCGACGAACCGGTCATCGCCAAGATGCGACATGAATCGCAAACCCCACACCACGAGAAAGATCACGAAGAACCAGGAACTGATGCCGATGGTCACCATCAGCGGGCTGGCGATCGTGGCGCCGGTTTCGCCAAACAGGTTCTTTACGGGCAGGTCATTGGCGGTAAACAGGCCCGGATCGGTCTTGGAATATGTCGCCAGCATCAGCCCCATTGCTCCGCCGACACCCAGCATGCAGAGACCGATGATTTCCTTTGCCCGCTGCTCGAGCATTCTGCGGGAATGATCGTCGATCAGCGGACCTCGCTGTCTTGCCTCGTACGTCAATTTCCTACCTCCAGATACTGCCGAGTGCCGCCGCGATCCTGCCGAGGCCCTGCTCCAGCCTCTTCTCGTCGGCAACCAGGGCCACCCGTATGTATTCGGCGCCGGGGTTCCGTCCATCGACCTCTCGTCCGAGATACGCTCCCGGAAGCACCCGCACGCCCGATTCAGTCCAGATCTTCAGGGCAGCGGCTTCGCCATCACCGGCATTGAGCCACAGGAAAATGCCGCCCTCCGGACTCCTGTAGCCTTCGAGGCCGTCCAGGACCCGGTCGGCAATGGCAAATTTTTCACAGTACCGGCGGCGACTGTCCTCCACATATTCCTCTTCACGCCAGGCCCGCGCCGATGCCGCCTGCAACGGGCCGGGAAGCGATGCCGCCGAGTATTCCCGCAACACCTTGATCCGCTCCATGGTCTGCGCGCCGGCGACCAGGAATCCCGACCGGATTCCCGGAAGATTCGAGCGCTTGGACAGCGATTGCATCACGACGACCCGCTCGGGGTCGGCTCCAGCGGCATCGGTCACCTGCAACACCCCGGGTGGAGGTGCCCCGCGATAGATTTCCGAGTAGCACTCGTCGGCAACCACCCGGAAGTCGTACAGTTCAGCAAGAGCCAGCAATCCCGAAATGTACTCGGCCGAAGCGACGGCACCCTGCGGGTTTGAAGGAGAACAGATGAAGGCAAGCGATGTCCGGTCGAGAATGTCATCCGGAAGCGATGCATAATCCGGAAGATAGCCGTTTTCCCTGACTGCCGGCACATAGACCGGCTCGGCCCCGGCAGCCACCGCCCCGGCTGCATATACCTGGTAGAACGGGTTCGGAACCAGCACGCAGGGCAGACGGCCACCCTTGGCTTCGGGAACCAGCCACAGGCAGACATTGAACAGACCCTCGCGGGTTCCGCTGAGCGCCAGGATTCGTGTGCCGGGGTCAACGCAGACCGCGTAGCGGCGGTCAATCCACCCCGAGACTGCCGAGAGCAAATCCTCGGTTCCGAATGTCGGGGGGTACCGACCAAATTCACCTCCGTGGCCTGCGACGGTGTCGGAAAGCCAGGACGGAAAGGCGTGTGAAGGCGCGCCGACGGACAGGTCGATGACCTCGCCACCGGCCCTTCTGCTTCCAACCAGCTTGCGCAACCGCGCGAACGGGTATTGCGGCAGTACTGAAAACCGCTCCGGGAAACCCATATCTGCCTCGTTGTCGGGATCGTGCTGCCCCGTTGGCGACAGAATAGCGCAATATGCGGTTCGGGTCTAGCCGGAACTTGACACGCGGACACTCCATCTGCCGACCTCAAGAGAATGACATCATGGCGCTTATTCCTGGCCCATGGCCGGTCCACCCCGGACACCTGGAGACCTGTCGCCAGCTCCGCCCACATTTCGAAAGGAAAAGTCCACCCGAACCCGTGACTATCCGGAGCAATGCCCGGGAGATTGAAAATGCCGGCCAGGTCAATGCATCACGGTTCATTCATTGGCCCCCATGTCGATTGGAGCGGCAGCACCAGGCCGACAATGTGTGCCTCACGAGATCTTCCATCTCCCGCCGGAACACGGACATCCGGGGACCGGGGTCCGGCGGCAACTTGCGGAATGTGAATGCGAGGCTACCCAAGGGTCCGTTCCAGGCCAGTTCCGACTGCCCTGAACCACTGGCCTCCGGCCTTTCTTCCGGGCCCCTGTCTCCCGTATTCCGGCCGTGCCCATCTACAGCTTCCGCCGGCCATCACAATCCGGGAATTTCACGCATCCAAGAAATCTTCCATGGCGCCCCTTGCGTTCCACGAGCCAGCCGTCTGGGCATTTCGGGCAGGCGGCAAACCCGGCTCCACAGCTACAGACCAGCTTGTCCGGGTTCAGCCGGTCGGCAACCGGAATGTCCTCGCCGCAGGCATTGCATGGCCACAGGGTTTCGCCGCACAGTTTCCGGTGCTCACAGGCGAAACAGGTCCGGCCCTTCCCTGATGTCCGGGACAGCATCCGTCCGCCGCAGGCTCTGCACCGGCGTCCGGCGATGCCGGCCTTGCCGGGCCGGGCAACCCCGTATTGCGGGTCCTCCAGCAGCTCGCTTACGAAGACGGACGGTTTTTCTCGACTGGCAAGGATGGTGACCGACTTTCTCGCACGCGTCAGCGCGACATAGAACAGGCGGCGTTCTTCTGCGTGTTCAAACTCCTCCGGCTCGGGCAGCACGAGATCGAGCAGTGGATCATCCACGATCTCCGAAGGAAAGCCCATGCGACCAGAGTCAGCGCGCAGGATGACGACATGATCGGCTTCGAGGCCCTTTGACCCATGAACCGTCATGAAACGGATCGACAGCCCAGGATACCCCGAGGAGAGTTTGGCCAGATCGTCAGGCTTCACGAAGCTGTAACGTCCCAGAAGAAGAACGCTGGTCTTGCCGGCAGCAGCTGCCTGAATGTCATTCAAGGCCGGACCAAGCATTCCATCCCTGTTGCCACTACCGTTGTACATGACCCTGATTGCAGGAGCCGTGGCTGTGCCGGCGGGAACAACCATCTTGGTGATCTGTGACGGGTTCCTTAGAACGAAGCTCCGTGCAGCCAGGGCAATCTTGTCGACGCTGCGGAAGGTCCGGCCCAGGTCGACAGTGCAGTGCACATCATTGGAGTCGGCGTAGACACCCCCGAACTCCCGTCCGAAGTCCCGCATCAGGTGGATGTCTGATCCGGTGAACCGGTAGATCGACTGCCAGTCATCTCCGACTGCAAAGATGCGGGCATCGTCGTGCTGCTCCTTCAGTGCCAGGAGGAGGCGTGCCCTGCCAGCCGAGATGTCCTGGAACTCATCGACAAGCAGATGGCGATACAGGCTTCGGTAGCGACCGGACTTCACGTGCCCGGTTGCCCGGACAATCATGTCCTCGAAGTCGATCCGACCCTCCAGGCGCTTTTCGTAGGCTGCAAATACCGCCTCAAAAATCCGGAGAAATGCGCGGCCCCGTACCTTGTCGTCCGATTTCTCGGCACGCTCCCTGCATTGTTCCACCGTGATCCCTGAACTCTTGAAGTGGCGCAGGAAGATACCGAGAGTCTGCGTGAATGCGTCGACCTGGCCCAATTCCAGCAGTTGTACAAGTATGTCTTCTGGCGGAAGTGGATCGGGCGTAACGTAGGGTTTCAGCTTCTCATCAAGAGCTTCGGTCAGGCAGCCCTCGACCCGCTCGTAGCTGAAGGTCTCGATGAGGGTGGTACCGTGTTTCTTGTGGACATTCCGTTTCCACTCCATGCCCTCGAGATAGCTTGCCCGCTCAACGTACGGTGCTGTGGACAACCTGGTCTTGCCATCGCCTCCACGCGACTTTCTGACGCCGAAATGCTCGATGTAGACACCGCTCTCGGTCAGTCGAAAATCCGGCGTGTAGGCTCCCCTGTCATTTTCGGGAAGGTCATGTTCGTAGTCTGGCTCGTACTCGTAGGCGATGCCATTCAGGTACAGCCAGTTGGCAATCTCCCATTCTTCAAGGCTCTTGACGACATCACCATTCAATGTTCGCAACTCGTGCGACTGGACGTACTGGAAATACTCGCTCTTGGTCTTGAAGTCCCACTCGCTCTTGTAAGGCAAGTAAAACTCCGAGAACCACTTCAGCAGCAAGGCGTTCAGGTTAGGCTGTGCTGCAATTTCAGTCTTGAGAATGTCCTTGAGAAGGGCCCGGAATTGTACGTCGTCGCTCGCATGCGGTGCCAGAGCGGGCGCCCCATTCTCCGCCGCTCGTATGATTTCAAGGCCCAGCGCGTGGAACGTTGTCGCATCGACGGTTTCACCGGTTCGTTCCTCGATCCGGGATGCCATCTCGGCAGCGGCATCCTTGCCGAAGGCCATCAGGAGGATCTCGTCGGGTTGCCTGATACGTCGATGAATGAGGTATGCCGTCTTCGCGACAATCACACTCGTCTTGCCAGACCCTGCACCGGCGAGGACAAGCGTCGCATCTTCGTCGGTGACAACCGAAAGGCGCTGTTCGGAGGTCAGCGGGTTCGATTCAATCGTGTCGAAGAACTCGTTGCAGGTTGCCAGTTCGGATTTGATGAAGGTCTGGATCGCGACCTCGCGAATGCGTTGCGGATCCTCCTGAAACCTCAATACGGCATCCAGGCTGTCCTTCTGCTCCGCCGGCAAGACACGCTCGGGCAAGTCCTTCGGGAGTTTCTCGACAACTCGTTCGGCCCGGGCCAGAAAGGGTTCAACGAGACAGGCTGACGGATATCGCCTCGGCCGCTCCAGACGTCCGATGATCCTGGCGAGAGCATCATGTTCGTCTGCATCCCGTTCGACCTGTTCGACAAAATGCCGGCGCCACGCTTCATTTGCCAATGCAACAAAGTTGGCTGCGTCACCGCGCTTGATACCGGCAACCGTGATTTCGTTGCCGCCACGCAGGGCAACTGCCACTGCACGGAGTCCCAGTATCCTGGTCAATCGCAGCGGTGCCGCAATCTCCGCAAAAGGCACATTTCTCGGTTTTCGAGACAATAGCCTCAGCCCGGAATCCGAAAGTGCCATGCCTCTGAATCTATATCCCAACGGACCAAGGACCAGGCCCGCAAGCATTCCCCTTTCAATCTGTTGTTTCTCGTGAACGCGCATCAGGTCAGCAACCCAGTCCTTGACCGGATATCTCATCATGGGGATTGTCCAAGGCCGACACTCAAGCTGTTATCCTTTGGTTTCAATCAGATAGCAGCAGGGAGAAGCGGCCTCACCAGAATGCACCGTAGCAGGGAGCAGGTCGCGCTTCAATCCCGTGCCCGACGCCCTTTCGAGACCTGTCGCTGTTCTTCTTCTGCGGCGAGAGGCTGGTCTACACGAAGCAGCGGATCCGGCGAAGGCGCCTCCTGCATTGCTGTCGCAAGACGTCCCGCCGACACCCCGGGAATTCGCACTTTGCGACATATGATCCGCGACATGCCGAAGCGGATCTCCGAACAAGAACCTGACGCCATTCTCACCGTCGTGGCGGCCCATCCGGGAGGCGTGCGGGTCAGCGTCATCCGCGAGGAGCTACCCTGCGAGTTGCCGCCTCGCCCTGATGGTGAAACAGGAGCGCTGATCGCCGACGGACAAGGCAAGGGCCGTCGCCATCGCGCTCTCGTCACAGGCAGCCTGGTCGCGGGCCGCGCGATAGTCGAGTCGCGGGGTGAGGTCTATGTGCCGGTCTCGCCAGAGGCAGAGGCGGTCAAGCAGGCAATTCGTGCACCGATCCAGAAACGGCAGACGGTGGGCTACCAGCGCGCCTTCCTCGATGCCTACCGGCCAAACGTCACCTTCTACTTGTCGGCGGAAACGCGCCAACGCCTGTTCGATATGGGTCGTTCGCCCGACGGCGGGCGCCCGCCAGGCACCTATGCCCAGAGGATTTACGGTCGCCTGCAGACCGATCTGTCATGGAACTCCAGCCCCCTGGAGCGCAATTCCTACTCCCTGCTGGAGTCGGGCGAGGTCGGCGAGGGCAAGAATGCGCTGGAAACGCAGATGATCCTGAACCACAAGGCGGCCATCGAGTTGCTTGTCGACCAGGCCGACGGGATCGGCTTCAACTGATACACCATCCTGAATCTGCACGCCCTGCTCGCGGACAACCTGCTCGCTGACCCGCAGGTCGACGGCCGCCTGCGACGCATTCCGATATGCAGCGACGGCACAGCCTACCATCCACCGGAAACGCCACAACTCATCGAGGAATGTTTCGAGAAAATTCCGGAGACCGCGGACGAGATCACGGATCCCTTCGTGCAGGTCTTTTTGCCCGTGTACACCTCGTCTGCCAGCAGGGTTTCGAGGACGTCAACAAGCGAGTCTCCCGCCTGACGGCGAATATTCCGCTGTTTCACGGCAATCTGTGCCCGCTGTCATTCGTGGACGTGCCGGACCGAGCCTACATCGACGGCGTGTTGGCCATCTACGAACTGAATCGCGTCGAGGTGGTGCGTGACATGTTCGTTTGGGCCTATGAACGCTCCTGTGGGCGGCACTCGGCGATACGCCAATCCTCGGGTAAGCCGGACCCGCTCCACTTGCGATACCGGGCGCTGGTCGCTGAACTGGTTGCCGAGGTGGTGCGCGGGAATGGGCAAGAAGGCTGTGACTGCCCTGGTTCGGCGACGTGCGGCGGAGCAGGTCTCACCGGTGGACCGGGCACGCTACGTCGAAATCGTGAAGACCGAGATCATGAGCCTCCACGAAGGCAACATCGCGCGCTACCGCCTGCGGCCGACCGAATACCAGGCGTGGCGACAAGGCTGGCGTTGACAGGGTTCGAGGAGGACCGCGAGCGAGGTCTGGTCGACTACGTGACTCCCACCTGCAACGTCTTCGAGGTCACGGAGGAGCGGGCCTTTCGCAGCGACCGCTGCAAATTTCAGGAGGTGCGTCCGGAAAGATTGCGACTTTCCTGCTCGACAGCGCCTTATCCAAGCAGTTTTTCGATTTCGGACCCGACCTTGAGCAACCGAACCTCGCCGAAGGGTTTTCCCAGCAACATGACACCCGTCGACGGGACCCCGGTAGGCAGGGTCAGCGCCGGAACTTCCATCAGGTTTCCGATCCTGGTGTTCCGGAGTGCCAGCAGGTTCTCGGCGACGTAGTAATTCCTGTCGGCAAGCAGGCGGTCCTTCTCCGGAGGCAGAATCGGACTGGTCGGCGTCAGAACCGCATCATATCCCGCTGTTGATTCCCGGTACTGCGCTCGCAAATCGTCGAGGCGACTCGATACCCTGATATAGGTGGTCCCCAGCACGTCGCGCCCGGACCTGAACCTGTCCCTGATCTCCCTGAACATCAGCTCAGGCCTTGCTTCGATGGCGTCCATCCACCGGGCGTATGCCTCGGTGGAATAAAGTTCGCCCGAGAGTGGCCAGGCATCGCCAATCGCCGGCACTGACCGCTGAACAACTCTGGCTCCGGCCGACCTGATGGCCTCGATTGCCCTGTCGAAACCCCTGCGCGGCCTGTCACGCACTCCTTCGAGCGCTTCATCCGGAACTAGGAAACGCATCCTGTCAAGCCGTCCACCCTGCAGGTCCGGAGGTCGGCCATTGCCGGCCAGAGCTGACAGGATTGCTGATGCATCCTCGACATTCCGTGCCAGCGGGCCGACCGTGTCGAACTTGTTGCACAGCGGCACCACGCCGGACAGCGGAAGCAGCCCGGATGTAGTCTTCAACCCGACCAGGTCATTGAATGCCGCCGGCACCCGGACCGAACCGCCGGTATCCGACCCGATTGCGGCCGGAGCAAGACCGAATGCGATCGAGGCCGCCGCACCCGAGGACGACCCTCCCGGGACGGCTGCCGAATCGTTGATGCAGGGTGGAGTTGCAACCACCGGGTTGAGGCCCAGCCCCGAAAACGCCAACTCGCTCAGATGGGTCTTGCCCAGAAACACCAGGCCAAGCGCGGTAGCACGCTGCACAACAACTGCATCCTGACGCGGCACCCTGCCCTTCAGCAGCAGCGAGCCTGCCTCCGTGGCGATTCCCGCCGTATCGAACAGATCCTTCCACGAAATCGGAACGCCATCCAGCATTGACAGCCGCATCCCTGCCCTGGCCCGCCTGGATGCTGCCTCCGCTTCCGGATATGCCCGATCCTCCGTCACCCGGACATAAATCTCGTCCGCATTCGGGTGCGACCGGACCGCCTGGATGACATCGTCGAGAAGTTCCACCGGGTCGACCGATAGATCGCCGATCAGCCTTCCGAGCTCGCAGGCACCAGCATCAGCCCATCTGCCTTTCATTTCCGATCTCCCTCCAGCACGACACGCAGATTGCTACGAGAGGACGGGGTTATCGGCAACGGTGAAATTCCCACCTGTCCAATTCTGCCGGGACCGGACATGATGTCTCCACCGATATCCAGCCTGCGAGACCTGCCGGGCCTGGGCGGCAGCCTCAACATCCGGAACACCGCGCATGTCCATCAGACGACCAGCCGATTCCGCCCCGGTATTCAGGCTCTCGAGACTGCTGCCCGGACGACGGGCGAAACGGCATGCAAACCGTAGCCGGGATCACGCAAGCCGCGGGGTCAACAAGCCTGGGCAAGCATGTAATTGCGAGAAGTCCCGTGAAGGACGAGACGCGTCGATGTGTGAATCCCGGTGGGCAAATCAGCCGCTTGGCAGTGGCCAGGAAAGCAGGCGGATCGAGTTCTGGATTCCGACGATCTGACGGATTTGCTTCATGGTCATGAACATCCGGGCTTCATTGCTGACAAAGCTCTGAAACCCGAATTCTTGATACCGCCCCTTGTGACGGGCAAAGGCATCCGCATCGCCATCCGACATCACATCCGGCAAGACGGCATGACAACCGGCTTCATCATCTACAACACAGGCTTTCTTGAAGACATGGTGCATGGGTGCCGACCCCGGGGCCCTCGTCTCTTGATCGACAGCGACCTGCCCAAGGAACAGGACCGGGATTTCGCAGTGGTTTGGGGTGCCTCTTGGCGGCTTGGCCAACTCAGCGACATTCATGTTGCCGACACTGGCAGCATGATAGCCGAAGATCTTGACCTCTCCAGGCTCAACGGCGACATGGACCCTCGTCATATCGTCTTTCTGCTGTTTCTTCGCAGACAGTTTCAGAAAACGGTTCAACCGCTCGGCACTGCAGTCAAACCCGGAGCGATCATGTTGCTCCGGGTCCCGATGTTCGATGTTGAGGGGCGTGTCGTCAGTCAGCACGTGCTACGCGCCACTGGCAAGAGGCGGCGGCCTTGAGAGCACGCTGTGTCGGTGCAGGCGGCGTGTCGAGAGCGGTTGCAAACAGTCTTGCATCCTCTGCCGTCAGCACATGGCGTGAGCTTTCCTCGATGATCCGTTGCGCCTCCGTGGCAATCGCACTGCGAAGGAATACGGATCTATCGACGCCCAATGTCAGCGTGGCGTGCTCGACCAGAGTGGCCAGGCTCTGGCCATGCCGTAGCTGCGTGCTGCGCCTCTGCTTCTCGCTGTTCAGGCCAGTTGCGTTCTGATCCAGCATCCTGAATCTCCTTCACCTGTTTCTTGTCATGCAACATGCACTACAGCCAATTGGAAATAGGCCGATTGCCGCCAAACCTGCCATTCGATGACTGGCGGGAGGTCAGCGCCGGGTTCGGTTGCGGAACTCCCGTCCCTCTGGCCGGAAAACCATCGCTACAAGCAACTTTCCCATTTTACAGGAATTCTGTCTTGACGGATTTGCCGGCCTTCCAGGCATCGGCCAGCCCTTCGCGTCATCGACCCTTGCCAGCCGGCAGCGCCCGGCGACGATTGTCGTCGCTCCGAATCCTTCACATTCCTGCTTGCAAACAGGCAGTTGACCATCCAAGAATTGCCCGGGTTCGGACCAGCGGCCCGACCTGGCTCCCCTGCTGCCGCGAGAGCTTCGCAAATGGACTACGAATTTGACCTCGGCTCCGTCCATCGACCGATAACCACGAATTCGCCGGAGGCACAGCAATGGTTTGATCGTGGCCTGGCATGGACCTACGGATTCAATCACGAAGAGGCCGTCACCTGTTTCAGGCACTCGGTGGAGGCCGATCCCGAATGCGCAATGGCTCATTGGGGTATCGCCTATGCAATCGGGCCAAACTACAACAAGCAGTGGGACTCGTTCGACGAGGATGACGCCGCAAGATCGCTGGCGACTGCATTCGATTCTGCCATGGCGGCACATCGGCTGTCGACCGGCTGCAACAAGCCGGAGCGAGACCTCATCGGTGCATTGCTGCAGAGATACCAGCAACGAATTCCGGCTGACGACATGCTGCCATGGAATGACGACTACGCCACAGCGATGCGCGAGGTGTGGCGGGAAAACAGGAATGATGCCGATATCGAGGCGCTGTTTGCCGAAGCCCTGATGAACCGCACCCCGTGGCAGCTCTGGGACATCAAGACCGGCGAGATTGCCCCGGGTGCCGACACCGCCGAAGCACAGGCGGTCCTGGAGCCGGCCATCCGCAGGCTCTCGGCGGCGGGCAGCAAGCCCCATCCCGGATTGCTGCACATGTACATCCACCTGATGGAATTGTCGCCGACGCCCGAGAAAGCCCTGCCAGCCGCCGACATGTTGCGGGGGTTGGTGCCGGATTCGGGCCACCTGCAACACATGGCGACGCATATCGACACCATTTGCGGTGACTATCTGAACGTGGTCCGATCGAACCATGATGCTGTCATCGCCGACCGGCGCTACCTGGAAAAAGAAGGGCCGCTGAATTTCTATACGCTCTACCGGGCGCATAATTACCACTTCAAGATCTATGGCGCCATGTTCCTTGGCCAGTACAGGATCGCGATCCAGACCTGCAATGAATTGCTCGCCACGCTTCCGGAAGAGTTGCTGGTCGTGGAATCGCCGCCAATGGCCGATTGGCTGGAGGCCTTCGTAGCGGTCAAGCAGCATGTGCTGGTGCGGTTCGGCCGCTGGCAGGACATTCTTGGCCAGGAACTGCCGGACAACCGGGAACTCTACTGCGCGACCACGACAACCATGCATTACGCCCGGGCCGTGGCCCGTGCATCTTCCCTCGACCCGCGGGCCGCCCGGGACGAAGCCGATGCCTTCGAGACCGCCTTCGAACTCATTCCCGAAAGCAGGTCGCTGTTCAACAACACCTGCCGCGACATCCTGTCGGTCGGTCGCGAGATGATGATGGGTGAAATCCTCTACCGGGAGGGAGAATTCGACGCGGCATTCGAAAGGCTGCGAAAGGCCGTCGAGCTGGATGACAGTCTTCCTTATGATGAACCCTGGGCCTGGATGCAGCCGGTCAGGCATGCGCTCGGAGCCCTTCTCCTGGAACAGGGGCGCATCGAGGATGCCAGCGCCGTCTACCTGGCTGACCTTGGCCTGGACGACACGCTCGGCCGTCCCTGCCAGCATCTCGACAATATCTGGAGCCTGAGCGGATACTGCGAATGCCTGGACCGGCTCGGATTGAGTGATCAGGCCCGGACGGTCAGGCAGCGGTTGAAGATTGCACAGGCCCGGGCCGACATTCCAGTCACCGCCTCCTGTTACTGCAAGCTTTCTGCCGGGGTTCCCTGACCGGGAGTGACCATGACCATTGATGCCGATGTGGCAATTTCCGGCGGCGGGGTCGTTGGCACCACGCTTGCCCTGGCGCTCGCCGGCGGCGGGTTGTCGGTGCTGCTCCTTGACAAATCGACGGTTCGTGATCGCCGTTCGGACGAGTTCGACGGGCGCGCTTATGCGCTGTCCCTGTCATCATGCCGCATCCTCGGCAGCCTTGGACTGTCCGCCCTGCTGAAGGAGTCCGGACAGGAGTTCCGGTCCGTCTGCATTACCGATGGCCGGGCTGGCGAAGGTGCGAGCCCGTCGGTGTTGCGGTTTGATGCCGGCGATTTGCAGGACGGACCCATGGCAACCATGATCGAGGACCGGTTCCTGCGCCGAGCCTTGCTTGACCTCGTCGCAGCAATGCCGTCGATCTGCCACAGATCACCGGCCGAGATGTCGAGTTTCCGGACCGGACCATCCGACGTACAGCTGAGACTGGAGTCCGGAGAGAATTTCACCGCCAGCATGATTGCCGGATGCGACGGCAGAAACGGCCCGGTTGCCAGGGATTTTGCGACATCCCGGGTGACCAGGGACTACCGGCAGTCGGCGCTGGTCTGTGCGGTGGAACACGACCTGCCGCATGCCGGCTGTGCCTGCCAGTTCTTCATGCCGACCGGCCCGCTGGCAATCCTGCCATTGCCGCAGAACCGGTCGTCAATCGTCTGGACCGATACCACGGACAATGCCGACAGGATGATGGCACTCTCCGACGAGGATTTCATGCAGGAACTGCGATTGCGTTTCGGCGACTTTCTCGGCCGGTTGAAGCTGGCTTCAAGGCGCTATTGCTGGCCATTGTCACTGTCACTGGCAGAGACGACCGCGGCAGAGCGTTCGGTCCTGGTTGGTGATGCCGCTCTCGGCCTGCATCCGCTTGCCGGCCAGGGTCTCAATCTGGGCCTGCGCGACGTCGCTTCTCTTGCCGAGACCCTGATTCATGCCTGCCGCAGGGGTGAGGATATCGGGGAGGCTGGCGTCTTGCGCCGGTACCAGGACTGGCGTCGGCTTGATCTGAACTCGTTTGCCTTCGCAACCGATTTCCTGAACTGGATCTTTTCCAATGACAGCGAGCCTCTCAGGCAACTCCGCCGCGCCGGCATGCAGTTCGTCAACAGCACTCCGATGCTGCGTCGGTCCCTCGTCCGGCATGCGGCCGGAATTGCCGGCGATATCCCGACGCTTGCGAACGGCCGGGCCATCTGACCGGCAGGTCACTCATCGGGGGCCGGGTCCGGCAGGAGCATGGCGTGACTCGGGCAATTCACTCGAGTTCCCTGGCCTGGTCGGCAAGCATGATCGGAATTCCGTCACGTATCGGAAATGCCAGGCGGGCGGCATTCGAGACCAGTTCGCTCCTTTCCCGGTCGTAGGAGAGCGGTGCATGCGTGACCGGACATACCAGCGCCTCAAGCATTTTCCGGTCAATATCCCGCGGATTGGTCATTGCCTGGTCATCCCCTTGCCGGCCGATACCTCCAGGCTGAGCACCAGTTCCAGGGCTTTCCTTCTTTCGGCCAGGGTCGGCAGTTCGAGCAATGCCTGCTTGTCCTCTGCCGAGAGAGGCGCAAGCATGGCAACGGTTCCCACGAGTTCATCCTCGTCCCGGCCAATCGCTGCCCTGGAGCCCAAACGGAGTCCCCTGGAGCGGGAATAGGCTTCAACCAGCCTGGCAAACCTGTCCGCCGAAAATCCGGGGTCGCCGAAAATGTTGCCGAGATCGCATTCGAACTCGCTCCATTTTGGCGACACCTTCAGATAGGGGGAGAATCCTTCGATCAAGGTGCCAACCCGAAACCTCGACACGCCGGTGATCATGATGTTGTAGCGACCGCCGGCGACCTTCTGGACCTCCGTGACCTGTCCGGCACTTCCGACTTCGTAGAGTTGCGGTGTCCGGCGACGAGCCGGCCCTTCGCCCGGCTGCGCGCTGGGCTGAATCAGTCCGAGCATCCGGTGATCGGTCAACAGCAGATCGTCGACCATGGATATGTATCTGGGCTCAAAGATATGCAGCGGCAGCTGGCAGCGTGGAAACAGGATCAGGCCGGTGTGAGGAAATAGCGGGATTGTCTCCGGCAGGCTGGACAGTGAGAATTGTGAGAACATCCGCAGGAACTCCTGCCATGCGTACCCATATCATCAGGAAAAGATCATTGAAGACAGTCTTCGGCGCCCGCGCAACACGGCCGGGTGATTTGGTTTCTGGGAATCGAATATCTTGAACAGCTGCTCTCGTGCCGCGCCGTCCTGCCATTCCCGGTCACGGCGAAACAGCTCCAGCAACTCGTCGATTGCGCCGTCGATATCGTCGCCGGCAAACATCGCCACCGCCAGGTCCAGCCGCGCCTGGTGATCATTTTCGTCGACCCGAAGCCGCTGCCTGAGATCATTGACCGGACCTGCACTGGCAGCCTGCGCCGCCAGTTCGATCGCGGCCACGACCGCGGAAATTTCCTTGCTGCCGGCAATGCTCTCGGGAGCGGAGTTGAGCAGGCCTTCCGCCTTTGCCGTATCGCCCAGCGCCAGATAGGCCCGGATCATGCCGGCATAGCAGGCAGCGTTTTCCGGGTCTTCAGCCAGAACTGCCGAGAAATGCTGGGCCGCCTCTACCGCGGCCCCGCGGGCCAGCAGCTCTTCTGCCTGACTTATGATTTCCTCGATTTCACCGTTGCCGCTGTCGGCAGCAAGCTTCCGGATGAAGGCTGTCAGCTCGGAGCCGGTCTTTGCCCCGGCAAAGCCATCAACCGGCCTGCCATCCTGAAAGGCATACACCGCCGGAATTGACTGGATCCGCATCTGGGCCGCCAGCTGCCGATTGGCTTCCGTGTCGATCTTGACCAACCTGACCTTGCCGCCAGCCGCGCGCACGGCGCGCTCCAGCTCCGGTCCGAATGTCTTGCAGGGCCCGCACCAGGCGGCGCTGAAATAGGCAATGACCGGTTGCGCACGGCTGGCCTCGAGAACGTCCTCGACAAATGTTGCCTCGGAACCCTCCTTGATCAGACCGTCATTGTTCTTCTTGCCAATATCCAGCATGCCAATTCAACCATTCTTCCTGCACTCAGATATGGTATTTCGACACCGGAATCCAACCCGCCACGTCAGCGTGGATGGAAATTCCCCGCCGAAACATCGAAGGGCCAATACGGGGAGCCTCGCTACGGCTCAGGTCTCCATGCCCTTCGGCCCCCAACCCGGCTCGGACACCACTCCACCAATCCATCTGGCCTGCGAACCAGACTATCGATCCGGTCCCAAAGGCGGGTGGTGGCTCAGGGGCGTATCACCTCCGACAATGCCATCTGGCCCGGACAAGCCCGGCAGGGCCTGCAGCAGGCAGTTCAGGCCAATCTGACATCGTGTCGTTGTCGTCGACACTCAAGGCTGCGTCCTCTCATCGAGGCGCCTGTACCGACGATATCGTAGCAGGGAGGACTGACCGATGATTGCCAAGATGCGGATCAAGGCCTCTTGTCCCTCGGCATCACCGAGGCGCAGATCCTCACCGATGGCGAACCGTGCCGGCTTCCGGAGTTTGCCATTGATGGCGATGTTCTGGGCATGAAGGCAGGTACGATCAAGCACGTCCAGGATCGGGCCAAGCCGTCCTCGCAGGTTTGGCACATGTCCCGTAGCGTTCGGAAAGGGAATTATATGTCAGGCTACCCAAGGCGATTTCAGGTCGCCGCTCCTGATTCTTCGCGGGCGTCCTGATCCTTGGCCCGCTCGCGCTCCGCTTCAAACCCGGCGACCCTGGGATCATGCAGCCATATTCTCGTGCCACTCGTTATCGTCGCAGTACGAAAATTCGACAGGCTGATTGATCCGATCCTCAAGATTTGCGATTCGTTCCAGCGATCCGGACACATCCGAATTGCCAAACTCCTTCTCCATGTAAAGCAGACGTAGGGTCCGTTCGGCAGACGGATTTCCAATGTCCCTGTTTTCTCTGTCTCTCTCCCAACGAATGACTGTTCTCTCGGTGACGCCTAGAAGAGTTGAAAGCGTCACCTGCGACAATTCCAGTTCATGACGGAGAAAACGGATTTCACCGCCAGAAAGCTGTTTTCTGGTTGAAACCAGCCAACGTCCGATCGCACGATGCAGCCCCTCTATGTCATGTATTCTCAGGCGTCCGGCGTTCATCTCGAAGCCGTTCGCAAGGTAGATGTCATTCAGTCCGCTTTCGGTGTAATGGTATGCCTCAGTCATCGTATCTCCCTTTCAGATGACGGTAACAACCGTGCATTTCCTGACATTCGGTGCCAGAACCACCTGTATTTTCCTTCCGGCCACGTAGCGCCTCATCTATATCCTGATGTCGCCATGAATGTCCTTCTTGGGTCCGTCGGTGATTTCTCCCTTTCGCAAAGTCGAGAGAACCTGCCGCATGGTGATGTCCCTTTCCCGCAGCCGATCACGGAAGTGCGGTTGCTCGAAGTCAATCTTGTTCCCGTCAAGACAAATTCGGATGTGATTGGCACAACGGATGGCATCGTGGAGCGGATTTTCAAAGGGGGCTACGTTGCCCAAGAACATGACATAATGTCAGGTTTATACCTTGTCAATAGCACGAATCCGCTTGACCTCCAGGGCAGGATTGTCGGCGAATTCCACCTGTCGCTACTCCCGGAAGGTCGAAAAGACCGGCACATGATCGGATGGGCGCGGCCATCCCCGGACATCACGCCTGATCCTTGATGCGTGCGAGTCTTCAACCAGGTCGGGACTTGCCCAGATGTGATCCAGGCGCCGGCCACGATCCGAAGCTGCCCAGTCGCGTGCCCGGTATGACCACCAGGAATAGAGTTTGCCTTCCGGAATGTCCGAGCGGACCACATCGGTCCAGCTTCCGGCCTGCAGGACAGAATCCAGGAGATCGACCTCCACCGGGGTATGGCTGACAACACCGAGAAGTTGACGGTGGGACCAGACATCATCCTGCAGGGGTGCAATATTGAAGTCGCCGACCACGACCGTCCGGCGCGGACTCTCCTGGCGCGACCACTCACGCATGCCAGCTACAAAATCCAGCTTGTCGGCAAATTTCGGGTTGGCATCGCGGTCCGGCTCGTCTCCTCCGGCCGGTACATAGAAGTTCTCGATGACAATGCCGTTTGGCAGCCTTGCCGCCACATGCCGCGCCTCACCGCGACCGAGAAAATCGCGGCAGCCGAGATCCTCCAACGGCAATTTCGAGATTATGGCGACACCGTTGTATCCCTTCTGGCCCCGCAACACGCAATGCCGGTAGCCGAGACGGGCAAATCCCTCGGTCACCACGAGTTCGGTCGGAGATTTCAACTCCTGGAGACACAATACATCCGGCTGCTCTTCCTCGAGCAACCGGCAAACCAGGCCTTCGCGCAGGCGCACGGAGTTGATGTTCCAAGTCCCGATCGTTACCGGCATGTCACGCGACGGCCTCCGGATGTATCACTGATTCAACCCCTGTCGCGCGGCCGGACCGGCATCGGAACATTGGCTACTCGGCAAGCCGGTACCCCATGCGGGGTCTGTTGACAATGATGTCCTGGCTGAATCCGCGCTCCCGCAGCTTGGCCCGGACCCGGTGAACATGCGTTGACACGGTGTGTGTGATGGTATTGGGCGCGTATCCCCAGACCTCGCGCAACAGTTCCTCGTCGGTCGCATACCTGCCGCGTCGGCCATGCAGGTATTGCAACAGCCTGGTCTGCATGTCGGTCAGCTTGACCCTGGCGATTTCGGACTCGCCGTCAGGACAGCCCGACAGCATCCTTTCCCGGGGATCAAGGGTGAGGCCGCCAATCTGGATGATATTGTCCCTGAACACCCGGTGCGAGGCCAGGATGGATTTGATCTGGCTCAGCAGGGTCCGCATCACGATCGGTTTTTCAAGATAGCTGACTGCACCGGACTCCAGCCCCTCCACCCGGCTGTCCTCGTCCCTGAAGCGGGTCAGCATCACGATCGAGCAGCGTTGCCTCCTGCTGACAATCTCCCTTGCCACGGCAAACCCGTCGACATCTCCGGGAAGGTCAAGGTCGAGAATGACCAGCTCCGGCTGAAAGCCATCGGTGAAGGCGAGTGCCTCCATGCCGCTGCCGGCAGCCTCAACCTCGTAACTGCCTGTCTCCGCCAGCAATCTGACCAGTTCCTGCTGCTGCAGGTGGTCATCCTCCACTACCAGGATTCGACTCTTCGACATCGGGTGCACCTGTTCCTGCCCGGACATTTACGGGAATTCGGGGCAGGTCGCCAGTTTTGCAAGGCACCGGTGCCGGAGCCGCGGCAAGGCAGAACGTTCAGCCGGCAGGCCCGGCAGACTCCCTTCGATCAATTGAAGGTCATTCTCCCGGGCGTCCTGCAGGGTCGACGGGCGGTTCACGCATATCCGGCAATGCCGTGACCGGCGAGCCGGTAGCCACCATCGGAATTCAGCACGTATTCCGGCTGCCGGGGGTTGGGCTCGAGCTTTTCCCGGACCCTGTAGATATGCGTCTCCAGGGTATGGGTATTTGCAGCCGGATGATATCCCCAGACCTCATCGAGAAGCCTCTCCTTGGTGATGACCTTGCCTCTTGCCTGGTAGAGGGCCAGGACGATTGCGCTTTCCTTTTGCGTGAGGCTCTGCGGGCGCGCCATTCCGGTCCGAAAGACACATTGCCGGTCCCGGAAGAAGGCGAATGGCCCGAAGCGCAGGACGGCATTGCCGGCCTCTTCCGCCGACCTCAGCTGCACGTCGATCCTGGCCCTGAGTTCCCGGCGCGAATACGGCTTGGCCACGAAATCATCGGCCCCGGTGGTCAGCCCGTCTGCCCGGTCGTTACCGTCAGCACGCTCACCGGACAACATGATGATCCGGCCGGAAAACTCCTGCTGCCGAAGGCGGTTGCAGACAGCGAAACCGTCCAGGCCATCAGGGGCAAGACAGACATCCAGGATCATGAGATCGACGAGCTCGGATTCGGCGATCTGCAGCGCCTCCTCCCCACTTGCAGCTTCCAGTATCCTGGCGATCGAAAAATTGTCGGTCTCCGGTGGGTCAAAGACGCTGGACACCATCGATTGCCGCTGGAGGTTGTCATCCTCGACCACCAGGATGTTCTTTTGCGGTTTCCAGGTCGCTGGACACTTCTCCCATCTCATGACTGTTCTCCCATCCGTTCACTGTCGTGTCAGGACATCCCGGAGGAGCCGGCCAGGTCAAGCATTCTTGCCGCCAAGTCACGCGGTGTTGACAATTCCTCGCCCGGAAGGCTTTCAGGGCGGGGAATTGTTGCAGCCAGCCAGGCTGGAATGACCCGGCCGGCAGATACTGATTCCTTCTCCGAAGGCCGGGCCAGAGTCATCAATATTCCACTTCTGGCTTGATACCTGGAAGTGCAGTCAATAAATTTGAGAGGCAGGGAATTGCAGGCAACTGTACAAATGTCCAAGATTGTGAAGACAGCAGCAAAATTCGATATCGGCCAGGTTGTCAGGCATCGCAGTTTTCCGTTCAGGGGAGTGGTTTTCGACATCGACCCCAAATTCGAAAACACCGAGGAGTGGTGGCTGGCAATTCCCGAGGAGATTCGCCCGCACAAGGATCAGCCATTCTATCACCTGCTGGCCGAAAACGAGGAAGCCCATTACGTGGCATATGTTTCCGAACAGAACCTCGTCATCGACAATTCCGGCGAACCGGTGGATCATCCCGAGGTCGAATCCCTGTTTGGCCGACTCCAAAATGGCAGGTACGAACTCGGCATATTCATGAATTGATGCCGGGCACCGTCACCCGACCTGCCAGGCTGAATGCCTTCAGCTCCATTTCGCATGACCAATGACACCGGGGGCGCATCATGCGGAGTCGGAAGGGTCGTCAGTATCCCAGGGCGCAACCATCCTTGCGCTGATCGGACGCACCGGCCAGCACGCCATGCCGGTAGTCGATGTGGATCGCCTGGCCACCGCCCAGGGGTGCCTCCGGGGTGACAACCCGGTGGCCGATGCTGGCGAGGCCGGCCCGGACGTTTTCGCCGATCCCCCTCTCCAGCTGCAATTCGCCGTCCTCCGGGAAGCAGCGCGGCCCATCAAGCGCCTGCTGGGGATCCATCGAGTAATCAGCAAGGCCCGACACGAATCTCGCATGGCCGACGGCCTGGTACTGCCCACCCATCACACCGAAGGACGAGACGACCCGTCCGGATTTTCTGAGCATCGCCGGAATGATCGTGTGCAGTGGTCGCTTGCCGCCGGCAAGTTCGTTGGGATGCCCCTCCATCAGGCAGAACCCGGCCCCCCGATTTTGAAAATTGATTCCGAACCGTGCCGATGCGAGGCCCGACCCGAAGCTGTGGAATACCGAGTAGATCATCGAAACCGCCATCAGGTCCCGGTCGACCACACTCAGGTAGACGGTGTCGCGGTGAATGGCGTCGGTCGTCTCCCGCACCGCCGACAACGCCCGACCGGGATCGATCAGACTGGCAAGCCTGGAAGCCGTTGACGGTGAAAGCATGTAGTCCAGACGCTCGGCCATCGGCACATCGCCAATGAACCGGTCACGGGCATCCAGTGCCAGTTTCGCCGCCTCGGCCTCGACATGGATGCGCTCCACGCCGTAGGGATCAAGCTTTCCCAAGTCAAACGAGGACAGGATGTTGGCAAGCAGCAATGCCGCCGCACCCTGCCCATTGGGTGGATGCTCGGCAACGACAAGGTCACGGTACGGGCCTTCAATCGGTTCGCCATATTCGCATTCAGCACCGGCAAAATCCTCGAGAGTATGCATGCCCCCGGCGTCCCGCAGGCTGGAAACCATGTCCTGCGCAACCTCGCCCTCATAGAATGCCGCTCGCCCCTGGTCGGCGACCCGCCGCAATACCTCGGCCTGGCCAGGAGCCCGGAACACCATTCCCGCAACTGGCGCCTTTCCGGATTCGAGAAAGAACCGACGCCCGTCTCCCTGCAGGTGTGGCTCGGCCTGCGCCCAGTCAAAGGCCACCCTTGGTGCGACTGCAACCCCCTGCTCCGCATAGCGGATCGCCGGAGCAAGGCTGGCGGCCAGCCCGAGCCGGCCCCAATCCCGCGACAGCCGGCAGAAGGCATCCATGGCGCCCGGCACCGTGACGGCCTCCGGCGAATGGAGCGGAACCGCGGCGTGTCCCTTCCGGCGCAGGTGATCGGCAGACAGGGCCGCTGGCGCCCTTCCGGACCCGTTGAGGGCAATGATCCGATCCTCACCGGCCGGCTTCAGCAATACGAAACAATCACCGCCAATTCCCGTGGATTGCGGTTCGCAAAGCCCCAGCAACACGGCGGCGGCGATGGCGGCATCAACGGCATTGCCTCCATCCTCGAGCATCCGCACGGCAATGCTGGCCGCCAATGGGTGTGATGTTGCGCACATCCCGTTGGTCGCAAGAACCGGGGATCGTCCTGGTAGCTGGAAATCTCTCATCGTCATTTTCAGCATTGCCGGCCGGGCAAGGCCTGGTTGGTCGGATTGGGTCGCCTGCGGATCATCGATACCCGATCGGCGAATGAAACGCCACCTCGACGCAGTCCGGACGAATTTTCCGGCGATTACCCACAGACAATTGCGAAGATGGCTTGAACTTGCCGGAAACAGAGGTCACATTGATTCCATGGCGATTCAGCTGTCCTCCGCATATCACAACCGGCAAGAATCGCGGCAGGATGCTGATACCAATCAACCCGTAAGCTTCAAACGCTCCGAACTCGCAGTCATTCTGGAGACCTATCGCCGCATGGTCGCGGCTGGCGAGTGGCGGGATTACGGAATCTCGAACCTGGCTCGGAGCGCAGTGTTTTCAGTCTATCGCAATGCCTCCGGGCAGCCGCTGTACCGAATAGAAAAAAGGCCAATGAGGGCATCGCGTCGCAATGTCTACCTGATCATCTCGATGGACAATCGAATTGTACGGCATGGCCATGACCTGCATCTTGTCATGCGATACTTCGACCGGAACCTGTTCAGGATCGTCGCCTGACCCCGATACCACCGGTGGCAAGCACCGCCTTGGCATTTCTACGAATGGTCGGGGTGCCAGGGCCGGAAATCACGCTTGCATGGGGTGCACGCCAATTTCCTGGGTCGATGTGAATCCGTTCTCGGTTCCGTGCAGGTGGAGCAACGCAACGGGTTAAAGATTTGCCGCTTCCATGCTCTTTCCGACCACCTCCCGGCGCGGTCGACAATGACCGGACCAACCGGTCGGCGCCGTGTGACCGGGAATCGAGAGCAGGAGTATCGAGGCATGCGCGGCAATGACATGAAGCCGGGCCCCGGCCCGGAGGTGGTGGTGGCATCCCTGAAGGAATTGGCCGGCAAGGGCACGGGCAGCCACGGGATCATTTGCGGGTCCGGCGGCGTGTCCACCGAGTACCGGCTTGATGGCGGCGAGGTTCGATCCCGATGCCTTCCGACCGCATTCGAGGACGCCATGCGGTCACGTCTTGCCGGGCTGGTTCCGAAGCTGGAGAGCGAACTGACTGGCAGGGATGTCGCCGACCTTGACGGCATCGAGATCGCCATCCGCGACGCGTCGCAGGGCGGCAGCAGCGCCATCTGTGCGTCGCTGCTCGAGAAGATCGATGCCGCGCTTCCGACGCCCGACTGCCCGACATGCGGCAAGCCGATGGAGCGGCACCAGAAGGCCGGCAAGGCCTTTGCCTCGCGCCCGGGACCGGTGAAGGTTGTCCGGACATGTTGCCGCTGCCGGGGCCTACTCATTGCCCACAAAAGATGTTCCGCTAGCCTAATGACTTCAGGAGGACACTGTCCTCTCCGGCATCGGCGCTGTGGCCGACCATCCAGGCGGCAAAGGCCAGGGCCGACTGACCGTTCCAGATTACCTCCGCCCCGGGAGGTCCGTCATTCTTTCGGTCAAGGTAGCCGCCCATGGTCGCCACCAGGCGGAAGGCGGCGCCAAGATCGGTCGGCGGCACCATGCGCCTGGTGGCGGCAAAATCCGAGAGCAGTCCGATCTCGATCTTCGAGAAGGCGTTGTCCACCGGCTGCTGCGGTTCGGTGCGCGCCAGCTGCGTGAGGGCGGCGATCCGCCAGGCGATGACGGCATTGATGACCACCGCCCGCTCCAGGCGCTGCCGGTTCTGGTGGGCGGTGGTCTCGACCTTGCAGCCCGACTTCAGGATTCGGTGCCAATCTTCCACCCGCCATCTCAAGGCATGGAGGCGCAGGATCTCGCGCGCCTTGCCGGCGCTGCCGACATCGAGCGTGGTCAGGAGCCGCCAGCATACCGGCCTGGTGCCGTCCGGCGGGTCCACCTCCCCGGCATGGATGGCGCCCATGGTGACGGGATCGGGACCGAAACGGGCCTTCTCCCGCACCGGCGGTGGCAGCTCCACCGTCATCATGCGCAGGGCCAGAACGGCCTTGCGGGCGACCCGCCCACCGAAGGCGGACTGCCCACCCGTGGAATTGCGCTCCGAGAGCCGGCCGATCTCGATGGAGGCGCGGCCGATCTCCGGTGCCGAGGCCATGGTCTCGAACAGCTTCGGCTGGCCGCGCCCGAGAGAGCGGTCATGGCGGGCCCGGACCAGCAATGCCAGGGAGCGCCGGCCGAGCGCCCGGTATTCGGCGAAGAGGTCAAAGGCATCTGCCTCCCGATCCATCACTGCCACCACCCGCACCCCGTCAAGCTCGCCGGCAATGGCGGCGCTGTCCCGAAGCCCCCGCAGCCAGCGCCCGGTCCTCCGGTCCAGGACATTCGCCGCCCGCTTCACCTTGCCGAATGGCAGCGCGTCGAACTCCATGCCGACCACGCCGAGCGGCACGCCGTCGCCGCCGACCGCCAGCGTCGAGTGCAGGTGCAGCCCGCGGGTGCCGGCTCCACCCTTGTTCCGGCTGATCCTGCCAAGCCCGTCGCAACCGCGATGGGTAGCGAAATCGAGATCGGTGCCGTCCTGGACCAACAGGGCCAGCCGTCCGGCCTGCATCCGCCGGATGCTGCGGGCCCGGTGCCCCGAGAGCATGGCCGTCGCCGACACTGCGTCGTAATCCGGATGCTCGATCATCCTGTAATATCCCTTCACTGCCGCCTCGTCGCCGGCCGCGGCGGCGAGGAATGTCTTCGAGAGCGACCGGGCCTGGATACGGGCGCTGTCGACCAGCCGGCGGGTCAGCCGCGCATCGCCGAGCTTCACCGAGCCGAACTCGTTCATGGCCCAGCTTGCGGTGTCAAGCCCGTCGCCGGCACCCAGGGCCCTTGCGGTGCCATCCAGCCGGTCACACCAGTCTGCGGCCAGCGGCACCAGCCAGACCGCCTTCGCCGGCTCCACCCGCCCATCGCGCACCCGCCGCCCGCAGGTCTCGCCGACACGGCGCCAGCCGGCGGCAGCAAAGCAGGTTCCGTCATGCTCCGGTGCAATAAAGGTCTCGACCAGCACCGGTGCCACGCCATACACCGCCTCGAAGTCACCGGACACCCGCCGCCGCGCCATGCCCAGCAGCATCGATGCCAGGTTCGGCACCGAGACCGACGGCCGGACCAGGAACCGGGCCAGCGAGATCACGCGCTCGAGATGCCGCTCCCGCGCGTGGCTGTCCCAGCCGATCCATTCATCCCGCGCCGCCAGGGAGCGCGTCGCCGGAACGAACAGCAGCCCGCCGAGCCAGCCATGCGCCGAGCCGACCAGGTATCGCAGCTGGCGCCCGACATGCAGGCGGGCGGCGCGGGGATGCTCCGAGGCCATCAGCTCATTGAACACGAGCCGCCGCGCATCGTCGCCGACCACCACCAGCTCGAGGTCGCCGATGGCGCCGGCCCGCGACGGCAGTCCGGTCGGCTCCGGTATCGCGACACCGGTGCGGGCGACCCGGCCATGGCCACCGCCGCCGTCCGGCGGCGGCAACTCGATGCGGCCTCTGCCTTCCATGCGACGCAGTGCCGACAGGCAGCTGGTGACCTGAAGCTCGCCGCGGTGGTCGAGGAATCCGAAGGCCGAACAGACGCGCCGGCCGATCTCGGCCCGACTGTGAACTCCCTTGCGCGCCAGAATGGCCGTGAGCTTGCGAAAGCCGGCATCCGATGACAGTCTCCGGGGAATTGATGCATTGCCTGCCATGGCGGCACTGTAGCAGGTGGGTCATGGCGAGTCGAGTCGAGTTTGTGTCCAATGGGCAGGCCGGGGCTGCGGCACCGGCCACTTCCCTCTGGACCGTGCCCTCGGGCCGGAGGGACAGACCACCACGCCGGAGGCGTCGCGCAAGCTCTCGGGCCTGGCCGGCGTGCAGGTTCCGGCAACGACGCTGCGGCGATGGCACCGGCGTCCCGATGCGCCGGAGCGAGCTGGAGGGCCTGGCCGGCAAGCAGGAGGACGGATCGGCCGGAACCAGGGAGGCGAAGGTGGTTGTCACCTTCACTGCCGAGGGCACGAACCGCAAGACCGGCGAGCCGATGAAGGATGAAGGCAGCGACAGGGTGAGCGCCCTGATCGACAGCGCGGCATCGGTCGGCGGCGTCAGCCGGGTGTCGGAGTTTGCCGGCCGGGCAGGTCGGCAGTTCTGCAGGGAAGGCGTCTGCGCTGCCCGGGAGGTGGTCCTGGTCTCCGACGGTGCCGCCTGGATCACCAATGTGGCCGACGAGTTGCTCGCCGGCATGCGCAAGACCTGTATCCCGGACCTGTTCCATGCCCTGGAATATGCGTCGGAGGCCGTCAAGGTGCTGATCGGATGCAAGGCCGGGCGCAAGGCGCGCCTGGCGGGAATCAAGGCCCTGCTGCCGGACGGGAAGGTCGGTCGTGTCATCGCCGAGTTGCAGCCCTGCCGCGGCTGGCACAAGGCGGTGGCGAAGTGCATCGACCATTACGCATCCAACCGGGAGAGAATGCGCCATGACGAATACCGGGCTCGCGGCATGCAGATCGGCAGCGGTCAGGTCGAGAGCAGCTGCAAGCAGATGGTCGCCGCCCGCTTCAAGAAGTCGGGAAGCAGATGGTCGAAGCGGGGGGCGAATGCATTGCCGGCGTTGAAGAGTTGCCGGCACAACTCACAACGGGAAGAGTTCGCCGAGTGGAGAGTTGAACGGCTGGTCGCTGCGTGATCCAGGAATTTGGCGTGCACCCGCTTGCAGGCGGCAGCTTCCAACCAGCCAGTGTCCTCGTTATATCGGTCTTTCCATTCCTGCGTTTCCGTCCGACTGTTGCAATGGGATTCACTCTTGCTCGGCCAAATATATGCCAGCCTGTAGTTGCTAAACTCAATCAGTATTCCAGAAATTTCCGGACCCGCTCGGCAATCGAATTGCTTGCCTTGACTTCACATTCCCAAAGCACCAGCGCGTCCCAGCCCAGTTCCCTAAGACTGGTCAGGTGCTCCGAATCGCGGGCGGCGTTGCGCTCCAATTTCGGGAGCCAGTAATCCCGGTTGGACCGGGGTCTCCGGACGATATTGCAGGCGGGGTCACCGTGCTGGTGCCAAAAACAGCCATGGACGAATATCACCTTCCGGCGGCGGAGGAACACCAAGTCGGGTTTACCGGGAAGTTCCTTGAGATGAAGCCGGTAGCGGTATCCCATGCCATGAACAATCCGGCGCACGGTCATCTCCGGCTTCATGCCGCTGGACCGGATGTTGGACATGATTTCGCTGCGGCGTTCGGGGGTAACAGTATCAGGCATGCGTTTCCCTCAAGACGACACGGCTGTTCCTCCGGTGACATACATGGGACGAACGCTTCCTAGATTACAAGGTCAAGAGGAAGGTCAGCGATGTCCCGGAGCCGCTTTCCAGTGATCATGGTGTCAAGCAAATCCTCGGCATCATTGAAATCGAGATTATGGACAGTGTCCACCAATTCTGGCAGTGCGAAGTGATACACGCAGTCAATGTCACCGGTTCCAAGCGCAATGGAGGCAATGCGGTTGGGCATCGGTTCCCCGGTCACGACTGCGATGTGGGGAAGGCGACCCTTTCGGTTTCGAACTAGATTCAATGCTTCGGACCGGGCATTCTGGGCGCGGTCGCTGCGTATGGTCCACTTGCATGACACGCTAGCATGGAGGATGGGGTTTGTGTTGTTTCTGTGCCTGAGTGGCGTGTGGAGCGCCTGTTGCTCATCCACAATCATGCCGCAGGTGTTGATGATTTCATCGTCCTCGGGCCAACGGATGATGACTACATCGGGCTTGATTAGGTAGTCACTTCCCAGTGCGGCGGCAAGTTCCGGGTTGGCCCTCGAAGCGGCATCCAGGGCATCTAAGTGCTGATACTGGTCGTACTGAGCGATGGCAGCGCGCGGTCCGATTGCCTTGCTGACTTCCCACTGGCCGGGCCGGAGATGTTTGAGGGAAGGGAATGTATGTCCAAGGTAGTCCTCGCAGATTTCTTCAAACCTGTGTCCGGCCATCTGACCGGCGAGACGTTCTTCGATGACCGTTGCGCCAAGACGGTCCAAGATGCCATTAGCAATACTGACGCTCGACCTGCTGTGTCTATCCGCGTTGCTTGGAATACCCTTCATGTCGTGACGTAGAACGGAGCCCATCAGCGCCGCATGAAAACTGCGGCGAGCGTTGGAAAGGAAAGCTCCGTTCATCTAGATATTTTCGCAACTTGCACGGAACTGCGAGCTGACAGGCAGTATCTGATCCTTTGGGCAACGGCCCGGGCAACCGGAGAAGGAAAAGCATTGCCGACCTGACGGTATGCGGGGGTCTTGCGGCCCGAGAACTCCCATTCGTCCGGAAAGCCCTGAAGACGTGCAACCATGCGAACGGTCAGGCGGGGCATGCCAACAAACTCAAGTCCGGGCGCGGCGTCGGCAATACCAAGCCCATCGACCCCCAGCGTGGCCCATGCCTTCCTAGCGCGCGTTGGCCCCAGGTCCGGTCCTCCGTGCTTCAGCGAGCCGCCGACAATCGTAGGAGCAATATCATCGGCGCGGTCTTTCCATACGCGGGCACCCTTCCAACCGCGTTCAGAAATAAGGTCGTAGAGTGTTTCGCCAACGGTTTGCGGTTTGCGGCCTGTGCTAGCAGGCCAAGAAAAATGCTCGGCAATGTCCTTGCGCAATGCAATGATCACCACGCGCGGGCGCAATTGGGAAACACCGAAGTCGGATGCGTTCAAAAGTTGCCATTCTGCATGGTAGCCCAGCTTGCCCAGTTGGGTCTTGAGCGTACGGCGGAAGTCTTCGAATACTGCTCCTAGTATGCCCCGGACGTTTTCAAGCATCACCGCGCGCGGGCGCGTGGTGGAGATCAGGTCGAGAGCAACAGGGAACAGGTTGCGTTCATCCCGGTCTCCAAGTTGCTTCCCGGCAATCGAGAAAGGAGGACAGGGGAGACCTCCGGCCAGCAAATCGATTCCCCTGAAGGCGTCTGCGTCCCGTTCAGCAAACCTGCACAGGTCGTCTTCGAAGACACACCAGTCGGGGCGGTTGAAGCGCAGGGTGTTACAGCAATGATGATCGATCTCCACCAGCCCAGCATGTTCGAATCCAGCCTGCTCCAGCCCGAGCGCCTGACCGCCGCCGCCGGCACAAATCTCCAGTGAATTGATGGATTCCCTGATCATCGCCTGTCTATCCCCTATGTCATTTTGGCAGGAACAAGCGTTATCTGCAAGTTGACCGCCGCTATCACAAATCTTGGCATAGAGTAGCCGGTGTAAGGCCAATCGGCACGAATCAGCCCGGAAGACAAGATCACAAGATTGTGTCGCAAAAACATGTTCAAGGCATTGTCTGCAGGAGGGATACAAAATCCGCGTAGACCTTCCGATACAGCAAAGGTAGTTTGGCGGAAATTAGCCGACGACCAGATGAGCCGAGCTGCTTGCCAGAGGAAGAGGCAGATGTCCGAAGAATTGGAAGAATACAAGGACCCCGAGTTCAACGAGGACGACACCTCAGAAACGCCTCCAAGTGATATTGTAGCCTATAACGAATTAAGGTCTTGCGCCGATCTAGCACGCATGACGGAGGATGGCGTAATCAACCTACAACCAGACTTTCAAAGAGGTGTAGTCTGGAAGACTGCTGATCAGACGCGCTTCGTCGACTCGCTTGTCAAGCAGCTTCCAATCCCCAGCATGTGCTTTGCTCTCGACCATACCACGGACAGATGGATTGTGATCGACGGGCTGCAACGTATGACCTCAATCGTCAAATTCTTGCGGGGAGGCGAATGGCAATTGTCGCGACTTGACGACATTGACGAACGACTGTCCGGCAAGGTGGCCGCATTTTTCAAGACCGGAAAGGGTGACACCAAGAAGATCTTTGATCGGGTTCAGAACAAGACTCTGCCGATTACTGTACTGAGATGCGAGCTCAATAAACGAAACCACATGGAGTATCTGTTCACCGTATTCCACCGTCTCAATACTGGCGGATCAAAGCTCAACAACCAAGAAATTCGCAACTGTATTTTCAGCGGCCCATTTAATCTCCTTCTTCGAGAATTGGACATGCTTCCAAATTGGCGGAAGTTCAACCGAATGGCAGATGGGAATGACTACCGTCTCGTCAAGCAAGAAGTTATACTCCGCATCTTTGCCTTCGCTGAAGAAATGAACAGTTACACTGGACAGGTCGGTAAGTTTCTCAATGACTATATGCACCCTCGGCGTAATATGACCGCCAGCGAAATTGACCAGAAACACAGGTCATTTGAACGCACAGTTGACGTTGTAGAGCGAATTTTCCCCGAAGGTCCGGGAGAGCGGTTCCCAACGGCAATTGTCGAAGCGCTTTTTGTTGGTATAATGAAGAACATTGATGCAGTAGAAGATTTACCTGACAAAGACCTGCGGGCATGTTTTAATGAACTTAAGAATGCACAGCCGTTTCGAGAGGAAGGTCTAGCAGAGGGGTTATCGAAGAAAGAAAAAGTCTTTGCACGGCTGAATGAAGCGCTGACTATCTTTTCTCCATGATATCCTATTCTTACATCGAGAAAAACCTGAGAGCGCTTGATACGCGTTATCGTAATAGCCGCGGCAACAAGGATGCGGACTTTGCTTCAAAGCTTGCAATGCTGGAATTGTGCGGCTGGATTGAGGAGGCGATGGACGACTGTATTCTTAGGGCAAGTGTCAGGGTATTAAGGCAAGAGCGTAACCGTAGGTTTATTGAAGATAGGGTCGATCGGACGTATGGATTTGAATATAATCGCCATTTCAAACCCATGATGATCAACTTGGTTGGTATATGGGGTTTCGAGAAGATCAACAAAAGTATCGATCCTGCGGTAAACGATAAATTTGTGAGTGCGCTCAGTTCGTTGAAAACCATCAGGGACTCTCTTGCCCATACCTATACTAAGGGTGTCACGCGGCAAATTAGCGCACCCTCCGTTGCAATCGAGTGGCAGGCGGACGTGAAAGCCGGCCTCAAAGCTTATGATGCTGCGATGCGCAATTATTGCCCCTGAACCGATCTGTCCAACCGCTCCTGCCCTTTCAACCGGACACGGTCGGCTCGACGCCTCCGGCGGCGCATGCCCGGTTGCACGGGAATCGGCCTCCGGCACCACGCCTCCGGGACGGCCCTCCGGCTGAAGGCGACGCTCGGTTCCGGGGACTGCACCCGGACCTTTCTGGCGCGCGAGCCGTGCGAGCGCGAGGACTGGCGGAACGCGAAAGGCGGGCCGTGCCTTGCCTCTGCCCGGGCCGTTCTGCCGAAGCTTTCCCCGGCCCTCGGCCTGCCTCTGCCGGAGGCCCGGCCGATGGGAGCCGCCGGCGCCGAGTCGCCGGTCCCGTCCGCCGACTGTCCGAACGTGCATCCGTCATGCGCGCTCGATGATGGCCACGCACCATCCCGAGGGCGACGCCGCCTGTCCCGGCGGGCGCATCCGCTACCGGATCCGGTCGTCCGGGCGCGGCATCCCCGGCGGCTTCACCGTCGGCGCCGCCTCCCGGCACCACAAGGGGCGCGGCCTCCATATCGGCTGGTCGCAGGCGGCGCCGGACGCGGATATCGGGCGCGTGATCGACAATGACAGGTTCCTTCCGCTTCCGGGCGTCCGCGTCCGCGGGCTTGCCTCGCTCGCGGTGTCCGCCCGGAGGCGGCCTGCAGCCATGTGGGGCCGGAACACACGGGCCTCGGCTCCCGGGTCCCGGACAATGGCACTGACTTGAGGAATCGGCGCTGTTGACTTGACGGGACGTGGCAGGTCCTGCACCGGAAGTCCGGTCTCGTGCCCTGGGCGGCAGGTTCGGCCTGCTGCGGCGACCTTCCCTTTTCGTGACCATTTGCCTTTCGGCTTGCGCGACACTCCCGGATGGCTTCGTCCCGGCCTCTCCCGCTGCCGGAGGGCGGCGACGTCGTCGACGATCCGCGCGACCGTTTCGGCGACGGCCTCGGCCCGGACGAGCGCGAGGGCCTCGAAGTTGCGGAGGACGGCGGCGACGGCATGCCCGAAGTTCACCCTTTTCGGCGGCCTGCCGTCCCGCGGGTCGCTGATCTCCTCGTCGAGCGCGTTGGTCATCAGCCGGGTAGCGGTGACCATGACGAAGCTGGCGTACGGTTCCCGGAGGACGCCGCGTCCGCTTTCGGAGCGGAAGGACTCGACGGCCAGGAACCACCTGGCGGTCCTGAACATCTCCTCGATGCGCCGGCGCGCCCTGCAGATGCCTGCCGGGTCCTCGACGGTGAAGCCTGCGGCGTAGCGGACCAGCCCGAGCTTCAGCGGCCCGAACGCCGCGCCGGGGTGGCGGGCCTTCAGCCGGGCCGGCGCCCTGTCGTCGGGGCGGATCCCGACCAGCCTCTCTTCCGGCGGGCCGGCGAGGAAGGCGACGGTCTCCGCGTTCGCGTCCCGCTCGAGCCGGAACACGGCGTCCCGACCCCGGACGACATGGGCGAGAAGCATCCCGCAGGAGAAGCAGCCCCGGTCGTGGACGACCACGTCCCCGGCGGACAGGGTCCCGAGGTGCCCGACGGCGGCGCGGCGCTCGCTGGTGTCGGCGTGCAGGCCGAAGTCGGTCGGCAGCCGCGGCTCCGGCTCGCAGAGGCAGCCGACCAGGCCCTGCGGGTAGTGTGCATGCTCGCCCGGCATCCCGTATCCGGCATCCGCGAGCGGACGCGGCAGGTCGACCCCGGCGCCGTCGACGCCGAACTGTCAATACTGGCCGAGAACTGACCCACCTTCCTCCTCCAGAACTGACCCGTCTTATTCCGTCTTTCCTTCCCGACAGCCTTTTCCCGACAGCCCGCCCGGCGGGCGGCGTTTTCGGGAGAAGGAAAGATGGAAAGGAAGCCGGATCACGGATTTCGGCGGCTGGCCGGCGGGGTGAGGTCCAGGCCGCTGACCGAGGTGGCGCCGCTGCCGGGCCATGCACGGGACAGGACCGACCGCTGCCGCTGGCGGCGGGACGGTCCGGTGCTCGGCCCGGGCGGGCCCGAATACCACGACCACATCGCCGGGTGCGGCGGTGGCGGGGCAGCAGGCCCGGTCATCCATGGCCGCGGCTGCACCCCGATGCAGGCGATCAACCGGCTGGCCGGACGGCCATCGGTTCCGGAGACCGCCAGGCCGGCAGCGCCGGTGCGGGCGCGGGCACTGGTGCTGCCGCCGCCCTGCGAGGGCAGCCGGGACGGGGTCCGGGCATGTCCGGCCGGCGAGCGCGGTCTCGATGCGGCCCGGGCAGGCGAGCTCAAATCGGCCGGGCTCTTGTGGGCCGATGCGCGTGTGGGCGCGGTTCTTGCCTGCCGGGATGCCCGGGGCCGGATCACCGGTGCCGAGCTGGTCGGCATCCGCCGGTTTGCCGATGGCCGGCGCTTCCGGGGCATGGCACCGGGCTCGCGCAAGGCCGCCGGCGGCTTCCGGTTCGCCGACGGGGATGCGAAGGCACCTGCCGGTGCGTTTCTTGCCGAGAGCGCCATCGATGCCCTCTCGGCATGTGCTCTCGGTGCCGGCGGGGCGGCGGTGATGATCCACGCGCCCGATGCCGGCACCTGCCGCCGTCTTCCGGGCCGGCTTGGCGATGCCGGCCCGGCATTCGTCATCTGCGGCTTCGAGGAGGGCGGGCCCGGCGATGCCGCCGCCGGGGCGCTGATCACATCCGACAGACGGGTAGGCCGCACCCGTCCGTCCGGGGCCGAGGACCGGAATGCGCTGCCCGGTCGCGGCTCCCGGGGCGGTGGCTGCCACCTCCGGTCTCGAGGATGTCGCGATGACGGGTCAGCCGGCCTGCGAGGGCGGTGGTCATCCTGGCATCACCCCGACGCCGGCCCATTCGCCGAACTGCAGGTTGGTGGCGTCCATCACCGGCGTCCATTCATGGAGGCTCGAGAGGAGGTGAAAGAGGAGATTGCCGCCACACCGGGAGACCGGCAGACAGCCGGGCCCGCCTGGACGGCGACGTCGCGCCGTCGCATGGCATCGGCGAGGCGCCCCTCATCCGTCCCGGAACTCCCGCTCGAGAGGCCCGCCGGCTCGATGATGTCGAAGACGCGGGTGCGGGCGCCGCCCCGGATGCAGGAGCGGGCAATGGCCACGGCGAGATGCGTCTTGCCGGTGCCGTCTCCACCCGCGAATACGAGATTGCACCCGGCCCGGGTGAAGGACCCGCCGGCCATGCGGCGCACCATCTCCCCGGCCACCGGGCCGGCCGGGAAGTCGAACTCGCCTGCCTCCCCGGCATGGGGCAGCCTGGCGATCGTCATCCGGTATTTGATCGATCCTGCCGTCCTGTCGGCCGGCCCGGGCCGCCCTTGCGCCTGTTCTCGGCAGCGAGGGTCTCGTCCCGGGCCGCCTTCATGCCGATGAGGCCCGGCTCGCCCGTCGGCACCATCAGCTCACTTCGCCTCATCGGTCCTGCCTCCCGGCAAGCAGCCGGTCATGGCGTGCGGGATCGGCGGTCGGCGGATCGCCGGGCTCCGGCCCCGCCGGTATCGGAACCTGCGGCACCGGTCCGGGCCGGCAGCGCCGGGCGGCGATGTCGAGGATGAGGTCGGCATTGCGGATGCCGGCCGCCAGCGCCTCGGCACAGGCGGCGGAGATCGCCTCGAGACCGTGATCCCGTGCACCGGGGAGAATGCACACCATCTGCTCGCCGCCATCCCTGCCTGTCTCCAGGCGCTCCCGCACCGCCGCCGGCGGGGCCGGCAGATGCCTGGCCCGGAACGGCGCGCCACCCGCGGATCGCCCCGGGCTTGCGCGCCGGTATGGGGATGGTGTGGGTGACTCTGGACCGCCTGGCCCCGCCCGAACCCGCGGGCATGGCCGAAGGCGGTCTCGCCGCCGGGACGGAGGCAGGCGCGATCGGCCATGGCACGCAGCTCCACCGGCCTGCCAGCCGCTCGCGCCTCCACCGAGTAGCTGTTGCCCGCGAAACGGACCAGGCAGGTCCTGGAGGCCGTGGCCTGGCGTGATGCATGGCTATGGGCCGGCTCCGTCCCCGGCACCAGGCAGCGTTGCTCCTCGCCGGCAGACACCTCGTGGACCTGCTGCTCGGGGAAGTCCGGATGCCGGTGACGCAGGACATGCCTGCGGCACCGCTCGGCCGGCACGGCACCCCGTTCGTCCATGGTCTCGGCCTCGAGGCGCGGCTTGAACGGCAATCCGCGCATGGTCCGGATCTGCTTCTCCACCCGGCCTTTCCCGCCTGCCGCCCCGAGGTTGCAGAAGGTCGGCTCGACCAGATGGTGCGAGCACATCCTCCCGAAACGGGGGTTGATCCTGCCCTCCCGGCCCGGAAGGACCCGTACCACCGCCGCCCGCATGTTGTCGTGGATTCCCCGCACGCACTGGCCGCCAGATGATGCAAGGGCCCGGTCACGGGCACCCGCCACCATCTCCCGGGTCTCCCGGGGATGGCAGCGGATGAACGGCATGCGGCTCTGGCACAGGGTGAACTGCGCGGGGCAGGCCGTCACCGGCCGGCCGTCCGGCAGCACCGCCTCGTGGCTCCGGTCGAACCGGCAGGCTCGCCGGGATCGAACTCCGGCGGCACATGCGCACCCGCAATCCCGCCACCCTGCTGCGCTGCCCACCTGCGGGCATGGCGGCGCACCGCCTCGCAGCCGGCCTCGCAACCCTCATTGCAGAGCTTGCGCCAGATCGCCGTGAGCGTCAGCCTGTCGCGTCTCGTCCGCTTCCCGCCCGCCTCCGGTTCGGCCTCGAGGGCATGCGTGTAGCCGTCCGGCTTCGGCCGGGGCTGCCTGTCCGACCGGTCATGATGATGCGCCGCCCCTTAAGCGTTAACTTGTTGTATTGTCCTCACAGAGGTCCCGGCTTCTGATGATGTCGCTCCGTCTGCAGACGACGCTTTCGCATCGGCTCCGGGAGTTCCCGGGATGTCTCCGACCATTCGGTCAGGACGTCCTGCAGGGGAATCTCCGGTTCGATGGTTCGCCGGACCCGGTTCGGCAGGAAGCCGAATTCACGCCACCTGCCGGGGGTGACCCTGATGTGCGATGACGTCGTGCCCCCCAGGGGGAAACGGCGCCGGCATGCGCGATCGGTCTTTCGGCCGGGAGAGCCGTGAACAGCTTGCCTTGGAGCCGGGCTTTCGAGCTCTCGCCGCCGCCCTTCGGCAGATGTCCGGGCCCGGCCACCGACCTGAAACGCCTGGACACCGGCCCCACCTGCCATCCGGGCCGGTACCGGCCGAGTACCTCCTCCGGGGTGAACTCCGCTGCCGGGAAGGTGGTGAAGACGATCACGTATCCGGCGACTGCCGGCGATTGCGGCTTCGGGGCCTTGCGGCGCCGCGCCTTCAGCGCGATCCTGATCGCCGCCGCGGATTTCCCGACCACGCAGAGACGTCCGGGGGTGGAGGCGGCCGCCCCGCCGCCATCCGTGGCCACATCCCGGGAGCGGACGGCTCCCGGGCGGTCCGGGCCGGAGACTGCCGCCGGCAGGTCGAACCGGTGCCCGTCCGGCCGCAGGAAGGCAGGAGAGCCGGTATCGATCCCGACCATGACATTCCCGCCGGATGCCGCCACGCGGGCGATGCCGGGAGCCTTCGAGCAGCCGCGATCTCCGATCAGGCAATCACCGGCCGTGACCGGGAAGCGCCGGAACGACTCGCCGGTGCCGGCGCCCTCGGCCCGCGTCACCGGCAGGTGATCGCAGACCGGCTAGGGAAGGCGCACGCTGTAGTGAATGCGCCACGGCGAGCCGGTCTTCCCCGGCTCCTTCACCGTGGTTGCATCCACGGCGCGGATCTCCGGGCCGGCCCATGTGCAATCCGCCGCCGGCATGCGCTCGGCAAGCAGTGCCCGGCACGGCGACAGCAGCCGGGGACCGGATCTGGTCAGGCGCTTCATCAGCGCCACCGATGACGGATCGGCAAGCCCGGATGACGGTCTCGCGCAGCGAGTGGCCACGGCCCGGATGCATCGGCAGCACCCGCAACAGCATCTCCGGCGACCTGTCCTTCGGCAATCCCTCGAGGGCACCTGATTCAGCTGCCGGCGCCTCCCGGTGCGGCGGAAGGAACCTCACAAGCAGTTCCCGGTCCTCGTTCATGCCCTGGCACCCATGGAAATCGCCGATGCGACGTAAGCGATTAAAGCACGGCGTTTTGCATTTGTCTTGATCCGGTCCGCCTTCGCGCGAGAGGCTCCTCCGATCGATTTTCAGTGATTTGGAGGACTGTCATGACGAAGGATGCTTTGGCGGCGGCCGATGCCGGTCCGGTCCCGGTGATGCGCGACGAGGCCGAGTGGCGTGCCCTGTTGGCCGATTATGAGCGCTGGGACGGCACGCAGGTCACCTTCTGCCGGGCCAGGGGGATATCGAGGAAGACCTTCCAGGCCTGGCGTCGCCGGCTTGGCCTGACGCGACCGCCGGCATCCGCCGGGTCCGGCGGCTTTGTCGAGATTGCCCGGGCATCGGCACCGGGCTGGGACATTGAGCTTGAGCTCGGCGGCGGGGTTGTGCTCCGCCTGCGGCGGTCCTGATGCCGGGCGGCTGGCCGGCGGGCGGCATCTGGCTGTCGACGGAACCGGCGGACATGCGCTGCAGCTTCGACGGGCTGTGTGCGCTGGTCTCCGCCCATCTCGGTCAGAACCCGGCCGACGGGCGTTGGTACGTGTTCGTCAACCGCCGCCGGACCATGGTCAAGGTCCTTGGCTTCGAGCATGGCGGGTTCTTCATCTGGGCCAAGCGTCTCGAGCAGGGGCTGTTTGCGTCGCCGTCGGTTCCGGGACGGGCGGCGCTGTCGCTGTCGCGGACCGAACTCTCGGCGCTTCTGGACGGGATCGACATCACCGTCCGCCGCCGCCGAAAGCGCTACGCCGTCCCCCTGGCGGCGGGCTGAAGCCTCCCGGCCGTGGCGGCGGCGACATCGGACGTCATCGGGCTGTCGGCGAACAGCGTTTTCCACAGTCTCGGCGTCAGTTCGCCGACCCGGGAGGCCGGGTGGGTGTCGATGCGCAGCAGCACGTCGATCAGCCAGACGCGGGGATCGACATCCTGCATCCGGCAGGTGGCGAGCAGGCCGTTGATGATCCCCGTGTGGACACCTCCCAGCTCCGTCCACGCGAACAGCCAATTCCTTTGGCCGAGCTTCACGGGCCGCAGCTTGTTCTCGACCAGGTTCGTGTCCGGGGGCACGTCCGGGTCGTCCAGGAACGTCTCCAGCGAGGCCCTGCGCCCGACCGCGTAATCGATCGCCCTGCGGATCGGATGCTGCGGCGTCAGCACCGGATCCTTCAGCGTCCGTTCGCACCAGTCCCAGAACGCGTCCACCGCCGCACGCGACCGGGTTCCCCGCGCCGCCAGCCGCACGGTCGGCGACCGGCCGTTGATCTCCCTCTCGATCCCGTATATGGCACCGATCAGCGCCAGCGCCTCCCCGGCCATGTCCGGGTGGCTGTCCTTCCGCTCCCAGAAGTTCCGGCGCGCGTGCACCCAGCAGCCCTGGTGCGCCACCGCACCCTTGCGTGCCTCGACATGGGCCCTGTAGGCGCCGTAGCCGTTGCTCACCAGGGTTCCGGCATAGTCGCCGAGGAAGTCCGGCACATTCCCGTGCCGCCGGGAATCCGAGAACGGGAACACCACCTCGCCCCGGTCGCCGAGCACCGGCCAGAAGAAGCCCTTCCTCATGCTTCCGGGCTTGCCCGGGTTCCGCCCGGCCCGGATCGGCGTCTCGTCCATCTGGATGACGGCGCTCTCCAGCACCGAACGCCACTGCGCGTCGTGGATCGGCTTCAGGAGTGCGATCGCCCGGTTGGCCCACTCGCTGAGCGAGCCCCGGTTGACGGTGATGCCCGCGGCGGCCAGCATCCGGTGCTGGCGGTGCAGCGGCAGGTGCCACAGGAACTTGTCGAGCAGCATCCCGGCGATGAAGGAGACGTCGGCGCAGCTGCTCTTGAAGACGCCCTCGCGGGCCGGTGCGCTCGCGAGGATCCCGGTCCCGCGGATCTTCACCTTGAGGTGGCGGTAGCGGATGACCACGTGCCGCCAGTCGAGCGTGGCCAGCCGGCAGTGGACGCGCTCCGAGATCACCTCGTAGTCGTCCTCCGCCAGCCCCTCGATCCCGGGCGGCGTCACCGTGATGTCGATCACCGGGGCATCCGCGCCGAAGCGCAGCCCGGTGCCGTTGACCGCGTCGCCGCGATCCTTCCTCCGGCCGGGTTTGCCGCCCCGGCGGCGGTCCTTGCCGTCGGCCCTGTTCCCGCCTTCGGATCCGTCCCTGCGCCGTTCCGAACGCGATCCGTGCAGGTCGCGCTGCAATTGGGTGATCTGGGCCGTGAGCGCGGCGATCTGCGCCACAAGCTCGGCGATTTGCCCCTCCTGCGCCGCAACCGTCGCCGCCAGTTCGGCCCTGTCCGATGCCAGCCGCCGGGACAGCCCGATCAGCGACCGGAGCGATTCCCCGGCCTCCGGCGGCAGCGCGCCGTCCCCGATCAGGCGGGACAGCTCCCGCCCGAGCGCCTCGACATCGCCGACATCGGGCGACGCACTCATTCCCCGGCCTCGACCGCCATGATCGCCGCAAGCACCGCCAAACGCTCGGCCCGGGGCATCGCCCGGTAGCGGCGGCCCCAGCCCGCCGCCTTCCGCTTCACGGTCTGGCGGTGGGTGAAGTCCCGTCCGGCCAGGGACGCCCAGTGCACCCGGTCGGGCGCGAAGTTGAACCACAGCTTCTCGGTGACGATGCAGGCCTGGTTGCTGACCTGCAGCTCAAGCGAGCGCCAGTCGGCAAGGTGCGCGTCGTAGAGCCGGGACGGATAACCGGAGATCATCACCCGGCAATCCAGCGACTTCAGCAGGTCGAGGAGACGGGCATGGTCACCGTCCGTGAAGTCAAAGCGGTAGCGCCGCCGCGACCGGCGCGTCGATTGCACGTAGGGCGGGTCGCAGTAGACCAGTTCGCGGCCCCGGAACGGGAACCTCCCGAGAAAGCTCAGGGCGCAGCCATGGTGGAGTTCGACCGGGTGGTCGCATCCGAAGCCGTCGATCGCACGGCGGTTGAGGTCGATGCCGATGTTGCGGATCGCAGACGGCTTGCGCTTCATCACGGCACCGCCCCCAAGGAACGGCTCGATGTACACGTCATGCGGGGGCATCGCCGAAATGATCGCCTGGCAAAGCCCCGTCGTCGCCTTGGACCCATACCATGCCGCCATTGCCGCCCCAGATGTGATTCGCCCGGACGGCAAACCCATAGGACGGGCCGACTATGCAGTCAAACGAAAAAACAACCGATCAGGTCGGGAACCAACGCCGTGCTTTAATCGCTTACGATGCGACACCATGGCATGATCAGGAGTTGATGCAGACCAGTTGACGCTTATGGTGCGCCGCCCTCCCGCCGCGCACCACCTTGCGAACCGTGCCCCGGGAAATGCCGAGATCCCTTGCTGTCCCGCGGATCGACTTTCCTTCTCCGGGATGTTTCCTTCGGATCCTTGCGATGGTCTCCACTGCCGGCATCCCCTGATTCTCCCGCAGACCGTGAAATGGTCGCGGGAATGAACGATCTGCTTCCGGGAAGGCGGGTCGATCTTGGAAGAGGATTCTTCCCGAAGTGGGTCAATATTGCAGGTGGATTAACACCATACGGCGGCGCGACTTCGTCGGGATCGATGCCGATATTGCGCTCGGCCGGCGGCTTGCGCCGCATCAGCGCCCCGCCGCCGGGACGGCTCTCGACATGGACGCCGTGCGACGGCATCAGCGCGATCAGCACCTGGCACAGGGCCGGCGTCGCCTTCGATCCGGAATAACCCGTGGGGTCTCTCCCGTTCACGAGAGAGCCCGGGCCGTGGAATCCGGTATCCATTGGGTCAATTGCCGGCAGCCTGCTGCAGCGGCCGGCGCATGCGTATATCCGTCAATGGCGCCCCCGCAGGAGGAGTTGCCCGGCCATGACCGAGGATGATGACCCGGTTCTGCGGCGATTCGAGGCCTTCAACCGGGAGAATGGCGGGGGTGCGGGCGTTCGCAAGAGCCGGGGAGGCTGCAATCTCACCTTCACGGCAACGCAGGCGCCGATTGCACGGCTCGAGCCGGAAGGGCTGCGGCGACCGGATGCGTCTCTACTACTGGTCCTGGCAAGGAAGGTGGAAGGATGTCGGTGATATGGGCGGCCTGGTGATGCCGCTTGACGAGGCCCTGGCCCGGATCGACGGCACCGGGATCTTCCTGACCTGGATGTGAGGGAAAATGTGCAAAGTCGAGCTCAGAGTCTGTACCCAAATTGTATGAACCATGCCATGGAGAGTTGGATCGGATTGCCTGATGGAGGTGGAGTTCCGGAGAGTGGCAACGAGGTACGGGAAGCGGGCCGGGAACTACCTGTCCACCGTGCTGCTTGCCGAGACACGCTACCTGCTGCGAACTCCGGCAAGGCGATCAATTGAGTCCACACGCTAGTCTGGCTCTCCAACGATTGCATGCAAAATCTTCCGTTGACTACATGCAGGAATGAGCCAGGCGTTTCGTCAATACGAGGCGTTGCAGGTTCATTTTGTCCTCGCAAGGCAACAGAATGAGAACCGGTCCAATACGGCCGTATTCTGTCTGGCTGCCAGGCAACGGTCAAAGGCCTATTCCGCCCTCGATCATCCGGTTGATGGCAATCAGGTCAATTCTGCGCCCACTCAGCATGCAATCAAGTGGTGACTTGCCATTGAGGGCTTCCCGGGACCTCCTCAACCACCGGTTTTCCGCGGACACGTTCTCATCATGCAGAATCCCGATCCCGGAGCTGATTACGACAACACAGGCAACACGATCCCTGATATCCGGGAATGCGGCTTGTCACGCCCATCCAGCACCCGCATGCCAACACTGTCACCGGGTCGGAATCCGAGCAGGACCACCTGACCCTCCGGGCCCAGCCCCCAGCGAAGGCAAGTTTCAACGAAAACCCTCAACACCGCCTTGACTCCTGCTGCTCATCTGCGTGCACCGTGAATTTCCGGCCAATCCTCTGCATTGAGGTCGGCCATCAAGCCGTCGACGCCGTCGATCGCGACCAGCTCGCCCTGCCTTGCGGCCCCCATGGCCGCGATCGTCTCAGGGTTCGGCGCCACGGGCTCGAAGGGTAAACGCTTCTCAGTCGCGATCCGCGCCATCATCAGACGGAAGGCACCGGACACGGCGATTCCGATCGCATCGAGCACAGGGGCGGCCTCTTGCCTGGTCTTCTCGTCGATGTGGGGGCGCGAATGGCTGTAAGCATGTTCCGGTCCTCCTGATTGGACCATAATGCAGCCTGCATGCGTAACGGATGTTCACGCTGCGTGCGACGATGCTCAGGGCGCGGTTGGGCCTGCGATCCAGGGATCGATGACGACGATGCCGCAATCTGCGAAGTCTCGGGCGTTTCGAGTCGCAACCGCCGCGTCCCTCGCTCGGGCGATGGCGGCGATCTGGCAGTCGGCCTCCAGGATCGGCCGCCCCAGGGAGCGGCGGGATGCGGCGATCGCGGCATAGGCCCTGGCGGCGTCGCTGTCAAAGGGCAGCACCCGTCCGACGAAGTCCTCGACAATCACTGCGTCGATCTCGGCCGCGAGACGGTCTCGCCGCCGGCCTGCCGGCAGGATGGCTGCGCCCGCGCGCAGTTCCGCCTCGCTCACGGCGGTCAGGTACAGTTCGGCCGAGACCTGTCCGGAAAACCACGCCATAACCGCGGGATCGGGCGAGAGGCGCATCATCTCGGACACCACATTGGTGTCAGTGACGATCATCGCCGCCATTCATCCGAACTCGGGTGGGGGCGCATCGGGCCGCGATCGGGAAGATCTAGAACGACGCCGCCCAACGCTGCGAAGCGGGCATGGATGGCCCGGCCAAGGTCCTTCGGCGGCGGTGCTTCGCCGACCGCGCGGCGCAGGACGTCGCGGGCTTCCTCTTCCATCGAGCGGCCGTTCTCGGCGGCGCGCACGCGCAAGCGGCGTTTCACCCCGTCGTCCAGGTTCCTGATGGTGATGCTGGCCATGGCATCCTCCTTTCGCGCACCCGACACGACGTTAAGCATCGATTGCATTGCAGTCAAGCGCATCAAGCCAATCGGCCCGTCGGGTCACGGCGTTGCGCTCCCGGCGGCGGCCATGTCGATGTGCTCGCCCCAGTGCTCCCGATTCCTGTCACCGGGCGGATCGCCGTGGTTGACCCACAAGTGTGGCGCAACCGCAGAACTGGGGAATCCATGCCCGATATCGATGTCATGGCCATCCGGGACTGGTGAGACAAACCGGGCTCGGTGCTGGTGATGAGCAGCTGCAAGTGGAATGCCGTGAAGCACAAACCGGAGGCGATGGATCAGCATCTTGAGACCTTCCTGGGCGAAATCGGAGGGGAGGATGGCTAGCCGAAACGTAACCGCTCGGCCGGGCGGTTCCGATAGGGATATTGCCGGATCCGTGATGATTTGTCCGGGGGGCCGGTAACAGGATGCCGGTTCCGTCACATGCCGGGCATGGATGGATGCTCCGCCCGGGGGATTGAAGAGTTCTGCACCTCCGCGCCGTGCCGGCCCGAGGCATCTGCGGCGCGAAGTGATCGTGGAGCGCTCGAAGGCGCGCGCCTTTTCGGCCATGCACGGAATTGCGGGCACCAGGCCTGTGTCCATGAAGTCCCGCAGGTTGCGCGTCGCCACCGTCATGCCCGGCGAGCGGGCGATGGCCGCAACCCGACAGTCCGCCTGCGCGGATGGACGGATGGCCGCGCGGCACGCGGCCACGATCTCGGCACAGGCGCGCGGCGCTGTCGAACGGAAGAACACGGCCAGCGAACAGACTGCCAGGCATTCGTTCGGCAGCATCTGCCAGACCCCGACGCGCACCCTCCGGCAGAATGGCGATACCGGTGCGAATTTCCGCTTCCGTGACCGCCGAGACGAACAGATCCTGCATCGGCTTCTCGTCCATCCAGCGCCCTCACCTCCACGCTGTCGGTAGATCGGTGGCCGGTCAGGACCACCTCATCTTTCCTGGACCGGGGAAGATGCTGCAGCGAGCCACCGTTTCGGGATGGAGAAGGAGAGGTGAAGGAAGGTGTCCCTCATGACGCTGCGCCTGCTTGCGAGGCATGGTCAGGGTCAGAGTCGCCGAACGCCATGGAAGGGCGTATTGCCCAGGGCCTCGATCCTGGATCTGACGTCTGCCAGCATTTCCCGGACCACCAGCATGGAATGGGCGGTGGCGTGGATGAGCCATTTGCTGTCCTCCATGATGCCGACATGCCCTTTCCAGAATACCAAATCCCCGCGGGTGAGTGTCTCCGACCCGGATACCTGCCGTCCCAGCCTGGCTTCCTGCATGTCGGAATCCCGGGGACAATCGACGCCGGTCGCCATCAGCGCAACCTGAACCAGCCCCGAACAGTCGATTCCCAGCACGCTGTTTCCTCCCCACAGATAGGGGGCACCAATAAACCTGGCAGCCTGTCCGGCATGGTCAGCCGCATGTCGACCGATCGGCTGGATATGGGTTGACGGCACGAAACCGCCGCCGCCCAACGCCTCGAAAGACTCGCAGGCGATGTCGTCATCCACTGCGATCCGGGCCGCGAAGGGCAATTCGGCGAACGGTTTCGACTTCATGTCGGCATTCGGATAGACATGCGTCCACAGCGACCGGACCAGGTGTGTCGGCCGGATGTCCTCACCCAGGACCTTGTCCGGGACATATCCGACATAGCCATCTCTCTCCACCTGGCCAAAAGCCCAGCCTGACCGGGTCTCCAGCACCCTGAACCTGTCGCCGAACAGCAATTGGCTGACCAGTCTGCCATCCGGGCAGTTACAAAGGGACGCCAGCTGAGATCGGCAGGCCTGCCAGTGGCCCTCCGTGTACTGCCGGGACTCCACCACCCCCCGGAGTTCGGCCGCAGCCACCCGTTCATTGGCCGGTGTCAGCCGGCGATCCGGGCTCAGCACAGGTACTCCTCGATGGTAGCGAGCAGTGCCCGGCCAGCCTGCCCCGTTCCGCCCACCGGCCGTCCGGGTGCCGGCGTATTCTGCCAGCCATAGAGGTCGAAATGCAGGAACCGCTCCGGCGATTGCACGAACCGGAGCAGAAACAGCACCGCAGTGATCGATCCGGCATGCCCGGATTCGGAGCTGTTGGCCAGATCGGCTACCGTTGATTTCAGCAATTCCTGGTAGGGACTCCAGATCGGCAGCCTCCATAACGGATCCCTGACCCGGATTGCCGCCTCGGCCAGCATGTCGGCAAGCCGGTCATTGGCGGTATAGAACGGAACAATCTCCGGACCCAGGGCGACCCTTGCCGCGCCGGTCAATGTCGCGAAGGAAACCAGGAGGTCATCCTCATCTTCCCGGGCAAGTTCGAGCGCATCGGCAAGCAACAGCCGGCCTTCAGCATCGGTATTGGTGATCTCCACCCTGACCCCCGAACTGGAGGTGAGGACATCACCTGGGCGGAAGGCGCGGTCGGAAATGGCATTCTCGGCAATCGGAAGGAGGATTCGCAGCCTGAGCGGCAGGTCAAGCCTGGTGATCATGCGCCCCAGGCCGATGGCAATGGCGGCACCGGCCATGTCCTTCTTCATCAGTAACATGGCTTTGCCGGGCTTGATATTGAGACCGCCGGTGTCGAAACAGACTCCCTTGCCGACCAGCGTGAGCGATCGTCCCTTCGAGCCCCAGCGCAGTTCCGCCATCCGGGGCGAATGCTCCGATGACCGGCCCACCGCATGGGTCAGGGGGCATGTCCGGGCCAGCTCGAAGCCCTTGATCACCCGGAGCCCGGCACCACATTCATCTGCCAGGTCCCTGACCGCCTGCTCCAGCCGGTCAGGAGTCAGGGCGGAGGCAGGGGCATTGATCAGATCCCTGGTCATGAACTCCGATTCGGCGATCACCCGGAGCCGGTTGCCGTCAATTCCCTTCGGGGCGGCCATCCGCGCCAGCGTTGCCTCCTGGTGGTTCTGGCCAGCTGGCACATATTGCGCCAGCAGGGAAGCCAGTGCCGCCTCATCCCGTTCGTCGGCCGGCAGGTCATTGGTGAGCCGGTAGTTGGCGGCCGGAAGCCGTTCAAGAATCGATGCCAGCCAGAACCGGGAATCTCTTCCCTGTTCCCGGGCGGCGCCGGCCAGGACTTCCCGTATCCGGCCCTGTTCATCCGGAACCAGCAGCATTTGACCGGATCGGCCTTCAAACCCGTTTGCCTCCGCCCAGCGGGCGGCGGCGTCGCCAGCGCCCTGCTTCCAACGATCCAGATCGCCCCGGGCCAGAATGGTCAGCGGCAGCTGCTGCTCGTCCTCGCCGGCAAATTCAGGGCGCATGGCACCGGGCGACAGCAACGGGGCCGGAATCAGCCCTTCTGCAGGATGCGCCTTCCAAACAGTTCCGCGATCTGAACTGCATTCAGTGCGGCTCCCTTCCTGAGATTGTCGGAAACACACCACATGTTCAGGCCATTCGCAATGGTATCATCCTGACGGATCCTGCTGACAAAGGTCGCATATTCGCCGACACAGTCCATCGGCGTGGTGTACCCGCCATCCTTGCGATCATCCACGACCACGACACCAGGCGCCTGCCGCAGGATTTCGCGGGCCTCGGCTTCATCAATGAATTCCTCGAACTCGATGTTCATGGCTTCCGAATGACCGACAAATACCGGGACCCGGACGCAGGTTGCATTCACTTCGATTGACGGATCGATGATTTTCTTGGTCTCCACCACCATCTTCCACTCTTCCTGCGTTGATCCGTCATCGAGAAACCCGCCAATCTGCGGAATGACATTGAACGCGATCCGGCTGGGATAGACGGACGGGCTGACCTCTTCTCCCGGCGTGTACATGGCCCGCGTCTGTTCCCACAACTCGTCCATGGCCGCCTTGCCGGAGCCGGATACCGACTGGAAGGTCGTCACGACCACCCTCTTGATGCTGGCCCGTTGGTGCAGCTGGTTGAGGACAACGACCATCTGCGCAGTCGAACAGTTCGGGTTGGCGATGATATTTCGCTCCCGGTAGCTCTCGATCGCTTCCGGATTGACCTCCGGAACGATCAGCGGGATGTCCGGCTCATACCTGTAGAGGGATGAATTATCGATGACCGTGCAGCCGGATTCGGCCGCCATGGGGCCATATTTGCGGGTTGCATCCGAGCCGATGGCGAACAATGCGATGTCCCAGCCTTCGAAATCGAACTCGTCGATATCATCGACGGGAACCTCGGATCTGCCGAAATCGACCTCCAGCCCCAGCGAACGACTCGATGCCAGTGCCTTGACCTCGTCAACAGGAAACCGGCGCTCGGCCAGGATATTCAACATCTCGCGTCCAACATTGCCGGTCGCGCCGGCAACTACTACCCGGTAGCCCATGGCATGAATTCCCGTATTCAGTGCGGTCGCGCCTGATATCCAAATCCGTTTTGATGCGAAAGCGGAATCAGGCCATCCGTCCCTGCCGGCAGGTCCGGCGGGGCCCGAATGCTCTCAACGGTAATCCAGGACGAGATGACGGACGGGTTCGGGAAGCCGGTCGCGGTGCAGTTCTGTCGAGCATGAAAAGGCAAAATCGGTATCCTCTTCACCGAACATGTCCAGGAACTCGTTGATGAACAGCATCTGCCTCGGCTTGAAGCACAGGGTCCTGAAATGCATGGGAATGACCAGGTTGGGCTGCAGCCGGTCGACGATTCTCCTGAGTTCGGGCAGCGAGATGACCGGAAACCCGCCTGCATGGCTCAGCAGCACGTTCACGCCGGCGAAGAACCCGATTTGCTGATCGGAGAAGTCATTCCCCATATCGCCCATATGGCCGATCTCGATACCATCCACCGCGAACCGGTACATGGCATTCTGGTCGGGATGGCCGCTCGGATGCAGCCGGTGCTCCATGGCCTCGATGGCACCGAAGCGAATGCCATGCGACGACATCTCGCCATCGCCCAGGGCAACGTCCAGGGCATCGATGACCAATGCACCGGCCCGCTTGGGAACCAGGTGGTCATTGTCGTGAAAATCGTCACTGCTGTTTGACTTGATGACGATATCCGCCTGGTCCGGAAATGGCTTGAACCCCGCCTTCTCGGGATCGTAGGGATCGGTGACGATCCTGATGCCGGCTTCGCTCTCAATGCCGAAGCTGGCCTGTCCATACCACGTGATTTTCACGACGGATTCCCCTTGACTGCGCGCCGGACAAGAATGCGGCAGCACATGGTTGCAGGCAAGCGCCGAATTCGGCGGGTGCATGCGTAATTCCGCCAACTGCGCCGGCGGTCCGGCCTCACCGGATTTTGCAGGTGACCTTGCACCGGATGCTGCGGTAGGTTGCATGGCGGATCACATCGAACAGGGCTTGCCCGCCAGGCGCCTGCCGATGAGTCCGGGACCGCCGGCGACAGATGAGCTGGAACGATCGATGACAACAGGCACACATCCGGGATATGCAGTCCGGCTCAACGCCTTCAAACCTGCCATTGCCGGAACATCCTCCCCCACCCTTCCCGACCTCATCGCCGCCGCCGGGCAAATCGAGGGCATCACCTCGGCAGATCTGAACTTTCCCGACCAGGTCGAGGAACATGACCGGCGACAGCTGGTCTCGTTGCTGGCCGAAAACGGGCTGTGCCTCAACGGGCTGGCCATGCGGTATTACGGCACCAGGAGATTTGCCATCGGAGCTTTCACCAATCCCGACCGGCAGAACCGGCAAGCGGCAATTGACCTGACGAAGAGGGGAATTGATGCCCTGTCCGGGATGGGAGGCAGGTTGATGACAATCTGGCTTGGGCAGGATGGCGTGGATTACGCCTTCCAGGGCAGTTATCGGCGCATGTGGGACGACACCGTTGGCGCCCTTGCGGAAATTGCCGACCATGATCCCGATATTGACGTCGCGATCGAATACAAGCCGGCAGAGCCGCGTGCCCATGCGCTCCTGCCGGATGCGGCAACGACATTGCTGGCCATCAGCGAGGCCGGCCGGCCCAATCTCGGCGTGACTCTCGACATGGCGCATTCACTTATGGCCAACGAAATGCCGGCACAGTCGGCGCATCTGATCTGTCGGCATTCGCGCCTGCTCGGGGTCCATCTCAATGATGCATACGGCACCAGGGATGACGGGTTGATGGTCGGCACCGTGCACCCTGTCCAGACCCTGGAACTGTTTGTCGAACTGGCCAGACTTGGTTATGACGCATCATCTATTTCGATACATTCCCCGACCATTCAGGCCTCGACCCGTCGGAGGAAGCCCGAACAAATGTGAAATTGACCGACAGGCTTCGTCGGATCGCCGGCGAACTTGTCGATGATCAGGACCTTGCCGATGCCATGTCGAGGCAGGATGCGACCGTGAGTCAGCGCCTGGTTGCGGCGGCGCTGTACGCGGCCTGAGCATGAATCCGGACATTCTCGTCATCGGTGCGATGCATCTCGATGTCATCGTCGACGCACCACATTTTCCGCAACCCGACGAAACCGTCATCGGCCGGTCCGTATCGTATCGGCCGGGCGGCAAGGGCATGAACCAGGCGATAGCGGCGGCACGGATGGGCGCGCCGACCTCGATGGCCGGACGCCTCGGATCTGACCAGTTCGGCGAGAGGATACGCCGGTCGCTCGGGGAGTCCGGCATCGATGACCGGATGGTCACGGAGATCGACGGACCAACCGGAATGAGCGTGGCGATCGTGGATTCGACGGGAGAATATGGTGCGGTGATCATCTCCGGCGTCAATAACACCATCGATTCCTCCGGGATTGTCATGCCATCATCGCTCGGGGGGCTCGTTCTTCAGAGCGAAATCCCGCCAGCCGTCAACCACGTCGCCATTGCCCGGGCGCCTGAAGGTTGCCGCGTGATTTTCAACGCCGCACCGTATCGGGACGGGGAGTTGGCGGGTCGGGAGGTGATGGGCCGGGTTGACGTCCTGGTTGTCAACCGGATCGAGGCGGCAAGACATGCAGGTCTCGACGAAACGATGTTGGATTTGGAGCTGGCGACTGGCAGGCTGATGGAGCGAGGGCCCGCTTCCGTGATCATTACCCGAGGCGGCGAGGGCCTGTTTGTCCGCACGCCGGATGGATGTCTCGACCTGCCCGGCTTTGCTGTCGAAGTCGTCTCGGCACATGGTGCCGGCGATGCATTTGTCGGCGCGCTGGCGGCAGAACTGGTCACAGGCGGCGATCTGCGGAAGGCGGTGGAATTTGCCCGGGCGGCGGCGGCATTGGCCGTTGCAACCCCATATGCCGACCGGGCGGGCCTGGATCGCGGGCAGGTCCTGGAATTCCTGGAGCGGCATTCGGGTGTTCCGTGACTCCCTTCCCTCCAGGGTGGTGAGCCGTCACGGTGCGAGGCCGTAGAACTCGATCGCGGTCCGGCCGAATACCCGGAATTTTTCCTCCGTATCGAGCTCGCCGGTCAGCAGGCGGGCCACGGACAGCCACTCCCCGTATTCGGCCCGCAGGCGACAGACCGGCCAGTCCGAGCCCCACATCACGCGCCCTGCACCGAATTCGCCCAGCACATGATCGACATAGGGGCGCAGATCTTCGATCGTCCAGCTGTCATCGGCTTCGGACACCAGCCCGGACAGCTTGCAAAAGGCCCCGGTTTCCCTGGCAAGGCAACTCATTCCCCTTGCCCAGTGGTCGAAGGATTCCGGAGAATGGCTGGAGATCTGCGGTTTCATGCAGTGATCGATGACAACCCGCAATTCCGGATGCCGCCGCATCAGCACGAGGAAATTCTCGAGATGACGAGGGGCGCCGAGAGCGTCGAAGGCAAGACCCTCGGCAATGACGGCACGGAAGGCCCAGTCGATATCGGGACGCAGCATCCAGTCCACATCATCAATGTCCTGAATCATCGGCCGGACCCCGACCATCTTCGGATGCCGGCCCAGCCGGGCGAGAGTCTCCCGATCGGATTCATCCTCGAAATCGATCCAGCCGACAACGCCGGCAACATGGGAGGTGGCATCGGCCAGCCCCAGCATGTACTCGGTCTCGTTGACCGTTGCCGCCGCCTGGACCAGGACGGTCCGGTCGATTCCGTGTGACCCGAGGATGGGGGTCAGGTGCGACGGATCGTAGACCCTTGCGAGCACCGGATTGTCCATCGGCATCCAGTCATAATCGCCGCGCGCCGGCTGCCAGTAATGCTGATGCGCATCAATCACCTGCATCGGGACCCCGCCTGGATTCACTGGTCGTCCGCCAGCAATCCCGCAGCCGCCAGGTCCTCCCACAATCCGGCCGGGATGTCGGCGCGGCTCGCCCGAAGATTGTCCTGCATCTCGCCGACCCCCTGGCCGCCGGGTATGACCGACAGCACCGCTGGCTCCATGAGGGGAAACCGGAATGCCGCATCGATCATCCGAACGCCCTGCCCGGTGCAGATCGCCTCGATCCGGGCCACGCGCTCGAGCAACTCCCGGGGCGCCGGGCCGTAATTGTAGAACGCTCCCGGCCGGGGGCCGGTGGCAAGAATGCCGGAATTGTAGGGACCACCGATGATCAGGCCGATTCCCCTTTTCCTGCACAGCGGCAGGAAAATCCGGCCAGCCTCCTGTTCGAGCAGCGTGTATCGGCCGGCCAGCAGGAAGATGTCGACATCGCACCGTTCGGCCAACCATTGGGCCGGCTCCCATTCGTTGATTCCGGCACCGAAGGCACCGATCACGCCCTCATCACGCAGGCGCAGCAATGCCCGGTATCCGCCGTCGACGAATTGTTGCAGGTATGTGTCGAGTTGCTGCCGGCTGCCGTGATTGAACAGGTCGAGATCATGGGCATGGAGGATGTCGATGCGATCCAGCCCGAGGCGTTCCAGCGAGAATTCAACCGATCTGAGGACACCGTCATGGCTGTAGTCATAGACCTCGTTCCGGCAGGGCACATCGAACCACTTGCCAACACCATCGCGGGTCTCGGGGGTGGCGGCCCGAAGCAGCCGGCCAACCTTGGTTGACAGGACAAAACTGTCACGCGGCCGGTTGCGCAGGAACCGTCCAAGGCGTCTCTCCGCCAGGCCGTAGCCGTAGAGCGGAGCCGTATCGAAATACCGGACCCCGGCCTCCCAGGCACATTCGAGCACCGACTCGGCGGTCCGGTCGTCTATTGCCTTGTAGAGATTGCCGAACGGGGCGGTTCCAAACCCGAGTTCGGTAAAGCTCAAGCCGCCATTCCGGTGACGGTCCCAATGCCGGGTCGTCATGTCCATGCCGTTCTCTCCTGTGGTCGGACATGTTAGTTTGCGGGCGTCACCTTGCCAAGCTCGCCAATTGTCCGTTGAATGAGGCTCCGCAACCGGAGGAGGTACAATGACTCGATTTGAAGACGTGTTCCGGACGGACAAGCCGGTTGTCGGCATGGTTCATCTCGGCGCACTGCCGGGGGCACCGCTACACGACCACTCGGAGGGTGTCGACGGGTTGATCGAATCCGCCCGAGCCGATCTGGCGGCCCTGTGCTCGGCCGGTTTTGATGCCGTGATGTTCGGAAACGAAAACGATCGTCCGTACGAGCTGGAGGTCGATTCCGCATCGACGGCAACCATGGCCTACGTGATCGGGGCCCTTCGTCGGGAGATCACCGTTCCGTTCGGGGTCAATGTCCTCTGGGACCCGATGGCCAGCATCGCCCTTGCCGCGGCAACCGGCGCTTCCTTCATGCGGGAAATCCTCACCGGGGTCTACGCCTCCGACATGGGAAGCTGGGTTCCGGATGCCGGCCGGGCCATGCGCTACCGGGATCGGCTGGGCCGGCAGGATCTCCTGATGCTGAACAACGTATCGGCCGAATTCGCCCATTCACTGGACAGGCGCGCCCTCGCCGATCGTGCCCGGTCGGCGGTGTTCTCGTCGATTCCCGATGCCATCCTTGTCTCGGGACCGATCACCGGTGAGGCCGCGCCGCTCGAAGCCCTGGAGACGGTCAAGGCCGCGCTGCCCGATACTCCGGTCATGGCCAATACCGGCGTCAGGCACGAGACCGTCGCCGATGTCCTTGGCATCGCCGACGGGTGCATCGTCGGTTCGGCCCTGAAGATCGATGGCGACACCTGGAATGCGATTGATCCGGAACGGGCGCGCGACTTCATGGCGCGGGTCAACGCGGCGAGGAGAGGCTCATGACCGGCAATCACCTGCGCGATATCCTCGGGGAACTCATGCTGATTCCCGGGCTTTCCGGACATGAGGACCGGGTCCGCCGGGCGATCGCCGCCCATCTCGACGCCGCCGGTATTGCCAGCCGCCACGACAGGATGGGGAATCTCGTGGCGACGATCAGGGGAGACCCGGACGCACCGAGGGTCATGGTCTTTGCCCATATGGATCAGCTGGGTTTCGTGGTCAGGCGTATCGAGGATGACGGGTCGGTGCGGGTCACCCGCCTCGGCGGCATCCCCGAGCGGGCGCTGGCTTCCCAGGCCGTGCTGCTATGCGCCGGTGACGGCAGCGACGTGCCGGGCATCATCGGCAACATGAACCACCATGCGACCCTGCCCGAGGATCGTCAGCGGGTCGTTTCAACCCTCGAACTGCGCATCGATACCGGGCATGACTCCCGCCAATCGGTCGAGGATGCAGGGATCGACATCGGGACACCCGTTGTCTACCGGCCGACGGTCATCGACCTGGCCGGATCCAGGGTTGCCGGAACCAGCGTGGATGATCGGGCCGGATGCGCCGTGCTGATCGGCATTGCCCGCACCCTGGCAAATTCCCACCCGCATCCGACGGTTCACCTGGTCTTTTCGGTGCAGGAGGAATTCAACCTGCGGGGCGCCGTCGTGGCCGCGCAGAACCTGTTGCCCGACATCGCCATCCAGATCGACCTCATGCTGGCAACCGACACTCCGGACATGGCGGATCGGGGGTCGATGAAACTGGGAGGCGGACCCGGGATCAGCCTGTATTCGTTCCACGGTCGAGGCACGCTGAACGGGGTGATCCCGCACCCCGCGGCGGTGAGGCTGTTCGAGAGGGCGGCGGCGGCCGAGAACATCCCGCTGCAACGCAGCGCGCAGACGGGCGTGTTGACCGATCTTTCCTATGTCCAGTTGCTTGGAGAGGGCGTGGTCTCGATCGATATCGGCTTCCCGATGCGTCATTCCCATTCCAGCCTCGAGATCTGCGATCTTGCCGACCTTGAATCTCTCGAACTCCTGCTGATGGCGGTCCTGGCGCGCATTGGACCGGATATCGATCTCGGTCGGGAGCCGGCCAGCCCATGAGTTGCACCCTCGGAGTGGATATCGGAACCTTCGAGAGCAAGGGGGTACTGGTCAGCCATTCGGGCAGGATCATCGGCAGCGCCTCCAGGCCGCATGAGCTGATCGTTCCCCGTGCCGGCTGGGCAGAACACCGGGCGGAAGAAGACTGGTGGGGTGATTTCCTCCACATTACCCGCGCACTCCTGGACCAGACCGGAATCAGGCCGGGCCAGATTGACGCCGTCGCCACCAGCGCCATCGGCCCCTGCATGCTGCCGGTTGATGGCAATGGTCATCCGCTGACCAATGCGGTGCTCTACGGCGTCGACACCAGGGCATCCCGCGAGATCGACCTGCTCAATCGGGAGATCGGGGAAGACCGCATCCTCGATCTGTGCGGCAATGCCCTGACCTCGCAATCGGTTGGACCGAAGATTCTCTGGCTGCGGCGGCATGAGAAGGAGATCTTCCGGCGGACAGCACGTGTCTTGACCTCGACCTCGTACATCGTCTCCCGGCTGACCGGACATGACGTGATTGACCACTACACGGCAGCCAATTTCAGTCCGCTCTACGATATTGCCCGCCAGCGCTGGACCACGGAACTGACCGCAGGCATCATTTCGCCCGAACGCCTTCCGGAGCTGGCCTGGTCAACCGACATCGCCGGCCATGTCCAGGCAGAGGCGGCGAAGGCGACCGGCCTGGCCGCCGGCACCCCGGTCACCACCGGGACGATTGACGCTGCCGCCGAGGCGGTGAGCGTCGGCACGCGACACGAGGGGGACATGATGATGATGTATGGCTCGACCATCTTCATCATCCAGATTGCTGCCGAACAGCTCCGGGATGACCGTCTCTGGCATGCGCCCTGGCTGTATCCGGGAACCCATGCCGCCATGGCCGGCCTGGCGACATCGGGAACGTTGACCCACTGGTTCCGGAACCAGTTGGCCCGCGACCTGACGCGTGACGAGGCCTTCGCTGCTCTTGCCGACGAGGCGGCGTCATCCCCGCCCGGAGCCAACGGGCTGCTCATCCTGCCGTATTTTTCGGGCGAAAGGACCCCGCTCCACGACCCAATGGCCAAGGGAAGCGTTTTCGGACTGAACCTGACCCACACCCGCGGCGACATCTACCGGGCATTGCTGGAGGGAATTGCCAACGGCACCGCGCATGTCGTCGATACCTATCGGGAGACCGGACACCCCCCGAAGCGCATCCTCGCGGTGGGCGGCGGGGTCCGCAACCAGGTGTGGCTCCAGGCGACATCGGATATCGGCCGGGTGCCGCAGATCATCGCCGAAAAAACCATCGGCGCGTCCTATGGCAACGCGTTTCTTGCCGCCTGTGCGGCCGGGATTGTCGAGCCGGGCGATATCGATGCCTGGAATCCGGAAGCCGGCCGGATCACGCCGCGCGACCTGCCGGTCTATCGAAGGCAGTACGGACTGTTCCGCAAGCTCTATGAACAGACAAGGGATATCGCCGCCGCACTCGACGAAAATCGCTGAACGCTGCCCCGGTCCGGCTCCCGGGCCCGGCAGATCGAAGGCAGCCGGGATTGCGACCGGGTGCATCCCGATTTCCTTGGCTGACACCCCATTGCGACCGCCTCACTTGACTGCGCCAGCGGCCATGCCCTTGATGATGAAACGTTCCAGGATGACGCCAATGACGATGAGCGGCAGGATGGCGGCCAGTGACAGCGCCGCCATCGACCACCAGGAAATCCCCTGGGATCCGGTCTGGCTGGCGACCATGACCGGCAGGGTCTTGGCATGTGACGAGGTGAGAAGTGCAGCGAAGAAATACTCGTTCCAGGTCAGGACAAGGGAAATGATGAAGGCTGCCACCATGCCCGGCAGGGCAATCGGCAGGATGATGGTCATGAACGCGCCCCAGATCGATTGCCCGTCAACCAGCGCAGCTTCCTCGAGTTCGACCGGAATCGAACCGAACTGGTCGCGCATGATCCAGATCACGATCGGCAGAACGGTCAGGGCATAGAGTGCGATCAGCCCGGTCCGGGAGTCGAGAAGCGCCAACTCCTTGTAGAGAACGAGAAAAGGCAGGGCCAGGACGACTGGCGGCAGGATCAGCTGTGACAGGAAGAAGAACGAAATGTCGGAGTTCCGCATGAAGCCGAAACGGAAGCTGAACCGGCTCAACCCGTAGGCCGCACAGCTGCCGAGGATCACCGCGATGGTTGATGAGCCCACGGCGACAATGGCCGAATTCCAGAACCGCTTCAGGAATTCGTCCCGGACCGTGCTTTCGGCGGTGATGGTTTCCGGAGACAGGCCCAGCGACCTCAGCCCCAGCCATTTCGGCACGAAATCCACCCATGGCACCAGGTTGCCCTTCATGACATCCGGTGCGGCCTTGAAGGAGGTGGTGACGGTCCAGTAGATCGGAAACAGGCAGATGAAGGCCCACAGGATCAGAATGCCGTAGATCACGATCCGTCGGCTCGCCCATCCGGGGCGAAATGACCGGTCAGCCTCGCTGTCGTGGAAAACCTGGATCGCCATGTCAGTATCTCGGTCTCATCCAGCGGTCGGCAAGTTTCATCAGGATGGTCAGCGCGATGACGATCAGCACCAGGTAGAAGATCGCCAACAGGGTGCCGTATCCGACATTCGAGCGGTCGCGGTATTCGCGAAAGATGAAACTGGTCACGCTGTCGGTAGCCCCGCCCGGGCCGCCGGCCGTCACATTGATGATGATGTCGGCCAGTTTCAGCTTGAAGATGATCCGGATCAGGATGGCGGTGATCGACACCGGCAGCATCAGCGGAAAGGTGACTTCCCAGAATCGTTTCCATGCCGGGGCGCCATCGACCTCGGCCGCCTCGTGCAATTCCTTCGGAATGGCCTGGAGCCCGGCGAGGATCATGATCATCATGAATGGAATGAAGGTCCAGGCGTCCATGACCATGATGGTCAGTCTTGCGATCTCGGGCGAGCCGAAGAATGACGGCGTGTCCCAGCCAAGTTCGCGCGCCAGCCGTGCAACCGGTCCGAACCTGATTTCGAGCATGGACTTGCCGATCATCCAGCTTACCGCCACCGGCGACAGCATCAATGGCATCAGGAAGGCGATGCGGAAGAGCTTCCGCGCCCGGACCTGCGCGTTCAGGAGCAGCGCCAGGCCAAATGCGATCGCATATTCGACGGCGATGGCGAGCGTGTACCAGACCATGTTGAGAAGGGCATTCCAGTAGAAGGAATCTGCCCACATCTGGCGGACATTGTCCAAACCGTTGAATTGACGGCCATCGGGAGATGACAGGTTCCAGCTCGAAAATGCGATCCCGAGGGCGAAGATCAGCGGAAACACCACCATCGACACCACGAACAGAACCGCGGGCAGGACGAACAGCGTTCGCTTGCCGCGCTCGCCATGCAGCAGAACCTGACTGTAACACAGGCAGGTTGCCCAGAGCAGATAGGCGTAGAGGGTCGGCCGCCAGTTCTCGAAACCCAGATCGGCCAGTTCATTGTGATCGAGGATCTGCGCCAGGATCACCATGCCGAGCAAACCTGCCGAACCCCGGACAAGAACACGTCCTGCCCGCTGCCTCCTCCTGGAGATGTCCTCAGCGGTTACGACATGCAGGTAGTTGCCTTCGGCACTCACGCGGCTACGGCCCCTCCCTCCTGGCCTCCGGAACCGGTCGGCGGGGACATGATTGTCCCCGCCGACCGAAATCATTGCACTGCCGGAACTCAGAGACCGAGAGAACCCTTGTACAGGGCGATCTGGCTCTCGCGACCGATGCTGTCGGTGATCTTCTCCCAGGCAGCGGCGATGGCGTCCGCGGTTTCCTGGGCCGACCCGTACTGGCCGGCGAAGCCCTTGGCCAACTCGTCTTCGGCAATCGAGTAGTACTGGAAGATCCCCGGAATTCGGGGTTCGATCGCCGCGTTCGGATGGTTGTAGCTGTCGGCATTCGACCCGAGATAATCCTCGACGAATGCACGGTCATATCCGGCCGCTTCCCATTCATCGTACTGAAAATGCGAATTCCGGTATGGCTGGAAGCCGGAAGGATAGGCCGACATCCAGAGCGAGATGTCCTTGCCGCCGAGATGGGCGGCAGCCGACCAGGCAGCCTTGCGCTTGAGGGCATCGCCCGACACGCGCTTGGTCACATAGACGCCCCAGCCGATATACGCCATGTTCGGCGCCTCGTTATGGGTGTCTTCCCATGCGCCGGCCATCGAGTTGTACACCCGGTTGGAGCCCGGATTGATGCCGAAGCCGACGACATCGCCAACCACGGAGGTATCGGATGTCCTCGCATTCGAACCGACATCGCCCCACCACATCAGCATCGAGCCGGTTCCGGCAAGGAACTGCTGGAACGCGGTCGTGCCCGGATCGGCATTGATCTGGTCGGCCGGATATGCACCCGGCGTATTGATCAGATCCATGACATCCTGGATCGCCTGGACCCAACCCGGGTTGTTGACCCGCGGTTTCATGGTGTCGGGATCAAAGAGCCATGCCGGATCATCCGGATGCTTCGCATAGGCTGCGGCGCGGTTCTCGATGAAATAGAACCCGAATCCGCCCCATCCCTTCAGCGGGTCGAGATAGCCATGTGCGGCCAGCCCGGTCAGCGGGTCGGTCTTGCCCACCAACTCCTTGGTGACGGCATCGACTTCCTGCCAGGTCGAAGGCGCCTCGGCGCGCCCGGTGATCGAGCCATCGCCGAAATAGTCGGTCCGGTAGGCGAAGGTATGGCAGTCACCGTCGATGGTGATGCGATAGGTCTTGCCGTCCCAGGTGCCAACCGGAGGCTGCAGGTAGCCGACCAGGTCATCGGCCTCGATCTGCTCGCCGACCCAGGAAGGCATCTCGTCGAGGAGTCCCTTGCCGGCGGTGTCGCCCTCGAAGGGTGCGCCCATTTCGATGATGTCGAAATCGACGGTGCCGGTGGCGATCGCCTGTTGCAGGCGCGGGTTGTAGTCGGCCTGGGCCAGGTCGATCCAGTTGATCTTTGCACCCGTATACGCTTCCCAGGATTTCAGGAATCCGCGGAACAGGAAATTGTGCAAATTCTGGTTGTTCAGCCCCATGAAAGTCAGCTCGACACCGTCGAATTCACCTTCGGCCACGCGGTCCCTTGTCGGGCCGAGACACAGTTCACCGACCTTCTGCCAGTCGGCATCGGTTGGAGAACCCATGCCCACGCCCGGAATCTTCAGGATTTCCGCCCGCAAATCGTTGCCACTCGCCAGGGCCGCCGGCACCCCGCCAATACCGCCGAGCGCGGTCGCGGCCCCAAGGCCGGCAACGCCCTGCAGCATTCGACGCCGGTTCATCTGGCTTCGAACGACATGATTGTAGAGTTCAGCTTTCATTGACAATTCCTTCCAAGGCAAATTCTGTCCAATTGCACGACCGGTTGATCGGCTCCAAAATGCGCAGACGGGCAAGACGGGCACCCGGAAAACGCAATCGCCGGGACATTTTCAACAAAAGCCTGCCCTGTCAAGATTCGTGGTTTTCATTTCAGACTGGTTCGGGAATAACCACTGCAGCGCGTGAAGATGCTTGATTTGGATGGAGCAACGGGGATCCGGTAATCGTGGCGGAAGTCAGGCTGAGGGATATTCGAAAGTCGTATGGTGCCGTCGAGGTCATCCACGGAATGAGCGTGGATATCGAGGATGGCGAGTTTGCGGTACTGGTCGGGCCGTCAGGCTGTGGCAAGTCCACACTGCTGCGAATGATTGCCGGTCTCGAGGCGATCGGTTCCGGAACCATCTCGATCGGCGGACGGGCGGTCAACAGTCTGCCGCCGGCCGAACGGGACATCGCCATGGTCTTCCAGAACTATGCGCTGTATCCGCACAAGACCGTGTCCGCCAACATGGCGTTTTCATTGCGCATGCGCGGGATGAACAGGGACGAGATCCGGTCCCGGGTCGAGCATGCTGCCGAGGTTCTGGGGCTGACACCCTATCTTGGCCGTTATCCACGGGCGCTGTCGGGAGGCCAGCGGCAACGGGTAGCCATGGGCCGGGCCATTGTCCGAAATCCGCAGGTGTTCCTGTTTGACGAACCGCTCTCCAATCTCGACGCCAAGCTGCGGGTGCAGATGCGAGCCGAGATCCGCGAGTTGCACCAGCGCCTTGGATCGACAACGGTCTACGTGACCCATGACCAGATCGAGGCCATGACCATGGCCGACAAGATCGTGGTCATGCAGAACGGCCATATCGAGCAGATCGGCAGCCCGCTCGAGGTCTATGACCGACCGGACAATACCTTCGTGGCCGAATTCATCGGCTCCCCGGCCATGAACATGATCGACGCCACCCTGCGCTCTGGCGATACGGGGCTCGAGGCCGATGTCGAGGGAGCCCGGCTGAAACTGCCGGCAACAACCGGCCTCGCCGAAGGACAGGAGGTCATTCTCGGCATTCGCCCGGAAAACCTGGTGCCGGCCGAAGACGGCATGCGCGGCACGATCAGCGTCATCGAGCCAACCGGCTCGGAGACCCATGTGGCGATCCGCTCCAATGGCAGGGAGCTGGTGTCGGTGCTGCGCGAGCGCCTGTCGATGCAACCGGGCGAAGAGGTGACGCTTTCGGCCGAACCGGCGGCGATCCTGGTATTCGACCGCGAAACGAAGAAGCGCCTGGACTGACGTGGTGGCCGGCCAGGCACGATCGGGACCAGCCTGCAGGATGAACAGTCAGGACAACAGGACAATGGAATTGGAGGATTGCCATGCTGAAGGGTATTGATCCGCGACTGAATGCCGAAACCCTGTTCGCCCTGAGGGCGATGGGTCACGGCGATGTGCTGGTCATTGCGGATACGAATTTTCCCTCGGACCAGGTGTCGCGCTCGACAGTTCTGGGCGAGCTGCTTCGCATGGACAATCTGACCGCCGCCGAGGCTGCCGAGGCCGTGCTGTCAGTGCTGCCGCTCGACAATTTCGTGGACGACTTCGCCATGCGGATGCAGGTGGTCGACGACCCGGAACTGGTTCCGCCGGTCCAGGCCGAAGTCCAGGGCGCAATTGACACCGCCGAAGGCAGGGCACGGCCCATGGTCGGAATCGAACGCTTCGAATTCTACGATCATGCCCGCGAATCCTACGCGGTCATCCAGACCGGCGAGCGTCGATTCTACGGGTGCTTCATGTTCCGCAAGGGAGTCATTCCGCCAGACGATAACGGGGGAGCGTGACCGATGCCGGGCAAGATCGTCATCCTCGGCGTGTTTGTTGCCGATACCGCCTACAGGGCCGACCGCCAGCCGCGAATGGGCGAAACGATCCTCGGCAACAGCTTCGCGCTCGGGCCAGGCGGGAAGGGGTCGAACCAGGCTGTTGCCGCTGCCAGGGCTGGCGGCCGGGTTCACTTCATCAGCCGCCTCGGCGACGATGCCTTTGCCGAGATGGCGCGCGCGGCCTGGGCGAATGCCGGCGTCACGCCGGAAATCATTGTCGATCATGACAGCTTTACCGGCGCCGCCTACATCTTCATCGAGGAGAGCTCCGGTGACAACGCCATCATCATTTCCCCTGGCGCAGCCGGGAACATATCGGCCGAAGATGTCGAGTCGCACTCCGGGCTCATTGCCTCGGCATCCGTATTCGTAACCCAGCTCGAACAGCCAATTCCCGCCGCCAGGCGGGCGCTCGAAATCGCCCGCGAAGGGGTCGCACGGACAATTCTCAACCCGGCGCCGGCCGCCGAAATCCCCTCCGACATTCTTGCCAATTGCGATTTCGTGACGCCGAACGAGACGGAAGCCGAAGGAATTACCGGCATCACGGTCCACACTTCCGAAGACGCCGAACGGGCGGCGGCGGCATTGCTGTCACGCGGCGTCGGGGCGGCGATCGTGACCCTGGGCGAGAAGGGTGCGCTCTATCGTGACCGAAACCGGACCACCCATGTCCCGGCCCATGATGCCGGACCGGTCGTTGAGACCACCGGCGCTGGTGATGCCTTCAATGGCGGATTTGCAACGGCGCTGGCAGCTGGCGCAGACCCGGTCGAGGCGGTCCGTTTCGGCTGCGCCGCCGCCGCCATCTCGGTCACCCGCCCCGGAACCGCACCTTCGATGCCCGAGCGTTCCGAGATCGAGGCGCTGCTGTCTGGTTCCTGATCCAGTCGGCTCGTGCGGGCTGACCGCCCATGTGCCCGACGACAGGAGGGCCAGGCGTGACCATCGCGGCAGCCGACCGGCTATGTGTTGGACCAGCCGCCGTCGATGCCGATGGCCTGCCCGGTGACAAACCGGCTTTCATCGGAGGCAAGATACACGGCCAGCGCCGCGACTTCCTCGGGTTGCCCGATGCGGCCCATCGGTTGCCGGTCAATGAAGGCCTGTCGCGCTGCATCGACATCTCCGGTCCTGGCCCCGGCAGCACGGACACGCTCATGCCAGCTCGGGGTCTCGACGGTTCCCGGACAAATCGCATTTGCCCGAATCCCGCGGGTCACGAAATCGGCCGCTACCGATTTCATCATGGCAATCACCGCCGCCTTCGTTGCCCCGTAGCCAAACCGGTCCGGTGCGGCAATCAATGACGAAACGACCGACGATACCGAGATGATGGAGCCGGTCTGCCTCGCAAGCATTGTCGGAAGGAAAGCCCGGGTGACCCTGTAGGTCCCCTTGATGTTCAGCTCGACCGAGAAGTCGAATTCATCCTCGGGGCAATCGAGGATCGAGCCGTGATGCACGACACCGGCACAGTTGAACAACACATCGACGTTGCCCAGCTCTCTCGCGGTTTCTGCCACCGCATCGGCCGACATCACGTCCAGCAGCCTGGTTTCGATGCCATCCATGCCGGCGATCTCCTCGAGAGACCGGGCATCGATGTCGGTAGCGAATACCTGCGCACCCTCCCGCGCGAAGGCGATGGCTGTCGCCCGGCCGATTCCTGCGCCGGCAGCTGTCACCAGGGCCGTTTTTCCGGAAAGTCGCATGGATTCACTCCCTCTTTCTCACATCACCGCGCCGATTTGCCACGGTACGAATTCGGCTCCCCCAAAACCCAGATCTTCGCTCCGGGTCAACTCTCCGGACGCAACCCGCAGAAACAGGTCGAAGATTTCCCTTCCCTTTTCCTCGACATCGGCGCCTTCCGTGACGATATCTCCGCAATTCACATCCATGTCGTCGCCCATGCGGTCAAAAAGGCCGTCATTGCTTGCCAGCTTGATGCACGGCGCCGGCATGAAGCCGGACACCGAACCTCTGCCGGTGGTGAATGCAATCAGGTTTGCCCCGGAGGCAATCTGGCCGGTGACCGAGCAGGGGTCGTAGCCGGGGCTGTCCATGAAAACCAGGCCCGGTGTCTCGACCGGTTCGGCATATTTGTAGACGGCGGATAGCGGGGCCGTCCCGGCCTTGGCTACCGCGCCCAGCGATTTCTCGAGAATGGTGGTCAGCCCGCCGCGCTTGTTGCCGGGCGAGGGGTTGTTGTCCATCTCGCAATCGTTCCGCGATGTGTAGTCCTCCCACCAGCGGATCCTCTCCACCAGCCTCTCACCGACCTCCGTTTTGACCGCCCGGCGGGTCAGGAGATGCTCGGCACCGTAGATTTCCGGAGTCTCCGACAGGATCGACGTGCCTCCGTGCCGGACCAGGTTGTCCGATGCCGCGCCGAGTGCCGGATTGGCGGTGATCCCGGAATAGCCGTCGGACCCACCGCATTGCAGGCCCAGCACCAGGCGAGCCGCGGGGGCCGGCCTTCGTTCGATGCGATTGGCGGCGGTAGCGATTTCTTCCAGCATTTCGACACCCCGCTCGACCGTGCGTTGCGTTCCTCCGCTTTGCTGGATGCCCAGGAACCCGAATGTGGGATCATCCCACTGCCGGTCCGGGCCCATGAGATCGGCAATCTGCATGACCTCGCATCCAAGCCCCACCAGCAGGATCCCGCCGAAATTCGGATTGCGGGCATATCCCGAAAGAGTCCTGAACAGCGTCGCGTAACCCTCGTTCCGGTCCGACATCCCGCAACCCGTTCCGTGGACGATCGGAACAACGCCGTCGATGTTGTCCATACCGTCGAGCAGACCCGACCGGTCAACCGCCTCGCCGATGAACCGCGCCACGCTCCCGGCACAATTCACCGTTGTCAGAATGCCGAGATAGTTCCTGGTCCCGACGCGTCCCGACGAACGATGATAGCCCATGAATTCCATTGCCCCCGGAACCGATGGCAACGGTGCGCAATCGAGGCCGAAGGCGTAATCCTGGCGGTGGTCACCCATGTCGAGATTGTGCACATGGACATGATCTCCAGGCTCGATACCGGTTTTCGCGAAGCCGATGATCTGCCCGTATTTCAGGACACCCTCTCCGGCCGCGATCGGCATCAGCGCGACCTTGTGACCGGCCGAGACCCTTGACGTGGCCGCAATCCCGTATTGATCGAGCTCATCACCCGGTTGCAGCGTTTCAAGCGCAACCGCGACATGATCGCTGTCATGCAACCGGACCAACCTGGAGGGCGGATTGTTCACGGTGATCTCCCCGTTGCTGCCTGAACCCGACATGCAGCGAAGCCAAGAGCTGCTTGGTGGCGGCAACAGCCCAGGCAAGAGAATCGCGCAAGTCTTCCCGCCCTGTTCGGGCAGGGAATGCTCCAATACCAGAACCCGAAAATGCAATCACAGGAAATTTTCCGATGCAGGCATCCGGTCTGACAAGACAAGGCAATCGACGTCAAGAGTGCGAGATTTGACCGCGTGAAGCAACTCCCGGTCAGGCCGAGCGCTCAGACTCATCCATGACTGCCTTACTCTTGTTGCCGTTTGAAACCGGGCTTCGCAGCCGAGGGCAGGCGGGATTTGCCGGAGATCGCCCGCCAGCGCTACGGGCGCAGATCCATCGTCATCGCCAGCCAGATCCCCGTCGATCGCTGGCCCAGGGTGATGGAATACCGATCAGGCTGCGCCGCCTTGCCGGTCTGGACAGCGGCGGTTCGCGGTCACGCATGCGTTCCATCCCTTGAAGGGACGGATGTACACGGCGACCACCGTCATCTCTGGAGGCTCGGACGACGAGCGGGTGATGTTCCGCGACGATCTGGATTACCTGCGTCATATGCCGGCGCGCTGGACGGATCTTGCGGAGCCGGACCCATTGCTGACGCTATCGAACGGACGCAGCGCCTTCAGGGTGGTTGACCTGTTGGCTTCGGCCGATTTGCTGTCGGCTCTGGAGGCGGCTGGTGGGGCATCGGATGTGTAAACGGGATTCTGTCATGAATGTAAACATGTTTTTGCGCATGGCTGCTCTTCTGAAGCATGATACGGTCCCAAGATTGCAGTTTATTTCCCGTATGTTGATAGCTTCGATCAGGGCTTCTTCTCGACAACATCATGTATGGGATATATATGTCATTACGTACAAAGGAGTCGACAGCATGAGCGAGGATGAAAAGACCGGGGCCTTGCGGCTTCATGGATGCCTGAACCGGAATCCCGGCCGTGTACACGACCGGCGCTTCGTCGAGGAAGAGTTCTTCGATCCGCGGGACATGCTGCAGGTCAAATACGAAATGGTGCGCGCCGTGCGCGCCGAGCGGCTGCCCGTTACGCATGGCGCGGCCCGCTTCGGGCTCTCGCGTCCGTCCTGCTACAAGGCGATCAGGGCGTTCGACGAGGAAGGCCTGCCGGGCCTGCTTCCCGGACGGCCGGGACCACGCGGTCCGCACAAGCTCACCCCCGGAATTGTCGCCTTCCTGAGCGACGCATCGACACGGGATCCGTCCCTGGGCATGGACGATCTCGCTCGAATGGCGCGCGAGAATCTCGGCGTGGAACTTCATCGCCGCAGCGTCCAGCGTGCCCTGGACTCCCAAAAAGACAGCCGGCGGCGGCCATGACGGATCCGGACTTCCGGAAACCGTACGAAGATCTTCGTATCGGTGCGCCCGGCGGCTCACGCCACGGCCTGGCGGTGTTCATGCGAAGCGGCGTCGCGGCCATGCTGGGTGTGAATGAAGTATCGCCGCCGACCGCGAGGGCATGACCCGCACGCCGAAGTCTTTCAGATCCCTGTCCCGGATGTCCCGCGCCGCCCGGCCCGAAGGTTTTGATTCGTGCATCTGTCAGCCGTGCTGTCGTCATCGCATTCTCCCTGCATCCAGTTGCAGATGCGGGAGAACCGGGCTGGAATGCCTGCCGCATCTGCGGGTTGAGGAAGAAAAAGAGGCACTATGTCATGTAGTTAGAACCGAAGGTGCGTTGGTCGGAGTGAGAGGATTTGAACCTCCGGCCCCTGCCTCCCGAAGACAGTGCTCTACCAGGCTGAGCTACACTCCGATCCCGAATGGATGGTTGATCTAGCCGCGGCGGCGATCAAAATCAACTACGGATCATGAAAACGAATAGTTGAAACGCCATGCTATGCGGCGCAATCGTGCAAAGTCCAACTGAAGCCCCATATCGAACGAGTTTTCAGCAAGGAAACCGAAACGGCACTACCGGATGAACTGCAAAGAGCAAAAGTGATGGAATCTGAAAACCGGTTCCTGGCAAAGTCGAGTCCCTCAGTGAAAGCCACTCAACCATGGCACCATGGCGCCTGCACTGGTGACTGTTCGGCACGATTCCCATATAATTCCCGCGACACCTTGAACAGGAGCAACCGTATGGGACAGGGTGGGTTCAATCGCGCAGCGGTGGAGCGCGAGTACTGGAGACTGGTGGAAACCGGCGGGTTGATTGATCTTGACCGCGTTCCGGTCCGGGAGGACATTCACGCCCGCTGGCACTGGAAGCTTGAACGGACACTCATGAGGGACGGAAGCGACCCGTCCCGGTTCGGCTGTGGCCGGAACAGCTACATGATCAGTGGCCGCGGCCGGCCGCGGCTGAAAGCCGACGAACCCCGGCTGGAATACAGGTTCCGCTACGATCCGATGCCACTGGCATGGTTCGACAATCCGAACGGGCACATGGTGTTCCGCGACCCTGACCCGGAGCACGGGATGCTCGATTTGCTTTGTGGCAAGCATCTCGCCGGATGGCAGGACCGACCCACAGGTGCAGAGATGTACCGGATCCTCGTCGAGGGAGCCCGAAACGACGATGACCGACTGATGGCGCGGGAGTTGCTCTGCGACATCCGGCACGAGTTCTACCCGCAACTGCGCCGGCAGGACGCGCTGAGCATCTGGCACATTGCCCGGGCCGCACATGACTGCGAGGTTCGCCGTGGCCGACTTTCGTGGTGGCTCAACCAGTTCGCCGAGAAACCCGCGGGCTGGGATCCGTCCGCGCATCCCTCAATGTTCGTGTGATCATGGCCCGCCACCGGATCCGGGAGCCTGCGCGCAGCATACTCCAGTGTCTTGCTCCGGCAATGATCGAACTCTGGGGAGTCGACGGTTTTACCATCGGAGGCGGAACCGCACTTGCTGCGCGATGGAGGCACAGGAGGAGCACCGACATCGACATCACCGTTGATGCCGGTCTCTTCTCACGGACGAAGGACAGACTGCACGCGGCTCTCGAAGAGGCGGCGGCACAGCATCTTGCCAGCGATCACGGCTGGTTGACCGGGGCGTTTCCCGAGGGTGAATTCAGCGTCGCAACAACCCCGCCACTCCTGATTCCTGCACCTGCCGGTTCCCGCGAGTCGGACTGGGGCATCCGCATGGAATCGACTTCGGAGATCCTGACCCGAAAGCTTCGCCTGCGCATGTACAGCAATGGTGAGTTCGTGTCGCGCGATTTCTACGATATCTGCACGGCCGCCGAACAGGACCCCGGGTCGCTGACCCGAGCGCTCGATTACCTGACGGCAGTGCAGAGAAAGGAAATTGCTTCCGAGGTCGCCGGGCTTGGCTCCCGCGCCAACTGTCTCGGACGAGCGCTCACGGACGTCCACCGTCCGGCATGGCTCACTGAACTCGCCCGCCACACGGCACAGCTGATCCGGTCAGGGCCTGATCCCACGCCGGAAAACAAGGACGACCCGGACGATCCCTTTGCTATTCCGAATCCTTTCGAGACACCAGCACCCTGGTAATCCGGGCCAGGATGAGTCGCCCGGCGGTGGCCTACCCATTACCCACAAAGTGTGTACAGCTAGCCGATCGACTTCAGCAGGACGCTGTCATCCCCGGCATCGACGCCGTGGCCGACCATCCATGCGGCGAAGGCCGGCGAGGACTGGCCGTTCCAGGGAATCTCCACCCCGGGCGGCCCGTCATTGCTTCGGCCGAGGTAGCCGCCCATGGTCGCCACGAGGCGGAACGCGGTCCCGAGATCGGCCGGCGGCGCCATCCGGCGGGCGGCGGCGAAGTCCGGGAGCAACCCGATCTCGATCTTCGAGAAGGCGCCATCCGGCGGCCGCCCGGGTTCGGTGCGCGCAAGCTGCGTGAGCGCGGCGATCCGCCAGGCAATGACGGCATTCATGGCCACCGCGCGTTGCAGGCGTTCCCTGTTCCGGTGGGCGGCGGTCTCCACGTCGCAGCCCGACTTCAGGATCCGGTGCCAATCCTCGAAGCAGCAGAGAAAATACCTGTAAAGCCTTTACAGGCGCGATCGAGCCCGTTACACCACCTCCTCAATCCCTGGCAGGATTGAGGAGGTGGTGGAGCCACCACGGGCAGGATGAGCGGACAGGACATTCCGGAGAACCTGCCGGAACAACATCGCCAGCGGCTGGAACTGAGACTGGCGCGGATGATCCTGTCCCGTCTTCAGCAGCAGGATCAGGACAGTGACAGCTTCTCTCGAGGAGAGCGCCAGCCGGCTTCGGGGCCGGGTGGGCGCGGATCACGCGCGCCGGAAGGCGGTCGTTCATGTCCGGCAGCCGGCTCCGGGCCAGGTTGAGCGCCACGGCGAGTCGACGAGGATACAACACGGACTGACGGACCGCGCCCGGCGTCCGGGCCGGGCGGACGTGAACATCCGGGTCGTGGACAACGATCCCGGCTGCTCGGCCCGCGAGGCCGGCACCCGTTCCGGCTTCAGCGGCCTGGTCGCGGACATCGTTCTCGGCGAGGTGGGAATCGTCATCGTCAGCGAGGTGTCGCGCCTGGCGCGAAACCTGTCCGAATGGGGAGGTCTGCCGGATTTCCGCGGCCGGGCTGATACGCCGATGCCGACACCGGGTCATTGCATGGCCTGAAACGCCCCGACGACCGTTTCCTGCTTGGCATCAGAGGAACCGTGAGCGAAGCCGAACTCCACACCCTGCACCATCGCATGCATGCCGGCCGGGAGGCCAGGGCGGCGCGCGGGGAGCTGGCGGTGCTGCCGTCACGCGGCTACGTGCAGGACGAACAGGGTCGCGCGGCGAAGGATCCGGATGCCGGCGTCAGGGCCCGGATCGACGGCATCTTCGCGATGTTCAGGCAGCATGGCAGCCTGTCCATGGCCCTGCGCATGATGGCGGCCGACGGGCAGGGCTTTCCGGTGCGGCGGGCGCGTGGCCCGCGGCGCCGGATGCCGGAATGGCCGGAGCCTGGCAGCGCCTCGCTCTGCGACATGCCGACCAGCCCGGTCCATGCCGGTGCCTTTGCCTGGGGTCGCGCCAGGGGCAAGGTCAGCACCCTGCCGCTCGAGGAGCGTTGGCGACATCTCGTCGGGGATTCTCATCCCGGCTGCATCAGCCGGGAGGAGTTCGAGCCGAACCAGCGGCAGCCGGCCGATAACAGGTGGCCGGTGCGCAGCCTCGGCGGCGGCATGCTGAGCGGCCTGCTGCGTTGTGGCCGCTGTGGCCAGGGCATGACGGTGCATTACCGCCTCGGCAGCGACGAGGAGGCGGGGTATCAATGCCGCGGCCAGCAGGATCGCGGCGGTGACAGGTGCCAGTCACTGCCCGGCCTCCCTGTCGACAGCTTCGTCTCCAGTGCGGCTCTCGAGGCGCTGTCCCCGGCCGCGGTCGACATCTCCCTGAAGGCGATCGATGCCGCCGAAGGAGATCGGGCCGGGGAACATGAGCGGTGGCGTCTCCGCCTGGAGCGCGCCGACCTGGACGTGGCTGCCTGCGAGCGCGCCTGGCGTTCGGTGGACTGCGGCAACCGCCTGGTGGCGCAGGCGCTGGAGGACCAGTGGGAGGAGGCCCTTGCCGAGCGGCGCAGGCTGGGCGAATCCTGCAGTCGGCATTGCCGCCAGCTCCCTGCACGGCTCACGCCGGAAGAGCGGGACGGGATCCGGGTCTCGGCGTCGGGGATATCGGGGCTTTGGGACGGCGGCTGCCTGGACACGCCGGAGAAGGCGGAGCTCCTCCGCCTGATGATCAGCCGGGTGAGCGCGACCGTCATCGACGACAGCGAGCGCGTCGCGGTCGAGATTCTCTGGCACGGCGGAAGCCGGACCCGGGCGGAAATCCGCCGTCCGGTGCAGGAGGCCAGCCAGCTGAGCTACTACGCCGAGCTCTGCGCGCGCGTCCGCGCCCTGAAGGATGAGGGCCGCAACCACGCCGACATTGCCGGGACCCTGAACGGGGAAGGCTTGCAGCCGCCCAGGAAAAGCCTGTTCAACGCAAGCATGGTGACCGGCCTTGTGGATCGGATGGCGGTGGGCAGGCGCGCAAGGAAGCGGGGACGGTTCCTGCCTGTCGCGCGTCGCCCGAACGAGTGGACCATGGACGAAATGGCCGAAAGGACCGGCGTCTGCAAGCCGACGCTGTACAAATGGATCCATGACGGCAGGATCGGCGCCCGAAAGGCGGCCAGCCAGAGCAAGGGCAGGAGCAAGTCAAGGCTGTGGCTGATTCACGCAGACAGCGGCATGTTCGATGCCATCCGCAAATGGCGCGAAACGCCCAAGCCGGAGAAGGACGGCAGGCCGGTGCCTGACTTCAAGACCGCCTCTGACACGAGCCTGCAAACACCATGGGGGTAGAATGATGGGAAGTTGTCGATGCGCCAGCGCAGCGCGTACAGGCGGAGGACTTCGCGCGCCTGCTCGGGGCGTCCGGCCTCGAGCGTGGTGAGCAGGTGCCAGCATGTCGGCTTGCAGCCGGCCGGCAGGTCCACTTCCTCGGCAAGGATCGCGTTCACGGCGATGGGGTCGGGACCGAGGCGCGCCCTCTCCTTCTCCGGCGGCGGCAGGTCGACCGAAACCGTGCGCATGGCGAGGACGGCCTTGCGGGCCGCGGGCCCGTCGAAGGCGGCCTGCCCGCGCGTGGAATTGCGCTCCGACTGCCGTTCGAGCTCGAGCGTGAAGCGGCCGGTCTCCGGTGCGGCGGCCATCGTCTCGAACAGCTTCGGGCGGCCGCGGCCGAGGCTGCGGTCATGGCGGGCGCGGATCAGCAGCTCGAGGCTGCGCCGGCCGAGCGCCCGGTGTTCGTCGAAGGCGTCCGCCTCCCGGTCCATCGCCACCACCACCCGCACCCCGTCAGGCTCGCGCGCGATCCCGGCGCTGTCGCGCAGCCAGCGGCCGGTCTTCCGGTCCTCCACGTCCTTCGCCGGCAACGCCTCCCCGAATGGCGGTTCGCCTGCCTCCATGCGGACCACGCCGAGCGGCACGCCGTCGGCGCCGACCGCCAGCGTCGAGTGCAGGTGCAGCCCGCGCGTCCCGCATCCGCCCTTGTTGCGGCTGATGCTGCCAGGCCCGTCGCAGCCGCGATGCGTCGCGAAGTTCAGGTCCGTGCCGTCCCGGCCCGGCAGGGCAAGCCGTCCGGCCTGCATCCGCCGGACGCTGCGGGCCCGGTGCCCGGAAAGGACCGTCGTCGCCGACACCGCGTCGTGGTCCGGATGCTCGATCATCCTGTAATACCCCTTCACTGCCGCCTCGTCTCCGGCCGCGGCGCCGAAGAACGTCCTCGACCGCGACCGCGCCTGGACCCGCGCGCTCTGCACCGGCCGGCGCGCCAGCCGCGCATCGCCAGGCGACGCCGCCCCGGACCCGTTCCCGGCCCGGCTCTCCGTGTCAAGCCCGTCCCCGGCCGGCCGCGCGAAAGCAGGACCCGGAATGCTCCGGGGCGACATGGGTCTCCATCAGGACGGGGCTCACCCCGTACGCCGCCTCGAAGTCGCCGCAGACCCGCCGCGCCGCCATGCCAGGCAGCTTCGACGCCAAGTTCCTCACCGAAGCCGAAGGACGGACCAGGAACCGGGCCGGCGAGATCACGCGCCCGGGGCAGCGCTCGCGCGCGTCCGCGTCCCGGCCGATCCATTCGTCCCGCGCCTCCGGCGACCGCGTCGCCGGGGCGAACGGAAAGCCCCCGAGCCGGCCATGCGACGAGCCGGCGGGATATCGCACCTGGCGGCCCACGTGAAGGCGGGCGGCGCGCGGATGCTCCGAAGCCGTCAGCTCGCCAGACACCAGCCGCAGCGCGCCTTCGCGCACGACCACGAGTTCGAGCCCGTCGATGTCGCCCGCCCGGCACGGGCAGCGCGATGCGGCCCGAGCGCTCGAGACGGCGCAGGGCTGCAAGACGGCTTGCGACCGGAAGGTCGCCCCGGTGGTCGGGAAACCCGAACGCCGCACGCACGCGCCGGCCGATCCCGGCACGGCTGTCATCGCTCATGCGCGCCGGAATGGCCGTGAGCTTGCAAAAGCCGGCCTCCGACGAAAGCGCCCGGGGAATCGAGATCTCGCCCGCCATGCCGGCATCGCAGCAGGTGCGCCACGGCGAGTCGAGTCGCAATCGTGTCCTATGGGCAGGCGGCGGCGGTGCGACCGGAAGGATCGTCAGCCGGTGATGATCACAGGGTTGCGTCCAGATTGCCGATCACGGCATCGCACATCTCCCTGGTCGAGGCCGGGGCTGCGCCTTCAACCTGCTGAAGATCGGCTGTCCTGATACCCCGGGCAAGGGTCTTCTCGACGGCCTGCTCGATCCTGTCCGCCTCTTCGCCATTGTCGAAGGAGTAGCGAAGCGCCATGGCAAAGGACAGGATCGACGCGCAGGGATTGGCCTTGCCTTGCCCGGCAATGTCCGGAGCCGATCCGTGGACCGGCTCGTACATGGCCTGCGGGCGTCCGTCACCGGATGGTGCGCCGAGTGAGGCCGAGGGCAACATTCCGAGCGACCCGGTCAGCATGGCCGCCGCATCGGAGAGCATGTCGCCAAACAGATTGTCGGTCACGATGACATCAAACTGCTTCGGCCACCGGACCAGTTGCATGGCCCCGGCATCGGCATACATGTGGGTGAGTTCGACATCATCATATTCGTTGTCGCCAACCCACTGGACCTCCTCCCTCCACAGGACGCCCGATTCCATCACATTGGCCTTTTCCATCGAACAGACCCGGTTGTTGCGCCGCCGGGCAAGCTCGAACGCGGTCCTCGCAACCCGCCTGATCTCGCTGGTCGTGTAGCGCTGGGTGTTGACGCCGACCCGGCCGCCCTCATTGTCGGGAGTAATTCCCCGCGGCTCGCCGAAATAGACACCGGAGGTCAACTCCCTGACGATCATGATGTCGAGCCCGGATACCACCTCCCGTTTGAGCGAAGAAAAATCAGCCAGGGCATCGAAACACAGCGCCGGCCGCAAATTCGCGTAGAGATCCAGCTCCTTGCGGAGTTTCAGCAACCCCCGCTCCGGCTTGATGCTGAAATCAAGATTGTCGTATTGCGGCCCGCCAGCGGCACCAAACAGGATCGCATCGGCCTGCCTGGCCTTGTCGAGAGTGTCGTCATGAAGCGGGATGCCGTGGACATCTATGGCGGCACCGCCCACCAGATCCTCGGTGACATCGAATTTCATGGCTCGCCGGTCTTGCAGCCATTCGATGATCCGCAATACCTCGGACATGACCTCGGGGCCGATGCCGTCGCCGGCCAGGACCAGCACGTTGTTGTCTGTCATGGTGTCTCCAGCTTCTTCAGGAATGGAGGGCATCGCCTATTGCGGAATCGGTGCCCGGTCAAGAAGCGGGCCGGCGGCGTTCAGCGCCGCGGATGCACCGGATCATCAAGCCGGTGACCGAAATGCCGCGGCACCAGAGCCGATTGCATCCAGCAGACATGGGTGTAGATCGAGAAGACCGGAACGCCGGTCACCTTGCGGATTTCCGGTGCGTAGGGCGCCATGTTCGTGCATTCGAGCACAATGGCGCCGATCCGTTCGTGATCCCGCATCATTTCATCGGCAGCATCCCGCAGATCCTCGTGACATGCCGCAAAATCGATTTCCGGCAGGTCGTCCAGGATCTTCCTGGTAAATTCGCGACCGCCCTCGGTGCCGACAATCGGCGTGTCCAGCGGAACGCCGGCGGCCTTGAGGTGGTCTTCCGAAAGATGTTCGCGTGATATGGTGATGATGCCGGCCCGCATCCCTTCCGGAAGCATGGCATTGACCATCGGCACCTGCATGAGCGACGATGTCGCCACCGGAACCCCGACAGCATCCCGCACTTCATTCTGGATCAACGCCAGGAAACCGCAATTCGTGGTCAGCACATCGGCACCGAGGACAACCAGCTCCCTTCCGGCTTCGATGAACCCGTCAAGCAAACCCTCTGCCCGCTTGCGCACCACCCGGTGCGGCGATGCCCCCTTCACGATCCGGTAATGCACCGGGAACGGCCAGGTATTGGCATTGGCAATGTCGCCGTAGATCCTCGGAAACCGCGTCTCCAGCATCATGACCCCGATACTGCCCCCGAAGACGGTCTTTCCGCCATATTCTATTGACAAGCTTCAAACTCCCTTTACTGAAATCGAAAGCCGGAACATCACGGATTTCCCGGTACCGAACCACGAATTAGCGACAGATACCGGAAAATTCCAGCATGTCCGGTCACGATCTTCCACCATTCAGCCATATCAGGAAGGATTTCCGGTGAAAAACACGGTCTCGGGTGCCGAGGCACTCGTCAGGATGCTTGATGCCTACGAGGTCGAATTCGTGTTCGGGCTGTGTGGTGATACGTCGCTACCCTTCTACGACGCGATCCGGCAGTTGAAACACGACATCCGCCATGTCCTGGTGCGGGATGAACGGACCGCGGCATACATGGCCGACGGGTATTCACGGGTGACCGGCAAGGTCGGTGTATGCGAAGGACCGTCGGGCGGTGGCATTACCTATATCCTTCCCGGCCTGATCGAAGCCAACAATTCGTCGTCGGCCATCATCGCCATTACGTCCGACATTTCGGTGTCGTCATACGGAAAATATCCGCTGACCGAGGTCGACCAGGAAGCTCTCATGCGTCCGCTGACAAAGTGGAATACCGTGGTCAGGCGCGCAGACCATATTCCGAGAATGGTCCGGGCCGCCTTCAGGGCGGCAACGACCGGCACGCCGGGCTCTGCCCATCTCGGGATTCCCTATGACATACAATATGACAGCGTTGATCCGGACGACCTCTGGAGCGAGCCGAAACACCGCACCTACCCTGCCTGGCGGGCGGCACCGGAGCCGGAACTGGTCGGCGAGGCGCTGCAGGCAGTTCTCTCATCCGAGCACCCGTTGATCGTATGCGGCGGCGGCGTGGTGATTGCCGACGCCATGGATGAACTCGAGCGCCTCGCATCCCGCCTCGACATCGCCGTGGCGACATCCATCTCCGGCCAGGGATGCCTCTCCGAAGACCACCCGAACTGCTTGGGAGTTGTCGGCTCCAACGGCGGCACCGACGAGACATGGGAGTTGATGCAGGGTGCCGACCTGATCATGTTTCTCGGCTGCCGGGCCGGCTCGACGACCACCGCACGGTGGGAGGCCCCGTCCCGGACCACCAGGATCGTGCAGGTCGACAGCGACCCGATGGTTGTCGGCGCAAACTACCCGGTCGAAACCGGGATCGTCGCCGATCTCGGATTGACGCTTGCGGCCATGAATTCCTGGCTCGATGCTGCCCCGGATATGGAAAGGCAGTTCGGCGGAGCAGAGATGGTCGAGGATTGCCGGGCCCGGAAATTTGCCCGGTTTCGCGGGCTTGTCGACGGAAACAGGGATGCACCAATCATTCCCGAGTTGATCATTGATGCCCTCCAGGAGGTGCTGCCGGAAAATGCGACAATCGTGTCCGACCCCGGAACTTCCTGCCCGTACCTGTCTGCATATTACCGGCTGGCAACACCGGGACGATATTTCATCACCAACCGGGCACATGGCGCTCTGGGCTATTCCCTCGGGGCAGCGATGGGCGCCTGCATCGGACGCCCGGAGTCGCGGACGGTGGCGGTGATGGGCGATGGGTCTTTCGGATTTACCGTCGGCGAACTCGAGACGATTGCCCGCCTGCAACTGCCCATCATCGTGATCGTGCTGACCAACTCGGCCTTCGGCTGGATCAAGGCCAGCCAGGCAACCGATTTCGCCTCCCGCTATCACAACGTTGATTTTGACCGGACGGACCACTCCGCTGCCGCGTCAGCCTATATCGACAAGACCTTCCGGGTGTCCGATCCTTCGAAGCTCCGCGAGACCCTGGCAAGGGCCGTGGAACTCAACGAACCGGTCCTCGTCGACATCCCGTGCCAGCCACTGGAAGACGCCGCCGCACCGGTACGGAAGTGGATGGGCTGAATGCGGTTGCCGATTCCCGAGAAGCATTGAAGCGATGCCAGGCAGCACTGCGGAAACCGTCGTGGTCATTGGCGCCGGAATCGTCGGCGTCTCAACCGGGCTGTGGCTTCAGCGGGCCGGCTGCAAGGTCATCCTGATCGACCGGGAGGCACCCGGCGACTCCACCTCCTTTGGCAATGCCGGCGTGCTGGCCGCCTGTTCGGTGACGCCTGTCACCGCTCCGGGCCTGGTCGGGAAAGCGCCCGGATACCTGCTGGACCCCGACTTTCCCCTCTTCGTGGTCTGGCGCCGGTTGCCGTGGATAGCGCCGTGGCTGGTTCGATACCTGATGCATGCCAATGACCGCGACACACGAAGGATCGCCGGCGGCATCGCCGGAGTGGTTGCCGATTCGGTACAGCAGCATCTGGATCTTGCCGGAAACACGGCTGCCGCACGCTGGCTCGAAAAGTCGAGCTATGTCTTTGCATACCGCTCGCGGGCCGAATTCGAGAAGGATCAGTATAGTTGGTCCCTGCGCCGGCAGGCAGGATTCGAGCCGGAGGAGATCGAGGGAGCTGCGGTGAGGGAGATGCTTCCCGAGATCAATTCCTCCATCGGGTTCCTGGCGTCGATGAACGACCATGGCTTCGTGAGCAATCCCGGCCAGTATGTGAAGGATCTTGCCGCGACACTGGAGGGAGCTGGTGGCAGGGTGGTCCGCGCAACCGTGCAGGATTTCGATCTCGGATCGGGCACCATCGGCGCTGTTGAAACCAGCGCCGGCCGCTTCGACTGCACATCGGCGGTCATCGCTGCCGGAGTCTGGTCCCGGAGTCTCATGCAACGACTCGGCCTGAGGATTCCCCTGCAATCCGAGCGCGGCTATCACATCCAGTTACGCGATCCTTCCTTCATGCCCTCCTGCCCGGTCATGGTCGCCTCCGGCAAGTTCGTGGCAACACCGATGGCAACCGGGCTGCGCTGTGCCGGTGTCCTGGAATTCGGCGGGCTGAACCAGCCACCATCAAGATCGCCGCTGTCGCTGATCAGGCGGCAGGCCGCCGAGACATTCCCCGGCCTGGCATGGGCGAGCGACGAGGAATGGTCGGGGCATCGCCCGGCACCGAGCGACAGCGTGCCGTTGATCGGCCAGATCCGGACAACACGGGTGTTTGCTGCCTTCGGTCATCATCATATCGGCCTGACTGCCGGGCCGAAGACCGGAAGGCTGGTTGCATCACTCGTTACCGGAGCGGAAACCGGCCTGGATATGTCCCCCTATGACCCGGGACGGTTCGCCTGAAACAGGCCGGAGGTCGGTCGAATTGCCGACACTGAAATCTGTTGTTCCGCATCCCCAATTCAACTAGGGTCCGGCATATTGCCGGCCCGGGCATTCCGGGAATTCCACAGAGGAGAACATTCATGACAAAATTCGGACTCGCTGCTCCCATTGCGCTGGCAGCCGGACTGGCGACCATGGCCGGACCCGGTGCTGCCGAAAAATGGGATATGCCCATGGGGTATTCAGCAACCAATTTCCATTCGGCGACAGGCGCGGAATTCGGCACCTGCGTGACCATGGCCACTGGCGGCGACCTTGAGATCGTGACCCATCCTGGTGGCTCACTGTTCAAGGGAAATGAAATCAAGCGAGCGGTTCAGACCGGTCAGGCCCTGATCGGCGAGCGGTTGCTGTCGGCGCACCAGAACGAGCATCCGTTGTTCGGTGTCGATTCGATTCCGTTCCTTGCCACGTCATTCGAGGATGCGGACAAGCTGTGGAAGGCGGCAAGGCCGGAAATGGCAAACCTGCTTGCCTCGCAAAACCTGCATCTCCTCTACTCGGTTCCGTGGCCACCGCAGGGGCTGTATTTCAAGAAGGAAATCAATTCGGTCGCCGACATGGAAGGGATCAAGTTCCGCTCCTACAACACGGCCACTGCACGGCTTGCCGAACTGTCCGGAATGGACCCGATCCAGATCGAAGCTGCCGAGATTTCCCAGGCATTTGCAACCGGTGTCGCCGAGTCGATGGTCTCGTCCGGCTCCACGGGCTATGACCGCAAGGTCTGGGAGAGTCTGACACACTTCTACGAAGTTGATGCCTGGCTTCCCCGGAACTATGTCTTCATCAATCTTGATGCCTGGAACGGTCTTGATGATTCAACCAGGAACATCGTCAATGGTTGTGCGTCACTGGCGCAGTATGCCGGAACCTGGCGTGCCGTCCATTACACCGAGTTCACTCTCGGCGAACTGGCCAAGAATGGCATGGTCGTGCAGCCGGCTGGCGATGTTCTGCAGGGCGAGTTGCAGGAATTCGGCGTCATCATGACCGATGAATGGCTTGAGAAGTCCGGCGATGTCGGCCAGACAGTGGTAGATTCCTTCCGGGCCATGAATTAGGTCGAACAAGTGTCCAGGCCCGGTCGATACTCTCGCCGGGCCTGGATGTTGGGTCAGACATGAAAGAGGAGGACATGCAACAGGGATTGATTCGCCGGGTCCTCGACAGACTCTATCTTGGTTGCGGCGTGATCGGTGCGTGTTGCCTTGTCGTCATTCTGGCCCTTGTTACCCTGCAGATGGTCGCCCGCTGGGTTGGTACCGTGGCACATGGAAGTTCCGACTATGCCGGATACTTCATGGCTGCATCGACATTTTTTGCCTTTGCCTACGCCCTCAACTCCGGAAGCCATATTCGGGTCAACGTGCTGCTCAGTGCCATGGGCAGCTATCGGCGTTGGGGAGAGGTCTGGTGTTTCGCCATCGCATCGGCACTTGCCGTCTACTGGGCATATTTTGCCATAAAGTCTGTCTACTGGTCGCACAAGCTCGGCGATATTTCGCAGGGTCTTGACGCTACGCCGATCTGGATTCCGCAACTTGCCATGGCGGCGGGGGCGGTGGTGCTGGCGATTGCGCTCGTCGACAACCTGATCCGCGTCGTGTTTTTTGGAACCCATTCGGCCCACTCCCGGTCCATCGAGGACAACTGAACTGGAATTGTCATGGAACATATTCACCTGGTCATGATCTTCCTGTTCGTGCTGTTCCTGTTGCTGGGAACAGGGGTCTGGGTCGGGCTGGCGCTGTTTGGTGTCGCATTCATCGGCCTGGAGCTTTTCACCACCAGGCCGGCGGGCGACGCCATGATCACCACGATCTGGTCATCCTCGAGCAGTTGGACGCTGACTGCACTGCCGCTGTTCATCTGGATGGGTGAAATCCTGTACCGGACCCGATTGTCGGAGGACATGTTCAAGGGACTCGCGCCATGGATGGCGCCCTTGCCCGGCGGGCTGATTCACACGAATATCGTCGGTTGCACCGTCTTTGCCGCCGTGTCCGGCTCATCGGCGGCGACCCTGACCACCGTCGGAAAGATGTCAATTCCCGAATTGCGCAGCCGGAACTATCCGGAGCACATGATCATCGGAACCCTGGCAGGCGCGGCGACACTCGGCCTGATGATTCCGCCCTCCCTGACCCTGATCGTCTATGGCGTGACGATCAATGAATCGATCACCAAGCTCTTCATTGCCGGAGTTCTGCCCGGGCTGGTGCTGGCTGGCCTGTTCATGAGCTATGTTGCGGCATGGTCATTTGTCAGGCGCAGCGAGGTTCCCGATATCGGCAAGGGACAACCCTTCACCGAAAAGGTCAGGAATTCCCGGTTTCTCATTCCTGTCTTCATGCTGATCGCGCTGGTCATCGGCTCGATGTATTTCGGATTTGCCACTGCGACCGAAGCGGCGGCATTCGGCGTGCTGGGCTCGCTCGCGCTGGCTGCCGGCCAGGGTTCGCTCAACCGCAAGACCTTCATCGACAGCCTGCTCGGAGCGACCCGCACATCGGCCATGATCGCGATGATCCTCGGTGGTGCTGCAGCGCTGTCGCTTTCCATGGGATTTACCGGCCTGCCCCGCGCCTTGGCGGAATGGATTGACGAACTGGGGCTTTCGCCATTCGCATTGCTGATCGCCCTGATGGTGTTCTACATCATTCTCGGATGTTTCCTGGACGGAATCTCGTCGGTTGTCCTGACCATGGCCATCGTCGAAACCATGATTCGCCAGGCCGGAATCGATGTCATCTGGTTCGGAATCTTCATCGTGGTGGTCGTGGAAATGGCCCAGATCACGCCGCCAATCGGCTTCAACCTCTTTGTCCTGCAGGGCATGACCGGCCACGAAATGGGCTATATCGCCAGGACCGCCCTGCCGATGTTCGGCATCATGGTGGTCATGGTGTTCATTCTCATCCTGTTCCCCGAACTCGCCACCTTCCTGCCCGAAAACGTGCGTCTCCGGTAACCGGACAAGGCTGGCCGGGGCGTCACGAATGGTGGCAGCCGCTCCGTGGAGCGCGCGGCGGCAGAACCGACCTGCCGGAGAGGCCGGTCGCAGGGAATGTGGGACAGGCTCCTGATTCACGCCTGATCAATGCGAAGCCTCAATCCGGCGTTCCCGAAGTTCTCGCCCGTCATGACGGCCACAGCATCCGCCCGACTCCCATGTCGGTGTCTCCAGAGCGGCACCGGCGCGAATTCAGCCCCGGTCCGTCAATATGATCTCGTCAATCGTCCCTTCGTGCCACCGCTTCGTACAGGCCGCCCGAAGAGCGGTCCGAGGCCGATGGCCGATCGCAACCAGCAAACCCTCAAGCGACACCAGGCGATCACGGAATCCGAGCCGCACCCCGCAGCGCAAACTCGCCCTGTCCGGCCCGCACGGCATCCATGAACCGTTGCGGCCAAGTGCATGTTCCCAAGGCGACGCCTCACCCCGGTCGAGTGCCATGTCTCCGATGGTAACTGCGAGAGCCGCTCGTTCCCGGACTTCTACCGCGTGCACCTCTGCCAATCTTTCGCGCTACGGCGCCTCGTCAATCCGGAGTTCCGGCCGGCGGCGCCGGAAACCGGTCTGGGTCTCCATGATGCAATCTTCCACGGTCTCTCCACGGCGTAACCGCCCGTCAGTGCCCGCCACGATTTGGTACGGTGGGCCTCGATAATCGCATTGGTATCCACCAGCACGGTGTCGCGGCGGTGACTCGTGATACTTCATAGCTCAGCCGGTTGAGCGACGTCGTGGGCCGCGAACAGGTCTCGAAGATCCTCGACATTCAGATCGAGCAATGCGGCGGCGCGGCGCATGGAAACAAGCCCGGCCTCCATCGCAAGCCCGATCACCTCCACGAATGGCTGCGAGAACAATGCAGGTGGCGCTTGCCCGGCAGCATCGCATCCATTGTGCCGCAATGCCGCCTCCGGCACCGCCCGCGCCATCGTCAACGGCAGCGCCCGAAGCGCAACCAGACGCCGTTTCAGGGCCGAGGCTGTCACCCGCAATTCACGTGCGGTCGCATTCAGGCGCACGATCAATTCCTCCCGCCCGAGCGCCGACCAGCCACCGGGCCGTGTCAGCGTATCGGCTGGCATCAGCAGCGCACCGGCAAAGTTGTTCGCGAGTTGCTCGACCCGGCTGCCGCCTGTCTCCCGTGCCTCCTCCCGGTGTTCCGGCGGCATCGCATCCCAAGTCAGGAGATGAAACAGTTCGTGCGTCAGGTCAAGATGGCGGCACCCTTCCACTTCGTGCCGGGCGATCAGCACCGCATCAAGCTCCGGAAGCCGGCATGCCGCACCGGAAATCCCCCGATGAGTCTCGACCATGAGAACGAGAATGTTCAGTTTGCACTCCATGACATCGCCAAGGCGCGCCGCCGGCACCTCGCCCATGTCGAACTCGACCGCAAACCGCTCTCCGGCACGCATCGCCTCCTCGAAGCTGGATCGGCAGTCCAGTCCCAGCGCACGACGCATCAACGGCAATTCACGCCCCACGCGGGGCGCCAGCGTCCGGTAGGCCGCGATCCAGCGACCGGTGCTCCGTTCGCAGGTCTGAAGTTCTTCCATGTCGACGCCGGACTGGCGCCACGAAAATCGCCCCTCGCCGGCCAGCAGGAAGGGATCAGTGAAATACTCGAGCAGCATGTCGAGTTTCTCGACCGCGAGCACCGGTTCGTCGGCGGTGATCCTCCTCGTCCCGTTCTCCATGGCAGAAACCGTCTGCCGGTCGTTCAGGCCGAACATTTCCGCCAAGCGTTCCTGCGAGAGCCCGCGCTCCTCCCGAAGCGCCCGGATTCGCTGGCCGACAAGCCCTGTTGCCATCACCGTCTCCGCAATAGCTTCTTGCATATCGTGATTTGAAAGTGTCATGGGGCGATCTGTCTGCCATTGGCAATTGACCATGTATATCGCCAGTGATTCCACCCGAGAGCGTCGTGCCGACCTTGCCCGACGGAGAGTGGTCGGGAAGATCATTGGTGACGATGAATGATGTATGTGGACGCGTCCAGGCCTGCCCTGAAGGCTTGGCGGAAGGTCAAATGATCTTCACGAGGTCACGTGGATCGTGGTGACAGGTGGCCAGTCACGCTTGTCCGCGGGACCGGCTGCAAATCCTGTTCGGCCGGACCGCCAACTCACCGGGCCGGCCCCTACAGCCATGGCATCGCCAGCCGGTGCCTGGCCTCGAAATCCTCGATGTCGGGAACCCGTTCAAGGGTGAGCGCAATGTCATCCTGGCCTTCGAGCAGGCAATTCTTCTTGAACGGATCAATGTCGAAGCGAAATTCCTCTCCGTCAGGCCCGGTGACCACCTGTTCGACCAGGTCAACGCTGATGCGCGCATTTTCGCCACTACCGGCATGCTGCATCAGGGTCTCGACCTGTTCGCTGTCAAGCGTTACCGGCAAAATGCCGTTCTGGAAGCAATTGTTGTAGAAGATGTCGGCGAAACTGGTCGAGATCACGCAGCGGATCCCGAAATCCTTCAGCGCCCAAGGCGCATGCTCCCGTGACGACCCGCAGCCGAAATTGTCGCCGGCAACGAGAATCTCGGCTCCACGCCAGGCCTTCCGGTTCAACACGAAATCCGGATTCTCGTTGCCGTCGGAATCATAGCGCATCTCGTGAAAGAGGCTGACCCCCAGGCCGGTCCTCTTGATGGTCTTGAGGAACTGCTTCGGGATGATCATGTCGGTATCGACATTCACCAGCGGCATCGGAGCAGCAATCCCGGTAAAATTCTGAAATTTCTCCATGACTGTCTCCTACAGCAGGTGCCGGACATCGGTAAGACGCCCGGTAATCGCTGCCGCTGCTGCCATGCCCGGGCTCAGAAGATGCGTTCTTCCGCCCCGCCCCTGGCGACCTTCGAAATTCCGGTTGGAGGTGGATGCGCATCGTTCACCGGGACTCAGCTGGTCCGGATTCATGCCCAGGCACATGGAACATCCGGCCAGCCGCCATTCGAAGCCGGCCTCCATCAACTCCCGGGCGATGCCCTCATCTTCTGCCTGGGCCCGCACCAATCCTGACCCCGGCACCACCATTGCCCGGATCCCGTCCCTTACCTTGCGGCCGCGCATGACCCTGGCAACTTCCCGCAAATCCTCGATCCTGCTGTTGGTGCAGGAGCCGATGAAGACCGTGTCGATTGCAATGTCGGTCAGGGCCGTTCCCGGCTCCAGCCCCATATAGTCGAGGCTGCGCCGCACCGCGTCACCCTTCGGGCCATCGAATGTATCCGGATGCGGAACCTCCCCGGTGATCGGCAACACATCCTCCGGGCTGGTCCCCCAGGTAACCACCGGGGCAATTCCCTCTCCGGCAATGCTGACCTCGCGGTCATAGCGGGCACCATCATCGGATCTGAGCGTCTTCCAGTAGTTGAGTGCCGTTTCGTATGCCCCGCCTTTCGGTGCCTGCGGGCGACCTTTCACATAGTCGAATGTCTTGTCGTCGGGAGCAATCAGGCCAGCCCTTGCGCCACCCTCGATGGCCATGTTGCAGACGGTCATTCGACCTTCCATGGACAGATCCATGATGACCTGGCCGCAATACTCGATGACATGGCCGCTTCCGCCGGCCGTGCCGGTAACGCCAATGATCGACAGCGTGACATCCTTTGCCGTCACGCCGACACCCAGGCTCCCGGTGACCTCGACCTTCATGTTCCTGGACTTCTTCTGGATCAGAGTCTGCGTGGCAAGGACGTGCTCGACCTCGCTGGTTCCGATTCCATGGGCGAGGGCACCAAATGCGCCATGGGTTGCGGTGTGGCTGTCACCGCACACGATGGTCATCCCCGGCTGCGTCCAGCCCTGTTCAGGCCCGATGATGTGGACAATTCCCTGCCTGATGTCGTCTACACCGTAATATTCGATGCCGAACTCGGCAGCATTCTGCTCAAGCGCCTCCACCTGTATCCGGCTTTGCTCATCCTTGATCCCGCTTTCGCGATCAATATCGGTCGGAATATTGTGATCCGGAACCGCGATGGTCTGACCCGGCGCCCGAAGCTTGCGGCCGGCGAGGCGCAACCCTTCGAATGCCTGTGGACTGGTGACTTCGTGAACCAGGTGCCGATCGATATAGATGATGCAGGTGCCGTCTTCAGCCTCGTGCACGACATGGGCATCCCATATCTTGTCATACAGTGTCTTCGGAGACGCCATTTTCCATTCCTTCTGAAGCCCCCGTCAGATAATGGAAAACCGCAGGGAGTTTCAATTGGCACGTTACATTGCCGGGAGATGCAGACCGCGCCATTTCTCGCGAGGGAGCTTGATCCGGTCAAATCCGCCCGACGGTGACGACAACACCCCGACTTCCCCTGCAGGCCAGAAACTGTTTGCCGGCCAAATCGAGGCCAATGAAGTTGTTCCGGTGCCACTGGCCGATTTCCGAAGACGCCCTCCCAATGGAGCCCCTGCGATTATTCGCTCAACCCGTCCTCGAGCAATGGCGAGGCAAGCAGCATTGCGGCGGCGGGGTCGGCGATTCCCAGATCGGTCTGGTGTGGCCCCGGATTGCACGCCAGCGTCGCGCCGACCAGGGCCTTGAAGACAAGATATGGAGGCTCCCAGCCGACGACATTATCCATGGCAGCGCGGACCTCGCGAAAACCGGCCGCGACGGTGGCGAGTGGTTCTTCCGAGACCAGCCCGGCAACTGGCAGCGGGAGTGCTGCTATTGTCTTTCCTCCCTGAACGACGGCCATGCCTCCCCCGGACTGAATCAGGGCGTTGGCAGCCTGTGCCATGTCGTCACAATTGTTGCCAAACACGGTCAGATTGTGACTGTCATGGCTGACGGTGGTGGCGAATGCACCGTTCCAACTTCCCCACCCGGTCAAGAACCCGACGCGCGGTCTGCCACCGGCATTCGGTTTTCGATGCAGGACCGCGATGCGTGTCACGTCATCGGGTGGGGCGAGATGGCCGTCGACGACCGTTACCCTGCGCTCACCCAATTTGGTAAACCTGGGCTGGTCAATCGTGGCGACACGGGCAATGGGGCCCCTGGCGGCAATCTCGAAGTCGGATGGCCTCGGGGAACCTGGCCAGGCCGTGGCGCCGAATGATCGGCAGGGGGAGCGGTCGAATTCGGGTGGCTGTCCGTTGCACAGAACCCGGGCCGCCTCGAACGATTCGAGGTCCCGGAGCAGGACAAGGTCGGCCCTTCGGCCGGGTGCAACCAGTCCGAGATCGGGGCGACCCAGCCGAATCGACGCGTTCAGGGTTGCCGCCTGCAAGGCACGAAGCGGCTCCAGCCCATGCAGCACGAGCAATCGCAGCACCTCGTTCAACCCGCCGCGATCCAGGAGATCATCCGGGAACACGTCGTCGGTGCAGAGGGTCAGGGTCGGTGGGCAGGCAGGCAGGTTCTGCAGCGCCTGGGCAATCTCCGGAAGCAGGTAGGGATGTGAGCCTCGCAATTCGATCGTGAGCCCGGCCCGCAGCTTTTCCAGCATATCCGCGGAGGAGGTCAATTCGTGGTCGGAGCCGATGCCGGCAGCCGCGTAGGCCTGCAATTGGCGGCCCGAAAGGCCCCGCGCATGGCCACAAACGAGTTTTCCGGATTCAAGCCCTGTCTGCACGATCCCGCTGAGACGATTTTCGCGCCGTATCACTCCCGACATGTCCATGACCTCGGCGAGACCGGCAATTCCGGGCTGCCGCAGCAACCCGGCGATGACATCGGGGGTGAAGTCGGCACCCGACGTCTCGTAACCCGGCGCCGACGGAACACAGGAGGGAGCCAGCACCAGGATGCGCAGCGGGGAGCGGGCGGCCTCCTCGAGCACATGCTCCATGGCATCAAGTCCGGATACGTTGCCGAATTCATGTGGATCCCAGACAACGGTCGTCACTCCCCGCGGCACCACGGCAGCCGCGTAGATCGAGGGTGCAACCATTGAACTTTCGATATGCATATGCGTGTCGATGAAACCCGGCACCAGGATCATTGAACTGCCATCCAGGATTTCGGATGTATCCATCAGCTCACCGGGCGGGTGAACGGAGGAAATCATCGGCCCGGTTATTCCGACATCCGCGGGCCGCAATTCGCCCAGCACCAGGTCGGCAACGGCGGCTCCGCAAATCAGCAGGTCGAACGGCTCGTCCCCGCGGGCCGCGGCAACGGCCCGGTCGCGAAGCTGCCGATCGCTCAATGAAACGGGGTCGCTCATGCTCTGCTCTCGAGCGTCGAAAAGAACAGGTTCCGGATTGCGGGAATATCAAGACATTCGACAATTTCGACATTTCCCTGCCCGCCGGGACATGATGTCACAACCGTCCGACCCCGGGTGTCGGCATCAAGCAACTCCACTTCCAGGTCGGCAGTGACCATGGAAAACCGATCTGGACACAGCAGCGCCGCAGCGGCAACCGGGTCATAAAGCGCCATGGCGGACCTGCCCCGCACCAGCGCTGTGTCCAGGTATCCGCCCAAGAGGTCCCGCAGGAGTTCGGATGGCTCAATGCCAATGGACATCGTGTCAATGTCTTGCTGGTCAATGACGACCTGGCGGCAGGCATCAAGATCGATCATCTGCAGTGGAGCGCGGTGGTCAAGCAGTATCTGCAATGCCTCCGGATCCACAGCGGCGTTGAATTCTGCATGCGGCGTGTGGTTGCCGCCAGTCAGCCCACCACCCATCCAGACAATCCGGTCTATATTCGGGAGCAGGTCCGGACGAGCCACCGCAAGCCCGGCCAGATTCGTCAACGGCCCAAGTGCCAGCAGCTCTGCTTCCCTGCGGGATTCAAGCCAGTGCGACATGGCATTAACCGCCCCGTCCGGGATCCAGACGTCGGCTGCCGGAAGAATTCGGTCGCGACTTCGAATCCCGGATGGTCCAAGCACGTTTTCTGCCGTTTCGATATCGCCGAGCAGCGACCGGTCGCTTCCTGCATATACCGGAAACTCCCACCCGAATGCCTGCACCGCTCCGGCAGCGTTTCGTCGAACCTGGTCAAGAACCGACACGCCAAAGACAAGCGAGACCCCGTCGATCGATCTCCTTCGGGCCACCATCAGCAACGCAAGAATATCGTCGGTGCCCATGTCGGTGTCGATCCAGATCCCCATCAACCCGGCCGTTTCATCCGGACCGCGCCTTCCGGCGTCAAACCGAATGCGACAGTGCCGCCCCGCGGTCGCGCCGGGTCGCCATGCAAGCGCATCACCTCGGTCCCGGCCGGACCAGCAGGTCCTGAAACCAGCACGATCTGCCGCGAATTCCGGTACCGACCGGCTGTGGATTTCCTCGCAACATGCAAGGGGATCAATGCCTGCATCTCCTTCTCGATTGTCTGCACGATCGCGTCGCTTGGCAATGTGTCCAGCCGATTCAGCTCCTTGTCGAGCGATTGCAGGATTTCGGATTCAGAGTCCATGAATTGACTTGAGCATATCGATCAGCCACGCGTGAACCCGACTATCGGCATCCCGGCGATGCCACACGGCTCGGACCGAAAAATATGGACTGTCGAAAGGCAATGGTTCGAAACGCAGGTTGAAACGGCCGGCATGAGTTTCGGCAACCTTGCGCGGCAGGGTGGCGATCATGTCGGAATGCTCCAGCACCGAGAGCGCGGGAAAGAACAGGGGCACCGTGGCGTGCACGTTGCGGTGGAGTCCGCGGGCATCCAGAGCAAAGTCGACAGTACCCTTCACAACGCCGGAAGGCGTGACCAGAAGGTGCGGTGCATCAACATAGCCTCGCGTATCGACCCCGCGACGAAACAACGGATGATCCCGGCGCCCTGTGACAACATATTCCTCGACATAGAGATCCTCGGAGCAGAACGACCCCGAAGGGTCGCGACTCGGCAATGTCTCGAAAAACCCGATGGCAAGATCAATCCGCGACTGGATCAGCGCGTTCAGGGCCTCTTCGCTCGACAGTGTCAGCGAGTTGATGCTGATCTTCGGACCGACGCCGGCAGCATAGGCAATCATCCGCGGCACGAGAGTGGCGAGTTCATAGTCGAATCCGGCGATCCGCAGGGAAATCTCACTGCTGGAGGGATCAAACTCGCTGGGCTCGGCGAGGGATTCGGAGAGCGTCCGAACTGCGCGGCGAATCTTCGGTTCGAGATTGCGCGCCAGTGCCGTGGGCTCCAGTCCCTGGGCCTTCCGAAGAAACAGCGGGTCGCCATAGAGCATCCGCAGCCGCTTCAGACCGTGGCTGATTGCGGGTTGGGTCAGGCCCATCTCCTCGGCCACGAGCGTCGCCTTCCTGTGCCGCATCAATCCCAGAAAAACCAGGAGGACCGTGCCATCCAGCAACCGAATATCAATATCATTGATATCTGTCATGCACCAATTTCATTATCTTTTATGATCGGGCTTGGCTAGGGCCTGTTGACAATCATGTTGCCGCAACCACGCCACTGACGAGATGAATCGCCGCGGCGAAGCTCTTGTCGGTCTTGTCGTAGCGGGTGGCGATGGCGCGGAACTCCTTGATTCTTGCGAAGAAATTCTCGATCTGGTGTCTCCACCGGTACATCTCCCGGTCATGATGCCTGGTCTCGGTCCGGTTCCGTCTTGCCGGAATCACCGCCTCTGCCCCGCGATCCTCGATCTCTGCCAGCAGCCACCCGGCATCGAATGCCTTGTCACCGATCAGGGCACCGAATGAGAGGTCCTCGAGAAGTTCCGGCACCCCGATCAGATCATGCGCCTGTCCGGGAAGGATCACGAAGCGGACCAGGTAGCCAAGGGCATCCACCACCGCCACGATCTTGCTGGTCAGGCCGCCCCGGGAGCGTCCGATGCCTTGCTTCGAGGTCCCCCTTTTGCACCTGCCGCCTTCTGGTGGGCCTGCACGATCGTGCCATCAACGAAGATGTACTCGAGGTCGAATTCATCGGACAACTCGTTGAAAACAGTCTCGAAAATTCCTGAAAGGGCCCATCTGCGGAAGCGCTTGAAGATGCGCCTCCTTGCCGAAATGCTCCGGAAGGTCGCGCCAGGGCGATCCGGTGCGGGTCCGCCACAACACCGCCTCGAGAAACATCCGGTTGTCTGCCGCGGTGACACCGGGATCGGTCGCCTTGCCGGGCAGTATGGGCTCGATCCGCGCCCACATGGCGTCGGTGAGCACCGTCCTGTCTGTATTCATTTGTCATCTGCCTCGACTGCTCGTGCCGCCGTTCCGGCGTGCGTTACGAGGAAAATGGCATCGGACCGACTGAAATGCAACCCGATTGTCAACAGGCCCTAGTTCTCATTGCCCATGGGGACGGTTCTGCAAGCCGCCTCATGACAGGGAGAAAATCATGTTCATGAAAAGACTTCTCGCCGCTGGTGCAGTGGCCATGTTTGGAACCGGCGTTCATGCTGGCTGTGGCTTCGAGAACACCACGCCGGTCAGCATCTCGGCGGCAGCATTCCAAGCCTGGAAATCGGCGACTTCGGCGATGGAAGAGTGCGGCAATTTCACCGCCGAACTCAATCAGGAGTTTCAGGAAAAGCAGGCTGCGGGCTTCGCCGCGAACCCCTCGCTCTATGCGATGGGTGGCGTGGCCAACTCCTCGATGGTGCCGCTGCTGGATGCCGGGCTGATCCGGCCACTCGACGATCTGGTGGCCAGGTATGGGGGCAACCTGACCGATGCGCAAAAAATCGAGGTCGACGGGCAGATCATGGCCATTGCGATGATGGTGAATGCCCAGCACCTGATGTACCGCGAAGATATCCTTGACGACCTCGGCATCGCCGTGCCCGAGACCTACGAGGACGTCTTGGCTGCCGCAGAGAGAATCAAGGCGGCAGGCGTGGTCGACTACCCGCTTGGCGGCAGCTGGAAGACCACCTGGCTTGAATTTGTCAACATGTATCTCGGATATAATGGCGAATTCTTTGCCGAAGGCTTCCAGCCAAATGTCAACAACGAAAAAGGCGTCGCGGCGCTGGAGATGATGAAATCGCTCAGCGAATACATGGACCCCGAGTACCTGGTGGCTGATTCCACCTATACCCAACAACAGTTCCAGAACAGCAAGATCGCTATGGCGAATTTCTGGGCGAGCCGCGCTGGCGCGGTGAACAACCCTGATGAAAGCAAGGTTGCCGGCAAGATCAAATTTGCTTCGGCACCCCGGCCCACTGCCGATGGCATCCCCGCAGCCACGCTTTGGTGGGACGGCATCGTGATTGCCCGGAACATCCCGGACGACGTTGCCGAGGCCGCATTCCGGGTGGCGATGGAAGGAATTGACACGGAGATGGCGAACGCCAATCCCGACGACGCGATCTGGATCATCGCCGGTTACACGGCGGGCGAGGTTGCATCCGGTGCAGCGGCCACGGCCGCCAACGGTGCCCGACCCTATCCGGCATCGAGCCACATGGGGCTGATGCAAAAGGCGATCGCCAACAACATCGCGGCCTACCTCAACGGTGACAAGGACGCGGGCACCACGCTGGCGGACATCGAAGCCGACTACATTGTCTCGGCGAAGGAAGCCGGCATTCTGGACTAGCGGTTCCTTCCTGAGGGCGGGGCGGGCAGGCGCGCTCGCCCCGGTCAATCGGCAACCTCCTCGCACCCGGATGACCAATGGATCTTCGGACCGTCAAAACGCGCGCCTGGCGTCTTGCAAACCGGCTGTCAGCCGAACACAGGCTGCTTGATCCCGAGATGGCCTTTTTCGGCCCCGCGCCGATTGGCGATCTGACCGGACGCGACGCATTCGAGGCGGCAGTGCTGGCACCGATCCGGACGGCGATTCCGGGAGCGATCAAGCGCCCCTATCTCTATTTCGGCGGCGAATACCGGAACCATTTCTGGGTCGCGGCAAGCGGCAATATCGAGGGCGAGATGCTTGCCCCCTGGCTGGGTATCCCGCCGGGAAGGGGCTGGCGCAAGCTTCGCTTCGGCGAGTTCTACAAGTTCGCGGGCGACCGCGTCACCGAAATCCGGTGCCTGTTCGACATCCCCGGCCTCGCTCACCAGGCAGGCATCGAGATGTTGCCGGCGTTTCCCGGCAAGGCGGACATTCCTAATGGTCCACCGGCAGAGATCGGCCTGGTGCACACGCCACAGGATGATGCCCTGACCGACACCACCCGTACCCTCGTCGAAAACATGATCACGAGTGGTTGCAACAGCCTCGTAGCTGACGATGTGGCCTCCCAGGGGCTCGAACAATTCTGGCATGACGACATGGCCTGGCACGGCCCGTGGGGAATCGGGTCAGCCCACGGCATGACCGAGTTCTACGACTACGCGCAATGCCCATCCGTTCGGTCATTTCCAGGCCGCAAGGGATCCTGGCCCAAGGAGGCCTTTGTAGCCGAGGGGCGGATAGCGGGTTTTGCCGGGCAATTCCATGGGCGGTTTTCCGGCCTGCCCTTCCGGGGCATTGCACCGACCGGCAAGGAGATCACCAAGCGGGTGATGGACTTTTACACGATCCGTGACAACCGGCTCGCCGAAAACTGGGTACTGATCGACCTGATCCGATTTGCAGCCGATTGCGGGGTGGACTTGCTGGCCGGGGTGCCGGAAGACCCTGCGGTGCCCTTGGCGTAGGGAGAAGCGCATGAAGGCTCGGACGTTCGCATGGTTCGTCGGCCCCTCAGTTGCGATGATGCTGGTTTTCATTGCGGCACCGCTGGTGTCGGTATTCATTCAGAGTTTCCACGTTACTGCCCCGGTAGTCGAGACCGTCGAAGTCGAGTCATGCACGCCGGGCTTCACGGGTCAGATCTGCGTGACCGACTTGCGAACCCGGCCCCTTATCGGCGAGGACGGCAAGGTCATCACCACGACCGAATTCGTCGGTCTGCAAAGCTATCGCAATGTTCTGGAACTCGACCGGGTACGGTCGGCATGGGCAGAGGGCTCGTGGCGCGAGTTTCTCGCCATCGACTTCTGGAAGGCGCTGCGATTCACACTGACCTTCACCTTCATCACTCTGCCGATCATGCTGTTGACCGGAATCGGTATCGCACTGGCCGTCGACATGGCAACCGAGCGCATCAAGGGGCAGGTGATCTTTGTATCCCTGCTGCCGTTCATCATCACGCCGGTGATCGGCGCGCTTTCGATCAGATGGCTCTTTATTGGTGACGGTATCCTCACCACACTGCTCGAATGGTGGCTGGCACGCGACATCGCCATGTTCGCGCAAGCCTGGACCATCGAGATTCTGCTGCTTTTCTACCGGGTCTGGCACGTGGCACCGTTTGCCTTCGTCGTCTTCTACGCCGGGCTTCAGACATTGAACCAGGACAGCGTCGAAAGCGCGATCATCGACGGGGCGAGTCGCTGGCAGCGGCTGCGATATGTCGTCGTGCCTCACCTCATGCCGCTGATCGTGTTTCTGTCGATCATCCACCTGATGGACAGCTACCGGGTCTTTGAGGAAATCGTTGGCTTCGCTGCGGAAAGCTACGTGATCAGCCTGCAATGGATCACCTACGATTTCCTGACTCCCGATGACGCCGGCAACCGATCGATCAGCCGCGCCTCTGCCTCTTCGATGCTGACAATAATCGGAATCGTCATCATCCTGGTCTTCCCGTTGCGGCAAACCTGGCGGGACTATCACGGGGCCAGGAACTGAGATGTCCCAACCCCGCGCGCTCCGCGCCCCGCTGTCGCTGAAGCTACTGGCCTTCGGGTTTCTCGGGTTCTGGTGCCTCATTGCCGCATTCCCGATCTTCTGGATCACCATGATGAGCCTCAAGGATCCCATCGACGCCTTCTCGGCGAACCCCTTCGTGGTGATCTTCGGTGATGTCACCCGCGAGACCGGCATCGGGGTCTCCGCGTTCGGTGTCATCGTGACCGGAGTGGCTGCCTGGTGGGCCATCCGCATCGCGGTGCGTTCGGTGCCGGTCTGGGCCCGGGCGCTTGCCATCCAGAGCGGGCAGTTCATGGCCTGGATCATCGCAGTTCTCGGCTATCTCGTGCTGGCGGTGATCGTCGCGTTGCTGATCATACCGGGGATCATCGGCCTTATCGATCCATGGCTTGGTCCATTCGGCCAGTCGATCATAGGCGTAACGCCGGAGCACTACCTGTCGGTCTGGATTCAGGGCGAGTTCTACCGCAACTTCATCAATTCGATGATTGTCACCACAGGTGTCGTCGCCATTTCGCTCTCCTTTGGCACACTGGCCGGCTTTGGCCTCGCCCGCAGCAGGATCAGGACTGCTTTCTGGATACTCATTGCTGCGCTCATCTTCCGCGCGCTTCCGCATTCAGTGCTGGTTGCGGGATACCTGCCGGTCTTCGTGAATTCCGCCGAGATTCTCCGGCCCGTGTTCGGTGCCTCGGCGCCCACGCTCTACGGCATGCCCTTGCCGGTGATATTCGTTCTGGTCGCCATCAACCAGCCCTTCACGATCTGGATGCTGCGCTCGTTCTTTGCCACGATCCCGTCTGATCTCGACGAGGCAGCGCGTGTTGACGGATGCACATATCTGCAGGCATTCAGGTTGGTCATCGTCCCGGTGATGTGGCCTGGCGTGATTACCACCGGGCTCTTCAGTTTCCTCGTCGGCTACAATGACTTCCTGGTGACCTCGCTGCTTCTGGATGCCCAAAACCAGACGATGGTCCCGGCAATCACCAGCTTCTTCAACCGCGAGACCACTTCGACCGACCAAGTCCACGCCGTCGCCGTCGCAGTCTCGATCACGGCTCCGCTGTTCTTCATGGTCATGGTTTTCCAGAAACAGATCGTCAGCGGGCTGACGGCGGGGGCGGTAAAGGGATGAACCGGCGATCCATCATCACGTTCGGCAGCATTGGAATTCGTGTCTTGCAGTAATCCCCGATACGCCAGCCCGTGGCTTCCCGAACTCGTCACCGGACGCTCTCGTGATTTCACCGGGCAAGATCTGTGCACCAACACCGTCGAATCCTCACCGGCAGCCGCCGCCATCGACCGGCAGGTCGTGGCCGGTGCAGCATGACGAGGCATCGCCGGCCGGGAACATGGCCGTCCGGGCCATCTCGTCGACACCCGCCATGCGCTGCATCGGCGTCCGGGCTTCGAGCCTCCCGGTCTGGTGCACCATTTCGGGGCGGGCGTTCATCGGCATCGCCGTGCAGCCGGGGCTGGTCGAGCCCTCCCTCACTCCCCGATCGACCCGTTCCGTGGCCATCGATCTCGACATGCGGATCACGCCGGCCCCGGAGGCGTTGCAGTGCACCTGCATCAGGCCGCGGTCGACGATCACGCCGGACATCGAGGCAATGTCGACGATCGATCCCCTGCCATGCCCGGCGGGCCGAGATCGCTCCCGGTGCGGGCAACGGCCGCATCCGGCGGTGCCCGGTCGGTGACATCGGCATGGATGGCGATCGCACTCCCTCCCGCCTTCGCGACCATCTGCACGGCGCCGGTCACCAGGGCCGCCCGACCTGCCAGGTCGAACGGTGAGGGTGCATCGACGGTGATGTCGGTCATCCGGTTCTCCGCCGGCATGTCAGGACATGATGAGGCCGCCATCGACATTGATGGTCTGGCCGGCCCGCTTCACGGGGATCATCCGGACCCGCATGCGGGTCCGGATGATCCCGGGACAGATGGCGTTGACGGTGATGCCGTCGGACGGCTGGCCCGATGCGATGTCGACGAGCCGGCCGCCCCTTCCTGCCTCGCGCATGCGCATGATCGCCTCCCGGCAGCACGGGAAGGCACCCTTGGTGCTGACGGCCATGGTGTCGTCCCACCCGGTCTCGGTGAGATCCTCGACGGCCGGCCTGTCGGTCACGTCGCACGGGATGCCGATGGCGGTCCTGCCGGCAAGTCGTTTCATGCCGCTCTCCCTGTCATTGGCGGAACACGGGTCGGGGCCGCCTCTTGGCGGTGCCTGCATCATCTCCGGCTCCCGGCTGCAAGTCCCGGGCCGGGCGGCGGCCATGCGCGCTTTCCCGCCAGTCGGCCGGCTGTTCCCGTGTCAGCATCTGCGATCCGGTGGCGTGCTCGTGCGGGATCCTGAGATTCCTGGACATTGCCACCCGATGCTTCACGGTCCAGTAGCCGATTTCCCACTGGCGCCGGGCCTTGGCGCCGGCCGTCACGTCGTCCTCGATGAATTCAAGTGTCTCTGCAGATCGTCCATGCCGACGATGACCACCTCGCCGGCCCGTCCGGCATTGCTGACAGCCCGGGCCGCCCCAACCGGGCCGGTCGCCGTTGCGCCGAATATCCCGGCAAGATCGGGGTGTTCCGCCAGCACCCGCCTGGCCAGGTTGTACGCCTGCTCCAGATTGTCGTCATCGGGCTCCTCGACGACGATCTCGAGCCCGGGGCTGGTGGCAATCGCCGCCCTGAATCCCTGCACGCGGGCCGAGTGGTTGGTTGCCGTCAGGCTGCCAGCAGGAATGGCAATCTTCCCGTGGGTGCCCTCCACCCGTCGGAGTTCGAGAAGTTGCGGTTTGCCGACATGCCGGCCTGGATGCAGAAGGCATTCGCCCGGAAAACGGACCATTGCTGAGCCATTCCCTTCCCTTGAGGGCGGGCCGGTTGTGAAGTTGGATGGTAACGAATGAGAAATGCCATGGACCCCGATCGGGCATCTCCGAAAAATCGGCGTCGCGGTTCCTTGATCGACCAGCCTGGTCGACGGCCTGGTGCATTCGGTTCTCAGTCCAATGCCAAATTCGGCATTTCGCCGAAATGCCTTGGCTTCAGGAGTGCGCATCTCAGCCTTCCTGGCCGTCCTGCTCGCGTGGACGATGCCGGATTTTTCCTGCTACAGCGTTGAATGGCGATAGTCTGGTCGCCAAAATTCTACCAGAGCGGGCTGGAGATACCGGCATGCGTGGCCTGTCCCATCGCATTATCGAACATGCCGAGGCCCGACCGGAGATGCCGCCAAGTCCGGGTGCACTGCTGCACCTCGGCAAACCGGACCGCAGTCATCCAGGTCTTTGCCGCGACTTGCCTTCTCGGCCCCGAGGAGGTCGAGGACGGCCTTGAAGCCGTCCTGCCGAGTCTGTCACAGGCGAACCGGAACGAGTTGGCGGCGGCGCGGGCCATCTTGCCTGCCTGGATGGCGGAGCCATTGAGCGCACGTCTTGCACATTGATGGGCGGCGATACTCTTGCGATGGCGGCCCAGAGCGGCAACTGCAGGGATAGCAACATGCGGGCGGGCGGGGGTGATGTTTGGCCGCGCAGTTTCAGGCCCGGATTGGCATTGGGTGCTGGCCGCCCTGGTTGGTTTGGCTGGCACCCGGCATGACCGGCCGGGGCCGTTGTCTCCTGATCGCGGGGTGGAATGCAAAATCCCGATTGCGGTGACGGGGCACGGTTGAATTACATGCCCTGTTGGTGCAGAATCTCCCGGACGGGCAGCATTCGGTCAATTTGACCAGTTGAGGACAGTATCGCATGAAGAGAATTCTGTTGGTGGGGGTCACCGCACTGATGGCAGGCATGCAGTTTGCTGCCGCCGAGGGAATTGAAGGGGTCGAGGAAGTACAGGACTGGACCGTATACCGGGCGGTGTCCGGTGAACCGGAATGCGGAGTCATTTCCAGGCCACGGGAATCGGTCAACACCAAGAACGGCAAGGTAGCCGTCGTCAAGCGCGGGGCGGTCCTGCTTGCGGTGACAATCGACCCGACTCAGCCCAAGCCGAATTACCTGGTGTCCTATCAGAGCGGGTATCCCTTCAAGGCAGGCTCGGCGGTAACCATGCGAGTCGATTCGAGGTCCTTCACCCTCCAGATCGGAAAGACCAAGGATGATGACGAATGGGCCTGGCCACCAAGCGATGACCACGTCATTGTTGACGCGATGAAAAAGGGCAACCGGGCCGTGCTTACGGCAACATCGCGCAAGGATACGGACACCAAGGACACGTTTTCGCTTCTGGGCATCACCAAGGCGCTGCAAATTGCCGAAGGGCTCTGCTCCGCACCCTCATCCTGACCGGAGACTGCCCTATCCGGGCCGTGACCCACCTCCGGGGAAAGTCGACACATCCAGATGAACCAGCAGGTCTTGCCGATCACAAGCGGATCTCCGGATGAGGCTGGCGCTCGCCCGAATATTGTCGGGCTGACCAGGGAAGCTCTGCACGCGGCCCTTGTTGACGCCGGCACCGAGGAAGCGAGGGCCAAGATGCGCGTGGCCCAGATCTGGCAGTGGGTCTACCAGAAGGGTGTTCGTGATTTCATGGAAATGACCAACCTGGCCGGCGAGTACCGCCGCATGCTGTCAAACTCGTTCGTGATCGGTGTGCCGGAACTTGTTCGCCGTCAGGTCAGTGTCGACGGCACCCGAAAATACCTGTTTCGCATGGATGGCGGGCAGGAGGTCGAGACTGTCTACATTCCGGAGGAAGATCGCGGCACCCTGTGTGTGTCATCGCAGGTCGGATGCACCCTGAACTGCAGCTTCTGCCATACCGGAACGCAGGCGCTGGTGCGCAACCTGCATTCTTCGGAAATCGTTGGCCAGATACTGGCCGCCCGCGATGATCTTGGAGAGTGGCCAAGACCGGGACGCCACCCGAAGGATGAGCGCCGATTGCTGTCGAACATTGTCCTGATGGGGATGGGCGAACCGCTGTACAATTTCGACAATGTCCGGGATGCAGTGCGGATTGCCATGGATGGCGAGGGCATCAGCCTGTCGAGGAAGCGGATCACCCTGTCGACCGCCGGGGTGGTGCCAGCCATTCAACGGGCCGGGCTGGAGATTGGCTGCCGGCTGGCTGTGTCATTCCACGCAACTACCGACGAGGTGCGGAACATGCTGGTTCCGATCAATCGCAAGTGGAATATCGAGACATTGCTGACGTCATTGCGTGAATATCCCGGGCTGTCGAATTCCGACCGGATCACCTTCGAATACGTGATGCTCAAGGACATCAATGACAGCGACGAAGATGCAAGGCGGCTGGTCAGCCTGATTCGCGGTATTCCGGCCAAGGTGAACCTCATCCCCTTCAATGAATGGACCGGCGCTCCCTATGAGCGCTCTGATTCCGACCGGATCAGGCGGTTTGCCGACATCATATTCAAGGCCGGTTATGCTTCACCCGTCCGCACGCCCCGCGGCACCGACATCATGGCTGCCTGCGGACAATTGAAGTCGGCATCCAGAAGGGCAAGGAACAGGCACCGCAATGCCCAAGGCGCAACCCGGGAAGCGGGTACGTCCGAATGTTCCTGACCACACTGACCTCCTGGTGCCCGATCATGGTCCGCAGTGGCCGCATCGCGCTACTGGTCGCCGCTTGCCTTGCCATCGCATCCTGTTCATCGAAGCCGGAAAGAGAACCGATGGGAAGGGTGACCCACATCGAAATCCACAAGTCGAAACGGACAATGCTGCTCTATAACGGCGACCGGGCCATGAAGCGGTTCCGGGTAAATCTCGGCTCCAATCCGGTTGGTCACAAGGTCAAGCGGGGCGACGGAAAGACACCTGTTGGCAGCTACATCATCGACCGGCGGAACCCCATGAGCAGCTTCCACCTGTCACTGGGAATCTCGTATCCGAACGAAATCGACAAGGTGCTGGCCGATTATCGGGGCGTTGATCCTGGCGACAACATCTTCATTCATGGCGAGCCCAATAATCCCCGATACCGTCGAACCGGTGACTGGACCGATGGCTGCATTGCCGTTACCGACAGGGAAATGGATTATATCTACCGCAAGGTCGCTGTCGGAACCCCGGTATACATCTTTCACTGACGATGGGTCAGGTTCCCACCACCATCGTCCACCAGATCCGACCCTCCTTGTCCTGATACCAGCCAATCCCCATGCGGCGGGCATCCGAATGCAGAATCAGCTTCCGGTTTTCGGGGCGCTGCATCCAGGCGGCAATCGTATCCAGGTCGCTCTCGAAGGATTCGGCGATATTCTCGCCCAGAACCTGGCCATCATATCCGGTGGTAGCGGCCCGATCGAGCGGGGATGACCCATCGGAACCGAAATGCCACAACCGGAATTGCACCGACATGTCCCTGGAATGAGTTCTTGCGGCGGCAATCAATTGATTCGACAGCACGATTTCGGGAAGACCTTTTTCGGCCCTCACCGCATTCACGGCATCCAGCACCCGGTGAGGAATTGCCCTGGCATCGGAACTCGAGATCCAGAAAATCCTGGGCCTGGGAGTGACACCTTCCCCGGCTACCTCTTCGTCCTCGATCGCTTCCTCTTCCACTGTCTCATTGCTGACGGCAGTCGTCTCGACAGGCGCTGGCTCCGAAGGAGGATCCTCCGGGGTACACGCGGCCATGACGGCCAAGGCAACTGCCAGGAAAATCCTGATGATCATGGGGGCATCCGGCTGGTTTCAGGTCGGGCGAGACTACTCAACCATCCACCAACGGTCAACAAACGCCGGCCTGCCCGGGGCCGAGCGAGGCCAAGCCATTCCCATGTCCTGCTTTCGACCAGGGGCGGCGTGTGCCGTTTGAGTCGGGATTTGCCCGTGAGTTCGAGTCGACAGGTACAGTGGACAATGCCGGCCGACGATGGCATCGGCATATCAAATATGCATCATGTCGATCATCTGCCGTCAAAATGGCACAAATCGACAAGCAACTCCTCACCCGGTCGCCCCTCGATGGTTGCAGGCCAGCCAACCAGGTCGGGCCGGGGCCCGAAAAGGAAAAGGACCTTGCCGTCTCGCGTGGGTCCGGGTTGCAACCCGCCATCCACGCGCCATCCGTGGGCATCTCCCGAGTTCAGCGCGGCAGATGGCGCGGTGAGCCCGTCCACCGTAATTCGACGAGGTTGTGCGAACTCTTGGCATGTTGGCCAATTTTCCTGTCCGCCCGTCAGGATCTCATGAGGGAGATCGGGCTGCAGAGATGGTGGCTCGCCGATGTCGACGGCCCGCAGCGCACGGCGAATGGTGGGCAAATCCTCTGGGTCGGCAATTTCCTCATGCCGGAGAAACTCGGCCCAGGCACCGTCGGGGGTATCACGGAAATAGTGGGTCAGCTCACCGACAGCATTTCATCGGCCAGCAGACTGCGATATGTCCTCCTGCAAAAAAGGGAAAGCGGGGATCGGCATGTCGGAACGCAATCACGTGGCTGGCGATGTCCCGCGAGCACCGGCGAGGTCCTGCATCCGAATAGGCCCGTCATCATCTGGCGACCAGTTCTTGCCCGGCACTTGGGCAGGAGTGTTTCCGTCCAGCTGCCGCTGGTGTCGCTCAAACCAGCGTCGGACCCCGACGTCATTGTACGCTCCGGACAGGTCGCCGACCACGAGGGCAAGGAAATGAAGTCGGCGCGCTACCATGTCGGGCGTGGAGCGGCGTCCTGACAAGTAGCGTCGCGCACTGGATTGGGAGATGTCCAAGAGACGGGCCAGCAGATCCAGCCCCAATACATCCCGCAAGATGTGCCATTCATGTTCGGAGGCGGGCGGCTGGTCCAAGGCCTCGCTGATCCTTTCCAGCAGCACGGAAAGCCGGGTTGGGTCGGAGAACGGCAGGCGATTGAGCCCGTCAAGAAATGCACGGCCGATGCCAGCCTCGGCCATGCCCTTTTGAAGTTCCTGAATGGCAGTGTCGTCAAGGCAGTCAACCGGTTGAGACAGCAGGCCCATGGTACCGGCGCGGCTCAATGCCACGATAGCCGCCGATGCAGGCCTTGAATTATCGTATGGACTGCGAATGGAATGTATATGGAGAAATGCCGTGATCCAGGCGATATCCGATAGTCAGATCTCCTTCGATTGCGGCGGGGTCATTCCAGCAATTCCAATTATTCACTCATGTCTTGACCTTCGGCTGATTCATTCCTTGCCCGGGGGCTTGTGTTGCCGGCACATGGTGCCGGCGCTTCCCTAGGGAGGGCGTTCGGGAAGTGCGTTCAGCTCCAGGAACAATTTTTTCTCCACCGCCGGCGAGACTGCATCCATGACGGGGATGCCTGCCTGACCCGCACCGGTCACGGGCTGGCGAGGAGGGCCAGCCTGAACAACATGGCGCTGGCGCTGGTCTTTGTGGGCCGCTGCCAGAAGGAGAGACTTGCCGCCACCCGGAGGCGGCACCTGCGCTGGTGCCCGCATGGCTTCAGGGCTAGGGAATCCGGGCTGAAAACCGGAGTTTCGACCTCCATTCATCGGGCTTTTGCAAGGGCGGCCGCAGGGTGGGAAAGTCCTGTCCTGGCTGGCCACATGACATTGATGACTTGTTGCAATGCGAGGTTCATACTCGCACCACCGGAATCAGGGAACAGGGGAGCACGGGAAGGAGTGCATGTCGCGCCCGGCACTTCCCGCGGAGAACCCCGCCATTGTCGGGCAGCTTTGCCTTCCCGACCCGGACTCGCCGTCACCGGCCGTCACGGACCGACCGGCAACGACGAAGCGGGGTGTCTGCCCCGCAAGGCGGGGCGGACCGATACCCGCCCGGATGGCGAGAGCGGATCCGCAGCCATGGTCGGCCCGCCTTCCCGCCTGCCTTTCGGATCGCCGATGGATGCCCGGGTACCGAACCGGACCATCGCGGGAACAGGGGCGGGAGACATGGCAGATCCGGTCGCAGGCATCGATATCGGCAAGGACGGGCCCGACATGTGTCCGGATGGCGAGGACAGGAGACTTCCCGCGGACCGGGACGGCTTCCGGGTCATTGCCAAACGGTTCCGGAACGGGAATGTCGGCCGGGTCATCCTCGAGGCCGCGGGGCGCTCGTGCAGTCCCTGCATGCGATGGGCTTCGAGGTCTCGCTCGTCAACCCCCGCCAGTGCCGGGATGTTGCCAGGACCGACCGGGCGGGTGCCTCCCCGATCATCCCGGCAACATGCCGGTGGCACGGGAAGGGCCTGCCGGCCCGCGGACGGAATTGCGGGCAACCTTCTCCGGGCCCGGCGATCCGGTGTCGAGAAAGCCTCTTCCCTGCCTCGGTGCCATGCATGACAGGAAGATCAGGGAGCTGATTGCCGGCGAGGCCGTGCATGCCGGCCGTCGCGGCGGCGCCGATCGGCATGGCAGCCTTGTCGGCCAGGTCGTGCAACCCGCAGATGAGTGCGATCCGTGACCGGCCGAAGGAGAGCGGCAGGCACCACAAGGTGGCCCCGGATGCGGTGATGCGGAAGCTCATCGTGACCGCCGGTCCTGGTCGGAGCGAGCACCGGCCTGACGCCTCGCCGCCGGGTCGGGCTCATGAAACGGATGCCTGCCGCTGCCCGTGGCAGCGGGGTGGAATGGCGCCTCCGGCAGCATGGACGGGCTGTGGAGAACCGGTGAATGACCCGTGTATGGAATTGTGGAAATCCGGGACAACTTCACAAGAACCCCTTGATCGAAGACATGGATGCTTTCTTGATACCGGTGACGGGGACGTGACGGTATTTCGCGGGTGTCGGATGTTGCCGACCGTTCAACTTTTCGGTAGGCGGTGCGCCCGGGAGTGGACTTTCCTGACCGGCAATGCTAGGAATTCCCTGGATGACGAGGCGGCTCCAGATGAGCAATGGTTTCCTGACTTCACGTCGCGAGTTTGGCAGAATGCTGCTGGCGGGGGCTGGTGCGGCGACTCTTGCATCGCGGGCCGGCGGACAGGAAGCAGTCGAACAGGAAACGGTCCACCGCAACCTTTCCAGTTTTCTTGCCCGTGACTGGCAACCCTATTTCAACAATCTCGACAAGGGAGCCATCCTCGCCGACACCAAGTCCCGGGCCCTGCATTACTGGTCTGAAGACGAGTCGGTCTACATGCTCTATCCGACCAGCGTCCCGCTGTCACCAGACCTGACCAGGCTCGGTCGCACCAAGGTGGTCAAGAAGGTGGAAGGGCCCGAATGGCGGCCCACGCCGGCCATGATCGAACGCAATCCGGAATGGCCGCCCTATGTGCCGCCCGGACCTGACAACCCGCTTGGCAGCCATGCGCTGTACCTGTCCTGGACCTATTACCGGATCCACGGAACGCATGACACGCGCAAGATCGGCAGACGGTCGTCGAATGGATGTATCGGCCTCTACAATGAGCACATTGCCGAATTGTTTGACCTGGCGGTAATCGGCACGCAGGTATTGCTGATCTGAACCGACAATTCCTGTCAGGACATTCTCATCCCCCACTCCGGCGGATTGCTGTTTCGCCGGATATTCCCGTGCCGCGGTCCGTTCTGCCTGATCAGATGTCGCCCGCAAGGGCGTGTTCTCCGGAGAACTCGAGCCGAATTCATGGTGCGCCCGGCTCCCATGCGCCTTGTGTGGCATACGTCGCCCATGAGCCGGGCAATACGGTGACCATGCCGCCCTGGAGGTTCCCGGTGGGATGAAAGATGGACTCACGCGAGACACAGGCCCTTCGGAGCCTGTTTCTTCATCAATGCCACCCTGCGCTGCCGGGCGCGGTTGCCGGAGGCCCTGGCGCTGCCACCATGAACCCGGACCGGGTCTTCAGGGCCGATGAATTCAGCCCCGGATATCGGCGGTGACAACGCAGGACGATCCGGGATTGGCCGCGTGTCGGCTGTTGCAGGCGACCAATGCCGGCAGGTCCCGGGCTTTACATCCTGGAGGGACTCCCGGATTTTCCGCGAACGGGTTGCCAGATCGAATTTGCTGCGGTAAATTTCCCCGGACACGGACTTCACGTAGGGTTCGCCCTGTGCGGCCGGTTCGACCACTAACGAGGAATACAAGATGAAAAAGCTCGCTCTTGCTGCAACATTCTCATTGACAGCCACCAGCCTTGTGGCTGGCGGAATGGATGATGGAATGGATGACAATATGGCAGAACCGATGATGGACGAATCATCAATGGAAATGGGCATGGAAGACGATGACTCCATGATGCCGTTCGTGCTTCTGCTTTTGATGGGCCTTGGACTGGCCGCCAGCTGACCTGACTTCCGGGGCAGACCGGTGACGGGCTGCCTATTCCGATTTTTCAGGATCGCTTAGCAACGCGTCAATTCCGGATTTGAAGTTCGGATATCTGAGGCGCACTGAAAGGTGCGCCTTGACGTGTTTGCTGCGTACCATCTTCGACTCGGAGTAGAAGCTCCGGGCCATCTCCGAGAGCATGGCATTCTCGATATCGACCTTGTCCGGCAGATCGACCCCGGCACGGCGAGCAGCATACTCCATCACCTCTTCGGTGGTGGCAGGGCAATCATCGCAGACATTGTAGATCGATCCCGGTGCCGGCCTGAGCATGGATGCATGCAGGATGCGGGCGATATCGATGACATGAATCCTGTTGAATTTCTGGCTGCTTCGGACAATCCGCGACTTGCGACCAGACAAGAGCTGGTGAAGTGGGCCCCGGCCCGGGCCATAAATGCCGGCCAGGCGGAAAATGTGCAGCTTCAACCCCGTGCGTCGTGAAAGGCGCTGCCAGGCTTCCTCGGCGGCAACTCGCCACCTGCCCCTTTCCGTCGAGGGGGTCAACTCGCTCCCTTCATCAACCCAACCACCCTGTCGGTCTCCGTAGACTGCGGTCGTGGACAAGTATCCCACCCATTGCACGCGGCTGGCCGAACTGGCCACCTGGTCCGACAGCGCCCGCAAGACCGGGTCGCCATCCTGGTCCGGTGCGATCGAAACCAGGATGCAATCCGCCGCCGCCACGTCGGAGGAAATATCGTCTCCCGGCCATGAGCGGGGCTCGGCGCCGGTCTCGATGATTCTCCCGAATCTGTCCCTGGACCTGGCTGTTCCGACAACATGCCAGCCCCCGGCGGTGGTGAGCATGCCGGACAGGGCCTGCGCCGTATAGCCGTGCCCGAGGCACAGCAGGGTCTTCACTGCCGACCCGTTGGTCACTGTCTCCCGCCGCCCGACAACATGTCGATCGCCCATTTCGCAGCATCGGCGACCACGTGGTTGCTGTCGTCCCGCAGGCGCTTTGCCACCGGCAGCAATTGGCTGTCCCCGGAATTGCCGATGGCGTAGAGCACGTTGCGGACAAACCGGTCACGGCCAATCCGCCGCACTGGTCCACCCCTGAACCTGTCGTTGAACTCCTGCCTGGTCAATACCGCGAGGTCTTCAAGCCGCGGCGACCGGAGTTCTCGCCGGGCCTGGTAGCGGCTTTCACTTCCGGCCGTGGCGAACTTGTTCCAGGGACACACCGCCAGGCAATCGTCGCAACCGAAAACCCTGTTGCCGATTGCCCGTCGCAGGGAGGGGTCCACCGGACCGTGATGTTCAATGGTCAGGTAGGAAATGCATCGCCTGGCATCAAGCTGGTACGGCGCAACGAACGCGTCGGTCGGGCAAACGTCCAGGCACCGGCGGCAGCTTCCACATGTATCAGTTCCGGGCTCATCGGTTTCAAGTTCGGCAGTGGTGAAGATGGCGCCAAGAAAAAACCAGCTGCCGAGCGAGCGACTCACCAGGTTGGTATGCTTGCCCTGCCATCCCAGCCCGGCCGCCTGGGCAAGCGGCTTTTCCATGACCGGTGCCGTGTCGACGAATACCTTGATTTCCACTCCTGCCTGTTCGGCAATCAGGTACCGTCCCACCTCCTTGAGTTTCTTCTTGATGATGTCGTGGTAGTCGCGGTTCTGCGCATAGACCGAGATTGTTGCCCGGTCCTTGCGATCAAGCGATTCAAGCGGGTCGAATTCCTGGCCATAGGAGTGCGCCAGCATGATGACCGACCTGGCTTGCGGCCAAAGTTCGGCAGGATTGCCTCTCCAGTGTGACCGGCGCTCCATCCAGCCCATTTCACCGTGCCGTCCGGCCTGGAGAAACTCCAGCAGCCGGGACTTGGCATCGGGAATGTCATGGGGAGTGCAGATACCGACCGCATCAAATCCTGCCTTGCGGGCATGGTCCTTCAGCCTGTCGGCAAGCCCGGTCAAAAATCCAGAACCGTATAGTGCGGCGCTCCGGTGAACCCCGGAATGTACTCGGAGAGAATCGGGCGAAAGGACGGGCGGGACTTCATGGCGGCATACCAGTTCTTGACGATTCCATAATCCTCGCGCCGCCAGTCGATGTCGTTCAGGTAGTCGAGACAGGAGACATGTGCAGCAGCGGTCAGATCGGCGAGAGTGACCCGCCACCCAACCATGAATCCCGTATCCTCCAGCATGGATGACATGTATTGCATGTGTCGCCGCAATTTCCTGATCCCGTCCGAGACGGCAATGCCGTTTGGTTCTCCCTGTCGGCGGACCTGTTTCAGCACCCTCTCCTCCAGCAGTTTTGACGTCACATCCCGATGGAAGGTCTCGTCGAACCAGGCCACCACGCGGCGGACCTCGTACTGGCCCATGGCATCTTCCGGAAACAGCGGCCGGTCCGGATGCACGGTTTCAATGTATTCACAAATGGCCTGGCTGTCGCAGAAGACCTGGTCTCCCCGACGCAGGACCGGCACGGTGCCAGCCCGGTTCAGAGCCAAGAAGTCGTCCCGCTTCTCCCAGTACCGCTCCTCGATGAGGTCGAAATTGATCTCCTTTTCACGCAGGGCAAGGCGGAGCTTTCGACAAAATGGCGAAAGCGGGTAATGGTATAGACGATAATGTGTGGTCATGTTCGCTGTCCTGCCTGGTAGCCCCCTTCAAATACACCACAACCGACTCAAGGATCGAAACAGTTCGACCTTCCATCGGCTGCAATCGTGCGCGCTCCATCCACGATTCGGTAGGCACGGTCACCCAGCCGTTCCGGCAGGCTGGATGCGTCCCATTCCTTCGGGTTTGGAAGAATCGCTGCCAGCCTGGCGGATTCAAGCTCGGTCAATTCCGAGACTTCCTTGTCGAAATACAGTCGCGAGGCGGAGACGGCGCCGAACACCCCGTGATCGAACTCGATGATATTCAGATAGACTTCGAGAATCCGGCGCTTGGTCCAGAAAATCTCGACCAGCAATGTCAATGGTGTCTCGATGGCCTTGCGCACCCAGCTCCTTCCCCGCCACAACAGCAGGTTCTTGGCCGTCTGCTGACTGATCGAGGATCCGCCCCGTACGGACCCACTGCTGCTGGCAGCCCTGATGGCTGCCACATCGAACCCCCAATGTTCGCAGAAATCGGCGTCCTCGGCTGCCACCAGCGATCGCGGCAGGTGGCCTGGAGCCGATTCAATATTGACCCATTCGCGGTCGAGCTTGCCGGTCCGGAAATAGTCGCTGACCATGATCGGGGTCAGCGGGGGATTGACAAGGGCAAACAGCGCCGTTGCCGCGATCATGAACGCCGCCCCTGCTGCAGCCAGCCTCGACACCCATCGAAAAGCCAGGCGAAATGCCGGTCGAGCGCCGGGGATCCTGCCTCCTGGTTGCGGTTTTGCGGGATCGGCATTTCGGCCGGCGGATGCCGATGCCTTTTCCTGTTTGTTCTTTTTTTTGGCCAAGTCGGGGGTGCCTGTCACGAATCTGCATTGCCGGGTTTCCGGTGGAAAAAGACCAAATGCCGTCAACAATCAAGCCCGGTTCCTGCATGTTGCGCGCTGAAGGGGAGTGTCGGAACACCAGGCACCGGTCGACCCGTGCAGTGCTTCAATGGCAATGGCTGACCGTCACTGTCCCGCAAGGGCAGCTCCGTCATGGCACCGGGGGCTGAAAGACGGCACCCCGGCGTCAATTCGATCACATGGTGATCACGATATTGCCGACATGCCGCTTTTCGATGAAGGCCTGCTGCGCCTGTGGCAGCTTCTCGAATCCGTATTCGGCTGCCAGGACCGGTTTGACACCTCCGGATTCGATGATCTCCACCAACCGGGCAAATGCGCCTGCCTCCGGAATGGTCACACCGGCAAATTCCAGGTCGCGCAGGTAGAGCACGCGCAAATCGAGCTGCACGCAGGGGCCGCCAATGGCACCGGCAACAACGTAGCGCCCGCCAGGTGCCAGCACGTCGATCAACTCCCGGAACATCGTTCCGCCGACCAGGTCGGCGAGGGCGGTGATCTTGCCGGGGATGGCGGTCTCGATGGCAGCCTTCAGGTTGCCGGCCTGGCGCGAAATGACCGCGTCGGCACCGAGACGGACCAGGATGTTGGCCTTTTCGGGACTGCAGATACCGACGACACGGGCACCGCGCAATCTTGCAAGCTGGACAAGAGCCGAGCCGACGCCGCCGGCGGCCCCGGTAACCAGAATCGTATCGTCCTTGCCAACAGAGATCCGATCCAGCATGTAGTGGGCTGTACCCCAGCCGGTTGCAAAGGTCGCGAGTTCGGCATTGGTCATGTCGCTCTCGACGATGTGAACCTGGCGATGGTCGACACAGCAATACTCGGCAAATCCGCCATCGGTTTCGCTGCCGAAATAGCCGATCCGGTCCCGGTTTCCGGGATCACGCCAATCCCGGATCCAGGGATCGATCAGCACCCGCTTTCCGACCAGGCCCCTGCCGGCTGCGCAGCCCGCCTCCTCGACAATTCCACACACATCGGCGCCCTGTATCCTCGGCAGGGTGAGGGGAACCCCGCCCCAGGACGCATCGTCATCCTGCACCTCATCGAGCTCCTGGCCCGTGGTCGGCCCGGTCACCGATGCCGAGTACCAGCCGATCCTGGTATTGACATCGGTATTGTTCAGGCCGCAGGCCAGCACCCTGACCAGCACCTCCTCCTTCCCTGCCACCGGACGGGGGCAGTCATCCTTCAGCTGCAGCATGTCCATGCCACCATGTCCGGTCAGCATCCAGGCGCGCATCGTCATCCGGTTCGGTCTCCCCGGTGTTTCATGATGGCCCGCACGGGCGGGAAGGCGGGTCCCCCGCTGCTGCCGTCAGACCGAACCGGTCAGCCCGCCATCGACGCGGATATTCTGGCCGGTGACATAGCTGGCCGCGTCGGAGACCAAGAAGGCGACCGTCTCCGACACCTCACGGACCCGCGCATACCTTCCGGCCGGAATGCGGGCCAGCCGGTCCGATTTTTCCGGCAGACTGTCGATGAATCCCGGAAGCACGTTGTTCATCCGGACATTGAAGGGAGCGTATTGCGTGGAAAACAGCTTGGCAAAGCTGCCCAGCCCGGCCCGGAATACTGCCGATGTCGGGAAATCAGGGTCAGGCTCGAATGCCGCAAAGGTCGAGATGTTGACGATGGAGCCTCCCTGCTGCTGCTTCATGATCGGAGCAACCAACCGGGTCATTCGCACGACATTCAGAAGGTAATAGTCCAGGCCCAGCCTCCATTCCCGGTCACTCAACTCCAGGATGTCACCCTTCGGGCCATGGCCGCTGCAATTGACCACGCCATCGATTCGCCCGGCGACCTGCATGGCCTCGGAAACGAATTTCCCGAGATCGTCCGGCTCGAGGTTCGAGCCGGTAAATCCGAACCCGTTCAGCTCCCTGCCCAGTTCCTCTCCCCTGCCGGAAGAGGACATCACGCCGACCGTGTAGCCGGTCTCGGCAAGCTTCCTGGCCGCATCGGCACCGATACCGCTTCCTCCGGCGATGATCAGCGCAACACGCGTACTCTCCATGACCGAATCTCCGTTTTCCGCGACATCCTGGGCCGCACCCGGCTCTATGGGCCACCACCCCGGGCGCGTCAACCGGGCAGGATCGGACATGCACCGTGTTCATCCTGGACCGATGGTGGTGCATGCCGGATATCCTCGGCCGGCGGGGTCGAGCGGGTCGGGACGGCAGCGATGCAGCCTGGCGGATCACATTCGGAACCTTGTAATGGGGGGGCTCCGTGGTATTCTCGCGCCGGGCAGAAACACGGGCAGCTGGTGCAGGGCCGAAAGCAGCCGGAATGACCAGGTGACTGACGCAGCCTCGTGCTGGCTGTCGCTGACGGGACTCCGCATGTTCGACGGTGCTGCCGCCTTGCAGGATGAACATTCTGACACGGGCATTTTCGACCGGTAGACTGCTGGTGCTGACCAGAAAGGGCTGACGTGTCTATTCCGGATTCAGACAGTGACAGGACGGTGACTGGCGGCGAGCCTGGCCGGAATGACGACACTTCCGTCGTGGAGGACGCAATCGTGGTCGACAATGTGAAGCCGGGCACACCCTCCGATCCTGGCGAAAACGACAGTGATGACGGCAGCACCATGAACGCCGAGGCGGCAATCACCGGCTGGAGGAGCCGCCTGTTTCGCCTGACGGACCGCTTTGCATTCCTTGCCTTCAGGGCGGTCATCTTCGGCCTGATTGCCGCCACCGCCGGAATCCTGGTGGCTGTGTTGTTGCGCAACCAGGCGGAATTCGATGGAAGCGCCAATCTCGCCGCCGGGATGGCGCAGCGTGACCAGCAGATTGAATCGATCAGGGACGAGATGTCGGCAATGGCCGGGCAGATGGTCCTGCTGGCCCCGCAGGACACGGTCGCAAGCCTGTCCGGGAGTGTTGACCTGGCCGCGGGGGAGATTGCCCGGCTACGAATGGATCTCGATTCCATGGCCGCGACTCTGGATGACCGGATCGGGAAGCTGCAGGCACGAATGTCCGAATTCGAGCAATCGTCATCCATCACTGCCAATTCACTGTCCGAAATCTCGGCTCGGCTTGACGTGCTGACCAGTGACGTTCAGCACCTCGAAGAGATGAATTCGGCGATGGCGGAGACTGCTCCCCCGGTTCAGCCACAGCCGGAAGAGGCGGCAGGCGGGGATGACCGGCTCGAGGCTCGCCTGCAGATGCTCGACGAGCGAATCGGCAAGCTGGAAGGGGGTCGAGCCACGCCTGCGGCCGGTCTCGTGGATCAATTGTGGCTCGATACGCTGGAGGCGAGGCTGACTGCCTTCGAGACCGAAAGCGAGGCTGGCCAACAGTTGCTGTCGCGGCTGGAGGATACCGAGAACCGGCTGGCGATACTGGAAGCCCGGCAGACCGGGGATGATGACCTGGCCAGGTCGCTGGCGCTCCTCGCCGTGCGCGCTGCTGTTGAAACCGGTGCACCCTACCTGCTCTTGCTGCGCCATGGCGGATTCACGAATGCCGAGATTCCCGAAGTGGTCATGATTCATGCCGAGACCGGCGTGGAACCGTTGACAGATCTCAAGCAGGGATTTGCCCGGATTGCCAGGGATGCACTCAAGGCGGATTTGGCAGGGAACGGGGAGCAAGGTGGCCTCGCTGGCGTGATCGGCACCCTGGTCCAGGTGCGGCCGCTGGAGCCCAGGGAGGGGGATGATACCGCCGATGTGCTCTCCCGGGCCGAGAACCTGCTGAATGGCGACGACCTTCCCGGCGCCCTGCAGACGCTGTCACCGGTTTCCGGGCCAGCCCGGGAGGTGCTTGCCGACTGGATCGAGGCTGCCGAGGCCCGGCTGGCGGTGCTGACTGCAATCAATACCATGCTGGCCCGACCGGAAATGGCACCGTGAGATCGCCATGATCTGGTCAATGCTCAAGATAGTCCTGTTCGTGCTGACCATTGCCCTTCTCAGCGTGCTGGTTTCCTGGATCACCGATGTCGAATCGGATGTCAGGATCGTGGTCGCCGGCTGGGAAATCACCACAGCACCGATTACGCTGGCGGCAGCGCTGTTGCTGCTGTTTCCAGCATTCTGGCTGTTCTTCTTCCTCGTTGGTCTGGTCCACGCATGCCTTCGGTTCATGGTTGGTGATGAAACCGCCTTGTCCCGCTATCTCAACAAGAATCGCGAAAAGCGGGGATTTGAAGCGCTTGCCGGCAGCCTGGTAGCCTTGGCATCCGGTGATTCCAGGCTGGCCATGACCAAGGCCGACCGGGCCGAGAAACTGCTCAAGCGACCGGAAATCACCGGCATCCTTGCTGCACAGGCTGCCGAGCGGTCGGGCGACCGGGCGAAAGCGGCAGACCATTACAAGGCGTTGCTCCAGCACGAGGATACCCGGTTTGCCGGACTGTCAGGACTGCTCAGGCACAAGATCAGTGATGGCGATGCCGACACCGCGCTGAAACTCGCCGAGAAGGCCTTCGCCATCAATCCGAAACATGGCGAGATCCAGGACACGCTGCTCACGCTGCAATCCACCGAAGAGGACTGGACCGGTGCCGCGGCGACTCTTGAAGCCAAGCACAAATCCGGCAAGCTTCCCCGCGATGTCTATACCCGCCGCAACGCAATCCTGAATTACGTGAATGCCCGGGAGAAGATTGCCGCCGGCAATATCGAGGAAGGAACGAAGCTGCTCCTGGCGGCAAACCGGGCATCACCCGGCCTGGTGCCGGCGGCAGTGCAGGCGGCCCGGATCAGGTGCGAGAATGGCGAGAAACGGGCGGCGGCGAGGATCGTCAGGAATGCCTGGAAACTCGGCAGCCATCCCGACCTGGCCGCAGCATATGCCGAGATCGAGCCGAACGAGACCGCCGAGGCCAGGCGGCGGCGCTTTGTCCAATTGCTGGGCAAGAGCCGGCAGCAACCGGAAGCGAAGATGATCATGGCTGAAATCATGATCGCCGAGGATGACTTTCCGGCGGCGCGGCGGGAGATCGGCAAACTTGCCGAGGAACATCCGACTGTCAGGTCACTGGTCATCATGGCAGCGATTGAACGCGGCGAGGGTGCCGACGAGGCGGTTGTCCGGGGGTGGCTGACCCGTGCAGTTTCGGCATCGCGGGGCCAGCAATGGTTGTGCGATGCCTGTCAGCACATTCATACCGAATGGAAGCCGTTATGCGAAGAGTGCGGCGGCTTCGATTCCCTGAGCTGGAAAGAGGCAAGTGGATCCGACTGCATCCATACCTCCTCGGTCGGAATGCTGCCCCTTGTCGTTGCCAATGCGGAGCTTGAACACCCGCCGGGTGAACGCGAGGCGGAGCAGCCCTGACAGGCAAGTTGTGCCTGTCAAACCGGTTTCCGAATTGCTATGGAGCAACCGGCAGCCGGTGTAGCTCAGCTGGTAGAGCGCGTCATTCGTAATGACAAGGTCGGGGGTTCGAGTCCCTTCACCGGCACCACCCTCAACCGACGATTCCGGGACCGGATTCTCCGGTTGCACTTGCCGCTACCGGCTGCGCTCCGCGATCGAGGATTCGCCATGCTGGTCCGACACCTCGAACCACTGGGTACTGCTGCCCAAATCATCAAACAGGTCGGCCTGGGTTCCCGTCAGCCAGGCCTGGACACCCAATTGCCTGATTTCCCCGAACAGTGCCCGGCGGCGGCCGGCATCCAGATGTGCAGTGACCTCGTCGAGCAACAGCACCGGCGGCGCACCGCAATCCTCGGTGATTGCCCGGCTGTTTGCGAGTACAATCGACAGCAACAGCGCCTTCTGCTCGCCGGTTGAACAGTTTCGTGCCTCCATCCTTCGCCCGGCATGTTCGGCCAGCAGGTCAATCCGGTGCGACCCTATCAGCGTCCGGCCGGCCGAGGCATCACGGAACCTGTTCTTCGCCAGTGCAAGAACCAGCTCATCTTGGTCGGTGCTGCCGGCCCGGGTCTCTTCCGGCGCTGCCAGGCCGAGGCGGGCAACAGGAAAATCTCCGGTCGACTGTCGCTCCGCCACTTCCAGCCTGTCGACAGTACTGACCCTGTTGCGGGTGATGGCAGCGCCTCGTTCGGCCATCTGCAACTCCAGACCCCGCAACCAGGCATCATCGAACTGCCGGTCCCTGAGCAGGCGGTTTCGTTCACGCATCGCCTTGTCGTAGGCGATCACCTCCTCGGCATGGGCGGGAAAGAAGTTCATGACCATCCGGTCCAGGAACCGCTTCCTGCCCTCCCGGCCATCTGTCCATAACCGGTCCATGGCCGGTGATACCCAGACAATTCGCAACAGCCTGGCCAGCTCCGACTGGCGGACCGGCTTTCCCTCGATTTCGACCCGCCTGCCGGAGCCACCCCGGTAGCTGGTCCCGACCTCCAGCGTCCGGCCGCCGACAACCAGTTCGGTCGACACCTTCCAGCCGGGTTCATATCTCCTGCATGAGAATTCCTCCGGAGTGGCTCGCCGAATGCCGCGACCGGGGGAGAACAACGACACTGCTTCGAGAATGCTGGTCTTGCCCGAACCATTCGGCCCGAACAGGACCACCGGACAGCCCGTCAGGTCAAGACGGGCCCCCGAATAGGATCGAAATCGGGTGAGTGTCAGGGTTGAAACACGGCATGGTGTCATGAATTCCGCCGCCGGAAGTGAACGCGGCCCGAATGCTGCATTCTGGTCCGGACTTCAGTTCCTCATTGGCATCATCAGATAGGTCAGCCCCGGATCACTCTCGGTGGTGATGAGCGTGGACCCCGGCTTGGTCGGAAGATCGATCACCATCGGTCCTTCTCCCAGATGGTCGAGAAATGCAAGAAGGTGGCCACATCTGAACCTGACCGAATACTCCGGATGGGGAAAGGACACGTCAAGCTCTTCGTTGGCCTGTCCGATCGAGCGTTCGTTCACGGTGAGACGGGCCCGGCCATCCCCCAACTCCAGCAACACCGCGCTTTCCGGGTCGGCAACGACCGATACCCGCAGGAGCGCTTCCCGGAACTCGTGCGGGTCGGCCGTCATCTTCAAAGGCAGGTCGCGCGGGATGAACTTGGCATAATCGGGAAACGATCCGTGGACAAGCCGCGAAGTCAATGTCGTCGACTGGTTGGAAAACCTGATCTTGCCCTCCGAAACCGACAGTTCGACAGGAGTGGTTGACGACGAAAAGATCCTCGACACCTCGGAGACCGTCTTCAGTGGAATGATGACGGATGCCATCCCGGTCAACCCGGCCGGTGCCACGCATTCGGCAATCGACATTCTGAACCCGTCCGTCGCCACCCCGCGAAGCACCGGGACCCCGTCGTCATTCTCGCCCTGCCGTTCGGCAAGGTTCAGGAAGACTCCGCACAGGTACTGCCTTGACTCGTCGAGGCAGGCAGCAACATGCGATCTGTCGAACAGCCGGCCGAGACCTTCTCCGTCAATGTTGAAGGTGACGTCGAATTCATCTGACGACATCCGCGGGAAGCTGTCGCCGGGAAGCACTGGCAAGGTGGCCCGGGTCCGGTTCGAGTGAATGGAAAGCCGATCATTCTCATGGTCAAGTTCGAAGGTCGCTTGCGAACCGTCCGGAAGTCTCCTGGCGAATTCATTGAGAATTTCGGCTGAGGCCAGCGTCCTGCCCGTGGACTCGACATGGGCATCGACCCTCGATTCAACCTCGATCCTGCGGTCGGTCCCGCGGAAGGTGGCCACCCCCGGGGCAACCTCGATCAACACGCAACCGAGGACGACATCCCGGCTGCTCTTCTCGGATATCGCCCGCGTCCACCCGGCAACCTTCCTGAGTTCCCTCGATTCAATCCTGAATTTCATGTTTCATAACCTGCTGGCAGATAACGGCCTGAAGCGGCCCAGATTCCCGGAGTCCATCGGCAACTCGGCGACGCAGGCAATCAGGATTCCAGCCGTCTCCTGATGATGGCGATATCCTCGGCGATCGAACTGTCATTCGCTTGCAGCTTCTCGACCCGTTCAATCGAATAGAGGATTGTCGTGTGATCGCGATTGAATGCACGGCCGATATGCGGCAGCGACCTGGTGGTCATCATCTTGGCCAGGTAGATCGCCAACTGCCGTGGCCTGGTGATGTTCTGGGTTCGACGCGGCCCGACCAGATCGCCCGGCTTCACGTTGTAGTAGTCGGCGACGCATTGAATGATCATGCGGATTTCGGTCCTGCGATCGACATCGCGCAGGATATCCACCAACTCGTCGCGGGCCACTTCGATGGTAATCGGGCCGCGCAGGTAGGATTCGGCCGCCGCCAGCCGATTGAGCGCACCTTCAAGCACCCTGACATTGCTCATGATGCGCCTGGCCAGGAATTCGAGCACGCCCTTTTCAAATCTGAGCCCGCGGTTTCGCTTGTACAGCGATTCCGCCTTCTGTTGCAGGATGCCCAGCCTGAGTTCGTAATCGGCGGGATGAAGTTCGACCACCAGCCCCGACTGCAGGCGCGACCGGATGCGAGCCTCCAGGCCGTCGATCTTTCCGGGCGAACGGTCCCCGGACAGGATGATCCGCTTGTCCTGTCCGGCCAGGGAATTGAAGGTGTGAAAGAACTCTTCCTGCGTCGATTCCTTGCCGGCGATAAACTGGACATCATCGACCATCAGCACGTTCACCGATCTGAACACCTCCTTGAAATCAAGGATGCCCTTGGTCCGCAAGGCCCTGATGAACTGGTACATGAACTGTTCGGCCGAAAGGTAGATGATCTTGAGTGCGGGATCCCGTTCCTTGAGGGCCCACCCGATCGCATGCATGAGATGGGTCTTGCCGACACCGACCTCGCCATAGAGAAACAGCGGGTTGAAATCGACGGCGCTTTCCTCGGCCACCCGGACTGCAGCCGCATATGCCACGGCGTTCGGCTTGCCGACGACAAACTCGGAAAACCGGAACCTCGAATTCAGGTTGGAGCCGAGAATGTCGTGGCCATCCGACCCCTGGCCGGGCTCGATCATCCCGCCGGAAAACCGGCGGGACCTGCCTCCGTCCGTTCGGGTGCCAATGACGAAATTCAAGTCAAGGATGCTGGGATCCAGCTCCCTGAGAGCCCTGACGATCTGGTGACCATAGGTTCTTCCAACCCACTCGCCGGTGAACTTTGTCGGAGCTTCAATCGTGGCGATTCCACCTTCGACGCCCTTGAGACTGATAATCTCGATCCAGTTTCTGAAATCGGCACCGTCCAGCTCCTGTTCCAGTTTCTCGCGAACCTGGCCCCAAATCTCCAATACCATTCAATCTCCCCCGAAATCAAAACCCACGCACAGGATTTCTTACGATTGCTTCCACGACAACCCTCTGAATTTCCACCCGTTTCTGGTTGCCCTCCTGGCAGACATGTCCAAATCGCCCTCAAAGCCCTCAGCAACATTTATGCATCTGACGGGCCTTCCGTTCCGACGGGAGGCCTCCGAAAAGACCGCCGCCGCCTCCCGGGAACGGGTGCCGGACCGACAGATGAAAAACGCGGTGTCCGGCCATTCCTGTTCCAGCCGGGACTCGACCTCCTCGCAGAATGCCGGGTTGGGCTTCATGCGAGGGTAGCTTCTCCATTCTGCCAGGATCGCGGTCTTGCCGATTCCCGAAAGATCGGGAATTCCGACGAACGACCACTCCGGCTTCGTTCGTACATCCACCAGTATCGAGGCTGGATTTCCGGCCAACTCCTCCCACACCAGATCCGGAGTCCATTCGGAAATCTCTCCCTGAGAAGCTGAATTCACTCGACCCCCCCCCCCGGTCCGAAAACCCACCAAAACAGCCCGGGTATTTTTGCACTGATTTGCCCGGACTGGCAATGCGTCCCGGGTCGGATTTTTCAGCTTCCGGACCGATTTACCGACCTGCGGAACCATTAAGGCGTTGAATCGGGACAGGTAAATCGAAGTCCGTCCGATGGTGAATTCCGGACAAAAATCATGGAGACAATTCATGTCGGAGCGAACAAATGGTGGATTCGAAAATGGTGCCGGGGAATATTCAGCGAACATGGCGCGCACCGCACCCGAATCGGTCGCCGCGACCGTGCGAATCACTTCGCCGGGGTCGTCGTCGGGTCGAACCGAAAAGGATCTGCGAACTGCAATTCCGGGTGAATTCCGGCGGTCCGGATATTCAAGTCGGGATCATCGATGCCGGTGCCGGAGACCGGGCCGCTGCACCGGTGTCAGGACCCGGTCTGCTTGACCTGCCTGGCGAGACGGGACACCCGTCTGCTGGCGGTGTGCCGGTGCAGGACACCCTTGGTCACGCCGCGCATGATTTCCGGCTGGGCCTGGCGAAGTGCCTCTGCCGCCGCCTCGCGGTCCCCGCTGGCCACTGCGTCCTCGACCTTGCGAATGAAGGTGCGAATCCGGGACATGCGGGCCCTGTTGACCATGGTCCGGCGAACCTGCTGCAGAGCACGCTTCCTTGATTGCCGCGAGTTTGCCATGTGGATGTTCCGTCCTGTCAGAAAACCAAGACCGGGCCTGTATTAGCTGAGCACGGCGGTGTCAACGACTGCCGGCCGATTTTTCCGATGACCGGACCGGGTCTACCGGCCCCGGAACCGCGGGTTACGCTTGTTGACAAAGGCCTGCATGCCCTCATCCTTGTCCTCGGTGGCGAACAGCGAATGAAACAGCCGGCGCTCGAACAGCAAGCCTTCACTCAACGAGGTCTCCTCGGCCCGGTTCACCGCCTCCTTGACCGCCATGACGGCCAGCGGCGGCTGCTCGACAATCCTTCCGGCCAATTCCATGACCTCGGTCATCAATTCGCCTGCCGGCACCACCCTTGACACCAGCCCCGACCGTTCGGCCTCGCTGGCTTCCATCCGGCGTCCGGTCAGATGCATTTCCATGGATTTGGATTTGCCGACCGCCCTGGTCATCCGCTGCGTGCCACCCAGACCGGCAATGACCCCGATATTGATTTCGGGCTGGCCGAACACCGCGTTGTCGGCAGCGACGATGATGTCGCACATCATTGCCAGCTCGCAACCGCCGCCAAAGGCAGGGCCGGCAACGGCAGCGATGACAGGTTTCCGCAACCGCCGGAAGGCATCGGCTTCGCGGCTGAAACGATCCCGGGAGAACATCTCGACAAATTTCCTGCCCTCCATTTCGGTTATGTCGGCACCTGCCGAGAAGACCCGGTCCGAGCCGGTCAACACCATGCACCGGACATTGTCATCCTCGTCATAGCGTTCCAAGGCTTCGACCAACTCCCGGCGAAGGCTGTCATTGAGAGCATTCAGCTTTGTCGGCCGGTCCATCCGGATAACGCCGACATGATCGTCGACTGACACGACAATGTCCGTAAAGGCCATTCTGCAACTCCAAGAAATTCGGACGGCTTCAATGGCAAAAATTGCCGGCACACGCAAGCATCCATGCCGGGAGCGCCTGCCAGGCCGGAAGTTGCCAGCCGCCAGGAGCACCCCACTCCTGGCACCGGCATTTTCAATTGTGGTTGAACTTCCGGAATATTGGACGCAAGAGCCTGTCTTTGGTATTCTGCCGGTCACCGGGCCACGCGCCCGGTCTACCAGCACTCACAACAGAAGGAATTCGTCCCATGCTTCACCGAGCCCTACTTGCTGCCGGCTGCATTGTTGCTGCAACTGCGGCTTCCGCCCAGGAGAAATTTCCCTTCGCCCTGGACTGGAAATTCGAAGGCCCGTCGGCGCCCTACTTCGCGGCCATCGACAATGGTCATTTTGCCGATGCCGGACTGGATGTCGAAATCAGTGCCGGCCAGGGATCGCTCGACGCGATTCCCAAGGTCGCAACCGGTGCGTTTCCGGTCGGATTTGCCGACATCAACAGCCTGATCAAGTTCCTTGACCAGAACCCGGGCGCCCCGGTCACCGCGGTGATGATGATCTATGACAAGCCGCCATTTGCGGTGGTCGGACGCAAGAGCCTCGGCGTCATGGCACCGAAGGACCTCGAGGGTCGAATCCTGGGTGCACCCCCGCCCGACGGAGCCTGGGCCCAGTTCCCGGCATTTTCCTCGTCCAACAGTCTCGACATGTCGATGATCACCGTTGAACCGGTGGGTTTCCCGGCCCGGGAAGCAATGCTGGCGGAAGGCGAGGTCGATGCCGTCACCGGGTTCTCGTTTTCGTCATTCCTCAACCTGGTGCGCCTCGGCGTTCCCGAGGATGACATCTCGGTCATCCTGATGGCCGATCACGGTCTGGCGCTGTACGGGAACGCGATTATCGTGAATACCGAGTATGCCGCCGACAACCCCGACCAGATCCGGGGATTCATGGGTGCCGTCGCCAAGGGATGGACGGATGCCATTGCCAACCCGGATGCGGCGATTGCCTCGCTGATCGAACGCAACCCGGCGGCCGATGCCGACCTGGAAAAGCGCCGCCTCATGCTGGCAGTCGATGCGAATGTCCTGACCGACCAGGTCCAGGCCAATGGGCTCGGCGGCATTGATGCGGATCGCTTTGCCAAGGCATTGGAGCAGTTGGCTGAAACATACGAATTTCAGTCCGCCCCTGATGCGTCATTGTATTTCACCTCTGAATTCCTGCCGGAAAGCGGTGGCTACATGATCAACTGAGAATGGTGCGGGCCAAACCGGCCCGCACATTCACCAAACAGCACACGCCATGCAGGGCCTGATCGATATCCGGGGTGTCACGCATGCCTATGTGACCAATACCGGGCCCTTGCCGGTACTGGACGATCTCAGCCTTTCGATTCCCGAGGGCGGATTCGTTGCGGTGGTTGGTCCGTCCGGTTGTGGCAAATCCACTCTGACCCGGCTGATTGCCGGGCTGATGAAGCCGGACCGGGGCGAGGTCTGGCTGCATGGCGAAAAGGTGAAAAGCCCGCGCGCCACCGTGGGCATGGCCTTCCAGAACCCGGTGCTCCTGGAATGGCGATCCATTCTGAAGAATGTGATGCTTCCCCTCGAGATCGTGCCGACCCGCCTGCCGAAGGCGAAACAGGAGGAACGGGCCCGCAAGCTGCTTGCGCTGGTCGGTCTCGAGGGCTTCGAAGACAAGCGCCCGTCCGAACTCTCCGGCGGCATGCGGCAACGGGCATCGCTGTGCCGGGCGCTGGTCCACCAACCCGATGTCCTGATCCTTGACGAGCCCTTCGGCGCACTCGATGCGTTCACCCGCGAGGATTTGTGGATGACCATGCACAATCTGAAGGCCGAGGAGCCATTCACGGGGGTCATGATCACGCATGACTTGCGGGAATCGATATTCCTGGCCAACCAGGTGATCGTGCTGTCGGGCCGGCCGGCAACATCACAATATGTCATGGATGTGGGTTTTGACGGGCCGCGCAAGCTTGATGACCTCTACACCCCGGAAGCGGTCGAACAGCTGAACATCCTGCGCCGCCAGATCGAGATTGCCCAGGGGCGGGGTGACGACAATCCGGAGGCAGCATCCTGATGCGCAAGATTGGTGTCCCGATCGTGGCCATGATTGTCTTCCTTTGCCTGTGGGAGCTTCTTGTCTGGGCCAATGACTGGCCCAATTATGTCATGGCCTCACCATCCGACCTGCCAGCAGCAGTGATGAAGTTCTGGGACCTGTTCCTGATCATGAGCTGGCAGACCTTGTGGCGCACGGTACTGGGATTGCTGGTTGCCATCATCGTCGGCATTGCCATCGGAATGGTCATGGGATTCTGGCGCACCATGCGCGATGCGCTCTACCCGTTGCTGGTCGGCTTCAACGCAATTCCGAAGGCAACGGTGGTACCGATCGTGGCGCTGCTGTTTGTCGGTGCCCATGACTTCAATACGATCCTGATTGCATTCGTCATTTCGTTTTTCCCGATCGCGGTCTCGGTATCGATCGGGCTGTCGACGCTTGAGCCCGAATATCGGGACATCCTGCGGGCGCTTGGCGCGTCGCGCTCCGAGATTTTCTGGAAAATCGCCTTGCCCAAGACGCTGCCGGAGTTCTTCGGCGCATTGAAGGTGTCGGTCACTCTCGCCTTCATCGGCACCAACCTGATGGAGATCGTCAGCCCGCACGGGCGCGGCCTGGGCGCACTTTTCGACAGTGGCAGGACGAATTCCGATTACCCGCTGATGTTCTCGGTCCTGATCGCCCTCGCGTTCCTGGGGATCGTGCTCTACTATGTCGTGGTCATTCTCGAGAGTATCTTTGCCGGCTGGGCCGAACGCGAACCTACCTGATCCTGCCCGCAATCGCCCGCAGGTCAGCCCTGGCAATCCTCGCACAGGTATGTCGACCGTCCGGCCTGAACCATCCTGGAAATCCTGCCCGGACAGTCATCCCTGTGACAGTCCTCGCCCTCGCGGCCATACACGCTGAAGCTGTGCTGGAAATAGCCAGTCTCACCGCTGAGCCGGCGATGGTCGCGCAAGGACGACCCGCCGGCGTCGATTGCCGCCTGCAAGACCTGGCGGATCGCCTGGACAAGCCCGCCAGCCTCGCCCGGCAGCAGGCTCGCTGCCGGCCGGTCTGGCCGGATCCGCGCATGCCACAACGCCTCGCTGACGTAGATATTGCCGAGACCCGCAACGGTTTTCTGATCCAGCAGCACCGTCTTGACCGCACCCCGCCGATTGCCCAGTGCGCCATGCAGGCAGTCGCCATTGAACATGTTGCCCAGAGGCTCCGGGCCCATGGCTGCCAGCAGCCGGTGTGAGTGGATTTCCGGGGATCTTGCCAAATCCATCATGCCGAAACGACGCGGATCATTGTACGAAATCCGGTTGCCGTCATCGAGCCACAGCAGCACATGGTCGTGCGTGTCGGCACCGAATTCACCCTCTTCGCCCGGCGGGAATTCGCGAAAGCTGCCGGACATGCCCAAATGCACGATCAGCGTATCGCCCGTCGACAGGCCGAGGAGAATGTATTTTCCCAGCCGGTCGGCATTATCGACCCGGCTGCCGGTCAGGCGCTGCGCCATCCGCTCCGGGAATGGCCAGCGCAGATCGGGGCGCCGCAATTCGATCCTTTCAATCGACTTGCCGACCATTGCCCGTTCCAATCCGCGACGTACGGTCTCGACTTCCGGCAGTTCAGGCATTGTCCAGAACCATTCCTCGTGTTTCATTGGAGACAGCGCTGCCTGTCCGGCATAAGACAGACAGCCATTCGTAACAACCGGCGCCCGGCATGACCAGAAACCCAGAGGCAACCCATTTCGGATACCGGACGGTTCCCCTTGACCAGAAGACCGGGCAGGTCAGGGAGTTGTTTGCCGGCGTGTCATCCCGCTATGACCTGATGAATGATCTCATGTCAGCCCGCCTGCACCGGGTCTGGAAGACTGCCCTGATTGACTGGATGGCGCCCAGACCCGGCCAGGAAATCCTCGACCTGGCCGGCGGCACCGGGGACATTGCTTTCCGGATCCTCGACCGGCAGCCGGCAGCAAGAGTCACGGTGCTGGATCTGACCGAGGAGATGATGTCGGCCGGACGGCGGCGGGAGGTCGAGGACAGGCCGGAAGCGGCGATATCATGGATCGTGGGAGATGCCGGCAATCTGCCTTTCGCCGATGGATCCTTCAACATCTGCACCGTGGCATTCGGCGTGCGGAACTTTGCCGAGATTCCGCCGGCATTGACCGAGATCTTCCGGGTTCTCGCTATCGGCGGAAGATTGCTGGTCCTGGAATTTGGCCAGGTCAGGAATGCCTTCCTGCAAGAACTCTACGACCAATACTCTTTCTCGGTCATCCCGAAAATCGGCCAGGTTGTCGCCGGGGACCGGGACAGCTACCGGTACCTGGTCGAGAGCATCCGTCTGTTTCCGGACCGGCGACGGTTTGCAGCCATGTTCGAGGAAGCCGGGTTTTCGAATGTCGCCATCCGCGACATGGCGCAGGGCGTTGTGTCCATTCATTCCGGCTGGAAGATCTGACTGATGCGCGGTCCGCACAATCTTCTCAGGCTGCTCCGGATTGGCGCCACGTTCGAGCGCACCGGAGCCATGCGGGTGGCACTGGAGGCGATGAACGTGCATCGCAATGTCAGGTTTGCGGCCAGGCTGCTCGGGTTTCCGTTTCTGCCGTTCGGCCTGCGCGGTGACCCTGGCCAGCCGCCGGTCGTCAGGGCGCTGACCGCCCTCGGGCCGGTCTACATCAAGTTCGGCCAGCTTCTGTCCACCCGGCCCGACATTGTCGGCACCGAGATGGCCAATGAATTGCGCATTCTCCAGGACAAGCTCAGCCCCTTCCCGACCGCCACGGCAAAGGGGATCATCAGGACCGAACTCGGCATAGACACCGATGCAGTGTTTTCCGAGTTCAGCGATTCGGTGGCGGCGGCCTCGATCGCTCAGGTCCACAAGGCCAGGCTGCGCCATGGCTCCGAAGAGGTGGCGGTCAAGGTGCTGCGGCCAGGCATGGGGAAGGCATTCCGGCGGGACATCGACGCCTTCTACCTGGCGGCATCACTGGTCAAGCTGGTTGCCCCCGGATCACGCCGCTTGCGTCCGCATGCCGTCATCGAGCATTTCGAGGGCATTGTCATGCGCGAGCTGGATTTCCGCATGGAAGCGGCGGCGGCGGACGAGATGGCTGATGCCATGAAGGGCGAGGATGGCATCCGGATTCCGCAGGTTCGGTGGGATTTGTCGGCCCGGCGCGTGCTGACTCTCGACTGGGTTGATGGCACCAATTTCGCCGATATCGACCAGCTGCAAGAAGAGGGGCACGATCTGAAAGGGCTGGCCCGTTGCCTGCTGCAGACATTCCTCAGGCAGGCTCTCAGGGATGGTCATTTCCATGGTGACCTGCACCAGGGAAATCTCAAGGTGTCACCTGAGGGTGACCTGCTCCTGTTCGATTTCGGAATCATGGGAAGGATCGACACGTTCACCCGGCGGGTCTATGCCGAGATCCTGATGGGGTTCATCAAGCGGGATTATCAGCGGGTGGCGCGGGCTCATTTCGAGGCAGGCTATGTTCCATCCGACCAGGATATCGGCGCATTCGCCCAGGCACTCCGTTCGGTTGGCGAACCCATCACCGGGATGGATGCAGACCGCATCGCGATGTCGCGCCTGCTCGGTCATCTCTTCGAGGTCACCGAGCAGTTCGGAATGGTGATCCGGACCGAACTGCTGCTGCTGCAGCGCACCATGGTCGTGGTCGAGGGCGTGGCCCGGTCGCTGGATCCGACGATCAATATCTGGGAGGTCACCCGGCCGGTGGTGGCCGACTATATTCGCCTCAATTCCGGCATCCCGGCACTTGGCCAGGATTTGCTGGAGGCCGGACGAATCCTGAACAGGATTGGACCGAGACTGCCACTGGTCATCGAGAATGCAGCCAGGAACCTTGATTCGGCAACCGGCCGGGAAAAGGCGCAGTCGTCACCCTCCCGGACAGCTTCTTTCCTGCTCGGGGCGCTGACCGCCATAGTGGCCATGACGGTAACGATTCTCCTGCTGCAGCCATAGGCGGACACGGAACGGCCAGCATGTCATGGCCTGAAGCGGCCGGCGATTTCAAGGGTCGTCGACAGCAGGCTGTCTGCGGTTGGCTCACCCGCCACCCGGCATTCCCAGCCCAGTTCGAATGCATCGGCCACCTTGTTGCTGATACAGCAGGCCACGTGGGGAGCCCTTCGCGCCTCCTTCGCATCCTCGGCAACAATCCGGGCGGTCCGGGCCGAGAAAAGCGGGATGATGCAGGAGGCCGTCTCCAGTGCCCGCCAGGCCTCCGGGGAGAGGCCGGTCCTCGCCTGATCATAGAGCACCACCTCGTCAACTGTCAGCCCGGAGCGGCGCAGCATGCCGGCAATATCGGCAGCAACATGTCGGCCACGCAGGTAGACGAGACTGCCGGCGAATTGAAGCTGCCTGATCAATGCGACCAGTGACTCCGAGGACGATCCGGCCTGCCTGGCCTCGAATCCCCGGCTTGCGGCAATGGCAGCCGTTCGTTCACCGATGCAATATGCGGTCATGCCCGGCGGAATGTCGGTCGTCATCATCGACCGGACCGCGTTTTCCGATGTCAGGATCACGCCATCATGTCTCGACAGGTCCGGCTCGACATCGAGCGGAACGATTGTCAGCACTGGCGAGATCAGCACCTCGAGATCACCTGGCCCGCGCGACGCCAGGTAATCAGCTGCCCGCCTGGCCGCGTGTTCGGGTCTGGTAATGATGATTGTCCCTGCTATACGAGTGGGCATGATGCAGCTTGTCCATCCTGTTGGCCCGAATGGTAACCGGAACTGCCAGATCCTGCGACCCTGATGGTCAATGAACGGAAACCTGACAGTATTGGGGCTGGAATCGAGCTGCGATGACACCGCAGCGTCGGTGGTCAGCCAGCAGGCGGGCCAGCAGGCGCTGGTTAGATCCTCCATCGTCCATGGCCAGGGCGATCTTCATCTCGAGTTCGGGGGAATTGTGCCGGAGGTCGCTGCCCGCGCCCATTCAATCCGGCTCGATCACGCCGCCGAACAGGCCCTCGAGGAGGCAGGTCTTCGACTCGATGAACTGGATGCAATCGCGGTCACTGCCGGCCCGGGGCTGATCGGCGGACTGATCGCCGGCATTGCCTTTGCCGAAGGGCTCGCAGCCGGCTCCGGCAAACCGCTGATTGCCATCAACCACCTGGCTGCCCATGCATTGACCGTCAGGATGGCCGATGCGGTCCGCTTTCCCTATCTTGCCCTGCTTGCCTCGGGAGGCCATTGCCAATTCCTGGCCGTCCATGGATCGGATAGTTTCATCCGGCTCGGCGGCACCATCGATGACGCTCCCGGCGAGGCCTTCGACAAGTCGGCCAGAATACTCGGCCTCGGCCAGCCCGGCGGACCGGCGATCGAGCAGTCGGCGTTGTCCGGGGACCCCCAATGCTTCCGGCTTCCCCGTCCGCTCTCCGGCAAGCAGGGATGCAACATGTCCTTCTCCGGGCTCAAGACATCTCTCTTGCGAACCGTTGAGGGGTTGCAATCCGCCGGTCAGCTGACTGAAGACACCGTGTCCGATCTCTGTGCCGGCTTCCAGCAGGCGGTCGCCGATGTGCTGGCCGAAAAGACCTGCACGGCGCTGGAGATGTTTGCATCCCGGTTTGGTGAGCCGCGGGCGCTGGCAATCTGCGGCGGGGTGGCGGCCAATCACCGGATCCGGGGATCGCTGGAAAATCTATGCATCAAGCACGGACTTGGCTTTCATGCTCCGGCACTTCACTACTGCACCGACAATGGTGCCATGGTGGCATGGGCGGCGATCGAACGGTTGCGGGACGGTTGCGTGACCGGTGAGGCGATCAGGGCGCGGCCCCGCTGGCCCCTGGACATGGCCAGCGATCCCCTGGTCGGCTCGGGCCGGAAGGGTCCGAAATCCTGACGAGGCATCTTCGGTGCCGGCAGGAGCGACCGGACATGGCTGGATTTTCCCCGGTCGGACAGGTAACACTCCTTCCTGCGTCAGCTGAGAATGCGGAGATGTCCATGCGATACTGGCTGTTCAAGTCCGAGCCGGGGGAGTGGAGTTGGGAAGATCAGCTTGCCAAGGGAGGTGCCGCCGAGGAATGGGATGGAATCCGCAACTACCAGGCGCGCAACAACATGCGGGAAATGCAGGTTGGCGATCTCGGTTTCTTCTACCATTCCCAATCGGAAAAAGCGGTCGTGGGAATCGTCGAAATCTGTGCTCTCGCCCATCCCGACAGCACGACCGATGATCATCGCTGGGAGTGTGTCGACGTCCGGGCGGTTGCATCCATGCCCAGGCCGGTCAGCCTGGCAATGTGCAAGGCCGATCCCCGGCTTGCCGACATGGTTCTGGTCAACAATACCCGTCTTTCGGTCCAGCCGGTCCGCGAGGAGGAATGGTCGGTGATCTGCGAACTTGGCGACTACCAGCCATGATCCGCCATTGCATCATGCCTTCAGGCCCGGACAGGCCAGAATACGGGAACGACAGGCAGGTAGAGACATGATCGAAATCACCAGCATCCTGGTCGCAGCCATCGCTGCCTATGCCTTCGGATCAATCTGGTACATGGCACTCTCCCGGCCATGGATGAGACTTGCCGGGCTCTCCGGCCAGGAGATCAACAGGAAAAGGCCGACTCCCTACATCATTGCCTTCGCCTGCACACTGGTCGTCGCCTTCATGATGCAATTCCTGTTTGCCCAGCTGGTGATCCTGTCACCGGTGGACGGGCTGATCATCGGTCTGTCAGTCGGGCTGTTCATCGTGGTGCCGTGGATCGCAACAAACTACACCTTCGCAATGCGCCCGCGACTGCTGATTGCAATTGATGGCGGCTACGCGGCGATCGGCTGCGGAATTATCGGCCTGGTCCTGAACATCCTGCCGGGCTGAAACAACCTGCACCGGCTGGCGGCGGTCAATATCGGTAGTGGTCGGCCTTGAATGGCCCCTCCTGGCCGACACCGATATAGTCAGCCTGTTCTCCGGTCAGGCCGGTCAGCTGGACGCCGAGCCGGGCAAGATGCAGGCGTGCCACCTTCTCGTCGAGATGCTTGGGCAGGACATACACTTCGTTCCGATACTGGTCGGGTCGTGTCCACAGTTCAATCTGCGCCAGGACCTGGTTGGTAAAGCTGGCCGACATCACGAAACTCGGATGGCCGGTGGCATTTCCAAGATTCAGCAACCGGCCCTCCGACAGCAGGATCACCCGATTGCCGGATGGCATCTCGATCAGGTCGACCTGATCCTTGACCTTCGTCCATTTGTGATTTCGCAGGGCCGCGACCTGGATCTCGTTGTCGAAATGGCCGATATTGCCGACAATGGCCATGTCCCTCATTTGCCTGATGTGGTCGATCCTGATGACATCACGGTTGCCGGTGGCGGTCACGAAGATGTCACCAGCCGGCGCCGCTTCATCAAGGGTGACCACCTCGAAGCCATCCATGGCGGCCTGCAAGGCGCAGATCGGATCGATTTCGGTGACTTTCACCCGTGCCCCGGCCCCGCGCAGCGAGGCGGCTGATCCCTTGCCGACATCGCCATAGCCGCAGACCACGGCAATCTTGCCGGCGATCATCGTATCGGTGGCCCGTCGCAACCCGTCGACGAGGCTTTCCCGGCAACCGTACTTGTTGTCGAATTTCGACTTGGTCACGCTGTCATTGACGTTGATGGCCGGGAATGGCAGCATTCCCTGCTCCATCACCTGGTAGAGCCGGTTCACACCGGTTGTCGTCTCCTCCGTGACCCCCCTGATCATGTCCCGCTGTCTGACAAACCAGCCTGGCGACGCCGTCATTCGCCGGCTGATGGTGGCAAAGAGTGCTTCTTCCTCTTCCGATTCGGGATTGGCAACAAGTCCGGTCTCTCCCGACTCCACCCTGGCCCCGAGCAGCACGTAGAGGGTCGCGTCCCCGCCATCGTCGAGAATCATGTTGGCCATGCCGTCTTCGAATTGGAAAATCCGGTCAACATAGTCCCAGTACTCGTCCAGTGTTTCGCCCTTGAAGGCAAAGACGGGAATACCGCTGGCGGCAATGGCCGCGGCAGCGTGATCCTGGGTCGAAAACACGTTGCATGATGCCCACCGGATATCGGCGCCGAGAGCATGCAGTGTTTCGATCAGCACGGCTGTCTGCACGGTCATGTGCAGGGAGCCGGCAATCCTGGCTCCGGCGAGTGGCCTTGCATTGGCGAACTCCTGCCGCACTGCCATCAGGCCGGGCATTTCGGTCTCGGCGATCCTGATTTCGGTCCGTCCGAACTCGGCCTGCCCGATATCCTTGACGATGTAATCCTGGTTCATTCTGCCCAATCGGCCTGCTGGTTGCCGGTGTGCCGATAACACTTGACGTCGGCAACGACAATGTGTCGAAAATCGGGCTCGCTACACGCCGAACAGCACAGGCAATCGCCATGAAAAAACCACGTGCCTGGCAAAGGATGCTCTCCGGCCGGCGGCTGGACCTGCTGGAGCCGTCACCGGTTGATATCGAGATATCCGATATCGCCCATGGATTGTCATTTGTTGCCCGCTGGAATGGCCAGACCAGGGGCGAGTATCCCTATTCGGTCGCCGAGCATTCATTGCTGGTCGAACAGATCTATCGGTTGCTGAAGCCGCGGGCATCCCCCGATGAAAGGCTGGCCGCACTTCTTCACGATGCGGCCGAATATGTCATTGGTGACCTGATTTCACCGGTCAAGAACGCGATGGGGGGCGAGTACCAGAAGCTCGAGGACCGGCTCACCGCCGCCATCTGGCTGCGCGTCGGCCTGCCGATGGAATTGCCGAAACGGCAGCTGCAGACAATCAAGAGGGCAGACCGGATGTCGGCCTGGCTGGAAGCCCGCCAGATTGCCGGATTTGCCGAAAAGGCGGCAGATGCGCTGTTTCTGCGCCCCCCGGACCACATTGCCGGTCAATTGTCCGTTGTCCTGCGGCCGCCGCAGGAAGCCCGCAGCGCATTCGAGGACGCCGCCAACGACCTGGCCCACATGGTGGCTGAAGGCTGAAGCCCGGAGGGCCCTGGAGCATCTGTGCCGGGCACCCATCCTGCCGGAACTTGACCAGGCTCAGCCGTGACGCCTGATCTGGCAGGCGGTGCGCCGGGCCAGCTCCTCCGCCTCGTCATCCCGCCGGAAATAATCGACAACGCCGCTCTCCGGCATGGCCAGATAGGTAAATGTCGAGTGATCGACGAGATAGAAATCGTCCTCGCTCTCATGGCGCCGGAAATACACCCGGTATTCCCTGGCGGCAGCCTCCACCTGCTCCGGCGAGCCGGACAACCCGACCATCCCGGGGTGGAAGGCATCGGCGTATTCGGCCATGACGTCCGGCGTATCACGCTCGGGATCCACGGTAATGAAGACCGGAGTGACATCCAGCTTCATTGCCGAGAGCAGGTCGACTGCTGAAGCATTCCGGACCATGTCGAAGGGGCAGACATCGGGGCAGAAGGTGTAACCGAAATAGACGAGTGACGGCTTCGAAATCACCTCTGCATCGGTCACCGTCTCGCCATCGCCATTGACCAGCGCAAATGGCCCGCCGATATCGGCGCTCTCTCCGGCCAGCCGCGCCCCGCCGCAGGAGTCATCCGTCGGGCGCCCGACGATGCCGAAAATTGCCGACCCGCCAATCAGCACGATCAGCACGGCCAGCGAACCATAGGCAAATCCCGCTCTATTCGACATTCACGCTCCGATCACTCACGCTCCCACCCGATACCAACTCCGAAACACAAATGCACCCGGATCACCATGAGAGCGCCGATGGCAGAACCTCCGCACCTTCACGGTCAACGATACCGGATTCTGCATCCGAACCCCGTTTGGTTTGTTGGCCAATGAACTCAACCTCGACGAGGTCCTGGTACCACAGTCGCGCATGACCCGTTCGTCTCCTGCAATGCGCCCTTGCGGCGTCTGCCCGGTGTCTGCGCCGCCACACCGACCGGTGCATGACGAACGACCGTGTCGGCGGCGGCCCGGGCAGGCGCGACTGTGGTACTAGCCGGAACTTCAGCAGCATCTCAAGGATGAATGTGGATCCATCATTCTGATTTTCAATGGTTTTCCGGACCGTATTTCGGCTGTCAACCTGTCATGTACATGGCAACATCCGGACCGGGTCGATGTTCAGAAGCTCAAAGGCGCGGCTTTGCAGCTGCGTCGGCGTCGCCAGCAGCGGGAGGGCCGGATCCGGATTGCCCGGCAGGCTCACCTCGTTCAGCGTGAGCGTGGCCAGGTCATCAAGCAAGGTGCGGAAGCCGTGCACCGGCAGCCCGTCAGGGGTGGTCTTGCTTGCCGCCTTGTCCCGGGCGCTCTCCGAGACGCAGGCCGGCTCCACCGGCGAGGCCCGTGCTGCCCGGGCACTATCCGGCTCATCATCCTCGAACAGTATCGGTACCAGTCGCCGTCGCATGTGCCATTCCACATGCAGCGCCAGCATGCACAGGAACACATGCGCCCGCACATGGGTCGCGGTATGGACGTAAACGGGACGGATCCCCAGGTCGGACCTGGCCATGCGGAATGCCCGCTCCACCCTGGCGAGGCTCTTGTACGCCTCCACCGCCGCGTCCGTCCCGATGGCATCGGCACCCGGGCTGGTGCGGACCATCCGGATACCGTCGAGCCTGGCCTCTTCATCGATCCTCTCTTCGCTTCGGGCCCAGACCACCTCCGCATCGGTGACCCGGATGTCGAAATGCTTCTCCACCTTCTTCCGGTTCGCCTTCCTGCCCGGCGCCTTCCATGTCCGGTCCCGACCCGCTGCGCCCTGCCGACCCCGTTCATGGGCAGCGGCAATCCCGGCCAGCACCTCTTCGGTGGCCATGAGCAGTTCCTCCCGGATGCGGGCGGTGGTGAGCATCCCCCGGTCACCCACGAGGGCAATGCGCTCGATGCCGAAGCGTTCCCGGATCTTCTTCACCTGTGCCCCCAGCGTCTGCGGATCGGCGGTATTGCCGGCAAACACCTCGATGGCCACCGGACAGCCATCTTCCGAACACAGGAGCCCGCAGGTGACCTGCGTCTTGCCCCGCTTGCCGTCGCGGCCCGGGCCGAATTCGGCCAGCGGACATTGCTTCCCCTCCAGGTAGCTGGACGAGACGTCATGGAGCACCAGGGTGCCGCCCGCGAGGTGCCGCCTGGCCAGGCTGCCCTCGATCCGGGGCTGACGCTTCAGCAGCCAGTCGAGCATCTCGAGCATTTCATTGCCACTGACCTTCCCCAGCCCCAGCACCGCACCGAGGGAGCTGGTGGCGGTCTCGGGCGAGAGTGCCCGCGCCGTGGCCAGCTTCGAGCCCGAGGCGATGATCCTCGAGACAATGGCCGCCAGCGCCAGATCGCGCATGCGGCTCCGGCGGCGATGCAGGATGCGCTCGAGGCCGAGATGGCGGGCCATCCCCAGCACTGCTGCCACATGGCCATGCGGTAGCGAGCGGCGGATTGTGACCGCCGCATCCAATGATGGAAACATCACCCCGCCGGCAAGGCCGGCGCGGATCAGGTAGAGAAGGGCGGGCGGCATCTTCGAGAGATTGACGAGCGTTCTCCTGCGGATGCGCTTTCCCTCGCGCCATGCCTCGCGCAAGAGAATGGCCGGCGGCGAGGAGCGATTGGGTATGACGTCGACACTGAGAGCCATGGATCCCATCCTTACATGGCAACCTGTTGTGGATTACAATATAGATTATTAAACACATTTCAACACCAGAATTGCAATTATACATGGCAACATATATCCAGAACAGAATCCTGCTCTGCCCTGGAAAACCGGGCCTTTTCAGGGGTTTGCGCGAGACCGGAGGGGGGATTTCAGCTTGAAGTTCCGGCTAGAGTTTGTGTAGAATTGCAAGGGAGACAATGTGCGGCCGGTGCGGGTTAGGGTGCGCGAAACTCGACGGCGGGTTCCCGCAACGAAGATTGATGGGGGCACTGGCGTCGGCCCGGCGGCGGGACCGGTGGGAGGGCGATCAGGAATGGGGGGAGCAGCCATGGACAAATTGCAGGGCACGCTCGAACCCCTCTGCGCCACGGCCGCACGTCCAGCCCGACTTGCATTCGCTTTCCTGCGGACGCTCAAGAACGCAGTTAGGGACGTTCGGAATCTCCCGACGGATCTCAGGGCGAGTCGAAAGTTTCACGAAGGCCTGGAATCAATGAACAAGGAACATCGCGATCATAAGGAGCTTCCGTACAGACACGCCGGACCCGGAGGGGTTCGATCAGGATGGTCGAAATGCTGACCCCTCCGTCGGCATATCTCGACGGCTACGCCAGGGCGCGCGCCATCGACCAGGATACCGCCGACAACTATGTCCGGCACACGATGATCGGCGACCCCGAACTCGATCCGGTCTTTGAGGAACTCGCCGACCTGCCGCCAGCCGACCTGCACCGGTTCATCCGGGCCGGCGTCGAGCGGAACGACGAGACGACCCTGAATCGCGCGCCACAGGCGCTGCGTGACTTCTTCGACAGTGTGGCGGAGGTGCCGGACTGGGTCGACTTCGAGGAGTTCGAGCCGGGTCAGCACGCCTTCTTCAACAACGTGAACAACATGCTCATCGCCTACGCCATCGGCAGCGCGGTCGAGGGCTTCTCGACGCTGGTCAGCAAGTCCTTCTCGATCACGGGGCGCGTGACGGGGCTGGGCCCGGGGGCCGAAAGGCGGCTGCGGCAGAACAACCGCCACATGATCGAAACCTACTATCCCGGCGGCTTGATGCGGGATGGCGAGGGTTGGAAGATCTCCATGCGGATCCGGTTCGTCCACGCGCGAATCCGGAAGCTGCTGGCGGATTCCGAAGCCTGGGATCACGCGGCCTGGGGAACGCCGCTGAGCGCGGCGCATGTCGGCGGGATCGCGCTCTACACCTTTTCCATCCGCCAGTTCGAGCATGCGATCTCGATGGGTTCCGCCATCGGGCCGGAGGAACGGGAGAGCATCGTCAGGATCTGGCGCTATGGCGGCCATGTCCTGGGCGTGCCCGAAGCGATTCTCTTCACCAGCGAAGCCGAGGCGAGACGGATCTACGAGATCGGCCATCTGTGCGAGCCACCACCAGACGAAGACGCCGTCGGTGTGGCGAACGCGGTGTTCAAGGCCATTCCGACGATGGCGGGGGTGAAGAACGAAGCCGAAAGAAAGTCGTTGCAGATGTATGCCTACCGGCTCTCGCGGGCGCTTATCGGCAACGAACTGGCAGATCGGTACTGCTATCCGAACACGATCAGAATCAGGCAAATGGTCCTGCTGTATTTCAGGACCAAGGCACGCCTGATCAGGCTCTTGAGCAGGGGCAGCCTGCTGCAGGAGCAGTCCCTCATGCAGCTCTTCGAAGCCACGCAATACGACGCGGAAGGGATCAGCTACAGGATGCCGGATCATGTCCGCTTGACTTCAGACATTTTCTTCCACAACTCATTGATATACAATGAGTCATGCATTTTCCGGGGGCACTACATTTCGGCCTTGCCCGGATCCTCCTCCTCATGAAGGCCCGTCAGTCCTGCCGGCTTTTTCCCTCTTGGGACGTGCAGACAAACGGCGCCCGCTTCCAGGTCAGGCCCAATACCCGGTAGATCCGCCGGGCATCTTCCGTCGGCGCGCTTGGCATGGCGAATTTCCGGTCACCAGTCTTCTCGTAGAGGATGCTGATCTCCAGCTCGCCCAGCGCCCGGCGGATCCGGTCCGCACTCATCCGCCACCCCCTTGCCGCCAGGCGGTGCCGCAAATGTTGCAGGCAGCAGAACGCCATGTAGCAGATGGCGACATGCGCCCGTATCCGGCGCGGTGCCCAGTGGAAGACCGGACGGATCCTGAGATCGTGCTTGTTGACACGGAAGCAGGCCTCGATCTCGGCCAGCTGGCGGTACTGGATGACGAGGTCGCGGGGGTCGGCATCGTCGCAGCCCCGGGCGACGATGCCCCGCAGCCCGTCCCAGGACGCGGCAGCGGCAATTTTCTCTTCGTTCAGCGCCACGCGCCCGTCCGGAAAGTCCAGGAAGCGGGCCGTGCCCCGGTTGCCCAGCGAGGCCGCCCCGGCACCCTTGGCCAGCCGGGTCCGCAGCCGCTCGATCTGCCGCTCCCGCTGGTGCGCATCCTTGCGGGCCCGGCGCGGCGAATGCGTGACCACGAGCCTGGCATCGCCGTCGCTGATGGCGCGGATCCGACCCAGTTGCTCCGCGTGCCTGTCCCGTCCCCATGGCGCATAGGCATCCAGATCGAGGATCTGCCGCTTCAGCGCCACCCGGCACGATTTCAGGCGGGCGCCGAGAATGTAGGGCGTACCCCGCTGCTCGAGCGCCTGCCGGTTCTCGCGGCTGATCATTCCGGCATCGGCCACCACCGTGAAGGCAATGCCGGGATGGCGCCGCTCCAGCGCATCGAGCGCCTGGACCAGCGTGCCACCCTCATGGGTGTTGCCCGGATGGAGTTCGTAGCCGACCGGCAGGCCTTCCGGTGTCACCAGCAGCGCAAACAGCACCTGCACCCGGTGCGGCTTGCCATCCTTGCTGTAGCCCCGGTGCCGGTCGTCGCCCTCGGCATCGGATTCGAAGTAGAGCGTCGTCGTGTCGTAGAAGATCACCGTGACCGGCGCCGGCAGCAACGTCTCTGCCACATCCCGCGACCGCCGGCAGATCGCCTCGATCATCCTCTCGTCAATACGGTCCATGCTGCGATAGACATGGTCGAGGTTCAGCGAAAGCTGGCCATGGCGTTCCAGGTCTCGGGTCATGGCCCGCTTCGATTGCGGCCGGGCGATGCGGGCCAGTACCATCTCCCTGATGTTGCGATTGGCGCTCATGCGGCGGGCACCGAACAGCCGGTCCCAGCCGAGTTGGGCATAGACCTCGCCGAAGGCCTCCCGCACGCCGATGGCAATGCGTGCATCCTCGCGGCAATCGGCCAGATCGACCCCGAACGGCCCGGGGTCCGGCCGCGCCCGCCGCGACTGCTCGGCCAAATCGGCGAACGCCTTCGGCGTGAACAGCGATTGCTGTCCGCTGTCGGCCAGCCTGATCTCCTCGATGATGAGGCATCCCAGTGATTCCAGTGATTCCAGCTGGGCATCGCTCGATGCGGTGCCGACATGCCTGACCACGCGCTGGCGGACCTTGTCGCCATTGCGGACCGACTTGACGACCTGGACCTTGGTGCGTCCCCCGGCAAGCATCTTTCGTCGCACGAACATGCCACGGAGACTAGGCGATGGGCCAGCGTCTGTCAAGAATAAACACAATTAGGGCACTACATTGGCATTTGTCCGAAAATGGATGCAAAACCACCGTCTGGCAAGGGTTATGGAGCCCGGTCTGCGCCTGAAACGTCTGAAGTCAAGAAAGTCGTTGCAGATGTATGCCTACCGGCTCTCGCGGGCGCTTATCGGCAACGAACTGGCAGATCGGTACTGCTATCCGAACACGATCAGAATCAGGCAAATGGTCCTGCTGTATTTCAGGACCAAGGCACGCCTGATCAGGCTCTTGAGCAGGGGCAGCCTGCTGCAGGAGCAGTCCCTCATGCAGCTCTTCGAAGCCACGCAATACGACGCGGAAGGGATCAGCTACAGGATGCCGGATCATGTCCGCGCAGCGCAGCAAAGCCCGTGGTGAACGGCGTCAACTCCACAGAAGAGGCGAAGAAGCCGAAGGTCGTCATAGTAGGCGGGGGCACGGCTGGCCTGGCAGCGGCTCACACGCTGCTTGTGCAACACGGGGACATGGATGTCACCGTGCTGGAAGCCGCCGATCAGGCCGGCGGTCGCATGCTCGGCGAGGTGCGTGACGGCTTTCACATTGATCTCGGTGCAACCATCTTTCTTGAGGCATACCGGACAGTTCCGAAACTGGCTGAAAGCCTCGGCGTCCCGTTGCACTCTTCGGAGATTGTCAAGAGCGCCCTGATATACGCCAAGGGAAGGTTCCGGCCCCTGCATTTCGGTGGCTCCCTCGGGGACACGCTTCGGACCGCCCGAACGATCCTGTCTTTCGGCATCATGTCTCCCAGAGCGCTTCTTCAGTTCCTGCGGCTGATCAGAAAACTCAAGTCCCGCGACTCGGATCTCGACGTGAACGACTATTCGAAAATGCTTGATCTGGACACGGATGAGAGCATCGCCGCACACATGGCCGCCAACGGAATGTCGGAGTATCTGGAACAAATGGGCCAGATCGATGTCTCCGCCTACACTTGCGGCAACCCGGAGCAGGTAGGGGCAGGCTTCGCCAAGTTGCTGATCTGGCGCTATTCCCTGGATCCATCGTCCCGCCTGAAAGTCCCGGAAAAGGGAATCGGCTCGTTCTCGGCCGCGCTGGCTGACGCATGCGCCGATGTCACGAGGCTGTCTTCACCAGTCGCGCGCGTGGCCCTGGAAGACGGGAAGGCGACGGGGGTTGTCACCGCGGACGGCGCGTTCGAGGCGGCTGACGCCGTGATCTGTGCCACGCCGGCGACCGTCGCTCGCGAGATCATTCCCGACCTGCCGCCCGACTTGCGATCGGTCCTGGGCAAGGTCACCTATTCCTCAGCGTGCATAGTGTGCCTGGCGCTCGACGACAGCCTGTTTCCGGACAGGTACTTCCTGGCCGCATTCCCGCGTCGTTCCGGAGCGATGATGGGCCTCGTGGTCAACATCAAGGCCGTCTATCCCAAGGCGGTCCCGGAGGGAAGGACCCTGCTGCATGTCGCCATGTTCGCGGAGCACGGCCGCCAGCTGTTCCCCCTGAGCGACGAGGAGATCGTGGAACGGGTCGTTGCGGAACTGCGAAAGTACTTCCCCTCCATGCCCCGAAGGCCCATTTTCGGCACCGTTCGCCGCTGGAACGAGGCAGTGTGCCAGTGCCCTGGCGGCATGTTGACCGCGGTGCACGACATGCGCAGCAAGGGCAGCCTGGATCAGGTCGGGGGCCTGTTCCTGGCTGGCGACTACATGCGATTTCCGGTGACTGACGGGGCGATGCAGAGCGGCGTGGAAGCGGCCGAGGCCTGTGCGTCCTGGCTTTCAGGACGCGACGGATAGCGCGGCCGGCATCGCCCATGTGGTCGGCACGCTACATCGAGCTTGTGTTGCGATGGCGGTGGTGGGTCATCGCGGGCTCCATGCTGCTGATGGCGCTTGCCGCGGCAGGTGGGAACCGGCTCGTCGCGGCGAACGACTTCCGCCAGCTTCTGGGTCAGGACAATCCACAGCTCCTGGCCCTGAACGCGCTCGAGGACACTTACGCGGCTTCGAATTCGGTGCTCATTGCAGTGTCCGTCCGGGAGGGCACGGTGTTCACGCGGGAGACGCTTGGCGCGCTCGAGGCGCTGACCGAGGATGCGTGGCAGACTCCCCATAGCACCCGGGTGGATTCCCTCACGAACTACAACCGCACATGGGCAGAAGACGACGAGTTGATCGTTGAGCCGCTGGTCGGCGAGGCTGCATTGCTGAGCGACGACGAGCTGGCGCAGATCGAGGCGTTCGCACTGGCCGAACCTGAACTGGCCGGACGCCTGGTGTCCCGCGATGGTCGGGTTGGCGCGTTGGCGATCAGCTTCGCCACGCCCGAGAACCAGGATGCCATGGTCTCCGATGTCCCCGACTTCCTGAACGGGGTGCTCGACGATGCGCGCGCGTCCTACCCCGATCTTGCCTTTCACATGACGGGCGACGTCATCCTGAACCGCGCCGTGAGCGACGCCATGGAGGAGGGCCTGCAATCCATCCTGCCGCTTTGCTTCGCGCTGGTGCTTGCCGCAACCGCGATCATGCTGCGGTCGCTGTTCGGCGTTGCGGTGATCGTCGTCATGATCCTGTTCGGCATCTTCACCACGATGGGAATCGCCGGGTGGGCCGGCATGGTTCTCAGTCCGCTCACCGCTGCCGTGCCAGCCGTGATAATGGTGCTTGCCGTCGCCCAGTCGGTTCACGTCGTCACCACGGTGCTCCTGGGCATGGGACAGGGTCTGGACCGACGAGCGGCTGTCGCCAAGTCGCTGCGCGTGAATGCCTGGCCAGTGTTTCTGGCGTCGGCGACCACCATGATCGGGTTCCTGAGCCTCAACAGTTCGGATTCTCCGCCCATCCGCGTCCTGGGCAACCTGTCGGCGGTCGGGATGCTGACCGTCTACGCCTGTTCCATGACCCTTCTGCCTGCGCTCCTGTCGGTCTTGCCGCTGCGCTCGCGCCTGGTTGCCTCGAAGGGTTCCAGCTTCTTCGAGCGATTCGGTGCCGCCGTCGTTGAACGGCGCAAGCTGGTGCTCTGGGCCAGCCTCGCGCTCTGCGCCTTGCTCATCGCAGGCATCCCTCGCAACGAGTTCAGTGACGACTGGACCAAGCAGTTCGACGAGCGGTACCAGTTCCGACGCGACTCGGATTTCATCGGCGAGAATCTGACCGGGTTGAACGCGATGGAATTCTCGTTGGCCTCGGGAGCCGAGGGTGGCATCACCGATCCGGAGTACATGCGCAAGGTCGAGGCGTTTGCGGACTGGGCACGGGCGCAGCCCGAGGTCACTCACGTCCGCGCGTTTGCCGACATCATGAAACGCCTGAACAAGAACCTGCACGGAGACGACCTGACCTACCATCGTCTCCCTGACAGCGCCGAGCAGGCAGCGCAATACCTGTTGCTCTACGAGCTCTCGATTCCGTTCGGCGGCGACATGAACGACCGCATCGACATCTCCAAGTCGTCAACGCGTGCCACGGTGACGCTCGCCAACCTCCCGGTCAGCCGGATGCGGGACCTCGACCGACGAGCGCAGTCCTGGGTCGAGACCAAGGCGCCAGGGCTTTCCGAGGGCGCAACGGGGCTCAGCATGGTGTTCGCCTACCTGACCCAACGCAACCTGAAGAGCATGCTGCTCGGCACAGCAATCGGCATGGCCCTGATCTCGTTCATCTTGATCTGGGTGTTCAGAAGCCTGCGCCTGGGGCTCGTCAGCCTCGTGCCGAATTTCATTCCCCCTGCCATTGTCTTTGGCATCTGGGGCTACGTGATCGGGCAGGTCAGCCTCACAGCCACGATCACGACGATCATCGCGTTCGGCATCATCGTGGACGACACGATCCACTTCATGACGAAGTATCTCGGAGGACGCCGGGACGGACTGTCCGGAGACGAAGCCGTCGTCAACGCGTTCCGCGTGACGGGCCATGCGCTGTTCACCACCACTGCGGTCCTGGCGGCTGGATTCGCCACGTTCGCGTTTTCCGGCTTCGAGGGGCTTTGGGTTCTCGGGTCAATGGTCACGATGATGGTCGTTGCAGGGATTGCCGTCGATTTCCTGTTGCTCCCGGCTCTGCTGTTGGCACTGGATCGGAAGGGCTCGTGACCTTGGCTAATCACGGCTGGACGGTCGCATTGACCGCCCTGCGGGAATCCAGGCCGGATCCGTTGTCGCCTTTCGTCGGCAGATGGATCGCAAGCGCCCGGACTGAGCGCCACCAGAGGCCTTGCCGTCTGCATGTCAGCTCCGGTGGTGTCGACCTGCCCGGTTTCGCCTCGCCTCATGCGAGAATGCAGCGCGCGTTGCCGTGTTCGGCTTCATTCTGACGATTGCAGAATCTTGGTTAGATGCCGGAGTGCGAGGCGGCAGTACGGATCCCGAATGTCCAGGCAAGTTCGAGGCGTTCGCAAAGCAGGCGAGGAAACAGCCGGATTTGGTCCACGTCCGGGCGTTCACGGACGTCATGAAACGCCTGCACGGGAGCATGCGCGGCGACGATGCGGCCCATTGCCGGCTGCCGGAGGAAGGCGCTCGCTGCGCAGTTTGCCGCTCTACGAGCTTTCCATCCCGTTCGTCGCTGACTTGAACCTGAAGTTCTAGGGCCTGTTGACAATCATGTTGCCGCAACCACGCCACTGACGAGATGAATCACCGCCGCGAAGCTCTCGCCCGGTTTGTCACAGCGGGTGGCGATGGCGCGGAACTCCCTGATCCTTGCGAAGAAATTCTCGATCTGGTGCCTCCATTTGTACATCTCCCGGTCATGATCCCTGGGCACTGTCCGGTTCCGTCGCGCCGGAATCACCGCCTCTGCCCCGCTTTCCTCGATTTCTGCCAGCAACCACCCGGCATCGAATGCCTTGTCGCCGATGAGGGCGCCGAATGAGAAATCCTCGAGAAGTTCCGGCACGCCGGCAAGATCATGCGCCTGTCCGGGAAGGATCACGAAGCGCACGAGGTAGCCGAGTGCGTCCACCACCGCCACGATCTTGCTGGTCAGGCCGCCCCGGGAGCGTCCGATGCCTTGCCGGCAGGTCCCCCCCTTGCGCCGGCTGCCTTCTGGTGCGCCTGCACGATGGTGCCATCGACGAACACGTATTCGAGGTCGAATTCATCCGGGGCCCGCCCGCAACCTGTTCGAAGATGCCCGAAAGGGCCCATCTGCGGAAGCGCTTGAAGATGCGCCTCCTTGCCGAAATGCTCGGGAAGGTCGCGCCAGGGCGATCCGGCGGGCCCGGTCATGCAGCCCCGGCCCCCCGGAGCCCTCACCGGCGCCGTGGGCCGTCCGGTCCGCATCGGCAAATTCCCGGGCCACCTCCGGGGGGCAGGTGGCCACGATGCCGCCCCGGCCGATGAGACGGACATGGTGATTGCCGCGAGCCACCGGCACACGGCGCATACCGGCATCAGGGCTCCAGGCAATCGCCGGCCTGGTGGCAAAAACTCCACATCATCGGCAATGCCGGTCTTCGCATGCCGGGCGCGGCCGCCGGCCCGGCAGTTCCCGGTCCGGCCGGCCATCCCCGGATACCGGCGGTGAGCGCCAACGGAACGGCTCCCCTTCTTCGGGAAATCCGTGTCACCTGCCTGTTGAGCGGCGTGCAAAATTGACCCGCTCTTGCGGGAATCGGCGTCCGGAACCGACCCGCCTTCCCGGAAGCAGATCGTTCATTCCCGCGACCATTTCACGGTCTGCGGGAGAATCCGGGGATGCCGGCAGTGGAGACAATTGCAAGGATCCGAAGGAAACATCCCGGAGAAGGAAAGTCGATCCGCGGGACAGCAAGGGAGCCCGGCATTTCCCGCAATACGGTTCGCAAGGTGGTGCGCGACGGGAAGGCGGAGCACCGCCATGACCGGTCGAACAGGCAGCCCCGGCCGAAGCCGGACGGCTTCACCCGCGCCCTCGAGGCCAAACCGGAGGCGGGCGGGAAGCGGACGAGACGCGACAGGCTGACGCTCGGGGCGATCTGGCGCCGGCCGGCAGGCCAGGGCTGCGAGGCGGTGCGCCGCCATGCCCGCAGGTGGGCAGCGCAGCAGGGTGGCAGCATTGCGGGTGCCTTCGTGCCGCCGGAGTTCGATCCCGGCGAGGCCTGCCGGTTCGACCGGAGCCACGAGACGGTGCTACAGCCGCATGCCGTTCATCCGCTGCCATCCCCGGGAGACCCGGGAGATGGTGGCGGGTGCCCGTGACCGGGCCTTCACCGCGTTTGGCGGCACCTGCGGTCGTGGAATCCACGACAACATGACGACGGCGGTGGAGCGGGTTCTCATTGGCAAGGACCGGCAGATCAATCCCCGCTTCGCGAAGATGTGCGGACACTGTCTGGTCGATCCGACATTCCGCGACCCCGGGGCGGCCCGTGAGAAGGGTCGGGTGGAAAGCCGGATCATGACCATGCGCGAGAGGCTGTTCAGGCCGCGCCTCGAAGGCGAGACGCCGGATTGTCCGGGTGGACAGATGGCGCAGCGGCGGCGCCGGCACGCCCGCGGGCATCGGCATCCGGACTTCCCCGACCGGCAGGTCCACGAGGTGTCTGCCGGCGAGGAGCAACGCTGCCTGGCGCCGGTGAGAGAGCCGTTCCGCGGCCATGCATCACGGCAGGTCACGGCCCCGAGGACCTGCCTGGTCCGTTTCGCGGGCAACTGCTGCCCGGCCATGCCCGCGGGTTCGGGCGGGGCCAGGCGGTCCAGAGTCACCCACACCATCCCCATACCGGCGCGCAAGCCCGGGGCGATCCGCGGGTGGCGCGCCGTTCCGGGCCAGGCATCTGCCGGCACCGCCGGCGGCGGTGCGGGAGCGCCTGGAGACAGGCAGGGATGGCGGCGAGCAGATGGTGTGCATTCTCCCCGGTGCACGGGATCACGGTCTCGAGGCGATCTCCGCCGCCTGTGCCGAGGCGCTGGCGGCCGGCATCCGCAATGCCGACCTCATCCTCGACATCGCCGCCCGGCGCTGCCGGCCCGGACCGGTGCCGCAGGTTCCGATACCGGCGGGGCCGGAGCCCGGCGATCCGCCGACCGCCGATCCCGCACGCCATGACCGGCTGCTTGCCGGGAGGCAGGACCGATGAGGCGAAGTGAACTGATGGTGCTGATGAGCGGGCCGGGCTTCATCGGCATGAAGGCGGCCCGGGACGAGACCCTCGCTGCCGAGAACAGGCGCAAGGGCGGCCCGGGCCGGCCGACAGGACGGCAGGATCGATCAGGTAGCGGATGACGATCGCCAGGCTGCCGCATGCCGGGGAGGCAGGCGAGTTCGACTTCCCGGCCGGCCCGGTGGCCGGGGAGATGGTGCGCCGCATGGCCGGCGGGTCCTTCACCCGGGCCGGGCGCAATCTCGTATTCGCGGGTCGAAACGGCACCGGCAAGACGCATCTCGCCGTGGCCATTGCCCGCTCCTGCATCCGGGGCCTTTCAATGGTACACTGTTGACTCGACGTTGGCATAGTCTCGCATGGCCCGGTAGTTTTCGACGAAGAGTGACAGGATGAGGTATCCTTCCCAGAGTTTGTGCGTTCCCGGCATGGGCTGGCGAGCAGACGGGATGAAGCCGGCGAGTCGCGCGGTGCCGACCGCGAACTCGGCGATCGCCTGGTCCGGGTCGGGCGGGCCGCGCTGTCTTCGATGGTTCGGCTTGGCCATGTGCACGGCGAGGACATGGATCTCGTCCAGGTGGACGATCGTTCTCGCCGGCGTGTCGGGCGCGCTCCGCGCGAGTCGTTCGACGGACATGACGGTGCAGGCGGTTATGGCGCCCATGGCCAGGCACCGGCGCAAATCGTCGGCGGCATTCAGCCTGCGGTCCTTGATCCGCGTCCCGGTCTTCAGGGCCGCGAACCACTCCTCGATCAGCCATCTCTTCTCGTACCACCCGGCGATACGCAGCGCGTTCTGCGCCGTCGGCTCGCCCTCGGTGGTCAGGAGCAGCCAGTCGAGCGGTTTCTTTCCTTTCGGCGGGTCGGGCTCAAGCACGCGCACGGCGAGCATGCGCAGGGGGGGCCGTGTCCTTCGGCAGGTCCTGAGGCGGGACGAGATCGACCAACCCGGCCCGCAGCTCGAGCTTCACGCCCTTGCGTCCCTTGCGCTTCCGGGGCCCGCCGCAGGCTTCGATGTCGATCCTCTTCACGGCGACGACATCAAGCCCGGCCGCGTGCTTGAGCAGCTCCTCCAGCCCGCCTTCCGCCGTGAGGACCCGCCGCCTGGCCGAACGGCTGGCGCGGACCAGAAGGCCGGCGCCGTCGGGAAGGTCGGCAGCGGCGCAGCCTTCCGACATGAGCGCCCAGATGTCGCCCTCCCGGTCGCAGAGGGCCACGACGCGGGTCCGCTCACAGGCGGCCGCCAGCTCGGCAGCCTTGCCGAGACCGTCCAGCCAGCGTCCGCTTTCCTCGCCTTCCACCGCCGTCCCTTTCTCCACCGGGCGGAAGTCGGCATCGAGATGGAAGACCCCCAGCGCGCAGCCGCCCTCGCTGAAGGCGACGCCGAAATGCGCCGCCAGCCCGGTGCTGCCGGATGCGCCGCCGCCGATGGGGGCAAGACCCTCCGTCGCCTTCAGCCCGCTGTAGTTCAGCACCGTCGTGTCCTGCACCGCGAGTACGACGGGCCGGCGGCGGCAGCGCTCGGTCATCGCCTCCTGGTGGGGCTCAAGAATGTCCTGCACGCCGACCCTCGGATTGGACAGGAACCTGTACGCCGCCTTCTGCTCCGCCTCGCCGGGAAAGATCACCGGAAGCGGCGCTCCGGGGCGCGCACACCAGGCCCCGCCCATCATCACCAGGCGTTCGCGCACGCGCCCGTCGCTGTGCCCGCTGCGTCCGTATTCGCGCTCCGCCCATGTCGGATCCTCCCTTGCCACGAGAGGCGGGCCGGCGCCGATCACCCGTTCCGGCTCACGCCCGAGTGCCTCCCGCCATCCCGCCGACAGCGGCTTCACATGCACCCGCGGCCCCTTGCCCGGCTTCGGCTCCCTGCAGCACGTCCAGCCCGCCGCCCGGTAGCTGAACCCCGTATGCGCCGGGCCCACATGGCTGCAGGCCAGGCACGGGCGGACACCGTAGCGCCCCTCCCGGTCATCGGCAACGCGGGAGGCGAGCAGGCAGAGCGCGAGCGAGGCAAGCCCGTGGACGCGCACCCCGGGAAGGATCAGGAACCGATCGTTGTCGACCACGCGCCCGATATTGGCGTCCCGCGCCGCCTGCGACCAGCCGATATGGAGGTCGCGCGCCTTGTGGTGCCAGGAGGCGGCGCCGACGGTGAAGCCGCCGAGGATGCCGTGTTCGGACGACCGGAGCCAGTAGCGGATGCGCCCGCCGGGACAGGCGGCGTCGCCCCCGGGATGGTGCGTGGCCATCATCGAGCGCGCCAGGCCCTTCTCCCCATCGGCGACCGGAGCCAGGTCGACTTCGCCAAGATCGTCGAGGGAGCATGACAGCACCCTGTCCGGGTAATCCGGCGACGGAGCCAGGGACCCCGCACCGATCGAACCCATCGGCAGGGCCTCCGGCAGAGGCAGGCCGAGGGCAGAGGACAGCTTCGGCAGAACGGCCCGGGCCGAGGCGAGGCACAGCTCCCCCTTCGCGTTCCGCCAGTCCTCGCGCTCGCAAAGCTCCCGAGCCAGGGAGGTCCGGGTGCAGTCCCCGGCTCCCAGCGTCGCCTTCAGCCAGAGGGCCGTGCCGGAAGCGTAATGTCGAAGACCGATTCTCATCGAACCAAGGCCAAAACGTCAATAACCTCGAGTCAACCGTGTCCTATTGAAAGGCCACGGGCGGCGCCCGCACCCGCGTCTTCGACATCATCGAGCCGGCGGGCCTCTCGAGCGGGAGTTCCGGGACGGACGCCAGGGGCGCCTCGCCGATGTCATGCGAAGGCGCGACTTCGCCGTCCGGGCGGGCCCGGCTGTCTGCCGGTCTCCCGGTGTGGCGGCAATCTCCTCTTTCACCTCCTCTCGAGCCTCCATGAATGGACGCCGGTGATGGACGCCGCCGACCTGGCGTTCGGCGAATGGGCCGGCGTGTAGGGCGACAATCCGGATGAGAACCGCACGTCGATCAGGATGACGGTCCGACGCCGCGACAAGGCGGATATTTTCCTGATCTCCCGCCGGCTGCAAGCGCTTTCCCGACCGAAGCCCGGAACGAAGACGGCCGGCGACACACCGGTGCCGCGGGCCGCATGTCCCGGGATGTTCCGGCCCGTCCGGTTTGCGTGTTCTTCCGCGTGGCCCGGCTCGCCGGCCGGCCGCGTTTGCGGGTCTCGAATGCGGCGCGCCGGCGATGGCTCTCGACATTCATCCCGGGAATCACCGCCCGGTGCACCGGGCGGCCTGCCGCCGCCACCGCCATGGTCCGGTCCGGAAAGACCCGGTCCCGTTCCGGGAAGGGCCGGCCCGCGGTGATCGGCAGCGAGCGCCGCTCGTGGCGGGCCGGGATGAGCTCGAAGAGCGCCCGGTCCTTGCCGACATGGGCAGGATCATCGAGGATCGGCAGGTGAACCCGGCCTGCCGGCGCCAGTGCCGCCTCCGGTGCCGGCTCCTTCCGTGCCGTCTGCAGCCGCTGCACCAGGTCGGTGGTCCGGCAGCAGGGCACCCGGCAGCCGGCCGGTCCGATCGCACCGGCAGGATGGCTCCTGCCGGTGCCCGGCGGTCCAGCGTTACAATGCCCATTGCCGGCCTGTCCGGCTGACGATCCACTATCGTTTCCACCCGTATTTCGACGCGCAGGTCGAGCTGATCTCCTGCCGTCCTTCTCCGGGCGGGGTCGATCCCTGCGTCCGGCTGCCTGACGGGCGCCCGTTGACCATCGGCGAATGGATGAGCCGGCCGGAAGCCCGGATGCTTGCAGTCCGGACCACGCCGAGGCTTGCGAGAGGGGCCCTGTCGGAACTGCGCAGGGTTGTCGATGACCTCCTGCAATCGGCAACGGCCTACGGAGGGATTCGGCATGAAGCAACCAGGAAGGATCCGGCAGGGGGAACTGTTCGACCCGGACGGGCCGGACCGGGTTCTGGAGGAGGAAAGACGGCAGGAACTGGTGCTGCTGCCGGCCAGGCTGCTCCGGCAGGCGGCGACAGGCAAGGGAGAGGGTCATGAACCGGATCACGCCTGAACACCTGTCCCGTTCGGCGATCGTCCATGTCCGGCAATCGACCATGCACCAGGTCCGCACCAATTCCGGGAGCCGGAACCGGCAATATGATCTGAAGCTGCGGGCCGCCGGGCCTGGCTGGCCGGAGGTGACCGTGATCGACGACGATCCCGGCGCTCCGGCGGCGGCACCGTGCGGGCCGGTTTCGATCGCATGCCGGCTGCGGTCTGCCGGGGCGAGGTCGGCATGATCCTGGCGGTGGATGCGTCGCGGCTGGCAAGGAATGGCCGCGAGTGGCATGCGCTGATCGAGTTCCGCGGCCTGCTCGGCTGCCTGCTTGCCGACGAGAATACGGTCTGTGATCCCCGCCTGCCGACGGACAGGATGCTCCTGGGCATGCATGGGGCCATGTCGGAACTCGAGGCCTCGAACATCCGCAAGCGCTCGGAGGAAGGTATCCGGCGCAAGGCCGCGAGAGGCGAGCTCTACCTGTTCGTTGCGGCCGGCTACCGCAGGGTGGGCAGGGACGGCATCGAGATGGATCCTGACCTGCGGGTGAGGGAAGCGGTGTCGCCGGTGCTGCGCAGGTTCAGGCAGTTGCAGAGCGTGCGCCGGCTTCATCTCCGGCTGCGCCAGGAAGGCATCGAGTTGCCATCGGCGCTGCCGGGGCATGAGCGGATACGCTGGAGCCTGCCGGGCTGCAGCCGGGTCCACGGCATCCCGACCAACCCGGTCCATGCCGGCGCCCATGTCCTTGGCCGCCGAAGCAGCCGCACCGGCATCCGCGACGGGCGCAAGCATGTGAGCCGCGGACACCATCCGGCCCGGGACGAGTGGCAGGTCTTGAAGAGGGACAATCATGAGGGCTGCATCACCCGGGACGAATACGAGGCGAACCGGCGCGTGATCTCGAACAATGCATCGAAGTTCTACCCGAGCGGCGGTCCGCAGTGGCAAGGCACTGCTTGCCGGGCTGCTGCGCTGCGGGCATTGCGGCCAGCGGATCCGGGTCGCCTGTACCGGAACCCGGTCCGATGTCCTTCGTCATGATTGCCGGGGCGGCCTTCTCGACCACGGCGAGGCGAAGTGCATCTCCTTTGGTGGCCGGTTGGCTGACGAAGCGATTGGCGGCGAGATCGTGCGGGTTCTGCAGCCGATCGGCATCGAGGCGTCACTCGGGGCCATCGAGGAGGGCGGGCAGGAGACATCGGAGACGGTCCGGCAAACGGAACCGGCCCTCGAGCGTGCCCGTTACGAGGCAGACCGCGCCTGGCGCCGGCATGATTCGGTCGATGCCCGGAACCGGCAGGTTGCCGGCGAACTCGAGCGCAGATGGAATGAACGGCTGATCGCGGTCAGCGAGATCGAGGCGACACTGACGCGTCTGCGCATCAGGCAGGAGAGTTGCGGGATGTCGATGCAGGAACGGGAGGCCTGCCTGGCGCTCGGGACCGATCCGGAGCGGGCCCGGACCGATGTGAAGGTGAGCCCCGAGATCCGCAAGCGCATCCTGCGGGCGGCCCTCGTGGAAGTCGTGGCATCGGTCGAAGGCTCCCGTGTCCGGTTGCTGATTCACCGGCAGGGCGGCGACCACACCGCGATCGGCATCCGCAGGAACAGGACCGGACAGCACCGCTACTCGAGCGACGCCGAGACCGAAGAGATCGTTTCGCAGCTGGCCCGGCTGATGCCGGACCGGGCAATTGCCGGCCTGCTGAACCGCCTTGGCCGCAAGACAGGAAAGGGGAATGGCTGGAAAGAGGCGAATGTCCGCGCCTTCCGGTCCTGGCGCAGGATCCCGGTCTATCGCCAGGGAGAGCGGCAGGAGAGAGACGAGATGATCCTGCCGGAAGCCGCCGAGGCTCTCGGTGTCAGCCAGCCTGTCATTCGCCGGTTGATCCGGGACCAGGTGCTTCCCGCCCGGCAGGTCTGCAAGGGTGCGCCATGGGTGATATCCGGCGCCGATCCGGCCAATCCGGATATCGGCAGGAAGCCCTGCCCGGACCAGCCATCGCTGTTTGACGGCATCGAGGACGAGAACGGCCCGTTACCCGCAGGCTCGGCAAACAATATCGTGCATTAACAACAACGTAGCGAGGTGTGCATCATGAATCGGTCCCTGGCGGGCCAAACAGCAGGCAGGAGGCACCCCGGGCCAGCCGGGCATCGCCGGCGGCCGGCGCCATCACCTGCGCCTTCGAGATCGTCGGCACCACACCGAAGTCGAAGCCGGCCAGGCTCTTGCCGGGCAACAGCCTTGCCTCGCCCGGATGGCGCCGGCCCCGCCGCCTTCCCCGCTCGGCAATCTCGTGCCCGGCCAGGGTGGCCAGGAACCGCGCCGCAGGCCAGCCCTCGGCATCGGACCGCTCGGCAAAATCCTTCCGGAACTGCCGCATTGTCGGTAGACGCAACTCCGAGAGCGTCAGGTCCAGGCCGGCACCATCATCGGTGCGGGTCATGACGCCGCGGCCATGACCAGGAGATCGCCATGGCCCGGGAGCGGTGCCCTGCAGGCGCCGGCAGTGGGCATGGCACCGGCCGCCGGTGCAGACCGGGCCCGGAGGCGGCCCACCTCCGGCAGCCTTCCTTCCTGCAGGCAGGTATCGATCTGCGCCGCCGGCATTGCCTCGCAATTCTCCTCACGGGCCGGCGCCGGCAGGCCCGCCGCCAGCCGGCAGGCCGCACGCTCGCCCTGGCTGCGCACCGCCATCCCGAAGCAGCGCCGGTATTCCCGGCGCGGGAAGAGCTCGCCGCCACAGACCAGGTTCATGAGCGCCATCGGCCCGGTCTTCGGGGAATGGATCACGTGGCGATGATCGACCGCGTGCACCGCCTTCGCAGGCGGGCCCTTCCGCTTCCGGGGCAGGGCCGGCTGCCAGGTGCTGCCGAGATGTAACCGGGCAAACGACGGCGTCTGTTTTCCGATCGGGCAACCGGGGATCGCACGAGGATGATCCGTTCATCGATCAATGAACGGAGGATATCGTCATGAGCAAAGGCACGGCATGGAACACCTTCTTCAGGATGAAGCCGCTGGCGGAGGTGATGCGCACGCTGGCCTCCTCGTGACCGGTGGTGCGCATGTTCGGCAGGCGGTTCAGCAGCTTCCGTTCGGTGCTGATCCCGGCAGTCCGGCGGGCATTGCAGCGCCCGACGATGCCGGCGATGAAAGTGCGGTATGCATCGAGATCGGCGAACTCCCTCGAGCCCCGCAGGGCCAGCGCATCACCGATCTCCCGCTCGGGATGGCCGTGCGGGCAGCAGGTGGCGCCATTCTCACGGGCCACGCCGCGGTTGTTGCGTGAAGGTGTCATCCGGTAATGCCGGCAAGGCAGGCGACAGCGTTCGGTCATGTCCTCGGCATCCGCCTTGCGATGATTGCGGAAGCCGGCCGACAGGCTGTCGGTGCTCCTTCGGGGCCCCGCCCGGCTGCCGGAGCGCCGCCTGCAGGCTTTCGGCCAGCGCCGTGAAGCTCTCGCCGCCTGGACCTGCCCGACATGCCTGAAGCCGGACCAGGGCAGCCGGAAGTGATGGAGCATGTGCCCGGGCTTCCGCCCGGCAAGGCGGCGCCGAGCCTGTTCATGCGGGTGAAGGCGGGCAGGCCTCCGGCCGGGTTCGTGCCTCTGCCGGAATATCACCCCCTGCTCCGGGCCGTGTCTTGCTTTCCGGTCGCCGATCCGCCGCTCCGGGGTGCGCCGGACATCCGGACCCTGCTCCGGATGGCGCCGCCGCAACTCCTCGAGGATGCAGGCCGGGCGCAGGCCCGGCTCCGCCTCGAGCATCGCCGCCACCTCCTCGCCCCATATGCCGGCCAGCGGGTCCGGCCTTCGCCGGCCGCGCGGTGTCCTGCTGTGCGACGGAAGCACCGGGTCCCGCCTGATGCGACAGCCGGTGGCTGTGCGATGCCGGCCTTCGCCGACGCGGGCGGGCCGAACGGGTTCCATCGTATTCCATGAAGAGCCTCGCCTGATGGTCTGTTGCGTGGCGTCCGGGCATCCTGCTCACCTCCTGTCGGAAGTTTGCAGGACAATGCCCGAACGGCCGCGGACATCAGGCGGGGCGCTGCCGGGGAGGAAGAAATCCGGGGCGGCAGGGTGTAACTCCGGTCGGGCTACGCCCTCCCTCCGCTGCCGCCTGCCGCCCCCCGGCACCCCTGTCATCCTGATTGACGCTGGGCTGTCACCTTGATTGTCGCCCGGCGCCGGCGCCCGCATGGTGCCGGGATGACCACCGCCCTCGCAGGCCGGCTGACCCGTCACCCGGCATCCTCGAGACCGGCAATGACAGCCATCGCCCCGGGAGCCGCGACCGGGCAGCGCGTTCCGGTCCTCGCCTCCGGACGGACGGGCACGGCTGACCCGTCCGCCCGGTGCAATGAGCGCCCCGGCGGCGGCACCGCCGGGCCCGCCCTCCTCGAAGCCGCAGATGATGAATGCCGGGCCGGCATCGCCAGGCCGGTCCGGAAGACGGCGGCAGGTGCCGGCGGGCGGTGCCCGTATCGATGCCGGGCCACCAGCACCCAGGGCACATGCCGAGAGGGCATCGATGGCGCTCTCGGCAAGAAACGCACCGGCAGGTGCCTTCGCATCCCCGTCGGCAAACCGGCGGACACCGACCAGCTCGGCACCGGTGATCCGGCCCCGTGCATCCCGGCAGGCGAACACCGCATTCAGCCGCGCGTCGGCCCACGGCAGCCCGGCCGATCTGAGCTTGCCCGGCCGGGCGTCGTCGAGACCGCGCTCGCCGGTCGGACATGCCCGGACCGCGTCCCGGCTGCCCTCGCAGGGCTCCGGCAGCGCCAGCGTACCGGGTCGCGCCGGGCATGGCGGCCCGTCACGGTTTGGCACCGATGGCCGTCCGGCCAGCCGGTTGATCGCCTCGAGCGGACTGCAGCCGAGGCCGTGAATGACCGGGCCTGCTGCCCCGCCACCGCCGCACCCGGCGATGTGGTCGTGGTATTTCGGCCCGCCCGGGCCGATCACCGAGCCCGGACGCTTCCAGCGGCAGCGGTCGGTCCTGTCCCGTGCATGGCCCGGCAGCGGCGCCACCAGGGCCGGAGGCCCGGACCTCACCCCGCCCGCCAGCCGCCGAAGACCGTGATCCGACTTCCATTCCATCTTTCCTTCTCCCGAAAACGCCGCCCGCCGGGCGGGCTACCGGGAAAAGGCTGTCGGGAAGGAAAGATGGAACAAGACGGGTCAAAATTGGACGCCGATCCCGGGTCAAAATTGGACGCCGCTTGAAAACTGTTGCGCGCAACATCTCTCCCGGACGTTTCATGGGGGCTTCCAGGTCCGGGCGTACGGGCGGGCGCCTGGGTGCATTGGCCTGTCTGCCATGGTGTCGCTCCCGGCCGGTTGCCGCTGTCCATGATGTTGAAGCCTGACGCATCCGGCTGTCGGCAGGTTTGCACCCGCCTGTGCCCTGTCTTGCCATCCTCGCCGCTTGTGTCAGGACTCCAGGTCACACAGGTTGTGGAATGACGCCGGGGAGGTACCTGGGCTCCTGGTTGTACTGGCCGGGTGACGGGCGGTTGTGGCGGGGCCGCATCCTCCGGTTGGCGAGAGCCCGATTTGCTCGAATTGCCTGTCTTGCACGGGCTGGTTTCGGAGCCGGATTCTAACGCAGCACGATCACCGAGCATGGAGCCCTGCGCACGACCCGTGATGCGGTTGAGCCGAGGAAATAGTCCTGGGCGTTGGGCCGGTGCGAGTTGATGATGATCAGGTCGGCCGCGATGTCGGCCGCCATCTCGGCAATCGAGACACCCGGTTGTCCGGACATGACCGCCACTCTGATGTCGTCCCGGCCACCGGCAATATCCAGCAACCGCGCCTTGACCTTGTCCAGGATGGCATCTTCGTTCCGGACAGTCATATATTCGGCAACATAGTCGGGAACCCCCTCGACCACGCCAACCAGCGTGACCGTCCCTCCCTTGTCCTTGAGTTTCGATGCGATCGCGATCGACCTCCTGATATCGGCGCTGTGATCCAGCGCAACAGGTATCATGATATTGTTGTACATCGGGGATTTCCTTCAAGTCTGGGGTTGCGGGTCTGGTCAGCACTCAGGTTGCCACGTGGGATATGCTCTTGCCGGGTGAATAGATGTCGAGAATGTTCCAGTGCCCGGTGGTTGGCGTCGGGTTGTTGATCATCGGCACGTCGAGCACTGTCGGTTTGCCGCTGGAAATTGCTGCCTGCAATGCCGGCAACAATTCACTTGCAGCACTGACACGCTGCCCTTCCGCGCCGTAGGCCATGGCGATCTCGGCATATCCCGGGCCGTTGGCCGGGGCCGCGGCCGTTCCGGGGAATGTCGTGCCATAGGTCAACCCGTAATGCGCCTGCTGCAGGCCGGCGATCGTGCCGAATGCATTGTTGTTCATCACCAGCCAGACGATGCCGAGATCCAGTTCCACCGCTGTTGCCAGCATGGCAGGGTTCTGGCCGAAGCCACCATCCCCGACCATGCTGACCACCACCCGGTCGGGTGCCGCCAGCTTGGCACCGATTGCGCCTGGCGGACCAAACCCCATGGTCGCAAAACCACCGGGCGTCAGGACCGAACCAGGGGTCAGGATATCGAATTGCTGCCCGACGCCATTCTTGTTCCAGCCGACATCGGTGGTGATGATTGCATCGTCCGGCAGCGCGGCCCGGGCATCTGCAAGGATACGCTCCGGCATCATGGGAAAGGCAGTTGACGACGCCATCTCGGCATTGCGCAGCTTGAAGCCGTGGCGGAACCTGGCGATCTTCTGCTCGATTTCAGGGCGCCTGAAGCCTTCCGGATACATGTCCCGGGCAACACGATTCAGCACCTGAAGTGCAGCTCGCGCATCGGCCACTGCACCGATCTCGGTCGGGTAATTCCGACCGATCTCGCTGGGTTCAATGTCGATATGGATGACTTTCGAGCCTGGGATGTTGAAGGTGTAGCCAGGATACCAGCTTGAGCAGTCAGCCTCCTTGAACCGGGTCCCGATGGCAAGGATGCAGTCAGCACCAAGGCAGGCCTGGTTGACCAGCTCGGTTCCCCAGAACCCGGTCATGCCCATGACCAGGGCATGATCATCCCTGAGGGCACCCTTTCCCATCAGTGAATAGGCAACCGGCAGGGCCATGTGGTCCACGAAATGTCGAAGCTCCTTGCTGGCCCGCGCCAGGAGGATGCCTCCGCCCGCATAGAGCACGGGTGCATCGGCGCCGGCGATTTTCTCGACAATCCTGCGCGCCGTGCCATCATCGATGGTCGGCTTGATCAGCGCCCTGGTGTTTCCTGCGAGCCTGTCGAACGTGTCCGCGGGGATGACTTCCGAAAAGACATCCATCGGAACATTGACCAGGACCGGCCCCGGCTGGCCGCTCTCGGCGAGGTGAAACGCCTTTTCCAGGATCTCGGCCATGAGGCTGGCCCGGTCCACCCGCCAGGCACGCTTGACGAAGGGGCGGTAGATTTCCCACTGTGACGCATCGGCATGCAGGTTCACCTCCTGGTGCGGATGCTTCCCGTAATAGTGGGTTGGAATGTCGCCGGCGATCACCACCATCGGGATGCAGTCAAGCGCGGCGTTGGCGACACCCGTGGCACAATTGGTCAGCCCGGGCGACAGGTGTGACAGCACCACCGACGTCTTCCCCGTTACCCGCGCATAGGCATCGGCGGCGTGGCTGGCGATCTGTTCATGGCGAACGGTGACAAAATCAACGGGGCTGTCGGCCATTGCTGCCAGCATGGCGATATTGGTATGGCCGCAAAGTCCGAACACATGCTTCACCTCCCGGCGAACCAGGAAGTCGACCACGTGTTCGGCGACCGTCTTGCCGGCCAGCATTTTCGTGTCCATCACGCCACCTCCTTGCTGAAGAACTCGCCGAACAGTTCCTGCTCCGAGGGACGATCCTCGGGTATCGGACGACTGACCCAGGTGTAGTTCATGAAGTGCTTCAGGGTGATATTCTCGTTGGTGATATTGCCGCCCCAGATTCCGCAACCGAGGGAGCTGGTCATCGGCATGCCGTTGTTGAAACTGCCGGCATTGGCCTTGGATTGCGGCTGACGCACCATGATGCGGCTCACCGGCGCAACACGGGCCAGAGCATCAATATGGCCGTCATCATGCGAGTAGATCCCGCAGGAATGGCCCTTGCCGCCCGCTTCGTAGATCCGGCGCACCATGTCGAGCGCATCCCCGAATGAGTCGTAGTGGTAGAGTGCCATCAGCGTCGTCAGCTTCTCGCCCGAAAACCGGTGCTGTTTGCCGGTCTGGCCCTGGTTCCTGACCATGAGGAATTTTCGGTCGGCGGGAATTCGAAATCCGGCCGCCTCGGCGACCTGCTGCGGCCGACAGGCAACAGTCGCAAGGGTGCGATTTCCCTTCTCGTCCCACATCGCCCGTTCGAGAAGGGCCTTTTCCTTGTCGGAGCACAGATAGCCGCCTTCCGCCTCCAGCGCCTGCACCATCCGGTCGTAGATTGATCGCTGGATGATGACGTTGCCATCGGCGGAACAGCCCGAGCCGAAATCGGACGTCTTCGAGATTCGGGTATTGGCGGCGGCGGTGTCGATATCGGCGGTTTCATCGACCACGATGGTGGAGTTGCCAGCGCCAACTCCAAAGGCCGGACGACCCGAGCTGTAAGCAGCCTTCACCATCGGCTTACCGCCGGTTGCAAGTGTCAGGTCGCAGGCTGCCATGAGATGCCTTGTCATCTGGATCGACGGATGCTCGACACATTGGAAGAGGTCTTCCGGTGCCCCTGCCGCTGTGCAACCGGCGCGCATGGCATTCACCATGGCCGCAGTTGTCCGGCGCGAGCGCGGATGCGGGGAGAAGATCACTGCATCGCGCGCCTTGGCTGCATAGATTCCGGTCACGGCCGGGGTCAGGGCCGGGTTGGTCATGGGGATCAATGACACGACAACCCCCGCCGGTTTGGCGTATTTGGCCAGCCCCTTCACGTCGTCAAACTCGATAAGGCCAGTCGATTTCTGGCGTAGCGCATCACGCAATACGCCCTGGATCTTGAACCGTTTGGCGGGACGTCCCTCCCGGTCTCCGATTCCGCTTTCGTCCACCCCCATCTGTGCCATGCGGGTGAACGTGACCTCGTTCCCGCCATGCCAGCCAATCGATTGTGCAAGCCGGTCCAGCCGGTCCTGTGGCCAATCCTCGATCTCGGCCATGGCAGAGCGGGCACGTGCAAGAAGGCTGTCCACCCGCTGCCGGTCCTCGTCAGTGAATTCGTTCTTCATCATGTTCCTCGATTGATCCGGGCACCAATTGACCAGCCATGCGACGCCGGGAGCGCGCCTGGCCAAATGTACGTCTTGCGTGCTGCAGGCAGCGACGAGCGTGTTCTTCATGGCCAAGTTCTTCAACCCGGCTTCGGTTTGGCAATTCGATGGAGTAGTCCACCGGTGGCATGCGTTCGATGATTCCGGCAAAATCGATCCAGCCTTCGCCGGGATACAGCCGGGCGTCCCGGGCCAGTTGGATCATCCCCGCCCGCGTATCGGCGATTCCGGGCAGGCAATCCGAGATGTGCAGGACATGCAGGAGGTTGGCCGGCACGTGGAGAAGCTCGCCGATGTCAACGCGGCTGAGATGCAGGTACAGGGTATCGACGAGAATGCCTCCATTGGGCTGTTTGGCGGCCCGCACGATGTCCAGCGCCTCGTCAAGCGTTCGCAGGCGCGAGAATGACGGAAACTCCAGATCGACCGTCAGCCCGTAAGGCTCGGCCAGTTCACAGGTTTCCGAGTAGACGTCGATCAGGAAGTTGCGGTCGTCCCGGGAATTGGTCCAGGCACTCATGATCATCCGCCTGGTTCCGAGTTCCCCGCCAATCTCCAGAGCCGGCTCAAAACTGCGCGGGTCGATATCTTCTGTTATCCGCGCCAGCTCGACATCCAGGACCTGCAAACCCGTGACATCAAGCGCGGTCCTCGTGGCCTGCACATGCGCCTTGTCGACCGGCGATTGCACAAACTCGCCGGGCACGTTCATCGGAATGAAACGTGGGCTTACCGCATCATAACCGGCTCTTGCCGCGATATAGATGAGTTCCGGCGAAGTGCAGTCGATCAGCGTCAGATGTGCAAGGGAATAGAGCGAGTCACTCCCGGCGTCACATTCTGTCTTGGCCATCAATCGCTCCCAGGCGCGTCGGCGAGCCTTGATTTCATCAGATGTAACACGGAATATATGGTATTCAGAGCAATAGCAACGGGAATGGCGCGGAATCATGCCATGAATATCAGAGATTTTACTTGCCGAACGGGACGCGAGCCGACGGGTTGCAACGCTGCTAGATCGCCACCCATGCACCGTCGGACCGATGCGACCGGACAGAAGCATCGATGAACCGGACACCATCCGCACCTTGCCGAGCATCCGGGTATTCCAGCCAGTTGGCAGGCAGTTCCATTCCATCCCGTCTGGCCGCCACTGCCATCGCAAATTCGCTGTAGAGATTTGCCCACGCCTCGATGATGCCTTCCGGAAAGCCGCGCGCCGTGCGGACCAGTTGCTCCACCTGCGCACAGACGCCGTGACCGTGCCCGCGGCTGATGATCCGGTCCGCTTCGCCGTAGCGACAGAATTTCAGCCGCTCGGAATCTTCCATGTCCCATTCCAGCCCGCCTTCACTGCCATAGACACGCAGACGCAACCCGCCGCGATTTCCCGGCGCCAGGCGGGTGGCCAGGAGTGTCCCCGGTACCTCCCCCTGGTAACGGGTGAACATGAACACGGTATCTTCCAGCGGCTTGGCGGTACCGCAGACATGAAACTCGGCACGCAGATCGGTCATGGCCAACCCCGAAACGAAGCTCGCAAGATGGGCTGCGTGCGAGCCGATATCGCCCACGCAGCTGGTCGGTCCCGAAACATCGGGGTCCAGCCGCCACCTGACATGCGGAGCGTCACCTGAATCTTCGGGAATCATCCAGTCCTGCATGAACTCCACGTGAACCTGGTTGATCCTGCCAATCTCGCCTTCAGCCACCATGCGCCTCGCCTGCCGGATCATGGGAAAGCATGACATCACGTAGCCGACCGCCAACACCCGCCCGCCCCGGGCCGCGAGATCGACCAGCAATTCAGCCTCGGCAACATCATTGGTCAGCGGCTTGTCGCAAAGCACGTCGATGCCTGCCTCCAGGAATGCCCGCGCCGCTTCGAAATGCATGTTGTTCGGAGTGGTGATCATCACCGCATCGACTCCATCCGGATACCCGGATTCGAGCCTGGCCATGCCGTGGAAGGAGGAATGGCAGCGATGCTCCGGCAGGAACCTCTCCTTGCCTCGTGCCCGGCTCCTTGCCGGATCCGAGCTCAGCGCCCCGGCCGCGATTTCCCATCGATCGGTCATCCGGGCGGCGGTGGCCTGAACGACCGAAATGCGTCCGCCACCGACGATCCCCAACCGCAGGCGCCGCGCCAGGCGGGGGAAGGAGCCGTCAGGTTGAAACCCGTCCGGCAGCAGGCGCTCAGCCATTTCCTGCCTCCATCTCCGAAAACGACATCCCTTCCGGCAGCATTTCGACTGCCATGAAAATGCCGGGCGTTACGGTCTCGTACTGGTGCCAGGGGTAGGTTCCCACTGGATCATACATTGGTCGATGGGTGGCGCCCGGGGCCATCAACTCTTCAAGGTAGAGTGTCTTCACATCCCGCTCCCGGCATTGCTGCATCTTCCCGACACCGACGATCTGGGTATGGACTTCCCGAAATTCGGGCACCGGACAAAAGGGGTGTTCCCTGTGCAGGCCCACATTCAGTGGAACCGAGCCGGAATGGTACATGGTCAGGGCAATATTGCCGATCGTGCATTTCGGCGACATGTAGTGGCAGACACCCCGCAATCTCTCTTCTCGTCGTACATCGTAGGCCGACGGCCAGGTCGCGCGCACGCGCTCGAACAAACCGGGCTCATCATCAGAGTGGTCAAAGTCCGAAACCGCGACCGCATTCTCCACGTTGCACAATTCGGCCTCCTGGATGATCGCCGAGGCCAGCGCAGGCAGGGCCCGGTCTTCGACCAGGATGTCATGCTGCCCGAGATTCACGACGATTGCCCGACCATCGACATGAAAGCCTGGCTCCCCGGTGACATGGCAGACACCGAAGAACGGCCTGGCAAAGTCGAGCATCTCAATCGGCACGGGCAAACTCCTCTTGCTGGCACGGATCGGGTCTGGGACCATCCGCCGACAGCGGATCCGGCTGCTCGCAATGCGACGTGATCACCTGGTAGTCGCCGGTCTTCGGAGCCCGTTCGATCGCATTCATCACCTCGAAGACATGGTATGCCAATTCGCCGCTTGCCCTCGGCGCACGGTGTTCCCGGATCGCCGATGCCAGATCCACGAGGCCCAACCCGCGGCTGTCTTCATTGAATTGGTGGCGGTTTTCGACCACCAGCCAGTTTTCCCTTCCCTGCGGACGCGGCTTGTGCGACCAGCGGGACGTTTCGCGTGTCTTCATCCAGACCTCGCCGTGAAACTGGTTTGCTCCATGGACCGGGTCAGGGTCGGGAATGCACAGTGTTCCATCCTCTCCGTAGATCTCGAATCGTGGCGTCTCGCTGTCCCATATATCGAAACTCATGGTCATTGAACCAATCACGCCCGAGACGAATTCCAGAATGCTGATCGAGTGCGTGTCGACTTCGACTTTCATCCATTCCCCTTGACGTGGCCCGTTTTCGATCATTCGCCGGTCAAATGTGCGCCTGGCCATGCCCGCAACCCGCCTTAACGGTCCCAGGCAAAATACCATTGCGGTCAGGTAGTAGGGGCCAAGATCCAGCAACGGCCCGCCACCTGGCAGGTAATAGTAGTCCGGATTGGGGTGGTGACGCTCCGTGCCATGCGTTCCGGCATGGGCAAATATGCCGGTCGGTTTGCCAATGGCCCCCTCGTCAATCAGCCGCCGCACTGTCTGCCACCTCCCGCCGAGGAAGGTATCGGGTGCGCAACCGATCAACAGCCCCTTGCCGCGCGCCAACTCCAGGAGATCCCGCCCGTCAGCGGCGTTGGTGACCAGGGGTTTCTCCGAGTAGACATGCTTGCCCGACAACAATGCGCGACGGCTGACCTCGGCATGGGCGGCAGGAACGGTCAGGTTCAGCACGCAGTCGATTGCCGGGTCTGCCAGGATCTCGTCCGGCGTGCAGGAGTTGGCAATGCCGTACTGGCTGGCCCTGGCGCGGCTTTCCTCCTTGTCGAGACTCGCACAAGCGACAATCTCGACCTCCCTGAACCTTGCCAGCGTCTGGCAATAGATGCCGCTGATCCGGCCGCATCCGATCATCCCGACGCGCAAGGGCTCCGGCACTCGTCTCATTCCGGCCCTTCCGGCCTGTAGACAGGCAGCAGATGCGGCGGCATCGGGCCCTTGTTCCGTCCACCCTGCTGGATCTGCTCCCAGGCATGAGCAAGAATTCCGACCGAGCGCGAAAGGCAGAACAGACCCCTCGACAAGGGTGGCGGGAATCCGAGTTCGCAGAATATGACGGCCGTGGCGCCATCGATGTTCATGGCAATCGGCCGACCACCGCGCCGAGAGGCGAGTTCTGCCTGTACCGCTTCACCGATATCCGCGAATTTCCTGGACACGACACCCTCCCGGGCGGCATCGCGGACCAGTTGCATCAATCGCGGCGCCCGCGGGTCCGTCGGCTTGTGAAAGCGATGCCCGAACCCGGACACGATCGCTCCGCGAACCGAGCTCCAGTGGTCGAGACCGCCGGCAACGGCATCGGACAGGCTCTCGCCCGCATCGATTCGATTCCCGATATCGTAGTACAATTCGGCACATTGTTCCCCGGCACCGCCATGGATATCACCCAGCATGTTCACCGCTGTTGCCATGGCGTTGTTCAACCCCACACCGCAGGTCGCGGCCATGCGGGCGGCGGCAATCGACGGGGCCTGAGGGCCATGGTCAACCCCGGCAACAAGCGCGGCCTCGAACAGACGCGCCCGGGCCTCGTCCGGTATGCCCCCGCGCACCATGTGCCAGACCATTTGCGGAAAGGAGACATTGCCGATCAACCCCTCGATCTCATGGCCGCGAAAGAGAATCCTTCCAGGCTCCATGTCAATGATGGAAGTGCTCCACCACTCCCTGACTGCGTGCTCGTCACCGGTCATTTCACCTGACCCTTCCGTGTTCACATGCCTGCCTGACCCCTGTCCGGCGATTCGAATTCCGCCGGCGGGCCCGGTGCCGACCACGAATTGCTCCCCGTCCGATTCCACGGCGCTTGCCCGCGAGGGCCTCGACATGCCAGGTTTCGGCCAGGCGCATCAGCGGCACCAGTCCCCGCCGGGCGAGTCCGTCATCCGGCGCTCACCCCGTGCCGGTGATGCTGCTGCATCTGGGCAGCGAGCCGGATCGGAGCATTGTGGGCACCAAAGCCGGAATACCCGGTCTGCCGCTGAACGATCTCGAAGAAGAAGCCGTCAAATACGGGTTGGCTGTAGATCTGGAAATACCCGGAATCGCCGGACCGGTCATGGAGAATCTGGCAGGCGCGCAGCCTGGCCACGAGATCGTCGTCAAGCCCGAATTTCGCCTGCAGGTCGGCATAGTAGTTCTCGGGAATTGCCAGGCGAGGGAAGCCGGATTTGGCCAGCCGGTCGGATGTCTCGAAGATGTCGTCGGTAAGGAATGCGATGTGTTGGACACCGGCTCCGATTCGCTCCTGGAGGAACGAGGCGGCAAATGTGCGTTGCCCCACGGCACCGTTCAGGTTCAGCCGCACCTCCCCCTCGGGACTTTCGATTGCCTGGCTGTGCACCACGCCGGACGGGTCAACCACGTCGACCATGCGTGATTTCGCCATCTCGAAGGTGGACATGTAGTAGAGAAGCCAGCTCTGCATCTCGTCGTGACGCATGGTCTGCGCCAGATGATCGATGCGACGCAATCCGGCAGGCGGAGTCGTGGATGCGTCGGACACCGGTTCAAATTCGATATCCCACACACGGTGCAGGTCGGATTGTTCGTCAATGAAATGGACTATGCTCCCCCCGACGCCGCGAATTGCCGGGATGTCCAGTTCGCCGACCCCGACCGGCTGCGAAAAATGCGGAACCCGGAGGGCGGTGGCACGATTCACGGTCTGCGCCGCATCCTGCACCCGCAACCCCATGTCGCACACCGAGGGGCCGTGCCCGAGAAATGCCTCATGCGCAAAACCATCCTTGTCCGAATTGATCACGATGTTTATGGCACCCTGCCGCCACAACTCGACCGATTTGCTGACATGCGTCCGCTCCTTGCGGAAACACATGGAAGCCAGGAGGCACGCCAGCTCGTCTCGACTGGTGTCATTCACGGCAAATTCGATGAACTCGAAGCCGGAGGCATAAACACGCTCCGGCAGTGCCGGCAGGCCGAAATCGGCGCCCGGGACCGTGCGGCCAACCTCGTCCAGCAGGTTGACAATTGCCCGGTAACCATCCCGCGCCATGGTCCTGCCACCCGGCCGGGGTGTGTCATGACCGGCAGGCCCGACCGACCATGGACCCTGGTATCCGCAGCGCACCAGCACCCTCACCAGACCGGCCAGGTTGAGCACCCCCAGCCCCGGCAACAGCGCCAACTGGCCTCGCAGCCGTCGGGTATCCGATTCCAGCCTTGGCGCATCCGACAACTGGACATGAAACAGCCGGTCTCCCGGAATGTCGCGCAGGCGCGCCGGCTTCGACCCGTCCGCCAGGGAAAACACGGCATTCACGGCAAGGCCCAGGCCTGGCCGATTGACAGCCTCGATAACCTGCAGCGCCTCGAGATCGGTTGGCACCGTCCCAGCCCAGGGCAGCCCCAGATACGCGAGGCGAAGGCTTCGGGCTTCCGCCCTCTCGCATGCCTCAGACAGGTCATCCACGGCCGAGCCCATGCCATCACCGGTGGCTCCCGATGTCGAGGAAGTGACCAGCAACAGGTCAGTGCCGAGTTCCTGCATCAGATCGAACTTGTGCTCCAGCCTGTCAAAGACCCGCCGCCTGGATGAACCCGCATGGCCTTCAAGGTCATGGAAGGGCTGGAGCATGTTGAGCCCGAGCCCGAGATCCTCGGTGATGCTTCGAACCTCCGTCGGCGACCCGGTGAAGCCGGTCAGGTCGGGATCATGCAGTTCGACACCGGAAAACCCGGCCTCGGCGATTGCTTCAAGCTTCTCGCGCAGGCTCCCGGGAATCGAATTCGTGGAGATTGAAAGGCACATCAACCCTGGTAGCCGAATACCCGCGGCAGCCATAACACGAGGTCGGGAGAGACGATCAGCAGCAGCAGAGCCACAAGCAGCACTGCCAGGAACGCCCAGATCTCGCTGATGATCTCCTTCAGCGGTATGCCGGTGACCGCGTTGATGACGAACAGCAATATTCCGTAGGGAGGCGTGATCAGGCCAATCATCGAGTTGACCACAACCAGCACACCGAAATGCACCAGGTCAATTCCCAGTACCTGGCAGGTCGGGATGAACAGGGGGACGATCACCAGGATGATCGTCGTTGCATCCAGCACGCAGCCCAGCGCCAGTATCAGCAGGTTGACGGCAACGAGGAACCAGAATGCACTGATGTCCGAGCCTTCGAGCACCGATGAGATCGATTGCGGGATCTGTTCCGAGATCACGATGAAATTGAGGATGAATGCGCCGCCGATCACGACCCCGACCGACGCCGAGGACCGAGCGCTGTCGACAAACACCTGGTACAGTGCCCGCAGGGACAGGACACGGTAGAACACGGCCGCCAGCGCCAGCGCATAGAATGCGGCCACGGCAGCGGCTTCGGTCGGCGTGGTGACGCCACCATAGATGCCGTAGAGGAGTATCGCCGGCATGAGCAACGCGGGAAAGGCGTTTGCCGTATGGCGTGGAAGCTCCTTCAGCGGTACCGGTTTTTCCAGGGCAAAACCGCGCTTGTTTGCCAGGTACCAGTTCATGGCCATCAGCACGATTCCCATGATCAGCCCCGGCAGGATGCCGGCAAGGAACAGCGAGCCAATGGAGGCCTTGGACACCAGCGCATAGAGGACCATCGGAATGGATGGCGGAATGATCGGGCCGATCGTGGCCGAGGCGGCCGTGATCGCCGCTGCATAGCCGCGACTGAATCGCCCGTCCTTGGTCATCATCTCGATGATGATCTTGCCGATGCCGGCGGCGTCCGCCACGGCAGACCCGGACATCCCGGAGAATATCAGTGACGCAACGACATTGACGTGGCCAAGCCCGCCCTTGAAGCGACCCACGGCGGCGACACAGAACTGCAGCAGGCGATCCGTGATCGAGCCCGCATTCATGATATTGGCAGCGACAATGAACAGCGGCACCGCCAGCAGGATGGTGCTGCGATAGAATCCCTGCAGGATCTTTTCGCCAGCCAGCGCGACGTCCAGCCCGGCAAGGCCGAGATAGACGATTGACGCAATCAGGATCGAGTATCCGATCGGGGTGCCCAGGCCCGCAAGTACAAACAGGGCAACCAGGCAGGAAAGCAGCTCGAAGCTCATGACTTGGATTCCCCATTCGTATCACCCTCGGAGATTTCCTCGACGACGAGTTCCAGCTCTGTCTTGGGTGGTCCGCTGCGCAGGATTTCGAAGAACAGCCAGCCATAGCGCCCGATCAGGGCAACCATGAACACTGCATAGATCAGGAATACGTCCCGCAGCGGGATCTTGTTGCCGGTGAAGGGGTTCTGGACGGTAGACGTCTTCCGGATCTTCATCCAGTCGATGTATTCCCAGGTCGGCAACAGGGAATAGATCATGCAGATGACGATTGCGGCGGCGCCGACCAGGAACATGACCTGCCGGCCACGGCGCGGTGCAGCCAGGTAGAAGATATCGAAATTCACGTGGTCCCGCGTGCGCACCACGAAGGCGCAGCTGAAGAAGATCACCCAGACCCAGAGGATTCCAATGAGTTCGAGTGTCCATCCCAGCGGAGTAAACAGGTAGCGGGACACGATTTGCACCAGGAAGACCAGGAAGATTGCCGCCAGCAAGCCGCCGGCAATCGCGTCAGCAATTCGGGAGAACACCGTGATCAGTTTTTTCATGGCGTTCTCCCTTTCATGCTATTGTCTTGACGAGGTCGTCAGCTTCCCAGGGCGTTGATCCGGTCCAGCACGCCTTCGGGCCATGATGACGCAAAGTCGCTCTCCAGATACATTCCCTGAACGGTGTTGCGGAAAGCCGCCAGATCGGGCTCGTAGATATCCAGCCCCTGCTCTTCCAGGAATGCAACCAGATCGTCTTCCTTCTGCAACTGCTTCTGCCGTCCGCTTTCCGCCGCGGCATCCGCCGCTTGCTGGAACCTGGCCTGCTGTTCGGGAGTCATGCCCTCCCAGACACCCTTGCCGATGGCAATGTAGTTCAGATCGACGAGATGCGATGTCAGGACGATCTGCCCGGTGACTTCATAGAACTTTGCGTCAACGACTGTCGGAAGCGGGTTGTCCTGGCCATCAACCGCACCGGTGGACAGTGCCGTATAGACCTCGGAGAAAGCCATGGGAGTCGGTGCTGCGCCCAGCGCCTTGCCCAGGAACTGCCATGCATCGGTGCCCGGCATACGGAGGTTCACGCCGTCAAGATCGGCCGGTGTCATGACCGTCAATTCCTCCTTGGACTGGCGCAGGTTTACCTGCCGGCGGCCAAGATACATGACCGACAACAGTTTCACGCCGAGCTGGTCTTCAGCCAGCGCCTTGAATTCATCCATCAGCGGGTCATTGAAGACCGCGACCTGGTGGGCGGCGTCCTGGTGGACATAACCGGCAGTAAAGATCGAAAATTCGGGGAAGAACTGGGCGAGTTCCTGCGCCGAGGTGATGGACATCTCGAGGTTCCCGCGAGAGATCGCATCAAGCTCCGTCCCCTGTGCGAAAATCGTGCCGTTGTAGCTGGGCTGATAGTCCACGAAATCGGCAACCATCGGCGCAAAGACCTCGGCCATGGCGATGGATCGTTGGTCGGTTTCCGAGCCTGACGTGGCCATCCTGATCTGGATCTTGTCGGCAGCGACAGAACTGCTGGCGACAAGGGCAAGCGCCCCCGTGGCAACCAGGGCTGACATGGCGCCTCTTCGGCTTAGTCTGAGTGTCATGTTACTTCTCCTGAGAAACGTCGTGACGAGTTGTGGCGTCATGACAAATATGGCGTATCGAATCGCGAGAGTAACAGAGGTTATCAAAAACGCAAGATGTAATATAAAATTTCTGATATTTTATCCCACTCCGGCAGCGGGTTCAGGCCCGGCTTCCTGCGGGTGGCCGACCTTGACCTGCTGTCCTGATATCGACGCATCCTGAATGGCCTCGATAACCTGAAGGGTCTTCAGCCCCTCCCATCCGGACACCAGCGGCGCAGCGATTCCACGGGCGACATCAACGAAATGCGCGACCTGGTTGACGAGTGGGTCGGAGGTTTCGCATTTCAGGTAGGTGGAGGAGATCGGTGTCCACCAGTCACGCCTGCCATCCTGGTAGGTCCAGAGTCTCAGATCAGGTATGGACAGCGATCCGTGCGAGCCGCCAATCAGGTAGCTGCTCTCGGCGGTGGAGGGATAGATCGGATATTCCCGCGACGTCATTTCCCAACTCCATGGAGCGACAATGCTGTCGGAAACCGTGATCGTCCCGATCGCTCCACTTTCGAATTTCAGCAGGCTTCCGGCCACGCTCTCATTCTCGAACCCTCGATCAGACGGCGTCGACAGGGCTTGGGCACCAACGACCTCGCCCGCCAGATAGCGCATGAGGTCTATGTCGTGCACGAGATTGACCGAGACCGGTCCGGCCCCCTGCCGTTTCCTCCACGGGGCTGACTCGAAATACTCATCGGGCTTGTAGAACCAGCAATTTGCATGAACTGCCCTGACTGCCCCCACCCGTCCACTCGAGATTGCTTCGTGGGCGGCCTGGATCAGCGGGTTGTGGCGGCGATGGTTGCCGACCAGTATCGGCACCTGTGCACGATCGGCCGCCGTGACCAGCACCAGCGCCTCGTCCGAGGCGACGGCGATGGGTTTTTCAACGAATACGGGGCACCCGCGCTCCACGCATTCCAGGCCCTGCCCGACATGAAGCGTTGTCGGAGTTGCCAGGATCACGCCATCAGGGGCACACTCCTCGAACATCCGACTCATGGAGGCAAAATGCGGAATGCCGTTGTCCAGCGCGTGGGAGCGTCCTTCATCCGCCGGATCGACCACCGCCACGAGATCGACATTGCGCACTGACCTGATTGCCACCGCATGGCGTCGTCCGACAAGGCCTGCCCCTACCAGGGCCATCCTGAATTCTCCCGACATGTTGCTCCCTTGTGAAGAACGCCCGACGCCGGCCATGACCGGCCAGGATGAACGATGACGACTCTGCTGACGGCCAAGAGATAGATTGATTTTCTGATCTTCACAATAATTTATGATGTTTTGCCGTTTACCATATTGCATCTATGATTCATGTCATGCTGCGATTATGCTTGTGGGAAGGAACAGTTGCGGAAGCGATTCAGGACCGGGCCTTCAAGCGGATTCACTCCTTCCGCAAGGCCTGCCGGTGCCGATAGCGGTGCTGTCGGGCTGATGACGCGATGTGTCGGAGCCCGGTCGGGACATCGGGCGTCCGGACGGGTCGGGTTGCCGTCATGAAGCGGAATCGGCATAACTGCGCGCTGCATCCTGCAGGCCGCTTCGCGTTGCCTGGACGTGGCATCGCATGTGAATGCGCGATCACCTGCTATCGCACCTGCAGCGCATGCGGTGGCAGACGGCAGTATTCGTCAATCCGTTCCGGAGCTTTGGCGGATCAACCGACGGGTCATGCCGGGGGCAGGGTTCGGATACTCTCCCTGGCAAGGAATACTTGAAGGACCAGACAAACCAAATGGGAAACAAACCACCTACTGTTGGCACCAGCACGTATCAGCGGATCAAGCGGGACATCATTTTCGGACACCTCCAGCCAGGGGCAAAACTGAAGCTGGAGGCGCTGAAGGAGCGGTATCCGGCCAGTCTCTCGACATTGCGGGAGGCCCTGAACAGGCTGGCAAGCGATGGATTCGTGGAAGCACCGGAACAGCGCGGCTTCTTCGTGACGCCGGTCTCGCGGGAGGACCTGATCGAGATTTCGGAGCTTCGGGTATTGCTCGAATGTCATGCTCTGGGACTGTCCATCGCCAATGGCGATACCGAGTGGGAGGCAAGCGTCGTTGCAGCCCATCACAAACTGCACGTGATGGAGCAGCAACTGCTCCGTGGCAATGACTCCGAGAAGGAAACCTGGAAGCGCTATGACTGGGAGTTTCACCAGACCCTGATCGCGGCATGCAATTCGAGGAACCTGCTCTCGATACATGCCATCATCTACGACAAGTATCTGCGCTACCAGATGCTGGTGCTCACCTATCGCGGGGAAGAAGCGGTGCAGGAACACGAAAACACCTTCAATGCCGCCCTGGCACGGGATGCGGGAAAGGCCAAGTCCCTGCTCGAAGTGCACATTCGCAATGGTCTCGAACACACATTGAATGCAATGACGACCGGCGACATGCAATGAATCCGTTCCGACATGCCGGCCAGTGCCAGTACCTGGCCGTGAAGAGGCCGGTCGCCTGAACGCCTTGATCCTGTTAACCGGGCAGGGCCGTGGCGGGACCCGCACCACGGCGATGAGACATGTCTTGCCGGATCTTCACGAAGGGTTCTGACAGGATATTCCGTGATGGCAGCAGGGTGTCGAACGGATGGTCACCGGCAGGCATACTCGCCTGAAGCCGGCGCTGGAGGAGCGCGGCTTCGACGTGGCGGTATTCCATTCGACCGGCATGGGCGGCATGGCATTCGAAAGGCTGGCAGGCGAGGGAGCATTCGCCTGCGTGATGGATTTCTGCATGCAGGAGCTTGCCAACATGCTGGCCGGCTCGCTGGTGTCGTCGGGCAACGACCGCCTGACCGGTGCCGGTCGGGCCGGGGTGCCGCAGATGGTGGCCCCCCGGACCTTTCAACCGGACACGGCCGGCTCGACGTTTCCGGCTGCGTATGCCCGTTTCCATGAGAATCGGGCTTCGACACCACGCCCCCGAGACGGCCCTCCGGCTGAAGGCGACGCCTGGATCCGGGGATTGCACCCGGACTTCCCCGGCACGGGAGCCTTGCGAGCGCGAGGACTGGCGGAACGCGAAGGGCGAGCCGTGCCTCGCCTCGGCCCGGGCCGCGCTGCCGAAGCTTTCCCCGGCCCTCGGCCTGCCTCTGCCGGAGGCCCGGCCGATGGGCGCCGTCAGCGCGGAATCGCCGGTTCCGTCCGCCGACTTCCCGGATTTGCGTCTGTCATGCGCGCTCGCCGACATCGGCCGGGCCTCCGTGTCTCCGGTCACCGATGCGCAGAAGGGCCTGGCGCGCCCGATGATGGCCACGCACCATCCCGGGGGCGACGCCGCCGGTCCCGGCGGGCGCATCCGCTACCGGATCCGGTCGTCCGGGCGCGGCATCCCCGGCGGCTTCACCGTCGGCGCCGCCTCCCGGCACCACAAGGGGCGCGGCCTCCACATCGGCTGGTCGCAGGCGGCGCCGGACGCGAATATCGGGCGCGTGATCGACAATGACAGGTTCCTTCTGCTTCCGGGCGTCCGCGTCCGCGGGCTTGCCTCGCTCGCGCTTTTTCTGCTCGCCGGCCGCGTTGCCGGCGACCGGGAGGCGCGCTGCGGTGTCCGCCCGTGCCTGGCCTGCAGCCAAGTGGGCCCGGAGTACACGGGGTTCAGCTACCGCATGGCGGGCCGGACGTGCTGCTCGGAGCCGGAGGCGGGCAAGGGGAAGCGGCTCCGGGTGTACGTGACGCCGCTTTCGGCGGGATGGCGGGAGGCTCCCGGGCGCGAGCCGCAGCGGGTGATCGGCGGCGGGCCGCCTCTCGTGGCAGGGGAGGATCCGACATGGGCGCAGACGGAGTACGGACGCAGCAGGCACGGCGACCTGCGCGTCCGCGATCGTCTGGTGACGATGGGCGAGGCGTGGTGCGCGCCCCGGCGCGTCGCTGCCCGTGATCTTCCCCGGCGAGGCGGAGCAGCGGGCGGCCTGCAGGTTCCTGTCCGACCCGGGGATCGGCGTGCAGGATATCCCTGATCCCCACCAGGAGGCGATGGCCGGGCCGGCCCGTCATGCTCGCGGTGCAGGACACGACGATGCTGAACCATGGCGGGCTGGCGGCGACGGAGGGCCTTGCCCTCATCGGCGGCGGCGGGTCCGGCAGCAACGGGATCGCGGCCCGTTTCGGAGTTGCGTTCAGCGAGGGCGGCTGCGCGCTGGGGGTCTTCCATCTCGATGCCGGCTTCCGTGCCGGCGGCAGGGGGAAAGCGGTGGAAGGCGAGGAAAGCGGACGCTGGCCGGATGCTTTCGGCAAGGCGGCCGAACTGGCGGCCGCCTGCCCGCACACCCGCGTGGTGAACCTCTGCGACCGCGAGGGCGACGCGTGGGCGCTGCTGTCGGAAGGCGTCGCCGCCGCCGGGACGCCTGGCGGCAGCGGCCTGCTGGTCCGCGCCAGCCGCTCGAGCAGGCGGCGGGCCTTCACGGCGGATGGCGGGGCGGAAGACCTGTTCGAACACACGGCCGCGCTTGACGTCGTGGCCGCGAAGACGATCGACATCGAGGCCTGCGGCGGCCCCCGGAAGCGCAAGGCGCGCATCGGCGTGAAGCCCGGGCTGCGGGCCGGCCTCGTCGATCCCGTCCCGCCGGCGGACCTGCCGAAGGGCACGGCCCCGCTGCGCATGCTTGCCGTGCGCGTGCCGGAGAGGAGGCCGCCTGCAGGCAAGGAGCCGGCCGGCCGGCTGCTCCTGACCACCGAGGGCGAACCCACGGCGCAGAACGCGCTGCGCATCGCCGGGCGGCACGAGAGAAGGTGGCTGATCGAGGAGTGGTTCGCGGCCCTGAAGACCGGCACGCGGATCAGGGACCGCAGGCTCGATGCCGCCGACGACCTGCGCCGGTGCCTGGCCATGGGCGCCATGACCGCCTGCACCGTCATGTCCGTCGGCCGCCTGGCGCGGAGCGCGCCGGAGACGCCGGCGCGGACGGTCGTCCACCTCGACGGGATCCATGTCCTCGCCGTGCACATGGCGAAGCCGAACCACCGAAGGCAGCGCCGCCCGCCCGACCCGGACCAGACGGTCGCCGACTTCGCCGCCGACACCGCGCGCCTCGCCGGCTTCATCCCGCCTGCTCGCCGGCCCATGCCGGGAACGCACGAACTTCGGGAAGGCCATCCTGTATTGTCGCTCTTCGTCGAACATCACCGAGCCATGCGCGACTACGCCAACGTCGAGTCAACAGTGTACCATTGAAAGGATCGGGGGCGCTGGACCTGCTGGACCTTGCCGGCTGGCAGGACATTCCGCCGCGATATGCCGATCGTCCGCTTCATGAACACAATCGCCTGATCAGGAGCGCGGTGCTCGATGCCGGGGAGCTGCGCGGCGGCATTCGCGAAATGGCGGCGCGCCTGGCGAAGGCCACCGGTCCGACCCGTTTCTTCCTGCCCCTGCGCGGCATCGAGGAATGGGACCGCGCAGGAGGGCAGGCGCACGACCCGGACGCCCTGGCAGCCCTCGTGGACGAGGCCCGTGCCGTCATGCCGAAGGTGGTGCCGGTCACCGAAATCGGTGCGCACATCAATGACCGGGCATTCGCCGATGCGGTGCTGGAACAGTTCGACGCATGGGTCGAACAGGGCGTGGTCGGCAGGGGCTGACCGGATATCGGTTCCCGGCATCCGGGCCGACATCCCGGATTGTCCCGGGCATTGACTTCATCCCGTGTCTGACCTCTAAACAGGAGTGAACACGGGTTCGACTGGTCAGGACAAGGGACCGGGCGAGATCGTGGGAACAATGTGTCGCCGAGGATGGAGATCGCATGGCGGACATCCAGTCGCTGCAAATGTTGATTGACGGCCAGTGGGTCGATGCGTCGGACGGTGGCCGGTATGACAGCACTGACCCGGCATCTGGCATGGTCTGGGCAAATGTCCCGGAGGCAACAGCTGCCGATGTCGACAAAGCCGTACGCGCTGCCGATAGTGCCCTGAACCAGGGACCGTGGGGACACATGACGCCGACGGAGCGCGGCAGATGCCTTCGGAAACTGGGAGACCTTCTGGCCGATTCATCCGAGGAACTGGGACGGATTGAAACCCGCGACACCGGGAAGATGTTCAAGGAAACCAGATGGCAAGCAAACTATATTTCCGAATTTTATCATTTCTATGCCGGGGCGGCCGACAAGATCAACGGCCAGACCCTTCCGATTGACCGGCCCGATCTCCTTGTCTTTACCAGCCGCGAACCGCTCGGTGTCATCGCGGCGATAGTGCCCTGGAATTCGCAGCTTTTCCTGGCTGCCGTGAAAATCGCTCCGGCCCTGGCCGCCGGAAATACAGTTGTCTTGAAAACATCGGAGAACAGCGCGGCGCCAATGCTTGCCTTCGGAAGACTCGTGGCCGACGCAGGTATTCCCGATGGCGTGATCAACATTGTTACCGGTCATGGCGATCCGTGCGGCCGTACCCTGACGTCGCATCCGTTGGTGGCGCGGGTTTCGTTCACCGGAGGGCCTTCATCAGCCGCCCATGTCATACGAAACACGGCAACGAATTATGCAGAGTTGTCATTGGAGCTCGGAGGGAAATCTCCCTTCATCGTGTTCGAGGATGCCGATCTGGAGAGTGCGGTCAACGGTGCCGTGGCCGGAATCTTTGCTGCGTCCGGCCAGAGTTGCGTTGCCGGGTCCCGGCTCTACCTGCACGAGGACATTGCCGATGAATTCCTGGAGAAGCTGGTTTCGCTGGCATGGGGGATCCAGATCGGTGATCCGCTCGCAGAAGATACCGAGATGGGCCCGCTCTGTACGCTGCAACAACTGCGGCACATCGAGGAACAGTTGGTCATTGCAAGGAAGGAAGGTGGCAGTGTCCTTTGTGGTGGGCGCCGACCGCCGGGAATGGACGGTTACTATTTCGAGCCGACCATCGTCGAGTGCCCGCGCCAGAACATGACGATCATGGACACCGAATTGTTTGGTCCGGTTCTGAGTGTCCTTCGCTTTCGAACCGAGGACGATGCGTTGCGACTGGCCAACGACACGAAACACGGTCTTGCCGCCGGGGTCTTCACCCGCGACGGTGCTCGCAGCCTGCGCATGGCGAAGCGCATCCGGGCCGGAATTGTCTGGGTCAACACCTATCGCGTTGTTTCACCCATTGCTGAATTCGGCGGAATGAAAGTGTCGGGCCACGGGCGCGAAGGAGGGCTTCAGGCAGTCTATGACTACACGCGGCCGAAGACTGTCTGGATAAACACGTCCGACGGTCCGCTCGAGAATCCCTTCCAGATGCGTTAACGACAGACAATCGAACTTCATCCGGAAATCAATCTGGAACGTATGCGGGCAGTAATTCTAATTATTCCATCATGTCTTGACTTTCAGCATATTCAGTCTGTGTTCGGGGGGCTTGTGCATGGCCGGCACAGGGTGCCGGCGGTGCTTCACGGAGGCTGCGCCGGAAGCTCGTCGGTGGCGATGGTCACGAGGAACTGGTCCCAGCCGACGAAGACGACATGATTGACCAGGATCTTCAGCTGGTCCAGCATCCGGTAGCGGGCGACCCACCGCCGGCGAGCGGCCTGCCATCGGCTGCAGACCATCCGGCTTGCGCTCTGCATGAGGAGAGCAATCAGGTTGAACATCGCCAGCACGCTGGAGAGGGTCGATTCTCCATGGCCGAAGTTGTGCTCGAGATGGTAAAATTTCTTGAGCTCCAGGAACACCGAGTTTTCGACCGTCCAGCGAGTGCGGGCACATTCGGCCGGCCCGGCGATGTTGTCCCTGGTGATGGTGATGTCGGTGGCAAAGGTGCCGTGATATGTCTGCTTGCCGGTCTCCGAGGTCTCGGCGGCCCCGAGCCGGTTCACCTTCATCGCTCCCGGGCCGTCCCTGATCGGCAGGTCATGCATCCACCGGTAGTGGAAATGGCGCTTGCGCTTGCCGCCGGCCCGTTCGGTCCGCCTGGCCTCGTTCATGCGGGCGCCATGAACATGTTCGTAAAGCGTGACATGGGATGACGGCAGGCAGACCGGCAGGAAGTTTCCTCCGGAGGCCCGGATCGCCTCGCAGACCGGCTGGCAGCAATGGAGATCATCACCCGAAGGGCCGGCTTCAGCCGTGCAGCCCGGGGCCCGACCCGTGCCAGCCACCGCTTGACGGCCGCCCGCTCGCAATCCTGCTTGTCATGGCCGTCCCGGGGCGTAATGAATTCCGGGGGCAATGGCAGCAGCTCGGCACTTCCCGGGGCAACGATGCTGGCCCCGACCATGGTGTGGAACTTGCGGATGCTGCCATCCTTCTGCTTCTGCGTCGAGCAGTTCGAACACTCGATCTCGGTCGAAGAGACGTATTCGGTGCCATCGAGCGCCACCAGCAGATGTCCGTTCAGCCGCCGCAGCGGCTCGAGCCTGTCCTTCTTCAGAAGTGTCCCGATCACGTGGTGGAGCCGCGGACCTGCATGCCCGGGAGGCACACCGTCCAGCATCTTCCGTACATGATTGTCGCACGGGATGTCATCGATGCCGAACAGGGTATGGGCATTGGCGCGTCCCTGGCGGGAGAGCATCTGCCGCTGGGCATGCAGGAAGGACGGCGATTGCAGGAACAGCCGGACATGGCGATGTCGTTCATCGGGATCCGGGCATTCCTGCCGGTTCTCCGGTCCGGAGCCCGGATGAGAGCTCGCGCATCACCGCCATGTATCCGGACAAGGGTGTCATGTGCCCCATCCTGCATGGAACGATTCCTTGTACAAGAACAAGATGGGATCAAATGTGTTTTTTTTGCCTCGCAAGGGCATATGCCCGGTGTTTCCTGCCCGCCAGGGGCGGCGAATCACCCCCCGGGGGCCGATCGGCCGCAGGGCCGTTTCCAGGAAAAAAATGACACCGATTCAGAAAGACTTGTCAAAACAGTGCGATAGGGCCAAAATTAGAATTACTGGTATGCGGGCCACAATCAGACTTTTCTCGACTTCGGTTTGTTCCGAACGATGATTTGCGATCTGCGGTGCTGTCGTGACTTTGGTGTTGGTGCCTCTTCAGCCATGCGGCGACAGGTTTGGAGACGATGGAAGAGAAACAGCATATGCAACCCGTCATCAATGACGACATGACGGCATTCGACCATCAAACCGGGCGGTCTCCGGAAAACTCGGAACCGGGCCGATGAGTGACCGCGCACCGGACGGTACTGCCTACGAGTTCACCGGATGTGCGGATGCGCCGGTACTCATACTGATTCACGGGCTCGGCCTGAGCCGCCGCATGTGGGATGAGCTCGTGCCGCCGCTCGCGCAACACTATCTTGTGTTGACTTACGATCTCTATGGTCACGGAGACAGCGCACCCTTGCCGGCAGATGCATCACTCGACAACTATGCCGATCAAATTGCGAATCTCATGAAGACGTTCGGGATCGAAACAGCCACCATCATCGGATTCTCGATTGGCGGGATGATCAACCGCCGGTTTGCATTGAACCACGGTGCCCATGTGTCGTCACTTGTAATCCTGAACTCGCCGCATGACCGGGGAAAAGCGGGGCAACAGCAAATTGAAGAACGCGCTGCCCGAGTCCGCGAAGAGGGGCCGTTGGCGACACTTGGCGAAGCGCTCAAGCGCTGGTTTACGCCGGAATTCCGTGCCGCTCGCCCAGAGATAATTGATGAAGTTCGAAGCTGGCGTAGCGGTGTCGACCCCAAGAGCTACGCCCGTGCGGCATGGATCCTCGCCAGCGGAGTTCCCGAACTGATCGCTCCGGATCCACCGATTACCTGCCCGGTTCTTGTAATGACCTGCGAGAACGACAGCGGCAGTACGCCCGCGATGTCCGTGGCGATTGCTCGTGAATGCACGGAGGCGCGCTTGTTCATCGTTCCCGACCTCAAGCACCTGGGACTCATGGAGCGTCCGAATGACTTCGTCGCGAAAATCCGGGACTTCCTGCAAACTCAACCGACTGACAACTGACTGATCTCACATGTGGCCTCCATGAGCCCCCGAGGGGACTTGATCAGGAATTGGCGACTTCCCGGAACGGGCGGCATGCCAGGGCGGAATGAGCAGACACCGTCAATTCTCGAAGACAGTGGGATATGTCACATGCCCGAACGGATGACGATTTCCGGAACCGGGCGCTGTCCGGCCGGAAGAGCCCGGCTGCAAGATGAGACTTCCCTGCTTGAAACCAGGCTTTGACACCTGCCAAGTCAAAGCGCACAATGCTCTGAAATGGGACTTCCTTCGCTGATCCTTGGCCTCGTACCTATCCACCTGCGGGTGAAGGAATGGTCGAGGGCGAGTCATATGAGGGAATTCGCGTCGTTGAAAACCAGGTTCGGTTGGAGGTCAGAAAATTTGATTCGAGGGCCGTATGGGGACCATGTGCTGCAGAGAGATTTATTGAACGGGCAGGCATTGCCCGGATGACGGCACTCAGGGAGGCAATTGAAGATGTTATGCATGCGGTGCACGCCGGGGATGGTCGCGGAATGCATGTGGCGAAGCTCCGATTCGTCGACATCGACATGACCGGATGCAGAATTGATCAAGAGCGAACTGCCAAGTCAGTATTCATGTTGTTCGCATACGCGGGACGAACCCGTCAGGCCCGGAACTTCACATCCATTCCCTGGCAGAATTGCTCGCGTTGACGATTGCGTTGCCCCGGCGAGACCAACGCGCAGCCAGAGTTGAAACCCTGGCACATGCAAATGGATCCAGGGACGGGTCGCCTGGTGCCGTCCTGCCTGTGAAGCACAGAATGGAATTTCGAGTGTCGGAATTTTCATGAGCCAGTCGGAACATCCGTCGATCCTGATGCGCGCATTGCGAATTCTGGGGCTGTCCCTATTCGCATATATGGCTTATGCGACGATATTCGGACCCTACAAGACGACTGTTGTGCATCTGGCGATTTTTGCCGCCGCGACCCTGGCTATCGCATTCTTGGGACGGGAGAGGTCGAATGATCATCCATTGCGTCTAGTTCAGCTTGGATTGGACGTGATTGTTGCATGTGCTGCCGTTGGCAGCATGCTCTACCTCATCATTGAATTCGAACGCCTTCTGAATCTCTGGGGTTCTTCCTACCTGTACGAAGCCGATGTGTGGGCTGCCCTGATCATGGTGGCCGTCGCGATCGAAGCTGCTCGACGCCAGTCACCCGTTTTGGCCATCCTGGCAGTTATTGCCGTCTTGTACATGCTTTTCGGCGATCGATTGTCGGGGCCCTTTGCCCATGCAGGCATGGACGTTCAGAGGTTCGCTTACATTGTTGCATACACAAACGAGGGAATTTTCGGCACTGGCCTCAAGGTAGCTGCGATCTATCTGTTCATGTTCATGGTCTTTGGTGCCACGTTGCAGGCAACGAAAACCGGCGATTTCATAATGAAGCTATCCAATGCAGCACTCGGTCGAAGCGTCGGGGGTGCAGCGAAAGGAGCGATGGCCGCGAGTGCCGGTCTCGGGTCCCTGGTCGGAAGTTCGATTGGCAACGTGGTCGCAACGGGTTCCTTCACCATACCACTGATGATCCGAACCGGATTTCGCCGCCATGTTGCCGCGGCCGTGGAAACGAATACGTCCGAGGGCGCACAGCTTGTGCCGCCGATTCTGGGTGCTTCGGCGTTCATAATGGCGCAACTCACCGGCATTCCTTATGCCACGATTGCTGTTGCAGCCGTCATTCCTGCCGCGCTGTACTATTTTTCCTTGTACTGGGTCGTTCACATAGAAGCACTGCGTGAGGGTGTGGGCGGTGTTCCGAGCGACGAGATCCCGTCAATCGGGCAAGTAATGAGCGACGGCTGGCATCTCCTGCTGGCGCCCGTACTGTTATTCTATCTCCTGATTGTCGAGCGCTACACGCCTGCATATGCAAGCCTGCTGACGATTGGTATCGCATTGGTGGTCGGATGGGCCCGCGCATCAACGAGGCTGCCACTGCTGAAAATTATCGATTGCATTGACAGCGGCATACGGCAGGCTGCAGCAATAACGGCCCTCATTATCTCGATCGGGCTTCTTCAGGCGGCAATCGTAGCCACCGGTCTGGGTCCACGGTTGACCGAGATCATTCTGGCGCTCAGCGATGGTTCTCTTGCCGTTACGGCGATACTCACGGTTGCAGCAGCGACGCTGCTGGGCATGGGCATGCCGACACCCATCGCATACCTGCTACTGGCCATGTTCGCTGCGCCGGCCCTTGTGACGGCAGGTTCAACCCAACTCGGTGCCCACCTGTTTGTCTTCTACTTCGCCATCAAGTCGGGCTCGACGCCACCGGTGGCGCTTGTGGCTGTCGTTGCTGCCAGTATCGCGGATGCAAACTGGTTCCGTACCGCCATAACGGCATTCCTGCACTCGATTCCCGGCTTCATAGTTGCCTTCATGTTCCTGAATTCGGAGGCACTTCTGATGCAGGGCGACGTGCTCACGATCTGCCATGCAGCAATTTCCGCTGCAGTCGGAACGTTTGCGATGGTTGCAGCTATCCAAGGCTGGTGCGGTAACTGGATTGGTTGGATCGAAAGATCCGTTCTCGCCCTTGCAGCAATCTCGCTGATCAATCCCGGCGGCCTGAGTGATCTTGCAGGGTTGGCAGTCGTGGGCACGGTGCTCGCCATCAGGAGGCGATTCAGGTAGGATTGTGGAATTGACAACACAATGCTTCAGCAAGGGAGGGCAAGAATCATGCATTTTTCGGCTTTTGGTGCAGTAGTCGCGGTCAGTCTCGGCCTGTCGGGGGTTACCGCCGAAGCACAGCAACAAGTATCGATCGGTGCCAGCGGGTCCGGATCCGGTCCCTACGTCAATGGTGCATTGATGGCAGACACGGCCAACAAGGGACAAGATCAATTCAAGTTCTCCGTGCAGACAACAGGCGGCTACCGGGACAATCTGGGACTGGTTCTCAACGACAAGGTCGATGTGGCATTGAATTCACTGATAACCCTGAATTTCGCATACAACCAGCGCGGCGCGTATGCGGATTCTCCGATGTCGGAGGACTTCAAGGATCTTCGCCACGTATTCACATTCGGTGCTGTTCCTGAAAACCTGTTCGTGCGCGAAGACAGCGGCGTCATGTCACTTGATGACATTCGAGGAAAGCCTTTCAATATCAATGTGCCATCAAGCTTCACTCATGGCATGAACCTGACATTGCTTGAGGCTGCCGGAATATCCACCGACGACTTCGAAGCCGGCATGGTTCCCACCGGGCAGGTGTTTGATGAAGTCCAGAACGGTGTCTTTGTGGGTGGAAGCCATGTCTACCAGCTTGGATTGGCCAACGCTCAGCGCCTGTCGGCCACCATCCCGATCCGCTACCTGGATGTACCCCAGGATGTCATCGACAAGATGAATGACGTTTATCATGGTCTCCTTGTGCCGTTCGAAATACCGGCCGGAACCTACAACGGTCAGGACGAACCTGTTAAGACCATTGGCCTGGCACAGGTGATTTTTACCGATGCAGATACGGATGAGGAGTTGGTGTACCAGTTCACCAGGCACATCTGGGAGAATATCGAGGAGTTGAAAGCGGTCAATACGAGCTTCAGCGGCATGACAGCGGAACTCGGGGCGAAAGACTATGGAGTTCCTTTTCATCCGGGAGCACTGCGTTACTTCGAAGAGATCGGAGTGCGTTGACGGCCATGTGCATGGACGGGTGACCCCCTGGTCGTGCGTATCACGGCGCAACGGATCAGGCGGCATCGATGCGACCTCACTGACCTGTCATCTTCCTGACAGGCGTTGCTCCGGGAGTATTTCCGACAACAGGGATCTCCCGGAGTGATCAGGGAGGGAATCGGGCGAATCTGGAGTCACGGCCCCCGGAACCGTTCCGCATGCAGCCCACACCCCGCCCGGAGCCCTTCAGGGATTGTGAATTGGCCTGGTCCGGAAATGCGTTTCATGGCTTGTGCCCGAAGCCGGACACCCGCCCGAGCACAGGGCCATGTCAGGATGGACAGGTCATGTGAGAGTAAAGCGCAAAACGCGCAGACTCCAGATGCGCAATGCTTGCAATACGGGCCGCGTCCTTGTCTCTCTCGACCAATGCCTGTGCAAGGCGGCTCATTTCCTTCAGCGATGCCTGCGCACGATCAGGGTCACTCATCAATTGGCGGCGAAGATAGTAAACCCGGTCGATGACACACTCCAGGGCCTTCTGAATTTCCCGATTGCGGCAACCGGAAAACAGGGCGCTGTAAAACTGGTCCTTTGCCGAACTGATCTTGCCGAGATCACCGGCCTGAACCCCGTGCTGAAGAGATTCGATTGCGGCCTTTATGTCATTCACCTCCTGTTCACTCGCGCGCTCGGTGAACAATTCCGCTGCAAGTGTTTCAACCGCAGCACGGAGCTCGAATATTTCAAAGATGCTCCTGGGATCAAGCTTGGCAACGGTGTATCCACGATGCGGTTGCCTGACGACCAATCCGGTTGCTTCCAGGTGGGAAAGTGCTTCTCGAATGCTGGAACGGCTGACCCCGGTTATTTCACTCAATGTCCGCTCGGTCAGTTTCTGCCCTGCGTGAAAGCCACCATCCACGATGGCCTCCCGTATCACTGACTGGGTTTGCACGCGAAGAGACTGCTCCGCATCATTCAGGCCACCGGCTCTTCCGATTTTCCGATTGGACATGCCGACATTCAACTGAGTACCTCTCATGATGCCCTTCATACTCGGTCAATCGTACAGTCAAAGCCGCTTGGTGTAAACAATTCTACCCGGCGTAATCTGGATTGTCAGACAAACGAAGTGCCTGATGCCTATGTTGGACACGGTTCAGTGCAACTTGTTTGCAACAATATCATATTGAAATATTTACACTAATTCGTACAATGAAGGTCACAAGATTTTGGTTTACAGTGATTTGTTCTCATGCTAGCATTTTTTGTCTGACAATGTGAGCATGGCTGGCTGCCAACGATCGCACGAATAACGGATGTAGGCTGGTCGGGTCATCGCCAGATTGACTGAATGCTAGTCACAGGGAGATATGACATGAACTGCAGTCTACTCGGGTTCAGAAAGTTGCTTCTGACTTCTCTGACAGTCTCGGCAATTGGAACTGCTGCGATGGGGGTGGAGAAAATCACGATAAATGATAATCCTTACCCCTCGTTTCAGGCCATAAAGCTAATGCTGAAGATCCTGTTTGAAGAGCGCTTGGGATATGAGGTTGAAACAAAGCCCGCCGAGAATGCGGCCGTGTGGGCCAGCATGCACGAAGGCAAGGGCGACATCGACATTCATGCCGACACATGGCTGCCCAATCAGAAGGCATTTTATGACAAGTATGTTGTCGATGCCGGGACCGTCAACTACAGCAAGAAACCATACCATGGATTTGGCGGCTTCTGCGTGCCTCGGTATTTCTATGAAGAGCAGAATGTGAAATCGATTTTCGATTTGGCGCGGCCGGAGATCGCGTCTCAGCTCGACAAGGATGGCGACGGAAAAGGCGAAGTCTGGATTGGTCGCTCCGGCTGGGTATCCACTAACGAGAATATGGTAAAAATCCGCGATTACGGATTGTCCGAAAGCATCGAGTGGGTTCGCGCCGAAGTGGGTGTCAACCAGGCGGCATTGGCCGATGCAACCAAGAAGGGTGAGGGTTATGCGACATTTTGCGCAAAACCGGATTCCGTCTGGCAAGCCTATGATCTCGTCCAGTTGTCGGAGCCCGAGAATGATGGTTCGGGTTGCTGGAAGCTGGTGGGACAGTCGCAGGACGACTGGTTCGAGAAATCCAGGATTACCTGCGCCAGCGCTCCACTGACGATGCAAATGGCCTGGTCGAAGTCCCTGGAGGAAAGAGCTCCCCTGGCGACTGAACTGATGGCAAATATCGAACTTGATATCGAGACTGTAAACCAGTGGTCTTTCGAGGTCGGACACTTGCGCAAGGATCCCGAGCAGGTGGTGCGGGACTGGATGGAGCAAAACGCGGAACGTGTTGATAGCTGGTTCGGCATCTAGATTTCCCGGTCCGGGGGGTTTGGCCAATCCGGCAACACGCCGTGTCGGAGTCTTGCTGCGAATACTGCATCAAGTCCCTGCGGAGCATGTTGTTCCCGTGGCCAAACCCTCACTAACACCCCGCACACGCTTCACTGACCGCGTCACGGATGTCTGTTGCCGGGGGCCGAGAGTAGACATGGAATGACCGCTGGCGCTGCCATCGAAATCAGGAATGTCTGGAAGATCTTCGGTTCATCGCAACCGGAAGTGCTCGGGAAAATTCGAAAAAATGCTCTCGGCAAGTCTGAGGCGCTGGAAGAGTACAATTGTGTAATCGGCGTCGCTGATGTCACCTTATCCATCCGGCGCGGTGAACTGTTCTGCATCATGGGCTTGTCGGGGAGTGGCAAGTCGACACTCGTGCGCCATATCAATCGCCTGCTGGACCCCACATTCGGTGAGATCGAGGTGTCTGGCAGCCGGATCATGGAGCTTGATGTTCATGAACTTCGCAAATTCAGAAACGAACACATTGCCATGGTGTTTCAGAATTTTGCGTTGGTGCCTCACCAGACAGTCCTGGAGAACGTGGCACTTCCCCTGGCAATCCGCGGATTATCAAGAAACCTGCAACTCAGAAAAGCCGGGGAAGCCCTGGAAATGGTGGCGCTGAGCGAATGGGCGAACAGGTTTGCGCATGAGCTTTCAGGTGGAATGCAACAGCGGGTTGGACTGGCCCGTGCAATTTCCGCAGACGCCGAGATTCTCCTGATGGATGAACCTTTCAGTGCCCTTGACCCGCTGATCAGGCGCCAGTTGCAATCTGAATTCCTGAAGCTTGCTTCGACCATGAACAAGACGACCGTATTCATTACCCATGACCTGGAAGAGGCAGTCCGGATAGGTGACCGGATTGCGGTCATGCGTGACGGAGGAATCGTGCAAATCGGAAGTCCGGAAGAAATAATCATGACGCCGGTTGACGATTATGTCCGGGAATTCGTGTCCGGAATCTCGCTCCTGAACATTGTCCGGGCATCCGCAATCATGACGGATATCGCCGATTGGCGGACCAGGGAGGGCCACAATCCCCTGCCTGGTCCCCGCGTACGATCTGATGCCAGACTGCACGCCGTGATAGAAGCCGCCGTCGGAAAAGAGGGTCCGATCGTCGTTGTTGACGACAGTGACAATTCAATCGGCGTCATACCACAGTCTGACCTGTTGAAAGCCGTCATTCATGGAGGTGACGAATGACCATCGTTGGTTCCGGACTGCCTGTCCAGGATAAGATCGGCGAGTTTGTAGGACACAGGAACAGGGCATATTATGAGTCCGAATTCAACAGGATCAACGACAGTCCACGTTTTGGATTCAGTTGGAATTGGATGACCTTCCTGTTCGGTCCTGTCTGGTTCGGCACTTATGGCATATTTTCATGGGCGTTGGTCTTTACGGTATTCGAGGCTTTCGCACTCACGCAGATCGGGCGGGGCCTATGGGGAGACCTGACCAGGGAAATCAGGGACCGCATTGATACGGTCACCATTCAACTGAACCTGCGCCAAGCACAACTGGAGCAGGCAATAGAAGCCTCAAAGAACAATGTTGAAGCATTGCGGCGCAATATTGAAGGGCTTCAGACCATGATCGAGCTGGCACAGGCGGAGATGCAACGAACCGCAGACAGTGCCATTTGGTATTTTGTTCTCGGCGTTGTGTTGATTGTTGCCCTGAGGGCTGGTGAAGCGGTTCTTGCCAATCCCGTTCTGGCGCGCCGTTTCAATGCCTGGCTGTCTGACCAGTCCGCACGCACACCCAAGAACATGCAGAATCTTGTGTTTTCTGTTCTTTTTTTCTTCTGCATTTGTGCCATCAATATGGCGCACTACGCATTCCTGATAGACTTTGATGTTCTGAGTGAATTTCCGCGTGATCCGGAGTTCCGCAATTCTTCCGTCGCAGTCATCGAGGGAGTTTTCGACTATCTGACGATTTACGGTGATACTCTCTTTGATGCGATCAGTTTCGGCATTCGTATCGTGCTGGATTTTCTCGAGACATTGTTCGTGCGGACCCCGTGGCCAGTAATCGCCATATTGATCGTGACGGTGACGGCACTCTCGGCAAATCGGCGGTCCGCGTTCGTGGCAGCGGCCTTCCTTGCGTTTATCGGGTCGGTTGGGCTGTGGACTCTTGCCATGCAGACGCTGGCCCTATTGGGAACCGCAGCCTGCATCAGCATCGGAATCGGTATCCCGATTGGCATCTATTCAGCCCACAGGCCCAGGGTATACCGGGCGATTCGTCCAGTTCTGGACATGCAGCAGACGATTCCGACATTCGTCTACATGATCCCGATCATTGCGTTTTTCGGAACCGGCAAGTCAGCAGCTGTCGTTACATGTCTGATCTTCGGAATGCCTCCTGTCGTGCGCTTGACGGTTCTGGGCATTCAGGGCGTTCCGGATTCAATACGAGAGGCGGCAATCGCGTATGGTGCTTCCGAATGGTTTCTCATGACCAGGATCGAACTGCCGCTTGCAGCTCCGTCAATTCGCGCCGGTATCAACCAGACGATCCTCCTGAGTCTCTTGACCGTTGTGGTCGCGTCGCTCATCGGCGCCAAGGGCCTTGGCGAAGATGTTCTTGAAGCCTTGCAATATGCCTCTATTGGCCAGGGGTTGCTCGCTGGTCTTGCCATTCTCTTTCTTGCAAAGATTCTGGACCGGATCTTCAGGGGGAACCGGGATGGAGTCTAGTTCCCGCTGGCCAAGATCCCGGAGCCGGTGAGTTGCCAACTTCACGCGGCGACATGAACGAACCGGAATTTGATTTTGTGATCGTGGGGGCCGGTTCGGCCGGCTGCGCAGTTGCTGAACGCCTGAGCAGAAACGGCCGGTTCCGAATCTTGCTTCTCGAAGCCGGAGGTGAGGCGAACCATCCGTGGATTCCGGTTCCACTGGGTGTCGGCCGGCTTTTGGCAGACCCTTCGGTTCTGTGGGCGTTCGAAACCGAACCCGAACCGGAAATGAAGGGGCAGAAGCTGTACTGGCCACGCGGCAGGGTCTTGGGTGGGTCCAGCAGCATCAACGGCATGCTTTTTGTCCGGGGCGACCCGCTCGCCTATGACAGGTGGCGGGATCTTGGATGCCCGGGATGGGGCTATCAGGATGTGCTACCCGTGTTCAAGCGCATCGAGGACCGGCCAGGAGGTGACAAGGCCTATCGTGGAGTTGGTGGGCCAATTGCCGTAACGGACATCGCCCACAAGGATGCGATCACCGAAGCCTTCTTCAATGGCTGCCAGTCCTACGGAATCGAACCGACAGAAGACTACAATGCCAAATCCTACGAAGGCGTTTCGTATCTTCAGATGTCGATCGCGAACGGCAGGCGCTGCAGTGCCGAGACAGGCTATTTGCGAAAGGCCCGGGGCCGCGGAAACCTGTCTGTAATGACACGCGCCCTGGTCAAGCGGGTCGTATTTGACGGCAGCAGGGCGGTCGGAGTCGAATACCATCCTCTCGACCACCATGGTCGCCCTGATACCGGGGTCTTCGCCGGTTGCCGATATGAGGTCATATTGTGCGGAGGTGCCTTGTGTTCGCCGCTGATCCTCGAACGATCCGGTGTTGGCGACCAAAGCATCCTGGAAAGGCGCGGCATCCGGACCGTCAGGCATCTGCCGGGAGTCGGCTGCAATCTCCAGGATCACCTGAATGTGCGCATTACATACGAGACCATGCTCAGGATCACACTGAACGACGCTCTGAACAGCAAGCTGCGCGGGGCGATGCAGATGCTCAGATATCTGCTCACGAAGCGCGGCTTGATGGCGACCTCGACGGTTACGGTTCATGCAATTGCAAGGTCGCGGGTCGATATCACGTCACCGGATATCAAGCTTCAACTGGCCCATGTTACCGGCAGGGACAGGTTCTCGATGGCGAAGGGTCTGGGAGTGGACGGTTTTTCCGGCTTCAGCCTCAACTATTTCAAGCTGTACCCCGCTTCCCGCGGCTCGGTTCATGTCCGATCACGCGATCCACTGGATGATCCCGTAATCAAGGCAAACTACCTGCATGACGAACGAGACAGGCAAGACATTGTAAGGGGACTGCATATCTTGCGCGAATTGGCGAGGCAGCCAGCGATATCAAGATTGATCGTGCGCGAGGTTCTGCCGGGGGCGGATGCTCAATCTGACCAGGAACTGCTGGAATATGCGCGTTCAACCGGCCAGACGAGCTGGCATACGGTCGGTTCGTGCAAGATGGGACGTGATTCCGAATCGGTTGTTGATTCCGACCTGCGAGTTCACGACCTTGATGGCCTTCGGGTTGCCGACACTTCGGTCATTCCGATCATGGTCTCTTCCAATATCAATGCTGCCGCTTACCTGGTCGGGGAACGATGTGCAGATTTCCTTTTGTCCAGATGGGCAGCGGAATGAAGTCCCCCGGGCGATCATGCCGCCGGGTTTCGAACTTGCTGCGAAAGGATGGCCCATGACCAGACTCTCCGGCGGCCAGGCCGCCGTCGAAGCACTCAAGGCCGAGAAAACGGACCATGTCTTCGGGCTGATCGGGTCAGCCACGATGGAGATGTTCGATGCATTGTACGACGCGACCGACATCACCTTCATCGGTGTTCACGACGAACGGACCGGCTCGCACATGGCCGACGGCTATGCCCGCGCATCCGGCAAACCCGGTGTCATACTTGCCGGGCAGAACGGGCCTGGCGCCACCAATCTCGTGACAGGACTCGGTCAGGCCAAGGCAGCGTTTTCGCCGGTCGTTTCGATTGCCGGGTCCCTGTCATCGGCGCATGTGTTCCGGGATGCGTTTCAGGAAGTGGATCAACAGTCGCTGTTTGCACCGATTACAAAAAAAACCCTGACGGCACCGAGCACGGAACGGGTGCCGGAGATGGTTCGGGAGGCATTTCGTGTTGCGATGGCACCACGACGCGGCCCGGTGCAGCTCAACCTCCCGCGTGATGTCTTGTCGGCACAGGCGGAATTCGCGGACATGCAGGTACCGGAACACTATCGCCCCGAGTCGTTTCCCGCTGCGAATGGCGATCTGATTTCGCAGGCAGCTGGCTTGCTGATGGATGCGGGCCGGCCATTGATCATCGCCGGAGGAGGCATCAAGAATACCGAAGGTCATGACGCGGCACTTCAGTTGGCCGAAGCCCTCGATTGTCCGGTCGTCACGTCTCCCGGACATGGAGATGCAATCCCGTTCGGGCACCGGTTGAATGCCGGCCAGGTGGGACCGCGGGGAAATCCGGTCGCCTCGCGACTGGCCAGGGAAGCTGACGTAATCCTTGCACTGGGCACAAGGCTCGGCTTCAATACGACCTTCTACAGTTTCGAGAATATCAATCGCGAAGCCGCTATCATTCAGGTCGAGTTGGAACCGACCGCCATCGGGCGGTACTTTCCGGTCAGGATCGGGATCTGGGCCGACGCACCAAGCGCGGCCCGGCAGTTGGTTGAAGAAATCGACAAACTCCAAGATCGCAAGAAGGCTCAAGCCTGGACCGACGCATTCCTGGCGGAACGTCAGTCCTATCTCAGACAGCGCGATGCCGATGCTGACACCGATGCTGTACCGATCCAGCCATCGGGACTGTTCAAGACACTTCGTGACGTGCTGCCCGGAAATGCGGCCATTGCGATGGATGCGGGAACTCTTTGCCTGCAGGCGACTGATGCACTGAATTACCACACCCCCAGGAGCCTTTTTACGCCACTTGACTTTGGTTTGGTCGGCTTCTCGTTTGCCTGCGGGCTGGGCATAAAGCTTGCCCAACCTTTCCGTCCGGTCATCAGCCTGATGGGCGACGGCGGATTCGGCATGACAGTTTCCGAACTGTCTACCGCCGTCGATAATGACATCCGGACAATCACCGTGGTCATGAACAACAAGTGCTGGGGGGCGGAAAAGGCCTATCAGCGGGATTTTTTCGGTGGCCGCTATATTGGAGCCGATGTTTCCAGCCCGCCTTTCGACCAACTGGCCGAACTCTACGGTGCCAAGGGATTCCGTGCCAGATCGAGCACCGAAGCCGGTGAAGCCATCGAAGCGGCCTTGACCTGTGGAAAGCCGGCCGTGATTGATGTCGCCGTCGACCCGGCGGCCCTGTATTCATTTCGCCGTGACAGCTTCAAACACAGGGGAGGCTGATCGACGCCGGACTTCAGACTTTCCGGCCAGGACAGGGATGCAAGGCACTCGCCTTGCCGTTTTCCTCGATCCGTTCGATGGTCTGCGCGCCGGGTGCATTCCTCCCAAATTGTCTGGTGGCCTGCGGGCCGACATTCTTCAGGTTCGGCATTCCGCCGAGCCGGGATGCCGGCAGGAGGGCCTGTCCGAGCGACACCGGTTCGAAATCTTCCCGGTCCTCCGGCCACTGGCAATGCGGAACCCCGAGCGGGATGCCATCCCCGCTGATCGCGAAGGTGTCGTGCATGCGGATACCGAGCGTGCCGGTGCCCCTGTATCCCGTCAACCATCATGTCCGGTAGCGTCATCCAACCTGGCCGTTCTTGGCTGCCTTGTATTGACAGGTACCTGGTGTCCTCCGCGTTGCTTCACCCGAAATGTTACCCAAGTCGGGTTTCGGGGACAGGAAGCCGGTTCTGAATGAGTGACAAATGCCTCGGGCGTCAGGCCGACATGCTCGTAATCCGCCGTCCTGATCATCCTGTGGTATCCCGTCACCAGGTCCTGGTTGCCGTAGTCGGCCGTGAAGAACGTCTTCGAGGGCGGCGGCGACTGGATTGCGGTTGCCGGCCACCAGCCGATCCCGCAGGCTTCCCGTGCAGCGCCAGCACCCTTGAGGCCAGGCCATGACAGGAGACACCGCTCCGTATGAGGAATCGCGACATACCGACCACCCGGTCGGTCCAAGGCCGACAGCTTCGGTGCCGGGCTGGCGAACACCAACCCGCCGAATGAGCCATGATCCGACTCCACGAGATCGCACATCTGCCAGCCTGCATGCTGCGAGGCGCCGTGCGGATGGTCATCGGCACGTATCCGCGCCAGAAGCTGGCGCCCCACATCCCGTCAGGCCGGCCGCACCGCAAGGCCGGCAGCGCCGTCCACCCGTGGCGGCAGGAAGTCGGGATGGGACGGCACCGGATCTGTCTGCCGGGATACGCACGGTCATGGACGCGTTTGGTGGCACGGGGTATGGGTGGCCCATGCACGAGGATTGCTCCAATCGGTTCAGGCTCGAGGAATGTCTGCTCGAACAGACAGAGGATCTTGCGCGGGTGGTCGCCGGCATGTGCGGCGGCACTGACACCGTGTTGCTGTTCGGCCCGGTCGGCGCCGGCAAGACGGTGTTTGCCCGGGCATTCATCCGCTCGTTGCTCGCTCCGCACGACGCTGGTGACGACATCCCTTCGCCTACCTACACCCTGGTCCAGACCTACCATTCCGGCGATATCGAGATCTGGCATGCAGATCTCTACCGGCTGGAATCCCCGATGGAGGCAGTTGAACTGGGGCTGGATGAGGCTTTTGAACGACATCTCTGCCTGATCGAGTGGCCGGAACGGCTTGGCGCGTTGTTGCCGGCTTCCGGCCACCGTTTCCGTTTCGATTTCTGCGGACGGGAGGATGACAGGCGCAGGATTGACATCACGTCTGATACGCCGGAGGTCACCAATGCACTTCGCGCCTGGCAGTTGAATTGAGCTGGCACTCCGGCATGGACCGTCAACAATTCATGCAGGATTTTCTCGAACAATCGGGGTGGGGACATGCTGCTTCCAGCCCGCTGGCCGGCGACGCATCCCCGCGACGCTATCGGCGGCTGGTCGACCCCGCAAACGGTGCAAGCCGGGTCCTGATGGATGCGCCGCCCGACATTTGTGGCCCGCTGGAGCCTTTTGTCCGGGCGACCGGATTCCTTGAGGGGTCGGGCTGTTGTCCACCGCGAATCCATGCCATCGACATCGCGCATGGCTTCCTCCTGCTCGAGGATCTCGGAGATGACCTGGTCGCGTCGGTGCTCAGGGATCAGCCGGAACTCGAGTTCCCGATCTATTCGACCGCCATCGACCTGCTGCTGCACCTGCGAGGCAGGACGCCCGGCCCGGGGTTTCCGCAATACTCTCCGCAGCAGCAGTCGGAACTCGCCGGCCTGGCGATCGAATGGTATTGGGCTGGCGTGACCGGCGAGGAGCCCGAGCCAGGCTTCATCGAGACATTCCGGACTCTCATCCGCGATCTGGTATCCGGGCTGGAAGGAGAGCCGGTCTTTGTCCACCGCGACTATCATGCCGAAAACCTGATCTGGCTTCCAGGCAGAGCCGGAATACGCCGGCTGGGCGTTCTCGACTACCAGGATGGCTCCACCGGACACCCCGCCTATGACCTGGTCTCGATCCTGGAAGATGCAAGACGGGATATCCCGGAGGATCTGCAGACGGAAATGGTTGCGCGCTATGCCAGTCTCTCGGGTCAGAAGGAGGACCGCCTGCGGCGCGACATGGCGGTCTGCGGTGCCCAGAGGAATTTGCGGATCGTCGGCATATTTGCCCGCCTGACCATCCGCGACGGCAAGCCTCGCTATCTCGACCACCTCCCGCGGGTCTGGCACTACCTGGCCGGCAACCTGTCCCATCCGTCACTTGGTGAACTTGCAGGGTTTGTCGAAAGCCATTTGCCAGTCCCCGGCCCGGACGTGCTCTCCAGACTTCGGGCCCTTTCACCGTGACTTGCCGCCCGGCCATGATCTTTGCCGCCGGCTTCGGCAGGCGGCTGGAGGGGATGACTGCCCGTACACCCAAACCGCTGGTCAGGGTCGGGGGCCATGCGCTGATTGATCATGCCCTCGCCGTTGCCGAACATGCCGGCATTTCCCGGATCGTGGTCAATTTGCACTATCGGGCCGAGGCCATCGCCAATCACCTGTCCGGCAGGTCCGGCGTGGAATTCAGTCGCGAATTTCCCGACATCCTCGATACCGGCGGCGGACTCCTGGCCGCACTCCCGCTACTGGGTCCGGAGCCGGTCTTCACATTGAATTCGGACTCGGTCTGGAGCGGACGCAACCCCTTCATCGAACTGGGGGCGGCCTGGCCGGATTTCGGGGCTGGCGCATTGCTGCTGCTCTGCCCGCCTGAACAGGCACAGGGCCACCCCGGAGGCGGCGACTTTGTCCTTGACCCCGACGATGGCCGGGTCAGACGGTGCAGGGCGGATGAGCACGGCCTTGTCTATACAGGTGCCCAGGTCATCCGCACCGATGGCTTGTCGGGGCACCGGCAACGGGTATTTTCTCTCAACCAGGAATGGGACCGGCTTGTCGCCGAAGGCAGGCTCTTTGGAATCGTCCATGATGGCGAATGGGCGGATGCCGGCAACCCTGCCGGACTCCTCGCCGCAAGCCGGCTTGCCGAAAGGGCGGTCCGGACATGATTTCGATATCAACCCGTCCCGGAACAAAGCCGGAGTGTATTCTTCGTCGATCCGAACAAATGCGATGTGTCTTGTAGAGCGCCGATCCCACCTTCAGGCTGACCGCGGGCAGGGCGCCGGAGAGTGGCCACGCGCCGTGTTTGCACGGAGCACCGCTCGTAATTCGCTACCCGGATAGGCCCGCAGCCAAGAAGTGTCATTATCGCGCATCTGAAATGCGCGATAATTCTTGACGCCCTGGAGAGAGGAGTTGAACATCCCGGGTCCGGGATATTCAAAATTCTGCACCTGGCAGGCGAAACCATCGATGCAAAGCGGGCGTACCAACGCGCACAAGCAGGGGCGCTGGTTCAGTTTGTCCGCGGGGTTCATGTCGAGAGCAAGAGCGATGTCGAAGCCGTGGTCCTCGGCCACGCCGTGCGTATCGCACGATATCTCTACCCCGATGCCTACTTGTCGTCGGCGAGTGCGATTCTGCTGGGACCGGTGCCGGACGGACGATTGTTTATCAGCGGTCGGCGCAATCAACGCACTCGCATTCGCACACTCGAAATAATCCAGAACACGGCCCCGCAGAGCCCATCGACGGCAAGTGCCGTGATCGGGAACGATCTGGGTGAGTTGCACATTGACGTGTCCTCGCCGCGTCAGCGGTTTCTGGAGGCCTTTCGACTGAGAAGCGAGCACGGCAGCGGATCACGCCTCAGCTGCGCGATCGGATGGCCGCACGTCTGGTCGAGGAATACGGCTCGCCGCAGGCTGCGGCAGATTCCGTTTGGGCGTTGGCGAGGAAGAATGAGTGGCATCGGGAAGGCGAGCGTGCGGAGCGCGGAGACATCGAGGAGACTTTCGAGCAAGAACTCGGTCAACTCTTCGCGCAGGCCGAGACACCGCGCCTGTCGGACCTCCAGATCAAGGCACCGATGAGTCTCCTTGCCGACGGCACCCTGGTACCTGCCATGGACCGTCCGTTCACCCACATCCTCAAGCCCGCCAGCGTTGCTGGTCGAGCGTTTTGATATCCGGCGCGGCGTGGAAGACCGGCGTCGCCTTGCACTGGAAGACTTCTGTTCGATTCTGGACCTGCCTGCTTCGGCCAAGTACGACAGCACAATCGAGCGGGTAGCCAGGGGTCTTCGGCCGCCATCGACCGATCCGACCTCGGATCTCGGTATTCTGTTTCGTCGTGCCGTCCTCGCCTGGCTTATCGGTGATGGCGACATGCACCTGAAAATCTCGCCTTCCTCAAGACGGCCGAAGCCGGATCGAAGGCATTTGCATCGGTGCGGCTTGCACCGCTCTACGACGCGGTTACGACCCGCGTCTTTCCCGGCCTGGCCGGCGATCGCATGGCCCTGAAACTCAACGGCAAGGATGATCGGCTGCGTCGCCTGGATTTTCTCATGCTGGCGCAAAAAATCGGGCTGCCGGTCGCCGAATTCGCGTTGGCGGACCTGGCTGCACGGCTTTCCCGACGCGCAGGTACCTTGGACCTGCCCGAATTTGCGAAGGGGTGGGGAGCGGCGGGCACGATGCGAGACAGGGTTGTCGGTATTGTCGCAGAACAATCGGCCGCACTGATGGAAACCCTGTCCTGAAAGGAGCTTCCGCTACTGAACCTGTAGCAGCGGCTGCCAGTGTCGACGGAAAGAAATCAGCGTGATTCTGGCGGTATGTCGCCCCCGGTGCAGCATTCCCTGCAGCCGGTGCAACGCCTCGACGACGGCCCCGACTTATCGGCGGCACCATCGGAGTTGTCGGGCCCCGACTTCGCGTTTCGGAAATCGAACCGACCCCGGATGTTGCCATGCAAGTGACAGGTACAATCCACCAGAATCTGCCTCTGAACGCTGAAATACGAAGGTTTCCTGCCTGATCTCTCCATGGAAATCCGGTCAGGTTACCTTGTATTCCCGGATTCAGTGCGGATCTTGAAATTTGATGGTATTCCACCCATCTCTTGCGTGCCGGACGAGATGTGCCGGCAGTTTCCGGAGATCTTGATGGCGCCATTCGCAGACCATGCCAGGCCACGAGTATATGCCATGGCACCGGGATGCGATTTCGTGGCAGGTTTCGTGCAGGGTCTTCGCAGCCAGCTTGCCGGCCAGCCGCCCGAGGCCATGGCCAGGACGCTGATCTATGTCAATACCCGCCATACACGCACCGGAATTCTCTCCGAATTCGCCAATCTCCCTCCCGGATTTCTTCCCGTGCTACGGCTGGTTGCCGATCTGGCCAATGACCGGGCGTTTCCGGACATTCCCGGACCCGTCTCGCCGCTGAGGCGCAAGCTGGAACTGTCGCAGGCAGTCGCCAAGTTGCTTGAGAATGACCAGCGTTTCGGAGCCAGATCCGCCACGTTCGACCTCGCCGACAGCCTGGCCAGGCTGCTGGACGAAATGCACGAGGAAGGGGTCGGGCCGGACCGGCTGAAGGAACTCGATCTGTCCGAACATTCCGAGCACTGGGCCAGGAGCCTGGAGTTCATCGACATTCTCGAGCGGCATTGGGGGCTGAACGCGACACCGGATCACCATTCCCGGCAGCGCCTGGTGGTGGAAAGGCTGGTCGAAAGCTGGCAGGTGCAGCCGCCCGATCATCCGGTCATCGTTGCCGGATCAACCGGGTCGCGGGGTGCCACGCAATTGCTGATGAAGACTGTCTCCAACCTGCCGCAGGGTGCGGTGGTCATTCCCTGTTTCGATTTCGACCTCCCGGAGGCGGCATGGAATTCCATGACCGACTCGGAAACCGGTGAGGATCATCCGCAATTCCGGATCAAGTGCTTCCTCGACCAGGCAGGACTCACGGCCAGCGACGTCCGACCCTGGCAGGAGATGGATGATGCCGATCATCCGCGTCAGCAGCTGGTTTCGCTGGCGCTCCGTCCGGCACCGATCACCGACCAGTGGTTGACGGAAGGTCCGCTTCTTGCCGATATCCGCAAAGCCACTGATCAACTGACGCTGCTGGAAGCCCCGGGTTCCCGCGAGGAAGCAGTTGCCATCGCGCTTCGCCTGAGAATGGCGGTCGAGAATGGCGAGAGGGCATCGCTGGTCACGCCTGACTGGAACCTCGCCCGGCAGGTGACTGCTGCCCTTCGCCGATGGAACCTCACACCCAATAACAGCCTGAATGAATCGCTGCTGCAAACCATTCCCGGCCGGCTTCTGCATGGGCTGGCGACAATGTTCGGGCACAAGCCGGAACCGGTTCCGCTGATCGCGCTCCTCAAGCATCCGCTGTGCCATGCGGCGGCGGAGATCGACCTGCATCGCCGGATGACCAGCCGGCTGGAGGCGGCCATTCGCAAACGGATGCCGGGACAGGACCTGAATTCCGTATTTTCCGATTTCCGGGCCGAACCTGCCGACAATGGTGAGGAGGAGGGATGGCTCGCCTGGCTGGAACGCTTCCTTGCCGAGATTCCGGAAGTCACGGAGGGCGAACTTTGCCAGCTTGCCGAATTCCATATTGGACTTGCCACCCGTCTCTACCTCGGCTCGCAGCTGGAGGAGGGTGAATTTCCTGCCGTGTCGGAGGCCGAAAAGGCGACAATCGATTTCTTTGAGGAACTGAGAGCGGTCAGCGATGCCGCGGGTTGGCTTTCGGGCGAGGATTATCTCCACCTGTTCCGGTCGGTTTGTGTCGGCAGAACGGTGATTCCGGAGCCGTATCTGGTGCACCCGCTGATCTCGATCCGCAGTTCGATTGATGCCCGGATGCACTGTCCCGACTTGGTGATTGCCGGCGGCCTGAATGAAGGAGTCTGGCCCCGCCACCGGATGCCCGATCCCTGGCTCAACCGCGATATGCGAAAACAGGCCGGGCTGCTCATGCCCGAGAGACGCATCGGGCTGCTGGCGCATGACTTTCAGCAGGCCATATCGGCCAGGACAGTCATTCTGAGCCGGTCCGTGCGCAGCCAGGACAAACCGGCAGTGCCATCACGGTGGCTGAGCCGGTTGATCGGGCTGCTTGGCGGACTGGGTGACGAGGGCAATGCGGCACTTGATGACATGCGAAATCGTGGCGAGGTGCTGCTTGACCAAGTCCGCCGGATGGAGGCGCCGACCAAACTGCTCACCCCGGCCCGGCGACCAGCGCCGCGCCCGCCGCAGCATGCCAGGCCCAGGCAGCTCTCGGTGACCGAAATCAAGACACTGGTCACCGACCCCTATGAAATCTATGCCCGTCGGGTGCTGGGCCTGAGGGAGTTGCGACCGATCGGTGCCCAGCCGGAGGCAGCTGTTCGTGGAATCCTGTTCCACGAAGTCATGCACAGGCTGTTCGAGAAAACCGGGGCTAACGAGGAGATTCCGACAGCCGCCAGGCTCATGGAAATTGCCCGGCAGAAACTCTCCGAAATCGAGTATCCAGAGCATACGAGGCAGATGTGGATCAGCGAGCTGGACAACATGGCCGAGGAATTCCTGCAGATGGAGAGCAGGCGCCGCGAAATGGGCACGCCGAAATTCTTCGAGCGGAGTGGCCGGATCGTGCTTCCCGGTGGACACTTCACGCTCTCCGCCCGCGCAGACCGGATCGACTGCCTGGATGGTGAACTGGCCCTCTACGACTACAAGTCCGGCACCATCCCGACCCCGGCCAGGGTCCGGCAGCTTGACAAGCAGATCCCGCTGACTGCCAAGATGCTCGAACTCGGCGGATTCAAGGGAATTCCGGCGGGGCATGTGCATTACGCCGCCTATATCCGCATCGGACGGAAGGTGTCCGAAGAAGAAGTCGTGCGCGGCGGGGCCAGCCTTGTGGCCGAAATTGTCGATGAAGACCAGTTCGACAAGGCCTGGGAGGAATTTCAGGAATTGGTCACCTGGATGCTTGACGAGGAAACGCCCTTCACGTCGCGCGCATTCATGGGCGACGACGAGTATGGCGAGGCCTATCACCACCTGGCCCGTTTCGGCGAATGGGATTTCACGACTGGCATCGAACAGGATGCAGACGATGCCTGAGCGGGTGGTCAGGGATGCAGCAACCGAAGCCCAGATCAGGGTTGCCAATCCCGGAACCGCGGCATGGGTTTCGGCCAATGCCGGCTCGGGAAAGACCAAGGTGCTTACCGATCGCGTGGCGCGGTTGCTGCTGTCCGGAATCTCGCCGCAGCGCATCCTGTGCCTGACCTATACCACTGCCGCCGCTTCCAACATGCAGATCCGGCTGTTTGACCGCCTCGGCGGCTGGTCGATGATGCCCGATCCGGAACTTCGCGGGCAACTGGAACTGCTTGGACAGGATCCTGCATCCCTGGACCATGAGCATCTGCGGCGAGCCCGCACGCTGTTTGCCCGCGCACTCGAGGCGCCTGGCGGTCTCAGGATCCAGACCATCCACTCATTCGGAACGGCAATCCTGCGGCGCTTTCCGCTTGAAGCCGGGGTGTCGCCGCATTTCATCTCGCTCGTAGACCGGGCGGCGCAGGAATTGCGGGACTCGGCGCTTGATCTGGTTGCCAAGCAGTCACCAGGTCTCATGCGCAGCGTGTCACGCTACGTCAATCGCGACGAACTCGCCGCTGTTGTCGGCAATATCTTCAGTCACCGGCAACGCTTTGCGGTGCCGATCTCCGATGACGAGATCTGCCAGGTATTCGAGCTGGATTTTCCGCTGCCATCACCGATAGAATTGATTCGGCAGCTGTTTTCCGATCCTGACTGCCAGCTTCTTGCCACTCTCCTGCGGGCACTCCCGATCGGTGGCAAGAGCGATTTCACGGCCATGGAAAGGCTGTCCGCCATCGAACCTGGCAACCCCCTGCGCTCCGACCTCGATCTTCTCCAGAAGGTTTTCCTGTTCGGTCCAACGGCAAGATCCCCGTTTGGACCGAAAACCGACAGCTTCCCGACCAGGCGTGTGAGGGACCACCTCGGGCAGATCTTCTGCCCGGAACTCAACGAATACATGAGGCGGGTCGCTGAAATTCGGAGGCTCGTGCTTGCGGTGGAGGCGGCGGAGAAAACCCTGACCCTGCACCATTTTTCCCGGGAATTGCTGCAGGCCTACGAGTACCGGAAACGCCAGGTCTCCGCCCTTGATTTCGAGGACCTGATCCTCAAGACTCTCGAATTGCTGAAGAGCCCGGATACCGCGGAGTGGGTCCTGTTCAAGCTGGATGATGGCGTCGACCACATCCTGGTCGACGAGGCCCAGGATGTCAGCCGAAACCAGTGGGAGATCGTCTCAAGGATCGCCGAGGAATTCACTGCCGGCATTGGCGCCCGGGACCGGGAGCGAACGGTTTTTGCCGTTGGTGACGAAAAGCAGTCGATCTATGGATTCCAGGGCGCGGCGCCGGAGAAATTTTCCGAAATGCGTGACCATTTCCGCGACCGGTACCAGGAAACCGGCAAGGGGTTCTGCGAGGACACCCTGCAATATTCCTTCCGGTCGTCACCGGCGATCCTGCAGATCGTCGACAGGGTGTTTCACCGTCGGTCGGAGCCCGGATTTGACGGTTGCGCCGAGCACCTGGCGTTCAAGCATGAATTGCCGGGCAGGGTGGATCTCTGGCCGGCCATAAGCCCTGCACCCCGGAAAGATCGTCCGGATTGGCACAGCTTCGGGCTGGCCCGGACCGAGGATGGCCATCGTGAACGTCTTGCCAGAAGCATTGCGGCACAAATCCGGAAGATGACCGATCCCGACGATCCGACCTTCATTTGCAGCGGGGGTCAGGTTCGACCGATTTCGTTTGGCGATATTCTCATCCTGGTGCGCCGGAGAAACGACCTGTTTCACCTGATCATCAACAACCTCAAATCGGCAGACCTGCCGGTTGCCGGGACCGACCGGCTTCGCCTGGAGGAAGACCTGGCGATCAAGGATATCAGGGCAATCCTGTCCTTCCTGGCCAGCCAGTCTGACGACCTCTCACTGGCGGCGGTTCTCAGATCCCCGATCTTCCAGCTGACCGAGGACCAGCTCTATTCGATCGCCCATGGTCGCGGCGAGTCGACCCTTTGGCATTCGCTGGAAAAGCGGGAAATCGAGTTTCCGGAAACCGTTGCCGTTCTTCGCGACCTTCTCGACCAGGCCAGGAAGCAGAGACCCTACGAACTCATCGAATATCTTCTGACCATTCACGGAGCCCGGGAAAGGCTGGTGGCGCGGATCGGGCCGGTGGTGAACGAGCCGATTGATGCCATCCTTCAGCAGGCAATGGATTATGACCGGCAGGAGGCCTCGTCGCTGACCGGATTCCTCGAATGGAGTAGCGGCGAGTTCGAGGTCAAGCGCCAGCTGGACCGGGCCGGAGATGAAATCCGGGTCATGACCGTTCACGGTGCCAAGGGGTTGGAATCACCGATCGTCATCCTGCCAGACACCGACAAGCGAACGGTCACCCCACCGCCAACCGAATTGCTGATGTCCGAAGACGGCATCCCGCTGTGGAATGTCGCCAAGGACAACCGGGTTGGCGAACTCGACCATGCCGCGGATTTGTATTGCGAACAGCAGGAAAACGAGGAGCTCCGACTGCTCTACGTCGCCATGACCCGGGCCGAAAGCTGGCTGATCATCGCCGGTTCCGGTCAGACAGGACCGGGCTCATGGTATGGCCTCATCAACACGGCAATGGTTTTCAGCAATGTCGAACACCTTGATCCCGAGATCGAGGTGAAGGGCGACGAAGGCCAGTCGATCATGAGATTCAGCCAGGGGCAGTGGCCGGAGCGGGGCGACCGGCGGCGGAGCAAGACGGCGGTCGCCATACCATTGCCGGAATCGGCAATGAAGCCGGTTGACAGGCCGGAGCGGCCACCGGAAATCAGATCCCCGTCCCGGCTGGGCGGCGAAAAATCGATCCCTGGAGACCGGCGGCGCGGCGAGGACGACGGCCAATCTTCGATCGATCACGGCAACATGGTTCATCTTCTGCTGGAACATCTTCCGGCAAGAAGCCCGGAGGACCGGAAGTATCTTGCCGGCAATCTTCTTGGTGCGCAGTTTCCTGACCTGACCGAAGATCAATTCGAGCAGGCCTACACGGAAGCAGCCGACATGCTCGAGAACCCTGAACTTGCTCACGTGTTCGGCACGTCATCAATGGCCGAGGTCGGAATCACCGCATCGTTGCCCAGCCTCGGTGGCGACAGGATTCTTGGCTATATTGACCGCCTCGTTGTTGACGAGGACCAGGTTCTGGCGATCGACTTCAAGTCGAACATGGTTGTTCCTTCCCGGGAAGAGGATGTTCCGGAGGGGATTCTCCGCCAACTCGGCGCCTACCGGGAGGGGCTTGCCGGGATCTATCCGGGCCGGAAAGTCGACGTGGCCGTGCTGTGGACCCGGACCGGCCAGTTGATGCCGGTCGATCCGGCGCTGTGTATAGATGCGCTCGGCAGGGCCGGGGCGGATCCGGAAGGCAGGACCACAGCTGCTCCATAGCCAATGGTTTCGCACGCTGGCGATTGTCGCGCCGACCTCGTCCTTCCGTCCGACCGGAAGTCCCCTGGGATGCACCGGTCCCGGGTGCCCGGGCGACCTTCTCGAGATTCCGCGTCGATGACGCCGTCCGGCCGCTCTCCAGGCGCGCCACTGCCGATTGTGTCGTCTTCATCCTCGCTGCCAGTTCCGCCTGGGTGATGCCTGCCCGCATGCGGGCCCCGATCAGCGCGCGGGCCGGCTCGAATTCCGGCTCCACCGGTCATGCCGTTCGTCAAGCGTGCTCATCGCAGTACCTCCCCGGCGCGACGCAGCGCCACTTCGGTCTCCCGGCGCGGCGTGAGCCGGATCTTCTTCACGAATGCCCGCACCACGACCACCCGCCGGCCTGGCCAGCCCGGCCGCTCAGGTGGATTTCCCATGGCGGGCCGGTCAGGTGCCTGACATGCGGGGATATCGTCAGCTGTGCCGCTTGCCTGTCCGGTGATTTCAAACATGTCTGTCATGGATTACCGTTGATCGAACGGCTATACAGGACGAGGTCAAGCATTCGTCCCGACAGGAGTGTCTGGCGATGCGCGCCGGGATTGCAGTGGTCTGCCGGATGGCCCGCCTGGAGATATTCGGTTCAGTTGCGGGCGGAGCGGACTTCGATCCCGGAATCGGCGATGCCGACTTCCAGGTGGAATTCGGCCACCAAGCAAGGGTGGGCGATATGGACCTGGCCGGGGATTTGCATGTCTTGCTGGACCGGGAGGGGAATTGGTCAGTTCGATCAGGAACATGTACCTGCAGGAAGTGGTCAGCAAGTCACGCGAAGTGTTCCCGTAGTTCCGCTGGAGGATGAACGGAGGGACAGGAACGGTGAGAGACAATGACGATCGACATTGAAGGCCTGCGGGAATTCATCGTCAGTTCGGAGGGGGTATACCCGCCCGTATTCGCCGGGCGGAAGGAAGAACTGGACAAGCTGACCGCCGGTGCCCGCGTAACCTGGCAGTTGTTCCGGGCAGGAGACACCGGCAGTCTGAGCAAACGAACCCATATCATTCATGGTGCACCGGGAGCTGGCAAGAGCACGCTCCTGCGTGAGCTTGGCCGCAGACTGCATGCAGATCCTGCAGCAGGACAACCACGGGTACTTTATGCAAAGGGAATTATATCCAATCGTAACAATTGGCCCTTGCCGCCCAGACACAACATCCTGTAGAACGAAAAGTGACCGCCCCATCATATGAGGCGGTCACCCCGCATGTTCGACTCCGACATCAAGATGCGGCCACGGATAGTGGTGTTTTGTCCCTATCCCAAGCTGATCCTGATTTCAAGCCTGAACGCGGGCCTCGTGAAAGCGGGCGGCTTGGTGCGACTCCTGTCTCCAAAACTCCGAGTCGAGGGTTCGATTCCCTCCGTCCGCTCCACGAAATCAGGAATTCCGGTTCTCGGCTGTCTTCACCGGCTCGAAGAACGCCCGGCGGATCGTGTCGGGGTCTGCTCCGGGCATGTCGAATTCTTCTTCAAGCTCGGCCTTTGATGGCTGGTAGTCACGACCGGGCAATGTGATCTGCTTTTCGTGTTTCATTGATTACCTCCTTCATGTGGGAATTATATACCAAAGTGCCAACGCGCTTGGCCTGACCCTATCGTCCTAGGTGTAGAGGCGACCAGCCATTCGCAGGAGATCGTCAAGAACCCAATCTGGAACGGGTTCATTGTGGTTGGGCACCATCACGGACATTCCGTCATCCGTTTCCCATACTCGCCCAAGTTCCGATGAATGATCGGTTGGGGAAAGGCCCGCTCGCTTCAGTTGTGTTTCGAGCCTCTCCCGTGACATCAGTTCCATAGCCATGGTCAAGCGTGCGCCGGAACCGCAAGACTGTTGTCAAGGACCGCCGCCCATGGAAACAACGATTTTCGGGCTGGCCTTTGCCGTTCTTGGGTCAGGTCAAACGATTTCTTCATCGGCAGCACTCGACAGTCCAGATCGTGTTGCGCCTTGACCAAAACCCTGATGGCTTCGGGAACGTCTTCAAGGATCGCTTCCCGGTCTTGATGGACAAGATAAAATCCCGGCAGTTCTTTGCAGATGGCTACAAACCATCCGTCCCTTTCCGTGATCTTCACATTCACGTTGACAATATGGGGTCTATATTCAGGCGACATGATTTCATCCGTTCAGGGTGTTTCGGTCTTCAACCACCTTCACCGGCTGGAATGCCGCTCGGATCAGGTCTTCCGGAGTGGCGTCAATTCGGACATCCTCGTCCAGTTCCGTCTTGTTTGGCTGATAGCTGGAAGGTTTCAGACGCACCTCCGGGCGTGTTTGTGGGTCATTCATCGGTTTCCTCCTTGGTTGGTTGGTGTGGTTTTGGTTGCCCCTTGTTGCGATTCATTTCGCGCAATTTCTCCAGTGCATCTTTCTCTGCGCCTGTGTTCTTCCCTATTTTGAAGTCACCAGAACTCATTTGATGGTTTCCCGTTCTTCCAGATATGCTTGGGCATCTTTCAAGCAATCATGGCCATTCTTGAAGCGACCCAGGCCCGTATTGCAGCTATCGCAGATGAAGTCTCTTATATTTCCCGTGTGGTGGTTGTGGTCCGCAACCACCTTTGCGGTAACGCCTACAATCGAACGCTTTTGACAGATAGGGCACTTGAAGGGCGCGCCCTTCTTCGGACGTTTCTTCTCCATTTGGCGCGCTTGCTGGCTTTTTGGGGCTCTCTTGTCAATGTCAGTCCGACACTGCCTGCAACTCGGACGCCTAACTGGACCGTGCTTATTGTTCTGGTTCGGAGCAAATTGATCGACGGGCAGTCGTCTATGGCAGATGTTGCAAATCTTGTAATCGAATTTGTCACCCGTGATCAGCACATCGAAAGTCAGTACTCCATCAGAGGGGATGTCCCATGATTCATCTGGTCCGATAAGCCAGACTGTCGAAGTCTTGCCGGTTGTGCATTTGAGTATGCCGACCGAGTCGCTCTTGAAGTGCCGAATCCTGTTTGAGACTCCATTGCCTTCATGCCGGTATCCCTGTCCGTTTGGACAATACACCCATTCGGTCATGCCAGCTCCTTCACTGGCTGAATCCGTTGGTTGGCGATGCCAATATAATCGTCCGATATATCAATTCCGATCCATTTCCGGTCCTCGATCTGCGCCATCTTGCAGGTGGTTCCACTGCCACACATCGGATCCAGAATCAGGTCACCGGGGTTCGACCACGACAGAATGTGATCGCGGGCCAGCTTCTCCGGAAATACCGCCGGATGCTGGAAAGCAATCCTGTCACTGGTGGTCCCGCCAAGACCGACCGCGTACTGCCAGATGTTGTTCCGGGTCTTTTCCTTCTTCAGCTCGACAGGCCGCTTCCGGTTGACTGCATCCGGTCCCTTGTTGTGGACGGCGGTTTCCCATCCGTGCCGCTTTGTCGGCTCCATGAGGCGGTTGAAGGTTTTCGGTTTCCCCTTCGAGAAGACGATCATCAGTTCATAGCAGTTCGTATACGCATTGCTGCGCATGAACGGAGTGTTCTTCTTCTGATAGATCATGACATCATGGACGGTCCAGCCGGCATCACGTCCGATGAAGGCATGGTCAAAACTGCTGAGACTGCGACCCCCGTTGATCTTCTCTCCCACCACCCACACGCATACTCCGCCGTCCTTGGTCGCTCCGAGAATGGCCGACAGCATGGCCTCTGCATCAAACTCATAGCCGTTGTAGTGCCGGAGGTTGTCGTAGGGCGGACTGGTGACCGTCAGATCAACGCGGCCTTTCCACTTCTTCAATACCTTGACCGCATCGCCGATTATCAGCTTGCCGGTCACGACCTCGCTCCGCTGGACAGCCCGTTATCGGCCGTCAGGTCTTTGTAGCGGAGTCTCTTTCCCTCCATGCCGGTTACGATGCTGATCATCTGCCCCTCCGTATCAGCTTCGCGCTTGTTGTGCCTTCCTGCAAACTCGCCCACATACCGATCAAGATGCTTTGGTGACATCTTGTGGTAGGTGCCGTGATATCCACGCTTCATCATGGACCAGAACGACTCGATTCCATTCGTATGTGCCATATCCCGGACGTATTCGCCAACTGAATGACATACCGACTCATGGTCTCTGTCCATACCCCGATATGCCTTGGCATCATCCGTGTAGACCTGTGCATCTTCTTCGGTCCGGCTTTCAACGAACTCGTGCAGCGCATCCTTGCCGGTAGACTGAACGACCTTTGCCGAGACTTGATTTGTCTCGCGATCCTTGGCTCCGACCACGGCTGTCTTGCCAACGGCACCCCGTCCGGTCATCTGCTTGCGCTTCGACTTGGGCATGTTCTTGCGCTTGCCGCCGATATAGGTTTCGTCAACCTCGACCGGCCCGGAAAACAGGCCGACTTCCAGTTCATAAGCCTTGCGGAGCCTTTGCAGCATGAACCATGCGGCTTTCTGCCCGATACCCAGATCCCTGTGCAGTTTCATGGATGAAATGCCCTTCAGGTGGGTGGTGAACAGGAAGATGCCTATCGCCCATTCCCGGTGAGTCAGGTTCGAGGCTTCCATGACCGTTCCGGCCTTGATGGAGAACATCTTCCTTTTCGGGCATTCCCTGCAACGGTGGGTCTGGCTCGGATGCTTGATCCAGCACTGGACATTGGTTGACCCGCATTCCGGGCAATGTGGAGTTCCTTGCCAACGCTGTTCGGCCAGCCATTCCCTGGCCTTCTGCTCATCGCTGAACATGTCGGCGATTTCCAGCAGGGTAATTCCCTTGCGGTCAGCTTTTCCGGGGGCAGTCATCTTGTTGATTCTCCATCATTGTTACCATAAGGTAATCTATTCGAGGGGAGATTTCAAGAGTCAATTGTTACGATTGGATATAATTCCCTTTGCAAACATCGCCGATTTCGAGATGGACACAGGCAAGTTCCTTGCCCGGATGACAACGCTGGCCCGGCTGGATGCCGATCGATGGCAGAAGCGTTTGCGAAGCGTTGCATCCCGCATGGGCGGAACTATCAATCCGGGTCTGATCAGCGCCAGTCTTGATCGGGACGAGTCGGCGCAGTCGCCTCCGCGAACCATCGGCGAGATGGAGGACAGGTTGCCGCCGGAGCGGTGGCAGGCACCGCTGGTGCTGGCCATTGACGAGTTCCAGACAATCGGTCGTGATGATCAAGCCCCGGTTGCCAAGTTGCTGATGTCCCTGCATGAGGCCAACTTCAATCTGCCGGTCATGCTGGTGCTGGGCGGGCTCGGCAACACGGTCGACATGGCCAGGGAGATCGGGTTGACCCGCGGGTTGACAACCACCGGAATCGGTTGCCTGTCAGATGGCGAAGCAAAGGGCCTGATCCACGGCTGGTGTCGCCATTACGGGATGAACCCGCACGGCCACGCACGACCGATCAAGACCCTGGTCACCAGTACCGATGGCTGGCCGCGGCATCTGCACTTCGCCTTGCAGGCGCTGGCCGGGACGCTGGTGCAACCCGGCGTGGATGGCAGGCTGGAACATGTTGATTGGGAAGATGTTTTGGCCAGCAACATGCAACTGCGTCAGAGATACTACCGTGCCCGCATGAGCCCGCAAATGGAGGAATCTGCATATTTGGTGGGCGCGGTGATGCGGGAATTGCAAGAGGGTCATGGTCAAGGCGATATCATTGACAGCATTGAGCGGCATGCCGGATCCCGCCCCGGGTCCCGATGGCGTTTGCCGGAAGGCATGACTGTGAAAGGCCTCACCAGTCACCTCATCCAACGGGGGGCTCTGCACAGGAATTCTGACATGGGCACTGTCGAATGTCCGATACCAGGCTTCCGGACCTGGCTGATCAATCAGGGCCGCGCCCAAAACGGCCCCCAAAGCTGAGTCCGGGTCTGGCAACGGCCCGTCACCCTTCTGAAGGGTTGAACCAGGCCCTGGAGACCATTCTTACACGATCATCACTCTCCAGGGCCTCTTTGTCATCTGGAATGACCCTCCAGATGCAACGTCACCGACCGGCTCGCGGGGAGCGGGTCGTCAGTCATGCTCGAATACGAGCTCCGGCACCACGACCTCCCACTTCTCACATTTGATCCGATCCAGATACGCCGGATCCGAGTCTTCACGCTTCCGCCTGATGACGGCAAATACTTCTGCTGACCGGCAGTTCATTCCGTGCGGTGGATCGAACGCCTTCGCCATCCGGCCGACCACGATGCCGTCCTGGTCCGTCAACTCCCACTTGCCCGAATGCGACCGGCGAAGTTGCAAGGGTGAGCCCGGCTTCAGGGCTGCGATTGCGCGGTGAACCTTGCTGCCGGTGCCGATGCGCCCGGCGTACCCCAGATCCAGCTCACGCAATTGTGGCCGGACATACCGGCGCCTCAACCTGTCCGGCTTGCCCGACAATTCGGCCATTTGCCGGCGCAGCACGGATTTGCATCCATTCAGCGCCTCCTGAAAGGGGTGGATCTTCTCCATGCGGGCAAGCATCAGTGACTGCCTGGCCCGGGTCATCGCCACGTAGTAGAGGCGGCGCGTCTCATCGATGTCGTCTGCGCGGCCACGCCGCCCCCAGCCACCGTCCAGCACCGCCACATGATCGAATTCGAGACCCTTGGCCCTGTGCGCGGTCAGTAGCAGCAGGCCCTGCTGACGCCTGCGGATTTCCTGGCCCCATTCAGCCAGCCACTCCAGGACATGCCTGGCTGGCATTTCATCGCCTGCTGCTTCCACCAGATATTCATCCACGGCCTGCCGAAGCAGGTCGTGCCAGACATCAACCGGCCGTGACTCCAGCCATCCGGTCAATTCCCTTCCGCTCACCATCACCTGTTCCCTGCCATCTATCCAGTCGACCAGTGAACAAGTCTCGCGCAACCGCCAGAAGCCGGGCACCTCCTCGTTGCCCATCTGTGCCGGTATCCCGAGCTGCGCACACAACGCTCGAACCGGATCCAGGTATTTCCACTCGCGGGCGATCACGGCACATCGCGACCAGTCCCAGTCGGGGGCGATCGAGGCCAGACGCCGAAACTCGGCCATGACATGCCGGGCCTGCGAAACCGGACCGCTTCCTGCCGGCAGTATCTGCACGTTGCCCCGCACCACCGGATCCAGCTTCTCCCACCTTCCGCCTGGCGGCTCCTTCCTTCTCTCCCTGTTGATGCGGATTGGATGCTCAACCTTCATTCTGTCCGGAGACGGCGCAATGACAGCATTGGACGCCTCGATGATGTGGGACGTGGAGCGATAGTTCGAGGTCAGATATTGCGGTTTCGACTGGTAATCGGCCTCGAATCTGCGAATGAACTCCACGGATGTCCCGTTGAAGGAATAGATGTTCTGGTCGTCATCTCCGACCGCAAACAGCGTCAGCCTGCCATCATCTGCATCACGTGTTCGTCCGGCCATGGCCGAAATCAGTTCGTAGTGGTCGGCACCGATATCCTGATATTCATCGACAAGCATCCAGCGAAATCCGGCGAGCAACCTCTCCCGCTGTTCGTCCGCCTCTTCCCTTGCCACATGCTCGCCCCGCAACAGCGTCACCGCCTGCCGGATTATCTCGTCGAAGCTGGTTTCATCCGGTTCTTCCACTCGCCCCAGAAAGCTTGCCCCTGCCAGACGCATCGCCAGTGCATGGCAGGTGAGAATGGTCACACCGCGCGCATCCCTGCCGATCAACGCGTCGAGGCGCCGCCGGATATCGACCGCGGCGTGGCGATTATAGGCCAGCGCCAGGATGCTGCGCGGGTTCTCTCGCCTCGCACGAATGAGAAACGCGATGCGGTGGACCAGGACGCGGGTCTTGCCGGAGCCAGGACCGGCGAGAACCAGCACATTGGTCTGTTCGCGGGGATCGGCGACGATCCGCTTCTGAACCGGACTTCCGAGGCAGTCGACGATGGCTTCCCAGGATTCGGGCGTGGTCTGGCGGCGAGTCTCGTTTTCCCGACCCGGAAGCCAGCGTTCAAGAAACTCCTTTTCCTCCATGATGAAATAGTCGGCCGCAAGGCGCATGGCGTCCGTGATTGCCGAGAGTCCCCGCTCGGCGAACGCCACCATCACATGGATCTGCAGGATCTGGTTCTCGTAATGGAGCCGCAACGGCTCGAAATCCACCCCGCTGAATCCCCGCCGGTCCCATCGCTCCAGACGGATCTTCATTGCCGGCCGAAATACCGCCAACCCCTTGTTGAGCCGGATGACGTCCATCTCGTGCAGCCACAGGAGCGCCCGATCCATCAGCTTGGACGCATCTCTGACCTTGCCGGAAAGAACGAGGTCGGACTCGATTGCCCCCAGGAGCTTGCCGATGGTGGTTTCGGACAGGAGATCCATGCCACGGCTGCCTTTCGGGAGGGAATTGACAAGATGATCCAGCAGCAGCTTGGCACCCTCGCGCCTGATCCGTGCGATCTTCTCGAGCTGTCCCCATTCTCTTCGCAGGGTGACACGCACCGATTCCGAGTCCAGTTTCCGTATCGAGAGGCTCCCCCCGGCGCCATCTTCCCCGCGCCCGTCATAGGCAATTCCCCGAACAATGCGCCAGAGGCGCTCCGGCAGCGGGTCAGCAAGACCCTGCCCGCGCAACTGCTGTGCCGCATGCCGCAAATGCAGGATTGACGCATCTCCCTTTCCCATCTCGGATCCCGCCTCGCGCATGTGGGCAATCAGCGACTGCTCCAGCCTTGCCGCTTCCGCGAAACGATTCCCGGATCCGTGCTTGACGCCAGCGTGAACGAATGCGGTCAACACGGTGTCATTTGAGGCGATCTCGAAACGCTCCAAATCCCGCAATGCGGCCTGTATCCCCTTTGAATCGAGCCTGGCGGCACCCATCAGCTCGTCGGTGGAGATACCCTCATCCGACTTCGACTCGATCAGCCGCCTGGCGATCTGCATCAGTTTCCGGCGGTAATCCTCGGAAATGCCGGCTTTCGCCAGGCGTTGTTCCGCCTCCTGGACCGAGTTGACCAGGAGCGACGACGGAAAGATCCGGACGACGTTCTCCTCGCGGGTCAGAAGCTCGGCCTCTTCCAGCCAGGCGACCGCGGTTCTCACCCGCGTGTCGTCGGTCGCAGAGTCGCGGTCAAAGACCTGTTCGTCATCCTCGTTGAGGATTTCACCGGTGGTGGCAATGACTTCGCTGCCAAATCGTCGGTTTCGGTCCAGGTTGCGGAGCGCCCGCAATATGCCATGAATCTCCGCACGGTTGAGGCGTGAACGGGCCGACATGCCGAATTGAAGTTCGACGTCATCCACCGAGTACAGGAGGATGCAGCGCGCCTCCGACATATCCCGCCCGGCTCGACCGGCTTCCTGGAGGTAGTTCTCGAGTGATCCGGGCATGTCGGCATGGACAACCAGGCGAACATCCGGCTTGTCGATACCCATCCCGAAGGCATTGGTGGCGACGATCGCCCGCAACTCGCCGGACGTGAATCGCTGCTGCACGTCTTTCTTGCGTTCAGGCGTCAGGCCTGCATGAAAATGCTCCGCATTCATTCCCCGGTGCTGGAGGTCCTCGGCGATTTCCTCGCATTTCCTGCGGGTTGCACAGTAGATGATTGCGCCGCCAGGGGTGTCGGACGGAAGAAGCCGGGTCAGGATATCCCGAATGCGAACCGGTTTTTCGCCGCCGCTGGTCGGGACCACATCGAAGACGAGGTTTCTGCGCTCGCTCCCCCCGTCGATGACCGAAAGTTCAACACCCAGCTCTTCCCTGAAATGACGGGTGATGTCCTTCATCACGTCCGGCTTGGCCGTGGCGGTCAGGCACGTGATCGGCGGAACCGACCCACCCTCCGACCGCTCCCGGATGAAACGCCCGACATACCGGTAGTCCGGGCGGAAATCATGTCCCCAGCGGGACAGGCAATGGGCCTCGTCCAGCACCCAGCTACCGATCTGGCGCTGGTCAAGGGCCCGGCGCACCGATGTCGAGCGCAGTTGCTCCGGCGAGATCAGCAGGATACCGGCATCTCCGAGCCTGACCCGGTCGAGTGCATCGGCCCGCTCGGGCATGGAAAGAAGACCGTTGACGGTCACGCAGGAGCCGATTCCCTTCCTCTCGAGCCCGACAACCTGGTCTGCCATCAGCGCCACCAGTGGCGAGATGACCACGGTCAGCTTGCCGGTCTTGTCGTAGCGGGACAGCGCCGGAAGCTGGTAGCACAGCGACTTTCCGGTGCCGGTCGGCAGGATGGCAAAGACATGATCTCCTGCCATCGCCTTCTCAACGATGAGCTGCTGAAGGGGGGGCCCGCTGCCATCGGCAGGCTCCGGGCGAAAGCTGTCATGGCGGAACCAGCGCTTCAGCTCCCTGCCGGCATCGTGGCGCTGTCTGCACCATCGGCAGGTCGGGCGGTTGCAGGTCGTATCCCGCAGCCAGTCGACCAACTGGCCTGCCACGGGAAACTGGTGAATGACCCAGGGTGGAATGACCGAATTGCCGCCGGCCACCGACAGCCAGGCAAGCGCATAGGCCAATGCCCATCCGTATTCGGCCGCACGCTCCACGGCGACGTGTCCGTATTCGGCGCAGGACTCGCCATCCAGCCTCGCGGTGATCGCTTCCCTGGCAGCCGCGTCCGACGGTCGTGGTTGTCCCCGCAGACTGGCAAACACGGCGTCAACCGCCCGGTCCACGCCATCCGGATCAGGGGAGCACAGCCAGTGCCAGGCGACGAGGAGATCGTCGTCTGCCTGCCGCAGGCTTGCCACCTGGTCACCGAATGCCTGGAATGCAATCTCGGAATCGAGCAGTGGATCATTGCGCTGCGAGCGCCTCAGACCGCCATCCTTGTAGTGCTTCACCAGGTGGTGGTACGGATTTCGCGGATGGGCGATCGGGCTGAGGCGAAGCGTGTCGACTACCGGGAGCTTCAACAGGCGAAGATCCGGCCTTGCCGCCATGAGATGCGGACGATCAAAGGCAATCAGGTTGTGTCCGAGCAGAAAATCGGCGCCTTCTGCCAGCTCGTCCAGCCTTGCCAGCTGCGATCCGGTGCCCGACATCGTCCGGCCGCTGTCGCAACGCAGCGCACCGAAGCGGTCGATACGGCCATCCTTCTTTCTGATCTCGAGGTCCAGTGACAGGCACCGTGGCCGGATTTGCCCGTCATCTTCGATCAGGATGTCTCCCGGGGCCGGTAACTCACCCTCCCGGGCCTTGCCATGATCGGGCCGGCCGGACTCCGGTCATTGCCCTGCATGGCAGAGGCTTCAATTCGATCCAGCCAGGCTGGATTGCCGGTTCGATTCTGGCACGCAAATCCACTCGCTTTTCAACCCGGAGAGGCGGTCTGCAACTTGATGGCCTACCAAAATCGTCCACGGGTTCCAACGGCACGTGTGCCTGGCGGGCCCATGTCACCCGGAGCGAAGGTGAAGCCCATGGAAGTCCTGGCTGCGCCAACCGTGCAGCAACTTGCGATATACCGCAGGTCCGTGAAACCGGACGAACCGAAAATTTCTTGCCGCAACCGGTGAAGGGTCGATGCCATTCCGACAATCCAGGATACGCCATGTCGAGCATGCCGTCAGCAGTTCGGGGCCTGCAGCAATCTTGAGCGCATCCCCACATCCGATGAACGGCGGCCTTGACCAATCACGCCGTTCATTGACTCCCTGTCGTCTGCCCCGGCATTTGACCATCCACCTTTTGGCATGCTGGCCGACGCTACCTGATTTCGATCTCGATGAAGGCGTTTTCCCGGTCGTCGTCATTGATCACGTCGTGCTCGACACCGGCCGGCCGGTAGTACGGCTCGCCCTCGACCAGCCCGGCATATGACTCGGCGCCGTCCTTGTCGAGAATCTTCAGCCTGCCGGTCGTCAGCGGCACCACGACGTAATCCATCTCATGCCGGTGGTGGCCGGTTGCCTGCCCCGGTCCGAAGCGCCATTCGGTAACCCGAACCCGATCATTGTCGATCATGACGGTGCCGGTTGCCGGTGGATAGTCCTGCGTCATGGATCCAGCCTTCTCGAATTGATGATGCTTGCAGTCAACAGCAACAGGCCCGTCCTGGCAAGCCGCAGGGGAGGCCGAGCCCGACTGGCCGCCAACCAACTTGCCTGAGCAAACTGTCATGACATGTCTCGACAGCCTCCCTGTCAACGACATGGACAGCCCGGTTCACCCATCGCTGGAGGCGGTCGTCAGCCCTGGCGGATCCGGACTTCGTGCCCGTACCGGCTCGGCCGTATCGGGAAGCCGAACTCACGGTACCGATGCGCCGGGTCCTGGCAAGCCGGAAAAAATGTCTCTGGCCCGGGGCCGTTGCCTTGTCATTCGAGGAGTTGAAGGAGAAGTCGGGGCGCGAGGCGCTGGCCCGGTGCATCTGCGGCCTGATCATGCCGCGGAGCGTCCGCTATCGGATCCGTTCCGGGGCCGAGCGGGCGAATGCCCGCCTCAAGGACGAGTTCGGCACCCGCTTGGGTGTCCGGGGACATGTGAAGATCTTCAGCCGACTGATGTTCGGCGTGCTGGCGCTGACCGGTGACCGGCTTATGCATCTCGCAGCCCCCTCCTGACACCCCCGGCATGCGTCATCTCTTCCGCAGCCGACCGGAACGGACTGGCTGGCGGTGAGGCTCGGCCTGAAACCGGCCGCGTGTGACCATTGTTCCAGTAGACCCTGCACGGATGGTGGATTCACGCGGATTTCGGCATCCCGGGGGCGCTCGTGACCACGCCGGGAGCCTGGACCTGTTCACCGACTGCTCAAGTCAATGGTTTTGCAAGAGGTTCCAAAGACAGATTGATGCCTGCCTCATATCGGAACAGCTCGAGCCCCTAGAATTGCGTTTCCGAATACTCCGCCAACGTTACCACGGCCTTGCCATGCACGGTCGGTGTCACTGCCCCAGCGAATCGACGATCTGCCGTCACCACCACCGCGCCGATGCGGTTCGCAAGCGCGAGATACACGCAGTCGTGGACCGGGTGATCGAGGGTCAACGCCAGACGAACCGCATCGGCGCAGATTGTCTCATCGTCGTTCCAGCGCACCGGCAAATCGGGGAGCCAGGCCAAGGCGGCACCTGCATCGGCGCGCTCAATCTGGCCGAGCCGCGCTTTGCGCCACAGCGCATTTGCAATTTCGGAAGCCATGAGACGTGGCGCGTGCAACTCTCGGCCTGCCACCACCAATTCCCGCGCCGCACCCGAATCGGATTCATCGACCAGCAATTTGACCACCACGCTTGCATCGACCACGAAACGCATCAGAAGCTGTCGCGATGACCGTGATCGCGGTCCTCGCGGATCAGCACTTCGGCCGGGGTTTGCTTGCGAGCCCTGGTCTTCTCCCGCATCCGATCGGACGCCTCCAAAAATGTGGCCCGCTTCGCCGTCATGTCGTCGTCGGCAGCGCACTCCAGGAGGTGACGCACCTCGCCTTCCAAAGAGCGGTTGTTCTGCAAGGCACGCCGTTTCAGGCGGGCCACCACATCCACATCCAGTCGTCGCACATTGATCGTGACCATGGATTGTCTCCACATATCTGATATCAAACTGATATCAGTCGTCTTCGGCCTCGGCAAGACCCGTGGAGAGGAAATCGGACGACATTGTTGGCCCGGCGCAGTCAGGACTACGCAGCCCTGTCGATCATGCTGGCCAACAGCGCGGAAGCCGACCTCATCGGCCCCCACTCACATCTGCAGAACCAACTCCTTGCCCGGTCCGCCGTCGGCCAGGCGTCGCACGAGAGTGCGCGGCAACTCTCTGTCGGTTTCGACCGCCACCTACTCGAGGCGCTTGGAACCACGTTCAGCCCGACGTGTCCGGCAGATCCTGGTTGCTCCTTCTTGTGCAGAATTGGCCACGATCACCCTCCGGTCTTTGATCGAACAAGAATGCCAGAACAATTTTCTTGCAAGCAGGGGATGATGCTGCCCTGCATCGGCTTGACGCGTATGACACGCGTCAATATGTCTCGATGCTTGGCAGTTTCAGGAGTTGTTGCAATGGGCATCATTCACCTTTCAGACCAATCGTTCGACAGCGAACTCGGCGCCTCCGATCTGCCGTTGCTGGTGGATTTCTGGGCAGAGTGGTGTGGACCATGCCGGCAGATCGCGCCGGCCCTCGAGGAGCTGTCCAGCGAATACGAGGGGCGTCTCCGGGTGGCAAAGATCGATATCGACAACAATCCGGACACACCGTCCAGGCTTGGCGTGCGCGGCATCCCGGCACTGTTCATGTTCAGGAATGGCGAGCCGGTTTCAAACCGGACGGGAGCCATGTCCAAGACCGATCTGGCCAAGTGGATCGAATCCTCGATCTGATCCCCGAAACATGCCTGACTCCCTCGCACAGGGATCGTGTAATGCAGCCGTTTCCGGCTGGAGCCTGCGAGAGGGGGTTTCTCTCGACCATGTCTTCCCTGCCTGACCCGGGAAACGAATTGCCCCGGATGCAATTGCCTTGCAAATTGACACGTCATTCCAGGCAAGCCCTCTCTCGGAACCCGTGATGAAGCTGCTCGTCAGGCATGTGACCACCTTCCGTTACGCCCGTCCGGTGGCCGGTGGACGAATGGAGGTCAGGCTCACCCCCTGGAGCGGCCCCGGTCAGCAACTGATTGACCGGCAGCTCAACCTGGCTGGCAGCAGGGTGGTCGATCTGGTCCGGGACCGGTTCGGCAATTCGGTCGACATGCTGGAAATCAGGGATGGCCAGCGGGAATTGCGCGTGGAGCTTCGTGCCGAGGTGGAAACCTCCGGCCAGGCCGGGACGATCTGCCCGGTCGGAGAAGGCGATCCCGATCCGTCTTTCAGGATGGCAACGCCGGTCAGCACCCCGGGATCGACGATCAACGGGATCGTCAGGGAGTTTGCCGGCGAAAACCCGGATGATCCGAAAACCATGCATCGATTGTCGTCTCATATCCGGTCAGTCGTTGCCTACCGGACCGGTTGCACCGACACTGAAACTTGCGCCGAGGATGCCGCACTGCGGAAGGAGGGCGTCTGCCAGGATCATGCCCATATCTTCATTGCCGCCGCCAGGCAGCTTGGATTGCCGGCACGGTACGTCAGCGGATATCTGCGGCTGAAGGACCAGGTTGCCCAAGACGCGATGCATGCCTGGGCGGAGGTCCATCTTTGCAACCTCGGATGGACCGGGTTTGATGTCTCGAACGGGATCTCACCCGATGAAAGATACATCGGGGTTGCCGTCGGCCGCGACTATTTTGATGCAGCGCCAACTACCGGTTTCGTGTGTGGCGGCGGCGACGAAGAGATGGCGGTTGCCATCGAAGTGAACTGAACGATCCGGGCTGGCAGCGTCGACGGCGCTCGGCCTGCGGAGTCGCATCGGCCCGGCTTTTCGGTAATGTCATGCCTTCCGGCAGACATGGTCAAACCCGGTCTCACCCTGTCATCGGGCAGGCAATCCCCGTGTAGTCGGCAGGTGACTTTCGCCCCGGGGGACGGATATTGCCCGGAATGCGGCAGGAGACAGGTGATGGGACACCATCGTCAGCCGGGAGGGTCAGAAGTTCTCCCGCAGGATCGACCCGGCAAGATACAGTGAGCCGCAGACCAGGATTCTCGATCCTGACTCCTCGGACACGATCTTCCGCACTGCCTGTTCGGTATCGGCCACGGCCTCTGCCCTGAAGCCGATTTCACGGGCAATTCCGGCCACATTTGCGGCCGGCAGCGCTGCTGGCTCCCCAGGTATTGTCACCCCGTACAACCGGTCTGCCACCGTGCGAAGCGAGCCAAGGAAGCTGTGTATGTCCTTGTTGCCCAGCATTCCGCAGACAATGCGGGTTGCCCGCTCGGGCATCGACCTGATGGCACCGGCCACCGCCTCGCCTGCTGCCGGGTTGTGCCCGCCATCCAGCCAGACCTCCGAATTGTCTGCCGCCTCGACCAGCGGGCCTTTTTTCAACAGCTGCATGCGTGCCGGCCATTCGGCATCAGTCATTGCCGCGGCAATGGTCCCTTCCTCGAATCCAAGCCTCCTGAGCACGGTTATCGCTGCTCCGGCATTGTCGACCTGGTGCGGTCCGATCAGACGCGGTCGGGGCAACAGCACCTCGCCTTGTTGATCGCGATAGACCAGCTGAGCTTCCGATGCCCGGACGCTCCAGTCCTGGTCCTGGACCAGCAACGGCGCACCGACCATGGCCGCTCGCTTGCGTATCGCCGCCAGCGCCTCCGGCAGTTGCCGGTTCACCACGCAGATCACACCCGGCTTCAGGATTCCCGCCTTTTCGGCAGCAATCCCGGCAACCGTGTTGCCGAGATACTCCTGGTGATCGAGAGACACCGGGAGGATGACGGTCATTGCCGGCTTGTCCACGACATTGGTGGCATCCAGCCTGCCACCCAGGCCGACTTCAAGCAGCAGGGCATCGGCCTGGCTGCGCGAAAATGCCAGGAAGGCGGCGCAGGTCGTGATCTCGAACAGGGAAATCGGCTCTCCGTCATTGACCTGTTCACACTCGACCAGGACATTTGCCAGGTGTTCTTCCCCGATCAGCTCGCCGGCCAGCCGCACCCGTTCATTGAATTTCGCCAGGTGCGGCGAGATATAGGCGTGCACCGCCAGGCCGGCCGCCTCCAGGCCGGCGCGGACCATGGCCAGGGTCGATCCCTTGCCATTGGTTCCGGCAAAATGAATGACCGGCGGAAGCCGTTGTTCCGGATGGTCAAGCGCCGTCAGCAGCCGCTTCGGGCGATTGAGCGTCAGGTCGATACTCTTGGGATAAAGCGACTTCAGCCGCTCGAGAATCACTCCGGAGTCACTGTCCTGCACTGCAACCATTCCATCATGCCTGCGCTGGTTCCGGTTTCTGCTCGGAGGTCAATTCCCCCTTGATCGCCTCTTCCTGGTTCATCAGGAGCCTGGCGATGGTCACCAGCTCGTCGCGTATGTTCCTGCGGTGAACCACCCGATCCAGCATTCCGTGTTCCAGCAAATATTCCGATCGCTGGAATTCCTCCGGCAATTTCTCGCGGATGGTCTGTTCAATGACCCGCGGCCCGGCAAAGCAGATCAATGCCTTGGGTTCGGCAATCTGCACATCGCCTAGCATGGCGTAGGACGCAGTCACCCCGCCAGCGGTGGGGTCGGTCAGGACAACGATATAGGGCAGCGGCTTCGGGCTCTGGCGCAAGCGACTGAGCGCCACGGTGGTGCGCGGCATTTGCATGAGGCTGAAAATGCCCTCCTGCATCCTGGCGCCTCCTGCCGCCGAGAACACGACCAGCGGCGCTGACAGCCTGATGGCGGCATCGCAGGCGGCGTTGATGGCATTGCCCACATACATGCCCATGGATCCGCCCATGAATCCGAAATCCTGGGCAGCGACCACGAATTTGGTTTTCAGGATTTCGCCTTCGGCCACGACGATCGCCTCGGCCGAACCGCTCCTGGAGCGCGCATCGCGCAACCTGTCGGAGTATTTCTTCTGGTCGCGGAAATTCAGGGGATCGATCTGGGGCAAAGGCACATCGATCTCGCGGTACATGCCGAGATCGAACAGCTTCTCAAATCTCTTGCGGGGTGCAATCGCCATGTGGTGATCGCAAATGGGACAGACATTCTGGCTGTGCTCCAGCTCGCGATGGTAGAGCATCGCATCGCATTCCGGACATTTCGACCAGAGGCCGTCGGGGGATGCATCGCCCTGCGTGTGGAACAGCGACTTGATCCGCGGTCTGACGAAATTGGTAATCCAGTTCATGGTGGCTGGTCGCGGTGCCCGGATGCTTTCAGTGCGACTGCCTGTATATTGTCGCAATAGCCACTGCAAATCCGTTCGAGCCAGGCTGACGACGAAGGACGCCCAGTTGTACCCCCTCCGGACCACATTGCTGCATCCCTTTCTTCGGCCGCCCGGTGGGCCCCGGGCGACGGTCTTTGCACATCGTGGATATTCGGCCAGCCTGCCGGAAAACACCATGGCGGCATTCAGTGCCGCGGTGGCGCTCGGGGTCCATTGCCTGGAGACCGATGCGCAACTGACCAGCGACGGCAAGCTCGTTGCCTTTCATGATGCCGGCCTTGCCCGGTTGACCGGACATTCGGGCTCGGTTTCCGATTTCACCTGGTCGGAGATTGCGTCGCTCAGGATTGACGGCCAGGAGCCGATCCCGCGTCTCGAGGAGTTGTTTGGTGACTGGCCCGGCATGCGGATCAATATCGACGCCAAGCAGGACGAGGTGGTGGTGCCGCTCCTGGGACTGGTGGCGGAATTCGACGCCTGGGACCGGGTCTGCATCGGATCGTTTTCGGACCGGCGTCTCCGGCAGATGCGACGCCTCGCCGGTACCCGGCTCTGCACGTCCATGGGCCCGCAGGAGGTCATCCGCCTGCGCATGGCCTCGCTTGGACTGCCGGTCGGACGGTTCCGCTCCGACTGTGCCCAGGTTCCGATCCATCGTTACCATGTCCCGATTGTCGACAGGCTTCTGATCCGTGCTGCCCATGCGCGCAACCTTCCTGTCCATGTCTGGACCGTCAACGATCCCGATGAAATGACCCGCCTGCTGTCGCTCGGAGTTGACGGCATCATGACGGATGACCTGCCTGTGGCTCTCGAAGCCTGTGCCGGGCCGGCCGGCCGGAACGCCGGCAGCTGAGCGCGGCATTCTTGCCGGGACCTCGTGCCGGGCCGGATGTTTGTTTCTTGCACCGGCAATGTGGAGACAGTACTTGTTTGCCGATTTTTGACAGCAGGACCTGATCGATGACCGACACAGCCATTGGCAAGGCACATCTTCCGAGCCGCCATGTGAGCGACGGGCCGGCCCGTGCGCCACACCGTTCATACTATTATGCGATGGGCATGACAGATGGCGAAATCGCCCAGCCATTCGTGGGTGTCGCAACCTGCTGGAACGAGGCCGCTCCCTGCAATATCGCCCTGAACCGTCAGGCCCAGGCGGTCAAGCTGGGCGTGAAGGCATCGAGGGGCACGCCGCGGGAATTCACAACCATCACCGTCACCGACGGCATTGCCATGGGGCACGAGGGAATGCGCTCCTCCCTGGCTTCACGGGAGGCGATTGCCGATACCGTCGAGCTGACCATGCGCGGTCATTGCTATGACGCGCTGGTCGGGCTGGCGGGCTGTGACAAATCCCTGCCGGGCATGATGATGGCCATGGTCCGCCTGAATGTCCCGTCGGTATTCATCTATGGTGGCTCGATCCTTCCCGGGCGGCTCGATGGCAAGGATGTCACCGTCCAGGACGTGTTCGAGGCGGTTGGCCGACACCAGGCCGGTGCCATGTCCGATGAGGCCCTTGCGATCCTGGAGCGGATAGCCTGCCCGTCAGCCGGTGCCTGCGGCGGGCAATTCACCGCCAATACCATGGCCTGCGTATCGGAAGCGATCGGGCTTGCACTGCCGAATTCATCCGGTGCCCCGGCCCCGTACGAGAGCCGGGACCAGTATTGCGAAGCCTCCGGGGCCGCCATCATGAAGCTGCTCGAGAAGAACATCCGGGCACGCGATGTGGTGACCCGCAAATCCCTGGAAAACGCCGCCCGTGTCGTCGCCTGCACCGGTGGCTCGACCAATGCCGGGCTGCACCTGCCGGCGATTGCCCATGAGGCCGGGATCGAATTCGACCTGTTCGATGTGTGCGACATCTTTCACGACACGCCTTATTTCGTGAATCTCAAGCCGGGAGGCGACCATGTCGCCAAGGACCTGTTCGAGGCGGGCGGCGTGCCGGTTGTTCTCAACGAACTGCGCAAGGTCGGCCTGATCCACGAGGATTGCATCGTCGCCACCGGACGAACCATGGGCGAGGAACTCGACAAGGTGACGCGCCAGGCCGACGGCCGGGTCATTCATCCGGTGGAAACCCCGCTGTCAACAACCGGCGGTGTTGTCGGGCTCAGGGGCAACCTCGCCCCGGATGGGGCCATCGTCAAGGTGGCCGGAATGAGCGACGACCAGCTGGAGTTCACTGGCCCGGCCAGGGTGTTCGAATGCGAGGAGGAGGCATTCGATGCGGTCAAGAACCGGGAATACCAGGAGGGCGAGATCATCGTCATCCGCAATGAAGGTCCGGCTGGCGGGCCTGGCATGCGGGAAATGCTGTCGACAACTGCAGCGCTTTCCGGCCAGGGGATGGGCAAGAAGGTGGCGCTGATTACCGACGGGCGGTTCTCTGGTGCCACCCGCGGATTTTGCGTCGGCCATATCGGGCCTGAATCGGCTCATGGTGGACCGATTGCCCTGGTTCGCAACGGGGACGAGATTTTCATCAATGCCCGGACCGGAGTCATCTCCGTGGCATTGTCGGATGACGAACTGGAGGAGCGCCGCAAGGCATGGGACGGCCCCCGGCAGACAATCTATTCCTCCGGTGCACTGTGGAAATATGCCAGGCTGGTCGGGCCGACCCGCAAGGGTGCGGTCACCCATCCGGGTGCCGAAGAGGAACGCCACGTCTACATGGATCTGTGATTCCGGACAGTCGCTCGTTTCGGCCTGACCCGGCCTGATGCACGGAGGGTGACGTGAACGCCGGCGGATATCCACATCTGTTCAGCCCGCTTGCAGTCGGGAAGCTGTCTCTTGCGAATCGCTGCATGATGGGCTCGATGCACACCGGCATCGAGCGCACCGGTGACTGGAAGCGGGCAGCCGAGTTCTATGCCGAACGGGTCAGCGGCGGCGTTCCGCTGGTGGTGACCGGCGGGATTGCCCCGAACACCGAAGGCAGCGTCTTTCCCGGCGCGCCCGGGCTGTTTTCGGCCGATGATGTCAGCGGACACAGGATTGTCACCGAGCGGATTCACGGGCTTGGCGGCCATGTCGCCATGCAGATCCTGCATGCCGGACGGTATGCCTATGGCAAGGATTGCGTGGCACCTTCTCCGGTCAGATCACCCATCTCGCCGCACATGCCGACCGAACTGGATGCCGCCGGTATCGAAAAGCAGCTCTCCGACATTGCCGACACCGCGTGCCGGGCACGGGAGGCGGGCTATGACGGTGTCGAGATCATGGGCTCCGAGGGGTATTTCATCAACCAGTTCCTGGTTCTGCGCACCAATCACCGCCGTGACTGTTGGGGCGGGAGCTACGAAAACCGGATGCGCCTGCCAATCGAGGCGGTGGAACGGGTCCGGACAGCGGCCGGGGAAGATTTCCTGATCATCTACCGGATATCGGTCATTGACCTGGTTCCGGATGGCTCCAGCTGGGACGAGGTGGAACTCCTTGCCGGCAAGCTGGAACAGGCCGGGGCCGACCTGCTCAATTCCGGAATTGGCTGGCATGAATCGAGAGTTCCGACGATTGCCGCATCGGTGCCGAAAAGGGCCTTCGCCTGGATCACCGCCAAGCTCAGGAAGGTGGTATCCATTCCGGTTGTCGCATCCAACCGGGTCAATTCTCCGGATGTCGCCGAGCAGATTCTTGCCGACGGGCATGCAGATCTGGTGTCCATGGCCCGGCCATTCCTGGCCGATGCCGAATTCGTGAACAAGGCTGCAACGGGAAGGCACCGGACAATCGCCCCCTGCATCGCCTGCAACCAGGCCTGCCTGGACCATACCTTCGACGACAGGATTGCGACCTGCATGGTCAATCCCCGCGCCTGCAACGAGACCGGTTTTCGAATTGAACCATCCACCCACCGCAAATCGGTGGCGATTCTCGGCACTGGCCCGGCCGGACTCGCCGCCGCGCTGACCTCGGCGCAGCGGGGATACCGGGTAACGATGTTCGAGCGCCTCGACCGGGTCGGCGGCCAGCTCAACATGGCAGCCAGAATTCCCGGCAAGGAGGAATTCGCAGGACTTGTCCGCTGGTACCAGACGATGCTGGACGAGTTGGGGGTCACCATCCATTTCGGTACATGCCCGGCCGCCGGCGAGCTCTCGGAATTCGATGCGGTGGCGGTCGCAACCGGCGTCAGACCCAGGAAGCCGGGACTGCCGGGCGAGGATGGTCCGAACGTGCTCACCTATGCCGATGTGCTCTCGAACAACCGGTCGGTCGGCAGGAAGGTGGCAATCCTCGGCGGCGGCGGCATCGGCATGGACGTCGCGGAATTCCTGGCCCGGGACGAGGACAGCGATCTGGATGACCTGTCGGCATGGATGGCCGAGTGGGGCGTATCCGACCCGGCGCTGCACCGCGGCGGGCTGGACCCGGCCGGGCCGGCCGTGAAGGCACCTTCACGGACTATTACCCTGCTGCAGCGAAGCCCGGGGCCGCCAGGCCGGAACCTGGGCAGGACCACCAGGTGGATTCACCGGCTCTCGCTCAAGATGAAGACCGTCCAAATGGTCGGCGGCGTGTCCTATCGCCGGATTGACGGGCACGGGGTTCACATCACCACCGCTGACGGCGCAGACAGGCTGGTGGAAGCAGACACCGTCGTGCTGTGCGTGGGTCAGGAGCCGGAGGGCAACGCGGCCAGGCAATGCGCTGAGCCGGGCCAGCCCACTGCCGTCATCGGCGGTGCCATGACAGCAGCCGGGATCGATGCAAAGATTGCAATCGAACAGGGAACCAGGCTGGCGGCGAGTTGGTGATCGGCCTGCCTGCCACGGTCCACCTCCCCTGAATGACCGGTGAGAGGGGTTGAGCAGGGTCGGCGGATTGTTTACGACGCCATCCGGCAGCCCACGGGTGTCTGGTCCCGGCATCCATGATCAAGGGAGAAGCATCCATGTTCGTAGACAACCTCATCGCAGGCAGCCTGCAGTTTCTGTCTGCACTGTTCATTTTCGTCGTCGGCCTGGCGATGGCAGCGGCAGTCGTCATCTACATCATTGACGCCAGCCAGACCCGGGATGCCGTACGGCGCAATTATCCGGTAATCGGCAGGTTCCGCTATCTCTTCTCCATGCTGGGCGAGTTTTTTCGCCAGTATTTCTTTGCCCTCGACCGGGAGGAAATGCCGTTCAATCGGGCCGAACGGGACTGGGTCGAACGCTCATCCCGCAAGCTCGACAATACCGTCGCCTTTGGCTCAACCAAGAATCTGACGCCTGCCGGAACGACGATCTTCGTGAATACCCCCTTTCCGACTCTGACCGAAGATGCTGTCGAGATGGTGCCGATGCTGATTGGCGAGCAATGCCGGACCCCGTACAATGCCCCGTCATTCTTCAACATTTCCGGCATGAGCTACGGCGCCTTGTCAACACCGGCCGTCCGGGCCCTTTCACGGGGCGCCAAGCTTGCCGGATGCTGGTACAATACCGGCGAAGGCGGGTTGTCGGCGCATCACCTCGAGGGCGGATGCGACATCGTCTTCCAGATCGGAACCGCCAAATACGGCGTGCGCGACCAGGATGGAAATCTCAGTGACGATCGGCTGCGGGAGGTGGCCGCGCATGAACATGTCAGGATGTTCGAGCTGAAACTCAGCCAGGGTGCAAAACCGGGCAAGGGGGGGATACTGCCGGGAACCAAGGTCACGGCCGAAATCGCCGCCATCCGGGGTATCCCGCAGGGGGAGGATTCCATTTCGCCCAACCGGCATCGGGAAGTGAAGAACATCTCCGATCTTCTCGACATGATTGGCCATGTCCGGGAGGTGACCGGCAAACCGGTCGGGTTCAAGGCGGTGGTCGGTGATTTCGGCTGGCTCGAGGAGCTCTGCACCCTGATCCATGAAAGGGGGCTGGACAGCGCCCCCGATTTCATCACCGTCGACAGCGGCGATGGTGGAACCGGTGCGGCACCGATGCCGCTGATGGACAATGTCGGGCTTCCGGTCAAGGAATCGCTGCCCCTGACTGCCAATGTCCTGCACAGGTTTGGTCTGCGAGACAGGATCAGGCTGATTGCGTCCGGCAAGCTTGTCACGCCATCGGAGGTTGGATGGGCAATTGCCACCGGCGCCGATTTCGTGACCTCGGCCCGTGGCTTCATGTTTGCCCTGGGTTGCATCCAGTCTCTCAAATGCAACCGCAATACCTGCCCGACCGGCATAACGACCCATAATGCAAGACTGCAGAAGGGGCTTGACCCCAGTGAAAAATCGGTTCGGGTCGCCAATTACTGTCACCGCATCATCCGCGAGGTCCAGACCATCTCCCATTCCTGCGGAGTGGTGCGGCCACGGCTGATGGATCGAAGCCATGTGCGCATCGTCATGGCGAACGGCCAATCGGTTCCCATGAACGAACTCTACCCGCTGCCGGACATGCTCCCGGAATACGCGGCATAGGGCCAGGAGTGCCGGCTGGAACGGGACGGCATGGCTCCGCTTGCGCGGAGCAGATTGAAGCGGCAGAGGTTGCCGCGCCGAAGCCCCGGAGGCAAGGATGGCGCATGAAGGGTCAGGAGCCGGGCTCCCAGCCCTCTGGAGCAAGCTCGAAGCCGGCATAGTCGAAGGCCGGGGCAACCGTGCAGCCGACCAGTGTCCAGGCACCTTCCGATCGGGCACTTTGCCACCAGCCAGCGGGAACCGCGATTTGGGGCTGCACCCCGGAATTCACGCCAAGGCGCTTTTCGGTGATGGTGATACCGTCGGCAGACATCCGGAGCCTCAACGGCCCACCGGCATGAAAATGCCAGATCTCCAAGGCATCGACGCGATGCCACCTCGATTCCTCACCGTCCTGCAACAGGTAGTAGATCGAGGTTGCCGCACCGCGGGCTCCATCATCGGCGATCGCACGATAGGACTCGCGGAAATGTCCGCCTTCCGGATGTGGCTCAAGCCCGAGGCACTCAATGATGGACGCGGCATCCGTGAACATTCCGTTCATCCTGGCCTGGTCGAGGTCGATCACCGGGGGAACCGGAAGCATTCCCGGTAGAGATCGAGGGTGTTGTCGTAATCCAGGGCGACCGGGTTGCCGCCGGCACTCGGATCCTCGATCGCCATCCTGGCCATCTCCTCGCTCTTCGCCGGATCAGCACCCAACTCGGTGAGATTGGCCGGGATATTCAGCTCCGACCGCAGTTCGATCACGAATTCGCAAAACCCCTCGAACCCTCCCTCGATACCCAGATAGGCTGAAGCTGCCTCGATCCTGCCGGTGATCGCCTCCCTGTTGAATTCGAGCACCGGTGGCATGACCACGGCATTTGTCGTCCCGTGATGGGTATTGAACAAGGCACCGACCGGATGCGACAGGGCGTGGATGGCTCCAAGTCCCTTCTGGAACGCCACCGCTCCCATTGATGCCGCGCTCATCATGTGGGCCCGGGCTTCAGGATTGTCGCCTTCCCTGTAGGCCACTCCCAGCCAGTTCCTGACCAGCCGCATGCCTTCCAGGGCAATGCCTTGGCTCATCGGATGGTAGTTCGGCGAGCAATAGGCTTCCAGGCAATGCGCAAACGCGTCCATCCCGGTGCCGGCAGTGATCGATGGAGGCATGCCGGCGGTGAGTTCAGGATCAGAGATCACCACCGATGGCAGGACCCGGGGATGAAAGATGATCTTCTTGGTCCGTGTTTCGGAATTGGTGATGACCGATGCCCGGCCGACTTCCGAGCCAGTGCCCGCCGTGGTCGGCACGGCAACGATCGGCGCGATTGCATCGGCATTCGCCCTCATCCACCAGTCTCCGATATCCTCGAAATCCCAGATCGGGCGGGTCTGGCCCGACATGAATGCAACCATCTTGCCCAGATCGATTCCAGACCCGCCGCCAAGAGCGACGACGCCGTCAAAGCTGCCCTCCCTGAACTTGGCCAGCCCGGCTGCGAGATTGACGTCGGACGGGTTCGGATCGACATCACTGTAGACTGACCTGCCCAATCCGGCATCCTCGAGCACATCGAGTGCCGTCTTGGTGACCGGCAGCCTGGCCAGCCCACGGTCGGTGACCAGCAGCGGGTGACTGATGCCGGCGGTCCGGCACGCGTCCGGAAGTTCGGCGATCCGGCCGGCCCCGAACCGGATATTGGTCGGATATGACCAGTTGGCCAACATGTCGTCTCCTCAGCGCAGCTTCATGTGAAATGATTTCGGGCGGGTCAGATTCTGGTAGCCGATGGCAGACAGCGCCTGCAGCAGCATCAGGAATATTCCGATGCACATCAGGGTCTTGATCGGCCACATATACGGTCGCCAGGAGGAGTAGCTCCGCTCGCCATATTCGAATGCGTAGGCGGTGCTGGAGATTCCGCCATAGAGCAGCACGCCCAGGTAGAAGATCAGGAACAGCACGGTGACGGCATCGAATGACGCCTTCCGGCGCAATGACCAGCTGCCGTAGAACAGGTCCATCCGCACATTTGATCCAAGCTGGATCGAATAGGGACCACCGAGAATGTAATAGGCCACCATGGCAAACTGGGCCATTTCCAGTGTCCACAGCGAAGGCAGGAAGAACGTTTTCGATATTGACGACCACAGCAGGATGGCGGCCATGACGAAAATCCCGTACATGACGACCCGGCCAAGCCGGTAATTTACCGCATCAACTGCGTGTACGAATTTCAGGAGTATTGGCGGCAAGCCGGAACTGTCCCTTCCAGGTTGATTTCTTCCCGAGTGATACCGTCACAGTCGGACCGGTGGCAAGGTGCCCGACGGGACGCGGCTCCCGCGCTGCGGGTGGATTGGCAGCTCCTCGTCAATGCCAGCCCGGCGCAAGCTTGCGGCCCAGCGTATCCATGGTCCGGACCAGCGCATTCGAGATTTCAGGATCGGAAAGGGAATGTCCGCCCTGGACCAGGGTCAGCGACGAGTCCGGCCAGCACTCGTTCAACCTGCAGGCGGCTTGCGGCGGACATACGAGATCGTATCGCCCCTGGACGATGGTGCCAGGAATTCCACGGATCCGCGAAATGTTGGAGAGGATGAAATTGTCATGTTCGAGGAAACCGGCGTTGCTGAAATAGTGATTCTCGATCCGGGAGAAGTTCCGCACATAGTCGTCGGTTCCAGCCCGGATTTCGTCCTTCTGGACAAAGGTGGTCATGGAGCTTTCCCAGGCAAACCACCGTCGGGCGTGGCGGATTTCGATTTCCGGATCGCCGCTGAACAACCGCCTCCGATAGGCGGCGATGAGGTCGCCGCGCTCATGTTCCGGGATCGGATCGACAAATCTCGACCAGTGGGATGGTCGAAACCATCCGGCGGCCCCGCCATAGAACCAGTCCAGTTCCGACCGGGTCATCAGGAAAACGCCGCGTAACACCAGATGCGCAACCCGCTCCGGGTGTGTTCCGGCATAGAGCAGTGCAAGGGCCGCCCCCCAGGAGCCACCAAACAGTATCCACCGTGAAATGCCCAGCCGCTCGCGGATGGCCTCGATATCGCCGACAAGATGCCAGCTCGTATTGTCTTCCACGCATCCCGAGGGTTGCGAACGCCCGCATCCTCGCTGATCGAAGAGGATGATCCGGAACATCCCCGGATCGAAATACCGCCGCATGGTCGGATTGCAGCCTCCACCGGGGCCGCCATGCAGGAACAGCACCGGAAAGCCGCCAGCCGAGCCGGAGATTTCCACATGGATCCTGTGCCCGTCACCCACATCCAGCATCAACCGTTCAATCGGTTCGATTTGCGGGTATAGTTGACCGCTGCCATTGAAGTGTGGCGCAAATTCAGTCATCCAGAACCCTTCAGCTTCCTGATCGACAGACGGCACATCACTAAACAGGCGCCATTCGAAAAGACAATGTCTGCAGATCCTGCCGAAATCGAAAAATTCGATGCGCTTGCCGAAGAATGGTGGAATCCGGACGGCAAGTTCCGGTCGCTTCACCTGCTCAACCCTTGCCGACTGGATTACATCAACAGCCAGATCGAAATCGAGTTCGACCGCGATGTCCGGCAGTCGAAACCCTTTGCCGGGCTGAAGATCCTGGACATCGGCTGTGGCGGCGGTTTGCTGACCGAACCCATGGCGCGTCTCGGGGCAGAGGTTACCGGCGTCGATGCATCTGGCCGCAATATCGACATTGCCACAGGGCACGCCAAGGCCATGGGCCTCGCCATCGACTACCGGAACATGGATGCCGCCGATCTTGACGCCGGCGACGGCTACGATGTGGTTCTGGCCATGGAAGTCATCGAGCATGTACCCGACCAGGCCGCCTTTGTCCGGAGTTGCTCGGAATTGTTGAAGCCTGGAGGTCTCCTGGTCTGCTCGACCATCTCCCGGACCGTGAAGAGTTTCGCATTGGCGATCGTCGGCGCCGAATACGTTCTTGGCTGGCTGCCAAGGGGAACCCATGACTGGAGCCGCTTTGTCAAGCCGGGGGAGTTGGCCGGCCTGGCCGAGGCTTCCGGGCTGGAGTTCATTGATTGCAAGGGTTTCGTCTTCGATCCCCTGCAATGGAACTGGAAGCTGTCGGAGCGGGACCACGCGGTCAATTACGTCATGGCTGCAGTCAGGCCACCGGAGGCGGCCTCCTGACCATGGCGCCGGAGCCTTGAACAAGGTGGAGTCGGACGCTACCAGAATTGCATGTCACGGCGAGGTGGCAAGAAAGGAGTGGCAGGAATGGGGCTGTTGACGACCTGCATCGGGGCCTATCCGAAGCCCGGCTACGTGCCGATGCCGGACTGGTTCAAGATAGAGCACGGCCTGACGGACGCCGCCGGAGAAGTGACCCGCCTGGCCGGTAGAATCGAGGAGGATGCCGAGGTCGAGGCCCTCTACCGGCGAGCCACGGAGGCGGCCGTTGCCGACCAGGTTGCCTGCGGAATTGACATTCCGACCGATGGCGAGCAGCGGCGGGAAAACTACATCCACTACCATTGCCGCCATCTTGCCGGGTTCGATTTCGACCGCCTTACGGAACTGACCGTCCGCGACGGCGCCTACCGCGCCGAATTGCCAACCATTCGCGGCCGCATCGAGCCGCGCGGGGACAATTTCCTCGACCGCGATTATCGTGTGGCGCAATCGGCAACCGACAGGCCGGTCAAGATCACGGTGCCGGGACCGACCACGATCATGGATACCTGCGCGAATGCCCACTACCAGGACCCGAAGGAGCTCGCCTTCGATCTCGCCACGGCGCTCAATTTCGAAATCCGGTCACTTGCCGCCGCCGGATGCGGGCATGTCCAGGTCGACGAGCCACTTTTTGCCCGCAATGTGACCAGAGCGCTCGAATACGGGATCGAGTGCCTCGACAGGTGCTTTGACGGTGTGCCCGGCGACGTGACCCGGATCATGCATATGTGCTGCGGCTACCCCGATCACCTGGATGACAGGGAATATCACAAGGCCGATCCACTCGCCTATTTCCAGCTGGCACGCGCCGTGGACCGTTCATCGGTTGATCAGGTTTCGCTCGAGGATGCGCATTGTCACAATGATCTTTCCCTGCTGGAGGAATTCGAACACTCCACGGTGATTCTCGGATCAGTCACCATCGCCCGGAGTGCGATCGAGAAGGAAGACGACATCGCTTTGCGCCTTGCGAGGGCGTTGGAGCATATCGACCGGGGCCGGCTCATGGTTGCCCCCGATTGCGGCCTGGCCATGCTGGGACGGGACCGGGCCATGGCAAAACTCCGGGCCATGTGCGCGGCCGCGGCCAGCCTGTAATTGCCCGTCGGATTTGATGGTGGCTGAACCAATTCCGCCGGCAGGATGGCGACAACCGGCCTGTCGTCCTGTGGCCCCCGCAGCAATCATGCAGCCAGTTCACGGATTTCGTGAAGCATGGCAGACCGGTTCTTCCGCGCAGCCAGGGCCGTGCCCATCCTCACCCTGACAAACCGGGTCGTTATATTTGGCTGGAGCTGGCCAACGAGGTCCATATCCGCTGAAATCACGGTTCCCAGCATGAAGTAGCCGCCACCGGACACCGCGTCCCGGTGCAGCACGATGGGCTCGGTTCCGTCGGGAACCTGGATTGAACCGTACGGGTAACAGGCGTCGGTGATGTTCGAGGGATTTGATCCGGCGCTGTATGGTTGCTGCCGGGGCACGAATTCCAGTGGTCTTCCGCCCCGGAACCGGTAGCCCATTCGATCAGCCTCGTTGGCCACGATCCAGCTGTCTTCGAAGAAACCCGACTGCGCCGGTTCGGTAATCCGGTGCCAGTACAGCCCGGGCAGCACTCGCAACTCTGCCGGGGAGCCCGGAAGCCGCCTGAGCGGGTTCGGCACCGATGTTCCCGGCCTGGCATTTCCGCGGTCCTGCCCGAGCGGCAGGGTGTCGCCCGGCTGAATGGCACGTCCGCCCACACCTCCCAATGCACCTATGGCATAGGTTGACCGGCTGCCCAGTGCCGGCGGTGTACTGAATCCGCCCGAGACGGCAATATATGCCCGCGCCCCGGCCCCGAGGAAACCGAAGGACAGGATTTGGCCCTTCCGGATGCTCAGCGCCGTCCAGGCCGGTTGTTCCTCGTCATCAATCCTCGGTGGAAGCTCGGCCCCGCAGACAGCCACGGTCACATCCTCGGTAAATTCCAGCACCGGGCCGACAAAAACCGCCTCCAATCCGGCTGCCCCCTCGTCATTGCCGACAAGCAGGTTCGCAGCTCGCAATGCGAGCCGGTCCATCGCTCCTCCCATCGGGATGCCAAGATGAAAGAACCCGGGTCGGCCAAGATCCTGGATCGTGGTCATGATGCCTGAAGATATCACGTTAACCGGCATAGAGTGCCTCCATCAGCCTGGCATTGGTTCCGTCCGGGTCGGCGTTGAACTCGTCGAGGGAAAAAACGACATCGCGAATACGGGGGCTGAAACACCCATCCTCGACATCGCGGATCAGCCTGTCATGTTCCGCCCGGTCGATTGGCCGCCACTTCACGATGTCGCCGGGGCGGAAAAACACCATGAACTCCTTCAGATAGGGGGCTTCCTGTTCGGGGTCGTAGATCGTCATCGGAGTGATTCCGAACATCTGGTAGCCACCAGCACCGCGAACCGAATAAATGCAGGAGAATGAACCACCGTAGCCCACGGTCTGCTTTGGCGTGTCGGTGCGAGGGCGGAGGTATTTGGGAACCTGTATCTGCCGCGACCGGTCGACCATCTGGTAGAGGAAGGGCAGGCCCGACACGAAGCCCACCATCGAGACAAACCATGGTGCGCCTGAATGTGCTTCGATGAAGTCCTCGACTGTATCGAAGCCGTTGATACGAGCGGCATAATCGAGGTCGGTACCGTCCGGGTCCTGATGCCGGTCGCGGAACCGCATGAGTGTCTCGTGGGTCCAGGGATCCTGGTAGTAGACCGGGACCTCGATGATCCGGGTTTCCAGCCTGGATTCGGTTTTGTCTGCCTCGACCTCCAGCTGCTGCAGGCGATCCAGCAGCGCATCGGGATGAATCCTGTCAGGATCGAACTTGATCTGGCACGACGCGTTGGCGGGGCAGATTTCCGTCACCCCGTCAATCCCGGCCGCTCGCACGGCATTGGTCATCGAGAGAGATACGAAGAACGCCTCCAGCGACATCTCCTCGTCGACCTCGACAAATATGTGCTCGTCACCTCCGAATGTGTACCGACTCATGCCGTGGCCTCCCGTTGTTGTGCCAGTCTGTCCCTGTTGTGCTCCAGCCAGGCCTCGAGCCAGCCGGTATGGACGGCGTTGGCCTGCACGTCGGCACTGTCGACCAGGGCCGAATATAACGGGGCCGTGGTAGGCAGACCCGTGATCTCGAGGCCTTCGAGCGCAAGACGAAGCCGGGTGATTGCCTTCCCGCGATCTGGTGCCCAGACGATCAGCTTGCCCAGGAGCGAGTCGTAGAAGGGCGGGATGGCATATCCGTCATACAGCATGTGGTCGAAGCGTACGCCGTCACCATCGGGGATGCGCAGACCATTCACGGTTCCGGGAAACGGCATGAAATTGCTGGACGGATCCTCGGCATTGAGGCGCACCTCGATGGCGTGGCCGGCGCGGGTGACTTCGTCCTGGATCATCCATAGCGGCTCGCCCGCCGAGACCCGGATCATTCCGGCTACCAGGTCGGTTCCGCAAATCATTTCGGTAACCGGATGCTCGACCTGAATGCGGGTGTTCATTTCGATGAAATAGAAATTCCCGGTCTTGTCATCGAGGAGGAATTCAACCGTCCCGGCCCCCCGGTAGTTCACCGATCTTGCCAGGCTTGTCGCTGCGGCACACAGGCTCCGGCGCTGCGTGTCGTCGATCGCCGCCGACGGCGCCTCCTCCCAGACCTTCTGCCGTCGCCGCTGGAGCGAGCATTCGCGGTCAAAGAAATGCACCACGTCCCGGCCATCTCCCAGCAACTGAACCTCGATATGGCGGGCATTTTCGATCAGCTTCTCGACATAGATGTCCCTGTCGCCAAATGCCGCCCCGGCTTCGGTCGAGGCTTGTGGCACCAGTCTGCGCAATTCCTCCGGATTCCTGGCCACCCGGATGCCCCTTCCACCACCACCGGCGCTGGCCTTGATCATGACCGGAAAACCGATCCTTTCGGCCATCGCCGCCGCCTCGTCGATATCGGAGACCACGCCGTCGCTACCCGGAACGGTTGGAACACCCGCCAGACTTGCCTGGGCACGCGCTGCGGCCTTGTCACCCATCAGGCTGATCGTGTCTCCGGCAGGCCCCACGAAGACCAGCCCGGCCTGTTCGACCATGTCGGCAAACCGGGCATTTTCGGCAAGAAACCCGTAGCCGGGATGTATGGCATCGGCACCCGATTCCCTGGCGGCCCGCAGGATGGCATCGACATCGAGGTAGGATCTTGCTGCCGGTGGTGGGCCGATTACCTTCACTTCATCCGCCATCCGGGCGGCAAGACTCCCGGTGTCGGCTTCGCTTGCCGCCAGGACCACTTCGAGCTCAAGTTCCCTGGCGGCACGGATCACGCGGCAGGCAATCTCGCCCCGATTGGCGATCAGCATCTTCCTGATCGGCAGGGCCCGTGCCATCGGGTCAATCCAGCTCGACGATGGTGGCGCCCGCGGTCACCGGCTCGCCATCCTCCACCGGAAAGCCCGTCACGGTTCCTCCACCGTCCGCCTCGATCTGGTGAAAGGTCTTCATCACCTCCACGAGCCCCACGACATCACCCTTGGCCACCACGTCGCCGACCGTGACGAATGGAGGCTCATCGGGTGCCGGCCTGCGAAAGAAGGTTCCCGGAATTGGCGACCTGATGTCATGTCTGGCCATGGATTTTCTCCCGTTTGGTTCGCCCGTCTTCCCACGCGGCGGCAAGCTGGCTGAGCGCAGAATTGACCGCCATTCCGATTTTCACCGCATTGGGCGTGTCGGAATGGATGCAGATCGTCTCGGCGCGCACCGACAATGTCCTGCCGCCGATGGTCGTCAGCACCCCGTCGCGCACCGCTCTCACGGCGCGGCTTGCGGCGAGTTCCGGCGCAACCGCCTCATGCTCGCGGGCAATGATCAGGTGACCTTCGTCATCATAATCCAGGTCCACGAAGAACTCGGACTGAAAGCCCACTCCGCGCCTCTTGCAGACTTCCTCGTGCAATGTTCCGGAGATGCCGGTGACGGGCACGCTGAACAGGGCTGCAGCGTCGGCTACGGCCTCGGCAATATGTTCCTGCCGTGCCGCCATTCCATACAGCGCTCCATGTGGCTTGAGATAGCTGAGCGTCATGTCCTCGAGTTTCAGGAAGGCAAGCAGCGCGCCGATCTGATAGAGAATGATGTTGTTCATTTCCTCGCGATCGATCTTCATTTCCCGCCGTCCAAATCCGCACAAATCAGGTAGCGAGACATGGGCGCCAACCTTGACTCCGTATGTGTTCGCCAGCGCGACCGTTCTTCTCATGTGGTTGGGGTCGGAGCCGTGAAAACCGCAGGCGATATTGGCCTGGGTGATGAATGGCATGATGGCCGCGTCATCACCGATCTGGTAGAGTCCGAAGCTCTCTCCCATGTCACAATTGATGTCTACCTGCATGGCATGTTCCCTAATCCTTCAGCGTTGCCACGTATGTCAGGCGTATCTGGTCGGCGATCACTGCCAGGATCAGCAACGCACCCAGCACCACCGTTTGCAGGTAACTTTCGATCCGGGCGAGGTTCATTCCGTTCTGAACCAGGCCGATGAAGAGCGCCCCCAGCACGACGTTTTCCAGCCTCCCGGTTCCGCCGCGCAGGCTGACGCCGGCAATGACACAGGCAGCAATCGATTCCAGCGGCATCGACGCGCCGATATTGGCCTCGCCGGTGTCCAGCCTGGCGGTCAGCAGGATCCCCGCCACGGCGGCAAGGAAGGCGCAAAGCACGTAGGTGAAAAGGAGCGTGACCCGGGTATTGATTCCCGAAAGCGACGCGGCCTTGAGGTTTCCACCGACGGCGTAGAGATGCCGGCCGTACGGCGTGCGGTACAGGAAGATGTACAGCGCCAACACCAGCAGGGCCGCCACCAGCACCGGCACCGGCACTCCCATGACCTCCCCGAACCCGAAGGTGTCGCCGAACTCGACGGGCATCCCGTAGACAGGCACGCCGCCGGTCAGATAGAGCGCGACACCGAATCCCACAGACGCCATTCCCAACGACATCATGAATGGCGAGACGCTGAAGAAGGCCACACCCACGCCATTTACCACTCCGATCAGCGTGCCTGCTGCCACACCGGCAAGGCACCCTATGGTGATTGCCAGCCAGATGGCTTCAGGCATCGCCGCATAGGCGGACGCCATGGCCATGGCACCCGCCACCGAGGCCAGGGCGAGAATCGTTCCGACCGACAGGTCGAATCCGCCGGTCAGCAGCGCCAGCATCTGACCGATGGAGACGATGGTGAGATAGACGGACTGCCTGAACACATTCGTCAGGTTGCGAATTGTCAGAAAATTCTCGGACATCAATGTGAAGATCAGCAGCGCGGCCAGCAGCAGGAAGGGCAGAATACCCAGCTTGACGAAGGCTCGTTTGAGGATGAGGGACGCGGCGTGTCCGGCAGTCCTGTCCCTGGTCATCAGGCTGCCTCCCTGTCGAAGAAATTCGCCAGCACCGATTCTTCGGTCAGATCCTCCCCTGAAAGTTCCGCCTGCACCTGTCCGCGGTGGAATACGTAGGCCCTGTGGCTGAGATGGATGATTTCGGACAGATCGGACGAGATCAGAATGACGGCCATGCCACCCTGCGCAAGTTCCACGATGAATCGGTAAATTGCGGCCCGGGTTCCCACATCGACTCCCACGGTCGGCTCGTCATAGACAATCAACCGGAACTCGCGGGTCAGGCTGCGGGCCAGCATGACCTTCTGCTGATTTCCGCCCGAGAACATGCCGGCTGGTCGTTCGATCTGACGGGGTTGCAAGTTCAACCGGTCGGCCAAATCCTCCGCCATGCGTTTTTCGCGCCGGGGGGTCAGCCACGCCCCCCTGGAAAACGGACTGACATCCAGCGCTGCCAGGGCCATGTTCTCACGCGCCGGACGCATCATGATCAACCCTTCCAGCCGCCGGTCGGGCGGCAGGTAGAGGAACCCGTCATTGATATTGCGTTTCGGGTCACGGCCGGTGGTGTCATGATCGCGATACAACACCTGCCCTTCGGAAATCGCCCTGGCTCCGAACGCCGCCTGCAACACTTCGGACTTGCCGGAACCCACCAGCCCGGCCAACCCCAGGATTTCGCCGGCATTCACCTTTATCGAAGCCCGCAGCACCGTACCGTCGCGTGTTGTCAACCCGGTGATGGTCAACAGGTTTTCGCCTGCAGGTTTCGGGGTCCGGTCGGGGAAGATCTTGCCGACGTCGCGGCCGGTCATCAGCCGGACCAAATCCGATTCGGAAGCCGTCCCTGCATCGAGCGTGTCGATCAGGATGCCATCCCGCAATACCGAGATTCGATCGCCGATACGCCGTATCTCCCCCATTCGGTGAGTAATGTACACGATACCGATACCGCGTCTTGTCAGATCGTCGATCAGCGCAAAGAGCTTGTCCGACTCGTGGTTGGTCAGTGATGCGGTCGGCTCATCCAGGATCAACACCGACAGATCGGACCGGAATGCCTTGGCGATTTCCACCATTTGCTGCTCTGCCCGGGTCAGCTGATCAACCCGGGTCGCCGGATCGATGGGAAAATCGAGCTCCACCAGGATTCCTCTTGCACTCTCGCGACTGCGCCGCCGCTCCAGGAACACGCCTGTTCTGGGTTCTGCGCCGAGGAAGAGATTCTCCTCCACGGTCATTTGCGGAATCAGCGAGAACTCCTGGAAGACCGCCGATATCCCCAATTGCCTTGCATCATTCACCGAATGGAGGACGATCTGTTGTCCCCTGAATTGGAGCGTGCCCGATGTCGGCCGCTCAGCCCCGGCAAGGATCGAGATCAGGGTCGACTTTCCGGCGCCGTTTTCTCCGAAGAGGACATGCACCTCGCCTGCCCGGAGATCAAGATTGACGTCATTCAGCGCCCGCACTCCCGGATAATCCTTGGTTATGGAGCCGGTCGCGACCAGCACCTCGCCCGTTACGGGCGAGGTGTCATCGGTCGATGGCGTCTGGACGCGGGAGGAAATGGGCTGCTCCTCGCCTATTCGACGATGAAGACAGGCCGGAAACCGTCCGGTGCCAGGGTAGAGGATGAATCAAACGCCCCGTGGTTGTCCTGCGTTACAACGTAGAGCGCCGGGCCCACATGCCTGACATGGTCTTCACCCTCGAGGATTCGTACCGCCTGGTCCACTGCGACCCGGCCCTGGATCACCGGCGAATCGGTCGGCGCGGCGAGGATCTGGCCGCGGGCGATGCCGCGATCCACGCCGGGGGTATAGTAGTACGAGATCACCTTGACCTGGTCGGCCAGCCCACGCGACCGCAGTATCGGGACCGCTGCTTCGGCCGTTACCGCTGTTCCCGCGATATAGCCGAGATCGGGATGTGCCTCGAGCGTATCCTCGACAAGCTTGGCCTGGACCTCTTTGCCCGTATCACCGTATCTGGTGTCGACAAGGTCTACGGCACTGCCTTCGATTGCTCCGGCGAAGCCGGCATTGCCGGCCTCGACCCAACCGGCACCGGCAGGTCCGGGGAACCAGGCCACCTTGACCGCCTCACCGCCAGCGGGATGCAGGTCTGCCAGGAACTGGCCCGCTTTCGCACCCATCTCGCCAAAGGAGACCAGGGATTTGGCCGAGAGCTCGTCTGAAGACATTCCATTGATCACATCGATGACCGGGATGTCCTTTGCCCGGATTTCACTGACGAGGTTGTTGAGCCCGTCAAATGAAATGGCCCCGATGATCACTGCATCGGCACCGGCCGACACGCAATCTTCAATCTGCGAGATCTGCCTGGCGAGTTCGGTATACCCGCCAGCCTCCACGACGGTTGCTGCGACGCCGAGACGCCTGGCTTCTTCGGCAACACCATAATCAACACCCAGCCAGTAGGCATCCTTCATGTGCGGAAAGGAAATACAGAGGTCCCATTTCTGGCTTGCACCTGCCAGGGGCATGTAGTCCAGGTTGGTTCGCGGGCTCGACATGTCGAATGGCGGATCCCAGACCTCGACCTGGTACGGAAACCAGTCTTCGGCCTGCACTGCTGTACCAAGGCAAAGTGCCAGGGTCACGGCAGTCGATCCGGACAGGAAATTGTTCAACCTATTCATGTCATCCTCCTCGGGACAATTTCGGATTTTCGCCCGATCGGGGCGATCTGCTGAAAGTCTGAATGCGAAAGATGAAATTGTAAAATACGAATAATAGGTTATATTATTGGAAAAGATGATACTAATTCCTGAACAGCCCCCAACAGGGCAAGTTTGACACTCTGTCGCTTTGGCCATGTAAAATACTGTTATATCAAGATTTTTGTAATTGTATGTGACTACACACCCCGCCGGTCAGGAGAGGTGCACGTTCCGCTGCTACGGACATGAAATCAAAAAAAGCAATCCATGATATCAGAAAATGATAAAACCAACTCTTCGACAGATCCGTTATTTCACCGCCGTCGCCAATGCCGGTCAGGTCTCCCTTGCCGCCAAGGAACTCAACGTCTCGCAATCTGCGCTCACCACGGCCGTCAAGCAGCTTGAGGAGATCATCGGAAGCCAGCTCTTTGTCCGACATGGCGGCGGCGTCTCGCTGACCTATGAAGGCAACATCTTTCTCGACCACGCCCGCCGGATCATGGCAGCCGTGGACGAGGCGGTCCAGGCTCCCCGCCGAAAAATGGACGATGTGCACGGGCGGCTCCGGCTGGCATTGACCTATACGGTGGCTGGCTACTACGTCCCGCCCTTTCTCGAACGATTCTCCCGCTATTATCCGGGCGTCGACCTGCAACTCACCGAGGCCCCGCGATCGGTGATCGAGGACGGGTTGGTCACCGGCGAGTTCGACCTGGCAGTCATGTTGACATCAAACATCATTGACCAGGAGGGATTGAGTTTCGAAACATTGATGCAGTCGCGGCGGCGTCTCTGGCTGCCGACGCTGCACCCGCTCCTGTCACGAGACACGATCACGCTGGCCGATGTGGCGCTTCAGCCATACATCATGCTGACGGTGGACGAGGCCAGCAATACGACACAGCGTTACTGGAACAAGACTGCCTACAGGCCCAGAACGATTTTCCGCACGTCTTCGCTGGAGGCCGTCAGGTCATTTGTTGCAGGAGGGATGGGAGTCACCATACTGTCCGACATGGTCTATCGCCCATGGTCTCTCGACGGCCGGCGGGTGGAGGCCACGTCGCTGGCCGACCCGGTCCCGACCATGGATGTCGGAATGGCCTGGGCTGCCGATGTGGAGCCGAACAGTGCATCGGCAGCCTTTCGCGAGTTCATGCATGTCGGCGATACGTCACATTGACAACGACCGGATCGGGCTTCCGAAATTCCCGTAGCCGCGTATCACCCTGGACCAGCCCCTCCAGGGAAGGCGAATGCAGGATTCGGACCCGTTGGACAGGAAGTTGGCAAGGAACAGTTCCTCCACCGGCAATCCGGGCAGGATTTCCGGTGGAATTCGGTCAATGTTGCCGACCCGGTCAATGCCGGAATCCCCCAAGGAAAACGCCCCGCAAATTGCGGGGCGCTCCGATCTTGCAACTGCTCAGGACGGATCAGGCAAACCACCAGCGTTCGGTGATCCGTGCGCTGTCCATCGCCCAGATATTGCCGAGGGCATCATCGTGGGCCAGCGCAGTTGAAGCAGCATCGACATAATTGGCAAACATCGGCAGGATGGTGCCACCCTCGGCCGAAATGAGCGCCTGCATCTCGTGGTAGATGCTGCGCCGCTTGTCGTTGTCAAGCTCCGTCCGACCCTGGACCAGCAGCTCCTGAAAGCGGGCATTGTCCCAATGGGTATCATTCCACGGAACACCGAGTTCGTACGCAGTCGAGAACATCCAGTCCTCGGTCGCCCGGCCTGACCAGAAACAGGCACACCACGGCTTCTTCAGCCAGACATTCGACCAGTAACCGTCCTGGGCCTCCTGAATGACATTGACTTCGATGCCTGCATCCTTGGCTGAGGCCTGGATCAGCTGGGCGGCATCCACTGCACCCACGAAGGCAGCCTCGGAGGCCGACAGGTCAATCTGCAGCGAATCCATCCCGGCTTCCTTCAGGTGGAACCTGGCCTTGTCCGGATCGTATTCGAGTTGCGGCAAGTCGTCGGCATAGAACAGGTTGGCCGGACCGATCGGGCTGTCATTGCCGATCGCACCATGACCAAGCAGAATCTTGTCCACCATTTCCTGGCGCTTGACCGCATATTTGAGTGCCTTGCGAACATTCAGATCATCAAGTGGCGGCAGATTGGTCAGCATCGGGAACGTGTAGTGCTGATTGCCGGTCACCTCGAAGATCTCGATATTCGGATTGGCGCGCATCAACGGCTCGATCTGGAAATCAACCCTGTTGACGGTATCGACCTGGCCGGTCAGCAGGGCGTTCATCCTGGCCGACTTGTCGTTGATTGCGATCATCTCGATGCTGTCGAACCAGCCAGCCTTGCCATCCTTGTAATGGCCGTCCACCCGGGAACACAGCAGCCTGACTCCCGGATCGAAATTGTCGACCATGTAGAGGCCGGTGCCAATTCCCGTGGCCTTCGACTCCTGGAGCATGCCGGCCGGATGAATGAACAGATGGTAGTCCGACAACAGGTAGGCAAAGTCGGCATTGCCGGCCTTGAGCGTCATTACCACCTGGTGTTCGCCGGTCTTTTCCATCTTGTCGACATTGGCCACGATCGGCTTTGCCGCCGATTTCGAGTCAGGCGTCACGTGGCTGTTGAGCGTCTCGATGACGTCGTCGGCTCCGAAGCTCTTGCCATTGTGGAACGTCACGCCCTTGCGCAGGTTGAAGGTCCAGACCGAGGCGTCATCATTCGCTTCCCAGCTCTCGGCCAATTCGCCGACCAGATTACCCTGGGCATCGATTTCGGTCAGGCAGTCGAAAACGGAGCCGTGGGCGGCCATCTGCATGTAGATGTCGGAGTGGGAACCGCCATCCCAACTGTCCGATGTGTTTGCTCCTCCAATACCCAACCGAAGGGTGCCGCCCATTTTCGGCATCGAGTGTGCGGCAAATGGGGTCAGCGAGGTAGCTGCGAGTGTTGCTGCGCCGGCCTTGAGGACACCGCGACGGCTTAGACTGGGCATCATGATCTTCTCCCGATTATGTTGTGTTGAGTCCCTTGCTCATCGTGCCGGATTTTCACCCGGTGCAAGGACAGATTATCGTGCATGCAGGCAGACTGCCAAAAATCAGGCCGCCTTGCAAGCTCCCATCGGACTTTGTCACGCATTCCGGGCAACCGATCGCGAGGGCATTTGGTGCGGAGGATGTCGCCGCGCATGGAGACAGGCTCCGGGACATCGAATGCCCGGAGGTGGGACAGGTGATCCGGGACGATGTTCCGCTGCCTCCCGCCGTCTACAACGAGGCGAAGCTGCGGTCGAGCGCATCGGCGATCGGGTCCACATCCTGCATGTCGAGGCAGAGCGGCGGCACGATGCGCAGGACATTCCGGAACACGCCCGACTTGCTCATGATCACCCCTTCATCCCGCGCCCGCTCGAAGATTTCGGCGGTTGCTTCCGGCGCCGGCGACCGGGATTTGCGGTCCTCGACCATCTCGATCGCCAGCATCAGCCCCTTTCCCCGAACCTCGCCGATGATCGGGTAGCGCTGTTCGAGATCCCGGAGCCGGGCAAGCAGGGCACCGCCGACCTGTCCGGCATTTGCCTGCAGTTCCTCGTCACGGATCACCCGCAGCACCGCCCGGCCGGCCGCACATGAGACAGGGTTGGCTCCATGGGTATGAAACAGGAACCTCGATGCCATCGACTCGGCAACATGCCGCTGGGCAAACACGGCCCCGAGCGGGAATCCATTGCCGATCCCCTTGGCCATCACCACGATGTCCGGCACCACGCCATGCCCCTCGAAGGCCCAGAAATGCCCACCGGTGCGGCCAACACCGGATTGCACCTCGTCGATCACGCATACGCCTCCGGCGGCTCGCACCCGCTCGAATGCGCCGGCGATATAGCCGGGCAACATGTCGACGATTCCGCCATAGCCCTGGACCGGCTCGATGATCATGCCGGCAAGCCGGCCGCTGGTCTCGTGGTCAATCACCCGTTCCAGTTCCGTCAGATACCCTTCCACATTGTCCCCATGCGCCCCGCGATAGGGATTTGGCTCGGGAGCGAACCGAATTCCGCCGAGCTGGGGAACCGGGTGACGGAAAGGCTGGACGCCGGTCAGCGCCTGCGCAGCTGTCGTCGCACCGTGATAGGAATTGTGGAGCGACAGGAAGTCGATATTGCCGGTATGGCTCCTTGCCATGAGCAGGGCGAGGTCGATGGCCTCCGAGCCGCTATTGGTGAAATGCGCGACCCAGTCATGCCCGTCGGGAAGGGTGGCTGCCAGCTCCTCGGCAAGGTGGGCCGGTGTCGGGTGATAGAACATCGTCGTGCAATGCTGAAGCTCGCCAGCCTGCTCCACGACGGCCTCGATCACCCTGGGATGGGCATGGCCGGCGCTGATGCACACATTCATCCCCAAGAGATCGATATAGCGCCGCCCTTTCTCGTCCCACAGATACTGCCCGCGCCCGCGCCTGAAGATCTGCGGCGTTGCATAGGGCACGAATGCCCGTTGCGAGGCCGCGTAGTACCGGTCCCGGCGCGCCACGATTCCCTCGGTGGACCAGTCAAGTGCGGGCATGCACTCTTCCGGCTTTCCTGCTTGCACGGACATCGCCATCCCTCCCGTTTCAGCGACTGGCGCATGCTGGGCCCCGGCCGAGCCCGGAAGCGGACCCTGGCCGCCGTTCCCGTCCCGCGCCAGCCGGCATTTCAGCCCCTCCCGCGAAGCTCGCCGAGGCGTCGGGCGACAAAATCGTCCAGCTCCTCGCGCACGGCCACATCCATCGCCGGCGGCTTGTACTGCCTCAGCATCTCCTTGTAGCGGTCATTCAACCTCTGGTGCTGCCAGCGCGATCCTTCCGCCATCCATTGTTCATACGTGCCATTGTCGGCAGCCTCGGAGACAAAGTTTGCCGTCTCGAAATTCCGCAGCGTGTGGTCGGTGCCGAGAAAATGCCGGCCAGGGCCCACCTCCCGGATTGCATCAAGCGCCATCGCCTCCGGTGACAGATCGACACCGCCGGCGAATTTCTGCAATGCCGCGCAGCGGTCGGCATCCATGAGTGTCTTTTCGTAGCCCATGGTCAACAGCCCCTCCAGGCAACCAGTGGCATGGATGATGAAATTCACGCCGGCCATGAACGCGCCAAGCAGCTGGGTCATGCTCTCATAGGCTGCCTGTGCATCCGGCACCTTGGAGGAGGTCAGCGCCCCGACCGAATGAAACGGGACCCCGAGCCGGCGGGCCAGAGCGGCGGCGCAGATCTGTATCTGCATTCCTTCGGGCGTTCCGAAGGTCGGTGCGCCGGTCTGGAGCGAGACCGGGCTCGAGAAGGTGCCGAAGACGCAGGGGGCGCCCGGACGGACAAGCTGGACCAGCGCCAGCCCGGCCATGGCCTCGGCAAGCAATTGAACCAGGGTGCCGGCAACTGTCACCGGGCTCATGGCACCGGCGAGGATGAAGGGCGAAACCACGACCGCCTGTCCGGCCCGCGCATAGACCTTGAGCGCCCCCAGCATCGTGGCGTCCAGCACCAGCGGCGCGTTGCTGTTGACCACGCTGTAGATGCAGCAATTCCGGTCCACGAACTCGTCACCAAGCACGAGCCTGGCCATTTGTACCGTATCCATTGCCCGCTCCGGGGCGGTGACCGCCCCCATGAACGGCTTGTCGTTCAGGGTCAGATGCGCACGTATCATCGACAAATGCCGTTCCGGAACCGGCACATCAACCGGCTCGCAGACCACTCCCCCCGAATGATGCACGCCCGGCAGCAGGTAGTGGAGCCGGGTCAGCCTCTCGAAATCGGCGAAGGTCGCGTATCTGCGTCCGGACTCCATGTCATGAACAAAGGGCGGGCCGAAACTGGGGCAGAACAGCAGGTTGTTGCCACCGATGCGCACGGACCGGGCCGGATTTCGGGCGTGTTGCACGAACTCCCGGGGCGCGCTTGCCTGGATGATTGACCGGCAGAATCCTGGCTCGAAACGCACCCGCTCTCCATCCACCCGGGCACCGGCCTGCCGAAAGATGTCCAGCACCTCGGGATCGTCCCGGAATTCCATTCCGGTCTCGGCAAGAATCCGGTCCGCATTGCCTTCGATCAGCGCAAGCTCTTCCTCGTCGAGCAGTTCGAATACGCCGATCCGGCGCCGGATATAGGCCGGGGCACCGAGCCGCCTCGTCTGGTCCGATTGCCGGCGAGTGGCGCGACGGGCCTCCCGGCCGCGGCGGTGCTTCGGACCGGCCGATGGCAGGTTCCGTTTCATCTGGCCGCACCTTTCATGCGAACACTTGCCGGGTCGTATGGCGCATTGGCCAGCACCCGTGCTGCAACCTCGCCTCCGGGCAGCCTGACCCTGAGGCAATCGTCCGCGGCTGGCTTCCCCGTTCGGAACCAGGCCAGCGCAAGACTTGCTCCCACCCGGTGCCCGAACGCCCCGGACGACACCAGCCCGACGCATTCGCCGCCGCGAAAAACCGGCTGCATCCCGAACGCCTCCCGGCCCTGATCTTCGAGTTCCAGCAATTCCATTCGCCAGGGTTTGCCGGCTTCGCGCTGCAGCATCCGGTCACGGCCGACAAAGGACCGGCCGGCCGTCCTTGCGAAGCGGCCAAGCCCCGCCTCGAGCGGTGTTCGCTCGGTGCCGAGATCAGGCCCGAACGCCCGGTAGCCTTTCTCGAGCCGCATGGCATCGACTGCGAAGGCGCCAAAATGGGCCAGGTCATGGCGTGCACCCTCCTCGACCACCGCCGCATACACACCACCCAGGTGCTCGACCGGAACATGCAACTCGAAGCCGGCCTCACCGACATAGGAAATCCGCAGCAAACGGGCCGGATGCCCGGCAACGCGGGTTCGGCATGCGGTGAGCCAGGGGAAATTGCCAGCCGAAAGGTCCGTCCCGGCGAGCGGACCAAGAACCGTCGGCGCCAGGGGCCCCATGAGCGCCAATATGCCGATGGTCGTTGTCACCCCGTCCACCCGCACCGCGAATCCCTTCGCGCGCGACTGCAGCAGGTCAAGATCATGCCCGGCAGCGGCAGCGGCGCTTGTCAGGTAGAACCGGCTGCCAGCACCCTCTTCCAAGCAGGTCACGGTGAATTCCGACGCAATTCCGCCGGAGGGAGTCAGCACATGGAGGAGGCCGATCCGTCCTGGCAACGCCGGCGGATGGTTTGCCCCGAGCCCGGCAAGCCATCTCCCCGCGTCCGGCCCCGACACCTCGAACTTGGCAAGCGCCGACAGATCGGCCACACCGACAGTTTCGCTCACCCTCCGGCACTCGTCACCCACCGGGCCGAACCAGTTGCTACGGCCAAAGGACAGGTCAGGCTCCCGCTCACTTTCGGTGCGGGCAAAGTAGTTCGGCCGCTCCCAACCATAGACGCTGCCCATGACTGCCCCTTCCGAGAGCAACCGGGGGTGGAGCGGTGTCACGCGCCCCGGCCGACCGGCCGGGCGTTCCTCGAACGGATAGTGAATGGCGAATTGCCGGCCGAAACTCTCGATGGCCCTGGCCACCCGGTAGCTGCGATCTGCCCAGGCACCAAACCGGCGCGGGTCCACCGCCAGCACATCCATTGGCGGTTCTCCGGCATCCATCCACTCTGCAAGAAGCCGCCCGGCGCCACCGCCCTCCATGACTCCCATGCTGGAGCCGGTGAGCAGCCAGGCATTGGGCAGCCCGGGCGCCGGTCCGATCAGCGGGTTTGCATCGGGGGTAAAGGTGATGGGGCCATTGACGATCGACCGGACCCCTCCCTCCGCCAATGCCGGCACCCGGTTCATTGCCGCCTCGACGATGGACTCGATCCGGTCAAGATCCGGCGGAAGCAACTCCATGCCAAAATCCACCGGCACCTCGTCGACCGACCATGGCAGGCCATCCTTCTCGTAGGGGCCGACCAGCAACCCGTCCCTCTCCTGGCGCACGTACCAGCTCTCCCCGGGATCGCGGATGATGGGCAACTCCTGCACCCGGCTGGCAACGGCCTCGATGCGGCCGGTCACGAGATACTGGTGCAATATCGGAACAACCGGGAGGTCCAGCCCCATCATCGCGCCGACCTGGCGGCACCATGTTCCGGCGGCATTCACCATGTGCTCGGCAATCACGCTGCCAGCCTGCGTGTTGACCCGCCAGTTCCTGCTACCCACCACCTTCTCGATCGATTCAACACGGCATTGGCGGTGGATGGTTGCCCCGCCTGCACGGGCACCGGCCGCCAGCGCCTGCGTCGCCTGGCTCGGGTCGACGTGACCATCATGCGGCTCGTAGATGGCACCGGCAATATCATCCACCCGGGCCAGCGGATGCAACGCAGCCACCTCATCCGGTCCGATGACGTGAAATTCATGGCCGGTGAAACACCCGATACCCTGAACCTGCCGGAATTCGTCGAGACGGTCCTGGCTCCTCGTGATCCGGAGTGCGCCGGTTGGGTGATACCCCACGGAAAGGCCGGTCTCGTCGCTCAGCTCATCCCGGTACAGGCGCACGCTGTGGGCCCGCATTTCCATGATCGCCGGATGGTGGGCAAAATGCGTGCAGAGCCCGGCCGCATGCCATGTCGACCCGGCGGTCAGCTCGCTCTGCTCAAAGAGCACCGCATCGCGCCAGCCAAGCCGGGACAGGTGATAAAGGGCCGAGACCCCCATGATGCCTCCACCGATGATTGCCACCCTGGCATGGGATGTCATCTCCGCACTCGTTCCCTGAAACGCAGACCGGCAGGATCATAGGCCGATCCGACAATGATCCGGGCCGGGTGGCGCCGGTCGGCGGAGGCAATCTCGAAGCCATCCAGGGAAGCAAGCTCAGCCACCGATTGATCCGGCTCGCATCGCAATCTGGCCAGGGCCAGGGCCCGGCCGGTACGGGGGCCGAGACCGGCAGATGTGGTCATGCCGGCCACCTCCCCGTTGCGGAACACCGGCTGGTCCGGCAGCAGCAGGAGCGGTGTGCCCTCGAACGGTGCCTCCAGCAAGGCAAGCCGGTGGCGGACACCCTTCCGGCGCTGTTCCGCGAGCGCCCTGCCCCCGATGAAATGATCGGCCTTGCTCCAGTCGATGAATGATCCGAGACTGGCCTCGAGAGGTGTCGTGTCGGGCCACGTCATGCGACCAGTGCACAAAGCCCTTTTCCAGCCGGCACCCGTCGAGGCAGTACATGCCGGCATGGGCCAGTCCGAATTCAACGCCGGCGGCAACGATCTGTTCATGGATATGTGCCGCCACCTCGGTTGCGCAAAAGATCTCGAATCCAAGTTCGCCGGCATAGCTCGCCCTGGCCACCCGAACCCACGTCATCGCAATGTCGGTCTCCCTCGCATGCCCGAATGGCAGGGCGTCGGGACCGAGGTCGCCGTCACCGAGTGCCTCGAGCAGCCGTCGCGATTCCGGGCCCGACAATCCGATCACCGCCTCGGCCGAGGTCGCATCGAAGATGCCGGTCCGGTCATTGGCATGGCGCCGGACCCAATCAAGATCCTTGCGCCTGGTGCCGGCACCACTCACGATTCGCCACCAATCCTCGGCGAGACGGCACATTGTCACATCTGCCTCGATACCGCCCCGCTCGTTCAGCATCTGCGTATAGGCAATCCGTCCCGGGCGAAGATCCGCATTGCCGGTGCAGAGACGCTGCATGGTATCCAGCGAGCCCGGTCCGGTTACGTCGATCTTGGTGAGCGGACTCAGATCAAGGAGGGCCACCCGACTGGCCATGGCATCTCCCTCGCGTGCCGCGCAAGGCCACCATGGCTGGGCGTCATAGCTGTATTCGACCTGCGCCTCGGACGCGTCCCGGGCGAACCACAGGGGTCGCTCCCAACCGGCGAGCTGGCCAAACACCGCACCCTGTTCTGCCAGGCGATCGTGCAGCACGGTGCGGCGGACACCGCGGGCGCTGACCGGTTGTTTGCCAGGCCAGTGCATGTCGAACTGGTTGGACACCGCTTCGCGCATGCGATCCCGCAGCCCGGCCGGCGCCGCCGCATGCCTGTCCAGCCGGGCATTGTCGATTTCCCAGAGATCGAATGAAGGCTGCCCGTCCAGGATGCATTCGGCCATCGCCTGGCCGATCCCGGCCGAGGATACGATGCCAAGGGAATTCATCCCGGCGGCAATGTAGTACCCTTCAATATCCGGTACCCGGCCGAATACCGGCCTTGTATCCGGCGTGAAGCCTTCGGGACCATTCATGAATTGTCGAATGCCGGTTTGCTCGAGAACCGGAACACGGCGAAGCGCGTCCTGCATGAATGGTGCGAACTGATCCCAGTCCTCGCCGAACTCGATGAATGGAGCCGACAGGGACGGATCCCGAATATCCTGGGGAATGGCATTCGACTCGAAGGCGCCGATCACCAGACGGCCGGCATCTCCCTTGAGGTAGATACGGGAGTCCTGGTCCCGGATGACGGGGCATGGAGATGGCAATCCGGATACCGGGGTGGTGACCACATACATGTGCGATACAGCCTGTACCGGAACCGGCTCACCAACCATGCTGCCGATCACCGGCGACCAGATTCCGGCGCAATTGACGAGTGTCTCGCACCGGATCCGGCGACCATCCTCCAGGACAACCCCGGTAATCCGGCGACCACGTGACTCGATTGCGGACACCGTCGCCTTCTGCTCGATCTGCACGCCGTAGCGCCGGGCACCCCTGGCATAGGCATTGCAGACATCGACCGGATTCGCCTGGCCATCCTCTTCCAGCCACAGGCCGCCATGAAGGTCATCCACCGTCATCAGCGGAAACCGCTCCTTCAATTCCGGCCCGGAAAGCAATGACACCCCCAACCCGAGATGCTCTCCGACATTGGCGATTGATGCGAGTTCGCGCATGCGGGAAGCAGACTGGGCCAGCCATCCACCGCCGGTGCGCACATAGCCGGTGGCCTGTCCGGTTTCGGCCTCGATCTCGGCAAAACACTCGGTGGCGCGGCTGGCAAGGCGCGTGGCGGCAATCGTGGCACGCAGGGGACCAATGATACCGGCGGCATGCCAGGAGGTTCCGCTGGTCAGTTCATTGCGCTCCAGTACCAGCACTTCATCCGCCCCGCGCTGGCCAAGATGGTAGGCAACACCCAGCCCGATGGCCCCACCACCAATGACGACAATTCGCGAGTTGGTCACGCTGGACATCCCGTTGTCATGTCATGGCCGGACCCATGGCACCTGGCCCCATTTGCGACCCCGGTTGAAACTCAGTCAAGCGGAATGTTGCTGCCGCCCTTTGATTCCTGATAGGCCGCCGACAACCCGGCATAGATCCCGTCCAGCCTTTCCATCTGCCTGGCAATGTCATCGGGTCCTCCCTCCGCCAGTTCGGCGATCGACCGGCTGGTCCAGTAGGAATTGCGGCGTTCATAGTCACCATTCCTGATCCGGAAGACCTCGTTCAGAATTCGGAGATCGTGGGGGATATTGAAGGCGTCCCTGGTGTCGACATAGCCGAACAGGTAGTGGAAATTGTCAAATCCCGCCCAGGTAATCGCTGACAGGCACAATGAGCATGGCTCATGCGTTGACAGGAACAGGCAATCCCCCGGCGGCGGCCTGCCGGCCTCCGGCATGGCAAAATACGCGTTCAGGGTCGCCACCTCACCATGAAAGAGAGGGTTGTCGATTTCCCGGTTGGTGCCGGCAATGACCAGCGACTGATCCGACTTCTTGAGAACCGCAGCACCGAAGATCTTGTCTCCGCGCTCGACCCCCGCCCTAGTCAGCGGCACGATGTCGTGCTCGATGACATCAAGCAGTCTTCGTGCGAGTGTGTGATCGGTGGCAGGCATGAGCAGTTCCGATATCAGGGCCTTCGGATGCTGTCCCGGGGCAAAGCCGGAGCATTTCGGGTGAGGATCATCTAAATCACTGTATTCGTTTAATTGAATAATCGGCGGCAGGAAACATACGGTCGGAAATACTGAATCAGTCATCAAATGGAATGCATGTTTTTCAAAATCAGGACGGTCCTTGGCGGCGCGAGGCAACGGATTACCATTTTCGGGCCTTCAGCGGTATCCGTTCCGTTTGGCCGTGGAGACTTGGTCCGCCTGCCGTTCGCTTCTGCCTGCCCGATTATCGTGGCGGCGATTCCAGCGGGTGTGCGCTCGTTGCCAATCCATTCCAAACGGTCGGCATCGGGTGCTCTTGGCCCGTGCTCGCTGGACGGCGTATCGGGCGGGAATTCGATGCATCTTGACGGCCTTCTCGGTACGTCCGGTCGCCGTCCTTGATGCGATTGTCCTGTTTCCGTTCCGAACGCGGGTCATCCTGCCGCACCTTCACCATACCTGCCTGCTCCGGGCGCGGTGGACCGAGCGAATCCTCGACGGGTGGACGCGAAACTTTTTCGATCGATAGTCGCATCTGGAGCGCAGCGCCCGTTCGTAGCGACGTGCCGTGGCCGGAGCGCTTCGACGAGGCGCCGGTTATCGGCTACGAGCCGCTGGTCGGGCGCCCGACCCAGCCGAAATTGGCGACCGCCAAGTCCTTGCGGTGGCGATCATTTCCGGTTCGCGGGACATCGTCACCGATAACCTGGCCGGTTTCCCGAAAGAGATCCTCGCCCGATTCGATATCGAGGCGATTGCCGCCGACCGCTTCTGTCTCAGATCGTCGAACTCCACCCTTCTGTGGCAGCGTAATCACAGTTTTACGGTGATTATTGCACATTCTTCACGAATTTTGCTATAACTTTGCCAACTAATCTCCGGAAGGGAGCTGAAATGGTGTTACTGCGCTTCGCCGTCGAAAACCACCGTTCCATTCGCGAGCGACAAGAACTTTCATTCGCGGCGTCAGGCCTCAAGGACCGGGCCGATGGCCTGATTCCCTGCGGCGCCGTGAAGAGCCGGGCCGTCGTCCCTGCGGCCGTAATTTACGGGGCTAACGCGTCTGGCAAGACGAATCTGGTCGATTCCATGGAGATAATGAAGAACCTTGTCCTGTGGTCGCATATCACAGGGGCCCCCGGCGGTAGAATTCCGCGCCACCAATTCGGGCTGGATCCGGATTGGTCTGAGAAGCCGTCATGCTTTGAAATCGATTTTACACTTGAAGGCGTCCGCTACCACTACGGATTTGAAGCAACAGACAGAACGTTTACTTCGGAATGGCTCTATGAAAGCCCACGTGCCCACAGCAAAAGGCTGTTGGAGCGGGAGGGGCAGAAATTTGAATTCGGGCGCAGCTTGAAAGGACAGAACCAAAGTATTTCGAAGCTCACGCGGTCAAATAGCCTATTTCTGTCCGCTGCCGCGCAGAACGATCACGAAGTCCTGACACGTATCTACGAATACTTTCAAAATTTGATTTTCTCCGGAACCAACTCATTGGCGCACGATAAAGTTCCAAGACTAATTGAAGACAATGAGTTCGATGGCGGGGCCATAAATTTGGAAGATGGCATGCTCGATGATCGAGTTGTAGATTTCTTGAGTTTGATTGATACGGGCATTTCCGGATTCCGAAGAATAGTCTCCTTCTTTTCGCGGCGTGCAGGGATCGCTCACTCGGATATTATTCTAGGAGAAAATACGCATCTTACGCTGTCGCCGGAATTTGAAGCGGATGATACGTATATGAAAGAAGAGCTTCAGCTTGCACATCGTGGAACGGCTGAGGAGAACGTTTACTTTGATTTGAACCTCGAGAGTTCCGGGACACGCAGGTTGCTACTGATCTTGAGCAAGGTCTTCAAGGCGATTGACAAAGGGGTGCCGATATTCGTCGATGAACTGGACCTCAGCCTACATACTGTCGCAAGCGAGGCAATATTACAGTTGTTTTGCTCTCGAGAAACAAATCAAAACGGCGCACAGATTTTCGCGACAACTCATGATACAAATTTGATGCAATCCGATTTTCTTCGAAGAGATCAACTCTGGTTCGCGGAGAAGAGAAAAGATGGTAGCACAGAGATATATCCGCTTACGGATTTTCGAACACGAAAGGACGACAATATCGAACTGGGTTACCGGCAGGGACGGTACGGAGCTGTACCGGGCGATAATCCAGTAGCTTCGCTTCTAGAGAAGTGATGGCATGAAGAAGCGTCGAAAGGAAAGAATCGGTCGAAGAAGCCCTACGAGAAGGCCCAAGGTGCGATTTACTCTCTTTTGCGAGGGCAAAAAGACGGAACCTCAGTATTTTAGAGCACTAAGAAGCCATTACAGTGAGACTCTGGTTTCGATTGAATTCGGAGAGCGGGGGCGTCCCCCCATTACGTTGGCGGAGAAAGCGCGGAAGTTCGTCAAATCGGCAGGATCAGGGCGAGGGAAAGGAAGACGACCGAATCTATTTGAAGAACATGACCAAGTATGGGTTGTGTTTGATCGGGACGAACACCAGAGGTTTGATGAAGCTGTGCTGCTATGCGAGGCGAACGACATAGGAGTCGCCAGATCCAACCCATGCTTCGAGGTCTGGTTGATCCTGCACAGGGAGGATTACGATCGGCCAGATGACCAAAGTCGTGTCAAGAGAGAGTTCCACCGCTTGCTCTCGGAGCATGATCAAGAGTCACCGGGGGTAGTCTTTGAGCGGTTGATGACTGCAGTCGAATCTGCGGAGGCGCGCGCTGAGAAGCTGAATATGCGACGAAGGAAGGAAGGACAACCATACGGTCGGCCCTCCTCGACAGTAGGAGAGTTGACAAGAGCAATCCGGAAGGCCGGCAATCGGGTTGGTGGTGCGTAAGGGCTTTGGAAAGATCTACTTGGCGTGACTGGTGACCGGAGTCCCCGACTGCAACAGGGTCAAGGTCAGCATGCGCGGTAAGCCAAAACACGCCGCAAGGAAAGATGGCCAGAGTTCGCTCTGGCCTAGGCACTGATCGAGGCGCGCAGGCGGGCTGACCTGATTCAGGCTGAATTTGCGAAGCGCATTCAGACACCGCAGTCGACGGCTGCGCACCTGGAGAGCGGTCGGGTCCAGCCGGACGCCGGAACGCATGGCCCGCGCCACAAGGACCTACCTTCGCATCAGCTTTGAGCCGGCCTGCATCGAAATCCCGGCTGCGCGCGTTGCATTCGTGCCGATAGGCAAACGCACCGGAATGCATATCGTGCATCGCCGTACGCGGCCGCTGTCCTCCAACCCCTGCAAATGGCCGATGGACAGAGCCAGGACGATCGTTTCGTGTCAATTCTCACGATGTCGCCCCCATGACCGAGTTCAAGACCTGCTTGCGACCAACGCTCCGCTTCCGTGGTCAAAACGGTGTCTTCCGGCGAAATTCATCGCTTCCTCAAACTCGGCATCCCGGCAAGCACCGGCGCGAGGGTCACCTGCGTCCGAGGCCAACGCACTGACACTGCATCGTCGCGAGAGAGCTCAGCTCCGCCTACTAAGGCACATTGCTGCACGAACCGTGTCGGTGACGTTGCCCGCGGAATCGTCCGCAAGGCACCGGCCTTCAAGCGCAATCATGTGGCAAGTGGAGCACCTGGTGATCAGAGGGTTACAAGGACTTGTCGTTGCGATACAGTTTCACAGCACTGGTGTCCCAACGTTTGCGAAGCAGGTTCGGTCAAGATCTCAACGATACACACGCCTGACTCGCGCACGCCGTGGCAGTCAAACGAAGAGGTAAGGGAACCATGGAAAAATCTGTGCTAATAACTGGAGCGTCTTCCGGGATAGGCGCTTGCACAGCAGAACTATTTTCTCAAAAAGGCTATCGGGTTTTCGCTGGCTATAGGAGCGAGGATGATGGAAAGAATCTGGGGCAGATTGCCAATGTAACGCCAATCAAGGTCGATGTCACTGTTGTCGAAGAGATTGAGCAGGCGATCGCAGTAGTTTCCGCTGAGCTGGAGGAGTGCGGCCTCTATGCCATCATCAATAATGCGGGACTTACTTACACCGCTCCCTTTGAGTATGCCGATGAAGATAAAATGCGTCATGTTATGGATGTCAACGTCTGGGGCATTGTTCGTCTGACACAGAAATGTATTCCGCTATTGAAAAAGTTCAATGAGCAAAACAGTGTTAAATCACGGGTAATCAACGTGACATCATGGGCTGGCGTTCTGGGGCAGCCATTCAATGGTGCCTATAATGCCTCCAAATTTGCACTCGTTGGCTTGACAGAAGCCATGTATTACGATCTTGGGCTGCTGGACATCCATGTGGTTTCAGCCTCGCCTGGCGTCACCAAAACACGTCTACTTGCAAGGACAACTGACGCTTCTCAAGCTTATGCAAGCATGCCGGAAGAAGGCAAGGAATTCTACAAGAGTTACATCGACAAATTGGATTCAATCAGTGCATCAGCTAATACCTCCAGTGCATTGGCGACCCCGGAGAAGATTGCAAAAGGCCTGTTTGATCTTGCAGAAAAGAAGAAGCCCGGCCTGAAGCAAGACTTGGCGATTGATGCTAAGTTGATGAATCTGCTGCGACGGTTGCTTCCCTTTAGCTGGTCGTCACGCGTGTTCAGGCGCATGTATAAGCTGTAATTCTTGCGGACTACGTCATGGTCTTTGCAAAAATGGGACACGGTGGGTGGATTTTTCCGTTTGCCGGTGATTGTTCGTGCAATTCGGGCTGAAGGCGACGAGAGGCAGTGGAATGATTGCCGGGCGAGATGGAACCGGATTAACCAAGCATTTGACCAAGTGTATTTCGGGACTGTTCTCCCCTTATGAGTCGGAAAATCGCCATTGTGACGATCTGACCCGGGGCCAGGCCAGGAGCATTCAGACGATGACACGACACGTGAAAATTGGCGAGGCCAAGACCCACCTTTCAGCACTACTGGTGGAAGTGGAGACAGGGGAGGATCTGGTGATCTGTCGCGGCTCAACCCCGGTCGCCCGTGTGACACGGGTGGTTGAACAAGGTGGAGATACCGCCTTGTGTGAAACTTTGCGGCAGGAGAGGGCTAGGGCCTGTTGACAATCGACTTGCGAATCAGTGCAACTGATGCCATTTTCCTCGTAAAGCACGCCGAAAACGGCGGCACGAGCAGTAGAGGCAAATGGCAGATGAATGCAGACAGGACGGTGCTGACCGACGCCATGTGGGCGCGGATCGAGCCCATGCTGCCCGGCAAGGCGACCGATCCCGGTGTCACCGCGGCAGACAACCGGATGTTTCTCGAGGCGGTACTCTGGCGGATCCGCACCGGATCGCCTTGGCGCGACCTTCCGGAGCATTTCGGCAACTGGAACAGCATCTTCAAGCGCTTCCGCAGATGGGCACTTTCGGGCATCTTCGAACAGGTATTCAACGAGTTGTCCGATGAATTCGACCTCGAATACATCTTCGTCGACGGCACCATCGTGCAGGCGCACCAGAAGGCGGCCGGCGCAAAAGGGGGACCTCGAGACAAGGGATCGGACGCTCGAGAGGCGGCCTGACCAGCAAGGTCGTGGCGGTGGTGGACGCACTCGGCTGTCTCGTGCGCTTCGTCATCCTTCCCGGACAGGCGCATGACCTTGCCGGCGTGCCGGAACTTCTCGAGGATTTCTCATTCGGCGCCCTCATCGGCGACAAGGCATCGGGTGCCGGGTGGCTGATCGAGGACATCGAGGATAGCGGGGCAGAGGCGGTGATTCCGGCGAGATGGAACCGGACCGAACCCCGGGTGCATGACCGGGAGATGTACAAGTGGAGACACCGGATCGAGAACTTCTTCGCAAGAATCAAGGAGTTCCGGGCAGTGGCGACCCGCTACGACAAGACCGACGAGAGCTTCGCCGCGGCGATTCACCTCGTGGCGGGGGTGATTGCGGCAACATGATTGTCGACAGGCCCTAGTGGTCTGTGTCATTCATTTGATGCCAATTCCTGCAGCTTCCGGTGCCCCCTTTTCCACGAGAGGGCCAGCTCCTCGGGCTTCCTGCTCCAGCGGAACGGACGGGCATCACCGGCATCGTGGTGCCCGGTGCAGCTCTCGATCGCGCCGACGCACTCGTCGAGCGAATTGAAGATGGCATGCTCGAGTCTCTGTCTCGAGAGCTTCGGGAAGAACCCGCCGGCGGCGTTCATCCACGAGGCCGGGGCCGGCGTGAAGTGGAACGTCCGGTCGGGATGGTGCTTCAGCCATGCATGGACCCTGGCCGATTTGCGGGAGGAGACGTCGCCCCGGACGACATGCACCGGAATTCCAGACCCGATCCCTTCGGCGACATGATCGAGGAAGGCGGTGAATTCCTTCGAGCGATGCCGCTCCACGGTCTGGCCGGCGGCCTTGCCGGTGGCACTGCCTGCCGCCGCCATCAGGCAGGTGGCGGCGTTCCGCCTGTAGTCATGCGTTCGGGTCCCGGCGGCTCCGGGCTTCATCGGCAGGGGCGTCCGCGTCCGCCCCAATGCCCGGATCCGCGTCTTTTCATCCACCGACAGCACCACCGCATGGTCGGGCGGGCAGGCGCAGAGGCCGACGACGTCGCGCACCTTCAGCTCGAATCGCCGATCGCGCGAGACCCTGAAGGTCTTCACCTGGTGCGGCCGCAGACCATGGCGGCGCAGGATGTCGCGGACCGTGGAGAGACCCGTGTCGCCCATGGCCTCGGCCAGGGCCTTCAGTGTCCGGTGCCCGGCATGCGGTGGCGGCGGCGACATTGCCGCTCATCAGGATCTTCACCCTTTCCCCGGATACGGGCGTCTTCCCCGGCGGACGGGTGGCGTCGTGCAGCAGGCCGCCTGCGCCCTCGGCAAGGTAGCGGTCCCGCCGGTGCCGGACCGCCCGGTCGACATGCCGGTCCTGCGCATGGTCAGGGCCGGCCCGCAGCCGGAGCCGGGCTCGACGATGATGCGGGCCCGCCAGACATGCTTCTGCAGGCTCCGCGGATTGCCGATGACGCCGTCGAGGCGTGCCCGTTCTTCGCCTGACAGCCTGATTTCCCGTCTTGCCTGCTTCCTGCCCATTGGTCTCTTCCTTGTCATCGGCCGCGTTGCGGCGGGAGGACAGTATCACGATTCGGGAAGACATGGACTCTCTTGTATCGAACTGACCACTAGGCAGAAGGCAGTGACGACTTCCGAAATCCTGTCCTGGCGCCACGAAGGACACACGCTGATGGCATTTGTTCTCGACGCTTCGGTCGCGGCCGCCTGGGTGTTGCCGAATGAAGGGGCAACACTGGCTGAACTGGCGCTGGACCGACTTGGTTCTGAAACGGCAAGGGTTCCGGGCGTGTTCTGGCACGAGATGCGCAACCTGCTGCTGTCGGCCGAACGCCGGGGCCGGACCAACGAAGGATATGCCGATATCTCAATTGTGCGGCTGCGGCGTCTTCCCATCCACCGTCCGGGCGGGGCAGATGACCCTGAAGTCCTGGCACTTGCCGTTCGCTACGGTTGCCCGCTGGCGAGCCTGGATGGGCGCATGAACAAGGCAACGGCGGCCGAAGGCCTCGCACCGTTTTCCTGAAGCCGTAGAACCGCAACGGGAATATCGTACCGTGCCGCCATTTCCGCCAGAGTCTCCGCCGCCGACGAGCCCTGTGAGTGCCGCGTTCCGGGTGAAGCGGCCATGACGTGGTGAGGATCTGCCGGGAAGCCGCCTCGAGCACCTCCGCCAATCACGCCGCCCGCAGCCGGGTCGTGGACCGGGTGTCCTCGATGACCAACGCCGGGTTTGCCCGGAACGCTGCAGCGGCTGGCGGGTCGTCCATTTTGCGGTCCGTCCGATCAATGAGCACGTGATTTCGTGGTTTGCAGCAGTGCCAGGTTGGCAAGGAGCGCTGCGCAGGAAGAGGTCGGAATTGGGCACCCAATGAATTGAAGTATTGCGTGCAACACATCGCCAGTATCCGGAGACATCGGCCAATTCGCGAAGCGCCCGCCGATCCGCGATACCTGCAAGGAGTCGACTGGATGCCTGGTCCGGCGAGGGCGCGGCCCGGATTTGCCAATTCAGGCCGCAACACTCCATTGGCAAGAACAACGACGCGCTCCGGCAACGACCGCATTGTCCTTACCGGCTTCAGGACCCATTCCTGAAGGCGTCAGCAACGAGCTGGACAATCACGAGAACTCGGCGGAGAACTCGCTGTCCTGAAGGAGCGTATGACCACCATGAAGGCCGAAAACGAAAGCGCGCCGGACCGGTTGCGCGCCGAATTGGCTGGCCAAAAGAAATGGATGTTCGCGCTGGTGTTCGGTGCGGTCGGGACAGGCGTTATCCGGGGTTTTCCCTCTCCGGCTGATCCTTGCCCAACTCCAACTTGCAAGCAGATCACGGCGCAAGGCGCGAGATGTGTACGCGACGTCCGGCGACAGATCATCTCACAATGTCAGGAAGCCGGTTTTGGTTTCCGGATTGTTTCGGCAGGCAGGGCTGACGACCGGTTCCTGGTGTAGGGGCGACCCGGTTCCATGGCTGGCCGGATCACCGTGACACCGGTGCTTGATCCGGGATGTCAGATCCTGGAGCTGGATGCCTCGCCGACATTTTCGACCCCGCGCTGCTCCAGCAGCTGGTCAAGCCAGTCCGGATCCATCTCCGGGACCGAGCTGAGCAGCAGGTCGGTATAGGCATGGTGGGGGGGGGTGAACATCACGTCCTTCGGGCCGGCCTCGACGACCCGGCCTTCCTTCATCACCACCACCTCGTCGGCAATGGCGCGGACTGTTGCCAGATCGTGGGTGATGAACATGTAGGACAGGTCAAGCGTGTCCTGCAGCCGGGCCAGCAATTTGAGAATTCCCTCGGCAACCAGCTGATCCAGCGCCGAGGTGACTTCGTCGCAGATGATGAATTTCGGCTCCGCCGCCAGCGCCCGTGCAATCCCGATCCGCTGCTTCTGCCCGCCTGACAATTCGCCGGGCAGCCGGTCAAGGTAGAGAGCCGGGTCCATTTCGATCTGCTCCATCAGCTCACTGACCTTCTGCCGCTTTTCCGCCCCTCTCTTGCCCAGATAGAACTCGACCGGACGGCCCAGGATTTCCGAGATCCTCTTGCGGGGATTGAGCGCGGTATCGGCCATCTGGTAGATCATCTGCGCCTGGCGCAGCTGGTCCTTGTTGCGGCCACGGTAGTCGGCAGGCAGGCCATTGCCGTCAAACAGGATCTGGCCCTCGGATGGCTTCAGCAGCCCGGTTATGCATCGGGCGACCGTTGATTTCCCGGATCCCGACTCGCCGACCACGGCAACAGTCCGGCCAGGGTGAACGCTGAAACTGACATCATGGAGTACCGGAACCTTGCCATAGGCCGCGGTGACATTCCTGACCTCGACCACGGGAACGGATTTCCGTTCGGCAAGTGGCTTTTGCTGGCGCTCGAAACTCCGGACCGCCCATAGCGACTTGGTATAATCTTCCTTCGGGTCGCTGAGCATGGTGCGGGTGTCGGATTCCTCCACCTCATCGCCCCTGAGCAACACCTTGATCTTGTCGGCCATCTGCGCCACCACCGCGAGATCATGGGTGATGTAGATCGCCGCGGTATTGAATTGTTCGACGATGTCGCGGATTGCCGCCAGCACCTCGATCTGCGTCGTGACGTCAAGTGCTGTCGTCGGTTCATCAAAAATGATCATGTCCGGACGGCAGGACATGGCCATTGCCGTCATCGCCCGCTGCAGCTGCCCGCCCGAAACCTGGTGGGGGTATCTGAACCCGATCTGGCCGGGATCGGGCAGGCGCAACCGGCGGTAGAGCTCAATGGCATCCTCCTGGGAGTCCTGCCTCGACATGACCCGGTGCTGGGTTGGTGCCTCGGTATGCTGTTCGACGATCTTGTGTGCAGGATTGAAACTGGCCGCCGCCGACTGGGCGACATAGGCAATCCGCTTTCCGAGAAGCGACCGCTTGGTTGCCGCATCGGCGTTGACGAGGTCAATGCCGTCAAATTCGACAGAGCCGCCGCTGATCCGGCAGCCATCCCTGGTAAACCCCATCGCCGCCAGGCCGATGGTCGACTTGCCGGCTCCGGATTCGCCGATCAATCCGAGAACCTCACCGGCTGCCAGATCGAGATCGACGCCATTCACGATCTGGATCCAGGTCTCGTCGGTTCGTCCCTCGATCTTGAGATCGCGAATTCTGACCAGGTTGTCGGCCATTCCCATCAATCAATCCTTCAGCCCGGAGGTCTTGTGGAGCATCCAGTCGACAACGAAATTCACGCCGACCGTCAACAAAGCAATGGCACCGGCGGCCAGCAGGGGCAGGGCGGCAGTCAGCGGGCTGAACGCAGCAAAATTGATGAACTGGGAGAGATCCCGAACCATCGTTCCCCAATCGGCAAGCGGCGGCTGAATTCCTATACCCAGGAATGACAGTGCGGCGATGGTCAGGAACACGAAACAGAATCGCAATCCGAATTCGGCCAGCAATGGTGCGGTGGCGTTGGGCAGGATTTCCCGGAACACCAGATAGCCGAGATTCTCGCCGCGCAGCTTGGCGGCCTCGATATAGTCCATCACCACGATGTTCTGTCCGACCGCCCTGGACAGCCGGTAGACACGCGTGCTGTCAAGCACGGCAATGATCACCACCATGTAGACCATGATCAGGGCTTTGTTCGAACCGGCCCAGGCAGTGGCAATGGTCATCAGCAGCAGGGCGAAGATCAGTTGCGGTATGGCCATCAGCGCATCGACGATTCTCGAAACCAGCTGGTCGAACCACCCGCCCAGCGTGGCAGCAAGGAAACCGCAGCTGCCGCCAATGAAGAAGGCCAGGCACGTGGTGACAAATGCAATGCCTACCGTATTCTGGGCTCCGTAGATGAGACGGGACATGAGGTCACGCCCGAGCTGGTCTGTCCCGAGCAGGTATCTCGGATCGCCGCCCAGGGATTCATCACCGCCGGGCAGCACGTTGATGCGCTCGAAGATCTCGTCCTGGCCGTACGGTGCCAGAAAATCGGCAAAAATGGCCACGAACACGTAGAACAGGATAACCAGGATTCCGAATGCCGCGGTCACCGGCATTTGCCGGAACAGCTTCTTCGTGCCGGCAGTGCCGACATGGCGGCCAGCGAAGCGAAACAGGTAGCCGAGCGCGGCAAAGATGATGATACCCTGCGCGGCCCACTGGAAGAACTTGGCTTCCCGGACGAAGTAGAGATCGGCCGCCCAGTAGACACCGGCCATTCCCAGGACAAATCCGACCGCGACCAGGTATGACATGTCGCGGAAGTAGATCCGCAACCGTTCATGGCCGAAATTCATCTTCTGGCCAGCAAGACGGAAGACATAGCCGCCGGCGAATATTCCGACGATCCAGATCAGTGCAATCAGAATTCCCATTTCCGACCTATTTGGGATGCCGCAGTCGCGGATTGGACAGAATCGACATGATGTCTGCGGTGAGGTTAAGCAGGATATAGGCGGCAGCGAATATCAGGCAGCAGGCCTGCACGACCGGAATGTCCCGCAACTTGACGCTGTCGACGAATAGCTGGCCGATCCCCGGATAGACGAACACCACCTCCACCACGACCACCCCGGTGATCAGGTAGGCAAGGTTGAGCGCAATCACGTTGATGATCGGGGCCAGGGCGTTGGGCAGGGCGTGGGTCACGATGACCCGGAGCGGATTGATGCCCTTGAGCCTGGCCATCTCGATATAGGGCGATGCCATCAGGTTGACGATCGCCGCCCTGGTCATCCGCATCATGTGGGCGGTCACCACCAGGGTCAGGGTCAGGGCCGGCAACATCGTCCGGTTCAGTTTCTCGCCAAAGGCCATGTCGGCAAACACGTTGGACAGCGACGGAAAGACGGGATTGAGAACGGCCAGGAACAGGATCAGGATATATGCAAGAAAGAATTCCGGCGAGGAAATCGATGACAGGGTGAAAATGTTCACGGCCCGGTCATAGAGGGAGTTGGCAAACAGCGCCGCCAGAATTCCCAGGATCAGCGACAACGGAACCGCGATGGCTGCCGAGACTCCGGCCAGGAACAGCGTGTTGCGGAATCTCGGGATCACCTGGTCGGCAACCGAACCGATCCCGCCAAGCGACACATTCTCCCCGCCATAGGCCAGGAAGTTCGCCTGGGCAAAACTGGTTCCGAAATCCCCGGTAAGGATTCCGCCAAGCCAGTCGAGATAGCGGACATAGGCCGGATTGTTCAGCCCGAGATCATGGCGGATCGCCGCAACTGCCTCAGGCGTCGCCCCCTGCCCGAGGATCGCCTGGGCAAAATCGCCCGGCAACATGTTCACCGAGCCGAATATCAGCAGTGAAACCACAAAAAGTGTCACCACGCCAAGTGCCAGTCGCTTGAGGACGATGGCACCAACCATGTACATTCCGCAACCCCGAATTACCCTTCCGGATTGACATTAGACATCAACAGGAGGAAATACCACCCCGGAAGACAGGCCGCCTGCTGGCCCTTGGCCGCATGAAATTGCGGGTGTCGCGATTCGGATCACACCCCCACCCAGGAGGGCCGCCGCATTCGGGACTTCGCTGCAGACGCCCGTGATTGGACCGGCTCTTCAACGCAGTTCGGCTTGCCGGCAAGTAGCGGTTCAGCATGCCCACAGACAATTCCGCCCGCGACGTTCCGCTGATAGACCGGACCGCGCTTCGGCGAAACCGGAGGCGGGCCCGCACCTCCGGCACGGCACCGGATTTCCTTCACAGGATTGCCGCAGACGAGACCAGGGAAAGGCTGGCCGAAATCAACCGCAGCTTTGCACGGCTCGCTGTCGTGACCGGATGGCCGGAGTTCTGGCTCGAGGAATTTCCCGATGCCGATATCGTCGCCGATAGCGGTATTCTGGATTTCGGCAATGCCGGGCTCGACCTGGTTGTACATGCAATGTCACTGCACTGGGCGAACGATCCGGTTGGCCAGCTGATCCAGTGCCGGCGGGCATTGAAACCGGACGGGATGCTGATTGCCTGCCTTCCGGGTGGTGAAACGCTTGCCGAACTGCGGACCGCCATCATCAGTGCTGAATCGGAGCTATGTGGCGGTGTAAGCCCGCGAATCATCCCGATGGGCGGGTTGCGGATTCTGGGCAGCCTTCTACAGCGGGCAGGTTTTTCGCTCCCGGTCGCCGACCGGCTGGCAGTCCAGGCAAGATACCGCTCGGCGCTTGACCTGATGCATGAATTGCGCGCCATGGGAGAGGCCAACGCGCTGTGCGGCCGGTCGGGCCGCCTGGCACCGCGTCGGCTATTTGACCTGACAGACGAAATCTATTCATCGATGTTCTCACTTCCAGACGGCCGAATTCCCGCCACCTTCGAGTTGATGTTCCTGACCGGCTGGGCGCCATCACCGGACCAGCAGCAACCGCTGCGACCCGGTTCAGCCACCAGCCGCCTGGCCGACGCGCTGTCGGCGACCGAAATCCGCTTGCCGGCAGACAGGCCGGAGCGCGCCGATGGATGACATGCACAATGGCGACGCGACATCCAGCCTGCCACCGGGCCACCCCTCCATCCCGCCAGGCAGAACCGGCGTGCTCCTTGCCAATCTCGGCACACCTGACGGGCATGACTACTGGTCCATGCGCCGCTATCTCGGGCAGTTCCTGTCCGACCGCCGGGTGATCGACTACCCTGCCTGGAAGTGGCAGCCATTGCTGCAACTGGTCATCCTGACAAAGCGCCCGTTTACCTCCGGCCGGGCCTACCGGCGAATCTGGAACACCAGCCGGAACGAGAGCCCGCTGCTGACGATGACCCGGGAGCAAAGTGAGGGTGTGGCAGCCCGGCTCGAGTCGATCTTCGGCGACCGGATCATGACAGGCTTCTGCATGCGTTACGGCAATCCGGCAGTCCGCCCGCAACTGGAAGAGATGCTGGAGCAGGGCTGCCGCCGCATCCTGTTCTTCCCGCTGTATCCGCAATACTCGGCGACAACGACGGCTTCGGCAACCGACGAACTCTGCCGCTCCATGCAGCATGTGAAATGGCAGCCCGCGTTGCGGACAGTGCCGCCGTATTTCGACCGGCCAGCCTATATCGAGGCGCTGGCGCAATCGGTCACCGATGCGCTAGGCCCGGACGAGGACACAGTGCTGGTTGTTTCCTTTCACGGTGTTCCGGAACGGTTCCTGGCGGAAGGGGATCCCTATTACTGTCATTGCCGCAAGACATCGCGGCTGCTGCGCGAGCGGCTTGGCTGGCCGGAGGATCAGCTGGTCACATCCTTCCAATCCCAGTTCGGCAAGGAAAAATGGCACGGGCCGGCCACCGTCGTCGAAGTGGCTCGACTGGCGAGGGAAGGCAGGAAGCGGATCGCGGTCATTGCGCCGGGATTTGCCGCCGACTGCATCGAGACCATCGACGAGATCGATGTCGAGATCAGGGAGGAATTCGAGCGGGCCGGCGGCGAGGAATTCATCTATGTGCCATGCCTGAACGCCTCGCCGGGTCACCTGGAAATGCTGGCCGACATCATCACCGAGAGCCTGGCCGGCTGGCACTGACCCGGGGCAGCGGCTCCTGACGGACGAGGCCACCGAAAGGAAACCGGATGCCGTCGTCGGGCAGCAGGACAGACGCCGTGCATGTGGGCCCGTGCAGACGGAAGCTGCATCTCCGGAATTCGCTGTTGTCATGCGCATGGTGGCCGTGACGGCAGGAGACATTTGTCGGCCAGTGCTGCGAAACCAGCTGCACGCGTGATCGATTCTCCAGGGTGTTCATCGAACGGAAGGGTGATATATTCCGGATTGGACGGACAATCATTCCGGATTGGACGGATAATCATGCCCGATTGGACGGATAATCATGCCCGATTGGACGGATAATCATGCCCGATTGGACGGTGCATTCCTCAAGCTTCGTGGAGCGGCACGCCGAAGCATCGGTGCGTCTCGCGCTCACGGACACCCGAATTGTCGCACTCGTCGGGCCACGCCAGTCCGGCAAGACGACGCTCGCTCGTCGAATCGCCGATGATGGCCGCATGTTCGTTTCGCTGGATGACGACCAGTTCAGGCGATTTGCCCAGGACGATCCGACCGGTTTTACGCGGGGTCTGCAGAGCGCGGCAATCGATGAAATCCAACGCGCGCCGAACCTCATTCTGGCCCTCAAGAAGGTAGTCGACGAAAATCCCGAACCGGGACGTTTCCTGATTACGGGCTCGGTCGATCTGTTCAAGGGATCGATATCGCCGGATTCACTGGCCGGCCGTGTCGAGACCGTCGAACTCCTTCCATTCTCCCAGGCCGAAATCGCAGGCAGCGCCCCGCCTCGCTTCCTCGACCGGGCCTTTGCCGGCGATTTTCCGGCCATCGAGGAGACGGGTCCGACGGTCGGGTTGATCGAACGGGTCGTTTCGGGCGGTTATCCGACGGCGCTTGCCCGTACTGTCCCGGCGCGGCGCCGGTCCTGGCTACGCGCCTATGCACAGGCGCTCGCCGAGCGCGACGTTGCCGAGATCGCTTCCGTCGGCAAACGCAACGAAATGGTTCGCCTGATCGACCACGCGGCCGTGTCGGCAGGACAATTGCTCAACATGTCAAACCTTGGCGCACGCCTGGGCGTTGACGGCAAGACGGTGGATCGCTGGCTCGTCCTGCTGGAGCACATGTTCCTGGTCCGCCGTGTCCGCTCCTGGCACCGCAACGAGTTGAAGCGGCTTGTCAGGGCGCCGAAGCTCCATTTTCTGGATTCCGGTCTGCTGGCGGCACTTCTGCGAACCGGAATCGAGGATATTGCACGCTATCGTCAGAAGCTTGGACCACTTCTCGAATGTTTCGTGCATGGTGAGATCGCCAAGGCTATCGCCCTGTCGGACGACCTGACACGCGTCAGCCATTATCGGGACAAGGACGGCATTGAGGTTGACCTGGTCCTGGAGCGCTCCCCGGGCGCGGTCGTCGGGATCGAAGTCAAGGGAGCGGCGACAGTGTGGCCCCGGGATTTCAGGGGGCTGCAACACCTCAAGAAGAATGTGGGCGGCAGCTTCGCATGCGGCATCCTGCTTCATGACGGCGAGCGAATTCAGCAGATCGCGCCGGGATTGTTCGCGATGCCCGTCAGGATGCTCTGGGAGGCCTGATGGATGGTCAGGACCGCTGCCGGTTCTCCGCGGCGGGGCCCTCGTCAGCGGAATCTTCCTGCACGGTTTCGGAGCCTGGCAGCGGAACGTCATCTGGTTGACAGTCGACCAGGAAACACATCATCTCGGTTGCGTCCCTTTCAACGACGAACCGCACAATCTGTTCGTTGAACTCTTCCCGACGCCGGACCGGGATGGAAATCGCGTCCAGCCCGTGCGATATCAGGATGCCGTTCATCATGAAACGCGAGGTGCGCTTGTTGCCGTTGAAATAGAATTGCTTGACGGTGCCAAAATGAAGGAAAGCCATGCCGCGCTCCAGCGGATCGGAAATTCCGGCGAGAAGCGCCTGGACGCCGTCGGCAAACTCCTTGTCAAGGTCCGGCGCGCCCGCTGCAGTCGCCACGGGGGTGCATGGCTCATGATGTCCCAAGGACACGGAAATGCCCCCATTCGAGCGCTTCTTCCCTGGCCACGAGCGCATGCAAGCGGTTGAAGATCGCCCTGTCTGTCCTGAAATCATGTCTGTTGACCAGATTGAACAGGTCCTTGGCCGCTGACGCGAGGTTCAGGATCTGCATTTCGTCGGACAGCCTGTGTCCGCCGACCGTAACGCCATCGAACAGAGTCTGAACTTGGGGAAGGTGAACGGGTTGCCTTCGAGGGCACCGGCATCGAACACCACCTGCGGGAGCATTCGCTTGTAGCGGAACAATGCGCGTTCGACAGATGCAGGCACACCGGGAGGAACGGCCGAGCGATCCCGCGAGAAACCCGATGTGCCGACGATGCGCATTACCGAATTCCTTGCCCATGCTGCAGGTAGGCGCGGGACCAAAGGAAGTCAAACCACGCCAGGCGCAACCAGGCTCTTGCGGTTCCGGCTACCGAGACCGGGAAGCACTGGGGCAAGACAAGTGGCCCATTCCCGCTTTCCGTCACATGAGGCAGTGCAGGCAGATGCTTCCTGAAATGTCGCTGTTGGCCGGAATTTTCGGTCCGGCGCGCTGCTCAGGGAGGTCCTGCGGGGGTTTGCGAATTGTCCGGGGCCGGTTCGCCGCTCCCGAGAGATGCGGGAAACTGTCCGTGTCCGGCTCGCCGGCAATGGAAATTCCACCGGGCTCGCTTGCACAACCAAAACAATGCGCTAGACTTCAAACCGGCGAGGGAGGTCGACACGCCGAACCCGGCTCGACAAATTCGCTAACATCAGGGGGCCAGATTGATGCCAACAAGACGCTCAAGATCACTCGCCGCGGCGTTGACGCTCGCGGTACTGCCGTTATCCGTTCAAGCCGAGACACTCATCGTCTCCTGGTGGGGGTTCAATGGCGACAAGCTGAACGAGTATATCGTTCAACCATTCCAGGAGCAGTGCGGCTGCGAGATCATCTTCGAGACCGGCAACAGCGCCGACCGGATCAGCAAGATCGAGATCCGTGGCGGCAAGGGGGTCGATCTGATCTACCTGCCCGACAGCTTCGCCCAGCTCGGAATCGACAAGGGGCTGTTCCAGACGATCGACCGGTCGAAATTGCCGAATCTCGAGGGCGTCTACGAGATGGCCGAGGCGCCGATGGGCGATTATGGCCCCGCCTATACGCTGGGCCGGGTCGGCATCGTCTACGACACCGCACAGGTCAGCGAGCCCATCACCTCCTGGGCCGATTTGTGGCGTGAGGATCTGGCCGGCAAGATTTCCCTTCCCGGCATCACCACCACCGCTGGCCCGATGGTCGTCGTGCTGGCCGGCGACAAGGCCGGGGTGAGCGCCTATGACGATCCCGATGCCGCCTTCGCCGAAATCGAAGCGCTGAAACCCAACGTCCTGAAGAACTACAACACCGGGTCGGAGATGATCAACCTGTTCTCGACCGGCGAGATCAGCGTGAGCCTCGCCCAGGATTTCGCGCTTGGCCGCCTGCAGCAAGCCGTACCGACGGTCGTCTGGGCGGAGTTGGAGGATGGCGACATCGCCACGATGAACACGATCAACATCCCGACCGGTGCCGAGAACGTCGAACGGGCGCATGAGTTCATCAACTTCGTCCTCGATCCCGATTTGCAGAAGACCCTGGGCGAGAACGGTGTCGACGCGCCGGTCCATCCTTCGGTCGTGCTGACACCAGAGGCGGCAATGCTCTGGACCTACGGGGTTGACATGGTCAACGGGCTCAAGCGCATGGACAATGCCAGGATGAACGCCGCCAAGCCCGACTGGATCGAGCGCTGGAACGAGATCTTCGGCAATTGAGCAATTCCGGGGGCGCCGTGAAGCGCCCCTGCCCACCTCCGGAACGCGGGTCATTTTTCACGGACTGAAGGGATGGACGATGTCGGCGCCGGCAACGGCGCTGGTCGTTCTTTGCCTTGTATTGCCGGTGTCGGCCACCATCGCTGCCACATTCCTTGCCGGCGGCGGGCCATTCGACCTTTACGCAGCCTTCCTGGCAAGCGGGTTCCGCCGCACCGTGGTCTGGCGGACGCTCGAGATCTCCCTGATCACGACGGCGTTGTCGCTGGTGATCGGTTTCTTCACGGCCTATGCCATCAGCCGCTCCCCGCCGCAGTGGCGGTCGGCGCTGATCATCCTGGCTGCATTTCCACTGCTGACTGGCGTGGTGGTCCGGTCATTCGCGTGGCTCATCATTCTGGGACGCAACGGCATCCTGAATGATTTCCTGGTGTGGATCGGCATCGAGGGAGCGCCCTTCCCGATGGTCTTCACCAAGGGTTCGGTCATCGTCGCCATGGTCTACCTGTTCGTTCCGCTGATGATCCTGACCATCGTGGGCGTACTGGAGAACATTCCTGACGACATGATCGAGGCCGCGCAATCCCTTGGCGCCACGCCGATCCAGACCTTCCGGCAGGTGATCTTTCCGCTCGCGGTTCCCGGCCTCATCGTCGGCTCGGTCCTGGTGTTCACCGGGTCGTTCAACTCGTATGCCACGCCGCAACTTCTGGGCGGCGATCAGCAGATGATGATGGGCACGTTCCTGTACCAGCGCGCCATGGTCGCCTTCGACTGGGATGGCGCGACGACGGTGTCTTCGATCATGGTTGCGGTGACGCTGGCTGTGGTGATCGGCATGACGCGGATCGCCAAGCGCCTGAACCCGATGACAACATGACAGGCCGCCTTCATCCCGCCCTGATCGCATTTGCGGTCCTCATCTATCTTTTCCTGATGGGGCCGTTGGTGATCGTGATCGGTGCCGCCCTGTCGGATACAGGCTACCTGACCTTTCCGCCGCAGGGGCTGACGATGCACTGGTTCGAACGCATCTTCGAGATGTCGGCCTTCCGCCGCACCATGGTGACGAGCTTCCAGGTGGCAGCCATTTCGACCGGCTGCGCGCTGGTGATCGGAATTCCGGCGGCCTACGCGCTGAACCGTTACCGGGTGCAGTTGCCCGGCTGGCTGTCGACGCTGTTCGTCCTGCCGGTGCTGATCCCCGAAATCGTGCTGGGTTTCTCGCTGCTGCGCTCGATCCAGGTGGGGGCGGGGCTGCCGGTGGTCTCGACGCTGATCATCGGCCATACGCTTCTGGTCCTGCCCTATGCGGTGCGCGTGATCTCGGCTTCTCTTGCCTCCTTCGACTTCTCAATCGAGGAGGCGGCCATCAGCCTTGGCAGCCCGCCGGTCAAGACCTTCTTCACCATCGTCCTGCCCAATGTGAAGGCGGGCGTCATCGCAGCCATCTTCCTGGCATTCATAACCTCGATCAACGACGTGTCGGTGGCGTTGTTCCTGACCGGGCCGGGCATTTCCACACTGCCAATCCAGATCCTCGCCCATGTCGAACAGTTCTTCGACCCCGTCATCGCCTCGGTATCGGTGCTGCTGATGGTGCTGACGGTCATCGTCATGGCGGTGGTCGAGCGCACCCTGGGCCTGACATTCCTGACCAAATGACGACGCTGACCCTTCGCAACCTCACCGCGCATTACGGCGCCACCAAGGTCCTCGACGATCTGTCGCTGGATGTTGGTTCCGGCGAGCTGGTAGCGCTGCTGGGTGCCTCGGGGTGCGGCAAGACCACGACCCTGCGCCTCGTGGCAGGTTTCCTGCGACCCACCACGGGCACGATCCAGCTGGGCAACACCGACCTCACCCGCCTGCCAGCACACAAGCGCAATATCGGCCTGGTGTTCCAGAACTACGCGCTGTTCCCACATCTGACCGTGCGCGACAACGTGGCCTTCGGGCTGAAACAGCGGGGGTTGGGCGAGGCCAGGCGGGGACCCCGGGTGGACGAGATCCTGGACCGCGTCGGCCTGTCCGCCCTGGCAGGACGGCTGCCGGGGGCGCTTTCGGGCGGTCAGCGGCAACGGGTCGCCCTGGCGCGGGCGCTGGTGATCGAACCAACGCTCCTGATGTTCGACGAGCCGCTGTCGAATCTCGACGCCAAGCTGCGCATCGAGATGCGGGTCGAGATCCGCGAGTTGCAGCGAGCCAACCGGACGACGGCGATCTTCGTCACCCACGACCAGGAAGAGGCGTTCTCGATCTCCGACCGCGTAGCGATCATGGAGGCCGGCCGGATCCGCCAGTTCGACCGACCCGAAACGCTGTACAGCCGCCCTGCCAACGCCTTCGTCGCCCGCTTCGTGGGATTCGAGAACCTGATCCCCCTGACCGTCACCGCCCGTGATGCCAGCCGGGTCACTGCCGAGGGCGAGGGCGGCATCGTCATGACGCTCTCCGAGGACGGGCTGGGCCCGATCCCCGACCGTTTCATCCTGGCCACTCGCCCCGACGGGTTGCGGGTGTCGCATGGCGATCACGGAATTCCGGCCCGCCTGGGCTTGCGCACCTATGTGGGACGTGCGTATCATTACCAGGCCGAAACGCCGGCGGGTCATCTCGTCGCGTCCGGCCCGCTGGGTCAGCCAAGGGGTGCTGGCGAGACCGTGCGCCTGACTCCCGAGCCCGAACAGTGCAGCATTCTTGCCCCCGAGGACGCATCATGATGGAGAAGGCAATACGCCGCATCCAGCCAATGACGTGTAAATTCGACCCGTCCCGGATGGTGAGTTCAGGCGCGGCCCATCGGGACTCGATTGGCGCCGGTGGCAACATGTGCACCCACATGCGAGGCCTCGAGGCCGGAGCGGGGTACGCTCCTCGATGCCCCGGAATATCATCGGAAGGAACACGCGATGAATGACGCAACATCCCGCCTGGACGCCGCGCTCGCCGCGGCAGCGGCCGGCACCGACGCTGGCCTTGCCCGGCTGCTGGAACTGGTCGCGATCCCCTCGATCTCGGCCGAGGCCGCCCATGCGCCCGACGTGCGCCGCGCTGCCGACTGGCTGGCAGCGGATCTGTCGTCGATGGGCTTCGATGCCTCGGTCCGCGACACGAGGCGCCACCCGATGGTGGTGGGCCACGACACCAGTGCCCCCGGCGGCGCCCCGCATATCCTGTTCTACGGCCATTACGACGTGCAGCCCGCCGACCCGCTGGAAATGTGGGATGCCGATCCCTTCACGCCGGCGCTGGTGAAACAGCCGGATGGCGAGACCTGGATCACCGGCCGCGGCGCCTCGGATGACAAGGGCGCCTTCATGACCTTCATCGAGGCGTGCCGCGCCTGGAAGACCGCGACCGGCGCGCTTCCCTGCCGGGTGACCGTGCTGCTGGAAGGCGAGGAGGAGATTGCCAGCCCGTCGCTGGGTCCCTTCCTGGAGGCGACGGCAAGCGAGTTGCGCGCCGATGTGGCCATGGTCTGCGACACCGACATGTGGGACCACGACACACCGGCGATCACCACGATGATGCGCGGGCTGACGTCAGAGGAGTTCACGATCACCGCCGCCAACCGCGACCTGCATGCCGGCATATTCGGCGGAGCCGCGCGCAATGCGCTGCAGGTCATGGCGGATGTACTGGCAAGCTGCCGGGCGCCAGATGGCTCGGTGGCTGTAGCCGGTTTCTACGACGACGTGCGAGAGTTGCCCGAGGGGGTCCGCGCCAGCTGGACCGCGCTGCCCTTCGATGATGAAGGGTTCCTGGGTGGGGTCGGCCTGTCGGTGCCTGCGGGCGAGATGGATCGCTCGGTGCTGGAGCAGTGCTGGTCCCGGCCGTGTTTCGAGGTACACGGCTTCTGGGGCGGCTATGGCGGCGAAGGGTTCAAGTCGGTGATCCCCGGCACGGCCCATGCCAAGGTCAGCTGTCGCCTGGTTCCCGACCAGGACCCGGAAGTTGTCCGCGCTGCCCTGCGGAGGCACATCCGCAGCCAGCTGCCGCCTGATTGCAGCGTGGAGTTCACTGCCCTTGGCCGCGCCTCACCGGTCGCCATGCCGGTGGACAGTCCGATGCTGCACAAGGCGCTGGATGCGCTTCGGGACGAGTGGGGCAAGGCGGCGATTGCCGGTACCGGCGGCTCGATTCCGATCCTGGCCGAGTTTCGCAACCGGCTCGGACTCGACCCCTTGCTGGTAGGCTTTGCACGCTTCGACAACCGGGTTCACGCGCCGAACGAGAAATACGACCTGTCGAGCTATGTGCATGGAACGCGGTCCTGGGTGCGGATACTCGATCGCTTCGCCCGGTAGCAGCCGGTCCGGCCCCTCGCGCGAGCGGCGACTTGATCCGGATGTCCCGTCGGCAGGCCCGGTGCCGCTCCGGTCAATCGGGTGCGGTCTCTATTCGATCAGCCACTGTCGAAGTATCGGCACAATCGGCCGGTCAGCCGGCGGCATCGCATAGCGCCCAAGCTCCCCGGCCCTGGCCCAGGCCAGCTCGCGATGATGCCGCGGGCGGGGCAGCCCGTTCCATTTTCGGCAAATGAACAGCGTCATCAGCAGGTGGAAGCTCCCGTAATCATGGCTGGCGAATGTCAGCGGCGCCAGGCAGTCTTGCGAGATGTCGATCCCGAGTTCTTCCAGGAGCTCGCGGATCAATGCCGCTTCCGGCGTCTCGCCCTCCTCGATCTTCCCGCCGGGGAATTCCCAAAGCCCGCCGAGGAACCCCTGTTCCGGCCGCCTTGCCAACAGGACCCGGTCATCCCGGTCGACCAGGGCAGCGGCGGCAACCAGGACGAGGTTCACGACCGGTAATCGGCGTTGATCGACACGTAGTGGCTGGACAGGTCACAGCTCCACTGCCTGGCTCTTCCCCGGCCAAGGCCGAGATCGACCGCGATTACCAGCTCCGGATTTTTCATGTAGGACGCCGCCGCTTCCTCCGAATGGGACTCGGCAACCATGCCCCGCTCGGCAACCAGCAGGTCGCCGAACCGGATCGACAACCGGTCCCGGTCTGCATGGGCACCCGACTTGCCGACCGCCATGACCACCCTTCCCCAGTTGGGATCCTCGCCGGCGATTGCCGTTTTCACCAATGGCGAGTTGGCGATCGACCTGGCGACCTTTACGGCATCTCCATCCGATACTGCTCCCTCGACACGAATCTCGACGAACTTGGTCGCGCCCTCGCCGTCTTTCACCACCTGCTGGGCCAGATCGGTCATGACTGCCTCCAGGGCCCCGACAAACGCCTTTGCAGCCGGCGAGTCTTGCTTCCTGATTGGCGCTGCACCGGAGACGCCAGTCGCCACGACCAGCAATGTATCCGATGTCGAGGTGTCGCCATCGACCGTGACCGAGTTGAAGCTGCATTTGCAGGATCCGGCAACCATTTCCTGCAGGATTTCCGGGCTGACCACAGCATCGGTAAAGATGAAGCTCAGCATGGTCGCCATATCCGGGGCAATCATGCCGGATCCCTTTGCAATCCCTGCAATCGCCACCGGCGCCCCGTCAATCGCCAGCTCCGCGCCGGCCCCCTTGGGATAGGTATCGGTGGTCATGATCGCCCGGGCGCCACTTTCGATTGCATCAGGCCTCAGCGTAGCAGCCAACCCTTCGATCACGTCACTGACACGGTCGGCAGGCAACGGCTCGCCAATGACGCCGGTCGAGGCGGAAAATACCACGTCAGGCGGCATTCCCAGGACCTGGCCGACTTTCCGGGTCAACGCGTCCACCGCCATGCTACCCCGGCTGCCGGTGAACGCGTTCGCATTCCCCGAATTGACCAGAATTGCCAGGCCGTGATCGGCCAGGCGGCCCGAAAGCGCCGCCAGTTTGGCCTCGCAATCATGTACCGCCGCCGACCTGGTCGAGGATCTGGTAAAGACGCCGGCGATGGCGCTTCCCGGAACAGCCCTGACCAGCATGACATCGGGCCGATCGCGGTGCTTGACCCCGGCCGAGGCGGCGGCAATTCCGATCCCCTTCACCACCGGAAGTTGCGGGAACCCGCCGGTGGGCGCGAAGGGCGACACCCGGCCTGCGGGCGACTTCAGCGCCGCCAGCTCCGACTTCAGCCTGCGGATGCGTTTTCGCAGCCCTTTGATCTTCTTCCTGAGTTTCGACATTTGCCAGTACCGGGAGCTGGTATCCGAATTCGGTTCCGTTGAATGCCCGGTCTATTACGCCGTTCGAGCAGGCTGTTCCACACTGAATGCCGGGGCAGGCAAGAAGTGCTTCCCGTGCATGCGAACGGGTTGGCATTTGGCCTGGCGGGATGAAGGAGCCTTGGACAACAGCATCCGGCCAGCCCTGCTCACTTGCACGCAGCGTTGACACCGGGGGTTGTGATGCTTACATCGCCGTTTGCCAGCAGATGGTCTCGGCAACGGTATCCGGTAATGTCAGGCCGGTCTGACGCAATCCCGAACAGGTGCACAGCCAGGACTCGAGACTGTTGGCTGCTGGCCAGAAATTCCGGAGAATTGACACGAGCATGCTGGGCGTTGGGCAAATTGCCAGGAAGGTCTTCGGATCACCGAATGACCGTCTTCTGAAATCGGCCAGGCCGATCATTGCCCGGTTGCAGGACATGGAGCCGGAATACGAGGCGCTGTCGGACAGACAAATCCTGGAGAAGACCGAACAGTTGCAGGTTCGTGCCCGCAATGGCGAGACACTCGATGATCTGCTGCCCGAGGCATATGCCAATGTGCGTGAGGCGGCGAAACGCGCCCTCGGCCAGCGAATATTCGACGTGCAGATGCTTGGCGGCATTTTCCTGCATCGAGGCAACATCGCCGAAATGAAAACCGGTGAGGGCAAGACGCTGGTGGCGACCTTGCCGGCCTATCTCAACGGATTGCGTGGCGACGGGGTCCATATCGTGACCGTCAACGACTACCTTGCCCGTCGCGATGCGGAGTGGATGGGGACCGTCTACAACGCCCTCGGCCTGTCGGTGGCAGTGGTCATTCCCGACCAGCCCCAGGATGGAAAACGCGCCGCCTACCAGGCCGATGTGACCTATGCGACCAATAACGAACTCGGCTTCGACTACCTGCGCGACAACATGGCAAACGAGTTGTCACACATGATGCAGAGGGGTCACAATTTTGCCATAGTCGACGAGGTTGACTCGATCCTGATCGACGAGGCCCGGACTCCGCTGATCATTTCCGGCCCGGCACAGGACCGCTCCGAGCTCTACACGACGATTGACAGGTTCATTCCGCATGTCAGCGAGAATCACTATTCCCTCGACGAGAAGACCCGGAACGTGACCTTCACCGACGAGGGCAACGAATTCATCGAGGAGCGGCTGCGCGGCGAAGGCATTCTGCCGGAAGGGCAGTCACTCTATGATCCGGAATCGACCACCATCGTTCACCACATTACCCAGGCACTGCGCGCCCACAAGAATTTCCACAAGGACAAGGACTATATCGTCCGCGATGACAGCATTGTCCTGATCGACGAATTCACCGGCCGGATGATGGCCGGGCGGCGGTTGAGCGACGGCCTTCACCAGGCGATCGAAGCCAAGGAAGGTGTCAAGATACAGCCGGAGAATGTCACCCTGGCATCCATCACCTTCCAGAACTATTTCCGGCTCTACGACAAGCTGGCCGGCATGACCGGTACCGCCGCCACCGAGGCGGACGAGTTCCAGGAAATCTACAATCTCGGCGTGATCGAGATACCGACCAACCAGCCGGTGGCGCGGGTCGACGAGCACGACAAGGTGTTCAGGACGACCCGTGAAAAGTCCGACGCCATCATGGAAGCCATCAGGGACGCGAACAAGGCGGGGCAACCGGTCCTGGTCGGAACCACCTCGATCGACAAGTCGGAAAACCTGTCGGGTCTCCTGGAAAAGGCCGGGATCGAACACAACGTTCTCAACGCCCGCCATCATGAACGGGAGGCAAAGATCATCGCCGAGGCCGGATGTCCCGGAGCGGTGACGATCGCCACCAACATGGCCGGACGCGGAACCGACATCCAGCTCGGAGGCAATGTCGAGATGCGGGTCATCGAGGCCGTCGAAGCCGACCCGGATGTCGATGCAGCGACCCTTCGGGCGGAAATCGAGGCGGAAATCGCCGATGCCCGAAGACGGGTCCTGGATGTTGGCGGCCTTTACGTGTTGGCGACGGAGCGGCATGAATCGCGGCGGATCGACAACCAGCTGCGAGGACGGTCCGGACGCCAGGGTGATCCGGGAAAGTCCAGCTTCTTCCTGTCGCTTGAAGATGACCTCATGCGCATCTTCGGGTCGGACCGCCTCGACAAGGTGCTGAACACCATCGGCATGGAGGAGGGCGAGGCCATTGAGCACCCCTGGGTGAACAAGTCACTCGAGAAGGCACAGGCCAAGGTCGAGGGAAGAAACTTCGACATCCGGAAGCAGCTGCTCAAATATGACGACGTGATGAACGACCAGCGCAAGGCCATTTTTGGCCAGCGCCGCGAGATCATGGAAGCTGGCGATGTGTCGGAAATCGTCCGCGACATGCGCTACCAGGTGATTGACGATCTGATCGACCAATGCATGCCGCCCAAGACCTATCCCGAGCAATGGGAAATGGAATCCCTGGAGTCAGAGGCGAAAGGCAAGCTCGGAATCGAATTGCCTGTCGGCAAATGGGCCGAGGAAGAGGATGTCGACGAAGAGGTTGTTCGAGAGCGTCTGTACGAGGATTCGGACCGGATACTGGCCAGGAAATCGGTCGATTTCGGCGATACCGCGATGCGAACCCTCGAGAAACAGGTTCTCCTGCACACGCTGGACCGGAAGTGGCGGGAACACCTGATTACCCTCGAGCACCTCCGTTCGGTCATCGGCTTTCGCGGCTATGCGCAGCGTGATCCGCTGAATGAATTCAAGAACGAGGCGTTCGGCCTGTTCGAGACCCTGCTCAATACCCTGCGCTCCGACGTGTCTTCGCATATCAGCATGCTGCGGCCGCTGACCGAGGAGGAGCAGGCAGCCATGCTGCGCCAGTACAAGGCAAGGCAGGAGGCAGCCGGCAGAACGGCTCCGGAAAAGAGGCCGGAACAGCCGGCAGGAAGAGGCGCCCGGCAAGCCGGCCCGCCGGGGCGCAACAGCCCCTGCCCCTGCGGCTCCGGCAAGAAATACAAGCACTGTCACGGCAAACGGGTCTGAAAGCACCAAAGCCCGGAAGGGAAATCCGTACGACCCCGACGATCCGTACGACCACGGCATCCGTCCATAATGCCTGACCCGGCATGAGGGTGCATCCCCGCACAGGCGGGCATCCTGAAATCTGCGCGGTCGCCGACACTTTTTCGGTGGCCTGTATGACGCAAGCAGGCAAAATTGAATTCCCGGACGAGGTGGGGCAGATTCAAGCTGCCATTTGATCAGACGCGCCATCAAGATCTGCCAGTGCCGGTGGATGCGGCCGCCAAAATCGTGCGTCCGGATTTATTCAGTGAGGGACTCGCATGCGAAGGAATAGTCAGCATGGCACGCCAGTGATCGTGCCAGCGTCTTCTGAAGCGGGAACCGCGAAACGCCTCGAGAACATTGGGTTTGATGGCAAGAACGAGCAATGGTTGCAAGAAACCATCCATCTGAATCCCGAAATCCTGCCCATCGACGAACTGGAGCCGGCGTATAAACCCATCGTGCCCGTCTGCATGGAATTGCAGACTCCCGGCGGGTATGTCGACAACTTCTACGTGACCCCGCGCGGCAACCTGATTTTTGCCGAGTGCAAACTCTGGCGAAACCCCGAGGCTCGGCGAAGGGTCGTGGCCCAGGTGTTCGACTATATCGTAGCGATATCGGGGTGGACCTTCGAAGAACTGGAGGCCGCGGTGATGAAGGCACGCACGGGCGGCAAAACCGGGAAGGCGGAAAGGCTGTTCCATCTGGTCGAGCACATGCCCGAGTCTCCGGACGAGTCGTGCTTCATCGATGCCGTTTCACGAAACCTCCGCCTGGGGCGCGGCCTCTTTCTCATTGTCGGCGATGGCATCCGGGAGGAAGCGGAAGCCCTGGTCAACCATGTCGATGCACATCCGGGACTGCATTTCAGTCTGGCTCTCGTGGAGGTCGCAGGCTTCCGGCTTCCGGGCGGCGGCGGCGATCTGCTCCAGCCGCGGACGGTTGCGAGGACCGTCATTGTCGAACGCGCCATCGTGCGCATCGAGGGAGGCACGGCGTCAGTATCGGAACCTGCGAAGCCGGCTGGGGCTGCAGAAGAATTTTTCGAATGCCTGAGTAAGAACTGCGAACAAGACCTGGCAAACCGGCTGCAGGCCTTTCTCCAGAAACTGGATGCCCTGGGTGTCGACATTGAGGTCAAGAGAACCCTGGTTCCCAAATTCCGGGTGGCCGATGATGTCAAGATAGCCCTGTTTCAAGTTGACAGGAAAGGCCGGCTTTGGACGCAGGACACTCTGACCAAGAAAATAATAGTCCGTGAATTGAGAGACGTTGTTGGCAAATACCTTGAAGAGGTTGCCAGATTAATCGGTGGAACCGCTAAACTCGTCGATTACACCTCTGGGATCAAACTGCACGGCAGGGCTCCAGGAATTGATGATCTCCTGGACCATGAAGACGAATGGTTGTCCTGCATAACGAGACTGAAAGACGGGGTTGGGAAGATAATAGGAACCAACACTTGACATGATTGGGTCGTGTGGCTGACCGGCACTAACAGGGACCGGATGACTGACCTCGACATCGCCGATTGCATCAGAGAGACCTGCCCCTGGTCCGACAAGCCGGTGCAATCCGACTCGCTCACCGAGTATGACGGCCGGGTAGTCGGGTTCTGCAACACGGGGTGCCGCGACAAGTTCGATATGGCATTCAGGCACTTCGAGGAAGCGAAGACCGGGGTAGTGGACCGGTAGCATTCGCCTGGCAACCCTTCAGCCCTGTCGGGCCCGGACATCGCGTTTTCGCTCGAGCGCGGGGTCACGCTCCGGCGGAAGCAATTCCTGGGCACCTCCGTACCTCCTCGCCATGCCCGAATTCGCGCTATCTGCCTGCCTCTTTCGTGACATGACGTCGACGCAATGCCAAATCATCCGTCTCGCGCAGACCTGCCTGGTTTCCGCATTCATCCACTCGCCACAGGTGCACCTTTCGATGATACCTGTTGGGTGCTTCTCGGACGGCGGGACACCTCCTGGTCGAGATGCGCCCTCATGGATGATCAGTCGTCAGTCAGCATGGATGATTAAGCTCCAGTCCGATTTGACGTCTGCCATAGGTCATATTACAGTCTGGAATGATACAGAGCTTCAGGAGCCGGGCGCTGCAGCGCTTCATGAAGCGCGGCGATGTACGGCGCATCCAACCGGAGCACCGCGAGAAAGTGAGCGACATTTTGGTGCGTCTCAATGCGTCCGCGACCCCGGAAGACATGGATCTGCCGGGGTTCCGGTTGCATCGGCTCAAGAGGGATTATGCCGGTTTCTGGGCGGTGACGGTACGAGCCAACTGGCGGGTGATCTTCCAGTTTGAAGATGGCCATGCCGCCAATGTCGACTATCTGGACTACCATTAGGGAGGTAACACCCATGTTGATGTACGATCCGCCACATCCAGGCGCCTTCATCCGGCGCCAATGCCTAGACCCCCTCGGTCTTACGGTGACCGAGGCCGCGAATGGGCTTGCGGTCTCTCGCAACACACTCTCGCTCCTGCTCAACGGCCGGCTAGGCATCTCTCCCGAAATGGCGTTCCGGCTGTCCGAAGCCTTTGGCGGCAGCCCGGAGAGCTGGCTGACCCAGCAGATGCAATATGACCTCTGGAAGGTACGGCAGGGCCGCGCGCCGGTTGAGGTCCGCAAATTCGCGGTAGCCTGATCGTTGACACGCCATGTTCACCGAGGGAATGCTGGCCATGTCGCAACGTGTGAAGAACGGAACCTGGATGGTCTTGGGTCCCGGCACTGTCGCATTCTTGCGGTACAAGGGCGACGTCACCAGCACGGATTTACGATCTGCTCGACGAACTCGGCTTCCTCGACGGCGTGCAAAGCGGCCGCGACAGCATCATTGCGACCATCGCCATCCGTCTTGGGCCCCGGTACAAGGGCTTGATCCCGGACTGACACTGCGGTGCAAGAATTAGCCGAGGTGCGACGCAAAAACGTGCGAGATTTCTGTCCGACTCGACGTGCAGCAGTGGTTTGGGTGATGGGCGGGTATTTCGGGTCTACTTGACGGCACCCAGGGTCAGGCCTGCGATGAAATGCTTCTGCATCAGGAAGAACATCGCAACCGGCGGCAGCGCGGCGACGATGGAGCCGGCCGACACGAGGTGCCAAGCGGCAACCCACTGCCCGTTGAGCGAATAGAGGCCGGCGGTGATGGGTTGGGAATCGGCACCCTGCGTCAGAACCGTGGCCCAGAAATAGTCATTCCAGATGAAGGTGAAGATCAGCACGCTGAGCGCGGCAATGGCCGGCTTCATCAGCGGCAGAACCACGTACCAGAAAATCCTGATCTCGCTGACCCCTTCAACCCTGGCCGCCTCGATCAGCTCCCTTGGCAACGCCTTGATGAAATTCCGCATGAACAGCGTGCAGAAACCGGTCTGGAAGGCAATGTGAAACAGCGCAAGACCGGTAATCGTGTTGTAGAGCCCCAAATTCAGGGTCAGGTCGCGAACCGGAACCATCAGGATCTGGAAGGGCACGAAGTTGCCGGCGACAAACATGAAGAACACCAGCAGATTGCCGCGGAAACCGTACACCGCCAACGCAAAGCCGGTCATGCAGGAAAGGGCAACCGCACCGATCACCGTCGGTATCGTGACCCGGAAACTGTTCAGGATGTATTTGCCAATCGGCGTGTTTTCGAAAATCGCCGTGTAGTTTTCGGCCATGTTGAACGCGGTTGGCCAGCCCCAGTAATTTCCGGCAGTGATGTCGCCTGCCGACCGAATCGATGTCAGTGCAACCGCGATCAACGGCAACAGCCACAGGAGCAGTGCGATCGGCAACGCGGTCCGGTACAGGGTCTGAACAGCAAATGGTTGTCGTTCTATCGGTGCCGGAAACATCTCAGAAGTCCCGCTCGTCCCGGTACATCTTGTAGAGGAACCCGCTGATATAGACCATCATGATCAGGAACAGCACCACCGCGATTGCTGCGCCGTAGCCCATGCGGAATCCGTATTCGGAAAACGCCTGTTCATACATGTAGAAGGCCAGCACCCGGCTCGAGCCCCAGGGCCCGCCATCCGTCATGATCGAGATCAGGTCGAAGGAGCGCAGCGCGCCGATGACTGTCACGACGACAGCGATGAAGGTTGCCGGCTTGAGTTGTGGCAGCACGACATACCACAGCATCTTCCAGCCTCTCGCATTGTCCAGGCGGCCGGCCTCGATCTGCTCCGGGTCCACGGCATTCAGGCCGGTCAGATAGAGGATCATGCAATAAGCCGTCTGTGGCCACAGTCCGGCGGCGATGATCCCGTATGTCACGAACCGCTCGTCGGCGAGCACCGCAATCGGCTCCAAACCCAGCCCCTTGAGCGCAATGTTCATCAAGCCGTAGCTGGGATCGTAGAACCAGCTGAAGACAAGTCCGACGACGACCTGGCTGATGACGAACGGGAAGAAGAACAGGGATTTGTACATGCGGATTCCCCAGACCGTCTGGTTGAGGAACAGTGCAATGAAGAGACCGGCTGGTATGGCCAGCATGTAGAGCACCAGCCAGATCACGTTATTCTTCAGCGAGGTGTAGAACGACTCGTCATCCACCAGTTCGACATAGTTGTCGACACCGACATAGACCTTCTCGCCCAACCCGTCCCATTCGTAGAACGAGATACCGATCGACTGGAATATCGGAAACACCACGTAGAACAGGAAGAACAGGATACCCGGCGCAAGAAACAGCCAGGGAGCCAGCTTTCTCTGGTTCAGTATGGTTGCGGTTCCTGCCATGTCAGCCTTCTTGCCGAAATACCCCATTGCGGAGTCTGCACCCCGCCAAGGGGCGGGATGCAGATGAGGTCAGTCTCAGTTATAGACTCGCTGCCTCGCTTTTTCGAGTCTTTCGAGAATCGCGTCCAGGCGCTCGGGCTTGACCATGAATTCCTGGAAGCCCTCCATGCCGGCCTTGGCCATTTCGGCCGGCGCGTCACGGTCGAAGAACTGCGCAATTCCACCTTCCGCCGCCGAAAGCATCTGGAATCCGGCCTGCAGGAACTTGTCATCCGACACTTCCGAACCGGAATTGATCGGCAACTGCCCAAGAGTCGCGTTGATCTTGGTCTGTACGTCGGCGCGGGCGAGGAATGCAAGGAAGCGCTTGGCATCTTCCTTGTTCGACGCATTGGCCGGGATGTGGATGGTGTCGGTTGGCGCTTCTTCGGCAACCGGAACTCCCGGGGTGATTTCCGGGAACTGGAAGAAGCCGAGCTGGTCGTCCGTCAGGCCTGCTTCACGCAGCGGCGCGACTGCAAAGTTGCCCATGACATACATGGCAGCCTTGCCCTGTACCATCGGTGCCAGAGCCTCCTGCCAGGAATAGGCAGCATGGTTTTCGAGGAAGAAGCCGCCTTCCAGCAGTTCATTCCAGTTCTCCATGGTCGCCCGGACCCGCGGGTCGGTCCATTCGACCTCGCCCCTGGTCAGCGCCATGTGGAAATCATAGCCGTTGGTCCGCAGGTTCAGGTAGTCGAAGACTCCGCCGGCGGTCCACAGATACTTGGTTCCGATGGTGATCGGGGTAACACCGTTGGCAATCAGCGTCTCGCCGGCCTGCTTGAATTCGTCCCAGTTTGTCGGAACGGCAATGCCGAGATCCTCGAAGATGTCCTTTCGGTAATATACGCCCCATTGGTAGTAGGTGTAGGGAACGCCCCATAACTTGCCGTCTATGGTCATGGACGCCACGGCCGATTTCAGCGACTCTTTGAGCCTGTTCTCTTCCCAGACATCGTCCACAGGCTCGAACAGCCCGGCATTGACATAGGGAAGCATGCGGTTGCCGGCATACCAGTTGGCAATGTCGGGCGCATCGGCAGTGAGGAAGTTCCGGATCGAAGTCTTGTAGCCCTCATGATCAAAGAGATTCCAGGTTACGGTGATGTCCGGATTTTCGGCTTCAAAATCTGCAATCAGCTGTTCAAACGCCGCTTTCGGCGCCGGGTCGGAGGTGTCGGTGTTGATCACCAGTTCACCGGCAAGAGCGGTCGACGAGAACAGCCCCGCCGCCAGGATTCCGGCACCGCGAGCAAGGAATTGGTTCATTTCAATTCTCCAATGGTTTCATTATATGGAAATTTGTTCCAACTATTGATCTATTTGCATGCTTATGTTAGCCATGTCAAGCATCCGGGGCGGAGGGCCTTGATGGAAAACATGGTCAGCAACCGAGGCACTGTCGGGAAAGCCCTCGATATCATGGATCTCGTGGCCAGGGCCGGCAAGCCGGTCCGTTTTACCGAGTTGCTCGGATCCAGCCGGCTGCCAAAGGCAACACTGTTCCGGTTCCTGCGCACCCTGTGTGACCAGGACATGCTGGTTCATGATCCGGAAACCCGTACCTACAGCCTTGGAATGCGCCTGGTCCGGCTGGCGCATGCCGCCTGGAGCCAGGCCAGCCTGACCGACCTGGCCAGCCGGCATCTCGATGCCCTTGTTGACCGCGTTGGCGAAACCGTTCACCTGGCACGTATGGAAAATGGTCAGGTCCTGTATATCGACAAGAGAACCACCGGCAATGTCATCAACATGTTCAGCCAGCCCGGAAAGGTCGGGCCAGCCTATTGCACTGGCGTTGGCAAGGCCATGCTGGCATTTCTTGATCAACCCGGCCGGTCGCAGGCTCTGGAGCAGCAATCCTACTTCGCCTATACTGACAGGACACTGACCAGCGCCGCCCGGCTTGACAGGGAACTCGACGAGATTCGCGAAACGGGTATTGCGCTGGACCGCGAGGAACATGAGCCGGGGATCATCTGCATAGCCTGTCCAATCCGAACCGGCCGGCATCTGGTCGGTGCGCTGTCGATTACCAGTTCGGTCCGGGATCAGACCCTGGACAGCCTGCTCGATTATGGGCCAATCCTGCAGGAAACCGCAGGAAACATCGGGGACGAGGCCGAAATCTGGCATTATCCGGCAATCAGTTAGGGAACCAAATTCATGTCTGGTGTCATTCTGAAGAAGATCGTCAAGAGATTTGGCGAAACCCAGGTCATTCACGGTGTCGACCTGGAAATCGACGATGGTGAATTCTGTGTTTTCGTCGGTCCGTCGGGTTGCGGCAAATCAACGCTGCTGAGAATGATCGCCGGGCTGGAGGAAGTCTCGACGGGAACGATCGACATTGGCGGTCGGGACGTCACCGCCGTGGACCCGGCTGACCGCGGCATTGCCATGGTCTTCCAGACCTATGCACTCTATCCGCATATGACCGTCGAGGAGAATATGGGTTTCGGCCTGCGGATGAGTGGCGTTGCCAAGCCGGAAATCGACAAGAAGGTCGGTGCTGCCGCCGAGATCCTGCGCCTTGGCGAATACCTGAAGCGCAAGCCCAAGGCGTTGTCTGGCGGGCAGCGCCAGCGGGTCGCCATCGGACGGGCCATAGTCCGTGGCCCCGGCGTGTTCCTGTTCGACGAGCCGCTGTCCAATCTCGATGCCGAACTCAGGGTGGAAATGCGGGTGGAGATCGCCCGGCTGCACAAGGAACTCGGCTCGACGATGATCTACGTGACCCATGACCAGGTCGAGGCGATGACACTGGCCGACAAGATCGTCGTGCTGAGGAGCGGCATCATTGAACAGGTCGGCTCGCCAATGGATCTGTACCGCGACCCGGACAACCAGTTTGTTGCCGGCTTCATCGGCTCTCCTGGCATGAATTTCATCGCCGGGCGGGTCGAGGGTGGTGCCGTCAACACGCCGGCGCTGGGAGAGAGGCGGGTATCGCCGCAAGCCGACCTGCCCGCCTCCGGCACGGATATCGTCGTCGGCCTGCGACCACAGGCGCTTGGCATCGCCCCGGGCGATTCAGGACTGGCCGTGGAGCTGTCGGAAAAGCTCGGCGGCGTGACCTATGACTACCTGACCTGTCCGACCGGCGAGCGCATCGTTGTCGAATCAAAGGGCGACGAGGATACGCAGGCCGGCGCAGCCGTCGACCTCGTATTCGAGGATTCTGCCGCACTGGTCTTCGACGACAGCACCGGACAGCGCATCCGCTGAGAATTCCGTATTCGGGAGCGCTCTTGCCAAGCGCCCTGTTCTGATGTGAATTCAATCTTCGACCCGGACACCGCTGCTGGAACGATACGGTTCGGGAAATGGAGTCATGACCCCAAGGACATCGGCAAGGAGATCGACGCGACAGGACATCCGAGCCAGCGGGTTATCAGCCAAACCATGAACTGCCGTGCGGCCCCGCGAGTTCTTTTGCATCGGACAGTTCCTCGATCGACACGCCCACGTTGATGCAACAAACGTTCGGTTGGCTGAGCACGAGCCTGTGGACGGTGATGGCGCGCAGGCGCTGAGGGCGATCTTCTGTTGCTTGGTCATAGGGCACTCCGCGACGGGCCAGCCGGGACCTTTGCTATCAACCTTCAAACCCTTCACGGAAAACTGGAAGGGCTTCTCGCTCATGATCTGTTCCTTTGAGTTCATATGATCTTGTATACTTATCCATATGATCCTATCTTGGGTGCTGACGTCATTGGGAGCACGCCATGGAGAACATTGTATTGGAACGCGCCGTCCCGGATCGGCAGGGTGTCGCCCTCCAAGCCCTAGCGCGGATCGCGGACAGCTGGAAGCTGACCCTGCGTGAGGCTGCGGCGTTGGCGGACATGTCGGAGTCGACTTGGAAGCGGGCGAGGAAGCCAGGCTTCGCAGGCAGTCTTACACGGGATCAGTTGTTGCGTCTCAGCGCACTCATCGGCCTCTACAAGTCGCTCGAACTCTATTTCAACGAGCCGATTTCTCGTGAGTGGGTAAAACTCCCCAACCAGGGTCCGGAATTCGACGGCGCGCGGCCCGTGGACGCGATGATCGCGGGTGGATTGCCCAAGATCCTGCATGTGCGGGGGTATATGGATGCGTTGCGGGGCGGGGTATGAGGATCACGTCGATCAATGACCGAGCGCTGGTCCGACTGATTCCCAAAACACGCCACAAGCCCCCGGTCTTGCGGTGCTTGGTCGACAGCGACGAGGAGGCGGAGGTCCTGGCGGAGGTCGAGGGGGAGACCAGCGCGCGGCTGATCGCAGAGCGCAAGGGCAGTCCGGTGCTCGACCGTCGCGAACTGGCCTTTGCTCGATGGTCAAATGACCTGAAACTCTATGGGCAGAGTCATATCAACGCGGCGTTTACATATACCCGGACCACGGGGAATCGGTTCAACAACGGCGATCGGGGCGCGTGGTATTGTGCGTGGGAGATTTTGACCGGCGCGCAGGAGGTCGGATTCCACAGGGCGCGCGAACTGGGCTTCATCTGCCGCTTCGAAGACGAGGCGCGTTATGTCGAGTTGCTGGCGGATTTCATCGGCGATTTTCCGGACCTGCGTGAAGAAAAGCACCCTGCACTCGATCCCGATCTGGAGATGGGCTATCTGGCGGGGCAGCGACTGGCCGCCGAGTTGCGGGGGCAGGGACATCGTGGATTGGTTTATCCCTCGGTGCGCCATAAGGGTGGGCGATGTTTCGTGGCCTTCGATCCCGGTATCATCCAGAATGTCCGCCCTGGCGCGAGTTGGAAGCTTGTCTGGAACGGCACGCCCGAATTCACGATTGAGGGGCTGTGACGCTCCCCAAGGCTTCATGTCTGGACAGGTCTTCATCGGTTACCAAAGAAGGAGTCCGGAATCATCCAGCTGATCTACGGGGTTTTCGGCCCGGCGGCCACCGATCAACCTGTCACTGAACTGGGAACATACTGCCCCGATTTGATGCCAAGCAGCACCAGTTCCCCGGCTCGTATGGCTGTCGTTTCCACAGCATCATACAGAGAGCGGAGTGCTTCGGGCAGCGCTGGGGTGCCACGTCGGCCCGGGAAGCTTGACAGTCTGGTCACCTCTCAAATCCTGAAACGCAACTCCGGCCGGATTGCCGTCAATTGATCCCGGATTTTGGTCAAGTTCGCCAGATTTGGCATGGCAATTCGGTCAGCACCCGGAATCCTGATTGTTCAGCAGGCCTATTGCCACCACCAATTGATGAAGGCCTGAATTCAACCTGGGATTGGCTGCACGCCGCACGGCACCCGGGTCAATTCGCTTTGACAAATCCATGGCAGCCATTCCTTTCCGGTAGTCTGGCCATACCCTTTGCAATCTCTTCAGTGCGTCCGAACTGGTCGCCGGGTCGTCATTCTCATGGCCTGCGAAATGGCGTAACAATACGGACTCGAAGCATAGGTTCTGCCTGACCAGAACAAGGTCGTTTTTCCTGGCAAGTTTCTCCAATTCCCTGTCGCGATCATGGCTCTGACCAAGACGGTCCGTATCGAACATCAGGAATCGTCCCTTGTATTTCCGCATGGGCTGTTGTTCGTCTTTCTTGATCAACGTCAGGGCTTGCTGGATCAGAACCAGCGGATCGCCAGCACCGGTCCAGACTCTCGTTTTGATATTGATGGCGACCCCGGCATCGTTTACGAATTCCTGCAGAAGCCTTGCGTAACCCTGTTCACTTTGACCCTCGCAACCTACGAATACCCGCTTCGCTCTGGGCCTCATGGAACGGCGGGTCATCAGCCAATACTCGGCACGGCGCCATACTCGCCACTCATGTAATTTCCGTAGAAATTTTCGTTTCGGCGGACTGCTTCGACATCGGTCAGGCCGTAGACTGACGTACGGCCCCGTGAGTCCTTTTCGCAGAAGAGTATGCCCTCCTTCGTCAATTCGTTCATCAGGCTCGGCGAATGACAGGTCATCCAGAGTTGGGCACCGCGCGGATTGCCCGCGCCATCTGTGAACCAGCGACAGACTTCAGGCAGAAGCAGTGGATGAATTGCCGAATCAATGTCATCAACAATGGCGATGCCTCCGCAATCAAGTGCGTATTGCACCATAGGAAACAACTTCACAAACTGCCGGGTTCCGTGGCTTTCCGCCTGAAACGGGACAGGATGGTCAAGTCCGGTATGTTGAAAGGTCAGATGGGGAACATCCGATGACTGGACGACTTCGATATGTTCAATCCCAAGGTCAATTCGCTTTCCGATGGCTTTGAGTTGATTGAGTGCCGTAGGGTTGGACTCGTACCAGCGATTTATGAGGCCATCATCACCCTCGACCCGGTCGAACCAGATGTTGCCGGTGATTCTGGAAGCCATTTCGACGAAGTTCATTGCGATCTGGTGATTAAGCTGTGCCAGTGTGCATATCACACTTGTGTTTTGACGAAGCACGGCCATCAGGGCCTTCTCGTGGCCAGCGTTCATCAGCCCCCTGGCAAATCTCAGCCAGCCGCCCGGGCGCCGCTCGATGATCGTGGTCGGTTTTCCGTCGCCCCTGGGTTGGTAACTGAGCTTCTCCAGAATAACGAAATCTTCCGGTATTTGCCGCGGGGACAATACCAGCTCGTACCTGTATGGACATTGCTGTTCGTCGCCTGATGTGTCCAGAAAGTCAGCTGGTCCAGAAAATGTGAATGACAGCCTCGTCGGATCGGCGATCTTCGTCACCGAGTTGAACTTCTGGTATGGAAGTGCCTGATTGGCCTGTTGGCCAAAGCTCTTGCTGACAAACCATGCACCAAAACCAATTGCCCGCAGGACATTTGACTTGCCCGCTGCATTGGCTCCGTACAGTGCCACGACGCCAGGACAACGCCGGCTTGAACCCTGATGGATAGGCGATAGCCTGCCGAGTATATCTTTGACGGACCTTCTGGCGCGCAGATCAATTTTTTGGGATTCGGAGATCGAGTAGAAGTTTTCGATTTCGACCTTGTATAGCATTTTGCTCTCCGTCTTTATGCTCTCCATGTCACAGTATAAGCCTTAAATCAACAATCTAATGAATATTATGGATTTATAGAACAAATATGGCGTGATTTTCCTGTGCCAGACAGTCTGCTATTTCGGAGGCGCTTGCCCGCTTGCGCAGGAGCTTGCCCGGCCGGCGGGCATAGTTGCGGTTGGGCCGGTTCTTGATCTCGTTCTCGGGCTGCCCGGCCCCGTTTGCATCCTGGCAACGGGGATGGAGGCCTGTTTCCGGGCAGGATCACGCGGTGATGCGGCGGTGGCTCTTCAACTGTTGCTGGCCTGGACCGAGGTGATGGCGATCAGGTTCAGGATGTCCTCGGCGCTGCAGCCTCTTGACAGGTCGTTGGCAGGGCGGGCCATCCCCTGCAGGACGGGTCCGATGGCGGTCATGCCGCCAATCCGTTCGGCAATCTTGTAGCCGATATTGGCCGCATCGAGATTGGGAAACACGAAGACGTTGGGCGGCTCGTCGATGCGGCAATCCGGCACCTTCCTCCGGCGGATATCCGGATCAATCGCGGCATCGAATTGCAGCCCGCCATCGATCTTCAGCCCCGGCTGGCGTCTGGCGGCGATTTTCGCCGCGTCATCGACGAGTCTCGCCCGCCGATGGCCGGAGCTTCCACTGGTGGAAAATGAAAGCATGGCGATGACCGGCTCCCTTCCGAGCATCGGCCTTGCCGAGGCGGCCGAGGCGAGCGCGATGTCGGCCAGTTCTTCCGGGCCGGGCTCGACCACCAGCGCGCAATCGGCAAAGATCACCGGGCCCGGTATCGGGCATGCTTCACCCGATGGCACCATGAGGAAGAACGAGGACACCATGCTGACCCCCGGGGCCCTGCCGATGATCTGCAGGCCGGCACGGATGGTGTCGGCCGTTGTCGCCACTGCGCCGGCGATGGTGCCGTCGGCATCGCCATTCCTGACCATCATCGCCGCGTAGCCGAGAGAATCCTGCATCTCCTCGAGCGCCTGCCCGGCGCTGATCCCCTTGTGCGCCCGTAATTCGGCATGGCAATCGGCATAGCGTTGCAGGTCCGGGCTGGATGCCGGGTTGATGATGCGCACCTGGCTTCCGCCCTCCCGGCGACGCAGTTCGGACTCGATTTGTGCGGGATCACCAAGCAGGGTGACCCGGGCAATTCCCGCCCGCGCCGCCGCCGCCGATGCGGAAATCACCCGTTGGTCAGTGCCTTCGGCCAGGACGATGTGCTTCGGCTGCACCCGTGCCTGGCTGAAGATCTGGTCCAGGATGCTCATCGCCGCCAGTGGTACCGTGCCGGCCTATGCCGGGACCACCTGCCCGGTTGCCATGTCGCCTTGGGCAATTCCGGCAACCTCTTCCGGCGCCCGCATCGCATCCCGGCGGAATGGCTCACCGAGCTCCTGGTTGAGGATGACCTCGATGAGGGTGGTCGCCGTGTTGTCCATCTGCTCATCGACAGCCTGGCGCAACGCCTCGGTCAGCTGTTCCTGGGTCGAGACCCTGACCCCCTTCAGGCCGCAACCGCGGGCGATTTCGGCGTAGTTGACCTGTTCGTCGAGCTCGGTTCCGACAAAATTGTCGTCGAACCACAGGGTTGTATTGCGCTTTTCGGCGCCCCACTGGTAGTTCCGGAACACGATCATGGTGACCCGCGGCCATTCGCGCCGGCCACACGAGGTCAGTTCGTTCATCGAGATCCCGAAGGCGCCATCGCCGGCAAAACCGACGACCGGCGTATCCGGACAACCGATCTTGGCGCCGAGAATTGCCGGAAACCCGTAGCCGCATGGGCCGAACAGCCCCGGTGCAAGGTATTTTCGTCCTGCCTCGAAGGTCGGGTATGCGTTGCCGATGGCGCAGTTGTTGCCGATATCGGATGATATGATGGCATCGGCGGGAAGTGCCGACTGGATTGCCCGCCAGGCCATGCGCGGGCTCATCCGGTCCGGATGCTTGCTGCGGGCCCGTTCATTCCAGGTGGTTCCGGGATCATCTTCCTCGTGATCGAGTGACGCCAGGAATTGCAGCCAGCGCGATTTCGTGCTGGCGACCAGCTCTCGCCGCTCCTTGCGACCGGCATCGCCGGCAGTATCCGACAATCCGGCAAGCAGCTGCCGGGCAACCTCGCCGGCATCGCCCTGGATGGCAACCGAGACATTCTTGGTCAGGCCGATCCGGTCGGAATTGATGTCGACCTGGATGATCCTGGCATCGGCCGGCCAGTAATCGATCCCGTAGCCCGGCAGGGTCGAGAACGGATTGAGCCTCGTTCCCAGGGCCAGAACCACATCGGCCTTGCTGATCAACTCCATGGCCGCACGCGAGCCGTTATATCCCAGCGGTCCGACCGATAGCGGGTGCGAGCCCGGGAAGGCATCATTGTGCTGGTAGCCACAGCAGACCGGGGCCTCCAGGCGTTCGGCAAGCTGGCGTGATGCATGGATGGCATCGCCAATCACCACCCCGGCGCCGTTCAGGATCACCGGAAACCCGGCTTCGGAGAGCAGCCTGGCCGCCTCGCTGATTGCCTTCCGTCCACCCCGCGGGCGCTCCAGCTGCACCGTGACCGGCAATTCGATGTCGATGACCTTGTTCCACATGTCGCGCGGAATGTTGATCTGCGCCGGGGCGCAGCCTCGCCAGGCCTTTTCGATCACCCGGTTCAACACCTCCGCCACCCGCAAGGGATCGCGGACCTCTTCCTGGTAGCACACCATGTCGGCGAACAGGTTCATCTGTTCGATTTCCTGGAACCCGCCCTGGCCAATGGTCCGGTTTGCCGCCTGTGGCGTGACCAGCAGAATCGGCGAATGGTTCCAGTAGGCGGTCTTGACCGGTGTCACGAAATTGGTGATGCCCGGCCCGTTCTGGGCGATCATCATCGACATCTCGCCAGTGGACCTGGTGAAACCATCGGCGATCATGCCGGCATTGCATTCATGGGCACAGTCCCAGAACGTGATTCCTGCGGCCGGAAACAGGTCCGAGACCGGCATCATCGCCGATCCGATAATGCCGAATGAATGCCTGATTCCGTGCATCTGAAGCACTTTGACAAAAGCTTCCTCGGTCGTCATCTTCATCGTTCACGATCTCCTGTATTCCGGATTCCGGATTTCAACTGTCATCCTTGCGGTCCTGCAGGATCATCCTGCTGGCATTTTCCCCGATCATTATCGCCGCCGCGTTCGTGTTCCCCGAAACGATCTCCGGCATGATCGAACAATCGGCGACCCGGAGCCTGCCGACATGCCGAACCCGGAGTCTCTCGTCAACAACCGCATCGCTGCCGGTGCCCATCTTGCAGGTTCCGGTCGGGTGAAAGATGGTCACCGCGGTATTTCGCACCCATTCGAGGATTTCGCTGTCATCATCGACATCCGGCCCCGGCTCGTATTCCGAGGAGATCATCGACGCCAGTGGTTCGGTGCCGGCGATCCGCCGGGCGATCCTGATGCCTTCGACGATGGTTTTCCGGTCGGTCTCGGTGGCCAGGTAGTTCGGATGAATGGCCGGGTATTCCGCCGGATCTGCAGATTTCAGCGTAATTCTTCCCCTGCTTTCCGGCCGCAGCTGACAGACGGAGGCGGTAAACGCCGAAAACGGATGCACCCCCTTGCCGACACTGTCGGCAGACCAGGGCTGTACATGGAACTGGATATCCGGGGTGGCAACATGCTCACCGGTCTTCATGAAACCGAAGGCGAAGCTGGCCGCCATGGTCATCGGCCCGGTCCGGAACAGGAAATACTGCAATCCCATTCCGGCCCTGGATACCAGGCTGTTCACATCGTCATTGAGCGTGCGAATGTGGCACTTGGAGACAACACGGGCCTGGAGATGGTCCTGCAGGTTCCTGCCCACCCCCTTCAATTCGACAACCGGCTCGATGCCGACCGCGCCAAGCGTGTCCCGGTCGCCGATGCCGGAATGCATGAGCAGGTGCGGTGAGCCAATGGCGCCAGCCGCCAGGATGACCTCGCGGCGCGCCCGTGCCAGTCGTCGTTTTCCCGATCGGTCACGAAAATTGACGCCGGTGGCTTCCCGTCCCTGCAGTTGCAGGCTTTCCGCCAGCGCGGCGGTCTCGATTTTCAGATTCTCCCGCTTCCGGGCCGGGTTGAGATAGGCAACGGCCGAACTGCATCGGCGCCCGTTTCTCGAGGTGATCTGGAAATGGCCGACGCCCTCCTGCGTGGCACCGTTATAGTCGGGATTGTGCGAGTATCCGGCTGCCATCGCCGCTTCCAGCCAGGCATCGGAAATCCTGCGCTGCACCGGCATGTCCGACACGCCGAGAGGACCGGATTTTCCACGGAATTCGCCGCCGCCGGCATAGGATTCGGCATCCCTGAACAGCGGCATCACGTCATCCCAGCTCCAGCCGCTGTTGCCCATCTGCCGCCAGCGATCATAGTCTTCCGGCTGCCCCCGCACGTAAAGCAGGCCGTTGATCGAGGAAGAGCCGCCGAGCACCTTGCCGCGGGGCCAGTCGATGCTGCGTCCGTTGAGGCCCGGATCCGGCTCCGTGGCGAAACACCAGTCAACCGACGGGTTGTGCATGGTCTTGAAATAGCCGACCGGAATGTGGATCCACGGATTGGCGTCGCGGTTGCCCGCTTCAAGCAGCAATACGCTGGTCGTGCTGCTGGCGCTCAGGCGGTTGGCAAGAACGCATCCTGCCGAACCGCCGCCAACGATCACGTAATCGAATTCTTCTGATTGCGGCATGAACGGCGATGCTATTGACCATAGATGAGGTTGGGCAGCCACAAGGCCAGCTGCGGGAAGATGAATACCAGCGCCAGGCCCAGGAACTGGATGGCCATGAATTGCAGCATGCCCTTGTAGATATCAAGCAGATCCCACTCCGGCACCACCCCCTTCAGGAAATAGGCCGACAGGGCCACCGGTGGACTGAGCCATGCCGTCTGCAGGTTGACCGCCACCAGGATACCGAACCAGGTCAGGTTGATGTCCATTTCGATCAGGGCCGGTATCAGGATCGGCACGATGATCAGGACAATCGGAACCCATTCCAGCGGCCAGCCCAGCAGGAATATCAGTGCCATGATGATGAGCAGGACCAGCGTCGCCGACAAATCCCATTCCAGCAGCAAATGGGTCAGCATGGTCGGTGTTCCGAGCCGGGAGAACACGGAGCCGAAGAAATTCGACGCTGCCACCAGGAACAGGATGAGGACCGAGATCTCCAGGGTCTTGATCAGGGCTTCCCATATCCGCTCGATCGTGAGTTTCCGGTAGCAGATTGCCAGGATTATGGCCCCGAAAGCCCCGCAGGCCGCCCCCTCCGTGGGGGTTGCCCAACCGAACAGGATCGAGCCGAGCGCAAAGGCCACAAGCGCCGAAGGCGGCACCAGCCCCATGAAGAATTCGTACCACAGATCGGAAAAATAGAAGCCGGCCGGCCGGTTTTCCCTGACCCATTTCGCCGCCCCGAACATGATGCCCATCCAGGCAGCCGGCAGGATCAGCCACGCCAGGGGAAACAACCCGGTCAGCGCCCCGGACAGGGCCAGGAACAACAGCAGGAACATGATGGCAAGCGACGACATGACCAGCACCGCCTCGAGCCAGTAGAACGGCGAGGTCTCGGGTCGATCATCCTCCTGAAGCACCGGTCCCAGATCCGGATTCATTCGGCACCTTACCATGGTATAGCCAGCATAGAGCGCGGCCAGCAGGATGCCCGGGATGATCGCCGCCGCGAACAGGTCGGTGACCGGAACCTCCAGCACCGGCCCCATGACCACCAGCATGATCGAGGGTGGAATCAGGATCCCCAGCGTCCCGCCGGCAGTGATTGCACCGGCTGCAAGCCTGGTATCGTAGCCGGCCCGGTTCATGGTCTTGGCAGCCATGATGCCGAGAATGGTCACCGAGGCACCGACGATCCCGGTTGCCGCGGCAAACACCGTCGAGACCAGCAGCACCGCCAGGTAGAGCGAGCCGCGGGTCTGGGACAGCATCAGCTGAACGGCCTTGAACAGCCGTTCCATGAGACCGGCCTGTTCCATGAGGATGCCCATGAACACGAATAGCGGCACCGCGGCCAGCGTCTGCTGCAGCATGACCGAGTTGAACTGGAGCGTTTGCAGGTAGAACACCAGGCCACTGCCAAACCCCCAGGCCCCGAACACGAAGCCGAGGAAAATCAGCGTGAAGGAAATCGGGAATCCGACAAAGATGGCAAACAGCATGACCGAGATCATCAGCACTCCGATCAGCTCGGTCGACAACGCATCGGCACCGGAGGTGGCGATTACCGTCTCCCACCAGCCACCGAACGGAACCAGGGAGGGGAAGAACGCGCTGGCAAAGATCGTCGCCAGCAGCACCAGATAGACCGGCATGAACCGGAGGAATGCGCGACGGCGGCCAAGGCCGGAATCATGGAAGCAGCGAAGGAGTTCGGCGATGCCCTGCAAAAGGAGCAGGAATGCCCCCAACGGCATGGCCGTCCGGGCCGGCGCCAACGGTGCCATCAGCGTCGTGTCCATGGCCCGCTCCCATTTCACCCAGGCGGAAACGGTGTATTCGAGCGAGATCCAGAAGAAGAACAGCATCGCCGGAAAATACAGGGCAAGGTAGAGGAGCGCGTCCACGGTGGCCTGGGTACGACGGGACCAGGACCGGTAGAGAAAATCGGCACGGATATGCACGCCGCGCATCAGGGCATAGCCGGCGCCGGCCATGAACATCGCTCCGGCGGCCATGCGGCTGACGTCGAACGCCCAGATTGTCGGGGCGATGAACAGTTTCCGGGCCACGACCTCGTAGACCATGGCGGCGATGACCGGGATCAGAAGCAGGCAGGTAGCCCGGCCGGCCCAGAGGTTCAGATTGTCGATGACATGGATGATCTTCCGCATCCATGCCGGCATGTCGTCGGGAGTCTCGCCGGGTTGCGATGACCGTGCTTCGGCGATCAGCTCATCGGCGAATTCCGGGCCGGTCTGGTCCGTGCTGCGGGTCATCATTCTTGCCTCGGGCTGGCTTCCCGTCGGCAGCTATGCGCGGCTTCCGGGGCTCAGGAAATTCGTCGGGCAGGCGGCGAGTCCGCGACCCGCCGCCTGCCATGTTTCAGCTCAGTTGAGCGAGTCGGCAAAGGCCTTGCCAAGCTGCGCGTTCGATGACTGCGCACCGGCCCAGAACGGAACGGCGATTTCGGCAAAGGCCCGCTGGCTGTTCCACACTTCGGCGAAGAACGGGTTTTCGGCCGCGTTCTTCTCGAGAGTGGCCCGCGCTGCATTCATGTAGGCCGGGAAGTAGTCGGCCGGAGTGTCATGCAGGATCACGCCATGATTGTCGGTCAGGTCCTTCAATGCCTTTCCGTTTTCGGAAATGCGGTAGGCAACTGCCTTCATCAGCGAGGCATTCGCTGCCACTTCGATCGCCCGCTTCTGATGATCGGTCAGCGAGTCATACACGTCGCCATTGATGTAGAGATCGGCATTGACGACCACCTGGTGCAGGCCCTGCAGGTAATAGTGCTTGAGAACCTTCTGGAATCCGAACACGCTGTCCGGCTTCGGGCAGCACCATTCCGCGGCGTCGATCGTCCCCGCTTCCAGGGCCGGAAGAATGTCTCCACCACCCATGGCAACGGAGGCTACACCGATATCCTTGTAGGTCTGGCCAGGGATTCCCGGAGGTGTGCGGAACCGGTACTTGCGGAAGTCATCCATCGAGTTGATCGGCTCACTGAACCAGCCAAGGGCCTCGGGACCGACGGGCTGCAACATGAAACCCTTCACATTGGCATCCATTTCTTCCCACAGGCGGTCATAGAGTTCCTTGCCACCGCCATACATGAACCATGAAATGAACGCGATGTTGTCAAGCCCGACACCGGCGCCGGCGACCGGGGATCCGAACAGCATCGCTGCCGGATGCTTGCCCGACCAGTAATGCGTCCAGGCAAAACCGGCCTCGACAAGGCCGCGGTCGACCGCATCGAAGATTTCCGGGACGCCGACCACGGCGCCGGCCGGAAGCACCTCGAACTGGAGTTCGCCACCGGTCAGGACTTCGACATCACTGGCGAATTCCTTGAGCATCACCATTTCGTCAGCCGTATCCGGCGTCGCCGACTGGATGCGAATGATTGTCTGGGCGGAGGTCGAGACCGCGCCCATCGCAGCAAGACTGAAAGCCGCTGCTGCGGCCATTCCTGCAAATACCTTTCTCTTGTTTGTGTTCATTGGTACCCTCCTGAAGATTGGCCTTCCTTTGCGTCCCCCAAGGTGCCGGCGAAGGCAGGACTCCGGCAAGAATACACGGGGCGCATTCCAGTCAGACACTGGCAGATCACTGCCGGCCAGGCTGAATGAATTTCGGCTGCACTCACGACAGGTGGCCCATGAGATGCAGGACTTCCTGCGCGCCATCGTAGAGCAGGCGCAGGGACAGGTATACCAGGAACAGCAACCCGGCCCATGACAGGGCCGGGTACCTGGTGAGTACCTTCATGATGATCGTGGCGCAGAACGCCATCAGGACGATGGCCAGCGACAGGCCGAATACCAGCATGACCGTGTCTTCGCGGGCAATGGCTGCCACTGCGATCACGTTGTCGAGCGACATCGATACGTCGGCAGCGGTAATGGTGATCAGCGCCTTTCGCAGCTGTTTTCCCGGGGACAGCGACGGGTTCTCCTCGGCGGCGGTGATCGCCTTGTCCGGCTCCTTTGCCGCCCTGTTGTATTCCTTCAGATCCTGGTAGAATCGCCAGCAGACCCAGCTCAGCAGCAATCCTCCGATCAGCAGGATTCCGGGAATCTTCAACAGGTACGACGCGGCGATGGCGAAGACGATGCGCAGCAACGCCGCCATTCCCAGGCCGAACACGATAGCCACCCGGCGATGCGAGGCGGTCACGGTCGCCGCAGCCATGCCGATGACCAGGGCATTGTCTCCGGAGAGAATGATGTCGGCAAAGACGATCTGCGTGATCATCAACGCCTTGTCGTAGAGCCAGACACATTCACTCAGGCCCGTCCGGCAAAGCAGTTCGCCGGCACCGCCACCCGCTGACAGGAACGGGATTGCATCAGCCATGCCATCTTCCGGACCGGCACCGTTCCCGGCAGGATTCCGCACCAGGCAGGGCTCCCGGACGCTCTATTGGGGCAGTGCGCAACATTGCTAAGACCGAGTATGCTCGAGCCCGGTTGCCTGAAAATCATGCATTTTTGCTCCCCCGGTCAGATATTTCCGGCACACCGGCAAACAAAATGGGACAAAACGTCTTGAAATATGTATATTACGCTTTGCCGACAACAGGACAAGGTTTTTTTGTCCGGGGATGACATGAATGGATCGAGCTTCCAAGATTCCAACCTCGTTCAGGTTGCTCAGGATACTGGAGATCGTTGCCGAAACCGGTGACCCGGTCTCACCGGCGCAAATCTACCGGCAGCTCGGCCTGCCGAAGCAGACCGGCCATCGCCTGTGCAACCGGCTGGTCGAAGAGGGATATCTCGTCGACAGCGGAGGGCGAAGACTGGTGCCGGGAAAACGCATGCGGGTGCTGGCGAGGCAGCTGCTCTTTGGTGCCCACTCCGAAATCGCCCGCCGGCAGGTACTCATGTCCACCGCCAAGGCGATCGGCGAGACCATCAACTTTGCCGTGCCCGAGACTGACGGGATGGCCTATGTCGACCGGATCGAAACCGATTGGCCGCTCAGGATCCAGCTTCCGGTCGGAAGTTGCGTGCCCTTTCATTGCACGGCGAGCGGCAAGGCCTTCCTGGCCAGCCTGCCGGAGGAAAAGCGTCATTCGGTCATTTCGAGCCTGGATCTCGAGCGTCTGACGCCAAACACCATCGTCAGCAGGGCCGGCTTCATCGATGAAATCGAGCGGGTGGTCGAGAGCGGGTTTGCCGTTGACCGGGAGGAATTCATGGAGGGCATGGTGGCGGCGGCGGTTCCGGTCCGGGACGGGGATGATTGTTTCGTGGGGGCGCTGGCATTTCACGGGCCGACCCTCAGGCTGTCGGTCGATGATGTGCTCGAGAAGAAGAACATCCTGGTCGAGCAGTCACGGCGGCTGGGCGAAGCGCTGTTCCGGGGTTGAGAATGTCGGCTCAGACATTACATGGCAGATGTTGATGGAGGCCGGCACCGACCGGTGATTACGCACTGGATACAGCATGAATGATGGCAGCCGGGAGAACGGTGCCGACAAGAGCGGGCCGCCGGTCCTGCGGGCCCGGATACTCTCGCAAAGCATACGCGACCTGTCCTTCGAGAATTTTCTCCGGCAGCGCGGCGGCCAGAAACACGGAGACCTCGGATTCCAGGTCACCATGAATGTCGAGGGAACCCCGCTGGAAAGCGGCGAGTTCGAATCGCTGTTCCGGCTTCAGATTGCTGCAACCGAGAAGGAATCGAAAGACTCGATCTATTATCTCGAGCTTGAATATTCCGGGGTTTTCAGCGTCGACGGCCTGTCTCAGGAACAGTCCCGGCCATTTCTGCTGGTCGAGTGCCCGCGCCTGCTGTTTCCGTTCGTGCGCAGGATCGTCCATGACGTGACACATGATGGCGGCTTCGAGCCATTCAGTCTTGAACTCATTGATTTCAATGGACTTTACCAGGCCGAGCTTGCCCGAAGATCGGAGCCTGAAAGCCGGGACACCTAACCGCCATCCGCCGGCGCCTTCCCGGCACCATGATGCCAGAGAGCATTCTCGCCGAGCGATCTGACCATCTCCAGATGGGCCTCCTTCTCCTCTTCGGTCAGCAGCAGCGGCTTCGGTCGCGGCCTGTATCTTTCCCGCATGCCGCCATCTGGTGATTCACTTCCCGGGAGCGGGTCATCCACGAGGTCGAGGAAGCTCTGGCTGCGCCCGGAGATCCTGACATAGACCTCCGTCAGCAGCTCGGCATCGAGCAGCGCGCCATGGGTGACCCGTTCCGACTTGTCGATCCGGAAATGATTGCACAGCGCGTCCAGGCTGAATCGGGTGAGTCCGGTCAACTCCTCGCGGGCGTATTGCAGCGTGTCCAGCGTCCGGTCCAGCCCGACCGGGTTCTCGCCAATTCTCTTCAGCTCCTCGTTGATGAAGCCCATGTCGAATTCGGCGTTGTGAATGACGAGCCTTGAATCGCCGATGAATTCGATGAATTCCCCGGCAATCTCGGAAAAGCGCGGCTTGTCCATCAGGAACGCGTCGGTCAGGCCGTGAATCTTCCGGGCCTCTTCGGACATCTGCATTTCCGGGTTCAGATACTGGTGGAACACCCGCCCGGTGCGGTTGAGATTATCGAGTTCCACCGCCCCGATCTCGACGATCCTGTCGCCGGTCAGCGGATCAAGCCCGGTTGTTTCCGTGTCGAGCACTACTTCAATTGCCAATTGCTTCTCCTGATCGCCGCCAGCACCCGGCGAACCCCGGCCCTGGCAGTCTCCATTGACTTGGTGCTGATGACATAATCGGCCCGCCGGCGTTTTTCCTCGTCCGGCATCTGCCGGACCAGGAGCGCGTCGAGTTCCGCCTCGCTCATCGTCCCCCTCGCCCGCAACCGCTCCCGCTGGATCTCGCCCGGCGCGCTCACCACCAGCGTTGCATCGACCTCTTTCTCGCCGCCGGTCTCGAACAGCAGCGGCACCTCGACCAGCACCAGCCGCTCACCCTCCCGGCCGGCCCGGTCGATGAAGGCATTCCGGTCCCGCCTGACCAGCGGATGCACGGCCCTCTCCACCCTGCCGAGCAATTCCCGATCACTGGCCAGGGCCTGCCCGAGCAGGCGGCGGTCGACACCCCGGTTCGGTCCGCCGGCGGCTTCCGGGCACAGCCCGGCAATCACTGCCTGCCCCTCGCCGGCCGGTGCATAGAGACGCCCGACCACCTCGTCGGCACTCCAGGTCCGGACCCCCTCCTCGGCGAACATTGCCGCGGTGGTGGACTTCCCCATGCCCATCGATCCGGTCAGGCCGATAACCGCCGGTCTGGGGTTCATCCGGCCAGGGCCAGGCTTCTCACCGTGGAGTTTATCACTGGCCGGATTCCGTACCACGAGTCAAATGACACGGCCGCCTGGTGAAGCAGCATGCCCAGCCCATCCACGGTCCGGCAGCCCCTGCTGGCTGCCTGTTTGAGCAACTCCGTTTCCAGCGGCGAATATACCAGATCGGTGACGACCGTGTCCGGTCGAAGCTCTTCATGGGGAAAATTGAGCCTCGGCATGCCCTTCATGCCCAGCGACGTGGCGTTGACGACGGTGGCAACCTCGCCGAGCAGGTCGGGAATGTCCGATTGCTTGACCACGACCACCCGGTTTCCGAAGACCCGGCGCAATGCTTCGGCCCGGTCGGAAGACCGGTTGGAGACATAGACCGTCGGCGCGCCGTCCAGGATCAGCGCATAGATGGCCGCCTTGGCCGCTCCTCCCGCACCGAGGACCAGCACCGGGCCGTGGCTGCCCTTCCAGTCCGGCAGCCGCTCCTTGAGATTCTGCAGGAATCCGTGGCCGTCGGTATTGTCAGCATAGATCTGGTGGTCGGGGCTGAATGTCAGCGTGTTGACGGCGCCGATCAGGACTGCCTGGTCGGTGATATGGTGATAGTGCCGCAGCGCGTCTTCCTTGTACGGGATGGTGATGTTCACGCCGCGGAACTTCATTTTCGGCAGTGACTGGATGACCTCGAACAGATCTTCGCCGGCCACCTCTATCGGAACGTAATAGGCGTTGATGCCGTAATGCCGGAGCCAGTAGCCGTGAATGATCGGTGACTTGGAGTGCGCAATCGGATTGCCGATCACGCCAGCCAGAGACAGTTTCCTTGTATCCATCAGCCTGCCAGAGCTCCTGCGTCACCCAAATATGTCAGGAGGGGAATTAGCGGCAAGCCACAAATCGCGAAAAAGTCGCCGTCCACACTGCTGAACAGCCGGATGCCCTCTTCTTCGATTCGATAGCAGCCAACCGTGTCGAGGAGCTGCTCCCCATGCCTGGCAACATATTGTTCGAGATATGCGTCGGAAAAATTCCTGGCCCTCAGCCTGGCGGTGGCAGTGTGCCTCCAGGCCGACCTGGAGGTCCTGTACACCGCGACCGCGGAATGCAGTTCGTGGGTCCGCCCCCGGAATGCCGCCAGATGCTCCCTCGCTTCGGTCAGCGATCGGGCCTTGCCAAGTGCCCGCCCCTCGAATTCGAGGATCTGATCACACCCGATCACCATCCGCTCAGGATGGGCTTGCGACACCTTGCGCGCCTTCATCTCTGCCAGGACCATCGACATCTCTGCCGGCTGCACCTGTTCGGCCTCCAGCGACCTACGGATTGCCTCCTCGTCAATCCGGGCAACAACCGCCTGCACCGGAACGCCGGCCCGCTGCAGCATCAGGAGGCGGGTCTGCGATCCCGAAGCGAGAATGGTTGTATCCGACACCTGCATATTCCTGTTGAAACCCCTGTTGAAATCTGCCGAAGACATCCGTGATAATCGCTCCTGCCGACAATCCACAGATTAATACCCGGTTTTCTCACCGGTGTTGCTTCCCCTTGCCCGCTCCGGCAACGCCGGTGACTGCCGGGGGTGATTCAGATTAAATCGCAGTATTTCAATGGCTTGCGTTGCAAATTATCCTGGTAGCCGCCAAACATCACGGTATTTCCGGCAAATGCCTGGTCAATTCTCGACATTTCCACAGTCCCAACTACAACAAGATTCATATAAAGATTCTTTTATTGTCGTATTCCGAGAGCGTGATGCCGGATATCCTCCCTGTATTCTATCCGTGGCTGAAAGCGGTGCATGTCATCTTTGTCGTCGCCTGGATGGCCGCGCTGCTCTATCTGCCCAGGCTGTTCTATTACCACCAGCGGGAAACCGCTGCCAATCGCGACATCCAGGATCTGTTTGTCACCATGGAGACCCGCCTCTTGCAGATCATCGCAACGCCGGCCATGCTGGGGAGTTGGGTATTCGGGTTGTTGCTGGCCATGACCCCGGGAGTGGTGGAGTGGGGTGTTGGTTGGCCATGGCTGAAGGCAGCCGCCATCCTGGCCATGAGCTGGTTTCATTTCTGGCTGGCCGGGCGGCGCCGGGAACTCGCGGCAGGAGAATGCCTGGTCAGCGCCAACCGGTTCCGGCTGATGAACGAGATCCCGTCCATCCTCGTCGTGGTCATCGTGGTCATGGTCATCGTCCGGCCATTCTGAAGGTCGGCAGGAGATTCGTGTTGACATCAGCAGGATTTTGCTGAAACCTGCGCCCGTCTGCCATCCGGCACGACATTTTCCGATGATATCGTAATTGAACAGACAGGTTTGTCTGCACGAGGAGCAGGTGATTCCATGACAGAAAACCGGATTTCCCTCTCGGATCTGAAGGCCCAGACGCCGACCCAGCTGCTGAACATGGCGGAGGCGTTGGAGATCGAGAACGCGTCGAGCATGCGCAAGGGCGAGATGATGTTTGCGATCCTGAAGGCCCGCGCCGAGCTTGGAAGCCGGATTTACGGCGAGGGGGTTCTCAGTGTCGCCCAGGACAGGTTTGGCTTCCTTCGTGCGCCGGAGGCAAACTATCTTCCGGGCCCGGACGACATCTATGTCAGCCCGGAGATGATCCGGACATTCGGATTGCGCACTGGTGCCACGGTTGGCGGGCAAATCGTCTCTCCGAAGGATCACGAGAAGTATTTCGGCCTGGTCGAGGTCTCCGACATCAATTTTGCCGATCCGGAGACGGCTCGCCAACGTGTGCATTTTGACAATTTGACGCCGCTCTATCCGGACCAGAGGCTGCAGATGGAGGTTGACGACCCTACCATCAAGGATTTGTCGATGCGGGTCATCGACCTGGTTGCGCCGCTGGGCAAGGGGCAGCGCGGCCTGATCGTCGCACCACCGCGGACCGGCAAGACGGTGCTCTTGCAGAACATTGCCCGCTCGATTGCTGCCAACCACCCGGAATGCTACCTGATCGTGTTGCTGATCGACGAGCGTCCGGAAGAGGTGACGGACATGCAGCGGAGCGTGAAGGGTGAGGTGATCGCCTCGACCTTCGACGAACCGGCAGAACGCCATGTCGCGGTGTCGGAAATGGTCATGGAGAAGGCGAAGAGGCTGGTCGAGAGCAAGAAGGATGTTGTCATCCTGCTGGATTCAATCACCCGCCTTGGCCGAGCCTTCAATGCGTATCTGCCGTCTTCCGGCAAGGTTCTCAGCGGCGGGGTTGATGCCAACGCGTTGCAAAGACCCAAGCGGTTCTTCGGCGCCGCCCGGAATATCGAGGATGGCGGCTCACTGACCATCATTGCCACGGCGCTGATCGATACCGGCAGCCGGATGGACGAAGTCATCTTCGAGGAATTCAAGGGTACGGGAAACTCGGAAATCGTTCTTGACCGCAAGGTTGCCGACAAGCGGGTCTTCCCGTCGATGGATATTCTCAAATCGGGAACCCGCAAGGAAGAATTGCTGGTCTCCAAGCCCGACCTCCAGAAGATGATCGTGCTTCGGCGGGTTCTCAATCCGATGAACACCACGGAAGCCATGGAATTCCTGCTGCCGAAGCTGAAGGCTTCGAAGTCGAACGCCGACTTCTTCCAATCCATGAACAACTAGACATGGCGCGCAGACCGCCAGGGGATATCGGCCCCGCCAATGGATACGATTTTTGCGCTCTCCACGGTCAGAGGCAAGGCCGGGATATCGGTGGTCCGGATCTCCGGAGCGGAAGCCCGCGCCGCTGCCAGCGCACTTGGCGGTGAGGTTGCGAAGCCACGCCATGCCGGGCTGAGAGGCCTGGTCGCGGCAACAGGCGAAAGGCTCGACCAGGCAATCGTGATCCGGTTCCCGCGGGGCGCAAGCTATACCGGCGAAGAGGTCGTCGAGTTGCACCTGCACGGAGGGGTGGCGACCGCCGATGCCGTGTTGCGGGAGCTGGCACGGATGCCGGGCTTGCGGCAGGCCGAGCCGGGAGAATTCACCCTCCGGGCACTGAAGAACGGCAAGATGAGCCTGACCAGGGTTGAGGGGCTGGTCGATTTGGTCAATGCCGAAACCGAAGCGCAGCGCCGTCTGGCCCGCCGCCTGCTTGATGGGGAGCTGGAGGACAGGGCGGGATCATGGCGGCAGGATTTGACCAGGTGCCGGGCATTGCTGGAAGCGGTGATGGAGTTTGCCGACGAAGACCTGCCAGCCGACACCACTCCGGAGGCGGTCGAATTACTGGTTCGCACGCGGGACTCGATCAACAGGGAGATCACGGGTTCGAAAGCGGGGGAACGGGTCCGGGACGGTTTCGAGGTCGCCATCGTCGGGGCTCCGAATGTCGGTAAATCGACGCTGCTCAATCACCTGGTCGGGCGCGAGGCGGCGATTACCTCGGAATATGCCGGCACGACCCGGGACATCGTCGAGGTTCAGATGGATTTGTCCGGGCTCCCGGTCACGCTACTGGACACTGCCGGCATCAGGACCGCTTCCGACCCGGTGGAAAAAATCGGGGTGCAGCGAGCCTTCGACCGGGCACAGGCCGCAGATCTGCGAATTTTTCTCGTTGATTCGAAAGAGACCAGCAGCGATGGCCTGCTCCCGGTCGAAGGCGACCTGGTCCTGGCAGCCAAGGGCGACCTGCTCCCGGAAGGCACCGCGGCCGCGGTATCCGGCAAGACCGGCCTGGGAGTTGGCGACATGCTGGCGGCGGTGACCGGACGGCTGGAATCGCTGGCCGGCCTCGCCGGCACCGCCAGCAGGGAGCGACACCGGCTGGCCATGACGGCAGCGCTGGACCCGTTGGCGGACGCAATCGACGAAATCGAGGGCAGGGGCAGGATCGAGATTGCCGCTGAAGAGGTTCGCCTGGCCACGCGTCATCTTGAAACAATGCTCGGGGATATTGACATTGAAGATGTGCTGGACGACCTGTTCGGCAGCCTGTGCATAGGAAAGTAGAATGTTTCACGTGAAACAATCGGGCTTTGACATCATCGTCATCGGCGGCGGACATGCCGGAATCGAGGCCGCCGCCGCCGCCGCCCGTGCCGGTGGGCGAGTGGCGCTGGTCACGCTTCGCCTCGACGGAACCGGTGTCATGTCGTGCAATCCGGCGATTGGCGGAGTCGGCAAGGGTCACCTGGTTCGGGAAATCGACGCGCTCGATGGCCTGATGGGCCGGCTGGCCGACCAGGCCGGGATCCAGTTCCGGCTATTGAATCGCAGCAAGGGGCCGGCGGTCCAGGGGCCGCGGGCACAGATGGACCGTGAGGTCTATCGCCTGCGGGCGCGGGCCGAGCTGGAGTCGAACCGGCTGATCACGATGATCGAAGGCGAAGCGGCTGACCTCGTCATCAGGAACGGAAGGATTGGCGGCATCGTGCTGGCCGATGATTCCGAGTTGCAGGCGAGCGCGGTGATATTGACCACCGGCACCTTCCTGCGCGGGATGATCCGGCTCGGGGAGGAAGCAAGGCCCGCCGGACGGGTTGGCGACCGGCCCTCCGTCAGGCTCGCCGAGCGACTCGAATCCCTCGGATTGCCGCTTGGCCGGCTGAAGACCGGAACCCCGCCACGGCTCGACGGCCGAAGCATCGACTGGAAAAACCTCGAGGACCAGCCTGGCGACCCGTCGCCGGTCATGCTGTCATTCCTGTCGAAATCCCCGGCGCTGCCACAGCTATCCTGCGGCATCACCCACACCAACCCGGACACCCACCAGACCATCGGGGCGAACCTGTATCGCTCGGCCGTCTATGGCGGGCATTTCGATGGGCTGGGCCCGAGATATTGTCCATCAATCGAGGACAAGATCGTCCGGTTCCCGCAAAAGACCTCCCACCAGATCTTCCTTGAGCCGGAAGGGCTTGATGACCACACGGTCTACCCCAACGGCATTTCGACCTCGTTGCCGGCTGAAACCCAGGCGGAATTCGTGAACACGATTGCCGGCCTCGAGAATGCCGAAATCCTGCAACCCGGCTACGCAATCGAATATGATTATGTCGATCCGAAATCACTGCGAGCAACACTGGAGTTGCCGGAGATCCCGGGACTTTACCTCGCCGGACAGATCAACGGGACAACCGGGTATGAAGAGGCAGCCGCCCAGGGAATGGTGGCCGGAATCAACGCCGCCCGCCAGACCCAGGGGCTGGAGGAGGTGATCTTTTCCCGAGCAGAATCCTATATCGGGGTCATGATTGACGACTTGACCAGCCGCGGTGTCAGCGAGCCCTACCGGATGTTCACCTCCCGCGCCGAGTACCGGCTGTCGCTGCGGGCGGACAATGCCGATCAGCGCCTCACCCCGGTGGCCATGGAGCTCGGTATCGTATCGGAAGACAGGAAGAGACTATTCGAGGAGAAGCAGCAGGGCCTGGTGGCCGGGAGGGCGCAGTTGACCCGGCTTGGCATGACACCATCCGAGGCCGGTCGTCACGGCATCCGCATGGCGGCTGACGGCATCCGCAGGAATGGAATCGACCTGCTGGCTTTCCCGGATGTAACCGTGGAGCGACTGGCGCAAATCTGGCCGGAGCTGGACTCGATCGAGGAAAACACGGCCCGCCAGATCGAATGCGATGCGATATACGGCAAGTATATCCTTCAACAACAACGCAGCATACGGGAGTTGCTCAGGGACGAGGGAAAGCGAATACCCGCCGACCTCGACTACCGGACGATTTCGGGGCTGTCTGGTGAGTTGATGGAGAAATTGCAGGCAGCCAGGCCGGAGACGCTGGGCCATGCAGGCCGCATGGAAGGAATGACACCACCAGCACTGGCCCTCATACTGGCGACAATCCGGTTGGCAGAGCGGCAACAAGCGGCGTGATGGTAGAGCTTGTCGGGCAGGAGAAAACCCCGGGCGAGGAAAATGTTTCACGTGAAACAATTTCGAAGTTCCGCGTATTTTCCGAACTGTTGAAGAAATGGAACCCGGTGGCGGGTCTGGTTTCCCCGGCAAGCCTTGACCAGCTATGGGATCGGCACATTCTCGACTCGGCCCAGATCCTGGAAGTTGCACCGCCAGGAATCCGAAAATGGCTCGATATCGGCAGCGGTGGTGGCTTCCCGGGGCTGGTTGTTGCCATCATGGCCGCCGAGCGGCGCCCGGAAATCAACGTCGTGCTGGTGGACAGCAACCGGAGAAAATGCGATTTCCTGTCGGAAGCGTGCAGGCAGACCGGAACAGAGGCGCAGGTATTGAACATTCGAGCGGAGCAGCTTGATCCCCAGAATGCCGATGTGGTGAGCGCCAGGGCGGTGGCGCCATTGCCCGGTTTGCTATCCCTGGCCAGCCGGCATCTCGCCGAGGGCGGGCTCTGCGTATTTCCGAAGGGGTCGGGATACAGGGACGAACTGGCCGCGGCCCGCAAGAGTTGGAGCTTCACGGTCGAGCCCGTTCCCAGCCGGACGGACGGCAAGGGAAGAATCCTGTTGATCAGGAGTATCGCCAATGGCTGACCAGCAACCTGAAACAGCAATCTGCCGGATCATTTCGGTTGCCAATCAGAAAGGTGGCGTTGGCAAGACCACGACCACGATCAATCTGGGTGCCGCGCTGGCGGCGCTTGGCCTCCGAGTGCTGATTGTTGATACGGACCCACAGGGAAATGCATCGACCGGGCTCGGCGCCGCGTCCGGCAGTCGTACACGAACCACCAAGGATCTGCTGGAGGGAACGGCCATTGCCGGCGAATGCGCAATGCCCACCGCCATCCCCGATCTGCTGCTGCTTGCATCATCGACCGAACTCAATTCCGCAGATATCGAGATGGCTGGCCATTCCCGTCGGGCATTTTTCATGAAGGATGCACTTGCCAGGAGCAACCTGGCAGAAGCAGGCTTCGATTACGTGCTGGTTGATTGTCCGCCCTCGCTCAACTTGCTGACGGTCAACGCCATCGTGGCATCCGAATCTATCCTGGTTCCCCTGCAGGCAGAATTCTTTGCGCTCGAGGGGCTGTCGCAGCTGGCCATGTCGGTGAAGGAGATCAGGAACAGCGTTCACCCGAACCTCTTCATCGACGGTGTCCTGCTGACAATGGTTGACCGACGCAACAATCTTTGCCGGCAGGTCGAAAGGGATGCCAGGGAGCATTTGGGCGAATTGCTCATGAAGACAACGATCCCGCGCAGCGTGCGACTGAGCGAGGCACCTTCCCACGGGCTCCCGGCGATTTCCTATGCACGCAGCTCTCCCGGCAGCATGGCCTACAGGGAGGCAGCCAGGGAATTGCTGGAGCGGGAAGGCAGGAGAATCTGACAAGGACATGGTGATGAGCAACGGGAATGAACGAAAACACCTGGGCAGGGGGCTGTCCTCGCTGCTTGGCGACAGGGAGTCCGAAACCGCAAACCCTTCACCGGCCGGGAACCAGTACGGTCACCTGGCTCCGATTGAAATGCTCAGGTCAAACCCGCAACAACCGCGCCGCGACTTCGACCCGGACGAACTGGCCGAGCTGGCAGCATCCATAAAGTCGTCGGGAATCATCCAGCCAATCCTGGTCCGGCCGGACCAGGAGCATGGGGGCCACTATGTCATTGTCGCCGGCGAGCGGCGCTGGCGAGCCGCGCAGTTGGTACAGCTGCATGAGGTTCCGATCGTGGTGCGGGATTTGTCCGACAGCGAAAGCCTGGAAATCGCACTGATCGAGAACATCCAGAGGCAGGACCTCAACCCGATGGAGGAAGCCCGCGCCTATCGCCTCCTGATGGATCAATTCGGACACACCCAGGAACAACTCTCGGATTCGCTGGGAAAGTCGCGCAGCGCCATTGCCAATCTCCTGCGGTTGTTGACCTTGCCGGAGGAGGTGCAGGAGATGGTGCGCACCGGTCAGCTGTCATCGGGACATGCCAGGGCGTTGGTGGGTTCGGAGGACCCGGCTGGCCTGGCCAGGCAGGTGGTCAACCTTCACCTCTCGGTTCGCCAGACCGAGGGCCTGGTCAGGAAGGCGGGCGAACGGGCCGCGGAGCCGGTTGCCAGGCGAACCAAGGACGCCGATACCAGGGTCTTGGAATCCGGCCTGTCTGCTGCGCTTGGCACCAAGGTCACCCTCGACCTTTCCCGCAGCGGCGACAGCGGCAGGATTGTCGTGAAATTCAAGGATCTGGGTCAACTCGACCAACTGTGCAACCTCATCAACCGGGCTGGCGCCGATCTGCACCGGACCGAATGAGCAACCGGCAACCCGTCAGCCGCTCCGAAGCAGGTGTCGCTGATAGTCCCCGGATTTCCAGGCGGATTTGGCCAGCCAGTGGGGCTCCGGCTGCCGGACTGCCATCAACTCGTCAATGACAACCTCATCGAAGCCGCTGCGGCGGGCCTGTGGATACTGATCGGAAATGAGATGGCCAGTTGCACCAAGACGGCCCTGATAGCCGAGTTGACGCAGACGGACCGCCAGGCTGAAACCGCGACCGTCGTCAAAACTCGGGAACCGGATCCGGATCGCCGAAATCCATGGAAAATACACCGGCAATTCGGCCGGATCGACATCACTCTCGAGCATCAGTGGTACAGGAGACTCGACGCCCCTGGCCAGCCTGTCGAGGGTGAAGAACTCCACCGGACCAAGATCGTCCGGATGGAATCCGTTATCATGAACCAGAACATGCATCATCGGACCTCCCTCAGGCAGCCTGCCGCAGGCCGTCCGGGTATAGCGCAGCCTTGAATGGTGCCTCGCCGAGGCGACGATAGCAGTCGAGAAAGGTCTCGTCGGCGGTCAGGCGGAGTGCGAGATAGGCATCAAGCAGGCGCTCCAGTGCCGGAACCAGCTGCTCGGCCGAAAAACCCGGCCCGACCCGCCTGCCGATCGCTGCGGTTTCGGTAGCATCGCCCCCGAGCGTGATCTGGTAATTTTCCACGCCGGCCCGATCGAGCCCGAGAATGCCGATATGGGCGACATGATGATGGCCGCAGGCGTTGATGCAGCCGGATATCTTGATCTTGAGAGGTCCGATCCGGCGCTCGAGCCGCAGGCGGTCAAATCTCCGGGAAATCTCCTGGGCAATCGGAATTGACCGGGCGGTTGCCAGAGCGCAATAATCCATGCCCGGGCAGGCGATGATGTCGGAAAGAAGGCCGATATTGGCGCTGGCCAGGCCGGCCTCCTTCAGCCGGTCATGGATTTCCGGCAGCCGGGCCCGCGGCACATGCGGCAGGATGATATTCTGTTCGTGGCTGACACGAATTTCGTCATGGGCAAGGGTTGCGGCCAGATCGGCCAGAACCCGCATCTGGTCTGCGGTCGCGTCACCGGGAGTTCCGCCGACCGGCTTGAGGGAGATGGTGACGATCGAGTAACCCGGATGCCGGTGGCCGGACACGTTGGTGTCGCACCAGGACCGGAAACCGGCATCACTTGCCAGCCGCCGTTCGGTCTGCGCCGTCTCCAGTGACAGGAATTGGGGAGGCGCGAAGCCTGCCTCCATATCCGAGAGCAGCCTGGAATCGACACCGGGAAAGCATCGCTTCCTGGCCGTGAATTCATTCTCGACCTGCCCCCGCAACTCATCGAGCCCGGTCTCATGGACCAGGATCTTGATGCGCGCCTTGTACTTGTTGTCGCGGCGGCCATGCAGGTTGTAGACCCGCAGGATTGCCTCGATATAGGGAAGCAGATCCTGCCGCGGCAGGAATTCGCGGATGACCTTGCCAATCATCGGTGTCCGGCCAAGACCACCGCCAACCAGGATTTCGTACCCGGACTCGTCTGCATCGTTCCTGATGCTACGAATTCCGATATCATGGGCCCGGGTGACCGCCCGGTCGGTTGGGGAGCCGGAGATGGCAATCTTGAATTTTCTCGGCAAATACTGGAATTCCGGATGATCGGTCGACCATTGGCGGAGCAGTTCCGCGGTCGGTCTCGGATCCTCGATCTCATCCTCGGCGGCGCCGGCGAAATGATCGGCCGTCACGTTCCTGATGCAGTTGCCGGATGTCTGGATGGCGTGCATCGAGACGTCGGCCAGCGCATCGAGAATATCCGGAACATCGGCCAGCTTCGGCCAGTTGAACTGGATATTCTGCCTGGTGGTAAAGTGACCATACCCCTTGTCCCAGGTCTCGGCGATACGGGCAAGCTGGCGCATCTGCCGGCTGTCCAGGGTGCCATAGGGTATCGCCACCCGCAGCATGTAGGCGTGGAGCTGCAGGTAGAGGCCATTCTTCAGTCGGAGCGGCTTGAATTCCTCTTCGGTCAGGGCACCGCCGATCCGGCGCTCAACCTGGCTCCTGAACTCGGCCACCCGTGTCCTGACAAAATCTGCATCGAATTCGTTATACCTGTACATGTGTCCGCTCGGCCTGCTTTCCATGAAAATAGTTTGATGGTCCCGTGGCGCGGAAACTCTCGCGGAAGTGAAGCGGCTTCGGCTTTCCCTGCTCGTCTGGCCCGGCATCGGCGAGGTAGGCCCCGACATGGATGTCCCGCCACCCATCGACCACAGCCAGCACGCGTTCAGCCTCCTCCTGGTCGTGAAACAGGCGGGCGCGGCCGATCTCACGGGTCCAGCTGTCGTCATCGGCCAGGTAGATGACATCCCCCAGCATCAAATCATTGGTGGTAATGATTTTCGGCGTGAATTTCCGCGGCATCAGCTGGCTCCCGCAAGGGTGGCCGAACGGGCCCGAACGGGCCGGTCGGTATGGAATTCGCAGCGAATTCCCCTGCCATGGAGTGACGCGTACAGCTGCTCGGCGAGCAGGGTCGACGCCGTGCCACCAGGTCCGATCCATGCAACCTGCTCACCATCCAGGGCGTGTCGGCACAATACCAGCTCTCGCTTCTCGCTCCCCTGGAAGCAGGTCATTTCGGCTTCCCGTCGCGCCAGCTCGAGCAGGCCAGCATCGGCCCCTGCCTCATGGAAAATCCGGTCGGCGGTCTCGACCAGGCGTCTTGCATGCATGGTCAGGAAATCGGGGTCTGCTGCACTCACCAGCTGGACAGCACCCGGCCGCGGGGACGACGCCAGGGTCTCGACCAGGAGGCTGCGGAGCCGGTTCTCGGCAGCAGCCTGTCCACCTTCGGACCAGGCACGCGGTCCGTCACTTCTGAAGAACCGGTCCCAGAACTGGCGCCGCCGGCGCGGTGAGCGTATCATTTCGGCGCGGTTGCGGAAGGACCGGGCGATCCTGGCCAACGAACCGGTGGCCGCCGGAAGGCGGGCCTCCAGGTCGGCCTTGATCTTCCTGGCCAATACCGGTGCTGCTCCTTCGGTTCCGATCGCCACCGTCACCGGATCGCGGTCGACAATGGCCGGGGTAATGAACTGGCTGTCGGCAAGATTGTCGACGATATTGACCAGCACCGGCGAGGACGCTGCCAGTGCAGACACCCGCAAATCCTCGACATGATCGTCATTGGCGCAATAGAGGAGGGCGGCATCGCCGATATCGTCTTCTTCGAGAGATCGCTGGTGGAGCGTGATGCGCCCGGCCGATGCCCAATCCCGGATCTGGGCGTCGGTATGCCGACCATAGACCTCGATTGTCGCCGGTGTCTTCAGCAACAGGCGGATTTTTGCAACAGCGCTTCCGCCAGCGCCCGAGAACAAGACACGTCGACCTGCCAGGTCAAGAAATACCGGAAAATGGCGCATTGTGCCCTCCGACAACAGGAACTGATACTCCTCTATTTGGGATTATTTTTCAATATATAACGTCCAAAGAGGACAAAAAGGGACAATATTCGTAAGAAGGCCAATTTACGGGATGAAGTTCTACATCTGAGAAAATTGCTGAATTATTGTCTGCAAGAAGCAGAAATCGCAAAACGGCAAGAGCGAGCATCGGCCCCGGCACAGGGCCGCAAGGTGGAATTTGTGCTGATGGGAGGTCCTTGCGACGACGAAACGCCGCAACTTCCGCCGGATTTCAGGGCAAGGGAGGCCTTGACGGCGATCGGCCGTCCGGCCGAATTGGCGGCCTGCCGCCAGGCATATCCGAAGGTGCGTTCCCTCCCGTCGCCCGAATGCAGAATCCGGCAACACCTGACCAGGAATCCGGTCGGACTTGACCAAAATTCCGGCAACACCTGACGGCATGTCCGGCAACACCTGACCGCCGGTCCGGCGGTACCTGACGGCAAATCCGGCCGCATTCGACGGTCCGGTCTCTCCCGATGCTTCCTCATCGATCCGACAATCGAAACGAGGAGGCACGGGCATGAGGAAAGCCGGCATGATCGACATCAGGGACATCCTTCGCCGGCGTCACGAGCCTGGCCTGACACGAAATGCCGGCGCCGCCGCTCTCGGCGTGAGCGCCGCACGGTACCCGACATGCCGAAACGGGCAGAGGCGACCGGGCTGCCGGGCCGGCCGCTTCCGGACAGGTCTGATGAGGATGCGCTGCGGGACCGGCTCTACCCGCAGGCCGAACGCCGGAGCGAACATGTGCAGCCCGGCCGGGATGACATCATCGCCGATTACAGGACTCCCCGCCGCCGGTTCTGCGCCCTTCCGAAGGAACAATTGCAGGGAAAGCGCGCGGATACGCAGATGCGCCTCGACCATGCACCGGGGTATTGCGGCATGTCGGCATCGAAGGCAGGACGCTGCCCGTTCGCACCGCCACCGCCGGGATCGACGTCGAGATCGACGTCGCCGTGCTGCCGCATTCGAATCCCGTCCACGCCGGGGCGATGCCGAGCCGGAAAATCTGCCACCGGGCGAGGCGTGCCGGCGCGCCATGGAATGCTTCGGCGGCACACCCGCGATCCGGAGCATCGACAACCTCGAATCCGGGGTCGTCAGGGCGGACCGCGAGGATCCCGTCTTCAACCCGGCCTTCCGCGGGTTCGCCCGGCATCACGGTCCGGGAAGCCGACGGACAAGGGTCCGGCGGAAGCGGCGGTGAAGGCAGTCCGGTCCCGCATCCTGCCGGCCCTGCGCCACCGGACCTTCTTCTCCACCGGTGCCATGAACACCGCCATCCGCCCCGAGGCAGGCAGGCTCGATGACGCGCCGATGGCATCGGGCGAGTGGCTGACCCGCAGGGTGGCACGGAATGGTCATGTCTCCATGAGCGCAATCACCACCCGGTGCCCGAGGGCAATATCGGCCGCCAGGCCTGCCTGCGCATCGGCGAGCGCATGCCTGAAGTGTTCCTTGACCGGGCCAGCGAGCGCATCGCCGTTCATCGGCCGGCGACCGGGCGGGGCAGATACGCCACCGAGCCGACACGCATGCCTGATCGCCTCGAGGCCGTCCGTGACATCCGCCGACCGGATCACGGCGACATCCTGCTCCGGCGGGCCCGCAGCATCGGCAAGCACGCGTCGGCCCGGGCCGAGCGCTGCCCGGCCTCCCGGGACTTCCCCGGCAGGCCTTCACCACCGTGCAGGGCATGACCCGCCTTGCTGGGAGACATGGTGCCGAAAGCGTCGATTCCGCGTGTGCCGAGGCGCCGGACCCGGACCGCCTCGCCTCCGGCTTCCTGCGGCAACGCCTCGAGGCCGGCAGCAAGGCCCCGCCGCCCCGCCCGGAGCCGGACGAAATCATCCCCGATCATTCGAACATCGGCGGCGGATCCCGCTGCTCGAATACGAAAGGAGAGACGACATGACCCTCGGGCAACCCGATATCGAACGCATGCCGGGGCTCGGCCTCACCGGCATGGCCGAGGCCCCGGAAGAGCAGCATGACATTGCCGACATCACCGAACCCGGCTTCGATGACCGCCTTGCCATGCTGCTCGAGCGCGAGGTCCCGCACCGCGACCGGAAGAGCTGCCCGGGCCATCCGCGCCAGGCCCGGCTTCGCATCGGCGCCGATGTGCAGGATGCAGGCTCTCGGCCGGTCGCGGCATTGCCCGCAGCACGCTGACCCGGCTTGCCGCCGGCGAATGGATCCGGCGGGGAATCAACCTGATCGTGGCCGGGCCGACCGGGTCGGGCAGGACCTTTCCTGCCTGCGCCCTGGCGCACCAGGCGTGCCGCCGGAAACAGTCCACGCTCCATCGCCGGGTTCCGGAGCCTGTCACGGCGCTCGCCCGGGCGCGAGACCGAGGGACGCATGAGCGCCTGATGCGCCGCCTGGCCAGGGTCTCGCTGCTGGTCCTCGATGATCGGGGCCTGCAGGGCTTCTCGGCCGGGGGCAGGCAGGACCTGCCGGAGATCGTGGAGCAGCGCCACGGCCGCAAATCCGTCGTGGTCGCCGGCCAGATCCCGGTGGATCGCCGGCCCGACGTGACCGGGGAGCCGACAATTGCCGATTCCGTCCAGGGTCGCATCGTGCAGGGCGCCTGTCGCATCGAACTTGCCGGCAAGCGGAATCGGCCGCCGCCGCCGGACGGCAGCGGTAGATGAGGGGGCGCCGGCAAGCCGGCGTGGAGGGCGCCTGCGACGCCGGGGCGTGGTTGCGATTCCCGGGACATGCGGCGGCCCGGCTGACTTGACGAGCCGGCCGCCGCATCGGAGGGCGGAGTTGTCGATCGGGTCTGGCTCGCTTGTGCCCGCAAGGGGCCGGCCTCCGGCCAGCCTGCCGACAGCAACCCGGGGAGGAATGAACCCGGGCACCGGTATCGGGAGAGACCGGGCCGTCAGATGCGGTCGGATTTGCCGTCAGATGCGGCCGGATCGGCGGTCAGGTGTTGCCGGACATGCCGTCAGATGCGCCGGATTCTGCATCCGAACACGCGAAGCGCCCAGCCGTTCCCCACCTCCAATCTGAAGAGCAGCAGCCAGCCCCGAAATTCCTTACAGAGCGCACATGCGCGAACATCATGTGTAGTCTTTGAACGTTACGCCGACGCTATTGATCTTCACGCGGGAAATGGCCCCAACGGCTGCATTCTCGGGTTGGAACAAAGCGAGATTTACACCGTCACTAACCGAGCTAGCGTATACAACACCATCATACCCGACAGACTTTATATATTCGCACAAATACTGGCTCGGTATATAATCGATAGCCGCCACATTCGGCAAAACCGGTGTTGTTAGCTCTTGTCCGAGTTGTTCCAGGAAATCAATATCGCCACGCACGGCCGCGACTTCATCGATATCAGCCATCACGAATGGCGTGATCATCTGGCGCGGATTGCGAAGGTCGACAAGCCGGACGTTCTCTTTGATTGTGAACTCGGCTATCGTCAGCACCTCGCCCGGATGCGGGCGAACTTCGGTGACTGCTGTATCTTGCTCCGATCCGACATAGAGATATGGAATGCCAACCGGGTTGGCTCGACCAGGCCCTGCTTTTTGTGCTGGTGGCGCTCCCATTTCATTTTGTGGGAAGGGGTCACTACTATCCTCGATACGCGCGCGATACCAAGTCCCAGGAATTTTTTCGACCGGCATGCACAAGTATCCAAGAAGGCCTCCGACGCGATCCATATCGAACTTGGTGTCGGGGAAGAAACGGTTCCGAGTTCTGAGCTCATCGCGCAGCTTTTCCCAAGCATCGAGGCTGTCGGATGCGCACATGGCTGATGGCCGGTAGGTCTGCCGAACACGTTCGGAATCATCGAGAATGTCACCTAATAAGACCATGGCTTGGGCGCGTCCGACCGCGAAAAGCTTCCAGTCTTCAACAAGCCAGTGGATTAACTGCTTGCCGCCCTCGTGCTCCTCATAAATCCCGCAAACCAGCTCAAACCTGTCGGCCAGGATGTTGGCATCCACCAACGGGACATTTTGCGACTTGCAGGATGCACAGTTGCCCACTTCGTCGCTTTGACGATCAATTTCGGCCTTAAGTTGTTGGTCCGCGAAACATCCCCCACAACACTTCATGTATTTTCCGACGGATTATTTTTGAAGTAGGCAGCAAGGGTCTCGATGTGGTGTTTCATCGAAAGCTTCTTCACATATCCGAGGCCGGGATAGTGCTGGCGTTCATGCAAATAGCGAAACTCTTCTATGGCACTGGTATTGTCGACCTTTTGACCGGAGGGCTCATCATCCAAGAATGCAATTAGTTTTTTCAAAGCTTCAGCGAACTTTCCGCCCGGGTCCGCAGGCGTATCCTGGCGATCGGATAAAAAATGGCGCACATGCATCTCCCCATCCCGATCAAGGTCGACATAAGTGAGATGAATGGCAATCGCGTAGGCTGGCCCACCCCCTTCGGAATACTCGTCACCGACAATTAAGAAGTCACCAAACCCATCCACGCGCTCTTCGTTGTAAGTGATGTGCAAGTCGGAGAAGAATTCAGAATCTGGGTGGTCACGATTGCGCCGATGCTCAAACCCATCCCGGACAAGAATGCGCTTGATGTCGTCCGCCCAGAATTTTTTCTGATAAAGTTTCCCGCAAGCATCTTCCATAAACATATGGACGCGGATTGTATTGAAGCCGCCAAGTTGAACGGCGAGTGAGTTAGCGTGCTTAAACCCGGCATGAATCAAGGCAATGGATTTCCCTTTTGCCTCCCTGCACATGCAAATTGCTTCAGCCGCCGTCACCTCGGAATGCAAGCGGACGCCGAACAAGACATTATCGTGGTTTCCAAATTCTCGATCGAGAAAACTCGGAATCGTCTTGTGGTCATGGGCCAACTCCCCATGCTCTGGATTGACGATGAGGACGGCCTTGCCTTTGGCCTCGCACACCGCTTCGAGAGCCTTGCGGAGCCCTCTCATTTGTGACCGGACAGGCACAATGGTCGGCACAAACTTCGCATCCGCCATAACCTTGGCGGCTTCCCGAACGGTAATGAGTTCGTACTGTTTTCCGCGCATATAGGGATAATACATTCCTCTATCCCCAAGCGATCGCTTCACAGATCGGCGTACGCAAAGCCGTTATCATTCTATCGTGCTCGCGCCTATTCATTGGCGTAGCAATAACCGCCGCGCAAAGAGAGTCCGGGACTGACTCCAGTACACCGCTCAAGGGTCGCAGATTGCGGGTACGCTTCAGGCAATCCACCATGCCACGATGCGCTGTTTCGGAATCCAGGGTGACAAATTGCTCTCGCAGGGCGGCATAGCGCTGCGTGTTCGGCACATCAGGCAGGGTTTTATCGGCCGCCTTTAGTATAAGGTCCGCCTCTCTTTGACTTATCGTATCAAAAATCGCCGTCGCGTCGGTACGCTTTGGATCTTCCATGGCAGGTTTGAGTGTCTTAACCTGATAACGATCGCTTAGCACCATGATACCAACATGGTCTGGCACGCTCGCCTCTACGTCACCTACGTGGTTATTGCCGACAATGACATTTACGATGGCGAAGACGCGGCTGAATGCGTCGATCTGACTCGCCAGGCGACGAAGATTGTCGCGTTCAGACTTGATCTCGTAAACGGTTCCGGTGCCATTCAGAATGACGACGTCGGCCTTGCGCCTCCCTACCCGAAACTCTGTCACCATTGAGGCGGTTTGCAACGAGTGAATACCAAGCAGGACCTTCTGAGCAAGCGCCGCCTTGTAGATGTATTCATGGCGATGCGCACGGCGCTTGAGCTGATCAAAGGCTTGGTCAAAAACTGCTCCGACATGCTTGGTTGAATTCACTCCGGGGTCGAGTCCAGATTCTCGAATGAGGCGTGCGAGCGTAGGCGAACGGCCATGCACAGCCAGATCTTTCAGCACAGTGGCCGAAAAAAAGCGCGCCAAAGCGGTTGCTCTGATCTCATTTTTGCACGCCATCTATCCTCGCATTTCCCCAATCGAAGCGGCTCAGCCTCAAGTTGGACCTTCCAACCGACAACCCGCTCTTTCTCGCGTCCAACGCACTGAAACGCAACGGTCTCCTGCTGTCCGCTGAACCAGCATTTGCTCAAATCCCGCCTGCCGTGTTTCATGAAACGACAAGGAGGGTGTCATGCCGGTTTCTGCTACCGGACTAGGGCCTGTTGACAATCATGTTGCGAATCAGCCGCGCAGGTGCCATTTTCCTCGTAACGCACGCCGGAACGGCGGCATGAGCAGTAGAGGCAAATGGCAGATGAATGCAGACAGGACGGTGCTTGAGGGCGCCATGTGGGCGCGGATCGAGCCCATGCTGCCCGGCAAGGCGACCGATCCCGGTGTCACCGCGGCAGTGGGCAGGATGTTTCTCGAAGCGGTGTTGTGGCGGATCCGCACCGGATCGCCATGGCGCGACCTTCCGGAGCATTTCGGCAACTGGAACAGCATCTTCAAGCGGTTCCGACGCTGGGCACTTTCGGGTGTCTTCGAACGTATATTCAACGAGTTGTCGGATGAGTTCGACCTCGAGTACATCTTCGTCGATGGCACCATCGTCCAAGCCCACCAGAAGGCGGCCGGTGCAAGGGGGGGACCTGCCGGCAGGGTATCGGACGCTCGAGAGGCGGCCTGACCAGCAAGGTCGTGGCGGTGGTGGATGCACTTGGCTGTCTGGTGCGCTTCGTGATCCTTCCCGGACAGGTGCATGATCCGGTCGGAGTGCCGGCTCTTCTCGAGAATCTCCGCTACGGTGCCCTCATCGGCGACAAGGCATTCGATGCCGGGTGGCTGCTCGAGGAGATCGAGGAAAGCGGAGCGATGGCGGTGATTCCCCCGAGGCGGAACCGGACAGTGCCCAGGGATCATGACCGGGAGATGTACAAATGGAGGCACCGGATCGGGAATGTCTTCGCAAGAATCAGGGAGCTCCGGGCCATCGCCACCCGCTACGACAAGACCGACAAGAGCTTCGCCGCGGCGATTCATCTCGTCAGTGGCGTGGTTGCGGCAACATGATTGTCAACAGGCCCTAGCCGCATGTCAAGGGCCGCCCTGCGATCCGCCGGGAGCGAACGATTCAGATCTGGGTTCTCGGTACGCGGCGGCCGGGCTTCACCGCTGAATGTCACCGACAGTCAGCGGTGGTCGCCGAAGCCGATCGGCGGGACCACGAGATGGGCCACCTGATTGACGCAACCTTGGCGGATGCGGATGGTCGGGATTGATCAGCACCGTCCGCTGTCGTATGATTTCAGGGTACCGGGTTCGATGATCAAGATCCGCCACGCATTGAGATGGATTTCAGGGAGGAGCAGGTCAAAATGGGCCGACTCCATGTCCCCGGCCCGCACTTCAACACTCAGCCATTAGTGCCAGCATGCAGGCAGACCAGGTGTTTTGCCTGAAGTTGTATCGGCGGACGGCCTCCGGATTGTTTCGTTACCATTTGCCGTTCTTGTCATGGGCGGGTCCGTTTTCGGGATGAAGGAGGCTCGCGGCTGTCTGCTTCTCCACATTCCCGGCGATCGGCATACGGGATTTGTGCCTGGCCAGGCCGAACCGGGGTGCAGGCAAACCGTTCCCGGTATATCAATCGGACCTGCCGAGATTCCAGAAGGAGGAACTCCGTGGATCATGCGGAAGTGGAGCAGGTGTTTGTCGATCTGTCGATTGCGGCCGGCGCGGTCATTCTCGATGCATTCAACGCTCCGGAAATCGAGACCATGTGGAAGAGCGACGGCACACCGGTCACCGCCGCAGATATCGCTGCTGACAACCTGATCGTGGCGGGTCTCCGGCGAGCCTTTCCGGGAATTCCGGTTGTCAGCGAGGAAAACCCGGACAGCCATCTGGACAGTGCCGACCGGCTCTTCCTGGTTGACCCTCTCGATGGGACCAGCGGGTTTCGCCGTCACAGGAAGAACTTTACGGTCAATATTGCGCTGGTGGACCACGGCGTTCCGGTTCATGGCGTCGTGTATGGTCCTGCGCTCGGCAGGCATTTCTGCACCACGGCAGGTGGGCCGGTTGTCGAGCGGAAAATCAATCCCGAGACCGGGACGGTCACCGGAACAATCGAATTCGAAACGCAGCCCCGCAACAATCACGGTCTTCGAGTGGTGGCATCCAGCACGCAGGGGCTGGGCGGGAAGGTCGGAGTGCTGTTGTCGACTCTCGATATCGGGGAGGTCGATACCATGTCATCATCGATCAAGTTCTGCCTGATTGCCGCATCCGAGGCCGATATCTACCCGCGGTCCGGGCCAACGATGGAATGGGACACTGCGGCCGGACATGCCATTCTCAGGGCAGTCGGCGGCCAGGTGCATGAATTTGGCAGCAGCAGGATTCTTGCCTATGGAAAACCGAAATTCGAAAATCCGGGATTTGTTGCATGCGGACCTGGAATCCGGATCTGAAGGAGGCCGGAATTGACTGTATTGATTGTTGTTCCGGCCCGGTTTGCCTCGTCGAGATTCCCCGGCAAGCCGCTCGAGTTGCTGAAGGGAGCGACCGGCACACAGAAATCCCTGATCAGGCGAAGCTGGGAAGCGGCATCGTTGGCAGACGGTGTCAGCCGGGTGGTCGTTGCAACCGACGACATTCGGATCCGTGATACGGTCCAGGCCTTCGGCGGCGAATGCGTGATGACATCCCCTGCATGCCGCAACGGAACCGAGCGCTGCTGGGAGGCCGTCGAGAGGCTGGGCGGGCATTACGAAATCGTCGTCAACGTGCAGGGCGATGCACCGCTGACCCCACCATCCTTCGTCGAGAGCCTGGTTGTTGCCATGTCCGAAGACTGCGGCGCAGAGGTTGCAACACCGGTCATCCGTTTCGACGAGGCGACACTGGGAGAATTCGCGGAGGATCTCGGGAGGGGACGACCAGGAGGGACGACCGCGGTATTCGATGCCGCGGGGCGTGCACTCTATTTTTCCAAGGAAATCATTCCGTGGTCCGGGTACACTCTTGTGCCCGGCGAACCATGCCCGGTGTTTCACCATGTCGGTGTCTATGCATACACGAGGCAGGCGCTTGGCTGGTACTACCGGCAGAAACCCGGCACGCTTGAGCGGGTCGAAGGCCTGGAGCAACTCCGATTCCTCGAACACGGGGCAGATATTGCCTGCGTGGAGGTCGAATCCGGCAACCACAAATTCTGGGAGGTCAACAACCCGGGCGATATCGACAGGGTTGAAAAGCGACTCCAGGCCTTGGGAATCGAATGACCACTGGCAGGGGAAGCCGGGACCGAATGTCCGGGTCCCTCACCGGTCAGGCGGAGACGTGCTGACCGGCGGCTCCGACCCCTATGCGAAGTCGATATGCTTGCTGAATGGCAGCGACATCATCCGAATTCCGGTAGCGGCATGGACCGCATTGGCAACGGCCGGAGCTGCTGGCGGGGTTCCTGGCTCTCCAATTCCGGTCGGCGCTTCGCTGGATGGAACAATATGAGTTTCGATCATGCCGATGTCGCCAATTCTAAGCGGCTCGTAGTCCGGAAAGTTCCACTGGTCGACTTCACCATCGGTCAGCGTGATTTCGTTGCGCATGGCCAGACCAAGCCCGTACCCCACCGCACTTTCAATCTGGGCCTTGATGATGTCCGGATTCACTGCCAGCCCGCAATCGACCGCACATGTCATCTTTTCGATCTTCACTGCCCCATCCCGAACTGAAACCTCGGCAACTTCCGCAACGAAGGAGTCAAAGGATTTGTGAACGGCAACCCCCTGATAGAGCCCTTCGGAAAGATTCCGGCTCCAGCCTGATTTTTCTGCAGCAAGCTCAAGCACGGCCCGCATCCGCTTCTGGTCCGGCGTATCGCCAGGAAGATGAAGCAGGCGGAACTCCACCGGGTCGATACCGGCCTTCCCGGCGGCCATGTCCATCATCGTTTCCATGACATATGCCGTATGGGTATGGCCAACCGATCTAAGCCAGGTGACAGTCACCGGTGACTTGAAATCAGTCAGGCCGACGAACTGGGCAGGAATCGCATAGGGTGTGTCCGGTATGCCTTCGACCGAGGTGAAATCGATGCCATTCTGCACGACAACCTGCTCGAAGAATGTTCCCTTGAATATCGATTGCCCTGCAATGCGATGATCCCAGCCAGCTATGCTGCCGTCTGGACCGACGCCGACCCGGACCTTGTGCGCAAAAACCGGACGATAATAGCCACCCTTGATGTCATCCTCGCGCGTCCAGACCAGCTTCACCGGGCGCTTTCCTCCGCTCACAGCAAAGGCCAGCGCAGCTTCGACATGGTAGTCGGCGGCCGCAGAGAACCGTCTCCCGAATGAACCACCCGCGAACAACGTGTTGATTCGAACCTTCTCGAACGGAAGCCCCAGAACCTGCATCATGACGTTGTGGGTTGCGGTCGGTGACTGACATCCGTCATGCACGACCACTCCGCCATCGGATGCGGGCTCGATCACGCAATTCAGCGGCTCCATCATGGCATGGCAGAGATATGGCAGCGAATACTCGGCCTCGACCGAAGACGGGCTGCTGTCGAGAGCGATCTCGACCGCTTCCAGACCCGGCTCGCCCCGAACCACGAATTCCGGTTCGCTGTTGACCATGTTGCTGAGTTCCGCCGTCATCTGATCCGAGCTGCGGGACTCTGCCATACTGAAATCCCAGTCGGCGGTGACCGCGTCTCGGGCCTGGATTGCCGCCCAGGTGCTATCGGCAAAGACCGCCACCCCCGCCTTGTTCGGCAATGCCGCAGCATGGACAAATCCGGGCATTCCCTCGGCATCCGACGCGTTGAAGCCATTGAGCAATCCACCGAATTTCGGGCTACGAAGAATCACGGCAATCATCTGGTCCGGAACATGCTTGTCCATGGCAAACACGGCCTGGCCGGTTACCTTCGGCAGATTGTCGAGCCGTGCAGTGTTGGGATTGCCGATAAGTACGAAATCCTCCGGATCCTTCAGAGGCGGGTCGACCGGCACCTCAAGGGCGGCGGCGGCGGCCACGAAATCGGCCAGAGGTGCTGCCTTTCCTCCACCGGCGACCATTCCGTCACTGATTGCCAATTCCGACTTGTCCATGTTCCAGTGATCCGCCGCGGCCTGAAGCAGCATCTCCCGCGCTGCCGCACCGGCCTGGCGGTACTGCAGGAAGGAATTTGCCATGGCTGTCGACCCGCCCGTTCCCTGCAGAGGTCCGAAAAAGAGATTGTTGTAGATGCGCGGGTTTGACGGTGCGAATGCGTAACTCACCTGGTCAAGGTCAAGGCCGAACTCTTCGGCAATCAGCGTGGCGAGGCCGGTGCTCGTCCCCTGACCCATTTCGAAATGTTTGATGATCGCGGTCACGGCTCCATCCGGGTCAATCCGGACAAATGGAGTCAGCATTGCCGGATTGCCAGCAGACGATGCGGCCAGAACACCGTCTGGCCGAAATCCGATTGTCAGACCGGCCGCCGCCGCGCCCTTGAGAAATCCTCGACGGGTACTTTCAATGGTCATTTCAGGCCTCAATGATCTCGGCCGCACGGGCCACCGCCGCGCGAATTCGCTGGTAGGTTGCACATCGGCAGACATTGCCGAACATGTAATCGTCGATTTCCTCGCTGGTGGGGCTGGGAATTTCGCTCAGAAGGCCCACGGCCGACATGATCTGGCCCGACTGGCAATAGCCGCATTGCACGACATTCAATTCGACCCACGCCCTCTGGACAGCCTGGGCGATCCTCGAGTCCAACCCCTCGATCGTTGTCACTTCGGAGCCTTCCGCATCCTCCGCATAGGTCACGCAGGAGCGGACAGGCACGCCGTCGACATGTACCGTGCAGGCACCGCATGCGGCAACACCGCAGCCAAACTTGGTTCCGGTCAGCCCGAGTTCGTCCCGGAGCACCCACAAAAGCGGCGTATCCGGCTCAGCTTTCACATCGTATTCGGTTCGGTTGATCGAGAGTTTCATGCCACAGCCTCTCCATGCTGGCAGGTAACGGTTTCAGACCCGACCGGTCCCGTTTCAGGCCGGTGGCTGGCACAGTATCCATCCGCAGCCGGACTGCCGGCACCGGAGCCACCGGCCGCCATTTGACCGCTCCCGGGCAGCGATTCCATCCGGGGCACAGAATGACAATTGGCCAATCGAATCATTCCTGCGGCCTAACGAACACGGAATTCCCGGTCAACAGAATTAACAGGATGTGGACGGCCCCGACCGGACAGGTAACAAATTGTGCATCACCGCGTCCTGCCCCACGATTGATGGAGATCGGAATCGAGGAATCCGATGGCCTCGGGCTGAGATGATCCCGTGGAGGTGAGCAGTTCGGCCGACGATATGGGGTGGTATTCGCTCTTGGTTACCATCAATCGACGTATCCCGGGACGATTCCGGCGCCCGTTGGTAGCCCCAGTGTCTGCCCAGCGGCGATGATTCGCTTGTCCAGACTGTAGATGGCCTCCGCGCCGCAGTTCCACGCGATGGCGAGGTGCACGCATCAGCGGCTCGCAAGCCGGTCTCGAAGCGATTGAGACAATCTCGTGCCCGATCGAAGTCGCCGGGATTCGGCAAGATCACAAAAGCAACAGTATTGCGTTTAGAGCCCTTCGTCTCGTGCCTCGCGTAGCAGATCGGTGGTGGGGCGCTGCAAGGGCGGCATGGATGCCCGGAACCCGGCCAATTCCCCGAGCGGCAGCGGCTTCTTGGGGCCGACGGCAGGGGACAGTTGCGCCAAGGACTTGCTGCGGCGGGTAATGACCACCTCTTGGCCTGCTTCCACCTTGTCCAGAAGTTCGCTGAGGCGGGTTTTGGCTTGGGCAAGACACACTGTGTCCATGACATCCTCACATGGTCATGCAGGCGATCACATTATGGTGGAGTTCGATCAGGCACGCTACCGGCTCGCCAATGAGCAGAACCCTGTCCGTGAGTTCTGCCGGACGCGGTTTGGTGGCTGATCCGCATTTGTTGAACGGCAATTACCTGTTGCCGCAGCGGTTTCGGGTCAAAACTCCAGCGGCGCGTCGCTGAATGAATTCATGAATACGATCACATCGGCCCGGTCACGGTCCTTCCTGAGACCATTAAAGACCATCGTCGTGCCCGGAACAGCCTTGCGGGGATTTGCCAGATACGCATCGAGCAACTCGACCGTCCACTCCCCGCCCAGACCCAATAGCGCCTTGGAATATTTGGCAAAGCCTGATGACCCGGCAACCGGCCCGCCGACAATTCCGTAGAGGTTCGGGCCCAGCCTCTCCTGGCCGCCCTGTTCGGTGGTATGGCAGGAGCGGCACTTCCGGTAGACGCGCTCTCCCCGCGTGGCATCCGCTTCAGCCAGAAGCATGACCAGCGCATCATCCGCTCCTGCAGAGCCGGGTGACGACAGCAGAAACGCCAGTGCCAGTACATATCGAAGACGCATCATGGGCAAGAACTTTCCTGGGGCCGACACTCCGCAGTTATCATTATTTGCCGGGGGTTTTCGGAGTCAAGAAAATTCAGGCAGCGATAATACGCTTTCCGGAGGAACCACATGACCCCCATAAGCGCCAACTTGTTGTCGAGCCATGTTCTGCCGGGAAAATACTTTTCGAGTTGCAGCTTTCGGGCCCGCGGTGCTTCCGACAGCCCGCGTGACACCTTTCTCCGGTCGGCGAGCGGCAGGGCCGGCTCGATCGCCCTGGCGCTCCCGGTCAGTGAGTGTCGTGGCCGGCACGGCAGTATCGGCAAGACCGGCATCCCCGAGCTTGCGCCGGGCCTGCCTGCCCGGGGTGATCCTGACCAGGGCATGGCGGCGCTCTCCATCGGCGAAGGCGTCGAAGGCGGGGGTGAGGGTTCGCTGCATGCGGAACACCGGGTGCAGCTGGTGCCCGGTCATGGCATGCAGCATGACGAAGGAGAAGTATCCGCGGGAGAGAGGGCGCCGAGAGATGGGTGAGCGCCGCCCGGCGCTCGCAGGTATCGCTGGTGAGGATGACGTCGGCGGGCTTGCGGCACTGCTCCCACAATTCGGCCGGCACGGGTGACATGGCCCTTCTGTCCGCGCGCACCAGCCGGAACACGAACAGCATGACGATGCGGCGTCCCGGCTGCGGCCTTGCCCTTCGGCATGGCGCGGAACCGCCGACCCAGCACCCGGACCGGCACCTGCCTGGCTGGCCTGGCGGTGCGCCCGCGGCGCTTGCCGCCCGCCCGGTAGCAGGACCCCTCGAAGCGGGCCGGATCGATGCAGGTCTCGACGAGGACCGGGCGGCAGCCATGCCGCTCCTGCCGGCTTCCGGGCAGAAGGCGGTGCGCCATCGACAGCGCCTTCGATGCCAGGTTGCCGGTCCGGGTGCTGGGCAGCAGCCTCCCGGCTCGACGGTCCGGCACGAGGACAGCATGCCATGGCGGGGAGGCCGCGCTAGTCCCGGAAGCCGAGAAGATGCCGATGGCGGGAGGCGCCCGTGGAATCAGCGAGGTGCGTCACCACGCAGGACGGAAGGAAACTGTCCTGCGCCTGATGAAATGCCATTGCTTCAGGGCTCCCGGTCCCGACGCAGCCAGCCGCCACATGCTTCGTGCAGCACACCGACGGGCCGGGATTGCGGGTCGGGCGTCGATGGCGCCGAGCGCGGCATCGGAACGGAATCCGTCAGGTCTTCCAGGACCGACGGCTCCGGATCGTCGGCACCAACGCCGCGGATCCCGACCTGGCCGCGGAAGTGGTCGATCGCGCCCGCGATGATCCGGAGGTCTCTGGGCGCATGTCCAGGCCGGTCCGGTCCGGCCGGGAAGGTGTCCCGGACGGCTTCAGAGGGACGTTCGAATGCATCTCCTCTCTCCCTTGCGCTCGAGATCAGGGGAGAGAGCGAACATCGGAAATGCCTGACCGTCACGGCAAGCTTCCATCGGACATCGCATGACTGCGTCGGAAGTGACAGTGGCGATGATCATTCAGAAGTCGAAATATGTATCCGGGAACGGTTCGTCCTTCAGCGTGAAATGCCACCACTCCTTCGGATATGACACGAAATCGTGAGCTTCCATGACGATTTGCAGCAACACACGATTGGCGCGCTGTTGACCTGTGACGGCCGGACTGTCCGGCCATGAAACCGGGTCGAAGAAATCAAACCCGGAACCCATGTCGAGCGTTTCAACCGAACCATCGCTGTTGCGGCTGACTATTGTGACATCCACGGTACTACCGCGGGAATGGCTGGACCGGTCGGCGATGTAGCCATCGCTGAACAGGTTCTCCTTGGGAACGTTGGGGTAGTAGGCCTGCTTGGTTGACCGATCACCCAAGTCCTTTCCCCAGCGCACGAAATGGTCGACAGCGCGCCGGGGCCTGTAGGCATCGAATAGCAGCAGGCCAAGGCCGAATGGCACCAGCGAAGCCTGCACCCTGGCAAGGGCTGCTGCTGCCGGAGCAGACAGGATTGCCTGCGCATCCTGGTACCCGTCGATAACCTGGCCGACGAAATTCTCCCCGGTGCTGTAGCGAAGATCAAGTACAAGCCCGGGAATCGCCTCGTCGAGAGCCACGAACCCTGATGGAAGTTCCCGCCTGTCGGACGCAAGACCCTCATTTGCGGATCCTGAAGCCAGCGCTGCCGATATCAGAATCACCAGCAATCCCATGACGACCGATCTGTCCGCATCGACCCGATGCCTTCCGGCAATTTCCGGGATCCCGGAAAGGAAGGAAGATCGTACTGTCTGGCCGTCGTCGGCAGCACCAGGAGCTGAAACTCCTGCACCTTCGCATTCCAGGTGCTTCGCATGTGCGAATGGCAGAACTGAAGGAGACGGGCAGGTCGAATCCTGCCTCCGCTGGTCTGCCCCACAGGACAAGGACCCTGTCGGCATGTATCTTTCAATTGCGCCATCCGCATGGATTTCCGCGGTCATGTCAGAGGCCGAATTGCTGCTTGATGCCGCCAATGAAGGCCGAGTCATCAGCCAGCTTCCGGCCATCCAGCAATTGCTCGGCATCGGCTCCTGCGCGGTAGCGCAACCTGTCCGAATCGTCGTTTGCGGCGGTCCAGACGACTTCAGCCACCAGTTCGGGACTTGAATGTGAGGAGCCGTCGCCTCCAAGGCCTCCCATGAGCTTGCCCACAAGATCCTGATACTCATCTATCGCCGGTTCATTGGCGAAGTCGAAGGAGCGTCCGCCAAAATCCGTGGCAATCATTCCCGGCTCGATGATCTTCATTCTGACGCCGATCGCTTCCAGTTCGTAATGCAGCGCCTCGGAGAGCCCCTCAACCGCAAATTTCGTACCGTGATAGAGAGTTCCGAGCGGGAAGGTCATCTGACCGCCGATGGAACTGATATTGACGATCGCTCCGGATCGTTGTGCCCGCATGTGCGGCAACACGGCCTTGGTCACGGCAAGAAGTCCGATGACATTGGTTTCGAACTGGCGGCGAATGCGGTCCATGTCGAAATTTTCCAGGGGTCCGTAGGCACCATAGCCGGCATTGTTCAGCAGCACGTCGATTTCACCGAATCTGGAGACCCCTTCTGCCACGGCCGAGGATATGGACGCCCCATCGGTCACGTCCAGGGATGAAACAAGCACATTGCCGAGTCCTGTCAGGTCTCCACTGTCCTTCGGGTTGCGCATGGTGGCAACCACATTCCAGCCTCTCGACTGGAAGAGTCGTGCAGTGGCCTTGCCGATTCCCGAAGAGGCACCGGTAATGAGGATGGTCTTGGTCATGGTTCGAATTCCCTCTGGATTGTTCCGATTGGTTCTGCTGTCCTCTCATATTGAGGCCTGCGTTCAATGTTAAGGTCTGTGTGCGTTCCCTTCGGCCGGTTTCATGAAGAACACATCCCCACTCCTTGAACGAAGCCCGCGGTGAACGCCCCACGATCCATGGAAAAGTGATCAGGGTCGAAGTGCCCGGGAGGTCATGATGGTCGGGACGGCGGCTTCATTCAATGAAAGTTGCACCTGCCATGAAGCCGGGTCTCGGACACGTTGCATGACGTGGAACGGGTCGTCAGCCCGACCGACGCGCGGGCCACGAACGTGGTCGGCTGAAATCTTGCCGCAAGCGAATTTCAAATTGAGACGCTATCCGATACAGATTGCGGCTTCCGGGGCCCGCAGCAAGGCCGGTAGCAGCACCGACATCATCAGCGGAAATCCCGGGATGCCGGAATGATGCGCAGATTGCGCGGATGGCGGGAAGGAAATGCAGCGGGGCCGGGGCCCGGCTCGTCCACGCCATCTTCCGAGACCAGCAGACCGAGCCAGCCGGTCAGGTCATCCAGCTGGTCGGCAACGAGATGGACGATATCGGCGGTTCGCTGGATGCGCCCCTGCACCATGACGAGGCGCGAGCCCATCGCCGCCCTGCGAAACTTCTCCAGTATGTTTCGCCACACCACGACGTTCACGATGCCGGTTTCATCCTCCAATGTCATGAAAACAACGCCGCTGGCGGTGCCCGGGCGCTGACGAACCAGGACGAGGCCGGCAGCTGTCATGCGTTGCCCGTCACGTGACCGGGCAATTTCTGCCGCCGTTGATGCTCCCTCGCCCGCCAGGCGCTGGCGCAGGAAGGAAACAGGATGCGCCCGAAGCGAAAGCCGCAATGTCCGGTAATCCTCCACCACCTGCTCGCCGAGCGCCATGGCCGGCAGCGAAACCCGCGGCTCCGTGTCCCCGGCAGACTGGCCTGCCGTTTCAAGAAGAGGCAGCGATGGTACCTTTGACAGGGCCAGGGCCTGCCAGAGCGCCTGGCGGCGGTCGAGACCCATGGAGCCAAAGGCATCGGCTGCGACCAGCGTTTCTATGGCGCTGGCACCCAGGCCGGTCCGGCGCCGCATCGTGGCAATGTCGGGCCAGGGACAATGGCCGCGGGCAGCAAGGATGCAATCGGCATCCTTGCTGTGCAGACCGTTCACCTGGCGGAATCCAAGACGCAATGCGTGGCCCCCATCCGCCCCGCGCTCAAGGCAGGACTCCCACCTGCTCATGTGGATGTCGACCGGACGTACCTCCACCCCGTGCTCGCGGGCATCCCGCACGATCTGGGCGGGCGCGTAGAAACCCATCGGCTGCGAATTCAGGAGTGCGCAGGCAAAAACCTCGGGATGGTGGTGCTTGAGCCAGGCGGAGATATAGACCAGAAGCGCGAAGCTGGCCGCGTGAGATTCCGGGAAACCGTAATCCCCGAACCCCTCGATCTGGCGAAAACAGCGTGCAGTGAGTTCCGAATCGTAGCCGCGGGCAATCATCCGGCCGATCATCCTGTCCCGGTACAGGCCCAGCGTCCCCCGCTTGCGGAAACTGGCCATTGCGCGGCGAAGCGCGTCGGCCTCATCCGGCGTGAACCGGGCCGCCTCCATGGCAACGCGCATCGCCTGCTCCTGGAAAAGCGGCACTCCCAGGGTTTTTTCCAGGACCTTTCGCAATTCGTCCGGGGGGCCGTGTTCCGGGCCCGGCGCCGGATAGACTACCTCTTCCAGCCCGTCGCGGCGTCGCAGGTAGGGGCGAACCATATCGCCCTGTATCGGGCCGGGACGCACCAGCGCCACCTCGATCACCAGGTCATAGAAACAGCGCGGTTTCAGGCGCGGCAGCATGTTCATCTGCGCCCGGCTCTCGATCTGGAAAACACCCACCGTATCGGCTCGGCAAAGCATCTCGTAGACCATCGGATCTCCTTGCGGCACCGAGGCCAGTGCCAGGCGCAGATCCTTGTGCCGAGCCAGCAATTCGAATGACTTGCCGATGCAGGTCAGAATGCCGAGACCCAGCACATCGACCTTCATCAACCCGAGTGCTTCAAGATCATCCTTGTCCCACTGGATGAAGGTACGGTCCTTCATGGCCGCATTGCCGATGGGCACGGTTTCGTCGAGTCGGTCGCGGGTCAGCACGAAACCGCCGACATGCTGGGAAAGATGACGGGGGAAGCCCTGGATTTCGGACACGAGCGCCATGGTCCGGCGAAGTAGCGGATCACCAGGATCAAGCCCGGCCTCCCTGAGGCGCTTGTCGGAAGCCTCGCCGCGATGCAGGGGGCGAATGGCGGAAGCAAGAGCAGCGACAATGTCTCCGGAAAGTCCCATTGCCTTTCCGACATCGCGCGCCGCGCTCCGGGCGCGGTAGCAGATGACGGTTGCGGCAATTCCGGCATGCTCGCGGCCATATCGCCGGTAGACATACTGGATCACCTCCTCGCGGCGTTCATGTTCGAAATCGATATCGATATCGGGAGGCTCACGGCGCTCGCGGGAGACAAAACGCTCGAACAGCAGGCCGATCTGGACCGGGTCGACGGCAGTGATGCCGAGACAGTAGCAAATTACCGAGTTCGCCGCCGAGCCCCGCCCCTGGCAGTAGATGCCTTCGCCGACGGCGAATTGCACGATGTCATGAATGGTGAGGAAAAAGGGGGCATAATCCAGTTCGCCAACCAGCCCGAGCTCATGTTTCAGGGCAGCGGTGACCTTGTCCGGAATCCCGCCTGGGTAGCGCCATCGGGCCCCCTCCCAGGCAAGTGCCTCCAGATGCTGTTGCGGGGTCTTGTCGACCGGCACGGGCTCGTCGGGATATTCGTAGCTGAGCTCATCCAGGCTGAAGCTGCACAGCGAAGCCGCTTCGACACTTCTCGCAACCGCCGCCTCATGGCCCTGGAACAGGCGCGCCATCTCGGGCCCATCCTTGAGATGACGTTCGGCATTGGCAGCGAGGCGCCAGCCGGCCTGCTCCACGGTGACATGTTCGCGGATGGCCGTCAGCACATCCTGCAGCGGGCGGCGTTCGGGATGATGGTAATGAACATCATTGGTGGCCAGGAGTGACACGCCGGAACGTTCCGCAAGCGCCGCCAGGCGACCCAGGCGAGCGCGGCCGCCGCCGCGGCAGAGCATGTGGGCAGCAAGGTAGAGCGGGCCATCATGCATTCGGCGAAGCTTGCCGAGTTCTGCCTCGAAACGCTGCCTGATGCCCCGGTCTTCCAGGCGGTCCGGCGGAAGCATCACCAGCAACTGCCCCTCGACATGATCCGGAAGATCGTCCCGGCGCAGCACACACGCACCTTTGGTTGTGCGCCGCTGACCGATGGTGAGCAACCTGCACAGGCGGCCCCAGGCCGCACGGTCGCGGGGGTAGCACAGCAGCGACTCGCCATCTGCAAGGTCCAGCCTTGCTCCAATCAGCAATCGTATGCCAGCCTGTTTCGCGGCAACATGGGCCCGCACCGCGCCGGCAAGCGTGTTCCGGTCGGCGATGCCGATGGCCTGAAGCCCCAGCGCCGCCGCCGTCTCCACCAGTTCCTCGGCATGCGAGGCGCCCCTGAGAAAGCTGAAATTGCTGACCGCCTGCAATTCCGCATAGGGGATGTCGCGTGGCGGGCGCATCATCCGTAAAGCCCGTGAATATACCAGCGGGGCGAGCCTTCACATCCGGCCATCCTGTAGAGCCAGTAGCGCCGGCCCTCCATGTCCTCGATCCGGTAATAGTCGCGTGTCCCGCCTCCCGGATCGCCTGCCCACCATTCCGGTTCGATGCGCTCCGGCCCCTCTGCCCGAACGACGCGGCGCGCCACCCGGTGCCAGGTGAACAGCATTGGCGGCCCGTCCGGCAATCCGGCCACGCCATCCACCGGCTCGGGCCGGTCAAACAGGCGAATGGGGCGCGGCGACAGGGCCGGGCATGCACACCACGCCGTCACATCCCGGCCAGGCTGCACCCGCCGCACGGCGCGCTCCGGCAAATGGCTTTCGACCGGCTCCAGGCGAAATACCGATCGCTTGCCAAGACGGGCCTGCAGACGGTCAATCAGCAGGTCAAGCCCGCCCGCGCGCCCGGCATCCCGCGCCAATCGGATTTGTTCCGGCACCAGCGGTTCGGCGCGGACCGCGTGGAGCGCCATTGCATCAATCCCGAATCCGGGATCCACTGCTCCGATTTTTCTGGCAAGGAGCTGCTGCAGATGTGCGCCGTTGCGGGTGGCGCGCCCGACCGAGACATCATGCCGAATCGCACTGCAATCCACCCGGAAGAACAGGGCTGTCAGCTTCCGGACACCGAGCCCCTCCCATTCCAGGGAGGCACAAAGATCCTGAACAAGCCGGTCCAGCGCTGCCTCCAGCCCCGCAAGATCAGTCAGGGGCTCCGGAAAACCCAGCCGCGAAACACAGGCAGGTGGCGGCGAGACCGGTATTACCGGGTCGGGGCAGCGCCCGAACACCCGGTCGAGACGCTCCGGCACAGACCATCCCTTCCCCCGGCAATCGAACCGGTGTGCAAGCGTGGCCGGCGGCAAGGCTTCGACGGCACCGATCGTATCGAGGCCGAGACGATGCAGCAGACGGGCATCCCCGGCGGTGATGCGCAAGGCTTCGACCGGCAACGGTGCCAGCGCGGCGAGAGTGGTGCCAGGTGGCGCGATCCGGCCGTCTTTTCCGCCGAAGCGGGCCAACGCCCAGGCGGCGGCGGCCGTGTCGGCAAGACCTGCCTGCATCCCGATGCCGAGGCGGACAAGACATGCCTCCACCTCCGCCATCATCATTGCCTCGCCACCGAACAGATGGGCCGCACCGGTAATATCAAGCAGGAGGCCATCATCCCCGTCGACCGCGCTGGAAGGCGTGAAACGGTTGCACCAGAATGCCAGCCGTTCGAGTCCGCGCCGATCTTCTGCCGGGCTGGCGGTGGCGGTGGCAAGGCCGGGCAACAGGGCGCGGGCATCGGCAAGACGCATGCCAATTGCCATTCCCCTCGCTTCAGCCTGCCGGTTGACCGCCGTCAGCACCATGCCGTGGCGCCCCGGCGCGGCCAGCGCGAACGGAACCGACCTAACCGGCTGCCCGCGCGACGGCCGGGGCCGGATACCAGCCTGCATCCGGCGCAACCGATCGATTGGCCAGCGCGGCAACCATACCGAAATCACCCGTTTCACGATTCCACTCCACGATACAGCTTGCCGGCCTGCCGCCCCGGCAACGCAGTAATTCGAGATGCCAGTGCGGCAGGCCGGGAGCGGCGGTGTCGAACGGGTGGGAAGAACCTGGCAATGCCGTCACCCGCCAGCGGGTTGTCGCTGCACTCGCGCCGCCCATCCCGTCTCCCCGCAGCAGCAGGAGCGGTGTTCTGCCCTCTCGCCCGGCAAGCGACAACCGCCGACTGCCGACAAAGGCCAACCGCTCCGTCTCTCCCAGCACTGCCGCTGCCGCACCGCTGCGCAGGCTTTCCTCCATTGCCCAGAGCGCGTCCCGTTCATGTCCGGCTTCAACAATCACCAGGTCTGCCGGATCCATTCCGAGGCTGTGCCAGCCAGGTCCGTACAGCCGGCCGAGCCGGGGAATGCTGCCGGGACCCTGGCAGATTGGCACCATGCCATTCCGGTCAAGCCGGGCGAGCAGGGCGGCGAGAAAAGCCAGCGCTGCCGGCCTGTCGGCCGCCGTTGCCGCCGTCACTTCGTGCAGACCATCCATCGCCAACCCCGTATCGGGCAACGCCCTGTCCAGTACATCGATGCCGGTTCGCCAAATCCGTGTTTTCCTGTCCGGTTGGTGCTGACGACACCGGGCCTGTCCCTGGCCGGGCATGTCTCCGGCCCCGACCAGCAACGGGCGTTGCTCCAGCGCCGCTATGCGCTCGCGCAATTCCGACAGGCGGGCAGTGCGCCTCGAGGCAGCAGAAGATGGAACAGAAGAGATCATATGTGTTCTATATTTGTTCACGAAAACGGATGTCAAGGAGCGGGAACGGACAGCTGTCGAGCCCGCCCCCGATCATTGTTGATTGTCATTTTCGCGGAAGCGGCCAACCGGGAATCCGCTGACAAAGCCTTGTACCGTGGGACTATCCGCCATGTTGGCCGGCCCCGGAATGCCGGCCCCGGCACATCTCCGGCAGCTTCCCGTAGCCAGGAAACCGACGGAATACCCGTCCAAGATCGCATGGTTATCCACAGAAAACCGACGGAATGCCTGTCCTTCACCAGCCATCACCACCCCACGGCAAGCCCCTGTCCTGCCGCCACCGACCCATCCGGGGCTGGCGGCACTCCCCCAAATTGACCCACTACGGGACAAATGCTCCTCGAATATTGACCCGCCTTCGGCGTCCAAAACTGACCCGCCTGGTCAGGCTCTTCCAGCAATGTCTACCGGGAGAGGCGTGGCGACGGTTGGCCGAAGAGGTGAGGAGCATGCGCTTGGCGAGGCGGCGTAGCCTCCGGGTTATCGGCGGGGTCCGGTGGGCCGGTCGTGCTCGATGTGCCGCCGGTCCGGCAACGAATCGTATCCCTGACCGGCCTGACGTTTCCCGCCAGACGGAACACTTCCGGCTGGTTTCGGGCGTTCGATCGCATGTTGCTGTTTTGGCAACACATGGGGCGAAAAATTGAAATTGCCGCGAACACCTGACGAGGCTAAGATCGCCCAGCTGATAACAGGGAGGCCAACAATGGCAATGTACAATCATGTCCCCACATCACCCGGCCGTCGCCGGTTCCTGAAATACGGCGCTGCTCTGGGCGGAACCGCGGTCGCGTCGTCGTTCGTTACCGTGGAGGCACTGGCCGCCGGCAAGGCGAAGGTCAACATGCAGCTGGGCTGGCTCGCCAGCAACGGCATCCTGGGCGAAGTCGTGGCCAAGCGCATGGGTTACTACGAAGAGGAAGGCATCGAACTCGAGGTCACGCCCGGCGGTCCCGGCGTGGACGGCGTGGCTTCGGTGGCAGCCGGGCGGGCGGAGGCCGGTCAGCTCTCTTCCAGCCCATCCTTGATGCTGGCCCGCTCGGCAGGCATTCCAATCAAGGCGTTCGCTGCGGGCTACCAGAAGCACCCGTTCACCTACTTCTCGCTCGACAACAACCCCATCCGTACCCCGCAGGACATGGTCGGCAAGACCATTGCCACCCAGCCAACGGCGGTCATCCTGCTCCGGGCACTGCTGGCGAAGAACGGCATTGCCGAGGATCAGGTCGAGGTGGTCAAGATGGGCAGCGACATGAACCAGCTCATGACCGGCCAGGCGGCCGCCGTCACCGGCTGGATGACCAACACCAACGCGCTCAAGGTGCTGGGGGACGGTCGCGTCGACATGATGCTCTGGGATGCAGGGCTTCAGCTTTACGCCAACGTCTACTACACCACTGACGACATGCTCGCGAACCACGCTGACGTGCTCGCCCGCTTTCTCACCGGGTCCGCCCGGGGATGGAGCGAGGCCCGCCGGGATCCGGAGGGCGGTGTCGATCATCTGGTGGCCGAGTACAAGAACCTGAGTCGAGAGAGCGAGCTGGAAGCGGTGGGCCCCGTGCTCGGCTTCTCGTTCAATGACGTGACCGCGAAGGATGGCTGGGCGACCATGAACCCGGCCAACTGGCAGGCGCAGATCGACACCTACGCAGAACTCGGGCAGTTCCAGGGAGACACGCCCACTGTGGAGGATGTCATGACCTCCGATATCCTGGAGGCGACGGAAACGCTGCGGAAACAGATTGGATGACAACGGTCACTGCGGCGGTGGCGAAGACTGAAGCCGCCGCGGCAATCTCGGTGAGCGGGTTGTCGGTCCGTTTTGATACGGACGGCGGCGGCATCACTGCGCTCGACAAGGTCGGCTTCGAGGTGCCCGAGGGCGGTTTCGTTACCATGCTTGGGCCATCGGGATGTGGCAAGTCAACATTGTTGCGGGCCATTGCCGACCTGGTTCCGATCGGGGACGGTGCCATCAGCGTCTTCGACCGCACGCCTGAGCAGGCCCGCCGGGCACGCGACTTCGCCTTCGTATTCCAGGACGCGACGCTGCTGCCCTGGCGCAGCGCCATCGACAATGTCCGCCTGCCACTGGAGGTCGGCCGGCAAAGCGGTGTCGTCGAGCAGCACGCCGAACCCGAAGCGCTGCTGGCGCTGGTGGGTCTGGACGGGCGCGAGAATGCCTTGCCGGCCGAACTGTCCGGCGGCATGCGCCAGCGGGTGTCCATCGCCCGGGCGTTGGTCCACCGGCCGCGCGTGTTGCTGATGGACGAGCCGTTCGGCGCACTCGACGAGATCACCCGCGACAAGCTCAACGAAGAACTCCTGCGTATCTGGCGCGAGACCGGCACGACTATCATGTTCGTTACCCACTCGGTGCCCGAGGCAGCGTTCCTGGGTCAGAAGTGCCTCGTGTTGTCGGCCCAGCCCGGCCGGGTCCGGGAATTCGTGAGTATCGACTTCGCCGAGCCGAGGGCTCTGGCCATGCGCGACACGCTGGAGTTCGTGCAGGTGACCGCGCATCTGCGCAGCCTGCTGGAGGACGCGCGATGACCACGGCGAGCATGGACAGCAAAGACGTCGGGGCGACGACATCCACCGGCCACCACGCCGCCCGGAATCTGCGCGGCCGGCGTCCGAACGCGGGACGGTTCCGCCATGGGCCGCCGATTATCGCGGCGGTGGGGATGCTGGCGCTCTGGCAACTCATCGTCAGCGGGTTCGGCGTGCCGAGCTATATTGCGCCGAGCCCGGTCCAGGTCCTCCGGGTGTTCTTCGAACAGGGCGAAATCCTGTGGATCAACTTCTGGCCGACGCTGCTCGAGGCGATGGCCGGATTCGCACTCGGCAACTCCATCGCCGTGGTGCTGGCGGTGTGGTTCGTCCACAGCCAGTTGGCGGAGCGCGCCTTTTATCCGATCGCGGTCTTCATCAACACGATTCCGATCATCGCCATCGCGCCGATCCTGGTGCTGATGCTGGGCAACGGCTATGCACCGAAAATCGTCATCGCCGCGCTCATCTGCTTCTTTCCCACCCTGGTCAACATGGTGCGCGGGCTCAAATCGGTCAGTCCGCAGATGCTGGAGCTGATGCGCGTGCTGTCGGCCAGCGACCGTGAAATCCTGTGGAAGATCAGGTTGCAAAGTGCCTTGCCATTCCTCTTCGCGGCGCTGAAGATCGCCTCGACCACTTGCGTTATCGGTGCCATCGTCGGCGAGTGGATCGGCTCCAACTACGGCCTGGGCTCGCTGATCATCGAGGCCACCTACAACTTCCGGGCTCCCCTGCTCTACGCCACCGTAATCCTGGGGGCGAGCCTCGCAGTGGCATTCTTCGTGACCACGACCCTCCTCGAAAGGCGGGTCCTGAAGTGGAAACCGGGCGCGGTGTTTTGAACGGAAAACCGAGATCGTGTCGGCCGGAGCCCGGCAACCGACAGTGAACAGACGAAGGAGACAAACGCATGGCACCCCTGGAAACGTTAATCCGGCCCGAGACCGATGTACCGGTCGTCACTACCGCTGGTGTGGCAGTCGTGGGGGGAGGTCCGGCCGGCATTGCGGCCGCGGTTTCCGCCGCCCGCAACGGCGTGTCGACCGTGCTGGTCGAGCGCTACCCCTATCTGGGCGGCCTCGCCTCAGGCGGCATGGTCCTGGTGCTGGACGACATGCACAACGACACGGAGATCTCGGTGCGCGGCCTGGCGATGGAGACCATCGAGCGCATGCATTCCAGGGAACTGTGCGTTTATCCGCCAGAGGCCGACCGCGATCCCGCGATCAGGGCAACCGAGGCGCTCTGGCAGAAGTGGTCCCGCTGGGGCGTGTTCGACTTCCATACCCACACGAAACCCCATCCCGTCATCTTTGCCGCCGCCTTCGATCCGGACGGCTTCAAGCAGGCCTCGCTCGACATGGTGCGCGAGGCCGGCGTCGAGTTGCGCCTGCACAGCTGGTTCCAGTCCACGATCGTCGAGGACGGCAAGGCTGCCGGCGTGATCGTCGAGACCAAGGAAGGGCCGCAGGCCATCCGCGCCGAAATTGTCATCGACGCGACCGGCGACCTCGATGTTGCGGCGAGCGCCCGCGCTCCCTTCGTCGAGGGCGCGTTCATCGTCACCACCGTTTCGCGCATGGGCGGTGTCGATACGGACGCCGCCGAACGCTTCCAGTTCGAAGAACCGGAGCGCTTCGCCGAGCTTGACCGGAAGGCGAAGAGCCTGATCAGCGGCTGCTGGCAGTACTGGTGGCTGAAGACGCCGCTTCCCGGCGTGGTCTGGTGCAATTGTCCGCACATGACCGGCTTCGACGGCATGAAGGTGGCGGATTTGACGGCGGCGGAGTTCGAAGGACGACGGCGCATGCAGGCCTTGCTGGAATACGCACGCACACACATCCCGGGCTTCGAACGGGCGTATTTCGTGGATTTTGCACCCCAGACCGGGGTGCGCCAGACCCGCCTGCTCGAAGGCGAATACGTGGTCACAAAGCGCGATGTCCTGGACCGGGTGCATTTTCACGATTCCATCTGCCGCGGCCGGGACTACTACACCCCCTACCGCGCCCTGCTGCCGATAGGCGTGGAACAGGTTCTCGTGGCCGGCCGCCATTACTCGGCGACACCGCAGGCCCAGAAGATCAGTCGGGAGATTCCACCCTGCATGGCCATGGGCGAGGCCGCCGGTATCGCTGCCGCGCAAGCGCTGAATGGCGACAGGCTGGTTCGCGACGTGGACGTGCGTGGCATCCAGAGGCAGATGCGCGCCCAGGGCGCGGACCCGGGTGACATACCGGCCGACAATGCACTGGTTCCGGAGGCTGCATGATGTCGCCGGAGTCGAATGCCGACAGCGCCCTTCCGCTTCCGCTCGAAGGCATTCGGGTGCTCGACTTCACCCAGGTGATGATGGGCCCGTCCTGCACGCAGATGCTCGGCGACTATGGCGCCGACGTGATCAAGATCGAGCGAGCGGGTTGGGGCGATCTGTCGCGCTGGAGCCTCGGCGAAGATCCCGACGGCGGCAACAATCCGGTGTTCGCGAGCCTCAACCGAAACAAGCGCAGCGTCGCGCTGGACCTGAAGACGGAGGAAGACCGGACCGCGTTGCTGCGGCTCGTCGAGACCTCCGACGTGGTAGTGAACAATTTTCGACCCGGTGTCATGGAACGGATGGGCTTCGGCTACGAGGATCTGTGCTGCATCAACCCCCGGATCGTCTATGCGGTCGGCACCGGCTTCGGCCTGGACGGCCCCTATGCACGCAAGGGCGGACAGGATGTGCTCGCCCAGGCGATGAGCGGTGCCATGCACCGGCGCCCGGACCCGTCGATCCCGCTTGCTGTCTATCCGACGGCGCTCGCCGACTACGCGGCCGGCATGCACATGGTCCAGGGCATCCTGCTGGCGCTGCTTCAGCGCGACAAGACCGGTGAGGGGCAGCAGATCGCTGTATCGCTCTTCAACTCCATGCTGGCGATGCAGATGCAGGAGGCGGCGGTGTTGATGATGCGCGGGAAGGAACTCAACTGGGCAGCCATGCCGCTGTGCGGGGTGTTCGAGACCCTGGACGGGGCCGTGGTCATGGTGGGAGCGTTCAAGGAGAACCCGTTGCGCGTCATCTGCACGGCGCTTGGAATTGACGATCTGTCGGTGGATCCGAGATACGCGACCCTGGAGAAGCAGAAGGAACACCGGTCGGACCTGCAGGCGATCTTTCGAGACCGCTTTGCCACCGATTCAACCGAACACTGGCTGGAGCAGCTTGGCGGCGTCGATATCCTGTGCGCGCCGGTGATGACGCTTGCCGACGCCCTCGATGACCCGCAGACCGCGCATAACGGCATGATCGTGGAAATCGAACCGACCTCCGCCGGACCGGTGCGCCTCGTCGCCTCGCCCATCGACATGTCGGCGGCTCCGTTCGCGGTGCACCGTGCGCCGCCGTCACTGGGGGAACACAATGACGAGGTGTTTGCGCAGGTGCGCTCCGGCGAGGATTCCACATGACCATCGAGTTTGATATCACCGACGGCGTCGCCCGCGTAACGCTGAACCGGCCGGAGCGAATGAACGCTGTCGACTCGGCAACCGAGGCGGCGCTGGGAGAAGCCTGGAGCGCCATCGACCTCGACCCTACAATTCGCTGCGCGGTCCTCACGGGCGTCGGCAAGGCGTTCTGCGCCGGTGCGGACATGAAAGAAGATGGTCCAGATGGCCTTGCCTATTGGGCGCGCACCGGCGACCATGGTTTCGGCGGCATTGCGCTCGGTCGTCATCCGTCGGTCCCGGTCATTGCCGGGGTCAATGGCATTGCCCTTGGCGGCGGATTCGAAATGGTGCTGGGCTGCGACCTGGTTGTCGCCGCGGAAACGGCATCCTTCGGTCTGCCGGAGCCGCGGGTCGGACGGTTGCCGCTCGACGGCATGATCACCCTGCCACGCCGGCTTCCCCGAACCCTTGCCATGGGCCTGCTGCTGACCGGACGCCGCATCGGTGCCGCGGAGGCGCTGGATTTCGGCCTCGTCAACCAGGTCGTGCCCCTCGATGAGTTGGACGCCACGATCGATGCCTGGGTCCGCGACATCATCGCCTGCGCGCCGCTCAGCCTCAGGGCGATCAAGCGTTCGGCGCACGACACCGCACACCTGACCGTTCCTGAAGCCCGCAATGCCCGCCTCCCGAGTCTCGTCGCGGCGTTGCAGAGCCACGATGCCGAGGAAGGCGTTGCCGCGTTCAGGGAAAAACGCGCCCCCGCCTGGTCCGGGCGCTGACCTGTGGCAGACGGACCGTTCCCATGACCTATGTCATCGCCGAAGCCTGTATCGACATCAAGGATGGTATCTGCACCGAGGTCTGCCCTGTGGACTGCATCTACGAGGGCGGGCGGATGTTCTACATCCAGCCCGACGAGTGCATCAACTGCGCGGTGTGCGTATCGGTCTGCCCGGTGGATGCCATCTGGTACGAGGGAGACCTGCCGCCACAATCAGCCGACTTCACTGCCGTCAATGCCGAGTTCTTTGGTGATGACGTCACCGGCTGGGGCGAGCCAGGCGGTCTCGACCCGGAATTCCGCACCGAACAAGACCATCCTGTCGTAGCCCGGTGGAAGTCGGACGAAGGCTGATTGCCAATGCATTCCGCGGTGCTGCGCTACTTCGAGGCGGTGGCCGAAGAGGGTTCGATCCGCCGGGCCTCCGAACGTCTCCATATCTCCGCCTCGGCCGTCAACCGACAGGTCCTGAAGCTCGAAGACCATCTCGGCACGCCGCTGTTCGAGCGTCGTCCTGATGGCATGAGGCTGACCGACGCCGGCCGGCTGGTGCTTCGCCACGCGCGGGACACGTTGCACGATTTTGCGCGGCTTCGCGGCGATATCGAGAACCTGCGCGGGATCGTCAGCGGCAACGTGACCATCGCCACGCTGGACAGCCCGGCCGTGCATTTCCTGCCCGAGGCGGTGTCCAGCTTCGTTGCCGCGCATCCGGCGGTGCAGATTCGCGTGAACGCCTGCGATCCCATCGAGGCCATGCACGCCGTCTCCCAGGGAACCGCGGATCTCGGCCTGACCTTCCTGCCGACCTGGCGCCGGGGAGTCACCGTGCTGGAGGACATCGCGTGCCCGATGTGCGTCATCATGAAACCGGACCACGAACTGGCGTCGCGCGTTTCCGTCACTCTTGATGAATGCGGCGCCTGCCGCCTGATCTACCAGGACCCTGCCGACACGATGCAGCCCTTCGTTGGCGACGAGATGGAAGTGTTCAAGAGGGTGCACAAACCGGTGGCGGTCTCCAACATCCAGGCCGTGGTCAAGCGGCTGCTGCTGCGGGGAGTCGGGATTTCATTCTACACGAGGCTGGGTTTCTCCGAGGAGCTGGCTTCCGGGAGCCTGGTCGCGGTGCCGCTGGAAGGGGAGCGCCTGTCGGAACTTCGCCTCTGCCTGGTCGCCCCGTCGGACCGCATGCCGACCGTGGCCGGGCACACCATGGCAGAACATCTCGGGAAGGCGCTCGCCAGTTTCGGCGCCGGACTCGATCAAGGCGGCGCATCATGACCGGACAGCTGGAGGTCGAGCGTCTTCTCGCGGCACCCGGTCATCTCCCTGCCGCACGCGACGTTCGCCTGAGGTTCAGGGAGGGCCGCATCGCCGGGGTCGACGAGGCCGGGCGGCCTTGCCGGGACGGACGCATCGCACTTCCTGCCATGGTCAATGCCCATGACCACGGTTATGGCGTGCGACCGTCGGCGCTCGGCGGTGCCGACGACGCGCTGGAATGCTGGATCGCGTCCTTCAGCAGGGCAACGATCGATCCCCGGCTGGAAGCCGCCGTCGCGTTCGGCCGCATGGCGCTTGCCGGTATCGGGGCGAGCGTTCATTGCCACAACTCGCTGGTCGCGGACAACCTGGAGTCGGAGGCGGCGGGGGTCGCCCGCGCTGCCGGCGATGTCGGCATCCGCATCGCGTTCTCATGCCCCGTCCGCGACCGCAATCCCTGGATATATGGGGATCAGAGCGCGCTCCTGCCTCTTCTGCCGCCGGACCACCGCGCCGGCATGGAGGCAGCCATTGCCGATGGCGGGCCGGCGCTCCATCTGGTCGAACAGGTTGAAGCTGTCGCAGCGGCCCACGAGAGCGACCTGTTCCAGGTCCAGTATGGCCCGATCGGGCCGCAATGGTGCCACGATGTTACCCTTGAGCGCATCGCCGAGGCGTCGGCGACAAATGACCGCCGTGTCCACATGCACTTGCTGGAGTCACGTCGCCAGCGCGAGTGGCTGGACGCGACATATCCGCAGGGCATTGTTCGCTTCCTCGATGAAATCGGCCTGCTTTCGCACCGGCTGACCCTGGCCCACGGGGTTCATCTCACCGACGAGGAATGCGCGCTGCTGGCCGAGCGCGGCGCAATCGTGGCCGTCAATACCTCCAGCAATCTGAGATTGCGCTCCGGCGTGGCGCCGGTAGCACGGTTCATGCAGCACGGGCTGCGTTTCAGCTTCGGCCTCGACGGCTGCGCGCATGACGACGACCAGGATTATTTCCGCGATCTGCGCCTCGCCTGGCGGTTGCACAACGGCACCGGCCTGGAGCACGCCCTTCCGCCCGCCCGATTGTTCGAGGCAGCCTGCCGCGACGGCTTCCGGTGCATCGACGGCAGCGATGACTACGGCGAGATCACGCGTGAAGCCCGGGCGGATCTGGTCGTGATGGACTATGCCGGCATGCGCGACGACTTTCTGGTCTCGGACGAGGACGAACTCGACGTGATCCTGACGCGTGCAACTTCCCGCCACGTCCGCAGCCTGCTGGTTGCCGGGCGCGAGGTGGTGAGCGACGGTGTCCTGGTCGGCTTCGACCTGGCAAGCGCCGAGCACGAACTCATGGAGCGCGCCCGGAGACTGGCCGCAGGCCCGGAACAGCTGGCGAGCCACCGACAGTGCCGGGACGGTGTGCGTACCTATTACTCCAGGGGCGGACACCTGCCCTTCAGCAGCACCAATTGAAACTGCGAGCCGCCTGGCGAGGCGGCCACACCAGACGCTCGTGCAGCCCCGTGCCTCGCGCATGGAAGGTGCCGAGACTGCACGGCGTGCGAAACTCCCGGTCGGGATTGCCGCCGCGAGGAAGACCTTTACGCCGAGGTGCTGGCTCTCACCCCATCCTGACCTGAATGTCCCGAACTGTTACGGCTCGAAGCGGGGATTGTTCCCGATCTGCTCCGTTTTTCCCGCAGACCTCCCACCGCAGGCGCAGATTCGATGCAGCAGGTCTCCGGCGGGCCGCCGCGAACACACCTCTCCGGCATTGCCGGCCGGTTCCTGTCGTCAGCCCCGTGCCAGGCATGCCCGAGCGGCCCACCCGCAGCGACCGGAACAGGCCGCTGCAACAGAAGCCCCGTGGCGACCCTCCGAAACATTTATGCCTGGAAAGGAGAGCTGCCGCCACTGTTCCGGATCGATCCGTCCGGATCAACGATGGACCAATTGGAGAATGTTCACATGTTGAGCGTTTCGGCGTCGGCCGGGACTCTCCACGTGCGTCGTGTGACGCTGTCGGACTTGCCGAACGGCAATGCCTCGCTCTCGTCCGAAATGGCGATGCGGGTGGAGAAGGCGTTCGACCTCGGCATGGACCTGCTGCTCCGGATGCGGGCATGGCACGACGCGACGCAAATGCGGGCACGGGGCGGACGAGATCGACATTCGGCGGAATCAGCCGACATGGCTGGCGCTGCCATCGACGACGCTTGACAATCATAGGCCATTGGCCCATATGATCAGGATGGAGTCCGAATGGGACGATGCCAAGAACAGTGCCTATGCCGTGCGGGCCTTCCTCGATCTGCAGCGGTTCGTCGTCCAGGACATGCGGCGGGACTATGGCGAGGACCGCTACCGGCTGATCGGCGTGATCGACGGGCGAGTCCATGTCGTCGTCTACACGGTGCGGGTTTCTGCCGTCCGCATCATTTCGGCCCGCAAGGCCAACCCGAAGGAGGTCGCGGACCATGAGCACAACGCGTATCAGGATTGATCCCGACGATCCGTCCACCTTCCCCGAAGGGCGGATCGACCCTGCGGTGGTGGACGCGACCACAGAGGCGGAGATCGCCTTGCAGGAGCAGGGAAACGAGGCCGAGGCGTTGCAGGACATGGCGTGCTATACGCGCCGGATCCGGCGGCGGATGGGCCTCAGCCAGATGGAACTGGCGCGGCGCATCGCCGTGTCGCCCGAGACGATCCGCAACTGGGAGCAGGGAAAGCGCTGCCCGACCGGCGCGGCGCGCGCCTTGTTGCGGATACTTGACAAGGCGCCGGAGACCGCGCTCCGCGTGCTGACCTGAACCTGTGACGAAAATGCCGTGTCGCGCGAAATCTTGATCATCCTTTTGTCCGGTCCTGTCGTTTCACGGCTGGCCAGGAGGCCGCAGGTGCGGACAACCGATTGTTCCATGCAGGAAATCTCCCTGTCTCCCTGTCCGGCCATTTGACAGCGCCTGCTCGCAGGTTCGCATCTGCCTTCCAGATTCACGGAGTTCGCGTAGGCCGGTAGCGGGGCGGGAGAGACCAAGGCCTGAGCTGCTCGAGGGTCCGAGGCGACAGGTACAGGCGCAGTGGTTGCGACTGGAAGGGCACGAAGCCGTGTCGTTCATGGAACGCTCTGGCACGATTGTGCAGCGCATCGACCACGATGGCACAGACCCCGATGACAGCCGCCGGCACGGGATAGTGCGGCAGACGTCGGACGACCTCGATTGGCCGGGCGTCCCGGGAGGCCTGCCGGCGCATGCAGTGGTCGAGCGAAGACTCTCCGCAGGAGAAGGAAACACGGCCGTGATGCGGGCCGGGCGGCTCGAGCAGCGCGCCGATGAACACATGCACCACATGGGCGTACGGTACAGGCATGTCGGCGGACGAGGTCGGCGGGAGGCCGGAGACCCGAGACCATGACCCCGCGCTGTGCGCTCCATGCCCGCTATTCATCCGACCAGCAGCGGGCGCTTCCATCGAAGACCAGTTGCGTGACTGCCGCGAACACGCGGAACGCGAGGACTGATTAATGCCAGCGCCTACCGCGACGCGGCCATATCGGGCGACAGCGTAATTCTCCACCCGGCATCCAGGGGTTGCTAGAGGACGCGCGGCGCGGCCTGTTCAAGGCCGTGGTCGCCAAGACACTGGACAGGACACGCCACGACCAGGTCGATGTTGCGATCCTCTGCAAGCATCTCGTGTCAATGCTCTTCCACTATAGACCCGCCATCGGCATCCAGTCTTTCCCCGCCTGTCGAGGCGGCGCATCAGGCGCTTGGCCGCACATGGCGCAACCTCCCGACCGGGATTGCCATCACGTTACAGACCCTTGCGCCGCCCGGCGGCTTTTGGCACTTCATCGGCCGCGTGCCGCCGCCGGTGCCATCAAATTCACCGGATACTGAACCGGTCTTGCAAGGGAGTGGAAAAGATGTCGGATTTTCAGTCAATCAAGCAGTTGATCAGCGAATATTACCGAGAGCTGGACCAGGCCCCGCCCGGGGGTGCGGGACAGGTCATCGCCCGTTACGCATCGAGCGACTACAACTGGCGCGGCATGCACCCCTTCAATGAACTCGAAGGGGCCGAGACGGTCGGCGAGGCCTTCTGGGAGCCATTTCGCCATGCGGTCGGGCCAATACAGCGCCGCCCCGATGTATTCATGGCCGGATCCAACGACATCGAACCGGTCAAGGGCGAATGGGTGTGCTGCATGGGCCACCTGATGGGACTCTTCGACCATCACTGGCTGGGGATACCCCCGACCGGGAAGATGCTGTTTCTCCGGTTTGCCGAGTTCCACCAGGTGGAAGGCGGAAAAATCAGGCAGACCGCCCTGTTTTGCGACATTCCCTCGGTGATGCGCCAGGCAGACCGCAATCCGTTTCCGACCGAGACCGGTGCCTGGTTTCTGACACCAGGCCCCAAGACGCATGACGGGCTGCTCCACGAGGCACAGGAGCCGGAAGAATCCCGGAAGACCCTGGATCTCATCAACCGCATGATCGGCGACCTGGTGGCGAAGAGCCGGGCGGTTTCGAAACAGACGCTCATTGAATCCTGGCATGACGACATGATCTGGTTCGGTCCGACCGGAATTGGTGCCACCTACACGATCCCGAGATACCGGAAGCAGCACCAGCTCCCGTTCCGGAACCAACTCGACGATATCGAGTTCCTTGGCCATGTCTGCCGGTTTGCCGAGGGTCGCTTTGGCGGGTTCTTCGGCTGGCCGAACCTCACCATGCGACCGGCCGGAGGCTTCATGGGGTTTCCGGGATCCGGAAAGAACGCCGATATGCGGGTCGTCGACATCTATCGTCGGGAAGGCGAGTTCCTGGCCGAGAACTGGGTCTTCATCGACATGCTCTGGTTCTACATGCAGCAGGGCGTCGATATCCTGGCCCGCATGCAGGAGATCGACACGGCCTGACCGGCTGGCGGTATCCGCCCCTGCAATGTCGTGGAACGGGCGAAAGCGGGCACACGACTACAGGTCGTACCGGGACGCGAACGGCTCAGGAGGATCCAGCGGTTCCACCGGGGACGATCTCCGCCAGCGCGTCAAGCGCCATGGCGAGCCGCACGCCGAGAGTCTCGACCGCTGCCGCCTCGCTCGACCGCAGCATGAACTTGGTGCGGCTGGCGCCCCGGATTGCTGCCGCGCGGTCGATGACGGCCAGACACCCACTTGACGCTCGCAAGTATACTCGGGGCATGTCGGCCTCCTTCGGCCGTGTTGGACAGGAGTGCATTGTCAGGAGATCAAACATGGCGATCATATGGAAGACGGGTAAGCCGCGGCATGTACAGTTCAGAGCGGCCGTGACCTGGCTGCAGGGTGACAATCAGGATGACAACGGTGCCGGGGGGCGGCAGGGGGTAACGGAGGGAGGGCGTAGCCCGAGCGGAGTTACCGCCTGCCGTTGCGGATTTCCCCCCTTGCCGGCACCTCACCTGATGTCCGTGGCTGTTCGGACACCGTTCTGCAAGACCCGGTCCGACGAGGTGAGCAGGATGCCGTCATTTGCCCGGTTACACAAGAGCAGTATCATGAAATCCGGTTCAAGCGTGTCCGCCCAGGGGCGTTCCGAATGTTTGCCCATGGGCCCTACTGTACAAGCCCTCACCCGGCGTCGGGCCGAACGGTTCGGCGGAGGTCAGGCATGATTGACGAACGCGGTCTCGAGGGACCGGCAAATGCCTCAAGGGAGATGTTTCCTTGCGGCCGGCAGCTTGTTCAGGCTGGCCGCGATCCGCCGGCGCCAGCCGGGGCCGCGGTCCATGGCATCGTCATAAGCTTGGCGCAGTTCATCCGGGCGAGTTTCCGCCAGGGCCGCAATGAGGAAGTTCGCCTGAGCGCGGTCCTTTGTGGCCTTCAGGGACTCCGTCCCGTGGCCTCGTCGTTCGGCCACGATGAGCTTGTGTATGGCGAAGCGTTCCGGCCGCGGGATCTGGACGAGCACGCCGGACCGGTAGAGCGATGCGGCCGGAACGGGATCCTCGAGAAGATAATCCAGATGGCGCAGCGCCCGGGCGCTGACGCCGAGGGCGGGCAGTCTGCGTATGCCTTCTTCGCCCTGCGCCGGCATCAGGAATTCCACCAGGACTGATCCGTTCGTCTGGCGCCAGCGCCAGACCTGCCCCCGGTCCAGGGACGGGACGGGCTGGAACTTCAGATCCCGGAACACGTCCTCCAGCGGCGTTTCGACGTTGTCGCCGATGGCGAAGGACAGACGTTCGAAGCTGGCGATGTCGATATCGCCGGTTCGGGCGGTCCGTTCGAAATCCAGAACGACCCCGAGTTCGCCCTCGTAATGCTGGAAGGCGACGGCACCGACCAATGTGCCGCCCAGGCGGAAGACCCCGCATCTCGCGAAAGCGGCCAGAAGGCTGCCGGTGCCCCGGTCGATCGAGGTATAGTTATGCGCTCGCAGGATACGGATGAGGCGGGTCCGTTCCTGCTGCAACGCCTTGTGATCGGCGTTCAGCCGGTCCCGGCGCTCCAGTCTGGCGAGCAGCTCGTCGGTTTCGGGTCCGATATAGCGCTGCCGCATTTCGTTGCCGATCCGGTATTTGTCGTACCAGAAATGGCGCCCCTTTCGGGCAACCCGCACCGGTGTGCCGCGGATTTCGGACAAGGCGGCGTCCATGAGCAGGCGCCGAAGATCATGATAGGCGGTATGGCCAGAGTGGCTGTGAAATTGAACGTTGTCCGCCATGGTTGCACATCAATATAAGTCAATGATGTGCAACTCAAGGCCCCGCCCGACACTCCCGCAACGGGAATGTCGGTCTTTGTGGTGGCGGGGCCTGATATGGATCTCGCCGACAAGGGCGCCCTGCGCCGTCCGGGGACTGGCGGTTCCGAAGCGCATGAATTCTTGACCGATCCGGCCTCCGAAAGATTGTCTTGACCGGCCATTTGTGAAATCTGGGAGTCCGGCCGCAGGTTGAGCCGGGTTCAATTCGGGTTTCGGCGGGTGCGAAAACGTCATGGCATCGGTATTTGCAGTTGGTGTTTCAGTTCTGGATTTCTTCTTTCACGTGGACGACCTGCCACAGGAAGGCATGAAATACCGGTCGCTGGATGCCGGAATTACCGGCGGCGGAATGGCCGCCAGCGCATCGGTGGCGATTTCCCGACTCGGTGGCGAAGCGCATCTGGCCGCCAGGCTTGGTGACGACATCGTCTCGGAGTTGGTCCTGGCCGAACTTGCCGGATTTGGCGTCAACGTGGATCATGTCCATCGGGCACCGGGCGGCCGTTCGGCCTTTTCGTCGGTTACGGTCGACCGGAACGGCGAGCGGCAGATCGTCAATTTCCCCGGCAGGGGGCTGGCAGAGGATACCGGCTGGCTGGATGCGGTGCCCCGCCATGATGTCATCCTGGCTGATACCAGTTGGCTGCCGTTGATGGAAAAGGCCTTGCGGCTGGCAAGGCGGCATGATGTTCCATCTGTCGTCGATGGCGAGCGCCGGGCAGATGTCGACATGCTGAAACTGGCGACGCACCTGGCATTTTCGCGGCAGGGGGCCGCCGACCTGACCGGGGAGAAGACCGCGCTGGCCAGTCTGAAATCGATGGCCGGGGTGTTTTCCAACTGGCTGTGCGTGACCGATGGCGTCCATGGCGCATATGTTTCACACCGGGGAAAGATCGACCATATTCCCGCCCGTGACATCGATGCGCGCAACACGCTCGGTGCCGGTGATGTCTGGCATGGAGCATTTGCATTGATGCTTGCCGAAGGGCGGGCCGACTGCGACGCGGTCGGGTTTGCCAATGCGGCGGCGACACTCCGTTGCTCGCGTGCTGGCGGGCGCGAGAGTTTCCCGGACCGTGACGAAGTCAATTCCTTCATCAACGACCACGGCTGACGCCGACATGCAGCGGATAGGCGTTCTACCACTCTGCCGCACGACATTTGATGTGGAATATGCCGGCTCCCGGCTCGAACCGGTCCTGGGAGCACTCAGGCAATCCGGGGTCCGGGTTGTCGGTCAGCCCTGCCTGCTGACCGACAATGCTGCGGCTGCCGATGCCCTTTGCCGGCTGGTCGAAGAGGGTGTCGATCGGGTCCTGGTCGTGCAGACGACCTTCACCGATGCCGAGTGCATCGTCTATATTGCCGGAAAAGTGCAGGTGCCACTGGCCATCTGGGCGTTGCGCGAGCCGCGCAGCGGCGGCCGGCTTCGATTGAATTCCTTTTGCGGTCTGAACCTTGCCAGCCATGCGCTCGGCCTGCGCGGCCATGAATTCACCTGGCTATGTTCGGACCCGGAACATGCGACGGATGAAGACATCCGCACGCTGTTCAGGCCGGCATCCCCCGGCCGGCAATGCCGGATGCCGGACAGCCCGGCGAACCGGCGCGGGCTCGAGATTGCAGCCGGGCTGCGCGGTGCAAGGATTGGCCAGGTCGGAGCCCCTCCTCCCGGTTTCGATACCTGCAGCCATGACAGCCAGGATCTGGACAGGCTGGCTGGCATCGAGGTCGTGCCAGTCCGGATGGAGACCCTGTTCGACACGGCCCGCGAGATCGGCAGGGACAGGGTGGAAGCGGCCCGACACGACCTCGATGCCAGCCTCTCCGGTCTCGACGCGGTCGATCCAGTGCCGCTGGAGTGCTCGCTTCGGCTGAGCCCTGCCCTGTCCGACATGGCAGGCAGCAACGGCCTGGACGCCATGGCAGTCCGGTGCTGGCCTGAAATGTTCACCGAGTATGGCGGAGCCGTATGCGGGCCGGTCTCGATTCTGGGCCAATCCGGCATTCCATGTGCCTGCGAGGCAGATGTCCATGGAGCGCTGTCGCAACTGATCCTCCAGAGGGTTGCGCAGGCACCGGTGTTCCTCGCCGACATGGTCGACATGGACCCCGATGACGACTCGGCCGTGGTCTGGCATTGCGGCCAGGCACCGCTCTCGATGCGCGATCCGGACGCGCCCTGTGTTGTCACGGTGCATTCCAACCGGAAGCTGCCGCTGCTCTTTGAATTTCCGCTCAAACCCGGAAAGATCACCCTGATGCGCATCTCCAGGTCGCAGGGCACCTACAAGATGGTGCTGCTCGGCGGCAGGATGCTGCGTCGCCCGCTGGCGTTTTCCGGAACCGCCGGGGTGGTCCGGTTCGAGCAGCCGGTTGCCAGGATGATGCAGGACATCATCAATTGTGGCCTGGAGCACCATCTTGCCATCGCTTATGGCGACCACCGCCTCATGCTGCGGAGCGTTGCCGCCGCGCTCGGACTGCCGATCCTGGATTTGTGAATTCGGCTGCCGGCCTGGTGCTGCCCGCAGGAAATCCTGTCCGGTGATGCTTCGCCCGGGCTGCGGAATTCCCGTTCAGTCCGACAGCAGCTTGCCGAATACCGATCTGGCCCTGGCCTCAGCCGCCCGGACACGCTCTTCCGCCGTGCCCCTGATCACGACATTCACACCCCTGCTGTCTGCGGTCCGGAACGGGTACGAGCCGATCTGCAAATCGGAAAACTCGCGGGCGATGTCCTGGAGTGGTCCGGCCAGTTCGCTTTCGACCGTGTCGAGTTCCAGCGTGGCGCTGACACTCGGCATTCCACCCGGGATGGTCTTGAGAACCTCGTCGAGCATGGTCTGGAAAATTTTCGGAACCCCGGCCATCACATGGACGTTGCCGAGCGAAAATCCGGGGGCTGCCGATACCGAGTTCGGTATCAGGCGGGCATCGCCGGGAATTCGGGCCATGCGCAACCTTCCGGCATTCAACTCGAGGCCGAGGCTCGCGCAATGCCGGGAGAGAATGTCGCGGGCATCATCGCGGACAGCGATTTCCACATCAAACGCCACCGCCACCGCATCAGCGGTGATATCATCATGTGTCGGCCCGATTCCCCCGGTGGTGAAGACATGATCCCAGGAGGCCCGGAGTTCATTGACTGCCCGGATGATCTGCTCATGGATATCGCGGACAAACCGCACCTCGGCGAGATCAAGCCCGTGCTGCCCCAGCCTGGTAGCCAGATGCGTCATATTGGCATCCCGGGTCCGGCCGGAGAGGATTTCATCGCCAATGACCAGCATGGCGGCGGTAGGATTTGGCATCGAAACACGTCCATTTGTGCGGAGCCTTGCTTATAACCGGCCAACCGCCTGCATCAACACCCGCCCGCGCGAGCTGCCGGTCCTGCCTGCCGGCAGCATCCGCTCGCCGGAGGCCGGTACCGGTGCGACATTGGCATTCGCGGGGTGCCGGGATTCCGAAACCGGCCCTCTGGCGCCGGCGGACGCAAGATGCCAAAGAATATGGTGGACAGAGGGCCGGGTTCGCAGTCTTATGCCCGGCTGAAGGACAGGAGAACAGTGATGAAGAACACGCGGTGCGTCGCATTGGTTGGGCCCTTTCTGAGTGGCAAGACAACGCTCATGGAGAGTTTTCTGTTCGCGGCCGGTGCAATCCCTCGCCGGGGCTCGGTCAAGGATGGAAGCTCCGTGGGTGATGCCTCGGTCGAGTCGAGAAGCCGGAACATGTCGACCGAGATCTCGGTGGCGCAGATGTCGTATCTCGGCGATAGCTGGGCCGTCCTCGATTGCCCGGGATCGATCGAGCTCCTGCAGGAGCCGCTGAATGCGCTGACGGTGGCGGATGTTGCTGTCGTCGTCGTGGAGCCATCGGTGAGCCGCGCCGCCTCTGCGGCACCGATTTTCAAGTCGCTGATCTCCCGACAGATTCCGCACATGGTCTACATCAACAAGGTCGACACCGTGACCGATCCGATTCCCGAAGTTCTTTCGGCAATCCAGGAAGCATCCGGCCAGCGTCACCTGATGCGCAACTATCCGATCACCGAGCAGGAAACCGTTACCGGCTATGTCGATCTGACCAGCCTGCGCGCCTATTCCTATGTCGAGGGGCAGGAATCGAAGGAGGTCGAATTCCCGTCGGAACTGAAGGACGAGGTCGATCTGGCCCGGGAGGAATTCCTGGAAATGCTGTCCAATTTCGATGATGCGATCCTCGAAATGCTGCTCGAGGACGAGGTTCCGCAGATCGAGGAGATTTACAGCAAGGCGGCCGGGGCCATGCGTGACTGCCAGGTTGTCCCGTACTATTTCGGCTCGGCCGAAAAGAATTTCGGCGTGCGGCGAATCATGAAGGCGTTGCGGCATGATGCGCCAGGTCCGGAAACCCGCGCCGAGGCGCTGGGATTCGACCCGAAAGGCGAGCCGGCAGTCCAGGTCTTCAAGACCCAGTATGCACAGCACAGCGGAAAGGTGTCCTATGCCCGGGTGTGGTCAGGGGAAATTGCCGATGGACAGACTCTTGGTGGATGCCGGATCGGCAGCCTCCAGGTCATGACCGGCGGCCAGCCGGAAAAGGTGACCAGCGCCAGTTTTGGTGATGTCGTTGGAATGGGACGCATGGAGGATGCGAGGACCGGCCAGGTCCTGAGCGCCGGCTCCGGGGAGCCGGACCTGTCCCATATGGAGGAATCGCTGGGCTCGGTCTATGCGCTGGCCATCACCCCTGCCGACCGCAAGGACGAGGTCAAGCTGACCACCTGCCTGCAGCGCCTGATCGAGGAAGACCCGTCACTTGGCTACGAACAGAAGGAGGATACCCATGAGCTGGTGTTGCAGGGGCAAGGCACGGTCCATCTCCAGATCGCACTCGAAAAGCTCGGCAACAAGTTCAATGTTGCCGCCGATTGCCGCCAGCCCTCCGTTCCATACCGCGAGACCATTCGGGGCGCGGTAAGCCAGCACGGAAGATTCAAGCGACAGACCGGCGGGCATGGCATGTTTGGCGACGTGATGGTGGATATCGCCCCGCTCCCGCGCGGAACGGGCTTCCAGTTTACCAACAAGATCGTCGGTGGGGCCATCCCCCGCCAGTATATCCCGGCGGTCGAGAATGGCGTCCTGGAATATGCAGCTGAAGGACCGCTCGGTTTCCCGGTTGTCGATTTTGCCATCACCCTCACCGACGGGCAGTTCCATGCGGTCGACAGCAACGAAATGTCATTCAAGCTGGCGGCCCGGGTGGCAATGACAGAGGGCATGCCCAAATGTTCGCCGGTCCTTCTGGAGCCGATTGCACGGGTGACCATTGATGTTCCAGCCGACCATACCAACAAGATCCACGGTTTGATCAGCGGGCGCCGGGGCCAGATACTCGGCTACGAGGCCAAGGAGGGCTGGAAGGGCTGGGATTCACTGCATTCATACCTGCCGGAATCGGAGATTCACGATCTGATCATTGAACTTCGTTCGCTCACCCAGGGACTTGGAACATACCGTGCCGAATTCGACCACTTCCAGGAGTTTGCCGGACGACTTGCCGATGAGGTGGTTGCAAGACGAGCCGAACAGAAGAATGAACAGCGAAACAACTGAGGGCGGCCGGGTGGCAGGCAGGTCGGTAGCGGGGCTGAACGTCCTGGTGCCGGCGGAGAGCCGAGACGGTCACTGACCGCCGATCTGGTCTGCCCGGACCGGTTGGGGAGCGGATGAGATGTCACAATCGCTGGCGGAGGCGTGGGAACGGATTCTCGCTGCCAAGATGGCCGATGAAGGCAGCCTGATTGACGCGCTGACTTCCGAATGCGGAATTCCCCGGGAGGTTCTCGACAAATCCGGTAGCGGGGCGAGGCGGCTGATCACCGAGATCCGCAGCACGTCCAGGCCCGGGCTTCTTGAATCGCTGCTGGTCGAATACGGACTCGGCAGCGGGGAAGGCATCGCATTGCTGCGGGTGGCAGAGGCGCTGCTGAGAGTTCCGGACACGGAAACGATCGATGCCCTGATCGAGGACAAGATCGTATCGGCAGACTGGCGCAGCCACCGGGGCAAATCGCCATCCTTCATGGTCAACCTGGCAACATTGGGCCTGCAGCTGTCATCGGCCATCCTGAATCAGCCCGAACGGCACCACCCGGCATCATATCTGCGAAGGTTCGCACGGTCCGCCTGTCGGCCGGCGGTCAGGCTGGCAGTATCTGCCGTCACCCGTCGGATCGCAGATCATTTTGTCCAGGGAAGGACAATCGGGGAGGCGATCCGCGCCTCGCGCCGCGCCGGCCGGCAGGGATTCTGCTTTTCCTACGACATGCTCGGCGAGGCAGCGCTGACTGCCGACGATGCGAGTCAGTTCCTTGACGAATACAAGGGTGCCATCACCGCGCTGGCACCATTCTGTACCAATCCCGATTTCCGCGACAATGACGGTGTCTCCATCAAGCTCTCGGCGCTGCATCCCCGCTACGAGCAAACCCAGAGGGGAAGGGTTCTCGACGAACTTGCCGACCGCCTCGAACTCCTGGCGATCATGGCCAGGGATGCCAATATGGGGCTGAATATCGATGCCGAGGAAGCCGACCGGCTGGAACTCTCCCTGTCCGTGATCGAAAGGGTGCTGAGAAGTCCCGAACTGGCCGGCTGGGACGGGTTTGGCATCGTGGTCCAGGCCTATGGCAAGGCTGCTCCCCGCGTCATCGACTATCTCTACGCTCTGGCCGGGGAACTGGACCGGAAAATCATGATCCGCCTCGTGAAGGGGGCATATTGGGATACCGAGATCAAGCGGGCACAGGAGGAAGGGGTAGAGGATTTTCCGGTCTATACCAGCAAGCCGGCCACCGACATTGCCTATCTGTGCTGTGCACGGAAGCTGTTTGGCATGACCGACCGGATCTATCCGCAGATTGCCGGCCACAATGCCCATACGGTATCGACGATTCTCGAGCTTGCCGGCGAGGGCACCGAGTTCGAGTTCCAGCGGATCCATGGAATGGGCGAGGAGTTGCATCGCCGGATCCTGGGCCGGGGCCGGGCCAGGTGCCGGGTCTATGCGCCGGTCGGCGAGCATCGGGAGTTGCTTCCCTACCTGGCGCGGCGCATGCTCGAGAACGGTGCGAATTCATCCTTTGTCAACCAGATCGCCGATCCGGGTTGCCCGGTCGAGGCAATCGCCGAAAACCCGTTCGAGCGATATGCCGCCATACGGGAATCGAACCGGGAGGCGGTTGCCAGGCCACCATTGCTGTTCGGCGATGAGCGGCGAAATTCGAGGGGGTGGGACCTGCATTTCCCGCCACATCTCGGCGAGCTGTTGCAGGCCCGGGAAGGATTCGAGACCTCTGAGTGGCAGACTTCCCTGCCGGTATCGGTGCCTGGCCACTCAGGGAACAGGATCGTGGTAACCAATCCGGCAAACCCTTCCGACATGGCAGGAAGCAGCGAGGTCGCGACCGTCGCCGACATCGCCGCCGCCATGGACCGGGCGGCCTGCTGGGACGACGTCACGCCCGGACACAGGGCGGAAATCCTGGTGCGGGCCTCGGAGCTTTATGAAAGCTCGTCCGGCGAGTTCTTTGCGCTCCTGGGCCGGGAATCCGGCAAGATCATGAAGGACGCGATCGCCGAGCTACGCGAGGCGGTGGATTTCCTGCGATACTACGCCGCCGAAGCCCGGAAACTCGACGCGGCCCGTCCGGCGGGACTCTTCGCCTGCATTTCACCATGGAACTTCCCGCTGGCAATCTTCACCGGGCAGATTGCCGGCGCGCTGGCGGCCGGCAACGGTGTACTGGCCAAACCGGCCGAACAGACCCCGCTCGTCGGCGGGCTGGCGACCAGGCTTCTGCACCATGCCGGCGTTCCCGAAGGCGTGCTTCAGCTGCTGCCCGGCGGGCCGGAGACCGGAAGGGCATTGCTGGCCGACAGCAGGATTGCCGGTGTCGCCTTTACCGGGTCCACCGAAACCGCCCGGAACATAGAGCAGACCATGGCGAAAACACTGCATCCGGCATCGCGCCTCATCGCCGAAACCGGTGGGCTGAATGCCATGATCGCCGACAGCACCGCCCTGCCGGAACAGGTCATCCGGGACATCGTGATTTCATCCTTCAGATCGGCCGGCCAGCGCTGCTCGGCCTTGCGGCTTCTCTACCTCCAGGCCGATATCTTTTCCGACTTCCTGACAATGCTGTTCGGTGCCATGGACGAGCTGACGATCGGTGACCCCATGGACATTGCCACCGATATCGGTCCCGTCATCGATGCCGAGGCCCATGCGCATATCAGCCACTACATCGAACAGGCCCGACAGGAGTCCAGGCTGCTCAAGCAATGCCCGTGTCCGCAGACCGGGCATTTTGTCGGACCGGCAGTCATCGAGATCAACGGCATCGAGGATCTGGAGGCGGAGATTTTCGGTCCCGTACTGCATGTTGCGAAATTCGTTCCCGGCCAGCTGGAACACATCATTTCCGCCATCAATGCCTCCGGCTACGGGCTGACCTTCGGAATGCACTCCCGGATTGACGTCCGGACCCGGCAGGTGGCCGCCAAGCTCGGCGTCGGCAATGTCTACATCAACCGGAACCAGATCGGTGCGGTGGTCGGCTCGCAACCCTTTGGTGGAGAAGGGTTGTCTGGGACCGGACCCAAGGCCGGTGGACCCGATTACCTGCCGGCCTTCACCGCCGGCACATTGCCCGGCCATCCGGCCGACAGCAGCAACCCGGTCGAAGCTGCCGCCGTCCAGGATTTGCTGGACCAGGCCGCGGGCGAGAGTCTCGCTGCAATCGAAAGCAGCGAATATCCGGGGCCGACAGGCGAGATCAATATCCTCCGGAAATTCCCCAGGGGGGCTGTGCTGTGCCTCGGCCCGACAGCGGAGGATGCGGCGGAACAGGCGAAAACGGCCCGGCAGGCAGGGTGTCCGGCGGTGCAGATTGCCGAGGGCGCGTCCGGCCCGCTTGCCATGTCCGGCTTCCTGCCGCGGGCGGTGCTGGCCGAACTTGCCGGGGTCGGGCTGGTGGCATTGTGGAGCGACGACGAGGATCTTCGTGCGGCGCGGCTTTCGCTGTCGGGGCGGAAAGGCCCGATCGTGCCGCTGGCCGCAACCGCCGAATTCCTGGAGCGCTGCGTCCTGGAGCGCCATACCTGCACGGATACGACTGCCGCCGGCGGCAACGCCACCCTGTTTGCCTCGCTCGGCAGGATGGACGGCGCCGGTCAGTGAAGGGGATCATATACGAAGGTGCCACCCTCCTGCTTGATTGCTACAGCAAGGTGCCATACGTCTAGTGTAAAGGGAGTTTACACTATTACACAGAATGCACCGGGAAAGATCAGACCGGGAATGGGCGTCTCACATCCAGCCATTCAGGAAGTTCCCGGACGACGCAACCGCTCGGGAAGGGACTGGAAAAATTGTCTGGTTGGACGGTCCGCATTGCCCGCATTGTGTTCAACCAACGTTCAGTCTTGAATCAAGCACAAGTCCAAGACTCACCGGTGCCGAAACTGTGGGGCAAGCCGCGTTTCTGGTCACGACCAACCTGAAGGGCGTGTCTGGCATGAAGCTGCATCGTGATATTGAGATCGCCCGGAATTCTGCCTGGCACCTGATGCACCGCCTCCGCAAGACCCGCGGACCGGGCCAGCCGGTCTTCGCCGGGCTGGTCGAAGCGGACGAAACCTGCATTGGTGGCCTGGAGAAGAACACGCACGCCGTAAGCGATTAAAGCACGGCGTTGGTTCCCGACCTGATCGGTTGTTTTTTCGTTTGACTGCATAGTCGGCCCGTCCTATGGGTTTGCCGTCCGGGCGAATCACATCTGGGGCGGCAATGGCGGCATGGTATGGGTCCAAGGCGACGACGGGGCTTTGCCAGGCGATCATTTCGGCGATGCCCCCGCATGACGTGTACATCGAGCCGTTCCTTGGGGGCGGTGCCGTGATGAAGCGCAAGCCGTCTGCGATCCGCAACATCGGCATCGACCTCAACCGCCGTGCGATCGACGGCTTCGGATGCGACCACCCGGTCGAACTCCACCATGGCTGCGCCCTGAGCTTTCTCGGGAGGTTCCCGTTCCGGGGCCGCGAACTGGTCTACTGCGACCCGCCCTACGTGCAATCGACGCGCCGGTCGCGGCGGCGCTACCGCTTTGACTTCACGGACGGTGACCATGCCCGTCTCCTCGACCTGCTGAAGTCGCTGGATTGCCGGGTGATGATCTCCGGTTATCCGTCCCGGCTCTACGACGCGCACCTTGCCGACTGGCGCTCGCTTGAGCTGCAGGTCAGCAACCAGGCCTGCATCGTCACCGAGAAGCTGTGGTTCAACTTCGCGCCCGACCGGGTGCACTGGGCGTCCCTGGCCGGACGGGACTTCACCCACCGCCAGACCGTGAAGCGGAAGGCGGCGGGCTGGGGCCGCCGCTACCGGGCGATGCCCCGGGCCGAGCGTTTGGCGGTGCTTGCGGCGATCATGGCGGTCGAGGCCGGGGAATGAGTGCGTCGCCCGATGTCGGCGATGTCGAGGCGCTCGGGCGGGAGCTGTCCCGCCTGATCGGGGACGGCGCGCTGCCGCCGGAGGCCGGGGAATCGCTCCGGTCGCTGATCGGGCTGTCCCGGCGGCTGGCATCGGACAGGGCCGAACTGGCGGCGACGGTTGCGGCGCAGGAGGGGCAAATCGCCGAGCTTGTGGCGCAGATCGCCGCGCTCACGGCCCAGATCACCCAATTGCAGCGCGACCTGCACGGATCGCGTTCGGAACGGCGCAGGGACGGATCCGAAGGCGGGAACAGGGCCGACGGCAAGGACCGCCGCCGGGGCGGCAAACCCGGCCGGAGGAAGGATCGCGGCGACGCGGTCAACGGCACCGGGCTGCGCTTCGGCGCGGATGCCCCGGTGATCGACATCACGGTGACGCCGCCCGGGATCGAGGGGCTGGCGGAGGACGACTACGAGGTGATCTCGGAGCGCGTCCACTGCCGGCTGGCCACGCTCGACTGGCGGCACGTGGTCATCCGCTACCGCCACCTCAAGGTGAAGATCCGCGGGACCGGGATCCTCGCGAGCGCACCGGCCCGCGAGGGCGTCTTCAAGAGCAGCTGCGCCGACGTCTCCTTCATCGCCGGGATGCTGCTCGACAAGTTCCTGTGGCACCTGCCGCTGCACCGCCAGCACCGGATGCTGGCCGCCGCGGGCATCACCGTCAACCGGGGCTCGCTCAGCGAGTGGGCCAACCGGGCGATCGCACTCCTGAAGCCGATCCACGACGCGCAGTGGCGTTCGGTGCTGGAGAGCGCCGTCATCCGGATGGACGAGACGCCGATCCGGGCCGGGCGGAACCCGGGCAAGCCCGGAAGCATGAGGAAGGGCTTCTTCTGGCCGGTGCTCGGCGACCGGGGCGAGGTGGTGTTCCCGTTCTCGGATTCCCGGCGGCACGGGAATGTGCCGGACTTCCTCGGCGACTATGCCGGAACCCTGGTGAGCAACGGCTACGGCGCCTACAGGGCCCATGTCGAGGCACGCAAGGGTGCGGTGGCGCACCAGGGCTGCTGGGTGCACGCGCGCCGGAACTTCTGGGAGCGGAAGGACAGCCACCCGGACATGGCCGGGGAGGCGCTGGCGCTGATCGGTGCCATATACGGGATCGAGAGGGAGATCAACGGCCGGTCGCCGACCGTGCGGCTGGCGGCGCGGGGAACCCGGTCGCGTGCGGCGGTGGACGCGTTCTGGGACTGGTGCGAACGGACGCTGAAGGATCCGGTGCTGACGCCGCAGCATCCGATCCGCAGGGCGATCGATTACGCGGTCGGGCGCAGGGCCTCGCTGGAGACGTTCCTGGACGACCCGGACGTGCCCCCGGACACGAACCTGGTCGAGAACAAGCTGCGGCCCGTGAAGCTCGGCCAAAGGAATTGGCTGTTCGCGTGGACGGAGCTGGGAGGTGTCCACACGGGGATCATCAACGGCCTGCTCGCCACCTGCCGGATGCAGGATGTCGATCCCCGCGTCTGGCTGATCGACGTGCTGCTGCGCATCGACACCCACCCGGCCTCCCGGGTCGGCGAACTGACGCCGAGACTGTGGAAAACGCTGTTCGCCGACAGCCCGATGACGTCCGATGTCGCCGCCGCCACGGCCGGGAGGCTTCAGCCCGCCGCCAGGGGGACGGCGTAGCGCTTTCGGCGGCGGCGGACGGTGATGTCGATCCCGTCCAGAAGCGCCGAGAGTTCGGTCCGCGACAGCGACAGCGCCGCCCGTCCCGGAACCGACGGCGACGCAAACAGCCCCTGCTCGAGACGCTTGGCCCAGATGAAGAACCCGCCATGCTCGAAGCCAAGGACCTTGACCATGGTCCGGCGGCGGTTGACGAACACGTACCAACGCCCGTCGGCCGGGTTCTGACCGAGATGGGCGGAGACCAGCGCACACAGCCCGTCGAAGCTGCAGCGCATGTCCGCCGGTTCCGTCGACAGCCAGATGCCGCCCGCCGGCCAGCCGCCCGGCATCAGGACCGCCGCAGGCGGAGCACAACCCCGCCGCCGAGCTCAAGCTCAATGTCCCAGCCCGGTGCCGATGCCCGGGCAATCTCGACAAAGCCGCCGGACCCGGCGGATGCCGGCGGTCGCGTCAGGCCAAGCCGGCGACGCCAGGCCTGGAAGGTCTTCCTCGATATCCCCCTGGCCCGGCAGAAGGTGACCTGCGTGCCGTCCCAGCGCTCATAATCGGCCAACAGGGCACGCCACTCGGCCTCGTCGCGCATCACCGGGACCGGACCGGCATCGGCCGCCGCCAAAGCATCCTTCGTCATGACAGTCCTCCAAATCACTGAAAATCGATCGGAGGAGCCTCTCGCGCGAAGGCGGACCGGATCAAGACAAATGCAAAACGCCGTGCTTTAATCGCTTACCGCACGCCGACACGAAGTTGAATGCTGGCCGAGGGGCTGCCGGTATGTCGATTGTCGGGGGAGTAAAGGAGCGGGAAACCGGGCAGGTTGCCGCCGATGTCATACCCGACACAGGAACATCAACCCTGCAGGGATTTGTCGAGACCCATATGGAACCGGAAGCGCAGGCATATTCCGATACCGACGGCCATGTCGGGATCGACGGCGCGCATGAGTGCGTCAACCATTCGGCAGACGAACATGTCCGGGAATTGGCACACACGAAAGGACCGAGAGCTTCCGATGTGTCCGCAAGTGCGCGCACAAGGGAATTCACCACAGGTTCAGCAGGAAGTACCTGCATCGTTTGTGATAGCTGCAATTCGGGGTCGGGGCGCTCTCGGAACGGAAGCGAGTTCTACAGAATGCTGTTGCCACCTAGAAAATGGGAACCCGCACAATCAAAGGAAAGGGGAATTTGATGGTCATCGACTGGATCATGGCTGACGATCTCCGAGTGATTGTCAGCATCCTGAGCGTGATCGTACTCATTCTCGGAGCAGGCATGTGGATAGGTGCGGTCAACACCGACCGAAAGTCGTTCAAGGACTTCATGTCCAAGGTCGACAATAAAATTGACCGCATTCTTGAGCGCCTTCCTGCCCCATCGGCAGTGCAGTCGGCCAGCCCAGTCCAGCTGACCGAATTCGGGAAGAAGATTTCTGCTACTGCAGATGCCAAGGCGTGGGCATCCGACCATGCGCAGGACCTTGTACAAAAGACCTCCGGCAAGCCTGAATTTGAAGTGTTCGAGACCTGCGTTGAGTATGTCAAGACGCAATTGAATGATCCCGCATTCGCGAGAACGATTCGGGCCGTCGCCTATGAGCATGGGACCGAACCAGAACAAGTTCAAAAGGTCTATGAGGTTGAGCTACGGGACCGGCTTCTGGCAAGTTGAGGGCGCACGCCAAAACCCGCCAAGACAACCCGATCAGCCCCCTGTTCATGATGGTGTGGTTCCATTCACCGTGGAAGCCGTCACGACAAATGGCCAGGCCCTTCATCTGATCGTCGGACACCTTGACGCCGAGAGGATATTCAGTGTCGTCGGTCCGGGACCGGATCTTCAGCCCGGCACGGGTGGCGGCGATAAGCTCGACGATGACCCGGCAGCTGACCGGCCGCCGTCGGCGCCAGCTCCGGGCGATGTGCCAGAACATGCGATGCTCGACGCGCCTCCATTTGCCGGTTCCCGGCGGAAAGTGCCAGACCGAGATCTTCAGGCCAAGCTCGTCGGCAAGGCGCTGCAGCTCGAATTTCCACGACCGGCTGCGACTGCTGTTCGAGCCGGCCCTATCGGCGGTGATCAGCGCCGCAGGCTCTCGGGGTCGCCGAAAGTTGCCGGCGCGAGATGAAGCTCCAGCGCCCTTGCCAGATTCGGGTCATGGCCGGTCAGCCGCTTGCAGCCGCCCCCGGCCTGGCGGGTGCACCTGGTTGGAGCCTCCGGTGCCATAATCGAGGTTTTTTTGGTGAGCGTCCTGAATGAAACTATCCAGCTTGACGGATCGCCAGAAGACGTAATCCGGGCGGCGCTTCAGCCAGTCCGATCTACCGAAGACCAGAAAAGCTGACATTCGGTTTCGTGGGTGCCCCCGCCCTTTCAATAGGACACGGTTGACTCGAGGTTATTGACGTTTTGGCCTTGGTTCGATGAGAATCGGTCTTCGACATTACGCTTCCGGCACGGCCCTCTGGCTGAAGGCGACGCTGGGAGCCGGGGACTGCACCCGGACCTCCCTGGCTCGGGAGCTTTGCGAGCGCGAGGACTGGCGGAACGCGAAGGGGGAGCTGTGCCTCGCCTCGGCCCGGGCCGTTCTGCCGAAGCTGTCCTCTGCCCTCGGCCTGCCTCTGCCGGAGGCCCTGCCGATGGGTTCGATCGGTGCGGGGTCCCTGGCTCCGTCGCCGGATTACCCGGACAGGGTGCTGTCATGCTCCCTCGACGATCTTGGCGAAGTCGACCTGGCTCCGGTCGCCGATGGGGAGAAGGGCCTGGCGCGCTCGATGATGGCCACGCACCATCCCGGGGGCGACGCCGCCTGTCCCGGCGGGCGCATCCGCTACTGGCTCCGGTCGTCCGAACACGGCATCCTCGGCGGCTTCACCGTCGGCGCCGCCTCCTGGCACCACAAGGCGCGCGACCTCCATATCGGCTGGTCGCAGGCGGCGCGGGACGCCAATATCGGGCGCGTGGTCGACAACGATCGGTTCCTGATCCTTCCCGGGGTGCGCGTCCACGGGCTTGCCTCGCTCGCGCTCTGCCTGCTCGCCTCCCGCGTTGCCGATGACCGGGAGGGGCGCTACGGTGTCCGCCCGTGCCTGGCCTGCAGCCATGTGGGCCCGGCGCATACGGGGTTCAGCTACCGGGCGGCGGGCTGGACGTGCTGCAGGGAGCCGAAGCCGGGCAAGGGGCCGCGGGTGCATGTGAAGCCGCTGTCGGCGGGATGGCGGGAGGCACTCGGGCGTGAGCCGCAGCGGGTGATCGGCGCCGGCCCGCCTCTCGTGGCAAGGGAGGATCCGACATGGGCGGAGCGCGAATACGGACGCAGCGGGCACAGCGACGGGCGCGTGCGCGAACGCCTGGTGATGATGGGCGGGGCCTGGTGTGCGCGCCCCGGAGCGCCGCTTCCGGTGATCTTTCCCGGCGAGGCGGAGCAGAAGGCGGCGTACAGGTTCCTGTCCAATCCGAGGGTCGGCGTGCAGGACATTCTTGAGCCCCACCAGGAGGCGATGACCGAGCGCTGCCGCCGCCGGCCCGTCGTACTCGCGGTGCAGGACACGACGGTGCTGAACTACAGCGGGCTGAAGGCGACGGAGGGTCTTGCCCCCATCGGCGGCGGCGCATCCGGCAGCACCGGGCTGGCGGCGCATTTCGGCGTCGCCTTCAGCGAGGGCGGCTGCGCGCTGGGGGTCTTCCATCTCGATGCCGACTTCCGCCCGGTGGAGAAAGGGACGGCGGTGGAAGGCGAGGAAAGCGGACGCTGGCTGGACGGTCTCGGCAAGGCTGCCGAGCTGGCGGCCGCCTGTGAGCGGACCCGCGTCGTGGCCCTCTGCGACCGGGAGGGCGACATCTGGGCGCTCATGTCGGAAGGCTGCGCCGCTGCCGACCTTCCCGACGGCGCCGGCCTTCTGGTCCGCGCCAGCCGTTCGGCCAGGCGGCGGGTCCTCACGGCGGAAGGCGGGCTGGAGGAGCTGCTCAAGCACGCGGCCGGGCTTGATGTCGTCGCCGTGAAGAGGATCGACATCGAAGCCTGCGGCGGGCCCCGGAAGCGCAAGGGACGCAAGGGCGTGAAGCTCGAGCTGCGGGCCGGGTTGGTCGATCTCGTCCCGCCTCAGGACCTGCCGAAGGACACGGCCCCCCTGCGCATGCTCGCCGTGCGCGTGCTTGAGCCCGACCCGCCGAAAGGAAAGAAACCGCTCGACTGGCTGCTCCTGACCACCGAGGGCGAGCCGACGGCGCAGAACGCGCTGCGTATCGCCGGGTGGTACGAGAAGAGATGGCTGATCGAGGAGTGGTTCGCGGCCCTGAAGACCGGGACGCGGATCAAGGACCGCAGGCTGAATGCCGCCGACGATTTGCGCAGGTGCCTGGCCTTCGACGCCATAACCGCCTGCACCGTCATGTCCGTCGAACGACTCGCGCGGAGCGCGCCCGACACGCCGGCGAGAACGATCGTCCACCTGGACGAGATCCATGTCCTCGCCGTGCACATGGCCAAGCCGAACCATCGAAGACAGCGCGGCCCGCCCGACCCGGACCAGGCGATCGCCGAGTTCGCGGTCGGCACCGCGCGACTCGCCGGCTTCATCCCGTCTGCTCGCCAGCCCATGCCGGGAACGCACAAACTCTGGGAAGGATACCTCATCCTGTCACTCTTCGTCGAAAACTACCGGGCCATGCGAGACTATGCCAACGTCGAGTCAACAGTGTACCATTGAAAGGCCCGGGGCGGTGCTTTCGTATATGATTCCCGTAAGGATAGTCTTCTGTCTCTCTATTGCCTTGCGCCGCCGCCCAGACACGGCAAGACCGGGGATCGGGTCTTGCCTGTCGGCAGCCTCGCAGCTCAGCCAGCCTGCCAGCCAATGGCAGTTGGCGGTCCTGCCCTGGCCAGGGCACCGAAGAGTTGCTCGTCCGGCATGGACGATTCGAGCAGCCGCCTGGCGCTGATCAGCCCCCGGAGGTCGATGCCGGTCGGCAGTCCGGACCGCTCGCACAGGAACACCAGGTCCTCGAATACGACATTGCCGGATGCGCCGGGCGCAAAGGGGCAGCCACCGAGGCCGCCAACGGTGCCGTCGAGAATGCGAATTCCCGCCTCCAGCGCCGCATGGGCATTGGCAATTCCTGTCCCCCGCGTGTCATGGAGATGCACCTTCAGCGGAATTTCTCCGAATTTGTCCCGGAGCCGCCGGCACAGCCCGGCCACCTGAACCGGCCCCGCATAGCCGACCGTATCGGCGATGGCGAGCGTGTCAGCCCCGGCAAATGCACATTCTTCAAGCAGACGGACAACGTCATCGGCTGTCACGTCTCCTGCGATCGAGCAGCCGAAGGCCACCGCGACGGCAGCGCTGATCATCGGTGGCCGGGGCTGGAGGCGACACATGCCGGCGACCGTCCGTACCAGGTCGATGGCTGCTGTCCGGGTCCTTCGCATGTTGGCCACGCTGTGCTCTTCGGTCGCCGACACCGGAATCACGATCTCGTGGACCGCGGTCTTCAGCGCATCCTCCATGCCGCGTTCGTTCAGGACCAGTGCGGACGAGACTGCATCCGGAAGGGTGCCGACCAGGTCGATCAGCTCACCGATATCGGCAAATTGCGGATATCGCGCCGCCGGAAGAAATGATCCGACCTCGAAATGCCTGACGCCGGCCCGGTAGAGCTGCAGGATGTAGTCCGTCTTGGTTGCCGTATCCGGCCAGGTTGCCGTCATTTGCAGCCCGTCCCGCAAACCCAGCTCCCGCAACACCATCCTGCCTGGCGGATACAGGGTCGCAGATGGCCGCCGGCGATGCGGCGTGGCAGAATTCCTGGTGACGGATCTGGTCATGACAGCTCCGGGATTTCCGGTCCCGAATGGTCTACGGGATCATCGCCGGGCGCTCAATGGCAGCAAGGCGGTCACGTCGAATTGTCCATGCCGCCCGGAGCCGGATCCTGCCTGTAGGGCTCAAGGCTGGTCTGCATCTTCCTGCTCAGCCCGGAGCGGATGATCCGGTAGGAGTCCGCTATCCTGTGGCGCAACTCATCCTCGGCGGCATCCAGTGGAATGTTGATCCATGAACGGTGAAAATACGGCGCCCGGCGCCCGACCCCGATGCTGATGAGCAGTTCCGCGGTCTCGATGCTGTCTGTCTTGACCGAAACGCCGCCGGACGCGGCGCCCATGCAGGCAAACATCTTTCCGCCGACCTTCCATGCGTCGTGACCATCACCCCAGGGGTCGGATTGTTCGGCCCCCGGAAACCGGGCGCAGATGGCGTTGATCAGATCCCGACCCCCCGACCCTCCGGAGCGGTCAATTTGCTCCTGTGCCGTCAACCGCCCCGGACTCCGGCATCATGTCCCGTCGCCCGCCGGACAGCCCCGGGATCAAATCCGAGTGATTCCAGTATCCGGGCGGTATCGGCCCCCTTCGCCGGGATGTTCGTCCCGGCCTCGGTCCGGTCACCATCCACCTCCAGCGGCATGCCCGGCGCCCGCAATTCCTTGCCGGATGGCAGCCGGGATACCGGCATCCGTCCCGAACATGCCTGCGGGTCGGAATACATCTCGGCCGGCCTGGCAACCGGTGCAAATGGCAGCCCCCTGGCCAGCAACTCCGCGGCCAGGGGATCGAATCTCCACCCGGCAACCGAATCCCGGAATCGCGGGATTGTCCTGCCCCGGGCGCCAATTTGCGCCACCTTGTCCTGCAACTCCGGGTCGGACAGGAGATCATCGAGACCAAGCAGGCGGCAAAGCGCTTCCCATTGCCCGCCAGTGACGGCCCCGACAAAAATCTCCCGCCCGTCTGCGGTATCGAAGATATCGTAGACCGGCCACGAAAACTCCCGGTCGGGCATTGGTGGTGGCTCCACCCCCGACAATTCGTACTGGACCATGTGTTGGGCAACAAGCAACAGGCTGTTTTCGAACAGCCCGACCCGGACTTCCCGGCCGCGCCCGGTTTCCCCCCGCTCCTTCAGCGCCCCCATCACCGCATAGGCTGCAAACAGCCCGCCCATGATGTCATTGGCGGATGAGCCAACCCGCAGGGGCTGCCCCTTCGGGCCGGTCATGTAGGCGAGGCCGGTCATCATCTGCACAACCTCGTCCAATGCCGGACGATCCTCGTAGGGGCCACGCAGGAATCCCTTGCAGGACACGGTGATCAGGCCCGGATTGCGCCGCTGCAGGCTCTCGACATCCAGCCCGTGCGTCGTGAATGGCGATTGCCGGAAATTTTCCACGAACACGTCGGCTGTTGTCAGCAACTCTTCCAGCGCCCTCGTCCCGTCGGGCACCGACAAATCCAGCACCACCGATTTCTTGCCGCGGTTGAATGTCGGGAAGAACGACTCCCCCATACCGGTCAACGAGCGCGTCCGATCGCCATGGGGTGGCTCGACCTTGATGACCTCGGCGCCGGAAAAGGCAAGGAACATCCCGCAGGAAGGCCCGAAGATCATGTGACTCATCTCGACGACCCGGATGCCGTCGAGTGGCCTGAATGCCGGTTTGTCGTCCAATTCCATCCTCCGAATCAGCGGCCACAGTGTCGTTGATCGGCTCGAAACTGAAGAGCCGCTTTCATCGATCCAGCACATGATCCGCAATCAGCGGACAGCCAGGCCGGATATGCCGGATGCTGCCCGGAATTCCGGCCGTCATCCAGCCAGTCGAGGCGGAGGCACCTCCGAATCCAACAATACCGCACTGGAATTTCTCCGGCACCGCGTATAGGCCACACCCCTGTTGTTCAGCAAGACAGGGGCGGCCCGTTGCTTACCATGCGGCCACGACTGACCCGTGATGCCATCCGGCTGCACTCACCGTCCGATTTCGCCGGGATGCGGCAGGCCGGCGGCGTGGCCGCCGGAATACTTGACGGGTTGTGCGAAATGGTGCGCCCCGGGATGACCACCGGCGACATCGATGCCCATGTCGAGGAGGAAATCCGTCAGCGCGGCGTGGAATCTGCAACCATCGGATACCGCGGCTACCGGCACGCGACCTGCATTTCGGTCAATCATGTTGTCTGCCACGGAATTCCAGGCCGGAAGAAGCTCGAACAGGGCGACATTCTCAACATCGACGTGACGGTCATTGTCGATGGCTGGTTTGGTGACAGCTCCCGCATGTATGTCGCCGGCGAGCCGAACCGGCGAGCCGAACGATTGCTCCAGACCACCCATGATGCGCTGATGCTGGGTCTTGCGCAGGTCAGGCCCGGAAACACCTTCGGCGATATCGGTGCAGCCATCCAGCGCCATGCCGAAGGCAACCGGATGTCGGTGGTCCGGGAATTCTGCGGCCACGGGATCGGCCGGGAATTTCACCTGCCGCCCAATGTCGTGCATTTCGGTCTGCCCGGGTCAGGCCCGGCTCTGCAGGAAGGCATGTTCTTCACGGTGGAGCCGATGATCAATCTTGGCCGTCCCGGCACCAAGATCCTGGGTGACAACTGGACTGCGGTAACCCGCGACAAATCGCTTTCTGCCCAGTTCGAGCATTCGGTCGGGGTCACCGAAGACGGTGTCGAGATTTTCACCCTGTCGCCACTTGACCGGTTCTTCAGCACCAACTGGACACCAACCCGGGGCTGATCCGTGTCGTCCTGCACAACAGGACGACGGAAATGGACGTGTCGGGCCGAGAGATGTCTGGGCCACGCTTGGAAGAGGATCGCCAGTGAATGCTGGTGATCATCGGCGCAGATGAGCAAGACAACAGGGACATCCTGGCGATCACGGACAGTCTCCGGGAGCGCACAGAGCTGGAGGGACGTGCTTCATGGCCTGAAGGCGCGTGCTGCTGCCCATCTCCCGAGCTTGCAATTGGAGATCGAACACTCGGTTCCCGCCGAATTGCCGGATGCTTGGTCGGACACACGGGAGCAACGCTGGCGGGCTCACAAGACGGCGAACGTCACCTGGGCGGTGCCGAAGTCGCTCGACGAGAAGGCCAAGTCCGATCTGCAGGATATCTGGATGGCGGAGACGATGAAGGATGCCCATGCCGCTTTCGATCTCTTCGCTGGCATCTACGGCGTCAAATGCGAGCGGGCCTCAGGCAGGCTGGTCAAGGATGGAGGAGGGCCTCTCGACATTCATGATTTCCCGGCCGAACACCGGAGGCACATCCGGAGCAAGAGACCGGCCAGCAGCGTCTTCTCGACTGTCAGGAACCGCACTCGCAAGACCAGGAGGGTGTCTCAGCCGAGAGACTGCCCTCGTCATTGGCCACAGGTTAATGCTGCCAGTCAGGAGGAAATGGGGCCGGAACCCGGGGCCAAATCGTCTGCCGGAGATTATCGAAGGGATTGTGTTCCAGGACGGGATCATGCAAATTCAAGCCGCCGCCTGATTGAGCGCGTCATCAACTTTCGGACATATATCCGAGCTATCATGACTGGAATTGACACCCGAAAGCTTCATCCACACGTGCCGTTCCTATTCGAAATGGCCATTTCGTTCTTCGAGGTGACCAAGGAAAACCTCGATCCGGTTCTGCAAGAAATCGACGGTTATCAAGAACTGGAGACTGGCCAACACGGCAAGCCTGTGTCGCCTGACCATGTAGCACGCAAGTTAACAGAACTTCCGGGGAGCGATATCGTCGGTATTGTTGGTGCTTGCCTGTCCGCCACCACGACCCTTGGCCTCGCCTACGTGCATTCGCTTCGATTGCTGAGTTTTCTGACCCAAAACAGGGATTCCCTTCCGAAAAACGCTTCCATACCTCACCTTGTCAAGCTGTTTGATGCGCTCCCGGCCGCTTGCCGGAAGGCACTGTGCGAAATCCACAACGAAGTAAATTCTCACGACCTTGAGATGGAAATCAGCGCTGACGAGATGCCAAAAGGGAACCAAGACAACTCCCGCTCCGGAGGCCGGGATTTCCGCTCAACCCTTGCCTATTGGCAGTCGATGGGAATGCTGCATGAAAGTCACCTCTCTCTCTTTGGCGTCGGCAGCGCGTCTACCATACGCATTTTCGTTCCGTTGAGATCCCTACTTGTCCTGGACCAGATCATTGCAAACCAGATCTTGCCCAAACTCAATCGCACCTACGAGACCATAGCCCAACGAATGTCGAACCATGCCGAAGGTCCTGAACTCAATTGGAATGAAGGCATGATTCGTGTGTCACTACCGAAACAGCTGGGACGGACCCTAGAAGCCAGCTGGAAGCCGGGCGTCACTTCAGTTGTTCGAATCAGGGAATCAGGAACCGAGGAGTGGAGCCCTGGTTTCGAAACGCCTTTCGAGATGTGCAGGTTTGTAGGACTCAAGCCTGGCACGGAATACGATCTGAAGGTGACTAACAAGAACGATGCCGGCGAAAGCGAACCCTCGATTACGTCAACCACAACAGCCCCGAGAGAAAATTAGGAGAATTTCCTTTGTCCGCTGCACCATCCACAGAGTCTTTGCACCCCTTGGCCGAGGAATTACCTATGCCGAAAGCGATTATATCGGACGTGGACCCAGATCACTTGCAGGCATTCCTGTTCGGCGAGGAGGAGATCCGGTCACCCGTCGAATTCTACCGTCGAAGGCTAGTGCCGGCTTCTCGGGGGAACGATTGGTTGCTGACCTCACTAGCATTGCGTGTGCGTAACAGCAGTGAGACGGGCAGCTGGGCTGCAAGCGTTTCAATTGAGCAGTTGCCGGATTGGTACTTTGATTTGGTGAACAGAATCGAGTCTCTGTGCAGACATTCAGATGGATGGAAGGGGCTTGGTAGCCATGCACCGGAAAATGATACCAAGCACTTTGCGCTTCAAATGCTCCGGAAACTTGCGCTGGAGAGAATCCCGCGGCGGCCATCGATAGGTTTGGATTTCGAAGGTACATTTTCGTTCTCATGGCTTGACCAAGACGTGAGCGTGGACCTGACGGTCCATGGCGATGGAACCTACTCTTTCTTCGCTTCGAGCGCAGAATACTCTGCAAGTGTGGATGAGGAGCCAATCACGAAACCCCTTCACAGTAGATTGCTGAGCACTCTTCGGAGTTGAGGGCGCTCGGATTGTTGGAGGATGAAGTCGATCTGCATCGCTTGATTTGGTCGCCAGATGACTTCGATGGCGACCAGTTATTGCCATCCGCTTTTCGACGCGATGATCTGAAGGGAGGCGATGGGTATATCAGCGTCTCGCGTACGGACCAGCTTCGGCCCGAGGTTGAGCTTGAAATGGCAAGACAGCAAGCAGAGCGGGCAAATGGCAAAGATTTCGTGCGGGAAGATGCGTGGTCTATCCTGTTCAACTGTGGTCGACTTCGCGTCGCGAGGGACGATGAAGGCTCTTCACCATTTGCGGTAACCCCGGAGCCAATACCTGACGTGAATCCGGCGCACTGCGGTATTCGAAACATCAGCGGAAAGACTGGCAGGGGGTATATCAACCAGCTTCGGATCATTCTGGTGAAGTTGGCGTCGTCACCGCGTCGCTTCGATTCTTTTTTGCAGGATTGGGGCCTACTCATTGCCCACAAAAGATGTTCCGCTAGCCTAATGACTTCAGGAGGACACTGTCCTCTCCGGCATCGGCGCTGTGGCCGACCATCCAGGCGGCAAAGGCCAGGGCCGACTGACCGTTCCAGATTACCTCCGCCCCGGGAGGTCCGTCATTCTTTCGGTCAAGGTAGCCGCCCATGGTCGCCACCAGGCGGAAGGCGGCGCCAAGATCGGTCGGCGGCACCATGCGCCTGGTGGCGGCAAAATCCGAGAGCAGTCCGATCTCGATCTTCGAGAAGGCGTTGTCCACCGGCTGCTGCGGTTCGGTGCGCGCCAGCTGCGTGAGGGCGGCGATCCGCCAGGCGATGACGGCATTGATGACCACCGCCCGCTCCAGGCGCTGCCGGTTCTGGTGGGCGGTGGTCTCGACCTTGCAGCCCGACTTCAGGATTCGGTGCCAATCTTCCACCCGCCATCTCAAGGCATGGAGGCGCAGGATCTCGCGCGCCTTGCCGGCGCTGCCGACATCGAGCGTGGTCAGGAGCCGCCAGCATACCGGCCTGGTGCCGTCCGGCGGGTCCACCTCCCCGGCATGGATGGCGCCCATGGTGACGGGATCGGGACCGAAACGGGCCTTCTCCCGCACCGGCGGTGGCAGCTCCACCGTCATCATGCGCAGGGCCAGAACGGCCTTGCGGGCGACCCGCCCACCCGTGGAATTGCGCTCCGAGAGCCGGCCGATCTCGATGGAGGCGCGGCCGATCTCCGGTGCCGAGGCCATGGTCTCGAACAGCTTCGGCTGGCCGCGCCCGAGAGAGCGGTCATGGCGGGCCCGGACCAGCAATGCCAGGGAGCGCCGGCCGAGCGCCCGGTATTCGGCGAAGAGGTCAAAGGCATCTGCCTCCCGATCCATCACTGCCACCACCCGCACCCCGTCAAGCTCGCCGGCAATGGCGGCGCTGTCCCGAAGCCCCCGCAGCCAGCGCCCGGTCCTCCGGTCCAGGACATTCGCCGCCCGCTTCACCTTGCCGAATGGCAGCGCGTCGAACTCCATGCCGACCACGCCGAGCGGCACGCCGTCGCCGCCGACCGCCAGCGTCGAGTGCAGGTGCAGCCCGCGGGTGCCGGCTCCACCCTTGTTCCGGCTGATCCTGCCAAGCCCGTCGCAACCGCGATGGGTAGCGAAATCGAGATCGGTGCCGTCCTGGACCAACAGGGCCAGCCGTCCGGCCTGCATCCGCCGGATGCTGCGGGCCCGGTGCCCCGAGAGCATGGCCGTCGCCGACACTGCGTCGTAATCCGGATGCTCGATCATCCTGTAATATCCCTTCACTGCCGCCTCGTCGCCGGCCGCGGCGGCGAGGAATGTCTTCGAGAGCGACCGGGCCTGGATACGGGCGCTGTCGACCAGCCGGCGGGTCAGCCGCGCATCGCCGAGCTTCACCGAGCCGAACTCGTTCATGGCCCAGCTTGCGGTGTCAAGCCCGTCGCCGGCACCCAGGGCCCTTGCGGTGCCATCCAGCCGGTCACACCAGTCTGCGGCCAGCGGCACCAGCCAGACCGCCTTCGCCGGCTCCACCCGCCCATCGCGCACCCGCCGCCCGCAGGTCTCGCCGACACGGCGCCAGCCGGCGGCAGCAAAGCAGGTTCCGTCATGCTCCGGTGCAATAAAGGTCTCGACCAGCACCGGTGCCACGCCATACACCGCCTCGAAGTCACCGGACACCCGCCGCCGCGCCATGCCCAGCAGCATCGATGCCAGGTTCGGCACCGAGACCGACGGCCGGACCAGGAACCGGGCCAGCGAGATCACGCGCTCGAGATGCCGCTCCCGCGCGTGGCTGTCCCAGCCGATCCATTCATCCCGCGCCGCCAGGGAGCGCGTCGCCGGAACGAACAGCAGCCCGCCGAGCCAGCCATGCGCCGAGCCGACCAGGTATCGCAGCTGGCGCCCGACATGCAGGCGGGCGGCGCGGGGATGCTCCGAGGCCATCAGCTCATTGAACACGAGCCGCCGCGCATCGTCGCCGACCACCACCAGCTCGAGGTCGCCGATGGCGCCGGCCCGCGACGGCAGTCCGGTCGGCTCCGGTATCGCGACACCGGTGCGGGCGACCCGGCCATGGCCACCGCCGCCGTCCGGCGGCGGCAACTCGATGCGGCCTCTGCCTTCCATGCGACGCAGTGCCGACAGGCAGCTGGTGACCTGAAGCTCGCCGCGGTGGTCGAGGAATCCGAAGGCCGAACAGACGCGCCGGCCGATCTCGGCCCGACTGTGAACTCCCTTGCGCGCCAGAATGGCCGTGAGCTTGCGAAAGCCGGCATCCGATGACAGTCTCCGGGGAATTGATGCATTGCCTGCCATGGCGGCACTGTAGCAGGTGGGTCATGGCGAGTCGAGTCGAGTTTGTGTCCAATGGGCAGATTGGGGCTCTGCGCATGAATGGAACGGTGAGGGATCATAATGGGGTCGGTTCCGGTAGGGGCCAAATCGTCTGCCGGAGATTATCGAAGGGATTGTTCTCCAGGACGGGATCATGAAAATTCAAACCGCCGCCTGATTGAGCGCGTTGCCAACTTTCGGGCAAATCTCAATTACCGTCAGACATGTGAAAAGGCGCTGGCAAGGTAAGCGGCCTGACGACAGCCTCACATATCGAACAGGCCCTCTCTACCGGTTTGCGAGATCGGACAGTATGCTCATCGTCGGCCATGCCTGGGAAGGAGACGACGTGGTGAAGCGGGTCGATGTTTCCATCAACTTCAGCGCTGGCCGGCAGCGCCCTCGGCCACCCCGTACGCTTGGCAGTGATGGTCCGAGAAGCTGCCAATCCCGCAAGGGGATATTGCAAGGTTCGGGGACGGGTGACCGATCCATGATCTGATCACCCGCTCGCCGGATCCTCCCGTGTCTGTCCGGCAATTCGCAGGGTCAGGTTCAACCGTCCGCCTCTGGCGAGCAGGGTCGAGGTCCCTGGCTTGATCCGGTCGATACCGTGATGGACAAGGCGTGATTCGTCCTTCAACACGGCGACATCACCGGAGCGCAGCCACACCGACTCGGTCTTGCCGCCACGAGTGGTGTTGCCGATCCGGAACAGGGCATCGTCGCCGAGCGAAATCGACACGACCGGCCAGTCGAGCTCGGCTTCGTCGGCATCCCGGTGCATGCCCATTCGGGCACCTTCGGCATAATGGTTGATCAGGCAGGAATCCGGCTCCCGCCGGCATTCGGAGACCAGGTGCCAGACTGCGAGAACAGAGTCCGGAATTGGCGGCCATGGCCGGTCGGAAGGATGCCTCCCGGCATATCGATATCCCTGGCGGTCGGTCAGCCAGCCGAGTTGTCCTGCCGATGTCATCCGGACCGACATTCTTTTCCCCGACGGGGTGACCGGAGAATAGAACGGTGCCGCACTCGCCACCTTCCGGATGTCTTCGACAATCCGGTGTTGCTCATCTTCCGACAGCAGGGGTTGGAATATGGTGACCCCGCGGATGCAGATGGAGCTTGCCATCACCGGACTGCCTGCCCTGGTGCCGGAAGCGGTCGCCGATCCGGTCGGGCACTGAAATTCGATTGCGATGTCACGAGATCTTCCGCCCCTGCTCTGGTGTCACCGGCCGCCATCATCCGGCTTTTTCGGCCGGAACTGCCTTCCGCCGCCGCCAAATTTCGGCCAAATTCTTGTAGGCCGACAATGCCATACATATATAGCCCGCCGAGACGGCTTCGGCTGTCAACCCACGGATTTTGAACATGACCGGCCTGCCAGACGGATCAGGTGAACTCGGAATTTGCTAAAGGAACAGGTAGAGATGAGCAAGGTAATCGGGATTGATCTGGGAACCACGAATTCCTGTGTCTCCATCATGGATGGCGCACAGCCGAAAGTCGTGGAGAATTCTGAAGGTGCCAGAACCACACCTTCGATTGTTGCCTTCACGGAAAATGAACAGCTGGTTGGCCAGCCGGCAAAACGCCAGGCAGTCACCAATGCAAGCAACACGATCTTTGCGGTCAAGAGACTGATCGGTCGGCGCTTTGATGACTCCGACATCACCAAGGACAAGAAGAATCTCCCCTTCGAAGTCGTCGATGGCGGCAATGGGGATGCCTGGGTCGAGGTCAGGGGTGAACGGCACTCGCCGTCGCAGATATCGGCAGCCATTCTTCAGAAAATGAAGGAAACGGCGGAAAGCTATCTCGGCGAGCCGGTCTCGCAGGCGGTCATCACCGTCCCTGCATATTTCAACGACGCGCAGCGGCAGGCGACCAAGGATGCCGGCAAGATCGCCGGTCTCGAGGTTCTCCGCATCATCAATGAGCCGACCGCCGCCGCCCTGGCTTATGGCCTGGACAAGAAGGAAACCAAGACCATCGCCGTCTACGATTTGGGAGGCGGAACCTTCGACATCACCATTCTCGAGATCGACGAGGGGCTGTTCGAGGTCAAGGCGACCAATGGAGACACCTTTCTCGGCGGCGAAGATTTCGACATGTGCATCGTCAAGCATCTCGCCGGAGAGTTCAAGAAGGAGCACGGTGTCGACCTGACCAAGGACAAGATGGCCCTGCAGCGCCTCAAGGAGGCCTCGGAAAAGGCCAAGATCGAACTGTCCTCGAGCCAGGAAACGGAAATCAACCAGCCATTCATTTCCATGGATCCGAATGGGGGTCAGCCCTTGCACCTGGTGACCAGGCTGACCCGGGCCAAGCTCGAAAGCCTAGTCGGCACCCTGATCCGCAGGTCGCTCAAGCCCTGTGCATCGGCACTGAAGGATGCGGGACTTTCCAAGTCCGAAATCGACGAGGTGGTGCTGGTCGGCGGGATGACCCGGATGCCCAAGGTTGTCGAGGAGGTCACCGCCTTTTTCGGCAAGGAGCCCCACAAGGGTGTCAATCCGGACGAGGTCGTCGCCATGGGCGCAGCCATCCAGGCTGGTGTCCTGCGCGGGGATGTCAAGGACGTGGTGCTGCTCGACGTCACGCCGCTGTCGCTTGGCATCGAAACCCTGGGCGGGGTGTTTACCAGGCTGATCGATCGCAACACCACCATTCCGACCAAGAAGTCCCAGATATTCTCGACGGCGGAAGACAATCAGAGCGCGGTGACCATCAGGGTCTTCCAGGGTGAGCGCGACATGGCCGAGCACAACAAGCTGCTTGGGCAGTTCAATCTGGAACAGATCCCGCCAGCGCCGCGGGGCATGCCGCAGATCGAGGTGACGTTCGACATTGATGCCAATGGCATTGTCTCGGTCTCGGCCAAGGACAAGGGAACCGGCAAGGAGCAGAAGATCACCATCCAGGCATCCGGCGGCCTGTCGGATGAAGATATCGACAAGATGATTGCGGATGCCGAGGCCAATGCCGAGGCCGATCGCGAACGGAAGCTGCTGATCGAGACCAGGAACCAGGCCGAGTCACTGATTCACTCGACGCGCCGCAACCTCGAGGAACATGGCGACAAGGTCGATCCTGCCACGGTTGAAGCTATCGAACTGGCCACCAATGCGCTGGAAGAGACTGTCGAATCGGAAGATGTCGAGAAGATCAAGGGAGGCATCCAGAACCTGACCGATGCGGCCATGAAGCTTGGCCAGGCGATCTACGAAGCACAGATGGCGGAAGCAGCGGAGTCGGAAGAGGCCGCTGACGGCGAGGCCTCCGATGTCGTCGATGCCGATTTCGAGGATGTCGACTTCGAACAGGACAAGAAAGAGAACTGATCACCGAGCCGGGTAACCGGCCGGTTGATCCGGGCTCCTGCAGCTGGTGATGGCCAAAGACGACTATTATGACCTGCTGGGTGTCTCGAGAGGGGCATCCGGCGACGAGATAAAAAAGGCCTACCGGCGCAAGGCCCGGCAACTCCATCCCGATCAGAACAAGGACAATCCCGACGCTGAAGCGGGTTTCAAGGCCGTCAATGAAGCCTATGAGGTGCTCAAGGATCCGCAGAAGAAGGAGATGTACGACCGGTTCGGCCACCAGGCCTTCGAGGGCGGTGGCGGACAGGGAGGAGCAAACTTCTCCTCGGCATTTTCGGATGTCTTCGAGGACCTGTTCGGCGACATCATGTCCGGCGGACGGCGGCAGCGGGACCAGGGTCATGCCAACCGCGGCTCCGATCTGCGATACGACATCACCCTGGACCTGGAAGAAGCCTATTCCGGGGTCCGCAAGCGAATAAACGTGCCGAGTTCGGTTGCGTGCGGAGCATGTGATGGTCGCGGCACCGAGGGCGGTGCCGAACCCAGCACCTGTCCGACCTGTTCGGGTGCAGGGCGCGTGCGGGCCCAGCAGGGGTTCTTTACCATGGAACGTACCTGCCCCACCTGCAATGGTGCCGGACAGGTCATCCGGAATCCCTGTACCAGTTGTGCCGGCGCCGGCAGGGTCCGCAGGGATCAGAACATCGATGTCGAAATCCCGAAAGGTGTCGAAACGGGATCCCGCATTCGGCTCGGCGGTCGCGGTGAGGCCGGATTGCGCGGCGGACATTCCGGCGACCTCTACATCTTCGTCAACATACGCGAGCATCATCGCTTCAAGCGCGACGGAAACGACCTCCATTTCCTGGCCGAGATCTCGATGGCCAAGGCTGCGCTGGGCTGCACCGTGCAGATCCCGACCATCGATGGCGGAGTGTCCAATGTCCAGATTCCGGCTGGAAGCCAGTCTGGCAAACGGCTCCGCCTGGCCCGGAAGGGCATGCCGTCACTGCAGAGCCGCGGCAGGGATTGCGGCAACATGTATATCGAGCTTTCGGTCAGGACCCCGACCGATCTTTCCGGCGAACAACGACGGCTGCTGGAGAAATTCGTCGAACTTTCGGACGATGCCGGGGAGCCGACACTTGGCGACAGGGTGAAGGGTTTCTGGGGCACTTCCAAGAGTTGAGCCATTTCGGGCGATCTGATCCTTGCGGGGTTGGCGGAGAAACAGGATGATTCTGGTCTCGGAGTTCATGGACGATGCGGCCGTCGAACTGATGCGACGGCACCGAGATACCCGGTATGAGCCGGGCCTGGCTGACCGGGCCAGGGAGCTGGCCCGTGCGGTGGCTTCGGCCGAGGCGCTGATCGTGCGCAACCGCACCCGGGTGACCGCCGACCTCCTGGACGATGCGAGCCACCTCAAATGTGTCGGCCGGTTGGGAGTCGGCCTCGACAATATCGATGTCGCAGCCTGCCGCAAACGAGGCATCCCCGTCTTTCCGGCAACCGGGGCCAATGACCTGAGCGTCGCCGAATACGTGATCACCACCGCCTTGATGCTGACCCGCAAGGCCTATTTGTCCGGAGCCGACATGCTGGCAGGGAACTGGCCGCGCCAGCATTGTGCAGGCGGCGAGATCAGTGGCAAGACCATCGGGATGATCGGCTTCGGGTCGATTGGCCGGCACGTCGCGAAGCTGGCGCGGAAACTGGACATGACCACCGTGGCCTTCGACCCCTTCCTGCCTCCGGATCATCCGGTCTGGCAGCTTGCAGGTCGTCGTGACCTGGATTGCCTGCTTGCCGAATGCGATGTCGTCAGCATGCATGTTCCCCTGTCCCCGTCGACGCACAACCTTGTCGACAGCAGGCGACTCGAGCTGATGAAGCCGCAGGCGGTGCTGATCAATACCTCGCGCGGGGGAATCGTCGATGAAGACGCGATTGCCGCGGCCCTGGTCGCGGGAAGGATCGGCGGCGCGGCACTCGACGTGTTCGAGGATGAACCGCTCAACCGGGTATCGGCCGAGCGGTTCAGGGGCGCTCCCAATCTCGTGCTCACCCCCCACATCGCCGGCGTGACGCGGGAGTCCAATTCCCGGGTCAGCATGATGATCGCCGAAAAAGTGTTGGCACAACTGCAGGATAGCAAATAGAGGGTTTGACCGACCCGTCCGGAGGGCTGCATGGCCACGACAACCGATCTTCGCATCGTCGAGACTCTTGCCTCGAACAATATCCGGTTCGTGACATCGGTTCCCTGCAAGCAATTGGCAGGCGTGATCGAACTGGTCGACGGATACGATGACATTCACCATGTTCCCTGCAACAAGGAGGATGAGGGGATGGGGCTGTGCGCCGGCGCGCATATGGGTGGAAAGCGCTCCTGCATCATCATGCAGAACACGGCGCTGGGTGTTGTCGTGAACACGCTGGCGACGCTGATCCAGTTCTATCACATCCCGCTGCCGATGCTGATCAGCTACCGGGGCGAGGTCGGCGAGAAGGTGGCCTGCCAGGTCGAAATGGCGCTGCATACCAAGGCAATTCTCGCCCAGTTGCACATTCCTGCATATCACCTGTCGGATTGCAGCAGGGTTGGCGAAATCGATGGCATCATCAAGCACGCTTTCATGGCAAGAAAGCCGGTTGCAATGCTGGCCGATGCCCGTTTCTGGGAGTCGGCGGCATGATACGCTACGATGTGTTGCAGGAAGTCACCCCCCTGCTCCGGGATCAGTTGGTCGTTTGCAATATCGGCACGCCATCCCAGGAACTCGCGGAACTCTGCGATCAGCCATCCAACTTCTACATGCTGGGAACCATGGGGCTGTGTTCGTCCATCGGGCTCGGCCTGGCCCTGGCCCAGGACCGGCAGGTCATTGCCATCGATGGCGATGGTTCGGTGCTGACAAACCTGGCGACGCTGAGCACCATCGCCAATAATCCGGCAGACAATTTCATTCTGCTGATCATCGACAACGGCGCCTATGGCTCGACCGGAGACCAGCCAACCTATACCGGGGGAAAGACCTCGCTGGCCGGGGTCGCCAGGGCATGCGGCTGTGACAGCGTGGTCGAGGTCCAGGCGGAAGACACCGCCGAGGCGCTGTCCGCGGCCCTTGCCGAGGACCGGATGACTGTCCTCGTGTCCCGCTGCGACTCCGGCAGCAGGCCGGTGCCGGTCATATCGATGGACCCGATGGTCATCATCGACAGGTTCATGAAGGAAACGGGGGCTTCGTAGGCCCCGCATCCGAAGCCCTCCCGGAATGAACAGCCACGGTGCCGGGCGAGCAGACCTTCGTTCGACGAGTGACCGGAACGGCGTCAGGATTCCGCCTTGCGCGCCTTTGCCGGTGCCTTTTCGACCTTGACCTGTTGAGATGGCAGGCCCGAGGATACGCCGACCTGGGCGGGGCGCAGAAGCCGGTTGTGCATGGTGAATCCTTCGACCATCACGTTGAGGATCCGTCCTGAAATGACGTCCGTAGACGGAGCTTCATACATTGCCTGATGCATCTTGGGGTCGAATTCGTCGCCGGTCTGCGGCTCGATGATCTCGACCCCATGGCGGCCAATCGCGCTGAGCAACTCCCGCAATGTCAACTCGATTCCCTCGATGAGTGCCGGCGATTGCTCCCGCTGGATATCGTCGATGGTGGCCAAGGCCCTGTTGAGGCTGTCATGCACCGGCAGCAAGTCCCGCGCCAGGCGTGACGCACCGTATTTGCCGGCCTCGGCCCGCTCTCGCTCCGATATCCGGCGGACATTCTCGGCGTCGGCGAGCGCCCGCAGGTAGAGATCGCTGAGTTCCTGGAATTTCTCGGGAGTGATGTCATCCTCGGCCGGCTCTGTCTCGTCGCCATCCGCGCCATCTTCCCCGTTCGCATGCGGTGCGTCGACATCCGCCGGGCCCTCGGCAGCATGTCCGTTCCCTTCTGCAACCGGGTCTTCGCCAGGTTGTACATCCCCTTCTGCAACCGGCTCACCTGCCATGTCGTCCTCGGCATCAGTCACCTGGTCACTGGAATTCAACTCTTTCTGCGCCACTGCATGTATCTCCGGTCAACTCTTTTCCGACACGACCCGCCCGACCAGCTGCGCCGTGTAATCGACGATTGGCACCACCCTCCCGTAGTTCAGCCGGGTCGGACCAATCACACCGACCGCGCCGATGATCCTCTGGTCGCTGTTCATATAGGGCGATATGACAAGAGTTGAACCGGTCAGCGAAAAAAGCTGATTTTCGGAACCGATGAAAACCCTCACACCCTCCCCTTCCTCGATGAATCCGAGAAAGTCGGCGATATCCCGCTTGCGTTCAAGATCATCCAGCAACTCCCGGATACGGGTCATGTCCTGCGTGCTGTCCTCGTCTTCGAACAGCTGTGCCCGACCGCGCACGATGAGCCGTTCGTGCCGGACGCGGCTGGTATCCCATACCGCAAGGCCCCGTTCGGCAAGCTCGCCGGCAAGCCGGTCGATTTCCTGCCGACGACTCCTGATCTCGTTGCTGACCGCGGACCGCAATTCGGAGATGGTGTGGTTCTCGGCGATGCCGTTGATAAAATTCGCGGCCTCCCGCATCGATGACGGCGTCTGGCCGGGCGGCGGCCTGAAGATCCGGTTTTCCACCTTGCCGTCGGTATCGACCAGGACCACCAGGGCCCGGTCATCGGAAAGCGAAACGAATTCGACATGCTTGACTGGCGCCGTGCCCTTCGGTGTCAGGACCAGGCTGGCTCCCCGTGTCAGTCCCGACAGCGCCGTCCCGACACGGCTGAGCAGATCCTCCACGTCGCTGCTGCTCTCATGGGCGACCGATTCAATCAGGTTGCGCTCGACCTCCTCGATCTGGCTGACCTCCATCAACTCGTCCACGAACATCCTGAGGCCCCGCTCGGTGGGAATCCTTCCCGCCGACACATGCGGGCTCTCGAGAAGGCCCAGGAATTCGAGATCCTGCATGGCATTGCGGACGGTCGCCGATGACAGTTTCTGCTCCAGGTCCCGGGACAGGGTGCGGGAGCCGACCGGACTTCCGCTTTCGAGATACATCTCGACCAGCGTCTGGAAGATCTCCCGGTTCCGGTCGGACATTTCCTGCAGGGCTGACCTGATCTTGTTCATTCTTCACCCGGCATCTCTGAATCGGGGACGCATTGCTATGCCCGCCGGCGGAACAAGTCAACGGATTGCGAGTCGCAGCTTGCATTGCCAGGCTGCCGGCCGGTGCCGGCCGCATTCCCCGGGGAAGTCGCGGCGCGAGCCACCGTCAGCAGATTTCGCGAATTGCCATTGGAAGGGGTTGCTGCCAGAAGCACTGCGGTGATGGCAGGAAAGGGACCAGGTGATGCCTGAATTGCTGCACAGCCAGCCGCCACCCGACGAGCCCGCAAGGCACGGCGCCACGCGGGTTGGCTGGACCCGCTCGCAGATGCCGCTCATGCAGTCGGTGAGGGAAGAATTCGAGACCTCACGGCCCTTCGAGGGCCATCGGATCGGCGTGTCACTGCACCTCGAGCCGAAGACGGCGGTGCTGCTGGAGGTCTTGCAGGCCGGTGGAGCGGACATCGTCGGAACCGGCAATCTCGGCTCCACCCAGGATGACGTGGTGGCCCATCTCCGTGCGCTCGGGATGGAGATTCTCGGCCGCCGTGATGACACGCTGGATGCCCACAAGGGCAATATCGAAGACGTCATCGGCACAAATCCGGACATGCTGCTCGACAATGGCGCCGATCTGGCAGCCGAAGTGGTTCGGCGCGGCGCGGCAGGTGGGATCATCGGGGCAACCGAGGAAACCACGTCGGGCGGAAACCGCCTGCGCGGCGAATTGAGTGGCCATGTGAAGTTCCCCTGCATCGTCATCAATGACAGCCCGCTCAAGGCCATCGGCGAGAACAAGCATGCGGTCGGCCAGTCGGTGGTCGAGAGTTTCATGCGCATCACCAACCTCATGATCCCCGGCCGCCGGATTGTCGTTGCCGGCTACGGCTGGTGCGGCCGGGGAATCGCGAAGTATTTCCGGGCTCTCGGCGCCAAGGTGGCAATCGTGGAACTCGACGAGATCAAGGCACTGGAGGCCTGTCTTGATGGCTGCAGGGTGGGACGGCTGGAGGATTTCCTGGGCTGGGGCGAGATTTTCGTCACGGCAACCGGACAGAAGCATGTCATTGCTGCTGAACATGCCGGGCAGATGGCCGACCGGACGGTGTTGATGAATGCCGGTCACTTCCCCTGGGAAATCGATGTCGACGCCATCCGCGCCATGGCAACAGGCACGCATCAGGTAGCCGATGCGATCGAGCGCCTGGAGATGCCCGGCGGGCACCACCTGATGCTGATCGCCGGCGGAAACATGGTCAATCTTGCAGGACACGTCCCCAAGGGCAATTCGATCGCGTCGATGGATCTCGGTTTTACCTTGCAGGCTCTCTCGCTCGAGCGCCTCCTGGATGGTCGGGCGCTTGCTTCCGGTGCCCAACCGGTGCCGGACGATATCAATCGCCGCACCTGCAGGAAAATGATGAAGGCCATGGGCAGCCCGCTCTGACCGGCCAGCGAACGGCCAGGCCGGTCCAGCGCCGAAATCCACGAATGGAGGGACACGAATTGATACGGGACAGGCACATCCCGTCTCCGTTTTCCGGGACGAGGCGATTTCGCCCAGGGATCTTGCGTGTCAGCCAGCCATGTCCCCGCGACCATCCCGTGCCTCCCGGGCGCATCCGGGGCACCAACCCCAGGCGACTCGCTCTTCGAACGGGACGAGTGCGCTCGCGCGCCCGGGCGATATCGTAGCCGGGGTGCATCCGCCACGTAACCGGGCAATCCACGGCGTCCCCTGACACGACATGACCCTGATTCCGGGCTCGCACCTGTTTTCCCGCCCTGATGTCACGCCGCCACTGCCGACACTTTCCTGTGGGCGACATGGACCCGCCTGCGTGGTCTTTCGCCTTCCGGGCGAGCCGCCGCGGCGGCGACATGGCAGCATGACGCGGATCGAAGGCGGGCGGCCGGGCTCTGCCGGCCGCTGATTGCCATGATGCCGCCGCACGGCGTCCATGTCGGGACGCATCCGGGCGGCGGTGCCGTCATGCAGCGCAAGCCGCCTGCCCTGCGCAATGGCGGCATCGACGGGAATGCCCGGTCCATCGACAATTTCCGCTGCGACTGTGCGGTCGAGCTCATCCATGGAGGCTGCCACCGTTTCCCGGCCGGGTATCCGTTCCGGGGCCGGGAGCCGGTCCATGCCGATCCGCCCTGTCTGCAGGCCACGCGCCGCCCGGCCCGGCGCTGACGCCACGACATGACCGACGAAGGCCATGTGGAGCTTCCCGGCATCCCGTGCGCGCCCCCTGCCGGGTGATGCTCTCCGGCTGTCCGTCCGACCTTCAGGGCGGGATGCCCGAAGGCCGGGGCTCGCCGGAGCTGCTGCTCGCCAACCAGGCCGGAATCGCCGCCGGGAAGCCGTGGTTCGACTTCTTTCCCGACCGCGTGCACCGGGCCGGGCCGGCGGCGTTGATGAATGTCGAGGCCGGGGCATGAGCGTCGCCGCCGATCCCGGCCGGATCGAGGAGCCTGGCCGGCAGCTCCCGGACCTGGTCCCGGCGCCGCCGGACGAGGCGGCGCTGCGGCAGCCGATCGAGCTCGCCAGGCAGCCGGCGGCGACAATCACCGCCCGGGAAGGGCAGATCGCCGGGATGGCTGCCCGGATTGCCCGGATGCAGCGTGAGCTTCACGGCTCGCGCCCGGAGAAGGGCAAGGGCAGCAATGCGCCGCCGGACAGCAAGGATGGATCGGCGACAGGCAGGAAGAGGACGCGACCGGGCGGCAGGCCCGGACGCAGCCCGGCCGCAGCGGGTCGGTGAACGAGGCCGGGCGGCGCTGCGGTCCCGAAGCGGTCGTCATCGATGAGGGCGTCATGCCGCCGCAGGTGGAGGGGTTGGCCGGGGACGAATGCGAGATCATCTCCGGGCGGGCATGCAGCAAGGTGGCGGCGGTGGGTCCCACGCGGTCATCCGCTGCCACTGCAGGAAGGTGCGGCTGAAGCGCCCCGGCCCGGGAAGGCGTGTTCGGGAGGGCTGCGCCGACATCTCCTTCGTCGCCGACATGCCGGCAGGCAAGTTCGCCCGGCACCTGCCCCTCCACCGGCCTGGCCGAGAGCGGAATCACCATCTCCCGCCGGGCGATGAGCGGCCGGGCAAATCGGGCGATCGCCCTCCCGGAGCCGACATGCGAGGCACGGCTGCAGTCGGTGCCGAGAGCGATGTCGTCATCATGGACGAGACACCGGTTCGGGCCGGGCACGATCCCGATCGTCCGGGCAGGATGAAGACCGGCCATTGCCGGCCGGTGCCCGGCGAGAGGGGCGAGGCGGTGTTCCCGTTTGCCCGGTCCCGGGAGCACAGGCATGTCGCCGGGATCCCCGGTGATCATGCCGGCACGCCGGCCGGCGATGGCACCGGCGCCTGCGAGGCCCGTGCCTCCATCCGCCGGGAGATGGTGAAGCAGCAAGGCCGCCGGGGCGCTGGCGCTGATCGCACCGATCCACGCCATCGAGGACGGGATCGACGGCGAGCCGCCGGGCGTTCGTCTCGAGGCGCGGTGCCGCCGGAGCCGCCCGCTGGTCGATGCATTCCGGGTGTGGTGCAAGGAGCGGCATCAGGCCGGGGCAGAAGAACCGGCTGTCCGGGGAGCCGGGACCGGTGCCCGGAATGCGGGTATCGCCGACAGCTTCATCACCACCTGCCGGATGCAGGGCACCCATCCGGACAGCCGGGCAGGCGAGCCGACACCGCGGCGCCGGGCCGGGCCGTTTGCCGACAATCCGATGACCTCCGATGTCGCCGGCATGTGGCGTCACGCCGCCAGTGGCAACACATGGCGCTTGCGCCGCCGCCGGACGGTGAAGCCTGCTCCCTCCGGCAGCGCCGTGAGCCCGGTCGGCGCCGGCGACAGTGATTTTTGCCCCTGGCCCGGCAGCGATGCAGACAGCCCCTGCTCCAGGCCCCTGGCCCGGATGAAGAAGCCGCCCCGGCCCGCTCCGGGCACCCTGATCATGGTCCGGCGACGATCGAGGAACACGTGCCGGCGCCCGCATGCCGGATTCTCCCCGGGACGGGTCTGCACCAGTGCACGGAGCCCGTCGAGGGATTTGCGCATGTCCGCCGGCTTCGCCTGCAGCCGGATGCCGCCGGCCGGCCGGCCGGCCGGCCAGGCACAGGCCGCCCGAGGCGCAGGATCATGCCGCCGCCCGGTTCGGGCCCGATATCCCGGCCGGGCATGGATGGCGGTGCGACCTCGATGAAGCTGCCGGCCTTGCCTGCAACAGGATGACCGGGGCGCCGCCGCCGGTTCCGGAAAATCCTGCGGGACAGCCCCCGCGATTCGCGGAAGCCCGGCCGCGTCATCCCCGGGGCCTCGTGATCGGCCATGACGGCACGCCACCCGGCCTCGCTTCGCATCACCGGGGAAGAACCGGCACCGTTCAGATCAGACATGACGATATCCTCCGTTCATCGATCGATGAACGGATCATCCTCGTGCGATCCCCGGTTGCCCGATCGGAAAACGGACGCCGTCGTTTGCCCGGTTACTCCGCCACAGCATATCCATCGACCTGCCGAGCACCATTTCGGGGGTGAGGCAGGCGCCCTGGCCGAGAGGTGCGGGCAGTGCCTGGCGCATGACTCCCAGCACCTCCGCGGCCCGGGTGACGGACAGGCCCATCGCCCCGACAATTTCGCCGTTCACGCACCCGCACTTGTGGGCCGGATTCTTCATTCGCATGCCCCGTGTCGTGCCCATCGCCTTCTCCTGGTGATAATCCTCGCAGTCGAGGCCGACCATCTCGCCACCGCTTCGGTCGTTCCGGAAGGTGAACCGCCAACTTCCCGTCACCGTCAAGCCCCGGTCGCCCTTGCCGCCGCCGATGCCCGGCCTGGCCGTGCGGCATGCGAGTTTCCGATGCGGCCGGCACTTCCGTCATGGGAGTTCTGCCGGCCAATTCCGGCCCGGCGCAGGTTCCGTCATGGCGGCGGGGCAAGAATATGATTCCCCTTCCAACCCGGATGCCATATGCAGCCGGGACTTCACGGAGAATCGATCATGCGCCCATCAGGCAGGGAATTCCATCAGCTGCGTCCGGTTTCGATCGAAACCGGGATCCTGACCCATGCCGAGGGCTCATGCCTGGTATCCTGCGGCGATACCCGGGTCATCTGCACTGCATCGACGGCCGATCGGGTTCCGTTCTTCCGGCGCAATTCGGGGCTGGGATGGATCACCGCCGAATACGCCATGTTGCCCAGGGCCACCCATTCCAGGAACCGCCGGGAGCGGGCCGATGGTCATCCCTCCGGCCGGTCGCAGGAAATCCAGCGCCTGATTGGCCGGTCATTGCGGAGCTGCGTTGACCTCGCCTGCCTCGGTGAGAGGCAGATCATCATCGACTGCGATGTGATCAATGCCGATGGCGGCACCCGCTGCGCGGCCATCACGGGCGGCTGGGTCGCCTTGCGACTTGCCATCAATCACCTGCTTTCCCAGCGGCGAATTTCCAGGGATCCGCTGATCAGCCAGGTAGCAGCGGTGTCCTGCGGCATCTATGGAGGGCGTGTCATCCTGGATCTTGACTACGAGGAGGACTCCAGGGCCGAAACCGACGCCAATTTCGTCATGAACGGTGATGGTGGCCTGATCGAGGTGCAGTGCTCGGCAGAAGGGCGAACATTCACCACCGATCATCTCGACCAGTTCCTGTCGCTTGCCCGGGACGGCATCGAACGACTGTTCGAGATCCAGAAATCCGCAACAGGTCCGGTTGCTCCCGCTGACTGAAACCGGGGTCGTTGTTGCAACCCACAATGCGGGAAAGCTCCGCGAGTTCGCCAGCATGCTTGGCCGCCTCCGGATCCGGACAATCCCGGCGGCCAGGCTCGGGCTGCCGCAGCCAGAGGAGACCGGCCGGGATTTCGCCGAAAACGCCCTGATCAAGGCACAAGGCGCAACGAGGATTGCCGGCATGCCGGCGATTGCCGATGACAGCGGCCTGTCGGTTGACGCCCTGGGCGGTGCACCGGGTGTGCACACGGCGGACTGGACCATGACCCCCTCCGGCCGGGACTATCCGCGTGCAATGGCCAGGCTCTGGCGGCTCCTTGAAGAGGCATCGGCCCCGGAACCGATGACCGCGCGGTTTTTCTCGGTCATCTGTCTGGCCGGCCCGGACGGAGATCACAAGCTGTTCGAAGGCTCCGTCGCCGGCCGCATCACCTGGCCGCCGCGCGGCGAGGGCGGCTTCGGGTTTGACCCGGTATTCCAGCCGGACGGGCATGGGCAGACATTTGCCGAAATGGAGACCGGCCGGAAGAATCGCATCAGTCACCGGGCCCGGGCTCTCGAGAAACTGATGGAGTATTGCCGTGCCGGCTGACCCTTGGGAGCCCGGAACATTCGGCCTCTACCTGCACTGGCCGTTCTGCGAGGCGCTGTGCCCCTATTGCGACTTCAACACCTATGCCGGTGAGACGGTTGACCACCAGGCCTGGTGCCAGGCATTCCTGCGCCAGCTGCAGGATTACCGGCGCGAGACCGATTACCGCAGCTGCACATCGGTCTATTTCGGGGGCGGCACCCCCAGCCTGATGAAGGACTGGGTGGTCGCCACGGTGCTGGCGGAGACGGATCGCCTGTGGGGCCTTGCCGCCGATGCCGAAATCACGCTTGAGGCCAACCCGGCATCCTCGCAGTCGGAGAGGTTCGGGAAGTTCGTCCGGTCCGGCATCAACCGTTTCTCGATCGGGGTCCAGGCCCTGAACGATGGCGACCTCAGGCAGCTCGGGAGGCTGCATGATGCCGATGATGGCCGTCAGGCATTCGACGCCGCCAGGAGATGTTCGGGCAGTGTCAGCATCGATCTCATCTATGGAAGGCAACACCAGGGTCTCGACGAGTGGCAGTGCGAGATCGAGGAGGCATGCGGTTGGGGCGCCGACCATCTTTCGCTCTACCAGCTGACGGTGGAGCCGAATACGGCGTTTGGCCGGCGCCAGCGTGCCGGACGGTTGCCGGGATTGCCATGCGATGAGCTGGCCGCCGACATGCAGTTGCTGACCTCGTCACTCTGCACTGCCGCCGGCTACCGGCAATACGAGGTCTCGAACCATGCCAGGCCAGGCCATGAGGGCCGGCACAACCTGCTCTACTGGCGAGGCGGCGACTATATCGGGATCGGACCCGGCGCCCATGGAAGGCTGAGCCTGGACGGGCAGAGGGTTGCAACCGAGACCGTGTTGTCACCGGCAGCCTGGCTGCAGCGTGTCGCCGCGACCGGGTCAGGAGAGAGCAGGCGCGACGGGCTCGATTTGCCGGAACAGGCCGAGGAATACCTGATGATGTCAATCAGGCTGGCCGAAGGCACCGACATGGACAGGTACAGTTCGCTTGCCGGCCACCGCCTGGACCAGGACAGGATTGCCGGTCTTGAACGGGAAGGTCTTGTCCGCAAAAAAAACGGCCGCCTGCAGGCCACCAGCTCCGGTCTCCTCCTCCTGAACCAGATCATCCGCGACCTGCTTGCCTGACGGAAACGGACACGCCCCCTTGCCGGCATTGGATTCCTCCCGGGGTTTGCATATTGTCGGCATGGTCACCAAATCGCCCGGCAGGAAGGAAATTCGGCATGAACTCCCAGGATGAAATGCCGACGGCCCTTGATCTGCCGCCAGTTGAGCCGCTTCCGGAAGCAACGCGGCAATATCTTGCCCTGTGCGAGGAAAAACTCGGCATGGTTCCCAACGTTCTCAGGGCATACCTGTTCGACATCGACAAGCTGGATGCGTTCACCGCCTTGTACAACAACCTGATGCTTGCCGATAGCGGGCTGTCGAAGCTGGAACGCGAGATGATTGCCGTGGTCGTGTCCTCGATAAACCGCTGCCATTATTGTCTGGTGGCGCATGGGGCGACGGTCCGGATGCTTTCGGGTGATCCGGAACTCGGTGAAATGCTGGCGAAGAATTTCCGAGTCTGCAATCTCGACAACCGGCAGAGGAAGATGCTCGAATTTTCCGAGAAGATGACCATTGAAAGCAACCGGATCGAAGAGACGGACCGGGCTGAATTGCGGGATGCAGGGTTCAGCGACCGGGATATCTGGGACATTGCCGCGGTCGCCGGATTCTTCAACATGACCAACCGGGTTGCATCGGCATTGGCCATGAAGCCCAACCCCGAATATCATTCGGCAGGCCGATGAAGCGGTTGTCCTGCATGTGTGCCGCGGCGCTGGCAGTCACGGCCGGTATCGCCGATGCCACCGTGAACCTGGAGCTTCCCGAGGGGTTTCAGCAGATCATCCATGAATCCAGCGATGCCGATTCTGCCAGCTTTCCGGTCGGGTCCGGTGTGGATGGCAAATTCCCGGTCCAGATCGTCGACGGCACCGTCGAGAGAATCGTGTTCCGGACCGACCGGCCGCAACCGACACTTGACCTGTTGCGCACCTTGTCGTCATCGCTGCAGCAGCGCGGGTATGCCGAGATCTTCCGCTGCTATGACCGGCAATGCGGCGGGTTTTCCTTCCTGTCCGGCCTCGAAATCGTGCCACCGCCGGAAATGTTTGTCGATCTGGGTGACTTCCGGTTCCTGACCGCCAGGAAGGGTGGCCCGGGCGCCGCAGAGCTCGTTTCGGTCCTGGCAAGCAGTTCGTCGAATACCGGGTTTGTCCAGGTCACCGTGGCACAGGAAACACCGCATTTGCCGGACGACCCCTCGGACGGAGATGTCGATGTCGACATCATCATCAAGCAGGTGGCCAACAGGGAATCGACGGCGGGTGATGATGGATCGGGAGACGATGTCGGCCCGGTTGTCCAGCAACTGCTGTTTCTGGGGCGTGCCGTTCTGACCTCCCTGGAATTCGCCATCGGTTCGCTGTCCCTCGCCGGCGGCGACTCTGCCGAACTCGAGGAGCTGTCCGGCTTTCTCGAAGCCAATCCGGAGGCCATCGTGGTCCTGGTCGGCCATACCGATGCCGAAGGCGCGCTTGAATCCAATATCGAACTCTCTCAAAGGAGGGCGGTTGCCGTTCTGGATCTCCTGGTTTCGCAATACGGGGTGAACCCTGACCAGCTGCAGGCAGAAGGAATTGGCTATTTGGCACCGCGCGCAACCAACGCCACCGAAGAGGGGCGTTCGGCAAACCGAAGGGTCGAGGTGGTGCTGGTCCGCCAGAACTGACCAGCCGAATTTCCCTGTCGGGCTGGCGGCCGGGCCTGGCAGGTGACAACTGACGGGCTGAGGCCGGGATACGGCCATTCCAGGAAAGGAAGCGCCATGACCGAGATGAAGACAGTCGAGAATGACGGCGATGTGTGGGCCTTCCTGGGTTCGGTGGACAACATCCGGCGGCGGGAGGATACGGAGCAGGTCGTCCGCATGATGGAGAAGGTAACAGGTGAGCCTCCCAGGATGTGGGGTGACAGTATTGTCGGGTTCGGCCGCTACCGATACCGTCGCGCCGACAAGTCGGAACACTACTGGATGCAGACCGGGGTATCGCCGCGAAAGGCGTCGGTAACCGTGTACATCATGCCCGGGTTCTCGAAATACCAGGACCTGCTGGACCGGCTGGGCAAGCACCGGCACTCGGTCTCCTGCCTCTACATGACCAGCCTTCGCAATATTGATTTTGACGTGCTGACCGAGCTGGTGCGCCGGTCGGTGGACGACATCAGGAACATGTACTGCAATACCGGGTGAGCGGTCCCTGGATGCGCTTCCTGCCAGGCAGATGCTGCCGGCCGCCGGGGGTGCGGCAGGATCGTTCATGAGGCGCGCGGCAATGAAGGCTGCCAGGGCGGCATCATCGAGTAGTCCATGGGCGCGCGGAGCATGCTGCTCGCCACCCCCGGGAATCGTCGAATCGATTGCTGTTGTCTTTTTTTCCGGAAGCGGCTAGTGGGGGTGATACAGCGGAGGTTCGGCGTCCAAACCCGATACCCCACCGAGAAACAGTCGACGGGCCGCGGGCCCGTTTATTTTTGCGGAAACCAGTTGATGCGCGATCTCGTTGCGATCTCGTCCATTGATCGGAAACTGCTGCGGATTATCGGCCCGATAATCCGGCAGATGGGCTATGATCTCGTCCGGCTGAGATATGGCGGCAGCAAGACCAGGACTCTCCAGATCATGGCCGAGCGCCAGGGCGGCGGGATGGAGGTGACCGATTGCGCCGAGATCTCGCGGGCGGTGTCATCGGCCCTGGATGTCGAGGACCCGGTCAGGGAGGGATATACCCTGGAGGTGTCATCGCCCGGGATTGACCGGCCATTGACCAGGCTGGCCGATTTCGAAGCCTGGAATGGCCATTTGGCCCGGATCGAGACCGAGTTGCCTGTTGACGGCAGGCGGCGGTTCCGGGGACAGATCGGACAGGTATCCGGCGAACACATCCGGATCGTGACTCCGGAAGGTGAGGTGGAACTCGCCTTCGACTCGCTGGCCTCCGCCCGTCTCGTCATGACGGATCAGCTGCTGGAAGCTGCCCGGTCCGGCGACAACGGTCCGGAAATGGCCGAACCAACAGACAACACATCACCACCGAAAGGAAAGCAGCCATGAGCATTGCAACTGCCAACATGTTGGAACTGCTGCAGATTGCCGATTCAGTTGCCCAGGAAAAAATGATCGACAAATCGATTGTCATCGAGGCGATCGAGGATTCCCTGGCCAAGGCAGCCCGCATACATTACGGGCCGGAACTCGACATCCGGGTCAGCCTTGATCCCGAAACCGGTCACCAGACCTATACCAGGATCAGGACGGTGGTTGACGAGGTCGAGAACCATTTTGCCGAAATCGACCTGGCCGAAGCGCAGACCATGGTCGACGACATCGAGCCCGGGGGCGAAATCTCCGAGCAGTTGCCGGCCTTTGACATGGGCCGGATCGCTGCCCAGTCGGCAAAACAGGTGGTGTTGCAGAAGATCCGCGATGCCGAGCGGGAACGTCAGTATCACGAGTTCAAGGACCGGGTCGGCTCGATCATCGTCGGCGCTGTCAAGCGCGAGGAGTATGGCAGCATCATTGTCGACATCACCCGGGCCGAGGCCATACTCAGGCGCGACCAGAAGATCGGGCGCGAGAGCTATTCCAATGGCGAAAGGCTCCGGGCCTATATCTCGGATGTCCGGCGCGAGGCGCGCGGTCCGCAGATTTTCCTGTCGAGGGCAGCGAATGAATTCATGGTGGAGCTGTTCCGGAACGAGGTTCCCGAGATCTATGAAGGATCAATCGAGATCAGGTCCGTTGCCAGGGATCCGGGATCACGGGCCAAGATCGCGGTCGTGTCCTACGACAACAGCATTGACCCGGTCGGTGCCTGCGTCGGAATGCGAGGCTCCCGGGTTCAGACCGTCGTCAACGAATTACAGGGCGAGCGTATCGATATCATTCCCTGGACCGACAACCTGGTCGATTTCATCGTGACTGCCCTGCAGCCGGCCACGGTGGCCAAGGTCATACTCGATGATGAGGGAAAGCCGAGCGTCGTCGTGGTGCCGGATGACCAGTATTCGCTGGCGATCGGCCGCCGTGGCCAGAATATCCGCCTGGCCTGCCAGCTGACCGGGCTGAAGGTCTCGGTACTGACCGAGACCGACGAGATGCTGGAGAGGCAGAAGGAGTTCGCCGAACGGACCAAGCTGCTGATGGAGGCAATCGATATCGACGAGGTCTTTGCCCAGCTCCTGGTGTCGGAAGGCTTCGACTCGCTCGACTATCTTGCTGGCTGCGGGGTGGAAGAGCTTTGCACGCTTGATGGCATCGACCAGGACATCGCCAAGGAATTGCAGAGCCGGGCGGAGCGGTATGTCGAGGAAGAGCGGAAGGCAGTGCTGGGGCAGGCAAGGGAGCTGGGTGTCCAGGATGACCTGGTCGAGTTTCCGGAACTGTCACCGAAAATGGTCCTGGCGCTGGCCGAGAACAGGGTGCTGGCGGTCCAGGATCTCGCCTATTGCGAGGATTGGGAACTCGCCGGTGGCTACACCTACAGCAAGGGCAAGCGAACCTATGATGCAGGCTACCTGGATGCCTTCCAGGTCTCCCTGGCCGAGGCTGGCAACCTGATCATGCAGGCCAGGCTGGCGGCCGGTCTGATCAGCGAGGGGGATCTCGAGGAATACGGCAAGGACCCCGAAGCCGAAACGGAGGAGCCTGGGGCCGAGACGGAAGAGCACGTACCTGCCGATGGGTAGAGGAGGTCGAAAGAAACGCCCGGAAGTTCCCGAGAGGGTCTGCATTGCCACCAGGGAGAAACTGCCCCAGGAACGGATGATCCGCTTCGTCGTTGGCGAGGGGGACATTATCCATGCCGATATCGACGGGAAGTTGCCGGGGAGGGGCATCTGGGTCAGCTCCGACCGGAATGCCGTCAGCCGCGCCTGCGAGCGCATGCTGTTTTCGCGGGCGGCACGGCGGTCGGTCCGGGCTCCGGATGACCTTACCGAAAGAGTGGAGTCATTGCTGGTTCGCCGACTCTCGGACCTGTTGTCCCTGGCCAGGAAGTCGGGGTCTGCAGTCAGTGGATTCGAGAGGGTTCGGGACGAATTGACCGGCGGCAGGGCCAGCCTGCTGGTGCTGGCGGCCGACGGGTCGCAGAGACAGATCGGCAAGCTTGTCAGCGGGGCCGGAGATGTCGAAATCACGCGCTGCCTGACGGGCGATGAATTAGGTATGGCATTCGGACGGCAGAATGTAATACATGTCGCCGTGAAAGGTGGCGGAATATGCGGGCGGATCAGGAAGGATGCGCACCGCTTGGCAGGCATTCGAGTCACTTAGGCTGGTGTCAGGATACTTCGCTATGGTGCAGGCGATGTAACAGTTCAGACTCGCAAGGATAGACCGCTATGGAAAACAGAACCCTCAGTCTGAACCCCGGTGCCCGCAGGCCAGGCGCAAGAAGTCAGGCAACACCCGGAACCATGGGCATGCGCGGTGGCAATGCGGTCGTGGTCGAGGGTGTTCCAAGGCGCCGCGTGGCGGCCGTGAAGCCGCCCGCTCCCAAGACGGACGCCAAGGCGCAGCCGGAAACTGCAGCACCGGTCGAGACCGGGGAATCCAGTGCCGTTCGACAACAGCGCATTCGCGAGGCATTGCAGGCTGAAGACACGCGCCAGCGCATCGAAACCGAGAAGCGCGAACATGACCTCAAGCGGGCGGCCGAGGAAAGAAGGCAGCAGGAAGAGCTTTCCAAGGCGCAGAAGGAACAGGCCGCGGCATCCGGGCAGGTGGAACGCCCGGCAGTTGCGCCTCCGCCGGACGCGGCCGGCAAACCCGTTTCACGGGCGGCCGGTCCAGCGCCAAAACCGGGCGAGTCGGCAAGGCCATCCTCGGCCAGGAAGACTGACCGGCGACGGGGACGCGAGCGGGATGCGCCCGAGCAGAAAACCCAGGGCAGATCGTTCCAGGAACGACGCAACCGGGGCAAGCTCAATATCGCACGTGTTCTCAACGAGGATGATTTCCAGCACCGGTCGCATGCGGCCTTCCTGAGGAGCCAGGAACGCAAGCGTCGCCGGGCGACATCCACCGCGCAAACCTTCGAGAAGATTGTCCGGGACGTGCAGTTGCCGGAAACCATCGTTGTCCAGGAGCTGGCCAACCGCATGGCGGAACGGGTTGCCGATGTGGTCAAGACGCTGGTGAGAAACGGCATCATGGCCACGCAGAACCAGTCGATCGATGCCGATACCGCCGAACTGATCGTGGAGGAATTCGGTCACCGGACAGTCCGGGTATCGGATGCCGATGTCGAGGATGTCATCGAGACCGTTGATGACCGTTCTGAGGATCTCAGGCCGCGTCCGCCGGTGGTGTCGGTGATGGGCCATGTGGATCACGGAAAGACATCGCTGCTGGACGCGATCAGGAACACCAAGGTGGTCGATGGAGAGGCCGGCGGAATCACCCAGCATATCGGCGCCTACCAGATAAGACTCGAGAGCGGCTCCAGGATCACCTTTCTCGATACACCCGGACATGAGGCATTCACGGCCATGCGCGCCAGGGGTGCGCAGGTCACCGATATCGTGGTGCTCGTGGTCGCCGCAGATGATGCGGTCATGCCGCAAACGGTCGAAGCGATCAATCACGCCCAGGCTGCCGGCGTTCCGGTCATCGTGGCCATCAACAAGTGCGACCTGCCGGGCGCCGACCCGGAAAATGTCCGCAACGAGTTGCTTCGCAGCGGGATCATCGTGGAAAAACGGTCAGGTGACGTGCTTGACGTCGAGCTGTCAGCGGTAACCGGGGCGGGGATTGACCAGCTTCTGGATGCGATCCAGCTGCAGGCCGAACTCCTGGAGTTGAAGGCCAATCCGGACCGCGTGGCGGAAGGAACGGTGGTCGAGGCCAAGCTGGCCACCGGGGCCGGCACCGTCGCAACGATCCTGGTCAGGCGCGGGACATTGCAGGTCGGCAACTTCTTCGTGGTCGGCAACCAGCATGGAAAGGTCCGGGCCATGTTCGACGAGAACCGGGAGAAGGTCGATGCTGCAACGCCATCGATGCCGGTCGAGGTGCTAGGCCTGAATGGCACCCCGCAGGCCGGTGATGTTCTCAATGTCGTCGACAACCCGTCCCAGGCCCGCGAGATATCCGAGTATCGGCAGTCCCTGAACCGGAAGAAACGGGCGGCAGCCGGCGCCAACGCATCGCTTGAGCAGCTCAGGATGATCCAGGAAGGCCGGGCGGAGAGCGCGGTCAGCGAGTTGCGGCTGGTCGTGAAGACGGATGTCCAGGGCTCTGCCGAGGCCATCGTGCAAGCGGTGGAGCGGATCGGCAACGAGGAGGTGAAGGTCCGGGTTCTGCATTCCGGGGTCGGGGCAATCTCGGAGACCGACATCAGCCTTGCCGAGGCTTCCAGCGCCATCGTGATCGGGTTCAATATCAGGCCCAGCCAACTGTCGATGTCGCTGGCCGAAAAGAAGGGCGTTCCGATCCGGAACTACCGGATCATCTATGACCTGATTGACGATATCAGGAAGCTCGCATCCAACCTGCTGGAGGCGGAATACAGGGAAACCATCATCGGCAGCGCCGATGTCCTGGAGATCTTCAACATTACCGGTGCCGGCACCGTTGCCGGCTGCCGGGTGTCGGATGGATCGGTCCGCAAATCGGCCGGTATCCGGCTCCTGCGCGACTCCGTGGTGGTCCATGAAGGCCGCCTGAAATCCCTCAAGCGTTTCAAGGATGAAGTCGCAGAGGTGCGCGGTGGACAGGAATGCGGGATGGCCATCGAGAATTACGGGGACATCAAACCCGGCGACCGGATCGAAATCTACGAGCGCGAGGAAATCGAGCGCAGCCTGTGATCCTTCCGGTCGAGACGGGATGATCCTGGCCAGTGGCCAGGAGGAAATGCGTGATCATGTCACACCGAAACTGACCGTCTCCGGCTGGATGGAGCTGGAGACGGCGCTTCTGCCCGATCAGCGCATCTGCGCGATCGGTGACGTGCACGGCATGTCGGCAAACCTGGCGGCGCTCCTGGAGTTCTTCGACCGGTGCCCGGAAGGAATCCGCGACAACATCCTGGTCTGCCTTGGCGACCTGGTCGACCGTGGCCCGGACAGCATAGGCGCCGTCGACATGGTCATGGCAACGCCGTCGCGGGCCTTCACCAGGGTTGTCCCGCTGATGGGCAATCATGAGCAGATGATGCGGTTGGCGCTGGCTGGCGACGAGTCCTACCATTGGGAATGCTGGCTCATGAATGGCGCCATCTCGACCATGAGAAACGTGGCGGATATCGAGGCGCTGATGAAGGGCCAGCAAGGAATCGCCGCTGGCCTGGCTGACGCGCTTGGCCCCGACAGGATGGACTGGCTGCGATCCCTCCACCCGCATGTGACGATCGGAAACCTGCTTTTCGTGCATGCCGGGATCAGGAATGGCGCGCCGGTCGACTGGTTTCTCGGCAAGCCCTGGGACCGGCTCGAGGATGATCACTGGGCCTGGATCAGGGAAGGTTTCCTGGACAGCCCGGTCGAGGTCCCGGATCTGGTCGTGGTACACGGTCATACACCGGTGCATCGCTCCCCGGTGGAGCGTCTCGATGAAGAGCGTGATCTTGCCCTGCACATGCCACATGACGGGAAGATCAATCTCGATGGTGGAAGTGCCCTTTCCGGTTGCGTGACCGGCGCCGAATTCACTGCCGGCCGCTGGCGCCTGGCGACGGCGGTAACCGGGCCGGGCTGAACGTCACTGCCGGCCGGGAGCCTGGTTCCTCTCCTGCCTGAGATAGACATAGAAGGCGCCGCTTCCCCCATGCACGGCATGGGCGCCCTGGAAATGCTGGACAATGTCGGACAGGGGTTTCTGTCCCAGCCAGACCGGCACGCTCTTGCGCAGGACCCCGGGACAGCGGAAGCTCTCCTCGTCCCGTGACCGGTTGCCCTTGCCGCTGATCACCAGCGCCAGCCTGACGCGTGCCGCCCGGCATTCGTTGAGAAACCGTTTCAGGTTTCGCTCGGCCTGGTTGCGATCCAGCCCGTGCAGATCGATGATTCGCTGCGGTTCAGCCCGGCCGGAATTGAGCCGCCTCGCCAGTTTGCGATCGATGGTGCTGCCGGACCGGGCCCGCTGCGCGTGTCCCCTTGTCGCAGCCTCCTTTTTCCTGCCGGCATCGGGCGGGTTGACAGCCTCCTTCCCGGCTTCCGCCTCGCCGGAGCCGAGTGGCCGTCCTTCGACAAAGTCCGCCCAATCCTGTTCCTCGCTGCGCTCAAGGGCTCGGCCGGTGGCCTTCCACCCTGCTGTCGTGGCGTCCACTCCCGCCTTCTTCCCGCCATCCGGCACCCCGGAGACCTCCGGGTTGCCTGCAATCCCGGCGGGCGAAGCCGGTGTTTTCGAGAAACGAAGCCAGTCCTCGACTTCCTCGGCAGTCGGAGAGCGTCCGCGGGAAGTCATCTTCGCCCACCTGGTCCCGAAGACCTGCCAATTCCCGGAGATGCTGTCAATTCGAGGCCGGCTTCGGTCTATTCGCCGGTGGCAACGAGCTCCCAGTTCGGGTCGTTGCTTCCCATGTGCCGGGCAAATATCCAGCTGTCACGCTGGCGCCTGACAGTGTTGGGGTCACCTTCAATCACCTCGCCATCGGAATCGGTCACGCAGGAGGTGACCTCCCCGACAAATTCCATTCCGATTTCCGCCCTCGAGGTCGAGGAGTCGAATTCGGCCGAGACCAGCCTGGTCTCCCGCAACCCGACGAAGCTGGCCTGGTAGTTGTGGCCCTCGCTGGCACGGGCATCGATGGTCTGTTCGAATGAATTGTAGACTTCCGTCGTCAGGATAGGCCGGAGATCCTCGATTTCGCCCTTGGCAAAGCCGATCAGGATCATCTCGTAGGCACCGCGGGCACCGTTGACGAATTCCTCGACACTGAAGCCGCGCTCGGATTCCTTCATGGCGGCCAGCGCCTTGGCGGTGGGCGAGCCGGAATCGGCAAATTGCGAAATCTCGAAGTCGATGACCGCATCCTCGGGCTCGGCCTGGCGCGGCATCGGGCCTGGCGAGCGCGATTTCGGAGCATGCGGGTTCTCGTAACCGTCCCTCGAGCCCAGCGTGTTGCGGAGCCTGAAGATCAGGTAGATGGCAACCGCTGCCAGCGCAATCAACTGCAATAAGGAGTTGCCCATCACCTGTCCCTTTTCAGGCCATCTTAAAATGCGTGGCCGGAATTCCTATGTAGGGAAAAGAATCCTGCCTGTCCACCAGTGCAGGGAACCATTAGTTGAAAGTCAGACGAATGCGCCTCCTGTTTCTCCTGCTCATCGTGCCGCTGGTCGAAATCGGCCTGTTCATCCAGGTCGGGGGCGCGGTCGGATTGTGGCCAACCCTGCTGATCGTGGTGGTCACGGCGATCATCGGCTCCATGCTGTTGCGAACGCAGGGTCTGCGGGTCTTCGCCAAGATTCACCAGTCGGCAGCCGCCGGGAGGGACCCCGCAATTCCCCTGTTGCACGGGGTCATGATCTTCGTATCGGCACTGCTGCTCCTGACCCCCGGATTCTTTACCGATGCGGCCGGGTTTGCCCTGCTGTTTCCCCGCGTCCGGGAATTCGTGATCAGCATCGGCCGCGCGGCCATCATTTCGAATGCCGGCACATTTGCCGAATACCAGTCGCGCGGCCAGCCCGGTCCGGCGGATGTCATCATCGAGGGCCGCGCCCATGATGTCGATGCCGACGAGCCCCGGAATTGACACCGCCGCCGGATGGCGATCTCCGGCAACAGGGATCCGAGAGCGCTGAAGGCCCCGCTCGGCGGATTTGCTGCCGGCTGCGTCTCGTGACGCCGCTGCCAGCCAGGCCCTGCCAACGCCCCTTCTAGTGGCCCCGCCTGGTATGTGTAGCCGATCGCCGGTAATGTCCCTGGACGATGCGGTCGATGACCATGGCGCAGAACAGGATGGCCAGGCCAGCCAGCATCCCCTGGCCCTTGGCGGCATATTGCAGGGCGACGAGCACATCCTGGCCCAGACCCTTGGCGCCGATGAGCGATGCGATGACCACCATTGACAGGCACATCAGGATGGTCTGGTTGACCCCGGTCATGATTGACGGCATGGCCAGCGGAATCTCGATGTCCCGCAGCAGGGTCCACCGGGTGCAGCCAAAGGCGACCGCCGCCTCCTTGGTGTTTTCGGGAACGCCGCGGATCCCCAGCGCGGTCAGGCGGATCACCGGCGGCATGCCGAATATCAGCGTTGCCAGCACCCCCGGCGGTTTGCCGGTGCCGAAAAAGGCGATGATCGGAATCAGGTAGACGAAGGCAGGCATGGTTTGCATGAAGTCGAGCACCGGCAAGGCGGCGTTGTAGGCTCGCTGGTTCTTGCCGAACCAGATCCCGAGCGGAATTCCGAGCAGGACGCACAGGAAAGCTGCCGCACCGAGCAGCGAGACCGTTATCATGCTGGTCTCCCACAACCCGAACAGGGCCAGGTAGGCGAGGGCGGCGCAGGAAAATACCGCCACGCGGGGCCCGGCCAGGCGCCAGGCCACGACGATGATCACGATCATCACCACCGGCCAGGGCGTGTCGACAAACACCGTCTCGAGACCGTTCAGCACCACGGTGATGGCGTTGACAATGCCATCGAAGGCACCGGCGCCGGCCACCGAGAGCCAGTCGAAGGCGCCATCGAGCCAGGTGGATATCGGGGAGTAGAACTGCCTCTTGTCCACCGGGAAACCCAGCAGGTAGGGCTCGAGGGCCGGATCGATGCGGCCGACCGTGAACCGGTAGAGAGTGAGTGGCACGATCGCCAGCCACAGTATGGCCCCGAGCCCCGCCCGGACCCAGTTGAATCCGGAGGCGGTGCCGACCGGGTCTGCCCTCCACTTCAGATACTGCCTTTCGTAGAGCAGGTTGCCGTAGAAGCCCTGCAATACCCGCAGGCCGGTCAGCAGGGCGAGTCCGGTCAGCAGGATCGTTGTCGCCCCTTGCGCCGCCAGCGCCGCTTCGGCAGCCACGCGTTCGGCAACCTTGTCGAGATTGTCGGCCCGTTTCAGCAGCGATACCGCGTCGGGGTCGCCGGCGAGCCTTGCTGCTTCATACCTGGTGAGGAATTCGTTCTTCTTCTCGGTGAGCGTCTCCAGCCTCGCCAGCTTGTCGGCGCCAAGATCGCCCCACCAGCCCCTGCCGATCTGGACAAGGGCCAGCACGTCGAGAATCAGGAAGGTCCAGAAATACCCCCACAACCCGCGTGCAGCGCCCCAGAATGGTCCGACCGCTGCCGCCGACATGTTCCATGACCATGGAAACCGGGAAGCAGATTCAATCTTCTCGAATTCACGGGCGTAGTAGTCGTGGCTGCTGCCGACAAATTGCGTGATTGTCGTGCCGGTATCGCCGGTTCGTGTCCCGGTATCGATGTTCTGCATCATTTGTCACCACCCTTGATTCCCTTGAGAAGCGTTGCCTTGCCGACCACGCCAACCTCCTTCTCCCCGTCAGTGATCACGATGGGCTGCGGGGTCTTGATCGAGATGTCGATCAGGGTGTTCAGATCGACATCATGCGATGCTCTCGGGGCCTGCCCGAGATCCTCGCCCGGGCCGGGCCGGAAACTGTCGATGGGCTCCATGATCGAATGTGCGAAGAGAAGCTTGAGAGTCGATATTCCCTCCACGAAATCCCGCACGTAATCGTCGACCGGGTTGGTGACGATCTCTTCCGGTGTGCCGATCTGCACGATCCGGCCATCCTTCATGATCGCGATCCTGCTGCCGATGCGAATCGCCTCGTCCAGATCATGGGTGATGAAGACCGTGGTCTTGTCCAGCTCGGCCGACAATTCCAGGAACTGCTCCTGCAGCTGGCGCCGGATCAGCGGATCCAGGGCGGAAAACGGCTCATCCATCAACAGCACTTCCGGGTCCGAGGCAAGCGCCCGGGCAAGCCCGACCCGCTGCTGCATCCCACCCGACAATTCGCTGGGGAAGCGGTCCTCGTAGCCGTCGAGATTGACCAGGCTAAGGCATCGCTGCGAGACCTCCCAGCGTCTCGATTTGGGCTCTCCCTGGACCTGCAGCGGAAAGGCGACATTGTCGCGGACCGTCCGGTGCGGAAACAGCGCCATGTGCTGGAATACCATGCCGATCTGCGTGGCCCGCAACTCCCGCAACTCGTTGCCGCCAAGCGCAAGCACGTCGCGGCCGAGCACCTCGATAGCGCCGGCGGTCGGTTCGATCAGCCGGTTGATATGGCGCACCATGGTGGATTTGCCGGATCCCGACAATCCCATGACACAGAAGATTTCCCCCCGGAAGACCTCGAAGGAGCAATCGGCAATGCCGACCACGCATTCGAACCGGTCCAGCACTTCCGGCTTGCCGAGACCTTCCTCGTTGATGGCCGACATTGCCTCGTCGACCCGGGCGCCGAATATCTTCCACACGCCCCGAAACCTGATGACGGGATCAGTCAATTCTCCATGCTCCATTCTGTCCAATCCTGTTTGCTGTCATGGCCCAATTCGTGCTTTGGAGCGGGTATCGCCGATGATAATATGCTGGCCGATAATCTCAAACCGCGAGACCTGAAACCATGGACACTGCCTCTCCCGAACCGCGCCGATGGGGAATCAGCAACGACTACGGACCGCTCAGGGACGTGCTCCTTGGTGTCCCTGAATACTATCGCTGGATCGATGCCGGTCCGATCACGATGCGCACACTGAACAACCAGGAGCACACCGGGGTGGAGTTCAACCTCCAGACGGCGATGTCGCAACACGCCGAGATGGTGTCGATCTATGAATCCAATGGTGTCAGATGCCACTTTCTCGACTCCGACGAGGTTCTCCACCGCAATTTCTTCGCCCGTGATTCAAGCGCGATGACTCCCTGGGGCGCCCTCATCTGCCACATGCAGCTGAAGTGCCGGCGCGCCGACTACGTTACCGCCATCCGCTTCTACCAGGAAAACGACATTCCGATCTGGAACTATGCCAGCGCCGGACATTTCGAGGGCGGCGACTTCAACATCCTCGAGCCCGGATTCGTCCTGATCGGCCATTGCGGCGAGCGCTCCGAGAGGGTCGGCTCCGAACAGGTGGCGGCCATGGTGGCGGATGAAGGATGGGAGGCGGTTGTGGTGCCGATCTCGAGGGAGTTCGTGCACATGGACGGGCTGGTGGTGCCGCTGGCACCGAAGCTGCTCGTGGCCTGTGTCGAGGCGATGGAGGATTGGGTTGTGGCGCTCTTGCACGGGCGCGGCTTCGAGTTCATCGAGGTCGGCTATTCCGAGGCACGGAATCTCGGTGTCAACCTGGTTTCGCTCGGCAATGATCGCGTGCTGTCGATGCGCGGCTCGGAGAATCTGAATTCCCGCATGCGGGCCATGGGGTTCGAAGTGTTCGATCCCGACATGTCGATGTTCACGCTGGGCGGCGGCGGTGTCCACTGCCTGTGCCAGGCGCTGTGCCGGGACGAGGCATGACGTGACCCGGAATGGGCGACACCGCCGGTTGCGCCCATTCCCGTTGCCGGTTTTCGGCGAATGCCGCGCCGCAAGACGCGGCATTCGCCCCTGAATCCTCCGACCCTTCCCCGTAGCCCTGCGGGAAGGGGCAAGGCTCGCCCGGCCTATTTCAGCCAGGAGTCCACGAGCGCCGAATTATCCTGCACCCACTGCGCCGCATACTCATCCGGGTCGGCCTTCTCCACCACGATGGCGTGGGTCATGCCGGAGACCAAGTCGGTGGACAGCTTGACATTGCCGAGCACCGCGGCGGCTTCCGGATGAGTCTCCTCGAGCGATGTCGCGTAATGAACATGCAGGTAGGCGAGGTCCCAGGCGACCGGAGCATCCGATTTTTCGAGCCATTCCGGATCGTCGGTCGGCTGGATGACATTCCACATGGCCGCGTCATATGGCGGCTCTTCCAGGATCACCAGGTCATGCAGGGCAAAGATGTGGTTGGGCGTGTAACAGTAGAAGACGTGATCCTCATCCTTGGCAACCGCGGAGTCGACACCGGCCATGGCCAGCGTTTCGTCCATCTCCAGGAGTTCCATGGTCTCGTCATACCCATAGCTTTTTGCACGAACCTTCTCGACATTTGTCGAGGCCCAACCGGCTGCGCCGATCCAGACTTCGCCCAGCCCGTCGCCATTGGTGTCGAAATGGCTCGCAATGTCCGGATCTGCCAGATCGGAGATATGGGTAATTCCGGTGCGTTCGGCAGTGGCTGCGGTCACGCACATTCCCTGGAATGATGGCACCCCGTTGGGGTTCATCCTGACCGTTCCCTTCGTATTCACGAATTTCTCAACCAGGTTGACCTGGTTGGGCAGCCAGACTTCCGGGTGCACGTGCATGCTTCCGGAGTCCATGGCCTCGAATATGATCGGGTTGGTGCCGTTCTGGAGATCGACCTCAAGCCCGAGATTATCCTCGAGGACCACCTTGAGAATACTCGCGGTCGCCGCAACTGACGGCCAGTTGGGAACACCGATTACGATATCTGCAGCCTGGGCCGACATCGCGCTGGCCGACAACAGCGCTGCGCCCAGAGCCGTTCGCAATTTTGGAGTCTTCATGTCTTGTCCCCTGATCGAATCAATGGCGACAATGCACCTTCCGCATCATCGCGATTTCATGTGCGACGGTTTCTCCCTGGCGGGAGACCTGTCGCTCCAGCTGCCATGTGGAGCACCCGGCCCCGTCATCGACAAATTGACGATAGAGTGTTCTTGGCGCGAAAAAAACAATTATTGCTCGCCCCGTGCCCGCCAGAGACGAATTTGCGCAACGGAAACGGCAAGTATTTCCGCGGCAGTTCCAGGATACGGCTGATCATCGCTCGTGAATTCTCCAGGTTGAAAGTCCGGGGCTGGCGGCGTCGGGCGCCAGGTGCAACGGCATCGTTGCCGCCGCTGCCTGCGCTGCGAACAGGCGTGCCGGGAGCGAACATCCCGGCAGCCATTCAATCCGGGCCGCGCTTTCAGCCGCCGCGTCGAAGGAGCCATCCAGAACCTGGCTTCGCGTGTCGGCACCCGGGAAATCTGCCCCGAAACCGCCTGACGGTGAACATGGATGCCTGTGACGTCAATCATGCCGACCCCCACCCTGGGGCATTGCATGATACCCGCATCTTGCCTGGCGGTGGCGACAACCGTTCCCGGGCCCGGGACATTCGCAGGGTCAGGAGATCGACAATGAAGACCACGAAGTGTGATCCGGCTCGCCACCCCGAATCCGGTCAGGCCGTTGCCGACTTCATGTTGCCTGCGCTGGAGGCGCATGCTTCCGCCTGTGTCGACTATGCTCCGGAGTTGGCGCGCGCCGGGGGCATGACGGAGGTTTCAGACCGGACCAGGTTGTCAGCCTGATTGTCGCCCTGCACTTCCGTGCCGTTTCCGACTCCCCCGGATTGACCGTCGAATCCGGGGAGCAGGCCGGCATTCTGAATCCATACGGGGTCGGTCACCCCGAGGGATGGATGCCATCGTGAAATTTGTCGCGGGCGCAGTTGGATGATTCGGAGTGTAAGTGGCGTAATGTGAAATTAAGATTGACATTATGAAATTACTGTGCCTGAATCGCATGATCTGAATGGTATACCTGTCGAATTGGGGCTGACGTGGTCATTCTGGACGACTCCGTTGATGGCGTGCAAGAGGCTTCGGCCACAATCGGCCCTGGCCGTCGCAACGCCGTTCGGGATGATGCCGAACGGGACATGGGCGGAAGTCAGGGGCGGGGCAGGATTCAGTCGGTCGACCGTGCATTGAGCATCCTGGAAGTCGCTGCGGAGAGTGATGGCGGCATTTCGGTTTCGGACATATCGGAAGTTCTGGGTCTCAATGTATCCACCTGCCATCACCTGATCGCCACTCTTGCCCATCGCGGCTTCCTGTCCCATCTCGGAAGAACCAGGGGCTATACGCTGGGACCCATGCTCCGGGAGCTGGTCGAGCTTGCAGACCAGGCGCCGGACCACGCCGCCATATTGTCCCCCGAACTCCGGGCAGTCGGTGAGCGCCTTGGGCACGGAATTCAATTCGCCACCCTGAGCGATACCTCCCTGATGACCAGGCTCAGCTTTCCCGCCGCCGGAAACGGGATCAGGGAGCCGAGTGAAGTCGAGAAGATGACGGCATTGCACGCCACCGCCACCGGCAAGGCGATTCTTGCCTGGATCCCGGATACCGAACTGGCGCGGATCATTTCAGTCAACGGCCTCGCCAGATACACCTCCCGCACGATCACGACGCTTTCGCATCTGACAGAGGAGTTGCGGCTGGTGCGGCGCCGGAAATTTGCCGTCGACGACCAGGAATTCCGCGAAGGAATCGTCTGTGTCGGAGCTGCAATCAGGGCGGTCGCCGGGGCCGTGATCGGATCGATTTCGGTAACCCTGGAGGCCGAACGCGCCACCGGCGAATACAAGGGCTTCCTGGCCGGTGAAGTGATTGCCGCTGCCAACACCTGCTCCGCGATGCTGCGCGGATAAACGAAATGACATTGTGATATCAAGTCGTGGAATTTCATCATGCACATGCCTGAAAACGAGTCGGCGAAATCATCCCTGCCTGTTCCGGAACGCATGAAGGCCTGGATTCTCGGCAACCCGGGGGAGCTGACGCTTGCCGAGAAGCCGGTGCCGGTGCCGGGACGAGCAGAAGTCCTCGTGCGTATCGATGCGGTGGCGATATGCGCAACGGATTTGGAGATCATCCAGCACGGTCCGCCAGCCCTGATCCGGGGTGGAGACCCCTTCAACAAGAACTTCACTCCCGGACACGAATACATGGGAGTCATCGCCGCCCTGGGGCCTGGCGTCGACGAATATCAGATCGGTCAGAGAGTCACGGTCGAGATCCATGCCGGCTGCGGCCAGTGCAAACGCTGCCGCCAGGGAATGTATACGTCCTGCCACAATTACGGCAAGAATTACGGCTCGGTAGACAAGGGTCACCGGGCCAATGGCTTCACCACTGACGGCGGTTTTGCCGAGTATGCGGTCAACAATGTCAACACGCTTGTACATGTCGATGACAACATGTCGGATGCAGAGGCCACGCTGGTCGTCACCGCCGGCACGGCCATGTACGGCCTGACGGAGCTCGGCGGCCTGGTCGCCGGCGAAAGCGTCGTGGTCACCGGGCCGGGCCCGATCGGCCTGATGGGCGCGGCAGTGGCAAAGGCGCTTGGCGCACAGCCGGTCATACTGACCGGAACCCGGGACAACCGGCTTGAAATCGGCCGGAAACTGGGAGCCGATCACGTCGTCAATGTCCGCCGGGACGATGCCGTGGCACGGGTGCGTGAACTGACCGGCGGCACCGGCGTGGATTATGTGCTCGAGTGTTCCGGGGCTCCCGACGGGCTCAACGAGGCGGCCCGGATGGTCAACCGCGGCGGCAAGATTTGTCTGGCGGCGTTTCCCGGGGCAAACCCCGAGGTCGATGTTGCCCACCTCGTCCGCAACAACATCTATCTGTTCGGCATTCGCGGCGAGGGCAAGTCAGCGACGCACCGTGCCGAGGCGTTCATGCGCCAGAAGCGGTTTGATGCGACGCTCATTCATACGCACAGCTTCGAAATGGCCGAGCTTCCCGAGGCGCTGCGCTACGCCAGGGACAGGGTGGAGGATGCGATCAAGGTCGTGGTCCGGAACCCCCGGGCCGAGGCACCGGAAATGGCAGCCGAATAGGCGGGAACGGATCATGCTGACCTGCGATGTCTACCATATGCCACGAACTCTGCCGGATGCCTTGACCATCTGGTCCGAGGCCGAACCGGGCAGCCGGATTGTTTCCGGCGCCACCGATATTCTTCCATGGGCGCGCGACGGGCGAGCCGGAGATGTGCATGTGCCGGAATTCGTCGACATCACGCGGATACCCGAGCTCGATGGCCACAAATCCGAAAATGGGCGGATCAGGCTGGGCGCGAACATCGTCTACCAGGATTTCCTGACTGACGGCGAACTTGTCCGCAACCTGCCCTGCATGCCCAAATGCGCAGTCTGGTTCGCCGACGATCAGATACGGGAACAGGCCTCGCTGACCGGAAATCTCGTCAATGCGTCGCCGGCTGCCGATGGCACGCCCCCGGTTGCTGCTCTCAATGGCGAGATTGAACTGGCAAGGCTCGATCACGGCGACATCGTCCGCCGACGCGTGCCGATTGTCAGCTTCATTGAAGGGCCGGGCCGAACCGGGATCGGTGCCGGCGAGATTGCGACGGCAGTGATTGTCGATGCGGCGGATGGCTACGGGGGATCGTTTCAGAAGGTCGGAACCCGGCGTTCCCTGGTCATTTCGGTCGCCTGCTGCGCGGCACTGGTCAGGACCGACCGCAGCGGGCGTGTATTCAGGGATGTCCGGCTGGCATTGGGCGGTGTTGGCCCGCGGCCCATTCGAATGGCCGAGGCCGAGAATTCGCTGCGCGGCGAGACCGTGTCGGGTGCGGCGATTCTGGAGGTGTCACGGATGGCTGCCGACACGGTGGCGTCGCGCAGCCGCCAGGAATACCGCCGGGAAGTTGTCGTCAATTTCGTCCGGGCGGCGCTCGAGGAGGCCCTGGCAGATCAACAGGATATTGATGCGGATGTCGGAATCGAACGGGAGAGGGCACTTGTCTGACTTGAGGATCGAGGCGACGGTCAATGGCCGGAAAATCGCCCGGGAGACCAGCCCGCACTCGCGGCTGCTGGATTTTCTCCGCAACGAATTGAACCTGACAGGCACCAAGGAGGGGTGCGGTGCCGGAGAATGCGGCACCTGTTCGGTGTTTGTCGACGGCAAGCTGGTGAAATCATGCCTGATGCCGGCAGCCAAGGCCTCGGGCACCGTCATCGAAACCATCGAAGGGCTTGCCGCGCCCGGCGGGCTATCGCTGGTGCAGCGGGCCTTCCACAAGACCGGTGCCAGCCAGTGCGGCTACTGCATACCCGGCATGGTCATGGCCGCGACCTCGGCGCTGCGCGAGAATCCGAACGCGGCGATCGACGAGATCAAGGAGCGTCTCGGCGGCAATATCTGCCGTTGCACCGGCTATACGAAGATTTTCGAGGCCGTGGAAATCGCCAGGGCAGTCATGCTCGGCAAGGCGCCCGAGACCGCCCTTGAAGAGGACAGGGTCGGAGACAGCTACATCGGCACCAATGTGCGCCGCCTGGATGCCCCGTCCAAGGTGACCGGCCGGCTGCGCTACGCTGCCGACATGAAGCTGCCGGACATGTTGCAGATGCAGGTGCTCCGCTCGCCGCATGCGCATGCGCGGGTCCTGTCGATCGACACGTCGCAAGCGGACGCCATGGACGGTGTCGCCTGCGTCATCACGGCTGAGGATGTGCCTGGCAAGGACGGGTTTGGCGTTTTCGTGCACGACCAGCCGATCATGGCCCGCGGCAAGGTGCGCCATGTGGGAGAGGCGGTTGCCGCCGTTGCGGCGGAGGATCTGCTCACGGCGCGCAGGGCGCTGGCCAGGATCAAGGTGCAGTACGAAATCCTGCCCGGGCTCTTCGACCCGGCTGCGGCGCTGGAACCGGGCGCGCCGGTCATTCACGATTCCGCTCCCGGCAACCTGGTCAAGCACATCCCCGTCCGCAAGGGAGACACGGAACGGGGATTTGCCGAGGCCGATCTCATCCTGGAAGACAGCTTCGGCACGCAACAGGTCGAACACGCGTATCTCGAGCCTGAAGCGGGCATCGCATACGTGGATCCAGACGATGTCGTGGTGGTGATCTCGCCATCGCAGAACATTACCCATCACCGTCATATGCTCGCCAGGATCATCGACAGGCCGATCAACAAGGTCCGGTTCATCATGAGCCCGGTCGGTGGCGGCTTCGGCGGCAAGGAAGACATGATCTTCCAGGGCATGCTCGCCCTGGCGGCGATGAAGACAGGCTACCCCGTTCAGTTGAATTTCAGCCGTGAGGAGAGCATTGTCGCGTCGGCGAAACGTCATCCGGCCCGTATCACCTGCAAAATGGGATTCAGCAGGAACGGGCGGATCACGGCAGTGGAGTTCGACATGCTGTCAGATGGCGGCGCATACGGCATGTCCAGCGAGGGCGTCATGCGCAAGGCGGCGATCCTGTCCTGCGGACCATACGAAATCGACAATCTCAAGGTCGACACCAGGGCCGTGTACACGAACAATACGCCTTCAGGTGCATTTCGCACATTCGGCGGCATGCAGGCCCAGTTCGCGACTGAAAGCATGATGGATATGGCAGCGGAGGCGCTGGACATCGATCCGTTTGACATACGCCGGGTCAACATGATGAAACCCGGCTCCGCCACCCATACACGGCAAATGCTCGACAGCGCCTCCATCGACCGCGTTCTCGATGCTGCCGAAAAGGCGGCCCGCTGGGAAAAGGGAGCGCCGCGCGTGCGCGGCGCCCGGCGCAGCGATCTGGATGGCCCGGACACGCGCCGACCCTGCACATTGGGAGCCCGCATGGGCAAGGCCCGTCGGGCCGGCGTTGCCGCGGAAAGGGTCGCGTGATGGGCAGGATGAAACGCGGGCGCGGGATGGCGGCAAGCTGGTACGGCATTGCGCGCACGGCGACGATCGATCGGGCCGGAGCCTGGGCTGAACTGGATGATGGCGGCACTGCCAAGGTCGTGACCGGGGTGACCGAAATCGGGGAAGGAATCCTGACGGTCCTTGCCCAGGTGGCTGCCGACGAGATGGGGATCAAACCGCAGGATGTCACCATCGGCGACAACGACACTGCCCGTTCTCCCGAGGCCGCGCATGCGGGGGCCACCCGCCAGACATACATGATCGGCAACTCGGTGGCGCTGGCGGCTCGCGAGGCGCGCAATGTCCTGGTCGAGCAGATCGCGGATCAATGGGATGTCAGTCCGGACGAGCTTCGTGCCTTTGACGGTGAGATCTGGGCGGTCGAAACCAACCTGCGCATGACGATGTCCGATGCGGTTGCGGCATGCAAGAGCCGCGGTGTTGTACCCGTTGGATCGGCTTCATTCACCGCGCATGGCACCGGCCTGGACCCTGCCGACGGGTCCGGCAGTCCTTGGCAGGCGTATGTTTTCGGGTCCCAGGTGGCGGAAGTCGAGGTCGACACCTGGACCGGCGAGGTCCAGGTGCTCGGAATCTGGGCCGCGCATGATGTCGGTCGCGCCATCAATCCCCGCGGGGTCGAAGGGCAGATTGAAGGGGGTGTTGTCCAGGGCCTCGGCCAGGCCCTGATGGAGGAGTATATCACCGAAGAGGGGCATGCCATCACGCATGGCTTCGCGAAATACATTCTGCCGACGTCGCTGGACATTCCCCAGATCAACTGCGTCATCGTCGAAGATCCTGACCCGAACAGTCCGCTTCGCGCCAAGGGAATCGGCGAGCCCTCGCTGTTGCCAACGGCACCGGCGATCATGAATGCGATTTACGATGCCATCGGCGTCCGCATCAAATCCCTGCCGGCCACACCGGAAAGGATACTGCATGCGCTGCGGACCCGAACCCGTGCGGCAGGCCCTGCACGAAGGCAGCCTGACCCGAGCAGGCACAGTCATCCAACCGTGCATTAGCCGGGCACGCCGGTATTGCCACACCACTCAAGACAGATCAATCAAGGAGGTAAACATGCTGTTCAAAATCTCAATCAGGAGCGGATTGGCTGCCACGCTGTCCGCGGCTTTCATTGCCCTGGGTTCCTCGGCGCAGGCCGAGTATCCGGAAAAACCCGTTGACATGACGGTTCTCTTCGGCGGCACGGCCAACACGATCGCACAACTCCTGTCCGAGCTGATGTCCGAAAGGCTCGGTGAGCCGGTTGTTCCGGTCAGCCGCACGGGAGGCGGCGGAGCGGTCGGTTATTCCCATGTCGTTTCAACCGCACCGGACGGCTACAACATCGTCTGGAACTCGAATTCGATCAACACCACCCACCACACCGGCCGTGTGCCTTTCGACTACACGGCGTTCACGCCCATCGCCCGCGTTTCGACCGAGATACCGGCGCTGGCGGTAAACAGCTCGTCGGGTTGGGAAAGCCTTGCCGATCTTGCCGCCGCCGTTGGTGACATGGACGGCAAGCTGACGGTCGGCATTTCCGGCAAGGGATCGTTCACGCATCTGACCTCGGCGGCGCTGTTTGACGAAATGGGAATCGGCGACAAGGTCACGTATGTTTCGTATGGAAGGGGCAAGGCGCCGGTGGAATTGCTTGCCGGGCGAATCCAGGCGGCCATTCAATGGCCAGGGCAGTTCGCGTCGTATGTCGAGGCGGGCGAATTGCACGTGCTGGCGGTCACCGGTGATGAGCGTGTGTCGGTTCTGCCCGACGTTCCCACGGCAATGGAACAGGGTGTGGATGTGAACATTTCCATGTGGCGGGGCCTCGCCGCGCCCGACGGCACTCCCGACGACGTTGTCGCCAAACTGCAGGAGGCCGCCCAGTTTGCGGTTGCCAGCGACCAATTCCAGGAGGCTGCCGGCAATATCGGCTTTTCACCGGCGTTCCTGGACGCAGATGACTTCGGTGCGCTGATCGAGAGCGACGATGCGTTCTACGGTCAGCTACTCGGCGAGCTCGGCCTGGCCAAGTAGCCGGGCAACACGAAAAGGATGACCAGCCATGTTCAGAACCTGCTGCTTGGAGTCGTGCTTCTGCTGCTCTCCGGCGCCTGGACCTGGCTGGTCATTGACACCATACCGGCCGGGTTTGGCGACGGAGATATCGGCGCCCGGGCGTTTCCAATGGCGTTCGGACTCATGCTGGCGGGACTGGCATCCGTCCTGATCGTCAAGACGACGCTTGCGAGCCAACCACGTACCGGCGCTGAACCAGCGGCCCTGTCCGAGGGTCGCCGGCACGGACAGGCGGCCTGGTTTGTCGCCCTCAAGGTTCTCACGGTCATCGTCATCTACGGCTTCCTGCTTGAGCGGGTCGGATTTGTGCTTGCGACCCCGGTAGCCGTGTTCCTGGTCATGATCGCCGGTCTCCGCGGGCAGTCGGCGCTGAAAATCGCCGGAATGTCGCTGGGTCTGACCGCGGGTTGCTGGCTGATTTTCGAAAAGCTCATCGGAATTTACCTAGCGAACGGCACCTGGATAAATATCGGGTGATCGATTGGATCTTTTCTTCCAGGCCCTGTCTCTCGCATTCACCCCCCAAGCGGTCGGTGCAATCGGCCTTGGCTCATTGGTGGGGCTGGTGTTCGGATCCGTTCCCGGGCTGACCTTCACGGTCGCGCTGGCACTGGCACTGCCGATCACCTTCGGCATGGAGCCGGTCCCGGCCATCGGGATGCTCCTGGGCACGTATGTGGGCGGCATGACGGGCGGTTCGGTGTCGGCGATCCTCCTGGGAATACCCGGGACGCCGTCTGCCGCCGCGACCGTGCTCGACGGCCACCCGATGACCAGGAAGGGCGAAGCGTCGATCGCGCTGGGGACGGCAGTGATCGTGTCGGTGTTCGGCGGCATATTCAGCCTTGTCGTGATGATCGTTTCGGTCGACCTGGTGTCCCGGATCGCCATCAGCTTCGGTCCCGCTGAAATCTTTGCACTTGTCCTGTTCGGCATGTCGACGATCTGCGGATTGTGTGGCGACTCGTTGCTGAAGGGGCTGATTTCGGGCGTGCTGGGCCTGATGATCATGACCGTGGGCATCGATGCGATTGACGGAATTCCGCGCATGACCTTCGACAGCGTCAACTTGCTTCAGGGCGTGAATCTCCTGGTCGCCATGATCGGCCTGTTTGCGGTGCCCTTCATCATTGAAGCATTCGCAGACCCGTCCGCCGACCAGTCCAGGCCACACCGCATTGCCAATTTGCGCGCCAGGCTTCCGTCCCCGTCCCTGCTGTTCAGCAAGTTCTGGCTGATGATCCGCTGTTCCGCCCTCGGAACCGCGATCGGCGCCATACCCGGCACCGGCGGTCCGATCGCCTCCTTCCTCGCCTATGACAATGCCAAGCGGTTTTCGAAGGATCCGGCGTCTTTCGGCAAGGGCAACATCGACGGGGTGATCGCACCCGAGACCGCCAACAACGCCGTCACCGGAGGCACGCTGATTCCCCTGCTGTCGCTCGGCATTCCCGGAGATCCGGCGACCGCCATCGTGCTGGCCGGGCTGATGATACACGGCATCACGCCGGGCCCGGCGCTGTTCATGAATCATGCAGGCGAAATCTACGGAATGTATGTCGCCGTCATCATCGCTTATGTCTGGGTGCTGGGAATGCAGCTGATCGGCGTTCGCCTGTTCGTCCATGTGCTGCGGATCCCGCGTGAATTGCTGGCGGTCGCGGTGATGGTGCTGTGCGCGATCGGTGCCTATTCGATCCGCAACAGCGCCTTCGACATTTTTGCCATGGGCGCAATCGGGGCGCTGGCCTACCTGCTGGCGGCCGTGCGCGTGCCGATCACGCCGATTGTTCTCGGCATGGTCCTCGGCCCGACATTGGAAAACGAATTCCGCACCGCGATGATGCTGTCGGGCGGAAGCATGGACATCTTCCTGTCGTCTCCGGCAGCGCTGATCTTTTTCGCGCTGGCACTCCTGGTCATTGGCTACCAGTTTGCGGGCGAGTTGAGGCCCAAAAGAAACACTCAAGACGAGGCCGGGGGGTCGAATGGCTGACATGAACTTGCTGCCGGAGGAAGACCAGGACATGTCCGAACGGGCGGCGGTATTCGCAACCAATACCGTGGATGCGGCGCTGGATGACGGTTTGATCGAGCCGGTCATCGACCTCACCTTGTCGGAGGCGCTGGTCATCGGATTGCTGAAACAGGGCGTCCGCCGCTACTTCGTCATATTCGGCCATGGTTCCACCGATTTTGGCGAGGTGTTGCGCGTGTATTCGCGGGCCGGGGCCGTTGACGTCATAAACTGCCGCAACGAGGTCGAGATGGCGCATGCCGCCACTGCATATGCATGGGTCCATGGCGAGACGCCAGCCGTTGTCACCTCGATCGGCCCCGGCGCGCTCCAGGCCATGGCCGGTTCGCTTGCGTCCGCATCGAACGGAATCGGCGTTTATCACATCTATGGCGATGAAACCACGCAGGGCGAGGGTTTCAACATGCAGCAGGTGCCCAAGCGCGAGCAGGGGGTCTTCGGGAAGCTGACGTCTTTGATGGGACAGTCATACACGCTGCACACGCCGGGCAGCCTGCGCGAATGTCTTCGCCGCGGCACCAACTGCGTGCACCACCCCTACAAGCCCGGCCCATTCTACGTGATGCTGCCCATCAACACGCAACCCCGGCCGACGAAACTCGGCGTCGGAGCCCTGCCTGGCCGGACCGCCATTCCCGCGCTGGCACCTGCCGGTCCGGACGGCCTGGAGGATGCGGTACAGTTCCTGCGCAGCCGAAGACGCATCGTCATCAAGGCAGGCGGCGGAGCCCGCGCCCATCACGAGGCCATCAGGAAGTTCGCCACCCGGGTTGGTGCGCCGGTTGTGCTTTCTCCCGGTTCAACCGGAGTCGTGGCGGACAGCCATGATCAGAACATGCATGTCGGCGGCTCGAAGGGATCGATTTCCGGCAACTATGCCATGCACAATGCCGACTCGGTGATCATGATCGGAAGCCGCGCCGTCTGCCAGGCCGACTGTTCCGGCATCGGGTATCCGAACGCGGGCGCGGTTCTGAACCTGAACGGCGATCTTGGTGATGTGACGCATTATGCGAACTCGATCTGCCTGCCGGGCGACATCACCGCGGTAATCGAGGCCCTGTTGGCCGCGGCCGGATCCGATACCGGTGCCAGCCGGCGCCAGGAATGGCTGCGCGAATGCGTGGCAAGAAAGCGCGAGTGGACCGATTTCAAATCCTCCCGGATTCATGCCGATCCATTGGCTGATGATGTCTGGCAGCGTCCTGTGCTGACACAGCCGGCGGCCATTCATGCGGTCAGCTCTCTTGCCAACCGCGTCGGCGCCATCAAGTTCTTTGATGCCGGCGATGTGCAGGCCAACGGGTTCCAGGTCGTGGAGGATGACCTGCCGGGCCAGACATTTACCGAAGCCGGAGCGTCCTATATGGGGTTTGCGTGCTCGGCGTTGTTGAGCGGAGCCCATGTTGACGGAGCGCGATACGCCATCGCGTTCACGGGTGACGGATCATTCATGATGAACCCGCAGATCCTGATCGACGCGGTCGAACACGGTGTCCGTGGCATGATTGCGCTGTTTGACAACCGGCGGATGGCGGCGATCACCGGATTGCAGGAGGCACAATACGGCCACGGGTTCAGGACAAATGACAGCGTTGCCGTCGACTACGTCGCCATGGCGTCCTCGGTGAGCGGCGTGATGGCCCTGCCCGGGGGTTGCAACCGCGCCGAGTTGGATGCGGCGCTGGATGCGGCGTTTGCCCATGACGGGCTGTCGCTGCTCCATATCCCGGTTTATTGCGGCCCCGATCCGATCGCCGGCATGGGAGCCTACGGTGCGTGGAACGTGGGAAACTGGGTCGACGATGTCGAAAGCCGTTACCTGGAAATGCGGATCTAGACCGGTGGAGTGAACCATGATTGCAAACCTGTACGGTGGTCACGCAGCCCACACCCGACATGCCCGCCCCCCGGCCGTTTCGGCCAGGGGAATCGCTGGCCTGCCTCGCGACAAGCTCCCGGCCCGACCCAACGAGCCTGCCGGCCATTCCGGCCATTTGCAAGCACGAATCGGCAGCCGCACCGCAATGCCGGCGGATGCCTGCTCGATGACCTGGTTCGACCGGATCGGGATTGCCGAATTCGGCGCACCGCGCCGTCGTCCCCTTGCTGCCGTCCGCCAGGAACCCGCAGGGCGGCCGCAATGACGGTGACAGGGGAAAAAGGGTTCGCGCGGGGTCTGACCGATTACGGGGATCGTGATTTCGCGGTCTATCTTCGCCGTTCATTTGCGTCGTCCATGGGATATTCGGGCGAGGTTCTCAAGAAACCGATAGTCGGGATTGCCAATACCAATTCGGGATTCAACAACTGTCACCGTCATTTCCCGGAATTGCTCGAGGCGGTGAAGCGCGGAGTTCTGCTCGGCGGTGCCCTCCCGGTCGAGTTTCCGACAATTTCGCTGGGCGAGGTGTTTCTCAGCCCCACCAGCCTGAAATTCCGCAATCTGATGTCCATGGACACCGAGGAGATGATCCGCGCCCAGCCGATGGATGCGGTCGTGCTGATGGGAGGATGTGACAAGACGGTTCCAGCCCAGCTGATGGGCGCCGCTTCAGCCGACCTGCCGGCGGTTCAGCTTGTCGCTGGTCCGATGATGACATCCCGGCACCTCGGAGAACGCCTGGGTGCATGCACGGACTGCCGCCGCTTCTGGGGAATGTATCGGGCCGGCAAGATTTCGGCCGATGAAATCGGCCGCGTCGAGGGACGACTGGCCACGACAACGGGGACCTGCGCGGTCATGGGAACCGCGTCCACGATGGCCTGCATTTCCGAGACCCTCGGAATGTCCCTGCCCGGCACCGCAGCCATCCCCGCGGTCCATGCCGACAGGCTGCGCGCCGCCGAGGCATCGGGGCTGGCGGCGGCACGGCTGATCAACGATCCGGTCCGGCCAAGCCAGGTCATCACCGCCAATTCGATAGAGAACGCGCTTCGTGTCATCCTGGCCCTGGGTGGATCAACGAACGCGGTCATTCACCTGACGGCAATCGCCGCTCGGCTCGGCGTGTCCGTTTCCCTGGAGCGGTTGAATGAATTGTCGGACTCGACGCCGGTGCTGGTCAACCTGAAGCCGGTCGGTGATGCCTACATGGAGGATTTCCATTCTGCCGGCGGAATGGGCGCGGTGCTGCGCGAACTGAGACCGTGGCTTCATCTCGATACGCTGTCGGTCGCCGGCGGTACACTGGGCGACCGCCTGGAGACTGATCAGGGCTGGGTCGATCGGCGGATCATCGCCAGGGCAGCAGAGCCGCTCGAGCCCCAGGGCGGCCTGGTGGCGCTGTTCGGCAGTCTTGCCCCGCGGGGAGCCATCCTGAAGCGTTCGGCCGCCGACAAGCGGAATTTCGAGAAAGAGGGCAGGGCGGTCGTGTTCTCGTCGCTTGAAGACCTCGCCAACCGGGTTGACGATCCGGAGCTCGACATTTGCGAAGATGATTTCATGGTGCTGCAGAATGCCGGGCCCCGAAGCGCCTCCGGGATGCCCGAGGCAGGATACCTGCCGATTCCGAGGAAGCTCGGTGCCAGGGGCGTCACCGACATGGTGCGGATTTCCGATGCCAGGATGTCCGGAACCGCGTTCGGCACCATCGTCCTGCATGTTGTCCCCGAAAGCGCGGTCGGCGGGCCGCTGGCGCTGGTCCGGAGCGGCGACCGGATCCGCCTGTCGGTGAAACAGAGGCGCATTGACCTGCTCGTGGATGAGGAGGAGATGGCCCGCCGCCGCGCCGCATGGTCCCCTCCAACCGTGCCACCCGAGGAACGGCGCGGCTATGACAGGCTTTATGCCACCGAAGTCACCCAGGCCGATGAAGGCTGCGATTTCTCGTTCATGCTGCCAGTCCCGGAAGAACCCCGCTGACGCTGGCAGGCCTACGGAAGGAAACCAATCAATGGGGGAAAAGCCATGATCAGGACACTCACTACATTTGATCCGGCCGACCACCTTGAATTCCGATCAGGTCATTGCCGACTTCATGTCGGCCGCACTGGAGACGAATGAGTCAGCATGTGTCGCCCATGCCCTGGGTGTCGTTGCGCGCGTCAGGGCATGACGGAGACCGCCCGAAGGACCGGACGGATCAATCTGCCGAATCCGCGACCGGAAGTGCCGGCGGCCACCGGGGCGCGGCCGCCCCCCGATCCCCCACACAACCACCTTCCCAGGTCGGGGGTTTTCTGCTATCACTGCTGCACACGTGTGCAACCACATGACGGCATGTGCCAAAGAAGGAGTAATCACATGACTTCAGTAATCCGTACCTCTGCATTGATCTGTGTGCTGGGCGGTCTTGCCGCTCCGGTTTTCGCCGAAGACATCAACATCACGGTTTGGGCCGGCGGCTCGAACGACAGTGACAGCTACCGCATCGAGGCCATCGAAATGGCCGCGGGCATTCTCGAGCGCGAGGCGGCCATCCTGGGCGAGGAGCTGAACATCACCGTGGACGGCCGGCGCGACTTTTCCGGCTGGGACGAGTTCAAGCAGGGGGTGACGCTCGGTGCCGAGGCCGGCACCGCCCCCAGCATCGTCGTCACCTCGCATCTCGACATCGCACCATGGAGCCAGGCCGGCTACATCGCGGCGGTCGAAGACTATGTCGATCTCGATTCCTGGCCGCTGAGCAACGTCTATCCGAACCTCATGGAGATCGCCTCCTATGCCGGTACCCAGTGGGGCATCCCGCAGGATGCCGAATCCCGCCCGTTCTTCTTCTGGCGCGAGACGCTCGGCCAGCTCGGCTACAGCGAAGACGACATCGATTCACTGCCAGGCAGGGTTGCCAGCGGCGAGTATACGCTCCGGAACGTGCTGGAGGACGCCACGAAGGCTGTCGAGATGGGCCTCGTCGAGGAAGGCTACGGCTTCTATCCCCGGGTCTCCAACGGTCCCGACTATGCGCAGTTCTACCAGTCCTTCGGCGGTGAGCTCGTCGATCCGGACACCGGCAGGCTGGTGCTCGACAAGGCGGCCATGACCGAGTTCTACCAGTTCTTCGTCGATGCCGTGGCGGCGGGCGTGACGCGCCGGAACCACATCGGCACCGAATGGAACCAGTGGTACAACGAGGTCGCCAACGGCCGCGCCGCCTTCTGGCACGGCGGAACCTGGCATTTCGGCCGCTATGCGCGCGAGGGCAATGACGATTTCTGGAACACGATCCAGTTCTCGCTGATCCCGGCCGGCAACGATGCCGGGCGCGCCAACACGATCACGCACCCGCTGGTCTACCTGGTCATGAGCCAGGAGGATGACCGCGTCGAGGAGATCGCGGCGCAGCTGATCGCCATCGCCACCGAGCCGCGCCTCAACACGCTGCATGCGATCCAGTCGAATCACCTCGCCGTGGCCAGGGCGCAGGCGGATGTCGACCTCTATCGCGGCAATCGCTGGGCGTCCGAGGCAACGGAAGTTCTGCTGGGCTCGGCAAATTCCCAGCCGAACCACCTGCAGTATGGCGCATTCTCGGAAGCCATGTTCCGCGGGCTTGAAGCCGCCTGGACCGGCGTGCAGACCCCGGAAGAGGCCGTGGCCGAGATCGAGGCACAGATGCGGGCAACGATCGGTGACGATCTGATCGTGCGCTGAGACAAGACCGGTGCGGGCCGTCCCTGGCGGCCCGCGCATAATTCACGTTAGAGGTTTCTCCATGACGATGCGCATTCTGGGCATCGGATTTCTTTCGCCTGCGCTGGTCGCGGTGGTGATCTTCTTTCTGCTGCCCGTCCTTCTGACCGTGGTCTTCGCGTTTACCAACATGTCGACCTCGACCGGAATCATGGGCGGCGACTATCGGATCAATACCGAACAGCTGCGAAACCTGTCGGACACCGGCATCAGTGAAGCATCGGCGGAGAAGCTGGAAAATGCCGGCTTCCAGATTACCGAAGCGGGCCTTGCTGTCCTGGCTGAACAGTTCAGCGACCGCACGGCGAATGAGTTGCGCGAGGATTACCTGGGCGAAACCTTCGGCGCCCGCCGCGACCTGGAGCGCGTTCTGAGAAACCTTGACGACCCGATACGCCGGACAAGGGACCGCAAGGCAGCCGCCGACCTGTTCTCTGTCACCATTATCGGCGAACGCTTCGATACCGAGGAACAATTTCGCAGCGCGTTGGCCGACAGTGGCATCGACGCCGCCGATCACGACGCGCTGACGCTATTCGCCTATACCGGCTGGAACTGGACCACCGACAATTTCAAGCTGTTGGTCGAACTGCCTTCAACCCTCAGATATGCCACGAACACCGCGTTCTACGTGGCCTGGACGCTGTCCTTCAACATCCTGTTCGGCCTGTTCCTGGCCATATCGACATTCTACCTGCCCGGCAAATTGGCCAACACCTTCCGTGCCATCTGGTTCCTGCCACGGATCCTGCCGCCAGTTCTTTACGTGCTGATGTGGAACTGGTTCACCTGGGACACCGGCTTCATTGCCACCGTCACCGGATGGTTCGGCGCCGCACCCAAGAACTGGATGATGCATACAGGCAGCCACGCCTGGACCACGATCATCCTGATCAACGGCTTCGTCGGCGCCTCGCTCGGCATGATCCTGTTTTCATCAGCCATCAAGTCAATTCCCACCTCGATGCTCTATGCCTCCGAGGTGGACGGCGCCAATCGCTGGCAACAGGTCCGCTACATCATCCTGCCGCAGATGCGTTGGCCGATCCTGTTCATGACCGCCTATCAGACCCTGAGCCTGCTGACCTCGTTCGAGTACATTCTGCTGGCCACGGATGGTGGCCCCGGGCGCACCACCGAGGTCTGGGCGCTGGCCGCCTTCCACACTGCCCTGAACAACTATGGCGGTAACCTGCAGTACGGCTTCGGCGCCGCCTATGCGCTGGTCCTGGTCTTTATCGGTATCTTCCTTTCGGTCCTGTATCTGAGGTTTTTCAATTTCAAGGAACTGCTGAGCAAACCGAGGATCGAACAATGACGGGCGGTCGCCGCATCTGGCACCTTGTCCTGGTGCTCACGATCTTTTCGACACCGCTGGTGATCATGTATGTCTACCAGGTCGTCGACAGCATGGCCTCGCCCGAACCGGGATCCCTGGTGCCCGGCCCCATCGACATTTCGAACTGGCGCTTTCTCTGGGAGCGGATCGACACCGGGCGTCCCTCGATCTGGGTGGTGACGTTGAACACGTTCATCTTCGCCTGCACCACCGCCTTCCTGGTCACGCTCCTCTCGACAACCGCCGCCTATGCGCTGTCGCGCCTGAACATGCCGGGACGGCCATATTTCCTTGGCGGGCTTATCATCCTGCACGCATTCCCGACGATCACCCTGATCATCGCGATCTTTATCATCCTTCAGTTCCTTGGCCTCTTCGACACGCTGCTCGGCATCATCCTTGTCAAGGCGGCACTGGAATTGCCTTTCGGCGTCTGGATCATGAAAGGCTTCTACGACACCGTGCCGTGGGAGATCGAAATGGCCGGCGTGCAGGACGGGGCCAGCCGGTACCGCGTCTGGTGGGAGTTGGTGCTGCCACAGGTCAAACCCGGGCTTGCCGCGCTCCTGATCATCTCGTTCCTCTCCGGCTGGTCGGAATTCGTCCTGCCGCTGGTCCTGGCGCCCGGGTCAAGCACGCAGGTGCTGGCAACCTACATGAATGCGGTCATCCAGGATGACGCGACGGCCGATTTCGGGCTCTTCAAGGCGATCGGAATGTTCTACTCGATCCCCGTCATCGTCATCTACCTGATTTTCCAGAAGCAACTCATGAACATCTACGGCGGAGGCACGAAAGGCTGATGGAACTGAGACTTGAGAAATTCACCAAGCGTTTTGGCACCACGACCGTCATCGAGGAGATGGACCTGACCGTTGGAAGCGGTGAGATGATGGCATTGCTCGGGCCATCCGGCTGCGGCAAGTCGACGACGCTTTTTGCCATCTGCGGTATCCACAAACTCAGCGCCGGGAAGCTCTATTTCGGAGATCGCGATGTGTCGAACGTGCCCGCACAGGGGCGCTCGGTCGGTGTGGTGTTCCAGAACTATGCGCTCTACCCCCATATGACAGCGGAGCAGAATATCGGTTTTCCGCTCAAGGTCATGGGACAGTCGAAATCCGAGATCCAGGCCGAGGTTGAACGCCTTGCCGATCTCGTCCAGATCGGCGACCTCCTCGAGCGCCGCCCGGCGCAGTTGTCTGGCGGCCAGCAGCAGCGGGTCGCACTCTCGAGGGCCATGATTCGGAAACCGGACATCCTGTTGCTGGACGAACCGTTGGCAAACCTTGACGCGAAACTCCGCCTCGAAATGCGCTCGGAGATACGGCGTATCCAGCAGGAAACCGGGATCACCGCCATCCTTGTGACACATGACCAGGTCGAGGCCATGTCAATGTGCGACCGGATCGCGCTGATGAAGGACGGCAAGATTATCCAGCTCGATACTCCCGATCAGATGTATGCCAATCCGCAATCCCGGTTTGTCGCAGGATTCCTGGGCAACCCGCCGATTTCGTTCCTCGAAGCAAAGGCGGGCGAAACCCTGTCGGTCAACGGCATGCAGTCGCTGCCGCGCCCGACCAGCTTCAGCGCTCGGGGCGACGTTGTCATCGGCATTCGGCCGGAGCATTTCGGTCCGCAACACGGAACGGGTCTGACAGGCGAGGTGATCTTCGTCGAACCGCAGGGCCGCGAGGAGTTGATCGACATTCGTCTTGACGGCGGCGGCGACATCCGGTCGATCGTGCCCTTTGGCGTCACGGTCCGCATCGGCGACAAGATCGACTGGGGCGTTGCGATCGAAAACATCCTGATCTTTGCCCCCAACGGAGATCGCGTGTGACAGGCGCCGGCATTCCCCCGCGCCCCTTCTCCATCGCCCATCGCGGGGCCTCGGCCTATGCTCCGGCCAACACGATCGCGGCTTTTCGCAAGGCGGCGGAGCTGGGCGCCGACATGTGGGAAGTCGACATCCGCGCCACCTCCGATGGTGTGCCGGTCGTGCATCACGACGCAACCCTGGCCGACGGATCGGCGCTTTGCGACCTGACGCGCGAGGCTCTTCGGGATCACATGCCCGAATGTCCGGATCTGGCCGAGGTGATCATGCTTGCGCGCGATCTTGGCGCCGGAATATATGCCGACATCAAGGACGCCCCGGCCACGCCTGCCTTGCTGTCCCTGCTCAGCGAAGCCGGAATAGCACCGGTGATCATCGGTGCCTTCGACACCGAGATCGTGGACATCTTGAAAGACGCGGGCAGCCCCTATCCTGTCGCCGCACTGGTGCCTGTCGGCGCGGATCCGCACGAACACGCAGCCCATGCCGACGTGATTCACTTGTGTTGGGAACGACTCCCTGCGCCGCAAGACACGTTGACACCAGGCTTCTTCGCGCGCGCCTTTGGCGACGGCAAGGAAGTCGTGCTCTGGCACGAGGAAGACCCGGCGCGCATGGTGCATCTGCGAGACAAGCCGGTTACCGGCATCTGCTCGGACATGCCGGAGCTTGTGAATCCATTCCACGCGCCTGCCGATTATCCCTTCGGTATTGTTTGCCACCGCGGCGCGAACCGCATCGCACCGGAAAACACCCTGCCCGCCCTCGAATGTGCGCTGGCGGCGGGGTTCGACTACATCGAGGTCGACCTGCATGTGACCGCAGATGGCGAGATTGTCGTGATCCACGACCCGACTCTTGACCGCACCACGAACGGCACCGGCCCCGTTACATCGAAAACGCTGGCGGAGTTGCGAGCGCTGAGCGCAGGGGCATGGTTTGATCCGTTCTTCGCGGGCACCCGGATTCCGACGCTGGAGGAAGCCCTGGCACTGATCAGGAAGCATGACGCCCGCGCATACCTTGAATTCAAGTCCGCCCCGCCCGAGCCGGTCCTTGATCGCGTCAAGTCTGCCGGCCTCCTCGATCGCGTGTTCTTCTGGTCCTTCAATCGGGATTACCTGGTCGAGTTGCGAGCGCTGAGCGCCGAGGCCCGGATCATGTCACGACGACAGGACTACGAAACGCTTCAGGCCGCCATCAATCATTACGGCGCGAACCTGATCGAGTTTCGGTCGGGCGACGATCCTCGGGAAATCACCTCGCTCAGGGGGAGCGCCATCAGTTCGATGGTTGCCTACATGGGAAATGCACCCGACGTCTTCGGGCAGATTTTCGACCTCCGCCCCGATCTGTTCAACCTGAACGAACCCTTTGCCTTTTCCCGTTTTGTCACTGGACGCGACCGCCATGTCTAAAGGCAAGGCGCGCAAACCCACGTCTTTCGACGTTGCCAAGCTGGCCGGAGTGTCGCGCTCTGCCGTTTCGCGTGCCTTTACGCCAAGTGCCAGTATTTCGGCTGAAACCAAGGACAAGGTGACAAAAGCCGCCTCCGATCTCCGCTATCGCGTCAACTTGCTGGCGCGCGGATTGCAACAGGAGCATTCCGGAATCGTCGGGCTTGTGGCTTCCCGCCTCGACACACCCCTCCGGTCGCGGCAAGTCCGCCTGCTGAGCGAAAGGCTGCTCCGTAAAGGCTTCAAGCCGATGCTCATCACGGCCGAGCAACCCGAAATGCTGACAAGCCTGATCGACTCTCTTCTCAGCTACTCGATCGCGGGCATGATCATCACCTCCGACACGCCGCCCCGGGCGCTGATCGAGGATTGTGGACGCCTTGGACTGCCCGTGGTGCTGATCAACCGGGCCGGTGTCACGAATTGGGGCGACCGGGTCGTCGCCGACAACGACACCGGCGGCCGCCTGGCAGCCCAAACGCTGATCGAATGCGGCGCGACGAAGCTTGGATGCCTCTTGTCGCGTCGGGAAACCTATTCGGTCTCCGGTCGAGCGCGCGCCTTCCAAGAAGCGGCGGCACGACAGGGGTTTCAAACCGAATTGATCCATTCCGAAGATCAGGAATATGCGACCGCCCGCGAGGGCGTGCTGACCGCCGGTCACATGGCGTTTTCCCGGATCAACGGTCTTTTCTGCGCCACCGATCTGATGGCGCTGGGTGCGATGGACGCGATCCGGCTTGATCTTGGTCTCTCGGTTCCGCAGGATGTGCAGATCATCGGTTTCGACGATATCGAACAGGCTTGCTGGGCCTCCTACGACCTCTCGACTATCCAGCAGAATATCGACCTGCAGGCCGACACGGTGATCCGGATGCTGATCGAGCGCTTGGAAGATATCGACCTTCCACGACGAATCGAACGCGTGGACCTGACTCCCGTGCTGCGCGGGACGACGCGTCATGGCTGACGACCGACTGCAAATCGCGCTGGACCTCGCCCGCCAGGCGGGACGTCTCGCACAGCAGATGCGTGACGAAGGTGGTGGCCTGGAGGCCCGGATCAAGGGACACCTGGATCTGGTCACTGCCGCCGATACGGCAGTCGAGACACTGGTGCGCGACGGCATTCGCCAACGCGATCCTGGCGCCGCGATCCTGGGAGAAGAGGGCGGTTTGCAGGGAGACGGCCAAAGAACATGGATCGTCGATCCGATCGACGGCACGACGAATTTCTATCGTGGAACACCGAACTGGGCCATCTCGATCGCGCATTTCGACGGGACTGCACTGACCGACGGAGTCATCCACGCCCCGGACCTCGGACTGACGGCCAATGCCAGTCATGGGAAGGGCAGCCAATTGAACGGTGCCGCTATCGTCTTTGGTGACACGCTGGCCGAAATCCCCATCGTCGCCCTGGGCCACTCCCCGAGAGGGTGCTTGCCATCCTATGTTCAACGGATTGCAACCTTGCGCGACCATGACATCGAACACCGCCACTATGGTTCCGCGACAATCTGTCTTCTCGGTGTCCTCGCAGGCTGGTTCGACGCGTTCCACGAACCCGGGCTCAACATCTGGGATGCCGCGGCGGGGCTGCTCCTGGTCGAAGAGGCCGGCGGCAGGGTCCATCACGATGCCTTTGCCGATTTCTTGCAGGGACCGTCCAGCGTGACGGCGGTGAACCGTGCCCTCGCCCTGCGCACTGAGATCTGGGGTTGATCGAGATTCGGTGCCGGTCGGACAGACGTGCAATTCGAGACGATACTCGGTATGACCCTGCATCTGCTCCATCCGCCGCCGCAATGGAAGTTGGCCAAGCGCCATCCGTGTGGCCGAAACGGGACCTGCTCCCGCAGAACAGGGCCTGCCGATGGCCGTTTCAACAGTGGTCGGGACATCCCCGCGCCCGACTTCGGGATCGGCAAGCGTGAGGCTGATCTGGTTGCCCAGACCGGTTTCGATGGCATGCAGCGGCGCATGGTCACAATCAATCTTGATACACATCTTGTCATTCGGGTCATCAGAGCGATGCTCGATATGGCGGTTCACCTGGTCCGGCGCGATCTGACCCGTCTCGCACCGGGTGTCGGAGGAGCCGGTGGTCATCAGATCAATCCATCCCCCATCGCCGTAGCCAGGAAAGCCTCCTTCTGGCCGATGAAATTCCTGCCCCGTTGACCGAGAAAGGCCGCGTCGATGATGTCGACAGCATCTCCGGCCCCCACCCCGTAATCCTCGAATCGAAGTGCGACACCCATGCCGCGCAAGCTATCGGCCAGTCGGTCGGAGCCCCTGGCGAGATCCGGCCCGAAGATCGCCTGCAACGAGTCTTCCCGAAATCCGCCGAGAGAGATCACCGTTCCGAGGATCGTCGGCAGTGTGAAAGAACAGGCAATCCCATGTGGCAGGCCGTGTCTCAGGGTCACGGGATAGCTGAGATTATGCGCAATCGCGGTCTTGGTGTTCGAGAATGCCAACCCCGCGCCCAGCGCCGCCTCGGCCAGGCTGGTCCGCAGCGCAATATCGTCCGGTGCATCCAGCAGCTTCGGCAGATCGCGCAATATCATGCGTGCCGCGAAGACAGCATGGCGGCAGGACACCGGATTGGCGTTCCTGTTCCAGATGCTTTCCAGCGCGTGCGACAACGCGTCGAGCCCGGTAGCGCGTGTCAAATCCCGCGACTTTCCCACCATGAGCACGGGATCAATGATCGCGACGCGCGGATACAGACCGGGATGTGCCAGCGAATGCTTCTCGCCCGCCACCACATCCCAGATCGTCGCCCAGCAGGTGACCTCGCTGCCAGTTCCCGCTGTCGTCGGCACGGCAACCACGGGCAGGGCAGAGAGATCCTTGCCGTCGGCATCGCCCCGCACAGATGCCATGACAGCATCAAACCCGTCCCGCGCCGCGGCAAGCACTTTTGCCGTATCAATGACCGAGCCGCCGCCGATGGCGAGGATGACGTCAACCGGTTCGTTCCCGGCCCAAAGTCGCTGTGCCTGGGCATCAAGATGCCGGCATTCCGGGTTTGGCAGAACGTCGTCGATGACAATGGCCGCAGGTCCGGCCGCTGCCGCCAGGCGCTCGGCCAGGTCACGAAAAAACGGCTCGCCATAGGTGACAAGGGCATACCGCGATCCACCAACCTCCTTGGACAATGCCCCGACAGCCTCGCTGCCAAACCGGATATCGACCGGGTTCCAATAGCGCCAGCTCGCAGTCATCTCGGATGCCTCCTTCCTGTCCTCCGGTTTGCGATGGCGGGCAACGAATGGTCCCGGACCCGCTCAGGAAATGCTATTGTATGTTGGACCACATATCCACAAAGGCGATGGCAGGATCGAATGCGCCCGCCGAGTGCTTGCCGGGTGCGACCGAGCCACGAATGACACGGAACGAGACCTGCATGGACGCGACGTCAGTCATCAAGTTCTGGAGCACCGCCCGGGCGGCCAGGCTGGACGTCTGCATCGACGGCGGTTGGGCTGTCGACGCCCTGCTTGGACAGCAGACCAGGCCGCATGACGATCTGGACATTGCCTTGCCCGTCTCCCGCGTAGCGGCATTGAAGGACATCCTGTTCGGCCAGGGCTTCCGTGAGGTTCCACGCGCGGGTAGCTGGGAGCACAACTTCGTCCTGGACGACGGTGACGGCCGCATCATCGACGTTCACTCCTACGAACTCAACGCTGACGGAAGCAACAGGTTCGGTGTCCCGTACACGGCGGATCATTTGACTGGAGAGGGCGAGATCCTGGGCACGAAAATCCGCTGCGTTCCTGTGCACTGGCTTGTCCGGTTCCATACCGGATACGAGCTGGACGAGACGGACTGGCATGATGTCCGGCTTCTTTGCCAAGAATTCGGCATTGCCATTCCATCAAGCTATGACCGCTTCCGGACGGGCAAATCGAACGCATAGGACTCTCGCCGTTTCCGGCCCGGTTCTGCCAAGAAATCGGCACGCCGATGCGGCTCGGCGCCGTCTTTCGTCAGGAGTATTCCACAAGCAAGACAGGCAGTTGCCGCACAGGCTCTCCATACCCGCCCCCCGATCCCCCACACAACCACCTTCCCAGGTCGGGGGTTTTCTGCTATCACTGCTGCACACGTGTGCAACCACATGACGGCATGTGCCAAAGAAGGAGTAATCACATGACTTCAGTAATCCGTACCTCTGCATTGATCTGTGTGCTGGGCGGTCTTGCCGCTCCGGTTTTCGCCGAAGACATCAACATCACGGTTTGGGCCGGCGGCTCGAACGACAGTGACAGCTACCGCATCGAGGCCATCGAAATGGCCGCGGGCATTCTCGAGCGCGAGGCGGCCATCCTGGGCGAGGAGCTGAACATCACCGTGGACGGCCGGCGCGACTTTTCCGGCTGGGACGAGTTCAAGCAGGGGGTGACGCTCGGTGCCGAGGCCGGCACCGCCCCCAGCATCGTCGTCACCTCGCATCTCGACATCGCACCATGGAGCCAGGCCGGCTACATCGCGGCGGTCGAAGACTATGTCGATCTCGATTCCTGGCCGCTGAGCAACGTCTATCCGAACCTCATGGAGATCGCCTCCTATGCCGGTACCCAGTGGGGCATCCCGCAGGATGCCGAATCCCGCCCGTTCTTCTTCTGGCGCGAGACGCTCGGCCAGCTCGGCTACAGCGAAGACGACATCGATTCACTGCCAGGCAGGGTTGCCAGCGGCGAGTATACGCTCCGGAACGTGCTGGAGGACGCCACGAAGGCTGTCGAGATGGGCCTCGTCGAGGAAGGCTACGGCTTCTATCCCCGGGTCTCCAACGGTCCCGACTATGCGCAGTTCTACCAGTCCTTCGGCGGTGAGCTCGTCGATCCGGACACCGGCAGGCTGGTGCTCGACAAGGCGGCCATGACCGAGTTCTACCAGTTCTTCGTCGATGCCGTGGCGGCGGGCGTGACGCGCCGGAACCACATCGGCACCGAATGGAACCAGTGGTACAACGAGGTCGCCAACGGCCGCGCCGCCTTCTGGCACGGCGGAACCTGGCATTTCGGCCGCTATGCGCGCGAGGGCAATGACGATTTCTGGAACACGATCCAGTTCTCGCTGATCCCGGCCGGCAACGATGCCGGGCGCGCCAACACGATCACGCACCCGCTGGTCTACCTGGTCATGAGCCAGGAGGATGACCGCGTCGAGGAGATCGCGGCGCAGCTGATCGCCATCGCCACCGAGCCGCGCCTCAACACGCTGCATGCGATCCAGTCGAATCACCTCGCCGTGGCCAGGGCGCAGGCGGATGTCGACCTCTATCGCGGCAATCGCTGGGCGTCCGAGGCAACGGAAGTTCTGCTGGGCTCGGCAAATTCCCAGCCGAACCACCTGCAGTATGGCGCATTCTCGGAAGCCATGTTCCGCGGGCTTGAAGCCGCCTGGACCGGCGTGCAGACCCCGGAAGAGGCCGTGGCCGAGATCGAGGCACAGATGCGGGCAACGATCGGTGACGATCTGATCGTGCGCTGAGACAAGACCGGTGCGGGCCGTCCCTGGCGGCCCGCGCACCCTTGATGCCAACTCTGCCAAGCAGGCAAAAATCGTGCTAAACAATGCGATTCCTGCAGGGTATCCGGGCCCCGTGTCACAATCCTGGATCAGCCGCACATTGCGGGCCGAGGCATCGATTACCCGCTTGGCATCGATTCTCTCGCCGGAGGAGTTCGTCCGCCCCCGCACCCATCAACCCGTCACACTTGACTCCGCATCCTCTCCCTTCTGCTCTCTCCTGTCCCGTTCCTGCATGGCCCGGATACCGGTGACGGCATGGGACAGGTACTTCACCCCCTCCCGGAGCTTCTGCGTGCCGGGAAGCGGCTGGCGCTTCGTGGGATGAAACCCTGCCGGCCCGCCGATGGCGGCCCGGGGACCCTGAAGCCATGACGGGAGGCCGGGACACTGAGTGCCCTGATATCCTCCCCGGCGACATGCAGGCCGCCCGCGCGCCAGCTCCGACAGATCCCGCACCCGGAAGGCGGTGATGGCATCGAAGGCCAGGCACTTCTCCGGATCGGCGGCCTGGTCGAGATGGCGATCCTCGATGCGGGTGCCGGTCTTCGGCGCGTGGAAGAAGCGCTCGATCCGCCAGCGCAGCTCGTACCAGCGCAGCACGGTGCGGGCGATCCCGAGATCGGCCCGGCCCCCCGGTGGTCAGCAGCATCCGGTCGAGAGGCTGCCTCGTCTTGCCCGGCCCTCGGCGTCCCTCCTCCTCGAGGGCCGAGACCGCGGTCATGCGGAGCGACTTCCCGCCTGACCGGTTCTTCGGGGGGATGAGCTGCACCCCGGTGCAGCGCAGGACCGGCCTGGCGGAAACCGGTATCGGCCATGTACATGCCCGGCGGCCTTCCAGCGCCGTTCACCGCCATCCCGACATGCGACTCCAGCATGTGTTCCATCCTCACCGCTCCGCCGGACAGCCGCCGCCAGGCGGCCACCTGCTCGGCCCGCCCCGGGAAGACGGCGGCAGATGCCGGCCGGGATGGCGACACCAGGCAGCGCCCATCCGTGCGATCCGCCGCCGGATGCGCCCGGCACCCCGTGATGCTGCGAGCGGATCCGGTAGCGGAGCTGTCCGCCCGGCCAGCTCTCCCGCTCGCAGAGCCGGCGGGCCGGTGCCGTCCGGCTCATCTTCCCGCCCTTGCAGGCGGCGGCGAGCCACTCTGCCGTCTCTGCCGGGACCTGTCGCATGCCGATCTGCATGTGCGGGCAGATCGCACGGAATCACTCTGGAGTCAGATGTGTGTCGTTGATAGGCGCGCCGCCGGGTCTGCATGGAGTTCTCGTTTCCGCGGTGCGACGTCGGCTGTCAGGCGCTTGCGTAAATTCGAGATGCAGGATGATCCCGGCTTCGCAGGGTGGTCGCCAGGAAGCCGCCAAGGCTGGTGGCGGTCACTCCCGGCAAGAGGTCGCCCAAGCGGTGTCGTACAACCAGTCAATGCCGCCGAGCTTCGAGGCCGCTCAGGGGTCTTGATCCGATCCACGAGCGCCATATGGGCCCGCGGCGAGTAGTTTGAATCTCGGAGTCCGGATATACGAAGGTAGCTTGACCGCATGCCGAATGATGTCTGAATGTCAGCTTGCACCAACCGGGGCGCCAACAGGCGGGAACTTGGCACCGCCGCCCCTTCCATATTCACTTGCAGGCCTCCATCTGCATGGTCGCCGGGTCGGGAGAGTCCGTTTCATGTAAGCGGATGGTTCAAAAAGGAAACCCCGTCGGACCTTTATGCGCATCATCCACGCGATCGGCGGTAGCACGCAAAATGCTTGCCAATGCCAACGCCCTGGCGTCCAACTCAACCGCCGCGTGCCAGGAACCCTTCTTTGGACCGCCAATCCCGGCGATTTCATGCACGGAGATGCCGCCCAAATAACCCTTAACCGCAGCCAGCGCAGCTTCGACCAGTTCGTGTTCCGCAATATGTCTTGACGTGTGGTAGGACTCAATCTGTCCACGGGCCACATCCAGGCTCTCTTCGGCCTCCTCCAATTCAGCTTCCAGTTGTCTGGCGTATTCCTGGGCTTCCAGTTTCTCGGCGGCTGCCTCATCAACACGTTCGACGAACGCGTCCATATCTGGCTCCCTCCAGAAAAAGTCGTCTGGCTCCCAGTCGTCAATTTCGTCTGGCTCCCAGTCGTCACGTGCGTCAGGCCAATGAAGGTGTTGATCATCGCAGCTCCCCATTTCCGGCACATTGTCTCTGGTTTCATCCAACTCTTCTTCCAGCCGTCTTACCTCCATTTCGGCTGACTCGGGATCGTATTCTCCCTGGGTTGCGGATTCGAAAAACAGCTCGGCTGCCACCTTTTGAAGTGCAGCAGCAACACTCCAGCACACTGCGTCCGGGTCAGTGGGTGAAACACGCCGGCCCCGTGCATCGAAAGCGCCATCTCCTTGCACCCAGGTACCCGAACGATCAATTGTATGTGCCGCTTTACGCAGAACGGCAGAGGTGAGCGCACCAAGGTCAATCTGGCAAATGGTGACCAATTCCGGCCTCCCTCACGGCGCATGGAAGCTGACCCAAGGCAAGCATTCCTACCGGTTCAGCTTCGATCCGGAACCAGAAGATGCCACATATTCCGGAACGAGGCCATCCAGGCCCGGTGATCTGACGATTGTCCAATCAGGCAGGAAAGCTGGCACCTGCAGCATGGTCGAGGATGGCGGCCTGGAGGCAGTTCCGGGCTTCCACATGAATCGGCTGTGGAGTGTCCGGACCTGTCCGGGATTTTCGCCGCTTGGCGGTAGGAGCGGTTGATGACCGAATCCCGGCCCGGATATCCGGGACATATTGCGGCACCTGTTTTCCTGGCGGTGTTCGCCGTTGCGGCAGTCATGCCGCTGCCGGCACTGGCGCAGCTCCTGCCTGGCCAGGGGATCGAGAATCCGCTCATCGGGGTGTTCGGGACCCCGCATGGCGATGCCAACAGCGCCACCCTGCTCAACCGGATCTTCGGCCCGCTTTTTCCGTCGCCAACCGGGTCGGTCGAGACCACCCTGGTTTCGGTCGTTGCCGGTTATCTCAATGCGGCGGTGCTGACCCTTGGCGGGCTGCTGTTTGCCTGGAATTTGGCGGTGGGGGTCCTGCAATCGGCACATGAAGGCGAGATTCTCGGGCGAAGGTGGTCGTCGCTCTGGGGGCCGCTGCGGGTGTTGTTCGCGACCGTGCTGCTGGTCCCGGTTCCGGGCCTGGGCGGTTACAATTCCATCCAGGCCGGCGTGGCCTGGACCGTCAGGGGCTCGACCATAATGGCATCCGAGCTGTGGGGGCGGGGCTCGAGGATGCTGGTCTCCGGGGAACTGCCGATTGCGGCGGGTTCGGCCAGCTTCGACGGGGAAATCCTGAAGACGGTCTACCGCAACCAACTCTGCATCTGGCTGGCCAACTACCAGCTGGAGGCAGCCGGAAGTCCGAGACGAGCCCGGTTCGAGACGGTGAGCGGCAGGGAGTCGGTCCATATTGTCTCGATGATCGATGGCCGGCAGCCGGAGATCTGCGGTGCCTATGAGATTCCGGAGCCGCCTGGCTATCTGTCCGGGAGGCAGTCCGGATCCGGGGCGGCGGTCGAGGGTGCCTTTCGCATGCTGCATTCCGAGGTTCTGGAGACGGTCATTGACGGGGCCAACCGGGCAATATCGATCCAGTGGCCGGCGCTGATTGCCGGTGATCAGCCGCCGCCGGACATTTCGGCAGAGCTGGCGGCCACGCTCCGCCTGGCCAATGACCGGCTTGCCGAGGGAAGCCGGGGGTTGATCGGACAGTTGGTCGGCCCCGAGGGCGGCAGGGACCGTGCCCGGGCCGCCATTGAACGGTTCATCAATGGTGGCTGCGACCGACAGGAAAGCCAGGCGATATCCTGCCTGGGCGAGGGCTGGATCGGTGCCGGAAACTGGTACATGACGCTGGCCAGGTTGAACTCGGAATTGTCGGGGCTGACCGCAGCCTCGATCACCGCCCGCGAATCGCCGCATCTGCCCGGCGGGCTGGACCGGCTCAACCGGGCGATAGTGGTCGAGGCCGAGAATTCCGGCTGGTTCGACCGCATGTTCGACCGAACCGATGTCAGCAAGTTCCTGCATGTCGAGGAAGCGGAGCGGATCTGGAGGGTTGCCATTGCCGGCATGGAAGAGGCGGCGCTGAGCCTGTCGGCGTTGGGGATGACGCTTCCCGGCCGTATCATCGAGGGTGCCGCGCCATCCGGGGCCACGGGACTTCTTGGCCGCATCTGGCGGGTGGGTTTTGCCGACGAGATCGCCGGGTTGATGCAGGTGCTGGTGCCATCCGGCCGGGACCCGATGACCGGGCTGATCAATATCGGCAACTGGTTCCTCGATGTCTCCGGAGCGCTGATCTTCGGAGGGGCCGCGGTATCGTTGCTGTCAGGCGGGTTCGGCACGACAATCGTGTTCCTGATTGCTGCGCCCATGGCCGCCATCGGCGTGTCGCAATCCTTCATCATTCCGATGCTGCCCTTCATCTACTGGATACTCGGGATTGCCGCATATTTCCTCGTGGTTGCCGAGACGGTGGTGGCGGTGACCTTGTGGGCGCTCATGCATTTTCGCATGGATGGCGAGGGGATCTCCGGCGATGCCGGCCGCCAAGGCTGGCTCATGTTGCTGTCGCTGGTGCTCACCCCGTCGTTGATGATCGCCGGGTATTTCTTCGGAATGATCATATTCCGGGTCGTTGGCAGTTTGCTGGACCTGGGCATTCACTACACGATGAGCGCCCTCGTTCACGCCTCGCCGGTGGTCGGAATCTTCGGATTGATTGCCACCGGAATCGTGGTCGTACTCTCCTATGTCGTCATCATCGAAAGGAGCTTCTCGCTGATCTCCGAATTTCCTTCCCGCATCCTGAAATGGGTCGGTGTCGCGGCGGGAATCGATGACGGAGGCGGTGTCCGGCAATTCCGCACCGGCGGTGCAATGATGGCATCCTCGCTCTCCGGCCTCACCCGGCAGCTTGGCGGGATTGCCGCCCGGAGCAGGATGGCTGGCCGATCACCCGCGTCGCCGACCAGGATTTCCACATCATAATCCGCAAGGGCCGCTGTCGCGGCTTTGGAATTTCACCACCTGCCCCGATTGTCGCCGAGTATGCCCATAACCGGAAAGGCAGGCAGGTCATGCAGACAGCAGGGAGAAACGGGACACCGGCGAGAGTCCGGCCAAGATATGTCGGCAACCTGGTCCTGCGCGTGGAATCCTACAATGGCGAGGCAACCAGCAGGAATTGCCATACCGGTTTCATTTCCGGCCGGGTGGAAGGTGGCCCGCTCAACGGAAAGTCGATTCCGGTCTGGATCCGGGAGACCTCCACCAATTCACGGGTTCCGACCGTTGCCGATCTCCAGGATGAAGCCGGCATGGTACAGACGCCGGTCGGCGGCTGCCTGGCGCTGGAAGGTGTCCGCCAGGAAGGTGGACGGTTTACCGCCCGTTGGGTCAACAGGATGGGTGGCCCCGAAGCGGAATTGCGCTCCGGCCTCCCGGTCCAGATTTCCCCGTCGATGACCCCCGATGGCTCGGTCCGGCGTTTCCGTTCGAACGGGGCGACCTACTACAACGGATTCGTGATGCATGTCAGGAATGTCGAGCAGGCGACGGCAGTGGATTCGATGCGAAAGATCGCCATCGGAGCCATCGAGGAGCGCGGTGCTGCAGCCCTCGCCGTCATTCTGAAGTCGCAGGAGGGGACCAGCCGAAAGACCATGTCGGTGTTGCGGGGCTGGCAGGATGGTCGTCCGGTCCCGGCCGGCGAGGCGTTCGACAGGTTTCTGCAGCGGCATCCCGAGACCCGGTTCGAGCAGTTGTTCGAAGCCGGCGCGATGGTCGATGTCATCCCCATGGAGATCTTCCCGGTCAGTTCGCGGACGGCAGAATCCATGGACCTCGGCGGCAGGAATGCAATCCCGCTGACCGATTACATGACCGGCGGTCTGGGGGCGAGAATCGAGGGTGCGCTCAGGCGGCTGGAGCCGGAGGACTCCTCGCGGTTCGAAACCGGGTTCCTTGCCCAGGCCCATCCGAATGCCCGGTCCGCATTTGCATCGGTCGGCTGGAAGGGCGTCTGGAACAGCGACATCCAGCGGTATTTCAAGACCATGAACATCCCGCTGCCGCGGATCGGCAAATTCGGATTCGCCGTATCGACACTGGCGCTGAAGCCATTCGGGCCGGAAGCCGATTCCAGAAAATTCATCACCAGGGCGAGGGGGTTGAGCAGCGCCGTGCCGAGGGATGCGGTGCCGACACCATCCGATCCGGAAGCCATATCCCGGTACTACGATTCCATCCGGCAGGCCGTCACCAATTCGCTCGATTTGGCTCGGGAAGACCCCGCTCCTGTCCCGGCGCGCCGTCCGGGACTTGAAACTCCCGGCAGGAATGCCGATATTGATCTGAACGGTTCGGACAATGCCGGCAAGCTTGACGGTGTTTTCCATGTCATTGGTGATCAGGCCGAGCCGGAATCGGGAAGACAGATGGATTTTTGACAGGCCAGCCGGTGCTTCAGGGCGGCCTGCAGCTGAGATCGTAGGCCGGCTTGACGTTCTCCCACGGGAGGAATTTGTTTGCCGAGCCAGCCAATCTCCGACAGCCCGCCGGTCGAGTGGGTAGCATTTGCCGATAATTCCGCAGTGTTGCGGCGCATGATCCGCTCCAACGGAGCCAGGGGTCTGCTGTTGCAGTTTGCCAGGGGCAGCCAACATGCGGACACCCGCCGCCGGGCGCTGGAGGCCGGCTTTCTCGACTTCGGCGAAACCGGCGATGTCTATCTCATGGCTCCCGAAAAGCCGTCGAGATTCGATGCCCGCAAGATGGCTCGCATTCTCGGCAGCTCCGTCGTCCTGATTTCGAGGTCCAGGCTGGAATCCTATCCGTGGACTGTCGATTACCGAGAATCCGACCTTGGCAGGGGCCGCATCGAAGGCAGGGCTGTCCCCGGCCGGCCGGAATTCATCGGCCGCAATTTCCATGGCGAGGATGTATTTCGCCATCATTCCGGCACGCGGTTCAGGAAAATCCGCGATGGCGGCGGCAAGTCAAGGCAGGTCGAGGAGGCCGGACCCCGGTCGGGGCCCGAATATCTGCGGGCTGCCAGCCGGGAGGATCTGCAGGCGATCGCTGCCGGGCTCCTGTCCATGGCGGGGAAGGGCCCGCTCGACAATTCGGATCTCCGGCGCGTGGCCGCGGCGGTTGTCGAAGGGGCAAACCAGGCCGATGCGATGCCCACCCTCGAGGACGTCCAGTCCATTCTGAAAGACCGGCTGCTGGAGATGGTCGTCGAGACCACGATGGAAGAAGGCGATTCGAGGAGCAGCTATCACAAGGCCGTCAGGCTGGCCGACAATGCCCAGGCGCTGATCGATTCAGCCCCGGCCGATGATGGCGGGCAGCTCAACCCGTCGGTATTCCTGCTGATCTTCCTGCGGCGCCTGACCAGCCAGGTGCAGGAGATCGACCTTCTCGGCAATTCACGGCTGGGCATTTCGGCACCGAAGCTGAAGAACAGCCGGCATCCGCAGCATCAGCTCTACGACCTGACCGACGGCGACCGGTCCGGGTTGCATGAGCGAGTGCTCAACATACTCGGGCGCCGCCAGGATGACGGCACCAGCATGCTGCTGCTGGATGGCGGTGCCGGCGAGGAACATGTTGCCGGGGTGCGTTCGGTGATCGGCAAGGGCCATGCCATTGAGGTGGTTGCCGAAATCGCCCCGGTAGTGGCTGTCGGCCGCCATGAAGGCCCTTCCGTCTCGCTGATCATTGTCGGCGAGCGCCGCCCGTCGCCAAACGAAAGCCTGCCACAGGCGGCCCGACGCACATTCTCGGTATTCGGGCGCGACGATCTCGACCGCCTCCACGTGGAGATTCTCCGCTCCAGGCGGAAGATTCGTGACTGGCATGCCGCGGTCGAGCGCACTGCCGGGCAGGAGGATCCGGAGCGGCAGGACAATCTGAGGCAATGCCCCTATGTGCCGCTATCGAGGGCATCCAGCCCGTTCACCATGGTTCCGAAATCACTGGAAGCGAGCACGGCAAAGGCATTGCGGCGGGTTGCCGGCGATGTCGAGCGCCATGGTGGCATCGATGCGGCCGTTGCCGGAATGCTGGGCATGCCTGTCGGCGAGCTTGGCACGATCCTGACCGCCGAACAGGTTGATGCGGTCGCCATGCGGCAGTCGGCAGGGATACGTGAGCGGGCGTTTCTGCTTGCCGACCAGACCGGGGTCGGCAAGGGGCGAAGCCTCGCCGCCATGGTGTATCACCGGTTGCGGGAGGGCGGGAAGGTGCTCTACCTGACCGAAAATGCCGAGATCAATATCCGGGATGTCTGGAGGGATCTTGGTGCTGTCGGGGCGCTGGATGCCGTCCGGCCGGCAATCTTGGCTGCCCGCCACGTGGAACTGATGACGGTAGCGACCACCGGGGTTCCGCCTGGCAAGACCGCGAAGCCGCCAGGCTATGTCACGCTGCCGGCAGCAACGAGACGGACGATACTCGAATCCGGAGACTGGCCGGCCGGCTGCAACCTGGTCATCACCAATTACAGCCAGTTCAACCGCGGCCCGGACAGTCCGGCTGGTCGATGGGCAGGGGCTGCGCTGGATGACAGCACGCTGCTGGTGCTTGATGAATCCCACAACGCCATCAATCCCGGCGCCAATACCGGAAAGGCAGTCCGAACAATGATCGAGTCGGTTGGCCCGGGCAACGTGGTTTTTGCGACGGCAACGCCAATGCGAAACCCGGCCGGGGCGGATCTGTATCGACCGTTGCTGCCGGCGGTCGAGAACAGGCGGTTTGACAGCAGCCTCGATGACCTGGTGCCGGGCGGCGAGACCGCGCAGGAGAGCTTTACCACCATGCTCAGCGAGGATGGCGTGTTCCTGCGCCGTGACCATGATTTGTCGACGGTGGAATTTGAGATCCGGCTGCCGGACGATCAGCAGATTGCCGGGTACCAGGAGATCATGAACCGGTTTTCGCCGCTGGTCGAACTCATGATCGATGCCTCGCTGCGGGTCGGTTCGCTGATCGGCAGGGCGCAAAGCCGACGATACGCACAAATGGTTGCCGACGGCCTGGATGAGGAGACCGCACGCGCCCAGTGCAGGGCGCTGTTCCAGTATTCCGGGGCGGTTGGCGGGCCGCTGGTGCGGCTGGCCCGGGTTGCCATCAATGCAATCAAGGTCGACCAGGTGGTCGAGGAGGTACTGAACGAAATCAGGGAAGGGCGCAAGCCGCTGATCACCTTTCACTCGACCAGCGCATCGCTGCTCAACGAAATTGCTGCCGACCGGCAGGAGATGATGGAGACTCCATTGTCGCTGTCCGACCAGATCGTCAGGGTCGCCGAGAGCATTTTCAGGATCAAGTACGAGGACACCATCCAGGATGCGCGTGAACGCAGCCCGGAAATCCGCGCAATCTCGGAGAGGATGAGCGAGCTCATTGCCCGCCTTCCGGCCGACCTGCCGGTATCGCCGGTCGATGCGGTCATCGAAAAACTGACGGCGGAAGGACATGTCGTCGGCGAGATATCCGGGCGAACGCTTGCCTATCGCGGCCAGCGCATTGTCAGGCGGGAAGGAACGGACCGCAGATCGGTCGTCGATTCCTTCAATGATGGCGGGACCGACGTGCTGATCTACAACATGGCCGGGGCCACCGGCGGCTCCTACCACGCGGCACCGGAATTCGGTGATCGCCGACCACGAACGCTGATCGAGATGGAAACACCGGTCGATATCATCAAGTATATCCAGGCCCAGGGGCGGGGAAACCGCTACGGGCAGGTGGCGCGTCCGCGTATCGTGTCGGTGATGACTGGTCTGATACCGGAGATGCGGATCCTGCAGCAGCGAAACCGCAAATTGCGGGCCCTGGGCGCCAGCGTCGACGGCAATCGTTCGCACCCGCTGCTCCTTGATGATGTGCCGGATTTTCTGAACAAGGTCGGAGATCTGGCAACAACGCAGGTGTTGCGGTCGCTGCCGGGCCTGGCAAGGCGACTGGGCTTCCGGGAGTTCGTGTCAGGATCCGGCGACGAGCAAGAAGCGCCGGTGGGCGAGATGCCGAACGATTCCGGAGCGTCGGGCAGCGTGATCGAGTCGATCGCCAACCGGGTATTGTCCCGATCACTGGTTCTGCCGGCCGTCGAACAGACCCGACTGATCGACCTGATCCGCATCGAGTTCGAAGCCATTGTCGAGGAGCTGGAGAGTCGGAATGCCAACCCCCTGCGTCCGAAGGAAATCTCCGGCGAAATCGAGATTCATGGCACCACGCTGTATTCGGGGCTGGACCGCGACGATGATGATCTGGAGACATCGGCATTCGCTGCTCCGCTCTACATGTCGACCGGAACCCACCATCTGAATGAAGAGCCCATCACCGGTGACCAACTGTTGCAGATGGTGGGCCGGGCACGAATCGCTGCCGGTTCCGACGGGTTTGCACCATATGCGTCCCGGGTCGAAGCCATGCTGCCAACCCTGCTTGGCCATCTTGTCCGGCAGGATTCGACCATCAGCGAAGCGCTGGCGGCACCGGACCGTCAACCGTTCAATTTCAGGAGCCGGCACCACCGGCTGGTCCGCTTCATCGGGATGCTGCGATCCATCCGGCCGGGAGCGGTGGTGCAGATGGACGGCGAAGATGGCGAGCATGACGGCCTGTTGCGGACGATTGTCGGGCTGACCGCGCCGGCCGATGATCACGTCCACCTCCCCCAGGCCTACCGGATACGGGCCGTGGCGCCGGGTGACCAGCGACCGCAGATCCATACCCTGAAGCGCCTGCTGTCATTCAGACCGGAGGCGGTCAGGATCCTGCCGGGGATAGAGGATGGCGACAACGTGCATCATATCCGCGGGTTTGCGCAGCAGCTGGCGCTGGGCAGGCGCTACCCGGTGCAGGTTCTGAACGGAAACCTGTTGGCAGCGATCACGGAAGCACAGCGACACCGGCTGGGCACCATGTGCCTGTATCGTGAGCAGGATGGCGGGCTGCGCCGGGGAATCGTGGTGCGGCAATCCAAGGTCAACCTGGAATACCTGCCAGCGGTCATTCCCTCCGCACGGATTGCGGCAGGGCTGGTGGCGCGGCACCTGGCCAGCGAGTCCGACACCAGGCTGACGATCTGGATCGGCCAGCGGACCAGCCCGGATTTCAGCATCTCCATCGAGGCAGTCAGCGGCAGGAATGACGGCTTCGGGCCCCTGGTCAGGCTTCAGGCCACGAGGTCCTTTCGGCGCTCGCTGCCTGACTTCGCCAGCGTGTTCGGAACCCGGGCCAGGACAGCATTTCGCTTGGCCAACGGTGCCTCGAAAGTCGAGGAAATTCTCTCGGCTCTCGATGGGCAGGACCTGCTGACCGACGGGCTCCATCGCCCGGATGTCAATGAACTGATCGGAATCATCGATGAATCGGGGACGCTGCCGCCGCATCTCGACCTGGGGCGGCTTTACCCGGCAGATGCGGAAGCAGACGTCGAGAACGGGCAACCAGGTCACGGCCGGGAAACCGCCGACTGCTCCCTGGCTGCGCTGCCGGCATGACCGTACATCCCGAACCGGCCGACCGCCCGTGCCCGGGTCGCCACCGCGATGCCGCGATCCCCGAACCGCATGCCATCAACGGCATGCAGGAATGTCGCAACGGCGGTCGGAACCGCGCTTTGCGCAAGTCGTTGCCGATGAATATCCTGGGCAGGCCCGGCCCGATGTGAAGGCCCGGCCCGGCCGAACCGTGCAGCAGGATCATCACCATGTCGAATTCCAGCTCCTTCTATCACCTGATCCTGATTTCGGGGCCGCCGAGGGCAGGCAAGAACCGGGCAGGAACCTGCCTGGAAGAATGGCTTGATGGCGACCATTTTGCCTTGTCGAACTACGTGAAGCGAAAGACCCACGAATATTACGGGCTTGGCACGGAGTTGGCGCCTCTGCATTTCGAGGACATCAAGGATTTGCCGAACCCGCATTTCGGCGGGCTGTCAGCGCGCCAAGCCTATATCAGGTACAGCGAAAGGGTCATGAAGCCGAAGCATGGCCGCGGTTTCCTCGGTAATATCGCCGTGAAACGCATCTTGTCCAACATCCTTCAGGACCGGATATCGATCGTCTCCGGGGTCGGGTTTGCCGACGAAGTCATGCCGATGGTGAATTCTGTCGGTGCCGACAGGATTCTGCATGTCAGGTTGAACCCGTCCTTTGGCCAGGACCGCCACCGGGAAGACAGCCGCCAGCCGCTTGACCTTCAGGGGGATGGTGTTGAAGGCATCACGCTCGTCAACCGCGACTGCCGGCAGCTGATCAAGGACGTGACGGCCGCCGCCAAGGGGTTTCCCGTTCCAGGGCCCAGGGGCGCTGCGAAGCTGCCGTGACCGGATTCGGCACGGGATCTGATACCTGGTCAACCATATCAGGCCGCCAGGGTATCGATTTCACGGGTCGGGTGAGTGGCCAGAACGCAAGACCTCGGGAAGTTCGTCACTTGCCAACATGCTCAGTGACCTCATGTTTCGGCTCCCGGATCAATTGGCTGTGAGGCGTTCCCGGCTGGCTGGACAGTTCGGACACACGGATCACAAGCGATGCCGGCCCGGTTCGGTGCTCGGCGTCAACTCACCGAAATTCTTCCGCATCAAGACATGGGTGTCGAATCCGGGATGCCGTGGCCGTGCAGTTTCCCGATGGTGGCTTCGCGGCTATTGCGGGTCAAGCGTGACCGGCCGGTTCATTACTGCCGACTGCCCGGCCGCTAGCGCAAACCGGAGCACCTGGCGCCCCTCGGCAGCGGTCAGCACCGGTGTGCCGCCATTCCTCACCACATCGATGAAATGGCGTGTGGACAGGACGAAGCTTTGCTCCCATCCGGTCTCGATGTCGTGGAACTCCTGCATCCGGCCGTCGCGGTAGAGAGTCAGGGGTGCGGCTCCAGGGAGCCGGCCGTGGCCGCAATTGATCCAGATCACCCCACGGCTGCCGGTGACCTCCACCCGGTCATCCTGGGCATAGTGCCTGGTGTCTATCTCGAGTTCCGGCGAATAGACGACTTCGAGATTGCCGATCCGGCCTTCGGGAAAGCGAAAACTGATCATGGACGGGGCATCGAAGACAAATCCGTCGGCACGCCGCGTGGCTCCGATGAAAGCGTGAACCTCGGTCGGATTGCCCATGAAATGCCAGGCAAGTGCAAATTTGTGGTGGCCGTCGTCGAAAACCAGCGGGCCACCGCCCGACTTCGATTGATCCTGGCGCCAGCTCTCGCTGCGGGCCGGAACATCCCATGCCGTCTTGCTGCAGCCCGGATTGCTCTTGATGCGTATCGACAGCAAATCCCCGATCGCCCCCTGCCTGACCAGCTGCGAGGCCCTGGTTACCGGTGGAAAGAACAGAAAATTCTCGAATACCTTGAAGGGGCGAGTGGAATCGGCCGCCGCCTCGACCAGCCGGTCGGCATCATCCGTTGACAGGCATATCGGCTTCTGCAGGGAAACAGCCTTGCCGGCGGCGATGGCCCTGAGGGCCAGGTCGAGATGATCATCATGGGGGACCAGTATCTCGACCAGATCGATGGCAGGATTGTCGAGAATATCCGCCAGATCGTCGGTAACCGCCACCCTCTCGGCCCCCCATTCCTGCGCCTTCCTGCCGGCGCGGTCAGGGTCGACATCACAGAGCGCAACAATCCTGGAATCGGGGTTTTTCAGATACTCGATGGCATGCAGGTCGGAAATCCTGCCTGTTCCCACGATGCCCACCCCTGTCGGATTGCCAGTCATTCCCGTCTCCTGTTCCCTTCCTTTCGGCCGTCACGTGACCGGCACTCATCGGCGGCAGCCGAGCATAGATTTTCGGCAAAGGAGAATCGACAGCAATTCGCCGGAACGACATCCGGGTGTTGCCGGTTGTCCGGACGGCATGGCCGCATTTGCGCATGTCCGCCGGCGCTGCCTGCAGTCAGAGGCCGCCGGCCGGCGCGCTGCCCAGCGTCAGGACCTCCTGAGGCGCAGGACCATGCCGCCGGCCGGTTCAAGCTCGACATCCCGACCGGGCATGGAAGGTGGTACCACATCGACAAAGCTGCCCGCCTTGCCCTCGGCATGATGACCAGGACGCTTTCGCCAGTTCCGGAAACTCTTCACGGACAGACTTGGCGGCGCGCCAAAACTCCGCTGCGTCATTCTCGAGGCCACACAATCGGAAACAGGACGCCGTCGTTTGCCCGATTACGCCTGCCGCGCCGCGGTTGGTGGACATATGGCTAGGATCTGGCCTGCTGGCGGTCAGCCTCAGCCTCCGGACAACATCCAGCCAACCGCACCCACAACCGCGGCAGCGGTAGCCGCGTTCAGTGCAAGACCGATCACGATGATCCGCCAGGTCAGCTCGGCTTTCAATTCCGCCATATCTGCTTTCGTTGCCACCCCGCCGGTCACTCCGGCCCGGACGGCTTCAGTGATCGCCTCGGCCTGATCGGAGCTGAAGCCCCTGGCCTTGAGCTGGCGCGTCACCGCCAAGGTATCGAATGCAGCATCCACCATGCAGGGAAGGTAGCACCGCCTGCCAGCTGATTCAACCGACTCCAGGTCGAACGAACGGCGAACACCAACCACCAATATCCATGCCGAGATCGATCTCGGGATGAAGGCCAGGGCCATGGCACTCACCGATGCCGGCCAGGAAGCCACCGGTCGAAGATCGGAGCCAACTACCTCATGGCCATCAGGTCATGCCTGTACAACAACCGGTGGGCCGACTTCCTCGATCGGAAGGCAAACCTGGACCTGGCGGCGTAGACAACAGGAGTGGATTACACTTTCGTTCGCAAACAGAATTTGGATTCAGCCGTAGTCATCGTTTATAAGGAGGGAATCCGCAAAATCATGGGTGAGGAGGATTGATCATGATTGAACTCACGAAACGCCGGTTGCCGAAGGCCGCGCATGCGGCTCCCGTTCTGGCATTGGCGATGTCGGTCAGCTTGGCGAGCCATGCAGATGAAGTGACCATAAGTCACTATTTCACCGGAGAGCTTGGCAAGGCGGCAATCGACCGGATTGCCGGGAATTTCGCCGAGGAGTCCGGCTTCACGCTGAAGGACAGCCCGGTTGGTCACGAAGATTTCAAGACCGATATCCTGGTCAGGGCAGCCGGTGGAAGCCTGCCGGATGTCTTCAGCTACTGGGCCGGGGCCCGGGTGCAGTTCGTGGTTGATTCAAACAGCCTGACCCCGATCGACGACATGTGGGCGCGCGAAGGCATGGATGATGTCATTGCCAAGGCATTGGCGGACAGTGCCACCCTCTACAATGGCAACCGGTACCTGGTCCCGGCCGGCTACCACTATGCCGGGTTCTTCTACAACAAGAAGGTGATGGACGATGCCGGGGTCGAGGAGTTCCCGACCGATTGGGAAGGGTTTCTGGCCCTGTGCGACACGCTGAAGGAAATGGGCGTGGCGCCGATTGCCCTTGGCTCGAAAAACCGGTGGCCTGCGCAGTTCTGGTTCGACTACCTGATCCTGCGGACCGCCGGTCCCGACTACCGGGCGAGCCTGATGGATGGAAGCGCCTCCTATGACGATCCGGAAGTCCACACCGCCATGGCAATGTGGAAGGATCTGGTCGACAGGGGCTACTTCGTTGAAAACGCCAATGCCGATAGCTGGACCGATGCCTCCGACCGGGTCTCCCGGGGCGAGGCGGCGATGACCCTGATGGGAACCTGGATTACCGGCTACTGGAACGGCAACGGGCTGTCTCCGGGCGAGGATTACGACTTCTTCGAATTCCCGGCCATCACCGAGGGAGTTCCGAATGCGGTTGTCGGACCGGTTGACGGATGGGTGATTTCGGCCAATGCCGAGAACATCCCCGGGGCCGAGGCCTGGCTGGCATATTTCATCAAGAATGTCGATGCCCAGGTCGAATGGGCCAGCGTCCAGGGCGCCCTGTCCGGAAATGTCAATGTCGACCCGTCGGTCTACAATTCGGTCATGCAACGGGCATCGGCAGCGGTTGCGGCAGCCGAGGCATTCGCTTTCAACTACGATCTGGCCACGCCGCCACCGGTCGCCGAGGTCGGCCTGTCCATGTTCGCCGAATTCATGGATGATCCGGATAACTATGCGTCGCTGCTTTCGGACAGCCAGGATGCCGCCATGCAGGCGTTCGACAACTGATCAACGAACAGTTCGGGGGGAGCGGGCACGGTCCTGCTCCCCCCTTTTTCCTGATGGGCAGCTGGGCCGGTGGAAAAGAGCAACAGATTCTGGCGGGCAATCCTGCTGGCGGGACCGCTGGCCGTGTTTTCCGTCTTCGTCATCTGGCCGCTGCTCAGTTCGTTCTATTACAGTTTCACCAACTGGAACGGGTTCAATCCCGAGTATGACTTCATCGGGTTTTCCAACTACACGAAGATCGTCACCGACAAGCTGTTCCTGAATGCCGCCATCAACACGGTGATCTGGATGGTGGCGGCCATCCTGCTGCCAACCCTGCTCGGACTGGCGCTGGCGCTGCTGATCGACAGCCGGGTGCCGGGAGGGACGATATTCAAGTCGATCTTCTACCTGCCGATATGCCTGTCGGCGGTGGTAGTCGGGCAGATCTGGGTATGGATCTACCAGCAGGATTGGGGCCTGCTGAACACCGTCATCAGCCTGGTCACAGGCGAGACCATGCGGTTCCCGTGGTTGGCAAAACCGGATACGGCCCTCGGGTCGGTCATCGTCGCCTGGTCATGGCAGCAGACCGGCCTGTCGATGGTGATCTTCCTGGCAGGGCTGACCTCCATTCCCGAAGAATTGCTCGAGGTCTGCGAGATCGAAGGCACATCGACATGGCAGAAGATCCGCCTGGTGGTCATTCCACTCCTGGCCCCGGCCACCGTGGTGGTGGTTGCCCTCAGCGTCATCAACTCGCTCAAGGGATTCGACATCCTCTACATCATGACCGGTGGCGGGCCATTTCACTCTTCGGACACGCTGGCCATGCACATGTACAATGAATCCTTCCGGAAATACCTCATGGGCTATGGCAGCGCCATTTCCGTGGTACTGTTCCTGGTGACATTGACGGTGATCCGCATCTATTTCCGCCAGCTCCGCAAGGTCGACGAGATCCATGGCTGAGGCCGTGTCACGGGAAGCTGCGACGCCGGAATTCAACCCCTGGCCTGCGGCAATACTGGTTTCGCTGATGTGCCTGGCGGTGCTGTTCCTTGCGCCGACCATCGGGGTGATCCTGTCATCGGTCAAGACCACCCGCGATATCGCCTTCGGCGAATTGTGGGCAATTCCCGACAGCCTCTATCTCGGCAATTTCGCCGAGGTTGTCTTCAATCCGGCGGTGCATCGCTACATGATCAACACCCTGCTGGTTACCGCCCCAGCCACGGCTGCCTCCATCGCCCTCGGCGTGTTTGCCGGCTACGTGTTTTCGAAACTCCCCTTCCGGGGCAGCGACATCCTGTTCCTGGTCATTGTCTCGGGCATGTTCTTTCCGCCGCAAGTCATCCTCATCCCGCTGTTCCGGCTGTTCAATACCTTCGGAATGATCGACACGCTGTGGCCGATCATCATCGTGCACACGGCGCTGGGAATTCCGATCTGCACCCTGCTCATGCGGAATTTCTTTTCCACCGTCCCCAACGCGCTCAGGGAGGCGGCGATTCTCGAGGGTGCCAATGAATGGCAGGTGCTTGTCCGGGTCGCCTTGCCATTGAGCCTGCCGGCGATTGCCGTATTGGCAACCCTGCAGTTTACCTGGATCTGGAATGATTTCCTGTGGCCGCTGATTTTCACCAACTCCGACGAAAAACGGACCATCATGATCGGCATTGTCAACCTGAAGGGGCAGTATTCGGTTGCCTGGGGGGTGCAGGGGGCGCTGTCGCTGATCGCCAGCATCCCGACGCTGGTCGTGTTCCTGTTCTTTCAGCGCTACTTCATCAAGGGAATGACCATGGGGGCGGTGAAGGGGTGAGCCATGTCTGACCTTCAGCTTGATCACGTCTCGAAGCAATTCGGCACCACCGACGTCATCAGCGATGTCGAATTCGAGGCTGCCGATGGTGAATTCGTGGTATTTGTCGGGCCATCCGGCTGCGGAAAGTCGACGCTGTTGCGGCTGATTACCGGCCTCGAGAGTGTCAGCAGCGGACGGATCTTCATCGGTGGCCGGGATGTCACCTGGCAGAAGCCGTCACGGCGCGGGGTGGCCATGGTGTTTCAGTCCTATGCACTGTTTCCGCATATGACGGTGGCCGGCAATATCGGGTTTGGCCTGAAACTGGCGAAGCTTCCGGCCGCCGAGATCAGCAGGCGCGTCGAGGATGTTGCCAGGATCCTCCAGGTCGAGGAACTGCTGGAGCGCCGGCCGGGGCAGTTGTCGGGAGGTCAGCGGCAACGGGTCGCAATCGGGCGTTCGATCATTCGCAATCCGGAGGTGTTCCTGTTTGACGAGCCATTGTCGAATCTTGACGCCGCTTTGCGGGTGATGATGCGGCTGGAGATTGCCCGCCTGCACAAGCGGCTCGGCACCACCATGGTCTACGTGACCCACGACCAGACCGAAGCCATGACCCTTGCCGACCGGATCGTGGTCATCAACCGGGGAAGGATCGAGCAGGTCGGCCCGCCAATGGAACTCTACGAGCGGCCAGCCAACCGGTTTGTCGCCGGGTTTATCGGCTCGCCAGCGATGAATTTCGTCAAGGTCGAATTGCAGCCCGGGGCAGCGCTGCAGGCCGGCGAGGTTGGTCTGGCACCGGGCGGGCGACTGCGGCAACATGGCGAAGCCACCGAGATCGGGATACGTCCGGAACACCTGGTGCTGGCCGGCCCGGAAGATGGCGACTTTCCGGCCACGGTCGAGATCGTCGAGAAACTCGGTGCCGAGTCGCTGGTCTACCTGCAGACGGCCATGTCCGATACGCCATTGACCATGCGGGTCTCGCCCGAGCACCGGCCGCAAGTCGGTGACCGGATCCATGCCAGGCTGAACCGGGATCACCTTCACATGTTCGACCGGAGCGGCGGCGTACTCGAATAGCGGCCCTCCTGCCTCGCCCGGAGCGGTCAGGGCATGGAGGGCCCCGGTGCGTCGGGGCGGCAATCCGGGCCAGGCCGGCCAAGCGGAACCGAGCACCGGTCGAGATACCTTTCGGCCTGCGAGGTGTTCCAACCCTCGGCAAGGGCATCGGCCAAATCCCAGCCACCTTTCACGCCATCGGGCGGCAACACCCGGGCGAAGCGGATATGCCGGTGATCGGCCAGGGCGCGTGCAATCGAGGCAGCCGAGTCGCTGGCAAATCGAAGCTGGCGGTCAACGACCTGCCCGCTGGTCATGGTGACCGGCCGGTCGGCATCCGGCCAAACCAGGGACTGACAAGGTTGCGTTGTGTCCGTGCTGTCCCTTGCCGCCGCCAGCAGGGGTGTCCAGTCGGCAAGGTGGACGGCACCGCACCCACCCATGACCGAAATGGTCAGCAGGCCGGTTTCACGGCATGGCAGCAGCCTGGCTGCCGCATCACGTGTCTTCTCGCCATCGACCAGGAGGAAGCGTCTGCCCGGCCACTCCCCGGCATCCTGCAGGCCGTAGAGTGGCCGGCCAACCTGCCGTGGAATCCGGACCACTTCCCATTGATCGGCCCCGGCGCGCCATCCGGCCTGGATGAAGAACTTGCCGCGAGGCCCGTCTGCCCGGCATACCAGGCACAGGAGCGACCCGCTCGCCGAGCGGTAGTGATGCACATGGGTGGGCCTGATCGCAATCACCCGGTTCCGCTTTCGATCGGCAATCCTCACCATCATCCCGGGTTGCGGCAGCGGGATCGAAGCCGGAACCGGGGAAAGGAAGTCGGAGGCCGGCCGCAGGCCGGCCGGGGTCGGCGTGCGTCTCCGGGTGACCAGGGAGTGCCATGCCGAGTGACCGGCATCCGGCAGCCCGATCGCCGGTGCCGGACCAGCTTCCGGCGGCGGAATTCCGGCCAGTTGGTATGCCTGCTGCAATGCCTGGCGAAAATCGACCGAATACCAGTCCCTGATGAACTGGATGACGTCGCCATGGGCGCCGCAACCGGCACCATAGCAACGGTAACGCCCGGCCATGTCATCAATGACGAATGACGGTGTCCGTTCCTGGTGAAAGGGGCAGCAGGCCCTGGCTCCCGTCGGACTTTGCTCGAGCCTGGCCCCGGAGATTCGGGCGATGGTTTCGGCGAGTGGAAGCGCCGCCTTGATGTCGGCAACTTCCCGGGCCAGCCTTCCTCGATCGGACTTCCGTGACATCGGCGCCGGTGGCGGTTTCATGCCGATACGGCCGTATCAGCCGCAGGTGAAATCATTTCCGGTCTCCCAGCGCGAATTGTCCTTGCACTGCGTGCAGATCCTGTTGCCGCGCCCTTCCGAGAAAAACAGCCTCCGGCAACACAGGCAGGGTCGGGCGCGACCGTGCCGGCGGGCATTGGCCGCAAATTCGTCATGCCAGTAGGGACGCAGGGTCAATCCGATGCGGCTGGCCTTGGTGGCGACCGAGCGTCGTGACCGGCCAATGCGGGCGGCAATCCGGCCAAAGGGAACGCGGTGCTTCCACAGATCGACCAGTTGATGGACCTCGCCATCCGCCCATTCGGCCCCGTTGAGGCCGGCATTTCGTACCGGTTGGCGGATCATGTCGGTGTGCATTGCCGGGAAATTCTGGTTGTTCATGAGCAATTCCTGCAAGTCAAGTTCGGGCTTCAGCGTAGGTTGAGAAGAACATAATAGCAACAAATATGGCACAATTGCTGTGGAAACCTGATCGCTGACCCCCCGCACGAGTTATCCACGAAGATCCGGCCGGGCCGTTCGTGGAGTTTCACCTTCATGGTCAACAAGACCGGCATTGGCCGCCGGCAGACCCGGCGGCGTCGAATCGGGTTTGGAGGCCGGACCGACAATGAAAATCGTTACCCTGTCGCTGCTTCTTGCCGCGACCGCCATCCCCTCGCTGGCCCAGATCACCGATATCGGCGACATGGCATCCGGCCTGCAGGACCAGGTCGGCGACATCGCCGACCTCATCGGTGCCTTTGCCTTTCTCCTCGGGATCTGTCTCGGCATGATCGGGTTGCTGAAATTCCGGCAGCATTCGCAGAACCCGAATGATCCCTCTGCCCGGCTGTCGACGGCATTCACGCTGGTCTTTGTCGGCGCGGCGCTGGTGGCAATTCCGACCACTCTCGGTGTCGGTATCGGGTCGCTGTTCGGCAATGGCGCGGTCCAGCTTTCGGTCGACGGGTCGCTCAGAAGTATCAATTGATGCTGGCGGCCTTGATGCAGGAGCCGGTCGACCGGCTCGCCATCGGTGCCAGGGCCCATGCCATGCTGGCCCATCATTCCGGCAAGGAATTCGCCGGGCAGCTCGAGGCTGATGACTGGACCTGCCATTCATGTGGGTTCAGGCTCCGGAATTTCATGGAAATCGACCACCTGGACCGCCACGAGGCCACCGCCATCGACGAACTGCGGACCATCTGCCAGTTCTGTCACAACCTGCGCCACCCGTTATGGGCGACGCTTCGTGGACGGCTGCGCCTGATCTGGGCACCGGCAATGTCGCAGCCGGCGTTGAACCGGCTGGCATGGCTGGTGCTGATGGCCTCCGAGGATCACCAGGGCAATACCGCCGATGACGAGTTGCTGGACGCGTCCCGTTCCATCATCGCGGCGGTGGGACGTCGCGAGAGCATGATGTCCAGCATTCTCGGCAGTGCGGATCCGGGCGGGCTGATCGAGGCGGTATTCACGCTTCGCTCGCTGGTTGGCAGAAACCGGTATCCAAGGGTCCTGCAGCGGATCGACGCGGTGGCAAGATTCTGGCCGACCGCCGCCTGCCGGGCGGCGACCGATCTCGAGCGCCCGTCCATGTCGTTGAGCCGGTGGGATGGCAACTGCTTTGTCGACCTGGCCGGGCTGGCAGTTGCCGAATTCTGGAAGCACGAGCGGTCGGTTGCCCATCTGCGCAAGATCTGTCGGCAACATGTTGTGGGGACCGACCGGTGACTGCCCGCCTGGCCAGGCCTTTCCGCAGACCGGCTGCCGGCACCGTCCGCCACGAGGTCGGCATTCACCTGTCTGCGACCAATGGCAGGCCGGTGGCTGCCGCTGCCGGACGCGTGTTCGAATGCGAGGATCCTGCCGGTCTCTTGCCGAGGAACGGGATCTGGCTGTCCGACCAGCCCTATCCGGAGATGTCGGCGGTCGAGTGCATTCCCGGGCGCAGCCACGTGCATGCAGATGGCTGGCTGGGCCTGGCATGGCGGCGGATCCTGGCCGAATGGGGAATGACGCCGCCGCTTTCCGAAAGCGAGTTGAAGACGTTGTCGAGACTGGCCGCCAGGGTGGTCAGGCTTGGCATTACGGCTGGCAGCCGGATGGAGAGCAGGTGGTCGGAACCGGCAGGAATCGACGACAGGAAATCCCTGTTTCGAACCAGCTACTCGGCCGGCTTGCGTGACCTTGTCCAGCCATTGCTGCTGCGCTCGCGCCTGAGGCAACGGCAACTGCACGAGATGTCCCGGGAGTTGCACATGTTCGGTATCGCCACCACCACCGCTCCGGGTCAGGGCCCGGTGGTGACGATGGTGCGGCCGCGATTCGGCCATGCGCTGGCGATTTCCCGGCAGCCGATCCCGCTGACCGGACAATGGAAACAGGTTGAACTGCCGAATTTTCAATCGGTGATCTGCGACCGGCTGATTAGCGAGTTGGACGGGCTCGGCCGGCCGGTCATCCTGGTCGGGGCCTTTCGGCCATACCGGCTGGAGTTGCCGGCCTGGGTCAGGGGCTGGCTGGCCGGATTTTCCAGCCCGTACGGACGCAACTGGTTTGCGCTCGACGAGGTTCGCCGGCTTCGCGTGCATGGCGATTTCATTCTCCGGGAAGCCTATGCCGGGAGGGGTTGGCAACTGGCCACCGATGACACGCTCCTCGGCGGGTTCATGCGGGCGCTGGTCAAGGCTTGTGGCAGCATGACCATTGCCCGGAATTCATGGTCGGCAGGCCTGGCGGCCGAGAATTTTCTTGGCGCCCTGGCAACGAGGCCGTCGGTGATCCGGGCCTCGGTGTCGATGGAGACCATCTGGATCGCGATGCTGGACCGGGTTGCGGCAGTTCCGGCGATTGATGCTGTCGAGTGCTGCGGAGCCCGGCTGGTCAAGGCCCGCGGCAGCATGATCCGGGCGCAGGCCGGAGAACGGCCGGCCGCCATCAGGCGGATGGTCGGAGCCTTGTGGAGGCTGGGCTACGTGCCGGCAGGATCTTGTCTGCCCGTCGATGTTGATGCAGTTTGCGATCCCGTACAGTTCGGCGGCGGGTCGGAATACCGGGCCCTGGCCACTGCCATGCAACGCCGCAGATTCGGATACGGGCTGGAATTCGACCAGCTGGTCGATCGCAGGCCGCGCCAGCGGAAATCGGCCGAACACGCGCTGCTGGCGGATCTCGAATCCTCGTGGACCTGACCGGCTGCCGCATGGACTTCCTGCTGTCGCTTGCCGATCGTCTCCTCGAGACCCCGCTGGTCGAGCGAATTCGCATCGAGGCCATCGAAGGTCGGACCTGCCTGGCCCTCAAGGATGGCTCGCTGGTGTCGTTGATCTGGATCGATGGCTGCCAGCGCATGCCCGGCCCGGCAGGAACCGGACGCGATGCGGAAGCATTGAGGGTGGCGCTGTCCCCGTTCCTGTCCAGGCCGGGGCACGCATTGCAACTCTGCTTCTCCCGCGACCCGGAAACCGCCGGTCATGCCATCCGCTGCCTCGCCGGGCGGCAGCAATCGCGGGCAGACCGGCTCGGCCTGACCGTGCACGGGCTGCTCGAGGAACGGTGTCGGAAGCTTGAGGCGATGTTTTGCGCCGAGACCTGCATCGCCGTTGTCCATAGCTGCGCCGGCGGCGCCCATGACGGGGAACAGGCCCGGAAGGAGGGCGCCGGCAACAGCCTGCATGCCCGCCATACGGCGCTGACCGAGGCGCTGCGGCGGTGCCTGCTGGCCCGGGACATCGCCGCGGAAATCCTGGAAGCCGAAGACGCGGCCCGCGAAATCCGGGCATCGCTCCACCCCTTCACCGCCCCCTGGAAGGATGAATGGAGCCCGGTACCGGGCGGTCCGGCAAGGCCGGCCAGATCCTCGCCCGGACCAGCACCGGCGGCAGTCGATGACCTGCCCGGCATGGACTGGTTGCTGGCTACCGAGGATGCCCGACTTGTCGATCAGCGGATCGTCCGGATTGGTGATGCACTGATCGCCGGTTTCGACGTGACAGTGGCGCCGGAGATTCTGAAGCCGTTCGACGAGCTGGTCCAGGCAGTGGCGGACGTATCACGCGCCCTTCCATGGCGATGCTCGTTTCTCCTGGAGTCCGGCGGCCTGCAATCGGTGCGGCTGAAGGAACAGGCGTCGCGGCTGCTGGCCTTCGCGGCCCCGGTCGCCAATGGGAGGATCCGGGAGTCCATCGCATGGCTCCGGGAGATTGACGGCTCCGAGGATACGGTGGTCCGGCTGAAGATCACCTTTGCCACCTGGGCACAGGCGGGGCGCGAGGAGGTGCTCCGCCGCAATGCGGCGATACTGAAGCGGGCAGCCGAGCAATGGGGCAATTTGTCGGTGGATTCCGTATCGGCTGACCCGGTTGCCACCTGCCTGTCATCCGTGCCGGCCCTGGCACCCGACTTCACGGCGCCGGCCGCCGCCGCGCCGCTGTCGGCAGCGCTGGCCATGCTGCCGCTCGGTCGGCAGGCCAGCCCGTGGAGGGAAGGGGTGGTCATGTTCAGGACCGATGACGGAAAGCCATGGTCATACATGTCCGGCTCCTCGCGGCAAAACAGCTGGGTGGAGATTTTCGCCGGCACCTCCGGCTCCGGCAAGTCGGTGGCATTGAACGCGATGAATCTGGCCTCGGTTCTTGCGCCGCCAGCCGGCGACCTGGCGGCGGCAAGCCTGCCGAGAATTGCAATCCTCGATATCGGCTATTCCTCCCGGGGTTTGATCGAACTCCTGAAGGACGCCCTGCCACCGGAGCGGCATCACGAGGTTGCCCATCTGAAACTGAAGATGTCGAGCGAGAGTGCGGTCAATCCGTTCGACACCCCGCCGGGAATGCGGGTCCCGCCACCATCCTCGCGGGAATTCCTGGTCAACATGCTGTCGGTGCTGACCGGTGCCGACGATGCTGGCGGGCACTGCCCGCTGGCCGGCCTGTCCGGTGCGGTGATTGACCGGGTGTATCGGCAGCTGTCGGACGAGGAGCACCCAAGGCGTTACATGCGAGGCGAAGCGCCTGCGGTCGATGCCCGGCTGGCGGAAATCGGGTTCGAGGCGGGTGACTACCCGACATGGTGGGAGGTCGCCGATGCGCTGTTCACGAATGGCCGGCCTCCGGAGGCGGCGCTGGCCCAGTCGCGGGCGTCTCCCGTGCTCGCCGACCTGGTCGAGGCCAGCCACGCCGGGAATATCGTCTCGCTCTACCGGGATGCCCTCGCCGGCGAGACAGGCGAGCCGGTACTGCAGGTGTTGCGACGTTCGATATCGGAAGCGATCCGGGACTATCCGCTATTGTCGGGGAGCACCCGGTTTGATGCCGGCCATGCACGGATCGTGGCGCTCGATCTCGACGAAGTCGTCAGCTCCCAGTCCGGAGCCGCCTCGCAGCGGCAAGTCTCGCTGATGTTCATGCTGGCCCGGCATCTCCTGACCAGGGGCTGGACCGGTGATGCCGATGTGGCAGTGCGGGCCGTCGAGGATGGAACGCTACCGTCGCCCTATCTCGAATTTCACCTGGATCATGCCCGCAAGGCCCGGCAATCGGCGAGGCTGTTCTGCATGGACGAATTCCACCGGTGCGGCAAGCTGCCGGGTTTCCGGCGCCAGATCCTCCAGGACATCCGCGAGGGGCGGAAACACAATATCCGCACGGCGCTGTCCTCGCAGTCGCTTGACGATTTCGGGAATGACATCCTGGAAGCGGCATCGACCGTGTTCATCTTCGATGCACCGACCGACCGGTCGGTCGGAAGGTTGGCCGACCTGTTTGGTCTCGGCGAGCACGAGCAATCGGTCATTCGCGATCAGCTGACCGGCCCCGGTCCGCAGGGGACGCCGTTCTTTGCCATCATTCGCCACAAGCAGGGACGCTGCAGGCAAAAACTCAACCTGACCATCGGGGCGGCCGAATTGTGGGCACTTTCCACCACCCCCGAGGATGTGGCGCTGCGCGAGCAGCTGCAGGCACGCACCAGCGCCGCCGAGGCCCTGCTGTTGCTGGCAACCAGGTTTCCCGGCGGTTCAGCCAAGGCGGAAATCGAATCGGCGGTGGCCAGGAAATCGAACTCCGGCACGGCCGAGCCCGGAAGCGGCCAGGATCGCGATCCGGCAACCCTCCTGGCCGAGCAACTGTCGGCAGGATATCATGACCGAATTCGGCAGGCCGCCGGGCAATTCGGCCCGGTGCCGCCGCCTTCAGGCTGCCATGCCCCCGCATGGGGCCCGCAGCACCGACATGATGTGCCGTGCCGGTGTCAGCCGGCAGCCGATGTCGGGTCGATCCAGCCGATATTGCGGTCGGGCCGGCGGTAGACCACGTTGATTCCGCCATCGCTCTGGTTGTGAAATACCAGCACCGGTGCCTCGGCAAGTTCCAGTTGCATGACCGCTTCGCCCACCGACAATGTCGGAATGCGGGTCTCGGTTTCGGCAATGATCACCGGCTGCAGCGAGTCCGGCTCGGCATCTTCCGCCGCGTCATCCGCCGATTCGAGAACATAGGATGGTGCCTCGCGGAACTCCACCGGTGTCGTCCGTTCATTATGGTGATTCTTCAGTCGTCGCTTGTAGCGCCGCAACTGCTTGTCCATCCTGCTGCAGCTCTCGTCGACAGCCGAAAACACATCCGTGGCGCTGGCGCTGGCCTGCGCGGTCAATCCGGATGAGAGACGGACATTGATTTCGCATGAATGCCCATGCGACTGGCGTGAAAGGACCGCGATGGCCTCGATCGGCCTCAGCCCGTATTTTTCTGCCGTGGAGGCGAGCTTGGCCTCGGTGTGACTGCGAAGCTCAGCTCCGACATTCAGATGTCTTCCGGTGATCGTGTAACGCATTTTTTCCACTCATGGGTCAAGCAAATGGTGAAGAGGAGAATGACCAATCATGCCGGATTCGATATCCAGAACGATGTTCTGCCTGCCGGCCTTGTCATGAGACCAGTCTACAGCATCGCCGCCCCGCTGTCTCGCCGTATTTGTCGCCAGCCCGAGACGCCGCCGCCACTACGAGCGCCAGGCGCCCTCGACCCCCCGGCCGGCCGGTGCAACTTCAATTCCACCCGATGCATGTCGAAAACAACGTCGAGGCGCCCGACACCATGGTCGAGACCGCCGACCTCACGCCGAACTCCATGATGTCGTGCCGCAACCCACCGCGCATCTCGCGTCTGAAACCGGCAACCTGTCTCATGATGAAGCCAGCCAGCGCTGGCCACTGCCGGCAGCATGTCCGGATCTCCATCGATTGGTCGGTCTCCACGCGGATCTGACGTTCCTGCCTTCGACGCGGGGTCTGGCCGGTTTCCACCCCCGGGAAATCGACCGGGTTCAGGCGGACGACTTCGTCCTCGATGATGATATCGCTTCGCCGATGGTCACAGCGCGCCGATGTCACTTCCGAGGTAGTCCCTGATGAAATTCTCGTCCTGCCTGATCTCGTCGGGGGTGCCGTAGGCCAGGATGGTTCCTTCGGACAAGACGTAGACGCGTTCGACCAGTGACAGGGTCTCGCGCCAGTTGTGATCGGTGATCAGCACGCCGATCCCGCGATCTCGAAGATGGTGGATCATGTGGCGAATATCCCGCCCCACCACCGGATCAATCCCGGCAAACGGTTCGTCCAGGAGGATGTAGTTCGGGTCCGATGCCAGGCAGCGGGCAATCTCGACCCGGCGGGTCTCGCCGCCGGAAAGACCGCTGGCCGGCGCCTCGCCGAGATGCATGATTCCGAATTCCTCGAGCAGCTCGTTGAGCTTGACCTTGCGGAGATGGCGGTCCGGTTCGCTCAATTCCAGCACCGCGAGAATGTTGTTGCGTACCGACAGGCCGGTGAAGATCGAGGTTTCCTGCGGCAGGTAACCGAGTCCGAGACGGGCCCGACGATACATGGGGAGGTTGGTCATGTCGATGCCGTCAATGGTCACCGAACCCGAATCCGGGATCAACATTCCGGCTATCGAGTAGAAGCAGCTGGTCTTGCCGGCACCGTTGCGCCCGAGAATCCCGACGATTTCACCCCGTCCCAGCCGCAGACTGACATCACGGATAATTGCGCGTTTCCTGATGGTTTTGGTTATGTTGCTGACGACGATGCTCTGGGCGTCCGGCAAATCCATGGTCGCAGCGTGCTAGTTGGAGTCTGTGACCGTGGCCCGGGCGTCACCGAGCAACCTGCTGCGGCCGCTTTCGACATCGTAGATCATGGTGCCGGCGGTGAAGTTGGAGTCCCGGGATTTTATCCTGACATTGCCGGTCAAGGTGATGATTCCCTCTTCCAGATCATACTGACCCGCATCGGCGGTGGCTTCGGAATTTTCCGAAACCAGCCTGACATTTCCCGTCATGTCGATCAGCGTGATCTGCCTGAAATCATTGTCTTCCGAGTGGACCACGGCAGATGTGCCGGTGACCGTCAGCTGATCCTGGGTGACTTTCACGCCATCAAGGAATGTCGTCGTACCGGCATCCTGGTCAAACAGGACTTCGGTGGATTCCACCATGATCGGCTCCGATGTCCCGTGGCCGCCGCTGCCAAATGTCAGCTCGACTCCGGATTGCGCCGATATCGACGATGCAGAAATCATCACTGCCGAGCAGAACCACACGACCACACGCCACATCTTCACGACTCCGATTTCCCAGACTGAAGGAATTCGACTACTACATCATTGTTCAACTCTATCAAACTCCACGATTCACCGCCCGGTGAGCGGGGGTCTCTCCTGACGACCCTCATGTCGCCTGCACGCCCGTTGCCACCTTCGAAGCTGAAGGTAACCAGCCCCGTGCTCTCGACAGACGTGCCGGTGAGCGAAATCCGGAACCCGCTCGACCGGACCTCCAGCAGGTTGCTGTCCTGGAAGATCGCATCACCTTCGAGATCAATGAATTGTTCGGTCAGGTTGGTTGTCGCGGCATCCGAGGTGATCTTGTGCCAGCTTCCATCCGGATGCTGAATGTCCGCCGACACCCTGGTGATCAGGATCAGGTCATTCTCCGAGACGTAGTCCGAGGCGGTGATTTCAACGGCGGATCCCTCGGTGGTCTTTCCCGAGAAGGTAATCGAGTTGCCATCCGACTGGTCGACATCCAGCCCGGAAAAATTGATCAGCCGGATGTCCGGAGACCAGAACAGGATCACGACCAGGATGACAGCGGTCAGCGGCAGCCCGACCCGAAGGAAGGCGACGCGGCGGCTATGCCTTTGAACCTTCCGCTGCAGGCTCATCCCATACCTGCCCTCAGACAGTCATGGATGTGCAGGATACCCTCTACCCGACGAGAATCCGGAACCTCGACGACAAACAGGCAGGTGACCTTCCGTTCGTTCATCATTCCGATGGCCTTTTCGGCCAGGTCGCTGCCGACAATTGTCAGCGGGTGTTCGGTCATGACATCGCAGGCCCGGTTTTCGAGCAACCCGTCCATGTGTCGCCGCAGGTCACCATCCGAAATGATGCCGCAGAGTTCACCGGCGGAATCGCAAATGCCGGCGACACCGAATCCCTTGCGGGTCATCTCGATCAACACCTCGTTCATTCCGGCATCCCGGGACACCAGCGGGATGGAGTCTCCATCATGCATCAGGTCGCGGACCCGGGAAAGGCGCACACCGAGTCGGCCGCCAGGATGAAACTCACGGAACAGGTCAGGGGTGAACCTGCAATGCTCGGTCAGCGCAATGGCGATTGCATCGCCGACCGCCAGCATCATCGTGGTCGAATTGGTCGGGATCATTCCGGTCTCGCAAGCCTCACCGACCCTGGGCAGGATGATTCCGGCATTGGCCTGCCTGATCAGCGTGCTGTTGCTGTTGCCGGCGATGCCGACCAGCGGGATTCCGAATCTCCTGGTGTAGGCGATGATGTGGGCAAGCTCGGCAGTTTCCCCGGAATTCGACAGCACCAGCGCACAGTCATTGACCGCCATCATGCCCAGATCACCATGGCTGGCCTCCGCCGGATGCACGAAATGGGCCGGTTTGCCGGTCGAGGCCAGCGTTGCAGCAATCTTGCGCCCGATATGGCCGGACTTCCCGATACCGGAAACAATGACCCGGCCGCTGGTGCGGGCAAGCAAATCCACCGCCTCGGAAAACCCGCCATCCAGCACACCCGCCAGCCGGTCAAGGGCCCGCGCTTCACGCAGGATGACATTGCGTCCCGTTTCCAGGAAGCGCGCGTAATCGAACTGGGTCTCTGCCATGGTTCCGTGTTGTTGCCGCAACTGCAGCATGCCTGCTCCAGCCAACTCTAGTGAATCATGCGCCAATCCTCAATCCGGAGTTCGGCGCCGCAAGATGCCGGTCTCAACTCCCGCCCCCGCCGACGGCTCCCGGTATTCGATGCGCCTGGACTGCCGGCGAACTCCCGCCCGCGACTGGTGTATCATTGCCGTGCCGGCACCGCCTGCAATGCCCTGATTCACGAAGAAAACCGTCAGTTCGGCGGGCGACCGCCTGGCAAGAAGAGATGTTTCAATGGATGCCCGGCGGGAAATTCGTGCATCTTCTCCGATGACGGAATCATTGAATCACGGCTCCGGACATTCCGCAACCACGGTGACATCAACGACTTGTGAGCGGAACTGTCCGAGATCAACTCTCCGGGCATGGCATGCCAGGGCGTGCATGCCGTCGATTTCACGATCGAGCCCCCATGTTCCACAAGCATCGTCAAGGGCATAGGTCGTGCCGTTGACAGACCCGGGAATTCGTCGAGACCTCCCGGCTACCGAATGAATGATCCGGATCGCTCATGGGGTTGCAGGCTCAGCCCTTCGGCCCGGAGCACAATTTTCGCCGGGTCATCAATTTCCAGTGAGTCCCCGGCGGCCATCATGTTCAGCCGCCCACCTGCCTTCTCCGGCCCGGCAAGCGGGGCCCTGTCCTGCCGCGCTGCCCCCGGGTAGTCCTGCCAGGCGACAAGAGCATGACCGGTTGCGGAGACGGCGGATGCCTTCACTGCAGCCCGCGGTCCCAAGGTCCGGGAGGACGGAAGCGCATCAGCGCTGCCTCCGGGATCCGACCGGGTGGATTCCGACATGGGAAGTGATGTAAGTGGCAGCACGCAACCCGGGGAATGCCGACAGTTGTTTCATGCAGCAATCGGTTCGGCCAAGGGAATTCAGCCGGAATTCAACGTGATCAGCTAGCCGGACAATCGACATGCAGGATTTGAATACCAGGATATATGACGGTGATCTGCCGGACGATTTCGAATGTGGCCAGTCCGTGGCGATCGACACGGAAACCATGGGCCTGCATCTGCAGCGCGACCGGTTGTGCCTGGTGCAGCTCTCGACCGGCGACGGTGCCGCAACCCTCGTCAGGATTGGCAAGGGCCAGCACGCTGCGCCCAATCTTGCCAGGATGCTCGGGGATCCCGGCATCCTGAAGATCTTCCATTTTGGCCGTTTCGATATCGCGGTGCTCAATTCGGCCTTCGGCGTCATGGCCAGGCCGGCATATTGCACGAAAATCGCCTCGAAACTGGCCAGGACCTACACGGACCAGCATGGCCTCAAGGTTCTGACCAGGGAGTTGCTGGGAATCGAACTCGAAAAGGAACAGCAATCTTCCGATTGGGGCGCAGCTTCGCTGACCGAGTCGCAGGTCAGGTATGCAGCACATGATGTCATTCACCTGCACCGGTTGCGGGACGCTCTCGATGCAATGCTCGAAAGGGAGCAACGGAAGGAACTCGCGGATGCCTGTTTCGCGTTTCTTCCCGAAAGAGTTCGGCTGGACATGGCCGGCTGGTCGGGAAGGGACATCTTCGCACATTGACGGCATGGTCATGCGTCGTGGGAGGCCGGCGGGGCGGGAAGAGCCAGCGAACGTCATTCCGCATGGCGGTCGAGGTGAACCTGCCAGTGCATGAACCAACCGGTCGGCCCCGGCCTACCGGCCGAATCTCCACGCAGGCGAATGAAGCCGCCGCCCGGGCCCGGAGTGAATGACATGCCCTTGCCAGACCTGCCGCGTACAGGGTGCCAGGGCCTCGCCCCGATACACCCCGCCGCGGAGAGGCAGGCGAGCGTGTCCGGGCAGGTACCAAATCGTGTGGCGAGGTCCTGGACCCTTGTCCGGCAGCGGAGAGGTCTGCGGTCGAGACGCTGCCTGGATGCTGTTTCGGCTCCGACCAACCGTGCCGGACGTGAAGACAAATCAATTGCCAGCCATCGGAATTGTTGACACAATTCGATGGCGTTTCGCCAATCTGCAGATGAGGAGGAGCATGTGAGATTTCCTCGCCGGGCCCATGGGTTCGAAGATGGTCGACCAGGCGGTTTACGCTGACAGGGCCGGATGGCGGTTGCCCGTATCCTGGTGGTCATCCTCCTGGGGGCTGTCGATCATCGGCCTGGTGCTGTCTCTCGGTGTCTGGAAGGTTGTCGGATACCGGTTTCCGGTTCCCGAGGCACTGACGGGGCAATTCGATTTCATTGCCGCGATCAACAACGGTGAGCTTTGGCTGAAGGACCATGTGCGGGAAACCACCCGGGCGATTGCCAAATGGGTCAACCTGTTCATCTCCTCGCTTGAACTTTTCCTGTGGCTCAAGCCCTGGCCGCTGCTGGTGATTGCCGTCGGCTTGCTCGGCCTGCGATACGGAGGGTTGCGGCTGGGGCTTTTTACCGCCTTCGGTGTCATGTACTGGGGCATCGTCGACATGTGGGACCCGGCAATGTCCACCCTGTCACTGGTCCTGGTGTCGGTGGCGATTTCGATCATCCTGGGCGTTCCGCTTGGAATCTGGTCTTCGCAGTCGGACAGGTTCGAGGCGATCTTGCGTCCTGTTCTCGACACGATGCAGACCATGCCGGCTTTCGTCTACCTCCTGCCGGCGATTTTCCTGTTCGGAGCCGGGCAGACCGGTGCCGCCATGGCGATCATCATCTACGCCATTCCACCGGTGGTCCGGCTGACCAATCTGGGCATACGGCAAGTTCCGGCAAACCAGGTCGAGGTCTCGCGCTCATTCGGTGCGACCGGTGCCCAGACCATGGCGAAGGTGCAAATTCCAACGGCCATGCCGTCGATCATCCTGGGGGTCAACCAGACGATGATGATGGCACTCGGACTGGCGGTGCTGGCCGTCTTCATCGGCACCGACGGGCTTGAACGGGAAGTCTACCGGGCGCTCACCAGGCTGCGTGTCGGATGGTCCTTCGAAGCCGGAATGGGAATCGTCTTCATGGCGATCATCTTCGACCGCCTGACACTGGCGATGAGTCGGCAGGGAGGGGAGGAGGTTTCCGACCAGACCAGGCTGAACTTCCGCCTTTTCCCGCAAAGCTGGGACAAGCTGCCTCCGCTGCTCTGGATCGAGACCGGGATTGACCGAATCTGGGGCGGGGTCGCACGATTCGGCCGGCTGATCACCGAATTCTCGGCCCTGGTGCTGGAAAAGGCATTGCGACCTGCCGGCGAAGCCCTGGCAGAACGTGTCGCCCGTTCGCTGCGGGAGGCAGGCTTCCTGTTCGTCTCGCTGCTTGTTCTTCTTGCGATCTACCTGTTTGATCTCGTCATCGCCGATATCGGCTATTTCCCCGAGTATTTGCAGGTCTCAATCCGGGAGCCGATTGACAATGCGGTCAGCGCGCTGGTTTCCAATCCGAATTTCGGCACCTTTTCGAAATGGTTGCGGGGAGCGATCTTCAACTGGCAATTGAACCCGCTCAACCGGTTTCTGGAGGGCCTTCCCTGGTTCTATGTCCTTGCGGTCCTGTTCCTGATGGCCTGGCGAGCCAATGGGCCGGTCTTTGCCGCGGTGGTCACTGCTCTCATGTTCTTCATGGTGCTGGCCGGGATCTGGGAAATCACCATGGAGACGCTGGCTGCCACGCTCGTGTCGGTGCTGATCTGTTTCGTGCTGGGGATGCCGTTGGGTGTTCTGGCGGCACAGAGCCGGATTGCAGACCAGGTCATCCGGCCGATTCTGGACTTCATGCAGACCATGCCGGCATTCGTCTACCTGATCCCGGCAATCATGCTGTTCGGTGGCTCCAGGAGTACTGCGATCATCGCCACCGTGATCTACGCATTGCCGCCGATCGTCCGCCTGACCTCGCTTGGACTCAGGCAGGTGCCAATGCAGGTTGGCGAGGTGGCGGAGAGTTTCGGAGCAACACGCCTGCAGCAGCTTCTGGCCATCCGGCTGCCAATGGCCAGCCCGGCAATTATCCTGGGAATCAATCAGTGCATTGTCATGGCTCTGGCCATGCAGGCAATCACCCCCATGATCGGCGGCACCGGTCTCGGCAGACAGGTATTTGCCGGAATGACGACTGCCAATACCGGAATGGGCCTCGTTGCAGGAATCGGCATTGCATTGCTGGCGATCATTCTTGACCGGCTGACCAACGCCTGGACCGCGAAACAGCGAGAGGCGCTGGGGCTGTAACAGGAAAAGGCCCCCCGCTTCCGAGGGAGGCCATCTTCAGGAAACCGGGTCGTCGGCTATTGAGCCCAGGACGCCACCCTGTCCTTGTTGTTCTCAAGCCACTCGGCAACGACTTCCTCGAGGTCACGACCGTCGATGTCGACGGCGAGAACCATCACGTTCTGCTCCTCATTCGTCAGAATGCTGTTCCGGACGAGTGTCGCGACCTCCGGATGCATTTCGTCAATATCCGATCGTGCGTAATTCATGGTCACGTCCACTGGCCAGCCGCATCCGGGCCAGCAGGACCCGTCGCCGTTATCGTCCAGCTCCAGACGGACCAAATCCAGGTCTGCATGAATCCAGTGCGGCTCCCAGGCATAGGCGACAAAGGGTTCACCGCGTGAAAACGCACCCTGCATCTCGGCCCAATGCGCGGCCTCCGAGCCAAGCTCCACCGCCTGAAACGGCAAGCCATACGCATCGATCCGACCCTGGTCGTCGCAGTGCCAATTGGCATTCGGGCACCCGATAAGCCGGCCCTTGTCGCCGGAATCGACCGCCTTGAACAGATCTACATGGTTGGCCAGGTCGGTGAAATGCTTCAGATCCGGTGCCGGTGCGCCATCGCCCTCGACCAGATATCTTGGCACGTAGTAGCTGGAAGTACCCACGACACCATGTTCACCGAGTAGTACCAGCGAACCGTCCCCACCGTATTCGGCAAAGAACTTGTCCTTGACCGGATAGTAGCTCGGCCAGAGCTCGCATCCGACCTGGGCGTCATCGGCAGCCATCGCCTCAAGTGCGGGGGCACCGGATGGAATTTCCAGGTGTTTCACCTTGTATCCGAGTTCGGACTTGATGGCTTCGGCAAGAATCAGACAGGAAATCTGACCGCCGGTCCAGTCCGGAACCAGAACCGTCACTACACCCTGTGCATGAACTGCCGAACCGGTCGCCATGGACGTGGCGGCGGCGATGGCGGTCGCAGACAGGAATTTCGAAAATCTTGACATCATCTACCTCCGTGATTGGTCGCCCATCATAACGCAGTAACTGCGAATCCAAAGCACTTTGTGAGTGGTCGTGACCGAATCACGAAGATGCCCCTGGCCATCCGGCAAGGTCCAGGAAGCGGTCTCCGGCCCGTCCTGCCATCGAATTGACCAACCCCCGGGCGGCAAGAGAACCCCTGGAAAGGAAGTTTCTGCACGCCTCTCCCCGGCGCGGGAGCCCGAAATGCCGGCCAGCGTTCCCGATCAGCGGCAGGAGCCGGCATGATCCGGCGCGGTCGCGCATGAACCTCTCGCAGGTGGCGGTCACCCGCCGGATGTCGGGAATTCCCTCTGCAGGGTCGAAATGGCATCGGCGGAATTCTTCAGCGGGCGGTAGCCATCGGCAATCTGCCGCAGCCGGCCTCCCCCGAAGGATGCATAATGGCCCCCATGCACGGTCCGGGCGCCCAGGTTGCGCAGCCTGTCGAGGGTCTCGAGATACAGTTCGGGGTCTGAATGGGGATGCCCGTCATGGAGCGGTCCGTCATAGGCGGCGTCGCCCGAAAACAGGGTGTGCGATGCGGCATCCCACAAGCCGATCGATCCCGGCGAATGACCCGGAAGGTGAAGAACCTGGAAGGCGACATCGCCGAGGTCCACGACATCACCTTCATCGAGATAACCGGTCAGCGGGGCCGGCCTGATGACATGCGAAAAATTGTCGAAATCCGGATGGACCTCCGGGTCCACGATCTGCACATCGGTCCAGCCGCTGGAAAACATGGTTGCATCATGTCCGCCAGCGGCGAAGGCCGGTGCTTCCAGGCGATGGCCCAATCGGCAGGAGAACTCGGCCAGCCCGACGACATGGTCAAAATGCGAGTGGGTGCAGATTGCCTTGGCCGGCCTGTCGGTTCGCTCGGCAATCCAGTTCTTCAGCGGTGACACCCCAAAGCCGGTATCGACAACGAGGTCGAAATCGCGCCCGCGGACATGCCAGATATTGCAGCGCATGAAGGGAACAACGCCTGCCTCCTCGACCCGGCTGATCCTGTCGTCGATACGCGTTGCCTGGAAACCCATCGACAGTCGTCAGTTCGTCGACATTGCCCGCATGATGATCTCGCGGTCGACTTCCCCGACAATTTCACCATTGTCATCGACGACCGCCAGCGGCCGGTCATTGCCGGCCGCAGTGTCGATGAGACTCACGAGTGCGGCATCCCCGGACACACACTCGCAATCGGCAAGATCCGGCGTCCGGCATTCCCGCATCACCTTGCCGGCAGTCAGCACCTTGTAGCGAGGCACGTCTTCGGTGAAGTCACGGACATAGCTGTTCACCGGATTGGCCACGATATCCTCGGGGGTTCCGATCTGGACGATTTCGCCATCCTTCATGATCGCAATATGGTCTCCCATCTTGATCGCTTCATGGAAGTCATGGGTGATGAAGACCATGGTCTTGTCGAGGGTACTCTGCAGGCCGAGCAACTCGTCCTGCATCTCGCGCCTGATCAACGGGTCCAGGGCCGAGAATGGCTCGTCGAAGATCAGGACTTCAGGATCGACTGCCATGGCGCGTGCCAGGCCAACCCTCTGCTGCATTCCGCCCGACAACTCGCGCGGGTAGCGCTCGCCCCAGCCGGTCAGCCCAACCAGGTCCAGCACGCCGCCGGCCTGCTCCTTCCGTTCGCGGCGGCCGACACCGCGGACTTCGAGGCCATAGGAAATATTGTCGATGACAGTCCGGTGCGGCAACAGTCCGAAATGCTGGAAAACCATTGCGACCCTGTATCGCCGCAATTCCTGCAACTCGGTTCGGCTCATCCGGGCCACATCCTGCCCGTCCATCAGCACTTCACCGTCGGTAGGCTCGATCAGCCTGGTCAGGCATCGGACCAGTGTCGACTTGCCGGAGCCCGAGAGGCCCATCACCACGAAGCATTCGCCCGCCCTGACCCTGAACGACACATCCTTCACCGCGACGACATGTCCGGTCTCCTCCTGGATCTCGGCCCTGCTCTTGCTCCGGTCATGCGAGGTCAGCACATCCTTCGGACTCGGCCCGAAGATCTTCCAGATGGACTTGCATTCGATCTTGGTCTGATCAGTGCCCGGACTCGCCAATTCCTCCCCCTGTCTTCGATCAAGCCGTGAAGCCGATAATACCCGGTAGGCAGGGGAAGACGAATCATTTTGACCTCGAGCCTGCAGGCAGACCGCCAATTCGGGGATGCTGAATTCGGGCAAATGGGACGGTCGGCAGGTGGCCGGCACAGGGCCATGGAGGGTGAGGAGACCGACGACCGCTGTCGGCGGTGAATGCGGCGCCAGATCGCATGGCTTCAGGACAGCTGTCCGCATGAACGAGGGAAGATGCCGGGAGGCAAGCTCGCCAGCCCTGTCATCGCTGCTCCAGCCCCGACAACCGGCGGCTGAAAGCCCCTCTTGCGACCCATCCGCACTGTCATGGGGTTGGCAGAAATGTGCATCCGACAAATGTGATCCGGCACTTTCCTGCACCAACTGCAGATTGACTCCGATGCACACCTTGCCTAAACGACTGCATTCGTGCCTGCCCAGGTGGCGGAATTGGTAGACGCGCTAGCTTCAGGTGCTAGTGCCTGTATGGGCGTGGAGGTTCGAGTCCTCTCCTGGGCACCAATCATCCAGAATTGGCCGAATGGCGATGCCGCGGCCTGACCGGTATCAGCCTGGCAGTTGCAGGCTGAAGCCGTTTGACCTTGTCTCCGAAAGGCGTGGAGAGTATTTGAGCCGGACTGACAATTGAGCGGAAGAGACTTGGCCGGAATAGCAACCATATTTGGCGGGTCAGGATTTGCAGGCCGTTACATTGCCCAGCGATTGGCAAGATCCGGCTGGCGCGTCAGGGTGGCGGTGCGCCGCCCGAACGAGGCGCTGTTTGTCCGCACCTATGGCGTGCCCGGCCAGGTTGAGCCGGTCCAGGCCAATATCCGCTACCCGGAGTCGGTGGCGGTGGCGGTGGATGGTGCCGATGCCGTGGTCAATTGCGTGGGAATCCTGGCCGAGCATGGCAAACAGCGGTTCTCGGCCATACACGAGGCCGGAGCTGGTGCCATAGCTGCCGCTGCGAAGGCGGCCGGGGCTGGCAGGCTGGTGCATGTGTCTGCCCTGGGTGCTGACCCGGACAGCGACAGCCGCTACTTCCGGACCAAGGGCGTCGGGGAGAGGGTTGTCGGTGAAGAGTTCGGCGAGGCGGTCATCATGCGTCCCTCGGTCATATTCGGGTCCGAGGACATGTTCTTCAATCGGTTTGCCGGCATGGCACGCCGGCTGCCCATCGTACCGATTGTTGGTGCCGATACCCGGTTTCAGCCGGTCTATGTGGATGATGTTGCCCGCGCCGTGTGCCTGGCAGTCAGCGACCGGACGGTGAGCGGGATCTGCGAACTCGGTGGGCCGGAAATCCTGTCATTCCGGGATTTGGTGCGAAAGATGCTGGAGGTCATTCGCCGTCGCCGCCTTGTCCTTGACCTGCCGGGGCCCATTGCCGGGATTGTCGCATTCGAATTCGAGATGATCCAGTTGCTGAGCGGTGGATTGTTCGTGAACAATTTTCTGACCAGGGACCAGATACGGCAATTGGCAACCGACAATCTGGTTGGCCCGGAAGCGCAGTCGCTTGACCGGCTTGGTATCGAACCAACGCCGATGGACGCGGTCCTGGAGAGCTATCTCTATCGCTTCAGACCGGCCGGCCAGTATACGGCGATCCATGAATCGGCCCGGATCATGCGCCCCGGCGAGGATGCCGGCTGACCGGTTGCCGGTCGGGCCGAACTGCACCACGACCCCCGGGTCATGAAGGCGAACCGGGAATTCTTGTCCTGGTGACCGATTGGCATGAAAAATCTGTTTCCTTGTTGACAGTTCAGGTGTAAACATCGGCCAGTGCTGCATTGAATCCCGGCAGTTGCCATGCCAGCAGATGACCATTTGAAGGCAGGACCCAGCAGGGACTGGAATTGGCACCCGGATTTGCCGGTTGCGGTGACCCCGTTATTTTCATGGCCTCCGAGACCCATCGCCACGGTACGCTGGTTTGCCACCAACTGGCTGCCAATGACCGAGTTCACGATCTATGCGCTGATGGCATGGGCAACCTGGATCTGGGTCAGGCCGGGGCTGGAGGAGATGAAGTCCCTGGAATGGGGCTGGGTCTTCAAGGTCTGGGCACTCAACATCATTCTGATGACGGTGATTGCCCAGGGTCTCCATGTCTGGCTATACGGGTGGAAGCGGCAGGGAGAGACCTACAAATACGACCGGAGGGGGCTGGCCCGCAACAACAGGACTTTCCTGTTCAATGACCAGTATTGGGACAACGTCACCTACACATTGCTGTCAGGCGTGACGGTGTGGACGATCTATGCCGTTATTCTGTGGATGGCCTATGCCAATGGCTGGGCCCCGATGATCACCTTCAGCGACAACCCGGTCTGGTTCATCCTCTTGTTCCCGCTGCTGCCTGTCATCCAGTCCTTTCACTTCTACTGGCTGCACCGGGCCCTGCATATCCCGTGGATATATCGGAGGGTCCATTCTGTACACCATCGCAGCAATTCAATCGCTCCATGGTCCGGGCTGTCGATGCATCCGATTGAACATGTCGGCTACTTGGGGTTGCTGCTGATCTTCCTGGTGCTGCCCGCCCATCCGGTTCACTTCATCTTCCTGGGATACTGGTTGTCGCTGGCGACCGCGACCTCGCATGCAGGCTTCGAAAACCTGGTTTTGGGAGACAGGGCAAAGCTGCGAATCGGATCCTTTCACCACCAGTTGCACCACCGCTATTTCGAGTGCAATTACGGCAACCCGGAAATGCCCTGGGACAACTGGTTCGGATCCTACCATGACGGAAGCCCCGAATCGACCGAAGTCGTACGGGCCCGCAAGAAACGCATGCACAGCTGAGGGCCGCAGGTCCGACCCGAATTCCACAGGGCGACAATCAAGGCGGGAAGGAACGGACGCCCCGGCGTCACTCACTCGCTCCCTGTCGGCAGCGGCGTGGCCTCACACGTTACCGGAGAGCATCGGTAGCCGTCTCACATGTTCCCGCAGCAGCGCAGCGCCGAGCGGTGCACATGTTACCGCCGCGCATCGGCACCGGCAGCCATGATGGCATGGTGGACGCTTGCGGCGTGTGGCGCGACGCGTTGCAATGCGGCATGAGGATCAGGACTGCGGGCGCTGCACGAGCGGGTCCCTGCCGGTCTGGTGCCACGACTGAAGCGCATCCTGTTCCGGCTGCAAGAGGCGGCGCATCCGCGAAGCGCCGACGCGCCCGGCTTCCGGCTGCATCCCCTGAAGGGCGGCCGCGCGGGCCAGTGGAGCGTTCGCGTCTCCGGCAACCGGCGCGTGGTGTTCCGCTTCGAGGACGGCGAGGCCGTGGACGTGGACCTGATCGACTACCACCGACCGAAGGGGAGTGCAGACGATGAACGACATTGCAAACGAGCGCGTCGGCCCGATGCGGAATCCGCCGCACCTGGGCGAACTGATCCGCGAAAGCATGGACGACGTGGGCTGGAACGTGACCGAGACGGCGGCGCGTCTCGGCTGCGAGCGCGGCACGCTGTCGCGCCTGCTGAACGGCAAGGCGGGCATGTCGGCGAACATGGCGCCGGCGCTGGAGGATATCGGCTGGGGCACTGCCGATCGCTGGATGCGGATACTGGCGAGCTACGAGCTTGCGCGGGCGCGACGCGACCGGACGGGTGTGGACCAGCGTGTCAGGGCGCGGCACGCATGATCGAGGCCCGCGCCGTCGGCTCGGACTGGTGCGCCTGTCTACGTTGGCAACTGCTTGCCGATAATGGGCTTGATGCGGGAGCACCCCCATGTATCTGAACGAAAACTTGCGGAAGGCCAGGCGGCAACGGAACGACGAGTTCTACACGCAGCTTTCCGACATCGAAAACGAGCTGCTCCACTACACGGCACACTTCTCCGGCAAGGATGCCAGCCTGGCCCCGGCGGGTCCCCAGGGGATGCTCCCGGGGCGCCAACGGAGACGCACTCGCCGGTCTTGTGGTGACCGGCAATCCCGGCTGACCAGACGGGCCCGCCCTTCCTGTTGAATTCAGGACATAAATCGGACAACAATTGCGCCGTGGGTGGCGGCTTGCTCCTGCCCGTCAAGGAGGGCGGCAGGCGGTGCCGGATCCAGGTCGAATAGGGGTAACCAATGCTGAATATTCCCGAGTTTCTTGTACAGCCGGTTCCTTCCGGTCTGGTGAGGCGGCGTCCGGCTCCGGTTGTCGCGGTTGTGACAGTGGTCGCGTTCGCTGTCGGCCTGGGTGCCCAGGCAGAGACTGTTCTGAAGTCGCACGGGCTGTCGACCTATGGCGACCTGAAATACCCGGAGGATTTTACCCATTTCGAATATGTGAACCCGGATGCGCCTCAGGGTGGAACCATGTCCACATGGGGGTTCGGAACCTTCGACAGCTTCATGCCGTATATTGTCAAGGGCACGGCCGAGTACAACTCGACCCTGCTCTATGAATCGCTGATGAAACGGGCCTATGACGAGCCTGACGCGGTATACGGGCACATTGCCGAGTCAGCCGAATATCCGCCCGACCGGAGTTGGGTGATATTCAATCTGCGGCCCGAGGCGAGGTTTTCCGATGGCTCGTCCGTCACTGCCGATGACGTGGTGTTCTCGTACGAGGCGCTGGTTGCCGATGGCCTGCCCAGGTTCCGGGTGGATTACAAGGATTTCGACAAGGTCGAAGCTCTTGACCCCCGGCGGGTCAGGTTCACCTTCAAGGAAGGGGCATCCACGCGCAAGCTGCCGCTCGAAGCCGCCATCATGCCGATCATGTCGAAGGCCGATTACGCCGGCAAGGAATTCGCACGGAGCTCGATCGACCCACCATTGACATCGGGCCCGTATGTCGTGGAGTCGGTCGATCCGGGAAGCCGGGTCGTCTATCGCCGAGTGGATGATTACTGGGGAGAATCGCTGCCCGTCAATGTCGGTCAGAACAATTTCGATCGTCTCGTGATCGAATATTTCGCCGACTACACGATCGCCTTCGAGGGCTTCAAGGGCGGCAGCTACGATTTTCGGGAGGAGTTCTTCTCGAAAATCTGGGCAACCTCGTATGATTTTCCGGAAATCGAACAGGGAAAGATCATTCGCAAACAGATCCCGGACGGTCAGCCATCCGGAACCCAGGGCTTCTGGTTCAATCTCAGGAAGGAAACGTTGCAGGATCCCAGGGTGCGCCAGGCCATATCGATGGCGTTCAACTTCGAATGGTCCAACGCCACGCTGTTCCATGACCTGTATCGACGCACGGACAGTTTCTGGGAGAATTCGTCCATGCAGGCGAAAGGGCTGCCAGGCCCGGCCGAGCTCGAATTGCTGGAGCCCCTGCGCGAGCATCTGCCGGAAGCAGTCTTCACAGAGCCCGCTTTCGTTCCGAAGGTCTCCCGGCCGGTGCGTGTTGATCGGGCGGTGCTGAGGGAGGCCGGCAGATTGCTGGATGAGGCCGGCTGGGAATTGAAGGATGGGGTGCGGGTCAACCAGCATGGTGAGAAGCTCAAACTGGCGATCCTGAACGACAGCCCCGGATTTGACCGGATCATCAACCCGTATATCAGCACGTTGGAGCAGCTGGGGCTGGAAGCAACGAATGAGAAGGTCGATTATGCGCAGTCGCGTGAGCGGGAAAAGGTCTTCGATTTCGACATCACCATCAGGCGCTACGTGATGTCCCTGACTCCCGGGCCGGAACTGCACTCGATCTTCGGCAGCCTCTCGGCATCCCAGACCGGAAGCCAGAACATATCCGGTGTTGCAAATCCGGCTGTCGACGCGCTGATCGATCATGTCGAGAGTGCAGCCACCCGGACCGAACTGGAAGTGGCGGTCAAAACTCTCGACCGGGTGCTGCGGGCGATGCATATCTGGGTTCCGCAATGGTACAATGATGTCCGCAACGTCGCCTATCGGAACCACTACCACCACCCCGAGAATTTGCCTCCATTCAGGCTGGGCGAGTTGGAATTCTGGTGGTACGAACCGGAAGAGAAGGCTGCCGTGGAGGGGTAGGACTGGCGGGAACTAGCCGCGGTGAACCGGAACAGGGCGCCGCCGGCAGCAAGCTGCGGTGGAAATGATCGTGCACCTGCCGGCGGGCGGGTGCCCAAGGCGTGAATTGCCCGGCGTTCAGGATCCGCAACCGGCCTGGGCATCCCAACCCAAGAGATTGGCGTGCGCTCGCGATATCTCCCTGGTCATTCCCGGCAGGCCGAGTGTGCAGAATCTGCGACGAGGATGGAAAGCCCTCTGCGCATAGCAGATTCAGTTCAGAATTTCAGTCGCCAGCCAGAGGATCAATCAGCTCTTGCCGTTCCTCTTTGGTGAACGGCTTGATTGCTTGCCGGGCAAATTGTCGGGGTCTCGGCGACAGATTGCATCAATATTTGTAACCCGGCGGAGCATTCTCGACAGGCATGGAGTCGGTTCATGACCATCCTCCAGGGCCCGGTCGGGATCATCGTCGGGCTGGCCATCGCTACAGGCGCTGGCGTTGTATTGCTCCCGTTGTTGATCGCATGGACGCAGGCCCATGGCCTTCAAGCAGACAGGCCGAACCGTTGCGCGGTCCGACCTGCTGGATTGTTGTCAATTCCGTTCGGCAATAGCCGGTTACGAAATCGATGCGAGTTCCTGTTCAAGGTCGGCCATTTCCACCCCACCTGCCATGAGATGACGAATGTCCGAGCCCGCCAGTTCGTCCCTGGTGCCCTTGCCGATGACTTCGCCAAGCGCCAGAAAGGTGTACCGGTCGGCGACCAGCCTCGAATGCACTTCATTATGGGTAATGAAGATGATCGCGATATCACCGCGCGAGCGTACCCGCTTCATGGTCTTGAGGACTTCCATCTGCTGTTTCTGGCCAAGCGCCGATGTCGGCTCGTCCAGGATCAGCACCCGGGCGCCGAAATAGATGGCCCGGGCAATGGCCAACGTCTGCCGCTGACCACCGGACATCGTGCCGACAGCCTGGCCCGGATCGGAAATGTCTATGCCGATCTTGACCATTTCATCATGCGTGATCCGGTCCATTTCATCCATGCGGAGCGCCCCGAATGAACCCGGGCCGCGGCACACTTCCCGGCCCATGAAGAAATTCCGGGTCACCGACATCAATGGATTGACGGCGAGGTCCTGATAGACAGTGCCGATGCCGGCACCAGACGCATCACGCGGGCTGCGGAACGTGACCTTCGAGTCGTCGATATAGATCGACCCTTCCGTCGGCTCGTGAACCCCGGCCAGTATCTTGATCAGCGTGGACTTGCCGGCACCGTTATCGCCAAGCAGGGCATGGATCTCGCCCTTGTAGACATCAAGATCTATTCCATTGAGCGCAGTGAACGGGCCAAACCGTTTTGTCAGACCTTCTGTTCGAATAAGCGGACTTGCCATGTCAGAGCCCTCCGGTGATGCGCTTGCGCACGCTTTCGTTGAGGAAGACTGCCGTCAACAGAACCACTCCGACGAAGACCCGGTAGTAGCTTCCGTCAATCGCCGGGATGAAAAAGACTGCATTGGCCACGAGACCAAATGTGACAGCACCAAAGATCACACCGATGATCGAACCGAAACCACCTGTCATCAGGGTTCCGCCCACGACCGCGATGGCAATCGCTTCGAGTTCCTTGAGGTTGCCCTTGGCTGCGTCGGCAGTGTTGGTGTCAAAGACTTGGCAGGCGGCGAACAGCGTGGCGCATAATGCCGTGGTCATGAACAGTGAAATCCGCACACGATTTACCGGCACACCATTTGCGCGTGCACTCTCGCGATTGTCGCCCGTGGCGTAAATCCAGTTGCCGACCTGACTGCGCGACAGGACATAATAGGCGACAGCCGCGACGACGATCCACCAGAACACGCGGGCGTCAAATCCGGACACCCATTGATCGCCGGCACGGTTCACATTGCCTCCCAACGCATGCCAGGCATCGAAGAAGAAGCCGAAGACCTCGCCTCCCATGAGGTCGGCAAACCAGGAGGTTTCCTTGAAGTCGGGCAGACCTGAAATCTGCGTTGACTGGTTGATGACGCGGAAGCAGACCTCGGTCAGGCCACGCAGGAAAAACAGGAACGAGAGAGTGACAATGAAGCTGGATAGCTGCGACCGCACCACGATGGTACCAATCAGCCAACCCAGAAACAGCGTCATGCAGAGCGTCAGGACAAATGCGAGGAATGGCGTCGCCTCACCAAGTCCGAAGGGCAACCCGTGTTTCATCATCATCGCCATGGACATTCCGGCGAAACCGATCATCGAGCCTATGGAGAGATCGAAATCTCCTGCGATCATCAGCAAACAGGCGGCAGTGGCAATAATTCCGAACTGCGCGATGATCGATATGTTGTTCTTGAGGCCAAGTGCGTTGAACGCATTGCCGTTCGAGGCAAAGGCGATGCCGACGATCACCGCAACCATGACCAGAAACGAGCCGATTTCGGGCCGCCGCCTGAGTTGGGCAAAGACCCCGCCCTTCTGAAGGCGGTCAGCTTCCCGGCGGCCAGCGGCAGTATCCGTGGTGGACATTGCTTCCTCCGTGTTTTTTTCGCGGAAAGGGCAGGCCAGTGGCCCGCCCCTTTCAACAATCATGTCAGCGGTTGACGCCTGCCTGTTCGCCAACACCCGCGGCATTCGAGGCATCAACGAAGCCCGGTCCCGAGGGGATGTTGGTGCCTGGCAGGAGGCCGGCATAGCTGTTGTACAGGTGCAGAACGATGATCGGCATATACCCTTGCAGATATTGTTGCTGGTCAATCGTGTAGGCAACGACACCTTCCTGGATCAGCTTGATGACCTCCGGGCTCAGATCGAAGCAGGCCAGGTGGATTCCATCGGCTCCGACTTCGGCGATCGCATTGGAAGCAGCGGCGCAGACATGCGGGCCAACAGCCAGCACGCCGTCGATCGAGGGATCGGCAGTCAAGGCCGCGGCAGTCCGGGTTTCGATCTGCGCAACGTCATTTGACACATCAATCTGGTTCAGTTCTGCCCCCATTGCATCGAAATAGCCGGTGCAACGATCAACCAGGGCCGTATTGAACGCTTCCTGGTTCAGGCAGATCCCCTTGGTGACGCCTTCGGCAGCTGCACGCTTGCCAGCGGCAAAGCCGGCATCGCGCTCGGGCTGGCCGACATGCATCAGGGCGCCGAGAGAGGCCGAGGCTTCCAGCCCCGAATTCATGGTGATGACAGGAATGCCGGAGTTCACGGCATCCGAAATTGCTCCGCCGAGTGCATCTGCATCGGGAAGCGATACGACCAGGCCGTCAGGCTGGGTCGCTGCCGCGGCTTCGATCAACTGCGCCATGTCCGACATGTCGCCAGACGGGGCATAATTGTATTCGAATGCAGCGCCGACATCCTCGGCTGCGTCACGTCCGCCTTTCTCGACGACCGGCCAGAACGGATCGGTTCCCTGTGTATGGGTGACCATCACGTACCGTTCCTGCGCGCTGGCAGCTCCGGCGAGGAGCGTTGCTGCGACAACAGCGGTTACAATTGATTTCATTTGGAGTTCTCCTTAGCGATTGTTGGTGGCTTCTCGACAGGACTCACGAAGCGGTCTCTACGGATTTTTCAATTGCGAAAAATCATACCGTTTGGCGAGTGCCTCCCGTCAAAGTGGCGATCAGCATATTCATGCATGCACCAATGCGCAATCCGAATGTTCTGATCCAACTTCGCCTGACGGCAGCGGCCAGGCTACCCGGGAGGAGGAATTCGATTTCCGCTCGCTCGCCGAGGTGACCAACACTGCCTCCGACAGGCCGAGGCGATGCTGATGGAAAAGTTGCGGGCCGACAATCCCGGCGATGTCGGGGATCCTTTCGATGTGGCGCCGAATGGCCCGGTTGACCGGGTGTTTGTTCTCTATCCGGGTCCCTGGCCAAGGAAGCGGCACCACCGGCGCCGGTTTGTCACGCCTGAATGCCTTGGGCCACTGGCGAGGAATTTGTGCGCCCGGGGCCGAGTTCCGGCTGGTGACGGATATCCCGGACCATGCACGACAGGAGGTGGTTGAATTCGGCCGGATGGAGGAATTCGGATGGGTGGCCGGACGCCGTTCCGGCTGGACAACCCCCTGGGAAGGCTGGCAGCCCACGAGATGTGAAAGCAAGGCGGTCACGGCCAGGGCCTGCCCACCAATCCACCTGACATTCGTCAGATCTTGATCCTGCCGGTTGCCGTTATCCGGTCGGATGACAGCTGATGCACCGGATCGGTTCAGGAAAGTTCCGCCCCCAGGTTCGTCATTGTGGCAGCGAATTCGGGGAAGCTGGTGGCAATTGTGGCGGTGTCATCGACGGTGACCGCTTTTCTGGCGGCAAGGCCCAGGCACAGGAAACTCATCGCGATCCGGTGATCATGACGGGCCTGGCATTCTGCGCCGCCTTCCACTCCACCCGGCCCGCGGCCGGTAACCGTCAGAGAATCTTCGGTTTCCTCGACCTGGACCCCGCAAGCCTCCAGGCCGCTGGCGATGGTAGCAAGGCGGTCACACTCCTTGAAGCGCAACTCGCGGATTCCACGCATGACGGTCCTTCCCTCGGCAAATGCGGATGCCACGGCCAGGATCGGATATTCGTCGATCATTGTTGGCGCCCGTTCCGGAGGGACCTCGACACCCCGCAGGCAGGAAAATCCTGCCGTCAGATCGGCAACCGGTTCGCCGCATTCAATGCGCCGGTTTGTGAATTCCAGACTCGCTCCCATCTCCCGCAATGTGACATAAAGGCCGGTCCGTGTCGGATTGACGCAGATTCCGTTCAGCCTGATCCTGGAGCCTTCGGTCACGAGCGCCGCCACTACCGGGAAGGCGGTCGATGACGGATCGCCGGGAACGATCACGGATTGCGGTTGCAAATCGGCGTAGCCGGGAACCGAAATCCTTCGTCTGTCCTCGAGGTATTCGACCGTGATGTCTGCTCCGAACGAGCGGAGCATGTTTTCGGTGTGATCGCGGGTGCTCGCGCGCTCGGTCAGCACCGTCGTTCCGGGCGTGTTGAGTCCGCCGAACATCAGGGCCGACTTGACCTGTGCAGATGGAATTTCCAGCTCGAAATCGATCGGAACCGGGTCTTCGGCACCGATGATCGTGGCAGGAAGATACCGGTTGTCACGGGCAATGAAGCGGGCGCCAAACCTGCAGACAGGCTCAAGGACCCGTCCCATCGGTCTCGATCTGAGAGAGTGATCGCCGGTGAAGACGGCAGTGACCGGTGATGTCGCCATCGCTCCCATCAGCAGCCTGACTCCGGTTCCGGAATTTCCACAGTCGATGACATCACCGGGTTCCGAGAAACCGCCGGTGCCGAAACCGTGGATGTCCCATCCGTCATCCGATTTTTCGATATCCGCGCCGAACAACCGTGCTGCCCGGACGGTCGCCATGACATCTTCGCTCTCTAGCAGGCCGGCAACAGAAGTTCTGCCAACCGCGAGCGAACCGAGAATGATCGCCCGGTGTGAAATCGACTTGTCACCGGGAATGGAGTGTTCCCCGGAAAGGGCATTTCCCGGACGTGCAGTCAATGGCGCTGGTGGGGAGGGGGTCATGTCATCGGCTCACCTGTTGAAACCCGATCACCAATACACAACCGGTCGTGAGAATTGAACAGCATTTCCAGCTGTCCGGATATGCCTGGAATTCCGGTCCTGCACCAAAATCCCGAATAGGGAGAGGGGACTTCTTCCCGTTGGCATGGTCCGCCATGCGGCCCCGCCACCGGAATTGTCATGCAAACTGTCCAGTGTCGCATTCCGAGACGGGGAAGGAGCCACCGATCTGCATCATCGTGATCTGCAGGGAAGCATGGCTGGGATTCACATGGAGCTCAATCATGCCCGGCAGGCCTCCCGCCGCAACTGTCGCCACAAGAACCCTCTCCAGAGCTATTGTCAAAAGTGGTGTTCGGGGTGTCGGTCAAGCGGCGATCCTTGCTGGCTGATTGTCTGATCCTGCTTCCTCGATTTCCTCGATACCATTCCTGAACTTCACGCCGGTGATGACCTTCCCCGGCTCCCCGAAGCCGTGCAGCCGCCTCCACCTGCCCCGGGCGCACATACCCGGCCCGAAGATCACGTGCAGCATGCCGCCGCCGCTCGGACATCCCACCGGCCGGCTGGTCCGGTGGCGGATGGCAGCGAAGGTGGAGCAGGTCGGGTCGGTGGTCCGGATGCTGCGCCGGTGTGCGGCCGGGAAATCGTGGAAGGTCATCAATTCATCCCGGCCGCATCGAGGCATCCGGTCGCCTTCGGATACCTGTCCGCATGCGTATCGATGAAGAGATCGAATGCTCTCTCGGCATGCTCCTTCGCATCGGCCTCCGGATGTCGTGAAGCGCCTCCCTGGCTTGTCGAGCTGCACCGATTTCGGCAGGGCACCCTGCACATCTGCACTCTTGCGGACCCGGCAGCGCTGCCGGCGTGTCCCGGGCCGGATCTCCTCCCGTGCCGCCCGGAACCCGTGGCGCCGTCTCCTGTGGCCGGTTCAGGCGCATTCATTCCCCGGGCCTTCAGCCCCGGGAGGACCTCCCGCCGGCTCCGCGCCTGCTCACGAACACCATCCTCTACCGCCGGCAGGTGCTTCTCGCCCCTGTCACCGGCGCCGAGACCTGCAGGCAGCACAGCTTCGCATGTTCGGCCCCGGGCCGCCATGGATGCCATCCACCCACGCATGGACCCGGCGATCCCTGCCGGCGGGCCCCGGCGCCATTCCTCGTGTTCCTGCCGCCACGCGGCCTCGAGGCGGAGGGCGGTGCCTGCAGGCAATCCTTTCGCTTCCGGGAAGGCCCGCCTCGAGAGCCGGGCCCGTCCCGCCGGTGGAGACGCCCTCGAGCCAGAGCCGGGGCACGGCCGCATCGAGGGAGCGGCTCTTGCGCAGCCGGGGGGCACCCTGCCCGGGCGGAAGGCCGCCGGCTCTCCGGTCCTGGAGCGGATCTTCGGCATGCGGTTGGGCCGGCCCGATCCCGGTCCGGATCGCCCGCTCGGGCAGGTATCCGCCCTGCACGACACCGGCCCGGCCATCCTCGAGACGGCGGTCCTCGAGCCCGGCAAGAACATCCTGCAATTCGGCCTCCACGGCCAGGTGAAGGATCTGCCGGGCACCGGCGCCGACCAACTCCGCCGGCGGATCACGGGGCCTTGCGCGGCCTTCGGGTTCGCATACACTGGTTGTCATGGCGGTGTACTCCCCGGTTGGGGTTTGTCATGAATTCGATCAACCGGACATGCCGCCTGCTTTCAAATCCCCCGAACACCACTTTTGACAATAGCTCCCCTCTCCACCGACGTATTGTTGAAACGAGTGGCAACGCTTGCCGGGCCGGGCACAACCCGGGGAATCAGCCGTGAGTGAGCGGATGGTCCGCGATGCCGATCCGGCTACGATGCCTGGGAATTGTTACCCATTGCCGCCATCATCCTGCCGTCCAGCTGGCCTGCGAAATGGCAAGCGGCACGGTGTCCGGCTCCAAGACCCTTGAATGGAGGCGGAACTTCCGCGCAAATCGACTCGGCGAAGGGGCAGCGCGTGTGAAAGCGACAGCCAACCGGCGGATTGATGGGAGAAGGCACATCTCCGGAAAGAACAAGACGCTTGCGGGACCGGCTGGCGGCCGGGTCCGGGATCGGGTGGGCGGCGAGCAATGCCATGGTGTACGGATGCCCGGGGGAATTGAAGATCTGATCTGCAGACCCCTCTTCGGCAACCTGCCCGAGATACACGATCATGACCCTGTCTGCGAGCGACCGGACAACGGCAAGATCATGCGAAATGAACAGATAGGATATTCCCGAGTCCTGCTGCAATTGCCGCATCAGGCTCAGGATCTGGCCCTGGATCGAGATGTCAAGCGCGGATACCGGCTCATCGGCGACAATGACCGATGGATGCATCGAGATGGACCGGGCAATGGAGAGACGCTGGCGTTCCCCTCCGCTGAGTTCATGCCGTGACCTGTTCAGATATGCGGTTCCAGGTGCCAGCCCGACCCGGTCAAACAGGCGGAGCACCTCGTCCAAAAGTTCCGGTTTTGAAACGATCCCGTTCAGCATCAATGGTTGCGCGATCATCTGGAACGCCGACTTGCGCGGGTTCATCGAATCGAACGGATCCTGAAAGATCATCTGTACCTGGCGGCGGAAGACAGCACGATCCTCGGTTGGAAGCCTGTCTATTTCCTTCCCCCTGAACCTGATCTTCCCCGACGTGAATTCGACGAGTCCAACGATCGCACGGCCCAGGGTCGTCTTTCCGCAACCGCTTTCCCCGACCACCGCCAGAACTTCGCCACTGTTCAGGGTCAGGCTGGCGCCGTCCACTGCCTTGACGACGCGGCGGTCCCGCAGGATCCAGCCGTCCCCAACGGGAAAATGCACCTTCAGGTCGACCACTTCCAGCAGAGGTGCCGTCATGCCGCCTCAACAATGCAGCAGGCACCGCACCTGTCCGGCGTTCTCCAGATCCACGACGGGTGGAGAAACAACCGAACAGTCGGACATGACTTTTGTGCAGCGCGGGTGGAAACGGCATCCAGGCGGGATATTCACCCGACTGGGCGGCCTGCCGTCAATTGTCTTGAAATCATCGACGCGTCGGTCGAACATCAGCGCACAGTCCAGCAGCGCCTCCGAGTATGGGTGCTGCGGAGAGGAAAAAAGATCAAATATGCCGGCTTCTTCAACAATCTGACCTGCATACATCACATATACGCGTTCGCAGTACTCGGCCACCAGGCCCAGATTGTGTGTAATGAGCAAGAGTGCCGTGCCCAGATCCCTGCACAAACTGCACAGGAGATGCATGATCTGTGCCTGAACCGTTACGTCCAGCGCCGTGGTTGGTTCATCGGCAATCAGCAGGCTTGGCCGACAGGCAATCGCAATCGCAATCAGGATACGTTGTTTCATGCCACCGCTCAATTGATGCGGAAAATAGTCGGCAATGGTCTCTGGATTAGGCAACTGAACCTGGCGCAGCGTCTCGATTGCCAGATCACGGGCTTCGGAGCGCCGGATCCCGTGGTGAATGCGCACGGCTTCCGCGATCTGCTCACCGACCCGAATCAATGGATTCAGAAATGTCGTCGGCTCCTGAAACACCATGCTCAATTTGCCACCGCGAATCCGGGAAATCTCGGAATCACCCAGTGCAAGAAGGTCTTGCCCGTCAAGCATGACCGTTCCACCAACGATACGCCCGGGCCTCGAAATCAGACGCATTATCGAGAAGGCGGCCGTGCTCTTGCCTGATCCGGATTCGCCGACCAGGGCAACCGCCTCCCCGCGTCTGATCTTGAGCGATACGTTGTCCACGGCACGCACCACACCCTCCCTGGTGAAGTAGTGCGTGCTCAGCCCGTCTACACGGATCAGTTCATCCACGTCGATCGGACCTCGGCAGGCCGCCGGCAGACGGATGCGGATTCGATTGATCCAGTCTCGAATCCACAACCGCAGCCGACAGGTGGCAACTCGTCATGTGCCTGTCCTGCACTGGATGATCGGAGCGTCCGGGGACATCCTACTGATAGTCCATCCCGCCCGTTTTCGAGTTGATGTTGATCCCCATTCCACGCCGTAGCGCCTCCAGCGAGAACACCCACTCGAACATCAGGTTGGCAATGTTGACGTCCGGCCCGAATTCCTTGATCAGCCAGATTTCAGTGTCGCGAATCTGGTGCGTGAGGCCTCCCCAGACCGGAATGGCCCACAACTCGAATATCATGTCCTTCATTTCGACTTCGGCAAGAAGTGCATCGAACAGATCATGGCGAATTTCGCCGCCGGGCTCCCGTATTTCGGCAGTGTCGACGGTTACCTTCCAGGCCCCCATGTCCAACGACGCCTTGACGTCGTCGACAATGTCCTGGATCGAGTGTTGCGAACCACCTCCCGATTCCGGAATAACCGCCAACCCGGCATCGATGACGCTCTGTATGTGACTGTTCTTCTCCTCCCTGGTCCAGTCGCTGCGGCTGTCCGAGACTTCGACATAGTCAAAGCCTGCCTCCTTGCAGTGTTCCAGGTATTCGCCGACCTTGTTCAGGCTGGCAGCGTACTCGAAATAGATCCCTCCCGGTTGCACTTTCACGTTCGCCTCATGGTAGATCGCGATCTTCTGCTTGAGCCGGTCAAGCGAATAGAGCCCGGCAAAACCCAGGACAATCTTGGCGACATCGACATACTCGCCAGTATGATCCAGGTAATCCCTCAGCTGTCCAAACGGTATCCCCCAGTCGCAAATCTCGCTTATGCCGCAATCCCGCGGTTTCGCCTGCCCTTCGCTGGTGAGTGGCAGGCTGCTGAAAGCACGTAATTCTCCTGAATTTTCCATTTTCTCCCTCATTCCTTTCACTGGATTAATCTGGTCAGTCATGCAGCCGTTCGCAGATGCTGCATCACGGGAGCGATGCCCTGATCGCCAACCAGTCTCGAATCGCTCGCCAGTTGCTGAAGTTGTTCCGGTCCAAGTGCATGCTTGCCGGCTTCGTGAAGCTTGGCCGCCTGCTCGTCGGGCATGAAGGGCCGCGCGCGGGATCCCCGCAGCGCTGTCACCTCCTTCTCCCGGACGGAACCATCGTCAAGGCGCATTGATACCTTGTGGGGCCACCACCATGTTGCTCCGGGCATGTCTTCCGTGAACGGATTGACAACAATGCGCCGTGTCTTCTCGAGAACGGTTGCGTCACTCGTAACGATGGCGGGATCAAAATCCGAAAGGGCGATCCGTCCGCGTGTCAGTGCAACTGACAGCGTATAAGGAATGCTGAACTGGGCTGCCACACGGGGATCGTCTCCGGGTGCAAACGGCCGGCCGCAGAGATCGTGGACGATCTGCGACGACCTGACCTCAACGGTTTCAACCCGCTTCGGCAGATCCGGGTCTTCGGCAATCATGTCGAAAACCAGGTCGAGCCCGGGGTGGGTCGATCTGCAACTCGGATAAGGCTTGATGCTTGTCTCGGCCACGCTGAAGCGTGTACCAATCCCTGCCAGGCCCTCTTCGAGGTTCGCGCCACCATCGGCAAAGAGAGCGTTCAGGCCGTAAACGCCGGTGAGAAAGTTTGCCGAACCCTTGATGCCGGCCAGTGCCATATGCGCGCTTTGAACCGCCTGACCTGCCGCAATGCCGCACAGCACGTTCTTTCCGTTCACTCGGTCCGCCAGTGGCTGCCGACTAAGGCCGGCTTGCTCGGCCGCGATCCCCATGGCCGACATGATTCCGTCCTCGTCCATTCCGAGAAGCCTGGCCGCACCCGCGGCCCCGCCAATCTGTCCCGGAACGCCCGTCGCCATGACGCCGCTGTGGTAATAGTGCGGATTGAGCGTTGCGCCAATCTGGCAAGCCACATCGAACGCCGCTGTCGCCGCGGCCACGAATTCGCGACCCGCCCGGGCGCCTTCATCCATGCCTGTCGATTCAGCCACGGCGAGCAATGCAGGAAAAATCACGGCGCTCGCATGCACCGCCGAATCGTCATGTGTGTCGTCCCACTCCCACCAATGGGCAAGAACACCTCCAAGAAAAGCCGCCGAGGGGGCAGGAATTCGCCGTTCACTCCCGGCCACGGAACTTTCTTCCGCACCGCCCCACTCGACATGCTTCGCCAGCAGGTTCCGGCATTCGTCACTCTTCAGACCGGCAAGTATCACCCCCATCGTGTCAATGAGCAAGGTTGAAACCGCGTTGCGGGCGGACTCGGGGACGTCGTCCCAGTTCAGGTCTGCAACATGCCTGGCCAGTCTTTCTTCATGCGTCAACGGCTTTCCTCCCCGTGCCTTACGGTTTTCCCGGTTTCGACATCACCGGTCCTCAACAACCTGAGGATTTATCACGTCATTCAGTCCATCACCCACCAGATTCGTGCTCAGCACCGCCAGAAAGATCAGCAATCCGGGAAACAGCGCCGCCCACCACGCAAACTGAATGAAGGGTCTGGACTGATAGAGCATTACACCCAAACTCACCCTGCTCGGGTCGCCCAGGCCAAGGAAGCTGAGACCGGCCTCCGTAAGCATCGCCCGTCCAACGAGCAGCGTCCCGCTTACGATCACGGGCCCCATGGCGTTAGGCAGGATTTCAATGAATATCAGGGTCCGGTGGTTCGCACCACTCAACCGCGCGGCATCCACGTACTGGCGGGATTTGAGGGTCAGGAACTCGGACCGGGTGAGTCGCGCGATCACGGGCCAGGTCAGAACGGAAATCGCCACTATGATGTTGAAAACGCTGGCGCTGAACACGGCAACCAGAACAACCGCCAGAAAGAACTGGGGAATTACCTGGAACACCTCGGTTACCCGCATCAAGGCATGATCAATGAAGCCTCCGAAGTAACCGGCAAGACTTCCGATCACTATCCCGACAACAGTCGATGCTGCTGCTGCGATGATGCCCACCAGCAGCGACACCCGCACCCCTGACACCGCGCGGCTGAAGACGTCCCTGCCCAATTCATCCGTGCCCAGCCAGTGGGTTTTCCCCGGCGGATTGGCGCGCGTCCCGATTCCGAGTGCTTCCGGATCATAAGGTGCAAACACCGGCCCGAACACCGCAACAAGCGTGAGGAGAACGAGTATCACAAGACCGAGCACGGAAACCCAGTTGCGAAAATACAGGTGCCAGTGACTGTTCATTATGGGTCGGCCCGCATTGTTCTATTCACGCTGCCACTGCCGGCTCCACCGGAGCGGTCGGGACGCCGCCGAAAGGGGATATTCTGAAGTTCCACGCATCCGGCTAGCTGAAGCTGACCCTCGGATCTATCAACCGGTAGACAATGTCGGTGAGCAGGTTGACGATGATCACGAAAGACGAAATGACGACGAACAGCCCCATCAAGAGGGGAAAATCCCGAGCCGATACGGCATCGAACATAAGTCGGCCGAGACCCGGCCATGCAAAAACCGTCTCGGTCAGCACCGATCCTGCAAGCAGCCATTCCAGATTCAGGCCGAGGACAGTGACTATGGGAAGCAACGTGTTCGGAACGGCATGCCGTAGTACCACCCGGTTCTCGTGAACGCCCTTCGCCCGAGCGGTGACAATGAAATCCTCCCTCATGACCTGATGCATCTTGACCCGCGTAACCCGAAAGATCAGTGCCAACTGGAACGCACTATAGGTCAGAACAGGCAACACCAGATGATGTGCGACATCCTTGACCAGCCCCCACCCCTCCTGGGGGTTGCGTATGTTGAACATGCCCTGGGTCGGAAACCACCCGAGTTTCAGGGAAAAGACGGTCAGCAGGATGAGTCCGAGAAAGAATACGGGCATTGAATACCCGAGTATTGCAAGGACGACCGCAATTCTGTCGGCAATGGAATCCTTTCGGGTTCCTGCATACAGGCCCAGCAGTATGCCGGCAGCGCTACTGACCAGGAACGCCGTGCCCATGAGCAGCAGGCTCGCGGGCAGTCGCCCCATTATCAGGTCAAAGACGTCCTCGCGGTACCGGAGCGAATACCCGAAATTGAGCTGCAGGATATTCCCGATATAGCTGACATACTGGACGTGGAGTGGCCTGTCCAAACCGAACTCGGCACGCGTGCGCTCGATCAGTTCCTCGCTCGCCGAGCCCTCCCCGATGAGAAGGTGAATTGGATCTCCCGGGGCGGAGTGAATGAGAAGGAAATTGACCGTGGTTACCACGAAGATAAGCGGGACGGCCTGCAACAGCCGCCCCAGGATGTAACGCCTCAGGCTCATTCCCCAATTCCGACGAGGATGCTACTGCGTCGCGTAAGCCCGGTCGAGTATGCCGTTGTAGCCGATCGGACCATATATCACGTCCTCGAATCCGGACCTTACCAGCTGCATGTTGGGCATGCCGAACAGTGGGTAGGCAGGTAGCTCGTCCATCAGTATTCGCTGGATTTCCTTCCAGACAGCGGCCCTTTCCGCAACGTCGGTGATTGAAACCTCTTCATCCGTCAACCGGTCGTAATCCGCATTGGCCCAACCTGCCGCATTCGCAAATGCCATGCCGATGTTGCTGGACTTGTAACGGTGCACGACGGAAAGCGTGGGATCAGGCGATGTCGTGAACAGCTGGTGCGCCATGCCGAACTCGCGCTTGGTGAAGACCTTCTCGATGAAGGACGGTCGATCAAACGACTGTATCTCGACGTCTATCCCCACTTCACGCAACTGACTTCTGATGACCTCTGCAGCGCGGCCTTCAAACGCACGGCCAAAGGCCCAGTAGAGGTCCAGCGAAAAGCGCGTTCCGTCATCTCCGCGCGGGAACCCGGCTTCGTCCAGCATGGCATTGGCCTTGGCCACATCCTGCGGATAGTCATACTCGGGAAAGTGCACCCACTTGACACCACTGTGAATGTGGGCGTTTGCCGCCTTGCTGGCACCAAACATGGCTGCCTCCGCAATTTCATCCTTGTTCAAGGCGTGGGCGATGGCCTGTCGAACCGACTTGTGCTGCAGATACTCGTTGTCGTGGTTCATGAGCAGGTTCTCGTTGGTGCCCGTTGCCTCGTTGCCGTGCTCGACGATCTGGTACCGGGGGTCCTCGCGGAACTGCTTTACGCGTTCATACGGAAGAATGTACGAATGGAGCATGTCGATGTCGCCGTTCTCGAGAGCGGCAAGTCGGCCCGCCTCATCCGGCAGGAACTGAATCACCACTCGATCGAGATATGGCAGCCCCGGCTTGAAATAGTCGTCATTGCGAACGAGCTCGATGTGACTTCCTCGAACCCACTTGCCAAACTTGAACGGCCCCGTTCCGACGGTTGGCTCAACAAGCTGCGGATTGTCCTGGTCCACCCTGCCTTCCCAGACATGACTTGGCCGGATCAGGGTGCCCGAGTTGTAATCGGCGATGATGGTCAGCAACGGAGCGAACGGTTCCATCATGTTGATGATGAAGATGTGATCGCCATCCGTCGCGAAGGATTCAACTCTCGGGCACCATGTCTTGGCGCGGTTGTGCATTGCGCATGTCAATTCACGAAAGGTGAATTCCACATCATGTGCCGTGAAGGGTGTACCGTCATGCCACGCGACGTCATCCCGCAACTGGAAGGTATAGGTCCGTCCGTCTTCCGAAATGTCCCAGCTTTCCGCCAATTCGGGGTGCACGTCGAAGTCGTAATCCAGGCGGATCAACGGGTTGTACAGGTTGGTCATCGTGGTAAGGGCGCCGAAATCCTTGCCAAACAGATAGTCAAGGGTCGCAGGCTCGTTTTCAATGACCTTGATAAAGGTTCCTCCGGTTTCCTGTGCAACCACCGCAGACCCGGACAGTCCAACGCTTGCGGTCGCCACCACGGCAAGGAGCAGTTTCCTGCTCGCGCCAAGCACAACACTGGTTCTTTCGATGTTCATCTTTCACTCCCTGTTTTCGTTTTCCTCGAGTACCCGCATCCAGTTCCCTCCGAGAATCTTGCTGATGCTTTCGTCATCGTATCCTCGATAAACCAACCCGCGGGTCAGGTTCGGAAGCTTGGACAGGTCTTCAAGTCCTTTTGCATAGGGCACTGTGTCACGCTCCTCTATCGTGCCCAGCATGTCGGGGCGCTTCACGCGCCAGTAGGCCCATCCCGCTCCGGCGGTGGGCGGCGTTCTTTGCATTGATGCCGTTGAAGCCGTTCCATGGCCCGGCATCATTTCACCGAGTTCTACGCGGGCGATGGAATCCGTGTAGTCGCCCCCAAATCCGACATGGTCTATTCCAACCAGATTCACGACATGGTCGATGTGGTCGAGCACCCCCTCGATCGATGCAGCATAAAGGTCATTGTTCACCATCCTCGGCAGACCGGTGATTCCCATGACTCCTCCGGTCTCCGCCATGGCGGTAATCTGCTCGTCAGTCTTGTTTCGGGAACTGTCGCTGATGGCTCTTGCATTGGCATGTGTGAACAGGCAGGTCCGAGTCGACACATCTATCGCGTCCATCGTGGTTGCGTCGCCACAATGGGCAAGGTCTACAAGTATGCCAAGCCGGTTCATCTCGCGAACGACATCCAGGCCAAAATAGCTCAACCCTCTTATCTCACGGGTTCGCTCACCACATCCGTCTCCCAGCATGTTGCTTTCGGAGTAGGTCAGACCCATCACCCGGTAGCCCAGCTGATTCAATGCGGTCAAATAGGCGTAGTCACCGTCGAGGCACGCGGCGTCCTGGGTTGCAAACAGTATTCCGAGCTTGCCTTCACTCTTCGCCTGTCGAATCTCGGCTGCGGACCTGACCTGAACTGCCACGTCGCTGTGGGATTCAATGAAGCGCAGCACGTTTGCCACGGCACGAATTGTCTCCGATATCCCGGAATTTCCGCCAATCGTGGTCCAGACCACATCCACGCCTCCGTTTCGCGCCTGGTTGAACCATCGTTCACTCGACGCCACATGAAAAAGCGCGGTTGCATCGATGATAAGGCAATCTTCATGCAACCTCCTGGCTCTCTCTTCCTGTTCCTCGGACAATTCAAACATCTTCACCCCTCGTTTCTATAGGCCTAAGGCACAAATGAACTCTCTACGGGTCGCCACCCGGGAGCGATGCTCCAGGGCCCACCCCTGCGCGATACCAAGGCCCGCACAGCATTCCGCGCAGGCCGGAGGAATTCGCCAATATGTTTCTGAACTTGTCGGCATCGATCACCTGCACAGGGCCCGGCAGGCAATCTGGTGCACACGATCTTGATCGCTACGGGCATTCAGGACCGCGCCCAAACACGAACCATCAAGGTTGACAGAACGCATTTGCCCGGCCCAGGCGCCCAATCAATACTGATCCAACTCACGTGCGTCCGACCTCCTCCCAACGACTGACGGCACAGGTGAAAAACCGCCGACCACTCTAGTTCCTGTTCGTGTGCTTGGCAAGCCTGTTGCAGGATCGGGGTGTAGCCCAATTTGGTTGATGATTGCGATTCGCATTTGCTACGCTGGCTTTGCTGCGCGTCCGAATACGGCCGGGGGAACCGGCGGGTGGCGCGCTTGCAGAGGCAACGAGGCAGGGAGCGCGGATGATGGCGAAGGTCAAAGGGAATCGCGGGCACGGACATCCAGACACGGTGGCGTATCTGGAAGGCCTGGGGGAGGAAGGCGCGGCGGTGCTGCGCGCGCACGAGGGCGGATACACCCGTTACTGGCTGGAAGGCGGCGAGGTGCGGAGCTGCGACATCACGGAGGGCGAGTTGCCTCTGGCGGGCTTCGGACCGGTCGGTGGGCCGCTTCCGGCATTGCTCGGGGCTGTGTTGGCGGAGTTCGGCCTGCAACTTCCGAAGCTGGCGGCGGACCTCGCGTCGGGTGCTCCGGACCTGGACAGCGTGGAGCGGGTGCTCCGCGACAGTTCTCTCGGCGGCGGCGCGACGGCGCTGAAGATGCTGTTCGAACAGCTTGACGAGGCTCTGCCACCGCCGGAATGCGCGAGCTGTGGCAAGCTTATGTGCCGGCACCAGGCGAGGAAGAAAAAAGCCTGGCTCACCCGGCTTGGCCGGGTCGAGGTCGAGCGCAGCTATTATTATTGCCGATCGTGCGGCAATGGCTTCTTTCCGCTTGACCGTGCGCTGGGCCTGGAAGGTGACACGCTCACGCCGGGGATGTTGAGCGTCATGGCCGAGACGACGCCGATGATGAGCTTCGATGCGGCGAGCCGCCACATCGCGAACCTTGCCGGGGTGAACGCATCCTCGAGCTCGCTGCAGCGCTGGTCCCTGGCGCTTGGCGAGGAGGTTCTCCGGTTCGAACAGGAGGAGGTCGTGGAAGACAGCCCCCTGGAATCACGGATGTATCTTGCCATCGACGGGACCGGGGTACCGATGCGAAAGGAAGACGTCGAAGGCATTGCCGGCAAGCAGGAGGACGGAAGCGCGAAGACCCGGGAAGCCAAGCTGGCGGTCATCTACACTGCCGAGGGGCGGGACCCGGAGACCGGCGCGGCACTGAAGGACAAGGGCAGCGAGACGTCCAGTTGTCTCATCGACAGTGCGGCGACGCCGCCGGGAAGCCGGGATCCCTCCGATTTCGCCATGCGCCTTGACCGCGAGGCGCTGCGCCGCGGCTTGCACGGCGTCGAAGAACTCGTCGTCATCTCGGACGGCGCAGAATGGATACGGAACACCTGCGAGGAGTTGTTCGGGGGCGGGAAGGTCACCTTCGTGCTCGATATGTTCCATGCCCTCGAATACGCCAGCGATGCGGTGAAGGCGATTTTTCCGGACAAGGCGGAGCGGGACCGGCGGTTCGAAGGGATCAAGGCGGACCTTGAGGCGGGCCGGGCCGCCAAGGTGATCCGGGAACTCGAGTCCTTCAGCGGCAGGTACAAACAAGTGGAGGCGTGCTGCCGCTACTATCGGAACAACATCGAACGGATGCGCTACAACCAACACCGCGACCAGGGCATGCAGATTGGATCGGGGGTCGTGGAAAGTGGCTGCAAGCGGTACGGGCTCCGGCTGAAGCGTCCCGGCACCCGCTGGTCGGGGACAGGCGCCAATGCAATGCTGGCGCTCAAGAGCTGCGTCATGAACCTCAGGCTGCCCGACTTCCTCGACTGGCACGCGAGGCAGGCCATCGTTGCCTGACAACAAATTGGGCTACACCCGCAGGATCGGAAATTCCTGTTGTTCGGCCATGTCCTGACTTTCGGTCGTTTCCGGTTTCGATTCGGGGGTTTGTCCGGCCTGCGCGCCATGCCGGCTGCGGTCGTCGCCGTTTGCCATGCGGTGCCTGGAGAGATGGCAGGGGTGATGCGATGGATGCGGTTGCAGCGCAGCGAGGCCCGGCAAGGGAACTTGCCGAGAATGCCGGGCTGCCCTTCGAGCGCGCCCGCGCCATGCCGAGGAGCGTGTACCGCTCGCCGGAGTTTCTCGAGCTGGAGCTGGACCGCGTCTTCGCGGCGGACTGGTTCTGCGCCGGACGGGCGGACGGCTTTCCGAGACCCGGCGACTGGCTGGCCTTCGACCTGGCCAGGGAGCCGGTGGTGGTGGTGCGGGGCCATGACGGGGAGATCCGCGCCCTGTCCAATGTCTGCCGTCACCGGATGTCGAGGATCGTCGAGGGCAGGGGCAACTCGCGGACGCTGTCCTGCCCCTATCACGGCTGGACCTACGGCCTCGACGGCCGGCTGCGCGGGGCGGCCGGCATGGGACGCAACGACGCGTTCGACCGCAAGTCATGCCGGCTGCCGGAATTCCGCTGCGAGATCTGGCTCGGCTGGGTGATGGTCACCCTGAATCCCCATGCGCCGCCGGTGGCCGGGCAGCTGGCGGCGCTCGAGGCCATGATCGGCGATTACGGCATGCAGGACTACGTCCAGGGCTTCTTCGAAATCATGCAGTGGAACACCAACTGGAAGGTGCTGGCCGAGAACTTCATGGAGAGCTACCATCTGCCGGTCTGCCATGCCCGGACCATCGGTGCCCTGTCGCGGGTCGATGACGTCGAATGCCCGCAGGGCAGGCCGGCCTTCAACTACCACACGCTGCAGAAGGAGCCGGAATTCACCCTGTCGATCGCCCATCCGGACAATGAGAGGATGCAGGGCGAGCGGCGGCTGACCACCTATCTGCTGTCCATCTATCCGAGCCTGATGATCACGCTGACCCCGGGATATTTCTGGTATCTGGCGCTGCACCCGGCCGGGACCGGCAAGGTCAGGATATTCTTCGGCGGCGGCATGGCGGTGGAAGTGGACAGGTGCAGGCAATCAGTCGGCTGCTACTTGGCCACGACCCTCGGAATCCGCAGGGGCCGAACCCGGATGCAAGTCAGCTCGAGGCGTTTCATGCGCCACTGGCTAATTCCTCAATGCCGGTCCAGGACGCCATCGAACTTGCCGATTTCCTGGTGGACATGACCAACAGGCATGTCGCGTTTCTTCCGCAAGCTGACACGGTGGTGGGCCAACAACATGCATGCGCCCGACCAGGTTGGTCCGGGAGTCAGCGGATTCCACGCCCGACCCGGTCGGCGAGGCCGATGTCATCAATCGCCTGCGGCGCCTTCAGCCCGAGGAGCGTGCCAATCCTGCCGGCTTGGCAGGCAGGAAGTGCAGACGGTTCGCGGTACGTACAGCTCGAGCATGGACATCAGGCCATCCCTGTTTCGTCACATGACGGGCGGTCAAATCCTGGCCGTCCGGCCTCCGCCACCCCTTTTTCGGTCCGGCCGATGTCCAGGGCGTGCCGGATCTTCCCGGTCTTGGCGACGGTCCGGTTACTGGCCGAGTTCGAAACCTGCCTGGAACTGGATCTCGACATCGTGCACCGGCACGACCCTGTCGCCATCATGGTCGAAACCCATCCTGGCTTCGCCGGACAGCCTGATCGGGCTTTTCCACGACGGCAATTCGACCTCCGACTCCTCGAACTGGCATCCGGGCGGCAATGTGTCGTGCTGGAAACACTCGTTGAGGGTTGGCGAAACTGCGCCGAACTCTCCAGGCTCGAGCGCCGGAGCATGCGGGGCTGCCAGCAGGGCAATGCCGAACAGCAGAATTGCCGCCTGCCTGGCCGTGAACGCCTCCCGGCCTGGAAGTCCCGAGCGAACATGCATCTTCGCCATCCGATCTGCCTGGTTCGTGCGATGCCGGGCGGGCCCACTCGAGGGGCCGGCATCATGGCCAGAATTCAGCATGCAGGCGTGCAAGTCAAGCAAGCAGCAGCAGCCCGCACCCGACGAGGACCCGGTAGATGACAAACGGCGTGAAGCGGAACCGGTCCAGCAGCCGTATCATGAAATGCAGGGCAACCAGTGCCGACAGAAAAGACAGGATCACCACCAGGGCCAGTTCGGGAAACATGGCGGCACCCTGGCCGGACCATGCGGAGGCGCCGGACAGCACCGCCGCCCCGATGATGGTCGGTATTGCCATCAGCATGGCGATCCTGACGCTTTCGCGGCGACCGAACCCGCACATCCGGGCGCCGGTAATGGCCACGCCCGAGCGGGAGGCGCCCGGGACCAGCGAGGCAACCTGCCAGAGGCCGATGATCAACGCATGGCGCAACCGCCAGTCGGACATGCCACGTTCGATCGGCCCGATTCGGTCTGCCCAGTAGAGAACAATGCCGAACAGGATGGTGGCCCAGCCGATGACCGCCGGGTCGCGCAATGTCTCGACAAGGCCGAATGACAGCACCGCCGCGCCGCCGGAAAGGACAGGAACCGTGGCCACCGCCAGGCAGAGAACCAGCCGGGCCGAACCGGATTGCAGCTTGCCCGAGGCCAGGTCACGACAGCCGGTCAGCAACAGCAGGACGTCGCGCCGGAAATAGACCAGCACCGCCAACAGCGATCCCAGATGAGCGGCAACATCGACTGTCTGGCCCTGATCCTCGATGCCGGCCAGGTGCGGGATGAGGGCCAGGTGGCCGGACGAGGAGACCGGCAGGAATTCCGTGATTCCCTGGACGATGGCAACGATCAGCAGGTGCAGGGTGGTCATGCGCGCCCGGACCGCCAGGTGCCGCAGCCACGGTCGGATCGCGAAAAAGGTAATACACTATGAATTAAATTCATGAACAACCGGCCATCATTCCACAATTATCCATCAACAGCACCCAAATAAGTCATAACGTATGACTTTTATTCTCTGCTCAAACCCCGTATCACGGCTGTCCCCGATCATTTCAGGAGTGCGCAGGGCAATGTCCGGTCAAAGGATGCTTTCTTTCGTCAGGATTGGCAAGGAGATGCCGTTCAAGCGGACGGTCGGAATCCGGGCCGAGGATTTCCAGGAAATCTACGACCAGTACGCGCCGGAAAAAGCCGCCGAACAGGCAAGCCGCTGCTCGCAATGCGGTGTTCCCTACTGCCAAACGCATTGTCCCCTGCACAACAACATTCCGGACTGGTTGCGGATGACCGCCGAGGGGCGTTTGCGGGAGGCTTACGAACTCAGCCAGGCCACCAACAGCTTTCCCGAGATTTGCGGGCGAATTTGCCCGCAGGATCGGCTGTGCGAGGGCAATTGCGTCATCGAGCAATCCGGCCATGGCACGGTGACCATTGGTTCGGTCGAGAAATACCTCACCGACCTGGCGTGGCAGGAAGGCTGGGTCCCGCCAATCCGGCCGGAAAGGGAATACCGATTCTCGACCGGCATCATCGGCGCCGGCCCGGCCGGGATGGCGGCGGCGGACCGGCTGCGCCGGGCCGGTATCCAGGTCACGCTCTACGACCGGCACGACCGGGCCGGCGGCTTGCTGACCTATGGCATTCCCGGCTTCAAGCTGGAGAAGCAGGTGGTCATGCAGCGGGTCCGGCAACTCCAGGAGGGTGGGGTCGAACTGGTCCTGAACTGTGACATCGGAACCGGGATGAGCTTCGCCGATCTCAAGGCGAGGCATGACGCGGTGCTGATCGCGACCGGTGTCTACAAACCCCGTGAACTGGATGCTCCGGGCGTGGGAACGGATGGCATTGTCCAGGCCCTCGACTATCTGATGGCCTCGAACCGCAAGAGCTTCGGCGATGAGGTCGCCGATTTCGACCGCGGCCTGCTGAATGCCGCCGGTCGGCGGGTGGTGGTTGTCGGCGGTGGCGATACGGCAATGGATTGTGTCAGGACCGCGGTCCGCCAGGGTGCGCGGTCGGTCCGATGCTTCTACCGGCGGGACCGGAACAACATGCCGGGATCCCGGCGCGAGGTGGAGAATGCCGAGGAGGAAGGCGTCGAATTCATCTGGCTGACCAGCCCGCGCGCCTTCATGGGTGATGAATCGGTATCATCGGTCCGGGTTGCCCGAATGCGACTTGGCCTGCCGGATGCAACCGGACGTCGCTCGCCGGAAGAACGCAAGGGGATGGATTACCGGGAGGATGCCGATCTTGTCATCAAGGCTCTCGGTTTCGAGCCGGAAGACTTGCCGCAACTCTGGAAGGACGGGGATCTCGAAGTGACCGGATGGGGCACGGTGAAGGCCGAATTCGGCTCCGGCCGTACCTCGTTGCCAGGCGTCTACGCGGCCGGCGATATCGTGCGGGGGGCCAGTCTGGTGGTATGGGCAATCCGGGACGGGTGCGAAGCGGCCGATTCCATACTGGAGCAGGCCAGGTCGACCATGAAGGCGGCGGCGTGAGCCGGGAGGGATGCCGATGACCAATTGGGAACAGGAACAGGTTGCAAAGCGACGGTACCTGGCCGAATTCGGACTGTACCGCGAGGAAGACGAGCACGCCTCGTGCGGGGTGGGCCTGGTGGCGGCAATCGATGCCGTGAAATCGCGCAAGGTCGTGCAGAGTGGAATCGATGCGCTGAAGGCCGTCTGGCATCGCGGGGCGGTTGATGCCGACGGCAAGACCGGCGACGGCGCCGGCCTGCTCACTGAAATTCCGGATGAATTCTTCCGGGCGCAGATCCGGCGAACCGGGCACGAACCGGACAGGACGCAACGGATTGCCGTCGGCATGGTGTTCCTGCCGAGATCGGATTTCCTGGCCGTCGAGACCTGCCGGGGAATCGTCGAATCCGAGATCCTCAGGATGGGGCATGGCATCTATGGCTGGCGCCATGTTCCGGTCAACACCGCGGTGCTCGGCCAGAAGGCCGATGAAACCCGCCCGGAAATCGAACAGATCCTGATCCGTGACAAGAAGGGCAAGACCGAGGCAGGGTTCGAACGGGATCTCTACCTGATCCGGCGGCGGGTCGAGAAGGAGGTGATCGCGGCCCAGATATCCGGTTTCTACATCTGCTCGCTGTCCTGCCGGTCGATCATCTACAAGGGGATGATGCTGGCCGAGCAGGTTGCCGAGTTCTATCCGGACCTGAAGGATGAACGGTTCGTCTCCAGCCATGCGATCTACCATCAGCGGTATTCGACCAATACCTTCCCGCAATGGTGGCTGGCTCAGCCTTTCAGAACGCTGGCCCATAACGGCGAAATCAACACGCTGAAGGGAAATCTCAACTGGCTGGCCAGCCACGAAATCCGCATGACATCGTCGAGCTTCGGCGAACATGCCGATGACACCAGGCCGGTGGTTGCCCAGGGAGCATCCGATTCGGCAGCGCTGGATGCCGTGTTCGAGATCATGGTCAGGGCCGGCCGTAATGCGCTGATGACCAAGACCATCCTTGTTCCGGAGGCCTGGTCGAAAAAGGCCGAGGAGTTGCCGCAATCCTGGCGTGACATGTACAATTGCTGCAACGCCATCATGGAGCCCTGGGATGGACCGGCGGCACTGGCGATGACCGACGGGCGGTGGGTGTGTGCCGGAATGGACCGGAACGGGCTGCGGCCGATGCGCTACGTGGTGACCGGCGACGGGCTGCTGATCGCCGGCTCGGAGGCCGGGATGGTACCGGCCCGGGAGTCCGAAGTGATCGAAAAGGGCGCGCTCGGGCCCGGCCAGATGATTGCCGTCGATTTGCAGGAAAAGACGCTGCTGCATGACCGCGAGATCAAGGATGTGCTGGCGTCAAGCCAGCCCTTCGCTGACTGGAGCGCCAATATCGAGGAGCTTGAATCGGTCATCGGCCAGCCGGAGGAGGAGGCGCTGTTTGCCGGCGAGCAACTCAGGCGGCGGCAGATGATGGCCGGTCTGACCCTCGAGGATCTGGAGACGGTACTGACCCCGATGGCCGAGGATGCCAAGGAGGTGGTGGCATCGATGGGCGACGATACGCCGCCGGCCGTGCTGTCGTCGCGATACCGGCCGCTGAGCCATTACTTCCGGCAGAATTTCAGCCAGGTCACCAACCCGCCCATCGATTCACTGCGCGAACACCGGGTGATGAGCCTGAAGACCAGGTTCGGCAATCTCAGGAATGTCCTGGACGATGAGGATGGGCAGTTTGCCGCCGCCGTGCATGACACGCCTTTCCTGAGCAATGGCGCCTTCGATGCGGTGATTGCCCATATGGGCGATACCGTCCACGAGGTCGATTGCAGTTTTGCCGCCTCGGATGACAGCGATGTGCTACGCGCTACGCTGACGCGGATACGCGGCGAGGCGGAAGATGCGGTCCGGTCCGGTCACCGGCACCTGGTGCTGTCCGATATGGGCCAGGGTCCGGACCGGGTGCCGGTGCCGATGATCCTGGCAACCAGTGCCGTCCATAGCTGGCTGACCCGGCAGGGCCTGCGCACATTCACCTCGATCAATGTCAGGTCCGGCGAATGCATCGATCCGCACTACTTTGCGGTGCTCGTCGGGAGCGGTGCGACAACGGTCAACCCCTACCTGGCCCAGGACTCGCTGGCCGACCGGGTGGCCAGGAAATTGCTGCCGATGAGCCTTGATGATGCCGTTGCCAGGTACCGGGAGGCGATTGACCAGGGCTTGCTGAAGATCATGTCGAAGATGGGGATCTCGGTCATCTCGTCATATCGCGGCGGGCTGAATTTCGAGGCGGTGGGCCTGTCGAGGGCAGTGGTCGCCGAGTATTTTCCGGGAATGCAGAGCCGGATCTCCGGCATCGGCATCTCCGGCCTGCAGAGCAACCTGATTGCGCTTCACAAGCGAAGCTGGGGGCCCGGAGAATCGACGCTTCCGGTCGGTGGCTTCTACAAGGCCCGTCACTCGGGCGAGACCCATGCATGGCATGCGCGGGCCATGCATACGCTGCAGACGGCATGCGCCCGGTCAAGCTACGGGCTGTGGAAGCGGTATTCGGAACAGATCCAGGCCAATCCGCCGATTCATCTGCGCGATCTCCTGGAAATCGGCACCGCTTCGAGCCCGACGCCGCTCGAGGATGTCGAATCGATCACCTCGCTCCGGAAGAGGTTCGTGACCCCGGGCATGTCGCTCGGCGCCCTCGGCCCGGAAGCCCATCGGACGCTCAATATTGCCATGAACCGGATCGGTGCAAAGTCGGATTCAGGAGAAGGGGGTGAAGACCCGGCGCATTTTCGCTCGGATGCCAATGGCGACAACCCCTCGGCAAAGATCAAGCAGGTTGCCAGTGGCAGGTTCGGGGTAACCGCCGAGTATCTCAACAGGTGCGAGGAGCTGGAAATCAAGATCGCCCAGGGCGCAAAGCCGGGCGAGGGCGGCCAGTTGCCCGGAATGAAAGTGACCGAGCTGATTGCCCGTCTGCGCCATTCGACCCCGGGCGTGACCCTGATCTCGCCGCCGCCGCATCACGACATCTATTCGATCGAGGATTTGGCTCAGCTGATCTATGACCTCAAGCAGATCAACCCGCGGGCCAAGGTCTGCGTCAAGCTGGTATCGGCAACGGGGATCGGCACCATTGCATCGGGAGTGGTCAAGGCCAAGGCGGATGTCATCCTGGTCTCCGGGCATAATGGAGGTACCGGGGCCTCGCCGGCGACCTCCATCAAGTATGCCGGCCTGCCATGGGAAATCGGGCTGGCCGAGACCCACCAGGTCCTGACCGTGAACAAATTGCGCAATCGGGTGACCCTGCGCACCGATGGCGGGCTGCGCACCGGCCGCGACATCGTGATCGCCGCCCTGCTGGGGGCCGAGGAATTCGGCATCGGAACCGCGGCGCTGATCTCGATGGGATGCATCATGGTTCGCCAGTGCCAGTCGAATACCTGTCCGGTCGGCGTGTGCACGCAGGATGAGGCGTTGCGGCAGAAATTCACCGGCACCGCCGACAAGGTCGTCAACCTGATCACCTTCTACGCGCAGGAGGTGCGAGAAATCCTGTCATCGATCGGCGCCCGGTCGTTGCAGGAAATCGTCGGCAGGACGGATCTGCTGGCGCAGGTCTCGCGGGGTGCCGACCATCTCGACGATCTCGATCTCAACCCGCTCCTGGTCAGGGTTTCGGAAAACGAGGAGTTGAACCGGAGTTTCGACAAGCCGCGCAACGAGGTGCAACCGGCCCTCGACGAGGAAATCCACGCTGATGCACAGCCATTCTTCACCAGCGGCGAGAAGATGCAACTCTCCTATTCGGTGCGCAATACCGACCGGACCATCGGGGCGAGGACATCGTCGCGGATCGTCGGCCGGTTCGGAATGAACAACCATCTGCAATCCGATCATCTCACCGTGAAGCTGTCCGGCTCGGCCGGGCAGTCGCTGGGGGCCTTTGCCGTTCCCGGCCTCAAGATCGAGGTGGCCGGCGATGCCAATGACTATGTCGGCAAGGGGCTGTCCGGCGGTACGCTGGTCATCCGCCCGCCGCTGGCCTCACGGCTGGTGGCCAGGGACAACGCCATCATCGGCAACACCGTGCTTTACGGCGCTACCGGCGGCTACCTGTTCGCGGCCGGTCGGGCCGGCGAACGGTTCGGCGTGCGCAATTCCGGCGCCAGGGCGGTCGTCGAGGGATGCGGGGCCAATGGCTGCGAATACATGACCGGCGGCGTGGCGATCATTCTCGGACCGGTCGGTGCCAATTTCGGCGCCGGCATGACCGGCGGCATGGCCTATCTTCATGACCCGCAGCAGCTTGCCGGCAAGTTCCTCAACATGGCAACCCTGGTTGCCCTGCCGATTTCGTCGGCGCATTGGGAAGAGGAGTGCCGGCGACTCGTCGAGCGCCATGTCGGCGAGACCGGCAGCGTCCACGCCACGAGAATCCTTGACAACTGGGAGATGGAGCAGGGAAAGTTCCTGCAGATCTGCCCGATCGAAATGGTCGACCGGCTGCCCTGCCCCCTGACCGACGAGGCCGAGGCAATCCCGGCATAGGCACTGCCTCCCTCGAACGAGACGGAGGCGCAGATGTGATGCCCGGTAAATGCCGCCTGCCCCGTGCGTGAAGAAATCACGAGTCGTCATTCCGAAAGGGGTTGGGCTGCTTGCGTCTCGTGCGTCGGATCAGCGGCAATCGGGCCGTTGATGTCGGAAGGAGACCCCCGAATTTCCTGGTCCGACTTCCAGCCATAGGAATAATCGCCTGGATACGGCTTGCTAGGGAAGTCCTGCTGCCCTGCCCTAGGGCCACTCCGCAAGCGAGCGGGCAACCAATGCGCCGGCATCGCCAATGCCGGGTTCGACCTCGCCATGGAGGCATATCGGTGGGTCTGACAGAACGATCGATAAGTCGGCTTGCCATCGATCACCAAACTGCCAAGTTGTGATCTATAGATCCAGCCCCCTATCGATCATGACGCAATTTTCCCCTTGACTATGGCAACTTTCCGATTGGCCCCGTTTCACATGGGATAGAGATGCCCTGTTACCGCTGGAAGCGGGTTTTCTGCTTGGTATAGGGCGTCAATCTGCATGAGAACTGCACGTCAATCAGGATAACAGTTCAGACGTCGCGGCAATGCGGATATTTTCCGGATCTCCCACCGATTGCAAGCGCTTTTTCGACCGGTCCCGACTGCCGCCATGAAGAACTTTCAATGTCTCCGGCGACCGGGGCCCTCGCCACCTCCGAACCCCGGGCACTGCGCGACAGGTCTCTGCCTGTCCAGCGGGGCAGGCGGCCTCCGGGCCCTCGCCACCCGTATCTGGCTGGCGGCATCAAGTGGCTGCAAGGCAGGCGAGGCGGTGACATCCTCTCCTCTGGACGAAGACGGCCCGCGACACACCGGTGCCGCGGGCCGCATGTCCCGGGATATTCCGGTTCAGCCGGTTTGCGTGTTCTTCCGCGTGGCCCGGCTCGCCGGCCGGCCGGCCTTGCGCGGGCTGGCTTCCATTGCCTCCCGCCGCCGGTAGCTCTCGACATTCATCTCGAGAATGACTGCCCGGTGAACCAGCCGATCGACTGCTGCCACCGCCATGGTCTGGTCCGGAAAGATCCGACCCCATTCCGAGAAGGGCTGGTTGGCGGTGATCAGGAGCGAGCGCCGCTCGTATCTGGCCGAGACAAGCTCGAAGAGGACGCTGGTCTCGGCCTGATCCTTGCTGACATAGGCAAAGTCGTCGAGTATCAACAGGTGATACCGGTCCAGCCGCGCCAGTGCCACCTCCAGTGCCAGCTCCTTCCGCGCCGTCTGCAGCCGCTGCACCAGATCGGTGGTCCGGCACATCAGCACCCTGTAGCCGGGGCGGGCCCGCCAGCCCGATCGCACTGGACAGATGGCTCTTGCCGGTGCCCGGCGGGCCGAAAATCAGGCATGAGGCACCCCGGGCCAGCCAGGCATCGCCGGCGGCCAGCGCCATCACCTGGGCCTTCGAGATCGTCGGCACCGCACCGAAGTCGAAGCCGGACAGGCTCTTGCCCGGCAGGAGCCTGGCCTCGGCCAGATGGCGCTGGGTCCGCCGCCGTCCCCGCTCGGCAATTTCGTGCTCGGCCAGGGCGGCCAGGAAGCGCGAGGCCGGCCAGCCCTCGGTATCGGACCTGGCGGCAAACTCCTTCCACAGCTCCCGCATGGTCGGCAGGCGAAGCTCGGCGAGCATCAGTTCCAGGCCGGCACCATCATTGAGGCGGGTCATGACGCACCTGCCATGCCCGGGAGATCGCCATGGCCCGAGAGCGTCGCCCTGGTGACGCTGACGGCGGGCATGACACCGGCCGCCGGTGCAAACCGGGCCCGCAGGTGATCGATCTCCGGCAACCGGCCTTCCTGCAGGCAGGCGTCGATCTCCGCCGCCAGCAGCGCCTCGCAATTCTCCTCATGGGCCGGTGCCGGCAGCTTCACCGTCAACCTGCAGGCCGAGCGCTCGCCCTCTCTCTTCAGCGCCGTCTCGAAACAGCGCCGGTAGGCTTCACGCGGGAAGAGCTCGTCCCGGTAGACCAGGTTCATGAGCGCCATCGGCCTGGTCTTCAGCGAGTGGATGACGTGGCGATGATCGACCACATGCACCGCCTTCGCCGACGAGCCCTTCCGCTTCCGGGGCAGGGCCGGCTGATGGACGGTGCCGGGACAGGGCTCCAGCCGATCATCATGGATGCGCACGCCGAGCCGGTGGCTGGTCAGCAGCAAAGGCACGGTGCAGAACACCTTCTTGAGGATGAAGCCGCTCGAGGAGGTGACACGCACGCTGGTCTCCTCGTAATCGGTGGTGCGCATGTTCGGCAGGCGGTTCAGCAGCTTCCGTTCGGTGCTGATCCCGGCGGCCCGGCGGGCATTGCAGCGCCCGACGATGCCGGCGATGAAAGTGCGGTATGCATCGAGATCGGCGAACTCCCTCGATCCTCGCAGCGCCAGCGCATCATTGATCTCCCGCTTGAGATGTCCGTGCGGGCAGCAGATGGCGCCGTTCTCATGGGCCACGCCGCGATTGTTGCGGGACGGCTTCATCCGGTAATGCTTGCACAGGAGGCGACAGCGCTTGGTCATGTCCCCGGCATCCTCCTTGCGATGATTGCGGAAGCCTGCAGGCAGGTAGCCTGCCCGGTGCTCCTTCGGGGCCCCGCCCGGCTGCCGGAGCGCCGCCTGCAGGCTTTCGGCCAGCGCCGTGAAGCTCTCGCCGCCGAGGATCACCTCGGCATGCCTGAAGCCGGACCAGGGAAGCCGGAAGTGACAGGGCATGTGCCCGGGCTTCCTGCCGGCAGGGTGGCGCCGGACCCCTTCGGATGGGTGAAGGCAGGCAAGCCTCCGGCCCGGTTCGTGGTTCTGTCGGAACATGACCTCCTTCTCGGGGCCGTGCTGCGCCTTCCAGTCGCGGATCCGCCGCTCCAGGGTGCGCCTGACATTCGGATCGGGATCCGGATGGCGCCTCCTCGGTTCCTCGAGGATGCCGACCGGACGCAGACCCGGGCAATCCTCGAGCATCGGCACCACCTCCGAGTCCCAGACCCCGGCCAGCGGGTCCGGCCTTCGCCGGTCCCGCGGTGTCTTGTTCCGCGATGGAAACGTCGGGTCCCGCTTGATGCGGTAGCCCGTTGCGGTACTGAAACCGGCCTTCGCCGACGCGGGCGGGCTGAATGTGATCTGCTGTAGTTCATGAAGAGCCTCGCTTGATGGTCGGTCACGTGGCGTCCGGGCACCCTGCACTCCTCATTGGTCCGGGATTTGCAGGACAATGCCCGAACGGCCGCGGACATCAAGTGGGGCTACCGCCAGGGGGAAAAATCCGCAGCGGCAGGGGGTAACTCCGATCGGGCTGCGCCCTCACTCCGTTACCCCCTGCCGCCCCAGTTACCCCTGTCACCTTGATTGACGCTGGATTCTCACCTTGATTGACGCCCTGTAGCTTGGTACGGGTCGGCGCTGACGGGCACATGGCGATACATTGGTGACGAGGACCAGGCCCAATTCCTGGTCGACTGGCTCAGCGATGAAGCGATGGAGACCTCGACAATCGAAGGCGAGTTCCTGGACCGCGACTCGGTGCAAGCGTCGGTTCGCCGCCATCTCGGCCTGGCAGCGGATACACACAATTTCTCGCCGGCCGAAGCGGGTGTGACGGAAATGATGGTCGCGCTCTATCGCGGTCATGACAGCCCGCTTGATGCTGAAACACTGCACGCTTGGCATCGCATGGTGATGAACGGCCGGCGCAATATCGACATTATCGGCGATTGGCGCCAGCATTCTGAGCCCATGAAGGTGGTCTCGGGCACAAGCCATGCGCCCAAGGTCCACTTTGAGGCCGCCCCTGCCTCCACCGAGATGAGCCGCGAGATGGCCGCGTTTCTGGCATGGTTCGAAGGGTCCGGGGGTTGCCGCCGCTGACCCGGGCTGGCATCGCACATCTGCACTTTTTTGCATTCACCCATATGAAGACGGCAACGGCCGGGTCGGACGCGCCGTGGCCGAAAAGGCGTTGGCGCAGACCCTCGGCCAGCCCAGCCTGATGGCGCTCAGCCAGGTGATTTCCCGCAAGCGGCGCCAATATTGTGATCACCTGGAAGCCTCCAGCCGGTCCCTGGAAATCACGCCATGGCTGACATGGTTTGCCGAGGCGGCAATCGAGGCGCAGCTCATCGGCGAGCGGAAAATGATCTGCCTGGCCCACAAGGCCTGGTTGTTCGACCATCTTCGCGGGAAACTCAATCACCGGCAGGAGAAGGTGTTGTTGCGCATGTTCCGGGAGGGGCTAGACGGCTTCAAGGGCGGGCTCAGCGCCGCCAACTATCAACGGATTACCGGCACACCGAGCGCAACTGCCGCCCGGGACCTGGCCGATCTCGTCGCCAAGGGCGCGTTGCACAAGACCGGAACACGGCGCTACACGCGCTACCATCTCGACCCTCCGCCATTGGCCGGCGGGGCCGTGCCTCCCGAATTGAGGACAGCCTGTGGCTAGGGCCTGTTGACAATCATGTCGCCGCAATCACTCCCGCCACCAGATGAATCGCCGCCGCGAAGCTCTCGTCGGTCTTGTCGTAGCGGGTGGCGATGGCCCGGAGCTCCTTGATTCTTGCGAAGAAATTCTCGATCCGGTGCCGCCACCTGTACATCTCCCGGTCATGATGCCGGAGTATTGTCCGGTTCCGTCTCGGGGGAATCACCGCCATTGCCCCGCTATCCTCGATCTCCTCGATCAGCCAGCCGGCATCGAATGCCTTGTCGCCGATGAGGGCGCCGAAGGAAAGATCCCCGAGAAGCTCCGGCACGCCGGCAAGGTCATGCGCCTGTCCGGGAAGGATGACGAAGCGCACGAGACAGCCAAGGGCGTCCACCACCGCCACGATCCTGCTGGTCAGGCCGCCTCTCGAGCGTCCGATACCCTGTTTGCAGGTCCCCCCCTTGCGCCGGCCGCCTTCTGGTGCGCCTGCACGATGGTGCCGTCGACGAAGATGTATTCGAGGTCGAACTCGTCGGACAACTCGTTGAAAACAGTCTCGAAAATTCCTGCAAGCGCCCATCTGCGGAAGCGCTTGAAGACGCTGTTCCAGTTGCCGAAACTCTCGGGAAGGTCGCGCCAGGGCGATCCGGTGCGGATCCGCCAGAGTACCGCCTCGAGAAACAACCGGTTGTCTGCCGCGGTGACACCGGGATCGGTTTCCTTTCCGGGCAGCATGGGCTCGATCCGCGCCCACATGGCGTCGGTGAGCACCGTCCTGTCTTCATTCATCCGTCATCTGCCTCTACTGCTCGTGCCGCCGTTTCGGCGTGCTTTGCGGCAAAATGGCATCAGTTGCCCTGATTCGCAACCCGATTGTCAACAGGCCCTAGGGCCTGTTGACAATCATGTTGCCGCAATCACTCCCGCCACCAGATGAATCGCCGCCGCGAAGCTCTCGTCGGTCTTGTCGTAGCGGGTGGCGATCGACCGGAACTCCCTGATCCTTGCGAAGAAGTTCTCGATCTGGTGCCGCCACCTGTACATCTCCCGGTCATGATGCCGGAGTATTGTCCGGTTCCGTCTCGGGGGAATCACCGCCATTGCCCCGCTATCCTCGATCTCCTCGATCAGCCATTTGGCATCGAATGCCTTGTCGCCGATCAGGGCACCGAAGGAGAGATCCCCGAGAAGTTCCGGCACGCCCGCAAGATCATGGGCCTGTCCGGGAAGGATCACGAAGCGCACGAGACAGCCAAGGGCGTCCACCACCGCCACGATCTTGCTGGTCAGGCCGCCCCGGGAGCGTCCGATACCCTGCCCGGAGGTCCCCCTTTTGCGCCGGCCGCCTTCTGGTGGGCCTGCACGATGGTGCCGTCGACGAACACGTATTCGAGGTCGAACTCATCCGACAACTCGTTGAATACCTGTTCGAAAATGCCCGAAAGTGCCCAGCGGCGGAACCGCTTGAAGATGCTGTTCCAGTTGCCGAAATGCTCCGGAAGGTCACGCCATGGCGATCCGGTGCGGATGCGCCAGAGTACCGCCTCGAGAAACTGCCGGTTGTCTGCCGCGGTGACACCGGGATCGGTTTCCTTTCCGGGCAATATGTGCTCGATCCGCGCCCACATGGCGTCGGTCAGCACCGTCCTGTCTTCATTCATGCTGATACCTGTCCTGACTGCTCGTGCCGCCGTTTCTTGGCGTGCGTTGCGAGGAAAATGGCATCAAGACGGCTGATTCGCAAGTCGATTGTCAACAGGCCCTAGTTACAAAAATTCACGCAACGCCAGACACGGCCCTGCGGGATCTGAGATTCAGTCTTCCAGATGCGGTTGAAGGCATGTCGGTCAATAGGCGGCGGGGCCGTGTCGGCCCGGGATGCCAGCATGGAGGTCGGCGATGGCAGACTCCCACGGCGCGAAGCGCCGGGTTTTATCAACGGAACAGTGTCTGGTTGGTCAAATGCGTTGAGTAATCCGTGCAGCGGTTCGAATGTCGGCAATCTCTACGCCGTATGCCAATAAGGACTGTCGAAGATCATTGAATACGGGCTGTTGTCGGTCTGGATCAGAAATAGTCAGAATAGCCGTGAACGGAACTCCAAGCTCGGGCATTTCTTCGTTTGAACGTGTCAGATATTCAACGAACAGTCGCCAATTCGATGAATTTCCAACACCCCTTGGCATGGTCTTGGCAAATACCTTTACGGGGCTCCATTTTAGTCCATGCTTGATCAACTCGGCTTCGACGACAGGTGCCTCACCTTTTCCAGGCAAATAGACCGGGTCCAGGCGACCTATCCATTTGCCATCAGGCTTTTGTTGCTGAAGTGATGCATTTACGTTGACTCGTACGAACTCAGATCCAAACTTCGTGTCAAGAGGAGGTGTTGAAACCAGGGTAAGGCGAGCTCCGCCTCGGCAACGTCCATCCGGCCTTGCAAGAGATGCTGGCCATGCAAATTGGAAGACAACTTGCTGTCTTGGTCTAATTCGTGAGGCAAAGACCATGGTAATTGAATGATCATCAGTCTCAAGAGTTCTTTCTGCCGACATTGGCATACCAAAGCCTACCAAGTCTCGGGCCACAGAGATCAACGGCTTGGACTGAAGTGGCCTTGGGATCTGCGAGTGGTGAATCAGAAGGGCTAACAGTGTTTCCCGAGAAACTCTTCCCTCAATTGCGCTCTCAAGAACTGCCGCGGTTTTTGCAACTAGAGGGGTTGCATAGCTTGTTCCCTGAATGCTCGTTACTTCACCGCCCGGAAACACAGAATACAGACCGCTTTCAAGGCCCGGGGCTGGGGTGCCGGAACCTCCAACGTGAGCTAGATCTGGCTTTACTCCCGTTCTCAGGCCCGGACCTCGACGACTGTAACACGCTGGAGCATATGGAATTGACGTAGGCAGTCCAGGTGGATTTAGGGCCGCCACGGAAACATTTTTTATACTTTGGGCTGGTGCGTAAAGTCGATCGTCAGTTGCTACAGCAAGATTGGCAAGCGCCTGGGTCTCGTTTCTTGGCCACTCTGGCCTATAGTAGCCCGCGTCGATATTGCCTGCAGACAAGAATATAATGGCATCATTCTCCTCGGCAATGTCATCTAACCGGGCAGTATATCGATCATATGACCCAAGCTCTGCAGGTCGTTTCAGGTTAATGCTCATATTGAAGATCCGGACATCATGCTGATTTGTCACGTCGCTTATGGCTGCTTCGATTTCGTCGAATAGCTGCGAAGTCCCTCCCGGATAATACATGACAAATGAATTGGAAGTGTCGTCGGGCAAGACATCGATGTCCACGAGTTCGGCACCGTCCGGCTCTGGACAGCACGAAACGCCGTTCAGCAACCTGCCTGCAACTGCAAGCCCGCCAATTGATGTGCCGTGCGAAAGTTCCCGGTCTGCAGAAGAGAGGAAGCCCCATTGTCCAATTATCCAGTTTGAAAGCGTTGGGTCCAGGCCGCCGTCAATGATGCCTATTCGTGGATAAGATACTCCGGCTTTTCTTTGAGGAAGCGTTGGTGCAACCGGGAAAGTGCGCACCGACTCCCCGGTCGACCTCGCAACAATTCCTGGCAACGAAATCGATCTGACCAAGGGGTGTGTGTCGAGGAATCGCAGCAAGTTCCGATGCCGTTCTTCGGACGGGTCGAACGGGGCAATGTCGCGACGGCTGGCGAAACGTCTTGATGGGTTCAACCTGACATTCGGTGTCGCGTCTGATTGATGGATGCGAACGGAGAGCATGGCATGCGAACGAGCAGGCGTGGTCCGTCGCTCGACGGTGAGCCCATGTTCCAATGCATTCAGCCCATCCCTGAAGGACTGGAACATTCGTCTGCGACTATCGGTCAGTGAATCCATCGTGCCGTGTGGAGGCGGCGTGTCGAACAGTTCAACCTCGTAGCTGCCACCGGTTGCCGGGTCGGATAACCATTCAATAGCATCTCTCAATGAGAAATCCCTCCGATCACGGTCACCAAACAACTCGATCCTTTCGATCGCACCGGCCTCGCTTCTGATCGGGGTTGGAAATGGCACATTCCGGTCTTGCGACTCATCGTATCTCCAGAGGGTTTCGTCCTCGGCACGTCCCAGAATATCTGCAACCGACAACAGGGATGAAGGTGACGCTTCGATGATCATCACTCCCAGGTCCCCGCCACCGACCGTCGGCGTCACGCTTGGTTTGAAGAGCGCATTTTGTGGTCTATGGCTCTTGGCCCAGGCGTCCTTGCGCAGGATCACTTTCACATATCCGATATCTGTCAATTGAGCCGACTCCAGACCGCTGGCAATCGCATGCAATTGAGAGATCAGATGGTGCTTGTGCAGTTTGAATTCCGTGTCCCGCTTTGCAAAAAAGTCGCGTCTTGACCCACCACCACCCGCCTCGCGGCGTTCATTGAAGTTTTCGGGATTGAGAATGATCTGAACCGGGTTAGCCATTTCCATTATCCCCGTCGCCTGCTGCCAATGGCTTGCGAAGCTTGCGACTGACCGTGGATTTGTCTTTGCCTGTTACTTCGGCGATATCGGCTATGGTAAAACCAAGGTCGTGGTCATTTCTCAGAGCATGAACCAAGCCTTGAAATCCGACCGTCAGCACCCGGTTTCGTTCAGAATCGACACGAGCGCTGTTACGAATGCCGAAATTTCGCAGTATCCGGACTACGTCTGCGCGGCCCTCCTCGTCCATTAACAATGCCATTTTGTATGCCCTCGCCAGGAGTTCGATCTCGGCACCCGTGCGACCATTGGTAACCCATGCTATTAACCGAACGTGACTAGCGGGAACTTCGGCGGGGGCAAGGAAATGACGGGCAAGTTCAACCCGGACCTTGAAGCCTGGCGCTGGAATCTCGAGTTGAACCTCGAACCTTCGCCACACGGCCGGGTCAAGCAGGCGCTCGTGATTCGTGACCCCAATGGTCAGACCGACGCGGCTGCGTGAGTCCAGGTTCTGGAGCAGAGCGTTTACCACCCGCTTGATTTCTCCAACTTCCTGCGGGTCGTCTCGAAGCTTTGCAATTGCGTCAAACTCGTCCAGCAGAAGTACGCAGTGATGACGATTGGCAAAATCAAACAGATTGCCAATATTGCGCGCGGTCGTTCCGAGAAACGATGAGACCAGCCCGTCCAGCCGGGCCGCGACGACCGGAAGTCCAAGTTCCCGGGTGAGCCACAGCGCCACATGAGTCTTCCCGGTTCCGGGTTCGCCGTGGACCAGGCACGACATTGGCGGATCAATTCCAATTGGACTGGGGCCTCCAAGAATTGCCCATTCTTCGACAATTGTGTCCAATGCATTCGCGACATCATCTTCGAACAATGGACGATCCTTCTGGATGTCCTCCGGAAACAAGATTTCGGCCAAGGGCACAGACGTCTCTCGATCAACAGGCAGTGGCGAGTTCGAATGCAGGTGTTCCTCGGGCATTCGAGCGCGCGATCTTGTCAACCGAGCCGGTGCAAATTCGCTGTGTCTTTCCGCAGCATTGAGCAACCGGTCAAGCGATGACGCCTGCCTGGTCTCGCCTTGTCCCAACAGTTCATCTCTCAGTCTTTCGACCTGTCTTCGAATTGCCGGATTGGCATCCGCCATCGCCGCGCGGCAGAGAGCCTGAACTATCGAGAAGTGTTCCATGTCACCAAATTGTTGGTAAGATGCGAATTCTTGTTGCGTCTGTATCACATGTAGTTGCAATAATCTATCAATAATATGCATTTAGGCACAAGACTTTTGCAGAAGCAATTTTTCGTGGTGCACGATTCTTCGAACAATTGGCAGAACCGGTTCCGTGACATGACACTGGTCCGCGGTCTGCCAGTTGCGGTGACGCCATCATCGAGGCTAGTCAAAGAATGGCCAGCTGGCGGCGACTGCGCCAAGAGCGGACTCCTCGCCTCCCTGTGTGCCAACACTGGTTGGGGCGTCCTGCAGGATCCATTTCGAGTTCCGGTGGCAGGCTCTCCCGGTGCGAAGCGCCGGGTCTGCTTGCCTACCGGTAATAGGTGGTGACCACGTGGCGGGCTTCGGCGAAGAAGAGCCAGCGGGCGATGCCGGTGCCGGCGAGCTGTGCCAGGCATGCGAGGATTGCCAGGGTCGTGGATCCGGGGCCCAGGAGATCGATGGCCAGGATGGCGGTGGCCAGCAGGCAGCCGAGCAGGAGGGAAATCATGCGCAGTTTCCGCGCATGGCGGCGGGCAACCACGTATCCCATCTCGTCCAGCAGGTAGTTGCTGCCGGTATGTGGTGGCTCGAACGGGCGGATCTGGCCAAGATGGCCGAGACCGGTGGCGGTGGCGGTGCTCGTGGCACCGTCTCCGGCCAGGTCGAGGCGTGTCCACCAGCCGAATGTCAGCCCCCAGGCCACGAGGTTCAGCCCGATGGCGACCAGGGTGATGTCGATCAGCCCTGTCGCCATCGGGCTGCCGAAGAGAGCGGTGGCAAGAAAGGCACCGCTGGCGCCGGCGGCGGACAGGTAGACCAGCGGGGTCAGGGTAGTGTTCCATGATGGCACCGCCCGCAGCTGGGCGTAGATCATCGCCGTGGCAAACACGGCCGCTGCCGAAAGAAGTGCCGTGGCGAGGCCCCACCACGGGGCGCCGGGCATTGGCGTCAACGAGGCGACGGCAAAGGCCAGCAGCGCCGCGAGCGCCGCCGGGGCCAGTATACCTTCCCGGGACAGCCATGATGATCGCCACTGCGAAAATGCCCGCCAGGCCCGCAATGGACGGCGCAGGTGAAACACCGAACAGCACAGACCTCCGCCGGTGAGGATGATGGCGGCCAGGGTTGCCAGGATGATCTCGACGAAATCTGGCGGGTGAAGCAGCAGGCCGGTCCAGAATGCGAGGCCGAGGCCGGCACCTGACAGGGTCGAAAACAGGATAATGGAGATCGCCGGATGCATGGAGGTCCCGCAGGTCAGATCTTCTCGAGCATGCGGTCGACCCAGGCCAGCAGACCCTGCGGCTCCGACAATTCGGTATCGGCGGTGCGGGTGGTATGGCCGGCCAGCCGGGAGGCTCCGGAACGCTCGCCGGGAAGAAGATACTTGTTGGTCGGTCGGGTGGCCTGCTCGGGCATCAGATCAATCCCGCCGCGCTCGGCAGTCAGCCGGGAGACCGTCGAGTCCGGGTCATCGAAATCGCCGAAATGGCGGGCATTGGCCGGGCAGGCCCGCACGCAGGCCGGCTCGCGATCCTCCTCGGGAATGTTCTCGTTGTAGATGCGGTCGACGCATAGCGTGCATTTCTTCATCACGCCGGCAGAGGGGTCCATTTCCCTTGCCCCGTACGGGCAGGCCCAGGCACACAGCCCGCAGCCCATGCATTTCGATTCATCCACCAGCACGATGCCGTCTTCCGACCGCTTGAAGGAGGCGCCGGTCGGGCAGACGGTGACGCAAGGCGCGTCGTCACAATGCAGGCAGCTCTTGGGGAAATGCACGATGGCGGCATCGGCCCCTTCGCCGGCCTCGTAGGAATGGACCCGGTTCAGCCAGGCGCCCGACGGGTCAACCCCCCAGGGATCGCTGTCGGCCAGCGCCGAGCCGTAGCCGCCGGAATTCCAGGCCTTGCAGTTGACGACGCAGGCATGACACCCGACGCAGATATCAAGATCGACGACCAGGCCGAGTCGGCGGTCGGTTGACGAAGGAAGCGAGGTCATCGGACCCGGCTCCTCGTGCGATCCCGGCGCCGGGACGGGAATATGACCGTTTGGGGCATCAGCATTGCCTCCTGCCGCGTGCGTCCCGGATCGGATCGGCGGCGGCCAGGCTCCGCAGCGCCGCCTCCGGATCGTTCTGGCGCATCAGCGATTCACCGATCAGGAATGCCTGCGCTCCCGCCTCCTGCGCCGTTGCCAGGTCTTCCCTGCCGTGAAGCCCGCTCTCGGCCACCACCAGCCTTCCCTCCTTGCTGGCCAGCGGTGCCAGCCTGGCCGTGGTGGAGAGGCTGGTCTCGAGCGATTTCAGGTCGCGGTTGTTGATGCCCAACAGCGGGGAGCGAAGGCGAAACGCCCGCTCGAGTTCGGCCTCGTCATGCACCTCGACCAGCACATCCATGCTCCATTCGAAAGCTGCCGACTCGATCTCGGCAGCAAGCCCGTCTTCCAGCGCCGCCATGATGACCAGGATACAGTCGGCGCCGAGCATCCTCGATTCGGCAACCTGCCAGGTGTCGATCATGAAATCCTTGCGCAATACCGGCAGGCGGACCGACTCCCGTGCCCGCACCAGATCACGGTCATCGCCGGCGAAGAATTCCCGGTCGGTCAACACCGACATGCAGGCAGCTCCTCCCCGCTCATAGGCAAGGGCAACATCTTCCACCTCGAGGTCGGTCCTGATGGCTCCCTTGCTCGGCGATGCCTTCTTGAACTCGGCAATGATCGCATGGCCGCCCCCGGCGGCCCGGGATGCCAGGGCATCGGCGAACGGACGCGGCTCTGCGGCCTGGCGCGCCTTCCTGCCCACCTCGCCGGATGTCAGCCGCGATTTGCGCTCGGCGACATGCAGCCGCTTGCGCTCGCAAATCCTGTCGAGGGCACTAGCCATGCGACCACCTGCTCATGAACTGCTCCACCCTCTGCCGTATTCGAGACTGCTCTCCGGTGGCAAGCTGCCCGGGACTTCGGCCTGGCCAGCCAGTTGCGGGAAGGTGCGTCCCGACTGGGACTTGTCCCGCCAGATCCGCACCCGCAGATCGAACCATGCCGCCTGCCCGGTCACCGGGTCGGCATTGGCAAGCCTGTCCTCGTGCCGCCGTTCCGGGATCAGGTGGTTGAGCAGGAAACCGCGGGCGGATTCCGGTGCCCCGTTGGCCAGCGACCACGCCCCTTTCCGTTTGCCGATGGCGTTCCAGGTCCAGACGGTGGACGGGTTGACGGCTTCCATGCGCTTGACCCTCGCCCGGATCCTGGCGATGCGGGACTCGACCCACACCCAGTCGCCATCGGCCAGTCCCAACTCGTCGCACCGGGATCCCGGGACATAGAGGAAGTTCTCGGCATGAATTTGCCGCAACCAGGGATTCTGCGAGCCCCATGAGTGATACATGGCCATGGGACGCTGGGTGATGGCATTGAGCGGAAACAAGTCCTGGTCGGCATCCTGAACCGGGATCCAGCCAGGAAGGGGATCGAGATTGTCGATGATTCGCTGTCTGAACCGGGCCGGCGGAACCATGTCGCCATGTCCCTCGGCTGCCAGCTGGAACCGGCGCAGCGGCTCCGAGTAGAGCTGCAGCAGGAACGGGCTCGGGCGGTCGAAGAACCCCATCTCCACTGCCCAATCCTGGTAGTCGACATTCAGGTGCTTGAAATACCGGGCATTCTCGGGGATTTCCGATGTCCAGAAGCAGCCAGCCTCGACATAGGCGGCCAGCTGATCCTCGTTCGGCTCGCCACGACCGCTCTGCGTGCCATCCTTCCCGCGCCAGCCAGCCAGCGGGCCGATGCCGGGCCGGATCTCCCGTGTCGTCATGTAATGGGCGTAATCCCGCCATTTCGGCTGCCCGTTCTCGACGAATCCCGGCAGATCGAGCCGGGCGCCAAGATCCAGCAGGACATCCTGGAACGGCCGGACATCGCGGTCGGGCTTCACCACCGGCTGCCGGATGGCGTCGGCAACCAGGTGCGGCTCGCCGATCGGCCGATCGGCGAGCGAGATGCAGTCATGGCGTTCGAGATAGGTGGTGTCCGGCAGCACCAAATCGGCAAAGGAGGTGGTCTCGGACCAGAAGGCATCGGCCACGATCAGCCTGGGTATGCGGTATTCGCCATCCTCGCCGGTGGCGGTCAGGGCGTCCATTGCAGCCGGCGTGTTCATCGACGAGTTCCACGCCATGTTGGCCATGTAGAGGAACATGACATCGACCGGATAGGGGTCGCCATCGGCGGCATTCGGGATCGCGGCATGCATCATGCCATGGGCGGCCAGCGGCGCTTCCCAGGAGAAGGCCTTGTCAAGCCGGAGTGCCTCGCCCTCATGGTCGACCAGCAGATCGTCGGGGCCAAGCGGATAACCGAGGGGAGGGCCGGTGAGCGGCTGCCCGGACTCCCGTGGCCGCCCCGGCCGGGGATGAATCTCGACCGGCTTCGGATAGGGGGGCTTGAACCTGGTCCCGCCCGGACAATCGATCGAGCCGATCAGCATCTGCAGCACGTGCAGGCTCCTGCAGGTCTGGAATCCGTTGGCGTGGGCCGAAATGCCGCGCATGGCATGGATGGCAACCGGTCTGGCCGTTGTCGTGCCATGGCGGGTGCCGCGGAAGTCGGTCCAGGGGATGTCCAGCTCGAAGGACTCCTCGAAGGCGGCACGGGCAATTTCCGCCGCCAGGCCACGGATGGCGGCGGCAGGCAGCCCGGTCTCGGCAGCAACCGAGTCCGGCTGGTATCGCCGGTCGAGATACCGGGCGGTCAGCAATTCGAAAACCGTCTGCAACCCCTGATGCCGGACCTTTGCCCCGTTTCGGGTCAGGGCCGGGCTCGCGCCTGGCCGGTCGAATGGCACGATCGAGCCGGCTGCCGAATCGATGATTTGCGGCTTGCCGTCATCGTCCCGCAAGAACAGCCCTGAATCCGGCCCGCTGCCGTTGCGGACCAGCCACGGGGCGTTGGTTCGCAACTGTAGCGCCTCGACATCGATCCAGCGATTGCGCAGCAGCTCGCCGATCAGCGACAGGATCAGCAGGCCGTCGGTTCCCGGGCGAATTCCCAGCCAGGTATTGGCGATCGCCGAATACCCGGTCCGGACCGGGTTGATCGACACGATATGGGCGCCGTTGCGACGCATTTCGGCCAATCCAAGCTTGATCGGGTTTGAATCATGGTCTTCAGCCACCCCGAACAGCAGCAGGAGGCGCGACTGTTTCCAGTCGGGCTGGGCAAATTCCCAGAATGAACCGCCAATCGAATAGATGCCGCCAGCCGCCATGTTGACCGAGCAGAACCCGCCATGGGCGGCGTGATTGATCGTTCCATATTGCTGCGCCCACCACCCGGTGAGGGCCTGGCTCTGGTCGCGACCGGTAAAGAATGCCAGGCCGCGGGGATCCCTGTTCCTGGTTTCGGTCAGCCAGCCAGTCGCCGTCTCCAGGGCTTCATCCCAGGATATCGGCCTGAATTCGCCGCTTCCCCTGGGCCCGGTTCGCCTGAGCGGCGAAGTCAGTCTGGCCGGCGATTCCAGGTGCAGCATCCCTGCCGAACCCTTTGCGCACAGCACGCCGCGATTGACGGGGTGATCCCGGTTGCCCTGGATGTACCGCACCCGCCCATCCCTGAGATGCACGTCGATGCCGCAGCGGCAGGCGCACATGTAGCAGGTCGTTTTCCTGATCTCCTCCGATACGGGAGGAGATAATTCCACCTTGGGTTGTCTCATTTGGAAAGAATACGCGCTCGCGGGCATTGGACGAAACGCCGCCACTTTGCTGTGATTGGGTGGTGATGGCAAGGTGTTTTCGGCCTTGCCCGCGAGCGTCACGGGATCGATTGACCGGCCGGGAAATCGGCGGTCTGCAGGGCCGCCGCCGGATCAGCTTCTTGGCGGGCCGCGAGGAGGTCCGCCGCCTCCCGAAAAGGAGAGATCGACACTTGAAACGGGCTGCCGGGGTTACTAGATGGCGCTTCGGTGGTAGCCTTGTCCGGATCGCGGCAACCACCTGGATTTTCAGTTGCCTGTCGCCATACTCCTCCTCCCTGTTGGCGATGGCTGTATGGCGGGTCAGAATCATGACCCGCCATATTCATTCATGTCCTGAAGACTGCCTCGGGAATCAGAGGTCCAGGTTCTCGACGCTGAGCGCGTTCTCGACGATGAATTCGCGCCGCGGTTGCACCTCCTCGCCCATCAGCCGGGTGAACAGGTTGCTGGCCTCGGGGATATCCTCGATCCTGACCTGCACCAGCGTCCTGGCATCAGGATCGAGTGTCGTCTCCCAAAGCTGACTCGGATTCATCTCCCCCAGCCCCTTGTAGCGCTGAAGGGACAGCCCCTTTTCGCCCTCGCCGTAGATCGCATCCAGCAACCCGGTTGGCGAATCGATGCGCATGCGGGTCTGGCGACGTTCATACCAGGCCGGCCCGGAATAGATGTCGGCCAGGCGGGTCGAATACTCGGCAAGCCGGTTGCATTCTCTCGAGCCAAGCGCCGCGCCGTCAAGCGTCTGGACCTCCTCGACCCCGCGAAGGGTTCGGATGAACCTGAGACCGCCATCCTGCGATGGCCGGCCGGCCCAGCCGCGCTCGTATTCGGTGGCAATCTGGTTCAGTCGGCCTGCCACCAGGTCGGCGGCGCGCTGGGCCCCGGATTGCACGATTCCCGGCACCAGGATGCCGGCAATGGCCGATTGCTCGAGGATCGGCCGGGAATAATAGGTCGGAAATGCCTGCAGGATCCGCCGCACCGAACGAGCCTCGTTCATCACCCGGTGCAAATCCCTGCCGGCCAGTACCCCGCCATTCTCGAGAGTCAGCGTAGCGTCCTCGATCCCCTGATCGGCCAGGAAATCCTCCAGCGCCGACTGATCCTTGAGGTAGACTTCGGAGCGCCCCCGCTCGACCTTGTACAGCGGCGGCTGGGCAATATAGAGATAGCCGCCGGAAATGATCTCCGGCATCTGCCGGAAGAAGAACGTCAATAGCAGGGTGCGGATATGGGCCCCGTCCACATCGGCATCGGTCATGATGATGACCTTGTGGTAGCGCAGGGACTCGATACTGAACTCATCGTGGCCGATACCGGTTCCAAGGGCGGTGATCAGGGTCCCGATCTGTTCCGATGACAGCATCTTGTCGAGCCGCGCCCGTTCGACATTCAGGATCTTGCCGCGCAATGGAAGAACGGCCTGGTTGCTGCGGGCCCGTCCCTGCTTTGCCGACCCGCCCGCCGAGTCGCCTTCGACGATGAACAGCTCCGACAATGAGGGGTCCCTCTCCTGGCAGTCGGCAAGCTTGCCCGGAAGCGACGCGATATCCAACGGTGATTTCCGGCGGGTCAGCTCGCGTGCCCTGCGGGCTGCCTCACGTGCCAGGGCGGCACTCACGATCTTGCCGATGATTTCCTTTGCAGGTTGCGGGTTTTCCTCGAACCAGGTGGCAAGATGGTCTGCCAGCAGCGATTCGATCACGGGTCGGACTTCCGACGAAATCAGCTTGTCCTTGGTCTGCGACCCGAATTTGGGCTCGGGAACCTTGACCGACAATACGCATGTCAGCCCTTCCCTGGAGTCGTCGCCGGTCAGTGAAACCTTGTCCTTCTTCAACAGCCCGTTGCGGGTGGCATAATTGTTGATGGTCCTGGTCAGGGCCGACCGGAAGCCGGCCAGGTGGGTGCCGCCATCGCGCTGCGGAATGTTGTTGGTAAAAGGCAGCACCTTTTCGTGATACCCGTCATTCCACCACAGGGCGACTTCCAGGCCCACACCATCCCGCCGGTCGGCAACATGGATCGGCTCGTCCAGGACCGGTTTCCTTGACTGATCGAGATGGCGGACATATTCGCGCACACCGCCCTCCGAGCAGAATTCCGCCGACAGGGTCTCGATCGGACGCTTGTCGACCAGGCTGATGCTCACCCCGGAATTCAGGAAGGACAGCTCGCGCAGCCGTTTCTCCAGGGTCTCGAATTCGTATTCCCGATCCTTGAAGGTGTTGGTCGATGCCAGGAACGTCACCTCGGTGCCGGTCTTCGATCCACAATCGCCAACGACATTCAGCGGAACCACCGTGACCCCATCCTCGAACCTGGCAAAATGCTCCTTGCCGCTCCTCCAGATCCTGAGCTCCAGCCATGTCGACAGGGCGTTGACCACCGAGACGCCGACCCCGTGCAACCCACCGGAGACCTTGTAGCTGTTGGAATCGAATTTCCCGCCGGCATGCAGATGGGTCATGATGACTTCGGCTGCCGATACGCCCTCTTCATGCGTATCGACCGGGATTCCCCGTCCATTGTCGCTGACGGTGACGCTCTCATCGGCATTGATGGTCACCGAGATCCGGTCGGCATGATCGGCAAGCGCCTCGTCGATTCCATTGTCCACGACCTCGTACACCATGTGGTGCAGGCCGGAGCCGTCATCGGTGTCGCCGATATACATTCCCGGGCGCTTGCGAACCGACTCCAGCCCCTTGAGGACCTGGATGGAATCTGCCTGGTAGTTGCTCTCGGCCTCTGTCTGTTCGGTCATTCGATGACCCTTCTTGGTTCACCGCAATATAGCCGATATCGCCGGAAAATCCAAGCTCGGGACATGATTCCCACATGTCGGAAACGAGAAAACAGGAGTCATGCACCGTTACCCTCGCCGGCAGGGCTGGTGGATTCACCATCGGCCGCAAGCGCATCGGTTCGACCCGCCTCGGCGACGGCGACCGGACGGGTTGACAGCGCCCGGTCGGGATCACACATCTTGCCTGAGCAGGACCATTTGCGGCCGGGCACTTGTCGAATGCGGCGCTGATGAGGTGCAAGGGGCATCCTGCCGACAACAGGGAAGGAGTTGGCGACCGATGGGATTGAGTCTCAGGCCTGCAACGACTGGCGACCGGCGGCAGGTCTATGAATGGCTGGCCAGGTCCGATGCGACCGCCCAGATGATGGGACCGCCCGATTTTCGCGATCACCCGGTTCCGGACTACCGCGAGTTCTGCGCCGATTACGATGACGAGGCTTTTGCCGCCGACGGCAATTTCAGGATCTTCATCATGGTGGCGGAAGGAAGGGAGGTCGGTGCCATCCATTACTGGGTGCGGGACCGGATCGCCGAGGTCGATCTGTGGATCGGCAACAGGGAGGACTGGGGCCGGGGGTATGGCTCGTCGGCGATCAGGCTGGTGGCCGGCATGCTGGAGAGGCAGGATGTCGCCGGGATGATGATCATCCGCCCGTCGGCCCGCAACTGCCGCGCCATCGCCGCCTACCGGAAGGCCGGATTTGTTCCCCATGATCCGGCACGGCACGAGTTGCCGGGCTGGTGTCTCACCGAGGGGCTGGACTATGCGGATGCGGTGGTGCTGGTCTGGGTGCTGGCGGCGGAGATGAACTTCGTGGAAGAACCTGCTAATGTCGCCGGTGACGGCGATTGCCGTCACCATGGTTGAGGCAGTGGAGACCGGATCGATGGAATTCAAGCCAGACCAGGCGCTGATCGTGATCGACGTTCAGAATGATTTCTGCCCTGGCGGATCACTTGCTGTTCCGGGCGGAGACGAGATTGTCGCCGGTATCAATCGGCTGGCGCCGGAATTCCCGGTGCGGGTATTCACCCAGGACTGGCATCCGGACGGCCATTCATCCTTTGCCAGCCGCCATGACGGCAAGGCCCCCTTCGAGACCACGGAGCTTTCCTACGGCACGCAGGTTCTGTGGCCGGACCACTGCGTTCAGGGCAGCGACGGCGCCGAGTTCCACCCGGAACTGGACACGGGGATTGCCGACATCATCATCCGCAAGGGGTTTCGCCGCGCCATCGACAGCTATTCGGCATTCTTCGAGAATGACCGGGAGACGACGACGGGGCTGGATGGCTACCTGCGGTCGCGGAACGTGGACAGCATCGCCTGTGCCGGCCTGGCGACCGATTTCTGTGTCTGCTATTCGGCCGTGGATGCCGCCAGGCTCGGCTACTCGGTGACGGTCTACGAAGATGGGTGCCGCGCCATCGATCTTGACGGATCGCTGGCGGCGGCACGGGCCGAGATGCAGCGCAGCGGGGTCAGGCTGGTTTCCTGGCCGGCGCTTCCCGGCTGATACCGGGAAGACATCCAGGAGATGAACGTTCCGAACGTGGATATTGCGGCGCGGGTCTACGACCACAGCTGGAAGATCGATCCGATTGTCAGGTCGCTGATCGACACCGACTTCTACAAGCTGATGATGTGCCAGTTCGTGTTCCGGAATTCGCCGAACACCAGGGTCCGCTACCAGCTGGTGAACCGTTCAGGCGCGGTCAGACTTGGCGAGCTGATCGATCCGGGCGAGTTGCGGGAACAGCTTGACCATATCCGCACGCTCAATCTCTCCCGCGGGGAATCCACCTGGCTGCGGGGCAATACCTTCTACGGGAAACGCCAGATGTTCCGCCCCGAATTCATGGAATGGTTCGAAGGCTTGCGGCTCCCCCCCTACCACCTGGAGCGGAGAGGAGGTCAGTTCGAGCTGACCTTCGAGGGGAGCTGGCCGGAGGTGATGCTGTGGGAAATCCCGGCATTGGCGGTCATTACCGAATTGCGGTCGCGGGCGGTGCTGAGAAAGCTGGGCCGGTTCGAGCTGCAGGTGCTCTATGCAAGGGCCATGACCAGGGTCTGGGAGAAGATGGAGCGGCTGGGCCGGCTTCCGGACCTGCAGCTGGCGGATTTCGGAACCCGTCGGCGGCATTCCTACCTGTGGCAGGATTGGTGCGTGCAGGCGATGATCGAGGGCCTGGAGCACAGTTTTGTCGGCACATCGAACTGTCTCATTGCCATGCGCCGGGAAGTCGAGGCCATCGGCACCAATGCGCATGAACTGCCGATGGTCTATGCGGCGCTGGCCACGGATGATGACGATCTTGCCACCGCGCCCTACCGGTTCATGCAGCAATGGCAGCAGGAACATGATGGCAATTTGAGGGTCATCCTGCCCGACACCTTCGGCACGCCGGGTTTCCTGGCCAATGCACCGGGCTGGCTCGCCGGCTGGACCGGCATCCGGATCGATTCCGGCGACCCGGGGCAGATGGCATCGCTGACCATCGACTGGTGGCGGCAGCATGGCGAGGATCCACTCTCCAAGCTCATCATCTTTTCCGACGGGCTTGACGTGGAACAGATAGAAGCCCTGCACCGGGAATTCGGCAACCGCTCGCGGGTCAGCTTCGGCTGGGGAACGCTGCTGACCAACGACTTCCGCCGGCTGGTTCCAAATGACGGGCTGGCCCCGTTCTCGCTGGTCTGCAAGGCAGTCTCCGCAGATGGCCGGTCGACGGTGAAGCTGTCGGACAACCCGCGCAAGGCGATGGGGTCAACACCGGAGCTGGAGCGCTACCGCAAGGTGTTCGGCACCACAGGCCAGGTGGAGCGGGAACTGGTGGTCTGACCGCCACTCGCCCGGCAACCGGTTCAGGCAGGCGGCAACACCCCGACATCTCCCGGCCCGGACACGTGATCCGGTCAGCGTTCAGCCGGTCTGAACCAACTCTCCGGAAATGGCACTCGACCATTGTTCGAGACCACTTCGGAGGCCGCCTCCCCGACAGGACCCTGGGCGCGCAAGGTCGCGGCAGACCACCCGTTGTCAATGCGTGGTCTGTCGTCGGCCGAGGTTGACGGAGATAATGACTGAGTTTCGAGGCATTAAACCGAACATGATAGCTTAGTAGGTGATTTGTGATGCATTGACATATTCCTTATGTCCTCGCACCTCAATGCGTCGTATATGAGGTATAAATCCCATTCATCAGGCCTTGTGCATCAAATATGACGCAGAAGATTGATTTTCACATCGCGTCCAGCGAGGCCATCATCGAGGCCCTTGGCACCCGCCTTGACGAGATCCGGCTCAACCGGAACATCTCCCAGGCGGACCTCGCAAGGGAGGCCGGGGTCTCGCGCAGCACGCTGACACGGCTCGCCGCCGGCAAGCCCGTCTCCCTCGATTCCTTTGTCCGGGTCATGCAGGCGCTTCGCCTCAACGACCATCTGGCAGCCCTTCTCCCCGACCCGGGAGTTCGGCCCGTCGACCGGGCGAGGCTGGGCGGGTCCGAGCGCCGGCGCGCCAGTGGCAAGCGTGTGCCGCCATCCGAGTGGAGTTGGGGCGATGAAGGCGAGGACGCCAGACACGAGGATGGGGCATGACAGACACGGCGCGTGTCATCCTCTGGGGCCGCGATATCGGCGCGGTGACCTGGTTGCCGGACCGCGGCCTCGGCACCTTTCAGTACACCCCGGAATTCGCCCGCTCCGGCATCCAGGTCTCGCCGATGATGATGCCGCTCACCGACACGCCTTACGAGTTTCCGTCGCAATCACGGGAGACCTTCAAGGGGCTTCCCGGCATGCTCGCCGACAGCCTTCCGGACAAGTTCGGCAACACGCTGATCAATGTCTGGCTGTCATCGCGCGGGCGTGAGCCCGGAAGGTTCACACCGGTCGAGCGGCTCTGCCATACCGGCACGCGCGGCATGGGTGCCCTCGAATTCCGCCCCCTGATGAAAGAAGCGCCGGGATCATCGGGCAAGATCGAGATCGACGCCCTGGTATTGCTGGCCAACCGCGTGCTCGACGAGCGTATCGCCCTCGAAGGCAGGCTGACAGGGGAAGACGCCCACGCCATCGAAGAGATACTCCGTGTCGGAACCTCGGCAGGCGGCGCACGGGCGAAGGCCGTTCTTGCCTGGAATGAGCAAACCGGTGAATTCCGGTCGGGCCAGGCATCCGCCGCTCAAGGCTTCTCCCAGTGGCTCATGAAATTCGACGGCGTGGATGGTAACAGGGACAAGGAACTCGCCGACCCGCAAGGATTCGGCCGCATCGAATACGCCTATCATCTCATGGCCCGCGCAGCCGGGATCACCATGGCGGACTGCCGCCTCCACGAAGAAGGCGGCCGGGCGCATTTCATGACGAAGCGGTTCGACCGCACGCCACGTGGGGGAAAGCTGCACATGCAATCGCTCGGTGCCCTGATGCATTTCGATTTCAACGTCGCCGGCGCCTACGCCTATGAACAGGCGCTGCAGGTGATCCGGCGGCTCGAACTTTCGATGACGGATATTGAACAGCAGGTCCGAAGAGCCTTCTTCAATGTCCTCGCCCGCAACCAGGATGATCACGTCAAGAACATCGCCTTCCTGATGGACCGAAGGGGCGTCTGGCACCTCTCGCCCGACTTCGACATCGCCTATTCCCATGACCCGGCAGGGGCCTGGACGAGCCGGCACCAGATGGGCCTCTGCGGCAAGCGCGACGGCTTCGAGATGGAGGATCTCATCGCGTTTGCCGGCGTCGGCGGCGTCAAGAAGACGAAAGCGAAGGCGATCCTTGCCGAGGTCTCGGCAGCCGTCGCCGCCTGGCGCACGCACGCGGAGCGTGCCGGAATACCCGACAGTGACATCGTCCCGATCGAACGGGCGCATCGGCGGGAACTGTTCGTGTAGGCCGCCGCCGTGCAGCATTCATTCGCCGCGGGTCCATATGGTGTATACACAAATGTCAAAGGGGATTTTTCCTTATCCCCGTCACCGGCATGCGCAGCGCCGAGTGGCGCGGGGCATGAGGCAAGGCAGGTTTCGTCAGGCATGGACATGGAGAGGTCAGCTGGGCTACATTGTAGCTCAATATGGAGGATCGGATCATGCGCACTGTCGTGCGGGCACGCATCGACGAAAAGACCAGGGACGAGGCCGCCGCCGTGCTGGATGCAATCGGTCTCACGGTGTCGGACGCATTCCGCCTGATGATGGTCAGGATTGCCGCCGAGAAAAGGCTTCCGTTTGAGCCCCTGACGCCAAACGAGGAAACCATCGAGGCCATGCGGGCTGCCCGGCGGGGCGAACTGGTGTCTGTCGGCGACATTGACGGATTGATGGTCGATCTCAATGCGGAGGATCAGGCGGATGGCAGCCTTCAAGCGGGACTACAGGCGCGAGAAGAAGGGCCGCTTTGCCAGAACGCTTGATGATGATCTTGCGAACGTCTTGACCAACCTTGCCGGGGACCGGCCTCTTGCCCCGAGGCACCGGGATCATGCTCTGGCCGGTTCGTGGAAGGACCACCGGGATTGCCATGTCAGGCCCGACCTGGTTCTGATCCATCGCAAGCCGGATGCCGATCACCTTGATCTTGTGCGTCTGGGCTCACACGGCAAATTGAGTCTGTAGCCGGTGGTTGCTGCCCTGCGACAACCAACCTGTCCGGTGCCGGGTACCAGGCAGGTTTTGGGAGGCATGGGCCTGGAGAGGCAGTGGGACAACCAAACTGCCAACGATTGAAATCAGCCGCTCCCGCCGCGTTTGTCGGAAAGCAGCAATTCGAGCCCTCTCCACAAGGTGATGTCGTTCTCCTGGCAGAACACTCGGAAGCTGTCGATGACACGCTTGGGGCCCGGAATAGAAATCTTGGCTTGGGGTTCGGTACGTTTCGGCCCGGGTGTGCGGCGGCCCGACGGCTCCCTGTCAACGAACTCCAGGGGGCTACCTGCTTCGACAGCTTCTGCGATACGGATGTGGTCGGCCTTCGGTGGCGCTTCCGGTGTAGCGGTTGTCTTGGGCAACTCGATGCCGCCCCCGAATCCGTATCTGTTGTTCATGTCGTTGCCTCCGTCGTCAGCGTTTGAATGACGGCCTGAGCATAATTCCGGGCATTTTCAATGGCTCCGGAAACCTGTCTGATGGCTTTCTCGGCAGCGGATCTAGTCCTGCCTTCGTTTTCTGCCGCCACGAGTCCGGGAAGCTCTGCCAGCAACACCCCGTCGCGGAAGATACGGGTGTATGGTGCCCGCCGGGCGACCCGAACCGGCAAGGTCGGGAAATCATTGTTTTCATCTCCCCGTCACCGGCAAGCGCAGCGCCGACCGGTGCGGGGCAATGAGGCAAGGCAGGTTTTGGTAGGCATGGACCTGGAGGACAGCCGGAGCGATAACTGATTGAGTGGCACGAATGACAGACATAAGGTAGGTATCATGCAGGAGAACGAGAAATTGAAAGGGCCGCCCGAAATCCCGGGATTTCCGAAAGATTGGCGCGACCGAATCAAGGCGGACCTTGCGGCCCAGCTCAAGGCAGGCGGGACTCTCTACGGCATCCGGTCAGACGGGGCATATGTTGAGCGGACCAAGGACGGGGACCGGGTGCTCAGACCTCCTGATCCGAAATCCAGCTGATCCGGTCATCCATACTGAATCGGCGTATATGCCAACGTTATTCGTTGTTGCCGGCCCCAACGGGAGCGGAAAGTCAACCCTGACGCGCAAAGGCGGATTCCGTGGAGCCGAGGTGATCGACCCCGATACACTTGCCCGAGATATGCCATCTGGCAAGGCGGCACGCGAGGCACTTCGTCATAGAAGGCTTGCTCTTGAAGAACATCGGTCCCATCTGGTTGAGACAACCCTCGCCGGGGCTGGTATTATCCGTCACATAGGGGCTGCGCGGCGGAAAGACTACAGGGTCACCCTGCACTATATGTCACTCAGTTCACCAGATCAGGCACTGGACCGTATCCGGAGCCGGGTAGCGTTTGGTGGTCACGATGTTCCGGAAGCAGACGTTCGCCGCCGGTTCCGGCGATCATATTGCAACCTGCCGGCAGCAATTGCCTTGGCAGATGAGTTCTTTCTCTACGACAATTCCAGTCCCGACAGGCCGCACAGGGTGGTTGCAATCTTCGGGGAGAAGACGTTGCGGGTTTCGGACGACGTTCCTGATTGGGCTGCCTCCATTCTGGCCCATACAACGGCGTCGCGCGTATGATGATGTCCAAACAGGCATTCAAGAAGATCTACGAAAGTCATACCATTTTATTGGTTGGGTGGTGGCTTGCGAGCGGAATGACGCAATCGATTACCATCAGGTGTTTCCACTGTTTTCGTCGGAAAGCAGCAATTCGAGCCCCCTCCACAAGGTGACGTCGTGCTCCTGGCAGAACATTCGGAAGCTGTCGATGACACGCTTGGGGCCCGGTATTGAAACCTTGGCCTGAGATTCAGTGCGTTTCGGGCCGGGTGTGCGGCGGCCCGCGGGGATGTCCCGACCAAAGTTGAAACTCCGGATCGAGGTTGGAGTTGCTGCTCTCGAGCGACAGGCTCGGGATGTCATATCAAGACGGTCATGGCAGGTCTCGGGTCTTCCATGACCATCTGGACTGATATTGAAGCGAAGTGAGGCGGTGTTCAGCGTCTGTGGCAAGTTGATCACGAGTCAATGAGCACAACAGGGTCGGGCTGGCGCCGGTAATCGCGGCTCCAGCCCGGACACGAGCACTGCAGGGTTGCCGACACTATCGAATTCAGGGATGTTCACGGCGTGACACAGAACTGGCAGTCCAACCAATCAATGTTTGCGCCTGGATTTAGGTCGGAGCCCTACTGGTGGGAGCGAACCCCGCGTCCTGTCCTTGCCGTCGGCGAGCTGCTGCCTTCGGTGGAGGTGGCGATCGTCGGTTCGGGATATACCGGGTTGAACGCGGCAATCGTGACCGCGCGGGGCGGGCGCTCGACACTCGTCATTGACTCGGAGGATGCCGGCTTTGGCTGCAGCACCCGAAATGGCGGGCAGATCAGCACCAGCATCAAGCCGTCGCTGGGCGAACTTTCCAGGAAATACGGGCAGCAAGCCGCGTTCGACATCCTGAAGGAAGGGCAGACCGCCCTGTCCTGGATCGGCGACTTCATCGAGAATGAAGGGATCGATTGCGACTTCATGGTGCCGGGCCGATTTCACGCGGCGCACAACCCCGGCGCCTTCGCCAGGCTGGTCCGGCAGGCCAGGAGTCAGCCGCGCGGGCTCGAGGTTCCGTACCATATCGTGCAGCGTGCCGATCAACAGGCGGAGATCGGAACCGACAGTTACCATGGCGGCATCGTGTTCGAGCAACATGCAAGCCTGGACCCGGCGCGGTATCATCAGGCGCTGTTGGGCCTCGCCGAGGAAGCGGGTGCACGGGTTGCCACGCATTCCAGGGTCACATCGGTTGAAGAGTCCGGGCATGGATTTGTCTTGCGGACCGGTCGCGGCGACGTTTGCGCGCGCGACGTGGTGATCGCGACCAATGGCTACACCTCGGGCCTGACCCCCTGGTTGCGGCGGCGTGTCATCCCGATAGGCAGTTACGTGATCGCAACGGAGCCGATTGAACCGCGGCTGATGGACCGGCTGATGCCAACGGACCGGATCGTCAGCGACAGCCGCAGGATCGTTTATTACTACCGCCCGTCACCGGATCGCCGGAGGATTGTCTTTGGCGGGCGGGTGTCGAGCACCGAGACGAATACGAGACGAAGCGCGGTCAGGCTGAAGCGCGACCTCGACAGGCTTTTTCCGGAATTGCGTGACACCAGGATCAGCCATAGCTGGATGGGCTACGTCGCCTACACCTTCGACTCCCTGGCCAATGCCGGCAAACGGGATGGCATGTACTATGCCATGGGATATTGCGGCTCCGGCGTTTCGGTGGCGAGTTACCTGGGAATGCGGATCGGGCAGCAGGTCCTGGGCCTCGGGGAGGGGCGGACCGCATTTGACGGCATACCCATGACGACAAGGCCGCTTTATTCCGGCAAGCCCTGGTTCCTGCCTGCCTCGGTTGCCTGGTTCCGCTTCATGGATGGCTTGAACCTGTAGCGTCCCGCCGCGGTGATCCTGACGAGATACCGGCGCCCAAGGCGCGGGTCATGCTGCCGTGCCTGCGGTTGTGCCGTGACGGCGAGCGGGCCCGGACGGCCGCTAGTGGTCTGATTCATTCATTTGATGCCATTTCCTGCAGCTTCTGATGATCCCGCCTCCACGAGAGGGCCAGCTCCTCGGGCTTCCTGCTCCAGCGGAACGGACGGGCATCACCGGCATCGTGGTGCCCGGTGCAACTCTCGATAGCGGCGATGCACTCGTCGAGCGAGTCGAACACCGCGTTCTTCAGCCTCTGTCTCGAGAGCTTCGGGAAGAACCCCTCGACCGCGTTCATCCATGAGGCCCGGGCCCGCGTGAAGTGGAACGTCCGGTCGGGATGGTGCTTCAGCCATGCATGGACCTCGGCCGATCTGCGCGAGGAGACATCGCCCTGAACGACATGCACCTTCACGCCGGGCCCGATCCCTTCGGCAACATGATCGAGGAAGGCGAGGAACTCCTCGGAACGGTGACGCGCGACCATCCGGCCGGCGGCCCTGCCGGTGGCACTGCCTGCCGCCGCCATCAGGCAGGTGGCGGCGTTCCGCCTGTAGTCGTGAGTGCGGGTCCCGGCGGCTCCGGGCTTCATCGGCAGGGGCGTCCGCGTCCGCCCCGGTGCCCGGATCCGCGTCTTCTCATCCACCGACAGCACCACCGCATGGTCGGGCGGGCAGGCATGAAGTCCGACCACATCCCCGACCTTCAGCTCGAACCGCGGATCGCGCGAGACCCTGAAGGTCTTCACCTGGTGCGGCCGGAGACCATGGCGACGCAGGATGTCGCGAACCGTGGAGACACCCAAGTCACCCATGGCCTCGGCCAGGGCCTTCGGTGTCCGGTGCCCGGCATGCGGCGGTGGCGGCGACATTGCCGCTCATCAGGGCCTTCACCTTCTCCCCGGAAATCGGCTTGCCTCCCGGCGGGCGGGTGGCGTCATGGAGGAGCCCGCCTGCGCCTTCCTCGAGGAAACGGTCCCGTCAGCGCCGGACCGCCCGGTCGACATGCCGGTCCTGCGCATGGTCAGGGCCGGCCCGCAGCCCGAGCCGGGCTCGAGGATGATGCGGGCCCGCCGGACATGCTTCTGCATGCTCCGCGGGTTGCCCGTGATCTGTTCGAGGCGTTCGCGATCCTCGTCCGAAAGCTCGATTTCCTGCCTTGCCGGCTTCCTGCCCATTGACATGTTCCTGTTTTCATTGGCCGCCTGATGGCGGCAGGCAAGGCAGTATCACGCATGGCAAGATAATGGAATCTTGTGTTTTGCATTATACACTAGCCAGCCGGGAAGCAGTTCGCTCCGGTTGCCGGCCGGGCGGCAATTCGGCCTGCGGATCATGCCGGTAGACATTCTCTGCAAGCATCATCTATGTTCTGCCCCGAAAAGGTGCAAACGCCACCACTCACCACAAGGGAGTATTTGACCATGGAAATTCGGACTACATTTGCAGCTGTTGCTGCCGCGACCTTCATGCTGGGCGCGGCCGCGAACGCAGAGCCCATCACGGTCGTGTCGTGGGGCGGCAGTTACGGCCAGGCGCAGGACAATGCGCTGTTCAACGACGCATCGAAGAATTCCGGCATCGAGATCATTCGTGAATCCGGCGCCAGCATGTCGAAGGCCTGCCTGCAGGTGGAATCCGGTGCGGTAACGTGGGATCTGGTGGTCACGGGATCCGGCGGCTCGGCCGCTGCTGCTGCCAAGGGTTGCCTGGAAAAGATCGACTACGGCGTCGTGGACGTGTCCGACTTCTATCCCAATACCTACACCGATTATTGCGTTGGCTCCGACGTGTTTGCCACCGTCATGGCCTGGAACACCGACAAGTACGGTGCGCCCGGCAGCGACGGCGCCCCGAATGGCTGGGCCGACTTTTTCGATGTCGAGAAGTATCCCGGCACCCGTGCGTATCGCGCCAACAATGTCGACGGCGCATTGGAGCCGGCCCTGATGGCGGACGGCGTGGCGCCGGAAGACGTCTACGAGGTTCTTGCCACCCGCGAGGGCAAGGAGCGCGCAATCAACAAGATCCGCGAGCTGAAGCCGCATATCGCCGTCTTCTGGGAATCGGGGGCGATGCAGGCCCAGCTGATGAAGGACGGTGAAGTCGACATGACGACCGGCTGGAACGGTCGCTTCGACAATGCAAAGAAGGATGGCGCCATCGTGGGCTATACCTTCAACCAGGCGCTGCTGGACTATGACTGTTTTGCAATGCCGAAGGGTGCGCCGAACAAGGACACGGCAATGGCGTTCCTGGCCGAGGTTTCAAAGCCCGAATACCAGGCAAACCTTCCGTTTCACATCACCTATGGACCAACCAACAGGAAGGCCTATGAAGTGACAACGGCGCCCGAGGAGCTGATCCGGGCCCTGCCGTCGCACCCGGACAACGTGCCGTTGATGCTTCCGGTGAGCCTTGACTGGTATGCGGAACACCGGGCCGAGGCGCTGGAGTTGTATATCGAGATGCTCAGCGAGTAATCTCTGACAGCGGGCAACCGCCGGGCGCGACTGCGCCCGGCGGTTGCCCGCGCATCAATTCCCGCATGGAAATCCGGTTTCGTTGTGACTGACGCTCCACAAGGCACGACCGCGCTTCCGATACGGATCAGGGATCTGACCAAGCGATATGGCTCTGTCCATGCGCTGAACTCGGTTGACCTGGATGTCCGCAGCGGCGAGTTTCTCACGCTTCTCGGGCCGTCGGGCTCTGGCAAGACCACGCTGTTGATGGCAATCGCCGGGTTCAACCGCCCGGATTCCGGCAGCATCCGGTTTGGCGACGTGGAGGTCATCCTGACGCCGCCCCACAAGCGCGAGGTGGGCATGGTGTTTCAAAGCTATGCCCTGTTTCCGCATATGAGCGCAGCGGACAACATCGGCTTTCCCCTGAAATTGCGTGGCGTCAGGGCGGCAGAGCGGGCGACGCGTGTCGAAGAGGTGCTGGAGACGGTCCAGCTTTCCGGGTTTGGCGAGCGCGAAATCGACCAATTGTCCGGTGGCCAAAGGCAGCGCGTCGCACTGGCGCGTGCGTTCGTGTTCGGGCCGCGGATCCTGCTGATGGACGAACCGCTGTCGGCACTGGACAAGAAACTTCGGGAGCGGATGCAGATCGAACTCAAGCACCTGCATCGCAAGCTCGGCGTGACGACGGTCTACGTTACCCACGACCAGCGCGAGGCGCTGACGATGTCCGACCGGATCGCGGTCATCAACGATGGTGAATTGGTGCAGCTGGACACGCCTGAAGAGATTTACAACAGCCCGGCAAACGCGTTCGTTGCCGACTTCATCGGTGAGTCGACGATGCTTCCATTGACGAGAGACGACGCCGGCGCGCTGCATTTCCGGGATCAGAAGGTCGGCGAGGCCGACGCTGACGGGGGCAGGGGCTGGACGCTCGTGGTGCGGCCGGAGCGCCTGTTCTTCGCAGGGGCCGGAGCCGAAACGGATGGCCGGACCATCGTGCTGAAGGGCGTCCTGCGAGAGGCCGTCTTCCAGGGCGAGTCCGAAATGGCGCTGGTTGCCATCGACGACGACACGGAACTGGCCGTCAGGTTCGGCACCGGCGGCACGGAAAGTCCCTTCGGTGGCAATGTTGGCGCCCAGGTCTCCATCGGCCTGGACCGCAAGGACGTGATCATCATCCCGGGTGGGCAAGCCGTGTGATGGCACGTGCCGATGCAGGCCTGTCGCGATCTGGTGCGCAACTTCACGAGGTGGCGCTGAAGCGTCAGCATGCGCGTGAGCAATGGTCCATTCTGAGCCTTGTCGTGCCGGCCATGATCACGATCGTCCTGATTATCCTGATCCCCCTGTCATGGCTGTTCTACCTGTCCTTTCTCGGGGATGACGGCGGGTTCTCGCTCGAGAACTATCACAGGATGACCCAGTACAAATCGTATTACCGGATCTTTGTCACGACGTTTCAGGTGAGCATCCTGACCACGCTGACCTGCATCGCCCTCGGCTATCCGCTGGCGTTTTTCCTGGCCCAGTTGCCGCCCAGGTGGGCGGGCGTCTTCATGCTGGCGGTCTTGCTCCCCTTCTGGACGTCGCTCCTGGTGCGCACCTATGCCTGGCTGGTATTGTTGCAGAAGCGAGGCATTCTGAACGAATTCGCCATGCAGGTCGGCCTGTGGGACGCGCCGATCAAGCTCGTGCACAACATGACGGGCACGCTCATCGGGATGGCGCATATCATGCTCCCATTCCTGGTCCTGCCGCTCTACAACGCGATGCGGAAAATCGACAAGGATTTGATGCAGGCCGCCGCCAATCTTGGCGCCAATCCGATCAATGCGTTCTGGCGTGTCTACTTCCCGCTTTCGTTTCCCGGCATGGTCGCGGGCTCGCTGATCGTATTTGTCCTTTGCCTGGGGTTCTATGTGACCCCTGCCGTACTGGGTGGTGGCCGGGTCATCATGGTTTCGAACCAGATCACCGCCATTCTGGAGAATCAATTCGACTGGGGAGCGGCCAGCGCGCTCGGGGTGGTGTTGCTGATCGCCACGACCCTCACCCTCTACCTCGCTGCGCGGTTCTTCAAGTTCGACGAAGCCCTGTTCGGGAGGGATTGAATGAGCTGGTGGAACCGCCCTGCGGCAGACACCCGGATCACGCATGGAAGTCGCCTGTGGCTTTACCTCCTGTCGGCGACCATCATGCTGCTGCTGGTCATTCCGACCCTGATCGTCATTCCGATGTCGTTTTCGGATTCGCAGTACCTCGAGTTTCCGCCCAGCACCTGGTCCCTGCGCTGGTACGAGGAGTACCTCGGCTCGGCCAAGTGGATGCGTGCGACGGCAACATCGCTCCAGGTTGGCGTGCTGACGATGCTCGTCGCGACACCGCTCGGCACCATGGCGGCATACGCGCTTTTCGTCTCGCGCCATCGCGCGACAAGAGCGATTTTCCTGCTGCTGATCACCCCGATGATCGTGCCCGTCATCCTGATCGCGATCGGGACATTCTACGCCTATGGACGGGTCGGCATGAACAACACGATCACGGGGCTGGTGCTTGCGCACACGGCGCTTGCGCTCCCGCTCGCAATCATCGTGATCACCGCAGGGCTGAGATCATACGACCTCAATCAGGAACAGGTGGCGCGCAGCCTGGGCGCCACCCGGGCCAAGGCGTTCTTCCTCATCACGCTACCCCAGATTCGGTTTTCGGTCATCACGGCGGCGCTGCTGTCATTCCTGACCTCATTCGATGAGGTGATCATAGCGATCTTTGTCTCGGGCGGCGCCAATGCGACCCTGACCAAGCACATGTTCGCGGCGCTGCGCGACTATATCGATCCGACAATCGCGGCGATCTCGACAATCATGATCATCCTGTCATCGGCACTGCTGCTCCTGATCCAGATCCTCGGCTGGAAGGGCACCAGGAACTGATGTGGTTTCGGGCCACGACAGAGCCCGGGACTGCAGGTCGCAGCGGGCTTGCCTGGTGACCCCGCACAAGGGTGCATCCCTGTCTTTCCAGCCCCGCATCCGCAAGGGCGCGTTCTTCGAGGCATCCTGGAGACACGGGTGCCGCGCCTATTCCGTCTACAATCGCACCTATATCTCGAGCACCTTCTCCACGCCGCTGGAGGAGTATTGGAAGGTGATCGAAGACGTCGCGATCTGGCCGGTCATGGGCGAGCGGCAGGTTGAAATTTCCGGGCCGGATGCGGCGGATTTCGTGCAGTTCCTGACCCCGAGGGACATGAGAAAATGTGCGGTCGGGCAATGCAAGTATGCGCCAATCACCTCGACAGAAGGCGGAATCCTCGGCGACCCGATCGTCCTTCGTCTGGCAGAGGACCGGTTCTGGCTCTCGACCTCGGATTGCGACCTGGAGCTGTGGGCAAGGGGTGTTGCGGTTCATTCACCGATGCGGGTCGAAATCAGGGATGCAGGAGTGTCCGTGATCCAGGTGCAGGGACCGAAATCGCCGCGCCTGATGGCCAATCTTTTCGGCAACCGGATACTCGAACTGAAATACTACCGGCATGCATCCATGGATTTTCGCGGCCACGCGCTCACGGTTTCGCGCACCGGATGGAGCGGCGAATTCGGCTACGAAATCTACCTCGGGAACCATGCGCAGGGCGACGCCCTGTTCGATGCGCTCATGCAGGCTGGCAGCGATTGCAATGTTGCGCCCGGTGCAGTCAGTCAGGCCCGACGCATTGAGGCCGGCATCATGTCCTGGGGTGTGGACGTGACCCCGAGCGAGAACCCGTATGAGGTCGGGCTGGGCCGCCTGGTGGAGTTGGACGACACTCCGGAATTCGTCGGCCGGGCTGCTCTGGAGAGACTGAAAGAACAGCCGCTGAAGAAGAGGCTTGTCGGCATGACGATCGAGGGCCCCGAACTGGACCCGAACGAAGATCTCTGGCCGGTGACACGAGAGGGTGAGCCTGCGGGCCAACTGACAAGCCTGGCCTACTCGCCCCGGCTGAAGGCAAACATCGCACTCGGACTGGTGGCGGCCGAACACGCGGCAACGGCAACGGCCCTCGTGGCAGACAGTTGGGATGGACCACGCCAGGCCCGGGTCAGCGAGATTCCATTTCTTCCCAAATGTCAGCAAGGAGAGTCGCGCGAGTTTCTCGACTCGAAAGGGATTTGAGCCTGCAGGTCCCTGGGCCCCAACATCAACTTGAAAGGAAAAAAATTGGCCAGGATCACCGCGATCAATCACATCGCCTTTGCCGTCAAGGATCTGCCCGCGGCATTGGACAACGCCATCAACGTGCTTGGCGGCGAAATGATGATGGAGTTCGAGTCCATCGAGGACCGGTACCAGGGTGCCTGCGTGCGGTTTGGCGTCAGCATCATGAGCTTCATTTCCAGCAACGACCCGGACAGCTTCATCTCGAAATACGTGGAAAGGCATGGCAACGGGATCCAGCATATTGGATTGGAGATCGACGACATCGAGGAATATGTGGCCGGACTCGAGGCCAGGGGCGTCAGACTCGACAAGACCGAGATGGAAGATGCTGACTACCAGGAAGCGCTCGTCGGCCCCAAGACCGGCAACGGCGTCGTGTTGCAATTGACCGGCTGGAAGGCGGGGCCGTTTGATGCGACCCACGAGGGTTGTGAGCGGCTTTGTCGAAAATATTCGCAGAACCCCAAGCTGAACCTGTTGGCCGGGAACCAGTTGCCCAGGGAATAGGCGCAGGGCAGCGATGATGCAGAACCGACATTTCGGGGTGTGGCCAGACTGGCTGCCATACAGCTTGCCGCCATCGGAGCACTCGGTTCTGAACAACCTGAGCCAAGCCGTCAGCGCGGCACCGGACCGGACGGCCATTTGGTATTACGGCCGCCGTATCACCTTTCTTGAACTGGCGAGGGAGGTCGAGGGCCTTGCCGGATTTCTGCATGACCGGCTTGGCATCCGCGCCGGCGACCGCGTCGCGATCTACATGCAGAACGCGCCGCAGTTCGTGGTGGCCTATCATGCCGTGCTTGCCGCGAATGCAGTGATCGTTCCGGTGAACCCGATGTGCCGGCGGGCAGAGCTTCGATACATCGTCCGGGATTCCGGAGCGCTGGCGATCATCCATGGTGCCGAGTTGGCCGAAGAGGTGATGGCAGTTCATGACGATTGCGGGCAACCCGGGCTGGTCCAGGTGCAATACAGTGGCTACGCTTTGGACGGCTGGGGCTTTCCCGAGGAGTTTGCGGACGCCGCGCCCGCGGCGACCGGTACATCCTGGGCCGACGCGCTGGCCGAGGGGTGTGTGGCACCCACGCATGACCGACGACCCGAAGACTGGTGCATCATCCCCTACAGCTCCGGAACCACGGGTCAGCCAAAAGGCTGTCTGCACACCCATGCCAGCGTGAACGCGGTGATCTTCGCCTATTCTCGATGGATCGGGGTCACGCCCGGGTCGCGTGTTCTTGCCACGCTGCCGCTGTGCCATGTGACGGGCATGCAGCATTCGATGAACCTGCCGATCCTGGCGAGATCGACGATCTACCTGATGACCCGCTGGAATGCCGCGCTGGCAGCGAAGCTCATCCGGCAGGAGAAGATCGAGCACTGGCGTTCGATCACCACGATGATGATCGACTTTCTGTCGCTGCCGGGGATCGAGGGCATCGATGTCTCGTCACTCAAGGCAATTGGCGGTGGCGGGGCACAGATGCCGGCGGGCATCGCGCGAAAGATGTCCGAACTGATCGGGCTCGACTACATCGAGGCCTATGGCCTGTCGGAGACCATCGCGCCCACCCATATCAATCCGACACATGCACCCAAACAGCAATGTCTTGGCATCCCGATCTTTGACGTGGACAGTCGAATCGTGGACCCGGTGTCGCTGGAAGAGCTTGGCCCCAACGAAGCTGGTGAAATTGTCATCCACGGTCCGCAGGTCTTTCAGGGATACTGGCAGCGTCCGGAAGAAACCGAGGCCGCGTTTCTGACGCTCGACGGCAAGCGTTTCCTGCGTACGGGGGATATCGGCCTCATGGATGACGAGGGCTATTTCTTTTTCGTCGACAGGCTGAAGCGGATGATCAATGTTTCCGGCTTCAAGGTCTGGCCGGCAGAGGTCGAGGCGATCCTGCACAGCCATCCAGATGTAAAGGAGGCTTGCATCGTCGGTGATCCGGACCCGCGTACGGGCGAGGCAGTGCGTGCCGTGATCGTGCCGCGCAAGGACACGCTGAACGCACGCTCCCTGACAGGCTGGTGCCACCAGAACATGGCGGCCTACAAGGTCCCCAGGCGATTCGAGTTTCGCGGTCATCTTCCCCGCTCCGGCACCGGGAAGGTCCTTTGGAGGGACCTGTAACCTCGATTGCCGACCGAAGACACGGGCGCGCAGGATTCCCGGCCCCTCCGCCCGGGAAAGCATGCGCGGCGAGTGTTTGTGCAGGGCCACCTTCTCGAGCGGCCGGTTCAATCCGGGCCGGTATCACCCGGCCAGGCCAAGACCGAAATGACCGAGTTCCCCGAACGGCGGTGAAATAACGGCTCAAGGAGCCCGGGAGCCTGCAGCGGGGTCGAATCCTCGACAACCACGGTGCAACCCGGTGCAAGCCATCTCCCGGAGGCGGCGGCCCGGAGCGCCGGCACGGCAAGACCTGCCCCGTAGGGCGGGTCAAGAAACACCAGTTCGAATTCCTGCCGCCGGTTCCTTCCGAGGCAGGTTGCATCCCGTCGCAGCAGGGTCGAGTTCTCCAGAACGCTGGCCAATTCCCGGTTTTTCCTGATCAGGCGGCAGGCAACCGGTCCGTTGTCGACGAAACAGGCATGGGCGGCACCCCGGGACAGCGCTTCCAGGCCAAGGGCGCCGGTTCCGGCAAAGAGATCAAGAACATGGCGACCGGCAACCCGGTCACCCTCGCTGGCGTGAACGAGGCAGTCGAAAATCCGCGTGCGGGTCCGGGCCGAGGTCGGCCGCAGACGGTTGGCCGGATCGCCCTTGCCGACTGTTGCCAGTGCCAGGCCCCCGAGACGTCCGGCGACGATCTTCATGCCAGGCCTGCCCTTCCTCCGGCGACACTACCGCAAGAGTGATTTCAGGTTCGTGGAACTGTCGGCAATCACTGCCGGTTCGGCGGATTTTCCGGTCTCCAGCAGGCGTTTGCCAACCATGTAGCTCCGGGAATCGTTGATTGCATCGACCGCCAGGAGCTCGTCGCCGGCGAAATACCAGAAACTCGCCGCATCGGAGCCCTGCTGACGGCGGGTGATGATCCGGTCATGCCCCGTGCCAAGCCCGGCAATCTGCAGCTTTGCCGCAAACTGGTCGGACCAGAACCATGGGACCGGCGCATATTCGCGCTCTGCCCCCATGATGTTCGCCGCCACCAGCTCGGCCTGGTCAATCGCATTCTGGACGCTCTCGAGGCGAATTCTCCTGTCGCCGAGCGGAAACGACGCACAGTCACCGGCTGCCCAGATCCCCGGTGCCGATGTGCGACCGAGGGCATCGGTGCTGATTCCATTATCCGTCTCCAGGCCGGCAGATGCGGCCAGTCCGGTTGTCGGTGCAATGCCGATGCCGATCACTGCCAAATCGACATCCAGGGCGGAGCCATCCTGGAGGAGTGCACCGGACACCCGGCCGTCGGGCCCGGCAAGCAGTCGCGCAAGCGAGGCCGATTCCAGGATCCGGACACCATGGCTGCCATGCAACTCCCGGAAATAATCCGAAGTCTCCGGCGCCGCCACGCGCTGCAGGATCCGGTCGGCCATCTCGACCACGACCACCGAACATCCCCGGCTGGCCAGCGATGCGGCAGTTTCGAGGCCGATATAGCCACCACCGACCACGAGGATGTTCATGCCATCGGTCAGCTCGCCAGCCATGCTGTCGATATCCTCGATTGTCCTGACCGTATGGACGCTAGGCAATCCGCCGCCCAGCTGATCGGGCAGGGGCCGCGGGGAAGCGCCGGTGGCGATGACCAGGTCATCATAATCCAGGTCCGTGCCGTCCAGCCCGGCCCGCCGCCGGTCCGGGTCGATGGACACACACCGGCATCCGGTCAGGAGCTCGATTTCGTTTTCGTCATAGAACTGGCGAGGTCGAAGATAGAGTCGCTCCGGCTCCAGTTCGCCGAGCAGGTATTTCTTGGAAAGCGGCGGCCGCTGGTAGGGAAGCTCCCGTTCAGCGCAGACAAGGGTGACGCGCCCGTCAAATCCGTCAGCACGCAGCCGTGCCGCAACCGAGTATCCGGCCTGTCCGCCGCCGATAATCACGATCTTCTTCTTCATCCGGTCCACCCGATTTCCTGACGCATCCAATGCCGAGCTTCGTTGCCGTGCAAGTGGCAGGGCAGGATGACCATCCGCATCCTCGCCAGCCTGCAACCTCTACGGTATCGCTCCTCTTTGCCAAATTGATTGCCACCCCGCAACGCGGTCCTGGCCCGGCCTTCGTGAGTCGCCGCAACATCATCCGGATGCAACATGGGGCCTGCATCCCCCGACAAGGCTGTCCCGGGCCTGCATGCCTTGCGACGGTGCCGAAATTCGGGGTCATCCGGGAGATATCGTCGAGGCCTGCTGCAACCTCCGCCTGTTCGGCGAAATCCGCAGATTTTCATTGCCAAGTCAATCGTGACTGAAGGATAGTCGAGCGCATGAATTCCGGCATGGCACCAGAGCTCCAGGCCTCCGAATGGCTCAACACCGACGAGCCTGTCTCGCTTGACAGGTTGCGGGGCAGGGTCGTGCTCCTGGAAGCGTTCCAGATGCTGTGCCCCGGTTGTGTCTCGCATGCTCTTCCACAGGCAATGCGGGTTTGCAGGATTTTCGATTCCGGTGATGTTGCCGTCATCGGTCTGCACACCGTTTTCGAACACCATGCCGCACAAGGGAGTCGCGAGGCACTGGCGGCGTTTCTTCACGAATACAGGATTACCTTCCCTGTCGGGATTGATGCAGCGTCTGACGGCAATGGCCTGCCGATGACGATGGCACGATATGCCATGCGCGGCACGCCGACCACGATCCTGATTGATCGCAGGGGACGATTGAGGAAACAGGGATTTGGCCAAGAGGAAGACCTGGTCCTGGGTGCCGAAATCATGTCGCTCCTGCGAGAATCCCCGGAGCCGGAGTGAGGACAGGCGAGGACAGGAAGTGCCCTGCGGTCCCGTTACAGGTCCGCAAATGGCCCATGCGCAGCTACCGACCTCCGGTTGTGTGTCAAAAATCGGTGCAACTAACGCGCTAACGCCTGTCAATTGAAAAAAAGCTTGGCTGGTGTTACATGAGGAACACGAGCACTGCTCGGATCCATGAGAGGGTAACCAATGAAGCCCGCCGCACCGAACAGGGAGGCATTGCAAGTTGGTACAACAAACTCTTGATCATTGGCTAATGGACTGGATGGAGGGCGGTGGATCGACCGGAACAATGGCACGTCAGAACAGCATAACATCTGGAGAGAGAAAAAATCGCAAGACTTGTTGAGGTAAAACATTGGAAGCGATAAGTGTAGATCAGCTATCCGACGGAATACTCAGGCAGTTAAACCGCGACGTGTCCTCAAAGATGGGTGGGGACTGCGTGTTTATCAACTGTGGAATGATACCACCGCTGGATGATGAGTTTCGTGTGGTTGTAGAGGAAATTAGACGTTCCACAGATGATAACCAGAACCTTATCGTCATACTGCAAACAAACGGCGGATTCATGGAGACGGTCGAACGATTAGTCGCTGTCATGCGAACGCACTATCAGCACGTTTCGTTTGTTGTACCAAATTTTGCCTATTCTGCTGGAACGGTTTTGGTACTCTCAGGTAATAGCATCTATATGGATTACTATTCCGTGCTTGGGCCAATTGACCCACAATACAGGGACAGCGATGGACAGTTTCTGCCTGGATATGGCTACTTGGCCAAATTCCAGGAAATAATCAAGGCCATAAATGAAAATCCAGACTCTGCCAAATGTCGGGCGGAATTGACATATCTGGTGAAGAAATTTGATCCAGCGCTGCTGTTTCACATTGAACAAGGTGTAGAACACGGAATCTCACTTATCACGGAATGGTTGCCGAAATACAAATTTGGCAATTGGGAGAGGACTGCTTCTAAAGGCAAACTTGTTACGACGAATATGAAGATAAGGAGAGCCAAGAAGATTGCAAGAGTGTTAGGTGATGCGTCACGATGGCATTCACACGGCAGAGGAATTTCGATGAGGGAATTGAGCGGTCATGACATCAAACTTCAGATTGATGACTTCGCCAAGGATGCTGATCTGGGAAAAAAATAGGGAATTACCATGGTTTAGCAGTGGATTATTATTCCGGGAAATTGGGTGTAACAGGATACGTCCATTCACAACTAGGTCTAAGGGAGAGTGTTATGACTAAGATACAGGGGCATGACACAACGGAAAACCCCTTCAAGAGAGTTCTTGATGATGCCGGGCGTCGATTGAAAGATATTGAAGGCACGGATATTCTCGATGAACTTCCAGAATCGTCGGAACACAGCGCCGCTTCTGTTCCATTTCCCTATGGGCCTCAGCCCGAGCATCGTCAGAAGTGGAGGTAAACATTATGCCCGGAAATTGGACGTTGCATAGGCTACTGCCCAAGAGGGCATAAAGCGAATGTGAGTTCAGATTCGGGTCATGATCTTGGGTTTGCCTGTTGACGGCATATCCATAGGTGCCATCTCGCAGGCGTCTTTGCAACCATATTGATGACTGGGGTCGGCGAGACGTGTGGCGAATGCCAAGAGGAAATTGTCCAGGTTGTTCTGGCAAATTGGGTAAAGAGCGATTGTCCTGCCAGTGGATATTGATGACTATTTAGGTGCCTCCGCGTTTGAGCACTGCGGTCCATGTGTAGTCCCGTTTGGTGGCCGTGTTCTTATGACCTCTGATGACTGCAAGACCTCTCTGTAACCTACGGCCGTGCACCGAAACCAAACGGGCAAGGGGCCGACAAGAACGAGTTTCAAACCGAAACATCACCCTTCTTCCGGTTTGGAGTCAGGCGGTCCATCTTCGCGTGGCCTGGTCATTGCATCCGGGAGCGTCGAGGCAGTATCCGGATTGGAGATGCGGGTTGACAGGCGGCGGATCCGGCACTTGAGTGTCGGTCAGCCATGAACTTCCCGCTCGATGTGGTGGCATGACCGGGTCGAGGCAGGGGAATCGGGAAAAGGAGATAGAGAATGGCAATCAAGGTCGGAGACCGGCTTCCTGAAGCCGAATTGTTGCGGATTGGTGAATCCGGTCCGGAAAAAGTGACGCTGTCTGACCTGACGGGCAGTCGGAAGGTGGTGATATTCGGGGTACCAGGTGCCTTCACACCCACCTGTTCCGGGAGCCATGTGCCGAGTTTTGTCGACAACATGGACAAGCTTGCCGAAAAGGGCATCGAGAAGGTCATCTGCATCTCGGTCAATGACCCGTTTGTCATGCTGGCATGGGGGGAAAGCACGGGGGCGGCCAACTCCGGCATCCTCATGCTGGCCGATGCCGACGGTGACTTCACCAGGCAGGCCGGTCTCGACTTTACCCTGGCCGATGCCGGGTTTTTCGGTCGGTCCGCCCGTTATTCGATGTATGCGGAGGATGGTGTCGTGCAGGCCCTCAACATCGAGGACTCCCCCGGTGAGTGCGGCATCACGAAAGGTGAGAGCCTCCTGGACAGGATCTGAATCGCGGCTTTGGGCCGTGCCGCCCCGTTCGGGGTCAGCCGATGCGTTCGATCTGTCGTGCCAGGCGGAAATCGAGTTCGGTAAGTCCGCCGGCGCTGTGGGTGGTAAGCTCGACGGTGACCTTGTTGTAGGTGTTGCTCCAGTCCGGATGGTGGCCCAGCTTCTCGGCCAGCATTGCCACCCTTGTCATCCAGGCAAAGGCTTCGGAGAAGGTCCGGAATGCAAATTCCTTGCGGATCGCGCTGCCATCCCCGGTCGGCTCCCAGCCATCCCCGGCCAGGGAGGAGAGCGCCTCCCGCCGGTCACTCTTGCTCAGCAGGTCTCTCAACGCACTTGCCTCCCATGTCCATTCCGAAATGCCGATCAGGCGGTCCATCACTGTCGCGCATGTCAGCATACCCTGTAGTCGGCCCGACCGCTACGCAAGGGCTGCGGGAGCGCTCGCAATTGCCGACTCTGCCATGGCAGCGGAACCCTTCATTCTCCGGATGCGGCCTCACGCCTTCCTGAAGGGACCCATTTCGGAGAGAATCTCGATCTCGCGGTCGACCTCTCTGCCTTCCGCCTGCAGATATTCCAGCACTGCCCGTCGGAACCCCGGATCGGCAATCCAGTGCAGGGAATGAACCTTGACCGGCATGTAGCCGCGTGCAAGCTTGTGCGGCCCCTGTGCGCCGGCCTCGACTTTCCGCAACCCGTTCTCGATCGCGAACTCGATTGCCCGATAGTAGCAGACCTCGAAATGCAGGCAGGGGTGATCCTCGATACAGCCCCAGTAACGGCCATAAAGCGCGTCATTGCCGATGAAATTGAGAGCTCCGGCAACATGGCGCCCGCCTCTCCTGCACATGATCAGCAGAATGTCGTCGCGCATGGTGTCGTGAATCTCGTCGAAGAATTGCCGGGTCAGGTATGGCGTTCCCCATTTGCGGGCGCCGGTATCCTGGTAGAAATCCCAGAAGGAATCCCAGTGCCGTGATTCGATGTCGGAGCCGCTCAGAACCTCGATCGTCCCGCCGAAATTGTTGGCCCGCCGCCGTTCCTGCCGGATATTCTTGCGTTTCCTCGCCGACAGCGCCCGCAGGAATTCGTCAAACCCGGAATAGCCGTCATTGAACCAGTGGAATTGTTCGCCGGTCCGGTGCAGCAATCCGTAGCCTCGCCCCCTCCTGGCCTCGTCTTCGGTGCAGAAAGTCACATGGAAGGAGGAGAGGCTGTTTTGCGACAGCAGCTGTGTCGCCGCCGTGGCCAGGGCCCCGAATCCGGTCGAGTCCTCGCCCGGGCGGGTCAGGAAACGCCGTCCGGTTGCCGGGGTGAAGGGAACCGTTGCCTGGAGCTTCGGATAATAGCGACCGCCGGCCTGTTCGAAGGCCTGCGCCCAGCCATGGTCGAATACGAACTCGCCGCGGCTGTGGAACTTCGCATAGAGCGGCATGACCGAAATCAGCACATCGCCGCGGCGGGCAGCAATATGGAAGGGGAGCCAGCCCGTTTCCTCACCCAGCGATCCGGATAGTTCGAGCGCCTCCAGGAACCGGTGCGTGGTAAACGGGTCATCCGGCCGTCGACCCTTCCCGACCTCCGGGCAGGCGCAACCATCCCATTCGACCTGGTCAATCTCCGAAATCGCCCGGTGCGTGGTGACGGTAATCCGGCTGTCGGTGCTGTCGCGGTCTGCCGGCCGGCTCTGGTGATTCTCCGGCATGATCGGGCAGGGCCAGCTCTCAGCGAACCGAGAAGATGGCCTCGATCTCCACTGCGGCGCCGAAGGGAAGCGAGCTGACGCCCACCGCCGAGCGACTGTGGCGGCCGGCCTGCCCCATCACTTCGGCAAACAGCTCCGATGCGCCATTGATGACCAGCGGTTGCTCGGCGAAGTCCGGGGCTGAATTGACAAAGCCGGTCAGCTTCACCAGCCCGGTGACCGTGTCGAGTTCACCGCCGCAAGCCTGCCGGATCTGGGCAAGCAGGTTGATGGCGCAAATCCGGGCTGCCGCCGCCCCTTCTGCAACATCCAGCCCTGCCCCGAGCTTGCCGGTTACCGTGCGCCCGTCGCTGACCGGCAGCTGCCCGGAAACGTAGACGGCATTGCCGTGCCTCAGGAAAGGGACATAGGCGGCGACCGGAGCCGGCGGCTCCGGAAGCGATATGCCCAGTTCGGCAAGCCGCGCTTCAATCTGTGATGTCATGGGATCATCCGCCTGTCGATTCCTGTTGCGTGCACGATACGGGAAACACCCCGGATGGGCGAGTATCGGATCACCGGGATGACGACATTGCTGATCCGCGCCACTCCTCGCATCTCGTCGGAGCGGCGGCCTCCTCCAGTACCGGCAGCCGCCGGCTGAAGCCGGAGCTACTCATCGGCCCGGCCCGCCTGGCGTGCTCTCTGCTTGACATGCAGTCCGACAAGGCTGGCTCGCATCCATTGCAATTCCCCGAGATGGGGAGGTTCCGTGTGGCGGTTACGGCTCCGTCTCCCCGAAAAATGGTGTTCGGCCCATGATCGGGGCCGGCTTCGTGAAGCCGGCGGTTGAAAATCTCCGGCAATTCGGTCAGTCTGCACATCCGGGTGGAGTTCCGGCGGGCAGTTGACCAATGGAGGAGAGGTGAGCAGCGTGTTTCTGAAAGCGGCAATCCGGGATGGTGGCGCTGTCGGCACGCCTTCCGGCCTGCCGGTCGTTCGCGGCATTTTTCCCGGTCTGGTCCGGGGAGCTGCAACTGTGGTGTGTCTCGCTCTTGGCCTCGCCCTTGCCGGCAGCAACGCGATGGCAAGCGAGCGATCATCGGAGCGGGTCGTCACCAGGATGATGGACAGCATCGGCACGTTGTTCCAGGAGGCAGAGACGCAATCGCAGATTGTCGATGGTCTCGAGAAACATCTCGGGAAATACACCGATATCGAACTCATCGCCCGCGCCGCCATCGGCGTTCCCTGGCGCCAGGCAACCACGGGGCAGAGACAGGATTTCATGGTGGTGTTCGTGAGATACCTGGCCGAAAAATATGCCCGGCACCTGCCGCAGGCGATGGAAGGCTCCTACGAGATTGTCGAGACCCGCAAGCTGAAGAAGAACCATTACGAGGTCCTGTCAAGCATCGTTCTCGATGGGGCAGAAGATTACGAGATCAAGTGGTTTACCCGGGTCAGGAACGGCCGGACCAGGATCGTGAACATGGTCACCTCCGAGTTCAACCTGCTGAGCCTCGAGCGCACGGTGATCAGGTCGCTGCTGCTGCAGCGCGGAGGCAATCTGGACGAATTGACCAGCTACCTTCCATCCCGTTACAACTGACCGGACTGGCAGGACGCCACCCGGGTCTCACCCGCCGGACCTGGCCTCGGCGGTGTCCTTTCGGGCCGAGAATGCCGCCTGGAACAGGCCGGGTACCTGCATCGGCAACGCCTTCGGCTCAATATCCCGGTGAATGCGCAGCATGGCCTCGCGCCAGATTTCGGCTGGAAGCCCGCCGCCGGTGACCCCGGTCAGCGGCGTGTTGTCGTCGTAACCCATCCACACACCGGTCACGTAATCGGCCGAGAATCCGATGAACCAGGCATCGCGCGCCGCCTGCGTGGTGCCGGTCTTCCCCGCCACCGGCCGGTCATCAAGCATGGCCCGGCGACCGGTCCCGGCCTCCACCGCCTGGTGCATCATGTAGATCAGTTGCCACGCCGTCTGTTCGCTGAACGCCGGCTCGCTGTCCTGGGCGACCCTGCCCATCAATGGCTTGTCGTGGTCGCGCAGGCGCATGTCGAGCAGGCCGAAGGGTTTGACGGAGCGTCCGCCGGCAAGGATGCCGGTATAGGCGGACGTCATGTCAAGCAGGGTTGATTCGGACACGCCCAGGGCGATGGCCGGCCCGGTGCCAAGATGGGCGCCGATGCCCATCCGTCGGGCAATGTCGGCAACGTGATGGCGACCGATCCCTTCGGACAGCTTGGCTGCCACCGTGTTGATCGAATGGGCCAGTGCCTCTGTCAGGCTGATCGCCCCGAGATGATCCGGTTCGTAATTCCTTGGAGACCAGGGTTTCGACCCGCGGACCAGGAAGGTTACCGGCTCGTCGACGATGACATCGTCATGGTTGAACCCGCGCTCCAGCGCCGCCGCATAGACGAAGGGCTTGAACAGCGAGCCGGTCTGGCGAAGTGCCTGTGTTGCCCGGTTGAACAGGCCGGCCGCATTGACATCGCGGCCCCCGACCATGGCGCGGACTGCTCCGTCACGGCTCATGACGACGACTGCGGCCTGCGCACCCGATCCCTGCCGGACCCGGGTGTCGAAGACATGGGTCAGCGCCTCGTCGACGGCAAGCTGGATATCCCGGTCGAAGGTGGTGCGGATGACGACATCCTCGGTCGTGTTCCAGGTCAGGAATCCCGGCCCCGATTCCATGATCCAGTCGGCAAAATACCCGCCGCCCCGCCTGGAAGCCGCCGATGACAGGGTGGCAGGCTGCTCGATTGCCAGCCTTGCTTCGGCAGCACTCAAATAGCCCTGCCGGCGCATGCGGTCGATGACCAGGTTGGCCCGTTTCCTCGAAAGGGAAAGATCCCGCGTGGGAGAATAGGTCGAGGGAGCCGCCAGCAGGCCGGCCAGCATGGCTGCTTCCGGCGCCGTGACCACCCGGATGGATTTCCCGAAGTAACGCTGGCTTGCCGCCTCGAATCCGGTGGCTCCGGAGCCAAGATAGGCCCGGTTGAGGTAGATGGTGAGGATTTCCTCCTTGGTGTATTTCAACTCCAGCGCCACCGCGAAGGGGATTTCCCGGATCTTGCGCCAGATGGAGGATTTTCGGCAGTTGCGTTCGAACTCGATCTCGGACCGGGTCGAGTCCGGATCATGGGTTGCCCCGAGACAGAGCAGCTTGCTGACCTGCTGGGTGATGGTCGAGCCGCCATGTCCGCTGAAGGGGCCGCGCCCCTCGCGGAGGTTGATCACCATGGCACCGACGATCCCGCGCGGGCTGATGCCAAAATGGCGATGGAAGGAACGATCCTCGGCTGCCACCACCGCGTTGATGATATTCGGCGACGCCTCCCGGGCGGAAATCTCGGCAAACTGGTCGCCTCGCCAGGCAAAGACCTGATCGTCGCGGTCCAGGAGGACAACGGAGCCCCGGACCCTGGTGTCGTTCAGCTCCGACGAGTCAGGCAGCAGCGAATGGAAGTAGAATACGGAGAGTGCAAAGATCAGGCTGCCGGCAATTCCGGCCCTCCAGGCGACGGCCCAGACCATTCGGGCAATGACCTTCAGAACCCGCTTCACGCGCAACATGATCGCGACGCGAAACCGGCCCAGCCAGCCCTGTTCCTGACGGGTGTTCTTGCCGCCCGCATGCCCGGCGCCGGTCTTGCGGCGCCTTTTCCTGTTGCCGGCGGCCGATTCAGACCGCACCAATTCCTGCCTCTTTTTTACCCCTTCTACCTGTCCGGTCCGGGCAGGTGAAGGTCATTCAGGTGATGCTGTCCGATTTTCCTGCCTTGTGGCAGAGTTGCCAGTGCGTTTGCAGCCGGTCAGGGGTCCCTGCTGCTGTGTCCGGCGCCCGGGGCAGCGTCGGCGAGCGCCCGGAGCCGGTCAAGCGCCGCCTGGTCCGCCAGCCCGTCCGGCACCAGCCCGGCGGAGTCCTGGAATGCCTGCAGGCTGGCGATGGTCGATGACCCGGCAATTCCGTCAATGCCGCCCGTGTCGTAGCCGCGCCGGGACAGCAATTGCTGCAACTCGACGGTTTCGGCTCTCGACAGCGCCCGGATGCCGGTGGGCCATGCCTTCACCAGCCCGCCTCGTCCGAGGATCCCGTCCGACAGCAGGCCGACGGCCAGCGCGTAGTTGAGCGAATTGTTGTAGCACCGCAGAACATGAAAGTTCCTGGTCACCAGCACGGCCGGACCTCTTGCCCCGGCAGGGACAATGATCGAAGCCTCGCCGATATCGGCGGAATTGATCCGGTCGGGAAGGCGGATGCCTCGATCCTGCCATGCCCTAGCCGACAATTCGGTCGCAGGCCCGGTGAGCGACAGATCGAAGCCCGATCCGAACTCGACCTCGAATCCCCAGGGCAGGCCGTCGGTCCAGCCATGGCCGGCCAGGTAGTTGGCGGCCGATGCCAGCGCATCTGCCGGATCGTCACTCCAGATGTCGGGCGTGCCATGCCCCCGAAAGGCAACTGCATGTTCAAGATAGCTTGAAGGCATGAACTGCACATGGCCCATCGCCCCCGCCCAGGAGCCGACGAGGTTGTCGACGCGTGCGGCGCCGCTCTCGATGATCCGGAGCGCCGTCAGCAATTCGCTCTCGAACAAGTCCCGGCGTCTTCCGCAGGCGGAGAGGGTGGCCAGGGCGTCGAGAACGGGAAAGGATCCCCGCTGTTGCCCATAGCCGGATTCAATGCCCCAGATGGCGGCCAGGATTCCCCGGTCAACCGCTCTCGATTGCTCGATGTCGGCCAGCACCTCGAACGTGCCGGCCAGGGCGCCCCTTCCACCGGCAATTCTCTGCGGCGACACGGCCCGGGCCATGTAGTCGGCAGCCGACAGCAGGAATTCGGCCTGCGCCTGCTGCCGTGACAGGGTCTCGTCAAGCAGGGAGGTCCGGGAGGCAAACCTGGCCAGGACGGGCTCGGCGATTCCCTGCTGCCGGGCATGGTCGGTGAATGCCGTCAGCCAGTTGACGAAGATCCGCTCCTGTTCGGTTGATGCCATTTGCCAACCCCCGCATTGACCGGGCTCCTGCCCGCGCTGCCGCCACTGCCAGGGTGAAAGGCCGGGGACCGGGTGGAGATTCGCTGCGGGCGGATATCAGGAATGCGACCGGCGGAACTCGGCCATCTGCTGTTCGGTTGCCTCGGTCTGGTAGCGGTCCTTCCACTCCTGGAAGGGCATGCCATAGACAATCTCCCGGGTTTCCTCCCTGGAGATTTCCATTCCCATCTCGGCCGCCGCTTCCTGGTACCAGCGGCTCAGGCAATTACGGCAGAATCCCGCCAGGTTCATCAGGTCGATATTCTGCACGTCATTCCGATTGCGCAGATGATCCCGCAGGCGTCGAAATGCCGCCGCTTCCAGTTCGGTCTGTTGCTGTTTGTCCATCAATCGGCTCCCGGTCTCTACAGGCTGCCCAGGCCACTGTGCAGCGCCGGAACATCCAGCGGGGCAAACCCGTAATGGCGCAGCCAGCGAATGTCGGATTCGAAGAAGTCGCGCAGATCCGGGATGCCGAATTTCAGCATGGCCAGCCGGTCAATTCCCAGTCCGAAGGCAAAGCCCTGCATGACATCCGGGTCAACGCCGCCTGCCGACAGCACCCGGGGATGGACCATGCCACAACCGAGGATTTCCATCCAGTCATCGCCGACACCGACCCGCAGCCGTCCTTCCTGCCAGGAACACCGGATATCTACCTCGGCCGAAGGTTCGGTGAACGGAAAATGTGACGCCCGGAACCGCAACTCGGCCCGTTCGACCTCGAAGAAGGCCCGGCAGAACTCCTCGAGTGTCCATTTCAGCTGGGCCATGGAGATGTCGGTATCCAGCGCCAGCCCTTCGACCTGGTGGAACATCGGCGTGTGGGTCAGGTCGTAATCGTACCGGTAGACCCTGCCGGGGGCAATGATCCGGATCGGGGCACCCTGTTCCAGCATGGCGCGGATCTGGACCGGCGAGGTGTGGGTTCGCAGGACATTGGGTTGCCCTTCGCCACCGCCGCTGATGAAGAACGTATCATGCTCCTGCCTGGCCGGATGCTCGGGAGGAATATTGAGGGCATCGAAATTGTACCAGTCCGCCTCGATCTGCGGTCCCTCGGCGACCTCGAAGCCCAGATCGGCGAAGATTGCCGAGACCTCCTCGATGACCTGGCTGACCGGGTGAATGGTTCCTGACCTAGCCGGCCGGCCGGGCAGGGTGATGTCCAGCCTCTCCTTCCGCAGGCGTTCATCCAGTGCCAGTTCGGCAAGCTCGGCCTTCCTGGCCGATATGGCCGCTCCGATGTCATCCTTGAGGGCGTTCAGGACCGGCGCGACCTGCCGGCGCTGTTCGGGGGTGAGCTTGCCGAGTTCACCAAGCCGCTGCCGGACCTCGCCCGCCTTGCGGCCAAAGGCGGCCAGGCGGGCCACCTCCAGCTCGGCCTCGTTGCCGGCCCCGGCAATTCTGGCCAGGTGCCGGGATCTCAGTTCCTCAACAGATTCCATGTCGAATCCTGGATTGCGCTCGCCGCCGGACCATGCAGGTTGCCAGTGACTGAAACGGATCGAGTTACACCTGGCAACCGCAATCGCGACCGAAATCGATTGTCAGTCGAGCGCTGCCTTTGACTGTTTCACGACCTCGGCAAAGCTCTGCGGGTGGTTGACCGCCAGCTCCGCCAGCATCTTCCGGTCAATCTCGATGCCGGCCCGTCCGAGGCCGAAGATGAACCGGGAATATGTCAGGTTGCTGTCACACTCTCTCACCGCGGCATTGATCCGCTGGATCCACAATGCCCGGAAATTCCGCTTGCGGACCTTCCGGTCGCGGGTGGCGTATTGCATCGCCTTGTCGACGGCCTGTTTGGCTGTCCGGAAGGTGTTCTTGCGCCGGCCATAATAGCCCTTGGCGGCCTTCACGACCTTCCTGTGCCGGGCGTGCGTGACCTTGCTGCTGGTAACTCGCGTCATGACGGCACTCCTCAGCGTCCGTAGGGCATGAAGGATTTGACAGTCTTCTCGTCCTTCCTGGACATCGTTGTCATTCCTCTTGCCTTGCGGATGAATTTGGTGGTCCGCTTGATCATGCCATGACGCTTGCCGGCCTGTCCCATCTTGATGCGGCCATTGGCAGTGATCTTGAACCGCTTCTTGGCGCTGGACTTGGTTTTCATCTTCGGCATTCCCGTGTTCCTTTCCGGAGATGGTATCATGCGCAACTCGGCATGCCGTTCGGGCCGGCTGCGCAACAGGGGGCACCCAATATGTCCTGCATCGGCGCAATGCAAACGGATTCAACCGTGGTCAATCCTGATGCAGGACAAGCACCGGCCCTCGCCTGCCGGGTGATCATGACCCAGCTTGCCTGGCTCCGGCACGACAAATGGGGCAAGGTCGTGACTGAAAACCTCCCGAAACCGATCGGCGCCACCTGGCGCCGGGTGCGTGAGCTCGCTCCGAGTCTCCGGAGTATACGATGAAGGAGTTGCTCTACGACTGCCTGCGTGCCGGCGGGATCGACATTCCAGCCTGCCGACATCGAGAACGAGCTGAAATACTACAAGCCGCACTTCAAGGGCAAGACCGTCTATTGCAACTGCGCAGTGAGCGCGATCGTCTTTCCTGCGGTGGTCCGGCAGGCCTCAATCGCCGGCGTCGCGCTCGATGATGCCGGCAAGCTCGACCGGAGGGCGGTCGGGGAAGCGGGCAATCAGCGACAGGCTGCCACCCATCGCCTCGACCGTCCTGCGCAGCGTGGACAGCAGGATGTCGCTCCGCTTCTCCAGCCTCGAGATGGCATCCTGGCTGATGCCGAGCTCGCGGGCAACGCTCGCCTGGGTCAGCGCACGGGCCTTGCGCAGCTCGCGCAATGTCATTTCCTCGGCGATCAGCTCGGCCGCTCCTTCCTCGATCCTGCGTCGCCGCTCAGGGTCCAGACCGGCGATCACGTCTTCCACGTCCAGTGCCATGGCTGTTCTCCTTCCCTATTCATCGGCGAGCCGGGCAAGGTGCCGGTCGAACCGCCCGTCGGCCTTGCGGATGAGCGTCCGGCAGAATCGCCGCCCGCTGCCGTCCGGCTTGTCGCCCGCCACCAGAAGCATGGCGCGGCGCGCGGGATCGAACGCGAAAGCGACCCGCCATTCCCCGCCGCCGGCGCGAGCGCATCTCCTTCATGTTGGCGTGCCGCGAGCCGTTCAGCGTGTCCACACGCGGGCGCCCAAGCTGCGGGCCGAATTGCTCCAGCAAGCGGCCAACCGTATAGATCTCGTCTTGCACCTTGACGGGCAGATCACGAAACTCCGGCACGAACTCGTGATGGAAAGCAACCTGCCATGTCATGCCGACAGAATGGGGTCGCCGGGACATGACGTCAATGACATGCCCATGTCTTTCGGCGCGGTGCTGCCGGTGCAATTGCATGAAGGGTGAAAAATGACCGGTCTCTGGCCCAATGTTCACGCCATGTCCTGCCCGTACAGCGCAGGAAGCGGGTGTCGGAGTCGGAGTATTACCCACTCCTGAACGGGCATAATCCGGGCGGGAAATGGCCTGATCGCTGGCAGGCAGTGTGTCGGTGATGCCTGAATGAAATGACTGCCCGTCAACCAGCGGCCGCATCACGGACGGCCGGCAATATCCGCGGGTCACGCGGTGCTGTCATGAACCACCTTCCCGCTCACGGCAGTTGCAGGTCCTGTCCGTGACCGCCGGCACCTCGGGGCCTTCCTGCGACGGCTACCTGGCGCTGCCTTCGGGCCGGCGTGTTGAAAGGCGTGCAAGATGTTGAGTTCAACATCTGCTCAAGTAGTGACATTCGCCGCCGAGATGGTTGTCGAGCAGATAGCTGTACAGGCGGAGCGCCAGGTCCCTCCTGTCCCTTTCGAGCACATGCCTGGCCGCCGGTGACAGTACCATGGTGTGGCACGCCTGGTCGGCGATGACCGACGCAACCCGGGTGTCGGACCTGCCGATGGTCAGGATGGCGTCGCCCTGGCCGAATTGATGCAGGCGATGTCCGTCCTTGTCCCGGGCCGATGCCAGGCCGGAGACCAGCAGTTGCAGCCCGTCATCTGCCGGGCGTGCATCGGCCAGCACCTCGCCGGGAGCATGCTCCCGGCAGGAAAGCCATTGGTCAAGATCCTCGACAAGCTGTTCAAACCGGATCTGTCGTTCCAAGTGGCGCTCGAGCCCTTCGGCTGTCTGGTCCAGCAGGGCCGTCCGACCCTCCTCTCCGGCGCCGGTCCTGGTCTTCCAGGCGGCGAGGGTGATGTTTTCGCATTGCTCGAGCCCGCGATCCAGGTTTTCCTCGAGGGCCAGTTCGGACAACCGCTCCTTCGAAAGAGTGTGCTTCAGGCTCCACACCAGCTGCTCGGGCACGGCGCTCAGCACCACCGGAACACCGGATCGCCCGGTTGATCGAATGAAGCGGGCGAGGGCACTCCCGGCCGAAAAATCGAGCCCGGTCACGGAGGAAAAATCCAGCATCAGGCAGGCCGGACGGTTCGGGCCCGACAGCGTGGTCCCGAGAAGATCGATCAGCGGGGTGGCGCTGCCGAAGAAGATGTAGCCGCGCAGCCTGTAGACATGGGCGTGCCGTCCTTCCTCCAGCAATATTGCACGGTCCGGTACCGGGCGGGTCCGGTTGCTGTGATGGTCCCGCAACGTGAAATGGGCCTTCACCGGGTCGACGCGGCTGAGACGCAGGGAAAACAGCACCAGGGTGGCCAGCATCCCGACCGCCACCCCCTCGATCACCCCGATCAGGATGATGGAGACGAATATCAGGACGATGATCGCAATCTCCGATCGCGGCATGCCGCTGTGCGCTCCCCGAAATCCCTGACCGAGGAGGCCGAGCCCGGCAAATACCAGGAACCCGCCGATGAGCGAGGTCGGTATGATTGCAATCATACCGCTGCCGAAAAACAGGCCCGCGGCGATCACCGATGCGGCGATGGTGCCGGTCAGTCTCGTGGTGGCGCCGAGCAGCTTGGCGCGCATGGAGGCAGGCACGATGAGCGTGGCAACTGTCCCGCCGAATAATCCGGCGACCATGCTGGCAATTCCGGAGGCTCTGAACTCGTGGTTCCAGTCGAGTTCCTGGTCGACTGCCAGTTCGAGTCCGGCAATATTCATGACAACGCAGACCAGGGCCACCAGCATCAGTATCAGGATATCGGGAATTTGTCCGGCGACTGCCAGCCAGTTCACGGAGGGCAGGTCGGATGGAAGTATCGGCGGCCACAGGCTTCCATCTGCCGTGCCGGCAAGAAGAAGTCCCCTGGCTCCCGCTTCGGCGGCAGAAAGCCCGGCAAGATCAAGGGCAAGATTGTAGCCGGCGATCGCCAGCACGAAACTCGCCGGCAGGATCAACGGATTGCCCCATCGCCTGACGGCAACAAAGAGCGCCGCCCCGTAGAGAAAACCCGGCAACCAGACCAGCAGTACCTCCGGAGCCACGATCACGTGCAGATTGTCCAGGGCCGGATCCGCCCCCATCAGCGACATTGCGGCCAGGCACACCGTGGCACCGAGCCCGGCGACAAATCCCGATGAGACCGGGTACGGAATGAACCCCACCAGGTTGGCCAGGCGGAACCGGCCAATCAGGAAACAGCCGAGACCGGTGGCAAAGGCGCTGATGATCAGGACGCAGGTGACGGTCGCGAACAGCGCCTCATCTGCAACCTGCATCGATGCCGCAATGGTTGCCATGACTGCCACCAGGGCCGGTGACAAACCGGCAATCGAGCCGCGAAATCCGCCGGCAAGCCCGATGATCAGGCATGCGGCGAAATTTCCGGACAGCACGAGGCCGATTCCCTGGGACGAGTAGGGCTCCAGGGGGCCGGAAAAAATGAAGCTCCCGAAGGCAATCTGGGCAACGAGGAGGCCAAGCCCCGAGGCCAGTCCGGCGGAGCAGGCCGGAATCGCCTTCCCGGCGGCGATGTCGGTGCGCAACTCGTGGCCGAGGTTTCGCAGTGATGAGATCATGTGGCCTTCCTGGACATCACCCCCTGGACCTCCGCTGCACCGGAGATCACGGGAGAGTCGCCCGGGCATGAAACTGCCCGCCCCGTTCAGACAGGAAGGTCATGGTGAATATACCGCACATGTCGGTGCCGATGTCCACACGGAGACGGGCAATGACTTGTCCGCCGTGCGGGTGAACGGGTGCAGCCGCCCCGCCATTCGCCCTTCCGGGGCGGGTGTCAGGTCGAGATCATGCCGGGTCGATGCCGCAGGAGACGGGCAGGCCCGATTGTTGCGACTCGCTGGCCCGCTGGGCGATGTGGGAGGCCATGTAGCCGTCGACGAGGTTCGGGGTGACGGCTTCGCCGCGGCTGGCGGCATCGAGAAACGCGGTATCCTGGATGTGATAGGCCTCGGGGTAGCGGGCAAACCAGTCGGGTGCGATGAGGCTGCGGTGCAGACCGCTGTCATTCTCGTGCAGCACCAGCGGTCCGGCCGGATTGGCAACGGTCAGGCGGCCGCCGGCGCCGAAGGCCTCGACCCGCTGGTCGTAGCCATAGCTGGTGCGCCAGCTGTTCTGGATGACCACCTGCTGCCCGGCGCGTCCGCGCATCACCGTGGTTGCGGTGTCGATATGGCCGATATCGGCATAGCGCGGGTTGATCAGGGCGCTTCCCAGACACATGACTTCGGTCAGTTCGTCGTCGAGCAGCCACCGCGCCAGGTCGAAATCATGAATCGCGGTCTCGAAGATCAGCCCGGCCGAATTGCCGAGTCCATCGACGGAAGGGGCTGCAAAATCGCGGCTGACGATCCGGAGCTGTTCGACCCTGCCGATATCGCCGGCCTGGATGCGCCGTTTCAGCTCGGCCATATGCGGGTCGAAACGACGGTTGAAGCCAAGCTGTATCCTGCCGGCAAAGGGCTGCAATTCCGGCATGGCGGCGTCGATGGCTGCCATGTCGTCCCCGAGCGGTTTCTCGCAGAACAGGTAGGCCCCGCTCCGGACCACGCGCAGCAGCTGTTCCACGTGCACGGAAGGAGGCGTGACAACAAGAAACGCATCGAAATCCTGCGAATCCAGGGCATCATCCAGCGGCAGCCATCCGACTCCGAGATCGTCCGCCAACCCCCTGGAACGCCCGGGATCTATGTCGCACAGGCTCAGCTCCGCCAGGTCGGGATGCCGGAGAGCCGCCTGTCCGTGCAGCCGGCCCATATTGCCGCATCCGGCAAGGCAGACCCGGAGCCGCCGATTTTCATCCGGGGTCATGGTGCGGGTTCCGGTCAAAATCCAGGCCGTGATCCTCGAACAGGCCGGAAATATGCCGGAATCCGGTCCTGGCCATGGCGAGGGGCGGTGCTTTCAGCGGGTCCTGTTCGGCCTCGATGACAAGCCATCCCTCGTAGCCATCATCGGCGATTTTCCTGATCAGCGGGGTGTAGTCCAGGTCTCCATCGCCCGGGACGGTGAAGACGCCCTCATGCACCGCCATGTCGAAGGTCTGCCGGTGCGGGTCAAGAGCATCAAGGACAGGTCTGCGGATATCCTTGAGGTGGATGTGGGATATCCGGCTCCACCACCTGTTCATGACGAGCCTGTAGTCTCCCCCGGCCATTGCCACATGCCCGGTGTCGAGCAGCAGTCGGAGCGGCTCCCCGGCCGCCGACATGAAGCGATCGATCTCGTCCACGGTCTCCACCGGCATCATGACATGGGGATGATAGACCAGTGTCAGGCCGGCATCGCTGGTGCGCCGGGCAAACTCCGTCAGCCGCCGGGCATAGGCTCCCAGCTCAAGCCGGTCCAGGGGCGGTGTCTGTGCAAGCACCGCTGCCGAGCCTCCTGCCGGTCCGGCTGCACACTCCCCGTAGACCATCACCTTGCATTCGAGTGCCACGAGGTGCCTGACCCTGTGCAATGCCGTCGGCCATTCATCCTCGACCGACCGTTCGGCGAGGAAACCGGAATACCAGGATGTGACCGGCACCAGTCCGAATTCCCCCAGAGTTTCCCTTACAGCCTCGGGCTGCTGCGGAAACTTGCGACCCAGTTCGATGCCGGTGTACCCGGCCAGTGCCGCATCGGCGATGCAGGATTCGTAACTTATGTGATCGCCGAGCTCCAGAATGCCTTCATTGGTCCAACTCAGGGGGCTGATGCCGAGCTTCATGTGGTTCATGGTGGATCTCGTTGGAGATGCTGTCTCTGCCGACATTGCCAGTGGGTCATGCGTACGAGGTTGCTGCCGCAGACACAAGGTGACAAGGCGACATCTGCCGTGTGGAGACGCTGAAGCGGAACCAGCGGACGGGAGAAAGCGGACACGCCATTGCTGTCGCGGCCATGGATGAGCGATCTTCCGCAGCGCCGAGCGGTGCACATGTCATCGCCGCGCATCGGCACCGGCAGCCATGATGGCACGACGAACGCTTGCGGCGCGTTACAATGCGGGATGAGGATCAGGCACAAGGGATTGCGGGCGCTGCACGAGCGGGACAATCCCGCGCCGGTGCCTGCCGGTCCGGTGCCACGACTGAAGCGCATCCTGTTCCGGCTGCAGGAGGCGGCGCATCCGCGAAGCGCCGACGCGCCTGGCTTCCGGCGGCATCCCCTGAAGGGCGACCGGGCGGGCCGGTGGAGCGTCCGCGTCTCCGGCAACCGGCGCGTGGTGTTCCGCTTCGACGACGGCGAGGCCGTGGATGCGGACCTGATCGACCATCACTGACCGAAGGGGAGTGCAGACCATGAACGACATTGCAGGCGAGCGCGTCGGCGCGATGCTGAACCCGCCGCATCTGGGCGAGATGATCCGCGAGAGCATGGACGACATGGGCTGGAACGTGACCGAGACGGCGGCGCGTCTCGGCTGCGAGCGCGGCACGCTGTCGCGCCTGCTCAACGGCAGGGCGGGCATGTCGGCGAACATGGCGCTGGCGCTGGAGGATATCGGCTGGGGCACCGCCGATCACCGGATGCGGATGCAGGCGAGCCACGAGCTTGCGCGGGCGCGCCTTGAGAAGGCTGCCGAAGGCCGGCAGGTGGGCGCAGTGCACATATGATCCGGTTCCGTTCACCAGGACACTCCGCCCGACAACGGACCACCTTGCGAACCGAGTTGTGCGACCTGCCGAGCTTTCGGTCAATCGAACGTTTGCTTCTTAAGCGGGCAAACTGCGACGTTCCCTGACCCGATTCGACCCTGATTTCGGGCCCCTGCCTTCCCCTGTTCTGATTTCACGCCGATATTCGGCCCGTGCCGGTTTTTGCCGGTGGGTGCATCCCGATTTCTTCGGTCTGACACGTTTCCTGCCTCGAGGCTGAGCATTTCCGGGTTCCTTCACGATTTTGCGCCGCCACCGGTTTTCGGGCCGGCAGGAAGACGGCAACTCGAAGAGCCGCGAGGCCGGGGCGGTCCCGGTCTGCACGGCAGGTGGCCAGCATATGAAGGATCCCGACTCCGGCATCCGGAGCGAGGCGGCCTTCTTGCGGCGAAGGAACCGGTGGTGATCGCCGATGGAGTCGGCTCGAGGAAGACAGGGCCGGGCCGAAGGACAGCCGGGCTTCGGCAGTGACGGAAGACCTCGGGCCGTATGCAGTGCGGGATCCGTATCAGGTGGGGCATGTACATCGGATCCGGTGTTGTCGGGAGTGCGTGCCGCTCCCTTGCCTGCATGCGCCTCGAGCGGTCCGGCATGACCAGGGATTGCGGGATGTGCCCACAACAAGCAGGACTTTCCCACCCTGCGGCTGATCTTGCAAATGCCCGGTGAATGGAGGTCGATTCTCCCGTTTTCCGGCTGGAATCGGCAGCCCCGACACCATCCGCCCGCCCACGCAGGTACCGCCTCCGGGACAGGGTGATTCGTTTCCGGGTCGGGGACGGCCGCCGCTCGGGGCCGGGTCACGGCGGCGATGGCCTCGCTTCCATCGAGCTGCAGCCTTCGCCTTGTGGCGGGCAAGGCTCTCCTTCCGGTGCCAGCGCGATGTTGTCGAGGCCGGCCCGCCTCGCCGGCCCGTGACCGGTGCGGGTCAGGCAGGCATCCTCGCCATGGATGCAATCCCGCACCCCGTGGTTCGGATTCTCGACAGCCCGATGCCGGCGGTTCATCCGCAGGAGATCCTCCGGCGATGCCGCCCCGGCATCGAGCGAGGTGGTGACATGGTCTGCCCTGTCATCGCCAGCCTTCGTCTTCAATTCCTCCCGGTAGCGGATGATGCGGGCGATCCGGTTGGCGGACGGAGTGTTGATGGCACCATCAAGCGGCGTCATGACATGGATGGAGCGCTGCTCCAGCCGTCCATGCGCCTTGCCCCAATCCTCGACGAACTGCCCGGTGGCGTCCCGCTCCCGGTCGATGCTGCCGAGGGTGGCAAGGCTCCCCCCGGCATCATCGCCGGCGGTGAGGACGCGATCGGCGCCGCAGCCGGTGATCAGCTTCGCGGTCCGGCGCGTGGTGTGCAGCTGTTGGCGGTGATTGCCCGTCCGGCGATGTCGCAGCGCCCCGGCAGATCGAGCGCCGCCATCATCGTCGAAGTCCGGCAAGGCGAAGGGGGCACCGCTGTCATGACGGGCGAGGGCCGCGGTCTCGTGATGGCCCTCGCCATTGCGGTTGGGCCCCCTTATCCGCTTGCCATCGGCGGCCATCCGGATCCCGGGCCGCGACCAGCATCCGACCACCGCCTCGAGCGCATCGGGGCAGGTCAGCCGGATCACCCGGTGGATGGTGGATCTGGACGGGGCTCGTGAAGCCCGGCCTCCGGGTTTCGCCAGGCACCGACCAATGCCGGCTCCTCCTGCGTCAGCGAGCGGGCGAGCCGGGCGGCGACCAGGCAGCCCTTCATGTTCGCCAGCTCGGCATGGAGCGAGGCCATGGTGCCGGCATCCGGCCCGAGCGACCTGACGAAGATCTCCTTCGGCCGGCCATGCGGGTCGGTATAGCGACCACCCGCACGAGCGTGGCCGCGGGTCTCGCCCAGCATCGGCCGGCCGGCATGTCATGCGGCCCGGGAAGCAGGAGGCAAGGTCGGGAATGGCGCCCGGCCCGTCCAGCACCAGGAACCTGGTATTGTTGGCAATGAGCTCGAGACGGCGGAACTGGTGCTTCGGCTTCCATCTGCACCACCGGTCGCGCGGCTTGCACCTGAAGGCACCGTTCTGCCAGGCCGCCAGCCCCAGCCATCTCCCCTTCCAGGTGGCGACGTAGCGCAGGCCGCGGCCGGCAAGGCGGCGAAAGCCGAGATAGTGATGCTCGTCCATCAGCGCGTCCCGGAGCACGCGCTCATCCGGCCTTGCCGACCGGACCTCGAGCGCGGAAAGCGAGAACCCGTCCGGCGGCTTGCCCGGGGGTCAGTGGGCATCCATGCGTCTGCGAATCGACATGACGGCCATATCGCGCATGTTGCGCGGGAACGCCGGTCAAAACTGTCCGGCTGGCACCGGCGGGCGGTTGCAACGACATATCGTCCGATGTCAAGCGAAATCGACCGGATTCAGCGTGGGATGGTCTTGGCACAGCAAGCGGTGTTGATTCTCATGGTCAGCCATTTATGGTCCGGATCCGGGAAGTCAAACTGGCGAACGACTCCATATGAACGACGATTGGAAGAAGGCAAGCGGGTGGGTGCTCGTGCCAAAGACCGCGGCAGGACGCTCGCGGCACCTCGAGAAGGTTTGGCACCAGCGGAAGCGTCTCCAACGGGAACTGGCGGCGGCCAAAAAGAAGGAGGTGGCGATCGCCGCGGCCGTCAGGGCAGACGAGGAGAAGGTCAGGGTCAAGCATGAGCGCACCGCCGGACGGATGCTGCTTTCGATCCTCGAGGAAAAACGCGCACTCATGGCGGCTGGCGATACCAGGCCGAAGAAGAATCTGGGCTACCGAATGGAAAGGCTCGACCGAGTGGTCACCGATCCCGCCTGCCGGGAGATGGCCGGGCTGACGGCGAGGGAGCCGGAGGAGGAGTAATGCCAATGAGCACCGATAAAGTGCACATGCATCCGGACGACCGACAACCAAGATGCGGCAACTGCCGGTACTGGTCGGTACTGCCGGTCCGACCCAGTCAGGAAAAATACAAAGGTTACAAAGGTCGATGCTTGCGTTATCCGCCGCCGTCAAACCAGGCCTTACAACCTGCTACCGCATTCAACGAGTGGTGCGGCGAGCACCGATACGGGCTGGATCCTGACAATCGCTGACGACGACAAGCCCGAACAAACCGATTTACTCGGGCGCGAAGGGAGTTCGAGGGAGGGGTCCGGACATGAACTCCCAATTTGTTCGCAGCCTGTCAAAGAAGGCCGCAGAGTGACGGAATTTTCCTGTGACCCAAATACCCGGAACCACCCTACCCGCGTTCTCCGTGCATCTGGCGAGGTGTTTTTCGGGTCAGGGCCGTTTCAGGCGCTCATTGACCAATTTTCACCAGGCCGGAATTCCACGCACAACACCCCGTGAACGGCACCAGAGAGGCCTGAAAGTGCCGATCGAGCCTGTATGTTCGTGTTTGTGCGTCTGGATACAAACAAATGGAAGATAGCGAGCTCGGCTATGATCCCTGCCCGGATGAGCGGCGCTGGATAGGGACCACGGTCCCGCCGGTCCATCTGCAGCTGGCCACCACGCCGGACCGTGAGTGGACCGCCGGCGAGACCTGGTCGCAGGGTGGCAAGACGGTTGCCGAGAATTGCCGGATGCTCTGCAAGCCCTGCAACCGCAGGAAGGGCGCAACCTGACCGGGCAGGTGCTCACGCCATGCCCCTGACCAGTTCACGCAAGGCAGCGAGCGCGATCGCCTCAATCGCCGGCGTCGCGCTCGATGATGCCGGCAAGCTCGACCGGAGGGCGGTCGGGGAAGCGGGCAATCAGCGACAGGCTGCCACCCATCGCCTCGACCGTCCTGCGCAGCGTGGACAGCAGGATGTCGCTGCGCTTCTCCAGCCTCGAGATGGCATCCTGGCTGATGCCGAGCTCGCGGGCGACGCTCGCCTGGGTCAGCGCACGGGCCTTGCGCAGCTCGCGCAGCGTCATTTCCTCGGCGATCAGCTCGGCGGCCATTTCCTCTACCTTGCGGCGCTCGGCGGGGTCCAGACCGGCGATCACGTCTTCCACGTCCAGTGCCATGACTGTTCTCCTTCCCTATTCATCGGCGAGCCGGGCAAGATGCCGGTCGAACCGCTCGTCGGCCTTGCGGATGAGCGTCCGGTAGAATCGCCGCCCGCTGCCGCTCGACTTGTCGCCCGCCACCAGAAGCATGGCGCGGCGCGCGGGATCGAACGCGAAAGCGACCCGCCATTCACCACCGGCGGCACTGAACCGCATCTCCTTCATGTTGGCGTGTCGCGAGCCGTTCAGCGTATCCACACGCGGGCGCCCAAGCTGAGGGCCGTACTCCCGAAGCAACCGCGAATGCGCGAGAATTGCCCTACGCACTTCCAGGTGCAAATCTGACAACTCTGGCTCGAACTCCTCGGCAATCCGGACCCGCCAACTCATGGCGGCAGGATGGGGTCGCCGGGATATGAAGTCAAGGACATATGGCCCCGCTATTCGGCGCGGTGTTGCCGGTGCAACCGCCGGAAGGGCGACAAATGCCCCGCCAGGCCGGATGTTCGCGTCATGTCTTGCCCGCACAGTGGCGGAACAGGCCCTCCGGACAGGTTCGCGGGTCACGGGAATTTTCCGGTGCCGTGAGGGCCGTCTGCCGGCGGTACAGGGCGTCAATCAAGGTGAAAATCCAGCGTCAATCGGGATGACAGGGGTACCGGGGACCTATCAATCCATCACACTTGACTCCGCGTCTTCTCCTTCCGTTTCGCTGCCGTCCCGGTCCCGGTCCTGCATGGCCTGCATGACGATGACGGCGTGGGACAGGAACCTGACGCCCTCCCGGAGCTTCCGCGTGCCGGGCAGCGGCCGGCGCTTCGAGGGATGGAAGCCGGCCAGCCCGGCCGCGAGCACGACGAAGCGGGCGATGGTCATGTCCGGCGGTCCCCGGGGGACCTTGAAGCCATGATGGGCGGCGAGGGCGCAGAGCGCCGTGACGTCTTGCCGGGTGACATGCCGGCCAGCCGGGTCGTCCGGCTTTTCGCGGGCAAGCAGGGACAGGTCCCAGACCCGGAGGGCGGTGATGGCGTCGAAGGCGAGGCACTTGCGCAGGTCGTCCGCCTCGTCGAGGCGGCGGTCCTCGATGCGGGTGCCGACCTTCAGCGCGTGGAAGAAGCGTTCGATCCGCCAGCGCAGCTCGTGTCAGCGCAGCACGGTGCGGGCGGCCTCGAGGCCGGCCCGGCCCTCGGTGGTCAGCAGCATCCGGTGCAGCCTCCCGTTGTCCTTCTTCCTTGTCAGGCGGCGGGGCGGGTTCTCCTCGATGGCGGAGACGGCGATCATGCGGACCGGCGGATCGCCCGCCGGTTCTGTCTCCAGCACGTGCTCCCGGAAGTCGCCCTCGCGGTCGCAGACCGTCACCACCCGGGTGTCCGGGCAGGCGCGCGAGTTCCTGCGCCCGGCCCGGCCCGTCCACCCAGCGGACGCTGTCCTTCCCCTCCGCCTGGCGGAAGTCCGCGTCCGCCTCGAACATCCCGAGAGGCCGGCCCACGGCGTTCACCGCCACGCCGACATGGGCCGGGATGCCCAAGGTTCCCTTGCCGCCCCCGCCAAGCCCGTCGAGGCCGGACGTCTCCGAAAGGCCGTCGTAGTTCAGCGTCGTCGTGTCCTGCACGGCAAGCACTAGCCGCTCGGCGCGGCACCGCTCCACCGTCTGCTCGAAATGCGACTCCGGCATGTGCTCCATCGTCACCGCCTCGCTGGACAGCAGCCGGCAGGCCGCCGCCTGTTCCGCCCGCCCCGGGAAGATCGACGGCAGGTGCTCGCCGAGGCGTCTCGCCCAGGCCGCACCCATCTCGGCGATCCGGCGCCTGACCCGGCCGTCGGGGTGCGGGCTCCGGCCGTACTCCCGTTCGGCCCATCCCCCCTCGCTGTACAGCGATCCGGACCAGCCGAGAACCCTTTCCGGCCCGCGGCGCAGGACCTCCCGCCAGCCCTCGGCGAGCGGCCGCAGCCAGACCGCGCGGCGCACGCCCGAACGCCGCCCCGAGGTCAGCTCCGGGCAGCACTTCCATCCCGCGGCCCGGTAGCTCAGGCCGGACCGGTCCGGCCCCGTGAAGCTCTGCGCCAAGACCGGGCGCTCGCCGTAGGCCGCCGCCCGGTCGTCGGCAACGCGCGCCGTCGCCAGGCGAAGGACCCGGGACGCGAGACCCTTCACACGGACGCCGGAAAGCAGAAGGAAGCGGTTGTTGCACACGACCTTGCCGATGTTGGTCACGCGGGCGTCGGCCGACCAGCCGATGAAGCCGTCGCGCGGCCCGAGCTGGATCCCGGACGCAGTGAAGCCGATGCCGCCCAGCACCCCGTGCCGCTCCGAGCGGACCCAGTACCGGACCTGCCCTCCCGGCGGGCGACGCCACCCCTCCGGATGATGCGTCTCGACCATCGCCTCCCAGCGGCGGCGATCCTCCGCTTCCTCGGCCAGGCGCGGAAGGAGCTTGCGCGCCGACGCAAGGCACAGCATGCCGACGTGGCCAAACCAGTTCTCCCGCTCGCAGAGTTCGCGAGCCAGCGCGGTCCGCGTCAGCTCACCGCCCTTGCAGGCCGTGCGGAACCACTCCACCGTCTCCGACGAGACCTGACGCATGCCAATCTGCATGGCCGCGTGATTCGCACGGAATCCGGACCGGAGTCAGGTGTGTGTCGTTGATGGGGGCGGGGGCGGCAGGCGACCGGATTCCGGCAAAATCGTCCTGCGTGAACCGATAGCACCGCCAGGGGCGGAGAATCGGCGAGAATCGGGTGGCCTGCGTAAACCGAAACCGATCAATATTCTAACGAATATTGATCCATGATGAGCGGCTGACGCCGCGGGGATTGTTCGTGAGGGCTCGCTTCGCTCGCCCGGTCGTCAGTTTCAACTTCCGGAACGTGGGAAGGTCCGGGGATCTGCCGTGAATGGGGAGGAGTGGCATGGCTGGTCTCGGGGATACGCGCCCGGAGGGTTGGAGAGGTCCGGGGATGGCGCTGGATGCTCGCAGGAGCCTCTCTCGTTGGTGAAGAGGGTCTGGATGAGGAAAGAAGAGGGGGGGGCTGTCGGAAGGCTTCCGGTGCCGTGAGGGGCTGAAAGCGGGTTTGTCGAGGCTGGAGCGGACGAGCGGGACAAGTCAAGTCCGGCCTTCGCCCTGGAGCCAGTTGAAGCGGCGGGCGGGCGGTGCTACCTTTCCGGCATGGTGGATGCGGCATTCGATACCCTGGCGGTAACACGCCAGTTCAGGCCAGGGGTTTTGACGCCGATCAGGCCGAGGCGATCACCGATGCCGTTCGGGCCGGGGTGACGGGCGGCGTCGCGACGAAAGCCGATCTGTCGGAGCTGAAAGCAGATATGGCGGATCTGCGGGCTGACGTTGCCGAGGTCCGGACCGAACTGCGCTGGCTGAAGGCGGTCAGGCATGCGTGTAGCGGTCGCCACTCGCTTCGAGTAAGGTGACGAGTGGGATGATGGTGTGGGAGATAGTCTGTGCCGAGTGAACGTGGGCCTGTCTGCGTGTCAGTGATCAACATGAAGGGCGGCGTCGGCAAGACGACGACCGCTGCTCTCTTGGGACGACGCGCCGCAATCAAGGGCATTCGCGTCCTCGTCGTCGATCTTGATCCTCAGGCAAATCTAAGCCAAGCGTACATGGGGAATGCCTACGCGAAGTTTCTCGAGAGTGAGGAACCATCTATCGTGGAAGTCTTCAACGGCTACCGTCCTCCAACTTCGGATCGCGAATCGCCCACACGGCTAAGTCCTGAAGAAACCGTTCGAGAGGTTTTCCCCGACGGCACGCTCTCTTACATCCCATCGCGATTTGATTTTTCTGACAATCTTGTGCGTGCGCTCAAACCTGACCCCCAGGTGCTCGCACGCTACATTGCAGATCACTTTCAATCGAAAGACCTCGTTCTGATCGATTGCCCGCCGACCGAGTCCGTGTTCACGCGGGCCGCATACCATGCTTCCCGATATGTCTTGGTACCGGTGCGGCCCGAGTATTTCGCGACCGTAGGCTTCCCGTTACTGGCGAAATCGCTTGAATCATTTAGAGCCGAGAACCCGTCTCACAACATTGAAGTTATCGGCATCGTCATAAGCAATGGGTTTTATGATGGAGGTAACGACGGGGGACCCGAAAAACGCCGTGCAATGCCGGAGATACGAGAAGAAGCGGAGAAGAACGGATGGCACATATTTGGCAATCAGATTCCCCATTCGCGCGGGAGATATGCCCAGAAGTTGGTGACGGCCCGTGAGGGGCGGCATATCATGACGGTGCTTGAGTGCCGTCAATTCTCGAAGAGAAAGGGATATGCCACATGTCTACATCTAACGTCGTTTCGATCGATCATCCAACGGAATTTTCATCCGATCCGCTGACCGATGTCATCCAGTCCGGCGGGCGCGAACTCTTGCGTACCGCCATTCAGGCCGAGGTTTCCTCGTTCATTTCCGAACATTCGCATCTTCTTGACGAGCAGGGCCGCCGGCGCCTGGTTCGTCACGGCTTCCTCCCGGAGCGGGAAATCATGACCGGAATCGGCAAGGTTCCGGTCCAGGTGCCCCGGGTCCGAGACCGGGCTGCGAAACCGGACGGAAGCCGGATTCGCTTCCGTTCTCGATCGTGCCACCCTATCTGCGGAAGACGAAATCGGTGGAGGAGGAGCTGCCATGGCTCTATCTCAAGGGCATCTCGAGCGGCGATTTCGGCGAAGCCCTGGCCGCCCTCCGGGTCCGGATGCCGAGGGGCTGTCCTCCGGGGCCACCTGCCGGCTGAAGGCCGGCTGGTGGGAGGAGTACAAGGCCTGGCGCCGGCAGGACCTGACAGGCAAGCACCATGTCCATCTCCGGGCAGACGGGGTCTATTTCAAACCACGCCTCGATGGGGATCGCCAGTGCATGCTGGTGATCATCGGCGCCGATGCCTGTGGCAGGAAGGACATCCTGGCGATCATGGACGGGCTGCGGGAGAACACCGAGAGCTGGACAGACCTGCTTCGTGACCTGAAGACGCGCGGCCTTGCCGCATCTCCCGAGCTGGCGATCGGTGATGGCGCGCTCGGTCTCCGCCGCATTGCGGGATGTCTGGCCGGAGACACGCGAGCAGCGCTGCCGGGCCTGCAAGGCAGCAAACGTCACCGGTGCCATGCCCAAATCCCTCCATGACAGGGCCAGATCCGATCTCGAGGATATCCGGATGGCAGAAACGGGCAAGGACGCCCGTGCCGCCTTCGATCTCTTCGTTGAAACATACGGCATCGGATACGAACGGGCTGTCGCCAAGCTGGTCAAGGACCGGGGTGAATTGTCGGCATTCCACGATTTCCCGGCCGGACACCGGAGGCACATCCGGACCACGAATCCGGTGGAGAGCGTGCTCTCGACCGTCAGGAACCGTACCCGAAAGACCAGGGGATGTCTCAGCCGCAAGACCACCCTCGTCATGGTCTACCGGCTTATGCTGTCAGCCAGGAAGAAATGGCGACGGATCTCGGGGCCCGAGCGCCTGCCGGAGCTCATGGAGGGGATTGCGTTCCGGGACGGGATCCGGCAAATCAGGATCGCCGCCTGATCGGGTGCCGTCACCAACTTCTGGGCATATCTCTGGTTATGGACATGTTGGTTCTTGCAAAGTGCTGATTGTTGCCCAATGTCGGTTACAAAACGAAGCTTGAACCACGGAAACCACGAAAAATGACCATGTTTGACAAAAAGACTTTCTCTACCATTGGTGGTGCAATCGCGGTTGGCGGTATTGGTGCGTATGTTGGCGGCGGCATCGGCATCGCCGCTTTGGGAACCGCCGTTGCAGGTACTTTCCCGTTGTTGGTGGTCGGAGCATTGCTTGGAGGGGCGGCTGGCTACGTCGGGACAGACATTGTCGATCGCTTAACGGAAGAATCAGAAGAGCCGGAAACCGAGTCCAGTTCTCCAGACTAAACGGCCGGGAACTGGCCGGTCAGTGAGGCCTTTTGTGCCACTGTCCGGCTACAAACGGTTGAGGCGACGCTTCCCAGCGATCCAGTCCGGGAAGCCAATACCTACCCAGACTTATCTGGTAGCCGTCGTCCTGGGTTGGTGCCTGCTTAACCGCTCGCTTATGGGCTTCTGGCCAATTGGCCAGGTGATCACAAGCAAACCATCCCAACGCCACCAGGGCAATTCGCTCCTCGTCGTTCAGGCTTCCAAACTTTTGTTCGAGAATCTTGTACGAAGGTAACTCGAAAAACTTCGAATCTACCTTGGAAAAATGGAAGCTTCGTCTTCCATCTTTTTTCTGGACCTTGCTATCAGGTCCATCGACATCATGCTCCCAGGCCGCATAGGCTTCGCTCAATTCCTCGACTCTTGGCCGAGTAATCGCTGGTGGTGGATCGCGTTTAGCCTCGGTGTCTTCAATCCATGCGGTCATCGCACGCCGTTGTTCGCGCAGGTCATTGTTGTCTCCCTGTTCAGTCACCTCCAGCGGCCACATCGGAAATGTCCAGCGCCACAAGATGAATTGAGCAGTCGGTTGATCCACGCAATCACAATTGAGAGCAAGCCGGTCCAGCGTATCAGCGATCAGGTCCCTTATCTGCCCGCGATCTGTTTCCGGCTTGGGTTGGAAACCTCTCCACGCATTGGCAATCTCGGCCAGTCCATCGGTCGAACCGGCACCTGCCTTTGAGAGGGCCTGAGCCAGCCTGACACAATCCGGCACCGCATACTCCGATGGAGAATTCAAAGGTTCATCCGGTGCCACCAAAATGTCTGTTGGTGCCACCCAAAAGTTCGCCCCGGCCTCGTCTGTTACATTTTGTACATAGTCCACATACAGGTCCTGCTCACGCTTCGTGGAAATGGCGTTCCGGAAAATCCAGTCGACGTCGTTCGGGCCATCCAGATACCAGGCGCGGCGCTCATGATCGACCAGCTTCTTGAGTTCGCCAAACGATGCAATATTCGGATACTCGCATGTCATGGCGTAGATTCTCTTGGCGAGATGGCTGTAGAAACGTTTGAGCAAGCGCCCTCTCTCTTTGACATCGCGTGGACACCGCACGAAATCGATGAGAATGAGAACTTTCGCGGCCTCTTCCTCCGCAAAACCGCTCATGATTTCCGAGGCGCGGAACTTGCCGGCCTGGTTGAGGCAATAGCTCGATTCATTCAGGTCAACTGCGTTATTGACGATGAGAGATATCCCCTCTGATATCGTCTCGAAGAGAGCATTGTCGGCAAGCTGTTGCAGATTCAGAATGGCCCGTTTCATTTCTCCGTCCGATTTGATCATTTGGTCTGTATCTCTGGTCGTACACCCAATGGCAAATGCAATAGAAACCCAACCGTATTGCTTGTTGAAGAGACCTGTTTCAGACTATCCCGGCCTGCGCCGCTCATGACGGTCCAGTGAAAGCCCGCCTACACAGCGCCGCAAAACCGTCGTCCTGTTCTACGGGCAAAAACGGGATCTCAGGCGAAGTGCCTTTCATCCAAGCCGGAAGCGATTGCGCAAGGTCAGCAGCACGAGGAACAGAAGGATGGGCCCGAAGACAGCCTGGAACGCTCCGATTGAATTGATAACCCACTCTGCATGACTGGTGGTTGTCTTGAGAGTCTCGTACGGGCCGTACAGGTAACCACCCTCGGAACCCAGTCGAAGGAATGCAAGGGAATTTGCGAAGCTGACAAACAGGCTGTTCGAGACAGCCGGCCAACCATCGGCGAGGAACACCGCACCGACTGCAATGTGGCCGGCCCACCAGGACAATGCTCGCTGGACGCTCCAGCCGTAATCCGACGATACATCGAACATCCAGTTTGCCACAGTCAATAGAGAGTTGCCGTCCCTCTGGCGTTGTGCGCGCAACTTGAGCCGGAAGAACTGATGCCGTTCGAGTGATTTCTCCTGTTGGCTCATGACCAGGGCCAGCCTGTCCCAGGCCCGGGTTGCATTCTCTGCGTCGTATTCGATCAAAGTTGGCGGGTCACCTAGACGAACCTGCCGATTGTAGGAGAGTTCAGCAACGCTCCAGTCGATCTTGCCGAAGTCCGTAGCCTCATGGAGCTCTGTGGCGAAAAACTCCGGTGGCTTGGCAAATGAGGCTCTCCGGAACCTGGTTATGTTCCTGAATTTCGTTTTGTTGAACCTGGCAGTACTCCGGAAATCCGTCTTGATGAAACTGACGGCACTGTTGAAGTTCACATGTGCAAATTCGGTATCACCACCAAAGAGTGATTCATTGAAATTGACGTGCCCCGGGAATTCTATGTCAATGAACCTCGCTCCGCCCAGAAACATGGTGTCTTCAAAACTGGTATGCCCCCTAAAGACAGCGCGGCTGAAGTCAGCCCAGAATAATACCCGGCCTGAGAAAGACATGTTGTTCGCGAACTCGAACCCTGTGAAATCCATGAACGGAATGAAAGTAATGGAAGGACGTGGCAGCCGCATCTGATGGACACCAAAGCTGTTTGCGAGACTGTTGATAAGGTCCTTTTTTTCGTCAGAAATGACACCGACATCTGCCCGCTCCAAGAACCTGTTCCAGTGTTCATCGGGAATACAGGACTCACGAGACGGGCTAATTTTCCAGGCACAGCAAACATTCCAGTTCCGCCGTCGCTCTTCCTCGCTGTCACCGAGTTCCAGCAACTCCAGCCAGAATCTCCTGTTTCCGCGTCGTAAGGCTGTCATTTCCATGCTCCTTCACGCCGGTTGCAACCATATCCTCGATGCTGGGTAGGGGGCGAGTGCGGAGGCAATCCCGAATACGAGATGCCGTTCCAAAATAGGTGAATTCCCGCTCCTATTACCCGGATTCCGGGAAATCCTACTGAACTTGCCGACTCCGTGAAAACCCGCCTACACAGCGCCCGCCTGGTGGGCGAAACGCCGCCTGGATGACCCCCCCTGAGGCCGCAAAACCGTTCCCCCTGCTCTACGGGCGGAGTGCCGGAAACATGCCGGCTCAGGGGTCTGGAACGGAAAACGCGTCCTCGGTTCTTGAATGCCGGAACAGGACGTGCCTTCTCGTGCCGCTCGCAGGTCATTGCCTGTGCATTTCGGGCTGAAGGCCCTGACCTCAGCCTTCAGCGGGGTCAGAACAATCGGAAAATGGAGCTGAAACGCTTGACGCAGGATTCTGCCCCCTCCCGCAAACGACCCCTTATTGCTAATCCAATAGAAAAGGGCCGCTAAAAGCGGCCCTTTCAATGGGTCAGGAGCGGAGTTGCCATCGCCGCCACCGTGCTGACACCGAACGCCCATACGACATTGAAGATACAGGTGACAGGCCCAGCCAGTTTAGTGATACGGCGCTTCACTGCGCGGTTCTCGGACTTCAATTCCCTCGAATTTTCGTGCTTATTTTTCATATTCTCCTCCTTAAGTTGTTGGCCACACCAGTCAATGATGCAGCAAGTTAAAAGGAGGACGATCAGCACTAGCACAGTGGCGGGATTCGAACCCGCCCCGACCCCTGAAGCTCGGAAACCAATTATTGGATGATGGCAAAATAGCGCTGTATTGTCAAACGAATGATCTTGGAACTTCCGCCGCGGCAAGACACCCAGATTATGCTTCTTGGAAGCGTATGCTGCCAGATAGGACAGTTGCGCGGTAACTGCGTCCGGCCCGCGGTTCAGAAAGAGCTGCCCGTCTGAAGACAGGAACACATGTTCCGCCAGGATTACGGGCAGAGGGCGCAAAGAATCCATCAACGCCGCGAGCAACAGCCGTTCGTGCAAGATCCTAGCAAAACGGATATCCCGTCTTTGTCTTGCTTACCAGGTCGGGATATTTTTGTTCCTTGCCGCATAGGTCGACCGTGGTGCCATCGTAACGGCACTCGATCGAATGGTATGTACGGACATGCTGGTCCTGATTCAAATCCCTGGCACTACAGTCGCGCATGACCCGACCTCGTGATTCACGGGCCCGGTCCTCACCGTGACGGGGCATGGGCAACGGGGGTTCCGCAATGGTCGGGGTCTCTCCCGGGCGGGAGAACGGGCCGGCATCGCCGAAGGCGCGGCCCGGCCCGGTCCTCGCCGCAGCGAGCCTGGCGGGACCGGCGGCGCGTTCATCGACGGGCCCTTTCGGGGATGTCACGCCGGACCGGCCGGATGATGTCCGGGCAGGCAGGCCTGCCGGGTCCCCGGCGGATGCAGGCATTGCCCGGCCGCTCCCGCCGGGATGCGGATCGGCCCCGCGGCGGGATGTGCGATCATGTCGTGGAGTCGCCCGGCTGTCGGGCGGTGTGCCCGTGGCAGGTGATACCGGTTTCCCGGGGAAGGGGAGCCGTTCCGCCGGCGGTGCCGGCCGGTATCCGGGGACGGCCGGCCGGGTCGGGAGATGCCGGGTGGGCGCGTCTCCCGGCCCACCGGGCCGACATGGCCGGCCGCCGGCCGGCCGTCGGCCGGGGGGCATCGTGGCCACCAGCCCCCGCGGAGCTGGTCGAGGAATCCGCCGGTGCGGACCGGACGGCCCTTGCCGCCGGCGAGGGGCCCGGGGGGCCGGGGCTGCATGACCGGGCCTGCCTCGTCATGCCGCGGAACCGCAGGGAGGGACGGGAACACTGCCTGCCGGTGCGCCGCTGCCGCAGGGATCGGCGGAAACCGGCATGTCGGCCCGGTCATGGCTGCCGCAGCCTTCCTGGCCAGGAAGGCGGCAGAATCGAGGATCAGGGCACGGGGCAAACGGAACGGAAGGAGTCCGGATCCCGGAACCGACGCCTTGCCCTCGTGACGGCACCGGTGCCGGGCGTTCCGGAGATCCGGTACCTGATCGCGAGACTCCTGCCCGGGCCGCCGGCAACCCGGTCATTCATCATGCACCGGTCGCCGTGGCGGCGCAAACACCGGGCAGGTGCCGCAAGGGCACACTGCAGGAGGCGAACGGGGCAGGCGCAACCGTGGTACCAGGGCCTGTCGACAATCATGTTGCCGCAACCACGCCACTGACGAGATGAATCGCCACCGCGAAGCTCTCGCCCGGTTTGTCACGGAGCGTCGCCACTGCCCGGAACTCCCTGATCCTTGCGAAGACATTCCCGGTCCGGTGCCGCCACCGGTACATCTCCCGGTCATGATGCCGGGGCACTGTCCGGTGGCGCCTCGCGGGAATCACCGCCATTGCTCCGCTTGCCCCGATCTCCTCGAGCAACCACCCGGCACCCGATGCCCTGTCGCCGATGAGAGCCCCGTAGCGGAGATCCCCGAGAAGTTCCGGCACGCAGGCAAGATCATGTGCCTGTCCGGGAAGGATCACGAAGCGCACGAGACAGCCAAGGGCGTCCACGATCGCCACGATTACGACACGGCGTGATGGTCCAGAACCAGATTCTCGGCACCCTTCGGTCGCCTGATTCCCAAGCGCGTCTTGATTGTATCGTGGCGCCTGACCCACTTGTCAGCCGTACCATGATCGGGCAGCGCGTGTGCCGCGAGTTCGGGTTTGTCGATGCCCGGGGGCGAGCGCAGCTTGCGAGCTGCCTGAAGGCGCTGAAGGTGCTGGAGAGCTCGGGGCGAATGGCGCTCCCGGCCCCGCGTCATCACAAGCGCGCACCCTCTCCACGGTGTCTCGATACTGCGGTGCCGGCGCCCGTGGATGTACCCGATGAGCTGGGCGATGTCGAAGGCCTCTCGGTGGTGTTGGTCGAGGACGAAGAGCAGCGCGTGTTGTGGAACACGCTCCTGCATTGGGAGCATCCCCACGGCACGGCGACGTTTGTCGGGTGCCAGTTGCGCTACCTCATCGTCTCGTCGCATGGGGTGCTGGGAGCGTTGGGGGTGTCCGCGTCGGCGCTACATCTGCGCGCGCGACGCGTGGATGGCGTGGAGCGACGAGCAGCGTCGAGCCCATCTGCACCGTGTGGTGTGCCTGAGCCGGTTTCTGATCCGTCCCGGGGTGCGTTGCCGTCACCTCGCGAGCCATGTGCTGGGCCGTATGCTGCGCCGCCTGGGGGAAGATTTCGAGGCTCGCTACGGCTATCGCCCGTGGCTGGTGGAGACGTTTGTCGAGCCCGACCGGGACGGGACCAGCTTCAAGGCAGCGAACTTCGTTTGCGTCGGGCGCACGGCGGGGCGGGGCCGCCAGGACCGCAACAAGGACTGTGCACGGACGGTGAAGTCGGTGTACATGTACGAGCTGGCGGCGCACTGGCGCCAGCGCCTGGGGGGTGCGCTTTGTCGATGCGCCGTAACCGGGCAAACGACGGCGTCCGTTTTCCGATCGGGCAACCGGGGATCGCACGAGGATGATCCGTTCATCGATCAATGAACGGAGGATATCGTCATGTCCGATCTGAACGGTGCCGGTTCTTCCCCGGTGATGCGAAGCGAGGCCGGGTGGCGTGCCATCATGGCCGATCACGAGGCCTCGGGGATGACGCGGCCGGGCTTCCGCCAATCGCGGGGGCGGTCCCGCAGGACCTTCCGGAACCGGCGGCGGCGCCTCGGTCATCCTGTTGCAGGCAAGGCCGGCAGCTTCATCGAGGTCGCACCCATCCATGCCCGGCCGGGATATCGGGCCCGAACCGGGCGGCGGCATGATCCTGCGCCTCGGGCGGCCTGTGCCCGGCCGGCTGGCCGGCCGGCGGCATCCGGCTGCAAGCGAAGCCGGCGGACATGCGCAAATCCTTCGACGGGCTCTGTGCACTGGTGCAGACCCGTCCCGGGGAGAATCCGGCATGCGGGCGCTGACACGTGTTCCTCGATCGTCGCCGGACCATGATCAAGGTGCCCGGCTACGATCAGGGCGGCTTCTTCATCCGGGCCAGGCGCCTGGAGCAGGGGCTGTCTGCATCGCTGCCGGGCCAGGGGCAAGAATCACCGTCGCTGTCGCCGACCGGGCTCACGGCGCTGCCGGAGGGAGCAGGCTTCACCGTCCGGCGGCGGCGCAAGCGCCATGTGTTGCCACTGGCGGCGTGACGCCACATGCCGGCGACATCGGAGGTCAGGGCGTCGGCAAACGGCCCGGCCCGGCGCCGCGGTGTCAGCTCGCCTGCCCGGCTGTCCGGATGGGTGTCCGCACGGATGAGCACATCGGTCGGCCGGATGCGGGTATGGGTGCCCTGCATCCGGCAGGTGGTGATGAAGCTGTTGGCGATACCCGCATTCCGGGCACCGATCCCGGCTCCCCGGACAGCCGGTTCTTCTGCCCCGGCCCGATGCCGCGCAGCCGGCGCTCCACGCCGCTCACCACCGGCACGTCCGGGCCGGCAAGGAACACCTCCGGCGTTGCCTGCCGGGTGGTGGCATGGCCGACTGCCCTGGCGATCGGATGCTCCGGTGTCGGCGCCGGGTCCTCCTGCCGCTCCCTGCACCACACCCGGAATGCATCGACCACCGGGCGGGTTCTGCTGCGCCGCGCCTCGAGGCGAACGCCCGGCGGCTTGCCGGCGATCTCGTCCTCGATGGCGTGGATCGGCGCGATCGGCGCCAGTGCCTCGGCGGCCGGCTGCGGATGGCTCGCCAGCTGTTCCTCGAACTTGCGGCGGACATGCGCCCGGCAGCCTTGCTGCTTCACCATCTTCTCGCGGATGGCGACATGGGCCTCGCAGGCACCGTAGCCATCGCTGACCAGCGTGCCGGCATGATCACCGAGGATCCCGGCGACATGCCTGTGCTGCCGGGACCGGGCAAACGGGAACACGACCTCGCCCCTCTCGCCGAGCACCGGCCGGCAATGGCCGGTCTTCATCCTGCCCGGACGGCCGGGTTTGCGTCCGGCCCGCACCGGCGTCTCGTCCATGATGATGACATCGCTCCCGGCACCGATCGCAGCTGTGCCTCGCATGTCGGCTCCAGGAGGGTGATGGCCCGATTGGCCCAGTCGCTCATCGCCCGGCGGGAAATGGTGATTCCGCTCTCGGCCAGCCGCTGGTGCTGCCGGCAGGGGGGCAGGTGCCGGGCGAGCCTGTCCACGAGCATGTCGGCGACGAAGGAGACGTCGATGCAGCTGTTCCCGAACACGCCTTCCCGGGCTGGCGGCGAGATCAGCACGCCGGTGCGCTTCAGCCGCACCTTCCTGTAGTGGTAGCGGATGACCGCGTGGCGGACCGGCACCGTTGCCAGCTTGCAGCATACCCGCTCGGAGATGATCTCGTACTCATCCGCAGACAACCCCTCCACCTCCGGCGGCATGACGTCGATGTCGATGACGACCGCTTCGGGGCCGTAGCGCAGCCCGGCCTCGTTCACCGACCCGCTGCGGTCCTTCCTGCGTCCGGGCTTGCCGCCCGGTCGCGTCTTCTTCCTGCCTGTCGCCGATCCATCCTTGCTGTTCGGCGGCGCATTGCTGCCCTTGCCCTTCTCCGGGCGCGAGCCGCAAGGCTCACGCTGCATCCGGGCGATCTGTCCCGCCATCCCGGCGATCTGTCCTTCCCGGGCGGTCGGTGAAATTGCGACCGGCCGGCCCGGCCCGGTGCACGCGGTCGGGAAAGAAGTCGAACCGGAGCTTCCCGGCGGCGACGCCGGCCTGGTTGGCGAGCTGCAGCTCCGGCGAGCCCCGGCCTTCGAGCATCCCGCCGCAAGGGTCGGACGGACAGCCGGAGAGCATCACCCGGCAGGGCGCGCACGGGATGCCGGGAAGCTCCACATGGCCTTCGTCGGTCATGTCGTGGCGGTAGCGCCGGGCCGGGCGGCGCGTGGCCTGCAAATAGGGCGGATCGGCATGGACCGGCTCCCGGCCCCGGAACGGATACCCGGCCGGGAAACGGTGGCGGCAGCCATGGATGAGCTCGACCGCACAGTCGCAGCGGAAATCGTCGATGGACCGGGCATTCCCGTCGATGCCGATATCGCGCAGGGCAGGCGGCTTGCGCTGCATGACGGCACCGCCGCCCGGATGCGTCCCGACATGGACGTCATGCGGCGGCATCATGGCAATCAGCGGCCGGCAGAGCCCGGCCGCCCGCCTTCGATCCGTGTCATGCCGCCATGTCGCCGCCGCGGTGATTCGCCCGGATGGCGAAAGACCGCGCAGGCGGGTCCATGTCGCCCACAGGAAAGTGTCGGCAGTGGCGGCGTGACATCAGGGCGGGAGAACAGGTGCGAGCCCGGAATCAGGGCCATGTCGTGTCAAGGGACGCCGTGGATTGCCCGGTTACGATGCGGCGCCGTCGCTGTCGCCGGGCGAGGGTCTGGACAGCGACGTGTGGGCGGCGAACGAGTTCGGAGGAGCCCCGTTGGGAGACAAGCGGTTGTCGGCGCGCCTGGTCAAGAGCGCGGGGCTGCTGGCCTCGTGTCCGGGTCATGCGATGACTGCCGGCCCCAACCCCGACCGGGCGGCGGTGAAGGGCTACTACCGGTTGGTTGACAGGCCCGACGAATCGCAGATGACGCCCGGGAACATTGTGGCGCCGCACCGCGCGCGCACTATTGCGCGGATGCGCGACCAGGAGACGGTTCTATGCATCCAGGACGGAACCGATCTGAACTTCGCGACCCGGCCCGGTTGCGATGGCCTGGGCATCATCGGGCGCAACCAGACGTCCTCGAAGACCCCTGGTCTGCATCTGCATCTGACCCTGGCGGTGAGCGGCGAGGGCCTGCCTCTGGGGGTGCTGCGCTGCGGTTTCGACGCACCGCCCGGGCGCGAAGATGACCGCGAAGGAGACCGAGGGGATGGCGCCGGCGCGCCGGGCGACGGGGACGATGCCGTCACCGAGCGCGGTGCGGCGCCGGGAGAGGACGGGAATCACAGGGAGAAAAAGACGCAGCGCCGGCTCGATGGCTTGCACGATGTCGCCCGGGTGGCGTCGCAGCTCAGCCGCAAGACCCGGGTGATCAGCGTCATGGACAGAGAGGCGGATTTCTTCGAGCTGTTCGACGAGCAGCGCCGTTTGCACCGCACCGAGGTGCTGGTACGCGCGAAGCATGACCGTTGTCTCGGGAAGGGCGCCTCGAAGCTGTTCGCAACGATGCGCAACGCCGAGCCCTGCGGGCATGTGGAGATCGAGATCGACCGTGTGAGCGAACGGCGCAAGTCCAGCCGCAAGAAGGCCCGCCCGGCGCGCAGCAAGCGCCTTGCGCTGGCCGAAGTGCACTATCGCGCGCTGGTTGTGCCGGCCACCATCAAAGGAGCCGAACCGGCCACGGTCTCGGTGGTCCATGTGCGCGAAACCGCACCGCCCGACGGTGAGGAGGCTGTCGAGTGGTTCCTGCTCACCAGCCTCGACGTCGACAGCTTCGACACGGCGGTCGAGAGTATCGGGTATTACCTCAAACGCTGGCGCGTCGAGGATTTCTTTCGGGTTCTGAAATCCGGATGCCGGGCCGAACATCTCGCCTTCCACACCGCCGGGCGGCTCCAGCGCGCCATCACCATCAATGCCGTCATCGCCTGGCGTCTCATGTTGATGACCCTGCTCGGACGCGAAGTTCCACAGTGCGCCGCCGACCTCATGTTCACCGACATCGAGCTGCGGTTCCTCGCCGACTATGCCGCCAACACCCACTTGCCGGCGCCGCAACACCTCGGCGCCGCGGTGCTTCTCGCCGCCATTCCCGGCGGCTATCAGAACCGAAAGCATGACCCGCCGCCGGGACACCAGATTATGTGGCGAGGCTACGAACGCATGTCGATCGCCACCCTCGGCTACCGACTTGCCGAGAAGCGCCGTGAGGGAGCGGGTATTGTTCAGACCTAGATGTGGGGACAGGGTAGGGCTAGGTAGGGCATCGGTGAATCACGAGAGCCACCTCACTCAGGCGGATGTGCGACAACTTTCCAAATCTCGCAACATGGTTTCCACACCGCGGATTTATGCCTTGTCGTCTTGGACTTTCCGGAACGCGAGGCCTCCCGGTGACACAGCCCTGCACTAACCAGGCCCCAAATGAGGCTCGTTGCGCCGAGGGCTGCGGCTGATAGGGGCTGTGGCCGGATATGCCGCCGTTGCCGCGGCCGGCGATGCTGCCTGACCGATCCGGTGTTCCTGCCGGTTTGTGAAGAATGTCGGTGATTGTCCGGAGGGTCAGCCGGCCCGATCACCGGCTCGTCTGGCCATCTGCAGTCATCCGAATGCAGGTCGCATGGCATCGGCACCGGTGGTTCAACTCCACGGCTCGCCTTCCTTGCCGACAAGGATCGGGTTTGAAAGCGCATGAAGGCCGCCGCTCCGGTGACGCAATTCCAGGGCAAACCAGCACCCGGGATCTGCCTGTGTCTCGAATTCAGCCTCGCTCCCGCGGGTGCAGGGCCATCTCCCGGCCTCCTTCCCCTGCCGGATGAGGCGGGCCTCGAGTTCCGCAAGGTTGTCATCCGCTCCACCTGCCTTCCAGCCGGCGACAATGCGCAGCGGGCCGGCCGGGACAAGATCACCCATTTCGGCCCTGTCTCCATCGGCTGCCTCGGCAACAAGCATCAGCTCCGGCCCGCTGGTGATGTAGGAATGGCCGCGGGAAAGGGCAGACAGCAACTCCTCCGAGGTATTGTCCCGGGCATGGATGCAATTGACGGCATATCCCGGATTGTCGCCGAGACGCCGATGGGTGTCGGTGCCGGCCGTCGCCACCATGCGATACCCGGAATTCAGCCATGCGTAGTACAGCTGCACCGCTTCGTCGTTACAGGATCGGCCGGTCCAGGGTCCGCTCCACACCTCGACATGCCGCGCCGGCCCCGGAAGCATGTCCGTATATGCCCAGCGGCAACCGGTGCAGAACGGGTGACCTTCCCTGCGCGGGTGGGCAATGACATAGAGGGAGCCCGCCTCCTGCAGCGACCGGGCAAGTCCGCTCATGGTCGAGCCGTCCCTGACCCGCCATTCCACGATGTCCTCCCTGCCCAGCGCCAGCGCATGACCGTTGAAGGTGGTGAGTTCCATCCCCGGTATCGTGGCAATCGACTTGCCGGCGAGTTGCCGGAACTGCGAAAGGGCGGAGACGGTATTGTGGTCGGTCAGGGCCACGAAGTCATACCCGCGGCTGCGGGCGTGCTCGATGTATTCCGACGGGCTCAGTTTGCCGTCGGAATGAAATGTATGGCCGTGCAGATCCCCGGAATACCAGCCTGGACCCCGCCGCCTGCCATCTCCGGTCATGGCAGGCGTCATGTCGCTGGTCGCTGGTTGGTCCCCCCCCAGCTCCTCGGCATGCTGGACGATCTCGATCCGGTAGGAGACGCCGCCCGGCGGCAATATTCGGTGGACGTCGATTTCCGCCGACCATTCTCCGGCTTCGATCGGCCCGGCCAGGTAGCCCGGCGATGCCCAGCGGGTGGAAATGACCGGGTTTTGGTCGGCGTTGTTGTGACGGGTGCCGCGGGTTCCATCCGGTCCATGGACGGAGATGCTGAGTTGATGGGGAATGTTCCCGACACCCGGGTGGCCCGGCGAAAAGGAAAATGTCAGGCTCAGGGCTCCCACGCCCGGAGGCACCCGGAACCGATGCGGGACATGGGTCGCCATCTGCTCGAGGGTCAGCCAGCCTTCAAAAACCTGTTTCATGGACATGCCTTCACTGTGGTGGCCGGAGGTGCCTGCAGGCCGGAGAGCGAAATCTCGTCCCTCCGGTGACAGGCGGTCAGGCGGCCGTTGCCATCCGGGTCCAGCGGCGGGATTGACTGGCGGCAAAGGCCGGTTGCAAACTTGCACCGCGGCGAGAATGCACACCCCGCTGGCAGCTTCGCCGGGTTTGGCGGTTGCCCGTGCAGGGGGTGACGCGTGCGTTTTTCCCGGCTGAATTCCGGTATGAGCACCGCGTTGAGCAATGCTGACGTGTAGGGGTGGCGCGGTGCATGGTAAATCTGCGCCGTTGCTGCGACTTCAACGATGCGCCCGGCATACATCACTGCCACCCGGTCGGAGATGTTCGAGACCACGTTGAGATCATGCGACACGAACAGATAGGTCAGGCCGAATTCCTGCTGCAAATCCTGGAACAGGTTCAGGATCTGTGCCTGGACCGAAACATCAAGGGAGGAGACCGGCTCATCGGCCACCACGACCCCCGGTTTCGGTGCCAGGGCCCTGGCAATCCCGATCCGTTGCCGCTGCCCGCCGGAAAAGGCATGCGGGTACCGATCCGACTGGGACGGGTCCAGCCCGACCCGCTCGAGAATATCGTAGACGCGGGTGGTAAGCTGGCGGCGATCGCGGATCTTCCGCGGCCCGACCCGCAATGGCTCCGACACGATCTCGAACACCGTCATTCGCGGGTTGAGTGACGCGAACGGGTCCTGGAAGACGAGCCGGACGTGCTGCCAGACCTCCCGGCGCTCCTGTTCGGGCAAATGCGAGATTTGCTGCAACCGGCCATTGCGCAGAAGCCGCACGCGCCCTTCGCTCGGGTCCTGCAAGGCGGCAATGGTCTGGCTGAGGGTGGATTTGCCACAACCGGATTCACCGACCAGCCCCAGGGTTTCTCCCGGCCGCAAGTCAAGGCTGACCCCGGAGACGGCACGGGTGATCTGCTCGTTCCTTCCGAGCAACCCGCGTCGCCTCGAGAAATGCCTGGAGACCCCCTCGACCGTCAACGCCGGATCCCGGGTGATCTCCTGGTCCGGCACCTCCGCGGGTGAACCGTCATCCTGCAGAATCCGGGTGTAATCGGCCGGCACGCCGGCCCTTTCCAGGAAACAGCGCACCCTGGTTGACCCCTGGACAAGACCGGGGCGCTCCAGATCACACAAACCCGGCCTCATGTGGTGGCAGCGCGAGAGGAAGGCGCAGCCTGCAGGCCGGTCGGCAAGAGACGGCACGATACCGGGGATGACGGGGAGGCGCAGGTCGCGGTTGCCGCCATAGCGGGGAGCGGCCGACAGCAATGCCCTCGTATAGGGATGGCGGGGTGCCGAGAAGATCTGTTCGACTGGCCCGGTCTCCACGACCTCGCCGAGATACATGACCACCACCTCATCGGCCATTTCGGAGACCACGCCCAGATCATGGGTAATGAACAGGATCGACATGCCGAAGCTGGCCTGCAGATCGCGCATCAGGTCGAGGATCACTGCCTGGGTGGTCACGTCCAGGGCCGTGGTCGGCTCGTCGGCGACCAGCAGGCGCGGGTTGGTCACCAGCGCCATGGCAATGACCGCCCGCTGGCGCTGCCCGCCGGACAGCTCGAAGGAGTAGGAATCCAGCCTTGATTCCGGATCGGGCATGCCGACCGCGTCCAGCACGTCGATTGCCCGCTGCCGGGCCTGCGTCCTCGACAGGTCTTCATGTTGGCGAACGGCTTCGATGATCTGGTTGCCGATGGTGTAGAATCCGGAGATCGCCGTCATCGGTTCCTGGAAGATCATCGTGATGTCATTGCCCCGCAATCGCCGCAATTCCGGAGATTTGGCCGGCTTCGAGGCCAGGTCGACTTCGGTGCCGCCCCGGTCCTGGAAGCGGATGACTCCCGTATCGATCCGGGCACCGGGGCCGAGGATCCGCAGGATGCTCCGTGCTGTCACCGATTTTCCACAACCTGATTCACCGACCAGGCACACGGTCTTGCCATTCGGAACATCGAAGCTGACATCCTTGAGTGCCTGCAGCCGGGAGTCGTCGCCCCTGAACGACACCGACAGGCCATGGACCGACATCAGCACGTCAGTGTTCATAGGGGTCACCGGCATCGCGCAATCCGTCACCGAGGAAATTCAGGGACAGCACCGAAATCACCACGGCAACCCCCGGAATGAACAGCCACGGCGCCGTCGAGATCGATTTCAGGTTCTGGGCTTCCTGCAACAGCACGCCCCAGCTGACCACCGGCTGTCTCAATCCGATCCCGAGGAAGCTGAGCGAAGTCTCGGCAATGATCATGCCCGGTATTGCCAGCGTTACCACCGCGATGATGTGGGACAGGAAGTTCGGCACCATGTGCCTTGCAATGACCCGCATCGGCCGGTTGCCATCGAGACGCGCCGACTTGACGTAATCCTCGTCTCTCAGCGCCAGGAAGCGGCCGCGGACCACCCGCGCCAGCCCGGTCCAGCCAAGTATCGACAGGATGACGGTAATCAGGAAATAGGTGCGCAGTGGCGGAGCCGTCGGCGGGATCGCCGCCGCCAGCCCGATCCAGAGCGGTATGGACGGGATTGACTGCAGGATCTCGATCAGCCGCTGTATGCCCAGATCGACAAACCCGCCGAAATACCCGGAGAGCCCCCCGATCGTGATCCCCAGCAGCAGGCTCAGCGCCACGCCGACCAGGCCGATGGTCATGGACACGCGCGTGGCATGGATGGTCCGGCTCAGCACGTCGCGCCCGAGACGGTCGGCGCCAAGGAAATAGACCCGGTGGCGGGGATTGACCGGCCCGAACAGGTGCCGGTCGCCCTTGATCAACCCCCAGAATTCATACGGGTCTCCCTTGACCCAGAGACCGAGCGGGATGACCTTGCCCGGGTCGGCCTCGAAAATCCGCCGTCCCGAATTGTAGTCAATGCTCGACTGGTAGCCCAGCACATGGAGCTGAAACTGCCGCCTGCCATCCTCGTCGGTTCGGAACAGCCTGACCATCTGGGGCGGGGCATAGACATCGCGCGCCTTGTAGGTGCCTTGGGCATGCGGTGCCAGGATCTCGGTAAACGCGGCGACAAGATAGATCGCCGCCGCCACAACCCCACCGATGACACCCAGCCTGTGGCGCTTGAACCGACGCCAGATGAGCACGCCGTGGCCGACATTTTCAACCCGGAGCGTCACGAGGCCTTGCCCGTGCCGGCAGGGGCCGGCCAGCTATTGCAACTGCCGGGAGAGGGGTCACCGATCACAACATCTCTCCTTCCCTGGCCTGGCGGCGAATTCGCGGGTCCAGCGCCATCAGCAGCAAATCGGAGAACAGCGTTCCCAGGACGGCAAGAAAGCTCAGGAACATGATGAGCGTCGAGGCAAGGTACAGATCCTCCTCCTTCAGCGCCTGCAGGAGGAGAGGCCCGGTCGTCTGCAGGCCGAGCACGACGGCCACGATCGTTTCGCCGGAAATGATCTTGACGAACAGGTCGTTCAAGTCGGACACGAAGGGATTGAGCGAATGGCGCACTGGATATTTCACCAGCAGTCGGGCCTCGGTCAGCCCCTTGACCCGCGCCGTCATGACATAGGGGCGATGCAGCTCGTCAAGCAGGTTGGCGCGGATCTTCCTGATGATCTCCGCGGTCCCGGCGGTGCCGAGCACGATGGTCGGTATCCACAGATGTGACAACAGGTCCAGGACACGGTCCACCGACCATGGCGCATTGACATATTCGGGCGAAAAAAGCCCACCGACACTCTGGCCGAAATACCGGAAGGACACGTAGAGCAGCACCAGCGCCAGCAGGAAATTCGGGACTGCAAGCCCGATGAATCCCAGGAAGGTGAACACGTAGTCGCCCAGGGAGTATTTGCGGATCGCCGAATAGATCCCGATCGGAATGGCCACCACCCAGATGAACAGGAGGGTCACGATCGAAAGCATGGTGGTCAGCCCGAGGCGCTGGCCGATGAGTTGTGAAACCGGCAGGTCCCAGCCAAATGAATACCCGAAATCGCCGCGCAGCAGGATGTTCTCCATCCAGATGAAATACTGTTCGACCGCGCTGCGATCCAGACCGTAGATGCGGCGCAGATCCTCGATCTCGTGCGGCTCGAAATTCTCGCCGTACTGGTTTGCCTCGAGAACCAGCCGGTCCACGAAATCGCCTGGAGGAAGAACGATGATGAAGAAGGAAATCACGGTAATCGAAATGACCGTGAGAACCATCAGCGATAGTCGCCTAAGCAGAAAACGGACCATGGCGCAGGCAACCGCCTTGTCGGTAGGGTCGGGGAAGGGGCCGGCCGGCCCCTTCCCCCATCATGTCGCGCCGGTTACTGCTTCTCTTCGACAATATAGAATGTCGAGAAGTTTGCCGGGGATATTCCCGGGTAGAGCCACCCTTCCATCAGGGGCTCCGGGACATTCCGCAACCGATTGTTGACGGCACGGTAGTTTCCGGCCGGCAACGCAATGCCGATCCGCGGGAAATTGTCCGCCACGAGTTCGATATACTCATTCATGGCAGCTTCCTGTTCGGCTCCTGCAGTCAGGGGTATCCGGTCCTGCAGATCATACATGCGCTGCATGTCATCCGGAGGCATGACTCCCTCGGCGCCACCGGTGTCATGGAATTTGCGCCATTCGAGGTCGTTATCCGAACCGAGCAGGCCATCAGGCGCCAGCAGCGGCAGTCGACCTGCCCCGTTCTCCGCAAGCCACAGGCCGATGTCATTGTCGGCGGCACCGCGGCGGCCGACCGACGTGGCATCCGAGACCACCTCGAGCACCGTGTCGACGCCAACCGCTTCCCAGTAGCCCTTGATCAGTTCCATCATGTCGACCCAGTCGGACTTGAAGTCCTTGTTCACCGCGATCACCACGGTGAAGACCTCTCCGTCAGATCGCAGGCGCATGCCATCACCATTCTTGTCCGGCAGGACCATGTCCAGATGCGCGGCGGCCTGGTCCGGATCATATTCGGTGTACTGCTTGGCCAGCCTCTCCGAATAGAAGGGTGACCGGGGACGCGGAGCGATCTGGTGCGGCTCACCCTGGCCCAGGAACACAACGTCAACCAGCTCCTGCCGATCGATCGCCAGCGAGAGCCCGATACGGAAATCCTTGTTCCGGTAGACCGAAGCCCTGAATTCGTCCGGGTGGTTCTCGGGGAACTGGAGATCCGCAACATTGGCATCGGCCGAGTCGGCGCTGATCAGGCGATAATCTCCCTGCTCCATGTTGTCGAAGAACACGCTCCGATTGGCCGGGGTCGAGATATTCACCCGACTGATGTCGACTTCACCAGTCAGTGATTTCGCCAGCTGGATCTCCGGGTCGGCAGCCAACACCCATTCGCGCCGGTCGATATACGGAAGCTGATTACACGCCGTATCGACCTTGAAGTAATACGGGTTGCGCTCGAAGGTGAATCTCTCCTTGCCGAGGAATGGCTCGCGAGGAATCCATGCCTGGACAAATGGCCGGTCCGGGCTGTTGTATTCCGCCTGCTTGCCATAGCTCCCGACATTGGAGTTCCACCATTGGGTGTAGTCCGTGGCTCCGGCAGCTTCCATGGCGGCAGCCACACCGTCCGGGTTCAAATCCTGGACGAACTGGCGATGGTAGTGCTCGGCAAACTGAACAACGCGCACGCCGTAGCTGGTCGCCAGGTTTTCGAGAAACAGGCCGTTCGGCTTCGACCAGGAAAACTCCACCGTGTAGTCATCAATAGCGGTGACCTCGGCATGCTCGCCACCGACGACAAAGAGACCGCGCGGCTTCGACTGGATGCCGGTGTTGGTTTCGACATGCTCCCACCAGAAGGCGATGTCATCGGCGGTAAAATCCTCGCCATCCGACCACTTCATGCCCTCGCGCAGGTGAAAGGTAAACGTGGTGGCGTCGTCGGAAATCTCCCAGCCCTTGGCAACATTGGGAAGAACCTGGCCGCCATCGACCGACCAGCGGACGAGTGGTTCGTAGCCGAAGTGGCGGAACTCGGCCAGGCGGTTTCCGCCCGTCGTGTCGACCATGGTGCCACCATAGACGCCAACCTGTTCGAAGGGCGTAACGACAAGCGGTTCGGCGGGCAGTCGGTCACCAACTGTCGGCAGGGCCCCCGCGGCCACCGCCTCGGCGAGCATCGGTGCCTCGTTATACGAACTGCATTCCTGGGCAAGCGCAGGCGCCACCCAGGACGCGCAGGCAGCTGCACCGGCAATGACGATGTTTCGTTGCAATAGGTTCATGTTGTCCTCTCGGAGTTGCGGTGCCGAAAACCGAAGATCATCTGCTGCATTGGCACGGCTGGACGCACCCATCCACACGCAACACCGCTGACATTCATGGGCAGGCGGCACCTGATGTTCAACGAACGATCATTATTGCAGAGGGCCGAGGCGATGTCACGATTGAATGTCGAGGCAGGCCGGACCTCGTCCATTCCCGCCAGTTGCCCCGTGGTCATCCTGTCGGTGAAGGCAAGCCGCTTCGGCCAGTTGTCGGCCAATCATTCCATCGCGTCGATCTCTTCAAGTACGCCGATCAGGTCATGCGGCAGACCGATCTCGAAATCCGGCCTTTCGTCTTCATTTGCCGGTCTGGTCGGATAGTTGTTGGTCCAGCTGATCCAGACCGACCACATGCCGAGGCGATTTGCGCCGGCAATGTCACGCTCCAGGTTGTTGCCAACCATCACGCAGCCCGGGTAGTCATCCTCGGTCAGGCCGAGATTCCGTGTTGCAAGATCGAACATCCGGCGATCCGGCTTGGTGACCCCGACGGCCTCGGAGATGGCGCGTGCATCGAACAGGTCCCAGAATCCGAGCTGCCCATGGACATTCCTGAAGCTCTCGGCGAGGCCATCGGCGACCAGCGCCACCAGGTAGCCGCGCTTCTTCAATTCGGCCACGAGGCTGTCGCCCCCGGGAACCGGATCAGCCCGGATGACCAGCTCCCCTTCGGCAAAGATCTGGGAGTTCTCGTCGATCAGCGTGTCTCCGCTATCCAGGAGAACGGCCTTGACGCCTCTCGCCTCGGCCTTCAGCCTGGCGAGCTGGGCGTCGATGCGTCCCGGGATCGTGGCGCCGAACCGGTCCAGTTTCATGGCCGGTAGAGTGCGCAGATCAACGACCTGTCCGAAGTCGAATGCCGGGTTGAAGGCGCGGCCTCGCAGGAATTTCCCGGCGAGGTGTCTCTCATGGGCCGTCATGTCGCCAATCGTGACCCCGGGAAGATCAAGGGCGGATCCTGCAGCGCCGGTCGACCCCCCGCCACGATGCTTCGGAGCCGCGGCAGGGTCCCTGTCGAATTGGCCGGGGCCGGTGGCCAACCTGTGGCTGCCCGGCTCGGCAAGAAACACGATCCGGCCTGAATCCAGGGGAAGGTCCTGCCGGCAATATTCCCGGACCGACCCGGACCCGCTGCCGGAGAAGGTTTCAACCCGAACCGGATGTCCGGTCCGGTCCAAGTGGACCCTGACAAATTCCACGGTGCCGGGATGCCGAAGGCCCCAATCCCACCAGACCAGGTATTCAACGGCCCGCCCTGCGCCCTTGAGCGTGACCGGATGGCGGGCAAGCAGGGATGTGCCGTCACTCTCGTGGATTGCATATCCAACCGCCCTCGGCAGGAAGGGCTCCCGGTCATCGCAGCGGATGACGGGAGCATGTTGCCAGGCAAGGGGATCCCATGCGCCCGAACCAACCTCCGGCTCCGAAACTGTCATTCCATGCATTCCGGTCATGATGGCGGCGCTTTCGCTCGTGAATGTTCGGCCCCCGATCTGCAATGCCGCCCGGCTCCCGTCAACCAGGTTGCTCGACGGAGCCGGATCGAGGTGGCTTGCCCTCATGCAGGCCACTCTCGATCGCTCCAGCACCGCAGCATGGCGGGCGTCCGCCAGGACCGTGAATGCGACAGCTACGCAAGCGTCGAACACATTCATCCCGGGTGACTGTTCACCACCCCAGGGGGCGAGGCTGCGCGGCGCCCTCCATGAACTTCGGTCAGCTTGCGGATGTCGGGTCGGCCGCTTTTGGCGGCGGGTCTGGACAAGATCGAAAGTCATCTGGCGACGTGGTCGGAATTCGGCATTCGACCAGCCCGCCTGTTCCAGCCGGATCGCCGTTTCCGGGGAGATACCCGCATGGCCATCGACAACCCGTGACAGGGTGTGACGGGCAACACCCAGCCCGCGCGCCGTATCGGTCACGCTCAATTCAAGCGGCTCCAGACAGTTCTCGCGGATACTGCGACCGGGCTGAGGGGGTTCATCATGGCCATGTCCATATGTCCTTCAGTGACAGCCGGTCAGGTTGACGTCGTGGACGTCACCATCCTCAATGCGAAATGCCACTCGCCAGCCTTCGAGGCTGCCGGCAAGACCGCGCGGGTTATTGAATCGTGGCAGCCACCGAGGACCAGATCCTGCCGATACCTGCTGTACGGATTGGCCGCGGTCGGAGCCGCTGCAGAGGATCGGCGTTGCACAACACTGCGTGTGCCGGTCTCCGGTTGGTTGGCAGGCTGCCCGCCAGCGGAGCCTTGCAGGTTCTGCTGCAATCACCATGTCCGCCCGCCGGGAGCAACCTCCCCCCGCCGCACCCGCGGTCAGGTCTTTTCAAGTCGTGCGACCCGGATGATGTTGGTTGATCCGGAGATATTGAATGGAACACCGGCCATGATGATGACCTGGTCACCCGGCGCCCCCAGCCCCTCGCGGTTCACCGTCGCCTTCGCCGTTGCCACTGCCTCGTCAAAGCTGAGCACGACGTCGGTAGCGACACAGTGGGATCCCCAGAGCAGGCACAATCTCCGGGCAATGTGACCGAAGGGGGTCAGTGAGACGATTGGCACCCGGGGGCGTTCACGGGCCACCAGCCGAGCAGTTGTTCCCGAGTGGGTGAAGCAGCAGATTGCCGCGATATCGGTCGTTTCGGCAATTTCACGGGCGGCGGAGGTCATGGCATCAGCGACCGTATGTCGATCACCCCGGCGCGAGGCCTCGATGATCTGGAGATAGGTCGGGTCGCTCTCAACCGACAACGCCACCTCATGCATCATTCGCACCGATTCGACCGGGAAGTCTCCCGAGGCGGATTCAGCTGACAGCATGATGGCGTCGGCGCCCTCGTAAATGGCAGTTGCAACGTCGGAGACCTCGGCCCGGGTCGGCGTGGAATTGGTGACCATGCTCTCCAGCATCTGCGTGGCCACGATGACCGGTTTGGCAGCGGCGCGGCAGCGTCTGATCAGCCGTTTCTGGAGTGGTGGAACGGTCTGAAGAGGGGTCTCGACCCCGAGATCGCCCCTGGCAATCATGATTCCGTCCGACTCGTCGAGAATGTCCTGGAATCGCTCTACCGCTGCCGGCTTTTCGATCTTTGCCAGGAGTGCAGCCCGGTTTCCGACCAGCGCGCGCGCCTCCTGCATGTCCTCGGGTCGCTGGACAAAGGACAGTGCCAGCCAGTCAATTCCCAGCCGGCAGGCAAACTCCAAATCGTCCCGATCCTTCTCCGACATTGCCGGCACCGGTATCACGACATCCGGCATGTTGACGCCCTTGCGGTCCGAAACGGCTCCGCCGGTCAAGACCGTGCAATCGGCGCGGTCGGGTCTGCATTCATCCACCCTGAGCCGGACAATCCCGTCATTGACCAGCATGACCGACCCGGGCTTCAGCGCGCCCAGCACTTCCGGATGCGGAAGGTGGACACGGGTCCTGTCGCCCGGGTTGTCATCAAGGTCAAAGGTGAACCGGTCGCCTGGTCCCAGCTGGACCGGTCCTTCGGCGAAAGTTCCGCAGCGGATCTTCGGCCCCTGCAGATCGGCAAGGATCCCGATCGGACGTCCGGCAGCGGCTGATACGTCCCGAATGATCCGGTGGCGGCGGGACATGTCCTCATGCGAGCCATGGCTCATATTGAGGCGGAAGACATCGACTCCTGCCTCGAACAGTTCCTGAATTTTTTCCCTGGTAGACGATGCCGGTCCAAGCGTGGCGACAATCTTGACACTCCGGTCACATCTCATTGATCCTCCAGACTCCCTGCCGGGATACGCAGGGCTGCCGGTCGAATACCTGTCACCGGCCGGGATGACAACTGCTGCGCCGCCAGGATTGGTGGAGCCATTGCCGATTTCCGTGGACAAGCCGGTGCAGCAAGAAAAGCCTTTCCTTCGCCCAATGACGCTCTGGAGACCTCCCAAGCTTCTGGTTGCACGCCGTTTGTCGCACTTCCCGCTGAGCCAATTGAGTGAATCCCTGTGGACTGCGTGGCCAGAGTCGAGGAGCAACGCGGGGAGTTGGAATGGGGTGCCCCAAAGGCGTAAGGGTTCACTCGATCAAAGCGTAAAGGAGAGGCGAGCGACTACATAGTGTGGAAGAGTGCTCTTGCGGAGATGTTCAGTTTGGACAAAGGGAACCGGCGTGCCCAACAGTTCAACGAGGAGGATGGCCATGACATCGTGCCTCGAGTTCTGTAGGTCTTGAGTGCGATGAGAGAGGAATCGAAACACAAGCGCGATCAGGATCTGGTTGGTGACCTCCTGTCTCAACCGAATGAAACGACCTGGCTGGAGTTCAAATCCAATTCCGAAGATCCAAAGATGATCGGGAAGCTGGTATCCGCTTTGTCGAATGTGGCGAGGCTTGACGGACGGGAGACTTCATTCGCTGTCTGGGGAATTGACGATAAGTCAGGCGCCGTGTCAGGCACGACATTTGATCCGTTCTCAAAGATAGTAGGAAATCAGGTCTTTGAACTTTGGCTTCGGAATAAGCTCAGCCCGACTCCTGCCTTTCAGTTCAGGTCAGTTGCACATCAAGGCTGCCAACTTGTCCTGCTCGAAATTCCTGCGGCAACAGGTGCGCCAACGTCGTTTGAGAGCGTCCCCTATATCCGAATTGGCAGTGCAACACCCAGGCTCGCCGATGACCCCGCTCGATATCAGGCGCTAATAGAGAAGATGAGACCTTATACATGGGAAAGTGGCATCGCTGAGAGCTATGTTGCCCCCGGGGACGTCTTGGGCCTGCTCGACCATTCCAGCTATTTCAGGCTAACCGGACAAAATCCGCCAGTGCAGTGCAGCCACATTCTCGAAAAGCTCGAGGCAGATCGACTTGTTCGACGTGACGTTGGGGGTCGATGGAACATTTGCAACTTGGGGGCGATCCTGTTCGCCAACAAGCTGGGTGATTTCGGCGGCAGCATGGAGCGAAAGGGCACCCGGTTCGTCAGATATGCCGGGCCTGACAGGACCACAACTGTAACTCGACGCCATGATGGTCAGAAGGGCTATGCTTCCGGGTTTGAAGGCCTGCTCGAATTCATCAACCAATTCCTTCCTCAAAACGAGTACATTGGTCAGGCATTGCGCCAAACCCGGCCGTTGCTCCCTTCTCTTGCAATCCGGGAACTGGTTGCCAATGCGCTGATACACCAGGACTTGACGATTACCGGAACTGGTCCGTTGATCGAGTTGTTTCAGGACCGAATCGAGATCACCAACCCGGGTACGCCCTTGATTGTTCCAGAACGAATGGTTGACCAGCCCCCGCGCTCGAGGAATGAGGCCTTGGCTTCCCTCATGCGGCGGATGGGTATGTGCGAAGAACAGGGCAGTGGCCTTGATAAAGTGTTTGCTGAAGTCGAGCTCTTCCAACTGCCAGCACCACATCTCGAGGTGTTTGAATCGTCAATGCGGGTGGTCTTGTGTGGTCCTCGTGCCTTTGCAGAGATGAGCACCGACGAACGAGTCCAAGCATGCTACTGGCACTCGGTCCTGAAGTTCATGGGCGGAGAGCGAATGAAGAATTCCAGCCTTTGTGACCGACTGGGCATTGACAGGCAAAATGCCGCTCAGGCGTCTGGTGTTATTCGCGAGGCACTGGGAAAAGGGCTGATCAAGCACGCCGACGAGGCACATCCGAGGGCAGGCTATTATCCCGTATGGGCGTGATTTTCTTGATCCATTCTTGATGATTTGGGTATGACAGCTGGTTGATCAGGTAGTTTTTCCTTATTTATCATTGACTTATGTATCTCATGATCTGTCCAGTTTTCTTGATCCACTCTTGATTGTCCGCCACAGAATGGCTTGTTCGACCTCTTGCCAGCGTTCCCGAATTGACGTGGCTGGTTGCAACCGGGTGTCGGTGTTGCCTGTGTGCAGACTCTGATTGCCTGGCTTGGATCCCGGCTCCAGGCAGTTCGAGCCATTGCAGAATTCCTGCCGGGATCACGAGGGGGAAGATCATCCGGCCAACCTGCAGATATCTTGTCCGGGGTACTAACGGGGCAGTGGCCGAATGGCGGGCCGTGCAGTGGATCCCGGCTCATGGTTGGTCGTTTGCGCTTCCGCCGGACTTCCTCTCTCCGGCTGCGCCGGCAATGCTGCCGAGATGCCGGCACGGAATCTTGCAAGGGCGGATCATGGCCCCCCTGATGCGGTTCGCAACATCATGGCCTACGGGGTCGGGCTTCTGCACAGCGTTTCCCCGGAAGGTTCGATGATGGGTGAAGGGGCTGCCTGATATGGGTAGTCAGCCAGAATGTTCCCGAGTAAAGAGGCATCCGCACATGACCATGGATGATCGACCGAGATGAAATTCACCTTGTCCTGGCTCAGGGACCACCTGCAGACCGATGCCGGCCTCGAGGCGATCTGCGAGGCGTTGACCGATATCGGCTTCGAGGTCGAGAGCATCAATGACCCGGCATCGGAGCTTGGCGCATTCACGATCTGCCGTGTCCTTGCGGCGGACCCGCATCCGGATGCAGACCGGCTGCGGGTCTGCCTGGTGGAGACGTGGCCGGACGGGCCGGGCGGTGACAGCAGCAACATCAGCGTCGTGTGCGGCGCACCGAATGCCCGCACCGGCATGATCGGCGTGTTCGCCCCGGTCGGAACCACGATCCCCGGGACCGGGCTTCTGCTCGGCAAGAGCAGTATCCGCGGCGTCGAGAGCAATGGCATGCTGTGTTCGGAGCGGGAATTGATGATTTCCGATGAGCATGACGGCATCATCGACCTGCCGGAGAATGCTCCGCTCGGCAAGCGGTTCGTCGAATACCGGGGGCTGGACGATCCGGCCATCGAAATCGCCGTGACACCGAATCGACCGGACGGGCTTGGAGTCAGGGGAATTGCCCGTGACCTGGCCGCACGCGGCCTCGGAACGATGGTGCCATCGACGGTCGCAAGGGTTGAAGGGCAGTTTCCGTGCCCGATTTCGATTGGCATCGACCCTTCGGCGGCCGGTGACGGGTGTCCTGCATTCTTCGGCCGGGTCATCCGCGGTGTCGATAACCGCCAATCGCCCGACTGGCTGAAGAGGCGGTTGCAGGCAATCGGGCTGCGACCGATCTCGGCGCTGGTCGACATCACCAACTACGTGACCCTTGACCGAAACCGGCCGCTGCATGCATTCGATGCCGACAGGGTGTCCGGCGGTCTCCGCATTCACCGGGCCGCCGGTGGAGAGACCATCCTGGCTCTCGACGGGAATGAACACCGGATGGAGCCCGGGATGATGCTGATTTCCGATGATAACGGGCCGGAGAGCATTGCCGGAATCATGGGAGGACTCGGCACGGGTTGCACCGAAGATACCACCAACGTGTTTCTTGAAAGCGCCCTCTGGGATCCGATTCTGACCGCGGCGACCGGCAGGAAGCTCAAGATCAGCTCCGATGCCCGCTACCGGTTCGAGCGCGGGGTCGACCCGCAATTCGCCGAGGAGGGCCTGGAGTTGGCAACCCGGATGATCCTCGACATTTGCGGTGGAGAGGCGTCGGCGACCGGCCATGACGGCTCGGTGGAGCAGGCTCCTCGCCGATACGATCTCCGGGTGGGCCGGACCGGGGAGCTCGTGGGCATGACGGTGGAGACCGGGGAACAGCTGCGAATTCTCTCGGCGCTGGGGTTTTCGCCGGAACTGGATGGCGAGGTCATCAGGACGGTTGTGCCGTCATGGCGGCCGGACATTTGCGGCGAGGCCGACCTGGTCGAGGAGATCGCCAGGATCGCGTCGCTGGCCAGGCTCGAGGGCCAGCCACTGCCCCGGCGGGGGCAACAGGTCAGCGACCCGATCCTGACCCCGGTGCAGAGGCGGGAGCGAATGGCCCGAAGGACCATGGCGGCGCTCGGCTATCATGAATGCGTGACCTATTCCTTTGCCGACCGGGAACTGGCGGCGATGTTTGCCGGTGACCGCCCGCCGGTCGAGCTGGAGAACCCGATTTCGTCGGAGCTGGACGTGATGCGGCCGGATTTGTTGCCGGGATTGCTGCGCGCCGTCGCTCGCAACCAGTCACGGGGAGCAGGCGTGCTGTCACTCTTCGAGGTCGGCCCGGTGTTTTTCGGAACCGAACCGGGACAGCAATCCATGCAGGCAGCCGGGGTGATTGCCGGCGCGGTGACCGGCCGCAATCCGCATGGGCCGGCACGGGCGGCCGACCTCTATGATGCAAAGGCCGATTGCGAGTCGGTGATGGCGGCAATCCGTGGCCCCGGCAACCTGAGATATTCCACCGATGCACCGGGATGGTGGCATCCGGGGCGATCGGGAACGGCCTTCGTTCGGCCCGGAATGCCGCTGGCGGCATTCGGAGAGTTGCACCCGCGAATTCTCGAAGCGGCGGGAATTCGGGGCCGGGCGGTGGCGTTCACCATGTTCCTGGACGAGGTGCCGATGCCGAGGGCGCGGGGCCGCACCAGGCCGTCGCTCCAGGTCAGCGACCTGCAGGCGGTCGAGCGGGATTTTGCCTTCGTGGTCAGCGAGGATGTGATGGCGGCCGACCTGGTGAGGGCGGTCTACCGGTCACGGTTTCGCAAGATCATCGAGTCTGTCGAGGTATTCGATGAATATGCCGGGAAGGATGCCGAGAGACAGCTCGGTGTCGGCAGCAAATCGTTGGCGGTCGGGGTGCGAATCCAGCCGGTAAAGGCGACCCTTCGCGAGGCGGAGCTGGACGAGATCTGTTCCGACATCACCGCCAGGGTCGCCGAGGCCACGGGTGGCCGGCTGCGCGGCTGACGGTCAGAAATCGGTTGGTGCACCGCCCTCGCGCTTGCGCCGGGCGACAAATTCCTCGAGTTCCTGCCTGATTGCCGCATCGAGTGGCGGCGGCTCGTAGCTGGCCAGGATCGACTTGTACAGGCTGTTGGCTCGCTGGGCGGTCCAGACCCCGCCCTCGGAATCCCAGGCCTCGAAATTGCGCCAGTCACTCATGAACGGCTCGTAAAATGCGGTGGAATATCGTTCCTGCGTGTGGGTGGCCCCAAAGAAATGCCCGTTGCACCCAACCTCGCGTATGGCGTCGATGGCAATGTCCTCCTCGCCGGTCGCGACAAGGGGCGCCTCGAAATATCGCTGGATATGCTGCAGGAGTTCGCAGTCCATCACGAATTTTTCCGGACTGGCGATGAGGCCGCCCTCCAGCCAGCCGGCGGCGTGGTAGACCACGTTGACACCGGATTGCACGGCCGACCACAGGGAGTTGCTGCTCTCCCAGACCGATTGCCCGTCGGGCACATTGGCGGCGCAGGCGTTGGAGGCGCGCAAGGGAAGCCGGTAGAACCGGCACATCTGGCCGGTCATCTGGGTAGCCCGCATGTATTCCGGGGTGCCGAAGGCCGGGGCGCCGGACCGCATGTCGACATTCGAGGTGAAGGTTCCGAACACGCATGGCGTTCCGGGCCGGATGACCTGCATCAGGGCGATGGCGGCCAGCCCTTCGGCGATTGACTGCGTGACCGCTCCGGCCATTGTCACCGGTGCCATGGCACCGGCCAGGGTGAAGGGCGAGACAAACACCGCCTGTCCCCTTCGAGCCATCCTCATGGCCCCGTCAAGCATCGGCAAATCGTGCTTGAGCGGCGAGGTCGAGTTGATGTTGGTAAAGACTCTCGGCGTCTGCTCGAGTTCATCATCGGTCAGCCCGCCGGCAATGCGAACCATTTCAATGACATCCTCGACCCGCTCCTTCCCCAGCGAATATGCATGCACCGGTTTGTCGGTCAGGGTCAGCTTGTCGTAGAGGCAATCGAGATGGCGAATCGACGCGTGCAAATCCACCGGCTCCACCGGGTAGCCGCATGCCAGGTGAATGCAGTTGAAATACTGGGTCAGCTTGAGCAAATCCCGGAAGCTCTGGCGGGTGCCGACCTGTTTGCCATTGTCGAGATCATAGCTGTTCGGCGGCGAGGAGACATTGCCGAACACGATGTGCTTGCCGCCGATGATCACACGCCGGTCGGTGTTGCGGGGAGTGATCGTGAACTGCTCGGGAGAGAGTTCGATCATTTCCATGACGAAATCGCGCCCCATGCGGACATTGGTGCCATCGACCGTGCAGCCCGCCTGTTCGAGAATGGATGTCGATTCGGAATTCAGGAATTCGATGCCGATCTCTTCCAGCACCTGCATGGCACCGTCATGGATGGCCCCGATTCCCTCCTCGTCAAGGGGTTCGGTCGGCTTGTCGGTGTTGACCGGTATGCGCCAATCCATCTGGCTGATGACAGTTCGTGAACTGCGCTCCAGATTTGCCCGATGGCCCCCGCTCCTGCGACTGGCTCGTCTGGACATGTTTCACCTGCAGTCGGGTCTGTTTCGAGAACGGCAATGCAGCCGGATGAAACCGCTGGGCCAATGTTTGCGGTGACCGTCCGGAATTTACAAGATCGAATTGCCTGTCCGGCCAGCCATGTCCGGCACGAGAACAAATCCCGTCGCGGCGGTATCAGCCGGCCGCAGGCCGGTGGAAGTCCTGCAACCAGCCGGGGAGGGTGCCAACATCATCCAGGATGGCATCGGCAAGCGGGTCCAGCCTCCGGCGCGGCGCGGCGCCGGTCAGGACGCCGATGGTGATCATTCCGGCCGCCCGTCCGGCATTCAGATCCTCCGGGCTGTCGCCGATCATTGCCGACTGCTCCGGAGCAATCCCGGTGCAGTTGCAGAAAGCCAGCAGCATGTCCGGCTCCGGCTTGGCAGGGTAACCGCTGTCGGACCCGGCCAGGAATGCGAAGTGTTGGACAATCCCGGCATCGGCAAGGTGTTGTCTGGCGGTCGACAAGTGATCATTCGTGGCCAGCCCGAGTGTATACCCGGCTGCCAGCCCGCCAATCAGCGGCTTCAGCGCCGCCGCCTCCACCTGCGGGGTCTCATCGGTTGCCATCCGCAGCACCTCGAGGATTTCCGCCACGTCCAGGTCCGGAAATGACCGGCACAGGATGTCCAGGGTTGATTCCGGGGTGCCGGCCACGAAGGAGCCGCCGGGAAGGAATTCGCCGCTGGCCAGGTCAAAACCGAGGGCGATGCCGGTCGTCTCCGCCAACGTCCGGTCGCCGCCGGACAGCGTCGTCAGCACGAGCCGCATCCAGGATGACCAGGATTGCCGAAAATCGAACAGCGTGCCGTCCTTGTCGAATACCAGCCCCCGGATTCTCCTGCGCATGGATCAGGTCCAGTTCGGGACTTCGCCGCCAGGCAGCAGCATCCTTGCCTGCATCGGTGCATCAAGGGGGATCCGGTGTGCCGAGCAGAACTCCCGCACCGATTCATCCGAAGACAGGAGATGGTCGATGATCGCCGCCAGGAACTCCGGATCCGGCAGCCGGTCGCGGATACTCCCGAAATCCTCGCCGGTTTCGGCAAGAAACCTGTCTAGTACCGGCTCGTTTTCGGCCATCCAGCCGATGGCCTTGATGGCAATGATCTCTGCTTCACCGGCCTGCATGGCAATCCTTCATAACAGCAATCTCGACAGGGTCCCCCATATGCCATGCAATCCCTGCGGGGCAAGCGTGTAGTGGCACTCGCCGTAACCCGCTACCGGATGACCGCACCGGCGGCGGGCCCGGGCCTGACGCGCCGGTCGGATTCCCGTAGTCCCGACCCTGCACGCCGGCGCGACCGGTGCATGACTGCTAACCGCCCGGGGCCATGGCGCCCGGATGTGTTCGGGCCGGCGCTCTGTGCGAGGCTTGCCACGGAATTGACAGGCTTCGGAAGCAAGCCATCATCCTGTTCGGCCCTCGTCAACTCTCGGCTCATCGACGACACGCCATTGCCGCCGGCCCGACAGACCATCTTCACGGGGGACGCTATCCTTGCGGTTGTGAAACGCGTCCCCTCCCATGGCCACATCCAGAGCCCATTGGAAGGGCCTGGACGGTCGACAGCGAGACTGCATCCTCGGCAAGAATGTCTGCCTGGCTCTCGCCGGCCAACCGGGCCAGCGTGAGCAACATCGCTCCGGCGGTGAACTCACCAACCGGCGCCTGTCGGAAAGCCTCGTCGATTGCCAGCGGCTCCAGTTCAATCACCGCGAAGCCAACACCAATCCGGCACGGCCCTGGACGGCAACCGCCTTCCGGGGAGTCCCGTGCATCGCAACAGACCCGCCAGATTCCCGGAGCAAATGATCCGACGTCGGAGGCGGTGCCACCATCAACCCGTGGCCGCCCCCGCATTCACCGAAACTCGCCGATTTCCTCTCCATTCATCGTCGGCCTGCAAGACCATCCGTGGCGGTACAAGGAAGGAAAAAACACGTTCGCCGGCTTTGCCCGCAGTTCAGTTCGGTTGCCTGCAGGCTTCGGGATCAGCGCAGCCAGACCAGCGCAACCGGACAGTTCGGATAGGGCCTGTTCTTCATGCACAGGTTTCATTGTGGGGGCATTGGTTGAGTTCGGGGCGCGCAGGTTCGCAAACCGGCAACGGCATTACGGTGGGCCCCGCCACTGATTGGCTTCCGGTGATCGCCAGCACGGCCCCGGCACCATCAATCTCTTCATGAGAACCCTCCTCTCCAATTCCACGGCTCGGCGAGCACATCTCTCCGACTTTCCACCTCGGCGAGCCAGTCACGAATCCGGACAGGGATTGATCCGGAACGCAAGGGAGTGAGCGGAGCGGCCATGTGTTGCCATCAATCCGGGCTGGACACGCCGGGGATTCGGGCCGGCTGGGTGACGGCTTCCTTCCGGGGCGCGTCGGCGCCGCAGCATGCCTTGGAGAGGGCGACGGGGCCGACCAGATCCAAATGCAGTTGCCCCGGCAACCCGCCCCGGTCCGCCTCCCCACTCCTTCGAATTCGGCTGTTCGGATTTTCACCGGATTGCTGGTATGTGGTGACATGCCTCCCGCCAGATCGAAAGGCCCTGCCAGGTGAAGGAACTTCTGCCCCTTACGCGTGACCTGGTGCTGCTGGGCGGGGGCCATGCCCATGCGCTGGTCCTGAGGAAGTGGGCCATGACTCCCCTGGCCGGCGCCAGGGTCACGCTGGTCAACCCGGAGCCGACCGCCCCCTATACCGGGATGCTGCCGGGATTCGTTGCCGGCCACTATGCCAGGGATGATCTCGACATCGACCTGGTCCGCCTGTGCCGGAGCGCCGGAGCCAGGTTGACGCTGGCGGCGGCGACCGGCATCGATCCCGACAGGAAGCTGGTCATGCTCGATCGGCAGGTGCCGCTGTCATTCGACATTCTCTCGATCAATGTCGGGATTTCCACCGACTGCCCGCGAATCCCCGGTTTTGCCCGCTGGGCAGTTCCCGCCAAGCCGCTCGGGACACTTGCCGATAGCTGGGTGCGGTTTCTTGCCGGGGTCGGGCGCGGCGAGCGCCCTCCCTGCATCGCGGTGATCGGTGGCGGCGTCGGCGGCGTCGAACTGGCGCTGGCCTTTGCCCATCGCATGCGTTCGGAGACTGGCCAGGCTGCACGGATTTCCATCATCGAACAGTCGTCCCGCCCGCTGGGCGAGCTGTCTGCCGCCACGCGGCGAATCCTGATCGAGCGGGCTGGCCGGTCCGGCATCACGTTTCACTGCAACAACCAGGTCGGGAGGATCGACCGCGACTCGGTTGAACTGACCGACGGCAGGCATGTCGAAGCCGGCTTCGTGGTCAGTGCGGCCGGTGCCCGGCCGCCGAAATGGTTGGCCGCAACCGGGCTCGATCTCGAGCAGGGATTCGTGCGGGTTGATGAATTCCTGCGCTCGACATCGGCACCCGACATCTTTGCCGCCGGCGATTGTGCACACATGTCCCGCTCACCGCGCCGGCGAGCCGGAGTCTACGCCGTCAGGTCGGCGCCGGCGCTCTTTCGCAATCTGCGGGCGGCGCTGACCGGGGCACCGCCGAGGCGATTCTCGCCGCAGCGCGGTTTCCTGAAACTGGTCTCGACCGGCGGCAGACATGCAGTGGGCGAGAGATTCGGCCTGTCGACGAGCGGAGGGTGGGTCTGGCGGGTCAAGGACCGGATCGACCAGGCCTTCATGGACAAGTTCCGCGACCTGCCCGAAATGTCGACGGCCCCGCTGCCAGCCCCGCTCGCCGCCGGGGTTGGGGAGATGCTGGCTGAACAGGGCAAGCTGTGTGGTGGCTGCGGCTCGAAGGTTGCCCGCCCGGCATTGCAGGAAGGTCTGGCCGGCCTGCGATCCGGCGAGTCTGGCCAAGTGGTGGCCGGGATCGGCGATGATGCAGCGATCCTGCGCTGGGGAGGGGTGTCGCAGGTGATGTCCACCGATCACCTGCGGGCCTTTGTCGAGGACCCCTGGCTGTTTGGCCGGATTGCCGCAATCCATGCCCTGGGAGACATCTGGTCGATGGGTGCCCGGCCGCAGGCAGCGCTGGCGTCGATCGTTCTGCCGCGGATGTCCGGGCGGATGCTGGCGGCAACCCAGCAGGAGATCATGGACGCGGCAAGCGGCGTGTTTGCCAGCGAGGGAGCGGAAATCGTCGGCGGTCACACCAGCCAGGGTGTCGAAATGATGATCGGTTTTGCCGTCACGGGGATCCCGGTCGGCAATCCGGTGGTCAAGTCCGGCGCCAGGCCGGGCGACCGGCTGATCATGACCCGACCGTTGGGCACGGGGGTCATTCTTGCCGGCGAAATGGCCGGGAAGGCGAGAGGAAGGGATGTGGCGACGGCCTGGGCGGCCATGTCGGAAAGTTCGGGCCGGGCGGCGGCAATCCTGGGCCGCAGGGCAACGGCGATGACCGATGTGACCGGTTTTGGTCTCGCTGGCCATCTTTACGAAATCCTGGAGGCCTCCGGCGTGGCAGCCAGCATTCGCATGGAAGATGTTCCTCTTCTTGCCGGCGCACCGGAACTGGCCAGCCAGGGCATCCGCTCATCGATCTGGCAATCGAATTCCACCCTGTCGGCGTCCATGACTGTCCATTGCTACGGGGCTGTCGACCTGCTGTTCGACCCGCAGACGGCATCCGGACTGCTGGCCGCGGTACCGGCAGCGGTGGCCGGCGACGCGCTGCGCGAGCTGGAGAATGTTGGCGAGACACCGGCCCTGGTCGGGGAGATCGACGAAGGCAGGCCCTGGATTACCGTCAACTGACCAGTGGCCGGCACAATCCGGCCTGCGCAACGATCTGCCCGGCAACCATGGCAATGTCATCCGGCGAGCCGCTCGTCAATTCGACCGGAAACAGGCAGTCCGACCCGGCTCGTTTCTGGTGCCGGTGATAGCGGGGGTCGTAATGATGCAGGATCAGCTCCCCCACCAACTCCTCGAAGCACTGCTCCGTCGCCAGCTGAAGCCAGGAGGCAATCCGGTCCCGGGAGTGAAAGGGGCCAAGAAGTTGAATGGCATCCTTCAGCCGGTCCGGATCACCGACGAGATCGGAGAATTCGGCCATGATGTTCGCCACCCTGGTCTCCCGTGATGCCTGCAATTCGATTCGCGGTGCCTCCTGCATGGCGCGCCACAGTGATGGAGGAATCTGGCACTTGCCGATCCTGCTCGACTCGGCCTCGATCACCACCGGCAGTGCCGGGTCAAGCCTGTCGATGCACCCGGCCAGAGCGCTTTCGAAACCCTTCTGGGAGGGCTGCCCGGCCGCCGTGGCGCCGAAGAGGGAGCCCCGATGCCCGGCAAGTGACTCGAGGTCGATGATCTGCGCACCCGATGCTGCCAGCTGCCGCAGGAGAGGAGTCTTGGCGACCCCGGTATTGCCGGCGAGGAGAATGATGCCGGCCGGAAACTCCGTGTCATAAAGCAGCGTGCCCACCAGGCGTCGCCAGCTCCGGTATCCGCCGGCCAGGATTTCCACCCGCCAACCGACCCGGCCGAGCACCTCGGCCATGGCACCGGATCGTTCGCCGCCGCGCCAGCAATAGACCAGTGGCCGGAAATCACCCGGCTTGCCGGCAAGATGGCCTTCAAGATGATCGGCAATGTTTCTTGCAACCAGCGCCGCACCGATCCGTTTTGCCCGAAACCTGCTCTCGCCGGTATAGATCCTGCCGACCAGTGACCGTTCCTCGTCGGAGAGCACCGGCAGGTTGACGGCGTCGACCACGTGGTCCCCGGCGAATTCGGATGGCGACCTGACATCGATCACCTCGTCGAATTCCGGCTCCAGGAGTGATGCAACGGTGCGGGGCTCAAACATGGCGGCAGTCCGGGCTGGCAAGACACGGGGATGATCCGGCGACGGCGATCGGCCAGCCGGAGCGGCCCTGCAATGTGCTGATGCCCGGATCCATCACTTTGTCCTTGTCTTGCAATGATTGTCGCTGAATATAGCGGCAACGGCCCCGTAGCTCAGCAGGATAGAGCGACCGCCTCCTAAGCGGTAGGTCACAGGTTCGAATCCTGTCGGGGCCGCCATCCGGCGGTCAGGATTCGCCGGTGCCGGGGTCAAAGCAGCCTGATGGCATTCCTGTCAATGGTCAGCAGGTAGCCACTGCGGGTGATGTTCTTGACCAGCAACTCGGACACGATCTGGTTTCCCAGGGCATCGCGCAGCCGCTTGATGCGGGTTGCACCGGCCGCCTCGTCACAATCCAGAACATCCTTGCCGGTGATCAGGGACTCCAGCTGGGCGCCGGTCAGGATCTCGTTGTCAAGCCGCGCCTCGCACAACATGGCCAGGGTCTCCATGGTGGCTGGCGTCAGCGTGATCTCCAGGTTGTTCAGATGTGCGATCTGCTCGTCGCGGCTGACGATGAGGCTGGTGATGTGCATGCCGGCCCGTTCGACCTCCGACATGCGTCGGCCGAGCGCCAGGGTGTTGACCAGGAACACGATGGCCGAAATCAGCAGGACGGCGGCAAATACCAGCAGGACCAGGACGATGATGCGGTAGGATGACACGGCATCGGAGAAGGCGTTTCCGGACTGGGCCAGCACCTCCAGCAGCCGCAATTCCGTCTCCGAGGTCAGGTTCGCATTTTCGACAAACAGTCGTTCGACATGGGCGTTGAAGGCATTTGCATCGGGCAGGCTGCGGACCAGGACAGTGGCGGCCAGCCCGAGGATGACGACAACCAGGACAAGGGCCAGCACCACGTATCCGGTGCCGTGAACCGGGCGAATGCGCAGCCTAGAAGCGAAGGAAGAACGATCCGGCATTCTGTCTCCTCTCCTCGAGACCCTCGCGGCCGAACAGCGAATTCACGATCAGCAGCGTCCAGCCCGCCTGCTGGATGCGCTGCCTGATATGGGTCTCGGCGCCGGAATGAGAACACAGATCGTCCGGAATCCTGATGACGCCATAATGAAGGCGCAGCGGCTCATCCTTCTTGGCCTTGTAGTCGGCATAGCACTCGGCTGAAGCCGGCCCTGCGGGAAGCAGGGCAAGGACAAGGATGATCGCCGGTATCAGGTTTCTGAACATGTCCTCCATTCGCATCCTGGCGCATTGTTATGCAATATCACCGATTGCCCTGCCCGGAGCAATGGCCGGCGACCCTGCCCGCCTTCCGGCGCAGATCCCGGATCTGCGGACCCGCCGGAGCTGCGCGTGGTGCTACCGGGCCGGCCGCCCGATGTCATCGGATAACATCTGCCTGTTATTGCCTGTCTCGACAACGCTGGTCTTCAACAGTTTCCAGAAGCCGGAATCGCTTCCCGGAGCCCGGCCATGAGGAGATACACATCATGATGGGACGACAACCGACTGCCATCATCACCGCCCTGGCCCTTGCGGCCGGAGGCATGACTTCCACCCCGGCCCTGGCCGGCGATACATCGAGGGATCTTGCCAAATTCCTGATCTTTACCGGGCTGGTGATCGGGATCGCCAATTCCGGGCACAAGAAGAAAGCCCACCCGCCGGCCAGGACGGAACATGCAGCATCGGTCAAACCCCGGAAGCAGTTCCGCCACCAGCCGGCCGCCAGGAACAGGACATGCCTGGAGGATTTCTGGAATGGCCGGCGCTGGGTCTCGTTCATCGACCACCGGTGCCGGAGAGCGAAGGGCAAGCCGGCCTTCAAGAGTGCTCGCAAATGCCTGGACACCAGGTGGCGCCACGGCAGGTGGGTCACGAAATTCGACAATCAATGCATGAACCGTCGTGGCTTCAGCCGTGCCCGCGGCCTGTGAGGATGTCCGGAATGGCAGGGCTGCCGCCCCGCCAGCGACCTTGTCATTGCAGGCCGACCAGGGCGGCGGCATGAACCTTCCGCATCAGCACCGGCAGCCGGGCCACGTCGAACCCGGCTTCGGGAACAAAGCGGCCCCGGTGGCAATGGGCATGCAGCGGAATTGTCGCCACGAACACCGCCAGTTCGAGCCGGAAGTGCGTGAAATCATGCCGAACTGTCCCGTCCAGAAGCTGCCAGGCTCCGTCCCATGGCGCCCTGGCATCCTGCTCATGACCCCAGCCGGAGCCCGGCCAGCCGGGCATCCCGCCAAGCAGCCCGCCGGCAGGCCGGCGCTCCAGCAACCATGCCCCGTCCTCCCGCCGGCCGACCCAGGCGCTGCCGGTGACGACGGGCCGGTCCGGGCGGCGGGCGCGTGCCGGCAGCCTGTCCTCGATTCCCTGCTGAAAGGCCTGGCAGGAACCCTGCCACGGACACTGGCCGCATTTCGGCTGGCGGGGCCGGCAGACCAGCGAGCCGAGATCCATCAGCGCCTGGCACAGATCGCCGGCACCGGCAGGAGGCGCCAGGCGGGCGGCGAGTTGCCGGATACGGGGCCTGGCCGCAGGCAAGGGTGTCCGTATGGCGTAGTGCCGGGCAATGACCCGTTCGACATTGCCGTCTACTGCCACCTCCGACGCATCGAAGGCGATGGCAGCGATGGCAGCGGCCGTGTAGGGCCCGATACCCGGCAGCCGGCGCAACTCGGCGGGCTGGCGGGGAAAGTCGCCGCCGGGACTGGCGGCAACCACGCGTGCGCAGCTGATCAGGTTGCGGGCCCGTGCGTAATAGCCAAGCCCGGCCCAGGCCGCCATCACCGCATCGTCATCGGCCTCGGCCAGTGCCTGGAGAGTTGGCCAGCGATCCAGGAATTCGGGAAAGCGCTGGCGGACCACCTGTACCGAGGTCTGCTGGAGCATGATTTCCGAAATCCAGACCGCATATGGATCGGGGCGCGGCTCGCCGGAGCCGGGCCGGACGCGCCAGGGAAGCTCGCGGGCATTCAGATCATACCATTCGAGAAGTGCTGTGCATAAGCGGGCTTCGTGCAATGTCGACACCAGTTGCCGGATTCCGGGATGTCAATTCCGCCGGTCTGCGCTATGATCCGGCCTCGTTCGGGAAGCCCGACTATCATGTCTGACACCGGAAATGGCCAGCAATTTTCCCACGACAGGAAAGGCGGGAGAATGGAGCATGTGTCGGTGCTGGTCAGGGACGGAATTCGGGACGCCGCCGCCCGGCAGGGCTTTGCCGTCGCATCATTGCTGACCGGGTGGGAGGAGATTGCTGGTGCCGACATCGCCGGGATTTCCAGGCCGGTGCGCATCAGGCATGACGGTGGGGATGCCGGGGCCACCCTGGTGCTGGAGGTGACCGGGGCGGTTTCGCAGGAACTCCGTATGCAGACCCCGTGGCTGATCAAGCGGATCAATTCCAGCTATGGCTACCGGGCGATCGGTTCGATCAGGATTACCCAGACCAGCCGCAAGCGGACCGAATCCGCCTGCCTGCCTGCCCGCGCCCGAACTCCGCTGGATCCGGCCCGGATCAGGCAGTTGGAGGAGATGGTTTCGGATATCGAGGACGAGGAATTGCGAAGGCAGTTGCTTGCCTTGGGAAAATCGCTAGGAGGCTAGGAGGAAGGAATTGCCAGCCAAGGGGGAGCATGTCGGAATGCACGGATTGAGCCGCAGGATGTTTGGCACTGCCGTCGTCACCGCCGCATTGGTGGCAATGACCGGATCCATCGCCACCGCCGATGATGATGCCGGTTACGTGGAAATGACGCTGGGCAACCCGGATGCGCAGCTGGTGGTCACCGAATACCTCATGTTCACCTGCCCGCACTGCAAGAATTTCCACGAAACGGTCTATCCCCGCCTGAAGCAGGAATACATCGACACGGGCAGGATCCTCTACCGGGTTCGCGAGGCCTATTTCAATCGTCCCGCACTGTGGGCAGCGATGATTGCCCGCTGCGGTGGCCAGGACAAGTATTTCGGCATCAGCGACATGCTGTTCGCCAGGCAGGATGACTGGTCGCGGCAGGAGAGCCCGGCGGCAATTGTCGAGCGGCTGGCAGGTATCGGCATGGCGGCAGGGCTGACGATGGACCAGATCCAGGTCTGCCTGTCCGATGCGACCAATGCCGAAATGCTGTTCAACACCCAGCTGGAACATTTGGCCGGGGATGATATCGACTCGACCCCGTCATTTGTCATCGAGGGCGAACGCTACTCGAACATGTCATATGACGATTTCGCCGAAATCCTGGACTCGCACCTCGCCGAGTGATGCCTGGTGGTCAGGCTGCGGCGGCCGGCGATATTCCCGTGGCTGCAAGCAGGGCATCGATGTCCGACCAATCCTCGAGTTCCAGCCGGACCGGCAATGTGAGGACATGGCTGCGCCATTGGTCATTCAGCCGGACCGCGTCCTTCTCGGTCGTCACCAGCTTCGCCGAGGCTGCCCTGGCGGCGCTCTCCAGCCGCGACAGCAGCCGGCCGGTCAGGGGCTGGTGATCACCAAGCGGAACCGCCTTGACGAGATGTGCTCCCAGCGCCTCGAGGCTGGCAAAGAACTTGGCCGGATCACCGATGCCGGCAAATGCCAGCACCCGCTCTCCCTTCCAGTCAATCCCGGTCCGTAGCGGAGTCATGGTGCCGGCAGCCACCGGCAGGTCGCTCCCGGGCAGCCACCGGCGACGGAATTCGCCCGGCATGCCGTAACCTATCGCCACCACCAGGTGAGCCCGGCGCAGCCCGGCGGCAACCGGCTCGCGCAGCGGCCCGGCCGGCAGCACCCGTTCATTGCCAAACCCTCTTCCGGTGTCGACGACGACGATCGACAAATCATGGTGAATCGAGGCATCCTGGTGGCCGTCATCAAGAATGATGACGCTGGCCCCGGCATCGGTGGCCAGGCTGGCCCCGGCCTGCCGCTGCCGGCAGACCCAGGTGGGCGCAAAGGCGGCAAGCAGCAAGGCCTCGTCGCCGACATCGTCGGCACGATGCTGGCCGGGATCAACCCTGGCCGGCCCGCGCAGGGACCCGCCATGACCCCTGGTGACAAAATGCGGAGTCTCTCCGAGTGCCACAAGATGCTGGGCCATCGCCATCGCCATCGGTGTCTTGCCAGCGCCCCCGACATTGAGATTGCCAATGCAGATCACCGGTGTCCCGGTCCTGGTCCGCCGGCCTCGCCGCAGCCGGTACCGGGTTGCCGCGCCCCAGAGAGCCGCAATCGGCAAGAGAAGTGTGGAGAACCACCCCGGTGGCCGGAACCAGAACTCAGGCTGCTTCATGGGTTGCGCTGCCAGCTGGTATCAGGACGAGGATTCTTTCTGCCACCTGTTGGACAATGGCTTCGCCTCCGGAGCAGATGGTGAGAGCGGCGCTGGTCATCCGCCTTGCCGCGTCAGGATCAAGCATTTCGTCAACCGCATCGGCAAGCCCGGCTGGCGTCTCGACCTGGCGAGCGGCACCGGCCGAACTGAATCGGGCGAAATCCTGGGCAAAATTGCCCACATGCGGCCCATGCAGGATCACTGATTCAAGGAGCGCCGGCTCATAGGGGTTGTGTCCGCCCGATTCCACCATCGAACCACCAACGAAACTGACCGGTGCCACCCGGTACCAGAGGCCAAGCTCGCCAAATGTATCGGCGACATGAATCTGGTCGCCTTCGGCCGGCAGTTCGCCTTCCGACCGCAGCCGTACCCGGTATCCGAGGCTGGTCAGCCGGTCCCCGATCTCCCGGCCGCGCTCCGGATGCCGTGGCACCAGGACCAGCAGCATTCCCTCATGGCGCTGCTCGAGGAGCGAGTGGGCCTGGCCGACCAGTTCCTCCTCGCCATCATGTGTCGAAGCCGCCAGCCAGAGCTTCCGGCCAGCGACGGCCCGGACAAACGAGTCGCGGTCCCGGGGATTGCAGGGCAGCGCTCCGGCGCCCCTCTTCAGCGAGCCTGTGACATCGATCCTTGCAGCCGGCAATCCCAGCCGATGCAAGTAGCGGCCGGTCCTGCTGTCCTGGCAGAGCGCCCCGTCGAACCGGCGCAGGAGCGAGGCGGCAAACCCCGGGATCCACCGCCAGCGGCGATATGATTTTTCCGACATCCGGGCATTCACGAACAGCAGCGGGATCCGGCGACGGTGGGATTCGCAGATCAGGGTCGGCCACAATTCGCTCTCGGTCCAGATGCCGATCGATGGCTTCCAGTAGTCGAGGAATTTCTCCACCGCATTGCGGGTATCATAGGGGATGAACTGGTGAAGGGTTCTCTCCGGCATGCGCGTCTGCAGCAATTCGGCCGAGGACAGGGTCCCGGTTGTGATCAGGAAACCGATATCGCCCCGCAACCGGGCGATTTCCTCGACAACCTTCAGGACGGATATCACTTCACCGACACTGGCCGAGTGGATCCAGACCATCATTCCCGGTGGACGGGGCTTGCCTGGCACACCCAGCCGTTCCTCGCTGCGGCTGTGATCCTCCTTTCCCCGGGCGAGCCGTTGACGAAGTACGCTGCGGGCCCGGCGGTCGGCCCGTGATGACACCGCCAGGTATGCAGCCAGGCCGAGCGAATGACCCATTACCGGTCCCGCCTGCCGCCAGCCGGACCCTGCTCGGCCGAGGCGGCAACCGGTTTGCCATCGACATCTCCGAGGCGGGCAATGAAGTAGCGCATCAACGCATTGTCCACCTTGCGCTGCGAAACCTCCTTCCAGGCATCGAATGCCGATGGATAGTCGGGAAAGAGGCCGACAACCTCGACCTTTTCCAGGTCGCGAAACCGCGCGGTGGTCGGATCAAGCAATTCTCCTCCGAATACCAGGTGCAATCGTCGGGCCATGGTCTTCTCCTTTCGCCGTTCTCGACCGGCGCCTGTTCCAGCCTTCGTGAACCGGTCATTCCCCGGCAACGACCAGCCCTTCTACCAGAAGGCTGGGCACCCGAAACCGTCTGAATGGCTGAACATCATTTCCAGGTTGCAGCGTCTTCAGCATCTGCCGAAGATTGCCGGCGATGGTGAAACCCGAAACCGGTCCGGTCACCTGGCCATTCTCCACCCACAGCCCGCTTGCCCCCCTGGAATAGTCTCCGGTGGTCGGGTTGATGGTGGCGCCGATCATCGAGGTCACGATCAGGCCGGTTCCCATCTCCGCTGCCAACTGGCTCCGGTCGAGGTCTCCCCGGGTCATGGCAATGTTCGAGACCGCGGGCGATGGCGGCGATGCCGGGTTGCGGGAGGCATTTCCCGTGCTCTCCATACCGAGCTTCCGCGCCGTGGCGAGATCGAGAACCCAGCTCCTGAGCGTTCCGTCCGCAACCAGGCAGCGCCGCCGCCGCGGCAGGCCCTCGGCATCAAACGGGCGTGACGACAGCGAGCGCGGCCTGAGCGGCTCCTCGACGATGTCCAGCCCGGCCGGAAGCACGGCTTCATCAAGCGCATCACGCAGCCAACTGGCCCCGCGGGTGATCGCAGAGCCGTTGATCGCCCCCAGGAGATGGGAGATCAGGCTCGAGGATACGCGCTCGTCGAAGATGACCGGGCAGGCACCGGTTGCCGGTCGCGACGGCCCGAAGCGCTCCGATGCCCGTTCCCCCGCCAGCCTGCCGATCTCCTCCGGCTCCGACATGTCGGCATCGAAGATCCGCATCTCGCCATGGTGATCAACCTCCATGTCCAGCCCGGTCCCTGCTATGGCCGAGCAGAAACAGGCCGAGTAGCCTTGCTCGACCCGGCCGGAAAAACCATTGGTTGCAGCAAGATCGACAGTCGAGAAACCGTGTCCGGCCGATGATGAACTGACTGCATCCACGCCGCTGACCGCCAGCGCGGCCTGCTCGGCGCGCCGAGCCCGGTCGAACAGCGACTCCACCGGAAGTTCCTCCGATCGGTCGCACAACTCCAGGGCCTCGAGATCGAGATCCGTCGCCAGTTGCCCGGCTTCCGCCAGGCCGGCATACGGATCCTCCGGTGCCTCGCCGGCCATGGCCACTGCCTGCCGGGCCATGCGCTCCACCGTCTTCGGGCTGGAATCGGATGCCGACACGCATGCCTGGCGTCTGCCTGCAAGAACCCGCAATCCGATCGTGGTGCTGTCGGACCGCTCCAGGTGCTCCAATTCGGAGTTCCTGACATCGACCGACACCGACCGGTCCCTGACAACGATGGCGTCGGCGGAGTCGGCTCCGTGCAACAGGGCTTGCGACAGGATTGCTTCGGCAGACACTGACAACTGACCTACCATGTCACCTCACTGCGTCAGCCGGGGGAAGAGACAGCCGGCCTATGAACGATCAGAACTTTACCCCGTTGACCTTGATCCGTTCCCCGTCCGCCTCGATTTCGAAATTCAGCGAGCCATCTTCGCCTTCCCGTCCAAACAGGCGCAGCATGGTGAGGGCAGGGACCAGGGTGCCGCTCACGTCACCGTCTCCGGGGAAGCTGCCCTCCGTTTCGGCAGAGGTCAGCAGTTCCAGCAGGGTGACCAGCCCCGTCATTCGCACCGACATGTTGGCCACGGGAAAGGACAGGCCTGTCGAATCGCGGGTGGCGCGGAAGTCGCCTTCCGCCGAAACCGTGAATAATGATGTCTCGATCTCGAAGCTGTTGATCGTAACTTCAACTGTCCCGGATGGCAGCTCGTCTTCGACATCACCATTTTCACGGTCGGTCCAGTCTTCCGGCCAGATTGCCTTCATGTCGAAGTCCATTCCGTCCGGGCCGTTCAACAGGAAAAAGACAAGATCCAGGTCCGGATTGGCGACGTTCGACAATCCGATGTCCCCCATGGAAAATACGACCCTTGCACCGTCCATTCCCGGCGGTGGATCATCAACGCTGGCCATCGAGAGCCGAATGTGATCGATGCTGCCCCCGACCGACCCCGAGTCGGCCCGAGGGGCAGTGACAGCGACCGGGCCGACCGCGAATTCGACCGCCATCGGATCTGCACCGGCGCGCAGTTCCAGGGAACCGGGCCCGGTTGCCACGACTACGGGCGAGATACCTCCACCCGCGGTGGTGAAAAGTTCCAGCCTGGTGCCGGAAGTGCTGATCGCCAGATTGTCCACGACCAGGTCGAAGAGAGTCGCCTCGTCTCCGGAGTCGGGCATCGACAATTCGAGTGCCCCCCGGACATCGTCATGCTGGTAATGACCCGATTCTTCCCGATCACTGGAATAGCTTCCGGACTGGGACCTGAAATTCCATGACGCGGCGATCGAGAATTCGTCGCCAGGACCGATATCGAGGACCGATTCAGCGGTCCCATCTGCCAGGTCGATGTCATGGGTGGCCACGACCTCGCCGGAGGCAGACCGGACGACAGTGTTGACAGACAGGCCCGAGAAACCGGAATCGAGAGTCATGACTCCGTCCTGGCCAAACAGGAACTCCGGATTCTCCAGGGTGATCCTGGCGTCGAAGAAACGGCCCTTCGGCAGATCGGCCGCCAGGGTCACGGCATGAGGAACAATCATCGCAACGTCCCCGTCTCCGGAGGCGACAAGGCGAATCTCCTCGGCACCAACCCGGCTATTGCCGATCTCTGTCGGGATCTCGAGAACGACACCGGTCAGTACAATGTCACTGCCATCCTCGGTCTTTCCTTCCCAGCTCAGCATTCCGCCCTGCATCTCGGCAAGCGAGAGCGAGAATTCGACAACATCCTCCGGTGTGATTTGGGCCTGGGCCGGCGCAACCATGGCCAGCAACAAGGCCGACACGCAGCCAGGAAGCGCGCGGAGTCGATCGAAAGTCATGGGTGGCCCCCTGAAATCACTGCAAATGAAGGGCGCTTGCACATCTGTTTGAGGAAAGTGTCAAGCACTGGTTGCCCATGATCCATCCGCGCCACCCTTGCCCAGAGCAGGCAGTGTGCAAGGATGATGTCGGGAATCACCGGTTCGTTGCCCACCAGGAATTTGCCCTCCACCATGGAGGAGGCAAGCCTCGCTGCCGCCTGGCCAAACTCCCAGCGCAGCACCGGCTTGATCTCCCGGCAGCGATACTCGTCGGGCAGGACGAAGCTGTGTCTTGCCGCTGACCACAGGCAGGCATCGAACTCGTCAAGCAGCAATCCGGCGTAGCCATCCTGTCTTCCCCGCTCCACCGTGCCGGCAGGCCAGGTCAGGGCGCCATGCCTGTCGGCCAGATGGGTCATGATCGCCGTGCTGTCGGTCAAGATGGTAGGGCCGTCGACCAGTACCGGGATCTTGCCGGAGGAATTACGGGCCAGCACCTCGTCCGAGTGCGGCATGGCCGGGGTGTGCCGGTATTCGAGTTGCAACTCCTCGAGCATCCACAGGACTCTCATCGTCCTGCTCTTCTTCGAACCGATGACATGCAGCATTACCGAACCCGTGCCCTCGCTATCCGGATCAGCACCCGCTCGATATAGGGTTCGGTCGGAAACTTGCGACCTGATCTGAGCTCCTGGTCGGCGGCGAGCAATTCCTTCAGCGCATATTCGGTACCACTTACCCCCCACATCCGGACCTGGCGAATCAACCGGCTGCGGCGGGGCCCGAAAACCGGCGGTCGCAGGCTGGCCGCACCGGCATCAGGGCCGCCAGGGTCGATGGCCACCTGGTGAATTCGGCGAAACATCTTCTGCGCCAGGATGCAGATGGTGACGGGATTGCGATTCCGGCCGGCAATCTGCCGGAAGGCAGGGCCGATCAGGGATGAATCGCGATCTGCCACATGCTCAAGCAACTCGTCGAGCATGGTCTGCTCTGCCATCGGCGCACAGGCCTCGATGTCATCGGAGTTGACGACGGACTGGTCGTCACCCTTGTACAGTGCCAGTTTTTCAAGCAGTCGCTGCATCTCGGCCGGAGAAATTCCTCCATGCAGGGCAGCCAGGTCGTCGGCCGCCCCTGCCGACAATGCCGGGAGTCCGACAGATTGCGCCATTGACCTGATGTCACCGGTAGAACACGGATCGGCATAGACCGGCGCACTGCAGGCGGTCCGGTGCGTCTCGAAGAGCTTGCGCAGGCGTGATGCCGGCCGCAGGCTGCCGGCCGTCACCACCAGGAAGGCATCATCGTCATTCTGCGCCTTGATGGCATTGGCGACCGCCACTGCCGCCTGGTCATTGGCGCCGTCGAGATGGACCACGCGTCGTCCCGGAAAGAAGCTCTCCGCCTTCAGGAGCGATGTGAGGATTTCGGAGCGGGCATGAACCGTATCGGCATCGGTCTTGCTGATCCGCATCTCGCTGCGAGCATTCTCACCGGCCAGCCCGTCGACAGTCATCTGGCCGAAATGCGCAATCCGCCCGCGGTCGGGCCCGTAGATCAGCACCGCCCGCCGGGAATGATCCGGTGAATGGAAAAAACGCTGGCTGTCGCGTGTCGTGAGTTTCGTCAACTGTCTGCTCACCTCGCGGATACATGGAGCGCCGCCGCTGGTCCTACGGCAGGATAGCGGTTTGGAGCACCCCCTCCAAGCGCGCCGTGAGGCCGGTCGGGCACGGAGGGCCAGATGACCGGGGACGAAACCTGCAGCCCGGTCTGCCGGCAGTTCCGGATGCTCCCGGGTCAGGGGGCGGTGACCATGGACACGAACTCGGATCGACAATAGCCCTGCAGGTAGAGAAGGCCGGTCAGGTCACCATGCCGGATCTGGATCGCAACCGCCTGGTTGACCGCCGGCTTGGCGCGAAACGCCACCCCCAGCCCCGACATTTCAAGCATGTCGATGTCGTTCGAGCCGTCGCCGACGGCCAGCACCTCCCGTGCCGGCAGGCCCGCATCCTGCAATTCCTGCCCGAGGATCCTCTTCTTGTCCGACTTCCCGAGCGGAGGCTCGATGACCTTGCCGGTCAACCGGCCGCCCTCGGACACCAGCCCGTTGGCGTAGTGGCGGTGGAATCCGAGCCGCTCGGCGACCCGTCCGGTGAAATCGGTGAACCCGCCGGAAATCAGGATGGCCTGGGCACCACCGGCGCGCATGGTGGAAACCAGTTCGGATGCGCCGGGGGTAAAGGATATCCGGTTGGTCCACACGGCGTCGATCACCCCGGATGGCAGGCCGGCAAACAGCGACACCCGCTCCCGCAGTGCCGCGGCGAAGTCGATCTCGCCATTCATGGCCTGGGAGGTGATGCGTGCCACCCGGGCTCCGACTCCGGCTTCGAAGGCCATCTCGTCAAGGCATTCCTGCTCGATGATCGTCGAATCCATGTCGGCGGACAGGAATCTTTTCCGACGGTTGCCATCCGCAAGGATGTTGAGGTCAATTCCCCGCTCGAACAGCAGCTTCCGCTGGTCGTCGAAACCGGCCGGATGTCCGGGGACGGCAAACTCCCAGGCGATACCGGTTGCCAGTTCGGTGGGAGACTCGCCCCCCCATTGCCCGCACAGCCCCTCCACGCCCTGCCGGTCGAGGCAGGGCCGTTCAGGGTTCGAGATCAGCGAGATGACAGGCATGTGACCACACTCCGGCTTCTTGCCGACCCGCAGTAACCGAGAGACGAAACAATCGAAACCCGGCACCCGGCCGGGACAGCAGAACATGTCGGGATCAACCCGGCGGAATCCCGTATTGCGACGGCTCAGACAACGTCACGATCTCGCTTCATCGAACCGGAGCACCGGTCGTCGGCACTGGAGACCAGCCTGGGGTCTCCACGATGCAATCTTCCACGGTCTGCACGGCGTGGCCGCCCGTCAGCGCACGCCACGAGCCCGACCGGTGAGCCTCGATCATCGCATTCATGCTCACCAGTGCGGCGTCGAGTCATGGTGCCTCATGGCCCGACCGGTTGCGCGACGTTGTGCACCGCAAACAGGTCTCGAAGATCCCCGACGGTCAGATCGGGCAATGCCGCGGCACGGTGCACGGAAACAAGACCGGCTCCCGCCGCAAGCCCGATCACCTCTGCATACGGTTTCGGGCACAAGGCTGATGGTGCGTCCCCGGCTGCATCGGGCCCATTGTGCCGCAACGCCGAGTCCGGCACCGTCTGCGCCATCGCTGAACTCGGCTTCCAGGCGCTACCGGGCGCCATTTCAAGGCCGAGGCCGTCAAGCGCAATTCATTTGCGGTCGTGTTCGGATGACCGACCAATGCCGTCTGCCCATGCGACGACCGGTCCCGGAACCGTGCCGGCACACCTTCCGGCATCAGCAGGGCGCCGGCAGGTTGTTCGCGAATTGCTCGACCCGGCTGCCCCCGTCTCCCCTGCCTCGTCCCGGTATCCCGGTGGCATCGCATCCCGAGCCAGGAGGTGGAAAGGTTCGTGGGCCAGATCGAAGTGACGGCGGACCACCACCTCGTGCCGAGTGATCAACACCGCGCCCAACTCCGGCAGCCGGCACGCCGCGCCGGAAATCCCCCGTTCGGCATCGACCATGAGAACGAGAATGCCCGGCTCGCGCTCCATGACGCCGCCGAGGCGCTCCACCGGCATGTCGCTCATGTCGAACTCGGCAGCAAACGGCTCTCCGGACCGCATCGCCTCCCCGAAACGTGATCTGCGGGTCAGACCCGGCGTGCGACGCATGAGCGGCAACTCACGCACAACGCGGGATGCCGGCGCCCTGCAGGTGGCAATCCGGCAGCCAGCGCTTCGTTCGCAGGCCTCAAGTTTTTCCACATCGACACCGGAGCGGCGCCACGAAAATCGTCCCTCGCCGGCCAGCAGGAAAGGCTCGGTGAAATACTCGAGCGGCATGCCGAACTCCTCGACTGCGAGCGCCGGTTCGTCGACGGCGATCCTCCTCGTTCCGGTCTCCATGGCAGAAATCGTCTGTCGATCGTTCATGCCAGACAGTTCCGCCAGGCGTTCCTGCGAGAGCCCGCGTTTCTCCCGAATTGCCCGGATCCGCTGGCCGACAAGATGGGTTGTCATCGGCGTTTCGCAGTAAATTCCTGCATGATGTGATGTGCAGGGGTCGTGCTCAAGCCGTTTGCAGTTCGCAACCGACCGGGTGACTCGCCAGGGCCGCAACCAACCGCCTGGCCGACTGGACATGCCTCCGGGATCAACTGCCCCGCCGCGCCGCCGGCACGCGCCGTTGCCGGTCGATGGCTCCTGGTCCCCGTATCGGTCCCGGAGATGCGGGGCGTTACTGCTCCCGCAATTCCGAAATCCGGGATGCTGCCTTCGCTCCTCCCCTGGTCCGACTTGTAATCCAGACCCCGAGCACGGTTGCAAGATAGGGAAGGCACAGCAACAGATCGTGGGACACGACTGCTCCGAAGTGAATCTGCATCCGAATTCCGACAACCCCGACCAGGCTGAAGAATGTTGCCGCCAGCGCGCTGCCGACAGGGTGTCCGCCGCCAAAGATTACCGCGGCAAATCCCATGAATCCTCGACCGGCGACCATGTTCTGCGCAAATATCTGCAGGCTCCCTGCGGCCAGTTCTGCCCCTGCCAGTGCACACAGTATCCCGCCGGAGACAAACGCCACCAGGCGCATGAAGGACGGATCGGCGCCGACACTGCGGGCCGCAAACGGGTGTTCACCGGCAGCAGAGAGCCTCAATCCGAAGCGTGTCCTCGCAAGGAGAATCCACATGGCCAGCACGGCAAGAGGCATGGCCAGCACCAGAATTGACAGTCCGGAATAGGGTCCGAATTCTCCTCCGATCCGCGGCACGCCAAAAGGCGCGCTGATCGCGGCCAGGCTGCCGAAGATGATCTCGACTGCAAATGCCGTTCCGCCGATTCCCATCCCGGTCATTCCCAGGCCGACGATAATCTGATTGGCCCGAAGCCTTTCGATCACGAACCATTGCAGGACCGACATGGCAACGCAGATGACCATTGCCGCCAGGATCGCGACCGCGAATGAATTGGTCAGAACAATTCCGACAATTGTTGCGCACGCACCGATGATCATGACGCCTTCCAGTCCGAGGTGCCAGATGCCGGCACGCTGGACGATGACGCCAGCCATCGCGGCATAGACAAGCGGCGTTCCAGACCTGAGAATGGCCACGACAAACTCATGAAATTCAATCATCGCGCCTACCCCTCCGAAGGCGGTGGAACCAGGTGTCAAGGGAAATTCGTGCCGTGATCAACAGTGCAACCGTGGCATTGAACAGGTCGATGGCCGATGCCGGAAGACCGGCAAGAATGGGAAGGAACAATGCTGCCGAGAACAGCCCGCCGAAGAACAGGGCAGCCACGGCCGTGGCCGGAACCGCGTAGCTGGCGACCAGTGCAACGAGGATTGCAGTGAAACCGTGGGCAGGCAGGGAACCGCTGGCAATTCGTCCGCTCGGGCCGAACAGTTCAACCGACCCTGCAAGTCCGGCCAGCGCTCCACTGATGAGAAAACTCGCCAGCCCGAGTTGCCAGATCTTTCCGCCCTGGAACCTCAGCATCGTCGGATTCCGGCCGGCAAGTCCTGCCAAGGCTCCGAACGCGGTCCTGTTGACCAGCAGCCAGCCGACCATTCCCACGGCGGTGGCGATGGCAATGATCGTCGGTGAGACGCCGCCGGCATCGCTGATGCGCAACTCGTCCGGAAGGATCCGGGTCGATGCCTGCTGGCCCGACCCTGATGGATCCTTCAAGGGGCCGGATGTTACGTAAACCAGGATCAATCCGGCGATGAAGTTGCCCATCAGCGTGGTGATGACCTCGTCTGCTCCCGTACGAAGTCGAAGATATCCGGGCCAGAATGCCCAGAGCGCTCCTCCTGCCATTCCAGCCATCATTCCGAGCGTCACGACGATGGCAGGAGGTGCTCCAGCCATGGATTCCACAGCGAATGCAGCACAGATTGCGCCGATATAGAATTGGCCCTGGGCCCCGATGTTGAAAAAACCGCAACGAAAGGAAATCCCGACCCCAACCGCGGTAATGAACAGCGGAAGTGCCCATCTGAGGCTCTTCTCCAGCGATCGACGACCAAGAAACGCACCATCCACTATGCTGTCGAACATCAGGAAGGCGGAGTAGCCGGCAATCTGGAACACGATCCCGCACAGCAATGTGGCCAGCAGGATGAAGGCCATCGGCCGCAGGATCGCATCAAGCTTGCCGGTCACGCTGAAGCACCCACCATCGCGCGCCCTGCCGAGGCAATGTCGAAGGGTGGGTTGAGCTCGCAAACAATCCGCCCGGACATCATGACCAGGATCCGTTCGCTGATTTCGAAGAGCTCATCGAGATCGGACGAGATCAGGAGAATCCCGCAACCGCCCGACCTGGCTTTTCGCAGGGTCGACCACACGAATGAGGTAGCGCCGATATCGAGTCCCCTGGTCGGCTGGGCAGCAATGACTGCCCGGGCAGCGTCATCCAGTTCCCGGGCCAGAATGAGTTTCTGGCAGTTGCCTCCTGAAAGAGAACCGGCATGCTGTCTCGCAGAACGGCAGCGTACACCCCATTCCGACATGGAAGCCATGCACCGCTCCCTGATGGCGGATGGTTTGATCAGACCAAACAGTGGTCTGCTCACCAATTCGCCGGCTACCCAGTTTTCCCAAAGCGTGCTGGTCAGGCTGAGCCCCTCGCTGTTGCGGTCGAATGGAATGATGCGCAGCCCCAGTGAACGTCGCTGTGCAAGGTTGAGTTCGTTGGCCGGTCTGCCGCAGACCTCTACCCTGCCCGCCGAAAAGACAGAAAGTCCGGCAAGAACTCGCATCAGTGTCGCCTGACCGTTTCCCTCAACCCCTGCAATCCCGACGATTTCACCCCGTTCAACCGACAATGACACATCGTCCAGGCAAGCTCCTTCGGTATCGTCGTCTGTGCTGACGCCGGAAAGCTCAAGGGCGGGTCCGGGTGCCGGGACCGGTCCGGATGGCGACACCGAAGCCGGGACAGGTCCATCAGAATGTCCGGGCCGTGTCATGCCGGTTACCCGCCCGGTTCCGGGTTCGATCTCCACGGTCTCTGATCCCATGATCATTTCAGCGACCCGGTCGGGTTCGGTCTGGTCGCAACGCAGTGGTCCCGCCACGAATTCACCGCTTCTCAGGACAGTGATGGTATCGGCAACAGCCCAGATTTCCCTGGTCTTGTGCAGGATCAGGACTATGGTCACCCCGGAATCCCTGAGTTTCCTGATGCGCTGAAACAGGCTTTCTATTCCTGGTGGAGGAAGCACCGCCGTGGGCTCATCGAGTATCAGTATGCGGGCATTCGAGGACAGAGCCCGCGCGATCTCGACTGCCTGTTGCAATTCGATCGGCAGGTCGCGGATCCGGCTTTTCGGATCGATATCCATTTCCAGGGAATCAAGATGTTCCCGACTGCGCCTGACCAGTTCCTTCTGGCTGAAAAGGCCGATCCCTCCTCCCGAGCCGAATTCCAGTGCTTCTGCGACGGTAAAGGATGGTGGCAGGGCAAAACTCTGGTGAACCAACTCGATGCCAGCTGCACGGGCCGATTGCACGTTGCCGGCATCGAGATCTTTTCCGTGGATGTACATCGACCCGGTGTCCGGCCTGACAATGCCGGCGATGGACCTGGCAAGGGTCGTCTTGCCGGCGCCATTCTGTCCGACAACCGCGTGGATTTCTCCAGCTGGAAAGTCGATGGACACATCGGCGAGGGCAGTGACCTCACCGAATGTAACGCCGATGTTCCTGCAGCTGACGGCAGGTTCTTCGGGGCGACCCGTCGTCACCGTCTCCAGATCCCGGTATGCGGTTACCGCACCTCAGATCGACGTGTTGAAGGGCACCGCGATCGATCCGTCGATGATGCCCGACCTCGCCACTTCGATTTGTGGCCAGGCCTTTTCGGATGCGTCAACCAGATCCTGTGGACCCTGCTCCATGAAGACCGGCGATCGTTCGAATTCGATCACGCCGGTTCCCAGGCCGGTAGGGACGTGAGAGCCGCCTGTCCAGTCGGGGTCGAGGGCAGAGCTGACCTCATTGTAGAGCGACTGGCCGAAATCCAGATTGACGATGCTGATGACGGATCCCGGTCCGAGTTTGTATTGCGCAGGCGACAGCGCGCTGACCATGCGGCCGGAACTCTCATTCGCTGCCTGGATGATTCCGCCATCAGTCGCGGCAGCATCGGTCTGAATATAGTCGATACCGTCCAGATACATCTGGGTCGCGATTTCGTAACCCTTGGCCGGGTCCTGGAACGACCCCGCAAACGCGGCGGTGACTGTTGCATCCGGGTTGACGGAATGCACGCCTGCCGTGAGTGCGTTGAAGTCGGCATTGAGTGGCGGGATGCTGATGCCGCCAATATATCCGATTTCCCCCGTCTTCGACAGGTTGGCAGCGAACACCCCGGAGAGATAGCAGCCAAGATAATAGTTGTACGACACGGTAACGAGGTTTGGTATCGGTGGCTCCACCGGGTCTCCGAACAGATGTATCCATCTGGTGTCGGGGAAGTCCGGCGCTACCGCCTTGACTGGCTCGGAAACCACCGGAAATGTTGCCACGACAATGGAAATGCCGGCATCACCGAGGGTCCGGAACACGGTCTCGAAAGTAGCCGCATCCTGAGCGTAGATGGCCCTCCTTTCAAAGCCCTGTTCGTCGGATAGCCGGTTCAGCCTGGCGATCATGGAATCGATCGGTCCACTGTCACCGGCCGCCTGTGTATGCACGAGGGCGACAGGCCCTTGTCCGGCAATTGCCGGCAATGGGACCAAGCCACCGATACCTGCAACTGTGGCCATTCCGGCAGTCGATTCAAGAAAGCGTCTCCGACTGATGGGGTGCGCTGTTGCGACATGCTGTTCCGAGTTCATTTTCTTCTCCTTTTCTGAAATTGCGGTCACTGGAGCCGCGGCTGCTGCAAACGAACCGTCCGGACCGGGACGGAGTCATGGCGTCGGTGAAAATCCGGCCGGAATCATGATCATCACATCCTGGTTCCGGATCGCATCCAGTTCCCACACCGAATCGATAAAGACCTGCCAGTCCGGATCGGAGTACATTGCCTTTCGGCGGGCCTCGCGATCGGCAAGATCGTTGTAGGCCCAGATCAGCACGGCTTGATGGAGCTGCCCGATTTCGGACACGTAGAGACCCAAGAACGTGTTCAGATGCCGCTTCTGTACCGGCAGTCCTTCGGTCTCGTATTTCTTCAGCCATCCCTCGACCGTACCGGGACGGAATGTGTAGGTCCGGTGTTCGACGATCATCCTTTTCTTCCCCTTCCTTCCGGCGCCATGTCATTTTCCATTGATGATGAACGACGCCAGTTGCTCGCCGATCATGACCGCGGGAGCATGTGTGTTTCCGCTGGTGATGATGGGCATGACCGAAGCGTCGGCAATGCGAAGGCATCCGAGTCCGTGAACTCTCAGCCTGTCATCGACGACCGCCAACCGGTCAGTGCCCATCCTGCAGGTTCCGACCGGGTGAAAGGTGGTCATCGCCGAGTCGCGAAGCCATCTGGTCATCTCCTCCTCCGACAGGATATCAGGACCGGGCTGCAGTTCCCTTCCCCGGTAACCGTCAAAGGCAGGTTGCCGGATGACCTCCCGGACGATCCGGATGCCGGCGATCATCGCGTCACGGTCCGACTTGCTGGCCAGGTATCCGGGATGGATGGCAGGCGGGTCTGCGGGATCGGAAGACCGGAGAGCAATCGATCCCCTGCTGTCCGGGTTGACTGGTCCGACCCTGATCGAAAAGCCGTGATCCGGGTCCGGGGATTTCTTCCTGAACGGGTTCGGAAAGTGAAGGTTGGCCGTCTTCTCGAGTGCAGGCATGAAATGCATCTGGATGTCGGGTGCGACCAGATCCTGCCTGCTCTTCACGAATGATCCTGCCTCATAGGGGAAGGTGGTTGCCGTTCCCGTGCCGGCTACCATCCCCATGATGATTGACCAGGCAAGACGGTCTGCCCTGAGGTCGCCATGGAGAGTGATCGGCTGCGTGCATTCATAGGCAAGCACGCAGTCCACATGATCCTGCAGGTTCTTTCCCACTCCTGCCAGTTCATGGACGATTTCGATCCCGTGTGACCGCAATTCGTCCGCGGGTCCAATACCGGACAGCATGAGAAGTTGAGGAGAATTGACCGTGCCAGCGCAGATGATGACTTCCTGACCGGCGTTGATGATGTCAATGTGAGAGTCCCGGGCGATTTCAACCCCTGTTGCCTTGTCGCCGGCAATCACGATCCGGTTGACATGTCCGCCGGTCAAGACGGTCAGGTTGCGCCGGTTCCTGACCGGCTTCAGAAAGGCAGAAGCGGCAGACCAGCGCTTTCCATTCCTGATCGTGAAATCAAACCGTCCAAATCCTTCCTGTTCGACCCCGTTGAAATCGTCATTTGCCGGATAACCTGCCTGCCGGCCGGCCTCCACGAACACGTCGAATAACGGGTTGCTGCTTCTCGCTCGGCAGACTGCCAACTCTCCTTCATGGCCATGAAATTCATCCCGTCGCTGCTGGTGCAGTTCCGAACGGGTGAAGGATTTGAGCACGTCCGCGTAGGACCATCCAGGCAGCCCCAACTGTGCCCAGCGATCGAAATCATGGCGGTTGCCCCGCACATAGATCATCCCGTTGATGGCCGAACTTCCGCCCAGCACCTTGCCGCGCGGCCAGTAGAGTGACCGGCCATTCAGGGTTTCCACCGGTTCGGTATGGTAGCGCCAATTGTAGAGCCCGGAGTTGAACAGCTTGCCCATCAGCATCGGCAGGCGAACAAGCGGGTGCCTGTCATGACCGCCGGCTTCGATCAGCAGCACCGAACAGTGTGGATCCCTCGACAGTCGATTGGCGACCACGCATCCTGCCGAACCGGCACCAATGATGATGAAATCATGGTCCATGCCGTTCACCAGTCGACCGGCGTGGTGCCGGAACGCTGAAGATGCATGTTGCAGGCCAGGAACGGGTTTTCGCATGCAAGGAATTCGTCGGCAAGAGCCGGATGGGGCCGCTCGATGATACCGATTCCCGTCAATCCCGCGATGTCGGCTCGCCGGGCGTTGTCGGCTGCTGCATCTCCGAATGTGATGACCGCAATGGGAGAATGGCTTGCTGCCAGGTGCCTCAACACCGCCACAATCAGCGGACGCCACAGCGGCAGGTGCCCCAGTGATTGATGCGGGTTCACGTCGACACTGAACCGGGTCAGGGTCAGTGAGGAATTGAGTAGCAGAACTCCCGAATCAACCCACCGGTCTGCAATCGATGCCGGTGGTTCGAAGTCGATTCTTCCACCCTCGATGTCGGAAAGAAGGCGCGGCCACTGTCCAAACGACGATTCATAACTCGTGCAGCCGGTTCGGGCTGTTGCAATCTGCAACATGAATGCCCGCACGCTCCTCGAGAACATCTTGTCAAGCTCGCGCCAGCATGCGGTATTTCCGGCCTCGAATGCTCTACCGGTGGAAAATGCCGGACAGGGGTACGGATCCTGTCCAAGCAGGACGCAGCGAACTTCTTCCGGCCGGATCCGGTCGAAGGCGCGGAGCAGGTGGGCCCCCGTCGGCGCGCCGGGAAACTGTCGGTTCCTTCGCGTGGGGAAAATGGGTTCCCAGGGTTCGATCATCAGGCTGGCGGAAATCTTCTCGAAGCCGGGATGCACATCTTCGACAATCTGCCGCCATGCCGGATTCATGTCCTGTCTCCATCCGAGCAAGGTTTCCACCAATGCGTCCCTCAGGGGAATCAAGATCTGCAACTCCGTCCCTGCATCATCCGGGAAGTGTTCAAAAAACTGACACAAGTGTCAAGTTTTTTGTTGCTGGAGTTGACGGTAATGTCAAATTTTCCAACCTGGAAACCGGCCGGATCCGTCTGGCCGCAGAATTTCTTCCGGGCCGGGAAACTTGTCATTCAGGATGCAACTCCGCTAGGAATACGGGAGCCGGATGGACCTGACGGGAGCGGCGATACCGCCGGGTCGGGTTACCGTTTGCGAAGATGGTGTGGGGACTTCAACGGGTATGCAACGGCCGGGCGGTGGCGAAGCGGACAAGGTTTCGGAAGCAAGGATTCGAGAGCGCAACGAATCGAGGATCCTTGGTTCGGCGGTACAACTGTTTGCGGCAAAGGGGTACGACGGTACCCGGCTGAGCGAGATCGCCGATCATTGCGGCCTGCCCAGGGCAAATCTCTACTATTACTTCTCATCGAAGGACAGGATCTACACGGCGTTGATCGAGCAGGTCATCAATGGCTGGGATCGTGCCTTCGAACACATTCGTCCTGACCGCGAACCCAGGGTGGCGATCGTGGCATACGTGACGGCAAAACTGGAATACTCGAGGGCCTATCCGGTCGAGTCGCGCTTTTTTGCCAGCGAAATTCTTCGGGGGGCCAGGTTTCTCACCCGTCGGCACCGCCGGCACATGCGAGAGGTGACCGACCGAAAGGCAGAGGTCGTCAGGGATTGGGTCAAGCAGGGCAGGCTGTCACCGGTTGATCCCTATCACTTCTTCATCGTGCTGTGGTCGGCGACCCAGTTCTATGCCGATTACGGACATCTGGCAGCCGGCATCATTCACAGGAAGCAACTGACAAGACGGGACTTTGCCGCTGCCGCCGAAACCATCTCGGGGCTGGTTCTCGACGGTTGCAGCAGAGATCCGGTACCTGATCCCCAGATCAGGCTGCCCTGATTGTCACGATACGGGCTGCCACGACCCTTCGTCATGTGAACACACTCCGGCACCCGACAACCCGTCTGGCACGGGAGGCAAGGTATCGCCTGTTGGCTCGATGAGTGGATTTTCGGGCCGTCGGTAACGTGAGAACAGGCGTGAAGATCCATCGCGGCCCCGCCGAACTGGTGGCGGTTGCGCTTGCGGACAAGGCGGTGCCAATCAACTGGGTGCTGTTGGTCGGAGTTGAGCACTGGCAGGCACCGTCTCGCCCGAGCCAGGATTGCAAACACACAGCTTGCTGCCCGCTTGCGATCGACCGGTTGCCGGATCGTCCTGGATGCAATAGACGGCTTCCCGGGCCACTCCTCCCCAACGAGGAGCGCGTATCTGGAAGGATAGTATGGATCAATTGAAACGGCCGGCTGACCGGCCGAGACGTCCGCATTTTTCGTCAGGTCCCTGTGCAAAACCCGCTTCCTGGAGTCCGGGAAGCCTGGCCGGTGCGGTGACCGGTCGTTCACACCGCTCGCCGGAAGGCAAGGCCAGGCTGGGCCAGGTCATTGATCTGACACGTGAAATCCTGGGCATCCCGGATGACTTCCGGATTGGCATTGTGCCGGGCTCGGATACCGGTGCCGTCGAGATGGCCATGTGGTCGCTTCTTGGCCAGCGCCGGGTCGAGGTCCTGGCCTGGGAAGCATTCGGCAGGGGCTGGCTGACCGATATCACCGGGCAGCTGCAGCTGGAATCAGTTGCCCATGTCTCGGATTACGGAGGACTTCCCGACCTGACGCGGGTCGATTTTTCCGGTGACGTGGTGTTTGCCTGGAATGGCACCACCAGCGGGGTCCGGGTTCCGGATGGCGAATTCATTCCGGAAGACAGGGAAGGGTTGACGATCTGCGACGCAACTTCGGCGGCCTTTGCCATGGAGCTTCCCTGGGACAAGCTCGATGTCACCACGTTTTCCTGGCAGAAGGTCCTCGGTGGCGAGGCGGCCCACGGCATGATCGTGTTGTCGCCCAGGGCAGCCGAGCGTCTCCGGTCCTGGACGCCGCCCTGGCCGGTGCCGAAAATATTCAGGTTGGCCAGCAAGGGCACGATCAACGAAGCCATCTTTGTCGGCTCGACCATCAATACCCCATCCATGATCTGTGTCGAGGACTGCCTGCACTCGCTGCTCTGGGTCCGGTCAATCGGCGGCCTTCCGGAATTGATTGCCCGTGCCAACTCGAATGCCGCAATCATTGCCGAATTCGTCGGGCGGCATGACTGGATTTCCCACCTGGCCGGCAATCCGGCCTACCGGTCGAATACCAGTGTCTGTCTTGTCTTCGACGGCCCGGATGGCCGGGACGGGGAGAGGAAGGGATTTGCTGCCGGGGTGGCCAGGCGGTTGGCAGATCAGCAGGTTGCCCATGACATCGGGTCGTACCGGGATGCGCCGCCCGGATTGCGGATCTGGTGCGGGGCCACGGTGGAGAATTCCGATTTGCGGTTGCTGATGCCGTGGATCGAGTGGGCGTATCACTTCGAGCGTCTCGCCGCTGGCGAGGATGACGGACAGCAGGGGAATTGCAGATGAAACCGAGAGTGCTGGTATCCGACCGGCTTTCCGAATCGGCATTGCAGATCTTTGCCGATCGCGGGGTGGAGGCGGATTTCCGGCCCGGACTCGGCCGGGACAAGGACGGGCTGCGCCAGGTGATCGGCGATTATGACGGGCTGGCCATCCGCTCGGCAACCAGGGTGTCAGCCCGACTCCTGGAAGGCGCCGACCGCCTCCGCGTCATCGGTCGGGCCGGTATCGGTGTTGACAATATCGACGTGCAGGCCGCCTCGCGGCAGGGGATCATCGTCATGAACACCCCGCTCGGAAATGCCATCACCACTGCCGAACATGCCATCGCCCTGATGATGTCGCTTGCCCGGCAGATACCGGCTGCCGATGCCTCGATACGTGGCGGAAACTGGGAAAAATCCCGATTTGTCGGCACCGAACTCGCCGGCAAGACGCTTGGCGTGGTCGGTTGTGGCAATATCGGCTCGGCCGTGTGCCGGAAGGCGAATGGCCTCGACATGAGGGTGGTCTGCTACGACCCGTTCCTGACCGCTGAACGCTCGCGGGCCCTGGGAATCGAGAAGGTCGAGTTCGATGAATTGCTGAACCGGTCCGACATCATCAGCTTTCATGTTCCACTGACAGACAAGACCCGGTACATCATGGATGCAGCGGCGCTGGCCCGGACCCGCAAGGGCGTACGAATCGTGAATTGCGCCCGTGGCGGGATTGTCGACGAGGAGGCGCTGGAAGACGCCATTCGGTCCGGCCATGTTGCCGGAGCAGCGCTTGACGTTTTCGAGAGCGAGCCACCGAAGGGCAATTCGCTGCTGGACCTGCCGCAGGTCGTGGCCACCCCGCATCTCGGCGCATCGACCACGGAAGCACAGGAAAAGGTTGCCCAGCAGGTTGCGGAACAGATGTCCGACTACCTGTTGAATGGTGCCGTCAACAACGCCCTGAACATGCCATCGATCAGTGCGGAGGAAGCGCCGCGGCTCCTGCCCTGGATCGCCCTGGCCGACCATCTTGGCTCCTTTGTCGGGCAGATGACCGACGAGCCGGTCCGGGCCATCAACCTGCTCTATGATGGTTCCGTATCCGAAATGAACATCTCGGCACTGAATGCGGCGGCGCTGGCCGGGTTGCTCCGGCCGTCCAGCCCGGAGGTCAACATGGTGTCGGCCGAGGTTGCAGCCAGGGATCGGGGATTTGTCATGTCGGCGACCACCCGATCCAAGTCGGGGGTGTTCGATGCCTATGTCAAGCTGACCGTGGTCACCGAGAAACGGGAGCGGTCGGTGGTCGGGACCGTGTTCTCCGACGGCAAACCCCGCTTCATCCAGATCAAGGGCATCTATGTCGATGCCGACATCACCCGCTACATGCTCTATACCACCAACCGCGACCAGCCTGGCATCATCGGCGCCCTGGGGACCACCCTGGGGAATTGCAATGTCAACATTGCCAATTTCAACCTGGGCAGATCCGGCGCCGGCGAGGATGCGATTGCCCTGTTGTCGATCGACAGCGCCGCCGACCGGGAGGTGGTCAGGAAGATCAGGGAGACCGGGCTGTTCAACCAGGTCAGGCCGCTGGAATTCAACATCGGCGACCAGACAGTCCACTGACTGACCTGCGGGGCCGGGACGTTGCACGGGCCGGGACGGCCGGGCCCGGCGAGACAGGCGGCCGGCCATGCCTGACCCGGCAAGCCTCGTGACCTGTTCGGGGCAATCGACACCTGCCATTCCGGAAGGAAGGCGACCCCGGCGTGCCGTCGCCCTGTCGCCGGCCGGGAATTCCGGTCACAATCGGGTTTGTCCGTATCCGGGGTGACTGTTATTGGGCTGGACGGCATTTCCCTTGGAAGATGAAGGGCTGATCATGAATCTGGATGTCAAATTCGGGGATCTTGCGGGCAAGTCGGTATTCATTACCGGTGGCGGCTCCGGCATCGGAGCCGCGCTGACCGAAGGATTCCTGCAACAGGGGGCACGGGTCGCCTTTGTCCAGCGCTCCGATGCAGCGCGGTTCTGCGACCGGATGGAGGCGGGTCACGGCAATCGGCCCCTGTACATCGCATGTGACGTGACCGATATCGGTCAGCTCGAGGCGGCGATGGTCGGGGCCGCGTCTGCGCATGGACCGATCGAGGTGCTGATCAACAATGCGGCAAATGACACCCGCCACAGCACCGAGGAGCTGGATGTCGAGGGATGGGATGCCAATCACGCGGTGAATCTTCGCCCGTATTTCTTCTCGTCGAGGGCAGCAATTCCCGGCATGCGGCGGCAGGGTAGCGGCGTCATCATCAACTTCACGTCGATTTCCTACATGACCGGCAACGCCGGATATCCGGCCTATGCGACGGCCAATGCCGGAATTACCGGGCTGACCCGTGTCCTGGCCCGGGAGTTCGGACCTGACAGCATCCGGGTCAATGCGGTGGCCCCGGGATGGACCCTCACCGAACGGCAGCTGGAATTGTGGGCTGACCGGGAATCGCTCGAGCGACAACTGGGCAAGCAGTGCCTGAAGGAACATCTGAAGCCGGACGACATCGTCGGTGCCTGCCTGTTCCTGGCCTCGTCGGCCAGCAGGATGATGACGGGCCAGGTCATTGCCGTCGATGGCGGAGTGGTCACTACCGGATAAATGGCACCCTGACTGCCGGAAGGTGCCTCAATAGGGCATCGGGTTGGCCCGATGGGCACGGTCGATGTCGGCCAGGCAGTCATCGGACAGTTCCATCCCGGATGCTTCCAGCAGGTATTGCAGCTGTTCGGCGGTGGTCGCACCGAAGATTGCCGAGCCCATGAAGGGCCGGGTGCTGCACCAGGCGAGGGCCATCAATGGCAGATCGAACCCGTGCCTGGCCGCCACCTCCAGATAGGCATCGACCGCAGCGAATGCCCGTTCGTTTGCCCGTCCTCCGAGGCTGTTGTTGATCGACCGGCGGGACCGGGCGGGGATCCGTCCATCCTGGTATTTTCCGGTCAGCAGCCCGGTCGCCAAGGGTGAATAGGCAAGCAGCCCGACCTGCTCGTGATGGGCAAGTTCGGCAAGATCGGTGTCGAACAGCCGGCAGAGCAGGCTGTACTCGTTCTGGATGGCCTCGACCTTGGGTCCGCCACCCTGTTCGGCTGCCCGAAGCCAGTGCCCCGTGCCCCAGGCGCTTTCGTTCGAAAGGCCGAAATGGATGATCTTTCCCTGCCGAACCAAATCGGACAGGGCATCCAGCGTGTCGGCCATGTGATCCAGGGTCTCCGACCTGTCCTGGGAGGTCGGGTCGAACGTCCAGTTCTGCCTGAACATGTATGAGCCCCGATTTGGCCAGTGAAGCTGGTAGAGATCGATGTAGTCGGTCTGCAACCGGGAAAGGGAGCCCTCGATTGCGGCCCGGACGATCTTGCCGGAGATCGGCGCTCCGTCCCGCACGATGGATGATCCTTCTCCGGCGGCCTTGGTTGCCAGCAGGATCTGGTTGCGACGACCCGATTTGGCGACCCAGTTGCCGAGAATCCTCTCGCTGTTGCCGACCGTGTCGGCCGAAACCGGATTGACCGGGTACATCTCGGCGGTATCGGCGATGTTGATGCCGTGATCCAGCGCCATGTCGATCTGGCGGTGCGCATCCTGCTCCGGGGTCTGGGTGCCAAAGGTCATCGTGCCGAGGCAGAGTTCGCTGATCATCATGCCGGTCGAACCGAGCGGTTTCATTCTCATGGTCTGTCTCGTCGTGTCGATTTGGACAAATCGACCCGTGTTTTGCAGTAAATTGACAATTCCACAACCATGTCTGCCCTCGGCAGTACCCAACCTGTGTTTGGAGCGCATCTGATCGGCCGCGACCTGGATGTGCCCAATCCTGTTCCGACTCGGCTCCCTCGATCATCCCGCACAGGTGGCTCCGAACCCGTCGTCATTTCCTCCTTGTCGACATCATCGGACTGAAGGCCATGGTGAGTGCGGACCTGCGATATGCGCATCCCGCGGTTTTCCGACAATGGCCGGAAAACACCCGAATGGAGATTGCCGGTGTACCGCCAGTGCTTGGCCGGGACGCTGCGGGAGGCATGAAACTCTCCCCCAGATCCCTGTTCGGCCTGGAGCAGTCCGTTCGCATGTCATGCCACGATCCTGACAAGAGGATCGAAGGCCGTATTGGCTGATGGGCATTCGTGGACCGGCAGCGTTCATTCATCAAGCGCCTCACAGGTGTACATGTCGGCGCAGAGTTCGCCTCGCCTGTTGAAGAAAACGAACTCATGCGAACCGGCGTCACCCAGGCGGATTGCATCGCCAGCGCGGTAGAGATTGCCGGTTGATGCACAATAGACCGAGCCGTCAATCATCTGCTTTTCTTCCGTTTCCCGGTGACATGTCGCCTTGCCGGGCGGATCTGGGCAGAGTCCATCGAAACAGGGAGCATACCGTGTCGTAAACTCGCCCGACACGGTAAACATGAATTCAGGGCAGTAGTCGCCAATGCAGTACGAAAACTCCCTGATGTTCCAGTTCCGGACCGGACGAAATCTGCCCGGATATCCGATATTGCCATCAAGGACCCAACCAGATGCACGACCCCGCTCCGTTATGTTCGCATGGGTCCAGATCTCTTCGCCATCCTCTGGTTGAGCCGGCTCTTCCCGGTGCATGACGTACACCGGACTGAGTATCGGAAGCTGCGCGACGACCCGGCATTTCGAATCCGGACAGGAGTGCAAGGCGACATCATGATGGATGATGACATGCCGCTCCTGAGCGCGAGCAGTACTCATTCCGAAGGCCAGTATTGAGCCGAGCAGAAAGAGGAAACGTGCGGAACGCGTTGACATTCCGGACTTCGGACGGTTCACGAGCACCGGCGCGGGAATGACGAATCCCCCAAGGTATTGGTGCAACATGAACCCGGGGTGCATGCCTTGTTCATTCCTGGCTCCAGCCAACGTCACTGACCCGCCCGCGCAGCCCAACGGTATATCCGGCAATCGCGGCAATAACGCAATCGGACAGTCAATGGGAATCAGTCCGCAAGTCCGGAAAGTCGGCATCGCAACTGCCATGCCACCGGCTCGCAGCATTTACGACCTGTACACTTGCACGATTACGGTGGCCACGCAGGCTGTCGACATCCGACTCCTTGCACAGGGCTGGCCGCTGTCGGTGAGGCATGATCGACCCTTGCCTTCGACCATCGTTGCACACCGCGGATTACCCCTGTGTCCCATCGACCTCCGCCACCTTCCCTGTGTCGAAAACGGATCTCGTCTGGGAGTTCTGCCCGCTCCGGTTGCAGGACGACACCATGAATCGGCCAGACAATGCCTGCTCGCCGGTCAGCGGCTCCTGCCTGGGCATGACCGCAAGAGCGTCGGCAATCTTGCCGGCGGCATCGGAGCCGGCGATCTCATCCATTGCCTGTTGAATGCAGCCGATTGCCTTCTCCATGACATCGGCATCGGGGATGGTATTGGCAAGGAGGGATTCTGCCAGCAGGTTCTGCATCGGTGTGCTCCTTTCTGCTCCGCATCAGGAGCGATATCTGCTTTGGAGCACTCTGCCGGACCTGCCGGAAGGGGTCAGGAATCGGCCGGAATCCAGCTGGACTTACCCGCCGCGCGCAAATTCGCGGCACATCGGCAACATTCTTGCCAAACCCCGTAAAACCGGCACTCGCCGCCGAACAGGCAACGAAATAACTCGTACAATTTCAATGCACTGGAAAATGGGCTATCCGCCGGGGGGAAATCACTCCTGTCCTCATGGCGCAAGCGAATTCAGTCAGGTCCCGGACGCCGCTCGTCGCCATCCGTTTCGCCTACCCGCGACGGCTACCGCGGTCGACCGTGAAAGCAGAATCTGGTTGATGGAGGAACGCTGCGATCGCAAACCGCGTGCAAAACCAAGTTGCATGCAATTGGAATTCGGATATCTCCCGCCAAATCCTCAACGGCGCGACACGCTTCATGTATCCTCTGGTCGTTGCGCGGCTTGGGTTGAAATCCATTGCGCAAGACATTAGTTCACGCTAAATTTCACAATCAATAAGGAGTTATCGGGTGGACACAGATGAAAGCTGAACCAACGCCGCTCGCAACAGAAATTCCGACTGAAGTGCCGTTGCTCGAAGCACCTATCGTGCGAGTCATCGCACAAATCCGATTCCCGCCGATCCTCTCGATCCGCAAGGAGGACAGCGTCGCGGATTTCCAGGAGGCACTGCGCGACGACTATCCGCACCTGGAGAGGAATGAAGTCAGAAACATCGACATACGCCTTGGCCAGGAATCCAGCATGTCGGAGGCGGTCATATGGCGACTCGCAGACCGATCGGGACCGGCAGCCTGGCGCGTGTCGCTCGGTGTGGATTTTGTTGCACTTGAGACGTGGAGGTATGAAAGTCGCGGAGACTTTCTTGATCGCCTTCGAGCAGTCCTTACGAGTGTGGAGACTTGCTTTCGGCCAGCCGCAGCCCATCGTGTCGGGTTACGTTATGTCGACAGGCTGGAAGGCGCGGCCATGGACAAAATCGGCGACCTTGTTCAAAGGAATGTCCTCGGAATTCTGCAGCCCGACGCGGGACCACTGGACGCGCTTCGCGAGGCGACGATCCATTCGATGACCCAAATGCATCTCCGGGCTGCAGAAGGCATGATCCAGGGACGATGGGGCAACATGCCGCCGAATGCGACTCACGACCCCGATGCCCTGCAACCGACAACGAAACCGAGTTGGATCCTGGATCTGGACATGTACTCGCCGGACGAAGCGCCATTCAACTCGGAAGAATTAGTCGTTATGACAGAGGCCTTCGCCGAACGCATCTATTTGGTATTCCGGCTAATGATCACCGACGAGTTCCTGAGGTTCTACGGAGGAAATCCATGACCATGGTAGCGCTGCTCCCGATGTCGGAACCGCCTACATCGGCAAGAGGCCGTCATCGGCATGTCGCATTTTATCCGGCAAACGACGGGGAGACGAATGTCATCGCGTTGGACGGGTTCCGAGATGCGGGAACGGTTGCCAGCCCGCCGCGGGTTCTGCTCGTGGATAGAACGTCATCGGGTCCCGTAACCGCGGCATGCATCCCAACCGGACAGTCCACGGCCGAAGTTGTCCTTGAACTCCGACGGCGTTCGGGTCTGACATGGGAGTTGTTGAGCGAACTCTTCAATGTTTCGCGTCGCACCGTTCACCACTGGGCTAATGGCAGGGCGCCCTCTGCACAGCACGAGCGGGAGATTCGCCTGACGCTGAATGCAATTCGACATCTTGATGAAGGAGATTGCCGAGCGACGCGCGACCGCCTCCTTTCGATCACCAACGGTCTGACGCTCTTCGACCTGCTCGTGGAGCACCGCTACGCGGATGTGATGTGCCAGCCAATGGGGGCGGCGCCCAAATTTGCCGGCCGCCGCGTTACCGCACTTTCGGAGGACGAATGGGCAAGACGCCAACCGCCGCCGCCAGCAATTCTTCTCGACACGATAACTGATCAACCGGAACTCCCGGTCGGGAAAGTGCGCATCGTCCGCCCGGCAGTAAGGAAGAAGAAACCGACGGAATGACAGGACCGGAGGAGCAGGCGGAAGCGGTTGACAAGGTTCTCCGGTGCTGGCGTCAGGGCGATGTGTCGCGCGACGCCGGTTTGGAGTTCATGCATCTCGCGGATTTCTCCCGACCGCACAGCCCGGCTTCCCTGAAGGCAATCGCCGAAGGGGACAACGAAGCGCAAATGGCCGGGATATCGTTGGCTGTCGAAGAGGTTGCTGGCTTTGCCGTGTTGACCCAGACTTGCGATATCGTTCGGTCGTGCCGGGAGCGTCACTATGTTGAAGTTGCGCCCCTGGTGGACCGGGACGGCGACTTCGTAGAGCAGGTCCGTCGTTTGAAAAAGGCCGGCATTCGCTTACATACCCGCCATGGCAAGATATGGTCTCGTCGCCGATCTCAACCGCGTCATGACCGTTGAAAAGGGCGTGGTTGCGAATTGGAGGAGAATCCCTGGTAGGAAAACGGACGCGGAGCAACGGGAGTTCGCCCATGCGATCGCACGAAAGCGTTCGAGATTCTCGTTTCCGGACGATTTCGTTCAAATGGCGAGCCGCTCCGGCAACATCTGGTGAAAAAGCTCAATCGGACAAGCCGGGAGGGCGGCTACTTGCGGGCGCTTCGTGAAATTCGGGTTCGGGCCGCGCCGAATTGGAACGCCGACGACGTCGAGTTGACGATCTGGTTCATCAAGGATCGCGATCCCACTGACGGCAATGCAAACTGGTCCGACCAGGTGAAATACTGGACCCAACTCCTCAAACCAGTCCGACCCTCTCCGAGTGGGATCCAGTGTCGCCTGTCGTCTCGACGACATCACGGCGCGCGATCATGTCGAAAGCGACGTGCCGGACTTCGAGAACCTGTCCGTCGACTGCAGGTGCCGATAAGCGTCTGCCAATAACCAGGACATGATTGCTGCACGCGTCGCCGATACCTTGTCTTGATAATGCCGGCCCGTTTCATTCCTGACCGCGGGAGGATCCGTCCCGAAATCGAAGCCACCATCGCCCGCCTCGACATCGAGTTTGCGATGCATGTGGGCAGGGTCGCGCCGTTGGACGGGTCGCGCATCGCCTGGGATCCCATTCTCGATTCCCCAGGCCCGGTGTCTGGAATGTCCTTGTGTCAGCACCGGCCGGGATGAAGAATGCGGCACTGGTCCGGATCTCGTGACGTCCCACGGGTTGCGTGTTGTGGTATCGGGAGAGGGCCGCACCCGGAATTTTCATGCCCGTGATCCTTGCGTCCGGGAGAGATCTCGTGAACTCCCGCTTGGCAGGGACTGGCTTGCATGCCCCCGTTGCCCGGCATCCGGCATTGGGGTGGCCCGGACTGTGCCGGCAACGACCATTGAAAAAGCTGCCGGCGATGACCATGTTTCATCGCAGGATGGGCCGATACGGGATATAGCGACCCGGCATGTGTCCGGTTGCCATGGTCCGGCCCCGGTGAAAGGCCGGCGGATACGGGCAGGAAAGGCGGGAATGGCCAGGAGCCAGAGCGAGAAGGCGTTGGAGAGGCTTGCCGACCGGCGGAGTGCCTGGCGCACCATCCGGAGCGTGTCACCATATCTCTGGCCAGAGGGAAATCGTCAGGCGAAGATACGAGTGGTGTTCGCCCTGGCCGCGCTCGCCGTGGCCAAGATCATCGCCGTGGCCACACCGTTCTTCTACAAGGCTGCCGTCGATTCGCTGGCCGGAACGGATCCGGATTCCATACTCCTTGCCGGGGTGCTCGGGGCGGTGGGTCTTACCGTTGCCTATGGCGGCGCCAGGATCATGAGCGTCGGTTTTGACCAGCTGCGCGACATCATCTTTGCCAAGGTCGGATTGCGGGCACTGCGGATGCTGGCGCTCGAGACCTTTCGGCATATCCACAAGCTGTCGCTTCGATATCACATAACCCGCAAGACCGGCGGGCTTTCCCGGATCATCGAGCGCGGGGTCAAGGGTCTCGACTGGCTGCTTCGTTTCATGCTGTTCTCGATCGGTCCCCTGATCATCGAGTTGTCGATGATTGCGATCATTCTTCTGGTCGTGCTGGATTTCCGGTATTTCGTCATCATCCTGGTGACGATCAGCATCTATGTCTGGTTCACCTTCCAGGTCACGGCGTGGCGGGTGCAGATCCGCAAGGAGATGAACCGCCAGGACACCGACGCCAACCAGAAGGCGGTGGACAGCCTCCTCAATTTCGAGACCGTCAAGTATTTCGGCGCCGAGGAGCGCGAGGCCGACCGTTATGATTCCTCGATGGCCGGCTATGAAGAGGCAGCGCTGAAGACCAGCTACTCCCTGGCATTCCTGAACCTGGGCCAGGCAATCCTGATCGCCATCGGGACGGTGGCAGTGCTGGTGATCGCGGCGCTGGGTGTGCAGCAGGGCGCCCTCACGGTCGGCGATTTCGTCCTGGTCAATGCCTACATGCTGCAGATCACCATTCCGCTGAACTACCTCGGGACCGTCTACCGCGAAGTCAGGCAGGCACTCGTTGACATGGGCGACATGTTTGACCTGCTGGAGCAGGGCTATGAGGTCAGCGACAAGCCGGGGGCACAAGAGCTGGAGGTGACCGGGGGGAGGATCGAGTTCGAGAATGTGTTTTTCGGCTATGATTCCGACCGGCCGATTCTCAAGGGCATCAACCTGACCGTCGAGCCCGGGCAAACCGTGGCCATTGTCGGCCCTTCCGGATCGGGCAAGTCGACAATCGGCAGGCTGCTGTTCCGCTTCTATGACGTGAATGGCGGTGCGCTGAGAATTGACGGCAAGGATGTCCGGGACGTGACCCAGGCCAGCCTGCACGCCCGGATCGGGATTGTCCCCCAGGACACCGTGCTGTTCAACGAAACGCTGTTCTACAATATTGCCTACGGGCTTCCCTATGCGACGCAGGCGCAGATCGAGGAGGTTGCCCGGGCCGCACAGCTGCACGAATTCATCAAGCAGTTGCCCGAGGGGTATGAAACCCAGGTTGGCGAGCGGGGGCTGAAGCTGTCCGGCGGCGAGAAGCAACGGGTCGGAATCAGTCGGACATTGCTCAAGAATCCGCCGATCCTGCTGCTCGACGAGGCAACGTCGGCGCTGGACACCGAGACCGAGAAGGAAATCCAGGAGAGCTTCCGCGACATGGCACGCGGGCGAACGGTGATTGCCATCGCCCACCGGCTGTCGACAATCGTCGACTCGGACAACATCATCGTGCTGGAGAACGGCAGGATCACCGAACAGGGAACCCATGACCAGCTGCTGGCCCTGGATGGACGATATGCATCCATGTGGCATCGCCAGCAGACCGAGGAATCCGAACAGCTGGCGGCGTGACTCATGCCGCCGGCAGCCTGCATTCCGGTGATCCGGGAAGGGCCGGAAGCGAGCCCCGCCGCGGCGTCAGAGTCCCTCTTCGAGTCGGTCGACCAGCCGGAACATCATCTGTTCGCAAAGGCCGATCTGGTCAGCCTCGACATATTCATCCGGCTTGTGTCCCTGGTCCATCGATCCCGGACCGCAGATGACCGCTGGCGTGTCGAGATCCCGGGCAAACAGGCCGCCCTCGGTTCCGAATGCAACCTTGTCGGCCACCTGCTGCCCGACCAGTGACTGGACAAACAGCGATGCCGGATCATCCGGCGGCGTATCGAGGCCCGGATAGGAATTGAGGCTTCGAATGGTGATTTCGGCTTCGCTGGCGAGTTCCCGCGCCGAGTTGACCAGCTTCCCGGCCTCGGCTTCGAGCCCGGCGATGATGTCAGCCGGATCATCCCGGGCGATGTTGCGGATTTCAAAATCGACCTTGCTGTGGCCGGGCACGATATTGGGCACCATTCCGCCGGTGATCCGGGCGGCATGGATGGTTGTGTAGGGTATCTCGTATCCGGAATCGGTGACTCCGTCGGTTCTGATCCTGGCCTGGGCCTGGCGCAGGACCGAGACCAGATCACAGGCGAGATGCAATGCGTTGAGAGCCCTGGGCGCATAGGCAGTATGGGCCTCGCGGCCGCGACAGGTTGCCTGCAGGGAGGTCTTTCCCTTGTGGCCATTGGCGACCCGCATCGATGTCGGCTCGCCGACAATGCACATCCTGGGGCGCATGCCTTCAGCGGACATCTCGTCGATCAGTCGCCTTACCCCGATACAGCCGATTTCTTCATCATACGAGAATGACAGCCAGAGCGGCGTCTTGAGGGTCCGCCTGGCGGCAATCGCTGCCGCCCGCATGGCACAGGCGACAAATCCCTTCATGTCGGCAGTGCCCCGCCCGTAGAAACGGCCACCGCGGAAGGACATGCAGAACGGATCGACCGACCAGTCCTGGCCGTCCACCGGCACCACATCCGTATGGCCCGACAACATGACCCCGCTCTTGCCGGCCGGCCCGACGCTGGCAAACAGGTTGGCCTTGCTGTGTTCGTCGTTGAACACCCGGTGAGTCCTGATGCCTCGCTCTTCCAGGAAGTCGCTCACATAGCTGATCAGGTCGAGATTGGAATCCCGGCTCACCGTCGGAAACGAGATCAGCCTCTCGAGTATTTCCACGCTGTTCAAACCGGCCTCGCATCGATGAAGGACATGAATGTGTGCGATTGACACTATCACCACGCACCTTCGGTTCTAACTAATTGATATAGCGTCCATTTTTCTTCCACAACCCGCAGATGCGGTCAGGTTTACCCCCTGTTTCTTCCGCATCTGCAACCGGATGCAGGGAGAATGCGATGACGACAGTAAGCCTGACAGATGCACGAATCAAGGCACTCAAGCCAGCAGGGAGTGATCTCGGCATGGCGCGGTTTTCGGACATCAATTCGGCAGGAACGAATCAGGCGGCAAGGGCCGGGGCCCGGTTGTCATTGGCGGCCCCGCCCCTGGCCGGCGGTTTCCATGGCTGCCAGCTCCTGGCCAGCCTGGCCCAGGCCCGGCCCGTGCGGCCGGACCTGGCCAGTGACCGGAAGGTCAGCACGCCCTGGCCGCCGTCACGGCCCCATCGCTGACCCGAGCGTTTCATTCGGCAGGTCACCAGCACCTTGTTCGCAGCCTCCACGGCACCGCTGCCGACGGGATAGCCGGCATCGGCGGCTTGCCGGTACTTCATGCGGTGCCGGCCCGCCCGGAAACAGCCGGGCCCGCGGGCAATGATGCCGGTGCCGCCCTCTTTCTTCCGGAGCAGGTAGCGCAGGGCGTCGATCACCTTGCGGGCACCCCCGGGATGGTGGCGAAGCACATGGCGCCATTTCCCGAACCAGGCCATGGCTTCCGGGCTGCCCTCGCCGAAGGCGGCATCGGCGGCCACCTTCATGTGTCGGGCTGCATGGAAGAAGTCGAGTACCGTCACATCCGGGCCGGGATTGTCCGGGAATCCCCGGTTGTCACGGGCACCATCGGCGATCGCCACCAGCTTCAGCCCGGGAAGCTGCCGCAGCCAGTGAAAGAGCTGCCGGCTCAACCCTGCCTTCAGGCTCGCCTTGCCGGCCTCCGGAAGACGGCCCGGACAGACGCGCTGCAGCATGCCCCCCTCGGCATCGAGCAGGGCAACCACGCCGCAGGATGCCTCCCGCCAGCCGGCATCAATCTCCCTGCCTTCCACCGCCTCGGCATGCATGCGCAGCATGACCCCGTCGAGCGAGACCATCACCGCCACCGCCGCCGGGTGGATGTCCTCTTCGGCCATGAGATCGGCCATGAGATCATCGGCGCCTTCCTCGAAGCGCCGTCCGGCCTCGGCGGCCGGCTTGACCAGGGCACTGACCGCCGGGCCACCGCCGGTGAGCCGGGCCCAGGCCTCGGCGCTCTCGCGGGCGCTCATGCCGGCCATCAGGAACAGCGACAGCCCGGCCGCCGCCGGCGTCAGCGAGCTCTCGGTCAGGCCGAGGACGGCCTCGGTCGGAAACACCGACGGGCCCCTGCCCGATGTCGGCCGCCAGCGCGAGCGGCGGTAGCGGACCTTGCCGAACAGTGTCATTGCCTGGCCCCTCGTGGCTTCCGCCTTCCGGCAGCGCCGGCCGCCGACCTCCAGATACTCGCCATGGTCATCGAGCATCTCGCAGGCCTCGGCCAGCATGGCGCGGGCAAGCTCGTGGATGTTGTCACGGCAGGTCTGCTCGCCGGTCAGCGGATCCTGCCCGAGCATGTCGGCAAGCTCGACGGCGAGCGGGCGGGCGGCATCGGAATTGATGATTTCCCGCATGGCCTGTCGCAGGCGGCCGGTTGCCGCCGCCATGACATCGGAAACGGGGTCGGTGTCGGCAAGCGGGGTCCGTGCCTGCAGGTTCTGCATCGGAGTGCTCCTTTCCGCTCCCTGACCGGAGCATTTTCTGGCTTTGGAGCACTCTGCCAGACCTGCCATGCGGGGCCGGGAGGCGGGCCGGAGGCGGGCGGTTTTTCCGCTGACGCGAAAATTCGCGACCTATCTGCAACATTTTCGCAAGAACCGGCAAGACCGGCGATCACGGCCGAACGGGGCAACGAAATACCCGCGCAATTTCAACATCCTGGAAAAACTGCAGGCTGCCACTGGGAAATCACTCCCGGCCAGCACGAACGACACGGGACATCCGGGACAAGGTTCTGAAAGGATTCGGCATCCGGATCATGCCCTCGGGAAGAAGGCGGTTCTTCATACACACACAATGCGATGGCAGGCGCATCTGGAAGATCATCGGTGATCCGGAGCAGATGCGCGTGAGCGAGGCACGCGATGCGGCAAGGGCGGCCCTTGCCGCCATCCGAAAGGGCCAGCCGGTCGTGACATCGCCGACCGAGACCCTGTTCGAGGTCGTTGCCGAGGACATGTTCCGCCGCTATTCCCGCCACTGGAAGCCCTCCACATGCAAGGTCAACGGGTACTATCTTCGCAATCAGATCCTGCCCTGGTTCAGGGGAATGCAGATCGCCGGCATCACCGGCAGGGATGTGCAGGAGTGGCTCGCCTCCCTGCATGCTACCCCCGTCGCTGTCGGTCATCATGGCCCAGGCCGAGATCCACGGCTACCGGCCCGAGAACTCCAACCCGTGCACGGGCATAAGGCGCTACCGGCGAGCCGGGCCCGAGCGCTTCCTCTCGGAGGTCGAACTGCGGCGTCTCGGCGATAGTCTCGCACTCCATGAGACGGACAAACCCCTGCCGGTGGCCATCATCAGGCTGCTCCTGCTGACCGGTTGCCGGGCCGGCGAGATCCGGTACCTTGCGTGGCGGGACTACCGCGACGGGCATCTGCATCTTCGTGACAGCAAGACCGGTCCCCGAACCGTGTGGCTGTCATCGCCGGCCCGGGAGGTACTGGCCGGGCTGCCGAGGACCTCCCGCTGGACGTTTCCGTCATCCCGTGCCGATGCGCCTGTCTCCATGACCATGATCCAGCAATTCTGGCAGCGCCTGCGGGCGGCGGCGGAGCTCGATGACATGCGGCTGCATGACGCCCGTCATGCCCATGCCAGTATCGCCATCATGCAGGGCGAGACCGTTCCGGTCATCGGCCGCCTGCTGGGTCACCATGATACCGCCACCACCCTCGGATACACGCACCTTGCCGGGGCCGTGATGCGCGATGCCGCCGATGCCATGGGCGGCGTGCTCGGAAGGACGGGATCATGAACAGGATGCGACTGACCGATGCCGGCATTTGCAGGCTCAAGCCCGGCACCCGCGAATACACGGTGCGCGACTCCCGGGTGCCGTCATTATGTGTCCGGGTCTACCCGTCCGGGGGCAGGAGCTTTGCCTTCCAGTCCGGGTCATGGAAGCAGTCGCTGGGCCCGACCAAATTCATGAAGGTCGCTGAAGCACGGCAACGATGCTCGAGGCTGCAATCCGAAGGCAGGGACCGGAGAGCCGCGGCGCCGGTGTTTGCGGAGTTTGTCGCCGGAGAATGGCGCAACTCCTGGCCCCCCGCTGCAAGCCCGCGACGATTCGAGGTCGGGACAAGATTCTGAAGGGCCAACTTCTGCCCGCTTTCGGAACTCGGCGCATCGACCGGATCGCGCCGTCCGACATCCACCGCTGGTTCGACCACTACAGCCGGATATCACCCGGGGCAGCCAATCATGCATTGGGTGTGCTGCGCCAGATCTTCAACCATGCCGCCAGGCTCGAACACATCGCCGCCAACCCGGCGAGCGGCGTCAGGCCGAATCCGCGCCCGAAACTCACGCGGTTCCTCTCGCAGGAGGAAATCGGCCGGCTGCACCAATGCCTCGACCGCCATGCAGGCGTGCGGCGGGCCCGGCAGGCGGACATCATCCGCCTGCTGCTTCTCACCGGATGCCGCAAGAACGAGATCGTCCGCCTCAGGCGGCGGGACGTGGATGGCGATCATCTGAGACTGGAGGACAGCAAGACCGGTCCGCGAACGGTGTTCCTGAACCGGAGGGCGCAGGAGATCATCGAGTGTCATTTGGCCATGACTTCAGGCGAATTCGTGTTTCCCTCTCCGCGAGACCCGGCATGGCCGATCTCGGACGACCTGCCCCTCTGGTACGAGGTGCGCCGCGAGGCCGGGATCGACGATGTCCGCCTTCATGATCTTCGCCATACCCATGGAAGTCAGGCGGTCATGCAGGGCATCCCACTGCCTGTCGTGGCACGGCTTCCGGGCCACAGCCAGGTCACGATGACGCTTCGCTATGCCCATGCCTGTGACCGGGAGGTCGAAGCTGCCGCCGAGAGGATCGGGGAGGTGATCTCGCGTGCGTTGGCCGTTGAGGGGTGACCGGAGCAGAAGCGAATCTCTGGGTCCTGGTGGCCTCGCTCCAAGCCATGCGGATATCCTTGGTATGTGTTGAAGCTGACAGGAATGTGCCATGTCATTCCGGCTGTCGCGAGTCCATTCACGCTTTGGTCAGGATCCTGGGCACGGCACGTGAGCATGGCGCGGGGCTGTGTGGTGAAGGTCGAGAGCGGTGACGGGCTATCCGAGTCTGCGCAGTGGTATGTCGGATACGACGACCTTGCTTGCGGCATCTTCAACACCGGCTTCTGAAAGCAGTTGAGTGAATGCTCCTGCGCTGACGAACGGATACGCGGTAGGTCCGATGATTATCCTGTCCAGCAGGCTCGGTATATCTGCTCCGAACAGTCCGTTATCCGGATCGTGGCGAAGTGGAATGGCCCATATGGGTTGAGGAATGCCTCTGACAATCTCGGTCCTCCTGGTCAGCACCGGATGTTCATCGTCAGTTGGATGGAAGTAAATCCGCCATTCTCTTTCTTCCGAGAATCCGGGGTGCTTGATTCCGATTGCTGCCAGGAAAATCCAATTCAGAACTCCGACAGTCAATTCCTTCCTCCCAAATTTAGGAAGGGAATTGATATTCGCGGAGATTTTCTCGGTGAACGAGAGAAGATGTTTGTCAAAGCCATCTTGGTCAAGATAATGAACAGGCGTCGAGTAGGCGCCAAGCTGGTAGGATTCCGCGACAAACGGGGTGTTGTTCATTATGAATGCAACATCGCCGTAGGCACGCCACATGGATAGACGACCGGTTTGGTCTTCCGAGGACTGATGTAGCGACAGGCAGGAAAGGTAGGTCTCGAGCCTCCAATACGATTCCGATTGGTGGAATCGGGTTTCAATCTCTGCCTTGAGATCGGGGAACACGGATTCAATTGCGGCGTAGAATTTCGTTCCAGCAGGACCAGCCAGCCCATTCCTTGCGAGGGTCAGGCCATATCCGATTTCGGAGAAATCATTCATTACCGTGGCGTTGCGAAGCCAGACCTCCTTGTTCCGGATGATCTTCATCGCCGTTTCTGCGGTTGTATAGTAGGCGAACTTCGTGTTCGCAGACTTGATTTCAGACAGCGTTTGCGAAGCGTCCGGAAAGATGATCTCAAAAACGTTGGGTGTGTCTTGAACTTGAACCATCGCTCCTCGATTCCGTTTTCCTTTTAGGCAAAATCTCGATCTGAGGGAAGGTCAAGAAAACGGGATTGGGCGAGCACGATCAAGGTGAACCGACAGAATTTCAAGAATTCTTTTCAGATGGAGATAGACCTTGTCATTCGGAGTCAGGCTATCGTTTGAAGATAGTGATCCGAACGGGCTGTTGGTGTGCCAATTGATGTGCTGAAGAAGTTCCAGAAGTTCTGTGAACCTCCGTACAAGCTCTTCAATGTCCAGATCCGATAATATGCGCCTGACCTTGTCCACCAGCTCCATGCTCAGAGAAGAAAGTTCATAGTAATCGCCGGCATAATCTTCCCATGCAAACGGACCCTGATCGAATCCACCTCTGTGAATGTCTGCGCTTCCTTCCTTTTGTGCAAATCCGAACACCTGTCGCGGATACGCTATCCAAGCACCGAGCAGCGATGACGTCACGCACGCACCACAGGAATTCCCGGTTTTAGATCTGATTAACAAAACGCGGGTCGTTCGTTCTTGGCCGTTGTTGATAGTAACATAGTCGTCACTTGAATTGCGGTATAGATTGAAAGCCATTGAAACACTTCTTCGAGCCCGATGCCTATTCGACATACCCTCCTGAAACAAGTGGAGTCGCTCGTTCGTGGGGCCAGGCTTCAGCCATCCAAGGGCTGCCAACGCCGATCGTCGATGATAGCTGTCCACCACCTCAGTACCGTGAAAAGGCCCATGCCGTCCGCAAGGCGCCGCCACATAATTCCGTATAAGTGATTCTGTGCTTCTCGCCTGCTGAATCAATGCGACTAGTCAGCTTTGAGAGCCGGGGAGGTCCGTCACATTGCCAAAATCCACTGGTCTTATGCCGGTCCGAATCTTCTGGCAGTGGCTTCCAACTCTCCTTGCCGAGAGATTACAATGCGGACACCTCGCATCAGTATGCATTCAACCCATCCAGAGCCGTCATCACCAGTTCCGCCGCATCGTCGATCTCGTCATCCGAGGTGAACCGGCCAAAACTGAACCGTATCGATGCATCGCATTCTGCGGCTGACAAGCCAATGGCGCGCAACACATGGGACGGCTCGGGAATGCCGGTAGTGCAGGCAGCCCCGGTTGCCGCTGCAAGCCCTGGTTGCAGTGCCCCGAGAATGTCCTGGGCATCAAATCCTTCGAGCCGAAGGTTGGCATTTCCCGGATGGCGATGAGACATGGCCGGGCCATTGACGGCAACAGGGGCACCGTCAGACTTGAGCAATTCCACGAACCTGTCCCGCCTGCGGGCAATCCTGTCACGCTCCCCGCTGCCGGAGGTATCGGCAAGCAACTGCGCGGCTGCACCAAATCCGACACATAGCGGCAATGGAATGGTTCCGGACCGAAGGCCGTTCTGCTGTCCGCCGCCATGTATCAGGGGCTCGATCCGTTCCTGCAAATGGCGACGGATATAGAGCGCCCCTATGCCCTGCGGTCCGTACATCTTGTGGCCGGAAAGACTGACCAGATCGGCGTGGGCAGACATGTCGCCCATCTCCATTGCGCATGGAGCCTGCGCAGCATCGCAGTGAAACGGAATGCCCCATTCAGCAAGTACTCCGGCAATGGCCGGCATGTCCTGGATGGTGCCGATTTCATTGTTCACCGCCATGATCGAAACCAGCAAGACATCATTATCCAATTGTTTTTTCAGGGAATCCGGATCAACGAATCCCTCGCCATCCACGACGATCTCTTCGACCGTGAAGCCATCGCGCGAGGCAAGGGAGCGGGCAGCTGCAAGCACGCATTTGTGCTCGATCGCACTCGTCAGAATTCGGGTGCGCCCGGGCAGGGCACGACGCGCCAAGCCCATCAAGGCAAGGTTGTTGGCTTCCGTTGCCCCGGATGTGAACACGATCTCGTCGCTGTCGGCGCCGATCAATCCGGCAACAGAGGCAGCGGCCTCCTGCACGGCTTGTTCCGCCTGCCAACCGCGGGCATGATTGTTTGAGTGCGGGTTGCCGAAGAATTCCCTCCAATACGGGTCCATTTTCTTGATCACGCGCGGGTCGGCGGGTGTCGTCGCCTGATAGTCGGCATAGACGGAATTTGTCTTGGGCATGTTTCTGCCGGAACCCGGTTTACGATACGGCTTTGACGATAGCGGAAACATGCGCTAGTGTCGACCTGGAGACATCATCCAGATCGAAGACATGAACCGCGGACGTTTGCACGACCCCGATTACCGGCCGAAACTGTCAGGCCACGAGACCTTCCCGCTGCGCTACGGGTGGCTCAAGAAGGCATTCGACGCTGTGGAAGACGCGGTGCGGCCGGCCGGCGAGCGGCCGATCTTCCTCGATGACGATGCAATCGCGCGATTCGGTGTCGGCAAGAACATGGTTGCATCCATGCGTCATTGGGCAACAGCTGCCGAGATCATTGCAGAGGATGGCCGCACACCCACATCGCTCGGAAGGCGCCTGTTCGGCAAGAATGACGGCCTCGATCCCTATATGGAAGACCCGTCAACTGCATGGCTCATCCACTGGAAGATTTGCAACAATCCCCGAATTACCACATGGTTCTGGGCCTTCAGCCACTACCCTGCAACCAGTTTCGAGCGCGGAACACTGATGCGCGGGCTCGAGAAGCTTGCCAGGGAACAAGACTGGCGACACGCAGCCATCACGACGATCAGGAATGATGTCGCGTGTTTCCTGCGCACCTACACATCGCAATCGCACCGGGCCAGGGCAAGCCATGAGGACGCGCTGGAATCTCCCCTGGCCGAACTCGGGCTCATCAGGCCGACGGGACAGCGCGACGGCTTCCGCTTCGCCCGCGGCCGGAAGCCGACCCTCGGTGCCGGAGTGATCGCATATGCGGTGACCGAATTCTGGGCGGAACGCTCGCGGGCACAGACACTCTCCTTCGAGGCGCTGGCCCATGAGCCGGGCTCGCCGGGACGGGTGTTTCTCCTCGACGAGGATGCGCTCGCCGATTTCCTGTTCGAGATCGAGGATGTGAGTGGAGGGGCCTACCGGTGGTCGGAGACGGCCGGGTTGAAACAGTTGATTCGTGAACGGGAGGTCGGTCTTGATCAAGCAATGGGATTCATTGCGCAGGACTACCACCGCCACACCCGCAAGGCCGCCGCCTGATGTCGCTTTCGGACCATGTGCATGTCTCGCGCCGGTTTCAGCGCGCTATCCGGATCGACACCGATTTTCGCGATCCGGCAGCACTTGAAGGATTTGTCTGCCCGCGCTCTTCGGCCGAGGTGCTGGAGACGATGGCGCAGCATGTCCTCGAGACCGGACAAGGCGCATTCACCTGGACCGGACCTTACGGCGGCGGCAAGTCGAGCCTTGCCGTGGTTCTCGGTGCAATGCTCAACGGTAGCCGCGATCATCGCAGCCGGGCGGCGGCCATCCTGAACGATCGAACCGCATCCCTCCTCTACGAGGCCCTGCCGCCACGGAGCCGCGGCTGGCGGGTTCTGCCGGTATCCGGGCGGCGTGACCGGCCGGCACAGGTGATCGGCGAGGCCATCGAAGCGACGCGGCTGCTTGCCAGGGACAGGGTGCCTGCCACCTGGTCGGAAAAGACCGTTCTTGGCGCACTGGAAGGCATTGCCGCGCGCAATCCCCGCGCCGGTGGTGGCCTGGTGCTGCTCATCGACGAGCTGGGCAAGTTCCTCGAGGCGGCCGCACGGGACGGCACCGACATCCATCTCTTTCAGCAGCTGGCCGAACTGGCATCGAGAAGCCGCTGCAGGCTGATCGTCGTCGGCATTCTTCACCAGGCATTCGAGGAATATGCGCACAGCCTGTCGCGCGAGGCGCGCAACGAGTGGTCAAAGATACAGGGGCGGTTCGTCGACCTTTCCGTCAACCCCACCGGAGACGAGCAGATCGACCTGCTGGCGCGGGCCATCAGGACCGATCTCAAGCCCGGTAAAATCCGTAATCTGGTCAGGAGCGTGGCAAAACTCAGGCACGGGCAGGCCTCGCCACACCTTGCCGAGATGCTGGAGGAGTGCTGGCCGCTGCACCCCATCACCGCCTGCCTGCTCGGCCCGCTGTCACGCCGGCGCTTCGGACAGAACCAGCGGAGCCTGTTCGGGTTTCTCAATTCGGCCGAGCCGTGCGGCTTCAGGGATTTCATACGCCGCGCATCCAGGGGCGACCTCTATTGCGCCGATCAGTTATGGGACTACCTGCGTATCAATCTCGAGCCGTCGATCATGGTATCGCCGGACGGCCATCGCTGGGCACAAGCCGCCGATGCGCTTGGGCGGTGTGAAGCCATGGGAGAGGACGGCCTGCAGATCCGGTTGCTGAAGGTGATTGCGCTGATGGACCTTCTCAAGGAGCGTGCCGGCATCCCGGCGAGCCGGGAGGCGCTTTGGCTGGCACTGCCCGACCACAACCGCAGGGAAATCGATGCCGCCCTGGAATTTCTTCGGAATCGATCCCTGGTCGTCTTCAGGAAGTTCGCCGATGCCTGGGCAATCTTCGAGGGGAGCGATTTCGACATCGACAGCGCCGTGGAGCAGGCGCTGCAGGATGTGGATGAAGCGGGGCTGCAATCGCTCGATCAATTCGCCAGCCTCCAGCCCATCGTGGCCAAGCGCCATTACCACGACACCGGTGCGCTCCGCTGGTTTGACGTCGATGTGGCTCCACTCGAGGAACTGGAAGACATTGCCGCAACCTATTTGCCCCGTCACAGGGCCATCGGCTGTTTTCTGCTGGCGATGCCGACACGCGGAGAGACGAGGCACGAGGCGGCTGCCCTCTGCCGAAATGCCGCAAGATCGACCGGCAATTTGGATATCGTGGTCGGCCTGTCGCCGGGCGCGTGGAACATCCCCCGCCTGGCGAGGGAACTCGCCGCGCTCGAGCGCGTGCGGGATGACAATCCGGAGTTGCAGGGCGACAGGGTTGGCCGCACCGAGGTGCTAGCCCGGATCACGGCAGTGCGCGGGCGCATCGAGGGCGAATTGATGCACGCGTTCGACAATGCCTCGTGGCATCGTGAGAACTCGCAGCCCCGATTGCTTCCTCGAGCCAAAATCAATGGTCTGGCGTCGGATCTCGCCGATAGCAGGTTTCAGGATGCGCCGCGTCTTCACAACGAACTTCTCGGACGGATCAAGCCGTCGAGCAATGCCATTGCCGCCCGGAATGCCCTGTTGCGGAGAATGGTCCAGAACGAGCATGAGGAATACCTTGGAATGGAGGGATTCCCCGCCGAACGGGGTCTCTACTCGTCCTTGCTGGAAAAAACCGGACTGCACCGGAAAACCCTGGATGGCTGGAGCTTTGCGGGCCCCGAGGAATCTGACGACGGGGCCCACAACCTCATCCCTGCCTGGCAGGCGGCGGCCGAATTGCTGCAATCCAGCGCCGATCGCGTGGTCGCTGTCGCCGAGATCCATGATCTCTGGCGATCGGCACCATATGGCGTGAAGGATGGCCTGCTGCCGGTGCTGTCGGTTGCCTTCCTGCTTGCGCATCGAGGAAAACTGGCCTTCTACCGCCAGGGCGTCTTCCAGACCGGCCTGACCGATCTTGATACCGAATACCTCTCGAGAGACCCGACCGACATCCAGCTGCGCTGGATGGACCTTACCGACGTATCACGGGCCCTGTTGTCGAACATGGCCGGCGTGGTGCGCGACCTGGACGAAGACAACGAGCTTCGCTGCCTCGAGCCGATCGATGTGGCCCGCGGCCTCGTTGCGATCCATGACCGGCTTCCGGGCTGGGTTGGCCGCACGCAGCGCCTGTCCCGCCGCGCAAAGCAGATACGCCAGTTGTTCAAGCAGGCCAGGGATCCGAACAGGCTGATCTTCGATGACATGCCCAGGTTGCTTGCCGGCGCCGGGCGCAATGACGGCGAGGAGGCGACTGCGCTGGCGCGGCTGGTGCGGGAAGGCCTTGTGGAGCTGTGCGATGCCTACCCGGCGATGCTGGCCCGCCTGCAGGACACGCTGCTGACCGAGCTGCAGGTGCCGAGCGCGGCGCCGGCAATGCTGGCCGAGCTGCGGGCGCGCGCCGAGAATATCCGCGACCTTGGAGGTGATCACCGCCTCGAGGCCTTCATCATGCGTCTCTCCCGCTTCGGGGGAAGCCGCGAAGACATGGAGGGCCTTGCCGGCATGGCGGTCAACAAGCCGGTTCATGGCTGGGTGGATCCTGATGTCGACAAGGCAAGTCTGGAGCTGGCCGACATGGCGCAACGGTTTGTCAGGGCCGAGGCATTCGCCCATGTCAAGGGACGTCGCGACAAGCGCCACTCGGTAGCGGTCGTGATCGGCCTCGAGGGACGGCCACGAACAGTCCATGATGAATTCCAGGTTGCCGAGCGGGAACGGCCATCGGTGGATTCCCTCGTTGGATGCGTGGATGTAGCCTTGCAGGAGAGCGGCGAGGGGCGTCGCAATGTCGTCCTTGCTGCCCTGGCGGAAGTGAGCGCCCGGTATCTCGAAGGGCCAGCGAAGGCACACACCCCCGACAGAGCAGGTCGAAAGGATGCACCGACATGAGCGACGCCGGCAGTGACTGGCATGTACTGGGCCTGTCGGGCGGAAGGGACAGCGCGGCGCTTGCCGTCCACATGCGCCAGAATTGTCCCGATCTCGACATCGACTATTTCTTCACCGACACCGGCAAGGAACTGCCGGAGGTCTACGAGTTTCTCGGGAAGCTCGAAGGGTTCCTCGGCAAGCCGATCCTGCGGCTGAACCCCGACCGGGATTTCGACTTCTGGCTCCGGCAGTACAATGACTTCCTGCCGTCACCGCAGACGCGCTGGTGCACGAGGCAACTGAAATTGCGGCCGTTCGAGCAATGGGTCCAGCCAGCGCTTGATGATGGCAGGCGGGTCTTCAGCTATGTCGCCATCCGGGCCGACGAGGAATACCGCGAGGGGTATTCCTCACGGCACGAGAGCCTGACCATACGCCTTCCATTCAAGGATGACCGGATCGACAAGGCCGGGGTGCTGGAACTGCTCGAAGGCGCCGGGCTGGGATTGCCCTCATACTACGAATGGCGAACACGCAGCGGTTGCACATTCTGCTTTTTCCAGCAAAAGATCGAATGGGTGCGGCTCATGGAGCGGCATCCGGACGCATTCGAGGAAGCAAGGACGTATGAAAAGAACGCTGTCGATCATGGCTCGCCGTTCACCTGGAGCCAGGGAGAGTCTCTTGACGAGCTGTCCAGACCGGAGCGCGTGGAGCAGATCAGGCAGGATCACGAGCGGCGCCTTGCCAGGATGCGAGCGAAGGTGAAACCGAACCCGTTGAGGCCGGATGGAGATCCACTGGACATCGATGATTTGTATGGGAAGGCGAAGATGTGTCTGGCGTGCCACAAGTGACCGCCTACATGGATAGTCCAGGTCTTCACCTTTCACAGATTTTAGACCGGATCGATGATGCCAAGGCCGAACGCATGCTGCCTAACGGGGTGCTTCAGTTGCTCAATGCCATCGATCCGGAACGCATCCATGGGCCTGCGCGATCAAGGACTTTGCGACAAATTCTTTCGCTTGAACTTGTGGTCGAGGATCCTGAGCGGCGGAGGCTGCTCCTAGATGCTGTCCCGGTTAGCAAGATCGCTGAACTGGAAGAGCGTGTCGGTGCTAGTATTGATCAATTGCGGGAGGCAAGGTCACTGGCACCAACCGTGAAACGCGCGCTCTTGGGATTTTTTGGGTGTGCAACAAGGGTTGAACCCGAGGACTCGCCAGTGGTTTCGAGTGGGCCCGTCGATCCGGACCGGGGCCTGTTTCCCCATCAAAAAAGAGCAGCGAGCGAAGTGGAGCGGTTTTTGTACTACGAGGATGGGCGGGTAATGCTGCATCTTCCGACCGGCGTCGGAAAAACACGAACAGCGATGAGCATCGTAGCCTCTCACCTTCGTACCCGTTCTGAAGGATTGGTAATCTGGTTAGCTGCGACCCGGGAACTTCTTGAACAGGCTGCAGAAGAGTTCGAAGCGACTTGGAGTGCTGTAGGGGATAGGCAAGTTGATTGCCTGCGATACTGGTCACATCACAACCCCCCTGTTGACAGGGTGACCGACGGGATCGTCATTGCTGGTCTGGCCAAGCTGCATTCGTATGGAAAAGAGCGTGAGCGGCTATGGAATCTCGGAGATCGAACGACGATGGTGGTCTTCGATGAAGCTCACCAAGCAGTCGCCAAAACTTATCAGGATATCGTCGAGACAATTGTCACCAGACACCCAAGAACCCCCCTTCTTGGCCTTAGTGCAACTCCCGGGCGCACTTGGGGAAATCCAGAGGTGGATGCTGATGTGGCCGAACTCTTTCACGAAAACAAGGTGATGTTGGAATTTGGTGGCACTAATCCTGTCGGGCGTTTGACGGATGATGGTTATTTGGCGGCTGTTGACTTCTCCCTTCTCAACGTGGAACCGGGGCTTCGGCTCTCCCCTGCGGATCTCGAGGAAATTGTGGGTGCCTTGGAAATTCCGGATTCTTTGGCCGCACGCTTTGGTGAGGATGAGCAGCGTAATCTTCGTATTGTGCAACGTGTGCTTGAATTGACCGACAGTCATTCAAGAGTTCTTGTCTTTGCTGCCTCTGTGGAGAACGCAGTGCTATTGGCAAGCGTATGCCGAGGTGTAGGTGTTAAAGCAGACGCGGTTACCGGCAAGACGGAGGCTGGTGAGCGAGAACGAATAATCCGGCGGTTTAAGCGTCGCGGTGGACCAAATAGGATATTGTTTAACTTCGGTGTACTTACGACAGGGTTTGATGCTCCGGCGGCGAGTGCTGTGCTCATTGCGCGCCCGACAAAATCCTTGGTGTTGTACAGTCAGATGGTTGGGCGGGTGATCCGTGGGCCAAAGGCGGGGGGAACAAATCAATGCAAAGTCGTAACGGTGATTGATACCACGATACCAGGCTTTGGCGATGTCGCAGAAGCCTTCACGAATTGGGAAGATGTATGGAACACAGCGTAATGGATAATCAAGCAATTCGACAGAAGTTTGATTTCTCGATCGTGTCAGCCAGACTCACGATCGAGGCGATGCGTGACAGTGGATACAAGGACACGGATCACGCATTGGCGGAACTTATCGACAATTCGGTTGAGGCTGGTGCAGATTTGATCGAGGTGATTGCTATCGAAACACCACCGGACCCAAACCGGCCTTACGCACGGGCTCGAGTAAGTGAGATCGCAGTGATTGACAATGGCGAGGGCATGGATGGAACAACACTGAGGCGTGCACTGAAGTTCGGTGACGGTACGCGCCTTGATCGTTCAAACCACGGCATCGGTCGCTTCGGAGTGGGACTGCCCCAGTCGTCAATTTCCCAGTGCAAGCGGGTGGATATCTGGACTTGGCAGAACGGCGCGGCCAATGCATTCCATTGCCATTTGGACCTCGACGATATCAAGAATAACGAACAGCAAGACGTTCCCGAGCCGACACCCGACCCGGTTCCGGATAGATGGTTGGACATTGCGGAGAATGTCACAGAGCCAACTGGAACCTTGGTTGTTTGGAGCCAGCTTGATCGAGTCAGGTGGAGTGGAGGTGCAAAGACGCTAGATCGAACAGCGGAGCTTTGCGGCCGCATATATCGGAAGTTTTTGGCGGACGACAAGAAGCCAACCTCAATCAGTTTGATTCTAGGCTCTGAAGAATCCGGTTCATTGGTCCAAAAAGGTAGTCACGACTGTCTCCCAAATGATCCTCTCTATTTGATGACGAAGTCTGCCGCTCCTGAACCATTCCAGGATCGAGCGATGTTTAGGCTGTTCAATGAACGGACATGGTCTGTTTTTGTTGGCGGAAAAGAAGGACAAATCTGTGTGCGCTGTTCAATGGCGCGCACTGACGCAATAAACGAAGCAAAATCTACTATTCGATGGCCGAGATCGTATTCCAAGGCAGGAGATGCTCCGTGGGGGAAGCATGCCGATCGTAACAAAGGCGTATCGATCGTGCGGGCTCGTCGGGAACTTGAATTGAGTTTGGCTTGGGTAAACAACTACGAACCAGAAGAACGGTGGTGGTCGGTCGAGGTAGAGTTTGACCCGATTCTGGACGAGATATTTGGAGTGGTAAACAACAAACAGCATGCGCACGGTTTTGTTGGTGGCGCCGGCGGCAACTGGGAAGAACTGAAAGACGATGATGAGACACATGGGGCCTTTCGAGAACGCCTCGAGAATACTTCGGATCCTATGGCCCATCTTCTAGACGTGTGGATCTGGATAGACGATCAAATCAGGAGAATGAGAAGTGAACGATCGAAGATTACAAAGGGAACTGGCACTTCTCGCCATCCGCAGACAAGGGAAGAAGTGGAGGATGTAGCAACCAATGTCATTAACGAACAGACGGAACGAGGAGAAACTGGCGATACTGACAAGGCACCTGAAACGAGTTCCGAGGAAAAAATTGAACAGATCGTTGAGTCGGCGAAACAGGTTAGGATAGGCGAGGCTACTGCTCACGAGTGGGCGGAGGAAATCGTTCGCAGTGGCAGACGGGTTCTCTTGAAATCGGTAACTCTTGGCCATCGGGACGCGTTTTTCGATGTCGAATCTGTCAATGATGTGATCGAAGTTTGGCTTAATGACGCACATCCTGTTCATAAACACCTGATTGAAGTTGTGACTGCCGAGAAGGAAGATGAAAGCACGGAGGATCTTGCCAAACGACTTCAAATGGCGGCTTTCACGTTTCGTTTACTCCTGCTGGCTTGGGCGCGGCATGAGGATAAGGCGCCTGTGGGAATGAAAGATACGCTGAAGGATGTCAGAATGGATTGGGGCAGAGAGGCACGAAAATTTCTGAACGTGATTGAAACGTGAGTGCGCCACTAGAGAACGACATCTTATCCCTGTTCGAGGGAGCTCAGCACAATGTGCTGATCGCTGCACCATTCATACGGTCGGAAGCGTTGGGTCGCCTGCTTGATAGTATTCCAGGCGGTGTCGAGACGAAGATTGTCACAAGATGGCGAATAGAAGACTTACTTGCGGGTGCTTCCGATCTTGAAGTTTACGAATTGGCAGAAGCAAAAGGGATATCAATATACTTGTGCGGCAACCTTCATGCCAAGTTGTTTGCTGCAGATGACACGTGCCTCGTCGGGTCCGCCAATGTGACGGGCGCTGCACTTGGCTGGCGACCACATTCTAATCTGGAATTGCTGGTACCCATCTCTCGGACGGCCGAGCCTGTAAGTAGGCTAGAAAAACAATTATTTGATAGTGGAGTGCTGGCCACTTCCGGACAACGTGATCGGTTTGCTAAACTACTTGAAAGGCTTCGTGTATCGAAGACATCGATACCAGAAACCGAAGACGGGAATTCGAATTTATTGCCTTCGGATTGGTTTCCACAAGCTAGAAACCCAGAAGAGCTATTTTTGGCATATCAAGGAGGAACAGATTTTAGTCGTCCCACTCTGAATATTATGCGGGAAGAATTACGAAAGATCGGCGCTGTTGCCAATTTGAGCAAAGAAGAGTTCCGATTATGGATCGCGGTCAAGATTACTCAAACGCCTCTCGTTGCGGAGGTCATTCAGCGAATTGAAAGGTACGGACAAATTAGCGAAGCCGAGATCGGAAACCTGCTCACTGAAGTCGGCGTTGATGCAAATTCGTATCAGCCTCGCGATGTGTTAGAAGTTCTTGAACGTTGGTTTACATACTTCCTTTCCATACGATATGAGACCGCCCGCGAGTCAGTCAGGTTGATCAAGGCAAAGGAACTATAGAGATTGATGTTGTGTGGACTATTCAAAAAACGATTTCTGCTGCGTGCGGAATATCTTCCGAAAATTCCGCAGTGTCCAAACTCTCTCTGTTGCATGCGAGTGTAGTCAGCGATCATGCCCGGTCCCGCCTGCTGGCGGAATGACTTCGGCTTCAATTAGCAATCAGGGGTTGGTGGTTTCTTATTGGGCATGAGTCAGGGCCACCGGCCTGTCGAGGAAGAACACTATGAAGACTTCAATGCGCCTTGTCATCTGGCTGGCTGCCGTTGCGGTCAGCACGCTTCCCGCCGCCGTGCTATCCTGCGATGCCTAGAACAGTCGGGAATTCTTCCGTCAGGCATCGGCCCGGGATGGCGAGACGTGTCTGCAAACCGGTGCCGATCCGACAGTGAGGGACTCGAATGGATTGACACCGCTGCGCCGGGCAACCGCCTGGAATGGCAATCCCGAGGTGATCACCCTGCTGTTTGAGCTCGGTGCCGATGGCACGGCCAGGTCGAGTTATGGAACAACGGCCTGGGATTTAGCACAGCATAACGAGGCACTACGCGGCACGGATGCACGGTGGTTGCTCAATGAATCCAGGTTCGAATGACAATTGAGAAAGCTGAAATTCCGGGGAATCCGGGCTCCTAGGAGCCTGTCGAAATACCGGCATTGAAAGCGGTGTCCATGGCGTCTGAATGCCTGCACATCTTCATCGGCTCCGGGTCGAATTTCACCGGTGACCGGCGCCCGGACCCACCTCGGCGGCCAGCCTTGCCGACAATTCTGCCTGCCAGGGCTGCAATTCCGGTCGAATTCGGCTAAATTCCTGTTCTCAAGCCATGCTCCTTTGCCCTTCATGCCGCCGAATGTCCGCCCAACAGCAGCCGGTGCATGCGCTTCAGGTTCCATGACGTGCAGACCAGGCTCCACTCGCCCTGTACAGCCTCGATGCCGCGCAGGCTGAACTGGTCAAGGCCCATGACCCTCTTGATGATTCCGAAGACCGGGCGGGCGGCGGCCTTGCGCTTCGCATGGATCCGCTCCCCTTCGGCAGAGCCCATCCGGTGCTTCATCCGCTCAACCGCATCGGCATCGGCAGGAGGCTCTGTCACCGGCACCCTTCTCTCCCGGAGTGGACGGTTGTGGTGCTGCCGGCCGGAAGCAATCAGGGGCTCGATGCCCCGATCGTCGCACAATTCAACATTGGCGCGGCTGAAATATCCGGTATCGGCGACGATGCCGGCCGGGCTGCCGACATCCTCGAGCGCGGCAAGCGCCGGTGCCGTCCCGTCGACATCATTCGGTCTCTGGCTGACATGGGCATGGGCAATGAGGTGGCTGCCATGGTCCACCGATGCCCGGGCGCCCAAGGCCTGCTCGAAGCCTCCGGCCGGCGGCATGATCCGCGAATCCGGGTCGGTGAAACTGATCTGGTCCCTGGGGCGGGGGCCCGGCACCGGCGGCTTCGGCGGCCTGCCGCCGAGCTTGCCTCCCCGTTCCCGTTCCTTCTGGCGCCGCTCCTGCATCTTCTCCTCGCATGCCGCCTGTTCGGCTGCATGGCGGGCCGCGGCGCGGGCCTCGATCTCCTTCCTGGCCTCGGCGATCTTCGCCAGGCGCTCTTGCCGGCGCCCGAGTTCCTCGGGAATGTCGAGAGCGCACTCCTGCTCGTCCGCCACCTCGGCCAGTTCCAGCAGCCGGGCGACCTCCGCCTTCAGCTGCGCCTCGATGCGTTCCATATGCGCATGGCTCATCGCCCGGTGGCGGCTGGCATTGGCCTTCACCCTGGTGCCATCGAGGCTGACATGGCCAAGCTTCAGCATGCCCATGGTGCCGGCAATCGACAGCACCTGGACAAACAGCTCCTGCAGGGCAGGCAGGTGGCGCTTGCGGAAACGGGCAATGGTGTCATGGTCGGGATGCAGATTGCCGGTGACATGGCGCACCGCCACCGAGTCATGCGTCGCCGCTTCCAGCTTGCGGCTCGAATGCACGCCGGTTGAATAGCCGTAAAACAGCAGCGCCGTCATCATCACCGGGCAATAGGCCGGCTTGCCGCCATGCCGGTAGACGCCGGTGATCTTGTCCAGATCCAGGGATTCGACGATCTCGACGACAAAGCGGGCCAGGTGATCGTCCGGCAGCCACTCCTGGATCGAAGGTGGCAACAGCCAGACCTCGTCACGATTGGCCCTCTGGAACCTGATCGAACCGACATCATCCTCCAGACTGTTCATTCACTGCCCGATACTACCATATCTTGTGGAAAAGGACAGGAAATCACTGCAAATCCATGGCCAAATCCGACAGGCTCCTAGTGGTCTGATTCATTCATCTGATGCCATTTCCTGCAGCTTCCGGTGCCCTCTTTTCCACGAGGCGACCAGCTCCTCGGGTTTCCTGCTCCAGCGGAACGGACGGGCATCGTTGACGTTGTGGTGTTCGATGTATCCCTCTATCGCCGCGATGCACTCGTCGAGCGAGTCGAGGATCGCGTCCTTCGGCCTCTGCCTCGAGAGCCTGGAGAAGAACCCCTCGACGGCGTTCATCCACGAGGCCGGGCCTGCGTGAAACGGAACGTCCGGTCGGGACGCCCCTTCAGCCATTCGTTGACCTCGACCGACTTGTGCGAGGAGACGTCGCCCTGGACGACGTGGACCGGCACTCCGGGCTCGATCCGCTCGGCGACGTGGTCGAGGAAGGCGAGGAACTCCTCCGGGCGGTGCCGTTCGACCGTCTGGCCGACGACCTTGCCGGTGGCGACGTCGAGCGCTGCCAGAGGCAGGTGGCGGCGTTCCGCCTGCAGTCACGGGTGCGGGTCCCGGCGGCTCCGGGCTTCATCGGCAGCGGCCTCCGCGTCCGTCCCGATGCCCGGATCCGCGGCTTCTCGTCGACCGGGATGACCACCGCATGGTCGGGCGGGCAGGCACAGAGGCCGACGACGTCGCGGACCTTCAACTCGAACCTCGGGTCGCGGGAGACCTTGAAGGTCTTCACCTGGTGCGGCCCGAGGCCGTTGCTCTTCAGGATGCCGTGCATGGTGGAGACGGCCATCCCCGGCCGCTTCGCCAGCGCCCGCACCGTCCAGTGCCGGGCGTGCTCCGGCGGCGGCGACATCGCCAGCGCCAGCGCGGCCTTCACCTTCTCCCCGGGAATCGGCTTCTTCCCCGGCGGACGGGTGGCATCATGGAGGAGCCCGCCGACACCCTCGGCAAGGTAGCGGTCCCGCCGGTGCCGGACCGCCCGGTCGACATGCCGGTCCGCCGCATGGTCCCGGCCGGCCCGCAGCCCGAGCCGGGCTCGACGATGATGCGGGCCCGCCGGACATGCTTCTGCATGCTGCGCGGGTTGCCCGCGATGCCTTCGAGGCGTGCCTGCTCTTCGCCCGACAGCCTGATTTCCTGCCTTGTCGATTTCCTGCCCATCGACATGTTCCCGTTTTCATCGGCCGCATGATGGCGGCGGGCAGGACAGTATCACGCATGGCGAAACAATGGAATCCTTTGTATCGAGCTAACCACTAGACGCTTCACTCGTCGCCTTCTTGAACCCTTTGCCTCGATTCTCCTCGGGTGTCGTTCTTCTTCTCGAAGTATTCGTTCATGCGGTTCAGGGCCTTTTCCCTCGCTTCTTCAAAGTCAATGTCAAGATCGTCATCGACACGGGAATAGCACAGGTTCCTGCGCCCAAGGTGCATCACCTCTTCATGAGAAAGGGATCGCAGGAACCATGCGATAGCCCCCACCTGATGATCTTCTCCCAGCCTCCCGAAGGCAACCATTGCCGAGTGGAACAACTCCTTTTCCGGAGTGAACGGGCAATTCAGGTGCCAGGAGCATCCAATCGCCTGGAAAATCAAGTCCTCGTTGTTGACTGAGGCGCTGTCCAATATTGCATCGGGATCATGGTCTGCGTGCTTGAGAAAATTGTAGGCCTGCCGTTTGTCCCGGTAGAATTCACGTGCAGCACCGGCGGGACCTGACACCGTAACCTCGTCAATGTCGATGTCCGGCTTCTCTTTCAGCATGTCGATCGTTGGTTGAAGCGCTTCCATTACACCCTCACCCCAGCCTTCCAGGTCCTTGTCGGACAAATCGCCGGCAATGTAACTCTTGGCCGTGCTCAGAAGCCCATACATCACTCCGTGGAACGCAGGATCCTTGCCACGGTGACGAAGCAGGTCTGCATACAGTCCGTATGCGGCAGACGTCACCATATGGATCGCAAGAGCATCCTCCTCCATGAAATACATTCTGATTGCCGCGCCGAGTTGCCGTTCTGCAGCGGCAAGCTTGTTGATCAGTATCTTGCTGGATTCAGCTTCGTTCTTGATGACTTCCATGCAACTTTCCTTTCAGTGACTCCTCCTGGGTCCGGAGCCCCTCCGTCAATTTCCGCGTCTGCCGCTGGATGCTGTATTTTCTTCTGCCAACGAAAGTGTGCAAGGGAGTGATTTCCCAGTGGCAGCCTGCAGTTTTCCCAGTGCATTGAAATTGCACGACTAATTCGTGCCCCATCCGGCGGTGATCGCCGGTTCCAGGTGATCTGGCGAAATTGTTGCAGATGTGCCGCGGAATTTCGCGCCCCCCGGAATTCTGCCTGGAATCCGGCCCGCCTCCTGGCCCCGCCTGGCAGGGTTGGTAGAGTGTTCCAAGGCAAAATAAAGCTCCGGATACGGAGCGGAAAGGAACACTCCGATGCAGAATCTGCAGGCACGGACCCCGCTTGCCGACACCGACCCCGTTTCCGATGTCATGGCGGCGGCAACCGGCCGCCTGCGACAGGCCATGCGGGAAATCATCAATTCCGATGCCGCCCGCCCGCTCGCCGTCGAGCTTGCCGACATGCTCGGGCAGGATCCGCTGACCGGCGAGCAGACCTGCCGTGACAACATCCACGAGCTTGCCCGCGCCATGCTGGCCGAGGCCTGCGAGATGCTCGATGACCATGGCGAGTATCTGGAGGTCGGCGGCCGGCGCTGCCGGAAGGCGGAAGCCACGAGGGGCCAGGCAATGACACTGTTCGGCAAGGTCCGCTACCGCCGCTCGCGCTGGCGGCCGACATCGGGCAGGGGCCCGTCGGTGTTTCCGACCGAGGCCGTCCTCGGCCTGACCGAGAGCTCGCTGACGCCGGCGGCGGCCGGGCTGTCGCTGTTCCTGATGGCCGGCATGAGCGCCCGCGAGAGCGCCGAGGCCTGGGCCCGGCTCACCGGCGGTGGCCCGGCGGTCAGTGCCCTGGTCAAGCCGGCCGCCGAGGCCGGACGGCGCTTCGAGGAAGGCGCCGATGATCTCATGGCCGATCTCATGGCCGAAGAGGACATCCACCCGGCGGCGGTGGCGGTGATGGTCTCGCTCGACGGGGTCATGCTGCGCATGCATGCCGAGGCGGTGGAAGGCAGGGAGATTGATGCCGGCTGGCGGGAGGCATCCTGCGGCGTGGTTGCCCTGCTCGATGCCGAGGGGGGCATGCTGCAGCGCGTCTGTCCGGGCCGTCTTCCGGAGGCCGGCAAGGCGAGCCTGAAGGCAGGGTTGAGCCGGCAGCTCTTTCACTGGCTGCGGCAGCTTCCCGGGCTGAAGCTGGTGGCGATCGCCGATGGTGCCCGTGACAACCGGGGATTCCCGGACAATCCCGGCCCGGATGTGACGGTACTCGACTTCTTCCATGCAGCCCGACACATGAAGGTGGCCGCCGATGCCGCCTTCGGCGAGGGCAGCCCGGAAGCCATGGCCTGGTTCGGGAAATGGCGCCATGTGCTTCGCCACCATCCCGGGGGTGCCCGCAAGGTGATCGACGCCCTGCGCTACCTGCTCCGGAAGAAAGAGGGCGGCACCGGCATCATTGCCCGCGAGCTCGGCTATTTTCGCAACAATCGGCACCGCATGAAGTACCGGCAAGCCGCCGATGCCGGCTATCCCGTCGGATCCGGTGCCGTGGAGGCGGCGAACAAGGTGCTGGTGACCTGCCGAATGAAACGCTCGGGTCAGCGATGGGGCCGTGACGGCGGCCAGGGCGTGCTGACCTTCCGGTCACTGGCCAGGTCCGGCCGCACGGGCCGGGCCCGGGCGGTGCTTGCCAGGAGCTGGCAGCCATGGAAGCCACCGGCCAGGGGCGGGGCCGCCAATGACAACCGGGGTCTGGCCCTTGCCGCCTGATTCGTTCCTGCTGAATTGATGTCCTGAAAGACGCGCCATGCCGAGATCACTCCCGTGTGCAATCAAACTCTGGCAGCCTGTCCCCTGATCATACTATCCGGATTTTCGCTCGGTCTATGCCCGGTTCGGCAACGACGGCCGAGTCCGGTGCCGTGTGTCGGGACTCCAGAATGACGATGTGATCGAGGATGTGCTGCCGTTCGCCCCGGACATCAATACCCTGATGCCGATCATCGGCTGGAATACCGAACCGGTCGGGATTCCTCTCGGCCGCCAGTGCCCGTCCGGTGCCAATGGTCCCAAGTTATGGAGAGGAAGTGCAATACCGCCTCTGCCTCCTTGCCCGCTGTCAAACAGGTGGGGCAAACGGAGCTATATTCGTTCGAAAGGCCTTCAATGCCCTTTCCAGGCAGTTCGGTGCCCGTAATCCCGGCAATTTGAGCCACCAATACATCCGCCATCCTGCCGCGCCGGGATCCGTGAAGGGAGCCTGTCAGGTTATGATTCGTTGACACCGCGTCACTGTAATGGTGACAGCGGCTGACAGGGGAAATTCGGCAGAGGTCCACGTGGCTTGGCAACGGTCGGTAAACCAGATGTCCTGCCAAGGGCCGAGCAGAAGCAAATTGAAAGGGCATGCAATGGCGAAATTTTGGCGAGAGGACTTCGAGAAACACGAAATTCAGCACATCCTCGAGCAATTGAAATCCCGACGAACAATCTCGGAGGATGGTGACGTCAACCTCCAAGGGTTCGAAACCTTCGACGAATACAGGGCAATCCTGGTGTCTGCGGTCGGATTTGACGTCAGAACGGACGCGCTCAAGTCCCGTATTGTGCAAGACACACTGTTCTCGCCGGAGCTGAGTGCTGATTTCACCGAAGATGAATTCCGCAGCGTCGCATGGAAGATGCGCAACAAGTACCAAGGCGATCTCGGACCATACAAGGTTGTCTTTCCATTGTGGAACATCCCGCCCTTCCTTGCCGGTGTCAGAAAGAGAGGCGATGTGACGATCAACTTCTCGCCATCAAGGCAAACAAGCTTGTTCAAGAAAATCGCACGCGCACGTGACGAGCAGAGATCACAGCCACGATTCGAGGCATTCTTTACAGAGAAGCGGGTAGCGGACCTGCACGATTGTTCTACGTGCATTGCTCACGTCGCTGCCAACAGTCCCGCGGATGCACACGAGCGTGCTTCAGAGGCTCTGTATGAAATTCTCGGCCTGATCAACATCGCGAGGGATGGGGGAAAGCGTTGGCGAAGAACGTTCAGTGCGGTCGGAAAACTGCCGGTTTCGGATGTCCTCATCGGCCCCCACATGACGACACACCGTGAGGACGGCTCCCTTGTTCATGATGGGTTCTGGTATGAGAATTGGGAGGGTGGACCCGATAGCAGTCTATCTGACGAAAGGAAGATTGCGGCATGGGAAAAGAACTACAACGACCTTGTTCAGGGAGTTGCGAAGTCTCCCTGGTCCGAAAACTGCAAGTCAGCGGCAGCAAGATATTTCAAGGCGTTCTCAAATCCGGATCTCGAAGAGTCATTTCTTGGCGGCTGGCGCCTCTTCGAGGATATCTCCGGGCCGAGGCAAGACAGCATAAAGGAGAAACTCGCCCGTGTTTCAAACGTCTTTCGGGACCGCCCCGAACACCGGATCATCGGCAAGCATTTGGCATTGCGGCGAAACCTTGTCACGCATGGCCAACCTATTGACATCGGTGACGAGGAAACACTGGCGTTCCAGATGCTCCGGTTCGTTCATCCCTATCTGTGCCAATTTATCTGGAACCCCTTTTCCTTTGCCACGCTGGAAGAATTCTGGGAATTCCTTGATCTTCCGGTTTCGCGATCCGATCGCACGGCCGAAGCACAAAGGCTCCGGTGGAGGTTGTCGCTCCTGGATAAAGCCGAGCAGTTTCGAAAGGATGATGCCTGACAGTACCGATTGCATGACCTTCAGCACCGGGTTGCAGACATTGATTCAGACACAGGATGGTGTTTCCGGCACCATGATTGTCATGCCAGACAGGGGCAGGTTTGCAATTCAGTGACAACAGGCAAATTGACAATGAGGGGCTGACGACTACTTGAACACGAGCTAGTGCCCGCCAGAAAACCCATTAAGTTGTTGACTTAATTGGATATTACGCGGTAATGTCCGGTCGAAGAATCGGGAGAACAGGCCGGTTTCGGGCCATTTTCCACCCATTCAGCCCGATTTCGACCAATCTTCACGAGGCAGGCATCGGGCAGATACGCAATCGGCAGGAAATGTTCGGTGAAATCCGCATCGAGGATATCAGGCTCGATCTCAAATCCGGGGACGACATCCCGGCCCTCTTGATCGGGCTGCAGTTCCTCTATGCAGGCGAGGCCTTCCGCGAGCGATTGTTTGCACTCCCGGGCCGGTACATCCTTCCCGGAGTGAGCCGGAAGGTGGGAAGGCCGGGCATGGAGATGTGGCGCATCCTGGTGATGGGTGTGGTCAAGCAGGGTCCGGGCTGCGATGCAGGCCGCCTCCACGAACTGGTGAACCAGCACCTCACGCTCCGGTGCCTCCTCGGTCACCCGAAAGCCCGGGACGAGTACCAGTACGAGATGCAGAACGTGGCAGGCAATGTCAGCCTCATGAGCCCGGAACTGCTGGCCCACGTCAATCAACTGATCGTGGAGAGCGGCCATGCGGTCGCAGGAAAAAAGCCTGGCGCGCCGTTGGCCGGGCGCGCCGGTTCCTTCGTGGCCTGCACCGATGTCCATTATCCCACCGATGCCGGCCTCTTGCGGGACGCCATGCGCGGCCTCATCCGCGATACCGGCCGGGCCACCACCGCTACCGGTGTTCCGGGCTGGCGCCAGTGGAAGCATCAGAGCCGCCGCCTCAGGAGCCTCTACAACGCCGTCCGCCGGACCCGGCGGGCCAAGCCCGGAGATGTCGAGGCCTGTCTCGATTGCTGCCGCCGGCTGATCGGGCGGGTTGAAGGAACACTTCCTGCCCTTGAGCAGAAGGGCATCGATACCGGCGGCATCAGGGAGTATCTCGCCCATGCCGTCCGGCAGATCGATCAGGTCCGGCGCCGCCTGCTGGAGGGCGAACAGATCCCGCATCACGACAAGGTGTTCTCGGTCTTCGAGCCGCTTGACTGTGGATCGCCAAGGGCAAGGCCGGCTGTCCGGTCGAACTGGGGGTTCCGGTCTGCATCCTGGAAGACAGTCACGGTTTCGTTCTGCACCATGAGGTGATGTGGGAAGGCGGCGATACCGACCATGCGGTGCCGATGGTGGCGGCCGCACAGGAACGGTTCCCCGAACTCAGGGCAGTGAGCTTCGATCGAGGTTTCCACAGCCCCGAGAACCGGGTCCGCCTGGACGAGATGCTCGATCACGATGTGCTGCCGAAGAAGGGGTATCGGGGCCGGGACGAACGGGCACGCGAGGCTGGCAGCGAGTTCGTCGCCATGCGCCGGGCCCACTCGGCGGTGGAATCTGCAATCAACAACCTGGGCCACCGGGGGCTTGACCGAATTCGCGCTCGCGGCCCTGCCGGCTTTGCCCGCTCGGTGGCACTGGCGGTGGTGGCCATGAACATCCACCGCATCGGGCTCCTGCTGCGCCGGCAGGCATCGCACCGGCTCAAACACCGCCTCGCTGCCTGAGGCATCCGCTGAATTCGGCGATGCTCCCGGCCCTGACGGACCGGGAGCCTCTCCCCGTGGTCAACCCTGTCAAGAACTGCCGGAATCGCTGCCAGGGGCAGGAAATCTGCTGCCGGATCCTCGACAATCTCCCGGATCGGGGTCGGATCCGTCGATTACCGGCGGTCAGGCCGGGTGAATTCGGGGCTGGAACTTGCCGAAAGGGGGGTTCTCTGGCGGGCACTAGCTAGGGCCATCAACCTGCCGGGGGAGACCACGATGAAGACCTCAATGCGCCTTTTTCACCTGGCTGACGACAGTTGCGATCAGCGCGATACCGGCTGGGGCCAAACCAACCTGCGATGCCCGGAACCTTTACGAGTTTGTCGGCCGGGCATCGGTTGATGATATCAAGGCGTGTATAGATGCCAGCGAGATCACCGTGCTGGAGATGAGGGCTTCTATGTCTGGAGGGACACCTCTGCACGTCGCTGCCGCCGTCACCGACAACCTCGACGTGATCACCTGACTGCTCGAACATGGTGCCAACGGCAAGGCACGAACGGCAAATGGGGAGACGGCCTGGGACCTTGCACAGCACAACGAGGCGCTGCACGGGACCAAGGCATTCTGGCCGCTCAGCGAGTTCAGGTCCAGGTGATGATGTATGCGGTTCGGCGACTACGTGAGCGTGAGTTGGGGTGCCTCTCGTAGAATCCGAAGGCAATTGGGCTTTTCGTGTCCTGAATTTGCAAGAATGCCAAGCGGGAGTCAATCACCGTAGATGGCTGGGAGTGCCAACGAAACGAGAATTTACCCCCGCCGCCTGAGGAAGTCAGGCTGTTTGCGGATGAGTGGCCTGCCTTGCGGGAAAATCCTCCACCCATGGCCACAATTCGCCAAGGCGGGCAGTGAAGGGATATTCGCCTTTGTGAGTTGCATCGAAATTAGGGGCTTTCTCGTGAACATTCTCGAACAGCCAGCCATCATACTCCGCGGTCTGAGCAAGAGCGCATGCTTCAAGAAAACTATCTCGGGTTGCCTTCGCCGACACCAACTCAAGCGACTGTATCGGGATGATCAGGATTTTCCGACGGTCCTCCGGTTGTATGTTCAAATCGCATTCCGCTATCTGTCTTTCGGCTTCGTCAAAGAACCGGTCAATGTAGGTCTCGCCCATGACCCCCCAATTGCCCATCGTGATGACGGCACTGAACACATTCGGGTGAAGTTCAAGACCTGTCAGGCCCTTGCGGGTGTCAGCATGGAAGGTCCAGATCTGGCGAATACCCTTGCCGATATCCTCGACTCCATCGCTTTGAGTTGGCCCCTCTCCGAACATCGCTTCATGTGACATCCGCCGTGCCTTGCACTCAAAGACAAACCGCAGAAGTTCTCCACTCGCCCCGAGTATGTCGGGCGTCCAACGCCCTTTGCCCTTGGACCCGTAGTGATGCTCCTTCGTCCAGTCGACTCCCTTGAGTGTGCTGCGCAGATAGTCGAGACAATAGTGCTCGAACCGGGGGCCGAAATCATCCCCACTGCCATTGAACTTGATGATGTCATAGAACAGACCCGATGAAATGCGGTCGATGACAAGTTCAGGCAGAGGAGCCGTGATACGTTGGCCCCGGTCTCCAAACATCACACAGGGTGTCTGACGCAGGATCGACGGCATGTAGGCAGCATGATTGACCTTATGTTGCATCCTCTTGGCTTCGGCTCCGGCCTTGCCGTGCGGAATTGCAACCAGTGCAAGCGTACGCTCCAGCTCGTCCTTCGAAATGTCAATTTGCGGAATGCCATTCTCTGCCTTGAAATGATGTTGCTGCCGGAGCGCCGAGAACAAGAGAAAGCTGACAAAGGAAAATCGATTGATCGAAATGCCATGTGTTTTCTCGAAATAGGCCGCACAAGCGCCCTGACCGTAGACGAAGATGTTGCGATATAGGTTGGATATGTTTACATATCCGGTCTGCCAGGGGAACTGTCTGTGGGCAGTCCGCGACAATTCCATCATTATGTCCTGTTCGTGTCCACCATGGGTGTATTCTGCATTCTCAAGGACTCGCAGCCGGTTCACGCAGTCGACAATATTGCCAAAGTGGTCCGGACGGAGTTTCTTGGATTTACCCTTTTTCTCAAATCTCTTCGGCGTGGCCAGTACCAGGTTCGCCAGTGTTTCGAGTTCCCATGGGCGGATACGCTTATCATCATGCATGGGAACGTTCGGCCCAACTGCGTCAGGGTGATAGCTTGTGGGCTGGAGCAGCTTCTTGGCCTCGACTGGATTGTCTGACTGCAGTTGGTGAGCCGCCCAGAGCAATTGAAGGAAATCTTCATCTTCCGCAATTTCGAGAAGTTTCTGGAGTTTGTCTCTCCGAATCTTCCGCACGAAACTCTTGTTCTTGGACTTTTCCACGGAGATCTTGCGGTTGCTGTTGTTCATGCGCGTCTTCCTCTTGCCGACAGCCTCGCCCCGTTCCGGCGCTCTGCCGCTCACCGGCGGATTTTCCAGAAAATTGACTCTCGGGGAGCTTACGTCGCCCAAAGTCTTGCCAATCCCTTGCTCATGACAGCCTCTATGGTCGCCTTCAGCTGAAATTGCATGCACAACTTCCTATGAATGACATGACACCATCAGAGACGACTGCCTACGTCGATTTTGTGGCCAGCGCCAAATAGTCGCAAGCCATTCGGATGACAGGTTCATCTGATCCGAGGTAATTGATCGACATCTCTGGCCGTTGCAGGACCTGCTTGTAGCGCTCAAGCACCTCGGCATCCGTGTTCACCACATGGACCGGAGTGTCCACAGGAGGGTTGTTTCCGGAGAGGAAGAACCGCATGCCGAGATCGGAAGCTGGCAGCGAGTATCCGACAATGTAGAGCGCAGCAGCACCCCTGAGTGCTGCGGCCGCACCCTTCCAAATGCCTTTGACGGTCTCGTTGTTGAAGAAGATGGTCTTCTCCGAAACAGGCGGAATGATCAGTGTCTCCTTGTCCGCCGCCATGTCTAGCAACTTCCGAGTACGGGCATTGCGGAAAGAAACATTATCTGCCGGTCCGAATCCAGGGACATCCGAATAGAATATTGTTTCACCATGAAAATCGTCGCGACCGGAATAGTGCCAGTTTACCGAGCCATGCAGCTTGATCAGCCTGAAATCTCGTTCATTGTCGTTGCCCCAAAGGCCGGCACCAGAACGGGTACCGATATCGGCAAAGTAGGGCGGATAGATGTCATCTGGAAGCAGCACGCTCTTTTTCTCGGATACCTTCAAATCCCGACCTACCTTTTGGGGCTTACAAAGATAGGTTGACGCGGCTTCCCGCCACGGGCAGAATGGCAAAGTGTCGAAGGGTTCGATGCTCCTTTTGTCGCGCTGGTTTGGCTGGCTTGTCAGTTTCGTTGTTGCTGGTGCCGGACGCTGGATATTCACCAAGAGCATGGGCGAAGACGTGATCTGGGTCTTGGCGTAAGGCGGCGGCGTTTTTTTCATGGTGATGGGATTCGGCACCTTTGTCATGTGGGTAACCTACACGGCTTGGCAGATGACACCTTCCCAAAGGTTGAAGAAGCTTGAACCTGCCCTGAAAAATGCAAACCAGAGCCTCCATTGGACGCATATGTCAGGCATCATAGATGTTAGCAATGTTCGGGATTTTTCGAGTATACGCTATGCCATTCATCATCTTGACCGGTGGGGCATACCGTATCCCGGTTTGAACGCATCAACGAAGACATGGAATACATTCATTGGTCGACTTCTTAGCCCAGTCAGGACAGGTCGCATACGTGATGCCAAAGAGATCCTGCAAGAGATGCAGGATCATCCGACCTAATGGACGAATAGGGAACGACCACATAGCGGGACGCTTGAACAAGTGCAAGATGGAGGCGAACAGACAATGGAGGACGGAATGAACAGATCGAAGGCACTTGGATTGGCAGTGGTCATATCAGTGGCACATCTTTTTTAGGATTTCCGGGCAATGGATCGGATGGACCACTGTCGTTTCCCTCGATTTCTGGTAATTCTGGGCGGCACGAGTATCTCCTCACCCAAAACATATACCCGAAAAGAATGAGGACGAGTCCGGGAGCGCTCGTAACGACTCTTACATGAGGAATTTCCAGTTCGACGCTCCCAGATGCGCCAAGGACGAAAAACACTAATCCGGCCGCGACAAGAAGAAACGTCAAAATCGTGGTGTTCCTTTCGTACCTCCACTGCTGGAATAACCCAGGCGAGAGTTCTGGAACCTGCATTTGGAGCGTCTTCCGTCGTGCTGTATAGAATCCAAAGAGAAATCCGAACAAAGCGATGACAAAGACAAGGAACAAAAGGCTGGGAACAATCGCGATTGCTGGCCCGGCAATTCCAAACCCGTACGACGCAAAGCCAGGTGCAGGCACGGGTAATTCGAACTGCATTGACACACACATGGCCGGACCCAGCCCATGGGTACCCTCGAAGACAGGGCAATAGGATGCAAGACTCGGCCCTTCTGCTGGCATCAATGAATGTGAAGATTCAGGGAATCCTGGAAAGCCTGGAAAGTCTGCTTCGCCTTGTTCACTCACAGGCAATCTCCTTGTTGACGTTTGCGGCTTTCGTGCAAACTACGGCAAACCGTAACCCGAGATCAGTCCTCCCAATCGTCCTCCAAGTCTTCCATCGGAGGAACACCGGTTCCATAGAATGCCTGTCGGTGAAGGTGCAAGTTCACTCGAACAGCCACATTCTTTTGAAGTGTGTCGATGCCAAGATGTTCACTTACGGCTGTCTCGGAAATCTCCTGTTCGCCCCATTGTCCCGTGCTGCCATCCCAAACCTCCGATTCGGAAACTAACCGCTTCGCGGCAGCTTGAAACGTCCAGATCTCTTCCGCATTCCGGTAAATCCACCATGCGTCATCAAGTGGATAGTCGAGGCGAAATCTTGTGGAAGGTGCCCTTGTGGGCGCGCTTCAACATCGATCAGAAGGACTCGATTCCATTCGTGTGGGCCATGGCCGTTGACGTATTCGCTGACCGAGTGCTTGACACCGTCTCGTGCGGGTTCGAGATGCCCTGGTAGGCGGCAGCGTCGTCGGTGTAGACCACAGTGTCCGGGTCGGTCATGTCGTCCACGAAGCCTTGCAGCGTGACCTTGTCGGTGGACCGGACAACCTTCGCGCTGACCATGTTGGTCGCACGGCATTTCGCGCCGACCACGGCTGTCATGTCCACGGGTCCGCGCCCTTCCAGCTTCTTGCGCTCGGCATTCGACTTGTTCTTGCGCTTTCCGCCCATATAGGTCTCGTCGAACTCCACAGGTCCGTCAAACAGGCCGTCTCCGTCGCCTTTGTCACCGCCCCATGCCTCGCGGATTCGCTGGAGCATGAACCAGGCGGTAGGCTGGGAAACCTTTATGTCGCGGCGCAACTTCATGGACGAAACGGACTTGAGATTGGTGGTCACGAGATAGATGGCGACGGCCCACTTGCGCAGGGGAACCTTGGATGCCTGCATGGCCGTTCCGGTCTTGACCGAGAAGTAGGAACGGCAGTCGGTGCACCAGTAGGGCATCTTCTTGTGAGATGCCCTACTGGTGCGCAGCGATCCGCACTTCGGGCAGTGGCGGCCTTCCGGCCAAATCACGGACTCGAACCATTCCTGCGCCGACTTTTCGTCCGGGAACATGTCGTTGAGTTCTATGATGCTGAGGCCTTCGCGGTAGGATTTCCCGGGGCTTTCGACATTCCGGGTCTCCGTCTGCTGTTGCCGACAATATAAGGAGTTTCGCAGGAAATGTCAACCTATCTTTGTAAGCCTTTACCTTTTCGATCAGGGTGTCGTAATTCAAGGTGATGACGATCGTGTCCGGGCTGCCCAGGCGCCGGTAGTTGCAGGTCGTCATGCTCCCTCATTGGTTGAAATCAGTGCAACGGATATCGAGTCTTGGGCGGCGACAACCCGCGCAAGGGATGAGTTTCCCGCCTTGTTGCGGCGACTGATTTGTACGACCGGAGGCAATCTGACACGCTTAGATTTCCCGGCGTTTGACAACGCGCAACGTTCCGGATGGGATGGCGTGGTCGAGGCAACAACTGGGTCGCCCTGGACGCCAGAGGGTCGATCATGCTGGGAGTTGGGAAGCGGATGTAGGCCCAAGGCGAAGGCAGACCAGGACTACGAGAGACGCATAAGATCGACATCGGCAGAAGAACAACGGGAAACCACGTATGTCTTCGTGACGCCCAGAAACGAGCTATTGTCAAAAGTGGTGTTCGGGGGGTTTGAAGGCAGGCGGCATATCTGGTTGATTGAATTCACGACAAACACCAACCGGGGAGTACACCGCCATGTCCACGAATATATACGAACTTGCAGATCACGCAAAGCCCCGTGATCCGCTGGCAGAGTTGATCCGCACCGGGGCCAGGAAGATCGTTCACTTGGCCGTGGAGGCCGAGCTTCAGGAAGTGCTTGCCGGGCTCGAGGACCGCCGTCTCGAGGATGGAAGGGCCGGTGTCGTGCGCAACGGATACCTGCCCGAGCGGGAAATCCAGACCGGGATCGGTCCGATCACCGTCCGCATACCCAAGATCCGCTCCAGGGCCGGCGAGCCGGTGGCCTTCCGCTCGGCCCTGGTGCCGCCCTGGCTGCGGAAGTCACGCTCGCTGGAGGCGAGTGTCTCCTGGCTCTATCTCAAGGGCGTCTCCACCGGCGAGATGGGCCCGGCCCTCGAGGCCCTGGTGGGCCCCGAAGCGAAAGGATTGTCTGCAAGCACCGTCTCCCGCCTCAAGGCCTCCTGGAGGCGGGAATACGAGGAATGGCGCAAGAGGCCCCTGAACAGGGATCGCTGGGTCTATGCGTGGGTGGATGGCATCTATAGCGGGCTGAGGGCCGAACATGCGAAGCTCTGCTGCCTGGTGGTCATCGGCGTCAATGACCAGGGAGAGAAGCACCTGCTGGCGGTAGAGGATGGTGTTCGTGAATCCACCCAGAGCTGGCGGGAGGTCCTCGTGGGGCTGAAGGCCCGCGGCATGAATGCGCCTGAACTGGCCATCGGAGACGGCGCCATGGGCTTCTGGGCGGCACAGGAGGAGATCTGGCCCGGGACACGCCATCAGCGATGTTGGATGCACAAGACTGCAAATGTGCTCAATGCCCTGCCGAAATCGGTGCAGCCCAAGGCCAGGCAGGCGCTGCACGACATCTGGCAGGCCGACACGAAGAAGAATGCCGGGGCCGCGTTCGATCTCTTCATCGAGACCTGGGAGGACAAGTATCCGAAGGCGGTCGGGTGCCTCGAGAAGGACCGGGACGAATTGATGACCTTCTACGATTTCCCGGCCAAGCACTGGCGGAGTATCCGGACCACCAATCCGATCGAATCCACCTTCGCCACCATCCGCCACCGGACCAGCCGCTCAAAGGGATGTCTGACCCGTGACGGCATGCTGCACATGATCTTCAAGCTGGGTCTGTGTGCTCAGGGGAGGTGGAGACGGCTGCACGGCTTCAGGGAGCTGGGGAAGGTCATCACCGGAGTGAAGTTCAGAAATGGTATCGAGGTAGTCGAGGAAGCAACATCAGACGATAAATCAGACAATCAGCCAGCAAGGATCGCCGCTTGACTGACCCCCCGAACACCACTTTTGACAATAGCTCCCCAGAAACTGGCGAGGCAAGGAAGAGTGGACAGCACAGAAAACTGCCCTCGGGAACTGGAAGAATGTTCGCGCCTACGACGCTAGTGACTTGGAGCAATGGCTGGAGCAATCTGCGGAGGTACAAGTCTGGTTTGCCGAGCGGCTGGGCATTCCTGTCAATGGATATCATTCACCTGACGAGTGTTGGTCCAAATGGGCCAATGCCTGTGATCCTCCACTCCCTTCCGAACTGTTTGCGTTGGACGAAGACTCATATCGTAAGTTCGAGGATTGGATGGAATCCCCGCCAAACCGGCCGTTCATCGTTGCGGGTGAATCCACTGCTGAGGCCCTGTCCCTTGCCTGCCTGCTCTGCAGTGGGGCGGGTTCACCGACAGACGTTTCGGGTGTCGGCGCACTCGTATTCGACACACCCGATTCACTGCAACGGTTTCATGCGTCGAAGTCCGCTCCGCGGATAGCCATAATTCATACTGCCGAAGTTGAACGTCAAATCAGCGATCTCTACCAGAGCTGCCATTGCATCATTGCGCGCCCGACACATGACATTGCAACAAACCCGGACATCCGGCTCGGACTGCCGAGCGCGAGCGTCTTCGACAAGGCCTTGAAAAAGGTCGGCATTTGCTCGGAACAAATTGATCTCCTGGCCCGACAAACGGGGCGCTCGCCGACCGTACTGCGAAGGCGGCTCTCCAACATTCCGGCAATTCGCGAACCCGCATGGTCAAGAGACCACCAAATTGCAAGAAAGCTCATGCCCGCCGCATTTGTCGGAACTTGGAGAAAAGATTCGGCAGCAGACCGTTCAGTATTACAAACGCTTGCTGGAGCTGAAGATTACGATGAAGTTGAACGCGCTGTCCTGGAGTTGCATGCACAGATTGAATCGCCCCTCTGGTCGACGGGAGAGTTTCGGGGAGTGACTTCAAGGATCGATGCCCTGTTTGGAATCGCAAGATTTGTCACCAAGGGAGATATCGAGCGTTTTCTTGCTGTCGCAAGTACGGTGCTCGGGGAGCAAGACCCAGCAGTCGAACTGCCTGAGCATGAAAGATGGACCGCCGGAATTCAGGGAAAAGTCCGCGCCCGCTCCGAAGTCCTCAGGCAAGGGATTCGAGATACCTTGGTGCTGATGGCAATCTACGGGAATGACCTGTTTCAGTCTCGTATCGGCGGCGAATTTGAAATGCGGACATCACTATTGATCAAGGAGTTGCTGACTCCGTTAACACTTCAAGGACTCTTATGAGTACTCTCCAGTCAAGTCCGATTTCCCCGACCGCCTTCACCTCGCTTCCGGCATCGGGGGTCCGGTCCGGGCATTCTTTTCCAAGTAGCACCCACCCGCGCGCGGCAACGGTCTTCCCGTGTCGTCACATTGTTCCTGCCCCCCTGTCGTCGGGACGGTTCGGCGCCACTCGGGGAATGCTCCAGGCAGAACGTCGCGGCTCCTCGGCACGCTCGACGACGCGTCCAGACTCTTATCCGGTTCGGTTGGCCGACGGTCGTCGGCCTCGTGACCACAATGCCCGATTCGGGCGGTGCGACGTTCCGGGAGGCGGGACCCATCTGGATGAACGGTGCCGCGCTCTGCGGCGAACCATGTCCTTGAACGGTCACACACCTTGCCCGGGATCCCCGGAAGCCCCGTCGGGCCGCCCGGGTGTCCTGATGTTTCCTTGCCCTCCGCTCAGGCCCGCGACAGGACGGCGCCTTCCGGCACCATCCCGGCGGTGGCGTATCTCCACGGCGCCACCAGCAGCTTGCGCGCCAGCGCCACGATCCCCCGCTTCCGCGCCCGCCCGTCGCCGGCGCTGACGTATTCCCGGAACCATTTCGACAGCGCACTGCCCGGCTGGTGCTGCAGCCAGCGCCATGCCATCTGCACCAGGTGCTTTCGCAGCATCGAGCTGCCGGCCTTGCTGATCCCCTGGTCGTGGTCGACGCCGCCGCTCGCCCAGGGAACCGGCGCCAGTCCCGCAAGGCCGGCCGGCTCCCGGCGGTTCCGGAAGTCCCGGCAGAGCAACTCGCCACCCAGGAGCAGGGCGTCGTTCGCGCCGATCCCGCGCAGCCTGGCCAGCGCCGCCGCGCAGTGCCCATGCTTCGGGACCAGATCCGTCTCCGCGATCTCCGCCAGAGCGGTTTCCCCGCTTCCGCTTGCCGCGGCATCCGCATTCCCGGGCAGGCCGTCGAGCGCCTCCCGCGATGCCTTCAGCACCGCCGCCTTCTCCCCCTCGACCGTCTTCATCTCCGCGCAGACCAGCTCCAGACGGTCGAGGATGCCCATGACCTCGGCCACCAGGCCCGGCTGCAGTTCCGTGCCGTAGCCGGTCTTCACCCCTTCGAGGCGCTTCCGGAACCCCGCCCGCGCCGGAACCCCGGCGGACACGCCGTGCAGCCCGAGCAGCCCGGAGACCGGGTTCGCGAGCCGACGACGCTCCTTCACCAGACGTTCACGCCTGCGCAGAAGGCGCTTCGCGTCCTCCTCCGCGACGGTCGGGATCCGCACCGGAGACATCGCGTCCCGGTCGCCGCCGTCCCGGGCCCCGAGCGCCCGGACCATCCTGCGGGCGTCGATCCGGTCCGTCTTCGCCTTCTTCCTGCGCCGAACCACCTCGAGGCTGGCCGGATCGCGGATCACAACCTCCAGGTCCTCGCCCTCGAGACGCCGGGCAAGCCAGAAACCTTCGTAGCCCGCCTCGTAGACCAGCATCACGCGGACGTCGCCGCAGGTCGCCGAGGCCCGCTCCCGCGCACGGCCGAGCTTCGCCGGCAATTCGCCAACGTCATGCGGATCCAGCCTGTGAAGGCCGGTCCTCGACGCGTCGGCCGGATCCCCAACACCGAGGATCCAGCTGCTGTCGCTGACTTCCAGCGCCGCGTGAACCGTGGTAGCGTCCCCGGTGAAGGGGGTGAGTGAATTAACCATCTGTCTCTCCTTTCGCTCGGCAAGGGGTTCCCATGAAACGGCCCCTTGCCACAACATGTTGATGCCTGAACGCTCTCCTGAACCGAATCAGCCGAAAGGGCAATTCCCGACACGGCTCATGGTATCTGGTGTCGAACCAGGCCGGTCTGCCGGATTATGCCGAGGCAGCCCCGGATGTCTTTCTTGAGTTGATCGAAGGAGATTTGGAGGCCGAGGAGCCCGTCATATACGGCTTGCTGAAACCCGCAGCCTTTAGTCCATTCGGCGGTTGTTTGCGTCCAGGATTGCTTTGGGCTCTGGAGAGTCTTGCGTGGGACCAACCTGATCGCGTCAGCCACATTCTCGCGCAATTGTCAGGAGTGCCGATCGATGACAACTATGCAAACACCCCGATCAACAGCCTTCAGGGCATCTTTCGGCACTGGTTGCCATGCACGTCTGTTTCGCTGTCAGAGCGGATACGGATTCTGCGAAGACTGTGCAAGAAATATCCGGATATCGGTTGGCAAATCTGTATCGCTCAACTCTCGACAGGACCGGAATCTGCTTTTCCGAACCACAGACCTCGTTGGCGTGAAGACGCGGCGACGGCCTCCAATCTTGTTACCAACCAGCAGTCCCGAGATTTTCAACTGAAGGCGCTGAAGCTTGTGCTTGACTGGCCGGTGCATGATCACCGCACACTTGGCGATCTCGTGGTGTTGCGGTCAAATCTTACGGATGATGATCAGACCCGGATATGGAATCTCATCGACGCATGGGCTGAAACTGACGCCGATGACAGTGACAAGGCAAACCTCCGTGATCGAATTCGACGGTATGCGCTTGCTCGCCAGAGCGGGCGCAACGAGTGCGATGTCGAATTTCGGGACAGGGCGCATGAAGCATACGAGCGATTGGAACCAGTGGATCCGGTGTTGCGGCATGCCTGGTTGTTCAACGGGAGTTGGGTCGAGCCTTGGGCTGACGAATTGAGGAACGAAGATCTGGATTACGAGAAGCACGAGGAGAGAATTCGTGATCTTCGGACTGAAGCTGTTGGACAAATCTGGGGCGATTTCGGCTTCGATGGAGTGATCCGGCTATTGTCAGGCAACGGAGCTCCGTCGTCGGTCGGTGAAGCATTGGCGCGCGCAACAACAGAAGACGACGCTCGAGTTGAGCTCCTTGGCAGGCTGATGCAGGAAGAGGGTGTGGCGCAGCCCAATGCTGAAATGTGTTTGCGCGGTTTCTTTTGGTCACTTGATCCTGACGACCGCAGCCCCGTCATTTCGGCGGCAACCGAAGGTATGGACAACGACACGATTGTCCGGCTATTCCGATGTGCTCCGTTCGATCGTCACGCGTGGTGCCTTCTTGGCGACTATGATCCGGAGGTCCGGCAGCTTTACTGGCAGACGGTCGAGCCCGGATGGGTCCGCAACAATACGAAGGAAGTCAGTGAGGCACTCGAAAGGCTGCTGGACGCAAATCGCCCACATACGGCATTCAACACCGTGCGGTTCAACTGGGAATCGGTCGAAACGTCTCTCCTGAAGCGCCTGCTGCTGCGAGTGGCAGACGAGAAAGGCGAGCCAGGAACCATCATTCAGTTGGCAAGCCACAATATTTCAAAGGCGTTTGGTGTGCTTGCGGGACGAACCGGGATTGACTGGACCGAGATGGCCTTGTTGGAGTTCAAGTTCATCCAGGCGCTCGATCACAGCGAACACGGAATCCCCAATCTAGAAAAAATGATGGCTGAATCTCCGCCTGCCTTTGTTCAGGTGCTGGCGATGATCTTTGGACGCGACGACGCCGGTGAAGATCCTCCTGAATGGGAAGTATTCGCATCGGCAAACAGGGCGGCACTCGGTTCTGCCGCCCACCGATTACTTCGTAATCTACGCAGAATTCCCGGGACCGGCCCAGACGGAAAAATCAACGAAAATAGGCTGTCTGAGTGGATCGCGGAGACCAGAGGACTGTGCACTCAACACGGCCGGGCATTGATAGGGGATCACTATATTGGACAGATGCTGGCAAGGGGTCCGGCCTGCGATCATGGTATCAAGCCTTGCATTGAGGTCTCGAAAGCAATGGAGAAATTCAAGGACCAGGAGATTGAGTTGGGTTTTGTGACCGGGATGTTGAATGAGCGTGGTGTCTATTCCCGTTCCATCGGGGAGGGGGGTATCAAGGAGCGCGCGCTCGCATCCAGGTTTCGGGACTGGGCAAGAACTCGGTCAGCTGAATATCCATTTGTCGCCAGAACTCTGAACAAGGTTGCTGGCAGCTACGATCGAGATGCTCAGCTGCATGACCAGGATGCTGAACTGGAGAGAAGACGTACACACTGAGGTCGTCACTATTGGGCGACGACTCTCAGGCATCAAGTAACGATCGAAAATCCTGCCGGATTTCAGCGCGCTGAAAGGCAGGTCCGCCCTACCCTGCCCGGGCCCGACTGTTTCAGGCATATGCCGGCACAGGATTGTGCAGGCAATTGCCTGTTGTGGGCATTGGCCGGATGCCGGGCATCGGCATGGTCGGCGCCGTTGCCTCCGGCGGCCAGGGCGCTCGCCGCCCCTGAAACCCCGGCACTGCCCGATAGGTCTCTTCTGGCGGTGGTGCCGGGTCGTCCGGCCCGAACCGGCCCTTCGGGTGCGCCCGCCCTGGTGGTCCCGTCCGGCTGTGCGCGCCCCTTGCGCCGCCGGTGCGGTGTTGCCGCGCCGGCAGGATCATGTGAGAACATGCCATGCAGCGACAGGCACATGCGAGGCATCCGCGATGAGAACTGACACCGACACGGTCGGCACGGCCACCCGCCCCGGCACCCCCTGATGCTCTCCGGCCCCCGGCAACTCGTCAGCGCCGAGCAGACCTTCGGCTACTTCCTGCATGAGTACCTCTACGACCCGTCCCACCGCTCTGCCAATCGCTGGCACGGGCGGGCAGCCAGACTGCTCGGCCTGCCGGGGAAGGTAGGCAAGCGGGCCTTCATCTCCATCCTCTGCGGCCTTGTCCCGGGCACCGATATCCGCCTCGGGCGGGTGCTCGCCGACGAGCACCAGCACCGCCCGGGCTGGGATCTCATCTTCTCGGCCCCGAAATCGGTCTCACTGGAGGCACTCCTGCATGGCGAGCGGCGCGTCATGCGCGCCCATGACCGGGCAGTCCGGGAGACGCTCGACTGGATCGAGGCCGAATTCCTCCAGACCCGCGGCTACGACCCGACCACCGGCAAACGCCCGCGCGAGGCCGCCGACGGCATGATCGCCACCACCTTCCGCCATGTGGCCAGCCGCAACAACGATCCGCAGCTGCACACCCACGTGGTGCTGGCCAACATGACCCTGAGCCAGTCCGGCGCCTGGCGCAGCGTCGAGCCGACGCTCCTGATCAGGAACCGGAGGCTGATCGGCGCTTGGTACAGGAACACCCTGGCCCGGATACTGGGCGAGGCCGGCTACCGACTGACACCAACAACGATCGGCGGGTTGCCGGGCTTCGAGCTGGCCGGCTATTCGCAGGCACATCTGGATGCCTTCTCGAGCCGCCGCCAGGACATTCTCCGCTACATGGCAGAAGAGGGGTTGGACTACTCGCCAAGAGCTGCCCAGCGTGCCGCCCTGGCCACCCGCGGCAGCAAGGACGAGCCCGGGATCGGGATGCTGGCCGGGATGTGGCGGCGGGTGGCAAAGGCCCTCGGTCTTTCACGCGACCCGGCGGCGGTGCGGCGGGGCAAGGCGGCGCGGAAGGCAAAACGGGCCCCGCCGCGCCTCTCTGCCCTCGAGGCGGCCTTTCAGGCCATGGACCATCTCGAGGAACGGCAATCGGTCTTTCGCCCGCAGGAGCTGCTGGCCACCGCCCTTGGCCGCGATCCCGGCCGCCATGCACATACCGAACTGGAGGCGGCAATCACCCGGCTGGAGGGCGACGGCCACCTGGTGCGGACGAAATCCGGTGACTATACCACCCGGCGCACGCTCAGGGCCGAGAAGGAGGTGATCTCGCTGATGCGCGAGGGTCGCGGGCAGGCAGGCCCGCTCGTGGAGCCGGCGCAGGTGGATGCGCATCTCGAAGCCGCATCGCTCACCGATGGCCAGCGGGCGGCGGCCAGCCACATCCTGCTCTCCGGGGATCGCGTGATCGGCGTGCAGGGCTTTGCCGGCACCGGCAAGACAAGGATGCTGAACGAGATTGTCCGGCTGGCAGGTGCAGAGCGGGTGTTCGGCCTGGCTCCATCCTCGGCGGCGGCGCGGGTGCTGGGCATCGAGGCCGGCATCGGCGCCACCACATTGCAATACCTGCTGGCCCGCTACGGCGCCATCGCCGAGGGCACGGCCAGCGAGGCCGAGCTGCGGCAGGCGCGGCAGCGCTTCGCCGGCACCATCACCACGCCGGGGAAGATTGGACAACAGGAAATTGCAGGACCGGCCGCCGGCAGTCAGCGCCGCCCTGCATCGGCGGCAAGACGGGGCGAATGACCAATGGTGCAATTCATCGAATATCCGGAGGCCGACCGGCTTCTCGACTGGAAGGAGTTGGCCGCCGCCTTGCAGGCCGGCCACCGGAGGCCGCGGGCACAGATCGCCGATCAATTTCTGTCAAGAGGGGAGGATACCATCCTGTCCCGGGCGGCAGTCATTGACGGGATCGGAGTTGCCGTCAAGACTGCGACCCTCTTTCCGGGAAATGTCGGGGAGGGACTTCCATCCATCAACGGAGCAATGGTTCTCTTTGCCGACCGGACCGGCATGATCGAGGCGCTGATCGATTTTCACCTGGTCACCAAGTGGAAAACTGCTGCAGATTCGATCCTGGCCGCCGGGTTGCTGGCCAGGTCCGATTCCCGCCGGATACTCATTGTCGGTGCCGGGACCGTTGCCCGGTCGCTGCTGGACGCCTATTCGGCGATGTTTCCGGCGGCCGAATTCCGGATCTGGAACCGGACCCGCTCGAATGCCGATCGCCTGGTGTCGGAACTGGCTGGCCAATATGCCGTCGAAGTGGCCGCCGACCTGGCTGATGCGGTTGCCGAGGCTGATATTGTCGCCTGTGCAACCATGTCACCGGTGCCGGTCATATGCGGGGACTGGCTTGCACCGGGCACCCATCTTGACCTGATTGGAGCCTACCGGCCGGACTTGCGCGAGGCAGATGACACGGCGCTGCGGCGGTCGCGGATATTCGTGGATTCCCGCGACACCACCATTGATCACATCGGCGAACTTGCCCTGCCGATTGCCCGCAAGGTCATCACCACTGATGACATCGTTGCCGATTTCTATGATCTCCCCGCTGGCAGCTTCACCAGGCATTCCGATGACGAGATCACCCTGTTCAAGAATGGCGGCGGTGCCCATCTCGACCTGATGACCGCCCGCTATATCCTGGACAAGTGGAGCCGGCATCGGCCGGCCGGGTAGTGACCCGGGCGCCTGGCCGCAGCCGGCAACCTTGAATGACGGGCCCCTGGAGGTCGCCGATGCAATTCCGACAAGGATGCGGGGCGGCGGCCTGCGACGAAGACATGCTGCGCTGACCCCGAACGGAAGGGCGGTGGCTGCGGGAATGGTGCCTGGCAATTGTCGAACCGCCGCAAGCCCCCGCTGTCTGGCACGGGTATTCCGGCGCTGGTGGAGAAGGCTTCCCTCCAGGCGGCAGGACTCCGTGCATCCCGCGAGACTCTGCAAGCCTCTGCCACGACCGGACTTCTGACGTGATGGGCAATGTTCACAATGCAGGAGTTCCATCCCCATGGTGGCGGTCATCAGTGATGACCTGGAGAGGGCGGCATCGTGGCATTGCGCCGTCGCCCGGAACATGCGTCAGTGGCGTTTGCTCCCACATGCCGCACGAAGAATCTGGTAATTGCCGGCCGCCACCTATATTGCACCCTGCTGGCAGCCCGGTGGCAGAGAGTGCGGAGTGGAACATCATGCAGGACGGGAAACGGAGCATTCATCCCGGGCTCAAATCTGCCCTCGAATTCGGCCCGTTGATCCTGTTCTTCGGCGGCTACATGGTGATCAGGGATCAGACCTTCATCATTGGCAGCACCGAGTATGCCGGTTTCGTGGTGATGTCGGCGATGTTCATACCGCTCCTGCTCATCTCCTCGGCGATTTCCTGGAAGCTTACCGGCGAGTTGTCGAAAATGCAGGTGGTCACGGCGGTTCTGGTGGTCGTGTTCGGCGGTCTGACCGTCTGGTTCAATGACGAACGGTTCTTCAAGATCAAGCCGACCATCATCTACCTTCTCTTCGGCGCCATTCTGGGCTTCGGGCTGCTGCGCGGCCGGTCCTTCCTTGAATATGCAATGGGCGGCGAGCTGAATATGCGGGAGGAAGGGTGGATGATCATGACCCGGCGAGCGGTTGCCTTCTGCCTGGCCCTGGCTGTCGCCAACGAGGTGGTCTGGCGGATGATGTCCACGGATTTCTGGGTCACGTTCAAGTCGTTCGGTGTTCCCGGCTTGACCATGCTGTTCTTTGTATCGCAGTTCATCATGCTGCGCGGATACATGGCTGCCGACAATTCCTGATCGCAGCCGGAAAATTCCGACCCTGCCGCGCCCTGCAGCCATCCGGTTCTGTTCATCAGTGCGTGGTGCCGAGTTGGCCTGGCCTGGCCTCCCGCCAGCCTGGACAGCGGCGAGCCCGGGCCGAAGACCCTGGACCCTCGGGCTTGATTGGGCGGGAGCCAGCCCCATATTACGGCAGATGCCGTGATGATATGCAGAATTGGAGCCACGAATGAAGATTGTTGTCTTTGGCGCGACCGGCAAGACCGGGGAAATTGCCAGTCGGAATGCGCTCGAGTCGGGCCATGACGTCACCGTCTTCGGACGTTCGGTTGAACGGAAGCTTGCCGATGACAATGTGAACAGGATCCGGGGAAACGTGCTGGATGGCGACGCCGTCGGCATGGCCGTGGCCGGCCAGGATGCGGTGCTGGTCTGTCTCGGGCCGGTCAGCACCAAGGATCGCACCACGCTCAGTGTCGGTGCGCAGAACATCAGTGCGGCGATGAAGGAGCATGGCGTCCGGCGCATTGTCTTCATCTCCGCCGCCGGGGTTGGCGACAGTTGGCCGCGCATCCCCTGGTATTCGAAGCTGCTGTTTTCGACCATGCTGAAGACCATCCTCGCCGAGCATGCGCGGGAGGAGCAAATATTCGCCGCCGACCACCTGGACTGGACGGCGGTGCGGGCGGCGGTCCTGACCAACAAGGAGGGCTCCGGCAAGGTCTCCGCGTCGAACTCGACACCGACGAAGACGATTTCCCGCTCCGACCTGGCCGGTTTCCTGGCGAGCCAGATCACGTCCGACGATCACGTCAACCAGGTCATCTGCGTGACCTCGGCCTGAAGACACCCTGCTGAAATCCCCCGAACTGTACCAGACCCGTTGAGGCAATGCGCCCTGTGGCGCGTCCTGGGATGCACGCCAATTCCTTGGGTCGACATGATCCATTCTCCGTTCCGGGGGCGGCGAAGCGCCCGGGGGTTGAAGATTTGCCGCTTCGATGCTCTTCGTGACCGCCTCCCGGCGCGGTCGACAATGACCGGACCAACCGGTCGGCGCCGTGAGACCGGAAATCGAGAACAGGAGTATCGAGGCATGTGCAACGATGACATGCAGCCGGGTCCCGGCCCGGAGGTGGTGGCAGCCCTGAAGGAACTGGCCGGCAAGGGCCCGGGGAGGCACGGGGTCATGTGCGGGTCCGGCGGCACCTCCACCGAGTACCGGCTTGACAGCGGCGAGGTTCGGAGCCGATGCCTTCCGACCACCTTCGAGGACACGGCGCGGTCGCGTCTTGCCGAGCCGGTTCCGGAACTGGAGGGCGTGCTGGCCGGCATCGACATCGCCATCCGCGACGTGTCGCGGGGCGGCAGCAGCACCATCTGCGCGTCGCTGCTCGAGAAGATTGATGCCGCGCTTCCGGCATCCGACTGCCCGCAATGCGGCAAGCCGATGGAGCGGCACCGGAAGACCGGCAAGGTCTTTGCCTCGCGTCCGGGACCGGTGGAGGTTGTCCGCACATATTGCCGCTGCCGGGGCTGTGGCGCGGGCTTCTTCCCCCTGGACAGCGATCTCGGGCCGGAGGGGCAGACCGCCACGCCGGGGTCAAGGACTTTCCCTGCTGTGGGGCGACAGACTCAGCCGGTAGAGAAACCGCTCGATGGCAAAGCGTGTGAACGCAAGCTGGACGTTTTCCTTGCATTCGTCGGCGCGCCGGGCAAGTCGCGCTTGGACCGAGGCGCCGACATTGTTGCGCGGAGGTTTCGGGGTCATACCGTGGCCTCGATATAGGGCCGCATCACGTTCTGTACGCGGTCGATGGCGGCGAAATGCCAAATGTCATCGACCGTGGCGCGGCGGCTACGGAGACAGTCTCCGAGTGCCTCAATGGCGACATCAAGACCGACCCGGCTACGGTATTTGAAGCAGTCGGCGACCGTCCTGGCGGGGTTGGTGATAGGCACTTCCACCTGCTCGACCGGGAGATGGATCATGGCGCCGGCCGGCGCCTCTCCACTTCCGTTCGGTCAGGCCATGACCCTGGAATCAACCGGCCGTTCGTTGATCGGCAGGTGGACCAGGGCCGAGAATGCGCCGACCCCGACCCCGATCCACCATACGAGATCGTAGGTTCCATGGGCGTCATGGAGAAGGCCGCCCAGCCACACGCCGGCAAATCCGCCGAGCTGATGGGAAAGAAAGATGATTCCGTAGAGCGTGCCCATGTAGCGCAGCCCGTAGATGTAGGCGATCAGGCCGCTGGTCAGCGGGATGGTGGCCAGCCACAGCGCTCCCATGACCGCCGAGAACAGCAGCACCGATTCCGGTGTGATGGGGAAGATGAAGAACAGGGCGGCAGCGATGGTCCGGCCGGCATAGATCGCCGACAGGAGGTATTTCCGCGAGTAGGTTTTGCCGAGCCATCCGGCAAGGATGGTGCCGGCAATATTGGTCAGGCCGATGATCGATATCGATACTGCACCGAGCGTTGACGTGGAGGCGATTCCCAGCCGGGCCAGGGTGCCCGACGGATCGATGGCGCCGCACATCTCGGTAATCAGCGCCGGAAAATGGGCGGTGATGAATGACAGCTGGTAGCCACAGGAGAAGAAGCCGACGAAGATCAGGGTGTAGGAGGGATCCCTGAATGCACCGAGCAGGATCTTCCTCATGCTCTCTTCCAGCTCGTCGCGGGGAGCTGCCTCCGGCGACCGGATCATCGGCAGCGCGGCGAGGGTTCCGAGAATGACCACGGCGAAGGCCAGGAACACCGACTGCCATGACATGAAGCCCAGCATCCAGTCGGCGACCGGCGCCCCGACGACCTGGCCGGCGGAGCCGGCGGCGGTGGCGATACCCAGCGCCAGCGACCGGTTCTGGTCGGAGCTGGCGCGCCCGACAATGGCAAGGATGACGCCGAAGCCGGTGCCGGCAACACCCATGCCGATCATGAATTCGAGAAGCTGGTGGGCCAGCGGCGTCGTTGCGAAACCGGACAGGACCAGGCCAGCAGCGTAGAGGACAACCCCGAGAATGATGGCAATCCGGTCGCCGATCTTCTCGGCAATGGCGCCGAAAATCGGCTGGCCTATCCCCCAGGCAAGGTTCTGGATGGCGATGGCCAGCGAGAACTCGACCCGCATCCAGCCGAGCTCCTCGGCGATCGGTATCTGGAACACGCCGAAGCTGGAGCGGATAGCGAAACTGGTCAGGATGATCAGGCAGCCGCCAATCAGCACCGGCGTGACCAGGGATGACTTCGAAGCTGCTGTTGTTCCGGACATCTGCCTGCCATCGTCCCGCGGGCCCGGTCCGAACCAGGCTGTCGACCGCCCCGCCCATGTTCCGGGAATTCAGACAGCCGCTATATCGCCATGCATGGCGAGCCTGCAATCCCGCAACTTTCAACAGGAAACTGCCTGTTTCAAGGCCGGGTTGCCCATTGCCCGTTATCGATGTGTCACGTGAGCCGGGTAGATCAGGGGTTGCAGATTCACGAGATCCGTCTCCGGATCGTGGCCATGAGGCAGGCAATTGGCAGAACAGGGCAGTCACCGGAGCGAGGATCCATTCCTGCTGCTTGTGCTGGCCGTCATCATGGCGGCGTGCGTGCTGTCAGCCATTTCCTTCCTTGCCGAGGATTTTCGCCGGCTGACAACGCTGGCGGCGTGGCTGCATGTCTGGCCCGTGGCCCGGGCCGGATCGAGTCATGCCTACCTCGCCGACCTTCCCCTTCTTGGCCAGCATCTTGTCCGCCCGTCGATCACCGTCGAGGAATTCCTGCGATCCCGATGGCCGGAGCCGGTCAGCCGGGAGGAGTGGACGGCAATCCAGCTCGTTGCCGGCAGGGCGGCGATTCTCATCCATGGCCCGGTATTCACCTGGTTTGCACTCCGGCGAAGGCGCAAGCGACCGGACCTGCTGTTCAGGTCCACCCATGATCTTGAAAGCCTGATCGAGGCGCAGTCGGCACATTGGCCGCATCTGGGAATCGTCCGTCACTTCGATCTCCCGCATCTGAGAGTGAACCCGGACCAGGCTGTTGCCGAGGCGGCCCGGCAGCGAGACCAGGCAATGTCGCAACCAGCCCCTGATACGGGCCATCTCCTGAAGCCGGCCATGCCTCCCCTGGTGCCGCCGGATCTCGAAATGGCATTGCAACCGGAGACCTGGTTGCGGGCGCAGGGCCTGGCCACCGGCGCGCCGCCTGTCGCGCTGCCCGAGGAAAGGATGCCCGGCAACGACCGGGAATGGGGGCACCTGACCAGCGACGCGATCTGCGAGGTGCTCGAGGAGCAGCTCGGCAGGCCCTGGACCGGGTTTGACGGGCTCAGGCCGGTCCATCGGGCGCTGGTGGCGGCAATCGCCCTCGGCCATGATTTCCGGCGGCGGGAGATGGCCCGGTTGCTGTCCACCCTGGCTGCCCTGGCCGAGCGCGCGGCCCGGCAAGGACGCAGGCTGGAAGAGACCCTGCCGGATCATCCCCGGCTGGCAGCGAGAATCGACCGGATCCTGAATGGCCAGCCCGGCAAGGGGCTCCTCGAGGTGGCGACCCGGCACGGTTGGCAGAAGACCGCGATCATCGGCATGTTGCAGGCTGCCCGCGAGGATCGAGGCGTGATTTCCACGGCTTCCCTGGTCTGGGTCAAGCATGACGATCGCGATCTGTGGTATGCGCTGAATTCGGCCGGCAATTTCACGACATCGGCTGAAGCGGCCGGACCGTCCGCACATTACCGGGCCGAACAGCAGGCTGGCCAGGCCTTGCGGCGACCCGCGGTGTTCCAGCTGTCCCGCTCGCTGACCGAGGACTACCTTGATCTTGACAACCCGCGCACGTTGCAACGCCGGATAGCGGCCAGGAAACGCCGCCCAGTCGGCTTCAAGCTGATGGAGAGAGCCGCCGAATGGACGTCGTGCAGCCAGGATCTGGCCGGAGACCGGAAGTGATGGCGATGATCCCGGCGCTGGTTGGCTCGAGCCTCCTTGCCATCCAGCTTGCCTCCGGTTCGGGACCAGGAGGCCATTCGGGATTTGCGGAAAGCTGGAGGTGGAACATGATGATGGCGCACGCCTCGGCCATTGTTGCCGCCAGCGATGGTGGTCTCGTTGCCGGGAGGCTTTCTCAACCGGAGAGATGGCCATTCAGGAATATCGACGACTGGCGGAGCGAACTGGTGGTCGATGGCGACAGGACGGTGCTGCTGACCTGGTCCGCCACCAATGACGCGCCGGCTGGCGGTCTCGATGCAATGTTGCCGCTCCTGGACCGGCTGGCCGACGAGGCGATTCCGGGTCTCGGCCACTTCGGCGGCAGGTTTGCACTCGCTGGCGATGGCGGCTGCGTGGTCGGTGTGACTCCGGTTCCCGTTCCTGCCAGTGCGATCCCAGCCGGGACATTGGTGGTGGGAAGCTGGATCCGGTAGCGGTGTTCTGGCTCCTGTTCACGGCTCCGGTGGCGGCGATTGCGGCAGTCCGGGGATTGCGGCGGGTCGAGCCCGGTGGTGGCGAGCCATCCATGGCACTCGCTGCCGTGGCCGCCAGCCTGCTGGCTGCCGGCCTGCATGTCCTGGCCATCGACCAGGATGTGGATGCGGTGATGGCCCGGCCGGAATCGATCTTCCTCCTGAGCATGCTGATCATCGCCGGCATGGTCGACCTCGACACCGCCTGGGCGCCCCGGGAGCTGATGATCCCGATCTGCGCCGCCGCCGGGGTGGTCTCACCGCTCGGCCACGGGCCCGAATGGCCCGTGCAGGCGGCGGGCATGGCGGCCGGATTGCTGCTCTACCCGGCCATGCAGCTGGTCTGGCACCTGCAGGATGTGACCGGGATGCGCGCCGTTCCTCCAGCAGACGCCGCCATGTTCTGCCTTCCGGCCATCCTCTTCGGATTCGGAGTGATGTCCATCCTCTGCTACGCATCGATCGGCGCCGTGGCGATGCTTGCCGTTCTGGCCGGGCGGCAGCAGGGGCTGGCCGAGGCCGCCCGCTCGTTGCCATTGGCGGGTGGCAGGCCGGTCGCGCTTGTCGGCGTGTTTGCGCCGGTCCTGTTCGCGGCCCTGGGGGCCGAGATCATTCTTGCCTCCGTTGGTGGGTCGAATTGACCGGCGGCGGCGAGCGCGGCGTCACCTTGCTGGAGGCAGCGCTTGCGCTTGCCCTGTTTGGCTCGACCATGGCGTTGGCCAATGTCATCCTGTCGGAAGAGGCAGACCGGCAGCGGAATATCCTGCTCGGCCGAAACCTGCGGATCATGACCGAAGTTGCGCAGTCATTTGTCACCGGGGAGCATGACCGCCTGCGGCAGGAACTGGCCGGCTTGGCCGGAAACCTGGCGGTCATGGCGATCGACATGAAGCGGGTCAGTGATGACGGATACCTGCCTGCATCCTTCAACCCCGGTGGCAGCGGCACCAACAGCTACGGCCAGTCCTACCAGCTGATGATCAGGGGCGTGGACCGGATGGCGCCGGACGGCCCGGCAGCAACGCTGACCGTGTCCGGGATCGATGCCGACGACGATGACGCGGTCGATCCCGAGCTGGTGGATGGTTCCGAGGCAAACGGCGAGATGGCGCTGGAGGCGATCCTGGTCACCACCGGCGGAAACCCGATTCCTGCACAGGGTGGCAACCCGGCGGTCATCGCCTCCGGGTTGCCGGTTGCCGGCACCGTCTCCGGCGCTGATACCGCCCGCGGTGCCCATGGCAGCTGGGTGATGGATATCTCGGCCTATTCGGGCCTTGCCGGCTACCCGTCCCCTGGCCATTTGGTGTCGCTGGTTGCCCTGCCGGGGCTTGGTTGGCTGGACCACGCCACCGACCGGACGGATGGCGGGGTTGCCGGCGGCAATCCGCTTGAGCGCTGCCCGGAGGCGGAAGGGCAGCAGCTCGGCGAATGCAGCGGTGACAACCGGATGTATGCCGACATCCGGTTTGCCCCGTTATCCGGCATGGCGGCGATCAGGAATCTTCACGATCTCGAATTTGCCCCGCCGGTTGATTCGGATGCCGATGGCAACCCGGATGTCTTTGCCGCCATCACCGGCATGGCCGGAATTTCATGTGACAGCGACCGGCCAGCCGCCCTGTCGAGTGGCACATTGCTGCTGGATTGTCCGCAGGTTCGGTTGTCCGGTGATGTCGCAATCGCCGGCGACGTGAATGCCGGCTCGGACATGCAGGTGACCGGCGATGTCACGGCGTCGACATTTCTTGCCGAGTCGATCGGCGGCCAGAACCTGGCCACCGGCATCCACGCGGCACAGCTGGTGTCTCTTGATTCGGCGACGACCATTCCCAAGCCGGAATGTGATTCGTCAGCCGGCAACCCGGCGATCTACGTGGTGCCGGCATCCTTTGCCAGCCCGGACGGCTCGCCGTTGGTCGGCGTCCAGGCCCTGGCCGCCAATTCCGGGGATCCCGACCAATGGACGGTCAGCATGAAGGCCGCCATCGACCGTGACCGGGATACCGATGGCGAGGCCGATGTCGTCGAACTCAATTCAGCCAGCGACCTGGTGCTGGCGCTGGCAAAATGCGAATGAGGATGGTGCAGGTGGCGAAGTTGGCACCGGTGCGTGGAGCGGATCTCCGCCATCCCCCCGGCCTTCGCAATTCCGGATGGAATAATGGGTGTAGTGCGCGTTTGCTACAATATGTGCTTGCCCATTCAACATTTTGCAAGTTTTTGCTTTCATTCATGCAAGATAAGGTGTAATGGGGAGTCTCGTTCGTGTTTGCAGGCAGTTTAGCACGGGCGGATCTGTCGAGCAGTAACATTGCGGTTCAAGAAAATCAAAATGAGGGGGTTCAAGGGATTTGCAGATCCCGTGGAACTCCCGGTCCGCAAGGGGCTCAGCGGCGTTGTCGGTCCAAATGGATGTGGAAAGTCCAATTTGGCCGAGGCTTTCGGCTGGGTCATGGGCGAGAACCGCCCGACGGTCATGCGCAGCGGTTCGATGGAAGATGTCATCTTCTCCGGTGCCGCGACCCGGCCCGCTGCCAGCTTTGCCGAAGTTGAACTCGAAATCGACAATTCCGACCGGAACGCTCGTTCCGAGATCAGCAATGAGCCGGAATTCACGGTGGCGCGCCGGGTGGAGCGCGACGGCGGTTCGAAGTTCATGGTCAATGGCAAGGAGGCGCGCTGGCGGGATGTCCAGCTGCTGTTTGCCGATTCATCGAGCGGCTCCCGGTCATGGGCGCTGGTCCGGCAGGGCCAGATCAACGAGCTGATCAATTCCCGGCCGAGCGCCCGTTCCGGAATACTGGAGGATGCAGCCGGAATCGGAGGATTGTTCCAGCGGCGTCACGAGGCCGAGCTGAAGCTGAACGCCACTGATCAGAACCTGCACCGGATCAATGACATCATCGAACAGCTCAAGGGGCATATCGATACCGTCACCCGCCAGGCCCGGCAGGCAATCCGCTACCGGAAACTCGGCGAGCAACTGCGGCGGGCCGAATCGCTTCTCCACTACCTGGTCTGGAAGCGGGCCAGCGAGGAATTGTCCTATTCCGAGAAGGTCTCCCGGCAGATTGCCGCCGATTCGGCGGAACTGTTCCGGCAGGCCAGCGCCGCCGACCGGAAGAAGGCCGGGCTGGAGGATGGCTTGCCATCGATCCGCAAGGATGCGGCGGCGGCCAACGCCGCGGTCGAGCGGTTGCGGGCCGAGACGGAACTCCTGGACGAAAAGCGGGCCAATGCATGCCGTGTCCTGGACGGAATCAGGGCACAGTTGCAGCAGACCGGCGAGGATGCCAGGCGCGAGCAGGCGCTGGCGGCGGAAACCGGGGATGCCATCGGCGAGCGGAAATCCCTGTTGACCAGGCTCACCGCCGAGGCCGGGAATTTTGCCGGCAGACAGGAGGAGCTTGGCCACCAGCTGGCCAGGGCGGAGAAATCCCTGACGGTGCTTGAAGGCCGGCTGGATGCGGCGAATCGCAACCTGGCGGAACTCGTCTCGCAACGGCAGTTGGCGGAACAGGCCAGCGCCAGGGCCGAAGATGTGCTGAATTCCTGGAAGCAGCGCGAACAGAAGGCGCAATCGGCAGTCGAGGAAGGCGAGGCCCGGCTGGCCGAATCGACCATCATGGTCAAGACCGCCGGTGGATCCAGGTCGAAGGCCGAGCGCGATGCCGAAAACGCCGAAACGACGCTGGCCGAATCGGAGCAGGCGCGACAATCGGCGCAGGCCGACCTGTCCCGGGCCCGTCAATTGCTGTCGGAATCGAAGAGCCGGCTGGCGGCGCTCAACTCGGAGCAGGATGAACTGTCCCGGTTGCTGGCTGATGATCCGTCAAGCTCGGCACGGATCCTTGACCAGGTTTCGGTGAAGCCGGGCTTCGAAGCAGCGCTGGGGGCAGCGCTCGGTGACGACCTGTTCGAGCCGGTGCTGAATGGCGACCCGGATTCGGGATGGAAGTCCCTCGAGCCGTACCCGGCGGAAAACCCGTTGCCGGATGGGGTGGCAGCACTCCTTGAATCCGTAACCGCACCGGACCTGCTCAGGCGAAGGATGTGCCAGATCGGGCTGGCCGAGTCCGGCGAGTTCGACCGCATCCAGCCGTTGCTGCAACCGGGGCAACGGGTGGTGTCGAGGGAGGGCGATCTGTGCCGGTGGGACGGCTTCGTCCAGGTGGCGACCGGGAAACCGGCCTCGGTGGCGGTCCGCCTCCGCCAACGCAATCGCCTCGATGAGATCCGGACGGTCCTTGAGGGCGCGACCGGGGATGTGGTGATGGCCGAAGCCGAATTCAACCGCCTCAAGGGTGCGCATGATCGCCTGTCCGAGGCCGATGATTTGGCGCGGACCGCCCGCCGGGCGGCGGAACAGGCGCTCGCCTCCGCCAACCGTGAATTGTCGGTGGCCGAAGCCGATTCCAACATCGCCGAGTTGACACTGGATTCTCTCAGGCAGGCAAGGGTCCGGATCAGCGAGGAAATCCGGGCGGCGGAAGAGGGTGCCAGGCAGGCGCGGGCCGAACTCGTCGACCTCGATGATGTCGGAAAGGCGCAGGCGGAAGCCGATGCCGCCAGGAAGCTGGTACTGGATGCCCGGAACGACATGCTGGAGGCGCGGTCGCGCAAGCTGGAACTGGAGCGTGAACATGCGCTGCGAACCCGGCGGCTGGCCGGGCTTCCGCAGGAAATCGAGGACTGGCACCGCCGCCAGGAAGAAGCCGGGCAACGCATGGCAGCACTCGAGGGTCGCCGGCAACGTCACGAGGAGGAATTGCAGGAGGCAGTGGCCGTCCCCGGGCAATTGCAGGTCAGGCAGCAGGAACTCGCTGGCGAGATCGAGGCCGCCGACCGCCGGCGAAAGGATGCCGATGACCGGTTGGCCAGGCTGGAGTCGGATGTTCGCCAGGTTGACGGCCAATCGAGGGAATTGCACAAGCAGGCATCACAGTCGCTCGAGGCAAAGGGAAGAGCCGACGCGGAGGCCGAGAATGCGCGGGCCAGGCTGCAGGCCGCGGTCGAGCATATCAGGGAGAAGCTGGATTGTCGCCCGGCCGACATCGCCGCCGCCTTCGATATCGACCTCGAGACACTGCCGGAAATCGAGTCGCAGGAAGCGGAGGTGGCAAGGCTCCACCGAAGCCGTGAAGCGCTTGGTGCGGTCAATTTGCGGGCCGAACAGGACATTGCCGAATTGCAGGAGCAAAAGACGCTGATCGAGGATGAGCGCCAGGACCTGGAACAGGCAGTGGCCGATCTGCGGCGGACAATCTCCAACCTGAACAGCGAGGGCCGCAGCAGGCTGTTGCAGGCATTCGAAGAGGTCAACCGGAACTTCGAACGGATCTTCCAGCACCTGTTCGGCGGCGGTTACGCAAAGCTGGAGCTGGTGGAGGGCGAGGACCCGCTCGATACCGGGCTCGAAATCCTGTGTCGCCCGCCCGGCAAGCGGTTTTCGAACATTTCGCTGTTGTCGGGAGGAGAGCAGACACTCACCGCTCTGGCGCTCATATTCGCGTTTTTCCTCGCCAGCCCGGCGCCGGTCTGCGTGCTGGACGAGGTCGATGCACCGCTGGATGACAAGAACGTGCTGAAATTCTGCAAGATGGTCAGGGAGATCGCCCGGCAGACCGACACCAGGTTCCTGATCGTGACCCATCACGTCATCACCATGTCGCATATGGACCGGCTGTTCGGTGTCACCATGCAGGAAAAGGGGGTCAGCCAGCTGGTATCGGTCGATTTGGGCGCGGCCGAGCGAATGGCTGCATAGGCTGGCGGCTGGAGATTGCCGGGCCGGATGACGGCAAGTGTTGGCCTGCAGGATGATTCACCGGCCTTTCCCCGAGAGCCTGTTCCCGAAGTCGCGGCTGTCCCCTGCTGCGGGGCAGCGGGATGGGTGACTCCTCCCGACGACATCCCGGAATGTCATGATGCGGTGACTCGCGCCATGCCGCAGCCCGGCATGGCTTCTTCAGGCTTCCGCAACAAAACCGGCCAATCGGAACATGTTGCATGTCTCCAGCCGGTTGCCAGGCAGGCACCATGCGTTCCGATGCTACATTCAATGCGGCGCCGGCGGGCGCAAGAACCTCTCGAGCCACAGGAGGCAGCGCCGCGCATCGCGTTTCTCATACGCCTTCAGGGCGGCCTGCGGGTCCAGCGCGAACGCATCCTCGCTGTCCTCGCCAAGGGCCGTCAGGCGCATCGAGTACCACGCGGTGACACCTCCGCGCGGCGGCGATTCAAACCTCGGAAATTCAGGATCGCCGCCAGCATCGCTCAACCAGGTATTGGCGAGCGACGGGTTCAGCACCATTGCACGGGCAAGGCTGATGGCATCGGAGGACCCGTCTTGCAAGGCTTCCACGGCCTGGTCCCGGGCCTCGAACCCACCGGTCAACATGACTGGAATGGATGTCACTTCTTTCGCCCGCCTGGCGAAGTCGATGAAGTAGGGTCCGGATGATGACGTGCCATCGGAACTCGATGCAGCACCGGGGAAATACGTGCCACCGCTGATATCGATCAGGTCCACAGATGTGTCGCCGAGCAATCGCACGACCTCCAGCGCATCGTCTGCCGTGAGGCCTCCTTCGAGCTTGTCGGTCGAGTTGATCTTTATGCCGATTGGAAAATATGCCCCGACAGCCTGCCGAACAGCATCGATCACCTCACCGATTACACGAAAGCGTCCCGCGACCACACCGCCATAGGCGTCGGCCCGTCGATTGAACAGCGGCGACAGAAACTGGCTGAGCAGGAAACCGTGCCCGGCGTGAATCTGGATGCCGCCGAAACCTGCACTCCGGGCCAACCTCGCCGCCCGCGCATAGGTTGGGGGTAAATCACTGATTTCCCCGGGCGACAGGCCATCACATTGCAGCCCTTCAACATCAAGTGGCGACGGGCCTTTGGCATTGCTGATCGGGCCGTGCGCCAGGGCTCCCGCGTGACCAAGTTGTGGCCAGATCTGCGCGCCGTTCGCCGATCCGCTCTCGGCCAGTGCCCGCATTGCCGACAAATTCCCGTCCGGCACCAGCACGAGATTGCCCGGTTTCTCAGGGTAATGCGGGCCTGTCTGCACCTCGCCGATCAGGGATAGCGCTGCACCCCCTTCTGCCCATCGTTCATACAGACGCATTTGCGCCCCGGTGGGGTTGCCGGTACCGTCACCGAGGGAGTCCGACATTGCAGACTTGACGAGCCGGTTCTTCAGCCGGGCACCGCAGGGCAGATCCAGTGGCTGCGCCAGGAGGTTCTTCGCAACACGGCGATTCCGGCTCATCTCGTCCATCCAGTGGTCTGCCCCGACATTCGCTTTCAACTATCACGAAATGAGAGAGCGTGTCCGTGCGTCCTGGGCGGCCCTTGGGCCTTTCAGTCTTTCGGCATCAGGTGGTGGCCAATCGGGCTGCACGCCTGCGCTTCAACAGGGATGGACACAGGGTGCTGCCTGCGTCGGGCTGAGTGCCGGATTTCCTCAAGACCGGATCGTCCTTCCGGGGCTGACATGAAGCCTGTCCTGCCCTCGCGAAATGCCATATGTGCCTCCCGAAGCTGTCATCGTGCAGCGTTTCATGGTTGCGACGGGGGAACAATGCTCACCGGATTTGACGAAGCGGTCGTGGTCGATGTCGAAACAACGGGGCTTGATCCGGTAGCCGACCGGATTGTTTCAGCTGCCCTGATCCGCACGAATTTTGGCGGCCTCAGGGAAAACACGGACAGGCTGGATGGCATGACCTGGGGTGCCGTGATCAACCCGCAACGCCCGATCCCCAGCCAGGCGACCCGGATCCACGGAATCACCGACAGGGACGTGGCAGGCAAGAGCACGTTCCAGGACATCGCCCAGGAAATGCGGGATATCATCGGTGACCTTCCCGTGATCGCTCACAACGTGTCATTCGACAGGAATTTTCTCAATGCCGAATTCAAGCGGGCCGGCGTCATGACGCTTCACCGGAACAAGAGCCATTGCACGATGCGCCGGTTCCAGGAATTCAACCACGGCATTCGAAAGGGAAGCAACCTCGACAACGTTGCCAAGGTAATGGGTTTGAAGAAACGACAGGGGAGGGTGCACGACGCCATCGAGGATGCGAGGCTGGCAATGCAGGTGGCTGGCCAGTTCTACCTGATGGACAACCGCATCGCGCCTGCGGTCGGCACGAGGTGGTCCTGAACCGCTGGGCAGTCCATGGGCAATTGCAAGGTGGTCTGCGCCCGCCGCCGACCAATTGGCGGCGTGCATGATCCCCCGGCGCCGCGGTGTCCCGATCGATGTTGACGGGCGTTTGGCCCCGGCGGCCGGTGTCGGGAGTATCTGTGTCATCCGCCCCCGCCCAGGCAACAAATTCATTCAAAACGCGCCTGGATTGGTATAGGCGGTCGGGCTCGAAATCCGTAACGGAACGACCCCGATGATTCGAAAACCGTATCTGTTGTTCCTGGGTGATGCACCAGACAGGCTGGCGGCCAAGGTTGCCCAGGGAATCCGCGACTGGCGTCCGGATGATGTTGTGGGCCAGCTGAGGCTGGCCGGATGCAATGCCGATATGGGCATTGCCGATCTGTCCGTGGAACAGGCGGTGGAGCGAGGTGCCGGAACGCTGGTCGTTGGCGTTGCCAACCGCGGCGGCGTCATCGCCGATGCCTGGATCGACGTGCTGGTTCGGGCGCTCGAGGCCGGGCTCGACCTGGCAAGTGGTCTGCACAATTTCCTGGCAGACCAGCCAAGGCTGGTCGAGGCCGCTGCTCGTCACGGCGGGTCGCTGCACGATGTCCGCAAGGTCGGAGAGGAATATCCGATCGCCAATGGCAAGCGGCGGCCGGGCCGGCGCTGCCTGGCGGTGGGAACCGATGTGTCGGTCGGAAAGATGTATGTGTCGCTCGCCCTGCAACGCGAGATGGCGCGGCGCGGCAGCAAGGCAACATTCAGGGCAACCGGCCAGACCGGGATCCTGATCGAAGGCAGCGGTGTACCGCTTGATGCGGTGGTTGCAGATTTCATGTCCGGCGCCATCGAATATCTGTCGCCCGCCAATGACGATGATCACTGGGATTTGATCGAGGGGCAGGGCTCGCTGTTCCATGCCTCGTATTCGGGGGTGACGCTGGCTCTCATCCATGGCGGTCAGCCCGACGCGCTGATCCTGTCGCATGAGCCGTCCAGGCCGCATATGCGGGGGCTGCCGGGTTACCCGATGCCGTCACTCGGCCAGCTCCGCGAGTTGGCGCTGTCGATGGCGCGGATCGTCAATCCGGACTGCCGGGTGATCGGTGTCTCGATCAACAGCTCGGCGATGGGGGAGGACGATGCGGCCGATTACATCAAATCGGTGGAGCGGGAGCTTGGGCTGCCGACCACCGATCCGGTCAGGTTCGGCGTCGGCCGGCTGGCCGAGGCGCTGCTCGAGATCTCCGGCTGAGCCCGGCGGCCGGGCAGGGATGATCGCCGGAAGCAGATACCGCAGGATGGCGGAATGCTCATGGGTGGCCGAGATGGCCTGTCCCCGGCAAGGACGGGAACTCCGCAAACCGTCGCATCCCGTTCCTGGCAGGTGACAGATGCAGATTTCGGTTTCCGAGCGACGACTGAAGCTGCGGCGGTCCTTTTCCATTTCGAGGGGGTCGCGGACCGAGGCCAGGGTGATTGCCGTCACCATCCGCCAGGACGGTGCCGAAGGGCATGGCGAATGTGTGCCCTATGCAAGATACGGGGAGAGCGTGGACTCGGTTGCCGCGGCCATTGACGGGTTGCCGTCGGCACTTGACCGTGACCGGTTGCAGGAAATGCTGCCGCCGGGTGCAGCCAGGAACGCGGTCGATTGCGCGCTGTGGGATCTCGAGGCCAAGCTGACGGGGATGCCGGTGTGGAGGCTGGCCGGCCTGGAAGCCCCGGGGAAGCTGGAGACCGCCTACACGGTGTCGCTGGCCAGCAGCGAGGAGATGAAGGCGGATGCCGCCAGCCACGGAGGGTGGCCGCTGCTCAAGGTCAAGCTGGGCAGCGGGGGCGAGGATTTGGAACGGTTGCGGGCGGTTCGGGAAGGCGCCGGCGATGCCAGGCTCATCGTCGATGCCAATGAAGGCTGGGACCGGGATGAATTCGGGCGGATCATGCAGAGCCTGCCCGAACTCGATGTCGAAATGGTTGAACAGCCCTTTCCGTCCGGCAGTGACGCGGCACTTTCGGGCTATTCGGGGCCGGTGGGGATTTGCGCCGATGAAAGCTGTCATGACCGCGAGTCGCTGGACCGGCTGGCAGATGGCTACACGGTGGTGAATATCAAGCTCGACAAGACCGGCGGCCTGACCGAGGCGCTTGCATTGCGGAAGGAAGCGCGGGAGAGGGGGTACCGGGTCATGGTCGGATGCATGATCGGCTCGTCGCTGGCCATGGCGCCGGCAGTCCTGCTGGCCCAGGGGGCGGATCTGGTGGACCTTGACGGGCCGGTGTTTCTGGCCGATGACCATGATCCGCCGCTCCGGTATGACGGACATGTCATCCATCCTCCGGAGCCGGATTTGTGGGGATGACGGGGCAGTTGTCCGGGTTTCGGAAGGAGGTTGGCGGATGGGCCGGACAGTCTACTTGAATGGCGAATACGTGGCCGAGGAGGAAGCCCGGGTTTCCATTTTCGATCGGGGATTCCTGTTTGCCGATGCCGTCTACGAGGTGACCTCGGTGCATGATGGCAGATTGCTGGATTTTCCCGGTCACATGACCCGGCTTGAGCGGTCGCTCGGCATATTGGAGATCGGCTTCGAGGTCAATCGCGACCAGATGCTCGCGATTCACCGGAAGCTGGTGGACATCAACAATGTTGTCGAGGGGATTGTCTACCTGCAGATTTCCCGCGGCGCCGCCGACCGGAATTTTGCCTATCCCGGGGACGAGGTCAGCCCGACCATCGTGCTGTTCACCCAGACCAGGGAACAGCTGAAGCCGAAGGACCCGGCCAGGGGTATCGCCGTGATCACGGCCGATGACCTCCGGTGGCACCGTCGGGACATCAAGACCGTGCAGCTGCTCTACCCGTCAATGGCCAAGATGGAGGCGACCAGGGCCGGAGCCGATGATGCCTGGCTGGTCGAGGATGGCGAGGTGACGGAAGGGACGTCCAACAACGCCTTCATCGTCACCGCCGAGGGAGTCATCGTCACCCGTCAACTCTCAAATGACATTCTCCATGGAATCACCAGGGCCGCAGTGCTGCGCTTCGCCGAGGAAGCCCAGATGCGGGTCGAGGAACGGTCTTTCACCCCCGACGAGGCGGCGGCGGCCAGCGAGGCCTTCATCACCTCGGCATCGAACTACGTGCTGCCGGTGGTCTCGATCAATGGCCAGCCGATCGGGTCGGGCCGTCCGGGGCCGATTGCGGCCAGGCTGCGGGAGATCTATATCGAGGAAAGCTGCCGTCAGGCGGTGTAGCATCGGTCGCCGGGCGCAGATCATCGACGGTGTCGACATCTTGCAGCGTGTCGCAATGCCCGATCGCATGGCCAGGCAGCGAGTTGCGGGAATCTGCCAGCGCATGTTCACCTGACCAGCGCACATTGCGGAATGCGCGGGTGGAGACCTTTCGCCGCCGACGCATGCCGACCAGCCAGTAGCCGCCATCCGGTGACGGGCCGAATACCACGTCGTGCCGGCGAAGAAGCCGAAATGCCCGGATGATGTGGGACGGCCTGATCCCGGGGATATCGGAGCCGATGATGGCCGCCGGACCAGGGGGCAGTCTCCGCATGAACCCTGCCATCCGGGCACCCAGATCGCCCCCTCCCTGCGGCAGTTTCATGATCTCCGCTGGCCAGAACCGGCTCTCCAGCCCCTCCCGGTCCGGAGTGACTGCCAGCACCGTGGTCCAGCGCCGGTCATGCCCGACCTGGCGCAGAAGCCGGCGGCAGTGATGCCGGTACCAGGATGCAGCTCCGACCGTTCCGAGATCGCGGGCAAGGCGCGACTTGACCCGGCCCGGCCGGGGTTCCTTCACGAAGATGACAAGCCAGGGTTTGACGGCGGCGTCAGTCGAGATAGCCATCAAGGATCCCGAAATAGACCTCCTTCAGGGCAACGATCTCGTCGAGGCTGACCCGTTCGTCGACCTGGTGGATGGTGTCACCGACCAGTCCGAACTCGACCACCGGGCAGTGGCTGCGGATGAACCGGGCATCGGAGGTGCCGCCGGAGGTGGACAATTCCGGTCGGCGGCCGGTTTGTGCCTCGACGGCCCCCGCCACCAGGTCGGTCAATGGTCCGGGCCGGGTCACGAAGCAATCGCCGGTAAGGGTCGGGCTGATCGAGGCCCGGACGCCGAATTCCTGCTCCACCGCTACTGCCTCGGATTGCAGCCAGGCCATCAGCGACCCGCGGTCATGGGCGTCATTGAAGCGGATATTGACCGTCGATTCGCAGCTTGCCGGGATCACGTTGCTGGCCGGGTTGCCGGTCTCGATGGTGACCACCGACACGCAGGAAGGGTCGAACTCGTCAGTTCCGCTGTCGATGCTGGCCGACGCGATTCGATCGATCAGCCTGGCCATGGCCGCAACCGGGTTCCTTGCAAGCTCCGGGTAGGCCGAGTGTCCCTGGACCCCGTCGAGACGGATGGCCGCCAGGAACGAGCCGCGGCGGCCGATCTTCATGGCGTTGCCGAACTCGCCCCGGCTCGTCGGCTCGCCGACCAGGCAGACATCCATCCGCTGGTCATTCCCGTCCATCCAGTCGAGGATTGCCGCCGTGCCGTCACGGGCGTCCTTTTCCTCGTCGCCGGTAATCGTCAGCACGATCGAGCCGCGGCCGGGGAATTGTCGCGAGAACTCGATCGCCGCCACCGTGAACGCGGCGACCGCGGATTTCATATCGGCCGCGCCGCGCCCCCACAGCAGGCCATCGTCGATCACCGCCCCGAAAGGATCGAACGTCCAGTCATCCGGATTGCCGGGTGGAACGACATCGGTATGGCCATTGAAGCCGAATGTCCGGCCGGAATTGCCCCACCGGGCGAAGAGATTGGAAATCCCGCCGCGCTCGATGCGCGTGCAGTCAAACCCGTTCGCCGACAGCAGATCCTGGAGAAGGGTGATGGCGCCGCCTTCCTCGGGCGTGACCGACCGGCACCTGACCAGCGCCGCGGTCAGTTCGACCGGATCGATCACCGGCTTCATGGCCGAACCACTGCCATGCATGGCAAGCTGCCTGTCAATCCCGGCCGGTCAGTCACGCAGCAATTCGTTGATGCCAACCTTGCTGCGGGTCCGGGCATCAACCCGCTTGACGATAACGGCGCAATAGAGATTGACGCCATTCGAGGATGGGAGCGAACCGGCGACCACGACCGAATAGGGCGGAACCTCGCCGTAATGGGTCTCGCCGGTGGCCCGGTCGAAGATCTTTGTCGACTGGCCGATATAGACACCCATGCCGAGTACCGCGCCTTGCCGGACGATGACGCCCTCGACCACTTCCGAACGGGCACCGATGAAACAGTCATCCTCGATGATGGTGGGCCCGGCCTGCATGGGCTCCAGCACCCCGCCGATCCCGGCACCGCCGGACAGGTGGACATTCCGGCCGACCTGCGCACAGGAGCCGACCGTCGCCCAGGTATCGACCATGGTGCCCTCGCCGACATGGGCGCCGAGATTGACGAATGACGGCATGAGGACAACGCCGGGAGCAATATAGGCGGAGTGCCTGACGATGCAGTTCGGCACCGCCCGAAATCCCGCCTGCTTCCATTCGGCAGCACCCCAGCCGCGGAACTTGGAATCGACCTTGTCCCACCAGGATGTTCCCTGCGGTCCACCCGACTGCGCCTCCATGTCCCGCAACAGGAAGCCGAGCAGGACCGCCTTCTTGGCCCACTGGTTCACGACCCATTCGCCGCCGACCGGCTCGGCAACCCTGATCGTCCCGCGGTCAAGCCCGTCCAGCACCGTCTCGATGGCCTCGCGGACCGGACCCTTCGTCCGCGGCGTTACGGTGTTCCGGACCTCCCAGGCACCATTGATGGCGGCTTCAAGTGTCAAATTCTCCATTCCGGACTCCTCGGTCGTGCAACCGCGTTGCCTTATCCCCACGGCGGGGAAGTTTGCAATAACTGGTGTCTGCCAGAAAACCCCCCATTTGGCGAGCGCCGACCACGAATTCGCCGGCCAGAACGCCGATAATCGGCAGAATTGCCCCGGATCATGGAATTGTCGATTGTCAGGCCGCAGATTTCCTTCCCCTGGCACCGGTTTCAGCCGCCTCCTGCACTTCGGACAACAGGGTGACGCTCCCCGGTCCATCCGGACCGGGAGCTCGCCGGGCACGGAGGTGCCGCAGGCGGCGAGCCGGTGCGCTGGTTCGGCCTGGTCGAATGCCGGGGCGAAGATACGACGCGGAGGGGCCACGGCGAGTGGCGCAAGACGCCGCTGTTCGACCGCTTCGTGCAGTTCGACCCGAACCTGGTCGGGACTCGGCAGGCTACGGTGCATTGAAGTGGCCAGGGCTGGGCTGCGGAGAGGAGGCGGCGATCGCGCATCGCCGCTGTCGATGTGCTTCCGCCGCAGGGTCAGGAACTCGTTGCGGCGGTAGCCCGTCACCAGCGCCCGGCTCACGGCGGGAATGCAAGCTCGCGGCCGCGCGGAGCGGATCGGGGACGGCTGCGCAATTGACCCTGCCGGCAGGTACGATTAGGGAGCGGGCAAGGGTTTCAGCGGCGGTGAGGGCGCGTGTCCCGCTGGCCACGGCATGCGAAACAGGGGAGTTGAGGAGATGAAGAAGCGGGACATCGTCGAGCGCGTCGCCGGCGAGGCGGAGCCTACTAAGCAGTCGGCGGAAGCCGCGGTCGGGGCGGTCTTCGCGTCGATCGCTGAGGCACTGGCACGCGACGACGACGTCACCATCGCGGGCTTCGGCAGGTTCATGCGGACCGAGCGGCCAGCGCGAGAGGGTCGCAACCCGCGCACCGGCGAGCGTATCGCCATCGGCCCGTCGTCGGGAGTGTCGTTCAAGGCCGGGAAGGCGCTGAAGGAGGCGCTGAACTGATAGTCAGGCTCTCTCGCCGATCCTGCAGCGATGCGGTTACCCGTGCCTGGTGAGGCTCGCGCTCAGCGCATAGTTCGGCGTTCCGGCTAACGACGGCGCGGAAGTGGTGTAGATTGGCGGGATGAGTCCAGAGAGGATGTACGGCAGGATCTACCGGCCTCGTTCGGTATTGTTGCGGTTGATCGGACGCGGTAGGCAGGGTGTTGTATAGTGCGGATCTTGAAGGATAGTGAGCCTGTTCGACACGCCATCGGTAACCGGGTTACTGTAGTCTGCTGGAGAGGGTGGGGTCGTGAGTTGCGCTTGAGCATGGAGCCGCCGGTACGCATCCGGGCTAGACCGAAAGTGGTCTCATCGCCTTTCCGCATTGAACTGTAGACAGCCACCTGACAGAGCCAATCCATGCCCACGACCGAAAACCCATCACAGCCCGAAGGCGAAGTCCGCGAGGAGTACTTCGAGAGCCAGGCGACGGGCGTCGAGCTTGAAACCGACGATGCCCCGGAGCCCGAGGACCCGGAGCCCTGGGACCCGGAGAAGATTCGTATTCACACCAAGCACTATTCGCTGCGGCAAGTAGTGGACATGATTGGCGAGGGAGACATTGACCTTGCCCCGGATTTTCAGCGGCAGTACGTGTGGAAGGCTCGGCAACGATCGGGATTGATAGAGTCCCTCTTATTGGGGATTCCGCTTCCATCGTTCTATTTCAACGAGGACGATACGGGTCGACTTCAGGTTGTCGATGGGGTCCAGCGGCTGACAACGATTTACCGATATGTGACCGACCCGGCGGTGAGGCTAGGTGAGGTGACCTATCTCCACGACCTGGAAGGTCAAGGCTTTGACAATTTGGCGACGCTGTTCCGTCGTCGCCTCAACAGTGCTCAGTTTGTCGCCCACGTAATCGATCCCCAGACTCCGTACCGGGTGAAGTTCGATATCTTCCGCCGAATCAACACCGGAGGAACTCCGCTGAGTGCCCAGGAGATTCGCCACTGTATGAGCAAGACTCGATCGCGAAAATTCCTAAAGCAGTTGGTGAGTGACGAGAGTTTCGTCACGGCTACGGGAGGAGCATTGATGAACCATCCGCGGATGGCAGACCGAGAAGTGGCGCTCCGGTTCGTTGCTTTCCGTCTGTTTAATGCGGATGACTATGAACAGCATGGTAGTTTCGACGAGTTTCTGGGCTTTGTGACAAACCGGCTGGACGAGCCGACCGGCGAGGATCTTGACAATCTCAGACGTGAATTTGTTCGCGGTATGACCAACGGCTATGCGGTATTTGGCGAGAACGCCTTCCGCAAATGGCCGCGGGAAGCGATGCGCAAGAGTCCCATCAACCGCGCATTGTTCGAAAGCTGGGGGACGGTATTGGCCGATTACGACGAGGCTGCGATCCGGGATGCAGCGGAGGACTTACAGACTCGCGCGCGTGAAATGATGACCAACGACCCAGAGTTCCTCCATTCTATTAGCAGCAGCACAGGAAGTATTCGCAATGTCCGAACTCGATTAGGCGAGGTTCGCGAATTGGTCGAGGAGGTGTTTCGATGATTGCCGAAGTCCGTCTCGAGAACTTCAAGCGCTTTCGTGATTTGGCCTTGAGGGGAGAAGTTCTCACGGTCTTGACGGGTGCCAATGGCGCCGGCAAGACCTCGGTTCTTCACTCGCTCTTGCTGGCTCGGCAGATGGCCCGACAGCCCGACCGAAGCCATGTCGAGCTGAATGGTGTGGACACCCTGGAATTGGGCGGTGCCGAGGACGTGATTCATCGTGAAGCCAGCGAGGACTTGGCTGCGGTTCAAGTGCTCGACTCGGAGGGCAGGAGCCGACGCTGGTCGTTTCGGGCGAAGGGCAGCGATGATGCCCGAACGCTTAACGCAATTGTAGTTGACAGACCTAAGGATTATCCAAAGGCACTAGCTGGCCCTGCTCCGCAGTTCTGCTATTTGTGTGCGGAACGTCTGGGTCCGCGCGATGTCCTGGGTGCCAGTGCTGCGGATGTCGCGGAACTTGACGTCGGTTCTCGCGGCGAGTTTGTGGCGCAAGTACTAGCGTCATTTGGTCGGTCGCGGGTTAGTGGCGGCCGAGTCGAGGGCTCCTCCACTGAAACCCAGCTGACCAGCCTGCTGCACCAGACCGAGAGCTGGATGGCGAAGATCGTCCGTCCGACCCAGATTGATGCAGAGTGGTTTCCCAACACGTCGGTTACCCGCCTGCGTTTCAAGACACCTGGCCTTCGAACCGAGTGGACGCGCGCACCGAACGCCGGATTCGGCATCTCGTATGCGTTGCCAATAGTCGTTGCGGCGCTTCGCGCAGAAAGTGGTGGGTTGCTCCTCGTAGAAAATCCCGAGGCACATTTGCATCCGGCTGGGCAATCAAGGATCGGCGGGTTCTTGGCACAGGTTGCGGCGGATGGCGTACAGATATTCATTGAGACGCACAGCGATCACGTCTTGAACGGTATTAGGGTGGCGGTCGCGGACCGCAAGGCCGCGCTTTCGCCGGATCAGACGGTTGTTCATTTTTTCCGGGCTGAAGACGATGAAGGGCCGATCCTTGAATCGATTGAACTCAGTCGAACCGGTAAGCTCTCCGCCTGGCCCGCCGGATTCTTCGATCAAGCACAAGTCGACCTCGCAATTCTGGCTTCCACGCGGCGACGCGAGCCGTGACCACCCGGTTCGTGCTTGACGAATGGTCGTGGGCGGGGGCGGCCGAAACAGACTCCGAGGCGTTGTCGAACGCGGTGCATCAGTTGCTGGAACGGCTTGATGTAGTTCGTGAGCGGAATGAAGACGTCGCCAGGCACCAAGACTACTACGAGACGGACCTCGGGGACGGCGTGCAGCTATACTCTGTGTTGTTTGAGCGTAACTGTCCTCTAAAATTCGATCATGACCTGACGGAACGGCTCTCTTTGGCCCTAGATCGGATTATTGAGTTCGACGATTCGGGGCTAAGCGAATACGACGCAAGATTCTGCGGAGGGATGCAATTCACACCGGGCGTCGCATGGGCGCACGCCTGTTGCTCGGCACTACATCAGGTGGCGGTTCTACCGTTGCCACTTGGCGGTGTACCCAGTGGCAAGATGCCGGTAGTCGTTGGTGGCATGCCTAAGGAGATTGCTTTTGTAACCGAGGAACTCCAGCACCTGGATTTCTTTCGGTCTGTTATAGACTTGGAGAACGCAAACGAGGCGATGTTCGAATCTCTTGCACCGTCTGCATTTCCGGCATTGGAGTGGGCGGACAATGTCTGGCGTGGTTTAGGGGACTTCGATCGCCCGTATAATGCGGTCCGAGGCGAACTTGTGCGCTATCTGGGTGGCCTTAACGATCACGGGGCATCGTGTTTTCACAAGCTTCGCGCAGGAGACCCACGCCAGTTGCAGAGCGTCTTATCGACTCAAGTCGGTACAGCAACATCGGACGAGAATGGGCAAACGAAGAAAAACCCACCTTCCCGGCGGGACCGTACTCGGCGACATCGGAAAGAAAACAAGGTGTTCTGGTGGCACGTCAAGTTACAGCCGCATATTGATCGGATTTACTTTCTGTACGAACCCCCGTCAGCGGACTGGCCGCTGCCTGAACACGGCCGCATCATCGTAGGCCTGTTCAAGGACCATTGCGTTTAGCCCTAGTGAAGTTGTACACCAAAGCAGCGTCGCAGGATGCTGTCATGCTGTAACCACGAAATGGTTGGAATGGCTGCCTCCGAATGCAGAAAGGATTCGATAGCGCGGTGAGAAAGGAGAACAGGGACGGAGTCCCGCTCTTGGGAAACAACCGATTGTGGCGAGCGATTGCCCAGTGCCAGCCGACTCGCGCTACGAGCGCCGGACGTTCGGGACGGCTCGCACGAAGCTGCGAACTCTCACCGAGGCGTCCTCCGACGCCCAGTTCGAGTAGCAAAGGTCAGTATTCAAGTTCGAAACTCTCGAGAGGGCCCTTCTTCGAGATTACCTCATCCGGGCTGGCTGCGGCGGCGACCAGGCAGCAGTCGTGAATGAGGTCCAGGAGTGCGAATGCCCGGAGCACCTCCGGAGCGAGGCAGTGATCCATCCCCGGGTAGCGACGCTGCGGATGCGGTGCATGGCGGAGGCAAGCGAGGTCCACCGTTCGCGGAAGATCTACGAGTCGAGGGATGCCGCGTTACGGATACGACTAGACAAGCGGTTCCGGAGCGACGCAGCGGGTGAATCTGAAGTGCGAAATTCCGGTCTCCGGCGCTAGGCACTTGTGGAGTGCATCGATGCAAAGCACTTCTGGCGGGGAAATTGATGCATGGGACGGGCGCGGAGCATGTCTGTTCGTACATTTCGACTTCGAGTTCTTTCCTATGCGGGTTCACTCCGGTCACGGTTCAATTGGGTGGGAAGAGTACGACTGGGAGGGACTTGGCGATGTCTTGAGGCAGAATGCGTCGAGCAACTGGAGCGTTTTATCTTCGCACACCAACGAACGCGGAAGGATGTCCGCGTCGCTCCCAATGAGCAAGCAAGTTCAAGAGATCCTTGCCGAAGAGTACTACAGAAATCGAGTGATGCGGTGGATGATTTGCGCCTTGGACACGAACGGTGAGGTGGAAAGGCGAGTCTGCCTCAATCGAGGCAGGATAGTTAGTTACAAGCGAAAAGAAGATACCGTGACGTTTACTGCTGAATGCCAATCCCTAGATTCAATGCGCGACCATGATGCCAGACACAAGCGAAGAGTGGGCGCAGTTCGTGAGAGATTCAATCGGGGTGTCATGGACGCGATATTGCTGAATGGTGCGGGTTGGATAGTAAGTATGGCTGAGGCGATTTCTGGTCAGCTCGGGCTCGTCGTCGACAGTTTGAAAACGGTTCTCTCAAGCCGCAATCGAAGAATCGCAGAGCAGCGGTGGTCGGCACGAAGACGAACGTATTGGTTCAGGACGGAACCGCGTATTCCGCGAATGAGGCTGCGCAGTAAAGGCTATAGGGTAAAGGCGGACACGCTCGACGAAGCGAAATCAAAGCTATATGAGCGGGTTGCCGAAAGGGTATGGGACGTTCCGTCAAGCTTTATCAGCATGGTCATCTACAGAGACGATCGCCCTCTTGAGTTTCTGAATTTGGACCAGATTCGTCAGAACGATGATCCAGCCCGCTCCGAGAAGACGAGCCCTATGAGAGGGTGGCCTCCGCAGAACAACGAGACGAAGTGAGGCAGCTGCTGTGCTTGGATTGACGCGCAAAGTGAGGGAGTGTTTACACTGAATGGAATGCTGACGGAGTAGGTTTCGGAGGGACCGGATAGCTGCCGGAGTGTGGAGCACGTCGCAAGCTTTCGCCGCTGGAGGATATGGCCATGTCTGATCGAACATTGCTCTAGCTTGTCCCTCGCGTTGTCATGTCATGTATTTTATGCAGCGGCGGAGCTGCGAATCATAATCGCACCTTCTTTAGTTATTGTTTGACCAATATTGGTGCAGGAAAATTCCGTAACTTTTCCTTGGTTGGTATATGACAACTTTACAAGGCCACCATCATGGAGCTCGATTTTGTGAACAGTGAGTTCACTCTCGCGCATAATCGTTTGGGACTTTACATCGAATATATTTTCAATTCCCACACTATTTGTCGTCTTTATGCTGGCTTGAATGTTGCCCTCCCTATCCATTACTAGAACTGTCCCTTCGGGTGTTGTAACACTTACGCTCCCATCGTCACGTCGCTCGATCTTGTTTCCATTGAATTCTATTTCGTCCATGCTTGTTACTCCTCAGTTCCAATAGACATCGCCACCGAAGTACGTTGACTGGTTTACTCGCTTTGACGCTCATCTATTCGGTGGCTTGTTGGCTTAGTTTGTCGAGCGGCGTGCAATCGTGACCCGCTCTTGCGGGAATCGGCGTCCAGGAATGACCCGTCTTCCCGGAAGCAGATCGTTCATTCACGCGACCGTTTCACGGCCTGCGGGAGAATCAGGGGATGCCGGCAGTGGGGACCATTGCAGGGATCCGCAGGAGACATCCCGGAGAAGGAAGGTCGATCGGCGGGGCAGCCCGGGAGCCCGGCATCTCCCGGGGCACGGTTCGCAGGGTGTTGCGCAGCGGGAGGGCGGCGCACGCCATGACCGGTCGGGCAGGCAGCCCCGGCCGAAGCCGGACGGCTGCACGCACGCCCTCGAGGTCGAGCTGGTGGCCAACAAGGAGCGCAACAAGCGCAACAAACTGACGCTCACGGCGATCCTGGCGCCGGCTCTGCAATGAGGGTTGCGAGGCGGTGCGGCGGCATGCCCGCAGGTGGGCAGCCAGGACGGCAGCATTACGGGTGCCTTCGTATTGCCGGCCGGCCGGTGACGGTTGAGGTGGCGCCGATCACCCCGTGTCGAGCCGCATGCCGTTCATCCGCTGCCATCCCCGGGAGAGGCAGGAGATGGTGGCGGGTGCCCATGACCGGGCCTTCGCATCATCTGCCGGCTCCTGCGGCATCGGAATCCACGACGACATGACGGCGGTGGAGCGGGTCCTTCGGGGCCGGGAGCGCAGGATCAATCCCCGCTTCGCGAAGATGTGCGGACACCATCTGGTCGATCCGACATTCTGCAACCGCAGGGCGGCCCATGAGAAGGGTCGGGTGGAGAGGCAGATCCGGTCCATGCGCGAGAGGCTGTTCAGGCCGCGCCTCGAAGGCGAAACGCCGGATTGTCCGGGCGGGTAGATGGCGCAGCGGTGCCGCAGGCATGCCCTCGAGCATCGGCATCCGGACTTCCCCGAGCGGCAGGTCCACGAGGTGTCTGCCGGCGAGGAGGAGCGCTGCCTGGTGCCGGGGACGGAACCGTTCCGCGGCCATGCATCACGCCGGACCACGGCCTTCAGGACCTGCCTGGTCCGCTTCGCGGGCAACAGCTGCCCGGTGGAGGCGCAAGCGGCCGGCAGGCCGGTGGAGCTGCGTGCCCCGGCCGATCACGTCGAGATCCGCCTCGGCGGCGAGACCGCCTTCGGCCACGTCCGCGGGTTCGGGCGGGGCCGGGCGGTCTAGACGTCAGCCACACCATTCCCATACCGGAGCGCAAACCCGGTGCAATCCGTGGGCGGCACCCCGTTCCGGGCCCGGAACCTGCCGCCGCCGGCACGGGTGCGCGAGCGCCTCGATGGCTGCGCCGATGGCGGAGGAGATGGTGCGCATTCTCCCCGGTGCACGGCGCTGCGATCCGGGGCCGCCGCCGCAGGTTTCGATACCGGCGGGGCTGGAGCTCGGGGAGCCGCCGACGGCCGATCCCGCACGCCATGACCGGCTGCTTGCCGGAAGGCAGGCCGATGAGGCGAAGTGAACCGATGGTGCTGATGAGCGAACCGGCCGACAGGAAGGCAGGATCGATCAGGTACCGGATGACGATCGCCAGGCTGCCGCATGCCGGGGAGGCAGGCGAGTTCGACTTCCCGGCCGGCCCGGTGGCCGGGGAGATGGTGCGCCGCATGGCCGACGGGTCCTTCACCCGGGCCGGGCGGGGCGCGATTCCCGCGGGTGGAGACGGCACCGGCAGGACCCGTCCTGCCGTGGCCATTGCCCGCTCCTGCATCGGCGCCGGTGCCCGCGACCGCGTCCTCGACATCATCGAGCCGGCGGGCCTCTGGAGCGGGAGTTCCGGGACGGATGAGGGGCGCCTTGCCGAGGCCCTGCGCCGGCGCGACGTCGTCGCAGGCGGGCCCGGCTGTCTGCCGGTCTCCCGGGATGGCGGCAATCTCCTGTTTCACCTCATGTCGAGCCTCCATGAATGGACGCCGGTGATGGACGCCGCCAACCCGGAGTTCGGTGAATGGTCCGGCGTCGGGGTGGCGCCGGGATGACCACCGCCCTCGCAGGCCGGCTGACCCGTCACCCGGCATCCTCGAGACCGGCAATGACAGCCACCGCCTCGGGAGCCGCGACCGGGCAATTGCCCGTTCCGGTCCCTGGCTCCGGACGGGCGGGCACGGCTGACCCGCCCGCCCGCTGCGATCAGTGCATCGGCGCCGCCGCCGCCGGGTTCGCCCTCGTCGAGACCGCAGATGACGAATGCCGGGCCGGCAGGTACCGGCCACCGACGCCCGGATCGCCGCCGGCGGCCCGCCGGCACCCGGAGCGCATGCCGACAATGCATCGATGGCGGACTCGGCCAGGAACGCACCGGCTGGCACCCCGGCGTCCCCGCTACCGAACCGGAAGCCGCCGGCGGCCTTGCGCGAGAAATGTTGTGGTCGTTTTCATGTTGCGGTGGCTCGGAAGGTTCAGGGTCAACAGAGGCATCGCCGGATTCTCCGCAACATCATGTTTTGAACGCCGCCCGGATCGGATGGCCGGATATCCGGTGACGAGGTGCACCGCCGGGTTCGGGCTCCTGCCGTCTGTCCGCTCCTGTCCGCCCGCACGAGACCGAACGCGCTCCGGGATCTTGGCTGCACCATGACATCCCCGGATGGCCCCGCAGTCACGGCCTCTCCTGACACGCTGAACCTGCATGGGCGCCTGCTGCGGAGCGTGGAAGCCGGGACTCCGGGCACGAGAGGGGCCATTCCCACCGCAACATGATCCTTTCGTCCTCGCCCGGCATGGCATGGCCCTGTCTTCCGGACAAACAGGGAGACACGATCATGCATGAAGACCTTTTCTCCCATGGCTGCCGCTGCGGATTTCTCCCCCCTTGCCGGCACCTCACCTGATGTCCGCGGCCGTTCGGACACTGTTCTGCAAGACCCGGTCCGACGAGGTGAGCAGAATGCCCGGACGCCATGTTGCAGATCATCAGGTGAGGCTGTTCATGGAATACGGCAGAACCCGTTCGGCCCGCCCGCGTCGGCGAAGGCCGGCATCGCGCAGCCACCGGCACCCGCATCAGGCCGGACCCGCTGGCCGGCATGTTCGACGAGGAGGTGGCGGCGATGCCCGAGGCGGAGCCGGGCCTGCGCCCGGTCGGCATCCTCGAGGAGTTGCGGCGGCGCCATCCGGAGCAGGGTCCGGATGTCCGGCGCACCCCGGAGCGGCGGGTCGGCGACCGGAAGGCGCAGCACGGCCCCGGGAAGGAGGTGATCTTCCGGCAGCGGCGCTGACCGGGCCGGATGGCCCTGCCTGCCTTCACCCGCATGACCGGGCCCGGCGCCGCCCTGCCGGGCAGAAGCCCGGGCACATGCCCTGTCGCTTCCGGCTGCCCTGGTCCGGCTTCCGCCATGTCGGGCAGGTCCAGGCGGCGAGAGCTTCACGGCGCCGGCCGCCAGCCTGCAGGCGGCGCTCCGGCAGCCGGGCGGGGCCCCGCAGGAGCACCGGGCAGGCTACCTGCCTGCAGGCTTCCGCAATCCCGGCCGGGAGGATGCCGGGGACATGACCGGGCGCTGTCGCCTCCCGTGCAGGCATTGCCGGACGGCACCTTCACGCGACAACCGCGGCATCGCCCGTGAGAATGGTGCCATCGACGGTGCGCACGGCCATCCCGGGCAGGAGATCGATGATGCGCTGATGATCAGGGGATCGAGGTCGGGCGCGGCAATGCCCGTCGCGCCAAACGGATCAACACCGAACGGGCACTGCTCGAACCCCTGCCGGACATGCGTACCACCGATCACGGGGAGGCCGGCGTCACCGTCACCTCCTCCAGTGGCTTCATCCTCGAGAAGGTGTTCCACACCGTGCCCTTGCTGCTCATCGGCCACCGTCCCGGCATGCGCATCCATGATGACCGGCCGGAGCCCTGTCCGGGCAGCGCCTGGCAGCCGGCCCTGCCCCGGAAGCGGAAGGGCTCGCCTGCGAAGGCGGTGCATGTGGTCGATCACCGCCACGTGATCCACTCGCCGAAGACCGGGCCGATGGCGCTCATGCGGCTGGTCTGTGGCGGCGGGCTCTTCCCGCGCCGGCCCGTGAGGAGAATTGCGAGGCGGCGCCGGCGGCAGGACCTGCGCCTGCCTGCAGGAAGGAAGGCTGCCGGAGGCGGGTCGCCTCCGGGTCCGGTCTGCACCGGATGCCGCCGCCATGCCCGCTGCCGGCGTCGCCAGGGCACCGCTCCCGGGCCATGGCGATCTCCCGGTCATGGCCGCGGCGTCATGAGCGGCCCGCAGGGTGATGCCGCAGGCAAGGCAGGTGGAGCCGGCCTGGAGCCGATGCCCGCCGGGCTGCGCCTGCCGGTCATGCGGGAGCCGTGGAAGGATCCTGCCGCCAGGTCCGACAGGGAGGGCCGGCCGGCCCGGGGTGCCTCATGCCTGATCTTCGGCCCGCCGGGGACCGGCAGGAGCCATCCTGCCGGTGCGATCGGACCGGCCGGCTACCGGGTGCCCTGCTGCCGGACCACCGACCTGGTGCAGCGGCTGCAGACGGCACGGAAGGAGCCGGCACCGGAGGCGGCACTGGCGCCGGCAGGCCGGGTTCACCTGCCGATCCTCGACGATCCTGCCCATGTCGGCAAGGACCGGGCGCTCTTCGAGCTCATCCCGGCCCGCCACGAGCGGCGCTCGCTGCCGATCACCGCGGGCCGGCCCTTCCCGGAACGGGACCGGGTCTTTCCGGACCGGACCATGGCGGTGGCGGCGGCAGGCCGCCCGGTGCACCGGGCGGTGATTCCCGGGATGAATGTCGGGAGCTGCCGGCGGCGCGCCGCATTCGAGACCCGCAAACGCCGGCGGCCGGCGAGCCGGGCCACGCAGAAGAACACGCCGACCGGCCGAGCCGGAACATCCCGGGACATGCGGCCCGCGGCGCCTCCGGTCCCGCGGGCCGTCTTCGTTCCGGGAAAGAGAGAAATCAGCGACAAACGGGATCAGTGGAAAAACCACTTGCACTCGTAAGCGATTAAAGCACGGCGTTTTGCATTTGTCTTGATCCGGTCCGCCTTCGCGCGAGAGGCTCCTCCGATCGATTTTCAGTGATTTGGAGGACTGTCATGACGAAGGATGCTTTGGCGGCGGCCGATGCCGGTCCGGTCCCGGTGATGCGCGACGAGGCCGAGTGGCGTGCCCTGTTGGCCGATTATGAGCGCTGGGACGGCACGCAGGTCACCTTCTGCCGGGCCAGGGGGATATCGAGGAAGACCTTCCAGGCCTGGCGTCGCCGGCTTGGCCTGACGCGACCGCCGGCATCCGCCGGGTCCGGCGGCTTTGTCGAGATTGCCCGGGCATCGGCACCGGGCTGGGACATTGAGCTTGAGCTCGGCGGCGGGGTTGTGCTCCGCCTGCGGCGGTCCTGATGCCGGGCGGCTGGCCGGCGGGCGGCATCTGGCTGTCGACGGAACCGGCGGACATGCGCTGCAGCTTCGACGGGCTGTGTGCGCTGGTCTCCGCCCATCTCGGTCAGAACCCGGCCGACGGGCGTTGGTACGTGTTCGTCAACCGCCGCCGGACCATGGTCAAGGTCCTTGGCTTCGAGCATGGCGGGTTCTTCATCTGGGCCAAGCGTCTCGAGCAGGGGCTGTTTGCGTCGCCGTCGGTTCCGGGACGGGCGGCGCTGTCGCTGTCGCGGACCGAACTCTCGGCGCTTCTGGACGGGATCGACATCACCGTCCGCCGCCGCCGAAAGCGCTACGCCGTCCCCCTGGCGGCGGGCTGAAGCCTCCCGGCCGTGGCGGCGGCGACATCGGACGTCATCGGGCTGTCGGCGAACAGCGTTTTCCACAGTCTCGGCGTCAGTTCGCCGACCCGGGAGGCCGGGTGGGTGTCGATGCGCAGCAGCACGTCGATCAGCCAGACGCGGGGATCGACATCCTGCATCCGGCAGGTGGCGAGCAGGCCGTTGATGATCCCCGTGTGGACACCTCCCAGCTCCGTCCACGCGAACAGCCAATTCCTTTGGCCGAGCTTCACGGGCCGCAGCTTGTTCTCGACCAGGTTCGTGTCCGGGGGCACGTCCGGGTCGTCCAGGAACGTCTCCAGCGAGGCCCTGCGCCCGACCGCGTAATCGATCGCCCTGCGGATCGGATGCTGCGGCGTCAGCACCGGATCCTTCAGCGTCCGTTCGCACCAGTCCCAGAACGCGTCCACCGCCGCACGCGACCGGGTTCCCCGCGCCGCCAGCCGCACGGTCGGCGACCGGCCGTTGATCTCCCTCTCGATCCCGTATATGGCACCGATCAGCGCCAGCGCCTCCCCGGCCATGTCCGGGTGGCTGTCCTTCCGCTCCCAGAAGTTCCGGCGCGCGTGCACCCAGCAGCCCTGGTGCGCCACCGCACCCTTGCGTGCCTCGACATGGGCCCTGTAGGCGCCGTAGCCGTTGCTCACCAGGGTTCCGGCATAGTCGCCGAGGAAGTCCGGCACATTCCCGTGCCGCCGGGAATCCGAGAACGGGAACACCACCTCGCCCCGGTCGCCGAGCACCGGCCAGAAGAAGCCCTTCCTCATGCTTCCGGGCTTGCCCGGGTTCCGCCCGGCCCGGATCGGCGTCTCGTCCATCTGGATGACGGCGCTCTCCAGCACCGAACGCCACTGCGCGTCGTGGATCGGCTTCAGGAGTGCGATCGCCCGGTTGGCCCACTCGCTGAGCGAGCCCCGGTTGACGGTGATGCCCGCGGCGGCCAGCATCCGGTGCTGGCGGTGCAGCGGCAGGTGCCACAGGAACTTGTCGAGCAGCATCCCGGCGATGAAGGAGACGTCGGCGCAGCTGCTCTTGAAGACGCCCTCGCGGGCCGGTGCGCTCGCGAGGATCCCGGTCCCGCGGATCTTCACCTTGAGGTGGCGGTAGCGGATGACCACGTGCCGCCAGTCGAGCGTGGCCAGCCGGCAGTGGACGCGCTCCGAGATCACCTCGTAGTCGTCCTCCGCCAGCCCCTCGATCCCGGGCGGCGTCACCGTGATGTCGATCACCGGGGCATCCGCGCCGAAGCGCAGCCCGGTGCCGTTGACCGCGTCGCCGCGATCCTTCCTCCGGCCGGGTTTGCCGCCCCGGCGGCGGTCCTTGCCGTCGGCCCTGTTCCCGCCTTCGGATCCGTCCCTGCGCCGTTCCGAACGCGATCCGTGCAGGTCGCGCTGCAATTGGGTGATCTGGGCCGTGAGCGCGGCGATCTGCGCCACAAGCTCGGCGATTTGCCCCTCCTGCGCCGCAACCGTCGCCGCCAGTTCGGCCCTGTCCGATGCCAGCCGCCGGGACAGCCCGATCAGCGACCGGAGCGATTCCCCGGCCTCCGGCGGCAGCGCGCCGTCCCCGATCAGGCGGGACAGCTCCCGCCCGAGCGCCTCGACATCGCCGACATCGGGCGACGCACTCATTCCCCGGCCTCGACCGCCATGATCGCCGCAAGCACCGCCAAACGCTCGGCCCGGGGCATCGCCCGGTAGCGGCGGCCCCAGCCCGCCGCCTTCCGCTTCACGGTCTGGCGGTGGGTGAAGTCCCGTCCGGCCAGGGACGCCCAGTGCACCCGGTCGGGCGCGAAGTTGAACCACAGCTTCTCGGTGACGATGCAGGCCTGGTTGCTGACCTGCAGCTCAAGCGAGCGCCAGTCGGCAAGGTGCGCGTCGTAGAGCCGGGACGGATAACCGGAGATCATCACCCGGCAATCCAGCGACTTCAGCAGGTCGAGGAGACGGGCATGGTCACCGTCCGTGAAGTCAAAGCGGTAGCGCCGCCGCGACCGGCGCGTCGATTGCACGTAGGGCGGGTCGCAGTAGACCAGTTCGCGGCCCCGGAACGGGAACCTCCCGAGAAAGCTCAGGGCGCAGCCATGGTGGAGTTCGACCGGGTGGTCGCATCCGAAGCCGTCGATCGCACGGCGGTTGAGGTCGATGCCGATGTTGCGGATCGCAGACGGCTTGCGCTTCATCACGGCACCGCCCCCAAGGAACGGCTCGATGTACACGTCATGCGGGGGCATCGCCGAAATGATCGCCTGGCAAAGCCCCGTCGTCGCCTTGGACCCATACCATGCCGCCATTGCCGCCCCAGATGTGATTCGCCCGGACGGCAAACCCATAGGACGGGCCGACTATGCAGTCAAACGAAAAAACAACCGATCAGGTCGGGAACCAACGCCGTGCTTTAATCGCTTACTTGCACTCGACAGGGAATCCGGAAAACATCCGCCTTGTCGCGGCGTCAGACTGTCATCCTGATTGACGTGCAGCCATCATCCGGATTGTCGCTCCACACTCCTGTTCGGCGTCGGGCCGCGCATCCGCCCACGGCATCCCGGCCGATTCGAGCTTGCCCGGCCGGGCGTCGTCGAGACCGCGCTCGCCGGGCCGACATGCCCGGACCTCGTCCCGACTGCCCGCGCCCGCACCGGCACCGCCGGCTTGGCGGTCCCCGGAACCGATGGCCGTCCGGCCAGCCGGTTGATTGCCTGCATCGGGGTGCAACCGCGGCCATGAATGACCGGGCCTGCTGCCCCGCCACCGCCGCACCCGGCGATGTGGTCGAAACATTTCGACCCGCCCGGGCTGATCACCGGGCCCGGCCGCCGCCATCGGCAGCGATCGGTCGTGTCCTGCCGGGTGCCCGATAGCGGTGCCACCAGGGCAGGAGGCCTGCACCTCACCTCGTCGGCCAACCGCCGAAATCCGTGATCCGGCCTCCTTTCCATCGTACCATCTCCCGAAAACTCCGCCTGCCGGGCGGACTGTCGGGAAAAGGCTACCGGGAAGGAAAGACGACACAGGACGGGTCAATCTTGGAGGAGGAAGACGGGTCAATTTTGGGTAAGTATTGACAGACATAGCGGGCGGTAGTCTAAAGGTGACGGTGACGGAGGAGTTTGCGGATCATCGTCCGGCCGTGGCCCCGGTGGAGAGTCTGCGATGCGAAGCAGTAACGTAGATCACGGGGCAGCAGCAACGTCCGGCGGCGTGTTCATGTCGGCTTCGAGGCTGTCGGATATCCGAACGGCGGCGATCTTGACCGAGTTCCGCCCAAGATGCGCGTAGCGCGCTGTCGTTTGCACCTGCGTGTGACCGAGCAGTTTGCCGATCATCGGCAGGCTCTCCCCGAGCGCGAGCGCCCGCGAGGCGAAGCCGTGTCGCAAGTCATGCAGGCGGACGTCCTTGAGCCCGGCCTCCGTGCGAACGATCTGCCACGACGCGTTCAGGGTGCGCAGGAGCGCACCGACATCGATCGGAAGCGGCTGGGAATTGCTGGTGATTGCCGGGGTTGTTGTCGGAGGCGTTAGCCTGTTCGGCGGGTCCGGAACTATTGCCGCCGGGGTCGTAGGGGTCCTGCTTTTGCAAGTGGTAACCAGCGGGTTGGTCGTAATCGGCGTGAATTCAAACTGGCAACAGATAGCGATCGGAACCATCATGGTTATGGCTGTTGGGCTTGACGTGATTCGGCGAAAACTGACTGATTGATCGGGACCAGAGGGTCTGCCCTCGCAGATGAAGAATGATTGTATTTGCCGGTCTGCCAGATTGCCGATACCCAGCGCACGAAATCACTCGAATACTTCCATGTTTTCACGGGTTTCGTTATGGCTTCGGGCTTGGACTTGAACCCGCGGCTTTCAGGTTATGAGATCGTGTATCGCTCGTGGACAGGAGTTCTTCTGGAGTCCTCTGAAGTATGCAATAGCCTTGTTATTCCGCATTATGGAGTATGACTTGCGGCCTCAAGAGCCCCGGATTACTCTCTCGATTGGTGGAGAAAAATTCCGAATGCATTCCGACAAGTCGATATGCCAATACTGACCAAGTGCCACATCGACACCCTGCCTGTCCGCGAGAAGGAGTATTTCGTCTGGGATGATCAGTTCAAGCGCTACATCGTGCCGGCACTGTACCACGAGATGCGGGACAAACCCACCTAGGCCCTGTCGACAATCATGTTGCCGCAATCACGCCACTGACGAGATGAATCGCCGCCGCGAAGCTGGCGTCGGTCTTGTCACAGCGCGTCGCCACTGCCCGGAACTCCCTGATCCTTGCGAAGACATTCCCGATCCGGTGCCGCCACTTGTACATCTCCCGGTCATGATGCCGGGGCACTGTCCGGTGGCGCCTCGCGGGAATCACCGCCATTGCTCCGCTGTCCCCGATCTCCTCGATCAGCCAGTCGGCATCGAATGCCTTGTCGCCGATGAGGGCTCCGAAGGAGAGGTCCTCGAGAAGTGCCGGCACCCCGACCAGATCATGCGCCTGGCCGGGAAGGATCACGAAGCGCACCAGACAGCCAAGGGCGTCCACGATCGCCACGATCCTGCCGGTCAGGCCACCCCGGGAGCGTCCGATACCCTGCCTGGAGGTCCCCCTTCTGCGCCGGACGCCTTCTGGTGCGCCTGGATGATGGTGCCGCCGGCGAAGATGTGTTCGAGGTCGAACTCGTCCGGGGCTCGCCCGCTACGGTCTCGAAAATGCCCGAAAGCGCCCGGCGGCGGAACCGCCTGAAGACGCGCCTCCTTGCCGAAATGCTCCGGAAGGTCGCGCCATGGCGATCCGGTGCGGATGCGCCACAGTACTGCCTCGAGAAACTGCCTGCCCACTGCCGGGCGGCGCCGGGACCGGTCGCCCTGCCGGGCAGCATGGGGCGGGCCGGCGCCCGCATGGCGCCCGCAAGCACCGCCCTCTGCATTCATCCGTCATCTGCCTCACCTGCTCGTGCCGCCCTTCGGCGATGGAGCATCCATGTCTGCCTGCAAGGGTTTTTCTTGAAGATTTCCCCAGGCCCTGGAAATTCCATGCACGGATCATGCAGCAATTCTCCACGGTCCGGCCGTGCGGCCAGGCGCGCCGATCAGCGCCGTCGCAGCAGGTAGCGGCAGTGCCTGTTTCACCGGCACCGCGCCGCTGCCGGCGGTCAACCCGGTGCCCGCGCAGGCCACATGCGGCCATCGCGCAGCAGGGCATCGGGTCACGACCGGCTTCCGCATGACGGCGACCAGGGCCACCTCGTGGTGCCCTCCCCGCTCCCTGAGCCGGCCGTTGAGCGCCTTCATGTCGGGACTCCGGGCCATTCGTCATTGCCGCCATGAAGAGGACATCGCGAGGCCTCTTCCGCCCGCCGCCGATGTGCCGCGCGCCGTTCATGCCGCCGCTGTCGCCGGCAAAGGGCGCCACGCCGATGAGCGCCGATACTGCCAGGCCCACCCATCCACGAGATCAGCGCTGCCGCGACGGCCGGGCCGATGCCGGGGATCGACATCAGGACCCGTCAGCTCCCGGCATGGCCGGCCTCGCCGGCAATCAGCTTCCCGATCTCCCGGTCACGGGTGGCGATGGCCTTGTCGATCCAGGCAACGAGGCGGGGAAGCCTTGACCTTGAGACCGGATCGCCGGGCCCGGAGAGGATTTGCCGGTCTTGTGCCCGCCGGCCGGCCGGATGTTCCCGTGCCACCAGCATGTCACCGGGATCATCGAGGAGGCTCCGGCGCGGCTGCGTGGGCGGCAGGTCGGCAAGGGCAACGCCGAAAGCGGCAAGCACCCCGGCACCTGCCCGGTCGGTTCCTGCCAGCCGGAAGCCGGCCCTGGCAAGGTCCCGGGACTGGCGGGTATGGGCCACGCAGGCCGCAAGGCCCTTCACATGCAGCGACTGCAGCAATGCCCGGTGATGGCGCCCGGCAGCCCCGGGGATTACCCGGTCGACATCCTTGCCTCCGAACCATTCGGCAATGGCCCGATAGCCGTCCCGGCCACCCGTGAGCCTTCCGTCTTCTCCATCCGGGTGGATGTCGAGTTTGTCCTTGCTGACGCGGGTGCCGGCCACCAGGTCGGTCATGTCTCCTGCTCCTGTTCCCGCGATGATCCGGTTCTGACCCGGGCATCCATCCAGGACCCGGGAGACTGGCGGGAAGGCGGCAAGGCCATGCTCCATCACCGATCCGCTTTCATGATCCGGGCGGATCCCGGTCCGACCCGCCTTGCGGGGCTGATGCCCTGCTTCGCCGTTGCCGGACAGTCAGGCCATGAAGCCGGCGACGGCGATCCCGACCGGAGAATGGAGAGGTCGAAGCGTCACGGCAACGGCGGAGTTTTCCACGGGAAAGGCCGCGCGCGACAATGTACAACCCCTTTCTCTTCCTATTCCCCTGTGCTGGTCATACGAGTGGACGCCCCCTCCGGACGGCGTCGCCCTGCGCCAGGGAAAACGCCAGATGAGCTGCGCGCAAGATCGACGGAGGAAACGTCCATGGAACACACACCCATCATCGGCATCGACATGTCGAAGCGAAGCTTCCGGCTTCACGGCGCCACCGCGACCGGCCAGCCGGTCTTCCGGAAGTCACTGTCACGCGGCAGGTTTCCTGCCTTCCTCTCCGAGGCACCATCCTGCCGGCAGGTCATGGAGGCCTGCGGCGGTGCCCGTCACCGGGGCAGCCATCATCGCCATGGGCCATGACTGCAGGCTGATCCCGCCAATCTACGTGAAACCCTTCGCCGGCCGGCTGCAGGCCGACCGGAACGACGCCGCCGCGATCGCCGGCACCGCGCAGCGCAGGGCCATGCGCTTCGTGGCCGTGAAGTCCGAGGAAGCGCAGGCCGATGCCATGCTGCCTCGCCCGGGCCCTCCTGGTGCGGCAGCGAACGCAGACCGGGGCTCTCCGGGGCCACCCGGCCGGGTCCGGTCTCGCCTCCCCGCGGGGCGCGGCCGGTGCCCGTGAAGCTTCGGCAGGCGCTGGAAGCCGCGCCCTTGCCCGGGCAGGTGGCCGGGATGGCCGGGCTGCTGTTCGACCGGATCGCCATGCTCACCGGGCGGATCACCGGCCTCGAGCAGCAGATCCGCATCCGGGCCAGGGAGCGGGAGGAGATGAAAAGGCTGATGACCATTCCCGGGCATCGGACCGATCCGTGCCATGGCGGTGCATGCCTTGGCGCCGCCGATGGCGAGCTTCCGCCGGCCCCGGGACTTCGCGGCCCGGGCGGATCACCGGGATGCGGCAGCGCGATCTCAGGCAGTTGCCGGTTCCCGGTGCAACCTCGGTGCTCCGCCATGCGCCGGGAGGCGATCTGCAGAATGATCCCCGGCTGGCGAGGATGATATCCGGGAAGCCGCCGAAGCCGGTGGCGGTGGCGCTTGCCGGCAGGATGGCGCGCATCATCCGGGCGCTGTCGGCCTCCGGGGAGAACTACCGAACACCGGCGGCGATGGCGGCAGCGGAATGACGGCCCGGAGGGGAGAGATACTACCGGGGAACACTTCCCGGACAAGGAATACCCGGGCTCTGCGGAACCGGCGCTCGAGAGCGTGATCTGCGGATAACCCCGGCAGGTGCGGTGAGGACGACAGACGACATGGGGGCAAGGGTCATTGAAGGCGGGGTCGGAAAAACCAGTATCTACCGCAGGGCTTCGAGCCCGCCGATGCGATCCGGATCCGATCCGCGAACACCATATGGGCCGGCGGCGAATGAATGCCGCATCGAGAGGCCGGACATGCGACAGTGTCCTGACCGCAGTCACGAGTTGTTCGGAATCCTGCTTGCACCACGGGGGGCGTCCACATACGTGAAGTGGACATGCCGGTGCCGGCGGCGGGCAAGCCATGCCCTGACCTTCTCCGTCTCGTGCGTCGCATGAGTGTCCATCACCAGGTGCACGTCCGGCCCGTCCGGCACCGCCGCCTCGACCTCCTCGAGGAAGCCGAGGAGACCCGTCGCGCCATGGCGCCCGAAGCACTTGCCGATCACCGCACCGGTGGCGACGTCGAGCGCGGCGAGAGGCGTTGTCGTGCCGTGGCGGGCATGGTCGCGGGTCCTCCGCTCGGCCACGCCCGGCGCCATCGGCAGGACCGGCTGCGTCCGGTCCGGCGCCCGGATCCGCGACTTCCCGCCGGTGCACGGGACGATGGCGCGGTCCGGCGGAGCCAGTCAGAGCCCCGTGATGTCCTGCACCTCGCCGGCGAGGGCGGGTCCGTGGACAGCCTGAACGTCCCGCTCCGGTGCGGCTTCAGGCCGAAAGCCGACCGGATCCGGTGCACGGTCGTGTGCGACACGCCCGTCTTCCCGGCCATGCTCCGGACCGACCGGTGCGTCGCACCCTTCGGCATCGTGTCCGGCGTCCGGCCGGCGACCTCCGCCACCTTGTCGTCGGCCGCCATGCGGGGACGTCCGGAGCGGTGCTCGTCCGGGAGGCCCGGGATGCGCTTCCCGGCGAGGCGCCGGCGCCACTTGCCGAGCCTGTGCTCGTGCACGCCGATCCGCCCGGCGATCTGCCTGCTTCGCAGCCCCTCGGCGCACGGAAGGATGATCCTGCAGCGGTCGGACCGCGACCTCGGCGCCCTGTGCCTGCGGACATGCGCCTCGAGAAACCCGCGCTCCTCCCCGCTCGGCACCACTTCCACCGCCTTGCCTCTCGTCGAACCGCCTCCTGTTGATGTCACCTGCCGTTTTGATGGCAACTATCGTTACGGAAGACTAGGGCCTGTTGACAATCATGTTGCCGCAACCACGCCACTGACGAGATGAATCGCCGCCGCGAAGCTGGCGTCGGTCTTGTCGTAGCGGGTCGCCACTGCCCGGAACTCCCTGATCCTTGCGAAGAAATTCTCGATCCGGTGGCGCCACCGGTACATCTCCCGGTCATGCTCCCGGGGCACTGTCCGGTGGCACCTCGCGGGAATCACCGCCATCGCTCCGCTGTCCTCGATCGCCTCGATCAGCCACCCGGCACCCGATGCCTTGTCGCCGATGAGGGCCCCGTAGCGGAGATCCTCGAGAAGAGCCGGCACGCAGGCAAGGTCATGGGCCTGTCCGGGAAGGATCACGAAGCGCACCAGACAGCCAAGGGCGTCCACGATCTTGCTGGTCAGACCTCCCCGGGAGCGGCCGATGCCCTGCCGGCAGGTCCCCCTTTTGCGCCGGCCGCCTTCTGGTGCGCCTGCACGATGGTGCCGCCGGCGAAGATGTATTCGAGGTCGAACTCATCCGGGGGCTCGTTGAATACCTGTTCGAAAATGCCCGAAAGCGCCCATCTGCGGAACCGCTTGAAGACACTGTTCCAGTTGCCGAAATGCTCCGGAAGGTCGCGCCATGGCGATCCGGTGCGGATGCGCCACAGTACCGCCTCGAGAAACTGCCTGTTGTCTGCCGGGCGGCGCCGGGGTCGGTCGCCTTGCCGGGCAGCATGGGGCGGGTCCGCGCCCACATGGCGTCGGTGAGTACCGTCCTGTCTTCATTCATCCGTCATCTGCCTCACCTGCTCGTGCCGCCCTTCGGCGTGCGTTGCAGGGAAAATGGCATCGATTCGCCCGATTGGCAACCCGATTGTCAACAGGCCCTAGTACCCCAACTTCATTGAATTGATGGATACAGCGACTTCAGCTTGATCCGTGCGTTCTCGGTCCTGAACCGCCAGTTCACCGGTTTGGCCGATGCGTTGCGATTCTCCTCCCATGCACTGACCTCGCGTATCATCGTCTCCCGGTCGGGCAAATGTACCGGCCCAGCAGCTCGAATAATCGCTGGCGGAAATCCTCGTCGCAACAGAGGTGTTGAAGTCCGATGAGCAGGGCTGGCAGACGTTCCTCGGTCCGGCATCGAGCCTGATGTCCGGGGTGCGAGCCTCGCCGAACATGTGCTGCGGATTGCGTGTCTGTCGCATGGCTGCCTCGCCAAGACTGGCCGAAATCGGCCCGATTGGCGGGAAAATCGACCAAACCGGCCTGTTCTCCCAGTTCCTCGCTCTGACACTACGGAAAAATAGCCAATCAAGTCAATCACTTGATGGGTTCTCTGGCGGGCACAGCTATGTTGCGGCGGCTTGCCAAAGTCGGATCAGGCAACGTCCCGCCAGGGAACTGGCTGGCAGCTGTCAGTCGGAGGCCAGCACCTGCATGCACTCGTCCGGCAGGTCGGCCATGGTGTAGTCCCGCACCCCCCGTCGCGGAACCGCCGGTTCCTCGGGGGGTTTCTTCAGGGCTTCCAGGTAGTCGGTGACCCACCAGCGCAGCGTGGCATCACAGCCATCTCCGCCATTGGAAAGCTCGGTAACGGTCGGGGTCTGGGTCACGCAGCCCGTCGAGCCCGGAGGACATTTCAGCCGTACGTGAAAATGGTAGTTGTGGCCGTAGAGCGGGCGGATCTTCTGCAGCCAGGCGCGGTCATTGCCGGCGCGCTCGCACACATCGATCTTGACCGCCGCCGCCACGAAGATCCGGTCGACCTGCGGATGGCTGGCCGCAGCCTTCAGAACCTGCATATGGGTGTCGGTCCAGTTGTCATTCACCCGGGTCTGGTCATTGGTCCGGACCGAGATCGAGGAGATCTCCTCCCGCTCGGCGCGAGAAAGCCGAAGGTTGTCCGGTGGCAGCATCCAGATATCGACATCCAGCCCGATCTGGTGCGAACGATGGCCGGAGGTCATTGGACCTCCCCTTGGTTGCGACAGATCGCCGACATAGAGGCCCTTCCAGCCGAGATCGCGGGCCTCGCGGCTGAGATTGATCACATAGGTGATCAGCGCCGGGTGGCCCCAGTTGCGGTTTCGATTCAGCCGCATGGCCTGCCAGGTCGGGCCGGTCTCCGGCAACTCGATGGCGCCGGCCAGGCACCCCCTGGCGTAGCTGCCGACGGCGCCGGCATCCTGGGCCGACCCGGCGGCAAGCGCACCGAAGAGTCGGTTGGCCTTCGGTTCATTGCCCGCAGCCGGCGATGTCTGGGCGACCACCGCCATGGCCAGCACGGCAGCGATTCGTGCAAGGTCAGGAATTGTCTTTCCGATCACCCAGGTATCCTTCCGGATCAACCATGTACATCAACAGAATGCCTGCAAGAAACAGCAAGATCAATGGCATTGCACCGATTCTCTGGTCATCGAACACGCCGGTGGCGATGGCCACCAGCATCGGTGCCAGGAATGCCGTCGCCTTGCCAGACAAGGCGTAGAGGCCGAACGCCTCGGTCATTCGCCGCGGATTGGCCTGGATCACCATCATGGTGCGGGATGCCGCTTGCAGGATACCACCGCCAGCTCCGATCAGGCAGCCGCAGGCCAGGAATACCCGGTCGGCAAGCGGCGAGTCGGCGGCAACGGGGATGAAGAACACGACCTCGCGGGAGGTCGACAGGATGATCGCACAGGCAAAGGCCAGCAATGCAATGCAGAAGATGATGACCCTGGCCGGGCCAAACCGGCGATCGGCAAACCCGCCGAGCCAGGAGAATATGGCACCGAAGACCAGCGAGACGGTTCCGAATACGCCGATATCGACGATCGACCAGCCCAGCACTCCGGCGGCGTAGATGCCGCCAAATGCATAGAGTCCGCTCAACGCATCCCGGTAGAACATCGACGAGAGGAGAAAGGCCAGCAGGCTGCGTTGCCTCGGCAGGTTCCTGATGGTGGTGACCAGCCCCGAGACGGCGCCTTGCCCGGCCACCGTCGGCCCTTCCCTGACCCAGAGGAAGAATGGCACCATGAATGCCAGGTACCAGATGGCGGTAAACGGACCGACGGCACGGGTTCCCTCGCGCATGGCCGGGTCCAGGCCGAGGACCGGCTCGGCACCGATGAGAGTCAGCCCGGAATCGTTTTCGGCCAGGAAGGCCAGCACCAGCAGCAATGCCAGCAACCCGCCGGCATATCCGAATGCCCATCCGGACCCCGAGATGACGCCGATCTGCAATCGGTCGCCGAGGCCAGGCAGCATGGCGTTGGTGAAAATGGTGGAAAATTCGACTGCCAGCAGCCCGGCGCCGAATGCCACCAGGATCCATGCGACATGCGGTGACCCGGGAAGCGCCCACCAGAGCGAGCAGGCGGCGCCCGCATGGACGACCGAGAAGCCGGCCACCCAGCGCAGCCGCGAGCCGCTGGCATCGGCCATCGAGCCGAGCAGGGGAGCCAGCAGGGCGACCAGCACGCCCACACCGGCCAGCATCCACCCCCAGTATTCCTGGCCGCGCACGCTGTCGTCGACAATGGCCGAGGTGAAATAGGGGCCGAAGATGAAGGTCAGCAACAGGGTCAGATAGGGCTGGCTGGCCCAGTCGAAGAACATCCAGCCCCAGACTTTCCTGCCGGGTTTGGTCATTGGCGAAATCCTGAACTGTCTCTCCCGTGGCGGAGAGAGTCGGTGCCACGGGCTGAAATCCCGCTGCCTGATGCAGGACAGTATGGTGGCCGGACTGCGTCTTCAAGCAGCATGGTCGGGGCACTGGCGGCCTGTCGAGGAAATCCGTATGCGTGCTTCCAGGCGCAGCCCGCAGGTGCCAATGGAACAACTCTCTCTTTTTCCCGCCCCGGCATATCACGAAACCGCAAGCGGGTTCGTGTACAGCATCGTCCGGTTCGAGGAATTCGGCCGGCGAACGATGACCGAGGTGGCCGACGGCATCACCTATCACGTGAACGAGTTCTGGACATCGGGCCAGCGCCGGTCGCATTCGATCCACGAGATTTCCTACCGGGCATGTTTCAAGGCGCAGCTTCCGGCATTCTTCATTACCCGCCTGACCAGGCCGGACGAGGCGGTGCATGATCCCTTCATGGGAAGGGGCACGACCCTGGTCGAGGCGGCGCTCACGGGAAGGCGGTGCTGCGGCAATGACATCAACCCGCTCTCGGTGTTCCTGACCCGCCCGCGCCTCAGGCCGATCCGCCTTGCCGATGTTGCCGAGTCCCTGCGGACAATTGACTGGCAGCGCGGCGACATCGGCAAGGCGGAGTTGCTGGCATTCTACCATCCGGCAACGCTCCGCCAACTCGAGGCGCTGCGGCTGTGGCTCGGCGAAAGGGCACCGCCCGGTGGCGATATGCCGGACCCGGTCACCGACTGGATCCGGATGGTGGCGCTGAACCGCCTGTCCGGCCATTCTCCGGGGTTCTTTTCCGGGCGTTCGATGCCGCCAAACCAGGCGGTGTCGATCAAGGCGCAGCATTCGATCAACCGGAGGCTCGGTATCTCGCCACCGGAGAAGGACGTGGCCGGGCTCATTCTCCGCAAGACCCGCTCCCTCCTGCGCAACGGCCAGGTATCGTCGCCCGCCATCAGCCAGCTATTCACCGGACCGGCCTGGGACACGCCTTGTATCGAGGATGCCTCGATCGACCTGGTGGTGACCTCGCCGCCATTCCTGGACGTTGTCCAGTATGCCGCCGACAACTGGCTTCGCTGCTGGTTTGCCGACATTGACCCGGACGAGGTGGAGTTGTCGATGCACGGAAGCGTGGAGGCGTGGACGGCGATGGTGGCTTCAGTCCTGGCCGAACAGGCCCGCATAGTGCGGCCTGGTGGCTGGGTTGCCTTCGAGGTCGGTGAGGTTCGCCGAGGCCGGGTGCTGCTCGAGAAGCTGGTCTGGCAGGCGGCAGGCCAGCTTCCCTTCCGGCGGGTCGGCGTCATGGTCAATGACCAGGAATTCACCAAGACTGCCAATTGCTGGGGTGTCGCCAACCGGTCGAAGGGCACCAACACCAACCGGATCGTACTGCTGCACCGGCAATAGGAACTGTCCGCCTGCCGGATGCCGCCGCCCGACCGGTCCGGCTTCGACGGCCGATGACGCGATTATGTCATTGAACCGCAAAATCATCCTGCATTAATGATGGTGCGCGCGCAGCCTGTCGGGCTGCACGGATCCAATGCAACGCAAACTCAAGATCTGGAGAGCAAAGTGGACGGAGCACCTGTTGATGATGCCGGCAAATGCCCGGTCATGCACAGCGACCGGCGCTGGACGGCGACCGGCAGCATAGCCAATCGCCATTGGTGGCCAAATCAGCTGAACCTGAAGATCCTCGGAACAAATACGCAGTCGGGGGTGCCGGCGGAAGATTACGCCTCGGAATTCGAAGTGCTTGACCTTGCGGCTTTGCAGGCGGACCTCCATGCCCTGATGACCGACAGCCAGGAGTGGTGGCCGGCTGATTACGGGCATTACGGACCGCTGTTCATCCGCATGGCCTGGCACAGTGCCGGGACTTACCGGATCCAGGATGGACGGGGTGGCGGGTCGACCGGCACCCAGCGATTTGCACCGCTGAACAGCTGGCCGGACAATGCCAATCTGGACAAGGCAAGGCGGTTGCTGTGGCCGATCAAGCAGAAATACGGGCGGCGGATTTCATGGGCCGACCTGATGATACTGGCCGGCAATTGTGCACTGGAATCGATGGGACTCAAGACCTGGGGATTCGCCGGCGGCCGCGAGGATGTCAGCGAGCCGGAGGAGGACATCTACTGGGGGCCGGAGACCGAATGGCTGGATGACCAGCGCTACAGCGGCGAGCGCCAGCTCGACAACCCGCTCGGCGCGGTGCAGATGGGGTTGATCTATGTCAATCCGGAAGGGCCGAACGGCAATCCGGACCCGCTGGCCGCCGCCCACGACATCCGGGAGACATTCGGCCGCATGGCCATGAATGATGTCGAAACGGTGGCGCTGATCGCCGGCGGCCACACCTTTGGCAAGTGCCACGGTGCTGGCGATGCCGGGCATGTCGGGCCGGAGCCGGAAGGTGCCAGCCTGGAGGAACAGGGGCTTGGCTGGACCAGCAGCTTCAAGAGTGGCAAGGGTATCAACAGCATCACCAGCGGTCTCGAAGGGGCCTGGACCCCCAACCCGACGAGCTGGGATAACGGCTTTTTCGACATGTTGTTCGGATATGAGTGGGAGCTGACCAAAAGCCCTGCCGGTGCCTGCCAGTGGACACCAAAGGACGTGGCCGACCGCGACCTGGTGTCGGCTCCGGACGGCGCCGGCAAACGGGGCCCGACCATCATGCTGACCACCGACCTGTCACTGCGTTTCGATCCGGTCTACGAGCCGATATCACGCCGCTTTCACGCTGACCCGGAGGCGTTTGCCGAGGAATTTGCCAGGGCCTGGTACAAGCTGACCCACCGGGATCTCGGGCCGCATTGCTGTGGGCTGGGTGCGCTGGTTCCGGCCGAGCCGGAAATCTGGCAGGATCCGGTGCCGGCGGTCGATCATCCGCTCATCGGGCCGGACGACGCGGCGTCGCTGAAGAAGCAGATCCTCGGCTCCGGGCATTCGGTCCAGGAACTGGTGCGGGTGGCCTGGGCATCGGCGTCGACATTCCGTGGCACCGACCGGCGCGGCGGTGCCAACGGGGCGAGGATTCGCCTGGAGCCGCAACGGGGCTGGGAGGTCAACGACCCGTCCGAACTGGGCGGAATCCTGTCGTCGCTCGAACGGATCCAGGCCTCCTTCAACGCGGCTGAACCCGATGGACGGCAGGTCTCGCTTGCCGATCTCATCGTGCTCGCCGGCTGTGCGGCCGTCGAGAAAGCAGCAAGCGACGGCGGATACGAGGTCGAGGTTCCCTTCACTCCCGGCCGGACCGATGCCTCCGACGAACAGACCGATGCCGAATCCTTCGCGGTGCTGGAGCCGAGATCGGACGGTTTTCGCAACTTCATGGGGGCGAACCAGCCGGAGGCGGAAGCGGAGATGCTGGTCGACCGGGCACATCTGCTCACGCTCACCGCCGCCGAGATGACCGTCCTGGTTGGCGGCCTGCGCGCCATCGGCGCCAATGCCGGCGGATCGCCGCACGGGATATTGACGGAACGTGCCGGAGTGCTCAGCAATGACTTCTTCGTCAATCTTCTCGACATGTCGACCGAATGGGTCCGGTCACCGGACCAGGAAGGCGTTCATGAAGGGAGGGACCGGAAGAGCGGAGCGCTGAAATGGACCGCCACTGCCGTCGACCTGGTATTCGGCTCGAATGCGCAGTTGCGCGGCTTGGCCGAGATCCATGCCTGCAATGATGCACCTGCCAGATTCGTGCAGGAATTCGTGGCGGCCTGGACCAAGGTGATGAACCTGGACCGCTTCGACCTGGCCTGACCGGGACCTGACATGTGAAGGCAGCCGGTATCGGCTGCCTTCGGCCGCTGAAACCCGATCCCGGGGGCCTGACACCCCGGCCTTCCCACGGCGAGACCCATTATCGCTGGCAGGTGAGAAGTCGTATTCGCGAGCCGGGGCCTGCCATTGGGCAGAAAACGCCGGTTTTGTTGACTTGATCACCAATTCTTGCAGAAAAAGATGCTCGGGTTGAACTCGCTCTCTCGACAAGCAGGCGTCGCCGAGATTTCGGATCCACCCGAGATGGGTCTCGGCAGGCCAAGGATGGTGAATCCATCATGGATGGCCCCTGGACCGGGAATATCAAGTGCTGAAGACCCGTGCTTTTCAAACTTCGGGCTGAGCGAAGCAAGGCAACACAGCGGGGAACTCTTCATCAACACCCCCGAAACCGGCCATGCCTTTCAGGACTGCAGGAGCAGACCCTTCGTGCCGACAGGGATTCCGGCATGGCGCATCTGTTGCCCAACAGCGCCGGAAATGGATCAAGGCCATGCCAGTTGAATTTTCCGTGGAGAACCGCCGCACGTTCCGCGAGAAACAGACGTTTTCGATGGTCGCCAGCTCGGCTACCGAGCGAACCGGTCCGGGCCACGTGATTGATACCGGGTTTTCCGCCATGCCTTGCGTTCTGCGCCAGGCCTGTCTTTTTGGCTCCAATGGCTCTGGACAGTCGTCGCTGATCGACGCCATGGCATTCATGTTCAGGCTCGTTGCGCAATTCCTTTCGCAATGACGCAGGTGACGACATCAAGATGGAACCAATTCTCTTCCACAGCGAATGGCGCGGCTAACCGTCGGAATTCGAGGCGATATTCATCCACGAGGACACGCTGTATCAGTATGGCTTTGTCCTGACCCGCAAGCGGGTGACTGAAGAATGGCTCTTTGTCCACCCCAAACAAACCGGTCGTCGGCGCTCGCTGTTCTCCCGCACCTACAATGCAGAAACGGACAGCCATGACCGGGCCATCAACGACGCCCATATCAAGGGCGAGCGTGACAGCCGGAAAGCTCAGACCCGTCCTGAGTCACTCTTCCTGAGCACGGCAGTACAGTTGAATGCTGAAGGGCTGAAAGAGGCTCATGCGTGGCTGTCGAGACGTTTCAGAACGCTTCCTTCCCTACAGGAGGAGCGATATGCCGGGTACACCGCAAGCCGGCTCGAGGAAGAGGTGTGGAAGAACAAGGTAATCGGTTTCCTCAAGCGCACAGATATTTCCTTGCATGACATCGAAGTCAAGACAACGATTGATAGGCCGAGGGGGCGCCCGGGCTGCGCCCGAATTCGGGCAGTCCGGCGCCGGCGATCTCGCGCCGCCGGACCTCGCCTCCTTCCCGCCGGCAGGCGGTGCAGCCCCTGCGCCGCCGGATGACCGGCGGATGCAGTTTCGCATCCTTCGCCGGCAGCCTTGCCGGATACCGGGCCGCGTCCCGGTCGCGGCATTCCTTCGTCCCGTGGTTCCGTTCCATGCCTGCCTCTCCTGCTCTTCCTGGCCCGCACGGACAGGCGGCAGTGTTACCCGGCCGTCCCGGCCGTGCCGGATGCGGGCATTCGGGGATATCGGGGACGGCAATGCAAGCCGGAGGGCGCAGGGCAGAGGCTCAACGGGGGCCGAATCAGGCCAGACAACAAGAATGGATCACACTCTCCCCGACCCTTACGCCGCTGCGGCGCTCCAGGTAGATGGTGAACGGTCCAATGCAAGACCTCATCAACATCACGAAAGCAAGCCCGCCAATCAGAAGCAGAAATACAATGAGTGAGTCCCTCCAGTTGCACAGACCTGACTGTCATTGACGAGCCTCCATGAAGGGTGGCCACGGAGCGCCTGGGCAAATCCGCCATCAATTTTCGAGGTGAAGCTCTGCAATCTCGCCAAGAACATCCCGGCCGAGTTGCAGAAGGACATGCGGGATATCAACAAATATCCAGTTCTCGACCAGCAAATTGCCATCGCGCCGCCACCAGTCGCAGACCCGCATGAAGACACGTTTGTTCGTGGCTGGCCGAGCCAGGAACGGTTTTACCTGGACGCCGGTCAGGGAAGGCCATCCTGCAGTACAAATGTAATCGCCATCGGCGAAACGGCAGGCATGTGCCGTCATCCCGTTATTCGAGGCACCGCCGGACCAGCCATCAAATGCAGCCTCGAAAGGCACCTGGAACCCGGCAAAGTTCTCGACACCAACAAAGGCGCCGAACGCAGCGGGGCCATACCATGTCATGTTCTCGTGCCAGTATGGGCGCCACGCCTCGTCCGGTGTGGCCAGGGAGCGCAGCATGGCTGTCACCATGTCAACGCTCGATCGGGACCGTGCCGGATCATTGTCACGCCATTGCAGGCCATCTCCAGAGGCCGGCCCGGGCAGGAAACCGGTGAAGCCGCGTGCGCTTCCGGGGCTATCGGCAATGGGCCACTGGCCGCGTTCGATGAGCAGGGCCGGAATGTCCAGGAAAATGTAGCTCTCCACGGCGCGGCCGTCTGTCATCCGGTGAAACTCGCCGAAGCGAAGATGCGCCAGGGCACCGGAGGCGGGTATCCCGATCCAGTCCCGTTCAAAATGACCGGTGTAGTAGCCGGTGCATGTTGCCCACTCATCCCCCTCGAACTCGCCGGCAAAGGCAATGTAATCGCTGCGGAAGAGGTGATTGAAGCTGTTGTTCAGGGGGGTGATGAAGCGGTCGAGATAGGCGTCAAGCCCTTCAAGCGCGTTGAATGGGTGGACAACATTGATCGACGCCCCGGGCGCAAAGAACATCCTGGAGGAAGCGGCCGGATCGCCGCCGACCCTGCAGCCCTCGACGTAGGTCCTGAGCGACTGTCTGGCGGCGCTTCCCACCGGTCAGCCCTTCACCGCACCGGCGGTCAGCCCGCTCACGATCTGGCGCTGGAAGAACATTACAAGGATGAAAAGCGGCACAGTGGCCGAGACCACCGCCGACACTGCGAACATGACGTTGCCCTCGGTATAGGTGGTGCCAAGGAAGGCCGCAATTTCCGGGACCATGGTACGGTTGGTCTCGCTCAACAGCATGGAGGTTACGGCAAAGTCGTTATAGGCCAGAAGGAACGAGAACAAGCCCGTGGTTATGACGCCCGGCCACATCACCGGGATAATGACGTATCGAAATGCCTGGAACTGGGTGCTGCCATCAACCTTGGCACTCTCGTCAAGTTCCTTCGGGATTTTCTGGAAGAAGGCATGCAGCATCCACAACGTGAATGGCTGGTTGATCGCCACCAGCACGATGATCGTCGTCGGCAGGATTCCCCAGACATTCCATTCGAAGAAAGGTAGCAGGTAGCCCGCGACCAGGGTGATTGGTGGCATGGCGCGGAAGATGAGCGCAGTGATCAGGAGCCAGAAGGTATAGCGATAGCCGGAGCGCGACAGCGCATAGCCGCCGAGCGTTCCTATGGTCAGCGAAATGCAGACAACGAAGATGCAGATGATGGAGGTGTTGATGGCGTTACGCCAGAATTCCTCCTGCACCCAGGCGCCGTGATACCCTGCACCGGTAAAGGGACGATCATACGTGGCCCTGGTTCGCTCCCCGGTCAGCGCATTGGTCCAGTCGGCGATCGAGAAAAAGTCGAGTTCGACCTTGAATGAGCCCCAGACTGTCCAGATGAACGGAAACGCGGCAAGGATGAACCACCCGGCTACGAAGGCGCCGATCGCAAGTTGCAGGCCGATTGACCGTCGCTGTGCTGCCACGCTCACCGGTCAGGTCTTTCTCTGGAAGTCGCGCCAAGTGCGGACCAGCACGGGCGAAAGCAGGATGGCAACACCGATGATCGTCAGTACCGACGAGGCAGACGCAGCGGAAAACTGGCGAGTCTCACCGCCGAGGTCGTTGAAGATGATCCAGCTGAGGCTGGTGGCGTGCGCCGAGGAATTGAATCCGACAATTGGCTCGAAGACCCTGAAATTGTCCATCAATTGAATGAGAGCCACGAATGTCATCAGCGGCATCAGGTGGGGAATGACAACGTATCTGACGCGCTGCCAGCGCGTGGCACCGTCGATCATCGCTGACTCGATCTGGTCTTGCGGAAGGGTTTGCAGGCCGGCATAAAACACGACGAAGGCAAAGGGTGCGGCATGCCATACCCCGTAGACGATCAGCATGACCCAGGTGAGGCCGGTCGACGCCTTCAGCGAAAAATTGGGATCTCCGGCAATGGCGACCAGCGCACTGCCCACGATTCCCCTGCTGTCAACCATCCAGAAGAGAATGAGCGAGCCGATGAGTGGGGTCACGATCATTGGCAGAAGCGAAAAGAAGATCATCAGCCCCCTGAGGTGCCGATGCAGTGAATTGACTGCCAGCGCAATCATCATCCCGAGGATAATCAGGAGCGGGGTCACGACAAATGTAAATGTGAGCGTGAAACTCAAAGCGCGATACAAGGGCAGATTGAATATGCGATTCGAGAAATCCACCCAGTTGCTGGATGCAGTCCAGGCCTCCTTCACCTCGGCCACTGCCAGGTGACCGCGGTCGAGGAAGATGTCGAATCCGACGAAGCGGCCGAGTGGTGCCGCTTCCCGCAGGGCGCGTGTCGCCTCGTGGTCCATGGTGGTCTCGGTCGTGCATCCCACCAACGGGACACAGTTCTCGACCTCTCGCAGCACCGCCTCATGCGGGGCAAAGACAGACTGGATAACCACGGAGACGATGGGCATTGCGATGAACAGGAGCATCGCCATCCCCGTCGGGAGAAAGAACCAGAAAAACGTCTTGTGCCGCATGGTGGTGATCCGGAATGCTTGGTGTAGCGGGCGGCCACGTCAGCCGCCCGCGATCATGGCTTCAACCTACAGGAAGCCCTTTTCCGTTGCGGCTGCGACGTATGCAGCTTCCACATCGGCCAATGCCTGCTCCGCCGACTCCTTGCCTTGAAGGAAATCCGACAACTCGTTGCCGAGTGCAGTATGCATGAGTCCCATATAAGGCAGCATCGGGTAGGGAATTGTGCCCATGCCAGCCGCTTCAAACACGCCCATGGCCGCATCGGTCGGCTGGTAGCCTTCGATCAGCCAGACGGCCAGCGGACTGGTTTCTTCGTTCAGCATCTCCGGGCGGATTGCATGTTTCATCGCCAGAAAAGTGGCTTCGGCATCCTCATCCGAGATGTTCTTGCCGACGGTCCATCCATCCCACCATAGCGTCGATGCCGGAATCGAACCCCCGCCCACGGTCATCGGACCTGCAATCGCGTGGCCATTCTTGACCTCTTCCGTAACACCGTCTGTCGTTGGTTGCGTTGCCGCGCGAGATCCCCACATGTTCAGCAGCGCTATGTTGCCAGCACGATATTCGGCGTTGGTGGCGTTCGAGTCATGGGTGAGGAAATCGGGGTTCATGTACTCCGTCAGGGCCTTCATCAATTCAAGCGCCTTGATCCCGGCTTCCGAATTCACATTTGGCTCTGCAGTGCCTTCCTTGAAGTGGGCCCCGCCGAATCCGAGGAAAATGTTGTTGAATTCCTGGGCAAGATTCCAGCCCGCGGCATAGGCGCCGCCAACCGGGTTATTCATGATGCCCTGATCACGAATCATCTTGGCGGCTGAAAGCAACTCTTCGTACGATTTCGGAGGTTCAACACCGATCTGCTCCAGGATGTCCTTGCGGTACATCAGGTGCTGGGCATTCGCCATGAATGCCACTGCCATGATGTCATCCCCGATCCTTATCAACTGGCTTGGCTGAAGGTCCTGGCCATGTTTTGCAACCAGGTCGTTCAGGGGACGAATGACATCTTCATTCATCAACGCCACGATCGACGAGTTGGCAATAATGGCGGTCGTGTATTCGGATGGATCGCCCGAAAGGCCGGCGACGTTGATCTTCTGGTGGTCGGCCGTGAGGTTCTTGGAAACTTCCACGGTGTCCGAGGCACATTCTTCGGCGCCTGAGCCGATGGTCTGAATTGCCGGAAACTCGTTGCCCACGATGCTGACGTGGCCTGACGAGATGCCACAATCAGCCCATGCGGCACTTCCCAACACCAGCGCGGCTGCGCCGGCCAGCCAGATTCCTGTCATTTGCATGATTGTTCACTCCTTGCTGCAAATTGATTTGGCCATAATTGTTGCATTCCTTTGCTACATCAAACTTGCAGGCTGCGAAAGTTGCATACGTATGTAATCCCGGCCTCGACCCCTGGCGATGCGGATCAATTCCGTGGTCCGATCACGATTTCGAAATCCCTCTGGCCAAGCCACCGACCCCGAGGACCATGCAGAGCGGCCGCGAATTCAGGACGGAACTCTTTCAGGCCAGGGGATCCCCGCACGGGTCCCGCCCCCATCAACGACACACACCTGACTCCGGACCCGATTGCATGCGAATCACCCGCACATGCAGATTGGCATGCGACAGACTCCGTCAGAGATGGTAGAATGGTTCAGCGCGGCCTGCAATGGCGGGGACCCGATGCGGGCCGCACTGGCCCGCGAGTTCTGTCACCGGGATAGATGGTCCGGGCCGGCCGGTCGTGCCTGGCCTCGGCCCGCAAGCTGCTGCTGGCGCTTGCCGGCAAGCTGGGCGTGGCTCTTCCCGGGGCGGAGACGATGGCGCTGGTCCCGCATGGAGGCCCGCCATCGGATTATCCCGACAATTCCGTCGCGTGCCCGCTGTCGCCGGGAGGCGATGATCGAGACCCATCATCCGCAAGGCTGGCGCCGCCGGCCGGGCGGACAGGTCCGCTACCAGATCCGCTCGGCGTAATACGGGATCCTCGGCGGCATCGCTTTGCCGCCGCCGGGATCCAGCTGGCGCTGCACATCCGGCAGCGTGCAAGTGAAGATGACGAGAGAAGATGCTTGATCCGGACGCCATAAGGCAGGACATTCATCGGCAAAAAGGGGGGCGAGCAGTTACGTCCTGACAACGATTGTCATGCAAACGAACAGGGTCTCAGATGAATTGCCGGAGACTGACCGGGTGGGATCGGGTTCCTGACTCTCCGGAGGCGTGCCGCGGGCAACATTGCCTCTGGCAGGAGATGGGGAGAATTCGACCGCACGGGCCGGTCTCCGTTTGGGCCTGCTCTTGCCTTTTGCCGATGCCGCGCCTACTTCGAATACACGTTGGCCGGAGCGGAATCATCCCATGGCGTTTATTGTTCAGATCATTTCCGTTGCGCTGGATCTGCTCATGTTCATCGTGTTCGCCCATGTGATCATGAGCTGGCTGGTCGGGTTCGGGATCCTGGATCGCAGGAACCGCCTTGTCAGTGTCATCTGGCAGGAACTCGAGCGGCTGCTCGATCCGATCTATTCCAGGATTCGCCGCTTCATGCCCACGATCGGCATGCTGGATCTGTCACCGCTGGTATTGCTGTTCGGGATCTATGCAGTGCGGATCATCATCGCCAACAACTTCGGTGCAGGATGATCAGGCATTCGTCCTGACCCTGGTCAGGACAGGGCCCTGAATTCGCAGGCGCGGCCGGTGCCATGCTTCCTGGCGCCGGGCCGTGCCTCACTGCTCAATGGGCAAACGCCGCCTGGTCGCCCCATAACATCTTCACCCTCTTGTCCCGTCCACAGGCCTCCCGGTAGCGCTTGTAGGCGTCGGCCTGCGAGATGAGACCAAACCGGGTGATGACGATCTTCGTCCCCAGGTAGTAATCCTGGTGATAATCCTCGGCCGGATAGAAACGGCTGGCATCGATCACCGGTGTGACGATGGTCTTGCCGAGGGCTGCGCCGGCTTCGGTTTTTGCCGCATCGGCTGCCTGGCGCTGCTCATTGCTCATGACGAAGATGGCCGTGCGATAGCTGTCGCCCCGGTCGCAGAACTGGCCGCCATCATCGGTCGGATCGACGCTGCGAAAGAACTTGTCGGCCAACTCCCGGAACGTCACCCTGTCCGGGTCGAAGTCGATCTTGACTGCCTCGTAATGACCGCTCTTGCCGCCGGTCACCTTCTTGTAGCTCGGGTTCTCGAGATGGCCGCCGGTATAGCCGGAGGTCGTCGCCACCACCCCGTCCACGGAATCGAAATCGGATTCCACGCACCAGAAACACCCGCCGGCGAAGATCGCGGATTTGGTGGCAGCATGCGCTGCGGGGATGGCCGAGGCCAGCATTCCGCCAACAAGTGCCAGCGTCGCCGCCAGCTTCCTGAAATGTGATCGTGTCATTGCTGCCTCCGGTTTTCCTGGCCAGTGTTTCACACCTGCATCTCCGCCATGCAATGGCGGTCACACAATTGTCAATTCATCCGGAACCGGCAATGCCGGTCACGTTCCGGCCTCATCGCCGGAGCGGCGCTGTCGGTGCAACAGCCTGAGCCTGAGGGCGTTGAGCCTGATGAATCCGGCGGCGTCCTTCTGGTCATATGCACCTGCATCATCCTCGAAGGTGACATGTCTGGCCGAATACAGTGATTGCGGCGACGATCTGCCCACCGTCGACACGCTGCCCTTGAAGAGTTTCAGCCGGACCGTTCCCGTCACCTGCTCCTGGCTCCTGTCGATGGCCGCCTGCAGCATCTCGCGCTCCGGGCTGAACCAGAAGCCGTTATAGATCAGCTCGGCATATCTGGGCATCAACTCGTCCTTCAGATGCGCGGCGCCGCGGTCGAGGGTGATCTGCTCGATACCCCGATGCGCCTCGAGGAGAATGGTGCCCCCCGGCGTTTCGTAGATTCCCCGGGATTTCATGCCGACAAAACGGTTCTCGACCAGGTCGAGCCGGCCGATGCCATGGGCGCCGCCAATCTGGTTCAACCGGGCCACCAGGGCGGCCGGGCTGAACTCTTCGCCATTGACCGAGACCGCATCACCGGATTCGAAGCCGATCTCCACGAATTCGGCGGCATCCGGAGCCTCCTCCGGGCTGACGGTGCGCTGGTAGACATATTCGGGAGCCGCCACCCCCGGATCCTCGAGCAGCTTGCCTTCCGACGAGGTGTGCAGGAGATTGGCATCGACCGAGAACGGGGCTTCGCCGCGCTTGTCCCTGGCAATCGGAATCTGGTGCTGTTCGGCAAATTCAAGCAGGCTGGTCCGGCTTTCGAGATCCCATTCGCGCCAGGGCGCAATGACCCGGATTGCCGGATCCAGCGCATAGGCCGAGAGTTCGAACCGCACCTGGTCATTGCCCTTGCCGGTTGCACCATGGGCGATGGCATCGGCGCCGCAATCGCGGGCGATTTCGACCAGCCTCCTGGCGATGAGTGGGCGGGCGATGGAGGTGCCGAGCAGGTATTGGCCTTCATAGACCGTGTTGGCCCGGAACATCGGGAATATGTAATCCCGGGCAAATTCCTCGCGGAGATCCTCGATGCGGATGTCGGCAATCCCCAGCAACTCGGCCTTCTTGCGAACCGGCTCCAGCTCTTCTCCCTGGCCGAGATCGGCGGTAAAGGTCACCACCTCTGCATTATACCTGATCTGAAGCCATTTCAGGATGATCGAGGTGTCCAGCCCGCCCGAATAGGCCAGCACGATTTTCTGCGGGTCGGACATGCAGCCTCTCCAGCCGTTCAGCACCCGCCGGGTGTAGTGAATTTCCGCAAGACAGGCAACGGCATGTGTCGTGAGGGAAGACAATTCCATTGTTCGCCCGGTGGCCGTTGGGAGGTGATTTCGGGGCCGATCACTCCGATTTCGATGTGGCGTCGTGTCGGCCATGGTAATTGTTCCGCCTCCGGGTTCGTCCATGGACCGGGGGCGGTCACGGTGTGCCCGGTGCCCGGCGTCAAGCACGAGATCCTCAAGACCGGTGAGCGCAGACTCGAAGTGGCCTGGTGCCTTGCCTCACCCGGTCCCGAACGCGCCGGGCGGGAGGAATTTCTGGTACTCTTGCGATACCATTGCGTCACCGATGACGCGGGCCGTTGCAAGACCCGTCTGCGCCATCTGCCGCGCAACCTCTCCTGCCTGGTGAACGCCGCCATCGCGCGCTGTGGCGGACGTTTCAGCTGATGCCGCGTCCAGAAGGCCCTCTCGATACGACCCCTGTTCCGCCCGGCGCATGAGCCGCCAGTACCGCCCGCGTGAGGAGTGCGCAGAACGCGCCGCCGAACGACGCGACTGGACAGCCGTGCCCGAACACCCCAAAAAACCGTGCATGGCCACCTCCGGATGGCATGTTGCGGTCAGGGAACCGGTGCGCGGGGTGGCCCGCTTCGCTTCAGGCATGTCCGCACTCCGCCATTACGATCCCTCGGAATGGAAATCAGAAATTTCCTGTTACTCGTTGAACCTCTTGCAAAGCTATTGAGTTGAGCAGCCGATGAACAGGCCCGGGTTCTCGGCGCGGCCCGAGATGTCGAAAATCGTAGATTTTCGGCGTCCCTGCAAGATGCATGGGAACTAAAGACAAACAAATCGGGCATCGGCCGAGTTTCGCCGTCCGCCGGCTTTTTCAGGGCGTTTCTAGAAGAGATCGCGGATGCCGGAACCGTCCCGAAGAACGGTGAGGCGCGTCAGGGAGGGACAGCGAGGCGCATCAACTGATCGACCGTTAGCGCAAGCACTCCAGACATCAGATGGCAAAATACCTTCGCATGTTCCCAGACACGCACATGGCGGGCGCCGAACTCGTCCTTGAGGCGGGCGTTGATCCGCTCGACCCCGGAACGGATCCGGTGGCGAACACTCTCTGGCATGACAAGACCGGACATACGCCATGCCCGGGCCTCGTGCTTCAGGTCCTGCTTGAACTCCTTGTCACGACGCGGGTTGACATCAATCAGCGGGACATGGCCAAGACTCTCGCTCATCCGGTGGATCTCGCCGGCATCACAGGCCGCGTCCATGAGGTCATAGAGGTTGGCCGCCGCCGGGCGGTCATGGTCGCCAGGGGGATCGCCACCTGGTTGTCATGGACAGAAGCCGAGGTCATGATGGCGCTCGCCGGCACGCCGCAATCGGCCGTATCGAGGTGCAATTTGTAACCTCTCCAGCTCACCAGGAAGCCTTTGGCATTCTTCCTGGCGCCGTGGTCGCAGGCACTTGGCAGGTCAACGAGCATCTCCCCGCGGCTCATGCCGTTCAACTGCCGTTCGAGACGACCGCACTTGCGCTTTGGCTTCTCCACCGGTGCCGGTTTCGGTGCCTCCCGCCCCTCGGTCGCCGTCGAGTCCCGCGAGACATGGCCGATCAGTTCCTCCCCAGTGCCTCCTTCACCATCGTGCAGGCACACCAGAAGGCAGCCGGCGCAAAGGGGGACCTGCAGACAGGGGATCGGACGCTCCCGGGGCGGCCTGACCGGCAGGATCATGGCAGTGGTGGACGCGCCTGCAATACCTGGTGCGTCTCGTCACCCTTCCCGGACAGGTGCATGACCTTGCGGGGGTGCCGGAACTCATGGAGGATCTGCGGTTCGGAGCCCTCATTGGCGACAAGGCATTCGATGCCGGGTGGCTGATCGAGGAGATCGAGGATAACGGAGCGGCGGCGGTGATTCCGGCGCGGCGGAGGCGGACAGTGCCATCGGGAGCATGACCGGGAGATGTACAGGTGGCGGCACCAGATCGAGAACGTCTTTGCAAAAATCAAAGAATTCCGGGCGATCGCCACCCGCTGTGACAAGACCGACGAGAGCTTCGCGGCGGCGATTTATCTCGTGGCGGCGGCATGATTGTCAACAGGCCTTAGCGAACTCCCGGCCTCTCGATGAAAGTCACTTCCGTCGCAACTGGCTGGCCAGTCTTCGAATTTTCGCCGATCTTGAACTCGACACTATCGCCAACCTCCAAAAGCTCAAATGGTTCCGTCACGCCGTCAGTCTCTTCATTCATCAGGAAGTCCGGATGCACCCAACTTGCGTGAAAAAAGAGATTTTCGCCACCTTGGGCCGGCGCGATGAATCCGTAATCTCGGCCCGACGGAAGGTTTACAACGACTCCGGATTCGATCTCGTCACCTAGAGACGAGACCTTCTCGGAGCGGGAGCGCATCGGCTCACCTTCCTTGGGTTTTCTTCGACGATCGTCGTTGGTCGGCGAACGGAACCTGCTGTCCATGAACAGCCCATCGACGAGAGGGTCACTTCTTCGGATACGATCTTCGATGATTGTCTGCATCATGACCGGATAGGGAACTGCATCCAAGAGAGTTTGCGCAGTGCGCACTGAAAGATCTCCGTTTGCCGATTGAACGTCCCATGCCGCGACCACCACACCACAATTCAGCGAGTTCAGGCGTGCGACCAGTGGAACGAAGTCGCCGTCGCCGGTTACAAGCACGATGAAGTCGATCTTTGCAGAGATGGCGGCTTCGTGCGCGTCAAGAGCCAGCAAGACATCAATTCCGCGTTCGCGCACCTTTCCATCGCCCGCTGCCGCCATGGGCATGAAGTGCGACGTCACCCTTGCCTTCATTAGGGCATCATCGAATTTTCTTTCGCGCAACAGACGCCCCGACTCTCTGTCGGTGTCTTCCGCCGCGAACCGTCCCCGATAGTAATGCGCCTCCACGATTTGGCAGAAACGGGCGGGCGTGTCCCCGCCCGCCCGGTTTGCAATTTCATGCTGAAGGAATTTGTGGAATCCAGCAATCGAGATGCGTGCCTGTCGTGGATGGTGGTAGCGGTAGTAATCGCTGACCAAGGCGAAATAGCCGCCGTCGTAGAACACGCCGATGCGTACTGTGTGCTGGGTCATTCGCACTCTCCTTCTTGGGGCGGTAGCACTGGCAAGTTGTTGTAGACCTTTTGCAGGATTTTCCTGAAGTCGTCATCATGCACGCTACAGATACCGTTCGCAGGCACATCGAGCCGTCGGGTCGATACGGTGTGAATATGGTTGCAGACTGCCCAAGCGATCTTTCCCTTAATTGGGGAGCGGATTCGCAAGGAATTCCGGGTGTCCGTCTGCGGTTTTCCCGATAGGGGAACGACTGTGACGACTCCGTAAAGTGTTGCCTTGCGGGAAAGAACCACCACCGGTCGCCGCTTGTAGAATTCCGGGCTCTCCGTGTACTCTGGGTTCGGGTAATCGCACCAGTAGACCTGTCTGACTTTCGGAGACGACTTGATCCGCAATTGACGTTTGCCGGCTGCATTCGGTGTTTCATATGTCATGGTATTCTCCTTTTTCGGTTATTTGGTGCCCTGGTGTAGGGCAAAGGGTTATGAGTATTACTGTGTGACGCCGTCATTGCAGTTCCATGCAGCTGCCTTTGTGACGCTGGATTTCGACATGCAATTCTTGGCCCAGACTCACAGCGGTCCCGGCGATGTTCAGTGCCTTAATTGGTGTAGCAGGAACAGCCATCAAGAGAACCAACCCGATATCCATCAGGCGGTTGTCCGTTCCGTATTTTTTGGGGAAATAAATCGAGTCATGCCGCATCGCGGGTCATTTCTATTATTGAGGAGCCTAGGGGCTCGACGGTATTCAAAATAGAGTGGGGCGACGATGACGGATCACGCCGCCCACTTTCCTATGTCCCCAAAAGGAGAAGAGCAGAATTCCGCAAGCGGAACCTGTATATGTATGCGAAGAGATTTAGTCTCTTTCGAGACAGTGTCAAGTGCATTCGAAACTCCCTCGGACAATTCCATTGTTCGCCCGGTGGCCGTTGGGAGGTGATTTCGGGGCCGATCACTCCGATTTCGATGTGGCGTCGTGTCGGCCATGGTAATTGTTCCGCCTCCGGGTTCGTCCATGGACCGGGGGCGGTCACGGTGTGCCCGGTGCCCGGCGTCAAGCACGAGATCCTCAAGACCGGTGAGCGCAGACTCGAAGTGGCCTGGTGCCTTGCCTCACCCGGTCCCGAACGCGCCGGGCGGGAGGAATTTCTGGTACTCTTGCGATACCATTGCGTCACCGATGACGCGGGCCGTTGCAAGACCCGTCTGCGCCATCTGCCGCGCAACCTCTCCTGCCTGGTGAACGCCGCCATCGCGCGCTGTGGCGGACGTTTCAGCTGATGCCGCGTCCAGAAGGCCCTCTCGATACGACCCCTGTTCCGCCCGGCGCATGAGCCGCCAGTACCGCCCGCGTGAGGAGTGCGCAGAACGCGCCGCCGAACGACGCGACTGGACAGCCGTGCCCGAACACCCCAAAAAACCGTGCATGGCCACCTCCGGATGGCATGTTGCGGTCAGGGAACCGGTGCGCGGGGTGGCCCGCTTCGCTTCAGGCATGTCCGCACTCCGCCATTACGATCCCTCGGAATGGAAATCAGAAATTTCTTATCCATGACGGCAAGTCGGGTAAAGGATGCACCATGGGGAATTCTCGGCAGGGAAAAGGTGACGCAGGAAAACCGCTCCTGCTGCGAAGGGCGGCGCTGGACGTGCTGGCCCAAATTCTTGACCGGGGGGTGACCGTCCCGGCGGCGCTCGCCCGACATGACCGGCTGTCGAGGCTTGATCGGGACCGGGCCGGATTCCTGGTCGAGTCGACCCTGCGTGGCATGGGACGCGCCGATGCAGTCATTGACGGGCTGGTTGGCAAGCGACCGCACCCGCGCGGCATGAATGTGCTGCGGCTGGCCACGGTGGAGATTCACCTGCTCGGCGCACGGGCCGAACCGGTGGTCGATCTGGCGGTCAGGCTGATGCGCAGCAACCGGGCAACCGCCCATCTGGCGGCCATGGCCAATGCCGTCCTGCGGAAAGTGGCCGGCAAGGCTGGCGGGCAGATGTGGAGGGAAGCACCGCCCGGCCGGTTGCCGGGCTGGATTCGCCAGCCGGCCATCGATGCCTACGGCGAAGACGCGATCCGGTCGATCGAGGCGGTTCACGAGATGCTGCCGCCACTGGACCTCACACCGGCGGCGCCGGCAATGGCCCGGGATCTGGCGGAGGAAGTCGGTGCGGTGGTCCTGCCGACCGGAAGCCTGCGGCTGCGCAGGCGCTCGCAGGTATCCGGACTTCCCGGTTATGATGACGGCAGCTGGTGGGTGCAGGATGCAGCCGCCGCCATTCCGGTGCGGATGCTTGGCGCGGTGAGCGGGCTGGATGTGCTCGACATGTGCGCGGCACCTGGGGGCAAGACCATGCAGCTGGCCGCCGCTGGCGCCAGGGTGGTCGCCATCGAGAAATCCCGGCGGCGCCTTGAGCGCATGAGAAGCAATCTTCGGCGCACCGGCCTGACGGCCGAGTTGGTGCTGGCGGACGCGCTGGAGTGGAGATGTGACCGGGAATTCGACGCGGTCCTGGTGGATGCGCCCTGTTCCTCCACCGGCGTCATCCGGCGCGATCCCGATGTTGCGTTGCAGGGCGGCGATGCTGCCCGGCGCATGGCCAGCCTGGGCCGGCTGCAGCTTGCGCTCCTCGAGCGGGCGGTCGGGCTGACCCGCAATGGCGGCCGGATTCTCTATTGCGTATGTTCGCTGCTGCCATCGGAGGGCGAGGAGATGGCGACCCGGGCGGCCAGGGAGCTTGCACTCGAGATCGTGCCGGTAGATCCGGCCTCTCTCGGGGTTGATCCCGGCTGGCGGACCGTCGAGGGTGGGGTCCGAACGAGGCCCGATTACTGGCCGGAGACGGGGGGTCTCGACGGGTTCTATGCCGCGGTGTTCCGGAAGCCCTGATCGAGGCCGTCAATCGCGGGTCCCTGCCGGCCCCGTCACATGCTGAAACCCGAATTCCCGTTCATTCTGCAGCGCCGGAATTCGGGCGCGGGCAGCGTCGCACTGGTCGAGGTCCAGCCAGGCAAGCCTGACCCCGGTCGAGGTGGCGTCAAAGACCAGCGTGACCTGGCCCCAGGGATTGACAATCATCGAATGCCCATGGGTATGCCGGCCATCATCGTGATGTCCGGCCTGGGCGGCGGCAATCACCCATGCCCCGGTTTCAATCGCCCGGGCACGGAGCAGAACCTCCCAATGCGCCTTGCCGGTCGGAACCGTGAAGGCCGACGGCACGAAAATGACCGTGGCCGATCGCAGCCCGTATTGCCGGTAGAGGCGGGGATAGCGGAGATCGTAGCAGATGCTCATTCCCCAGCCTCCCCAGGGAGTGTCGATCAGCACTGCCATGTCGCCCGGCTCGAAGCGCTTCGATTCACCGATCGGCCGCTTACCATCCAGCCAGGCGTCGAAGAGGTGGATCTTGTCATATTCGGCGGCAATCCGGCCCTCAGGGTCGATCAGCGCCGAATGGTTGCGGAGCCGGTCCCGGCCGGTGACCGGCGTCGATCCGATATGTATCCATTTGCCATGCTCCCTCGCCAATTCCCGGCAGGCTGCAATGAAGGGATCCTGGTCCGGCGTGCTCACCGCTGCCTTCAGCCCTGCGGCATCGCGGTTCATCAGCCCGGAGACTTCCGGCAATGCCACCAGCTGCGCCTCGCCGCTGGCGGCAACGAGGTCCCGCGTGGCGGCGATATTGCCGGCATGGGTCGTGGTCGAACACATCTGGGCCAGAGCAACGCAGAGTTGCCGCCCTGGCACCTCCGGCGGCCTGGGCCCTGTCGCGGCGCCCGTCATGGCCCGGCGCCGGGCATCGCCGGGTCAATGGACAAGAACATGCCGCCGCAGCATCTGCCGTTCGCCGTCGGAGACCAGCAGCCTCGCCGCCAGTTCGGGGTTGGTCCAGATGGCCGTGTGCCCGTCCTCCCCCGGCAGGCCGGTCTGCCTGACCGGGCGAGCAAGGTAGATCCGACAGGTCTTTCTCGCCCACATGTCATGTTCCGGTATGTAGACGAACCAGCGATAGGCGCCAAGCCGCCGGTCGATGCTGATGGTCCAGCCGGTTTCCTCGGCGGCTTCGCGGTGAAGGGCCGCCAGCGGCGATTCACCGGGGTCGATGCCGCCGCCCGGGAGCTGGAATTCCGGCTGTGGCAAGGCCTGGCGGGTCAGCAGGATGCGGTCGCCCTCGAGAATGATCGCATATGCCCCCTGTCGCTCGCGGTAGCGGACCGACCTGCGGATGGGTTCACCGTAACGGGGTATCATGCTAGTTGTCCGTTTTCAGCGGTCCGACCCTTGATCAGTCGATGCTGTTGCCCAACCGGTCGCGGAGGCACCCCGGAGAATGTCGAGTTCACCTGTCGATTGCAACCAGGATTCGGTGCTGCCGTTTCACCTGGCCGACTCGCCCGTCCGTGGCCGGGTTGTCCGGCTGTCATCGACCCTGGACGACCTCCTTGGAAGACAGGACTATCCGGAACGGGTGAATGCGCTGGTCGCCGAGGCGGCGGTGCTGACGGCACTGATCGGACAGCTTGTCGATCCCGGCTGGAAATTCTCGCTGCAATATCACGGCGAGGGAGCGGTACGGATGATTGCGGCCGATTACCTGGCCCCGTCTGTCGCCGGCGAGCCTGCATTGCTGCGCGCCTATGTCGGCATGCGTCCGGGAGTTGCCGACCTGGAAGTCGAGGGACCGCTTGTTGGCGGTGGCAACGCCTATCTGGCAATCCTGATCGACCGTGGTGACGGGCGCGAGCCCTTCAAGGGAATGACACCTGCCATCGGCAATTCGCTTGCCGATTTTGCCGAGGAGTATTTTCGCAGGTCGGAGCAGATACCGACGAAGCTGATGATTGCCTCTGGCTGGAAGGCCAATGGCAGCGGCCGGGCCTGCCAGTCAGGTGGAATCATGATCCAGGAGATCCCGGAATCGCCGGATGCGGCCGGACCGGATCGATCGGCGGATGGCGACCCGGATGGCTGGGCCCGGGCCGTGGCCCTGATGTCGACGCTGGAGGTAGAGGAGTTGACCGGACCCGACCCGGCCACTGGAGACCTCGTCTGGCGCCTGTTCCACGAGGACCGGCCAATGGCCGGACAGTGCCAGCCGCTCGAATTCGGGTGCAGTTGTTCGGAGGAGCGGGTTCGGCGCAGCCTGTCGATCTATTCGGCAGGGGATATCACCCGGATGACCAATGCAGACAACAGGGTCACCGCAGACTGTCAGTTCTGCGGCGCCCATTTCGAACTTGATCCGGCCGGGCTGGGCCTGGATGCCGCTGTCGGATGAGCACGGCCGAACCATTTGACCGGATCCGCCATGTGCTTGCCGCCGGAGGCAATGCGTCCTCGGATCACGACCTGAATGGTGTCCTGCCTGGCGACGGCCCGGGTCGGCTGGTCGAGGCCGGCGTGCTCATTCCACTCATCACCCGAAGCGCGGGTATCCAGGTGGTGCTGACCCGCCGTTCGGCCAGGCTGAAGCATCATGCCGGACAAATCTCCTTTCCGGGCGGACGGGTGGAAGCCGGGGATGGTGACTCCCGGCAGGCAGCGCTTCGCGAGGCACATGAAGAGATCGGTCTTGACCCCGGCCATGTCGAGATCCTCGGCCGCTGTCCGATATACGAGACCGCGACCGGGTTCCGGATCACCCCGGTTGTCGGCGTCATCCGGCAACGGGTCACATTCGTGCCACAGGCCGAAGAGGTCGAGGAGATCTTCGAGATTCCGCTGGATATTGCAACCGACCCCGGCAGTTTCACCATCGAATCGAGGATCTGGCGCGGCGCCCGCCGCCATTACCATGTTCTGGAATTCGGCCGGCACCATATCTGGGGCGCTACGGCCGGGATTCTTCACGGGCTGGCCTGCCGGTTGTCGGAGCCATGCGGATAAGCGGCCCGTGGCTGGCCAGCCCGGCGGCACTCCTGGTTCACGACACGCTTGCCGCTGCCGGGTTCAGGACATTGTTCGTCGGCGGGGCGGTTCGCAATACCGTGCTGGGTTGGCCGGCAGGCGACATCGACATTGCCACGGATGCCAGCCCGGATCAGGCCACGGAGCTGCTTGGGAGGGAGGAGGCCGATCTGGCCATGCACGGGATCGAATTTGGCACGCTGACGGTCACTCACCGGTCGGCGGTTGTGCAGCTGACCAGCTTCCGGCGGGATGTCGAGACCGACGGCAGGCATGCCCGCATCGCCGGCACCAGCCGCATCGAGGAGGATGCGGCCCGCCGGGATTTCACCATGAATGCGATCTATGCCGATTGGGGCGGTTCGCTGATCGACCCGCTGGACGGCATGCAGGATCTGGTGGCGCGCCGGGTCCGCTTCGTCGGATGTGCCCGTGAGCGGATCAGGGAGGATTACCTGCGCATGCTCCGGTTCTTCCGCTTCCATGCGCATTACGGCAACCCTTCGGCGCCCATGGAGCATGAAGGCCTGCAGGCGGTCGCCGAGCTGGTTGACGGCATCGGCATTGTCTCCACCGAACGGATCACTGCCGAGCTCCTGAAGACCCTCGCTGCCGCCGACCCGTGGCTGGCGATGAAGGAGATGGAGAGGACCGGCCTCCTGTTCCGGATCCTTGCCGATGCCCGGGTCGGGAGTCTCGACAGCCTGGCAAGACTCGAGAAGCGTTTCCGACTGCAACCGGACCCCTTGCGCAGGCTTGCCGGCCTCGGCGACGGCAATGCCGCCAGTCAGCTTCGGCTCGACCGCAAATCGGAACGCCGGCTGCGAATGCTCATGGATGAATCCTGCCTACACCGCGCTGCCGGCGAACTCGGCTACCGGTTCGGGGCGCGGGACGGGCTGGATATTGCCATTCTCCGTGCAGCCCGTACCGGTAACCGCCCCGAGAGCAACCTGCCTGCAGCGACCAGCCACGGCGCCGCGCAGCGTTTCCCGCTTCCTGCGTCCAGCCTGCCGGCATCACTGGCCGGAAGGGAGATCGGCGAGGCGCTTCGTGATCTGGAATGCAGGTGGATCGCATCCGGATTCAGCCTCTCGGCGGAAGACCTGCTGACAGAGTTGAACTCACGGCAAGGCGCGGCCTGACGATCGCTTCAGGAATGAACTGCCTTCCTCCGGGCAGGTCCCCTCCATTCCGGCACCCGCTGGTCATGCTTCAGCCGCATTCGCTGGAGGCAGAGTGCATCGAAGATCTCGTCCAGCGTGCAATCCTGGCTGGTAATGCCGGGCAGGCTCGACATTGCCTCAAGCCGGAACCTGCTGGAGACGCCCGGCGGGTTCTTTTCATAGGCGGCGTCCCACCAGCCGATCAGCCGGTCCTGGGCATGGCGCAGGAGCGGGTAGGCCGGGAGTTTATCCCGTTTTTGATGCCGGTTCACATTCCTGTGAGCCGGCATCAGGTTCCAGAGGTCACCGCAGGGCCATGCCGACCAGGGCAGGCAATGATCGACATCCAGGGTCGAAGCGGAGAGGCGCTTGCCGGTCCAGACACAATGGAGACCTGCCTCGACCATGATTGCCTCGGCCCGCTCCCGGGCCAGCTTCACACAGCGCTGCGGGTCATGCCATTCCATTGCCCGTGCAATCTGCTCGATCTCCGCCTCCCGGCTCTGGCGAGCGGCATAATGCGTGATGAGCCTGGTCCATTCGGCGATGATCGCGGGTTCGATCCACACGCTGTAGCGTTGCAGCGCCATCCACAGATGTCGCGGGATCAGCATGTCGCCAAATCGTGACAGGTATTCGTGATCGAGATGCATCCGGCTCCGAAATCGCCCCGGAGATCTCCTCCGAACCGGAAATACCGGTTCGCCATTCGGATAGGTGGTATAGGTGGCCGGCATGACGGCGATATTGGTCGCAGCGTCACGCAGTGCCTGGTGGAGATACCTGGCAGGATCGCCGGAGAATACCATGCCGGCCCGCAGATCGTGTTGCCGACCATGCCCGAGAAGCTCGCGGAACGGCTCCTTGGCAAAACCGAGACCGCCCAACCCGTCATTTGTCGGTGTCTGGGGAAGTTTCATGGCGACCAGCGGCCAGAACAGGCGAAGCCAGGTCAACGAGACCAGCCCCATGGGGATGGTCATGAATTCGTCATCATGCTCGCGTGCGAGACCGGCCGAGCCGTCGGCAATCCGGCACAAAACCCTCAACATGGCCAGCTTGTAGGTCGAACTCTTGACGTCGTTCAGGATGACATGGCGCAGCAGCGGCAGCGCCCCGGTCCCGTCATCGGGCAGCCTGATCGCCAAGCGGACCCAGCTGATGTCATGCCGGCCAAGCAGGTCCGCGGCCTTGTCGCGCAATTCGACGAACGCGCCATGGTCGCGGGCAAGCGACTCCAGCTCTTCCGGTCCGACCGGATGAATTCCCCGCTTCGGGTCGGGAGGACCAATGCGCAGCAACATGGCCAGCAAGCCACCGGGCTTGAGGAGATTGATCATCTTGCGAAACGCCCGGCGGCGGTCTCGTTCGGGAAGGTGCATCCAGACTGCACTGACGAGGATCATGTCGAATGACTGGCCCGAGCGGGTGACCAGGTCGAGCGACGGAAGCCGGTCGTTCATCCAGCCGAAAGCGCCGGCATGCTGCCGGGCGCCGGCCTTCCGCATCGCCGCGGACGGTTCGACGGCAATGACATCATGTCCCCTGGATGCAATCCAGGCCGCATCGCGCCCGCTTCCGGCGCCAATGTCGAGAACCCTGGCGGGGGGCTCCGGCAACAGGTCCATGAGCCAGCCATGCACTTCGGGGAATTGCAACTCCTCGTAGCGAGCAGCGACACTGCCGGCATTGGCCTCATACCAGTGGATCGGGTCCGTCATTCCTTCTCCCGCAAGAGACTTCCCGGCAGACAGCCGGAGACTGCGCGCCGACCGCCAGACCTGGCCAGCAAACCCACATTACCTTCCAGGTCTGGACGGGTGTAGCACTTTGGTGGTTTCATGCGGAGATCGGCCGAGTGCGTTGTTCCCATTGTCTTCGCCGGGCAGGCCGGGTCTGCAATGGCGGGTGAAATGCTCATCGCAAACTGATCCGCCTGGGCAAGGACAGCCGAACTGGTTGAGGCGGGCGATACATGGAATACATATGGTCCGAATCCGGTCCTGCCGATTGCCAATGATGAATCTGTGGAAATTCGACCCCTATGCGCCCTCGGATGGCGAGCCGCCACGGACTCTCGGCAGATTCTACCTCTGGTGCCTGAAGGGGGCATTGCCGGCCATCTGCACCGGATCGGCGGTGTCGATGCTGGCCGGGACTCTTGAAGTCTACACGGCCCTCCTTCTCGGCCTGGTCATCGACAGCGCCCTGGCCACCGAGCGAAGCCTGCTGTTTGCCGAGAACGCGGTGCTGCTGGCAGCGGCGATGGCATTCTTCCTGTTGCTCCGCCCGATCGTGTTCGGCCTGAGTTCGGTATTTTCGTCTGTCGTCATCGGCCCGAATGTCAGCGCGCTGGTTCTCTCCCGCCTTCACCGCCACACGCTGGAGCAGTCGGTCTCCTTCTTCGATGATGATTTTGCCGGGCGGATCGCCCAGAAACAGTTGCAGGCATCGCGTGCGGTGACCGACACCGTGGTCGAAGTGGTCAATGTGGTGTCGTTTGCGGTGGCCTCGCTCGTCGGATCGATGCTGCTGCTGTCGTCGATTGATTTGAGGGTGGCGGCGGCACTGGCCCTGTGGGTGATGGTCTATGTGCTGCTCATTCGCTGGTTTCTGCCGCGCATACGGATGCATTCGCGGGAACGAGCCGGTGCCCGGTCGAACCTTTCCGGGCAGATCGTCGACACCATCACCAATATCCGCACGGTCAAGCTGTTTGCGCATCGCAGGTACGAGGACCGGACGGCCCTGGATGCGCTGCAGAAATTCCGCCTGAAGGCGCTGGGCTTCGGGCGTGTGGCGTCGGGATTCAGATTTTCGCTGATGTCGGTTTCGGGGGCGTTGCCGGTCACCCTTGTCGGCGGTGCCCTGATGCTGTGGTCGCAGGGAGCGGCGTCGGCAGGAGACATTGCCGCAACCGGGGCGGTCTCGATCCGGATCGCCCAGATGTCGGGCTGGGTCAGCTTCGTCATGATGGCGATCTATTCGAATATCGGCGAGGCAGAGGACGGCATGCGCACCCTGGCGGTTTCGCATTCCATGCGTGACCGGGACGGGGCGCGGTCCGATGTCAGGCTGTCGGGCGACATCGAGTTCAGCAATGTGTCGTTTGCCTATGACCGGCATGAGGGCGGGCTGCGCGATGTCAGTTTCCGGATTGCCGCCCGCGAGCATGTGGGGCTGGTCGGTTCGTCCGGAGCCGGAAAGTCGACCTGCGCCGCCCTGCTGATGCGTCTTTATGATCCCGAGAAGGGATCAATCCGGATTGACGGCCATGATCTGGGCGAGTTGACGCAGGAGAGGCTGCGCAGCCAGATCAGCATGGTGACCCAGGAGACGGCCATGTTCAACCGGTCGGCACTGGAAAACATTGCCTATGGCAAGCCCGGGGCCTCGGCCGAGGAGGTCGTCGAAGCAGCCAGGCGGGCAGAAGCCCACGAATTCATTCTCGAACTCGAGGACCAGTTCGGCCGTCGGGGCTACGATGCCTATCTCGGCGAGCGCGGTGTCAGGCTGTCGGGTGGGCAGCGGCAACGGATTGCCCTTGCCAGGGCCGTGCTCAAGGACGCGCCGGTCCTGGTACTCGACGAAGCGACTTCGGCACTCGATTCAACCGTGGAAGCGTCAATCCAGGACGCGCTGATCCACGTGATGGAACAGAAAACGGTCATCGCCATTGCCCACAGGTTGTCCACAATCCTGCGCATGCACAGGATCATCGTTCTCGAGAATGGCCGGGTGGTCGAACAGGGAACGCATGACGAGCTCCTGGCCCGGGGTGGGCAATTCTCGCAGCATTGGGATCGCCAGCTCGGAGGATTCATCGGCATCGACCACGCCGAAGACCGGAAGGCGGGCTGATGCCGTCGGGGCCTGGTGATGGCGAATGACGAGGGTATTCGAAATTGTTTCGGGTATTTGCCCCGGGTTTGCCCCGCTTTCGAAGGATCTGGCGTCTTTTGGACACAGCTTCGCCTGCGGCATCCCCGGTGCCATGCCCCGGAAGCACCGGCGGGTGCCGACAGGTTCGGCGCCGGTGGTCCTGCCTCGTGCATCCCGGCAGGCAGACACCGCATCGGGCCGCGCATCCGCCCACGGCATCCCGGCCGGTCAGCCATGCCCGGACCTCGTCCCGGCTGCCCTCGCAGGGCGGCGGCAGCACGACCTGTCCGTCCACGACGGTCGTAATCAGGCAGCCGTAGGCGTCGCGGTGGAACACCACCGTGTCCCCTTCCTCCCAGCTGCGGATGTCTGCCGCCTGCGCGCGCGTCAGCCTCCGGTCCACCAGCCGGTCGATGCGGAGGGTCCTTCCGTGCAGCGCGCGCCCGGCTTCAAGCCCTTCGCGGATCGCGTCGTTGACCTCGCGCCGGATCGCGCGGGTGGGAGCCATGATTGCCGTCCCCTCCCGCTCCTCCGGGCCGAGCGCTGGCCAGCGTCGTCCGGCCGCGGCGGCCAGCTCGCCGCGCGGGACCTCGCGCACCCGCTCGCCGGTGTCGAGACCACGCCAGCGGCTGAGCCTGGCGGACTGCACGATACCCGAGGCGAGCAGCAGCCATCCCGTCCCTGGTGCCGCCGGTTGGGCAACCCAGGCGACCAGTGCAACAAGGTCGAGTCCGAGGGCCAGCCCGTCGAGCCGCCCGAAATTCGGCGGCAGGATTTTGCTGCCCCGGGCGGTCAGCCAGTTCCGCGTGAATGCCGACATGAGTGCGCTTCTCCGGACGGGCTTCGAGTGGCAACCGGCTGAGGCGGCCCGGACGGTCTCCGGGCGGCTGATCTCGCTTCTCTCGGGTGAGCCATGGGAGGGGGAGAGGGAGGCATGAGCGTGTGGCGGGCCGACTCATCAGGCGGTGTTGCAGCGAGTTCGACGCGGCGGCTACGGGCTGAAGGCGTGGCCCGTGTTGCTCGAACCAGTCGCAGGCGGCTCGGCTCTTTTGCGAACCGGACAGCGGCAAGACCGTGTTCATCCGTGGTGCCGGTGACTCGGTGGGACTGGAATCCCGTTTGCTGGAGCTTGCGTGCCTGGTGGATCATGCAATCCGGGAATTCAATCCTTCACGTAGCGGAAAGGCGTCCTTCCTGTCGCCGTCATGTTGTCAATGGCGAGAGGACCAACAGGCGGAACTGCATGATCCCGAACTCCCGAGGAGATGCCCGGGACCGATATTGCGGGAGCCGACTCGTGCACGATCGGAATTGCTCAGTGATCTCGGGACCAGGCCCAATCCACGATGTCTATCTTCGGAGATAGGCGGCCAGCCGGGCATCCGGCTCGGCAATCAGTTTGCGTGTCGGTTGTGGGGAATCGACGTTGCCGTCTGTCACGAAGACGGTGCGGGCTGCGAAGCCCAGCGCGTCTTCGGGGTCGTGCGTCACCATCAGGATGGTTGCGTCAGGAAGGAGCCGTGGCAGAAGGTCCAGCATGTCGGCGCGCAGGGCGGGACCAAGGGCGGCAAAGGGCTCGTCGAGCAAGACCAGCTTGCGTCTCGAGACCAGAGCCCGCGCCAGGGCGGCGCGGCTTTGCTGGCCTCCCGACAGGCCGCCGGGTCTGCGGGCGGCAAACTCCGACAGACCCACCTCGTCAAGCGCGGTGCCGGCAATGGCCAATGCTTCGGCGCCCGGGCGCGCCGAAGGGTTTATACCCAGTGCGACATTGGTCAGTATGTCGAGATGTGGAAAGAGGTTGTTGTCCTGGAACAGCATGGTGATCGGGCGCCGCGCCGGCGCCAGTGCGGTCAGGTCGGTTTCGTTCCACGATATGTGGCCCCGGTCTGCGGCCTCGAACCCGGCGATCAGGGCCAGCAACGTGGATTTTCCGCCGCCCGAGGGGCCGATCACTGCAACCCGTTCGCCGGTTTCGATTGTCATGTCGGCTTCCAGCAGGAAATCCCCGCGGCAGTAACGCAGTTGCTCAATTTTCAGCATCGATCCGACCTCCCCGGTCAAACACCCAGAACAGCCCGAAACTGAGCAGCATGAGCAGCGTCGCGGCACCGGCGGCGTCACCCATCTGGTAGGAGCCCATCAACCGGTAGATCTGAAGCGGAAGCGTCGCGGTGTCAGGATCGGCGAAGAGCGCAATGACTCCGAGATCACCCATGCTCAGGGCGGCGGCAATTCCGGCCGAAAATCCCAGCGGACGGCGCAGGCGCGGGACAAGCAGGAGCCGGAGGCGGGCCATTCCTGTCATGCCGAGGCTGTCGGCCAGCCTGCCGAATTCCTTCTCGGCCACTTCAACAGCCGGAGTGAGGACACGCAGCACGAAAGGCAGGGTCATGAGCGAATTGACAAGAATGGTTACCGGAATTGCCAGGAGGGACGGGTCAATCCAGGGAAAGGTGATCAGGAAAAGGCCGGTGCCGAGAACCAGCGGCGAAGCGGCGATTGCGAGAAGCCCGGCACCTTCAACCATGCGGCCCCTCCGGCCCAGCCGGTTTGCAGCCACGGACATCAACAGCCCTGCGGTCACGGTGACGAGTGCGGAAGTCAACGCCATGAGCAACGATCTCACGGCCGCGGTCAGGACGGGCTGCGGAAGCGCAAGGAGCTTCGGGGCACCGGTCGCCAAGACGGCGGCCAGCGGCGCCAGGAGGAAGAGAGCGGCCAGGATGATGGTGGCAAGGTCGGTCGCCCGCAATGTCGGCCGGTCTGCATCCCATCGGCGAATCGTGCGATCAAGACCCGATCCGAAGCGGGGAGCGGTCACAAGCCGAAGCGCAGCGACTGCAGCAATGCCGGTAAGGACCAACTGACATGCCGACATCAATGCCGCCCGCGACAAATCGAATTCGAATCGCAGCGCCTGGTAGATTGCCAGTTCGATCGTCGTTGCCCGCGGGCCCCCACCGAGCGTCAGGGCTACGGCAAAACTGGTCGTGCAGATGATCAGGATCAGAAGCAGGGTGCCGGGGAAGACCCTGACCACCATTGGCAGTTCGAGATGCCACTGCACGGCACCGGGTGACATGCCAAGCGAGGCAGCAAGCCGGAACCGTTCGGCAGGAATCTCCTGCCAGCCCTGCAGGAGGAGCCGCGTTGCGAGCGGGAGATTGAAGAACACATGCGCCAATACAACGCCGTGCAGCCCGTAGATGCGGATGGTCGGCAACCCGGCAGCCTCGAGAGCCGCATTCACCAGACCGCTTCGGCCGAAGATTGCCAGCAGGCCGAAGATTGCCACGATGACCGGGAGCAGGAACGGTGCGCCGAGCAGCGCAATGACCAGGTGGCGGCCCGGGAATTCCCGACGCGACAATGCCCGCGCCAACGGCACCGCCAGCGTCACGCTCAGCACGGCCGACAGCACGGCCTGGAGCAGGGTAAATCGAATGGCCGCCCAGTCTGCGGCAGACGGGCCGTGTCCGGGCCCGGCGGCGATGAAGACCGCCGCAACTGTCGTGAGGATCAGGGCCGGGACCGCCGCTGCGATGGCAATCCCGGACCAGCCCGCATATCCTAGCGGCTGAGCACCGTCAGCCATTCATCCAGCGCCATGTCGCGCAAATCCCGCGCTTCGACCGGATCGAACAACAATGCCCGCTCCGGTTCGATGAGAGTGTCGAACCCCTCCGGCAGGCCGTCTTCCGGCATCACTGCCGGATACATCCAGTTCGTTGTCGGAATGATGGCCTGGAATTCGTCGGTCAGCATGAAGGCCAGGAATTGATCGGCAAGCCCGGGCTGGTCGCTGGCCTTGAGCTTCCCGGCGATCTCGATCTGCATGTAGTGACCCTCGTCGAACAAGGCCGCCGCCTTCGAGCCGTCGCTTTCGGCGATCAGGTGATAGGCAGGCGATGTCGTATAGCTCAACACCATGTCGGCTTCGCCCTCCAGGAACAGGCCATAGGCCTCGGACCAGCCCGGGGTGACGGTCACGATATTGTCGGCAAGCGATTCCCAGATCCCGGCCGCCTCGTCGCCATGGGCCGCCTTGACCCAGAGCAACAATCCGAGGCCGGGCGTCGAGGATCGCGGATCCTGGATGATGATGCTTGAATCTCCGCTGCCCAGCGAGGCGAAACCGGTCGGCACATCCGCCATATCCGCATCGTGAACGAAGGCGAAGTAACCCCAGTCATAGGGCAGGAATATCGGGTCATTCCACGCCGCTGGCAGAGCAAGGCCCGAGGTTGACTGGCCGTGCGGGGCAAACAGCCCGGTCTCGGAAGCTGTTGCAAGCAGGTTGGTATCAAGACCGAGGACAATATCGGCTTCGCTCCGGGAGCCTTCCAGGCGGATCCGCGACAGCAACGCCGCCCCGTCTCCGGCGGCCGTGAATCTCAGATCGCAGCCACAATTCGCTTCAAAGGCACTTTCAACCGCCGGGCCGGGGCCCCAGTCGGCAACAAAGCTGTCATAGGTGTAGACGGTCAGGACGGGCAAATCTCCGGCGATCGCCGGGGATATTGCCAACAGCCCTGCCGCAATTGCGGGGATTCGCATCGCTCACTCCTTTGCTTCGACGGGCGGAGGTTCGGTGAGGATGATCCTGCCTTCCCTCCGCCGGTACTAACCGGTTCAGGTTCAACGGGTTTGCGTCCTGCGCATCTCAGCCAGCCATGCCGGGCACCCCGAGGAAAGACTCTCTTAGTATGTGTCGCATGAGCCTGCAAGGAATTCATGGATGCCGAAGGAATTGTCGTTCAGCTGCTGGCGGTGTGTGACTGGAGCCGTTCCGCATGGAGAGGAAGGGGGATTACGGTTTCCGGTGGCAGGCTGATGACGTGAAGTGCAGGCAGATGGTCGAGCCGCCGCCGCTCCGTGTGACGGCCAGGCTCGACACCCCGCAGATGGTCGGGGTGCTGCCGGAGGGCGGGACCGATCCGGCAATCCGGACCAGGAAGGGTTTGCTCAGGCCGACGCCGCCGGGAAGTGAACCCCGAAAGCCCGCAACCACCCGGTCATGGCCCGGCTGATGGTCTGCTCCAGTCCGGCTGCCACCCTGTTTGTCGCTCGATACGGCAGCGGCGGCCCGCCACCGGACTCGCTACCAGATCATCAGGCCGATGATGATGAAGAGGCCAAGAATCCTGTCCTTCCACCTCTCGGCGCCGCGTCATGGTGGCCTCCCGCAGCTAAAGGCCCGGAATGTCGGTCATGATTGCTGGCAGATGCCCAATCGGTGTCAGGGCGTAGAGTTGCCCGGTGATCTTGCATGTGACCGCCTGCCCTTCCTCGCATGATGCAGGACGGGCTGTCATCCCGTGGCGTCCGCCGCCGGGACCGTGCCGGCGGTTCGGGTTTGGCCGAGGGACCGGTCGGGAGCGTGAGGATCTCCCGTGCAATGGCAGGTGCCTCCTCCAGCAAGTGTTCAAGGCCGGGTCGGATGTCTTGCCGGTTCAGGACGGACGCCGACTGGCCGGGCTGGATCTGGTCGAGCCGGTCAAGCGCCTCTGCCGCCTTGTCCGGCATCGTCTCGAGGATCTCCCGTACCGCTGGCCCATGACCGGTCTCGCTCGCGGCGGCGATGTCGAAGATGTCCCGCTCCCAGAGATGGTGACCGCGATGGAAAGTCTTGCTGGCGATTATCGCCTCCACCGTGTCCAGCAACAGTGTCCGTCCCTGGATGGTCCGCTCGAGCGGGGCAATATCGGTGCCCGGCGGCGCGGCAATGAAATCGATCTGGCCACCCTCGCCGAAATCCACCTTGACGAACAGCCGGCCATCCCCGCGGTAGCTGAAGCCGGACAGTCAGGCCTCGACATCCGCGACTGCTGCAGTGACATATCCAACAAGCGGGGGGTTCGGGAGGAAGAAATCGATGTTGCGGCTGTCCCGGTGGCCGATCTGCAGCATCATCGAGGTGCCACCGCCCAGCGTCATTCCTTCCAGAACGTTGCTATCCCGGTTGACCTCATCGATGATTATGAAGGCGTTGGTCAGCATCCTCTCCCAGGAGGCGACCATCACGTCGCCAGCAGGGGCACGTCCCTGCGGGAATACGCCGCGAAGGCCTTCGCGGTACTGAGCAGCGCCGCCTCCGGCCCCCCGAGTTCGGTGGCGAAGATCCGCTGCGCATCGAGATCCATCTCCATGAAGAACCCGCCATCCTGCGGCAATTCGACATCGCCGGTCCTGAGCGCCTCGGCCAATTCCTCGGCGCTCAGGGCCGCCGGCAGGGCGCGTTGACCTGGCCCAGGACGCAGGCGATCACCGCCTTCGGCTCGAACCAGTTGACGGGCTTGCCCTGCAGGGCCTCCGCCCGGGCCACTCTCTCCGGTGGCAGGCGTGCAAGGGCGGCCGCAAGCCTCGGCGATGTCTTCCCGTATTCCATGGCTTGCAATATAGGCCCCGGACTGGCGAGACTCAATTCACCCTTGCAGGTTCTGGAAGCCCCCGGCAACTCCATCAACCCTGAGGCCCTGCGGGCGCGGCGCGCCGGACCGGAGAACCTCTCCCGACTGATCCGGTCCGGTTCCGGAGTGATCCGGGTCAGAACGGTGCTTCGTCGGAAAGGCCGGCCGGCTCGCCATCGGCATCCAGCATGATGGTGTTGATCTTTTCCTGGGCCGAGTTCAGGGTGGTCTCGCAGCGTTTCTTCAGCTTGCTGCCATATTCGAAAAGGCTGATGGAATCATCCAGCCTGGTGTCGCCGGATTCGAGCTGGTTGACGGTTTTTTCCAGCTCCGCCATCGCTTCCTCGAATGACATTGCATCAATCGCCTGCTGGTCCTGCATGGGTATGATCCTCCGGAATGCATGCCTGGCTGAGGGTCAGGCGCTGAACTGCCGGCAACATAATGGCCGATCACCGACAAGGCAAACAGGCAGCCCGGGATCATGGGGATGCGCCCGCGGGCCCGGTCGTGACCCACAGTTCCTCGAGACCGTGGAAATGGTAGCGGTCGGCATATCTTGGTGGCCGGGCAATGGCGAGTTCCGGGAAGATTTCGAACAGCGTTGACAGCCCGACTGCCAGTTCCAGCCTGGCCAGCGGGGCACCCACGCAGAAATGAATTCCGGCACCGAAAGAGGTGTGCGGCGATGCCCGCCTGCCGGCAACGAACTCCTCCGGCTTCTCGAAGACATCCGGGTCGCGGTTTGCCGCTGCCAGCAGCACCGCGACCTTGTCGCCGCGTCGGAACTCGACCCCGAACATTTCCTGGTCCTCCTTGGCGTAGCGCTCGAAGATGTGCAGTGGCGGGTCGAATCTGAGGATTTCCTCGACCGTGGCCTCGCGGTTGGCGGTCGAGAGCAGATGTTGCGGGTCCTGCCCCGACTCGAGGATGGACTTGATGCCGTTGCCGATCGAGTAGGCGGTTGCCTCGTGACCGGCATTGAGAAGCAGGATGCAGGTGGAGATCATCTCATCCGGGGTCAGCCGGCCATCCTCGTCCCTGGCGGCGATCAGGTCGCTGATCAGGTCGTTGGCCGGCGCCTTCCGTTTCTGCTCGATCTGGCTGCGCATGAACTCGGTGAACTCGGCGGCAGCGGAGGCAGCCCGCAGTTCGGCCTGGTAGTCGCAATTAGCCTGGTACATGGCCACCATGTCATGCGACCAGCTCAGCAGCTGGCTGCACATCGACTCCTCGATGCCAAGCAGCCGGGCAATCACCATCACCGGCAGCCTCTCGGCAAAATTCCGGTGCAGTTCGATGAACTCCCCGTCATCGGCCATTGCCAGCTGCGTCGCCAGTTCCCTGATATCCGGCTCGAGCGAATTGATCCGGCGGGAGGTGAATGCCCGGTTCGCCAGTCCCCGCAGGCGGGTGTGGTCCGGTGGATCAAGCTCGAGCATCGAATGTTGCTCAAGGCTGGTGAAGGGCTCCAGGTGAGCCGGTGCCTCCTGGCGGAATTCCGGCGGGATTTCCCGCCCCCAGCGCCGGTCGCGCAGGAACCTGCTGACCGCCCGATGCGAGATTGCGGAGACCTGGTCATAATCCGTCCACATGAACAGGTCACCGCCGCCTCTGGCCTGCCGGTAGAACGGGTAGGGGTTCTGAATGAAAACCTGGTCGGCTGGTGATTGGGAATAGTTCTGCAACACTGAATCCTCCGGCAATCGGCCGGTCATTGTCGCCCAATTTGCCCGGGCGAGCAAAACCATTGCGATTCACCGGCACTGATGGCATCCGGGGCACTGCCGTACGGGCAGAGCATGGAGAAGACGGGATGCTGAACAGGACGGAACTCGAACAGGCCGCCTCGGTTGTCGGGCGGCAGATGCAGCCGACCCCGCAAATCCGGTGGCCGCAGCTGGAGACCGGGATCGGGGCAGAGATCTGGGTCAAGCACGAAAACCACACGCCAATCGGCGCCTTCAAGATCCGCGGCGGCATCGTGCTCGTCGACTGGCTGAGGAAAAACCATCCGCAAACCAGGGGCATGGTCACGGCGACAAGGGGCAATCATGGCCAGAGCGTGGCCAGGGCCGCAACCGCGGCCGGGCTGACATCCAGAGTCGTGGTTCCACATGGAAATTCGGTCGAGAAGAACCGGGCAATGGCGGCCTTCGGAGCCGAGGTGATCGTGTTCGGCAAGGATTTCGACGAAGCCCGGCTTGAAGCGCACAGGATGGCTGCTGACGAGAACCTGTTCTTCGTGCCGCCCTTTCACCCGGAGTTGGTCCGTGGTGTTGCCACCTACGCATTCGAACTGTTCAGCGCCCAGCCGGATCTTGACGCCGTCTATGTCCCGATCGGCTGCGGTTCGGGGATCTGCGGCCTGATCCACACCCGCGACGCCTTCGGATTGCAGACACGCATCATCGGTGTGGTAGCGGAAAACGCCAATGCCGCCCGACTGTCCTTCGAGGCCGGCAAGCCGGTGCCTACCAATTCGGCGGCAACCTTCGCCGATGGCATTGCGGTCAGGGATCCGGTTCCCGAGGCACTGGAAATCTATGGGCGCGGCGCCGAGCGCGTGGTCGAGGTCGGCGAGTCGGAAATCGTCGAGGCAATCGGGCTCTACTTCAGCGCGACCCACAATGTTGCCGAAGGCGCGGGCGCCGCACCGCTGGCGGCATTGATGAAGGAGGCGGACCGCATGGCGGGTCGGAAGGTCGCGCTGATCCTGTCAGGCGGAAACATCGACACGCAATGGTTCACCGAGGTCCTGGCCGGCCGCATTCCGGGCTGATTTCCGAAGCGGCCTGCGCAGCTGTCAGGCACGCACCAGCGCTTCGTAATCACCGGCAATGGTTCGGGTGAGCTCGCCAACCTCGAAATTGAAGCAGTCGATCTGACCGACCGGCGTGACCTCGGCGGCGGTGCCGGTCAGCCAGCACTGTTCGAAATCCTCGAGTTCCGATGGAAGGATATGTCGCTCGTGGACCTTGATCTGCCGGTCCTGCAGCAGCTTCATGACCGATTGCCTCGTGATGCCGTTCAGGAAGCAGTCGGGCAGCGGCGTGTGAACCTCGCCATCCTTGACAAAGAAGACATTGGCGCCGGTGGCCTCCGCCACGTAGCCGCGATAGTCCATCATCATCGAATCCGAGCAACCCCTGGCTTCCGCCTCATGCTTGGAAATCGTGCAGATCATGTAGAGGCCGGACGCCTTGGCATGACTCGGAATCGTCTCCGGGCTTGGACGCTTCCAGCGCGAGATGTCCAGCCGCGCGCCCCGGAACTTGGCATCATCGCCATAATATGCCCCCCATTTCCAGGTGGCGATGGCTAGGCGGCCCGGGTTGCGCCGGGCGGCCACCCCCATATCCTCGCCGGATGATCGCCAGATGACCGGTCGGATATAGGCATCGACAAGATTGTTTGCCGCCATGGTTTCGACCTTGGCCCGTTCGATTTCATCTGCCGAAAACTCGACGGGGATCTGAAGCAGCCGAGCTGATTCCAGCAATCGCTCGGTATGCTTCATGCTTTCGAAGATCTTGCCGCCATAGGCCCGTTCGCCCTCGAATACCGAGGATCCGTAATGCATTGCGTGGGTCAGGATGTGGACATTGGCCGATCGCCAGTCAACAAATTTTCCGTCCAGCCAGATAACACCGTCAAGATCATCGTAAGAGGTAGCCATGCTTGTCTACTCCCATGCAGCAGCATCGTGGCCCCGGCATCGGTCGGAGCGACCAAGACCTGCATCGGAGCACAGGATGGTGCTGTTAGCGGTGCCGGAATATAATGTCAACAAGGTTGACATAAATTGGCGAGTCAGCTACGCCATCGCGGTCAGGAGGATGTATCATGCAGGATACGGGAAAATCCGCCCGGTCGCCGGGAGAAGCGCTGCTGTTTCTCACCGATGACCAGCTGCGCAACGGAATCGAGGCGATGTTCTTTGCCTATCGGGGATTTACCTCCGATCCGGACCGCATTCTCGAAGAACAGGATTACGGGCGTGCGCATCACCGGGTCATTCATTTCATCAACCGCAGCCCGGGAATGATCGTCAGTGACCTGATCGCCATCCTCGGAGTTTCGAAACAGTCTCTCAACCGGGTTCTGCGCCGGTTGATCAATGACGGGCTGGTGAAATCCTGTCCCGGAACCGACGATCGGCGAACCCGGAGGCTCTACCTGACCGAACAGGGAACGGCGCTGGAGAGACGATTGTCGGAAGCGCAGCGTGGCCGGATGCGCAATGCCTACCGGGCCGCCGGGGCGGAAGCGGTCAACGGATTTTGCACCGTGCTGGAAGAGCTGATGGATCCGCATTTCCGGCTGGGAAGCCGTTTCAGAAACCCGAAATGAGCAGCCCCGACCCGTCTGCTGCCCACCTGCTGATCGTGGAGGACGACCAGGGCATTCGGGAACAGTTGCGGAGCTACCTGACCAGAAAGGGTTACCGGTGCAGTGCCGCCCCGGACGGCGAAAGCGCCATCCGCCTGATGCAGGCTCTCAAATTCGACCTGCTGATCATCGACGTGCTGATGCCGGGGATGGATGGAAGGCAGCTTGCCCGCCAGATCCGGCAGGGCAATACCGGTCCGATCATCATGCTGACCGCCCTTGATGATCTCGACAACATACTGGCCGGGTTCGATGCCGGGGCTGACGACTATCTCACCAAACCGTTTGAACCCAAGGAGCTGGTCGCACGCATCGAGGCCTTGCTGCGCCGGGCACCTGCTAGCGATGGCAGGAAAGAGCCGGACAGCGTGGCGTTCGGCAGCTTCCGTTTCGATATCCGGCGGGAGGAGCTGTGGCAGGGGGACAGCCGGGTCCAGCTCACGGAAAAGGAAATCAGCATTCTGAAACATCTGGCGCGGACACCCAACCGGCCGGTCGATCGCCTGGACCTCATGGATTCCGGCGATGACAACACGGTTCTTGACCACAACCGGGCTGTGGATGTACGGATTTCGCGCCTTCGCCAGAAAATCGAGGATGATCCTCGGCGACCGCGTCACCTGGTTACGGTCAGGGGAAGGGGATACAGGCTGATAACGGGATGACCGCCTGAATTGCAATTGCCTGCCGACAGCCAGGCAACCCGGCCGGAGATTGTCTGATGACCACTGCACTGGTAACCCACCCCGACTGCCTGAAGCATGTCACCCCCTCCGGACACCCGGAACGGGCGGCCCGGCTCGATGCGATCATGGCCCGGCTCGATGCGCCGGAATTTCGGACGCTCACCAGGGTCGAGGCACCGCTCTGCCGGCAGGAACACCTCCTGAGAGTGCATCCGCAACGCTACATCTCGCTCATGGTCGAGCGGACGCCACCCTCCGGTCATGCAAGCCTGGATCCTGACACCCATCTTTCTCCCGGCTCGTACGAGGCGGCGCTGCGGGCGGCCGGTGCCAATGTCAGGGCAGTCGAATTGGTCGTCGCCGGTGAAGTCCGCAACGCGTTCTGTGCGACACGTCCGCCGGGACACCATGCCGAAACCGCGCGGGCCATGGGATTCTGCCTGTTTGGCAACGTTGCCGTCGGCGCCATGCATGCGCTGGAGGAATGCGGATTGCCGCGGGTCGCCATCATCGACTTTGATGTACATCACGGGAACGGCACCAGCGAAATCCTGTGGAACGAGCCGCGTGCGCTGTTTGCCTCGACCCACCAGATGCCACTCTACCCCGGAACGGGGCAGGCCAGCGAGACCGGCAGTCATGACCAGATCGTCAATGTGCCACTCGGCCCGGGTGATGGTGGTGCCGAGTTTCGGCGGGCCATGACCGAAACCATCCTGCCCCGTGTCGAGCAGCATCGTCCGGACTGCATCTTCATTTCGGCCGGTTTTGATGCCCACAGGCGCGACCCGCTTGCCAACCTCGTGCTGGAGACGGAAGACTTCGCCTGGGCCACGGAAGTCATTTGCGACCTGGCCGACACCGTTTGTGGTGGACGGGTGGTGTCGACCCTTGAAGGCGGCTACGACCTCGACGGCCTTGCCGATTCCGTCTGTGCCCATCTGCGCGAATTGATGCGGCGGAGCTGACCGGGCATGACGGTGCCCGGAACAAGGTCGGAGTAATTTGGCTGAAAACGTAATAGGGGAAACTTGCCGGGAGTTGCGTTTCGTATGAGAGCAGGCGTCAGGTTGTGGCGCGGCGGGTGATGATCTCGGCAAGCCTTGGCACTTCGACGGCACCGGCAACTCCAGGGCGGTTGCACAGATAGTCCCGGAACGGCACGCCGAGCTTGTTGCAGGTCTTCAATGCCCCGAGACAGGCATCCCGGGCCGCACGCCCGCTCTCGCTCCGGGATCCGAACGAGATCTTCCGCCGGGTAACATGAGCCCGGATGTCATTTTCGGCCAGATTCGAATTCAGCGGCGTGGCCGGATACTCGAGCACCCGCAAGAACTCATCCCTGTTCGCCCTCAGCCACAGCAGCAGCTTGTCGAGGCTGGCATGGCCGGTCCGCCGTCCGAAGATCTCGTCGAAACGCAACGACAGTGCCTCGACCCGTGTACTGCAGGGGGTCTTCCTGCAGGCAGACAGTTCCCGGCAATGGCCCCGGACATCATCCGGCACCGCATCCACACGCATGCGCCGGAATTCGGAACTGCCCCCTTGCTTGCGAACCGGTCGCTCGGCGTGAACCCGGCAGAGACGGCGCGCGTCCCGGAGAACGCCCGGGACAAGGCGGCAAGCAAGCGCACCGCCGACGAGCCGACCACCAATGATCAATGCCAGCTGATAGATAGAGAGCGGATCTTCGAGGACCGGGCCTCGGGCGCACGGGCAAGACCAGCCCGGTTTTGCAGAGGCGCTTGACAGGATGCGGAAGGGCGACACGCTGTCGTCTGGAAGATGGGCCGGCGAAAGAATGGGTTTCCGGGGGGGGGATCTATTCCCTAACCAGCTTTTTCTTCATTTTGTGCGCTGTCTTCTGAAGAAACTGAATGAGATCCTGAAGTTTCAATTGAGCCAGTCTCCACAGGTTCCCGTTTTCGGGGTCATTGGTAATCTCTAAAGTCAATTTGCCAAGCTGGTCCGCAGACCCTACAATCTTGTGTTGCAGGCCCTCACCGGCCTCAAGCGGCGGGTTTGTCCGGAGAAAACTCGTCGCATCACACAGCAGGTCGAGGTCCGTATCTCTGCTTCGACCAACCCGGTGCACTGCGGACTTTCCCGTAATCCAAGGAGTCACCGACTATTCTGCATTTTCAGAACGGAAATGAGATCCACGATCCTTGCCAGATCATCCTGCGCGTCACTGCGATCCAGAACTTTGTCTACAACCTTTTTTGCGCTGTCGGATTTAAAATAAGCGCCCGCGGCAACAAGCAAGCTTAACAGGCTAGCAATGTCGAACAGCAAGCTCACGGTATGTCAGGGACTGGCAGAGTCGAGAACATCCTTTATCTGCTCTAGGTTCATGCTGAAGCGTTCATTGCGGGGGATCTTCTTCCACGTCTCGATCATGTCCTTGTAGGTGCATCGCATTGGGCAGTGGGAATTGAAGGAATTGAAGTCTTCGGCAACAGTTCCGTCCAGCGCTCCAGACGCTCTATGGTGTAGGAGGTGAATGCCATGAACTTGGTTTCATTGTTTCCGTCGTAGCCGGAGAACTTGAGGCGCGTGTCGTATTGAAAGCATCCGTGTTTAGTTTTCTGATTGAATTGTCGATAGCCCGAAACATGTCCAGAGTGTCCCAGACTTCGCGGCATTCGCTCTCGTCCATCGTGTCGGTATCGATTGGTGAATTGATATCGTAGACATACTCGTAATCACGCTCGTTGGCCTCCCTCTGGACAGCAAGGCTTTCGGCTTCCTCGGGATACAGTGCTTCGAGGATTCTGAGTTGGTTCGATACCATCCACCGTTCCTGCCAACCGCCGGCCTCCCTGCCGACAACCGCCATGAAAGACATTGGCTCTGCCGGCAAACCGTCGTGAAGGGTCGTTGATCCGGATTTCGAGCTTGAGGTGCCTTGCGGCGCGGCGATTGATGAACCGGTCCGCACCACGCATGACCAGCGGTGTCGGAGGTATCAGCGACTGATATGCAGATCAGGCATCAACCAACGCACCCGGCGCCGCCAAGGGCCGCGGTGTCACACGCCTCGCGATCTCCTGGCCCGCAACCATTTCCGCCTGGCGAAGCTCCCATGTCTTCTGCAGGTTCAGCCAGAGTTGCGGTGTGGTCCCGAAATACCGCGCCAGTCGCAGCGCCGTGTCGGCGCTCACGCCCCGCCAGCCATTCAGGATCATCGTCACCCGGTTCACCGGTACGCCCAGCGCCTTCGACAGCGCCTTGGCCGACAGCCAGATTTCATCGAGTTCGTTGCGCAGGATTTCGCCGGGATGCACCGGCTTCATGCCGTCTCCTGCATTCATGTCGGATCTCCCTCGGTGATGATCCACGATCCCCACGTCGCATGGCCCTTCATCCGTCCAGTGAAAGCAAATGCGCCATTGCGCATTGATCCGGATGCCGTGCTGACCGGCCCGCTCGCCGCGCAGCAACTCCAACCGGTCGCTCGGCAAACCGGCCAGGTCGCCAAGCGTCCCGGCACTGTCCGGCACGGCCAGTCGGAGTTCGGCCCGGCTGGCGAAGCCCTGGAATGCGGCCACACGGCACCCCTCGAAAAAGCGGCGCGTATCCCTGTTCCGAAAGCTTCGAATCCTGCGGGCTGACCGTACTGCAGTCTGCGTATTCCGCAAAGGATACAGGCGGTTCGGATTTCCGGATCTATTGCCCGGAAGGGGAGCGGCCTCTCCTGCCGACCGGGTTTCCACATCGAATGTCGGGGTGGACGATCGTTCCGGTCCCCGGGCTTCACGGAAGGCGACGACGACGGCGACATGAAGATTCGTGATCCGCCGCTTTTCCCAGGGACGCCTGTCAGAACGGGTCGAAGCTGCTGTCGTCCTCGTTTTCGGTCCCGGGTTCCGGCTCATTCCCGCCGGCCGGCTCCCGCGGCGGTGCCGGAACATCCTGCGGGCGGCAGTCATGCAGGAATTCCATCATGCCGCTGCCGTCGCGATCGGTATAGAACCGAACCATGGTCTCGTTGAACTCGCGGGCGCGCGCTGCCGGTACCGATATGGCATCCCAGCCATGCATCATCAACTCGCCATTCATCATGAAACGGCCGGTCCTCTTGTTACCGTCGAAATAGAACTGGTGCAGGGCCGCGAACAGGAAATATGCCATGGCGCGCTCGCAGGGATGCTCCACCCTTGCCAGGGCAGAAAGCCCTGCACTGTACAGTTCTGCCAGGTTCCTGCCTCCCGGCTCCGTCAGCGGTGGCACATGTTCCCGGTGTCCAAGCATGACCCGTGGCGTGAGCAAGACTTCCTCTCCCTCGCCACGGAAATTGCCCCACTCCAGTGCTTCCTGCCGGGCAGTGAGAGCATGCAGCCGGTCCGAGACCGGCTTGACGAGCCGGAACCGACGGGTCTCGACCAGGGTAAACAGCCGGTTTGCCGCCTCTGCCAGGTTGAGCACCTGCCGCGCGTCATCGATGCGGTGGCCGCCGACGGTGACACCGTCCATGAGCGTCTGGACTTCGGGATAGGTGAAGGGATTGCCTTCCAACCGGCTGGCGTCATGAACATGCTTCACCAGCGATTGCCGGTAGCGGAACAGCGCCCGCCGCGATGCGCCAGGTGGTGAAAGGGGTAGCCCCGGGCTGGTCCAGGCAAATCCCAGCCGGCCGAAATCTTGATTACAGGTCATGCGGCCTCCTTGTGGCCTTGCCGGGTCCGGACGTCACGTCGTGCAGTCAGGACTTCGTTGTCGATCGTGCCGATCCTGCTCGTCATTCCTGTCTGCGATCTCGGCATGCATCGGTTGGATCCTTCACGGGGCGGCTGTCGCTGTTCGGTATAGCCGCCGGGGCAGGGGGGTTTCCACATCGAATGCGAAACCGGGCCACCGGACTGTTCGTCGGGTTTCACGGAAGCCGGCAACGACGGTGTCATGAAGATTCGTGATCCGCCACAATTCCGGCGACAGGCCCGGGCGGTGCGTGCCACAGGGGCTGCTCACATCCGGTATTGCTCGTGCTCGGCCTGAGGTTCAGTTGACAATGCAGGGCATGCGGCTTGATGATTGTGAGCCCAGGACCATCAACTTGCCGAGAAAGACCACACGATGAGAACTTCGATGCGCCGTTTCTTCTGGCTGGCTGCAGTTGCGATCAGCACGATGCCAGCCGCTGCTGCGCCATCTTGCGACAATTGGAACAGCAAGGAGTTCTTCAGCCAGGCGACATCCCAGGATGTCGAGAGGTGTCTGCAGACCGGTGCCGATCCGGTGGCAAAGGACGAGGATGGATGGACCCCGCTGCATTGGGCTGCAGGCTTCAGTGACAATCCCGAGGTAATCACCGAGCTGGCCGAGGCCGGGGCCGATCTGGAGGCGCGGGACGATCGGGAAGGATGGACCCCGCTGCACCAGGCAGCCGCCACAGTCACCAACCCCGATGTGATTACCATGCTTCTTGATGCCGGGGCTGACGGTTCGGCAAGAACGAATTACGGGAAATCGGCCTGAGATCTTGCGCAGGACAACGAGGCGCTGCGCGGGACGAGGGCATGGCGGCTGCTCAATGAAGCCGCGCCGGCCAGCCGGGTCGGGCCATCCTGCGACGTCTGGAACAGTGGCGAATTTTTCGGCTTCTTCTACGTGGCAACGTTTCAGGATGTCGAAAGGTGCGTGCAGGCCGGCGCTGATCTGGAGGCGAGGGACGAAGATGGCCGAACACCGCTGCACGTTGCTGCAGGCCACAGCTTCAATCCCGACATGGCTGGCCGACTTCTCGAACATGGCGCCGATTTGGAGGCGCGGGACACGGAAGGATGGACCCCGTTGATCTGGGCAGCCTTCCGCAACCAGAGTCCCGGTGTGATCACCAGGCTGGTCGAACATGGCGCCGACGGCACGGCGAGAACAGGTGACGGAAATACGGCTTGGGACCTGGCCCAGGACAACGAGGCACTGCGCGGTACCAAGGCATGGTGGCTGCTCAACGAATTCAGGTTCGAGTGATGATGCTTGTGGCTGGGCGAAGCGTTGCCGGTCCCTGGCCCAGGTCCCGCACCGGTTCGGACAGAGCATGGAATTGCCTGGGGTGAGGGGTGCTGGATGCCAGCCTCGCTCCCGGCCCGCAAAGTGCAATATCGGATATGTGCCTCAGATCAGCAGACTCCCGGATCACGCTGTACAAGCCACCTTACGCGACCGGTCGATCGCTGCCTGCAGGTATTCGTTGTCGATAAACCCCAATACTGTCACTTCAAGGAAATGATCCTGTCATGCCGCAGGAGCATCGCGTCATGCAGAGGTTCCTGCCAAGGCCCGGACAAAGGCGGCATTTACCGGAGGAAATCGTCCCTCCGATCATCTCGGCGTGAGCGTGGTTGCGCCGGTCTTTCCGCGCGACACGGTCAATGCCACGCTGCGATCACCGGGCCAGGGCAGCCGGCGGCGGCGTGACCTGCCGGCCGATGTCATAGTCTGTTGCGTGATCGTGATGGCGCCGTTCCCGGCCCTTCGTGGCCGGTGCGTGGCGCCGCCGGCGCATGACGGGCGGGTCCTGAACCTGCGGGGTGAGGAGCAGAACCGCGAGACCTTCGGACTGCCGGGTGCTTCGCGCGGTGCCCCGGCGTTCCCGCAGGCGCGCGTCACCGCGGTGACGGAAACCGGCACCTGGGCCGCCCTCGCCCGGCATGCCGGTGCTGGCTGACCGCCATCATGCCGGGGCTCCACCGTGGTCGCTGCGGCGCTGCAAGGGGAACATGCGCTTCCCGGCCGGCGAGGCCCTCGATGACGGCTCGTGGCCGAGCGTGCCCGGCGGCTCCGGCCCGGACCGCCGGAAGAGCCGCGGCGAACTGCCGGTGCGGATCATCGCCTGCCGCATCAGCGAAGACGGCGAGATCATCATGCTCGCCACCACTCTCATGGACCATCGCCTTGCCCCGGCCGCCGGACCGGCACCGCCCTGCGTATGTGGACGCCCCCTATGGTGCAAGCAGGATTCTGAACAACTCGTGACTGCGGTCAAGACACTGTCGTATGTCCGGCCTCCCGATGCAGCATTCATTCGCCGCCGCCGGCCCGCCTGGTGTTCGCGGACCGGATCCGGATCGCCTGCACGGGCTCGAGGCCCTGCATGGCCTGCCGGTTCTTCCGACCCCGTCCTCGATGACCCCTGCCCCCGTGCCGTCCGTCGTCCTCACCAACCGGGCCGGGCTCATCGGCGGATCATCACGCCTTCATTCGAGGCCGTATCCGCAGCGCCCGGATCATGCGCGCCATCCCGTTCGCCGGCATCCCCGCAAGCCGCGGATCATTCCGCGGACCGGATCGGCGCCGGTGCCCGGACACCGGGCACCGGCTGCTCCCGGGGTGCCTGCCCGGCCCGGGCCGCGAAGTCCCGCCCGCAGCGGAAGCTCGTCATCGGCCGCCCGGACCCGGCCCAATGGCATTTCATTGGTCTGTCAGGACCGTGATGCCGTATTGCATGGCATGACAGCCGATTGATTCCACGCTCCCTTTCCGCCGACGCCGTTTTCGGACCCATGGGGTCGACATGGCCGCATGAGACCGTCCTTCCGGGAGCGCACGGCCACGGATCCGCGAATCGAGGCCCTCAAATCCACCACCTTCCTCGGCCGGCGCTTCACGCGGCGCCAGATCGCCGACATCCGGGAGACCGTCGCGATGTCCTGCCGATCAGGGACGGGCCCGGAGCGATGAAGGTGAACCGGATCGGGGCCGCCGGGGCCCCGGAGACCGGAGAGCAGGTCCACTGCAATGCCCTTGCCGCCGGCCTGCCTGCAGGCCGGCACGATATCGCCGGGCCGGCCGAACGTGCCCGCACCCGCCGGACGGTGGAGAATTCCGTGTTTCGGGAGCCCGGGAAATCCTGCCGTCCCGAGCGCGACTTCGGCCATGGACCCAAGACACCTTCCGGCGTGCCGGCCATCCTCGACCTGATTGCCCTCCTCATGCAGGGCGCAAGCCGGATGATCCGCACCCGATGGCAGGCAGCTCGCCGGCGGTGGATGGCGCCTGCCGGATGCCGGACCGGATGAAGATCCCGGCCGGTCATGTCGTGTTCCGGGACCGGTGCCCCGGGACCATCACCACCGGCGAGCTGCCCGGACAGCCTCCGCGAGGCACCGCCGGCACCATGTGCCGGCCATGCGACAGCCCCCCGGACACGGGCCGGGTCTGCTGAAGGTCAGGACATGATGGAATGATCGGAATTGCTGAGTGGGTTTCATGGGTTCTTGAACGGAGAGCCCATCTGGACTATCTTCTGATGACAGCATCGGAACGGATCCGGTGCTGATGAGCACAGGCTGACGACAAGGAGGAACAGGACTGTCGCAAATGGTGCATGCAACCGGGGATGCGGTTGCTCCCGCCACCCACAGCAACGGGGTGTCGGACAGGCTGGCAAGTGACAAGCTGGTCGAACTGGTCAGAATTTCCCTCGAAGATGACAAGGCCGAGGATGTGGTGTCGATCGACCTGCACGGCAAGTCGGAAATGGCGGACCACATGGTCATCGCCTCGGGGAGATCCACGAGACAGGTAGTATCGCTGTGTGAAAAACTGGTCGAGCGCATGAAGCACCGGCTGAACATTCACTCGCGGGTTGAAGGCAAGGAGCATGGTGACTGGATCCTGATTGATGCGGGAGATGTCATTGTTCACCTGTTCCGGCCCGAGGTTCGTGAATTCTACCAGCTCGAGAAGATGTGGAGTTCTGACATCAGGGACCTGCCGGCCGACTGAATGAAGATTCGCATTGACGCCGCCGGGAGAGCGAGGGCCCTTCCGGAGGCAACACTCGCGAATTCCTACCTGGAGAGATTTGACAGGGCTGGCCGAACAGCCGGTCTCGGTCCGGCATCGATTGTCGAGTTTGATGTCGGCCGGAAGGGGGGATTCCCCGAAGACCGGTTGCGTCGGGTGATCGAGAGCCCGCATTCCCTGCTCTGTTGCCTCGATGAGCGGGGCAACCGGCTTTCCAGCCCTGAATTTGCCACCCGCCTTGCCGGTTGGCGGGAGCAGGGAATCAGTGAAGCCGTATTCCTGATCGGCGGTGCCGACGGCATTCCCGAAAGGATTCGGGGCGCATCGGATTTCAGCCTGTCATTCGGGCCCATGGTATTTCCACACATGCTGGCCAGGGTCATGCTGGCCGAGCAATTGTACCGGGCGGCGTCAATCCTGTGTGGAACACCGTATCATCGGAACTAGGGCCTGTTGACAATCGGGTTGCATTTCAGTCGGTCCGATGCCATTTTGCCGCAAAGCACGCCGGAATGGCGGCACGAGCAGGTGAGGCAGATGACGGATGAATGAAGACAGGACGGTACTGACCGACGCCATGTGGGCGCGGACCCGCCCCATGCTGCCCGGAAAGGCGACCGATCCGGGCGTCACCGCGGCAGTGGGCAGGCAGTTTCTCGAGGCAGTGCTCTGGCGCATCCGCACCGGATCGCCCTGGCGCGACCTTCCCGAGAGTTTCGGCAACTGGAACAGCGTGTTCAAACGGTTCCGCAGATGGGCGCTTTCGGGTGTCTTCGAGACTGTCTTCAACGAGTTGTCCGATGAATTCGACCTCGAACACATCTTCGTTGATGGCACGATCGTGCAGGCACACCAGAAGGCGGCCGGTGCAAAAGGGGGACCTCGAAGCAAGGCATCGGACGCTCGAGAGGCGGCCTGACCAGCAAGGTCGTGGCAATCGTGGACGCCCTTGGCTACCTCGTGCGCTTCGTGATCCTTCCCGGACAGGCGCATGACCTTGCCGGCGTGCCGGAGCTTCTCGAGGATTTCTCATTCGGCGCCCTCATCGGCGACAAGGCATTCGATGCCGGGTGGTTGCTGGCAGAAATCGAGGAAAGCGGGGCAGAGGCGGTGATTCCGGCGCGACGGAACCGGACAGTGTCTCGGCATCATGACCGGGAGATGTACAGGTGGCGGCACCGGATCGAGAACTTCTTCGCAAGGATCAGGGAGTTCCGGGCCATCGCCACCCGCTACGACAAGACTGACGCCAGTTTCGCCGCGGCAATTCACCTCGTCAGTGGCGTGGTTGCGGCGACATGATTGTCAACAGGCCCTAGTCGAACGAGGAGAACCAGGCCATGAACAGGAACCCGGTGGTGCTCTGCATCCTCGACGGGTGGGGGCTGCGCGGCGAATGTGAGGGCAATGCGGTGGCGCAGGCCCGGACACCGAATTTCGACCGGCTGGTCGAGGCAGGACCGATTGCAACCCTGGTCACCCATGGCGAGGCGGTTGGACTTCCGGCCGGCAATATCGGCAACTCGGAGGTTGGCCACCTCCATATCGGGGCCGGCAGGACGGTTCCGAGCGAAATGTGCCGTATCGATGCGGCAATCGCCTCGGGGGAGTTTGCCTCCTCGCCGGCGGTCGGCAAGTTCGCCGGGCTCGTGAAGGATGCCGGCGGCCGCGCCCACGTCATCGGCATGATCTCGGAAGTCGGCGTCCACTCCCAGTTGCAGCATGTCGTCGAGGCGGCCCGGGTGCTCGATCGCCTGGGGGTTGCATCCGTCGTTCATGCCCTGACCGATGGCCGGGACTCTGCACCGGGGCTGGCGCCGGCCTTCATGGACAAGCTGGCCTCCTCACTGCCGCCGAATGTCGGAATCGCCACGGTTGGCGGCCGCTATTATGCCATGGACCGCGACCGGCGCTGGGACCGTGTCGAGCTGGCGTGTCGAACCCTGCAGTTCGGGGAGGGAAGCCGGGCCGGCTCGGCGGTGGAGGCAGCCGAGGAGTCGCTGGTACAGGGGGTGAGCGACGAATTCATCCGGCCGGTGGCTATCGGCAACTATTCGGGGATGCGCCCCGGCGACGGCGTGTTCATCGCCAATTTCCGGTCGGACCGGGTCCGGCAGCTGGCCGCAGCACTTGCTGATCCGGAGTTTTCCGGGTTCGACATCTCCGACCGCCCCCGCCTGTCGGCGGCGTTGGGAATGACCGATTACTTCGACCCGCCGAGACCGTGGATCCCGGCAGTCTTCGGCAAGAACATCGTGCAGGAAACCCTGGGCGAAATCGTGTCCGGCGCCGGTCGCAGTCAGCTCCGCCTGGCAGAGACCGAGAAGTATCCGCATGTCACCTATTTCCTGAATGGCGGCAGTGAGGCGGTGTTCGACGGCGAGGAGCGATACGTCGCCCAGAGCCCGATGGTCGCCACTTACGATCTGGCTCCGGAAATGGCCGCCGCCGAAGTCTCGCAGCGGCTGGTCGAGGCCATCGACAGCCGTTTTGACCTGATCGTTGTCAATTTTGCCAATCCGGACATGGTTGGCCATACCGGTGACCTGAATGCGGCCATCAGGGCCTGCGAGGCTGTCGATCATGGCCTTGGGCAGGCAATCCGGGCAACAGACCGGGCTGGCGGTTCCATCATCGTGACCGCCGACCACGGAAATTGCGAATTGATGATCGACCCGCAGACCGGCGGCCCCCATACCGCCCACACCACCAACCCGGTTCCACTGCTCCTGCATGGCGAGGCGGCTGGCCGGGACCTGCGATCGGGTGCACTGTCGGACCTGGCGCCGACAGTGCTCGACTTGATGGGCCTGGACATCCCTTCAGCCATGACCGGACACTCGCTGCTGGACCGCCAGTGCTGAGGAGGCAGGTCCCGGTTCGACATCACTACCATCAACTCAGGTCAGAGCGCGGAGCACGGTGCCTTGTCGAGCACCCGCAACAGGGCCCGGCCCGCCCCGGTCCGGCAGCGCTTGCCCTGCACCCGGTTGCGGATCACCTTGGGTGACATGTCGATGCGTCGGTCCGATCCGAGACAGGATACCCAGCCAACGCCGAATCATCCTGCAAGCCAGCACGCTCCTGCCTCGCCTTCCCGCTCCTGCAGTGCAATCCTCGCCTCCGTGGCCGCATCCACCACCACATCGATCCGCCCTCGGGGAAGGCGGACGGATCGTCGGGATCAACCCTGATGTGCTCACGATCCGCGACTTCCTTCGGCCTGGCCTTGCGGGTCGAATTGATGCGAATGGCTGAGCCGGCGCCTTGAAGGTGACAAGACAGGTCCGGCCGCCGATCCTTGCCATGGCCTCGCCGCAAGTTCTGAACGACTCTCCACTGCGGACCGAAGATGGCACGGACGTCGCAGGCGCAGTCGGAGCCTCGACGTTTGAAACAGGCACAGTTTCTCGCGTCGCCCTCCTCGAACTCCTGCCCCGTGCAGGGCGATCCGGCACTGGCCGCCATATCGGCACAGGACTGGTGGCGGGGTGCCGACCAGGACATGCCGTGCCTGGTCGCCGTCCCCTTCGGCGGCGGCAACCCGATATCCGGCGATCTTCCGGCCTGGCTTGCCAGTGCCTTCAGTCTGCCGGCAAGCCGCGATATCAGAAGCGAGAACTCCTCGCAGACCCGCCGGTCCAGGGCGGACAGGCTGTCGGACCGTCCCTGCGACAGGGGATCGCGGATATGCGTGTTGCTGACGCCTTGATGCGCAATGTGCGGCTGATCTGTGGCTGGACTGTCGGGCCGGAGATTCCTTGTTCGGACTGATTCGTGTACATGGAAGGCTCGGCTGCATCGGAAATGTGCCATGCACGATCGATATGCACCGGAGCCAGGTGTTCAACTCCGGGGCATCGGGGCCTCACCCGGGTATTCCGGCAAATTCGAAGAGGGAGTATTCCGGCTTGGAACATGATGATGAATTCACTCTCCATGACCTGAAGGTCGAGGTTGTTCTGGATGGCCGGCAACCGGTCTGCCGACACATCGAAGGCGAATCCTTCACCGTCGAGGGAGAAAACCTCGTCTTCGCCAGGGGGCAGAAGATATCGATGTTTGCGCTTGCCGCGGTGCTGCCGCTCTTGCCGGCCAAGCAGCGTGAAACCGACCCGAATGACTGGATGTCGACGGATGCCGAAATCGCCTGCCCGGATCCTCATTGCGGCGGGCGATTCCGGATCACGCGAATTGGCAAGCGGCGTCTCTCGCATGCAGAGACGACCGGACTGCCGGAAGTGCGTTCGACACCCTATTGGGAAAAGGACGGCTAGGAGCCTGTCGAAATACCGGCATTGAAAGCGGTGTCCATGGCGTCTGAATGCCTGCACATCTTCATCGGCTCCGGGTCGAATTTCACCGGTGACCGGCGCCCGGCCCCACCTCGGCGGCCAGCCTTGCCGACAATTCTGCCTGCCAGGGCTGCAATTCCGGTCGAATTCGGCTAAATTCCTGTTCTCAAGCCATGCTCCTTTGCCCTTCATGCCGCCGAATGTCCGCCCAACAGCAGCCGGTGCATGCGCTTCAGGTTCCATGACGTGCAGACCAGGCTCCACTCGCCGTGTACAGCCTCGATGCCGCGCAGGCTGAACTGGTCAAGGCCCATGACCCTCTTGATGATTCCGAAGACCGGGCGGGCGGCGGCCTTGCGCTTCGCGTAGATCCGCTCCCCTTCGGCAGAGCCCATCCGGTGCTTCATCCGCTCAACCGCATCGGCATCGGCAGGAGGCTCTGTCACCGGCACCCTTCTCTCCCGGAGTGGACGGTTGTGGTGCTGCCGGCCGGAAGCAATCAGGGGCTCGATGCCCCGATCGTCGCACAATTCAACATTGGCGCGGCTGAAATATCCGGTATCGGCGACGATGCCGGCCGGGCTGCCGACATCCTCGAGCGCGGCAAGCGCCGGTGCCGTCCCGTCGACATCATTCGGTCTCCGGCTGACATGGGCATGGACAATGAGGTGGCTGCCATGGTCCACCGATGCCCGGGCGCCCAAGGCCTGCTCGAAGCCTCCGGATGACGGCATGATCCGCGAATCCGGGTCGGTGAAACTGATCTGGTCCCTGGGGCGGGGGCCCGGCACCGGCGGCTTCGGCGGCCTGCCGCCGAGCTTGCCTCCCCGTTCCCGTTCCTTCTGGCGCCGCTCCTGCATCTTCTCCTCGCATGCCGCCTGTTCGGCTGCATGGCGGGCCGCGGCGCGGGCCTCGATCTCCTTCCTGGCCTCGGCGATCTTCGCCAGGCGCTCTTGCCGGCGCCCGAGTTCCTCGGGAATGTCGAGAGCGCACTCCTGCTCGTCCGCCACCTCGGCCAGTTCCAGCAGCCGGGCGACCTCCGCCTTCAGCTGCGCCTCGATGCGTTCCATATGCGCATGGCTCATCGCCCGGTGGCGGCTGGCATTGGCCTTCACCCTGGTGCCATCGAGGCTGACATGGCCAAGCTTCAGCATGCCCATGGTGCCGGCAATCGACAGCACCTGGACAAACAGCTCCTGCAGGGCAGGCAGGTGGCGCTTGCGGAAACGGGCAATGGTGTCATGGTCGGGATGCAGATTGCCGGTGACATGGCGCACCGCCACCGAGTCATGCGTCGCCGCTTCCAGCTTGCGGCTCGAATGCACGCCGGTTGAATAGCCGCAGAACAGCAGCGCCGTCATCATCACCGGGCACCAGGCCGGCTTGCCGCCATGCCGGTAGACGCCGGTGATCTTGTCCAGATCCAGGGATTCGACGATCTCGACGACAAAGCGGGCCAGGTGATCGTCCGGCAGCCACTCCTGGATCGAAGGTGGCAACAGCCAGACCTCGTCACGATTGGCCCTCTGGAACCTGATCGAACCGACATCATCCTCCAGACTGTTCATTCACTGCCCGATACTACCATATCTTGTGGAAAAAGACAGGAAATCACTGCAAATCCATGGCCAAATCCGACAGGCTCCTAGGCGTCGACGATTGCTTCGGCCTCGATTTCGACCAGATAGTCGCCAGCCAGGTCGCCGGCCGCAATCAGTGTATTGGCAGGCTTCAGGCTGCCGAAGACGCGACCGTGGGCGGTGCTGACAGCTTCGGTATCGGCAATATCGGTGAGATAGATGCGGGTGCGGGCGATATCCTGGACCGTCCCGCCGAGAACGCTGACGGCACCAATGATCTTGTCGATGACGTAGGTCGTCTGTGCAGCCGCATCGCCCGGTGCAACGACACGGTCGGCCCCTGCCGTCGCCGTGGTTCCCGAGACCAGGATCCGCTTGCCGATGCGCCGTGCCCGGCAATAGCCGGCAATGGCTTCCCATTTGCTGCCAGACATCGCACGACGCACCCCGGGACGCTCCCGCATCGTGTCGGCTTCATAGGCTGCAGGGATGGTGTTCAGGTGATGGCTCAGATCGCCGCTGGCGGTAAGGAAAGGAGGCGTTCGGTATTCATCTCCACAATCGCCGGGGATAGGGGTGGTGTCGGCGAAAGCCCGGTTCAAGACCGCATGATCTTCGTCGTCTAGGGAAAATTCGAAGAGTTGGGCGTTGTCTGAGCGGTGATCGTTTTCGCCGGGCCGGACGCCGATGATGACGCCGGCGACATGGGATTGTTCCAGCACCCAGCGTGTCGCCACGTTTGTCGCCGAGACACCGTGCTTCGCCGCAATCCTGGCGGCGGCGGCGAGAACCGCTTGATAGGAGTCCCAGCCGCCGGCGGCTTCGATGAAGCGGCGGTATTTCATCTTGCTCCAGTCGGGAATGTCCGCTGGCTCCCGCTGTCCCAGCCATCTCGCGGACAGAAAGCCGCCGCAGACAGTGCCATATGCGAGCAGGTGCACGCCGTGGCGCCCGCAAGTCTCGACCAGCGGCCCGGTGAAGCGGCGGTCCAATAACGAGCAGACGACCTGGTTGGTCCGGATCGGCACGCCGTCGGCCAGCGCCAGGTGCAGATGCGCGGCGTCGAAATTCGTCACGCCGATCTCGCGGATCAGCCCCTCGTCGCGCAAGGTCGCCAACTCATGCAGCGCGTCGAGCCAGGTGGGGTGTTCGAAGCTCCACCAGTGGAATTGCAGGAGGTCGACACGCGTGACCCCGAGCCGGTCCAATCGCTTCTGCACCCCGGCGCGCACGATTTCCGGTGTCATCGGGCCAGGCGGCGGGCACCATTTCGTGAAGACCAGGGCGCCGGGACGGCGCTGCAGGAGATGCGAGGCGATGATCTCTGCGCTGCCGTAATGATCCGCCATGTCGAACGTGTCAAAACCGCTCTCGACATAGTCGGCAAGGTGATCGGCGGCCTTGTCCGGATCCAGGTCGGTGCCGTCGCGCTCCATGTCCGCGACCTGCCAAAGGCCGGTCAGGATGCGACTGATGGTCAATTCGTCGGCAAGGCGGGCTCGGTCAGGCGGTGCGATGGTCATGGCCGGTCTCCAGCGCCGATCTGACGATGTCCAGTTCGACCCGATGAATGGCGGCCAGGCTGTTCCATCGCGCATCGTCCATTTCGGCGGTGCGAAAGGCCGCCAGGACCAGCCCGGCGCCCAAGCCGTCGCCAAAGACCTCCTCGGACGTCACCCGCCCGAAGACCCGTGGCGACAGGGTGCCGGGTTCAGTGCCCACATGATAGTCGATCAGCCGCTGTTCCGGATGAGCCTTGATGCGCACATAGGTCACCGTACCGTCCCTTATCGAGGTTCCGCGTACCAGCCCCGTGTCGTCGATCTCGGTTCGCCATGTACCAAACGACCAGAGGCTCAAATTCGCCGGCTCCGCCATGAAGGCAAAGACCTCGTCGGCTGGTCGGTTTACACGAATGAAGGCTGCGTCGCAGTTCATGGAAGCGTGCCCGAACCGCGGATCGCCTCGACCTCGATCTCCACCCGCGCACCAGGCACGGCGAGCGGCGAGCAAACCGTGGTGTTTGCCGGGCGGGCAAATCCGATGCGGTCCTTCAGGATGCCTGCGATCGCCGCCACATCATCCGGGTCCGGCACAAAGGCACGCACCCGCACGGTGTCGTGCAGTCCGGAGTCTGCCTCGACCAGTGCAGTCTCTATGGTGTTGAGCGCAGTAGCCGCCTGTTCCTCTGCTCCCTCGGCCATCTCGCCGGTCGCGAAATCGACGCCAACGGTGCCCGAAACGAAGATCCGGTCGTCCACCACCACGGCACGGGCATACCCGGCCATCTCTTCATAGACCGAACCACTGAACACATGGCTGCGCTTGCCAGCCATCACGCCCTCCCGATAGAGGAAAAGGGGGCGTCGCGACGCCCCCCGACTCTTGCCGGCTGACCTGACTATTCGTCGAGCATCCTGATCAACTCGGCAACTTCTGCAGTGCTCAAGTAGCCGGTCTCGACATTCTGGTCGCCGTCGAGCTTCCACGTCATCTTGGGTGCCTGCACATCGCCGTTCTCATCGAATGCCAGCGCGCCGGTGGCACCGACGTAGCGGATCATCTCGCCTTCAGCCAGGAGCGCCTTGGCGCGGGCAATGCCTTCCGGGCCGGGATAGACCTCGGTCCCGTCGGGCGAAGTGACAAGGCGGATATTGTCGCGGATATTTTCGCCGGTGATGTCGCCGGAAGCTTCCATCGCCAGGAGAACCACCGTCACCGCATCATAGACCGAATGCAGGCCCGGACCGTTTGGCGGGCTGTCGAACCTTGCCTCGAACATCTCGTTGAACGTATCGACCGAGGGCAGGCGCGGCTGGGCGCTGTCGTATCCCCGCAGGTTCTGCAGGAATTTCGAGCCCACGGCCTGGAAGTAGTCGTCCGATCGCAGCGAGTTGTTCACGATCAGGTTGTCGGTGCCGCCAAGGGCCAGCCATTCGCGGGTGATCGTGGAGCCGTCCACCGGAAAGGCCACGAGAAAGAGCGAATCCGGATTGCCCTCCAACGCCTTGGTGACTTCCGCGCGGTAGCTTTGCTGGCTCTCGTTGTAAGCCACCATCGAGGAGATCGAACCACCAAGCTTGGCGATGTCCTGTTCGAACCGTTTGGCCAGCCCGACCCCGAAATCGGTGTTGACGTAGATGACCGCGGTGTTCTTGAAGCCGCTGTCGACAGTCAGCTTTGCACCCATGGCGGACTGGCTGCGGTTGGTGGCGTAGGTGCGGAACCAATAGCCCTCTGTCTTGCCCTCCTCGGCGAGCGCCGTGAAGCTCTCGGACGACGAGCAGCAGGAAACCTGCACGACCTTGGACGGCACGGCGACCGACGTCAGGATCGGCAGGCTGACGCCGGAGGACACAGCGCCGATCAGCGCCTGCACACCGTCGAGGTCGACGAGGCTTTTTGCGGCGTCCACACCGACGGTCGACTGGCCCTGCGTGTCGCGCAGTACGTATTCCACCGGACATCCCAGAACGCCGCCGGCCTCGTTGAATTGTTCGACCGCAAAAAGACCGGTCTCGGCGATTCGCTCGCCCACCTGGCCCATCGGACCGCTAACCGGCAAGATGGCGCCGAGCTTGATCGGGCAGTCCGCGGCGTGAGCGGAAGAGCCAATCCCAATGAATGCGGTGGCAATGGCCGCCATTCCGAATTTGTGCAACATTTGCACCTCCTTGTTTGTGAGCCGGGCCTTGGCACCGGCCTGATGTGCCGCCTTGGGCGACATTCCTTGCTGGCGCCTCCGATAAAACCTGTCTTTGCGGCTTTGTCCACCGTTACGACCTTGCGTGGCGCGAAACATGCAACTCCTCCCCGATCAGGCCGCGCGGGCGGATCAACAGCATAACGACCAGAATCAGCCCGATCAATACAGCTTGCATTGCGCCGCCCTGGGCCTGGACCTCGGACGGGACCACGCGCGATATGACGAAGCCGCTCATGGTCCAGACACCCCAGACGATCAGTGCGCCCAGAAGCGCCCCGCGATTATTGGCGCTGCCGCCGACGATCAGCATGGTCCAGATCTGAAACGTCAGGATCGGCAGGAAGTCCCAGGGGCTGACATAGCCGATGAAAGAGACGTAGAGCGCGCCCGAGAGTCCCATGATCATGCAACCGAGCACAAACGCCTCGAGGCGTACCTGCCCAGGCGACTTGCCAAGGCTGGCAGCGGCGACATCGTCCTCCCGGATCGCTTTCAGCATCCGGCCCCACGGCGATTTCACGATCCGCTCCAGGGCGGCGAAGGTCAGTCCGACGACGACCAGGACCACGAGCAGGTAGAGTGCGTTCTGTGCCAGCGGCCCGTCGGCCCAGGGCTTGGACGGGTTCGGAATGCCAATCAGGCCCAGCGTGCCACCGGTAAGATACTCCCAGTTCAGGCAGACGAGCTGAATGGTCACCGCGATCCCGAAGGTGGCAACAGCGAGGTATTCGTGCCTGAGTTTCAACGTGGCGAGGCCGACGATGACGGCGCCTATGCCGGACGCGATCATCGCGCCAATCAGTCCCACGACAAAGGGCAATTCGAATCCGCCGAATACCGCGTCCCGGGCCGGGCCGGTCAGGATTGCCATCGTATAGGCACCGATCGCGGTGAAACCGGCGACGCCGGCATTGAAGAGACCGGTGAAGCCCCATTGAAGGTTGAGCCCGAGCACGGCGATGCCGAAGATCAGCGACAGGATCAGAAAGAAGACCATGTAGGATACCAGCCCGATCATCTTGAACGCTCTCCGAAAATGCCCTCGGGGCGGAAATAGAGGATCGCGAGGATCAGCAGGAACGGAACCGCGGGTTTGTAGGTCGTGGGGATGATCATCACCGAGAGGTTTTCCGACAGTCCCACGATCAACCCACCCAGCACAGCGCCGTACAGGCTGCCCGTACCGCCGAGGATTGCAGCAGCGAAGAGCGGCAGTATCAGGCTGAATCCAAGCTCCGGCCGGAGTTGCACGGTCATGCCGTACAGCACTCCGCCGATCGCCGCCCCGGAAGCGCCGATCACCCAGACCCACGTGATGATCCGATCGACATTGACACCGCTTGTCCGGGCGAGATCGGGGCTTTCGGCAACGCCGCGCATTGCGATGCCGGTGCGCGAGCGGGTCATGAAGAGATGCAGCGCGATGACCACTACCACGGTCAGGCCCAGCAGGAACACCTGATCCGGCATCACGCGGACGTTGCCGGGAAGGAGAATGGCGAACTGCAACTCCCTGGAGTAGTAGATCGGATCGGATCCCCAGATCAGCACCACCATGTGCCGCAGGATCAGCGCCACGCCGAAGCTGGCAAAGACCATGGTCATATGCCCTGCGGTGCGGCTGAGCCGCTCGAAAACGAAGCGATTCAGCAGCAGCGCGATGATCGAGGTGGCAACACAGGCGCAGAGCATGGCGAGCAGAAGGCCCGGACCGAAGGAGAACGGACCGATGGGCTGGTCGAAAAACCCGCCGAGACTGGAAAAGAACGCCACGAACACAAGAGCGCTGTACGCCCCCCATGTGAGCAATTCGGAATGCGAGAAATTGGCAAAGCGCAGCATCTTCATCGTGAAACTCAGACCAATCGCTCCCAGCCCGACGATCGCGCCGCTCAGAATGCCATCCGCAATATGCTGCAGGATCATCCTGCGTCCTCCATCCTTGCCGATTCTCGCCTGAAGCCAAGAAATATCTCGCCGATCCCTTCATCCGCCAGCAGGTCGGCAGCCGGCCCCTCGATCCGGTTCTGCCCCTCGGCCAGCACATAGCCCCGTTCCGATACGCGCAACGCCGCCTTTGCGTTCTGCTCGACCATCAGCACTGCGGCCCCATCCTCGGCAAGACCGCGCACCACGGCGAAAAGCTCGCCTGCAGCCATCGGCGAGAGACTCGCGGTCGGCTCGTCCAGGAGCATCAGCCTCGGCCTGGTCAACAGCGCCCGGGCAACGGCGAGAATCTGCCTCTGGCCACCGGAAAGAGAGCCCGCCTTGTCTCCCATCCTGTCCTTCAGAATCGGATAGATTGCGCAGATTTCCTCGATCCGCTCCAGTGCGTCGGCCTTGGCCAGCGCCGCGCCGCCCATCACGAGATTTTCGCGGACGGTCAATGTTGCAAAGACATTCCCGGTCTGGGGCACGTAGCCCACGCCCTCGGCGGCCAGCCTGTGCGCAGCCACTCCGGTGATGTCGCGCCCGCCTAGCCGAACCCTGCCGGCCGACACTCGCACCAGCCCCGCGATCGCCTTGACCAGAGTCGATTTCCCGGCGCCGTTCGGGCCGATGATCGACACGACTTCGCCCGCATCCGCATGGATGGAAACCCCATGCAGGATCGGCAGATCGGACACGTATCCGGCGATCACGTCTTGAGCCTCCAGCACATGCGGCGCCTTCATGGCAGATCCCCCAGATAGGCGTCCAGCACGGCAGGGTCGCGACGTGCACCTGCGGCATCGCCTTCGTAGAGCAACCGTCCCTGCGCCATCACGAAGATCGGATCACAGATCGACATGACCACGTCCATGTTGTGCTCGATAATCAGGAAGGTGTAGCCGCGCTGGTTCAGCGCCTTGATCTGGTCGACCAACGTCAACATCAATGACGGGTTCACTCCCGCTGCGGGTTCGTCAAGCAGGATGATTTTCGGATCGGCCATCAGGACGCGCGCAAGCTCCAGCAGTTTCAGCTGTCCGCCAGACAATGTGCTGGCCTGATCGTTGCGCACGCGGGTCAATTGGCAGAAATCGATGATCTCGTCCGCCCGCGCACGAGTCGCGGCCTCCTCCCGCGCCACCGTTCCGGGCCGCAACCAGTTATTCCAGAACCGCTCGCCCGATTGTCCGAGCGGAACCAGCATGACGTTTTCCAGAACCGACATTTCGGGAAACGGACGAGGGATCTGGAACGTTCGTGACAGGCCCTTCGCGAAAATCCGGTGCGGCGGGCGGTTCTGGATCGGCACCTTGTCCAGCAGCACCTCACCTGCATCCGGCCTCGTCAGGCCGGCCATGGTGTTGAACAATGTCGTCTTTCCGGCGCCGTTCGGCCCGATCAGCCCGCCGATGACGCCGCGCGGCAGGTCGAGAGAGATCGCGTCAACGGCAGTGAAACCGCCAAATCGCTTGGTGACGCCGCGAAGCTGCAACAGCGCGGCCACGATCAGACGGCCTCGTCCAGGAGAGCGACGCCGGCCAGCCGGTCGTCGCTCCGGTTGAGATTGGTCTTCATGATCCGCCCGTGCCTCCCGGTGACGTCGCGTTCCAGCCCGTAGACCGGACCCTGCGGCCCGGTCGAACGGCACTGGACCGCCTCGATCTCGCGACGATCCTGCGCCGTCAACGCGATCTCGAAGGAGCGGAGAGTCGGCGTCAGCCGGTTGGCATAGCGCGCACCGACGATTGCCGCCGCGACGCTAGGGTTGTCCAGGGTGGCGCGCAAAGCAATGGCGGAGATGTCGGATCCATGTCGCTCGGCCACGACGCACAGCACTGCCAGCAGGTCCTGAAACAGTGCCCAACCGCCGAACTCCTCGATGATCAGGCGGTACTTGACCAGGCTGCGATTCTCGAAGTCGAATCCGGGATCGGGCCTGCCGATCCAGGCGTCGGTCAGAAACCCGCCGGCCAGGGTGCCATAGGCGAAAAGGCTCACTCCACTGCTTCCCGCCAGGCTGGCGAAGTCTCCCGAGGCGCGGCGGTCGAGCAGGGAAAATTGCACCTGGGCCGACGCGATATCGGCCGCATCGCACAACTCCGCCAAATGCTCGGCGTCGAAATTGGTCATCCCGATCAGGTCGATCTTGCCCTTGTCGCGCAGCGTGCAGAGGTGCCCCGCGGCCTCGACATGACCGGGCACGGCATAGTCCCACCAATGGAGTTGCACCAGGTCCAGCCGATCCAGCCCCAAACGCATCAGCGAACGGTCGATCCCCGTCTCGACATCGCCGAGCGTGTGCGCCGCAAGGCTGTCCCGATCAGGCACGTATTTGGTATGGATCTTGATGCGGTCCAGCGCATCCTGCCCCCGGGTCCGGACGAGTTCGGCGCGGAACCGGCCGATCTTTTCCTCGACGCCGGGATAGATGTCGGCGCAATCGAAGGTGGTGACGCCGGCATCGACGAAACGGACCATGTCGGCAATTGCCCGGTTCGCATTCACCGTACCATGGTCGCCGGAAAGCTGCCAGCCGCCCTTGATGATCCTCGAAACGGTATAGGCAGGCCGAACAGCGATTCCGGGGACGTCCGTCACGCGATCCGGCCTTGCGCCGTTCTCTTCATCGTCTCCCATAATCCGGTCCCGCTGCCAGCCGCCGGGAAACGTATAGTCAACTCGGCGCGATTGAGAAGCGGGTATTTCGCAAACGCGAAGATGGAACTCCGCCAGGCCTTCGACTAACCTGCCCTGCGACGCCATCATGGGAAGCCGTGACATGCTCACCAACACCAGGCACGCCGGGTATTTTCTTTATCACTCGATTGGAATGTACCCGGGCAAGGAGCAGGGACTCTCCGAGGCCGCTGCCGAATTCGCCGAAATCTGGGCCGCGCCGAATGACAAGCAATGGGGCTACGTGCTGCTGCGTCGGCAGGACTTCATCGACTACTGGCGCCGCATCATAAACGTCCCCAAGGGCTCGACGACCACATGCGAGAGCGTGACCGAGGGCATGCACAAGCTGGTGCGGTCGCTGCCCGAGGGAATGCTGCGCGGCAAGCGCGTGCTGGTGGCCGCCGACTGCTTTCCGTCGATCCATTTCCTGCTGGCGGGGCTGGCGCCGAAAATGGGCTTCACGCTCGACACGGTGCCGCTGAGCGAGGGCAAGGCCTGGGTCGAACCGGAGGACTTCACCGGCCGCTGGAGCCGCGACGTCGGGTTGGCGCTTCTTACCTGGGTCACCTCGACCGCCTCGTCGCGGGTCGATTTGGCGCCGCTGGTGGCGCATGGTCGGGAGGTGGGCAGCATGATCGGCATCGACATCACCCAGGCCGCCGGGCTCATTCCCTTTGACGCGATGAAGCCAAGGGTCGACTTCGTCGTCTCGACCAGCCTGAAATGGATGTGTGGAACACCCGGCGCCGGCATCCTCTATGTCGACAAGTCGCTGGCACTGGACCTGCAGCCCGACGGCCGCGGCTGGTTTTCGCAGAACAACCCGTTTTCCTGGGATATCGACAAGTTCGAATATGCCCCCGACATCCGCCGCTTCGACGGTGGCACGCCAGGGTCAATGGCGGCGATCGCCTCGCTGCCCGCCCTGAAATGGCACGCAAGCCAGGATCACGCCGAAATGGCAGCCTGGAACAGACGCCTCGTCGACAGGATCATAGCGAGAGCCGACGTGCTCGACCTGCCGCTGCATTCGCCGCGTGAGGCCGACAAGCGCGGCGGCTCGGTCATGCTGCGCTTTCCGAACAAGCCGGAGGCTGCTGCCGTGGTCGGCGCATTGGGGGTCGAAGGCTATTCGGTGGATTATCGTGGACCGCTCGTCCGTCTTTCGCCGGGAAACATGACCGCGGCCGAGACCATCGACACCGTCTTCGATATCACCGAGATGGTCCTGAATCGCCGAAAGTGCCGATTTGCCGCCGCAGGACCGCAGACAGGAGCCGACATGAATCCCGCAGATCTCCTGGGCCAGCTCGGCGCCATGCTGATGTCCGGCCAGGTGAAAATCGTCGATTGCACCGCCATCCTCGGTCCCGAGACGCCGATCCTGCGTCTGCCAGGGGATTTTGCCAGGAACACGCCCGGGGTCGAGATTCACAAGATCAGCGAATATGATGCCGACGGGCCGTTCTTCGCCTGGAACTGGATGGTGCTGGGCGAGCATTCCGGCACCCATTTCGACGCGCCGCACCACTGGATTTCGGGCAAGGATTTCGAGGATGGCTATACCGACACGCTGGACGTGCAACGCCTCGTTGCGCCGGTAAACGTGATCGACTGCTCCAGGGAGGCCGCTGAAGATCCCGATTTTCTGCTCACTGCCGAGCATGTCAAGGCCTGGGAGGTGGAGCATGGAGAAATCAAGCCGGGCGAATGGGTGGTGATGCGCACCGACTGGGACAGGCGGTCCCATGACGAGGAGCTGTTCCTGAACGAGGATCCCGATCCGCATGAAGACGGATCGCACAGCCCTGGCCCGACGACGGAGTGCATCGACTACCTGCTCTCCAGGGGCATCGTCGGCTGGGGCGCACAGTGCATCGGCACTGATGCCGGCATGGCGGGCAAGTTCTCGCCCCCCTATCCGGCGCATAATTTCCTGCATCGCGACAATTGTTTCGGCCTTGCCTCGCTCGCGAATCTCGACCAGTTGCCACCCAAGGGCGCGATCCTGATGGCAGCGCCCCTGAAGATCGAGAACGGCACCGGCTCGCCCATCCGCGCCCTGGCGCTCGTTCCGCAGGTCTGACGGCACATGGCCGAGCGCTCCTTCAAGACAGAAGTCGAACACCTGCGCCTCGGTGCCGGCGAGACCTTCACGGGCGAGGGCATTCTGGCAATCACCAAGGCGCTGCTGGAATCCGGCGTGGGCTATGTCGGCGGCTATCAGGGCGCGCCAATCTCCCACCTGATGGACGTGCTGAACGATGCGCAGGATCTCCTGGCCGAACTTGGCGTCCGGTTCGAAGCCAACGCATCCGAAGCCGCGGCAACCGCGATGCTGGCGGCCTCGGTCCATTACCCGATTCGCGGTGCCGTGACCTACAAGGGTCCTGTCGGGGTCAACGTCGCGTCGGACGCATTGGCGAACCTGTCGTCCTCGGGGGTGAATGGCGGGGCGCTGATCGTCGTCGGCGAGGATTACGGCGAAGGCTCTTCGATCATGCAGGAGCGCAGCCACGCCTTTGCGATGAAGTCGCAGTTCTGGCTCCTGGACCCGCGCCCGAACCTGTCCTCCATCGTGCAGGCGGTAAAGCAGGGGTTCGAGCTTTCCGAGGCATCCGGCACGCCGGTGATGCTGATGGTGCGGATCCGGTCCTGCCATGTCACGGGCCAGTTCGAGGCTGCCGACAACATTCCGCCGCCGCTGACCGTCCGCGATGCGCTGGCAAACCCGCGAAAGGACTTCCGGCGCGTGGTGCTGCCGCCCATGTCCTACGCGCATGAGGCAGACAAGATCGACAACCGCTGGCCCGCCGCCGAGGCCTTCATCGCCGAGAGGGCATTGAACGAGCGTTTCGGCCCCCGGCAGGGCAAGGTCGGTATCGTTCTTCAGGGCGGCATGTACAACGGCGTGATACGGGTGCTGCAGCGGCTGGGTCTTTCCGACATCCATGGCAATACGGACGTGCCGCTCCATGTCCTGAACGTCACCTACCCGTTGGTGCGAACGGAGTTGCTGGGCTTTGCGCATGGCAAGGACGCACTTCTGGTCGTCGAGGAGGGCCAGCCCGATTTCATCGAGCAGTCCATTGGCTCCATGCTGTTCAGGGAAGATGTCCGAACCCGCCTGATGGGCAAGGATGTACTGCCGATGGCCGGCGAATACACCGGCCAGGTGTTGCACGACGGCATAACCGCCTTCCTTCGAGAAACCGCCCCCGACCTGCTGCCCGGCCAGTTCCGTGCGCCCAACCGGGATGGTCCCGACATCCCGGACCTTTCGAAGACGGTCCCGATCCGGCCGCCCGGTTTCTGCACCGGCTGCCCCGAACGCCCGATCTTCGCTGCGCTGAAGATCGTTCAGAAGGAACTTGGTGAACACCAGATCACCGGCGATATCGGTTGCCATCTCTTCGCTTCGCTTCCTCCCTTCGAGATCGGCGGCTCGACAATGGGCTACGGACTCGGCCCGGCGTCGAATTCCGCCTTCGACGCCGGCGGCGAAAAGCGGGCGATTTCGATCATCGGCGATGGCGGGTTCTGGCACAACGGCCTTGCCTCCTCGATCGGCAACATGGTGTTCAACCGCTCCGACAGCGTTGCGGTGATCGTCGACAACTTCTATTCGGCCGCCACGGGCGGACAGGATGTGCCGTCGAGCCGTGCCATCAACCCGACCCGGGCCACGAACAACCCGATCAGTGCCGCCGTTCGGGGTGTCGGCGTGAAATGGGTCCGCGAGATCGACCGCACCTACGATGTGCCTCGGATGTGCAAGATCTTTCGCGAAGCGCTGACCACGGAGTACGACGGCCCGAAGGTCATTGTCGCTTCTTCCGAATGCATGCTGAACCGCCAGCGACGCGAGAAACCGATCCGGAGAGAGGCCATCAATGCCGGCCGGCGCGTCGAGGTGCCGCGTTTCGGTATCGATGAAGACATCTGCACCGGCGATCACGCCTGCATCCGGCTCTCGGGCTGCCCGTCGCTGTCGCTCAAGAAACTCGACGACCCGCTCCGCGACGATCCGGTGGCGCATATCGACCAGACATGCGTCGGCTGCGGAAATTGCGGCGAGGTGGCCGAGGCCGCCATGCTCTGTCCAAGCTTCTACTGCGCCGAAATCGTGCACAACCCGACCGGCTTCGAACGCCGTCGCGCGGATATCGCCGCGCGGCTCATGGGCTGGTTGCGACGCCGTCGGGCACGCAAGGCGCTTTCCTTCGGAGGCGTGGAATGACGGTGCAGCAGCCACTCGGGGCAGGGGAGGAAAAACCGGGTGTCGACGGCATCATCAAGCTCGCGATCATGGCGGTGGGAGGTCAGGGCGGTGGGGTCCTGACCAACTGGATCGAAGCCCTCGCCCGATCGCAAGGCTGGGCCTGCCAGGCAACCTCGGTCGCCGGGGTGGCGCAGCGCACCGGTGCAACGATCTACTATGTCGAGGTGGCAAGGGCCGGAGACTTGGATCCGGTCTTTGCCCTTGCTCCCTCCTCTGGCGATGTCGACATCCTGATCGCCGCTGAAATGATGGAGGCCGGGCGCGCCATCGTGCGCGGTTTCGTGACCCCGGACAGAACGACACTCATCGCATCGTCCCATCGGGCGCTGGCGATCTCGGAAAAGAGTGTGCCCGGTGACGGAATCGCCGATGCGAGCGAAGTTCGCGCCACTGCCGAAATCGCCGCCGCCCGGCTCATCTGCTTCGACATGGAGAGACTGGCGGTCGAAAACGGTTCCGTCATTTCGGCCACGCTGTTCGGCGCCCTGGCAGCTTCGGAATGCCTGCCATTTGAAAAAAGCGCCTTCGAGGATGCCATTCGAGCCGGAGAGCGAGGAATCGAGGCCAGCCTGCGCGCCTTCAACGCCGGGTTTCTCGCCTGTCTTCAGGGTGTGCAGACAAGAGGCGCACAGGAACGATCGCCACCCACCGCGGTTGTCGCCGGTCCGGCGCTCCTGCTTGACGGATGGGAGAGCCTGACCAGACGGATCGCCGACCTGCCGGAGCCTGCCCGGCCGATCGCAATGGCCGGACTGCGCAAGGTGGTCGACTTCATGGATACGGATTACGGACAGGAATACCTTGATCGCATGGCGCCTTTCGCCGTCTCCGACAATGTCGGTGACGGCCACGGGCTGACCGAGGCCGCGGCGAAATACATTGCCAACGCCATGGCCTATGACGACGTGATCCGTGTGGCCGATCTCAAGACCCGCGCCGCCCGCAGCGACCGGATTGCTGCCGAGATCGGTGTCGAACCGCAACAGATCCTGCATTTGACCGAATACATGCATCCTCGAGCCGAAGAGATCGTCGGCCTGCTGCCCGCCGGCATCGGTGCCCGAATCACGGCGAGTCCCCGGGCGATGGCCCGCATGGACCGCTGGTTTGCCAAGGGCAGGCGCCTGCGGTCAGACCGGCTGTGGCCGTTCCTCCTGCTTTACGCGCTTGGCGGACTGAAACGGTATCGTCGCAGAACGCGACGTCACGCGCTCGAACAGGCACATCTCGACAACTGGCTGTCACGCGCAGCCCTGGTCGCCACCACTGACCCCGCCCTGGCCACCGAAATCCTTTGCTGCGGTCGCCTGATCAAGGGTTATTCCGACACGCACGCACGCGGCCTGTCGAAATTCGGCAGGGTGCTTGGCATGGTGGATCGTCTCGTCGGCCGCCCGGATGCGGCTGACTGTACAAGGCACCTTCGCGAGGCTGCGCTGCTGGACGAGGGCGGAGAGGCTCTCGGCGAAGCCATCAGAACCATCGAGAGATCGTAGCGACCGGCTCGATCCACTCGGCGGGATCACGGGCACCAGGAGACATGGCGCACCCTCGAGGCCGGTGCCGGATTTCAGCACGGCGGCCACCCGGAGCGATGCGACGCAATCGGGCTGCATTCGGCAGCAGGGTCGTCGTATCCATGTCCGGGCGCAGGGTGTCACATTGGCCGGAAAGGGTCTGGACTCCGGCCCCGACTTGCCGGCGAACGAGGCCATTGCATCTCGTTCCGGATCACACGCAACTTGATGGTCTGGACCACAAGAGGATGCTCAAGCCTTGTCCAGGCGACGTGATCAATCCGGACTGGCAACAGTCGTGGCAATGGAATGCACTGGCTGGTCATTCTTCAGTTCAAACCGACCGATCCGTTTACGCCTGGCCTTCCGCCGCCTTCCGTTTGACACGGACCGTCACGATATCGGTATCGTGATATTGCTGGTGGTGAACCGAAGTGGCCAGGTGGCGAAGCAGCCGCAACGATACCTGGCGTTCCGCAGCCGTCTCGTCGGACCTCTCGCCCAGCATGGCAATGCGGTCTTCAAGGTTGTACTCGCCGGTGGCGGCGATGAATTCGAGCATGGCATCGCCGCTCTCCCGCCGGACCGTGAGCAGCAGCCGCTTCGGCGATGTCCCGGCATCGTCGGTGCCGTCCTGGCGCAGCAGCGTCAGCATGGTTTCCTCGGCGACGGCGTCGAGTCGTTGCTGCATGCCGGCATCCCAGCCGCTGCGGGAGGCAAATGCGGCGAGGAACTCCCTGATCCCGGGCAATTCGCCGATGTCGAAAGGGGTTTCGATGCGCCGGCGCGGCTCGGTCAGCTCCACGTATGCCGTCAGGGCAATGACGATGAGACCGCCCGCCGTCATGCCGTTTTCCAGGAGCCCGCCGGCAAAGCCGGAAACGTATTGCGGAAAGATCACGCCGCTTTCGAATCCGACCCCGGCCCAGAAGGCGATGCCGACGATCAGCCCCTTTCGATAGTCGATGCCGGCATCGACCACGATCCTCATGCCGAGCACGAAGAGAATTGACACCAGAACCATGACATAGGCGGCGGCCACCGGTCCCGGAATGGCCAGGACCACCGCCAGGATCTTGGGCAGGAACGCCACGGCGATGAAGATGGATCCGAGGGCAATGCCGACACGCCGGGAAGCGACACCGGTGAGTTCGGTCACCGCCACGCTTGTCGAATAGGTGGTGTTGGGCACGGTTGCGGCAAGCCCGGACAGCAGATTGCCCACGCCATCGGCGGTGACCGCACCCTGGACCGCCCGGAAATCGATCGCCCGCGGCTTGCGCCAGGACACGCGCTGGATGGCAACCGAATCGCCGATCGTCTCCACTGCCCCGACCAGCGTCACGAACACGAACCCGGGAAGCAGCGCCCAGAACACCGGCCCGAAGCCGAGATCGAATCCCGGCCAGCTGCCGTCAGGCAGCCCGATCCAGGCAGCGTTTGCCACGCGGCCGACATCATACAGGCCGAACCAGAGACCGACCAGGGAGCCGCAGACCACCCCGATCACCGGTGCCCAGAGCCGCCACATGCCGCTGGATTTCAGCGCGATCGCTCCGATGACGACAATCGTGACCACCGCAGATATCGGCGCTGCCACCGCCGAGGCACCTTCCGGAACATGTTGAAGCATGTCGAATGCAATCGGCATGACCGTGACCGGGATCAGCATGATGACCGTTCCGGCCACCGTGGGAGTCAGGATCCTCCGGAACAGCGACAGCCGGGCGGCAAGCGCAAACTGGAACAGTGCCGAGGCCGCGACGAGAGTTGCGAGCATCGCCGGCCCTCCCTTGGCGATCGCCGCCGCACAGATGGCAATGAATGCCCCCGATGTCCCCATTCCGAGCACATAGCCGGCGCCGATGCGGCCGACCTTCACCACCTGCAATATCGTCGTGACTCCGCAGATCGCCGCCGCCGCGAAGGCAGCCCAGTTCAGGAAGTCCTCGCTTCCGCCGCCCGCCCGCACCACGATCGCCGGCGTAAGCACGACGCCGGCGGCGATGAGTATGGCGAATTGAAGACCGAGCCCGAAGGCAAGCGTCGCTGGCGGCTTCTCGTCCGCCTCGTAGCGTATGGAGTTGCGATGGACGCTGTCGCTTGCAGTCATTCCGGTGTCCTCGTCCATGCCAGGAGCGCGGCGGGTCCGGAATGTCGTAGACGACATCCGAACCGGGCCCCAGTGTATCGAGTGACTTCTACATGATGAACCCTGTTCATCCAGGAAAGTCCAGGATCAGATCGTTGCCGAATCCGATGTTGATGACTTGGCACGCTATCCTGAGTCGCTGGATGCATTGCTGCCGAGACAGGTTCATGTCAATCCACCAGTGATCGACGAGACGCTCTGCGAATTTTTCGGATAGATGAGGGGAGGCCAGGTACAGATCCTTCGGGTTTCGGGCGACGATTCTCCTGGACCGGGTAGCTTTACGGGAGAGCTGTTCAAGAAACTGCGGATCGCGGCTCGCGATCTTCAGCAGGCAACCTCGGTAAGCGTCTCTGAGAGTGCCTTCCTCGACCCTGTCCCCCAGCAAGACATAGGTATATTTCCCGGCGTGTCCGACCCTGGGTGGCTTGGGGGAAGGTTTCGTTGCAGCTGAAGGCAGCCCGAACACCTCTCTGAGAATCGAGTTTTGACTCTGGTCGAAGGATTTTCTCCGGGCCTCGATGGCCCGGTGGACATCGATATCGATGTTGATCCCCGTTGTCAGGAGTGAGGTCATTATTCCTTACCTTGCAAGGACTGATATTCATCGGTCACGGTCCTGCCGGTCCGCGGGCCGAACTGCTGTTTGAGGGCAACCCGGCTGCGGAGCCCTCAGTCGGCAAGGTGACACCAATACAGCCAACGACGGAAATCAGCCAGTTTCAGCAAGTAGGGACCCGGGAATGGACGACCTGGAACTGACGGGGACACCGGTTCTTCAATGACTGGTCCGATACCATGGTGATGATGTGCCAGTGCATCATTGACGAAACTCTCCACCGCTGCGAACATCGACGCCAATTTCTCATGGCGTGAAGTATTCGGGCGCAGGCCGGCCCACCGAGTTCGTTTTGCCAGAGCTGTCCAAGACTGTAGTCTTCCAGCCACGCACTCAGCTTCCCTGCTTCCATGAGCGTAATTCCGGTTTGTCCATCATGCCGGTCTGCGACCAGGACCTCTTCCGGTTCGAAATGATCGAGCAGCACCGGCAACCGGGTTGCCACGACGATCCGTGTCTCGCCGTAAGCAACCCGGAGTATCGAAGCAAGTGCAGCGATCGCGAATTGGTGCAGTCCAAGTTCCGGCTCATCGATGGTTACAACGGTCGGCCGAAGTTCTTTCGGCTGCAGCAGGGCGGCGAGCGCAACGTACCGCCCCACAGGGAAAATGCATCGAAATGTTCATCTGATGACTTGTGCTTCCACAGGAGACGAATCGTGTCTGGTCCAGGTCGCAACGGCACCGGCAGGAAGTCTTCGAAAAATGGTGCAACCAGCTGCACCGCGTTCCGGATGTCGCGGCAGGAACGCTCGTGCTTCAGCTTCAGGAGATAGAGGAGGGCCGCAAGGTCGGCGCCATCGTGACGGAGAAACCGGTTGTCATCCAGTTTGCAGGTCTCTTTCATCGGTGAGTGGAAACCGGTATCGAGAAAATGGTTGCTTCGCCAGGAGCCTGTCAGGTCTGCCGTATTGCCCCTGTCGTCGCCAATGCCAGGGAGTCCATTCTCCAGGCACAATCCTGTCTCGGCTGTCATGGCTGAAGTGCAGATCATATGGTCGGTCCGTCCATGCAGTCCAACCGACATGGCCTGCAATGACAATATGGTGTCGTCTTCGAAAACGGTCTCCAGACACGACGAATTTCCGGCAGCTGGGGGTTATCATCGTCAGGATACCTGCCATCGAAATCAAGTGACGCACCTACGGGACGGTTTCTTGCCTGGCCGGGCATGTGCGGCCCCTCGCCTTGCAACAGGAACGCGTCGGGATGAACGGCTTCGGCCTTGCGGCAGGCTCGACCGACTTCCGGATGGTTGTCCCTCGAACCCGCTCGCCGTCGCAGTGTCTGCAACAAGCCCATGCGTTGCCAGCGGTTTACGGGAACAAGGACCCTGGCTGACGACCGGAGTCCCCGGATGACCGCGGATGTCCTTCTGCACGTGCAGGGATATCCAGGTGGTCCCCGGATGGGTTGTCGCTGGCGTTTCTCGACCGGATCAAGTCAATGAGACCGTTTGTCCGGTGTGCGAGGATTGCACGGCTGCCAAGGTCAATCGCAGGCTTTCAAGATTTTCTCGCACCCCGTTGACGGGAGTGCTATCGCTTTCAATCGCCGACAGCAGTTCGCCCATTGCACCGCGAAATCCATCGTTGAACCAGTTCCCCTCCAGAGTGGGTTCGGCAATTCCCTGCCTGGTCGTCAATGTCACGTTCTGACGTCCGAAATCGGGCCCCTGACTCGACATGGTGCCCTCCGTGCCGCCCACGAATGCGGTGGCATGGGTCACGAATTTCGTTCCGCCGTCAAAAACAAGGCTGGCCTGCCCGCCCTCGAGTTCAACAATGCATTGGGCGAACATCGGAATTCCCGCCGTTTGTCCTTCGCCGAAGCATCGGGTGGCCCGCACGGCGCGGGCGCGGCTGCGGACGAGGCTGACCAGGAAATCGAACCAGTGAATGCCGAAGTCGTAAAGTATCAGGTCCTCGATCTCTTCGAAAGGCGTGCCGACAATCCAGGAATGATCCCAGTGAACAGACAGATGTACGCCGACCGGTGCGCCTATGAGTCCGGCCCGTGTCGCGTTTCGCATCCACGCCATGTGCGGAGACCAGCGCCCGTTCTGGTTGATGGCCAGCTTCACACCGTGGTCTTCGGCGAGTTTCGCAAGCCTGTCGCCCTCCTCCAGATCGGAAACGAACGGCTTTTGCGAAAGCACGTGCTTGCCGGCCTTGATTGCCTCTTCAATCAAGGGGGCGCGGTCTTCGGGGTGAGGTGTCAAATCCACCACATCTATCGCCGGGTCGGCGAATACGCTGGCGACGTTGTCGGTCGCCCTGGCATCGGGATAGTACTCGTCCCGTCGGGCAACGGCCTTTTCCATCGTTCGACTGGCAATGACGGCGACATCCCAGCCGGCCGTGCAATAGGCGTCGAGGTGGGAACCTGCAATTCCGCCAGCTCCGACGAGCGCGATTCTTGGAGAATAGGAGTGCGGCGCAGGCGGAAGATAATCCACGTCCGGTGCCGGAATTTTCTCGAGCGCGACCGGTTTCAACGCATATTCGTCTTCCGTGGGAGTCTTGTCGGTCATGGCAGCAACGCCATGGTGCAACGGGATTCGGCCGATTGGAATGCGGTGTCAACGATTCGCTGAGCAGAGAGGCACAAGGTCGGATCAAGACAACCTTCCGTCTTTTCGCCCCTGGCGATGCAACCGAGCACGTATTCAATGCAGTTTCGCCTGCCCGCCGGCAATGGATCGACGGGAACCCTTGCAGCGGTCGGTCGGGGTCGTGTCTGAACCGTGATGAATTCATCATAATCGTAGCTGGAAATTGTCCCTTCTTCGCCCACCAGCACGAAACCGCACTTTGGCTGAGGCTGAACCGTCCATGGGTCAGTGAACGTGCCCCAGCGCGTTTCCATCTTCGACAAGCCGGTACTGTATCTGCAGATTGTAATCGAGTGTTGGTCTACTTCCACTTCGCCTCCGGCATCCCATACGCTTGTTACCTCGAGCGGGGTTTCACCGTTCATGAACCAGGTTGCCAGTGTGGCACCATAGCCGAGATAGTCGAGAAGGCTGCCACCGCCTGACGCCCGCCTGTACCACCAGGACGTCGGCTTTTGGCGTTCAACCTCCTGGCGCGAGACTTCAATCTTGTCGGCGAGATGATAGAGAGGTCCGCGGTTGCCGCCGTACGAATGTACCTCGATCAGCTTTCCGATTTTTCCTTCATCGATCCAGCGCTTCGCCGTCACATGGCTTTCGACCCAGGCCAAGGGCCAGTTTATCGCCAGCAATCTGTTCGCCTCCTTCATCACCCCGATCATGTGGCGGGCATCGTCGGCAGTGGCTGCGAACGGCTTCTCGACCATGACATTTACGCCGAGCGCCGCCAGTTTTTCGGTGTATTCCGCATGGTTGGCAGTCGCGACGCAAAGGACGGCCAAGTCGGGCCGAGAGGAATCCACACACGCCTCCAGATCCGTGAAGACACGGTCGGACGGAATGTCGAAATCGGCGATTGCTCTTTGCATCCGATCCGGATCGGGATCGAAAATGCCGGCAATCTCGGCTTCCGGGTGGTTGTGCACCATCCTGAGCAGGTCGCCCATGTGCATATGGTCGAAGCTGATGCCGGCCACGCGATAGGTCATTCTCCTTCCTCCAATTCGGGTCAACCGTCCTCGGTCAGCCTGAGGTAAGCTGCGGCTACGGCCAAGATGATGGCTCCGAAGAGCAGTCTGCGAGTGCCTTCGGGAATCTGCATCACCGTCAGCATGGTTGTCAGCACCGTCAGGATGAACGCGCCGACGATGGTGCCGGAATAGGTTCCTCGTCCGCCGAAGATCGACGTGCCTCCGATGACGGCGGCCGCGACGGCCGGCAAGAGGCGCGGTTCAACCAGGGAAAGCGACGGGGCCTTGATAAGGCCGAGATACAAGAGACCGGACAAGCCCGCAATCAACCCCGAAAGTGCGTAAAGCGCGAGGTAGACCTGCCATTCTCGAACCCCCGCGAGGCGCGATGCATTCTCGTTTTCTCCGAGTGCATAGAGAAGCCGCCCGAAGCCGGTTCGCCGCAGCATGAATATCACGGCCGCCGCGAACGGCACGAACAGCAGAAGCGAGTGCGGAAGTGTCCCATACCTGCCTGTACCCAGCCACGCGAGAAACCCCGGGATCTCGGAACCGGTGGCGATGACGAATCGCTGATAGACCTGAAGGCATCCTATGCCGATCAAGCCAGTTCCAAGCGTCATGATCAAGGGATGCACCCGACACACGCCAACGCCGAATCCGTTCACCAATCCGAGAACCACCGCTGGCACGATCGCTATGAAAACTGCCGCCGTCGGTCCCGAAATGGGTACCTGCGTCGCCATCACGAATGAACTGATCGTGGCGATCGTGCCCACCGAAAGATCGATGCCGCCCGTCAGCATGGTTAGCGTCTGGCATGATGCCAGCATCGCCAGAGGAATGGCGAACTTGATCGTGTTGGCGATCCATCGCTCGTTGACAATGCCCGGACGCATGAATTCGAGCACCACAACCAGGGCCGCGAGAAGCAGTAGCAGGGAAACGACAGGATACTCGCCCAGGAAGCGCTTGACGCGGGTCGCGGCGCCGACCGCAGCAACGTCCGTCACGCCGCTTTCCTCCGGCGTGCACGCAGCGCCAGAACGCCGCCGACCATTACCACGGCAACCATGATCGTGCCCTCGATGATCGTCGTAACGTTGGGATCGACTGACAGGAACGTAAGAATTGTTCGAACCAGCCTGAGAATGAACACGGCAATGATTGGTCCCACCAAGCCACCCCTTCCACCTCCCAGTACCACGCCTCCCAGCACCACCGCCGCAACGCTTGCGAGCAGGTACGGGCCGGGAATCGGGGCTCCGATTCCGGTGGAGGCGGTAAGAACCAGGCCACCCATGGCGGCGAACAGGCCGGCAACCGCATAGGCGGCAACTTTTGATCGCCTTACCGGTACGCCTGTTCGATAGGCGGCTTCCTCGCTGGATCCTGTCGCATAGATTTGCAGACCGATCCTGGATTGCCTCAATGGAACCCAGACAATGGCGACGCAGACAACCAGCAGCAGCAGTGACTTGGGCAGAAACGCGGTTGCGCCCTCGGGAATGCCGGGCAGATCAACGGACCCGATCGGCAGACCCATCAGCCATTCAGACGCTCCGCCTCCCGGCGCTTTGAGAATCATCAGGGCGACGCCTTCCCAAACGAACAGCATCGCCAGAGTCACGACAATGTCGGGAACCCGCGTCACGACTATCAGCAATCCGTTCAATGCACCCATCGCCGCGCCCAGGACGAGAACGAACAGCGTGATCCAAATTGCGGCCACCTCGGTGGAACCCTCCATCAGCACGGCCGCGGCAACGCTGGTCACGGCCATCATCGAGCCGATTGAAAGATCTATGCCGCCGGCGATCACGACGATGGCCTGGGCTGCGGCTGCAAACGCGAAGGGAAGTGCGGCCTGCGCAAGTCCTTCGATACCGCGCATCCCGTAATTCGGCTGCACGAATTTCGTAAGCAGAAACAGCAACGCAAGTATGGCCAATAGGCCGAAATTCCAGCTTTCCTTTCGGAAGATGCCCATCATGCGTCCTCGTTCGATGCGCGCGCCAAGCCGTACGCCGCTCTCATCAAGGTTGATTCATCGGCACTGGGCGCATTCATCGTGGCTACGATTCGGCCGTTGAAAATGACAATGACCCGGTCGCAAACCAGTGGAATTTCCTCCAGTTCGGAGGTGTAGTAGAGCACCGACGCACCCTGCACCGCAAATTCCCGCATCAGTGGATATATTTGCCGCTTCGTGCGGATGTCGATACCTCTGGTCGGGTCGAACAGGAGCAGAATTTCGGCGCCCGTTGCTACCCACCGCCCGATGGTGACCTTTTGCTGATTGCCGCCGGACAGGCGGCGCACCTCGCCCTGCGCCCTCGTGTCGATCTGAAGTCTTTCAATTGCCTCCAGTACACGTCCGGATTCCCGCTTCCGGGAAATCGCGCCCCAGGACGAGGCCCTTGCGGAAAACGGCAGGGCGATGTTCTCGTGGACGGAACGCTGCATCAGCAGGGCGCCTGCCCGGTCACCGGGTACATAGGCCAATCCGGCTTCAATGGCGTCGGCAGGATGGTGGAACGACACCGGCTCCCCGTCCACTTCGATGGTGCCCTCGCACGGCCTTTCAAATCCCGAAAGCACCTCGAACAGCTCCTCCTGGCCCTGACCTTCCAGTGCCGCGACACCGAGGACTTCTCCGCGCCGCAGTTCGAAGGACACTTCGGCAAGCTTCCCGCCGGCGGAAACTCCCTTCGCGGAAAGGCGCGGTTCGGCGCCCGACCTGACGTTTCCGCCATTTGCATTTTTCGCTGCTGCGCCCGTTCCGATGTTTCCTCCGAGCATCATTTCGACGATTCGGTCTTCGACGCCAGCTTCGATATCAAGTGCGCCGACTGTCTTGCCATCGCGCAATACCGAAGCCCGGTCACACATGGCGGCGATTTCGACAAAGCGGTGGGAAATGAAAATGATGCCGCAATTTCGGTTTTTCTGGTTTCTGACGACCTCCAGCACCTTTTGAACCAGATCCGTAGGAAGCGCAGCCGTCATTTCGTCCAGAAGGAGCACGACCGGTTCATCGGCAAGCGCTCTTGCGAGATCCAGGATTCTCAGTGTTGCCAGCGGAAGCCCGCCGACCTGCACGTCCAGCCTCAAATTTCCACCGCCCAGTTCGTCGAGCCAGCGGCGGAATGGCTCGACCCTGGTATTCGTCAGGCGTAGATTGTCGGCCACGGTGAGATCGGGAATCATCGATGATTCCTGGTAGACGGGTATCAGGCCGGACTTGCGTGCGTCGCTTGGCGACGACACCTTGAGTTCCTTGCCTCGGATCCTTGCGTGCCCGCGGTCCGGGCGCAGGGCACCGGTCAGAATCTTCACGAGCGTGGATTTTCCGGCACCGTTGGCGCCAAGGAGCGCCACAACCTCACCCGGGTACACCTCCAGCGATGCGTTCGTCAGTGCTTGAACGGCACCGAATGCCTTGGCTACATTTGATGCTTCCAGCAGGGGAATCCGTGCATCGGACAAGACGTTCGCGGCCTCGCTTCGATCGGCAACCGGGAAATCCCGGCTCCCGAATGATGTTCGGGAGCCGGAGAGACTTGATTTGCCGGGTTGCCGTTATTCAATCACTCGCCCGGACCCTTGCAGGAGATGATCTGTTCCATGCTGTAGGTCGTCCATCCGGGAACCGAAACGCTGACGGGCCACTCGGGGTCGAGATCGGGGTTTTCAGCGGCCGCGAGCATCGCCATGCCATCGTCGGTTCGGTTCTCCCAGAGAACCGGATCGACCAGCACCGTCTGATCACCCGGCATTTCGCCGCCGAGGACGTTCAATGCGAGGGTGATTCCCGCTCCTCCAACGGAACCCGGATTTGTTACCGCCGCGCCGACGAGGCCGTCGACGGAACTGAGCATGCCCACAAATCCGGCATTGTCGGCTCCCACGATCGGAACGAGCGGGGAATCGGATTCGAGAAACGCATCCACGATGACGTTGTCGATACCGCTGGTCCAAACGCCGTCAAGCGGAATGCCGGTGGCAAGGAAATCGAGCATCTGCTGTTTGCCCTGATCCTGTTGCCACCCGGTAAATACCTCGTGGACGACATTGATGTCCGGGTGCTCGGCAAGTGCACGCTTGAATCCGGCGTCCCTGTCGCTGTCGGCCGATGCGCCGGCGGCTCCACGCATGTAGACAACGTCACCCTTGCCGCCCAGTTGCTCGAACAACCACTTGGCGCCAAGATACGCGTATTCCTCCTGGTTGTTGGAAAGGACATACGCGGAAGGTGCGCTGACCGCCTGGTCCACGGCGACGACGACTATGCCGGCGTCGGTTGCTTCCTGAATGGCGGCGTTGAGGCCATCCGGATTGGACGGATTGATGATGATCGCGTCGACACCAGCCTGAATGAGGTTGCGGATGTCCTCAAGCTGGCCGGCCGCATCCGTGTTCCGGTGGGCGATGTTGAGCGATGCAACCTGGCCGGATGCAAGGGCTTGCGCCTTGATCGCGCAGATCATCTGTTCGCGCCAGCCGTTGCCCTGAACCGTGTTGGAAACGCCAATCGTGTAGTCGGACGCGAATACGCCGCCCGGCAGACCCATGCCGATGGCGACCGCGGCCAAAGCCGTCAGTGTTCTTCTCATAGTGGTTTCCTTTCTCGTTGCTGTTTGAAGCGGACAATATATCATCGAGGATGGACATCAGACGCAATAGGGGGACAAGACGTTTTTCGCCAGCCGGAAGCCTTGTTTTACCAAATCGTCGGATCCCTCGAATTCCCTGTCTTCGTGTTCGATGATGATCGGCCCGCGATAACCCGCTCGAAGGAGGCCCGCGAAGAACGCGGGCCAGTCGACATCGCCCAGTCCGGGCATGCGGGGAATCTGCCAGCCCATGCCGGCGGAGAGCACACCTCTTTCATAGAGGCCATCAACATCGATCATGAGATCCTTGGCGTGCACATGTACCATGTTTGCCCCGAATTCGCGAATGAAGCGGGAAATATCGATCATCTGGAGAACAAGATGACTGGGATCGAAGTTCATTTTCACGCCGCCGTTCCAATCCTCCAGAATTCTTCTCCAAATTCTCGGCGAATAGGCGATGTTGTGTCCGGCGGGCCATTCATCGTAGCTGAAAATCATCGGGCAGTTCTCGAAGGCAAGTTGAACGCCCCTGTCCCTGGAATATGCGATCATGTCCGGCCAAATCTCCTGCGCCCGCGTCCAGTTATCGTCCACGTTGAGGGCGGCGTCTCCCCCACAGAAGGTGTTCACGACGCCGACACCCATGTCTGACGCGCAATCAACGACCTTTTTCAGATGGGCAGTGATCGCGTCCCGATGGTCTGCGTCCGGGTGGAGCGGATTGGGATAGTATCCGAGACCGGAAACCGAGATTCCCTTGTCCGCAAGTTGATCGGCGATTTCCGTCGCCGCGCCGCCCGAAACGCCGGCACAGTCGATATGTGTCGTTCCGGCGTAGCGGCGGGTTGCGCCCGTCGTAACCGGCCAGCAAGCGATTTCCACTGCCGTAAACCCCTCGGAAACGGCCCAGTCGGCGACGTCCATCAATTCCATGCTCGGAAACGGAGCGGTGAGAATGCCGAGTTCCATGTTCTCCTCCTTGTCGATCGCTGGCACTCCCTGCCCTAGACTTCCACCCACTGACCGATTCCGGCGCTCTTCAGAACGGCGTCACACACGAGCATTGCCCTGTGTCCGTTGCTGAATGTTGCATATAGCGGGTCGGGTGGGCGCAGTCCCTTCAAGACCGCCGCGTAGACCTCCTTGTAGAGCGCGTAGAAGCTGTCAGCGAAGCCTTCAACATGTCCGCCTGGAAGGTTGGCCGCTGCCGCTCCGGCCGGATTCATCAAGGCGGCATCCCGGTTGAGCACTTGATTTGGCTCGTCCCGGTGTCCGATCCAAAGGCGGTCCGGTGATTCCGAATGCCAGGCGCTCGCCGCGCGCGATCCATCGATTTCCCACTGCAGGGCATTCTTGCGGCCGCAGCTGACCTGGCTCACTGCTACGCTTCCCCTGGCGCCGTTCTCATAGCGGAACATGACGAGTGCGGTGTCGTCCGTGGAGATTTCGCGGGCGATGGTTTCACCGCCGCCGCCTCTGCCGAAGGTCTCCACCGGGCCCACCGGCTGGTGACGTGGATTGACGAACGTCTTCAGTTCGGCGAAGACCTCTGCAACCTGAAGACCTGAAATGAAACTTGTCAGGTCGAACCAGTGCGTGCCGATGTCTCCGAACGAACGCAGTGCTCCGCCTGATCCGGTCTCCAACCGCCAGTTCCAGTCGGTATCCTTGGCCAGCCAGTCTTGCAGGTAGTGTCCGGTGATGAGGCGGATCGTTCCCAAACTGCCTTCCGCGACCATTTGCCGGGCGTGCTGATTGAGCGGATAGAAACGGATGTTGTAATTGACGGCGCAGATCCTGTCCGACCCTTTCTCCCACTCCAGCATCTCGGCAGACTGCGCCGAATTCAGTGCAAGGGGTTTTTCGCACACGACATGCTTGCCTGCCGCGAGGATGTCCCGAACCTGACTGTAATGGGCGTGATTTGGCGACGTCACATGAACAACATCGACGGCTTCGTCCGAAAGCAGGTCATCAAGGGATAAGTACGACTTGGCGACGCCCATCATCGGTGCGCGCCCGGCACCCCGCTCCGCGCTTGATCCGAGAACGCCATGAACGCGGACGCCCAAGCGTCTCAGCGTTTCGGTATGCACGGTGCCGATAAATCCAGTTCCGATGACTGCGGCACCCAACCCATGAAAACCGCTCATTGAGTGCTCGGCAAAACTGATGCCTCCAGAATTGGGTGGGGACCCTTAGACCACGGAGTATCCGCCGTCAACGGGAATGCACGCTCCGGTGATGAAGGCTGCAGAGGAGGATGCCAGAAACAGCACGGTTCCGGCAATGTCTTCCGGCACTCCCCATCGCCCCAGCGGCGTACGAGATTCGACGGCCGACACATGTCCCGGGTCGCGACGGCCCTTGGCGGATTGTTCGGTGATTATGAAGCCCGGGGCAATCGCGTTGACGCGCACGCCCTCATCCGACCAGGCAATGGCCAGCGATCTGGTCAATTGGGCAACGCCCGCCTTGCTGGCACCATAGGCAGGATTTTGCGGACTTCCAAAGAATGCGTACATCGAGGCCACATTGATCATTGAACCGCGGGATACCGCGAGGTGGCGGCGGAACGCCATCGCCGCGCGAAAGGTTCCCTGGAGGTTTACGTCGAGAACGCGCGCGAAATATCCCGGATCCATCTCTTCGCCCCGCGACGTTACAGCGGCGCAATTGACGAGAGTGTCAAGCCGACACGTCATCGCCGCCAGCCTGTCGACGGCGTCCTGGTCGGTCACGTCGAGCCTTGTGTAGTCGAAATCTCCCCGAAGCTCGGGAATCGGTTCGGATTCGACCCCGGTAATGGAAACCCTTGCTCCCGCCTCCACGAATTGGCGGGCGATCGCAGAACCGATTCCACCCCTGCTGGCGCCTATGATCAGCGCTTCATGACCGTTGAAATCGAAATTGGCTGTACGGGGCATTCACGTACTGGAGACTCGGTGTTTCATGCGGTGCAGTTTCCCAAGGTGGAAGGTTGCATGATATGTCACATTGCCTGCCGATTGAAGCATGTCCCTGGCTGCATCGCGTTCTGTTGGCCAGGAGGGCAATGGCAATACCAGGTTGAATTCCCTGTTTCCCACGGCGAGACCGGGGATCGAGATTTCGCTGCCCTTGCGGTTGCGAAAGCCGGATTTTGCCTGATCAGGCACCAGGCGGGTCATCTGTTTTCGGCGCAATACTCCGACAAACCTCCGGTTGCATTTGCCTCTCCTGACTGGCCGGACTGCCTGGATCCCGGCAACATCCGGGATTTCGACCTGGCCGGCGGCGACTGGAGCGAAGCCTCGGCATTTCCCGATCGCTTCTTCTCCGATGATGCCGGCTACGATTCCGGCCATGATATGGTTGCACGGATCGATGAATGGCTCGCCCGGGCGAAGACGGAAACCGATCTTCGACCACTCTGCAAAGAGGTGGAGCGGGGCGTGCAGGTGACCCTGATCTGCCACAATGCGGGCGTTTTCATGCCTGGCAACGATGTCCGGAAATGGCCAGCCGACAATGTCGAGCAGAACAGGTATTCACGAAACCTCTGCAAGGTTGCCGTGGAGTAGTTCCGGGACTCCCTTCGGGTCCGGAAATCGCCTGCCTGCATTCGTCGCGTCCGGTGCCTTCACATACTTCCGACACAATTTGACTTGAGATGGGGCTCCGGCGACCCAGGACGGATTCCCCCCGACCCCTTCACAGGCCCCGCAGGGAATTCGCAAGAGAGCCGATCTGCTCCCACCGGACCGCTCATGGCGCACCTGACCGGTACACGAACCAGGACGGCAATGGATCCGGCGGGCCTGACCGTGGCAGCGATGGCAGCGGTGGGCGGGCGGCGCTTCCGCGCCGTCATGGACGGGCATCACTGCCCGGGTGCACCGCCGTAGATCGGCCTGACCATCCGGCGTGTACCGGCGCCCGGGTATCTGTTGCATCCGGGGCAGCCGGCCCGGCTCTGCCCGGAGCATGGCTGACCAAGGGGCCCGGCATTGCCTTCGGCAGCAGGACCATCGGCCCGGCCATCGACGAAGGGGCAGGCAGACGCATGTGCCCGGTGTCAGCTCCCGTGCGGCTTCGGCGCAAGGGAAACCGTGCCGATCACGGGCGGGGACGGGGATGAGGAGAGCGAGCGGGACCGGCGGCCGCACCGCACCCTCGACAACAAGGCCGGCCGGACCGGGGACAGGTGCCAGCTGCGCAGCGGTCATGGCTCGGAGAACCCGCAATGCCCCGGAAGGCCGGCCATCGGTCCCGTCCCCGGGCGCGGCAAGAAGGCGGCGCCGGCATTGCGGGCGCCGAACCGCACGGTCCCGCAAGGGGCGGCCCGCCAGGGATCACGGGGACCCGCCCGCCAGGGCCGGCCGGTCGGCAGCCATGTCCAGGGTCAGGCACGAGGCCAGCGGCGGGAATCCGTCTTGCATGATTGCAGCAATTCCCGCCAAGATGTGACCGGCCAGCAAAGCGGTTATTGGCAACCCTGCCCCGCCATCACTGTTCAGAAATCCGTTAAAGTCGGCCCCGACACCGAGGAGCCGCTGGCGCCGGTGCCGGATACACTGGCGGCGGTGCAGCCGATCCGTCTGCTGAAGATCACCGGCGCCGGTGCCAGGGCCGGAAGCCGGCCATGCCCGGCTTCCCGGCGGCGGCGTGGAAGACGGCGCCGCGCGATGCCTTCATCGGCCGGGATGCCGGGGCGCGGCAGCGGGGCCTGCAATCGGTGGTGGACAATTCGCGTCTCCTCATGCTGCCCCGGGTGCGGATCCCCGACCCGGCCTCGCACATCCCGGCGCCGGCGCGCCGGCAGCTGGTGGCGGACCGGCAGGCGCGCTACCGGACGTGCCCGGTGCCGATGGAGAGTTTCGCCCGCCTCCCGCGCTTCACCGGGGCGGCATGCAAGGCGGCCGGATGGGTGCATGTCGGCACCACGCAGGGGCGCGGCAAGCATGACCGGACGCATGAATGCGCCAGGCCGAGGAAGGATATCCGGCTCTGTCCGCTACGGAAGGGCCGGAAGCGGGTGCCGTGCCGCCGAGGCCAATGAATTGCCGTTCGGGGCGGTGCCGGATGCCGACAGGACGGGCCGTCACGCCTTGGCCGAACGCATGTGGACGCCCCCCATGATGCAAGCCGGATTTCAGACATCATGTGGCATGCGGTCAAGGCACTGTCACATGTCCGGCCTCTCGATGCAGCATTCATTCGCCGCTTGTCCCCATGGTGTTCGCGGATCGGATCCGGATCGCCTGCACGGGCTCGAAGCCCTTCGTTCGGCACTGGTTCTTCCGGCCCCGTCTTCAATGACCTCTTGCCCCTCATGTTGTCTGTCGTCCTCACCGCCCGGGCCGGGATCACCCGCAGATCATGCCTTCATTCAAGGCCGTATCCGCAGGGCCCGGTATTCCGTTCCCGGCAGTCACGCCGCCGCGGCCATCGCCGCCGGCGTGCGGTCATCCTCGCGGCAGGCCGACCGCGCCCGGATCATGCGCGCCATCCTGTTCGCCAGCGCCACCGCCACCAGCTTCGGCGGCTTCCCGGCGATCATCCTCGCCAGCCGGGAATCATTCCGCGGATCGGATTGGCGCCGGTGCCCGGTCACCGCGGTGGCACCGGGCACCAGCAGCTGCCGGAGGTCCCGCTGCCGCATCCTGGTGATCCGTCCCGGAAGCTGCCGGCCGGCCGCCTGCTGCTCCCGAGGTGTCAGCCCGACAGGGCCGCGAAGTCCCGGCCACGGCGGAAGCTCGCCATCGGCGGGGCGAAGGCATGGACGGCCATGGCACATACCGGACCGATGCCGGGAATGGTCATCAGCCTTTTCATCTCCTCCCGCTCGCGCGCCCGGATGCGGATCTGCTGCTCGAGGCCGGTGATCTGCGCGGAGAGCGAGGCGATCCGGGTGAACAGCAGCCCGGCCATCCCGGCCACCTGTTCGGGTGGTGGCTCCGGTGCTTCCGCCAGCTCCCGGCGCAGTCTTTCGACATTCGCCGTGCCCCGCGGGGAGGCGAGGCCGAATTCGGCCAGGTGGCCCCGGAGCGAGCCCCCGGCCTGCGTCCGCTGCCGGACCATGAGTGCCCGGGTCCGAAAGAGCATGGCATCGGCCCGGGCTTCCCCGGACTTCACGGCCACGAGGGGCATGGCCCTGCGCTGCGCGGCCAGGGCGATGGCGGCGGCATCGTTCCGGTCGGCCTGTAGGCGGCCGGCGAAGGGCTTGACATGGACCGGCGGGATCAGCCTGCACTCATGGCCCATGGCGATGATCCGGCGACCCCGGTGACGGGCGCCGCCGCAGGCCTCCACACCTGCAGGCATGATGGCAGTTCGGCGAGGAAGGGGCGATGCCTGCCGCACGGCAGTGACCTGCGGAAGACCGGCTGGCCGTCGGCAGTTGCACCGTGAAGTCGAAGACTCCGCTTTGAAATGTCGATGCCGATGATGGCAGCCTGTTCCATGGACGTTTCCTCCGTCGATTTCACGCGCAGCCGGTCCGGCGTTTTCCCTGGCGCATCCTGACGCCGTTCGGAGGGGGCGTCCACGCCATCGTTTACATCTATCTGTGGGTTGTGAGCGGCGGAGGCGTCACATTGTTTCACGGATCAGAGCCTTGGCGCGAAGGCAAGCCCACAGACATGGTTAGGACAGACTCCAGGGGCGTGAAAATCGCCGAGGAGCTGATCGGCGGCGCGCGGCGCGAGGGCCATAAATTTCTGCACTACCACTACGACAACCCGGCCATCGGAGGAGACGAGGTGCTCGGTTCCCCGAAGTTCGGCTACGCGGTGAGCTTCCCGGTGGCCAACTCCGATCGGAGGGCCGTAGTCGGCTCCGGAATCTACATTGAGGCCGACGGAGAGTGACTCTCGGATTTGATTGCATGACAACGCCGCACGGCAGCTATGCCGGTAGGATCATGAATAGGCCGAGCGCTGCTGCGGTGCGTGGACCGAGCGGTTGGCCGTCCGCTCTAGAATTCATGGATTGACCTGCTCTGGCCTTGAGACAGTGGGTTTTGCCCAGGGCCGAAACAGCGCTCGAGCACAGGGCGCACATCAAGGAGGGCAGGTCATGATTGAATATAGCGCATATCCGGGTCTGGATTTCCACATGGACACGAAAGCGGCTTCGGCCGCGCTGCCGGGCAGCATGTGTCCGGCTCGCGTCCGCACGGCGTCGGTCAGCGCCGTCCTGTCCACATTCATCCAACTGCCTGCTCGACTTGCCTGTGCAGCCGTTCTGGCAAACGTTGAGGCAAATAACAGCATCGAACCGCGCAAATGGCTGGGCCTATGTCAACAGGCCCAGGTAAACGCTGCCAGGGAATCACATTGTTGGATTTGATTGGCAGTGTCTCAGTTTGCTCCGGCCGGTCTTTCATTTGCTTGAGTTTTGGCGGTGGTTCCAATCGGCACGCTGGCCGGTGCGGACCGCGCTTATCCGCAGCCGCTGACGGGGACTGCGCACTCTGGGAAGAAGTCTCCGAAAGGCAAAAGCACCGGGAGTGCCCTTTTGTGTTCACGCGCACAGGCACAGTAGCCGCGCTTCCACACCGCAAGTTTCGGCAGCTGTTAAGGGTTTGTTTGCAGTGGCTTGCCAGTCGCGCGATCCTCAATATTTGTGAGGTTGTTTGTGCCGTTCATCCACTCAGTGCAAGAACGGTCCGCACACCGGTCTGGATCGTGCTGTATTGGTCTATGAAAACCAACTTGCCGATGCCCGGAGACCCGGACTCTCTTGTGGACGGGGCATTCACCGCGGCAACGGGAAGTGTCTTCTCGCATCAGCCATCACACTTCCAGACTGTCCGGAAAAGGCGTAGGAAATTCTTGCCAAGAAACTTCAGCACATCGGCATCCCGCCAGCCCCGCCGCAACAGCGCCTCGGTCAATTGGCCGATGTTTCGCGCATCTCCCCAGGGCCAGGTCCACGGCGGCGGCGGCAAAGTGCCGGGGCTGAACACCTTCTCCGCCAGCATGCGGGCGTAGCGGGCCGGCGGAATCTGCTCACCCGGCAGGAATGAAAAGTCCAGGCCGAGGCCTACGTGGTCTATGCCGGCGGTTTCGACCATGTGGTCCACATGGGCCAGATAGTCCTCGCACGTGGGCGACGCAGTTCCTGCCTTGATGAAAGCAGGATGCCCGTTGATCCCGATGACACCGCCGGTCTCGGCGCAGCGGCGGATCTGTTCCGCCGTGATGTTTCTTGGATGCTCGTATAGGGCGGCCGCATTCGAATGAGTGAAGGCAACGGGAGCCGCTGACAGCTCCATCGCCTCAAACGTTGCGCGCCGGCCGGTGTGGGAGAGGTCGAGCAGCATGCCCGTTCGGTTCATTTCGGTCACAAGCTGCCGGCCGAAATTCGTCAGGCCGCCGTTTCTTGGCTCCATACAGCCATCCGCAGCCGCCTCGGCCCGGTTGTAGGCCAGATTCATGGAGCGAACCCCGAGACGGTGATAGATTTCGACCATATCCAGCCGCTGGTCGAGGGCCGCGCTGCTCTGAAACGCGAGCACAATGGCGAAGCGGCCTGCTCTTTTTGCCGCCAGAATGTCGTCCGCAGTGCGGCCCAGCACTAGGTCTTCTCTGTCGCGGATTTGGCGGCATAGGGATCCGATCAGGTCAAGGGTGGAAGCGCGGCTGTCATAGTGCAGGGCGACGGTTGCCAGCGCGCAGGTGGCGCCCCCTTCGGTCCATAAATCCGCATTGGCGCCGTCACGAAGGATGGGGGCGCATGCGTCGATGACGACGGCGGAACGATGAAGGGCAGCCGCGTTCATTGCGCGCCAGTCGATTCGACCAGATGACAGGCAACCTTGCGGGTGCTCCCGACAGGACGCAAGGTCGGCGAGACCCGCCGGCAGCGGTCCACCGCCATCGGACACCTGGGATGGAACGCGCATCCGGGCGGCGGGTTGGACGGCGACGGCACATCGCCACCGAGCGCCGCGCGGTCCTGCCGGGTCGCCGGCTCTTGCGAAGGCACTGCTGCGAGCAGGGCCCGGGTATAGGGGTGCTGCGGCGACCCAAACAGTTCATGCGTCGTCCCGATTTCCACCAGTTTGCCCAGATACATGACTGCGACACGGTGACTGATGTGCTCAACGACGGCCAGGTCGTGGGATATCAGGAGATAGGCCAGACCAAGATCATCCTGGAGATCAATCATCAAATTGAGCACCTGCGCCTGAACGGAAACGTCCAATGCCGATACCGGCTCGTCGGCGACAATGAGATCCGGCTCCAGGGCGAGCGCCCTGGCGATGCCGAGACGCTGGCGCTGGCCGCCGGAGAACTCGTGGGGGAAGTTCGCCATGCGTTCGGGGCGCAATCCGACTCGCTCCATAAGCTCGGCTGTCCGCCGCCGCTTCTCGGCTCCGCGGGCAAGGCCATAGTTCTCAAAGGGTTCGCCAATAATAGAGCCCGCGGTCATGCGGGGATTGAGTGACGAGTACGGATCCTGGAACACGAACTGGAGTCGGCGCCGCAGCGGGTGCAGTTCGCGCGGAGACAGGCGTGAGATGTCGCGGCGATCGATCCGGATGGTTCCAGCAGTCGGTGTTTCCAGCCGCAGGATCAGGCGGCCCACCGTGGTCTTGCCGCAGCCGCTTTCGCCGACCAGGCCCAGAGTCTCGCCCCGGTCAATGGTGAAACTCACGCCATCCACTGCCTTGACGGGATTCTGTGGGCGCCCCAGCCAGGGCTGGCCGGATGTGAAATGTTTCTTGAGCTCGTCCACCGAGAGCAATTCGTTCATGATGCCAGCACCCGGTCTACTTCCCAACAAGCGACAGAATGCCCCTTCCCTCGATCCTGCATAACAGGTGTCGCGGAGCGCGAACGCTCGGTGGCGAAAGCACATCGCGGCGCAAAGGCGCATCCAACGATTTCCTCGGCCAGCGAGGGCACGATCCCGGGAACTTCCTTGAGGCGGGAGCGCTGCCGGTTCGTCCGCTTCGAACTTCCAAGGCGGGGGATCGAGTCCATGAGGCCGCGGGTATAGGGATGCATTGGCCGGGCGAAGATTTCCTTCACCGGGGCCTCTTCGACCTTTCGGCCCGCATACATGACCATCACGCGGTCGGCCATATCCGCCACCACTCCGAAATTGTGTGTGATCAAGATGATGGCAGTTCCCAAATCCTTCTTCAGGCTGCTCATAAGCTCAAGGATCTGGGCCTGAACCGTGACATCGAGCGCGGTCGTCGGCTCGTCGGCGATCAGGACCTTGGGATTGCAGCACAATGCCATCGCGATCATGACCCGCTGGCGCATGCCGCCGGAGAACTGGTGTGGATATTCGCCGGCGCGGCGGCGCGGGTCGGGGATGCGCACAACTTCCAGCATCTCCAAAGCCCTTGCTGCCGCCCGTCTCCGCCGAAGTCCTTGGTGGATGCGGACGGTCTCTGCGATCTGGTCGCCCACGGTCATCACCGGATTTAACGAGGTCATGGGCTCCTGGAAAACCATGGCAACGGCTTCCCCGCGAATGCGCCGCATGTCCCTTTCGGGCAGCGATACGAGATTGCGATCTTCCAGCATGATCGATCCGCGGACAATCTGGCCCTGACGGGGTGGAATCAGGCCCATGATGGAGAGGCCGGTCACGCTTTTGCCGCAGCCGGATTCGCCGACGATGCCTAAGGTCTCTCCTGGTCCGAGATCGAAAGTGACATCCTCCACGGCCCGAACCACACCATCGGCTGTATGGAATCGGGTCGTCAGACCCTGGACCGACAGAACTGGCGTCATTCAAATGCTCCGGGCAATCCGCGGGTCGATCATGTCTCTGAGACCGTCGCCGACAAGATTGATGGAGAGGATCAGCAATGCCAGGCAGGTGCCGGGAAAGAAGATGATCCAGGGCGCGAGCTGGAAGTAGCTGCGGCCCTCGGCGATGGTGCCGCCCCAGCTCGGAATTTCCGGAGGGGTTCCGGCGCCCAGAAAACTCAATGCCGACTCGATGATGATGGCGGCGGCGCAAATGAAGGTGGCCTGAACCATCAGCGGCGCGATTGTGTTGGGAAGAATGTGGCGAAAGATGATTTTCGGAGTGCGTGATCCCACAGTCACCGCGGCGTCCACGTAGGGCTGCTCCCGGATGGTCAGCACCACGCCTCGAACCAGGCGCACGACGCGCGGAACCTCCGCAACGGTGACTGCGATGATGACGTTTTGAATGGTGGCGTGTGTCAGGGACACGAGCGCAATGGCAAGGAGAATGTGGGGAATGGCAAGCAGACCGTCCATGACCCGCATCACCACCATGTCGATACTGCGGACGTAGCCGGACACCAGTCCAATGGTAAGGCCGATGACTGTGCTCAATGCGGCAACGGTCAAACCCACGATCAAGGACACACGGCCCCCATGGACCGTGCGGTTCAGAACACTGCGGCCGAACTGGTCAGTGCCGAACCAGTGATCCGCGCCTGGCGACTGCAGACGGTCAATGGGATTGAACTTTATTGGATCGCCGACAATCCACGGCGCGAGCAACGATGCGACGGTCAGGAATAGCAGGATCGCCGCGCCGACAAAAATAGGAAAATGGCGGCGCAGGAGGTAGCGAAATCGGCGCCAGCGGCGTCGCTGAGACATTTCGGGCATCTCTGCAACGGCCATCTTCAGTACCGAATGCGCGGATCGAGAAGGCAGTAAGCCACGTCGATCAATACGTTGATCACCACATATACGCCCGAGAACAGCATGATCATCGCCTGAATGACCGGGTAGTCGCGGTTGAGAATGGCATCCACAACCATGCGGCCCAGGCCTGGAATGTTGAAAACGGTCTCCGTGACAACGACACCGCTGATGACAAGCGCGAAGCCGATGCCGACGACGGTCACTATAGGCACAGCGGCGTTGCGCAGCGCATGAACCATGAGCAGCCGGCCGGTGCCGACTCCCTTGGCCCGGGCTGTGCGAATGAAATCCTCCGAAAGGATTTCCAGAATGCTCGCCCGTGTGATGCGCGCGATCAGCGCGATGTAAACCATTCCCAGCGCCAGGCTTGGCAGGACGAGGCTGTGGAGAGCCAGCCACAGGCCCGCCTGCTCCAGACTCTTGTAGCCTTGGACCGGGAACCAGCCGAGGACGATCGAGAACACATATATCAGCGCATAACCCACAACGAAGATCGGGACTGAGAAGCCGAATACGCCCAGAGCCATCACACAGCGGTCGACCAGCGTTCCCGCTTTCCATGCCGCCAATATGCCAATGGGGATCGCGGTCACAATTGCGATGACCATCGTCATGACGGTCAGCAGCAGGGTGGGTTCCAGCCGTTGGCCGATAAGCTGAGCCACCGGCAGGTTGGAGTAGAGTGAAGTTCCGAGGTCGCCCCGCACCAAACTCCAGACCCAAAGGCCGAATTGCTCGTAGAGCGGCCGGTCGAGGCCCAACCGCTTTCGGATACTCTCAATGTCTTGCAGCGTCGCCTGGTCGCCCGCCATGACCGCCGCCGGATCGCCGGGCGTCAAGTGCAGGAGCAGGAATACGATGAACGCCACCATGCCCATGACCGGAAAGGCCGCTGCAAGGCGTCTGACAACCTGAATCAGCATGGGATTGATGGCATCCGTCGTCCGGCGCCTTCAGATACGCGTCATTCCGGGTAGGCGCGCATCCGGCGGGCCTGCCGCAGTCAGCTGGGCTTTGCGATATTCCAGAACACGACCCCGCCGGGCACGATGAGAACACCTTCCAGCTCATTTCGGAAAGCTGCCGGCTGCTGCCATTGACCCAGCGGCACGTAAGGAACGAATTCGGTCGCGCTTTCCTGGATCTGGCGTCCCAATGCCTTTTTCTCTTCGATCGTCTGCGCAAATGGGAATGAATCGATCAGACTCTGGTGTTCCTCATTGCAGGGCCAGCCCGGCCACGACTTTTCACAGGTTGCGTGGATGGGCTTGTTCGTCAGCGGATTGCTGATTCCCGGACCGTTCCAGTATGTGTGAAGGATATTCCAGCCGCCTTCGGAGACAGGCTCCTTGACCGCCCGGCGCGACCCCATAGTCGACCAATCCATCGCCTCCAACTCCACGTTGAGGCCGGCCTCGCGCAGGAGCTGGGCGGTCACCAGCGTGGCTGCGTTCATGATCGGCACATCGGTCGGGTGCAGGATCACAATGGCTTCCCCGTCGTAGCCAGCTTCCGCAAACGCCTGCCGCGCCTTCTCGGGGTCGTGGCCGAGAAGGGCCCCGGCGCCGGACTCGTCCTCCAGCAGAGTGCCGCAGGCGAAATAGGAGCCGCAGGTGCGATAAAGCAGCGGGTCGCCAAACATGGTGCGCAGATAGGTTTCCTGGTCAACGGCCCACATCAGGCCCCTTCGCATCGCAACGTTATCGAATGGAGGGTGCAGGTGGTTCGGACGCAACACGCCTTGGTAGCCGATCGGATTGGTGGCTTTGAGCGTGATCGGCTGATCCTTCAAAGAGGGAAGAAAATCGGCGGGCGGGTTTTCATAAAAGTCGATTTCGCCGTTGATCAGGGCTGAAACCGCAGTCTGCGGATCGCGGATGTTCAGCCACTCAACCCTGTCGACCTTGGCAACCTTGCCTCCCGCCGCACTGCTCGGCGGTTCGTCACGGGGAACGTAGTTCGGGTTTTTCACATAAACGACTTTGCTGCCCGGCACCCACTCGTCCTTCTTGAAAATGAAGGGACCGGAACCAATGGTCGATTCGATCTGAGTTTCCGGATCCGTCATGGCAACGGCCTCCGGCATGATCGCAGCCACCCTGGAGGTGGTCTTGCCCAGCGCTTCAAGAAGCAGGCCGTAGGGCTTAGTCAGTTTCCATTCGAAAGTCTTGTCGTCAATCGCAGAAAGCCTCTCCGTCACACCCATGACCTGCTGGCCGGAACTGTCGCGAGCCCCCCAGCGATGCAGCGAAGCTATGACATCGGCGGTTGTGACCGGCGCGCCGTCATGGAACTGGAGGCCGTCCCGCAGGGTAAAGCGGTAGAGCATTCCGTCATCGGACACTTCATAGGTGTCGACCATCTGCGGCTGAGGCACACTGTTCTCGTCCCAAGCGAACAGGAAGTCGTAAATCATCAACGCATGATTTTGACTGATGCCATGCGTGGTCCAAACAGGATCGAGTATCTTTAGGTCCGCGTGCAACACGACACGGAGCACCGACTCAGAAGAGGAATGTGCCGGAGTCCCGACTGCCAGGCCCAGCGCAACGGCGCAGGAGGCGAGAGCCGAGGATATTCGCAGTGTTTTCAACATTATTGATTCTTCCTCATTTTACTTTCGAAAGGCAGGTGGCCCTTCCGAATTCGACCGCCGGGCGCCACCTCTAACACAGCGAAACGTATTCATCCATGGGTACCAACGCATTTCGTGCAAAAATGCACGTCAAGGACCCGGCGCAATGCCTCTTGTTCGGATGAAATGATAGAGGGGTTGCCTGGAGACACCGGTAATCCTGGCGATTGCACTCTTGGAAACACCGAGGTCGATGAACTGGCGAATTTCGTCTTCTTTCCCGTCCAGGCGCGATACACCCGGTGATCCTTTCGGGCGTCCGAGCTTCTTACCGGATGCCCTGGCTTTCGCGAGGCCCTCGCGTGTGCGTTCGGAGATCAGGTCACGCTCGACTTCTGCGAACAGCGCGAACAGGGTGGTCATGACCTTGGTCTGGATGTCCTGTTTGCCCTCGACGCGGATGTTCTCCTTGATCGCGATGAACGCGACGCCCGCCTTTGCGAGGCCGTCAAGGACGGTAACGACCTGGCCGAGCGACCGTCCGAGCCTGAAGAGTTCGCTGACGACAAGGCGGTCTCCGCGTTTGAGGGCGCCGATCAACTCATCGAGTCGGCGATGTCTTACCGAGGCCTGCCCCTTTTGCGGGCATATTCGAGAATGGCGAGGCGCTGGCTGCCCGCGCCCTGCTGTGCGGTTTTCGGCCGGCAGGCGGCGGGTATCATGCCGCGTAGACGTGCTCGCTTGAGTGATTTATCGCGGCCAGAATGAAGGGATTGGTGACTGAACCCACCTCAACCAGATCGATCTTCCGGCCCGGCGCATTCAGCGTGCATGGCCGGGCTCCTCCAGGGGGCGGCTGGCAATGGTCATCCTCAACTCTCATAACCTGTCAGAACGGGTCGAAGCTGTTGTTGTTCCCGGCCGGCTCATCCGACGCGGATGGCGGTGTCTCCCTGATCGTGGACGCGGTCTTGCCAAACTCCGAGATTCTGCCCGGTTTGTCAAGCAGAGACCGGACTGCCTGTCGCAATCCCGGAAGATCGTCCACTGCAACGGACCAGACGATCTTGGCGCTGATACGATCATAGGCGTGAACCAGCCTGTTACGAAAACCGATAATGTCCGTCGCGTCCGGAATTCGCTCAAGCAGTTCCGGTGATATCCGGTCAAGCTGGTTGAGCGCTTCGCCTATGGTGATGAAATTCCGTTCGACCTGGTCCTGCAAGCCACTGTCAGCAACGTAGGTCGCAAGGTCCACGCCGCCGATATAGCCCTCGATCCGGTTGGCCGCCATCTCGATGTCGCGAAGCAGTATCCGCGGGTCACGCCTTCGGGTCATATACCACCTCGCGGGACTCATTGATTGCTTCCAGCAGGTAATCGTTGTCGATCGAATCGACCGACACCATGTCAACTTCACGGTCCAGCGCGGAGCGCAGATCCTTTATCAGGCCCATATACCGCTTGAACAGGCCAGGCAGGACGGGCGGCTCGAATTCCACCAGGAAATCGGCATCGGACCTGTCCGGATCGAAATCCGTGCCCCGCGCCGCCGAGCCGAACACCTCAAGGCGCGACACCCGGTGACGCCGGCAGATCCCGGCGATCTCGTCCATCTTGTCTGCAATTTCGGGGTGCATCTGTCGGGCTCATACGAGGGGCGGTTGTCGCTGTCCGATATAGCAGCGGAAGGTTCCGAATTCCATGCCTTCGGTCCCGATTTCCGAAGCTGGTGCATGGCCGGCCGCCCGAAATACCGCCGGCGCACCAGCTCGCTCACCGATAGCCCGGCTGCGGCCGCATCCTCCCGGAGCCGCGCCTTCTCTGCTGATGTCAGCCGCACGTTCACCATGGTATCGGGGGGATGCGCCCCGGACCGTGAAGGGCATCAGGCGGCCCTGCTGCTTGTGAAGGGTGGGCAGCCGCAGGGGGCTGCGAGAAGTGAAACGCCGAGCGGCCCGGGGTGGAGGGGTTCTGGACCCTTCCCGGGATTGAGACGGAGGTGAGAAGCAAAGCGCCGAATGGACGGTGTGGTTTGATCAGGAAATGCGGAGCATGTGTAAGACAAACCCCATCCTGTAAATGTTGGGCTTTGTATGGACATAGCTCCAGCTCGACAGTTGGCGATCATTCTGTCAACCGGAGAACGGATAGCGAGGGTATGGGGAGGCTGGTGGCAAGGCACACAACCGGGAAGATCCGGAAGATCGAACGCAAGCTCGGCGGACTGCCGACCGTCGAGCGGAAGGACCACTCCACGAGGCCGGCAATCAGGATGCTCGCAGGCGAAATCAGGAAACTGCAGAAACGGGGATACACCCTCGATCAGATCGCCGGGGAACTGAGGGGCGAAGGCCTCGGCATCGCAACCCCGACGCTCGCAGCATACCTCAGGCAGGACCAGCGAAAGCCGGCGGCCTCCAGGAAGGCGGCAAAGGCAAGGAAGGCAGAACCCGCATCCGTCGCGGCACGCGGTACATTCACACCGCCGGACGACCCGGGCGAGATCTGACAGGATGGCGGCCAATATCATCTGGATCGGCGGCGGAAAGGGCGGCGGCGTCATGGGCAAACACGCCTGAAGGCAAGCTGGCTTACGGACTCGCGCAGGAAGGCAGCCTGAGAGACTTGGCAACCGGCGGTGCCCCCGGATGGGAAAGGAAAATCAGGGAGAACGGCCACATGCCCTGTGTCCTCTGCAGCATCACGGTGGCGGGGCGGAATACACGGGTGGTGGATGGCGCCAGGGGTTCAAATTCCGGCACAGCCAGCCGATCCGGTGAGGAACTGAAGGACAAGGGATCCCTTCCCTGCCCGGCCATGCAAGCTTGCGGCACTGGAGAGCCTGCGAAGTGGTCGACCTTCGGTTCGAGAGCGATCTCGTCCTGGACTTTTCCGGTTGAACTGACCCCCAGGCTTCTCCTGGCCTGCTATCGGACTTGCCGGTTTCCCCTCTCGTCATGCCCGGTTCCAGGGCAAGCAGGAAAACAGGTTTCGTCAGGCATGAACCTTGAGAGCAGTTGGAGCGCCAGCGACCGCGAACTGGCAGCCACGGCTGCCTGGCCGGTGGCAAGGGCCACCGTCAGAATGCGCCGAAGGCGGCATCCCGGATGTGTGAAGACAACCCGGACACTCCTGAAGATGATCGGATTGCTGTTGGGCAGCATTGCTGGAGATCGGAACACGGGCTGCGTTGCGCCGATTTTCCGGAAAACCAATTGAAAACTCCTCGAGGAGTTAGACTCATGTGTTAGTACTGAGTTACGGTGATTTTTTGGGTGCGTAACCATTTGATTATTAAGTGGTTTCTGAATGGACGCCTGTGTGATACCCCGAAAGCGCCTGTGTGATACCCCGAATTGCGGATATCATACAGACATTATAGAAAGACCTATGCCCGAGGAATCCGCTAAACCCCTTCGCCCAATGCTGCCGGTTCGGCACATGCCAAATCTGTTCAGCATCGACATCAGCTCGATCTCGCTGAAGGATGTCCAGCAGCAGATGGAGTTCCCCTTCTTCTCGTTGTCGAAGAACCGTGACCTTGAGATCCGTCGCTACGAAGACCGTCACGGCAACACACTGGAGATTTATCCGCATGGCATGGGTCTGCCGACGATCTATGACAAGGATTTTCTGATTTACACTATCAGTCAGGTGATGGAGCGGCTGAATCGAGGCGAGCAGGTATCTCGTCGGCTCATCCTCTATGCCAGCGACATGCTGGAATTCGCCAACAGAACGAAGGGTGGCAAGGACTACAAAGCACTGGACGATGCGCTGCTACGATTGAGCGGATGCCGTATCAATGCCGTATCAAGACCAACATTCGTACCGGAGACATCTATCACACGAAAATCTTCGGCCTGATCGAGTCCGGCGACCTGATCCGCAAATACGGTTTCAACGGTCGCCTGCAGCATGTCGAGGTTACCCTTTCCGAATGGTTGTGGAATGCGCTCGAGGCCCGCCAGGTGTTGACATTGCATCCACACTATTTCCGCCTTCGCCAACCTCTGGAGCGACGCATCTATGAAATTGGTCGCAAGCACTGCGGCAGGCAGTCCGAATGGAAGATCTCACTGGATCTGCTGCACCAGAAGTGCGGCTCAAGAAGCCGCCTCAAGGAATTTCGCCGGTCCCTGCGCAAACTGGTCACGCATGGCGACCTGCTGGATTATACCGTGACCTTTGATGCCGAGCGGGACATGGCGACCTTCAGCCGCATGGAAGGGTCACTGGTCGACCGCGTCCCTGCCCCGAACAGTTCCAGTGAGATCAAGTTGCCGGACTCCGTGGCGGTCGAGGCCCGCAGGCGGCACGGCCCTGCCGTTGATCTTGCCGCTGCCGAGCGGGACTGGCGGCGCTGGATGGATCGCAAGGGCGTCCGGTCGATCAACCCGCCGCCGCCGTTCCTGTCCTTCCTCGCGACATGGATTGACCGTCAGCCAGGCCTGGACGCTGACGAGAACGATGGCCCCGACTGGATCGGAGAAATGGCGCTCGCCTGGTGGGCAACGCTCGACGATGCGGAACGGGAGAAGTGGCGACAGCGTGTCGGCGAGCGCATTGATCTGGACGATGACGAGGGCTGGTTCCGTTCGGAAGCCTCGATGGCACGGGATGCGTTCGACGGCCGCTGGCGGCGCCAGCACTGCCCTCCCGAGAAATCGGAACTGCCGCCGCAACTCCTGGCCAGGGCAGCTGCAGGACCGGCTGAGGACCCGGCGGCCATCGAGGCGGGCTGGCGGGAGTGGGTCACTGACCAGCCGCCCTGGATGCAGGACATGCTGATGCGCTCGGTCATGACATATGCACGGCAACTCGCCGGGGAAGGCCGGCAAAGCGGTCACTGACCACCCTGCCCTGCCATCACCGTTCGGAAATCCGGCAAGGGCGGATTTTTCACCATCCCCGGCGCCGGCATGCGGCTGTGATCGGGGTGCTCGCCCGCAGATGCTATGAGAAGGTTGAAATGGCGTGCAGAGATACCTGCCAGATGCCAGAAATACGGTTCCTGAAAACACTTTACCCCGGCCGCGTGCCAAGGCAGAGACGGTACCGGGGTATCCACTCCGTATATAGGCCTGCGTGCACCAAACGGCAAGCGTTGAAACAGGGCAAGAACTGATTGTGATGGACTCCGGCTTCGAAGCCACCCTGTCGCTTGAACGCTTTGCGCGATACCTCGAATGGGCGGAGGGAGATCGCTTGCGTGCACTCGAACTCTATGCCCTCAATACGCAACTTTCGGAGGCCCTGTACACTCCCCTGCAGATACTGGAAGTGACACTGCGGAACCGCATCCATATCGTTCTGACAGATTCATTGAACGAGTGCTGGCTTTCGAATGAAGGTTTCCTCGTTCTGGAACACCAGCATCTCCAGCTTGACAAGGTGCGCCAGGACCTTGCCAGTACCGGGAGGGAACCAACACCCGGGCGCATTGTGTCGGCTCTTACCTTCAGTTTCTGGGTTTCCCTGCTGTCACCAGGTTACGAAGTGCTCTGGCAAACAACACTGCACCGCATTGCACGAAGGGAAGATGGAAAAGGCCTAAGGCGCAAGGATCTTGCCGCGCCATTGGCGCGAATCCGGACGCTCCGGAACCGTGTTGCCCACCACGAAGCCATCATTCACTGGGATCTTCCAAAACACTACTCGAACATCATGCAACTCACCTTCTGGCTTTCTCCCGCTGCCGGGGACTGGTGCAAACGCCACAGCAGGTTTCCGGAGACCTGCCCCGATGGTGGAATTGCCCTCGCACGCCGAAATTGACTTGCTGAACCCCGTGTATCCGGCGGTGGATAGTCTCAAACTGCTACAGATATGCAAGCATGCAAGGCGTTTTGCATGCTTGCATCCATGCATGTTCTTGCACACAGAATGACATTGTCACAGCGAGACAGGCACACTCCGGGCAATCAAGGAATAATAAAGCGTTCCAGACCGTCCCAGCTGGTCTGCTCGACCGGCCGGGTGCGAGGATCAATCAGTCCGGTTTCTTCGAGAGTCCGCTCTGCCCTCCCGAAGTTGCAGGGACCGCAGGTGATGACGAGATTGTCCAGATCGGTGCGGCCACCGCGGCTGTGTGGCAGAACATGGTCGAACTGCAGCCAGAAGCACTGGAAAGCGGCATGTTGGCTGGCATTGGTGCGGCCCCATGGCAAGGCGCCACTGTAATGGCGATGCATAGCCTTTCGAACCTCGGCCCGGATGACCGGGATGCCACAGAAGCGGCACCGATAGCCGTCGCGGTTGATTATTGCCTGCCGCAATTCTGCCGCCGGTTTCTCTGTCGGATCCCTTACGCCTTTGGCCAGTTCTGGCGGTGCACCCTCGACTGAACGGATACGATGAATGCGCTCACTTGCTGGCCCCCAGAGGGACTCAATCCAGTCCCGAACCTCCGGCATGTTGGCTTCAGCTATGAGACTTCCAGCCCTGCCATGTTCACCTGCGAGATGAGCGTCGACGGCTTTATCAAGCAGATCAGCAGCTTCGAATATCTCCGGAACGGGTTTTCGAAGGCATGGCCGCGGGGCCCAGAAATCCGGGTCCAGGGCTGATGGAGCAGGGGTGTCGTTCATGGCAACTCGCAGCCAAAGCGCCAATCATGCAAGCATGCAAGGCGTTTTGAATGCCAGCATTCCTGCATGCTTCACACGTAGCATGCTTTCATGCTGTATTGCGGCAAAACAAGAAAACAACAACCACACAGGTAGCGGAGCAGGATCAAAGGCCTATATCGTCGGGATCGTGTCCCGGAAGGGAGGCGTCGGAAAATCGACCCTTGCCCGCATGATGGCAAGGGAGTTTACCGTTGGTCGAATGCGCACCAAGATAGCGGATCTGGACACGCAACAGCAGACATGCACCAACTGGGCAGGCCGCCGGGCCGAGAACAGGATCTCCCCAGAAATCCAGGTGCAGAGTTTTGCAAGCGTCTCGTCAGCGCTTGGAGAGGCACCGCATTTCGATGCGCTTGTTCTAGTACTACAGTTGCGCATGACCTGTCCGCCTCTTGTAGTGCGCCCTTGCGGCGTCTGCCTGGTGTTTTCGCCGCCACAGCGACCAGTGCATGATGAATGACCGTGCCCATGGCGGCCCGGGCAGGAGTCTCGCGATCAGGTATCGGAGTTCCGGAACGCTCGGCACCCGTGCCGTCATGAGGGCAAGGCGCCGATTCCGGGGTTTGGACTCCTTTTGTTCCGTTTGCCCTGTGCCCTGATCCCGGGTTCTGCCGCCAGCCTGGCCAGGAAGCATGACCAGGCTGATATGCCGGTGCCAGCCATGCCGGGGGCGGGTCTCGCAATGGTCAAGGCCGAGATCGTCCTTTGCCCGCTGGAAGCACTCCTCGATGGTCCGGCGCAGCCCGGCAGCGCCGGCCAGTTCCGCAAGGCCGGTGCGGGCGGGGCAGAAGACGAGATGATATGCCGGTTTCCGCGGGTCCCTGCGGGAGCGGCGCACCGGAGGCAGTGTTCCCATCCCGCCTTGCGGCTCTATGGGGCGACAAGGCAGGCCCGGTCATGGAGCCTTGGCCCCTTGGACCCCTCACCGGCGGCAAGGGCCGTCCAGTCCCCATCATCGAATTCCCCGACCATCTCCGAGGGGTTGGTGGCCACGATGCCGCCCTGGCCGATGAGCGGGATATGGTGATTGCCGCGAGACGCCGGCACATGGGCCTGGTCCCGCTCCTCGAGCATCCGCCCGGGCCGTGATCCGGGCCATGGGCCGCCATCTGCCGGCACAAGGGCACGGCGCACACCGGCATCAGGGCTGCGGGCAATCATCCGGCGGGCAATCGCCGGCCTGGTGGCAGACCCGGCATCATCGGGAATGCCGGTCTTCGCACGCCGGCCGGCATCACCGGCCCGGGCCTTCGGAAGATGGAGCCGGCGGTCAATCAGCGCCTGGCCATGGCGGCCCGCATGACCGGGAGGCACGCCCGCCCGGCAGTTCCCGGTCCGGCCCGCCGTCCCCGAATACCGGCGGAGGGCGCCAACGGAATGGCTCCCCTTCTTCAGGAAACCGGTATCATCGACAACAGGCACACCGTCCTTGCAGCCAGGCGCTCCATGACATATCCGCGAATCTCGTCCCGGGGCCGGTCCTGTTCCGGCGGCTGCGGCCAGGGGGTGCCTGCATCCGCCAGGGACCCGGCAGGCCCGCATGCTCCGACATCATCCAGCCGGTCTTGCGTGAAATCCCCGACAGGGCCCGTCAATGAACGCGCCGCCGGTCTCGCGAAGCTCGCTGCGGCGAGGACCGGGCCGAGCCGCTCCTTCAGCGATGACAGCTCATTCTCCCACCCGAGCAGAGACCCCGACCACTCCGGAACACCCATTGCCCATACCCCATCACGGTGAAAATCGAGCCCGTGAACCATAATTTCAGGGTAAACGCAACTGTAGTACCAGGGCCTGTCGACAATCGGGTTGCCGCCACCACGCCACTGACGAGATGAATCGCCGCCGCGAAGCTCTCGCCCGGTTTGTCACGGCGGGTCGCCATTGCCCGGAACTCCCTGATCCCTGCGAGGACATTCCCGATCCGGTGCCGCCACCGGGTGATCTCCCGTATGTGGACGCCCCCCGTGGTGCAAGCAGGATTCCGGACAACTCGTGACTGCGGTCAGGACACTGTCACATGTCCGGCCTCTCGATGCGGCATTCATTCGCCGCCGGCCCATATGGTGTTCGTGGATCGGATCCGGATCGGTCATACGGGCTCGAAGCCCTGCGGGAGATACCGGTTCTTCCGGCCCCGTCTTCAATGACCTCTTGCCCCTCATGTTGTCTGTCGTCCTCACCGCCCGGGCCGGGATCACCCGCAGATCATGCCTTCATTCAAGGCCGTATCCGCAGGGCCCGGTATTCCGTTCCCGGCAGTCACGCCGCCGCGGCCATCGCCGCCGGCGTGCGGTCATCCTCGCGGCAGGCCGACCGCGCCCGGATCATGCGCGCCATCCTGTTCGCCAGCGCCACCGCCACCAGCTTCGGCGGCTTCCCGGCGATCATCCTCGCCAGCCGGGAATCATTCCGCGGATCGGATTGGCGCCGGTGCCCGGTCACCGCGGTGGCACCGGGCACCAGCAGCTGCCGGAGGTCCCGCTGCCGCATCCTGGTGATCCGTCCCGGAAGCTGCCGGCCGGCCGCCTGCTGCTCCCGAGGTGTCAGCCCGACAGGGCCGCGAAGTCCCGGCCACGGCGGAAGCTCGCCATCGGCGGGGCGAAGGCATGGACGGCCATGGCACATACCGGACCGATGCCGGGAATGGTCATCAGCCTTTTCATCTCCTCCCGCTCGCGCGCCCGGATGCGGATCTGCTGCTCGAGGCCGGTGATCTGCGCGGAGAGCGAGGCGATCCGGGTGAACAGCAGCCCGGCCATCCCGGCCACCTGTTCGGGTGGTGGCTCCGGTGCTTCCGCCAGCTCCCGGCGCAGTCTTTCGACATTCGCCGTGCCCCGCGGGGAGGCGAGGCCGAATTCGGCCAGGTGGCCCCGGAGCGAGCCCCCGGCCTGCGTCCGCTGCCGGACCATGAGTGCCCGGGTCCGAAAGAGCATGGCATCGGCCCGGGCTTCCCCGGACTTCACGGCCACGAGGGGCATGGCCCTGCGCTGCGCGGCCAGGGCGATGGCGGCGGCATCGTTCCGGTCGGCCTGCAGGCGGCCGGCGAAGGGCTTGACATGGACCGGCGGGATCAGCCTGCACTCATGGCCCATGGCGATGATCCGGCGACCCCGGTGACGGGCGCCGCCGCAGGCCTCCACACCTGCAGGCATGATGGCAGTTCGGCGAGGAAGGGGCGATGCCTGCCGCACGGCAGTGACCTGCGGAAGACCGGCTGGCCGTCGGCAGTTGCACCGTGAAGTCGAAGACTCCGCTTTGAAATGTCGATGCCGATGATGGGTGTGTGTTCCATGGACGTTTCCTCCGTCGATTTCACGCGCAGCCGGTCCGGCGTTTTCCCTGGCGCATCCCGGCGCCGTTCGGAGGGGGCGTCCACTCCATCGGTCATGGTCCCGGAGCTTGCTCCGGTTCCGTCTCGAGGGAATCACCGCCTCTGCCCCGCTCGCCCCGACTTCTGCCAGCAGCCAGTCGGCATCGAATGCCTTGTCACCGATCAGGGCTCCGTAGCGGAGATCTGCAGGAAGCTCCGGCACGCAGGCCGGATCATGTGCCGGTCCGGGAAGGATCACGAAGCGGACCAGACAGCCGAGGGCATCCACCACCGCCACGATCCTGCTGGTCAGGCCGCCCCGGGAGCGTCCGATGCCTTGCTTCGAGGTCCCCCTTTTGCACCGGCCGCCTTCTGGTGTACCTGCACGATGGTGCCGTCGACGAAGATGTATTCGAGGTCGAATTCATCCGGGAGCTCGTTGAATACGGTCTCGAAAATGCCCGAAAGCGCCCAGCGTCGGAACCGCTTGAAGATGCGCCTCCTTGCCGAAATGCTCCGGAAGGTCGCGCCATGGCGATCCGGTGCGGGTCCGCCAGAGCACTGCCTCGAGAAACTGCCTGCCCACTGCCGGGCGGCGCCGGGATCGGTCGCCTTGCCGGGCAGCATGGGGCAGGTCCGCGCCCACATGGCGTCGGTGAGCACCGTCCTGTCCGTATTCATCTGCCATTTTCCTCTACTGCTCGTGCCGCCGTTTTCGGCGTGCGTTACGAGGAAAATGGCATCAGTTGCCCTGATTCGCAACCCGATTGTCAACAGGCCCTAGTCGATTGGATGTGCCGAACCCCTGCATTTCAGTTCCGCTCATCGGTTCTCCTGTTCAGTTGCATTGTCCTGGATGAATGTCCGTTGTCGGCGAGTCGTGACTCGCCTGGAGTCGCTCCCCATATATACAAAATCAGGGTTGGAATGACCAACCTCTTGTGGCTTTTCGGGCGAGTGGAGGTCTGGACGGTGGAACTTGCAGGAAATCCCGGGCAAGACGGGCCCAGCATCGCGAATTTCTTGCCCGTCCTGTCGATGGCCATTGGCTCCGGGCGAATGCAATTGAAAATCCGACCCCGTTGTCAATCGGAAAACGGGGTCGGGATGCCCGCACCTTCCTTCCGCATCCTGATTTTCCACTAGATTAGGGAGGGCCAGCCATGAGGGTCGATTTCAGGACACTTGCTGCTGCCCTGGTAACTGGAGCAGTTCTTGCCCTGCCGACTGCCGCAGCAATCCACCCGGTGACCGGTAGGAGTCTCGCCGAAGACCGGGCATTCACGTACCGCTCCGAAGAGGTCGGTTCGGCTGATCTCCAGCTTGCCCAGGATGTGGCCAGCACCGAGATCATAAGCGACCTGTTCGAAGGGCTGACGAACCAGGACGCGGATGGCAATCTCGAGCCCCGGCTTCGCGCTGGGCTTCGAAGTCGGTAACGGCAAGGATGACTACACATTTGCCCTGCGCAGTGATGCAAGATGGTCGAATGGCGATCCGGTGACGGCAGGGGACTTCGTCTATTCAGGGCAACGCGGCGTCGCGCCGGCGCCGGGCTCGCCCTATCCCTGGTTTTTCGAACTCATGTCCGTCGAGAATGCCCACGAGATCATATCCGGCGAGATGCCGGCCAGCATGCTGAGTGTCTTGGCGAATGACGATCACACGCTCGAAGTCCGACTCCCCGCACCTCTGCCGCATTTTCCGCAGATGACGGTTCATGCGGCTACCTTTCCGGTGAACCGAGCAACCGTCGGGGCGCATGGTGATGAATGGATCAGTCCCGAAGACATCGTCTCCAACGGTGCATGCGTGCTGACCGAGCACCGGCCGGATGAACGATCGGTTCGCGAGCGCAACCCGATGTGCTGGAACAATCATCGCACCATGATCGAGCGGGTTGTGGCGGTGTTCATCAAGGACAAGGATGTTGCTCTGGCGCGGAACCTGTCCGGTGAACTTGACAAGTCCGAGATCCTTGTCGGCCAGTTTCCGCGCCTCCGGCGGTAGAATCCGGATGAGGCATTCAGCATTCCGCGGCTCTGCAGCAACTACTACACCTTCAACCTCGGCCCGGCCGGCCCGGAAGAACTCAAGGACGAGCGAGTGTGGAGGGCGTTGTCGCTGGCGATCGACCGCAGGAGCATCATTTCCGGAATTCTGGCTGGTGGACAGATCGAAGCCTACAGTTTCACCCCCGCCGCGGTTGCCGGTTCCGAGCCGCCCGTCGATGCAGCATCGATGAGCCAGGCCCAGCGGGATGCGCTGGCCGCAGAGCTGACGGGCCTGGCAGGTTTCGGTTCTGACAACCCGCTGCAGTGGGATCTGGTCTACAACACGAATGAAGGCACCAGGATGATTTCCGAGACCATCGGTCGGATGTGGAAGCGAAACTCGGTGTCGAGGTTGCGCTCACCTCTCTCGCCTGGTCTGAGTTCCTAGATCCAGGCAACATCCGGGACTTCGACCTGGTCCGCCGCGGCTGGAACGAAGCCTCGGCATTTCCCGATCGCTTCTTCTCCGATGATGCCAGCTACGATACCGGCCATGAATTGGATGCGCGGAGCGATGAATCGCCTGCCCTGGCGAAGGCGGAAACCGATCGGCGGCCGTTCTACCGAGGAGGTGGAGCGGATCATTGCGCGGGAAGTGCCGGTCATCCCGATTCATCACCATGCCGACGTCGTCATGCTTGATGACGATGTCCGAAACTGGCTGGTCAGCAATGTCGAGCAGAACCGGTATTCACGAAACCTCTGCAAGGTTGCCGTGGAGCAGTTCCCGGGAGTTCCCTCCATGCCCCGCTTCGCCGGACCACTTTTGTCCCTTTCGGTGATATTGGGACAACTCCCGACACAACTTAACTTGAGCTGGTGTTCCGGAGGCCATCAGGGTTTGCACTTTCCTGTTCAAGTCGGATAATGAATCGAATGCAGTTGAGCAGCAGCTGGCAGTCCTGCATCGGGACTGCAGGCAAGGTCTGACGGAAGTCTGAAATCATGCGGAAAACAGCAGTCGCCATACTGACTGGCACAATCGTCGGGTTGACAGGCGCGGGGCAGGTCGGCGGACAGGAGGACAAGCCCGGCCTGTCGATCTACGAGAACATGGACCTGTTCAGCGACGTGTTCGAGACCATCCGGCGCAACTATGTCGAAGAGGTGGACATCACCGACCTGACCAAGGGTGCAGTTCGCGGCATGCTGTCGTCACTCGACCCCCATTCATCCTACCTGGATGACCAGCGGCTTGAAGAAATGATGGTGCAGACCGCCGGAGAATTCGGCGGCCTCGGCATTGAAGTGACCATGGAAAATGGCTGGTTGCTGGTCATTTCCCCGATTGACGAAACTCCGGCCGCCGAGGCGGGAATGCGGGCTGGCGACATCATCACCGAGATTGAAGGTGATACGGTGCTTGGGATGTCGATTGACGAAGCAGTCGACAGGTTGCGCGGGCCTCCCGGCTCCGAGGTTGTCATTACCGTGGAGCGCGAGGGTGAAGCCGGGCCGCTCACCATACCCATTGTCAGGGCGATCATTCAGATTTCTGCCGCCGAAGTGAAGACGGCCGGCGATGCAATGATAATCCGGGTAAAGACCTTCTCCTCCAATGCGTATGAGGACATCGTCAGCAGCCTGGAAAGGATGGCCGGAGAGGATGGCGGCGTTGGCGTCGAGGATGTCAACGGCATCATTCTTGACCTGCGCAACAATCCGGGAGGGGCGCTGGTCGGGGCGATCGAGGTCTCGGACGCATTTCTTGAGAGCGGCGAGGTCGTGTCGGTCCGGGGCCGGGACGGCGTCAATATTGAACGGTACCACGCCGAACCCGGCGACCTCGCCGAGGGAAAGCCGATGGTCGTGCTGATCAATGGTGGTTCGGCCTCGGCTTCGGAAATCGTCGCCGGTGCCCTGCAGGACCATTCCAGGGCGGTTGTTGTCGGCACCGAGAGCTTTGGCAAGGGTTCGGTTCAGACCCTGGTCGAGCTGGGCAAAGGGCGGGGAGGCATCCGCATGACGACCGGCCTCTATTATACGCCGTCAGGGCGATCGATTCAGGGGCAGGGGATTTCTCCGGATATCACCGTTCCGCACATTTTTCGCCTGGAAGGCGAGGAAGTGAGATTCCGCACGGAGTCCGACCTCCACAATTCGCTGGAGAATGACAGCCCGATTGCGCCGGATGAAGATCTGGAGGAAGCCAGGAAGAACAAGATCGCCATCGGCGAACTCAGGGAAACCGATCCGCAGCTGGCCTATGCAATCGACATTCTGTCCGGGCTGAGTGCGTTGGAATTGCTGGACTGAGTCCTGCCTCCGGCCGTTGATGACAGGACAGATCGGACCGGGATGACCGCAGGCACTTCGGAGGAACTGCCCTATCGAAGGGGTGTCGGAATCATGCTCGCCAACCGGAGCGGGCTGGTGTTTGCCGGAAAGCGAATCGACAGCGACCTTGATGCCTGGCAGATGCCGCAGGGTGGAATCGACAGGGGTGAGGTGCCGGAAGAGGCGGCCTTGCGGGAGCTGGAAGAGGAAACGGGAGTTTCTCCGGAACTGGTCGGCCTGGAAGCCAGCCTGCAGGAGTGGATCAACTATGATCTGCCGCCCGAAATGATCCCGAAGATCTGGGGCGGGCGCTATCGGGGCCAGACGCAGCGCTGGTTCCTGTTTCGTTTCAATGGCGAGGACAGCCAGGTCGATATCGAGACCGAGCATCCGGAATTCACTGCCTGGCGCTGGGTCACCACGGAACAGTTGATGGCGTCGGTGGTTCCGTTCAAGCGGGAGACCTATCGGCGGGTCGTTGCCGGGTTCCGGGAGTCCCTTCGGCCCTGATGCGGTGCCGGAGAACAGGAATGCGGCCGCGTGTCGGCAAGCGGGGTGACGGCAGATGAAACCTGCCGGCAAGAAGATCGACACCCGTGCTCTTGGCCTCGACCTGGGGACGGATTTGGTCCGGTTTCTGACCGGCAAGGAGAACCTGCATTTCGGACTGTGGGAAGAGGGTGTTGATGTATGTGCCGGCAATCTCCTGGCCGCGCAGAAGGCGTATTCGGCCAGGCTCCTGTCCATGCTCCCCCCGGGAAAGCTGCGCATACTCGACATCGGTGGCGGCGCCGGCGAGACTGCCGGTGAATTGCTGGAGATGGGTCACCATGTCGAGATCGTGGTTCCCAGCCCGGTCCTGGCCGAGCGATGCCGGGTCAATGCCGGCTCCGAAGTGAAAGTTCATGTCGTTCCGTTCGAGGAGTTCTCCGACAACCGCAAATTCGATGTCTGCCTGTTCTCGGAGAGCTTCCAGTATATCGGTATCGAAACCGCGCTGGCCAATGCCGCTGCCAGACTTGCCGATGACGGGGAGATCCTGATTTCGGACTGCTTCCGGACGCCGGCCTTCGGCGAGGAGTTCTCCGCCCTTGGCATGGTCGGCGGCGGTCACGCGCTCGACCGGTTTCGGGATGTTCTCGCCGACATGTTGATGGAAGTCATCCACGAGGACGACATTACCGCGCTGGTGGCACCATCCGTGGAGCTCGAGCAACAGTTCTTCAACATGATCGGCAGGGGCGCGCGCCGGATTGACAGCGATTTCAGGACTGCCTATCCGCGGCTGAGATGGCTCGCCGTGAAGCTGTGCCGGAGGATGCTGGGTGAGCGCCGCCTGGCCCGGCTGGAGCGGCGGCTGTTTGACAATTCCAGGACCGCCGAAGCGTTCTGCCGTTTCAACTGCTACCTCATGCTGAAGATCCGGCCCGGCCGGGCAGATGCAGCAGTTGGTTGAGGCCACCTCGCCGGTGAGCACACCCGAAGGCATCGGAGAGCGAAATGAAGACCAGCGACAGGATGAACAGTGTCAGGGAGTCGGGAACGGCGCGGATGGCCCGGATTGCCCGCGAGATGGAGGCGGCGGGAAGCAGCATCCTGAAGCTCGGCACCGGCGAGCCGGATTTCGACACGCCGGAATTTGTCAGGGAAGCGGCGTGCCGGGCCATTCATGGCGGGCAGACCCGCTATACCGATGTGACCGGAACACGACATTTGCGGGAAGCCGTCTCGGAGAAGTTCCGGACCGAAAACTCGATTGACTGTCGCCCCGAACAGGTCATCGTCGGTACCGGGGCCAAGCAACTCATCTTCAACGCCATCATGGCGACGGTCAGCCAGGGCGACGAAGTCATTTTCCCGGCGCCCCACTGGGTGAGCTACCCGGACATGGTGCGGCTTGCCGACGGCGTGCCACACATTGTTGCCTGCGCTGCCGCCGACGGCTACAAGCTGACCGCGGCCATGCTGGAGGAGGCAATCAGCGACCGAAGCCGATGGCTGATCCTCAACTCCCCCTGCAATCCGACCGGCGCCGTCTACTCGGCCGGTGAGCTGCGGGATCTTGCCACTGTCCTGCGCCGGCATCCGCAGCTGGGCGTCATCTCCGACGACATCTACGAGAAGCTCCTGTTCGGCGGTGCCGAATTCGCCACCATGGCGGAGGTGGCGCCGGAACTGGGTGACCGGATCCTGACCGTGAACGGCGTATCCAAGTCGATGGCCATGACCGGTTGGCGCATCGGATATGCGACCGGCCCGCAGCAGCTGATCAGCGCCATGGCCAAGATCCAGGGACAATCCACGACCAACCCCTCGTCAGTCAGTCAGGCGGCGGCGCTGGCAGCCCTGACCGAACAGGATGCAGCGCGGCAATTTGTCAGCCATTGCCGGGCCGTCTATGAGCGGCGGCGCGACCTGGTGGTCGAGGGTCTCGGCCGGTCGGATCGGCTGACCATGTTCCGGCCCGACGGGGCGTTCTACGGTTTCGTCGACTGCAGCGCTGTCATCGGAACGCGCATTCCGGGCGGCACGACAATGGTCGATGACCATGATGTCTGCGCCTGGCTGCTGGAAGGGGCCGGGGTGTCGGTGGTACCGGGAAGCGAATTCGGTGCCCCCGGGCATTTCCGGCTGAGTTTTGCCACCTCGGACGAGATCCTCGTCGAGGCGTGCTCAAGGATCGTCGAGGCGGTGGCGGAAGCGGGATGACCCGTTCGGGCGACCATGCGGGACGGCAGGTGGCGGCCGGTTCGGTGCTGTTCACCTCGGGCCTGCGGGAAATTGCGCCCAGGTGCCAGCATCGGCGCCGTCAGGGAGTCAGCCGGTCAATTCCGACGGGGGAACACATCCCGGAGCGGGCAGGGAACATCCCCCACAAGCGCCAACCTGTCTGCAATCTTTCGGGAAGCCTGCTGCGATTTGCCAGGGGTCGGCATTCCGGAGGCAGGCCATGGACGAGGACCGGACACTGCTCCCGGGCTTCCTTCCCCGGGAACGGGACGAGCTCGCGGTGTCGCCCTGCACCCTGAAGGGGCTGCGCAGGGACAGGGATCCGGAGAGCCTGCTTCGGGCCTTGCCGATCCATCTTGGCTGCGGGCATTCGCGGCGGGAGACCGCGACCCTCGCCCGGCAGGCCGGGCTTGCCGACCTTCCGGACGTGGCGCCGATGACGCGGACGCGAAAGTCGAAGGCGTGGCTTCGGGCCCCGTGCCTGTCGCTGTTCCGCGAACCGGGCGTCGCGGTCCCGGGCGAGGCCGGCTTCCAGGTGCGGGCCTTCGACGCCACGACGGTCAGGGAGACCGGCATGACCGGCGCCTTGCCGGCGCTGGTCTGCGACCATTTCCGGATCACCCCCACCAGGGGCAAGGGGACCGGAGAGAGCCTCCGGCGCCTCCCGGTTTCGGCCGGGGATTTCGTGCCTGCCGACCGTGGCTGCTCCACGGCGCAGGGCATCGCCCATGTTGCGGCCTGCGGCGGCCATGTCACGGTCCGGGCGGGCACCGGCAGCCTTGGCTTCGCCGTCCGGGACGGCTCGCCCTTCGACCTCGGGACGGCGCGATCCGGAAGTCCGAAGAGGCGATCCGGCAGGCGCACGAGCGGATCCGAAGGGAGGCAGGCAGGTCGGGCATGACCCCGAGGCCGGAGACCTTCGAATACGCCGGACACGTGATCCCGTTCCCGGCCTTTCCCGACGATCGCTTCGATGCGGGCGCGGTCCTGCAATGGTGTCGTCTCGGGTGGCAGGTGGAACCGGCATTCAGGCGGTTCAGGCCCCCGGCCGGGCCGGGACACCTGCCGAAGCACGAGGGCGACAGCGCCGAAGCCCGGCTTTACGGCAAGCTCCCGACCGCGCTCCTCGCCGAAAAGTTCATCCACCGGGCCCGCGCCGTTTCCCCCTGGGGGTACGGCATCACGACACTGCCGTAGTCCCGGCGCCTGGCGCCAATTCGCCCTGGTTCACGACCGGATCGTCCGGGCGATCGAGCCGGCCCTGCCCCTCGCCGACATGCTCGCCGAATGGAAAGAGGTGTCCCGGGGACCGGCCGAAGCGCCGCGGGCCGGAAAGCTGCCGCTCGAACAGTGTTTTCCCGGCAGGACATGGTTCGGAAAACATGTTGGCGCATATGCTGGTCCTCCCGCCGCGCTTCTCGGCGCCGGGGGCGGCATGGCAGGCGATGGACCATCTCGAGGAGCGGGTCTCGGTCTTCCGGCCGCAGGATTTGCTGGCAACGGCGCTCGGGCGCGAGCCCGGACACCATTTGCACACCGGGCTTGAGGTGGTGATCGGAAGGCTGGAGCAGGATGGCCATTTGGTCAAGACGAAGGTCGGCGACTTCACCGCCCGCCGGACGATCCGTGCCGAGAAGGAGATCATCTCCTTGATGCGCAAGGGCCGCGGATGGGCAGGGCCTCTCGCCGATCAGGCGCAGGTGGACGCGTGTCTCGGCGGGGCATCGCTCACCTGCGGGCAGAGGAGCGCTGCCAGCCGGATCCTGCTCTCGGAGGATGCGGTGATCGGCGTGCAGGGCTTTGCCGGCACCGGCAAGACCAGGATGCTGATCGAGATCGTCCGGCTTCTCGGCGAGGGACGCATTCGGGATCGCTACTCTTGTGGGAGTGATCCATACCCGCAAAGCTGAGAATCGGCAGGCGGCCTGGACCGGTGCGCTTGCTGTCAGCTGGCGGCCAGTCCGGAGCAGGTGTCGGGGTGAAGCTCGCGGCGCCAACTCTCGCTGTCGCCGGTTTCGGCGACCAGCGCCTCGTAGTCGGGTATGACCAGCCTCCGGTGCTGTTCGAGCCTGATCAGTCCGTCATTGCGAAGATCCGACAGCCGGCGGGAGACGGTTTCGATGGTGAGGCCGAGATACTCGGCGATTTCGGCGCGCCCGAATGGCAATTCCAGGGTGACAGCCGTGCCGACCCTGCTCCGCCGGACCCGGAAATCATGCTGAACCAGCAATGCGATCAGGCTGGCCAGCCTTTCCCGTGACGTTGCCCTTCCGAGCACCAGCATCCACAGCCGGGCGGCGTCGAGCTCATCGAGGGTCATGGCCAGCATTTGCCGGCTGATGGCCGGGCTCGCCCGCAGCAGCTGCTCGAAATCACCGATCCTGAACATGCAGAGCTCGACCTCGGCGCCGGCAATGACGTCGAAGGAGACTTCGCGGCGTCCGGGACGTCCGATGAAGTCACCGGGCATCAGCAGGCCGACCATCTGCCGGCGGCCATCCTCGAGTGACCGGCTGATCATGGCCGTGCCGCTGAGCAGCGATCCGACCATCGTCATCTGCCCGCCCGCCCGCATGATCTGCGAGCCCCTGGGGAAGCTCCGTACCCTCCTGATTCGCATCAGCTGCCGGTATTCGTCGGGATTGCACCTCGAACACACGGCATGATCGCGGACCGGGCAGGCTGAACAGCTGAATGTGGCGTTTGCAGGAATGGCCGTGTCTCCTGGGCGGCAATCGATGTCCGGGCCGGGCCGGCTCAACCGGCATTGCCGGGGTGGAGGCGCCGCCCGGATCCCGACCATGGGTCTGATCGGGGCAGGGCTGCCGCCGGATATGCCGGGACCGGCAGGTTTTGAACCAAAATTTGATTCAGATCAAGGAAACACCCGGCGAGATCAATAGGTTTGGTGCAGACCTCAATCACTGCAGTCAAGAGAGTCGAGTACACATGGACGATCTGGGTCATGTATCCCGGGGCGACAGCAGCCGGGCCCTCGTGTTGAGCACGCTTGCCTTCACGACCTGTTTTGCCGTCTGGACCATTTTTTCGGTCATCGGCGTCACCATCAAGGAGGAGCTGGGCCTGTCAGACACCCGGTTCGGCCTGCTGGTGGCCACGCCGGTGCTGACCGGCTCGGTCAGCCGGATTTTCCTTGGCGTCTGGACCGAGCAATATGGCGGCCGCATCATGTTTCCGATCCAGATGGTGCTGACGGCGCTGGCAACATGGCTGCTGACCTCGGCGCAGACCTATCCCATGATCCTGCTGGCGGCGCTGGGGCTCGGACTGGCCGGTGGCTCCTTCATCATCGGCGTGGCCTATGTCTCCCGATGGTACGGCAAGGAGCGGCAGGGAACGGCGCTGGGCATTTTCGGAGCCGGGAATGTCGGGGCGGCAATCACCAATTTCGTGGCGCCATTCCTGGTTGTCTCCATGGGATGGGAAAGCGCCGCCAGGCTCTACGCGGCGGCCCTGCTGGTGGTCGCGGTGCTGTTCTACCTGCTGGCCAGGAATGACCCGGTGGTTGAATCCCGGAAGAAGACCGGGGCCCGGGCGGTATCCTCGACCGAGCAGCTTGCACCGCTGCGCAACATCCAGGTCTGGCGATTCGCCACCTATTACTTCTTTGTCTTCGGCGCATTCGTGGCCCTGGCCTCGTTTCTGCCCAGATACTATGTCGGCGCCTATGGTCTCGAGCTGACCACGGCCGGGGTCCTGGCTGGCCTCTACTCGCTTCCCGGATCGGTGTTCAGGGTGCTCGGTGGGTGGCTGTCGGACCGTTTCGGCGCCCGTTCGGTGATGTACCTGACCTTCGTGGTGTCGCTGGCCTGCCTGTTCATGCTGAGCTATCCGGACACCACTTATGAAGTGGCCGGGATATCCGGCCCGATCACCTTCAACATCGCCGTCACCCTCCCGGTCTTCGTGACGCTGACCGTGGTGCTGGGTTTCGTCATGAGTCTCGGCAAGGCAGCCGTTTACAAGCATATCCCGGTCTATTATCCCCATCATGTCGGCTCGGTCGGCGGGCTGGTCGGAATGGTCGGCGGCCTCGGCGGTTTCGTGCTGCCGATTTCCTTCGGAGTGCTGCTGGACTGGACGGGTGTCTGGACGGCGCCGTTCATGCTGCTGTTTGCCATTGTCGGCGTGTCAACGGTCTGGATGCATGTGGCCATCAGGCGCATGGAGCTGCGCAGGCATCCGGGGCTTGCCGGAGAACAGTACCTGTCCGACGTGCCGGAAGCGCCGCTTGCGGACCCGCGGATGGCTGGCGACAGCAGGGCCTGACCGGGGATTGGCAATGTCGATGGAGGCGGACCGAACGTGACCGACAACAACAGGTACCTGCTGCGTGACTGGCGACCCGAGGATGTCGAGTTCTGGCAGAGCAGGGGCAGACGGATTGCCACTCGCAATCTGTGGATATCAATTCCCTGCCTGCTGCTGGCATTCTCGGTCTGGCTGGTATGGTCGGTCGTCGTCGCCCAGCTGCCATCGGTGGGGTTCGACTACAGCACCGACCAGCTGTTCTGGCTGGCGGCGCTGCCGGGTCTCTCCGGCGCCACGCTGCGGGTATTCTACAGCTTCATGATTCCGATCTTCGGCGGCCGGAAATGGACGGCATTGTCGACCGCATCACTGCTGCTGCCGGCAATCGGTGTCGGGCTTGCAGCCCAGGATCCGTCAACCCCGTATCCGGTTTTCGTGCTGCTGGCCCTGTTATGCGGGCTCGGAGGCGGCAATTTTGCCTCCTCGATGGCCAATATTGCCTATTTCTTCCCGAAAGCGACCAAGGGAAATGCGCTGGCCCTCAATGCCGGGCTTGGCAATCTCGGCGTGTCGGTCATGCAATTCCTGGTGCCGATCGTGATTACCGTCGGCGTGTTCGGGGCGCTGGGCGGCGAGCCGCAGACCCTGCCCGACGGGCAGCAGGTCTGGATCCAGAATGCCGGGTTTGTCTGGGTGCCGTTGCTGATTGCCAGCATGATGGCCGCCTGGTTCGGGATGAACGACATCGACGGGACCCAGGCATCGCTCCGCGAACAGCTGGTCATACTCCGTCGGCACCACAACTGGATCATGTGCGTGCTCTACACCGGCACATTCGGATCCTTCATCGGCTATTCGGCCGGATTTCCGCTGTTGATCAGGACGCAGTTTCCGGAAACCGATGCGCTGGCGCTGGCGTTTCTCGGGCCGCTGGTCGGCGCTCTCAGCCGGGCGTCGACGGGCTGGATTTCGGACAGGTATGGCGGTGGCAGGATCACCTTCTGGACCTTCGCCGGCATGATCATCGCCGTCGCCGGCGTGCTGTTCTTCCTGCCTTCCGAGGGGTCGAGCGGCAGTTTTGCCGGCTTCTTTGCCTGTTTCATGATCCTGTTCGTGCTGACCGGCATTGGCAATGCCTCGACATTCCAGATGATACCGACGATCATGCGCCAGGAGATTCCAAGGTTGATGCCCGGCCTTGATTCTGCCTCTTCCAGGTCGCAGATCGAAAGGGAGAGCGCCTCGATCATCGCCTTCACCTCGGCGATTGCCGCCTATGGGGCATTCTTCATTCCCAAGGCGTATGGCACCTCGATCGGCATGACCGGAGGGCCCGAGGCGGCGCTGGTCTGCTTTGGCGTGTTCTACGGCCTGTGCCTGGCGATGACCTGGTGGTTCTATTTCCGGCCGGAGGCCCCGGTGCCGGCATGACGAAGGGTTTGACGGGGCTTGAAAACCATGGGAGCTTGAGATGAGCCAGTTGCTTGATCGCCTGAATTTCCTGCAATCGAAGGAGATCGAGACCTTCGCGAACGGGCATGGCCAGGTAACCCGCGAGAGCCGGGAATGGGAAGAGACCTACCGGCAGCGATGGCGCCACGACAAGGTTGTCCGCTCGACCCATGGGGTCAACTGCACCGGCTCCTGCTCCTGGAACATCTATGTCAAGTCGGGGATCGTGACCTGGGAGACCCAGGCCACCGACTATCCGAAGACCCGGCCGGACCTTCCCAATCACGAGCCGCGCGGTTGCTCGCGCGGCGCCAGCTACAGCTGGTATCTCTATTCGGCCAACCGTGTCCGCCATCCGCTGGTCCGGGGGGCGTTGCTGCGGGCCTGGAAGCAGCTTCGCAGGACCCACAGCCCGGCCATGGCCTGGCAGGCCCTGCAGGAGGATCCGGAGCTGCGGAAGAGCTATACCGGCCTGCGCGGCAAGGGTGGCTTCGTGCGGGCGGACTGGGAGGATGCGTCGGAAATCATCGCCGCCTCCAATGCCTGGACGGCGCGTCGCTACGGGCCTGACCGGATATTCGGATTCTCGCCGATCCCGGCAATGTCCATGGTGTCATATGCTGCAGGCACTCGCTATCTCAGCCTGATCGGCGGGGTCTGCATGAGCTTCTACGACTGGTATTGCGACCTGCCGCCGGCCTCGCCAATGACCTGGGGCGAACAGACGGACGTCCCGGAAAGTGCCGACTGGTACAATTCCGGTTTCCTGCTGCTGTGGGGCTCGAATGTTCCGCAAACCCGGACGCCGGATGCGCATTTCTACACCGAGGCCCGCTACAAGGGCACGAAATCGGTGGTGGTCTGCCCCGACTACTCGGAGGCGGCAAAGTTCAGCGACATCTGGCTGGCGCCCCGGCAAGGCACCGACAGCGCCCTGGCCATGGCCTTCGGCCACGTGATCCTGCGCGAGTTCCATCTCGACCGGCAGGTGGAGTATTTCGAGTCCTATTGCCGCAAGTTCACCGACCTGCCGATGCTGGTCAGGCTGGAAGAGCGCGATGGCAAGCCGGTGCCGGGGCGATTCCTGCGGGCGTCGGACATTTCCGGCAATCTCGGCGAGGACAACAATCCGGACTGGAAGGTGCTGGCCTTCGATGACCGCAACGGGGACCTGGTCGCCCCCAATGGCTCGATCGGGTTCCGCTGGGGCCAGCAGGGGGGCTGGAACCTGCAGGAACAGGCCGGCGGCAGTGATGTATCGCTGCGCAAGACCCTTGCCGGCGATGCCGACCATGACGAGATGGTGGAGGTCGGATTCCCGTATTTTGGCGGGCAGGCGACACCGCCCTTCGTGCGATGCGAGCATCCGGAGGTGCTGGACCGGACGATCCCGGCCCGACGGGTCGAGCTGGCCGACGGATCGGCGCTGGTGACGACGGTATTCGATCTCCTGTGCGCAAATTACGGGCTGGACCGGGGATTTGGCGGCGGCAACGTGGCCAGCGACTATGGCGAGGATATGCCGTTCACCCCGGCCTGGGCGGAGAAGATCACCGGCGTCGACCAGCGGAACATCGAGTCGGTTGCCCGCGAATTTGCCCGCAATGCCGAGCTGACCCAGGGTCGCTCCATGGTGATTGTCGGTGCCGGACTCAATCACTGGTACCACATGGACATGAACTACCGCGGGATCATCAACATGCTGGCCCTGTGCGGCTGCACCGGCCAGTCGGGCGGTGGATGGAGCCACTATGTGGGGCAGGAAAAGCTCCGGCCGCAGACCGGATGGCTGCCGCTGGCCTTTGCCCTGGACTGGGCCCGGCCGCCGCGGCAGATGAACTCGACCTCGGCGTGGTACGCCCATTCCGACCAGTGGCGATACGAAACCCTTGATGTCTCCGAGATCATCTCGCCGACAGCGCCTGACGGGGATTGGTCCGGAAGCCTGATCGATTTCAACATCCGGGCCGAACGCATGGGCTGGCTGCCTTCGGCACCGCAGCTGAAGCAGAACCCGCTCGAGATCGGGCGGGCAGCGAGGGAGGCCGGAATCGGAGCGGCCGACTATGTCGCCAAGCGGTTGCAATCCGGCGAGTTGGAGATGTCATGCGAGGATCCGGACGCCCCGGAGAACTGGCCGCGCAACCTGTTTGTCTGGCGATCCAACCTGCTGGGCTCGTCCGGCAAGGGGCACGAATTCTTCCTCCGGCACCTGCTCGGCACCGACAACAGCGTCATGGCCGAGGATATTGCCGAGGCCGGGCGGGCGATGCCGAAGGAAGCCAAATGGCATGACGAGCCGGCGACCGGCAAGCTCGACCTGCTGGTTTGCATCGATTTCCGCATGTCGACGACGGCGGTCTATTCGGACATCGTGCTGCCGACTGCCAGCTGGTACGAGAAGAACGACCTCAATACCAGCGACATGCATCCCTTCATCCACCCGTTGCAGGCGGCGGTCAACCCGGCCTACGAGTCGAAATCGGACTGGGACATCTTCCGACTGCTGGCCCGGAAGTTCTCGGAGGTGGCCCCGGAGATTCTCGGTGTCGAAAGCGACGTGGTGCTGATGCCGATCCTCCACGATACGCCGGGCGAAATTGCCCAGGCCGAGGTGGCGGACTGGAAGAAGGGCCAGTGCAGGCTGGTGCCGGGCCAGACCGGCCCGGGCATCGTGTCGGTCATCCGCGACTATCCGGCCGTCCATGACCGGTTTGTCGCCCTCGGCCCGTTGATGGACGAGCTTGGCAATGGCGGCAAGGGCATCAGCTGGGATGTGAAGCCGGAAGTCGAACTGCTCAGGAAAAAGAACGGGATTTGGTCGTCGGGTCCGGCCAGCGGCTGTGCCAGGATCGATACCGACATCGATGCCGCCGAGACCATCCTGACGCTGGCTCCCGAGACCAATGGCGAGGTCGCCGTCAAGGCGTGGAGATCGCTGGAGCGGATCACCGGCCTCGAGCATGCCCATCTGGCATTGCCGATGGAGCACAGCAAGATCACCTTCCACGACATTGCTGCCCAGCCGCGCAAGATCATCTCCTCTCCGACCTGGTCCGGGATCGAGAGCGACGAGGTATGCTACAATGCCGGTTATACCAATGTTCATGAGCGCATCCCGTGGCGGACCCTGACCGGGCGCCAGCAACTCTACCAGGATCACAGATGGATGCTGGCCTTCGGCGAGGGGCTTTGCACCTATCGCCCGCCCGTGGATCTGAAATCCATCGCCGGAGTCAGCGAGGCCGGCGACAAGGGCGGCGAGCCAGAGATCGTGCTGAATTTCATAACGCCGCACCAGAAATGGGGCATTCACTCGACCTATTCCGACAATTTGCTGATGCTGACCCTCAACCGCGGCGGGCCGGTGGTCTGGCTGTCGGAGGATGATGCCGGGCTGGCCGGCATCGAGGATAATGACTGGGTCGAGGTGTTCAACATCAATGGCGCGTTGACGGCGAGGGCGGTGGTGTCGCAACGGATCAAGAGCGGGACCTTGTTCATGTATCACGCCCAGGAGAAGATCGTGAACACGCCCGGGTCGCAACGAACCGGACGCAGGGGCGGCATCCACAATTCGGTCACCCGCACCACCCTGAAGCCGACTCACATGATCGGCGGCTATGCGCAGCAGAGCTACGGCTTCAACTATTACGGAACCGTTGGTTCGAACCGCGACGAGTTCGTGGTGGTCAGGAAGATGAAGACGGTCGACTGGCTCGAACGGCCCATGCAGCAGGCGGAGATGGCACGATGAAGATCAGGGCACAGATTGGCAAGGTCCTCAACCTGGACAAGTGCATCGGATGTCATACCTGCTCGGTGACCTGCAAGAATGTATGGACCAGCCGGGACGGGGTCGAATACGCCTGGTTCAACAATGTCGAGACCAAGCCCGGCATCGGCTATCCCAAGAACTGGGAGGACCAGTCGAAGTGGAATGGTGGCTGGGAGCGCACCAAATCCGGCAAGTTGCAGCCAAGGCAGGGTGCAAAATGGCGAATCCTGGCCAAGATATTCGGCAATCCGGACCTGCCGGAAATCGACGATTACTACGAGCCGTTCGAATTCGACTACGAACACCTCAAATCGGCACCGGAAATGGATGCATTCCCGACCGCCCGACCGCGCTCGAGGATAACCGGCGAGCGCATCGAGAAGATTGAGTGGGGTCCGAACTGGGAGGAAATCCTGGGCGGCGAGTTCGAGAAGCGTTCGAAGGACACCAATTTCGAGGGGGTGCAGAAGGAGATCTACGGCGAATACGAAAACACCTTCATGATGTATCTGCCGCGGCTGTGCGAGCACTGCCTGAACCCGTCCTGCTCGGCCAGCTGCCCGTCCGGCGCCATCTACAAGCGCGAGGAAGACGGCATCGTGCTGATCGACCAGGAGAAGTGCCGCGGGTGGCGCATGTGCGTCTCCGGCTGTCCGTACAAGAAGATCTATTACAACTGGTCCACCGGAAAGTCGGAGAAATGCACCTTCTGCTACCCGAGGATCGAATCGGGCAGTCCGACCGTCTGCTCGGAGACCTGTGTCGGTCGCATCCGCTACCTGGGCGTGGTTCTCTACGATGCCGACCGGATTCACGAGGCAGCCAATGTTCCGGATCCGAAGGATCTCTACCAGGCGCAGCTGGACATCTTTCTCGATCCGAACGATCCCGACATTCGCCGCCAGGCGCTGGCCGATGGCGTCCCGTTCGACTGGGTTGACGCCGCTACCCGCTCCCCGGTCTGGAAGATGGCGGTCGACTGGAAGGTGGCCTTCCCGCTGCATCCGGAATATCGCACCCTGCCCATGGTCTGGTATGTTCCGCCGCTCAGCCCGATCCAGAATGCCAGCGAAAACAGCCTGATCGAAATGGACCGGGAGTTGCCCGATGTCCGTTCGTTGCGAATTCCGGTCCGCTACCTGGCCAATTTGCTGACCGCCGGCGACGAGGCACCGATCGTCACCGGTCTGGAGCGGATGCTGGCCATGCGGGTCTACATGCGGGCCAGGACCGTCGAGGGGGTGATCGACGAGGCGATCGCCGAGAGGGTCGGGCTGACCGCCGCCACCATCGACGACATGTACAAGATCATGGCACTGGCCGATTACGATGACCGGTTCGTCATTCCGACCACCCATCGGGAGAATGTCGAGGATGCCTCCTTCCTGCGCGGCGGCTGCGGCTTCACCGATGGCAACATGTGCTCGACCGGCATCAGCCAGGGCTCGCTGTTCGGTGGCGGATCACGACAATTCTCGATCCCGGCAGATCAACGGTGATGGACCTGACGCTGAAATCACTGTCGGTCCTCCTGACCTATCCGACCGACGAGTTGAAGGAGGCAATTCCCGACATTCGGGACGTGTTCGAATCCGATCGTCGCCTGAACAGCACCAACAGGGCCGGGCTGGACCGGCTGCTCGGGGAGCTGAGGGATGGCGACATCTGGGAGCTCCAGGAGATTTTCGTGGAGATTTTCGACCGGTCCCGATCATGCAGCCTTGACCTTTTCGAGCATGTCCATGGTGACGGCCGGTCCCGCGGCGGTGCCATGATCGACCTCCTGCAGACCTACGAGAAGGCCGGGCTCGAGCCGAGCACGCTGGACCTGCCGGACTACCTGCCGGCGGTCCTCGAATTCCTGTCGCTGCGCCCGCCGGAAGAGGCGAAGCAGATGCTGACCGATGCCAGCCATATCCTCGAGGCGCTGGGCACCCGCCTGGATCGGCGCCGATCCGGATATGCGGCGGTGTTCAGGGCGCTGGTGCGGATTGCCGGCGGGGTCAGCGACCGCAAGTCGCTGGAGCTGTTGCTGGAGATGCCGGACAAGCCGGGCAATGATCTGAAGGCGCTCGACGAGGCCTGGGAGGAGTCCGAGGTGACCTTCGGGCCCGGCGCACCCGATGAATGTCCGCAAGCCCGGGATTTGCTGGCCCGGATGGACGTCCCGGACCCCATGACCGACATCAACCAAGGACGACGCTGATGCATGAATTCTTGTTCGGAATTTACCCCTATATCTGTCTTTCCGTCATGCTGGTCGGCAGTATCGTCCGCTACGAGCGCGACCCGTTCACGTGGAAATCATCCTCGAGCCAGCTGTTGCGTCGAAAGCAGCTGATCACCGGTTCGGTGCTGTTCCATGCCGGGGTGATCGTGGTGTTTTTCGGCCATCTGTTCGGCCTGCTGACCCCGATCCAGGTCTTCGACATGCTGGGGATCGGCCACGGTTTCAAGCAGGTGCTGGCCATCGTGGTGGGCGGCGTGGCCGGCGTGATGTCGCTGGCCGGGGGGCTGATGCTGTTGCATCGCCGGCTGTTCGATCCGAGGATCCGCAAGACATCATCCTTTGCCGATATCGGGATCCTGGTGCTGCTGGTCGTGCAGCTGGTCCTTGGCCTGGGAACGATCCTGGTATCTGTCCAGCATCTCGAGGGCGGGCAGATGGTGGCGTTCATGGCATGGTCGCTGGGGATATTCACCTTCGACTTCAACGCCGCCAGCTACATTGCCGATGCCCATCTGATCTTCAAGATCCACATCTTCCTCGGGCTGACGATTTTCCTGCTGTTTCCCTTCACCAGGCTGGTGCACATGCTGTCGGCGCCTTTCGGCTACGTGCTGCGGCCCGGCTACCAGGTGGTCAGGTCACGCAGGAGCGCCCCGGCCGGCCGGACCGGCAACGATGCCCGGATGGGAGGATAGGCCGGGTCGGGCCTGATCCGGATCCCGGCCTGCCTGTCATGCGGGCATCGAAACCGCTGTTTCCGGAGGTGTCGGTCAACGGGACCACGATTCCGGCCAGCAGGATCGCTGCCGAGGCGCAGAACCATTCGGCGCCATCCGGCAAGCCGGGAATCGCCTGGCGCAAGGCAGCCAGATCACTGGTGATACGTGAATTGCTGCTGCAGGAGGCCGACAGGATCGGCCTCGAGGCCGAGCCCATGGAGGCCGGCAAGGGACGACGGGAGACTGACTCGGAAGCCAGGATCCGACAGCTGACCGAAGCCGGCATCAGCGTATCGCCACCTTCCCCCGAGCAGGTCAGGGAATACTACGAGGCCAATACCGAGCGTTTTCGGTCACCGGCACTCTACGAGGCATCGCATATCCTGGTGGCAGCACCGGAGACAGAGCCGGAGCGTCGCCGCACGGCACGGAAGGCGGCATTGCAGCTGCTGGCGGTGATCGGCGATGACCCGGCCAGCTTCCGGCAATTGGCAAAGGAGCAAAGTGCCTGCCAGTCAGCCGCCAATGGCGGCTCACTTGGTCAGCTCAGTGATGGCGACCTGGTGACCGAGATCGAGGAGGTCCTGAAGACCCTGTCGCCCGGCCAGATCGCCGACCAGCCGGTGGAGACCCGCTACGGATTTCACCTGGTCAGGCTGGATTTGCGCTCGGAAGGAAGAATACTGCCCCTCGAAGTTGCCCGCACCCGGATCGAGGACCAGCTCGAAAAGGCGTCATGGGTCGCCGCCGGGCGCGAATTCGTCCAGCGCCTCGTCGACAAGGCGGAGATCACCGGCATCGACATGGAAGCGAAGCCGAATCCCGGCTCCTGACCAACCGCCACCCACGAGGCCGGATCAGCCGAAACAGCTTCGCAGCCCCGCCAGCCGGTCAAGCTGGTCGGCAAGCGCCGATGCTGCAGCCTCGTCGAGGGTGACATTGGGAGGTGCGGTCCGCCCCCATTCCCGATCATTACGAAATGCCGCCAGCACCGCCTTGGTACCGCTGACAGTGTGCACGGCCGAGATTGCCGCCCGGCATTCGGAGATCATGCGGTCCAGCTCTGCGGCCCGTCCGTTATCGATTTCGGAAAGTCGCCGGGCGACGATCGGAGCCACGACATTGACCGTTGCCGAAATGCAGCCATTTCCGCCGGCGTCGATCGTCACCGCGGCCAGGTCCTCTGTGCCGGCGAAGGTCTGAAACCCGGGAATTTCCCGGATGAAGGCGGAGGTGCTGGCGAAATCTCCAGTACTGTCCTTGACGCCGACAAACAGGCCCGGAAAGGCATCCCGCAATCTCCTGACCAGCGAGATGGTGACAGGAACCGCCGACATCTGGGGAAAGTGGTAGAGGAATATCCGCGGCTGCTGATCGGACAGCTGATCGGCGACGGCGGAGAAATAGCTGAACAGCCCGTCCTCCGACGGTGTCTTGTAGAAGAATGGCGGCAGCATCAGCAAGCTGTCCATGCCGGCATCGATTGCTGCCCTTGACAGCCTTACCGTATCGGCCATCGAGGTCGAGCCCGTTCCGACAATCAGACGGGTCTTGGGAAGGTCGCTGCGACCGATCCGGCCAATGAAGGCCAGCCGGTCTTCCAGGCCAATCGAGTTCGCCTCACCGGTCGTTCCCAGCGGGGCCAGCCCGTCGCATCCATTTTCCAGCAACCATTGGCAATGGTCCATGAATCGGGGCAGGTCGGGAAGATAATCCCGGCCCAGCGGTGTGGCGACAGCGGCATAGATGCCGTGATGTGGTGTTGGCCCGGTCATGGCAGCTCCAGTCATGAATTCGAAATTCGGCCGTTCGGCGACGAGTGGTCTACCCTACATCCTCCCCGAAGGAAATCCGGCCACGCCAACGCCGGCCCTGCCGACCCGAAATTGGCAATGGCCACCACATGGTGGCCACAAGATCCGCCGCCGCCGGGGTTGGCAATTCGATGACCATGAGAACATCAAGTGGAAAATTGCGCGGGAATACCAATCCCGTGCGGAGAATCGGGCGATTGCAGGTGCCAGCCAGGGCCGGTCCGCCCAACGCTGCAAACCGGAGGTGGTCAGTTCCGGCGACGCGTCGAGCACTGCAATGACGTCCGTCCGGCCATCCCCGGCTGGCGGACGATAACGATTGCCGGGCATCGGATGGCGAGTGGAGCCCACCACTTCGCTTGACAGGAGATAATAAAACGTTACCTATTGGGTAATGATCATGGTTGGTATGTATGGAAATCGTTTTCCGGACCCGCAAGCTTGAAAAGGCCTTCAACTCGGCAAATACCCTGCAGAAGACCTACGGTGCAAGGATGGCGAAAGTCATCATGGTGCGGATGGCGGTGCTTCGGGCGGCGCACAATCTGTCGATGGTGCCAAACACGAAGCCGGACAGGCGGCATCAGCTCGGGGGAGATCGGGACGAGCAGTTTGCCGTGGATCTCGTTCAGCCCTGGCGGCTGGTGTTCAAAGCCGGCCACGAGCCGGCTCCGCGTGCGGAAGATGGCGGGATAGACACGGAGCGGGTGACGGCAATCACGATTCTCGACGTGATCGACTACCACTGACCAGGGAGGGACAGATGGCGACAGCGACCAATCGGTACAACCCGGACCAGGCGGTTCCGCCCGGATGGATTCTCGAGGAGCGCCTTGAGGCCGAGGGGATTTCGCAGGCTGAATTTGCGCGCAGGTGTGGTCGATCCCCAAAGCTGATCAGCGAGATCATCTCGGGCAAGGCGGCGCTCGAGCCTGGAACCGCACTGCAATTCGAAAAGGTGCTTGGTGTCGATGCCAGTATCTGGCTCGGGGTCGAGTCCGACTATCGGCTTCACCGGGCAAGGGAGGCCGAAGCCGGTGAAGCCGCGGCTGCAGCGGAATGGATCAAGAGCTTCCCGGTCCGGGAGCTGGTGAAGCGAGGCTGTTTTTGCCACCCCGAATCCGATGTCGACACCGTGTCGAAACTGCTTGCATTCTTCCGTGTCGGGTCAGTCGATGCCTGGACGGCCCGCTACGGCCACGCCAATGTTGCCTATCGCCACTCCCGGAGCTTCAGGAGCAGCGAGGCCGCACTGGTCACCTGGCTTCGACTCGGCGAGATCGAGGCCGAACACCAGGAGTGTGCGGAGTACAGCGAGAAGCGATTCCGGCACGCGGTTCGGGCTGTCCGCGGCCTGACACGCGGGGAGACCGTCGGGGCCCTGGAGCAGGCTGCGAGGCAGTGCAACGAGGCGGGCGTTGCGCTGGCGTTGGTGCAGCCCCTGCCAGGAACGGCACTCAGCGGTGCGGCCCGCTGGCTGTCTCCCGGGAAGGCTGTGATCCAGTTGACTGCCCGACACAAGACCGATGATCATCTGTGGTTCAGCTTCTTCCATGAAGCCGCGCATATCCTGCTTCACAGCAAGAAGGGCATTTTTGTCGACGAGACCAACGGAAACGGCGCCGGGGTCGAGTCGGAGGCCGATGACTGGGCATCGAACACGCTGATTCCCCGGCGGGCGTGGCAACAGTTTGTCGCCACGTCACCACGCAGCGCGCATGTCGTCAGGAAATTTGCCGAGGAACAGGGAATCGCCCCCGGCATTGTCGTCGGCATGCTCCAGCATCAGGGGGCTCTTCCCTGGACACATCTGAATGGGCTCAAGACCCGGCTGACCTGGAGATCCTGAAGGTTGCAGCGGCATGGACGAGGGCCCACCCCGAATTCGTGGAGCAGTGCGCAAGGTTGATGCGGTGACCACCCCTGCCGAAATCGGGCAGAACATCGGTAACATCCGGCAATCGCCGGCAACAATTCGGCGGGCGAGCCAACGGCCGCGATGGCAGTGAATGGTCCGAATCGTCAGGGCCGGGATGTTTCGGCACCGGCCAGGTTGTCGCCATATATTGCACATGGAGCTGAACACGCAATCCGGGAGGGTGGTTTGGCAAGGCGCATTCATGAGGGGAAACTCCGGGAAATCGAAGACGCGGTACGCAGGCAGCCTGGAGGAGTGACGGCAACACGAATTGCGGATGCATTGCCCGCTGCCACGCCGCTGCGAACGTTGCAGTATCGTTTGAAGGCAATGGTGGAGGATGGGCGCCTGGCAAGGACCGGATCCGGTCGCTGGGCGCGATACTTCCTGCCGGACGCGGCATCGGTGTCACCTGGACCCGTATCTGCTGCCCCCAATGCCAGAGCGTGTCTTGCGTTGATCCCGCTATCCGGGGCGGGTGAGGACATCCGGGACCATGTCAGGCAGCCGGTCGGCTACAGCCGGAACCTTCTCGATCGCTATCGTCCCAATGACAGTTTCCATCTCACCGAGCGGGAGCGGATGGAATTGCGTGATCTCGGCCGGACAGATGTCGTCGAGCAACCTGCCGGCACCTACGCGAAGACGGCGTTGAGCCGGCTACTGATCGATCTGTCCTGGAATTCGAGTCGCCTGGAGGGAAACACCTATTCCCTGCTGGAGACCGCGCAGCTGGTCGAGGCCGGCGAGGAGGCCGACGGCAAGAGCTGGCGGGAGACCCAGATGATCCTGAACCACAAGGATGCAATCGAGATCCTGGTGGACGGTGCCGAGAGCATCGGCTTCGATCGTCATACCATTCTCAACCTGCACGCGGCGCTGGCCAACAACCTTCTCGACGACCCGGGGGCGCCAGGCAGGCTCCGGCGAATGGCGGCGGGAATCCGGGGTTCGGTCTTTTGTCCCCTGGAGGTGCCGCAACTCGTCGAAGAGTGTTTCGACGAGATTCTGACAAAGGCCTCGCTGATAGCTGATAGAGGATCCGTTCGAGCAGGCCTTTTTCGCGATGGTGCAATTTCCCTACCTGCAGCCCTTCGACGACGTGGAACCGGATCTGTACACCAGTGCGACCCTGGGCGTATACGAGCTTGAGCGCGTTGAATTGCTGCGCGATCTCTTCATGTGGACCTGCCGGCGCTCGGCAGCGCGTTATGCCGCAATACGCATGTCGCTCGGCGAGCCCGACCCGTTCAGATTGGTACACCGGACGGCAATGCGCGACCTCGTCGGTGCTGTCATTCGCCAGGGTATGGACAAGAAGGCCGCGGCCACACATATCGGCGCATGGTCGGCAGGGAATATCGAATTTGCGGACGCGGAGCGCTTTCGTGAAATCGTGGAGCGGGAACTGCTGAGCCTGCACGAGGGCAACTTCGCCCGCTACCGGGTCACACCTTCCGAGTTTACCGCCTGGATGGCAGGCTGGGGCAGGTAGGAGTTCAGGGCTGATCATTGTTGGCGACAGCGCTCGCAGTCGTTTGACCGGCCGGTCGAGGTCGCCCTGTCTTCGGGCGGGTGTTTCTGGCACCAAGGCGTGAGCAGCGACGAATATTCCCGCCGGGCAGGCAGCCGAGATTTTCGGAAGCATGGCCGCTACGGAGCCAGGTCCTGTCTTTGTGCCAAGCTCCGACCTGGTCGAGAATCCCATGCGCCCGGTTCTCCACGTAATGCCGAATTCGGCATTACGTGGAGAACCGGGCGTTCAGGTTGCAGCCTTGAAGCGGTCGAAGCGTCGAGCCAGACGGTCCGGGTCAGGGCGGTCCTCGGCCACGATTGGCAAATGCATGAGACTACCGTCAAGCTGCTTCAGGGCATCAAGCATCGGACCATCTCGTTGTGAGAGAAGCCTGTCCGAGACATGCACGCGATGGTCCGGATCGATGCCGATCAGGTCGGCATCAAATGCGGCGTGGTGAATCTTCGACAGCGGCAATCCGTTCGGCACGATCGGCTGGCCCAGCAATTCGTTGCTGTCGGCAACGATATGCGCCGCATCGAGCAACCGGTGTTCGCGAAGTCCCGAGAGGGCGCAGCGACCTCTGTATGCGGTAATGACGGCCTTCCGGAACGAATCCTGATGCAGGCGCTGCTTGACCTTCCGTAATGTGTAGCGACGTTCTTCCGGTCGTGGCGGCAAGTGGACGTCTCGTTCGGGATAACCAAAAGAGATGCTCGCCTTGAGAGATGCCGGATCCAGTTCTGAAATGAATGTCGGCATGAGAGCCTGGTATACGCCCGGCGCGACTCCAAGAAAGTAGATTACCGGAATCCGATGTTCATGAGCCTCGCGCAGCCAACGGTTCGCGTCGGATTCGGGGTCAGTTCCCATGAGCGCATAATCGACGGTCTCCTCACAATTGTAGATCTGCCGATGCACGTCCTGTTGGTCGGCATACCGGACATTTCTGCCCGGCCTGGGCACGACGGTCTTGATCGACAACAGGAAACGCATCTGGCGGGGCTTGAAGATACCGCGTGGCCGGTTGACGAGGTGAATGCGGGTGCCCTGGAAGGTAAAACCCCTGCTCAGCATTCCAAACGTCAACTGGCCGTGCGAGTCAGCCAGCCCTTGGACATGCTCAAAGGCTGCGAGACGCATTTCGGTGTCGTCGGAGAGTTGATTGATGTGAGGCATTGCCGTGAGGATCGAGTGTACTGTTGGTAGGTGGATAATGTCCGCATATCGATGGCGGCTCAAGAATTATCGTTCGGCCAGATACTGCCCGTGGGCGGGTCTCGGGTCGGGTTCCTGCAGAATCTCATGCCGAATTTCACATCAGGTCGGATACCATGGGCCGTGTGTCCCTTGCGGATGACGAGGTTCTTTTCGTGACGCCGGCCATGACCGCAGCGAGCGAGGCTGGTCGGGCTGCAATCTATTGGTCTTGACAGGTCTTCCTGAATCGCCCATCCTGAATTCCGAAATTGTAGACAAAATACAATCCCTGAAACCGGCGCCGCAGACGCCTGAATTTCAATTGGAATGGAGGAACCAGACATGTCTGACCACACGAAACTCAACACTCCGGGTCCCAAGCTATGGACGCGCCGGAGAGTCCTCGACACTGCCGGCAAGGGGCTGGCGCTCGGCAGCACGGCACTGGCCGCGCCCTGGGTGTTGCCCGGCCGCGCCTCGGCGCAGGAAGGCGAAGTGAACGTATTGGCTTTCGGGGGATACGAAGAGCCCGGGATGCTCGACGCGTTCGAGGACAGCACCGGCATCAAGGTCAATCTCAAGATTCACGACGGGTCGGACGAGGAAATGGTGGCCCTCATCGGCTCTTCTCCGGCCGGGACCTTTGACATCATCACGCCGACAAGCGCCTATGTGCCGCAGGCGGCACGGGACGGCCTGCTGCTTGAGCTCAATCCGGGCGACTACCCCCTGGAGGACTATTTCGAGATCATCGCCAACTGGCCGCCATGCTTCGTCGATGGCAGGATGTACGGCTTGGTGAACCGTTTCGGCTATTACGGCATCACCTACAACCACGAGAAGTTCTCCGAGGATGATGTCGCCAGCTATTCGGTCCTGTGGGACAGCGCCGTCTCGGGCCGGGTTGCCCTCTTCGACTGGTTCCTGCCCAATATGGGCTGCCTGTCGAAATACAACGGCAATCCCCAGCCCTACGACCTTGACGCCGCTGCCTTCGGGGCACTCGTTGATCGTCTCGACAGCCTGCGCCCGCAGGTCGGGCTGGTCGGCAACACCTCGCAGGTCATCCAGGCCATGGCCGGGGGCAGTTACGACCTCGCGATCGCCGGCGAGTGGGTCCAGGCCGGAATGTACGATGATGGTCTCCCGTTCAAGGCACGGGTGCCGGTGGAGGGTGGCGTGACCTGGGACCAGGCGGTCTGCATTGCCGCGAACACGCCGCGCATGGATAATGCCGTCAAGTTCGTGCAATATGTGGCCGGCCCACGGTTCCAGTCCATGCTGGCGGTCGCCAAGACCTATTACAGCATGGTCCCCAACAGGAAGGCGGCGGAACTCCTGCCTGACGACAAGCGGGAATTGCTGAACCTGGTGGATCTCGACCGGTTCGACGAGGTGTTCATGGCCAACCTGTCACCCAGGAAGGCTCCTGACAACCGGCAGGAATGGCTCGACGCCTGGGAGAACTTCAAGAACCTCTGACGTATACGCTAACCGACCGAACGCCGCCGCCCGTCGCGGGCAGGCGTTCGGTCCTTCTCCATGTTCAATTCCGGAGGCAGGGACCGGCGCATGCAAATCGTTGATTGTTCGCAATGCATGGAGCCGCACTGGCTTTGGACGAGTACCCCGTTCGTGTCCCAGTCCTACTATCGCGGCGACGAGTTCCAGGAGTTCGGCTACAAGTGGCGCGGCAGCGGATTCAGCTTCACCTCTGCCCCTGGATGGCGGCTACGCGGCGGAAGGCGTCTCGACGAGTACCCCCTCGAGATGTTCGCCGGTGTCGCTCGGATCGTCGATGTCTCCGGCCTGGAGGTGATCGACAAGGCAGTGATTCCCAGCCGGACCGGCCGGAACATTCTCGTCCTGCGAAGCGGGCATGCCGATTCAGTCCACAATCGCAAGCCGGAATACTGGCGGGATTCACCCAGGATTGCGCCCGATTGTGCGGCGGCGATCTCGCAGGCAGGTTTCACGCATGTGGCGGTCGACCTGTCCTGCGACGACATTCCGGCGAGCCGTCCCGGGGGCGAAAGGAGGTTTCGGAACCCCAACCGGGAATTTCGGGCGGCGCTTCACGCCGAAGGACTGCTGTTGACGGAGAACTGCGCAAATTTCGGCGCCATCGAGACCGGGGAGGTCTTCCTGGCTGCATTGCCGATTTCCCTTCCCGATAGTGCAACCGCGCCTTGCCGGCCGATCGCCATGAGTTCCTGGCCATCGGACACGCCCCGCATTGTCGATTTGTCGGTGCCGTTCTTCAATCACTGGCGATGGAGAATCGATGTCTGCCAGGGCAGGAGTTTTGCTGCTGGTGACGAGATGGACGAGACTCACCTGCTGATCACCGGGCACGGCTTTACGCATTGCGATGCGCCCTGCCACATGCGGAAGGGCGGACCGACCATCCAGGATCTTCCGAATGAGGGGCTTGACCTGTTCATCGGCGAAGCGGTCATTGCCGATTTTTCGGACCTGGATCTGCCGTTTCCGATTACCCGGGAATTGCTCGCCGAGAGGCTCGGCGACCGCCTCCGTCCGGGCGACCGGTTGATCCTGCGCAGCGACCTGACCAACAGGCTCGGCTACGAGAGCCGGGAATGGCACCTCAAGGCCCCGAATCTTGAACCGGAAGCGGCTAGGTGGATCACGTCGCTGGAGCCGGCGGCAGTCTGCATCGATTTTCCGCAGGACTACATTGCACGGGAAATGCCGGTCCGGCATGTCTACAACGAGGAATTCGTTACCCATCACGCGGTTTTTGCCGCCGGCATTCCGTTCGTCGAGGATCTGAAGGATCTGGGGCGCCTGGACGGGGAGCGCCCCTTTCTCCTGGCCGTGCCGCTGAAGTCGAGTTGCGTGGACGGTGCGCCGATGCGTGTCGTGGCGCTCGAATGGTAGGCATCGACGAAACCGTGCGAAATTCATCCGGCCGCCGGCGCCCCCCGGTGGCCAATCTGTGGCACGGAGTTCTTCCTGCCGTGATCCTCATGGCCGGGTTCTTTGTCGTGCCCATCGGCTACACCGTCGGTCTCAGCCTTACCGGCGCCGATCACGGCGGGCTGACGCTGTCCAACTACGCGGCCTTCTTCACGACGGACCGATTCACCGACGCACTCGCACGCAGCATCCTGCTGGCATCTTCCGCAGTTGCCATTGCCTCCGTCATTGCCTACCCGCTGGCGTGGTTCCTGACCTATGCCGTGCACCCGAAGCGCCGGTTGCTGTTGCTCTTCCTGCTGCTGGCTCCGTTCTGGACAAGTTTCACGATTCGGGCGTTTTCCTGGCAGCTCGTGCTGTCCGACAGCGGTGTCATCGCCTTCGCACTTGCCGGGGTCTTCGGCCAATCTGTCGAAATCGGGTTTCTCTACACCATGGCCGCTTCGACCTTCGGCCTGGCCCTGTTCGGCATCATGCTGATCACACTGATGATATTCAGCGTCATGGTCACGATCGACCCGCGGCTCCTCGAGGCGAACCGGGATCTTGGAGGCAGCGAGTGGCGCGGCTTCGTCGAGATCGTCCTGCCCCTGAGTCTTCCCGGCTGGATCATCGGTGCGGTGCTGACATTCATCATTTGCGTTGGAGACTATGCCGTGCCGACCCTCCTCGGCGGCGGTTTCAAGCCGGTCCTGGCACAGCTGATGCTGAGCACGCTGAAGGGAACCTACGATCTGCCGATGGCGGCGACATTCGCCGCGGTCCTGATGGGCGTGGTGCTGGTCTCCGCCATGCCGCTTGCCCTGGTTCGCCGCCAGGTCCGCCTGCAGGAATGACAGGATGGGGATGGGCCGCACACGATCGCATGGCCGCTACTGGCTCGCCCTGCTGTTCATGGCGGTTACCTCGACAATCTATCTCCCGATCGTGGTCATGGCCGTGTTCTCTTTCAATAGTGGCCGCTACCAGGTCATGCCGTTCCGGGAATTCACGCTGGTCTGGTTCGGGCGCGTATTCCGCGATTCACAGTATTTTTCCGGACTGCTGAACAGCATCACCGTCGCGTCGGCCGTCAGCGTTTCGGCGACGGCCATCGCGTTTCTGTGCGCCTATTCGCTGGTCAATGCGCGCTTTCCCGGCAAGACGGCGATCACGCTGTTCGTACTGGCACCGCTGGCGGTGCCACTGATCCTCATCGGCATCGGTCTGCGGCTCTATTTCGTTTCCATCGGCTTCGAGCCCTCGCTGGGGCTGGTCTATGTCGGGCAGGTTCTCTACGTGTTGCCACTGGCGGTGCTGAACCTGCGCAACCGGATCGCCCAGGTCCCGAAGAGCCATGAGGAAGCGGCCTGGGCCCTCGGCGCCTCGCGGCTACGCGCCATTCTCGAAATCGTCCTGCCATCCTGCCGCGTCGCCATCTTCGCGACGCTGATCATCACCTTTACCTTTGCCTTTGACGAGTTTGTCATCGCCTATTTCCTGACCAATTTCTCAATCACGCTTCCGATCAAGATCTGGACGACACTGGTGACCGGCTTCGATCCGGCAATCAATGCCATCGGCGTCATGGTGTTCGGTTTTTCGATGGCGCTTGGCATCACCGCCCAGGTCCTGTTCATGCGGAAGGACCGGCAGCGATGAACCGCAGATCCCCGACCCTTGCGCTGGCCGGAGCCATCGAAACCGCCCGCCTTGCCGGCGAGACGGTCTATTCGCTCAGCACACCAACATTCCCGGACCGCACCGGCACGATCACCGCCGACATCCGGTTCGGCACCACGCTGACTTCCCCTGGAGGCATCGACGAGTTGCGGGTCCTGGCACGGACGGAGCTGTTCCGGAAATGGAGCCTTCCCGAGCATGAATGCATCATCGTCGGCGGTGCGAAATCCTCGATCTTCAGTATCATTCGCAGCATGTTGCCCGCCGGATCAAGGGTGCTCGTCGTGTCCCCGCACTGGCCGAGCTACGAGGATCTCGTCGAACTGGCCCATCTCCAGCCGGTATTCCTCGAGACCCGGCCGGACGAGGGCTTCGAGATTGACGGCCGGCGCTTGCGAAAGACCTTGCAGGAGACCGGGGCCGGTGCCGTCATCTGCAGCAATCCCGGCAATCCGACCGGACATGTGCTCGGCAGCCATGAAGTCGACACGCTCTGCCGGGAGACCGCCGATGCGGGTGCCATTCTCCTGCTCGACGAGAGCTTCTCGAATATTGTCTTCGATGTCCCGAAATGGCACGGTTCGGTGTGTTCACCGGAGGATCACGTCTTCATCGTCAATTCCTTTTCGAAGAACTACCACCTCCAGGGCCTGAGACTGGGCGCATGCCTCGTTCACCGCCACAGATCCGCACCCGTGATCGCCGCCCATCAGACACTTCTCAGCGCCGCACCGACACCGAGCCAGAACATCGCCCTGCAGGTCATCGCGGCAACAGGGGCAAGCCCGGAAGACTACTCCGGGCAGCGACGTCTCATGCTGGAATTTGCTACCGCCCAGGGCTGGCCGCACCTGGCGACAGAGGGCGCGTTCTACCTGTTTCCATACGTGGAGAATTCGCACTCGTTTCGCCGGCAACTGGAGGCTCGCCGGGTCCTGTCCCTTCCCGGCGAGACCTTCGGAAGCGGATATCACGATCATGTGAGGGTCTGCTTCGGCAAGCCGATGCCGGAGATCCGCGCCATATTGGGGATCCTGGCCGAGGTGGTGGCCCCGTGAGCACGAGAACGCCGCGCCCGGTGGTCTCGCCGAATGACGGACGGGTCTTCGCGAGCTGGCGCCCGGATGAACCTGCCGAAGTCGAACGGCAGCTGCAGCAACTCGCTCCCGGGCAATCTGCCCTGGCCGGCGACCACCAGTTGCGACGGCAAATCCTCGACGGTTGCGTCGAGGGATTGCAGTCCGCACGGTCGGAGCTGGTGGCGCTCGTGGTCCGGGAAGTGGGCAAGAAACCCGGGGAGGCCGACGCCGAGATCGATTACGCGATCTCGTTCCTGGATCATTGCCGGCATTTGCTGGACAGCGTTGCATTCGAGCAGACCATCGGGGCCGGCCGGATGGTGACCAATGTCGGCCTGGGCGGCGCATTCCTGATCTGTCCGTTCAACGATCCCGTGGCAGGTCTGACGCGCAAGATCGGGCCTGCAATCGCCGCCGGGTGCCCGGCAATCGTCAAGCCCTCCTCGCTGGCGATGCTGTGTGCACGCGCAATGTTCAAGGCCTTCCGGCAGGCGGGAGTCGGCAACGAGTTGCAGCTGCTTGCGAGCGGTGACCCGGTGCTTGCGGGCCGGGTTCTCGGGCATGACGACATCGACATCGTCAGCTTCACCGGGTCGACGGCAGTCGGGCGGGAACTGGCGAGCACATGTGCGGCCAATGGCAAGAAGGCGGTCATGGAACTCGGGGGGAACTGCCCGTTTGCCGTATTCGGCGACGCCGACCCGGACCGCGCGGTCGGGGATTTGCTCGAGCGCAAGCTCAAGGCGGCCGGCCAGGCATGTTCTTCCGTCAATCGCGTCTTCGTCGAGGATGGCATCTACGCCGGTTTCAGGGCGAGGCTGATGGAGCGGGTCGAGGCGGTAACGGCTGGCCCCTCCGATCGCGGCGTCGATCTCGGCCCGGTGCGGACAAGGGAGGCGGTTGACGCATTGGTCGATGTCGCGTGCCGGGCCAGGGATGGAGGGGAGCGACTGCTGACGCCCGAGCCGCACGGTGTCGGGAAGGATTGTCCGTTCGTGTTTCCGCTGACGGTGATCGAGTGCGAAGGCAGCAGCATCTTCGACCGGTACGAGACCTTCGGGCCAGTGTTGTCGATCCGCCGCTTTTCCGGGCGGGAGGATCTTCTGGCGCAGCTGTCAGCCGAGCGTCACGCGCTGGCCGCCTATTTCTACACCGGCGCACCGGGCGCGCTCCTGCCGCACCTTCGCGACCTGCGATTCGGCAGCATCGGGATCAACTCGACCTCCATCCAGGGTGCCGATATTCCCACGGGAGGTTTCCGGGATGCGGGAATTGGTCGCGAAGGCGGTATCTGGGGCATGCGCGAGTTCCTGACCACGGTGAATTGCAGGCTCGGCGCCTGATGTCATGCGCCGGCATCGAAGGAGGGAAGCATGAGAGAAATCGTCGAACACCCGGATGTACCGGGCTCGATCTCGCCGGTTTCGCAGGGCGTGAAGGGTGGCGGGCTGGTCTTTGTAGGCGGGCAGATGCCGCGCGATCCGGCAACGGGGCGGATCGTCGCCGGGGCAGCGGCGCAGGCCCGGCTTTCCCTTGAGCACTGCGTCACCATACTGGCAGCGGCCGGGAGCGGAGCGGAAAAGGTCATGCTGGCCATCGTCTACGTGACCGACCTCTCGGCAAAGGATGCGGTCAACGAGGCCTTCGCCGAATTCTTCGGCGACAATGCCCCGGCAAGGAATCTTGTCGAGGTCAGTGGAATCGGTGAAGATGCAATTGTCGAAATCGGCGTGATCGCCCTGGCATGAAGCCCTCAGCTCGAATCCTCGCCCCCATGGTCGTCAAGAACCGCCATCGCCCGGTCCAGGTTCTCCAGGATGTGTTCTTCCGTCAGCCGCCTGGCTTCGGGAATGTGCCCGGCTTCGAGCTGGTGGAGGATCTCCTCGTGATAGTCGAGAGAGCGGTGCGTCGGGAACGACTCTTTCAGAAGCTTGTAGCGAATCGGAAGCGAAATCTCGTTCACGTAATTCAGCACCTGGGCGATCGGACGGTTGCCGGTGTGGTCGATAATGCACTGGTGATAGGTACTGTTTTCGCGGAAATAGCCCTCGAGGTCATTCGCCTTGTAGTATCCTTCCATGATCGCGCATCGTCCCCGCAGCTTTTCGCACAGCGGATCGATGTCGAGGTCGGCCAGGGCGGCGATCACCATCCCCTCGAGCGTGGCCCGCAGCTGGTAGATGTTGCGGACATCGTCACGCGTCTCTTTCCGCACCCGGAACCCGCGCCGCGGCAGATGCTCGACGAGACCGGTGCGCAGGAGAAGGCGCAGGCTTTCCCGTACCGGCCCCCTGCTGCTTCCGTAATCGGCTTCCAACTCCTGTTCCCGCAAGGCCTGGCCGGGCGCAAGGTCCCCGGTAATGATCCTCCAGCGCAGCTTGTTCAGGATATGATAGGACAGCGTCTGCGGAAGGCCGTCGTTTTCGTAATACACGATTTTCTGGTCCAACCTGCCTCACCGTTGCGGGTGCAGAATAGCTTGAGGCATGTATCCGGGACAAGCGAATCGTGATCGTCGCCAAGGAAATCGAGCTGGATGGTGTCTCGAAGGCATTCGATGCCATCCAGGCGGTCCGACCGCTGTCGCTGCGCATCCGCGCCGGCGAGTTCCTGACGCTGCTGGGGCCCTCCGGCTGCGGCAAATCGACCATGTTGCGACTGATCGCCGGCCTGGAACAGGTGTCCGGCGGAACGATCAGGGTCGGTGGGGAAGACGTGACCGACCACCCGCCGAACCGGCGCGATACCAGCATCATGTTCCAGGATTACGCGCTGTTTCCGCACAAGACCCTGCTGGAAAACGTGGGCTACGGCCTGAAGATGCGCAATATCGCCCGCCCCATCCGCGAGGAGAGGGCGCGGTCATGGCTGGAGACGATCGGCCTGACCGGCTACGAGCAACGCCTCCCGCACCAGCTCTCCGGAGGGCAGCGACAGCGGGTTGCGCTCGCCCGGTCATTGATCGTCGAGCCGGGGGTTCTGCTCCTGGACGAGCCTCTCGGCGCGCTGGATGCGAACCTCCGGCAACAGATGCAGCACGAGTTGCGGCGCATGCACCGGGAGGTGGGGCTGACATTCATCTACGTGACTCACGACCAGCAGGAAGCGCTTGCCATGAGCGACAGGGTCGCGGTCATGCGGGATGGTCGCATCGAGCAGCTGGGCGACCCGGTCAGCTTGTATGACCGGCCTGAAACCGAATTCGTTGCGCGGTTCATCGGTGCCTGCAACGTCATCGTCGGGCGGGTGGAGAGAGCATCGCAAGCGGGGATTGAATGTGACGCCGGCGGGCTTGGAATCCTGGTCGCACCACCGGCCCATGACGGGGATGTCCATGATGACGGCGAACGGATCGCCCTGGCGTTGCGCCCCGAGGCCATTTCCGTCAGGCCTGAAGGCCATGGGCATCCGCCGGAGCAGAACGGGGCGGTGCTCGAGGTCAGGGATGTCTCGTTCACCGGAGCAACGCTCAAGATGCAGGGAGTGTCTCCCGGCGGCGCGATGCTGGATATCGAAATCCCGCGCGCTGCCCTCGACGGCCGGACGCCGGCAGGGCCAGGTGACCGGATCATCGCCGAATGGCGCCAGGCCGATTTGACGGTGCTGCGGCGGCCGGACCGGAACGGGGAGACCTGACATGGCCAGGCCGGTCCTCGACGCCACCCGTGCCCATGAATCGGCTGCTGCCAATACCTTCCGGCTCACCCCGGAGCCGCCGGTTTTCCTCGGGGGGGACGGGCCGTGGCTCCATGACGAGCGGGGTCGGAAGTGGCTGGACCTGGTTTGCGGCTCCGCCACCAGCAATCTCGGCCACAATCACCCGGCGCATGTTGCGGCCTTGCAGGAGGCGCTTGCCACCGGAATCATTCACACCGGCACCCGGCTTCCCTCGCCCTTCCGGGCCCGGCTCTATGAAGAGCTGGTCTCGATCCTGCCCCGGGAGCTGCATTGCATCCAGCTGGCGAATTCCGGAGCCGAAGCCGTCGAGACGGCGATCAAGGCCGCGCAATATGCAACCGGGCGCTCGCGCCTGGTATCCTTCGAGGGCGGCTACCACGGTCGGACCATCGGTGCGCTGTCGCTTACTGACGGCAGTGCCATTCGCGAGCCCTTCTCGTTGCTGGACGGACTCGTCGATTTCCTGCCCTATCCCGATTCCGGCGAGGATGGCGAGGGCGGGACCCACGCCTGCCTTTCCCGTTTGTCAGACCGCCTGGAGGAGTTGCGCAGGGTCGGCAACCTTCCGGCCGCCCTGGTGGTGGAAGCGATCCAGGGCGTCGGCGGCGTCCTGACTCCGCCACCGGAGTTTCTGCCCGGCATCAGGGAGATGACGCGCCGGCATGGCGTCCTGATGGTATGCGATGAAATCTGGTGCGGGTTCGGCCGTGCCGGATCCTGGTTTTCCTTCGAGCACGCCGGCATCGTGCCCGACATGGTCACCATGGGCAAGGGCATGTCCGGGGGATTGCCCCTGTCGGCCGTGGCCGCCCGCCCGGAGATTCTCAGGGCCTGGCCGCCCGGCATGCACACCAGCACGTTCCAGGGCAACCCCCTTGCCTGCAACATGGCAGTCGCCACCATGCGGACGATCGGCAGGGACGGCCTGCTTGCACATGTCGGGCAAACGGTCGAGCCCGTCCTCGAATCCGTCCTGCGCCCGCTGGCTGCGCTCGGACGCATCGCCGGCATTCGCATCGCCGGCGCGCAGGCGGCGGTCGATATCGTGGACGAGAAGGGCAGGCCTGACCGGGAGACTGCCATTCGCCTGCAAATCGCGGCACATTCCCGCCGCATCCTGATCTACCTGGGAGGAAGGGCCGGCAACTCGCTCATCTTCGTGCCGCCGATCAACATCGACCGGGCGACGCTGTCGGAAGGGTTGGTTGAGGTGGCAGGGCTGGTCAGGCAGGAACTCGAAGCTGGAGGACAAGATGTGTGAACCCTGTGATCTTTCTGCCGTTGATGCCCGGGCGGCCATCGGCGCAAGGCAGCTTTCGCCTGTCGAATTGCTCGAAAGCTGCATCGCAAGGATCGAAAGGCTCGACCCGGTGCTCAACGCCATGGTCATTCGCTGTTTCGAAAGGGCAAGGGGGGAGGCCATGGTGGCAGAGGCCGCCGTGATGAAGGGCGAGTCGCTCGGAAAGCTGCACGGCCTGCCCCTTGGCGTGAAGGATCTCAACGACCTTGCCGGGGTGAAGACGACGCAGGGATCGCCATTGTTCGAGGACTTTGTTCCCGAGCATGACGACAACATCGTCGCTGCCATGCGCAAGGAGGGTGCCGTGGCCATCGGCAAGACCAACGTCCCCGAGCACGGGTTCGGCGCCACCACCGACAATCCGCTATTCGGCGCTACCGGCAATCCCCACGATCCTGCGCTCTCTGCCGGAGCGTCCACTGGCGGCGGCGCTGCGGCGCTTTCGGCGCGTATGCTTCCCCTGGCGATGGGGTCGGATTTTGCCGGAAGCCTGCGCACGCCTGCGGCCTTCTGCGGAATTTTCGGAATGAGGCCCTCGGCCGGTGCCGTGGCCAGCGCCCGCCGCGGTTTCGGCTGGTCACCATTCGACGTGGAGGGACCGCTCGCCCGTTCGGCGGCCGATGCCAGGCTGCTGATGTCGGCGATGATGAGCGAAGACAGTCGCGACCCGCTGGCCTGGCCGAGCGGCGCCGATTTCGACGGGCCGACGCATCGGGCCGACCTCTCCTGCCTCAGGGTGGCGGTGTCCGAGGATCTGGGATTTGCGCCGGTGAGCCGGGACATGCGGGCGGCATTCAGAAGCAAGCTCCGGCAGTTCAGCCACCTGTTCGCCCATGTCGAGGACTCGCATCCCGACATGAGTGATGCCGACCGGGCCTTCTACATTCTGCGAGGGATCGGGTTCGTCCATGATTTCCGGAAGATCTACGACGAGACCCCTGATGCGCTCGGCCCGACGATCACGGACGAGTTGCAGCGAGCCGAGAAGATCTCCATCGCCGATGTCGGCTGGGCAATGGACGCCCAGACCCGGATCTTTCTTGCCGCCGACGCATTCTTCGACAAGCATGATCTGCTCATCACGCCGGCGACATCGGTGCAGCCATTTCCGCATGAAGACCTGTATCCGAAACACATCGACGGTGAAGAGATGGGCGGCTACCTTCGATGGGAAGCAATTTCCTATGGTGTGACGCTGTTTGCCGGACCGGCGGCGGTCATTCCCTGCGGAGTCGGGCCTGGCGGCATGCCCATGGCGGTGCAGATCATTTCCCGGGCGCGCTCCGATGCCGGTCTCCTGGAGATTGCCCATGCGCTGGAGACGGTCTTCGCCGCCAGCCCGGATCTGGCAACGCCGGTGCCGGATCCCGAAGTCCGGGAAAAAACGGATGACAGCAAATCCGACATTGGATATTGTTAACAATATTTCGGAGCCGGCAGGCTCCGTTCGCCTTTGTCCGCAAGACCGGGGCGCAACCAGGAAAGGAAGGAGTACATTCATGTCAGTAATCCGCATGGCCAGGCGTTCGACAGCAGCATTCGCTGTCGGACTGGCTGCATTGGCCCTGACCGTCGTTCAACCCGCCGCCGACACGCTTGAGGATGTCAAGGCGCGCGGCCATTTCGTCTTCGGTCTGGAAGTGGGGTACAAACCATTCGAATTCCGCGACGAGAACAACGAAATCGTCGGATACGACATCGACGTGGCCAACGAGATCGGCAAGCGGCTGGGTGTCGAGGCTCGCCCGCAGGGAACCAACTGGGCGACGGTCATTCAGACGCTGTACGATGGTGGATTTGACCTCATCCTCGGCGGAATGACTGCGACCGAGAAAAGATACCAGCGCGTGAACTTTTCCATCCCCTACATGGATGCCAGTTCCGGCCTGCTGGTCATGACCGACAGCAGCATCACGGACCGGAGCGAACTCGGGGACAAGACCGTGTCCGCCGGTGCAGGAACGCCGCAGATCAACCAGCTGAAATTGTCGGCAGAGGAGCTGGGCCTCGAATATTCGGGCGATATCAAGACCTATGACTCGGATGCTGTTGCCTATGAGGCAATGCGGGTCGGGCGAACCGATGCCTACGCGTCGACAATCGTGAGCCTGCTCGAATTTGCCAAGACCACAGAAGACTTCGAAGTGCTTCCATTCGCCTCGAATATGTGGGAGCAGGAATGGACGGCCATGGCGTTCCGGAAAGAGGACGAATCGCTCCGGGCCGCGTTCAACGAGGCAATCCGGGCCATGAAGGCAGATGGCACGCTGGCAGCTCTTCAGGAAAAATGGTTCGGGAAGTCCTTTGTCGATCTGCTGAGCGACGAGGCACCTACCTGGTAGACCTGCCCGGCATCCACGAACCGGAGGCCTGCCGGGGGCAGCACAGCTGTCGGAGCGGGAAAGCCCACGCAGCCGGTCCGGCGGAAACCTCCTGAAAGGGGCAATGGTCCGTGGATGTCGCCTACATGCTGGAGTCACTCCCGCGGCTCCTGCCGGCGTTTTGGGTTACGATCAAGGTCAGCGCGGTTTCGCTCGCGCTGGCCATGTTCCTGGGCTTGAGCTGCGGCACCGTCCGCGCCTTCCTGGAAAAACGCAATCCCCTGACCTGGCTCATGGATGCCTATGTCGGGCTGGTGCGTTGCACGCCGATCATCGTGCAAATCTACGCCGCCTATCTCCTGCTGCCCAAGATCGGCATTCGGCTGGACGTGTTCTGGATCGGCGTCATCGCGCTGACCTTCAATTCGGCAGGATACCAGATCGAGATCGCCAGGGCCGCCGTCCAGTCCATCGACAGGGGACAGATCGAGGCGTCCACCTCGCTTGGCCTTGGAAAATGGCACATGATCCGGCTCGTCCTCCTGCCGCAGGCCTTCAAGCGCATGATCCCGGCGGTTACCAATGAAATGTCCCACCTGGTGAAGGCGTCTGCCGTCCTGTCGGTCATTTCGCTTTTCGAACTTCACAAGGCCGCCACCGCCCTGCAGGCCTCCAGTTTCAAATTCGTCGAGCTGCTCGCGGTGCAGGCCCTGCTCTACCTGCCCCTCATCCTGGGCGTCAGCCGCGCCGCAAGATACCTGGAGACAGATGTCTTCGGATTCGAGAGCAAGACCGAAACCTCGGACATCCGCTAGCGCCATGAACGTTCTCGATTTCCAGTTCATGTTGGACATCCTGCCGAAAATGCTGCTTGCGGCACTGGTCACCCTGGAGATTTCCGTGCTGGCGGTCGTGTTCAGCATTGCTCTGGGGATCGTCCTCACCACCTGGAAGCTGCTGGGAGGCAGGATCTCCGGCGCCCTGATCCAGGCCTTTGTCGAGTTTACCCGCGGTGTGCCGCAGCTGGTCCAGATCGCCATCATCTACTTCGCACTTCCGCGCTTCGGGGTTGTCCTGAGCGAATTCTGGACCGGCGTGGCCGCGCTGACATTCATCGGTGCAGGTTACGCCATCGAGATCTTTCGAGGTGCCGTCCAGAGTCTAGACCGGGGGCAACGCGAAAGCGCCATCTCGCTCGGGCTGAGCGAATTGCAGACCCTCATCCTCGTGCTCTACCCGCAGGCAGTACGGCGAATCCTGCCGCCGCTGACCAATGAACTCGCAAACGTCATCAAGGCATCGGCATTGCTGTCGGTGATCTCGGTCAACGAACTGACCAAGGTCGCAAACGACATCATATTCGAGTATTTCGTCGTCATCGAAGTCCTGATTGAACTGGCCGGGCTGTACATCGTCATCATCGGTGCCCTGATATGGATCTCCCGCAGGCTTGAGAAACGGACACGTGCCTGATGACGGGTGATACTGCCAGGATCGGCCTGCTCTGGCCTTCCGATGGTCGCAACGATCGCGAATTCTGGCGTTGGCTGCCAAGGGACATTTCACTCCTGGTTGCCCGCTACCCGGTCGGGGGCAAACTCGACCTCGAACAACTCGAACGGGACGGTGATACGGGAGTGGTTTCAGGTGCGGCCCGCCTGCTGCAGCAGGCGGGGCCCGACGTGATTGGGCTGGGCGATTGCGCGGCCGGGCTTGCCTGCGGGGCGAAGGCCGAGTTGGCGAAGATGCAGGCAATCGAGGATGCAACCGGTATCCCGGTTGTCTCCATGAGCATATCGATGGCACAGGCCCTTCGGCATCTTGGAGCAGGACGGGTCGCCATTGTCTCCCCCTACGATGCGGATGTCTCCGGGATGCTGGCTCCCTTTCTGTCCGGATATGGTCTCGAAGTGGTGCAATGCCACTCATTGTCCTGCAATGATGAAACATCCATCGACGCCATGAGTTCCGCCGACTGGCTGAGATTCGCAGGCCTTGCCGACCGCGCCTCTGCACAGGCCGTGCTGGTTGCGGGCGGTGGTGTCAGCCTGTTTCCGGTCCTGGAGGAGATGGAAGCGCTTCTCGGCAAGCCGGTTGTATGCGGACCGGGAGCATTGATCTGGGCAGCATTGGCGCAGATCGGAGTCACCATCCCGGGCGCTGGCTGCGGCACGCTTTTTCGTCGGCATGCAACCATGGACCGCAATGATGTGGCTCGCACCGCGGACCCGCTCCTGTCGCGGGCGACGAAAACCTACGCCGTCAGCACCTCACCCCCGGTCATCGCCGGAGGCAGCGGCTCCTGGCTGTTCGGTTCCGACGGCAAACGTTACCTGGATTTTGCCTGCGGGTCCGGCACCACGAGTCTCGGTCACAATCATCCGGCAGTCATGGAGGCCGTCAATGCCCAGTTGCAGCGCGGGTTGACCCATGTCGGCCCGCATTTTCTCAGCGAAGGGCAGGTCAGGCTGTACAGATTGCTGCGGAGCGTATTGCCGGCCGGTCTGACCCGGTTCCATCCGGCGACCAACGGGACCGAGGCCATGGAGACCGCATTGAAGGCGGCAATGCATTTTACCGGCAAGCGCCGTTTCCTTGCCTTCGATGGCGGTTATCACGGGCGCACGATCGGTGCTCTGGCAGTGTCGGAAAGCAAGGGACACAACCGGGCCCTCGAACCACTGCTGCCGGAAGCGGTGTTCGCACCCTTTGGCTGTGACCCTGATCGGCTGGAGCGCCAGATCGATGGCGCAGGCCCGCTGGCGGGGGTCGTGATCGAGCCGGCCCAGGCTACGCAGGGAATGATCTTTCCGGAACCGGGCTGGCTGCCGATGCTTGCGAGACTGGCGACAGACCGTGATATTCCACTGATCGCCGACGAGGTCTTTACCGGCTTCGCCCGGACCGGACAGCTGTTTTCATTCATGGGCGAAGGTTTCGTGCCGGACCTGCTTGTTCTCGGGAAGGCATTCGGCGGAGGCTTTCCGGCAGGGCTGATCGCCGGCCGGGACGACATCATGACCGCGTGGCTGCCCGGGACCCAGTCTTCGACATTCCAGCTTCACCCGGTGTCGGCCGCCGCCGCCCGGGCCTCGCTCGATTTCATGCTGACCAATGACGCAACCCGAATGGCTGCCCGGATTGCAGAATGGATCACCACACACTGCGCAATGCTCGTCGATTTTGCCTTCATCGCCGACATTCGCGGCCGCGGCGCAATGTTCGGTATTGAAATCGTCGACGATGACGGTGCCCCGGACCCGAACCGGACAAGAGCCATCCGCGCAGATGTGCTCGAAAACGGGCTCATGACATGGGAATGCGGCTCGTCAGGCCATGTCATCGGCATCGTCCCGCCGCTGACGGTTTCCGAGCGGGAAATCGCCCATGGATTCGATCTGCTGCACCAATCCTGCACGCGGGTCCGATGACTCCGGTGCCCGGCAACAAGACCGGGGAAGTCCTTCCGGCCCCACGGGGCGCGGGCCCATCGTGCCGGTGCCAGACGGTCCGGCATGCGGCGTGGCCAGGCACCCGGGGGAATGCCGCAACGAAGCCGTGCTCGCGGAAATCTTGGCTGGCACGGAGTCCATGGCCGCACAAGCCAGCCGCAAGACACAATCCGGGAACCGGCACGATTACACTCGAATCGCTGTATCTCGAGGCAAGTCTTCGTCTCGCTGTTGAATCGTTCCCAAATTGGAACTAATATATTTGACGTGTATTCGGGAACGGTGTGCGTGGATTATGCGGATTATCGCCAGGAAGACGCTTCGTAACTTCTGGCAGCATCACTCGGATGCCGAAGAGCCGCTTCTCGCCTGGTACCGGGAAGTGAAGAAAGCGGATCGGGATACACCCGCCAGCCTGAAGGAGATGTACGGTAGCGCGAGTTTCGTTGGCGGCAACCGGGTGGTCTTCAACATCAAGGGCAACCGCTACCGGCTCGTGGTGGAGATCAATTACCCGTACCGGGTCGTCTGCATACTCTTCGTGGGCACGCATGCCGAGTACGATGCCGTAAACGTGGAGGAGGTGTGAAATGGTCAAGATCAAGCCGATCCGGTCCGAAAGGGACTACGATGCGGCATTGACCCGGATCTCCGAGCTCATGGATGCGGAGCCCGGCAGCCCTGAGGGCGATGAACTCGATGTCCTGGTCGACCTCGTTGAGCTGCATGAAAGCAGGCAGGTGCCGGTGGGTTATCCGAGTCCGGTCGCGGCGATCGAGTTTCGCATGGACCAGGCTGGTATGCGCCCCGCCGACCTGATCCCGTTCATCGGAAGCCGGGCGCGGGTCTCGGAGATTCTCTCCGGAAAGCGTGCCATCACCATGGCGATGGCACGCGCCTTGCATGAGCATCTCGGGATACCGGCGGACGTGCTCCTGCAGGAGCCGGATGTCGATCTCGATGATCCGTTGTCCGAATTCGAGTGGAGCCGGTTTCCCATCAAGTCGATGACAAGGCTGGGCTGGATTCCGCATGGGTCCGATCCGGCGGGATGCGCCGAGCATGTCATGCGAGAGCTGATCGATCGCGCAGGGGGAGTGGATGTTGCGACTGCCGCCCAATACCGGAAGAACGACCATCTGCGCGCCAATGCCAAGATGGACCCCTATGCGCTCAGAGCATGGTGCTGGCAGATCCTTGCCAGGGCCGCCGAGAGCCACCCCAAGAAGGATTATGTGCGAGGGACCGTAACCCTTGACTTCCTGGGCAAGGTCGCACGGCTGAGCTGGTCGGAAGACGGACCGCGGCTGGCGAAGGAGTTGCTGGACAGAAGCGGCATTCCACTTGTGATCGAAAGGCATCTGCCGAAGACGTATCTCGACGGGGTGGCACTCCGGCTCGGTGATGGCAGGCCGGTGATCGGGCTCACGCTGCGCCATGACAGAATCGACAATTTCTGGTTCTGCTTGCTGCACGAACTGGCCCATATCGGCAGACACATGGACCATGACAGGGGCGAATCTTTCGTCGACGACTTCACGCTTCGCAATCTCGCCGGGAGACGGGAAGACCCAAGGGAGGCACAGGCAGACGAATGGGCAGAGGAAGCGCTCATCCCGAGATTGGATTGGGAAGCAAGCGCAGTGCGGGATCGCCCGACGACCATGGCCGTGATGAACCTTGCCAACGCCCTGCAGGTGCACCCGGCAGTTGTCGCAGGCAGGGTTCGATACGAACGGAAGAATTACCGGCTGTTGTCGCAATTCGTCGGGACCGGCGAGGTCCGGCGACAGTTCGACCTGGAGTCCTGAGGTGGCGGACCGATAAGCCCCCGCAGCGGGCTTGCCCTGCCATGTAGACCAAACGGTCTGAACAAAGCACTTCCCCTGACAGTCCAGCCGCATGGCACAGTCACGGACCAGCCGCACATTGCGGGACAATCGGGCGGTGGTGCGGGTGGCGTCAATCCTGTGCCGGAATCCTTCGACAGCCGGTCCGCCCGGGCCGGAGGATCTGCGAGGAGTTCCCGTTTCACGACGCCCGCAGCGGCCGGCGCCTCGTCGGGACCGGCATTCCGGCGCCCGTGGATGTATCGCCGCAGCTGGCCGGCCGGATCAGGAAGCGGCCGAGGCAGACCGTCCGGTCAAGGCGGGCATTGCCGGCCTGTCGGTCCCATCCGATCCATTGATCACGCCGGCGCAGGACCCGCGTGTCCGGCGAGAACACCAGCCCGCCCCAGCCAGCCATGCGCCGACGAGACCAGGTATTTGATCTGCCTGCCGACATGCAGCGCCGCGCGGCGCCGATGCTCGGCCACCAGTTTGGTGTTCAGAAGCGAGCGGTGATGGTGATCGTTGGCCGGAACGATGGCAAGATCCCTGACCAGGCCGGCGCGCTTCGGCACGTCCTGCGGAGCCGGAACCGGCGCGTCAAGCTCCAGCACCCGGCCCTTGTCGCCACCGCGCCGCAGGAAGGCTGACATGTTCCCGGTGTTCCAGTGATCGCAACGCGGCAAGACAGCCGGTAACCTGCAACTCGCCGCCGGGTGTCGACGAAACCGAAACGCTGGATGACGCGTCGGGCAAGCTCGCTGCGGGACGCTTCCGGGTCGGACAGGATCGCGGCAGGACGGCCTGGTCCAGGGCCTCGGTCGGCGTGCGGAGTATCGGTTTCCTGGCATCCATGTGCAGCATATGCTGCCACGGACGAGGAATCGAGTTGAGTCCCCATATCTGGGGTATGGGCAGGACGCAGGCGCGGGTTCGCCCTCTCTTCCGGCGGTCTGAACGGCCCGCCGCCATCCTTGCCCCGGGGTCTTCCCGGCATATTTCGCACGGCATTTCAGGATGCAACGGCCGGCACTTTGTCATGTGGATTGCAAACCTGCCATTGACACGGGGAGCAGACCGGGTCATAGGCGCAGAAATTCATCGAAAATCGGGAGTATCCGGTCATGACGACAGGCACGGTCAAGTGGTTCAACGCGGAAAAGGGGTTCGGTTTCATCGCGCCTGACGACGGGTCGGATGATGCATTCGTCCATATCTCGGCGGTCCAGCGGGCGGGTCTTGCCACGCTGGGTGAAGGGCAGAAGGTATCCTACGAACTGATAGCCGGAAGGGGTGGCAAGCCAGCTGCCGACAACCTCTCCCTGGCCGAGTAGCGGCACCTCGAGCGAGGTGGTCATCGCCGGCCCGGACGGGCCGGCAGCATGCTGCATGTGGTGTTGTGGCATTCATCAGGGTGCCTGCCCTTGAAAATTCTGCTTGCAATCATTTATCATGGTGATAAATTCCACTGAAGGCGGAAAGTATTGCGGTGAACTGCATGCATGACATCAACTGATCAGCCGTGGAGCCCGGAGCAGGCCACAAGCCGTATTCGGAAGATTGCGGGAGATCAGGGATGTGACGTTACCTGGACAGTGCATTCCCTGGATCGGTTGCTCATGCGAGGTCTCATTTCATCGGATGTGCTCTGGGTGCTCCGGAATGGATTCGTACGTGAGCCTCCTGAGAGTGAGTCGACGGTTAGGGGACTTTACAAATACGTGATTGAGGGTCGAGCACCAAATTCGGAGCGGAGGACCATCAGAGTCGTCGTAGTTCCTGATACGAAGCCAAACCACATCAAGATCATCACGGTGATGTGGAAAGATAATTCATGAGGGGAACGGATGTCGGCATACCATTATACAGGGTGCGGGTTGGATAACGTGTTCATTGAGGGATCCTGGGAAGGCCCCGATCACGCCGGTGAGGACTCGATCACAATTCCGGCAATAGGACAGTTGCACAAGGTGATTGCAAAAGGGATTGTCATGCATCCCGCCAAGATGACCGGACAGGAGTTGAGGTTCCTGAGGACCGAAATGGGACTCACGCAGGCAGAGTTGGGTGAAATCCTCAAGGTGAAACTGCTGACAGTAAGCCGTTGGGAGAGGAACGAAACACGGATCAGGGATGCAGCAGAGATGTTGGCCCGCCTGCTGGCAGTGGACCTGCTCGGCCTCGATGTCGAACTCGGTGTTCAGTCCGTGTCGGAACAGGTCACCGATGCTGCGCAGGTTCAGGAGATTCGTATCGACGGGCATGATCGGGGTCATTATCGTCTGCTGGAAGCGGCGTAGGCAGCCGGTGCCGGCCATCCCGCGAGGTCCCGGCTAGCGCACTACAGAGGGGTACTCCATAAGAATTGGCGTCCGCCTGCAACCGAAAGGCATGTATCGCAGCCGAACTGGTAACGGACCGCAATTGCGTGTGCAGGGATCGGCTAACGCCAGGCTCCTCTTAATGTCGGGCAAACCAACTCGGAATCGAGCGCCCTGCACCGTCGGGTGTCAAGGCTTGACAGGGGACGGCTCACATGAGTTTTGACGGTAAGGCGTAGCCAGATCTATCCTCAGGAAGGGTCGGCCCGGCCCTCACGATGTGCGGTACCGACAGTTGACCGATTATCGGCAGGGATGGGCGCGGTTTCTCGACCAGGTTGGGCCGGGTCCGCCGATCATGGCCGGGGAGTCGCGGCAGGCTGATCGAGAAGCGGCTCCAGCCGGAATTCCGGCGGAATGCGGTCCCGGCCTTCGAGGATCAGCTCGGCCATGGTCGTGCCGACCCCGGGAGCGATACCGAGACCGATCTTGAACCCGCCATTGGCAATGAAGTTCCCGTCCTTCCCGGGGAAAGGTCCGAGCAATGGTGCCCGGGTGACGGCACGGGGCCGAATTCCGGCCCATCGGGCAATCACCGGCGCCCCGGCAATGGCCGGGACCAGCCGGGTCGCCCGCCGGTGCAGGTCATCGAGCCTGCCATCCACCTGCAACGGCACGTCGAACTCGCGCTCGGAGGTTGACCCGATTGCGGCGGTGCCGTCGAAATGCGGCACGACATGCACGCCATCGCCGAAGATTTGTGGAAGATGGCGGGCATCATGGGCCAGGAGCATTGCCTGGCCCTTTTCGGCGGTTCCGATCTGCCGCCCGAATGTCCGGTTGAGATGGCGAAGGCCATCAATTCCGGTGGCCCAGACCCTGGCGCCTGCATCCCTTGCGGCCGCGTCACCTTCAATGATCTTGCAGCCCGAATTCCGCAATGCCGATGCCAGGCAGCGTAGTGCCTGAACCGGGTGGAGTCTCGCCGACAGCGTGTCGCGGACCACCAGGCCGGTCGGCGACGCCGGCATCCAGTCGCCGGCGGCAGTCTCGACCAACCAGCTTGCCTGTCTCATCCAGTTCCGTCCGGCTTGCCGTGCCCTCTCCTGTTCCAGCGATGTCCGGCCGAGGCGATCGGGGACCGGCTGCAGGCGGCCGGAGCGGCAGTAACCGGGATCAATTCCACTCGATTCCCTGATGTCGCCCCACCAGGCCTTCGCCATCAGCAGGCTTTCCAACTGGAACTGCTTCCTGGAATTCCAGCCATCGGGTGCATGCGGGGCCAGCGCCCCGACCGGCCCGCCGCTCGCTCCGGCACCGATACGGCGGCTCTCGACGATCCTGACCGTCGCACCGAGCCGCCGGCACGACCATGCGATGGCCAGTCCGAAGATTCCGCCGCCATGGATTTCGACATCAACCGCCGTCATGCAGATCCATATTCCCGTAGATGGCCAATTCGCCGATTCGGGGGAGATTAGGGCAGTCTTGCCGCAATGATGAGCAAATTCGAACGGTGCCGTTTGCCGAGGTGTCCCGGCCCGACAAATGCCGGGGCAGGGGATTTGTCCGGTGCGAACTCGACATCCGACCCGGTCGTTCTTACAGCAGTCAGTGGTTTTCGTGCAGGTGTTGCGGTCCGATCATGTCAAGTGATGCAAATGAACCAGCCCGGCTTCTCTTTCGGGAAGGCGCGGCTCCCTATTCGGTCCGCTACCGGGATATCTATTTCTCCGCCGATGACCCGACGGGCGAGGCAAGGCATGTCTTCATGGCCGGCAACGGCCTGCCGGGCCGGTTCAGGTCCGGCTTCCATATTGCCGAAATCGGTTTCGGAACGGGAATGAACATGCTGGTGGCGCTCAGGGAGTGGGTGGCGAGCGGACAGCAGGGCCGGCTTCGCTATACCGGTTTCGAAGCGCATCCGATGGCATCGGCCGATATTGAACGGGCGCTGGAGCCATTTGCCGAGCTGGCCGACATTGCCGCCCCGATACTGCGGCAGCTGGCATCCGGAGCAACGGGGATCCGGACCGGCAATCTCGATGCGCAGCTGGTTGTCGGCGATGCCCGGCGATGCGTTCCGGCCTGGACCGGCTGCGCCGATGCCTGGTTTCTCGACGGGTTTGCACCGGCGCGCAACCCGCAGCCCTGGGAGGATCGCCTCCTCGGTCAGGTTGCCGAACGAACCGCGTCGGGTGGCACCATTGCCACCTTTACGGCCGCCGGCCGGGTGCGCAGGGCACTCGCCGCCGCCGGGTTTGCCGTCGAGCGCCGTCCCGGTTTCGGGCGCAAGCGGCACATGCTCTGCGGCCGGCTGAGCCAATCGTGATGCCAGAGGTAAATCACCGGCTCGGCATCGGATTGATGGTTCTGACCACCCTGGTGTTTGCGGCCCAGGACGGCATCTCGAAATACCTGGCGGTCGAATACAATTCCATGATGGTGGTCATGATCCGCTACTGGTTCTTCGGGCTGTTCGTGGTGGCCTTGTCGGCAACGCGGCAGGGCGGTTTGCGGGCGGCAGCAAGAACCGCCCAGCCCCTGCTGCAGATACTTCGCAGCGTGATCCTGTCGGCGGAGATATTCATCATGATCACCGCCATTGCCCTGATCGGGCTGGTCGAATCCCTGGCCCTGTTTGCCTGCTGCCCGCTGATTGTCGCCGCCCTGTCGGGACCGATCCTCGGTGAACGGGTAGGATGGCGGCGGTGGCTGGCCATCGGCACGGGTTTCGTTGGCGTCCTGATCATCCTGCGCCCCGGCCCCGGAGTGTTTTCGCCGTTTTCGGTGCTGGCCTTGCTGGCCGCGGCCATGTTTGCCGTATATGCCCTGCTTACCCGATATGCCTCCCGGCGGGATTCGACGCAGACCAGCTTCTTCTGGGTCGGAACGGCAGGTGCCGTATTCGCCACCGGCGCCGGGGTCTGGTTCCTGGAGCCGATGGCGTCGGGTGACTGGATCTGGATGGCAATACTGTGCATGTCCGGTGCCACCGGGCACTTCCTGCTGATCAAGTGCTACGAGGTCTCGGAGGCCGGTGTCGTGCAGCCCTTCGCCTATCTGCACATGGTGTTCGGCTCGGTGATCGGCCTGGCCGTGTTCGGAGAAATGCTCAGCCTGAACGTGATCACTGGTGGTGCCATCATCGTGCTGGCCGGGCTGTTCGTCTGGTGGCGGGAGCATGGAACCGCAGCCATGGTCAGCCGCGCTGCAGATCCCCGGCCAGATCGATCGGCTTGACGGTGCCGTCGAAGCGCATCCTGTAGACCGTGATCGCCTCCATCACCCGCATGATGTAGTTCCGGGTTTCGCCAAAGGGCACATGTTCGATCCAGTCGATGGGGTCCACGGCGTCCCGGCGAGGGTCGCCCTGCTCGCGGAGCCAGCCGGACACCCTGGCCGGCCCGGCATTGTAGGAGGCAATGGCCAGCAGGTAGGAGCCGCCAAACTCGTCGAGCAGGTAGTCGAGATAGCCGGATCCGATCTGCAAGTTGTGCCCGCGATCTGCCAGCAGGTGCTTGATATTGCCTTTCAGACCGATCCGCCGCGCAACCTCGCTTCCGGTCGAGGGCTTGATCTGCATCAGGCCCCGGGCACCCTTCGGGCTGACAGCCAGGTCGCGGAACTCGGTTTCCTGGCGGGCAATGGCGATAGTGAGATCATGCGGCACTGCCAGCTCGTAATCCCGGATTCCGATCAGTGGAAACAGGTGATCGACATCGACCTCGCCGCCCTTCATCTCCTCCTTGGCCACCTTGACCACCGAAAAGTCGGCACCGTGCTGTCGTGCCAGCTCGGCAAGGTGCCAATTGTCCTCGGAGTCGAGGCGCTCGGCCCAATGGGCCAGGAACCAGGCGGCGTGGGAGTCCCAGCCAGCATGATAGAAGTGGAGCGCCGCCCTGACCACCGGTTCATCCGCCAGTCGGGCCTGCCGGCCGGCCGTGGTCGAGCGACCACTGCCGACCAACCCGGGATCGGTCGGAGCCGATATATGCTGGGCAGCCAGCTGGCCGTAGAATGTCGTCTGGTATGCCGCCGCCCGCCGGAAGGACTCCGAGGCCTCGTCCCCGTCGCCCGCATCTGCGAGCGCGACTCCGAGCCAGTAGGCCGCCTTTGCCATGCTGATCGGTGAGCTGACATGGGCACCGTAGCGGTTGAAATGATGCGCCGCGCGTCCGGGCTGCCCGAGCTTTCGAAGGGCAATATACCCCGACAGCCATTCAAGCTCGGCAAAATCCTGTTCGCCCCGGCGTCCTGCCCGCTCCCGGTGGGTCTCGGCCAGCCAGCCCGGCCCGTTCCGGTCCGGAGCGACATGATGGCTCGAGGCAACACGGTAGGCCTTCCGGTCCTGGCCCTGCCGCATCAGCGAGTGGGCAATCTGCCGGCGGCGCGAGGCCCAGAGTTCCGGCTTGCCCAGCGCAAGCGCCGAATCGCTTCGCTCCAGCAGGAGATCGATTGCCCGGGTCTCGGCATCATTCCTGAGACGCCAGACCATCCTCTCGAAGGCCAGCCCGGGATCATCGGCAAGATGATCGGGGATGGCGGCGATCAGCCGGTCAACGCCGGATTGCTGCTTCCGGAGGGCAATTCTTGCCCGGGCCAGTGTTGCCAGGCCATCGCCGACGATGCCGAGCATGGACTGCGCCTCGTCGGTCCGGCCTTCCCATAGCAGGTTGTCGAGCCGGGAACGGTGATGCGGCTTCAGCTCGGCGCCGTACACGGACAGGGCCTCGTCCACCGCGTCACGGGAAAAAGGCAGCGAGAGCCAGGCATTGGTGATCTCGGCGGCCGCTTCCCGGTGTTGTCCGAGTCTTGCATGGGCCCCGGCCAGTCGCAGGGCACCGGTGCCCGATTGCGGTGGCTGAATGCTGAAATACTCGATGATGCGGTGCGGATCATCCCCGCTGTCGATGGCACTCTCGCCGGCCAGGCGGAGAATCTTCAACCCCGGCCAGTCGGAATGGCGGTCCAGGAAGCTGGTGTAGTCGGTCCAGTTGTCGGCTCCGCTGCGCAGCCGCAGCCATTCATGGACCGACAGCGCCACCGGGTCGGACACGCTCCGGGCCGCGGCAAGGGCATCGTGCCAGTCCTGCCGCTGGGCCTCGTCGAGCAAACGGGCAAAATTCCCGGCATCCTCGTTCGGGTTGGTAGCGGCCGAGCTGGCCCAGCCGGCAACAACAACGGTCAGTACTGCCAGGATTCCTGGCCATGCCGATCTTCGTGGAATCATGTTCACTTGCAACTTCTGTCGTTCAGGGAAATTTCTGAGGCCGGACTGCTTGGCATCCGGGGGTGGAGAAGATAATTAGCCGGGCCTGTCATTGAATCCGATTGTCAGGAAGCACCGGAATGTTCACAGGATCAATTCCAGCACTGGTAACCCCTTTTGCCGATGGCGCGGTCGATTTCAAGTCGCTCGTGTCATTGATCGAATGGCATATTGCCGAGGGGTCACATGGGGTTGTGCCGGTCGGAACGACCGGCGAGAGCCCGACCCTGAGCCATGACGAGCATGAAGAGGTGATCCGGGTGGTCACCAGGACTGCCGACGGCCGCATTCCGGTCATCGCCGGTGCCGGCTCCAACTCGACGGCCGAGGCGGTCAGATTCGTGTCCTTTGCCGAGAGCGTCGGTGCCGATGCGGCGCTGGTCGTGACCCCCTATTACAACAAGCCGACACAGCAGGGGCTTTACGAACATTACCGGGTCCTGCATGACGGCTCGAATATCCCGATCATCATCTACAACATCCCGGGACGCTCCGTCATCGACATGAGCCCGGAAACAATGGGGCGCCTGGCCGAACTGCCAAGGATTGCCGGCGTCAAGGATGCAACCGGCGACGTGGTCAGGGTGTCGAAGCAGCGGCAGCTCTGCGGCGAGGATTTCGTGCAGCTGTCCGGCGAGGACGCATCGGCACTCGGGTTCAACGCCCATGGCGGGCAGGGCTGCATCTCCGTGACTGCCAATGTGGCGCCGGGGCCTTGCGCCCGCTTCCAGGAGGCAACGCTGGCCGGGGATTACGCCGCCGCACTCGAATTGCAGGACCGGCTGTTGCCGCTGCACGAGGCGATCTTCCTCGAGCCGGGCCTGGCCGGGGCCAAGTTCGGGCTTTCGCTGCTGGGAAGGTGCAGGAATGATGTCCGGTTGCCGCTCACCCCGGTTTCGGAACCGGTGCGCAAGCGCATCCGGGAGGCGATGCAACATGCCGGATTGATTTCCGGCTGATGGTCGGATTGGCGGGATGAGGCTGCCATGTCCAGGACGGAAGCAGAACGGAACTACCGCGTACTGGCGGCCAACCGGCGGGCCCGCTACGACTTCGAGGTCCAGGAAGAGATCGAATGCGGCGTCGTGCTCGAGGGATCGGAGGTCAAGTCCCTGCGGTCGGGAGGAGCGACGATAGGCGAGAGCTACGCCGCGGTCGAGGATGGCGAGTTGTGGCTGATCAACAGTTCGATTGCGGCCTACCAGAATGCGGGCGCATTCAGGCATGATGAACGCCGGAAGCGCAAGCTGCTGGTCAGGAAACGGGAGCTGGCGAGAATGTGGTCGGCAACCAGGCGGGAAGGGCTTACCCTGGTGCCGCTGGTCATGTATTTCAATCATGCAGGCCGGGTAAAGATCAAGCTGGCGATCGCAAAGGGCAAGAAGCGGTTTGACAAACGGCAGGTCGAGAAGCGGCGGGACTGGGGGCGCGAGAAGGCACGCCTGTTGCGGCAGAACCGGTAGTCCGCCCGCCCGGCAGCAAATGTTCTGATACGGGCCAGTTGAGTCGGGGTAGTTGGCATGGAGAGTCTGGTCGTATCGGCGCTGGCCGGGGCCGCCGGGGCAAATGTCGGCGCGGTGGTGCTCAGGGAGTTGAATCTCGGGCTGTTCGGCAACACCGTAACCGGATTGACAGCCGGGTTGCTGGTCATCCCGGCCGGATCATGGCTCGGCCTGGATTTCGCCTCGGCCGGCATGGTTCAGGCCGTGGCGGCATCGGCATCGGCGGGCGCGGTGGCAATGGCCGCACTCGGCTTCGTCTATGACCGGATGATCTGACACTGAAGAAAGGCGGGTGGATCATGGAATACCAGGATACCAGGACCCTGGTGTCGACCGGCTGGCTGTCCAGGCATCTCGAGGATCCGGATCTGAGGATCCTCGACGGATCATGGCACCTGCCGGAAGCCGGGCGCGACGGCCGGGACGAATATGACCGGGAGCACATCCCCGGCGCCAGGTTTTTCGACATCAACGAGATTGCCGATACCGAATGCGGGTTGCCGCACATGGCGCCGACACCGGAGAAGTTCATGTCGCGGATGCGGGAGATGGGCATCGGCGATGGTCACCAGGTGGTGGTGTATGACGGGGCCGGCATATTCTCGGCGGCGAGGGTCTGGTGGCTGTTTCGATACATGGGTCATTTCGACGTGGCGGTGCTGGATGGAGGATTGCCCCGGTGGAAGCGCGAGGGGCATCCGGTCGTCGACATGCCGCCGGCAGCCGGGGTCCGTCACATGACGGCGCGGCTGCAGGGACATTTGGTCACCGATGCCGACCGTGTTGCCCGGGCATCGCAATCCGGCGACGCGCTGATCCTGGATGCCAGACCGGCGGCGCGATACCGGGGCGAGGCGCCGGAGCCGCGCCCCGGCCTCGAGAAGGGCCACATCCCGGGCTCGGTCAACCTGCCATTCGATACCCTGCTGAACGATGACGGGACCTTCAGATCGCCGGACGAGCTTTCGGACCTGCTGGCCGGGGTGGGCGTGAACAGCACCACGCCGGTGATCTCGTCCTGCGGTTCGGGAGTCACGGCGTCGATGATCGACCTGGCGCTCGAGGTGACCGGCCACCGGCGTCACGCGGTCTATGATGGCTCCTGGGCCGAATGGGGCCTTGGCGGGCACGGACCGATTGAAACCGGATGAATTCGGCGGGAGACCGGGTCGAATACGAGAAGACCTGGCTGCAGATGGATCGCCGGCCGGACAATCCGCCACCGGAGCGGCAGGATGCGACCATCATCGAGGCGGCCGGGTTTCCCGAATGGTATTTCTTCAGCCTCTATGATGCGGTTGGCCAGGATTATGCATGGGATGACATGCATGACCTGGACGCTGATGTTGTCACCGACATGCTGGGCGACGAGGATGTCAGGCTCTTCACCATGGTCCGGTCCGGATGGCCGCAAGGCTTCCACCTGCTGGATTTTCGCCAGGCCGGCATTTGCGACATTGCCTATTTCGGCCTGGTCGAACAGGCTGTCGGCCAGGGATATGGCGGCTGGCTGCTCGATGATGCCATCGCCCGGGGTTGGCGCCGGCCGGGCACGCGGATGCTGACCGTCAATACCTGTACACTGGATCATCCGGCTGCATTGACGCTATATGAGGGGCGCGGCTTCACGCAAATCCGCCGTGAGACCATGTCAAGGATACTGAAACGCGATCTGCGGATTCCTTCACCGCGAAAGGACACATGATGCTGAACTCACTGCCCGAACGGCCACCCGACAAGATCATCAGGCTGATCCAGGAATTCAGGGACGACCCGCGCCAGCACAAGGTGGATCTCGGGGTCGGGATCTATCGCGACCAGACCGGGAACACGCCGGTGATGCGGGCCATCAAGACGGCCGAGAAACAGCTCTGGGAAACCGAGAAGACCAAGGCCTATACCGGCATGGTCGGGGAGGCCGGGTTCCGCGAGTCCATGACCCGGCTGGTGCTTGGCGAAGATGCGCCGCTGGACCGGATTGCCTCGGCAACAACGCCGGGCGGCACCGGTGCCATCCACCAGGCGCTTGAACTGGTCAAGGAAAGCTCGCCCGATGCCAGGATATGGGTGTCGGATCCATCCTGGCCCAATCACCGGTCGATGGCGGCCCATCTGGGATTCACCGCCGGTTTCTACCGGTATTTCGACCGGGAGAGCCGCGGTGTGGATTTCGAATCGATGCGCGAGGATCTCTCGCCGGTGACGAGGGGCGACGTGGTCATCCTTCACGGGTGCTGCCACAACCCGACCGGCGCCGATATGGACCTTGGACAATGGTCCGAGATCGCCGGGCTGTTGAATGCGAAGGGCGCCATTGCCCTTGTCGACATCGCCTACCAGGGGTTTGGCGCCGGGCTGGAGGAGGATGCCGCCGGCCTGCGCCTGTTGATGTCGCAAGTGCCTGAAATGCTGGTGGCGGCCAGCTGTTCGAAGAATTTCGGTATCTACCGGGAGAGAACCGGCGTGGTGATGGCCTTGGCGGAAGACCGCGCCGCTGCCGGTTCGGCCCAGGCATCGCTGACCCATCTCAACCGGCAGAATTTTTCCTTCCCGCCCGATCACGGCGCCCGCCTGGTATCGATGATCCTGGCCGATGACGGGCTTCGGGCCGACTGGGAGGCCGAACTCGGGGATATCAGGGACAATCTCGGTCGATTGCGGGGCTTGCTGGCAGCCGAACTTCGCCGCCGCTCCGGCTCGGACCGGTTCGGATTTGTCGCCGATCACCGGGGAATGTTCTCGCTTCTCGGTGCAAACCCGCGGCAGGTGGCGGAAATCAGGGAAAAGCACGGGATCTACATGGTCGGGGACGGGCGGGTGAACATGGCCGGGCTGAGCGAGCAGACGGTGCCGGTGCTTGCCGATGCGCTCGTCGCCGCCGGGGTGTGACATCCGGCGGCGCGACCGCGGTTGCAGGGCCTGATTTGTCGGCATAGAGACACAGCCGGTTCATTCGACCTTCCGGGACAGGGGTCTTCGTGTGCAGGACGTTCAGCAGCATGTCCGGATGAGGCACCTGGTGTTCTCCGGAATGGCGGCGATGGCAGTGATCGTGACCGCATCCAACGTGCTGGTGCAATTCCGCCATGGCGACTGGCTGACCTGGGGCGCCTTCGTCTACCCCTTTGCCTTCCTGGTCACCGATGTCATCAACCGGCTTGCCGGTCCGGTCCGGGCCAGGAAGGTGGTGGCTGCAGGGTTCTGCATCGGCGTGTTCTGCTCGCTCGCCGGCTCGCAGATCGAGGGCGAATTCGGCCCGCTGGTGACCTTGCGGATTGCCATCGGGTCGGGAGTCGCCTTCCTGGTCTCGCAATTGCTTGACGTGGCGCTGTTCGACCGCCTGCGCGGCGGCAAGTGGTGGAGGGCACCGCTGGTGTCGACCATCATCGGCTCGAGCATCGATACGGTGCTGTTCTTTGCCATCGCCTTTTCGGCCGCCCTGGCCTGGGTCGAGCCGGGGGTCGATGTCTCCTGGGCGAATGACGGCATCCCGATCCTCGGAGCCGGGCCGGTGGCGCCGCTCTGGGTCAGCCTGGCCACGGCCGATCTGGCGGTAAAACTGTCGATATCGCTGGTGGCGCTGATCCCGTTCCGGCTGGCAACCATGCGGGTCACCGGCAATCCGGGATGAAGAGTTCGCCCCTGCCGCCTCGACCGGGTATCACTTGCTGCAATGCACAACCGGGGGCACGAAACAGCATGACACTGGACCTGACCGACGTCATCCGAAACCCGGTTTCGCAAGATGCCCTGGCCCCGGAGCTGATGCAGCATGCCATCGCCGGTGGCGAGGGCGATCTGGGGCATGGCGGTGCCCTGCTGGTTCGCACCGGCACCCATACCGGCCGCTCACCCAGGGACAAGTTCATCGTCGAAAGCCCGGAATTCGAAGACAGGATCTGGCGAGAGGCCAACCGGTCAATGCCGCGGCGCAATTTCGACCGGCTGCTGGAGGATTTCCTGCGGCATGCCGCCACCAGGAAGTGTCATGTCCAGGATCTGCAGGGCGGGGCCGACCCGGAGTTCCGGCTGAATGTCAGGGTGGTCACGGAGATGGCCTGGCATGCCCTGTTCATCAGGCACATGCTCAGGCGCCCGCCGCTGACGGCGCTGTCGGACCAGGCCCCCGACCTCACCATCCTGAATTTTCCGTCATTCGGGGCCGACCCGGAACGCCATGGCTGCCGGTCGGAAACCGTGGTGGCGATCGATCTTGATCGGCGGCTGGTGCTGGTCGGTGGCACCGGCTATGCCGGCGAGAACAAGAAGGCCGTCTTCACCTACCTGAATTTCCTGCTTCCCTCCTGCCACGTGCTGCCCATGCACTGTTCGGCCAACCACGCACCGGACAGGCCGGACGACGCGGCCATCTTCTTCGGCCTGTCGGGCACCGGCAAGACCACGCTGTCCTCGGACCGAAGCCGGGTGCTGATCGGCGATGACGAGCATGGCTGGTCCGAAAACGGCATCTTCAATATCGAGGGTGGTTGCTATGCCAAGACGGTGAAGCTCGAAAGGGAGGCGGAGCCGGAAATCCATGCCGCCACCGCGATGTTCGGGACGGTGCTGGAGAACATGACCTTCGATCAACGGTCACGGAAGCCGGATTTCGCCGATACCAGCATCACCGAGAACACCCGTTGCGCCTATCCGCTCGAAGCCATTCCCGGGGCCTCGAGGACCGGCATGGCCGGTCATCCTCGTAACGTGTTCATGCTGACATGCGACGCCTTCGGCGTCCTGCCGCCGATCGCCCGCCTGTCCCCCTCGCAGGCCATGTATCACTTCCTGTCCGGGTTCACCGCCAAGGTTGCCGGGACCGAACAGGGGGTGAGGGAACCGGAGCCGGTATTCTCGACCTGTTTCGGCAGCCCGTTCCTGCCGCTGCGACCGGAAATCTACGGCTCGCTCCTCCGGGACCGGATCAGGTCCTCCGGCGCATCATGCTGGCTGGTGAATACCGGCTGGACCGGTGGCAGCTACGGTTGCGGCAGCCGCATGCCGATCATGGTCACGCGGACGCTGCTCAACGCGGCACTGTCCGGCCGGCTGGACCAGGTGGAATACAGCCGCGATCCGAATTTCGGATTCGAGGTGCCGGTCAAGGTGCGCGGGGTGCCGAGGCAGCTGCTGCAACCCCGGCGGACCTGGATTGACGGGGCAGGCTACGACCAGGCCGCCGCCAGGCTGGTGGAGATGTTTGCCGGGAATTTTGCCCGCTACGAGAGCCTGGTGGACGAGGATGTGCGCAAGGTCGCCATCGGGGTGGTCTGAATGTGTCGAACCTGTGGAGCGGTGATGGACGGGCTGATACCCGGGGCCGAGAGCTGCATCGAGGCCCTGGAGGGGCTGGTGCAGCAGGCAGCGGCAGGGCTCCGGTCCGGCCTGGCCGGGGATGGCGCGGTGCCGGCGGCGGCATTTGCCCGCGAGCAGTCGCGGCTGCATGCGCTGGCCTGGATCGCCACCTGCGTCGAATCCTTGCGCCAGCTGCTGCAATGGGGAAAGGAACTGGACCGGGAAGGCCGGTTCGGCGAGGTCGAACAGCTGATCCTCCAGATCGCCGTCGGCGAGTATGCCGCACAGATTGGCGGCGGGATTCCCATGAGCCAGGGCGAGTATGCCAGGATTGACGATCTCGGGATCGATTCGGGCCCGGTCTTCCGGGCGCCGCAGATGCGGAAGCTGCTGCGAGAGGGCAACAGTGATGCAGCAAGACGCCGCCTCGTCGAATTGATGCTCGAGCAGAAGGGAAGCTCGAGCTTCGGCGCCACCGGCCTCGACGAGGAGATGGAGGAAATCCGCAGCCAGCTGCGGCGATTTGCCGATGAGAAGGTGATCCCCTTCGCCCAGCAATGGCATGAAGGGAACATGCTGATCCCGGCGGAGATGGTGCGGGAGCTGGCCGGGATGGGCATCTTCGGCCTGACCATTGCCGAGAGCCATGGTGGGTCCGGCATGGCCAAGCAGGCGATGTGCGTGGTGTCGGAGGAGCTGTCGCGGGGCTATCTCGGGGTCGGCTCGCTGGCCACCCGCTCGGAGATTGCCGCCGAGCTCGTGGCCGGCGGGGGAACCGACGCCCAGAAGCGGGAGTGGCTTCCCGGAATTGCATCGGGGGAGCTGCTGCCAACCGCCGTCTTCACCGAGCCGGGTGCCGGTTCCGATCTGGGCAGCCTGCAGACCCGTGCCGAGAGATGGGGGCAGGGATACCGGGTCAGCGGCAACAAGATCTGGATCACCCATGCGGTGCGGGCCAACCTGATGACACTGATTGCCCGCACCGACCCGAACTCGACCGATTACCGCGGGTTGTCGATGTTCCTGGTGCGGAAGACACCGGGCGATGACGACCAGCCATTCCCCGACCAGGGGTTGTCGGGCACCGAGATACCGGTCATCGGCTATCGCGGCATGCGCGAATACGAGCTCGGCTTCGACCAGTTTCCCATACCGGAATCGAGCCTGCTCGGCGGTACCGAGGGCAACGGCTTCCGGCAGTTGATGGAGACCTTCGAATCGGCCCGTATCCAGACCGCGGCCAGGGCCATCGGGGTGGCACAGGCGGCACTCGAGGGCGGTCTGGCCCATGCGATCGAAAGGGTACAGTTTGGCCGCAGGCTGGTCGAGTTCCCCAGGGTCATTGCCAAGCTGTCGATGATGGCGGTCGAGATCATGCTGTGCCGTCAGCTCACCTATCATGCGGCCAGCCGGAAGGATCGCGGGCGGCGATGCGATCTCGAGGCCGGGATGGCCAAGCTGCTGGCGGCGCGGGTGGCCTGGGCGGCCGCCGACAATTCGGTGCAGATCCATGGCGGGGCCGGGTTTGCGACCTCCTGCCCGGCCAGCCGCATCCTGTGCGATGCCCGGATCCTCGGCATCTTCGAGGGCGCATCCGAGATCCAGGCCGACGTGATCGCCCGGCGCCTGCTGCAGCCCGGCCGGAATTGACGACAGGGCCCGCGCCTGGTTTCCGGCGGCGACGAACGGGCTGGAGCGTGGCGTCGAAGAGGGTATGGCTTGCTTCGAAGGAGCGGCGGCCGGCATCGTCCGGGCCCGGAGTGAAGGGGAGAGAGGAATGACCCGACAAATCTGTGATCGGCCCTGGCAGCAGAGCCGGGCAAGGGGATGCATGCTCGGGCAGCTCTGCGGGGATGCCCTCGGGAGCCTGGTCGAGTTCATGGACCGCCAGCAGATTGCCGGATTATATCCGGACGGCGTGCGCGAGATCACCGGCGGCGGGCCATTCAACACCATTGCAGGCCAGCCGACGGATGATTCGGAAATGGCCCTCATGCTGACCCGGTCACTTGTCGGCCGCGGAGAGTTCGACCGGGATGACATCCTCGAGCGCTACAGGTTCTGGCTCGATTCGGGGCCATTCGACTGCGGTGGCACCTGCTGGAGCGGCATCAATGGCGAGCGCAACTTCCAGAGCCAGGCCAATGGCGCCTTGATGCGGGCCAGCCCGCTCGGGATCTTCGGCGCCGGCAGGGAGGCTGCCGAAATCGCCGAATATGCGCGCCTCGATGCTGCTCTCACCCATCCCAATCCGGTTTGCCAGCAGGCAAACGCCATCTATGTGCGGGCCATTTCGATGGCGATCGAGGAGGGGTCGGGGCCGCTGGAGCTGTACCGGGCGATTGCCGGCTGGGCCGATGAGGATGATGTGGACCCGGCGCTCCGGGAGGCCGTGCAGGCGGTGGACCAGGAGCCCTGGATCGACAAGGCCGGCCGGAAGATGGGCTGGGTCCTGGTCGCATTGCAGAACACGCTGTGGCAGCTGGTGAATGCGCCGGGCTTCGAAGGGGCGCTGATCGATACCGCCAACCGCGGTGGTGATACGGACACCAATTGTGCGATCTGCGGTGCCCTGCTGGGCTCGGTATTCGGCATCGAGGCGATCCCGGATCGCTGGGTGCGGCCGGTGCTTGACTGCCGGCCGGCGGCGGGGAGTGCCGGCGTTCGACAGCCCAGGCCGCGCGAGTTCTGGCCAGTGGATTGCATGGAGCTGGCGGACCAGCTGCTGGCCTGCTGAGAAAGGCCGCTCGGCTCAGCATGCGGGTCAGGTGCCGGCCTGTACCTGCGACACCCAGTGCCGCGCGAACTGGATGAATGAACGGATCATGGGCGAGTCGCGCCGGGCGGCCAGGAATACCAGCATTTCCTCCATGACCAGCTGCGAGTCGGTGATGTCGATCGTTGCCAACCGGGAATCGGCGGCCAGTTCGCCGGCCGAGACGAAGCCGACACCGAGGCCGGCCGCCGCCAGTTCCCGCACCGCCTCCCTGCCCTCGACTTCCAGCGCTCCGGCCAGGCTGAGCCCGGCTGCCTCGGCCGCATTCTCGACGATCTGCCGTGTCTTGGATCCGGCCTCCCGCAAGATCAGGGGATGGCGTGCCAGCTCCGGAAACCTCGCCCGACCGGTTCCGGCCAGCGGGTGGTCTGCCGACACCACGGCGATCACCGGGGCTTCGCTGAGCGAGGTCATCTCGAGGCGCGCATTGGCAGGAAAGTTGCCGCCAACGCCGATCTCCGCCTGGTAGCCGGTCAGCGACCGCACCACCGCCTCGGTGTTGCCGGTTCGCACCAATACCCGCACGCCGGGATGTGACCGCCGGAATGCGCCGAGGATGCCGGTCACGTGGCTGACCGAATCGACGATCAGTCGCAGCTGTCCGGAGAGTTGTGCCCTGGTATCGGTGAGGAACTCGCGTGCACGGTCCTCGGCCTCGAACAGGCGGCTCGTGTGATCGAAGAGTTGCCTCCCCTTGACCGTCAGCGTGGTGCGATTGCCGGACCGGTCGAAGAGCACGGTGTCATACTCGATCTCGAGGCGTCGGATCTGATCGGACACTGCCGGTTGGGTCAGGCACAGATGTGACGCCGCCCGCGAGAAGCCGCCGCAACGGGCGACGTGGTGGAAGGCCCGGAGTTGCACGTAGCGCATGGTTGCCGCTCCATTCCTATAAGGTGAATTTATGATGCTATACGAAATAACGATTTTGTAAATCTCGCATCGACGACATACTCCGGTCGGCAAGCCGGAATGCAGGACATGCAGGGAATGGAATACAGGATTGAACCGCCAGGGCCGGATGTGCCGGTCTTGCTGACGCCGGGGCCGTTGACGACGTCCGGCGACACCAAGGCGGCGATGCTTCGGGATTGGGGATCCAGGGATACCGAGTTCATCGCCATGACGGCCGAGATCAGGCGCAGATTGCTGCAGCTGGCCGGTTGTCCGGATGGCGAATTCGAGTGCGTGCCGGTGCAGGGCAGCGGAACCTTCGCCGTCGAGTCGATGCTTGGAACCATGGTGCCGAGGGATGGCAAGGCGCTGGTGCTGGCCAACGGTGCCTATGGCAAGCGCGCCGCCGCCATCCTGGCGCGGATCGGCCGCGATCATGCCGTCATCGACAAGGGTGACTACCTTCCTCCGCTGGCCGCCGATGTCGATGCGGCGCTGTCGGCCGACGCGTCGATCAGCCATGTCGTGGTGATTCACTGCGAAACCAGTTCCGGCATCCTCAACCCGCTTTCCGACATGGCCGAAGTGACCAGGCGCCATGGCCGTCGGCTGCTGGTGGACAGCATGAGCGCATTCGGCGCCATTCCGCTTGATGCCGGCGAGGTGCCGTTCGAGGCCATGGTGGCGTCATCCAACAAGTGCCTGGAAGGGGTGCCGGGTTTCGGCTTCGTGATCGCCAGGACCGATGCGCTGGAGCAGGCGGAAGGAAACTGCCATTCGCTCAGCCTTGATGCCCATGCACAATGGCAGGGGTTCGACCGGGACGGACAGTGGCGATTTACCCCGCCGACCCATGTGGTGGCGGCGTTCCTGCAGGCGCTGCGCGATCACGAGCGCGAGGGTGGAGTAGTTGGCCGGCACGCCAGGTATTCCCGCAACCGGGATGTCCTGCTGGGCGAAATGCGCCGGATGGGTTTCGAGACGCTGCTGGTCGACCGGTGGCTGTCGCCGATCATCGTGACCTTTTTCAGCCCGGCTGACCGGCGGTTCGATTTCAACCGGTTCTACCGGCTGATCGGGCAGCGCGGCTACCTGATCTATCCCGGGAAACTCACCGCGGCAGACAGTTTCCGCATCGGTTGCGTGGGTCATATCGACCAGGACATCATTGGCGGCGCCTGCCACGCCATCGAGGAGGCGCTGGACGAGCTTGGCGTTGCCGACCGGTCGCCTCCGGCCGAACGGCTGGCCGAGCGCCAGCTGCTGGAGAGGATCTGAACAGTGACGAAACGGGACGGATTCGAGGTCAATGGCCGGGCTTACCCGGCGCCGAAGGTGCCGGCGGTCGCAATCTGCATTGACGGTTGCGAGCCGGCATACCTGGATCATGCAATTGACGCCGGCCTGATGCCCACCCTTGCCCGCATGCGGCAGGATGGTGCCTCGGCCATGGCCGACAGCGCCATTCCATCCTTCACCAACCCCAACAACCTGTCGATCGCCACCGGGACTCCGCCTTCCGTGCACGGCATCTGCGGCAACTACTTCCTTGATCCGGAGTCCGGCCGCGAAGTCATGATGAATGATGTCCGGTTCCTGCGGACAGGCACCATCTTCGCCGCCGCGCAAGGGGCCGGGTTCAGGGTGGCCGTGGTCACCGCCAAGGACAAGCTGCGCTCGCTGCTTGGTGCGGGCCTCGATTGCGCCGCCGGTACCGCCTGGTGCTTCTCGGCCGAGCGCGCTGCCAGTTCGACAGGGGAAGAGAACGGAATCGACAATGCCGCCGAATGGGCCGGGCGGCCGCAGCCGGATGTCTACTCCGCCGAATTGTCGGAATTCGTGCTCGCGGCCGGGGCCAGGCTGCTGCACCGGCACGCGCCTGACTTCATGTACCTGACCACGACCGATTTCGTGCAGCACAAATTCGCGCCGGACCACCCGAAGGCCATGGAATTCAACGCCATGATCGACCGCTACCTGGCACAGCTGGATGCTGCCGGCGCCGCCATCGTCGTCACCGCCGATCACGGCATGAAGGCGAAGCATGATGCCGACGGCCAGCCCGTTGTCATATATGTCCAGAATCTGCTGGATGACATGCTCGGAGACGGGCGGTCGCGGGTCATCCTGCCAATCACCGATCCCTACGTGGTGCATCACGGCTCGCTCGGGTCCTTTGCCACCGCCTATCTGCCGGCCGGCACCGATCCGGTGCCGGTTCTCGAGCGGTGCCGCCGGCAGGGCGGGGTCGACCTTGCCGTGACCGGTGACGAGGCAGCATCCCGGTTCGAGTTGCCGAGAGACCGGATCGGCGACATCGTGCTGTTGTCGGCCAGCGGCACGGTGCTGGGAAAATCACGCCGGAGCCACGATCTGGCTTCACTTGATGCGCCGCTGCGCTCCCATGGTGGATTGTCGGAACAGGTTGTGCCATTCCTGGTCAACCGACCGGTCGGGCTGGAGACCGGGGCCCGGCTGCGGAATTTCGACGCCTTCCACGTGGCGGCGCGGGCGGCCAGCGAGGAGAATTGACATGGATGGCAGCAGGAGACTGCGCACCGGGGAGATGCGCATAGCCGGCCGGAAGGTGGCCACCGACGAGACCATTCCGGTTCATTACCCCTATTCGGGCGAAATCGTCGGCACGGTTCCGCAAGGCCGGGCCGAACACGCCCGCCAGGCATTCGACATCGCTGCCGCCTACCAGCCGCGGCTGACCCGCTACGAGCGGCAGCAGATCCTGTTTCGCACCGCCGAATTGCTGCTGGCCAACCGGGACTCGCTGTCCGAACTGCTGACCCTGGAGCTGGGCATCTCGAGGAAGGATTCGCTCTACGAGGTCGGGCGGGCTTGCGACGTGTTCAACCTGGCCGCCCAGCTCTGCATCATTGATGATGGCGAGATCTTCTCCTGTGACCTGACGCCGCAGGGAAAGGCCCGCAAGATCTTCACCATGCGGCAGGGGCTGCGGACAATCTCGGCCATCACCCCGTTCAACCATCCCCTGAACATGGTCGCGCACAAGGTGGCACCGTCCATCGCTACCAATAACTGCTTGGTCTGCAAGCAGACGGAACTGACACCGTTGACGGCGCTGGTCCTGGCGGACCTGCTCTACGAGGCCGGCCTGCCGCCGGAGATGTTCTCGGTGGTCACCGGCTGGCCCGGCGAGATAGGCCCGGAGATGGTCACCAATCCGAATATCGACCTGATCACCTTTACCGGTGGGGTCAGGGTCGGGAAGCTGATCGCCGGAATGGCCGGATATCGGCGCACGGTGCTGGAGCTGGGCGGCAATGATCCACTGATCATCTGCGATGACCTCGATGACGAAGACCTGGCCAGGGCGGCCAGCCTGGCGGTGGCCGGCGCCACCAGGAATTCCGGGCAGCGCTGCACCGCCGTCAAGCGCATACTCTGCCAGCAGCGGGTGGCCGACCGATTCGTGCCGATGGTGCTCGAACAGGCAAGGGCGATCCGGTTCGGCGATCCGATGGACCCGGACACCGATCTCGGGACCGTGGTCAACGAGCAGGCCGCCAGGCTGTTCGAGGCGCGCGTCCACAAGGCGGCGGAGAATGGTGCCGACATCCTTCATGACCCCGGAAGGCAGGGGGCGGTGTTGCCGCCGATCGTGATTGACCGGGTGGCTCCGGACCAGGAGCTGGTCATGGAAGAGACCTTCGGGCCGGTGATCCCGGTCATCAGGGTTCCGGATGATGACGAGCAGGTGATCGCCATTTCAAACTCCACCGCCTTCGGATTGTCGGCGGGCGTGTGCACCAACCGGTTCGACCGCATGCAGACCTATATCAGCCAGCTCGATGTCGGCACGGTCAATATCTGGGAGGTGCCGGGTTTCCGGATCGAGATGTCGCCCTTTGGCGGCATCAAGGATAGCGGGCTCGGCTACAAGGAAGGCGTCATCGAGGCGATGAAGAGCTACACCAACGTCAAGACATTCTCGCTCCCCTGGGGCTGACCGGGCAGAAGACAGTGAGCCATCCTGAGGGCGAATCCAACACATCGGCTGCCCGCCGCTCATGGCAGCAGGCCGCGGGCGGGGCACGATCCCGTGAACTGCTCGAGCGCGATGCTTCCGTGTTCATGCACCAGAGTCTGTCGACACCCTGTGCCAGTGCGGTGGTTCGGGCCGAGGGGATCTGGCTGTATGATTCCGATGGTCGCCGCGTCATGGATTTCCACGGGAATTCCGTTCACCATATCGGCTACGGGCATCCGAGGCTGGTGCGGGCGATTGCCGACCAGCTGGACGACCTTCCATTCTCGCCCCGCCGGTACACCAATGAGCCGGCAGTAGCGCTGGCCGAGAGGCTCGCCAGCCTGGCACCGGACCCGCTCGGCAAATGCCTGTTTGCCACCGGCGGTTCGGACGCGATCGAGATCGCCATCAGGATTGCCCGGGCCGCCACCGGGCGGTTCAAGACCGTCTCGTTCTGGGATTCCTTTCACGGCGCCGGTTTCGGCGCCTCGTCGGTCGGCGGCGAAGCCACCTTCCGCTCCGGGATTGCCGGGCCATTGCTTCCCGGCGCCGAACATGTCGCCCCGTTCGCCTGCTATCGCTGCCCCTACGGCCATGCCGGCCCGGAGAGTTGCGGGCTGGCCTGCGCCGACATGCTGCGCTACGTGCTGGAGCGGGAGGGTGACGTGGCTGCGGTCATCGCCGAGCCGATGCGAGCCATCCCCTATGTCGCCCCGGCGGGGTTCTGGAAGCAGGTCCGCAAGGCCTGCACCGAGTTCGGTGCCCTGCTGATCTTCGATGAAATCCCCGCCGGCCTGGGAAAGACCGGCCGGTTCTTTGCCTTCGAGCACGAGGAGGCGGTACCGGATATCGTCGTTCTCGGCAAAGCGCTTGGTGGCGGCATCCTGCCGATCTCGGCAGTCATCGCCAGCCGCGAGCTCGATGTCTGCGGCGACTATGCCATTGGCCACTATACCCATGAAAAGAACCCGGTCACCGCCCGGGCCGCCCTCACTACCATCGACATCATCGAGGAGGAACACCTGGTCGACAATGCAGCCAGGCTGGGCGGCCTGGCCATGGACCGGCTGGCACAACTGGCCGCCGCCAGCATCATCATCGGTGACATTCGCGGCCGCGGGTTGCTGCTGGGCGTCGACATCGTCGAGGATTGCCAGTCGCGTGTCCCGGCCACCAGCCTCGCCGAGAAGATCCTCTATGGCTGCCTCGACCGCGGGCTGAGCTTCAAGATCTCGATGGGTTCGGTGCTGACGCTGTCACCGCCGTTGACCATCAAGCAAGACCAGCTGGAAGCAGCACTGGACATCCTCGCCGAAATTATCACCAAGGTCGAACAGGGCAAGGACTGAGAGCAAACCCCGGATGTAGTCGTGACCTGACCGGGAGCCCCCTGCTCCAGCCGCTGCCGGCGCCGCCCCGTGGCGGGCAAGGCCGGGGAGGCTCTGCCGCGACCAACTCCAGGGAATGTTCCGTCGATCGGGAATCAACCGGATACCGGAACTGAAAATTCCTGACATCGGGAGACCGTGACGGTATTTCGTGGCGAATCGATGCCGCGCCGGGATCATGTTTGTTGGCCACCTTCGGGTGTGCCGCCCCATGGTCCTGGCAGCGAGGAAACCTGACGGGAGTTCGACGTGCAACCTGAGACACTGCTTGACGCGCTTGAGATGAATAATGTCGACAAGTTGAAAGCCATCTACGATGTGCTTGTAGCCAGGAGAGGATCGAGGCCCACCCGCAAGGGCGAGATCGTCGATGCAATCGCCAACATCTTTCTGGACAACGTACAGGGCGTATGGGGGAGTCTTTCAAAACACGAGAAGCTAGTCGTGCAGGAAGCCGTTCACGATCCACTGGGATATCTTGATGTCGGGAAATTTGTCGCCAAGCACGGCAAGGCGCCGTTCCGCAAGAACACCGAACCGTGGTACAGTAGCCGAAGAACGGTGACCAGGCTCGAACTGTTCCTGCATATGGGTGAACGATACGAACGGCAGGCATGGGTCCCCGGTGATCTCCAGCGGTTGCTGCAAGGCTTCGTTCCGGCGCCAAAACCGGCAGAACTGCCATTTGCGACCGAAATTCCTTCGACCGTGAAGCTGGAATCCTACGGGTATGATTACGCCTCGGGCAAAGTCGTAAAGGTGGTCACCAATCCTGCCGCTCCGATCGAGCGATGCAACATGGAGGCGGTGGCAAGGGCAAACCTGCTTGCTGTGCTGACCCTGATCGATGAAGGCAGGATTTCGGTCAGCGCCTCAACGCAACGCCCATCGGCGGCGACCATGAGGCGGATTGCGGAGGTGCTCGATGGCGGTGACTTCTACATGTCGACCAAATGGGAAGCCGAAACCGGCCCGATCCAGGCCTTCGCCTGGCCGATTCTGGTCCAGGCCGGACGGCTCGCACGGCAGGATGGATCCCGGCTCGAGCTCACACCGGCCGGACGCAAGGCATTGTCGACGCCACCGCACGAGACGCTCAAGCAGATCTGGAAACGCTGGCTTTCATCCAGGATCATGGACGAGTTCTCGAGAATAGAGTCGATCAAGGGACAGACACGCGGGCGGGGAAAGGCAGCCATGACAGCGACCGAGCCGCGTCGCCAGGCCATCCAGGATGCGCTTGTTCAATGTCCTCTCCGGGGGGCTGTCGCGGTTGACGACCTTGCCAAGTTCATGGTTGCCACGGGTCTCGGCTTCGAGGTGACGAGATCACCGTGGACGCTCTACGTCAATAACCCTCAATACGGGGCCTTGGAGTACGAATTCAGCTTGATCTGGAGTGTGTTGCAGGACAGGTACCTGCTATGCGTGCTGTTCGAGTATGCTGCGACGCTGGGGATGATCGATGTCGCATTTGTCCCGCCGGGCGGCGCGCGACCGAAGCCCTGGGAATCGACGGGATACTTCGAAGGCAGTTTCCTGAGTCGTTATGATGGGCTGAAATATTTCCGCCTGACCGCGCTTGGTGCCTACTGTCTCGGCCTCACAGACGAATATAAACCCGACACCCCCGAGACATCGACTCCCCTTTCGGTGTTTCCGGATCTGCGGATCGTAGTCCGGCACGGCCGCCTGGATCATGAAGAACGGGCTCTTCTGCGCTGCTTTGCAGACGAGGAAGAGCCGGATACCGTGTGGCGCATCAGCACGGAGAGGATCCTGAAGTCGTTCGAGACCGGCCTGAACATCGGGGCCGTCAGGGAATTCCTGTCCGCCCGGGATGAGCAACCGCTACCGGAGCGCGTCGAGGGATTCCTGGCAAGTATCGAGTCGAACGCACGGGCAATCCGACCTGCCGGCACGGGAGTCCTGTTTGAATGCGACAGCGAGGAGACGGCCAGGAAGCTGCTTGCCGACAGGAAGATCGCGAAGTTCAGCTCAAGTGCCGGCAAGAACCGGATCATCGTCGACACCGCGTCGGAACAATCGTTCCGAAAAGCCGCCCGCCAGATGGGATTCGGCTTCGACAACGGATGATCGTGGCCAAACCCTGGCCAGCAACATCGCGGATGAGAATCATCGGAGGGCATGCCGGGTTCAGATGCGAAGCGTGACCGGCCTATCCGACAGGGCGCACCGGCCGCAGATGCCTGTGCGCCGGCAGAGAAACGAGGATCTTCATGACGGACCTGCCCGACACCAGGAGATTCAGCCCAAGTTCAGACCGGGAAGGGCATGTCGAAGATATCGGGGAAGGAGAGTTCACGGTCCGCTTGGTGAACGTCAAATCACCTTCATCCCTGCCAGGGGAATTGGCAACATTCTCCAAGAGCGAACTCAGCCAGGATGAGCGCAACCTGCTTGTGCCCGACGCAATCGTGCGATGGGTAGTCGGAGTCGGGCGTCCTTCGGCTGATCAGAGAAGACGGGTTTCAAGACTGCAATTCAGAAAATTGCCATTGCACTCAATCCACGACTTTGAGCACGCAGGTCAAGGAGCCTCCTGGACTCCATCGCCTGGAATGAAGGCACGTGAAACTGCGGGACCACCTCAAATTCTTGTCGGCGGACAAGTCACAACGCATATGCTACGCCCAGAATGCATGAGATTGGCATTACCACTTTATCCGGAGCTCGTTGCCCAAGCCCATTCAATAGTCGGAAGCCATGACCAAATCCAGCCCCTGAGTCCGTAATCCGGTCGTCATCCGGCTGTCGTGTCGGGTGATTTGCGGACAATGTCCGCCCGGGTCCGGTGCCGAAGACGTTCCCGGACATGGCCCTGCCGCGGGGCCTGATCATGAGAAGCGATGTCGGGTGAACGAGCCGGGTGGCCCCGGCCAGGCGCAATCGTCAGGTCATGACGGCGCCCGCCGCCTCCAGGGGCCTGGCGGCGAAGTGCCGGTTTGCCGGCGGTACGTACTCGAAGCGGCCATCGAGCCTGATCAGCGAGATCGCCATGTCGGAGATGGCCGCCAGGTTCTCGGGGACATTGCCGACATGGCCCTGCCGCGATCCTCGTCATGGGCTGCATCACGTACGTGATGCAGCCTGTCCTCGATTTGCCGATGCGAGCGGACATGGCCGGCAATCTCCCGGGCGCCGGCCACCTCGGGCCCGAGCGAGGTCAGACCGAGGGCGGTCTCGATGCCGGTCTTGCCGGTCCCCACCACTTCACGATAGCGGATGATGCGGAAGGCCTGGCGCCGGCCATGCAGGCGGCAGAAGCTGTTCCATTCCGGGCCGGAGATATCGACCACCGTGCAGTGGCGCTGGCAGGTGCGGCCATGCTGCTTGCCCGCCTCTTCCGCATGCATCCTGCCGCCGTCCCGGCCACCGAACCGACCGAGTTGCTCATGCATTCCCTGCTGGTTGCCCTTCACCGCAGTCAGCACGTAGTCGCCGTCGGCATCCACAAGGGCCGCCGCGGTCTCGTGCCGGCCATGCATGGCATCGGCAGTGAAGACCCGCTTGCCGAGCTGCGCCGCGAGATCACGCAGGGCCGGGATCCCGTTCGTGCCTTCGGCAACCCGGACCTGTCCGACCACCAGGCCGGTGCCGTGTTCGACGGCGGCCACGATGATGACCTTCGCATCCCCCTCCAGTTGCCGGGAGGCGCCGCGGATGGTCTTGCCATCAAGTGCCAGGGCGGCATCACCGTCATTGCGTGAGGCGGCCCGATCCCTGAACACCGCATCAAGCGTATCAGGCGGCATCTCGCGCAGGATGTTCAGGAAGGAGGTGACCACCGGCGTGATGCAGCAGCCCCGTGACGGGCTGCGGAAGGCGCCGATGGCGGCCAGCTGCTCCTGGTCGAGACGGGAGGCGAATTCGGCAAGGGCGGCATGGCCGCGACAGCCGCACGGCCGGGCGGCGATCATGATGGTGAAGTGGAAGGCAAGGGAGTAGCGCTGCCCTCTTGCCCGGCGGAAATCCTCCATGCCGGCAAGATGGTCATGCAGGGAGCCCAGGAGTTCGGCATCCGGCAGCGGCGCATCTTCGCTGCCATTCATGGCATGGGGGGCGGTGCCCGCGCACAGCATCTGCCTGGCATCGGCATGAAGTGGATACACGAAGACCTCCTTGGCCTGTCCATGATGGTGCCAGCGGGGTGCGGCCCCCCAATGGCATTTCCTTGACGATTCGGCAGCATTTCCTTGAGGAGTCGCGCCTGTGCGTTGCAGGCGGCGCCTGCCCGTTCGGGGTTTTCGGGCTTCAGGCTGCGGCCTTGCCCCTTCGGTTCCACTTGCTGGCCGGCTTCATCGATTTCCCGGGATACGACCGTCCCGGCCGGAGTCGGCTGCGCACCTTGAGGATTCCCTGCGCCACCCGGCTCACGGTGTCGGCCAGCGCCGCAGCCTGCGCCAGGATCATCTCCTCGAGGCTGCCGGCGAGCATGGCCAGCGCGTTGGCGAGGCTCGTCCATCTTCGGCAGGTCGCCTTCGTGCGCCTCGCCGGGCAGGCCGTCGCCCCGGCCCGGGAACAGGCGCGTCATGGCGATGAGGTCGAAACGGGCGTGGAGTTCCTGGCGGACGCCCCGCTCGCTCCGGTCGTGGAACCTGTCCACCTTGATGACGTGCTTCGAGACCTTGTACAGCTCCTCGAAACAATAAACAGGATACCCATGAAGCCCTTGCAGGGACAATTGCCCCCGTCAGACCGAATTCCCGATCCCCGGCAGGATCGGGGAGGTGGTGGAGCCACCACGGGCAGGATGAGCGGACAGGACATTCCGAAGAACCTGCCGGAGCAACATCGCCAGCGGCTGGAGCCGGGATCGGCGCAGATGATCCTGTCCCGTCTTCAGCAGCAGGATCAGGACAGTGACAGCTTCTCTCGAGGAGAATGCCCGCCGGCCCCGACGCCGGGTGGGCACGTGTCACACGCGCCGGAAGGCGGTCGTTCATGTCCGGCAGCCGGCTCCGGGCCAGGTTGAACGCCACCGCGAGTCGACGCGGATGCAACACGGGCTGACGGCCCGCGCCCGCCTCCCGGGCCGGGCGGATGTGAACATCAGGGTCGTGGATGACGATCTCGGCTGCTCGGCCCGCGAGGCCGGCACCCGTTCCGGCTTCAGCGGCCTGGTCGCGGACATCGTTCTCGGCGAGGTGGGAATCGTCATCGTCAGCGAGGTGTCGCGCCTGGCGCGAAACCTGGCCGAATGGGGAGGTCTGCCGGATTTCCGCGGCCGGGCTGATACGCCGATGCCGACACCGGGTCATTGCATGGCCTGAAACGCCCCGACGACCGTTTCCTGCCGGGGATCTTATGTTGGACCCGACATAAGACCCCTTATGTCGTGCAGTTCGTTATGTCGGGCAGCATGCGCAAATCCCTGTCAGCACCGGACTTGTCCCGAAACTGCCCGACATAATGTTTGTCCTTCAGATTGCCTTCAACTGTTCGAGAAGGCCGGCTCTTGCCTTCCATCGCGGTTCCTCTCCGGCATCGCCGGGGCAGGTGGACTTCATCGCTTCTTCCTTCGCCTCGAGATCAATTTCGGCATAGACGTTGGTGGTTGCGAGCGACACGTGACCGAGCCAAGCGCGAATTGTGTTGATATCGACGCCGGAGCGAAGCAGGTGACAGGCGCAGCCGTGCCGCAATACATGCGGCGTGATCTTCTGACCCTCGAGTTCCGGCACACGGGCCGCAGCACGCTCCACGAGTTCGATGATGCCGTGCCGGGTGTAGGGTTTGCGATGCCGGCTCCAGAAGACGCTCCTGCAACCGGGCGGGCGGTCCCTGGAGAGAGCGGCGAGGGCCTTGGCGGTGCTCGTCCAGATCGGCGTGATGCGGACTTTTCCTCCCTTGCCATGGATCGTTGCACGCGCGTTTTCGCCGGTGCGGTCCGGCAGATGAAGATCCTCCACCTGCAGTCCCGTCACCTCGGAGGCTCTTGCCCCGGTGTTGTAGAGAAACAGCAGGCAGGCATGCTCGACCCGACCGGCAACGGTTCGCCTGTCCGGCCCCGCGATCATGGCGTTCATGGTTTCCGCCGACGGCCAGGTGATCCGGGACCGCACCGTTTTCTTGAGTGGAATCGCGCGAATGCTGCCAGCCCATTCGACGAGAGTGGCGTCGCGCACTGCGACATAACGGGCGAAGGACCGGATTGCCGCAAGGCGCTGGTTGCGAGTCGGCACCGAGCAGCCCCGTTCCCGTTCCAGGTGGCCGAGAAAGGCTGTCACCCGGTCGGCGGACAGATCTTCGATCTTGAGGCGTTCCACCGGCTTGCCGCAGCGCCTGGCCACGAAGGGCAGCAGCAGCGTCAGGCAGTCACGATAGCTCTTCAGGGTATTGACGGCCAGATTGCGCTCGGTCGGCAGATACTCCATGAGGAAACGCTTGATCCATGTGCCAAGTGCAGAGTTGCGTTCAGTCACGGTCTTTGCCCCCTTTCTGCTGCTGCCCGACATCCGGGCTACGGCTGTGCGCAACGTAGCGCTCGAACCGGCGAGCGGCCTCGTCGAGCAATTCGGGGGTCATCGAGATGTAGACCTGCGTCGCAGCCAGGCTGCTGTGCCCGAGGAAGCTCGAAAGTGCCGGCAGCATCCGTTGAACGTCGGCCCTCTCGCGATGCCAGGAAGCCAGGCGGTTGGTGGCAAAGCTGTGACGCAGCGAATGCAGGCACGGCGCCCGGCATCCGGGTTTGCTCTTGCCGATTCCGGCCACCCGAAGTGTCGCCTGGAAGGCATGACCGGTGATGGCCTTGCTCAGCGGCGACCCGTTGCGGCAGGCAAGGAAGGTCGATGCCATCCCCTCTCGGAGGGGGCGTTGTGCCCGGATGGCGGCGTATTGGCCAAGCTGGTCGACGAGGTCGGCGCCGATTGGCACGAGCCGGCTCTTGTAGAACTTCGTATCGTTCACCGCGAGCACCGCGGAATCCAGGTCCACCTCCGCCAGGGTCAGCCGCCGCGCTTCGCCGGATCGCAACCCGGCGCCGTAGAGGATGAGCAGGAATGTCCGGAAAGTCTCGGCATCGAGCTTGGGGCAACGCCTGCGGCCACTGCCTGCCGCCTTGAAGAGACGGCGCAGTTCATCATGGGTGAAGATGAAGGGCGGCGCAGCCCTGGGCGGTCGCGGTTCCGTCTCTCGCGGCGGCATGGGAATGCGGCTCACAAGTCCCCGGCTCAGTGCGAAGTTGTAGAACCCGGCAAGTGTTCCGTATTTGACGGCACGGGTTCCCGTGAGCACCCCCTTGCCGGCAAGGAAGCAACGGACTTCATCCTCACTCACCGCATCACACTCCCTGTCCCCTCCGACCTGACGACAGAACGCATCGAGCGTTTGTGCGCTCGAGCGGAACTTCGCACCGTGGTTGCGCCGCCACGCAACATAGCGCTCGACGGATTCACGCAGTGTCATCGAGAAGCTCCTTCAGGCGGATGTCGGCGACCGGGCGAAGCGAGGCGAGATCGATCTTCGCATACGTGGCTGTCGCGTTCGGGCTGGTATGGCCAAGGAAATCGCCGACGGTCTTCAGTCCGAACCCCTCCTCGACCAGGCGCTGTGCCGCCGCATGACGAAGTGCATGGGCGCCCAGGCGCTTGCCCGAGATGCCAAGGCGGCGCGCCCGGCTGCGGACGATCATCGCGATCGTGCCGCCCTTCAGTGGCCTAAACGGGCTCGGCAGGGTCAGGAACAACGCCCGCTCCCGTCCCGCATCCGGACGCACCTTGAGAAGATAGTCCATCAACGCATTGCCGACGGACGGGGTCAGCGGGAACAAGTCGGTCCTGCCGGTCTTGGGACGGAACACGCGCAGCATGTCCCGCTCCCAGTCGATGTCCTCGAGGCGCAGGGCACCAACCTCGCCGGCCCTCAGCCCGCAGGTTGCAAGGATCATCAGCACCGCACGGTCGCGGCAGTCTGCCGGGCTCGTGCCTTCCGTCGTCGCCAGCAGCTTCTCGACCTCGTCCCGATCGAACCCCTTGGGAACAGGCCGGTCGGGATAGGACAGTGGCGGCATGATGCCGGCGGCGATGCCCGGCCGGCACCAGTTCCGCGCTTCGGCAAAGCGGAAAAAGCTCCGCAGACACTCGGCCAGGGCGCACGCGGAAGTTCGGCGCAAGCCTCCGCCGGCAACCCGGGTTGCAATGTACTCGTCAACGTCACCGAGCGTCATGTCGGCGAGCACCAGGTTCCGGCCTGCTGCCCAGCCAAGGAGACGGTCACTCTGGTAACGGCAGTTGCTGACGGTCGCTTCAGACAGTCCCCGGCCGTCCCGCATCCAGGCCGCGAAGGCCTCCACCTGCCGGGCGTTCGGGTGGGCGTTTCGAACCGGTTCTTCCAGCCAGCCGAGGAAACGCAGCCAGCGAAAGGCGTAGCGCCGAAAATTCGCGGCAGAAACCGCGGGAACTTTCCGGCACCACTCCTGAACATCCGCCTCCACTGTCGCCAGTCGGACCGGAACGTCCGCATCCGGCAGGTTCAGCAACTCCATGAGAACAAGCTGGGTGCGAGCAACCCGACGTGCGACGTCGCCAACCGCTCCCCAGGCAATCACGGCACGCAAATACCGCTCGCGTTCCTCCAGCAGGGGCGCATGTCGGTATTTCGCAATGGTGGCAGGGTCCTTGTAAAGAATTTCGAACATGGTTCATCTCCAGAATACGTGGAGATGACGTCATGCCAGACAAACAGGACAATGAGTATTATGTCGGGCAGTTTCGGGACAAGTCCGGTGCTGACAGGGATTTGCGCATGCTGCCCGACATAACGAACTGCACGACATAAGGGATCAGGGGAACCGTGAGCGAAGCCGAACTCCACACCCTGCACCATCGCATGCATGCCGGCCGGGAGGCCAGGGCGGCGCGCGGGGAGCTGGCGGTGCTGCCGTCACGCGGCTACGTGCAGGACGAACAGGGTCGCATGGTGAAGGATCCGGATGTCGGCGTCAGGGCCCGGATCGACGGCATCTTCGCGATGTTCAGGCAGCATGGCAGCCTGTCCATGGCCCTGCGCATGATGGCGGCCGACGGGCAGGGCTTTCCGGTGCGGCGGGCGCGTGGCCCGCGGCGCCGGATGCCGGAATGGCCGGAGCCTGGCAGCGCCTCGCTCTGCGACATGCCGACCAGCCCGGTCCATGCCGGTGCCTTTGCCTGGGGTCGCGCCAGGGGCAAGGTCAGCACCCTGCCGCTCGAGGAGCGTTGGCGACATCTCGTCGGGGATTCTCATCCCGGCTGCATCAGCCGGGAGGAGTTCGAGCCGAACCAGCGGCAGCTGGCCGATAACAGGTGGCCGGTGCGCAGCCTCGGCGGCGGCATGCTGAGCGGGCCTGGCGTTCGGTGGATTGCGACAACCGCCTGGTGGCGCAGACGCTGGAGGATGAGTGGGAGACCTCCATGGCCGAATGCAGGCGACTGGGCGATGCCTGCGACCGGTATTGCCACGAGGTGCCGACCCGGCTCACCCCGGAAGAGCAGGATTTGATCCGCCGTTCGGCGTCCGGGATGGCGGAGCTGTGGGATGGCGGCTGCCTGAGCACGCCGGAGAAGGCGGAACTCCTGCGCCTGATGATCAGCCGGGTGAGCGCGACCATCATCGATGAAACCGGACGCGTCGAGATCGAAATTCTCTGGCACGGCGGTGACCGGACACGGGCCGGGATCCGCCGTCCGGTACGGCAGATCAGCCGGCCGAGTTACTACGCCGGGCCGTGCACCCGCGTCCGCACCCTGAAGGAGGAAGGCCGCAACCACGCCGACATTGCCGAGACCCTGAACGCCGAAGGCCTGCAGCCACCCAGGAAGAGCCTGTTCAACGGCGGCATGGTGACCAGACTCGTGAGCCGGACGGGGGCCGGCAATCCCGCCAGGAAGCGGGGCCGGTTCTTGCCTGCGGGGCGCCGTCCGGACGAGTGGACCATGGATGAAATGACCGAAAGGACCGGCGTCTGCAGGCCGACCCTGTACAACCGGATCCACGCCGGCAAGATCAACGCCCGCAAGGAAAGCAGTCAGCGCCCGTCAGGACTCCGGCTGATTCACGCCGATGGCGACACGTTCGATGCCATCCGCAAATGGCGCCAAATGCCCGGCTCGGAGAAGGCAGGCCTGCCGATGCGTGACTTCAGGACCGCGTCCGACGCAGACCTGCAAACACCATAGGGGCAGCATGACGGGAAGTTCTCGCAGGAGCGGTTTCATGGATAGCAACAATAGCCGACTGGGTGCGGAAGTCACCGAAGATGAGCGTAACTACTATATTCGAATAGCCGCCAGTGACCGTGAGCGTGCCAAGCGGATACCCGGGCGACGGTGAAACCCTGATGTCCTGAAATGGATTTGCCCAAAGACCCAGACTGCATTTGATGCAATCAAACGCGAATTCATGCGTTCCGACGATCGTGTAACGATCGGGCCGCCGTCGACGACTGCACGCCCTCCTGAGCAGCCAACCGAGAAAGTTCGTGAAACTCTGCCAGCCTGGGCCGAGATTCTGACCGGCGTGTCCAACGAATTGAACAACCTCAAGGCTCAATCTGCTGCCAATGCGGAAGCGCTGGACCAACTTCTCGAAGTTCAAAAGGCTGTCTTGACCAGGATTTCAGCATCTGAACCTGTTCAAGCGTCACAGGAATCGGACATCAACGCCACTTTTTCTGCTCAATTGCGCAAGATCGCACTTCGAGTCGCCGGAGACGATCCTTCCCTGGCCGCCTTATGCCTGCGAGGCGAACGCTCGCAGACTGAATCCACTGTCTTGCCTTCAAAATCCATTGGACAGGCCGCGGGTTGATCTGTGTGGGTGCTGGTCGTGCGCCGCAGGGGGCTCAGGCCGGTTGACCGTCATCGAGGTGGTCGATCAGCCTTGATTCAAGCAGCATCCCGTTGCGATCGAGCACCGAGTAGGCGAAGGCCGAGATCCGCGAGTTCATGTCCTTGAAGGCGCTGAGCGTGTCAAGATGGATGTCGCTGCTTTCGAAGCTGACTTCCTCGCCATCACGCAGCCGCTTCTGATGCCGCTTGCGGCTCTTTCTTTCCCGGGAATTCAGCGATGCCTTTTCGATCACCAGTTGTCGTGCGCATTCGACGTCATCCGACAGGAGAAGATCCAGGGTCAGCGACAGGTTTGCCAGCACCCTTCCATGGATATCGACAAGCTCGTCCCAGCCCTTGTCGGAAAACTCCACCTTGAGGCGGTTCTTGTGTTCGGCCAGTTCCAGCACCCTGTTGACGACAATGTCGCTCGTGGACCGGAAGTTGAAAGACAAGTCAGCCAGTTCACGTGCCCGGCGGATGTCCTCCTTCTTCGAGCATGATCTTTGCAATGATGCGGCAAACCGACGGATATCGACGAGGGCATCGCCAACTTCCCGGTCCAGCCTGCGCAACTCGCCAACCTGTTCGGCATCAACGCCCCGGTAGATGTCCATCGCCGGGCTGACGATGGTCTCCACCTGGTGGCCCAGATGGAGAACCTCCCGGGTCAGTGTCCGCAATGCCGTCTTGGGCGAGTCGGATGATTCTTCCTCGAGCCCGCGCCCGCTCTGCAGGGCCGAGTAATTCCGGTGTCCAGCCTCTTCGGGGAGCATCCTCGCCAGTGCTTTCGACAGCGATCCTTCCATGAATCCGACAACGGGAAGGAAAACGACCACCAGCGCAGCATTGAAGAGAAGATGGACATGGACAAGAGCCTGTCCGGACTCGCCCGTTCCGAGAAACGACAGGGCCGGCAGAAGGTGGACCGCCGGAAGCGCGGCCATTGCCGCCGTGCCTCTCAGGATCAGGTTGCACAGCGGAACCCGCCGCACCGGCACATCCATCCGGCGAGACAACCAGACGGCAATCAGCGCACCGCCGGTATTGGCCCCCAGGACCAGCGAGATGCCGGCCGCCACCGGCAGAACGCCGACATTGACGAATGTGACGAACAGGAGGATTGCAGCGACGCTCGAATGCATGACGAATGCAATGACCGCGCCGGCGAGGAAGGCGGTGATGAAATCGGTCTCCAGGTAGGAGGCGAGCGCCGGCATGAAGCTGGCCTGGCGAACCGGCTCTGCCGCCTCGCCGATCAGCCGAAGGGAAATGAGGATGAGCGCGATGCCGACGATGGCCCATCCGGCATGTTTTCGGCGTGGAGAGTTGTCTCCGAGATAGCACCAGCCGCCGATGGCCAGGAGCACGGGGATGAGCCAGTCAAGCTGGAATGACAACACCTGGACAACAAGTGCGGAGCCGAAATCGGCGCCAAGGACCATGGCAATGCCGCTGGCCAGCCCGATATAGCCGGCATGAACGAACACCGCCGTCAGGAGGGCCGCGGCCGTGGAGCTCTGCAACGCGATCGCCAGCAGGGTGCCGATGCCGGCAGCCAGGACAAGATTCTTGCGGTTCCGGTGGGCAAGCTGCTGAAATGATGACCCGGCCAGCCGCTCGATCCCGCTGCGGACGACATGCACCCCGAACAACAGCAGCATGACCGCGCCGGCCAGGTTGACTGTAAAGACGATCGTTGCCATGCCTGTTGCTGCGAGCTGTTGAGGCCTCAGGCCTCGGCGAGCAATGCCTTGCTGCCCGCATGTTCGGCGGATTTGCCGTCAGGCGCCACGATCACCTCTGCCCCCCAGCGCGCCAGCGCGTCGGAAATGACAGGCGGCAGGGCGGTATCCGTGATCAGGACATCGATGCTTCCGGGGCCGCCGGAAATCATGGGCGCGGTCTGGGAAAACTTCGTCTGGTCCACCACGAACATGGTCTTGCGGCTCCTGCGGACAACCCGGTTGGCAATTTCCGCCTCGTCGGGATCCCGCAACAGGAAGCCGTGTTCGATATCGAAGGCATCGGCGCCAAGAATGGCAATGTCGAAATAGAACCGGTCGATGAATTCGAGGGTCTCCCGCCCGAAAGTCCCGCACTTGTTCATATGCAGCTCGCCGCCGGCAAAATGGACGCGATTGCCATTGTGCTGCATCAGCGACTTGGCGACATTGACCGAGTTGGTCACGACATGCAGCCCCGACCGGTCGGTCAGGGCATCGGCCACGAAATTCGCGGTCGACCCGACATCAAGGAACAGCGAACTGCCATCGCCGATCAGCGATGCCGCGGCCCTGGCGATCCGTTTCTTCTCCCGCGGCTGTTCGCCGATGCGCCGGAAAAAGCCCGGGACGGCGACGTCCCCGGTCAAGAACACCCCGCCATGGACCCGCGCCACCACCTTCTTTTTCGACAGCTTCTTGACGGTCCTGCGGACGGTTTCCCTGGACACGCCCAGGGCGTCGGCCAAATCCGTGGTCCGAGCCGACCCACCCAGCCTGTGCAGGAGTTCAAGGATTTCAACTGCCCGGTGGGTCGTGTCGTCGTTTTGAGCGTTTTCTTCGACCATGCCACGCTATTGCACGCATTTGCCAACACAAGCAACACCGGATCCCGGAGTTGGTGATGCGTTTTAACCGATTTTCGTTCAAATTCGCATAGAGTGGCACATTCTGATCCATGATGCCGAACTCGAAACCGTGTCATCGCCGCCTGTGGCGCGCCTGGACTGCCGGATGGAGGCCATGGTGGCAGGGCCCGTCAAGGGGAGCGCCGCGGATCGCCCTGATCGAAGATGCCGGCACTCGCCGGATCGGCGACGTCCTTGATGGCCAGCGAGGCCGAGTCACGGTCCATGCGGGATTCCGGCGTCTCCAGGCAAGACGACCGCATCAAGGTGAATTCGGCCGGATTGTCTCGTATTCGGAGGAGCGGAATGCCGGCATGGCGGACAAGGCCCGGACGGGCGTTGTTCCGGACGTCTTGGCAATCCGGCCGGGAATGCTACGGTTCAGCAAGGGCCGGGTCATGACGTTCCGGGCCATGGCAACCACGACCGGCGATTCCGGCGTGCCGGCGAAGCAGACGAGCGACAGGGCAAGCCTATCCATGAGCAGGACCGAAATGCAGACCTTCGGCACGTCCGCCCGGGCGGGGCATGATTCGAGCGGTTTCTACAAGCGGAAGATGTATGCCGACGGGACCCGGCCCGACACGCTCGGGGAGGCGGCGGAAAGCAGCGCCGAGAGCATCAATGTCATTCACAATCACTCGAGTGCCGACATGCATGAGCTTGCGACCAACAGCGTGCATCTCATGGTCACCTCACCCCCGTACAATGTCGGCAAGGATTATGACAATGATCTGGGCCAGGACGAGTATCTGCAGTTGCTCCGGTCGGTATGGGAGGAGGTCTTCAGGGTGCTGGTGCCGGGCGGACGGGCGTGCATCAACATCGCCAATATCGGACGCAAGCCCTATATCCCCCTCAATGCGAAGATCTCCGGCCAGATGAACGACATCGGTTTCCTGATGAGGGGCGAGATCATCTGGGACAAGTCGGCAAGTTCCGGATCATCCTGTGCCTGGGGAAGCTGGAGAAGCCCGTCAAACCCCGTTCTCCGTGACGCCCATGAATACATACTCGTGTTTTCCAAGGACAGGTTCGACCGTCCGTCAAGGAACGGGGATGCCACGATATCCAGGGATGACTTCCTGGAGTCCACCAGGAGCATCTGGAGGTTTCCTGCCGAATCGGCCAGGCGGGTGAAGCATCCGGCGCCGTTTCCCGTCGAATTGCCGAGACGGTTGATCGAACTCTACACGTTTTCCGACGACCTGGTGCTGGACCCGTTCATGGGCTCGGGCTCGGCGGCAGTGGCGGCTGTCCGGTCAGGGCGGCGCTATGTCGGGTATGACACCTCGCCGGACTATGTCGAGGCAGCAATGGAGCGGGTGCGAAATTGCACCGAACAGGGGAGGGCATGATGAAGGCCTCGTCCGCCATGGTGCCAGGCCGTGCCGTCTGGCCGCGTGATCGGCGCCCGGCGCATGGCAGGCCGGCCCGGAATCGATGCACGGTGCCCGGGCTCGACCGAGGCCCCTGACAGTCACCATGGACACACCCTACGCAATCGACAACCCGGATGACATTCTCTCGCCTGCCCTGGTGGTGTTCGAGGAGATCGTGTGCGGGAACATCGCCCGCATGATGGCGCTGGCCGGCCAACCCCGGCGTCTGCGACCGCACTGCAAGACCCACAAGATGCTCGACATTGTCCGGATGAAAGTCGCCATGGGAGTCCTCAAGCACAAATGCGCGACATTCGCCGAAGCGGAGATGCTGGCGGTGGGCGGTGCCCGGGACGTGTTCCTGGCCTACAACATGGTCGGGCCGAATATCGGTCGGGCGGTCCGGTTCCGGCAGCGATACCCCGAGGTGAGGTTTGCCGTTGCCGCAGATCACCCCGAGCCGGTCAGGGCACTCAACGAGGCAATGGCGGCAGCCGGCACCGGGATTGACGTGTTTCTGGACATCGATACCGGCCTTGGACGGACCGGCCTGGCGCCAGGCCCTGAAGCCCGCGATCTCTACCGGCAGATCGACCGGTCAGGCAATCTCCGGCCGGCCGGGCTGCATGCCTATGACGGCCAGAACCATCAGACCCGGATTGATGAGCGGAAGGCGGCCGTCGATGAATGCTGGAGGGCGGTACAGGAATTCAGGGCCGATCTCGAGGGCGCGTCGCTCGAGGTGCCGGCAATCACTGCCGGAGGAACCGGCACATTTGCCCTGTATGCCGGCATGGATGATCCGGCACTGGAAGTGTGCCCGGGCACATCGGTCCTGCATGATGATGGCTACCAGCGGGAATTTCCCGACCTGCAATTCGTGCCGGCAGCGTTGATCCTGACCCGGGTTGTCAGCCGGCCGTCGCCGGGCCGGGTCACCTTCGATCTCGGTCACAAGGCCTGCGCGTCCGATCCGCCGGCCGGCCGGCGCTTGCGATTTCCCGGCATTCCGGATGCCAGGGCAGTGTTGCAGAACGAGGAACACCTGGTGATCGAGACGGCCAGCGCCGCCAGCTACCGGCCGGGGGATGTCGAGCTGGCGATTCCCGGTCATGTCTGCCCGACATCGGCGCTGCACCCATATGCGTGGGTTGTCAGGGATGGGAGGGCCCATGGCAGGTGGCCGGTAACAGCCAGGGATCGCCAGATCGGCATATGAGGCATCATCGGCGATCAACCGAAGGCCGTCGCGAGGCATTGCCATGGAGGGACGCCGCCGTGACAATCCGGCCAGGCTCTCCCCCTCATTCGTGCCCGGCAGCACCGGGCATGCGCGGTGGTGCATGCTGGAGAATCTGCCCCGGTCCTGGCCGTGACCGGGTCGGCGGAAGGGGGCGGTTTCTCAGCATTATGGCCGCAAAATTGGGTCGGAGGCTTGACTTGTCGGCATGTTTGACGGCAATTCAGTGCCCGGGGAGACCCGAACCTACTACCATATCGTCCGGTTCAACTGGTTGAACCGGCGAGGAAAGGAATTGTGATGATAAAACGATTGTGCCTGACTGTTGCGGTTGCAGTTTCCTCGGCCGGCATGGCCATGGCAAACTGCCCGGCCGTGACGATCGATGACCCGATGGGCGTTCCTGCCGGAGCGTTCCCTCAACAATATGAACTTTCCGAGTTCGAATCTCTTGCCAATTGCAAGATGTCGTTTTCGGCCAATCCGGACAGTGCGGCGCTGAATGCAAGAATCAGGGGCAACCCCGAGCTGCCACCGCTCGCCGACCGGATTCCTGAAGAACCGCTGGTCTATGCGCCCTATCATGCCATCGGAACCTATGGCGGCACGCTTGACGTGCTCTCGAACGCGACCGAAGCCGGGACATCGGACTTCCTGTCGGTTCGTCACGTCAATCTGGTGCGCTACCTTGACGACCTCCAGACCATTGTCCCGAACGTGGCCAGGGGCTGGGAATGGAACGAGGATTTCACGCAGCTGACCTTCTTCCTGCGCAAGGGACACAAATGGTCGGATGGCGCCCCCTTCACCGCCGATGACGTGAAATTCTGGTATGACAATCTGTCGCTGGATTCGAAGGTCATTCCGAAGCCAAAGGATTATGTCCTTGTTGCCGGCGAAAGAATGGATGTCGAAGTCATCGACCCGCAGACCGTCAGGTTTCACCTGCCGGCTCCGAAGCCGGGCCTGCTGGCGCACTTCGCGACCTCGTTTGCCCAGGGCTTCCAGCCGAAGCATTTCCTTGGCCAGTTTCATCCGGATATCAACCCGGATGCCGACAAGCTTGCCCAGGAGGCCGGCTTCGAGAACGGGCTGGCAGTCATTGCCGCATATTTCGGCAATTCGGACTGGACAGACACGCCATCGCCGCTGCTGAACAGCCCGGAGATGGTTGCCAACCTGCCGGCAGATGTCATTCCGACACTGGAATCGCACATCTATATCACCGACACCACGGAAGGACGCCATTTGGTCGCCAACCCGTATTTCCACATCGTCGATACCCAGGGCAATCAGCTTCCCTATATCAGCGAACAGGATGAGGTGTACATCAACGACAACGAGGTCCGCATACTGAAGCTGGTCACGGCGGAAGTGGACTACAAGTCGCAGTCGCTGCAACTTCCCTCGGCACCGATGCTGCTCGAGAACCAGGAAGCCGGTGACTACACGATCGACCTCAGGCCGGAAATCACCGTTCCGACCCTGGCATTCAATGTCACATCGGAGGATCTCGGCAAGCGCGAGGTCTTTGGCGATCTGAAGTTCCGGCAGGCGATGTCGGTTGCCATCAACCGGGATGAGCTGAACGAGGTGGTGTTCTTCGGACTTGGTGCGCCTCGGCAGTATATCGGATTTTCGCCCAGGCCGAGTTTCATCGATGAAGCATGGGAGACCTACTACACCGACCATGATCCTGACCTTGCCAATTCGCTGCTTGACGAAATCGGCATGGTCGACACCGATGGCGACGGCATCCGCGAGCTTCCCAATGGCGACAAGGTCACGCTGAACCTGCAGTTTGCCACCCAGGGAATCGCCGGACAGGTCGTGGAACTCGTTGGTCAGTACTGGACCGATGTCGGTGTCCAGACCACCGTCAAGGAAGTGACTCCGGACGAGTATCGTTCTGCCCAGTCGGCCAACCAGCTTGACGTGATGTTGTGGCGCAAGAGCCAGCCGCTGGCGATCGTGCTCGGCAACAACGAGCTCTGGGTCCCGCCCTTCGAGAACTATTTCGGCATCAGGACCGGAATGCTCTGGGCCGAGTGGGTCGATTCCGGCGGCACGGCCGGCGTTGAGCCTCCCGATTATGTCAAGCAGCTGATCGAGGACATCAATGCGTTCCAGTCAGCCGAAACCGGCTCCGCCGAGTTCGAAATGCTTGGCCAGCGCCTGGTGAAGAACATGGCCGAGAACCTGCTGTTCATCGGAACCGTGCAGGGTCCAAGCCCGGTCTATCACCGCAATGCGCTGAAGAATTTCGTGGAATTCAAGACCCATTCCTACGAGTTCTACCGGACCTACCCGTACCGGGCCACGCAGTGGTACTTGGACGAGTAATCGGGAATCGACTAGACTTCTGGTGGGCGGCGTGATCCGCCCACCAACCTGTTGGTAATCGGCCGCCTGCCGGCGGGCTGATCCGGAGGGGGATGATGCTGCAATTTGCCAAGTTTGCGCTGGTGCGGGCAATCATGGCATTCATCACGTTGCTGCTGGTATCGCTGATCGTCTTCAGCCTGATGGAACTGGTGCCCGGCGATTGCGCCGAACGGTACCTGGCCTTCAAGAACACCCAGGGCATGCAGATCACCACCGCCGATATCGACGCCGAACGGCAACGGCTGGGTCTTGACCGGCCATTCATTGTCCGATGGACCAGCTGGGTTGCGGATGCCTTTCGGGGCGAGTTCGGTGACAGCTGCATCCTGCGGGTCAACATCAACAGTCTCCTGGGCGACAAATTCCTGATTTCACTCGGGATTTGCATCACCTCGCTGATCCTTGCCTATGTCGTTGCGGTCCCGGTGGGGATCATCTCGGTTACGGCCAACAGCCCGCTCCTGAACAATACCCTTCGCCTGGTCAGCTATCTCGGCCTGGCACTGCCGAACTTCCTCCTGGCCCTGCTGATCATGCTGTTTTTCACCATCCAGTTCGGGGAGAGCCTGACCGGCCTGTTCTCGAAGGAATTCAGGGATGCGGCATGGTCCTATGACCGGGTCATCGACTTCCTCAGCCATGCCTGGTTGCCGGTCTTCGTTCTTGGCTGGTCGGCAACGGCCTTTGCCATCCAGACGGTCCGGGCGTTGATGTCGGACGAAATCGGCAAGCTCTACGTCACGGCGGCGGCAGCCCGCGGCGTGACCGGACGGCGGCTGATCATGCGGTACCCGGCCCGCCACGCGCTGGGGCCGATCATCAATTCGCTTGGCTTCGACCTCAACCGGATCTTCAATGAATTGCCGATCGTGGCCTTGATCATGACCCTGACCGAAGCCGGGGCGCTGCTGATCGAGGCGCTGGCCAGGTCGAACGACCAGCAATTGGCCGGTGCCATCATCTTTCTGCTGACCGCGAGCATCGTCACGCTGAATTTCCTGACCGATATTCTGCTGGCACTGATCGACCCGCGGGTTCGGCGAAGCATCCTGGGGCAGTGAGAGATGACTGACACCTCGCATCCGGAAACCGGCACCGACCCGAATGTCGACCAGAAGCTGAAGGAAGCCTATTTCACCGCTTCGCAGGGGCAGCTGGTCTGGGCCCGGTTCAAGAAGATCCGTTCAGCGATGATCGCCGCCTATGTCCTGCTGTTCCTCATACTGTGCGGGCTCTTTGCCCCATTCCTGTCGCCGTACAACCCGACCATCGCCGGACGGGACAAGGAATACATGAACGGTGCGCCGCAGATACCGAAATTCTGCGACGAGAATGGCTGCTCGTGGCGTCCCTTCATCTACACCTATGAGCGGACCCGGTCGATCAAGACCAATTTCCGGTGGGTGACGGAGGTGAACCGCGACAAGCGCCGTTACGTGACCTTCCTGCCGAAGGGCTCGGAATACAGGCTGTTCCGGATCCCGTTCCTGAAATTCGACCGGCACCTGTTCGGTGTCTCCGAGGGAATGATCCACATCTTCGGGACCGACTCGGCCGGCAAGGACATCTTTTCCAGGACCCTGCACGCCATCAATACCTCGCTGGCGGTCGGTACCATCGGCGTGTTCATCGCCTTCGTGCTGGCGCTGATCATTGGAGGGGTGTCGGGCTATTATGGCGGTTTCATCGACTCCTCGGCCCAGATGTTTACCGATGCCATCCGGACCGTGCCGGCCATACCGCTATTCATGGCGCTTGCCGCCTTTGTTCCGGATGAGTGGAGTGCCGAGACCCGGTTCTTCTTCATATCGATCATTCTCGGATTCATCGGCTGGCCCACCCTCGCCCGAAGGGTGCGAACCCACCTCTTGTCGGAGAGGAACCAGGAATACGTGCTGGCGGCGCAGCTGTGCGGCGCATCGTCCAGCCACATCATCCGCCGGCATTTGCTGCCGAGCTTCACCAGCTACATCATCGTCGATCTGGTCATTTCCTTTCCGTACATGGTGCTGTCGGAGACCGCGCTCAGCTTCATCGGGCTGGGGCTGAAGGATCCGGTCAACTCGCTCGGGGTGATGCTGCAGAATGTCACCAATGCCGACGTGCTCTTGAACTACCAGTGGTATTTCATCCCGGTGCTGTTCTTCATCACCCTGGTGCTGGCCTTCGTGTTTGTCGGTGACGGTCTGCGCGACGCCGCCGACCCGTATGCGGATCTGCAGAAATGACCCCCCTGATCGAGATCGAGAACCTGACCCTGCAATTCGACACCGATGAGGGGCGGGTGACCGCGGTCGAGGATTTCTCGGTGTCTCTCCAGCGCGGCAGCATCCTCGGCCTCGTGGGCGAGAGCGGCTCCGGCAAGTCGGTCACCGCCAAGTCGTTGATGCAACTCAATGCCGGCAATGCCGTCTACAGCGAGGACACCAGGATCGTGCTGCATCTCGATTCCGGCCCGGTCGACATCATGTCGCTGAAATCGAGCAGGGAATTGCAGATCGTGCGCGGCGGCTCGATCTCGATGATCTTCCAGGAACCGATGGCCAGCTTTGCCCCGGCCATCACCATCGGTGACCAGATGGTCGAGCAGCTGATGATCCACACCGACATGTCCAGGTCGGAGTGCCAGAACCTGTCGATCGAGATGCTCGAGCGGGTGGGGATCAGCGATGCCGGCAAGCGGTTCCGGCAATATGCATTCGAATTGTCGGGCGGAATGCGCCAGCGGGCAATGATCGCCATGGCGTTGTCGACCAAGCCGAAGCTGCTGATCGCCGATGAGCCGACCACGGCGCTCGACGTGACCATCCAGGCGCAGGTGATCGATCTGATGAAGGACCTCGTGCATGAATTCGGCATGGGCATCATCTTCATCACCCATGATCTGGGGGTCATTGCCCAGACTGCCGACCAGGTCGCGGTCATGTATCTGGGCCGGCTGGTCGAGCAGGGGCCGGTGCGGGAAGTGATCCGCAACCCGGTCCACCCCTATACCAGGGGCTTGCTGGCCGCCTTGCCCAAGCTGTCCGATCTCGATGCGCCACTGACCCCGGTTCCCGGCGATATCCCGTCACCGCTTGAGCGCCCCTCCGGCTGCGTGTTCCAGACCCGATGCCCGGCCCTGATCGGCGACATCTGCCGGCGGGACGTGCCGACATTCAGCGAGGCCGGCGCCGAACACCGGGCCGCCTGCCATCTTGTCGAAGCCGGACGGAGCGCCGCATGACCCGCGATATCCTGATATCGGCCCGCAACCTGTCGGTCCGCTTTCCGCTCGGCGGCGGGTTGCTGGCGGAGAAGACCTTCGTGCATGCGGTGGAGAATGTCAGCCTCGACATCGACAAGGGCAGCTTCTTCGGCCTCGTCGGCGAGTCCGGATCCGGCAAGACCACGCTGGGCCGGGCCATGCTGCTGGCCAACCTGATCACCGAGGGCACGGTTACCTACGATGATGGCGAGGTGCATTACGATCTCGGCACCATCAGCCGGCAGGAAAAGCGGGATTACCATTCGAGGGCGCAGCTGATCTTCCAGGACCCGTATGCGGCTCTCAGCCCTCGCATGACCGTGCGGGACATCATCGCCGAGCCGCTGGAGGTCATGAAACTGACCTCGTCACGCCAGGAGACCGACGAAAAGGTCCGTAACATCGCCGCCAAGTGCCGGCTGAACCTCGAACATCTGCGGCGGTTTCCGCACGCGTTTTCCGGCGGGCAGCGCCAACGGATTTCCATTGCCAGGGCACTGGTCTCGGATCCGCGCTTCGTGGTTGCCGATGAGAGCGTGGCGGCGCTGGACGTGTCGATCCAGGCCGATGTTCTCAACCTGCTCAAGGCGATCCAGGGCGAGCTTGGCCTGACTTTCCTGTTCATCAGCCACGATCTCAGCGTGGTGGCGCATATCTGCGACCATGTGGCGCTGATGTATTTCGGTCGGCTGGTCGAGACCGCCCCGACACGTAGGCTGTTTGCCAACCCGAAGCACCCCTATACCAAGGCGCTGCTGTCGGCCATTCCCTCGCTCGACCCGGACGAGCGTGGTGGGGCGCAGAAACTGGAGGGCGAGATTCCCTCGCAGACCAACCCGCCGCCGGGATGCAAGTTCCAGACCCGCTGCCCATTTGCCACCGACCGCTGCCGCAGCGAGGAGCCGGCTCTCGAGGTGGTGGAGGATGAGCACAACGTTGCCTGCCATCACTGGAAGGAATTGCAGGGGGCCGAACCCTCGGCAGTCGCCCGCGCCGTCAGCGCAAATCACTGACAGCACCCCCCCCCGGCAATCCGCACGCCACACGGGACATGACCAGCACGCCCCGGCCGCTGACCACGCCCCGGGCGGCGATCTTCATGTCCAACACGGCATGACCGGCACCGGTCAGCCCCGGTAGTTGACCGTTCCCCCGGCGGTGATCTTCATGTCGGACAGGGCGTGATCGGCATGGCGCATGCGATGGTCAAGCAGCTTGCGGGTCAGCCGCAGCAACTCCCCTGAACAGGAAGGCTCGTCGGCCAGGTTCCGGCATTCGCCATCCGATGCCATGTCGAACAGCAATGGCGGCAGGCCGCCATTGAAATGGACCAGCTTGAACCGCCGCTCGCGCAGGATGGCAAGATTGGCCTCGTGCAGGGCAAGCCCGGTTGCCTCTTGCAGGGCGGTCGGCCGCTCCGGATCGCCGAAATCCAGCTCGGAATAGCTGTAGTCGCGCCAATCCGGTGGGCGACGCCCCGTCCATGCTCATCGGCACCTCCGAAGCCATCCAGTCGAGAATGGTCGGCACCAGATCCACCGACTCGGTCGGGGCATCGATCTGCGTCCCGTGACCTTCCGGCCGCTCCGGGTCCCGGATGATCAGCGGCACGTGAAACGAGCCGTCATGGATGGTGGTCTTGCCCCAATGCCAGTGATCGCCGAGCATTTCGCCGTGATCGGCGGTGACGACCAGCAAGGTGCTGTCGAGCAACCCGCTCTCCTCGAGGAAGTCGACCACCCGCCCGACATGGTGGTCAACCTCGGTCGCCAACCCGTAATAGACGGCGCGCAATGTATCGACATCCTCGGTCGAGCCATTGTCGAGACTGCAATTGTAGCCGCTGATCATCGAGGTGATGGCGCCCCTTCCCAGTTCGGCCGCCAACCAGGAATGCATGTGCGATTCCTGTTCGAGTGACAGTGGCCGCAGGGGCGGCGGCAGGTCGGCGTTGTCATGGAGCCGGTTGTAGGGCTCGGGGGCAATGAGCGGCGGGTGTGGGCGGATATAGGTCAGCAGCGCCAGCCAGGGCAGGTCGCCGCGCACCGCCAACTGGCCGATGCAGGCATCGGTCAGGAAGGCGGTATCGCTGTCCCAGGCCCGGTAGAAGGCCGCATCGCGCGGCCCCGGCCCGGTATCGCTGTCGAAATCCTGCGGCGCATAGAAACGGCTGTAATGCGGAAGCGCATATCCCTGTCGCCGCAGATGCGCCCGCCAGGCAAAACTCCTCGAGGTGTGGCGCTGTTCCACCACCTCGATGAAGCCGGGCATGAGCCCTTCATAGCTCAGAAGGTCGGGGTCATCGGGATGCAGGCGGCGAGGGTCGGCGGCGGTGTCGGTATAGCCGAACAGCAGCGGCTCGTAGCCGGCCCGCCTCGCTTCGGAGGCAATGGTTGGCAAATCCGGCCGCAGCGGCACCCCGTTGCGAACCGACCGGTGGTTCATGGCATAAAGGCCGGTCAGCAGGCTGGCTCGTGACGGGCCACACGGGTTGACCACCGAGTAGTGACGGCGGAAAGTGACCGCGCCCTCTGCCAGCCTGGCCATGTTGGGCAGAACCATCCGACCATTGATTGCCAGCTGCAGGCAATCGGCCCGCAACTGGTCCATGACTACCAGCAACACGTTGCGGTGACGGCCATTCGCCGCTCCGGCCTCTGCCGACCTCCCTGTCGTCATCGCCCCGCCTCCCCGGCAAAAAACCGGGCGTGGTAAACAGCCAAATCCCCGCCCGCGCAAGCATTTTCGTGAGCTCCGGCCAGGGGGCAGCCAAGATCAACAAACCAACAGGCAGGACCAGGCCAGGCGAGGCAATGCGTGGTGGCGCGGCCTCACCACTCCGGGCAGTTGCACCCGAAGCTTCAATCAATCCGGTGGCAGGATTTGCATAATGGATGCTCCGAATCTCTTTCCCGGGCCGGATCGCCGCACACCCATTGCTGCCGTGGATTTGTCCTTTCGAGCCGGACGCCCATGGCCGCCTCGCCGCTGGCACCCCATTCAACTCAAACCGCCGGCTCCAGCTCCAGTTTCAGCCAGTAGCGGGCGTAACGCCGTTCTCCGGTCCTGCTCAAGGCCCCCATTTCGACTAGGTCCTGTAGATCCCGGGTAGCGGTGGCCCGCGACGTGCCGGTGATCGACAAGTAGTTCTTGGCGCTGAGACCGCCTTTGAAGCCGTCCGGTCCTTCCCGGAACATGCGCGCTATCACCTTGGCTTGCCGATCATGCAGGCGATCGCAATGCCGGTCGTGGAAACGTGCCTTGGCGATGACGAACCCGATGCGCTCGCGGGTGACGCGCTGCGCTTTCAAAACCGTCTCGGCAAACCATTCGAGCCATGGCGTCACATCAAGCGTCCCCTGGCACCGCTTCAGCTGGTCATGATAGGCCCTCCGGTTCCGCTCAATCGTGAAAGCCAGTGCAATCAGGCTCGGTTGACCGCTGGCCTGCGCAAGCGACTTCTCGACCAAGGCCCGGCCCAGTCGACCGTTACCATCTTCAAAGGGATGGACGCTTTCGAAATAGAGGTGGCCGAGACCGGCCCGCGTCAACGCCGGCAGTGCGCCACTGGCACCCGGAGCCGTCCTGTTGAACCACCCCAAATAGGCGTCCATCTCGTCGTGAACCTGGTCCGAAGGCGGTGCCTCGAAATGCACCGTCGTCGGCCGATCATGGCGACCCGACACGATCTGCATCGAGTCGACATGTCGCCGGTAAGCTCCGATACTTTCCAGGCGCCGGTCATGGGACAGCAGCATGCCATGCCACCGGAACAACGTGTCATGCGTCAACGGCTCGGCATGGGTCGAATAGACATCGACCAACATTTCGGCCACGCCCTGTTCCCGCGTCCCTCTCGGATGGCTGCCAGGGGACAATCCAAACTGGCGGCGCAGCGAGGATTGCACGCTCTGCCGGTCCAGTATCTCGCCTTCGATTGCACTGGTATTCACGGCCTCGTCGCTCAGCAAATCGATGCGCAACTGATCGCGCTCGGACGAGCTGACATGGTGGATTGCGCCCAGGATTGCGCCTGACGACAGCAGGAAACGCTGCTCGTGCCGAGCGATTACCGCCGCGTCGTAGCGGAATTTCGGCCAGCCTGGTATCTGCCAGTTCCACGGCATGAGCGATAGAATTCCTTTCTATAACTCATATTTTGGTTATGAATGAGCTATAGATGTCAACTCCATAACTCACATGGGGTATGACCCGGCATCCGTTTTCGGATGTCATGGCCGCTGGAGCGAAATTCGCCGCCAGCTTAAGGGCCAGGGCATGGCCCCAGTTCTGCAAGCTCGCGCAAGTCCCGGCCCCCGGTTGGCAACGTCCACGCGTTTGTCCTCGCAAGGACGAGTGCAAGGCGGTCTGAACGCGAAGGCGATTTCCGCTTGTGGAGATAGCGGAGTGCAAGAACGAACCCATCGCCATCCAGACCCTCAACACGAACCCCCATCTTGACAAGATTCGGCCCTCCATGTTCCCTGAGTCCGCGCTCGCATGGCAGATCGGGAACGGTGAATTCGAATGGTAGGCGGAAGGTGGCTGCGACAAGGGCTCCGCGACCAAGGTCAATCAGCACGGATGTGTCGGACACCAGGACCTTGATGATACTCACGCTCCTGCGATGTCCTCCTTCAGCTTCGGAGGTACATCCATGCGGCGATTGAGTTCATGAACTGACTGGCCGAGAAGTTCCGCGGGCCCTGGCTTCAGAGATTGCTCCCTTCGACAGGGCACGAAAACACAGGCTCTCAAACCGCGTGGGTCGCTTGCCGGGCATGACCTCAGGCTCCTGGTATGGAGGACTTCGCCATCCGCCCCGAGCAAATTCGCGGAACAGCTGTCGAAAGAGCGGCGCGCCGAAGATTCCAGGATCCTTGCAGCGATAGGCAAGGGCTTGGACGCTGACGCCGAAAATGCGCTTCAGATCAAGGAACTGACCCCAGCCGATGGATTTGCGGTGCCGTCCAATCTCGGCCCGGACAGTCTCGGCCGGCATCAGGAACGCACTGGCAAAACGATGGGCCGCTTTCTCCACATTGACCCTTGTTGCCGGGTCGAGGGTCATGTGGCCAAGCTCGTGTGCAAGCGTGAAACGCCGACGCTCGCCCCAACCGCCCCGGTTCACAACCACGACTGACGCAATTCCTCTGCCTTGGCAGCGCACCCGGGTTGTGCAGTACTGGCCGGAGGCCTGACGCGGCATGTCGCGCGCAACCATCGGGAGACCCGGAATGTCCTCCACCGCCAGGTATCGCTCCGGCATGTACAGAATCCTGGTTTCCACCTGCGCCTCCGTGCGGCGACTGGTGACTACACAGCGAAAATCAGGATGATGGACACTTCTGGACCGAGTCACGTTTGCAATGTCGGGGTATCCGGTCAGGTTTCCTGCCGATCAACGGTGCCAGGAACATGAAGAACAGGAGTACGTGCTACATCTCGGCCACCTCCCCGGGATAATCCTCGACGTCAGCCCGTGCCGTGCGGGCCAGGCGTCGCCTGCCATATGTCGATCGTCGCTCCCGGTTGCCTTGCAAATGGCTGCCATCGATCTTGATTGCCTGATCAGGCAAACGGCCTGCGCAGCCTTCCATCCGGCCCGCGGCCCGGGAGGTGGGGATTGAAACTCGTCAAGCTTGAGAGTTTTGCCAATGTGCATGTCGGATTCGTCAGGGCGACCTTCGATTGCGGCATCGAGGGGTGGGGCCAGGTCTCGACCTGCAATTCCGACATCACCGCACGGGTGCTGCACCGGCAGGTGGCACCGTGGATGCTGGGGCAGGATAAGGGCGAAGGCGGTAAACCATCCGAGACTGCCAAGAATGCCGGTCACGCCGACCAGCCCGGACACCCACCATGATTGCAGCATCTTGATGAACTGGTCGGGGTGCCGGCTCTTCTCGAGAATCTTCGCTGCGGAGCCCTCATTGGCGACAAGGTATTCGATGCCAAATGGTTGATCGAGGAGACCGAGGCAAGCGGAGCGATGGCGGTGATTCCTGCGAGGAGGAGGCGGACAGTGCCCCGGCATCATGACCCGGAGATGTATGAGTGGCGGCACCAGATCGAGAACTTCTTCTCAAAAATCAAGGAGTTCCGGGCAGTGGCGACGCGCTACGACAAGACCGCCGCCAGTTTCGCCGTGGCGATTCATCTGGTGGCGGGAGTGATTGCGGCAACATGATTGTCGACAGGCCCCAGCATGCCCGCGCATGTACTGCGGGAAACCTACGCACCGTGTTGGTGATCGCGTCGGAGCGCCGACTGAAAGATCAGCACGCCACCGATCATCAAGATGGCGGCAAATAGCAAGCCCGGCGGTGCCGCTTCACCCAGAAAGAGGACAGCACCAGTCGCACCGAGCACTCCGATCAATGGACCACTGAGGCTTAGAAACACCGGCCCGGACAAGTACTGGACTCTAAGCAGCGCCGGGTATTGCAGTGTGAAGAGGGCCGTCACCGCGGCGAGGATCGGCAAGGCATCGCTGGACATCAGCCCCGTTGCGCTGTTGTCCAGAAGGGCAGCTACGGGCAGGCAAAGCAGGCCGCCAAGAACGAGCATGAGTGCGGACGCCAGCAGAGGTCCCACTCCTCCCGGCCAGAATCGTGTTCGATATATGTTGTTCACCGCCATGAGCACCGGGTTGCAGATCGCCAGAACTACCCAGCCGGCGTCAGCGCCTGACGTAATGCCGAGCTTGGCCCGTGCAAGGACAACGCCGCCAGCAACACCACAAGCCACGGCGAGCAGCTTCACCGGCACCAGACGGTCCATTTTCAACAGCACGGCAAACGAATAGGTGAGAAGCGTAGGCAGAATGAAGGCGAGCGAGACGACGGACGCCCCAACATGCGAGACGCTGACGAAATTGATCGCGTTGTAGGCGACCATGAAACCGCCGGAGACCGCGCTATAGATCAGAACATCTCTGCGCAGAATGACCTTGGCTCTGCCGGAGATGTACGAAATCCAGGCCAGCACCGCCCCAGACCCGATCATCGCTGCTGCCGTGAACCACAGCATGGGGGCATTGGCGCTGCCGGCAATCTTGGTCAGCCCGGTCACACAGGCGAACATCGCACTTGCTGCGAACATCAGGGCGATGGACAGTACGGCGGGTTTCGCGTCTTGCGCCATCGCGAAGCTCAGCCCCGCGACAGGAATTCAGGATTTTGGAAGGAGCATCCAAAGGCATCCGTGACGCGCATTCCCTTCGGAGCTGCACGCTCAGCGGGATGACATTTCAAAGTTCTTTGCTTTCTTGGGTCGAGTTCCGGCGCCCCTTGACCGTAAAGTCAACCCTTCGCATGCGACCACAACGACATGGGTTTTCTCTTTTGGCGCGCCTGCGACAAGATCTTTGCCTAGGTCGGTTTTGCCTCCCGAACTCTTGCCGCCGGACGCCCACACTCCCCACATGTTCTTGATGAACCCTATCACGAGCTGCAGTCAAGATTGGTAATGTTCTGTTTGACGCATCGAATCGCGCTCGGAAAAAGCCGCGTGCCATCCAGCCAGAGTATCTCGCCCCGCCCGCCAGTCGAGCGTGTCGGAATAGCGGAAGTCCAGATAGCCCAGTGCGCAGGCGACCGCGATGGTGCCGATATTTGCCTCTTTCCCCAACTCACCTGCTTCGGCCTCCAGAACATCAAGGGCTTGCGTGACCTTGTTGATCTGGCCTTCAAGAAACTCGGGCCAGTGATACTGTTCAGGACCGGCGGCGGTATAGAACCGCGTGAACACGGCTGCATCCATGATCCCGTCACCGATGGCTTGCAGCCGCAACACTTTCCACCGGGCCGGGCCGGAATCGGGAAACAGCTTCGTCCCGTTGCTCTGAGCGTCGAGAAACTCGACGATGACCCGGCTGTCGAACAAGGACGACGCGCCATCCCGGAGCAGAACAGGCACCTTGTCCAACGGATTCTGACGGGTAACCGTTTCGTTCGCAGTGACAGGGGTCAGGCCAAGAAAACGGACCTTCAATTCACCCGCCTGTCCGGTTTCGTGCGCGACCACGCGGCATTTCCGAACGTAGGGCGAGGTAGGGGAGCCCAGAAGTTCCATCTTTCAATGTCCTTTCACGTCTTCGGGTGACCGCTGCACAGCCCAAGCCCTGGCGGTACAACCCGTGGCTCAAAGCCCGTTGGTCAGGCCACCATCAACCTTGATGACCGCGCCGGTGATGTAGTTCGCGCCCGGACCGGCCAAGAAGGCGACGGTCGCGCCCATTTCCTCACCCTTGCCGAGGCGCTTCAGCGAGGTGGGCGTGGCCATCTTGGCCCGCACGTCTTCCAGAGAGGCCTGCTGGTGATCCATCTCCATTGCCGCCCGACTGTCATGCATCTCGGTCATATAGGTACCGGGCAGCATGCAGTTCACTCGAATCTGGTCAGGGCCGAATTCCTGCGCCAGTGACTTCGTCAGCGCAATCATGCCCGCCTTTGCGGCAACATATGGCGATGCGCCGGGAAGAGGCTTAAGCGCCCACATCGAGGAATTGTTGATGATCGAACCGCCGCCTCGTTCCCGCATGATCGGAATGACCGCCTGGCAAAACCAGGCCATGGCGCGGACACAGATGTTCCACTGGATCTCCCAGGCATCGTCCTGTACTTCGAGGAACGGCCCGCCACCAGTCGGAACGCCGGCATTGTTGAACAGAATGTCGACGCCGCCGAACTTCTCCTTCGCAACGGCAACGGTGTTCAGAATGTCTTCCTTCTTGGTGACGTCGCACGGCACGCCGACTGCGTTAACGCCAAGCCTCTTGATCTCCGCAATACGCTCTTCCAACCGAGAGGCTGATCCACCCACCGCGTGATGCGACTTGCCGGTAAGGTCCGGACGGGATTCGGTCAATCCGCAGGTCACGATACTTGCGCCAAGCGCAGCCATGGCGAGCGCCGATTGATGGCCCATCCCCGACTGACGGGTGCCGCCTGTTACAATGGCGACTTTGCCCTCAAGGCTGCGTTCAAGTTGGATCATGTGTCCTGTTCCCTTTGACTTCACTCTATTCGGAAGCGTTGACGATTTGCGCGATCTCAGATGTCACGCCTGCGGATTGGCCCCCGTCGACCGCAATCGTTTGCCCGTTTACCCAAGAGGCGTCATCAGATGCCAGGAAGTGAATGACTGCCGCCATTTCTTCCGGCTGCGCGATCCGGCCCAATGGAGAGGCCAGGGTATTGAGCCTGTTCATCCAGCCCAATGCGGTGTGAGTTGTTGACGGGCTGATGGCATTGACGCGAATGCCCTTCGGGCCAAGCTCCAAAGCGCCCGATCGGGTAATTGAGACCGTGGCCGCCTTCATCGCAGCATAGGCGCCTGCGCCCGGGGCGACCCGGTTGGCCGAGAGCGAGGCCGTGTTGATGATGGATGCGCCGGGCTTCATCCGATTGGCGGCTTCGCGCATGCCGTAGACCTGGCTCATCAGATTGATGTCGTACTGCTTCTGATATGTTTCTGCCCTGGCCTCCAGTATGGTCTCGCCGGTTATCACGATCCCCGCGTTGTTGACTGCAATATCAAGTTGACCAAACGTGTCCAGGGCCCCCTGCATCAACGCGCCGACCTGTATCTCGTCACTGACATCGCAGGCATGGTAGACCGCACCGACCTCCTTGGCTCTCGCTTCATGGTCGCCTAGGTCGCTCATAATGACATGCGCTCCGGCGGCCCGGAACCGCCGAACCGTCGCAAATCCGATCCCGCCTGCGCCGCCGGTTACAACTGCGACCTTGCCTATTAGTGAAAACATGAGGCGAGCATCCTCCTTGTGGTACGAATGAGCCCGGTCGGGCATGTGATACCAGGATGAAAACCAATCCTTCTGCCGTCAATTCAGGGGATTAGTCGATTATCGGTCCTGCCTATAACCGGGTGTTATTCTGACCGGGTGCACCAGAGCTTCCTTGTGATGAATCCTGCGCGTTGCGACAGGATATAATGGGCACTTATCAGGGACCGGCGATTTCTCATAGTTGCATTGATTGACCAGTAGCCGGACGGCCAACACATTGCCTGTAACGACGATGATCAAGGCGTTCATGTGCCGTGTCGCTCTGTCAGCCAATTGACCGACGCTTCCGACAGGAGAGAAAAAAATGAACAAGCCCACGAATTTTCACGTTGCCGCCTCCGAACTCGAATTCGAAACGCGTGCTTTTATCAACGGCAAGCATGTCGACGCCGCGTCCGGCAAAGCGTTTGACTCGATCAATCCAGCTACGGGCAAGGTCATCACGTCGCTCGCTGCCTGTGACGAGGAGGATGTCAACCGGGCTGTATCCGCAGCGCGCAATGCATTCGACACCGGGTCGTGGGCCCATATGGCACCAGCGGACCGCAAGGACGTATTGCTGAAATGGGCTGAAATCATGCAGCAGAATGCAGAGGAACTTGCCCTGCTCGAGGTGCTCGAATCCGGCAAGCCCATCGGTGATGCCCGCGAGGAGGATATCCCCGGGACGATTGCCACTCTGCGCTGGCACGCTGAAGCAACGGACAAGATCTACGATCAAGTCACCCCTGCACCGCATGATGTCGTATCGTTGTATGTTCGCGAGCCGATCGGCGTCGTCGGTGTCGTTATTCCGTGGAACTTCCCGCTCTTCGTCGCAATGTGGAAACTGGGGCCTGCGCTTGCCGGCGGCAACTCGGTTGTCATGAAGCCGGACGAACACACTTCGCTGTCGATGATCCGCATTGCCGAGATGGCCGCCGAAGCAGGTATTCCCGAAGGCGTTCTGAACGTCGTTCCTGGCCTGGGCCACGAAGCGGGTAGAGCCATCGGTTTGCACAACGACATCGACTGCGTGAGCTTCACCGGCTCCGGCGAGGTTGGCCGTTACTTCCTTGAATACGCGGCAAAATCCAACATGAAGCGGATCGTGCTCGAATGCGGCGGCAAGAGCCCGGCGATCTTCATGGACGATGCCGACGTCTCAAAGGCAGTTGAAAACATCGCGGCGGGCATCCTGTTCTGCCAGGGCGAAAATTGCTCGGCCGGATCGCGCCTGATCGTCCATGAGGGCCGGAAGGACGAATTGCTCGATGCGCTACAGCCCGAATTCGCCGGCTGGACAGTCGGTGATCCGCTGAACGAGGACACCAAGATCGGTGCGTTGATCAGCGAGCGACATCTGGGCAAGGTGACTGGCCTGATCGAGAAGGGCAAATCCGAAGGCGCCAACGTCGTTATGGGCGGAAACCAGATCTTCAAGGACAGCGGCGGTTTCTTTGTCGAGGCTACCATCTTTGACGGTGTCAAGAACGACATGACGATTGCACAGGAGGAAATCTTTGGCCCGGTCCTGTCGGTGATTACCTTCCAGGACGAAGAGGAAGCCGTGAAGATTGCCAACGAAACCAACTTCGGTTTGGCGGCATCGCTTTATACGGAGAATCTTGGCACGGCGCACCGAGTCGCGAAGGCGATCCGCGCCGGGACGGTTTCGGTCAACTGTTATGGCGAGGGCGACTTTGGTGTGCCGTTTGGCGGCTACAAGGAATCCGGGTTCGGAGGCAAGGATAACGGTCTGGTGGCGCACGATCAATACACCGAACAAAAGGCGATCTGGATCCAACTTTGAGACGCTGGATCGGCACTTTCTGTCCGCACACGGACAAGGCCGCACGGCCTATCAGTTGAATTTATGCCCGGCGTTCGGTCCCGTATTGGACATCCGGTCCGTATCAATGCAAATGGTGCTGCAAGACCGGTAACTCAGGGGCACTGAGACATGAATGAAGAAAAGAAAGGCTCGACGAACCAGAACACTTTTCCGCAACACGGTACCCTTTGGGAGGATATCCGGCAGGACCTGCACGAGTTGAAGAAGCTTGATGTCGACTGGATGAACCACCCGTTGCCGGGCTACGTCTATTATTTCGGCGAAGAGATCAAAGACAATCAACTCGAGGCCTACAACATCTATTCTGCCGAGAATGGCCTGGGCGCCGGCATCGCCTTCTTCAGCCTCGAAAAGATGTTGAATGACATCTGCGACTGGGCACGCGATCTCTACCACGGGCCTGAAACGATGGGCATGACCTTCACGTCCGGAGGCACCGAAAGCCTTTTCGAGGCGATCCGTACGGCGCGCAACCGTGCGCGTGCCCGCGGCACGACCGGACGCCTCAACCTTGTCATTCCTTACACGGCACATCCGGCGATCGATAAGGCTGCACAAATTATGGAAATCGACGTTGTCCGCGTGCCCGTCGATGCCGAATTTCGCGCCGATGTGGAGGCCATGGCGGCGGCGATCAACGACCAGACCTTCCTCATTCTTGGGTCGGCTGTCTGCTATCCTTATGGTGTTTACGATCCCATTGGGAAGCTGGGAGAACTGGCGCTTGAACGCGACATCTGGTTGCATGTGGATGGTTGCTGGGGAGGTTTTATCAACCCCTTCGCCAAACAACTCGGCTATCCGGTGCCGAAATGGGACCTCGAGGTTCCGGGTGTGATGTCCTTGTCCACCGATCTGCACAAGTTCGCGTTCTCGACGAAGGGTGCATCGCTGATGCTGCAGCGGTACCAGGAGAACAAGGACAGGTACGAGACTTTCTCGATCAACGACTGGCCATGCGGCACCTACGAGACGCCGGCCTTCCAGGGCTCGTCCGGGGCCGGGTCCATTGCATCGGCCTGGGCGATGATCAGGTTCCTCGCCAACGAAGGCTATCTGAAGACCGCGAAAGCGGCGATGGATGCCACGGTCCAGCTGACCGACGGTGTCAATGCCATCGAGGGTCTGCGCGACGTTCGCGACGGTGCCCCGGTCGAGGGCAACTCGATGGCGTTTCGTTCCATCGATCCAGAGGTTGACATCATGGCCGTCGCCGATGTTCTCGACGCAAATGGCTGGCACTGCAGTCGCATGCGCGAGCCGCCTGCAATCAAGCACTCGGTCACGCCACATCACCTGTCGGGCGTCGAGAATTTCCTGAAGGATGCCGCGGCAGCGGTAGAGAAGGTCCGACGGATGGGACTGAAGGGCGAGTACGACGAGCGGACGTATTGACACGCTGGCATCGCCTTCAGCGGCCCGTGACGCAGGTGGGGACTGCCACGGTCTGTTGTCAGCGGCTCTGCTCGTGCTGCATTCGGACTGTCGCCTTTCACACTGCGAATCGACCACCACTCCGAAGACCCGGTTGGTGCATTGAAGCAACTCCATCAGAAGACCACTACTGGCGACCATGCAAGATTGGCGCGGCAGGTGCCGGTATCAACAGACAGGGAGCGGGTGCTCGACTGATTGGTGCGCGCCGCTGCATGTCGGCAGAATTGTCGCATCTGTCCGAACCCGGTCCCGGTGTGACGCGACTGCAGTTTGCGCCCGAGCATCGGGTGGCCCTCGATCTGCTGAGGGATCCGGATGCGGCCCAGGAGCGCGGGGTCCGTGTGAGCCGGACGTAGCGCCTGTTCTGCGGCGAGGGCGAGGCAAGATTGACGATGCCGGTTTTTGTTCAATGCAGCCGCTTGGTCATGCGAGATGGAGCCTGCAACCGCTCGACGACGGGCTTGTGGAACTGGAGGTCGCCGACAGAATCTCCAAGGTATCGGTGAGGCAGACTCTCACAAATCAGCTTGAAGCCCTGACGGAAGAAATTCTGGTGCGTCCCGCCGAAACGAGCGCGGACTTCGTCTGCGCCATGGAGAATGTGCTCGACGTCTCGTCGATCCGCCGCAAGCCGGAATTGCATGGAACCATGCCGGACATGCCGGCTGCCGTCGCCTTGCAGGCCGAAACGCTTGAAATGGCGGCTTCGGACGGACGACAAAGGGAGCGGAAGATCCGGGTCTGGTGCAGGTCCGCAACCGGGCATCCCCGTCGCGCCGCGACATGATGCCTTGACCATTGAAATCAATGACCGTCAATACGATCAGTCCATGCCGACAGCACCGGGATCATCAATGGGTCGGCAGCCAGCCGGAGAGGCGGTCCAAGGAATGATACCCCTCAAATCCCACTCACTGAATGGCACCGGTTCAAGTCAAGGATCCGCGCTCCGTCGGCAAGACCACCTGAATTGCGGTCGTTGGGAATCGAGGCTAGGAGAGGATGTGGCGTAGGGGGCCGAATTGACCGTGTTTCGGCAATTTGTCCAACCCGACACGAATGAACCGAGACGAAAATGCGTTTGCGCTTGATGCAGGTTCGTCGTCGTCGCGGAAAGGGCGCGCGGCACTTGGACTCTGACTGCGCCGAGGCGGCACCGTCGGGCTTCCAGGTCGTCAAGATCGAGGAGGCTGGCGTCGCCGTCAGGACAAGATGGCTTGGTTCGGTCGTCGCCGAATACGAACTGCACGTGGCAAGAGGATCATACCATGAAATACTACATGACCGGCGCGACCGGCTTTTTGTCTGCATATGTCATTCGCGATCTGGTGAAAGATGGGCATATGGTGGTGGTGACCGATCTTGCCCCGCACACGGAATTCGTGGCGGACATGGTCGGTGACAAAACACACATGAAGCAGGTCACTTTCGAGCATCTCGACGTGACCGATCTGGGCGCGATGATCCTGTCGATGAAGCAGCACAAGCCCCAGCGGGTCATCCACATGGCAACGCTACTGGGTGCCGCCAGTGAAGCCAATCCGGGCTTGGCCATCCGCGTGATTCAGGGTGGAACCTACAACATCATGGCCGCCTGCGTCGCGCTAGATGTCGAGAAACTCGTCTACGCCAGTTCGGCCAACGTAACCGGCCTGCCACATCTCTTCGAGGGCAACGAGGTACCGAACGACGCGTTTCTGACTTCGGCTGACTTCTACGGCGTTCAGAAGATCGGCACCGAGCACCTGTCGCGCTTGTTCAAGGACAAATACGGTCTCGATTCTACCGGCCTGCGCTACATGTCGATCTATGGCTATGGAAAGGCGTTCAATGCGGCCCGCGGCAGCCTGTCACCCTTCCATACCGAACTGATCGACAACCCTGCATTGAGCAAGCCTGGCAACGCGCCCTACGGCGACGCGCTCTTGGACTGGCTTTATGTCGAGGACGGCGCCCGCGCCACGGTTCTGGCTGCCAATACGCCGAACACCCCGTCGCGGGGCCTGAACATCTGCGGCCAGCGTGCCACGGTAAACGAAATCGCTGTAACGGTACAAAAATTCCTGCCTGACGCGGAACTCGAGGTCGCGCCAGGTGACTGGAAATTCACGCCATATCTCTATGATGCCAAGACGGCGGAAAACGAGATCGGCTACACGCCAGAATACTCGCTCGAGGCAGGTCTGCGCAAGAACATCAACATGCTGCGCGCGCGCAACGGCCTGCCGGAAGTCTGAGCGCGGTACCCGTCGAATAGGCAGAATTCGGTGCTTTGGGGCCGCCCTCTCCAGCATGTTGCTGAACCTCGCAGGGAAGTCTGCGGAACTCCCGCGTCACCCCATATCCGCCGATGACACCTCATGGCCCATGAGGCGGGCCGGGTCGACGCCAGGAAGCCCCTATGTCTTGCCTGATTCAGGTGCTCGAATCGGAAAAAAGCCCGGCTCGGTCACGACGGCAATCCCCCTGGCCGTTGACCCATGCCTAGGCAGATGCGATTTCCCTCAGCGCGTTCGCCAATACCGTCAATGGTAAGATTACAGGGCAATTCAGCCTGGCTTGGATCTTCCGCTTCAACTCCTTGCCGAATGTTGTGCAGTCAAATACGATGTAGTCGGGCGCGATTTCCACCAATTCGTCCAGAAACACTTCCAGCTCCTCAGTTGAAGGCTCCGGACCGAAGGATTTGGTAGTGAGGTTGCCCGAGTATCCCTGCCATCTGTTCACGACATCTTCCGGCAAATCATCAGGATGCGTTATGATCACGCCCTGACCCTTTACGTCTATTGCCGAAAGGAAGTTGCGCACCAGCCGCCGAATTTCCAGATACATGCCGTCGAACTCGTAACCTGACCAAGGCTCCGTGCAGAGAACTGTTGCGACCTGAGCGCCCTGACTCTCGAAATGCCTGAGAGCCTTCGGAATTCCGGCGTGAACATGGCGTCTCGAAAAGAAGACCATTTTTCCACTCGGCGGCAAATTCGTGTGAAGAATGCTCTCACCCGGGTTGCGGTCCAGGACTTCGAAATCCTCAAGGGTCAATTCTTCAAGCGCGCCGAACTGAATGATCTCGGCGGTATCGCCCAATGCCTCCTCCAGTGGGGCAACCATATCGGGGCGAGGGGACTTGCCGAGTGGGATGACTCCAATCTTCATTTTCCTTACTTCCTTCGTGCTCTTGGTCGGTAAGCGATTAAAGCACGGCGTTGGTTCCCGACCTGATCGGTTGTTTTTTCGTTTGACTGCATAGTCGGCCCGTCCTATGGGTTTGCCGTCCGGGCGAATCACATCTGGGGCGGCAATGGCGGCATGGTATGGGTCCAAGGCGACGACGGGGCTTTGCCAGGCGATCATTTCGGCGATGCCCCCGCATGACGTGTACATCGAGCCGTTCCTTGGGGGCGGTGCCGTGATGAAGCGCAAGCCGTCTGCGATCCGCAACATCGGCATCGACCTCAACCGCCGTGCGATCGACGGCTTCGGATGCGACCACCCGGTCGAACTCCACCATGGCTGCGCCCTGAGCCTTCTCGGGAGGTTCCCGTTCCGGGGCCGCGAACTGGTCTACTGCGACCCGCCCTACGTGCAATCGACGCGCCGGTCGCGGCGGCGCTACCGCTTTGACTTCACGGACGGTGACCATGCCCGTCTCCTCGACCTGCTGAAGTCGCTGGATTGCCGGGTGATGATCTCCGGTTATCCGTCCCGGCTCTACGACGCGCACCTTGCCGACTGGCGCTCGCTTGAGCTGCAGGTCAGCAACCAGGCCTGCATCGTCACCGAGAAGCTGTGGTTCAACTTCGCGCCCGACCGGGTGCACTGGGCGTCCCTGGCCGGACGGGACTTCACCCACCGCCAGACCGTGAAGCGGAAGGCGGCGGGCTGGGGCCGCCGCTACCGGGCGATGCCCCGGGCCGAGCGTTTGGCGGTGCTTGCGGCGATCATGGCGGTCGAGGCCGGGGAATGAGTGCGTCGCCCGATGTCGGCGATGTCGAGGCGCTCGGGCGGGAGCTGTCCCGCCTGATCGGGGACGGCGCGCTGCCGCCGGAGGCCGGGGAATCGCTCCGGTCGCTGATCGGGCTGTCCCGGCGGCTGGCATCGGACAGGGCCGAACTGGCGGCGACGGTTGCGGCGCAGGAGGGGCAAATCGCCGAGCTTGTGGCGCAGATCGCCGCGCTCACGGCCCAGATCACCCAATTGCAGCGCGACCTGCACGGATCGCGTTCGGAACGGCGCAGGGACGGATCCGAAGGCGGGAACAGGGCCGACGGCAAGGACCGCCGCCGGGGCGGCAAACCCGGCCGGAGGAAGGATCGCGGCGACGCGGTCAACGGCACCGGGCTGCGCTTCGGCGCGGATGCCCCGGTGATCGACATCACGGTGACGCCGCCCGGGATCGAGGGGCTGGCGGAGGACGACTACGAGGTGATCTCGGAGCGCGTCCACTGCCGGCTGGCCACGCTCGACTGGCGGCACGTGGTCATCCGCTACCGCCACCTCAAGGTGAAGATCCGCGGGACCGGGATCCTCGCGAGCGCACCGGCCCGCGAGGGCGTCTTCAAGAGCAGCTGCGCCGACGTCTCCTTCATCGCCGGGATGCTGCTCGACAAGTTCCTGTGGCACCTGCCGCTGCACCGCCAGCACCGGATGCTGGCCGCCGCGGGCATCACCGTCAACCGGGGCTCGCTCAGCGAGTGGGCCAACCGGGCGATCGCACTCCTGAAGCCGATCCACGACGCGCAGTGGCGTTCGGTGCTGGAGAGCGCCGTCATCCGGATGGACGAGACGCCGATCCGGGCCGGGCGGAACCCGGGCAAGCCCGGAAGCATGAGGAAGGGCTTCTTCTGGCCGGTGCTCGGCGACCGGGGCGAGGTGGTGTTCCCGTTCTCGGATTCCCGGCGGCACGGGAATGTGCCGGACTTCCTCGGCGACTATGCCGGAACCCTGGTGAGCGACGGCTACGGCGCCTACAGGGCCCATGTCGAGGCACGCAAGGGTGCGGTGGCGCACCAGGGCTGCTGGGTGCACGCGCGCCGGAACTTCTGGGAGCGGAAGGACAGCCACCCGGACATGGCCGGGGAGGCGCTGGCGCTGATCGGTGCCATATACGGGATCGAGAGGGAGATCAACGGCCGGTCGCCGACCGTGCGGCTGGCGGCGCGGGGAACCCGGTCGCGTGCGGCGGTGGACGCGTTCTGGGACTGGTGCGAACGGACGCTGAAGGATCCGGTGCTGACGCCGCAGCATCCGATCCGCAGGGCGATCGATTACGCGGTCGGGCGCAGGGCCTCGCTGGAGACGTTCCTGGACGACCCGGACGTGCCCCCGGACACGAACCTGGTCGAGAACAAGCTGCGGCCCGTGAAGCTCGGCCAAAGGAATTGGCTGTTCGCGTGGACGGAGCTGGGAGGTGTCCACACGGGGATCATCAACGGCCTGCTCGCCACCTGCCGGATGCAGGATGTCGATCCCCGCGTCTGGCTGATCGACGTGCTGCTGCGCATCGACACCCACCCGGCCTCCCGGGTCGGCGAACTGACGCCGAGACTGTGGAAAACGCTGTTCGCCGACAGCCCGATGACGTCCGATGTCGCCGCCGCCACGGCCGGGAGGCTTCAGCCCGCCGCCAGGGGGACGGCGTAGCGCTTTCGGCGGCGGCGGACGGTGATGTCGATCCCGTCCAGAAGCGCCGAGAGTTCGGTCCGCGACAGCGACAGCGCCGCCCGTCCCGGAACCGACGGCGACGCAAACAGCCCCTGCTCGAGACGCTTGGCCCAGATGAAGAACCCGCCATGCTCGAAGCCAAGGACCTTGACCATGGTCCGGCGGCGGTTGACGAACACGTACCAACGCCCGTCGGCCGGGTTCTGACCGAGATGGGCGGAGACCAGCGCACACAGCCCGTCGAAGCTGCAGCGCATGTCCGCCGGTTCCGTCGACAGCCAGATGCCGCCCGCCGGCCAGCCGCCCGGCATCAGGACCGCCGCAGGCGGAGCACAACCCCGCCGCCGAGCTCAAGCTCAATGTCCCAGCCCGGTGCCGATGCCCGGGCAATCTCGACAAAGCCGCCGGACCCGGCGGATGCCGGCGGTCGCGTCAGGCCAAGCCGGCGACGCCAGGCCTGGAAGGTCTTCCTCGATATCCCCCTGGCCCGGCAGAAGGTGACCTGCGTGCCGTCCCAGCGCTCATAATCGGCCAACAGGGCACGCCACTCGGCCTCGTCGCGCATCACCGGGACCGGACCGGCATCGGCCGCCGCCAAAGCATCCTTCGTCATGACAGTCCTCCAAATCACTGAAAATCGATCGGAGGAGCCTCTCGCGCGAAGGCGGACCGGATCAAGACAAATGCAAAACGCCGTGCTTTAATCGCTTACCTTGGTCGCGGGTTCGAGTTCGATCGGCGGTACCCTGGGTGAGCGGGATCAACCCGCGTAGGCAGCCCGCACTGCGCTGGCAAGTGAAGTCAACGGAAGATACGTAGGAATACCCAGTCGATCCTGAATCCGATCTCTGAGTTCAGGGCTGAACCCGAAACAATCCAGAACCGCGTAGGAGTAACCGACCCTTTCGAGCTCCCGCATGATTACCTCGTGCTCTTCGTCGCTGCGACCGTCAGCCAGATAGACGAAGTCCTGACCTTCCACATCTGTCCAACGGTCGATAGTGGCCTGTTTCTGGCCTTCGACATGGTAGAAGACGACGCCCTTGCCCTTGTAGCCCATCCCCGTGACCAGGTCATGCATCACCGAAAACACCTCGATCCACTGGCCATCGAACGTATAACAGACCGGCCATTTTTCGGAACAGCACACAGCCACCATATCCGCACCCTTGGCAGCCACTGCTTCGAGGTTTTCCTGCATACGGTCGAGAACATGCCGCTTGGCAAAGCTGACTCGCTTGCCACCGGCGGCGGGCAGTGCCGTGACCAGCATGTGATCGTCAGGGTGCCGATCAAGTTCAAGGATCTCCTCATGGCTCAGCCCGTCAAGACATCCATGCTGGATGACCTCGACCCCGTCCCCGACGATTTCCCGGATAGGTTCCAGCCAGTCGTTTCGCGGTGTTTGGCCAAGTGGCATTATGCATAGTGTAGGTTTCATCGGAACAGGTACTTTCAGTCCCGGAATCCCGTGAGTCCGGATTGGGAGATTTCCGTTGGGGCGCACTTGGAGGCCGCCCTGTTCACCGCCATCCATCGTGATGGTCGCGCCGGTGATGAAGCTCGACATGTCGCTTGCAGGGAAGGCGACGACCTCGCCAAGTTCGCGGGCTCGCCGACGCGTTTGAGGGCCACGGGTTCGGCAAGTCTTGCGCGGGCTTCGTTTTCGGTAATGCCGCAGAGTGCGGACGCGCGTTTTACCCTACGGTTCTGCATTTCCGTCCGAATAGGGCCGGTGGCAATGGCATTGCAGCGGATATTCTCGGGCACGTGCCTGATCGCGATCACCTCGGTCGCATTAGCAATTGCAGGGCTGGTCGAGCCGTAAATTGCCGCCCCCGCATGCGCATTGAACCCCCGGACAGCTGAGTTGTGAATGATTGAACCGTCGCCCCGTTCGCGCATCGAGGGGATCACCGCCCTGGCCAACAGGGCAGGGCCGGTGCCGTGAACGGCGAATTGCAGGTCCCAGTACTCCTTCCCGGTTTCAATGACCGGGCCATATCCGATCGTGACGCCGGTGTTGTCGAACAGGATGTCCACGCCTCCAAAGGACTCGATTGCGAAGGCGGCACAGGCCCTAGTGTCGTCTTCGCTCGACACGTCCAGATTGCACCAGGCGGCCTCCGCGCCGCTGGCTTGCAGCTCCTCGACCCGCTTTTCCGGTTCAGGCTCTTCACCTTCGGCCAGATCGTCCTGTTTCAGATCGGTCAGGACAATCGTGGCACCGTATTCGGAAAGCACCTTGGCGGCGTTGAAGCCAATTCCGCGGGCAACCGCGGCGCCGGCAATCGTGGCGACCTTGTCTGTCAGGGTTGGCATGGCTAGAGTCTTCCTTCTTCACCGAAGTCGTAAAGCCAATCGATGGGGCCATGCTCTTGCGCCATTCGCGCGCGGAGTTCACTTGTTGCAGCTTCATCGAAACCGGACCCGTCGGAACTCGGCACCACACCATAGTCCGCGCGTGCAGAGCGTTCGGAGATCTTCCGGTCCAACACGTCATCGAGGACGACCTGTGGGTCGCGTCCGAGCGGGTCGCCGTAACCGCCGCCGCCGCCGGTTTCGCGCACGAATATGTCCCCGGTCTGGAGATCGATGACTTCCTTCGAGTGCAGGTGCTCTACCGTCCCATCCACCCGTTCGATGTAAGCGCGCCAGCGGGCACCGGGTTTGCCGCCATAGATGCCCCAAGGGCTGGACAGCGATCGGTCATGGCGGTGACAGCAGCGCACCGGGCCTTTCAGGATCTCAAATGAGCGTCGGATGCCAAGTCCGCCTCGGTATTTTCCCGGACCGCCTGAATCCATGCGCAGTTCATGATCGCGAACCCGGATCGGATAGCGGGTTTCCCAAGCCTCTGTGGGCGTGGTTTGCACATTCGTGAAGCCATGTTCCATATGGTCGAGGCCGTCGCAATCCGACCGTGCCCCGGTGCCGCCGGTCGTTAGGTCGGACGATCCGTAGATGTCGCCCGCATCATCCTGGCCGCTGAATGAGGTCACCATGTTGCCGCCGGACGGGCTGGACACAGCTTCGTCCGGGCTTACGGCTTGAATGAGCGCGCCTTGTACGACATCGTAAGCGCGTTGTGCGATTTGACCACGCAACGCCACGGGCGCAGGGCGTAACGGGTTGAACAGGCTGCCTTCCGGGGCGCTGACGGTGATCGGCTTCACTGCGCCCTCGTTGAGTGGCAGGTTCGGGTCCGTCATACCCTTGATCGTGGTATGCACACCCGACTCGGCACCCGCCAGGTTCACGTTGATCGGTGACGGCTGCTGAGGCGCGGTACCGGAGAAATCGACATTGATATCGCTGCCTTTGACCTCCACCCGGCATTTGATCGGCAGGCGCGGCAGATCTCGGGATTTGTTGTCGACCCAATCCTCGAACTCGTAAACACCATCCTTGAGCTTGGACAGTTCGGCACGCATCCGCGCCTCGGCCTGATCAAATAGGATGTCGATAGCGGTATCAATCATATCGAAGCCCATGGTCTCAGTCATCTCCTGGAAGCCTCGGACGCCGACCATGCACGCGGCGAGCTGTGCTTCGAGATCTCCTAGCACGGTGTCAGGAATACGGACGTTGTAACGCACGAAGTCAATACTGGTCTTGACAGGCTTGCCTTCCTTCATCCACGGAACCGGCGGGATGATCAGGCCCTCCTGAAACAGCTCGGTCGTGTTGACCGACATCGAGCCGGGTTCCTGGCCGCCCACATCCTCGTGATGCGAAAGAGCGCCAGCAAAGGCGACAGGTAGATCACGGCCTTCTACGAAGACCGGTGCAGCCATCAGAATGTCGGGCAAATGGCCGCCGCCCTGATAGGGGTCATTCAGGATGAATGTGTCGCCCCGCTTCATGTCCTCCAGAGGAAATTCCTGGGTGATGATTCCGATCCCGGGTCGCATGGTCGTCAAATGGATCGGACAGGCGCGGGCTTGGGTGATCGTTTCGCCGTTCGGCTTGAAAATCCCGCAGGAACAGTCTTCGCCTTCCTTAACGATCACGGCAACCGCCGACCTCAGCAGCGTATACTGCATCGCATTTGCAATGGATTCCAACCGGTTGCGGACAACCTCTATGGTGATTGGATCGACGTTTCGTTCGAGCATGATGCTCACCTTTCGACTTCAGGTCCGGATGATCATGTTGCCGGCGGCGTCTATCGTCGCCTCCTGGCCCTTGCTGATCACCACGGTAGTGTCCGGCTGATCGAATATCGCAGGGCCTTCGATCCGAATTCCGATGGGAAGATCCATCCGCCGATATCTCGGTGTAGCGACTTCGCCCAAATCGGGGAATGAGGCCCTGCAGATACCGGTCGGTTTGATGTCAGTTGCATCTTCGGGAAGTGCGCCCGATACAGCATCGAATGGCAGAGGGTCCGCCGGTTGATAGCTGACCAGCCGCAGGTTTACGAGTTCAACGGTACGTTCACGGTTGAAATGCCCGAAGATGTCGTTGTGAACGCGATGGAAGGCTTCAACGGCATTCGCACGCCCCTGTTCGTCAAAAACAGCCTCGAGTGGCACTTCAAGTTCGTAGCCCTGACCCTCATAGCGCATCTCCGCCGTTCGACGATGCAAGACCCTTGCACCATTCAGACCTTCGCTGGCGAGCGTCTTTTCACCCTGTGCCTCGAGGTTCCGGAACTCTTGCTCTACCAGGTCGCAATCCGCATCGGCCGTATCACGGATGAAAAACGTGCGTACGCCGTCGGTTTCGAAGTCCGCGACCAACATGCCGAAGGCGGAGAGAGTGCCCGGCGAGCGAGGCACCAGGACTTCCTTGATTCCGATGTCTTTTGCCACTGCAGGCGCAAAGGCACCGCCCCCGCCGCCGAAAGACACCATCGTCAGGTGGCGTGGGTCGATGCCGCGTTTGATGGTGACGAGCTTGATAGCTTCGGCCATCTGGCTGACAAGTATGCGGTAAACACCCGCCGCCGCCTCGACAGCGCTCATGCCAAGTCTGTCGCCGAGCTCCGTCAGCACCTTTTCGGCCAGGTCAGGGCGCAAGTTGACAGTCCCGTCGGCGAAGTACACCGGGTTGAGGTATCCAAGGACCATGATCGCGTCCGAAGAGGTCGGCTTGTCGCCACCCCAGTCGTAGCAGGCGGGACCAGGATAAGAGCCCGCGCTCTCCGGTCCGACATGCAGGCCGCCGCCCTCGTCGATCCAGGCGATCGAGCCGCCGCCGGAGCCGACGGTTTCTATGTCGACCATCGGTACACGCAGCGGATACATCCCGATCCGGCTTTCGCGAGTGATTTGCACCTTGCCGTCCCGAATGAGACAGACGTCGGTCGACGTGCCGCCAACGTCAAATCCTACCAGTTCGCTGCGCCCTGCCATCTCGCCTACATAGCGGGCAGCGATCACCCCTGCGGCCGGGCCGGAAAGGAACATGGACACCGGTTTTGCCACCGTCATGTCCGCCGAAGCGATGCCGCCGCTGGACTGCATCAGATGCAACCTTGCGCCCTTTTTCTCGTGCGCCAATCCACCTTCGAGTTGTTTGACGTAGTGTTCGACCTTGGGGCGCACATAGGCGTCAAATGCAGTGGCGCAAACACGCTCGTATTCGCGGAAGGTGGGATTGACGCGGGAGGAGAGCGAAACCATGAGGTTTGGGAAGGCCTCGGCCAGAATCTCGGCCGCCCGCTCTTCGTGGCGGTTGTTGCTGTAGGAGTTCAGGAAGCATATCGCCAGCGCTTCGATATTGAACGCGTCCACCAATCGGCGGACTTCCTCGACCACCTGGGCCTCATCCAGAGGATTGACGATGTTGCCCTTTCCGTCGATCCGTTCCCGTATGCCGACGCGGAAGCGCCCACGCGCCAGAAATCCAGGGGTCTCGGGGCCCGCGCGCATATCATATAGATTGCTACGCTTCATCCGGCCCATCTCCAACGCGTCCCGATGGCCTTCGGTTGTCAATAGCCCCAAGCGAGCGCCCTTGCGTTCATGCAATGCGTTGGTGGCAATAGTCGTGCCGTGGATGTGAACGATTTCGACGTTGTCGTGCTGCGGATCGACGCCTGTCATTTCCAGGATCATTTTCACCCCACCGATCACGCCTTCCAACACATCAGGCGACGACGGCGCCTTGGCATAATACATCTTGTCATTGATGAAGCCGGCGATGTCGGTGAACGTTCCGCCGATATCGATTCCAATTCGATGCATGCGACCCTCGTGAAAACCGGCCGTTGTGGAAGTGTGGTACAGACCGCCAAAGCCCCGAAGGACGTGCCGAAGTCCTGGTTCGGTCGATTTTTGCTGAGCGGGCAGGCAAGGTCGAATTTCGAATTGAGGCCAGCCTAAAAGATTAACTGATACAGTGTGTCAATAGATTGAAATATGGATATTTTTTTGACGGAATGATGTGGACGCGGCAAGATTCCGGCAACCGGTGGAGGTTGGCGGATGTTCAGCGAAGCGCGGGACAAGGCCGGAGGAGAAGCGTGAAATGCGCAACCATTCTTCATCCTTCAGTTGAACCGGAACGGCTTCGGTCCCCCGAAAGGTGAACCCGCGCTTCTTCGTGTTCCAGAATGCTGTCGCAGGCGGCCCTCAGGTCTTCGAGGAACAGCTGTGCAATCGCACCAAGCGGCCGGTTTTTCAGATAGACGGCTTCGGTAGTTGTCACGATCTGCGGGCGGAACGTGCGAAACACCAGTTCGGGATACCGATGCGCGGAAAGAAGTAGGTAGGATTCAACAAGTGCGATCCCCTGATTGAGGGCCACCAAATCGCGCGAAGTGTAATGATAGCGCACTTCCACTGCCAGTTCGAGGTCGATACCAGCCTGTTTGAACGTGTTTCTGATGATGGTGCCGATCGGGTCTGCGGGGCTGACCGAAATGAAAGGCTGGTCCGCAAGGTCTGTCGGTTCGATCACCCTCTTTGTCGCCAAGGGGTGATCCTTTGGCAGGACGCAGACCATGCTGACATCGCCCAGCTTGACGCGCTGAAACAATGGGTGTTCATCGGGCACGTAATGGACGCCCAAATCGGCCCTACCGGTTTCGACACTATTGGAGACATAATCTAGCGAGCCAAGTTCGAGGCTAACCCTGACTTCGGGACGGCCCTTTCGAAATCTGGCGATCGCCAAGGGCAGCACCGCGTTGCCGAGGGCCGGCGTGCAGACCAGCCTCAGTTCTCCAATAAGATTGCCCTTGATCTGTTCGACAACGAAATTTGTCGAATCGAACGCCTCGAAGACCCGTTGCGCCCTTTCATATAAGAGTTTCGCCTCTTGCGTCGGCACCAGGCGCCCGCGGAGCCTGTGGAACAGCTTGAACTTCAGCTGATCTTCCATGTGAAGGATCATCTGGCTAACGGCCGGCTGCGACACGTTCAGCATGTTCGCCGCGCCGACGGTCGTGCCCGTCGACATGACCGCACCAAAGATTTCAAGTTGCCGTAGGTTCACAGCACAATGCCCCAGCATTTCACTCCGCCCCAAATGCGGCGGCAGATGTCACAAGCGTTCGCCGCCACTTGTCGAGCGGCATTCGGATTCATGCGCCCGTTAACATGGATTACGATATAAAGCTATGAAAAGAAACAAAAAAAGTGGCATGTATAAGTTGAACTGAGAGGTCGGACGCAATTTCTTTTTAGCATTTTGCGAGCGGTCACCCTACGCTGCCAACGTGCCGTCGAATGCGTTCGCCCGGTTCAGCGAAAATGCAGTGGCTGGCAGACACCAGGGGTCCTTCGGGCGTTCCAAAGCGAATTCTACCAGGATCGCTCAACTCGAACCGGCGGTCCCACAACAGGAGAAAGATCATGAAACACAAGGCTCTTGAGCATACCAGAAGGGCATCACTAGGAGTGTTCGTCAGCGCCGCATTGGCCGCTTTCGGCGCATCGAGTCCGGCTCTTGCCGCCGACTACAACCTGCGCATGCAGGCCAATACGGGTCCGGGGTTGACGCCGTATATTGCACTCGAGGAATTTGTCGAGAACGTCAAGGCAATGTCGGGTGGCCGGATCGAGATCCAGCTTTTCCCGGTCAGCGCCCTTTTCCCACCGAATGAGGGCCTGGAAGCAGTCGCAACCGGCATCGTGGAACTCGGTCTGACCACGGGCGGCTACTTTGCTGGTCAGATGGGACCAATCGCCACGATGGAGTCCGGACTTCCCGGTGCCGAAGCCAATGCCTGGGAGCGCAACGCCTTCTTCTACGAGAAGGGGTTCATCAACATTGTGCGCGACGCCTACAGTGAGCACGGTGTACATTATCTCGCGCCAAACCTCGGTTCGCCCTGGGAACTCGTGTCGAAGGTTCCGCTGAATTCGGCGGCAGATTTCCAAGGAAAGAAGATCCGTGGTTTCGGAATCGAAGCCGAGTGGTTTCAGTCACTTGGCGCCGAGGCTGTGAATATCGGTGGCGCGGAGATTTATACCGCGTTGGCGACTGGCGTTGTGGATGCGGTGCGCTGGGGCGACGAATCTCAGAACCTTGCGCAGGGACTTCATGAGGTCGGGACGTATTATATCAAACCGGCACCCATGCCCGCCCCGAATAACCATATCTTGGTGAATCAGGCGACTTGGGATTCGATGTCGCCCGATCTTCAGGCGATCCTCGAAGGCGCGGCCAAACTTGCCTCGATGAAGTACCTGACCCTGACCGCCGTGTCGCGTGGTCCGGCGCGTGCCGAGCTGGAGGCTGCCGGCATGGAGTTTACGACCATCCCGCCGGATGAGTGGCTTGCCATGCAGCAAAAGGTTCGTGCCATCTGGGCAAGATATGGCGAACAGGACGAACGGGCCGCAGAGGCTGTGGCGCTTCTGCAAGAATTCCTGGCCGAACTCGGTCGCTGACTCACACTAGAGCTCCGGCGATCATGTCGCCGGAGCCTTTCAGTCTTGGGACCAGCATTGGACCCGTAGGTCCTGCGCCCGTTCGCAAGAAGTGCGTTCTTGTGCTACACTTCGATGAATGCGGAGAATTCTAGAACAGGGCCAATGCTGAAGCTGGCAGCCATCATTGACGCGATCAACGCCAAGATCGGCACCGCCGCTGCCTATCTGGTCTACGTGGTCATGGGCATCATCGGATACGAAGTGGTGATGCGCACGTTCTTCAACAAGCCAACAGCCTGGGTACATGACCTCAGTGGATGGCTTTTGGTATTCTACATTTTTCTGGGCGGCGCTTGGGCGCTACAGAAGGGATACTTCGTGCGGGTCGACGTCGCATTCATGCACTTTCCTGCGCGGGTTCAGGCTGCGGTCGAGTTGTTTGCGGGTACAACCCTGATGGCGCTCTTTGCATGGATCATGATTACCAAGGGGTTCGAGTTTGGAATGAGGTCGTACAATGTAGGAGAGACCTCGGCGAATGGGTCTTGGGAGGGACGGGTTTGGCCGGCGAAGCTGATCATGCCGATCGGGATGATCCTCTTGTCGCTTGCCTGGGCGTCCCGCGCCATTCGTGCGGCGGCCCGACTGATCGATCCCGCAACTGTTTCATCCGAAGAAGACGCCGGGGCTGCGGGCTAGTGGGCGCGATCGAATTCTCTTTGATCTTCTTTGGATCCATGTTCCTGTTTCTAGGGATCGGCGTCCCGATCGCCGTGGCTCTGGGCGGGCTCAGTGTTGCCTTGGTCTGGATCTTCTGGGGACCAAACGCACTGAATATGCTGGTCCTGAAGTCCTATGGGATGGCTTCGGCGTTCGAATTGCTGGCCGTTCCGCTCTTTGTATTCATGGCAAACATGCTCGAGCGATCCAAGATCGCCGACGATCTCTACCAGACCATGAGCAAATTTGCCGGTTCACGGCCTGGAGGTCTTGCAGCGGGCACAGTGCTGATCTGCATGATCTTTGCCGCCATGGCAGGAATTTCGGGCGCCGCGACAGTATCGATGGGCATTTTGGCGCTGCCGGCGATGTTGTCACGGGGCTACAACACCAAGCTGGCCCTCGGGTCCATCGCTGCTGGCGGTTCGCTCGGTATCCTAATTCCACCGTCGGTCACGATGATCATCTACGGTGTCATCGCGCAGGTTTCCGTCGGCAGGCTCTATGCTGGCGGTGTCGGGCCAGGATTGCTGTTGGTGGTCTTGTTCCTGATTTACATCATTGTTCGTGCGCGGCTGAACCCTGAGATCGCGCCGGGGCTGCCCGAGGAAGAACTGGCTTCCTGGCCTGAAAAACTTCGCTCGCTTACGGGCTTGATATTCCCCATCGGATTGGTGTTTGCTGTTCTCGGCTCCATCCTGACGGGCGTTGCCAGCGTGTCGGAAGCCGCCGCCGTGGGCGCCCTCGGATCGATGCTGACGGCGATGTTCAAACGCGGCCTGAACTTCCGGATGTTTCACGAGGCCGCGGTCAACACATTGATGGTCTCGTCCCTGATTTTCTGGATCGTTATCGGGGCGGCCGCATTTGCCACGCTCTACACGGCCATGGGTGCCGCCAGCCTGATCCAGGGCATGGTGCTTGGTCTTGAGATCGACCGCTATTTGATCCTGGCGGTCATGATGGCGATCCTGCTTGTTATGGGGATGGTAATCGAAACCACTGGCATAATCATGATTGCGGTGCCGGTCATGACGCCGATCATAATAAAGCTCGGCTTCGACCCGATCTGGTTCGGCGTACTCTTCATAATCATGATGGAGATCGGCTTCTTGACCCCGCCATTCGGTTACAATCTGTTCTATCTGAAAGGGGTTGCGCCTAAGAGTGTCAAGCTGAGCGAAATCTACACGTCGATAATTCCCTTTGTCCTGCTGATGATCCTTGGACTGGCGCTCTGCATCGCCTTCCCTGGCATCATCACATGGTTCCCGGATGTGGTCTTTGGCTAGCGAGGAGGCGTTGAACCGAAATGTTCATCCGCAAGATCACCTATCGGCTGACGCCCGAATGCGACACCGAAAAAGACCACCAGGACATGCGCGATGCCCTGGGGCGCGTATTCGAGGATACAGAGGCATGCGCTCGGTCAGTCCGATCATGCCCAAAGTCGAGGGCAAGTACGACGTGATCACGGTCTATGACGACGAGGCCAGCGCACGCGCCGCGACCCAATACGTGCAGGAGGATTGGAACAGATTCTCCCACATGCTCGTCGAAGCCCCCCAGATCGCACTGTATGGCACGACATTGAAGGAGTATTCGTAGCAAGAGCCCAAGCGATGGGGGGCGGTGCGAATGATTGGCGGTAGCGGAGCCAACCGCTGGCCAAGCCCTGATTGGTCGTCGGTCACCCTGTATCTGCTGCTGATCGTACCGCCCTTGCCTTGGCGTAGAAACGCCGTGCTCGGACGACACGTCGTCACAGAAATTCCGCCTGTAAAGCTGTCGTTTCCTGGATGGCCCATGTCTCTGGCGGTGCTGCTGCCATTCATGTTCCGGCCGTTGCTACGGTCCCCGGTCCAGTCCTGCGCGCAAGGTGGCGAAGCACAACCTTGCTGTCGTTTCCAGGCGCGGGTTGCTTCGGAACTCTCTTGTATGTCGGGCTGCAGACAACGACGGCGATCAGTGCCGGGCTCTGGCAAACACTGGTCCCGGCAACGATTCTCGTCCTGTGCCGAGTGTGCCTTGGACTCGGACTGCTGCCTCTCCAGATCCTTGCCGGTGCCTTGTCGGCGCTGGGGGTGCTGCTCGTCCTGTCTCAAGGGTAGTTGAGCGCCCTGACGCGCCTCGACCTGTTGCCCGGCGATCTTTGGGTCCTGGCCGGCGTTCTGTGCCGGGCTTCGTTCACAACTCTGTTGATGCGAGACCCGAAACCACTCAACCCGATGGGATCCCTTGCGGTGCAGATCGCATTCGGCGTGGAGAGTCCGGCACACCTGACCGCGAATCCGACAACACTCGTATGGCAGAGGAGAGGAATCGACGAAAGAGCATCCATGTCTGCCTGCAAGGGGTTTTCTCGAAGATTTCTCCGGGCCCCGGAAATTCCATGCACGGATCATGCAGCAATTCTCCACGCTCCGACCATGCGGTCGGCCCGGTTCCCGCTCCGACCACATGCGGCCATCGCGCGGAAGGGCATCGGGTCACGACCGGCTTCCGCATGACGGCGGTCAGGGCCACCTCGCGGTGCTTTCCCCGCTCCCCGCGCCGGCTGGCCGGATGTTCCCGATCTCCCGGCATGTCGCCGGGATCATCGAGGAGGCTCCGGCGCGGCCCGCAGGGCCCTTCGCATGCAGCGACGGCGGCAATGCCCGGCAGCCTCGGGGATGACCCGGTCGACATCCCTGCCATCGGACCATCCGGCAATGGTCCGATGGCCGTCCCGGCCCCGGGGAAGCCTTGCGTCCTCTCCATCCGGGACCCGGCAGACCGGCGGGAAGGCCATGCCCCGCCTCGCCGTTGCCGGACAGTCGGGCCATGGAGCCGGCGACGGCGACCCCGTCCGGAGAACGGAGAGATCGAGGCGTCATGGCAATGGCGGGGTCTTCCACGGGAAAGGCCGGGCGCGACAATGTACAACCCCTTTCCCTTCCCATTCCCCCATGCCGGTCATGCGGGTGGACGGCGACGCCAACCGTATTTCCGACGCTGGATGGTTTGAGGCCCACGAAGTAGTCCGAATGTGAAGCGCACCACATGATTGGTTTGAAATCAGGTTCGAAACTCCACTTCCGAGCCAACGCGCACATCACCGACAAACAATGAGCCTCGATCGGGCCCTCGAGACCACCTGCAACAACTGCGGCACCGAGTCTGTGTCGCAGGGCAATGGGACGGACATCAGCGGCAGCCTTCCATCCTTCCGGCGCCTACCGTATTGGCAGGCGTACCGGATTTCCGGGACCTGTCCCGGGGGACGACATTGATGACCGGCGAGGGGCATCCGGCCTGCTGCCTGGGGGGGGGCGGACAATGATACTCACGAAACTCGAGACCTTCGCCAATGAGCATGTCGGTTTCGTCAGGGCGACATTCGATTGCGGCACCGAGGGGTGGGGCCAGGTCTCGACCTACAATTCCGACATCACCGCCAGGGTGCTTCACCGGCAGGTGGCACCATGGATGCTGGGGCAGGATCTCGGGGAGGACCCGGATGACCTGTTCGACCTGGTCACCGAGAGGGAGCACAAATTCCCCGGATCATACCTGCGCCGGGCCATGGCCGGGGTCGATACCGCCGCCTGGGATGCACTGGGAAGAATGCAGGGCAGGCCGGTGGTCGAGCTTCTCGGCGGAACGCCCGGGCGGCTTCGCGCCTATGCCTCGTCGATGAAGCGGGATATCACCCCGCAGGCGGAGGCGGACCGGCTGAAGCGACTGCGGGACCGGTTCGGGTTTGACGCCTTCAAGATCCGGGCCGGCGCCGAGGTCGGGCGGGGCCAGGATGAGTGGCCGGGGAGGACCGAGGAGATCATCCCGCTGATGCGCCGCGAGCTGGGAGACCGGGCCGCATTGCTGATCGATGCCAATTCCTGCTACTCGCCGGAGCGGGCAATCGAGATCGGCCGGCAGCTCGAGGATCACGGGTACTGCCATTTCGAGGAGCCCTGCCCGTACTGGGAGCTCGAGCAGACGAAATCGGTGACCGACGCCCTCGATATCGACGTGACCGGCGGTGAGCAGGATTGCGACCTCGCCACCTGGCGTCGCATGATCGACATGCGGGCGGTCGATATCGTGCAGCCGGACATCCTCTATGTCGGTGGAATCGGCCGCGCCCTGCGGGTGGCCCGCATGGCCGAGCAGGCCGGCCTGCCAGTCACCCCGCACGCCGCCAACCTGTCGATGGTCACCTTGTTTACCATGCATTTCCTCAAGGCGCTCCCCAATGCCGGGGCCTATCTGGAATTCTCGATCGAGGGGCCGGACTACTATCCCTGGCAGGAGGGGCTGTTCACCAACCCGCCCTGGCAGGTGGAGGATGGCCAGGTCACCATTGGTGATGCCCCTGGTTGGGGCGTGGAAATCAACCCGGAGTGGCTGGCCAAATCCGAATACATGGCCAGCGAGGCTCCGTAGCAGCCTGCCTCCGGAAGGCGGTCAGAGCAGGACCAGCAGGATGATGCTGGCGACGACGAGCAGGATGCCGAGAATCTCCCTTGCCGTGCTGCGCTCGCCGAAGACCAGATACGAGCCGGCGAAGGTGAACAGGAGTTCGATCTGCCCCAGCGCCTTGACATAGGCGGCGTTCTGCAGGGCAAAGGCGGTGAACCATCCGAGGCTGCCAAGAATGCCGGTCACGCCGACCAGCCCCGATATCCGCCATGATTTCAGCACCTTGATGATCTGGTCGCGCTCGCGAAAATGCAGGTAGACCAGCATGACCGCGGCCTGGATGGCGGTAACCAGGGCCACGGTCACCGCGGCGGTGAAGAACGCGTTGCTGCCATCGAGCGACAGCGTGGCCCCGCGGTAGCAGACCGCCGACACGCCGAACAGGAAACCGGCAGCGAGGCCGTAGCCGGTCGCCCGGTTGAGGAGCCAGTGCCGGCCAGGCTCGGGGGTGCCCCCGCCCTTTCAATAGGACACGGTTGACTCGAGGTTATTGACGTTTTGGCCTTGGTTCGATGAGAATCGGTCTTCGACATTACGCTTCCGGCACGGCCCTCTGGCTGAAGGCGACGCTGGGAGCCGGGGACTGCACCCGGACCTCCCTGGCTCGGGAGCTTTGCGAGCGCGAGGACTGGCGGAACGCGAAGGGGGAGCTGTGCCTCGCCTCGGCCCGGGCCGTTCTGCCGAAGCTGTCCTCTGCCCTCGGCCTGCCTCTGCCGGAGGCCCTGCCGATGGGTTCGATCGGTGCGGGGTCCCTGGCTCCGTCGCCGGATTACCCGGACAGGGTGCTGTCATGCTCCCTCGACGATCTTGGCGAAGTCGACCTGGCTCCGGTCGCCGATGGGGAGAAGGGCCTGGCGCGCTCGATGATGGCCACGCACCATCCCGGGGGCGACGCCGCCTGTCCCGGCGGGCGCATCCGCTACTGGCTCCGGTCGTCCGAACACGGCATCCTCGGCGGCTTCACCGTCGGCGCCGCCTCCTGGCACCACAAGGCGCGCGACCTCCATATCGGCTGGTCGCAGGCGGCGCGGGACGCCAATATCGGGCGCGTGGTCGACAACGATCGGTTCCTGATCCTTCCCGGGGTGCGCGTCCACGGGCTTGCCTCGCTCGCGCTCTGCCTGCTCGCCTCCCGCGTTGCCGATGACCGGGAGGGGCGCTACGGTGTCCGCCCGTGCCTGGCCTGCAGCCATGTGGGCCCGGCGCATACGGGGTTCAGCTACCGGGCGGCGGGCTGGACGTGCTGCAGGGAGCCGAAGCCGGGCAAGGGGCCGCGGGTGCATGTGAAGCCGCTGTCGGCGGGATGGCGGGAGGCACTCGGGCGTGAGCCGCAGCGGGTGATCGGCGCCGGCCCGCCTCTCGTGGCAAGGGAGGATCCGACATGGGCGGAGCGCGAATACGGACGCAGCGGGCACAGCGACGGGCGCGTGCGCGAACGCCTGGTGATGATGGGCGGGGCCTGGTGTGCGCGCCCCGGAGCGCCGCTTCCGGTGATCTTTCCCGGCGAGGCGGAGCAGAAGGCGGCGTACAGGTTCCTGTCCAATCCGAGGGTCGGCGTGCAGGACATTCTTGAGCCCCACCAGGAGGCGATGACCGAGCGCTGCCGCCGCCGGCCCGTCGTACTCGCGGTGCAGGACACGACGGTGCTGAACTACAGCGGGCTGAAGGCGACGGAGGGTCTTGCCCCCATCGGCGGCGGCGCATCCGGCAGCACCGGGCTGGCGGCGCATTTCGGCGTCGCCTTCAGCGAGGGCGGCTGCGCGCTGGGGGTCTTCCATCTCGATGCCGACTTCCGCCCGGTGGAGAAAGGGACGGCGGTGGAAGGCGAGGAAAGCGGACGCCGGCTGGACGGTCTCGGCAAGGCTGCCGAGCTGGCGGCCGCCTGTGAGCGGACCCGCGTCGTGGCCCTCTGCGACCGGGAGGGCGACATCTGGGCGCTCATGTCGGAAGGCTGCGCCGCTGCCGACCTTCCCGACGGCGCCGGCCTTCTGGTCCGCGCCAGCCGTTCGGCCAGGCGGCGGGTCCTCACGGCGGAAGGCGGGCTGGAGGAGCTGCTCAAGCACGCGGCCGGGCTTGATGTCGTCGCCGTGAAGAGGATCGACATCGAAGCCTGCGGCGGGCCCCGGAAGCGCAAGGGACGCAAGGGCGTGAAGCTCGAGCTGCGGGCCGGGTTGGTCGATCTCGTCCCGCCTCAGGACCTGCCGAAGGACACGGCCCCCCCCTGCGCATGCTCGCCGTGCGCGTGCTTGAGCCCGACCCGCCGAAAGGAAAGAAACCGCTCGACTGGCTGCTCCTGACCACCGAGGGCGAGCCGACGGCGCAGAACGCGCTGCGTATCGCCGGGTGGTACGAGAAGAGATGGCTGATCGAGGAGTGGTTCGCGGCCCTGAAGACCGGGACGCGGATCAAGGACCGCAGGCTGAATGCCGCCGACGATTTGCGCCGGTGCCTGGCCTTCGACGCCATAACCGCCTGCACCGTCATGTCCGTCGAACGACTCGCGCGGAGCGCGCCCGACACGCCGGCGAGAACGATCGTCCACCTGGACGAGATCCATGTCCTCGCCGTGCACATGGCCAAGCCGAACCATCGAAGACAGCGCGGCCCGCCCGACCCGGACCAGGCGATCGCCGAGTTCGCGGTCGGCACCGCGCGACTCGCCGGCTTCATCCCGTCTGCTCGCCAGCCCATGCCGGGAACGCACAAACTCTGGGAAGGATACCTCATCCTGTCACTCTTCGTCGAAAACTACCGGGCCATGCGAGACTATGCCAACGTCGAGTCAACAGTGTACCATTGAAAGGCCCCCGCCCCCGCCCTTCGATGACTCGGACATCAGCAGCACGCCGGCCACCCCGATCATGATGGCGACGAGACCGAGGGTCGAGATGCCTTCGCCGAGAACCAGGAGCGACAGCATGGCAGTCTGGATGGTCTCGGTCTTCTTGAAGCCGATGCCGACGGCAAAGTTCCGTTCCGCAAACAGGGCCACCACGCAATTGGTCGCCAGGATCTGTGCCATTCCGCCGGTGACGACAAAGATGCCAAATCCCGACCCTGCCCGGGGCAATGGCCAGCCGAGTCCCAGATGCAGGAATGCCGCCAGCGCCGCCGCGATCGGTGCGCCGTAGAGGAACCGGGTGAAGGTCGCCCCCGAGGTTGACAGCCGGGAATCCTTCAGGTGCTTCTGCAGCATGAAGCGCAAATTCTGAACGAAGGCAGCGGCGATTGTCACCGGAATCCAGTATTCCATGTCGCACGTCATCCATGAGGGTTGCGGGACACCCTGCCAGTGAGTTGGTGACCCGTGGCCCTCGACCGGAGGCGGGCGGGCGGTGACGGGAAGGCGAGTTGCCTGCGGCGATGGCAGTGATCAGTCGGCAGCCATCGGACCGAGCGGCAGCGGCGCGGCGGCCTCGAATGACCCCCATACCGACTGGTCGAAATTGATCACCGCACCCGACATCATGCCGGACTCCTCCGAGGCCAGGAATGCCGCTGCCCGGGCCACTTCGGCTGGTTCGACCAGCCGCCCATAGGGAAGCTCATCGCTGGCCTTGTCCAGCCAGTCATCCTCGGCACCATGGTATTTCCGCTGGATCGCGTCCTCTCCCTCGGTGTTCATCCAGCCGATATTGAGCTGGTTGACCCGGATCCGGTTGTGCAGAAGGCCAAAGGCCGCATTCCTGGTCAGGGTTGCCAGCGCGCCTTTCGATGCACAATAGGCGGTGATGAAGGGTTGTCCCGAAAAGGCGGACATCGAACCGATATTGACGATCGAGCCCTGGACATTGCTCCTGATCATGGCCTTGACCGCTTCCTGCATCAGGAAAAACGGTCCGCGCAGATTGATGGCGAACATTGAATCGAACAACTCCGGCGAGGTGTCCACCAGCGTGCCGCGGTCGGTCCGGGCCGCCGCATTGACCAGGATGTCGATCTTGCCGAACTCCTCGACATGAGCGGCAATGACCGCGCGGCAATCATCAACACGGGACAAATCCGCGGTCACGAATCTGGTCCGAACGCCGGTTTCCCGGGCAAGCTCCTGTGCCGCCTTCTCGCCCTTGGCGGTGTTGCGGCCACAGGTCACGATGCCGGCGGCGCCGTTCCTGGCGAAATGCCGGGCAATTTCCAGACCGAGCCCTTGCGTGCTGCCGGTCACGACAGCGAATTTACCTTCAACCATGCTCATCTTCTCCATCCTGAATGTGATAGCCGGCGGCGTCCAGGGCCGAGGCCAGCGCCTCGTGGCCCATGCGCGCATATTCGAGGGGTGGCGCCTTGGCCGGGTCCTGCTCGGCCTCGACGACGAACCAGCCCTCGTAACCGGCATCTGCCATCAGGCGCACCAGTTCGACAAAATCCAGGGAGCCGTCACCCGGCACGGTATAGGCACCCTTCAGCACAGCATCGAGGAAGCTCTCCCGTGTCCGGTCCAGCGCGTCGATCACCTGGCGCCGCACATCCTTGGCATGAAAGTGGCTGATTCGGGCACCGTGGCGGGTGATGACCCGCGAGACGTTACCGCCGGCAAACGCCATATGTCCCGGGTCATAGAGAAGCTGAACCGCCTCGCCTGTCCAGTTCATGAGCCGGTCCAGATCATCCTCGGTTTCGATGGCGGTGCCCATGTGATGATGGAAGCTGATCGGCATGCCCTGTTCGGCACACCATTCGGCAAACCCGGTCAGCCGCCTGCCATAGCTCCTGACCTGGTCGTCATCGAGCCTGATCCGCCGATTGAGCGGCACCGTTCGCTGGTTCTGGATGGTGCTGGCGGTCTCGCCATAGACGAGGCAGGGGGCGGACAGGTCGCGGAACAGTTCGAGCTGGCCATGAACCTGGTCCTTCTCGGCCGACAGGTCATTCTCGAGGACGGTTCCGGAATACCAACCGCCGCACAGGGTCAGCGAATGCTGCTCGAGGATCGACCCGAGCTCGCCGCTGGTCGGCGGAAACTTCCCCCCGGTCTCGATACCCGAAAACCCGGCCTTCCTGGCTTCCGACAGGCAGGTCTCGAGCGATGTATCGCCGCCAAGCTCCGGCAGGTCATCATTCGACCACGCAATCGGGGCAATCCCCATCCTGGCTTTCATGATCAGACTCCGATCCGTTGTCTGGCCCGGATCTGCTCGTGATCGGCGCGGGCATCCCGCACCTCCGGGCGGTCACTGATTTCCGGAACGCCGAGATCCCAGGACGCATCGCCGGGGGTCCAGGCATGGGAATCGGTGACAATCGACACCACCGTGGTGCGATCGGTGGTCCTTGCCCAGCTCAGGGCGTCATCCAGGTCCGCCAGGCTGGTGACGCTGCGCGCCAGCGCCCCCTGCGACTGGGCATGGCCGGCGAAATCGACCGAAAACGCCTCCTTGACCCGGCAATCGCTGATCAGGTTGTTGAAGGATTCGCCGCCCTTGAAGTTCTGCAGCCGGTTGATGACCGCAAATCCGCCATTGTCACACACCACCACGATCATCTTGTGCCCGGTCAGCACCGATGAGTAGATGTCGGAATTCATCATCAGGTAGGAGCCGTCGCCGACCAGCACGATCGGCGTTGAGCCGTCGCCGTCGCAGGCCATGGCAGTGCCCCAGCCGCCGGCCAGCTCGTATCCCATGCAGGAAAACCCGAACTCGCAGTCGAATGTGTGTGGAGACTTGACCCGCCAGCCTTTCGAGGCTTCGCCCGGCAGCCCGCCGGCAGCGGTCACCATCCGGTCATTGTCGCCCGCCCACCTGTTGATCGTACCGACGACCTGGGCATAGGTCGGAACCGGGGCGTTGGTCGGCCGCTGATGCTGGTCGAGAAGCTCGTTCCAGGCCGCGAATTCCCGCCTCCCTTCCGCCATCCAGGCCGCGTCGGCCGTCCAGCCGTCAAGGCCGGCATCGATTTCACCTACCGCTTCCAGCGCGTCTCCGACCACGGCGATCGACCGGTGCTTGTGAGCATCCCAGCGGGCGGCGTTGACGGAGATGAACTCGGCATCGCCGGAAAACGCGGTCCAGGAGCCGGTGGTGAAATCCTGCAGCCTGGTGCCGATGGCCAGCACCACATCCGCCTTCTCCGCCAATGCGTTTGCCGATGACGAGCCGATCACGCCGATCGGTCCGATATGGGCCGGATGGGCATGGGTCACGGTCCCCTTGCCGGCAATGGTCTCGGTGAGCGGTATGCCCCGCCTCTCGGCAAAATCGGCGACGGCCGACTCGGCAAGCGAGTATTTCACCCCGCCGCCGGCGATGATCAGCGGTCGGCTGGCTTGGCGCAACCTGTCGATGGCAGCCTCGATGCTGGCCCGGTCCGGCCGCGGCCTCGGCACCGAATGGACGGTCTCGGCAAAGAACTCCACCGGGTAATCCCATGCCAGCTCCTGGGTGTCCTGGCACAGGCCGATGAAGGCCGGGCCGCAATCGGCCGGGTCGAGCATGGTGGCAATCGCCTGTGGCAGTGATGAAATGATCTGTTCCGGATGGGTGATGCGATCCCAGTAGCGGGTGACGGCCCGGAAGCAGTCATTGACCGAGGTCGAGGGCGAGCCGAAATGTTCGACCTGCTGCAACACCGGGTCCGGTCGACGATTGGCAAAGACATCGCCGGAGAGAATGAGAACCGGCAGGCGGTTGGAATGGGCAACTCCGGCGGCAGTGACCATGTTGGTTGCGCCGGGGCCGATCGAGCTGGTGGCCACCATGAGCTGGCGGCGCTTCCTGGTCTTGGCAAAGGCGATGGCGGCCAGAGCCATGGATTGTTCGTTCTGACCGCGCCAGGTTGGCAGCCGGTCCTGTTGCGCCGCAAGTGCCTCGCCGAGGCAGGTCACGTTGCCATGTCCGAAGATCCCGAACACGCCGGCAAACAGCGGTATCCTGTTGCCGTCCTCCATGATGTACTGATTGCAAAGATACCTGACCAGCGCCTGCGCCATGGTCAGACGAACTGTTTGTCCGCCCATTTTCTCACCCATCCTCAATTCCAATAGGAGCGCGATGTGTTTATTGACATCGGCGCCGGTTCGCAACAAGGCTGCGGCACTGGCAACCGGGAGCGTCCTGCTGCCCGGATTCGTCCCGCCGACATGGCGGTGGCGGGCAGTTTGCAAGGGAAGGACCGGGGGAGAGTCATGATTGAAAACAGGATCCGCACCAGCCAGCAGGCTGGCGAGCCGGTCATCAATGGCTGGCTGTCGATGGGCAATGCATTTGCCGCCGAGGTGCTGGCGGAGCAGGGCTTCGACAGCCTGACCGTCGACATGCAGCATGGCCTGAATGAACTCGGCAACGCGGTGGCCATGTTCCAGGCGATAAGGGCCAGCGGGGTGGTCCCGGTGGCCAGGGTTCCGTGGCTTGAGCCGGGAATCGTGATGAAGGCGCTGGATGTGGGAGCGCTTGCCATCATCTGCCCGATGATCAACAACCGGGAGCAGGCCGAGAGGCTGGTATCCTACATGCGGTATCCGCCGGGCGGCGTGCGCAGCTTCGGGCCAACGAGGGCGGCGATCTCGGCCGGGCCGGACTACGCGAGGGAGGCAAACCGGCAGGTCATGAGCCTCGCCATGATCGAGACCCTGGAGGCCTATGACAATATCGACGACATCGTGACCACGCCGGGGCTTGACGGCATCTATATCGGGCCGGCCGATCTCACCATCGGCTTGACCAATGGACGGCTGGCGCCGGGCTTCGACCGCGAGGAAGAGGAACTGGTTGCCGCCATCAGGAGGATCCTCGATGCCGCCAAGCAGGCCGGATTGCTGGCCGGCCTGCATTGCGGGGCCCCGGAATATGCAGCCAAGGCCATCGGCTGGGGATTTGACCTGGTGACCATCTCGACCGATGCCCGCCTCCTGGCCGAGATCGCCGCCCGCAAGGTGGCCAGGGTTCGGGCCCTGGTGTCCGGCAACGACGAGGAGGAGACCACCAGCACGGCGGCGAATTCCAGCTACTGACGAGCCGCCACCCGGAGGACCCGGACCCGGCAGGAAACGACAGTTTGAGCCCCGTGCCGGAAGACGCATCCCGCCTGGCGCTGCACGCAACCGCGGTCGCCTTCGACGGCAACGCGGTGATGATGCTCGGCCCGTCCGGCTCCGGAAAGTCCTCGCTTGCGCTCCAGCTGATCTCCCTCGGTGCCCTCCTGGTATCCGATGACCAACTCGTGCTCACCAGGCATGGCGACCGGATCCTGGCCTCTCCGCCCCCGGATACGCCCGCCCTGATCGAGGCCAGGGGAATCGGACTGCTGACAGCGCCCCGCACCGACGAGGCGCAACTTGCCCTGATCGTCGATCTCGAACGCCAGGAGCAGGAAAGACTGCCCCCAAGGCGAACACGCACCATCCTCGGGATCGACCTCGACCTGGTGCATGGCGCCGATTTGCCAAGCCTCCCGGCATCGATCCGCCACTACATGAAATACGGCAGGGGCGCCTGACCGGCAGACACCAGATCGCACACCGAAGGTGCTAAATATTTGATATAAAGTCTCTTTTTCCTCTCCCAATCGCGGATTCGGGTGGAATCGCACGACTTTCCTCCCGTTCCTGCAACCGACAGGAGGAAGAGAATCATGTCCAGGACACGACTCACCGACGCGCGGGTTCGCGCCCTGCGTCCGGCAAGGACCACCAGGAACATCCGGGACACCGTGCTCTCGGGATTCGGCGTCAGGGTCCTGCCCGGCGGCCGGAAGCGGTTCTTCGTTCACGTTCAGCACGCGGGCCGGCGAACCCGGAGGATCGTGGGCGACCCCGCCGGCATGGCGGTCGCCGAGGCGCGGGAAAAGGCAAGGGGCATGCTTGCCTCCATCCGGACCGGACGTCCGGCCTCGGCCGAAGGGACGTTGTTCGAAGCCGTGGCGGAGGCGGCGTTCAGCCGGCACGGCAGGATCCGGAAGCCGAGCACGCTTTCGAGAAACCGGCACTATCTCGGCAAGCAGATCCTGCCCTGGTTCCGGGCCGGCAGGTTTCCGGTATCACGTCGCGGGACGTGCGGGACTGGTTCGCCTCCCTGCACGCGACGCCAGTGGCGGCGGATCGGTCGATGCCCGTGCTTTCGGTCATCATGAGAATGGCCGAGACCGACGGCCTGCGGCCGGAGGGAAGCAACCCGTGCAAGGGGATCAGGAGATACAGGAGGAGGAACCGCGACCGGTTCCTGTCCGATGTCGAGACCGTCCGGCTCGGAAGGGCCCTGCATGTTGACCGCCATAACCGAGACGAGTGCCGTGTCGTCGCGCATGACGTCGGCCACATCGGATGCGGAAACGCGCCCATTTGACGCCGGCAGGACAACCGTAAGATCGTAGCCGATGTGTTCCAGGTACCGTGCCGCTTCAAGAACGCATTTATGCTCGATCGCGCTGACAATCAGATGTCGGCCGGCGATCTTTTCGGACTGCAGCACCCCTTTAAGTGCGAGATTATTTGCCTCTGTCGCACCCGACGTAAAGACGATGTCGGCCGGTGCACAGGCCAAAAGCGACGAAATCTGATCCTTGGCGTGCTCGACCGCCTTGGCGGCCGCAGTGCCTGTCAGATGATCCGAATGCGGGTTTCCGAACTGGCCGCGCAACCATGGCTCCATGGCGTCGGCGACCTCGGGCGCGAGCGGCGTTGATGCGGCGTGATCAAGGTATAGCGGCGTCATGGTTTGGTCCGCCGCATGAATTCGTCGAACAGCGGAACCGTGAAGGCGGCATATCCGTACTTCGGGCTGTAGATCATTCCGTTCGTGATGAGGGCATCCCGAGTCGGGCCGAGTTGTGACGAGGTCTTGCCCATGACGTCGGCGACATCCCCGGTCCTGTGAGGACCCTGCCCAAGCTGTGCCATCGCACGCAGATAGGTTTTCTGCGGATCTGACAAACGTTCGTAACGGGATCGAAAGAAGTTCTTGTCGAGACGCTCCACTGCTCGCTGCTCGGCCTCTCCGACGTCACCGGCGGTGATGGGCGAGCCATCGGCGCAGTTCCAGGCCTGATAACCCCACTCCTGCAGAAAGTATGGATAGCCCTTGGTGCGTTCGATGATGTGTCGGACCGCCTCGTCATCAAATATTATACTGGCCTCCTTGGCCGGTGCGACCAGCGCGCGGCGGGCTTCGGCCTCGTCCAAGGAGCCGATTTCCGGGTAATCGAACAAGCGCTCGGAGTACGACTTCGCATCTCCTGTCAGCTTGATGAGAAGTGGCAGGCCCGCGCCCACAACCATGAGCGGCAACTGCTTTTGATCAATGCGGTGGATCGCCATGATCAAGGCTTCGAAGTCTTCGCCGGACAGGTTCTGGAATTCGTCGATCAGAATGACGATCGCGGTGTCGCGGGCTTTCGCGGCCTCGCCTGCGGCGATGAACAGATCGGCGAGATCGCGGGACAGCTTGCCGCTATCGGCTGTACCGGTCTCGGCGTCGACATCGACGGAGAATTCGACGCTTTCGTATTTGATCTTAAGGGCACCGACATAGCTTTTGAGAACACGCAGCCCCTTCTTGACCTTCTCGCTGACACCTTTGGCCCGGTCGAGTTTCAACAGGGCTGTGCGGAGGGTTCCTATGATGCTGACCGAGAGCGGTTCGTTGGCGCTTGCCTCCAGAAAGTCCGTCAGCGCGCCATCTTGGTCGGCTATGGCTTGAACCTCGTTAAGCAGAACGGTTTTCCCGACACCTCGAAGCCCGACGAAGATGAAGCTTCTTGCCGACTTGCCGAGCCGGTTTCGCTGAATCGCGATTTTGGCTTCGTCCAGTATGGAGTCACGGCCAGCGAGTTCAGGAGGTGGCGTTCCTGCGCCAGGAGCGTACGGATTCGTTTGAGGATCCAACGTGAGTGCCTGTAGCTAGTTTGTTGTCTGCTTCGATAAACTCTCTATAGGCGATTCGAGGGCACTTGTAGCCAGTTTATGGTAGCAGCCTGTAAACTCATTACAACGACGAGGTTCGAGGTCCGGAAGATCGCGCAGGCTCTGCAGATCAAACGTCGCCAGAAACGTCTCCGTCGTCGCGAAGGCATGCGGCGACCGCGGACCGCTGGCGATCAGGTCTTTGTAGCGCAGCCGGACCACTAGATCGCGGCTGAGCGTTCCTGTTCCGGCCCCGGCGAATCGGGTTGCGCAGGATGGGTTGGGGGTGTCTATAGGGACGCCCGTGGATCGGCCGATGCTGTCTCGTGATTCGGATGCAAAGTTGATTGGCATTGTTGTTGTGACGAATGGTCATGTTGGCAAGGAAATGCTTGCCAGCATCGAACAGATCGCCGGCCCGCAGCCGGATGTGGCGGCAATCTCGGTCGGCAATGATGATGGACGGGTGGCCAGGGACGAGATTTGCCGGGCGATCGACCGCGTGGATAGCGGCGAAGGGGTGATTGTCCTCACCGACATCAAGGGAAGTTCGCCTTCGAACATCTGTGAACATGCCTGCGCCGGCGGTGATCGGGTGATCATTTCCGGGGTGAACATGCCGATGCTGCTCAAACTGACGACATTCCGCAAGAAAAGCCTGCAGATTGCTGCCCGGGCCACCGCCGAGGCCGGCAGGGTTCATATTCATCTCGATCGGTGCAGCTGATGGTGCTGGAGCGCAGCTACCGGATCATCAACCAGAAGGGGTTGCATGCCCGGGCCTCGGCCAAGTTCGTGGCCACGGTCGAGCGGTTTCGCTCGAGGGTGGAGGTGACGAGGGAGGGCAGAACGGCAGCCGGTGACTCGATCATGGGGCTGCTGATGCTGGCGGCCAGCAGGGGGACGGTCATCGAGGTCCGGATGACGGGCGAGGATGTCGAAGAGCTTGCCGATGCACTCGAGGAGTTGATCAGCGGGCGGTTTGGCGAGGAGTTCTGATCCCGCTCTCCGGCAGTGACCGGGTCATATCCTGTCCACTGCCTGCTCCCCGGCGCGGGGTGGCGGTGCAGCCGATCGGCCTACCGTGTCGGGACCGGTGTCTCGCCGTGATAGTCATAGAAGCCACGCAGGGTCTTGCGGCCCAGCCATTCGGCCTCGACATACTTGGTCAGGAGCGGGCAGGGACGGTACTTGGTATCGGCGAGGCCGTCATGCAGCACGTTCATGATCGCCAGGCAAGTGTCGAGGCCAATGAAGTCGGCCAGTTGCAGGGGTCCCATCGGATGGTTGGCACCGAGCCGCATCGAGCTGTCGATCGATTCGACAGAGCCGATTCCCTCGAGCAGGGCATAGACGGCCTCGTTGATCATCGGCATCAGGATCCGGTTGACGATGAAGCCCGGGAAATCCTCGGCCGAGGCCGGTGTCTTGCCAAGCTGGTGCACCACCTCGACCAGCGTCGTGTAGGTGTCACTGTCGGTGGCAATGCCACGGATCAGTTCGACCAGTTGCATGACCGGCACCGGGTTCATGAAATGAAACCCCATGAATCTCTCCGGCCGGTCGGTTCTCGATGCCAGGCGGGTGATCGAAATCGAGGAGGTGTTCGAGGTCAGCAGGGTCTCGGGCCGAAGATGCGGAACCAGATCCTCGAAGATGGCGGTCTTGATGGTCTCGCGTTCGGTCGCCGCCTCGATCACCAGGTCGGCCTGTCCGGTATCACGCAACTGGCGGGTCAGCCTGATCCGGCCGAGTGCCTCGGTCTTTTCGCTGTCCTTGATCCGCCGTCGGACCACCTGCCGGTCAAGATTGTTTTCGATCAGCGTCATGGCGCTGGCCAGCGCCTCGTCGGCGATGTCATGGAGGATGACGTCGAAGCCTGCCAACGCGAAGACATGGGCAATGCCGTTGCCCATCTGCCCGGCCCCGATGATCCCTACTTTCCTGATCTCCACCGCTGTGTCTCCATCTGACCGCCGCCTGACAGCATCATGGTGTGCCGCGTGGCTGCCGGTCTCGTCTCTCCTGCGCCCGGGGCAATTCCCGTCGCTTCAGAGTTTCTCCGTCAGTTCCGGCACCGCGTCAAACAGGTTGGCGACCAGCCCGTAATCGGCAACCTGGAAGATCGGGGCTTCCTCATCCTTGTTGATTGCCACGATGACCTTCGAATCCTTCATCCCGGCAAGGTGCTGGATGGCGCCCGAGATCCCGACCGCAACATACAGATCCGGGGCCACCACCTTCCCGGTCTGGCCAACCTGCCAGTCATTGGGCGCAAACCCCGAATCGACAGCCGCCCGGGAGGCGCCGACCGCGGCACCGAGCTTGTCGGCCAGCGACGAAATCAGTTCGAAATCCTCTGACGAGCCGACACCCCGTCCGCCGGACACCACGACCCTCGCCGAGGTGAGTTCGGGCCGGTCGGTCGAGGCAATCCGGTCTTCGACCCAGTTGCTCACACCCGGGTCGCCGGCAGCGGCGATCGATTCGACCGTTGCCGAACCGCCGGTGCCGGTGGCATCATAGGCGGCGGTGCGGATGGTGATGACCTTGACGCGGTCGCCGGACCGGACGGTCTGCATGGCATTGCCGGCATAGATCGGACGCTCGAATGTGTTGCCATCGATGATGTCCGAGATGTCCGAGATCATCATGACATCGATGAGGGCTGCCACCCGTGGCAATATGTTCTGGGCGGTGGTGGTGGCCGGTCCGACGATATGCTCGTACTGATCCGCCAGCGACACGATCAGGGCCGCAACCGGTTCGGCGAGCGAGTTGCCGTAGCCGGGATCGCTGGCGCACAGGACCCTGGATACACCCTCGAGGCTGGCGACTTCGGCGGCGGCGCCCGAGCAGCCATTGCCGGCGCACAGCACCGTCACCTCGCCAAGCTGCCGGGCCGCGGTCAGTGCCTTTGCCGTCAGATCGGTTGCAAGTTCGCTGCCATTCAGTTCAGCAATCAGAAGCACCGCCATCAGATCACCTCCATCTCGTCCCTGAGTTTCTCCAGCAATTCGTCCACCGAGCCGACGATTTCACCGGATTTCCTGGCCGGCGGCTCGACGGTGCTGACGATTTCCAGGCGCGGCGACACGTCAATGCCAAGATCGCCCGGGGTCTTCACGTCAAGCGGCTTCTGCCTGGCCCGCTTGATGTTGAGCAGCGACGGGTAGCGCGGCTCGTTCATCCGCAAATCCACGGTCACCACGCAGGGCAGGCTGGCATTGATCACCTGCAGCCCGCCATCGACTTCCCTGACCACCGTCGCCACGCCGTCGCCGATATCCAGTTCGGAGGCGAATGTCGCCTGGGCACAGCCCATGAGCGCCGCCAGCATCTGCCCGGTGGCGTTCAGGTCGTTGTCGATGGCCTGCTTGCCCATGAGGATCAGCCCCGGCTCTTCCTCGTCGACGATCGCCTTGAGAATCTTGGCCACCGCCAGCGGTTCGATATCGACATGCGGGTCATCGGCCGCCTCCACCAGGATTGCCCGGTCGGCCCCGACCGCCAGCGCGTTGCGCAGCACGGTCTGTGCCTGCGACACCCCGATCGACACCACCACCACTTCCTCGGCCTTGCCGGCCTCCCGCAGCCTGACGGCCTCCTCGACGGCGATCTCGTCGAACGGGTTGATCGACATCTTGACATTGGCCAGGTCAACGCCCGACCCGTCCGGGCGGACCCGGACCTTCACGTTGTAATCGATGACACGTTTGACAGGCACAAGCACCTTCATAGCGCCCACTCCAGTTCCTGGTTGTCAGCCTCGATGGCTGCGGCGGATACGCTTACAAAAACCCGATGGAAAGCAACAGTGAAAATTCAGCCGCAATTCGAAGTGCCTTCGCCGGAATTCCGCCTGGTGATTTTCAGGCTGCGACCGGAGATGATTGCAGGCATGCAGGCCGCCCCGAATTCGTGCCTTCGGCGGGACAAGGCGGTCTGACCCTCATCCCGTTGGAGCGGCGGCGCCGGGCCAGCCCGCCGGTCAGCCTCGTCCTGCTCCCGGAACCCAGAGCACGTCTCCGTCCCTGTCGGCGTTCGCCGCCCTTGCGGCCACGAAGAACCAGTCGGAGAGCCGGTTCAGGTAGCGAATGGCCACCTCGCTCACCTCCTCCCCATCGGCCAGCCGAACCACCCTTCGCTCCGCCCGGCGGGCCACCGTCCGGCAGTGATGCAGATGTGCAGAGCACGCCGACCCGCCCGGCAGCACGAAACTGCGCAGGGGCTCGAGCCCGGCATTGAGGGCATCGATCTCCGTCTCCAGCCATTCCACCTGGCTGCCGGCAATTCGCAGCGGCGGGTATTCGGCATCCTTCTCGCCGGCAGTTGGCGGCCGGCACAGATCGGCGCCGAGGTCAAAGAGGTCATTCTGGATCCTCGACAGGACGGCATCCACCCGGCCCTCGGCACGCAGCCGGGCAATTCCGACCACCGAGTTCAACTCGTCGACGGTTCCATAGGCCTCCACCCTGGCCGCGTGCTTGGCAGTCCTGGCGCCGTCACCGAGCCCGGTCTCGCCACCATCGCCGGTCCGGGTATAGATCCTGTTCAGCACCACCATCGGTCAGCCACCATCGCCGGACAGGGTGACGGCAACCAGGATCAAACCGACCGCCGCCGCCTGGGCAATGATCCGCAGCCGCATGATCCGGTTGGCATGCTTGCGATTGAATTCGCCGCCGGTGGCAAAACCGCCGATCCCCACCATCAGGATGACCAGCACCGCCAGGACGGCAATGACGGCAATGACCGGCAACGGGCCGCTCACAACGGGCCCATCCGATGTATCAGCCGGTCCAGCGCCCGGGTCGAGAGCACGCGCTTCAGCGCCCCCATGATGTAGGGCGGGGTGGTCACGTAGTAGCGCGGTCTGGGCGTGCCGGATTCAAGGGCATGGATCAGCTTCCTGGTCACGGCTTCGGGCGGCAGCTCGAACCGGTCCTTCGGCACGTTCTCCTGGTAGAGTCGCGGGATCAGTTTTTCCCGGTAGAGTTGCGCATGCACCGATTGCTCCGGCTTGATCCACTTTTCGAAATGGCTGCGTGAATTCTCGCGTATCCTCGAGGATATGGGCCCCGGCTCGATCAGCGAGACATGGATACCGCTGCCGGCGAGTTCGATCCGCATGGTGTCGGTCAGTCCTTCGAGGGCATATTTTGTCGAATTGTAGGCGCCCCGCAGCGGCAGGGTCACGAAACCGAGGATCGAGGAGCAATTGACGATTCGCCCGCTCCCCTGTGCCCGCATGATGCGAATGACCCGGGTGGTCAGGTCGTGATAACCGAAGAAATTGCACTCGAAGATCTCGCGCAAGGCCTCACGTGGCAGATCCTCGACCGCCCCCGGCACCGCATAGGCACCGTTATTGTAGATAGCGTCGAGCCTGCCGCCGGTCTGTTCCAGCGTCCAGTCAAGCGCCTCGGCGATGCTGCCTTCGTCGCAGTAATCGAGCCGGATGCTTTCAAGCCCGGTCTGGCGGATCCGTTCGCAATCCTCCTCCTTGCGGCAGCTGGCGATCACCCGCCAGCCGCGGGCCCCGAGGGTGGCGGCGGCGTTGAGGCCGATCCCCGAGGAGCAGCCGGTGATGAGTATGCTGCCTCGTTGCTGATGATCCGCCCTGTCATTCACCTCGGTCATCGAAACTCCGCTCCAGGATCACGTCACGCGCCGGACGGCAATTGCCGTCCGGCACCCAAGGTCGGGGCCGCCTCCGGCCGGACCTGGTCGGTGCCGAATACCATGTCCCCCTTCTCCTGTCCTGACGATTTTCGTGTATCACCGGCAAGGAGGCCGGATGCCATCCTCGCCATCCAGGCGGAGCGGACCGCCTCCGGTCCTCCGGCCGGGTCAGGCCAGCAGGAGGCAGGCCGCCTCCGGGCCAAGCGGCTCCGGACGATCGCAGCGGGTCGACAGCTCGATCCAGATACCGTCTTCGGCTGCCGCCAGTATCGAGGTCATGGCATCAATGCAGTGCAGGGCAAAATCCGGCCCGCAGCGATGCGGCCGCTCCTCGATGATCGCCCTTGCCATGTCGGCGAGACCGGCTGACCGGTAATCGGCCAATGGGCCGGTGCCCGGATTGCCCGCGTTGGCCATGCCGAGGGGATGATCCCATTGCGGCAGGGTGGCAGTCCCGCCATTCTTCCGGGCAAGTTCCAGCTTCCCGCCGAAGAAATTGGGATCCGGAACGAAGAGCGAGCCATCCCTGCCATAGAGTTCCATGCTGGAATGCCGGTGTGCCCAGACATCCCAGCTGGCGGAAAAGGTGATCCTGGCCCCGGTGTGGAACTCGAGCAGGGCGTGAATGTCGGTGGGGGTCATGACGGCAATGGATTCGCCCCGGCGTGGACCCTCGGCGGTAATCACCCGTTCCTGGCTGGCAGCGCCGGCCTGGGCGGCGACGCGGCGGATGGGGCCGATGAGCTGGACGAGGTTGGCGATGGTGTAGGGTCCGATATCGAGAACCGGACCGCCTCCGGGCTGGAAGAAGAATTGCGGGTCCGGGTGCCAGTGCTCCATGCCATGGCTCATGGCATGGGCGGTGCCGGAGACCACCTCGCCGATCAGGCCGTCATCGATGCAGGAGCGGGCCTGTTGATGGGCACCGCCGAGGAAGGTGTCCGGGGCCGATCCGATCCGAAGTCCCCGCATGGCGGCAATTCGCCGCAGATCGCCGGCCTCGTCGAGGCTCAGTGCCAGTGGCTTCTCGGTGTAGACATGCTTGCCCGATTCGAGGACTTGGCGTGACACCTTGTAGTGGGTTCCCGGGGTGGTGAGATTGACCACGATGTCGATGAAATCCGCCGCCAGCAATTCATCCGGTGTCAGCGCGGGAATGTCGAATTGCCGGCCGCGTCTCTGCGAGGCATCGGGGTTGATGTCGGCGACGGCCCGAATGTCCAGACCGGCAAACAGCGGCATCACGTCCAGGTAGGTGGCGGAGATATGTCCGCATCCCATGATCCCGATGCCCAGCCTGTCCATGATCAGGTCCTAGAATGCGCGCGCCGCGGCCAGCGACCGCCGGGCAAACCGGCGATCATCGCCCGGATTGTCATGCTCCAGCACCCGGTAGGCGGCGCCAGTCCGGTCAATGGCGGCACTCAGGCGCTGCCAGTCCATGATCCCGTGACCGACATCGGTCCAGCCATCCTCGTCCAGGCAGCTGCCGGCCGGGGCGATGTCCTTGACATGCACGGCCCCGATCCTCCCGGCGAGGCGGTCGATCCAGGAGAACGGGTCGGCACCGGCGGCCTGCACCCAGGCAATGTCCAGCTCCAGGATCAGCCGGTCATCGGCATCGAGGATGCAGTCGATCGGGTGGCGGCCATCAGCGCAGGGTCGAAACTCGAAATCGTGGTTGTGCCAGCCGAATTCCAGCCCGGCAGCACGCAGCGGACGGCCCGCCGCCGCCAGCCTCTGTCCAAGACTGCACCATCCGGCCGAATCGGATGGCCGGTCGGCCGGGGCCAGGAAGGGGGCATGGATTTGCCTGATCCCCAGCTTGTGGGCGAAGCTGATGACGGCCTCCGGCCGGGCCTCGATGGTCTCGAGGTCGAGATGCACGGTCGGCATCTGCAGGCCCGCCTTCCCGAGGGCGGCCGCCAGCCCGGCCTCGCCAAGCAGGTCGCCAAAACCCTCGACGTAGCGGAAGCCGAGCTCGGCCAGCATGGCCAGCGTGTCATGGAGCGGGCCGAACTTGCGCGACGAGTAGAGCTGGTAGGAATAGTCCTGCATGACACCCTCCCTGCATCAGATGCGAAGCATGCACAAGGCGCGACCGGTCCCGGCGAATCTGCCGGGCCTCTGGCTGCCGGCCAGGGCGGGCCGAAGGTGTGGCCGAAGCCGTCCGGCAGGCCATGACCGCCCGTCCCGGTTGCCGGCGGCAGCCGGTGGCATTTCCCGGTTGCTGGCGGTAACAGATTGTCATGACCGAAGAAATGACAGCCGCCGGAGAGACGGGCGAGTCGCTGAGCAGGGCCATCAGCGAGCGCTACCTGCAATATGCCCTCTCCACCATCATGCACCGGGCGTTGCCGGATGCCAGGGACGGGTTGAAGCCGGTCCACCGGCGCATTCTCTACGCGATGCGTGAGCTCCGGCTCGGGCCGACGGCCGGGTTCCGCAAATCTGCCAAGATCTCCGGCGATGTCATGGGCAACTACCACCCGCATGGCGACAAGGCGATCTATGATGCGCTGGTCAGGCTGGCCCAGACCTTCAACATGCGCTACCCGCTCATCGAGGGGCAGGGAAATTTCGGCAATGTCGACGGCGATAATGCTGCCGCTGCCCGCTACACCGAGGCCCGCTTGGCCACGGCCGGCGAGGCGCTGATGGAAGGCCTGGCCGAGGACGCGGTTGATTTTCGTCCGAATTACGACGGAACGCTGGAAGAGCCGGAGTTGTTGCCGGCGGTGTTTCCGAACCTGCTGGCCAATGGTGCCAGCGGTATCGCGGTCGGGATGGCAACCAATATCCCGCCGCACAATATCGGCGAGCTGTGCGATGCCTGCCTGCACCTGGTGAAGACGCCGGAGGCGCGGGACGACACGCTGTCGCGCCATGTCAAGGGGCCGGATTTTCCGACTGGTGGGGTGATCGTCGAGCCGCCGGAGGGGCTGCAGGAAGTGTATCGCACCGGAAGGGGGTCGATCCGGGTCCGCTCCCGCTGGGAGGTCGAGAAGCTCGAGCGGGGTGCCTGGCAGATCGTGATCACGGAGATTCCCTTCCAGGTGCCCAAATCGCGGCTGATCGAACGGATGGCGGCGCTGATTCAGGAGAAGAAACTGCCGGCATTGAACGATGTCCGGGATGAATCGGCCGAGGACATCCGGATCGTTCTCGAGCCGCGCAGCCGCAATGTCGAAGCCGAGGTGCTGATGGAGGCACTGTTCCGGCAGACCGACCTGGAAAAGCGGTTTGCCATGAACATGAACGTGCTGATCGACGGCAGGACGCCGAAGGTCTGCTCGCTCAAGGAGATCCTGAAGGCGTTTCTCGATCATCGCCGCCTGATCCTGAATCGCCGGTCCGTCCATCGGCTGGTCCGGATCGACAACAGGCTGGAGATTCTCGAGGGGCTGATTGTCGCCTTCCTCAACCTCGACCGGGTCATCGAGATCATCAGGTTTGGCGAAGACCCGAAGGCGGAGCTGATCGAGGAGTTCGACCTCACCGACACGCAGGCGGAGGCGATTCTCAACATGCGGCTGCGCAATTTGCGCCAGCTCGAGGAGTTGGAGCTCAAGAAGGAACAGGAATTGCTGCTCGTCGAGCGGTCGGAGATCGAGGATCTGATCCATGACGAATCGAAGCAATGGCAGCGGATTGCCGGCGAGTTGAAGGAGATCCGCAGGAAGTTCGGCAAGGATGCTGCGGGCGGCGAGCGGCGCACCCGGTTTGCCGAGATGCCCGAAATGGCAGAATTGCCGGCCGAGATCATGCTCGACAGGGAGGCGGTGACCATCCTGTGCTCGAAAATGGGCTGGATCCGGTCGATGAAGGGATCGATTCCACTCGACCAGGAGTTCAAATACCGCGACGGTGACGAGGGGCAGTATGTCCTGCATGCGGAGACGACCGACCGGCTGATCCTGTTTGGCTCCAATGGCCGTTTCTACACCATCAGCGTGTCCGCGGTTCCCGGCGGCAGGAAGCTTGGCGAGCCGGTCAGGGTCATGGTTGACCTGCCGAATGATGCCGAGATCGTGTCGCTGATGGTGTTCAGGGAGAACCGGAAGCTGATCCTGGCATCGGCATCCGGCTACGGCTTCGTGGTCCGGGAACAGGATGTCGTCGCATCGACTCGCAATGGCAAGCAGGTGATGAATGTCGGCCAGGGTGACGCGGCCAGGGTGTGCACGGTGCTGGATGGCGACCATGTCGCGGTGGTCAGCGAGATTGGCAATCTGCTGGTCTTCCCGGTCTCGGAGATGGCCGAGCTGTCGAGGGGGAAGGGCACCCGCCTGCAACGATATCGCCAGGGCGGGCTCGGTGATGTCAGGTCTCTGACACTTTCCACCGGGCTTCAATGGCATGACCCGGCCGGCCGCACGAGGACGGAAAGCGATCTCGGCAAGTGGATGGGCAAGCGCGGCTCGGCCGGGCGAAAGACGCCCCGGGGTTTCCCGAAGTCGAACCGGTTTACCTGACTATCCGACCGGCTCGCAGTTCAGCCACACACCGCCCTCCGGCCGCACGGTGAGGATCATCACCGGTCGCGGCTGGCGATCGGCGATGGCGGTGAACCGGAATCGTGCCAGCAGCGAGGCCAGCAGGATTCCCGCTTCCTGCATGGCGAAACTGGAGCCGATGCAGGCCCGCGGTCCGTCGCCGAATGGCAGATACTGGAAGCGGTCAATCCGGCCCGGATCGGCAAATCTGCCGGGATTGAAGGAATCGGGATCCTCCCACAGGCAATGGCTGCGGTGAAGGGCGTAAAGCGGGATCAGGATGGTATCGTCGGGCCGGACTTCCCGCCCACCAAGCTCGTCGCTCTCCAGAGCCGTCCGGACCAGGATGCCGGCTGGCGGATACAGCCGCAGCGCTTCCCGTATCACCCGGAAAGTCAGTGGCAGCCGCTCCAGGTCGGCGGCCTCTGCAAGGCCCGCAATGCCGGCGGCGGCGATTTCCTCGCGAAGCTGCTCCTGCATCCCCGGATCGAACGCCAGGAGATAGAGCGCCCATGACAATGTCAGGGCGGTGGTTTCGTGGCCGGCAACCACGAATGTGAGCAGATTGTCCCGCAACTCCCGCGGGTTCATCCGCCTTCCGGTCTTCGGGTCGCTGGCCGCCGCCATCAAATCATGCAGATCGCCAACGGGAGGACGCCCCGATTGCCGGCGGCTGCGGATCGAGTCATCGGCAATGCGCCTGAGCTCGACCACTTCCCGGGCCGGAAACAGCCTGCCGAGCCGGGGCATCCATGGCGGTGCCCCGACGATGTCCAGGAGCGAGGTGCGGGCGCTCCGATGGACATAGATGTCGATGGCTCGTCGGGCGACCGACCGGTCGATCGCCCCTTCGCCGCTGAACAGTACATCGTTGATGACCTCGAAGGCGGCGGCAGTGAAGGCGGCATGCATGTCGACCGGCTTGCCGGCCTGGTCGGCAATGCGCCGCAGCATCCGCTCGGCTGCCGCGGTCATGACCGGGCCCAGATTGCTGATGTTGCGGCTCGAGAATACCGGGGCGACGGCCCGTTTCTGCCACAGCCAGTGCCGCCCCTCGGCCAGGAACAGGCTGTTGCCGATGACCGGGCCCAGCACGTTCCTCGTGACCTCGGATTTGGGATAGCTCCTCGGCTTCTCGAGCAAGACCCGCCGCAATGCCGGCGGGTCCATGACCATGTGCCAGCGCCGGACCATCTTTCCCGACACCATCGGCTGCCGGGTGGCCAATACCGGTATGATCTCGAGAAGATTCTGCCTGGCCGTCCGCACCACCTTCCGGATGCCCAGTGGCCTTGTGGCCAGATTGGCGCTGACCGGAAGTTCTGTCATTTGCTGGCCCCGCTGCATCCCCGGCCAGCAACCGGGCCGGGGATGCAAACTGCGTGAATATCCCTCCGAACATACGGGGTTCGGGGAAGTGCCGCCAGCCGGGTCCGGTCGCGGATGCAAAGCCGGCCGGGAGACCGGTTTCAACTCGGGGACAAATGCTGGTATTCGTCCCGGCGAATGGTCCGGGAGCCAGCCAGGGCCAGGCAAGATGGGGCAGATGTGATAATGCAGGCAATTCGGGGGATGACAGGGATTGCCCTGGCCGCTTTCGTGCTGGGTGCATGTTCGAGCGGGGTGATGCAGGACAACCCGGAGCCGATCGGTGATTTTCGTCTCGGCCACACCATAATTTCCGAGGAGAATGCGGAAAAGGCACCGATATCACGCGAGTCCGAGCCCGGCCTCCTGAAGGACAGCCTGAATGCGGCCGTGGCCGAGCGCCTCGGCCGATACCGGGGGCGGAGCTGGTACCATTTGTCGATCTCGATCGACGCCTACTCGCTGTCCGGCGGCGGCATCCCGGTAATTGCGTCACCGCGCTCGGCGCTGGTGCTCCGCGTGACCGTCTGGGATGATGCGACGGCAGCCCGGCTCAATGCCGAGCCGCATGTGCTGACCGTGCTGGAGCCGACCTCGCCGGAGACCGTCTTCGGCTCCGGGCTGGTCCGGACGCCCGAGGAGCAGGCACAGGCGCTGACATACTACGCGGCCGAACTGATCGAGGCATGGCTGAAGTCGCCTGAATCGCCCTTGCCGAGTCTCGATGACGAGCCGGCCGACGATATCGCCGAGGCACCGGCATGAGATCGGGGCAAGTCGGGCGGAGCCGCCGTCAGTGAATGCATCGAAGCACAATCGGGATGATGCATACCGGCTGACCGACAGCGAGTCGCATCGCCGGTATTACGACGAGTGGGCCGACAGCTATGACTCGGATTTTGCCGAGGAGGTCGGCTACATCTACCCGGAGGCGGTCGGGCGCAGATACCTGGAGATGGCCGGGACCGACGATACGCCGGTCGCCGATCTGGGATGCGGAACCGGGCTTGCCGGCCTGGCATTTGCCGACTCGGAATTTGACATCGACGGGTTTGACATCTCCGCCGGCATGCTGCGCGAGGCTGCTGCCAAGGAGGTCTACAGGCACCTGCACCTCGTCGATTTGTGCGCTATGGATGTACTGCCCCGGGCCGAATATGGCGGGCTGATCAGTTGCGGGACCTTCACCCTGGGACACCTCCTGCCGGCCGACCTCGAAAACGCCCTGACCATCGGCAGTCCCGGCGCCCTGTGCGTGATCGGAATCAACGCCGCGCATTTCGGCGATGCGGGGTTCGACCGGCTCCTGTCCGGCCTCGAACAATCCGGCCGGATCTCGGGCTACCGGACCGAGGACGCGCCGATCTACAGCAGCGAGGACGACTCCGATCGCATCAACCTGGCCAGGCTGGCGATATTCCGCCTCTCGGCCTGACCCGGACAGGAACGCTGCCGGCAGAGACCGGAATGCCACATCTGGCCAGAACAGCGATGGCCGTCCTCGGGTTGCAGTTGTGCAATCCGGCGGTTTCGACCATAAGGCCTTCCGGCCAGCAGATGCAGGGGCGTAGCTCAGTTGGTAGAGCACCGGTCTCCAAAACCGGTTGTCGGGGGTTCGAGCCCCTCCGCCCCTGCCATCGGCCAATGGCAAGGCCAGACGGCCGAGCGATCAGCTTCCGTAGCGCCTTCCCTTGCGCCAGTTCCACGCGTCGGTGACGATGGTGCCGAGGTCCGAGAACTCGGCCGACCATCCGAGACCGGACCGCACCTTCGAGCCATCGCACACGATCCGTGCAACATCTCCTGGGCGCCGCCCCGATTCCCGTACAGGAAAATCCACCCCGGTGACCTGCCGGCAGCATTCCACGACTTCCCGCACCGAGTGTCCGCTGCCGGTCCCGATATTGAACAAATCCCCGGTCGAGCCGTTCAGCATCGACCGCAGGCCCTGCACATGGGCATTGGCAACATCGATTGCATGGACATAATCCCTGATGCAGGTGCCGTCCGGCGTCGGGTAGTCGGTGCCGAATATCTCGAATTGCGTTCGGGCTCCGGCCGCGCATTCGAGAACCGCCGGTATCAGGTTGGCGGGCCGGGCCCGGCACTCGCCGATTTCGAGGTCCGGGTCGGATCCGGCCACGTTGAAGTAGCGGAACACCGTCGTGCGTATGCCTCGCTCCCGTGCAACCCCGGTCAGCAATTCCTCGGCAGCCAGCTTCGTTGCCGCATACGGGCTCTGCGGGTTGGTGGAGGAATTCTCGTCAACGAGGCCGGAAGGGGCGTTGCCATAGACCGCACAGGTCGATGAGAACACCAACGCCGTGCAATCACGGGCGGCCATGGCCTCGATCACGTTGCCGGTGCCCTGCACGTTGCATTCCTGGTAGGCCTGCGGCTTGCTCACCGATTCCTCGACGCTGGTCAGTGCCGCCAGATGGATGGCGGCAACCGGCTTCCAATTCGAAAACGCCGCCATCAGGGACCGGCGCTGCATGATGTCGCCCTGGACGAAGGGGCCATACCGGACCGCATCCTTCCAGCCGGTGCCCAGATTGTCGAAACTGACAGGCACGAAGCCGGCCAGCCGCAACTGCTTGCAGACATGGGATCCCACGAACCCGGCACCACCCGTCACCAATACCCGGTCCATTACCCGTCCTGACTCCATGTCTCGCCGGCCCCGATGTGGTCAGCCCGCGCCTCAGGATGAATTACCAAGCGCGGCACTGTCAGGACTTGCCAGCGTAGCGGTCGTGCAACTCGGCAAACATCTCGTCAGCCGGGATGCCTGGTCCGCTGTCCAGCCAGTCCCTGATTGCTGCCCGCAAGGCTTCGAGATCACGCGGCTCAACCCCATGGCTGTGCATCCAGTCGCGCAACGCCTCTCGTGCGACTTCGCCTGTCGATGCAAACCTGCCGGTCCACACGGTCTGACGCAAGGTCTCAACCATGCCGATCGGTATCGTGACGGTCATGCGTTCGGCTGCAGGCATGGCCTATCCTTGCTGCATGTGTCTTGCATAAGCATATTCCTGATGAGCGCAACGCAGGCGCTGAAGATCGGGCTCCGCAGGAGGGGTTGCCGTGTCCGGGTCCACAGGCACGCCGCCTTCGGCTGCTTTCAATGACCGGTCAGAGCTTGCCGAACCGGTCAATCTGCGGCTTCAGCGAGAGAAATGTCCGCCCTGGTTCCGCAAGATGACCAGAATTCCCGATATCGACGAGGCGACCCGCCACAAACCGGATTGGCAAGAACGCCAGCTTGCATCCCGACTCCAGGGGTAGTGGACAGGAGGTCCAGGGTTGGTTGATCCGTTCAGTTGCCGATCTCCGAAAGATCCCTGTTCCAGGTTGCCCTTCAGGGGTCCGCCATCACCAGCCGGTGCCGGTCAGATTCGGCCCATGTGTTCACGCAACCCGGAAATGGCAAGCATGTCGGGACGCACAACATGCAAGGATTGCTGACGAAAACCGGGAGGCAAAAGGCAATGGCTGACCTCGCTGCGATCGATGTCTGTCAAGGACTGGTTTTCCATGTCGTTCCCGGCCTGGGAGCGTCTGCAGTCCGGGAATGGATCCCCGGCCCATGCCCTCCGGGCTCGATGAACCTGCGCAAGGTTGTCTGGAGCCCGGCAAGCGATACGCGTGCGATGAAGGGGCACCATCACTCGCTTGCAGGACTCTCTCCAAGAGACTGGAAGCTGCCGTCTTGCATCGTGCTGAAAACTCCTGGTGGCGTGATCTTGGAAGTGACTGCCAAGGAACAAATGGCCGATTTGGCCCTGGAGTCCCCTGAATTGCGGGTCGGATAGAGCGATGTTCCGTAGAGTTACCCGCTGGCAGCGTGCTGTCGGCTCAAGGGCCGCTCCTTGGAGTGGCTCTTGCTTTTCAATGGGAGTGCAAGTGAGAATACGGGTCCATGTTGATGGACCAAACCTTGTACCATGGGGCAGTCAAGGGAACGTCGTGCAAATGGCTCGACCCGGCCCATTTGAGCCGGTTGCCATTACTCCCGGAATATTCGATCGACAAGCTGGTCCATTTCACTGCCCGTATGTCCGGGAAATCGGACCCCGATGCACCGGCCCACCAGCAGACGTATTTGTGCGCGCTGAAAACACGTCCGGATGTCGACATGCAATTCGGGAGCTTTCTTGCCAAGACCGTTTGGCGTCCTCTGATCAACTTGCCTGTCGCCGGTAACCGGATCGACACTCCGCAACCAGTGACTCTGCCTGCCGGCAACCACCAAGTTGCGGGCACGAGTCGCCGAACGCTGCCGGTGGGCACCCATTCCCGGCCTGATGAGCGAAACAGGAAACGTCACAAGGCGACGGAGCCGTTGAAGGATGCCCTTGTCGCCGAATTTCATGCGATGGAAGAAAAAGGGTCCGACGTCAACCTCGTAGCGCATTTCCTTGACGGCGCCTGGAAGGGGCCATTCGATTCGGCCGCCGTGATTTCGAACGATACCGATCTCGTGACTCCAATCCGCATGGTGACCGACGAGTTGGGCAAACCCGTGTTTATCGTATGCCCGGGGCGCTGGCATGTTGCACCAAAGCTGAAGCAGGTGGCGAGTCATGAGCGGCATGTCCATGACTCGCAGCTGAGGGCGGCGCAGTTCCCGGATACGATTCCAGGAACTGCGATTTCCAGACCGGCAGGATGGTAATCCGCCAGGGCGAATCGATCTTGCGTGTCGGGACGTCGGGGAACTGCAATCGAGGAGGCTGGACGAATTGTGAGAATGTATGTCGTCATACACCGGCAGTGGGTCGTGGGCCGGGATAACCGACTCTGCCAGTTCACCGATGCCCGATGTTCACGACGGTCGACGACCTCGTGACCGCTTGCAAGTCCAGGGCCGGAAGGAGCAATGTCATCCGAGCGCATCATGTTGTTTCGTGCCCCACCTGACTGGGTGTGGCCAACTTCCGGGGCTGTCAATCCGTGCCGAAAATCATTGAGGTGCCGCACCAGGACCCGGTGACGACCCATCACCGGCGGGACGCTGGAGTCCGCAACAGTTCCACGAATTCGTGCAGGCATATCGGACAATCGGGACGACACTCCTGCGAACACCTGTCGGTTGGCCGGGTATCCAAAACGAGACAGCCTTGAAAATTGGGCCGCAAACACTTCCGCCTTTCATCAACTTCGGATACAATCACCGGATTGACTGCACTGCTTCACGACCTTGGGAGGGGAATTCACCGATGGTTACGCGTTTCCCGGCAATTCTTGTTGCCGCTTCTTTTGCCATGCTCGTTGCCGGCTGCGGTGGTGGTGGTGGCGATGACGAGGTAAAATTCACCGCCCAACTGGCGAACCTGACTCCTGAACAGAAAAAGCAGGCTGCCACAGCGGCCGGCGCGGCAGCCGGCATGGAGCCTCGGGAGGTCGAGGACGGCGATACTTCCGGCATTTCGCAGTCATCGAATGCGGACCAAGTGTCCGTGGAAGTCGTAAGTGACGGCGGGCCCACATACACGATCAAGAGTGCTGGACCCGGTGGAAGTCCACCCCGGTGGGAAATCGCCTCGGACGATGAGGGTGAGGGTTTCAAATCCCAGGATATTGCCAGACGCGTGGGTAAGGAACTTTCCAAGAAGGTTGATGATGGAACGGTATACGCAGATGTCTATTCCCATTACACCAAGCCATCGGAGGGTGAAGACGGGGGCACCGACTACCTGGCAGGTGGCGTCTGGCTGTATGTTCCCGACAGCGGAGAGAGATATTCCTTCGGGGCCTTCGTTTCCGGAAATGATCCAACGAATCTCGCAACAGCAAATAATGGTGCAGTTGTTGGCAAGGCGACTTACAGAGGGAATGCGATGGGCTGGTATCTGGGCAAGTCAGGCAAGATCGGATACCTGGATGGCATTGTTTCCCTGACCGCCGACTTTGGCGACGGAACCAGCCCTTTTGATCTCTCCGGGCAAATCACGAATATCCGAAAAGACGGCGCGAGCACCAACGGCCAACTCGAATTGGAAAGTCTCGACCCTGACGATAGTGGAGATGTGACCGGAACGGGAGCTTATGAAGATTACACCGGCCATTGGGGCGGGAAGTTCTTCGGGACCAAGACGTTGCGCGAGGATGCTAACGATGAGAAGACGTACCCCGGCTATGTAGGCGGCACTTTCGGCGCAGCGCCCCCGCCCGACGGCGAAGGAGGCACCCTTGCGGGAATGTTCGGTGCCGATTTCTTGAGAGAAGACACTACTACCACGTCGGAAGAAGATGATGGTTAGGGCCGCCAGGTCAGATCGCTGACAATGGGGAGGAGGGCAGGTCTTGAGTGGCCTTCTTCGGGCTTTGGTGTTTCCCGTGGTGCCGGCTTGGGTGCTTGTGGTGGTTCTGTCTGCTGTCGCATCGCATGGTGCTACTGACCGGCCGTCGCATTTGTCGTCTGACCCGCAGGTGAATACTGCGCGGGCGTTGATCGAGGGTGGTCGGTTCGAGGAGGCGTTGCTCATTTTGCGGCCGATTGCGCCGGGTCATGCGGACCGGACGGATGTGCTGTTTCTGGTTGGCCTGGCGGCGCTCGGTGCGGCGGAGATGCCTGGAGTCGGTGATGCCCGGCGAGATGGGCTTCTTGACGAGGCCATTCTGGCGTTTCATGCGATCCTGATCGACCAGCCGGGGCTGGTGCGGGTGCGGCTTGAACTGGCGCGGGCGTTCTTCCTGAAGGGCGATGACGAGTTGTCGCGGCGGCATTTCGAGCGGGTGCTGGCGGGCAATCCTCATCCGGCGGTGACCGCCAACATCCTGCGATTCCTCGAGGCCATACGGGAGCGGCGGCGCTGGACTGGCCATGTCGGCGTGTCGCTGGCTCCGGACAGCAACGTCAACGCCGCCTCCGATGACCGGACCATCAACATCTACGGCCTGGAACTTGACCGGGATTCGGAGTCGGGAGCGAGGTCGGGGGTGGGAATCCTGTTGCGGGGCGGCGGCGAGTACCAGTATCCGCTGGCCAGTGATCTGCGCCTTCGCATCGGGGCCGACATCTCGTTTCGGCAATATTCCGGCAAGGAATTCGACCAGACGTCGCTTTCGACCCATATGGGGCCGCGCTGGCTGATCGACGAAGCGAGCGAGGTCAGCCTGCTGGCCAGCGCCCGTCGCCACTGGACGGCCGGAAGGCACCAGTTCAGCGAACTCGGCGTCCGGCTCGAGGCAGAACATCGTTTCTCCAACCGGGTGGTCGGGCAGGGGAAGCTGTCATGGCATCGCCGCCGATACGAGCAGGACAAGGATCTTGACGGCACTCATACTGCGCTGTCCTTCGGGCTGCGCTGGCAGGCGACGGCAACGATGCAGGCCGATGCCAGCATGGGCTACTCGAAGGAGCGCACGCAGGTTCAGCACCGGAGCAACTCGCGGCGATTTGCCGGGCTCGGCGTCTCCGTTGCCCTGCCCAAGGGAATTACGGTCGGTGTCGGCGGTGAGTTGATCGGCACCGATTATGAAGGAAGCCGGGCCCCATTCGTGCTTGACGGTAGTGCCCGCGAGGACCGGACGCGGGTACTTCGCGGCTCGGTGTTCCACCGCGCCTTCAACCTGTCCGGATTCACACCCAGGCTCGTGCTTGTCAACGAGCGGCGAAAATCCAATGCCCAGCTCCATGATTACCGTCGAAACCGCGCCGAGTTGCAGTTCGAACGGCAATTCTGACCTCCCGCCGCGGGGAGTTGCCCGGGGCGCCGGTTGGTGTGGCCGCCGGCTTGTGGTCATCGGCAGCCTGGCCGGGTTCTTCGACCGGGGGGCAGCAACCCGTCGGGGTATCTCCATGGCAAGGCCCGGCTGGCCGGGCCTGCATCGGCCTCATGGGCGGGTTTTCGCTCCGATTGGCGGCCTGTCCGGCCCGGGGTCATCTACGGGGTCGGGCAACGACCGGAGGCCGGCATGAATCTGGCGCCGCTGACCGGGGCCGAGACCCCGATTCCCAGCCATGCGATCGCCGCCCTCGTGGCGCTGGTGATCGGCAGCCTGCAATTGCTGCGGCGCAAGGGGACCTCGTCGCATGTCGCCCTTGGCCGGGTTTGGGTCGTGCTCATGATCTACGTCGCCGGCTCGTCGCTGTTCATCAACGAATACCGGATTTTCGGGCCCTTCAGTCCGATTCACCTGCTGATTTTCGTCACCCTGGGCGGGTTGTTCTTCGGCATCAGGAGCATTCGCCGCGGCCAGGTCGAGGCTCACAGGCGGGCGATGATCATCACCTTCACCTGTGCCCTGGTGGTGGCCGGCCTGTTCACGCTGCTGCCGGGAAGGACCATGCACCAGCTTGTCTTCGGCTGACCGCAGGGAATCACCAGCCTGGTCAGGTAGTCAGTTCATCCGCTCCATCGACAGGGCGATTCCCTGTCCGCCGCCGATGCACATGGTGATCAGGGCGGTGTTCTTGCCGGTTCGTTCAAGCTCGTGCAGGGCCTTGAGCACGAGGATGGTCCCCGTTGCCCCGATCGGATGGCCGAGCGCGATCGCACCGCCATTCGGGTTGACCTTGCCTGGATCGAGATCAAGCTGCCGGTTGACGGCCAGCGCCTGGGCGGCAAAGGCCTCGTTGGCCTCGATGAGGTCGAAATCCCCGATCGCGATCCCCAGTTTGCCGACCAGCTTCCTGACTGCCGGAACCGGCCCGATACCCATGATGTCCGGTCGAACGCCGGCATGGGCATAGCCGGTAATCCGTGCTCTTGGCGTCAGGCCGTTGCGGCGGGCCGAGGAGGCGGTTGCCAGCACCACGGCGGCGGCCCCGTCATTGATCCCCGAGGAATTGCCGGGGGTCACGGTGCCATCGGCGGTGAACGCGGGCTTGAGCCTGGCCAGGTCATCCATGGAAGTCACCCGCGGGTGTTCGTCGGTCGAGAACTCCCTCTCGGTGCGCCGCTCGCGAATGGTGATCGGTGCGATCTGGTCCTCGAAACGTCCATCTTCGATTGCCGCGGCGGTCCGGCGCTGGCTCTCGAGGGCAAAGCTGTCCTGCCGGGCCCGGTCGATGCCGTTTTCGGCAGCAACGTTTTCGGCCGTCACTCCCATGTGCCCGGTGCCGAACGGGCAGGACAGGGCTCCCAGCATGGCGTCGACGACGCTGGAATGTCCCATTTTCCGACCCCATCGCCCATCGGCAAGGTAGTAGGGAGACCGGCTCATGCAATCGGCACCGCCGGCCAGGCCGATTTCGGCATCACCGAGCTTCAGGGATTGCACCACCGAGACGATGGCCTGAGCTCCCGAGCCGCACAGACGGTTGACATTCATGGCCGGCACCGTCTCCGGGATGCCTGCCTTCAGTGACGCCACCCGCGACAGGTACATGTCACGGGGCTCGGTATTGATCACGTGACCGAATGCCACGTGTCCGACCGTCTCCGGGTCGGTGCCAGTGCGCTGCATGGCAGCGGATGCCACATGGGTGGCCATGTCGATCGGCGTTGTGCCGGCGAGGCTGCCGCCGAACGTTCCGATTGCCGTGCGGGCGCCTCCGAGAACCACGATATCTTCAACCACTCATCCATCCTCCCTGAAATTGTCCGGATGTGCCGTCCGGAATGCGTCGATCGCCTCCAGCCTGCCGATGATGCCGGACAGGGTTGTCAGCGATTCGATTGAAATTCCCCAGCGCCTGGCATTGTAGATCTGCGGCAGCAGGCAGAGATCGGCCATGGTCGGTGCATCGCCATGGCAGAATGGTCCGGTCGCCGGATGATCGAGCAGCCTCTCGAGCGCTGCAAGTCCCGGCGGCATGAAATTGTGCATCCAGTCGACGAATGGCTCCGACCCCATCGCCCGGTCCTCGGCAATTCCGGCCACGATCGCGGCATGCCCGGCCACGGCAATGTTGCAGACCGGATGGATCTCCATGGCGATGGCGTATGCAAGGGTCCGGACGCGGGCCCGCTCAACGGGGTCGGTCGGCAGGAATTGGTAATACCCCCGCTCGTCGAGATATTCGACGATGGCCAGCGATTGCGACAGCACCTGCCCGTCAATCTCCAGCGTGGGAACCAGACCCTGCGGATTGCGCGCAAGATGGTCCCGGCCCTTTTGCTCGCCCTTCATCAGGTTGACGGAGCAGGTGTCGAATTCGAGCCCGGCCAGCCCCAGCGCGATGCGGACGCGGTAGGAGGCCGAGGAGCGCCAGTAATCGTGCAGGAGGGGCTTCACTGTTGTTCTCCGAGGAGCCTCGTGACCCCTTGCCGGAAGCCCTTGGCGTCCTCGCCGAGCGCGGTGAACAACCTCTCCTGGAAGCAGTTGGCGATTGGAATGAGTTCCGTCATCATCTCCTGGCCGCTGGATGTCAGCTCGAGATCGATCTGGCGCCGATCATTGGCATTGGTGGTCCTGGTGACATGGCCGGCAGCCTCGAGGCGGCTGGCGGCGCGGCTGACCCTGGATTTGTGAAGATTGGCGCGCAGCCCGACATCGCGTACGCTGGCCGGGCCTGATTGCCAGAGATGGGCCATGATCCGCCACTCCGCTACCCGAATGCCGAACCGCCTCCGGTAGCAGCCTTCGAATTCCCGGCTCAATTGCTGGGCCAGGACACTGACCCGGTAGGGCAGGAACTGATCAAGGTCAAATTCGGCCATGTCTCTGAATGTGTCTGCCGGGCTGCCCGGCCATGCCTCCGGATCCAGCACCAGATCATGGAGATTGTCCCCGGCAGTTGCAACCGCAGCCTTGCCGCGGCGATCGCTTGACTTTGTTGCAGTTGCAACTATATAGGGGCCCAGCAGCGACATCGTGCAGGCAGACATGACATGAATGATGAGACCAGATCGGCGGCATCGCCTGGCAGGAGTGCCGTCTACATGCCCGGATTCGGAAACGACTTCGAGACCGAGGCATTGCCTGGTGCCTTGCCGCAGGGGCAGAACAGCCCGCAGAAATGCCGCTACGGACTCTATGCGGAACAATTGTCGGGTACACCATTCACTGCGCCCCGCGGGCAGAATGAACGAAGCTGGTGCTATCGCATACGGCCGTCGGTCCGTCATACCTCGACATTCCGGAAGATCAGCATGCCATACTGGAAGACGGCGCCGCATGTCCTGGGTGACGTGATCTCCCTGGGCCAGTATCGCTGGGACCCGGTGCCGGCGGCAGGCGAGGATTTGACCTTCCTGACCGGCATGCGGACCATGACCACCGCCGGTGACGTGAACACGCAGACCGGGATGGCCGCCCATATCTACCTGGCGACCTGTTCGATGCAGGACGAGTATTTCTACTCGGCCGATTCCGAACTCCTTGTCGTGGCCCAGCTCGGCGCACTCCGCTTCTGCACCGAGATGGGGATCATCGACATCGTGCCCGGCGAGATTGCCATCCTGCCGCGCGGGCTGATGTTCCGCTGCGAGGTGCCGGACGGTCCGGCCCGCGGATTCGTGTGCGAGAATTACGGCTCGAAATTCGATCTGCCGGGCCGCGGTCCGATCGGTGCCAACTGTCTGGCCAACCCGCGGGATTTCAAGACGCCGGTGGCCGCCTTCGAGGACCGGGAGACCGCCTCCACGGTAACTGTCAAATGGTGCGGCGGGTTTCACCGCTGCGAGATCGGCCATTCGCCGCTGGACATCGTGGCCTGGCACGGGAATTACGCGCCGTGTAAATACGATTTGTCGACATTCTCGCCGGTCGGTGCCGTGTTGTTTGATCATCCCGACCCGTCGATCTTTACCGTGCTCACTGCGCCATCCGGGTTCGAGGGGACCGCCAATGTCGATTTCATCCTGTTCAGGGACCGCTGGAATGTCGCCGAGCACACCTTTCGGCCGCCCTGGTATCACAAGAACATCATGTCGGAGCTGATGGGCAACATCCATGGTGTGTATGATGCCAAGCCCGAAGGATTTGTCCCCGGCGGGATCAGCCTGCACAACATGATGCTGCCGCATGGCCCCGATCGCGATGCCTTCGAGAGTGCGACCAATGCCGAGTTGCGGCCGGCGAAAATGGACAACACCATGAGTTTCATGCTCGAGACCCGCTTTCCGCAGCATCTTACGAGATTTGCTGCCGAGGAAGCACCGTTGCAGCAGGATTACATCGATTGCTGGGCACCGCTTGCCCGGAAGTTTGACGGAACCCCGGAAGGCGGGCCCTGATCGTGCCGGCCAGTGGCATTCCCGGAGACCCGGATGGCGACCGCCTGGTTCTGCTCGGAACCAAGGGCGGGCCGGCACTGCGAACGGCCACCCGCATGCCGACCTCGTCGCTGCTGGTGATCGACGGGTCCCGCTGCATCATTGATTGCGGCCTCGGGGTGACGAGGAATGCGGTGGCTGCCGGGTTGGCGCTGACCGATATCGATGCAATCTTCATAACCCATCTCCATTCGGATCATGTCCTGGAGCTGGGCCCGCTCCTGCACACCGCCTGGACCAGCGGGCTTGACCGGAGGATCCGGGTCCACGGCCCGCGCGGAATCCAAGACTGTCTCGACCATTTCCTGCAATCGATGCGGTTCGATATCGATCTGCGGATCGAGGATGAGGGGCGGGTCGATCTTCGCGACCTTGTCGAGGTGATCGAGTTCGGACAGGGCGAGATCGATTTCCCCTTCTGCCGGGTCTCGGCGCTGCGGGTCGAACATCCGCCGGTTGTCGAATGCTACGCGCTCCGTTTTGATACCGAAGGCTGGAGCGTGACCTTCAGTTCGGACACTGCCTGGTTTCCGCCGCTGGTGGAATTTGCCGAGAGCAGCGACATCCTGGTCCATGAAGCCATGCTGGCCGGCGGAATTGACTGGATCGTCTCCCGCACCGGGAATGCCGACCGGTTGCGGGAACATCTGCATGCCAGCCACACCCTGCCGGCGCAGGCGGCGGCGATTGCCCGCGATGCCGGGGTGGCGCATCTGGTCCTCCATCACCTGGTTCCCCCCGACTGCCCGTGGATCACCGATTCCGACTGGATCGAAGAGGTGCGGGGTGTCTGGGATGGAGAGTTGTCCATCGGCCATGATCTGCTCGAAGTCAGGAGAGGACGGCAATGAAGCTCGCAACGCTCAGGGATGGAAGCCGGGACGGCCAACTGGTCGTGGTATCGGACGATCTCGGCCGCCATGCACCGGCCAGCCATGTTGCGCCGACATTGCAGGCGGCGCTCGATGACTGGGACAAGGTGTTGCCACGGCTTGAAACGCTGGCAGGCGAACTCGAAAGGGACCACTCTGCGCTTCGCTTCGAGCAGCACCTGGCCGAATCGCCGCTTCCCCGTGCCTATCAATGGGCTGACGGGTCGGCCTATGTGAATCACGTGGAGCTGGTCCGGCGGGCAAGGGGCGCCGAGATGCCGGAGAGCTTCTACCATGACCCGCTCATCTACCAGGGCGGCTCGGACAGCTTTGTCGGCCCGCGCGACGATATCCACGCGCAATCCGAGGAGTTCGGCATCGACCTTGAAGCCGAGATCGCGGTGATCACCACCGATGTCCCGCAAGGTGTGGGTTCCGAGGATGCCGGCGACTATGTCAGGCTGTTCATGTTGGTCAATGATGTCAGCCTGCGCAATCTCATTCCGGCGGAACTGGCCAAGGGTTTCGGATTCTTCCAGTCGAAACCGGCCTCGGCCTTCTCGCCGGTCGCGGTCACCCCGGACGAGCTTGGCGAGGCCTGGGACGGGCGCAGGCTGAACCTTCCGATCTGTGTCGATGTCAATGGCGAGCCCTTCGGCCGGGCCGATGCCGGGGTCGACATGGTGTTCGACATCCCGACGCTGATTGCCCATGCCGCTCACACGCGATCGCTGTCGGCCGGCTCCATCATCGGCACCGGCACAATATCGAACAGGCTTGATGGCGGCCCGGGAAAGCCGATCAGCGAGGGCGGTGTCGGTTATTCCTGCATCGCCGAGATGAGGACGGTCGAGACCATCCACCATGGCAACCCGGTCACGCCGTTTCTCGGGTTCGGAGACCGGGTCAGGATCTGGATGGAAGACAGGCAGGGCAGGTCGATCTTCGGCGAGATCGAACAGACTGTCCGAAAATTGGAGCAGGACAGATGACAAGGGCATTCGCATCGCAGGGAGACCTCGGCGAGAAAACGACGACATTCACCGAGATCGGCCGCGGCCTTTATGCCTTCACCGCCGAGGGCGACCCGAATTCGGGCGTGATCATCGGCGATGAGTCGGTGATGGTGATCGAGGCACAGGCAACCCCGGATCTTGCGCGGAAGGTCATCGACGAGATCCGCAAGGTGACCGACAAGCCGATCTCGCATTTGGTGCTCACCCATTACCATGCGGTGCGGGTGCTTGGCGCAGCGGCCTACGAAGCACCGCAGATCATCATGTCGGAGGCGGCGCGGGGCATGGTGGTGGAGCGGGGGATGGAGGACTGGAAGAGCGAGTTCCAGCGATTCCCGCGGCTCTTTGCCGGCCATGAATCGATTCCCGGCCTGACCTGGCCAACCACGACCTTCAATGACCGGATGACCATCTACCTGGGTCGGCGACGGATCGAGCTCATGACTCCGGGAAGGGCGCATACCGCCGGCGATGCCGTGATCTGGGTGCCGGATGAGCAGGTCATGTTTACCGGCGATATCGTCGAATACCGGTCGGCCTGCTATTGCGGCGACGGCCATTTCGCCGATTGGGGTGCCACGCTCGACGCGGTGGAGAGCTTTCGGCCCCGGGCCATTGCTCCCGGGCGCGGCGATGCGCTCGATTCGCCGGAGCGGGTAGCGGCCGGGCTGGACGGCACAAGGGAATTCCTCGAGGCGACCTATCGTCCGGTGCTGCGTGTCGCTGCCGCCGGCGGTTCGCTGAAGGAGGCCTGGGAGAGCGTGCGAGCCGCATGCGACAGCCGCTTTGCCGATTATGCGATCTACGAACACTGTCTGCCCTTCAACGTCGCCCGGGCCTTTGACGAGGCGCGCGGGATCGACACTCCGCGGATCTGGACGGCCGAACGTGATCTCGAGATGTGGGCGGCGCTGCAGGGGTAGCGTTGCCGGTCCCGCGGCGACACCGGATTGATGATGTCACTCCCGTCTGAACTGTTCGAGTTCCAGCCACCGCCCGGATTGCGGCAGCCGGAGCGGCACCGGAGCGTCATCATTGTCGGAGCCGGACCGGTCGGGCTGGCCGCCGCCATCGAGTTGGCCGGTCACGGCATCCGATCCGTGGTGCTGGAGGCGCGCGATTCGATTGCCCCCGGCTCCCGGGCCATTTGCTGGTCGAAGCGGTCGATCGAGATATTCGACCGGTTGGGGGTTGGCGATCGGGCAGTCGACAAGGGGGTCGTGTGGAAGGTTGGCCGCACCTATCACCGCGACCGGGAACTGTTCAGCTTCGACCTGCTGCCGGAGCAGGGGCACAAGCGCCCGGCCTTCATCAATCTCCAGCAATTCCACGTCGAGGAATACCTGCTGGAAAAGGCAGCGGGCTGCGACCTGATCGACCTGCGCTTCCAGAGCAATCTGGTGGCGCTGGAAGAGTGTCCAGGCATGGTGAAGGCGTCCATCGAGACGCCGGCAGGAGGCTACGAGCTGGAGGCGGAGTATCTGCTGGCCTGCGACGGGGTGCGGTCCAGGACCCGGGCGTTGCTGGGTCTCGATTTCGAAGGCGAGATCTTCGAGGACCGGTTTCTGATTACCGACATCGAAATGGAAGGCGAGTTCCCGTCGGAGCGACGATTCTGGTTCGAGCCGGAGTTCCATGGCGGCCAGTCGGCATTGCTGCACAAGCAGCCCGACAATATCTACCGGATCGACCTTCAGCTCGGCCCCGATGCCGACCCGGCCAAGGAGAGGCTGCCGGAGAACGTCATTCCGAGGATCACCAGGGTTGTCGGGGGCCGCCAGTTCCGGCTTGAATGGGTGTCGGTCTACACCTTCCAGTGTCGGCGGCTCAGGAGTTTCGTGCATGGTCGGGTCATTTTTGCCGGCGATTCTGCCCATGTGGTCTCGCCATTTGGCGCCCGGGGCGGCAATGGCGGTCTCCAGGACATCGACAGCCTGTGCTGGCGGCTGGCGGCGATCATCAAGGACAGCGCCAGACCATCGATCCTGGCCGATTACGATGCCGAGCGCATGAAGGGTGCTGACGAGAATATTGCCAACTCGACCCGGACCACCAGGTTCATGTCGCCGGCCGATGGTTGGGAGAGACAGCTGCGTGACCAGGTTCTGAGACTGGCGGCGGGCAGCGACCGGTTGCGGGCATGGGTAAACTCCGGACGCCTGTCCGTGCCCTGCACCTATGATCTTGATGCCCCGGATTCGCACCATCTTCCGCCCGTCTCCCGGCCGGGGTCGGTGGCGCCGGACGCGCCGCTCGGCCACGAATGGCTGATCGACCTCCTTGGCCGCGAGCCGGTGCTGCTGGGCATCGGATGCCACCCACCCGAGGTGGCGGGCACAAGATCGATGTCGGTGGAAGCCGGCGACCTGGTGCGGGAGCGCTATCTTGGCGACGAGGAGACTGCCATCTACCTGGTCCGGCCCGACCAGATCATCGCCGCCCGCTGGACCGAATTCGACCCGATGGCCGTCAGCGCAGTGCTGGCGAGGATGTGCGGCAGGGGAGCATGACCATGGATCAGCAAAGTCGCGATGACATCTACCTGGAGCTGTCGGAGGCGGCCTCCGGCCTCGACCAGGTCGGGCAACTCGCCTTTGCCACCGGGCTGGTCATTGCCCTGTGCGAGGCGCTCGATGACCGTGAGCTGGTCAGCCGGGCCATATTCGACGCCCGAAGGGCAGTCCTGCCAGCCGAGCACTGACCGGTTCCGCCACGCTCAGCCGGCCTCGCCCCGGAGGATGCGGATCATCTCCTCCCGCATGCGGAATTTCTGCGGCTTGCCGGTCACCGTCATCGGCATGTCGGCGACGATGCGGATATGAGCCGGAATCTTGAAATGAGAGATGTTGCCGTCGCAGAACCGGCGAACATCCTCGGCTGACAGGCCGGATCCCTCGCGACCGATGATCCAGGCGCAGACCACTTCACCGAGAAGGTCGTCGGGAATTCCGAATACCTGTACCTCGCGCACATCCGGATGGCGGAAGATGAAATCCTCGATCTCGCGGGGAAAGATGTTCTCGCCGCCCCTGATGATCATGTCCTTGACCCGCCCGACGATGCGGCAGTAACCGTCCTCGTCGATGATCGCCAAATCGCCGGTATGCATCCCATCTATCGTGTCGACAGATGACGGGAGGAGATCCCGCAGATGTTGACGGTTCCTGGCGCGGTCGATCAGACCTGCATCAGGCAGGTTCGGCCCTGATCTTCAGAAGGTTCCTTGCCTCGCGCCCGCACGCCACGCCGACCAGGTGAATCGGTTCTCCGCGATCCAGATATTTCCTGGTATAGCCGCGCTCCCGCATCTGCGCGATCGCTGCGTTCAGCACCGCCTCCGTATCACCGTTCCCCTTCGTCATCTTGAACTCCAGCACGAATACCTGCCCGCCCGTCAGCACTACCATGTCCGCACGGCCATGGCTCGATGAATCCTCCACCCGGAGATCCACGCCGATGGCTCTGAAACACATGTGGAGAAGGCTCGCATACCACGCCTCGTGGCGGGCGAGATCACCACTTGCGTGCCACTGGTACGGAATCCCCGAGAGGTAGGAGCGGAGCTGCTCACCGAACTTCCCGAATTCGTTCGCCTCAAGCAGCGCGCAAAGCGCCCGGCCCTGGTCCAGAGACTCCATTTCCATATTTCCGAGATATCCCAGCAAACCGCGATTCAGGCTGATCCGCACCTCGAGATTGGGGTAGTCCAGCCTGTAGAGATTGTCGAAGTCACCCCTCTGCTCTTCGGTGATGGTCAGATAGCCGGTCTGGAACAGGAGCGCCTGTATTCCAATGTCGTTTACATCGAACCTTGATACGAGCGACATGTCGGCCAGCCGGTTCTCCAGCTCCATCGGGTTGATGCTCTTCTCCATCAGCATCCGGAACAGGAAGGTCGGCGACCCGGTCTCGAACCAGTAGGGTCGGAACTCCCTGCTGTCGAACAGCAGCAGCACGTCATAGGGGTTGTAGACCCGCTCACCGCCCCGCCAGTGATAGCCGTTGTACCAGCTCCGGATATCCCCCCGGTCGAGTCCGACAAGCTCCGGTCCGAATACCCGGTCCAGGTCATTCTCGGTGTAGCCGCAAATCGTTGCGAAACGCGGATCGAGACTGATATCCTTCAGGTTGTTGAGGCCCGAGAACAGGCTGACCCTTGAGAACATGCTCACGCCGGCGACAAAGACGAAGCGGACATGTTCGGCACTTCCCTTGATGATGCCGTAGAACCCGCGCAGGTAGTCCCGGTTGGCGGTCGCCAGTTCGGGTTCGTGAAGCATGTCGAGTATCGGCTTGTCGTATTCGTCCACCAGGACGACCACACGCCGCCCGGTGGAATGATGCAGGCGATCGAGAAGATCCCACAGGCGTTCAGGCCCCGCCCGGCAGGATGTGGTCGGGAGGCCGGCGTTGCGTTCGATCACCTCCAGCTGCGTCAGGATGCTGCGCTCAAGGTCCTCCGGTTCACTGTACTTCCCGTCAAAGCTCAGCCGTACCACTGGATGGCGGATCGACCAGTCCCAGTGCCCGTGAATGTCCAGGCCCCGGAACAACTCCTCGTGTCCTTCAAACAGCGACTTCAGCGTATCCAGCAGGAGGCTCTTGCCGAACCGGCGCGGACGGGAGAGAAAGCAGTAATCGCTCTGGCCGACCAGTTTCCGGATGAGCGGAGTCTTGTCGACGTAGTAGCTGTCTGTTTCCCGGAGCCTCCGGAACGACTGGATCCCGATCGGAAGACGGCGTTTCATGCGCCGCCCCGTGTTTCATGCGCCGCACTCGGCTGCCCGTCTTTCAAGGCGCAGCCCATGAAAACGACGGACATCCTGTTCCTCGCTCTTTGCGAATTCGTTACACTAAACACGTGTTCCTCGACCGGAAAGTGGCTCATCCATCAGCAGGTGCCTGCAACGGATTGAGAAGGGATTGTTCCTGCTCATGACCTGCTGGCGTCAAGCATCGCCTTTCTCAATATGGCATTCATGCGGGACTGGTAGCCTTTGCCCCCCGCCCTGAGCCATGCCAGTACATCCGCATCCACGCGGGCGGTGATCTGCCTTTTGACGGGTCTGTAATGGTCAGACGGCTTGAACTCGGCAAGCTGCGCTTTCTTCAGTTTGGGGACGTCATCATGGTTGACCTGATCGTCAGGCATGGTTGCCAGTCGTTCAAGGTCCTGGCGCTGTGCATCGGTCAGGGGCGGCAACGAATCTCGCCTGTAGCTTGCCTCTTTCGACTCCATGATGCCTCCTTTCCGACTTGTCGGCCTTTCGAGCCGAGATGATCCTGATCATCTCCACAGCCTGCCCGTCTTCGCCTCTGTCCGAAATCGTGCGGGCTACCGGAAATAGCGCGATGCCATGCACGGCGCCGATGGTTTGCAAGCATTCCTCGTGATCTTCGATCCAACCCTGTCGAGTCAGGCGCAGCGGATCACGGAAAACCCGGATAGTCAATTCAGACGCGACCTCGTCATGCCTGCGCTGATTGCAGAGTTTTCGACCTCATCCCACGTGAAACGGATTTCAATCATTACAATAATGTAATTATAAACAGGAATTTATACAAGACAATCTTTGGGGATCCTGCGGTTACAGGAGTTTCGTCCAGCTGGGGGATTGGCGGTTTTGGCGCAGGCGCTGCGAAGTGTGTTCGATCTGCCCTGACCGAACTCATTGACGAGTTTCTTGTCGACGATCTGCGCGTGAGCGAAGCCGCGGGCAACTGGACCGGAATTTCCTCGACATCAGGATGACCTGAACGGCCGGGTCCGCAAGCCCGACAGCGGACAGGAGGCTGTCGCCGAATTCCTTGGTGGGCTCGCTGCGCCCGCCCGCCTTCCTGCGAGCGGCACCATAATGACCCCATGAATAGTAATACGGGGGATTTAGTCAGAAAATAGCATCAAATTATGATCCCATATTGTCTCTATATAATAAATAGCACTCAGTATATAGTGTCAAAATAATCACGAAGGACAAACCAATGGCCAAAGCAAACATCATTCCGGAAATGTTGAAGAAATATCGCAAGAGCACAAGCCTGTCTCAGCAGAGTCTGGCCGATGTGTCAGGTGTCAGCAAGAAAACCATTGCCCGCATAGAGACTGGCAAGTCGTCTGCAAACACCAACACTGCCAAGAGACTTGCGAAGGCACTTGAGGTGCAGCCGGAGATGTTGTCCCGGCAGCCCGACCATGTTGATGAAAATGAGTCAAAGAGAACAATGCGGCTCTTCGGATATAGAGCGCGCAAAGCTCTTGTCCAGGAGAACACCGAACTCGCATTCCAGATGGTCGAGAAATGCTACGGGATCTCCCCTGCGATCCAGATCTCGCCGGCCCCGCTTCTCGCAGCGCTTCTCGCTGAAGAAAGCCTTGCCTGGCGAAGGAAGAAAGTCCAAGAGGCGGAGCAGGCCATCAGCACCCTTATTGATGCCGATTACGGGCACCGGACGTTCATGGCCGGCATTGTAAGGAAGGAAGATGGAATTGGAGGCGAGCGGGAGTCCATAGAACGGCGTGATGTCTTCGGCGAGATCGCCATGGACAATGCCGTAGACAACGTGGGGGTCGATCCTGACTCTACCGACCCATTTACGGAATATCTGAGACATTAGCCAGGCAATTCGGCACCGAACACATCAATGTTTTTCAGGAAAATTCGAATGACGAGCAGGAAAATCTAGCTGCCGGCAGCGACCTATGGAGAACATCTGTTCGATGCGGTGCTTGGTCGCAGTTAGGATATAGCATCAATCGGGCGGAACTGGATCGTCTGGCCAGCGACGACCGGTGGGCTGGCATGGCCTTGCGGCGTGGCCACATAAAGATCACCAACATCCCCGAACGCCTGCTTGGTGACGATGTGTCCGAGGAGCGGAGAGCTTGGCTCGGCAGCAAGGTACCATTAGCTGAAATCGAGGAGGTCAAGGCTGAGGATGCCAGACTCAAGGCGCTCTTCCAGAACGCCAAATCGGCAAATCCAGAGGAGTCCGGGACATGACTTTCGCCAGAACTGCCCATGTCGTCACTCGTTGCGGTGAAAGAGGGTTCAGGGAAACCGATCTTGATCTTATCGCCAAATTCGGTACCATGACCGACGGCGGATACCTCCTGACCAGAAATAACGTCATGGAAGCCGAGCGACAGATCAAGAAGTGTCTGGACCGGCTGTCAAAACTTCAGGGTACCTTTGTCGCGACAACTGCTGATGGCGGCATGGCAAAGACAATTTTCCGCGCAACAAGAACACAGAGGCGGCGCCAAACCGGTCGCTGGTAATTCGTAGTTGGAGGTAATCCATGTTCACCAAAGTAGCATTTTCTCAACGTCTCGCCGCCGGATTCTTCTTCCCCGAGATAAGGGATTTCGTTCCGAGGGCGGAAAATTGCGCTTTCTAGTTGCGCTGCTCGGGCTGGCTGTCCTCGTCGTGGCGATAACTGGTATCGGTATGATCAGCATCCGCATTGAAGACCGGCACGGAACATGGGCAGGGTTCTGGTTCGTGATCCTGATTGCTTCAACGAGCCTCTTCATTTCCTTCGTGTATCTGGATTAGCTTGGTGGCTTGAGATTGTCCGCCTTGCCCGAAGGGCAGTCCTGCCAGCCGAGCACTGACCGGTTCCGCCACGCTCAGCCGGCCTCGCCCCGGAGGATGCGGATCATCTCCTCCCGCATGCGGAATTTCTGCGGCTTGCCGGTCACCGTCATCGGCATGTCGGCGACGATGCGGATATGAGCCGGAATCTTGAAATGAGAGATGTTGCCGTCGCAGAACCGGCGAACATCCTCGGCTGACAGGCCGGATCCCTCGCGACCGATGATCCAGGCGCAGACCACTTCACCGAGAAGGTCGTCGGGAATTCCGAATACCTGTACCTCGCGCACATCCGGATGGCGGAAGATGAAATCCTCGATCTCGCGGGGAAAGATGTTCTCGCCGCCCCTGATGATCATGTCCTTGACCCGCCCGACGATGCGGCAGTAACCGTCCTCGTCGATGATCGCCAAATCGCCGGTATGCATCCAGCCATCTCGAATGCTCTGCCGGGTCGTGTCCGGGTCACTCCAGTAGCCCTGCATCACCGAGTAGCCGCGGGTGCACAGCTCGCCCCGCTCGCCGATGGCAACGATCCTGCCATCACGGCCGATCAACCTGACCTCGACATGCGGATGGATGCGCCCGACGGTGGTCACCCGCTTCTCGATCGGATCATCGGTATGGGACTGGAAGGAGACCGGCGCGGTCTCGGTCATTCCGTAGCAGATGGTCACCTCGCGCATGTTCATCTCCGAGATGACCCGGCGCATCACCTCGATCGGGCAGGGGGCACCGGCCATGATCCCGGTTCGCAGCGCCGACAGGTCGCAAGCCTGCTCCCGAATGCGATCGAGCATGGCGACAAACATGGTCGGAACCGCGTAGAGCCCGGTGGCCTTCGTTTCCACCAGCGCATGCAGGGTGTCGTCCGCATCGAAGGCCGGGCCGCACAACACCATCGCCGCCCCCTTGGTGACGCAGCCGAGCGTTCCCATGGCCATGCCGAAGCAGTGATAGAGGGGAACCGGAATGCACAGCCGGTCGTCCTCGGTGAAACGGATGCGGTCGGTGACGAAGCGGGCGTTGTTGACGATATTACGGTGGGTGAGGGTTGCGCCCTTTGGCGAGCCGGTGGTTCCGGAGGTGAACTGGATGTTGATCGGCTCATCCGGGTGAAGCAAGGCGGCACGCGCATCGATTTCGGCCAGAATTGACGCCGAAGCCGGCCGGCACAACTCGGAGAAGCGGGTGAATCCGGGGCCAGGATCGTCGGATATGGCAATCACCTGCATGAGTTCGGGCAGGCGCTCCGAATCGATCCTGCCGATGGTCGCGTCGGCCGCTTCCGGCATGATCTCCCGCAACATCCCGAGATAATCCGTGGATTTGAACCTCTCGGCGGTGATCAGCGCCCGGCAACCGGTCCTGGTCAGTGCAAATTCAAGCTCGGCCCGCCGATAGGCCGGGTTGATATTGACCAGGATCAGTCCGAGCCTGGCAGTCGCGAATTGTGCCAGCACCCATTCGAGGCAGTTGGGAGACCAGATGCCGATGCGGTCTCCCTTCTCAAGCCCCGCCGCATGCAGGCCGGCCGCCAGGGCACCGACCCGTTCGTCCAGTTTCCGCCAGCTCAGCTGAAGCTGCTCGCCGGGAATGATCAGCGCTGGCCGGTCGCCAAAACGGTCCGCGGTGTCGGCAAACACCTGCGGCACCGTCCTCTCCCACAGCTCCGGGGTCTTCGCCCCCCGCAGCCAGGATTGCCCGGGCTCGATGAATCCGTTCGCCGCCATGGCCGCCCCTCGATTGCGGTCCGGAGCCGGGCACTGCGCCTTGCCTCCGGCCATGTGACCAGATTGCACACCCCCTCGGGGGATTTCAACATGACGAGACGGCCTGCCGTCAGCTCCGAGCCTGGCGTGCGATATCGGTGCCTGTCTGCAGCCGTCCGTCCCGGCGTTGCATACATTCTTTCGGATTGCGAAGGTCTGGAGGCTAACGGTCGAGGAGCAGATGACCCTGCTCGGGATGACAGCTCGATCGACCTTCTTCAAGTGGAAGAGGGATCCGGGCAGTGTCCTGCCAAAGGATACACCGGAGCGCATTTCCTACATCCTGGGTATCTACAAGGCGCTGCAGATTCTGCTCCCCGACGAAGAGGCGGCCGATGAATGGGTAAGACGTCCGAACACGGCGCCGCTCTTCGCTGGCCGGTCGGCTCTCGACCGGATGCTGTCCGGTCATGTGGCAGACCTCTTCGTCGTTCGACAATACCTCGACGCACAGCGTGGTGGTTGGGCATGACGTTGCCGGTCGTTCGTATCGAATGGAAGCCTGTGCTGGCGAATAATTCCCAGCCGGTTTCCACCTGTTCAACCCTTTGAGCGGGTGACTGACCCGGACGATCTTGAAACGATCTTCGAGTTGGATGCGCTGACCAACCCCCGGCTTCGCGACGAAGTTGGCGATATCGAACTTGTGCCACCCGAGGATCGCATCTGCGGTCCCGGGACCACCGCCATCATGGCGGCTTTCACCCATCTGAATCCGGGCGGCAGCCGGTTTTCGGATGGCACTTGCGCGGGTGTAGCCCAATTTGGTTGATGATTGCGATTCGCATTTGCTACGCTGGCTTTGCTGCGCGTCCGAATACGGCCGGGGGAACCGGCGGGTGGCGCGCTTGCAGGGGCAACGAGGCAGGGAGCGCGGATGATGGCGAAGGTCAAAGGGAATCGCGGGCACGGACATCCAGACACGGTGGCGTATCTGGAAGGCCTGGGGGAGGAAGGCGCGGCGGTGCTGCGCGCGCACGAGGGCGGATACACCCGTTACTGGCTGGAAGGCGGCGAGGTGCGGAGCTGCGACATCACGGAGGGCGAGTTGCCTCTGGCGGGCTTCGGACCGGTCGGTGGGCCGCTTCCGGCATTGCTCGGGGCTGTGTTGGCGGAGTTCGGCCTGCAACTTCCGAAGCTGGCGGCGGACCTCGCGTCGGGTGCTCCGGACCTGGACAGCGTGGAGCGGGTGCTCCGCGACAGTTCTCTCGGCGGCGGCGCGACGGCGCTGAAGATGCTGTTCGAACAGCTTGACGAGGCTCTGCCACCGCCGGAATGCGCGAGCTGTGGCAAGCTTATGTGCCGGCACCAGGCGAGGAAGAAAAAAGCCTGGCTCACCCGGCTTGGCCGGGTCGAGGTCGAGCGCAGCTATTATTATTGCCGATCGTGCGGCAATGGCTTCTTTCCGCTTGACCGTGCGCTGGGCCTGGAAGGTGACACGCTCACGCCGGGGATGTTGAGCGTCATGGCCGAGACGACGCCGATGATGAGCTTCGATGCGGCGAGCCGCCACATCGCGAACCTTGCCGGGGTGAACGCATCCTCGAGCTCGCTGCAGCGCTGGTCCCTGGCGCTTGGCGAGGAGGTTCTCCGGTTCGAACAGGAGGAGGTCGTGGAAGACAGCCCCCTGGAATCACGGATGTATCTTGCCATCGACGGGACCGGGGTACCGATGCGAAAGGAAGACGTCGAAGGCATTGCCGGCAAGCAGGAGGACGGAAGCGCGAAGACCCGGGAAGCCAAGCTGGCGGTCATCTACACTGCCGAGGGGCGGGACCCGGAGACCGGCGCGGCACTGAAGGACAAGGGCAGCGAGACGTCCAGTTGTCTCATCGACAGTGCGGCGACGCCGCCGGGAAGCCGGGATCCCTCCGATTTCGCCATGCGCCTTGACCGCGAGGCGCTGCGCCGCGGCTTGCACGGCGTCGAAGAACTCGTCGTCATCTCGGACGGCGCAGAATGGATACGGAACACCTGCGAGGAGTTGTTCGGGGGCGGGAAGGTCACCTTCGTGCTCGATATGTTCCATGCCCTCGAATACGCCAGCGATGCGGTGAAGGCGATTTTTCCGGACAAGGCGGAGCGGGACCGGCGGTTCGAAGGGATCAAGGCGGACCTTGAGGCGGGCCGGGCCGCCAAGGTGATTCGGGAACTCGAGTCCTTCAGCGGCAGGTACAAACAAGTGGAGGCGTGCTGCCGCTACTATCGGAACAACATCGAACGGATGCGCTACAACCAACACCGCGACCAGGGCATGCAGATTGGATCGGGGGTCGTGGAAAGTGGCTGCAAGCGGTACGGGCTCCGGCTGAAGCGTCCCGGCACCCGCTGGTCGGGGACAGGCGCCAATGCAATGCTGGCGCTCAAGAGCTGCGTCATGAACCTCAGGCTGCCCGACTTCCTCGACTGGCACGCGAGGCAGGCCATCGTTGCCTGACAACAAATTGGGCTACACCCCACTTGCGGTGTATTTCATGCTGCCATCGACCTCGATATGGCCATCGCGGAGACAAGGCACCATCATCAGAAATTCTTGAGTGCCCACGGCCCAGGGGCGCATGGAGGTGGACATGCGGGTCTATGCTGTCGACCTCGACGGAGACATGCACGAGTTACGCGGTCAGAAGGCGGCCTGGCCACTCGTCTACCACAACGACAACCATGCTGCCGGCCGACATCTGGCCAAGACGCTGCGTGCGGCCGGGTCGAATGGTATTGTCTGGGACAGCGTCCGCCGGGTCGGGGGCGAGTGTGTCGCCGTCTTCCGACCAACCCTGCTCTCCAACGCCCGCCAGGAGCGGCACCTCTGCTACGTCTGGAATGGCCAGGAAATCGAAACCGTCTACAGGAAAAGCAGGGTCGGCGATGACAGCAGGGTCTGATCTTGCTGCATGGCCAGTCGCTGGAGACGGCTGTGCAGCAGACCGAGGCGGCCACACCCGGCGGCGAGGGATCGCACTACCTGTTCTTCGATGAAATCCAGTCGCACAATGATCGGGAGACACACCACAAGCTGCCACCTTCCCGGCCGGTGTCGGCGCCCTCACCGCTGCACGCGTTGCATCATGCAGGAGACCATCGACACATCCCGTCAATTCGCGCCCCCGCCAATGCCGGAAGATGGTCTTCGACCTGGCGGTTCGACGCATGATCCCCATGGTGCCGCGGACGTGGGCACTCTCGAGGATGATCTGTGCCCGCCAAGCATGACCCTGCCTGGCGTTTGGCGTTCACGACTGCTTGCAGGCGGCGGCGGTTCTCCGGGCCAGAGGTCAGGGACACAGCTGACTGCACGATGAGACGTTCCCCGCTTGCAACCACAATTTGACACCTGCCACGCTGAATCGCACAATACCCGGCAAATGGGACTCCCCTCACAGACTCTTCCGTCCTGCACCATCCAATAGCATGGACTGGAATGCTGAATCCGCCCCTGATGCTGCTGACCTGGAAGCGATGGCCATGGCGGTGATTGACACGCTTCCTGATGAGTTCAAACCAGCCGCAAGTGAGGTTGCGCTCCGGGTCGAGGAATTCGCGGGCAACGAGATGCTTGAGCAGCTGGGCATTGAAGACCCCTTCGAACTTACCGGTCTCTATTCCGGCATTCCCCTGACCGAAAGATCAGTTTCCGACCAGCATGTGGAGCCCGACTCGATCTGGCTGTTTCGCAGGGCGATTCTTGATGAGTGGATTGCACGCGGAGACGTGTCGCTGCGGGACCTGGTCGCCCATGTTGTCGTTCACGAATTGGCGCACCATTTCGGCTGGTCGGACGAGGACATCGCTGCCATAGATACGTGGTGGAACTGAGGGCTGTCACCGATCGCGTGCACATGTTGTCGCCGGGCCGCCCGTCAGCAGGGCATCAGGCGAGAAACTCACGCATTCTCTCGACCGCGCGGCGGATGTTCTCCTGGCTGTTGGCGTAGCTCAGGCGAATATAACCCTCGCCAAGCATCCCGAAATCCGGACCGCCGATCGTGGCAACCCCGGTCTCCTCCAGAAGCTTCGAGGCCAGCTCCTTCGCCTTCCAGCCGGTATCCTTGATATTGGGGAAGGCATAGAATGCACCCTTCGGCGTTATGCACGAGATGCCCGGCATTTCGTTCAGGAGTTCAACGACCAGTTGCCGACGGACATCGAACTGGGCGACCATGGCCTCCACGGCATCCTGCGGCCCGGTCAGCGCCTCGACGGCAGCGAATTGTGCCGGGGTATTGACGCAGGACCAGGCATTCACCGCAAGCTTGCGGGCCTTGTCAAAGATATCCCTTGGCCAGACCGAATAACCGAGGCGCCAGCCCGTCATGGCGTATGTCTTGGACCAACCGTTGAGGAGAATCAGCCGGTCCCGTATCTCCGGATAGCTGAGCAGCGTGACATGCTCTTCACCGTCATACAGCATCTGATCATAGATCTCGTCCGACATCACGGCTGCCTCAGGCCATTCGGCAAGGCCTGCCGCCAGGCGATCGACCTCGGCCCTGGGCGTCACCCCGCCGCACGGATTTGAAGGCGAATTCAGAATGACGAGGCGCGTTCTGTCGGAAACCAGTGACAGCGCTTCGTCGGCCGAAAATGCAAATCCGTTTTCCTCGCGAATCGGAATGGGAACAGGTCTCGCGCCGGTGAATTCAATCATCGATCGGTAGATCGGAAAACCGGGATCCGGGTACAGGATGTCCGTTCCAGGTTCGCCGAACATGAGAATCGCGGTGAACATCGTCACCTTTCCGCCCGGCACGACCATGACGAGATCGGGATCGACCTCCACTTCGAAACGGCGGCAGAGATCGGCAGAAACGGCCTCCCGGAGCTGCGGGATACCCGTGGCAGGGGTATATCCGTGATGTCCGTCACGCAGTGCCTTCACGGCAGCCTCGACGATGTTCTCCGGCGTCGCAAAATCGGGCTGACCGATGCCGAGATTGATCACGTCCATGCCCTGCGCGGCCAGAACACCGGCACGAGCGAGGACCGCAAAGGCGTTTTCCTCTCCAATTCGGTCAAATCCGTCGACTGTCCGCATCTTCCATCCTTTCTGCCAAGATTGTGCAAAACAACGGATTGGCTTGTCGCGGATCGCTGGCAACGACTCAAGCCCCTACATTCAGGGCCAATTCCTGGTTCGGCAGCAAGGTGCTACAGGCTGAATTCGAAGAGGCAGAGAATTCATTGCCTGTCTGTCGAGCAACGAGTCGACGGATACAGAGGATCCCCGGAATTGACTGTCGCCAGTACTGCCCATGCCGACATCCGCTGCAGGGAAAGAGGATCCAGGGAGACCGATCCTCTACTCGTCGCCCAGTTCGACACCATGACCGACGGCGGAGTCCTGCTTGCCAGGATGAACATCATGGAAACCGGGTGTCAGGCCGGGAGGCGCCTGGACCGGCCATCAAGACCGGAGGGTGCGCTTGTTGCGACTACTGCTGAAGGCGGCGTGGCAAAGACAATCTTCCGCGCAACACGAAAACAGAGGCGATGCCAAACCGGTCATTGGTGATTCGTGCCTGCCAGAGAATCACTCCTTTTGCCAATTGCCGACCACGAACAGGCCGACCGGGTCGCCGATAATCGGCGGAATTGTCCCCGGATCATGAAATTGTCGATTGTCAGGCAGCGGATTTCCTGTCCCGGCACCAGTATCAGCAAGGCTTGTCACGCCTGGTGGCAGGGCAGCGATCCCGGTCCATCCGGGCCAGAAAATGACACGATGACTGCAGGTCGAAGCGATCATGATTGCAGGTTGCTACAGGTATGGCCACGATGAGGGCCAGTTCAACTGCAGCAAATCGAGAAACGGCCGCAATCCGCAGCAGACCATGGCAACATCACGGTGATGACCACCGGCCGCAAGGGGCGCTGTGGAGAGGAGACATCGGGCTGGTCCAGGCAGGCTCGTTCTTCCTTGAGATCCATCTCGATGCGCAACGGATCTTCGCCGTCGGACCTGGCGTTCCTGAAGGCGTGCTGCGCCGGGCCGCCGCCAGCGGCGGCTGGTGCTATCCCGCCAATCCCAGGAAAAGTGCCAAGGACCGGTTGACGCGGAACATGGTGGCCTGATCCAGGCAGCCAAACACGCATCCCAGCTTGTCGGTCCGCACGGTCATGGCCTTGTCGACCATCACCTGTGATGGCTTGTCCAGACGATTCTCCGGGGACGGTTCGACCGTCAGCCGCAGCAGAGGAGCATCAACCAGCTTCGACGTGACCAAAAGAACCGTCACCGTGGCGGTTTCCGGGAATTGTCCGGACTGGATGACAAGCGCAGGGCGCGGCTTGCCATGATCGCCCTGCAGGGCGACCGTCACCAGATCGCCGCGTTTCAATCCCAGCCATCCGCATCCGCCAGGGCTGCGTCAATCAGGCGGCCCATCTCATGGTCCCGGCGATCGGCTTCGGCAACCACCATTGCCTGGCGGCGGCATTCAGCGGCAAAGCCCGGCCGCCGCGTATCGGGCACCCAGATCTGAATCGGGCGCAGCCCGGCGGACCGCAGGGCGGCCCTGGTCTTGCGGACACGTTCGACTACAGAAGCCGGCATGACACCCTCCTTGTGGTTACATGTAACATAGCGCTCAAGCGGGATTCTGGCAAGGCCGCCCCCTGTCCGAAAGACCACCGTTCAACGGAACAAAAGGACATGACAATTATCAAGGGCACAGCAATGATCAGAGCAAGCATCAACCCGAACGATTGAAACAACACCGCGACCCGGGCAAACCTGTCTCAGCAGGTCCTGGCCGATGTGTCAGGCGTCAGCAAGAAGACCATTGCTCGCATAGAGGGCGGCAAGTCGTCTGCAAACACCGTCATCGTCAAGAGACTTGCGGAAGCGCTTGATGTGCGGCCAAAAGACCTGTCCGGGCAATCCGGTCTTTCCGAAGAGGATGAGACCAAAGAAAAAATGAGACGGACCGGGTTTCGTGCACTCAAGACCCCTATCCGCGAGAATACCGATCTCGCCTTCCAGATGGTCGAGAAACGCTACGGGATTTCCCAAAGGGGCCAGGTTTCGCTCGCTCCGCTTCTTGCCGAGGGAAGTCTTGACTGGCGACGACAGAAGCACGACGAGGCCGGTAAGGCCATCGATACGCTACTAGTGGTTAGCTCGATACAAAGGATTCCATTATTTCGCCATGCGTGATACTGTCCTGCCCGCCGCCATCATGCGGCCAATGACAAGGAAGAGACCAATGGGCAGGAAATCGACAAGGCAGGAAATCAGGCTGTCGGGCGAAGAGCAGGCACGCCTCGAAGGCATCGCGGGCAACCCGCGCAGCATGCAGAAGCATGTCCGGCGGGCCCGCATCATCCTCGAGCCCGGCTCGGGCTGCGGGCCGGCCCTGACCATGCGGCGGACGGGCATGTCGAAGCCGACGGTCCGGCGCTGACGGGACCGCTACCTTGCCGAAGGTGCAGGCGGCCTGCTGCACGATGCCACCCGTCCGCCGGGAGGCAAGCCGGTCCCCGGGGAGAAGGTGAAGGCCGCGATCGCGCTGGCGATGTCGCCACCGCCGGAGCACGCCCGGCACCGGACGGTGCCGGGCGCTGGCGAAGAGGCCGGGGATGGCCGTCTCCACCGTGCACGGCATCCTGAAGGACAACGGTCTCCGGCCGCACCAGGTGAAGACCTTCAAGGTCTCCCGCGACCCGAAATTCGAGCTGAAGGTGCGCGACGTCGTCGGCCTCTGCGCCTGCCCGCCCGACCATGCGGTGGTGCTGTCGGTGGATGAAAAGACGCGGATCCGGGCATTGGGACGGACGCAGAGGCCGCTGCCGATGAAGCCCGGAGCCGCCGGGACCCGCACCCATGACTACAAGCGGAACGCCGCCACCTGCCTGCTGGCAGCGCTCGACGTGGCCACCGGACGCGTCACCGGCCGGATGGCCGGACGGCACCGCTCGGAGGAGTTCCTCGCCTTCCTCGACCATGTCGCCGAGCGGATCGAGCCCGGAGTGCCGGTCCACGTCGTCCGGGGCGACGTCTCCTCGCACAGATCGGCCAGGGTCCATGCATGGCTGAAGCACCATCCCGACCGGACGTTCCACTTCACGCGGGCCCCGGCCTCGTGGATGAATGCCGCCGGCGGGTTCTTCTCGAAGCTCGCACGGCAGAGGCTGAAGGACGCGATCTTCGACTCGCTCGACGAGTGCATCGCGGCGATCGAGGGTTGCATCGAACACCACAACGTCAACGATGCCCGTCCGTTCCGCTGGAGCAGGAAACCCGGGGAGCTGGTCGCCTCGTGGAAAAGAGGGCACCGGAAGCTGCAGGAAATGGCATCAAATGAATGAATCAGACCACTAGGAGCCTGTCGGATTTGGCCATGGATTTGCAGTGATTTCCTGTCTTTTTTCACAAGATATGGTAGTATCGGGCAGTGAATGAACAGTCTGGAGGATGATGTCGGTTCGATCAGGTTCCAGAGGGCCAATCGTGACGAGGTCTGGCTGTTGCCACCTTCGATCCAGGAGTGGCTGCCGGACGATCACCTGGCCCGCTTTGTCGTCGAGATCGTCGAATCCCTGGATCTGGACAAGATCACCGGCGTCTACCGGCATGGCGGCAAGCCGGCCTGGTGCCCGGTGATGATGACGGCGCTGCTGTTCTGCGGCTATTCAACCGGCGTGCATTCGAGCCGCAAGCTGGAAGCGGCGACGCATGACTCGGTGGCGGTGCGCCATGTCACCGGCAATCTGCATCCCGACCATGACACCATTGCCCGTTTCCGCAAGCGCCACCTGCCTGCCCTGCAGGAGCTGTTTGTCCAGGTGCTGTCGATTGCCGGCACCATGGGCATGCTGAAGCTTGGCCATGTCAGCCTCGATGGCACCAGGGTGAAGGCCAATGCCAGCCGCCACCGGGCGATGAGCCATGCGCATATGGAACGCATCGAGGCGCAGCTGAAGGCGGAGGTCGCCCGGCTGCTGGAACTGGCCGAGGTGGCGGACGAGCAGGAGTGCGCTCTCGACATTCCCGAGGAACTCGGGCGCCGGCAAGAGCGCCTGGCGAAGATCGCCGAGGCCAGGAAGGAGATCGAGGCCCGCGCCGCGGCCCGCCATGCAGCCGAACAGGCGGCATGCGAGGAGAAGATGCAGGAGCGGCGCCAGAAGGAACGGGAACGGGGAGGCAAGCTCGGCGGCAGGCCGCCGAAGCCGCCGGTGCCGGGCCCCCGCCCCAGGGACCAGATCAGTTTCACCGACCCGGATTCGCGGATCATGCCGTCATCCGGAGGCTTCGAGCAGGCCTTGGGCGCCCGGGCATCGGTGGACCATGGCAGCCACCTCATTGTCCATGCCCATGTCAGCCGGAGACCGAATGATGTCGACGGGACGGCACCGGCGCTTGCCGCGCTCGAGGATGTCGGCAGCCCGGCCGGCATCGTCGCCGATACCGGATATTTCAGCCGCGCCAATGTTGAATTGTGCGACGATCGGGGCATCGAGCCCCTGATTGCTTCCGGCCGGCAGCACCACAACCGTCCACTCCGGGAGAGAAGGGTGCCGGTGACAGAGCCTCCTGCCGATGCCGATGCGGTTGAGCGGATGAAGCACCGGATGGGCTCTGCCGAAGGGGAGCGGATCCATGCGAAGCGCAAGGCCGCCGCCCGCCCGGTCTTCGGAATCATCAAGAGGGTCATGGGCCTTGACCAGTTCAGCCTGCGCGGCATCGAGGCTGTACACGGCGAGTGGAGCCTGGTCTGCACGTCATGGAACCTGAAGCGCATGCACCGGCTGCTGTTGGGCGGACATTCGGCGGCATGAAGGGCAAAGGAGCATGGCTTGAGAACAGGAATTTAGCCGAATTCGACCGGAATTGCAGCCCTGGCAGGCAGAATTGTCGGCAAGGCTGGCCGCCGAGGTGGGGCCGGGCGCCGGTCACCGGTGAAATTCGACCCGGAGCCGATGAAGATGTGCAGGCATTCAGACGCCATGGACACCGCTTTCAATGCCGGTATTTCGACAGGCTCCTAGGGGGTGTCGACTACGGGCATCGGATGTTCGTGGTCGGAGGTTCCCGTGCGGAGGACGGAATATTTTCCGAGCGGGATTCCATAGAGCAGAGCGATGTCTTCGGCGTGAAGGCAATGGAGGATGCCGAAGACCACAATCCTTACCCTACCGACCCTATTACGGAATACCTGCGGCATCTCGCCGAGGAATACGGTGCCGAACACATCAAGGTTCTTCAGGAAAACATGACTGACGAATACGATCCGTGGGGAACCAGAGTTCAATGCGGTGACTGGTCGTGGCTGGGATACAGCATCAATCCGGCGGAACTGGATCGCCTGGCTGGCGACGAGAGGTGAGCCAGCATGGCCCTGCATCGTGGTCACGTAAGGATTGCCGACATCCCCGAACACCTGCTCGGCGACGATGTGTCTGAGGAACGGAGAGCCTGGCTCAGCAGCAAGATACCACATGCTGAAATCGAAGAGTTCGAGGCCGACGAGGCCAGATTACAGGCGCTCTTCCAAAGCTCCGAGTCGACAAACACAGAGGAGTCCCGGAAATGACTGTCGTCAGCACTGCCCATGCCGTCATCCGCTGCGGAGAAAGAGGATTCCGGGAAACTGATCTTGATCTCGTTGCCCAATAGGGCACCATGACCGATGGCGAATTCCTGGTGACCAGAAAAAACATCATGAAAGCCGAGCGTCAGGCCAAGAAACGCCTGGACCGGCTGTCAAAGTTGCAGGGTGCCTATGTTGCGACAACTGTCGATGGCGGTGTGGCAAAGACAATCTTCCGCGCAACACGAAAACAGAGGCGACGCCAGACCGGTCGCTGGTAATTCATGCCTGCCAGAGAATCCCTCCTATTGGCAATTTCCGATCACGAACAGGCCGACCGGGTCGCCGATAATCGGCGGAATTGTCCCCGGATCATGAAATTGTCGAATGCCGGACAGCGGATGTCCGGCCCTTGGCACCAGTTTCGGCAAGCCCTGTCACGCCTGGTGCAGGGCAGCGATCCCGGTCCATCCGAGTCAGCAAGACATGATCATTGCCAGTTCGCGAGGCACCTCTCATTAATGCGGTTGCACTTTCCAGAGTTAGGCATAACTGAGTGTGCTTAACTGGATATTTGAATAAAAGATGTTACTAATCAACATTTTACAATGCAACGTAAGCGCCTGAACCCGTGGCGGCATACCAATGAAGTGGATTAAGGGACGCTCATGATGCGTCCTCACGCCTATCCGGAGCCGGTCTTGCAACCGTTGCTGGAGCCCGGATTGTGACGCGCCGTGGTGTTGCTGGGGCCGCGCCGGGCAGGAAAGACCATTCTGATCCAGCACCTGATCGACAAACTCCTGGACAACAGGGTTGATGCAAGACGGATAGCCCCGGTGGAAATGGATCATTTTCGGCTGCATGGCCAGTCGCTGGAGGCGCTTGCGGAGCAGATCGAGGAGGTCACACCCGACGGCGAGGGATTGCACTACTTGCCATTCGATGAAATCCAGGTTCAAGCCTGCATCAGGCGGGGCCTTGATCTTCAGGCGGTTCCTTGCCTCGTGTCGGCACGCCACGCCGACCAGGTGCACGGGTTCTCCGCGGTCTCGGTATTTCCTGGCATGGTTCCGTTCGCGCATCTGCGCGATCGCTGCATCCAGTGCATCTGCCGTATCGCTGTTTTCGTCCGCCATCGTGAAGTTGAGCACAAACACCCGCCCACCTGTCAGCACCACCATGACCGCACTGCCATGACTCGATGCATCCTCCACCCGGAGATCGACGCCAATGACCCGGAGGCACATGTGGAAAAGGCTCGCATACCACGCCTCGTAGCGGGCAAGATCGCCACGTGCGTGCCACTGGTACGGGATATTCGAGAGGCAAGAGCGGAGCTGCTCGCCGAACCTCTCGAAATCGTTCGCCTCGAGAAGCGCCCGGAGCGCCCGGCCCTGGTCCAGTGAATCGCTACCCGTAATTCCGAGATATCCGAGTAATCCACGGTTCAGGCTGATCCGCACCTCGAGATTGGGGTAGTCCAGCCTGAAGAGATTGTCGAAGTCATCCTCCTGTTCTTCGGTGATGGTCAGGTAACCGGTCTGAAACAGGAGCGCCTGTATTCCGATGCCATTCACATCGAACCTTGATACGAGCGACATGGTGGCCATCCGGTTCTCCAGCTCCATCAGGCTGACACTCTTCTCCATCAGCATTCGGTACAGGAAGGCCGGAGAGCCGGTCTCGAACCAGTATGGCCGGAACTCCCTGTTGTGTCGAACAGCAGCAGCATGTCATGGGGATTGTAGACCCGCTCTCCGCCCCGCCAGTGATAGCCGTAGTACCAGCTGCGAATATCGCCCCGGTCGATCCCGTCAAGCTCCGGGCCGAATACCCGGTCCAGGTCAATTTCGGTGTAGCCGCAGATCGTTGCGTAACGCGGGTCGAGGCTGATGTCCCTCAGGTTGTCGAGATTCGTGAACAGGCTGACATTCGAGAACATGCTCACGCCGGTGACGAAGCAGAAGCGGACATGTTCGGCGCCTCCCTTGATGATGCCGTAACACCCGCGCAGACAGTCCCGGCTGGCTCTTGCGAGGTCGGGACCGTGGAGCATGTCGAGGATCGACTTGTCGTACTCGTCCACCAGGATGACCACTTGTTGCCCGGTGGTATGATACAGGCGACCGACAATGTTCCGGAGGCGGATCGCTGTTGGATGCCAGGGCGGGCGCAAGGCCGTGCTGGCGCTCCAGGTCCTCCAACTGCTCGATGATGTCCCCTTCGGTCTCCCCCGGTTCACTGTACTTTCCGTCAAAGCTCAGCCGCACCACGGGATGGCGGATCGACCAGTCCCAATGCCGGCGAATGTTCAGGCCCCGGAACAACTCCTCGTGCCCTTCGAACAGCGACTTCAGCGTATCCGGCAGGAGGCTCTTGCCGAGCCGGCGCGGGCGAGAGAGAAAGCAGTAATCGTTCTGCTCGACCAGTTCCCGGATGATCGGAGTCTTGTCGACGTAGTAGTTGCCCGTCTCCCGGAGTCTGTGGAAGGACTGGATGCCGGTCGGAGGGCGGCGCGTCATTGAGTACTCCGTATTTCAGGTGCCCCCCGATTGCTCGCCTCTTGCGGCACAACCCGGGACATCGACGAACATCTTGGTCCTCGCCCGTTGCGAATACGGTGCATCATACAACCCTCCCCCTGACCGTGAAGCGGTTCATGCATCGGCCGGTCGGGTGGATTGAAGTGACCCCATCCGTGCTGACGGCACATTCTCTCGCCAGGTGTCGCCTTTCCGACCGGATTCATGCTCCAGCGTGGTTGCCAGGGTCGCGGTCGGGCCCTGGTCGTTCTGTTGATCCGACGCTTCGCCGCCGGCGATGGTGACGTCCGTCGAAGGCAGCCGGCGCCGACCAATGCCGGCAGTATTGAGGGATCGCATGTTCGTTGCCATTTGGTCAGGTTGCATGCATTGGATACGGGAATGGAATTTGCCTATGGCCATGTTGACCGTGAACCTGACCGACGAGGTGCATCGCGCCCTGTCTGTGCGGTCGGCCCGGAAGGGCCGTAGCATCGAGGCCGAGATGTGCGCCATCCTGGAGGAAACGGTTCTGCCGGAAGGGCGGGTGACGCTGGGGGCGCTGCTGATGGACGTCGGCCGTCGCACCGGGTTGACGGAAGAGGAATGGGCAGAACTCATGCAACGCGACACCTCGCCGCCCCGTCCGATGGACCTGGACTGACTGTCGTGAATGCCGGGGTGGTGCCTGGCCGTGGGCATGGTGAATTCCGCCGGGGTTTGTGCCTGCGGGCGGGATTTGCGGGATGCCGCATTGCTGCCATCGGGCGTGGTCCTGGTGGTCAGCGGCGGGCGCCGCCGGCGCTGATGCCGATGGCGGCGAGGATGATCAGGCCGGTGGTCAGGTCGCGGTAGAACGGGTCGGCATTGAGGATGTTGAAGCCGTTATTGATCAGCGCCAGCAGCATGACGCCGGCCACGCTCCTCCAGACCGCTCCCTTGCCGCCATAGATGCTGGTTCCTCCCAGTATGACCGCGGCGATGGCCTGCAATTCCATGCCGGTGCCGGCTGCGGCCTGTCCCATCGATATGCGCGAGGCGGCGATGGCCGAGGCCAGCCCGGCCGCCAGCCCGGCGATGGCGAAGGTGGCGATCTTGATCCGGTTGGTGCGAATTCAAGTTCGGCCCGCCGATAGGCCGGGTTGATATTGACCAGGATCAGCTCCAGTCTGGCGGTTGCGAATTGCGCCAACACCCATTCAAGGCAGTTCGGCGACCAGATTCCGATGAGGTCACCCTTTTCAGGCTCTGCCGCATGGAGTCCAACCGCCAGTGCACCGGCCCTTTCGTCCAACTCCCGTCAGCTCAGTTGAAGCTGCTCGCCGGGTATGATCAGGGCCGACCGGCTGCCAAAGCGGCAAACGGTGTCGGCAAACACCTCCGGAACCGCTCTCTCACTACTCCGGAGTCTTCGCTCCCCGCAGACAGGATTTGCCAGGTTCGATGAATTCGTCCCCCGCCATCTCCACCCTCCGACAGCGGCCCGGAGTCGGTTTTGCAGCGTGCCTCCAAACAGGCGACCAAATTGCACTCCCGCGGGGATTTCAACATTCCGTGATGACCTGTCGCTGGTCCTTCAACAGAGAGCGCCGGGCCGGCAGTTCTGGCGCAGGCACGAAGGAAACTGTTCGATCCAGCCTGAGTGAACGCACCGACAAGTTCTTGTCGATCACCTCAGATGAATGAGGTTGTGTGCAGCTGAACCGGACCTGCCTCGATATCAGGACGGACTGAACGGCTCGACCCAGAATCCAGTCATGGACAGAAACTGTCTCCGGATATCCTCTTAGACCTGTTGCGCCCGGCGGATACCCTGCCAGCCGCGCTACTATGACCTCAATAATGTCATTGAAGAGATTATGGTCAAATAAAGACATTAAAAAATGACCCTATATTGTATATTGTAAGGAATATGAACTCAATATAGAAAGTCATTTCTACCAGAGAAGGAAAAACAATGACTAGAGCAAACATCAGCTCCGAACTACTGAAACAATTCCGTATCCGGGCAAACCTGTCTCAACAGGCACTGGCCAATGTGTCAGGCGTCAGCAAGAAGACCATAGCTCGTGTAGAGGCTGGCAAGTCGTCTGCAAACACCAGCACTGTCACGAGGCTTGCGAATGCATTGGATGTACAGCCGAAGGATCTGTCCGGGCAGTCCGATCTTGTCGAAAAGGATGAACTCAGGAGAAAAATGAGGCGGGCCGGATATCGCCTACTCAAAGCCATGATCAGCGAAAACACCGAGGTCGCCTTCCAGATGGTTGAGAAAACCTACGGGATTTCCTCCGCGGACCAGATTTCTCTGGCCCCGCTTCTCGCCGCGCTTCTCGCCGAGGGAAGCCTTGCCTGGCGTAAGCAAAAACTCGAAGAGGTCGACCAGGCTATCGAGATACTAGAGGGCGCCGATTACGGGCACCGGATGTTTGTGACCGGCGGTGCCCGTGCGGAAGAAGGATATTGTTCCGAACACGAATCCATTGGACAGCGCGATGTCTTCGGTAAGACGACCATGAATGATGCCGAAGATTACGGTCCTGACCTTACCGACCCTTTCACGGAATATTTGCGGCATCTCGTCAAGCAATACGGTGCCGACCACGTCAACGTTTTTCGGGAAAATATGACTGAAGAATACGATCCATACGACCCGTGGATTACTACCGTCTTGTGCAGTGATTGGTCGCGGTTGGGATACAGCATCAATTCGGCGGAGCTTGGTCATCTGGCTGGTGATGACGATTGGGCCAGACATGCCTTGCGTCGTGGCCATGTAAAGATCGCTGACATTCCCGAACACCTGCTCGGCGACGATGTGTCGGAAGAGCGGAGCGCCTGGCTCGGCAGCAAGGTGCCACATGCTGAAATCAAAGAGGTTGAGGCTGAAATAGCCGAATTCGCAGCACTCCTGGGCTCCGAGCCGGCAAATGAAGAGGAGTCCCGGAAATGACCATTGCAAGAACTTCCCATGTTGTCATCCGCTGTGGTGAAAGAGGGTTCAGGGAGACCGATCTTGATCTCATCGCCCGATACGGCACCGTGACCGACGGCGGATTCATGCTGACCAGAAACAACGTCATGGAATTCGAGCGACAGATCAAGAAACGCCTGGACCGGCTGTCAAAGCTGCAGGGTGCCTTTGTTGCGACATCTGCTGATGGCGGCACGGCAAAGACAGTCTTCCGCCCGACAAGGAAACAGAGGCGACGTCAGGTTGGTTGCTGGTAACCAAGGTGACAGGGTCACAAATGCTCACCCGGGCAGGATGTTCCGAGCATCCCGGTGCAAGGTCTAACTTTCCGGCGCATGGGTGCCTCCCTTCGAGGGTCGGACGTTGACTTGGCTGCTTCTGCCGGTTGTGTTGGCCGCGTTCACGATCTTCGTCGCATGCATTTTTGGCATGACCTGGATCAGCGAATGAATCGTAGACCGTTTTGGCGAAATGGCAGGATTCTGGTTTTGGGCATCGATCGCTGCGGTGTTCATCACGGTAGGCCTGGTGGCTTGACATTATCCGATTGTCCTTGTGGATCTGGCCCGGAAACTGCGATCAATCATTCGTTGGCGTCGGGCATACGAGCAACTCGTGTCACTTTCCCGGAAATCCCCGATAGTTCTCTCCGGATGCCGGGGGTTGGTTTTCACGGGAGCGTCAAACCCATGTTTTCAGATCCCAAAAAGCCCGGTGAGAGCCACCGCAGTTATCGCTCCGATTGCTATGTCCTTGCCGGCAGAAGCCAACTGGTGGCGAGTCGGCTGGCCGGATCTTGCTGCCTTCCCCGCAGCCAAACCAGCCACAAGGGTCGCCACCGCCGCTCCATCCGAAATGCTCGCCAGCAAGCTGTCCCCATCAAGGTCATCCAGCACTGCATTGACCTCTTCGGCAAGTCTCTCGTTCGAGAAGCCTGATCCCTCCACACCCTCCATCCGGGCGGCGACCTCCTCGGTAGCAAGGACGGCAATGTCCGGATATTTGGCAAGGTGCTCATTTATGAGTTCGGGTGACGCGGTGGCTTTGAGCTGAACCTCGCTGACCACGTTTCCGGAAACCATGAATTCCACATCCGCGCCGGGATGGTTCGTCACCTCGAATACCCGCGCCCGCACTGCATCCCCGTCAGCGTTTTCCGCATTGGCAAACAGCAACTCATGGTAAATTCCCTTCACATTTGCTGCCAGTCCACGCAGTTGCTCTGGAGACATTGCTGTGACATGCGCTGCAAGCTCGTCGACAGTTGCGTTCTGAAGGCTTGCATTCGAACGCCGCAGCGCGTCAAGCACGAGACTTTCCTCCAGCGCCCAGGACCGACCGACATCGTCAACAAGCCGTTGCAAGGTGACAGCAATTACGACCGCAGCACTCCTCAATACTGGGTGATCGTGTCCAGCCGTCATCTTCCGTAGCCCGGCAACGCAGCTATCAAGCTTGCGGTGGCGGGATGCAGTCAGACTCGTGTTGATTTCCGGCCGGTGATTTTCGATTTGATCGACGAGAGGATGGATGCCATGGTTGGCAACCAAGCGCATTTCCGAAGCGGTGAGCACGTGGCCTTTGTCAATGTCTTGCCGGATCGCGCAAGCCATCACTGTGGCAAGCCTGACAATTTCTGCTTCAAAGGGCTCCAGATCTTCCATCTTCCGAGGTTTTCCATCCATCATCCGCTTCGCCGCGTAGCCAGTCACAACAGCGGCACCTATTCCGCCAGTTGTCAGCATCACACCGCCGGCCACAACACCCCCACCGACCAGCGTTCCGAACCAGTAGAGCGTCGCCGTATTTGCCGCCGCCCCTGAAAGAGTTGAAATTGCCGTGCCGGTCGACGCGGTGCCGAAGGCTCCGACAAGACTGGTGGCACCCATGGTTGCGGCTGTAGCACTGAGCTTCCCGGCGACAGCGCCCATGATGGTCTTGCGAATATGTCTGTGCGACTTCTGCATGATCGTCGCGATAACCCCCAGAAGCAACTTTTCCAGTTCCTTGGCTTGATCGTTCTTCATGCTGATCGCCTCTTTTCGATGGGTCTTGACACGATGTGTTGTCCTTTTGGGCCCTCATCTGGTTTCCCACCTTCAGGGGAAATCGATTGCGCCGTCTTGGCCATTTCATCGCAGAGATCAACGACATTCAGCCGAGAGCGACTGGCTGGTTGCAAGACCGTCCCGGAAAGACTCGCCAGACCGCAGTGCTGCCATTTCAGCGAAATTTCGGTGGCGGAAAGGAGCATAGCGATATGTGGGGGGATCCTGCATCGTTCCGGACGAAGGAAGCATTCACCAGAGGAAGGATTCCCTCTGTAAGTTCGATGCGAGCGTGGTGGCGCGTGTCTGCTCTCCCGGTCAGCGGCGGGCGCCGCCGGCGCTGATGCCGATGGCGGCGAGGATGATCAGGCCGGTGGTCAGGTCGCGGTAGAACGGGTCGGCATTGAGGATGTTGAAGCCGTTATTGATCAGCGCCAGCAGCATGACGCCGGCCACGCTCCTCCAGACCGCTCCCTTGCCGCCATAGATGCTGGTTCCTCCCAGTATGACCGCGGCGATGGCCTGCAATTCCATGCCGGTGCCGGCTGCGGCCTGTCCCATCGATATGCGCGAGGCGGCGATGGCCGAGGCCAGCCCGGCCGCCAGCCCGGCGATGGCGAAGGTGGCGATCTTGATCCGGTTGGTGCGAATGCCCGACAGGATGGAGGCTTCCTCGTTGCCCCCGACCGAAAACACCCGCCGGCCGAAGGTGGACCGGTTGAGAGTGAAGGTCAGGATCAGCGCGAAGGTGATCATGACCCAGACCGCAACGAACACGCCGCCGATCTTGCCGCGTCCGAGCCAGGTGAACTCGTCCATCCTGACCGGGATCAGCCTGCCATCGGAGATGACGATGGCCACCCCCTTGAAGATCAGGCTGGTGGCGATCGTTGCCAGGAAGGAGTGCACGTTGAGCAGGGTGATTGCCAGGCCGTTGATGGTGCCGAGAACGAGGCCGATGACCGGTGCCATGAACAGGCCGAAATACGGATCGACATGCAGCGCCAGCCAGGCCGAACACACCGCGCCCATGGCAAATATCGACCCGACGGACAGATCGAAGCCGCCGGCGATGATGACCAGGGTCATGGCGGCGGCCATGATGGCCAGCGGCGAGTTCTGGTTCAGGATGTTCAGGAGGTTGCGGAAGGTCAGGAAGCTCTCCGACAACATGCTGAGCGCCGCCATCAGCAGCACGACCATGATCAGCACCGCATAGGTCTGGAGGAATCTTGCAATGCCGAAACGGGTCATGGTACCACCTCGCTTGCCGCCTCCTGGTGGGCAAACAGCGCCGACAGGATTGTCGCCTCGGTATTCAGGTCCGGATCGATTTCCTCGACGATGGATCCCTGGTCGACGAGATAGGCCCGGTGGGCGAGGCCCAGCACCTCCTCGATCTCGCTCGAGATCAGCAACACCGAGGTACCGTCTGCCGCCAGTTCGGCAATCGATTCATGGATGCGCTCCCGGGCACCGACATCGACGCCGCGGCTGGGCTCGTCGAAGATCACGATTTCGGGGTTCTCCACCAGCCACTTTCCGATCAGCACCTTCTGCTGGTTGCCGCCGGAGAACCTGGAGACATCGCCATCGAGTGCCGCCGGTCGGATGTCGAAATATTCGATCAGCTGGCGGGCGCGTGACTTCTCCTGTGCCTGGTCGACGATACCGACTGCCGAATAGCGGGCCAGGTGCGGCAGGGTCATGTTGGCCCTGACCGGCATGGTCATCACCAGCCCCTGCCGGCGCCGCTCTTCCGGAACCATCACCAGCCCCAGCCTGGCCGATTTGGCGACCGTTCTGCCGGTATATGGAGCGCCGTTCAGGAGAACCTCACCGCTGGTTGCCGGGTCGGCGCCGATGACTGCCCGGGCAATCTCGCTGCGACCGCTTCCGACGAGGCCGATCAGCCCGACGATCTCGCCCTTGCCGATGGTGAAGCTGGCACCGTTGGCGCCGGATGCGCTCCCGAGCCCGGTGACCTCGAGTACCGGCACCGGTTCGGTTGGCCGGACCCGGTCGGGGAAGGGGGTTTCGGTCTTGCCGCCACCCAGCATGGCCGAGACCAGGCTGCTCCTGTCCTGCGATGATGTCTCGGCCGTCATCACGTGCCTGCCATCACGGAGGGCGGTGACCCGGTCGGTCACGGCAAGTATGTCCCCGAGGAAATGCGAGACGTAGATCACGGTGCGGCCCTCATTGCGCAGCGCCTGCATCGAAGCATGCAATTGCTCCACCTCGTCCCTGGACAGCGATGACGTCGGCTCGTCCATGACGATGACCCGCGCGTCCCGGGCCATGGCCCGCAGGATCTCGATCTTCTGCTGCTCGGCGATCGACAATTCGGACACCACCGCGTTCGGGTCCAGTTCGAAGCCGCTGCTGGCCATCAATGCCCGAAGCCTGCCGGCCTCGCTGCCATGCAGCACGCCCCAACTCTGATGTTCAAGCCCGAGGAAGACATTCTGGGCGACCGTGAGCGCCGGCACCAGTTGCAATTCCTGGTGCATCATGGCGACACCCCAGGACAGGGCTGTAGGCGGGTCCCATCTCGGAGGGGTGCGGCCGAAGATTTCCAGGCTGCCGGTGCTGGCCTGGTAGTAGCCACCGAAGACCTTGCCCAACGTGGATTTGCCGGCGCCGTTCTCCCCGATCAGGCCGTGAATTTCGCCTGGGAGGATGTCCAGCGTAACCCTGCGGAGTACCGACACGCCGCCAAACGAAACGCCGATATCCTCCGCGTGAATGGCAACGCCGTCATCCATGACACAAACCTGTTCAGTGCCGGGGCTCGGATGCCGCCTCGTCGACCAGCAAATCGGGTCCGATCTTCACCCCATAGTCCCTCCAGGCGGCCTCGATGCTGACCATGCCGCGGCGGACATCGGTCGCTACCTCTGCCAACGGCCGTGCCCGCGGGTCGCCATTGCCGCCACCGCCCCCGGTCATGGTCTCCACGATGGTGCCGGCCGGCAATGCGCGGGCGCGCATCTTGAGCGGCGTTTCGACCGACCCGTCCGGCAGCACAACCCGGTTCTGCGGCCCTTCCCCGTCTGCACCGCCATTCAGCCCCCATGCCGGGGTCTTCGACCGTTCGAACCACAGGGCACCGTAACAATCCTCGAGCAACCGGTAGCGCCGCACCACCCCGCACCCGCCCCGGTGACGGCCGGCACCTCCCGAGTCGGCCCGGATGGAGAATTCCTCGACCCGAACCGGGAACTTCATCTCGTAGACCTCGGCCGGGATATTCCTGAAACCGCCATTCACCAGGTTGATCAGCGCGCTTTCGCCATCGCCATCGGCCCGGCCGCCCCAGCCGCCGGCGGTCGGTTCGATGGCCATCCACTGGCCCCGCCTGGGATCGACCGAAAAGAAGGCCGCCACCATGGAGTCGCCGTAATGGGCGGCGGTCGACCGTTCCGGCATCGCCTTCGACATGCAGGAGATGAACAGATCGGCCAGCAGGCCGAGGCCGGTAAAATACCATTCGCACGCCGCCGGTTCCTGTGCATTGAACATGCACTGTTCCGGCAGCTTGACAGTCATGGTCTCGAAGGATCCGCCAGTGATGGCACGATCGGGGCTGATCATGGTCTTGTAGGCCAGGCGCAGCAGCGATTCAGTCTGCGTGGCTCCGCAATTGACCGACCCCTGCACCGGGCCGGACGACCCGGTCAGGTCAACTTCCAGCGCCTCGCCGCTGATGGTCAGCCGCAGGGCCACCTTGACCGGTTCGGATCCGACACCATCATTGTCGAGATAGCCCTCGCGATACCAGCTGCCGTCGCTGATCGCCGAGATGGCCTCGCGGTCGAGCCGCCGTGCCTGTTCGAAAATGTCCTGGCACGAGGCGCGGTAGGTGTCGGTGCCGATCCGCTGCAACAATTGCGACAACCGCCTTTCGCCGGTTCGTATGGCCGAAATCTGGGCATCGAGGTCACCGATTGATGCATCCGGAAGGCGGGTATTGAGCCGCAGATGGTCATACCACTCCCTGATCGGACGCCCCTGGCGCATGATGCGGGTCGGGCCCAGGCGCAGCCCTTCCTGGTAGATGCTGGTCGATTCCATGGTCGAGCCGGGATCGATGGCGCCGATATCGTTCCAGTGGGCACGGGCGGCACCGAAGCTGATCAGCTCGCCATCGTGAAAGATCGGACCCACGGCGGTGATGTCGTGCAAATGGGTGCCCTGCATGTAGCTGTCATTCATGATGAAGATGTCGCCCTCGGCGATATCGCCCGCGTAATACGCCTTCACGTGATGCACGCAGGCGTCGATGGCGCCGATGAACAGTGGCACACCGGTCGATTGTCCCAGCATGTTGCCATGTTCATCCAGCAGGGCGACGGCGCTGTCCTTGCCCTCATAGATCACCGCCGAATGCGCCGACCGCCAGAGCGACGCATTCATGTCCTCGGCACAGGAAATGACGAAGTTGCGAACGACCTCGGTGGTGATCGGGTCTGCAGTGCCGGTCATTGCGCGTCCCCCTTCCTGGTGAGCGACAGGTGTTGTCCGCTGATCTGCACCGCCTGCCAGCCGGGAGGAACCAGGGTGGTGGCGGTATTCTCCTCGATGATTGTCGGACCCTCGATGATGTCACCCTCCCCGATGCTGCTGCGGTCCAGGATGGCAGTCCGGCGGGCCTGTCCGGCAAACAATACCTGGCGAGAGCGGGCTGGACGGGCCGACCCGGTGGCCGGGGCGGAGGTGGGCGGCCGGGGAAGGCGGCCGAGAGCGGTCACCCGGATATTGGCGATTTCCAGGCGGTTGTTCGGGCTGGAATGCCCGTATTGCCGGTCATAGGCGGTATCGAAGGAACGGCGCACGGCCTCCATGTCGATCGGACCGGATGGCACCGGGACGGTCAGCACGTATTCCTGCCCGAAATAGCGGCAGTCGATGCCGCGCTCGAGGCCGATGTCACCGGCGGCAATTCCTTCCTGCCGCAGGTATGCACGGCCCCGCTCCTCCAGCGCCGAGAAGGCGCCCTCCAGCGTGTCCAGCTCGATCAGGTCCCAGAACCCGTACAGCGTCTCCTTGAGGTCGTGCCGGACATCGGTCTGCAGCATTCCCCAGGCAGAGAACGCGCCCGGATGGGTGGGTACGATCACCTCGCCGATCTGCAGCTCCTCGGCCAGCGCTGCCGCCTGGGCCGGACCGGCACCGCCGAATGCAACAAGCGAGAAATCCCGCGGGTCGATGCCGCGCCGCACGGTGATCGTGCGAATTGAATCGGCCATCTTGGCATTGATGATGTCGACAACACCCTGGGCCATGGCTGTCGCCGACAGCCCGAAGGATTTCCCCATCCTGCCCAGCACCTCCACCGCCGCCTCCCGGTCGAGTACCATGTTCTCGCCGGGGAAATTTGCGCCATCCAGCCTGCCCAGAACCAGGTTGGCGTCCGACACCGTCGGCTCCTTGCCGCCGAGCCCGTAACAGACCGGCCCCGGATTGGCGCCGGCCGAGCCGGGGCCGACCCTGACCGCCCCGGCCTCTTCCCAGGCGATCGAACCACCGCCGGCACCGATGACATGGATGTCGACCACCGACATCTGGACCGGCATCCCCTCGAGCCTGGTCTCGTGCGAGGTCGATGGCAGGCCGTCAATGATCAGGCTGGCATCGAAGGACGTTCCACCCATGTCGACGCAGATCAGGTTCGGCCGGCCGGTTGCCGCGGCGAGCGCACTGCCGCCGACAGTGCCGCCCACCGGCCCCGAGAGCAGCGTCTGCAGCGGCGTTGCACTGGCGGCAGTGGCCGACATGACGCCGCCATTCGATTCCATCACGTACAGGCTTTGCCCGGTCGGCAGGCGGTCCTGGAGATTGTCGATCAGCGTCTCCAGGTATCCCCTGACAACGGGTGCCAGGTAGCTGTCCATGACGGTGGTCGAGGTGCGGTCGAACTCGCGCCATTCGGGCGAGACCCGGTGCGACATGGCGATCGCAACCCCGGGAAGCCTTTCGGCAAGATGGGCCGCCGCCGCCAGTTCATGCTCCGGATTCCTGAAGGAAAACAGGAAGGAAATGGCAATGGCCTCGTAGCCACGCTCCCTTGCCGCGGCCACCAGTGGCTCGAGATCATCGGTGCACAGCTTCTCCACCACCTCGCCGGTGGCTGCGATCCTCTCCGGCACCGTGAAGGTATCCTCGAGCCCGGCCAGTGGCTCCGGCTTGTTCCATCGTATGGAAAAGATCTCGCCGCGGTCATTGCCCTGTATGGTGCACACGTCGCGAAAGTTCCTGGTGGTCAGCAATGCCACCTTCGCACCCCGCCTGGTCAACAGGGCATTGAGGCCGACGGTCGTGCCATGGACGAACATGTCGATCTGCGCCCCCGGCGGCAGGGCGGCATTGATGCCGTTGATGACGGCAACTGCCGGGTTTTCCGGCGTGGACAGGAGTTTGAGGGCGCTGCAGGCGCCGGTCTCGCTGTCCTGCCGGACGATGTCGGTAAAGGTCCCACCGATATCGGCGGATATCCGGAAATGCCTTCCCACTCGGCAGCCCTCCTTCGCATCAGCCGGCCGGGGCGGATGCCCCGGCCGGCTCACTTGCAGTGTTCGGATGCGCCTACTGCGCCCATTCGCCCTTGAAGTCCGGGTTGGCGTCAAGAACGGCCTTGTCGATCATGGCCTCGAGCGGTCCGGCGGTATCCATGTTGATGACCTGGGTGACCGGTTTGCCCTCGATGGCATTGGCGATCTGTTCCATGGCCAGCGAGCCCATGGTCTTGGGAAAATAGGCCAGCGTCGCATCCCAGCGGCCCTCGCGGATGGCGTCGATGGAGATCGATGCCGCGCCGCCGCCGGACATGTAGACCTCCGGCACGTCGTAGCCGGCCGCCTCGAGCGCGATCTCGGCACCGACGAGGTGCTGGTCGGCATTCGAAAGCACCACATGCACGTCCGAATTGGCCTGCAGGATGTCGGTCATCGCGGTGAGCGAGGTCTCGGGTGAATACCAGCCCTCGCCGACGGCCAGCACCTTGATGTTGTCGTGCGAGCCGAGAACCTCCTGGAAGGTCTCCAGCCGCAGATTGTCGAAGGGAAAGATCTTGGCGCCGATGATGATCACCACGTTGCATGGATTTCGCTCCTTGCACTCGTCGACCACGATATTGGCCTGGTGGGTTGCGCCGGGAACTGGCGGCGAGGCAACGGTGGCGGTGATTCCCTCCACCTGCGGCTCAAGCGTCGTCAGGTCCGGCCCGACCGGGAACAGGACAGTTGCGATCGGGATGCCGGCAGCAATCACCTGCTCGAAGGCGCCGGCGATGCCGACATTGTCGTTCGGGGCCACGATGAAGCCGGCATAATTGCCGCTGGCGAGAGCATCCTCGATCTGGCTGTACTGGTGGGCGGCATCGAACTTGCCGTCAAAGATCGATGCCTCGTAGCCGAGCTCGATCGCCTTCTCTTCCACGCCCTCATATGTCGCCTGGTTGAACCCGTTCTGCGAGGCAGCAGCAAAAAAGGCAATCTTCCTGTCCTGGGCATGGGCCATCGGTGCGAGTGCCACGGCCAGGCCGGCACCGATGAGCAGCGCCTTCATGGGAAAAACAGTCATCTCAAACCCCCTTGTTCATTGTCGTCCACTGGACAAATTGCGATTATGCAAACATAATGCATCACAATTCCTGCCGCAACAACGAGTGCGGCTCCCCGTCGTTTCGGAGCAACGGAGTGACAGTGATTCAGTCACCGGCAAGCAGTATCGGCATACCGAAGGCGCGGCGGGGCGCATTGCAGGTCCATGAATCGCTCCGGGAAGACATTCTCTGGCTGCGAATCGAGCCGGGCTCGGCCCTGGACGAGTTGGCGCTTGCCAGGCGTTTTGACGTGTCTCGCACGCCGATACGGGAGGCATTGCTCCTGCTGTCGAGCGAGGGTTTCGTGCGGTTCCTGCCCAACCGGACCACCATCGTGGCACCGCTGTCGCTGGACAATGCCGGCGCCTATTTCGACACGCTGCTTCTCCTGTCCCGTTCGGTTGCCAGATCGGCGGCAGCAAGCCGACAGGTCAGGCCGGGCGAAATCCAGGCCCATATCGACCGGTTTTCGACCGCAGTGTCGTTGGGCGACAAGGAAGCTGCGCTGAAGGCACGGCACGCCTTTCTTCGCCAGCTTTCGGCATATGCCGGCAACATGTTCCAGCACAGGTATTTCGACCAGATCCTCGATGCCGGGGTGCGGATGCTGGTGCTGCATTATTTCGGCAATGCCAGCAGCGCCGAACTGTGCCTCTCGGCAACGGGAATGGCCAGCCTGACCGAAGCGATATCGGATGGGGATGAAGATCGGAGCGATGACTGCATATCGCGGATGATCGAGGCGGATCACGCCATCATCATGCGATCGCTGCAGCCGCATGTCGGGCTTGACATGGATATCCGGACGTTGTCCGCAACAAGGGAGTAGTGGTGTGAGCGAGATCCATGCCAGGCGCCGGCAACGTGCCGGCGAATTGATTTCTGCTGCCGGTTTCGGTGCCGCCGCCTTCGTTCCGGGGCCGAATTTCAACTACCTGACCGGGCTCGATTTCCATCTCATGGAGCGCCCGACCATCCTGTTTGTTACCGGCACCGGCGATGTGCTGTCGGTGATGCCGGAGCTGGAGCGCCTGAAATGGTCCGGCACCTTTCCCGGGGCGCCGACATTCTACTGGCAGGACAGTGACGGCTTCGAGACGGCCTTCGCCGATGCCGCCGCCGGGCTCGGCAACATCCCGCTCTGTGTCGAGGGCGGGCGAATGCGCATGTTCGAGTATGATGCGCTGTGCCGGCACATGGGAGGCCCGGAGGCGGTCAACAATGGCGATCACGTGCTGGCGGCGCTGCGCATGGCCAAGGATGACGAGGAAATCGCCGCCCTGAAACAGGCGATCAAGATCAGCGAGCTGGCGCTTGCCGAGACGCTGGAGGAGGTCGGGGCGGGGGTGACCGAGAGGCAGGTACAGAAGCTGCTCGGCAACCGGCTGCTGGAGCTGGGAGCGGATGCCATTGCCTTCGGCCCGATTGCGCTGGCCGGCGCCAGGGCGGCAAACCCGCACGGCACTCCCGGCGACACCGAATTGCGCCCGGGCGATGTCCTGCTGATCGATTTCGGTGGAAAGGTGGGTGGCTACAATGCCGACATTACCCGCACCTTCTTCATCGGGCATGCAACCGACGAGCATGCCTCCATCTACGAGACGGTCCTGGCGGCCAACACGCTGGGCCGCAAGGAGTGCCGCCCCGGCATGACGGCCCATGATCTCGACAGCGCGGTCACCGGCGTGCTGCGCGGCTCGCCATTTGCCGGGCTGATCGTGCACAAGACCGGCCACGGGCTGGGGCTGGATGTTCACGAGGCACCGCAAATCATGATCGGCAACCATGAGCCGCTCATTCCCGGCGCGGTCATCACCATCGAGCCCGGCCTCTACCGGGAGGGGGAGATCGGGGTGCGCATCGAGGATGACGTGCTGATGACCGGTTCGGACTCGATATCGCTGACCGGGTTTGATCGAAAGCTCCGTATACTCCGCTGACATGTCCGCTCATCGGGAATTCATGGCGGTTGCTGCCACCGAAGGTCCGGATCGGATCTTCGCGGCGCTCGACGAGTTGGTACAGGGCGAAGTCGGTGCCATCATCACTTCATGCACGACGGTCGATCTGGTCACCATGACCGCCGAGCGGGTGTACACCAACCAGCCCGATGCCTATCCGCTCATGGGGACAAAGGAGATCATTCCGAACCGGTGGACGCAGACCGTCCTTGACCATGGCCAGACCTTCATCGCCAACAGCATCGACGAAATCCGGCAGGTCTTTCCCGACCACGAGACCATCCGGTCACTGGGCTGCGGATCGGTGATCAACCTGCCGGTCGGCATTGCCGGACAGCTCCTGGGAACCCTGAATCTCCTGCACGAGCCAGGTCACTTCACCCCGCAGCGGGCCCGGAAGGCAAAGGAACTGCGCATGGCCGCCGCCATCGCATTCTGCGCCCTGAGGCTCCCGACAGGACCAGACCAGGCCTGACGGCATCATTGACCCGCAGGGACAATTCGGCACCGCCGGCCATCCGGAAGGGGGTCGGCAACTCCTTGCATCCGGTGTTTTCAGGGTCGGTCTATACAGCATGCATCTGAGTCCATGGTGGGTATCAGGACCCAAAGCTGGTCTGTGCAACTGAATTCATAAACGGTCCCGAAGGAATCAACAGCGGCACCGTTCTGTTTCGTCGCGGGGTCATAGAGCGGAAATTATTGCCGACGCCGCGATGTCGGAGGGAGGTAAAGGATCGCGAACACAACTGTGAGATGGTCCTGGTTGGTTGGCCGCGTGCCATTTCCTGTTGCGGAAAGTGTCACGGGAAGTCACGCCATGAAACCAAAATAATGATTTCAATGGCGTATGGCTCAGTGTCCCAGGATCTTGCTCCTGCACCACGCCAAGAACCCCTTGCGGGGCTCAACTTCCGGATTCATTGAAATCCTCTGGTCGCGGAGACGCTTGTCAAGGATGGCGATATGGTCCTGGATTACTTCGTCCAATCCACGGGTGCTGTTTGCCACAGCTGAAAGAGGATCGTGGTTGGCAATGAAGTCATGAATTTTCTGAGCTTCATTCTCTGCATATTCGACCCACCCTGGCCTGTTTGTCCGCGGGTGCAAGTCAGCACCGCGACAGGCGATCGTCACTTCGTGTTGCTGCGTTGTGAACTTTGCCAGAATCGCCCTGGCTTCGGCTTGACTGGATATGGAACCCTTCAGTTCCCGGCACTGCCGTGCGATCTGCTGCAGCCTCCGGATTTCATCGCGAATCGGATCGTATACGGCTTCCTTGTATTCGTCCTACTGCCCCCGTTTCCTGGACTTCCTGTCCTGGTCGTTCGTTGAGCGCCAAGAAATCAAGCAACCAAGAGCCGCAACAATCATGCTCAAGAATGATATGGCAAGCGGTGCCCATTCAAACAGAGCCGTAGAGTCTGCAATCATGGAACTATCGACCTGCCGAACTCGAAAAAGGGGCGCATCAACTCCGGGATATCAGGCTCGGAGCTCCGTCAACGGACTGAACTGGAAGGCACATCTATCAAGGCCCTGCTCAATCTGCGGCCGAAGTACTTCTGATGTTTCAAACCTGTAGATTTCCCGGAGTCTACGCTTGCCCAACGTTTGGTAACTCTTCCCGAACATCCCGCAAAAAAAGGATGTCGATATGGCGTAGACGTTGTCGGGAATCCGCACGACAACCGGCTCGCGGCCATTGTCATAATCGTCCAGTCGAAATTCCTCACGCGCCGATAATCCCCGCTCCTTGCCAGACAGGTTCTTGACCGTTCCGCCCTTGGTAAATCTCTCAAGATCGATCATCGGAACCCGCCATTTGCATCTGGGCCTTGTAGTCAAGTGAAAATCGCATAGCCACGATTGTCCCAGAAACTATGTTCCATATCAAAAACATAGTGCTTGTCCGGCGGGGAATCAACACTGCGCTGTTCATTGAAGAATTGGACCCGCGCCTGACTCTCTAGTGGTCAGTTCGATACAAGAGAGTCCATGTCTTCCCGAATCGTGATACTGTCCTCCCGCCGCCACGCGGCCGATGACAAGGAAGAGACCAATGGGCAGGAAGCAGACAAGACAGGAAATCGAGCTTTCGGACGAGGATCGCGAACGCCTCGAAGACATCATCGGCAATCCGCGGAGCCTTCGGAAGCATGTCCGGCGGGCCCGCATCATCCTCGAGCCCGGCTCGGGCTGCGGGCCGGCCCTGACCATGCGCAGGACCGGCATGTCGAAGCCGGCGGTCCGGCGCTGACGGGACCGCTGTCTTGCCGAGGGCGCAGGCGGGCTCCTCCATGATGCCACCCGTCCGCCGGGGAAGAAGCCGATTCCCGGGGAGAAGGTGAAGGCCGCGATCGCGCTGGCGATGTCGCCGCCGCCGGAGCACGCCCGGCACTGGACGGTGCGGGCCGGCTTCGAGGCCGGGGATGGCCGTCTCCACCATGCACGGCATCCTGAAGGACAACGGCCTCGGGCCGCACCAGGTGAAGACCTTCAGGGTCTCGCGCGACCCGAAATTCGAGTTGAAGGTCCGCGACGTCGTCGGCCTCTGTGCCTGCCCGCCCGACCATGCGGTGGTCATCCCGGCAGGTGAGAAGCCGCGGATCCAGGCATTGGGACGGACGCAGAGGCCGCTGCCGATGAAGCCCGGAGCCGCCGGGACCCGCACCCATGACTACAAGCGGAACGGCGCCACCTGCCTCTGGCAGCGCTCGACGTCGCCACCGGAGGGCCGCCGGCCGGATGGCCGGACGGCACCGCCCGGAGGAGTTCCTCGCCTTCCTCGACCACGTCGCCGAGCGGATCGGGCCCGGAGTGCCGGTCCATGTCGTCCGGGGCGACGTCTCCTCGCACAGATCGGCCAGGGTCCATGCATGGCTGAAGCACCATCCCGACCGGACGTTCCACTTCACGCCGGCCCCGGCCTCGTGGATGAACGCCGCCGGCGGGTTCTTCTCCAGGCTCTCGAGGCAGAGGCTGAAGGACGCGATCTTCGACTCGCTCGACGAGTGCATCGCGGCGATAGAGGGTTGCATCGAACACCACAACGTCAACGATGCCCGTCCGTTCCGCTGGAGCAGGAAACCCGGGGAGCTGGCCCTCTCGTGGAAAAGAGGGCACCGGAAGCTGCAGGAAATGGCATCAAATGAATGAATCAGACCACTAGGGCCTGTTGACAATCATGTTGCCGCCACCACGCCACTGACGAGATGAATCGCCGCCGCGAAGCTCTCGCCCGGTTTGTCACAGCGGGTGGCGATGGCGCGGAACTCCCTGATCCTTGCGAAGAAATTCTCGATCTGGTGCCGCCACCTGTGCATCTCCCGGTCATGATGCCGAGACACTGTCCGGTTCCGTCGCGCCGGAATCACCGCCATCGCTCCGCTGTCTTCGATTTCTGCCAGCAGCCAGCCGGCATCGAATGCCCTGTCGCCGATGAGGGCGCCGAATGAGAAATCCTCGAGAAGCTCCGGCACGCCGGCAAGGTCATGCGCCTGTCCGGGAAGGATCACGAAGCGCACGAGACAGCCGAGTGCGTCCACCACCGCCACGATCTTGCTGGTCAGGCCGCCCCGGGAGCGTCCGATACCCTGCCCGGAGGTCCCCCTTTTGCACCGGATGCCTTCTGGTGTGCCTGCACGATGGTGCCGTCGACGAAGATGTATTCGAGGTCGAACTCATCGGACAACTCGTTGAATACCTGTTCGAAGACACCCGAAAGGGCCCATCGGCGGAAGCGCTTGAAGATGCGCCTCCTTGCCGAAATGCTCCGGAAGGTCGCGCCATGGCGATCCGGTGCGGATGCGCCACAGCACTGCCTCGAGAAACTGCCTGCCCACTGCCGGGCGGTGCCGGGATCGGTCGCCTTGCCGGGCAGCATGGGGCAGGTCCGCGCCCACATGGCGTCGGTCAGTACTACCGTCCTGTCTGCATTCACCCGTCATCTGCCTCTACTGCTCGTGCCGCCGTTTCGACGTGGGTTACAAGGAAAACGGCACCTGCGCGGCTGATTCGCGACGTGATTGTCAACAGGGCCTGGTGGTCAGTTCGATACAAGAGAGTCCATGTCTTCCCGAATCGTGATACTGTCCTCCCGCCGCAACGCGGCCAATGACAAGGAAGAGACCAATGGGCAGGAAGCAGGCAAGGCAGGAAATCAGGCTGTCGGGCGAAGAGCAGGCACGCCTCGAAGGCATCGCGGGCAACCCGCGCAGCATGCAGAAGCATGTCTGGCGGGCCCGCATCATCCTCGAGCCCGGCTCGGGCTGCGGGCTGACGGAGACCATGCGTCGGACCGGGAAGGCGAAGCCGACGGTCCGGCACCGGCGGGACCGTTTCCTCGAGGAAGGCGCCGGCGGCCTGCTGCACGATGCCACCCGTCCGCCGGGAGACAGGCCGATCCCCGGGGAGAAGGTGAAGGCCGCGATCGCGCTGGCGATGTCGCCACCGCCGGAGCACGCCCGGCACCGGACGGTGCGGGCCGGCTTCGAGGCCGGGGATGGCCGTCTCCACCATGCACGGCATCCTGAAGGACAACGGCCTCGGGCCGCACCAGGTGAAGACCTTCAGGGTCTCCCGCGACCCGAAATTCGAGTTGAAGGTCCGCGACGTCGTCGGCCTCTGTGCCTGCCCGCCCGACCACGCCGTCGTCATCCCGGCAGGTGAGAAGCCGCGGATCCGGGCATTGGGACGGACGCAGACGCCCCTGCCGATGAAGTCCGGACACGCCGGGACCAGGACACACGACTACAAACGGAACGCCACCACCTGCCTCTGGCAGCGCTCGACGTCGCCACCGGAGGGCCGCCGGCCGGATGGCCGGACGACACCGCCCGGAGGAGTTCCTCGCCTTCCTCGATCACGTTGCCGAGGGGATCGAGCCCGGAGTGCCGGTTCATGTCGTCCGGGGCGACGTCTCCTCGCACAGATCGGCCAGGGTCCATGCATGGCTGAAGCACCATCCCGACCGGACGTTCCACTTCACCCCGGCCCCGGCCTCGTGGATGAACGCCGCCGGCGGGTTCTTCTCCAGGCTCTCGAGGCAGAGGCTGAAGGACGCGATCTTCGACTCGCTCGACGAGTGCATCGCGGCGATAGAGGGTTGCATCGAACACCACAACGTCAACGATGCCCGTCCGTTCCGCTGGAGCAGGAAGCCCGAGGATCTCGTGAAGGCGTGGAAGAGAGGGCACCGGAAGCTGCAGGAAATGGCATCAAATGAATGAATCAGACCACTAGTACCACAGTTGCTCTTGCCCCGTTCGTCTCCTGCAGTGCGCCCTTGCGGCGTCTGCCTGGTGTTTGCGCCGCCACCGCGACCGGTGCATGATGAATGACCGTGAAACTGGTGGCCCGGGCAGGAGTCTCGCGATCAGGTATCGCGGCTCCGGAACGCCCGGCACCCGTGCCGTCACGAGGGCAGGGCGCCGGTTTCGGGATCCGGTCCTCTCCCGTCATGTCTGCCCCGTGCCCTGATCCCGGGTTCCGCCGCCGGCCTGCCGGGAAGCATGACCGGGCCGACATGCCGGTGCCGGCCATGCCGGGGGCGGGCCTCGCGATGGCCGGGGCCGGGATCGCCGCCTGCCCGCGGAAGCACTCCCCGATGGTCCGGCGCCGCCCGGCAGCGCCGGCCGGCTCCGCCAGGTTGGTGCGGGCGGGGCAGAAGACCAGATGACATGCCGGCCTCCGCCGATCCCTGCGGGAGCGGCGCAGCAGAGGCAGTGTTCCCGGCCCGCCTTGCGCCTCCACGGGGCGACAAGGCAGGCCCGGTCACGGAGCCCCGGCCCCCCCCGGACCCCTCACCGGCGCCATGAGCCCTCCGGTCCTCGCCGGCAAATTCCCCGACCAGCGCCGGGGGGCAGGTGGCCACGATGCCGCTCCGGCCGATGAGCGGGAGATGGTGATTGCCGCGAGACGCCGGCACCCGGGCCTGGCCGCGCTCCCCGGGCATCCGCCGCAGGCCGTGATCCGGGCCACGGGCCGCCATCTGCCGGCACAAGGGCACGGCGCATACCGGCATCGGGGCTGCGGGCAATCATCCGGCGGGCAATCGCCGCCCTGGTGGCAGACGCCGCATCATCGGCAATGCCGGCCTTCGCATGCCGGCCGGCATCTCCGGCCCGGGCCTTCGGAAGACGGGGACGGCGGCCGGTCGGCGCCCGGCCATGGCGGCCCGCATGACCGGGAGGCGCGCCGGCCCGGCAGTTCCCGGTCCGGCCGGCCGTCCCCGGATACCGGCGGTGAGCGCCGACGGAACGGCTCCCCGTCTTCGGGAAACCGGTGTCACCTGCCACAGGCACACCGTCCTTGCAGCCGGGCGCTCCATGACATGTCCGCACATCCCGTCCCGGGGCCGGTCCTGTTCCGGCGGAGGCGGCCAGGGGGTGCCTGCATCCGCCGGGGACCCGGCAGGCCCGCCTGCCCGCACATCTCCGGCCGGCCCGGCGTGAAATCCCCGACAGGGCCCGTCGATGAGGGCGCCGCCGGTCCCGCGAAGCCCGCTGCGGCGAGGACCGGGCCGGGCCGCTCCTTCGGCGATGACGGCCCGTTCTCCCACCCGGGAGAGACCCCGGTCATTGCGGAGCCCCCGTTGCCCATGCCCCGTCACGGTGAGGATCGAGCCCGTGAATCACGGCTTCGGGTCATGCGCGGCTGTGGTACTAGTCCAAAGCTGGCTCCATGTCCGGATTGTTTGAAGCTGGCGACCAAACTCATGCGTGAGTATGACCGTCAGGAGTCCAGTCTACCGGATCTCCAGGACTGGATCGCCCAGGACGGAAGGGTCCGGCTCGATGCCCAGACCCGGCGCATCGCTTGCGCCCATCGTCCCGAGGGTGCGCTTCGGTGCTCCCCGTGCAAGATCGACGGTCCCGTAGGAGTTGAAATCGGTGGCCGAGAAGCAGAACTCGGCCGGTGTCGACACCGCCAGGTGGGCAATGGTGGCGGTGACGATGTCGCCGCCCCAGCTATCCTCGATCGTCATCGGGATTCCCCGGTCGATACACACATCGCGCATCAGCCTGGCCGTGGTAAGCCCACCCACCTTCGAGATCTTGAGGTTGATCACGTCCATCGCATCCTCGGCAAGACCGCGCAGCAGCATGCCGGGGCCGTCGATCACCTCGTCGAGCACCATGGGCAGGGCGGTGCGGCGGCGGACCGACAGGCAGTCCTCATAGGTCGGGCAGGGCTGTTCGACATGGACATCGACATCAGCAATGGCGGCGGTGACCCGCGCCGCCTCGTGCCGGGACCAGCCGGTATTGGCATCGGCCACCAGCAGGCCGTCGCGCCCGAGTGCCGAACGGGCGGTACGAATTCGGTCGATATCGGCATCGGCCTCGCCGCCCACCTTGAGCTGAAACTTCGTATACCCCTCCGCCGCATATTCCTCGATCCTGGCGGCCATGGTCTCGGGGGTGTCCTGGCTGATCGCCCGATAGAGCCTGACCGTGTCCTGGCACCGGCCGCCAAGCAGCAGGTGCAGCGGCTGGCCGGTATGCTTGCCCAGGATGTCCCAGCAGGCGATGTCGATCGGGGCCTTGGCATAAGGATGGCCCCTGAGGGCGCGGTCCATCACCGCATTGACCTGCGAGAGGTTGGAGGGGTCCTGTCCGATCAGCGCCGGTCCGATCTCGGCCAGCCCGGCCCGAACCCCGGCGGCGAAGGCCGGCAGGTAGGCGGAGCCGAGCGGACAGCACTCGGCATGGCCGGTGAGCCCGGTATCGGTCTCGACGGCGATGACGGTACTGTCGAAGATCTCGACATGATGGCCGTCGGACCAGGCATAGCGCCCCTCCCGGAGTGGCAAATCGATCTGCCAGGCACGGATCGCGGCAATCTTCATGGAAGTCTCCCTGGCTGGCGGCAAGCCCGAAGGCAGGATTTGAGCCGCTGGGCAGGTCTTGTCAAACACTCCATCCGGGACGTGTCTTCAAGGAGACAATTACCTGCATCCGGATGAAACGCCAAAACGGCCGTCGAAGGCGTTGCGTCGCCCGGATGATCATTCGGCTCGCGGCCCCCGGGTCAAGTATCGGAACATCCCCGACATGCCCCGAAACCAGGAGGTGGCGATCACATGATTCGAGGAGGCAGGTTGGCCTGGAGATGACAGCCATGGCGGCACCTGTCGGACGAGTGAAGTCCCCGACAGGAAACCGATGCCGTCATGGCGCAAGGACTGCCGCTCCAGTATCGGTGCTCGAACCGGAGCCGACGACAACCCCGGCCTGCTGCTCCGATTGCGGGTGGGCGCGGCCCATGACGAACATTCAGGCCGTCATGGCACCATCGACCAGTCGAGACAGGATGTCGCCGCCGCGGCCGGTAGATCGTCTCGGGGCTGGCGGTTTTCCCTCCTCGCCAACACCCCACTTGATGTCGGCCGCCGCATGGGCATTGTTCCGCAGGACCCAAACCGGTGAGGTGAGCGGGATGCCCGGACGCCACGTTACAGACAAGCAAATGAGGATTTTCGTGGGTCCTTGCAGAACGCATTCGGTTGAAGTCGCGTTGGCGAAGGCCGGTTTCAGCGTATCCACCGGTTACCGCATCAAGCGGGATCCGAGATTTCCTTCCCGGAACAAGGCACCGCGTGGCCGCCTCCGGCCGGACCCGCTGGCCGTGGTCCGGGAATCGGAGGTGGTACCGATGCTCGAGATGTCCAAGGATGTGCGTTCGGTGGACGCCTACCAGGAGTTGACGGGCCACCGTCCTAAACTGAACCCGGGGATTCGTCGCACCCTGGAGCGGCGGGTCCGAATGTGGCGGGCACTGAACGGTCCCGAGCGATAGATCGTATTCCCGCAAAAGGTGCCGGCCGCGCCGCTGCCCGGTCACCCGGGTGTCAGGGACCGGGAATCAGACCGGCGATGTCGAATTTCACGAAGGTAGCCAAGCGATTTCACTCAAGGTCGTATCCCCTCGAGGTGACTGTTCTTGTCTATATCCAGAGTGCCGGCCTACTCCCCGGATTGCTCGCTGAAATCCGGGGAGTAGGCCGGCACGGAAGAGGTTGGTAGAATCCTGGCCGATCAGCGCCGGTCCGGCCCGTCAGTCCGGACCAACACGGTGGCAATCCGGGATCAGCATGAGCAACTGATCCCGAAGCACCACATGGTAGACCTTCTTGACGTTCTCCAGGTCAGTCGGGGGAGGGTCTCTCGGCGCGGTGACGTCGGTCGATTGGCGGTTGAAGTGTTCGTCACGCCATGCATGCGGCCCCAATGCAACGCGCCGGGACCAGGGATGGCATCAAACGAGAATCAGGTGCCGACGATAGCCGCATCCATGTCGGGCGGCTCGTCCATGAGCCGGACAAGTTCGTGGACCGGGAATTGGCACCTTCTGCCGGGGCACGGAAGCACAAGCGTTCGAATCGCCCGGGCTCTTCGCCATGCACTGTCCATGGTTCCCTGTAGGGCGGCCGGCACCAGCCACGACGACTGAATTCGTTGAAGAGTCGTCGGTACAGCGGATTGCCGAAAATCCCCAAATCCCTGCAGCGACAGACAAGGGCCTGCACACTGACTCCGAATATCCGCTTGAGATCGAACAGTTCACTCCAGCCAATGGAGCTGCGATGTTTGCCGACCTCGGCGCGCAGGGTTTCGAACGGCATGAGGACGGCCCCTGCGAAGCGGCGCGCGGCCATTTTATCATCGATTCTCGGCGCAACGTCCAGAACCATGTGTCCGGGTTCGTGTGCGGCCGTAAAGCGTTGGCGCTCGCCTCAATTCCGTCGATTCACGACGATCACCGAAGCGACACTCTTGCCCGCACGGGGTACGCTGGCCGTGAGACCATCGATGTTGTCGAGGGGCATTGGAAGGGCCTTGATGCCTCGTTCCTCCAGAAGTTCGACGAGATTCGGGATCGGGTCGGCTCCGAGTCCCCGATGGCTGCGAAGGCCGATCACCGCCTGTTCAGCCTCCGCTACATCGTGGAGTACAGGCCTGGTGGCGTCCCGCGGCAGGTCCCGGTCAATGGTCGGCGAGCCAAGAATTTCCTCTTCTCGGAGCGAATTGGTGCTTTGCCGTGAAACCCGGGAGGTGGTTTGGTGAAATCTGGCAGCCACCTCTCCCGCCCGCTTCGACCGGGCCGCCGAATGGTCGGCACCGGCCTCCAGCGATACACGCCCTTTCCTGATTGCCCTCACCCGTCGCAGCCACCGTTCGGGGATCGCCGTGAAGCCGAGGCGCGCGCCGAGCACTGCGCCGACGATGACGCCGTTGATATCCGTATCGCCGCCCGCCTCGATGACCTTGCACAGGCCGGACTCGAAGTCTTCCGCCTGCCAGTCCGAGATCAGTGCTGCCTGCAGGGAGAGGAACGTGAAGCCCTTGTTGTCGCGGCCGAACCGCAATTCATCCATCGAGGACCGTGACTTCTGGATCACCGATTCCGACACCGATGGCGGGATGTCTGCACGATAGCCATCTTGGCGGAGCGCCGGCATGGATGTCGCCATGGCCTTCCGTGCCGATTGCATCAGGTCCTCCGCAGACAGGAACTCGCCTCGCAGCGCAGCAGCGACAGCGAGGTTCGCAAGCGCGCAGGACCAGCCGCATCGCCGGTCCCAATGTGTCGGTACAGCCGAGAACACGCTCTCCTGCACCAGCCGGTCCGGCTTGTCGTGCCACCTGATTGCGAGCGGTGCACACCGCATCAGCGCGCCATTGCCGGCCCGGCTTTCCGTCCAGGCTTGCCGGGAATTCTCGGCAATCGGCATGCCTTGCGGCGCACGCACATCTCCTTCCATCCTGTTGCAGGCAAGTCCCGGTTGGTAGCTGCCACCATGCAGTGCCGGCACATCCCCGGTCAGGACGCCCGTCCCTGCACCATTGGATTCGGCCCACACCCAGAGGCGTCGGACCGTCCACATCCAGCCCGCCGGCAGCCTCCGCCGCATCGGCAATTTCGATGGCCCGCGCCAGGTCGTCACCGTCGGGATATCCGGATCTTGCCACGATGTCCGTAACTCCCGCCGGGAACTCACGTGCGATGCGCCGCCGCGACCATCCCTCCATGACAATCCCCGGCAGGTTCCCCACCGCGATCCCTGCCATCCGTCCTCGTGCGCGATCCGTATCAGCCATGGTACTGCTTTCCTTCGTCGGTCTCTTGCGAGAACGCTGCATGAACCAGCGAACCGTTCAGCGACAGCATCTGTCCGGTCAGACCGTTGGTGGCGACTCGACGTTCGGCGCCAAGACCCACACCCGGCATTTCCCGGACGGGTTGCTGTCCAAATCGCCGGACAAGCCTGAGCGCCCGGTCCGTGGATGGCCGTCCGCTCGCCTTCGCCGATTCGAAATAGTGCGAGCGCACGATCTGCCCCCAATGCGCGGCCAGCAAATGCGGCGCGCCGAACAGATCCATCGCTGCGACCTGGCTGCCCCGGGCCACGACCACCCCGCACTGGCCGGGCAGAGGGCCGCGCTTGACGAGTTTTTCCACGGTGCCGGAGCGGCGCGTCTCTCTGGAGTATTTCAGCTCCAGATCCGACGCCGCCGCCGTATCGGACTCGACCCCCTCATGCGACAGCAGGTCATGGATCTCGTTCCAGACGCGGCCCTGGTCACCCGCGCGGGAGCCGTGCCGCATCGACCGGGCGAGGCCCAGGCGCTGCGCCTTCCGGACGCGAGCCGGCGCGAAGGCTGCACCACGCCGCCATTCCTGGCGGTACCCCCAGCGGCCCTGCTCGAGGCAGCTTACGGGAAGCTCGATCGCGGTGAAGGAATCCACGAGCACGGTGGCGTTGACGGCACGGTTCTGCTTGCCGCCGAGAAAATGCTCTCCTTCGACGACCAGCACTGGCTTGTCCGTGGGATTGGTCGCGTACAGCGTATTCACCGACGCGTCGTCGAGTTCCTTTATCTGCAATCCCGAATCCTCGCCGGTGGCGATCGCCGGCAGTTCACTGCCAGGCAGGTACATCGGGAAAAACGAAACGCCGAGTCGCGCAATCGGCGCGCCCAGGGCGACATTGCCCAGGTTCGGTGCGGTCATGATTGTCTCCTTCGTAGTACGATCATCAGCATGGTGTCGAGGAGGAATGCCCCGGTGAACGAAGAGCCGTGGAAGTCGGGATTGAGCCCGGTTTCATTCATTGGAGTTGGCCATTTTCCTTTTATTGTTATTATGACAATATATTTCCTGCTTGATATTGTCAATACGACAATTTAATTTTCGGAAATGGCTTGCGAGAGTCTGCCTCCCTATGACGCAACGTCGTTCCCGCCATTCGCGGTCACCGCGGATGTGTCGCTGTTCACCATCCGGGACGATGCGCTCCAGGTGTTGCTGATTGAGCGGGGGGGCGATCCCTACCGCGGTTCCTGGGCTTTGCCCGGCGGCTTCGTTCATCCGGACGAGACGCTGGAGGATGCCGCCGCCCGGGAACTTGCGGAGGAGACCGGGCTGGCCAGGGGAGCGTGGCACCTCGAGCAGCTTGCCGCCTATGGCTCTCCGGACCGGGACCCGCGCATGCGGGTGGTAACCGTCGCCTTTTGGGCGGTCTGCTGCGACGTGCCGGCGCTCAGGGGCGGCGGGGATGCAACCAGGGCCGAACTCGTGCCGGTGGCGCGCATCGAGAACGACGCCATCCGTCTCGCCTTCGATCACGGCAGCATCGTCAGGGACGCCGTCGACCGCATACGGACCAGCTTCGAACACACCGCCCTGGCCGCCTGGTTCTGTTCACCGGAGTTTACGATCCGGGAACTCAGGCAGGTCTATGAAGCGGTTTGGGACGCTCCACTCGATCCGGGCAATTTCCAGCGCTATGTGCGCCAGAGCGGAGCCTTCGTGCAGCACGCCGAACCGAAGGTGCGGGAGAGTCTCGACAGGTCGGTGGACTTTGCCATGGGTCCCGTGTCCGCAGATCGGGTGGGCTTCGACAGGTGGCCCGAACCCGACCATCAGGCCGAGTCCGACACCAGGTCCGGACGCATGGAGTCGGCGGACCTCGTATGGCCCGAATCCGCTCGGCAGGCGAGATTCGACAAAGTGCCCGATCCTGCAAGGAGGGCGGATGTCGGAATGAGGTCCGGCAGCGCCGAGCTGGCGGTCCCCGTCATGCGGTCCGGACCTGCCCGGCCGGCGGACCCTGTCACGCGACCCGAACGCGGCCGGCCAGCGTCGCTATGGGCGGCAAAGCGAACACAGGACGGCCTTCCGGCCAGGGCGGCTCGAACGCTTGCGAGGCCAGGGCGTTCGTCTCGGGCGGACGGTTCAACTCCAACCGGCAAGCCGTGAAACCCGGCCGGGAGACATATTCCCATTTCATGTTGAATCGGCAGTGCCCGCCTTCCATGTCGGGTCTGGCCTTGCCCTGGCGCCGTGACATGGTGTTCAGGTGCCGCCGCTTCGGAGATGGCCCGGCATGTCACCCCGTCTTCATGCCGCCATTGGTGGGTCGGCAGGCAGCGCCGGGTGTTGCTGCAGTTGATGTGCCAGCCCGGCTGAGCCCGCCATTCCTGTCGGGTGAATTCGAGACCGCGATGCGCGCTCCGGGGACGGCGATGACGGGCACGAACCCGGGCGCCGTCTCCGGCTCTTTCCTGGCGCCGCCGACGATTGTTGCCGGACAACCATGCCGGGCTGGGCGTCCGGAGCCGGCGAAACCTTGATTTCCAGCGGTTTCTGGCCGATATTGTCTGCACAAGGATGGGGGCGACTCAGGATGAAACGTTTCGGTATTGTCAGGCAGGCCCTGGTCGTGGTGATGGCAGCTGCGATTGCGGCGGGAGTCTCGACTGCACCGGCTCGGGCCGACAGTGATGATACGTGGGTGGCGGTGGCCGGAGTGGCGGCGCTGGCCCTGATTGCCGCCCAGGCAAGGAAGGAGCGTAAACGGAAAGAGCGCGCGGCTCAAGCAGCGGCGCAATCGGCACGCAACGCAATAGAAAGTCGGCTCCGTGAGAACAGGGTCTGCACCTCCCCGGTCTGGAACGGCAATGTCTGGGTCGAGAATGACGGTTCGCCATGCCTGCCGACGCCCAGGGTATGCCTGATGGAAAAATGGCGAGGCGACTTCCTGGTCAAGTTCTACGACTATGGTTGCATGCAGCGTGAAGGGTTTCGGCTGAGCGCAGGGTACTGATCTGCGCCGCCTTCCGGCAACCGGTTGCGGATAACGGCGAATGGCGTCACGGGTAACCGACCCGAAAACGGCGGTTTCACGCCCGCATCTCGTCATCGAGGCTGATCTCGGAGAGAGTGGTTACCATGTGGTGGCAGGGGTTGACGAGGCTGGTCGCGGTCCGCTGGCGGGACCGGTCCACGCGGCGGCGGTCATTCTCGATTTGCACGACATTCCGGTTGGGCTCGATGACTCGAAGAAGCTGTCGGCCGCGGCCCGGACCAGGATCGACGCGGCGATCAGGCGGACGGCACAATGTTCGGTTGCATCGGCCAGTGTCAGCGAAATCGATGACATGAACATATTGCAGGCAACGATGCTCGCCATGCGGCGGGCGGTGGCCGGACTGGCCGCCCGCCCGGATTTCGTGCTGATCGATGGCAACCGGATCGCCGATGGCCTGCACTGCCCGGCGCGGGCGGTGATTGGCGGCGACCGGATCTCGGCCTCGGTGGCCGCGGCATCGATCGTGGCCAAGGTTGCCCGGGATCGGTGCATGCAGGCGCTTGACCGGCTCTGTCCGCAATATGGCTGGCACCAGAACAATGGCTACGGAACCGCCCGGCACCTGGCGGCCCTCGAGGAGTTCGGGCCGAGCTGTCACCATCGAAAGAGCTTTGCGCCGGTGCGCGCCGCCCTGGATGCTGCGACCGGGGGGAGGCCATGACCATCCCGGTCATCCTGATTGCCGCCCTGGTGCTCGATGCGCTGCTCGGCGAGCCCGACTGGGCCTGGTCCCGGGTCCCGCATCCGATCAGGCTGATCGGACAGGTGATCGAGGCTGCAGAGCGCAGGTTCAACCAGGGCGAGAGACAGAAGCTGAAGGGCGCCATGGTCATCGCGGTGCTGGCAATTGCCGCCCTTGCTGTCGGCTACGCGATCCGTGCCGTTCCCGATCTGGGGCTTCTCGAATTGCTGGGCGCGGCGATCCTGCTGGCCGGCAAGAGCCTGAACCAGCATGTCAGGGCCGTTGCCGACGGGCTGCGAATGAGCCTGGGCGAGGGCAGGAGGGAAGTGGCCCGGATCGTCGGCCGGGAGACGGATCAGATGGAAGCCGATGATGTGGCGCGGGCAGCGGTGGAAAGTGCGGCCGAGGGTTTCCTGGACGGTGTGGTTGCGCCGGCATTCTGGTTCCTGCTCCTCGGCCTTCCCGGCATGCTTGCCTACAAGCTGGTCAATACTGCCGACAGCATGATCGGCTACCGCACGGAACGATACCGGGAATTCGGCATGGCGACGGCAGTTCTCGACGATGTGCTGAACTGGATCCCGGCCCGGATTGCTGCCTTGCTGATTGCCGTCACCAATGGCAAATGGCGGCAATTCTGGGCGATACGCCATGACGCATCCTCGCATCGCTCGCCGAATGCCGGCTGGCCGGAGGCGGCGGTTGCCGCCACGCTGGATGTCGCATTGTCAGGGCCTCGAACCTATGATGGCGAGAGGACGGATGACCCGTACATCAACATGAATGGCCGGAAGGAGCTCACGAGCGCCGACATCGACCGCGCATTGGGCGCCATACGCAATGCCTGGCTTGGCATCATTCTGATCTGCGTCCCCCTGTGGCTGGCCAGTTGATGACGGCAAGCCCCCGGGGGCGGTTCCGATGGAGGCTGGTGGGACCCGCACCTTCCGGCCGGACCTGCTCCTGCCTCCTTGGCGATAGTCGCACCAGGATTGCCTTGCCGGATGTCATGCCCCGGCGGCGGCAGGCAGCATGCCGGCCCGCCTGTCCTGTTCGCCTCGCTGTTCACCACCCCAATGCAGGTGCAACTCGCGCTGCGGGAAGGGGATCTCGATCCCGTCCTCGTGGAACCTGTTCCAGATTTCGAGCAGGATCAGGCTGACGACACTGGCCCGGCCTTCGGGAGGGTCGCTGATCCACACCCGTACCTCGAGGTCGACGGAACTTTCGCCAAACCCGGTCAGCAGGCAACGGGGCAACGGGTCGTCAATCACCCGGTCCACCGACCGGGCTGCCTCCTCGCACAGCTCCATGGCCCGGTGCAGGTCGGATTTGTACGAGATCCCGACCGGGATCTTGAGGCGAATGGACATGTCGCTATGGGTCCAGTTTTCGACCCGCTGGATGATCAGCTCCTCGTTCGGGATCAGGTGCTCGATTCCATCGCGGGTGCGGACAACGACATATCGTGCCCCGAGCGATTCGATCCAGCCATAGGTCTGGCCAACGGCGATGACGTCATTGGGCTTGATCGACTTGTCCATCAGCAGGATCAGGCCGCTTACCAGGTTCGAAATGATCCGTTGCAACCCGAAGCCGATGCCAATGCCGAGCGCACCGCTGAATACGGCCAGGGTGGTGAGGTCGATGCCGATGCTGTTGATGGCAATCAGGAAGGCCAGGGTGACCAGCAGGATCTTGATCAGCTTGTTCATGAGCACTTGTGCCGACGCGGTCATCCCCTCGATGCGGTTGATCTGCCGCTCGAGGAAATTCGACAGAGCAATGGTGCAGAAAAACAGGATTCCGAATGCGAGGAGAGCCTTGGCCACGGTCAGCGCCGAGATGCGCAACTCGCCGAATGTCATGGCGATGCTGTCGAGCAGGGCAACGGTCGAGCCGAACAGCCCCAGTATCGCCAGCGCCGCCATCAGCCAGGCTGTCAGCACGACAAGCTTGGCCAGCGCCCTGTTTTCGACGATGCCGGACAGGATGTGAATGGCCAGCCACGCGGTCAGCAGGCTGGCAATGGTTCGGACCAGGTGGGTCTCGAGCAATCCCGATCTCGGACCCAGTTCCGCCGCCAGCCAGAGCAGCAGGGCAATCGTGATCATCCCGGAGCGGGCAATTGTACTCTCGACGAACCCGCGGCTGTCGGCGATCCACGGCCGATGCTCCACCATGCCGGACAGGGCACGGCGCAATATGCTCCCGAGCCAGTGGCCCAGCCCGGCAATCATCACGATCAGCACCGCCTGAACAAGGGTGTCCACGGACCAGTAGCGAGCGTGGATGGCCCCGGTCAGCACCTGCCAGAGCTCCGGCACATTCAGCCATTGATTGATAGCGTCCATTGAACATCTCCCTTCATCTGACCCGCCTGGAATGATCGCCTCGGCCATTGGCGAGGGCATCCCGGAGAAGCGGCGGTAGCACCGCCGCCCAGACGATCACCGGGATCATCGCCGCTGCAATTGCCAACTGTGGTGCATAAAGGGGCGTGTAGTCCAGCGCTACAGGTGCAGGTGGTGTCTTCGCCTGTCGTGGGCTCCGGCGGCTGCGGCCCGGCAAGAATCCACCCCCCGGGCGATCATTGCATGACAATTGATCCTGAAACCGGCGGCATGGGCGGGAGTGCTGATGGCTGACAAACAGGGTGTGATCCTGGTGATTCACCGCTCCCTTGCCGGGATCGTTCACGTTTCCTGCTGTCGACCCCTGTTGCCGGCGCGGTGGCGCGACCTGCCGGTCCGTATCGGAGTTCATGCACGACCCTCCCCGTGGCAGGTTTCAATCCCGGTAGCGTTGCTGAAGTCCGAGTGGGGCTGGTCTGACCGGAAGGAAGTTTGCCCTGGTCGTCCGGGTCCCGCCGCTGGCGGGCATCGGCAGGACATCACCGACCATTGCCAGCGTTGCCAGGGGTCGATGATCAATATGGCGGTCGTGGCAGCCGCCTGATATTCAAAAGGCTACGGCCCGCAGCAGGGGGACTCAGGCAACAATGAATCAACGAAACAACAAGAACAGGAACGGATGACAGCCTGCAATCCCTTCCAGTCGACAATGGTTTGCCTCTCAACAAAGCCCATCGGACTCACCGCCCGGAAAGGGATATCCGGGGTCCGGTTATCGCGATCCGAGGGACGCCTCGCGCATCCCTTCATTCTTGTGGTGTAACGCGATATGCACGCTTCCACGCCGGTTCAAGCTTCCCGTCATCGCGTATGTGTGTTCGTCGACTTCTGGAACTGCACGCTTTCCATGCGAAATGCCGATACCGACTTCCGTGCGGATTGGGCCAAGCTCGGGCCGGCGCTCGCACGCGCCGCGACCATGGTCGTCGATTCCGCGGCAACCGGTGAGTATCAGGAGTTGCACTTCTACGACTCCCATGACCCCGACAGCCCCAAGGTCCGAAAACTTCATCGATGGGCGACGAGTGTGGTGAACACGTTTCCCGGCGTGAGCGTGTCGATGGTGCCACACCCTCGTGCCCTTCCTGCCACAGCGAGGTCACCCAATGCCCCGCCTGCTGTGCCGATATGAGGGGAACCGAGGAAAAGGGTGTCGATGTTCGAATGGCGACCGACATGATCAACCTCGCTTGGGCGAACAGCTACGACACTGCCGCACTGGTCTCGTCTGACCGTGACTTCGTGCCGGTGGCCGAGTTCCTGGAGACGCGGGGACAAGGGTGGTCCACGGGGCCTTTCCGCCCAATGGAGCGCAGTTGACGGCGCGGTGCCGGGGAAGCCCGGATATCGTCCAATTGCGCGAGGAATTTCGGTTTTCCCGGCCGATACGCAGATCCTGACCACCCGTTGGATGTCGGGCTGGCGGATGATCGTGATGCAGGCAATTCCAATTTCCTTTGACAATGGTCGAGGATTGCCCCATCAGGCACCGGAACGAATCAACAGGACGAATTTTGTCGGCTGGACGACATCCCGGCTGACAGTGGAACGCAGAGAAGGAGATGAATGGTGTCGATTTCAGCGGAGCGCAAGTCCGAGCTCATCACCGAGTACTCGGCCAAGGACGGAGATACCGGTTCGCCGGAGGTCCAGGTTGCCATTCTCTCATCGCGGATTGCCACACTGACCGAGCATTTCAAGGTCCACCGGAAAGACGAGCACTCTCGCCGCGGGTTGTACCGGCTGATATCGCGGCGGAGAAAGCTGCTTGATTACGTGAAGTCGAGGGACGAAGCCCGCTACCGCGAACTGATCAAGAGACTGGGGCTGCGCCGGTAGCAGACCTGCCGGCTGGCCGGTTCCCCCGGGAAGCGATCGTAGCCCGTCCGGTTTCCAACATCTTTCTCGAACAGGAATGAACTGTGCTGCCGCGAGCGCTGCCGCGTCGGTCTGACAGGAATCAATGCAGCGGAAGAACCCGGGCAGCAACTGCCGACGGGTAGTCAAAGGATAAGGCATGTTCAATACAGTAACCAGGGAAATGGAGTGGGGGGGCCGCAAGCTGACCCTGGAGACCGGGCGGATTGCCCGGCAGGCCGATGGGTGCGTGCTCGCAACCATTGGCGAAACCAGCGTGATGGCGGCAGTGACATTCGCCAAGCACCCGATGCCGGACGTGGATTTTTTCCCCCTGACCGTGCACTATCTGGAGCGTTACTACGCAGCCGGGAAGGTGCCCGGAGGTTTCTTCAAGCGCGAAGCGCGTCCAAGCGAAAAGGAAACGTTGACCTCGCGCCTCATCGATCGCCCGATACGGCCGCTTTTTGCCGAGGGTTTCCGCAACGAGGTGAATGTCATTTGCACGGTGCTGTCGCACGATCTTGAAAGCGACCCCGATATTGTTGCCATGATTGCCGCCTCGGCGGCGCTGGCGGTTTCGGGCGTGCCGTTCCGCGGCCCGATCGGTGGTGCCCGGGTCGGCTATTCCGGTGGCGAATACGTCCTCAACCCGGGAATTGCCGATCTGCAGAATATCCGCGGCAATGAAAGCCAGAAGCTCGACCTGGTGGTGGCCGGCACCCGCAACGCGGTCATGATGGTCGAGTCGGAGGCCTATGAGCTGACCGAAGCCGAGATGCTCGGTGCAGTCGAATTCGGGCACCAGGCCATGCAACCGGTGATCGAGATGATTGCCGGACTGGCCGAGGCGGCCGGCGTCGAGCCATTCCAGTTCGAGGCTGCCGATCATTCGCAGGTCAGGGACGAGGTCCGGAAGGTTGGCGAGGAGCGGATGCGGGCAGCGTTTTCGGTTGCCGACAAGCAGGAGCGCCAGCAGGCAGTCAGCGAGGCCCGGGCGGCGATCAGGGAAGAGCTGGCTTCCCGGGAATACGAGCCGTCGGCCTTGTCGGGAGCGTTGAAGAAGCTGGAATCCGGCATCCTGCGCGGGAGTGTCATCGACGGTGGAAACCGGGTGGATGGGCGTGCGCTCGACCAGATCCGGAATATCGACTGCGATGTCGGGATGCTGCCGCGCACGCATGGCTCGGCGCTGTTTACCCGTGGTGAGACACAGGCGCTGGTGGTGACCACGCTCGGCACCGGGGAAGACGAGCAGATTGTCGATGCCCTGCACGGGAATTTCCGCTCGAACTTCCTCTTGCACTACAACTTTCCGTCCTACTCCGTGGGTGAGACCGGAAGGATGGGCCCTCCGGGACGACGGGAGATCGGTCACGGCAAACTTGCCTGGCGGGCCCTGCAGGCGGTGTTGCCTGATCCGGCCGACTTTCCCTATACGCTGCGAGTGGTGTCGGAGATCACCGAGTCGAACGGGTCCTCGTCGATGGCCACGGTCTGCGGATCATCGCTGTCGCTCATGGATGCCGGGGTGCCTTTGCGGGCGGCGGTGGCCGGCGTGGCGATGGGGTTGATCCTGGAGGAAGGCGGCAATTACGCAATCCTTTCCGACATTCTCGGCGACGAGGATCATCTCGGCGACATGGATTTCAAGGTCGCCGGAACCGACCGGGGGATCACCTCGCTGCAGATGGATATCAAGGTTGCCGGGATCACCACGGAAATCATGGAGAAGGCGCTTGCCCAGGCCCGCAATGGCCGGCTTCACATTCTTGATGAAATGTCGAAGGCGCTGAGCGAGGTGGGCGAGTTCTCGGTCCACGCACCGCGCATCCGGTCGATGAGCATTCCGCTTGACAAGATTCGGGAGGTCATCGGCACCGGCGGCAAGGTGATCCGGGAGATCGTCGAGACCTCCGGCGCCAAGGTCGATGTCCAGGATGACGGCACGATCAAGATTGCATCATCGGATGGCGAGTCGATCGAGACCGCGTGGAAGATGATTCACGATATCGTTGCCGAACCGGAGGTGGGTACAATCTATACCGGCAAGGTGGTGAAGCTGATGGATTTCGGCGCCTTCGTGAATTTCTTCGGCAAGCGGGACGGGCTGGTGCATGTCAGCCAGATCAACAATACCAGGGTGAATCACCCGTCCGACGTGCTTCGGGAGGGCCAGGAGGTCAAGGTAAAGCTGGTCGGTCTCGACGATCGGGGCAAGGTCAGGCTGTCAATGAAGATGGTCGACCAGGCTACCGGCAGGGAAATCAGGTAGCATCTCCTTCGGGCAACGCAGCCCTGCCCCCGGGCAGGGAAGCCGGGTTGTGTTGCCGGATTTTGCGCAGCAGTTGCCGGCCTGATAGAAGGGGCGTCGGCCACGGACCCTTCGCCGGAGGGATGATCGTGGCCGGTCCTGGAGCAGTTGCCGGGGGCGTCGATGACATTACCATTTGCCGTGCCGGATGGAGACTACCGCGGCCATGAACGCCAGCATGTCTGGCAGGAGCAGCCGGACCCGGAGCTGACCGAAGTCGGGCCGGGGACGCCCTGCGGGGAGTATCTGCGCCGCTACTGGATGCCGGTGGCGATGACCAGCCAACTCGGCGAACTGCCCTTGCGGTGCAGGATACTCGGCGAGGATCTCGTTCTTTTTCGGGAAAAGGGCGGCAGGCTCGGGCTTGTCCACCTGCATTGCTGCCACCGGAACATGTCGCTCGAATTCGGGATCGTCGAGGAGGGCGGCATCCGCTGCAGCTACCATGGCTGGAAATATGCAGTTGACGGCACCATTCTGGAGACACCCTGCGAGCCGCCGGCCAGCCAGGTCAGGAACCGGACCCGTCTCGGGGCCTACCCGGTCATCGAGTACAAGGGGCTGGCATTTGCCTATCTCGGCCCGCCGCCGACCATGCCGCCATTCCCGGTGATGGATACCTTCGACGAGGACGGGGACGACATGATCCCGTACCAGATCGAATCGCCCTGCAACTGGCTGCAGGTCATGGAGAATGCCTGGGATCCGTTCCACGTGGTCTATTTGCATACGCGGGCGGTGCGAACGCAGTTCATCGAGGCATTTGCCGAAATGCCGAAGATCGAATTCCATGAACGCGGCTACGGGGATTTCTACACCAATACCCGTCGGGTCGGCGACATCATCTGGATCAGGATCCACGACAAGATGTTGCCGAGCTTTACCCAGAATGGCGGACATTTTCCGGTGCCTGACCAGCCGCGCTATTTTGGCCGTTGCGGGCTGAGCAGGTGGGTCACACCGATCGATGACACCAACACGATGGTCATTGCCTGGCGGCACTTCCGCGATGGCGATGATCCCCGGTGCCTGACCAACCGCGAGGAGGTCGGCCTCGGCAAGACCGACTTCTACGGCCAGAGCGGCGAGCGCAGCTACGAACAGCGCCAGCGAGACCCCGGCGACTATGATGCCTGGGTGTCACAGGGGCCGCGCAACATCCATCGGCGCGAGAATCTCGGCTTCACCGACCGCGGGGTCGCCAAGGTTCGCCGGAAGCTGCGGGCGGCAATCAGGCATGTCGAATCTGGCGGCGATGCCCCGCAGCCATCGCTGGTCTACGAGACGCCGATACCGACCTATGGCGGCGATACCATGCTCCGGATCCCGCCACGGCCCGGCCGGGATGACGCCGCGGTGCTGAAGGAGGTGGCGCTGGCGGTGGCCGAGATCTACGTGGCGGCCGACGGCGTTCGTGGAGGTGATCGCCGACCGGCAATCATCTCGAAGCTCAGGGAATACGAGGCCGGCTGGCAATGACGCGGGTGTCGATAAATCCGGGCCGGGTCGAATGGTGCGGCGAGAGCCACCGCATCTGCCTGTATGACCAGGGAAGCGGCTGCCCGGCCTCGGTGGCAATGGTCTTCCGCATCTGCCTGTCACCATTCGGGCGGGGCATTGGCTGCATGGTGCTCGGTGATCCCGGGAAGAGCGAGGGGTGGCCCGGTGCGTCCAACCTGCTGATGACCGACAACCAGCGCCTGATGCGCTGGATCGTCGATGGCTGGGTCAGGCGTGATCCGGAATTGTGCGACCTGCCAGCGCCTGGCAGCATGGCCTGGCTCGACCTGGAGTCGGCCGTCAGCCGGTCCAGGCAGGCTGACGGGCGATGCAGCGAGATATTGCGGGGCGCCGGCGTGACGGTGCAACTGACATGGGAGGATCCCGGCCCGCCGATTCCCGTTGAACTCGGCCGCGGGAATTCCATGACCGGCCTGCACGAGATGTATGCGGTCTGTTGCGAGGCCGGTGCGGCCGACATCACGATCAATGGCACCGGGCTGCCCGGCCAGCCATCATCCCGACCGGAATTCGGCCGCCAGCTATCGACCGCGTGGCGCCGTTACTCCGAGACCTGGGTCCGGGCAGACGCGGGAGGTTGAGGATTTGCCACTATCGGTGCCGATAACTCCCGGCAGGGTCGACTGGACCGGCGAGAACCCGGGCATCCTTCTCAAGGGCGAGGATGACGGTTTCACGGCCATGGCGCTGTTCTTCCGTGTTGCCTGGTCACCGGCCGGCAAGGGAGAGATCCTCCTCCTCTATGCATCTCCACAATCCGCCACCGGAAGCGCCGAGGCCCCCAATGTGCTCATGGGCGACAATCCCGACCTGGCCGATTATCTCATGCGGGAGTTCATCGGCCGACTGGCCGCCTTCCGCCAGGCTCCGGCCTTTGACGGGCTGCGCTTCCAGCCGGCCCGCTCGATCAGGACCAGCGGCGATCCGATGGGCCACCGCTATGCCGAAACGGTGTCGGGCGACAATCTCGCCATCGAGCTTGCATGGGAGGATCTCGAACAGCCGCGGGCGCTGGAGCTGGTCCCGGAGCAGACCGGCACCGGTCGCCACACCATGTTCACGGTGCTGGTGCCGGCCAGGTCGGCCGCGATCATGGTCAACGGACGGTGCTTGCCCGGGAAGATCGGCCGGCGGGTCCAGGCCGGCGTCGAGACCACCACCGCATTCCTGTATTTTTCGGAGACCTGGATCATCCCGGAGGCGGGGTAGCGGCTTGAAGGCTGACGAACTCCATCCGGCCGATCGACTGGCCTATGATCATGCGCTGGTGGCAGAGCCGGTATGGAACCGGCTGGAGATCGCAGCCGATGCCGCCAGCCTGCCTGCCGATACCCTGCTGCATGCCGGGCCGGCCTTCAAGGCACCCGCAGAGATTGCCCGCCCGATCCTGAATTCCGCCTGCGCCGCCGCCGTCCATGAGGGGCTTGCCGCCGATCTCGACCAGGCCGAGGGAATGATCACCGCCGGCGAGATCGCGCTGCGGCCGGCGCAGGATCACGGCGTCGTCGTGCCGCTGGCCGCCGTGGTGTCCGCCTCGATGCCGCTGCACCGGGTGTATGACGCCCATCGGGGGCAGGTTGCAGCGCATGCGCCGATCAATGGCGGCAGCGGCCCGGCCATGCGTCTCGGTTTGCGGTCAACAGACGTGGTCGAGCACCTGAAATGGGTCAATGACGAGTTTGCAGCCTGGCTGGAGGGCGGAATCGCCGAGGGAATTCCGCTGGTCCCGCTGGCGGCGCGGAGCCTTGCCAACGGTGATGACTGTCACGGGCGCACGATTGCCGGTGCCGACATGCTGGCCGGGGAGTTGCTGGCGAGGGGCGATGGAGGGCGAAATGCCCGGGTCGAGGAATTCCTGGAGACCTCGCCGGGGGTGTTTCTCAACCTGTGGATGGCGGCATCCAAATGCGCCATGCTGGCCGCCGACGGTATTGCCGGCTCCGGGCTGGTGACCGCGGCCGGCGGCAATGGCGTGACGGTGGGAATCCAGGTATCCGGACTGCCCGGTCAGTGGTTTCTTGCCCCGGCCGCGCCACCCGAGGGCGAGACCGGCCATGTGGCCGCAGACCGGGCCCTCGGAGCGGTGGGCGACAGTGCGGTGGTCGAGGCGTTCGGCCTCGGGGCGATGGCCGTGCATCTTTCGCCGAAGCAGCGGGAGTTGTTCGGGAATTTCCTGCCGAAGGACGCGCCGCGCCGCCGCCGGATACTGCCCCTTGGCCGGCACCCCGGCTTTCATGCCGTCGACATCAGACTTGGCCTGTCGGCACGCAGGGTCGTGCAATCCGGCACCACCCCGCTGGTCGGGCTGGGCATCATCGACCGGTTTGGCCAGGAGGGACGGATCGGTGGAGGACTCTACGACATGCCGGCGGCCATCTTCGCCGAGGCGGTGGCGGCACTCGAGCAGGGCTGACCGGAAGGGGGCGACAATCACCGATGTGCAATCTCTTTTCCAACCTGACCGCCCGCGAGGCGATGCAACGGATGTTTGCCGTCACGGCCGCCAACATTCACCTGCCGGACGATTGGGCCGGCACCGACGAGGTCTATCCGAAATACCGGGCAGCGGTACTGCATCTTGCCGGCGACAATGACCGGCATCTGTCGGAAATGCAGTGGGGATTCCTGCTCCCGAAGCGGTCGCGGCGCACCGGCAAGCCGATCCGGCCCAGGGTGGTCACCAATGCCCGTGACGATCGCATCCGCTCCTCGGGCCTCTGGGCCGCCAGCCTGGAGCGCCGGCGTTGCCTGGTCCCGGCAACCGCCTATTGCGAATTCGGCAGCCGCAGCCGCACCGGGCGCCACTGGTATGCAGTCGCACCGGGCGAGACCTTCGCCTTCGCCGGCATCTGGACCCGGCTCGAAGAGGTGATCGGCGGCGAGCAGCAAAGCCTGCACACATTTGCCATCGCCACCACCAGGCCCAACGCAATGGCGGCGCACGTTCACAACCGGATGCCGGTCATTCTCGACCCGAAGGATTACGGCCAGTGGCTGACCGGTACGGCAGATGCGGCGGCAAACCTCCTTGAGCCGGCCCCCGATGGCTGGCTGGTCGAGTTGCCCTGACGCCTCCGTCCGGCAAACCCGGCCTTGTGGATTGCCAGGCTGAACCGCCGAAACCGGCCGGGCTGCCGACAGGGAAGCCGGTGACCCGGCCTTCGACATCAGGGAACCGGCAGTCAACAGCCTGACGCAGGACGGGAACTTGCCTCCCATCCATGAGCGGTCTGTCGATGGACGGACAGAAGTGAGCGATTCCGGCAGCATGCCGCGTTTGTGAGGGAATTTGTTCTCTCCCCGTCGGGTTCCGTCAATTGTCCCTGTCGTCTTCTCCTGCTTGTTCGGAACTGCATCCATCATCCTTCGCCAGCCCTGCCGGCTGGCCCGAGGCCTGGTGTCGACACACATCGCCTGAAGAGCGGGACGACGCCGGACTGATCAATCCGGGGAGCCTGCGGATTCATCCGGCGCCCGAATGGTCGGAGCCCGCCGGGTTGTGGACAACGACCGACTGGCCTGAATTCTGCCGGGCCTGCCCATGCTCGGCCACCACTCTCGATGCATGGAGGGCGAACAGGCGGTTCCAGGAAGGCGAAATTCACTTCCGAATTTCGGTGCCCCCCTCTAACAGTTGCAGAACAGCACAGGATCCGGATCGAATCGTGTCACTTCCCCGAGACTATACCGAACGCACATATGCCGGCATTCTCGGCAAACTGATCGGAGTCTATCTCGGCCGCCCGTTCGAGGGCTGGACATTCGAGCGGATAGTCGGGGAACTCGGGGAAATCGAGTACTACGTTCACGACCGGTTCGACGACCCGCTGGTCGTGACCGATGACGACATTTCAGGCACGTTCACATTTGTCCGGGCACTCGAGGATTGCAGCCGGCCGAATCTCCTTGCTTCGGAAAAAGTCGGCAAGGCCTGGCTGAACTACATTGTCGAGAAACGTTCCATCCTGTGGTGGGGAGGGAACGGGATCTCGACCGAACACACGGCATGGCTCAACCTGGAGAAGGGTATTGCCGCGCCCGGGAGCGGTTCGATCAAGACCAATGGCAAAACTGTCGCAGAACAGATTGGCGCGCAGATCTTTATTGACTGCTGGGCGATGGTTGCACCCGGCAAGCCGGGACTTGCCGCCAATCTGGCCCGCGAAGCGGCACGCGTCAGCCATGACGGGGAGGCGGTTCATGCAGCCATGCTGTGGGCGGCGATGGAAGCCGAAGCCTTCATGAGCGCAGATATCGACCGGCTTGTTCATGCAGGATTGTCGGTCATTCCGCATGGCTGCCAAATCGCAAACCTCGTTGCCGATGTGCGTTCCTGGCACCGGGATAACGATGACTGGCGGGATACGCGCCGCCGGATTGCGGAGCAATACGGCTATGACAGGTATCCGGGAAACTGCCATGTCATCCCCAACCACGCCTTGATGATCATGGCCGTGCTGTACTCGCCGGACGATTTCAGCCGGGCGCAGAAGATCGTGAACACGAGCGGCTGGGACACGGACTGCAATGCCGGAAATGTCGGTTGTCTTCTTGGCCTCATGCACGGGCTGGACGGGCTGGATGCGGGCCGGGACTGGCGTGGTCCGATCGCTGACCGAATGCTGGTATCTTCCGCAGATGGCGGCTTCGCGATCAATGATGCCGTTCGCATGACCGACTACATTGTCGGACTTGGCCATGCTGTCGACGGCAAGCCGAAACCGGCGGCGCCCAAGGGAGGTGCGCAGTTCCATTTCTCGCTGCCGGGCTCGACCCAGGGATTCCGCCTTTCAGGGTGTCCTGGCCCAATGGCTGGCGCGACTGTCAGAGGTGAGAGCCATGACGGCAGGCATCTCCTCTCTCTCGGGTTTGAATCACTGGGCGATTGCAGGACGGTGATCGCAACGACGCCGGTCTTTGCGCCAAGGGATGTCCTGCGCATGCGGACCTATGAGCTGATGGCGACACCGCTGGTCTATCCTGGCCAGGAATTGAGGGCCGTCATCCTCGCTGGCGCCGAAAACACCGGGGACGTCAGTGCGGGGTTGATCATCAGGCGATATGGCCGTGACGATGACCTCGTCGACTTGACCGGACCCGTTGAGAATCTCGGGCCTGGCGAAAGTGCCGAACTCTCATGGATCCTGCCTGACTGCGCATCGCAACCGATTGCCGAGATTGGCCTTTCCATCACCGGCAACGGTACCGGCGTGAGGGGAAGGGTGCTGCTTGACCGCCTGGGATGGGACGGTGTGCCCGACCTTGTTCTTCGCCCACCCGCCGAGCAAGGCGAATTCTGGAAGCGGGCATGGGTGAATTCGACCGACTCATTCACCGGGGATGCATCCGGCATCTGCATTTCGCGGGACCGGGGCGAAGGCCTGATCATTCACGGAACCCGGCAATGGGTGGACTACAGCGTTTCCGCGTCCGTGAAGGTCCATCTTGGACGTTACGCAGGCCTCGCCGCACGAGTGCGCGGATTGCGCAGGTTCTATGCAGCAAGGGTGTGCCGTGACGGTCGGTTCGAGATTCTCCGGGTGCTGGACGATGACCGGACGGTCATCGCCTCGACTGGATTTTCATGGCAATTCGACGAGGTCTTGCCCATGTCGATGGTTCTTCGATCCGGAAGCATCACCGCCAGTGCCGGAAATGCGGTTCTCACGGCGGAAGATGACCGGGCCTGGCAGCTTGAATCCGGCGGCGCTGGTCTCCTCGTCGCAGATGGTGCCATGACGGCTGACGGAATTCGGGTGACTTCACCCGGCTGAGGTCACGGGTCCGATACCCACCACCAATCGGCCCGAAATTGGACAGGACGAGCAAGGAACCGGCACAACCGCGGGAACCGGGTCATCCTTGCAAGGACTCAGGCTGCGGGACGGTAACCAGGCGGGTTGGCAAGGCCGTTGCGATTGGCGACATCCCTTAGCCAGTAGGCGCTGTCCTTCGGTATCCGGGTCTGGGTGCCGTATTCGACGAAGACAATTCCGTAGCGTGAACTGTACCCGGAATCCCATTCGAAGTCGTCCAGCAGTGTCCAGACATAAATTCCGCGCAAATCGGCGCCCTTTGTCATTGCCCGGTAGGCAGCACGGAATGCCTCGTCGTAATAGCGGATGCGAGCAGTATCATTGACCCGGCCGTCGGGATTTACGTAGTCATTGAACAGGTAGCCGACCTCGGTGACGTAGATGGGCAATCTGCATCCGTAATCCCTTGCCGGCTTCAGCAGGATTTCCTCGAGCCCGTCCGGACGAAGGCCGCTACCGATGGTCGTGAGCGGACCCAACGGGGCCATCCTGCGGGCATGAATGATCGGAATCGTCCGGTCAAACCGGACAACTTCGTGGACGTAGTAGTTGAGCCCCAGAAAGTCGATCGGGGCAGAGATGCACTCGAGATCGCCGTCCCTGACAACCGTATCGTCTTCGAGACAGGGGAGGTATGGATACATATGTGAAGGATAACTGCCCTGCAGAAGCGGTTCGAGAAAGAGTCCGTTCGCCTCTCCGTCGACCGTCCTTGCAGCTTCCACGTCTTCGGGTGCGTCCGAGAACGGTTCGATGACCTGAAGGCAATGGGTAACACCCACCTGCGCCTCCTTGGTGTGGGCACGGATTGCCGGGACTGCGAGGCCATGGGCAAGATTCAGGTTGTGGGCAACGATTCCGGCTGCATGGTAATCTCGCACGCCGGGCGCATGCAGCCCCCTTGCGTAGCCGAGAAACGCACAAGACCAGGGTTCATTGGTCGTGATCCATTTTGGAACCCGATCGCCGAAATGTTCAACGACCGCCCCGGCATGGTCCGCAAACCGGTATGCCGTGTCCCGGTTCAGCCAACCACCACTTTCCTGCAATTTCTGGGGAAGATCCCAGTGATAGAGCGTGACCATGGGCGTGAGGTCGTTTTCGAGCAGTGAATCCAGAACCCGGTCATAGTGATCGAAGCCGGCCTGGTTGCGCCGTGTCGAACCTTCCGGCGAGATGCGCGGCCAGCTGAAGGACATTCGCAGACCGGACAACCCGAGTTGTCGGGCCAGAGCATGGTCTTCCGGATAGCGCCGGTAATGATCAGCGGCAATGTCGCCATTGTCCCCATTCAATGTGCCGCCGCTTCGGGCGAAGACGTCCCATATGGACTCACCTCCGCCATCGGCAAGACGATTGCCTTCGATCTGGTAGGCCGCTGTCGCGACTCCCCACACGAAATCATCCGGAAAGGTCGGATTGCCATTGTTGTTCATGTCTGGATTCCCCCGTTCACGCACCGGCAGCACCGGTTCTAATTCTCCGTTTCCTCGCGATCATGTCGACCGAAACCGCCGCAAGCAAGATCAGTCCGGTAATGATCGACTTGACATTCGCCGACTGCCCGAGAAGGTCGAGCCCATTGGCAACACTGCCGATCACGATCGCACCCAACAGGGCCCCCGGGATTCGTCCGCGACCCCCGAACAAGCTTGTTCCACCGATCACCGCAGCGGCGATGGCATCAAGGACGAGATTTCCGCCGCCGGTGTTGCTGTCGACAGCATATTGTCGTGAAACTGCGATGGTGCCGGAAATGGCTGCAAATGCCGAGCAGATCGCAAACAGGATCACTTTCGTTCTCGCGACGTTGATGCCCGCCCGCCGGGCTGCCTCTGCATTGCCGCCCACCGCAAACACGTGGACTCCGAACGGCGTATGCTCGGTCATGACCGTGAGAATCAGGGCAAGAAAGACGAGGACCAGAAGCAGTACGGGAACACCCATGTGGTTCGACAACACTGCAACGACAATGAGCGACATTGCCGGAAACAATGCCGCACGGCCCAGGAGTGCGAGTCGGTCCAATCGACTTGCCTCGGACTGCTGCTGCCAGCGTGGTACACAAACGAGAACAGAAGACACGATGATGATCGCGACCACAGCCACGGACAGCCAGAACGGCATGAATGTCGAGGCGATACCGAGCACGAGTGGATCATCTATCAGTACCTGGCCGATCTGGTTTCCGACCAGCATCCGTTGCACGCCTTGCCAGACCAGGAGTCCGGTCAGGGTAACGATGAAGGACGGGGCACCGATAACCGTAATGCATTTGCCGTGAACCCAACCGATGGCTGCCCCGCACAGAACAGCCGCGGCGATTGCCGCGGGACCAGGAACGGAGAAATTCGATGCCAGCAGAACCAGCACCACCGCGCAAACTCCCGAAACAGATCCCGCCGACAGGTCGATTTCCCCGACGAACAGGACCAGGCTGACTCCGAGAGCCATGACGCCGAGCACGCCGACCTGAAGTGCCAAATTCGACATGTTGCGCGGTGTCAGGAAATACGGATTGGCCAGGTGAAAGACGATGAATACGACGAGTAAAGCGACCAGTACCGGAACAAAGCCAAGTTCTCCCTGGCTGAGCCGCGCTACGAGACCGGCGTATCGTGCCTCGCCGGTCCGGTCCGTCCTGATTGCAGAGTGCAGTCGGGCGTCCGTCACTGCCGAGACTCCACGGCAACTTCGCTGCCGGTGATTTTCCCGACGACGTCATCGGGCGTACAGAAACGGGGGTCCATGTCCGCGACTTTCCGCCCGCGGCGCAGCACGGTCAGACGATCGGCTACGGCAAAGACATCGGCCATGTTATGGGAAATCATGACGATGCCGACGCCCTGGTCGCGGAGGCGCCCGATGAGCCTGTGAACATTGTCGGTCTGTTCGACGCCAAGTGCGGCTGTAGGTTCGTCAAACAGGACGATGCGTCGTCGCCATACAACAGCACGGGCGATTGCCACGGCCTGGCGTTGTCCGCCTGACAGATTGCTGACCTGACTGTCGAGAGACGGCATTGTCGTGCCGAGGCTTTCGAAGGCCCTGGTTGCCTCCCGTTCCATCGATCGGCGATCAAGGAACATCCTGCCGAGTGGAGTCCTGTTTCGTCTCCGCTCTCTTCCAAGGAACAGGTTCTGGACGATTGTCAGATTGTCGCAGAGTGCAAGATCCTGGTACACGGTTTCAATGCCGGCATCACCTGCCTGGCGAGGTGTAGAGATTGAAACGGGAGTGCCGTCGATCAATACCTCTCCATCATCCGGTCGATGGACTCCGGAGATTATCTTCACCAGCGTCGATTTCCCGGCGCCATTGTCGCCAAGCAATGCCAGCACGGAACCGGCGTGGACAGAAATGTCCACGCCTTCAAGTGCATGTACGCGACCGAACCTCTTGGTGAGGTTCCGGGTTTCAAGCAGACCGGTTTCGGTGTCGCCTGCCGCAGTCACTTCAGAAATTGCATGCCTGCGCTGCGGTTCCCGTGCAGACGGCGTCGCGGTCCGTGAATCCGTCCGCGATGACAGTGTCGCCTATGTTGTTGACATCTACGACTGTTGGCTGGAGGAGAAGTGCAGGAACATCTCCCGAGTCGGTTGTCACGACTTCGGGAAAGATGTCCGACACATCCTCGCCCTTGGCCAGTGCCACTGCTCCGCGCGCGGCGGCGGCAGCCTGCTGCTGAAGAGACTTGTAGACGGTCATTGTCTGCAGCCCGTTCAGAATATTCACGATTGCAGCGTCGCTTGCATCCTGGCCTGTCACGAGGACCTTGCCATGCATGTCGGAACCCCTGAGGGCCGCAATAACGCCCTGGGCCAGTGTATCATTCGCCGCAACAACACCATCAATCCCGTTATCGGTAGCTGTCAATGCCTGCTCGATCGCGCGTTGTGCGTTCGCGGCGAGCCAGCCCTTTGCCTCGGCTTCGTAGACGATATCGATTTTTCCCGCTTCGGCGAGGGGGTCGAGAACCTTGTGGGCACCAACCTTGAACGCCCGGCAAGCGGCGCAAAACTGTTCGCCATTGACAATTGCGATCCGTGCACCCTCGGGAAGATTATCGACCAGATACTGGGCCTGCAGCACACCGACAAGTTCGTTGTTGAAAGTGACAAATCCTTCTGTAACCACGCCAACCATGAGACCGTCATAAGCGATGACAGGCACGCCTTCGCTCTGCGCCTGGCGAACGATAGGGACTGCTGTCGTCTCGCCGATCGTGTTGATGACGATTGCCTTCACCCCCTGCGCCAGCACGGACTCTCCCTGGGCTATCTGGCGATTGCCATCACCCTCGGCATTCAACGCAATGACTTCAATGGAAGGGTCAATTTCATTGACCGCCTCGATGAAGAACGGCCGGTCCTTGGTTTCCCATCGGTCGGCGCATTGTGTGCATGGCATGAGAAACGCGATCTTGGTTGCTTCCGCGGCAAACGTGCCGCCCCCGGTGGCCATTGCCGCCATCAGTCCGGCTACGGCCAGTAAACGCCTGTTTTCAAATTTCATGATGTCTTTCCTCCCTGTTCGGCCGAGCCTTCCCAATCGGCCCGGCGACCCGCTCGAAGTGAGCATGATCATGCAATATGCACGCTGAAATCGTAGCCAATATCGTTTTGAACTGCAACTCCGGCAGGGGTTGTGGCCAAGGCCACCCCCTTTCAAACCCTCCCGTTTGCCGTCAACAGCCCGGCGGATCCGAACGGCTCCGGGGTGAACCGGTCATCCCGTCCGGCCCGTTTCGGCTTGCGGCGCATGGATCCGGCCTGCCCCCCTCACCGGTGCCGGGTCGAGGGCCGGCCGCCGCATGAGCGCCGGGCTCTCCGCTCCGCAGGCGGTCCCCGTTCATGGTCACGTCCGGGATCCGGTGGAGGGAATTCTCCACCCGCCGATGCGCTCCCGCACCCCGCAGGAGAGGCTCCGGACCGGGCTTCCTGCTCATGAGGAAGCAGCGGGACCGGTCGCCCTCTTCCCCCTGACCTGCCGGGTGGCGGTGATCGGCAGGGCGGCCTGCAGGCCGGGCCGGTGATGCAGATCCCGGCCCGGCCATGGCCCGTCTCCGCATGTTCCCCGGAAGGCCCTCCGGCGTCTCCTGCCTGCCCCCGGGCCTATCAATCTATCACACTTGACTCAGTGTCTTCTCCTCCCTGGTTTTTCCTGGCGAAATGGGGCACTGCGAAACCGGCGGCGGGGTCGCCGCCCGCATGCACGTTTCCCGTGAGCCTCTCACGCCGAACCCAGGGGACGGATTGAGAAACGCGGGGCGGAGAGCGGCACAGGAGGCCGGGCCGCTATTCCCGTTCGGGCGGAATGTTCCGGGGCTCGTACTTGCGTGGCAGAACGGCGGCAACCGCGGAGTCGGAGTCGGCCACGGACGCCGCTTCGGCGACCCGAATGATGATGTGGACGATCCTGGCGCGAAGTTCGGCGAGGTCTCTGAGTGTGACCATGGGCGGGAACCGCACGACCCGCTTGTCCTCCTTGTAGAAGTGCGACAGCACGCCGGCGCCGGCGTCGGAGAACCCGAACCAGGTGCCGTGGCAGAGCGCGTTGCGCCAGCGCCTGAGCTCTTCGAGCTGCACTCGGAGCTCGTGCCGGACAGCATGGGGGACCCGCCCGTCATCCTTCAGGAGCTTGACGAACCGGTCGGTCGCGATACGCATGGTGTTGGTCCGGGAAGCCTCGAGCTTGGCGTACCACTCGAGATGGGCCGGGACATGCTCTGATCGGAGGTCGTTCGGGTCGGCCGGCGGTTCGGTCAGCCCGTAGCAGGCCGAGGTCAGCGTATCTTCGAGACTACCGAACATGGCGACGGTCTTGCCCAGCTCTTCCCAGAAGGCGGGGTTGTCTCTCGATAGCGGCCAGTCCGGATGCAAATGGCCGCGCTCCAATGGCAGATAGGTGCGCATCCGTTGCCGGGCTTGCCGGATCGCATGCGGGTTGCGGGATTCGGCGAGGCGGCGGATGAACCATGCGCCGTTCTTCCTGTCGGGGCGCTGGTCCTGTCCCGCGATGCGTCCGGCGCGCAGCAGACGACGGAGCGGCAGGCCGCTCCGGTAGTTTCGCAGCAGACCGGCCTCGTCCAGCCAGCGCGCGGCCTTTACGGCGTGGACTTCTTCGAGCCAGTCCAGTTCGAGCCGTTGCTGGATATGCAGATTGATAGCGTAAAGGTCGGGCATGGTCCCCCGGCACCATTGGGCGAAAGCGGGGATGCACTACCCGAGGGCGTCCGGTCCTGTCAACGCCCGGTCTCGGGCCTTTCAAAGTCCCGCACTTGTACAGGCACGCTCATTCCCGCCTTCTCTTCCCGATTGCATCGCGTACCCGGATCGCCCGTTCGAGTCCCTGCCATGCCTTCCTGACTCCCGGCAGCTGCCGGTTACAGGGCGTCAACCAAGCATCCATGTTTGCCTGCAAGGGTTTTCTTGAAGTTGTCCCGGGTTTCTGCAATTCCATGCACGGATCATGGAGTGTTTCTCCACAGCCCGTCGACGTCGCCGGACGCGCCATTTTGCCCCGCTGCAGCAGGCAGCAGGAGGCATCCGCTTCATGGGCGCCGCCCCGGCGGCGGATGAAGTCAGGCCGGCGCCCGCTCCGACCAGGTGCGACCATCGCGAAGGAGCGCGTTGGCGGTGACGACGAGCTTGCGCATCACTGCGACCAGGGCCGCGTTGTGGTGCTTGCCCCGCTCCCGCAACCGCTGGTGGATCATGATCATCTGCGGATTGTGCGACTTCGCCGACAAGGCCGCCATGCAGAGAACGTCTCTCGGCCTCCTCCGCCCGCCGGCCACGTGCCGTGCCCCCTGCCTGGTCCCGCTGTCCCTGGCCATCGGTGCCACGCCGATCAGCGCCGCCGCCTGGCGATTGCCGATGCTGCCGGGCCCGGTCATCCACGAGATCAGCGCTGCCGCGACGGCCGGCCCGATGCCGGGGATCGAGACCGGGATCCGGTAGCGCTCGGCATGGGTGGCCTCGCCGGCAACCGGCTTCTCGATCCTGAGGTCAAGCCTGGCAATGGCCTTGCCGAGGCTGGCAATGAGACCGAGGAGTCCTTTCCTCGGGACCGGCTCTCCAGGCCGGGAGAGGATCTGCCTCGTATCCGCCTGCTGATCGACCATATGCTCTCTTGCCACCAGCATGTCACCGAGGCGATCGAGGAACCTGCCCCGCGGCTGCGTGAGCGGCAGACCGGCAAAGGCGACGCCAAGGGCCGCCAGCACCCGGGCATCGACCCGGTCGGTCCTTGCCGGCTTTCCGCCGGCCCTGGCAAAATCCCCGGACTGGCGGGTATGGGCCACCGAGACGGCAAAGCCCTTCGCATGCAGGGATTGCACCAGCGCCCGGTCGGGCCGTCGGTCCCGGAACCGTTCGGCAATGGCCCGGAAGCCGTCCCGGCCACCCTGAAGTGTCCTGTCCTCTCCATCCGGATGAATGTCCGGTCTGTTCTTGCCGGCATCGATGCCTGCGACCGGCCTCTCATGGTCTCCCGCTCCTGTTCCGGCGATGATCCGGCATCCTGGCCCGGGCATCCATCCGGGACCCGGGAGACAGACGGGAAGGCGCGAAGGCCATGCCTGATCACGGATCCGTTTTCGTGATCCAGGGTGATTGCGGTCCGACCCGCCTTGCGGGGAAGATGCCCCGCTTCGCCGCCCCCGGAAGTCAGTCCGTGACGGCCGGCAACGGCGAGCCCGTGTGAAGAATGGAGACGTGGAAGCGGCACGGCAACCGCGGAGTTTTCCACGGGAAGGCCCGCGGTACAATGTACAACTTCCTTTTCTTCTCCACTCCCTGATTCTGGCCATACGAGGTGACGGCCCGTATTGCCTCACTTGAGAATGTTACTCTGGGCTGAACCTTTGCCTCATCAAGAATGTTACCGAAGACCCGGTGATTCCGGAAGCCGGTTCCGGGGGTGTGATCCGGACCGCAGGCTGCCACGGCAGGCCGGCCTGCCGTGGCAGCCTGCCGACGTTTTCGTTCCATGACCCCTGGCACCTTTCGTTGCGCAGTCTCGAATTCGGGTGCTGCGATCGCATCCGCGTGCGCGCGGTCTTCCCGGGGAGCGCTCTCGATGGCCGGTGATCCAAAGATCACTTCCCGGACCCTTTCCTGACGCCGGATCTTCACCCGCCGCCGAAGCGTTCGCAACAGGTTGTCCGGATACGGGCCGGGATGTTCCTCCTGCAGCTGCTCCGGCAACTGCCGGCTCGCAGCCCAGGGTTCGGCATCAAACCATGTCCGCAGCTGGTCCGTGACCTTCTCAAGCGGATCGGGTCGACGACGGCCGCGTTTCGGCCGTGGCTCCGGCCTGGAGGTCGGGCGAACCTCACCGTCCGTCCAGGCCGTGCGCAACGCGGCGAGAAAGTCGTCCGGCGAGCTTTCTTCCGGCCCGGCCTGCACCGGAACGCCATCCGCGAGATCGGCTATCTCCTGCTGCCCGCGTCGCATCTGCTGCAGGAGAAGAACGGGGCCCAGGCGTTCCTGCAACTCGGTGACCGCGTCACGTACGGCCCGGGATGTGCGGGCATCTTCAGGCAGCCGCCGGCACGGTGTTGCCGGCCGGTGGTAGCGTTTCCCGACCAGGGACCCGTCCCGGGTCTTTTCCGAGAGCTTGAACGAGGGTCGGAAAGGTTCACGAACAGGCGCCGAACCACGGAACCGTTCTTCCGTTCCACCAACGCCTGGTCGTTCCTATGCCAGGGCCGGCTGCGCCCGCTCTCTTCGCAGCATGCAGGAAGCGTCTCGTTCATGAAGACGCTGTCGTTGTCCACATCGAAGCCGGGCAGGTCAAACGGAAGGCGTCTGCGCAGTCGGGCGAGGCTCTCCCGCACCAGGGTCTGCTCCCGCACGGAACCGGAGCGCATTCGGTCCATCCGGTGGCGACGTCCGTGATGACCGGCGTTTGCGGAAAGCTCCCGCATGCGACCGGACCGCTGTGCGCGACCAGATCGCCCTCCATGAACCCGGGCGCCGGATCCTGCCCTCTTACGGATATCGCGAAGACGCCGATCGATCGTCGCCGCGCTCATCGCCGGAACGCCGGCCCGCACATCTTCGCGCAACTCCGGATGCCCATGCCGCTCCATCGCCTCCACGAGAGACGGCAGCAGGACCTGCAGGCGCTTGCCGCAAATCCGGTCCGGGGCCTCCCGCAGGACAACCAGGGCATCCCGAATCTCGTCGCCATACTCGAATCTCCGCGACCTCCCATCACGCGTCTCCGTCGAAGCCGAACCCCGAAGCAGACGGATCGCATGCTTCCGGTGATGCCCGGTCACCGACACGAACTCGTCCGGCATGCGTGACTTGCCCGAGCGCTCCGCCTCGCCGTAACGCCGGCGCAAGGCCCCCGGCAATTCGTCTCGTGCCGACATGCTCAACCCCCTCATGATCCTGCTCCCAAAACAAATGCTCCGGGCAACATTCCTGACGAGGCAACGGATCGGTCGAAAACAACGTATGTGGTGAGGCAACGCGGCAGTGATGCAGTCACCGCCACGCGCCGTGACCGTCCGGCCCCCGATGTCGGGCATCTCCGGCAGGGATCCCGCCTGACGTCCTGCCCGCCGACACCCGGGCAGGACGCGGGAGGCGGCAGGCAACGCTTCCGGGTGGGTGGCGTCCGACAGACCGGAAACCCTCCCTGATCCGGCCGCAATCCGGCATGTCGGCGCAGGTCCCGCCTCCCGGGATGATGCCGCATCGGTCTGCCTCATGGTGTTTTCCCGGCCCGTCACGAGACAGGACCGGCGGAATTCGGAATTTCAAGGGCGATGGGCCTGGGATCTGTTGCTGTCGAAGCCCGACCGGGAGGCTCTCGGGTCGTGCCAGGTGAATGCCTGGCCTGCTCAAATGCCTCGTTCGGCTAGTCGAGTTCCAGTGCCTCCCGGTCAGCGGCATTGGCCTCCCCGACATCGATTCCCGGGCCGGTCTTGATCTTCATGTCGTGCCTGCGCGGTGGAATTCCGGTGCACGCGGTGTGGAAGACCTGCATGGTGCCGGCCCGTCCTCGAGGTCCAGAAGAATTTCGTAGACACTGAATTCGAGCGGTGCCGTGCAGCCGAGAACGGGTGGTAATTCAGACTATCCTTTCATACGGGATTCCCGTATAACTCTGTTCATGGCCAATGGGTTTGACCTCGCCAAGGATGACATCAACCGGGAAAAGCACGGGCTGTCCCTGGCGTTCGGACACAGGATTTTCGAGGATGCCGATCACCTGATCATCCCCTCGATCCGGAAACGGGACGGAGAGGAACGCTTCAAGGTCATCGGCACCGTCCGGGAGAAGCTGTTTACCGGTGTGTTCACCTGGCGAAGAGGTCTGCCCCGGTTCATATCCGTGAGAAGGAGCAACAGAGGTGAAGAAAGAGCCTACCACACTGAAGGCTGATCCGGCCGACCCGGAGGATTTCGATGCAACGCCCAGGGCGATGGACCGCGCCTTGAAGGCGCGCCTGATCCGCAGGACAAGAACCGGCATGGGTTTGTCACAGACGGAATTCGCGCGCCGCTTCTGCGTGCCACCGGGCACACTGCGGGACTGGGAGCAGGCGCGCTCAACGCCTCCGGACTTTGCCATTGCCTATGTCAAGGTAATTGCCCGACATCCGGACATGGTGGCGGAGGAAGTCGCCTGACGCGCTTGTGCGCAGTCCATTCTCGCGTGGGCGAGCTACCTGAACCAACAACATGAAATGGCTGGAGCCTGATGAGTTTGTCGGGGAGCAATGAAATAATGACCGTGACATGTGGCCGGGGAACTGGTCGGCCCGGTGCCAAATCACGACAAGAGATGCAGCAGGAAGTGCTCCAAAATCCTGTCCGGGCCATGGAAGACGCCATTGCATTGCTGCAGGTTGTCAATCAACTGAAATCCGGATCGGACAACAAGGGTCTGAAACACCCCTTGCTGTTCCGCGGTCAATTACTTGCGGGCGCCATCCTGCTGGGGCTGGCATCGGAACTCGTGCTGAAAGCGCTGCTCATGCGCGACACGGGCACTTCCGCAAAATGCCATGACCTGGTCAAGTTGTTTGATCTGCTTCCAGAGGGAACGATGCGGTGCCTTGAGCAAAGGATGCCAACGGCACCAAGTGTGTACCTCGATTCATCTCTAGAATACCCCAATATTACGAAAGCGCTGGAGGCAAACCGGAACCTGTTCGTGGATTGGCGATACGTGCATGAACGCCGTAATTCAATCGCCGAAACCGGCGTGTTGATGACAGCGTTGGCGGCGATAATCGATACGTTTGGGAACCACCAAAATCTCCGGGGTCAAGCTGCTGGCATTGTGGAGCGTCTCCTGAACTCGACTTTGCACGATCATGCCGCGAAACAGAGTGTTTCAACCATGCGCCGGATCCTTTCCGGAGGGACTTCGAGCCTGTCATGTTCGGCCAGGAGGCCGCAGGTGGCATGATCGGCATCTGCGGGCGGCAGGATCAAGTGCCCCTCCCGGTCTGATGCGGAGCGTTGGAAAATGCCATCCGGCCGGAGCCGGGTCCGCACAGCGGCGATGGCGTCGGAGAATGTGAAGCCGGTTTTCCGGTACCACGCGGCTGCACGGGATCGCGGTGTCCTGGCGAGGATGTCGCCGGGCCACGGGCAGACCGGGCCGTGGAGTCCGGGGAGCACCGGTGTGGTCCGTTCGATTGCGGCATCGGACCACTGCCGCCGGGTCTCGAGGCCGAGATGGGCGCGCATGTCCCGGAAGGTGGTCTCGATCTGCCGGCGCCGGCCTTCCGGGTCCCGCACCAGGACCCATCGGACGGCTTTGGGCCTTGTGCCGGTACGATACCGGAGCGCCTGCCCGGAGAGGATCTCGAATGTCTTGTCCTTCAGGCCTCCATGCCGGAGCGGGAGGGTGATTTCCGTCCGGCGTGCGGCGGGGTCTTCGAGACGGGTTCGCAGTTTGGGCAGGGGGTGTCCCTTCTGCCTGGGCCGGCCCACCTGGCCCGGGCCCGCGGCTCCGGCGGTGCGAACAGGCTGGCGTCGAGCCGCAGCCGGCTGATGAGGCTGGCGTGCCGGCCGATGGCGTCTGCGGGTTCGCGGGTTCCGAAACTGCTGTGCGGGCGAAGATGATCGATCGTTTCGGGAACCGGCGCAGGATCACCGGCATGCCCGGCAGCCAGGGCAGCGGCGTCAGAGCCATGAAGCCGAGCCGGCGCAGTCCGCCGGCGGTGGCGAAATGGCCGTGGCTGGAGCGCACGGGGTCGCGACAGATGCCGCGGGCGCGGATCCGTGCTCCCCGGCGCCGGCGGGTGGTGTCATCCAGGCCGATGATGATCGGCTCCCCGGTTTCGACCGGTGTTGCCACCAGCTGGCGGGCGAGTTGCCGTGCGAGGTCGCGGGGTCTCCGGCGGGCCCGGTCGAGGACCTGGTGACATGAGGCATGATCGGCGGCCATCGCCCGGCCGGTGATGCGCCCCGAAACGGTTCGAGCCGGATGCGCAGGACATCCGGAACCGGATCGCCCGTACCGGTCTGCAGCCGTTGATCCGGAACTGTCATGACCTCACCGGGTCTTCGGCCTCGGCGGCCATGATGGCGGCCTTGCGCCTGATGCGCTGGCGGTCGGTGAAGTTCCGGCCCGCACGGTGCAACCGGTCGGGTGCGAGGTCGAACCACACCACCTCGGTGCGCACGATGCCCCGGGTCATGACCTGCATCGACAGGCGGCGCCAGCCGGCCGGCTGGCGGTCATGGAGCGCCGAGGGATGGCCCGACACCATCACCCGGCAGGGCAGGGCCCCGAGCAACTCCGGCAGTGCGACATGCCCGGCCTCCGTGCCGTCGAAACGGCAGCGCCGCCTCGAGCGGCGGGTGGCGTGCAGATAGGGAGGATCGCCGCAGACCGGCTCCGGACCCCGGAACGGGAAGCAGGACAGGAACTCATGGGCGCGGCCATGCACCCGTTCGACAGGATACGCACGGGCAAGGGCCTCGAGCACACGCACATCGCGATCAATGCCGATCGAGCGCTCGGCCGGCGGCTTGCGCTTCATCAGCGCCCCGCCACCGGGACGGCTCTCGACATGGACGCCGTGCGGCGGCATCAGCGCAATCAGCGCCCGGCACAGGCCGGGCGTCGCCTTCGATCCGGAATATCCCGTGGGTCCGCTCCCCTCGCAACAAGGGCCGATCCATGGAATCCACCCTCCATGATGTCGACGCACGACCAGGGACGGAGCCTCGATGCCGGGCTTGCACGAAAGGGCCGGAGAACGCGACACGTCGGATCCCGGAACCGCCGCCAGGGGACACGCCCGAGCATCACCCTCCCATGACCGGGCCCGACCCCGTTCTGCTGCGCATGGAGGCCTTCGACAGGGAAAATGGCGGCGGCGTCAGCGTCTGCAGGAGCCGGGGCGGCCATACGCTCGTCCTGACCGCCACGCAGGCCCCGATCGCACGGCTCGAACCGGAAGGCCAAGGCGACAGGATGCGTCCTTACTACTGGTCCCGGCAAGACCGGTGGAAAGATGTCGGCGACATGGGCGGCCTCGTGCTCCCGCTCGACGAAGCACTCGACCAGATCGCCAATACCGACATCTTCCGGACCTGGACCTGAAGACGAGATCCACGAAAAATGTACAGGGTCGAGATGAGCCGCAAGGAGAAAAACTGCCGTGTCCCGAAATCCTGACCCGACGCCTGGATTTGCGACCGAGGCGGAAGAGCGCATCTTCCGGGAGCGGCAGGATTCCACCGACCATGCAGACTGGTCAAGGGCCGAACATGTCCGCATGCCAGACCTCAAGCCTTCGACTGTCTCGATTTCCTTGCGGCCGCCTGTGTCATTGATCGAGCGGATCAGGATCGCCGCAAACAAGCGAGACATGCCTTGCCAATCCCTGATCAAGGCATGGTCGCCGAGAAAGTCGACGCCGAGCCATAAGACCGGAGCCAACGCCCGGTGACCGCCGGCGCAGCCGGTCCTGCGTCCAGCGACCTGCAATCACCGGTTCGAACTCGTTCCATCATGCCTGACCAGTCATCCGTTCATGTCGTCATCTGCGCAGTGAGAAGCGATCAGGTTCCTGTTTCCAAACGATGTTTGAAACCGGAGAGAGTCACGCACCGGCCCAAAACCGCCCCGCATCGCGAGATTTCCTGTCGGCGTTCCCCGGCTCAACTGCAATCGCTCGCCGATTGACCGGCAGGCAGGTTGATGGACGCGAATGCTCCGACGTGAACCTGAATCCGAAATCCAGCTATCCCGGCCAGGTGCCGGGCTGCGTGAAATCCGGAAGTGAGGGAGTTCTTTCGACAAGAACCGGATGGCTGGAAGGCGGTCGGAATTGCCCGCAACCCGGCCTCCGGATCAGCCCGGGACACAAATCCCGGGAGGTGAGCCGGAAGGCCGGCCAGGCGAGTTCGATCATTGCATGATCATGCCGCCATCGATCATGATCAACTGGCCAGTCATGTAGTCGCTTTCATCCGAGCACAGGAAGGCGGCTGTGCCCTTCACGTCATCGGGGGTCGAAATCTGCTTCATCAATATCATGGTCTCGGCGATGTGGTTCATCGACTGTCCCTGCTCCTCGAACATGCCGATCTCGACCAGATCCTTGTCGAGCTGTTCCCAGAGCTCGGTATTGACGACACCGGGTCCGTAGCCGTTGACGGTAATCCTGTGCTCCCACAGTGCCTTGGCGCCGCCGATGATCAGGGCCAGCACCGCATATTTGGAGCAGCAATAGGGAACGACATCCAGGAACGCCGTGCGCGAGACGATCGAGCCGACCGGGATGATCTTGTAGGGATGTTTCTCCATCGGGCCCTGGGCAATCATCTGGCGGGCAGCCTCCTGCATGCCGAGCAGGACCCCCTTGGCGTTGATGTTCATGATCATGTCCCAGTTATCTTCATCGATATCCATGAACATGCGGGGCTTGTTGACGCCGGCATTCAGCAGCGCCACGTTGATCGAGCCGAAGGCCTCGACCGTGCTGGCAACCGCCGCCGCGTTGTCCTCGCGTCGCGTGACATCCATTGCCACGGCGACACAACGGCCGCCCCCGGCGGCATTGATGCGTTCGGCAACCTCCTGCACGCCGGCAAGATTGATGTCGCCAATACAGACATTTGCCCCCTGCCGGGCAAAATACAGGGCATTTGCCGCGCCCATTCCCTGGGCCGCGCCGGTGATCAGAATGTTCTTGCCGGCCAATCTCTGCGCATCCAATCTCGTGCCCTCCTGCTATCCTGTCATGTGAAAGACCCGAAAACTGCCGCAGGAAACCACCAGACCACAGCATAAATCTGTCCATAATGGACGAAGTTGGCCCTATTTGGTCCGCAGTGGACAAATTATCATGGGCTGCAATTGGTCAATCCGGAAGGATGTCCGCAATGAATCGTTCCCGTTACAAAATTCATGGGAGAAAGTAATGAAACTGTTCAGCAGAGCCGTCTGTGTTGCCGCAGTTGCGGGCATGACGCTGGTGGCTGCCACTTCCTCGGCGCTTGCACAGAGCAAGGGTTCGATCATCTCGTTCAACGGACCGGCAGGTGAAGCCTATATCGGCCGCTTCATCAAGGGCATCAAGGAAACCGCTGCCCTGAAGGGGTTTGACATCAAGGTGTTCGAAAACCAGTTCAACCAGGCCGAACAGGACCAGCAGGTCCAGCAGGTGCTGGCGGCCGGCCAGCTGCCGGATGTCTTCATCTGGTGGCCGTCGGATGCGGTTGCCGGGCTGGGTTCGCTCCGGGCGCTTTCCAGGACCGGAGTGCCGGTGCTCAAGATCAACCAGTTGCCGAACGAGCAGGACAAGCAGTACATCTTCGGCTATGCCGGTCCGGATGACCGGCTGCGGGCCCGCAATGCCGGCTACATGATGCGCGAGGCGGCTGCCGCCAAGCTGGCGGCTGGCGGCGAGGGCTTCAACGTGCTGGTCCTGTCATACCCGCACAGCTATGGCGGCTACGGCCTGTCCATCAACGCCTTCAATGACGCCATCGCCGGCTCGGAGCTGAAGATCATCGGCGATGTCGATGAAGGATTCGGCCAGGCCAACGGCTACAAGGGTGCGGCAAAGGCCATCGCCGCGCTTCGGGACGAGGGTATCCACTTCGTCTACGGCATGGATGATGCGATCCTGACCGGTGGAATCAAGGCGCTCGAGGAGGCTGGCTACACGATGGGCACCGACGTCATTGCCGTTGGCACCGTCTGCAATGGCGACAAGCAGCTGATCGAGGAAGGCAAGCAGTTTGGCACCACGCTGCAGTCGCCGCTGCACGAGGGCCAGCTCGCCATCAAGATGGTCGAGGAATACCTGACCACTGGCGGGCTTGCGAACTACATCAACTTCACGCCGAACCCGGCCGTCACCGCGACCAATATCGAGACGGTGGCGCTGAGAGGCTATGATGGCAAGCTCTACGGCATCGACGAGCTGTGCTCGGGTGCCTGGGGAAGCTGAGGATCACGAAAATGGGGGCGCCCGGTCCCGGGCGCCCCTGCCTTGTCGGCTGGCAACAGACAGCCATGCCGGGCCAGGGAGGGTGTCATATCAGGAGAGCCGCTACTCAAGCTGACTGATGTCAGCCGCCATTACGGTGCAATCCAGGCACTGAAGAATGCCAGTTTCGAGATTGGCCGCGGCGAAATCATGGGACTTGTCGGCGAGAATGGTGCCGGCAAGTCGACGATGGTCAAGATCATCAGCGGCTTCGACACCGACTTCACCGGCGAGTATTTCTATGATGGCCAGGTCCGGCACTTCAGCGGCCCGACGGCCGCCGAGCATTCCGGTATCGCCATTGCCCACCAGGAACTGAGCCTCATCCCGACGATGAGCGTGGCCGAGAACATCTTCCTGGCCGGGGATGGCGTGCCGCAGATCGCCTCGAAGGGATACCTGGCGCGCAAGGCCAGGCCTTTCCTGCAGGAGGTCGGTCTCGGTCATGTCAACTCCCTGCGTTCGACCAATCGCCTGTCGGTCGGCGAGCAGCATCTGGTCGAGGTGGCAAGGCTGATTGCCCATGATCCGCAGGTCCTGATCCTGGACGAGCCGACGGCGGCACTGAGCGAGACCGATTCAATCCGGATCCTCGACATGGTGCGACGGCTGCGCGAGCGCGGAAAGTCGATCATCTATGTCAGCCACCGGCTGGACGAGATTTTCAGGATCTGCGACCGGGTGACGGTGTTCAATGATGGCGAGAGCCAGCCACCCCGGGCGGCATCCGGGCTCGATGTCGACAGCCTGGTCGAAATGATGCTCGGCTTCGAGTTGACCGACATGTATCCGAAGCGAGGTACGGTTGCCCGGGATGAGCCGATACTGAAGGTGCGCGACCTGTGGCCGGACGGGCTGCTGGAGCCGGTGAGTTTCGATCTTCATCCCGGCGAGATTCTCGGCCTTGCCGGCCAGCTTGGCTCCGGGACATCCGAGATCCTGTGTGCGATGGCCGGCACCTCGAAGGCACGTGGCGGTTCGCTTCACTACAGGGGCAGGAAGTTCCTGCCGCGAAGGCCAAGGGAAGCCATCCGGCACGGCATTGCCTATTGCTCCGAGGACCGGAAGCATGACGGTCTCTTCCTTGGGCGGCCGATCATGGAGAACATGTCGGCGCCGGCACTCGAGACGATCTCGCGGGCCGGATTGCTCGACGGCACCTCCGAGCGCAAATCCACCACCGACAATGCCGTCAGGTTCACCGTCGATCCCGGGCGCCTGTTGCAGGAGGCCGGGGTCCTGTCGGGCGGAAACCAGCAGAAGGTGGCGCTTGGCAAGTGGCTCAGCATCACGCCGAATGTCATCCTGGTCAACGAACCGACGCGGGGTGTGGATGTCGGCGCACGGGCCGAGATCTACCAGATACTCCGACACCTTGCCGACCAGGGTGCCGGAATCATTTTCGCCTCCACCGACATCCAGGAGATGAGCAACCTGCCGGACCGGGTCATCAGCTTCTACCGTGGATTGTGCACCGGCGAAATTGCGCTGGAGGCGATGAGTTCGACCAGGATCCTCAAGCAGATCACCGATCCGTTCCACGAGGCCGGCATCCCGGCATCGGCAAGGGCGTCATGACCGATATCGTCGTCGATACCGCGGGCCGCCCGGGCCTCGTCCAGAGGATCAGGCGCGATTACTCGCCGCTGGTGATCGTCATGGTCGGCCTGTTCCTGCTGGTGTTTCTCACCGGGGCCGTCGTCACCGACGACTTCCTGACCTGGTTCAACATCAAGACCATCATCCGCGATGCGGCGCTGGTCGGCATCATGGCCATTGGCCTGACCTTCGTGACGCTGTCCGGTAATTTCTTCCTGCTGTCGATGAAGGAAATCGCCGCCCTCTCCATCATCTCCTTTGCCACGCTGATGAGTGCAGACTGGAACCAGTGGGGGGTGGGTCCCGAGGGGGATCCAACCAGCTATTCGCTGGTGACGACATTCATGATCGCCCTCATGGTCACCATGGTCATTGCCACCATTGCCGGCGCCGTGCAGGGGGTGCTCATCGGGATTGGCGGCAATCCGATCGTGGTGACGCTCGGCGCCGCCGGGCTGTTCTTCGGGATCGGGTCATGGTGGTCGGACAACCTGGTCGTCAGCTACCGCCGTCCGCACGGAGCCGAGTGGCTCGGAACAGGCTCCTTCATCGGCGACATTCCGAACATCACCGTCGCCTTCATCATCATTGCCGTCCTGGCCGAGCTGGTCCTGCGCTACACCACCTTCGGGCGCCAGGTATACCTGGTCGGCGCCAACCGCGCTGCCGGGCGCGCCACCGGTCACGAAAATTTCGGCATGGCGATCAAGTGCTGCATCATAGCCAGTGTCTGTGCCGCCTTTGTCGCCGTCGCCTTTTCGGGGCAGGTAAGCTCGGCCCATGTCAATTACTTCTCGTCGGAATTCGGATCGTCCGGCGACATGACGATCATGGTCATCGCCATCGTCATGGTTGGCGGCAACTCGATCATGGGTGGTTACGGCTCGACGCTCCGCAGCTCGCTCGGGGCCATCTTCATCTCGACCGTCGACAACATGATGGTGCTCAACGGGTTCAACTCGGGCGCCCGCGTCCTCGCCGTCGGCCTGATGATCGTCTTTTCCATCATTGTCTTTGCGCTTGTCCGCCGCGGCAGCCGGGCCGTGGAATAGGAGTCGATCATGGAACGCATCAGGCACTGGGTGACCGAAAACCCCGATTTGAGCTTTGCCATCCTGCTCGCCATCACCGTCTACGGGTTCTTCGCGATCAGCGAGCCGCTGTTCTTCACCCATCGCACCGGCTTCGCCATCATGGAACGGTTCGCGGTGCTGGGCCTGGTGGGGCTGGCGCTGACACTGTGCATCATCGCCGGCGAGATCGACCTGTCCATCGGGTCGAACGCGGCGCTGGCGGCGGTGATCACCGTTCGCTTCACCGACAACTGGGGCGCCGTCAACGCCTTGCTGCTGGCGCTGGCCATATCGACCTCCATCGGGATCATCCAGGGCTACTTCATTGCCTATCTGCGGGTGCGGGCGATCGTGCTGACCGTCGGCACGCTGATGCTTCTGCGCGGTGTTGCCCTGTTTGCCGCCGAAGAGAAGACGGTCATGCTGACCGACTTCCGGATCCCCGACTTCATCTCCACCAAGATGTTCGGGTATTTTTCGCCGGCCTCGCTGCTGGTGATCGCCATGTTCATCCTGGTCGGCCTGTTCATGACCTATACCCGCTACGGGCGCGAGATCTATGCCATCGGTGGCGCGCGGAAGGAAGCGCTGGCCTCCGGCGTGTCATTGCAGCGGCCGATGATCATCGTGTTCGCGATTTCGGGGCTGTGCGCCGGGCTCGGCGGTGCCATCATCGGCCTGCGTTCAGGCACCGCCCAGGCACTCGGGCTGCAATATTTGCTGCTCGCCGGCACCGTGGCCGCCTTCATCGGCGGCGTCTCGATTCTCGGCGGCAAGGGCGGGGTCATCGGTGCCGCCATCGGCACGCTGACGGTGAATTTCCTCAATACCGGGCTGGTGTTCAATGTCACGCCGGCCTTCAAGGTCCAGCTGTATCTGGGGGTATTGCTGCTGGTCGTCATCATGTTCCAGACCTTCAGCCGCATCTTCGAGGGCTCGCAACGCCGCCAGCAACTGTTGCGGGATGTCGATCGACGACGACAGGAGCTGACCGACAGGATTGCCGAATTGAGGCGGGGGCCGGATTGACCTGTCGAGACGGGAAAGAATGCCGGGGGCAGGCCCGGCCAGCACCGGCGAGCCGGTGAGGGTTCCATGAGCCCGCAAGAGGTCGATGCCAGGTCAAGGCCGGAGGGTCCCTTCGAGAGCGCCGATATCCGTCACTCCCGGGTGGTCAGCGGGGATGAACTGGTGCGTTTCCTCGACTTTGTCGATGCCTTCGGATCGGAGGCCGACCAGGTGCTGAGCCTGCGGCGCGGCTATGACGAGACCCGCATGCTGACCACGCTGCTGCGCAATCACCTGACCGGCAAGCTGACCACGACCAGCCTGCTGGCCGATTCCTCGGGGCTTGGATACGGCACCGCAATCCGGGCCATACGAGCCATCGAGGCCCGCGGCCTGCTGATCCGGCGGCCGCGCACCCGGACCGGCAAGAGTTTTTCACTGCACCCGTCGGTCAAGCTGATCGACGAATGGCAGGAATATGCCCGCCGCATACGCGGCGCCATCGGCGGCACGCTCGATATCGGCGCCTCCGGGAAGTCGGAAATCGGCGACTACTATTTTGGCGCCTCCTATGCCCGGAGCAATACCATACCGCCGCCCACGCCGTTTGGCTCGAAACTCAAGCTGCGGCGGGGCCTGCGGGTTCTGGCCCATGCCGACCCGACATTCATGGCCATCAACGCGCTGAAGCGGCAGTTCGAGAGCCTGTTCGGCATCAGGATCAACAGCCGGGCGCTGTCAATCGACCGTCTTCGCCAGGAAATCCTGGAGAATGCCGAGCGCAAGATCTCCCGCTACGATCTTGTGGCCTGCGACCTGCCCTGGTTCGGCGAGCTCGTCGAGAAGGGAGCGCTGATGCCGATTGACGGGCTCATCGCCGGCAGTGGCACCGAACTCGGCGATTTCCACAAGGCAGCGCTGGCCTCGGCCCGTTACCGCGGCGTCCAGTTCGGCCTGCCGGTCCAGACCACGCCGGAGCTGTTCTGCGTGCGCCGGGATCTGTGCAACGAGGCCGGTATCGGCATTCCCTATACCATCGCCGACGTGCTGGAAGCGGCGAGGGTGCTGCATGATCGGTCCGCCGGAAGGGCCGGCATCGCCTGGAATGCCGCCCGCGGCACGCCGCTGGGGCACAGTTTCATGTTTGTCATGGGGGCCATGGGCCGGCCGGTGCTGAATCTCAGGCAGCGGGACGACGATTTCGACGCCGAATGGGTCGAGGGCGAGCACTATCGCCCGATGCTGGACAGCGAGGAAGCGCTGCAGACTGCCGAATACCTGCGCGAGCTGGTCAACTATTCGCCGGTATCGGTGCTGTCGATGTCCTGGTACGAGCGGGCAAAGGCCTATGCTGGCGGCCATGCCGCCATGGCCTACAACGCCACGCTGCTGGCACCGCTTTTCGAGCTGAACCCGGAATCGCCTGCCTGCGGGACCACCGAGATCCTGCCGCACCCCTATGGGCCGGGGGGCAAGCCCATCGCACCGGTAGGCGGCTATGCGCTGGCCATACCCTCGAATTTGGAGGCGGACCGGATCGATCCGATCTGGACGGCACTGAATGCATTCATTTCCCCGGAATCGATCAAGCTCTACATCGAGAATGGCTCCCTGGTGAGCCCGCGATACAGCGTCAGCATGGACCCGGAGATCCGCCGCATCTCCCCGGTCATGACCATCGTCGACGGCATGGCGCGCACGGGAATGCTGCAATACTGGCCGCGCCCGCCGGTTCCCGAGATCACCGAACTGATCTCGATCATCGGCTGCGAGATGCATGACATGCTGCAGGGGGCGCTGTCGGTCAGCCAGGCGTTGGCGAATGCCCAGAGACGGGCCGACCGGCTGATGCGCTCGCGCGGCCGTTACTGAATGAGCACCCGCTTCCCGGGATGCATTGAAGGGAGACAAAGATGAACGCATTGATGCCGAACATCCTGACACCGGCCGATCTCGAGCCACACTGGAACTGGGAAGGCCGCCTGCCGGCCTGGGGACATACATCGGTGGATTTCGAGCGGCGGGTCGACCATGACCGGCTGCGCCGCTATCGCCTGGGCCGGACCCGGGGCGCTCTGAGGGCATCGGAGTGCGGCACGCTGCTCCTGTTCGATGTCAACAACATCCGCTACGTCTCGGGCACCAAGATCGGCGAGTGGGAGCGGGACAAGATGTGTCGGTTCTGCCTGCTGACCGGCGATGATGCCCCCTATGTGTGGGATTTCGGTTCGGCGGCCGTGCATCACAAGCGGTATTCCGACTGGCTCATGCCCGATCACTGCCGGGCCGGCGTGGTCGGCATGCGCGGCACCATCCCGCCATCCTTCGGGCTGATGAAGAGGTATGCCGAGGAGATCGCCGGGCTGGTCAGGCAGGCCGGAATGCAGGACATGCCGGTCGGGCTCGACTATGCGGAAACGGCGATGTTCCATGCCCTGCAGGAGGCCGGGTTGACGGTGGTTGACGGGCAGCAGATCATGCTCTCGGCCCGGGAGATCAAGAACTGGGACGAAATCCAGCTGCTGACCCAGGCGGCCAGCATGGTCGATGGCGTCTACCACATGATCTACGAGGAGCTGAAGCCGGGCATTCGCGAGGCCGATATCGTCGCCCTGTCGAACAAGATGCTCTACGAGATGGGCTCGGACGATGTCGAGGCGATCAATGCCATCTCCGGCGAGCGCTGCAACCCGCACCCGCACAATTTCACCGACCGCTATTTCCGTCCCGGTGACCAGGCCTTCTTCGATATCCTGCAAAGCTACCAGGGCTACCGGACCTGCTATTACCGCACCTTCAATATCGGCCGCGCCACCCCGGCCCAGCACGATGCCTACACGAAAGCGCGGGAATGGCTGGATGCCGCCATCAATGCCATCCGGCCGGGGGTCACCACCGACAGGGTTGCCGGCCTGTGGCCACCCGCCGAGGAATACGGCTTTTCCGACGAGCTTGCCGCCTTCGGCCTGCAGTTCGGCCACGGGCTGGGGCTGGCCCTGCACGAGCGCCCGATCATCAGCCGCGCCGTCAGCCTGGAGAACCCGATGGAGATCCGCACCGGCATGGTGTTCGCGCTGGAGACCTACTGCCCGGCCGCCGATGGCTACTCGGCTGCCCGGATCGAGGAGGAGGTGGTGGTGACCGATACCGGTTGCGAGGTCATCTCGCTGTTCCCGGCCGAGGAGTTGCCGATTGCCAACAGGTATTGACCGATACCGGCCGCCGCCCGGGAGGAAGACATGACGACGCAACCGAGGCAGAATTCCGAAGACTATCTGCGCTTCTACCGGCAGATGGCGAGGATCCGCAGTTTCGAGGATTGTGCCAACCAGCTGTATCTCGATGCACGGATGCCGGGGCTTACACACATGTATTCGGGGGAGGAGGCGGTGGCGGTGGGAATCTGCGAAGCGCTGCGGCCGACCGACAAGATCACCTCGACCCATCGCGGCCACGGCCATTGCGTGGCCAAGGGCGCCGAGTTCAGGCCGATGTTCTGCGAGTTGCTCGGCAAGGAGGAGGGATATTGCCGCGGAAAGGGCGGCTCCATGCACATCGCCGATCAGTCGCTTGGCAATCTCGGCGCCAACGCCATCGTAGGCGGCTCCATGGGCATCGCCACCGGCTCGGCACTCAGGGCGAAGCTCCAGGGATCAGACGATGTCACCGTCTGTTTCTTCGGCGATGGTGCCACCGCCCAGGGGCTGATGTACGAGGTGATGAACATGGCGGCACTGTGGAGCCTGCCGGTCATCTATGCCTGCGAAAACAACGGCTATTCGGAATATACGAGGACCGTCGAGATCGCCGCCGGCTCCATCACCGGCCGGGCGGAGGCGTTCGGGATCGAGGCCCACCGGGTCGACGGCCAGGACGTGCTGGCGGTCAACAAGCTGGCAACCGGGCTCGTCGACCGATGCCGGCAGGGCGAGGGTCCGTTCTTCATCGAGCTGGAGACCTATCGCCACCACGGCCACCATGTCGGCGACATCAACCGCAGCTACTACCGGTCACGGGAGGAAGAGCAGGGCTGGAGAGAGGACCGGGACCCGATCAGCCTGTTCGGGGCCTGGCTGGCCAGCCAGGGCGTGGCCGGCGAAGACGAACTGGCGACGATGCGCCAGGCCATCCGGGCGGAGGCGGAGGCGGCGGTCGAGTATGCACTCGCTGCACCCTATCCCGACGGCTCCGAGGTCGGCATGCATGTCCATGCCGGTGCGTCCTGATGCGCAGCATCACCCTTTCCCAGGCCGTCAGGGAGGCCATGGCCGAGGAGATGCGGCGCGACGACAGCGTGTTCCTGATCGGCGAGGACGTGGCCGAGGCCGGCACGCCCTTCAAGGTGACATCGGGGCTGGTCGAGGAATTCGGGACCGAGCGGGTCATCGACACCCCGATCTCCGAGCCCGGCTTCCTGGGCATTGCCGTCGGGGCGGCGATGACCGGGGCGCGGCCGATCGTCGATATCATGTTCGGGGATTTCCTGTTCCTGGTCATGGACCAGCTTTGCAACCAGGCCGCCAAGATCCATTACATGTCGGGTGGCAAGCTGACGGTGCCGCTGGTGGTCAGGACAAATCTCGGCGCCACCCGCCGGTCGGCAGCCCAGCACTCGCAGTCGCTGCATGCGCTCCTGGCCCACATTCCCGGGCTGAAGGTGGCGCTGCCATCGAGCGCCTACGAGGCCAAGGGTCTGCTGAAGACCGCGATCCGCGACGACAACCCGGTGGTGATCCTCGAGGACAAGCTGATGTACCAGGACAAGGCGCCGGTGCCGGAGGCGGAATACCTGCTCCCCTTCGGCGAGGCGAAAATCCTGCGTGAGGGCTCGGATGTGACGCTGGTCGGCACCTCGTCCATGCGGCAGGTCTGCGAGGCGGCGGCCGATATCCTGGCCGGCGAGGGCACAAGCGCCGAAATCGTCGATCCGCGCACCGTCGTGCCGCTCGATGAGCAATTGATCCTGAACTCGGTCCGGAAGACCGGCCGCGCCATCGTCGTCGATGAGGGCCACCAGAGCTACGGCGTGACGGCCGAGATCGCCTCGCGCATCTCCGAGAAGGCCTTCTACCACCTCGACGCGCCGGTGATCCGCATGGGTGCGATGGATGTGCCGGTCCCCTTCAGCCCGGCGCTCGAGGATCTGACCGTGCCGACCGCCGAAGGGGTGACCGATGCCGCACGCAGGATCGTGGCAGGAGAGATGTTCCATGACCTCTGAAGTGAGAATGCCGCAGCTGGGAATGAACCAGGAGCGCGCCGCCATCCTGGCCTGGCGAGCCCGGATCGGCGATCGGGTGGAGGAGGGGGATATCCTCTACGAGGTCGAGACCGACAAGGCGGCAATGGAAATCGAGGCCGGCAAGGCCGGATACCTCGCCGAGATCCGCGCCGCTGTCGGTGAAGAGATCCCGGTTGGCGAGGTGATTGCCGTGATCGTGGAGAAGGAAGGCGACGTCCCGGCCCGGGCCGAAAACCGGGACACCGATCCCGGGCCAGGAACACACCGGCCGACCGAGGCCCCCTCCGAGCCCACCATTGCAGTCCCGGCGCAGGAGCAAGGCCGGGGACACACCGCCAGGGTGCTGGCCTCGCCGAAGGCACGGCGACTTGCCGCCCGGCGCGGGATCGACCTGGCCGCCTTGCGCGATCGGGGGGTGCAGGAGCCGATACATGAGGCAGACTTGCCGGCAATGGCCACCTCCCGCCAGTCGGCACTCGAGGCGCGGGTGGATGGCGATGCCTTCAACGCATTGCTGGCGCGATCCTCCACCACCAGCCGCACCCACCTCCTGGCCGCCTTTGCCGCCAGCGCCTGGCGGGCCCGCTTCGCCGCCGGCGAGGTGTCGGTGGCGCTCCTCGACATCGATGGCAGCGAAGCGGTGCTTGCCAATCCCGACCAGGCCGGCAGGGGGGTGGCGGGAGTTCCGGCGCTGACACTGATCGATCTCGGCGAGACCCGGCTCACTTCCTGTCGCCTGGCACGGAACGGGGTGACGCTCGGCGTCGGGCGTGACGGCGCCGTCCTTGTCCTCACCCTCACCTTCGATGGGGAAGTCCTGCCATTGCCGGATGCAATTGCATTGCTCGACGCGGTGGCCGCCCGGGTCGAGGACCCGATACGGCAATTGCTGTGAGGTACCGGCCGATGTGCAAGATGTCAGCCGCCTGCACACCTCGCTCCGGGCGCCGCCGCCGGGCCAGGGAGCACCGCTGATGCGCGCCGTGGCCAGTCCCTCGGTGCGCCGGCTGGCGCGGGAGAGCGGCATCGATCCGGATATGCTCGCCGAGAGGCTGGGTCGCCAGACCATCGGGCGCGAGGACATCATCACTGGCGCGCCGCCCGTCCCACCCAGGCAAACCGACTGGGATGTCGATCACTCGCAGTGGGGTCCGGTGACCAGCACGACACTTGACCGGCCCGCCCGCCTCGCCCAGGGCCGACTGACCGTCGCCCGGCAATTGATCCCGGCGGTGACCCACCACGATCATGCCGACGTGACAAGGATCGAGGCCACCCGGGCCCGGCTGAAGGCCGAGGGGGTGCGCATCACCGCCCTTGCATTCCATGTCGCGGTGCTTGCCAGGTGCCTGAAGGAGTATCCGACCTTCAACGCCTCGCTCGCCGCCGATGGCAGGGAGCTGGTCCTGAAGGGCTATGTCCATATCGGCATTGCCGCCTCCACACCGAGGGGCCTCGTGGTGCCGGTCATCCGCAACGCCGATCAGAAGCGGCTCCAGGACATCGCGGCGGAGCTTGCCGACCTGGCCGAACGGGCCCGGAAACGCCGCATCCGGCCGGAGGAAATGGGCGGCGCATCGATGACCATTTCGTCGCTCGGCAGAACCGGCGGCAGGTCATTCACGCCGATCGTCAACCCGCCGGAACTGGCCATTCTCGGCATCAGCCGCACCGAAATCCGCCCGCATTGGGATGGAAGGGAATTCGTTCCCAGGCCCGTGGCGCCGCTCGATCTGTCCTATGACCACCGTGTCATCAATGGCGCCGACGCCGCAGCATTCATGACACGTTACCGGGAGCTTCTTGCCGACCCGGACATTCTCCTGGCGCTCCGGTAATCCCCCGGCTGCCGTGTCGGACCCGCAGGAGTGCTCGGCGATGCAGCTGGGCCGGACAAAAGCGGAGGACACGGGAGAGGCTGGCCAGCCTCGATACGACGGCTGCCCTGGCGAGGGTCGATTGTGAAGATCGGGGACGGGTCGACAAATGCGAGGACCTGGGGTCGGGCAGGGTGTCTGCCGATTGCCGGCCCTGCATTTGGCGCCAGGGGCCGTGAATGGCACCCGAACTTGACGTGGACACATGCCCCGCCGAGGTGTCCGAATTTCAACGGCTGAAACCGGATGGCACCGACGGGCGCTCATCTGGACAGGGAACAGCGAATGGAGGAAGGGTGAAGGCCAGCTACCTTACCCGCCTACAGTATCGACCCGAGTCAGGCTCGACCAGAATACCCCGATCATCATGCCGTCATTCCGGTAGACCAAGGGGCCCTGAAAGAGATAGAAACGTGGTTGCCGTATCCCGCAGGTTCATACTCATTGGAGCGTGGAAGGGGTGTGGAAACGGAGTTGGCAGTTCAATAGTGGTCAGGGAACACGTCGCGTGCACGAATAGTGGGCCCGTGCGTCTCGGAAGCAACCATGGACCTGTCGAACATGAACTGTGAATGTCAGGCCTGTTAAGCCAAGGGAGTGCTATTGCGCAACTTCTCAGGCACCAACCAAGGATGAAACAGGATGCTACGGTCTCTAAGAATTCGGAATTTTCGAGCATTCTCGACCCTCGAGATTGATCCACTAAGCAGGATAAATCTCCTGATTGGACAGAATAACGCTGGCAAGACGTCGTTGCTTGAAGCGCTGTTTCTCTTGTCAGCGGCCGGAAACCCACAATTTGCACTCAATCAAAACGTGATCCGCATGGCCGATAATGTGGCCCCCGGTATGGTGTCCGAGACGTTTTGGAAGGCAATGTTCAATGGATTCGATACTTCAAGGGAAGTGGAAATCTCCTCCGACCACGAGCCTCTCGGATTACTGGTTCTGAAATTCGCACTTGAACAGCCGGGTATCTTGAACTTGCCAGCTGAAGACACCGTTCGGCTGACAATGCCTGAATTGCAAAACACTTCCGGGCTCGGGTTTTCGTATCGCGCAGGGGCGCAATCACCGGTCAAAGGAAGAATCCGTGCTACTGGAGACGGGTTTCATATCGAACAACCGGCTTCGCCTACTCGGTTCAAGGCGATAATCTTGACTTCACGCGTCGGCAATTCCAACGAGGATGCTCAACGACTCGGTGAGCTAAGGAGGAAAAAGCAGGGACATCTGCTTGCCGAGGCTCTTCGAATTGTGGAACCTCGGCTAATCAGCGTGGAAGACAACTCCGCCGCAGGCATCCCGATGATCTGGGGCGATGTCGGCCTTGGGGAGCTCATTCCTCTGAACGTGATGGGCGAAGGCATGACAAGGGTCGCCCGCCTCATCCTTGCGATCTCCGCGGCACCGGATGGTGTCGTGCTGGTCGACGAAATCGAAAACGGGCTTCATCATTCTGTACTCGCGAAGGTCTGGCAAGCGGTGTCAACAGCGGCCGCTGAATTCAACACGCAGATTATTGCCTCCACACACAGCTTTGAATGCCTTGAGGCCGCCCACAATTCCCTTGAAGGGGACCACTTCCGTATTCACCGGCTTGAAATCACTGAACGAGAAATAGGGTTGGTCAGTTATGATCGGACCGAATTGGAGGCAGCGGTTTCATTTGGCCTCGAGGTTCGGTGACGATGCACAAACCAACGGCTATTTCGAAAGACAAACTCCTTCTCGTTGAAGGTAACGATCAGAGGAACTTCTTTGAAGCGTTTCTGAGCCAGATTGACATAGCGGATGATGTTCAGGTCATGAATTTCGGAGGGATTGGCGACTTGCGCAATTTCCTGTCGGCATTGGTGAAAATGCCGGACTTCAGTGATGTGCAAAGCGTCGGCCTCGTACGTGATGCAGAGAATTCGGAGGTGGGGGCGGTCCAGAGTGTTCAGTCATCTCTGGAGAGTGCGGGCTTGCCGATACCTACGCAAGCAGGCGTGAATGTCGTAGATGGCCATCCCCGGGTCGGCATTCTGATTTTGCCGGGTAACGGGCAGCCCGGCATGCTGGAGACTTTGGTAAATCGCACTTTTGCCGACACCGAAATCGACAACTGCATCAGCGATTTTTTTGTTTGCGTGGAGAAGTCGGCGACGAAATCAATCTACCAGAAGGACAAGGCACGCACGTTTGCGTTCTTGGCGGTTACACCGAATGCCCATCACTCCGTAGGTGTAGCGGCGAAGCAGGGTGTGGTGAATGTTCAGCACGGTGCCTTCAACGAGGTACGGAATTTTCTCAGGGCTATAGGCACGAACGACGGCAGCAAGGCACGATAAGGAGGCTCCTGATTGCTGTCTCCCACAGTAGGTCGACTGACAGCGGGGTGGATTGCATGGACTTATCCGCCGCCGGATTTTCATGAGATCGGGACTCTTGACTGCCGCAATCTCGGCAAGCAGACCGGCGATCAACGCACATCCCGGCCGGGGTGACTGGGTCGTCAGACAGTATTTGATCCCCTGCACAGGCCATGAGGGAGGCAATTGTAGTGGCGCCGGGTTCCGGGGCTGGACGGATTGGTCCTGCCGTTACTCGACTGGCTGCCACTTTCGGGTACTGGCCGATCGGGCGATTGCTTCGACGACCCGCTGGACCTCCAACGCCTCGCGGAAGTCCGGGCTGCAGGGTTTGCCCGTTGCGTGGGCGCTCAGCAATTCCGCCACCTCGATCACCTTGAGGTCGTTGAAGCCCAACTGGTGGCCCGGCGCCGGGCAGAATTGCCCGTAGGGCGGGTGCTCCGGCCCGGCCTCGATGCGGGTGAAGCCGGAGTCCGGCCCGTCCCGCCGGTAGAGATGCAACTCGTTCATCCGCTCCTGGGTGAAGTGAAGCGCTCCCCTGGTCCCGGTGATCTCGAATGACAGATCCATGGTTCGACCGGTTGCTGCCCAGTTGGCCTCGATGCTTCCCGACACGCCGCAGTCAAACCGCAGCAATGCGTGAGTCATGTCATCGACCTCGACAGGCCGCCATTCATCACTGCCGGCGGTCACGGGGCGGTGGGCATGGATCGTCCGGCAGTCACCGGACACCTCGGTCACCGGTCCCAGCAAGTGGCGGGCCAGCGAAATGATGTGGCTGCCGATATCGGCCAGGGCACCGCCACCGGCGCTGTCGGTGCGAAATGAATGAGGCACATCCGGGCTGGCCATGTAGTTTTCGGCATGGCGACCCCGAAACCCGGTCACGTCCCCGATATCGCCGCCTTTCAGGAGTTCCCTTGCAAACCGGATCACCGGGTTCCTGAGAAAATTGAATCCGACGCTGGTGATGATGCCGGCAGACTCGGCCGCTTCGGTCATCCGGACCGCCGAGTTCACCGTGGTCGAGAGTGGTTTCTCGCAATAGATGGTCTTGCCCGCATCGATTGCCGCCAGCGCAATCGGTTCGTGAAGCGCATTGGGGGCGGTAATGGCGATGATATCGATTGCCTCATCCTCGACCAGCACCCTCCAATCCGCTGTTGCCCGCTCGAACCCCAGCGCATGCGCCATCCTGCCGGCAAGCTCCTCGCCGGCATCGGCCAGCATCACCTTTCTCGGCTGGACTGGAAGATCGAATATGCCGGAGGCGGCGGTGAATGCATTGGCATGGCAGCGTCCCATGAAGCCGGACCCGACCAGGCCGATGCCGACGCTGCGTTTCGTTCCGGAAGTGGTCATGGCAAACTACCGCGTCGATGATTTCAGATTGTCCAGCCAGACCGCGACAATGATGACGATGCCGATGAGTACCTGCTGGTAGAAGGATGAAATACCGAGAATGTTGAGGCCATTGGTAATCATGGCCATGATGAAGGCGCCAACCAGTGCCGTGATCACGATCCCGCGCCCGCCGACGAAACTGACCCCGCCGATGATCACCGCGGCGATGGCCTGCAATTCGATGCCCTGGGCGACGCTGGGGGGAGTTGCCGCCAGGCGGCCAACCAGGACGATGGCCGCCACCGCGGCAAGAAAACCGCTGAGCGTGTAGATCTTGACCTTCTGTCGATCGACCGGAATTCCTTCCAGCCTCGCCACCTTCTCGTCACCGCCTATGGCATAGACATGGCGACCGAACACGGTCATGTGCATCATGATCATGACGGCGGCAAACACGACAACGACGAAGTAGAGCGGCACCGGCAGCCCGGCGATCTTGCTGTTGCCGATGAAAAGAAACAGCGGCTCGAGCACCTGGTAGGATACACCCTTGGTGATCACCAAGGCCATGCCGCGGGCAATTCCCAGCATGCCGAGAGTTGCGATGAAGGGCGGTATCCTGCCCCTGGTGATGACCATGCCGTTGATCCAGCCGGCAAATGTTCCCATCGCCAGGCCGGCGATGGCGGCAATGCGGGGATCGACCCCGTTTTCGATCAGCCAGCCGATGGTGACCGCGCTGAGGGCAAGGATCGAACCAACGGACAGGTCGATTCCGCCGGAAATGATGACCACGGCCTGGCCGGCGGCGAGGATGGCCACGATCGAGACCTGTTTCATCAGGTTGGTCATGTTGCCGAGGGTCATGAAATAGGGTGAGGACAGCGACAGGATCGCCATCATCAACACGGCCACGAGGACGATCCACAGCAGCGACCGGGATTTCAGCCCTTCAAGCCGGAGCATGGCTGCTTCCTTCCGGCATCGATCCCTCGATCGGGCGGCCGGAAATGATCATCGACACGATCTCGTCCTGCAGGAACTTCCTCGTATCGGCGGTAATGACGTTTCGACCGCCGCTGAGAATGGTGATGCGGTCGGTGAAGTTGTACACCTCGTGGATGTCGTGGCTGATCCAGATGATGCCGAGACCCTGGCTCTTGAGCTCCTCGATCAGATCCATGACCTTCCTGCTTTCCTCCATTCCGAGCGCCGCCGTCGGCTCGTCCATGATCAGGATCCTGGTGTCGAAATGGACGGCCCTGGAGATTGAAATGCATTGTCGCTGACCCCCCGACATCAGCCGGACCTCCGATTCCGGGGAAGGAATGCGGATATTCAGTCGGCTGAGCGCCTGTTCGGCCTCCTCCTTCATGGCCCGCTGGCGCAGAAATCCCCATTTGTGCAACTCCCGCCCCATGAACAGATTGGCCGGCGCATCCAGATTCCCGCACAGGGCCAACTCCTGGTAGATGGTCTCGATGCCAAATCGGCGCGCGTCGTTGGGGTCGGCGATGGTCACCTCCTGGCCACCGACGAAGATGGATCCGTCATTCGCGCTCTCGGCGCCCGCCAGGATCTTGATGAGCGTGGATTTCCCGGCACCATTATGCCCGAGAACCCCCAGGACTTCCCCGGGGAACAAATCGAGATGGACATCCGTCAGCGCTCGGACACCTCCAAAATGCTTGGAGATGCTGCGCATTTCGACCAGTGGCGCAGCCTTGTTCATGGTCTACGCGCTAAAATAAATGCCGGCCAATGTCGAGATTGGCCGGCATCCGGGTCCTGCAAGACTGGTTACTCGAGCTCGATACCACGACCGTTCAGATACTCCTCGGTTACATCCTCGGCAGTCATGATCGATGATTCGACGACGATCCAGCCATCCAGATCCTCGCCCTGTGTGACATGCCGGTACGCGGCCATGATTGCCTCATACCCTACAAGATCGGTATTGCCGTCAATGGTGGCGTTCAGCTCGCCGGAGCGCAAGGCCGCCAGCGCCGACGGAATTGCGTCGTCGCCAACGATGATGATGTCGTCAAGCTTTCCGGCTCCCTTTACCGCCTGGACGGCTCCGAGCGCCATCAGGTCATTCGACCCGATGATGGCATCGACATCCGGATGTGCCTGCAGGATGTCCTCGGAGGCCTTGAGGCCCTTTTCGGTGTCCCAGTCGGCGGCGATGGACGCAACAACCTCGATGCCGTCATTGGCATCGAACACTTCCATCATCCCCTTCAGGCGAAGCTCGGCGGTCGAACTGCCGCGGAAGCCTTCGAGAATCGCCACCTTGCCATTGCCGCCGAGCTGGTCGACCACCCACTCCGCCATGCCGGCGAAGGAGCTTTGCTCGTCCAGGCCGACGAAGGTCTCGACCTCGGCCGGCCCGTCGTCAACCCGTGTGTCGGCGGTGATCACGGGAATTCCGGCGGAATTCGCCTCCATGATCTTGGGGATGAGCGCGGTCCCGTTCATCGGAACCAGCACGATGGCATCATGGCCCTTGATCATTTCGGTTTCGAAGACCGCTATCTGGCCCTCGATATCACCGTTGAACTCGGCCGAGACATAGGAGAGTTCGATGCCCAGCTCTTCGGCCGCCCTCACCGCTCCTTCACCCATCCGCCAGTAATAGGGGTTGGTCATGTCCTTGACGATGAATGTCATGCTGACATCCTGGGCGCCGCCGGAAGTGGCCATCATGGCCCCGGCGACCGTTGCCGCTGCAGCGGCGGTCCTGGTCAATTTCCTGAAAATCATGGTGACTCCTCCTCCAGGGATCTACCCAGCGCATTCCACTCCTCGCCGGACCGGTCCGAAGCCGGACGCGCCTGTCAGTCGATGACGGCAGTCTACAGATTCGGATGATCACCTTGCGAGTGGGAAGATATCCAAAATGAATCAGTGCCGGCCCGGCAGCGAGCCGGCTCGCCCGGGGCAACCGGCATCAATCCATCCGGCGCTGCATCCACGCATCGATGGAGGTCAGTAGCGGCCATGCTCACGCATCAGGCTGTCGATTCGCCCCTGCGCAGTTGCCAGGGCCCCGGAGACGGAGATTTGGCCCCGGAGCATGTCATGCATCACGGTGCCGATAATGCCGAGCATGTCGCTGAATTCGGGAACCGGCGGGCGTGGCCAGAGCTGCACCTCGCCGCGACGCTCCATCCGGTCGATCTTGCCGATCAGCCCGCTCGAGGCCTGCACCTCCGGATCGGCGCTGGTCGAGAATCGAGGGCTGGTGAGGTTGCCGTTCTGGACATACCATTTCATGAGTTCAGGGCGGGTGAGGTATTCCATCACCTTCCAGGCAATCTGCACCCGCCGCTCCGGCAGCCCGCCTGGTATGGCCAGCGAGAATCCGCCGATCGGCGACACGCGCCGCTTTCCCGCCGCCGCCGGGTGGGTCACGAAGGCCACGTTGCCGAAGGCCGGCGAGGACCGGTTGCTCTCGAAGGCCGCCGCCCGGATGCTCCAGCCATAACTCATCGCTGCATGACCTTCGCTGAATATGCGAATTCGCCGGTCCCAGTCGCATTTGAGGCTGTCCGGATGCGCATATTGCAGCAACTCCAGCAGGAAATTGCAGGTCTGCCGTGCGGCGTCGGTATCCAGCATGGGCCTGAAATTCCTCCCCTCCAGTTCGCCGACGTCGAACTCGTCGCCGACCGGCCGCAAATCGATGACCGGCTGGCCGAAATCGGCGAGGGTCTGGATGAATGTATGGGCCAGCGGTGTCCCGCGGCCGAAATTCATGACAATCCCCGAGAGGTCGAATGCCGAGCCATGGAGCATGCGGGCGGCAAACAGGACATCGTCGGTCGTCTCCGGGATACCGAGACCTGCCTTGGCGAATATGTCCTCCCGGCACAGGAGCACCTCGACGGTCGGCTGGATCGGAAGGCCGTATTGCCGGCCCCGCCAGGAAGAACCGAGCCATGCGGCATTGTGGAAATCCGACGAGTTGTAGCGGGTCCTGGCGATGATGTCGTCGAGGGGTTGCACGATCTCCTGTTCGGCCAGCTGGCCGACCCAGGGCAAATCGACCGCCACGATGTCGAACCTGGATTTCTTCCTCCCGGCATTGACCATGATTTCGGCATGCAGATCGTCCAGGGACAGGTTGGTGACCTCGATATTGGTCCCGCACAGCTCGTTCAGGATCGACGAGTTCCTGCCGAGAGTCCTGAATGTCGGATCCTCCGAGCACAGGATGCACACCCGGCGATCGAAACCGGGGCCGGAGCGCATGGCGTTGGGATAGGGCAATATCCGCGAGGCCATGTAATAGCCGCCGAAGTAGAAATCGCTCATGCTGCCATCGCCATCGCTGTAGCCGAAAGTCGATCCGACCATCGCCTTCAGCTGCATGGCAAACGACTCGAACTCGGTGATCAGCTTGCGTGTCGGATGCAGGGAGTATGACTTGCCGGACCAGGAGCGAATGCGCTTGACCAGGAAGCCCTGGTCAATCAGGTCGGCAATTCGCCGCATTGCCGTTCCGTAGGGCACGCCCGAAGCCGAGGCGAGCGAGGTGACGGTCAGCAACCTCCCTTCCAGATGCCGGCGCATCGCGTAGGAGATGATGTTCCAGCGCGGGTCGATCGTCGACAGCCGTGTCCGCTCCCCCGACAGCAGGCGGATGTCATCGATGAATTTCAGGATGCGAACCATCTCCTCGCGGGTCATCGAGCACTCCTTCATCCCGCCTCGGCCTTGAATGCCGCATGACGACGGCCAGTTCGGGCCCTGCCAGCCGCGCCACCATCCGGGCATTATGGCATCTCCAAGGTGAAATATCCAAATCTGATGAATTCCGTGTTCTTGTCGGCCCGAACTCTATGACAACTTTTCGGACAGCGGGTTGCGGTTTGCACGACCGGAAGGAGTGAATGCACAGGACCGAGCATGACTACGTGGTTATCGGAGCTGGTTCGGCAGGCTGTGCAGTCGCCGGTCGGCTGGGAGAGGCCGGTCATTCCGTTTTGTTGCTTGAGGCCGGCGGGAGGGACCGCAACCCGTTTATCCATATCCCGCTCGGCTATTCGACGCTGTATGCAAATCCGGCCGTGAACTGGTGCTACGAGAGCGAGCCGGAGCCGCAGCTGAACGGGAGGCGGCTCTTCCAGCCGCGCGGCAGGGTGCTGGGCGGCACCGGGGCCATCAACGGCATGATCTACATGCGCGGCCAGCCCGAGGATTTCGATGGCTGGAAGCGGGCCGGCTGCACCGGCTGGGGCTGGGAAGACGTGCTGCCGGTGTTCAGGAAATGCGAGGACCAGGAGCGCGGCGCCGATGCGTATCACGGAGAGGGCGGGCCGGTGTCGGTCTCCGACCTCAGGACATCGCACAGCCTCGGAGAGGCATTCCACGCGGCGTCGGAAGCCCTTGGCGTTCCCCGCAACAATGATTTCAACGGCGCCAGGCAGGAAGGCACCGGCTACGTCCAGACAACCACCCGCAAGGGCCGCCGCTGGAGTACCGCCTCCGGCTACCTGCGCGGGCAGGCGATGCGTCGCATCGATCTGCGGCTCCATGCCATGGTCCTGCGCATCATGCTCGATGGCCGGCAGGCATCGGGCGTTGAATGGACCGGACCGGCCGGACGGCATGCTTCCCGTGCCAGGCGGGAGGTGATCCTCTGCGCCGGGACCTTCAACTCGCCGCAATTGCTGCAGATCTCGGGAATTGGCCCCGGGGCACTGCTCAACGAACACGGCATCGAGGTGGCGCATGACCTGCCCGGTGTCGGCGAGAACCTCCAGGACCATTTCGGAATCGGGTCGGAGTACCGCTCGACGGTGAAATCCACGGTGAACGACCTCTACAACAACAAGCTCAAGGGAGCGGCGCAACTGATGCGCTACCTCATGTTCCGGACCGGGCCCTTTGCCGATAACGGCAACTACTCCAACACCTTCATCCGCTCCGGCAAGGATATCGACCGGCCGGACATGATGGTCACCTTCATGGCCTGGTGCACCGACGAGCAACTCAAGCCCCGCCCATTCTCCGGCTTCACGATCCTGGCCGAACACATGCGCCCGGATTCGAGGGGCCACGTCCGCATCCGGAGCCCGAACCCCACCGACCAGCCCGCCATCCTGTTCAACTTCCTGGTCGCGGAGTCGGACCGGAGCGCCGCCCTGGCCGGCCTCAAATTCGGCCGCAGGATTGCGGCCACGCAGCCGATGAGCGATTGCGTCGACCATGAGATTTCACCCGGGAAGGATGTCCGCAGCGACGAGGAGCTGATCGGCTACTGCCGGGCCTCCGGCCTGTCCTTGCTGCACCCGGTCGGAACCTGCAAGATGGGGGTGGACGAGATGGCGGTGGTTGATTCTCGCCTGCGGACGCATGGAATCGGTGGCCTGCGGGTGATCGATGCCTCGATCATGCCGCGGATTGTCACCGCCAACACCAACGCCGCCACCATCATGATTGGCGAGAAGGGCGCGGCGATGGTCATGGAGGATGCACATGGCTGACAGGAAAATTCCGACGCTCCGGGTGGCGCTGCTGGGGAGCGGCCGCATGGCCGAGGTCTACGGGCCGAAGATCGGCGCTCATCCCGGCCTCAGCCTGGAGATGGTCTTCAACCCGAACCTCCCATCCGCCGAGGCGGCAGCAGCGCAATATGGCGGCCGCCCGACCGGAGACCTCGACGAGATACTCGGAAGCGCCATCGATGCCGTTGTCATTGCCACGCCGACCAACACCCATGTCGATTACATCGCCGCCGCCGCCCGGGCCGGCAAGGCGATCTACTGCGAAAAGCCGCTTGACCACAGCCTGGAGCGTGTCGACAGCTGCCTGGCCACGCTCAAATCCCACCCGGTGCCGTTCATGCTCGGATTCAACCGGCGCTTCGATCGGGACAATGCCGCGGTCCGGCAGGCCGTTGCCGATGGCGAGCTGGGGAAGGTCAACCTGCTGATGAGCACCAGCCGGGAGCCGTCCCCGCCGCCAGTCGAGTATGTCCGCTCCTCGGGCGGATACTTCCTCGATGCCCAGATCCACGATATCGATCTCCTGTGCTGGATTGCCGGCGAGCGGCCCGACCGGGTCATGGCGGCCGGCAGCTGCGTCCATGATGAGCGCATCGGTGCCGAGGGCGATGTCGACCTGGCCATGACCACCCTCATCATGCCATCCGGCGCCCTGGCCCATATCAACAATTCCCGCGCCTGCGCCTACGGCTTCGACCAGCGCCTCGAGATCTTCGGCACCGGCGGCATGGTCCAGACCGCAAACAAGCGCGACGATCCGCTCATACGCTGGAGTGCCGACCACACCGCCGCCCGGGCCCGGCTCAAGCATTTCTTCCTCGAGCGCTACGATGCATCCTTCGCCATCGCCCTCGACGAGTTCCACGCCGCCGTCACCGAGGGACGCACCGCGACCCCCTCCGAACATGACGGCCGCGCCGCCCTCGCCATCGCCCTGGCCTGCGACCGCTCACGCCGCGAGGGCATCGCCATCACCCCCGACTACTGACCGGAGCCGACGACCACACACACGGCGCCACCAGCCCCGCCCGGTGCCAACCCCGAATCCGACCTCGTCCAGGCATCGCCAAGTCCAACCCTGCCCGCCACCCGGCCGCCAAGGCCGCGTCCCGCAGACGGCTGCCTCGCTGCCCCGACAATTCCGGAACTGGCATATCCGGCCCTGGCGTTCATCTCGAGATCGATCTCGGCATGGACGTTGCCGGTTTCAAGACCGACATGGCCGGGCCAGGCGCGGATGGTGTTGATGTCGACACCGGATCCGAGCAAGAGGCAGGCAACCGGGTGACGGCTATCTCGTGAAGGAGATTACAGGCATCCTTCCTGCAACAAGGTCGTGCAATACAGGATCGACGGTCCGTTTGCCGGCACGACTCATGAGAGTATCTGTCATGATCCCTCAGCGTTTGCGCACGGGCCTGACTGCCTTGGCCGTCTTTCCGTGATGCGGGTCATGCCCAACTGCTTCAAGGCCCTCCGGTCACGGATCCCGTAGATGCGCTCGGTCGCGCTCAACCGGAGCGAAAACAACCCCGACACGTCGTCCTGCCCGATCTCGGCAAGACGCTGCCTTGCATTTCCGGCAAGATCCCGGACCTTCACAATATGGCTGTCGTTGCTTCTCTCCCTCCCAGTTGAGCCGCTCATGAGTTCCGATCAGGCCATGGATTCGAAGTCGCGGAGCTTCGGCAGGATTGTGGCTCACCATGTCTTGGTGGCCACACTGCGTCAGGCCCGCATCCCCTCGAGGTCTGCTATCCCGAAGGCCCGGACGATCGTCTCGCGATCATGGCAAGTCGGACTGCCGGTTGGGCAGTGCGAGGCTGCTTGCCACTGGCAGAAGAACACCTGCCTGCGACTGTCATGCCGGCCTGCGGGCCATGGCTCCGTAATGCTCGGCGAGGGATTCCTTCGGAATAATCGTGTTGCCGCGCATGCCGCCAGGAATGCCGCGTCTGGCCAATTGCCGGGGCACCTCCAAATGGGTAGGATTGCTCGGCCATTGCGGGGACTTGTCCCCGTAGAACCCCGGCACCGCGTCCACCATTTCCCGATGAACATCGGTCAGGACATCCGGGCAGCCCCTGCGAAGGCAGGAGATTCGGAATTTGCGGCGATGCGCTTCGTAGAGTTCATGCACCACCGGCCCGTTGGCCCATGCCTCGATCTCCCCGGAAACAAAACGTCATCGTTCCACACGAGCGACCATGCCTGGCAGCAATGGACCGGCTTCTGCAGCTTCCAGGTGGACATATGACCCTGCCGCTTCAGCACAGAGGCGATGGCATCGAGAACATTGGCCATCACGCTTCCTCGACCCGTGACAGCCAACCAGGCTCCGGGCATGCGAATACGAGATATTTCTCGGTGTCGAGGAGGCGGTCGAGATGCCGGTCATCAAGGCATGATTTGCCGGCATCGGGGAATTCGTTGACCGCGCCCAGTCCATCCTGCAGCACCGCAAGGCACGTTCCGGCCGGTCGCTTGGACTGCATGCCCGCGAAATCTTCATCGAGGAGGGACTGAAGGAAAACGGACAGTTTTCGCATGGAGCAGATTCCGAACCCGGACGAAACCCGACTTCCCGTTCCCCTCCCAAGGCCATTACCGCGATGCCGACTTCCCTGCCGACCACCTGCGAATGCTGGCCGCAAGAACAACCTGCAAGGACCGCTGGCGGCAGATACCGAACGAAGCCGAACGGATTCCGGTCAAGCATCTCCTTACGCTGCAGGAGGGAGTTTCCGCAGATCAGTTTCAGGAGATGAAGAAATCAGGCGTCAGGCTGGTCGTGCCAGCAGGATCGTGGAAGCACTACCCCCGGGATATCCGCCCCGAACTGACGACACCGGAGAGCTTCATCGCCGATGTCCGGCATCTGATCTTCGATCGAACAGGATGAGGCCGGCTCCGACCTCCTCGACTACCTTGTGTTTCACTACAGCTGGTTATGAAGGTATTTCAGGCAAACACTCGCCAATGGCGATCTGGGTCTGCCACTGACCGATCGGGACGTCGCTGGGGCCCTTCGTGCTCTACCTGCACGAGCCGGCCCTGCAGGCGATACGCGGCGTGCTCTCGGGCAGGTCCCGCCGGCTCAGGGTCCGCGCCCGGGATCAGCTGATCCTGCAGATCCTCGATCGCCACCCGGGCACGACGTTCCGGGTCGTCGCCGGGATTGCCGGCATCTCGGCCACGCAGGTGATGCGGGTGGTCCGCCGCGAGGCGGTCGATTTCTGGGAGGAGATCCGCCCCTAGGTCCAGTCCCGCGTCGGCCTCGCGGCCTCGCGCCGGTCGCTCGGCCGCTACGGCCGGAAGTTCCGCAAGCCGGCCGAGCAGGCGGCCGGGCGGGCGAAGCGGAAGCAGGGCAGGGCCCTGGCCGCGATCGAGGACCGGCGCCGCCAGGCGCAGGAGCGAGAGAAGGCAGAGCCTGACCCCCAGCTCGACCTGCTCCGGGCCGCGACGGAGGCAAGGCCCGGCGAGGCCTGAACCGGCGCTGCCGGCGGCCCCGATGTGCCCGGCATCCTGGAAATGCCGGCAAACCGGCCCCGGAACGCCCGCACAGGCCGGATTCGACCACCAGGGGCGCCTGACCACCATTCCCGCATCACGAATCCGACTGCCCGGCCGGCCGGCCGGATTCCGGCACGATCGCCCTGCATGAACCGACAGCACCGCCAGCGGTGTCGAATCGGCGAAAATCGGGTGGCCTGCGTGAACCGGAACCGATCGATGCTCCAACAAATATCGATCTATGATGAGCGGCCGGCGCCGCGAGGGGTTGTTCGTGAGGGCCCGCTTCGCTCGCCCGGCGGGCAGGGTGCCCGCTTGGTCGTCAGTTTCAGCTTCCGAGACATGGGAAGGTCCGGGTATCTGCCGTGAATGGGGTTGAGTTGCATGGTCCGGCCTTCGGGATACGCGCCCGGGGGTCGGAGAGGTCCGGGGACGGTTCTGGAGGCTCGCAGGAGCTTCTCTCGTTGGTGAAGAGGGGTCTGGGCTGTCGGAAGGCTTCCGGTGCCGAGCGGAGCGGCCGGCGTGTTCGCGCCCGAAGCCGCGGGCGTTGCGGCGATCCGGAAGAAGCTCCGGCTCCCGCAGGCCGCGTTCGCCGAGCGGGACTTCAGGTCCGGCCTTCGCCCTGAAGCCGGTTGAAGCAGCGGGCAGGCGGTGCTACCTTCCCGGCATGGTAGATGCGGCATTCGATACCCTGGCGGTGACGCGCCAGCTCAAGGCCAGAGGCTTTGACGCCGATCAGGCCGAGGCGATCACCGATGCCGTTCGGACCGGAGTGACGGGCGGTGTCGCGACGAAAGCAGATCTGGCGGAGCTGAAAGCAGATCTGGCGGATCTGCGGGCTGACAGTGCCGAGGTCCGGACCGAACTGCGCTGGATGAAGGCGGCAGGCGGCGTGATCGCCGCCGCCCTCGTCTGGCTGGGCGTTCAGGCATACGAGACGAACGCAACGCTTGCCGAACATGGCGCGTCCATTGCCGCGATGCAAAGGGACATGGCTGAGATCAAGGCCCTGCTGGCTGCGGGCAACTAGCGCGTCGAGATCGGCCGCACGACCTTCTACCGGTATTTCCCGCCGGACCGCATCAGGCAGCGCAGGAACGAATGGAGCGTATCCGTGTCGGGCAACTGGCGGATCACGTTCGAGGAACGCAACGGCGCAATCGAGCGCCTGAACCCGGAGGGCGACCACTGATGACCGACGGCGGTATCAAGATGGGGATGACTCCCCCGCACCCCGGCGCCTTCATCCCGATCGAGGCCCTCGAGGAGTTGGGGTCGAGCGTTTCGGCGGCGGCCCGGATTCCCGGCGTGCGCCGTGCGACGCTTTCGGACCTGCTGAACGGCAACGCCTCCCTGTCGCCCGAAATGGCGATGCGGGTCGAGAAGGCATTCGGCCTCGGCATGGACCTTCTGCTCAGGATGCAGGCATGGCACGACGCGACGCAGATGCGCGCGCGGGCCGACGAGATCGACGTTCGGCGCCATCATCCGCTGGCGGAATCGGTGCCTGTGTCGGGTCAGGGCCCTCACGGCGCACGCTAAGCCCCTGAAACCGTCATTCCGGGTCACCTGTATTAGCCGGTGAGGAGGATGTGCTCCCATCCGAGGGGTGAGATGTACCTGAGCAGACACTCCGGCATCTCGTGCCCTGCACGTTTGCGCCTCTGGACCGCGCGTCCGAACTGGTCGGTATTCCGGTAAAGGTCATGACCACCGCAATCGCCCTCGCGGCCTGCTGTTCGCCGCCGTGGCCGAAGCGGCGCTGAGCGCTGAAGGATGGCGAGGATGGGAGTGCGAGGCGTCAGCCGCGGATTCCGCTTCGCCTGCTGACGTTGTAAAGTCGGTCATGGAAGTAATTCCGGAATACCCCATTCTCGGGAAAGCTGCCGGGGTCCTTCCAATGGGAATTATATACGAGAATCCCATTTGCCCGATCACGCGTCGGAATCCTCCACGACATTCATGGGCCGGAGCGCGGCCCGCGCCATCTCCCCCGGCGCAGGTGTTGAGCCATCCTGCTTGCGGATCCGGACTCGTTCATTCAGTTCATTCGCTCTCGGCTGGCAGCCGTGCGGCTTCACCCGGACACTCGGGCGCCCCTCGGGATCGGTCATCAAGGGCCTCCTTCGCTTCTTCACCTGGTTTTCGTGGTTCGGGCTTCTTCCTGTCGGACTTCTTCCGGCCGTCCAGGCGTTCGAGCGCCGCTCTCTCCGCGTGTGTTTTCCTGCCCATGTTGATGAATTTGCCGGTCACGGCCTCGCTCCGCTCGCCAGGCCGTTGCCGGCCTTCAGGCCCCTGTGGCGCAGCCGCTTGCCGACCATGCCGGAAACGACGCCGGCCATCATGTCCGGCGTGTCACTGTCCCGCTCATCGTGCCGTCCGGCCAATTCCCGAGCGCAGCGGTTCAGGTGCTTCTTCGAGAACTTGTGGAATGTTCCCTTGCGGCTCCGCTCCGGCGTTGCCCGGAATGATTCGATCCCGTTGGTGTGAGCCATGTCCCGGACATGCTCGCCGGCGCTGTGGTTCACGCTCTCATGACTCCGATCCATGCCGACGTATCCGCCGCCATCATCGGTGCAGACCCGTGCCTCCGGCTCCGTCCGACCTTCCGCGAAGCCCTGCAGAGTCTTCGCCCTGGTGTCCGGCACCACCTTCGCGGCAACCTTGCCGGTTTCACGATCCTTCACGCCTGCAACGACAGCCTTTCCGACGCCACCGCGCCCGGCATCCGGTTTCCTGCCCTCGTGCCTGTTCTTCTCCAGGCCGCCGATGCAACAGGTGCCAGGCCGACTTCCGCGTGATCTCGAGATCGCGATGCAGCTTCATGCCGGAGACACCCTCGAGGTTCGTGGTCAGGAGATGGATGGCGATGGCCCGATCCCGGCAGCCCAACTTCGTTCCCTGCATGACGTTGCCTGTCTTCATGCCGAATTGCGGGCGGTTCGGGCAATCCCGGCAACGGTGCGTCATCGACCTGTGCCTGATGCCGCACCGGACGTTGGCTGACCCGCAATGCGGGCAATGGGGGCCGCCCGGCCGGATTTCCGATTCCAGCCACTCGCGAGCGGCTTCCTCTGCAGGAACATGTTCATCAACCGCTTGAGGCTGATGCCTTCCCTGCGGTGCTTGCCGGGTGCCTGCCGTGCCATGCGAATCTCCCTGCGGTTGGGATTCTACTGCAAGTCTCTCAGGGGTTGCGTCAGGGGAAAATCGGGATTCTCGTATATAATTCCCCTTCCAATATGCGCCGAGGTGGCCGATTAGGCCGGCAATCCAGTCGGCAGCCTGCAAGGTTTGGTATCGATGGCTTTCGAACTGGAACGGGGGTTCAACAAGGTGCCGCTGCGGATCCGGTCCGCCAAACATGCTGCGTGACGCTTCGGTAATCAGCGCTTCGCGTTGGTCGTGCTCGTCGAGCGCCAACACGAAATTGGTCGCTGGAGGGCAGTCCTCGGCGCAGAAGTCATTCAGCCGCTTGATGACTTCTCTGAGCCCTCTCCGATAGAGCAGGTTCGGATTGTGGTCGGCGACAAGCGCAGTTTTCTTGGTCCCGACATAGAACACGAACCCGTCGAGTGCAGCGATCTTGCTGAACAGGCGGTTCGTGAACTTGCGGAGTTCGGGATAGGTCGAGACGTTCCTGGCGGTGTAAAGGCTCGAACCCTTTTTCTCCCACAAGGCGAGGCGCTTCCTGGACTGTCTGATTTCGTATTCCAGCAACTGGCACTTTCGCTGGAAGAACCAAGTGGCAAATTTCTGACCTCGTCGAGGGGCAGGACGAAACCGGCGAGGCCGAATACCGGGCTGTCGTTGTGCCTGGGATGCATTCGGGCGATGTAAGGGCCGATATGCCTGAACTCGTCGAGATATGCGATATAGGTCACCTGTTATCCTCCGCTCCAGATGCACGAAAGCCCGCGCCGGAGCGCGGGCCTCGGAATGAAGGCAAGCGAAGCTTGCGTTTCGCAGGGACAACTGGCAAGCGGCAAACAAGTTGTCAACCCCGTGCTCCTCGAGCCAGTAATTCCAATTATTCCATCATGTCCTGACTTTCAGTAGATCCAGCCTGTGTACGGGGGCTGTTGCATGGCCGGCACCCGAAACGAAACCGAAACCCCCGAAAGTCAGGACATGAACAATTGGAATTACTGATTCCTGTTCACAAACCCCGTTCCGTATCCGGTGTCCGGATATAACGGCCCCGCAGGCCTTTTCCGAACAGGTGAAAACATGCTGGCAGGATACGCCCGGGTCTCGACCCTCGACCAGAACCCGGAGTTGCAGCTCGATGCGCTCAGGGATGCCGGATGCGAGCGGATCTTCGAGGACCACGCCTCCGGCGCGAGCTCGGGCCCTGTCCGGACTTGCTCTCTCCCCGCCAGCAGGTGACAGCCCATGAATTTCGGGATGCAGTTTTCCTGAGTCCCAAACTTCAGTCGAGCCTTGGTTCGCGCATCAGTGGTTGTCTCTGGGGTGGCTTCTGCGCGCGACATCTCGGAAACCTGTTGCGCCTTTCAAGACCATTCCATCGGCAAATTGCTGCACGCGCTCGCGAAACAGTTCCTGCCAGGGGGTCTGGCTCTCGGGAATCGGGAATCCGCCGGATTCCGTGAGTTGCCTTCGCCGGCTCTCGAGTTCGGAATCGTCGACAAGCATGTCAGCGGTGCATTTTCCCAAATCGATCCTGACCCTGTCGCCATCGCGCAGTAGCGCCAGGCCGCCGTTTTCCGCGGCCTCTGGCGAAGCGTTCAGGATTGAAGGCGAGCCCGATGTTCCGGACTGCCTGCCGTCACCAACGCAGGGAAGGTCCTGTATCCCTTTCTTCAACAGATAGGCCGGTGCCCGCATGTTCACGACTTCGGCGCCGCCTGGATAGCCTTTCGGACCTGCTCCGCGCATGAACAGGACGCAGTTCTCGTCAATGTCTTCCGACGGATCGTCAATTCTCGCATGAAAGTCCTCAGGGCCGTCAAATACAACCGCACGGCCTTCGAATGCGTTCGGATCTTGAGGATTTGACAGGTATCTTGTCCGGAAGCCATCGCTGATGACGCTTGTCTTCATGATGGCGCTGTCGAAAAGATTTCCTTTCAGGTTGATAAATCCCGCTGACTCCAGAATTGGGTCCGATGCCGACCAGATCACCTCGGGTTGCTGTGTCCTGCGGCCCGAACAGTTTTCACCGATGCTGTGTCCGTTTGCCGTCAGCGCGTCCGGGTGCGGCAGAAGACTGGCGTCGAGAAGCTCGGAAACCACGGCGGGCACGCCGCCGGCGCGGTGGTAGTCCTCACCGAGATATTCGCCGGCTGGCTGCAGGTTGACGAGCAATGGCACTCCATGTCCCAGCTGATGCCAGTCGTCATTGTCAAGAGCGATGCCGAGATGGCGCGCGATCGCGTTAAGATGGATCGGAGCGTTGGTAGAGCCACCGATGGCGGAATTGACGACAATGGCATTCTCGAATGCCTGCCGGGTCAGGATATCTGCCGGGCGCATGTCCTCCCAGACCATTTCCACAATTCGCTGTCCGGTCTGATAGCTCATCTGACCGCGCTGCCGGTACGGCGCCGGGATTGATGCTGAGCCGGGCAGCTGCATGCCGAGAGCCTCCGCCAGCGAATTCATCGTCGTTGCCGTCCCCATCGTGTTGCAATAGCCGACGGATGTGGCAGTTTCGGCGACCATGTCCGCGAATCCCGCGTCGTCAATGTGTCCCGCGGCCCGAAGCTCCCGCGCCTTCCAGGCAATTGTTCCCGAACCCGCCAATTCTCCGTTAAACCACCCGTTGAGCATCGGTCCGACGGAAAGCGCGATGGCGGGGATATTCACGGTTGCGGCTGCCATCAGCAGCGCAGGTGTGGTCTTGTCGCAGCCGATATTCAGGACGACGCCATCGATTGGGTAGCCAAAAAGGGTCTCCACAAGCGAAAGATAGGCAAGGTTGCGGTCGAGCATGGCGGTCGGCCGCTTGCCGGTTTCCTGAATTGGATGCACCGGGATTTCGAAGACGGTGCCGCCGGCCGCCGTGACGCCGTCACGGACCCGCTTGGTCAGCTCGAGGTGATGGCGATTGCAGGGCGACAGATCACTGCCTGTCTGAGCGACGCCGATGATCGGCTTGCCTGACTGCAGCTCTTCCTTTGTCAGCCCGTAGTTCAGGTAGCGCTCCAGATAGATGGCGGTCATTTCCGGATCGGCAGGGTTCATAAACCATTTTCGTGAACGCAGATCATGTTTGTCCATTCTGGCTTGGGATTTCAGCCCGGAATCTTGTTTCGACATCTTCAACCGTTCCTGTTCGCTCCACAGTGCTTCCATAGAAAAGCAAGAACCCTCAAAACACAATCGCGGCAATCTTTGCAAACGCAGTGATTCCACGCCGGTCAGCGTCAGCCAAGCCCTTCTGCGGCGGTGCGAAGACACGGATCCGCTGCCTGTCACCCGCAGCTGCACGGAGGCGCGCCGCCATGACGTTGCCATGCTGATGGGACGTCATTTCCGGATTGGACCCGCACATTCCAGTTCAGGACAGGAGGTATGACGAATGAGGAAGGGAATCGCATGGAATGCGGCGCCGGGACACGCTTCGGCGATGTCCCATGGAGCCACCTCCGCTCGGACGATTGTTCTCGGCATGAAGGGCCCGGAAGCCGGCACCCCGTTTTGGGCGGCAGTCGAACGCGGCACCACGGATAAGGCTGCCGAGCCTGGACTTGACGGCGAAGGGCTGGCCGGCCGCTTTGAGAGCTGCCGACATGAGATCGAATTTCGCCGGCCGTATTCGTGAACTGGAAGTCATCGCTGACGGGATTCGCCGAAACGTTCTCGAGATTTGCCGCCAGCGTGGCGGCTTCGCAGCGCAGGGGGTTGCGCTCGCGGACATCGCCGCCTGCCTTCATTTCGATGAACTGCGCCCGGACGAAAAAGGCTGGTTTCACAACCGGATTGTTCTGTCCAGCGGGCACGACGCAGTCATGACCTACGGTGCGCCGGCCGAGCACGGCTCGTACACAATGGATGAGCTGAAGATCAATAGCGCCGACGGAACGAGGATTGACCAAGGCCCGGTTGAAGGACAGCCGGGGATTGAAATGGGAATTATATTCTTGCCTAACCGGACAACTCCTGTCCGTGTGTGTGCGGGAGTTCGTAGCTCCCGCAACCAAACGCCCCCCACTTGAAAGAGCCGACCACTTGACCGAAAATATCACGCACAGACAGATTGTCTACCGTCTGCCTCCCGGTTCAACCGCGAAGGCCGGAAGGCTTGCAGGTCAGGCCGGCGCCTGCCGGTTCGTATGGAACGAGATGCTGGCCCGGCAAAAAGTCGCATGCGATGCCGCCAGGGTTGAGGGCGAGAAACCGCCATCGGTAACCTTCCTCTCGCTCGGCAAGCGGTTCGCCGAATTGCGCCGTGAAGTGCCGTGGCTGTCGGACTACGCATTCAAAGTCACCCGGTATACGCTGAAATACCAGGCAGATGCCTGGAAGGCCGCCTTCCGGGGCAGCGGGTTTCCGAGATTCCACTCCCGTCACAATTCCACGCCGTCATTCGCCATCCCGGAAGATGTGAAGATCAGGGATGGACGGATTCACATACCTAGAATCGCATGGCTCACCATTCGCCGAAGGAGTGGCAGTCCCTACCCGGACAGCAAGCCGGTCAAGGCCGTGATCAGGAAGTCGGCAGGAAAATGGCATGTCACGATCTGCTACCGGGTCGAGACTGCCGGGATCGCCGACAACGGGATGGCGGCTGGGGTGGACATGAATGTCCGGCAGGTCGCCGTGGCCACCAGCGACGGACAGGCCGAGATCATCCATGTACCGGATACCGGATTGCTGGACACGAAGATCGGTCGGGTGCAGCGCAGGATGGCGAAGCAGAAGAAGGCGTCACGGCGCAGGTTCAGAACCAGAATCCGGTTGCAGCGGCTCCAGCGCAAGCGAGCGAACATCCGCAAGAACTGGCATCATCAGGCCAGCCGCCAGATCGCCAACCGGGCTTCCACCGTCATTGTCGAGAAGCTGAACACGAAAGGCATGACCCGCTCGGCCAAGGGAACGGTGCAGAATCCGGGAACGAACGTGAGGGCCAAGTCCGGTCTCAACCGGGAGATACTGAATACCGGCTGGCATTCTCTCAAGCAGAAACTGGATTACAAGGCCGATGTCACCGAGATCAATCCGGCCTATACGAGCCAGACCTGCAATGCCTGCGGGACAATCGACAAGTCATCCCGGAAGGACAGGAAATACCAGTGCGTGGCTTGCGGCCATGCGGATCATGCGGACCTGAACGCGGCACGCAACATACTGGCGTCCGGGATTGGCGCAACTGCACGGCGAGGAGCGTTTGCATCAGCAACTCCACGGACCCGTGAAACTGATGCTCTGGCGGCCTGAGATGGTTAGTCAGGCATATAAGTCCCATTATCTGGGCGCTGAACATGGAGTGTCGCTGCTGCGGGAAGGGTCTGGTGCAACCAGGATCAGAGCACTCTCCGAGATTTCGGCTGACCCCGAAAGTGGTTTGAAATTGTCCGAGATCCTGGCAAGAGGTTGGGAAACGTGAGTCGCAAGGTTCAACTTGTTCTGCTCGTCGAGGACCAGCAGCAAGAGGTCTTCATGAGAAATTTTTTTGTCAAGATGGGCTGGGACAAAAGAAAAATCCGGGTGGAAAAGGCATCTCGCGAAAAGGGGTCGGGAGAGCAATGAGTTCGTGAAAACTTTCCGGAGGAACTCAAGGATTGCCGCCGTCGCCGTAACAAGGTTCAGCATAACCTTGCGGTCATGATCGACGGGGACAACTGGGGCGTTGAGGGTCGCATCAGGAGCTTCGATGACGAATGCAAGGAACAAGATGTCGAGCCCCGCACCGGCGATGACATGGTGGCGGTATTCGTTCCCACTTGGCGAATCGAAACCTGGTTTGCCTATCTTGATGGGGGCGAAAATGGGAACGAAGTTGATGAAGGCCGTCGTGATTATCCGAAGCTGGACCGCCCTCGGGACTGCAGGAAACATGTAGACGTCCTGGTGGAAATGTGCCGAAGCGAGAAAATTCGCCAGTCGGCACCGCGGTCGTTGGTCAAGTCATGCGAGGAACTTGGCAGGTTGCAACGATGACAATCGAGGCCCGCGCGAGTAACTTGCCGGTGCGTCCGGCAAGACATGTCCGGGCCGATGCGGAAGTGCCATTTGCCATGGTGGCAGCGAGAACTGGCCAGTAGTCAAGAGATCAAGGCTTCCGGATGTTGAGGTGCACTTACTTGCCTTGCTTGAGGCCAGATGCACGACATCCAACTCGCTCCAGTGATCTTGCAGATACTCGGCGACGAGCCGTCGGTGACAATGGTGGAGTTGGTCCTCGCTGCAGAGCAGGCAGCCATTGTGCACGATCTCCTTGGAGAGACGAGATTCGGTTCGCCGTGCCCTCATGAGGTCGATGAACCGGGTTTCATATGTCGTCCTTCCCCTTACGGTAATCGTTCAACAGATCATTGGCAGGAGCAAGGCTCCCGGCATCGACAAACACGCCACCGATGACGAGGACGGGTTGGTCGTTTGACCAGGATGGATTGCCAGGATCTCCGGCCTCGTCAATGAAACAGATCTTCAGCGAGGCCTCTCCGAAAAAGCCTTGGCCACCGTATGGTGACCAGGGGATTCGCTGTCCGGGCGGCGAATCGGCAATTGAAAGTTGCCAAGGAAAATACAGGTTCAGATCGCCAGGAATGGCACGTGGACAGCAATTCCAGATATTCATCGATGTCCTGTCTTGTATCTGTTTCCGGGGGCCTGATCGATGGCATGGCCGACGCGCACTGCCTGGCGAGCAATCGCTTCCGAAACCAGGTCGACACGTGGCTTGAACGGCAGGGTCATATGGCTGTCATCCTCGAAATCGAGCTCAACGAGTCGTCGATCCATTGCAGTCGCGTGTGCTTCGAGACTGCCGTCTGGCAGGATGTGCACGACATCGGTACCGCGCTCGTCGATGTGATGTCCGACGAGAAGGGTCCGGTGGCAGTGAAGGGGATCCCGTTCGGCGCACATCAACGCAATGCGGTAGTCCTCCATTCCTCGCTCGACTCTCTCCAGGCCACGACGAAAACCCGGCGTATCTGCCAAGCGGTCGTAACGGATGTGGCCGTGCTCGTAACAGGACGGGTCGTCGAACCGTTCGCCCAATTCGCTACCGAGAAACACGTAGCCGATATCGCAGGCCTTCAGCGTCACCGCGAGGTGCTCGCGATCGTATTGGGGGTTGAATCGGCTGTAAGGCGCAGAACGCACGTCTGCAACGGCAGTCACATGGTGCCGGGCCAGGAGTTGAGAAAGAACTCCAGCGGATGGTTGGAGTAACCGATAGTCAGGACCAATCGTGACTCCGTGTTCACCTGGCTCGCTCCCCGACCTGATACCTGCCTCAGGAGGCTGCCCGGATGATGAGCCTCGGTTCACTCTCATCGAGCAAGCTGTACTCGGGAAGGTGGCCGAAAAGGTACTCGCATTCGGCGCGGATGATTGGCACACCGTCGCCGCGTCGGTCCATCCGGCGTGTCCGTCCTCCCAGACCGGTGGGCGCAGGACAGCGCGCCAACAGGGACACGACAAGCTCGATCCGGGTAGCCTGTTTCAAATGCAGGCTGTCAGGGGTCATGGTGCCAGCGAGTGCGCCCGGTACATGGAATTCAAGCCGGTCAGCAAACAGGTCCAGACGAATCCTCGCCGCCGGCATCGAGTAGTCCCGATGTGCAACGGCGTTCACGAGTGCTTCAAACACCGCCCGTTCGCTGAATTGCGGCTTCTCTGACCTGGCCGTTGTCTTCATGGCGCTGATCAACATGTTCCGTCTCGCGAAACGCAAGGCCTCGGAGACCTGCTTGTCGAGCGGGCCAAGAATGACCCGCATGTCGGTCCGGGAGTCCCGGTCGATCCGATCTGCGGCGTAGCTGGCTGCCCGAATGCATGCGCCGGGCAGCCATCTTTGTGGTTCAGTCGTACACATGAGTACGCCAGCGATCGTGAGCCGTTCGGCCCCATCGCGGTCGTCCGCCATGACGTGGAGCTTGCACAGGGCATGGTCTGAGAAGGATCGCCCGAGGTAGATCGCCGTGCGAGATTGCCGTGCAAATCCGATGGCACCGTTCCAGAACGACGGTTTCGTCGAATCGTATCAAGCGGCCGTGACTGCGTGGCTGAACGAGCCAGGCAAGTTCCTCCGGGGCCATTTCACGCGCCGAGTTGCCGATTCTGCGGAAATATCCGCCGGCACTCTTGTGAACAAAGAGGCCGCGCGGGATGTCAATCCTGATCACGGGAGCCGGCTGCCCGGCGGCGTCGCGTACGGTGAGTTTGCGGATGCAGGCATCAAGCGCCGGCTTCACCGAATCATTGCAGATGTCGCAAACCCGGCCCTCCACGACATCGAGGTCATCCAATTGACACCGAGGATTTCCCGGCTCCGATCGTCCACTCTCAGGACCACGGCTCCACCTCGATTGTTGGCGATGGCGGCCAACTCGTCGGCGAAGTCACTTCCGTCCGGATTCTTGATCCGGCGACCACCGACATCGACACGTTTCAACGCCATCACCGAGTCTTCGTCGTGCCGGATGCGATGCTGCAACTTTTCGTCAACCATGACACTCTCCGTCAGCGGATAGTCCATCCTGTCGGCATGGCGTTCATCCATTTGCCTGTTGCGTCGAGAGTCAGGCGAGCAGACCGGGGAGGTCTGACCGGACCCGCCACCTCACGGCATCATCCGTCAAACGGTGCTGTTCTGCGAGGTCATGCAAGTCCCGTCATGCCCCCTCCCATATCGTGGGAGCCTGACCTTCGCCCTGACCACTTACCCCTCCACGGGGTCGGGCCGGGGACGTGCAACCTGAACATGCCGGCGGCCTGTCAGGCAAGCACGATCCGGATGGTGGCAACAGGGATGTATCCGGGCATAGCCATGGGGTCCGGTCAGATGATCTTCGTCATCCGTCCGGAACGCCGGGATGGGCCAGGCAGGATTCCTTCATGTTTTCGACGATCAGGGTCGGATTTCGGCTGGCTGAACCCATCGGCTGCATGCCGGCCTTGCCGAGTTCGGCATGGCTGGCACGTGATCCGGGCCGGGATTCACACCAATGGCGGGCACCGGGAATCGAGGTCAGAGGTTGTGAATCACCGGGTGAAGATCGCAGACCTCCCTGGCAATATCGACAACATGGCGGTGATGCGTCAGGTAGATGGCCTGGCCGCTTCGGCCGATCCGCTCCATCAGACGGCAGGCTGCCCGGGTCCGATCATCGTCGAATGTCTCGAAGACGTCATCGCAAAAGAAGGGCAGTCGAACGCCCTGCGTGACCATCTGTTCGTAGGCCGCGGCACGCAGCGCCAGGTAGAGCTGAAATCGTGTTCCCTTCGACATGTCGCCGATCTGCTTGGGTGTGCCGCCGGCATCGAGCGCCAGCAGAATGTCCGACGCTCCATCCGGTTGCGTCTGCAGCGTCTCGTAGCCACCATTCGTGAGTTCCGCAAAGGCCCGCTCGGTCGACGCCAGCATTCCGCTCCGATGCCGATCGCGATAGCGGCGGATGGCGTCCTCGGCGATTCGCAAGCCGAAACCCAGTTCCAGGTAGTCGAGAATGGCCTCCTCGATCTGCAGCTGCAGAGTCGCGCGCCGCTCGACCAACTCGGCGATCTCCGCACCGCCGGTGACGGCGTCAAGGTCCCGCTCCGCATTTGCCCGGGCAACGGTCGCGGCAAACAGTCTTTCCTCCGCGACGACGAGATCGGCCTCCAGTGATTTCGCCCTCGCCTCGAGGGCAGGGGCCGTTTCATCGCCCAGCAGGGAGCGGGCCTCGTCGATCCTTCGCAGTGAGAGGTCATCGAGAATTCGTCCTTCGATTTCGGCGATCCGTTCCCGCTTCGAGATGACATCGAGAGCCGTGCCCACGGCGACCCGCAGGGCATCGAGTGTGCTCGTATCCACCGTTTCGGGAAACACCGCGCCGAGTTCCGCTACCGTCCTGTCCATGTCTTGCAGACTCGCACCGAGTTCGGCGTGCCCCGCCATGTCGTCTTCGAGTTTGTCCCTCAGCTCCCGGCGCCGCGTCTTGTCGGCTTGTGCTTCATCCGCAACCTCCTGCAATCGCCGGAACGTCTCGAGACCACCGCCCTCTTCGACACCGGACTGGACGCCAAGTTCCGTCACCGCGTCCGTGAACCGGTCCTGGTCGTCCTGCATGGTGGCGATCTGTCGTTCGGCATGCAGGCGCCTGACGTCATGTTCCCGCAGCTCCCGCAACTGCCCGAGACCGGCGGCAAGCCTTTCAGGCGGCAGCATCTCGCCGAAAAGGCCCTGTACCCTGGTCCTCCAGGCAGCGGATGCCCGTTCGACGGCGTCTTCGAGCGCGGTTTGCCGGTGCTGCCGACGCTCAACCTCCTCCTCGAGGACGGTCGTCTTCTCGGACGCCGCCCGCACCTCCTCCAGGTAGGCCTGCTCGGCAATTGCCGATCGTCGCGCCGCCGACAGGGCGGCATCGAATGTCGGGTCCTCCAGTGCGACGAGCGGAGCGAGTTCCCGGCGAAGCCGCTCTGCCCGCTCCAGTGTCTGCCGATGCTGTTCTGCCAGCCGGTCCCGCTGCCGCATTGCGGCCGTGGCCCTGGCGCGACATTCAACCCAGCCGGAAAAGGCGCCCGGGGAAAGTGCCGGCAAGCCGATCGTCGTCATGAAACCTTCAACCCGGCCCTCGATCCCTGTCGCCTGCTCGGTGAGCCGGTGGCACTTGTCCCTGGCTCTCGTGGCGCGCGCCTCCGTTTCAGCCAGATCCTGCCCGAGCTTCCGCAACTCGCCGAGTTCGGTGGCATGGGCGAGCCGAGCAGCGTTGATGTCGTCCACCTCTTTCATCGCCGGTGCGAAGTGGTCGGCGCTCTCGGCGGTCAGAGCATGGCGATGTTCCTGCCACAACCTGTCGCGCCGCGCCCGTGCATCCTGCGCCGCGTCGTCGCTGACGATGCCGGCACCGTCCGAAAGTCGGGTGATCTTCGCCGTCATCGCGGCAATGTCGTCCTCGAACTGTTCCAGCCTGTCACGGGTGCGGGTGATCTTGTCCGCCAGGCCGGCATGCTGCGCCGCAAGGTCGGCTGCCGTCGATGGATCGACCGGACAATCGGGCAGCGCGGTGAAGGTGCGCCCGCCGACCGTGAGCGAATCGAGCGCATCCACGAGCACGGCATCAGCGGATGCCATGGCCTGCCTCGCCGTTGCGAGCGCCGTTGCCAGTGTGTCGGCGTCGAGACGTGCCAGCACTTCCGCCAGGCCGGTTTGACCCAGAGGGTCATCCAGCAAGGCCTGGTGCGCCTGCCGGGCTTGCGCGATGCGCGCCTGCACGGCCACGATCTCCCGCTCTCCGCCCTCCCGTGCCGTTGCGGCATCCCGGCATGTCGTCGCGCAATTCCTCAAGAGCGGCGATTTCCGGAGGGGGTGTGACCAACCGGATTGCATCGCAACCTCCAGGTGCCCCGAGGTCAAGCGCCACGCGTTTCATGTCCGCCTCGGCCTCCTCGAGGGCGCGCTTGCGCCGAGGGATGTCAAGCGCCGCGGTCTGCGTCCGGCTGCGCAGTTTGTCCAGACCGTCCAGCTTGTCGGCCAGGGCGAGGCGCTCCTCGTCCAGAACGATCTCGTCCAGCGCCTTTCGGCTGTTGTCGAGACTGTCCGTGAGGCGCTGCAACTCGGCATCGGCCTGCCCCCGCCTGGTCATCATCGTGACCAGCTCATCGGGGTTGATGTCGATCCGATCGGGGTATTCGGCATGACCCGCGATCTCGTCCAGGAGTCGGTCAAGTTCGCCCAGGCTGGGCATGGCCCGGCGCAGCGCGGCAACCTTCGCCTGGTCGGCGCGAAGCCCGTCCCGCGCCGCCCGCGCGTTGGCCTCTTCGCACCCGGCGGCCTGAAGCGCCTCTTTCAGCTTCCGCCAGGCATGGGCGCTGACATCCATTTCCCGGATTTCGCTATCCACCTCGCCCAGTTCGCGCTTCAGCCCGGCGACAAGCGTGGTGCTGGCGCGCTTCCTGTAGACGCTGCCTGCTTCGGTTCGCGCCTGTTCGAGGACGGCGTTCAGGTCCGCGACACCGGCTGCCGCCGAGAACAGCAACCGGCCGATATCGCCACGCGCCCCGGCGATGTCCTCGCCGCCCCTTTCGATGGTGTTGTCGTCGAGGCACAAGAGGCTGCGATAATCGTCAATCGACAGCCCGCCAAGGCAGGAGGCGATCGCGGCCTCGGGGAGGGTGGCGCCTGCCTCGCTCCTGAGGTTGCCGCTGCGGGATGGAAGCCGCGTGAACAGGCGGGCCTCCCCGCCGATGTCGAGCATGCCGGTGACCCGGAGATTCTGACGCTGGTGCTGGAACGCGAAGGGCTCCCTGTTGGGAAAACCGTAGAGGAGGCGCAGATAGGCCTCCATCACCGTTGTCTTGCCGGCTTCATTCGACCCGTAGATCAGGTGGAAATCCGAAGACCGTTCGGCGTTGCCGAAGTCGAGTTCCCTGCCGGTGAAGTGCCCGAAGAAATCCAGGGACAAACGCGCAATCCGCATCAGGGTGTTGCCCCCTTCATTCGGGCCAGGATCCGCGCGGCACCGGTGGCGGCGAGACGCTGCGCCAGCCGGTCCATCGCGACCTCATCCGGCGCAAGCTCGGCGCGCCGCCCCGCCGGCAGCTCCCGCAGAATGCCTTCGATCTCCGCATGGCAGGCCTCGGCAAAGCCAGGCTCTTCGCCGATGATCTTCATGATCGCGGCCAACTCGTCCGTGGCACCGTGACCGGGAGTTGCGCGGTCAGAGAGGTCGAACACGATCTTGTCCAGCCAGAGGGTGCCGGTCTCGAGGGCATATTCGGCGGCGGTGTCCGTCCAGACATCCCGATCGCGCAACAGCTGCCAGCGGCGGGGCGTGTTCCCGGTCAGGACGAGCCTGATCACGGCACTGTCCGACACCAGGCTGCCAGCCACCCGGCGTAGCGTTCGCTTCATCAGATCGCGCAACTCGTCGTCGCTTTCCGTCCCCGTGGCATCGATCGTCACCTGCTGGAACTCCACCGCCGAAATCGGCACCTCCTCGATTCCGATGGTTTCGCCGATCGTCACCAATGTGGCCGATTTCGGTCCGGACTCGCCGATATCGCGCCCCTGCGGCGTGCCCGGCATGACGACCCATGGTGCCTGCGAGTGTACCTGCCTGCGGTGAACATGACCCAGCGCCCAATAGTCGAAACCGGCCGCGGTCAGCTCGCCGACCGTGCAGGGCGCATAGGGGTCGTGGCCCTCCGCACCGGCGAGCGAGGTATGAAGCATGGCGATGTTGACCGCGCCCTCGACCGGGGAAGGGAATTTCGGCAGCAGGCTTTCCGGGGCATGACGGGCGGCGAAGCTGACGCCGTGGATCCAGAGACCGTCTGTGAGCCGCTCCTTGCTGCCGCGGCCGTCGAAGACGCGCACATTGCCAGGCAAGCTCAATTCGCCGGTAAGAGGGTTCTCGGCGTCGTGATTGCCCTTGACGTAGAACACCCGAATCCCGCGCTCGCGCAGGCGTTCCAGTTGCAGCGTCAGGAAAGCAGCCGTCCGGGCGCTGCGCTCTGCCCCGTCGAACAGGTCGCCTGAAATCAGCAGGGCGGCCACATCCTCGGCAAGAGCCATATCGACGATCCTGGTGAGGGCGGTGCGGCTCGCGGTCCGGTCCCGCAATCCGCGCTCGCGCAGCGCCAGCGATCGCAAGGGCGAGTCGAGATGTATGTCGGCCGTGTGAAGCAATTTCATGGGAATTCCTCGGCCTCAGACCTCCACACCGGAGCGGGAAAGCCGATCGGAAGGGTCTGTCGCAATCTGGTACCTCCTCTGATCAATTCCAGCTGTCCCCGCCGCAAAGCGCACGACGACAACCGGTGTCTCCTTGCAGACCAACATCAGGTCATCCGGCGATGGCGTTTCCTCGTGACAGGCACCATGACACAGTGAGTTGATCAGGACGCCCCCCAGGCTCAAGTCTTGGGCCTTATATCGGAAACCTGCCATCACGCCACCTGCCGACACTCATCTGTTGCTGATTGTCTGCCACCATCAGCCTGCCGGGACGTGCCGCCGGAAGCACCGCATCTGCGAGGACGGCCTGCAAGATTGCCAGGCGGCCGGCATGCCTGCCGCCTGGCCGGAGCGTGATATTTCCCAGGCGGATCACGTTTGTCGTGGTCGTGACACGGGTCGCTCGAAGAGTTATCAGGATTGAACTGCCGAACCGGGGGGAGTCATGGCTGGTACTGCGAAACAGCAATTCGGGCGGACTCCCGATCTGACGGAAATCCTGTCCGAAGGCGACAGTCGGTCTCGAAGTGTCTATTCCAACCAGCGAGACGTCGTGGTGCCCGACATCGGGCTGCCGCCGGGTCTGAAGCCGAATTCCAGGCTCAGGATGGATGGGCTGGAATTCCTGTCGGCAATACCGCCGGAGTCGATTCCCGTTGCGTTCCTTGATCCGCAATACCGGGGAGTCCTGGACAAGCTGGCCTACGGCAATGAGGGAATATCCCGCGGCGGCAAGAGGGCAGCGCTGGCGCAGATGCCGGAGGATGTCATCCTTGACTTCGTTCGCGGCATCGACCGGGTGCTGATACCGTCAGGCCATTTGTTCCTGTGGGTCGACAAGTTCCACCTGTGCCAGGGGGTCAGCGGCTGGCTCGACGGGACGCAGCTCGAGATCGTTGATCTCGTGACCTGGGACAAGGGCACATTCGGCATGGGCTACCGGACGCGGCGGCGGGCCGAATACTGCATTGTGCTGCAGCGCGATCCCCGTCGGGCCAAGGGCGTCTGGAAGATCCACGATATCACCGATGTCGTCCACGAAAAGCTCGAAATGAAAGTGCACCCGCACGCCAAGCCGGTCGAATTGCAGGCTGCCTTGTTGTCAGCCGTGAGCAACGAGGGCGATTACGTGATTGATCCGGCTGCCGGATCGTTTTCGGTCATGGCCGCCGCCATAAAATCCGGCCGCAACTTCCTGGGATGTGACCTGCGAGGGTAGGGCGGACGGCCAGGGCGGCGCACGCAATCCCGGCACCATGCCGGGCGTACAGGCGACGATGCCCGACACATGGTGGCGGGAGTCACCACCGCCGGTGTCATAAGAACCATCGTATCCTGATCGCGGCCGAGAATTCCTCGACGGGCTTCGAAACTCCTGCCAAGGCTCCTTGACCTACGTGGCAAACAGATAACTGCTGGTCACGGACAATCTGCGCTCTTCCTGGATTGCTTGGGCCTTGGAACTGCATGCCGTGGTCCGGTATTCGATGTCGTTCAAGTAATGGGAATTATATATTTGACTAGCATGGGCTGTGTCGCATAGACCCTCCGAAAGAACGGAGGAGTTGTCAATGTCCAGGAATCAGTCCAGGGTAGAACAGAGGGCAACCGGCAAACCGGCAGTGAAGCAAACTGGAAAAATCGCACCCTCTTCCACGGCGACAACCTGAAATTCATGCGAGCCATGAACCCGGAGTCGGTGGACCTCATCGCCACTGACCCTCCATTCAACAAGGGACGGGACTTTCACGCCACACCGGACAGTCTGGCATCCGGTGCCAGGTTTCAGGACAGATGGTCATGGGAGCGGGATGTTCACCGGGAATGGGTTGATGACATTACGGACGATCACCCCGGAGTCATGACGGTAATCCAGGGAGCGCGGACCAGCTACGGCGATGATACGGGCGCGTTCCTTTGCTTCATGGCCGTGCGGCTACTCGCCATGCGGCGGGTGCTCAAGCCTACGGGGAGCATCTATCTGCACTGTGATCCCACAGCCTCGCACTACCTCAAGCAGCTCATGGACGCGGTGTTCGGAAGGCGGAATTTCGTTAACGAGATCATTTGGCACTACCGGAAATGGGCCGCGGGAAAATACACATTTCAGCGAAATCACGACATCATCCTGTTCTACGGAAAATCACACACGCGAAAGCGAACATTCAATCAGTTGTTCATGGACAGAGCGCCTTCAGCATTACGGAGGTTCGGCACAGAGAAAATCGTTTCCGGCCATGACGCCGACGGCAAGCGTGTCCCTTCGACAGTATCCGGCCAGTCCGAGGGCGTGCGCCAAGATGACGTTTGGGACTTCAACCGAGTGGCGCCGATCAAACAAATCTATCCGACAGAAAAGCCGATCCCGCTCTACGAACGCATGATCCGCGCCAGTAGCAACGAAGGCGATGTCGTGTGCGATCCCTTCGCGGGCTGCGCCACGACGCTGGTAGCCGCTGAGAAGCTGCAACGCCAATGGGTCGGCATATGGACATATGGGCAGGCGCTCACAAGCTGGTTGAGGAGCGAATGCGGGACATCACGGGCCTATTCGGCAAGGTGACGTTCACTGCTGATCCGCCGGTCCGCACGGACGATGGTGATACAGCCGCGCCGTTCCTGCGGGTCAAGGTCAAGATCAAGGAACCGGAAGGGCCACGCTGGACGCGGGCGCAGATGTACGAGCACCTGCTCGACCAGCACGGCCCCCGCTGTCAGGGCTGCGACCGCACCTTTGACGATCCGCGCTATCTGGAGCTCGACCACAACACGCCACGCTCCGATGGCGGGATCAATCACATATCGAACCGCATTCTCTTGTGCGGCCCGTGCAACCGTCTCAAGAGCAATACCCGGCCGCTGTCAGGGTTGAGGCGGGAGAACAGGAAGCGCGGATACATGAAACCGGACGCCCAGGACCTCGCCCCGCTCGGCAAGCCGTTGTTCGCCTTGAGCGCCTTGTAGGTGAGCCGCTTGCCGACCATGCCGGAAACGATGCACTCCATCTGCGCGAGCGTGTCCTGCGTCCTGACATTGTGACGCCCGGCGAAGTCGGTCACGTAGCGTTGCAGGTGCTTGACGCTGAACTTGTGATAGACGCCCTTGTGCGCCCGCTTCAGGACGCTCCAGAAGCTCTCTATGCCGTTCGTGTGTGCCTGATCCCGGACATATTCGCCCGCGCTGTGATTGACGCTCTCGTGACTGAACCCGTTGAGCATCGTCGCCAGTGACGAATAGGCCCGTGCATCGTCCGTGTAGACCTGTGCGCCGTGTGCGGCGTTGCCTTCGACAAAGGGGACCAGCGTTGCGGCATCGGTTCTGTCAACCACCTGCGCCCTGACCTCGTTCTTCGTCCGGTCCTTCGCGCCCACGACCGCCGTCATGTCCACCGGCCCGCGTCCTTCGGCTTCCCTGCGCTTCTTGCCATGCATGTTCTTCCGGCGACCGCCCATATAGGTTTCGTCCACTTCCACGGGTCCGCCCATCAGGTCGTTGTCGTCGTCGCGCCTGAAGGCTTCCCTGATGCGCTGGAGCATGAACCATGCGGTCTTCTGCGTGACGCCGATGTCCCGGTGCAGCTTCATGCTGGAGACGCCCTTGAGCGATGTCATGTGCAGGTAGATCGCCAGCACCCACTTGCGGAACGGCAGCTTGGAGTCTTCCATGACGGTGCCGATCCGTGCGCTGAAATACAGTTTGCAGTCATTGCACCGGTAGGGCATCGGATGTGTCTTTTCCTTGTCGCACTCGGTCGTTTTCGTGCTGCCGCAATGGGGGCAATGGCGACCGTCAGCCCAGATCAGACCCTCGAACCATGTCCGCGCCGACTCTTCCGTCGGGAACATGTCCATGAGCTGGATGATGGTGAGGCCCTTGCGGAAAGACTTGCCCGGTGCTTGCGCCATGGTCGAATCTCCTTGCTTCCGATGATCCGAATGTAGCGATTCCTGCCTTGCTAGCCAAGTATATAATTCCCCAAGTAATCGAGGACATGTTTCCGCTTCTCTTCATTGTTGCGGGCTCCTGCACCATGCGGCTTGGGCAAGAGCGAGGACATCCTGTAGGCAAGATTCTTCCCACTGCCAGACAGCACCGACTCACCTGTCGACGAATTGCGCAACTCGTACACACCCGGACCAAACGGAGCGCACAAATACCCGCCCTTTCGCGGGTCAGGAAACGATCTCCAGGTACTCCACTTGTCCTCGGGCATCTCCGACTCAATGTCCTCTGGCGACGAATCATGCCTGCCACGGCTATTGCCTTGCGCTTCCCTTGCCAGTTCGATTTCGGGAGGCTCGAACCCCGATGCCAGCCGACAGTTCGAAAACAGCAATCCGGCCAGGTTTCCGTTCCCGCCCTGATGGGGCAATCGGAAGTAGCCTGGCTGCATGCCGAGGCCCCCGGCAAGATCGTCGACAAACTTCCAGAACTCGCGCTGCGAGTCATTCAATCCGGCTCCCCGCATGCCATACACGAAGAAGCATGCAATGCCGGGTTGCCCGCTGCCGGAATATTCGACGAGCGCACATTCCAGCCGGTCCAGGTCCGAGCGGTTCAGATTGTCCTCACTGCTGCCGGTTTGCGAAAAGGTCATCGGGTCCATGGAAAACAGCCAAGGCGATTCAAGGTTGTCCGGGCAGCCAAGCACGCCATCACGACCAAGCTGCCGGCGCCATGATGAATTGGCGACCCTGATTTCCGTGTCACGCCAGGCGTGTGCGAGTTTCTCGTGCTTGACCTGGCAGGTTTCGGTGATGCCGCCGGACAATCTGTCGGCACCAACCACCGTTCGCAGCAGCTCGGCACTGTTCGGATAACAATGCCGCGAAGCCCGACATTTTCGGTACGCCTTGACCAGCTCCCCTTCATTGCAATGGGGCTCGCCAGCGGCATTGCACAGTGCCTCGCACAGGAGTTTTCTTCGGACCCCGTGCACGGGCTCGTCCAGCGGTTCAAGTGGTGCCATGCCATGTGTCAGTGCGACATGGAGCTTGCCCGCGGGGTCGGCTTGCAAAAGTCGCACCGCGGCCTCGACCTCAATGCAATGTTGCAGGAAGTTTCCGTCGTTACCCTTTGCCATCAAACCTGCCCTCATTGTGGCCGATACAGCCTTGTAGCCTTTTGCCGCCGACATCTTGGGCAGAATCACGAGGCCCGAATGCATTGGGCCAGGCTACGGCGAAGGCGGCGGATACCATGTCCTTGCCCTCCCGTGCAGTTGCAGCGGGGAACAAGGCACCATCATGACTCTCACCCGAAGCTGCAGAATTGGCAGGTGCAAGCAGCACGAACTCAGCAGCGTTGAATTTGGCCAGCACCGAGAGCGCGTGACCATGTGCCATGAAGTGCCGGCCGATGCAGGGCAGGGCGGTGTGATGGTGGCATGGAGCGACCTGACTGCCCGAGCGTTGTCACTGGAGCCGTTGCAGCAGTTCCCGTGTTGGCCAGGCATCGGCGGGTAGCCCGAGCCGTGCCTGTTCTGCCTGGACTGCCGCCCTGGTCAGCCGGCCGACGATGCCGTCCACCTTGCCGACATCATGGCCCCTCTCCTGCAGCGCAGCCTGCAGGGCCCTGACATCCTGGTCGCCGAGCGGCGGCGGTGCATTGCCATCCAGGTACATGGGGTATCCGGAAAACATGTTGGCCAGGAATGCCGATGTGGTCGCATAGACGAAGGACCGATTCCATTCGAAATACAGGCGGTAATTGTCGAAGGCGAAGAATGCCGGGCCGTGCCGTCCATGCGGGAGCAGGATCGAGGCCATGAGGCCGCCATCGGGCTGCGGACCGCTTCGGGTCCTGACGCCGAGTTCGGCCCAGTCGGCAACGCGCATCCGGTGATCAAGGCCGGTCCGGCTCCAGTCGAGACTCTGTGGCATGATGGCCTCGATCAGCCAGGGTTGGCCGGCAGCCCAGCCATGGTCCTGCAGGACCCTGCCGGCGGTCATCAGCGCATCGGCAACGGAATTCCCGAGATCGACCCGGCCATCGCCATCGCCATCCTGGCCGAATTCCAGGATGTCGGCCGGAAGCATCTGGATCATGCCGATTTCACCGGCCCAGGCGCCGATCGTCTCCCTGGGGTCGAAATCGCCCCGCAGGGTGAGGGCAAGGGCAGCAAGGATATGCGGCCGGAACAGCTCCGGGCGGCGGCAGTCATGCGACAGGGTTACGAGGGCGTTGAGCGTGTTGTGATCTCCCTGGACAAGGCCGAAATCGGTCTCGAGGGCCAGGAATGAGAGCAAGACCCCGGGCTGCACCCCGTATTCGTCTTCAACCCGGCTGAAGATACCGGCATGCTCCTCGAAGAAATCCGCCCCCATGTTCAGGCGGTACTCGGCCATGACCAGCTTCGAGAACTCGATGAAGCTCTTGCGGAAGATGCCCTGGCTGCGATCACGCCGTATGATTTCCGGATCATGCACGACATGCTCCAGGAACCGGTCGACAACTGCCGGTTCAAACCCCTTCCCCAGCGCCTCTGCCCTGATCCCGCCGACAAAATCCCCGAAATCACCTCCGCAGGGCACATCGCCGCTCTCGCCGCCTGCCCTTGCCTGCAAGGCCCAGGCAAGGACCATCGCCGCAACCACCACGAAAGCCATGCTGCGGGCAGGCCAAATGATGCCACGCAGCATCAAGGAAGCAGGAAAACTGCGCTTGGAAGTGATCATGACTGCCAATTGCCCGGCCGGATACATGATACGTGCCACCGACATCCCGTGAATACGCCCTGAAGTTCCATGCACTGCCTGTGCGTCACTTTCTTCGCCATCCTGGTTCCCATGACAATGGGAATCGTCACCCCGCGCATGCTCAGGGCAGTACTGAAGTTCCTCGCCGCACTCGCCATCGGCCTGTTCGAGCGGCCCTCGATGCCTGGCATGCCGCTGTTGCGCCGATGCCACCATGCCAATATGAACTTGCCAAGCGGTGCCCGGAAGGGCTTCGCCGGGCGCTTTCTGCATTGCCGTCAAGGGCAGGTCAACACTGTCGTCGAGTTCCCTCCTGCAAGCGCCATGTCATTTGCGTCCGTGCCGGAGCCATATCGTCACGGCGTGACGTGCAGTCAATTCGTGCTTCATTCAGCCCGGGCGAGTTCGCCAAGCCGGCCTTGCAGTCCCCAAGAACCGTCCCGGATGGCAGCCATTCCCGCCAGGGCAAGAGCCAGCTGAAGCCCCGGAAGTCCGAGGCGCCTTCATGTTCCGGGCGAGAGAGGCTGCATGCGCCCCGGAGGTGGAGAGCCAGGTTCGGTCAATGGAGTTCGGTCCGTGTGCTTTCTTCCTCGCCGGCGTCGATCCGGACGGCGTTGGCGCCGGCAATCCGGGCTGCCGGCGCCTGTCCGCAGGTCGGGTAGCGGGACCGCTCGACCTGCGCGTCCGGCTCCCGGAGCCGGGCGCGGATCAACGCCTTGGCGCAATGGAGGACAACCTCGTTCACCGTCACCTTCAGCAATGAAATCGGTGGCTTTCCCTTGATCGCCAGCAATGCAAGCAAATCCGGGTCGGCCGTGACCTCCGCCCGCACATAGATGCGGAGCGTCTCGGTAGAGCCGGGAACAAGGAACAGCAAACCGACAAAGGGGCGACCCACCACATTCATCAACGTGTCCACCTGGCGGTTTCCGGGCCGGTCCGGCAGCAGCAATGTCCGGTCATCCAGGACATGTGCCAGCGAGCCCGGCGGGCCACCGCGCGGCGAGATGTCGGCCTGCCCGTCAGCGCCGGCCGAACTGATGACGTAGAATGGGCAATGAATTGGCGGCAGTTGGCATCCAGGTAATCCATTACCTTCTGGCCGGCCTGCGCGGCGGGCGGAGGATGGACGGCACGTAAGTCCTCAAGGGTATCAATGGCCATGGAGACATCCTTCCGGCCGGTTCGGTGATTGTTGACGAAAGCCCATGCTAGGTGCCGATCCGACCAAATGGAGGATGGCCGGAACAATCTGTCCTCTCTGGTTGTCCGGGGAGTTGCCTGAAGGTGCTGCCTGCAGATTGCCGCCCGTATCTCGAGTCTCCTCCTCGGCCCCGGACGCGGCATTGCCGGCCAGGAAGGGAATATCTCCCGATCCTGGTGGCGGGAATTCGGGATTTCATGCTCCGGTGGTTTTTCGTAGGATCGACTGACCGGGAGACCGGCGAATTCACCCCGGGCCGAGGACATGAATCCGGCAACAGGCAGGAGACGGACCTCCAGCGATCCCATGGATCCATCGACGGCAGCGCTGCTTCATGCCGCTCTCGGTGGAGACGGACCGATGCCGGTGACCGGCTCGGCCCTGCCGCTCATGTGGCAGCATGTGTATTTCCGGGAGCCGGTATCGGCAGGCGGCACCGGCGAGGATGGCCATGAGAAGCCGGGCGGGTTCATTCCGGATTTCGGGCTGGCACAGCGAATGTGGGCAGGAGGCGAGATCCGCCTTCACCGGCCTTTCAGGCTCGGCATTGCCGCCGGCAAGACCTCGACCATCGAGGTCATCACCGAGAAAGCCGGACGCTCCGGCCGCCTGATGCTGGTGCGGCTCTGCCACCAATACCGCCAGGGCGGGGAGCCGGTCATGACCGAGTTCCAGGATCTTGTCTACCGCCAGCCCGGCAGGTTGGCCGCTGCCCGTCCTTCCGGCAATCGGCCAGGGGCGTCACGTCCGGTCTCCTTCGACGAGGTGCTGCTCTTTCGTTATTCGGCGCTGACATTCAACAGCCACCGAATTCACTACGATGTCGATTACTGTCGCCAGGTTGCCGGTTATCCCGGCCTGGTGGTGCACGGGCCCTTGCTGGCGACCATGCTGGCCCGGGAGGCCGAACGGGCCCTGGATCGCCTGCAGCGTTTCCTGTACCGGGCGGTGGCGCCGGTCCAATGCGGTGAAGATGTCCGCCTGTGCTGGCGGCAGGAGGCAGGCGAGGCCGAATTGTGGATCGAGGGCCGGCAGGGTGATTTGAGGATGACTGCCACCGCCAGCTGAGCCCGGCATCGCCGCCTCCGGGAAAGGTCACCGCCCGCCCCGCCCGCCGGGATTTCCACAGAAACCTCCGCAGGCGTGATCTTCGCGATCCGCAAGTCTCGCCGGTGCAGGCTATTCAATGTCATGGCGGCACCGAATCAGGCTGTCCTGAAACCGTCCAGGGCGATGCATCCGGGCTCCGGTGAGTCATCGCATTCCATCCGGCCTGCCGGTGCCGCCTTCTCGTCATTCTGCCTCCGGGGACGACATCATGACCAGCGACACAGGGTCTCGACCCTTCGCCGAATACCGCGCCGGAGATGGCCATGACGGAGGCTGATTCCATCGCCGTCCGGCCGGTTGGCGGCAGCAGGCGATGCGCCCGCCGCCGCCTGGCAATGCTGCTCCTTGCCCTGCTGCCGGGTTGCATGGATTTGCCGGAAGATTCCGATCGGTCCGCCCCGAAGCCGGCATTGATGCCCGGACAGGGCGATGCCGGCCTGCCGGCGACGGGATCTCCCGCCCCGACCGGGGCGGAAGCCGGACCCGCCGCCTCCCGAATTCTCCCACCAGGATGGCAGGAGCTCGGGCCGATCCGGCTGGCAAGCCGCCAGTCACTGGGGCTTCCCGGCATTCTTGCCCGCCTGTCGGCGGTTTCGGATTTGCCCATCCTGCTGTTGAGCGGCGTTGACAGCCAGGTGCTGTCGGCAGTGGGCCCGGATTCCGTCGCCAATCTCCTGCCCGCAGAGCATCTCCCCGGCGGGCTGGCGGCGGCAGGCCTCGAGGCGAGGATGCAGCCCGACTTCCGGCACCATCTGCCGGAGATCCTCGATTCCCTGGCCGGTCGCTACGGGCTGGCCTGGGAATATGACGGTCGGTCGATCGTCTTCCGGCAATATGTGACCCGGCAGTACCGGGTGGCGGCGATGCCGGTCCGGACCGAATTTGCCGGCTCGATCGGGCAGGTCGGCTCGGCCGGCAGCGTCGATCTTGCGTCCGAAATCGATCACGCGATCCGATCGATTGCCGGGGCCGACGCCGCCGTGTCCTATGGCAAGGCCTCCGGCCATGTCATCGTCACCGCCCGCCCGCACAAGCAACAGGACATTGCCGCCTATCTCGACGGCCTGAATGCCTTTCTCGGCCGGCAGGTGGCGTTCGACGTCAATGTGCTGACCATTACCCGGTCACGATCGGCCGGAAGCGGCCTCGAAATCGACCTGTTTGCCGGCAGCAGGAGCGGCGATTCACTTCGCTGGACCGGCCGGCACGGCCCGGTCGGGGCGACCGGCACCGTCAATGTCGGTGTGTTGTCGGGCGATGTCGACCTGGAATTGTTCGTGGCCCGGCTCGACCGGCTCGGCCATGTGTCGGTCGAGACCCGGACCGGGGTCACGGCGGCCAACAACCGGATGGTGCCGATCCAGGTGGTCAGCGAGACCACCTATGCACGGAAGGTGGAGGCGGTGCCGGGGCAGCAGGGCGAGACCCGGGCCAGCATCGAGCCCGGCACCCTGACCACCGGCTTCGAGATGAATCTGCTGCCGCGGATCCAGTCCGATGGCAGCATTCTCCTGAGCTACAGCATTCGCCTGTCGGACCTCAACGATTTGGCCGAGTTCACTTCCGACCGGCACACCATACAATTGCCCCGGGTCTCGACCACGTCATTCGAGCAACAGGCGGTGATCGCCAACCATCAGACCCTGGTGCTGATGGGCTTCGAACGTGAACGCCGCTCGCGCGACCGGTCGGATTCGGGGATGCTGCCATTCTTCGGCGGCCGGGCTGCCTCGACCTCCGAGCGCATCTCGACGGTGTTGATGATCCGCCCGACAATCCTTGGCCACGAATCTGGCGGGGCCGGGCGATGACGGAAGTGACCGGCACCACGGCAGGGGAGCCGCGCATGGTGGCATCCAACTGCCTGGCCACCGGCCACCGGCGGGCGGCGCTCGGCCTCCTGTGGCAGCCATTGCAACCCGGCCTCTCGATCCGTGACCAGGCGAGGCTTGCCGGCGGCAACCGGGGTGAGTTCGACCTCCATGCCAGCGCCGCCGGTTCGCGCCAGGCCGGGTTCGGGGCCACCGGCGACGGCCTGTCGCCGGGCATGCTGGCCGGGGCCACCGCCGTCAATGCCGACGAGTGGGGAGATAACTGGGTGGCAGCCTTCAGCCTGCCGGGCCAGGCACGGCGCTGGTGGATTGTCGCCATGCGCGGCGCCCAGATCTACGAGGACCAGGTCCACGACTCGGAGGTGGCGGCGAGGCAGGCGATGAAGATGTCGCTGCAAGCCCCGGACTGGGACCGGATCATCGCGCCATCCGATTGGGAAATCGGCAATTCGTCGGCGACCGATATTGCCGACGTGCTCGACCTGACGCGGGCGGCTCCCCTGCAGCGCGTGAGCCGGATGGCCAGGTTTGCCGGGTTTGCCGCCCTGGCATTGCTGGCGGCGGCGCTGCTGGGAGTCGGCTGGTCACGCCTCGTGCAGATGGACGGGGCCGGCATCGCCCTGACCGGGACCCCGGCACCGGTGGATGAGAGCTACGAATATCCCTGGGAGGCATCGCCGTCGATATTCGGGTTCGTTCGCAGATGCACGGTCGAGATGGACCGGGTGCTGCTCCTGCCTCCGGGCTGGCTGCTGGAATCGCTGGTCTGCGGCTGGTCCGGCGAGACCATCGGAACCCGGATGCTGCTGCGGCGGAACGATGGGCGCCCGGTACATCTGCGGGCAGCTGCCCGAAGTCGGCACCCGCAGATCTCGGCCAGGGGCGAGGCGGCCGAGCTGGCCTCGAGCGCTGCTCTCGCCCCGGGCGACATGCTGGCACTGGTGCAGCCCTGGGAGCGGGGACGGCTGGAGATGGTGCTCAGCGACCGGTTCGGCTCGCTTGGTCTCGAGGCCGGCATCGTCCCGAGATCGGAGAAGATTGCCGGCACTGCCGGTGGTGAGAGAGTCACCCGGTCGCTGAACAGGTTCGATCTGGGCATTCGAACCTCGGCCGGGGTGCTGGAATATGCAAGGCTGCTCTCGGACATCCCGGCGCTGGTTCCCGAGGCCCTTGTCTGGCGACAGGATTCGCATAGCTGGCACCTGACCGCCAAGGCCTATCCGGCGCCCGGACCGGTGCCGGCATGGTGATGCAGCATCGCCTGCACGGCGCCGGACGCCGACGCCCGACTGCCCGGATACGGTGCGCGGCTGCCGTGTCGGCACTGTTCCTGGCCGCCACGCCGGCCCCGGCATCGGAGCCGTTGCCAATGCCGCCCTGGCCGGACCGGCAAGCCGAAACCGGAACCGGAACCGGGGGAGGGGCGGCTGTCGAGCCGGCCCTGCCGCCTGCCGCCGCCATTCAACCCACCCCCCGGAGTGCCGATACCGGCCCGCCAGCGCCGGCCCGGGAAGAAGCACTGCCGCCCCGGGCGACCGAGCACGCCCCGCCTGCACATCCCGACATGGTGACCCGGCAGCACATGGAGGTCCTGCAGGGCTCCGGGTTGCTGGCCAGGCAATCGGAGATCGCCGAGAGCATCATCATGCTGGAGCGGCAGCTGAAGCAGGCCGAACTCCTGAACAGGCTCATGGCCCTTCGTGGCCCGGATGTGCTCATCGAGGTGGCGCCGGGTGAATTCAGGAGTTTTGCCGATACGCCGGCCGGGCAGCGGCTGGCCATGGAACAGGAGGAATCGAGATTGCTGGCACGGATACGCATCCTGGAATTGCAGGAACGGGAGGCCGGCCTGTCCGGGGCACAGGTCACGGAGTCCGCCCCGGCGCCGCTGGTGGACCCGGCGGCCCTCCACGAAATCATGGTGGCGGAGGAGCCGGCCCCGACCTACGTGCTGCAGGAGATACGCGGCAGCGATGGCGATTACTCGGCGCTCATCGAGATCGATGGCAAATTGCGCCGTGTCGGGCCCGGTGACCGCGTGGCCGGAGAGATGACGGTGCTCTCGGTCGGCGAGGACAGTCTCCGGCTCTCCGGGCGAGGCAGGATCATGGTCCTGCGCCTCGATGGCTGAGCAGGCACTGCCGACCGCCCCGGTGCAGGCAAGGCCGGTCTCGCCTTCCGGCAGCCTGGCCGAGGAACATGGCGGCGGCCGGCTGATCTCGGGGCCGGGTGGCGAGCTGGAAGTGCCGGCCGCTGATCGCCGCCTCATCGCCGCCTTCCAGGGCGGGTTGGTCATCATTGCCGGCGGCAGCCGCTGGTCGCCGGAGGTCAAGGCATTGCTCGATCGGGCTTTCCGGGCCGAGATCGACATCCTGCAGATCGTCGAATCCGACAGCGAGGCCATCCTCGGAGCCTATGAGGCGGAACAGGGTGGGGCCAGCCGGGCCAATGGGCAGCGCAACGAGATCGAGCGACAGCGCGATCTCAGGCGGATCATCGCCCAGGCGGCGGAGATGGCCGCCTCGGATATCCATTTCAAGGTGCTGGCCGGCCATTGCGAGGTGAAGGTGCGGGTGAATGGGCGGCTGCGCCATCTGACCAGCCGCACCCCCGATGACGGCATGGCGATCATCAATGCCGCCTTTGCCGTCGCCGTCGACCAGGGGGCCGAATCCGGGGCCACGGATTTCATGAAGGGGGCGCTGACCCGCAAATCCGGCCTGTTGCCGGTCGGCATCGACCGGGCCAGGCTGCAATACTCGCCGACCTCGGGCCGGCGGGCCTTCATGGCCATGCGGCTGAACTACACCTCCGGCCAGGGCCAGGCCGACATCACCGATCTGGGCTACCTGCCGCAGCAGCTGGCCGACCTCACGATCATGCGTCGCCGGACCAGCGGCCTCTACCTCCTCTCGGGCAAGGTCTCCTCCGGAAAGACCACCACGCTGCAGCGGCTGCTCAACGCCATGGTCAGGGAAAAGCTGCACGAGATCTCGGTATTCGCGGTGGAGGAGCCGGTGGAGCTGGATATCGAGGGGGCCGCCCACCTGGCCATCGTGCCCAAATCCGGGCAGTCCCGCAACGAAGCCTTCGTCGATGCGATCAAGGCCACACTGCGCTCGGACCCGAACGTGGTGGTGCTCGGCGAGCTCAGAGACCGCGAACTGGCCGCCCATGCCATCGAACTGGCCATGTCCGGCCACGCCATGTGGTCGACGATCCATGCCGGCTCGGCGCTGGGCATCCTCGACCGCCTGAGCGATCTCGGCATCGAGAGCTGGAAGCTTGCCGATCCGTCGATCATCCGCGGCCTCGTCTACCAGCGGCTGGTCGGGGTGCTGTGCCGGCATTGCCGGGCAAGCTTCCGTGACGGCATCCGCAAGGGCGTCCTCACCCGCCAGTTGGCAGTCTCGGTGGTCGAGCTCACCGGCCGGCCCTCCTCCCGCCTCCATCTCCGCGGCGATGGCTGCCAGCATTGCCAGCGCGGCCTTTCGGGCCGCACGGTGATTGCCGAGACCGTGCTGCCGGACCCGAACCTCCTCGATCTCTACATCCGCGGCGAGCGCGGGCAGATGCGCGCCCACTGGCTGGCGCCGGACCGGCGGGGTGGCCTCGACGGCACCCCGGCCATCCATCATGCCATGCTGCGGGTAGGGGCCGGGCTTTGCGACATCAACGAGATCGAGGAAGAGGTCGATCTGGTCAGCTCCTACCTGCGCGACTACCCCGACCACGCCGCCTCGCTGGCCGCCGACCTGGACCGGTTCGATGGATAGGTTTCCTGCCGCCCCGCTGCGCCACCTTGCCTGCCACCTGCAGGCGCTGCGCTTCGATCTTCGCTCCCGCCAGCGTTTCTACCGCGACCTCTCGGCGCTCATGAAGGCCGGGCTGTCCAAGGGCGAGGCGCTGGAAGCCATCGAGGCCATCGCCGCCGCCGGCGGCCGGCAGAATGCCCGGCTGCTGGCCCGGATCCTCGCCGATGCCCGGTCCGGCATGCGCTCCGGCTGCAGCCTCGCCGAATCACTGGCCGGCTGGATCCCGGGCAGCGACAGCATGGTGCTCGAGGCCATCGAATCCAGCGACTCCTTCCCCCGGCATCTCGAGGCCTTCTCCCGCAACCTCCACCTCAAGGCCGGCGAGCGCGGCCAGATCATCGGTGAGCTGGCCTATCCGGTCCTGCTCTTGTGCATGGTCTACGGGCTGCTGGTCTTCTTCCACGTCAAGATCGCTCCGGTGCTCGGCGATCTCCTGCCACGGGCCCAATGGCTGGGCGCCGCCAGCCATCTTGACCGGGCCAGTCGCTGGGCAGCAAGCAACATCATCCCGGTGACCATCTCCGCCACCGCCACCGCCCCGGCCATGATGATCATCCTGCGTCAATGGGCCGGCCGCGGCCGGGCCACCGCCGACCGGTTGCCGGTCTTCGCCGAGTACCGGGCACAGACCGGCATCGCCTTCCTGAAATCGATCGGCGCCATGATGTCGAGCGGCATGTCGGCGGTCGAGGCAATCACCCGCATCCGCCCCGGCGTTTGCCCCTATGTCGGGCACCGCCTCGATCTGGTGCGCTACAACCTCCTCAACGGCCACGATCTCGGCTCGGCCATCGAACTCGCCGGCTCCGGCTGGCCCGACCGCGACCTGGTGCTGTCGCTGCAGGTGCTGGCCAATTTGCCGGATTTTCCCACCCGCCTCACCGAGATCGCCGAGGACTGGCTCCACGAATCCCACGAGAGACTCCTCGCCAATCTCGGCAAGCTCCGTGCCGCCGCCTTCCTCATCGTCTTCGCCGTGATCTCCTCCTTCATCCTCGCCATGCACTCCATCCAGAACCAGATCGCCCTCAGCCTGCACTGACACCCGAACCCGACCGCGCCCGCTGCCAGCCCTGCCGACGCCCAACCTCCATCCCGTCACGCACGACCCGCACAATGACCTAACAGCGACGCCGACCGAGCCCGGTTTCAACACCGCCCATGACATCCCTTCATGTTCGGTAAGGTGGCCATGCAACAAGGCATCGGCAGCGGTTGAGAAGTCGGACACAATCGTGCATCTTCAGGCAGTCCGTGCGCCACGGTCCATGCACGCATTCAACATGAAGGGCCTCGCCATGACACTCCTCCAAGAGATGGATGCCTACGGCCGCATGCGCGCCTTTCTGGAGACGGATCATCTCGGCAAGTGGGCATTGGTATGCGGCGGGGAGTTGATCGGGATCCACGACGAATTCCACGATGCCGCCGATGATGCGCACAAGCGTTACGGAAAAGGCCCCTACCTGATCCGAAAGATCGGTGAAGGCCCAATACTGTTGCTTCAAGCACATTTCGGAATGATTTCCGGCGTCCAGTCATGGATCTCGCGTGACACCGGACCGCGCTTGCGGAGTTTGAAACTGCTCATCTTCCGCCTGACTCCCCGGGGCTTGACCTGGCCGCGGCTGGAGACCACGCGCTCCTCGAGGATCCCGCCCGCGACGCCGGGCACCGGATCCACCGGGGGAAAAGCGCCTGGAGCGATGATCCGGCGACGCATGACACGTACGGAATGGGTGAAGGATGATCGATCCGGATCCTCCCCCGACTTCCCGGCAGCCTCGTGGATCAGGCAGCGCACGGCATGATGTGCGAGCATGAGACCGTCGATTTCCTGGTAGACGAGATCCGGGGTCTTGCTGCGCAAGGCGGCGCCGGGCCCGGGAATGTGGGTCTTGACCTCGTCATGGGCGGTCTCGATTTCCCAGCGCTCGTGGTAGAGCGCCGCCAGCTCGGCGGCCGGGGCGAAGTCATGGTCCATGAGGGTGGTGGCGAGCATGAAGATCTCGCCATCATCCCTGATACGGTAGGCGACGATGCGCACCGGCAACTCGCCGCGGCTTTTCCGGCGGTCCCGGCCGGAGCCGCGCATCACGCTCAGCCACGAGCCGTCACCGGCCGCCTCGATGACCGGGAACTTCATGTTCCCCTTGAAGCGCCACAACAGCTCGGCGCCGGTCGCCACCGCCCGTGACCACGGCGGAAAGCCGCAGTAATACCGGTCAGCGAGCACCAGCATGCCGGATGACAGATGCCCAAGCAGCCGTTCGGCCTGCGCCATCCCGCTCTCGGCATATGGCCCGGCATGCCAGGCGAAACCGGCCCTGGTGCCGATTTCCATCACCGCGGTGACGCGCGCCTGCGGGAAGGCCGAGGCGCCGCGCGAAGCACCCGGCAGCCCGAAGGTCTCGCGGTTCCGTCTTTCGTCCGGCAGGTTCAGCGCCCGCCCGTCAAAGGCCACCAGGCGCAGGCCGCGATACCAGGCACCCGGCGTCCCGTCATGCGCCAGCGGCGCCACGCACCGGTCACGAAGGGCCTTGAGCGGCGCCGCCCCCAGGCGGGTGCGGGCCCGCGAGATCGAGGACTTGCCCGACACCCGGACCGGAAGCTCCGGCGAGATCCACCGCAACCCGTCAGCCAGGCAACGCAGGACCTCTCGGGTGGCGACCGACCGGAACAGCGCCATCACGATCACGTAACAGACCATGACATCGGCCGGCAGATCGCGCCGTCGCCGGCTGCCCTGGCCCAGTGACCGCAAGGCGGCATTGACCGTGTCGCGCGGGTAGACCCGCGCGATCACGCTCACACTGAGGTAATCGGAGAGACGGTTTCCTCCGGCAAATGCTGCCTTTGTCCGGGCCATGGCAGGAACCTCTACATGACGCGATGCGCCTGCGGTATGACACGATTATTTCCTTGAAGTGACAGTATTGGGTGAAGGCCCAATGACGCTGCCTGCCTCCATCCTCTACAGGCCCACAACCGCTTGAAGCACAACGCGGCTTGCCCGCCGAACAGGGCAACAATTCCAGTCCGCATTGGTTTTGATGTCAGCATTCGCGCAAAACTGCAGAATTTTTTCCCAGACTACCCGAACAAGCCTATCCGGCACTGATTGATACCGGAACGATGGAGAGTTGCATCGATTCCGATCTCGCTGCGTTACTTGAGTCGTCCATTGTCGATAGAGTTCCAATAGGCGGCGTAGATGGCTTGGCGAAGTTCAACCTTCATGCAGCACAAATTTCGATACCGAGTCTGAATTTTGGCCTCTATGGACGCTTCGCGGGCGTTCACCTGAAGGCTGGAGGGCAAGCCTAACCCCAATACTGTCACTTCAAGCACATTTCGGGATGATTTCCGGCACCCGGTCATGGACCTCGCGTGACACCGGTCCCCGCTTCCGAAGGTTGCAGCTGCCCGTCTTCCGCCTGACACCCCGGGGCCTGACCTGGCCACGGCTGGAGACGACGCGCTCCTCGAGGATCCCGCCGGCGACGCCGGGGGTCGGGTCCACCGGGGGGAAAGCGCCGGGATTGATGATCCGGCGGCGCATGACATTCACGGCATGGGTGAAGGATGATCGGTCGGGATCCTCTCCCGACTTCCCGGCAGCCTCGTGGATCAGGCAGCGCACGGCGAAATGCGCGAGCATGAGCCCGTCGATTTCCTGGTAGGCGAGATCGGGGGTCCTGGAGCGCAGGGCGGCCCCGGGTCCCGGCATATGGGTCTTGACCTCGTCATGGGCAGTCTCGATCCCCCGGCGCTCGTGGTAGAGCGCTGCCAACTCGGCGGCCGGGGCGAGGCGATGGTCCATCAGGGTGGTGGCAAGCACATAGGTCTCGCTGTCATCGCAGGGCCGGTAGGCGACGATCCGCACCGGCAGCTCGCCGCGGCTCTTCCTGCGGCCAGGGCCGGAGCCGCGCAGCACCGACCGCCACGAGCCGTCATCGAAGGCCTCGATGACCGGGAAGCGCATGTTCCCCTTGCAGCGCCACAACAGCTCGGCTCCCGTGGCCGCCGCCCGTGACCACAGTGGAGCCCCGGCATGGTAACGATCCGCCAGTACCAGCATGCCCGGTGACAGGTATCCGAGCAACCGTTCGGCCTGCTCGGCCTCGCTTTCGGCATATGGTCCGGCATGCCAGGCGAAACCGGCCCTGGTGCCGACTTCCATCACCGCGGTGACGCGCGCCTGCGGGAAGGCCGAGGAGCCGCGTGAGGCGCCCGGCAGTCCGAAGGTCTGGCGATTCCGCTCCTCGTCGGGCAGCATCAGCGTCGAGCCGTCAAAGGCCACCAGGCGCAGCCCGCGATACCACGCACCTGGTGTCCGGTCATGCGCCAGCGGTGCCACGCACCGGTCACGAAGGGCCTTGAGCGGCGCCGCACCCAGGCGGGTGCGGGCCCGCGAGATCGAGGATTTGCCTGACACCCGAACCGCGGCAGGTCCGGCGAGATCCACCGCAACCCGCCTTCCGGGCAACGCAGGACCTCGCGGGTCGCCACCTGCCGGAACAGTGCCATCACGATCACGCAACAGACCATGACATCGGCCGGCAGATCACGCCGTCGCCGACTGCCCTGGTCCAGTGACCGCAGGGCGGCATTGACCGTGTCGCGTGGAAAGACCCGCGCGATCACGCTGACGCCGAGATAGTCGGAGAGACGATTTCCGCCGGCGAATGCTGCCTTTGTCCGGGCCATGACAGGAACCTCTGCATTACGCGATGCTCCTGCAGTATGACACGATTATTTCCTTGAAGTGACAGTATTGGGATTAGCCGGAACTTCAGGACGGACCGACGGAGGAACCCGGGGTCCATCCCGCTGATTTGCAGGGATTTCCGGCCTGTCAGCCGCTGATCTGACCTGCCTGCGCACCGGGAACAGTCTGTGCCGGCCTGATGCCAGGCAGCGCCAGTGCCCTGGCCTGCATGGCTGTCGGTTCCGACAACATCGGCATGATTGCTGCCGGACTGCCCGGCAGCGACACCTCGTTCAGTGTCAGCGTCGCCAGATCATCCATCAGTGTATGGAAACCGTGCACCGGCAGACCATCAGCGGTGCATTTGCTGCCAGCCCTGGCCCTGGCAGCATCCGGGACCCCGGCCTTCTCCACCGGTGTGCTCCGCTGCAACCGGGCACCCTCCCGATCATCATCCTCGAACAGGAGAGGCGCCAGCCGCCTTCGCATCTGCCGGCGGGCATGCAGGGCCGGCATGCACGGGAACACATGTCCCCGCACATGATCGGCGGCATGGACATGGATGGGACGGATGCCGGGATCGGATTTGGCGTTGCGGAAGCCCCGCTCCACCCCGGCGAGGGACTTGCATGCCTCGACCGCCGCCTCGGTGCCGATGGCCTCGGGCCCGAGGCTGGTCCGCATGACGTGGACGCCGTTGAGCCGTGCCTCGGCGAGGGTCCTCGCCTCGCTGCGCACCCAGCCATCCCGTCATCGGTGACGGTGACGTCGAAATGCCTCTCGACCTTGCGCCGGCCCACCTTGCGACCGATTGCCTTCCATGTCCGGTCCCGATTGGCAGGCCCCGGCCTGCCTTTCGCATGGGCAGCGGCGATACCGGCCGGTATCTCCCCGGTGGCCATGAGCAGCGCCTCCCGCCTGCGGCGGCGCTCCTCCCCGAGGCGCGGGTTCAGGCACACCATCAGCCGCTCGCCCGGATGCTCCGGTCCGGTGATCCCGGCCACCGCGTCATCCACCGGTTCCTCCGGCACCGGCGGCGGCGGGGCACCCGTCGGCAGCCGGCGGATGTCACCGGTCCCGAGGGCCGGGATCCGGTCGAGACCCGATGGCTCGACATCCTCGCCGATGCGGGCGGTGGTGAGCATGCCCCGGTCACCGACCAGCGCCACCTTCCCGATGCCGAAACGCCCCCGGATCTTCTTCACCTGGCCGGCCACCGTGGCCGGGTCGGCGGTATTGCCGGCAAGGACCTCCACCGCCACCGGACAGCCATCTTCCGAACACGGCATCCCGTAGACGATCTGCTTCCTGCCCTTCCTGCCGTCGCGACCCGGGCCGAAGGCGGCCAGCTTGCAGCAATTGCCCTCGAAACGGCTTGAAGAGACGTCATGCAGGATGAGCGTCCCTCCTGTCAGGTGCCGGCCCGCCAGGCTGCCCTCGATCCGGCGCTGGCGCTTCAGCAGCCAGTCGAGCATCTCCGGCATCTCGCCTCCGCTCACCTCGCCGAGACCGAGGAGAGACCCCGGGGAGCTGGCGGCGCTCGCCGGCGAGAGCTGCCTGGCGGTGGCCGGCCTGGAATCCGGCGAGATCACCCTCGAGACGATGGCGGCCAGTGCCGGATCCCGCATGCGGGAGCGGCGGCGATGCAGGATGCGCTCGAGACCGAGGCCGCGGGCGGTGCCCGGCACCGCCGCCACAGCCCCATGCGGCAGCGAGCGCCGGATCGAGACCGCCTCGCCGAGCGAGCGGAAGGCGACACCGCCCCCGAGTACCGCATCGATGCCGGCGATCCGCCCCGCCGACAGCCCGGCAGGATTGGCCAGCGTCTTCTTCCTGATGCGGGCTCCCTCCCGCCAGGACTGCCGCAGGAGGAAGCAGGCCCGTCCCCGCCTGTTCGGAATGCGTTCGAGCCGGATCGACACCGGCACGGACCTTTCCAACATGCACCGGGAACTCATACGATAACAACATCCGGCCTGTCAGGCAGAAGCCTCCGCATGACATTGCAGACAAACACCATGAATTATCTCGTATTGCCAAACAGATGTCCGATATCCGGGCTGCCGGCAGATCCGGCACCGGCCGGGACCGATCATCCGTCATGCACCGGGAACACGAATACCGGTATCAGAAGGGGTGAGGGGTGATATCATCCGGGATGATCAGCAAGTTGCGGGACCCTGAACGGGAAATGTGGTTCTGAAGTTCCGCCTAAATGGCTCTCCCGGGCCGAACGTTCCTCGAGAGATTCAGCATGACATATGACGGGAGCCCTGGATCGGTCATCATTCGCAACTACCACCGATCTTGAACCGGACCCATGCTGCACAATCGCGGATGGCGTATCCTCGGGCACCGGTTCGACTTGGTTCGCTACTACCTTCTCAACGGTCACGATCCTGACTCGGTCATTGATCTCGCCGGTTCCGGTTGGCCCGAACCCGACCTGGTGCTGTCGCTGCAGGTGCTGGCAATCCTGCCGGATTTTCCCACCCGCCTCACCGAAATCGCCGAGAAATGGCTGTGGGAAAGCGACGAAAGTCTACTCGCCAACCTCTATCGCAGTTTCAACTTTGGTCGTGGGATCCCCCGTATTTTCCTTCAGTTTCGATACGTAATCATATAGTCACCGGATTCAATCCACGTGGTGACGCGACATGTCGCGTCACACGTCGCCATCTCCCGCTATTCTCGAATCTTCAGGGAAACTCGACCTCGCCTGCTGACGCAGATCCCCCAATACACAAGGCCGCGCATGCACATTCACAAAGTCACAGTCAGGAATTTTCGCCTCTTGGCCGATGCTGAGCTCACGCTCGAGACCCCTACGACCCTCATCGTCGGGCGCAACAACAGTGGCAAGACATCCCTGTCCGAGGCAATCCGCCGATTCCTCGCGGACCAGAACCCCAAGTTCCTGATCGAGGACTTCTCCAACACCTCATACGACTGCTTCTGCACCGCGCTCGCGGCCAAGAATGCCGGGCAGCCTGACGACGAGGTCCGCACTCTCATTCCGAGCATCGAGCTGCGGCTACTATTCCGTTACGACACCGACCAACCCGATCTTGGCGCGCTGAGCGACTTCATCGTCGATCTCGACCCAGACTGCAACGAGGCCCTGGTCGTGGCGCGATACGAGCTGGGCGATGGTGCCGTCGAGTCGCTGTTCGCAGACCAGCCGGCTGGCGCTCTAACCGATGACGACCGAATCGCCTTCTTCCAGGAACTCCGCGAGCGCGTGCCCGAGCTCTTCTCGGCTCGCATATGGGCCGAAGATCCAAACGACGCCACCAACCGCAAACCGATGACCATAAACGCGCTCCGCACCCTTCTGATGACAGATTTCGTGAAGGCCCAGCGTGGACTCGACGATGACACCACACGAGACACCGACGAGCTTGCAAAGATTCTAGAAGACCTCTTTGCCGCCGCGACATCGCCCACGGCCGGCGAGGATGAGCAACTCATCGCCCAAGCACTCCAGGATGCCGTGCACGAGATCCAGAACACGATTCAAGGCGGCTTCAGAGAAGAGCTCCAGAAACTCATGCCGACATTACGCTCCTTCGGCTATCCCGGTCTCGATGGCTCCGAGCTGGAAGCCGAAACGACGCTCGACGTCAAGCGCTTGCTCTCACGCCACACCAAGGTCAGGTACGCTGGCCATCACGGCATCCTGCTGCCCGAGTCCTACACTGGCCTCGGCATACGCAACCTTATCTTCATCCTGCTTCAAATCGTCAGTTTCCATCGCTCTTTTCGCGCCGAACCGGCCGCGCCCGGGGTCCACCTCGTCTTCATTGAAGAACCCGAGGCCCACCTACATCCACAGATGCAGGAGGTGTTCATCCGCCAGGTCTCAAAGATTGCCCACCAGCTCAGCACACAGGATGGCGCTCCCTTGCCGTGGCCGGTCCAGTTCATCGTGTCGACCCATTCCTCCCACGTCGCCAACGCAGCCGGGTTCGAGGCGATCCGCTACTTCATCCCTGCATCCGTCGACGGCGTGCGCCACACCAGAATCAAGGATCTCCGCCAAGGGCTGTGCGATACTCCCGAGAAGCGCAGGCGGTTTCTCCACCAATACCTCACCCTGACGCGCTGCGACCTCTTCTTTGCCGACAAGGCCGTGCTGATTGAAGGCACGAGCGAGCGCCTGCTGCTGCCCGTGATCATCACCAAGCTGGAGGAGGCCGAGCCCGCTCAGCCCAAGCTCTCCAGCCAGTACGTCACGACGATGGAAGTCGGCGGCGCCTACGCGCACATCTTCTTTGCTCTTCTCGACTTCCTGGAACTGCGCACCCTCATCATTACCGACCTCGACTCCGTTGTCGACGATCGCAAGGCCTGCCCGGTGCACAAGGGGACTGCGACGAGCAACGCCTGCCTGAAATCCTGGTTCGACGACGGCTCCCCCGCAACCCTTCTCGCCAAGGACGATGCTTCGAAGGTCGAGAACCTCCGGCGCATCGCCTTCCAGAGGCCCGAGGCCGAGGGCGGTCCATGCGGCCGCACCTTCGAGGACGCGTTCATGCTGGCAAACTCGGCCATGTTCGACATCGAAGGGGGCACGCCAGACGACCGGGCACAGTGTGCGTGGCAGAAACTCGGTGCCATCAAGAAGAAGTCCGAGTTCGCGCTCAAACACGCGATCGCCACCACCGACTGGTCCCCGCCCGGCTACATCCTCGACGGATTGAGGTGGCTCGCACGTGGCGACATTGCGGACGGCGGGGCGGCCATCGACCAAACCGCCCCCGTCGTCGAGACCCCCGACGCCGCGGTGGCGCACGATGGTTGAACCCGTCCAACCCCTGAACCCGGCCGAGGAAGCCAGCCAGAGAGCCCTCGACCAGGTCCATCACTGCCTAGAGCACGGGGAGAGCTTCCTCGTCGAAGCCGGCGCTGGCGCCGGCAAGACCTACACCCTCGTGAAAGCACTTCAATTCCTTGCCAACCGCCACCGTCACACGCTGCCGCAACGCCACCAACGGATCGCCTGCATCACCTTCACGAACGTTGCGAAGGACGAAATCGAGGCCCGCACCGACCGCAGTCCAATCATCCACTGCAACACCATCCATGCCTTCTGCTGGTCACTCATCGCCGGCTTCCAGAGACAACTCCGCGAACGGCTGCCCGGCCTCGAACACTGGCCCGAGAAGCTCGCCGAAATCGGCGACATCGGGGAGCGCCGAGTCGAGTACGAGCTCGGGCACAGAAGCATCAACGACGCCCGTATCTCCATCCATCACGACGATGTCCTCATCCTGACCATCGCGCTCATGGAAAATTCCAAGTTCAGGCGCATCCTGGCCGACAGATATCCGATCATCCTTATCGACGAGTATCAGGACACCGACGCCGGCTGGATCGACTCCATCAAGCAGCACTTCCTCGGCCGGGAGGACGCCCCGCAATTCGGGTTCTTCGGAGACCACTGGCAGAGGATCTACGGCAACGGCTGCGGAAAGATCGACCATCCGGGCCTCACCGTGATCGGCAAGGAAGCGAACTTCCGCTCCGTTCCGACCGTCGTTGACTGCCTCAACCGCATGCGGCCCGAACTGCCCCAGTCCGTCGTCGATCCGGACGCGGAGGGCGAACTCCGCATCTTTCACACCAATGCTTGGCTTGGTCAGCGCCGCCGCGGCGGCCACTGGGGCGGCGATCTGCCTGCCGACGCCGCAAAGATCGCGCTTGAGACCGTCCTCGACCGCCTCGACCTGGCGGGTTGGGACCTTACTCCCGAGACCACCAAGATCCTGATGCTCACGCACCGAGTTCTCGCAGGCAGGCAGGGTTATCCCAGTATTCCCGAAGTATTCAAGTTCAACGAGTCCTTCACCAACAAGGAGCATCCGCATATCGCCTATTTCGCCGACGCTCTGGAGCCCGCTTGTAATGTCTATCTCTCACAGAAGTACGGCGAAATGTTTCGAGCGCTCGGTTCCAGCGTGCCGGCAATCCGCACTCACGATGACAAATGCAAGTGGACCAAAGCCATGAACGGGCTAATCGCGCTGAGAGATGGCGCGACGGTCGGCGACGTCGTGGACCACCTGCTTGCAGTACGCCGCCCGCGGGTTCCCGATGCTGTGGAGAGGCGCGAGCGCGAATTGCGGCAGTTCATTCCTACGCCTGAAGAGGAATTGGCTCGCCCGCTGAAGGAGCTCAAGAACCTACGCTCCGTTCCATACCAGGAGATCATCGCACTCTGCCGCTATCTCTCGGGACACTCTCCGTTCGAGACCAAGCACGGCGTCAAGGGTGCTGAATTCGACAACGTTCTCGTGGTCGTCGGAAGAGGCTGGAACCGGTACAACTTCGCCCAAATGCTCGAACTGGCAGGCGATCCCTTTGCCATTGCCCCCGACAGACACGACGCCTTCGAGCGCAATCGGGACCTCTTCTACGTCACCTGCTCGAGACCGAAGACTCGCCTCGCCGTCCTCTTCACCCAACGGCTTTCACCCGCTGCCCTACAGACGGTGGACGACTGGTTCGGTGCCGACAACGTCGAAGCGCTTACCTGGTGGCGGTAATGGGCTGGGCCTCCCGGCGCGTGCTGTTGTGGCGGCAATTGGGCACCATGGACAGCGTCTTCTGCATCGATTGCTGGCCAATGCGCTGGCGCCTTGGAGATCGTCAACACCGACCAGGGCACGCAATTCACCAGCATCGCCTTTATCGAAAAATGTGCAGGATGCCGGTGCGCTCTGTTCCATGAACGGCCGCGGCCGCTTTGCAGGTAACATCTTCATCAAGAAGTTGTGTGTCAATGCTGCCAATTTTGCGCTGACGGGATCCATATCCAGCTGTGCGAGATTCTTCAGCGAAGAGAGACAAGGACTCAACTCGCCAGAGCAGACAAGTCCGGGCCCCGCAACTCCACCAAGACAGCAACGCCCAGCAGTCCCAATGGAGACGGAAAGGAAAACGAGCAAATGTCAATTGCAGATATTGTCCGCAGTATCCCGAAAGGGGGTGTTGCAACATTCGGGGATATTTCCTGCGCCTGTTATGGCCACCGGAATGGCGGCCGCGGCGTGGGTTCCGCAGTAGAGGCGGAGACCAACAAGAAGGTCAAGAGTTTTCCCTGGTGGCGTGTTGTCCACAAGGGACTCATCCCGAAGGACGAGGAAGCACGAAAACTGCATGAATGCGAGTATGTGAAATTTTGCAATGGGGCAGTTTGACTCGAGTTCAGGCACGAGTTCGCAGAAACGTGCAATGACGTGGGAAATTCCCGTTCCTGACTCAGCCAGGGCCATGCAGCCTACAGGGCGACATTGGCGATGGTGCCCCTGTCATCCTGATTGATGTGCCGCTCTCATCCAGATTGTCGCTCTACAGAGCACCGTCACATGCCGCTTGGCGATCAGTGCTGGCACCTTGCCAGCGTGATCCTGGGGCATTGTGCCTGTTACGGTCTGACGGGCAGTGGCAAACAGCTCTCCCGAATCCGGATTGCCGTGGTCAGAAGCTGGCGTTTCTGGCTCGGACGGCGCCATCGCAACGGGTGGATCATCTGGGAGAGGTTCAATGCCAATCTCGGCAGGTTCCCCCTGTCACCGGCCCAGAGTCACGCGACCAATCTACGCTCCCCGGAAGAAGCTGCCATGCGAGGAGCCGGATGGTCCAATGCGGGCACGTCCGGCTCTGTGGAGGGAGGGGTTCGGTAACGGCCCCCTTTTGCCCGGACATCAGACCTACATCCACCGTATCACCTCGACGTCGCCGTCTTTGGCAGTTTATCGATCAGGGCTGAGGTGAATGCCGCGATTTGTCCCGACGTCCCCTTATTGACGACGCGCCGCAATGCGGCCCCGACAGCTTTGTCATCATCTTTGAACTTCTCCATATCGTGGAGTTCGGCTTGCAGGTCCAAGGACGACGCAGTTCCTGTTGTGACATCGGTCGCTTCTTCTGGAGTCGCTTCCTCCACACAAACTTCATCGGTTGGCCGCCGATTCACCGCCGATGACCCTTGGCCGGTATCGACTCTAGATGGCATCGAAAGCAGAGACGGTTGCGCCAGCGAAGTCTCAATTTCATCTTCGATAAGCATCAGGTCAGCCCTCCGCTTGATCAGCAAAGTCTGGCCAGATTCAAGCGTCAACCACTGCCATTGAAAATTGCCATCTGGCGAGGTTATCGGATCGCGCGCCACTTTGGCGGGTCCAAGGCCCCGAACGTAGAGACCCCCGTCTCTCGTGCGCACTAGAGTATCGGCGCGTCTGGACGGTGCCGACCAACGTAGTAGATCGGGATAACGATGGCCATCCGGACGCTCGCCAAACGCAACCTTTACCAACCGATTAGCCTCAGAACGGAATAACTCCGCATCCAGCAACTGCGCTTTCGGCTCTGCCTCCGCGAGCGCACCGGCGAGCGCACCGGCCATCGACGCAATCGTATCAGTATCCGTGCCTAGTTCATTTACCGCGATACGCATGGCCTCCTCCGGTTCAGCTTCGCACCACAACAAACCGACCGATGCGACTGCGGTCAGCATCCCGCTGCCTCTCCGCGCTGGATCTCGAAGTCTAAGCCCTTGGACCAAAGCAGCATAGCGTTCAGCTCCATTCGCATTCGAAGCGCTTGCTCCAGCAACCGACACCGCTTCCTTGCATTCTTCGATTGCACGTTTCCACGCATCATCGAAACTTCCCGATTCTCGTTCAAAAACTCCTCGCCAATAGTTTCCTATCTCGAAATCGCTCCTCATGACCTCGGGGATCTCAGCAGCTATCTCGACAGCCCCCATTACGTCACTGAACGATGGTTGGCGTCCGGTGGCCATGGTTTGTGCGAGCGTCAACGCATGAATAACCGACCCCAGAAGTCCGATGGGATGGGAATGGGTACAGATCGAGTTGCGCACAACGTCGGGTAGGTAGCTTCTAGCGTCGCCCAAATCGGGGCTCGCCCAAACGTGAGGTTGGACGCGCATCGCCGCGCCGTTTCCGCCGGAGTTACTCCATCCCTTGAATGTGTTCGCGAACCAAGGAACTGTCTGTCTGGATAAGTTCGCCGCCGCAGCACTCGTAGATTTGCCTCCCCCGAGTCCATAGCTCAGCCAGACTGGAAGCTCGACCTTTGCGAACGCCTCAACGTCAAAACCACTAGGCCCGATTGTCCGGCTGGTGGCGAGACGCAACTGTGAGTCATCGGAGTAGCAACCCGCTGGCAACGACGCGATGATTCCCCCTCGTCCGCCGATCCTCCGGTTCCATGCGATGGGACGGCAGAGCGGCTCACCTCCCGTCCTTCGTTTCAATCCCTTCGAATCGGTCAGCTCACTAATCCAGCCCAACGCGTCCCCGTACGCCGCCCATAGAGCGGAACAGCGGGTCATTGCGGCACGCGCTGGAAACTGGATTGGCGTCGCATTGCGGGGCTTTTGAGCCTCCCCGGTGTCCGGTGGCGTAGTTCCACGAAACAATTCCGAAGTAGTCATTCGAACGCCTCCGGTGCATGACGAACGGTAATCTTATCCAATTGGAGACCGCTCAATATACCATGAATTCCGTCAACTGCATCCTCTGTTTGAGCATCAATCCATTGCAGATACTCGCACGACAGTTCGCCCGGATACAGAACTTCCGCCTGGCGGTCGGTGGGCCATGCGGAAATCTTGCCATCTCGGCCATGAACGTCGTTGTAGCGACCTGCAACCGTTTCAGAGAACATCCGCTCGAATCCTGGTAAGCCTTCGGCGCGAATGCACGCCGGATAAATGTTATTTGTCGTTGTAAACACTACCCCCGGATGCGCCAATATCTCTGGGCAGAACGATAGCAACACCCAAGCATTATCCTCGGCCGCGTGCCAACGTTGGGATGTATCGAACATCCAAGCGTTGATGCGCTGCACGGAGAGATTCACATAGTCCAGCCAAGTAGCGTCCTTGCGGTACTTCGCGTTAGGTCGGTAGACAAACTCAAGATATTTGTCCTTTGGCAGGCGCTCTCGACTCTTGACTGCTCCAGCAGCCAAAACCCCGACCGCGCCAGTCATAGTTGTGAAGTGCATCACATTCTGAACACCCCGCTTTTCGGCAGCGGCGAGGATTTCCGGACAGGCTGGCAGTAGATCGATTTCTTCGAATCTTCTTGGACGAGCCGGAATGTGCTTATCCCTCGGCACGGGACTCAAACCCGCACGAGCTCGTAGGTTTCAGGATCAAACATCTCAATCAACTTCGATTCTTCTCCAGGTTTGTAACCGACCATGACGGAGCTCCTGCCTCGCCCGATTCCCATAGCCACCAAGCGGCGAAGAGAATCGAGCATTCCGTCTCCGTCTTCCTCACCGTGAGGGGTAACTTCCTGATTTAGGCCAGGCAAGAGCACATGATCGAATTCGAGACCCTTTGCTGAATGAATTGTGGACAGCGCAACCAGTTCCGGCCCGGTCGGCCATTCGCGCTGTCGTGTCAGTTCGCAGTAGTCGATGCCGCGTAGGTCAAGCGTCTCCCTTGCGTGGTCAAACCATCTGCCTCCTCGAGGTTGAAGGATAGCAATCGTTTCCTCGGACTCCATGGCTTTTTGAGCCTCGTTCAGCATGTAGTTGAGCTGATCAGCGTATTTTCCTGCCACCACACGAGGAAGTGGACCCGAACGCCCGCACGTATTTGCGTCGGGGACCGAACCATCTTCCTCTAGCGGGAGGTTCCGGACAAGTGACGCGGCAAACCTGACGATCTCCCTAGTGTTGCGATGGTTGCGAGTCAGTGCAAACACCATTTGCGGTCGCATGTCGATGCCCACTTCTCGCCACTGGAAGCCCTGAGGGTAGATTCGCTGTACGGCATCAATGATGAAGGCCGTCGAATGGTCTTCGTTCAAGTGCGCGAGAATGGCTCTTATTTGGAACCTCTTGCAAAATTATCGAGCTGACCGGCCGCTGAACAGTGCCGGGTATCCGGCACGGGCTTTCGCGCGACCGTGAACCCCGGAATCCCCGGACTTTCGGCATTCCCTCCCGATTCGCGGGAAAAACAGACGAAAAAGCCCGAGCGCAGGCCGGGTTTGACCGTTCGCCGGCTTTTTCAGGGCGTTTCCGTGGAAGGTCGTGGACGCCGGAACCGTCCCGAAGGACGGTGAGGCGGGTCAGGGAGGGACAGCGAGGCGCATCAACTGGTCAACCGTCAGCGCGAGCACTCCGAACATCAAGTGGCAATACACTTTTGCATGCCCACGGACACGCACATGACGGGCACCGAACTCGTCCTTGAGACGGGCATTGGTCCGCTCGACCCCGGAACGGATCCGGTAGCGGACACTCTGCGGGGTGACGAGGCCACAGACACGCCGTGCCCGGGCCTCGCGCTTCAGTTCCTGCTTGAGAGCCGTGTCCCGGCGCGGGTTGGCATCGATCAGCGGGACATGGCCAAGGCGTTCGCTCATCCGGTGGATCTCATTCGCGTCATAGGCCGCGTCCATGAGATCGTAGAGGTTGGTCACGCGCTCGGCGGTCATCGTCGCAAGGGGGATCGCCACCTGGCTGTCATGGACCGACGCCGAGGTCATGATGGCGCTCACCGGCACGCCGCAATCGGCCGTGTCGAGATGCAGCTTGTAGCCAATCCAGCCGACGAGGAAGCCCTTGGCGTTCTTCTTGGCCCCATGGTCGCAGGCGCCCGGCAGGTCATCAAGCATCTGCTCGAGGTTCATGCCATCCAGTTGCCGTTCGAGACGGCCGGGTTCCTTCGCCACTTCCTCGCCCTTGCGGGGGCGGCCGCGCTTGCGCTTCGGCTTCTTTGCCGGTTTCGGTCTTGGTGCCGGCTTCTCCCGCCCCTCGATCGCCGTCGAGTCCCGCGATATATGGCCGATCAGTTCACAGCCCAGGGCCTCCTTCACCAGTGCTTCGTGCATCCGTTCGGCAAGGCGGGCCTCGGAAAACTCCGCAAACGCACGCGAGAATGTCGCCTCGCTCGGGATCGAGCGCACACCCGGCCAGCCGCACAGCCTGCGCAACCGCGCATCGACCTCGATCCTGTCGATCAGGTCTCGGGTTGTCGGCAGGTTCCATATCGCCTTGGCAACGAAGGCACGCGCCAGGGCCCGACGACTCTGCTGCGGCCGTCCGGGGCCGCGCCAGTACGTATCGACGAAGCGCTCGACCTCGACCAGGTCGAGGACCTGGACCAGATGTTTGTGCTTCTCCATGAGGGGGCCGACCTCTTCGGCGAGCCCAGGAAAAAGTTCCCCTTGAAACCGGGTCCAGAGATTGGATATGGTCTGTGACAGAGCCATCGGGGTTGCCTCCATAGGTCGTGTTGCGCATAACTACACCATACCTTGTGGCAGCCCCGATCGCCAGGATTACCTGAACAGAATCGTCGATTTCAGGCGAAAATTCGCGTCTTCAGCGGGTTTTGCAAGAGGCTCTTTGGTTTGCTGAGAAGTCCTGGGCTTCGTCGACCACGACCACATCGTAGCCATGACAATGCGTAGCTGCGGCTTCGATAGCAACATCGTTCCAGTCAGACTGGCCACGTTCCGCCTTCTGCTCCTCGAATGGTTCGATGACATCCGCCAAGAGTCTTTGCCGGATGCGCCGCGGAACTGCAGGTGCCCTGCCACGCCCGGAACGCGTCGCCCCCAGGTAAGATTCTCTCTGGTCGGATGGGAACCGGCCAATTGCGTATTCTACCTCGTCGGTGAAGTACTCGAGGTTCCGACTGGCCGATTCTACGCGCGGAAGTAGCGCTTGGACCCGGTTTCGCCACTCTCTTCCACTGACCACATGTCGCTGTCCGACAAGATTCAGCGCCCAACGTCCGAATGTGTCGATGGTCAGACGGAGCGCATCAGAGCCTGTGACCGGCTCCTTCGCGAGTTCCGAGACATAGCCACGCAGCGTCTGGTTGAACGTCAACACGAGCACGCGAACCGGCTCTTCCAGTCCCAAACGGCGACGGCGGGCCAAGCGTGACCCACACAGCTGGCGTAGTCGAAGAAGCGTTGCCGTCGTCTTGCCGCTTCCCGCAGCACCTCGGATGAGTCGAAATCCGGGCCCGGCATCTGACAAAATGGCCAGTTGTTCTGGCGAAGGATCAACATCAATCAGCGCGCGCATCGGATTTCCGTCGTCCTTGTCTGTCCCTCGATTGTCGTCTGGATCTTGGCCTCCGCCGAACTAACATCGCAGGCGCCCCCGAGTTGTTTCCCCTGGCGGCTTGTTGTCCGGACCGGTCTCATCCCGAAGGACAAGGATACACGACGATGTCTGGAATGCGAAGGCGTGAAATTCGACGACGGGGCAGTTCGACCCGAGTTCAGGCACGAGTTGGCAGACATGTGCAATGACGCGGGAAAGGCCCGCTCCCAACCCGGCTGCGACCCTGCCGGCGCAGGGCGACATTGGCGAGGGTGCCCCCTGTCACCCCGATTGATGTGCTGCTCTCACCCCGATTGTTGCCTTATAATCTGCAGTCAGCCTGCGGTTATGCAAGACAACTGCATTGGTGGCCGTCTCCGCACTACCACCAATCGGCAGATCATCGTCGCTCACCTTGGTCCGATTATCGTCGACCAAGTGCGCCACCGGGTCAATAGCGCGCCCAGCTCACCGCATTGCAGAAAGGTTACGAATGCCGCCGCTCATTTGCCCCTCACGCGCCGTTGGGTGCCCGGGAGCTTGCGGGCGAATATGACGCTTCCTGGGGCAACGGTTTCTGCGCCGGGCCTCAAGGCGTCGCTACCGCCGCGACCGTTCCTTCCGTGCTCTCTCGACAATTTCATCCACCCGGGCGATCATATGATTGAGGTCGTCGGGCTCCGGCGGCGCGCCGGTGCGTGCTTCTGTATGACTGTGCCCTTCAATGTAGCAGACAATAGCTCGACAATTGCTCGTACGACCTGATGATATCCGCTATCAGATCTTCGTTCCATTGCACTCGCTTGAGTGAAGTTACGATTATCCGATCTGACCATCGGTTCACGACCTGCTTCAGCAGGTGGTGTGGGATGACTTCCTCGATGGTGCGCCGCAACTCTCCCATTCCGCGTTGCAACAGTTTCACACGCGTCGACCCCGCCGCCTCCCATGCCTCAGCAAGAGTCCTCTTTGCCCTATCAGTCTTGCGAAATTCCGGAGTCGTGGCCGGGCAGTCGTCGAGGGAGATTTGGCCAGGATTCCCGTGACCGTCCCGCTCGATCCAATGTGTCAACAAGTCTACATTTTGATCTTTCGATGCTTCGACAATCATGGTCAGGAGCACCAAGTCGTGCGTGAATATGATTACCTGCCGGTTCCCGGCTTCGGAAACCAGACGCCGTGCGATTAGCTCCTTGCGTTCATGATCCTGGGAAGTCACAGGATCGTCCAGAACAATACCGGCGTTTGCAAGGTTCAACGAGACCTCAGTCAGAAAATCGGCGAGCGCCACTGCCCGCTGTTCTCCTTCGCTCAGAATTTCATCCGGCCGATGCCCGCCCTTGATTCTGATCGAGCGCATCGTTTGACCTCGCTGACCCTTGGTTTGGAATTCGACTGGCAGGCTGCAGTTCAACCTCTCGCACTCATTGGAGAATCGTTCCTTGTAGTCCTGCGCAATCGTGCTCGAAAATAGCTCATTTTCCTTGTAGGTGACCGGTAGCGGGTTGAGGTCCCGCCGCGGCTTCCCGGATGCCTTTTTGACCCATCGAAGATCGGAAACGTATCTCTCAGCCTCCGGCAGAATCTGATTCAGGCCCTAGGGCCTGTCGACAATCATGCTGCCGCAACCACGCCACTGACGAGATGAATCGCCGCGGCGAAGCTGGCTTCGGTCTTGTCGTAGCGGGTGGCGATGGCCCGGAACTCCTTGATTCTGGCGAAGAAGTTCTCGATCCGGTGGCGCCATTTGTACATCTCCCGGTCATGCTCCCGAGGCACTGTCCGGTGACGCCTCGCGGGAATCACGGCCATGGCTCCGCTGTCCCCGATCGCCTCGATCAGCCAGTCGGCATCGAATGCCTTGTCGCCGATGAGGGCCCCGTAGCGGAGATCGTCGACAAGTTCCGGCACGCCGGCCAGGTCATGTGCCTGTCCGGGAAGGATCACGAACCGCACGAGGTAGCCAAGGGCGTCCACGATCGCCACGATCTTGCTGGTCAGGCCGCCCCGGGAGCGTCCGATCCCCTGCCGGCAGGTCCCCCTTTTGCGCCGGCCGCCTTCTGGTGCGCCTGGACGATGGTGCCGTCCACGAAGATGTATTCGAGGTCGAATTCATCGGACAACTCGTTGAATACCTGTTCGAAAATGCCCGAAAGGGCCCAGCGGCGGAAGCGCTTGAAGACACTGTTCCAGTTGCCGAAATGCTCCGGAAGGTCGCGCCAGGGCGAGCCGGTGCGGATGCGCCAGAGTACTGCCTCGAGAAACATCCTGCCCACTGCCGCGGTGACGCCGGGGTCGGTCGCCTTGCCGGGCAGCATGGGCTCGATCCGCGCCCACATGGCGTCGGTGAGCACCGTCCTGTCTGTATTCATCCGTCATTTTCCTCACCTGCTCGTGCCGCCGTTTCGGCGTGCGTTGCAGGGAAAATGGCATTGACGCGGCTGATTGGCAACCCGATTGTCAACAGGCCCTAGGAACCTGCCGGATCTGGCCATGGATTTGCAGTGATTTCCCGGCCTTTTCCACAAGACACGGGTGTATCGGGCAGTGAATGAACAGTCCGGAGGATGATGTCGTGTCGATCAGGCTCCGGAAGGCCGATCGTGACGAGGCCCGGCTGTTGCCACCCTCGATCCGGGAGTGGTTGCCGGACGACCACCTGGCCCGGTTTGTCGCCCTGACCGCCCGCTCCCCGGATCCGGACAGGATCACCGGCATCTGCCGGCATGGCGGCAAGCCGGCCTGGTGCCCGGTGATGATGACGGCGCTGCTGTTCTACGGCCATGCAACCGGCGTGCTTGTCGATGCCGCAGGCCGGAAGCGGCAACGCATGAGCAGGTGGCGGTGCGCCATGACACCATTGCCCGCCTCCGCAAGCGCCACCTTCCTGCCCTCGAGGAGCTCTCGTCCAGGTGCTGTCGATTGCCCGCACCATGGGCATGCCGAAGTTCGGCCATGTCGGCCTCGATGGCACCAGGGTGAAGGCCGATGCCGGCCGCCACCGGGCGATGAGCCATTCGCATGTGGAGCGCAGCTGCACGCAGCTGAAGGCAGAGGTCGCCCGGCTGCCGGAGCCGGCCGAGGCGGCCGGCGGGCAGGAGTGCGATGCAAGCATTCCCGGGGAGACCGGTCGCCGGCAGGAGCGCCTGGCGAAGATCGCCGAGGCCGGGCAGGAGCTCGAGGCCCGCCACGCCGCCGATGAGGCGGCATGCGAGGAGAAGATCGAGGAGCGCCGCCGGAAGGAACGGGAGCGGGGACGCAGGCTGGGCGGCCGGCCACCGAAGCCGCCGGTGCCGGCCCCCCGCCCTATCAACCCATCACACTTGACTCCGTGTCTATCTCCTTTCGACCCTCCCGCCCCATTCCTGCATGGCCTGGATGGTGATGACGGCACGGGACAGGAACTTCACCCCCTCCCGGAGCTTCCGCGTGCCGGGCAGTGGCTGGCGCTTCGAGGGATGGAAGCCGGCCAGGCCGCCGGTCAGCACCACGAATTCGGCAATGGTCATCTCCGGCGGTCCCCGGGGGATTTTGAATCCATGGTGGGAGGCCAGCGCACAGAGTGCGGTGATGTCGTCGTCGGTGACATGCGTGCCAGCCGGATCGTCCGGCCGCTCGCGGGCCAGGACCGACAAATCCCGGACCCGGAAGGCGGTGATGGCGTCGAAGGCCAGGCACTTCCCGGGATCGGCGGCCGTATCGAGCTTCCGGTCCTCGATGCGGGTGCCGACCTTCAGCGCGTGGAAGAACCGCTCGATCCGCCAGCGCACCGCCATGCGCGCGGTCTCGAGATCGGCCTGGCCTTCGGTGGTCAGCAGCATCCAGTCGAGCGGCGCCTTCCGCCTTCCCGTCCCTGCCCGGCGGGGCCGGTCCTCCTCGCGGGCCGAGACCGCGATCATGCGCAGCGGCGCCTCGGCGGGCCGGTCCTTCGGGGGCAGGAGTTCCACCCCGGTGCATCGCAATGCCGGCCTCGCGGTGCGGGCGCGCCGGCGCCTCGGGCCGGCGCAGGCAGGAATCTCGATCTTCCGCCTGCCCGGCGTCTCCGTCTCCAGCACATGGCTGAAGAGATCGGTGCTCTCGCCCGGACCTGCCGCCACCCGGCGCCGTGTCCCCCGGGAGGCCCGGACCAGGAGCGCCGCCCCGGTCTCCCGCGCCCTGGCGATCAGCCTCCGGAAATCACCCTCGCGGTCGCACACCGTCACCACCCGGGTCCCGGGGCAGGCGATTGCCAGCTGCCGGGCCCGGCCCGGCCCGTCCACCCGGCGGCTGCTGTCCGTCTCCTCCTGCTGGCGGAAGCCGGCATCGGCCATGTACATGCCCAGCGGCCGGCCGGCCGCGTTCACCGCCACGCCGAGATGGGCGAGGATGCCCTTGCTGCCCTTGCCACCGCCGCCAGGACCATCGAGGCCGGAGGTGGCGGCAAGCCCGTCATGGTTCAGCGTTGTCGTGTCCTGCATGGCCAGCACCAGCCGCTCGGCGGCGCACCGCTCCACCGTCTGCTCGAAATGCGACTCCGGCATGTGTTCCATTCCCGCCGCGTCATCGGACAGGAGCCGCCAGGCTGCCGTCTGCTCTGCCCTTCCGGGGAAGATTGCCGGCAGATGCCTGCCCGGATGCCGTATCCGGGCACCGCCCATCCGGGCGATCCGCCGCCGCACCCGCCCGTCGGGATGCGTGGAGCGGCCGTATTCCCGTGCAGCCCATCCGCCGGTGCAATACATCGATCCGGACCAGCCGGGAGACCGCTGCTTCTCCCGGCAGGGCTCCGGCCGCAGCCGGACCGCCCTTCGCACCCCCGAACGGCGCCCCGATGTCGGTTGCGGGCAGCACTTCCAGCCGGCGGCCCGGTAGCTCAACCCGGATTGCTGCGGCCCGGTGAAGCTCTGCACCGGCACCGGACGCACACCGCAAGCCTCCGACCAGTCATCGGCAATCCGCGCGCAGGCCAGCCGCAGCACCCGCGAGGCCAGCCCGTGCACGCGCACCGACGGCAGCACCAGGAAGCGGTTGTTGCATGCCACCTGGCCGATATCGTTCATGCGGGCATCGGCCGACCAGCCGATCATCGCATCGCGCGGGCCAAGCTGGATGCCGGCGGCGGCAAAGCCGATGCCGCCCGGGATCCCGTGCTGCGCCGAGCGGATCCGGTAGCGGAGCTGTCCACCCGGCGGCCGGCGCCGGCCTTGCGGATGGCAGGTCTCGATCATCGCCTCCCGGCGGCGACGCGCCGCCGGCTGCGTCACCGGCTCGAGCGACAGCGGGCCGAGCTCGCGAAGCGGGCACGAGACCGGATTGTCGGGGAAGTCCGATGGCGGGCGTCCATGCGGGGCAAGCGCCAGTGCTTCGGCCCCGGGAAGAGCCACGCCCAGATTCCCGGCCGGTGCCGGCAGGAGCTTGCGGGCCGAGGACAGGCACGGCCTGCCGGTGGGCCCGGACCAGCCGTCCGGCTCGGATTCCCGTCCTTGCAGGCGGCGGCGAGCCACTCCGACGTCCCTGCCGGGACCTGTCGCATGCCGATCTGCATGGCCGGGCAGATCGCGTGGAATCAGCCCGGAGTCAGGTGTGTGTTGTTGATAGCTCTCGGCCCGGGGACCGGACCGGTTTCACCGATCGGGATTCGCCGATCATGCCGTCATCCGGCGGCTTCGAGCAGGCCTTGGGCGCCCGGGCATCGGTGGACCATGACAACCGCCCATGCCCATCTCGGCCGGAGACCGGATGATGTCGGCGAGACGGCGCCGGCGCTTGCCGCGCTCGACGATGTCGGCAGCCCGGCCGGCATCGTCGCCGATACCGGGTATTTCAGCGGCGCCGATGTCGAATTGCGCGACGACCGGGGCATCGAGCCGCTGATTGCTTCCGGCCGGCAGCAGCCGGGCCGGCCGCTCCGGCAGAGAAGGGCACCGGCGGCGGAGCCTCCTGCCGATGCCGATGCGGCCGTCCGGATGAAGCACCGGATGGGCTCTGCCGAAGGGGAGCGGATCCATGCGAAGCGAAAGGCCGTCGCCCGCCCGGTCTTCGGAATCATCAAGCGCGTCCTTGGCCTTGACCGGTTCAGCCGGCGCGGCATCGAGGCTGTTCAGGGCGAGTGGAGCCTGGTCTGCACGTCATGGAACCCGAAGCGCATGCACCGGCTGCCGTCGGGCGGACATGCGGCGGCATGAGGGGCAAGGGAGCATGGCTCGAGAACGGGAATTGCCGCCCTGGCAGGCAGGATTGTCGGCAAGACCGGCCGCCGAGGCGGGCCCGGGTGCCGGCCGGCGATGAAATCCGGCCCGGAGCCGATGTGCAGGCATCCGGACGCCACGGACACCGCTTTCAATGCCGGTATTTCGACAGGCTCCTAGCGGTGCCGAAGCACGATTCTCTTCGCCTCCAGTGCCTTGATTGCATCTTCAACGTTCGTTTCTTCAAGGAGTCGAATATCAGCTTCAATTTGCGCGACGAGATCGGCAAGCTCGCCAGCGACACTCTCAAAGCCGGGAGATGCGATATTGCCATCTCCTGCCTTCAGCACCGCTAGAATAAGAGACCTGTCATTGTCCATGGCCGCGACGACTTCGATGGCCTTATTGGACAGCGCCGGATTCAACCGCGTGAGGTGATCCCGGACGGTCGTATTTTCCGTCAAGAAATCCAGCCGCAGTTCTCTCAGATCCCGTGTGGACTGATCGAGTCGGGCTCTGGCCTCCTCGGCATCGCTACGCGCTTCACTTTCCAGGAACCTCCAGAAGCGCCTGATTAGGGTCGCAGAGGCGGCATCAAGTGGTCTGTGGCACAAGAGACAATGATCGTCGTCGCTTGGATAGTCCTCTCGTTCCAGTCGTGCCAATACCTTGGCAGTAGCGAGAAGTTGTTCCCATTCCGACGTCCCTATACCCTCGAAGACACTCCGGTCGATGGCCCCCCCACCTTCTGCCTTCACAAGGCGGACCTTTTCACGAAAGACTGCGAGCTGGCTCCGGTATGTCTCGCGCCTGTCTTCCGTCAGAAGGTTGCCACTCTTGAGTAGGTTTTTTTTTGCAGCCCGACAATATCCCGCTTTGCTCCGTGCAGTCGCTTGACCGCCTCCGTTGCTGACTTGGATTGCAGGTCCTTGATTTGCCGCCCGACCTCTTCCAGTCTACCGCCTCGGATTCTCCAAATGCAGCCAACAGGCGTAATTCTGCGAGATCGGTCTCGGCATCCAGTTTGGCCACAAATTCGGAAACGGAGCTCTTCGGTGCCACGAAGCTGTGTATCAGGGTATTATCCGAGTCTCGTCTCTTTATTTCCGCATCAAGGCGGTTGCGGAACTCGGCGTAGACTCGGACCATCTCTGGAAACACGTCGAACCCGGCCGGCTTGAAATCGAAAGGGTTCGGCCCCGCCAAATGCGCACGCGCGACAGCCGCATCGAAGACGGAAACCCGTCTGAGCTCCGAATGCTCCGTGGTGCCATCAAACTCGAATTCCGTCTCCTTTTGGGTTCCGTCGGCCACGACAATCTTGGCAGCAGGCTCCTCCGGGGTATCATCTTCGTACACGTTCGGAAGAATGGGATGTTGCGTGCGGCTAAAGCAGACGTTGGACAGAATACGCGTATAGCCGCTCTTGCCGGTGCCATTTCCGCCGTAAACAACGGTGAGTGTTGGCGAAAATGTCAGTTCGCTGCCCGCGGGCAATGCATTGATGGCAGAAGGGTCACCGATTCGCTGCAGCCAAATTGGTGTGGGAGCGGCTTCAGCCAGTGATCGCCGCTGGTACCTCGATCAAGGGACCGGATACTTCTGCAAGACCGCAATCCTGCAGAAAAACCTGGTACGCCTGCCCGACTTTCTCCTCGCCGAGCCTCCCGATGCGGACGGTGTTTGCAAGCACAAGCCGCTGCCACGGCCTGAGTTCCTGCGCCCAGCCATCGAGCGTGTTCCAGATCGTGGCTGGTTGTTTCTGCATCCCCGATTCTCGTTTCTCCGCCATAATTCCTCTTGCACATTTCATGGTGCAACTGTGCTGGATCGAAGCCTCAAGACCGAGGTGCGCAACCCGGAGCCACGACGCGTCCCGTCGTGGCCTCTACGTCGCCCTGTGTGTCGTCGAGATGATCGTATTTGCTTGGGAGTCACTCGAAATACCGCATTGGTAGCGGCATCCATGACGTCTCATTGCCTGTACATTGGTTCCGGGTCAAATTTCATCGCCGACCGGCACCCGGACCCGCCTCGGCGGCCGGTATTGCCGCCAATTCAACCCGTCATGGCTGCAAATCCGGCACAACTCCCGCTCCCAAGCAATGCTCCTTCTCTCATGCCGCCGCAGGCCTGCCCAACGGCCGGTGGATGCGCTCCACCCGTTCTGGACAGTCTCGATACCGCGCGGGTTGAACTGGTCAAAGCCCATGACCCTCTCAATGATTCCGAATACCGGCAGGGTGGCCCTCTTGCGTCTCGCTAATCGCTTAGCTTCCCTCCAATCATTTGGCAGAAAAGTGTTTAGTGATGATCTCCTCGAAAAAATTCCTAGTGAATTCTTCAATTGACTTCGTTTGCGAGCGGTCACCACGTCTCTTGATGACAAAGCGTTCCTTGGTCATTTCATAACCGATTTCGCAGAGATTGGGGACGTTCTTGGACTGAACTTGTTCAAGTCGCTCGTAGTAGAATGAATTTGCTGGTTCCTCTCGGGCAATGTGGAGGGTGACATCACATCGGGCCCGCATTTGACGGCTAGCATGGCCGAAAAAGAAGAGGTAGCGCGCAGTAGTACTGTCACGGCGAAAGTCGAGACGCAGAAACCACGTCCGTTTCGCTGAGTGACCGAGACGCAGGGCAGAGAATTTTTCGAACTCAAGAATACCAAAATCCCTGAGATAAACACTCCCATAAGGCGTGGCTTGGTCGACATTATAAACCATCTTTTGGACATAGGTCTTCAGAAGCTCCATTGCGTTTTTCCATATTTCGTATTCGTTCTCTGCGCGTATTCGTGCAGGCTGTGTAAATCTCTCCGCAAGAGAGGCAGCCCACTCTGTCTGCTCTTTTTGTTCGGTTGCCGCGGCTTCGTACTCCTCAAGGCTTTCATCAATGGACTCGGCTAGGAGAGCAACAAATGGCGTGAGGTCGGATACCTGGGAGGTCTCCAAGGCATCGTAGTAACGCAGTCGGTCTTCCTTCGTAATGATTGCAATTGGGTAACCGTAGCGCATGAGCATGAGGTTCATGAGCAACCGTGCCACTCGACCGTTGCCGTCGATAAATGGGTGGACCGTCACAAACCACGTGTGTGCTGCTGCAGCTGCGACAAGGCCCGAGGCGCTGCCAAAGTCGTGTTTATCAGGAACGCTGATGTCGGAGAGCCAACGGCCAAAATCCGCCATCTGCGCTGGAACCGACTCAGGGCCGGGCGGCGAATATTCTGAACCGCTAATTGTAACGGGAACGCATCGATATGCACCAGCCTCGTCGCTAAGACCTTCAAGGACGAAGGCATGGATCTGGCGAATATCATTCTCGGTAATGGGTAGTGTGCTATTGCCCGCCAACTCCTCAAGAAGATCCAAGGCATTCGACAGGTTGCGCGCTTCGGCTTGGTCCTTGAGAGGCTTGCCAGTAATTGTCAAACCATGTTCGACAACCTGGCGTGTCTCACCTACCGCAAGCAGATTCCCTTCAATGGCATTGGAGTGGTAAATGTTCTTGATGCGGAAGTGTTTGCGGATCAGATGGAGAACTTCAGGGGAAAGCCTCCCTTGAGCTCGCATCACTTGCACCCGACGCGAGAGCTTTTCTAGATTCGAACGCAGGGAATCATCATATGTGTAGGCTGTTCCATCAATGTCCCTTAACATTTGCCTGCTCTCGCTTTTCGGCCTTCAACGATAATTGCGATCCATTAACGTCATCTCGCGGCGAGGTGAACCACCGCGGTGAAAATCTTGGGGCATCCTGTTGGATTTTGTATTATCCCGGCATGAAATTCCGGATTGCTTCGAACGGTTCGGGAAGGGTATTCCCGGTCTTGAAGTCACCCACAACTGCAGGTACAGGCTCATGGAACTGAGGTGGTCCTGGTTGGTTGGACAACTCAGGATCTGACTGTCATGACATCGAAGGCGGGAATTCGTCTGGCTGGTGCGGCAGGGTGCGCTGAACCCACATCCACGATATCGCGTTGACATCGTAAGGAAGTCTCCTTACGAAGGCGCGACACAGAAGGAGCGCCGGTCATGCCGATCCTCCGCGAGGTGGCCACCGTGACGTCGAAAGGCCAGATTACCATTCCCAGGACGGTTCGCCAGGCGTTGGGGATAGATGTCGGTGCCAAGCTGGCATTTGAAATCCATGAGGGCGGGAAAATTGTCGTCGGCCATGCCGACCCCGAACACGAAGATCCGGCTATCGCGGCGTTTCTTGATCTGCTCGCCTGCGATATCCAGACCGGTCAACATATTCGGGCGATTCCGGACGATTTGGCACAGGGCATGCTCGAAGCTGTGCAGCATGAAGCAAGGCTGGACGAGGAGATCGTCGGCGACGTTGACCTCTGATGCAGCGACACGGATGGACGCTGCTGTTCCACGACTGTTTGATGGACCAACTGCTCAAGCTTCATGGCGCGGCCCAGCGTGCTGAACGAAGCGATCCGATCGGGTTCGCATCCAATGCGAATGCCAAGCTGTTCCACGCATTGAGTCGGCTGGTGCTGGAAATCATCCCGCTGGATCCGTCCCGGGACGAATATCGACAGGGTAATACGCTCGGTCGGCGTTTCCGCCATTGGCGGCGCGCAAAAATCAGTAGACGGTTCCGGTTGTTCTTCCGTTATGATGCCAGGACAAGGGTGGTCGTCTACGCGTGGGCCAACGACCAGTCCACGCTGCGCTCCTCGGGTAGCAGGAACGATCCGTATTCGATCTTCGCCAGGATGCTGACGCGAGGAAATTCACCGGATGACTGGGCTTCATTGAAAACCGCATTGAAGCAGAGCTGGCCAAATGGGAAGTAATTGCCTTCAGACCATTTCAGCCCGCGAAGGGCCGGAAGTGCCCCAGCGAAATGTTCTGAAATTCGACAACTGGCTTCTGCCTTGGATTCCGCCGTGACAGTTCAAGAATCGCACGGCTCTTGTTCAACAAGGATTCCCGAAACCGTGATCTCCTGCGCCCGGTTTCGGGCTGTCTGCCTAGGGCCTGTCGACAATCATGTCGCGAATCAGCCGCGCAGATGCCATTTTCCCTGCAACGCACGCCGAAACGGCGGCACGAGCAGGTGAGGAAAATGACGGATGAATACAGACAGGACGGTGCTTGCGGGCGCCATGTGGGCGCGGACCCGCCCCATGCTGCCCGGCAGGGCGACCGATCCCGGCGTCACCGCGGCAGTGGGCCGGATGTTTCTCGAGGCGGTACTCTGGCGCATCCGCACCGGATCGCCCTGGCGCGACCTTCCGGAGCATTTCGGCAACTGGAACAGCATCTTCAAGCGCTTCCGCCGCTGGGCGCTTTCGGGCATTTTCGAGACCGTAGCGGGCGAGCCCCCGGATGAGTTCGACCTCGAATACATCTTCGCCGGCGGCACCATCGTGCAGGCACACCAGAAGGCGGACGGCGCAAAAGGGGGACCTCGAAGCAGGGCATCGGACGCTCCCGGGGCGGCCTGACCGGCAGGATCGTGGCGATCGTGGACGCCCTTGGCTGTCTGGTGCGCTTCGTCATCCTTCCCGGACAGGCACATGACCTGGCCGGCGTGCCGGAACTTGTCGACGATCTCCGCTACGGGGCCCTCATCGGCGACAGGGCATTCGATGCCGACTGGCTGCTGGCAGAAATCGAGGCGATCGGAGCGATGGCGGTGATTCCCCCGAGACGGAACCGGACAATGCCCCGGCATCATGACCGGGAGATGTACCGGTGGCGGCACCGGATCGAGAACGTCTTCGCCAGAATCAGGGAGTTCCGGGCAGTGGCGACCCGCTGCGACAAGACCGAAGCCAGCTTCGCGGCGGCGATTCATCTCGTCAGTGGCGTGGTTGCGGCAACATGATTGTCAACAGGCCCTAGGCACCGAAACCCAGAGAAGTGCGAAGGCTCTTGCCGTTGTCCGGGTTGTCGGCAAGCGCTGCCCACAACAAACCCCGAAGGGTTGCCGCACTCCATTGTCTTCGCGGTCTGGCTGTCGACAATGACCGTCGTGGGCTGGGCAGGATGGATTGACAAACGGCACGGCAGACCCCGAATTGCACCGAGGAAGCACTTGCGGGGTCTTGCATTAAGGTAATTCGAACCTTGGAAAAGGCGGGATAGCACGGCGGTATCAGGTGCCTGCGGCAATCCGGGGCAGGCATTGCAGGATGGCATCGATATCCCGGCGCATGTCTGTCGAAGATGGACGACCCAATTGACGCCACTCCAGGATAATGGGGTAATCAGTGACCACTCCGTACAGCGCAAATTGTTTTGCTGATGGTTGTTCGGTCGGGTATGCTTCAAATGGTCGGTCTCGGTCCGGGGCATGACATTTGCCATAGAGGTTTCACTACCCGACGAGGCAACATGCCCTGATGCCGCCCGCGACCGAAGGAAAATCTCTCGGGACAAATGTTGACAGATGCGTTTGATCACAGGGCGATCAGGCTGACCGATGGCGAATTGGAATGTCTGATCCGTGGGGCTGAAGACACTCGGGTCGAGTTCGCTGAAACCCTGACCGACAACTCGGCTGAGCGAATTCGGGAAGCGATCTGCGCGTTCGCCAACGATCTTCCCGGTTCAGGTGAACCGGGCATTGTCGTTGTCGGCTTGAAGGATGATGGCGTCTCTGCCGGGACTCACATCACCGACCAAATGCTGCTCAAGTTGACTGACATGCGTAGCGATGGAAACATCGTGCCGCCGCCTGTGCCTCTGGTTGAGAAGCGATTGCACCAGGGACATGAAATCGCCGTCATTACCGTCCACCCGTCCGACTCGCCACCTGTGCGCTGCAAGGGAAGAGTCCACATTCGCATCGGCGTCCGCCGTGGAATTGCGACAGCCCAGGAAGAGCGGATACTGACTGAGCAGCGACACCGCGGCCGCCGTCCCTTCGACCTGTCCCCGGTCCCGGGCACGGGTGCCGCCGACCTCAACCGGCGTCAGTTCGAAGACGAATATCTGCCAAGTTTCGCAGGCCGCCAATTCCTTCGCACAAATGACCAGAGCCTGGAGGAATGGCTGGCCGCCGCCGGGATGATCGCTTCCACCTTCGACCAGCGATCCACGATTCTCGGGCTGCTGGTGTTCGGAGCCTCCCCGCGGGACTTCATCCCGGGAGCATATGTACAGTTTCTGCGCATCAACGGGCACGATTTGGCAGACCCGATCATCGATGAGCGTGTCATCGATGGACCAATACCGGACGTGTTGCGGAACCTCGATGAAAAGCTCCGATCGCACAACCACCGGCAGATCGGCATTCCCGAACGGGATGTCGAACGGAGAGGCGAAATCTACCCGATTGCAGCCCTGCAGGAACTCACGAGGAACGCCATCGCGCATCGTGCCTATGACATGACGAATGCGCCCGTTCGGGTCACCTGGTTTGATGACCGGCTCGAGATCCAGAATCCGGGCGGGCCATTCGGATCGGTCACGGCAGACAATTTCGCACAACCAGGACTGACAGATTATCGCAATCCGAATGTCGCCGAGGCATTGAGGGTGCTGGGACATGTTCGGAAATCCGCGACCGGAATCCCGGCCGCACGGCACCTGCTGAAGGAGGCCGGAAATCCGGACATCGAATTCGGCGTAGAGCAAACTCACCTGCGAGCCACGGTCAAACCTGCCCCCGTACCGGGGAAGGCAGTGTGACCGTCTCGCTGGCTCTGACATCCTCCAAGAAGAAGGGATGTGTCGTCAAACGTCACCGGTCTTCCGCCTAGCCTGCATGTTGTCGGAGACCGGCGGGAACACCTCATTGATTTCGCAGGAGAGACACGCGACCTCGGTCGCCTCCAAACCCAAGTCGCGCCAACGCGGAAGGCACATTTGATGAAAGTCTGCACGAAGAACTGCAATGGACAAGCTCTGATCCTAAAGACGGAAGAACAGTCACCCAACCATCCATCTGCCCGAATTTGGGTGATGCAATGCAGCTTTCCGGAATGCGGACATGTCTACGGAGCAAATGGTTTTGACGCGCATCTACGCAAGTGCCCCCGCTGTCAGGATGGCGCTGACGGGTTCAATATCCAGATGTGCGAGGGTTCTCCAGCGGAGGGTGCAAGAGCCTCCAGAACATACAATTCCAGGTCTCGCAAATCCGCCAGGACAACCACGCCCGGTTACCGAAACCGGAACGGCCAGACAGTCATTCGTGACACCGGCTTTCCCGGGAATGACCACAACCAGCGGATCTACGAACTCGACTGCAGCAATTGTGGCAACCTCTACGGGGCCAACGGCTCCGACATCTGGCAACGCCGCTGCCCGAAATGTGGCGGCGGGAGGCCCGGCTTGCCATACGAGTAATGAAATCGAGAACAGCCGAGGTTGTTGTCACCCGTATGGCACCTCGGACGGCTCCGGGTCATGCAGGGTGCGTTTCTGTTCCTCTAAGGTGGAGTTCCGCTGACAATTGGTTGAGGCCGCCACTCCCGTAGACGGCCCAGTGACAAAACCAAGGAATCCGGATGCACCCGGACTCGTAACGACGCCAAGGACCGTTGCCGGATGTCGAACGATCTGAACTTGATGGCGCAACCGGGGTATCAGTTCGTCCACCACGTTCGAAGTCGGCGTCGATCTTGGCGACCTGGACTCGGTTTTTCTTCGCAACGTCCCACCGGAGTCCTTCAACCATGCGCAGCGCGCCGGGCGCGGGCTGGCGGGACACCCCTGGTCTGGTACTGACCTACTGCCGCCGCAATCCACACGACCTCTATCACTACGAGGATCCCGAGGGCCGGGTCATCGCCGGCCCTATCCATCCGCCGCGCCTCCACATGACTAGGGCCTGTTGACAATCATGTTGCCGCAACCACGCCACTGACGAGATGAATCGCCGCCGCGAAGCTCGTGTCGGTCCTGTCGTAGCGGGTCGCTACCGCACGGAACTCCTCGTATGACCAGAATCAGAGAGTAGAGGAGTACAAGAAGCAGTACATGTCGCGCGCGGGATTTCCTGTGGAAAACTCCGCGGTTGCCGAGCAGCTTCGCCTTCTCCATTCTTCACACGGGATCGCCGTCGCCAGCCGTCACTGGCTGACGCCCTGGCAACGACGAAGCGGGGTGTCATGCCCCGCAAGGCGGGTCGGACCGATGGACTCCTGGATCACGAAAGTGGATCCGTAATCAAGCATGGTCGGCCCGCCTTCCCGTCTGTCTCCCGGGTCCTGGATGGATGCCTGGGTTTTGGAACCGGATCATCGCGAGAATAGGAGCGGGAGACCATGCGCAAGCTAGTCGCAGGCATCGATGTCAGCAAGGACAATCTCGACATTCACCTGGATGGCGAGGACAGGAGACTTCCCAATAACCGGGACGGCTTCCGGGCCATTGCCGGATGGTTCGGAAGGAAGAAGGTCGGCCGGGTGGTTCTCGAGGCCACGGGGCGCTATCACCGGGCACTGCTGCAATCCCTGCATGCGAAAGGGTTTGCCGTCTGCGTCGTCAATCCCCGCCAGTCCAGGGATTTTGCCAGGGCCAGTGGAAAGCTTGCCAAGACCGACCGGGTCGATGCCAGGATGCTGGCCGCCTTCGGCGCCGCCTTCCCGGACATGGCACCCACGGCGGCGCCCGGGAGCCTGCTCGATCATCTCGGCGACATGCTTGTTGCACGGGAAATGCTTGTCGATCAGCGGGCGAAGGCGAGGGTCGTGCATGCCGAGCTCGGCGATCCGGTGTCCAGAAAGCGGCTTCCCCGCATCGTCGCCATGTATGATAGGGAGATCGAGCGCTATGACACGGCGATCAGGGAGTTGATATCCGGCTGTCCCGCCTGTGACGAGCGCTACCGGATCCTGGTCTCGATCCCGGGCATCGGGCCGGTCACCGCGGCGGCGCTGATCTCGTGGATGGCCGAGCTCGGCAGCACCGGCAACCGCCAGGCGGCGGCGCTGATCGGCGTGGCGCCGATGGCCCGGGACAGCGGGACCAGGCAGGGGGTGCGGCACGTGGCCGGCGGACGGAGGAGGCCAAGAGACCTGCTCTACATGGCCGCGCTGTCGGCGAAGTCGCACAACCCGCAGATGATTGCCTTCTACCGGCGGCTGCGGGATCAGGGCAAGCACCACAAGGTGGCGCTGGTGGCGGTGATGCGCAAGCTCATCGTCACTGCCAACGCGCTGCTGCGTGACCGCCGGACCTGGTCGGAGCGGGCACCGGCCTGAGGACATCCCGACGCCGGGGCGGCGCTCATGAAGCGGAGCCTGCCGCTGCCCGTGGCAGCGGGATGGAATGGCGCGTCCGGCGACGTCGGCGGGCTGTGGAGAAACACTGTATAGGCTGTGTATGGATTTGAACAAGCCCGGGACAACTTCAAGAAACCCCTTGCAAACAGACATGGATGCTTGATTCTTGCGAAGACGTTCTCGATCTGGTGTCGCCACCGGTACATCTCCCGGTCATGCTCCCGGGGCACTGTCCGGTGGCACCTTGGAGGAATCACCGCCATGGCGCCGCTCTCCTCGATCGCCTCGATCAGCCAGTCGGCATCGAATGCCTTGTCGCCGATGAGGGCCCCGTAGCGGAGATCGTCGACAAGTTCCGGCACCCCGACCAGGTCATGTGCCTGTCCGGGAAGGATGACGAAGCGCACGAGACAGCCAAGGGCGTCCACGATCGCCACGATCTTGCTGGTCAGGCCGCCTCTCGAGCGTCCGATACCCTGCCTGGAGGTCCCCCTTTTGCGCCGGCCGCCTTCTGGTGCGCCTGCACGATGGTGCCGTCCACGAAGATGTACTCGAGGTCGAACTCATCCGGGGCTCGTTGAATACCTGTTCGAAAATGCCCGAAAGCGCCCATCTGCGGAAGCGCTTGAAGACGCGCCTCCTTGCCGAAGCACTCGGGAAGGTCGCGCCAGGGCGATCCGGTGCGGATACGCCACAGTACCGCCTCGAGAAACATCCGGTTGTCCGCCGCGGTGACGCCGGGATCGGTCGCCTTGCCGGGCAGCATGGGGCGGGTCCGCGCCCACATGGCGTCGGTGAGCACCGTCCTGTCTGCATTCATCCGTCATTTTCCTCACCTGCTCGTGCCGCCCTTCGGCGTGCGTTGCAGGGAAAATGGCACCTGCGCGGCTGATTCGCGACATGATTGTCGACAGGCCCTAACGAGAAGATCATTCTGCGCCACATGGTTGCCGTCGCCCTGTCCGAGTTCTTCAAGCAGGATCGGGGCAGGTTTCAGAACGTCAAGGCGTTTGTGGGTGACTGGCATGCTCCCCGGGCAACGAGCGACCTGTTGGGCTTCTGCGAAAATAATGGAGAACTGAAGGAAACGATGCTCCGTATCGTCCCGGAAAGCATGCACGGACGGGTAGAACTCGACAACGATGACTGGGTTGCGAACATAGCCGGCGAGGACAGCCGCCTTGCTCTCGCGGAGCTGGAAGTGAGCGAGGATTTTATCGAGATGGAGGCCCTTCGCAGGGAGTATTCCGATCAGGAAAAGGACAGTTTGGTCGGGCGCATCGGAAGGCGCATGAAGACCATCGCGGATGAACGGTCGCTCAACTTTCTGTCCCGAAAGGCCGTCATTCCGAAATACGGGTTTCCGGTGGATGTCGTCGAGCTTGACGTCCGGTCTACGGACGGACAGCCGACCGGTGTCGCGCTCCAGCGGGATCTGTCCCAGGCAATCGCCGACTACGCCCCGGGTGGCAGGGTGGTCGCCAACAAGCTCGAATGGGAGTCCTGTGGCGTCAGGGCGATCGCCGGAAAGGCATGGCCTGTGCGCAATTACCGATATGACGACGCCCGCAACTTCAGACAATGGAATGAAGGCGACCCCAACGCACCCCCGGACATACCAAAGAAGTACCTCATTCCCCAATTCGGCTTTGTGACTCCGCTGTTCAAGAAGCCCTCCGAGCCCAAGGGACGAGCGCGACGTCTATACACGACGCGTCCGTTCTTCCGTGGATTCGACGCGCAACCCGAAAACACAAACGTCTTGGGCGTTCAGTTGACAAGTGCGGTTCCCGGAGTGCTGGTTGTCCTGTGCGAAGGTCGAAACAAGGGGGGCTTCTGCATCTGCCGCTCCTGCGGTGTTCACATGGTTGACCGGCAGGCCAACCACAATTCACCTTCCGGCTCCGATTGCCAGGGCACTCTGGAACGGTTCTCCCTTGGCCACGAATTGGCCACTGATGTCGTTCGCCTCCAGTTTGCGATGATCGATGACGAGTGGGATGCGTATTCGGTCGCCTACGCGGTCCTGCTCGGTGCAGCGGATACGCTTGAAGTGCCGGATACCGACTTGAACGTCACCATCGCTGGCGGAAACCGCCCCGGCGAGTCTGCGGTCGTGCTCTACGACAACGTTCCGGGCGGTGCCGGGCTGGTAGCGCAATTGGAAAACGAACAAGTCTTCGGCGATGTACTTGGTGCCGCCAAGCAACGCGTGCAGGGCAAATGTGGTTGCGACTCGAGTTGTTACGGTTGTCTGCGCAGTTACCGAAACCAATTTGCACACGCCCACCTTGATCGGACCCGGGCGCTGGATATCCTTACCCAATAACGAGAACTTGGCCCTGTATTTCCATCCCGATAACCGATCTGTCTGCAGGTAGCGCTCGCCACGAGCACAGCTGTTCTGAACTGGAGGCCAGCAAGAGGAAATGACTGCCCGCGAATAAACTGGAATTGATAAACGCGATCTTGACTGTCCGTCTATTGCCTGAACAGCATGGCGGTCCGATCAAGGACAAGTGACTCACATAAATTCCTGCCAGCAGCCATGTCCTCCGCCCGGGTCTCGCTCTCGCTCCGGAAATGGCTGGTGTTGCACTCGTGTCGCAAGAGTACCGGACCTGCTGCGCAGGTCCGGCAGCCAAACATGGGTTGAAGGAATTGGAAATGTTCCCAAGCCTCGACCGGAAGTCTGATTGCAGCTGGTTATTGGCTGAGGTGGTCGTGGTTGCAGGGGCAGTCTGAGGGCTGGCAGTTGGGGTGCCGGAAATCGTTCGGCAGGTGCCGCAAGTTGCGCTGACCTCGCATCTTCAATATCGCACTGATACCGTAAGGAAAATCCTCTCCACTTCCGCTCTGAGAGGCAGCGCAAGAGGAGCGTCGATCATGCCAATCCTCCGCGAAGTTGCCACCATGACGTCGACGGGCCAGATCACCCTGCCCAGGGCGGTCCGCCAGGCGTTGGGGGCCGGTGTCGGTGCCAGGGTGGCATTCGAACTCCACGGCGACGGACAAATCGTCGTCAGCCATGCCAACTCCGAGCATGAAGACTCGGCGATCGCGGCGTTTCTTGACCTGCTGGCCGACGATATTCAGGCCGGCCGGCATGTTCGGGCGATTCCGGACTATCTTGTACAGGACATGCTCGAACATGTGTACCGTGAGCCAGGGCAAGGCGAGGAGACTGACGGCGACGTTGACCTCTGATGGGTACTGCTGTTCCACGATAACCTCATCGATCATCTGGCAAGCGTCAGGGCGCGGTTCGACGGGGCTCGCACCCAATGCGAATGTCAGGCTGGTTCGGACAGGCATTGAGTTGGCTGATGTCGGAAGCGTCCCGCACGACCCATCCCGGGACGAATGCCGCCGGGACAACTCGCATATCCGCCAGTGGCGACGCTAGAGGGTCGACAGGCGCCTCCGATTGTTCTTCCGTTATGATGACAGGGAGAAGGTGATCGTCGACTCTCGGATCAATGGCCAGTCCACGCTGCGCTCCCCGGGGAGCAGGACCGATTCGTAGTCGGTCTCGTCAGGATGCTGACGCAAGGAATTTCGCCCGTTGACCGGGCGTCACCGATGATCGCATCGAGGCAGGGTTGGTCGGAGGGGAAGTAATCGCCTTCAGACCGCGCCGGTCTCGCAAAGGGCCGGAGTTGCCCCAGCGAAATGTCCTGGAGTCTGACAACAGGTTGCTGCCATGGACCCTGCCGTGGCAGGTCGAAAACGGGCCTGGCTTCGGTTTGACATGGAATCCCAAACCCGTGATCTCCTGCATCCGGTTTTGGGCTGTCAGCCTGGGCGTCGAAGCCGCGGGAGGTGCGAAGGCACCTGCCGTTGTCCCGACTGCCGGCAGTCGCTGTCCGCAACAATCCCCGATAGGCTCGACGCATTTGACTGTCTTCACGGTCTGACTGTCGACAATGACGGCTGCAGGCCGGGCAGGGTGGTTTGACATACGGCACGGCAAGCCCCGCATTGTTCCGAGGAAACACTTGCGAGGTCTGGCATGAAGGCAATTTCGAACCCCGGAAAAGAGCGGATGGCATGGTGGTATCAGGGGCCACTGGCAACCCGGTGCAGGCATTACAGGATGGCATCGATTTCCCGGTGCATGTCTGTCGAAGATGAACGACCTCACGATCATGTGCCGCCGGTAACGTCATCCCGGTGGCCATCACCGCCCCCGCTCCCTCGATGATGATCATCCTGCGCCGCTGGGCCGGCCGGCATCGCCCTCCCGAAATCGATCGGCGCCGTGATGTCGAACGGCATGTCGGTCGTCGAGGTGATCACCCGCATCCACCCGGTGTCTGCCCCCTATGTCGGGCGCCGCCTCGACCCGGTGCTGTCACTGCAGGTGCTGTCAAGCCTGCCGGATTTTCCGGCCCGGCCCTCCGAGACCGCCGAGGAATGGCTGCAAGAATCCCGCGAACGACTCCTCGTCAATCTCGGCAAGCTCCGAGCCGCCGCCTTCCTCATCGTCTTCGGCGTGATTTCCGCCGTCATCCTCGCCATGCACTCCATCCAGAACCAGATCGCCCTCGACCTGCAATGACATGCAGGGCCCAAAACCCCGCAGCCATACCGTTGCCAGGGTATCGAACATGCCAACTTCGGCGCCCGGGTGTCGCTCTGCTTCGAGCGTTACGAGGTCAGGATTGCCCGTGACGATAACAAGACCCGCCTCCCCGGACCCGTCGCCACCCGCCAGCAAGCCCCCGATGTCGTCCCCGGGCAACCGGCGGGATCATGCACGCCCACCGTGCCGTCGACCGCCCGGTCCACGAAATCGCCAACAAGACCGGGATGACCTGAACAACATTCGTTCGTGTCGGTCATACGCCAGCGATTCTTCAATCCTGCCCGTTTCCTCCAGCGGACGAAATCGACAAGACGCTCGAAGAACGCGCCGTCTCCAGAACTCCGACCATGCCGATCCTCGGTGGGTCGGGTTGATGACGAGCGACTCTCTCCTCCGGAAACGCAATCCCTGATGTACCGAATACGCGCCTGCAGCCCCGAACTCGTCCTGGATTGCCCTTGCAGCACCAGGATCGTGTCCATAGCAGTTCACATGCGACCGTTTTCATGACATCGGTCTGCGGGTCAGGAAAAGGGATGCGTCCCGATATCCACGAACCCGTCGAATAATCGATCGCAACGAGGATGGCCGTAACCATGTGGGATATCCCCTTCTCTCCGCGATACGCCGAGCAGTGTACTTTTCAATGATTGTGGAGTGGAAAATGTCACGAGCCAGAATAGCACGCAAGATATCAAGAAAACTGAAAATGCGATCTCTATTTCGAAGTCAGAAAAGGGAATGGCTACAACAAGGTGGCAAGATAACGAAAGATCATATTATCCTGAACGACTACCACGATAATGCGGGTCTTGCCGGCGGGCACTATTTTCATCAGGATTTGCTGGTCGCAAGATTCATACATGAAGATAAACCCGAACGCCACGTGGATGTCGGTTCACGCATTGATGGATTCGTTGCGCATGTTGCAAGCTTCAGAGAGATTGAGATCATCGACATACGCCCATTGCAGATGTCGCAGCACCACAATATTTCATTCATACAGGCCGATTTGACGAAAGTGGAATTCAGTGGTGTAACTGATTCACTGTCCTGCCTGCATGCAATTGAGCACTTTGGATTGGGTCGATATTCCGACAGCGTCGACGTAAACGGTCATGTCAAGGGTATAGAAAATCTTGTATCCCTTGTCAAACCAGGTGGGCGTCTATACGTGAGCTGTCCGATCGGATTACGGGATGAGGTGCATTTCAACGCGCACAGGGTATTGCATCCAAATACGATGCTTTCAATGCCGGCAATCAGGGAGTACATGAGCCTTGTCAGATTTGATTATGTAGACGATGGAGGCGACCTGCATTGCGAGGCATCGATACACGATGCAATCGACTGCACCAGGTACGGGTGTGGAATCTATACCTTCATCAAGATATAGTTTGATACTGTCGGATGCTCGAAAGTGCAGGCAAGCCGCGTGTTCAATATGTGCGTATAGGGACACTGGGTCGAGAGCGAACCTGGTCGGCTTCCAGAGTAGCAGTGCCCTCTTGTGGCCTCTCCATTGCCATGCGTGGAAGAGCGAGGAACCCCATGGGCGGAGTTTACGGTGGTTTTGGAGGCAGGGCACGAGATGTCAGCAGTCCAGCCAACCAGGACGAAAGCATCCAACCTCGCTATCGGCCGCGCGACCGTTCACCATCATATTCCGACTTGACCGATTGGTGATTTCGGGGTCGCCTGCATGAAAGTAGGCAAGGCAATGTACCGTATCGAACGCCCGTGGAGAGCGTTCGGGGAGGATGGAAGGATTTTGGCATGAGTTATCATGCTTGGCCTGTAGAGTGGGAGAATATTCGGTCACAGTGGACGCTACGCTTTTCGGACTGGCCGGATATGACAGTTGTATCCAGGGATTGGTCGGAGGCCAAAAGGCTAGCCGGACATCGGCCGAGTGTTGAAGTCAGCAAGCGGATTGATACGAAATCAAAGGTGCTGTCTACAAACCGTATGCATTCATGGTACGTTCTCCCAAGGAACAGGAGACGGCAATGGATCACGAGCAGTTTCAGGAATGGCTGTCGGGGATTGATCAACTCGGCCAGCAGCAACGCCGTGAAGCCGACGCAGTGCTCCCGGGAGCCTCGCGGGATTCGGCGTCACCGGCGGCAGTCGAAGCTGCCATGGGTGAAGATCGCCGCTGTCCCCGATGCGACCCACCGGGTGCGGTCTCGCGCGGCCTGACATTCGATGCGGCGACCGGGACGCCCCTGCCCGGCCTTCACCACAAGGAGAAATGGCTGGAATACGGCACCTGTTTGGCCGAAGGCAGGACGCCGCGCCAATCGGCCGGACATTGCGGGATTGCCGCCGGCACCTCGTTTCGCTGGCGCCACCGGTTCCTGGCCACACAGGGCCGGAGATCCGGCAGGCCCACCGGTATCGTGGAGCCGGGCGAGGCCTGCATCCTGGAGAGCCGCAAGGGCGAGAGGAGACTGGACCGCAAGGCACGCCGGCGTGGCCTGTCGCATGAACGGGCTCCGGTGCAGACCCTGCCGACCGCAGCGGCATGACGGTCAGTGCGAAACTTCCGGCGGCGGGTTGCGATGCCCTGCGCCAGGCCACCCCGCCGGCGGTGGATGGTGATATCGTGCTGGTGAGCGATGGCCCCGCGCTTGTCCACTAGGTGCCGCCATCATGGGTGTGCGTCACGAAGCACTCATCCTGTCCGGCGGAGAACGGGTCCGCGGCGCCGTTCACATCCAGACGGTGAACAGCCGGCACCGCCAGTTGAAGGGTTTCCTGCGGCGCTACCGGGGCATCGCCACCAGATATCTCGACAACGACCTGTGATGGTTCCAGCGCATCGAACTGGAGAGAGCCTCGTCACGCAGCTGTCTTGCGGCGGCAATCGACAGGACATGCATACGATTTGTGAACCGGGCCAATTTCTTCAATGCCTCCGCATGATGAAAATGTCGTGCTCGATGCACCAGGAAAACTGATGCCCCCTTGCCCAGTCGACCAGATAGTCGATTGAAGGAAAGTCTTCCAATCCGGCCAGGAAGCATCGGACATCATCTATCAGGATTGCCACTCTGGAAAAACGGGGCAGTTGCTGCCGGATGGACTCCAACTCCATTTCCACCGGACAATCGGTTGCTCCCTTGTAGGTCTCGCCATGGGAATAATGTCCGTCAAGCCAGAAATTGATATCCCCCTCCAGGCTCGGAAGCAGTTCCGGCAACACATCCTCGCTGACACCGTTGAATAGTTCCACATTATCCCTCCGACCCTGCTTGAACTTGGCAACGGCCAGACCATACAGTCCTGTCTCCGGCTCTATGCTATAGACGAAGGGAAATCTGCTGGAGAGAAATCTGGTTGTTGTTCCCGTGAAAGTTCCGGTTTCAACCCATGGCGTGTCCGGAATGCCGTATTTGAGAAAAACCTTCTCCTTGACGAATTGCGGGGCGTTTTCGAGGAAATCCCGTTTTCGCCAGTCACGGATTGCCCGTCGGTGCATGTAGGCCTCGACGACCCGATCGGGCAGGTGTGTCTTCAGTAGTCGCTTGAGTTGCCTGTTCATTCCCAATTCCGGTTCGCTGAGGTGGCCCTGGTTGGGTAGGCAGTCCGAGGGCAAGACCAGAGTGAACTCCGATGTTTCATGTCTTCGGCGAACAGATTCTGCCGACGCGGACCGACCATGTCAACGGAATGGTCGAGTTGCTCGGTACCATTTTGTCGTCGATCCTGCGAGACCGGCGTGAAGCACGGCAGGCATGTTTGTTGAAGTCCGGTTACACACGGAATCGAGCCCGTGGTTCCCGGAATTGCACATACGAAACTGCGGAAAATGACTGCCCTGACTCCCTGACGCTACCAGCCTGCTCGCCCCATTGGCCTGTGCTCCACCATGCCAGCAGGCCCTGTACCGCATCCTGGGGCGGACTGTGCCGGCTCCGCCACATATGCATCTGGTAGAAGGATCTGTGATATGCATGCGGAATGGAAATCGAGGCCCGCCGAATGACATGTGAACTGCAGACCATTGCCGCCCGGAGCGGCCGGGCGGTTTTCCTTGAAAAGGGGCAATGCATCGACATCATCAACACCCATGGGGAACAGGTGGTCGATACATGGGCCTTTGTCGCCGGGGATATGGACGAGTACATGGCGATGGATGCAACGAGGACCTTCAACCTGTGTTTGTGCCCGGATGTCGGTGACAAGCTGATGACAAATCGGCGCCGGCCGGTTCTGAAGCTGGTCAGGGACAGCTCCTCCGGAGCACATGACACGCTGATGGCGGCCTGTGACCGCTGGCGTTACCATCTTCTCGGCGTCGAAGGTGTCCATGACAATTGCAGCGACAATCTGCATGCAGGCCTGGCCGAACTCGGCTTGGAGGCGAGCCACACGCCGTCGCCGCTGAACCTGTTCATGAACATCCCCTGGACGGAGGGTGGGGTGCTGTCCTTCGATCCGCCCGACAACGTTGCCGGTGTGTCGGTCACCCTGCAGGCAGAGATCGACTGTATCGTCGCCATGTCCGCCTGTCCCCAGGATATCCTGCCTGTCAATGGCCGGGCCCGGAAACCGACAGAGGTGCATTTCCGGATACACGGCTGACTGCAGGGTGCCGGTTGCCGGCCGGCAACCGGACCGCTCCGTTCGGTTTTCCACAGGGTATTGCCGCCGGGCGGCAAAACCCTTCGCCGAGTTTCTTCGAGTTCCGGCACAGTCTCCCCCATTGAATCAACACCGAATCGGGAATTCCGGCCGGTGAAGCAAGGGAGAGCGAAATTGGAACAAACTGACCGAAACATGCCTGAAGGCGCCGGGGAGGGGAATGCGAGTGAACGGGGCGCCACGCTGATAGAGGCGGTACTCTTTACCGTGATCGCCCTCGGCGTCATCATTGGCGGGGTGGTGTTCTTCGAACAGGCCTCCCTGTCGGCCAAGACCAACTCCACCATCAGGCTGATGTCGTCCCTGCAGTCGCAGGTGAGATCGCTGTTCCAGTCACAGGCCGATTTCGGAACTGCCGACATGGCGGCGCTGCTCATCGCCTCCAATGCCGTTCCATCCTCGCTGCAGAGTGACACCGATGCCGACAATATTCCCGATGCCATCGTGAGCAACATGGGCGGCGATGTGACCATCACGGGTGCCACGAGGCAGTTCACCATGGAGGTCGAGGATATCCCGGTCGAGGTGTGCTCGCGCATCCTGCCGTTTGATGATCTGGGCAACGGGGTGATCGGAACCGGAATCGTGTCGGTCACCGATGGCACCGACACAGACAGTGACGGCCTCGGCTCGGCTGCAGCTGCCACCTTCTGCACCAAGAATGCCGCCGCCGGCAAAGTCGACATAACCTGGACCTTCGATCGGTAATGGAGGATCGCGAGGCCGGGTGCGCAGTCTCCGACTGCGCACCCGGCTGATCCTCCGGCAACCATTCACTTCATGAAGGCAATGCCATGAGCATGTCCGGACACAGCGCCGCAGCCTATGCACGATCGCGCTACGAAACCTGGATGCACAGCCATCGGCGGATGTCGGTTGCGGTTGCCATCATGGCGGCAGTGACCGGCCTGGCGGTGACGGTTTCCGCCTGGTCACTCCTGTCCCGACCGGAGCCGAAGTATTTCGCCGCCCGCGAGGATGGCGGAATCCTGCCATTGGTTCCGGTATCCAGCCCGTTCCTGACCGACGGCCAGGTCACGAGCTTCGCGGTCGAGGCCATCACCACGGCGCTGACCATGGATTTCGCCAACTGGCGCAATGATCTCTCCGGCGCATCGAAATACTTCGAACGGCCGGAGGGCTGGAACAGCTTCCTGGACGCGCTCGAGGAATCGGGGATGCTCAGCTATGTGCGGGAGCATCGGCTGGTCTCGACCGTGGTTGCGACGAGGGCGGTCATCGCCAGTGCCGGCACCGATCATCGCCGCCGCTACAGTTGGGTGGTCCAGGTGCCGCTCAGCATCACCTATGAATCGGCCAGCGAGATCAGTCGGGACAGCCTGATGGCCGAGATCTCGATCTCGCGCCTGCCGACCTGGGAAGCTCCCGAGGCCGTCGGCATCACCCGGGTGGTGGTCCGGCCCGGCCGGGCCGCCGGTTCCTGACCGGATCGGGCGTCCACGACATGCACAGATCCATCACGCGGGCGACGGCAATCGCCATGCTGGCCGCATCGCCAGGCGCCGCCGCCGATCATCAACATGGCAGCAGGGAGCAGCATCCGGAAGATGTTGCCGGCTCGCTGGCGGGGCTCGCCGGCAGCCATGCGGCATCACCTCGGCAACTGGAGGGGTTTGGCAATGCAGTCAGGGATGTCTTTCCGATGACGCCGGAGATGGTCCGGCAGTTCAGGCGCATCCACGAGGAAAACGAGGTGGCGACCAGGGAGGAGCCGTTTCCGGAGCCGGTCGTGGATGCGGTGCTGGTATCCCTTGATCCGGGCGCAGTACCGGAAGGATTGCGGGTCGCCCCGGGAATTGCCTCGGCGATCGGGTTCTATGACGCTGCCGGCAGCCCATGGCCTGTCCGGCAATACGTCATCGGCAACCGAGACGATTTCCGCGTCATCCATCTGGGCGAGAATTCGAACTCGCTGGCAATTTCGCCGGTCGCCCGTGTCGGCTGGACCAACCTGGTGGTGGTCCTGGCCGATGAGCCGAACCCGGTGGTGCTGCGAATTGTCATCGACCGCCGGCAGGCACATTTCCACCGCATGGTCCAGATCATGAAGCTCGGGCCGAATTCGGAGGGCCGTTACATGGGCACGGAGGACCGCCTGCCGAAGGCCGGGGACCCGTTGATGCTGGCATTCCTTTCCGGTGTCGATCTCCCACCGGCAGCCCGGCCGGTGGAGGTGACCGGCATCGAGGCCGAGGCCTGGATCATGGATGGCGAGATCTACCTGCGGGCGAGGGACCCGCTCCTCTCGCCGGCCTGGACGGCATCGCTTTCGGGGCCGAACAACCTGAAGGCCTACCGGCTGGCGCCGGCCTCGAGCCTGCTCTTCTCGGTCGAGGGCCGGATTGCCGTCGCCAGCCTGGAACTGCCGTAATGGCCTGGACGGCAGGCGACCTCAATCGGGGCCCAACCGGCACCGATGCAAGGCAGGATCAGGATCAGGCCTCATGGCGGCGCTGAGTCAGCGAATCCGGGCGATGATCCTGGCCGGGACAGGAAGGCGGCCCCATGCCTCCCGATCCTGGAAGACGGCAGGGCCTGGCGGCCCGGCCGCTTCCGGCCGGGCACGGCCTGGCTGGTTGGCCCGGCTGACCGGACGATCTCCGTCCGCAGGACAGCCTCCGGATCACTCCGGCCCGGCCGGGAGTGTCTCCGGGCGCCACATTGCCGGTCGCCGGCGCATGGCGGTGCTGCTGGTGCTGGCGCTGTCCCTCGTTGCCGGCCTGGCCTCGTTCAGGATCGGCACTGTCGATGCATCACGATTGTCACGGATCCCGGGGATCGATTCGACGCCGGGAGGGAGCAGGCAGGCCGAATCGGAGCATTACCGGCAGACCCTGATGGATGCCAATTCCATCAACGCCGATGCTGCCGACCGGTCCGGCAGCTCCTATATCACGATTCCGGAATCGGTGCCTGAACAGATACCCGATTGGGCCAGCACCGAAATCCTGCCCGGCACCAATGCCAGCGAAGGGGTCGGCGTTGAATTCCAGCCGGCAGAAGATGCCCGTGACGAGGCCGCAGCCGAGATCCTGCCCGAGCCCGAAGCGGCGCCGGACCCGCTGACGGCTGCCAATGCCGTGCCCACAGGCGACTGGCTCGTCTCCCCGGGCAGCCAGGGGGAGGATGGACAATCCGATGGGGCAGCACGTTCGGCCAACCCGGCCGATGCGGCACCAATGCCAGCCGCACCGGATGCCGATCCTGGCTCCGACCACCACACCGGTCCCGCCCCGGACCAATATGCCGAGGCCATACTCGGGCAGATGACGGCCATCCTTCGCAACATGGCGATCAGCGAGCCGGAAAGCGTGCTGCTGTCTCGCCCGGAGGCAGACGCACCATCCGGCGGCGATCCGTTGCCTGGCGGTGCCGACCATCTTGCCATGGTCAGCATCCCGGCCGGGACCATCCTGCAGGGCGAGACCGTCAATACCGTGACCTCCGACCAGGCCTCGCCGGTGGTGGTCGAGATATCGGGGGGAGATCTCGCCGGCGCGCGGGTGATTGGCCGGTTCTCGGTGTCGGAATCGGCTGGCGGGCTGGTGGTCGAGTTCGACCGGCTGGCCACGCCGTCCGGCATCCAGCGTGATGTCGAGGCGGTGGCAGTGGATGCCTTCGATACCGGGCCGGCGGTTGCCAGCAGCATCGACCGGCGGCTGGCTCGCCGGTTCGGGCCCGGCCTCCTGACATCCATGGTGACCGGCTTTGCCGAATCGGCATCCCGACCGTCGATGGAGGTGGTCGAGATCGGGGGAAGCGCGGCGGTGGCGAGCGGCACATCAACCACGAGGCAGAGCGTGATCGCCGGCATGGGCCGAGCTGCCGGACGGATCGTCGAGGATCTTGCCGGCTCGTTGCCGGCGGGCCCGGAGATCCGCCTCGAAGCAGGACACCCGGTCGGAATCCTGTTTGTTGCCTCGGCAGACATTCCAATTTGAGACAGGAACAAGACATGACAATCAGCACGGAACATCCCGTACCCGAAGACCGGCAGGACCCTGCCGCCGAGCACCTGCCGGCAGAGCCGCCCCCGGAGGCCGATCCCGGCCCCGATGCCGAATCCGCCGCTGCGGGTCCCGCCAGCCTTACCGAATCCGCGCTGCCACCGGACCCGGCGGAGCCGGATTCCGGCCCTGCCGACCCGCCACGCCCTGCCGACCCGGTGATCGTGTCCGGCGAAGACGATCCTGTCATCTTCGAGGAATTCGGTGCCCAGGACAGCGAGAGCGAGCAGGGAGTCTATGACTGGTTTGCCCTCGACATGGTCGATCCGCTGGATGTCGATGATGACGAAAGGGACAGGGAAGGAGAGGGCAAATTCCGCGGCCCTGCCGGCCTGCCATCAACTGCCAGTCATGATGGTGCTGCGCCAGCAAAGCCCCCTGTCCGGGAGCCCGAACCGGCCGCCCATGCCGGCAGGTATCGGCGCAGCACGCCAGGCGATGAGAAATCCGGCAGGCCCAGCCCGGAATTTGCGACCAAACCCGCCCCGGCACCCGAAGAGGAGCCGGCCGACCCGCCATCCAGGCCCGGAGTTGCCGGTCTCGGACGATTACAATTGCCCAGCCGGTCGGGCCGCAGGTTGCTCGTGCTCCTCTTGGCGATTCTGGTTGGAGTGGCGTTGATGGTGCCTGCTGGCCCCGACCGGGCCCGCCTGCTGCTGGACAGGATCTTCGCCATGGTGAACCTGCCCACCAGCGCTGGCCCGCTGCCCGGTATTTCGGTCCGGGATACCGGGGAGACTCCCGTCATCCTGCCGGCTGCTACCCCGGCAGCACCGCCCGCACCGGAGGCTCGCACCCATTCACCTCCGGTCAGGCCGGACATGCCGGCGGCAGTCGGAGGCGGCCTGGCCGGCGGCATATTGCAGATCGATCTGCAGCCGGTTGCGGCGAGCGCAAGCCTCCTGCCGATCGGCACCGCCAGGCAGGAGAGATGGGACCGGCTGTTTGAATTCGTCGACCAACCACCGCCCGACGCAACCGGCGAGGACATCCCTGTCCCCGAGGACGCCAGCGATCCGCCCGAGATGCCAGCCCTGCCGCCGCCCGCACTGCCGGACAGGGATTTCACCCCCGATGACGGCTTTGCACCGACCCTTTCCATCAACCCGCTTGCCTCCCCGATCAACATGGACCTGGCCGGGTACGGAGCCGACGGGCTGGCAACCCAGCTGACCCTGGATGACCCGGCCATCAATCCGGTGCCGGACGAGAGCAACATGGCTGCAGCGCAATCACCAGCGATTCGCCAGCAGGTCCTGGACAGGATCGGTGCAATCGAGGTCGAGCTCACCGGCCTGACCGAACAACTGGCCTCCTTCGACCGACGACTGAACAATTTGCCATATCGGCAATCGGCGGCGGAACTCCAGGCACCATCAGCCGTCATCATCAGCGAGCGCTTCCGGCAGCCCGGCGCCAGGCTCGAGTCCGCCGATGGCGGCAGGTACCTGATCAGCGCCAGCACTGACGGCGCACCTCCCGCCCCGGCCCTTGCCGGTATCGGCATCGGTGATCATGTCGAGGATTTTGGCCGGGTGATCGACATCACCCGTTTCGACGATGGCGGACAACTCTACGTGATGGAAAACGGGGCGGTCTTCATCGACTGATCGGAAACCGGTATGGATCCGGCTGCCTTCATCGCCAATCTTGCCGGCGCCGTGCCGGCATTCGAGAGCCTGCTGCGGGCAGTCGTCTATGTGCTCGGGGTGGCGCTGGTCATCCGGTCCCTGCACCTTGCCGTGCGCCGGACGGAGTTCGGTGCCCAGGCAACATCCTCGGCAAGGGTGGTGGTGACATTCGTGACCGGTGCCCTGCTGCTGGCATTTCCCTCGACCGTCTCGATGTTGGGCTTGACCCTGTTCGGCACCGCCGGCACACCCGGCCCCGAGGCAATATTCGCCTATGGCAGCGGGATGCTCGACACCCTCTCCACCGGCCCGTCACGGCAGGCCACAGGCGCATTCATGCTGATCATCCAACTCGTCGGCTTCATCGCCATCGCCAGGGGACTCCTGTTTCTCAACATGGCAGCCTCACCAGGAGGCCCACCAAGCTTCGGACCAGGCCTGACCTTCCTCATCGCCGGTGCCCTCGCAGTCAACTTCCCCACCTTCTTCGGAATGATCGCCAGTCTTTTCGTCTGACATGCATGCCGGTCCGAATGCCACTATTGTCAACAAGACCGGCAATCCACCCACTCTGACTGCATCTCCCTCTTACGCCATCCCATCCAATTCCGGACTCCAGAGGGCCGGTCACCCAACCTCTCCCTATGCCGAACCCACAACCTGCACCTTGACACACTCTTTACCGGAATGGCTGAAAGACCAGTTCCCGGACTCACCAAATGTGAAACGGTGCGAACAAACCCGGCTCTGGACAAAAGATCAGTGGTGCATCAGGTTGGTTTTGCCCTGTCGTCGTCGTTCCCATTGCCCTGTGCTGCACGCCAGGCACAGGAGTGGTCATGAGCAGAAGCAAACCGGGCAACAGCATCTACCTTGAGATAGGCGTCTGGTACGACGAAGACAGAGGCAGCATTCACATCGCGTCGAATGATGTTCCCAACTTCCATACCACCGTGCGCGCCGATGCAAAGCTGAAGCGCGGACATCCCAACCTGTTCAGGAAGCTGGCAAAATCTTGCGCGACAATGGAGCTCCGGCACCACAGGACGAGCTGTCCGATATCAAGCGGTGATGAGTGCGAGGGCAAAGCCGGTCTGAAGTTCCGTCCAGGGAATTGGGTGATGAGTCAAAGAGAGAGCTACAAGGACTTCTGGGAACCATCAGTCGGGATACTGACTGCCTTGTTTTGTTTCCTCCCCCCATTTTCCGGATCAGGTGATTGAAGGTTTCTCCTATTGAAAATCAAGGTGGCCGCCACGCCTGATGAGGTTGGCCCGTCAGTTCACGATGCGGTGCCAGGTGGAAGGAACAAGATCGGGGACCGGAGACACGCGTTCACCAAACCATGTCTTTGGAGCAATCACGATCTTGTCCGGATTGGGGTTGAGCCACGCCCCCCACCAAGAGAATGTCGAATTGGCAGTAATGTTGTGCCGACATGCCGACATCAGGCGAAGATCTTCATGGCAGCGATCTCTTTCCTGGTTGTGATCGTGAATTACCGTCGGATAATCGAAGTGAAGATTGCCGTGAACCCAGTCCGGGCAGTCGGAGAAGACATGGATGACAGGACGGTGTACCCATTCAGAAATGTAGGCAACGGCCATGGAATAATAGGATTGTGCAAGAACTGGGAACGTTTTTGGGCCAGCGGTCAAATAGTCGCCACGCCTGACATGGAGTGCCACGGCGTTCTCGCCAGCGATCCTGTTCAACATCTCTCTGCCTTGGCTGTCCGGGGCGTCATTGAAGGCGAGTTCACTGCGTAATTGATCTGCGACATCGGCAAAATAACCCTCTGATGGAAAATATCCGTGCAAGTAGCATTCTGGACCAAGCGTCAACACGTCGGTGTCTAATGCCAACCCACGCTCACGGACATATCGTGGATGGCGGCCGAGACGTTTCCAAACCTTGTAGCGAAGCCTTGATGTGTAGGGGGGGGGCAGTTCAGAGACTGATGCAATCCGGGCTTTGATGCCGAAGTGATCAAGGGAATATTGCCGGTGACGATTTGTGCCGTAGCCGCGGATATCAAGAAGCAATTCAGAGCCATTTCTGATTGCCACACCTCGGCCTGCAGCGTACTGGAACAACTGGTTCCCCAAGCCGCCTTGCAGTTGGACAAAGACGCGTGTCATTGGCCATCAATCTTCATGGCCCCGGTTGCAAGTCCAGAATTGTGATCTGAGTTCACTGCGGTCAGCCTCATGCAGACTGAGGCTCTATACGGCGCGGCACCGAGGCTGTTCAGGGCGAATGGAGCCTCAGTCTGCACGGCCTAGAACCCGAAGCTGATGCAGAGGCTGGGCCGCCTGATGGCCGATGGAGTCCCGATATGCAGGACATATGCCGAATTCGACCGGATATTGCACCTGGAAGGGCCGTGGTGACGGTGAAACCGGTCGCCAAGACGGGTCGGGATGCCGGTCATCGGTGAAATTTGACCCGGCACCGATGTGCAGGAATTCTGACGCCTTGGATACCGCTTTCAATACCTGCATTTCGACAGGCCCCAAGGAGCAAAAAAAACCTGTCGGTCCGGCCAAGTAGGCCTGCCGAATACAGCGTGGATCAGTAGACCACGACAGACCGGATCGATTCTCCGGCATGCATGAGATCAAAACCCTGATTGATATCTTTCAGGTTCAGGGTGTGAGTGATCATCGGATCTATCTCGATCTTTCCGTCCATATACCAATCGACAATCTTGGGAACGTCTGTTCGACCCCGTGCGCCGCCAAATGCCGTGCCCTTCCATACGCGGCCGGTTACAAGCTGAAATGGCCGTGTGCCGATTTCAGCGCCAGCGGGCGCAACGCCGATGATGATTGACTGACCCCATCCGCGATGGGAAGATTCGAGCGCTGTCCGCATGACCTGTACATTTCCGGTGCAGTCGAAGGTATAGTCGGCACCCCCCATCGGGTCGGAGGCTGTCTGTGTCAGGTTCGTCAGGTATGGGACAAGGTCGCCTTCGACTTCATTCGGATTGACGAAATGCGTCATTCCGAATCTCTCGCCCCACTGCCTTTTGCCGGAGTTTACATCGACACCAACGATCATGTCGGCACCGACCAGGCGCAGCCCCTGGATGACATTGAGGCCGATCCCGCCAAGGCCAAAGACAATCGCCCTGGCACCGGGCTCCACTCCTGCCGTATTCATGACGGCGCCGAGTCCCGTGGTCACTCCACAACCGATATAGCAGATCTTGTCAAACGGAGCATCCTCCCGGACTTTGGCCACCGCAATTTCGGGCAGAACCGTATGTCCGGAAAAAGTGGAGCAGCCCATATAGTGCAGTATCGGGTCTCCATCGATGGTCGAGAACCGGGAGGATCCATCGGGCATGACCCCTTGGCCCTGTGTGGACCTGATTGCAGTGCAAAGATTGGTCTTGCGAGAAAGACAAGACGGGCATTCCCTGCATTCGGGTGTATAGAGCGGAATGACATGGTCGCCAGCCCTTACCGATGTCACACCCTCGCCCGTGTCAACCACAACACCCGCGCCCTCGTGACCGAGAATTGCCGGAAACAGCCCTTCCGGGTCAGCCCCCGAAAGAGTGAATTCGTCGGTATGGCAAATTCCGGTTGCCTTGATTTCGACCAGAACCTCACCTGCTCTTGGTCCTTCAAGATTTACATCCATGATTTCAAGCGGGCTACCGGCCCGCGTGGCGACTGCCGCAGTGGTTCTCATCTCTGATCCTCCTTCAATTCCGATGCAAATTTGTAACAGAATGGCCAACAGTTCAAGCACCCATGAAACCTCGCCTCATCCAAGGGTGTTGCCCGCTACAACCGACCAACAGACCGGGACCGCATCACTCAGGGGTTCCCTGCCGGCGGCGGAGGCGCGACGTATCCTACGCTGGCACGAATTTCACTACACGCCCAATCATGCCAACTGGTTCAACATGGTCGAGTTCGAGGTCGGCGTTCTGCGGCGTCAGTGTCTCGGCCGCCGTAACGCGGACCGGAAGACGTCCGAGGCCGAGATCGCGGTATGGGAGAGACAGGGGAACGACAGCAATGCCCAGGTCAACTACGCCGGATTCTCCACCAGATACAGGATGGCAAGGGCCCACCACGAGGTATTGTCAAAGTGGTGTCCAGGGGTTTTGAGGACCGGCGCCATATCTGGGTGACTCATCGTGTCAAACAACCAACCAAGAAGTACACCGCCCATGTCCACGAATGTATACGAATTTGCCGGTCATGCATGGAGCCGTGATCAGTTGACCGCGCTGGTCGGCGGCGGCGACCAGCATTTCGTGTACCAGGCCGTGGAGGCCAATATGCGGGACTTGCCTGCCCTCCTATTCCGATCTCCGTCTCAAGGATGGGAGGGCCGGCATCCTGTACAACGGATATCTGCCCGGGCGCGACATCCAGACCGGGGTCGGGCGGGTCTGTGTACAGATCCCCGGGATTCGGGCTTGGACCGGCGAGCCGGCCTGCTTCCGCCCCGGTCCTGCTGCCTGCAGGTCTCGGCGTGAATGCCGGTGGCGAGAAGCATCTCGTGGCGGCCGGCGGCGGCGTCCGGCAATCGACCCGAGGCTGGCGGCCGGAGACGGGGCCATGGGTCTCAATCGGCGCAGGAGGAGATCTGGCCGCAGATACGCCAGCAGCGATGCCGGATGCACAAGACATCGAATGTGCTGAACGGACTGCCGAGATCTGTCCAGCCGAAGGTCAGGCAGGCCGACACCGGGGCCAATGCCGAAAAAGCCTTCGATCCCTTCATCGGGATCCATGGGGACGGGTATCCGATGGCGGCCATGTGCCTGGAGAAGGACCGAGGCGAATTGATGACGTTCCACGACTTCCCGGCTGCACACCGGCGAAGCTGCAGGACGGCCAATCCGACCGAATCCACCTTTGCCACCGCACCAGGCGGCCGGCGGGCTGCCTGACCCGCCATGGCATGCTGCACATGATCTTCAATCCGGGTCTGTGTGCCCGGGCAAGATGGAGCCGGATGCGAGGGCTCAGAAAGTTGGAGAGGGTCATGACAGGAGTGAAATTCAAGGATCGTATCGCGGTCATCGAGACCGCGAAGCCAGATCATGAACCGGAAACGATCGCCGCTTGACTGATCCCCTGAGCACTACTTTTGAAAATGCCTCGCCCGCATCAAAACCGAGGCTTGAAAAAATAGCACAAGCCACCAAAATCACAGTAACAAGACATCAGGACAATCCCAGGAAATCACTGCAAATCCATGGTCAAGTCCGATAGGATACTAGAGTTGTGGAGTAAGAGACTTGTTGGAGATGATAATTTGGCCATACTCTCCAGTAATACCATCAATCGATTTGAGTACTAGTCTCTTAACCTTTGGCCGGAATATTTTCGGTATCCATCTTATAGGAATCCACCTCCCCCCTTTTTCTCTTTCCGGTAAAAGAGCATAAATGAATCTGTATCCTGCTTTTTTGATTTCTCTGTCAACCTGTCCAGCAACATCTGCCACCAAATATGAATGCAAATCCAAAGCAATAACGGGATGTTGGGTTGCAAGTAGGGACTGCGCACCAGCAAGTACCTTTGCTTCGTGCCCTTCCACATCAATTTTTATAAAGCCTACGTTACCAAAATCAAGTTGCTCACTTAATCGATCTATCGTATCAACGTCAACAACCAAATCAGCGTCAGTGTCATCATCAGCAATGTTGGACGCTCCCAGGTTATCGACGTTTACTTCAAATTTCCTACAACCTTGTTGGTCAGATAGTCCAAGTTCGAACACATCAATTGATTGTCCCATCAAATTGGCGCGAAGTAATAGTGCAACTTGAGGATTTGGTTCAAAAGCAATGACGTGATCGAAATGTTTGGAAATAACAGACGTATGATTCCCTATGTTCGCACCAATATCGAGCGCAGTTGAAGCGTGTGAAAGATTTGGGAACAATACATCATTATAAAAATCCAAAGTCAAGGTATCATAATACTCATACAACAACACCTCTTCTGATACGAAGTCGCCAATGAAGACAGCACGTACACTTGGAACTAGTTCCCTTCGGGCATATCGTCGTAGCCACTTCTTTGTGGCCTTTCTTAATATCCATGATTTCATTTCACGTTCCAAACCGAGAGCACTGAGGTGGTCCTGATCAATTGGCCGTCGTCCACGTTGTGGTTGTCATGCGTCGCCAGCACATCAAATCCTGATGCCTTCCCCTTTCCCCAAACGCAGGGTACGACTGTTGTAATCATTTCCGAGGTTTGGTCAGACTCGCGACATCGGGCGAAAGATGAGCAATACACAATGTAACTGGAACTCGGAAGTCAATCCGAATTGAACATGAAGTAACAGCATTGGGTGTAGAGTCAAATCCGAAAACAGTGCCTGAATTTGTTATTTCTACCTTCCGGTGAGTTCATGTGCTCTTGGTGCTGTCAACTTGCATCCAGCACAATTCTCGCTGCCCGTGCCTCGTGCCTTCCATACCAGGCAGCTTTGTCTTTGATGGCTCGAAGATACGGCAATTTGTTATCATATTGCTCCACCGTCAAAGAAAGTATTTCGCGTCGTATATCATCCGTGTTTCTGCAAATTATCATACCCCGTGGATCGAGAAACTGGTCGATATTGGGGCACCCCATATAAATGGGAATTGTGTCGCACAATATGGCATCAATAAGTTTTTCGGTGAAATGGTTCGGTTCAAATGAGTTTTCTATGATGACCGAGAACCTGTAAGGTGCCAATCCATCCGATTTGTTGTCAAACGGCCTGTATCCGCGGCCTATCACGTCGACATTGAGATTTTCCTCCTGAACCCATCCGGCGATTTCATGTCGACGAATATGTCCGGGAAGGGAACGCTTTTCCGACGCAATATGCGATACCATGCAGGTCTTTGTAACATCAACAGTTTGCCAGTCGGATACTCGGGTTGAACCAAACGGAAAAAATATTCCGTTGGGGATGGAATCCAACAAGTGCTGAACAACAGTCAGCACCCTGAAGAAGCGCCAATGAAAATGTTTGAGCAGTAAGACATGATGGCTATGTACAGCGCATGGTTCAACCATCATTATGGATACCCTCGCAGAGCAGCCGAGACGAAAGTTGAAGTAGTGCTTGCGCCGTGGATATAGAATTAGGTGGTCGTCTGGACCCAAATCTCCAAGGCTGCACCCCTCCGACCCTTGTGGTCTGCCCAATGGCCAACTGAGGTCATCGAGGTTGATCATTCCCGGTCTGACCCCAAGACTTCCGCCGTAAGGAAGGATCGCAACTCTATTACCCGAGTGCATCGTTACGCCTGAAAGAATTGAGGGCCAAGCGAATGCCTGTTGACCATCCTTGGCGAATCCCTTGTCGCTGATATGCAGCGCTCAAACAGTTGTTTCGCCGAAGCAATGACAAACCGGTTGTCCAACTCAGGAATCTTCTCCAATGGAACAAACGCGAATTGACGTTCAGACCGCAATGGCTTGGGGGTTGCCCTGCGCATCAGTCGATCAGTTGCGCTGCCGGATTCCTTGTGACGAATGAACAGACCATAGAAATGGGAGTACCCGATTTCCCTCAGTATCAACTCCACCTCTTCATTCACTCCCTGACGAATCAATCCATGCATCTCTATGGCCAAGATAGGCAATTGTCTGGCCAGAGTTGCCCGAGCACCCTCCAGAACTTCAGCCTCATGTCCTTCGACATCAATCTTGACAAATCTCACATCTTCAAGCCCAAGCCTTTCGGCGACCTGATCGAGCGTTGCTACATTGATTTCAATTCCTTCGGACTGCGGAACTATTCTCGAATGACCAAGGCTTACAGCATCGCCAGCTAACGTCATACTGCCCGTTTCAGCGGACAAACCCAACTCCACGACTTCAATGTCCTTGCCGAAAGAGTTGGCACGCAAGAGGTGTGCAGTCAGCGGGTGTGGTTCAAATGCGACAGTCCTTTTGAAGTGCTCGGCAAACCGGACGGAATGATTTCCAATATGCGCACCGATATCAATTGCGGTTCCCCCATCCCCCCTCCTTAATCCTGGAAATAACCCTGACTCGAACGCTGCCAATTGAGCGCCCTCAAATTCGCCATCCAGAACAATGATCTCGGATACAAAATCCCCGAGCAGGACCGCTCGTACACTAGGCTGGCACTTATCTCCCCTGAACCCGCGGATCCACTGTTTCCTTAGGTGACGTTGGAATTGCCGAATCAATCTGTTCATGAGTCCCACCTGATCTTGCCGTGGCCTGTCAGGCCATATCTTGTCAGCAGCGAAGTGTCATTCAAGATTTGCAAGCAGTCCCCGCAGCGTCCCCGGAGGGCTGGGGTCAATTGAAGGCCAGATGTCAGCGGGGGGGACTGCACCACGAAGGCAACACACGATCAGGTCCAATTCAGGGGTGGTGTGAAGATGGCAGGGCAGCCACAATGCGAGGTTCAGCGTCAACTGGACCAATAACGGTGCTCGTGGGCGGCAGGTGGTGACGGAGTGAGGGGCGCGGTTCGAGCGGAGTTACCACCTGAGTCACTGGTATTCTCCCCTCCCGACGGGTGTAAGTCATTTCTGTTGTCCACGTGGCCACGGCGAGGTTTGCCTTCCAGTCGAGGAAGTCCGCCCATCGGTTGTTTTGCAGGCATGACTTGATGGCGAGGAGATGGTTGGCGCCGATCTTTGTCCAATGGCTTCCCGGCTGCTTGAGACGCTTTCCGACTATCTGCCGTCCCGGGCTTTCGACCACGCCGGAGCCGGCCTGGATGCCGCGACTGATGTACTCGTCGTACCGCATGCGGTCCCGGTTTTTCCTGAAGTAGTCGATGCATGCCGCCACATCCGGATTCCTGCCTCGGCACGGCTCAAGCCCGGCGATGATGTCGTGCACCTTTCCGGCCTTCAGGTCGGCCTTGATCTCCCTGATGCGCTTCTTCCGCCCGGCGGCGTCCGGCACCGCTGCGCGCAGGGCGGCGCCAGCGTGGTCCGGCGCGTGCCACGGATCCGGAACGAACGTGACCCCCTGTCCTGTACACCAGCCGCTCAAGGCGCGCGGCGAAGTCGGACCGGGTGCTCAGCCCGCCGACGGCGGCGGCGCTGTCGATGGCCGCGCTGACGGTTTCGCTGCCCCTGTCCTTTCCTGGCTCGCCGGTTCCCGGATGCCGGTCCTCGGCCGTGCAGGCGACCGCCACCTTCGCCTCTCGCGTCCGGGCCGAACCGTCCTCCTGCCTGCCTTTCACGCCCTCCGTCTCCTCCCTGCGCATCGGCACGCCGGTGCCGTCAACGGCAAGATGGCACCGTCCCGCCGCCGCCCCTTCCACGACCTCGCGCCCGAACCGCGCGGCCAGTTCGCCGATCGCCTTCGCGCGACGCCGGAAGGCGGACACCGGGATGCTGACCCCCGCAAGGTTCCCGAGCATCCTCGCGGCAGGAGCGAAACTGCAGGCGGCAGCCGTCTCGGCGATGATGCTCGCCGCCCCCGCCGTGCAGTTGTCGCCCTCGGCGCCGATCATGCGGTCGAGCTTGCGGAATCCGCCGCCGCAGTCCCGGCAATGGAAATAGGTGCGGACGACCTCGATGTCGCCGAGCCGCGTCGTGAACGTCTTCGCCGCCCGGCGGTGCCGCGCCATCCTCTTGCCGCAATGCCCGCACTCGGGGACCTCGAGGCCGGCGGCGCCACTGCCGAGGCAACCATCCCCGAGCGCCCGCTCAATGCCGTCCATGTCCGCGCCCGGTTGCGCCGCAGCCTTCAGGATCTTCGGCATCAGGTCCGGGAACCGCGTTTCCGCGTCGGCAGGAAGCGCGCCGAGCTCGGCCGACGGCGCTGCCGGGTTGCGCCCGAACCCGGGCAGCTCCTCGGCGGTGATCTCGCGCCAGAGGACCTCTTCCCCGTCGCGCCAGCAGGCGATGTAGCCGCCCTCGCGCGACCGGATGACCGGCAGCTTCGCCAGATACTCGACCGCGTCCGGGTTGCGGCATTCCGCCGACCTGTCGTTCCGTTCCATGCCTGCCTCTCCTGCTCCGCTCAGCCCGATCACGGAAAGGCGACCGTGTTCCCCGGACGTCCCCGCCCGTGCCGGACGCGCGCATTGGAAGGCATGGGAAGTTGACCTGCAACCAGGAACGCGCAGAAACCGCGATCCAGACAGGCCGCAGCCCGCAACTCTCAGTGTCCGGGCAACTCGACGGACGGACATTCAAGAGAAGGCCGAATCAGGCCAGACAACAAAAATGGCTTACACCCCCTCCCGACACCCCACTTGATATCCGCGGGCGTTCGGGCATGGTGCATGGTGACCAGTCTTGACCGAGCCACCCCTGGTCGTAGAATTGCCTCTGCCAGATGTAAGGTGACTTCATGGACGTTTCATGTGAATCCGAACCTTCCCGAAGAATCTGCACGCTGTGGATTGAAGGGGAGCTTCGACTCGTTGACGTGGTGTGTCTTTCGTCGATGGTGGATAAGGGAATGGATGTAACGTTGTTTGTCTACGGGGATGTTCCAAATGTTCCTGCAGGTGTGAATGTCATGGATGGTGAAAGTGTGCTGCCGCTCAAGATGATCGAAAAGTTGACTCCGATACACAGGAAGGATCGTATCTTGTGTCAGCCAGTGCCGCTGTTCTCTGATCTGTTTCGAGTGAAGTGTCAGGACTTGAAGTGTGGATTGTGGCTGGACTCGGACGTATTCCTGTTTCGCCAATTCGAATATGACATCCACGAAGTCTATTTCGCCAAGGAAAACTCCTATCGGATTGGTTCTCCGGTGTTTTACCTTCCCGCGAAGCATCCGATGTGTTTGGATTATATGGAATTCATCAACAAATCTCCTGACCTTATGCCGGACTGGCTCGGATTTCGCCGCGGAAAATTGAAACCATTCTTTTATGACTTGTTAGGAATTGAATACTCTGCAGCCGATCTCGGTTTAACAATTTATGGTAACGACGCATTCACACGTTTGGCTAAACGTCATGACTGTTATCGGTTGGCACGTCCGAAGCCGAGTTTCTATTACTGGAATGGAAAAAAGACCGAATATCTGTTTGAAAGCAGGGATTACCGGTTCTTTTTTGATGATCCTGGACATATCGGAATACATATTCATCGGAAGGGAAGGACCACTGAACCTGCTGTCAGGAACAGTTTCTGGGAACATGCATTGAATTTGTACGGACCATGAGACCGGTTGGGTCGGAGACAGTTCAGGAGCGAAACACGGTGAAGACGGCCGCAAGATGAGAGGTTCGACTTGAGCAACTTTGATGTGTGGCCAACTCGTGGTCTGCCTATTGTCGTCCTGCTCCCTCTCAAGTGCTGGATGTCGTGTGTTCAACAGGTGTTGAAACCGGCCTTGCCAGGTCGCTGCACTCGGGTGACAGCCTTCGCATTCCGCACTGTCCGGATATGACCGCGGGCCTTGAGTTCAGTCGGGAGATTTGGTTGTGTTTGCTGGTCGGTTGTTGGCCAAGTGACATTTGCCAGGGGCGGGTGTGAAGTACCAGGCGTATGTCCGGGGTCTTGTGCCCGGTGCGTGGGAGAAAATGATGACAGGCATTTTGGCGATTGACCAGGGGACGACGTCTAGTCGATGTATCCTGTACGATCGGAGTCTTGTACCGCAGGAGGTGAGTCAGCAGGAATTTGCACAGCATTTCCCGCGCAGCGGTTGGGTTGAGCATGATCCGGAGGATATCTGGACATCGACCATTGACACCTGCCGGCAAGTCATGTCGTCGACCGATCGCGGGAGCATTGCGGCGATTGGCATCACCAACCAGCGGGAGACGGTGCTGGTGTGGGATCGCCGGACCGGGCGTACTGTATGCAATGCCATAGTCTGGCAGGATCGTCGTACATCGGATTTGTGTCAGCGACTGAAGGATGATGGTGTCGAGGACATGGTGACCGACCGGACCGGCTTGCTGCTGGACCCGTATTTTTCATCCTCGAAGCTGATGTGGATACTCGACAATGTTGACGGGACTCGGGATCGGGCCGAGTCCGGCGACCTGCTCTTCGGAACCGTGGACAGCTTTCTGATCTGGAGGCTGACCGGCGGGCGGCGGCACGTCACCGACATCACCAATGCCGCGAGAACCATGCTGTTCAATATCCGGACCGGAGACTGGGATGATGATCTTCTCGGTCTCTTCGATGTTCCTCGCAGCATGATGCCGGAGGTTCTTGATTGCGCCGATGATTTCGGCACGACCGACCCTGCCATCCTTGGTGAGGAGGTTCCGATTTCAGGTGTGGCCGGTGACCAGCAGGCAGCAACCATTGGCCAGGCCTGTTTCCGGCAAGGCATGCTGAAGGCGACCTACGGCACTGGCTGTTTTGCCCTCATGAACACGGGAAGCCAGCCGGTCATGTCCCGAAACAGGTTGCTGACCACCATCGCCTACCGGATTGATGGCAGGACCACCTATGCGCTTGAGGGATCGATATTCATCGCTGGTGCGGTGGTGCAGTGGTTGCGGGACGCCATGAATTTCATTTCGTCGGCAGGTGAGGTCGATAGTCTGGCCAGATCGGCTGATCCGGAACAGAACCTTTGCCTGGTACCGGCCTTTACCGGCCTTGGTGCGCCGTATTGGGATGCAGATTGCCGGGGTGCGGTCTTCGGTCTCAATCGAAACAGCGGTCCAGCCGAATTTGCCCGGGCTGCTCTTGAAAGCGTGGCATTCCAGACCCGGGATCTGGCTGATGCCATGCGCGCAGACATGCCTGATGCCGGGAAGACAGTCCTGCGCGTCGATGGCGGAATGACCGCGAGCGATTGGACAATGCAGGCGATTGCCAATCAGTTGGGCTCTCCGGTCGACCGGCCCGCGGTAACCGAAACCACGGCATTCGGTGCCGCCTATCTGGCTGGGCTAAGGCAAGGGATCTGTCCGGCGCCGGCCGAATTTGCAAGGAACTGGCGGCTCGACCGGCGGTTCGAGCCGCTGATTTCGGATCAGGAACGGCAACTTGGCTACGGCCGTTGGCAAAATGCAATCGAGCGAACCCTGTCGCGATAGCGAGGCCTCGACCACAGAAATCCGAAATGCGCTTGCAATGCGTGGCTTGTGCTACTGACAGAGGTCTGCGAAAAACTGTGGACGACGATGTGTTGATCGCGGGTCCCGGTAATCCGGAATGATCGGCGCGCCATCATGTCCCAGCCAATTGACGGTGTTGTCACTTGAATCATCGGCTTGTTGATCGACCCCGAGAGTCGTCCGAACTGGTGGGCTGGCTCTGGCACGATTTCATGAAACGGCATACGCCGAAGATCGCTGTTGCCTTCCTGTTCATGGCGATCCAGGGAGCGACGCTCGGACTTCTCAGCTATCTGATCCAGTTCGTATTCGACGATGTGCTTGGCCCCGGTGACGATGGCAAGCTGCATCTGGTCGGAGGCGCAGTCTTGCTGGTGTTTTCCATCAGGGGTATCTCGGGTTTCCTGCAGCGACTGATCATGATGTCGATCGGCGCGCGCATGAAGTATGATCTCCAGAACACGGTGATGCGACATGTTCTGATGCTGGATCCGTTGTTTTTCGAGATTAATCCGCCGGGCGAACTGATCTCCCGGATCAACGGCGATGCGCAGGCAATCCTGTCGGCATGGTCCGGCATGCTTGCACCTTGTGTGAGAGATTCGGTTGCCGTCATATCGCTGTTCGTCGCCGCGACCCTGATCGACTGGCAATGGACGCTGCTGGCCCTGATCGGCGTGCCGATCATCGGACTTCCGGCGATATTCCTCCGAAGAGCCCTGAAGACAATCTCGCAGAATGCGGCTGCCATTCAGGCAGGGATTGTCGTCCGCCTCGACGAGATATTCCACGGCATTCGGACCATCAAGCTGTTCGGAATCGACAAACTGCAGTTTGAACGGTTCCGGAAGGCTGGCCGCAAGGCGCTTAGCCTGACTGTGCGAATCGAGGCTGGAATTGCCGCGTTGCCGATGATGGTCGACATCATCGCCGGGTTCGGTTTTCTGGTAGTGATGATCGTGGCAGGTGACGATGTCATCAGTGGCCGAAGGTCGCTTGGCGAATTCATGAGCTTTTTCACCGCCGCCGTGCTGCTGTTTGACCCGGTAAAGCGATTGGGAAGCCTGGTAACGTCCTGGCAGGTGATGAATGTTGCCATCAGCAGGGTCAAACTGGTGCTGGAGGCGCGTCCGAGGATTGAGTCGGCGGACAAGGTTTCCGGCACCGCAGAGGTCGCCGATCACGGAATCGAGTTCCAGGATGTGAGCTTTGACTTCGAGGACGGGGCGGTGGTCTCAGGGCTTGCCTTTACCGCCGAGGCCGACAAGACAACGGCGCTGGTTGGTCGCTCCGGAGCTGGCAAGACCACGACATTCAACCTGCTCACCCGCATGCTGGATCCCGACAAGGGCCGCATCCTGATTGGCGGCACGGATATCAGCGAATTCGACTCACGCACCTTGCGGCAGATGATCTCGGTCGTGGCCCAGGATTCCGGAATATTCGACGAGTCGATCCGGGACAACATCCTGTTGGGCAACCTGCAGGCTGACGAGGAGCAGTTTGACAGGGCAGCGCAGGCGGCACGCGTCGACGAATTTGCCGAACAGCTGGCGGAAGGCTACGAATCTTCATGTGGGCCCCGCGGCTCGAATCTGTCCGGTGGGCAGCGGCAACGGGTGGCAATCGCCCGGGCACTGCTCAAGGATGCACCAATCCTGTTGCTCGACGAGCCCACATCGTCGCTGGATTCACGTTCGGAAATCCAGATTCAACAGGCGATAACCTCGCTGTGCCAGGACAGGACCATACTGGTAATCGCCCATCGGCTGGCCACGGTCAGGAATGCCGACAAGATCCTCGTGATCGACAATGGCGAAATTGTCGAGTCCGGAACACACGACCAGCTGATCGATCGCGGCGGCCTGTACTCGCTGCTCTACCGGACACAGTTGAGCAGCTGACAACCGGATTCGGTTCACCATGATCACGGGTTGCCTCCACCGGTGCGTGACTGGTGCTCGCGGCGGTACTGATCAGATATCACGGCATTGTCCCGGCTGGCAGGGTTTTCAACAGCGAAATTGCCGGATTTCGGTCGCAGCGGCGAATGGTGAAGCCTGGTTGCTTTCGATTTTCACGCAACAGTTGTCTGCTCCAGTCGTTTCATTGTGAAGGCGGAATTTCGCATGACCCTGGCATTGGCCGCGCTGACCATGTTTCTGACAATCGGCATTGCTCCCGCGAGTGCCGAATGGATCCACGACATGATGATCGAGGAGTGCAGCGAGGAATCTCGTGGCAGGTTGGCTGCTGCGTCAAGGGAGAAGATCGAATTGTCGGTTCGCAGGGCTGAAGCCTCGATCGAACCGCCGGCACCGATTGGCGAACTCGGATGTCTTGACGGGTTGATGGAGATCAACCTTGACGTGTTTGCGCCGGTTGGCCCGCTCTCGCAGATCTTCACCGGTTCGCTCGATGGCGTATTGGGCCAGGCAGGTGACTCGCGGCGTTTCTGCCGGTTTGCCCGGAGGCGGTGGAATGAAATGACCAGCCCGCTCACCAAACCATTGCAGTTGCTGAAACGAGGGTTGCCACCGGAATTTGCCGACCGGTTCAACTCCCGGACAGCAAACACGGATCAACGGAAACCGGACCCGGAGCCAGAGGTTCATGAATCTGGCCAGTCCGGCCTTTCGGAAGCGGACCATCGACAGCCGGAGCCGGAAGGCAGGGGCCAGCGACAGAATACAGTTGGAAGTAGCGACCCGATCGAGAATATCTGGAACCTCCTCTACGGGGAAGGAAATTGACCATGCAGGGCCGGGCAAGACTGATTGGCGGCCCAGCGGTCCTGATGCTGGGTGGTCTCCTTGCCAGCATTGCGCCGACAGTCAGCGAGGCACAATTTGCCGCCGGATGTCGATGTGGCACGATCAACGGATATCACCGCGAGACCCGCGTCCATGTTACCGAAGAGACCACGGAAGCTGCCCGTCAGATCGTTGGTGCGCTGAGGAGCCAGACGAGGCAGAACAGCACCTACCTTGACCGGCAGGTCGAGGCCAATCGCCGCATCGCCGATGGCGAGGCACAGAATCGGGCGAAGATGGCCAGGGCCATAATTCGCGCCGAGGCCGAGAGTGGTCGGCATGATCCGAACCCGGATTACTGCCTGCTGATGGACGCTGCGGCTGCCGCCGAGTTGCCGCCGAAGAACTCGTTTCCTGGCGTGGATGGTGTTGTCGGCTCCGCAATCGACTGGTCGGCGGGTCGTGCGGCTCCCGTCAGGGATAATGGAGTCAGGATGGCGGCCTGGCTGGCCGACGAACGCTCCCGTCTCGACCAGGCCGGAGGCGCGGCCGACGCCACGACCGACTGGGAATTCGCGCTCGGCAGCCCCACCATTCCAACTGACGATGCCCTGTACCGGCAGGCGCTGACACGGCTGATCGCCAATACGGTCGATCCCTTTCCGCCCCGTCCGCTCGGCGAGGACGATCTCACCACGCCGGCGGGGCTTGCCGAAGCGGTCCGGCGGCAGGTTGCCGGCACCAGGAACCGCGCCGCCATCGCCGCGCTGAGCCATCCGCTGGAACTGGCCGCTCCTGTTCATCCGTCCTGGCCCTATCGGACAATCGCCTCCCGCTCCCGGTATACCGGCGAGATTCCGGAGGTGATCAGCGAATTGCAAGCCCTCGACATCCGGACCGCGGCGTATTTCGTGCCGACATCCGATGCGCTGGAATTGCGCCACATCAAGACCGAGGCGGCCCTTCTCCAGGATCTGATCGACCTGCAGTCGATCAATGCCCGCATCGCCCTGCATCGGCTGGAGCAGGAATCCAGGAATGCCGTCGTGCTGGCGGCAATACTCGGCATCATGACCGACGGGACGACAGCGAACCTGCAGCGCTGATGATCGATCATGGCAACAGACCGGCAACGAGGATGGCCGAATTCCCGGTTGGCCCCGCACCGGTGCCGGGTCTTGAATGACCAGGGTCACCGGGGGGTCCGGTCCTTCCCCCTCTGACGGCGAGGTCGAGCCGCGCCGGGTCGAACCGGGCGCCACCGGCGGGTTGACCTGGCTTCTCGAGCAGCCTTTCACCTTCGCAATCATGCTGCTGCTGTCATTCCTGGCCATGATCCTGGTGCCGGTCGCCTGGCTGGTGGTGGTGCCAGCCTGTGGTGCCGTCGCCCTGTGGCAGTCGACCCGGCGATACCGGCTACCCTTCCGGTTGCCGAAAACAGGCAGGATGACAGATTACTCCAATCCGTTTCCCGGAAGCGGGCGGCGGTTTCGCAAGGGTCTGGGCCTGCTGTTTCTCGGCAATGACCATTCGAGCAATGAGGAATTGTGGATCACCGACAGCGATGCTCGGCGTCATGCGTTGATACTGGGAACAACCGGCGCCGGAAAGGCGCTCACCAATGATACCCTGATGCTGACCCCGAATGGTTGGCGGCAGAACGGCGCCCTGCGTCCGGGCGACCGGGTCATGCGTCCCTGCGGTGCCGAGGCGAAAGTGCAGTCAGTCCATCCCCAGGGAAGGATGCCGGTTGTCCGCATGGAATTTGCCGATGGCAGGTTCGTCGACTGCTCGCGTGATCATCTCTGGCCGGTCAGGGTTGCCGGTGATGATGCAGGATCCGCATGCCGGTTGATGAGCGCAGTCGATATCGCCATCATGCTGGAGGCATCGCCGAGCGGATTGCAGGGCAGGGGAAGGGTGCAACTCCATCTGCCGGCAATCCGCGGCATTGCCGGGTTCGAGCCCGGTCTGGCGCTGTCGCGCCAAAGCGCCGTGCGGGCCGGTAGGGACGGCATGGGCACACTGCCATTCATCGCCGCCCATGAAGGTGCAGCTGCTCACCGGCATCAATGGTGTTGCCGGATGCTGAATGAGCGCCGCCGCCGGCACGGCATTCGAAGGGTCGGCGAGACGCTCGAGGTTCCCCTTCTTGATGAGACAGATGGGTATCAGTTGCGGCAGCTGTTGTGGTCCCTCGGCGGGACTGCCATGCAGGTCGTGGCTGACGGGCGTCAATTCGCACTGGTTCGATTTCCTGGCCAGAGCAGGCTGTTCAAGGACATGGCATCGGGCCGGGCGGCAGGGCCGCCGGGAATCGAGATTGTCGGTGCCGAGGTCTTTCCGTCATGTACCGAAGCGGCGGCGCCAGCCTGGCAGGAAAGCAATCACGGGCACCACCCGCGGGAAGCCGAGATGACCTGCATCAGGACCGATGCGCCAGACGGCCTGTTTGTCACCGAGAATTACATCGTTACCCACAATACCGAATTGCTGCTCGGCATCGCCTCACAATCACTGATGTGGGCATCCGGGTTCATGTTCATCGATGGCAAGGGAACCGGCGAGTTCCACGCCAGGGTGTGGTCGCTGATCTCGCGTTTCGGGCGCCAGGATGACTACCGGATCCTCAACTTTACCGATACCAGCATTCATCCCGACGATCAGGCTGGCGGGCCAAGAATTCAGTCCAACACGCTCAATCCCTTTTCGCATGGTACGGCAGATCAGCTGATGAACCTCATCGTGTCGCTGATGAGCGAATCGGGGACCGCCGGCGACATGTGGAAGGGAAGGGCGATGTCACTGGTGACATCGACCATGAAGGCGCTGTGCGAGATGCGTGATGCCGGCGACGTGTTGCTCGATGTTCAGTCGATCAGGGACTATCTGCCGCTGGGCATCGGCATTCGCAAGGAGTGTCTCGAAGGCAGGGAAATCAGCGACGTGTCCGAGGTGCCGGAGGCAGCCTGGAGAGAAATGAGGTCGCGCGGCGGCATGATCGAGCTCTATCTCAGGGCCTTGCGCGGCGAATTCTCGAACAGGTCGCGCCTGGCCCTCAAGGGGTTCTTCGAGTCGCTGCCGGGATTTGACATGAAAGCGGCGCTGAATGGCGATCCGCAGGAAGGCAAGGCGGTCGAGCAATACGGCTTCCTCGCCATGCAGTTGACCAGGCCTCTCGGCTCGCTCGCCGATGATTTCGGGCATCTCTTCCGGACACCCTTTGGCGAGGTCGACATGGAGGATGTGGTTCTGAACCGGCGCATCCTGGTGGTGTTGCTGCCGGCCCTGCAGAAGGCCCCGGTGGAGATGCGCAATTGCGGCCGAATCGTGGTGTCGATGCTGAAGATCATGATGGGAAGGGCGGCCGGCTCGGCGGTTCAGGGCAGCAAGCAGGCATTGGTCGACGCTCGCCCGACCAGGTCGGATTCTCCCTTCATCGTCATCCTGGATGAAGCCGGATACTACATGATCAAGGGCATTGACACGATGATGGCCCAGGCCCGCTCACTCGGGTTCATGATCATCATTTCCGGGCAGGACATGGCGTCAATGCAGTCGGTGTCGCCGCAAATCGCCGAGACCGTGGCTGCAAATGCCAGGCTGACCGGTGCCGGAGCAACCGAGGACGCACAGCGCACCTGGAGATTCCTTCAGCACAAATTCGCCAGGCATACAGTTGCAATCGCGTCCGGAGGCACCCGACGTGCGGGCCTGACCGGCTCCGGATGGGTCGAGCGGCCGGATGTCACCTTCGCCGAGCGCGAGCGGGTCCGGATCAGCGATCTCCAGAAGCTCCGGGAGGGCGAATTCTACTTCCTGATGGAATCGCGGCTGGTCAAGACCCGGGTGTTTCATGTCGGAGACAACTGGACACGCTGGATATCCATGAACAAGTTTCTGCTTGTCCGCGGGCCCACGGACTGCGCTCCGGGCCTGGACCAGTCGGTCGATACCGCCTTCCTCGACTCGCTGGAGGCAATCGGGTTGTCCCTGCTTGATGTTGAAGAGTTGGAGAGGCGGCTGGACGAATATCCGTTTGATCCGCAGGATGCCCTGCACAGTGCCATGCGCCTTGCCGAAGAGGTCATGTCCCGAGACGACAGGAGTGATCCATCGACCGACAGGATCGATGCGGGATTGCTCGGCATCATGTTCGGGCCCCGGTTGGCGATCGAAGGTTGAACCCTGCCGGGCATCGGCGTGTGGTATCCGCCCGGCCAGGAAACGAGGTGGTGCCAGATCCGCACCAGTGACCGAATTTGCAGACCCTCGAAAACTTCATTGGACGACCAGGCCTGGTTATGCCAATTCCCCTCTTGCTGCAGTGCCAAATGACAGGAGATGGAACATGACACGACGAGGCCCCGGCCTGCTGTTCCTGCTGTCTGCATTTCTCTGGCTTCCTGCCGGAATCATGCTCGTGGGTTTGGTCAGGTTCGGCCCGGACATGCCGAACATGCATGCGCTGGTCTCGCTGTATCCGACCGTCCCTGCCGGGCTGTTCCTGGCCATTGGGTGCTGGTTTGTCCATCGGATCGGATATCGGCGACTGGCCTGGATCCTGTTCGCCATACTGTTCCTTCCGAGTGTGTTGCTCGCCATGGGCGGCGGTCTCCTGGGCGCGCCGGGAATTCTGATTGCGGGTTTCGTCGCCAGCCTGCCGTGCTGGATGGTTCTCGGCATCCTGCTGCTTGTCAGGAAGCTGCGGGCACGAAACGGGAGGGTCCGGTCGTCCAGCCGAGGAGGCGGCATGTGAATGCCCGCCTGGCAACTTACCGAATGGAAATCTTGAACCCGTGTACTTCGGCAATTCCAGGTCTTGGATTTGATACGACGTTTCGGATGAGGTGCATTTTTCGCCCCGGATCCGGGGACCGGGATGAACGCGCGGATATCGATGGCCGATATCGCCATGCCCGGATTTGCGGTGCTGTTCCTTCAATTCCCGTCCTTCCTCCATGCCCGGTGGCAACTGCAGACCCGCCATGGCCGCGTGGGTGCCCGCACCCTCTCCGGCATCGGGACCATTTGCCTGCTACCCAACACCGGGAAATGGTGGCCTCAAGTCGGGGATGACGACCCGTTGCCGGATTGCACCCTCGGCTGACCATCCCGAGTTCGAAGCCGGACACGACAGGAGCTCGTCCGCGACGCCGGCAATGTCGGAGGATACGCTCGGCTTTCGCACCGCTGTCGGGTGCGCCGAACAAGCCGGAAATCAGGTATGGCCGCCTTGATGGAACCAACTTGGATAGAAGACATGGGGCCCGGTTGCCCGGACCCCATGCCGGCCGGTACGGCCGACACCGGAGCGTAATGCTCTGACGAGCGGCACGTGGCACCGGAAGCCTTGAGTTTCAAGCGGGGGCTCTGCCCGGAATGGCTGATTGGAGTTTCCGTCGGGAGAATGCATAATAACGGTTCACTCCGTGCCTGTCCGGTTGTCTCCCGCACCCACCATATGCAGGGTGCGACGCGGGGATGGACGTGCTGGAACGCAGGACTCTCTCGTTTCCGCGATCGCTTCCGGAGTTCCGGCGACTTTTCCCGGACGACACGGCCGGCGCCGCCTGTCCGGAAAGGGCGCGGCGGGGTGACGGGTTCGTCTGCCCCCATTGCCGGACCGGTGTCCTGCGGTGCCGGAAGTGCCGTCGCGACACCGGTCTGACGGCGGGGACGATCATGCAGCACAGCCATGCGCCGTTGGGCGCATGGCTGTGGGCGGCCTGTCCGGTAGCAGGCCGGACGCCCGGCCTGTCCGCCACACGACTCCAGCGCCGGGCCGGGCCGGGCCGCCATGAGACTGCCTTTCTGCATGGTGCCGACTCGGGCGGCCATCGCCCGCGGGTTCTGCCGGCGCACCGGATGGCAGAAGCCCGATGGTGGTCTCGAGGACATGATGGCCCGGCTCACCATGCCGGCCATGCACAGGGATGGCCGCATCACCCTGCCGCCGCCCGGGCAGCGGGCGGGAAGGCAGGGGCCCGTCATCTTCGGGCCGGACACCGGACCGACACCGCTCCCTGCATCCCCGGCCACCCTCGAGGCGATGCAGCCTCCCGGTGTCTCCATCGTCACCGGCGGAACCCGGGAAGGAAAGCCGTGGAACGGGTTCGTCGCCCGCTACCACCATCCCGGATACACCACCCTGGTCGGGACACGGATGCGCCATGCCTTCATCGGATGCAATGCCGGGATGCGCCGGAAGAACCTGCCGCCGATGGTCGACAACCCGCGCTTCCTCATTCTCCCCCGGATCAGGATCCCCGATCCCGACCCCCGCATCCTCGCCATCATGCGTCGCCGCCTGCCCGCGGACCGGAGCAGGCGCTGCAACATCACGCCGCTGCTCATCGAAACCTTCGTCCGGCCACCGCGCTTCACCGGCGGCGTCTGCAAGGCGTCAGGATGGATCCATGCCGGAGTCACGCAGGGGCGGGGGCGTCACGATATCCACAGGAGACGCGACAAACCGAAAAAGGACATCCGGCCGAGACCGCTGCGCAAGGGCTGGAGGCGATGGCTCAACCGTATGTGAACGCCCCCCGTGGTGCAAGCAGGATTCTGAACAACTCGGACTGCGGTCAAGACACCGTCGCATGTCCGGCCTCCGGGATGCGGCATTCATTCGCCGCGGGCCCATATGGTGTATACAACTTTTTCCTGTTGGACCGCCTACAAATCATCTACAACGTTCATTGCTATCCCGCATCAAACTCTGTGTTTACAGGATGATAGGTCATGTATCAAGTCGGAATCCGGAACCAAGTCAGCGAAATTCAGTCCAGACGAAACCGGCATCCAGTGACACATGGGGCACAATTCATGGATTCCTTGACTCAGGCGCATATCGGTCAAGTCGTATATTCATTACATATAGAGAATGGCCGAGTTTTCGATGGCCGAGTCTGCGCAACACGCCGAATTGCTCATTTGTAGGATCGAAAAACACCCATGACCCGTGTCCCGAAGGAGCGCCGCAAGCGGCGTTGCATCACGGCCACCGACAGCGAGTGGCGGATGATCACCAGCCGCGCCGGGCGGGCCGGCACGACGAATTCCCGCTTCATGGTCGGCCGTGCTCTCGATGCCCCGGAACAACAACCGGTGGCCCCCGACACGCCGCCTGTCCTGCCAGCCGGCGTTCAGTGGCGCATGGCGCTCGCCATGCTGGTCCTGGCCCGGATCGAGGAACGGCGGATTCGGGATGGCGGTGCCGACGAACTCTGGGACCGGTTGATCGCGGAGGAGCGCGAATTTCTCGATGCGGAGAAACTCCTGGAGACAGGCCGTGTCTGAGCGGCGCCGGCAACGCTGCGTGAGTTGCAGGCCCTCGGAATGGAAGGCCATCCAGGCGAAGGCGCGGGGTGCCGGGATGGACGGCTCGGCCTGGATACGGTTTCGGGTCCTGGACTGCGAATCCCCGGACGGGCCTCCTCACCCGGAGGCGGGATATCCCATGGTGCTCTCGGGCGAGGAGCAGCGGCGGCAGTTCGAGCTCGTGGAGCGGCTTGCGGAGGACAACCGGCAGTTTCTGGACGAACCTGTCATCCCCGGCACCGGGGCCACCCTGCGCGAGGCAATGACCTTCGTGATGTTGTCGTCCTTCCCGGAGAAGGCCGGCGCGGACACGCCTTTGCCCGGGCCCTCCCGCCATTCCCCGCAATCCGACGCACCGGATCCCGTTGAAGAGATTGCCACGGCGCTGAACCGGGAGTCCGGTCCATGAGGCGGCGGCGCGAGAAGGTCGTCCGCAATTCCATGTCGTGCACCGACGAGGAATGGCAACGGATCCGGGAAATCGCGAAGGCTACCGGCGAGACCATCGGGCGGCTCGTCGTTCGCCGGGGCTCGACCGATGACCCGCCACCCGATACAGGGCCCCGGGGAACCCAGGCGCTGGATCCGGACGCACAGCGGGCGATGCATGATGCAATCCTCCGCCTGGCCGGCACCTCGGAGACCGGGCCCGGAGACAGCTCCTGGCGGATGCTGGTTCCGGGCTGCGCCCGGTTCCTGTGCGCATCCCGGATCAGGACCATGTTGCGGGAAGGCCGGGAAGAGGCGCTCGACGAGCAGCTCCGCCAGGCCTTTGGCGAGGAGACGGGGCCGAAGGTTCTGGCGGCGCTGACCGGCACCGGCGATCCGGGGGATCGCTGAGATGCCGCATCTACATCTCGAACCCGGGTGAGTGGTCCCTTCTTGCTTCCCGCTGCCGCGCCAGCTCCGCCAGCGCGCCGTCGCGCCCGGTCTCGCTGTCCCAGGGGGCCCGGTGGAAACGGCCGGCCCTGCAGAGGCGTTCAGGCCCGATTTCAATGACGGTACCCGCTGGCAGTGCCTCCCCACCGCCCCCGTCAATGATGCCGAGACGAATCCGGTCATCGCCCGGCCCGGCTCCCGGCGTGACGGAAACGACCTTGGCGAAAACCTCGCACACATCCGCATCTCCGTCCGGGCCCTGGCCCGGCACCAGGTCGATCCAGCGGACCGCGTCGCCCGGAACGATGCCGCTGCCGATCTCGCAGGCTATCGGATACTCTGGCCTGGCATCGGCCCGCAGGGCCTCCCGCGTGGTTTCGACCGGCCAGCGCCGACGGTGGACATCCCCCCGGAAGAGGTCCCTCGCACTGACGGTTTCGGACCCCGATCCGACATCGATGTCGTAGGTCTCCCCGGCATCGCCTGGCCTCACGCCGACGATCCTGCCGTCCCGGACCACTGCATCGCCGCCGTCCCGCTCAAGCCAGGATATCAGGTCACCGAGGACGAGATCGCCAGCGGCGCGGACATCCTGCCGGGGATCGGCGACGAGCCCGCCGTGATCGGGCAGCGGTTCCTGTTCGGCCCATGCCAGCACCCGATCGTCACGCCGGAACATGTCCGCCATCCGCGCCAGCCAGGCCCGCAGGGTTTCGATTCCCCAGCGGACAAACTCGAGATGCGGCGCCCAGACCGCGCCTTCCCGTGACATCCGTCCTCCCCTTTCACGAAGTTCTTCCGCCTGCCGGCGCCACGCGGCGTATCCGGGCCGCAGCTGCGGCAGGCCCCGATCTGCCGCACCATCCAGGAACAGCGTCCTGCGCCATCGCGAGTTGCGGGCAAGCTGTTCCGCGAACTCCCGGAGCTGCTGCCGCCGGTCCTGGGCGACGCGGTTTTCATCGGTGATGCGGCGGAGCGTTCCCGCGAATTCACCGGGGACGGAGGGATTGGCGGCAAGGGTCTCGATGCGGGCCATCAGCGCATCATGGCCATCGGTGTAGCAGGGAAGCGTACCATCATGCCGCGCCCGGGATCGAAGGTCCCGCCAGTCCTTCATCACCGCCTGCGCCGCATTGCCGGCCAGTGCGGACCGGAGACCGATCAAATCCGTCCACACCCGGGACCGCAGGCCCGGGAGCCGGAGATGGGGCGCGTATTCGGGCATCTCCACCATGGCCCGCCCCTCCCTGGCCAGGTCCCCCGCCTCCCGCACCGACGGGCCGGCGGCGGGCGGCGGCCCGAGCGCGTCGATTGCCCGCCGGCAGCGCACGCCGAAACTCGCCACGGCGCTGCGCCGTGCGGCCTCCCTGCTTATCCAGGCCAGGTGGTTCTCGATGCGATCGCGGTATCCCCGTGAAATCCACTCGAGGCCGCGTTCGCGCTCCAGGCGCCCGGCCACATCCCGGAATCCGGGCATGTCGTGGATGACCCGGCCCGCCTCTTCCGCCTCCATCCTGAGTGTCGCGCAGGCGCTGTCCGCCGTCAGCACCGGATGCTTGCCAGGCAGGGCGAGCGCCGCGGCCTCCTTCTCCCCGACCGCTTCGAGGGCCGTCATCCGCATTCCGCTCCGCTCCTCCAGGGTCTCGGCCAGCTGCTGCCGGTTGTCGGTCAGGATGACGACCTCGTCGCGGGCCCGGCTGACCTCGACGTAGAAGGTGGCCTGGTCGGTGAGTGCGCCATGCCCGGAATCGAGGACCGCGATCACCCGGTCGGCGGTAATCCCCTGGGCACCGTGAACGGTGCTGCTGTATGCATGGTCGATATGGCGCAGCTGGACATCGTCCCGCGCCATCCGGACCTCCCTTCCGTTCGCCTCCAGCCGGACGATTTTCGGTCCGATCCCGAGAATGCGGGCCCGCTCGCCATTCACCAGCCCCCGACCAGGATCATTGCGTGTCCAGCGGATCCGGTCTCCGGCCCGGATGCGGATCGGTGCCGTCTCGTAGACCTCGAGCTGGTAGCGGAGGCGCTTGCCACCGGGCCGGACCCTGAGCCGCCTCCCGTCATCATGGGCAAGCACCGCATGTTCGCCACAGGTGGCATTGACGGTGAAGCATTCACCGGCCCGTGCCTTGCCGCCCCACAGGTCGTGATGAAACACCACCGCATCACCTTCGCTCCAGTTGCGGATATCGCCCTTGCGGGCACGGGTCATGCCGCGGCCGATCAGCCGGTCGAGTTCGAGTTCCGGGCCGCCGAGCACCTGGTCGGCGGCAAGACCCTCGCGGACGGTCTCGTTGATCTCGGCCCGGATCTCGTGGGTCGGCGCCAGGATGACGGTGGCATCGCGAGCGGCATCGTCCAGCCCCAGCCAGAGCTCTGCGGCCGTCCGGCCCAGCTCACCGAATTCGACCTCGTGGACCTGCCCGCCAAGCCTGCCGATGGCCTGCATCGGCTTGCCCTCGATGATCCGGGCCACCGCCTCCCTGAGATGCGGCGTTCGCTGCCGGAGGACCTCGTCCATCATTGCCGTCGGCATGCCGGCCCCCTGCAGCTGCCGGAATGGCTGGCCGGCCTCGACCGCCCGCAACTGCCGGGTATCACCGACGAGCACCAGGCGGGCAAACCCGAGGCGTTCGGAAATCCGCATCAGCTCCTGCATCTGCGTGGTGCCCGTCATCGACGCCTCGTCGAGGATCACCACCGCGCCGGCGAATTCCTGCTGCAGCCGGGTCAGCGTCTCCTCTTCCGCCACGCCATCGGCAACATCCCGGTGCCGGGCAAGGAAGCCCTGCAGGGTCCGCGCCGCCAGCCCGGCCTCGGCCCGGAGACCTCGGACCGCGGCACCGCTCGGCGCCAGTGCGATCACCTTCCGGCCTGCGGCCAGTTCCTTCACCGCTCTCAGCATCGCGGTCTTGCCGGTCCCGGCATAGCCCTGGATGCCGACGGTCACGCCGCCCCCGAGCAGGATCGTGCTGACGGCCTGCCGCTGACCTGCGGTCAGCGAAGCATCCGCAAGCATCGCACTGACCCGCTCCGGGGCGGCGAGCGGGCGGCCCCGGCCGAGCGAGCGTTTCATCAGGGAGATGATCTCGCGTTCCGCCCGGAGCGCCCGGGCGGTCACCAGGCATGGCCCGAGGCCGCGGCGCACCGCATCCACCAGGTGTCCGTCCCGCTTCAGCTGGTCCCTGGCCGCCACGTATTCGGCATGGGAATAGACACCGGGCGTATGGGCAAGGGACAGCATGCAGAGATCGGCCTCGCGGAAGACGGAACTTCTCTCGGCCAGGTGTTCTACGGACAGGGTGACGATCTCGAGAAGGCTCTTGCGGTTTTCGGCGTCTCTTTCCTCGCGGCGCCGGCCTGCCGCCCGGCGCGGCGGATTTCGTTCGATCCCCATCTCCCATGCCTGGCCGCGCCAGCGAGCCTCGAGTTCCCGGTGGTGGGGCTCGTCCTTTCGCCGGCGGGTGGCGTATGCCGCCTTCTGCCGGTTCGCCGCGGTATTGGCCAAGCCGCGGCTCCGGATCCACTCCATGATCTCGCCTCGCCGGCTCGAGGCCTGCTCGAGGAGCGGCCGGTCGTAGCCGGCGATCTCGAAGCCGGGAACCTGGCCGACCATGGAAGGCCTCAGCGCGTAGCCGAGCGCGCGCAGCCGGCTCGCAAGCGCGTTCCGGTAATGGGCACCGATCAGCTTTGCGGCCGGCCCCAGCATTCCCATGTCGAGACTGCTCCAGCGGCCACCCGGGCGCCCGGTCATGTTGGCAATGACCGCGTGGGTATGCAGGTGCGGCTCCAGGTTGCGATTGGCCTTGTGGCGAAAGGTGGCGGCAACCATGGATGGCGCGCTCACCCGGTCATGGCGCCGCTTCGCCCGGTCCCAGCTCCGGGTCACCAGCAGGTGGTCCTCGATGAAATCCAGCGTCTCCCGCACCGCCGCGTCATGCGCGGTGACGATTCGGCCATCACCGGCAACCAGCGCCGCCAGCGAGACCGATTTCGGTGCCTGCAGGGTGATGTCGACCCCCGGCCGGTGCTCGTGCTCACCGTCCCGGAGGCGTCCGAGGACGATCTCCGTCCGCGGAACCCTTCCGGCGAGAACATCCGTCAGCCGGGCCGGAGCTACGTGACGGCGAAGCCGCAGCGCCTCGGCACCGCGGCCGTGCCAGCGGCTCGCCTTCCTGTGTTCGGGGTCACCCGTCGCGTAGTAGCCTTCCTGCTCGAAGTATTCCGTCGTCCTGGTGGCGGACGTCAGCTGCGTGACCGTGGCGACCATCGTGGAATCCGCTGCATCATCGTCCCGACCCTACAGCTGCGGAGTGGCCGGGACATCAGCAAAGATCCGTTTCGCGGTGCATGCGGTTGCAGAATATCCTGGACCTGCGGCCGGCAGGATCGATTCGTCCCCGCAAGAGGGGCTGAGGGTAGTCCGGCCACGGTAACAGGAAACGGGAGACAGTGATGACAGGCAGTCAGGCGAAGGTGACAACGGAAGATCTGGCGGCGGCCATCCGCATGATGGCCAGTTTCCCGTGGGAAGAGATGCTGGAGGTCCAGCGGTCCCTGGAGGGGACCATTCGCGACGGGGCGCGTGAGCGTGAGGCACTGGTTGCCGCCATTCGCGACAGCGCCGCCACGGGTGGAGAAGCCCCGGATCTCGCGGCACGAGCGGAGGAGATCACCCGGGCCCTGGATGCGGCAGTGAAACTGCAGGAACGGAGTGCGGCAGGAACGACCTCCATCGCGGGGAGGCTGAGCTCGTGGGATTCCTGCATGAAGCACATCTACCATGACACGCACATCATTCGGTGGCGTGTCGGGTTGTTGTGCATGATCATGTCGCTCATCCTGGTCGCGGTTGGCGCCCCGGAAATTCTCCGGCACTTCCAGGTTCTGACCTGATACGCACCACGGCAGGCGGCAGACCCGATACAGGGTTGACGCCATGGGGTTCAGGCGGAACCGGACGGGGCCGCCAAAGCGGCCGCACCCGTGAGGGACGGTCCTGTCCGCCCCGGTAGACAGGCAGGATCCTATCGGGCAGTGCCGGGGCTCCAGGGGCGGCGAGCGCCCTGGCCGCCGGAGGCTGCGGATGTCGACGCCATGCCAATTCCAGTGGTTGCCGAAGCGGTGCCGAAATCACGGGGCGAGAAGGTCAGATCCGAAATGCAGAATATCCAGATAGCGGAAACGAAGAGGAAGACACATGCGGCCTTTGGTCTCTTCGCCGGCATCCATGGTTCCAGAACCCGTATCCTAGGCCAGACACAGGTGACAGTCATCCATGGTTCAGGAAAATGTCGTCAATCATCACGCCAAGGACTGAATCCGATCACCTGCAGTGCTGGTCCTGAGTTCGTCCACCAGGAGCCTGTCGGATTTGTCAATGAACCCAGGGCTTGTTGACAATCGAGTTGTCAATCAGCCGCATCAATACCATTTCTGCCGCAACACCCGTATGCGGACACCCCCGTGGTGCAAGCTGGATTTCAGACATCATGTGAATTGCGGTCAAGGTACCCTCGCATGTCCGGCCTCTCGATACAGCATTCATTCGCCGCTGGCCCATATGGTGTTCGCGGATCGGATCCGGATCGCTTGCGCGGGCTCGAAGCCCTGCGGCCAACACCGGTTTTTCCGACCCCGCCTTCAATGACCGCCGCCCCAATGTTGTCTTTCGTCCCAACCACTCGGTCGGGACATTCCCCCTGAAACTATTTTCAACCAGTGGCCATATGGAGTATTGACATTGTAAATTACAGTCGTAATTTACATCTATTACAAATTACGAGACGCCAGACTATGCCGCTCACAGTTCCAGAACTAGCCCGGGCCGTAGGTCAGAGCGAGAACTATGTCAGGCAGCACATCTTTCGCAAGCACCTCGCTGTGCAGAAGGGTGGACGTAACCTATTGGTAACGCGCGACGAGGCATTGCGCTGGGCGCGTGAGCGTCACTTGCCCTTCGACCCGCCCGCACACGCCCGGGAATCGTCGCCGGCGATGAAGGATCGCATGGCTCGGATGACGGTACTGGCCCTGCAACGTCCGGCAGGGGAGTCTTGCAACCTGTTGACTGCAGTACGCCACCGACGCACGGATGCACTGGGGCCCTGGGCGAAAGAGCCAAGCAAGGCCTGGACCAGCGAGAAACTTGGAGACGGACTGCGACTGCATTCTCTCGATGCACCCCTGGGCCACTGCCAGGAGCTCGTCCAGGATATCCGCGACACGGGAATGCTGTCGCTGGGCAGTGAGAAAGTTGCCTATGCCCTGGAACCGATTCCTCGCATTCACCGAGTATTCCGTGAAACTACGGGAGGTGCTGGCGCATCCATGGGCAGTCCGTTCTCGCGGCACAGCGCGGAGATCGTCGAGTATTGGAGCCTCGCCGACAAACCTCGCCGACTATGGCTGGAATTGCTCGATTCCAACGACAATCGGACACCCGTCTCGCTCTCCCGTCTCGCCGTTCCCCTGGACCGCCTCTCGGATCGTGTCGGAAACATCATGATCATGCGCGCCGAAGATGAGGTTGCCTGCGATCTCTGGCTGGCGCATGACGGATCTCTTCGGCTTCTTGTTGACGCCGAAAACCTTGCGCCCGGCGCCTATCGCGCCACGGTTTGGGCCAGTCATGCGGGGGACGACGTGTTTCGGCAAGAAGTCCCTGTAGCGCGGCGCATGACCGCAATCCCGCTCAAATCAGATGTCGATCGCATCGGATTTGAGGTGTTCCGAACCACTGACGGACAATGCCTCGACCGCATGGAAGCGGACCTGCTGAAGCGGATCGGTGGCCAGATCAAGATCAATGCCACTCCGACCATACAATTTCATGACAGACAGGGCCGGGCGTTCCACGAAGTGAGCCTGCCCGGCCCTTCATCCAGTCTCGATGTCAACCTTGACGAAAACACCAGCGATCTTGACAAGGAGATACGGCAACAATGGCTCGACCGCCGGGTGCGAGAGCGAGAGACCGCTGCGCGCAAGGAACGCGGATTCGCGCGTTTCCAGCCCGGCGAAATCGACGACGCAGGCCGATATCTCGTCGGGGTCCTGCGGCAGGACTCCGATCAGAAGACACCGATCTATTTCGCCGACCCACACTTCGACCTGCACATTGAGGGCGACAGGCAAGACCACCTGGATCGCAAGAGAATCTACCTCGACATTTTTGCGGCCACCGTTGGCGCTCCGCTGCACATCCTCTGCGCTCGTAGCAAACCGGAGCAAGACGGACTTCCACCATGGTGGTCGGCATGTCCCAAACAGATGACGGACCACATACACGTCCGGTCGTTCCGCAGCCAAGACGGCAGAGCTAACGGATTCCATGACCGCTTCCTGATTACGCCCAGGAGCGAGATCATGATCAGTAACTCCATCAACGGCTGGCACAACCACGGCGTTACCTTCGCCACCCTTCCTTATGACGTGTACCGCGCCGAAGCGGACCGTCTCTGGTCCATGGACGTCGGATCCAAGACCGCCGATCTCTTCGTCCGTGAAATCGGCCGATGACCAGGAAAACCGAACACATGCCATCCCTCACCGAGGAAGCTAAGGCCATCATTTGGCGGATCTTCGCCGAAGGGGCGGCACCCCATACCCGGCGCTCGGCTTACGAAGCGGTCGAGCCAATTGTCAGGCGGCATATTTCTTCCAACGATGCGGAGTTGTCGATCGCCGCTATGCACGATTGGTTCGAGTCGTACGGAGATCGCCACTGGCTCAAGTCCGACATGCGAGAAACCGTTGCAACCATGATCCTGGATGGTCTGGAAGCTGGTTCCGATGAAGCACAAGTATGGGCCATCGGCTCGATCGATGCCGAAATTTCGACAAGCGTCATTCCTTCCCGGTGGTCTGCCGGCCAAATCGACACCTTTTTCGATCACGCACTCTGCGTCCTGGAGAAACTCGCCAATCGAAATAGCCTGATTGATCTCTCCCGACTTCACAGGTCCCTTGCCCCAGATGCCGAACTCACAAGGCAGGCCATTATGCGCGAAGGCCGGCTGGAAACATACCAACACCTCGACAGCCGCGGCTTCGACCTTGTCATCAATGCGCTCCACCCGACGGTCGGCAACCTGCTCGCTCTCTTGGTCGCCCTGAGACCCGAAGGCTATGCATCACTGGTCGAAAGACTCGATCATCCCGTCATGCAGGCACGTGCAGCACACCACATGCTCGCTGCAACCCTCCATTCGGATCACCGCGCACCTCTGCAATGGATAGATCAGGGTTCATGCGATGGCCTGATTGCACTGGCGATCGTGCACACCCTGAACACCGTTAACCGGCTTGATAACGATATCCGGCTTGCGGATCGCACGGATCCGGATCGATACCCTCCAAGCACCGAACTCCGCCCCGACCAGGACGACCTCGATCTTGCAGCTACAGGCCTCCTCCATGGCTTGGTTGACCGGCTGGCTTTACTCGGTCCTCCTGCCTGCGTCCGCTGGATCGGCGAACTGCTCAGCAGCGGCACCTGCATGCTGAATCGACAGCACGGCCATGAGATACCGCCACGCGTCACCCAACTCGAGAACGCATGCACGGAGTTGTGCATACACCTGATTCAAGAGACTAGGTCCGACCATCTGCTTCCCGAACTCATTGCCGGACTACGTCATGCTCCCAGCAAGAGTTGGACACGGCATCTTGCCGAGATTGCCTGGGAGCTGCGCGATAAGGAGCCTGCGCGGGCAGCTGAACTTGCCAGAACCGCGCTTGAAGAGCACGAGCGGCAGATTGCAGCGGAGTTGGAGCGCGACCATGTATTTCTTGAGTGGCACGATTGGGACTACCGCGAGTGGATCAAGTGCCTCGGCGGCGCCCTCGCCATATCCTGCAAGGAAATCGACCTTCTGCATTGGGTTGGAACCCGGTGCCACGCTTTGCCGTTAAGCGTCTGGGATGCGGAAGAGAACTACAAAGCATTCAGTTCGGCCGATCGCGTCATCCAACACCGGTTTCTCATTGTTTTCCACGCTATCCCGATACTCCAGCTACTCGGACGCCCTGCCGATCCTGCTTCGGTTCGGGCTCTCGCCGAAACCTTGTGGGCCCACACCGCCTTCGCAGAGAGACACCTTCATAGACATACCGGTGCGCCTACCGCCGTGGAGTACGCCGCGCGCTATGCCATCGAATATGGTGCGCCGGGCGATGCATGGTTGTTGGAACAAGCACGCAAGCCCGGGCTCCAAGCCCGGGCAATATGGGCGCTGATCGACCAACGGCAGCAAAAGACCTGCCGCGAAGGCGGTAAAGTCACATCCGACGAGGATTTCATTCTGCCCGAGTTCGCCCGCATTTGCTCGAACCGCTTTGGCAACGGAGGCGAATTCAATCTCGAAGCCCTGCGTTACTGGGGTTTGCTATGGCTACAGCTAGGTGCGGTCAATGAAGCCGAGAAGACGGCAACGGCCATATTGGCATTCCCTTTGAAGACGCATGATCGAATCTACAAGCTTCTGGCGCTGAAATTGTTTGCCCAAGTAGCCCAATCTCGACCGCTGTCCCCGGCACTGGCCAAATTCCCTGCGTCTCTCTACAGGCAGCTTTGGTCCAGCTATATGCCGCGTGAAGAACTTTCCGATCGCCAGAAAATCGACGAAATTCTTGAACAATCGGCGTCCCGCATACTCTAAGTCGCCATTTCGGAACCTCGGGACTGCAGAGAAAATCAACGGGTCGGAAACGGCGGGTATTCGCTTACAGGCCCTAGGGGTGATTGGCGCCCCGTGCTGCCCTTCTCTCTTGTGTTCGATTCCCGCATTGGGCTGTCATCTAGCGCTTCCTATAGTGTCGCCCGGAAGCCGCGCGGCGGTTCGGGGACTGTCTCCGCAAGTGCGCGGCGGGCGCTGCCGCTCAAGCGCCGCTCGGGCTAAATGTCGAAAGCTAAACGGTTTTCATCGCCCGACAGTTTGAGCTGTCAGAAAGCGCGATTGGGACGCCCTTCGGCGCGCTGGCCTCACACCACAAGATGATGTTCCCTCTTTGTTCTTGAGTCTCTACTTTCTTGCATTGGTATTACATGTCAAACAAATTGGAACCCCGCCCAAGGCTTTTGGCGGCGCATGTTCCGATGTCACTTCGGTGCCAGCCAAAACATCAAGCCGATTGAATTCGGAAAGGCATATCGGACACCTGTTGTTCCCGGCATCAAGCAGTCGTTTACGCAACCGTCTGTTTCGTCCGCGTTTATGACTGGACCGTTGCCCCATGAATTCATAACCAGATTCTGATTGCCGCAATCTCGAATTCACTTCCGCCAAGCCTGCCAAAGACCGGACCAGCTGTTCCGATGAGCCGGCAAAAGTCATGCTGTCCCTGACGGTCTGTTCGTTGATCCGGCGAATCTCTGACATGTCGTGGAATTCAATCAGTTCATTGGAACAGCGGGCACCAACAAACTTGAATACCACCTGTTTGTGAACCGGAAACCAGTCGCCGGGTCCGATCCGGCTGCCGATCACGAAACTCTTGTTCTCGATCCGGATGACCCCGAACTGGATTGGGCACCCTTCAAAACATTGCTGCATGCCGTTCGTCAGCGGCACCCCGGCGAAAGTCGAAAATACTGAGCCTCTTGCAAAACCCGCTGAAGACGCGAATTTTCGCCTGAAATCGACGATTCTGTTCAGGTAATCCTGGCGATCGGGGCTGCCACAAGGTATGGTGTAGTTATGCGCAACACGACCTATGGAGGCAACCCCGATGGCTCTGTCACAGACCATATCCAATCTCTGGACCCGGTTTCAAGGGGAACTTTTTCCTGGGCTCGCCGAAGAGGTCGGCCCCCTCATGGAGAAGCACAAACATCTGGTCCAGGTCCTCGACCTGGTCGAGGTCGAGCGCTTCGTCGATACGTACTGGCGCGGCCCCGGACGGCCGCAGCAGAGTCGTCGGGCCCTGGCGCGTGCCTTCGTTGCCAAGGCGATATGGAACCTGCCGACAACCCGAGACCTGATCGACAGGATCGAGGTCGATGCGCGGTTGCGCAGGCTGTGCGGCTGGCCGGGTGTGCGCTCGATCCCGAGCGAGGCGACATTCTCGCGTGCGTTTGCGGAGTTTTCCGAGGCCCGCCTTGCCGAACGGATGCACGAAGCACTGGTGAAGGAGGCCCTGGGCTGTGAACTGATCGGCCATATATCGCGGGACTCGACGGCGATCGAGGGGCGGGAGAAGCCGGCACCAAGACCGAAACCGGCAAAGAAGCCGAAGCGCAAGCGCGGCCGCCCCCGCAAGGGCGAGGAAGTGGCGAAGGAACCCGGCCGTCTCGAACGGCAACTGGATGGCATGAACCTCGAGCAGATGCTTGATGACCTGCCGGGCGCCTGCGACCATGGGGCCAAGAAGAACGCCAAGGGCTTCCTCGTCGGCTGGATTGGCTACAAGCTGCATCTCGACACGGCCGATTGCGGCGTGCCGGTGAGCGCCATCATGACCTCGGCGTCGGTCCATGACAGCCAGGTGGCGATCCCCCTTGCGACGATGACCGCCGAGCGCGTGACCAACCTCTACGATCTCATGGACGCGGCCTATGACGCGAATGAGATCCACCGGATGAGCGAACGCCTTGGCCATGTCCCGCTGATCGATGCCAACCCGCGCCGGGACACGGCTCTCAAGCAGGAACTGAAGCGCGAGGCCCGGGCACGGCGTGTCTGTGGCCTCGTCACCCCGCAGAGTGTCCGCTACCGGATCCGTTCCGGGGTCGAGCGGACCAATGCCCGTCTCAAGGACGAGTTCGGTGCCCGTCATGTGCGTGTCCGTGGGCATGCAAAAGTGTATTGCCACTTGATGTTCGGAGTGCTCGCGCTGACGGTTGACCAGTTGATGCGCCTCGCTGTCCCTCCCTGACCCGCCTCACCGTCCTTCGGGACGGTTCCGGCGTCCACGACCTTCCACGGAAACGCCCTGAAAAAGCCGGCGAACGGTCAAACCCGGCCTGCGCTCGGGCTTTTTCGTCTGTTTTTCCCGCGAATCGGGAGGGAATGCCGAAAGTCCGGGGATTCCGGGGTTCACGGTCGCGCGAAAGCCCGTGCCGGATACCCGGCACTGTTCAGCGGCCGGTCAGCTCGATAATTTTGCAAGAGGTTCTACTTTTTGTTTTTCTCTGCCGGTACTCCGGAACCTCAAGCTCGACCAGCTCTTCCGGTGTGGCCTTTCGGCCGTACTCATTCTCGAAGGCAGCCGGGGCTTCTGCCAGCCAGCCGTCCGTCTTCTTGTCGATAAATGAGCGATCCTCGGGAGTTCGTTTGTATTGATGAAAGATAAACTTGCCCAGTTTTCCCTTTTCGCCTGGCGACAAGTGTGGACAGTTTCCATCCAGCGAACATCTGATGATCTTGTCGATCACCGGCGCGGTATCGCCTTCGACGACACCCTGGTCCTTTTCGGTGGACATGTCGGGATTCCCGGAACTGTCGTGCTTGGTGTAGAGGTTTTCAGAAGTTGGGCTCCGCCCCGTTCTGGCGGCGGTGGTGTCGATCCCCTCGGTGAGGGAGCGGAAGCCGAACCCCCTCTCCCCGAGCTCGCAAACCGTCGCCACCAGCTGCGGCAGGCTCCTTCCCAGCCGGTCCAGCTTCCAGACGACCAGGGTGTCGCCTTCCCGCATCCAGTCCAGCGCCTCTGCAAGGCCGGGCCGGTCCGAGCGTGCGCCCGAGGCGCGGTCCTCGAAGATCCTCTCGCATCCGGCGGCGCTCAGCGCATCGAGCTGCAGCTCGGGATTCTGGTCCAGCGTCGAGACCCGCGCGTATCCTGCCAGCATGGTGTTCACCTGTTCGAAAAAGGCCTGCCGGGCCTCCATTTCCGGACACCGGATACGGAACAAGGTTGGTGAACAGGACTTCCGGCGGTTCCGGGCAGTTTTCAGCTGGGTCGGAGGATGTTCGGGAAACAGTCGATATTCAAAAATAGATCCCGGAGTTGTTGCTGGGAGAAGAAAGGGTATTCGACAAATTCAGATTGCCAGTAAGAAGCGTCGGAGATGTCAAACACCGAGTTCTTCGACATTCTGGATCTTACCGCCCCAGCCACGTTACAGGGTGACCAGGGTTTTGCAGGTCCCATACGTGCAATGCTCTTCAAGAATGAGGCAGAGTGTAACCAATTGCAGAAGCGGATTGAACAGTGTTGTGTTAGCGTTACTTCCCGATCATGACCAAACATCAAGAAGCCAGAGATTCTAGCCCAAGAGCAACGGGACCGGCCGGTGGACAATTCGAAGCCAAGGTCGGCACTCATTACGCCCTCGCTCTATTGGCAAATACCGAACCATTCGGACTGCCAGGCGCTATAGTCGATCGCATAGAATTCCAACGAAGTGGTCAAGGACATCCGCTCGACGACGTCATCGTGCGAGGCGTCACCCATCGCGGCGAACAGCGATGCCTCGAGATCCAGGTCAAACGATCAATGGCGTTCACGGAAACCAATGCCAATTTTGCATCAATCGTAAAAGGGATCGTCAAAGCGCGGAAGATTGAGCCTGGCCGGGGCTTTGCTGTGGCTATTGAGCGGACGACGGGCGCGATCGAGAACGGTGTGCAAGAAGTGCTGGAACTGGCGCAGCAGACATCCGATGCGACGTCTTTCTTAAAGCTCCTGGAAACGCCGTGGCGCGGCAACAATCACATGCGGCTTTTTGTGGCCGCTTTCAGAAAGCTCCTCGAAACCAACGACGAGGCTGGGGACGACGTTCTCTATGACGTCCTGCGGTCATTTTCAGTGCTGACCTTCGACTATGAGCGCCCGAATTCGATCGCGGAGCACCATGACCAATTGCGAGCAGAACAGCTCAGCTCGCAGAAGAGCGGTACCGGTATCTACGACGTTCTCTTTAGACTCGTCCTTCGCGCCGACGCCATCGGCGGCGAGTTGAATCGGACCGAGCTGATCGGGAAACTGAAGGGTCTGGGAATAACCGTTGGTTCTGCACCTCAGCTCGCCATCGCGCGCCGCCGCATCGAGGAGATGAGCCGCTGCGCTCTTTCCGACATCAGCCTCACGGTGAACAATTGTCAGCTGGAGCGCGAAAAGCCCCGGCGCGAATTGGAAGCCCTGCTTCAGGCTATGGATATCAAGGGCGGCGTGGTCGAGATTTCCGGTCCAAGCGGCACAGGCAAATCCGGCTTGCTGAGAACCGTGATTGAAGCGCGCGAGGCGATGTCGTGCATCCTCGTGCTCGCGCCAGACCGGACAACGCCTGGCGGTTGGCCGGCGTTGCGTGCCGCCTTCGGCATTGAAGCCAACGCTGACGATTTCCTGAGCGATCTCGCCTGCGACGGCGGCGGTTATCTCTGCATTGATGGTCTTGATCGCTTCCGCGACAGCGCTCAGCTCAAGACCGTGCACGATCTAATGCAGACGGCATTGCGCTGCCCGGGAGTGACGGTGCTGTTTACTGCGCAACCCGGATGGGAAGAGGAAGGTGTTCTCTGGATCGGCGAAGAAGTGTTCGCCCAATTGTCTGCGCGCAGGCGTATGCTTGTGGGCGGGTTCGATGATGACGAAGCTGAAGCTCTCGCCGAGGCTGCGCCGCAGCTTGCCCCCCTGCTGAGGCCCAACCACCCGGCCAAGGCGCTCGCACGCAATCCGCTGAAATTACGGCTATTGGTCAGCACGCGCCTCAATACGGCAGAGGCAATCAGTGAGGCCACTCTGGCGAAGGACTGGTGGTCTTCCGGTGCGCAAACCGGCGACCAAACGCCAGGCGCCATACATGCACGAAAACGCGTGCTCAACGCCGTTGCAAACGGCCTCATCAAACAGGTGGGACCCGTCGACGTCTCAGGCCAAGATGCAAAGGCTGTAGCGGAATTGATCTCCGAGGAGGTGCTTGTCGAGATCCGCACGGATCAGGTTCGTTTCCGACATGATTTGTTTGCGGACTGGGCTCTTGCCCTCGTCCTGTCGGATGATTCAGGCACCCTGGAGAAGCTGGCGCTGGACGCACCTCCACCATTCTGGATGGCGCGCGGCTTTGAAATGGCGTGCCGCATGCTCGCCGAAAGCGACGATGATGACGCGTGGCCGAAACTGGTTGTGCTCTTGGAAGTGAAAGGCGTCGCCTCCAGATGGGCTGGGTTGGCTTTGCTGGCGATCGTCCGGTCAGAACGCGCAGACGTGCTTCTCGGGAAGTTCGGCGCCTTCCTGCTTGACAAGGAAGGGGAGCGTGCAGCGCGTCTTATTAGGCGTTTCATCGCGTCGCAGACCCAATTGGTGGCGCCGTTGCTCAAGGACGTTTTGCCGGAGGGCATCTCCCTTCCGGACAGCATGACCATTCCCAAGGGACCTGAATGGGAGCATCTGATCCCTTGGTGCTTGCAGAACTTTGACCGTTTGGGGCCGACGGCCTTATCCGCCACTGTCGATCTTTTCAATAACTGGCTTAACCTTGCAGCGTTCGGTGAAAAGACCGTGGCGCCGGTCTTGCTTGACCGCCTTACCGACATTCTAGTTGCGGATATTGAAAGGAGAGAGCGTCCGCTACCGCGGTATATAGAGCCTCTCCCTGATGTCAAATACACCGTGACAAGCGATGCACTTGAGACGGCGCGGTTCTGTCTGATGGCTTGGGCACTTTCCTCTCCCGAAGCTGCTGCGCGCTATCTGAAGGCGGTCAAGGACTCGAAACGACCGGAGGAGACAATGAGTCAAATCCTCGAATTCGTTGGGCAATTGCCGGGCGCGGCTCCTGGCGAATTCGCAGCTGCGTTTTTGTGCGCGCTCAAAGAGGATGTAGAAAACGAGGGGCATACGAGGCCCGCGTGCCACCGTTCCTATGCGATGTCGCGAATAAACGGGCCCTTCGTCCTCGGCCGATGCGGCATCGGCGTGTTCACGGATATTCTGGAAGCCGACTCGACCACGGGCGTGTCGTTCATCAGAACTCTGGTTGACAGCGCTTGTGCGCCAACGGGTGGAGGCCAGGAATTCTTGGTTCGATTGTTGGGAAAGGAGCGTAAGATCCAGGCTCCGTTCAGCTACAGATGGTCGCGAGGGCGCGCGCCGGCGGCCATGCTGACCAAGGCGCTGTCGGCTCTGGAATACTGGGCCCACCGGAAAATTGACGGGGGCAAGCCGCTCGATCCGATAATCGCATGCATTGCCGGTGATGGGCCAATCAGCGGCGCTTTCTGGTTGGTTCTCGTCGATCTCGTCGATCTCGTCATCTCACATTCCTCACCGAATGGAGCGGCCCTCCGTGACCTGATGTCCTCCCCCGAGACCCTAGCACTGGATGCCGGACGCGCCAATCACGACGCGGCTGATCGCATGTGCAGCGGTTCCTCGGGGTGCTCCTGGTTCGCAGGACCGAAAGCCGATCAAGCGGTTGAGGAAGATCTCTCTGGCCGCTTGTCGCGCTCAATTGCCCTGCACGACGTCATTCCTCGGGTTGTTTTCAAAACGGCCGAGGCAGAATTGGGAGCGCTGCGCTCAAATCTTGAAGCGGCAGTCAGCCGGCTTGGTCCCTGGGCGAACAGCGCCGTCAGTTGGGGATCGCCGGTATTCATGGCGTCGCATGCGCTGCGCCTTGCGTCACGGGATAACCATGAACGCGTCACGCAGAAGGACACGAAGGGGAATGTACACAAGGGGTGGATCTATAGGTGGCCGGCCGAACAGAAGAAATGGCTTGAAGACCACGCAGCGAAGGCGACAGCAGAGAGTATGGCTTTCATCCGGTCGCTGGATGTCCGTACAGCGATGAATGATGACTCCCAAGTCGTCAGCAGGAGCGTCGCCGATGCGGAGACAATTCTGGATGAGACAACCGGCGCCGCTCCAGGCGGGGACGAGGCGAAGCATGATCCTGACAATCCCTGGCTTGAGCGTGTCTCTGCCGCGGCGTTTCTTGCACGGTTTGGATCTCCTGAAGAAGTAAGGCGTCGTCGCCCAGAAATAACCTCGATATTCGTACAATCTCTCCAACCCCAAGAACGATCGGAGTTCATTCCGCGCGATGATGTCATGTACGACGCACAGGCGATGGCGATCGCCGGGTGTCTCTATCTTTTGGCAACTTCCAGTAGTGAAACCGATGCGGAGGATCTCCTGAAGGCCGTGGCTGCGTTTCCGGCGAGCGCCGCACCCGCGTTCCTTCGCCATGGCAAGGTCGTCGATACGCTCGATGAGAAGCTCGTGATTTCAGCCAGCCGTATCGCTCTAGTCGCCTGCATGATCCCGCGGCGCCCATATTATGACGAAGACGAAGCAGCTTATGACGAGCGCCGCGACGAACTGAAAGCATGCATTACCTCCCGGATGGACGCGGAACGGCAGTGGCTGAATGGCGGCAAGGAGCCTGACTGGCCAACGCCACCGTCGTGGCGACCGCAAAGACCAAAACGGACTCTCGCGATTGGAGAAAAAGGGATTACTGAATTGCGCGAGCTGCGCGAACCGGTATGGCCGGATTATGACTATGACAAAAAAACGGGAGCAGCCTGGTTGAGCATTCTTGCGCGGCTTGGCGACGATACCGAGGCGATGCCATTGGCGGTGATGCGCGCCAACCGCGACTGGCTATTGGAAACGAACAAGCCAGGGGAAGATTGGGAAGATGACGACGATATCGAGCGCGTCTGGACACGCGGCTTGATGGATTTTGCGGCGGCGCATGCCCGTCGCTGGACAGAAGAAGTGCGCCGGGATCTGATATATGATGTGCTGGACGCCTTCTCCGATGAAGCCTTCATTGACGCTGGCGCAGCTTTCGTCGTGCAAAGCGATCTTCGTCATATTGAAGGCAATGCGGATGACCGAGCCTATCTGCTATCCGTTCGTGAAAATATCTGGCCTCGCCTGAAAGAAACACGCCATTGGCGCAGCCATTTGTGGCCGCGGAGAGATGGCATGGAAACTCACCTCAAAGAACTCATCAGCGCATTTTACATGCGGCTCAGTTACGGACTTGGATATGGGACGTCGTATACAAGGGGTTTGTCCAACCCAGAACTGACGCCGTTCTTGCCGCTTCTATCGGAGATCGCCGGCGAGGCGTCACCATGCCCCACCATAGCGTTTCTCTATCTCGACATCCTCGAATGCCTGGAGCCGTCGACTGCAGAGGCCTTGCTAGCGTTTCCAGCGGAGCTTTGGGCCGGGAACGCTGACAATCGGTTCTGGAAGGAGCTTGGTATTGGAAACCGCGTTCTCGCGATTGGATCGAAGGCCTCAGCCCTAACCAACAAGACAGCATGGAACACTGTTTGTGAAGCGTTAATGGCAGCCGGCGTGTCGGTCGAAGATGCCTTCTTGAAGAGGTTGAGCGAGTAGAACGTTAAGGGGAAGAAACTCTGGTAGCAGCTTTGAAATCACCGGTCTCCGGCGGCTCCATCTGGAACCAGTTGGAGAGTCCGGCCCACTTGACCGTGAATCCCGTCACACTTGACGGCCCGGTCCGCGCGAAGCGCTGTCTCTTCCGGAGATGATGCCTGGGTTCATTCCTTCCCTGTTGGTGTTGACGAACTGGTCGGAGACCAGCCCCATGCGAGCGTAAGCGAGCCAGACCCGATTGACAACTCCGCCCTCCGATGCGGCGGCTGGCTCATCAAGTCAGCCGGGCCGCCGCATATCTCGGGAATCGCAACCACGCCCCCGGCGGCGCAGGCGCCCCTGCCGCGCCGAAGGCGCATCTCCACGCCGGCTTGCCGGCGCCCCCTCATGTACCGCTGCCGTCCAGCGGCGGCGGCCGATTCCGCTTGCGCTGTGCAAGCCGGCAAGTTCGATGCGGTAGGCGCCCAGGACGATGCGATCGAGGACGGAATCGGCAATTGTCGGCTCCCCGATCACATCAGGCCAGCGATCCACCGGGATTTGGCTGGCGATGACGATGGATTTGCGGCCGTAGCGCTGCTCCACGATCTCCAGCAGGTCCCGCCTGCCCTCGGCCGAGAAGCCCTGCAGGCCCCGATCATCGAGGACCAGCAGCGAGACCCTGGCCAGGCGGCGCATCAGGCGCTCATGCGTCCCTCGGTCTCGCGCCCGGGCGAGCGCCGTGACAGGCTCCGGAACCCGGCGATGGAGCGTGGACTGTTTCTGCCGGCACGCCTGGTGCGCCAGGGCGCAGGCAGGAAAGGTCTTGCCCGACCCGGTCGGCCCGGCCACGATCAGGTTGATTCCCCGCCGGATCCATTCGCCGGCGGCAAGCCGGGTCAGCGTGCTGCGGGCAATGCCGCGACCGGCCGAGAGCCTGCATCCTGCACATCGGCGCCGATGCGAAGCCGGGCCTGGCGCAGATGGCCCGGGCAGCTCTTCCGGTCGCGGTGCGGGACCTCGCGCTCGAGAATCATGGCAAGGCGGTCATCGAAGCCGGGTTCGGTGATGTCGGCAATGTCATGCTGCTCTTCCGGGGCCTCGGCCATGCCGGTGAGGCCGAGCCCCAGCATGCGTTCGATATTGGGTTGTCGCAATGTCATGTCGTCTCTCCTTTCGTATTCGAGTAGCAGGATCCGCCGCGGATGTTCGAATGATCGGGGATGATTTCGTCCGGCTCCGGGCGGGGCGGTGGGGCCTTGCTGTTGGCCTTGAGGCGTTCCCGCAGGAAGCCGGAGGCGAGGCGGTCCAGGTCCAGCGCCTCGGCACACGCGGAATCGACGCTTTCGGCACCATGTCTCTCGGCAAGGCGGACCATGCCCTGCACGGTGGTGAAGGCCTGCTGGGGGAAGTCCCGGGAGGCCAGGCAGCGCTCAGCCCGGGCCAGCGCGTGCTTGCCGATGCTGCGGGCCCGCCGGAGCAGGATGTCGCCGTAATCCGGTCGGCGGATGTCACGGACGGCCTTGAGGCGATCAGGCATGTGTGTCGGCTCGGTCGCGTATCTGTTGCGCCCGGTCGCCAGCCGATGAACGGCAATGCGCTCGCCGCCCCGGTCAAGGAACACTTCAAGCATGCGCTCGCCGATGCGCAGGCAGGCCTGGCGGCCGATATGACCCTCGGGCACCGAGTAGTTGTTGCGCCCGTAGGAGACATGACCATTCGGTGCCACCTTGCGGGTCAGCCACTCGCCCCATTCCCAAGGATGTGCGGGCAACCGGGCAAGAGCGGCGCGCTCGGAGGCCTCGAACAGCTGGCGGCGGCGCTCGCCCGATGCCATCGGCGCGGTGTTGAGCTTGCCTGCCTCGGGGCGGATGGCGGTGTTCATGGCACCGGTGGAGAAGAAGGTCTGGTGGCGTAGCGGCAGCAGGATGCGGGACTGGACGGCCTTCACCGCCGCTTCCACCGGACCCTTGTCCGTCGGCTTTCTGGAGCGTGCCGGGATGATTGCCAGACCGTAATGCCGGGCGAACTCGCGGAAGGTCGGATTGAGAAGGGGATCCTCGCGATCGGCCTTCACGACCCCGGATTCGAGGTTGTCGATGATCCGGATCGTGGGCGTGCCGCCGAAGTATTCCATGGCGCGCCGGTGCGCCATCGCCCAGTGGCAGATTTTCTGGCTCGGCATCGCCTCGGCGCGGGCGAGATTCGAATGCGGCAGCACAGCGACGAAGATCTCGACGTCGATCTCGGCGGTGGCGGTGCGAACGGGCAGCGTCTTGCCTTCGATGCCGACATGCCGCAATACCCCGGTGCATGGTCGAAACGCATCTGCGTATCTGCGCGCTTTCCCTGCAATTGTTCCTTCGGAAGGGCGCAGAACTGGCTGCGGCTGCAGGGCTCACCGCCCTGCAGGACGGCCTCCTCGCTGTACTCGGTCCAGAGATGGTGCTGAGTCAGCCTGGCCCGCCGGCGGCGGCGGGGAGTCTTGTATTCGGCGATGATGTCATCCCGGTCGGGCTGCACATGTTCGCTCTGGCGTTCGGCCTGCGGGTAGAGCCGGTCCCGCAGCGCATCCTCATCAAGCTTGTCCGGAAGCGGCCAACAGGACAGCCCGGTCGCCTCTGCCCGTTTCAGTATGTTCGATACCGTACCGGCGCTCACGCCGAGAGCGGCGGCGATGTCATTGCGTGTCAGGCCAAGCGCGTGGCGCAGGCGCAGGATGTCCCTGATGTTGATCATGTCGGCTTTCCTCATGCCCATTCCTCCTCGTGTCGATTCTGCATCGATGCGGAGGTACCGGGAGAGGCAGCGGGGACGAAGCCGGGGAGGCGTCGGTGGGCACGCGGACCGGGCCGTCAAGTGAGACAGGATTCCTGGTCAAGTACCTCAGGATTCACGGTCAAGTGTGACGGGACTCCTGGTCAAGTGTGACGGGATTCACGGTCAAGTACCGCAGGATTCACGGTCAAGTGTTGTCGGATTTTCCAATGCGGCAACCGCGTTTGGAGGATGGGCCGACAATATGGCGCTCGCCGCCAAGATGCGACAAGAGAACCTGCGACGCCCCCCAAACACCAGACTCGACAATACCTCGAACGGCACTGACAGGCATGAAACGGGACCGGCAATTATCACAGCTCGACAAGGATTGACGTCAACAAGAACGTGCGCGGCGCGGAAACATCAGACTACATTCGCCTCACTGAGCAACCACAGGCCCAGACTTGGGACATACCCGCCCGCCACACCCGCTTCCTGATCCTCGCCGAGCCCGGGGTGCTGCCGAACCTCGCCTCGATGTTCCTGGCAGGGATGACCCGCCGGCTGGCCGATGACTGGCTGGCTGCCCATGGCCATCGGGTGCTCGTCGCCGAGACCTTCTGCGATCCGGCGCGCTTTGCCGGCACCATGTACAGGGCGGCCGGCTGGCAGGGGCTGGGAAAGACCAAGGGCTATGCCCGCATGAATGGGCAGTATACCGACCCGCATGGCCAGCCGAAGGAGATCCTGGCCTGCCGGCTGCGGCCCGATGCCTGCCGGATCCTGTCGGACCCGCAGCCATTGCCAACCCTAACGGCTACCTCAGCGTAGCCAGCGCTGAAGGCGGTTTCTCAGGTAAGGCATCGTTATCGGTTCATCGAAACGCACGTCGATGACCGCAACCCCGTGTTCCTTGCACAGTTCCCGTTTGCGCCGGTCGCGCTCTCGCGTCTTCTCCAACGCGCTTTCTCCGCCAAACGCTTCAATCGGAAAGAAGTGTTGTTCTCCTTGGTGTTCGATCGAAAGGCCAAGTTCGGGAAGAAAGATGTCCAGGCGCTGCTGACCTAACCAGGCTGGGGAAGCCTCGCGGCGAATCGTACGGTCAGGAAAGAGCTTGCGAATTAATTCGTACAACTCGTCCTCGCGTACCCATCGGCTGATCGAAAGGCGCCGCATCGTTTCGGCGCGGGCCGTTCGGGGGTCCATGGCCTTGCCGCGAACAAGCAGGTCAACATATGGTTGATAGTGCTTTCGAACCTGACTGCCGTACCATTCCAAATGTGCATTCTTCCCGTGCTGTTCTGCAACGCAGAAGTGGCAAATGCCGTCCGTATATCGTCCGCCTTGGAGCAATGAATCGACGCGATGCGGCCAGGAACCGGGGGCAGAATTTGGAAGCCTTTTTCTGGCATCGATGAGCATTGCCTCATGTGCGGCAGCGTGGCATGAACAGAAGTGACGATCGCCGGTAGCGACATGGTCAAAGGCGACCGTTCTGAATCCTTCAATTCTATCGTCAACAAAGCGTTCGATACCCACGGTTAAATTGGCTATATAGGGCTGCGAAAGTTCACGGTGATTTTCCAGTGCCCGTAGAACCTGGACGAAGACATCCGGAGGTATTCTTACCTCGTTTAGACGAATTGAGTGGTTTACCTGCGTCTTGAGCTCCTTCACTTTGTGGGTATAATGGCATTCAACGCCGCCGCCATACCTAATGCTACAAAATTCAATCCCAGATGAATGCAACTGAGTGATGTTGACGACATCACCCTTACCTGTGGAAAAACGCACTTCCGGATACCAAGTGGAATATCCGGCACGACTGAGCACGGCAAGGTTTTGGAATCGATTGACGTAGTTTGCAGGATGCACGACGGAATTGGGGGCCTTGACGATTCTATCCCCGAGACATCTGGTGATGGCATCCTCTAGCCATTCCGAAAGAAGCCTCTCAATTGCATCGACGACTGTCAGGCCACCTGAGGCTATTTCGTGACCCAGTTGACCTACGAAGAGATCGGGTTCAAATGAAAGGTTCAAGCGCAATGACTTCTCCGGTCGTTCCGAGTGGTTGTTTCCGTACTATCCGTTTGTCAGGAATTGTGACGCCGGGCAAAATTCGGTCCTCCGAGTCATACGGTGTCCCCGACAATACCTCATTACACGACTAGCTCCCCGCCTAGTTGGCGTCACGTCGTGCAACCCACTGAGTATGTTCTCGTGAAAAGGCCAGCTCTGCTTCGTTGATGAAATCAGACAGCTCTTTTTCTGTTTTAACGGACTCTGAATCGCTTTTTATAATACCTATCTCATGAGCAGCGAGAGTGTAGCTTGCCTTCAATTCGCCATGTCGTTTCATCTGTAACCAACCCAGCGCAGAGGTGACGAAAACAATCATTGGAGCAAAGGCAATAGTCAGACTCGACCGACCAAACTGTTCAGAATTTAGAACTGCTGCTGCTGCAATATAGACGGTGATCGTCAGAACTACCCAAGCACATAGTGCATTTCCATTTGCTTTCGCCTTCTTGATATACCATGCACGTTGATCATCAATCCGGTTCGCGACGTAGTGCTTCATGCGGTCTTCAAGAGGCAAATTGCGTATGGCAATCATCGAGCTCGTCACCTGTTCGATCTCGGAGGTGTCATTGTGGGCAAGGTTGGCAGCGATGCGTTGGTTTGCCTTCAAAATATTCTGCAACATGTTCCGAAAGTATGCTTTGGGAGTGTTGATGCTGCTCGCGTCTTCGAAAGGGTGCGCCCGCATGGAAAAGCGCCAAGTTGAGGTCTTCACTGACTCGGCTAAAGCGCGACATCGGTACCAGTCCTGATCCGGCTTCTTGGCAGCCTTGACCAACAACAGTCCGGCAAGGATGAAAAGCACACAAGTAATCAAAAAAGGATCCAGGCCTGCCGCACCAGCAACACTTACACAGAACAACAGGATGTATTCCAATCGTATGGTCCACAGGAACCAGCGCTGTGCTTTGATCGAACCTTGGTTTGCGCTGTCGTAGAGTGCAGGGAACTCAAGGTCGACCGCGCTCATGCGATTTCCCGGATGCCGGCAACAATGGAGTGTGCATTCCAGTTGACGACTTTAGTAGATCTTGTATCAACAGCAACCGGCATCACTTTTGCACCGCGTGGCCTGACACCAAGGATTGGTTTGCCAATGCTTTGAGCAAATTCCATCTCGAATTGAATCCAATCACTGTAAGCAGTCCACATCCCGCCAATGATGATTGCACAATTTACAGGCCTTATCTGGTTTCGAAGCTGTTCTTGCAGTTGTGCCTTTGTCATCTGGTTGAAAGCCTTGTCTTCAGGCACAGAGTAGTTTGTCCACGTAAAGTACTTCCTGTTGTTCAGCAGGCTGACCATCGACCTGTAGCGTTCGCTGTAGGACCACGAATGGCTAATAAAAAGACGTTTCGACATATGGCAATTATCTCATAGACGTTCCAAAGTTGGTTGCTACTACACATGGAACCAGCAGGCAACTACCACGGGCCGGGCGCCGGGCATACAGCTACAAGCGCGGCGAGTACCGGAGCTTTCACCCCGGCCGCATCGAACCGGAGGACAAATTCCAAACGGGCGAGAGTGATGCGCCTCCGCCATTCGATACCGAATGGCACATGTTGAGTGTCAACTGGCTTCGGCCAAGCGCGCCTCAACGCCGCACAAGCCTCCGTTGCCCCCAGGGAATACGGATTCAGCGGCGAACTCATGAAAATCGAAGTTCGTCAGGCATTGGATTTCTATCCCGACCGCCGTTGGGGATTGAACGATGCCAGCGCGCCTGGAACGCGTACGGACAGAGCAGCATCCAATTCGCACCCAGAAACTTCAATGAGGGATTGGAAGGCCGCCATGCTCCGCATCGGAAGGCAACGCGAGCGCTTCGCGCCAGAGCAGTAATCTTGGAACCAACCTTGCCCTGATGCCATCCTCAGCCTCGAGAACGAACCCGGCCCAGACAAGCGGACGCATGACGCCGACATAGAGCGATGAAGGTCGGTGATCCCATTCCGGTCTCGACCACCCAGGCATCTGCACCCAGGCATCTGCACCCAGGGAGTCGCTCCCGCCCCCCCCTTACCCCTCGCCGGCCAACACCAGCGCCACCGCCTCACCGATCCTCTCGGCAGCCGCCTCGGCATCGCGGTCCCCGACATGGGCATAACGCATGGTCATCTGAACCTGGCTGTGGCCAAGAAGCCGGGCCACCACCGGCAGCGGAATTCCCCGCATCACCGCCTGGCTGGCATAGGTATGCCTGGGATCATGCAGCCGAACATCCGCAAGGCCGGCCCGCTCCCGGACCAGGTCCCACAGCCCCAATTCATGTCCGCGAGGCCTGCCCGGGTCGGCCGGCGAGGGAAACACGAACGGCCCTCCATTCCGGGGCTGCCGGTCGATGAGCGCGCGTGCATCCTCGCTCAGATACACCACACGCGGTCCGGTCTTGCTGTCGGCAAGCCGAAGCGTGTTGCCGTGGATCTCGGACCATTTCAGGTTCTTGATCTCGCTCTTCCTGCATCCCGTCAGAAGCAGCAGGCGGATGATGTCGGTCTGCGGTGCCCGGGCCGGTCGCTCGGCGACACAGTGATCGAGGGCCTCGATGAGACGGGCAATCTCCTCGGCCGACAGGAACCGGGTGAGCCGGGGCCTCGGATTCATCGTCGTCTGCCGGGCAGGGTTCACGGCAATCAGGCCGCCGGCGATGGCATGGTTCAGGATCTGCCGGAGCATTGCCAGTGCCTTGTTTGCGCCCCCCGGCGCGGTGATGCTGTAGTTCTCGAACCAGGCATCGATGCTGGCCGGCGTGATCCGGTCGAGCCGCAAATGCCCGAATTCCGGCAAGAGCTGCGTGCGAAGGCGGGCCTCCACGGATCTTTGCGTCGACGGCTTCCAGCGGCCGGCCATGCCGGCCTTCCATGGATCCTCCACATAGTCCCGGAAGAGCGCAGTGGCGGGCGCCTCCACCGGCGCCCTCCCATCTTCCTCCAGCTGCATCGACAGACACTCCCTTCGGGCCTCCTCGACGCTCTTCAAGGCGGCCGGCCCCAGCGAGACCCGTCTGGCCGTGTTTGCTCCCCTCTGGTGGAAGACATAGCCGCGAAATCCGGATGTGCGAACCCGGACCCCGAGGCCGGGCGCGACCGTGTCCCAGACCGTGTAGTCGGTCTTGCCGGCCTTCAAACGGGCAATACCGGCATCGGTCAGACGCATCTGCCGCTTCATCGCTCAGCCCTCCCGCCAAGAACCGGGGCCACGGCGGCGGCGGCTTCCCGGACCGCGCCATCGTCAAGGTGGATGTATTTGAGTGTCGTCTCCGCCCGCCGGTGACCAAGGAGCCGCCCGATGGTGAGGATGGTCTCGCCGGATTTCAGTGCAATACTCGCGTAGTTGTGCCTGAGATCATGCAGCCAGACATCTGCCAGACCTGCCTCGGCGCGCACGCCCCGCCAGAAGCAACCGAGCCCCCGTGCCGGGCCGCCAGCCCTGCCCGGGAAGACCCAGATGCCGGTCCGCGGAAGGCCGTCGAGAATGCTGCGGGCAGCCGAGGACAGCCAGACCGTCCTGGGCCCCACCTTGCTGTCACGCAGGAAAAGATGACCATCACGGTAGTCCTGCCATTGCAGTGCCATGATCTCGCTCTTTCGGCACCCGGTCAGCAGCAGCAGCCTGACGGCACTGGCCAGGTGATGGCCGTCATGGCGCGCCAGCACCGTGCCGAGACGCCTTGCCTCTTCGCCGGACAGGAGACGCTCCCGTCCGCCGCGCCGGTAGCGACGGATGCCTGCGCACGGGTTGCTTCCCTCGTGGCGGTATCCGAGGCGTTCGGCCTCCCGCATGATCACCGACAGGATTGGTGCTGCCCGGTCGGCAGCGGCAGGGGTCGCATGGAGGGACGCGAACCATTGCTGAACATCCCGGCCGGTGATGCCGCCGATCGGCTGCCCGCGGAACCGGGGCAGGATCTGGTTCTTCAGATACAGGCGATTGACCGCCAGCGTTCCTGGCTTCCACAGCCGGGCATGTCGGCGGAATGCCGCTCTTGCAACCTCCTCGAACGGGGTCTCTGCCTTTTCGCCAGCCTCGCAGCATGGCGCACCGCTGCGAATCCCTGCCAGTTGCGACCGGGAGAGGGTTCGGGCCTCGGCCAGGCTCATCGTGCCAGCATCACCGATGGTCTTCCAGATCCGCCGCCCGTTCTGCTGGGTGTGGATGAAGTATCGCTTGCGCCCGGTTGGCAGGCAGCGGACACCGAAGCCCGGCAATTCGGTGTCACGGAATTCGCGGACAGATGTGCCGGGGATGACGGCGTCGATTCGACGCTGTGTGAGATGAAGACTGGTCATTGATTCTCTCCCGAATCAGTTGCACTGGCGAGCCGGAACGAGGCCGAATGGCTGTGTCCGGCGCGAAATCCGAGAGAAAATAATGTGTAGAATCAGATAGTTGTCAGACTGTCAGCACCGAAGGTGCGTCATATGGTGTTCGTGGGTCGGATCCAGATCGCCTGCACGGGCTCGAAGCCCTGCGCCCTGCACCGGTTCTTCCGACCCGGCCTTCAATGACCTCTTACCCCTGTGCTGTCTGTCGTCCTCACCGCTCAGGCCGGGATCATCCGCAGATCACGCTCTCGAGCGCCGGCTCTGCAGAGCCCGGGTATTCCTTGTCCGGGAAGTTCTCCTTTCCCGGTTGCAATCTCGTCTCTCTTCCCCTCCAGGCAGTCATTCCGCTGCCGCCATCGCCGCCGGCGTGCGGTAGTTCTCCTCGGAGGCCGACAGCGCCCGGATGATGCGCGCCATCCTGTTCGCCAGCGCCACCGCCACCAGCTTCGGCGGCTTCCCGGCGATCATCCTGGCAAGCCGGGGATCACCCTGCAGCTCGGATTGGCGCCGATGCCCGGGCACCGCGGTTGCATCGAGGACCAGCGGCTGCCCGAGGTCCCGCTGTCCCGTCCTGGTGATCCGCCCTAACCGTTGCCGGCCAGCCGTCGAGTGCTGGCGCGGTGTCAGCCCGATCCAGGCCGCGAAGTCCCGGCCGGATTCGAAGGCCGCCATCGGCGGGGCAAAGGCATGCACGGCCATGGCACAGATCGGCCCGATGCCCGGGATGGTCATCAGCCGCTTCAGCTCGTCTCGCTCGCGGGCTCTCGTGCGGATCTCCTTCTCAAGGCCGGCGATCTGCTCCGACAGCGCGTCAATCCGGTCCGGCAGCAGCTCGGCCATCCCGGCCACCTGCTCCGGCGGCGCCTCCTGTGCCGCCGCCGGTTCATGGCGTAGTCTGCCGACATTGCAGCTGCCCCGCGGTGCAACCATGCCGAACTCGGCCAAATGGCCCCGGAGCGAGCCCCCGGCCTGCGTGCGCTGCCGGACCAGCAGGGCACGGGTCCGGAACAGCATGGCATCGGTTACTATCGGATCAGTCATCAAATGGAATGCAGATTTTTTCAAAATCAGGACGGTCCGTGGCGGCGCGAGGCAACGGATTGCCATTTTCGGACTTCGAATCCACCTTGGGAGTATCCGTTCCGACAAACCGTGCGGACGCGATGACTCCGAGGAACTGATCGTTCGTAAACTCGCAGAAGTCGATCGCCTCGACGTACAGAACGGACGGCAGGCGACTCGGCTCCACGGCCTGACGGACTGCTTACAGTCGCCCAGCACTCGATCCCCCACGATCAGGACTTCCGGCGGGGAAAAATGGCGCGCCAGCTTTTTTCGCCCCGTCCGTTTCCGTGGAGAATCGGTAGCGAGTTGTTGGGACAGTTCCGCGAAAACGTCAGCAGCAGGCCCTGCTCTCCGTAGCCTAGCGGGTTCCTCTTCTGAACGCGCACCCCAAGGTCGCGCGCCAGCATCTTCGCCACGTTCTTTTCCTCGACGGACTTCCAGAACCCCAACCCCTCCGGGAAAGCAAAACTGTCCTCCCCGATCGTCTCGCACACTTCGAGATCGGCGTTTGCCATCTCGCGCTCCAGAAAAGCCTTCACCACCGACTCGCCCTTCGAGGTTCCGCACAGGACCGCTACCGACAAGGGAATCACCGTCCCGATTCCGGCTTCCAGAAACCCAGTGCTCAGGTCCGATAGCCTGTCGACCATGTTGTTGCCGGTGCCGAGCATGTCGTCGACCAGGACGACGCCCACCTGCTTGCCCGGTTCGACCGATCCGACGGCGGAGACGACTTTGCTGGGCACCACGATGTTGGTCGAAGTGATTTCGTTCACGGCTGCATAGATGCTCGCATAGTGAGCCCCGCTCTTTCCGGGACCATCTCCGTAGGTAACGAAAATGTCTTCCCGCCGCTGTGCCCGGGACCGTTTCACGAATGTGGGCAGCTTGGAGCGAATTCGCCTGTGTGCCTGTTCGAACTTCTCCCTGACTTCCGGTTCCCGGAGAAACCGGGCGTTCTCAAGTATCTTGAACAGGATCCGTCTTTCGACATTGCTGTCTACCTGTTGAATCCAGGCTCTCACGTCATCCGAAGTAATCTGACGACCTTGGTACAGATCCCAGCTGTCGACCAATACCCCGATCTCGTGGGCATGCACATAGGCCTCGTCTTCCCGGATTTGCTTCGCGGCTGCCAGTTCATCCCCCAACTGATCGCTGACCAGACGGGAAAACCCGCCCTCGCGCAACCAGTCGGCAAACAGGCTGACGGTTGGAGAATACGCATCTTCTGTCTGTCGAAGTACGTTGCGCCGGCAAAAGTCGTCGAGCAGAGGTAACACTTCGCTGGCAGGCAGCAGGCCTGAATACAGATTCTTCGAAATGTTTTCGCAAGTCGGCGACAGGCCTGCCCGCGCCGCCCGCGCCCAGGCCACGAGGAGCCGGCAGCGGTTCAGCGACGTGATTTCGACATCGTTGGAATCTCCTCTTATCCCGTCACGCCAGTAATGCGCGAAGGTATTGGTGTCGAGGCTGCCGATCATGCGTTCGGCGGCCTTGTCCACCTCGGCGGGGGAAACCTCCGCATCCTTGTGCTGGACTGCTCGTTCGTACAGCGCGATGCAGAGGACTTTCGTGAAGTAGGGATGTCCGTCCGTCAGGTCGAAGAGCTTGCGAACAGCTGCTTCGTGAACCTTGATGCTGTGCGCGACCGGGTTTTCGACCAGGGCGCGGTAGTCTGCCCATTCCGAAGACAGGTCGAAGCTGTCGAGGGATTCGCCGGCAAATCGATTGAGCTTTTCTCCCTGCGACGACATCACGTAGGGCATTTTCTCTGCCCCCACCAGAATGAATGAAATATTCGGTTTCGAGGACAGGGTTCGCAGGTTCAGGAAGAACGTATTCGCCAGCTCCCCGTAGCGATACAGATCTTCATTTATCTCGTCGAACTCGTCGAGGATGACGACTACTCGCGTAGCGGGCCGTTCCTGCCTCAGGGAATTCAGAAGACGATTGAGGGGTATCAGGGACGAAGAATAGTCCTGCCCGGCCAATTCGACATGGCGGGGCAACAATGCCGACAGGAAGGATTCCAACTGCTGCCCGAGCTCCTGAAGCGTGTCGGGCCCGGTGGCGTGGCGAATTTCACCGCATTCCAGGTACAGGACATGATAGTCGCCATCGTGCGGCGCGTTCGTTATCCGGGCCTCGACTGCGCGTGCCAGAGAACTCTTGCCGACCCGCTTCTGCCCGGTGATGTAGCAGGACTCCATGGAGTCGGGGGCCAGGCGGCGTATCAATCGCTGGAGGGCGTCCCGACGGCCATAGAAATGCTCGTCATGAACGACCTCCAGACTGTATGGCTGCTGCCGGGAAAGCGCGCCCCAGTCGAGGTCGGTCCGCTGGGCCAGGACACATATAGTGAAGTCGCAGGTCCGGGTGGCGGGCGGCTGGACGAGAACAGTCCATTCGATGCTGACGTGAACCTCCAGACCGTCTTTGGGAACATCGAGAGAAAGCAGCAGTGTCAGGATGAAGGATGCCGGGTCGATGTCGCCGAGATTCGTTTCTTCCGTATGGACCGTGCAATGTTCCGCGATGCAGTAGGCACGAACGTTGAGTGCGACGCCCGGTCCGGTGTTTTCGAGAGGGATGTGGAGTTCGAACGGGGTATCCGTGACGTGCAGGGGGTATTTCTTCGGAATCTCGAAGACACTGGCGGGTGGAGTAATGGCGCAATCGAATTTTTCCGCCATGCCGAATTGGAGTGAGTCGATTTCGGTTTGGATATTGTGCAGAAAAGGCAGGACGAAGTCTCTGACAAAGAAAGTCGGACTGGGATCAAGGTGGTCTATTTCCTCGCTTACGGTTTCGGACAAATTCTGCAGGTTGGTCTGGAGCTCCCTGTCATGTGATTTGTTAGTTTGACCGACAAGATTGAGAATGCTGGCGATTGACGTAATCGTGGCCTGAAATCCGAGAGGGTTTAGATAGGACTTGAGCTGGCCGTGATTCAGCGTCTGCATGAGGGACTGGCGACGGCCGACCAGATCGTGGAGTCCCGAGATCGGTTGAGTCAGGGTCTGCAGCTCTTGACAAACGTCGGAGTGGAACCTCGCGTAAGCTGCAAGGCGGGTATGGGTCAGTGACTTCGTTCGATCGGGCAGGACCGCGGTAATCGCGTCGTTGCCCTGCTCGATCAATTTCACCAAGTGTCGCCCGGCCGAGCTTGCGATTGTTTCCGGCAGCAGCCCGTTACAGGAGAGGAGGCGGATAGCGAGTGTGCTGAATTGTTTGGTCCCCGGCAAAGGCGTGGTCGTCGCGAGGCGCTCGAAAATATTGGAGAAGGAGAGAGACGTGTCCTCCGGCATCTCGGCCAACTGAAGTAGGGCGTGGCGTATGCTCTTCCTGGCCGACCTGCAGTCGAGCGATCCGGATGAGTATCCTTCGATGTTCGCTTCTATGATTTCGGCGAGAGAAAAAGTGCGGTCCATGAGAGCCTTGGTCTGCTTTGAACGGTGGACGGTGTACGATAGTCGGGCTCGCCGGGCGTCTGAGCGAGGCATTCATGTCACAATCGCGAGGGACGCTCAATGAAGGGCAGGAGGCCGGACCCATGGCCCGTCGGAGCCGCCGGCCGGAAGGGGTTGTCGTATTTGCGTGATCCCCGATAGGCTCCCGGAGCCGCCCGACGGCCGCCGGGCGTTGCCTCGGCGTTTTTCCCTGTATCTGCCTGTAGACGAGAAGCCTAGTCAGGAAAGCGTCGGCCTGAAGGCTACCGCGCACCTGGCGCCAATCCCGAAACGCCTGTTCCGCCAGATCGGCGAGATCGGGCGCTTCCCGCCGGGTAAAGCGGAGCGCGCGGTTGTAGTCGGCGTCGTGGCGGGCTTCCTGAAGCTGGACGAAGGCGGTGGCGACATCGATCAGCGGTTGTTGAACCTGTTGGCGGTCCAGGCCGGATGCGAGCCTTGGGGGGTATCGACCTCCGGGTGAACGCAGCGGCGGTCTGCTTCATTGCCGAGTGGCGAAAGGCGCGGGCGAGACTGTCACGCAGAGGACCGCGAACATTGCCCGACAGCATGAGTCTTGTCGCTTCATTGACCAGAAGGTGAAAGAGGGCGTAGTAGGAAGCCGAGACCGAGCGGCGAAGGCTGGTCCGGGTCGGTTTCTTGGGCTCCTTGCGGGCGAGGAAATGCGCTTGTTTCAGTAACTCCGAGTGCAGGCTCCTGCCGAATGGTCGACCTCGGATGCGCCGCGGAAACGGACGTAGACGAGCATGGAGGAATCGGTCTTCTCTTCGACAAGATCGCGAATGATCGAGCGCAGTCGCGATCGCTTCGCGAATTCCACGTCATCGTCCTTCAGCTCGGGAAATCCGCGCCGAAGTAGTCCAAAAAACCTACAGTGTCAATGGAAACAGCGACATAGCCAGAAATTCTAATTATTCCAGCATGTCTTGACTTTCGGCTATTTCGGGTTGCGTGTCGGGGGCTTGGGTAGCCGGCACATGAGTGCCGGCGGTGCTTCACGGAGGCTGTTCCGGAAGCTGGTCGGTGGTGATGCTTACCAGGAACTGGTCCCAGTTGCCGAAGACGACATGATTGACCAGGATCTTCAGCTGATCGAGCATCTGGTAGCGGGCCACCCACCTCTTGCGCGCTGCCTTCCACCGGGGGCAGACCATCTGGCATGCGCTCTGCATGAGAAGGGCAACCAGGTTGAACATTGCCAGCACGCTGGACACGGTCGATTCTCCATGGCCGAAGTTGTGCTCGAGATGGAAAAACTTTTTCAGCTCCCGAAATACCGAATTCTCCACCGTCCAGCGGGTGCGGGCACACTCGGCCAACTCGGCGATGTTGTCTTTGGTGATGGTGATGTCGGTGGCGAAGGTGCTGTAGTAGACCTGCTTGCCGGTCTCCGAGGTCACGGTGATCTCGAACCAGCCCACCTTCATCGCCCCCGGCCCGTCCCTCAATGGCAGATCATTCATCCACCGGGTGTGGAAGTGATGCTTGCGCTTGCCCCCCAGCCGCCTGGTCCGCCTGGCCTCGTCGAGCGCAACGCCATGAATATACTCGTATAACGTGGTATGGTTGCCCGGCTTGCAGGTCAGGATGAAGTGCCCGCCGGCATTCCCGATCGCCTCGCAGACCGGCTGGCAGCAATGGAGATCATCACCCAGATAGATCGGCTTCAGCCGCGCCGCCCAGGGCCCGACACGTGCCAGCCAGCGCTTCACGGCCGCCCGCTCGCAATCCTGCTTGCCTGCACCGTCCTGCGGCGTGATGAACTCCGGCGGCAATGGCAAGAGCTCGGCACTTCCCGGGGCAACGATGCTGGCCCCGACCATGGCATGGTAGTGGCGGATGGTCCCGTCGGACTGCTTCTGCGTGGAGCAGTTCGGACACTCGATCCTGGTCGAGGAGACGTATTCGGTGCCATCGAGTGCAACCAGCAGATGCCCGTTCAGCCGGCGCAGCTTCTCCAGCGCGCCTCTTCGCTTCAGCCCGTCCACCACATGGTGGAACACCGGATCGAAATGCCCGGCCGGCACCCCGTCCAGCATCTTGCGGACATGATTGTCGGACGGGATGGTCTCGATACCGAAGAGGGTATGGGCATTGGAGCGTCCCTGGCGGGAGAGCATCTGCCGCTGCGCATGCAGGAAGGATGGTGACTGCAGGAACAGCCGGACATGGCGATATCGGCCATCGGGATCGGCGCGTTCTTCCCTTCTCTCCGGTCCGGAGCCCGCGAGCAGAGCTCGCGCATCACCTTCATGTATCCGGACAGGGGTGTCATGTGCCGCATCTTGCACGAAACGGATCCTTGTACAAGAACAAAATGGGATCAATTGCACGTTTTTGCCCGCCAGGGGCGGCGAATCACCCTCCGGCCGCAGGGCCGGTCGCCGGACCGGACCACGAAAAAAATGACACCGATTCAAAAAGACATGTCAAATCAGTGAGATGGAGCCATAATTAGAATTTCTGGCGACATAGCAGTAATTCCAATCACTCCATCATGTCTTGACTTTCGGCTGTTTCGGGTTGCGTGTCGGGGGGGCTTGGGTGGCCGGCACAGGGTGCCGGCGGTGCTTCACGGAGGCTGCGCCGGAAGCTCGTCGGTGGCGATGGTCACGAGGAACCGGTCCCGGCCGCCGAACACGACATGATTGGCCAGGATCTTCAGCTGGTCCGGCATCTGGTATCGCGCGACCCACCGCCGGCGAGCGGCCTGCCACCGGCTGCAGACCATCCGGCATGCGCTCTGCATCAGGAGGGCAATCAGGTCGGACATCGCCGGCACGCTGGAGAGGGTCCTGGATCCATGGCCGAAGTTGCGCTCGAGATGGTAAGATTTCCTGAGCTCCGGGAACACCGGGTTTTCCACGGTCCAGCGAGTGCGGGCACATTCGGCCGGCCCGGCGATATCGTGCCGGCCGACGGGCAGGTCGGTGGCAAAGGTGCCGTGACATGTCTGCTTGCCGGTCTCCGGGGTCCCGGCGGCCCCGAGCCGGTTCACCTTCATCGCTCCGGGCCCGTCCCTGAGCGGCAGATCCTTCATCCACCGGGTGTGGAAATGCCGCTCGGCCCTCCGCCGGCCCGCTCGGTCCGCCGCAGGCTGTCCATGTGGGCGCCATGAACATGTTCGCAAGGCGTGACATGGGATGACGGCAGGCAGCTCGGCAGGAAGTTTCCCCCGGAGGCCCGGATCGCCTCGCGGACCGGCTGGCAGCAATGGAGACCATCACCCGAAGGGCCGGCTTCAGCCCTGAAGCCCGGGGCCCGACACGTCCCAGCCACCGCTTCACGGCCGCCCGCTCGCAATCCTGCCTGCCTGCACCGTCCCGGGGGCAGATGAATTCCGGCGGAGTGGCAGCAGATCGGCCCTTCCCGGGGCCACGATACCGGCCCCGACCATGGCGTGGTAGTAGCGGATGCTGCCATCCTTCTGCTTCTGCGCCCGCCCGTTCGGGCAGCCGAGTTCGGCCCTGGACACGTATTCGGTGCCACCTGCTGCCACCGGCAGATGCCCGGCCGGCCGCCGCAGCGGCGCAAGGCTGCCTTTCTTCAGAAGCTTGCCGATCACGTGGTGGAACACCGGACCTGCATGTCCGGGAGGCACGCCGTCCGGCATCTTGCGGACATGATTGTCGCAGGGGATGTCATCGATGCCGAAGAGGGCATGGGCATTGGAGCGGCCGCGCCGGGAGAGCATCTGCCGCCGGGCATGCAGGAAGGACGGGGATTGCAGGAACAGCCGGACATGGCGATATCGGCCATCGGGATCCGCGCGTTCTTCCCTTCTCTCCGGTCCGGGGCCCGCGAGCAGAGGTCGCGCATCACCGCCATGTATCCGGACAAGGGTGTCATGTGCTCCATCTTGCATGGAACGGATTCTTGTACAAGAACAAGATGGGATCAAATGCACCTTTTTGCCCGCAAGGGGTAGCGAATCACCCTCCGGGGGCCGACCGTCCACGGAACCGGTGCATGAAAAAAAATGGCATCGATTCAGAAAGACGTGTCAAATCAGTTAGATAGAGTCAAAATTAGAATTACTGGCGACATAGGCACCGCGGCCCACTCGTCTCATCCATCCCTGTTCAGCCCAGCATCCATGTTTGATTGCAAGGGGTTTTTTTGAAGTTGTCCCGGGTTTATACAATTCCATACACGGGTCATACAGTGTTTCTCCACAGCCCGCCGATGCCGCCAGACGCGCCATTCCACCCCGCTGCCACAGGCAGCGGGAGGCATCCGCTTCATGAACGCCGTCCCGGCGTCGAGATGTCCCTCAGGCCGGCGCCCGCTCCGACCAGGTGCGACCCTCGCGAAGGAGCGCGTCGGCGGTGACGATGAGCTTGCGCATCACCGCCACCAGCGCCACCTTGTGGTGCTTGCCCTGATCCCGCAGCCGCCGGTAGAAGGCAATCATCTGCGGGTTGTGCAACGTTGCCGTCAGCGCGGCCATGAAGAGCACGTCTCTTGGCCGCCGCCGTCCGCCGGCCACGTGCCGCGCCCCGGAATGGACCCCGCTGTCGCGGGCGAATGGCGCCACGCCGATCAGCGCCGCCGCCTGGCGATTGCCGATGCTGCCGAGCTCGGTCATCCACGAGATCAGCGCCGCCGCGGTGACCGGCCCGATGCCGGGGATCGAGACCAGGATCCGGTAGCGCCCGGCATGGGCGGTGCTGCCATCAATCAACTCCCTGATCGCCGTGTCATAGCGCTCGATCTCCCTGTCATGCATGGCGACGATGCGGGGGAGCCGCTTTCTGGACACCGGATCGCCAAGCTCGGCGTGCACGACCCTCGCCTTCACCCGCTGATCGACAAGCATTTCCCGTGCCACCAGCATGTCGCCGAGATGATCGAGGAAATGCCCGCGCGGCTCGGTAGGCGCCAGGTCCGGGAAGGCGAGGCCGAAGGCAGCCAGCATCCTGGCATCGACCCGGTCGGTCTTGGCCAGCTTTCCGCTGGCCCTGGCAAAATCCCTGGACTGGCGGGTATGGGCCACCGAGACGGCAAAGCCCTTCGCATGCAGGGATTGCAGCAATGCCCGGTGATAGCGCCCGGTGGCCTCGAGGACCACCCGGCCGGGCTTCTTCCTTCCGAACCATCTGGCAATGGCCCGGAAGCCGTCCCGGTCGTTGGGAAGGGTCCTGTCCTCGCCATCCAGATGAATGTCCAGTTTGTCCTTGCTGACATCGATTCCCGCAACTAGCATTGCCATGTCTCCCGCTCCTGTTCCCGCGATGATCCGGTTCCAAAACCCAGGCATCCATTCAGGACCCGGGAGGCAAACGGGAAGGCAGGCCGACCATGCTATGCTACGGATCCACTTTCGTGATCCAAGGGGCAATCGGTCCGACCCGCCTTGCGGGGCATGACACCCCGCTTCGCCGTTGCCGGACAGTCAGGCCATGACAGCTGGCGACGGCGATCCCGTGTGAAGAATGGAGACGTGGAAGCGGCACGGCAACCGCGGAGTTTTCCACAGGAAGGCCCGCGGTACAATGTACAACCTCCTTTTCTTCTCTACTCTCTGTTTCTGGTCATACGAGCGGGACAGTCGCTGGGCGGCACCGGTACGGTCGAGCTGGAGGGCAATCACCACGTCATCGACATGTATCACATCGCTGGCCGTGGACAGCACCCGGACAAGTTGTGCGCGTCCTCGGGGGAGGCGGGTGGTAATTTCCTCCATAGTTCCTGATCAGCATAAAGTGATAATTTCGACAAACAGAATAATCTGGAGTGGGAAATTTGCACGCAATCACAAATTTGCAGTAATCGTGAATTATCGCAATTCAGATAACCATAAGCTGAAGCCAGCCTGCGGCCGGGTTCGCCCTCGTGTCGCGGTCGCCTGTAATCGATGTCGTCGCATGACCCCTCGGAACGGAAGCAAATCAACAAGTTGCCGTGCTGGTCGGCGACGACTCTTCGCGCCGGTCAACATGGAAATGGCCAATTGCCGGGAGGAATACGCGCAGTTTCGAACCAGAGCATCGGTGCGGTAGTTCCAGTTGATTTCCGTTACGGTAGGTCTGGACAGATAGTTGTGTGGCCATCGCTTGGCGGCTTCCTTGACGCCTTGAGCGGGAGCCAGGTTCTCGCCGATGCTCCCGGTGACCCGGGCAGCGCCCCGGCGAGCCAGAAATTCCAATTTTGGATTGTCCTGATTCCAGGTCCTTGACTTGATACGATGTGTCGGATGTGGTGCATTTTTGCCCCGGGCCCGGCCGGGTGCGCCCTGCCTCCTGCCACTGATTCGAAATCCCCGGCAGCCCTGAATGTGTGGGGAATGACGGTCATCGGCGACGAAAATGTCGCCGAATTCCTGGTTTGTTCTTGTACATGAAGCCGTTCCATGCAAATTGGGATGCATGTCACCCCTGGCCGGCTGCATGAAGGAGCTGCGCAACCCTGCGCCAAGGCCCCGGACCCCGGAACCGGGACAAACTCTGCTGACCATTGTCACCAACGAACTTCCCGGGCGCCCTCCATGAGGCACCGCCGGCACCATGTGCCAGCCACGCAAACCCCCGAACAAGGACTGACTCGGCTGAAATTCAATGCATGAGCGAACAATTGGAATTGCTGTCAGCCTGACTTCAACGCGAACTACTGGCTGATTCACATTCGCCAGTTACTGACTGAACCCAGCATATTTCGTATATGTCGGATCCCCCGCTGAATGGACCAGCCATGTGCCCGGCAAGGGTAGACGCCCCATTCCGTGGCAAATGAACGGAAGGTCAACCCTTCAGTTGGTTGCAATTTGATGGCTCGACACCATCTTGTAGTCGGGAAGGTTCAAGGAGGTGGAAGCATTGATTCCTGTGTTCGTTGTGTCCTTGCGGGACTGTGCTGGCAGGAGGGAGTCAATTCGGAGAAGTCTGGAAAGCCTTGAAATCCCGTTTGAGTTCGTGGATGCCGTTGACGGCAGGCATGGGCTTGACCCATCATGTGAGCCGGACATTGACCGGGCTCGAACGGAACGAGAGGGAAACAAGGGGTGGACCCTTTCGGATGCAGAATATGCATGTGCTCTGTCCCACATCCAGATTTATCGCCGGATTGTCCGGGACAATATTGATTGGGCGCTGGTTCTTGAAGATGACGCCATCCCTACACCTGACCTGACAACCTACATTGGGGGAGGGTACTTTCTTGATGCCGATCTGACACAACTCTATTTCTACAGAACCCGAGTTTCACGACTGGGGCGAAAGCGCTTGTTCGGTCCCTACAGTTCCTATCTGCGCACCAAGCTCAAGTCTGGATCCGCCACCGCATACGTGATCTCAAATCGTGCCGCCAGGCACATAGTCAACAAAGGCGTTCCGATAACTCGGGAAGCGGACTGGCCAAGATGTGTTGAAGATCTGATAGCGGAGAAACGATGTCGGGTTGTCTACCCGGTAATCGTCAAGCATCCGCCGTATATTGGTCAATCAACCATCACGAACTACGGAGTCAAGGATCACTCCAGAACCAGAAAACGGAGATTTCTGGGAGTCTACATTCCGCCGTTCAAGAGAATCCTCCAGTCATATGCCAAGGGGCCATCCTGGCTGATGTTCAAGTTGATCACAAAACCCGTGTCCGGGAAACAAACCAGCACTACCCCACTGTCCTAGGATTAGAGCTATTGTCAAAAGTGGTGTTCGGGGGGTTTGAAGGCAGGCGGCATATCTGGTTGATTGAATTCACGACAAACACCAACCGGGGAGTACACCGCCATGTCCACGAATATATACGAACTTGCAGATCACGCAAAGCCCCGTGATCCGCTGGCAGAGTTGATCCGCACCGGGGCCAGGAAGATCGTTCACTTGGCCGTGGAGGCCGAGCTTCAGGAAGTGCTTGCCGGGCTCGAGGACCGCCGTCTCGAGGATGGAAGGGCCGGTGTCGTGCGCAACGGATACCTGCCCGAGCGGGAAATCCAGACCGGGATCGGTCCGATCACCGTCCGCATACCCAAGATCCGCTCCAGGGCCGGCGAGCCGGTGGCCTTCCGCTCGGCCCTGGTGCCGCCCTGGCTGCGGAAGTCACGCTCGCTGGAGGCGAGTGTCTCCTGGCTCTATCTCAAGGGCGTCTCCACCGGCGAGATGGGCCCGGCCCTCGAGGCCCTGGTGGGCCCCGAAGCGAAAGGATTGTCTGCAAGCACCGTCTCCCGCCTCAAGGCCTCCTGGAGGCGGGAATACGAGGAATGGCGCAAGAGGCCCCTGAACAGGGATCGCTGGGTCTATGCGTGGGTGGATGGCATCTATAGCGGGCTGAGGGCCGAACATGCGAAGCTCTGCTGCCTGGTGGTCATCGGCGTCAATGACCAGGGAGAGAAGCACCTGCTGGCGGTAGAGGATGGTGTTCGTGAATCCACCCAGAGCTGGCGGGAGGTCCTCGTGGGGCTGAAGGCCCGCGGCATGAATGCGCCTGAACTGGCCATCGGAGACGGCGCCATGGGCTTCTGGGCGGCACAGGAGGAGATCTGGCCCGGGACACGCCATCAGCGATGTTGGATGCACAAGACTGCAAATGTGCTCAATGCCCTGCCGAAATCGGTGCAGCCCAAGGCCAGGCAGGCGCTGCACGACATCTGGCAGGCCGACACGAAGAAGAATGCCGGGGCCGCGTTCGATCTCTTCATCGAGACCTGGGAGGACAAGTATCCGAAGGCGGTCGGGTGCCTCGAGAAGGACCGGGACGAATTGATGACCTTCTACGATTTCCCGGCCAAGCACTGGCGGAGTATCCGGACCACCAATCCGATCGAATCCACCTTCGCCACCATCCGCCACCGGACCAGCCGCTCAAAGGGATGTCTGACCCGTGACGGCATGCTGCACATGATCTTCAAGCTGGGTCTGTGTGCTCAGGGGAGGTGGAGACGGCTGCACGGCTTCAGGGAGCTGGGGAAGGTCATCACCGGAGTGAAGTTCAGAAATGGTATCGAGGTAGTCGAGGAAGCAACATCAGACGATAAATCAGACAATCAGCCAGCAAGGATCGCCGCTTGACTGACACCCCGAACACCACTTTTGACAATAGCTCTCCTAGGATTTGTTGTCAGTCATGACTGATGTGAATGTCATGCCACCAAAGTGTTTGGAAGTGATCAATAGCGTGATCACATGAGTATGGTTCGTGAAACCATGAACATTGGCTCCGGACGTGAAGGAGTCAGTCGGTCGGAGGCTCAGGCCAGCAGTAGCGATCAGCAAAGAGCGGGAACGGCTTGCGCAAATCGGATCGGTGCCTTGCTCTGCAGACCGGCCCGGCGAGCCAGCTTCGGAGGTGGCGTGGCAGGTTTCCGGGATTGATTCCCCTGTTTTCCAGTATCAGCATGGCTACCGCAGCGGCAATCAGCAGGATCAGGGTCCACAAGCGAGCATGAATCAGCGCCAGCCCGATGAAGATGACAATCCTGGCATCGAGGAAGAAAAACCTGACCGGCCGCTGCGTTTCACGCCAGTAATTGGTCTGTCCGAACATTTTCTATCCTGACCCCTCGCTGAATGACAATCCGGTGGCCCGGCTGACTTCGCCAGGATCGAGAATCCCCCGGCTGACGAGATCATCCGCTGCTTTCCTCAATCCGAGATGCAACCCGTCCGGAACCTGCCTTCGGCCGGTCATGATCCGATGCACAATTCCCGGCCATTTCCCGGGCGGTGATTCAAGGAGTGCCTCGCGTACCGGCCCCGAAAAGGACAGCCACTCCCGCAGCGGGATTCTTCCTTGCCTCCCGGTGCGCCGGATCAGTTGCTGCACCATGATGAAGCGGAGGCTGACACCGAGGTCGCTGGCCCGATGATCTCGTTCATTGGCCGGAAACACCGCCAGCAACCGCCGGATGCAGTCATGGACCGAGCCGGCATGAGTCGTGGTGTAGACAAGATGGCCGGTCATCGCCGCTTCCAGCGCCGCCGATATCGTGGGCAGATCGCGGGCCTCGCCGACATTGATGACATGCGGCTTGCGCCGCAATGCAGACCACACGCCGGAAGCAAAATCGGGGATGTGCCTGCCGACTTCCGATTGCCCTATGGTTGACGTCAGTCCGGTGCTGCCGAAGGCGATGTCCCTGTAGGTATATTCAATGGGAGCCTGGACATCGACAATCTTGACCGGCCGTTCGCGGCATTCGAGATGAAGGCGGGTCATGGCCGCCATGGTTGCCGATTTGCCACTGCCGGTGGCGCCGGCAATGATCACCAGGCCGCCGGGTGGTGACATGGCGGCGATTTCCTGTGCAGTCAGGCGGGCGAAGTGAATGTCCGGCGTTCGTGCCGGCAGGATTCGCAAGGTGATCTCGATGCCAAATCCGTCGCGGGCATGAATGCCGGTGGCATTGACCCTGAAACGCTGCCGTGAACCGGGGCCAAATGGAATCTCGCAGGAAAAATCCAGTATCCGTCGACCGAGGATTTCGGCGCCGGCATTGGGGGCATGGCTGAGTTCGGCAAGAATCGTCGAGATTTCGGAAGCGGTCCAGGGTCGCTGACCCAGGCGGTAGAGGCGGCCTTCGACTTCGACCCGGGGCCGCGCATCGGTCTGGACCGTGATATCCGATGCCCCGGCAAGCGTTGCCGCAACAAGCAACCGGCGAAAGTCGACGATGTTGAACCGGTCCGGTTCGGCAAATGGCAGGGCCGCAATGCGGCTTGAATCATCGAGAATCAGACTTCCGGTCGCCTGCGGCCCTGAAGGCCCGATTGCCGTTGCCGGCAAGCGACAACCTCCCGCTCTATCGGTCATGACCGGCTCCGTCCATGGCGCGCCTCCGACCTGGACACGGAAGGAAGTGAGTGCCAGAGCTTCGGGTCACGCCGAAAATCAGGGTCGCCCACAATGCGGACCGTGCGGTCGCCGGTCCGCATGACACCGGGCTCTCCGGTCACTCCGAACCGGGCCGTTCTGGTTTCGACCGGCTCGATCATTCCGAGGGAAGCCAAGCGCCGATACTCGAGCATCCCCTCATAGTGACGACGGAGGCGGCGCATCCGCCGAGCGAGTTCGTCCTCGGCCTGTGCTGTGCCTGCCGACCAGCCAGCACCGATCCAGGTCTTGACCCTTTGCCGCCCGGCATCGGTCCGTGGCTGCAGCACGGGAGGAAGCGGAGCCGGTTCCGGCGGCCAGAACAACAGGAATTGCCTCCAATTCGGCACTACCGGCGCGATTCGGGCCGCCACAAGTATCCGGAGATAGCGATCGGCGACCGAGACGCTCTTCCCCTCATCGCTTGACTGGAATGCCGGTCCTGATCGCTGGACAACCGGCGGCAACAGGTAGCCGGCACCGGCTGGCGCCGGTCGCACGACGCGGTTGAAGTCGAATACCGCCGAGAGTTCACCGCTGTGCCGGCCAAGAATCTCGCCGAGTTGTCGCGCCCGGTGTCGGTAGCCTGCCTGACTTCCATGGCGCATGGCGGCCTGGCGTTGAGCCCGAAGGCGTGCATCTTGTCTTCCCGTGCCACGGGGAGCATCAGGATTGGACGACACCGCGTCGACATTTCCCGTAGTCAATTCCTGATCGCCCGGAATGTCCGAGCCGCCCAAATTGATCGGTACCACCGTGTCTGGCTGCGGAACTTCCCGCGCCGTATCGCATCCGGACGTGATCAGTGCCATCGTCAATAGCCCGAATGCCGCATGCAGCACTCTACCCGGTCGGCAGGGCATGGATGATCCTGAGCATTGTCCGGTCATGATCAATCGTGATCCGGCCAATCCCGAACAGTGAACGATTGATCTTGTCGACGGCGTCGGCAAGGGAGCCTCGGAAACCGGTCACTGCAATCACTGGCGGGTTTGCCGGTCGTGCGCCGTCTTCCTCGAGCGAGTAGCCGGCATGACCGGCGAGCGAGTGCAGAAGGGGAATCAACGGGCCGGTCCAGTTGATTTCGAATACCGGGGACGCTCCGGCCACCCCGCTGGTGCCGGCCTCCCCATGTGGAAGCATTGCCGACTGCTCGATGTCCGCCACGGCGGCGTTTGCCCGGGCAGTGTCAGCGAGCGCTTCGGCAATCCTGAGTTCGACCGGATCAGGTCCGGGGGCCGGGCCTTCGGGGGCCGGAGTGCATGCGGCGGCAATCAGCGACAAGAGTGCCAGCGCCTTGAATGGTCTCTGGTTGAACATGGGTGAACCTGTCTTGGCATCGGCCGGGATAGTAACCCTGCTTCCTGAAACTGGCGGCACCTTCCGCCGGGGATCCGGCGGTTCATGTGGAGAAGGCAATGCCCGGCGTGGTGGGTCGTGCCAGGGATCGCGAGTTATCAACAGCATTCGGTTGGACGCCACGCTTTGCCGTCTGAAGTTTCACGATCAATGCGCATTCTTGCCGCAATTCGAATCAGGAATGAATGATGACAGGACATGGTGAAACACATCCGCCCGACGGCAGGCCTCTTCCGGGAGGTGGTGCCGGCCTGGACCGGTTGCCGACCGAATACCTGAATACGGTACTGGAATCGGCCCGATGGCGGTGCGAGATGCTGGGCACGGAATTCTCGACCGGGGAGATCGCCAGACAATTGTCGATTCGGGCGGTTATCCTGCACCGGCAGCGGGGCCTCATGGAACGAGCTGCCTTCCTGAAACTGTGTACGGCACTTCTCGACGACAAGGAGATCGTGGCTGAAGGAGGAATTGACCCGGACATGGTCAATGGGGCGGCCGGATCTTCGCCCATCTCGGACTGGCTCGAGATCGCAGACCGGGATGGGATCGCCGATCTCCAGAAGTTTCTTTGCAACTCCAACCGGCGCCGACTGGCCGAGCGGGGAAGGGTATTGCTTGGCGAACTGATCCCGGCGCTGGGCCGGGCCGGAGACTTGTCCTGCGAACATGACCGGGCGATGCGACTGGCGGGAATCTCCTTCTGCCGCTCCGCTGGCAATGTCCGATTGCCACCGAAAATCAACTGGCAGCCGGTATCCTGGACGTTGCTGCAGGATCTCGAGGACAGGATCATGCAGGAAGACGGTGCCGCCGACGAATTGATCCGGCCAGCCGGGATCAACAATCGGGTCGAGCTTTGTCAGCTGATGGCAAGGACAGCCTGGTTGACCGGCATGCGTCCGGCGGAACTGTTTTCGTTCACCATCGAGGATGCCGAGGAGGTGTTGTCGGATGAGACAGCCGGGCTACCGGGCATCCTGGCAGGGCAGGGGGCCGGCATGGCTGAACCACCGGCACACCCCGCGCCTGCTTCCTGTCCTGCCCGCCCCGCCAGGATGTTGCGCATCAGGACGATCAAGACCCGCAACGCCCGGGCATCCCTTCGCCAGCAATTCCGTGTTCAGATACTTGACGGAATCGACGACGAGGATCTGTCATGCATCGAACGGCTGTCCTGTCTGGGCGGGCTGCATCTTTCACGCCAACATGTCAGGAACCTCATCCGGCATTGTGACCGCCTCATGCGACGGGCATCGCTGGAGGTCGATCCCGGACGGCCTGACCCGGTGCAGCTGCACTTCATGCGCCACGCGTTCATTGATCATGCGAGGCTGGTCATGCACCCGGCCAGGATTGCTGCCCTGACCGGACATACTGCCCGCGATTCGGTGAACGGTTATGGCCGAAGATATCGGCGATATCGTCCGTCGGCGAAGGCCGGCCGCTGGTTTCCGTCACCGGATCCGCAGCGGGTAGCCGAGATCGCCCGGGAATGGAGTCGACCAGACCCGGAGCCATCCATGGAGCCTGCAATCGGGCATCAGACGCAACTCCCGGATCCGTCACCGACAGATGTCGGTTAGGCGCGCCATTGGCCGGCCCGGACCGGCAGCCTGGAGAAGAAGGAAGTCATGGAGGAGCCCCATGTTCGATGCGCCCGGAGACGGAAGTGACCACTCCCGATGCAGTCTCCGCGTGATCGGGAACGGGGTGGCTCTGGCAGCGATGCTGGCAGCCGGGATGTCGCATGGGGCCGTGGCCGAAGATTTCGCAATATCGGCAGGCGAGCTCACAGTGGAATTCCGGGGATTGCCGTCTCCGGGCATGCAAGCCGGGCCGGTCAGGTTCGGCGCCGGCGGGATTGCCGGATATGTCGAAGAGGTCGCCATGCTGGCGGGCAAGACAGCGGCTGTCAGGGTCGGAATGTCGGGCCTGTTTGTCGAGTTGGGCAGCACGGTCTTGCCGATACCGGAAGGATTACGGATCCATGCTGCAAATGTCGGGGTGGAAGTCGATCCGGACCTGAATGCCGTGACCGGCCTCATTGCCAGGGATGTCTCGCTTGCCGGCAGGCCCGGCAGCGATCTTGAACGGCTTATTGGCAGGGTGGAGGCGGGCGACTCCCTTGCCTCCATTGGTCGGATTGATCTCGTCCTGCCGTACTCGCTGGCCGCTCACTCCGGGAGTATTGCAACGAGGCCGGATGAGTTCAGGCTGATGCTCGGCGATATTCGTCTGGCGAAGACCCTGCTTGCCAGGGGATTCAGCCTTGCCGGATTACCGCCGGCTGCCTTGCCGGCATTCTCCGCTGATGTAGCCGCCCGGGTGAGCGGTGGTGGTCAACTGGACGCGGCGGCACTGGTCCGGCTCGGCAATGTTCTGGAGTTTCGTCTTCGAATCAGGAACGACGACGGCCGATTGATGGTCGAGGTCGAGATGGAAGACGCTGGAGACATTCCGGCCCCGAGGCCTTCGGTGAGCGATTCGGCGGAATATGGCCCCGGTGACCAATTCGGCGAATCGGGCCATGCCCCTGGCGGCAGGGAAAGTGACGATATCCCCGCCGGATTCGACATGCCCGGTAGCGAAAATACTCCGGGAACGGACATGTCTGGAATGGTTCAGGGGCGGGGCCTTCTTGCACCAGACCATGTGCCGGATGTGCCGGTTGTGCCCGACATGGTGGGGTTTGGCGATAGTCGCGACTGAGAGTGAATCTTGACCTTCAGACAGTTTTACACATCCATCGAAAAAGACTCGTTGTTTGTTCTTTTTTCGTATGACATATGTTCGTGATACCGTGAATGGGGATGGATGCATGGCCGGAACTACAAAATCACAGTGGCGAGCGTCACCGATCCGGCAATGCCCCGTTCCTCCATTCAGGAGTTCCGGAATTCATCATCATGCCGGTATCCGGCAACGATCGAATCCGGGCCTCGCCGCCAGGCCGGACTCATATCCGGAACCCTGCCATCCGAGAGGCCGGCGTCGCTGCATGCCGGCGGTTGCAGATTGCTGCTGCCGGCTCGGCAAGCGGATCATCTGTGGTCGGGTCTGCGAATGCCTGTCCTGCCTGCGGCGCCGATACCGGGCTGCTGTCAACCTGCCGCGCCGGACACAACAAGATCAACAATTCAGTGAACAAGTGAGGACAATGTCATGGTGAATGGTCATCATCTACATCCGGAAATGTCCGGTATTCCGGAAGATTCCGACGGGAAATACACGGCCCTGGCCGCCAGGTTTCATCGGCTGGTCTCGGAACAGGCCGGCCGGCGTCCCTGGAGACGGAATTTCAGGATAGTGCTGGAAGAGAATTCCGATTTGAACCTTCATGACAGGCCCAGGCTGACAATATGGCTCGTTGCCGGCAATCCGGTTTACGCGCTCTGGGCAAGTGTGACGCTGGTCGGCCTTGCCAGGGCTGTCAGGAATGTCTGCCCCCAGGTCAGCCGAATGGTATTCACCTGTCCGACTGATGAAGACACGGGGTATTCCCCGCGGATCGTGCGAAGGTTCAATCGCCGGGAGCACCATCCCGCAAACCTCCTGGCCCCTCACCTTCCCGAGTTCGAGAAATGGCTGTCCAGGGTTGCCGTCAGCCAGGGCCATGACGATGACGGTCCGGTCTCCAATTCCGAATTGTTGTGGAGCATCAGCCGGAATCCCAGGATCCAGTGGGAAGCCGTTACCCAGCTCGTAAGACACGCCGATGCCCAGGGATATCTTGGCTGCGACGCCGGAGAGGCCCTGCGGGTCCTCGAGTTGTCCAGGCTGCTCACCCCGGCCGCTCCGGATGGCAGGAACCTGCTTACGCGCTGGAAGGCAATGAGGATGCTTGCGGAGAAGGACCTGCTGAACGGGTTTGTCGGCGTGCAGCGGCCGTTGCGGCCGCACGGATCGTCAGCGGCACCAATGGAGATTCTGAATCTGGTTTCGGCGATATTCCGGATGCCGGCCGACGATTTGGCCGGGCCTCGCCGGACTGCCGTCATCGTTCACCCGAGATACTTCGCTGCAGCAGTCATCCGCCGAACCACGAGCCGTTCACTGGAAAGTGTCGGAGCATTGCTTGGAGGCCGGGACCATGCGACCGTGATTCACGGCCTCGGCCAGCTCGGCGAGTGGACGGATTCCGATCCGATACATGGCAAATTGCTCGATATGGTTGTCCAGACTGCAGACAATCTGGGCATCATGAAAAGGAAGGAGTTCAGGCTGCAGGCATTGACCGAGGCACGCCATCTGCAACAGCCTGCCGCCAGGACACAACCAGGGCCCGGCGGTTCACCGGACCGCCATCACGTAGTCCGGGCCATCTGCGGAGACAAGGTCAAGCCTGACAATTCCGGCAGGGTCGTTTCGCTCAACGACGCAAGGACCCGACATCTGAACCCGAAGAACACCGTCTGACCGAATACCGGGAGGAAGGCTCCGGCCGGATCGGGGCACGGAAAGGCGGTCCGGACCCGGACCGCCTTTCATCCTTGCGTTCGGGGCTGACATGCCTGTTCATTGCAGCGAAGAGCGCTGGCCTGATGACCGGTCGCAGACTCGGAGGCTCCGTCGGTGACGGGGCCGGAACCGTCCGGAACCTGCTGGCAAATACGCCGGCGGCAAGGGTGTGACCCCGATCCTTGCCTTCAGTCGGTCGCATGGCTGGCGGCGTCATCCAGGACGGCGATTCGGGCATGGGCCGGCCTGCAGCCGCGAAACCGGCCATCGACCGTCGTAAACACCGGGCGCGCCGGGTATTCGCGCTCGGCCGTGGAATAGGATGAATCATAGGGGTCGGGCGTCCACCATTTTCGGGTGCCGTTGACACCTCCGCTCCAACTCCCCCTGATTGCCTTGTCGGCAATTCCGTCGCCGTCGGAATCAATCAGCGCCATCTGCACCGAACCGCCGGACAGGAGTTCGTCATGCCAGATCCAGTATGTGGTGTCGGAGACCGACAGGAACTCCAGGGCCAGCCTGCAAATGGATGCCGCTGACTGACCCGATATGCGCGTCGCATGCTCTGCGTTCAGGAAGGCAAAACGGCTTGCGGACGGAAGGTCCACGGTTCCGCGGGTCGTTCGCCCGAATTGCGGGAAGTCAGGCGTGATGACTGATGTGGCAATGAAGCTCGTTGTCGCTCCATTGCCGTAAACGCAGTGAATCTTGCTGTCGCCGGAATGATATTTGCAGGTCTTCCTGTCGGTGGCCTGGCCGAGCAAGGACTGAACGGATGTCGCCGGAACCTTGAAAGACGGAATCACTGCGGTGGAATCGCCGGAAGACATGTTCGGGAAGATGGCGACAACTGCCAGGCCGACCGCGATGGACCGGATTGAAATTCTCATGGGAGCCTCGGGATGAAACGACAGGATCATGCCTGTCCTGACCAGGGATGATCGATCGATTCGGTGAAACTTGGCGAATTGTTGCGCCCCGGATCATGTTGCGGCGGCCGGCGAAGGTCGGACCAGGCTCCTCTCGCCCGGCCAGCCTCGATGCCACGCGAGCTGAACTGACGGGTTCCTGGCGGGACAGGAGGGATAGCCGAAGTGGTTACGGCGTCGGTTGCCGAGCCTTTCCTCTGGAATGGGTCCGTAGATCCCGGCGTATATCTTCAGCAATTTCCTCGACTTCCCTGGCCACCCGCGTCTCCAGCCCGCACTCCCGCTCCAGTGCCGTCCTCAGCGGGAGCAGGAGATCGCCGGCGGGCGATGACACGATCAGATCGCACATCCTCTCCAGTCCGACATCCACCGAGAGACCAACCAGGTCCATCAGCACGACCCTCGGCAATGTCTTCAGTTGAGGAAGGATTGACAACGCCGTCTCGATGTCCCCGGCGCATGCTTCGCCATCCCCCACCGCCAAATGCGCCCGGGACCGGATCAAATGGCCCTGCAATCTGCTGTCCGGAATTCCCGCCCGCGCCTGCAGAAGTGCTCGGTCGATAAAGGCGATGGCGTCCCTTGCCCGGCCTTCGGTCAATTCGTGCCGTGCCCGCATGCACAGCGCCGATTCTGCCGCGTGCCGAAGCGTCGGTACGTCGCTCGCCTCGAAACGTCGGACGACTTCGTTCCACGTCGCGATCCCCTCCCCGGTCCGGCCCAGAGCAACGAGCAGAGCACCCTTGTTGACGAGAGCCCGTGCGACTGCCTCAACGTCGTGGGGCCTGTCGCCGCTCCCGAACCGCCGGAGCGCCTCTTCACAGGCCTCAAGTGCCTCCTCCGGCTGGTTCAGCGAGCCCAGCACCGCCACCCTGTTGAGGACAGCCATCGCAATCGCATCGTGATACAGGGATGCGTCTCCCTCCCCGAAACGGCGCACGACGTCGCTCCATACCCTGACAGCGTCCTGCGCCCTGTTCATATTGAACAGCGTCGTACCCTTGCTGACGAGGGCTTGGGCAACCTGCTTCGAAATTTCCGGCTCCCCGCAGTTTCCGAAACGCCGTTCAATTTCGTCCCAGACCGACAGTGCCTCCTCGTTCCTTTGCGCAGTAACGAGCACGATACCCTTGTTGAGGAGAATCCCTGCAACCGCCTCGACAATTTCGGGCATGTCACTATTCCCGAAACGATCCAACGCCCGGTTGCAGGTTGCGAGCGCCTCTTCGGTCCGGTTCAGTTCGGACAGGTCGGCGCACCTGTGCTGGAGGCAGCCTGCGACCAGCGCGACCCACTCCGGCATGCCGCTGGTCCCGAAACGGTCTTCGACCTGCTGCCAGACCGCGAGCGCTTCTTCGTAACGGCCCGATTGTTCCAGCAAGACACCCCTGTTCTTCTGGGAACTCGCAACCATGGCAAGGAGTTCGGGGCGATTGTCGGCCCCGAATCGTCTTAACACGTCGGCCCAAATCACCAGCGCTTCCTCGGACCTTCCCGCGCCGTGCAGCGCCGCCGCCCTGTTCATCAACGCGTTGCAATACGGCTCTGTCGCCTCCGGCGAATAGCCCGCCTCGAAGCCCCTGATCGCTTCTTCCCACGACGAGAGCGCTTCCGTCTCCCGATTCAGCGCTGCCAGCACATTGCCTCTGTTGACGTGACAGCGCGCAATCACCTCCCGTAGGACCGGCACTTCGTTTCCCGCGTAGCGTTGGACAACCACGTCGAACGCGGTCAGCGCCTCCTCCAGCCGACGCGCCTGGAAGAACGCCACGCCGATGTTCGCAAGCGCCGAGGCCACCTGTTCGTCGATTTCGAGAGAGTCGCTCCCCCCGAAACGCTCCACCACAGCGCCCCAGGCGTCTATTGCCTCATCGACGTGGCCCAGCGCGATCAGCGCGTGGCCCCGTGCAACCATGGCTGACGCCAATTCACCATGCAGCACCGTCGAGCCGCTCTTGCCGAATCGTTCCAGCACTTGGTCGCAGGCCTCCAGGGCTTCCCGGGGTCGGTCCAACCTGTTCAGCGTGACTGCCGTCCCGACCAGCGCTTTGGCTACCAGTGCCTCGAGCGCTGGCACCCGACTGTTTCCGAAGCGTTGCGCGACCTCGTTCCAGGCCGCCAGCGCTTCCGAGTGGCGCTCCAGGACACTCAGCATTCCACCCTTGCCGGCGAGCGCCGCCACCGCCAGCGGGTGGCCTTCCCCGTTATCCGCACCCAGCCGCCGCAACACGTCGTCCAGCGCGGCCAATGCTTCTTCTGCCCTTCCCAGTTCGCCCAACGCCCTTCCCTTGTTGACGAGCGCCATCGACACCCGTTCGAGATCAACCGGCGCCTCGCTTGCTCCCAACATCCGGACGACCTCGTCCCAGGCTGCCACCGCGTCGTCAAGCCGACCGCCTTGTGCGTGCGCCAGCGCTTCCCCCCATAGCTCCTTGGCGGCCGACAGTGCCGGGGATACCGCGGGGAACTCACCGGGCGCATACGCAAGGCCAGGCGACAGCAACTCGTCGCGATGCGCCTCGAGGGATGGCAGTTCGACAAGCCGCACGAACGCCATCCGGCAGATCGCCAACGCATTGCCGTCGAGCCCCGGCGCTTCCCGCGCCATGCGCGCACCGAACTCCCTCAGCTCGTCGGTGGAGTAGTAGGCTTCCATGAAGCGGATCAGCGCATCGACCAGCGGCACCGGTCCCCGCGCCCGGCGCATCAGGTAGTAGATGTTGTAGAGCCGTTCGGTGAGGTAATAGAGCTTGCGCCGGGCGCTGCCGCCGCTCACCTCGACCGCGCCCCGATCGACCAGGCGGGCCAGCTGGGCGCTGCACTTGCTGGTCCCGAGCCTGGCCCGATCCGCGATCTCGCGCGCGCTGGCCGGTTTCCAGAGATCGGCGAGCGCGAGATACACCCTTCGCTCCTGCGCCGGGAGCGCATCGAGATGGCTCTTGAAATACTCGGTATGGTCATCGACAAGATCAAGGAGATCGGCCATCAGTTCGCGAAACGACAGATTCGCGCCGAACCGGGCCACGATGGTCAGCAACCGCGGGCTGCCGCCCGTGAGAATCCGCAAGGCCTGGATCGTCCGCGGTACCCGCTCCTGCCCCGACACCGTCTGCCACAGGGTCGCGCAGTCCTCTTTGTCGAGCGGATACAACCGGATTACCCGGAAGAGTTCGTAGAGCGCCTCCTCCGGGTTGTTCATCTGGTCGAAACTGCTGGTCGCGCTCGCCAGCAGAACGATCCGCGGTTCGGTCTGCAGCGCCTTCCGCAGTCTCCAGCCGGCATCCTCGTCGCCCATGTCCCTGAACATCATGTTCAGGTTCTCGACGATCAGAACGAGGCGCCTGTTTTCCAGGTCGGCAAAGTCCTGCAGTACCCCGAGGCACCGATCTTCCAGCATCCGGTCGTCAAGGACGGTGCGCAGGTCCTCGAAGGTTCGGTGCAAGTCGACACCGCCTTCCCGGCGCGGCGCCTGGTCGGCCAGCCGGGATACGCATTCAAGCCAGAACTCGCCAGCCGTGGAGACCTCGTAGCTTTCCTCCGCGAAGACGATCGGGAAGAAGCGTGCCGAGAGATCGACATCGCGCAGCGCCTCCGCCGCGACCCGCAGCAGGAGGCTCGTCTTTCCGCTGCCGCGTGGCCCGATCACGATCTGATGGGCGTTGGCGCTGCCCGAGCAGTAGCGTAGCGCTTCGGTCAGGGATTCGTACTCCGCCATCCGGACGCAGAAGCTCGCGACCAGTTCGTCGGTCGAGAGAAATCCCGGATTGTATTTCCTGGCGGTCACAGTCATCGGCGCGACTCCCGTTTTCGGTGCCGCCGGTCGAACACGGGCACGAACCCCTGCCCGTAGCGCCCGCGCCACCAGTCCTCCAGGAGTCGGGAAACGAACCGGTAACCGCCGTCTTTGGGTTCCAGGTAGCCGTCGTGCTGCAGCACGTGCAGCACATGATCCACCGGCGGAGCCCCGTCTCCGGTTTGCGCGTCCAGTGCCCAGAACCAGCCGCGGTACCGGTCGACCGTTTCAGCGGTGATCTCCCCGCCGACCGCCGTTGTCGTCAGGATCTCCAGGGCAACCGTGTACCCCGCTTGCCCGAGAACCGTCTCCAGCCGTCGTTCATAATGCTGGAGGTCGACCTGCCCCCGGACGCCCTGCATCTCCTGCACATAGACCCGCTCGACATCGTCCGGCGAGGCGTCTGTCCGGCCGGCGCGCCGCAGATGTTCGTGCATCCTGTCAAAGAACATCTGGACATGGTGCGGGATGCAGCAACGCAGCCTGCGGCACATGTCCCGGCAGGTCTCCGGTGCAAGACCGAGTTCATAGGATTCGGCAAGCGCCTCCAGGCAGGAAACGGCCGTTTCCTCGCTCCAGGGCTTCAGGTCGTAGGAGGAAAAGATGTTTGCCTGTGCGCTGAGCCCCGCCTCCTCAAGCAGCGGCTCGAGGCTCACGCTGCCCGACAGGATCAGCGTGACCCCGCCGCGATGTGCTTGTCCCACCTTGCGCAGCCAGCCCAGGAACGCGTCCGCTTGCCGTTTTCCCTCCGGCGTCATGCGCCCTGTCTCGTCCTTCAGCAGCCGGTTTACGAGTATCGGCAACTCGTCGATCGCGAGCACGACCGGCCGGCCGCTCTCCGCCAGGGCGGCAAAGATCGCGTCCCCTCTTTGCGGCCAATTCCCTGCATCGATCCCGGCCCGCAGCCTCACCTTCAGATCCGCAACCGACAGTTCCTCGATCCGGCCGCCTGCACTTCTTGCCAGGTTGGCGAGGCCGGTCATGATCCGATTCCACGCCGCGCGCACGAGTTTCACCTGAACCCCGATTTCGGCAATCGCATCAGCCGGATCGTTGGACGCCTCCAGATCGACGAAGACGACCTCGAACTCTCCCGTTTCCGCCAGGCGGCGCTGCAACTCCCGGACAAGGCTGGTCTTGCCCATCCGCCGCTGTGCGGTCAGCAGGGTGTGAGTTCCTTCCCTCATCCGCTCTTCCAGCACTTCCAGTTCCGTCTCGCGGTCGAAGAAGTTCTCTCCGTCGACCCAGTTGCTCCCGCTTTTTCGAATCATGGCTACATCCCAACAATACTGTTGGCATCAATATCGTTGCCAACAGTATTGTTGTCAACCCTGCCTTCTGGCTTGTCGCATTCCGTTGCACCGTCCACCCGACCTTCGGTTCGCAGCACCTTGCCTGTTGCGCATCTGCCAGTGCGAGAGGTACGCCTCGACTACGGCCTCGGAGTGCGGCCGCGGGGTCATGCGTCGATTCGAGGCATGCGGCGCGCGATGAGCCGGCACCGGACATCACGCTGGTCAAGCTCGGTCCAGGGCAGCGACCCTCGTGCCCTCGGGAACTCCTGCATGGGTCCCGTCAGTTCGCCATGGCCGAGATGGTCCAGAAGATAGCCAAGACGCTGAACGACAGGCCGCTCCGCAACCACTGACAACGCGGCGAGTTGCTTCCGGTCGATCTAACCGCAATACTGTCACTTCAAGGAAATAATCGTGTCATACCGCAGGCGCATCGCGTCATGTAGAGGTTCCTGCCATGGCCCGGACAAAGGCAGCATTTGCCGGAGGAAACCGTCTCTCCGATTACCTCAGTGTGAGCGTGATCGCGCGGGTCTACCCGCGCGACACGGTCAATGCCGCCTTGCGGTCACTGGGCCAGGGCAGCCGGCGACGGCGCGATCTGCCGGCCGATGTCATGGTCTGTTACGTGATCGTGATGGCGCTGTTCCGGTCGGTCGCCACCCGAGAGGTCCTGCGTTGCCTGGCTGACGGGTTGCGGTGGATCTCGCCGGAGCTTCCGGTCCGGGTGTCGGGCCGCTCCTCGATCTCGCGGGCCCGCACCCGCCTGGGGGCGGCGCCGCTCAAGGCCCTTCGTGACCGGTGCGTGGCGCCGCTGGCGCATGACGGGACGCCGGGTGCCTGGTATCGCGGCCTGCGCCTGGTGGCCTTTGACGGGCGGGCGCTGAACCTGCCGGACGAAAGACGGAACCGCGAGACCTTCGGGCTGCCGGGTGCTTCGCGCGGCGCCTCGGCCTTCCCGCAGGCGCGCGTCACCGCGGTGATGGAAATCGGCACCAGGGCCGGTTTCGCCTGGCATGCCGGGCCATGTGCCGAGAGCGGGATGGCGCAGGCCGAACGGCTGCTTGGGCATCTGTCATCCGGCATGCTGGTGCTCGCTGACCGGTATTACTGCGGCTTTCCGCCGTGGTCACGGGCGGTGGCGACCGGCGCCGAGCTGTTGTGGCGCTTCAAGGGGAACATGAAGTTCCCGGTCATCGAGGCGGCCGGTGACGGCTCGTGGCTGAGCGTGATGCGCGGCTCCGGCCGGGACCGCCGGAAAAGCCGCGGCGAGTTGCCGGTGCGCATCGTCGCCTACCGTATCAGGGATGATGGCGAGATCTTCATGCTCGCCACCACCCTCATGGACCATGACTTCGCCCCGGCCGCCGAGCTGGCGGCGCTCTACCACGAGCGCTGGGAAATCGAGACCGCCCATGACGAGGCCCGGGCCCACATTCCCGGGCCCGGCGCCGCCTTGCGCAGCAAGACCCCGGATCTCGTCTACCAGGAAATCGACGGTCTCATGCTCGCACATCATGCCGTGCGCTGCCTGATCCACGAGGCTGCCGGGAAGTCGGGGGAGGATCCGGATCGATCATCCTTCACCCATTCCGTACGTGTCATGCGTCGCCGGATCATCGCTCCAGGCGCTTTTCCCCCGGTGGATCCGGTGCCCGGCGTCGCGGGCGGGATCCTCGAGGAGCGCGTGGTCTCCAGCCGCGGCCAGGTCAGGCCCCGGGGAGTCAGGCGGAAGATGAGCAGTTTCAAACTCCGCAAGCGCGGTCCGGTGTCACGCGAGATCCATGACTGGACGCCGGAAATCATTCCGAAATGTGCTTGAAGCAACAGTATTGCGGCTAAACGGAACTTCCAGACCATTTTTCCTTTGAGATCCTGCAAGTAACTGATTTTCCTGGGTGAATCACGGTTTGCCTGTCCTGGTGCCGGTATTTGTGTTCCCAGTGCATGACAGATGATCGATCCTGATCGATGCCAAGCCTGCCAGCAGCCCGGATATTGGGTATCTGTCTGGTAATACATGGTAAATCATGGTATTGATCCGCAACATCATGCGGAAGTTTCTGCCTGACGGGCCGGATGTTGTTGTCGTATGAGTTCCCGGTGCATGTTGGAAAGGTCCGTGCCGGTGTCGATCGGCGTCGAACGCATTCCGAACAGGCGGGGACGGGCCTGCTTCCTGATGCGGCAGTCCTGGCGGGAGGGTAGGCGCGTCAGGAAGAAGACCCTGGCCAACCTTACCGATCTGCCACCGGACCGGATCGCCGGCATCGATGCGGTGCTCGGGGGCGGGGTGGTGTTTTCCTCCATCGATGCCGCACTCGCCATCAGGCGCTCGCTGCCGCACGGGGCTGTGGCGGCGGTGCCGGGCACCGCCCGCGGCCTCGGTCTCGAGCGCATCCTGCACCGGAGCCGCTCCCGCATGCGGGACCTGGCACTGGCCGCCATCGCCTCGAGGATCATTTCCCCGGATTCCAGGCCGGCCACCGCCCGGCAGCTCTCGCCCGAGACTGCCGGCAGCTCCCTGGGGTCCCTCCTCGGTCTCGGGGAGGTGAGCGGAGGCGAGATGCCGGAGATGCCGGACTGGCTGCTCTCCCGCCAGCGCCGGATCGAGAAGAGCCTGGCGGGTCGGCATCCGAGGGGAGGGACGCTCATCCTCCATGACGTCTCGTCAAGCTACCTTGAGGGAAAGCAATGCCCGCTGGCGGCTTTCGGCCACAGCCGGGACGGCAAGAAGGGCAAGAAGCAGATCACCTGCGGCCTGCTCTGTTCGGAGGAAGGCTGCCCGGTGGCGGTGGAGGTGTTTTCGGGCAATACCGCCGATCCGGCCACGGTGGCCGGCCAGGTGGAGAAGATCCGGGAACGTTTCGGCATCAAGCGCATTGCCCTCATCGGTGACCGGAGCATGCTCACCACCGCCCGCATCCGGGAGGATCCGGCGCCGGTCGGCCTCGACCGGCTCTCGGCACTCACCACCGGTGACATCCGCCAGCTGCTGAAATCGGCGGAAGGGATACCACCGCTGGTGCCGGAGGAGCTGGTGGACGGTGCGGTGGCCGGGATCACCGGACCGGAGCATCCGGGCGAGCGGCTGATGGTGTGCCTGAACCCGCGTCTCGGGGCAGAGCGGCGGCGCAAGCGGGAGGAACTCCTTGTGGCCACCGAAGAGGTGCTTTCCGGTATCGCTGCTGCCCATGCGAAAGGCAAGCCGGGTGCGGTGAACCGGGACCGGACCTGGAAGGCGATCGGGCGGAAGGTGGGCCGGCGCAAGGTCGAGAAGCATTTCGACGTCACGGTCACCGATGACGGCATGGAGTGGGCCAGGAGCCAGGAGCGGACCCTCGCCGAGGCCCGGCTCGACGGCATCCACGTCATGCGGACCAGCCTCGGGCCCGGGGCCATCGCCGCCGAAGCAGCGGTGGAGGCATGCAAGTCTCTCTCGATGGTGGAGCGGAACTTCCGCAACGCCAGGTCCGATCCCGGGATCCGTCCGGTCCATGTCCATGCCGCGACCCATGTCCGGGCCCATGTGTTCCTGTGCATGCTGGCCCTGCATGCCCGCTGGCAGATGCGAAGGTGTCTGGCACCTCTCCTCTTCGAGGATGATGACCGGGAAGGGGCAAGGGAAGGGCGGGCCTCGCCGGTGGAAAAGGCCGGGGTCTCGGCGAGTGCGAAATCCAGGGCCGGCAGCAAATGCACCGCCGATGGTCTGCCGGTGCACGGCTTCCGTACCTTGCTCGATGATCTGGCGACGCTGACGCTGAACGAGGTGAGCCTGCCGGGCTGTCCGGAGCATGCCTTCCCGCTATTGGCCAGACCGACGCAGCTGCAGGCCAGGGCACTGGCGCTGCCTGGCATCAGACCGGCACGGACCGTTCCCGATGCGCAGGCAGGTCAGATCAGCGGCTGACGGGCCAAAAACCCCTGCAAATCAGCAGGATGGACCTGGATTCCTTCTTTTGTTGCCGTGGAAGTTCCGATTAGTGTTCGAAATCGGAGAGGACCGTGGCGATGTTTGTCAAACGGCGTGAAACGAGGGGGTTTATCCCGGTGGCGGACAAACTACACGGAAGCGGCTGAATGCACTAGGGCCTGTTGACAATCGAGTTGCCAATCAGCCGCGCAGGTGCCATTTTCCCTGCAACGCACGTCGGAATGGCGGCACGAGCAGGTGAGGAAAATGACGGATGAATGCAGACAGGACGGTGCTTGCGGGCGCCATGTGGGCGCGGACCCGCCCCATGCTGCCCGGCAAGGCGACCGACCCCGGCGTCACCGCGGCAGTGGGCAGGATGTTTCTCGAGGCGGCACTCTGGCGGATCCGCACCGGATCGCCCTGGCGCGACCTTCCGGAGCATTTCGGCAACTGGAACAGCGTGTTCAAGCGCTTCCGCAGATGGGCCCTTTCGGGCATTTTCGAGACCGTATTCAACGAGCCCCCGGATGAGTTCGACCTCGAATACATCTTCGTGGACGGCACCATCGTCCAGGCGCACCAGAAGGCGGCCGGCGCAAAAGGGGGACCTCGAGGCAGGGTATCGGACGCTCCCGGGGTGGCCTGACCAGCAAGATCGTGGCAATCGTGGATGCACTTGGCTGTCTCGTGCGGTTCGTGATCCTTCCCGGCCAGGCCCATGACCTGGCCGGCGTGCCGGAACTTGTCGACGATCTCCGCTACGGGGCCCTCATCGGCGACAGGGCATTCGATGCCGACTGGCTGCTGGCAGAAATCGAGGCGATCGGAGCGATGGCGGTGATTCCCCCGAGACGGAACCGGACAATGCCCCGGCATCATGACCGGGAGATGTACAAATGGCGCCACCGGATCGAGAACTTCTTCGCAAGAATCAAGGAGTTCCGGGCGATCGCCACCCGCTACGACAAGACCGACGCCAGTTTCGCGGCGGCGATTCATCTCGTCAGTGGCGTGGTTGCGGCAGCATGATTGTCAACAGGCCCTAATGCGTGAATCCCCAGGCTCCCGCGCGGACACGCCGCCGCCGGAGTTGGCGGGGCATGATGTTTTCCTTGCCGAAGCCGCCTTTCGGTCCAGCGCATCAGATGGAGATCGAGCAGGAGAGAACGTAGTCGATGCGGATGACTTCATAATTGACGCCTGAGAATATAGTTCATATATGGTTATTATAGAATATATGGAATAGTTTCCCGAACCGTCATGCCCCGACTCCTCTCCGCGCCCTTCTTCAGCGCCAACCCGGTCTTCCGGCGGGCCGAATACGCCGCGGCGGTTGGTCGGCGACCAGATGACAAGGTCGTCACGACGATGCTCGCCCAGCATCTCCAGGCTGGCAATATCCGGCGCATCGCCCGTGGCGTCTTCGCCTCGGTGCCCAAGCATGCCGACGCTGCGACATGGTCGGTCGACCGCCTCCTGGCCGCCTCCCGTCTGCGCCATGGCGGCACGATCGCCTACCACTCGGCCCTCGAACTGCACGGCTACGCCTATACGGAGGGGCATGACGTGCAGGTCATCGCGGAGGGCGAGCCCGGCCTGTTCGCGGCGGCCGGTTTCGCCTGCCGGTTCGTCAGGCCGCCGCGCAGCTTCGCACCCCCGGATGGCGTCATGGCGGTCGACCGCATGGGGCAGGAGGTCCGGGTGACGACGATCGAGCGGACGATCGCCGATCTGTTCGACCGCTACGATCTGGCCGGGCGCGCGGAGGAACTCTTCAACTCCCTGGATCTGGTGGTGCGGATCGATGCCCTGGCGCTGGTCCGGTACGTGCGCGCGCTCGGCAAGGCCACGGCCGCCGGCGCCGTGGGCTTCTGGCTGGAGCGCGAGCAGAAGCGACTGGGCGTTTCGGATGCCGCGCTCGTGGCGCTTCGCACGCTCATGCCGACTCAGCCCCGCTATGTTCTTGGCACCAGGTCGGGCGAAGGAAAGACGGCTAGGGACTGGAACGTCATTCTCCCCGTCGATGTCCTCGAACGCCGCTTCGAGGGCCTGTAGATGGCGGCGCCGTCCGCCCAGACTCTGCAGCGTCTCGCCGACGAGACCGGCCACCAGGCCGGCACGCTGGAGAAGGTGTTGCGGCTTCTGGACCTGTTGCAGGAGATCGCGCGGGATCGGGTTCTGGCGGACCGTCTCGTGCTCAAGGGCGGCACGGCGCTCAACCTCTTCCACCTCGGTCTCGACCGGCTCTCGGTCGATATTGACCTGAACTATGTCGGAGCGCTCGACCGGGCAGCTATGGAAGCCGAACGCCCCGACGTCGACGCCGCGCTCGACCGTCTCCTCGCTTCCCAGGGACACGGCATTCGCCGCAGGCCCGACGAGCATGCCGGCGGCAAGTGGCTGGCGCGCTACGCCTCGGCACTCGGTGGCAACGCCACGTTGGAGGTCGACGTCAACTACATGGCGCGTCAGCCGTTGTTCGGCATGGCGCGCATGGAGTCTCTTTCCCTGGGCCGCATGCGGGCGAAAGACGTTCTCGTCCTCGACCTCCACGAAATCATTGCCGGCAAGCTTGTGGCACTTGTCGATCGGCATGCGGCCCGTGATCTCTTCGACGCGCGGCGGATCCTGTCCATCGACGGGCTTGACTGGGACCGGATCAAGGTTGGTGTGCTGGCCCTGGGCGCCAGCGGGCGACGCGACTGGCGTACCATGTCGATCGACGCCATCGAGGGCGATCCCCGCGAAATTCGCCAGAAGCTCGCCATCTGTCTGCCGCGCGACAATCTTGCCACCAGGGGAGAGGTCGACGCGTGGATTAACGAGACCGTTGCGCTCTGTCGCGAAAGATTCGCTTTCCTGTTCGATTTGACCGCGAACGAGCGGGCCTTTCTCGACGGTGTGCTCGATCGTGGCGAGATCGATGCGACCCTGCTGGACGTCGCACCGGAGATCGGTGTCCGAATCGAGGCCATGCCGATGCTTGCGTGGAAGATCCGACATGTTCGGGAGCATCGCGGCCTGGATGCCGGGAAGACGGACCGATAGAGCAGGCACCCGTATACATAGTGCGGTCAGGACCGGATCGAAATTCCGACCCTGCTCCTTTGGGGGTGTCGGCTTACTCCTCCGGCGGCCCGTCCCGCCGCATCGTCAGCACCCACTCCGGCAGATCCAGGCGCGCATACCGGACGGCCGTCCCGAACTGGAGGTAGAGCGGTCCTCCGCCTTTCACCCGATATCGCTGTAGCATGCCGGGCGAGAGCGCAAGCAGGGCCGCGACCTCGCGGGTCGTCAGGATCACCCGGGGACCGTCCTTCGTATGAACCGTTGTCCCGCGGGGACGGGTGTCGTCGGACGAAGAGGGGTCCGCCGGCGCCTCGGCGGGTTCCTCGTGACGATCCGGGTCGGAGGAGCGATCGGGATTGTAGGGCGACAATCTGAATGAGAACCGCACGTCAATCAGGATGACAGTCTGACGCCGCGACAAGGCGGATGTTTTCCTGATCTCCCGTCGATTGCAAGCGCTTTTTCGACCGAAGCCCGGAAACGGCTGCGGCCCGCGGGGCCGGAGGCGCCGCGGGCCGCATGTCCCGGGATGTTCCGGCCCGTCCGGTCGGCGTGTTCTTCTGCGTGGCCCGGCGCGCCGGCCGCCGGCGTTTGCGGGTCTCGAATGCGCCGCGCCGGCGACAGCTCCCGACATTCATCCCGGGAATCACCGCCCGGTGCACCGGGCGGCCTGCCGCCGCCACCGCCATGGTCCGGTCCGGAAGGATCCGGTCCCGTTCCGGGAAGGGCCGACCCGCGGTGATCGGCAGCGAGCGCCGCTCGTGGCGGGCCGGGATGAGCTCGAAGAGCACCTGATCCTTGCCGACATGGGCAGGATCATCGAGGATCGGCAGGTGAACCCGGCCTGCCGGCGCCAGTGCCGCCTCCGGTGCCGGCTCCTTCCGCGCCGCCTGCAGCCGCTGCACCAGGTCGGTGGTCCGGCAGCAGGGCACCCGGTAGCCGGCCAGTCCGATCGCACCGGCAGGATGGCTCTTGCCGGTGCCCGGCGAGGCAGCGTTACAATGCCCATTGCCGGCCTGTCCGGCTGACGATCCACTATCGTTTCCACCCGTATTTCGACGCGCAGGTCGAGCTGATCTCCTGCCGTCCTTCTCCGGGCGGGGTCAATCTCTGCGTCCGGCTGCCTGACGGGCGCCCGTTGACCATCGGCGAATGGATGAGTCGGCCGGAAGCCCGGATGCTTGCAGTCCGGACCACGCCGAGGCTTGCGAGAGGGGCCCTGTCGGAACTGCGCAGGGTTGTCGATAACGTCCTGCAATCGGCAACGGCCTACGGAGGGATTCGGCATGAAGCAACCAGGAAGGATCCGGCAGAGGGAACTGTTCGACCCGGACGGGCCGGACCGGGTTCTGGAGGAGGAAAGACGGCAGGAACCGGTGCTGCTGCTGGCCAGGCTGCTCCGGCAGGCGGCGACAGGCAAGGGAGAGGGTCATGAACCGGATCACGCCTGAACACCTGTCCCGTTCGGCGATCGTCCATGTCCGGCAATCGACCATGCACCAGGTCCGCACCAATTCCGGGAGCCGGAACCGGCAATATGATCTGAAGCTGCGGGCCGCCGGGCCTGGCTGGCCGGAGGTGACCGTGATCGACGACGATCCCGGCGCTCCGGCGGCGGCACCGTGCGGGCCGGTTTCGATCGCATGCCGGCTGCGGTCTGCCGGGGCGAGGTCGGCATGATCCTGGCGGTGGATGCGTCGCGGCTGGCAAGGAATGGCCGCGAGTGGCATGCGCTGATCGAGTTCCGCGGCCTGCTCGGCTGCCTGCTTGCCGACGAGAATACGGTCTGTGATCCCCGCCTGCCGACGGACAGGATGCTCCTGGGCATGCATGGGGCCATGTCGGAACTCGAGGCCTCGAACATCCGCAAGCGCTCGGAGGAAGGTATCCGGCGCAAGGCCGCGAGAGGCGAGCTCTACCTGTTCGTTGCGGCCGGCTACCGCAGGGTGGGCAGGGACGGCATCGAGATGGATCCTGACCTGCGGGTGAGGGAAGCGGTGTCGCCGGTGCTGCGCAGGTTCAGGCAGTTGCAGAGCGTGCGCCGGCTTCATCTCCGGCTGCGCCAGGAAGGCATCGAGTTGCCATCGGCGCTGCCGGGGCATGAGCGGATACGCTGGAGCCTGCCGGGCTGCAGCCGGGTCCACGGCATCCCGACCAACCCGGTCCATGCCGGCGCCCATGTCCTTGGCCGCCGAAGCAGCCGCACCGGCATCCGCGACGGGCGCAAGCATGTGAGCCGCGGACACCATCCGGCCCGGGACGAGTGGCAGGTCTTGAAGAGGGACAATCATGAGGGCTGCATCACCCGGGACGAATACGAGGCGAACCGGCGCGTGATCTCGAACAATGCATCGAAGTTCTGCCCGAGCGGCGGTCCGCAGTGGCAAGGCACTGCTTGCCGGGCTGCTGCGCTGCGGGCATTGCGGCCAGCGGATCCGGGTCGCCTGTACCGGCACCCGGTCCGATGTCCTTCGCCATGATTGCCGGGGCGGCCTTCTCGACCACGGCGAGGCAAAGTGCATCTCCTTTGGTGGCCGGTTGGCTGACGAAGCGATTGGCGGCGAGATCGTGCGGGTTCTGCAGCCGATCGGCATCGAGGCGTCACTCGGGGCCATCGAGGAGGGCGAGCAGGAGACATCGGAGACGGTCCGGCAAACCGAACTGGCCCTCGAGCGTGCCCGTTACGAGGCAGACCGCGCCTGGCGCCGGCATGATTCGGTCGATGCCCGGAACCGGCAGGTTGCCGGCGAACTCGAGCGCAGATGGAATGAACGGCTGATCGCGGTCAGCGAGATCGAGGCGACACTGGCGTCTGTGCACGCCATGCAGGAGAGCCGCGGGATGTCGATGCAGGAACGGGAGGCCTGCCTGGCGCTCGGGACCGATCCGGAGCGGGCCCGGACCGATGTGAAGGTGAGCCCCGAGATCCGCAAGCGCATCCTGCGGGCGGCCCTCGTGGAAGTCGCGGCATCGGTCGAGGGCTCCCGTGTCCGGTTGCTGATTCACCGGCAGGGCGGCGACCACACCGCGATCGGCATCCGCAGGAACAGGACCGGACAGCACCGCTACTCGAGCGACGCCGAGACCGAAGAGATCGTTTCGCAGCTGGCCCGGCTGATGCCGGACCGGGCAATTGCCGGCCTGCTGAACCGCCTTGGCCGCAAGACAGGAAAGGGGAATGGCTGGAAAGAGGCGAATGTCCGCGCCTTCCGGTCCTGGCGCAGGATCCCGGTCCATCGCCAGGGAGAGCGGCAGGAGAGAGACGAGATGATCCTGCCGGAGGCCGCCGAGGCTCTCGGTGTCGGCCAGCCTGTCATTCGCCGGTTGATCCGGGACCAGGTGCTTCCCGCCCGGCAGGTCTGCAAGGGTGCGCCATGGGTGATATCCGGCGCCGATCCGGCCAATCCGGATGTCGGCAGGAAGCCCTGCCCGGACCAGCCATCGCTGTTTGACGGCATCGAGGACGAGAACGGCCCGTTACCCGCAGGCTCGGCAAACAATATCGTGCATTAACAACAACGTAGCGAGGTGTGCATCATGAATCGGTCCCCGGCGGGCCAAACAGCAGGCATGAGGCTGTCAATACTGGCCGAGAACTGACCCACCTTCCTCCTCCAATATTGACCCGTCTTGTTCCGTCTTTCCTTCCCGGTAGCCTTTTCCCGGTAGTCCGCCCGGCGGGCGGCGTTTTCGGGAGAAGGAAAGATGGAAAGGAAGTCGGATCACGGATTTCGGCGGCTGGCTGACGAGGTGAGGTCCAGGCCTCTGACCGAGGTGGCGCCGCTGCTGGGCTATGCACAGGACAGGACCGACCGCTGCCGCTGGAAGCGTCCAGGCTCGGTGCTCAGCATCAGCGGGCCCAAATACTACGACCACATCGCCGGGTGCGGCGGTGGCGGGGCAGCAGGCCCGGTCATCCATGGCCTCGGCTGCACTCCGCTCGAGGCAATCAACTGGCTGGCCGGACGGCCATCGCCTCCGGGGACCGCCAGGCCGCCGGTTCCGGTGCGGCCCCGGGCACTGGCGATGCCGCCGCCCTGCGAGGACAGCCGGGACGGGGTCCGGGCATACCTGACCGGCGAGCGCGGCCTCGATGCGGCCCGGCTGGACGATCTCAAGAGGGCCGGGCTCTTGTGGGCCGATGCGCGGCTCAATGCGGTGTTTGCCTGCCGGGATGCCCGGGGTCAGATCACCGGCGCCGAGCTTGTCGGTGTCCGCCGGTTTGCCGATGGCTCCCGCTTCCGGGGCATGGTACCGGGCTCCCGGAAGGCGCTCGGCGGCTTCTGGTTCGGTAGCGGGGACGCCGGAGTGCCAGCCGGTGTCTTCCTGGCCGAGAGCGCCATCGATGCCCTCTCGGCATGCGCTCTCGGTGCCGGCGGGGCGGCGGTGATGATCTACGCGTCGGTGGCCGGCACCTGCCGCCGTCTTCCGGACTGGCTTGGCGAATTCGACCTGGCATTCGTCATCTGCGGCTTCGACGCCGACGGGCCCGGCGATGCCGCCGCCGGGGCGCTCATCGTATCCGACAGACGGGTCAGCCGTGCCCGTCCGTCCGGAGGCGAGGACTGGAACGCTCTCCTGCAGCAGCACATCTGACGGCAGTCATCAATCTCGGCTCCTGAGGCGGTGGCTGTCATTGCCGGTCTCGAGGATGTCGCAATGATGGGTCAGCCGGTCCAGCAGGGCGGTGGTCATCTTGGCATCATTGAAGACGCTGGCCCATTCGCCGAACTGCAGGTTGGTGGTGATGATCACCGGCGTCCACTCATGGAGGCTGGACAAGAGGTGGAAGAGGAGATTGCCGCCATCGCGCGAGACCGGCAAATAGCCAAGCTCGTCGATGATCACGAAGTCGCGCCGCCGCAGGGCATCGGCGAGGCGCCCCTGGCGGCCGTCCTGGAACTCCCGCTCGAGCAGGTTGGCCAGCTCGATGATGTTGAAGAAGCGGCCGCGGGCACCGCCCCGGATGCAGGAGCGGGCAATGGCCACGGCAAGATGGGTCTTGCCGGTGCCGGTTCCACCCACGAATACGAGATTGCGCTCGGCCTCGATGAAGGAGCCATCCGCCATGCGGCGCACCATCTCCTCGGCCACCGGGCTGGCCGAGAAGTCGAACTCGTCCACCTCCCTGGCATGGGGCAGCCTGGCGATGGTCATCTGGTACTTGATCGATCTTGCCTTCTTGTCGGCCAGCTCGGCCTGCAGGAGCCGGCCCAGAACCCAGGCCGGCCCGCCCTTGCGCCTGTTCTCGGCGGCCAGGGTCTCGTCCCGGGCCGCCTTCATGCCGCGCAATCCCAGCTCGCTCATCAGCACCATCAGTTCACTTCGTTTCATCGGTCCTGCCTCCCGGCAAGCAGCCGGTCATGGCGTGCGGGGTCGGCGGCCGGCGGGTCGCCGGGCTCCAGCCCCGCCGGTATCGGAACCTGCGGCGGCGGCCCGGGCTGGCAGCGCCGGGCGGCGATGTCGAGGATGAGATCGGCATTGCAGATGCCGGCCGCCAGCGCCTCGGCACAGGCGTCGGAGATCGCCTCGAGACCGTGATCGCGGGCACCGAGGAGAATGCGCACCATCTGCTCGCCGCCATCCTTGCCTGTCTCCAGGCGCTCGCGCACCGCCGCCAGCGGTGCCGGCAGATGCCTGGCCCGGAACGGCGCGCCATTGCGGATCGCCCCGGGCTTGCGCGCCGGTATGGGGATGTAGTGGCTGACGTCATAGATCGCCCGGCCTCGCCCGAACTCGCGGACATGGCTGCCGACGATCTCGCCGCCGAGACGGATCTCGACACGATCGGCCAGGGCGCGCAGTTCCACCGGCCTGCCGGCGGCACGCGCCTCGACCGAGTATTTGTTGTTGTCGAAGTGGACCAGGCAGGTCTTGGAGGCCGTGGCCTGGCGTGAAGCATGGCCGCGGAACGGTTCTGTCCCCGGCACCAGGCAACGCTGCTCCTCGCCGGCAAACACCTCGAAGATCGTCCGCTCGGGGAAGTCCGGATGCCGGTGCCGCAGGACATGCCTGCGGCACCGCTCGGCCAGCACGGCGTTGAGTTCGTCCATGGTCTCGGCCTCGAGGCGCGGCTTGAACAGCAATCCGCGCATGGACTTGATCTGGCTCTCCACCCGGCCCTTCTCCCAACCCGCCCCGCGGGTGCAGAACACCGGATCGACCAGGTAGTGCCCGCACAGTTCCGAGAAGCGGGGATTGATCTTGCGGTCCCGGCCCAGGAGGACCCGCTCCACCGCCGTCGTCATGTTGTCGTAGATTCCACGACCGCAGGAGCCGTCAAACGAGACAAAGGCCCGGTCATGGGCATCGAACACCATCTCCTGGGTCTCCCGGGGATAGCAGCGGATGAACGGCATGCGGCTCGACACAGGGTGAACTGCGCGGCCTTGACCGTCACCGGCCTGCCGTCCAGTAGCACCGTCTCGTGGCTCCAGTCGAACTGACAGGCTCGCCGGGATCGAACTCCAGCGGCACATACGCACCCGCAACGCCGCCGCCCTGCTGCGCCGCCCACTTCCGGGCATAACGACGCACCGCCTCGTAGCCGGCCTCGCAACCCTCATTGCAGAGCTTGCGCCAAATCGCCGTGAGCGTCAGCCTGTCGCGTCTCGTCCGCTTCCCGTTGGCCTCCAGTTCGGCCTCGAGGGCGTGGGTGAAGCCGTCCAGCTTCGGCCGGGGCTGCCTGTCCGACCGGTCATAATGATGCGCCGTCGCTCCACCGCGCACCACCTTGCGAACGGTGTTGCGGGATATGCCGAGCTCCCGGGCAATCGCACGGATCGACTTCTTGTCGCCAAGATGTTTCCTGCGAATCTTTGCAATTGTCTCCACTACCAGCATCCTCTGATTCTCCCGCAATCCGTAAAACGGTCGCAGGAATGAACGATCTGCTTCCGGGAAGGTGGGTCAATTTTGGAAGAGGATTCTTCCCGAAGTGGGTCAATATTGCAGGTGGATTAACACATGAGGCACCCCGGGCCATCACCTGCGCCTTCGGGATCGTCGGCACCACACCGAAGTCGAAGCCGGCCAGGCTCTTGCCCGGCAGGAGCCTGGCCTCGCCCGGATGGCGCCGGCTCCGCCGCCGCCGGCGCCCGGCAATCCCGTGCCCGGCCAGGGCCGCGCAGGCAAGCGGCCGGCCGGCCCTCCCTGTCGGAGCTGGCGGCAAGATCCTTCCACGGCTCCCGCATGACCGGCAGGCGCAGCTCGGTGAGCATCGGCTCCAGGCCGGCACCGTCATCGGTGCGGCTCATGACGCCGCGGCCATGACCGGGAGATCGCCATGGCCCGGGAGCACCGCCCTGGTGACGCTGACGAATGGCATGGCGGCGGCATCCGGTGCAGACCGGGCCCGCAGGCGACCCGCCTCCGGCAGCCTTCCTTCCTGCAGGCAGGCGCAGGTCCTGCCGCCGGCGCCGCCTCGCAATTCTCCTCATGGGCCGGCGCAAGAAGCTTCACCGCCTGCAGGCAGGCGGTACGCTCGCCCTCTCTCTCCGGCGCCGCCTCGAAGCCGCGCCGGCAGGCTTCACGCGGGAAGAGCTCGCCGCCATAGACCAGGTTCATGAGCGCCATCGGCCCGGTCTTCGGCGAGTGGATGACATGGCGATGATCGACCACATGCACCGCCTTCGCAGGCGAGCCCTTGCGCTTCCGGGGCAGGGCCGGCTGATGGACGGTGCCCGGACAGGGCTCCGGCCGGTCATCATGGATGCGCATGCCGGGAAGGTGGCCGATCAGCCGGGAGGGCACGGTGCAGAACACGCGCTCGAGGATGAAGCCGCTCGAGGTGGTGACGGCGGTGCCGGCCTCCCCGTGATCGGTGGTGCGCATGTTCGGCAGGGGTTCGAGCAGTGCCCGTTCGGTGTTGATCCGTTTGGCACGATGGGCATTGCAGCGCCCACTGATGCCGGCGATGAAGCTGCGGTATTCGCCTTCATCGGCAAACTCCCTCGATCCCCTGAGCGCCAGCGCATCATTGATCTCCCGCCCGGGATGGCCGTGTGCGCTTTCGATCGCACCATTCTCATGGGCCACGCCGCGGCTGCCCGGGGACGGCTTCATCCGGTAATGCCGGCAAAGCAGGCGACAGCGTTCGGTCATGTCCTCGGCATCCTCCTTGCGATGATTGCGGAAGCCTGCAGGCAGGTAGCCTGCCCGGTGCTCCTTCGGGGCCCCGCCCGGCTGCCGGAGCGCCGCCTGCAGGCCCTCGGCCAGCGCCGTGAAGCTCTCGCCGCCGAGACCTGCTCGACATGCCGGAAGCCGGACCAGGGCAGCCGGAAGTGACAGGGCATGTGCCCGGGCTTCTGCCCGGCAATGGTGATGCCGAGTCCCTTCGGATGGGTGAAGTCCGACAGGGCCATCCGGCCCGGTTCGTGCCTCTGCCGGAACATGGCCTCCTTCCCGGGGCCGTGCTGCGCCTTCCGGTCGCCGATCCGCCGCTCCGGGGTGCGCCGGACATCCGGACCCTGCTCCGGATGGCGGCGCCGCAACTCCTCGAGGACGCCGACCGGGCGCAGGCCCGGGCAATCCTCGAGCATCGCCGCCACCTCCTGCTCCCGGACCCCGGCCAGCGGGTCCGGCCTTCGCCGGCCCCGCGGGGTCCTGCTGTGCGACGGAAGCACCGGGTCCCGCTTGATGCGGGTGCCGGTGGCTGCGCGATGCCGGCCTTTGCCGACGCGGTTTCCACCGAACGGGTTCTGCCGTATTCCATGAAGAGCCTCACCTGATGATCTGCAACATGGCGTCCGGGCATTCCGCTCACCTCGCCCAATTGGGTCTTGCAGAACAGTGTCCGAACGGCCGCGGACATCAGGTGAGGTGCCGGCAAGGGGGGAGAAATCCGCAGCGGCAGGCGGTAACTCCGGTCGGGCTGTGCCCTCCCTCCGTTACCGCCTGCCGCCCCCCGGCACCCCTGTCATCCTGATTGACGCCCGGCAGATCGGGCGATGACTGCTCGGCGTTGCCCTGATCCTGTGCGCCAGGCGTGTGCTCAAACGCGCTCCTGTTGGCGCGCATCCATGCCTGCACCTGCTCGACGATGGAAAGCTGGGGTGCCGGCCCCGTCCTGAGCCTTCTGACGAACAAGGGGTCCCCGCCGGCAAGGGAGCCGAACCTGCGGTGCACTATTCCGCTTTCGGACAGGAACGCCTCGACCTCGCTGACGACACCGGGGCCGATCGCCGACTCGTTCATGTAGCAGAGCAGTTGGTCGGCCTTGTCGTGCCTGATCGAGCCTCCGGTCATGAGACGCGGGACCATCGACGGATCGTCGACCGCGAACGCACCCAGTCCCCGTTCGTTCATCTGCGAGTGCGAGTTGAACACCGGCTTCGACACAATGCCCAAACCGGCAAAGCCGCCCACCGGGAACCTATCAACCCATCACACTTGACTCCGTGTCTATCTCCTTTCGACCCTCCCGCCCCATTCCTGCATGGCCTGGATGGTGATGACGGCACGGGACAGGAACTTCACCCCCTCCCGGAGCTTCCGCGTGCCGGGCAGTGGCTGGCGCTTCGAGGGATGGAAGCCGGCCAGGCCGCCGGTCAGCACCACGAATTCGGCAATGGTCATCTCCGGCGGTCCCCGGGGGATTTTGAATCCATGGTGGGAGGCCAGCGCACAGAGTGCGGTGATGTCGTCGTCGGTGACATGCGTGCCAGCCGGATCGTCCGGCCGCTCGCGGGCCAGGACCGACAAATCCCGGACCCGGAAGGCGGTGATGGCGTCGAAGGCCAGGCACTTCCCGGGATCGGCGGCCGTATCGAGCTTCCGGTCCTCGATGCGGGTGCCGACCTTCAGCGCGTGGAAGAACCGCTCGATCCGCCAGCGCACCGCCATGCGCGCGGTCTCGAGATCGGCCTGGCCTTCGGTGGTCAGCAGCATCCAGTCGAGCGGCGCCTTCCGCCTTCCCGTCCCTGCCCGGCGGGGCCGGTCCTCCTCGCGGGCCGAGACCGCGATCATGCGCAGCGGCGCCTCGGCGGGCCGGTCCTTCGGGGGCAGGAGTTCCACCCCGGTGCATCGCAATGCCGGCCTCGCGGTGCGGGCGCGCCGGCGCCTCGGGCCGGCGCAGGCAGGAATCTCGATCTTCCGCCTGCCCGGCGTCTCCGTCTCCAGCACATGGCTGAAGAGATCGGTGCTCTCGCCCGGACCTGCCGCCACCCGGCGCCGTGTCCCCCGGGAGGCCCGGACCAGGAGCGCCGCCCCGGTCTCCCGCGCCCTGGCGATCAGCCTCCGGAAATCACCCTCGCGGTCGCACACCGTCACCACCCGGGTCCCGGGGCAGGCGATTGCCAGCTGCCGGGCCCGGCCCGGCCCGTCCACCCGGCGGCTGCTGTCCGTCTCCTCCTGCTGGCGGAAGCCGGCATCGGCCATGTACATGCCCAGCGGCCGGCCGGCCGCGTTCACCGCCACGCCGAGATGGGCGAGGATGCCCTTGCTGCCCTTGCCACCGCCGCCAGGACCATCGAGGCCGGAGGTGGCGGCAAGCCCGTCATGGTTCAGCGTTGTCGTGTCCTGCATGGCCAGCACCAGCCGCTCGGCGGCGCACCGCTCCACCGTCTGCTCGAAATGCGACTCCGGCATGTGTTCCATTCCCGCCGCGTCATCGGACAGGAGCCGCCAGGCTGCCGTCTGCTCTGCCCTTCCGGGGAAGATCGCCGGCAGATGCCTGCCGGGATGCCGTATCCGGGCACCGCCCATCCCGGCGATCCGCCGCCGGATGCGCCCGTCCCCCGGTGCAATACATCGATCCGGACCAGCCGGGAGACCGCTGCTTCTCCTGGCACAGGGCATCTCTCCAGCCTTCCACCAGCGGCCGCAGCCGGACCGCCCTTCGCACCCCCGAACGGCGCCCCGATGTCGGTTGCGGGCAGCACTTCCAGCCGGCGGCCCGGTAGCTCAACCCGGATTGCTGCGGCCCGGTGAAGCTCTGCACCGGCACCGGACGCACACCGCAAGCCTCCGACCAGTCATCGGCAATCCGCGCGCAGGCCAGCCGCAGCACCCGCGAGGCCAGCCCGTGCACGCGCACCGACGGCAGCACCAGGAAGCGGTTGTTGCATGCCACCTGGCCGATATCGTTCATGCGGGCATCGGCCGACCAGCCGATCATCGCATCGCGCGGGCCAAGCTGGATGCCGGCGGCGGCAAAGCCGATGCCGCCCGGGATCCCGTGCTGCGCCGAGCGGATCCGGTAGCGGAGCTGTCCACCCGGCGGCCGGCGCCGGCCTTGCGGATGGCAGGTCTCGATCATCGCCTCCCGGCGGCGACGCGCCGCCGGCTGCGTCACCGGCTCGAGCGACAGCGGGCCGAGCTCGCGAAGCGGGCACGAGACCGGATTGTCGGGGAAGTCCGATGGCGGGCGTCCATGCGGGGCAAGCGCCAGTGCTTCGGCCCCGGGAAGAGCCACGCCCAGATTCCCGGCCGGTGCCGGCAGGAGCTTGCGGGCCGAGGACAGGCACGGCCTGCCGGTGGGCCCGGACCAGCCGTCCGGCTCGGATTCCCGTCCTTGCAGGCGGCGGCGAGCCACTCCGACGTCCCTGCCGGGACCTGTCGCATGCCGATCTGCATGGCCGGGCAGATCGCGTGGAATCAGCCCGGAGTCAGGTGTGTGTTGTTGATAGGGCCGGGGGGGGGCCGTGCGGCATCTCCCGTTAGCCGAGCCATCGGCGGAGTGGTCTTCGAACATGATCATGTCGGACCAAGCAGGGCCGAGCCATCATGTTGCACAGGCAGCGGCCCCGGCCCGATCGGAGATCGCAATCGCGGAAGGATTCCGAACCCCGCTACACGCCCCTTGACTGCAGACCGGCTGGTGGACGCAGGTGGCTGCCGGGACACAATGCGAAGGCCCGCCCGTCGACGCGGCCTGGTCAGGCCCTGGCGAGCCGCCGCAGCAAGATCCGGAGCGAAATACATTTGGAGAACCGGCTGGTGAGTCCATCGGTGATCCCGCATCATCGAAGATCATTCTCCGTTGCACGGGCCGAGGCCAGGCGCGGCCGCTGTCCCTGAGGCGGGCCGGATCCGCACCCGTGATATCTGCCGCCAACCATGCTGCCTTCGGGCAATCGGAATCTGGCATAGGGCACATCGCTGGACAGGCCGGAGATGCAGGCCTGCGTCAGGATGACAGAAGAGACCTCGGTTGAGTCGAAACCGCGGCCGGCATGCAAACCACATCGGTCGGTTGATACCTCCCGGCTGCGGAAACCCGGAGCCGGATGGCCCGATCTGCAATCCCTGCAAGTGACTGCGCTGCAGTCATTGTAGGCAGCCTTCGGATATCGACTTGCATCACGGTCAGTGATAGCCAGTCCGCCATGGTCTCGCCTCCCTGGACAGATGAGGAAAACGGTCTGGTTGTTGCAGACTATCAGACCATGTTGAAATCCGAACTTGTCGGAGCTCGCTGCAACAGGGCATCGAGAAACCGGCAACTCCGGGACAGTATCGATCGGTCGCTCGCGGCCATCGAATTCAGGCATCACAGTATCAGTGCCATTCCGTGTGGGTTGGGCCATCCTTGGATCGGTGGATACAGACCGGCCGGCAACTTCCAGGCATCGTTGCTCGAGATCGTGGTGCGGCAGCTGCAGACCCGCCGGGACCTCCCTGATCCCGGGAGATTGTCGACCATGGGCGGCCAGCCGGTCATGCCGGAATTTGGTCCTTCACCGCTGCAGCGAAAAAGCCGCGGGACGCAGAATTCGAAACGGATCCAGAAGATTGCACAAGGACACGATGTTGCCGAAAGGGATGAAAGGAACAGGATACCCGGGCACGCCAGGGAAGAGATCGTGTCGGCGCATGAGTGCAGGGCCATGGCGGAGAGTGGCCGAATGGACCTTGCAAGCCAGGCAGGATGGGTGTCCGGCGAGGGCCGCGACATCTCCGGGCTTGGATACGATGGCCGCACATGGCTGATCGAGGTCAGGACCACCAATGGCCGGGAATGGACCCCTTTCCGCATTTCCCGAAATGAACTCGCGGCGTCGTCGGAGCTGAAGGAGATGTGGTGCTTGTGCAGGATATGGGGCTGCGTTCGAGATCCAGGGGCATTCATGTCGTGCCCGCCCCTGGAGAGTGATGTGGAACTGGTGGCTACCAACCATGAAGCCCGGTTTCACTGACCAGAACACAAAGCTTGGAGATGGTTGCGCAGGACAGTATCTGAAGTGAGGAAGGGCATCGAATTGAGCTTCCATTCGTCCCGGAGCAGGATGCAATTCTTCGGGAAGGGGTCGGGCCTGCCAGCATGTGCTGTATGCCTGCCCGAATGCGACAGGAAATTCCCGGAATGAGCGGGACCGATCAAGCAGGAGAAATGCCATGGAACCGATGAGAATTGGCGTTGCAGGTGTGTCAGGCCGAATGGGCAGGGCAATTGCCATGGCGGCAATTGCCAGGGACGACATGGTGCTGATGTCAGCAAGCGAACACCCCGATCATGCCTGGATTGGCAGTCCGCTGACGGATTGTCTGCAGGAGTGCCGGTCTTCCTGCCGGGTCGACGCCAACCCGTCGACGGCCTTCCGTGACGTTGACGCCATTATCGACTTTACCACCCCTGACAATTCCGTGGCCAATGCAGCCGCTGCCGCCGAACGGCAAATTGTCCATGTGATTGGCACGACCGGCATGGATGAAACTCAGCAGGAGGCAATCGCTGACGCCTCCCGCCGCTCGGTCATTGTCTGTTCCGGCAATATGAGCCTGGGAATCAACCTCTTGACCGGATTGACCGAGATTGTCGCTCGGGCGCTTGACGATGAGTTCGATATCGAGATTGTCGAAGCCCATCACCGACACAAGGTCGATGCACCATCCGGAACTGCATTGATGCTGGGACGGGCAGCAGAAAAGGGAAGGGGGATTGACGATAGTGGATCGCACGCATTGTGCCATGTCGGAGCCCCGGGTCCGCGCCTGAAGGGGTCAATCGGCTATTCGGCGATCCGTGGCGGTGATGTTGTCGGCGAGCATGATGTCATCCTGGCGGCCAATGGCGAGCGGATAATCCTGCGCCACGTCGCAACCGATCGCAGCATCTATGTCAGAGGTGCGCTGGCCGCGGCCCTGTGGGGAAAGGGGAAGCCATTCGGTCAGTATGACATGAAGGATGTGCTGGGATTGTGACCGGGAGGCGGCCAATTGACACACCAATCGCCAACGTGGTCAGCGGCAGCGACGAGTCAGCCCGGTTGGTCGGGATACTGTCTCTCGGGAACCTGACCGCCCATGAGTTGCCGGTAGAGTTGGATCAGTGATTGCGCTTCAGTCTCGACTGAATGTCGGCCGACTGCACGGTCGCGCGCGGCCTTGCCAAATTCAGCGACCAATTCTGGGTCGGCAAGGAAATCGCGAAGTGCCCCGACCAGGGCGTCAGTATCATCGATGTCGAAAAGCACCCCGGTTTCATCATCGATGAGGTCCGGTGCGGCACCGGTCCTGGTGGCGATGACAGGAGTCCCGCTTGCAAGGGCCTCAAGCATGGTAAGGCCAAATCCTTCACTTCGTGAACAGGACACGCAGACATACATGTCGCGGTAGAGCACAGCCAGCTCGTCATGTCCGACCTCGTCGACAAAGACGATCCGTTCGTCCAGCCCTGCAGCCTCGATTTTTTCCACAAGTGACTGTTTGAACGTCCTGTCTCCGGGCCGGCATGAGCCAATCAGCACGCCGACAGCATCCGGAAATTCCGGCAGCACCCTGATCATGGCATCGACAAAGATGCCAGAGCCCTTCGGCGGCCTGATCCTGGCAACATGACCAATCACACGTTTGTCCGACAACCCGCCGGTATCCGCGCCGCCTCCAGGGCCTCCGGCCGGGCAGAACAATGTGCAATCCACACCGTGCGGGATGATCTTGCTGTACCAATTCTGCAGATGGGCACTGAAGCTTGATACCGCCACCACGGCATCCATGCGGCCGATGAGATACCCCTGGACCGAGCCAGGTCTGCGGCGGGACGCGGCTGTGAACACCAGCTTCCATCGCTGGCGAAACAGATCCCTCAGAACAACACCCAGCAGCATCTCGATACTGCGCCGGACATGAAATACCCGATAGCGGTCTTGCAGCGGCCTGCGAAATGCAGCGACAATCAGCCGTGCAATCGACCATTCGCCACCAAGTCCCAGATTGCCGGTATCCACGACCGCGATATCGACGGTTTGCCGCTGAATCGGGACCAGCGTCTTCACCGTGGCCGATACGCCGGTAAATCTCCGGTGGAAGTTGGATACGACAATATCGGGTAGCGTGCCCGTCATTTCACGGTATCTCCAATTCCGGAGCGACCTCCACCGGGTGAAGGCAAGGAAAATCCTGAATCTCCTGCGGGGCAACCTACCACCCGCCGTTCAAATCCGTAACCGGTGCAATTCCGCGGGCCCTGTTCCGGCAGAAGACATCCTGCCTTGCCAACCGCAGGCACCAGGAGAAGCCGCCCGAAACCGGCCGGCATGCGCACGGCTACTACCCAAACATCATTGAATTGATGGATACAGAGACTTCAGCTTCATGCGGGCGTTCCCGGTCCTGAACCGCCAGTCCACCGGTTTGGCCGACCCGTTGCGGTACTTCACCCATGCGCCGACCTCGCGCGTCATGGTCTCCCGGTCCGGTATCCGCCGGTCCGGGCACTGCCGCGACGGCACGCCGGTCCCGATCTCGGCCATGTTCGGCCGGCTGCCATGTTTCGGCGTGTGGTGGACATCGAGCCTTCCGGCCAGGCGGGCTGCCTCCCCGGGCGCGAATGTCTCGTGGAGCGAAGACGGCCTGTGCGTGTCCGGGTTGTCCATCACCAGGACGATGTCCCGGTCTCGAAAATGCGTGTCGGCGAGGTTCTTCGGCACCCTGGCGAAGTCTTTCCGGGTGCGGCGGTCCGTGATCTCGACATGGCGCCAGCCACCTGCCGGTGCATGGAGCATGAACGGGTTTGCGGTGCCGCCCCGCCCGTATTCGAAATCATGACCAGCCGGCCGGCCGGGACGGACCGGCAGCGGCGTCCGGGTCTCCTTCGTCTGTTGCTTCGATGTCTCGCCTGCCCGGACGAGCACGGTGCCCGCATCGTGATCCCGGGCATGGACCTCGAGCACATCCTCCATGGCACGGACGAAATCGGCGCTTGCCTTCGGCGGAATGCACCAGCATTTCTTCAGCCAGGGCTCGAGGTTGTTTTCCTTGGTGCCCGCCTTGCCGTCTCCGTGGAAATCCCCTCGACGATCCCCGGTTCCACCAACCTGTCGCCGAGCAGCTTCGAATTCCATCGCGCATGCCCCTCGGGCGGCTTCGAGCAGGCCGGCATCGTCAGCTTCGCCTCTGCCTCGCCATCGAGCAGGCGGGGCTTCCGGTTCAGCTGGACCTTGCGCTCGAGTGCCGCTTCCAGACCATCCTCGACGCATTGCCTGCGCAGCCGGCGGGCCTTGCCGTTCCGGCTCCGGGAATGTCGGCAATGCCGGCGTCGCTGCGGGCACCGCCCTGCCGGTCCTCGTCGGCCGGCCGCAGGACATGTGCCCGCCGCCGTCGCTCCTTCGATCCCCGGCCGCCGCAGGCCATCTCCCGAAGCATCTTCCGCTCGTGCTCCTTAAGCCGGACCCCGTGGATCTTCCTGCCTGCAGTACTCACTGCCTGTCACTCCCGGATTGCTCCCGGGCCGGCACTGCCCATGCCGCCGGGCTTCTTGCCCGCGGCCATCATCGGGCCGCCCGGAAGATCCGTTGCTCGTTCCTGTTGCGGACAGCATGCAATGTTCCGACCGGGAGGATACCCGCCCGACTCCGGGAAGCGGCGCATCAATTCAACGGTGGTGGGGTAGTAGTGGCGAGGTCCGGTGCACCAGGGCCAGCGGGTCAACCAACAGCCGATCCGGTGATTTGCGGAGCCCTGGTCTGTTGTGCCGTGGGCCCGACAGGTGTTTCGTGCCCTGGCCTTGGAGGAATTGTCAGCGGCACCGCATTCCTGGAGCGTCTCGTTGAAATTGTCATTCAGTTTCACACTGCGGAAACCGGTCATCCCGAGCCAGCTGCAGAAAATCGGCGACCGAAGAATGTCAGGTGGAAAAATCCGGCCACTGGAATTCCACACCGCGGCGTCAATGCGGGTTGTCCCGGTCTTGCCAAGCCAATACATCCTGCCGGATTGCATCGACGAAGGAGCGCCAAGTTGAGTGGACAGGAAACACGCGGGGTGGTGTTGGCGGCCGGCAGAGGCTCCAGGCTCTATCCAATGACCAGCGTCCTGAGCAAGGAACTGCTTCCGGTCTATGACAAGCCGATGATCTACTATGCAGTCGCATTGACGATGCTGGCCGGCATCCGCAAGATCCTGGTTGTGGCAAATCCTGAAAATCGCCGTTTCCTGGAAGAACTTCTGGGCGATGGAGGACAATGGGGTGTGTCGATCAGTTTCGTGGTGCAGCCGGAGCCGAAGGGAATTGCCGCAGCCCTGCTCGACGCTGAAGATTTTGTCGGCGGCCATAGATGCATGCTTGTTCTCGGCGACAATATCGTGGTTGGCCAAAGCCTGGCTGACAACATGAGGGAAGCGGTCGGAGATCCGGGCGGATGCACGATTTTCGGCGTCCAGGTATCGAATCCGGAGAGTTACGGTGTGGTGTCGTTTGATACCTCGGGGATGCCGACAAGGATTACGGAAAAACCCGATAACCCCGGTTCAAACTGGGTCGTGCCCGGAATTTACTTTTATGACAATACTGCGTTTGAAGTCGCATCCCGCATCACGCCGAGCGGCCGGGGCGAATTGGAAATCTCCGAGGTCAACGATGAATTCCTGGCTGCAGGCAAGTTGCGACTGGTCTGCCTGCAGGAGGACATATCGTGGTTTGATGCCGGCACACCTGCCAGGTTTCTGGATGCTGCAAACCACATCCGCGCTGTCTCGGACAGCACGGAATCCCGCGTCATGGTCCCCGAGGAAATTGCCTACCGAAATGGCTGGATCGCCGCCGCCGAACTGACATCCGCCGGGCGAGCCATGCTCCCCAGCGGATACGGTCGTTATCTCATGAAGATTGCCGGCGAAGTCGGAGTATCCGCGACGTAGTCTTCGTTGTAACCGGGAATGAAGGATGGGCCTGTTGACGAGGCACTGCATACTTGCTGCTTTTTTGGAATGTCCCAGATGTGGTTGGCAAATGCCGACACTTCGCACCCCAGAATCCTTCACTTCAAAGTCAATTTGGTTTCGCCATCCGGCAGTTGAGCTTGTCGATGGGGTGTCGGGGTCGCACCTCACGAAGGAGATCGCGGCCTGCCCCCCGAGTGACCGGCCTTGCCGGCCACCTCGCCACCACCCCCGAATCGAAAGGGAGCGGCTGAGCCGCCCCCTTTCCTGATCGATATGCGGCCGGGGCTCAGAACTTGAAGCCGATTCCGATGCTGGCCTTGTTCTGACCGACGATCTTTCCGTCCATCATCTTGTCGACCTTGCCGAAGCCGGCATTCATGGTGGCGCCGCCGCCGAGATCATGGGTCACGCCCATGCCCACGGCAGTCGTTGCCTTGCCCATCTCCGGCTTGTTGCGACCGTAAGCCAGGGTGACGGTCGATGCGCCCATGGCGTATGACATGTCGGCGCCCAGGCCGGTCGCCTCGCCGTCGGCGTGGTCCTCACCCCTCTTGACATAGAGCAGGTTGGTGGAGATCTCTCCGGCCGAGAAGCCGGCACCCATGCTGACGGTCTTGTTGCTGTCATAGCCGACACCGATGGTGACGCCGCCGGCATCGAAGCTCATGCCGAAGGCAAATTCGGTCTTGGCTTTCACGGCATCGACTCCCTTGGTAATAACATCACCACCGGCATGATAGTTGCTTACGATTACGCCATTTCCATCATCATTCTTCACCGTGTCGGCGTTTTGGGCTCCGCCCGCTGTGTTTGCACCGCCAACTGCCTTGTCCGCGCCGAGATCATAGGCCGCCACATAGAGATCATAGGCCGCTTTCTGGGCCTTGCCCGCATCGGTGGTGAGGTCCACGGCTGCCCGGGTTGTTTCGCCGTTCATCAAGACCCCCTCAACGATTCCAAAGCCATGTATGTCGATAGGGGCAGTGTCACCTTCATCGACATCGTCAGTAGCAGCACCGTCAGCGTCGTGGTCAAAAGTCAATGTAGAGCCGTCCGATGCACGTGTAACTCCGTATAGTGGGTCAAATTGTACAGCAGTTGGTCGCGTGGAATGAAAGACGCTAACCACATTGCTCACGCGGCTTGATACTACCCAACTGTTGGCATTCCTCTTTTCAGAGAGAACTTCTTCAACTCCTGTCACCCCATCCTTCGTCCCCGCCGAGATGGCGATCGAGACCTGGCCGAAGCTGTTGTCGTAGCGCAGCGCCGCGTTGGTTCCCTTTCTCGGTCCCTCGGCCACGTCGTCGACACCGATGCCGTTCAGCCCGATATCGGCAATGCCGCCGGCAGCGAAGCTGGCCGGGTCATTGTCGCCGATGGTCAGCGTGCCGAAGGAACCGCTGACATGCACGGTGCCGAGATTGACGGTGTCGTCATTGGTATCGAAGCCGGCCGATCCGCCGAACGACAGCCCGCCATCGGTGGTGCCGGAGCCGGAGAAGTCGATGCCGACCTCATGCACGAAGCTGTGCTTCGATGTTGGCTTGTCACTGTAGACTCTTTTGCCATCTTCATCATCATAGTGGCGTTCAGTGCTGGCCTCGGAGTTGTAGTCCACGCCCAGTTCGGCATCGCCGGAGACCGATATCTCGGCCAATGCCGCACCGCCTGCCAGTGAAAGGGCAGTCGATGCAATCAGAAGTTTCTTCATGTCATCCTCGTCACTTGAATTGCTGTCGGTGCAGGTGGTGGAGTTCATGCTCCTGCGTCCCACCGTGCGAATGCGACAATCAATGGCGGATGGGGGTGGTGTTATGGAGTCGCCTCAAGGAACCGTATCGGGGGGTCTCGGGATCGCTGGTGGAAACCGATGAGGTCACGTTGGTGACCATCTGACAATTGGTCATTTCAAATTGACAAGCAATCGGACCGGTTCAGCACTCAAATTTCGTGGGTAACAGAACAGGTAAGTATCCACATCCGACTATGCAGACGACGATGTTGATCTGGTAGCGATCGAGCACATCGAAGAACATGGAACCTTGGAGTGGACCGAACCGATGACCCGACCCAAATTGGCGGCTGGCGGGTCGAATGCCGGGCAGTCATCGAGAGTTGGGTCGGGTCCTACTCAGCTGTTCAGCCCGTTGGGTGAGCAGGAGCCTCCGTCCTCACAGTCATGCGTTGCAGTTGGTCGCGGAGTTGTCGTGGTTCTTGTTGCCGGTTTCCCGAATTCAGCCAACCAGAATGGGAGGCGGCAGACTCCTAATTGGCTGACTCTACCCTGACGGCGGAAAACTTGAACTCCGGGATCTTTCCGTAGGGGTCCACAACCGGATTGGTCAGCACATTGGCCGCTGCTTCGACGAAAGCAAATGGCATGAATACGGTATCTTCAGCGACATTTCGGTCTGCTCTTGTCGCAACTGATATGGTACCGCGGCGGGTCTGCAACCTTACCTGCTCACCAGGTGACACCAGCAGTCTTGCCAGCGTTCTTGGATGCAGGGAACAGACTGCGTCTGGCTCAACAGCGTCCAGCACGGCGGAGCGCCTGGTCATTGACCCTGTATGCCAGTGTTCGAGTTGACGGCCGGTAATCAGGATCATGGGGTATTGGGCATCCGGAGTTTCGGCCGGTGCAATGATGTTGGCTGGGGTAAATCGGCCACGGCCACCTTCTCGCGGAAACCCATCTCCGAAAACGATAGGCTGACCCGGGTCATCCGGAGAATTGCTCGGATAGATGACCGAATGTTCTGCTTCAAGGCGCTCCCAGGTAATGTTCTGAAGCGACTGCATGGTCAGCTTCATCTCGGCAAATACCTCCGAGGGATGTGTATAGGTCCAGGGAAGTCCGAGTTTCCTGGCGATTGCGGTCGTTATCCACCAGTCCTCGCGAGCGTCAGGCGGCGGCGGCGCGGCAGGCCTCCCCATCTGAACCTGTCGGTTCGTGTTGGTGACCGTCCCGGTCTTCTCGGCGAAGGCAGAAGCCGGAAGGACTACATCGGCGTAGCTCGCGGTTTCGGTCAGGAAGATGTCCTGAACTACCAGATGATCCAGTTTCCCCAGCGCTTCGCGGGCATGGACTACATCCGGGTCCGACATCGCCGGGTTCTCGCCCAGAATGTACATTCCTCGAACTGAGCCAGCATGAATGGCATCAATGATCTCGGTCACGGTCAACCCCGGCTCGTCTGCCAGCTCTGCGGTTTCCCATATCCGGGAAAACTCCGATCGGATCCCGCTATTCCTTACGTCCTGGTAGTCGGGCAGATACATTGGGATCAGTCCGGCATCCGATGCACCCTGGACGTTGTTCTGACCTCGAAGTGGGTGCAGTCCGGTCCCTGGTCGACCGACATGACCGCACATCAGCGCTAGGGAAATCAGGCATCGCGAGTTGTCCGTTCCGTGAATATGCTGCGAGATCCCCATTCCCCAGAAGATCATTCCGGCCCTGGCCGTGGCGAATTCCCGTGCTACGGTCCTGAGTGTGTCCGCATCAATGCCACAGATCCCGGCCATCTTTTCAGGTGCAAATTCCGCCAGATGTTGTTTTTCGGCCTCCCAGTTCTCGGTAAATCCCTCAATATACTGCCGGTCATAGAGGTCTTCCTCGACGATGACATGCATGATGGCATTCAGCATTGACACGTCGGTTCCGGGCCGGAACTTCAGCATGTGAGTGGCATGTCTGGATAGCTCGCTACCGCGGGGATCCATGACGATCAGTTTTCCACCCCGCTTCGTGAATTGCTTGAAGAACGTGGCGGCAACCGGATGGTTTTCTACCGGGTTCGCGCCAATGACAATTGCCGCATCGGCATTCTCGATCTCGTTGAAGGTGGCGGTAACGGCGCCAGAGCCAATATTCTCCATGAGTGCCGCAACCGACGAGGCATGGCAGAGTCTTGTGCAGTGGTCGACATTGTTGTGGCCAAACCCCTGCCGGATCAACTTCTGAAAGAGATATGCTTCCTCATTGGTGCACTTGGCCGAGCCAAATCCGGCCACCGAACTGCCGCCATGCTCTTCACGAAGTGATTCCAGGCCGGATGCAGCCAATTCAAGCGCCTCATCCCAGCTGGCCTCTTGGAAATGTGTCCATGGATTTGCCGGATTGACATCAAGCGCTTTCGGCGGTGCATCGCTTCGACGTATCAGCGGTCTGGTCAGCCGATGTGGGTGGTAGACATAGTCAAATCCGAATCTTCCCTTGACGCAAAGCCGTTTCCGGTTGGCAGGGCCATCAGCTCCGTCAACATATTGAATGCGTCCGTCCCTGATTTTCATGTTCACCTGGCAACCGACCCCACAGAACGGGCAGACGCTCCTGACCTCTTCCTCATGATCAGCGCTGTCGCCCTGCTCGCGTTCATCAAGCACACTTGCCGGCATCAATGCCCCTGTGGGACAGGCCTGGACACACTCCCCGCATGCAACGCAGGTTGACCCACCCATGGGATCGGAGAAATCGAATACAATTCGGGAGTCATGACCGCGTCCCGCCATTCCTATCACATCGTTCACCTGGACTTCTCGGCAGGCCCGCACGCACAAGCCGCAGTGGATGCATGAATCGAGATTGACCCGCATGGCCGGATGCGATCCATCGAGTTCCGGCACCCGTAGCTGTTCGATCTTCGGGAAACGCCCGCACACGGCCCCCACATTGCTCGCTGTCTTCCACAGATGCGAAGATCGATCATGGGAGACTTCCTGGCCAGGTTGGTCCGACAGCAGGAGTTCAACCACCATCCGGCGCGCGCGCTTGGCCCGACCTGAAGCAGTCTTCACCACCATGCCCTCGGTCGGTCTGCGGATACAGGATGCCGCAAGCACCCTTTCGCCCTCGATTTCGACCATGCAGGCCCGGCAGTTGCCGTCGGAGCGGTATCCGGGCTCCGGGGAATGACAGAGATGGGGAAGGGTGTTCCCAAGTCGGTTTGCCACATCCCAAATCGATTCACCGCCCTCGGCTTTGACTTCCTTGCCATCAAGATTGAATGCAACTGTTTCCGACATGATGGTCTATCCACCGGCCTGGCTGCTCGAATTCAGCCACTTCAATTACCCTTTTTTGGTCAGAATGTAATGGAAATCCTTCCGGGGCCATCCGTCGCCTCAATTCCAGCCGAACCAAGATGAATTCGCGACCAGGGACCAGTTCGATGCCAGGCACGGTGCTGGGTCGCGACCTCGACACTCATCCGGGGTCGCCCGCGGCATTTCAGGATGGCAGCCACCGGGCCCAAGTCACGACATGAAGGTCCTTCGGCAAGAACTGCCGGTAACGCCCACCCGAATGCAACCAGACCGACATCGCCACCCGCATGGCCAGATCTGTTGTTTACCTGTTCACTTACCCATACAATCTGAGAGTGAATCTGCTCCGATTACCCGTCACCTTCGACTGAACGGGGGGCTTTGCAGTGGCCGTTCTGATCCCGTCGGTTTCCACCAGCGATCCCGAGACCCCCCGATACGGTTCCTTGAGGCGACTCCATAACACCACCCCCATCCGCCATTGATTGTCGCATTCGCACGGTGGGACGCAGGAGCATGAACTCCACCACCTGCACCGACAGCAATTCAAGTGACGAGGATGACATGAAGAAACTTCTGATTGCATCGACTGCCCTTTCACTGGCAGGCGGTGCGGCATTCGCCGAGATAAAGTTCACCGGCGATGCCGAACTGGGCGTGGACTACAACTCCGAGGCCGGCGAGGGCATGTCGAAGCACAGCTTCGTGCATGAGGTCGGCATCGACTTCTCCGGCTCCGGCACCACCGATGGCGGGCTGTCGTTCGGCGGATCGGCCGGCTTCGATACCAATGACGACACCGTCAATCTCGGCACCGTGCATGTCAGCGGTTCCTTCGGCACGCTGACCATCGGCGACAATGACCCGGCCAGCTTCGCTGCCGGCGGCATTGCCGATATCGGGCTGAACGGCATCGGTGTCGACGACGTGGCCGAGGGACCGAGAAAGGGAACCAACGCGGCGCTGCGCTACGACAACAGCTTCGGCCAGGTCTCGATCGCCATCTCGGCGGGGACGAAGGATGGTTCGGCTATGAAGGAGGGAGATCCAAGTGTGAAGGGCACCTACTTCTACACGGTGCCAGGAGATGTCGACAAAGTATCAATAGGAGGCGGCTTCTCCGCATATCATCCCGACGAACGAGCAGATGGCTATACTACGCCACCAATTGATAGCGGCCTCTACCAAACTAGAGCTCTGCAAGTAATCAATGCTGGAATGGAAGATGACGCTGTTGTGATAGTTGACGCTGCCACAATCGTCTACGATCCTGATGGCGCCACCGCCACCGACGAAACAGTGGTGAACTTGCACGGAATTAGGCGTGGAAGAACTGGATCAAACGGTAATGAGGGCGCTGATCTTTCCGGCGAAGATGCGGATGCGTTCTTTACCGCTGGTACCTCAACTGAAGTAACTCTGTCTGAAGATGCTGCCGCAGCGTTCGCAGAACTTGAAAAGTTGTACGAGCTTGGTGACGATGGAGCCTTGACTGCCGCTGACGGTGCAATCAGTGACGCACCGATGGCTGACGAGACTGCATTGATTGAGGGTATGAAGGCTACCCCCGCCGTGAAATCCAAGACCGAATATGCCTTCGGCATGAGCTTCGAGACCGGCGGTGTCACCATCGGTGTCGGCTATGACAGCAACAAGACCATCAGCATGGGTGCCGGCTTCTCGGCCGGAGAAATCTCCACCAACCTGCTCTATGTCAAGACGGATGAAGAGCACGATGACGGTGAAATGACCGGAATGGGCGCCGATGTGTCATACTCCATGGGCGCATCGACCGTCACCCTGGCCTATGGTCGTGAAAAGCCGGAGATGGGCGCGGCAACGACTGCCGTGGGCATGGGCGTGACCCATGATCTCGGCGGCGGCGCCACCATGAATGCCGGCTTCGGCAAGGTCGCCGATGCGAACAAGGCCAGCATCGGAATCGGCTTCAAGTTCTGAGCCCCGGCTGCATATCGATCGGGAAAGGGAGCGGCTCCGCCGCTCCCTCTTGATTCGGGGGTGGTGGCGAGGTGGCCGGCAAGGCCGGGTGACGGGCCGCATGGTGGCATTGCCGGAGATGGGCGAAGGGCCGTAAGGCCGCCGTTGGTTACAGGGGTAGGGCCGTATCTTGACGCGGTGGCTGCCCAGAGTCAGGAATTTCTGCCCAAACAACAAGACAAACAGTCTTTGCCGAGCAATCCGGTAGTTGTTCAGGGTTTCTCTCTGGATGATCAAGCCCGAAGATTTCTCACAAATGCGAGTGAATGGGGATCATGGATCTGACTGGTCAAGGCCTCCGGACCTGCCTGGATTTCCTGTTACTTCCGATTGAGGGTGCATCCCGGGATGCTTCGATTGTCGTTGAACATGCTGCTTTGCCGGCTGTAATGATTGGTCGGACATGGTGAACGAATAATGAAGGTGAGGTTGGCCATGAGCGGGCATGGATACGACACCGGGCGGCTTGATCTGCCGTTTGTCGGGATTTGTACGTTTGGCAAATATCCGTATGTGAGCAACTGGGACAATATCGAGGCCGACGTTGCCATACTGGGGGCGCCCTTCGATTTTGGCAGCCAATGGCGGTCCGGGGCGCGGTTCGGGCCGAGGGCCGTGAGAGAGGCATCGACGCTTTTCGCATTCGGTCATGCCGGTGCCTATGATCACGAGGATGACATCGTCTATCTTCCGCCTGACCGGACGCGCATCGTAGACATAGGTGATGCCGACATCGTGCATACCGACACCATGTCCAGCCATGCCAATATCGAGCTTGCCGTCCGCAATCTTCTTTCACAGGGATTGCTGCCGGTGGTCATCGGCGGCGATCACTCGGTCAACATCCCCTGCATAAACGCCTTTTCCGACTGCGAGCCAATGCATCTTGTCCAGATTGATGCCCATCTGGATTTCGTTGACGAGCGCCACGGAGTCCGATTCGGCCACGGCAATCCCATGCGCCGGGCCGCCGAGAAGGAATACATTACCGGCCTGACGCAAATCGGCATCCGAAACGTGTCCTCCACCTCGAAAGAGGGGTATGAAGATGCGCGGCGCATGGGCTCCGACATCCTGTCGGTCCGACAATGTCGCCGACTGGGAACCGGCGCCGTTCTCGACCGGATTCCCGCCGGCAGGAACTACTATGTGACAATCGATATTGACGCCTTCGATCCTTCGATTGCGCCTGGCACCGGAACACCCAGTCATGGAGGCTTCCTCTACTATGAAATCCTGGAATTTCTTGACGGGCTGGCACGACGGGGGTCGATCAGAGGCGTGGACCTTGTCGAAGTTGCGCCGGACCATGATCGCAGCGGTACGACGGCCATACTGGCTGCACAGTTGCTGATGAATCTGATCGGACGCATCCTTTACTATCGGGGTGTCGATTGAGTTGCGGGAGAGGTCACCTCCCGGCCCTGCCGAAACTACCGGGCTCCGCTCTCAGGTGCGGAGGGAAGCAGACGCTGCAGCCAAACCGAATGGCGCAGCAGTTGAAGGGCTTCAGAGATTTTCGGAATAGGCGTTTTGGGTGAGTGCGTCAGCTCTACGGGGCATGTCAGCGATGACCTGTTCCGGTCAATGACAATGCAGAAACACCGGGGAGCCCGTCGGAACGAGGCCGCCGGAGCCGACCGGCATGTTGGCGGTGGCTTGGCAGGAGCCGCCCTGCAATTGCGGGATGGTCGTCAGATGGCCGGGCAACTACGTCTGGCCAGGATGGTCGGCCTCCAGGAACCCGGTGACTGCGTTCAGGAATCCCTCGGGGTTTTCCTCCATCATGAAGTGCCCGCAATCGGCAACCGACTCGCCGGTCAGTTCGTTGCACCATGAATTCCAGATGCCCAGCGGATCACCTGTTCTGGCCGGAAACCCGGCTTCGCTCCAGACAAATCTGACCGGAGCCTCGATCCTGTTGCCGTCGGTGATGTCCATCTCGTCAATTCTTCGATCCGTGGTCGCTCCTGCCCGATAATCCGCACACATGGCGGCGACCCTTTCCGGGTTCTGCATCTGGGCAATGTAGGATTTCAGTGCCGCCGGCGAGAAGCGGTCGAGCGACCCGGAGCCGGTCCAGCTGGCCAGTGTCTGTCTGACGAAGAACTCCGGGTCTGCGGCAATGAGCCGTTCAGGCAGTGGATGCGGCTGGGCCAGGAAGGTCCAGTGATAGCCGTTGATGGCCAGATCGGCATCCCATCTTCGCCAGAACTCGGCGGTCGGGACCACTTCGACAATTGCCAACCGCTCGACCCGGGATGGATGATCCAGAGCCATCCGGTAGGCCACCCTGGCACCGCGGTCGTGGCCGACGATCCTGGCCCTGTGAATCCCCAGCCCATCCATGAGACCAATGATGTCCCGGGCCATGTTCCGCTTGGAATAGGCGGCATGATCGGCATCGTCCGGAGGAATGGAGGAATCGCCATATCCTCGCAGATCCGGAACGATGCATCGCAGGCAGCCGGCAAGCCGTGGGGCTACCTCGGCCCAGCACATGTGATTTTGCGGAAAACCATGAAGGAGAATGACATCCGGCCCGCTGCCACCAATGTGAAATGACATCTCCACCCCATTGGCAACGAGTCGAAAGTGCTTGAATCCAGGGATTGCCGACATTCGGATTTCTCCTTCGCGAGCATTGAATTCTGGCCAGGCGATTCCCCCGGAATTCACGGCCGGCAAGGTTCTTCGCCGGTTGGCGGGCTGATACTGCACTCACCGAGGCCGATTTCCCCCGCAGATGCCGGCGGCGCGGTCAATTGTCACCCGGCCCATTCAAATCGTCTTTCGGATGATGGCATCGTCCGGCAGGCCATTCAATGGCGCCTTCACCGGATTTTCGCAGCTGCTCTGCCTGGCGCATGTTGTCAGCCCGTCATTGCAGGCATCGAACATTGCGGCTTGCTCCGGGTCCGGGCTTCGATCTCCTCGTGGCACTGCAACCGGACGATATGATCACGACCGCCGACCGCCGGCCTCGGCAAACACACGCCGGGGCTGAAATTCCCCCTTGCAGATCTCGCCCATCGCGACTGCGCTTCCCTGGCAGGCAACCCACACCCTCTCTTCTGCGGGTTCGCTGCCTGCCGGCATCGTGGCCGCAATCCTGCCGCCATTGCGGATGACTGCCGCCTCGTCCACCGTGCAATCGATCCTCGCCAGCATCCCGAGCCCGAATTCGAGCGGACGCACCTGGCCTGACCGTTCCTCGTGCTGCATCCCTGCGAGATCTTCCAGGCGCAGGCATTCACTGATGTCGAAGGGGCCGGATGTGATTCGCCGCAGCCAGGCGACGTGAGACTTGCATCCGAGTGTCTCGCCGAGGTCGCGGGCGATTGACCGGACATATCCGCCCTTTCCACATTCCATCTCGAATTCGGCCAGGTCCCTTTCGGTCCTTCCGACCAACTCCAGCCGATGAACGGCAAGCGGGCGTTCGGCCAGCACCGGCATTTCGCCGGCGGCAGCCAGGGAACTGGCCCGCCTGCCGGCAATCTTTACCGCCGAGTAGTTTGGCGGTCGCTGCATGATCCGGCCGCGAAACTGGTCCAGACTCTCTTCGATCTCCCCGGTTTCGGGCCGGTGTTCCGTCTCGGCGACAATATCCCCTGTTGCATCATCCGTGGTGGTCGACTGTCCAAATCTTGCCTGGAAGCGATAGGTCTTGGAGGCAATCATGACGGCCGGGATTGCCTTGGTTGCTTCTCCGAGCGCTACTGCCAGAACGCCTGTGGCCGGGCGGTCGAGCGTACCGGCATGTCCTGCCTTTCGGGCCTGAAGCAGTTTCCTGACTGTGGTCACGACATCGGCCGAGGACACCCCCGCATCCTTGTCGATGCCCAGCCAGCCATCGACCGGCAAACCCATCAACCTTCTTCTGGCCATTCAGCTCTCGGTTGCCGTTGAAGACTCGACGAGGTCACGCTTGATGTCCTTGCGGTCGAACAGTCTGCGCATGTCGTCCATCTGGTCGAACAGGTTGTCCGAGGCAAAGCTCAGTGACGGTGACCGCTTGAGAGTGACTGCACGGTTGAGCATTTTCCGGATGACAGGGCTCTGTGCATTGAGCGCCCTGGTCATCTCCTCGGCGTTGCCGCCTCCGAGCGGAAGCACGTAGACAGTTGCCCGCCGCAGGTCAGGAGACATCCTGACTTCGCCGACAATGACAGACACATCCTGAAAATCAGGCTCATTCGGAATTCCCTGCGCCAACAGCCCGGCAAGCGCCCGCCTGACCAACTCGGCAACCCGGAATTGCCTCTGGGTCTGACGCCCCCCTGTTCCCTCCTGTCTGGTCATTCTCCGCTCCACCCGGAATTTGCCTGTCCCGGCATACTGATGCCTGCGGGAATTTGCAAAGCCGGTTGCGGCCACCCTGGTGCTGCCATTGGCCACCCTGCATACTTGAAGATGCGGTCATGGCTGGATCAAGGGAAGCATTACGGCTGTTGCGCAGAAGGCCATCACCGCATTCCACGAGCCGGACGGTCATTGGCGAAGTGCTGATTTCATTGTAACCGCCCACTGGCAAGACAGGACACCTTGCAAGGAGGAAAACATGGAAGAACGACTGAAGGGGGATTTGGGGTTTCGGCAGGCATCGCAGCCGCGGGTGCGGCAACAGGCGCCTGGATTGGTCAGAGCATCGGAATTGCCGCTCTCGGGACGGCTGCAGCAGGAACAGTTCCCGCTATTCTCGCAGGGGCGTTTTGGCAGGTTTGGACTTGTGGATGCCGAAACATCTCACGTCGCATGCAGGATGATGAATGCCGGAGCGAGGCGGATGTTTCCGGGTAGATGACTTTCGCCCCGGAACACTTCCACGGCGCAACAGGGAATACCGAAAGAACCTGACCACTCATCGGAGCGATCCGGGATTGTTGCCACCTTCCCGGCTCCCGATCGCCAGGGAGGGAGTGGACGTTACCCGGGACCTGCCGACAATACAGGACAAACGAAATTGAAGAAACGCCAGAACCAGGACGGGGCCATTGCGCCCGGACAGCCCCGGGGGAGAGCCTTGAATGCAGGAAGCCATTTTCTTGATGACCTGCAGGTCGGAGATCACTTCCAGACCGGTTCAACCGAGGTCACGGCGCAGCTCATCGGGGATTTTGCCAGGGTATCCGGCGACAGCTACGGGCTTCATCTTGACGACAAATTTGCCCGGGAAATCGGGTTTCCCGGCATCATTGCCCATGGAATCCTGGTCATGGCGCTCGCCGATGGCCTGAAATATCGCTCGGCGGTCACACTCGACGCCGTTGCATCTCTTGGATGGAATATCGCATTCACTGCCCCGGTATTTGCGGGTGACAGGATTACCGCAACCGTAACGGTCAAGGACAAGCGTGTAACCGGAAAGCCGAACCGGGGCATCGCCACCCTCGAATTCGTCATCGTCAACCAGCATGGTGAGTTGGTCCAGCGTGGAACCAATCTGCTCATGATGCGCCGGAGGCCCGGGAAGAATGGTGATGGGCAAGACAGCTGACGCCGGGTCGGTTCGGAGTTGACCTGAAGATCCGGGCGGATCGCTGGAATGTGCTTTTCGTGCTGGTGAATCTCTCTTCATGTCCCGCTTGGAGCCCGACAATGCCTGATCCATCTATTCGGGCCGATGACAGAAATTCTTCCCGACTTTCCGTGACCGGATGCCTCCGGATGGCATGACTCCGGACAAGGCGGCTCCAGGCGATGTCCGGGGCCGATGTCGGCCACCTCCCGGGCGCGGAGCTGGAAATTGCGCATGCCATTCGACCGCCGGTGCCGCAGAGTATAGAAGTGCAGGAGGTTCGGCATTGGCTGGTTCGGCGAGCGGCGAGAATGCCGGGGTGACCGTCTGGCATGTGTGGCGAAGGTGATCGGGTCGGGCAGACAATCATGCATCTCGAATTTCTTGCATCAATCCGTGTTCCTGCCGGGCTGGCCGGCTCCGAAGCCCGCGGGAAGGCATTGCTGGGCGGGCACCTCTTGTTCGCCGGCAAGAGATACCCCATCCTCGACAGTGACCTCTGGCAGCTTGCCGATGAGGGCGGCCGCCTTCGCGAGCATCTTCACGGGTTTGCATGGCTGGACGACCTGCAGGCTGCCGGTGGCATTCAGGCAATCCGGCTGGCTCAGAAATGGCTGTTCGACTGGATTGACAGGTATTCCGGCGAACAGGTGTTTCCGCTGACCCAGCAAGTGGCCGGGCGCAGGATTGTCCGGCTCCTGCGGCATCACGATCTGTTGCTGACAATGCTGGATGAGGAGCGCCGCAAGGGGTTTTCGAAGTCGGTCGGATTGCACATCCGGTATCTTCGGCGCCGGCATCTGGTCCCCGTCCGGGGATTTGCACGGATCGAGGCACTCGCCGGGCGGCTGATTGCCGAGCTTGTCGCCGGCGAGGAAAAGGCAGAGGCTGGCAAGTTGGTGGATTCCCTGGTCAGTGAATTCAGTTCCGTGACTGGCACCGCCCAGGGAATTGCCTCGCGGAACCCGGAGGAGTTGCTTCAGCTCCTGTCCTGTCTCGTCCAGGTCGCAACTGTGCTGGATACTGCCGGGTATACTCCGGGGCCGGAACTGGCCAGGCATATCGAGCAATCGGCGAACATCCTGTCGGGCCTTCGGCACGTCAATGGCCATCTTCCCAGGTTTCATGGCGGTGGCGTCCCCGGCGGCTTCGCCGACCGGCTGATTTCGGAATACAGGGGCCACGCCGACATGCCCGCCTGCACCACGATGGGGTTTTGCCGCATGCGGGCCGGAAACACGTCGGCTGTCATGGACATCGCGCCGCCGCCATCCGGTCCGGCATCCATCGGCGCCCATGCCAGCACGCTTGCGGTCGAGATCGTGTCTGCAAGGCATCCGATCATCGTCAGTTGCGGGCCGGGACAGGGGCTTGATCCGGACATGGCATTTGCAGCCAGATCGACTGATGCTCACAGCACGGCCGTGGTCAACGACACTTCCTCGTCGGGCTTCTCGACCCGGCATCATTCTGCCGGAGGCGGGCCGCCAATGGCTGCGATACCTGATGTTCGGGTTGACCAGTTGCCGGGGCATGACGGATTGACGGTGATTGCCAGCCATAATGGCTACATGGCGGCATACGGGCTGACCCATTTGCGCCGGCTCGACATGAGGAATGACGGCAACAGGGTTTGGGCCGAAGATACGATCTGGGAGGGGGCAGGCCCCGGAAAGGGGGACAGGGTCGTTGCAGGCGGCAACCCGAATTCACGCCGACACCGACTGGCCATACGCTTCCACCTTCATCCGGATGTCGGCGTCAACCATCACCCAGGCAGTGGCAGGACAGATGTCGAGCTTCCGGATGGCGAGACCTGGCAGTTCCGGTTTGAAGGGCCGGCAAGGCTGGAGCTCGAGGAAAGCCGGTATCTTGACGAGGGCAGCCAGCAGATCAGGCCATCCAGCCAGATTGTATTGCATTCCGACACCAGGGAGGGTGTAGCCCAGCTGCGCTGGGAGATTGGCCGTATCCGGGAGCGGCAGACATGACCGGCACGACCGGCAATCAGACGGGGGGGCGCATTGTTGAATGGATCCTGCATCACAGGATGGCAGAGACACAATGACCATGACCGATCCGGGCAACAGGAATTCGATACCGGAGGGAGACACGAAACCGGCCGATATCAGGATCAGGCGGGCACTGATTTCGGTATGTGACAAGACCGGTGTTGTCGAACTGGCCCGATGCCTGACCGGATTTGACGTGGAAATCCTGTCAACGGGCGGAACGGCCGGGATACTGGCCGCGGCGGGGTTGCCGGTCCGGGAATCGTCGTCACTGACAGGATTTCACCAGCTCCTCGGCGGCAGGATCAAGTCACTGCACCCGGCAGTCCATGCCGGACTTCTTGCCCGGAGGGACCAGGCAGGTGACCTGGCGGAACTCGATGCCGAAGGCATCGGGTTGATTGATCTTCTCGTGGTGAACTTCTACCCGGCAGATGAATTCATCGATGCCGGTCCGGCGGAATTCCCTTCGGTTGACCTGATCGATATCGGCGGGCCGGCGATGGCCCGATCGGCAGCCAAGAACCATGCATCGGTAACCGTGATCAGCGATCAGGTCGAATATCCGGAACTGATGCATGAACTCGGCACAAATGATGGCTCGGTCTCACATGCTTTCAGAGCCCTGTCGGCAGCACGGGCATTCTCGCGTACCGCCAATTACGATTCTCGTATCTCGAACCGTCTCTGGCAGGCGACGGGCCGCCCCCGGCAGCCGGACCAGTCATCCGGATACCGGTGGCGCAGGGAGCTTGCCTATGGCGAGAACCCGCACCAGCAGGCTGCCTTCATTGCAACCGGCCAGACTGATTGTGGATTGGCTGCTGTCGCGCAACTGACTGGCAGGGAGCCGGGATACAACAATTTGCTCGATGCAAATGCGGCAATGTCGCTGGTTGCCGAATTCGATGCCGAAATGTCGGCGGCATGCGTCATCGTGAAACACGGCAATCCCTGCGGGGTGGCAGTGGCCGGTTCAACGGCCGATGCCTTTGCCCGAGCCCGGGATTGTGACCCACTCTCGGCTTTCGGCGGAGTGATTGCGCTGAACAGAAAACTGGACCTGGAGACCGCTCGGAGAATCGCGGAGGGTTTTGTCGAAGTCGTTCTTGCTCCGGCGATCTGCGAGGATGCAGCAGCCCTGCCTGGATGGAATCGGAAGATCAGGGTTCTTGCCTGCAACCCGGCCGAATTCGCCCGAGCCCAGGAGGAGACCCGCTCTGTCTGTGGCGGTTTGCTGGTGCAAACCGGCGACACCCACGGCCTCGACCGGACCAGCTTGCGGACCGTGACGTCAAGGGCGCCGACGACATCGGAATTGCAGGACCTTGAATTTGCCTGGAGAGTGGCAAGGCATGCCAAATCGAATGCGGTGGTACTGGCCGGCGACGGCAAGACTTCCGGGGTCGGTGCCGGCCAGACCAGCCGGGTAGCCGCGGCTCGAATTGCCGCCGACATGATCGCCACTTCCGGCTCATCCGCCAGGCTGGTTGCGGCCTCGGACGGGTTCTTTCCGTTTGCCGATGGAGTCGAGGTCATTGCCGCTGCTGGCGCAACGGCGGTCATTCAGCCAGGCGGGTCACGAAATGACGCCATGGTCATTGCCGCTGCCGAAGATCTGGATCTGGCAATGGTCGTGACAGGCCATCGCCACTTCCGGCACTGACGATGCGTCTTGCCGTCATTCTTGCGGTCATGGTGCTGGTTGCCGACCAGTTCTCCAAGCTGTGGATACTGGAGATAGTCGAACTTGATCAACTTGGCCGGATCGAGGTCTTGCCACCCTTCCTCGAGTTTCGCATGGCCTGGAACCGGGGAATCAATTTCGGCCTGTTTGCGGGCCACTCGGAGCTGGTCCGCTGGGCACTTGTCTCGACAGCCCTTGGCCTGGCGGCGTTCTTCATGGTCTGGTCGGGCCGTCCGGCCCAGAGCAGGCTTGCAAGGGTCTCGGCAGGAATCCTGGCCGGCGGCGCGGTTGGCAATGGAGTTGATCGCATCAGGCTGGGCGCCGTTGCCGATTTCCTGAACATGTCATGCTGCGGAATTGAAAACCCGTTCGTGTTCAACCTTGCCGACATTGCTGTCGTGGTCGGTGTCATCGGCATTGTTCTGGCCGGATACCGCCAGTCCGACCACGAGAGGAAATGATGCACGGACTCTGCCATGGGCCGGACCGGCCAAGACACCGCCCGGCAGGTGGCTCGCCCGTCATACGGTCCCGAACCGGAGTTCGGCACCGTCACCCGATTGCACCGCATCCGGATGCGGGGGAATTGACAGAAACCGGCATCGCCGCCGAACTCACGAGGAATCCCCGGTCGTCGGCCATGCTTGCCCTCCTCAGCAAATGATACTGGCTCGAGAGGCCTGACCAGACGTTCCTGTGGGGTCCCAGCCCCTGCGTGACCGCACCGTGACCCCTCGGCCCAGCAGAAACGTGACATTGTCGGCGGTCGCATCAGTGGCCAGTCGGTCGAATTGGGGTTTCGCTGCATGGTTGAATGAGTTGGTGCTTTGTGATTGAAGCCAACGGGTCGGGTTACGGAGTCTCGGATGCGGTTGACGGTTTTGGGAATGGCGATTGCGGCATCGACGGTGGTGCTCCTTCCCGCATGCTCCCGGATCAGCGGAAGCGACGAGGTTCTTCCGGCAGTGCCCGCAGCCAAGATCGAGGCGACGGACGAGTTGGCCACCGTTCCGAGCCGGCCTCTCGCTCTTCCGGACTCGCCGGCGGCGCTTCCTCCTCCCAACCCGTCTTCCGTCGACAGAGCGCAACTGGACCCGTTGGGAGATGCCCGTTCCGCCCTCGGTGCCGCTCAACCGTCGACATCGGCGGGCGAGGTGCCGCGCAGTGACTATCCCCTGGTTGCCTACACCTCCCGTCTCGGGGTGAACCCGCACATCAGACTGGTTCTTGCCAAGGAGGATGAGGAATACCGGCGCGGCAAGAAGGGACGGCTGCTCGAACGGTGGTTCAATGTGAATCTGTATTTCCAGGCCTATGAGCCGATGACACTCGATCCGGATGCGGCATTGCTGCGTCTGCGACGAGGTGGAATCAAGACTCCCGCAGCACCGCCGCCACCCGAAAAGTAGACCGTCGGGCAACAGCAATCCCCGACAGGCCAAAGGCGGACACATCCACACCGTTGGCTCTGTAATTCGCCGAATTTTTTCGACGGCCCTAGGGCCCGTTGACAATCATGTTGCCGCAACCACGCCACTGACGAGATGAATCACCGCGGCGAAACCGGCGTCGGTCTTGTCGTGGCGCGTCGCCACTGCCCGGAACTCCCTGATCCTTGCGAAGACATTCCCGGTCCGGTGCCGCCACTTGTACATCTCCCGGTCATGCTCCCGGGGCACTGTCCGCCTTCGCGCCGCCGATGGCGAGCTTCCGCCGCGGGCGTGACTTCGCGGCCCGGGCCCTGCCGACACCGCGGCAGCAGCCCGGAGCCGGCCGGCGCAGATGCCATGAGCGTGTCGGGAATTGCCCTTGGGGATGATTCGATCCGAAGGGGCGCTCTGCATCGACATATGGTGGCAAGGGGCCACTTGAAGGGGCGAAGTTGGCACGCTTCACGTCGCGTCGGAAGTGAGCGGAACGTCATGGGTAGTCGGAATCGGCGACCCCGCCAGCCTCGAGGTGGTTCGGCGCAGGAAGAAGGCGAAGACGGACCGGATCGACGCCCGCAGGACGGCGACGACCGGGACGCGATGTCGCCGGTGCGGATCCCGACCGTCGCCGAGGAGGACGCGAAGCGTCTTCTTCGCGAGCGCGAGCGCCTGGTGAAGGAGCGGCTGCGGCTCGCGAACCCGGTCGACGGGCTGCTCGGGCTGCACGGCGTGTCTGCCGGGGATCCTGCGAAGAAGGGGTTCCGGGCGCGCCTCGACGGGCCCGAGACCGGCTGCGGCACGGAACTGCCGCCGCGCCGAAGGCTTCGCGGGAGGCGCCCGGGCCGTGGAACCGGATCCGGAGAATGGACACTTCGCGGCGGCGCTGGCCAGGCTGCGCGGGATCGGCGCGAACGACGCCCTGCTCCTGGACGCCGAGCTGCTCTGCCGGGACTTCCGGAACCGCCGGGAGCTGGCCGGCCTTGCGGGGCTGGCGCCGGTTCCCCGGGCGAGCGGCGGCGTCGACCAGGGGATCGGCAAGGCCGGCAGCCCGATGCTGCGAAGGCACCTGGTGCCGATGGCCTGGCGCTGTCGAAATGGTTCCGGGAGCATGTCGGCGCCGGCGACGGGCGGGCGGAAGCGGGGGATCGTGGCACTGGCGCGCAAGCTGCCGGCGGCGCCGTGGAGATACGCCACCGCCGGGCCCGAGCGGAGGAGGACAACGAAACGTCGGGACACCCGGGCGGCCCGACGGGGCCTCCGGGGAACCCGGGCAAGGCGTGTGACCGGCGAGAAGCCTGGTTCGCCGCCGGCCAACCGGACCGGATAAGAGCCTGGACGCGTCGTCGAGCGCGCCGTGGAGCCGCGACGTTCTGCCTGGAGCATCCCCGAGCGGCGTTGACGCTGCCCTTGCCAACAGAGAGGAACGATGTGAAAGCCGAAACGGAGCCCGCTGTCGAAAGGCGGTTGACGGCTACCGGGAAAGGAATGCCCGGACCGGCACCTCCCCGATGCCGGAAACGAGGCGACGGCGGTGTCAGGAAAAGTGCTTGACGGATGGGGGCTCACAAGAGCTTCTCGGGCGGATCACCGGGACGGGACAGCGGGACCCCGGGCAGTTGCCGGTGCTCGGTGCAACCGCGGTGCCCGGGCACCGGCGCCGATCCGGGCCGCAGGGTGATCCCCGGCTCCGGCGAACAGGATGGCGCTCATGATCCGGGCGCTGCCGGTGAAGAACGGGGATTGCCGGGCCCTGCGGATACGGCCCTGGATGAAGGCGTGATGATCCGCGGATGAGCCCGGCCCGGGCGGTGAGGACGACGGACAGCCCAGCATCCATGTTTGATTGCAAGGGGTTTTTTTGAAGTTGTCCCGGGTTTATACAATTCCATACACGGGTCATACAGTGTTTCTCCACAGCCCGCCGATGCCGCCAGACGCGCCATTCCACCCCGCTGCCACAGGCAGCGGGAGGCATCCGCTTCATGAACGCCGTCCCGGCGTCGAGATGTCCCTCAGGCCGGCGCCCGCTCCGACCAGGTGCGACCCTCGCGAAGGAGCGCGTCGGCGGTGACGATGAGCTTGCGCATCACTGCCACCAGCGCCACCTTGTGGTGCTTGCCCTGATCCCGCAGCCGCCGGTAGAAGGCAATCATCTGCGGGTTGTGCAACGTTGCCGTCAGCGCGGCCATGAAGAGCACGTCTCTTGGCCGCCGCCGTCCGCCGGCCACGTGCCGCGCCCCGGAATGGACCCCGCTGTCGCGGGCGAATGGCGCCACGCCGATCAGCGCCGCCGCCTGGCGATTGCCGATGCTGCCGAGCTCGGTCATCCACGAGATCAGCGCCGCCGCGGTGACCGGCCCGATGCCGGGGATCGAGACCAGGATCCGGTAGCGCCCGGCATGGGCGGTGCTGCCATCAATCAACTCCCTGATCGCCGTGTCATAGCGCTCGATCTCCCTGTCATGCATGGCGACGATGCGGGGGAGCCGCTTTCTGGACACCGGATCGCCAAGCTCGGCGTGCACGACCCTCGCCTTCACCCGCTGATCGACAAGCATTTCCCGTGCCACCAGCATGTCGCCGAGATGATCGAGGAAATGCCCGCGCGGCTCGGTAGGCGCCAGGTCCGGGAAGGCGAGGCCGAAGGCAGCCAGCATCCTGGCATCGACCCGGTCGGTCTTGGCCAGCTTTCCGCCGGCCCTGGCAAAATCCCTGGACTGGCGGGTATGGGCCACCGAGACGGCAAAGCCCTTCGCATGCAGGGATTGCAGCAATGCCCGGTGATAGCGCCCGGTGGCCTCGAGGATTACCCGGCCGGGCTTCTTCCTTCCGAACCATTCGGCAATGGCCCGGAAGCCGTCCCGGTCGTTGGGAAGGGTCCTGTCCTCGCCATCCAGATGAATGTCCAGTTTGTCCTTGCTGACATCGATTCCCGCAACTAGCATTGCCATGTCTCCCGCTCCTGTTCCCGCGATGATCCGGTTCCAAAACCCAGGCATCCATTCAGGACCCGGGAGGCAAACGGGAAGGCAGGCCGACCATGCTAAGCTACGGATCCACTTTCGTGATCCAAGGGACAATCGGTCCGACCCGCCTTGCGGGGCATGACACCCCGCTTCGCCGTTGCCGGACAGTCAGGCCATGACAGCTGGCAACGGCGATCCCGTGTGAAGAATGGAGACGTGGAAGCGGCACGGCAACCGCGGAGTTTTCCACAGGAAGGCCCGCGGTACAATGTACAACCTCCTTTTCTTCTCTACTCTCTGTTTCTGGTCATACGAGGGACAAGCGGCGAATGAATGCTGCATCGAGAGGCCGGACATGCGACAGTGCCTTGACCGCATGCCACATGATGTCTGAAATCCGGCCTGCACCACCGGGGGCGTCCACATACGCGCGTTGCGGCAGGAGTGGTGCCTGCGCGGCTGATTCGCGACATGATTGTCAACAGGCCCTAGTACCACAGTTGCGCATGCCCTGTTCGCCTCCTGCAGTGCGCCCTTGCGGCGTCTGCCCGGTGTTTGCGCCGCCACGGCGACCGGTGCATGATGAATGACCGGGTTGCCGGCGGCCCGGGCAGGAGTTTCGCGATCAGGTACCGGATCTCCGGAACGCCCGGCACCGGTGCCGTCACGAGGGCAAGGCGCCGGTTCCGGGATCCGGACTCCTTCCGTTCCGTCTGCCCCGTGCCCTGATCCTCGATTCCGGTGCCGGCCATGCCGGGATCGTCCCCTGCCCGTCGGAAGCACTGCTCGATGGTCCGGCGCCGCCCGGCAGCGCCGGCCGGCTCCGCAAGGCCGGGGCGAGCGGGGCGGAAGACGGGACGACAGGGCAGGCCCGGTCATGGACCTCCGGACCCCTCGCCGGCGGCAAGGGCCGTCCGGTCCGCATCGGCAAATTCCTCGACCAGCGCCGAGGGGCAGGTGGCCACGATGCCCCCCCGGCCGGCACCCGGGCACGGCGCATGCCGGCCGGCCGGCCATGTCGGCCCGGTGGGCCGGGAGACGCGCCCACCCGGCATCTCCCGATCCGGCCGGCCATCCCCGGATACCGGCAGGCAACGCCGACGGAACGGCTCCCCTTCTTCGGGAAACCGGTATCGCCGACCACGGGCACACCGCCCGACAGCCGGGCGACTCCATGACATGTCCGCACATCCCGCCGCGGGGCCGATCCGCATCCCGGCGGGAGCGGCCGGGCAATGCCTGCATCCGCCGGGGACCCTGCAGGCCTGCCTGCCCGGACATCTCCGGCCGGTCCGGCGTGACATCCCCGAAAGGGCCCGCCGGTGAACGCGCCGCCGGTCCCGCCAGGCCCGCTGCGGCGAGGACCGGGCCGGGCCGCGCCTTCGGCGATGACGGCCCGTTCTCCCGCCCGGGAGAGACCCCGACCATTGCGGAACCCCCGTTGCCCATGCCCCGTCACGGTGGGGATCGGGCCCGTGAATCACGACTTCGGGTCATGCGCGACTGTGGTGCCAGGAAAATCCACCCCGGAATGACGGTTTCGACAAGAGCGCGACAGTCGTGGCCGGCAATCCTCGGGACAAGGCACCCATTCAACCCGCCCACAGGGTCAGGAAGGTTGATCCTCCTCGAAGGTCGAATGCGGGGCAGAAGGCGACGGCAAATGGGCCAGCCACCTCGAGTCTACTGCATGCCCTGCCATTGCTGCAGCCGATCACGGCAGTGACCGCGACCAGATTTTCCAGTGACGTTGAGCCGGTTGACCCCGGGGATTGGCAATCCGGTCCCGGGTCATTTCGTTCCCGAGATCTCCGAATTCCAGTATCGCCGAGACAATCGACGCACACTTGATCGGTAAATGAAGCGCTTCAGTTCCCTTTCAAGAAATCCCGCCTGTTTGCCACCTGTGTGAATGGTGGTGCCGCCAACCTCGGAAGTGCCATGGACAACTCCTGTGGAATACATGGAATACACTCGTTGGCCTGTAATGTTCCTCAACTGCAGAAAGGTATCGATTGGTCGGTCAAATCTTTCTGTCGCGACCAGCAGGCGCCTCGCCGCTTCCTGGGAAACCAGTTGGGCGACTGTTCTCAAGGGAACAACCACATGTTCATGAATTCGTGGTCCAGTAACTCCTGTCGATGACACGACGGTTCTTGCTTTCCCGCGAAACTTCCGGACCGTAAACTGGATCACGCCGAGTTCATGAACATGCTCACTGGCAAGACTGAACGCTTCGTCAAATTCGCTCGCCAGGCTGGCATCGTCTTCCAGGACCAACGCCGCATCTGCACCTTCATCAATCATTCTCCGCCAGCAGGACCTGTGGCTGATGAAGAGTGCAATTTCGGCCGGTCGCAAGGTGAACGGATATTTTGGAGAGAATAATGAACGAGCGTAACAACTCGACATGGATTGTTCATCCAGCAAACTTCCGTCAACCGCATCCTGGATTAAGGTCGGCACCGGACACCTGGCTTGCAATTCTTTCACGGCTTCTATCCGCGAGACGCTGCGTCGCAAATGAATGACATACGCCACGACTTTCATGTCAACGGCCCTACCATGTGTTCATTCGCTGCCCACTCCTGTTCAGTCGTTGATCTGATGGTCCCGTTGGCCCATGCATATTCACCAAACAGGGCCGCCAGACATGGTCCCGCTAGCGATACTGCGTCATCACATGTGACCGCTGTGATGACGTTCGACCCGATCAGTCTCAAAATTCAGGAAATCCTCTGCTCAGTTCACCAGAACCACTCACTGGAAACAAGATGCGGCAAGATTGTACGATTGGAATCACTCCATCCGGCAGTAATGGGTTGCTAATCAACCGGAAAGGTTGGAAATCGATCGTTTCGACCTGTAACTGGGTCCTTTCTCGGCATTCTTGCAGAACGGCACTGCAGAATACAGTGTGCCATGCCGAATCGAATATTGTCGATTCTTAATCTTTTGACGAATTTGACGAAAGGGCCGGGTTAGTTCCCGCCGAATTCGCTTCGCCAGCTCCGGTCTGGTGGGACGTGTCTTTCGTTCGCCAACCAGATTACTTCGCTCAATTCCCTGAGTTTCCGAATTAAGGAAAATTCTGTCAATGCCAATTGCCGGCTCAATCTGATAGACAACCAATTTCTCGAAGGCACCCCAATCCGGATTGAACAACAAACAATCCGAAGGCTCACACATCTGTTCGGTGAGTTCGAGCAACATTGCTGCAGCTGAATTGCTAACAAAATAGCCTGCTGTGCCTCCATGATTTGACAGAAGTCGCCGAATACCCCGCATTTGCAGGGCCGACTCCTGCTTGGCGGAGCGATGGCAGGCACGAAAGCTGGTGTCGGCCTTTACGATATCTGCATCGCTTGGGACCCAGTCCGTTCCGGCAAAAAAGGGGGTGCAATCGTCAGCAAGCAACAAATCGTCCTCGGCAACAAATGCCCACAGGTTGCTGGCCTCGATGATCTTTTTCCAGACCTTGCGGTGACTGAGAAAACAGCCAATTTCACCCGCGCCCATCCACAACTCGGACCGCACTCTTGACTGGTACAATTTCAAATCTGCATCGCCTATTTTACGGCCATCACAAGCGTCTACCCGATTTGCCACAATCCCCAACTCATCTGCCCGGGATTGAAAGAGAATCCGTCGTCCCGAAGATGATGACAAGTTGATGAAATAGCATGGAATCACTTCAGTCATCACCGGACAACCCCACTCTCTCGAAGAGTGAGACCCCTCTCCAAGTATTGATAGTTCATTCAAACCGACCACCTAGTAAGTTCCCGCGTCCAATTGTGCCCTTGAGACCGAATTTGGCCCTGCATGTCTTGCCAATCGATCCTGTTGCAGACGGAAGTGCTCAGAACTTTCGGGCGAGCGATCCAGGTTGATGACATAACAGCCGATTGGCATGGGCAAGACCCCGCCAGCAACATCCAGGTTACTCATGTCAGGACGACGATCGGATGCCGCATTTGGTCATTTGGAGCAATGTTGGCGGTTACATTGCATCCCCTGTCGTTTCAATCCCCGCAGTTCAATTGAATCGGATGCTGGCAAAACCGGATTTCATGCATACGTCAACACGCATATAGGGAAAAGCACGATCAGATGCGGGATGCGGGAGTCATGACCAAAATCCAACCGGTCATTCTGGCCGGCGGCACCGGCACACGGCTCTGGCCGCTGTCACGCAGGAGCTTTCCCAAGCAGTTCGTGCGACTTGTCGGCGAGGAATCCTTTTTCCAGCAGGCGATGAGGCGGGTCGCTACCGAAGAGTTTCATCGGCCCATAGTCCTGACTTCGGAAAGTTGTCGGTTCATCGTGACCGAGCAACTCAGGGAAGCCGGGCTGAAGGCGTCCGCCATCCTGATCGAGCCTGAAATCCGAAACACTGCACCGGCAATACTTGCTGCTGCGACTTATGTCGAGCAAGTCTCGCTCGGATCAACCCTGCTGGTGATGCCGTCGGATCATGATATCGGCGAGCCCGGCAGGTTTCGTGGTGCGGTGATGTCAGGGCAGGAGGCAGTGCGGCAAGGGCAATTGGTTGTTTTCGGTGCCCGTCCGCGTTCGCCGGAAACGGGTTACGGCTACCTGGAGTTGAATGCTCCACCGGGATCATCGCCTACGACAGTAGAGAGTTTTGTGGAAAAGCCCGAAGCCGAACGTGCGCGGTGGATGGTCGATAGTGGTCGGTTCCTCTGGAACATGGGAATCTTCATGTTCTCGACGGCGGATCTGCTGCAAGCCTTCGAGAGCCACTGTCCCGGCCTGCTGCCCGCAGTGACCGCGTCTGTTGCCGATGCCCGACCTGATCTGGACTTCCTTCGTCTGGCGGACGTGCCATGGTCCGAGGTTTCAAATATCTCCATCGACTATGCGGTGATGGAGAAGGCGCACAACCTTGTGGTCGTGCCATGGACGGGAAGCTGGTCAGACATGGGAAGTTGGGCCTCGGTCAGGGAAAGTGTTCAGTCCCGGGACGTAACGGGTTCATGCAGTGCCGAAAAGAGCAGGAGCCTGGCGGTTGACTGCAACAACGTGCTCTTGCGCACGGAGACCGAGGGTCAGGTCGTTGTTGGAATTGGCCTGGATGGAATCGCAGTAGTCGCAATGTCCGATGCTGTGCTGGTTGCCGACCTGGAGCATGTTGAGCACGTAAGGAATGCTGTTGAGGAAATGAGGGCGAGTGATGTGGAGCAGGCCGACGAATTCCCCCGATGCCACCGGCCCTGGGGCTGGTTTGAGAGTCTTGCCCAGGGTGGTCGCTTCCAGGTGAAGCGGATAGTCGTGAATGCGGGAGAGGCGCTCTCATTGCAGTCCCATTCACTCAGATCAGAACACTGGGTCGTGGTTGAAGGAACCGCAAGGGTGACCATCGACGACAGGGTCGAACTCGTAGGCGAAAACCAGTCTGTCTACATCCCGTCCGGCAGCAAGCACCGCCTGGAAAATCCTGGTGAAGACACTGTTGTGCTGATCGAGGTGCAAACCGGTTCGTATTTTGGCGAGGACGACATCGAGCGTTATGAAGACAGGTATTCACGCCTCTGACAATTGTTGCTGAGCGAGGTATCCTGGAGCGAAACGCCGGGGCACCAGGGCGACCGACGACCGGTTCTGGTCAATACAGGAAGCCTGCGCCATGGGCCTCACGACATTGCGGGCAGCGGCAGGGAAAACTGAAACCGGCCTGGCTATTCAGCCGACGTCAATCGAGACCTTCGGGCTGCCCCACAACGACAAAGTGCAATGCGTCCGGCTGCAAGAGGCGTTCCGCCATTTCGTTGACGTCCTCCAGGGCGAGTGCCCTCACCAGATCATTGCGTTCCCTTACATAGGAGGCTGGTATGTTGTCGAACTGCATTCCGGCAAGGATACTGGCAATTGCGCCATTGCCGTCAAACCTGAGTGGATATGCGCCGGTAAGATAGGTCTTGATGTCAGCCAGTTGCTGGTCGGTGACACCATTCTCGGCTACCCGCCGCCACTCGTCCGCCACGACATCGACGGCTTCGCTGACCCGATCATTGGCCGACGACAATTCGCCGACCATGATCCCGGCGTTTCTGTACGATGCCAGGAATGATCGAACCGAGTAGGTCAGTCCGCGCTTTATCCGGACCTCGTCATTGAGAATCGCCGAAAACCCGGAGCCACCAAAGATTTCGTTCAACACATATGCAGTCAGAAACTCCGGATCGCTCCGCAGGAGTCCCGCATGGGCAAACTGAACCACCGATTGCGGAGACGGAAAGTCAATCACGGTGACACCTCCCTCCAGCCGATATTCGGGAGCAGCGACCGGGTCCGGGCCACTGGCAGGAAGGTCACCGAGCAGCCTGTCCAGCAGTTCCGTCAGTTCATCCGGACCAATGTCGCCCACCGCCCCGACAACCACACCGTCCCGGGCAAGGGTATTCCTGTGGATCCAACGCATGTCCTCGGCCGTCAAGGCCGAGACTGTCTCGACCGTGCCCTCGAGGCGGCGGGCATAGGGATGGTCCCCGAACTGAAGCCGGTTCAGATTCTCGCTTGCAATCTCGCCCGGGTCCTTTTCGATGTCCTGTATGACGACCAGCACCTGATTGCGGACCCTTTCGAGAGGCTCCTGGTCAAATCTTGGCTCGACGAGCGCAAGCCGCAACAGGTCGATCGATTCATCCCGGTTTTCGGTCAGGAACTGTGCCGAGACGGCGATTGTTTCCTTGTAGGCATCAAACCCGAATATCGCCGCCAATTCCTCCTGGCGTTGCTGAAATGCGATTGCGTCGAGTTCGCCGGCACCTTCATTGAACAATCCGGTCATCAGATACGCAGAACCGAGCTTGTCGTCCGGCTCAATACTGGCTCCATTGGGAAACCTGATTTCCAGGGCAGCAAACGGGATCGAGTGATCTTCAACCAGCCATGCCTGGATTCCGCCGGGAGTCACGATCTCCTGTATATCGATTGCCGCCGGTGATGCCGTCGGCAGCGCCAGGAGTGCGGACGTAGCCCAGATTGCAATATACTGCCTCATTGTTCAGCCCTCCTCGCCAGTCAACCAGCCGGTAACTGAACTTTCCATGTCCAGGACTTCCCTGGCCGCAGCCACAATGTCCTCGCCAGTGACTGCCTGCAGCACATCCGGCCAATCTTCCACATCCGCAATCGACAACCCGCTGGCGAGAGCCTCACCATAACGGTTTGCCCGGTCGAACACGCTGTCCTGACCATATATCCAGGCAGCTCGTATCTGGGCCTTGACCCGGGCGAGATGGTCCTCGTCAACACCCTCGGAAATGAATTCGGCCAGCACCGTGTCGACCGCATCCTCTGCTTCCTGAAGGGTGACACCTTCCGCCGGCACGGCCAGGAATCCGAAGGTGGAATAGTCAAGCGAAACGCCATCATAGAAGGCCGATGTGTAGACCGCCATCTTCTGTTCAATCTCGAGTTCCCTGCCGAGAATCGATGTTGCACCGCTCCCGCCAAGCAGTTCGGCCAGGATTTCCAGTGCCGCCGCCTTCTCCTGTTCGCCCGGATTCCGCTCAGGCGCCAGATATACCCTGACAACATAGGGGCTTGCGACCCGGGGGTCCGACGCAGCGAGACGCCGCGCCGCAAGGTGGGGCGGCTCCATTGGACGGCCCCGTCCGGCCAATTCCGGATCTGCGGGGATCTGCCCGTAATGCTCCTCGGCCAGCTGGCGCACCTCATCAGGGCGGACATCGCCGGCAATGATCAGCGTTGCGTTGTTCGGAACATAGTGTTGCCGGTAGAAGTCGAACAGATCTGCCCGCGTCAGGCCTTCGATTTCCGATCGCCACCCGATCACCGGAATTCCATAGGGGTGGTTGAGGTACAATGCCGACATCCGCTGTTCGGCAAACAGGGCGTGAGGATTTGACTCCGTTCGCGTGTTTCGCTCCTCGAGCACCACCTGCCGTTCGACACTGATGTCTTCCTCGGTCATCAGCAGACCATTCATCCGGTCCGCCTCCATTTCCATCACGGTCTCCAACCGGTCGGATGCAACGCGCTGCCAGTAGCCGGTATAGTCCCTCGAGGTGAAACCGTTCTCGGAGCCACCAAGCAATTCGACCGTTTGCTGAAACTCGCCAGGCCCGTACTCCTCGGTGCCACGAAACATCAGGTGTTCGAGGAAATGGGCAATGCCGGACTTTCCCGGCGGCTCATCGGCTGCACCAACGTCGTACCAGATCATCTGCACGGCAGCCGGAGCCCGATGATCCTCGATGACCACGACCTTCAGACCATTCTCCAGGACAAGGTCGTTGACGTTCTCATCACCAACGGCATCACCCGCCATCAGCGCCAGAACAAGAACGGGCATGCCTGTCAAAACAATCCGCATCATCCAGATCTCCAGAAATTGTTGCAGGCAAGTGAGTGACCGCAGGAACTGGAAAATGCAAGTGCCCCAAGAAATCGTGACCGTCCACCCTCCGGCAATCTCCTGCTGCAGAATGACGCGAGCCGCGACTGGAAACCGGTTATCATGGCAAGCACAGCCTGACCGCCGGACCCAGGGAATACCGTTATCAAGGCCGCAGCAGCGCCGGACAGCAATGGCCGGCCCTGCGGGCGGTTGGATCCGGGATTGCCGATGACATCCTTTTCACAACCCGCATGACAGGTCGCGGACTGCCCCCGAGTGATCGGCCTTGCCGGCCACCTCGCCACCACCCCCGAATCGAAAGGGAGCGGCTGAGCCGCCCCCTTTCCTGATCGATATGCAGCCGGGGCTCAGAACTTGAAGCCGATTCCGATGCTGGCCTTGTTCTGACCGACGATCTTTCCGTCCATCATCTTGTCGACCTTGCCGAAGCCGGCATTCATGGTGGCGCCGCCGCCGAGATCATGGGTCACGCCCATGCCCACGGCATCCATGGCCTTGCCCTCCTTGGGCTTCTGGCGACCATAGGACAGGGTGACGGTCGATGCGCCCATGGCGTATGACATGTCCACGCCCATGCCGGTCTTCGACTCGTTCTTGTCCTTGGTGTCATCATCATCATCCGTCTTGACATAGAGCAGGTTGGTGGAGATCTCTCCGGCCGTGAAACCGGCACCCATGCTGACGGTCTTGTTGCTGTCGTAGCCGACACCGATGGTGACGCCGCCGGCATCGAAGCTCATGCCGAAGGCATACTGGGTTTCGGATGCAACGGCATCGACTCCCTTGGATACTAGGAATTCGGGGACAACCACGTCCTCCGTAGCGTTGGTGGTGACTACGTCTGCGGCGACCTTCGGCTTATCGGCGTCCTTATCTCCCTCTGCTCCGTCTTCGTCGACACCGCCAACTCTACCATCATCGCCGAGTTCATAGGCCATAATGTAGAGTTCATATGCTGCCTTCTGAACATCAGATGCTTCTGTCGTGCCGTCGACTGCCGTCAGGTCCCCATCATCATTGTAACCAATGCCAAAGATGTTGGTTTCAACAGCGGCGGTATCGGGGTCATTGTCGGCGTCGTGGGTGACACTCACGTCGCTTGAGTTATCACGAGTAGTGGTGACGCCGACGAGCCCATACAGCGGGTCGAATTGTGCAAGTGTTGGCAACGCGGCAAAAGTGCTAACCACATTGAGGGTTGCGGTGCGCCGATCCGTTACATACCACTCGGTGGCGTCCATTCCTTCAACTGTGAATTCTGGGACAATGACCGGATTCTCTCCCTCAACCGCAGCCGACGTCCCCGCCGAGATGGCGATCGAGACCTGGCCGAAGCTGTTGTCGTAGCGGAGTTGATTGGCGGTACCGCCTCTCAGGCCTTCGACCATGTCGTCGACACCGATGCCGTTCAGCCCGATATCGGCAATGCTGCCGGCGGTCAGGTCGGCCGAATCATTGTCGCCGATGGTCAGCTTGCCGAAGGAGCCGCTGACATGCACGGTGCCTTCATTGACCGTGTCGTCATTGGTATCGAAGCCGGCCGATCCGCCGAATGACAGACCGCCATCGGTGGTGCCGGAGCCGGAGAAGTCGATGCCGACCTCATGCACGAAGCTGTGCTTCGACATGCCCTCGCCGGCCTCGGAGTTGTAGTCCACGCCCAGTTCGGCATCGCCGGTGAACTTTATCTCGGCCAATGCCGCACCGCCTGCCAGTGAAAGGGCAGTCGATGCAATCAGAAGTTTCTTCATTTCATCCTCGTCACTTGAATTGTTGCCTCTTCGGTGGTGGAGATGATCTCCTGCGTCCCACCGTGCGAATGCGACAATCAATGGAGGATGGGGGTGGTGTTATGGAGTCGCCTCAAGGAACCGTATCGGGGGGTTTGGGGATCGCTGGTGGACACCGACGGGATCAGAACGGCCACTGCAAAGCCCCCCGTTCAGTCGAAGGTGACGGGTAATCGGAGCAGATTCACTCTCAGATTGTATGGGTAACTGAACAGGTAAACAAAAGATCTGGCCATGCAGGGGTTAGTTCGGAAGTGATCAAACACTCCGAAATACATGGACTCACTGGAAATGCTCGACCTCATGCCTGCCGGACCGGGTGCCAGCACCCGGGAGGAAGAGTTGCGGGGACGGTGCCGGCCCGGCAGGACATGGCGGGCATTGCCGGCCACCGGGTGCAGGCGGGAGAGTTGCTGCTCCAGCGACCAGCCGGTCCACCGGTCTCGGGCATCGACCTTGAAGGCGCTGACCTGCCAGCCGATGAGCACCAGCCATCTGCCGTCATGGACAGCAGCATGGTACAGGGCCTTGCCGAAGAGACGGTGCCGGGGCAGGCAGTGATGCTCCCGAACCAGCGCAATCCGATGCTGCTTCTCCATGGAGTGTACCGGGCGGGCCTCGACCTCGCTGGGCGGAATACCGGTATCTGCAAAGGGTGCAGCCATGATGATCGATGCCATGGCACTATGACATCCGGATAGCCGGCAGATTCATGGGCCCGATGTCGGAAACCGGCTGGAGGGCAGGCTGGCGCCGTATGCAGGTGTCAATCGGCGACATCAGGACTCATCGGATGGCCCTGGGTTGTTGACACCCGAAGAAAGCACTAGAGTCCATGGGCGACCAATGTCGCATTCTGTCTCCTGAACGGAGTCACGGAGCCGAATTGTCGGTCGTGCAGTGGATTGCAATGTGTAACGAAAATCGAATCTACAGGGCATACCCCAAGCATTGCGAACCGATCACTGCTCAAAACCCGGGCGTGAAATGCCCGTCGTGGAGTGCGTCGATCGCGCAGGAAATCCTGGATTCTGCAGAACCGGTCGGAAACACATTGCAGGCCACATGCAGGGGAGTCGGGTTTGTGGCCCGCAAGACGCAGACGAGTGAAGGTGTTGTCTGGCACGGGTATCCCGAGGCCTGGGACAGGATGGATCTGGAATTGAAGAAGCGGTGGCGGAAGGAAGGGCGGATTCGCAAGCGAGACCTTCGAGACTATGCCACTCGCCGCAAGGTCCGGGATGCATTCGGAGGTCGATACGTTGGCGGATGATCCCTCATTTGCAATTTTCGGAAACAAGGCCTGCTTTGCCCTGGAAATTCGCCTGATTCCCGGTGCAGCGACCGGGCCTGAACCGGAAGACTTCATGGGGTCGTGGGGTGAATGGCGTCTTTGGATCTCCAACCTGAACTTGTGCGAACTTCGTCTGGATACCGAGGACGGATTGGTCGAGATCCAGGAGGTGAGGTGGTATTTGGCGCCGCTGTTCGAGTGGATAGTCGAAAACTGGATGCCACTCCTTCACGAACGGCGCTTGCCGCCTGGCGGCGGGCTGGGTGACAGCAGGCCCCGTTCGGCGCAGGGCGCTTATCTTGCGATGGTCGAAAGCGCCGGTGATGACCTTGAGCGATTTCGTCCCTGGCAGTACTGGGCCAATCGTCATTCCATTCGCTCCGCCTCCGCGGGAGGTATCCTGCCGGACGTTTTTGTGCAACGCATGGGAGATGACCTGGAGTTTTCCTGGGGCGATCGGGTTCAACCGGGAGCCACGGCAGCGAGTTTCGTCGTAGAGGACGGGCTGGCAAGGGCGTCTGTGGATACCGTTGCAGAGTGCCTTCGGTCGGCCTTGCAATGGTTCCTTTCGCAGGAGCAATTCAGCGAAGCACCTTGGAAGCATGAACTGCGAGAGCGTTGGGAGGAGGTAGGCCAAAAGCGCGCCGGGCTTTCCCATCTATCATGGTATCTCGATTCCAGCCCTGAACCCGGGGCTTTGACCGAGAAGTTACTTGGAGCTCTGGATAGGTTGAATCGGCCGCTTACATTCGCAACCGAAGCCTGGTTGGGAAAATTGTCACCGGAAGTTGCCATGTTCGGAGACCTGTCGCCGGAAATTTCAAGCGACGCGGCAGCGGTCCTGTTGGGTGAGTACATCAATGCCCGAAGCAACACTGAGCACGAGGATCTCCTGTCAGAGTTATCTTCCGACCTCCCGGCATGGATTGCCTCGTCGCCCTGGCACAACGGCTACTCGCTGGCCCTGGACGTCCTGGATGAGATCGATCCTGAACCGGAAGCGTCGATGACGCGCCTGGAGCAGATGCTGGAGATGCTCGGCGTTCGGGTCAGGGAGGTCAATTTGGGTGGGCGGGGACCAAGAGGTGTTGCATTGGCGGGCGGTGACTTGCGGGCCACAATCCTGATCAACCTCGATGACGTGCGAAATTCATCTCGAGGGGGCAAGCGATTCACAATGGCGCATGAATTGTGTCATATTCTCTTTGATCGCAGCAGCGCGAGGGCATTGGCACACAGCAGCACGCCTTGGGCATCTCCATCGGTTGAGCAGCGTGCAAACGCTTTTGCGGCCATGTTGCTGATGCCGCCTTCGAGGGCCAGTTTGCCAGTGGTGACGGATCTGGAGGAACTCAAGCAGGCAGTGGGCAGATTGGCGGGCAAACTGGGCGTCAGCCGGGTTGCGCTGAAGCGGCATCTTGCCAATATCGACCAGATAAGTGCAGATGAGCTGCAATGGCTGATGGGTGCTCAGTCACATGACCTGTAGAGTTTCCGTATCGACATTCGATTAGGGTCTTCGGAGACCCCAAGGCTGACTACTCTCCCGAATCCCGATTTCGCATCAGACCTCTTCGCTCACGCCGGGCCTGTCCGCCAGCACTGCCTCGATGCTCTCGAGCATCGCCGATCGCCCCCTCTTGTCGAGTTGTGCGAGCTTCCTCATGCGCCACTGCACCGCGGGAAGGCTGCTGACATCGGGCAGTTCGAGCAGGAACCATTTCGGTTCCCCGCCGGCGACGGACCGCAGGAACTTCCTGTGGGCATCCGGCATGCGACCCACGATCTCTGCCACCAGCTCCTCGCGGGTCCGGACCAGAACGTCCAACGCAACGGGGGCCTCCATCATTCCCGCGAGACCGCGCTCGAACTCTTCGCGCATGTCCCTGCGGGCCGGTGCCAACAATCTCTCGATAGGCCGATGATGGCTCACCAGATACACGATGAAGGCGGCACGGAGCCTGTCGTCGATCCCTTCGTTCGACAGAAGGCCGTGGATGTCGAACAGGTCGCGCGGATGTTGGCGGTCGAGCGCCGCCACCACCTTGCCGGCGAACAGGTCCGGGAACGACACCACCTGAATGTCGGCAAAGCCGAACTGCTCCTCGACCGCATCCGAGACCGCCTTCTCCTCCGGCTCCAACACACAGCCGCGCAGCACCGGCGTGACCTCGACCTTGACCTGCGTGTCGTGTTCGCGGACGAAGAGCTTGTTGACCGTGCCTTCCTCTCTCAGCACTCCGGTCTGAACGCGGGCGAATGCAAAGACTTCTTCGATACGCTTTCCGATGCGACACAGCGCAGCCTCGATGTCCGCAAGCGACCGTGCTCGGTCCGCAACCGGCAGATAAGTCAGGTCGATGTCGACCGACAGCCGGGGAAGGTTTCGGACGAACAGGTTGATCGCCGTCCCGCCCTTCAGCGCGAAGCATCTCTCCTGCGCAACGTGAGGCAGGGTGCGGACCAGCAGCTCGACCTGCCGCCGGTATCGCTCATCCACCGGCATCGAGGTCCTTTGGAACCGTGATCTGGTATTTCGGGTCGAGCTTGCCTCCCCGCACCAGCATCCGCTTTCCCTTGCCGAGATCGATCCCGTTGCGGTCGAGGCGTTCGAGCCACGAATGGCCGTGGCGTTCGGCGAACCACAGAAACAGGCGCTTCACCTTGACGCTTCGGCATTCCCCGAGCAGACGGCTCGTGCGTTTCGGGCTGAGACCGACCAGACCTGCCATCAGCATGTCGACCTGATGGAACGTTTCCCCGCCGGGAAGCTCGTCCAGCAGCTCCAGCACCGCCCGTTCCGGCGTCGACAACATCATCGGCCAGTCCCCGTCGCCGAAATTCCGCCAGGTCAGGCTGCCGTGGATCTGCGCCTGGTGCGACGGCCCGTCGACGGCCATTGCAGATTTGAGCCCTTCGAGACCGGCCGCAATCGGCTCGGCGCGAAACAGCTTGCGGGCATTGTGACAGACGAAGGGCGTGACGATGGGCAGCTTGCCGAGCCACCCCGGCACCCGTTCGTCTCCGTACAGGTGAACCTCGCGCGGTCCCTCGCTCGACAGATAGTGCGCGAAGCCGAGCAGTTCCAACGCCGTGCGCCCTCCTACCGCTACCGGGCACTCCAGTACCATTTGCAGCGAGATCACGATCTGGTGCCAGCGCAGCGGCGTTGTCGTCTCTTCAAGCCCCGGCTTGTGCAGCGGGCGCCGAAACACCTCCCGTGCCACCGGTTGCAGCCAACCGCTCGCCAGGTACCTGCTGCGCAAGGAGCTCGAGTAGCCCATGCGGGTGAACCAGGCGGCATCCGCGACCAGCCCTTCCGGCAGCAGCCGGTGCAAACGGTTTAGCATTGAGCGCGTTTGATATCTCATGGTGACGAAAATAGTGTTTTCTCAAACTGACTTCAAGTTCGACATGCTCCGAATTTCGTCACTTCCAGGACGCATAATGCGGTATCTTCAAACTCGCAAGGCCTCACCGCGCCACGGCCAAACCGTCCGGAAACCCATTATCCCGCCCGCCGGCCCAACACGATCATGAGCCGCCGCTACGAGTTCGACGACACGCTTGACGGCGGTCTCCGCCCAGGGCCATCGCTTTTCAATCCTTCCCGTTTTCCGGCAACAGTCCGGCGGATCCGAACAGCTCCGGGGTGAACCGGTCATCCCGCCCGGCCCGTTTCGGCTTGCGGCGCATGGATGTGGCCTGCTTGTCAGGTTTCACCCGTGCCAGGTCGAGGGCCGGTCGCCGCATCACCGCCAGGTTTTCCGGTCCGGGACCGGTCCCGGACCGGAGACTGTCCTCGTTCATGGTCACGTCCAGGATCCGGTGGAGGGAATTCTCCACTTAATGCCGACAACCTGGCAATGCCGACTGGCGGACGGAAGTCATTGACTCCAGGCTGACTCGTCCGCCGCTTGTCGGCATTGTCCGACGGTATCGAGATACGCCATCACGTCGTCCGGATGTCGGTAGCGGCCCGGCAGCACATCGGCAGGACGCGTCCTCTCCATCGCCCTTTCCTTCAATTTGAGGTCGGCATGCAGGCAGATTTGCGTCGTCTCCGGGGATTCGTGTCCGAGCCAGAACGCGATCACCGCGCAATCCACGCCTGACCAAGGCAGTTCCATTGCCGCCGCGTGCCGCAGTACATGGGGGCTGACCCGCTTGTCCGTGAGTGACGGACAGGTGCGGCCGAACGTAACCGGGCAAACCACGGCGTTCTGATTGCGTCTTGCCCGGTTACGCGACATCGCAGGCTCGATTGCCTCGCAGGCCTTCTCCTGCGAGATTGGCCTGCGAGCCGTCCGGCGCCTTTCAATGGTACACTGTTGACTCGACGTTGGCATAGTCTCGCATGGCCCGGTAGTTTTCGACGAAGAGTGACAGGATGAGGTATCCTTCCCAGAGTTTGTGCGTTCCCGGCATGGGCTGGCGAGCAGACGGGATGAAGCCGGCGAGTCGCGCGGTGCCGACCGCGAACTCGGCGATCGCCCGGTGCCGATGCCCGGGCGGGCCGCGCTGTCTTCGATGGTTCGGCTTGGCCATGTGCACGGCGAGGACATGGATCTCGTCCAGGTGGACGATCGTTCTCGCCGGCGTGTCGGGCGCGCTCCGCGCGAGTCGTTCGACGGACATGACGGTGCAGGCGGTTATGGCGTCGAAGGCCAGGCACCTGCGCAAATCGTCGGCGGCATTCAGCCTGCGGTCCTTGATCCGCGTCCCGGTCTTCAGGGCCGCGAACCACTCCTCGATCAGCCATCTCTTCTCGTACCACCCGGCGATACGCAGCGCGTTCTGCGCCGTCGGCTCGCCCTCGGTGGTCAGGAGCAGCCAGTCGAGCGGTTTCTTTCCTTTCGGCGGGTCGGGCTCAAGCACGCGCACGGCGAGCATGCGCAGGGGGGCCGTGTCCTTCGGCAGGTCCTGAGGCGGGACGAGATCGACCAACCCGGCCCGCAGCTCGAGCTTCACGCCCTTGCGTCCCTTGCGCTTCCGGGGCCCGCCGCAGGCTTCGATGTCGATCCTCTTCACGGCGACGACATCAAGCCCGGCCGCGTGCTTGAGCAGCTCCTCCAGCCCGCCTTCCGCCGTGAGGACCCGCCGCCTGGCCGAACGGCTGGCGCGGACCAGAAGGCCGGCGCCGTCGGGAAGGTCGGCAGCGGCGCAGCCTTCCGACATGAGCGCCCAGATGTCGCCCTCCCGGTCGCAGAGGGCCACGACGCGGGTCCGCTCACAGGCGGCCGCCAGCCCGGCAGCCTTGCCGAGACCGTCCAGCCAGCGTCCGCTTTCCTCGCCTTCCACCGCCGTCCCTTTCTCCACCGGGCGGAAGTCGGCATCGAGATGGAAGACCCCCAGCGCGCAGCCGCCCTCGCTGAAGGCGACGCCGAAATGCGCCGCCAGCCCGGTGCTGCCGGATGCGCCGCCGCCGATGGGGGCAAGACCCTCCGTCGCCTTCAGCCCGCTGTAGTTCAGCACCGTCGTGTCCTGCACCGCGAGTACGACGGGCCGGCGGCGGCAGCGCTCGGTCATCGCCTCCTGGTGGGGCTCAAGAATGTCCTGCACGCCGACCCTCGGATTGGACAGGAACCTGTACGCCGCCTTCTGCTCCGCCTCGCCGGGAAAGATCACCGGAAGCGGCGCTCCGGGGCGCGCGCACCAGGCCCCGCCCATCATCACCAGGCGTTCGCGCACGCGCCCGTCGCTGTGCCCGCTGCGTCCGTATTCGCGCTCCGCCCATGTCGGATCCTCCCTTGCCACGAGAGGCGGGCCGGCGCCGATCACCCGTTCCGGCTCACGCCCGAGTGCCTCCCGCCATCCCGCCGACAGCGGCTTCACATGCACCCGCGGCCCCTTGCCCGGCTTCGGCTCCCTGCAGCACGTCCAGCCCGCCGCCCGGTAGCTGAACCCCGTATGCGCCGGGCCCACATGGCTGCAGGCCAGGCACGGGCGGACACCGTAGCGCCCCTCCCGGTCATCGGCAACGCGGGAGGCTGTTGGATTCCAGAGTGCCTCGGCGGCCGGTTTCCGTTCCCGGCAGCCAGGGCCGGAAGGACCTGGCTGCCGGGAAGAATGAACCGGCGGCGCGCCACGAGGATTGCGTTCCAGTCCTTTCCGCCGGCCGGCCGGATCCGGCTGACGCGCCGGTCACTTGCCGCCAGCCGGCCTGCAGCCTCGTCGCCGGCCGCATCGGCATCGAATCCGCAGATGATGCGCGCCGGCTTCCAGGCCTCGGCCCATGCGGGCAGCCGGCTGGCGGTGCCGCAGGTCGAGAGGAAGACGCATCCGGTTCTGCAGGATCCGGGCATGGCAAATGCCGAGAGCGCGTCGATGGCGCTCCCGGCAATGAACAGCGTATCCACGGTAGCGGGCCCGCCGCCGATCCGGAAGCTGCCGCGGTCCTTGCGCGAGCCGGGCGCCATTCCCCGGAACCGCTTCCTGCCCGGAATGCAGGCGGTTCCACAGCATTCGGCGCCGGCCGGCTTCCGGTGCCGGTCGGTGGCAAGGAAGACCGCGCTGCCGCGGGCATCGGCATAAACCAGGCCGCGCCGGCCCAGCGCCGCCACCAGATCGGCTGGCAGGGCCCGCTCCCGGGTGAGCCGGCGGCGGATGGCCGGCCATGCGGAATCTGCCGGCGGTGGCAGAACCAGTTCCCGGCCGGGTGCCGCCGCCTTCTCCGGCACCAGCTCCCCTGCCGGCTGCCGGAGGCGCTTCACCGCCTCCGGGAAGCTTGTCCCTTCGGCATGGATGACCAGATCGATGGCACCGCCACCGCCACAGCCCTGCCGGTGATCGCAGAACTTCTCGCCGGTGATGCTGAGGATCGATCCCTCGCGCCGGAAGCGGCTGCGGTCGCGCGGATCGCACCGGTAGCCGAGCCTGGCGGCGACCTGCCGGAGCGGCAATTGCCGCAGCCGGCTCCAGTCATCCTGCCGCCTGTTCATGTCTTGAGGTTGAGTTCGTCCACTGCCCGGGCGACGTGGTTCTCGGTGACCTGCCGGTCCTTGCCGGCGGCAGCGGCCGCCAGTGCATCATGGGCAATCTGGCCCACCCGGCGCGGCAGGCCGCGGGCGGTCTGCACGATGGCGGCGATGGCATTCGTTTCGAAGAGCGGGATGTCGGCAGCGCCGGCCAGGCGAAGCCGGTGCTCGATCCAGGGCCCGATCTCCTCTGCCGCCAGCCCGTCCATGTGGTGGCGCACCACCAGGCGCTGGGCAAGGGATTCGTTGACACCCATTGCCAGCCGCCGCCTGAGCCCGGTCAGCCCGGTCGGCAGCAGGCAGAAGCGCTGCCCGGAATCGATTTCGAAACTGGTGAGCAGGCGCAAATCCTCGAGCACCGCATTCGGCAGGAGATGGGCCTCGTCGATGATCAGCACCGGTGTCTGCCGGCCACCGGCCAGGCGCGACAATTCGCCGGCGATGGCGCGCCCGACCATGTGGCGGGACTGTCCGGGGGCAAGCCCGGGCCCGGCGGCGATGCTGTTCATGGCCTCGAGCGGCGTGACGGCGCCGAGCGGCAGGTAGATGATCCGGCAGAGGCCGCGGGCAAGGCTGTCGGCGAAGCGCCGGCAGGCGGTGGTCTTGCCGGAGCCGGCCTCGCCGGCCAGGAGGCCGAGGCGTGCCTGCGCCTCGGTGGCGGCCTGGCCCTGGAACAGCTGGTCGGACGGGATGTCGCTTTCGAAGGGCCGGCGGGCGAGCGAGAAGGATTGACGGTACATGGCTCAGCCCTCCTCCCCGCCATCATTGCCGATACTGGAGAAGGAGATGGCGTGGCCGCGCTTCACCCTGGCATTTGTACCCGGGTCGAGCGGCCAGGCCTGCCCGGCATCCCCGTCATCGGTCACCACGATGATCGGACGGCCCGGCGGGGCTGCCGGATCGAAGCGCAGGGTCACCTTCTGCCCGACCAGGCCGGCACCCACCTCGTAGAGCCGGTTTCGCAGGCTGACCACCCGGTCCTTGCCGACCTTGCGCACCGCCTCCTCGAGGAACAGGTCGTCAGGATCGATGCTGCCATCGACGAGGCGGACATCCCGGGCCCTGGCGGCCCAGGCATCGGCCGGGGTCATGCCTTCGAGACCGCGGTGGGGGCGATGGTGATATTCGCCTTCCACCCAGGCCGCCAGGCGGCGATCGAGGACATCGAGGCTGGCGGTGTCGGCCGGCTCCAGGCCCGGCAGGAAGCGTTGTCTGACAGTGCGTATATGGCGCTCACATTTACCTTTTCCCCGGGGCCTGTATGGCCGTGCATGGATCAGGGCCACACCGAGACGGGCGCAAACGAGCTCGAGGCGCCGGGAGCGGCAGGCACTGCCATTGTCGGTGTAGGGTTTCTTCGGGATCGCCCGCCGCAGCAGGGCCTGCCGGAACACCGGCAGGAACTCGGCCACACCTTCCGGGAAGGCAAAGGCCGACCAGGGCACGATGCGGGTCGCATCATCGATGATGACGATCATGCAGGTCTTGCGCCGCCGCCTGCCATCGCCGCATTTCGGGCCGTGCATCACATCGGATTGCCAGAGGTCGCCGGCATGAAGATGGGCAAAGCGCCGGAGGTCCTGCGGCGCCTGCACCGGATCCATCAGCCCCTCGGCATGGAACAGGCGGCAGGTGGATGAAAGCGGGATCGGGCCCGGGGCTTCGTCCTGCTTCCCGGCCCGTGCGATCACGTCCCGCACCGAGAGACCGGGATGTTCCTGCGGATGGCGATCAGCAGCTCGGCCGCGCCGACCCCGAGGCGCCGGGACCTGCCGCGGTCACGGCGCCGGCCGGGCTTGAGAGCATCGAGGCCGCCGCGCCGCCAATTGCGCAGCCAGTGCAGGATCGTGCCCTCGGCAATCCGGGTGCGGCTGGTGCCGGGAATTACCCACGGCTTGCCGGCAAGACGGCGCGTCCCGGCCATCCGCGCCGTCCCGGCGAGGTCAGGAAGGGGGGCGATGACCCGGTATCGGAACATCGCCACCTCAATCCGGTGCTTTTCGCGCATCTGGTCCATGCCTGGCCTCCCTTTCCGCCACCTCGGACAGGCATGGTGCCGCTCAGCCCGGCGGGTCAGGTCCTGACTTGTGTCGGATTGCCGGATTCGAAACCGGTGCCGGATCAATCCGGACCGCAAAGCCCGGCGGAGGTTCCGGATGCTGGAGATGCGGACCCGCATGACCGCGCAAATCGAAGAGGAGCCGGTCGGTGCCGGGACGGGCCCCGAGTTCGGTAACCGATGGCGTGCAGCCGGCCAGCAGATCCGGCAACAGGGTGATGAGTGTCGCCAGGCCGGCGGCGGCCAGGTCGCGCCGGTATCCGATCCAGCGGCGATTGCCGGCATCGCTCACCGCATGGCCGGGACGGGCGGCCTCGGCCGCTGCCCGCAGGCTCTCCGCCGTCTCCACCGCCAGCGCCGCCGTCTCGAGCTCGTCCAGCGTGCCCGGCAGGCGGGCGGCAAGGCAGCGGGCCGGCAGTGACCATGTCCGGTGGGCCTCCCGGCAGTACCAGCGGGGAATGCGGGCATCCCCCCGGCGGGTCTTGCGCAGGTAGCTGCCATGGCGGGCAAAACTGCAGCCGCCATCGGGATGGGCCGGGCAGCAATCAAGCTTTGCTTCCCGCCAGGCTTGCGTGGTAACGCAGTCCTCGCCGGACAGCGACAGATTCCAATCGAGTTGCACGGCTACCGGCCCGGCGGGGTCGATGACCGCACGGGCCGCCTCTTTCCGGAATGTCACACCTCGCGCCGGGTCTCGCCGGCGCTGCCGGAAGGCCGAACGCCCCCGCCAGATCCGTAATCAACCGGCAGGTGCGGGCAAATCAACCCCGAAAACCGGCAACCGGGACAATGCTGCCGGGAAAGCAGGCATCCGCCATGCTACCGGGAAACACGCTGCTGTCAGCGCTACCGGGAAAGAGAGAGGGTGTTGCGGATACTTCCGGCTTCCAGCCAATCAGCACCCGATGCAATCCGTGACAAACTGGCTACTGAACACCGAACTACCCTGCAACCCAACAGAGGCGAGCAGGCAGAGCGCGAGCGAGGCAAGCCCGTGGACGCGCACCCCGGGAAGGATCAGGAACCGATCGTTGTTGACCACGCGCCCGATATTGGCGTCCCGCGCCGCCTGCGACCAGCCGATATGGAGGTCGCGCGCCTTGTGGTGCCAGGAGGCGGCGCCGACGGTGAAGCCGCCGAGGATGCCGTGTTCGGACGACCGGAGCCAGTAGCGGATGCGCCCGCCGGGACAGGCGGCGTCGCCCCCGGGATGGTGCGTGGCCATCATCGAGCGCGCCAGGCCCTTCTCCCCATCGGCGACCGGAGCCAGGTCGACTTCGCCAAGATCGTCGAGGGAGCATGACAGCACCCTGTCCGGGTAATCCGGCGACGGAGCCAGGGACCCCGCACCGATCGAACCCATCGGCAGGGCCTCCGGCAGAGGCAGGCCGAGGGCAGAGGACAGCTTCGGCAGAACGGCCCGGGCCGAGGCGAGGCACAGCTCCCCCTTCGCGTTCCGCCAGTCCTCGCGCTCGCAAAGCTCCCGAGCCAGGGAGGTCCGGGTGCAGTCCCCGGCTCCCAGCGTCGCCTTCAGCCAGAGGGCCGTGCCGGAAGCGTAATGTCGAAGACCGATTCTCATCGAACCAAGGCCAAAACGTCAATAACCTCGAGTCAACCGTGTCCTATTGAAAGATCCGGCGGAGGTGTCACGAAACAGGCTGCCGGCACCCTCCAGGAGGACGCGGCCCCGCGAGCGCCGGAGTGTCGGCTTCGACATGAAGGTATTCGTCATCGTCCGCGAGAGGGTGAGGCCGCCTGCGAGATGAAGGATGATGCCTGCCCTCCGGACATGCCCCGGGATCGAATGCGGACCGACCCCTGATCCTCCCGGGACGCTCCCGGTCTTCCGCGCCCGGAGAGATCCGGGCTCTGCTGCTCCTTGCCATTGTGGTCCTCTTCCGACCGAAGTCCGTGTGGCATTCGCCGGAAGAGGTTGTATCATGCTCCGCGGGAACAAGGACTCCCCGAAGGCGAACAGACCACTGGCGAATTGCCGGAGAAACCAGGAACGAAAAGCACTGCCCTGGATGTAGTCGATGGCGGTGATGCAAACCAGGAAGAGGCAACAAGGATGACAAACTGGGACACCTGCCCGGCAGTGGAACAAAAGCCGGGAAGAGTCAGCGGCGCGTGGGTTTTCGCCGGCACGCGGGTTCCGCTGTCGGCCCTGTACGAGAACCTTGCCGGCGGCGCCACCGTCGATGAGTTCGTCGAGTGGTTCCCGGGTGTCGGCGAGCAGCAGGTTCGAGCGGTGCTCGAACATGAAGCCCGGGCGCTGAGAATGGCACTGGCGCTTTGAAGCTGCTGTTCGACCAAGGCACGCCTGCTCCTCTGCGTAACCACCTGCCAGCGTATTCCGTGGATACGTTGGCAGAGAAGGGTTGGTCGCAGAAAGACAACGGGGAGTTGCTTGATCTGGCCGAGCGGGAGGGATACGAGGTTCTCGTGACGACCGATCAAGGCCTGCGGTACCAACAGAATCTGGCGGGCAGGCGAATCGGCATCGTCATTCTGCTTTCGGCAAACTGGCCGCAAGTGCGCCTTCGTGTGTTGGAGGTTGATGAAGCAATTGCTGCCGTCCAGCCAGGTGCGGTCATCGAGGTTCCGATTCGGACCGGTTGACGTGCAAGCCGACACTTCCGAACGAGGGCTCGAACACCTGATCTGCACCGCTCTTGCAGGACTTCCCTGCGAGCCGCCCGAGGCAGCGACCGTCGTCGAACCGGCAGCCGGCTACGGTGGTGTGGGCTGGGGTGGAGGAAATCGGCTGGACTGCGACCGCGGGTATTGTGTCGATCACGCCCGGTTGAAAGCGTTTCTGCATGCTGCCCGGTCCGAGGCTGCCGAATCCCTGGCCCTGAATGAAGACGGCCCGACTCGGCGCAGGTTCTTCGCCCGCCTGCAGTCGGCATTGTGTGATCCGGGGCCGGGATTCACATCAATTGCGGACCCCGGGGATCGCCGCTACCGGTCATGCGGAAACGGCCACAGCCGCAGCTTTTCCCTGATCACCCGCCACAGCTGCGAGATCCCGTGCGGCTCGACAACGAGGAAGAACACGATCAGCCCGCCGATGATGACGAATTCGAAATGGGTCGAGATCGCCGCGTCCCAGCCGAGACCGCCGACGAGGATGTTCTTCAGCAGCACCGGCACCAGCACCAGGAAGGCGGCGCCGGCAAAGGCGCCGAAGATCGAGCCCAGCCCGCCGATGATGATCATGAACAGCACCAGGAAGGACTGGTTGATCCCGAAGGCCTCGGTGACCTCGACCGCGCCGAGATAGACGGCGAAGAACAGGGCGCCGGACACCCCGACGAAGAAGGAGGAGACCGCGAAGGCCGACAGCTTGGCCCTGAGCGGGTCGACGCCGATGATCTCGGCGGCGATGTCCATGTCGCGGATCGCCATCCAGCTGCGTCCGACCGCACCTCGGGTGAGGTTGCGGGCAATCCAGGCGAACACCACCACGAAGGCCAGGCAGAACAGGTACTGGGCGGCCGGCGTCGTCTGCGGGCCGGTGACCGCGACGCCGAACACCGTCCTCTCGGCGGCATTGATCTGCCCCGAGGCCGAATGGTTGTAGAACCAGGGAACCTTGTTGAACAGCCAGACGAGGAAGAACTGCGCCGCCAGCGTGGCCACCGCCAGGTAGAACCCCTTGATCCTGAGCGACGGCAGGCCGAACAGCGTGCCGACCAGCGCCGTGACGAAGCCGGCCAGGAGAATGCAGAACACGATGCTGAGGCCGGGAAACGCGGTCATGAGCTTGTAGCAGGCATAGGCCCCGACGGCCATGAAACCGCCGGTGCCCAGCGACACCTGCCCGCAATAGCCGGTCAGGATGTTGAGGCCGAGCGCCGCCATGGTCCAGACCAGGAACGGCACCAGCACCGCGTTCGACCAGTAGTCGTTGACCAGGAACGGCACCACGCCGAAGGCCAGTGCCAGCACCAGGTAATGGCGGTAGCGGTCAAGGGAGACGGGAAAGGTCTGCGCGTCCTGGCGGTAGGACGCGCTGAACTCGCCTGCCTCCCGGTAGAACATCGTCAGACCCTCTCGATGATGCGCTCGCCGAACAGCCCCTGCGGCCTGAACACGAGGAATACCAGGGCCAGCACGTAGGCGAACCAGTTCTCGGTGGCGCCGCCGATCAGCGGGCCGACCAGGAAATCGAACAGCTTCTCGCCGACGCCGATGATCAGCCCGCCGACGATGGCGCCGGGGATCGAGGTGAAGCCGCCGAGCATCAGCACCGGCAGGGCCTTGAGGGCGATCAGCGACAGCGAGAACTGGACGCCGGACTTGGCGCCCCACATGACGCCGGCCACGAGAGCCACGAAGCCGGCGATCGACCACACCACCACCCAGATGAAGCGGAGCGAGATGCCGACCGACAGCGCCGCCTGGTGGTCGTCGGCCACCGCCCTGAGGGCGCGGCCGACCCGCGAATACCGCGAGAACACCGTCAGCGAGACCACGAGGATGGCGGCAACGATGGCGGCGACGATGTCGAGCCGGTCGATGAAGAAGCCGTAGCCCAGGACCTCGCGGGTGGCGCCCTCGATGGTGTCCGAGATGCCCTGCGGCATGCCGACCTCGAGTTTCTTGATCTCCGAGCCCCACATCAGGTCGCCGAAGCCCTCGAGGAAATAGGCGAGGCCGATGGTGGCCATGAACAGGATGACCGGCTCCTGGTTGATCAGGTGCCGAAGCACCAGGCGCTCGACGAGGATGGCGAGGAGCACCATGACCGCCAGCGTCAGCGCGATCGCCAGCAGCGCCGGCAGATGCCAGCCGAAATGATGGATGCTGGTGCCGAAGACGGCGTTGATCAGATGTGCGAACGGCACCTGGCCGTTCTGGAAGCCGACCAGGGTCAGGGCGGCGAACAGCGCCATCACCCCCTGGGCATAGTTGAAGACGCCGGAGGCCTTGAAGATCAGCACGAAACCGAGGGCGACCAGCGAGTAGAGGATGCCGGTCATCAACCCGTTCAGCGACACCTCGACGGCATAGAGCAGTTGCTGGTACACCTCACCCCCCCTGATGCGCCACGCCGAGATAGGCATCGACGACATCCCGGCTGCCCCGGACCACCTCCGGCGTGCCGTCGGCGATCCTGCGGCCGTAATCCATGACCACCACCCGGTCCGACAGATCCATGACCACGCCCATGTCGTGCTCGATCAGGGCGATGGTGGTGCCGAACTCGTCATTCACGTCGAGGATGAACCGGCTCATGTCCTCCTTTTCCTCGACATTCATGCCGGCCATCGGCTCGTCGAGCAGCAAGAGCTTCGGCTCGGCGGCCAGCGCCCGGCCGAGCTCGACCCGCTTCTGCAGCCCGTAGGGCAGCCGGCCGACCGGCGTCTTGCGGATCGCCTGGATCTCGAGGAAGTCGATGATCCGTTCGACCCGCTCGCGGTGGCGGATCTCCTCCCGCTCGGCCCATCCCCACCAGATGGCGTGGGCGAGGAGGTTCGGCCTCATCAGGGTGATGCGCCCGGACATGATGTTGTCGAGCGTCGACATGCCCCGGAACAGGGCAATGTTCTGGAAGGTCCTGGCGATGCCCTGGCGGGCCACGAGATGCGGCTTCATGGGCGGCCGCTTCCGCCCCCGGAACCGGATCTCGCCCTCCTGCGGGTGATAGAAGCCGCTGATGACGTTGAGCATCGACGACTTGCCGGCGCCGTTGGGGCCGATGATCGCCCGGATCTCGCCCTCGCGGATGTCGAACGACACGTCGATGAGCGCCCTGACGCCGCCGAAGCGCAGCGAGACGTTGCGGATATCCATGAGCGGCTCGCCGCCTGCCGGCCCCGCCCCGCTCATGGCGCCGCCTTCCGGTGCCCGCTGCCCGCGACCGGCACGTCACGGATCGCCAGCGTGGCGGCAATCATCCCCTTGCGGCCATCCTCGTAGGTCACCCCGGTCTCGGCATGCACCTCCGCCCGGCCGTCATGGAGCGCCTCGACCAGGTCGGCGTATCTTTCCCCGATGATGCGGCGGCGCAGCTTCCGGGTCCGGGTCAGCTCGCCATCATCGGCATCGAGCTCCTTGTGCAGCACCAGGAAGCGGCTGATCTGGCAGCCGGCCAGCATGTCGTCGGCGGCCAGGCTCCGGTTGGTCTCGGCGACATGGCCGGCAATCATCCGCCCGACATCCGGGTTGCCGGCCAGCTCCTGGTAGGAGGAACAGACGATGCCGCGGCGCTCGGCCCAGCTGCCGACCGCCACCGGATCGATGTTGACGAAGGCGGCGCAGCTGTCGCGCCCGGCCCCGAACACCACCGCCTCCAGGATGCCGGAGTGGAATTTCAGCCTGTTCTCGACATATTTCGGGGCGAACAGGCTGCCATCCTTCATCCTCCCGACATCCCCGGCCCGGTCGATGATCTTCAGATGTCCGCTGCCCTCCTCGAGGAAACCGGCATCGCCGGTCGCCACCCAGCCCTCGTCATCCCGGGCCTTCGCCGTCGCCTCCGGGTCGCGGTAGTATTCGACGAAACTCCCCGGCGAGCGGTACAGCACCTCGCCATCCTCGCCGATGCGCAGCTCGACACCGGGGCTCGGCACCCCGACCGTGTCGGCCCGCACCTCGCCATCCGGCTGCTGCGTGATGAAGACCGAGGCCTCGGTCTGCCCGTAGAGCTGCTTCAGGTTGATGCCCAGCGAGCGGTAGAAATCGAAGATCTCCGGGCCGATGGCCTCGCCGGCGGTATAGCCGACCCGGATGCGGCTGAAGCCGAGCACGCCCCGCAGCGGCCCGTAGACCAGCAGCTCGCCAAGCCCGTAGAGCAGCCGGTCCGCCAGCCCGACCGGCTCGCCGGCCATCCTCGCCGGCCCGACCTTCCTCGCATGGGCCATGAACAGCCCGAACATGCGGCGCTTCAGCCGGCCGGCATCCTCCATGCGGGTCATGACCGAGGTCAGGATGGTCTCGAAGATGCGCGGCGGGGCAAAATAGTAGGTGGGGCCGATCTCCCGCAGATCCTTCATCATCGTCTCCGGCGATTCCGGGCAATTGACGCAGAAGCCGGTCCAGTAGGCCTGGCCGATCGAGAAGATGAAATCGCCGACCCAGGCCATGGGCAGCCAGGCCAGCACCGAATCCTCCTCGCTCAGGCCGTCGAACCCGGCCGAGGCCCGTGACGAGGCGACGATGTTGCGGTGCGACAGCACCACCCCCTTCGGGTTGCCGGTGGTCCCCGACGTGTACAGAATCACCGCCGGCGTCTCGCCGCCCAGCGCCGCCATCCGCCGGTCCAGCTCCTCGCCGGCACCGGCGCCGGCGCCCCGTCCCCGCCCGGCCACCGCCTCCAGCGAGTGCAGATGCGGGTGGTCGTATCTGCGCAGGCCCCGGCCATCCAGGTAGAAGATCGCCTCCGCGGCGCCGGTCTCCAGCACCTTGTCGACCTGTTCCTGGTCGCCGGCGACCACGAACCTCGCCTGCGAATGCCCGAGCACGTGACCCGTCTCGCCGGCCACCGCATCCTGGTAGACCGGCACCGGCACCGCCCCCGCCATCTGCGCCGCCACCATCGACCAGTAGAGCCTCGGCCGGTTGCGCCCGATCACCGCCACGTGATCGCCCGGCCCGACGCCGAACTCCATCATCCCCAGGGCCAGGGCCCGGCACTGCGCCGCCACCTCCGACCAGGACCAGCTCTGCCAGATGCCGAATTCCTTCTCCCGGCAGGCAATCCGCCCCCCGAACCGCCCGGCATTCCGGACCAGCAGATCCGGTATGGTCTCCTCGCGGTATTCGCTTTCCACCATGTCGGGATGTCCGGCCCACAACCTCCAAGCCGCAAACACATAGTCCAGCCGGCCCCCGAAACAAACCGGATTCTTGCCCGAGTGAGGCTAGGGGCAACCGAGCCCTCAACGCTCACATGCTGGCACGGCCCCTGGCAGCACGCACCTACATGCCGTTCAATTCGGACCGAACCGCGCCGTCGTCAGGGGAGTCAAGAAATTCGCCTGGGGGGAAATTCGTACAAGCTGATACCAGCAGGGAACCGGTTGCCGGTTGGTGATGATCACCGGATTGCAATTGAACTGGCGGTCAATGATCTCGGTCAGATCGCGTCGCGACGACAACTGTCGGAGCCGCAACCATCGAACCCAATCAGGTCAAGACTTGCGAAATCGCGGGTGGTGCCTGAATACGGCGCCCTCGTCGTAAGCAAACCGCAGTTCACTTTGCTGGGGTCTAATCCACCGACGGCCTTGTCAAGAACATGATGATGGCGCGAAATTCCCCACCGACAAGGGGCCTTCATCCCCCAAGAAGACTACTCTCAGTGACCGGCAAATCGTCTTGCCTAATCAACAATCAACCCATGCTCGGGAAGGAGGCTGCGAAGCACGTATACCCGATAGGTCGCGGCGGCTTGGAGGAAACGGAAGGCCGGCATTTCAAATGCGTCTCGGGAGTCGGTCCTGTTTTGCAACGTATCCAACTCGCTCTTCCAGCCAAGACCTGGATAAGGCCGCATTGCCTCGCCGGAGGCAAACAGATCGCCCTCTTCAGCGGCCTTCATCCACAAGAGACTCCGTTTCTCCTTGTCAGTTTCCCGTGTCTTGAGAATGCGTGTCACCGCTTCCCTTATGTCAGCGAATTCGCGGTACGGGCCACTCGTGAAGTCCGGATTGTCCTGTCCGATGCGAATGAAAACCGCGTGAAGCTTTTCGCAGGCCTCCAGGTAGGTGCCGGAATTGTCCCGGCTGCTTTCAGGCTGATCCCATCCGTCATGCTCATAGGAAAACTCCCATTCCAGATATGGATAATCTGGATACTTCAGTGCACCGCCATGCCCCAGCGCCCCGGTGCCGATTTCGGCGACTCCGGATTTGACGCTGTCCACCAATGATTGTCGCCAGTTATCAAGATACGTGGTGAAGCCATATTTACCCAAGAATCGGTCTTCGCTTACCGGATCCCTTTCGTCGTTCAGGAGTGTGAGGGACTCACCGTCGACCTTGTTCCATCGAGAACTCACTCCAGAGAAGCCATAGTGCGAAAAAGTGTCTGCATAAACGTGGGCAGCAATGCCTACGAGGTGAAGACCGAAAGGCTTTCGAATCAACGACAGGCAATGATTGACCATCTGCTGGGCAATGGCGCTGTCCTTACGGCACACTAGACGTTCGGAAATCCCATCACCCTCACCTCCAGGAAGAAAGTGGAATGGTAGCCAGACACGCCGCTGGTCGTCGCCGAGGACGGTGTTGTCGATGTGGACCATCGGATGGGCTGTCGGGGAGGTAACAAACCGACCTCCATCTTCGAAATCGACGGTTGTCCCGTTGCCATCGTTGTCGTCGACGAATTGCGCAGAAGTCGCAATGATCTGACAGATTTCAGGCCTCAGCCCGGCGGCGCGGGCCATGGCGTAGGTTCCGAAATAATGAAAGTCTACGTGCATTGAGTCATTCTCCGCTTGAACTACCGGTATTCTGTTTGGTCTCCGTTGTCGGTTCCGTAGACGTTACCGCCGAATTTTCGTTCGTCTTTCGCCCTGCAAAATAAAAGCCGGTGACGGCGCCGGCCAACGTTCCGAAAGCGGTGATCACCTGTTCGAAGTTGTCGGCCAGGACCGGCGTTCCAAACAGAAGCACGTTGACGAACGAACCCACGATCAGCAGGGCCAACATCGCACGCACTGAACCAGCAGGTAAATTCAGCCCTTTGGGAATCCCGCCCTTTCGAATCGCCGCGTACGTCGGTGCAGCCACAAGGACAAGAATGAGGAGGCCTGCCTCGGTCCAGAAAAGCGGTTGGCCGAGCCAAGAGATGGCCCCATTCGCTTCCCCTGCTGGCTGGGCGTGCGCTGCACTGATCAACATGCTGTCTCCTCCCGGAATCCACCTCGCAACAGGACATAGGGTCCCCAACCTGATCTACAAGATATAGACACCAAAATTGCTCGAACTCCAATCCTCACCAACGACAATCTTGCCATCCAGACATCGGGACCACGTCGGAAATCACATTTACCGCAATGCCGTTCGGGATTTGCCTCAGCCATCAATTCCGGATGTTGCCGTCACCGTTCTTGGTGAACTCAGGTCGGCAATTCCCAACGCAAGAGCCGCTCAACAGCATGTTGTGTAACTTCCGAACCTCCGTCGAGAAACACGCCGGGGATGCCGCCAGCAAACAATCGAACATTCTCGGAGCCGAATATGTCGCGGGCATTCCGAACAGACCCGGGAAGATCACTCGCCTGCGCTCCCAATTCGTCAGGGCCATGCCATCGAGCATCCCGGCCATCATCAAGATCAACCACGCTGCACTTTACATCCCCCTGTTGCTTCCTGCCTTTTCTGGCGGCGAAGAATGCGCGGTATGTGAAATCGTCTGCCGGAAGCGAGTAGCCCATCAGCACGATGTGATCCGCTGCCTGGACAACGACACGCATGTCGCGCCGAATTTCCTCGATGTACGGAGGAGGCGGTGCCTTGAGACTCGACTGCATCAACATCGGTGCATGATCTGCAAACGTCATGTTCCCGCAATGGACGCATGCGCGCGCATCAACCGTTCCCGAATCCCACAAACTGCGTTCCCTGTCCTTCCCGTCGTCGCTGCTCCAGCTTTCAAACCCAATGTCCTTCACAAATGCCTGCAATGGTGGCGGGGGAAACAGGGTCTTCGAATCGATTGCCCACTCGTCTCCACGGAACGACGAAACCTTGCCGCAATTCGGACATTCTCGCCACCAGAGGCAGCCATGGGGAAACAGGAACTTGCTCACGCGGACGCACACCTCGGCACCATTGTCACTGTCATTGAGTCGCCTGGCCGAAGAGATACTCATCGGATGCCAAATCCTGCTGCCGGAGCCCGTCTTGTCGATTCTGGTGCCGGCGGAGAAATGACCAAGGTCATTATAGATCTGCAGCCTGCGAGGCGGGGCACCGACATGCGGAACGTTTGCGGCCTGGTTGAATTCTCGGTTTGCCACGAACTGTGCCCACAATCCGATTGGATCCCAGTTCAGGCTCACGACACTCACGTCTCCCAGCAAGAAACGCTCCTCCACGAATTCATCGCCTCCTGCACATGTGCCTTTCTGCAACCCCTGCTTCTGCATTCTCCGGCCCAACTCCCTGGCAAACTCCAGGTGATGGTGAAGGTCTGCCGAGGATTCAGCCGACCGGGGCCCGGCGTGCCAGTTGACATAGATGAGCGACTGTATCAGCAATTTCAGCGCTTCCCGGGCACCGGCAATGCGCCGCGGGGGAATGAAATGATCGTCCTTTTCGCGAAAGCCGTGACCGCTCTGCTGGTGCATGTCCAGCAGATTGAACAGGTCGTTGAGCTTGAGTTTGCCCGCCTCGCGACCAGGGCAGATATTGATCACTTCGACCAGGGCAGGCCAATCGTATAGCCTCCGCATAAGCATAATTCGCTTGTCGATCCTAGATGGATCCTTGCACTTCCTATTGCGTGCCATGGCTTGGTGTTGCTCGGGAGTAATTTCAGTCCATTCGGGCTTGCTGCCCCGGTCCTGGCCCGGGTCTCCAAGGATCAGCAGCAGATCGGTGAATGCATTGACCCATCTGTCCTGCGCCTGATCCCCGAGAGCATCACGAACCCGGCCCTCGAGGTTCAGCTTCTCGGAAGACCCGCCGCGAGGCGCAAGCTGCCGGAGGAATTTCTGCTGTTGGCAAGTCGTCCGAATTCCGAGCGACGCCGTAGCACCAGCCCCCCAGAACAACACCGTCCTTCCGGAACGATTTGTCAAGACCTGCTGCACGATGCCGGGATCGTGATCGCAGCCAATGACAGCTTCTTGCTGTCCTTGTCACTTTCTTTGACTTCCACTTCAATCATGGTTTGACCAGCCGCGGCCTTCACAATGGCATTGAACAAGAAAACCCGATCGACCATGTCAAAGCCAACCTTGATGCAATCCTTGGTGCCCTTGTCTTGTTCAGGGAATTTCACCGCATGGGAATTATTATCCGGCGAAACGAATACAGCGTATTTTTGGCCGCAACTGTTCACGATCGAGTCCGGGTGAGGAGCGAACAGGATATCACTTATCCCGTCCTTCCCAATTCTTGTTCTGATAGTGCCTTTGGCCTTCATGACTGGCTCCCTCCGAATTTGTCCTTGCCAATTTCCACTCATCGCAGATCGCGGCGATTTCGTAAGCAATCGAATTGACAATGCCAACCCCTCCTGCCGATCGGATTGAGCAAAAAAACAGGGCGGGTCACGATTATTGCCTTCACTGCCGAAGGCAAGAGCCGGGAACAGGCAAGTGGGTAATGGACGAGGGCAGCAACATGCTGATTGCCGAGACCGGCAGCGCCAATCAGGTCGGCGGCATCAACAGCGTGTCCGGATTTGCCGGCCTGCTTGACCAGTTGCTGCACAGCGACGGCACCTTGAGTGCGCAGGATATCGTCCAGATCCCCGGCGATGCCGCCCAACCCATCAACACGATCGACGAGTTTTTCGGTGGCATGAGGGCGAACTGCACTCCCGACCCGAATCACGCCCCGGAATTCGCCTACGAACCACTCGTGGGACGCAATACCGCGCGACGCAACTGCTGGAATTCAAGGCTCAACCGCCAAGAAAGAAGGTCGGCCACATGAGAGAGGCTCCGGGGCTACACCACGATTGCGGCAAGGCGATGGCGACGTGCATTGACCATATCCACCTCGCCACCACCCCCGAATCAAGAGGGAGCGGCGGAGCCGCTCCCTTTCCCGATCGATATGCAGCCGGGGCTCAGAACTTGAAGCCGATTCCGATGCTGGCCTTGTTCGCATCGGCGACCTTGCCGAAGCCGGCATTCATGGTGGCGCCGCCGCCGAGATCATGGGTCACGCCCATGCCCACGGCAGTCGTTGCCGCGCCCATCTCCGGCTTTTCACGACCATAGGCCAGGGTGACGGTCGATGCGCCCATGGAGTATGACACATCGGCGCCCATTCCGGTCATTTCACCGTCATCGTGCTCTTCATCCGTCTTGACATAGAGCAGGTTGGTGGAGATTTCTCCGGCCGAGAAGCCGGCACCCATGCTGATGGTCTTGTTGCTGTCATAGCCGACACCGATGGTGACACCGCCGGTCTCGAAGCTCATGCCGAAGGCATATTCGGTCTTGGATTTCACGGCGGGGACTGCGGGGGTAGGATCACCCGCAGCCACTGCGTTGTTGATGACCACGCCTCCCTTCCTCATGTCGTCAGCACCGCCAACCACACCATCAGCGCCGAGCTCATAGGCCTCGATATAGCTGTTAAACAACGCACTCTCCGCAACGGACGCATCAGCCGAGTCATCGGCATTCCTTACCGTCCCCTCTTCATTCTTCATAAAGCCAGTTATGACGGTAGTAGTGGTGGCAGTACCATCGGTGTCATCAAAACTACTGACGGCCGTCACAGCACCATCGTCATCTATTGCCCTGAAAACGCCCACATCTCGATCGAACACAGACACCGTTGCGGCATCGGCGGCATTCGTGCCATACATTGTTGGATCGGCGGTAAAGATTCGAACTTCATCGTTGGCGCCATAGCCAATTATAGTCCAAAGAGTGGCATCAACCGCAGCAGAGCCGGGGATTTCTGCCACCGCAGCCGAACCATCCTTCGTCCCCGCCGAGATGGCGATCGAGACCTGGCCGAAGCTGTTGTCGTAGCGCAGCGCCGCGTTGGTTCCCTTTCTCGGTCCCTCGGCCACGTCGTCGACACCGATGCCGTTCAGCCCGATATCGGCAATGCCGCCGGCAGCGAAGCTGGCCGGGTCATTGTCGCCGATGGTCAGCGTGCCGAAGGAACCGCTGACATGCACGGTGCCGAGATTGACGGTGTCGTCATTGGTATCGAAGCCGGCCGATCCGCCGAACGACAGCCCGCCATCGGTGGTGCCGGAGCCGGAGAAGTCGATGCCGACCTCATGCACGAAGCTGTGCTTCGACATGCCCTCGCCGGCCTCGGAGTTGTAGTCCACGCCCAGTTCGGCATCGCCGGAGACCGATATCTCGGCCAATGCCGCACCGCCTGCCAGTGAAAGGGCAGTCGATGCAATCAGAAGTTTCTTCATGTCATCCTCGTCACTTGAATTGCTGTCGGTGCAGGTGGTGGAGTTCATGCTCCTGCGTCCCACCGTGCGAATGCCACAATCAATGGAGGATGGGGGTGGTGTTATGGAGTCGCCTCAAGGAACAATCTCGTAAATTGTTGCGCTAGAGCAACATTTTTCGGGACCAAATTCGGCATCCGGAATGAGCAAGCGAGACAACTTCACGTGTCCAGGCTGCAATTGGAAGCAGGAAGCCTCGAAATCCTGTGCAAGTGCCTCATTTGCAACGTGTTACGAGGCCAGCCACTCCTTGAGGTCAGCCGGTTGCTACCGTGACATGCCCACCCTGGTTCCACCTCTTTTTCGCTTCCAGCATCACGAGTTCGGCACGGTCGGGAATTTCTTGCAATTTCTCTTCACGCAGTAGTTCGATGCGAGGCCTGACAGGCAAGGGCCCGCTGAACCTGGCGTGAGTAGGATGTGACCTGCTTCATCGAGGCCGTCTTCGCGCCAGCAACAGCCGGCAATCAGAGGTTAGCGAGCACGATTTGTATCACGTGCACACATATCGGCACCCGACTGCGCCAACGTTCTCCATCACGACGAAGGAGCGGTGACTCGGCCAAGCTCAGCTGCGTTGCATTTCAACGTGTTTGGACCACTTTTCCATGAGTTGCCGTCGTCGTGCCAGCAGGTCGGACCGGGCATAGGCTTGCTCCACGGCATTGCCAAATGAATGCCCCAGACACAGCTCTGCGATTTCCCTGGGCTGCCCTGTTTCTCCGCACCAGTCCCGGAAAGTTGAACGGAAACCGTGAACTGTTCCGTCAATGTCATTGTCCCGCATCAAGGCCGACAGCCGAGAATCTGTCATGACCTTTCCCCTGATACTGGGGAATATCAATTCTGACCCACCCGCCAATGCCTTCGCCCGATCAAGTAGGCGGATGCAAGATGCGGTCAGTGGCACTCGGAGTTCCTGGCCAGTTTTGTTCCGGTTTGCCGGAATGGTCCAGATTTTCCCGGTCCAATCAATCTCCGACCATCTGGCGCTCCTTGCCTCACCAGAGCGGCATGCCGTGTGGATGACCCATTCCAGACAGAGTCTGGCTGCTTCCGGCCCGTCACACCGTCGAATCGTCGTCAGCACACCACCTACTCTGCGGTGTGGGACCGCCGCGTGGTGGCGCACCCGCGCCGTTTGTCGCGGCAGCAGCGCAGCAACTGACTGCGTGGGGTCGTCGTACCGGTAACCGTTTGCCACTGCCAGCCTGAATACGTTCGACATCATGACCCGCAATTTCTTGGCCGTTTGTTGCTTGTCTATCCAAATCGGCTCAAGACAGGCAACAACATCATTCACACCGATCTTGTCGATTTTGTCCTTGCCAATCCGCGAAACGGCGTAGGTTTCCAAGGTGTTTCGCCAGATTGCTTCAGTCCGGTGGCTTCGCCAGGATTTCGCATTCATGGTCACCAGCTGATCTGCCATCTCGGCAAAGTTCGGAACGCGTTTCCATGGATTGTGTCCCTCGGCCAGGGCCTGCACGTTTTCTAATGCACGCTTTCTGGCACACTGCAGTGTTACTTTTGGATAAGACCCCAGCCCCTTTCTTGTGGGCTTTCCGTTCAGTGATACCCGCTGACTCCAGGATTTGGACAATCTGCCATTTCGCATCTTCTTGACCAGAAGACTGAGGCCGTTTCCTCCCCTACCGTCGCCATAGCGCCCTTCGGTGGCCACATCACGCACAAAGTTCTCACTCAATATCTTGGGACGTTTTGTCATGGTCAACTCACTCTATCACTCACTGGATTTACCACTTTGGGTACCCATGTAAGGCATCCTTGGGTACTCTATCGGATACTATTTTCGATGCAACAATCCACCGCCTCTCGGAACTGTGATGATTTCGCGTGAACTTCTGTCCGACCTCGAATGGAGGTGTCTCTCAACTGTCATTTCGGCCCTCAACACCCCCCGATACGGTTCCTTGAGGCGACTCCATAACACCACCCCCATCCGCCATTGATTGTCGCATTCGCACGGTGGGACGCAGGAGCATGAACTCCACCACCTGCACCGACAGCAATTCAAGTGACGAGGATGACATGAAGAAACTTCTGATTGCATCGACTGCCCTTTCACTGGCAGGCGGTGCGGCATTCGCCGAGATAAAGTTCACCGGCGATGCCGAACTGGGCGTGGACTACAACTCCGAGGCCGGCGAGGGCATGTCGAAGCACAGCTTCGTGCATGAGGTCGGCATCGACTTCTCCGGCTCCGGCACCACCGATGGCGGTCTGTCATTCGGCGGATCGGCCGGCTTCGATACCAATGACGACACGGTCAATGAAGGCACCGTGCATGTCAGCGGCTCCTTCGGCAAGCTGACCATCGGCGACAATGATTCGGCCGACCTGACCGCCGGCAGCATTGCCGATATCGGGCTGAACGGCATCGGTGTCGACGACATGGTCGAAGGCCTGAGAGGCGGTACCGCCAATCAACTCCGCTACGACAACAGCTTCGGCCAGGTCTCGATCGCCATCTCGGCGGGGACGTCGGCTGCGGAGAAAAAAGTGTATAATCCCGTAGATTACACCATTCCAGGCAGTGGAACTGAACTCTCTGAGTGGTATGTTAGGGATCGCCGCACCGGAGCGGTCGGCAATAGGATTACAGCCTTTGGCTCGATGCCATCACTTGACCAATTCGATTCGGCGTTTGGGCTCGTCGCCGTCACCACTGCACGTGATGACGCAAGCAACGTGAGTGTCACCCACGATACTGATGACAATCCCACCACTGCCGATGCTGAAACCAACATCTTTGGTTTTGGTTACAATGATGATGGGGACCTGACGGCAGCCGACGGCACGACAGAAGCAGATGAAGCACAGGAAGCAGCGTATAATCTCTATGTGGCGGTCTATGACCTCGGCGACGATGAGAGAGTTGGCGGGACAACAGCAGACGACGCCGACGAAGGCGAAAGGAACGCCGACAGTCCGATCGCTGTGGGTGAGGAGGGTAGCGCAGTTACCACCAACGAAATGGATGATATTGTGCTTGAAAAGGATACAGTCCTAATATCCGCAGAAAACCTGGGCAAAGCATCCGAAACCGAATATGCCTTCGGCATGAAGTTCGATGCCGGCGGCGTCACCATCGGTGTCGGTTATGACAGCAACAAGACCGTCAGCATGGGTGCCGGCTTCTCGGCCGGAGAGATCTCCACCAAACTGCTCTATGTCAAGACGGATCATGAAGATTCTGCCAAGGAAAAGACCGGCATGGGCGTGGACATGTCGTACGCCATGGGCGCATCGACCGTCACCCTGTCCTATGGACGCCAGAAGTCCGATGCAGATGGGGCAATGGACGCCGTGGGCATGGGCGTGACCCATGATCTCGGCGGCGGCGCCACCATGAATGCCGGCTTCGGCAAGGTCGCCGATGCGAACAAGGCCAGCATCGGAATCGGCTTCAAGTTCTGAGCCCCGGCTGCATATCGATCGGGAAAGGGAGCGGCTCCGCCGCTCCCTTTCGATTCGGGGGTGGTGGTAGGGTGAAATAACGCAGAGCCCTGCTTCCGGATGCACCAGAGCATAGATGGGTGCCCCGGGACGGGATTGCGGTCCGTGGGGACGTGTTCCCGTCGGGTTTGAATTCTCGTATGACCAGAATCAGGGAACAGAGGAGCACAGGAAGGAGCGCATGTCGCGCCCGGTACCTCTTCAGACAACCAACCGGGTAGTACACCGCCATGTCCGCGGATGCATGAGAACTTGCAGGCCGCGCAAGGTCCCGTGATCAGCCGGCAGAACTGATCCGCGCCGGTACCCGGCAGATCGTTCACCTGGCCGTCGAGGCCGAATTGCAGGATGTTCCCGCCTCCTGTTGCGATCACCGCCTCGGGGATGGAAGAGCCGGCGTCGTTCGCGGGCGCCGCCCGGCCCGAGCGCGGGATCCGGACCGGGATCGGGCCAGCCTGCTTCCGCATGCCCGGGATCCGCTCCGGGACGGTGTCATTTCCTGAACCATGTCGTCAGACATGATGTGAACATTCTCGAATTGGTCCATCGGAGATCCGGCCGGATCAATCCGGGACAGTGACGGCAACTCTTCTTTCCAGGCAGAAATGTCTCGCGGGGTCACCACGCGAGACTCCCGCTGCAGCGCGGCTCCGCTCGCCACGGGCCGCCCGGGCGTGCCCGGCACGAACTGACGGCAGGAACCGGCCGGCAACGCCGCAGTGGCGTGTCCGCGGCCGCCGGAGACCTGTTGCATCGATTCTGCACCTGCGGCGGGAGGTCCCCGGGAAAACGGAGCAGATCGGGAAAAATCCCCGCTTCGGGCCGAAACAGTTCGGGACATTCAGGTCAGGATAGAGCGAGAACCAACAGCGGGCCCAAGGGCACCGGCCCGGCGGAGGCGAAGAAGGGATTGTCTGCAAGCACCGCCCTCCGTCTCGAACCCGCGTGGAGGCAGGAATACGAAGCGTGGTGCCGCAGACCCCCGGACCGCGACCGCCGGGTCCGTGTGCGGGCCGGCCGCATCCATGGCGCACTGGGGGTCGAACGGGAACGGCCGTGCTGCCTGCAGGTCTTGGTGCGGGTGAACGGGGGGAGAAGCGCCTCTGACGGCCCTGGACGGCGTCCGCGAGCAGGCCCCGGAGCCGGCGATCGGCGACGGCGCCATGGGTCTCCCGGGCCGCACGGGAGGAGATCCGGCCCTGGTGACGCCGGCAGCGCTGCCGGGTCCACGAGAGTGCCGATGTGCTCGATGTCCTGCCGAAATCGGTGCAGTTCGACAAGCCGGGGATGCGCTTCACGACATCCGGAGGCCGAGATCGGGGAGGCGTTCGATCTCTTCATCGAGACCCGGGAGGGCAGGTATCCGATGGCGGCCGCGTGCCTCGATGCGGCCGGGGCGAGTTCATGACCTTCCACGACTTCCCGGCCGCACGCCGGCAGAGCATGCGAGTGACCAATCCGACCTGCTCCACCTTCGCCACGGCCCGCCACCGGACCAGGCGGCCGGCGGGCTGCCTGACCGGCGGCGGCATGCTTCACATGATCTTCAGGCCCGGCCAGTGCGCCCGGCACCTATCAATCTATCACACTTGACTCCGTGAATTCTCCTTCCATTTCGCTGCCGTCCCGGTCCCGGTCCCGGTCCTGCATGGCCCGCATGGCGATGACGGCGTTGGACAGGAACCTGACGCCTTCCCGGAGCTTCTGCGTTCCCGGCAGCTTCTGGCGCTTCGAAGGGTGGAAGCCGGCCAGCCCGCCGGCCGGCACCACGAAGCCGGCGATGGTCATCTCCGGCGGTCCCCTGGAGACCTTGAAGCCATGATGGGCGGCGAGGGCGCAGAGCGCGGTGACGTCTTCCCGGGTGTAAGCGATTAAAGCACGGCGTTTTGCATTTGTCTTGATCCGGTCCGCCTTCGCGCGAGAGGCTCCTCCGATCGATTTTCAGTGATTTGGAGGACTGTCATGACGAAGGATGCTTTGGCGGCGGCCGATGCCGGTCCGGTCCCGGTGATGCGCGACGAGGCCGAGTGGCGTGCCCTGTTGGCCGATTATGAGCGCTGGGACGGCACGCAGGTCACCTTCTGCCGGGCCAGGGGGATATCGAGGAAGACCTTCCAGGCCTGGCGTCGCCGGCTTGGCCTGACGCGACCGCCGGCATCCGCCGGGTCCGGCGGCTTTGTCGAGATTGCCCGGGCATCGGCACCGGGCTGGGACATTGAGCTTGAGCTCGGCGGCGGGGTTGTGCTCCGCCTGCGGCGGTCCTGATGCCGGGCGGCTGGCCGGCGGGCGGCATCTGGCTGTCGACGGAACCGGCGGACATGCGCTGCAGCTTCGACGGGCTGTGTGCGCTGGTCTCCGCCCATCTCGGTCAGAACCCGGCCGACGGGCGTTGGTACGTGTTCGTCAACCGCCGCCGGACCATGGTCAAGGTCCTTGGCTTCGAGCATGGCGGGTTCTTCATCTGGGCCAAGCGTCTCGAGCAGGGGCTGTTTGCGTCGCCGTCGGTTCCGGGACGGGCGGCGCTGTCGCTGTCGCGGACCGAACTCTCGGCGCTTCTGGACGGGATCGACATCACCGTCCGCCGCCGCCGAAAGCGCTACGCCGTCCCCCTGGCGGCGGGCTGAAGCCTCCCGGCCGTGGCGGCGGCGACATCGGACGTCATCGGGCTGTCGGCGAACAGCGTTTTCCACAGTCTCGGCGTCAGTTCGCCGACCCGGGAGGCCGGGTGGGTGTCGATGCGCAGCAGCACGTCGATCAGCCAGACGCGGGGATCGACATCCTGCATCCGGCAGGTGGCGAGCAGGCCGTTGATGATCCCCGTGTGGACACCTCCCAGCTCCGTCCACGCGAACAGCCAATTCCTTTGGCCGAGCTTCACGGGCCGCAGCTTGTTCTCGACCAGGTTCGTGTCCGGGGGCACGTCCGGGTCGTCCAGGAACGTCTCCAGCGAGGCCCTGCGCCCGACCGCGTAATCGATCGCCCTGCGGATCGGATGCTGCGGCGTCAGCACCGGATCCTTCAGCGTCCGTTCGCACCAGTCCCAGAACGCGTCCACCGCCGCACGCGACCGGGTTCCCCGCGCCGCCAGCCGCACGGTCGGCGACCGGCCGTTGATCTCCCTCTCGATCCCGTATATGGCACCGATCAGCGCCAGCGCCTCCCCGGCCATGTCCGGGTGGCTGTCCTTCCGCTCCCAGAAGTTCCGGCGCGCGTGCACCCAGCAGCCCTGGTGCGCCACCGCACCCTTGCGTGCCTCGACATGGGCCCTGTAGGCGCCGTAGCCGTTGCTCACCAGGGTTCCGGCATAGTCGCCGAGGAAGTCCGGCACATTCCCGTGCCGCCGGGAATCCGAGAACGGGAACACCACCTCGCCCCGGTCGCCGAGCACCGGCCAGAAGAAGCCCTTCCTCATGCTTCCGGGCTTGCCCGGGTTCCGCCCGGCCCGGATCGGCGTCTCGTCCATCCGGATGACGGCGCTCTCCAGCACCGAACGCCACTGCGCGTCGTGGATCGGCTTCAGGAGTGCGATCGCCCGGTTGGCCCACTCGCTGAGCGAGCCCCGGTTGACGGTGATGCCCGCGGCGGCCAGCATCCGGTGCTGGCGGTGCAGCGGCAGGTGCCACAGGAACTTGTCGAGCAGCATCCCGGCGATGAAGGAGACGTCGGCGCAGCTGCTCTTGAAGACGCCCTCGCGGGCCGGTGCGCTCGCGAGGATCCCGGTCCCGCGGATCTTCACCTTGAGGTGGCGGTAGCGGATGACCACGTGCCGCCAGTCGAGCGTGGCCAGCCGGCAGTGGACGCGCTCCGAGATCACCTCGTAGTCGTCCTCCGCCAGCCCCTCGATCCCGGGCGGCGTCACCGTGATGTCGATCACCGGGGCATCCGCGCCGAAGCGCAGCCCGGTGCCGTTGACCGCGTCGCCGCGATCCTTCCTCCGGCCGGGTTTGCCGCCCCGGCGGCGGTCCTTGCCGTCGGCCCTGTTCCCGCCTTCGGATCCGTCCCTGCGCCGTTCCGAACGCGATCCGTGCAGGTCGCGCTGCAATTGGGTGATCTGGGCCGTGAGCGCGGCGATCTGCGCCACAAGCTCGGCGATTTGCCCCTCCTGCGCCGCAACCGTCGCCGCCAGTTCGGCCCTGTCCGATGCCAGCCGCCGGGACAGCCCGATCAGCGACCGGAGCGATTCCCCGGCCTCCGGCGGCAGCGCGCCGTCCCCGATCAGGCGGGACAGCTCCCGCCCGAGCGCCTCGACATCGCCGACATCGGGCGACGCACTCATTCCCCGGCCTCGACCGCCATGATCGCCGCAAGCACCGCCAAACGCTCGGCCCGGGGCATCGCCCGGTAGCGGCGGCCCCAGCCCGCCGCCTTCCGCTTCACGGTCTGGCGGTGGGTGAAGTCCCGTCCGGCCAGGGACGCCCAGTGCACCCGGTCGGGCGCGAAGTTGAACCACAGCTTCTCGGTGACGATGCAGGCCTGGTTGCTGACCTGCAGCTCAAGCGAGCGCCAGTCGGCAAGGTGCGCGTCGTAGAGCCGGGACGGATAACCGGAGATCATCACCCGGCAATCCAGCGACTTCAGCAGGTCGAGGAGACGGGCATGGTCACCGTCCGTGAAGTCAAAGCGGTAGCGCCGCCGCGACCGGCGCGTCGATTGCACGTAGGGCGGGTCGCAGTAGACCAGTTCGCGGCCCCGGAACGGGAACCTCCCGAGAAGGCTCAGGGCGCAGCCATGGTGGAGTTCGACCGGGTGGTCGCATCCGAAGCCGTCGATCGCACGGCGGTTGAGGTCGATGCCGATGTTGCGGATCGCAGACGGCTTGCGCTTCATCACGGCACCGCCCCCAAGGAACGGCTCGATGTACACGTCATGCGGGGGCATCGCCGAAATGATCGCCTGGCAAAGCCCCGTCGTCGCCTTGGACCCATACCATGCCGCCATTGCCGCCCCAGATGTGATTCGCCCGGACGGCAAACCCATAGGACGGGCCGACTATGCAGTCAAACGAAAAAACAACCGATCAGGTCGGGAACCAACGCCGTGCTTTAATCGCTTACTCCCGGGTCACATGCCGGCCGGCCGGATCGTCCGGCCGCTCGCGGGCAAGAGGGACAGGTCCCGGACCCGGAAGGCGGTGATGGCGTCGAAGGCGAGGCATTTCTTCAGGTCATCGGCCGCATCGAGGTGCCGGTCCTCGATGCGGGTGCCGGTCTTCAGCGCATGGAAGAAGCGTTCGATCCGCCAGCGCAGCTCGTGTCAGCGCACCGCCATGCGGGCGGTGTCGAGGCCGGCCCGGCCCTCGGTGGTCGGCAGCATCCGGTGCAGCGGCCCGTTGCCCTTCTTTCCCTTCCCCGCCGCCAGGCGGCGGGGCGGGTTCTCCTCCAGGGCGGAGACGGCGGTCATGCGGACCGGCGCCTCGCCCGCCCGGTCCTGCGGGGGCATGAGGTCGACCGGCGCGCAGCGCAGCGCCGGCCTCGCCGGTTCGGCCCGCCGCGGGCGGGAGTCACGATCTTCCGCTCTCCCGCCGGTTCCGTCTCCAGGACGTGGTCCCGGAGGTCCGCGCCTTCGCCCGAGGCCGGCGCCACCCGGCGCTTCGAGCCGCGCGAGGCCCGGACCAGCAGCGCCGCCCCGGTCTCCTCGGCGCGCGAGATCAGCTCCCGGAAGTCGCCCTCGGCCTCGCAGACCGTCACCACCCGGGTGTCCGGGCAGGCGCGCGAGCTCCTGCGCCCGGTCGAGCCCGGTGAGCCGGCGGATACTGTCCCTGCCCTCCGCCCGGCGGAACTGCGCGTCCGCCTCGAACATCCCGGGATGCCGACCCACGGCGTTCACCGCCACGCCGACATGGGCCAGGATGCCCGAGCTTCCCTTGCCGCCCCCGCCAGGCCCGCCCCGGCCGGATGTCCGCGAAAGGCCGTCATGGTTCAGCGTCGTCGTATCCTGCATGGCCGGCACCAGCCGCTCGGCGCGGCAGCGCTCCACCGTCTGCTCGAAATGCGAATCCGGCATGTGCTCCATCGTCACCGCCTCGCCGGACAGCAGCCGCCAGGCCGCCGCCTGCTGCGCCCTTCCGGGGAAGATCGCCGGCAGATGCTTGCCCGGATGCCTGATCCGGGCACCGCCCATCCCGGCGATCCGCCGCCTGACCCGGCCGTCGGGGTGCGTGCTCCTTCCGTGTTCCCGTTCGGCCCATCCCCCCTTGGTGTACATCGATCCGGACCAGCCGGGAACCTGCTCCGGCCCGAGGTCGGCTCCGGGCAGCACTTCCATCCCGCGGCCCGGTAGCCCGGGCCGGACATCTCCGGCCCGGTGAAGGTCTGCGCCAGCACCGGGCGCTCGCCACAGGCCGCCGCCCGGGCGTCGGGGTGCGTGCCGTCGCCAGGCGAAGGACCCGGGAGGCAAGACCCTTCACACGGACGCCGGAAAGCGGAAGGAAGCGGTTGTTGCACACGACCTTGCCGATATTGGCCACGCGGGCGTCGGCCGACCAGCCGATGACACCATCGCGCGGCCCGAGCTGCATCCCGGACGCAGTGAAGCCGATGCCGCCCGGCACCCCGTGCCGCTCCGAGCGGACCCGGTACCGGACCTGCCCGCCCGGCGGACGCCGCCACCCCTCCGGGTGGTGCGTCTCGATCATCGCCTCCCGGCGGCGGCGATCCGCCGCTTCCGTCACCGGTTCGAGCGACAGGATGCCAAGGCCCCGAAGCGGACACGAGACGGAATTGTCGGGGAAGTCCGGCGCAGGGCGGGCGTGCAGCTCGAGCGCCGTCGCCTCCGGAAGACGCACCCCCGTCTCCTCGGCCAGGCGCGGCAGGAGCTTGCGCGCCGAGCCAAGGCACGGCCTGCCGACGCCGCCGAACCGGTTCTCCCTCTCGCAGAACTCGCGGGCCGGCGTGGTCCGCGTCGGCTCGCCGCCCTTGCAGGCCAGGCCGAACCACTCCACTGTCTCCGCCGGGATCCGACGCATGCCGATCTGCATGGCCGCGTGATCCGCATGGAATCGGGTCCGGGGTGAGGTGTGTGTAATTGATAGGGCCGGGGGAGGTGGAGGCGGCTGCGAGGCTTCAGGCATCCGGCACGGGTCATCACCGGGGTGACGTCCAGGGATGGAATCGAGGTGATCGAGGCAGCAGGGCCAGACAACAGATCAGAAAACCAACCAGCACGGGTCGCCGCCTGACCGGTGCCCATCAAATACCGGATTCGACAATACCTCTGACTTCAAAGATGTAACCGTCAGTGAAAGTCGATTCGACACCGACGAACTGGTGCGAGTTGGCCGGGAAGTCAATTTGACTGTCCACAGTTCCTTCGGGGCCGCCTTGGGCACTATGGAAGTTGGGGCGGTAGTCTCGATATTCTGCACTTCGCTCATGCCTAGATTATTGTCGAGCTATTGTCAAAAGTGGTGTTCGGGGTGTCAGTCAAGCGGCGATCCTTGCTGGCTGATTGTCTGATTTATCGTCTGATGTTGCTTCCTCGACTACCTCGATACCATTTCTGAACTTCACTCCGGTGATGACCTTCCCCAGCTCCCTGAAGCCGTGCAGCCGTCTCCACCTCCCCTGAGCACACAGACCCAGCTTGAAGATCATGTGCAGCATGCCGTCACGGGTCAGACATCCCTTTGAGCGGCTGGTCCGGTGGCGGATGGTGGCGAAGGTGGATTCGATCGGATTGGTGGTCCGGATACTCCGCCAGTGCTTGGCCGGGAAATCGTAGAAGGTCATCAATTCGTCCCGGTCCTTCTCGAGGCACCCGACCGCCTTCGGATACTTGTCCTCCCAGGTCTCGATGAAGAGATCGAACGCGGCCCCGGCATTCTTCTTCGTGTCGGCCTGCCAGATGTCGTGCAGCGCCTGCCTGGCCTTGGGCTGCACCGATTTCGGCAGGGCATTGAGCACATTTGCAGTCTTGTGCATCCAACATCGCTGATGGCGTGTCCCGGGCCAGATCTCCTCCTGTGCCGCCCAGAAGCCCATGGCGCCGTCTCCGATGGCCAGTTCAGGCGCATTCATGCCGCGGGCCTTCAGCCCCACGAGGACCTCCCGCCAGCTCTGGGTGGATTCACGAACACCATCCTCTACCGCCAGCAGGTGCTTCTCTCCCTGGTCATTGACGCCGATGACCACCAGGCAGCAGAGCTTCGCATGTTCGGCCCTCAGCCCGCTATAGATGCCATCCACCCACGCATAGACCCAGCGATCCCTGTTCAGGGGCCTCTTGCGCCATTCCTCGTATTCCCGCCTCCAGGAGGCCTTGAGGCGGGAGACGGTGCTTGCAGACAATCCTTTCGCTTCGGGGCCCACCAGGGCCTCGAGGGCCGGGCCCATCTCGCCGGTGGAGACGCCCTTGAGATAGAGCCAGGAGACACTCGCCTCCAGCGAGCGTGACTTCCGCAGCCAGGGCGGCACCAGGGCCGAGCGGAAGGCCACCGGCTCGCCGGCCCTGGAGCGGATCTTGGGTATGCGGACGGTGATCGGACCGATCCCGGTCTGGATTTCCCGCTCGGGCAGGTATCCGTTGCGCACGACACCGGCCCTTCCATCCTCGAGACGGCGGTCCTCGAGCCCGGCAAGCACTTCCTGAAGCTCGGCCTCCACGGCCAAGTGAACGATCTTCCTGGCCCCGGTGCGGATCAACTCTGCCAGCGGATCACGGGGCTTTGCGTGATCTGCAAGTTCGTATATATTCGTGGACATGGCGGTGTACTCCCCGGTTGGTGTTTGTCGTGAATTCAATCAACCAGATATGCCGCCTGCCTTCAAACCCCCCGAACACCACTTTTGACAATAGCTCATTATTGTCCTGTCCAACGGTATGGACAGGGTAATGCCTTCAAGAGGAGAGTCGCCATGATCCAATTGAGCAGTTTCAACGTTATTCACTATCGCGGCATCGACGGGCTCTCGATACCTCATCTATCCAGGGCCAATTTGATTACTGGTGCAAATGGGGTAGGAAAGACAGCGTTGATCGAGGCAATGTGGTTGTTCACAGGACGATACAATCCCAGCCTGCTGTGGAACATCAACTTGCAGCGCAATAAAGGCATTCCGGCGAACCCTCTCTCCCGATTGACTGTCGGTGACCTGGAGATATTCGGTGTTGAAAACGGTTCCCGCCGCACACTCAAATTCGGTTTTGAGGAGATAGAGGGGAGATTTTCAAACAAGCGAATTGCCGGTGACATGCGAGAGGATTTGAAGAGATTGCCTCCAGTTGTAGGGATCATAAGAACCCATTTGGATGGAAAGCTTGTCAAGGGTGGATCAGAAAGCATTCACGTAACGCCTTCTGGGTCCGTGTTGTTTGTGTCTCCAAACATACCGGCTGGCCGTAATGGCTGCGTAATAGAGAGCACAAGATTTCAACACGAGACTTCGGGTGAATTCCTGAACCGATACTCCGGTCTCGTCAGGGAAGGTCGCAAGAAGGAGTTGGCAAGAGCAATTGATTTGGTTGCGCCCAACGTTGAGGAAGTGGAGATTCTGACGGACGAAGATGGGGAGTCATATCTGTCCGTAAAGATCTCGGACGAACGGCCGCGCCCTCTTCACGACCTCGGAGGTGGATCTGAAAGGCTGGTTCGTCTCCTGCTCGGGTTTTCGGCGTCTCAAGATGCAGTCCTGCTTTCGGATGAACTGGAAAACGGTATCCATCATTCCAGGCAACGAAAAATCTGGGATATGGCACGTCAATGGATGAATCTGTGGAACGTGCAATTCGTAGCGACGACCCATAGTGCAGAACTCATAGACGCGGCCGTTGACGCATTTGCTGGTTGTCCCGGAGATCTCGCGATCCACAAGCTCTATCGAAACGAGACTGCCAGTCAGACGGAAGTCGCAACATTTACTGGTGACGCGCTCGCAGGGGCACGTAGCCTGGACCTGGAGGTTCGTTAGTGGTTCAAGATGAGGAAGTCGACGGTCGAAGGCCAAGATTGAGATTGGACTCCGACCAGATCTTGCTGGTCGAGGGCAAGGACGAGGTCAATCTGTTGCATGCCTTGATCAGGCATCGCCTGCCCGCTGCAGAATCGGACATTCAGGTCATTGATGCAGGTGGAAGAGACCAATTTCCCTCGCGTTTGAAGGCGATAAGAGTCGCAACCCAAACTCGCCCGACACTCCGATCAATAGGCGTTGTCAGGGATGCAGACGACAACCCTGAAGGAGCCTTTCAGAGCGTCTGCAATCACCTTGAAAGGGCCGAATTTCCGGTGCCTGAACACCACGCAAGTCATTCGGGTGGCGTGCCTTCTGTTGGCGTGTTTGTTGTGCCTGATGGCCTCCAATCCGGCGCCATTGAGACCTTGTGCCGTCGATCTGTGGAAAGTTCCGACACTGCTCGGTGTGTTGAACTGTACCTGGATTGTCTGAAGAAATGCAGTGCTTTGGAGTCACGCAGCTTGGACAAGAGCTTTACGCACGCCTACTTGGCGGCTGCACGCGACCCGGTAGCCAGAGTCGGAGAAGGCGCGCGCAAGGGCGCATGGAATCTGGATTCCCGTGCTTTTGATGAACTGGTGGACTTTCCTTCTGTCTGTTTCGGGGCATCGTGATCTGAGCTATTGTCGAATCCGGTGTTCGGGGAATTTGAAAGCTGGCGGCATGTCCGGCCCGCTCATCGTGCCGGACAACGAGCCAGGGAGTGCACGGCCATGTCCGCGAATGCATGCGAACTTGCAGATCACGCAAAGCCCCGTGGTCCGCTGGCAGAGCTGATCCGGACAGGTGCCAGGCAGCTCGTGCACCTGGCCGTGGAGATCGAGCTCCAGGAAAGGCTTGCCGGGCTCGAGGACCGCCGTCTCGAGGATGGAAGGGCCGGTGTCGTGCAGGGCGGCTACCTGCCCGAGCGGGAGATCCGGACCGGAATCGGCCCGATCACCGTCCGCATGCCCGGGATCCGCTCCCGCACCGGAGAGCCGGCGGCCTTCCGCTCGGGCAGGTAGCCCCCTGGCTGCGAGTGTCTCCTGGCTCTGGCTCGAGGGCGTCTCCACCGGCGGGACGGGCCCGGCTCTCGAGGCGGGCCTTCCCGGAAGCGAAAGGATTGTCTGCAAGCACCGCCCCATAAGCGTCAACTGGTCTGCATCAACTCCTGATCATGCCATGGTGTCGCATCGGCGATTTCCATGGGTGCCAGGGCATGAACGAGGACCGGGAACTCTTGTGAGGTTCCTTCCGCCGGGCCGGGAGGTGCCGGCAGCTGAATCAGGTGCCCTCGAGGGATTGCGGAAGGACAGGTCGCCGGAGATGCTGTTGCGGGTGCTGCCGATGCATCCGGGCCGTGGCCACTCGCTGCGCGAGACCGCCCTGCGGGCCCGTCGCGCCGGGCTTGCCGATCCGTCACCGGTTGCACTGATGAAGCGCCTGGCCAAATCCGGCCCGGAGATCCGCGCCGTGGATGCAACCACGGTGAAGGAGCCGGGGAAGACCGGCTCGCCGTGGCGCATTCACCACGGCCTGCGCCTTCCCTCGCTGGTCTGCGATCACCTGCTGGTGACCGGGACCGAGGGCGCGGGCACCGGCGAGTCGTTCCGGCGCTTCCCGGTCACGGCCGGTGATTGCCTGATCGGAGATCGCGGCTGCTCGAAGGCTCCCGGCATCGCCCGCGTGGCGGCATCCGGCGGGAATGTCGTGGTCGGGGTCGATACCGGCTCTCCTGCCTTCCTGCGGCCGGACGGGCAGCGGTTCGACCTGCCGGCGGCAGTATCCACCCCCGGACGTCTCTGCGTGGTCGGGAAATCCGCGGCGGCGACCGGGATGGCGCTGAAGGCGCTGCGCCGCAAGGCATCGAAGAGCGGCAAGGCCCCGAAGCCGCAATCGCCGGCAGTCGCCGGATACGTGATCGTCTTCACCACCTTCCCGGCAGCGGAGTTCACCCCGGAGGAGGTGCTCGACTGCTACCGGCCCGGATGGCAGGTGGAGCCGGTGTTCAGGCGTTTCAGGTCGGTGGCCGGGCCCGGACATCTTCCGAAACACGGCTCCGGGAGTTCGAAGGCCCGGCTCCAAGGCAAGCTGTTCACGGCTCTCCTGACCGAAAAACCGATCGCGCATGCCGGCGCCGTTTCCCCCCGGGGCACGACGTCATCGCACATCAGGGTCACCCCCGGCCGGTGGCGTGAATTCGGCTTCCTGCCGAACCGGGTCCGGCGAACCATCGAGCCGGAGATTCCCCTGCAGGACGCCCTGACCGAATGGCCGGAGATATCCCGGGAACTCCCGGAGCCGGTGCGAAAGCGTCGTCCGCAGACGGAGCGACATCATCAGAAGCCGGGACCTCTGCGAGGACAATGCAACAAGTCAACGCTTATGGTGCGCGTCCAGGGAACAGCCATAGGCCCGATTTCGGGACGAGGCCATTCGATGTCCCGTGTTCGGCGTCAATGCGGCCATGATTCACCACATTACGTCGATCATTCGGCCGTCGCTGTGTTCACACTCTCCGACACCGCCTGCCGTCGTAAACCCGGTACTGTCTGCATAGGTCAGATTGCAACGCAATGTCGAACCTCGGTTGCCAAACATGACCGCCACAACACGTCCATTGTAGGATTCTTCAATCGCGAACGCTCCCAATCCGGATACAATGCTGGTCTTTACATCAGCGAAGACCCCCTGTCCCTTGAAGGATTCACCATCAACGATCGCAGTGAAGTAGTCACGGCTCACACCCTGTTCGTACCGAAACTCCACGCGCGACCCGTCATCGCGTACTACACCGTCCATTGACCCACTGCATGCAGCCATGGCCATCAGGGCAACAAGGCCCAAACCGGCTCCTGATGATGGGCCGTCGCTGCTTTTTTCCCGTCATCTCTTTTCCTGTCAATTGTGCTGTGGTTCAGCAGGCCTCGCTGTCTTTCCGTGATTGCTGGCGGCCTTGCCGAACTGCATCAGCCCTTCCCCGGTCCGGCGGCGTTGCAGATCCCCTGAAGAGCGGCACTTGCTTCGCCGCATTGCCCAACGCCTTTCGGGTCGGCGAACATCGGAGATTGACAGGCTGGTCGCTCTGCCATGCACATTTGTCCGGAGTGTTGCCGCGGTCCGGCCAGATATCGGCGGTCGGAACAGCGGTCAAGACCGGTTCGACCATCGACTGGACGCTGTCCTCTGAAGGAGTCAGGCAATGTGTTCCAGATCGCCCGAAATGTTCGAAATCCGGCCGTTTTCTGCATCGAGGAAATGTCATCGACCCTGGCAGGGGTGCCGAGTTCCCCATTGTCTCCGAATTCGAACCGACAGGCCGAGGATCGATTTGCATGAGTGCTGATCGCGCGCAACCGGACACCCCAACGCCTTGTTTGCGGCGGAGTGCCTGCACAAGTTGGCAGGGCCTCGGGCATGGTCTGGCTGCAAATACTCACCCACACGCTCATGATCGGGGCTCTCACCCGGCGCTGGCATGTAACGGAGTGACGTCCCTGTCGGTGGTTCCGCCTGTTGTCTGCAGCATCGTGATGAGGTTGAACTTCTCCAGCTGCACCGGTTGTGACAATTGATCGGATGCGGAAGCTGGCATGAGGCTGCTTTCCTTGCGAGGCCCTGTGAGCCCGTTTCCGAACTGTCCCGGGCCGGCGGCTTCGACGACGACATGAAGCCAGCCGGACCGCGGCCTGCGGCGGCAGGTCCGTACGATCAGGATACGCTGCCGGGCATCGTGAAGCGGTACCTGACGCCGACCCTCCAGGTGCGGTGTATGAGGTAACTTCGGTCGGGACGAAAGCGATGCATCCTGTCGTGTGGTTTCAACGCACGAAGCCATACCCGTGTGCAGTTCTCGCGGCGGGCCCGAGATCGGCGGAAAGCCCGTCGGTATCGCAAGGGGAACGCATTGCACGCGGCGGCCTGCTCCGGAATCGGTGGCGATATGAACGTCCATAAGCGGTCGTGCTGCGTCAGGAGCGTTCCATGAGGCCCTGGAGGAAGCGGTCCGTTACGCGGGCCGGTCCGACAGCGAATTCCACGCGAGCACGACAAGCGGGACGAGGTGCACGGCGAGAAAGATCAGCGGGACCCAGCGCTCGATGTCGGTAACGGAGCGATATCGTTTGCCCCGACCTCCGTCCGCGAGCCGCCATTCGTAGGTATAGAGCGCTGCGGGCAACTTGCGTTCGAGTTCATGGATGATCTCGAATTTCACCGCGTTCAGATCTCTGTGCGACGCGATGACCCGATACCAGAGCAGGGAAACCAGTATTCCCGGGAGCGGCACCAAGACGTTGAGCAATAGGGGCTCGAGTAACTGGGACTGAAAGCCGTAAAGAGCCACGAGTGCGGCATTGACAGTCAGGAGGTACCGGCTTGATGCTACCCGCCGCGCGCTCACATTCTCGGCGGATTGCACATACAGTTTGTACTGTTCCAGAAGAGCGGCGTCGATGGAGGCGTCGTGATTTTCCTTCGTGAAGAGGAAGAGCGCTTCGCCCGGCTGATCGTTCATTGCCTATCTGTGCCCTGCGATCAGCCACTTCAGATTGTCCCAGTTCCACTTGTATATCTTGTCGGATCTGAGTGCCATGTCCGGCTTGTGGCAGGTCTTTCTTGGGCGTCCCCACAGCTCGACTTTGCACGATTATGCCGCGTGGCACAGCGTTTCAACCATGCGCCTGACCCTCTCCGGAGGCACTTTGAGCCTGCCGTATCTGGCTGCTGCCTCGCTCCCGGCATGATCGACAGGATCGGGCGGCCGGGTTTTGTGCCACTCCCGGTCTGGCGGGGAGCGTTGGAATCGTCCATCCAGCCACAATTGGCACCGCACGGCGGCGATGGCATCGGAGAAGGTGAAGGCGGATTTGCGGTACCAGGCGGCGGCATTGGAATGCGGCTCCCGGGCCAGAAGATCGGTGGCCCACAGGCAGACCAGGCTGTAGAGTCCAAGCAGCACCGGGGTGGTGCGCTCGATCGCGGCATCGGACCATTGTCGCTGGGTCTCCACCCCGAGATGGGCCCGGGCTTCCTGGAAGGTGGTCTCGATCTGCCAGCGCCGCACGAAGATGGCGATGATCCGCGCCGGATCCATGTCAGGATCGGTACTGAAGAAGGCCTGGGGGTCCCTGACGCCCTCCGGGTCCCGCACCAGCACCCAGCGAATGGGCTTGGCGCCGGCGCCGGCGCGATACCAGAGCGCCTTCCCGGAGAGGATCTCCAGCGTCTTGTCCTTCAGGCCTCCATACCAGCGCGAAAGCAAGACCGGCGTCCAGCTTGCGGAGCCGTCAGCAAGATATGTCCCGAGCTTGGGCAGTTGCCTTCCCTTCTGCCTGGGCCGGCCCATCTGGCCCGGCCGGCGCTGCTCCGGCGCCTCGAACAGGTTGGCATCGAGCCTGAGCCGGCTGATGAGGCAGGCGCGCCGGCCGATGGCGTCTGCGAGTTCGTGGGTGCCGAAACTGCTGTCGCCGACGAAGATGACCGATCGGCCCGGCAGCCAGCGCAGTATCACCAGCATGCCCTGGCGCGCCCGCTCGGTGAGCGGCTTGTGGCGCCGTCCCTTCTGTCTGGCCCATCGCGCCGAAGGGGCCAGCAGGGTCATGATCGGCAACGCCTTGATTCCCGGCAACCAGGGCAGCGGCGTCAGCAACATGAAGCTGAGCCAGCGCAGCCCGCTGGTCTTGACGAAATGACCGTGGCTGGAGCGCACCGGGTCACGGTAGATGCCGCGGGCGCTGATGCGTGAGCCCCAGCGCCGCTCCATGGTGTCATCGACGCCGATGATGACCGGCTCCCCGGTTTCGACCAGTGTTGCCACCAGGTGGCGGGTCAGCCGCCCCGCCAGCTCGCCCGGCTTCCAGCGGGCCCGGTTCAACACCTGGTGATAGGAGGCGTAATTGCTGTTCATCGCCCTTCCGGTGATCCGCAGGCAGGCGGACACGGTCCGCTTTCCGGGTGCCAGCAGGGCTCCGGTGACCAGAACCAGCACCAGGCGCCATGTCGGGGCGGTGAATGCGCCCCGGAACAGTGCAAGCTGGATGCGCAGGAGATCCGGGACCGGATCGCCGGTCATGACGGCGCCGCCTCTTCGGCCTCGGCAGCCATGATGGCGGCCAGCACCGCCAGCCGCTCGCCCGGCGGCATCTCGCCGTAGCGCCGGCCCCAGTTCTCGGCCTTGCGCTTGATGCGCTGGCGGTCGGTGAAGTTCATGCCCGCTGCGCTTGCCCAGTGCACCCGGTCCAGTTCGAAGTTGAACCACACCGCCTCGGTGCGCACCACGCCATGGGTCATGACCTGCACCTGCAGCCGGCGCCAGCCGGCCAAATGCTCATCATGGAGCACCGAGGGATGACCCGACACCATCACCTGGCAGGGCAGGGCCCGGAGCAGCGCCAGCAGCCGGGCATGTTCGGCCTCGGTCATCTCGAAGCGGTAGCGGCGGGCCGAGCGGCGGGTGGCCCGCAGGCAGGGGGGATCGGCATGGACCAGCTCGGTGCCCTGGAAGGGGAAGGAAGAGAGGAAATCATGGGCGCAGCCATGCACCCGTTCGACCGGGTAGTCGCAGCCGAAACCCGCCAGTGCCCCTTCGTCGAGATCGATGCCGATATTGCGCATCGCCGGCGGCTTGCGTTTCATGATCGCCCCGCCGCCAAGATGGCTCTCGATATAGGTACTGTGCGGCGGCATCATGGCAATCAGCGCCTGGCACAGGCCGGGTGTTGCCTTCGATCCGAAATATCCCGTGCGGTCTCTCCTCTCACGAGAGCCCGATCCATGGAATCCGGCATCTATCGAGTCAATGCATCGAGGGATGCCGGGCTTGCGCCGGCAGGCAGGGAATGGAACACATCGTATCCAGGAGACACTGCCCCATGACCGATATCGATCCCATCGTGCAGCGCATGGAAGCCTTCAATCGGGAAAATGGCGGCGGTGTGAGTGTTCGCAAGAGCCGGGGCGGCTACAACCTTGCCATGACCGAAACCGGGGCACCGGTCGCCCGGCTGAAGCCGGAGGGACCGGGCGACCGGATGCGGATCCTGTACTGGTCATGGCAGGAAAGGTGGAAGGATGTCGGCGACATGGGCGGCATTGTGCTGCCGCTTGACGAAGCACTCGATCAGATCGCCACTACGGAAATCTTCTGGACCTGGACGTGAGGAAAATGTGCAAAGTCGAGCACAGGAGAAAATATGGTTTTCTCTCTTCCCGGGTGATGGTCAATTCGGCTGCCACGCCTTTTGCGGTGTGAGTATGCTCGCCGCAGATGACGATGGTGAGATCAGTCTTGCGGATACGGTTCCGGACCTGTGCCTTCCATTTGGAATCGAAACGCTCGTGTACGGACCGGTCGGCGATCTGGAACGGCGAATCGGAGCGTTTGGCCTGACCGACGAGAGCGTCTCGCAACTCCTCGTCATGGTCGAAATCGAAGCTGATGAATGCGCGTTTCATGGCCTGGAATCGGCCTCCAGTTCATGAAGATGGGGGTCGGCCCGCAACAGCGTCCTGGATTGCTTGCGGCGGCACCAGCCAGGGAATCACGGGATCGTCCATGAGAGCCACGAGGTGCGATGTCAACACAACGTCGGAAATGAGATGAACCTCGCATCTCCGACCTTGCGGCCCGATACTGGGTGTGTGACAGGCCCGGGCACTGCCCGACGATGTCGATACGTCCGCCAGGGCCCGTCATCGGTGTTTTCCGGAGGGGCTGGAGGCTTTCTGCGGCGTGTCCGCCGGGCTGGCGACCGACATGGCACTGTTCCGGGCGGTATCGACCGGCGAGGCACTGTGCTGCCCGGTCCGACACCTCCGCCGGCTGCCGCTGGCTGCGCCTGTGGCCCCTGACGGCTTGATGCCGAACATGCAGGGCGAGGTGCGGAGCCGCGCCCGGTTCGGACTGTCGGCCTCGTCGGGCGCTGGCCACGGAAGCCGGGCTCTTGCGGCGGTTCGGAGAAGAACACGGAATTCCCGGTCATCGGGACTTCCGGTGCGGACAATCCCCTGGCGGATCAGGGATGGCGGCGCTCCGTCACGAGCGGCAGGAAATCGGAACTGCCCGTGACGAGATACGGGCCTGTGTCCCTGGATGACTGGACGAGATGCCGCCCTGTGCGGGAAATGGGTCAGACCCACCGCCTCCCGAAGGTCATCTGGACGCAGGCAAGGGGATGAGCTTCCGCATTCCGCAACGAGATGACTGCCTGTTCGTCATCATGATCAGGCCCGAGCGGAGTCCTGGTCTCAAGTGCGCCGGATTTTCCAACCGGGCGTGCTGCCGGGCCTCCGTGCTGCCGGTCCCGGCCCCGGGCAAGAATCCGGTTTGTTTCGGGGGCCGGCTGGACTATGTGTTTGCGGCTTGGAGGTTGTGGGCCGGACATCCCGACATGGTGGAAAGCGAATACCGCGAGGAGACCATACCGGATCTGCTGGTCCGGAATGCCGGGCGGTTCGGGGGGCGGATTGCCTGCCGGGAGAAGGAATTCGGCATCTGGCAGAGCTGGTCCTGGTCGGAGGTGGCGGCGCAGTGCCGGGCCCTGGCCCTGGGGATGATGGAGTTCGGCGTCGGGCCGGGCGATCACGTGGCGGTGATCGGGCGCAACCGGCCGAGGCTCTACTGGTCGATGGTGGCGGCGCAGATGGCGGGGGCGGTGCCGGTGCCGGTCTACCAGGATGCGGTGGCCGGCGAGACGGGTCACGTGCTCGGGCATTCGCAGGCGAGGTTCGTGGTCGCCGGCGACCAGGAACAGGTCGACAAGGTGCTGGAGACCGGCGCCGCGGAGGCGATCTTCTACCTGGATGGCCGGGGCCTGCGCAGATACGACCACCCGCATCTGCACTCGCTGGAGGCGGTGGCCGGGCGGGGACGGGGCGCCGGCGCCGGTGCCGGCGAGGAGCTGGACCGGCGGATGGCGGCGCTGGGCGGCGAGACGCCGGCGGTGATTCTGTACACGTCGGGGACCACCGGCAACCCGAAGGGGGTGGTGCTGTCGCACCGCAACATCGTCGCCTCGTCACGGGCCTCGGCCGGGTTCGACGGCCTGAGCGAGGAGGATTCGGTGCTGGCCTGGCTGCCCATGGCCTGGGTCGGCGATTTCATCTTCTCGATCGGCCAGGCCTACTGGACCGGCTTCTGCGTCAATTGCCCGGAATCGCCGGAGACGATGATGAAGGATCTGCGGGAGATCGGCCCCACCTACTATTTTGCCCCGCCGCGCATCTTCGAGACCATCCTGACCTCGGTCATGACCCGCATGGAGGATGCCGGCCGGCTGAAGCGCCGCATGTTCGGGCTGTTCATGGCCCATGCGAGGAAGGTCGGGCCGGCGAGGATGGCCGGCGAGCCGGTCGGGCTGGCGGACCGGCTGCTCTACGGGCTTGGCGAGCTGCTGGTCTACGGGCCGCTGCGGGGCGTGCTCGGCTTCAGCCGCATCCGGGTCGGCTATACCGCCGGCGAGGCCATCGGCCCGGAGATCTTCGATTTCTACCGCTCGCTGGGCATCAACCTGAAGCAGCTCTACGGGCAGACCGAGGCCTCGGTCTTCATCACGCAGCAGCCGGATGGCGAGGTGCGGGCCGACACGGTCGGGGTGCCGAGCCCCGGTGTCGAGCTGCGCATCGGCGAGGATGGCGAGGTGCTGTACCGCTCGCCGGGGAGTTTCGTCGAATACTACCGCGACCCGGAGGCGACGGCGAAGGCCCGGGATGACGAGGGCTGGGTGGCGACCGGCGATGCCGGTTTCCTCGAGGAGGGCAGCGGACATCTGAAGATCATCGACCGGGCCGGGGATGTCGGGAGGATGAAGGATGGCAGCCTGTTCGCCCCGAAATATGTCGAGAACAGGCTGAAATTCCACTCCGGCATCCTGGAGGCGGTGGTGTTCGGGGCCGGGCGCGACAGCTGCGCCGCCTTCGTCAACATCGATCCGGTGGCGGTCGGCAGCTGGGCCGAGCGCCGCGGCATCGTCTGTTCCTCCTACCAGGAGCTGGCCGGCAACCCGGATGTCGGGCGGATGATTGCCGGCCATGTCGCCGAGACCAACCGGAGCCTGGCCGCCGACGACATGCTGGCCGGCTGCCAGATCAGCCGCTTCCTGGTGCTGCACAAGGAGCTCGATGCCGATGATGGCGAGCTGACCCGGACCCGGAAGCTGCGCCGCCGCATCATCGGGGAAAGATACGCCGACCTGGTCGAGGCGCTCCATGACGGCCGGGCGGAGGTGCATGCCGAGACCGGGGTGACCTACGAGGATGGCCGCAAGGGGATGATTGCCGCCACGCTGGCGATCCGTGACGTGCCGGTCGCGGGCAGCGGGCACCGGAAGGCGGCGCCATGAGCGGGGCGGGGCCGGCAGGCGGCGAGCCGCTCATGGATATCCGCAACGTCTCGCTGCGCTTCGGCGGCGTCAGGGCGCTCATCGACGTGTCGTTCGACATCCGCGAGGGCGAGATCCGGGCGATCATCGGCCCCAACGGCGCCGGCAAGTCGTCGATGCTCAACGTCATCAGCGGCTTCTATCACCCGCAGGAGGGCGAGATCCGGTTCCGGGGGCGGAAGCGGCCGCCCATGAAGCCGCATCTCGTGGCCCGCCAGGGCATCGCCAGGACCTTCCAGAACATTGCCCTGTTCCGGGGCATGTCGACGCTCGACAACATCATGTCCGGGCGCATCACCCTGATGAGGCCGAACCTCCTCGCCCACGCCATCTGGTGGGGATGGGCCGAGCGGGAGGAGATCCGCCACCGCGAGCGGGTCGAACGGATCATCGACTTCCTCGAGATCCAGGCGATCCGCAAGACGCCGGTCGGCCGGCTGCCCTACGGGCTGCAGAAGCGGGTCGAGCTCGGCCGGGCGCTGGCCGCCGAGCCGAAGCTCTTGCTGCTCGACGAGCCGATGGCCGGCATGAATGTCGAGGAAAAGGAGGACATGAGCCGGTTCATCCTCGACGTGAATGACGAGTTCGGCACCACCATCGCCCTGATCGAGCACGACATGGGCGTGGTCATGGATCTGTCGGACCGGGTGGTGGTCATGGATTACGGCCGCAGGATCGCCGACGGCACGCCGGAGGTGGTCCGGGGCAGCCGGGATGTCGTCGATGCCTATCTCGGCGTGGCGCATCAGGGGGGGTGAGGTGTACCAGCAACTGCTCTATGCCGTCGAGGTGTCGCTGAACGGGTTGATGACCGGCATCCTCTACTCGCTGGTCGCCCTCGGTTTCGTGCTGATCTTCAAGGCCTCCGGCGTCTTCAACTATGCCCAGGGGGTGATGGCGCTGTTCGCCGCCCTGACCCTGGTCGGCTTCCAGAACGGCCAGGTGCCGTTCGCACATCTGATCAACGCCGTCTTCGGCACCAGCATCCATCATTTCGGCTGGCATCTGCCGGCGCTGCTGGCGATCGCGCTGACGCTGGCGGTCATGGTGCTCCTCGCCATCCTCGTCGAGCGCCTGGTGCTTCGGCACCTGATCAACCAGGAGCCGGTCATCCTGTTCATGGCCACCATCGGCCTCGCCTATTTCCTCGAGGGCTTCGGCGACCTGATGTGGGGCTCGGAGATCAAGAAACTCGAGGTCGGCATGCCGCAGGGCATCTCGGACACCATCGAGGGCGCCACCCGCGAGGTCCTGGGCTACGGCTTCTTCATCGACCGGCTCGACATCGTCGCCGCCATCGTTGCCGCCATCCTCGTGGTCTCGCTGACGGTGTTCTCGCGGTATTCGCGGGTCGGCCGCGCCCTCAGGGCGGTGGCCGACGACCACCAGGCGGCGCTGTCGGTCGGCATCTCGCTCCGCTTCATCTGGGTGGTGGTGTGGTCGATCGCCGGCTTCGTGGCTCTCGTGGCCGGCGTCATGTGGGGCGCCAAGTCCGGCGTCCAGTTCTCGCTGTCGCTGATCGCCCTCAAGGCCCTGCCGGTGCTGATGCTCGGCGGCTTCACCTCGATCCCCGGCGCCATCGTCGGCGGGCTGATCATCGGCGTCGGCGAGAAGCTGTTCGATTTCCTGGTCGGCCCGCTGATCGGCGGCGCCACCGAGAACTGGTTCGCCTACGTGCTGGCCCTGGTATTCCTCGTGTTCAGGCCGCAGGGGCTGTTCGGCGAGCGCATCATCGAGAGGGTCTGACGATGTTCTACCGGGAGGCAGGCGAGTTCAGCGCGTCCTACCGCCAGGACGCGCAGACCTTTCCCGTCTCCCTTGACCGCTACCGCCATTACCTGGTGCTGGCACTGGCCTTCGGCGTGGTGCCGTTCCTGGTCAACGACTACTGGTCGAACGCGGTGCTGGTGCCGTTCCTGGTCTGGACCATGGCGGCGCTGGGCCTCAACATCCTGACCGGCTATTGCGGGCAGGTGTCGCTGGGCACCGGCGGTTTCATGGCCGTCGGGGCCTATGCCTGCTACAAGCTCATGACCGCGTTTCCCGGCCTCAGCATCGTGTTCTGCATTCTCCTGGCCGGCTTCGTCACGGCGCTGGTCGGCACGCTGTTCGGCCTGCCATCGCTCAGGATCAAGGGGTTCTACCTGGCGGTGGCCACGCTGGCGGCGCAGTTCTTCCTCGTCTGGCTGTTCAACAAGGTTCCCTGGTTCTACAACCATTCGGCCTCGGGGCAGATCAATGCCGCCGAGAGGACGGTGTTCGGCGTCGCGGTCACCGGTCCGCAGACGACGCCGGCCGCCCAGTACCTGTTCTGCCTGGCCTTCGTGGTGGTGTTCGCCTGGATTGCCCGCAACCTCACCCGAGGTGCGGTCGGACGCAGCTGGATGGCGATCCGCGACATGGACATCGCCGCCGAGATCATCGGCGTCGACCCGCTCAGGGCCAAGCTGTCGGCCTTCGCGGTCTCCTCCTTCTTCGTCGGGGTGTCCGGCGCCCTGTTCTTCGCCGTCTATCTCGGCGCGGTCGAGGTCACCGAGGCCTTCGGGATCAACCAGTCCTTCCTGGTGCTGTTCATGATCATCATCGGCGGGCTGGGCTCGATCTTCGGCGCCTTTGCCGGCGCCGCCTTCCTGGTGCTGGTGCCGGTGCTGCTGAAGAACATCCTCGTCGGCGGTCTCGGCTGGGACGCGGCGATCTCGACCCATTTCGAATTCGTCATCATCGGCGGGCTGATCGTGTTCTTCCTCGTCGTCGAGCCGCACGGGATTGCGCAGCTGTGGCGGGTGATCAGGGAGAAGCTGCGGCTGTGGCCGTTTCCGCATGACCGGTAGCGGCGATCCCCGGGGTCGGCTGCGCGTGATCACCGGCTCCGCATCGAGGTCGGCTGCGCATGACGACCAGTGTCGCATCTGGGTCGGCTGCGTCCGTCCCGACAGTATTGCGGCTGTGCTGACAGGAACAACAATCGGAGGTGTGCGGGTCAAACCCGATGTCAACCGGACAGAGGGCCGCGGCAAGGACTTCGTGCGCGGGCAAAACCGGCGCATCCGGTCCTGGCCAGGCGGAAAGGTCTCCGGGGAGGGGATCAACGACCTGCATGTCGCGGCCACCGGAGCGGACGGATTGCGGGCGAGGGAGCCGAAATGACAGGATACCACACCTTCGCGCAGTTCCGGACATGCGCGTTGCAGGTCGATCCCCATAGTGGAAGGATGTGCTTTTGGGCAAGCCGACGGGGTCTGAATTCTGGCGTTGCTGATGCACTGGTTGGAATGACGATGCTACGCCATGATCTGGAGGCGATCGACCTCGAGGATCGGGTGGGCCTGGAGCCCGATGTTTCACGCAGCAGCGATCGGTGCTGTCCACCTGGTCGCCTTCCTGCCGGTCAACAATGTACGGCAATCTTGCATGTGTGGCTCCTCGACAATCCGGAATCCCTGGTCATGGATCAGCCCGAAGACAATCCGGATAACGCCGCCAGGGCCGAACGCATCGTGCAGGTCGGTGCCGTCAGGGCCGAGCGCCAGCCCCTGTTTGCAACCCACAACGCGAACATTGCTGTCTTCGGCGGCGCCGAGTGGACCGGAGTGTGCTCTGCATCGGAGGGTGGCACCGAAATGCCGGTCGGTGAGCAAGGCTCAATCGACGCTCCGGTCATTCGCGATCGGGTTGCCTGCATTCCGGAAGGAGACAGGGACGCCGTCATGCAACGCAAGGAAAACTACAGGTTCGATGACCGATGACCAGGGTCGAGTTGCTCGAACTGATAACGAATGGCGAGAACTCCGGCATGGAGTTCAGTCGCGATGACCTGCGACCCGAAGAGTTGGCGAAAGAGGTCGTGGCCATGGCCAATCTTCAGGGTGGTCGCATTCTGTCGGGGATTGATGACGACGGCGCTGTCGCCGGGGTCGAGCGACCAGACCTCGAGCATTGGGTGACGGATACGGTATTTGGCCGTTACGTGCATCTAGTGATCATCCCCTTCTGCGAAGAGGTCCAGGTTGACGAACAGCATCGGGTGGCGGTCATCACCGTCGAGTCGGGACTCACTAGGCCGTATGTCGTGCGGAGCAAGGATCGAGAAGACATCCATATTCGGGTTGGCGGCACGTCCCGGTTGGCCACGCGGGAGCAGCAGGCGCGGCTCCATGCCCCGGGTGGCGTTGTGCGAGCGGAATTGTTGCCGGTTTCAGGCAGCGGTTTGCAAGACCTCAGCCTTGACCGAATGAAGGACTATCTGTCAACATTCACGGGAGACAGGAAACTCCCGGCGAATGACGAGGAGTGGCGGAGTCGTCTATGCGGGTTGGGGTTCATGGTTGAACGCACAGATGGCCTGGCAGTTTGCACGATCGCGGGACTTGTCCTGTTCGGGCGAGCGCCGCGCCGGTTGCTGCACCAGGCGGGTATCCGGTGGTTGGCGCTCGGGGGCGAGGATAAATCCTGCAAGGCAGTTGATGACCGCGTGATCGACGGTCCGCTGGTTGCGCTTTGGAGGTCAGACGAATTGGGAAATCGCGAGCGTGTGGAGGGCGGGCTCATTGAAAGACTCGTGGATGCCATGCAGCCATTCGTCTCCGAGGAGATGGACGATGTCGGCGCATCAATGCGTCGTCAGCGGCGTTGGCTGTATCCGGTGGAGGCGCTGCGCGAGGCAATTGTCAACGCCCTCGCCCACCGCGACTGGACGCGCTTTGAGGAAATCGAGATTGCACGCTACGCGGATCGTCTGGAGGTGTTCAGCCCGGGCACACTGCAGAGCTCGATGACGGTGGAGAAAATGATTGCCGGACAACGATCTGCGCGCAATCAGACGATCGTCGGAGTTCTGCGAGACTACGGTTACGTGGACGCGAGGGGCATGGGGGTGCGCAACAAGATTATTCCGCTCCTTGATGCGGGGCGACAATCAAGGTGACAGCCCGGCGTCAACCAGGATGACAACGTTACCGCCTGCCGTTGCGGATCTCTCCCCCTTGCCGGCACCTCACCTGATGTCCGCGGCCGTTCGGACACTGTTCTGCAAGACCCGGTCCGACGAGGTGAGCGGAATGCCCGGACGCCACATTGCAGATCATCAGGCGAGACTCTTCATGGATTGGGCAGATCACATTCGGCCCGCCGGCGTCGGCGAAGGCCGGACCCGCTGGCCGGCATCTTCGACGAGGAGGCGCCGCCATCCGGAGCAGGGTCCGGATGTCCGGCGCACCCCGGAGCGGCGGATACGGGGCCGGAAGGCGCAGCACGGCGCGGACAAGGAGGTGATGTTCCGGCAGCTTCATGCGCCCGGCCGGATGGCGCCCTGCCCACCTTCACCCGCAAGACCGGGCCCGGCGGCGCCCTGCCGGCAGGAAGCCCGGGCACATGCCCTGTCGCTTCCGCCTGCCCTGGTCCGGCTTCCGGCATGTCGGGCAGGTCCGGGCGGCGAGAGCTTCACGGCACTGGCCGAGGGGCTGCAGGCAGCCCCGTGGCAGCCGGGCGGGGCCCCGCGCGAGCACCGGGCAGGCTACCTGTCGGCCGGCTTCCGCAATCATCGCAAGGAGGATGCCGGGGACATGACCGGGTGCTGTCGCCTCCTGTGCGGGTATTACCGGATGAAGCCGTGCCCGGGCAGCCGCGGCATGGCCCGTGAGATGGGTGCGATCGAAAGCGCACACGGCCATCCCGAGCGGGAGATCGGTGATGCGCTGATGATCAGGGGATCGAGGGAGTTTGCCGATGAAGGCGAATACCGCAACTTCATCGCCGGGACAGCCATGCGCTGCAATGCCCGCCGGGCGGCGCCGATCAGGGCCGAGCGGGAGCAGTTGCACCGCCTGCCGAACATGCGCACCAGCGATCACGAGGAGACCAGCGTCACCGTCACCTCCGCCAGCGGCTTCATCCTCAAGCGGGTGTTCTACACCGTGCCTTCCCGGCTGATCGGCCACCGGCTCGGCGTGCGCATCCATGATGACCGGCTGGCGCTCTGTCCCGGCACCGTCCATCAGCTGACCGTGCCCCGGAAGCGGAAGGGCCCGCCTGCGAAGGCGGTACATGTCGCAAACCATCGCCATGTCATCCATTCGCCGAAGACCGGGCCGATGGCGCTCACGGGCCTGGTCTGCAGCGGCGAGCTCTTTCCGCGCCAGGCCTTCCGGCGCTGCTTCGAGATGGCGATGAAGGCGGAGGGCGAGCGTGCGGCCTTCCTGCAGGCGGTGAAGCTGCCGGTGCCTGACCGATTGCGGGCCCGGATTGCACCGGCGGCCGGTGTCATGCCGGCCGCCGGCGTCACCAGGGCGGTGCTCCCGGGGCATGGCAGCTGCGTCATGGGCCGCACCGATGATGCGGCCGGCCTGGACCTGATGCTCACCGAGCTGCGCCTGCCGGTCATGCGGGAGCTGTGGAAGGCGTTTGCCGAGCGGTCCGATGCCGGGGGCTGGCCAGCCAGCCGCTTCCTGGCCACCCTGGCCGGGCACGAGATTGCCGAGCGGCGGCGGCGGCGGATCCAGCGCCATCCGGGCGAGGCCAGGCTCCTGCCCGGCAAGCGCCTGGCCGGCTTCGACTTCGGTGCGGTGCCGGTGATCTCGAAGGCCCAGGTCATGGCCCCGGCCGCCGGCGATGCCCGGCTGGCCCGGGGTGCCTCATGCCTGCTGTTCGGCCCGCCGGGGACCGGAAAAGCCATCCGGCCGGTGCGATCGGACTGGCGGCTACCGGGTGCTGATGTGCCGGACCACCGACCTGGTGCAGCGCCTGCCGACGGCGCGGCGGGAGCCGGGGCTCGAGCAGGCGCTGGCCCGGCCTGATCGCTGCCATCTCCCGATACTCGACGATCCTGCCCATGTCGGGAAGGACGAGGTGCTCTTCGAGCTGGTCCCGGCCGGATGCGGGCGGCGCTCGCTCATGATCACCGCCGGTCGGGTCTTCCCGGAACGGGGCCGGATCCTTCCGGACCAGACCATGGCGGTGGTGGCAGCAGGCCGCCCGGTGCACCGGGCGGTGATTCCCGGGATGAATGTCGAGAGCTGTCGCCGGCGGGAGGCCCTCGAGGCCAGCCCGCACAAGGCCGGCCGGCCGGCGAGTCGGGCCACGGAGACGAACACGCCGACCGGCTGAACCGGAAGCGCGGCAAACATGCGGCCTGCGGCGCCTCCGGCCCCGCGGGCCGCAGCCGTTTCCGGGCTTCGGTCGAAAAAGCGCTTGCAATCGACGGGAGATCAGGAAAATACCCGCCTTGTCGCGGCGTCAGACTGTCATCCTGATCGACGTGCAGTTCTCATCCAGATTGTCGTCCTACATCATGGTGCGATATTGGGAACGATGGAATTTATTGGACAGTAGAGAGAAGTTTAGCAAGATGACTTTCAACCCAACATATCATGTACTATTAGCTGGCTGCTTGACGCTGGCCCTCGCCGGTTGCGGCGGCGGCGGGTCTCAGCCGCCAGCGCAGTCCAGCAGCATAACACCGAACTCCATTTTGCTCAGTGACGTGCTATTCAGCATCGGTGGGGTAAATGACCGCATCTCGGAAGTAATTTGCACTGCTGACTTTTCTCGGTGTCAAGCTACCTACGACGGACAAACCTTTAGTTTTTCGGTTGACGGCGATTCTTCAGATCAAACCGGGACTGGAGAGAGTTACCAAACACTGGGAGAATGGAACCATCTGCGTTCGGGGGTGGTGTATGTTCTGGACCAAGGGCTACAAGGCCGAATGGCAGCCACTGGCGGTGTAGTTCATCGCGGCAGCACTCCTAGCGGGTCGGCAACGTGGACAGGTGACATGGTCGGCCTCGATTCAAACAACCGGGTCGTTCGCGGTGGAGCATCAATCGAACTCACCGACCTTGGCAATCCCCAGGTTGATGTCCGGCTAACGCCGCAATCTCGCCCTGCAATGGAATGGCAAGGACTTGCTGTCAGGAATGGTGGGTTTTCCGACAGGCAAACAGCATCAAATTACATCAAGGGGGAGTTCTACGGCCCGAACGCCGAAGAAACAGGCGGGGTTTTTGAAAGGAGCGGAATCATCGGCGCGTTTGGAGCCACACAATAGGCGTTATCGCATAGTTTGTTAGCTGTATTACTCTAGGGCCTGTTGACAATCGGGTTGCATTTCAGTCGGTCCGATGCCATTTTCCTCGTAACGCACGCCGGAACGGCGGCACGAGCAGTCGAGGCAGATGACAAATGAATACAGACAGGACGGTGCTCACCGACGCCATGTGGGCGCGGATCGAGCCCATGCTGCCCGGCAAGGCGACCGATCCCGGTGTCACCGCGGCAGTGGGCAGGATGTTTCTCGAGGCGGTGTTGTGGCGGACCCGCACCGGATCGCCCTGGCGCGACCTTCCGGAGCATTTCGGCAAGGAGGCGCATCTTCAAGCGCTTCCGCAGATGGGCCCTTTCAGGAATTTTCGAGACTGTCTTCAACGAGTTGTCCGATGAATTCGACCTCGAGTACATCTTCGTTGATGGCACGATCGTGCAGGCCCACCAGAAGGCGGCAGGTGCAAAAGGGGGACCTCGAAGCAAGGCATCGGACGCTCCCGGGGCGGCCTGACCAGCAAGATCGTGGCGGTGGTGGATGCCCTTGGCTACCTGGTCCGCTTCGTGATCCTTCCCGGACAGGCGCATGATCTGATCGGGGTGCCGGAACTTCTCGAGGACCTCTCATTCGGTGCCCTGATCGGTGACAAGGCATTCGATGCCGGGTGGCTGCTGGCAGAGATCGAGGATCGCGGGGCAGAGGCGGTGATTCCGGCAAGACGGAACCGGACCGAGACCAGGCATCATGACCGGGAGATGTACCGGTGGAGACACCAGATCGAGAATTTCTTCGCAAGAATCAAGGAGTTCCGCGCCATCGCCACCCGCTACGACAAGACCGACAAGAGCTTCGCCGCGGCGATTCATCTCGTCAGTGGCGTGGTTGCGGCAACATGATTGTCAACAGGCCCTAAGGAACAGGGCGATTTTATTGTCGGCCCTGGAAGCATTTCACGCTCATCGCCGGGCGGACAATGATCGTTCCGTGCGCTACTTTCCCAAGCATGTTCCACCGTCATCAAGGCGAGCCCATGGCGACCTTCTTGCAAGATCGCCAGGGCCATCCACCCCAACCTCGATCAATCAGAGCGGATCAGTCCTGATCCCGCTTGCAACAATTGTTCCGACATATGACACACGCTGACATGGTCCCCTTGATTCCGATAGGCAAGGAAAAGGCAAACCTTTCCATTGGGCCATCTTCTTCCACTGGTTCGGCGGGTTCAGGATTGCGGCCTTCAGCACGGTGCGCGTGAAAGCCCTCGGGAATATGGGTGATCCCTGTCTTGAGGTTACCCGCGGGATCTTGTTCAAACGCTGCCGGCTATTCGGGGCCATTGTCCAGCTCCGCCGCAATACTACGGAGTTGTGAAATGTCCATCTTGCCTGCTTCATTGATGGCACGTTCGATGACGGGGGTTGGTTCTGCCATTGCATGCTCCCTTGTCCCGGATGGTTGTTCCCGCCCCGCACCTGGCACGATCTGGTCGTGTTGCACAGCCACCCGAGACGACTTGCCCCGCCCGGTGATCGTCACGCGGTGAAAGGGATGGCCCGATACCATCACCCGGCAGGGCAGGGCCCTGAGCAGCTCCGGCAGCCTGTCATGTTCGGCCCCGGTCATCTCGAAGCGGTAGCGGCGGTCCGAGCGGCGGGTGGTCTGCAGGCAGGGAGGATCGGCATGGACCAGCTCGGTGCCCCGGAAGGGGAAGGAGGACAGGACGCGGCGGCCGCTTCCGTGCACCCGTTCAACCGGATGGTCGCAGGCAAGGGCTGCCTGCGGGGCGTCAATCAAGGTGACAGCCCGGCGTCAACCAGGATGACAAGGGTGCCGCCTGCCGCTGCGGATTTCTCCCCCTTGCCGGCACCTCACCTGATGTCCGCGACCGTTCGGACACTGTTCTGCAGGACCCGGTCCGACAAGGTGAGCGGAATGCCCGGACGCCATGGTGCAGATCATCAGGCGAGGCTCTTCATGGAACAGGGCAGAACACATTCGGCCCGCCCGCGTCGGCGAAGGCGGGACCCGCTGGCCGGCATGTTCGACGAGGAGGCGCCGCCATCCGGAGCAGGGTCCGAATGTCCGGCGCACCCCGGAGCGGCGGATCCGCGACCGGAAGGCGCAGCACGGCCCGGAGCAGGAGGTGATGTTCCGGCAGAGGCACGAACCGGGTCGGAGGCTTGCCTGCCTTCACCCATCCAGAGGGGCCCGGCGCCGCCTTGCCGGCAGGAAGCCCGGGCACATGCCCTGTCACTTCCGGCTGCCCTGGTCCGGCTTCAGGCATGCCGGGCAGGTCTCGGCGGCGAGAGCTTCACGGCGCTGGCCGAAAGCCTGCAGGCGGCGCTCCGGCAGCCGGGCGGGGCCCCGCGCGAGCACCGGGCAGGCTACCTGTCGGCCGGTCTCCGCAATCATCGCAAGGAGGATGCCGGGGATTTGACCGGGTGCTGTCGCTCGGGGGATCGAGGGAGTTCGCCGATGAAGGTGCATGCCGCAGCTTCATCGCCGGCATCGTCGGGCGCCACAATGCCCGCCGGGCCACGCGGATCGGCACCGAACGGACAGCGCTCGAACCGCCTGCCGAACATGCGCACCACCGGTCACGAGGAGACCGGCGCCGCCGCCGTCTCCTCGAGCGGGTGTTCCATGCCGTGCCTTTGCTGCTCATCGGCCACCTTCCCGGCATGCGCATCCATGATGACCGGCCGGAGCCCTGTCCCGGCACCGTCCGTCAGCCGGCCCTGCCCGGGAAGCGGAAGGGCCCGCCTGCGAAGGCGGTGCATGTGGTCGATCATCGCCACGTGATCCATTCGCCGAAGACCGGGCCGATGGCGCTCACGGGCCTGGTCTGCAGCGGCGGGCTCTTTCCGCACCAGGCCTTTCGGCGCTGCATCGAGGCGGCGCTGGCGGCGGATCCGGCGCCTGCCTGCGGGAAGGAAGGTTGTCGGAGGTGGACCGCCTCGAGGTCCGGTCTGCACCGCAGACCGGGGCGATGCCCGACATCCGCGTCATGCGGGCGCCACTCCCGGGCCATGGCGGGCTTCCCGGCACGGCAGCTGCGTCATGAGCCGCACCGATGATGGTGCCGGCCCGGAGCCGATGCCCGCCGGGCTTCGCCTGCCGGGCAGGAGCCTGGCCGGTTTCGACTTCGGTGCGGTGCCGGTGATCTCCAGGGCCCGGGTCATGGCCCCGGCCGCCGGCGATGCCCGGCTGGCCCGGTATCACCTCCCGATACTCGATGATCCTGCCCATGTCGGGAAGGACCAGGTGCTCTTCGAGCTCGTCCCGGCCGGATGCGGGCGGCGCTCGCTGATGATCACCGCCGGTCGGGTCTTCCCGGAACGGGACCGGATCCTTCCGGACCGGACCATGGCGGTGGCGGCAGCAGGCCGCCCGGTGCACCGGGCGGTGATTCCCGGGATGATTGTCGAGAGCTGCCGGCGGCGCACCGCATTCGAGACCCGCAAACGCGGCCGGCCGGCGAGCCGGGCCACGCGGAAGAACACGCAAACCGGACGGGCCGGAATATCCCGGGACATGCGGCCCGCGGCACCGGTGTGTCGCGGGCCGCAGCCGTTTGCCGGCTTCGGTCGGGAAAGCGCTTGCAGCCGGCGGGAGATCCGGAAGATATCCGCCTTGTCGCGGCGTCGGACCGTCATCCTGATCGACGTGCGGTTCTCATCCGGATTGTCGCCCTACAGCGTGGAGCCGGGATGGCGCTGCGGGACCTGCTCCGGTAGGCCGGAGGCCGGGGCCGCACCGGAGAGGCATCACCGGGGAGATGCGGAAACCACCGGCATCGACCACCGCGCACGGGCGGCATGATGATCACGGGGCGGCGCTGACCGAGCCGGGTTTCGACATCGGTCGGGACATTCCCACCTGTTGCCCGTTCCTCGATTCTTGCGCCCCAAAGTGATGCCGATCTCTGGAAGTTCGTGATGTTCATGCCATCAGTGTTCAGGTAGTCGTTGTCCTTGGCGGATGTCTTCCATCTCCGAGTGAGCCAGCGACGCTTGCGTAGGGCGCGTTCTCGGCGACGCGGTCCTTCATAGTCGTTCTCCATGTGCTCCGCGCAGACACACCCGACTTCAAGGCTTTCGGGATGGTCCGGGTGCTCCATGTGGTGGATGTAGCGAATGTCCTGGGTTTCGCACATTTCACAAATCTGATCTGGGGCGCCGAGATCTTCGACGGACGTGCATGTCCAGCCCTTGTGCGGGACACCCGGAGCGCTCCATTTTCCAGCTATTGGCCTGATCTCCTTCGAAAAATTGCAACATCAGTGCTCGAACTGGCTTTACCGGAAGTTGCAGTGATGATACAAAACCTCAGAACTTAGGTCCAGAGCTTGGTGGTTTGATATCAATGCCAGAAGGCAAGACACAGCGCGATCTCGCCAGAGAAATGCTCCGGGACCGGGGCATCGTTCGGCTGTCTGAATTCAAAACGGCGGGCATCACGGCCGCGACCATCGGCCGGATGCGAGACGGTGGGGAGGTCATCCGTCTGGCGCGGGGCCTCTATCAACTGCCGGACGCACCGCTCGATGCAAATCACAGCCTTGCCGAAGCAGCGAAGCGTGTCCCCAAAGGCGTGGTCTGCCTGACATCAGCGCTCGCGTTTCACGAACTCACCGACCAGCTCCCCCGGTCGGTCTGGCTTGCGGTCGGGAAGAATGACTGGTCCCCGAAAGATGAACCAGCGCTGCGTGTTGTTCGATTTACGGACAATCTGCTGACAGAAGACGTCGAAACGACATCCATCGAGGGCGTGCCGGTGAAGGTGTTTGGTATCGCCAAGACCATTGCGGATTGCTTTCGTCATCGACGGTCGGTCGGTCAGTCGGTGGCCCTGGAGGGGCTTCAGGAGGCGCTGCGACAGCGCAAAGCCACCACGGCGCAGATTGCACGCTCTGCTGCGAGCGGCGGCGTCTCGACAATTGTCCGTCCGTATCTCGAGGCGCTCACGGCGAATGGCTAGGGCCTGTTGACAATCATGTCGCCGCCACCACGCCACTGACGAGGTGAATTGCCGCCGCGAAGCTCTCGCCCGGTTTGTCGTAGCGGGTGGCGATGGCCCGGAACTCCCTGATCCTTGCGAAGAAGTTCCCGATCTGGTGCCGCCATTTGTACATCTCCCGGTCATGGTCCCTGGGCACTGTCCGGTTCCGTCGCGCCGGAATCACCGCCATTGCCCCGCTATCCTCGATCTCCTCGAGCAGCCAGCCGGCATCGAATGCCTTGTCGCCGATGAGGGCTCCGTAGCGGAGGTCTGCAAGAAGCTCCGGCACGCCGGCAAGGTCATGCGCCTGTCCGGGAAGGATGACGAAGCGCACGAGACAGCCGAGTGCGTCCACCACCGCCACGATCCTGCCGGTCAGGCCGCCCCGGGAGCGTCCGATACCCTGCCCGGAGGTCCCCCTTTTGCACCTGCAGCCTTCTGGTGTGCCTGCACGATGGTGCCGTCCACGAAGATGTATTCGAGGTCGAACTCGTCGGACAACTCGTTGAATACCTGTTCGAAGACACCCGAAAGGGCCCATCTGCGGAAGCGCTTGAAGATGCGCCTCCTTGCCGAAATGCTCCGGAAGGTCGCGCCATGGCGATCCGGTGCGGATCCGCCACAGTACCGCCTCGAGAAACTGCCTGCCCACTGCCGCGGTGACACCGGGATCGGTCGCCTTGCCGGGCAGCATGGGGCAGGTCCGCGCCCACATGGCGCCCTCAAGCACCGTCCTGTCTTCATTCATGCTGATACCTGTCCTGACTGCTCGTGCCGCCGTTTCTTGGCGTGCGTTGCGAGGAAAATGGCATCAAGACGGCTGATTCGCAAGTCGATTGTCAACAGGCCCTAGTAACGGTGCAGCTGGCGTTGAGACGTACCCTTCTCCACGCGACCGGATCGCCAAGATATCAGCACGCAATCTGATGCAGCCAAAGCAGTTGGAGATGGATCGAGAGTTCACCGGCACCATTGCTCGGATAATGGAAGCCGTTTTTGCCGTCATGCGAGACTTCCGAAGTGCAGGTGGTGATGAACTCGTCGCCATGATCAGGGAGCAATTGCATCAGGCAGAGATAGAGCTGAGGAACTCGGAAAATCTGTCATCCTAGTGGTTAGGGCCTGTTGACAATCGGGTTGCGAATCAGGGCAACTGATGCCATTTTGCCGCAAAGCACGCCGAAAACGGCGGCACGAGCAGTAGAGGCAAATGACGGATGAATGAAGACAGGACGGTGCTTGAGGGCGCCATGTGGGCGCGGACCCGCCCCATGCTGCCCGGCAAGGCGACCGATCCCGGTGTCACCGCGGCAGTGGGCAGGATGTTTCTCGAGGCGGTACTGTGGCGGATCCGCACCGGATCGCCATGGCGCGACCTTCCGGAGCATTTCGGCAAGGAGGCGCATCTTCAAGCGCTTCCGCAGATGGGCCCTTTCGGGTGTCTTCGAACAGGTATTCAACGAGTTGTCCGACGAGTTCGACCTCGAATACATCTTCGTGGACGGCACCATCGTGCAGGCACACCAGAAGGCTGCAGGTGCAAAAGGGGGACCTCCGGGCAGGGTATCGGACGCTCCCGGGGCGGCCTGACCGGCAGGATCGTGGCGGTGGTGGACGCACTCGGCTGTCTCGTGCGCTTCGTCATCCTTCCCGGACAGGCGCATGACCTTGCCGGCGTGCCGGAGCTTCTTGCAGACCTCCGCTACGGAGCCCTCATCGGCGACAAGGCATTCGATGCCGGCTGGCTGCTCGAGGAGATCGAGGATAGCGGGGCAATGGCGGTGATTCCGGCGCGACGGAACCGGACAGTGCCCAGGGACCATGACCGGGAGATGTACAAATGGCGGCACCAGATCGGGAACTTCTTCGCAAGGATCAGGGAGTTCCGGGCCATCGCCACCCGCTACGACAAACCGGGCGAGAGCTTCGCGGCGGCAATTCACCTCGTCAGTGGCGTGGTTGCGGCGACATGATTGTCAACAGGCCCTAGTCGAACGAGGAGAACCAGGCCATGAACAGGAACCCGGTGGTGCTCTGCATCCTCGACGGGTGGGGGCTGCGCGGCGAATGTGAGGGCAATGCGGTGGCGCAGGCCCGGACACCGAATTTCGACCGGCTGGTCGAGGCAGGACCGATTGCAACCCTGGTCACCCATGGCGAGGCGGTTGGACTTCCGGCCGGCAATATCGGCAACTCGGAGGTTGGCCACCTCCATATCGGGGCCGGCAGGACGGTTCCGAGCGAAATGTGCCGTATCGATGCGGCAATCGCCTCGGGGGAGTTTGCCTCCTCGCCGGCGGTCGGCAGTCACCGGACGGTGCGGGCCGGCTTCGAGGCCGGGGATGGCCGTCTCCACCATGCACGGCATCCTGAAGGACAACGGCCCCGGGCCGCACCAGGTGAAGACCTTCAGGGTCTCGCGCGACCTGAGGTTCGAGCTGAAGGTCAGGGATGTGGTCGGCCTCCACGTGGACCCACCCGACCGTGCCGTCGTCATCCCGGCAGGCGAGAAGCCGCGGATCCGGGCGCCGGGACGGACGCGGAGGCCGCTGCCGATGAAGCCCGGAGCCGCCGCGACCCGCACCCATGACTACAGGCGGAACGCCGCCACCTGCCTGATGGCGGCACTCGACATTGCCACCGGCAGGGCCGCCGGCCAGACCGTGGCGCGCCACCGCTCGGAGGAGTTCCTCGCCTTCCTCGACCACGTCGCCGAGCGGATCGAGCCCGGAGTGCCGGTTCATGTCGTCCGGGGCGACGTCTCCTCGCACAAATCGGCCGAGGTCAACGAATGGCTGAAGCACCATCCCGACCGGACGTTCCACTTCACGCGGGCCCCGGCCTCGTGGATGAATGCCGTGGAGGGGTTCTTCTCCAGGCTCTCGAGGCAGAGGCCGAAGCACGCGATCCTCGACTCGCTCGACGAGTGCATTGCGGCGATCGAGGGCTGCATCGAACACCACGATGCCGGTGATGCCCGTCCGTTCCGCTGGAGCAGGAAGCCGGAAGACCTCGTGGAAGCGTGGAAGAAGGGGCACCGGAAGCTGCAGGAAATGGCATCAAATGAATGAATCAGACCACTAACCGCAATACTGCCACCTCAATCACATTCCGGGATGATGTCCGGCGTCCGGTCATGGACCTCGCGTGACACCGGACCACGTATGTGGACGCCCCCCATGGTGCAAGCCGGATTTCAGACATCATGTAGACTGCGGTCAAGGCACTGTCACATGTCCGGCCTCCGGGATGCAGCATTCATTCGCCGCCGGCCCATATGGTGTTCGCGGATCGGATCCGGATCGCCAAGGCGGGCTCGAAACCCTGCGTGGTTTACTGGTTCTTCCGACCCCGTCTTCAATGACCTTTTGCCCCTCATGCCGTCCGTCGTCCTCACCGCCCGGGCCGGGGTCATCCGCAGACCACGCTCTCGAGCGCCGGTTCCGCAGAGCCCGGGTATTCCTTTCCCGGCAGTCAGTTTGCTGCCGCCATCGCCGCCGGTGCCCGTTGATCCTCGCTCCCGACCGACAGCGCCCGGATCATGCGCGCCATCCTGCCGGCAAGCGCCACCGCCACCGGCTTCGGCGGCTTCCCGGCGATCATCCGCCGGAGCCGGGGATCCTCGAGCGCCTCGCCTCTCGGCGCATGGCGGAGCACCGAGGTTGCACCGGGGACCAGCAACTGCCCGAGGTCCCGCTGCCGCATCCTGGTGATCCGCCCGAAAAGCTGCCGGCCGGCCGTGGAATGCTCCCGCGGTGTCAGCCCGATCCGGGCCGCGAAGTCCCGGCCGCGACGGAAGCTCTCCATCGGCGGTGCGAAGGCATGCACGGCCATCGCACGGACCGGACCGATGCCCGGGATGGTCATCAGCCGCCTGAACCCGGCCTCTGGCGCCCCCGGACCCGGATCTGCTGCTCGAGGCCGGTGATCTGCGCGGAGAGCGAGGCGATCCGGGTGAACAACAGCTCGGCCAGCGCTGCCACCTGCTCGGGCAAGGGCGCCGCCGCGGTCAGCGCCTGCCGAAGCTTCACGACACCGGCCACGCCCCGCGGTGCCACCACGCCGAACTCGGCCAGGTGGCCCCGGAGCGAATTGATGGTCTGCGTGCGCTGCCGGACCATGAGTGCCCGGGCGAGGCAGCATGGCATCGGCCTGGGCTTCCCCGGACTTCACGGCCACGAAGCGCATGGTCGGGCGCTGCGCGGCCAGGGCGATGGCGGCGGCGTCGTTCCGGTCGGCCTGTAGGCGCTTGACGAAGGGTTTCACGCAGATCGGCGGGATCAGCCTGCAGTCATGGCCAAGCCCGATGATCCGGCGGCCCCGGTGACGGGCGCCGCCGCAGGCCTCCACACCTGCCGGCAGGATGGCGCATCGGAGAGGAAGCCGGGGAACTTCTCCCGGGACAGTTTCCTGCGGAAGACCTGGTGGCCGTCTGCCGTTGCACCGTGAAGTCGAAACTCCGCTTCGATATGTCGATGCCGATGATGGGTGCGTGTTCCATGGACGTTTCCTCCGTCGATTTCACGCACAGCTGGTCCGGCGTTTTCCCTGGCGCATCCTGACGCCGTTCGGAGGGGGCGTCCACATACGTAAGGCGGTGCCGGGCCCGAGGAGGTGGGCCCGGACCTCGCCCATAGGCGGTCCCGATCTCCCGCCGCTGGTGATGGAGCACCGCCGGTCCGGCGGCCGGGGCGAGGCGATGGTCAAGGAGGGTGGTGGCGAGCATGAAACTCTCGCCATCATCCCTGATGCGACAGGCGATGATCCGCACCGGGGCTCGCCGCGGCTCCTCCGGCGGTCCCGGCCGGAGCCGCGCATCACGCTCGGCCACGAGCCGTCATCGAAGGCCTCGCCGGCCGGGAAGCGCATGTTCCCCTTGCAGCGCCACAGGAGCCCGGCGCCGGTTGCCGCCGCCCGCGACCACGGCGGAGGGTCGGCATGATGGCGGTCAGCCGGCACCGGCATGCCGGATGACGGATGTCCGGGCAGCCGTTCGGCCTCATCGGCCTCGCTCTCGGCACATGGCCCGGCATGCCAGGCAAGACCGGCCCCGGTGCCGATTTCCGTCACCGCGGCGGCGCGCGCCTGCGGAAAGGCCGAGGCGCCGCGCCAGGCGCCCGGTAGTCCGAATTCCTCCCGGTTCCGGGCCTCGCCCCGCAGCATCAGCGCCTGCCCGTCAAGGGCCACCAGGCGGAGCTGGCTGCGCCGATATTCACCTGACGGAAAGCCGGATCCGCCGCCGTCACTGCCGCTTTCCTGACACCGGCCGGAGCCTCGACCTGGACGGCCTGGACAAGGCTGGTGCTTCCGGGTTGATTCCATCTTCGGATTGCGGCTGTCGGTTAATGCTTGCATTTAATGCAAGCATTCTCTAAGTTGACCCATGAACAACCGGCATCGCAGGACGCTTGCAGCCGTGTTTGCCGATCCCGTATCGGGGAACATCGTCTGGAGTGACATTGAGAGGCTTCTTCTCGCGTCCGGTGCCCGGTTGATCGAGGGACGGGGATCGCGGGTGCGTTTCGAGATGAACGGTGAAGTCGAGACGTTTCATCGTCCGCACCCCGCCAAGGAGGCGAAGCGTTACCAAGTAAGGGCAGTCAGGGAGTTTCTGGAGCGGACGGGGACCATGCCATGAAGAACACGATGACCTACAAGGGGTATGCCGCGCGCGTCGAGTTCGACGAAGATGACGGCATTCTGATTGGCCGAGTGGTTGGCATCCGCGATGGTGTGGGGTTCCATGCTGACAACGTGATGGATCTGCAAACCGCATTCCATGAGGCCGTGGACGACTACATCGAGACCTGTGCCAAGATCGGGAAGGATCCGCAAAAACCCTATTCGGGGAACGTGATGTTCCGGATTGCCCCGGAGGTTCACCGCAAGGCGGCACTTGCAGCGGAACTTGCCGGGAAGAGCCTCAACCGCTGGGCGGAGGAAGTCCTCCGCAGGGCGGCAAGCTGACCCCTGGCCCCTGATGCAGATAATTGCATGGACGCAGCCCGAAGCCCTTTCCGCATTGGCTGAATCCACGGCTGCCCTGAACCAGGCGCCGACCGGACCATGTTCAACCCGACTCCGCCGATCACTCCGGTCGTGCGGCCCCGGCAATGGCACCGGCCTGCTCGGGATCGAAGCTCCCGGCCCTGAGCTGGCGCGTCACGGCCAGGATATCGAATGCAGCATTCGCCATGCCGGGAAGGTTGCGACCTTGGCCTGCCGCATCAGCCGCCCCCCGACACCGTTGTCATCCTGATTGACGTGCAGTTCTCATCCAGATTGTCGCCCCGCACGCCGGGCCGGATCGACAACAAGCGGGAATCCGGGCAGGACTCATGGTGTCTCTTGAGGATGGCTCGAAGGTTGATGCCTATTGGTTCAGAGAGTTTCGATTCTCCAAACTTTAGCCAACCGCGCTCTTACCCTCAATTGTCGGCACTTTGTATAGCCGGATGCATTTCGATAAAGCACTCAGCGATCAGTTCTCCTATCAAGATCCCTTCGTCAGAGTCGCCTTGAGGCAAGCCGATGATTGCCGCATGCGAAGGATCGGCATCGAACTCACCCTCAGCTTCAAGCGGATCGCTGACGATGCGCAATGTGTCCAGTTCTTCGGCTACCTTGCACTTGACCATGCCGACGTTCATTTCGGCGAAACCCCCAGTTGACCCTAGGTTCAAACGGCACAGGCGCCGCACTTCGGCCGGTTGATGGGTCATTTCTTGGCCAAAGATCTCAAGCCAATTGACTGACAGTTCTTTTTCGTCCGAACGCAATCGGAATTCAGAACCATCCGGGGTCCCGTCTTCCTGAATCAGGCTCGGCTTGACATGGCGGACGATCTGATCGTCCGTTGGCAAATCCACCCGGGTCATTCGTAAATCAACGAAGCCAGATCAAAGGCATGGATTTGTTTCTTCACCCCATCAAACGTGTCACGACCGGCGACTCTCGACGGTGGCTGCCCTGCTCCGCGTCGCTTGAAGATCACGTATTGAATCATTCCATCGCTGAGAAACTGCAGGCCCAAACGGGTTCCCTGGTCGTCCTTCCAGACCGTACGCAGGTTGCCATTATCCACCAGTACCAGATTGCTTTTGCGGAGGCGCGGCCCCAAGTTGACAACAAAACGCCAAAAGTAAAATTCCGAAGTGGAATTCAAGTAATACCCATCCTGCTCCCCTGCATTCCGGAGCGCCAAGATTCTCGTCCAGTAGGCTTGAAACGTGGATCGTGCCGGACCATCTGAAGCAAAGACAGCACTGGACTTAGCCGCCCAATCGAAGAGTCTGGTAGGATTTCCCAGATAGGTTGTGATGTAGTCGACGATTTTATTGTGGGAGGGGTGTTCTGGGAACCTCACGGCGAGTGGAGATGGAAATTGTACGCCGGCATCCATGGCTGAGGCTGTCCTATGCACATCAATAAACTTGGAATCTGGCAGCAGTTCCCCTGTATCGGATGCGGTACTATGGCATACGGCCGCTCCAGTCATTCAGCTTCCTCCAGTTTCCAGTGTGTATGTTGGACGTCCTTGTTTGTCATACACAAAAATCGGGAAATGATGGCGTCATGCGCTCGATCGTACCATGCATTAATCTTCGATGTCGAAACGTCATCCGGTTGACCCAGTGCCTTGAATTCAAGAATCAGGAGCGGTGAACCTAGCGGATTTGCTGTCTTGGCAGTTCGGATTGTAACATGAAGTTGCAAATTGAGCTCGACCTCATACTGATACACACAATTAAAGGCAGGAACAGTATCGTGTCCCGACTCGTGGTTCGGAATCGCGAAAGAGCGAATAACTCGAGATGTATCGTAAGGCCCTTGCCAGTAATCGGATGACATGATGACGTTGACATAGGTAAGTTCACAATGGGAGATTTCGGGACCTCCCATACCGACATCGTACCGCAGGAATTCCTTAAAGACCCCGTAGTACTTGTCAAACCCCGGTTTTAGGTGCTCGGCAAAATGAGGATACTTGGCATTGCGTCGCCTCCAGTTAAGAAGAAAGGCACTCTTCTGAACCTGGATCAAGCTGACCTCATCCTCAGATACAAACCAGAACCGCGGCATCACCATAAACTCACCGCCGATCTCTACTACTGCATTTTGATCCTCAACTACGTTACTGATAGGTGGTCGTTGTTCAACGGTTGGAAACTCGCTTCAAAGCCGTGACCACAACAAGCCTATATGTTCGCTTCGAAGCCTGGCCAGTGGCGGGTGAAAATAGACGCCAATGATCAGTTCGTTGATTGGCGGATTCTTGAAACGGACCTTCATGATGTTCTCCGGGCGCTTGTTAATTCGTTACAACATGCGATTAACGCAAGTCCCAAAGTTGAATGATTGCTCAGAATTCGATGTCGATGGCCTATTCCCACGCTAGGTCGCATGACGAATACCCGCCTCAGTTCTCTGAGCCGATGGGACATGGCTGGCCCCTCAATTTTCTGCTCGGGCGCTAGGCTGCACCGGCCGCCCAATGGTGCCAACCGGTTTTCGTCGATTTTCAAGCATGGTGGACATCACATACATCCGCAACGACCGTAATCGAGTTTCTGGGACTCGGCAAGACGGTGCCCACGATCACCTACCCCCTTCCCTTCCCTCAGCCGCGGAGCTCCCGGATCCGCTCCTTCGGGAAGCGGTGATAGAATGTAGGACGACAATCCGGATGAGAACCGCACGTCGATCAGGATGACGGTCCGACGCCGCGACAAGGCGGATATCTTCCTGATCTCCCGTCGATTGCAAGCGCTTTTTCGACCGAAGCCCGGAAACGGCTGCGGCCCGCGGGGCCGGAGGCGCCGCAGGCCGCATGTTTGCCGCCGCGCCGGGCTTCCAACGGGCCCGGTTCGGCACCCGGGTGACAGGAGGCGAAATTGCCGGCCATCGCCCTTCCGGTGACGTGCAGGCAGGCCGATACCGTCCGCTTTCCCGGTGCCGGCAGCACCCCCATGACCGGCACCAGCACCAGGCGGTGAATGTACCCCGGAACGATGCCGGCCGGCACCGCCAGCCTCTCGCCCGGCGGCATGGCCCGGCAGCACCGGCCCCGGCTCCCGGCCTTGCGCCTGATGCGCTGGCGGTCGGTGAAGTTCCGTCCCGCCGTGCCGGCCCGGTGCACCCGGTCGGGTGCGAAGTCGAACCACACCGCCTCGGTGCGCACGATTCCCCGGGTCATGACCTGCATCTGCAACCGGCGCCAGGCAGACAGGTGCCGGTCATGGAGCGCCGGGGGATGGCTGGAGACCATCACCCGGCAGGGCAGGGCCTTGAGCAGCTCCGGCAGCCTGTCATGTTCGGCCCCGGTCATCTCGAAGCGGCAGCGGCGGTCCGACCGGCGGGTGGCCCGCAGGCAAGGAGGATCGGCATGGACCCGTTCGACCGGATGGTCGCAGGCAAGGGCGGCTAGTGCCCCGGCGTCGAGATCGATGCCGATATTGCGCAGGGCCGGCGGCTTGCGCTGCATCAGCGCCCCGCCGCCGGGACGGCTCTCGACATGGACGTCATGCGGCGGCATCAGCGCAATCAGCGCCTGGCACAGGCCCGGGGCGTCGCCTTCGATCCAGAATATCCCGCGGGGTCTCTCCTGCTCGCAAGGGCCCGATCCATGGTGCCGACCTTCCATGGAGTCAGTTGCCGGCACATGCGACAATTCGGTCCCTGGCGCCCCCCGCAGGAGGACACGCCCGACCATGACCGGGCATGATGACCCGGTTCTGCTGCGCGTCGAGGCCTTCAACCGGGAAAATGGCGGCGGTGCGGGCGTTCGCAAGAGCCGGGGCGGCTGCAACCTCGCCCTGACGGCAACGCAGGCGCCGATCGCGAGGCTCAAGCCGGAAGGATCAGGCGACCGGATGCGTGTCCACTACCGGTCCCGGCAAGGCCGGTGGAAGGATGTCGGCGACATGGGCGGCCTGGTGTTGCCGCTTGACGAGGCCCTCGATCAGATCGCCGGCACCGAAATCTTCCGGACCTGGACGTGAGGGAAAACGTGCAAGGTCGAGGTCGGATGCTGACAGATTCCGAAGAATCTCGGCTTGATCTCGCAGCCGCCGCACCCGCGCTCCGGGCGGCCTTCAGCGAACTTGCTGACAGATGGCTTGATCCTGTGCTCGGGCGATTGGAAGCTGGCGGGTCCCATGCCGCCTGTCCCGGGAAACTCGACGACCTTGTCCTGGGCGCCATCGAACTCATGCCCCGGGAGACAATCCCGCTGGATTCCCCGTTGCTCCATGGACTGCGCGGCGTCCGAGAGCCGGGAGCGGGTCTTCGGTATGCGGCCGGGCCGATCCCGGCCTGGATCCCGCGCTCGGGCCGGTCGCCACCCTGCACGACGCCGGCTTTTCCATCCTCGAGACGGCGCCGCCCTTCATGCCTGGCCATCACCTGAAGCTCGATCTCCACGGCCTGCTCCACGAGTATTCCGGCACCTTCGCGGATCAGCTCCGACAATTGGTCACGGAGCTTTGCAGGGTCTTCAAATCCGTATGCGTTCACGGACATGACGGTGTACTCCCTCGTTGGTTGTCAGGCATGATGAGCGGGACGGACATGCCGCCTGTCTGCAAACGCCCCAATACCGGATTCGACAATACCTCCCGCGACCTTGGCACTCCTCCCGGCCTACCGGTTGCGGACCTGAACCAGATGACCAGGGATTTGCGCTTGCCTGATTTGACTCGATACCGAAATTGCGGTCAGGTTTGGGAGATCGCGGAAACCGGAGAGTAACGAAATGAACAGTTCATCTGCTCAAGGTGTTCTGGAACTCACTGCAAGAGATCTTGGTCCGATTGCCGAGGCCAGGATTGATCTCCGCCCGCTTACGGTCTTCATCGGACCGAGCAACACCGGAAAGTCCTATCTGGCAATTCTGATCTATGCACTGCACCGGTATTTCAGTGGTGGCGGTGGGTTGGGCCACCGCCTCTTCGGATCATATGCTCAGATGCTTGGCCTCGAGCGAAACCGCGAAGTATCCATGGATGACATGGATTCCATTGTCGCCGCTGCGAACCAATTGCTGCTATCCGAGACGGACTCCCTGTCACAGGAGGACATTGTTCTTCCTGGTGTACTGACGGACGTTATTCGTTCCGGATTGGCCAAACAGGGCAGTCTTCTTGGTAATGAAATCAGCCGGTGCTTCGGCATTGCAGAGATCGGGGCGCTGATTCGCAAGGGCGCAACACGTAATTCGAGCGTTGTTTTTCGCCGGCATGATACGAATGATGCCGCAAGTGTCGACGGCCAACTTTCGATTGGTGCACAAACGAGCGAGTTCGCAACGACAATCCCCGAGGGTTTCCGATTGCGACTCGGTGATGACGACGACATTTTTGATCCCTGGGCGCTGTGGGCGTTAGAGGCTGCGCGGGGTGATGGGGAAAAAAAATTGTCCAAAAATCTTGCCAAATGGAGGTTAATGAGGTCCTTGGTTGATTACTCTTGCCCTCAGATCTTCGGCTCTCTGACTCTTCCAGCGTTTTATCTCCCTGCCGACCGGACCGGTGTCATGCATGCTCACAGGGCAGTCGTGAGCGCTCTGATCGGAAGTGCAGCAATGACAGGTTTGCGCCCGGCGGCTAATATGGCCACCCTTTCCGGTGTTCTTGCGGATTTTCTGGAACAGTTGATTGAACTGGATTCCGTTTCGTATCGACGACGCAGATCCATTCGTGGTCTCGGCGCGCAAATTGAAGATGCCATTATTGGTGGAGTAATTGGGGTCGATAAATCAGAGGTGACAGGCTACCCGCACTTCACCTACAGGCCGAAAGGATGGAAGCACAGCCTCTCGTTGATGAACGCGTCATCAATGGTGTCGGAACTGGCGCCTGTTGTGCTCTATCTTCGCTACATCGTTCAACCAGGGCACGTGCTGATCATTGAGGAACCGGAGTCGCATTTGCATCCGGCCATGCAGGTCGAATTCACTCGTCAACTTGCAATGCTGGTCGAGAATGGAATTCGAGTGATCATTACCACGCATAGTGAGTGGGTGCTTGAGGAACTCTCCAACATCGTTCGGCGATCCGAGCTTCCCGCTCGGCAGGCAGTCGCCGGTGACATGGGTGACAAGGTCGCCCTGCGCTCTGGCCAGGTTGGAGCATGGCTATTCAGGCAAAAAAAGCGCCCAAAAGGATCAATTGTCGAGGAGATACGGCTGGATGCTGAAACCGGCCTCTATCCAACAGGTTATGATGATGTCAGTGAAGAACTGTATAATGACAGTGTGAACATTTTCAATAGACTCCAGAATCGCAGACCATAATGACAGTATCAATTGCGGAATTGGCCGACAAAGTCCCACCGAGCTGCCATGCAAGAAATTGCAAACGGGACAGATGCAGCGTCCGTCTGGATGGCGTGTGTCCTGAACGTCTCATTATTGATATGGACTGCGAAGCGCTTGGGCTAAACAATAAGACACGGTGCGATTATCTGTTGGTGATCAAGAGTCATGAGACAACATGGGTGGTGCCGATCGAAATGAAAGGCGGCAGAGTCGACAGAATTGATCACGTGGCGCATCAGATCAAGGAAGGCACAAGACTGGCAGATTCACTTCTCCCGCCTGGCCTCACGTGTCAATTTGCCCCGGTTCTGGCACATGGGAAATCGATACACAGGCACAACATCAAACGGCTTCGAAGAGTGAAGATAGAACTTCGTGGAAGCAGGAAGATGATTGGGACCATCAAGAGCCATTGTCAAGCTGGTGACGATGATGGGCGGATACCTGCACCGAAGCAACGATCCCCCTCCGGGTAACGAGATCCTGTGGAACGGCCACTCGGCGCTTTCATTCCCGGCCTGGATCGTCAGCCTGAACCGCGGCCTCGGCGAGGAGAGCCGGCCGGGTGACATGTTCAAGCGGGACGCCGCTTGTGGGTATGGCCAGAGTGCGCCACCTGATCGTCCTGGCCAATGCCCTCCTTGGCGATGGCCGCATGTGGACGGAGCGGGCACCGGCCTGAATTCGGCTGCCGGCGGCGGCGCAACGCATGGCAACGTCTTCCCGCTGCCGACCGCAGCGGGACCGATTGGCGTGCCTGAAGGAACGGCCTGGCGGTGGATGATCACTGCATGGACCGTGCATGGAAAATCCGGGACCCGGGAAAACCTCGACAATATCGCTTGACGGACAACATGGATGCTCGAGAGATCCGAGGTTCGAGCTGAAGGTCCATGACATGGCCGGCGGCGGCGGGCGCCGCCGCCGGCAAGGTCGTCGGACAAATGGTCGGCCGTCACCGCTCGGAGGACTTCCTTGCCTTCCTCGACCACGTCGCCAGCGGAGTCGAGGCCGGGACCCCGGTTCATGTCATTCTCGACAATGTTTCCTCCCGCAAGTCGGCCGAGGTCAATCAGTGGCTCAGGACTCATCCCGACCGAACCTTCCACTTCACCCCGGCCCCGCGGCCTCCTGGATGAATGCCGTCGAGGGGTTCTTCTCCAGGCTCTCTCGGCAGCGGCTCAAACATGCGATCTTCAATTCACCCGGCGAATGCATTGCGGCGACCGAGAGCTGTACCCGGCACCACAACGCCAATCACACCCACCCGTTCCGCTGGAGCAAGAAACCCGAGGACTTCGTGGAGGCGTGGAAGAGAGGACACCAGAAGCTGCAGGGATTGGAATCGTGATAAGGAATCAGGCCAATAGGGTGCCAGCGGACCGCGCGCGACCCCTCATTTTCACGGCCGGAAACGCCCATATCGACGAAGCCAAGTCCGGCCTCCCGAGAAGGTGATCGTGAGCGCTTCGGCACGGCGCATCCCTCGAAAGACTCGACTCTGTTGCAACGTCTTGCTAGAGCGACCATGACCAAAACCTAATAGGCGACCAACTCCATGGACCAAGATACCGACAAACTAATCCGGGAAACTGTCGAACAGGTAGAGAATTATTGGAATGCACATAAGAAACCTCTGCTCCTAAGCGCCCTTGGAAGTCTGGACGGCGGCCGCATATCCAAATATGCAAGACTTCACTCAGGTGGACTTCGAGCATTTCTTGAAAACTTTACACCGACTTCTCTGCTCCTCGTCCAACATTCACAAAATAAAGTAATCGTTGGTGTTGCCCCTGTTACTGATGACACTCAGAAGATAGTGGATTGGGATCCCTTATTGGAAAAAACATCTTCCAATCCTTCGCAGCCACGATTGCATCCCGCATTTTGGGCAGCGTTTCGAAAACCTCTCACGGATTCACTAAAACGTTATTTGCAACTGACTGATCCACTTGAGTTCCACGACCTACCTAGTAGAGATGCACCGGACAATGGACTTCATATTGGACGTGATTATATTGCAAGCCCTGATGCCGATGCTGACGAGATCTACCGTAACGCGGTGCGGTGGATCAAAGCGAATGAAATGAACATCTCGGATTTTCTCCATAGGCCTTCGTCAATAGGTGACAAAAGGCTTCCCTCAAACGACCTTCTTGGGAGGCTCATTCTATCTCTCAATTCTCAGGATTTGCAGCGAACCTCAATTCCTATGGATGTGGTCGCTAAATTACGCCGCCAACCCGTGTGATGCCAAGACTTTTGTTGCTGGCGGCCGGATTCCCGGAACCGATCGGTACACCGCTGTGCAAGAAGCTTGCAAGGGCAAATCCAGGTGTTGAAGCCGTTCCAACAATTCCATTTGAAGGAAGGTTCTATACGGCCGTTTATGCTGACGAACTCTATGATCAGGTAACAACCTATTTCAAGAAGGCTCTCAGCACGCCGGGAGCGGATCCCTGGAAAATTAATTTCGTGTTGCTGTACACGCGGAACGGAGATGACAGTGATCGATATCTGATTGATAGATTTGGTATGGAAGCTTTGCTCGTTCCGGTATCACCTACACAGAGAGTACAGAAAGCACCTCAATTGCACAAGAATCAGGAATCGGTAAACCAATTATTTCGAAAGTCAAATAAGTTATTGCGAAACGCAAGAAACGTTCTTCGAACACTAGCGCAGGAAGTGACGAACAGAGATAACAAGACATGTGTACTCCTGCCACGCAAGAATTTTGGTTCCAAAGTTAATGACATTGCGGATTTCATTCATAACTCAGTCGAAACATGCGAAAGAGTCGAGACATTTGCTAACTCTCTTAGGTATCTTGAAGGCCTCCTTCCAAGAAGCTCTTCGGGCCGGTTCGAGGGTAAAGGCTTGGAATTTTATGCGCCATCTAAGGCAGCGGCAAGACATGGTATTGCTCCTTCGTGGTGCAAGGGTGACCACAAGCCAAGTTGTGTCATCCGTGGACGGCTCCGATTTGGCGTGTGCTTTGACCCGAAATTTCACTATGATTGTAAGTTTGGAAAGTCAAGAAGGGGGCCGTCAAGTCGGTGCTTTCCTAGTTGTCATAAGGAACATAGGATAAGACGTGGTCGGAACCATATTAATATTGCCCCAAACGATAACATTAGATAGAAAGAGGTCATGATCCGTTTAGATCATGACCTCTTTAAATTCCTTTGCTGAGTGTTCGGTTAGCGGACTAATTTCCTAATTTTCTGATTTATCAGCATATAAGTCCAACGCGCCTTTTAAGCTAGGCCAGCTAACAAGGAGAGGATGTGCACATCCAACTTGATCGATCCACTGATTGACAGATTGCCAACTGTGATAGCTATCCATCTAGCCCAGTCGTGAAGACCGGATCCATGCTTTGGCCTCCTAGCTCACGCTCTCAGCAGACATCAGCATATTCTGCCAAGAACTCCGTTTGGAATTCAAGTAAACCCGGTCAGGGCCTTTGATTGATTCCTCGCGAAACCGCAGCAGTATTTGAACATAGAAATTATGATGTCAATGCCTTGACAGAGTTTTTTTCTTCGACGTAGCTACAAGGCGACAATCAGGATGACATCCTGACGCCGCAGCCGCTCCCGCCACCGGCGCTCCAGCGGACGCATCCAGACGCTGCAGGCCAGCCGCGGCCTGCAGCCGGGGTTGGTGCCGGCGCATCCCGTCCGGCGGCGGTGCAGGTGCCCGCATGCTCCGGGCCGGTGAAAGTGCAGGCGATGGCCGGCCGTGTCCCGTTGCTCCGCCATCCAGTCATCGGCGAGCCGCCGGACCGGCATGCCTGGCACATGGCTGGCAAGATGCGGGACCCGGATGCCGGGCAGGGTCAGGAGACGCGAATTCATCACCAACAGGCCGAGATTGGCCCGGCGCGTCCTGTCGTCCCGGCCGATCCATTCATCGCGCGCCTTCTGGTGCCATCTGGCGGCATGGAAGGACAGCCCACCGATGCGGCCCACACGCTCGCAGCGGATCCAGTGGTACAGCATCGCCCTGGGACTGGATGGGCTGTGGTGGCAACGAAGGCCCCGGCCATGCTCCACATTTCCTTGCGCCATGGCTTCGGGTCGCATGTGGGCAGGCGCCTCCGCACGGTCTCGCCCGCGGGCAGTAGGGGCTACGCCACCATCCTTTCCGAGTTGTGGGAGCGAGGCTGCGATTGGACCGGGCTGCTACCGATGCCGGGATGGCTCGCCTGGCGGGTCCGGATTGGGGCCATGCAACAGAAATGGGTTACACCCGATTGCGCGTGACCACTGGCCAATTGCGGGCATTCTGGGTAACAGTCCGGACGACAACGACAGAAGGAGGAATTCCATGAAACTCAGGATTGCAGCACTGGCCGTGGCCATCATGTCGATCTCGGCGCCGGCGGCGCTGGCCGACCTGGTCGTTCCCTGGCTCAGCTACCGGACCGGCCCCTATTCGCCCAGCGGCATCCCGGCCGCCGACGGGTTTGCCGACTACTTCACGCTGCTAAACGAGCGGGATGGCGGCATCGGCGGCGTGCCGGTCCGGGTCCTCGACTGCGAGACCGGCTACAACACCCAGAAGGGCGTCGAGTGTTACGAGGCGACCAAGGGCGAGGGCTCGCTGGTCTATGCGCCGCTGTCGACCGGCATCACCTACCAGCTGATACCGAAGGCGACCGCCGACGGGATTCCCATCCATTCCATGGGATACGGACGAACGGCGGCGGCCGATGGCACCGTCTTCAGCCATGTCTTCAACTTCCCGGCCAATTACTGGGACGGCGCATCGATCGCCATCAACCATGTCCTGTCGCTCAATGACGGTGACATCTCCGGCATGAAAATCGGCCTGATCTATCACAATTCGGCCTATGGCAAGGAGCCGATCCGCACGCTGGAGGAGCTGTCGGCCAAGCATGGCTACGAGCTGATGCTGATGCCGGTGGACCATCCGGGCCAGGAGCAGAAATCGCAATGGCTGGAGATCCGTCGCGAGAAGCCCGACTACCTGCTGATGTGGGGCTGGGGCGTGATGAATTCGGTGGCGATCCAGGAGGCAGCCAATATCAGGTTCCCCATGGAGAACTTCATCGGCATCTGGTGGTCAGGCTCCGAGAATGACGTGCTGCCGGCCGGCGAGCGCGCCGATGGCTACAAGGCGCTGGCCCTGCATGGCGTCGGCACCGACTATCCGCTGATCGACGATCTGAATACCCATGTCCATGATGCCGGCAAGGCTGCCGGCGCCGGCGACCAGGTCGGCTCGGTGCTCTACATGCGCGGCATGTACGGCGCATTGCTGATCGCCGAGGCGATCAGGACTGCCCAGGAAATCCATGGCGTCGGCGACATCACGCCGGCGATGATGCGCGACGGACTGGAGGCACTGGAGATCACCGAGGAGAAGATGGCCGCTCGCGGCCTGCCGAATTTCGGACCATCCTTCACCGTCACCTGCGAGAACCATGGCGGCCCCGGCCTGGCCATGGTGCAGCAATGGGATGCAATGAAGGGTGAATGGAGCATCATCACCGACCTGATCCAGCCGGACAAGGAGGTCGTTGACGCCCTCATCGCCGAGGATGCGGCCGCCTATGCAGCCGAACACGGCATCGAGCGTCGCTGCTGACGAGAACGGGATCCCGACCCGATGCGGGCTGGGATCCGCCACCGGACCCCCGGAGATTCAGGCCAGCCATGGAAGAGACCGGCTCCGAAGCCCTGTTGAGCGTCAACAATATCGAGGTTGTCTACAACCACGTGATCCTCGTTCTCAAGGGGGTCAGCCTCGAGGTACCAAAGGGCGGCGTGGTGGCTCTGCTCGGCGGCAATGGTGCCGGCAAGACCACCACCCTGAAGGCGATATCCAATCTCCTGCACTCCGAGCGCGGCGAGGTCACCAAGGGCGCCATCATCTACCGCGACCGGGATATCCAGCATCTCGGCCCGTCGGAGATGGTGCGGCAGGGGGTCATCCAGGTCATGGAGGGGCGCCATTGTTTCGAGCATCTTACCGTCGAGGAGAACTTGATGACCGGTGCCTTCACCAGGCGCGACGGCAGGGCGAGGATCGAGGAGGATCTCGAGCTGGTCTACAGCTATTTTCCACGGCTGAAGGAGCGACGCAGATCGCAGGCCGGGTACACGTCGGGTGGCGAACAGCAGATGTGCGTCATCGGTCGGGCGCTGATGTCGCGACCGGAAATGATCCTGCTCGACGAGCCATCCATGGGCCTGGCCCCGCAACTCGTCGAGGAAATCTTCGAAATCGTCCGCAACCTGAATGAACGGGAAGGCGTGAGTTTCCTCCTTGCGGAACAGAACACCAATGTCGCCCTGCGATTTGCCAGCTATGGCTACATCCTGGAATCGGGAAGGGTGGTGATGGACGGGCCGGCCAGCGAACTCAGCGAGAACCCCGATGTCAGGGAATTCTATCTCGGCATGTCGGAATCGGGACGCAAATCCTTCCGCGATGTCCGAAGCTACCGGCGCCGGAAACGGTGGCTGAATTGACGGTGGATGACCGGGTCCCCTGTCGGACACCAAGCACTGGCCGAAGCGGCGTAACCAGGATTCCAGCCTGGAAGTTCGACCTGATCAGATCGAAGATCATCGCCGAACTCGCCGAGGGTGACTGCCCGTTTTCTGCCCTTGCGGAGCGGGTTGGCAGGAGGGTTGCGCCGGAAGATGCTCGCCGGCTTGGCTCGCTGGGCTGGCATGTGACCACGGTCAAGCTCGAATTGGAGGTCCGGGGCGAGATCTGTCGCCGGGGCGGGCCCGGGCGGCAGGTCCTGGGATTGCCGTCATGACCGCGGGAAGGCATCATGACCACCTTGAGTTGCGCTCCGGGGATGAGCGGGCCCGCGACCTTGCCCGGGAGTTGCCGGTCCTTGTTGCCCGGGCCAAGGGCCGAGCGTCGGGCTATGCCGGAATGTTGGCAGACATCGACCCTGCCGACATCACATCGGTGGACAGCCTGGCCGCATTGCCGGTCCTTCGGAAGGCGGAGTTGGTGCGGCTGCAGTCGGAGGCGCCGCCATTCGGCGGCTTTGCCACCCTCGACAAGACGGCATTCGAGCACCTGTTCCAGTCGCCCGGCCCGATCTACGAGCCGGGCATGGCAGGTGGTGACTGGTGGCGGATGGGGCGGTTCCTGCATGCCTGCGGTATCGGGCCGGGCGACATCGTGCAGAACTGCCTATCCTACCATCTTACCCCGGCCGGCATGATCTTCGAGAACGGGGCGCGGGCGTTGGGGGCAACCGTCATTCCGGCCGGCACCGGCCAGACCGAATTGCAGGTGCAGGCGGCGGCGCATTTCGGGACCACCGCCTATGCCGGAACGCCGGATTACCTGAAGACGATCCTCGAGAAGGCCGACGAAATGGGGGTCGGGCTTGACTGCCTGACGAAGGCGGCGGTTGGCGGCGGGGCGCTGTTTCCCGTCACCCGTCAATTTTATGCCGATCGGGGGATTTCATGCCTCCAGAGCTATGCAACCGCCGATATCGGCAGCATCGCCTATGAAACGGTTCCGGACCAGGGGCTCGTGGTCGATGAAGGGGTCGTGGTCGAGATCGTGGTGCCGGGCACCGGCCAGCCGGTCGAGGAGGGCAGGATCGGCGAGGTGGTGGTGACTACCCTCAACCGGGACTACCCCCTGATCCGGTTTGCCACCGGTGACTTGTCGGCCTTCCTGCCGGGAGCAAGCCCCTGCGGGCGGACAAATCGCCGCCTGGCCGGCTGGAAGGGGCGGGCCGACCAGACCACCAAGGTCAAGGGCATGTTCGTGCGGCCGGAACAGGTTGCCGAACTGGTCCGGCGCAGCCCCGGCATTGTCCGGGCCAGGCTCGTGGTCGCGCGCGAAAATGACCAGGATGTGATGACGGTGCTGGCCGAATCAGCTTCCGGGCCTGTTCCGGACTTCGAGGAACAGGTGGCAACCACTCTCAAACTGCGGGGGGTGGTCGAGTTTCGTGAACGGGGAAGCCTGCCGGATGACGGCAAGGTCATTGACGACCAGCGCCTCTATGACTGATCGACAGGTTCAGGCCGGACCCGGAAACGGTCAGCCTTGTCGGGCCTTGAAGCGCTTCTGATACTTGTTGATCACGTATACCCGGCCCTTGCGGCGCACGACACGGCACTGGCGATGCCGGGATTTCAGCGAGCGAAGCGAATTTCTGATCTTCATCACCTTGCCTCCTGTCACTGGAGATGATGGTGGGCGCGACTGGGATCGAACCAGTGACCCCTACGATGTCAACGTAGTGCTCTTCCGCTGAGCTACGCGCCCCCGTTCCTCTCTGAGCGCCCCTGCGTTTCCGAGTAAACGGGGTCTATAGCCATCGCATCTGGTCATTGCAACAACCAACTCCGATTTCACGAAGATTTCCGTCCAGGAATTGCCGGATGCGGTTGCCCGCACTGCCGCCTGGGACGGAGGGGCAGTGCGGGAGTGCGGGCCGAAATGTTGCGCGCAACATGACAGACAGATTCGCCTGCAGGATCCGGGCTGGGACGAGAAGGGAGACATCACCGTCGATTGTGTTCGGCCTTGCCCGGAGTCGGCGGCTGCGTGGCATAAGGGAGCCATGCGGGTCGCCGCGTCCTCGAGCGTGAAGGTCAGGATAGCCAGGTTATCGAGAAGGGGAGACAATACCAGTAACCGGAACCTCCGGTTACCCGCGACGCTGCAGGTCAGTAATTCCAATCATTCCGTCATGTCCTGACTTTCAGCAGATTCAGTCTGTGTTCGGGGGGGGGCCTGGGTGGCCGGCACATGGTGCCGGCGGTGCCTCGCGGAGGTTGTTCGGGCAACTCGTCGGTGGCGATGGTCACGAGGTACTGGTCCCGGTCGCGGAACACGACATGATCGGCCAGGATCTTCAGCTGATCCGGCATCCGGTAGCGGGCAACCCACCGCCGGCGAGCGGCCTGCCATCGGCTGCAGACCATCCGGCATGCGCTCTGCATGAGGAGGGCAATCATGCCCGCCATCGCCGGCACGCCGGAGAGTGTCCTCGATCCATGGCCGAAGTTGCGCTCGAGATGTTGGAATTTCTTCAGTTCCGGGAACACCGGGTTTTCGACCGTCCGGCGGGTGCGGGCACATTCGGCCGGCCCGGCGATATCGTGCCTGCCTGCGGGCAGGTCGGTGGCAAAGGTGCCGTGACATGTCTGCTTGCCGGTCTCCGGGGCCCCGGCGGCCCCGAGCCGGTTCACCTTCAATGCTCCGGGGCCGTCCCTGATCGGCAGGTCATGCATCCACCGGGTGTGGAGCCGGCGCCTGCGCATGGCCTCGCGGCCCGCCCGGTCCGCCTGGCCTCGTTCATGGCAACACCATGAACATGTTCGTGAAGCGTGACACGGGATGACGGCCGGCAGCCCGGCAGGAAGCCTCCTCCGGAGGCCCGGATCGCCTCGCGGACCGGCCGGCAGCAATGGAGATCATCACCCGAAGGGCCGGCTTCAGCCGGACCGCCCGGGGCCCGACACGTCCCGGCCACCGCTTGACGGCCGCCCACCCGCGATCCTGCCTGCCTGCACCATCCCGGGGCCGGGGCCACGATGCTGGCCCCGACCATGGCGTGGCAGTGGCGGATGGTCCCGCCCTTCTGCTTCTGCGCCCGCCGGTTCGAACACTCGATCCCGGCCCTCGAGACGTATCCGGTGCCACCTGCCGCCACCGGCAGATGCCCGGCCGGCCGCCGCAGCGGCGCAAGGCTGCCTTTCTTCAGAAGCCTGCCGGTCACGTGGTGGAGCCGCGGACCTGCATGCCCGGGCGGAACGCCGTCCGGCATCTTGCGGACATGATCGTCGCAGGGAACGGTCCCGATGCCGAACAGGGCAAGGGCACCCGCGCGTCCCCGGCGGGAGAGCATCTGCCGCCGGGCATGCAGGAAGGACGGGGATTGCAGGAACAGAAGGACATGGCGATGTCGTTCATCGGGATCCGGGCATTCCTGCCGCCTCTCCGGTCCGGAGCCCGGATGAGAGGTCGCGCATCACCTCCATGTATCCGGACAAGGGTGTCATGTGCCCCATCTGGCATGGAACGATTCCTTGTACAAGAACAGGACGGGATCAGATGCACCTTTTTGCCCTCGCAAGGGCAAATGCCCGGTGTTTCCTGCCCGCCAGGGGCGGCGAATCACCCCCCGGGGGCCGACCGACCACGGGACCGGTTCATGGAAAAGAACGGCACCTGTTCGGAAAGACTTGTCAAAACAGTGCGATAGGGCCAAAATTGGAATTACTGGCTGCAGGTGCTCGAGCAGGTCTGGTGACCATGATCGCAGCGGTCGCACAGAACGACCCGGGTGCGGCACCAATTGCATCCGAAGCCCCGACCCGAAGCCCCGACCCCTTGTACACATACCGCTGTCAGGGCGGGCGGGCCCGAGCGCGAAACTGCCCGAAAACGGTCAGGAACCGGGCATTCACCGCCGGGTGCAGAACCGGTGGTCTTGCGTGAACCAGGGCCGGTGCCACATCGCGCCCTCCGATGCCGGATTTCCCCCTGTGTCCGGACATGGCTACCCCGGACCGGCAGGTCCGACGCACACGGCAACAGGGGCCGGAAGCAACAGCCGGTCTTGTCGTCACGTGTTGTCAGATAGACAGTCGAACTCCATGATTCGGCGGCAACTGATTTTTGTTCTATAAATATTCAATTAATGAACCTCTTGCAAAATTATCGAGCTGACCGGCCGCTGAACAGTGCCGGGTATCCGGCACGGGCTTTCGCGCGACCGTGAACCCCGGAATCCCCGGACTTTCGGCATTCCCTCCCGATTCGCGGGAAAAACAGACGAAAAAGCCCGAGCGCAGGCCGGGTTTGACCGTTCGCCGGCTTTTTCAGGGCGTTTCCGTGGAAGGTCGTGGACGCCGGAACCGTCCCGAAGGACGGTGAGGCGGGTCAGGGAGGGACAGCGAGGCGCATCAACTGGTCAACCGTCAGCGCGAGCACTCCGAACATCAAGTGGCAATACACTTTTGCATGCCCACGGACACGCACATGACGGGCACCGAACTCGTCCTTGAGACGGGCATTGGTCCGCTCGACCCCGGAACGGATCCGGTAGCGGACACTCTGCGGGGTGACGAGGCCACAGACACGCCGTGCCCGGGCCTCGCGCTTCAGTTCCTGCTTGAGAGCCGTGTCCCGGCGCGGGTTGGCATCGATCAGCGGGACATGGCCAAGGCGTTCGCTCATCCGGTGGATCTCATTCGCGTCATAGGCCGCGTCCATGAGATCGTAGAGGTTGGTCACGCGCTCGGCGGTCATCGTCGCAAGGGGGATCGCCACCTGGCTGTCATGGACCGACGCCGAGGTCATGATGGCGCTCACCGGCACGCCGCAATCGGCCGTGTCGAGATGCAGCTTGTAGCCAATCCAGCCGACGAGGAAGCCCTTGGCGTTCTTCTTGGCCCCATGGTCGCAGGCGCCCGGCAGGTCATCAAGCATCTGCTCGAGGTTCATGCCATCCAGTTGCCGTTCGAGACGGCCGGGTTCCTTCGCCACTTCCTCGCCCTTGCGGGGGCGGCCGCGCTTGCGCTTCGGCTTCTTTGCCGGTTTCGGTCTTGGTGCCGGCTTCTCCCGCCCCTCGATCGCCGTCGAGTCCCGCGATATATGGCCGATCAGTTCACAGCCCAGGGCCTCCTTCACCAGTGCTTCGTGCATCCGTTCGGCAAGGCGGGCCTCGGAAAACTCCGCAAACGCACGCGAGAATGTCGCCTCGCTCGGGATCGAGCGCACACCCGGCCAGCCGCACAGCCTGCGCAACCGCGCATCGACCTCGATCCTGTCGATCAGGTCTCGGGTTGTCGGCAGGTTCCATATCGCCTTGGCAACGAAGGCACGCGCCAGGGCCCGACGACTCTGCTGCGGCCGTCCGGGGCCGCGCCAGTACGTATCGACGAAGCGCTCGACCTCGACCAGGTCGAGGACCTGGACCAGATGTTTGTGCTTCTCCATGAGGGGGCCGACCTCTTCGGCGAGCCCAGGAAAAAGTTCCCCTTGAAACCGGGTCCAGAGATTGGATATGGTCTGTGACAGAGCCATCGGGGTTGCCTCCATAGGTCGTGTTGCGCATAACTACACCATACCTTGTGGCAGCCCCGATCGCCAGGATTACCTGAACAGAATCGTCGATTTCAGGCGAAAATTCGCGTCTTCAGCGGGTTTTGCAAGAGGCTCTAATGTCCGAATATCGGATGAAGATTTCGCTGCTACCGCAATATCCTGTGGGTTGTAAACGGAACATAAAGTGAATATATATGGCTGATTGGCGCTGTTCGGGAAAATCGAATGAGTAATCCACAAGAACCTTATGAGATCCGGGATCCTGTCCACGGGTTCATTCAACTTAATGGAATGGAGTGGGAGATCATCAATCACCCCGATTTTCAGCGGCTCCGCAGGATTCGGCAACTTGGTTGGACCGACATGGTCTACCCTGGAGCGACGCATTCCAGGTTTGAGCACTCGATCGGTGTCATGCATGTCGCATCACGCATATTCGATGCGCTGGTGCGCCGAAACACTGATATCCTCAAATCCGATTACGGATTTGACGTTGGCAGCTTGATGCGCCAGCGGCGACTCATTCGTCTGGCTGCCTTGCTGCACGATGTCGGTCACGGTCCATTCTCACATGCTGCCGAGGAACTGCTGCCCGACAACCCCCAGCGTTCGGGTAAATTCACGCACGAAGATTACTCCGTTGCCGTGATCGAGCATCGTCTGAGAGATTGCATCGAGAACCATCCAGAGGCAAAAATCAACGGAATTGGTGTCGAAGGCATTGTCGAGATCCTGAGGGCGCCGACAAACTCGTCAGGTGTGTTGGTTTGGCAAGATCTTGTCTCGGGTCAGATGGATGCAGACCGGATGGACTACCTGCTACGCGATGCCCACCATGCCGGTGTGCAATACGGGCGGTACGACCTTGACAGGCTGATCTATTCCTTGCGCCTCTGTCCGGACACCGGGGACACGGGCGCCGAGGTTCACCAGATTGGTGTCGAAGAGGGCGGCGTCCACGCCTTGGAGGGTTTGCTTATCGCCCGATTCATGATGTTTACCCAGATCTATTTCCACAAGACCCGCGTGATTTACGACCATCACCTGGTTGAATGCCTGAAGGAACTCCTCGATTCCGGGGTCTTTCCGCCTCCGGACAAAATCGGAAACTTTCTTGAATGGGATGACTGGAAGGTGTTTGGCCGGATATCCGACCACCATGGGGGAGAGCACGGTCGTTTCCTCCGCGAAAGAAGACACTATCGAATGGTGTATTCGACAAGCGAGAAGGCGACAGTCGATGAAATCAGCGAAATCGATGAGATTCAAGACAGACTCACAAAGTCAAATTGTGTAGTCTGTGACGCGGAGAAGTCCTGGTACAAATCCGGATCGGAAGAGATCAGGGTCTGGCGGATCTCGGGCGGATCCGGGTACTCAACACCTCTGCAAGATCTGTCGCCTGTCGTCAATGGACTGATCCAGGTCAACCAGCGACGACTCTTTGTGCCCGAAGACTGTCGCCTCCTAGCTGAACAACTGATATCAACAATGAACAGGAACGAGGGGAATATCCATGACGAAAAGGCCCAGTAGCTTCGATCGATACGCGCTCGTCGCACTTCTGATTGATCGGTCTTGGCGGGAGAATTCGCCACTCAGCAAGAAGGCACTACAGATGAAGTTGTATACCATCCAGGAACTGGGGGGTATCGATACCGGTTACAGGTTCAAATTCTTCATTTATGGGCCGTATTCTGCCGATCTCGAAGGAGATCTGGGTCTGATCGAGTTTAACGGCGGAATTGAAATTACCTTTTGCAGGTCGGCAAACCGTTACGAGATCACGCCTGGAAAAAACATTGACCTGATGTTCAAGATCGGCCAGCAGTATCTCGAATCAAACCGCCCGGTCATCGAAAACGTGTTGGAGGCCTTCGACAACGGGTCGGCGAGAGAGTCGTACGTGGTATCGACGATTGCCTATTTGCGCCGATATTTGCCGGATCTATTCGAGGATGACGAGAGATTTTTGGAACGTGTGTGGCGGTTTATGCCTAAATTTTCCAAGCAGGAAGTCTCAATTGCGGTCGATGAGGTGAAGGAATTTCTTGCCAGGAAGAAGGAACCGGCGTCGTCGGTGTCAGCCTGAGCCAACCGAAGGCCAGCGGTGACTATCGGTGCTCAAGGCAAGATCTTCGCACCGGTCTGCTCGAGGAACAGCGCTTTCCTTGTCGCTTGATGCCGTGGGCCCCGCGCAGATCTCTGTAGCGGAGTTTTCTGCCCGGCACTCAGCTGGCCCTCCTTCCAGGAGCGCAGCGCTTTCGGTTCACTCCCCTTCGCCGACCCTCTCACTCTGACGTCTGCCTCAGGCGCCTGCATTTGCCCGACGAAATGCGATCCGGGACGCATTGCCTTCGACAAGACCGTCCAACTCGTCAAGGGCCCCCAGTCCGCTTCCTCAAACCTGCCCGCATCGACCAGCCGGTCAAATCTGCCATACGAAACATCAACTTCGGGGTCTTGCTCCGGGGTATCCAGATTCCCTTCAAGTACATAGTTGCTGTCACGTCCCCCGGATGCGATCGACTCGACAACATTGATGTGGCCATTCACATTGTCAGGAACAAGTAACCGTAGGTGCTCCGAAGTGCCACTCCCGATAACTTAATGCGAATGCGTTCATACGACGAATTGGCTGCACGGCAACAATTTCATCAGTGACGTCAGGACCGTTCGCTGTCGGGCCGGATGCAAGTGGAGTTCGATTTCATCGATGCAGACGAGTCCCGGAACTTCCGCAAGTGATTTGCCAGGAAATTCGAGAAGCTGTCGTCGTGCCAATTCGACTGCGAGCAGGAAGAATGCCTGTTCACCACCTGACAGTGCCTCGAAAGGGAATTCGAGATCAGTTTTCTTGGCCCTGCCTGCAAACCGCATGTGTTCATTGCATGTTCTCCCAAGGAACAGGAGATGTCATGGATCACGAGCAGTTCGGGAATGGCTGTCGGGGATTGATCAACCCGGCCGGCAGCAACGCCGTGAAGCCGAAGCAGTGCTCCCGGGAGCCTCGCGGGATCCGGCGTCGCCGCTGTCGCCGATGCGACACACCGGGTGCGGTCGCGCGCGGCCTGACATTCGATGCCGCGACCGGGACGCCCCTGCTCACCACAAGGAGAAATGGCCGGAATACGGCACCTGTCTTGCCGAAGGCAGGACGGCTCGCCAATCGGCCGAACATTGCGGGATTGCCGTGAATACCGCGTTTCGCCGGCGCCACCGGTTCCTGGCCACACGGGGCCGGGGATCCGGCAGGCTCACCGGTATCGTGGAGCCGGGCGAGGCCTGTATCCCGGAGAGCCGCAAGGGTGAGCGACAGCCGGACCGCAAGGCACGCCGGCGGCATGACGGTCGGTGCGACACTTCCGGCGGCGGGCTCCGGTGCCCTGCGCCAGGTCATCCCGCCGGTGGTGGATGGTGATGTCGTGCCGGTGGGCGATGGCCCGCGCCTGTCCGCCATGTGCAAGCTGCCGGGCAACAATCAAGGTGACGGCCCGGCGACGGGATGGACGCTCCCTGCCCGGCGGTCGCAATGTGCCATGGTGGCGTCAACCCTGATTGGGCCCGGAAGGGAGGAAGCGTCCATGGAAAGGGTCGGCATGACCGGAATCGACCCGGCAAGGAACCGGTTCCGGTTGCACGGAGCTGCTGCAGACGGATCGGTGGTGCTGCGCAGGAAACCGGTGCGCCGCAAGGTTCCGGACTTCCCGGCGCCGCGGCCGAACTGCCCGGTGGCCATGGAAGCCCGTGCCGGCGCCCACCGGCGGGGCCGGGGGATCATGGAGCCCGGGCATGAAGTCCGGCCGGTGCCGCCGGTCCATGTGAAGCCGTTCGTCAGGAGGCGGAAGAACGATGCTGCGGCCATCCGCGAGGGGTCCATGCACGACGATGCGTTTCCCTCCGGTGAAGTCGGGGGAACGGCAATCCCGCTGCATGGTGTTCCGCACCCGGGATCTCCTGGTGCGCCGGCGGACGCGGACGGTGAATGCGCGGCGCGGTCATCTTGCGGAGTTCGGCATCATTGCGCCGCAGGGGATTGCCGATGTCGAGCGATCAGGGTTGCCGGAGGCTGTGCGGGACATGGCCAACCGGATGGCGCGCATGGCCCGGGCGCCGATGACGAAGAAGGAAAGCCGTCGCGACCCCGTCACGGCTGCTGCCCGAGTGGCTGTGGCCTGACGTGATGGCGTGGTGGATGCGAGCAGGACGCAGGACAGGCAAGGGCAGGCGATCATCGGGAAGGGGCCGGGAAACCGGTTGATTGTCGAGAGCTGCGAGCTCGTCCGGGCGAATTGGACCTGGTCCCCGTATCTCCATGCCGGCCCGCGGCGCGTCGAGAGGCCGCATCGAGAGGCCGAATGCACGACAGTACCTGATCACCTTGCCCGGCATGTCCAGGGAAATTGCCTGCACTCGGGGGCGTCCATACACGACAAGACTCTTTGTGCCCGAAGACTGTCGCCTCCAGGCAGAGCGACTGGTATCGACAATGAACAGGAACCGAGGGACATCCAAGGCGGGAAGGTCCAGTAAATTTGACCAATATGTGCTCGTCGCTCTTTTGGTTGATCGGTCCCGGCGGGAGAATTCGCCACTCGGCAAGAAGGCACGTCAGAAAAAGGTGCATCTCATCCATCAACGGGGAGGGGTGTCGATACCGGCTATTGGTTCAGCTTCCTTATATTCGGGCCGTATTGTGCCGACTTCGATGGAGATCTGGATCTGATCAAATTTGACGACGGCATCGAAATCACCTATTGCCGATCAGCAATCCGCCATGAGATCACCCCCGGAAAGAGCATTGAACAGATGTTCGAATTCGGTCGGCAGTATATCGAGACGAACCGACCGGCCATCGACAATGTGTTGGAAGCCTTCGGCAACGGATCTGTCAGAGAGCGGGAGTTGGAAGCAACGATTGCCTACCTGTATCGGCACTCGCCGCATGACATGTTCGAGGATGTCGAGGGTTTCGTGAAACATGTGAGAACGCTGAAGCCAGGATTTTCCAAGCAGGAAGTCTCGGATGCGATCGATGAGGTGAAGGCGTTTCTCGCCGAGGGAGAAATCGCCGCCCTCCGCATTGGTACAAGCTGGATGAAGGCCAGCCGCAATTTTCCCCGCATGTGGCAATGCCGCCTGGACCGATGCAGCCGAGATGCAGGGAGATCCACCACCTGGCAAGGTCAAGATGCAGACCGGCATGTCCCGCAACCGGGCCCGGACCAGAGAAGACACGCTTCCGTGCCGTGCGCGGGTGTAGCCCAATTTGGTTGATGATTGCGATTCGCATTTGCTACGCTGGCTTTGCTGCGCGTCCGAATACGGCCGGGGGAACCGGCGGGTGGCGCGCTTGCAGAGGCAACGAGGCAGGGAGCGCGGATGATGGCGAAGGTCAAAGGGAATCGCGGGCACGGACATCCAGACACGGTGGCGTATCTGGAAGGCCTGGGGGAGGAAGGCGCGGCGGTGCTGCGCGCGCACGAGGGCGGATACACCCGTTACTGGCTGGAAGGCGGCGAGGTGCGGAGCTGCGACATCACGGAGGGCGAGTTGCCTCTGGCGGGCTTCGGACCGGTCGGTGGGCCGCTTCCGGCATTGCTCGGGGCTGTGTTGGCGGAGTTCGGCCTGCAACTTCCGAAGCTGGCGGCGGACCTCGCGTCGGGTGCTCCGGACCTGGACAGCGTGGAGCGGGTGCTCCGCGACAGTTCTCTCGGCGGCGGCGCGACGGCGCTGAAGATGCTGTTCGAACAGCTTGACGAGGCTCTGCCACCGCCGGAATGCGCGAGCTGTGGCAAGCTTATGTGCCGGCACCAGGCGAGGAAGAAAAAAGCCTGGCTCACCCGGCTTGGCCGGGTCGAGGTCGAGCGCAGCTATTATTATTGCCGATCGTGCGGCAATGGCTTCTTTCCGCTTGACCGTGCGCTGGGCCTGGAAGGTGACACGCTCACGCCGGGGATGTTGAGCGTCATGGCCGAGACGACGCCGATGATGAGCTTCGATGCGGCGAGCCGCCACATCGCGAACCTTGCCGGGGTGAACGCATCCTCGAGCTCGCTGCAGCGCTGGTCCCTGGCGCTTGGCGAGGAGGTTCTCCGGTTCGAACAGGAGGAGGTCGTGGAAGACAGCCCCCTGGAATCACGGATGTATCTTGCCATCGACGGGACCGGGGTACCGATGCGAAAGGAAGACGTCGAAGGCATTGCCGGCAAGCAGGAGGACGGAAGCGCGAAGACCCGGGAAGCCAAGCTGGCGGTCATCTACACTGCCGAGGGGCGGGACCCGGAGACCGGCGCGGCACTGAAGGACAAGGGCAGCGAGACGTCCAGTTGTCTCATCGACAGTGCGGCGACGCCGCCGGGAAGCCGGGATCCCTCCGATTTCGCCATGCGCCTTGACCGCGAGGCGCTGCGCCGCGGCTTGCACGGCGTCGAAGAACTCGTCGTCATCTCGGACGGCGCAGAATGGATACGGAACACCTGCGAGGAGTTGTTCGGGGGCGGGAAGGTCACCTTCGTGCTCGATATGTTCCATGCCCTCGAATACGCCAGCGATGCGGTGAAGGCGATTTTTCCGGACAAGGCGGAGCGGGACCGGCGGTTCGAAGGGATCAAGGCGGACCTTGAGGCGGGCCGGGCCGCCAAGGTGATCCGGGAACTCGAGTCCTTCAGCGGCAGGTACAAACAAGTGGAGGCGTGCTGCCGCTACTATCGGAACAACATCGAACGGATGCGCTACAACCAACACCGCGACCAGGGCATGCAGATTGGATCGGGGGTCGTGGAAAGTGGCTGCAAGCGGTACGGGCTCCGGCTGAAGCGTCCCGGCACCCGCTGGTCGGGGACAGGCGCCAATGCAATGCTGGCGCTCAAGAGCTGCGTCATGAACCTCAGGCTGCCCGACTTCCTCGACTGGCACGCGAGGCAGGCCATCGTTGCCTGACAACAAATTGGGCTACACCCGTGCCGTGCTGCCAAGTTGACAGTCGGTTGGTGGATGGCTAGATATGCATCTCAGTAACGTGGTCTGCCGATGAGAGGAACCTGCAAGTGACGGCGGGCTACTCAGCCAAGGCCGTCGCCAACTACCTTTTGGCTACGTACGGTGAGCACGGCATTACACCGCTCAAGATCCAAAAGTTGGTGTTCCTTGCTCACGGGTGGAACTATGCGTTCCGTGATGACCCCCTGATCAATGACGAATACGCAGAAGCATGGTCGAATGGTCCGGTGTTTCAATCCCTTTACGCCGAATTCAGGTACCGGGGCAGCCTGCCAATTGTTGACCTTGCAACAGAGCTCAAACTTGAGAGCCCGGAATCAGGAAACGTAGTTTCATACACGCCGGCAATCTCAGGATCAGACGCGACTATCCGCCACCTTCTCGATGAAATTTGGAGAATCTACGGAAAGTTTAGCGGCAGCCAACTGTCAGAAATGTGCCACGTGCCGGGGTCGCCCTGGCACATCACCAGGGTGAAGCATCCCGGGTTACGAAACGCCAATATTCCAAACGATCAGATAAGAGACTATTACAGAAACCTTTACAATGAACACAGGAGAAATGGCTGACCAAACCCCAGATGTTGACCCGATTGAGGCGGCGGCAGCAAGGCTTCGTCTTTCCGAAGATCCGGAGAGAAATTTTCGTGATCCCGAGTACATCGAATTTGGCAAACAGGTCGTTCTGTCGGAAAAGCAGAAGATCAGGCTTCGCAGCTACGGATTTTCCTGGCAATAGCAGTCGTGGTTTTCACAATCGTCGTGGAGATTGTAATTTTGAACTGCATCCTGGTCGAGGGAAATTCAAGCATCCACGAGGCGGTTGTCGTGGCCCCTATTGTGTCGTTTACGACCGTCACCATTGCTGTGTTGGTTGGTGTTTTTCGAGGAACTCGTAATGACGACGTATCCAGAGTTCCCTTGTCCCCAGTAGGTCGGGCGGTCGGAAGCGAGTAATATCGGCGTTGATCGGCGATCGTGACTCACCTTGACCTGTCATAGGTTCCACCGTCGGAAGCAGGCGATGGATATCAAGGAAATGCCCAAATGACCTATTCGCACGGCAATGGCCACCGGATCTCGTTGGGGTGGCCCGATTCCGGCACGTAACCAGGCAATCCAGAATCGCCAGCCGTCACCGACGATTGGGAATTTGTGCAGGGACAATTTGTGCAGGGACGAGGAGAACATCCGTGATGGGAACGACAAGCAAATCTAATCAGTATGCGCTTGTCGCTCCTCCGATCGATCTGCCGCTCCCTGTACTCCTGTCATCCCATTTGACGCGGAGTTCCCACCTGAATTGTCGCTCTGTAGCGAGTACTGTCTGTTGAGGTCTGTTGACTAACCCTTGCCATTCGTAGAGCATCGCGGCAATTGCAAGTCAGGAGAAAGCCTGTTCGGAGTGCGCAATGCATGATCAGGAGACAAGTCGGGACGGACTGGAGATTCGGGCACAGGGGCGGTGTTGGTCCCCGTTGACGGTGTCGATCTACGGTGACTAGAAACCCCCCTCTCGCAATGCTCAAGGCGATTCAGGCTCGCGGCTATCGCAGCCTCAAGCATATCGACCTCAGATTCGAAGGGAATTTTTACGTCCTCGCAGGTCCGAATGGCAGCGGCAAGAGCACGCTCCTGGATGCAATCGCGTTACTGACCGACTACATGACCATGGGCCTGGAGGGCGCGGTGGGGAAGCGCACGCGGAACTTTCAGGATCTGGTATGGGGCCGCCCGGCCAAGTCACCTGGCTTCGAACTGGCAGTTGAGTTTGAAGTAGGCGATAAGGAAATGCGCTACGAGTTGCGAATCGAGGAAACCGTTGATGGCGTCAGGGCGGTCGTCGAGAACGGTTATCTTGGGCGTCTCACGCCGGAGGAATTCGTGAAAAGCGCGGGGTCCGATTCTGTTGTGCAGATGTCGGACCTCAGCCAGCGGCAGATTTTCGGGACGGCCAGGGAGCAGAACCAGAATTACTTCTGGCTTCGCTCGGAGAACGTGGGCAGGCAACGTTTGCGGTTCCCCCGCAACCCTGGAAACGACCGAAGTGCAATTGGCCTTTTGTCGATAATGCCCGAATCCTTCCCACTCCGTGACAACCGGGAAGAAATGGACTTCTCCAACCCGAAACGGATCGTGGATACGCTTATCGGGCGTGGCGTGCAGTGCCTCCAACTGGACAGTCGGAAACTCAGGCAGGCGTCGAAGCCGAACGGAGATGATGGCAGCCGGCTGGCGGATGACGGCGGCAATTTGCCCCGCGTGCTGGAGAAACTGAAGGCGAACCCTGTGGAGTGGGAACGGTGGCTTGATTACGTGCGCCTGGTGCTGCCGAAACTCGAGGAGATCAAGATCGTCCACCGCGAGGACGACCGTCACGCCTACCTGATGGTCAGACACGCTGGCGTTGAAGTGCCATCCTGGGGAGTTTCCGAAGGCACACTTCGGCTGCTTGCTCTGACCGTGATCGCATATTTGCGGGCGCCACCTCTGGCATATCTCCTGGAGGAGCCCGAGAATGGTATCCATCCGATGGCCATTGAATACGCCTACCATGCGCTTTCGGCAGTCCACGACGCCCAGGTGTTCATCGCCTCTCACTCGCCGACGTTACTGCGCTGCGTCGATAGTGATCAAATCCTGTGTATCGGCCACGATTCAAAACAGGGAACGGTGATTATTCACGGCGACGAACACCCGCGCCTACAGGGCTGGCGGGTCTCGACAGACGATACCGTGTTCTGGGCGGCTGACATCCTGTCGTGAAGGACCTGTTTGTGCTCGCTGCCGATGCCGACATCGAAGCGACGATGAATGGCCTGTTGACAAAGCGACAACACGCACTCGGGATTAGAGGCATCAGGTTCACGATTTCCAGGCATTTGAACAGGGATTCGGGGTGTCGACGACAGGCGGCCTCGGCAGCGAGCAGTTACATAAGCGACCACGAATACGCTCTGGTCCTGTTTGACAAGGAAGGTAGCGGCGATGAGCAGGCTGAACGGCAACGCATCCAGAGCGACGTTGAAGAAGACCTGCGCCTGACCGGATGGGGGAACAGATCCAAAGCGATTGTCATTGAACCCGAGTTGGAGATGTGGGTGTGGTCCGGCTCCCCGCATGTGGGAAAGGCTCTCGGGTGGAACGAAGGGACAGACGCTCTGCGCACGTGGCTGTGTGGGAAGGACCTTTGGCCTGACGACGAAGCAAAGCCGCCAGATCCAAAACTGGCATTGAAGCGCGCATTGAGGGAGAAAACCCACAGTCCGAGGCCGGTGGTGTTCAAGAAACTCGCCGAAAGGGTGAGTCTCGAGAATTGCAGGGATCCCGCATTCCTGGAAGTGCGCAAGACGCTTCGAGAATGGTTTCCCGCTTCCAGTGAAGGGCGCTGACCACTGCGCATTTGCGACGCTATCTCTTGGAGAAAGCTGACAACGGGAAACTGAACGGGTGTTGTTTCCTGAACCATGTCGTCAGACATAATGTGAACATTCTCCAATTGGTCCATCGTTGATCCGGACGGATCAATCCGGAACAGCGGCGGCAGCTCTCCTTTCCAGGCATAAATGTTTCGGAGGGTCGCCACGGGGCTTCTGTTGCAGCGGCCTGTTCCGGTCGCTGCGGGTGGGCCGCTCGGGCATGCCTGGCACGGGGCTGACGACAGGAACCGGCCGGCAATGCCGGAGAGGTGTGTTCGCGGCGGCCCGCCGGAGACCTGCTGCATCGAATCTGCGCCTGCGGTGGGAGGTCTGCGGGAAAAACGGAGCAGATCGGGAACAATCCCCGCTTCGAGCCGTAACAGTTCGGGACATTCAGGTCAGGATGGGGTGAGAGCCAGCACCGGTTTCTTGCAATGAGCAATCCAGCGCGTTGTCGACGCCTAGTCGGAACTTCCAGAGGGATTTTCGCGCGTAACCCGTTGATATGGCGGGAGGACTCTCTCGATTCAGCGACCCATAAGTGGATTTTTGTTCCCATGATCTGATCAGTGTCGGATATCGGTCGCCTGGATGGATTACCCAAGTTTGGCGGAATGTGTCCTTATTATTGGCCATTTCTGGCTTGACTTCATAGTTGAAACGAGCATGATGGGTACAGATGTTGTTCCCATAATGGATCGCGGTCATGGCTTTCAATATCGAACGGGTTCCCAACCAGTCCGGCAAGCCGGCCATCCTCATGCGACACGCCTGGCGCGAGGGAACCCGGATCCGCAAGAAGACCATCGCCAGTCCGAGCCATTTCCCGCCGCATCTGGTCGAAGGCATGAAGGCGCTTCTGAGGGGTGCGATCGCATGTGAGAGGATCGAGGATATCCTGAATGTGGAGCGCTCGCTGCCGCATGGGGCTGCGTCCGCGGTGCTGGGCATGGCCCGCGGGCTCGGCCTCGAGCGCATCCTGCATCGCAGCCGCTCCCGCATGCGCTCTCTGGCCCTGGCCGCCATCGTCTCGAGGGTGATCTCGCCATCCTCCAAGCTGGCCACCGCCAGGCAGCTCTCGCCCGAGAGTGCCACCAGTTCCCTCGGGGCCCTGCTGGATCTCGGCGAGGTCAGTGGCGCCGAGATGCCGGCCATGCTGGACTGGCTCTTGTCCCGCCAGCCCTGGATCGAGCGGTCCCTGGCCCGGCGGCATCTCTCGGGCGGGACGCTCATTCTCCATGATGTCTCATCCTCCTGCCTGGAGGGCAAGCAATGTCCCCTGGCCGAATTCGGCCATGGCCGCGATGGCAAGCCCGGCAAGAGGCAGATCACATATGGGCTCCTCTGCGCACAGGATGGCTGCCCGGTGGCCATCGAGGTGTTTTCGGGCAATACCGCCGATCCTTCGACGCTGGCCAGCCAGGTTAAGAAGATCCAGGCCCGCTTCGGCATCGAGAGGGTGGCGCTGGCGGGTGATAGGGGGATGATCACCACCGCCCGCATCCGCGAGGATCTGGCCCCTGCCGGGCTGGACTGGATCTCGGCGCTCACGAGCGCCGATATTCGCAAGCTGGCCAGGGGTGCCCCGCCGGTGCTTACTCTCGAGGCGCTGGTTCCGGATGCAGTAGCCGAGATCGCCTCCCCGGACTTTCCCGGCGAGCGGCTGATGGTGTGCATGAACCCCCGCCTCCGGGCCGAGCGGGCCCGCAAGCGGGAGAAGTTGCTGGTGGCCACCGAGGAGGTGCTTTCCGGCATTGCCGCGGCGCATGGACGGGGAAAGCCAGGTGCGGCCAAGCGGGAGCGGTGCTGGAAGGCGCTGGGCAGGAAGGCAAACCGGAAGAATGTGGAGAAGCATTTCGACATCCGGGTCACCGACGCCGAGATGGTCTGGGCCAGGAGCGAAGAGAGGATCGATGACGAGGCGCGGCTCGACGGTATCCGGGTGGTGCGCACCAGCCTGGGTGCCGATGCCATCGGGACGGAAGCGGCAGTGGATGCGTACAAGTCGCTCTCACGGGTGGAGCGTGCATTCCGCATGGCCAGGTCAGGCCTCGCGATCCGCCCGGTCCATGTCCATACCGCGACCCATGTCCGTGCGCATGTGTTCCTGTGCATGCTGGCGCTCCATGTCGAATGGCACATGCGGCGGCGACTGGCGCCGCTGCTCTTTCAGGATGATGACCGGGAGGGGGCACGAAGAGGGCGGGCCTCGCCGGTGGCACCGGCCGAGGTCTCGGAGAGTGCCCGGGACAAGGCGGCGAGCAAACGCACCCCTGACGGGCTGCCGGTGCACAGCTTTCGCACGCTCATGGAGGATCTCTCGACCATGGTACTGAACCAGCTGCGACTGCCGGGCCAGGAGAGCAGCCTCATCTCGATCGTCACCAGCCCGACCCCGGTGCAGGCGCGGGCCTTTGCGCTGATCGGCGTCAAGCCGAATCACGAGGTTCCCATGAGAATGACAGGTTGACCGGCGGTATACCCACAGGAAAACCCTTGCAAATCAGCGGGATAGCCTACGGAGTCCTGCTTGTGGTGTCCTGGAAGTTCCGCCTAGTCGCGGAGCCCCCGGCTCACGGGTCTTCGAAAGGGAATCATATGCCGAGTCCCGTTTTCCCCCTGATCCCGCATCGGGATTCCTTACGGCAGAATCCCGGGAACGCGGAGATTCGCATGACACGGAAAGCCCCCGGAAAGTCACGCCGCAAGGGCATCGGCCTCGGGAAGTCGATGGAACTGTTCCCGACCGAAGACGCAGCCCGCGAATGGCTGGAATCGGAAATCCGGCCGGGCGGCCCCCATTGCCCGCATTGTGGTAGTTGCAATGTCCGGTCCGGCATCAGGCACAGGTCGATGACGCACCGTTGCCGGGATTGCCCGAACCGCCCGCAATTCGGCATGAAAACAGGCAACGTCATGCAGGGAACGAAGCCGGGCTGCCGGGATCGGGCCATCGCCATCCATCTCCTGACCACGAACCTCGAGGGTGTCTCCGGCATGAAGCTGCATCGCGATCTCGAGATCACGCGGAAGTCGGCCTGGCACCTGTTGCATCGGCTCCGGGCCGCATCTGACGCCGGGGAAATGCATCGGTTCTCCGGCCCGGTCGAGGCGGATGAAACCTGCATCTGCGGCCTGGAGAAGAACAGGCACGAGGGCAGGAAACCGGATGCCGGGCGCGGTGGTGTCGGAAAGGCTGTCGTTGCAGGCGTGAAGGATCGTGAAACCGGCAAGGTTGCCGCGAAGGTGGTGCCGGACACCAGGGCGAAGACTCTGCAGGGCTTCGCGGAGGGTCGGACGGAGCCGGAGGCACGGGTCTGCACCGATGATGGCGGTGGATGCGTCGGCATGGAACGGAGGCATGAAGGCGTCGACCATTCGGCCGGAGAATGCGTGCGGGGCATGGCGCATGCCGACGGGATCGAATCATTCCGGGCAACACCGGAGCGGAGCCAAAAGGGAACATTCCACAAGTTCTCGAAGAAGCATCCGAACCGCTGCGCTCGGGAATTGGCCGGACGGCACGATGACCGCGATGCCGATACGGTTGACCGGATGGCCGGCGTTGTCTCCGGCATGGTCGGCAAGCGGCTGCGCCACAGGGACCTGAAGGCCGGCAACGGCCTGGCGGGTGGAGCGAGGTCGTGACCGACAAGTTCATTGTCGGCGATGCTGCAGGGATCCTCAAGACGGGCAACATGGGAGGCTTCATCCGCGATGGTTGCGATACGGGCCCGGATCGCTTCAGGAATGGCCATGACTGCCTGAAGGATGCCCGGGCATGTCGGGAAGAACGGGAAACCGTCAAATGAGATTTATTCGCACCAATATAGGGAAGAAAACACACGCGGAGAGAGCGGCGCTCGAACGCCTGGACGGCCAGAAGAAGTCCGGCAAGAAGAAGCCCGAACCACGAAAACCAGGTGAAGAAGCGAAGGAGGCGTCTGATGACCGATCCCGAGGGGCGCCCGAGTGTCCGAGTGAAGCCGCACGGTTACCAGCCGAGAGCGAATGAAATGAATGAACGAGTCCGGATCCGCAGGCAGGACGGCTCAATACCTGCGCCGGGGGAGATGGCGCGGGCCGCGCTCCGGCCCATGAAGGTTTTCGAGGACACCGACGTTTGAAGGTGCCGGTTGGGACTCCGGTATATAATTCCCAATTAAAGAAGGTCGTTTTGGTGGATTAGGGGGGATTACGGGTTTGCTGAAGGATCGGTGGCCCGGTGCCGTTGAAGGTTGCTTCGGGCTATCGGCAATGTCCTCGTCCTGTCAGCCTCCCCAGGGATCAAAGCCAGCGCGGTAGGCAAGATCCCGCGCATATTCCCTCAGATCATCCCTGCTGTCGGCTGAACCAAGGTTGACCGGAATGACAATATCGGCGTGGTGGGGATTCCCCGGAAAGGGAGAGGATTGGACAGCGCAGTTCGCCTCGACCACATCGCCTGCGCTCAGCGTGTACCATCCCCTGAGCGATCGATCCGTGAGTGTTGTATTCTTCTCGGCCAGATCCGCCAGCGTTCCCCGGTCACAATGGTCCATCCGGTCGACGGACAACTCGCGGCTATCCTTCGGTGGCATGAATTTTTGTGCCCTCACCCGAGGTGCTTCGCCGCGCTCCAGCCGTCCACGAACCTTTCTGGCGGCGGTCTCAGACCATTCATGCCGCCCCAGTTTTTCATGATTGGCAATGGTTGGCGGGATTGGCGCTGAAGCGGGCTCTGCCACTACCGGATGCCCACACGCCTCAGTTTGGCAATGGCGCCTTCATCGATAAGCTGTGAGGCATCGTCAACCCGGATTCGGCCGCGCACGCCCCGCATGCCCTCCGCGCAATGGAACATCACGCCGGATCCATCCTGATCGACCACGAACAGGACACCGCTCCTGCCGTCGGGTGTACGAAAGTCGATTGCAACGCTGCCTTCGTCCATCGGATAGATGTCCGGTTGGGAGGTTATGCTGGCTGAGAACTGCTGCAGGAGTTCCCGAGATTTGGTCAGCGCGGTCCCGGACGGAAGGGGCAGTTCCTCCTCTGCTGCGCAGCCGGAGCATTCATCGAGTTGCTCCTCGGCTTCGGCAAGCCACTGCCTGGAAGCGGTTTCCGTCGGGAAGGTCGTATGCGGCACAGCAGCGGCCTGGATTGCAGATTCCGGGCGGGGATCGGTGGTGAGAATACGCGCCGGAGTCTGAAGTCCAGACGGATCGTTGTAGTTGTGACCCGGAACGGACCACCTCCTCCATTTATGCGAACGCGGACCGGCGCCGATCGGGGAATCTCCGGCTTGCGGAACCTGTTGCTGGCCAGCCTCTATATTGATGGACTCGCCAACCGGCGTGCGGCGGACCATCTTGCGTCCTGACGCCAATCCAAGTTGGGAAAAAATGGATGGGTTCACATCGGGCTCCGTTGACTCACCGTCAAACCTATTGATCCGGCGACAGAATTCCAGATCTCCGCGACATGCTCGGCCCTGTCGACAAGCTTCTTGAGCCTCGAAGCCGGCCCGTAATCCGCGGCAACCTGCAGAAACAGGTCTGTATCCGGCAATTGTGACCTGGCGATCGCAATATGTGCGGCCCAGTTCGCGTCCAGGTTCGTGCAGGCAAACGTTACCTGTGAGGTCACCGTATGAGCGCCGACCCTGAAAGGATCGGTCGAGTCAGTCTTCCATGCGATGTTGCGGACAAGAGCGTCGGCAGCGTCGTATCCACCGTCGACTTTCAACCATGTAGGGACGGTGATTGTGTAGCGATCGGGCCGTCCGTCCGACAGGAATCCGCAAACAGCATCGCCAAACAGTTTGACAGATTCCCTGGCTTGGGCGACAGCCTCGGCCGATCGCAGGTCGAGAAAGTGGGCCTCGAATCCGTCGAGGCGGGCCTCGAATGTCTGGAGTCCGGAGAGCAGGGACAAGGTGACCTTTGCAGTCGCAATGGAATTGCCGTTCTCGACACACAGGGCATCGGCAGGAATCGGGATACCGGCGCCAGTAAACGCGTCGTAGACGGGCTCAATCACCTGTGTGAAAGAGGCCACCCGGCTGAAGGCAGGCCGGGCGAAGACGACTTCGCAGTGAAAATCAGATCGGCCTACACGGGCGTCCATACCAAATTACCCCAATTGCCGGGCATACCGGAGAAATGTCGACGAAGTTCGAACCAGCCAAATGAATAGTGGCCGGGTGAGGTCGTTCCTGCGGAAGTCCGGAAGCAGGGTCTGGAGTTCTGAATCATTCCTCTCTTCCTTGCCTGCCGACTGATTTGGCTTGGTATTCGCTGCCACTGCATCATTTTCTAGATAGCGCTGCCCACACCGGAAGGGAAGGACAGCCCAGAGATTCTGACGAGCTTGGTACACCACTGCCCGGATCCGGCAAGTGACCGGACCAGCAGGGGAGTGATCTTCGTATGGCGCGGTTTTCCAGGCGTCGAGGCTGCTGGAGCGAATCAGGCGGCGAGAGCCAGTGCCCGGTTCTCATTGGCGGCTCGGGACATGGCTGGCGGCTTCCATGGCTGCCAGGCCCTGGCCAGTGACCGGAAGGTCAGCACCCCCTGGCCGCCGTCGCGTCCCCAGCGCTGGCCGGTCCGGTATTCGGCTTCTCGGCCCGATTTTCGAGTCCGACGTCGCGGACACGTGGTCGTTCCAGCAGGCCTTGTTCCAATTTACCGACATTGTTGTGACGGCCGGGCTGATTGCCGGCGGGCCGGCGGCAATCCACGAGTTGATGGCACTGGTCGACGATTTCCTGAAGGTCAGTTGAAGGAGCGCAAAGCAATCCTGAAGGCGAAAATCTTCTGATGTCACTGCCGACAAGGTCAAGAAATCTGGAGTTTGGCCGTAGTGGTGGAGCCCGCAGTCTTCGTGGCGTGGCGCCAGGACACCCCTGCGGAGGAATGGGTTTCGCCTGGCGGCCCGGGTGCGCGGGATTACCGCAGCGCCCGGCCCTTGAGGATCGCCTTGTTGCCGAATTTGCGGCGAATTTCGTCGGCGGCGCGCTCGGCGCGCAGTCGGTTGCGGCTTGTTGCATCGAGAAACCCCGACTCGTCTGCAGTCTCTTCGGCCGGCAGGATGCCGGCAAGACCGACCCCGACCAGCCGGAACGGGCCCTTGTCCTCGAGCCGGGCATAAAGCCGTGATGCCTCGGTATAGATCTGGTCCGCCATCTGGGTCGGAGATGCAAGCCTGGCCTGCCTGGTGACCAGGCGGTGATTGGATCGCTTGAGCTTGAGCACCACCGTCCGCCCGGCCTTGCCCTTGCCTTTTGCCCGGTCGGCAAGCTTCTCGGACAGGCGCCAGATATGGCCGTCAAGGATGTCCGGGTCGGAGGTGTCGGCTGCCAGGGTGGTTTCATTGGAGATGCTCTTGACCGGCCGGCGATTCGAGACCGGCCGTGCATCCTCGCCATGGGCAAGGCGCCAGAGCCGCGCCCCTTCCTTGCCAAGTCGGGCCTCCATGGCCGAGGAGGTGGAATTCTGCACATCGCCGAAGGTCCGGATGCCAAGCTTCTCGAGGCGCCGCCGCTGTACCCGTCCGACCCCCCAGATCAGGCCGATCGGCCGGTCGGCGAGGAAGTCCGTCGTCTCCTGCCGGCCGATGACCGAAAAGCCGCGGGGCTTTTCGAGATCGGAGGCGATCTTGGCCAGGAACTTGTTGTGCGAGAGGCCAACCGAACCGGTGACGCCGACCTCCTCCTCGATTCTGCGGAGCAGCCGCATCAGCATCGCCGCCGGCGGTGCGCCATGCAGTTGCTGCGTGCCGGTCAGGTCGAGAAATGCCTCGTCGAGCGACAGTGGTTCGACCGACGGCGTCAGTTCCTCCATCAGCGACCGAATGATTTTCGATGCCTCGGCATAGGCCTGCATCCTGGGCTTGATGACCACCGCGTCGGGGCACAGCCTCAGTGCCCTGAACATCGGCATGGCCGAATGCACGCCCCTGATGCGGGCAATGTAGCAGGCAGTGGCGACGACACCGCGCCGGGCGCCGCCAACAATGACCGGCCGGTTCCTGAGTGCCGGGTTGTCCCGTTTCTCGATCGAGGCAAAGAAGGCGTCGCAATCCATGTGGGCGATGGTGAGATCGAGAAGCTCCGGATGCGAGAGAACGCGCGGCGAATTGCAGCCGGGACATCTGCGAGCCCCTTCGAATACCTGTTCGCAATCTCGGCAGATTGCCGGCATCTCCCCACCTGTCGCCTGCAGGCCTCATCTGCAGCCAGCAGGCGATCAATACACCAGACCCGGCCGGTTTGGAATTCTCATGTGTAGCCGGGTAGGCCGGAAGGCAGGACCGGGCACCAATCATTGGCCAGGACATTCCCGAGCGGGCAGTCGACAAGGGCAAGTACCCTTATGGTGAATCGAATAGGGTGTCCCGTATGTCCTCGACATCCGGAATCAGCTCGGGCTCAATTCCCAGATACAAGGCGGCGGTGTCGTCCGATATCAATTTCTCTCGCCTGGCGTCTACGACATGGCAAAGAAACTTGCCTCGACGGTTCATGCGGAAGTTTGCCGCTTCGAGCTGCCTGGAGGGAATATACGTGATCAGAAACTGTTCTCGGCCCTCCCAATCGTCTGTAGGCGTAACATCTATGGTGGTAATGTCTTTCAGGTCCCAGGCCCGATGGGTCGCATTCCAGATGTGATAGCGCGCGGCAGTAAAGCTCACACCGAATTCCACCATGAAGTCGCGTATGTTTCCCGGGGGGCTGCCGGGGTCAAAGTGCTTGCGTATCGCCGCTCTTGGCGCAAGAAACTCGATCGCAAAAGCGTTTGCCCTTTGCTCGACATAGGACTTGGCCTCCCATGGTGGTTCATCGAGCCGGTCGTTCGTGTCAACCATCAGAGCATCCAAGCTGTCTTCGGGGTCCCACAGGAGGTGGCCAAGTTCATGGGCAATGGTCAACCGGGAAGACCATGTATTGAAGTTCCTGCCGGCAATGTTGACGACGATTCCACGAGCATCACCAGATTGAAGCGTGGCTCCTGCGATATCTTGAGGAAGCTCATCCTGAACAAGCGGAATACCCAGGTCGTCCTCGACCAATGATCCGAGACTGGCAATCGGTTCCTCTGGGTGAAGCCCCAGGTTCTGGCGGGTTCTGGAGGCCAGTTCATATCCGACGCGCCATGCTGGACGCTGCGCGTCGCCATAGTCAGGGTCAGGATCGAATTTGGAGTGGAAGTCGGAGGCATGTCTCAAGGCTTGCCGCAATGCGTTCTGCTTGGCAATGACCCAAGCATCTTCCAACAGGGAAAGGGCGGATGACTTGGTGAGTCGATGTCCGTCGCTGTCAGGGTCCCTTTGCAGCTTGCGAAATCGAACTCCCAACGCGCGGTTCCTGGCGGACGGGTCTTCCAGGCCAATACGATATTCGTCGAGAGCCAGGGCACTGCAAATCCTGGCAAGGACACGCGCAGGCAGTCGGGAAGATCCGGACTCCAGTGCAATTATGTCTTCTCGACTTATGCCAGATTTCCTGGCAAGATCGGAGGGCGACAGGCCAAGAGTTGTCCGTCTGCTGCGAATACGCGCGCCAGGTTGCGCAGTCGGTCGATCCGGGTCCGAAACCAGAATAGCAGAGCCGTATTCCAGTATTTCCGCAATCTTCTCTTTTCCGAAGTTTCGCAAGACTTCACGCGCAGTCAGCTTTTGTCCGGTAGCATTCTCCGAATCAAACGCAAGGTGGTCGAGACTCCTGACAAAGATGCAACTGGACTTCCCCGCAAGATCCTCGAGAGAACGATCATCCTGGGCACAAAGTGCAATGTCCCATATGTGGCTCGAAATATTGACCTGTTGCTCTACCATGGGGGACCGCCCCTCAGGATTCTGGCAGGTCTGTCTGTCTCCGGATCCCAACCCATCGACCACACTTCGTAGCCGGCAGCTTCAAATGCGCTGACAATCTCTTCGAGTTCCGGCATGCCCTTGGGCGGGTATCTGCCAGATGCGCCGTTGATAATCAAGCGTTGGCCCGAAACAAACCATACTTCGCCGCCACAATGGGCCTCCTCTCCTCCAGTCAGATTGGTGTGTTTGCATACTCCCGATTGAAGTGGAGGCGAGGCGGAAACGTGCTCGCGAACCACAGGAACATCCAGGGTTCGGATTACCCAAAGGCATCGCTTGTCATTATTCGGGCCAGTTTCCGAGGAGTTGAGATTCTGCGAAGGGACGGGGAACGGCGCATCAGAAAACAAATGGACGCCATCAGGAATGCCCGGCAACCGGTTTTCGTCGGGGTTGGAGACCGGAATTGCGGGATCGCGCGGGGTGCCTGCTACGATAAGGGCCGAATGTTGAAATCCCCATCAGGCTTCCTTGAAGGTGGTGATACGAATTGTCCCTGTAGGGCGCGGTGTCGGGGTAGCACGAGTTGAAGGCTGACTTGCGACGGTTCGTTCGATGGAAGACGTTCGGAGCCATCGCAGGTTCGTCAATTGCACTCCTGAAGCGATCGCACAATGGGATGTCATGTGATCTGGTCATCGCAGATCCCATGAAGCGGTCTTGTCGGGCGAAAGCAAGTGACTTCACCCCGTCCGGCGGTGCTCTGCAAGATTCCATCATGGCAAGCCTGTCAAGGATTTTACAGTTGTGCAATACGATTTTGGTTCGGAGTTGCAACGAGGGCATGAGTTGCATTCTGGTCCATCGACGAATCCGGGGATTGGCTCTTCAGGGGTCGAGCGGCGCAGATGCGAGCTCGTGGTTGATGTCCTGGACCATTCGGGTCGGATCGGCGGCGGCGGTGATCGGCCGGCCAATCACCATGTGATCGACGCCGGCGGCGATGGCCCGGGAAGGGGTGGCGATGCGCTTCTGGTCGTGCGACCCCGAGCCGGTCGGCCGGATTCCCGGGGTGACGATGAGCTTGCCTTCGGCACCGGCGAGGCTGCGGATTTCGGGCGCCTCCAGCGCCGAGCAGATGACGCCATCGGCACCGGCGGCGAATGCGCGCTCGGCGCGCTGCCTGACGATGTCGACGATGGTCCCCTTGCCGGTCAGCGAGTCGTCGAGATCATGGCGGGAAAGGGAGGTCAGCACGGTGACTGCCAGGATGCGGGTTGGTGCGCTGCCGCGGGCCCGGGCGGCCGCCCGGACCACGTGCGGGTCGCCATGGACGGTCAGGAGATCGGGCTCGAGGCGGAGAAGGCCGCTGACGGCGCTGGCCACGATGGAGCCGATATCGAAGAGCTTCATGTCCAGGAACAGCCGCTTGCGGCGACGCAGCGACAGTTCGGCGGCCAGTTCGAAGCCGTCCCTTGCCACCATTCCCAGCCCGAGCTTGAAGAACCGGGAGCGGTTGCCGATCCGGTCAACCATGCGCAGGGCCTCGTTGGCGTCCGGAAGATCCAATGCCACGATCAGGCGGTCGTCGAAGCTGTTCATCCTGCCTTCCTTACCGGTGCGCCGGTGGTGTGGCAACGGTGGCAGTCATCTTGATTCGGGGAGTTCCGGTTACCAGATTGTGGGTGAGGCCTTCGGAATGCGTGCCGCGATCGGGCGCAATGCCGGAAGGCGCTTTGACAAGGAGACATGCATGAAAACCGGCAAGTTCACCGAAAAGTCGCTGGCCATGCTGGAGCAGGCGCAGAATTCCGCCCGCATGGCTGGCAATCCGGAACTGGTTCCGGAACACCTGCTGGCGGCACTGCTGGAGGATCCCGACCGGCTGGCCGAAAACCTGCTGCGGCGGGCCGGGGCGGATCCGGAAGAGGTCAGGAAGGCGGCCGGCCAGGCGGTGGCCGGACTGCCCAGGGTCGAGGGCGAGGAGCACCAGACGGTGCTCGGGCGCCAGGCGGCGCGGGTTGTCGCCGAGGCCGAGAGGTTGGCCGCCAAGGCCGGCGACAGCTACGTTCCGGCCGAGCGGTTGTTGACGGCGCTGGCGCTTGTCCGGTCGGGTGCCAGGGCGATACTGGAGGCGGCGGGAGCCACGGCACAATCGCTCAATGCCGCGGTCAATGATGTGCGCAAGGGGCGGGTTGCCGACGGTCCGAGCGCTGAGGCCGGCTACGAGGCGCTCCAGCGCTATTCACGGGATCTGACGGCGCTGGCACGGGACGGGAAGATCGATCCGATCATCGGCCGGGATGACGAGATCAGGCGCACCATGCAGGTGCTGAGCCGCCGGACCAAGAACAACCCGGTGCTGATCGGCGACCCCGGCGTCGGCAAGACCGCCATCGCCGAAGGGCTGGCGGTCAGGATATTCCGGGGCGATGTTCCCGAGAGCCTGAAGTCGAAGCGGATCATGGCCCTCGACATGGGGGCGCTGGTTGCCGGCGCCAAGTACCGCGGCGAATTCGAGGAGCGGCTCAAGGCGGTGCTGGCCGAAATCGATGCCGCCGACGGCGAGGTCATCCTGTTCATCGACGAGTTGCACACGCTGATCGGCGCCGGCAAGGGCGAGGGGGCGATGGATGCCTCGAATTTGCTCAAGCCGAGCCTGGCCAGGGGAGATCTGCACTGTATCGGGGCGACGACGCTGGACGAGTATCGCAAGCATGTCGAGAAGGATGCCGCCCTGGCCCGCCGGTTCCAGCCGATTCATGTCGACGAGCCGGATGTTGCCGACACGATTTCGATCCTGAGGGGGATCAAGGAACGCTACGAGCTACATCACGGGGTCAGGATTGCCGATTCGGCGCTGGTGGCGGCGGCGACGCTGTCGAACCGCTACATCACCGACCGCTTCCTGCCCGACAAGGCGATCGACCTGGTCGACGAGGCGGCAAGCCGTCTCCGGATGGAAGTCGATTCCAAGCCTGAGGAACTCGATGCGCTGGACCGGGAGATCCTGCAGCGACAGATCGAGGCCGAGGCGCTGAAGAAGGAGACCGACCAGGCATCGGTGGACCGGTTGGCGAAGCTGGAGGTGGAACTGTCCGGACTGAAGGAGCGCTCGGCGGCATATACCGCCCAGTGGCAGGGCGAGCGTGACCGCCTTGCCGGCTCCCGCCGGATGAAGGAGGAGCTTGACAATGCCAGGGCCGAGCTGGAACGGGCCAAGCAGGAAGGAAATCTGGCCAGGGCCGGGGAGCTGAGCTATGGCATCATTCCGGACCTGGCGAAGGGGCTCGAGGCTGCGGAGGCGGAATCCGGGGACATCCTCGTCGGCGAGGTCGTGATGCCGGAAGTGATTGCCTCGGTGGTCGAGAGATGGACCGGCATTCCCACCACGAGGATGCTGCAAGGCGAAAGGGCCAAGCTGTTGCGGATGGAGGAGGAGATTGCCCGCCGGGTGGTCTCGCAGAAGCCGGCCATCTCGGCCATCGCCCATGCGGTGAGGCGGGCACGGGCCGGGCTCAATGATCCCGGACGGCCGCTGGGCTCCTTCATGTTCCTGGGTCCGACCGGGGTCGGCAAGACCGAACTGGCCAAGGCGCTGGCGGAGTTCCTGTTCGATGACGAAACGGCGATGACCCGGATCGACATGTCCGAATACATGGAAAAGCACTCGGTCTCGCGGCTCATCGGCGCCCCGCCGGGCTATGTCGGATACGAGGAGGGCGGCGCGCTGACCGAGGCGGTCCGAAGGCGGCCATACCAGGTGGTATTGCTGGACGAGATCGAGAAGGCGCATCCGGAGATCTTCAATACCCTGCTGCAGGTGCTCGATGACGGTATCCTGACCGACGGCCAGGGCAGGACCGCCGGCTTCAGCAATACCTTGCTGATCATGACCTCGAATATCGGCTCGGAGGCGTTTGCCGGGGGAGAAGCCGCTGACGGCGAGGCCGAGACGGAGGTGCTGGCGGCGGTGAAGCGGCACTTCCGGCCGGAATTCGTGAACCGGCTGGACGAGATCGTCGTCTTTGACCGCCTGCTTCCCTCCGACATGGAGCAGATCCTCGATATCCAGCTGGCCAGGCTGGAGGAGCGGCTGGCCGATCGCGGGATCACGATCTCGATTGACGAGCCGGCGCGCAGCTGGCTGGCCGGCGAGGGCTATGATCCCGTCTACGGGGCCCGTCCGCTGAAACGGGTCCTGCAGCGCCACCTGCACAACCGGCTGGCCGACGGGTTGCTGGACGGATCGATCCGGGATGGCAACGACGTGGTGATTTCCGATGACGGGATGGGCGGGCTGTCCATCAATGGCAAGGTGACGGATGTGGAGGTGCCGGCAGCGGCAACCCTGCACTGACCAGGAGGCTGGAGGTTCCGGCTTTCGGGAGGCGGTCCGGGTTCACGGGATTGTGACCTGGCTGCCGCAGTTGGCTCAGGAAACGGGTTGTGTTCGAGAATCCCCTTTGTCACAGTTGGGCGAACGCAGCCCAGGCAGGAGAAGGACATGGCCTATCGTTTCAGGACTGAACTCAAGCATTCGGATGTCACGCCAAGGCATGTCTGGATGAACCGGCGCCAATTGCTGGCCCGGGCCGGCGGGGCGGCAATCGCCGGTGCCATTGCCGGTCCGGCATTGTCGGCGCCGATCGAGCATGTCCGCAACAGCATGTACTCGACCGACGAGGAGCCGAACAGCTACGACGACATTACCACCTACAACAATTTCTACGAGTTCGGCACCGACAAGAAGGATGCCTCGAAGCATGCCCATGCCCTGACCACCGATCCGTGGACGATCGAGGTTGACGGGCTGGTCGGCAAGCCCGGCAGTTATTCATTCGATGACATCACTGCCGGGATGACCATGGAGGAGCGGATCTACCGGCTTCGCTGCGTGGAGGCCTGGTCGATGGTGGTGCCGTGGATCGGCTTCCAGCTCTCGGATCTGTTACGGAAATTCGATCCGATGCCGTCGGCCAGATACGTGGCTTTCGAGACATTGGTGCGGCCATCGGAGATGCGGGGCCAGAATCTTCCGATCCTTCCCTGGCCGTATGTCGAGGGGTTGCGTCTCGACGAGGCCATGCATCCGCTGACCATCATGGCAACCGGCATCTATGGCGAGGATATCCCGAACCAGAACGGCGCGCCGATCCGGCTGGTGGTGCCGTGGAAATACGGCTTCAAGTCGATCAAGTCCATCGTGCGGATCTCGCTGGTGGCCGAGCAGCCACCGACCACCTGGAACGTCGCCAATGGCCGTGAATACGGCTTCTACTCGAACGTCAATCCCGAGGTCGACCACCCGCGGTGGTCGCAGGCCAGAGAACGAAGGCTGGGGCAGGGGCTGTTCGGCAAGCGGATACCGACCCAGATGTTCAATGGCTACGCCGAGGAGGTGGCCAGCATGTATGAGGGCATGGACCTCACGGAAAACTACTGATGGCCGGCACGGCACGGCGAATCAATGGCTGGCTGAGGCGCATACCAGCCTGGCCGATCTACGTGCTCGGGCCGATCCCCGGCCTGTGGATATTCTGGCTGGCCGTGTCCAACCAGCTTGGCGCCGACCCGCTGCAGGTCCTCGAGCACGAGCTGGGCGAGAAGGGGCTGCAATTCATCATCCTGACGCTGCTGGTCACGCCGCTTCGCAGGTTGACCGGTGTCAGCCTGCTGAAGTTTCGGCGGGCGCTTGGCGTGGTGTCGTTCATCTACGTGCTTGGCCATATGCTGACCTGGCTGGTGCTGGATCAGCAGCTGGTGCTGTCGGAGATTGTCGCCGACATCGTCAAGCGAAAATACATTCTCTTCGGGGTGATCGGGTTCGTGGCCATGATCCCGCTGGCGGTGACATCCAACAGCCTGTCGGTTCGCAAGCTCGGACCGGCATTGTGGACCAGGATTCACCGGCTTGCCTATGTCGCCGCCATCGCCGGCGTCGTGCATTACGTGCTGCTGGTGAAGGGCTGGCCACCGGAGCCGTTGGTCTATGCGGCGGTGGTGGCACTCCTGTTGCTGATCCGGGCCTGGTGGGCAGTGGGCAAGGCCTCGAAGCCGCGGCGCCGGGCTGCCGGATAGGGGCCGGGATCCGGAGGGCAGAAAGAAATCCGAATTTTCTTCACGGCCGGCGAAAATACCTGTTGCGCCGCCGAATCGTTGGAAGTATACAACCCCTCCGCAGCATGAATGGTGACATTCGGGTGCGGGA
>OY759511.1:3635000-4845911 GCA_963662395.1 Paracoccaceae bacterium
AGTAGTGGCGAGCGAACGCGGACCAGCCGAGCTGTGCGAACAACCGGAACCGGTTTGGAAAACCGGGCCAAAGAGGGTGATGGCCCCGTACGGAAAGTTCAAGCAGACGTATCAAGTAGGGCGGGACACGTGAAATCCTGTCTGAAGTTCGGGGGACCACCCTCGAAGGCTAAGTACTCCTTGCTGACCGATAGTGAACAAGTACCGTGAGGGAAAGGTGAAAAGCACCCCGACGAGGGGAGTGAAATAGTCCCTGAAACCGAATGCCTACAATCAGTCGGAGCATGATATGTGACGGCGTACCTTTTGTATAATGGGTCATCGACTTGGTCTTGCGTGCAAGCTTAAGCCGTTAGGTGTAGGCGTAGCGAAAGCGAGTCTTAACAGGGCGACCGAGTACGTAGGATCAGACCCGAAACCGAGTGATCTAGGCATGGCCAGACTGAAGGCAAGGTAACACTTGCTGGAGGGTCGAACCCACATCTGTTGAAAAAGGTCGGGATGAGCTGTGCCTAGGGGTGAAAGGCCAATCAAACTCGGAGATAGCTGGTTCTCCGCGAAACCTATTTAGGTAGGGCGTCGGATGAATGCCCTCGGGGGTAGAGCACTGGATGGGTAATGGGGCCCCACAGGCTTACTGATCCTAACCAAACTCCGAATACCGAGGAGCAATGTCCGGCAGTCACACTGCGGGTGCTAAGGCCCGTAGTGGAAAGGGAAACAACCCTGACCGACAGCTAAGGCCCCTAATTCGTGGCTAAGTGGGAAAGCATGTGGGACGACCAAAACAACCAGGAGGTTGGCTTAGAAGCAGCCATCCTTTAAAGATAGCGTAATAGCTCACTGGTCTAGACAAGTTGTCCTGCGGCGAAGATGTAACGGGGCTCAAGCCACGAGCCGAAGCTTCGGGTTGCGAAAGCAACGGTAGCGGAGCGTTCTGTGAGAAGGAATCAGTTAGTCCGGACCTTCGGGATCGGACCGTATCTGGTTTCTGCTGCGAAGCCAGGTCGTGAGGCCTGTGGTGGAGCGATCAGAAGTGAGAATGATGACATGAGTAGCGACAAACAGGGTGAGAAACCCTGTCGCCGAAAGTCCAAGGGTTCCTGCTTAAAGATAATCTGAGCAGGGTGAGCCGGCCCCTAAGGCGAGGCCGAAAGGCGTAGTCGATGGGAACCAGGTTAATATTCCTGGGCCTGGAGAGTGTGACGGATCGCAGAGATTGTCTGACCTTATCGGATTGGTCAGGCCGTTGAGCGGTTCCAGGAAACAGCCCTCCATGAGACCGTACCCTAAACCGACACAGGTGGACAGGTAGAGTATACCAAGGCGCTTGAGAGAACCACGTTGAAGGAACTCGGCAAAATGCCTCCGTAAGTTCGCGAGAAGGAGGCCCGGTTTGCAGGCAACTGCAGATCGGGGGCACAGACCAGGGGGTGGCGACTGTTTATTAAAAACACAGGGCTCTGCTAAGCCGCAAGGCGACGTATAGGGTCTGACGCCTGCCCGGTGCCGGAAGGTTAAGAGGAGGTGTGCAAGCACCGAATTGAAGCCCCGGTAAACGGCGGCCGTAACTATAACGGTCCTAAGGTAGCGAAATTCCTTGTCGGGTAAGTTCCGACCTGCACGAATGGCGTAACGACTTCCCCGCTGTCTCCAGCGTGGACTCAGCGAAATTGAATTGCCTGTCAAGATGCAGGCTTCCCGCGGTTAGACGGAAAGACCCCGTGAACCTTTACTACAACTTCGCACTGGCATCAGGCTTGCGATGTGCAGGATAGGTGGTAGGCGACGAAGTGGAAACGCAAGTTCCCATGGAGCCACCCTTGAGATACCACCCTTCTCATTCCTGTTGTCTAACCGCGATCCGTTATCCGGATCCGGGACCGTGCGTGGCGGGTAGTTTGACTGGGGCGGTCGCCTCCCAAAGAGTAACGGAGGCGTGCGAAGGTGGGCTCAGAGCGGTCGGAAATCGCTCGTAGAGTATAATGGCAGAAGCCCGCTTGACTGCGAGACTGACAGGTCGAGCAGAGACGAAAGTCGGCCATAGTGATCCGGTGGTCCCGCGTGGAAGGGCCATCGCTCAACGGATAAAAGGTACTCCGGGGATAACAGGCTGATGGTGCCCAAGAGTTCATATCGACGGCACCGTTTGGCACCTCGATGTCGGCTCATCTCATCCTGGGGCTGAAGCAGGTCCCAAGGGTACGGCTGTTCGCCGTTTAAAGAGGTACGTGAGCTGGGTTTAGAACGTCGTGAGACAGTTCGGTCCCTATCTGCCGTGGGTGTTGGAGACTTGAGAGGAGCTGCCCCTAGTACGAGAGGACCGGGGTGGACGCACCACTGGTGTACCTGTTGTGGCGCCAGCCGCAGCGCAGGGTAGCTATGTGCGGAAAGGATAACCGCTGAAAGCATCTAAGCGGGAAGCCCACCTCGAAACCAGGTCTCCCTGAAGGGCAGTGGCAGACCACCACTTCGATAGGCCGGAGGTGTAAGCGCGGCAACGCGTTCAGCTGACCGGTACTAATAGCCCGTTCGGCTTGATTTGATCCAGTAGAAGCACGGCTTTGAAGACTGAGTCTCGTGATGACATGTGTTGTCCTGGTTTGGTGGTCATGGCACGAGTGAAACACCCGATCCCATTCCGAACTCGATGGTTAAGCACCGTTGCGCCGATGGTACTGCGTCTTAAGGCGTGGGAGAGTAGGTCGCTGCCAGACCAGGACAACACATGTCTCTGTCTTCGACGATGGTGGCTGTCATGGCCACGAGAGATCTGAAATGACGCGGGGTGGAGCAGTCCGGTAGCTCATCAGGCTCATAACCTGAAGGTCGCAGGTTCAAATCCTGCCCCCGCAACCACTTCAAACCCCTGAAAGCATTGATGTTTTCAGGGGTTCTTGATTCCAAGTGCAGAAATTTGATTTGGCATTGGGAATCCTGTGGGAATCACGAAAAATCCAAGGCTGGGCTGCCAAAGACGTCGAACGGCGGCGAGGTCGTATCGGGGAACTCGCGGTGGTGGCTGCCGGACAGATTCGCGCGGTGCCTCGGCGTTCCCGCAGGCGCGCGTCACCGCGGTGATGGAAATCGGCACCAGGGCCGGTCTTGCCTGGCATGCCGGGCCATGTGCCGAGAGCGAGATGTCGCAGGCCGAACGGCTGCTCGGGCATCTGTCACCCGGCATGCTGGTGCTGGCGGATCGTTACCATGCCGGGGCTCCGCCGTGGTCACGGGCGGTGGCCACCGGTGCCGAGCTCCTGTGGCGGTGCAAGGGGAACATGAGGCTCCCGGCCGGCGAGGCCTTCGATGACGGCTCGTGGCGGTCGGTGCTGCGCGGCTCCGGCCGTGACCTGCGGAAAAGCCGCGGCGAGCTGCCGGTGCGGATCGTCGCCTACCGGATCGAGGGTTCGGGCGAGACCGTCATGCTTGCCACGACCCTTCTTGACCATGAGGCGGCTCCGGCGGCCGAACTGGCGGCACTCCATCACGAGCGCCGGGAGATCGAGACCGCCCATGACGAGGCCCGGGCCCATATGCCGGGACCCGGCGCCGCCTTGCGCTCCAGGACGCCCGACCTGGTCTGCCAGGAGGCAGGCGGGCTCATGCTTGCCCACTATGCGGTACGATGCCTGATCCAGGAGGCGGCCGAAAAGGCAGGAGAGGATGCTGATCGATCAACCTTTACCCACGCCGTGCGTGTCATGCGCCGCCGGATCATCAATCCCGGCGCCTTTCCCCCCGGTGGACCCGACACCCGGCGTCGCGGGCGGGATCCTCGAGGAGCGCGTGGTCTCCAGCCGCGGCCAGGTCAGGCCCCGGGGTGTCAGGCGGAAGATGAGCAGTTACAACCTTCGCAAGCGTGGCCCGGTGTCACGCGAGATACATGACTGGACACCGCGAATCGTTCCGAAATGTGCTTAAAGCAACAGTATTGGGACTAGCCGGAACTTCCAGGGCGTGTAAAGAAGAGTCCCGGGACCATCCTGCTGATTTGCAAGGGGTTTTCGGCCCATGGGCCGCTGTTCAGTCTGTCAGACTCATGGGAACATACCGGTTCGGATTGACGCCGAGCAGCCGGAGGGCCCGCCGCTGTACCGGGGTCGGCCTGGTGATGACCGGGAGGAGGCTGCTTTCCCGGCCCGGCAGGCGCAGCTGGTTCAGCACCATGGTCGAGAGATCATCGATGAGTGTGCGGATGCCGTGCACCGGCAGGCCGTCTTCGGTGCATTTGCCTGCCGCCTTGTCCCGGGCGCTCTCCGGGACGCAGGCCGGCGCCACCGGTGAGGTCCGCTCGGCCTTCGCGCCCTCCCGGTCATCATCCTCGAACAGTATCGGCGCCAGCGCCCGCCGCATGTGCCATTCCACATGCAGGGCCAGCATGCACAGGAACACATGTCCCCGCACATGATCGGCCGCATGGACATGGATCGGACGGATCCCGGGATCGCTCCTGGCACTCCTGAATGCCCGCTCCACCGTGGACAAGCGCTTGCAGGCCTCGACCGCCGCCTCGGGCCCGAGGCTGGTGCGGATCACGTGGATGCCGTCAAGCCGCGCCTCTTCATCGATCCGCGCCTCGCTGCGGGACCAGCCCATCCGGTCATCGGTGACATGGATGTCGAAATGCTTCTCCACCTTGCGGCGGTTCGCCTTCCGCCCGATTGCCTTCCATGTCCGATCCCGATTGGCCGCACCCGGCTTGCCGCGGCCATGGGCAGCGGCGATACCGGAAAGCACCTTCCCGGTGGCGACCAGGAGTGCCTCCCGCTTGCGCCGCCGCTCTTCCCCGAGCCGCGGATTCAGGCACACCATCAGCCGCTCGCCCGGATGCTCCGGTCCGGTGATCCCGGCCACCGCACCGTCCACCAGTTCCTCCGGCACCAGCGGTGGCGGGGCGCCCGTCAGCAGCCGGCGGATGTCACCGGTGGTGAGCGCCGGGATCCGGTCGAGACCGGAAGGCTCGACATCCTTCCGGATGCGGGCGGTGGTGAGCATGCCCCGGTCACCAACGAGGGCAATGCGCTCGATGCCGAAGCGGCCCCGGATCTTCGCCACCTGCCCGGCCACCGCCCGCGGATCGGCGGTATTGCCCGAAAACACCTCGATGGCCACCGGACAGCCATCTTCCGAACACAGGAGACCGTGGACGATCTGCTTCCTGCCCTTCCTGCCGTCGCGGCTGTGGCCGAAAGCCGCCAGCTTGCAGCATCGTCCCTCGAAACAGCTGGATGAAACGTCATGGAGAATGAGCGTTCCGCCGGCAAGATGCCGGCGCGCCAGGCTCTTCTCGATCCGGGGCTGACGCTTCAGCAGCCAGTCGAGCATGGCCGGCATCTCGCCTCCACTCACCTCCCCGAGACCGAGGAGGGCACCCGGGGAGCTGGTGGCGGTGGCCGGCGAGAGCTGCCGGGCGGTGCCCGGCCTGGAATCCGGTGAAATGATCCTCGAGACAATCGCCGCCAGTACCAGAGAGCGCATGCGGGAGCGGCTGCGATGCAGGATGCGCTCGAGGCCGAGGCCGCGGGCGGTGCCCGGCACCGCCGCCGCAGCCCCGTGCGGCAGCGAGCGTTCCACGTCGACGGCATCGCCGATATCGGTGAACGCCACCGCCCCCTTCAGCACCGCCCGCATGTATTCGAGCTTGTCCGGCGGCAAGCGGGACAGGTTGGCGATGGTCCGCTTGCGGATCCGCTTTCCCTCCCGCCAGGCCTCGCGCAAGAGGATGGCAGGTTTGTCGGTCTGGTCGGGGACCCGTTCGATATCGAGGGCCATGGCCGCGATCAATCATGGGAACATCATCTGCACCCGTCATGCCTGTCTCGACGATGTCGTCAGGCCCGGAAATGGCGCAAACCCACTACCCATTCCGCAATAACCCCATGACCTGCCCTGCTTGCCGATATCCGTCATCGGCCGTCTCATGGGAACATTAATCCGTTTGCGGGCCGCTGAATCCGGAGATTCCTCCTTTCAGATCAACGGGTTGCGCGCGAAAGTCCTCCGTGAAGTTCCGGCTAATGCCGCACAGAAAAGGGCCACCAAGAAATACCGCGAGCGTCTGGAGCAACGTGAGTTCAAGCGCTTCGAGGTGATGGCGCTCGAAACGGACCGGGAGTTGCTGCGCATCCTTGCGCGCCGCATGGCTGAAGACGGACCCCAAGCGGACCGGGCGCGGGCTGCGATCAGGGAGCTGGTTTCCGGTGAACCGCCAAAGGCCGGCGGGATTCTCGCGGCACTGCGTCGCTCGCCGCTGGTCGGGGCCGATCTCGACCTTTCGCGGCCTCGCGTCGAAGGACGCAGGGTCGACCTTTGACGTGCTATCTTCTTGATACGAACATCATCAGCAACGCCGTCAAGCCGCAGCCATCCGCGCCCCTCTTGAACTGGATGGCGGCGCAGCGGGACGAAAACCTGTTTGTCGCCTCGCTGACCGTCGCCGAAATCCGGCGCGGCATTCTGGAACTGCCCAGCGGCAAGAAGAAGGACGGCCTCGAAGCATGGTTCACAGGCGCTGTTTGCGGGTCGAATACTGTCGTTCGACGACAGGGCCCGGCCTAGTCTGGGCGCGCCTGATGCGGAGGGCAAAGCCCAGGGTCGCCCTCGCAGCGCTCTCGACATGATCCTCGCCGCCGTAGAGGTGGTGAACGACTGCTTGGTGACGGATAGATTTCAGGGGGCTTCAGATCGTCAACCCATTGCGCGGTGCACCGAAAGGGGAAGAGTAGTGGCGTTTGCAGCGTTGGTCCGCCGATTACCGGCGCTCAGGCCAGCGTATTCGCGGTTGGCAATTGCCGAAATGGGGGGTTTTCTGGCAGACACGAACTACCAATGGTCTGCGGGGGTCCAAACACTTCGCCATAAAGGCGCTCGATTCCCTCCGCTTCTTCATCCGTCAGCGCTTTGAATTCTCTTTCGCGCGCCCGTCTCGAAAGACACCCGGCATTTTGGTGCAGAAACCGGAACAGAAGGTCGGCGGTGCGATCGGGCATATCGGCGATCGCTTGAAGATGCCCCGTGAACTGGTCGTAGCGCCGGAGAAAATCGGTTTCGTTCGGCAGGTCCTTCTCGATCGTCCTGCACACGCATTCGAACAGGAATTCCGCATGGGGCGTGGCGTCGAAAAAACGATAGAAGTCCGCGGTGTCGTTGAGCACCCGGACATTCCCGCGCTCCGTCGGCTCCCACTCAATGAGCAGCATGAGCTGCCGCGAATAATCTTCCAGGATCGTACCATACGCGTCGATCCGATCCAGTATCGCGGCGGATACCGGAAACACGACTCCCGGCGGATTGAAGCCCCGCTGTGCCAGGACATGATGAATGAGATAGCGATGGATGCGCCCGTTCCCGTCATCGAAGGGATGGATGTACACGAAGCCGAACGCCAGCGCGGCAGCTGCGATGACAGGATCGAGGGCGGTTGCGGGATCCTGGTCGAAGGCGACCATGCCTTCGATCAAAGACGCCAGGTCTTCGTGCCGCGCACTGATGTGGACGGGGAGCGGCGCGCCCGTATCCCGTTCGTGCCTGCCGACAAATCCGCCTTCGGTGCGCAAGCCAAGACGCACGAACCGATCGTCGCCGATTACTATCTCCTGCAGCCGAAGCAGTTCATCGAGGTCTATGGGTTGCCGACCGGCCTCACCGATAGCCCGGCCCCAGCGCTGAATGCGGTTTTGTGGTGGGCGTTCGCCTTCGATCGCGTAGCTCGACTTTGAATCCTTCAGGAGCAGGAAAGCGGCTGTGCGGGCCAGCAAGTCCCCCGGCACTGTAGCGATAACGGCCCGCGCCCGCTCCGCGAGATCGAGGTTGACGAATTCCTCGAGTGTTTGCGTGCGCCAAACGAGCGGGCAGAAGTCCGGTGTGCCCGGCAGGTTGTTCCTGACGCGATGCCGGGCCGAGTTCTTGCCCGGGACCGCCCATTGCTGCTCCGGGTTGACGGCCGGCACATAGTCGCCCCGTGTGATGTCGGGAAGGTTCAGACGCTGCCCGGTGAGCCACTCGTAAAGAAACCAGAGGCGCCGAGCATAGCTGCCCGTGGGTGTATCCCGGACGATAGATTCGATCTCGGACGCATCCAACGCAAGGAAGAGGCGCTTTAGAACGGCAAGATCGAGCCCCTCATACTTGAGGGCGAAGGTCAGGTGCGCTTCCAGTGCGGGGCGCGGGGCATGGCGCGGGGTGAAAAGGCGCCAGCCTCCCTCCTCCAGGATTCTGTGCCGCTCGCCCGTAGCGGATAAGGTCCGTGGCAAGGGAACGTGCAGGCTGCAGGCATCGATCAGGGCGGCATAGCCGGCCAGCGTCGCCCGTTCCGGCAACCGCCTGTCCTGAAAAACCGTGACCGGCCCTGAAAAACGATGTTGAAGCGTGACGTTCATGAATTTCGATGCCCCTGGCTGAAAAACAAAAGCCAACAACCCAAGCCCCCGAAATTCCATGATACAACGTGAAAAACACCTTCTCAAGGGACTGTCAGTGAATTTTGCTGTTTTTTTGACGGTATATGTGAACTACCTTGATTTCGAAGCGCGTCGGGGCAGGCTGACCATCTTCGCCATCCTGCTGGCCGCGCTGCCAGAGGTCGTCGGGCGGGCCGGTCGGTCGATATCCAGGTCAAGCTTCGCCCCGAAACCCGGACTTGATATGAGACAAGGGAGATACGATTGCCTTTCTGTCTCACACACTGGACCAGCCGTACCCAAGACGAATTCCTTCTACACCCGATGTGAAGCGCTATTCGCTCGGAAGTTCGGATACGGTCGGCGGTGAAAGTTCCGCCGCCGTGCAGGCGCCGGATATGCCGTCAAATGCGCCGGACTCTCCAATCCTGCCCACCTCCCCAGCGGGCAGCGATAATACCACGAGGGTGCACGTGCCTGTCTCTATTGTGCCCAAGGGTCCCCCCTGTTTTCCCAATACTCCTTCACACCCTCAAATCGTTGAATCCTTTCCCCAATCTTTACAACCTCTCGTGGATAGAAAGCCATCATCACATCGCACAGTTGCAGCATCCACTCCCTCCTCGAATATTGCTGTTCAACTAGAATATTGTTCGAATTGGCAATCTGGATCTGTCCCCACCCGAGAGCACCTACGGTCAGACATTGCCAATCTATAAACTCAATTGGTGTGAACAAGACATTCGATACTTCAATATTGGTTCCGTCAACAAAATACTTGATCAAGATGAGAGAGAAGACATTGGTGTCCGACTCATAAAACCGCGCGAGCCGTTCTACAGACGTAAGGTTGGGCATATTGAAGCGAGTGTCCTCTCGATGTGTCTTTACGTCAATTACAGAATAGACGTCGTCGATATCGGTGAATGCCAAATCAGCCATTGCACGGCGCGAGAAAACAGCTGAATACTCTTTACACCAGTTTCCAAGAAGACTTTCGAACCTGTCGGAAACAAGTGATTCCAGCTCGTCACCAACTGCCCTTGGACTACGGATCGTCGAGGGGGCAAGAAAACTATCCAAAGAATTTATGTATGCACGTATTGCGGTCGCTACGTGCTCATGATGCCCTTCATTATAGAACCTCGACTTCATCCCAAAAACTGCTCAGGCAGAGTTCCATTAGCCCTGCTCCCTTTAGGTGCCTTTAGTTTCGATGGACGGGAGTTCCGCTCCCAAAACACACCATCCGAGTATCCCTGGATGGATGAGTCAGTTTTTGCTGCATAAATTCGTTTTTGCGCCCAGCAAAGGTACTCTGTATTGATATCGATACCACACCAACGTCTGCCAAGTTTGTTTGCAACCACAACGGTGGTGCCGCTTCCCAAGAACGGATCAAAGACAAGGTCATTTGCCCTGGAACTCGCAAGAATCAGCTTCGCCAACAACTTTTCCGGTTTTTGTGCAGGGTGAGGAGTATTCTCAGGCATTGACCAGAATGGAACTGTCAAGTCGGTCCAAATGTTGATGGGTGCGTTAATCGAAAGTTACCGTCGCTCTCCTGCGTCCAATCCTTCGGATCTCCATTCAGACGATATGGTGCCAGCACCTTTCGTTTCAACTTCACAGCGTCGACGTCGAAGTAGTAGTTCTCCGAACGTGTACAAAACCATATGTCTTCCGTATTGTTCTTCCAGTTCCGCTTTGCGCCTCTTCCCTTGTCGCGCTCCCAAGTAATCCTGTTATGTACCATGAATCGATCTTCCAACACAGGCAATACCAATGCAGAAGTCTTCCAGTCCGAGCAGACATAGATCGTGGCTGTAGGCGTCAACATTGGAGTCAGCAACTCTATAACCCGTTCAAACCAGGCGGTATAACCGGCATTGTCCATCTTCTTGAAATAGGTGCCGTTGTAGGTTTTCGTTAGGTTATACGGTGGATCGAGTATGAGTAAGTCGATGAACTGGGTGGGGAGGTGGGCAGCAACCTGAAAAAAGTCACCTCCAATTAGCCGGAATTCGAGTCCTTGACGGTTGACTGCCGAGTCAATGCTGAGAATGCACTTGGACAGTTCACCAAGTTCTTCGGGAGTACAAGTCAGCGTACGATTTCGTGGAGCGCGTTCAGGCATTCGACCGCCTTTTTCATATCCAGATGATAGGGTATCGGCTTGACGTCTTGAGGCAAATTGGTCGCGGTTGCAAATTTAGCGCGTTCGGCATTGGTGCAAAGGGTTGTTTGGCGCAGGTGGACGCAGCCATTTTTCGTGGCTGCCTGATGTTGGTTAGCGGCCGCTGCGGGACGTGCAAGGTATGGGGAAATCGGTCCGTGACGATCTGGACCGCGTCGATTGTTGTGGTCCAGATCCAGCAGAGTTCGTTCCTGGTCAACGGCCCACCTTGTTTGATTGCCGGATACATCGATTGCTCGGACACCGTGTCGGCAAGGCCATTGAGCAGTTCCGGCACCCGTTCAGCGGGCAAACCGTAACTCGGTCCCACTTTGGCGTCAATCTGGGTGTCGATCAGGCTTTGTCCTCGCAACTCCGTAGTTATTGGTTAGCAGGCAATTTCGGTGTTGAGGGGGAATCTCTCCTGGATTTGTGTCTGCACCTGGTCGCTTGGAGACCGGCAGGAGTCAGCAATATATCGCACCCGTCCCGCTCGCTGGTCGGGAAGTTCACGCCGTTTGCCGAATGCTCCGACTTGCCTTGCAGTTCCGGGTAATGTCCCGACCAATGTTGAAACTCAGGCAAGAGGTCGGCGCCTCTTCCCTCGAGCGCCAGGCCCGGGGAGATGTCGCCGCCGGCCCCGGCCGCTTGTGCGTCATGGCCGGCATCGATGCCGTGAAGACGATGATGAACGAGGATGCGGCCGACCTTGCCGGCGAGTGCTGCAGGCGGGATGCAGGCAGGCCCGGTCATCGCCGGGGAGGGCATCCGGCATGACCGGCTTCCGGGGAGGCAGGATCCGGGCCCGCCGACCCCGGCTGCGTGACAAGGAGACCGGGCGGGAACTGCCACTGCCAGGCCGGGAGGAGATCGGTGATGGCGGCTGTCCCGAGGAGTTGGTCATATCGCCGATGCTGATGAACGGGCAGGCCGGGACGTTCCGCGGCGGCGTGCGACTGAAGGAGGCGGGCGCCGCGGACGATCCCGGCTCCGGCCGGTCACGATCGGCGGTCTCGCGGCGGCATCGGTGCCGGCCCCGGTGGCCACGAGCATCCCCCGCTGTGGTGGAGGGAGCTGCCGGGAGGCCGGCCACGGTGCAGGCATCGGCAGGCAACCTCGTTGAACGGGGTCCGGATCCGTCCAGGCACCGCCTTCCTGTCCCGGGCGGCGCCAGGGCGCCGGGCGGACCTTCGGGGCGGGCATCCGCGATCCGGCGCTGCCGCGTCCGCAAGGAACGAAACATCATCGATCGCCTGCCCGGGAAACTGCATGCCGGTTGCTGACTGGCGCAATGCCGGGCTCGGGAGCTCGATGATGCGGGTCAGGCGGAGACGCTCCTCGTGTCTCCTTCTCCATGGTCGGGTCCCGGCGGGATCCTGGGGCGGCCCGGCCCGGATTGCCGAAGGAGCCCGGGCGCTCCCTGGCGAGGGCGAACATGATCGAGAGCACCCATCGGGTGGTCAGGCAGACCTGCCCGGGCGCCAGGAGATGGCGAGGAGCCGGGATGGCACTGCGGGACCTGTTCCGGGATGCCGGAGGCCGGCAAGCGCATGCGGCGTCTCGGGGCCTGGTGGCATGCCGATCCTCGAGGCTGCACCGGAGCGTCATCACGGAGGTGCTGCAGAAACCACCGGCATCGACCACCGCGCACGGGCCGCATGATGATCACGGGGCGGCGTCGAGAGAGGCCGGTTTCAACATAGGTCGGGACATTCCCCAGTTCCGCCCTGAGAATTTCCGAATCCGGGGCAAAGACTGAGACCACGGCGATGCGCGGTGTCCTGTCTCGCAATTCTTGCGCACAAGCGGGCTCCGATGCGCTCACCGCCAGCACCAGAACAGCCGACATGACGGCGATCGGGGTGCCGGCCGCGCGCAGCGCCAATTCCGGAAGGAACATGGTGTGGCCCTCGACTCGTCACGAGGATTTTCAATGGGGCTGTTTCTCGCTGACCGGCGCGAGTCGGACCTTGACCCGTTGGCGATCTTCTCGCCAGTCCGGTCGTGTTGTGGAGCAATCACTTCCCGGGTGGGTGGCTTGTGATCGGTTCCCGGAGTGCAGGTTGCGGCGCTGCGATGGCACTGCACGGAAGTGAGCATGGCGATCATTCGTTTGCCCCGAGGCGCGCCGTGCGACAGCGTCGTTTGCCGGCACCGCCGGGCGCACAGGTGGGAGTCAGAGTGACAAGTGTCAGGGGCAGGGGGGTGCGGATGCCCGCATGGACCTTGCATGGTGGGGCTGAATTGATGCGCCGGAACTGGCTTCCCGGAGGCTGTCAAGATGGCGGCAGGTTGTTGCACGTTTTCCGGTCATGCCTCCCTGTCCTGCCATCGAGATCAAGTGGACACGCCGAGGACTGATTCGTGTCGGCAGTGGCACCGAATATCCGGCGGGGCAGGCACCCACCGCCGCCGGCTGGCACTGGACGACCGAGGCCGCGTACGGGCACCACGCATTCCGAGGGTGGTTCGCTCACCCTTCTTGGCTACACGCAGCCGGATACCGGGAACGACACCACCGTCGGGTGATGGCTGAAGGCTCGTGACCGCGACGCTGCCGACCTCGATTTCAATGGCAAGGCGACCTGGCGCAAATACGAGAGCGCCGGGTCGAGCGCGGTGTCGGAATCGAGTTTCGCCTCCAGTGGTGACGAGGCACCGCCCCGGCGGAATGCAAACCGGTCGATGTCCGGTCGCGATGCGTTCATCCTGCGGGCCAACAGGGGATTGCGGCAACCTGCCGGTTCTGCTCCATGTGTCCCCGCTGCCGGCACCCTGGCGCGGATTGCCTGTAACGGATTCGATACGGGGGAAATCTTCCGGATCCGGGCACTGCAAGCCGCTACGACTTCTGCCGTGCGGGCTGGTTGGAGCTCACATAGTATTTGTCGGCCTTCTTCTCGGTGACGAGGAGTTCGCGGCAGACATCGGCAAAGACCTCCACCAGCCTGGTCGGAACCGATTGGTTGGTGAAGGCCAGTCCGAAATGCGACTTGGGAATGTCACCGCACAGCGGAACATATGCCAGTTCGCTCCCGTCATAGGCGCGCACGTTCACCGGGCGCATGATCAGGATCGCGTAGCCCTCGCCAGCTCCGACGAGGCTGCGCACGAGCTCGTAGGACTTGGTCTGATGCCTGATTTTCGGCCGCAGGTTATGCTGCGCAAACAGGGACAGGAAGAATTGCTGCGTGATCGGCAGGCTCAGTGAAACCATGTCGCGATCGACCAGCTGGTCCAGCGAGATGGAGTCCATCTGCGCCAACGGGTCGTCCCTTGGTATGAGGACATAGGGCGAGGACTCGATCAGGGTTTCAAATTCGATCCCCGGGCTCGGGGACATGTTGTAGGTCAGGGCGACATCGATCCGCCCCTGGGCGAGCATCGTGTTCAGCTCATCGAGGTCGGCCTCGTGAACCTGGAGCGAAATGTCCAGGTCGCGATCCCGCAATCCCTTGAGGATGATGGGAATGATGAATGCGGCTGTCGGCATGAAACAGCCAATCTGGATCACGCCGCGCGACGAATGCCTCACATTGCGGGCATCATTGTCGAATTCCTGGGCGTTTTCGAGAAGCCGCCGCGCCCGCGCCACGAATCGCCGCCCGACCGGGGACACGACCAGCCGGTGCGGACGTTCGCGGATGAAGATCTTCAGCTGGTACTGGTCCTCGACCTTCTGGATCGCGGCGCTGATGGCCGGCTGGGAAATCGACAGGTGCCTGGAGGCGGCCTGGATGCTGCCATGGTCTGCCACCGCGACCAGGTAGGTGAGTTGCCGGAATGGAGTCATTATAGGAAAACCTGAGATTTGATTTCATCAAATGCAATTTGACAAATGTACCCCAACGCCATCAAGCTGTCATCCGGGACCGCAGCACCGCCACCGGCCCGCATGCCCGGGTGAGCGCGAATGGTGACCGGAGCGGGACCTCGGGGAGATCGAGTTGGCCGGGATAACGCTTCGTCAGATATCCAAGACATATGGCACCCTCAGCGTTCTGAACGGAATTGACCTGGAGATAGCCGATGGCGAGTTCCTGACACTTGTCGGCCCCTCGGGCTGTGGCAAGTCCACGACGCTGAGGATCATCGCCGGCCTCGAGACCCAGACCACCGGCGATGTCGAAATCGGCAGCCGGGTTGTCAACGACGTGCGTCCCAGCCGGCGTGATCTGGCGATGGTGTTCCAGTCCTACGCCCTCTATCCGCATTTGACGGTGAGGCAGAACCTGGTGACGCCGCTGAAACTGCGGGATATGGATTTCTGGCAGAGATTGCCGATCCTGGGACGGCTTGCACCGGGCTGGCGCGGCAAGATGTCCAAGATCAACGCCGATGTCGGCAAGGCGGCCGAGACCCTGAAGATCGAACCGCTCCTGAATCGCAAGCCCGGCCAGCTTTCCGGCGGGCAGCGGCAGCGGGTGGCCCTTGGTCGGGCCATGGTGCGAAATCCGGCGGCGTTCCTGATGGACGAGCCGCTGTCCAATCTCGACGCGGCGCTGCGGGTCCACATGCGGGCCGAATTGTCCGAGTTGCACCGCGCGCTCGGGACCACCTTCGTCTACGTGACCCACGACCAGGCCGAGGCCCTCACCATGTCGGACCGCATGGCGGTGATGATGGACGGGGATCTCCTGCAGCTTGGTCCGCCAAGCGATGTCTACGAGGACCCGCAGGACATCCGGGTGGCGGAATTCATCGGCAGCCCGAAAATGAACATCCTTCCCGGGCAGGGCGACGGGGAAGGGCGAATCACCGCCATGGGGGTGGCCATGGAAGAAGCGCTGGTCGTGCCCTCCGAAGGGCGGTTGTCGGTCGGGCTGCGCCCGGAACACCTGCACATCCAGTCCGAAGATTCCGGCAATTGTTTCATGGGCCGGCTGACCTACCGGGAAAATCTCGGCGCCGATCTCTTCCTGCACCTGGCTGTCGAGGGCCTCGAAGACAAGATCGTGATCCGGGCCAAGCCGCACGAGGCAGATCTTGCTGCCGCCGGCGAGGAAATCCGCTTCAGGGGCGAGGCCGGAAAGGCGCGTGTGTTCGGTGCCGATGGCAAGCGCGTGGCGCTGGTTGACGCCGGGTCGATGCGAGAGCCCGGCTGATGGGGACTTCCCGGGTTCATCTCTGGTTCATCGGACCGGCGGTCCTGCTCATGCTGGGCCTGCTGATTTTTCCGGTCTTTGTCGCCGCGTTCCTGTCCTTCACCGACTACAATCTGGGGAGCCCCGGTTTCAACTGGGTCGGTGCCGAAAACTACGACAGGCTCGTAAGCCGTACGACCTACAAGAAAATGTTCTCGGCCTCCCTGACCTATGTCCTCGTGGTCGTGCCGATCTCGGTGGCGCTTGGACTCGGCGCGGCGCTGCTGATTTCCAGCCTGCGCATCGGCGGGGAGCTGTACAAGGCCGTCTTCTTTCTTCCGGTCATGGCAACCCTGCTGGCCATGGCCATCGTGTGGGAATTTGCCTTGCATCCGATCGTCGGCGTCGTGAACGACATCCTGCGCTCGGGCTGCGATGTCGGTTGGCTCCATTTCCTGCTGTCGGGGGGCTGGCGCGGCGCCGACCCGTTGCAGACCTGGTATGGCCATGCCTGTGCCGAGGATTTCCCGCTATGGCTCGGCGACAAGAACTATGCGCTCGGCACGATCGCCTTCATCGGCATCTGGCAGGGATTCGGCTTCAACATGGTGCTCTACCTGGCCGGTCTGACATCGGTGCCCAGGGAGCTGTACCAGGCCGCCCATATGGACGGGGCCGACAGCGCCTGGGAGCGCTTTCGGCTGGTGACATGGCCGATGCTCGGGCCGACCAACGTCTTCGTTGTCACGATCTCGTCGATTCGCTCGTTCCAGGTCTTTGACACGGTCGAGGCGCTGACCCGCGGCGGTCCGTCAAAATCCACCTATGTGATGGTCTACGCGATGTTCGAAAAGGGCGTGAAGCAGAACCTGCTCGGCATCGGCTCGGCCATCACCATCGTTTTCCTGGGTTTTGTCCTGATCCTGACCCTGATCCAGGTCTATCTCGTCAACCGAAGGGTGCACTACTCATGATGGCGCGCAGCACCCATTGGCTGGGAGAGTTCTTCAAGCACAGCGTGCTGCTGGCCGGCGCAATCGTCGTTCTGCTGCCATTCTATCTCATGCTGTCCTATTCGCTGAAATCCCCCGCCGAGATCGAATCCAACACCGGCGGCTTTGTCGGCAGCCAGGAGATCATGACCGATCGCCGGTGCATCAAGGCCGGAAATCCGGTCGAGGAATGCGAGATGCGGCCCATCGTCTACAATTACACCGCCGCCTTCAGCGAGGCGCCGCTGGTGCGCTACATGCTGAACGGCATCTTCGTGACGGTGTCGATCTTCGTCATCCAGGTCCTGGTGGCATTGCCTTGCGCCTATGCCCTGTCCAAGCTCAAATTCTGGGGACGGGACGTCGTTTTCGGCCTGGTGATCTTCTGCCTGCTGATCCCCGTGCATGCCATCGCGCTGCCCCTCTACATCATGCTGGCCAAGTTGGGTCTGACCAATACCTATGCCGCCCTGATCATACCGTGGACGATTTCGGTCTTCGGGATATTCCTCATGCGCCAGTTCTTCATGACCGTTCCCGACGACCTGATCGATGCCGGTCGCATGGACGGGATGAGCGAATTCGCCATCGTCTGGCGGGTCATGCTGCCCACGGCGATACCGGCGCTGCTGGCCTTCGGGATCTTCTCGGTCGTTGCCCACTGGAACGACTATTACTGGCCGCGTGTCGTCATCACCGGCAACCGGGACCTGATGACGCCACCGCTGGGGCTGCGGATGTTCAAATCCGATCTCGATGGCAATGAATACGGCCCGATGATGGCTGCAACAACCGTCATCGTCATGCCGCTGGTCATCATTTTCCTGCTGGCACAGCGGCGCTTCATCGAGGGCATCACCATGACCGGGATGAAATAGTTCAATTTGCAGAATTTCCGGCGCTAGTTGGTTTGCTCCGGAGGAAGAGGGGCCCGTCCCGAACTGGAAAATCTTCGGGCTCCAGGATCAAAAGGAGGAATAAAGTGAAACTGAAACATACTGTTGCGGCGTTGGCGGCGGCTGGCATTACCACTGTTGGCACCGCCACCACCGCGATCGAAATCGAAGTCGGATACCCGTATTCGGCCCTGTTCGACGTGACCTTCGAGCGCATGATTCCCGAGTTCAACAAGGCGCATCCGGATATCGAGGTGAAATTCCGTGCGACCTACGAGAATTACGAGGACGCAACCAACACCATCCTGCGCGAGGCGGTCGCCGGGGATCTTCCCGACGTCACCTTCCAGGGGTTGAACCGGCAGGCGTTGCTGGTGGAAAAGGGCATCGCCAAGTCGCTTGAACCCTTCATCGCCCAGGAGGCCGATTTCGCCAGGGAAGGTTACCACCAGGCCATGCTGGATCTGGGGACCTTCAATGACGAGGTTCACGGGCTTCCCTTCGCGGTGTCCTTGCCCGTTGGCTATTACAACATGGATGCGCTGGGCAAGGCCGGCATCACCGAGTTGCCGGCGACCTGGGACGAGGTCATCGCCAATTGCAAGAAGCTGCATGATGCCGGCTACCGGAACCCGATTTTCTGGGGCTGGAACATTACCGGCAACTGGTTCCTGCAGGCCTTGATGTGGAGCCAGGACGAGCCGATCCTCGAGGATGGCCAGATCAATTTTGACGGCGAGGCCGGCCTGGCCGCGCTCGAGACGATGCGCATGATCTTCCGCGAGTGCAACATGCTGAACCTGTCGGTCGGCGATGCTGGCAAGCCGTTTGCCGCCGGTGAGGTGGCCATGCATTTCTGGTCGACCTCGGCTGTCGGTGCGATCGAACGGTCGAAAGGCGATTTCGAAATCCGGACCGGCGAATTTCCGGGAATGGGTGAGCCACCGAAGGGTCTGCCCGCCGGCGGCAACTCGGTGATGTTCGTGTCGACATCCGACGACCAGGCTGAAATCGATGCCGCCTGGACGTTCATCAAGTTCGCCACCTCGGGCGTGGGTGCTGCCATGGTGGCGGAGACCACGGGCTACATGCCGCCGAACAAGGCAGCGAATGATCTCCTGGCCGATTTCTACGCCCAGAACCCCAACAAGCACACTGCCGTGCGCCAGGCCGGATTGCTGCGCGACTGGATCGCTTATCCCGGTGATAACGGGTTGGCGATCACCCAGGTCATCTATGACGGCCTGGAGTCCATCGTGACCGGCGATTCCGACGACATGGAAGCGTTGCAGGAGGAGTTGGTGGAAGAGGTCAACGACCTGCTGCCGAACTAGTCCGGCATTGCAACAGGGCCCCGACCGGGGAGTCTCTCCGGTCGGGGCCGACCCTCCAACCAGCCATGCAGCATGAGGCAGGACATGCGCTTCGGTCGGACCAGACCCCAACCAGCCATGCAGCATGAGGCAGGACATGACGACCAATCAGGAATTCGAAGCGCGCCGGGACGGCGCAGTTGCCAGGGCGATCGCCTACTCGTCGACCTTCATCGCCGACCGGGCCGAGAACGCCGAGATCTGGGATGTCGAGGGCAAGCGCTACATCGATTTCTGCGGCGGGATCGGCTGCCAGAATGTCGGCCACCGCGAGCCAAGGGTCGTGGCGGCGATCAAGGATCAGCTTGACCGGCTGACACATACCTGTTTCCAGGTCACCCCGTACGAGAGCTACATCGCACTGGCCGAAAGGCTGAATGCCCTTCTGCCCGGCGATTTTCCCAGCAAGTCACTGTTTTTTTCCGCCGGCGGCGAAGCGGTGGAAAACGCCGTCAAGATCGCCCGCTACCACACCGGGCGCCCGGCGCTGATCACCTTTACCAATGGCTACCATGGCCGGTCCTATATGGGCATGGCGCTCAGCGCCCGGATGGTACCGTTCAAGCTCGGCTTCCGGCCGTTCCCCTCCGAAATCTACCGCCTTCCCTTCCCCGATGACTTCCATGGCGTCAGCCTGGATGACACGATCGGTGCTTTCGAGACCCTGTTCCGAAGCGACTGTCCGCCCGACCAGATCGCCGCCATCTTCTTTGAACCGGTGCAGGGCGAGGGCGGCTACAATATCGCGACCTCCGAATTCCTGTCATGCCTGCGAGAGCTGTGCGACGAGCACGGCATCATCCTGGTTGCCGACGAAATCCAGACGGGAATGGGCCGGACCGGCAAGATGTTCGCGATGGAGCATTACGGCATCGACGCCGACTTGACCTGTGTTGGCAAGAGCATTGGCGGCGGGCTGCCGATATCGGGGATCGTCGGCAAGGCCGACATCATCGACTCGGTACCACCTGGCGGCCTGGGTGGAACCTTCGGTGGCAACCCGTTGGCCTGCGCGGCTGCGCTTGCAGTGCTGGACGCCATGGAGGCGGACAATCTCCTGCAGCGCGGCCTGGAAATGGGCAAGGTCATCGACGAGCGGCTGCGCAGGATGGCGCAGCGCAATTCGCTCGCCTGCATCGGCGACGTGCGGGCTCTGGGTTGCATGAATGCAATCGAGCTGGTCAGGGACCGCGACAGCCGTGAGCCGGATGGCGAGTTGGCCGCCCGGGTGGCCGCCATCGCCCTGGGCAAGGGATTGATTCTCGTATCTGCAGGTCCGGCCCGCAACGTGATCCGCCTCCTGGTCCCGCTATCGGCGCCGCCACGACTTGTCGATGAAGGGCTGGATATCCTGGAAGCCGCGCTTGAAGACGCGGCAGCCTAGATCCCTGTCCGGTTGTCGAGGCGAGGAGTGAGCAGGTGAAGATCAGGGCCGCGGTCTTGAGGCAGACCGGGCTGCCCCGGCCTTTTGTCGAGAGCCGGCCCCTGCGTATCGAGGAGGTCGAGCTTGACCCGCCCAGGGCCGGCGAGGTCCTGATCCAGATCAGGGCGGTCGGGCTGTGCCATTCAGACCTGGTTGCCATCACCGGCGAGCGCGGCAAGCCGATGCCGATCGTCATCGGTCACGAGGCTGCGGGGATCATCGTCGAGATGGGTGAGGGCGTGACCGGCTTCGAGACCGGCGACCACGTGGTGCCGACCTATGTTGCCAGTTGTGGCGATTGCGAAATGTGCCGGGTCGGCAGGCCGGCACTGTGCGAACCTGCGACCAGAGCCAATGCGGCGGCGGTGCTCAGCGATGGTACCACCCGCCTGCACGTGAATGGCGAGGCGATTCATCATCACTCGGGCATCGCCGGCTTTGCCGAATACGCGGTGATCCCGAAACAGGCCCTGGTCAGGATCGACAAGTCGATCCCCTTTGAACATGCGGCGCTGTTCGGCTGCGGCGTGATCACCGGCGTCGGTTCGGTCGTCAACACTGCCTGCGCCGGCCCGGGCGAAAGCGTTGCCGTGATCGGCCTGGGCGGCGTCGGACTCAGCGCAGTGATGGCTGCCCTTGCCTCCGGCGCCGGACATGTCACCGCGGTCGATCTGAGCGATGTGAAACTGGAGCTTGCCGGGCAGCTTGGCGCCCATCTGACCGTCAATGCCGGCGACGCCGACTGCGTCGAACAGATCCGGCAGGCCACGCAGGGCGGTGTCGGAGTCGCCGTCGAAACAGCCGGTTCCTCGCGGGCCCTGGCGACCGCCTTCGATGTGACCCGGCGCGGCGGCACGACGGTGACGGCTGGAATGCCCGGGCCTGATGCCAAGATCACGCTTTCGCATCTTCGCATCGCCGCCGAAGAGCGCACGCTCAAGGGTTCCTACATGGGAAGCTGTGTGCCCAAGCGCGACATCCCGCGCTACCTGGCACTTTTTGCCGAGGGGAAACTGCCCGTGGACAGGCTCCTGTCACGAACAATCGGCTTCGACGATCTCAATGCCGCCATGGATCGCCTCGATGATGCCACAACCGTTCGCGAGGTGCTGATCCCGTGAACAGGGCCGAGCACAGGCAGTTCGAATTTTCGGCGAACACGGCGTATCTGTGGACGGAACTGCCATTCCTGGATCGTGTCCGGCAGGCCGCGCTCCACGGGTTCGACGCGGTGGAATTTCACGATGAAGCGCGCGGCGCGGATCGCAGCGAACTCAGGGAGGTGCTGGCCGAGGCCGCATTGCCGGTCGGGGGGATCAATGTCCGGATGGGCAGGACATTCGGATGTGCGGCCATTCCCGGCGAGGGCGACCAGGCAAGACGGGATCTGGACGAGGCTGCACAGATCGCCGAGGATATCGGTGCCGCGGCGATTCATGTCCTGGCCGGCATGGTATCGGGACCCGGGGCGCAGGCGGCCTATCTGGACTCCTTGCGATATGCGCTGGGACAGACCGACCGCACCATCCTGATCGAGCCGGTCTGCAGGGAGCAATTGCCGGGCTATTTCCTGAGGACCATCGACCAGGCCGCCTCGGTGATTGCCGAGATCGGGCATCCCCGTCTCAGGATCATGTTCGACTGCTATCACGTCTTCCGCGAGAGCGGCGATCTGGCAGTGCAATTCGCCGCCCATGCCGACCGCGTCGGCCATGTCCAGATCTCGGCCGCCGAAGGGCGTGCCGAACCCCGTGCCGGGGCCATCGATTACAGCCTGCTTCTGCCGGCCATGCAGGGCTGTGGCTATGCGGGTCGGTTCGGATGCGAATACCGGCCGACCGGCAACACCGCCGAAAGCCTGTGGTGGCGCGATGCCCTTGACGGGAGGGCAGAAGGCGCCAGGAGCGAAGCCACAGTGCCACCGGCACTGCGACCAGGAGTGTGACCCATGCCAGAGATCGAAGACTACGCCTTCCCGCGCGGACTTTCCCTGCTACGCCGTTGGCAGGCAGGGGATGCCGATGCAAAAACTGAACTCGCCCACATCCTCGACGCCGCCATCGCCGGCGATCTTGACGCCAATTTCAAACTGCTGACCGACCCGGACCGCGTGCATTCGACGGCCTCGGTCCACATGCTGGGCCTTGCGATCCTGTTCGATCTCTACGGCATCACATCTCACGACTACTATCACCATGACCCCTATCGATACGCCAGGGCGAACCTGGCCGTGTCGCGCCTCCTGGGAGTTCACAAGTTCTACATGACCTGGGCCCTGTATGCCTGGAGTTGCGAGTGCCTGGGACAGAAAATGATGTATCCCGACAGGTTCCCGCCGGGCGCCGACCCCGACGAGGTCCTGATCAACAAGGACAACTGGCAGGATTTGCAGACACCGGACTTCCGGACCGGAACACCGGCGGCAGTGGACGGCATCCTGGCGGCCACGCAGGATTTGACCGGAGTTGCACCGCTGTTGCAGATTTCGGCCCCCTACAGCCTTGCGGCGGACATCTACGGCCAGGAGCCGCTCCTGGCCGATGTGGTGAACGATCCCGACATGGTCAATGCGATGCTCGACCATCTGGGCGACACGGTGCTGGGGCCATGGATGGATCATCATTTCGAACGCTTCCCCGATGGCTGGGTCGAACTGTCCGATGCCTCCGGATCGCCGTTTTTCATCGGTCAGGAGAATTGCGAGAACATGTCGATCCGTTCGATTTGCCACATGCTGCGCGACAAACCCTATGCGGAGCGCGTGTTCGACAACAACTACCGCGGTGATTTCGTGGCCGAAGTCACCGCAAGGCGGCGGTCCTCCCGTCGCAGGGGCGGCGGCGAGGCCGCGCCACCTGCCGGCGGCAACAGGCTGCTGAAGCTGACGGACGCCAAGGTCAGCGTGAACCCGCTCTTCATCATGCGCCTCGAGGCCGACAAGGTGGACATCTCCTTCTACGAACAGCAGGCAATCGAACGGAATCTTCCCCTGACGGCCGGCATCGGCTCGCCCGAGATCGATCGCAACAGCATCGAGGATCTGGAGGTCGCCAAGGTGGAAACCGCCGAAAAGGCCCGCCGGCACGTGGCGGCGATCAAGCATGTGTGCGAGACGATCGACCTGCCCGCCGACAACCATGTGGACCAGTCCTGGCCCAGCCACATCTATTTCGAGGACGTCAACGGCGAGTCGCAATTCGACCTGATCGAGATCATCCTCGACGAGGTCTACAACAGCAACAGAATAGAGCGACAGCAGCCAGGTTGAAGCCGCCAACCGTCGCACACAGGCGTGCCGACTGCAAGGACGCACAGACAGACCCAGTAATTCCAATCATGCATCGATGTCCCGACTTTCGGCTGTTCCGGGTTGCGTGCCGAGGGGCTCGGGTGGCCTCACGGAGGCTGCTCCGGAAACGCGTCGGTGGCGATGGTCACGAGGAGACGGTCCCGGCCGCCGAAGACGACATGATTGGCCGGGGTCTTCGGCCGGTCCGGCATCCGGTGACGGGCCACCCGTCTCCTGCGCGCCGCCTTCCACCGGGCGCAGACCATCCGGCAGGCGCCCTGCATGAGGAGGGCAATCAGGTCGGACATGGCCGGCACGCTGGAGAGGGTTCTGGATCCATGGCCGAAATCATGCCCGGGATGGTGGAATTTCCTGAGCTCCCGAAAGACGGAATTCTCCACCGCCCGACGGGTGCGGGCACACTCGGCCGGCCCGGCGATGTTGCCTCGCGTGATGGTGATGTCGGTGGCGAAGGTATTGCAGTGGACCTGCCTGCCGGTCTCCGGGGCCCCGGCGGCCCCGAGCCGGTTCACCTTCATCGCCCCGGCACCGTCCCCGAGCGGCAGATCGTTCATCCACCGGGTGTGGAGCCGGCGCCTGCGCATGGCCTCGCGGCCCGCCCGGCCTCGTCCAGGCGGGCTCCATGAACATGTTCGTGAAGCGTGACACGGGATGTCGGCTTGCAGGTCAGGAGGAAGCTGCCGCCGGCATTGCCGATCGCCTCGCGGACCGGCCGGCGGCAATGGATGTCGGCCCCCGCTTCACGGCCGCCCGCCCGCGATCCTGCCTGCCTACCCCGTCCCGGGGGCAGGCGAGCCCGGGCGGAGTGGCAGAGCCCGGCACGTCCCGGGGCAACGATGACGTGCAGGCCATGGCGTGGCAGTGGCGGATGGTCCCGTCGGCCTCTTCCGCGCCCGCCGGTTCGAACAGTCGATCCCGGCCCTCGAGACGTATCCGGTGCCACCTGCCGCCACCGGCAGATGCCCGCCCGGCCGGCGCAGCTTCTCCAGCGCTCCTCTTCGCTCCGGCGTCGCCTGCACGTGGTGGAGCCACGGACCTGCATGTCCGGCCGGCACGCCGGCCGGCATCCTGCGGACATGATCGTCGCACGGGATGTCATCGATGCCGAACAGGGCATGGGCACCGGCGCGTCCCTGGCGGGAGAGCATCTGCCGCCGGGCATGCAGGAAGGACGGGCATTGCGGAAAAAGCCGGACATGGCGATGTCGTTCATCGGGATCGGCGAGTTCTTCCCGGATCTCCGGTCCGGAGCCGTGGCACACAGCCCGCGCATCACCTTCATGTATCCGGCAAGGGGTGTCATGTGCCCCATCCTGCACGAAACGGATTCCTGTACAAGAACAGAACGGGATCAGATCTGCATTTTCCGTCTCCGGAGGGGCAAACCCCGGTCATTCTGCCCGCCAGGAGCAGCGAATCAGTCCCCGGGACCCGATCAACCACAGGACCGGTTCATGGAAAAAAACGACACCGATTCAGAAAGACGTGTCAAACAGTGAGATAAGGCCAGAATTGGAATTTCTGATCATCGTCGGCTGAAGGCGATCTCAGCCATGTGCCCGCCAATGCCAGTCTCTTGGCAAGGTTGGGAATTCAGGCCGACGGTGATCGCGGGTGCCGGGCTTGGCTATTCCAGGTCATGGGCATTTTCGATGTGCTCGATGAAGACATTCCTGCCGCCATGGCTCGGATGCCGAACCGGTGTGCTGGCGATTCCTAGCTTGCTGGCGGCCTTGTTCGCATCCTTGCCGACGGCAAGAACCCGGTCCGGCTGAAGTAGCTTGATGATATCGCCCAGGAATGCGCTGCAGGCGCTTCGCTCAATGGCGGTGTGGCAACGATTGGATATGGGATGGCCCGCCATGTGCGGGTGCAGCGGAAAGACGTTCCACAAGAATACCGGCTGCGCAATCCGGGCCAGCATCTGCCAGATTGTCCTGGCGGTGTTTTCGCTTGCAGCTGGACCCGTCGTGGCCTTGACCACCGGCACGCCGCCGAACATGGCGCTGTAGGCGTCAAGATGGATTTCGTCGGTGAGGGCAAGGCCGGTTCGGCGCCCGCCCAAATAGCCGAGATCGCGGCCGATCCAGATAGTGCGGATGTCAAGTTCGATGGCGGCCTCGAGGCCGGTCTCCAGGTTGCGCCGACGCCAGGCGACGGCGTCGTTCCGATCATGCAGGGCACAATGATCGGCGTAAGGGTTGAAGACGTTCTCGAGCCGGATGGCGGCGAGGCGGTCCATGAAATCGGCCGGGTTAACGGTCATGGCGCAACCAACCGTTTACAGAGAACGAGATCAGTTTCCGGGGGGCGGGGGTCTTCTTGGAATGACCGGAAGTGACTGGCCGTGATTTCAGGGCCCGGTCCCGGGGATCGTCTTGTTCCCGCCGAGTTTGCGGCGAAACTCGGCGTCGGCACGAATCCCGTGGCATTTTCCAGGGTATTGGTTCGACCCGAAACGGACCAAGGTGCATTTGGGCCAGCTATGGTTCGGTCAATTGTGCCTCGACCAGGGCAGCAAGATAGCTCTCCATCCCGGTAAAATCGAGATGGCCGGCTTCCCAGGCCCGGTCAGCCGATTTCAGGGCTTCAACGTATCCTGCCCGATTCTCCCGGATACGTTCCGGAAGAATTTTCTGCCCGCGGAGCAGAGACCCGGCGCGGACACAAAGCAGGAAATAGCAAGCTGCTCGAGCCGTCCGGCCATTTCCTTCAACGAAAGGATGGACCCAGTTCATTCTCCAGAGTCCGTAGGCCGCCAATTCCGTCGGTGTCCAGATATACCAGTTTTCCTGAACCGTTGTGAAAAACCGGTCCATCCAAACATCCACCTCCCTGAAGTGAGGCGGAACATGACTCCCAACATAAATGGGTTCGCTTCGAAATCTCCCTCCCATCTGCGAGATGCTTGCCACCGCAACATGGTTCAGGGGCCACATGAGGAATTTGTCGAACGAAGCCGGTCCCTTGATCAAGCCGATCTCGATACAGTCTGTCAGTAGGCTGTACTGGCGATTCAGGTTCTGTTCATGGACCTTTTCAAACAGTTCTTGATCATCTCTCTCAAGGATGAACATCCCGGTTGTGCTCCTACGTCGCAGTCTCCGTCAGTCTCAGGCGATCAACAGACGCGGCCGCAGACTCCTTGGTAATGTTGGATCCTTCAGGCGCATTTCCATAGACGAAGCTGGCCCGCTGCGCCTTGAGTTCATCATTCGTCAGCTTGTGGTTCTTGGAGGCCTCGTAGAGAGCTTCCAACTCCGGGCGCCTAGGTGCTCTCCTGTACGCAGATTTCCTTTCTGCCATGAATTCATCTCCTGTTCTGGTTCGCCGCTCATTTGCATCCGACCCGATTGTCGCGCTGGGACGGGATGCATCTGGCTGTCAACAGCGGCATTTGGGCTCGACAGCCCGCCTGCGTGGCTCGAATTGTCCGCCTCGCAGTAGGCTGGGCCCGCGACCCATGTTGTTATCCTTGCCAGAATTGTCAATTGCTGAATCGAGGCGGTATTCGATCTGCCTGTATGAGGATGTGCCGGCCAGGTGCTGGGCCTTCCGCTGGTTTGCAAATGTCGTGGGAGAGGGGCGCGGGTCGCGTCCCGCGGCGCCAGCATGATGGCAAGCGGCTGGATTGTCAAGGGTCTGATCGGCTGTCAGGCGTGATGCTGGCAGTTACGCATGCAATTGCCATTTCGATCGACCGGGAGTGCCGCCGGGGAGGAGTCGGGGCCAGGTTGAAACACCGGGCGGCGGCGCATATTCATTCATGATCGAGTAGAGGAGGTGTGCATGACGGACTATCCGGTAGACATGCGCGTTCAACCGGACGTTGCGGGCTATTTTGACGAGGACAGCAACACGATTACCTACCTCGTTGCCGACCCGGCGACGAAGGCCTGTGCGGTGATCGACAGTGTCATGGATCTCGATTACGCCGCCGGGCGCATTGCGGCCGACAGCGCCGACCGGCTGATCGCCGAGATTCAATCCCGGGGCCTTGAGCTGGAATGGATCATCGAATCTCATGTCCATGCCGATCACCTGTCGGCTGCGCCCTACATCCAGGAGCGGCTGGGCGGCAAGATCGGGGTTGGCGCCCGGATCATCGAAGTGCAGGACACCTTTGGCAAGATCTTCAACGAGGGCACCGAGTTCCAGCGCGATGGCTCGCAATTCGATGCACTGTTCGGGGATGGCGACACCCATGACATTGGCTCAATGCAGGGCTTTGCCATGGAGACACCCCATAAGCGCTAACTTAATTGCAATCTTTCGGGAAGCCTGCCGCGATCTGCCATGGGCCGGCATTTCGGAGGCAAGCCATGGACGAGGACCGGACACTGCTCCTGAGCTTCTTTCCCCGGGAACGGGACGAACTCGCGGTTTCGCCCTGCACCCTGAAGGGGCTGCGCAGGGACAGGGATCCGGAGAGCCTGCTTCGGGTCTTGCCGATCCATCTTGGCTGCGGGCATTCGCTGCGGGAGACCACGGTCCGGGCCCGGCAGGCCGGGCTTGCGGACCTTTCGGACGTGGCGCCGATGACGCGGCTGCGAAAGTCGAAGGCGTGGCTTCGGGCCCTGTGCCTGTCGCTGTTCCGCGAACCGGGCGTCGCGGTCCCGGGCGAGGCCGGCTTCCAGGTGCGGGCCTTCGACGCCACGACGGTCAGGGAGACCGGCAGGACCGGCGCCTTGTGGCGCATCCATTGCAGCGTCGCCTTGCCGGCGCTGGTCCGCGACCATTTCCGGATCACCCCCACCAGGGGCAGGGGGACCGGAGAGAGCCTCCGGCGCCTCCCGGTTTCGGCCGGGGATTTCGTGCTTGCCGACCGTGGCTGCTCCACGACGCAGGGCATCGCCCATGTTGCGGCCTGCGGCGGCCATGTCACGGTCCGGGCGGGCACCGGCAGCCCTGGCTTCGCCGTCCGGGACGGCTCGCCCTTCGACCTCGGGACGGCGCGATCCGGAAGTCCGAAGAGGCGATCCGGCAGGCGCACGAGCGGATCCGAAGGGAGGCAGGCAGGTCGGGCATGACCCCGAGGCCGGAGACCTTCGAATACGCCGGACACGTGATCCCGTTCCCGGCCTTTCCCGACGATCGCTTCGATGCGGGCGCGGTCCTGCAATGGTGTCGTCTCGGGTGGCAGGTGGAACCGGCATTCAGGCGGTTCAGGCCCCCGGCCGGGCCGGGACACCTGCCGAAGCACGAGGGCGACAGCGCCGAAGCCCGGCTTTACGGCAAGCTCCCGACCGCGCTCCTCGCCGAAAAGTTCATCCATCAGGCCCGCGCCGTTTCCCCCCGGGGGTACGGCATCACGACCCGGCGCCCGGCGCGGGTTCGCCCTGGTTCACGACCGGATCGTCCGGGCGATCGAGCCGGCCCTGCCCCTCGCCGACATGCTCGCCGAATGGAAAGAGGTGTCCCGGGGACCGGCCGAAGCGCCGCGGGCCGGAAAGCTGCCGCTCGAACAGTGTTTTCCCGGCAGGACATGGTTCGGAAAACATGTTGGCGCATATGTGGAGACACCCGGCCACCCCCTGCCTGCATGGTGCATGTCATCGGTGATGCGGCCTTTACCGGTGACACGCTGTTCATGCCCGATGGCGGCTCGGCGCGGGCGGATTTTCCCGGTGGCGATGCCGGCCAGCTCTATGACGGCATCCAGAAGGTGCTGGCATTGCCGGACGAGATGCGCCTCTATGTCTGTCATGATTACGGGCCGAATGGTCGTGACATCGCATGGTCCACCACGGTGGGCGAGGAAAAGGCCACCAATATCCATGTGGGCAGCGGCAGGAGCCGCGATGAATTCATCGCCTTCCGCACCAGGCGAGATGCTGAACTGGCGATGCCCAGGCTCATCATACCCTCCCTGCAGGTGAACATGCGGGCGGGCAAAATCCCGCGTGGGCAGGATGACAACCCGGTGCTCAAGGTGCCGCTGAACCGGCTGGACTGGAACTAGAGGACGAGCTGCAGCAATCATTTGCTTCGGGCCATTGAGGGTGTTGCCTCTTTGTCGAGTTTCGGACGGGCCGTTCGCTCAACCCGGCTCGAAACAGGTTGGCGAAGACAAGAAAACGATCCGGAACCTGCATGGCGGGGGTCGGTGGTGGCCTGATCCTCTGCTGCCGAAGGGCCCGCTGCGAGGGAAGGATAAGCGCCGATGTTGGCGGCATTCCTGAACGCGCGGCTCTGACCGAGCCCGGTTGAACATTGGTTGGGACATCTCTCGTCAGCGTTCGGAGGCGCGCGATGCTATCCATGCTGTCGATGACGATATGGGTAGTTGACCATGCCGGTGCTCGTGACCGGGAAGGTGATTCAGGCAATGGCGAGCAAGGCTTCGGCAGTTGTTCGATCGGTCAGGAGGGTGTTGCAGTACTGGCCTCGAAGAACGGCGCGAATTGCCCTGGCGCGTTTGGCGCCGGTGACGGTGAGGATGACGTTGGGAATGTCACGCAGGGCCTCGGGCGATATTCCTATGACCCGGCGATTGACTTCAATGTCGAGGACCTCGCCATGCTGGTCGAGATGATAGCCGATGATGTCGGCCGCCGCGTTCTTTGACCGCAATTCGTCGAGATCCCTGTCGGTCAGGTAGCCTGAACGCGCCAGGCCGGACGTCTCGGTGAAAGGGGCCCCGACATTCGTGAGCATCACCTCGGCGTTGCGCAGGAGCTGCATCACGGCAAGAATGGATGGGGAATTGCTCAGCACTTCGGCAACGTGAACCGTGTCGACGATGAGGGGCGAGGGCATCAGCCGGGCGGTATAACCCAGTCGTTCCGCAAGCCTCTGGGTAATGCGGGCGCCATCATGGTCATCGCCCAGTGCACCGAATGCGCCGCTGGCCTGCACCACCGTGCCGGATCCCCGGGTCTTGTCGGTTGAGATGCTGTTGACGATCCCGTTGACCTGCCGTCCCCAGCTCACCCCGACCAGCTCCGCGGAACGAAGGGTCTTTTCGATGGAGGAGGCGGCAAGACTGCCGTAGCGATACAGCTGCTCGCTGTCATCCATACGCGATGGCTCGGCAAAGACATGCGCCTCGTCGATTCCGAAGCTGTCCTTCATTTGCTCTTCGAGTTCCTTGAGGCGGGTCATCGGGTAGTTGATGCGGATCTGGACAAGATTCTTGTCCCGCGCGTCCTGCAGCAGGCGCGAAGCCATGGAGACCGACCGCCCGATCGACTTGGCGATCTGGCTCAGCCCTTCTCCTTTCTGGTAGTAGGCATAGGCCACCTGGGCCAGAAGTTCATCGCGATCTGATGGCATGGCTTGCCCTGTCCCTACGGGGTTTGAGGGTGTCGGAGCCGGGAACATCTCCCCTCACCGAATATCATTATCAGGACCGGCCACGGAAGCCGAAGACATGTCGCCATCGGGCGAGTGCCTGCCACCGGCAATTGGCGTGCCCGAAGGGCCTCAACCCGCGTGCCGCTCGTCCTGCCCGAGCGCCGGGTGAGGAGACGTCCGACCGGTCGGGCATCCGGGCCAGGGCTCGTCCTGCCCACGCGTCCGGCGAGTTCGCCTGTGCGTGCAGGCCCTCCATGCCTGGTCCGACAACGGTCCCGGGGCGAATGTTCAGGCGGCGGGAGGGGGTGATCGTCGGTGCTGACATCTGCAAGCGGGCGTCATGCCGCCCGCTGGGTTCCGGTGATGTGATGAACAAGATCGGCGGCGGAGACCTCGGACGCGGCCAGTTCCGACCAGACGATGCCCTGGCGCAGCACCACGATCTTGGTGCAGAGCTGCTTGATGAGATCGATGTCGTGGGCGACGATGACAACGGAGACGCCGGATGCGACGACCCGCTCGATCAGCTCGGCCACGCTCGCAGTCTCCTTGACGCCTAGCGACGCCGTTGGCTCGTCGAGGACGAGGCACTTGCTGCCCCAGAAAATGCTTCGGGAGATGGCAATGCTCTGACGTTGCCCGCCGGACAATTCACTGACGATCGAGTTCATGCTGGGGATCGAGATGCCGATGCGGTTCAGCTCTTCCCGGGCCCGTTCACGCATCGCCGCCTTGTCCAGGTAGCGGATCGCCTTTCCCCAGCTGGTGTGGATTTCCCGGCCGAGGAAGAAATTCGCCGCCACGTCCAGCTGCTCGACCAGCGCCAAATTCTGGTAGACGGTTTCGATCCTGTTCATGCGGGCATCGGTGGGTGACGAAAACGACACCTCCCTCCCTTCGACGAGCAATTGACCGGAGGTCTGCGGGTGAAACCCGGAGATGACCTTTACCAGCGTCGATTTGCCGGCGCCGTTGTCTCCCACGAGACCGACGCATTCGCCGGACCCGACGGTAAACGAAACGCCGTCAACTGCCTTGATGGCCCCGAAATGCTTGGTCACGTCCCTGAGCTCAAGTGCGGGGATTGCTGCCTGCTGCGTCATCGTGATCTCCCTCTGTTTGCCTGGATACGCGCCGGGAGTGGAATTCCCGGCGCGCTCCTAGTCTGGCGTTACTCTTGCCACATCTCTTCAGGAATCAGCGGCTTGAACCCGTCTGATTCCAGCATCGCCCGCGGCACCGTCTCGAAGATCTGGTCGCAATTGGTGATCGGAACGAGCTGCGTCTGGTAGACCGGCTGGATCTCGTCACTCTTGCCGGCCAGGTCGAGCCGCACCACTTCGAGTGCGATATCCGACATCTTGCGCGGATCACGGAACGGCACGGTCATGATTTCGCCACGGCAGACGGCCGCCAACTCATCAAGCTGCCCGCCTTGTCCGGCGATCCAGATGCTGTCGGCGCCCGGTGATTTGCCGATGGCCTGCAGACCCTCCATGATGCCGAGCGCGGTGTTGCTGTTGGCACCGAAGACGACATTGATTTCGGGATGTGCGGTCATGACGGGTTCAATCGTCTTGAACGCCAGCTCACGGCTGAAGTTGGTGAATTCCTCACGCACCACGTTCAGCGTGATCCCGCATTCGGCAAGGCCGGCAGCGATCGCCTCGCTGAAACCGGCGCTGCGCAGCTTGCCGATCTCACTGGTTGGAATTCCGTGGAACATTGCCAAATTGACCGGATCGCGTCCCTCGGCACAGGCCATGTCGGAAATATCGCGACCTGCCATCTGCCCCATCACGTCCTCCGGAACGATGATGTAGGCGAGGGGATCAATCGGATGCTTCTCGAGCCCGATGGGCGGGGCAAAGACGATGAGCTTGGTGCCCTTCGCCGCCACCTCGTTCAACCGGTCATAGATGTCATCCATGCTGGTTGCCGGCGTGACCATCAGATATTCCGGTGCCAGCACGACCTGGTCCGACAGGATTCGGTCATATGATGCCGGGTCGTTATGGGCCGGTGGAACCGCACTGAAGAACTTGAAATCTCCGTCAAGGTGCTCGAGCCCCTCGGCCACGCCAATGAGCGTCTGTCCGGGGCCGGTCGTGATGTCGGCACTGGGGCTGACATACGACACCGCGATTTCTGCAGCAGCAGCCCCGCTCAACAGCGCGGTGGCGGCAGCGCCGCAAACCAGTGTTCTTAAAGCATTCATTTTCTTTCCTCCTTTGGGTTAATGAATGGGTTCGGGAGGTCACGTATCGATCTTGCCGCTCTTCGAGCGGTAGATCTGGATCGCGACCGACGTAATCAGCAGGAATCCGAGCAGGATCTGCTGCCAGAAGAAGCTGGCCCCGGCCAGGAGCAGCCCGTTTTCCAGCACGGCAATCAGGTACATGGCGATCGCCATTCCCCAAACCTTGCCCACACCGCCAAAAAGACTGGTTCCACCCAGGATGACCCCGGCGATGATGTGCAACTCCAGCCCCTGTCCCAGTGTCGGGTGGGCGCTGTTCATCCGGCCCATCAGCAGAAACGCGGCGATGGCGACCAGGACGGCCTGAACGATGAAACTGATGATGATGTATCTGCGCACCCTGATGCCGGCGATGCGGGCCGCTTCGGCATTGCCGCCGATTGCAAGTATGAACCGGCCGTATTCCAGCCTGGTCAGCACGAAATGACCGACAATCACCACGATGCCGGCTACCCAGACCAGGTTGGGCACGCCAAGCGTGTTGCCCTGGCCGAGAACGACGAAATTTGCCGGAAATCGCACGTGGTAGGTTCCGTACATCAGCTCCTGCACGGAGCCTCGCACCAGTACCAGCATGCCGAGCGTGCCCAACAGGGCCGGAACCTTGAGATATCCGACGATCAGGCCATTGATCAGGCCGAGCATGAACCCGACCACCACCGCGAAGGCAAAGCAGAGAATGACGGGAACGCCGTCAAACACGAGGAACCCGGTCAGGCAGGCGACCAGGCCCATGACCGATCCGACACTCAGATCGATCTGCCGTGCCGAAATCACGAATACCTGGCCCACGCCGACGATCATCGCAACCGCGGCCGAGCGCAGGATGTTCAGCTGGTTCTCGACGGTGAAGAACTTGTCCGAAAACAGCGAGAGCAGGATGACGCACAATATCGTTGGAATCACGACCGTGTTTATGGCGCTGCCTGCCTCCCTGATCCTCTGGATGAGGTCCTTCGGTCGGGAATCATGCCCGGTGATTTCGTTCGAGGTCATTGCGGTCCTCCTGGGAAAAGGCGTGCGGCCGACTGCCGGCCGACTGCACGGGACGAAACTCCGCGCCGGCTTGCGCACGCGGGAACAAGGATTGTCATCCGGGATACAGGCTCGAGCCGACCGCACCGGGGCAGGCCACACCCGGTATCGGGCCCCGTCTTCGGGCGCAGATTGCTGTCGTGCCTGGGCATGTGAATCATGACTTTGCCTGGTTTGATCCTAAAGTAGATGGACGGTACTCCGGTAGAGCTCGTGGTATCTTTCCTGCAGATGCCGATAGGTCTCCCGAACTCCCGGATCGGGCAGGATTTCCCCGCTCATCGAGATCCAGTCGGCGATCTGCCGGCGTGTCCCGATCAATCCGCTCGCCAGCCCCGCCAGGAATGCGTCGCCATAGGAGGCACCGATGGTGGTCTGGCAGATATCCTGTGGCACCCGGGAGATATCGGACACGATCTGCAGCCAGTTGCGGTTCCTGGTACCGCCGCCGACCGCGGTCATGCGCGCCACCTCTGCGCCCGCCTCACGCATGGTATCGAGGCAATGGGCAATCCCGCAACTCACCCCCTCGAGCGCAGCACGATAGAGGTGACCTCGGCCGTGACTTGCGTCGAGTCCGAAGATGATGCCGCGGGCCCTCGGATTGTGGACCGGCGCCGAGGCACCGGCAAAGTAGGGCAGAACCAGCACCCCATCGGAGCCGGGCGGTATGGAAGCCGCCTCCTCGGACATCGCCTGGTAGGCCTTGTTGCTGCCGGCACCATCCTGCCGGACGATGTCGCGACCCATCAGGTCACGCATCCAGCGGGTCAATGAGCCGCTGGTCAGGATGCCGGCATGGAGACAGTAGGTTCCCGGAAAGAGGAAGGGCGTCGACCACAGGGCCCGGTCACGCAGGGTCTGGTCGGTGATCAGCGTCATCCACGCGGCCGAGCCGTACATCATCATCATGCTGCCGGGCGCCTCGACGCCGATCGAAAGCGCCTCCGCCGCCGCATCGGAAACGCCCACCGTCACCAGGGTGCCCTTGGCCAGGCCGGTGGCTTCGGCTCCTGCCGCGCTCACCTCGCCAGCCACATCGCAGGTCCATTTGAGTTCGGGCAGCTGGTCCGGCTCGCAGATACCGCTGCACATGCCGGCATTCCATGACTGTGCCGCCAGGTCATAGAGCGGGGCGTAGAAGGCGGCATCGAAATGGCTCATGGCCCGGTTGCCGGTCAATCGGGCGACGATGAACCCGGCCCCATGGATGAACGCTGCGGCTTGCCGGTGGATCTCGGGCTCGTTGGTCTTCAGCCATTCGATCTTCGGCCCCATGGATTGGGTACTGAGCGTGTTGCCGGCGGCCTCGAATATGGCCTCCTCGCCGAAACGCGCATTGACCGCGGCGATTTCGGCCTCCGACCTGGTGTCGATTCCGTACATGATACCGCCGGGACGAAGGGGATTGTTTGCTGCGTCGATCGGCAGCATGGAAAACACGCAGGAGACGCCGACGCCGCGGATCTCCGACGGACTCACCCCGGAAGACAGCACCCGTGCGATCTGGCAGAACTCGCCCCACCAGATTGCCTCGGCATCGTGTTCGACCTGCCCGCGCCCCTTGAACTCCAGCTTGTGCCGAATGACATGCTGGGCAACGATCCTGCCATCCGGGTCGGCCAGCACTCCCTTCGATTCATAGGAGCCGATATCTATCCCCAGCAGGTAGTTGGCCATGCCCCGTCCTCTCCTCAGCCTTCCCGCCGCAAGCCGCAGGCGGGTCTGGAGGGATGCATGTGCTCCCGGAACACCGTGCCGCAACCGGTCCGGTCGGCGGGAGTGGCGCCTCCGGCGCCGGAGGCCTGCAACGCATCGACCGGGAGGCAATGCCTGTCGGTGTCGTGCGGGTCGGTTTCGACCATGATCACCATTCACAGGGCCTCCTGCTGTCTCGCGCCGACAAAACCGTCGGTTCGGGCGACGCTGATGTCATCCCTGGAGATGTCAAGTCGCTGCCCGGCCAACTCCTCGACCGCCCGCACCAGCGTCGGCACATCCATGCCGTAGCGTCTCATAAGGTAGTCCCTGCTGGCACCCTGCATGTAGGTGTCATCGATGCCGATGCGCAGGAGGCGGGTATCGATGCGCTGCTCGGCAATCAACTCGGCCACGGCGCTTCCCATGCCGCCATTGCGAAGGTGGTTTTCCATGGTGATGACGCCCAGGCTGGCGGCGGCGCAAGCCTCCATCACCGTTGAATCGTCAAACGGCTTGAGCGTGGTCAGGTGAAGATGCCGAATGCCCACGCCCTTCCGGCGAAGTGCGTCGGCGGCGCGCATTGCCTCCTCCGTGCAGATGCCCGAGGTCAGGAGTGCGATATCGCTGCCATCGCCGAGCATCCGGGCCTTGCCCAGCCGCACGGGGTCGGTCTTCGGGAAGAGGCGCGGCAAGGCTCCCCTGAGCATGCGGCAATACACCGGTCCATCAATGGAGTCGGCAACCGGCAGCATCGATTCGACATCCGTGGCATCCCCGGTCTCAAGGATTGTCATGTTCGGCAGCGACCGCAGGACCGCGATATCGTTGGTTGCCTGGTGGCTGGCTCCACCCGGGGTCGTCACCCCGGGAAGGAAGCCGAATATCCGCACCGGCAGGTTCGGATAGGCAATCGACATCTCGATCTGGTCCAGCGCCCGGCGATAGATGAAGACCGAGAAGGTATGCACGAGCGGGCGCAATCCCTCGCGGGCCAGGCCGGCTGCGAAGCTCATCATGTTCTGTTCCGCCAGCCCCATGGAGACGAACTGGTCCGGGCAGGCCTCGCGGAATTCGTCGGCCTCGCAGGAGGCGGTCAGGTCGCCCGACAGGACGATGGCTTCGGGATGGGCCTGTCCCCAGGCAAGGAGCGATCTGGCGTGAACGCGGTTCAGGAAATCCATGACCTAGACCATTTCCCCGAGGGCGTCGGCGTATCGCTGCTGCTCGGCGTCGCTCCTGAAGCGGACGTAATGCAGGTGGGGATACCGTTCCTCAAGCAGCTTCAGCCCCCGGGTGGGCTGCGTGTCGGCAATCACCACCAGCGGCTTGCCGGCATGTGGAGTCTGGCAGGCCTCGTCGATTGCGATCAGGTCGTGGCCATCGACTCGCACGACGACAGCGCCGAAGGCCTCGAACTTTTCGTCCAGCGGCTCCAGCCCCATCACCTCCTCGACGCGGCCGTCGACCTGCTGACCGTTATTGTCCACGATCAGGTGGACGTTATCCAGTTTCTGGAAGGCCATGTTCATCATCGCTTCCCATATCTGGCCTTCCTGGCACTCGCCGTCGGACAGGAATATCCAGACCCGGCCGGTGTCCCCCTTGCGACGCCGTGCCCAGGCAACGCCGGCGGCCTGGCTGATGGTCTGGCCGAAACTGCCGCCATTGGTCTCGTGCCCCGGGGAGTGTTCGCCGCCGATCATCTCGACCGTGGACCCGTCGGTATTGAACTGTTCCAGGCCGTTTTCATCAAGCCGACCGCTTCCGATCAGCGCCGCGTACAGCGTGAGTGCATAGTGGGATGGCGACAGGAAGAAGCGATCCCGGTCCGGTGCCCGCCGGCCATTGTAGAGCATTCCACTGGTGTGCCCGGCATTGTGTCTCGACGGCGCACCGGCGAATGGCGGTGGAACAAGGGGACCTACGCCCGGCCCCAGATTCATTCCCCGTCCGTAGAGATAGGCAAAGATCTCGGCCGACGAACAGGCCTGGCTCAAATAGCCGCCATGGGTCACGGTATGGCTGAGCACCCGCTTCCGGATCCCGGTTGCCAGCGCCTGGCACTCGGCAATCCAGCCATCATTCGGCCGTTCGGCCTGCCGGCCTGACCCGGACTCATGCAGCGGCCTCATCTCCCGACAGCCTCAATCGAACGGCCGGGCAAAACCTGACCCCGAATCGCCGGCAGGCAGGCCGCCGGCAGGATTGAACACCCCTGGGGTGTCCAGGCAGGAATTGCCGCCCCGCTGCCCGAGGACCGACCCCCGCGCGCCGTCGCCATGGCCGCGGCATCATTCACTGCCCACGAGGTCGGGAATGCGCCAGTCACATTCGAACCCGGTTGCTGTCCATTGGCGACCTCCCCCTGCGTCCTTGAAGAACGCCTACCACCAGCCGAAACCTGTTCGTGCAAATATTCTACCAGATGAGTAATTCTTGCACAATGACTTTCTGAATGGAAGTTCGGACGCTGCAGTCTTCCGGCCTCGGGGCCACGTCGCAGCATCGTTGCGATGGGAGGCATGATCGCACGACATGCCAGCCTCCGGCGCATTCCAGGCGGGCCTGGCGCCACCCCGCCATGAGAACCGGACGGGACTGATGCAACCGGCATGCCGGCCCCCGATCAGCCCCGCATCGGCCCGACAGCCTGCGGCTGAACCGGCTGGCAAGAGCAATGCATGGGAAGGAGGATTTGCGATCCTCCGGATCGCCGGGGTTGCCGACAGCGCCTGGGCAGGTCCGTGGTCGGGCGCGAATTCAGAGCACCCGGAATTCTTCCCACACCTCGCCCAGGTATCCGCCGTCGAGCAGGAGTTGGCGTGCCGATGATTCAATCCGGGCCTTTTCCAGGGCGCGCGGGACGATTTCGGCGATGTGTTCCGCTGGCACAACGGTCACGCCGTCATGGTCGCAAACCACCAGGTCGCCCGGGTGAATGGTTTGCCCGTAGACGCAGACCGGGACATCCCGTTCGCGGATCGCCACCCGGCCAAGCGCATCAGTGGGCCGGGCGCCGCGGGCGTATACCGGGAACCGGTTCAACTTGTCGATCTTGGCAACATCGCGGACCAGCCCGTCGATCAGGGCGCCGCGGGCGCCACGGCCGACCGATGCGGTGGAAAACAGCTCGCCCCAGGCTGCCGCCGGTGCGCCAGAGCAATCGACCACTGCCAGATCGTTCCTGGCCAGTGAATCCACGAAGTCGATCTCGCCCCCATAGGGACGTTCGGGAATCTCCTCCACCGGCTCAGAAATTGCCGTGCGTGCGAGGCCGATCAGAACGCCATCCGGCCCTGCCACATGCCGGGCACCAGGCTCCAGGGTCTGGTGGCGCAAGCCGATGGCGTCGCAGATGTCGGAGAAGACCGCCGAGTAGGTCTCGAGCGCCAGGGTGTCGAAATCCGGCAAATTTCCGTCCCGGCTCAGTTCGGGTTGCATGGGGTGCTCCTTCTGTGGCAGCAAGAATGTCTGGCGGTGCCGGGTTCAGAACGGGGCTGGCAGACCATCACCGATGCTCACGACGAGGTCGGCAGGCCATCATTGATGTTCAGAATGAGGCCAGCAGACCGCCATCGATGAGATGGTGCGAGCCGGTGATGAAGGAGGCGTCGTCGCTCAGCAGGAACGCGGCAAACCTGGCGACTTCCTCGGGCAGCCCCACCCGGTTCAGCGCGTGCAGTCGTCCCCACTCGGCCAATTGTTCCTCGGGTGCGTCGGGACGGAAGTGCCGGGCATTCGCTTCGACCAGCGGGGTGAGGATGGTGCCGGGACAGATGGCGTTGACGCGAATGTTGCTGTGGCCATGGTCGAGCGCCATGACGCGGGTCATGGAAATCACCGCTCCCTTGCTGGCGGCATAGGCGGCCACATCCTGTTGCGTGGCCTGGGCCTGGATCGAGGACATGTTGACGATCGACCCGCCGCCTGCCGCTTCCATGACCGGCACCGCATGCTTGCACATCAGGAAAATGGCCTTGAGGTTGATGTCGATCACCCGGTCGAATTCATCCTCGGACATGGTCACGACGGTGCCGTGCAATTCCTGCCCGGCGCAATTGAAGACGCCCTTCAGCGGTCCGGGCGACGAGGCTGCCTCGACGGCCTTCAGGCATTCTCCAGATTTGGTGATGTCGGCCTCGATGGCGGTCACGATGCCTGGCAGGCTTGCCAGGCCGGCGGCATTGCGGTCCACGCCAAACACGTCGGCGCCCAGCTCGGCAAAATGCAATGCCGAGGCACGCCCAATTCCCGAGGCCGCGCCCGTCACGATGATACTGCCGCTCAATGCGGTCATTGTTGTCCCTCCAGCAGCGTGGCACTTGATATTGACAAACGTCGTTTGACATTATTAAACTAACATCGGTCAAGATCGGGGTCAAGCCGCGGCCGACACCACCAAGGCCTGCCTGCCGGCGTGATGGAGCGGGGGCTGCGGCAGGGGTGGTGATGATGGCGGTTCGGCGGCGGTGCAGGCAGCATGGAAGGACAGTGCGTGCCGGGTGAATACTGGAGTGAGGCCCGCGCCGATGCTGGCAGGAAATCGGCCGGGACAACCATGCCCAGCGTCGACAAGGCGTTACGGGCATTGCTGACACTGGCCGATGCGGGTCCTGCAGGTCTGCCGCTCAACAAGATTGCCCATCGTCTCGAGTTGAACAAGTCGAGCCTGCATGTCACGCTTTCGGCGCTGCGCTTCAGGAATTTCGTCGAACAGTCGCCATCGACAGGATTCTATCGCCTGGGCTCGATGCTTGGACAGCTTTCGCAGACCTATCTGGCTTCGATTGACATCCGGTCGACATTGCGTCCGGCGGTGCAGCGCCTGGCCGAACAGATCAACGAAGTCTGCCATATCTCGGTGCTCGACGGGCACGAAATCCTGTATGTCGAGAAGATCGAGTCCGACAAGGCAATCCAGCCAGGCACCCGGGTGGGCATGCGCCTGCCGGCGCTGACGACCGCCATGGGCCGGGCCATGATCGCACATGAGTTCCCGACCTATGACGTGTTCCGGGCGCGGTTCGAGAAGGCGTTGGTCCGGCGCACACCCAATGCGCCCGGAGAATTGGACGAGGAATGGAGATGCATATGCGACGCGCTGGAGCTTGGCTACGGCGTGGACAACGAGGAAAATGTCGAGGGCCTTGTTGCCGTCGCCGTCGCCGTGTTGAGCGGTGACCGGGCGGTCGCTGCCGTCAGCGTGGTATCCCTTGCCGATGACCAGGTGGACATCGAGCGCAACGTGCGATTGATCAGGGAGGCGCTGGAGACGGTGATGGTGCCACCATTGCATTTGCCCGAACCAGGAGTACAGCAGGCAATTCCGCAGGAAGGAGGGTCCAGACATGTCGGATCACGAGGATGAGAACACGGTCCAGGGGCCGCGCTGGATCGACCAGTCGAGTCACCGGCACTGGCTGATTGGCGAGGCGAACCGGCTGTTTGACTTTTACCAGGCGGGCTCGATCGACCCTCGCGGCGGGTTTTTCGACCTGGATGACCGGGGTGAACCACTGCCGACGGGCTGGCCGCCGGCACCGGTGCCAACCCGAAACCTCTTCAACACCACGCGCATCATCTACTGCTTCGCCATTGGATGCCTGATGGGCAGGCCGGGATCGTCCCGGCTCGTGGACCATGGCGTCGAGTTCATGTGGAAGGGGCATCGCGACCAGGTGCATGGCGGCTATCATTGGGCGACCGGTCACGACGGTCCGACCAGCAGCGCCAAGGTGGCCTATGGCCATTCCTTCACCTTGCTGGCTGCCGCCAGTGCCAAGGCGGTCGGGCATCCCGACGCCGACAGGCTTCTGGAGGACATCACCGACATCCTGTTCAACCGGTTCTGGGAAGAGGGGCATGGTGCAATCCACGAGGACTTCCACGAGAACTGGACGCCGGTGGAGACCTATCGAGGGCAAAACTCGAACATGCACCTGACCGAGGCGCTGATGGCCGCCCATGAGGTCACCGGCGACAGCGAATACCTCCGGAAGGCGGAGAGGATCGCAACCCTGCTGATCCGGGATATCACCGCCGGCAACAACTGGCGCCTTCCCGAACACTTCATGTCCGACTGGTCGATCGATTTCGACTACGACCGCGATGTCTTCCGCCCCTTTGGCTCGACAATCGGGCATTGGCTGGAGTGGTCCAGGCTGCTGTTGCAACTCCGGGTTGCCGGCGGAAACCGGCATGACTGGATGAAAGACGCCGCCACCAGCATGTTTCGCCTGGCCACGGAAGAAGGCTGGGACAGCAATGGCGGCGGGTTCTATTTCACGGTGGGATGGGACGGCAAGCCGGTGGACCGTGACCGCTACTGGTGGCCATGCACCGAGGGAATCGGCGCCGCCTATTGGTTGGGCGAACATGTCGGTGGTGAATTCTACGAGGCCTGGTACCGCCGGGTCTGGGATTGGTGCGAGGCGCATCTGGTCGACCGCGAACTGGGCTCCTGGCATCACCAGCTGAACCATGACCTGGTGCCGGTAACCGACCCCTGGTTCGGCAAGCCGGATCTGTATCATTCGCTGCAGGCGGCGCTCATTCCGCTCATGCCGGCTACCGGCAGCATCATTGCCGGTCTGAAGACCGGCGGTATCAGGATCTGAGAGGTTTCATGACTTACGACATCCAATGTGTTGCCCCTGCGGGGGATGTGTGCGGAGAAGGCGCGGTCTGGTGCGCCGAGGACGGTGCTGTCTACTGGACCGACATCAACCGTTTCCTGGTTCACCGCCTGCACCCCGAAACCGGTGCCGTCGAGAGCTGGTTCTTCGACGAACCGGTGGTCGCATTGTCGCTGACCACCGAAGAGGGACGCCTGCTGGTTGCGCTCGGCTCCAGGCTGATCTGGTGGTGGCCGGCGACCGACCGGCGTGCCGATCACGGGTTTGTCCTTCCCGGCTCGCCCGATGTGCGCCTGAACGATGGGCGCGCCGACCCCGACGGCAATTTCTGGGTTGGCTCGATGCGGAACAATGTCCTGCCCGATGGCGAGGCCGGCGAAGCCGGGGGCACCGACGGTGTCCTCTACCGAATCGCGCCCGACGGGTCGGCGAGCATCCACATGGATGGGCTGGGCATTTCCAACACGCTGTGCTGGAGTCCCGATGGCGCCACCTTCTATACCGCCGACACGCTGGCCAACGAAATCTACGCCTTCGACGTTGCCGCTGATGGAATCGGCAACCGGCGGGTCTTCTTCGGCGCCGATGCGCGCGGGCTTCCCGACGGGTCGGCGATGGACAGCGATGGAGACCTCTGGAACTGCCGGTTCTTCGGTGGGGCCATCCTGCGGATTGCCGCTGACGGTACATTGCGTGAGGCCATCGAGATGCCCGTTCACAACATCACGACCGCCACTTTTGGCGGGCCTGATCTGACGACGCTCTACATCACCTCGGCCTCGGCGTTGCGAAAACCCGGCGACAGGCTGGCCGGCTCCCTCTGGGCCATCCGCACCGATATGGCCGGACTGCCGGAGAACCGGGTGGCGATCGGGTAGGAACCGGCGAGGCTCCGGTCGCCACGAGAGGTGCGATCGGGGTCGGGGCAGGTGCGCGCTGGCGCCCTGTCAGGCGGCGGCGATTTCGACCAGGCAGGTTTGGGCGATGGGTCCCTGGGCCAGCTTCGAGGTTCCCTTGTCCAGCGAGAGCGTGTTGGGGTTGCCGCGGCGGCAGGTATCGCCATCCGGATCATACCAGGCGCCGGTGGCGATCTGGACGATGCCGGGCCGGATGGCGTCGTCGAGACGCAACTCGGCGAGGCAGGCGCCACGGGTATTGAAGATGCGCACGATCTGGCCGTTCGTCAGGCCGCGGGCGGCCGCATCGTCGGGATGCATGGTCACCGGCTCCACGCCGCCGGGCCGTCCGGCGCGGCTGACCGAACCGTGGTCGAGTTGGCTGTGCAGCTTGTTGACCGGCTGGTTGGAAATCATGTGCAACTGGCCCGGCCTTGCACGGCCCAGCCACTCGGCCGGTTCCTGCCACACCGGGTGGCCGGGGCAGTCATCGAGGCCGAAACCGGCAATGGTTTGCGAATAGATCTCGATCCTGCCCGATGGCGTGGCCAGGGGGTTGGCTGCCGGGTCCCGGCGGAACTCCTCCATCATGATGGTCGGTGCCGCCGGCGTTGCCACCCGGCACCAGCCCTGGCGCCGGAAGCTGTCCCAATCGGGCAGGTCGACATCCTCCGCTGCCGCCTGCTGACGTGAGGTGTCCCAGATCCAGCGCAGCCATTCCTCCGGGCTGCGGCCGCCGGTAAATTCATCCTCCACCCCCAACTCGGCGGCAATGCCACGCAGGATCTCGTGGTCGTCGCGTGCCTGGCCGACCGGTGCGATGGCCTGGTCCATGACCACCTGGTAGGGATCCTTGGGCGACAGCGCGATGTCACTCCTCTCGAGCGTCGTGGTGCAGGGCAGCACGATATCGGCATGTCTGGCCAGCGGGTTCCAGCACCAGTCATTGACGATGATGGTCTCCGGGCGGGCCCAGGCCCGGCGCAGCCGATTCAGATCCTGGTGGTGGTGAAACGGGTTGCCGCCCGCCCACCAGACCAGCCGGATATCGGGGTAGGTGAGGGAGCGCCCTGCATAGTCGAACCGTTCGCCCGGCTTCTCCAGCATGTCGGTGACCCGGGCAACCGGGATGAAATCCTCGACCGGGTTGTCGCCGGTCGGCATTGATGCCCAGTTGATCAGCTGGCGTGTCAGCCCGGTATAGTTCATCGCCGAATAGCCGAATCCCAGCCCGCCTCCCGGCAGGCCGATCTGGCCGAGCATCGATGCCAGCGCGATGGCAGCCCAGAAGGGCTGCTCGCCGTGATCCTGCCTGGTCAGGGCCCAGGCGACCGAGATCATGGTGCGACGCCCGGCCATGCGCCGGGCAAGCCGGCTGATCGCGCCGGCCGGCAGATCGCAGAGTCCCGACGCCCATTCGGGTGTCTTCGCCACCCCGTCATCCTCGCCGGCCAAATAGGCGGCAAACCGCTCGAACCCCGTGGTGTAGCGATCAAGAAACTCCCGGTCGTGCAGATTCTCCTCCAGGAGTGCATGCGCCAGCCCCAGCATCAACGCCACATCCGCATTCGGCCGGATGGCCAGCCAGTCGGCGCCGACCTGATCCGGAATATCGGAGCGCAGCGGAGAGATGTTGACGAATTCCACGCCTGCCGCATGCGCGGCCAGCAAGCCTGCCTTCTGCACATGGGCGCCGGTGCCGCCCTGGCTGATCTGGCCGTTCTTCAGGGGAACGCCGCCGAAGGCCACGAACAATTCGCAATCGGACGCGATCGACTCCCAGCTCGTGGTCGTGTCCAGATGGCCCCGGAACGTGCCCAGCACGTGCGGAACCAGCACCTCGGCGGCGGCAAATGAATAGGTGTTCCTCGATCCGGTGAAGCCGCCGATGCAATTGAGAAACCGCTTGAGCTGGCTCTGGGCGTGGTGGAAACGCCCGGCGGAGGCCCAGCCATAGGAGCCGGCATAGATCGACCGGTTGCCATGGGCTTGCCGGATCCGATTCAACTCGTCGGCCACCAGCCGGTTGGTCTCATCCCAGCCCAGCTCGACGAAGCTGTCCCGGCCGCGCTTCTCGCCGGTCTTGCCTGGCTCGTTCTCCAGCCATCCCCTGCGCACCATCGGTGTCATGACCCGGGTCGGGCCGTCGAGCACATCGACGATTCCCGGCCCGATCGGCGACGGATCTGGATCCTCCTCGAAGCCCCTGAGGGCGGTCACCCGCCCATCGGCCACCTCGACTCGGTAGGTGCCCCAATGGGTGCTGGTCAGGAGGCCTCGCCCGGGTATGTTCATTTGCCCCTCCAATCGCCTGACATGTCACGGCCCCGTCGCGGGATGTTCATTCGTCACTCCGGTCAGTTGGTCCGCCGCCGCCTCGCTCCGGCACGATCATTCGCTGCCTCCTTCGCCTGGTCTGCAGCACCCGGTGACTGCATTGTCAGATCTCCAGGTCGAGCCGGGGCTTCCAGAAGGGTCGGAACAGCTCGATCTTGGGGCAGCGGTTCATCACCACCTTGAGACCGGCTTCCTCGGCGAGCCTGGCTGCCCTGACATCATGGACACCGATCTGCCCCCACAGCACTCTGGCACCGATGGCGATTGCCTGTTCGGCAATGCCGTAGAATTCCTCGCTGGGGCGGAAGACCTCGACCATGTCGACCGGTCGATCGATGTCGAACAGCGATTCATACACCCTGATGCCGCGGATCTCGGTGATTTTCGGATTCGGATTCACCGGCAGCATCTCGTAGCCGGTCTCGTGCAGCACCCGCAGCACGCCATAGCTGAACTTGGTCTTGTCGGCGCTGGCCCCGACCATGGCAATGGTCCGTGTCGTCCTGAGGATTTCGGCCAGGTACTCCGGTGCATAGTCGTAGATGCGATCGACATCCGCCTCGGGCATGTGTCAGATCTCCTTCGGCGTGGCGATTCCCGCCTTGAGTTCATGGGGCTCGAGCGGGTCGAGAAACGGGTTTCGATAGAGCTCACCATGGCTGTCGACCCCGATCTCCAGCGTGATGTCCGACAGCGGGCGGGCGACGCAGAGGATGATGTAGCCCTGGTTGATCTGCCGGTTGTTGAGCGCCACCTGGCGGCGCTGGTCGACCTGGCCAGCGGTCAGCCTGGCGGCGCAGGTGATGCAGCCGCCATACTTGCACCCATAGGGCAGATCGACCCCCTGCTCGCGCAGGCTGTCCAGGAGCGGCCGACGCTCGTCGACGCGGAAGGTGGCGTTGTCGCGATTGGCCAGCCTCACCACTCTCAAAGCCATATGTCGCTCGTGCAATCTCCGCCCGGGTAGCGGGTTTCGTGGCACCGGGAGGGGCCGTTCGGCTCCGCCCCGAAATCGACGATGAAATCCGGGTTGATCGACATGCCGCCATTTTCGGGGTCACAATCGATCATCACCATGATGCCGCCCTGCTGGCGGATCTCCGGGTAGAACTGGTTGTCCCAGGTCGAGAACAGCGAGGTGGTGACATAGAGGCGCCGGCCATCGAGGCTGAGCTGGAACATCTGCGGCCCGCCGGCCATCTTGACGCCATTGACCTCGGGGGCGCGGCCCAGCAGGCCCCCCATCCAGATCTGACCGGTCAGTTTCGGGTGATGCGGGTCGGTGATGTCGTATTGGCGCATGTCGCCATGGAGCCAGTTGTTGAGATAGAGGTAGCGGTCATCCATGGAGACGAGGATCGCCGACATGATTCCCGGCACCGGGATCGGCCATTCGGGATGCGGTTCGTTGTCGACGTCGACGACCTTTTCCCATTCCCACTTTCCGGCTTCGGATTTCCAGAAATGGATGACATTCGAGGACAATGCGGCCCCGCAATAGCCATGCATGCTGTCCGGATCATGCAGGAACTTGACCTCGAGCGGGATCAGCCCGTCCTCGCCGAGATACATGGTCTCGACCGGCCGGCGTTTCTCGAAATCCCACACATGCAGGCGGCGGCCGTATTTCAGGTGGCCGACCTCTTCCAGGTCGAAGCCCGGCATGAAGGTGTTGGGTGCGGCCCATTCGGACGAGACCATCACGTTGTGGCGTGGCTGGTACCAGAAATCGTAGCCGAAGGGGATATCGCCCATGGAATTCTCCCAGCGGCCGACGATCTCGAATTCCCGGTTCAGATGCAGGTAACCGCCGGGGGCCTCTCCCCGGGCGTCGCCCAGCATCGAGATGATGATCTCGCTGCCCAGGCAGTGCACGGTGTGCGGGCCGCTGAGGTTGGTCTTCGACTTGATCTCGGCCCCGTCGATGACCTTGTGCAGCCTCGGCGCGCGCGGGTCCGAGGCGGTGTCGACGACATGGATGTTGTTGGAGCGCACTCCCGGCACCAGCAGGTATCGGCGAGACATGGAGGGATCGTCATGGCAGGATGAACAGGCGTTCCAGCCCATGTGATGCAACTCGTCGCCGATCCCCGGCATCTCGAGCCGGTGAATGACCTGGCTGTAGGTCGGGCTGTCGGGATCGGCATCAACCGTCGCCAGGTAGTCGGGCTTCTGGATCCCCGTCCCGGTATAGATCGCAATCGAGTAGAGCAGTTTCTCGCGCGGGGCACGCATCGCAGCCTGCGGTGACGCATATCCGGAGCGGCAATTCTCCATGGCTCGTCCTTCCTCCAACGGCTTCCCGATCACGGCGTCGATGTCGTCCTCGGCGCCATACACCATCACACGCACCTTCGGTTATAACACCATGATATAGCGTCTCTTTTTCGTCCTCGATCCGCAGAAGCGGCAGGCCTTCCGGCCCGGTGTTCCCGCATATGCAACCGGATGCAGGGTGAATACGATGACGACAGTACGACTGACAGATGCACGAATCAAGGCCCTCGAGCCCGGCTGGCCGGCACCGGATATCCGCGACCAGGATCATGCCCTCCGGCATGAGACGGCTCTTCATTCACGCGCAGTGCGACAGCAGGCGTCGCCGGAAGGTCATCGCTGATCCGGTGGGTGACAATCGGCACCGGCAGCTCGCCGCGGCACGGTGAACCCTTGCCGGAATAGGGAAGGGCAAGCCGGTCGTGGCATGGGAATCGGCGTCTTGCGCTGATGGGTCCCGAGCCGCATCAGCCGGCAAGCTCATTCGGAGCGACCCATCAGGCAGGCGGAGAAGCCTGCGTTCTTCCACTCCTTGCGGCTGACGTGTTCCTCGGCGGTCAGGCCTGTTTCGAATCCTGACTGAACTGGTCGTCCGTGGCCCGGCGAGTGGAAGTCGCGCGGGCCACCCATTCCTGCCGCGGGCCATCAGCAGATCACTTTCGGGCAAAACGAATGGATTGCACGTGGCAGCAGCGATCGCGTTCGCTGCAGCTGGAACAGGGGCTACTCGGAGAAGAATGCCTGTCCTGTCTGGCACCCGATCCGCTGGAGACATGGATGGAAGGGAATGTGGAACAAAACCGGTGGTTCAGGCCAGATTGATGTGACACCCTGCAGGGCGGCTCGATGTCGATCGCCCTCGCCATGTCATGGATGTCCATGGTCCGAAATCCCGACCGTTCGTAATGCCGGCGCCGATCGTCGGTGAAGGAAGGCGGCCAGCCGTCGCAGGGGGCATCGCCAGCCTGGTCGGGAGGGTTGATGCCGGCACCGCGCCGGATCAATTCCTTCATGGCTTCGGTTCGGGAATCCTGGGCGGCCAAGTGGAGCGGCGTGCTGCCGTTATCGCTGGTTGTCTTCACGCTGGTGCCGTAGTCGATCACCACCACCGCCTTGCCGCTCACCGCGTAGCGCAGTGTCACACCACCGGTTTGCCTGACCTGCCGGTTTTTTCGGATCGCCACCGGCCTCCATCAGCGTCTCAATCGCCACCAGACCATTCTGTTGAGCGAGTTCCATCAGCGGCGTGAACCAACGCTCCGGTGCGTGGCGTGAATGCCGGCACCCTCGGCAACCGCTTCCCGGATGTCGCCGGCGGACGCTTTCTCGAACCAGCTCTCGTTCAGCAGCTTGTTGGCGGCCGCCGGCGAGGCCAGCAGGCTGGCCATCATGGCGGCAGGGATCAGGCCGGTGGTCGTGTTCCCGGTCATGACCGGCTCACCGAATTCAGTCTCCGTTTCTCTTCGCGGGCCTGTCGCCGCACCGCCATGCGGATGAAGGCAGCCAGCGTCATCTCCCGTCCCTACTGAATCTCGGCCCGGATGAACTCCTCAATCTCCGATCGCAGTTCCGGCTCGATCCGGACGGTAACCCTGCCGCTCTTTTCCATTGTTGCTCATTCCGGCTGTTCCCCTTCAATATGGCAGCCAGTGGTGGACAACACAAGCTTTCCAGGAACATGGAATCCCCGTCCCGGGTGTCACGAGACGTATGTTGCGCTCCGGTCTGTTACCTTGCTGGCCGGTGGTTGTACGGCCTTTCATTGGCGGTGTGCCATCCGTCGTACGGATCGTGGCCGTCAGGCGGCCCGCTCCAGGTCTCGCCATTTGCTGACTTCAAGACGTGCTTGCGGCAGGTGTTGCTCGCCACCCGCCACGGGTCCGGTGCCACTACCTGCTCGTCGGGCCGGCCCCGGCAGGGCGGGAGCCCGATATCGGAGGTATAGCGGTCACGCTCCTCGTTCAGCGTCCATTCGGCCGAGGAGTGGAAGGTGCTGCAGGAGGTCTGCCTGGTGACCAGGTCGTGGACGGTGACCGCACCGACCTCCTCGAAGGCCGGGCCGTCGCGGCACCAGCCGTGTGAATTCATTTGGCAAGAGTATGGAAATTCCCGATCTATACATAGCAACTGCTTATGCGATAGGGTGCACACCGGGTATTGGCAAATGAGTGGGGAATGTGAACCAGCGCCAGTTGGAGGCATTTCGGGCGACCATCCGTTGCGGATCGATCACCGAGGCGGCGAAGATGATGCATATCTCGCAACCCAGTGTCAGTCGCCTGATCGCCGATCTTGAACATTCGGCCGGCTTCCCGCTTTTCGCGCGGGTCGGGCGCGGCATTGCACCGACCGCCGAGGGGCGTAAATTCCATCGGGGGGTCGAAGGCCTGTTTATCGGTATCGAGCGATTGCAGGATCTGGCGCGGTCGATCCGGACCTCGCATGGCGGCACGGTGTCCATCGGCACCATCCAGTCCATCGCCACCATCGAGTTGCCGGTCACCGTCGGCCGCCTGTATCGCGAACTTCCCGACATCGAGTTCGTCATCCAGTCCAGGAACACCCCGGCCATTGTCGACGCCGTGCAGATGCGACAGATCGATCTTGGCATTGTCGGCCGGGAGCCGGACTATGCCGGCGTTGAAATCCTGTTCCAGACCTCTGCACCCTATGTGTGCCTCCTCCCCGAGGAGCACCGGCTGGCTGGTATGCACGGGCCAGTCGATCTCGAAGAGCTTGCCGAGACCGAGACTTTCGTTACCTTCGGTGGCAGCTACCCCGACACCATGATGTCGATCGACAGCCACCTGTCCGAAAAGCTGCGCAGCCGGTCCCGGCTGTCGGTGGCCAACATGCCGCTGGCGGCGGCGCTGGTGCGCGAGGCGTCGGTGCTGGCCATCGCCGACCCGTTCTCGGTCGAACAGGCGGTGCGCATGGGAGGCGTGGTCTTCCGTCCGGTCCGGCAATCGCTCACCTATTTCGTGACCGTGATCGCGGCCGGCCGGGAACAGTTGTCACGCCAGGCACTCCGGTTCGTCGATCTTTTTGCCCGACAGGTGCAGGACCGGGTCCGGCAGATCGAGGCACTTGGCGAGAAGTCTAGTTCAGCATAGTCGGCAGCCAGGTCGCAGCCTGCGGGAAGACGATCATCAGCCCGCCGAAGATGATGCCCACGATCACGAAAAGCGGCACTTCCCGGAACGCCTTTTCCGGGCTTTCACCGGCGACGCCGGCGGCCGTGTAGATGCCGACGCAGACCGGAGGCGTGATCATGCCGATCCCTGCGAAGGCCACGAAGACGATGTAGAGATGAAGGATGTCAAGGCCGAGCGACAATGCCAGAGCGGCAAATATCGGCACCGTGAGGTAGAATACCGGGACGATCTCGATGAAGGTGCCGAGGATCAGGCAGATGACCGCCACCGCCAGCCAGAAGGCCAGAGGGGTGCCGCCCATCTCGGTGAAATAGGCAATGATCTTCTGCGGGGCCTGGCTGTAGGTCAACACCACGCTGAGGAATGTTGCCATGGCGATGATGGCGAAGATCACCGCAGTGATGCGCGCTGTCTGGTAGAGGGCGTCCATGATGCCGCTCAAGGTCAGTTCACGGTAGACGAGGATGCCGATCAGGATCGCCCAGACACCGGCGACGGCGGCCGATTCGGAAGGGGTGAGCAGCCCGGCATAGATGCCGCCCAGGATGATGACCGGCGTGAACAATCCGGGCAATGCGGCCACGAAGGCGGAAAGGCGCTCGCCGGCCATGGCGCGCTCGGCGTTGCGCAGGTGGCGACAGCGCCATGTGACCACGATTGAAAGCAGCACCAGCAGCACCAGGCCCGGCACGAAGCCGGCGGCAAAGGTCCGGGAGACCGGCACGTCGGTGAGGGCGCTGAACAGGATCGCGGCATTCGATGGCGGGATCAGCGATTCCAGGAACGCCGCCGACGCCGCCAGCACGATCACGAAGGGCTTGGGATAGCCCTGTTCGACCATCTTGGGGATCATGATGGTGCCGATGGCGGTGATCGCGGCCAGGATCGAGCCGCAAAAGGCGGCGAAAAATCCCATGGCGAGAATCATCGACAATCCCAACCCGCCGGGCCAGTGGCCGACCAGCGTGGTGGCGAAATGCACCAGCCGGACGGCGGCGCCCCCGCGCAGCATGACCATGCCGGTGAAGATGAACAGCGGCACCGCGATCAGCACATGCTTGGTCATCGAGCCGAACGAGACCTGGATCAGCGTCGACCATGGCAGGTTCATGCCCCAGATGGCAACCGTGGCACTGCCGAGACCGAAGACCATGAAGATCGGCACCGACAGCAGCAGCAACAGCATGGACAGCAATGTTGCGGCGGCGTTCATGGGGTCGCCTCATCCGGTCGCAGCAGGTCACGCAGGGTCTCCAGCCACAATTCGACCGAAAACAGTGCCAGGATGGCAAAGCCGGTGGGGAAGGCCAGGTACATCCACCAGATCGGTATCTCGATCTCGAGTTCCATCAACTGGCCGAGGCGGCGAAACAGGGCCACGGCCTCGTTGCCCGCCTGCAGGAAGATCGCCGACCCGATGATCATCAGCGTGTAGACAAACAGCTTCAGCCACGACGCCGCCTTGCCGCGCAGGAATGCCGGCAGCAGGTCGACCTGGATGTGGGAGCCCGAGCGCAGGAGCGGCCCGAACAGTGGAAACACCATCCACGGCACCAGTGCCGGGGGCAGTTCGATGAACCAGTCATAGCCGGTCCCGCTGACATAGCGCGTGACCGCGCTTGCCGTCAGCGCCAGGACCATCACCGCCGCCAGGCAGGAAGAAGTGACGGCGGTAATCTTTTCGAGCGCTCCATTGATCGCACGGGCGAGCGACAGAAGCGGCGTCATGCAGGGGCTCCCGTACAGTCTGGCGGAGGGCAGCGGTGCCCTCCGCCATGCCTGATCAGTTCGGGTTGAAGGCCTGTGCCGCTTCCAACACGCCGGCATCGACGGTTTCGGCAATCACCGGCATGACTTCTGCACCCATGAGTGCGTTGAACTCGGCCAGCGCCTCGCCCTCGAGCGTGGTGACCACGCCACCGCGTTCCACGAACTCGGCAAGCGTTTCCTCACCCGTCTGCATGATGGTGTCGGTGGAAATCTGTCCGACCTCGCGACCAACCTCGAGCAGCAATTGCTGCAAATCCTCGGGCAGGCCGTTGAACCATGTGGCATTGGCCATGATGTAGGCGTCGGCAAAATACTGGTAGGGCTTCTGACCGTGCGTCAGGAATTCCCACCAGCTGAAGGCGCGGATCGAGCCTGGCGGCGAGTTGATGGTGTCGATCATCCCGGTCTGCAGGCCGGAATAGACTTCACCGGTCGGCATCGACACCGTGTTGGCGCCCAGCGCCTCCCACATCGGCCGTTCGGCGCCGATGAGCGCCCGTGCCTTCAGGCCGGCCATCGAGGCAACGCCGTCGAGTTCCTGCGTGGAGAAGGTCATGACCGGACCCACCGGGTTGTACATGAGCAGGACGGAATCCGATTTCGTGGTGATGTCGTTCCAGACCGCCTGGCCCTCCGGGTCGTCGGTGAAGAACGCCCGCTGTTCCCCGTAGCTGTCGAACATCCCCGATATGGACACGACATTGAAGTTCTTGTTGATCGGCGGGAAGGCAACGACGGCCACGATGCCGCCCATCTCGACCGCACCGGATGTCACGGCCCCGAGTTGCTCGCGGATGCCGAAGAGCTGGCCGGCCGGGAACACGTCGATTCGCAACCGGCCTTCGGCGCGCCTGTTCACCTCGTCGGCGTAGATCTGGGAATGGATGGCGCTATGGTGCTTCGGTCCCCAATGTACCGAAAGTCGGGCGACGATTTCCTCGGCCGAGGCAGCATTGCCACCGAGAACCGACAGAGCCAGGGCGGCCATGATGCCGGTCCCGGCGGCTCCCCGGAAAGATTTGACCAGTGAATTCATTTTCCTCTCCTTGTTTGCAGATTTGCAGCTGCAATCGGACCTGCGAAGCGGTCCGGTGCCTGAAGCCCGGGCCCGCCGGACATGCGCCGGATGTTTAGTGTGGAGACGGCTGACACGACAAATAAATTTCCCGGCGATATCCATTCGATTGCCCTATGAATGCACGACATCCGGCGTTCAGGCTGCCCGATATAGAGCCAGCGTATGAGTTCAGGACAATATTCGATTGGTCGGGGCGGAAGTGCCGTTTGTATGATTCGTGGTAACTGTCGTCTTGCGGGAACCGGTGACCGAATGCTGGCAAAGGGTAGCAGACTGGCCTCGACCGAGGATGCACGCCTCCTGGCAAGGCGGCGGCTGCCGCGGCTGGTCTTCGACTTTGTCGACGGCGCTGCCGGGCGAGAGGTGGGCACCCGGCGAAACACGGCGCGATTCGACAACATCTGCCTGCAGCCGCGCGTCATGGAGAATGTCGCCACCCGCAGCCTGGCGACAGAGTTCCTGGGGCAGGGATTCAACCTCCCCTTCGGGATTGCGCCCATGGGAATGTGCAACCTGGTCTGCCCGGGTGCCGACCGCAGCCTGGCCGAGGCGGCGCGCCGGCTCGGCATGCCGGTCTGCGTATCTTCCGCCGCCTCGACATCGCTGGAGGAGATGATTGGCTGGGCTGGCGCAGGCGCATGGTTCCAGCTGTATTTCGGTCCGTCGGAGGAATTGTCGCTGGCCACCGTGCACCGGGCCCGCAGCGCCGGCTACGATACCCTGGTGCTGACCGTCGATGTTCCGCAGGTGTCACGGCGGGTCCGCGATCAGCGTAACGGCTTCGATGTCCCGTTCCAGCTGACGACGACATCCCTCCTGGATTTCGCCATCCATCTGCGCTGGTCCCTGTCGACCCTGGTGGCCGGCATCCCGTCTCCGAAGAACATCGGCAAGGGCGACAAGTTCGTCCGCGGTGCCCACCGGACCGGCGCAGACTGGAATTTCCTGGCCAGGCTGCGAGACGCGTGGGATGGAAAGCTGATCGTCAAGGGGGTGACCTGCGCGGGCGACGCACTCCGTGTCCGCGATGCCGGGGCCGATGCCATTTACGTGTCGAACCATGGTGGCCGCCAACTCGACAGCGTGCCGGCCGCCATCGACCTGTTGCCGCCGATGCGCGTTGCCCTGGGTCCGGACATGCCGCTTCTGTTTGATAGCGGTGTCCGCAACGGCGAGGATGTGGTCAAGGCGCTGGCGCTCGGGGCGGATTTCGTGATGATTGGGCGTCCGGTCCTGTATGCCCTCGGGGCCGACGGCCAAAGAGGATTGTCGACGCTTCTGGAGTGTTTCGTGAAGGATACCGACATCGCCATCGCCCAGCTCGGGGTCAGCTCGGTCGACGGGTTGCGGGCAGAGACCCTGTTCGAGCCGGACGACAGGTTGCAGGGCGGGACCCCGGGCCCGCCGCCGCTGAAGGTCGCGGCAAGGAGCTGAGAGGAGTTCGAAGGCGTCATGGGGCAGACAGATCGGGTTCGCGGGGGTGCATTGCTGGCACGGGCACTCAGGGACAAGGGTGTGGACCATGTCTTCACCCTGGCGGGCGGCTTCTGCAACCCGGCGCTGGAAGGGTTCATGGAATGCCAGCTGCCGGTGATCAACTGCCCGCATGAGCAGGTGGCGGGTCACCTTGCCGACGGGCACGCGCGAATCACGCGAAAGCCCACTGTCTGCCTGGTCGGGCCCGAAGGGTTCGCGAACGCGGTACCAGCCATGCTCGAGGCAGGTGGCGAGCGCTCGCCGGTCATTTTCGTGACCGGCTCCTCGACGCTGAAACGGCAGGGCGCAGGCGGCTTCAAGGAAATCGACGATGTGGCCATCGCCGCGCCGCTGGTGAAATACTCAGCCCGGGTCACCGATGGCGAGCGCATCGGCGAGATGGTGGACCGCGCCTGGCAGGCGGCGACCACCGGCTATCCCGGACCGGTGCATGTCAGCCTGCCGGTGGACATCATGTTCTCGTCCTTCGACGAGGATGCCGGCAGCGAGGGGCGGCCCTGGACCAGGGCCGCCCGCCCGCCGCCGCGGGCATGGCCCGATCCAGCGGAACTCGACCGCCTGTCGGGCATCATCGGCAGGGCCGAACGCCCGGTGATCATCGCCGGACACGGGGTGTGGTGGTCGGGCGCCGAAGCCAGACTTGAATCGGTGGCCCGGAGCTTGCGCATCCCGATATTCAACGTGCCCTATCATGCCAAGCTCCTGGGCGAGCAATGCGAGGCCTATATGGGGCTTGCGGATTTCCACCAGTACCACCCCTCGAAGCCGGCCATCCACGAGGCCGACCTGGTGATGATGATCGGCGGGCGGCTCGACAACCAGATGAATTTCGGCAACCCGCCATTCTTTCGCCGGGACACGAAGCTGGTCTGCGTGAACGGCTCGTCCGAGGAGCTGGACAACAACTATGCCGCCGACGAGTCTCTCCTGTCCGACCCCGGCGCCTTCCTGGAGGCGCTCGGCGGGATCGGCCGGACATGGTCACCCTGGTTCGATCTCCAGAAGGAGCGTCGCGCCAAATGGGTTACCGAATGGGAGCAGCACATCGCGGCCGAGACCGCACGCGACGAGGCAACCGGCGGCAAGATGCACCCTCTGCAGCTGGGTCTCGATGTCCAGGCCGTGATGGGCCCCGATGACTGGCTGGTCTTTGATGGCGGCAACACGCATTTCTGGAACGAGATCGCGGTGAACATGGCCGGCTGGCGCGGGCAGGAGCTTGGCGGCATCCTGCATCCGGGAAACTACTCGCTCCTGGGTGTCGGTGTCAGCCTGGGCATCTCGGCCAAGGCCTGCCACCCGGACAGCAACATCGTGGTGGTCTCGGGCGACGGGGCTTTCCTGTCCGGCGGGCTGTCGATCGAGGTCGCTTTCCAGGAAGACCTGCCGATCACGGTCGTCATCGACAACAATGGCGGGCTGGACTGCATCAGCCAGCAGCAGGAGCGCCTGTTTGCAAACGGCATGCATTTCGCCACCGACTTCCGGGACATCCCGTTTCACACCATGTTCGAGGGGCTGGGCGGACATGGCGAACTGGTGGAAACACGGGCAGAGCTGGGCCCCGCCCTGCGCCGGGCCATGGCCTCGGGCAAGACGGCATGTGTGAACGTCAGGTGCCGCGGCGTGATTTCCCCCATCGTGGCGGCGACATCGGACAAGCGCGACAAGGCGTCGATCGAGTAATGGCCATCGTTTCATCCCACACGCTCAACAGCGTCGATGGCAGCCATGCGGGCGGCATCGCGGTGCGGCTGGTCAGGCTGGATACGGGCCTGACCGTTTTCGAGACCAATATGGACGAGGGCGGCCGCCTGGTGCAGGAAGTCGCCACGCCGGACCCGGCGGCAACCTACGAGATGATCTTCCAGGCCGGCGCCTACTGGCAGGACCAGGCCCCGACAACCCGGGATACCCGGATCATGGATGAGATCGTGATCCGCTTCACCATGCCCGACCCGGAGGGTCGCTATCATGTCCCGCTGATCCTGTCGCCGCACGGCTACTCCCTGTGGTGTTCCGGCAAGGATGGCTGACGGGCTGAACTTTTCCCGGCGGCTGCGCCGGACTCCCTACACGGCTTCGGCCGAGGTGGCGGGTGTGACCAGCTTTTCCGTGGTCAATCACATGCTCTTTCCCAAGGGTTATGGCCGCTCGGTCGAAGAGGAGTACTGGCACCTGCGCCAACACGTGCAGATCTGGGATGTCGCCTGCCAGCGACAGGTTCAGATCACCGGGCGTGACGCCGCTCGGCTGGTTCAGTGGATGAGCCCGCGTGACATCTCGGGCGCAGGGGTCGGCGATTGCCTCTACCTGCCGGTTACCGACGAGAATGCCGGGATGATCAACGACCCGGTGTTGCTGAAACTTGCCGATGATCGTTTCTGGCTGTCGATCGCCGATTCCGACCTGCTGCTCTATGCCAAGGGCCTGGCGCTCGGACGAGGGCTCGAAGTCGGGATTGACGAGCCCGATGTCTCGCCGCTGGCGATCCAGGGGCCAAGATCCGAAGCGCTGCTGAGCGAGCTGTTCGGGTCCCGGATCAGCGATATCGGCTTCTTCAAATTCGGCTGGATCGATTTTGCCGGCACGCGGCAGCTGATCGCTCGATCCGGATATTCCCGGCAGGGCGGGTTCGAGATCTATCTTGCCGGCTCGCATCTGGGCGCCGCTCTCTGGGACACCATCTGGCAGGCCGGCCAGGCATATGAAATTGCCGCCGGATGCCCCAATTTGATCGAGCGGATCGAGGGCGGGCTGCTCAGCTACGGCAACGAGATGACCCGCGAGAACAATCCGCTTGAAATCGGGCTGGAGCGGTTCTGCAGCCTTGACGGGGCAGTCGACTATCTCGGTCGCCATGCCCTGCAAGCCCTGGCCAGCCGGGGAGTCACACGCCAGGTTCGCGGCGTCCTGTTTGGCGAGATTCCCTGTCCGGCCTGCGCCGAGCCGTGGCCCGTCGCTGCCGGGGGGCTACAGGTCGGCCAGGTCACCAGCGCCGCCTGGTCGCCGCGTCTGAAGCGCAATGTCGGCCTGTCACTCATCGACCGGGGCTTCTGGGATGCCGGGCAGAAAGTGGTCGTGGATTGCGCTGACGATGTGACCCGCGAGGGCGAAATCTCCACCCTGCCTTTCGCGTGATCTTCCGCAGCGATGGTTGTGAAGGCCGCGGTGACAAGTTCCACTCGGGGAAGCATCGCCGACAGAGCGGGAGTCGACAAATCCTCCGTGTCGGGGATTCTGCCCGGGCGAGGCAACCCCACTCTGCGAACGATGGGGGAATTGGCCCGGGCCCTCGAGCTTGGACCACGCCCGGAGTTCCGGCCAATTGACGGTAAGGACGCGGAATTCGACGACATCTGACGGCCCGGGCCTGGTGAAGCGCCTTCTGCATCGCGACTCCCGCCGACATCGACCTCCCGACCTCTCCGGCTACTTCCGCACCGATCAACACCAGGGACATCCTTCGGCAGCGCCACGAGCCCGGCATGGCGCAAGGCGCCAGAACCGCCACGGTATCGAACATGCGGCGCCGGCATGGGCGACATCCGCGGGCGACCCTGACGTGAAGCGGGCTCGGCAAGGCCTCCCCGCCGTGCCGGTTCCCCAGGTGCCGACGGCACGGTTGTCCGCCTGTCCATCGAAGATTCGGGACAAGGAACCGGTCACCGGCGCTCCGGGGCCTTGCCGGACGACCGTCGCCTCCATGGTGCCGGCGGGTATCCATCGCCGAAGCGCCCGGATCAGTCAGTGCCGGACAATCCTGCCCCCACCGAGTTCGAACACGATGTCCTGGGGTTGGTCCAATTGCAGCGTCTGCTCACGCGACAGCCCCAGATACAGCCCGCGAAGTATGCGGCCGGTGGTTCCATGGCTTACCACAATCACGTTTCCTTCCAGCCCCTCCAGCCAGGCTTCGGCCCGCCGGGCGACGGCCGCCATGGTCTCGCCGCCTTCCATGGCGAAGTTCCACGGATCTCTTCGACGCGCCTCCAGGGCACCAGCATCCCGTGCTTCGATCGATGCCCGGTCAAGCCCTTCCCACCTTCCGAACCCGATTTCCTGGATTCGCTCGTCAAGTTCGATCCGGCTGGCATCGAGACCGATTTCAGCACCGATCAAGCGGGCAGTCTGCAGTGTTCGACCCAGCGGGCTCGAGACAAATCGCCATTCCTCACCGCTGCCGACCAGCGATGCGACTACCTGCCCATTGCGGCGGGCCTGGCGAATCCCCAGCGACGTCAAGCATGAATCGCTCTGTCCCTGGTATCGCCCGGCCCGGTTGAATTCCGTTTCGCCATGACGGATCAGGAGTATTCGATGATTGTCGTTCATTGGATCTCGGAGCGAGGAATACCGGGTTGGCTCATGGCAGCCTCGAACTTTACGGAAATACCTGCAAGGCGCTGCCGAGCGCACCGGTTACCTGAAGCCCGCATTGCAGGCAACGGCCGCACAGAGTCGCTGCTCACAGAAACCGGCTCTGGGCGTGTCCAGCCCATCGTGGCGCCAAGGCACTGTCCTCGACTCCTGTTGTAGGCTGCACCTTGAGCATTCGCATCCTTAACAAATGTCGATCCGACCCATGCCACAACGACAAGATCTGCTTTCAAATTCCCCATCATGAATTGCAGAATCATGCTGGCGGATTCCTGTCCACTGGGCCATGATGGCGGAATTCGGCTGAATGGCATTACCGGGCGGCGAATTCAATGCGTATCGATCGGCTCACTGTCAGGAATTTTAGAAATTTCGAAGAGACAACCTTTGAGTTTCATCCCCAGTTCACGGTGCTGGTTGGCGACAATGGTGCCGGAAAGACGGCTGTGCTGGAGGCACTCCGCATCGGCGCGGGTGCCTATCTGCTCGGAGTTCCCGATATGTCGGCGCCCTCGATCAGGCGGGAATATGTTCGGCGGGAAAACAGAAAAAACGGTGATTTCTCAACATTCGAGTCAGTAATGCCAACCGAGGTGCAATGCGACGGAAGTGTTCATCTCACGGAGTTTTGCTGGCATCGCAAGCTGACGTCGCTTGGGGGGCGGACGACTCGGATAGGTGCAAGGGACCTTCAACAGTTCGTTCAAAGGTGCACCGAGGCTTGCAAGTCGGGTACAACTTTCCCCTTGATCTTGTCGTACGACACCGGACGGTTGTGGATTGAGCCGCGAATGACCAGACAGATCAATACGGCAATTCGCGCGCCTCTCGGCAAGGTGTCGCGGTTTGAATCCTATCGCGGATGCCTTGATCCGGCGATATCATCAGAGTTTCTGCGCCGGTGGATCAAGAAGATGGTGTTGATAGGCAATCAGTCGAAGCAGCCGCTGAGCAGTCTTCAAGCCGTTTTTTCGGCCATCGTGGGTTGTGTTGAGGGCGCGGAGCGGGCACTTTACGATTTCGAACTCGATGACATCGTACTCGATTTCAATGGGGGAGAGCGCTATCCATTCGGCTTCCTGAGTGACGGACAGAGAAGCATGACGGCGCTGGCTGCCGACATCGCAGTGCGATGTGTTCAGCTGAACCCGCAATTGAAGGGGGACGCGCCAAAAAAGACCTGCGGTGTCGTGCTGGTTGATGAGTTGGATCTTCACCTGCACCCGAACTGGCAGCGCGCGATCGTTAGCAACCTCACCACTCTCTTTCCCGAACTCCAGTTCGTGGCAACAACGCACTCGCCCTTCATCGTTCAGTCACTTGACGGTCAGGGGCTGGTAAATCTCAGCGACCGTGGCGTTCTGGAAGAACCAAAGGAACCTCGCAGCGTTGAGGACATCGCTGAGGAAACGATGGGTGTGGACAAACCACAACGGAGCGAGTTGTTTCGAGAGAAGGAAGATGCAGCACACCGGTACTACAAACTCCTGGACCATTTGGACAACGACGATCATCTGGATGTTGTCAAGGCCAAGAAAGAGCTGGACGAGATCGAAGAACGCTTCATGGACGATCCAGCATACGCCGCATTTCTGAAGTTGCAGCGCGGCGCTGTCGAGTAGCGGTAACCTGAAACACCATGCGATCGGTATTTCGTGGCTCCTGGCCAACCGGAAATGATGGCCATTGCCAATCCTTTGGATCGTACAGGAACGCAAGAGCTCCGCTCATCGAAAGGATCGGCGAGTATTGCAGCTATTGTGAACGGCCGGGAGACCTCCATCTGGAGCATGTGGTTCCAAGGCACCATTCCAGAAACCTCGAAACGGTATGGTCGAATTTCTTGCTTGGATGCGTCAATTGTAACAGCCGCAAGGGGCGCAGGAACAGGTCTCGAGAAGGTTATCTCTGGCCGGATCAGAATGATACCTTCAGTGCATTCACATACCAGAAGGGCGGGCGGGTGTCGGTGAAGGAGGAACTGGAGCCAAGTGAGCGGTCCAAGGCCAAGGCACTGTTCGATCTGGTTGGGCTGGGAGTGCAGGAAACAAACACAGATCGACGACGTCACAAGAGGCGTCAAGTATGGGACAAGGCAATTGGAATCCGGATGCTTGTCAAATGTGAGGACACGCGGAAACTGGCGGTTGAGGTTGCCTTGGGCTCCGGATTCTTCAGTGTATGGATGGCTGTGTTTCGTGATGACGAAGAAATGTGCCGCAGGTTGAAGGAGGCATTCCCGGGAACACGATAACCTGGCGTTCAGCCTCGCAATTGTCAGCTCCGGCGTTCCAGCTGCCAGCGATTCTCGGAAATCAGACCTGGCCAAGGATGCCCGACAACCGAATGCACCACCGCGTTTGATCCAGAATTTGTCAACGGTCTTCCAGGATTGACAGGATGAACACCTCCCGCTCGACGGCATCGGAATGTGCCTTGGTGACGTCAACAATGATTGAGCGCAGACGCGCCACACCAACACCTCGATCACCCGGCCCAGGCGTATCCGCGGCGTGTGCCGACCGCCGGCGGAGGAGTTACCCAGGTCCCTCCGCTCTGTCGGGGCATTCCCGTTTCATGACCTGCCGAATTTCGCCTCGCGCTGCTTGAGGATCTCCACCAGGGTATCGTTATAGGGCGTGGCAAGGCCCAGTTGCCGGCCAAGTTCGGGCACCTGCCCGTTGATGGCGTCAAGCTCGGAGATGCGGTGCGCCATGTGGTCGAGCAGCATGGAGGGGCGGGCGCCGGGCATGCCGGCGCCAAATCTGGTCACATGGGCCACCGGGTCGTCGAATGACAGCTTGATCCCCTTGGCGAGAGCAATCGCATGGGCCTCGTGCATGGCGCCAAGGGCGATCTGCCATCGTTCGGGATGCGTCATCAACTCGCCCACGGTCATGTCGAATACCGTGCATGCGGCACTGAAAGTGACATTGCAGAGGAATTTCTCCCAGACCAGCTGCTGAATGTCGTCATAGGCCTGCGTCCTGAAGCCCGCCCGGCGCCAGGTCTCGGCCAACGCATGGGCGCGGGCGCTGGCTCCGCCGGCAACCTCGCCGATTCGGATCAGGTTCATGGCTGCGTGATGGGCGTGCCCGGGGCCTTTCAGCGAGGCGCCAAATCCGTCGGCGACACCGAGGAGGACACGCCCCGCCGGCAAGTGGGCCGTGATCCGTTCTGCTGCCCCGAGACCATTCTGGATGGTCAGCACCAGTGCATTGTCCGGGAGGTTGCGGGCAATGGACCGGGCAGCGACCTCGACCCCCGAGGCCTTGGTTGCGATCACCACCAGGTCGCATGCGCCGACATCGGCGAAGTCGGTGGTGGCGGCAATGCCGCGGACGGTACGGTTGCCGCTGGCACCTTCCAGCCGCAGGCCCGAGGCGTTGATTGCATCCACATGGTCGCGCCACGTGTCGACCGCCCAGACATTGTGCCCGGCCTCGCAGAACAGGCAGGCATATACCGACCCCATGGCGCCGGTTCCGTGAACGGCGATCCTCACGAGGCTCGCACCCGTGCGCGCGGCAGACGGATATCGAAATTCGACCTGATCTCCCGGTCGATCCTGCTGTCGAGATGTCGGGGAAAATGGGTGTCCAGGATCCGTGAAGCGACCTTCCTGGCCCTGGAGCCGATTTGCGGCCTGCCTTCTGCCTCCCAATCCTCGATCGAACTGCGATCGGCCAGTTCGGGGTAGAGAAAATCCGACTTCATCCGGCCGAATGTCTGGGGATGGCCAAGGAAATGTCCCTCGGCCCGTATCGTCTCGGCAATCATGTCGGGAGACAGGGTCTCCTGGTTGACCTCCACCGGGGCAAGGCTGCGCCGGATTGCACCCAGCATGTCGTTGTCGATCACGTAGGCCTCGAATGACGCCGCCATCAAGCCCGCCTGCATGCCGGCAGCCTGGGTGATCAGGTTTGCTCCGGCCTGGGCCGCCATGGTGATCGAGAGCGCCTTCTCGTATCCCGCCTGCGCGTCGGCCAGCTTGCTGTCGGTCGCCCCGGCAATGGTCGAATTGGGCAGCCCGTAGCGGCGCGCCATCTGTGTCGCCGCAGCCGTCAGCAGGGCCTGTTCTCCGCTGCCGCCCGCCATGCCGCCCGAGCGCAAATCCGTGATCATGGGGCGCGCGCCGTAAATCAACGGCGCGTCCGGGTTGGCAAGCCAGGCGACGACCAGGCCGGCCAGCGTTTCGGCATTGCTCTGCGCGATGCAGCCGGCAATCGTCACCGGGCTCGACGCGCCCATCTGTCCGAAGGTGTTGACCATGCAGGGGATGCCCGCCCGCGCCGCCGCAACCAGGACCTCGGATGCCTCGGGTGCAAACCGCATGGGAGGAGCCACGTGGTTGATGTTCAGCGACAGGAAGGGGCGGGCGGCAAGAGCCTCGGCCGATCCGGCAACGAGGCGACACATCGATGCAATGTCGTCAACATGCCCCGGTGCGCTGGCGCTCACCAGGACATGTTTCGATGTTCCTGCAAGGGCTGCATAACAGGTGTTGATGTCAAGCGACCGGCTATCCTCGATGTCGCCCGCCACCAGGGGCCGGGAGAAAAACCGGACATGTTGAAGCCTGTCTACCAGACGGGCAGCGTCATGGAGATCCGCCAGGGTCGATGGTCGGTAGCACCCGCTGTCAAGATCCCTGATGAACGGGGCCGCACCGCCGGAGCCGACATGCACGGCCCTGGAATCGAGGTGCAAATCCTGGCCCGGGCCCCGACCGTGGAGCGTGACCTTGCGGCGCATGCCGGCCAGGGCTCGTTCGACCAGCTCCGGTGGAAACAGCAAACGCCCCTCCCCGGACAGGCTTCCGCCTGCCTCGCAGACCAGCTCCACGATTCCCGGCGGCGCTTCGCCGAGCCCGAGATCGTCCAGAAGAGCCAGCGAGCCCTGGTGAAGTCTCGCCATATCGGAATCGGTCAGCAGGCAAAGGCGGCCACCGGCGGTGGGCAGTGCCGGCAATTGCGTCGTCCCGTGCCCATAGGTGCCGGGACGGGCCGTCGCGCCGCCATGTCGTTTGCGTCTCAAGATCGGCCCCGCCTCATTGACATGGCCGGGATGCTATCATGGAACCACCTTCGGGCAAGAGACTTGTCAGGCGAATTCCGGGGCACTTGATGCCGGTCTGTCCCGGCACTCTCCGGTCTTGCCGGCAAGTGTGGGTGCCCGCAACCCGGGCAGGCCGGCGAAGTGCCTTGCGGATGATCCCGGACTCAGAACATCAGCCTGGTCTGCCTGACTCTGCCAAGGGGGTCACGACAAATCCGGTGCACGAATGGCGGGCCGAGGCCCGGAAAACCCGCAGACGGCACTCCGTCCTTCAGAACGAGTGCCGCACCATCATCCACGGCAATGGCGCTGGACATGTCCCCGGCCGAGATCAGTCCTGCAAGATGCCCAAGCCGGTCCGGTTCGGTCAGGCTGTGCGGGGTCATGACTCCCGGGACCAGGCCGAGCCCGCGGGCAAGCTGCAACCCATCGCCCGGGGATCGCCACAGGAACCTGTCGAACCAGCACATGGCGCCGGCGCTGATGCCGGCAATCACGGTCCCGCGCCGTGACGCGGCGAAAATTGCCGCATGAATCCCGCTGGCCGATAACTGCCCGGTCAGCCGCACCGGATTGCCGCCGCCGATATAGACCAGGTCCAGCCCGGCCGCCCACCCCACAGCCTCCTGCCGGGAACAGCCTTTCGGCAGGTCGGAGAGCGCCCCGGCGCGCGAATGAAAGGCCCCGGACAGGTGTCCGAATTTTGCCGGGTCATGGTTGCTGGCGATGCCGACATATCCGATGCGCGGCCGCTCAGGCAGGAATCGCAGGCAGAATTCGTCAAGTTCGGGATGGGTCCCATGGGTGGCGCCGCCGCCGCCGATGGCTATCAGGATGGATGTTGCCAAGGTGTCGATCACTGCTCCTTCAGCAAATATCCATACGTTCTGTAGATGAGTCGGGCAAATTTGGTAATTTGCGCATATGCAAGTGACGATATACACTTTTTGGTCCAGGGTTGCCCGGTGTGCACCAATGGGCAATCTTCGTTACTCTATCGCTTGATCACGTGTCGATTGCGTCGTCTGCACGCATTGGGACGCCGATACCAGGCGGCCGGTACAAACAGGAAGGAAATCAGGAATGAAAACGATCATCAGTATTGCTGCGCTGGCTGTCGGATTTTCGACAGCGATGGCGCAGGCCGAACCGGAGGGAACATTCCGCCAGGCCCATGAATACGGATTTGGAGCCCAGTCCAGCCTCGATCCGATCTCCAAGGGCCGGGTGTTCCAGATCACCGAGAAGATCATGAACCGCCTGGTGCGGCCGGGACTCGACGGCAAACCCCAGGCCGATCTGGCAGTCAATTGGGGAGCCAATGACGACGCCACTGTCTGGACCTTCAACCTGCGTGAAGGTGTGAACTTCCACGACGGCTCCGGCTTCGATGCCGCGGATGTCGTCTATTCGCTGAACCGTGTGCTCGATCCCGACAGCGACAGCCCGGCCCGCTCGGCGGTCAAGATGATCACGAATGTCGAGGCACTCGACGACATGACCGTGCAGATCACCCTGGACACCCCATTTGCCGACATGCCGCTGCAACTGATGGATTATCGGCTGCGAATGATTCCCGAAGGTTCCGGTGACACCATCTCGACCACGGGCATTGGCACCGGACCCTTCATGGTCGAGAGTTTCGATGCCGAGGGAACCACCTCTCTCGTTGCCAATTCCGACTACTGGGAAGGTGCGCCGGGCGTGGCGCGCATGGAGGTCATCGGCATTCCGGACGGCCAGGCCCGCCTGCAGGCCCTGCTGGGCGGCCAGATCGACATGGAGCGCGGCATTACGGCGCAACAGGCACCGATGCTGTCCGGCTCCGACGCATTCGGGATCCAGGAAATTCCCACTGGCAACTGGCGTGGCCTGGTCTTCCGCACCGATGTGGAGCCCTACAGCGACACCCGCGTCCGCAAGGCGGTGCGCCTTGCCGCCGACCGGCAGGAGCTGGTGAACCTGATCCTCGGAGGGCAGGGCGTCGTGGCCTGTGACACTCCGGTCGAACCCAACGATCAGTATCGTGCCGACCTGTCCTGTCCGCAGGATATCGAGATGGCGAAATCCCTGCTGGCCGAGGCCGGCTATCCTGACGGCATCGACATCGACGTGTATGTTGCCACGCTGGAGCCGACCTGGCCGACACTGGCGGTTGCCTACCAGGAACAGGCAGCCCCGGCAGGGATCAGGGTCAATGTCGTGCAAGCCCCGACCGATGGCTACTGGAGCGAGGTCTGGATGAAGAAGGACGTCGTCGCCACCCGTTGGAACGAACGCCCCGCCGACCAGGCGTTGCACGAAATCTACCTGTCGACGGCGAAATGGAACGAGAGCATTTTCAAGGATCCTGCTTTCGACGCCATGCTGGCGGCGGCCCGGCGCGAGCTGGATTTCGACAAGCGCAAGGCACTCTATATTGCCGCGCAGGAGTATCTCTGGGAGAACGCAGGAACGCTGATCCCCTATCACGTGACGCGCCTTGTCGGCGTGTCCGCCCGCGTGGACAATCTTGACGAAGTGAAGAACGATGCGGTTCGCTGGCACAAGATCACCGTCAGCGAATAACCGGCAACGCTTCCTGGTCGGGGCCCGGGCCTGGTCGGCCCGGTGCCCCGACCCCTGAGCTTCCTGCTTCGGGATGCCGAGATGCTGAACATGCTCCTGCGCAGGCTCTTCCTGGGCGCGATCACCGTCTGGATTGTCTCGGTCATCATTTTTGCCGGTGTCGAGGTTCTTCCGGGGGATGCCTGCACCGCCTTCCTCGAGCGCGAGGCCCAGGGCAAGCGGCTCGAGAATTGCCGCCAGGCGCAAGGGTTGAACCGGCCGGCCGTGGAGCGCTATTTCGAATGGGCCCTGGCTGCCGCGAGGGGTGATCTCGGTGTTTCGGCCAATGGCGAGAGGAGCATCACCGAACTGGTTGGCAACCGGTTGAAGAATTCGCTGTTGCTGGCATTTTGCGCGCTTCTGGTCGGTGTGCCGCTGGCGATCTTTCTCGGGGTGGTGACGGGGCTCTGGCGAGACAGGTCGGTCGACCTGGTCTTCTCGACTGGCGCCATCTTCGCCATGACCATCCCGGAATTCGTCTCCGCAACGGTGCTGATCCTTGTATTCTCGGTCTGGCTTGGCTGGCTTCCCGGTGTGGTTTTGACCTCGGCTGGCGCCCCGGCGGCCGAGTTCTTCCCGGAAATCCTGCTGCCGGTCATCGTGCTGGCAATGGTGATGACTGCGCATGTCCTGCGCATGGTGCGCTCCAGCGTCATCGAGGTCATGGCCAGCGACTACGTGCAGATGGCGATGCTGAAGGGTGTGCCCTATTGGCGCATCGTGTTCCGCCACGCCCTTCCCAATGCGCTTCTGCCGGCCATCAACGTGGTGGCATTGACAATCGCCTGGCTCCTGGGCGGGGTGGTGGTGATCGAGGTCGTGTTCAACTATCCGGGTCTCGGCCGGATGATGATCGATGCCATTTCCGATCGTGACCTGCCGGTAGTGCAGGCAATCGCGCTGATCGTGGCCACGGTCTATGTCGGCGTGAACCTGACAGCCGACCTGATGACGATGCTGCTGAACCCGCGGCTCAGAACCCATGCGTTGAGACGATGACCGCAGGGGTTATTGCAGCGCCGACGGCGAAGTCCGGACTGCAGCGCATTGCCGCCGTGCTGCGCGATGTCGTGTCGCGGCCTTCCGGCGCCATCGGGCTGTCGCTGGTGATATTCCATGTCGTGCTTGCCCTGGTCAGCCCGTGGATTGTCCCTTATGACTACAAGGCGATGGACAGCCTGCTCATGCTGAAGGGTCCATCGGGCGAACACTGGCTTGGTACCGACCATCTTGGCCGGGATGTACTTACCCGCACGCTGATGGGTGGGCGGGAAGCGTTGCTGGTCACCGGCGTCGCCACGCCGTTCGCGGTTGCCTGGGGCGGTTTCGTGGGCATCTTCTTCGGCCTTGTCGGCGGGCGCATCGACGAGGTGCTGATGCGTGTCGTCGATGCCTTCCTGTCGCTGCCCTGGATACTGAAGATGCTGGTGCTGATCGTTACCTTCGGCACCGGGATCGAGGTGCTGATACCGACGCTTGCCTTCTTTTACGGAATTCCCGTCATCCGCATCGCCCGCGCCGCGACCCACGACGTGGTGGCACGGGATTATGTCTCGGCGGCCCGGGCCCGTGGACACGGACGGATGACGATCATCCGCCGCGAGTTGCTGCCGAACGTGCTTGATACGCTGATGGTCGAGGGGGCCATGCGCTGGTCGTGGATGCTGCTGGCCTTTTCGTCGCTTTCATTCCTCGGTTTCGGGGTCTCGCCACCGACACCGGATTGGGGCCTGATGATCGCCGACGCCCGCGGCTTCATGTCCTTTGCGCCCTGGGGCGCCCTTGCCCCGGTGATCGCACTGTCATCGCTGATCATCGGCATCAACCTGACCGCCGATGCCCTCGCCAAGGCCCTTGGCATCGACCGGGCACAGAAGGCGCCGGTATGACGGCGCTGATTGATGTCCATGACATCTCGGTCGGGTTTACCGGGCGCGACGGCAGGACACGCGAGGTGCTCCGCAACATCGACCTGCATGTGGCCCCGGGAGAGAGCGTCGGGTTGGTGGGAGAAAGCGGATCCGGCAAATCGACGCTGGCGCTGGCGGCGATGGGTTACCTCAAGCGCGGCCTGCGGCTGTTGAACGGCGCCGCACGGTTCAACGACATCGACATGTTTGCACAATCGCGCCAGGATCTCGAACTCATTCGTGGTCGCCAGCTTGCCCTCATACCGCAGAACTCCGGCCAGTCCCTGACCCCGACACTCCGGATCGGTGCCCAATTGACCGAGACGCTTCGCCTGCATTCATCGCTGCCAGCCGAGCATCATGCAGCCAAGGTTACCGAATTGCTCGGGCAGGTGCGCCTGCCCGACCCCGAAGGAATCGTGTCCCGGTTCCCGCACGAACTCAGCGGCGGCCAGCAGCAACGGGTGGCCATTGCCATGGCGCTGGCCGGCGAACCGATGGCGCTGCTGCTCGACGAGCCAACGACCGGACTCGACGTGACGACCCAGGCGCATATCCTGGAGTTGCTGCGCGACATTGCTGCCGGGCGCGGGATGGCGATGGTCTATGTCAGCCACGACCTCGGGGCGATTGCCCGGGTCTGCAGCCGGGTCGTGGTCATGTATGCGGGCGAGGTGGTCCTGGAAGGCTCGACACGGCAGGTGCTGCAGGACCCGGCGCATCCCTATGCGAGGGGCCTCCTGGCCTCGATCCCCAAACTCGTCGATGCGCAATTGCCGGTAGCGCTTGACGGCAGGCCGCCACCGCCGGGAGATGCCGGGGATGGTTGCGCGTTTGCCGATCGCTGCGCGCTTGTTCAGGACGAATGCCGGGCGTCGCGCCCGCCACTCATGCCCCTGGAGAGCGGCGAAATCGTGCGTTGCTATTTTCCTGACCGGATTTCGGATTTGCCGTTGCGGGGAGGTGGTGCCGACCCGGCCCGGCAGGACGACAGTATCGAGGAGGCGCTGTGTCTCGACGATCTGTCGATCAGCTATGCCCGCTCGCGCATGCTCGACAGGCTTCTTGGCCGCAAGCCCGGCAGCCTGCCCACCGTGGACGATATCTCGGTCTCGATCGGCCGTGGCGAGACGCTGGGACTGGTCGGGGAGAGCGGATCCGGCAAATCCACGATTCTGAAGGCGATCGCCGGCCTCCTCTCCCCGGCGGGCGGCGCGGTCACCGTTGAAGGTGCCGCTTTGCCCCGTCTCGTCGAAGGCCGCGGACCGGATCACCTGCGCCAGATCCAGCTGATATTCCAGAATCCCGATGACAGCCTGAACCCGCGCCATACCGTTGCGGAAATCCTCGAACAGCCGCTGAAACTGTATTTCGGGCTGTCCGGCGCCGCGCTCAGGTCACGCAGCGCCGAGATTCTCGAACGCGTGCGCCTTGGTGCCCATTACCTTGACCGACTGCCCAGCCAGCTCTCCGGTGGCGAGAAACAGCGCGTTGCCATTGCCCGGGCCTTTGCCGCCGACCCGTCCATCGTCTTGTGTGACGAGGTCACATCCGCCCTGGACGTGTCGGTGCAGGCGGCGGTGCTGGACCTGTTGAACGAGTTGAAACAGACTCATGGCACGACCTATGTTTTCGTCAGCCACGACCTGGCAGTCGTGCGTGCGCTCTCGGACCGGGTCGCCGTGCTCTACCAGGGACGCCTGTGCGAAATCGGCCCCACGGACCAGGTTTATGGCACGCCATCGCATCCCTATGCCGAGGTTCTGATGGGCGCCGTCCTGGAGCCGGATCCGGACACGGCGCCGATGCTGATTGCCGACGATGTGGTCGAACGGGCACCGCCGGAGAAGGGTTGCCCGTTCCAGCGCCGTTGCCCCCGGAAACTCGGTGCAATCTGCGACACCGAAACTCCGCCCTGGCAGGAGAATGATGCCGGCCATGCCATTCGCTGTCACATTGGGCGGGAAGAGCTTGGACGGGCGCAGGCTGCGCCGGACACCAATGCGGGAAAGGTCAGCCACCAACCGGTTTGATCAGGCGTGCCTGAAACGCGCCAGATGTCGGGAGAACTCGCCTGATGAGGTCCAGTTCCATTGCCAGCTGCGCAATTTGAGCGCAGCAAACGCGACGAGGGAATTTGTCAGTTCCCTGGATGGCTGTCCTGTTTCATGTCCGGGAATTCTGTTCATCATGCCAGACAAACTGGCGGTTGGCTCACAAGCCTCCAGCCGCGGCTGCATGGGGAATGCCTCCCCACAGGCCAGGGTCCGCCTCACTTTGTGTGGCGTCGCCGGGCCCGGAGGAAAGTGAAGCGATCCGACGGAGGCCAATCCGGGTGAATTGCGACGGGTGGGCCTGAAGGAAGGGTCAGGCCAATCCAGGCGAGCCCGTCGGTTCGGGTAGTTGATTTCCGGTCGGGAGCCGCCCCTTCAGAACGGGGACGGGCTGGTATACGGCTCCGGCTCCGGCACCGGTGCCGGGATCCCGGGCACGGGCTCGATGCCGAGACCGCGCGCCATGTCATGCATGTCGATGGTCCGGAAGCCTGCCCGGGCATGTTGCCCGCGCTGCCCCGGGCTGAAGACCGGCGAGATCAGCAGCTTCTCCCTGGCCCTCGAGCGCAGCACCTGGCCATCCTCGCCGGGTATGTCATCCAGGAACTGACCGAACTGCCGGTCCAGAGTGGTCGTGCTGTGCTCGCGGGCATTGCGCTTGGCCCCGCCCATCACCAGCACCGGATCCGGATCCGACCATCTGCCGCGCAAGCCCATGACATCGATATCGCCGTCGGCGTTCGGCCGCCACGCCCCCTGCATGCTCCAGGTTACATCCGCCTGACAGGACAGCCATCCATGGGCCATGCGCTCCAGTGCCAGCCCTTCCAGGCTCTGCAACCGACGGAGTGCCTGCTCCGGTGAGCCGTCCTCCTTACCCTCCCCCCGTCTGGAGAAGGTTCCGGCGAACATCTCCCGATACACGGATATCTGACAGAGCGTGCTGTTGTCGCAGATCCGGTAGCTGTACGGTCCGGGGGTCCAGAACGGGCCAGCCTTCTCGACCAGCCCGAGATGGTCGCGCAGCATCTCCAGCGATCGCTCCAGCGCCCGCTCCGGAAGCTCCCTGAGATGGTCCGGGAACCGCGGGAAGATCATGCCCCGCGGGTGTCTCCTTGCCAGCCACAGCAACGCCTCCCTGGCTGGTTCGGCCAGCTCGATGAATGCCTTGCTGTCGAACCGCTCCCGTGGATTGTTCTGCAGCAGCTGCCGGTGCCAATCGAGGAAGCCCTGCCGCCAGGCATCGTCACTCTCCGAGGCGTTGAAGTCGGCCAGGCGAGCCTCGCGGGCGAATTGTCGCCAGTTCCGGGGCACACCGCCAAAGGCACACCACAGCGTCAACATGCGCCCGGGGCGTTGCAGGAAGCCCTGCTCGGCTGCCATCTCGAACAGAGTCGGCATCCGCCATTGCCGGAGCCGGGCAATCAGGGGTGCCCGGCCGTGCAGTGGCTCGGTGCCGTGGAACATGTCCAGCACCTGCTGCTGGTGCGAGCCCATGACGATCAGCTTGCCGGGCGGGCGATCGCCGCTCAGCGATTCGGACCGGTCGATCAGCAGCTTGAGAGCACCTTCAAGCTTCATCGGCTTTGCCATGTGGAACTCGTCGAGGCAGACCGTGATATTGTGTTGAAGCAGATGCCTGATCAGGCCCACGAAGCGCTCCCTGGGCAATTCGGTGTAATAATCATCCAGCGGCGGTATCGATGATGATACCGGCTGTGGCAATGTATCCCGGATTGTCCCGATCAGCCGGCGGTTGGCCTGCACCTGGTCTTCCAGTGCAGGGTCCTGCAACTCGAATATCAGCATTGACTTCCGGGGATTGCGCAGTTGGGTCTCCAGCAGCAGCTCGGTCTTGCCGATGCCGCGCCCGCCCAGGATGAGGCCGGCGTCGAAGCCCCGCCGGTCGATGAAGTCCCTGACCCGCGCCAGTTCCTTTTCGCGGCCATAGAAGCGCCAGTCAGCCATGATCTCTCTCCCTTTGGGTCTCACATCTCGCATCATACAGCAGTCACGTGTGCCGCGTTGCAGGAAATCCGGCGGGGACAGCAAATCTTGTGGATTGGATCGGCACCTGGTTGGCTGAAAGTCGGAAGAGCTGATGTTGCCTCCTGACAGCCCTGCAGCAGCGCGTCGTCTCCGGAGAGTGTGGCAGGAACCCCGCTGGTAGTTTCATGGATACTGCCGACGGCCATGATCCTACCTCCCCTGGGCTGGCTCCGGAAACGACCGCTTACCGGGTTGGCGGCTGGAAGTGGAGAATTCGGCGCGAATACAAGCCATTGCAATGCCGAAGCCCGGCATTGCACCGCGTGAGGGTGTCTTTCCTGAAAGGGTCCCTCTTGTTCCGCGCCCTGCCGGGGCCGGATGCCGCATCGGGTGGTCAGGGACCGGGTGCCTACCCGCCCCGGAGCTTTCGGACAATGTAGATTTCATTGGCCGGGCCGAGAGGTACTGACCGGTTGGCGGCCACGATTTCGCCATCCACGACGACCGACACCCCGGCCTCGATGACCGGGCCAAGGCCCGGATGCGCCGCCACCAGCGCATCCAGCATTTCACCGATGGTCGAGGCGTCGACCGCTATGGCCAGTTCGCCGCCTGTAAGGCTCCTGAGGCCGGACCAGAGGTTAACCTCTACCATCGCACCCCTTCAGTGCTTTCAGGATCCGCGGCGGCGACATCGGAAGTTGCGTCAACCGGACGCCGGCGGCGTTCGATACCGAATTGGCAATCGCCGCCAGCGGTGGGCAGATCGAGGTCTCGCCAACCCCCCGCACGCCGTAAGGGTGACCGGGATTGGGCGTCTCCACGATGACCGTATCGATCATCGGCAGGTCGCTGGCGACCGGAATGCGATAATCGAGGAAACCGTCATTCTGCAGGCGCCCGTGCTCGTCATAGATGTATTCCTCGTTCAGGGCCCAGCCGATGCCCTGGACAGCACCGCCCTGATACTGCCCTTCGACATAGGATGGATGAATTGCCTTCCCGGCATCCTGGACCACGGTATAGCGAACGATCACGGTCTTTCCGGTCTCGGGATCCACTTCCGAATCCACGATGTGAACGGCAAATGACACCCCCGCACCATCGGGATTGGCCGCATGGTGGCCGGAAATCGGGCCGCCGGTCTGGCCCATCCTGCCTGCAATGTCGGCAATCGGCATCGGGTCGAATTCTCCGGCATTCGGTCCGGCAGGAACTGCACAGCCATCGCGCCACTCGACGGCCTCCGGCTGAATTCCCCATTCCGCCGCCGCCCGGGCACACAGCTTGTTGCTGGCATCCCTTGCCGCTTCGATGGTGGCCAGGCCGGAGGCAAAGGTCACCCGACTGCCATGGCTCATTTCATTGAACCCGAGCGATGCGGTGTCGGCGACGGTCACCCGGACATTCTCATAGGGGATGCCCAGTTCCTCGGCTGCCATCAGCGCAATCGAGGCACGGCTGCCGCCAATGTCGGGAGTGCCGACAGTGACCTGGACCGACCCGTCTTCGCTGAGCATCAGGTTGACCGAGGTCTCCATGCCGAAATTGAACCAGAACCCGCAGGAAATCCCGCGCCCCTGGCCTTCCTTCAGCGGGCTGGTCCAATGGGGATGGGTCTGGGCCGCCTCGAGACAGTCGACGAGACCGATCTTCGGATATGTCGGACCATAGGATGATTTCGTTCCCTCGCGGGCGGCGTTCTTCATCCTGACCTGCATCGGGTCAAGGCCGAGCCGGTTGCACAACTCGTCGATGACGCTCTCGGTCGAGAAGGCCGAGATCGGCGAGCCCGGCGCCCGGTAGGCGGCCACTTTCGGCCGGTTGCACATCACGGTGTAGCCGGTCATCCTGACATGATCGATGTCATAGGGCGCAAAGGCGCATTGTGCAGCCATCGCCGCCCATTCGCCCGGAAACGCTCCGCCCTGCAGGCGATACTCTCCCTGCGCTGCCGTGATCCGGCCGTCCTTGGCCATGCCGATCTTCACATCCATCGATGCCGACGAGGTCGGGCCCGAGGCCTTGAACACCTCGGATCGGCTCATCACCACCTTGACCGGGCGATTGGTCTTGCGGCTGAGCGCCAGGGCAACAGGTTCGATGAACTGGGTGGTCTTGCCGCCAAACCCGCCGCCAATCTCGGATGCGGTAACCTTGAGGGCCGATGTCTCGATCCCGAGCAGGGCCGCGCAGAATTTCTGGTCGAACCAGTGACCTTGCGTGCAGCACCACAACTCGCCGCGTCCGTCGGGACCAAGCTGCGCAAGACAGGCATGCGGCTCGATGTAGCCCTGGTGAGTGGCTTCGACCGTGAAGCGGCCCTCATAGACCAAATCCGCCTCGGCAAATCCCTGGTCGAGGTCTCCATGCCCATGCTCGTAATAGTCGACGACATTGGGCGAGAGCCCCTCCGGCACCGAATAGCTGGCCAGCCCCTCATGAATCACCGGCGCATCGGGCCTCATGGCCTCGTCGACATCGGTCACATGCGGCAGGATCTCGTATTCGACATCGACCAGCGTCGCGGCCTCACGGGCAATCAGCGGCGATGTCGCCGCCACCGCGGCCACGGTATGCCCGTGATACAGTGCCCGCTCCCCGGCCATGACGTTTTCCAGGACGTTCCAGTATTCGCCTTCGACATCCCTGGCAAAATCGGCGCGGGTGACCACTGCCTTGACCCCGTCAAGGGCAAGCGCCCGTGATGCATCGATCCCGATGATCCTTGCATGGGCATGCGGGCTGCGCACCATGGCGCCGTGCAGCATGCCGGTTGCCTGGATGTCGGCCCCGAACCGCGCGCGGCCGGTGACCTTGTCGACCCCATCCGGGCGAGCAGGCCGGGTGCCAATATGCCTGAAACCGTTTTCCTCGTGGTAGTCGAGAGCCATCACGTCGCCTCCCTCATTTCTGCGGCCGTATCGAGCACGGCCCGGATGATCTTGTCATAACCCGTGCATCGGCACAGATTGCCGGCGAGCCAATACCGCACCTCGGTCTCGGACGGGTCCGGGTTGTGCTCGAGCAGGTTCCTGGCCGCGACCAGGATTCCCGGTGTGCAAATCCCGCATTGCAACGCCGCGTGGTCAATGAATTTCGCCTGCAGGGGATGGAGCCTGTCACCTTCGGCAATGCCCTCCACGGTGCCGATCTCCCGCCCCTGTGCCTCGGCGCCCAGATACAGGCAGGAACACATCAGTTGCCCGTCGACGGTGACCGAGCAGGCGCCGCAATCGCCGGTGCCGCAGCCCTCCTTGGTGCCGGTCAGGCCAAGATGATCGCGAAGCACGTCCAGCAACGTCTCCCGCGGGTCGCAAAGAAACTCGACCTCGTCGCCATTCACCCTGGCGGTCACATGAATCCTGCTCATTTCTCACCTCCCGCCCGGAGATACGCTGTCCTGGCGGCCCGCCTGGCCAGTACCCCGGCAACATCTGTCCGGAATTCGATCGTTCCACGCTTGTCATTGATCGGCCTGCATGCGGCGGAAGCCGCCCCGGCCAACGCCGCCAGCGCATCGTCGTCGAGCGTTGTTCCGACAATCGCCTCGGCCGCTTCCGGCACCAGCAGCACGGTCGGCGCAACTGCGCCGAGAGCGACCCGTGCCTCGGTGACAACCGCGTCGTCACGACGCAGGTTCACCGCACAGCCGACCACCGCGATATCCATTTCGGTTCGCGGGATGAAGCGCAGATAGGCATCCCCGCCATGGTCACCGCGCGGCGGCAGGTTGATCCATGAAATGACCTCGCCGGGACCAAGCGTTGTCGTGCCCGGCCCGGCCGGAATATCCTCGATCGCTGCAGTGCGGGCACCGTTCGGTCCGGTGATGGTCGCCGTTGCCGCCGCCGCCATCATTGCAGGTACGCCATCGGCAGCAGGGGAGGAATTGCACAAATTTCCGGCCAGGCTCGCCCGGGCCTGGATCTGGGTCGAGCCCACGAGTTCGATTCCCTCGACCACGCCGGGCCAGTCGGCGACCAGCCCCGCATTGGCGCCAAGCATCGCCCCCGGCGTCGCGGCACCGATGCGCCAGCCACCATCCTCGTTGCGGGTGATCTCGCTGGCGCCGGGTATGCCCTTGACATCGATCAGGTCGTCCGGCGTCACCATCCCTGACCGCAGTTGAACGAGGACATCCGTCCCGCCCGACAGGAAGCGCGTCACCCCGGATGCACTGGCGGCCAGCCGGGCGGCCTCCTCAAAGGTTGATGGCCTGTGGTAGCGCATTGTCTCTCCTCGGAATTGACGGCAAGCCGGGTCTGTCCGGTCGATTGGCACCTCTAATCGAGGCCCGGACCGAGTTCTAGGGATTTATCGCCCGTGAGAGCTTCCCGCAACCCTCGACAACTCCTCCACCGGGCAGCGACGCCACCATCCTGTCGAATTCTTCGCCCGATGGACAGGAAGTCGGCGATGTTGGTGCCGACAACGCCCGTCGGTCCGTCCTGGTCCGGCATCGGATCGGGGGAATGTGGAGGTTCGGGGCGCATTGCCGATGATGGCTGGACCTGCGGGCGCCATGTCCCGATTGGTGCCGTGAAGGCCCGCGGGATGATCCGGGCGACCAGCCGTTGCACATCGCCGGCTCGAGACGCTTGCCGCGGTCATGCCGCTTCGCTACACTCGCCGCGCAATCTGTTAACCGCTTTGAGAGGATCACGATGTCAGGAACTCTTCAACACCTTCTCGCTGCTGCTGCCGGCGCGGCCGTGCTCGCCGGAAGTGCTGGCGCTGCCGAGTGGAAGTTCAACAACGGCCTTCCGGAAGGGCGCAACGAATCAAGACAGCTTGAAACATTCGCCGTCGATGTCGCCGATCTGACCGGCGGCAGTCTCGCCATCAACGTGTTTCACGGCGGTTCACTCAACCTCAAGAACGAGGATGTGGTGCGCTGGCTGCCGCAGGGCGCGGTGGAGATGGGGCTTGTCTGGGCCAATTATCTCGGGCGCGACGCACCGGCACTGAACGCGGTGCTGATCCAGGGCTCGGTCGGCAGCCCCGACGAACTCATTGCCGTCCTGCCCGAGATCCAGGAAATCTACGCCGAGGAACTGGCCGAATGGGGCATCGTCCCGGCCGGGTTCATGGCACTTCCGCTGCTTCAGGCGTCGATCTTCTGCCGGGACGAGCCGGTGCGAACGCTCGATGACCTCAGAACCAGGAAGTTGCGGGTCTGGAGCGGCGACCAGGTCGAGACCTTCTCGAAGCTCGGGGTGTCGGCACAGATCGTCGGCCAGACCGAACTCTATGTCGCACTGCAGACCGGGGTGGTCGATTGCACGGTCTACCCGGCGCTGTTCGCCCATACGATCTCGCTCCACGAGGTCACCGATTATGCGTCCTATCTCTACCCGGTGGCCGGGGTGCCCTATGTCCTCGGGGTGAGCGAGGACGCGTGGTCCGGCCTGTCGGATGACGAGCGCGGGGCGGTGACCGAGGCGGCCATGCGTGTCTGGGAGCGAACCAACTCCTATGGTGCCGCCGAGGAGAACGAAATGGCCGCCCGGGCAACGCTTGGCGAGCAGGGCGTCGAGTTCCTCGATGATTTTTCGGATGAAGATCGCGCCGCCTTCCTTGCAGCGGCGTCGGAGACCTGGGCGGAGCTGGCGGAAGCAGCCGGCGGCAAGGCACCCGAGTATCGGCAGAGGATCCTCGACATCCTCGACCGCTAGATCTTGCCTGGCCAGGGGGCAGGCAGGGTGCAGGGGCTTGCCCGGCGCATCGAGGCCCTGCTTGCCCCGGTATTTTCGGCCATGGCCATTCTCGGTGCGCTGGCCGGGGCAGCGATTGTCGGCCTGATCGGGGCCAGCGTGGCCATGCGCCATGTCGTCAGCGCGCCGTTCCGGTTCACCGAGGAACTCGTGGGGCTGCTGATGACGGCAGCCTTCTTTCTTGCCCTGCCGCTCGTTACCCTGCGGGCCGAACATGTCCGGGTCCGGTTCATTGTTGGTGCTCTGCCATCGGCGTCTCGCTCGGTGGTTGCCGCCATGGCAAACCTGCTCGGCCTGGTCTTCTGCGCGTGGTTCGTCTGGCTGGCGCTGCCATGGTTCGAGTTCGCCCTGCAGCGGGGCATACGGACCGAGGTGGCCCGGCTCCTGATGTTTCCGTGGATGGCGCTGTTGCCGCTCTCGCTGTTGTTCACCGCCCTTGCCTTTGCGGTCAGGTGCCTTGCTGACGGGAAAGCGGGACCGCCGCACACCAAGACAGGCTCCCGCTGATGGCCGGCTTCTGGGGAATTCTTCTCGGCGGGATTGCCATCTTCGCCGGCTCCGGTCTCGCCCTCGGTGCGGCGCTCGGGCTGACCGGGCTGCTCCTCTTGCAGTTTTCCGCCGGCGGTTCGACCTTCGTGGCCGTGGATGCGGTCTGGAATGTCCTCAACTCCTTCACGCTGAGCGCCATTCCGCTTTTCATCATCCTTGGCGAAATCATGCTCCGGAGCGGAATCAGCGAACGTGTCTATGCGGCGCTCTCGCCGGTGTTCCAGCGCGTCCCGGGCGGGCTTCTCCATACCAATATCGCGGTCTGTACGCTGTTCGGGGCGGTCAGCGGCTCCAGCCTGTCCACTGCCGCCGCCGTCGGATCGGTGGCCTACCCGGAAATGACCCGCCGCGGCTATGAAAGGAAGACGGTTGCCGGCTCGCTGGCCGCCGGCGGCACGCTCGGCCTGCTGATCCCGCCGAGCCTGTCGCTGCTCATCTACGGGGCACTGACCGAAACCTCGATCGGCCAGCTCTTCCTTGCCGGGATCCTTCCGGGGATCCTGTTTGCCGGGATGTTCTCGATCTACATCCTGTTTCGTTCGCTGGCCATGCCGTGGATCGCCCCGCGGCCGGACAGCCGGGTCGGTCTCGGCCGCATCATCCTCAACCTCCTTGGTCTCTGGCCCTTCCTGCTGTTGATCCTGGCAATCATGGGATCGATCGCCTTCGGGTTTGCCACTCCGACCGAGGCAGCCGGGGTAGGGGTCCTCGCCACGATTCTCCTCGGATGGAGCTGGGGGACGCTGACGCCGCGGGTGCTGGCCGAGAGCGTCTACCAGGCGATCCTGCTGTTTGCTGCCATTGCCTTCGTGGTGATGGGGGCAACGATGCTTGCCCAGGCGGTGAGCCTTCTCGCGGTGCCGCAAGCGATACTCGAGGCCGTCCGTTCGTCCGGCCTTGGTCCCAATGTCGTGCTGGCGGTGGTGATCCTGGTCTATCTTGTCCTCGGCTGTTTCTTCGACGGTCTCTCGCTGATGATCATGACCCTGCCAATCGTCTTCCCACTGATGACCGGGCTGGGATTCGAGGCCGTCCTGCTCGGAGTTGTCATCACCATCCTGATCGAGATCGGGCAGGTCACCCCGCCGGTGGGGCTGAACCTGTCGGTCCTGGTGTCGGTGGCAAAGGACGATGTTTCGCTCGGCGAGGTCGCCCTCGCTACCGTTCCCTACTGGCTGATCCTGCTCCTCGGCGTGGCGCTGCTGGCCGCCATGCCCCAGATCGCCCTCCTTCTTCCCGGCCTGCTGATGTAGCAGCCCGGTTGCGGGCACAGCCCGGATCCGTTGACAGGTTGCGACGCCCGGGAGCTTGACATCAATCGGCCTGCACGGGAAGCTCACATGGGATCGGCGGGCGAATGGGCATGACCAGGATTATCGAGCAACAGGCCGTGGCCATCATTGGTGGGGGCAGCATCGGAGTCGGCTGGGCGATCGTCCTTGCCGTCGGTGGCCACCCGGTTCGCCTGTTCGACAGCGATCAGGAGCGGCGGGCGGATGCAGGAAGGGAGATCCGGGATCGCCTGGCCGAACTCGAGGAATTCGGACTCATGTGCGATGCAGCCGGGGAGGTCGCCGAGCGCATCTCGTTTGCCGGCAGCATCAGCGCCGCCGTGGACGGCTCCTGCCACGTCCAGGAATGCATCCCGGAGGATCCGGCGGCAAAGACAGGGCTGTTCTCGGAGCTGGACAGGATTGCTCCGCCCGATGTGACACTTGCGAGTTCGTCGTCATTCCTGCCGGCATCGAGCTTTGCTGCCAGGCTGGAGGGCCGGTCCCGGATCCTTGTCCTGCATCCGGCAAATCCGCCCTATCTCCTGCGGATCGTGGAAATCGTGCCCGCCGAGTTCACGGACCCGCATGTCGTCGACCGGACGGCCCGGCTTCTTGAAGGCGTGGACATGTCATGCGTCAGGCTCGGCGGCGAAATCGAGGGGTTTGCCTATAACCGGCTCCAGGGAGCGCTGCTGCGCGAGGCCTACTGCCTCGTGCGCGACGGGATCCTGTCGGTTGGCGACATCGATCGCCTCGTGCGCGACGGGCTGGGTCTTCGCTGGTCGGTGATTGGTCCGTTCGAGACCTCCGATCTCAATACACGAGGCGGCATCGAGGCCCACGCACGGCGAATGGGGCCGGCCTATGCCCGCATGGGCGCGGCGCGCGGCCAGCACGATCCCTGGACCGCCGACCTCGTGGCCGGGATCACTGCGGCAAGGCGACAGGTGATGCCGATCGGGGCGTGGCAGCAGCGGTGCAACGAGCGCGACCGGGCGCTGATGTCGCTGCTGCGGGCGCGATGCCAGGACCCGGACCTGGCGATCTGCATGGACGGCTAGCGGAGCGGTTGCATGGCCACGCCCGACCCGACCGGCTGCAACACGCTGCGCGCCCGCAATGCCGCGCTCGGAGAGGAAGGCGAGGCGGTCGAATTCCGGTTCGAGGATCGCACCATCAGGGCCCGCAAGGGAGAGAGCCTGCTGGCGGCGCTGGTCGCATCGGGCGAGTTTCGCCTGCGTGTGACCGGGAGAGGCGAGTTCCGGGGTCCGTTCTGCGGGATGGGAGTGTGCCAGGAATGTCTGCTGGAGGTGAATGGCCGCTGCTCGCTTCGTGGCTGCATGACCGTGGTGGCTGCCGGCATGTCCGTGCGGCGCCAGACACACCGGGTCGTGGCCGAGCCGGCTTCCTGGTCGCCACCGCAGGCGGGGCCTGCCCTGGCTCCCGGGATCGCGGTCATTGGCGGTGGCCCGGCCGGCATGGCAGCGGCTGCCATGGCGGCGCAATCCGGTGCGGATGTCCTGCTGATCGACGAGCGGACGCATCCCGGCGGCCAGTTTTTCAAGCAGCCACTTGCCGCCGCCGATCTTCAACCGGGCGATTTCGACGACCGGCAATATGCTGGTGGACGGAAGCTGGTTGGCCGCCTGCAGGCATCGGGTGCACGGCTGATGCCGGGGGCCAGGGTCGCCGGTGTGTACGAGCCCATGGACCTGGTGGTCACGACCGGAGCCGAAACCCGCCTGGTTCGGCCGCAGATACTGATCGTGGCCACCGGTGCCTACGAGGTTTGCTACCCGTTCGACGGCTGGACATTGCCGGGCGTCATGACCACCGGCGCCGCCCAGACCCTGCTCAGAACCTGGCGCGTCCTGCCGGGAAGGCGCGTGGTGGTTGCCGGCAACGGGCCGCTGAATTTCCAGCTGGCAACCGAACTGGCAAGATCGGGCGCCGAAATCGTTGCCGTCATCGAGGCGGCCCGGCGCCCGGGATTGTCGGCAGCCGGTACGGTCCTCGGGATGATGAAGGCCGATCGGCGCCTGGCCATCACCGGGGCCGGATATCTTGCCTCGCTGGCCCGCCGGGGAGTTCCGCTGGTACACGGGCACCGGATTGTCCGCGTCGAGTCGCTCGGCCAGGGTGACCGACCGCAACTGCTCGTGGCAGCCGGGTGCCTGGCGGGCAGCAATACTGCCATGCGGGAGTTCGAGGCCGATGCCGTCTGCCTGGGATACGGTTTTCGGCCGTCGAATGAATTGCTGCGCGCCCTCGGTTGTACGCAATCGGTAAACCCGGCCAGCGGGACAATGGAAACGGTCCGGGGTGCCGATTGCATGACCAGCCGCGACGGGGTGTTCGCCGTCGGTGACTGCACCCGGCTGGGAGGCGCGGCAGCGGCACAGGCCGAGGGAATGGTCGCCGCAACTGCGGCGCTGCAGGCGCTCGGAATCCCGGTACCGGACGGGTCTCGCCGGGAGCTGGGTGATGCCAGGGCGCAACTGCGGCGGCAGGGCGCCTTCCAGCAATCCCTGTGGCGGCTGTTCCGGTCGGCAGGAAACCTGTTTGCCGGCCTGGACGACCAGGCGTTGGTCTGCAGGTGCGAGGATGTGTCGCTGGCCGAGCTGAAATCGGCGATGGCCGGGGAGCCGCCTCCAGGGCTTGCCGGCATCAAGCGACTCACCCGCACCGGGATGGGACGATGCCAGGGGCGGTATTGCGGTGTCACCCTGGAGCGGATCCAGGCCGGCAGGACGGGCTCGCCGCTGGCCGAGGACGATCTCTGGGCGCCGCGCCCGCCGATCAGCCAGGTCCGGATCGGCGGGCTTGCCAGCCTCGAGTTTCCGCCGCAGGAGCAAGGCAAATGATCGGGAGGGTCACGCATCCTGCGCGCCGGGCGTTCAGGTCTGCGGAGCCGCGACCCGGAACCGGCACCTCTACCAATTCGGTTGCCCTTCATTCCTTCCCCGGTGCCGGCAGCGCCGTTCGGACCGGCACCGGTCGCCCGTATGGGGGTGCTTTTGTTCGCGAGAGATCGCCTGTAGGTTCGTGACCAGTTCCGGTGCCGGCCGTTTTGTGCCAGGCACCGATATGCCAGATCCGGGGATCAGTGCTGGACATGACCAGACCGGCAACAAGCGAACTCATGGCTGGACGGGTTGCATTCGTGACCGGCGGCGCCAGGGGGCTGGGGAGATCCATCGTCGATCAGCTGGCGGCGGCCGGTGCGTCGGGCACCATGCTCGACATCCTGCCGGAGGAGGAGATTGGCGATCTTCCTCCTGGCTGGGAATTCCTCCGGGGCAGCGTGTGCCGCGAGCAGGATGTCGGCGCCGCGGTGGCGGCGACTGTCGAGCGTCTTGACCGGCTGGATGCGGTGGTGGCGAATGCCGGGGTGACCGCTCCCTGGGTCTCGACCGGGGATATCGACCTCGAGGAGTGGCGCCGGGTCTTTGCGGTGAATGTGGAAGGCACGCTCATCACCATCAGGGCCGCTGCCCGGCAGATGATGGAAACCGGCGGGTCGATCGTCGCCCTCGGCTCCCTCAATTCGTGGCAAGGGCATCCGCAACAGGCGGCATATGTTGCCAGCAAGCACGCGGTTCTCGGCCTGGTCCGTTCGGCGGCGCTGGATCTCGGCAAGAACGGCATTCGGGTCAACGCGCTGGCGCCGGGGCCGGTTGCGACCGGTGCCCTGCTGGGCCGGATCAGGGACCGGGAAGATGGGGGTGGCCAGGCATTTGACGAGGTGCTGCAGAAGATGGGCCGGGCGACCGCCCTCGGGCGCACCGCCAGCAAGGCCGAAATTGCCGCTGCCTGCCTGTTCCTGCTCAGCGACATGGCGGGCGGGATGACCGGCCAGCTCATTCCCGTCGATGCGGGACTGCCCTGAATTCGATCATGCAGCAGGGGGAAGCGGAGAAATGACATCACTGGACGGCAGGACGATCCTCGTGACCGGGGCGTCGAAGGGGATCGGCGCCGCCACCGCGGCGGCGCTGGGACGGGAAGGGGCATCGGTCATTGCCCATTACGGCGGTGATCGTGAAGGCGCCCGCAAGGCAATCGCCGCCCTGGATGATGGCCAGGGCATCGCCATCGGAGCCGAATTCACCGACATGGCGGCGGTTGACGAGTTGTGGCGGGCGGCGCTGGCATGGCGGGGTCGCATCGATGTCGTCGTCAACAATGCCGCAGTCATGCGGCTGCATGGCGGCATCGAGGACAGCATCGAGGCGTGGGACAATGTGTGGAGCGAGGCTGTCAGCGTGAACATCCTCGCACCGTCGCGGCTGATGCGCCATGCTGTCGGCCACTATCTCGAGCGCGGCGGCGGGACGCTGGTCACGATTTCGAGCTGGGCAGCCCAGCGCGGCATCACCAACCCGGAGGGCATCGCCTATTCGGCGACCAAATCGGCGGTGATGGCGGCCACCAAATCGGTTGCCCGCGGGTATGCCGGCAGGAACATCCTGGCCTATACGGTGGCGCCAGGGGTTGTCCGCACCAGGCTGTCGGAGGAGAGCGCGGCGACCCTCGGCGGCGAGGAGGTCGTCACCTCGGGGCTGGCGATGGGTGAATGGGTGCCGCCGGAAGAAATCGCCGATCTCGTCACCTTCCTGGCCGCCGGCAAATGCCGCCACCTGTCAGGCGCCACCATCGACGTCAACGGTGCCAGCTACGTGCGCTGAAATCGGCCGCCTTCCCGGGTGCGTGCGCCGGGCTCCGCAGCCGGGTTCGCCCGCTGCGTGAGACTGGCCGCGACATCTCATCGAATGTCGCGATCGAGAACTGCCTCCCGCCGCTCGAGGTAGAAGGAATATTGCGGTGGCAGCACCGCGTGCGGGTTCTCGACCCCGAGCTGGCAGGCGGCACGATAGGGCCAGCTGGCATCGGCCATCATCTCGCGGGCCAGGGCAACGAGATCGGCCTTCCCTTCGGATATGATCGACTCTGCCTGGTGCGGGTCGATGATGGCGCCGACGGCCATGGTCGCGACGCCCGCCTCCCGCCGGATCGCCTCGGCATGAGGAACCATGTATCCGGGTGAAATCCGGGCAGTGGACAGCGTTGCCGGACCGGCCATGCCACCGGCGGAACAGTCGATGACATCGATGCCGGCCAGCTTCAGCTCCCGGGCCAGGGCGATGGTATCCTCGATCTCCAGCCCGCCGGGCACGCCATCGACGCAGGAGGCGCGGTAGAATACCGGCATGTCGTCCGGGCACACCGCACGGACTGCCCGGGCGATTTCGAGTGGAAGCCGCATGCGGCCGGCGAGCGAGCCCCCGTAGCGGTCGCCCCGCCGGTTCGACACCGGTGACATGAAGGAGTGCAGAAGATAGCCGTGGGCGCCGTGAATCTCGATGATGTCGAAACCTGCCTGCAACGCCCGCCGGGTTGCAGCCTCGAAGGCGCAGGCAAGCCCGGCAATGTCGGAGCCGGAAAGTTCCCGTGGTGCCGGATACCCGTCGCGCTCGGGCAGGGGGCTCGGGCCGGAGGTGGACCAGGCCGCCTCCCGGCCATCGGAGCGCGTGATCGGGGCCGCACCATCCCATGGCCGTTCGGCGCTGCCGCGGCGGCCCGAATGGCCGATCTGGATGGCGCAGGGAATTCCTCTGGCGTGGTAGGTGTCGACGATGCCCCTGAGTCCGGGAACATGGCTGTCATCCCAGATGCCGGTACAACCATGGGTGATGCGTCCATCGCGCAGCACGCCGGTTGCCTCGACGAAGGCCAGCCCGATGCCGGTCATCGAGAAATGTCCGTGATGGGCGGAGTGCCAGGCGGTAACATGCCCGTCCTCGGCCTGGTACTGGCACATGGGTGACAGCACGATGCGGTTCCCCAGGGTCAGGCCGCGCAGCGAAAGCGCGGAAAACAGTAATGGATTGCCCAAGTTCACCCCCGTTTCTTCAACATGGCGCCGGAAGTCATCCCTGATCAGGCGGCTGGCCGGACGTCACGCGCCCGCGCTGCCTCGATACCGTCCACCAGCTCATCGAGCTCGCTCATGATCGGCAGCAGCTGCGCAACCCGGCTCGACCCTTCCTCGCCGAGCTCCCCGAAGGTCGTCAATGGCGGCCGGACATCGCCAACCGGGTAGCCGGCCGCCGCCGCCAGCGCCTTGGAATAGCATTGGTGACCATAGGTCGGGTGGCCTTCATTGATGATCTCCTGCATCCGGTTGATTCGTCGCTGGATCTTCTTCGCATCTTCCCAGCGGCCGTCGACGATGTAGTCGCAGATGGCACGCGAGGCCCTCGGAATGTAATTGCCATACGGGTTGACGTAGCCGACCGCGCCTTCGAGATAGGATTCAACGATCCGCTGGCCGGCGAACACGTTCATGACCCCGTTCGTCTCCTCGACCATGTCGTAGACACGGCCCGCCGCCTGGCTGGCTTCCTTGATGTAGCGGATTTGTTCGAATTCCCGGGTCAGCCGGGCAACGAGCCTGGCCGACATGTCCACATTCGAGGTGAATGGATTGTTGTAGAGCATGATCGGGACCGAGACCTTCTCGCAGATTGCCCGGTAGTAGTTGAAGATCTCGTCCTCGGTCGGCGTGTAGTAGTAGGGCGGAATGATCATCAGCCCGTCGGCCCCCAGCCTTTCCGCCTCCATCGAATAGGCAACGGCCCGGGGAGTATGGGCATTCATCGTCCCGACCAGTACATCCATCCGCCCGCGGCAGTAATTGACGCTGGCCTCGACGAACTGGTGGCGCTCGTCGTCGCTGATGGTCAGGAACTCGCCGGTGGTGCCGAGAATGATGATCCCCGGCACATCGCAGGCCATCTGCCAGTCGAGGAAGTTTTCCCAGGCGGCAAGGTCGACATGCTTGCCGTCCCCGGTGAAGGGTGTGATGGTGACGGTGTAGCTGCCACGGAATGTCTTGGTCATGATCAGGTCTCCCGGTTATGAACGGATCTGGGAAGGCGGCGGCCGGTGCCGCCGGCCGGGCGCATGAAGACCGATGTATTGATCATCGGCGGCGGTCTTGCCGGTGCAGCAACCGCCTATTTCCTCGCCAGGGAGGGTGTCGACGTCCTGGTCGTCGACCGGTTCGAATTCAACACCCAGGCCTCCGGCTCCAATTCCGGCTCTCTCCACATCCAGATTCCGCATGACATGTTCCTCCTTGAGGGCGAGGAATGGGCCCATGCATTTGCCCCCGTCATACCATTGCTGATCGAATCGACCAAGCTGTGGGCCGCAATCGGCCAGGACATCGATGCCGATCTCGGCATCCGGATCACCGGCGGGCTGCTGGTCGCCAGGACCGGGCAGCAAATGCAGGACATCAGGCGCAAGGCCGCCATCGAACGACAACATGGTGCCAGTATCGAACTCGTCGGCCGCCGGGACATTCAATCCCTGGCCCCGTATCTTGCCGAAGACGCCATCGGCGGCGCCTTTTGCCCCGATGAGGGCAGCGCCGACCCGTTGCAGGCCACCAGCGGTCTTGCCGCCGCCGCAATCGGCCACGGCGCCCGTGCCATGCAATGTACCGAAATACTGGACCTGGAGGCTGTCGCCGGCGGGTTCGTCGCCGCCACACCATCCGGCAGCATCCATGCCCGGCGAGTTGTCAACTGTGCCGGCGCCGGCGCCGGGAATGTTGCCGGCATGCTGGGGGTCCGGCTTCCGGTCGAGGGGCATCCGATACAGGTCAGCGTGACCGAGAGGGCGCAGCCGCTGGTGTCGCATCTTGTCTATGCCGCCGAGGACAGGCTCACGCTCAAGCAGATGAAGAACGGCACGGTCATCATCGGCGGCGGCTGGTCGTCGACCTGGCGACGGGGCGATGGCAGGCTCGCCGTCAATCTGCGGTCGCTGCGCGACAATCTGCGGATTGCGCTCGGGGTGGTGCCGGCCCTTGCCGGCATTCACCTGGTGCGAAGCTGGCCGGCAGTCGTCAACGGCACCGCCGACTGGATGCCGATACTCGGCGAGATTCCGGGTCATGCGGGATTCTACATGAACATGTTCCCGTGGATGGGGTTTACCGGCGGCCCGATCGCGGCAATGACCGTTGCCGATCAACTGCTCGGCCGGAGCAACCGGGCCGGCATGAGACAATTCTCGGCGTCCCGATATGGGTGAGGGACTCGCCATTTTCTAGTGCCGCAGGATCTTGCTGACGAATTCGCCGGTCCGCTTCTGCTGCGGATTGTCGAAGATGTCCTTCGGCCCGCCCGCCTCGACCACGAGGCCGTCATCCATGAAGATCACCCGGCTTGCGACCTCGCGCACGAACGCCATCTCGTGGCTGACGATCAGCATGGTCATGCCTTCGGCGACCAGGTCCCGGATGGTGTCGAGAACCTCCTTGACCAATTCCGGATCCAGCGCCGAGGTCACCTCGTCGAGCAGCAGTATCTCCGGGTTCAGGCACAGCGCCCGGGCGATGGCCACCCGCTGCTGCTGGCCACCCGAAAGCTCGTCCGGATATGCGTTCAGCTTGTCGGCCAGCCCGACCTTTGCCAGCACCTTCTCGGCGTTCTCCATCACCACCTGACGGGGAATCTTCTTGATCTTGCGCGGTGCGATGGTGACGTTCCGGAGCACATCCATGTTCTGGAACAGGTTGTATTGCTGGAATACCACCGCGATCCGGTCGCGGACACGGCGAAGACTGGCCGCATTCCGGTAATTGACCTCCTCTCCATCGAGGCAAATCTGCCCGTCAGCCGGCGGGGTGAGGCCCATGACCATGCGCAGCACGGTCGATTTGCCGGAGCCAGACGGTCCGATGAGAGCAACAACCTCACCCTTGGCGAGCGTCAGGTCGACACCCCGCAGCACCGGCGTGCGCCCATAGCCTGCACGCGCGCCCCTGATCTCCAGATGGTGCGAATTCTCAGCGTTCAAGTCTCTTCTCCAGCCATTGCCCCCATCGCGTCAGCGGGTAGGAGATTGCGAAATACAGGAAGGCGATGATGCCGAACACCAGGATGCCCGAGAACCCCATATTGTTGAGTTCCCTGGCCCGGAACGTCAACTCGAAGACACCGATCTGGCTGACCAGCGAGGTGTCCTTGATGAAGCCGACCATGAAGGCAACGGCTGGCGGCAGGATGACCGGCCAGGATTGCGGGACAATGACCGAGCCCAGGATCTGCAAATGCGAGAAGTTCATTGCCCGTGCCGCCTCGATCTGCTGGCGCGGAACCGACTCGAAACCGCCGCGGATGATGTCGGCAATATAGGCGGTCGAGTAGATGCAGATCGACACCACGGCGACCGTGAACAGCGATGTCCCGCGGGCAACGGCCTGGATGAAGAACAGCACCAGGAACAGCACCACCAGGAAGGGGATGCGTCGGAATATCTCGACAAACAGGATTGCCACCGTGCGCAGTGGCAGTGTCGCGATGCCCGGAACCTGCCGGGTAAAGGCGATGATGAATGCGAACACGAAGCCGAGCACGCAGCCGATGAGGGTCATCGACAGGGTTATGCCCATGGCCTCGCCGAGCAGGACCAGGTTGCCCCAGGTGAAGAAGCGCGGGATCTCGTCCGCCAGCCGTTCGAGCATCTGCACTGGTGTTGCCCCTTCCCTTGTCCCCGGTCAGAAGATCTTTGCCTTGACCCGGAAGGCGTGGCGGCCAACCAGCGCCAGGGTAATGCTGGCGATGATCGTGAGCACGACATAGATGCCGGCGGCGATGGTGAAGACTTCGAGGTAACGGTAGTCCACGGTTGCCAGGTCCTTGGCCTGGCTGGTCAGTTCCTGGACTCCGATGACCGATCCGATCGATGTGCCCATGACCAGGATGACGATGAAGAAATTGGCCAGCGCCGGGTAGATTGTCTTGGCGATATGGGGAACGATGACATACCAGATCTGCTGAACCAGCGAGAAGCCGAGGGTTTCGGCCGCCTCGATTTCATTCCGTCGCACGGAAATGAACCCGGCCCGGATGATTTCAGTCAGGTAGGCGCCTGCATTGAGGATGAGGCCGATCAGCATGCAGGTGAACTTGTCCCAGACAATTCCGACATCCGGCAGCCCGAAATACAGGAACCAGATCTGAATCAGCGCCGGGGTATTGGTGAAGAACACCACATAGGCACCGACGAGGCGCCGCACGACCGGGCCGCCGAAGGTCTTGAGCGCAGCCATGACCAACCCGACCAGCGATGCACCCCAGAATGTCAGGAAGCCGATGATGAAGGTAAGCTGGGCTCCCTCGAGGAGTCCGGGAAGGTGTTGCAACGCAACACCCCACTGAAAGGTGTAATTCATGATTGCCCGCCGGGAATGCCGCGCCGGAACGAGGGCGGGCCTCCGGAGAGGCCCGCCTTCGCATCATGTATTCAGAAGTAGGGGTTCGGAACGACCTCCACCAGCATCGGTGCGCCGTACCATTTCTCCCAGGTGTCATTCACCGTGTCCGACGAATGCAGGTTGTAGAGAATGATGTTCAGCACATCGCGCAACCCGTAATTGTTCTTGGCGACGCCGATTGCGCAATAGCCGACAAAGATCGGATCCTCGAGAACCTTCCAGTTCACGTTCGGATGGCTCTTGGTGTGCGACATGAAGAAGTCGATATTCTCGACAATGGCATCCGCCCGGCCCTGGGCCACGAGGCGAACGACATCCGGGATGGTGTCGACGATCTCCTGCTTGGCATCCGACATGTTCTGCTTCTGCCAGTCAATGACCCAGGAGCTGCGGATATTGGCCAGGGTGATGTCATCGGAGTTGAGATCCTGCCATGTCTCGGCGGCGACATCCTCGGTGGTCAGGGCCGCCAGAACCTCGGTATGCAGGGGAACGGTGTATTCGATGAGCTTGGCACGCTCGGAATTGCGGGTCAGGGCTCCGAGCGACAGATCGATGGTATCCGCCACCAGGAAAGGCACGCGGTCCTTGGTCTCGGTCGGCACCCACTCGACGTCGACCTTGAGCGCGGCAGCAAGCATGTTGCCGATGTCGATGTCGAAACCTTCCCACTCGCCATCGGCGTTGCGGGAGCTGTTGGGCGGGAAATTCGGATTGATGCCGATCCTGATCACACCATCCTTGAGGATGTCATCAAGTGATTTTGCCTGGACGGCACTGGTTGAAATCGCCATTCCGGCAACGAGGGTCAACAGGATCGAGACCCGATGTACAATTGTCCTGAGCATGAGCAAACCTCCAAATTTTTGTATGCAGGCAGCCGGTCCGGCCGCCACGATGCAGAAGGCCGCAACCGGAATGACGGCTGCACCTCCCTCCCTCATTCTTCCTTCAAGCCGGCAAAAGGTCAACAGGCCAGCTGAAAGAGCAGTCTGCCCGCCATCCGGCATGCGCCCCGATCGAGTGCACTATGCCTCGCCGTCATCCCCGTGGCGGTGCTTGCGCAGATAGGCCCGCCAGGTCATTGCCCATTTCTCCGGATCATCGAAGACCTCTCCCCGGACCTGGTGAATCGCCTGGCGATGCGGGGCGGTCCTGACCAGTTCCGGGTCGCCATAGGCCTCGGAGGAGATCTCCCGAATCACCGCGATCCAGTGGTCGAGATCCTCCCGCGAATACATTTCACCGGCTTCCGGCGTGAAGGGCTCCGGCACCACCCAGGGCTCGTGGCTCATCCAGTAGGGATCAATGCCGTAATCGGCCATCCTGTTGGCGACATCCACGGTACCGACGCCGGTCTCGTCCTTCATCGGCCCGAGACCCCAGCGGGTCATTTCCAGGCGGGGGGTATCGAGATGGGGATTGGAGCGCTCCAGGCCGCGGATCCTGCCCAGTCGGCTGTCCATGTAGTTGTTGGCCAGCACCGACAGGTCGGATGCCTCGTTGATGCCGTCGGCACCCATGGAGCGGGCCCATGCATATGCCTTCATGACCTGCGGAATGTTGCCCCAGAATTCCCGCACCCGGCCGGCGCTGAGAGGCCGGTCGCTGTCGAGCCGGTAGCGCCGGCCATCATGGGTCACCACCGGTGTCGGCAGAAAAGGTGCCAGCTCCTCGCTGCACCCATAGGCGCCGACTGCCGGTCCTCCACCGCCCTTGGGCGCCCCGAATGTCTTGTGCAGCATGAACATGCAGGCATCAAAACCCAGCTCCCGCGCACAGATCTTGCCCATCACCCCGTTGAAATTGGCATGGTCATAGAAGCACAGCCCGCCAGCTTCATGCACGATCCGGGTCCATTCCCGGATCTCGGGATTGTAGATGCCCATGTCGTCGGGGTTGCTGATCAGCAGCGCCGCCGTCCGGTCCGACACCGCCGAGCGCAAGGCGTCGAGCGGCGGATAGCCTTCGCTGCCCAGCGGCAGGGTGACGATGTCGAACCCGGCTGCCGAGGCTGTCGCGGCGTTGCACGGGTGGGCCTGGATCGATGTGATGATCTCGTTTCGCTGGCCCAACTGCCCGTGATGGGCGTGATAGGCCCGTGTCACCACAGATTGGGTGTAGGCGGCATCGGCGCCCCCGCCGGCCTGGAAGATGAACTGGTCCATGCCGGAGAGCTCGCGCAGTATCAGGTCGAACTCGTGAATGATTTCCAGGATTCCCTGCAATGTCCGCTCATGCTGCAGCGGATGCAACTCGGCCATGGACGGGCGCATGGCGACCGTCTCGCCGAGCCGGGAATTGTATTTCATCGTGCAGGTGCCGAACAGCGAGACACCCATCATGCCGAGGGTCTCCTGCGAAAGATGAAGATAGTGCCGCTGCACTTCCGGCTCGGTCATCTCCGGCAGTGCCGGGCGATCCTGTCGCAACATCGAAGGCGGGACCAGGCCGCTGGCCGTGCCGACCGCCGCCGTGACCCGTTCCTCCGGCGCCGGGAAGACCTGGCCGCGCCGCCCCGGATACCCCATCTCCATGACCACCGGCTCCGACCAGGCCGCCGAATGGTATCCACGCAGATTGTCGCCAGTCATGACAACACCTCCTCGAGTGCATCGACCAGCCGGTCGATATCGTCCAGCGTGTGGATCTCGGTCACGCAGTAGAGTGCGCTCTGGCCCATTTCCGGGAACTCGGCCGAGAGATCCTTGCCGCCGAAGATCCGGTGTCGCTTGCGCAACTTCCGGTTGATGTGGCTGACCGTCCGGCCGGTGGCGCTGAAATCGACGACGAATTCCTTGAAGAAGCTGCCAGCCGTGCCGATGCGAACACCGTCGATCTGCGCCAGCCGGCGCGCCGCATGATTGGCCCGGGCAATGATCAGCTCGCCGACCTCCCGGAACCCCTCGGGCCCCAGCAGCGACATGTAGACCGCACCGGCAATCGCCCAGAGATAGACCGAATTCCCGGTCCAGTCCTTGCCATCCTCGCGCATTCCATAGGAGGTCTGGTGGGCGCTGGCCAGCCCGAACCCGAATTCCCCCTCCTTTCGTGTCGGGGCAATCGAGACCAGGAAGCCGTTGAACTCGCGGACATATCTTTCCTCGTCGCGGGAGGCCATGAAACCGCCAACCCCACCGCCGCAATTCATGTGGACGCCGAGGGGCTGCGTCGGTCCGACCATGATGTCGGCACCGTAATCGCCGGGGGCCCTGAGAATGCCGAGCGAGATCGGGTCGACCCCGACGATGGTCTCGGCACCGTGGCTGCGGGCGATGGCGGCGATGTCGTCGGCAGCGGGGTCGATGGCCCCGAGATATCCGGGCTGCTCGAAATAGACTGCCGCGGTGTCGCTCGAGATCCGGGAACGAAGATCGGCAAGATCAATCCCGCCGGTCTTGCTGTCTGCCGCCAGCTGGACGATCCCGACATGGTCGGGCATCTCCGGCGGTTCGCAATAGGATTGCACCACCGCCAGCCGCTCGGGATCGATGTGACAGGGCAGCAGCAGCTGGCGCCGCCCGGTCATGCGTGATGCCATGCGCACCGCGAGGCCGATGGCGCAGCCCCAGCTATAGACCGGTAGCTGAACCACATCGGCATGCAGCAACTCGCCCAGCTGGCTGTTGAATTCGAACCAGGCCTGGTTGCGGCCATGGTCGGATTGCGGCGAGCCCCAGACCGGTGTCAGGAACTCGGCTCGTCCCACGATCTCGTCGACCACGGCAGGGACATGGTGTTGCCAGCACCCTGCTCCCAGGAAACTCAGATACTGCTCGGCATGCCGGTTCCTGTCCAGGGTGGTGACGAGGTGCCGGCGCAATTCCGATTCCGAACGCAGCGATGGCGGCAGCTCGAGCGGCCGCCGTCGCCGGTGGCTCTCGGGGATCTGGCTGAACAGCTCCTCGATGGCGGCGGCCCCGGTCTCGGCAAGCATCTCCTCCTTGATGCCCGACCCGGAATTGGCCATCCACGGGTGTACGAATGACTGGTTTGTCGGCACGATGTTCTACCTCCGGATTTCCTGTTCCATGCAGGGGCGGCAACTCCTGCGCATCGTCTGCAGTGTTGCACCAACCGTGCGGACAGGCAACGCCCAACCACGTGCCGGCGGCGTCACTGCCCGGCGCTGAGCCGCATCATCATTCTCCGTCCGGCACCGGTGCGCACCCCGACAAATCCCTCCAGCTCCCGGTCGAGCCCCGGATCGCCACTATCGACATAGAGCTCCCCGCCGGCCAGCCGGGCAAGCTTGTCCTCGCTCGAAATGATGACGAGATTGTCCCGTCCCGCCCTGCGAATCAGCGACGGGCCAATCTGCTGGTTGCCGCGCCCGAGCACGAAGCCCTGCCCACCGATCACCCCCAGGATGATCCTGGCGGGGTTGCCGCCGGCCAGCCTGTCGATGTCGTCCGAATTCAGGTCAGACCCGACCATCCTGCGATCCTGCACCACATCCGTTCCGAGAAGCGTGCCCTTCAGGCCAAGCGCGTCCAGCACCGCCCCGGCAGAACGCCCGGGTCCGACGACATGGACCTGGCCCGGTGCCATCTCGGCGGCGATTTCGGCCGCCGCCGCCAGGACGACATCATGCCCCGATGAATTGCGGGTCTTCGGCCCCTGCAGCCGGTTGGCAATGCGCGGGCATCTTGCGTAGCCATGGAGCCTGGCAGCGAGGTGCCCCGACCGGTAGGCGTCCTCGTCGATATCCATGACCTCGGCGTGGAAAACATGGCGGCTCGCAGCCCCGGCGGCGAGCCGCCTGACAACATCCCTTGCCAGGTGGCCAGCCGCCTCGGGGCTTGTTGCGAATACGCCCGAATACATCTTCACGCCGCAGGGAATGCCGGCAACCGGAACCCGGTCGCCGATCGCGGCGAGAATGTCCCGTGCCGTGCCGTCACCGCCGGCAAACAGGATCAGCCGGGCACCGTTCCTTTCCATCACCCTTGCGGCATCGATGGTGTCCTGCCGGTTGCCGCTGATCCTGGCCCTGTCGCCGGTTGCCTCGGCGTGAATCCCCAACCCGGCAAGCAGGCATTCACCCAGATCTCCCGGCCCGGCAATGAATCGAATCCCGCCCGGACTGCCAGCCGCCGGGCGCAGGATCCGCAGGGTCCGTGCCGCCCGGTCAGCGGCAATCGGCGATGCACCGCGGGCGATCGCCTCCTGCAACACCCCTGCACCATCGGTTCCCTTGAGTCCGACGCTGCCGCCCATGCCGGCAATCGGGTTGATCACCAGTCCGACCGGTACCGGTTCAGCCATGCTGCTTCGCATAGGCGGCGATCTCGGCATGGCTGGCGAACCAGATGTCTCCCCGCTCACATGCGTGGCGGATCAGCTCCTCGAGGATCCAGATCCGGGAGCGGTAGCCGATGACAAAGGGATGCATGACCAGCTGAAACAGCCCGCCCTCGTCGAATGCGGCATCGAATTCACGCCTGAAAATGCCGAATACCTCATCGGGGGTGGCGTGTGGCCGCGTTGCCGGGGACCGGTTGAACATCAGGTAGACGGCATCGTCCCGCAGCCATTCGACCGGCACCTCGACCACCCCGCTTGGCTCGCCATCAACCAGGATCTCGTAGCAGGACTCGTCGGCCATCATGGAGCTGTCATATGACAGCCCGAGTTCCCTGACGATGTGCATGGTTCCGGGCCCGATATCCCAGTTTGCCGAGCGGAACCCGACTGGCGCCACGCCGGTCGCCTTCTCCAGCGTCTCGAAGGCACGCAGCATCAACCGGCGCTCCTGATCGTGGGTCAGCCGGGAATTGTTCTCGTGGATCCAGCCATGCATGCCGATCTCGTGACCGTGATCCCGAATGACCGCCGGTTCGTCGGGATCAATCAATGCGACCGCCGCCGGCATGAAGAAACTTGCTGTCACCTCGTGTCTCGAAAGCACCTCGAGGATGCGGGGCACCCCGACCCGGCGACCGAATTCCCCCCATGCGAGGCGCCCGACCGACCGCCCGCCCGCACCCAGTTCGAAGGCTTCGTGATCGCAATCGAAGGAAAGGGCCACGGCTGCGCGGGCGCCGCCGGGCCAGGTTGCCGGCTTCAGGGACCGTCCGGCACGAACCCGGTTGATCAATGCTCGCCATTCCGGCTCTTCCATCTCCCAGGCGGGACGCTCAACCGCGCTCATGGGCTCGACGCCCTGCTGTTCGATCCGGCCGCTTCTGCCGGCCGGTCTATGTCGGGGGCGGTCCAGCCATCCGGTGGCCCCTGTCGGTCCAGCTGATGAATCGGTACCGTGAACCCGGCATCGCACCCGTTCATTACCATCCGGCGGCGGTGAATGAGCCAGCGACCCGGGTGACGCATGACGAGGTCATGATACTGGCCCAGAATGGTCGCACTCGTGCCGTCGGCGCGCTCGTGCCAGGCATGAACGTAGCTGCTGCAGCGTGCCGTGTCCCGGTCGACAAAATCGACCAGGATGTTCGACAGATGGTGTGATGTGCGCGTCCAGCGCCACATGCGCTCCAGCGACCTGGCCAGACATTCGGCCCCTTTCGATTGCAGCCGGGGATCGTCGCCGTAATCGACGAAGCAGTCTTCGGTGAACAGCCGGGCGAGCGAGTCCAAATCCATCCGGTCAAGATGCTGGCAATAGCTGACCAGGAGGCGCTCGATCTGCAGGCGATCCTGGATGCGCAATCGTTCCGAGTCGACCATGATGCCTCGCTATCGAATGTAGGTTGCGCCGTTCACGTCCAGGGTCGCACCCGACAGGTGCTTCGACCTGCCTTCCGCAAGAAAGGTCACCAGCTCGGCAATTTCCGACGGCGGCACCCATTCCTGCATTGCCAGCGACCGGGTTACCGCATCCTCGCCACCCTGGAGAGCGGCAAAATCCTCGGACATCCGGGTCCGCACGATTCCCGGTGCGATGATATGACTGAGGATATTGTCCCTGGCATAGCCCCGGGCAATGGACTGGGCGGCGGCGCGGAGAGCGCCCTTCGAAGCGGCATAGGCCAGCATCGAGGGGTTGGTGACACCCTGCTGGGCAACCCAGCTGGACATGGTGATGATCACGCCGCCTCCCTGCTGTTGAAAATGGCGGACAGCGCCGCGCATCAGGAGCGAAGGTGCCCGGACATTGACCTGCATCTGGGTGTCCCAGGCATGGGTCCACGCCGCCTCGCTGTCGCCGATTCCACCGGACGGGATCATGGTGGCGGCATTGAGGACCAGGGTATCGATCCGTCCCCAGACCGCCAACGCGTCGCGCCACAACCGCTCGACCGCGTCATTCTCCCCGAAATCGGCGGCAAGCAGGACGCAGTGGCGGTCGCCGTAGCCATTGGCAATCTCCGTGGCGCCGGCGAGGTCCTGTGGCCGTCCCCGGTGGTGCAGGATGACACGAAACCGGGAGTCGAGAAGCGACCGGGCAATCGCGGCGCCGATTCCCCGTGAGGCACCGGTCAGCAACACGATACGGCCCCTCTCCTGTGTCATCTGCAAATCCCCCGGCGACGCGCTGCCTGTTGCCACAGTTCCGGAATTGTGCCGGGACATCAAGCGGGTTGCGCCAATTAACCGTTGGTGCGAGTCTGCCGTGCAGCAGGCAGCACGGGATCACGTTGCCACGGCAAACCCCTCGCCGGAGCGCATCAGCCCGGCTCCCGGTCTCGACATGCCGCGGATCGTGACCGGGTTGTGGCAGGTTGCCGACATGGAGCGCAGCGGCGCCCCGATTGATCCCGATACCGGTGCCGACTGGCGTCGAGGCCAATGGCGGGGCTTCGCTCCCCCGCTGATGCGATGGATCAGGAACCGGAGTGCCGGGTTCAATTACGCGGCCGGTTTCAGGAAATCCCGCCAGGCCCGCACCTTTTCCTCGAATGACTTGACGTTCTTTCCCGGGACCGGGCTCGAAGATGGCAGGCATCGTACACGCATATCGTTTGACCTGAAGATCGATTGCGAACCCCAATGGCGGTTGAAAATTGTCCAGGCCTTCGTTCCGTTCAGTCCGACCGCCCTGATTCGCGAATGTTTCCGGACCAGGCCCCCGAGGTCGTTGACCATCGGGGATCGGATGTTCGAATCGAGGCTTCCATGCCGCTCGGCGGCTGCAAGCACATCCCATAGTGCAATCCCGTGCTCGTGGAGAAACGCCAGTCTCGACCCGTAATCGGCCTCGATGGGTACACCATGGATACTGGAAAGAATTGGCCAGAAATGGTTGCGGGGATATGCATAATATTGACGTGCCGCCAACGAGGCATCACCAGGCAGCGATCCAAGTATCAGGATGCGGGATCTGTCGTCGACAACGGGCTCCAATCCCTGTTTCATCGACATGTCATTCCGCAATTGTCAGGCATTGATCGCCCACAAGGGCCGGGAATTCCGCAGTCAGCATGGAGGGCATGACCATCAGGTCGGAGGCGGGCTGCGTCGTCATCGCATTGTCCGGCACGGGCTCATGATGCCGGAGCCGCGGTCTGGCCGGTGAAGACTTTGCTGGAATTCAACTCGTGAGCGGCCTTCGTGACTTGGGAGATGCGGTCGATCGCCTCGTGGTCGAGCGGGCAGGGAGGCAACCGGTCACCATCGGCGATTTTCCAGCGCCGTGCCACATCGACACCGGATTCGCCGGCAAGAAGTGCCGCTGCTTGCGCTGCCGCTCCCCAGGCGACCAGTTCCTCCGTATGGGGGACCAGCAATTCACGACCGGAAATCCGTCCGATGACCCGCTGCCAGATCTTTCCTTTCGCTCCGCCTCCGACCAGGATGATCGGTGCCAAGGGATCGATTCCGGATGAATGCGCCCCGATTGTGTCGATGGACTGCACGAGCGAATAGGCGACACCCTCGAGCGCGGCAAGCAGGATTTCCCCGGCGGTTGTCGCGTGGTCAATCCCGGCAATTGTGCCGCGTGCGTAAGGGTAGTCCGGCAAGCGCTCGCCGCTGAGATAGGGCATCACGACAATACGGGTTCGCTCGGCCACATCTTCACGGTTCAGCCCGAGGATTCTTGCCAGGTTGTCGACGGCCAGCGTCGCGTTCAAGGTGCAGGTCAAGGGAAGGTAGTCACCGCTGGCCGAAGCATCGGCCAGAACCGTTCCAGTCGGATCCGCCGATGCATGGCTGGATCGTGCGTATGCGGTCCCTGAAGTGCCCAGGCTGATCACGGGTGTGCCAGGCGTTATGCCAAGCGCCAGGGCGGCCGACATGTTGTCCCCGGTGCCGCATGCAACTGGAATGCCGGCGGCGAGCCCGGTCCGGGCAGCAGCTTCGAGCGTGACTTCGCCAGCCGGATCGTCCGGACCGAGCACCCGTGGCAACATTGATTCGTCGATCCGGACACCGGGAAGCTCCAGGATCTCGGCCACGTAGGATTCGCGCCGGCCTGACCACCAGCCGGTACCGGAAGCGTCCCCCCGGTCGGTGACGCCATTGCCGGTCAGCCATTCGGTCAGGAAGTCGTGCGGAAGCCGAATATGCGCGGTCTTCTCCGCGACCGCGGGCTCGGCGCTCCTGAGCCAGGCCCATGATGCGACCGACAGGCCGGCAATGGGCTGGGTTCCGACAGCCTCGGCCCAGCCTTCCGCTCCCAGGGCCTGGCGCAACTCCTCCGCAGCATGGGCCGAACGGGTATCATCCCAGAGGATGGCTCGCCTCAGGGGGCTCCGGTCGGCATCGAGCGTAACGACTCCCAGTTGCTGGGCAGCCACGGAGATGGCGGCAATCTCGCCGGAACAACCGGTTTGCGAGATGGCTCCGGCCAGGGCCTGCAACCAGTTCCGGGGATCAGTCTCGCTCGCAGCACCGCTGCGCCAGACCTCATGCGCAACCCTGCCGCTTGCGACCAGTTCGCCGGACGCGGCATCGACCACGACGACCTTGGTTGCCTGCGTGGAGCAATCGACTCCGGCGACCAGATCCTTACCCATGTCAGCACCCTCCCTTGCCGGTTTCATCTTTGTATATCAAATCAGCGGAGGCTGGCGAGCCGACACCCGTATTGAAGGCGGTGACTGTTATCGTCGATACCTGACCGGATTTCATCCCCGCGCCCGTTCAACCGTGGTGAGGCCGGCCATGCTGGCTGCCCCGCCCGGGTATATTGGCTGTGCCCTCCGGCTGCATCACGGGTTCAGGGGGAATGTCCCGACCGATGTTGAAACCCGGGCAGAGGTCGGCGCCTCTTCCCTCGAGCGCCAGGCTCGGGGTGTGAATTCCAGAAAGGAAGCAACACCATGAGAAAGACTACACCAACCACCGCCACCCATGCCAGCACCATCGACACCAGCGAGCTCGTCTCCGATGCCTGGGGGGATGTCGGCACCAGCCCGGGCCGCTTCTGCGTCATGGCCGGCATCGATGCCATGCAGAGGATGATGAATGAAGACGCGGCCAACCTTGCCGGCGAGCGCTGCGGGCGGGACGCAGGCAAGCCCGGTCATCGCCGGGGAGGGCATCCGGCCAGGTCGGCTTCCAGGGAGGCAGGATCCGCATCGAACGGCCACGGGTTCGAGACAAGGCAACCGGGAGCGAGATCCCGCTGCCGAGCTGGGAGGAGATCCGTGATGGCGGCTTCCTCGAGCAATGGGCAACATCGCTGATGCTCATGAATGGGCAGGCCGGGAGGCTCCGCTCTGCCGTCCGGCTGAAGGAGGCCGGGGTTCCCGACGATCCCGGCTCCGGGCTGTCACGCTCGGCGGTCTCGCGGCGGCATCGAAGCACCGGCCGAGGAGAGGTTCCATGAATGGATGTCATCGGACATCCCGGAGCTTGACCTCCTGGTCATCCGGGCAGGTGGCATGCACCTGGCCGACAACCTCCTGATGGCCCTGGCCATCGGCGCCGCCTCCGGAGGACACAAGCATCCCCTCGGTGTGGTGGAAGGCGCCACCGGGAGGCCGGCCACGGTGCAGGCATTGGCAGGCAACCTGACCTGCCGGGGTCTGGATCCGTCTAGGCACCGCCTGTTCGTCCCGGGCGGCGCCAGGGCATTGAGTTCGGCGGTGCGCCGGACCTTCGGGGTCGATACCGCCATCCGGCGCCTTTCAACCGGACACTGTTGACTCGATGTCTTCGCCTTGCACATGGGCGGGACGAACCACAGGAAGCGGCCCGGATCAGCCGAAGCGGCCCGAACGGTCGTGGATTTCGCGGTCACCACCGCGCTCCTCGCCGGATTCATGCCGTCAATTCGCCAGCCCAAGCCGGAATCACGGAGACTCCGGGAGGAATGCCCGATCCTTTCGCCATTCCTCGAACGCCACCGGGCCAGGCGCGACTGCGCCACCGTCGAGTTAACAGTGTCCGGTTGAAAGATCCGGCGCTGCCGCGTCCACAAGGGCAGGAACATCATCGATCGCCTGCCCGGGCATCTGCATGCCGGCCCGTGCCATGCACTTCGCCAGGCCTGGGAGCCTGATGATGCAGACACCGCCGAGAGGCTTCTTCGAAACCTTTCCCGGTGCCTCGAGCAGGAAGCACCAGGCGTCTCCGGCTCCATGGTCGAGGGTCTGGACGAGATCCTGATGGCGGCCCGGCTCGGATTGCCGAAGGAGCTCATACCAATCCCGGAAAGTTTTCACCCATGAGCATGATCCGGATTTGTCGGCGTGGCACCGGGTACAAGACATGCCCATGATCGATGGCCGATGGAGCGGACCCGCTCCGGCGATTCGGCAAAGCCCTCCCAGACTTCGGCGACCCGCTTCCTGACCATTTCGGCCGTGTCGAAGACCTGGTTGGCAAGATGTCTCGCCTTGAGGAACTGGAACACGGTCTCCACCGGATTGAGTTCCGGGCTGTAGGGTGGCAACCGCAGCAGCGAAACGTTGCCTGGTATCACCAGCGCCTTCGAGCGGTGCCAACCGGCACCGTCGAGTATCACCAGCGCGTGACGGCCTTCGGCAGTGGCGGCGCCGATATCGGCGAGATGCCGGCTCATCTCGTCGGTATTGGCCTTGCCGCAGACATGGCCGGTCGCGCCGCCGGTTTCGGGACAGATGGCGCTGAACAGGTAGCAATAGCCGTAGCGGTAATCCCCGGGCATCCGGGGCCGCACTCCCCGGCGTGCCCATACCCGGCTCGGCATGCCCTTCTGGCCAATTCTCGCCTCGTCCTGGAAATACCATCCCCGGGTGACACGTCGCCAGGCAGGGAATCGGCAGCCAGCCTGCTGAATTCGTGCCGGAATTCCTCCTGCCTGTGCGGGTCGGCCTTCGGGTGAAGCGGGCGGGCGGACATCTTGCGGAAGCCGAGTGCCCGGACCATGCACCGAACCGCCTCGAGCGACATCACGGTATCGAAGACGGTGCCGATCCGCTCCTTCAGCAAGCCGAGCGTCCAGACCGGGATGCCGGGCCCCGGTCCGCTTTCAAGCCAGCGCCCGATCTCGGCCCGCTGGCCGGCATCCAGCTTCGGGGATCGCCCGCGGCGCGGCCGGTCCTTCAGTCCGCCCGGCCCTTCGGCATTGTAGCGGATGATCCAGTCGCGCAGCGTCTGCCTGCCGACCCTGGCCCGGCTGGCGATGGTGCCGCGATCAAGCTCGCCTTCCATCACCCGACCGAGGGCCCGCAGGCGCCTTGCCTGCCGGCTGTCCTTGCACTTGCAGGCAAGAACCCTAATGTCGTCAATCGTGTGGTCGGTGTTCGTGATGGCGATGCCTGCGGGCATGTCTTCCTCCATGTGCGCTTTCACACCTCGCTATATGGAGCAGGACGGCATCGACTGCACACAGTTTGTCGCGTCACACCACAAGATGATGTTCCCAATTCGTTCTTGAGTCTCTACTTTCTTGCATTGGTATCAGACGGGCGTTGGCGACGACCAACATGATCAAGAGCACCCATTCGATGGTCAAACAGACCAGCCCGGGCGTCAAGAGATGGCGAGGTGCCGGGATGGCGCTGCGGGACCTGCTCCGGGATGCTGGAGGCCGGGACAGGCATGCGACGCCTCAGGGCCTGTCGGCAGCTGCCGATCCTGAAGGCCGCACTGGAGAGGCATCACGGGGATGCTGCCGAAACCCCCGACATCGACTACCGCGCACGGGCGGCATGATGATCAACCGGCGGCGCCGACCGAGCCCGGTTTCAACATCGGTCGGGACATCCCCCCTAGTGTATAATGCAAAACAGGAGATTCCATTATCTTGCCATGCGTGATACTGTCCTGCCTGCCGCCATCATGCGGCCGATGAAAACGGGAACATGTCAATGGGCAGGAAGCAGGCAAGACGGGAAATCAGGCTGTCAGGCGAAGAACGGGCACGCCTCGACGGCGTCATCGGCAATCCGCGGAGCCTGCAGAAGCATGTCTGGCGGGCCCGCATCATCGTCGAGCCCGGCTCCGGCTGCGGGCCGGCCCTGACCATGCGCAGGACCGGCATGTCGACCGGGCGGTCCGGCACCGGCGGGACCGCTACCTTGCCGAGGGCGCAGGCGGCCTGCTGCACGACGCCACCCGTCCGCCGGGGAAGACGCCCGTATCCGGGGAGAAGGTGAAGGCCCTGATGAGCGGCAATGTCGCCGCCGCCACCGCATGCCGGGCACCGGACACTGAAGGCCCTGGCCGAGGCCATGGGCGACACGGGTCTCTCCACGGTCCGCGACATCCTGCGCCGCCATGGTCTGCGGCCGCACCAGGTGAAGACCTTCAGGGTCTCGCGCGATCGGCGATTCGAGCTGAAGGTGCGCGACGTCGTCGGCCTCTGCGCCTGCCCGCCCGACCATGCGGTGGTGCTGTCGGTGGATGAGAAGACGCGGATCCGGGCACCGGGGCGGACGCGGAGGCCCCTGCCGATGAAGCCCGGAGCCGCCGGGACCCGAACGCATGACTACAGGCGGAACGCCGCCACCTGCCTGATGGCGGCGGCAGGCAGTGCCACCGGCAGGGCCGCCGGCCAGACCGTGGAGCGGCATCGCTCGAAGGAATTCACCGCCTTCCTCGATCATGTCGCCGAAGGGATCGGGTCTGGAATTCCGGTGCATGTCGTCCGGGGCGACGTCTCCTCCCGCAAATCGGCCAGGGTCCATGCATGGCTGAAGCACCATCCCGACCGGACGTTCCACTTCACGCCGGCCCCGGCCTCGTGGATGAACGCCGCCGGCGGGTTCTTCCCGAAGCTCTCGAGACAGAGACTCGAGCATGCCATCTTCAATTCGCTCGACGAGTGCGTCGGCGCGATCGAGAGCTGCACCGGGCACCACAATGCCGGTGATGCCCGTCCGTTCCGCTGGAGCAGGAAGCCCGAGGAGCTGGCCCTCTCGTGGAAAAGGGGGCACCGGAAGCTGCAGGAATTGGCATCAAATGAATGACACAGACCACTAGGCAGGGCCACAACCCCGGAAACTGTCCAGCAAAAATCGGACTTGACCAACACCCGGACCAAACCGCCTGCGCCTCAGCGGCAAGTACGCAAAATCCGGCAAGTTTGCCAATTTCGCATCCAGTGCTCTTCGGTTTGCACGTGGCCCGCGCGAACGCTCTTACAGACGATATCCGGAAATTCCCGTCCCGGAAATCCACGGGCCAGTCGTAGCACTATGCCCTCCCGCTCACCGCCGAGCGCCGATCGTTCGCCGTGGGCGCGCTTCAGAAATGCGCGAACTTCCCCAACCGAATCGAATTGTCCCCTGAACAGGACCGGCACGACCGGAATTCCCTTGCTGTCCGCATAGGCCTCCAACTCGGCGAAGGACGCGAAGTCACCGGCTCCGTCCCGCAGCGCGAAGGCATAGAAGGTCCGATCCTCAGGCACCGGGTCGTAGGCAATGCTGTGCAGGCCGTAAATGTCCTCGCCGTACAGGTGAACATCCGCTTCGATTACCTTCCAGGCATGGTGCTTCTTAACCATCGCCATCCAACCGGCATCGCTGGGCGCGGAGACGCTGCGCCCATAGACCCTGCCGCCATGCAGCAGCGTATTGCCGCCGTCCAGCTTCTCCGTCGCAATTACAGGCGCGCCGACGAAGCGCTGGGGGTTCGCATGCATGCCATCTTCCCGGCCGAGGGCTGGCGACCAAGGCCAATGTCGAGTGTTCGGGTACTTTCGGATCAACGATGGTTCGCGCAGTTGAGTATCCTCGGGATCTTCATGGCTTACACGCATAATCCGGGCAAAGCTGCTCGATCTTTACCCCAAGGCTGTCCATCAGTTCCTGCTGCTCGCTCCAGTCGCTGTCAGTCGCATTCACGATCACCGCCCCCGACACCACTGCAACCGCGAGAAATTTTCGATCTGAGGGATCCAATTTATTCTCCGGCAGTTCCAGGAAGCCCTTTTGCTGATCGCTGGAGCATGTGACAGCGACCCTTCGCACCCGACTGCTTCCGTGTTGGCGATCGAACAGGTACTTGAAGAAACTGTCACCGACACCCGGTGCTCCGGCAAACTTCAGTTGGTTCCCATATTCATTCATTATAAGCCCCATCTCGTCCAACACAATAACTCCTCCACGCATCATGGATCTTATCTTCTGCACACAAGATCTACAGCAGGATATATCCACATGAGTATCTCGATCGTTAGCCACTACTGCAACGTTGGTATCGACAACAAAACAATCCATCACCCTGCCTCCATACGCCTTCGCAACGAAGCTTCCGCGATGGCCGCAATCTCACCCAATTCATCTCCAAAGAAGTTATGCGGCCAATTTTCGATTTCGCCCCACTCGTTGAGCGCTAAGTCGTTAGCCCGAGCTCTACCCTTATCGGTGGATACGAAATACAGCTTTACATCCTCCGACGACACTTCGTCCTCTGCAACTCGTCGTTGTAGCCGCCGCATCAGGTGCTCGCTATGACTCTCCACTACTATCTGTATGTTCCGAACCTCAGCGACATTAAGCATTACATCAGCAAGTCCTGCCTGTACAGCGGGATGTAGGTGGATTTCCGGCTGTTCCATAAGCACGGTCGAGCCTTCCGGGACGTAATACAGAAGAACCAGAGCGGGCAATACTTGGGAGACACCGAACCCCACGTCTGTAAGCGCTGTTGGCGTACTGGAGCCAGTTGTCTTTACAATTGCCTGATATAGGTTTGTTCCTTGAGAAATTTCTTCAAGACGGAATTCATGAATAAGTCCTAACGTGTGCAGCCAGTGGGCTATCATTTCTTGAAATGACCGCTTTTTCCTTCTATATCCTAGGCTCCTTGTCATTCGGTCTCGAGTGGCAGCAAGTATCGCATCGACAGTGCGTTCGCCGCGCTGCCCAACGTCTCCCGGGCTAGAGCCTGCCCAGTGATATTCCCGGCGAGGATGTTCCCGCAGCGGTCCAAGGTAATGAATCGAATCCATAAGTTCTTCGTAAGCTAATTCAAGATCGGTCAAGAAATCGGCATTTTGATAAAAATGTCTGACTTCATCAGGAAAAAGGTGAGTTTTTATGGGCGATGGTAGGGGCCACGCACGCCCCCTATTCCGAATAAACCGGAATTCTGTATCTTCTGTTCGAAGTCTATATTTGTTCCTAGTCCCAGGCTCCAACAGAAATCCGACATTGTCGAACCGGTATTCTAACCGGTGTGACCAAAGTCTCGCTTGTCGTAAACCGACTTCACATGTCGTCCTAATTGTTTCTGCCTGGAATAGAGGTCGTTTGGGCGATTCCATAGGATCATTTATTGTAAGCGTATCGGACATCAACCATTCGAGAGTCCAAGCAATCTTCTCTTCATCGTCGTGTCGATGTACCACGTCGCTGAATGTTCCCAAATTCACTAAGTCTGTCGAACTACCAAAATCAAGCACTAAGCCGCGGTCGGTTGCGTTCTTGGTTTGCTTGAGTAGTAGAAGAAGCTGGAGGAGACTGCTCTTGCCTGCGCTGTTCGTGCCGAAAAAGCCGGTAATCCTGCCGAACTCCAAGTCGGCTTCGTGCCATGCCTTGAAGTTTCGGACTTGCATACGCTTGAGCATTTGCAAAGCTCCTTGCCTCGGGGTCCGGAATGCGGCACGCATTCTCGGCAAGTTGGGGGGCAAGGAATCGGCCATTCGAGCACGCCGATCCAGCCCGTGTCGCGCTTTACAGCGAGCGTGGACCACTTTCAAGCCACGGGTGTCCGGTAGGTCTGTTTTCGCTCTCCGCTTGCTCCCTCCTCCGGCAATCCCGACAGCATGAAATCGAACCGGATAAACCATGAAACGAACGCCAACCCCGGGATAACGGCTCGCGACAACCGTATTGAGGCTTGTGCGTCACCCATGACGGGCGGCGCGAGGATTACATCTGCCGATGCCCGTTGGGCGTCCGGCAAGGCGCCTGCGTTGCCGCGTGTGGCCGTGTTCCTGTAAAGGGTCAGGGCGAGGTCGACCCGCGTTATCCATGGGTTCGCGCTGGACGAAGGCTCATCCATCCACGGGAAAACGGCCGGGCCTCTCGGCCGATCTCTCGGCTCACCGCATTTTCTTGGACATGCAGACCCGTCCCGATACCGCATTCTTGCCGCGGGCGACCTCTACCTGAGTATCAACATCGGTCGGGACATTCCCTGGTCCCGGCCGCATCGAGGCACCTCACTGCCTTCGGATGCTCGTCCTCCCGGGTCTCGACGAAGAGATCGAACGCCTTGTCAGCATTCTCCTCGATTTCGGCAGGGCATCGAGCACATCGACGCTCTCGTGCATCCGGTAGCGCTGCCGGCGTGTTCGGGGCCGGGACCGTCAGGCAGCACGGCTTCGCGTGTTCGCCTCTCAGCCCGCCATGGATGCCGTCTGCCCGCACATGGACCCGGCGGTCCCGGTCAGGCCGGCCCCCGGCACTACGCCTCGCATTCCTGCCTCCACGTGGTCTTCAGGCGGGAGACGGTGCTTGCGCTCGGGCCGGGTGCCACCCGCGAACATGGCGGTGTACTCCCTGGTTGGTTGTCAGGCACGATGAGCAGGCCGGATATGCCGCCTGCCTTCAAACGCCCCGAACACCGGATTCGACAATGGCTCCTTCGCCGTTGTTCCCGATGGCTCCCGCCGATTCGGTCCCGCTGACCAGGTGCAGTCTTGCACGCCTCGTGGCCACCACGAGCTGAAGTCACGTTTGCACGGCAGGACGCCGACTCGCGATCTGGCTGCCGGCTGGATGAGGTGAGCCTCCGGGGCGAGCCCGTCAACTGATGGCCTGGTCACGATACATGATGTCGATTTCTCCGAGCCCCTGGCGAATCCTTGCGGCATTCGGAAGGTCGACGACGTCGATCTTTCTCCGGACCTCGAATTCATCCAGTTCACTCTTCATGTGTCGGTCTCGAAGTCGATGCTCGAGAGTTTCCGTCGGTGCATCGACAAAAATCCGCAAGTCGAATGCGGCTGCCACCGACCGCCAGGGCTCGGCCCGGTCGAGAATGTAGTTTCCCTCGATGACATGGAGTGATTCGTTTCCTTCAATGCGCGTCCCTTCGGCAATCGGTTCATGGAATTGGCGCGAATAATCGGGCCACCAGAATGCTTTTCGCAAGGCGAGGTGAGCCACGGCAGCGCTGAAGGCCTGGCTGTCGAAGGTATCGATGCGTCCCTTGAAGGGATGCAGCTGGCGGTCGCGGAGTTGCCTGTTGGTCAGGTGAAAACCATCCATCGGGCAGTAGCATGAAGCATGCCCGGCCCGCGACATATCCTCGACCAGCCGCCGGGAAATCGTGGATTTGCCGGATGCCGGAGGACCGGAAATGGCCACCAGGAAGGGCAGCGTGGAATCCCGAATGCCTGACCTGATCCTGTCTGCCAGGAGTGCGTATCGACCAAGTTCTTCGGACATGCACGTGCCTCCGCCATGGACATCCTGCAGTGATACCCTGACGCCGGCACATCGATCAATTCCGTGATCCGGTCAAACAGTTTGCCGGGCGTATCACGCAGGAAAGCCGACTCTTGCCCTGCCAGCTGTTCCGGTCGATGCCGGCAGTGTCCGGGCCGGTATCGGACATGGTGGAAATCCTGGTATGGTTTGCGCGTGACATCGTCGCCGGGGTCTGGTTTCTCTGCCCTTGCAGGCTGGTTGCCGGGACATGTCTCCCGGTCCTGTCCGGGCAGGGCGGCACCTGAATGGCGTCGCCGGGGAGTTTGCGGGGACTGGAATGGAGCAACCGCAAGGGTTCAGATCGGGTGATGTCGTCTCCTCGAGGAGATGGAGTCCCGTCCTGGATGGCGGTCGCCACCACCGCGCCCGCCTGGGATTCATTCTCATGTCCACCGATCTTGCCTCCGAGGCGGATTTCTTCGACATGGCTCCCGACGGCGTGGCCGTGCATTTCACCCGGCTGAAGACCGAGGATCATACAACCAACGAAACCCTGTCTCGCCACATCGAGCACATGGCCGAGGCGGCATCCCGGATCCAACCCGACCTCAGGCCTGATGTTGTCAGCTACAGCTGTACCAGCGGGTCGATCGTGATCGGCGAGGAGAGGGTGCTGGCGGAGATCGCAATGGGCGCACCTTGGGCGCGGCCCATGTGCCTGGTCCGGGGCGTGGTCGATGCACTGAACGAACTGGGGGCCCGGAAGCTGGTCGTGGGAACGCCGTATCTTGACGAGGTGAACACCGCCGAAGCGGAGTTCCTGCTGGGAAAGGGATTCGAGATCCTGGATTTCCAGGGCCTCAACCTGGCGACCGGCACCGAGATGGGCAAGGTGACGCCGGAATTCTGGCGGGAATTCGCCATTGCCATTGATCAGCCGGACGCCGATGCGATCTTCCTCAGTTGCGGCGGCATCCGGGCCCTGGAAGTTGTCGAGGAGATCGAGCGGGCAACTGGCAAGCCGGTGATCACCTCCAACCAGGCGCAGTTCTGGAGTTGCCTGCGACGGGCAGGCATCACCGACAGGCTGCGGGGATTTGGCCGGATCTTCTCGAGGAACGGAGAGGCCCTGCTTCCGCGGGAGCAGACGGGGCCAGGGAATGGGGAGTGGCAATCCTGACTGCCCTTGCAAGTATCGGCGGCCTTGCCCGCTCATCCCTCGCCCGGTCTGCCGGCACGCATTCGCTGCCGCACCGCCTGGACCAGGGGCCGGGTGGCCGTCGTGCAGGCTCCTCCGGCCGGGAAAATTCCGGGGGAGGTCGTCATGGGTGCTGAAGATATCAGCCTCGTCGAGCTGAGGCGGGAGTTCCACCGCTTCCCGGAACTCGGGCTCCGCGAGGAGCGCACCAAGGCCAGGATCGAGGAATTCCTGCGGGGCCTGGGTGTCGAAGTGCACACCGGCTCGGGGGTCATCGGGGTTCTCCGGGCAGGTCGCGGCAACCGGGCCATCGGATTGCGGGCCGACATGGATGCCCTGCCCATCCACGAGGAGAGCCGTCACGGATATCCTTCGGCAAGTCCCGGTGTCATGCATGCGTGCGGGCATGACGGCCACATGACGATGCTCCTCGGCGCAGCCCGGGCCCTTGCTGCCGACCCCGGTTTCGACGGCGTTGTGGTGTTCATCTTTCAGCCTGACGAAGAGCAGGGCTCGGGTGCAAGGACGATGATCAGCGAGGGGGTGCTGGAGCGATTCCCGATCGAGGAAGTCTATGCCATCCACAATCTGCCTGGCGAGCCGCCCGGACGGGTGTCGACCCGGCCCGGCCTGATCTGCTCCTCGGAAAGCCTGTTCGAGATCATCATTCATTGCCAGGGCGGTCATGCCTCGATGCCGCAGAATTGCGGGGACGCAATCACCGCCGGTGCCGAAATCGTCCTGGCCCTGCAGACCATCATCTCGCGCAAACTTGCTCCAGGCAGCGGCGCGGTGGTCTCGGTGACCGATTTCCGCACCGATGGCCAGCGCAACGTCTTGCCGGGATCGGCGACGCTGAACGGTGAAGTGCGCGCCCGTGGCAGCGAGGATCGCGACCGGGTCGAGAAACATCTGCGGCGTATCGCCGGCGGCATCGCCGCCGCCCATGGCGCAACTGTCGAGATCGAATTCAACACCGGGTTCATCGAGACGATCAACGCCGAGGAGCCCGTGGCAGCGGTCGTGCGAGCCGCCGAGAGGGCAGGACTCGATGCGGTGGCAGACCGGTCGCCGATGAGCTTTTCCGAGGATTTTGCCCATTTTGCCGCCGCGATCCCAGGCTGCTTCCTTTTGCTCGGCAACGGGGTGGAGGGCGCGCATGGCCAGCCGCTGCACGCCGGGGACTACGATTTCAACGACGATTTGCTGCCGCTCGGGGCGGCGTTGTGGACGGAACTTGTCCGTGACCGGCTCCCCGTTCAGCTTCAGGGCAGGACGTAAGGATGTTCGCATCACGGATGCAGGAATTCGGCTCGCGCCTCGATGCCGCCGGAATCGACGTGGCACTGATCACCGATGACGACAATGTCTACTACCTGACCGGGTATCACGACTACCTGCACATGGAATTCGGACGCCCGACCATTCTCGGGGTCAACCGTGAAGGCGACAGCCTGCTCATCACGCCGGAACTTGATCTGAATACGGCCCGGGCGACAGCCCGTGTCGGCCGGATTGCGGCCTGGAATGACGGCATGGGCCGGGAATGGCGCCAGGAACTGCCGGGCCTCGTCGGGCGGGCAGGGCGCATTGCCATCGAGCCCGAGCGCATGCCACCGGTTGTTCGTGCCTTCATCGGCGAATTGGTGGAGCCGGAAAGGCTGACCGGCGCTACCGACATCCTGGCAGAGATGCGGATGATCAAGTCGGAGGCGGAATTGCAACTGGCCCGCCATGCCGGGCAGGTGGCGATGGCGATGATGGAGGCAGGCCGGTCGGTGATCGCCGACGGCGTGCCCGAATACGAGGTGGCGATAGCCACCTCCCAGGCCGGAACCCGCAAGGCTGCAGAATTGCTGGCGGCCCATTACGATGACGCCGACATGTCGCCGAATGCCCATTTCCTCCAGATCATGGCCTCCGGTGACACGATTACCAGGACCCACCACCGGGCATCGACGCGCATCATGCGCCGCGGCGAGCCGGTGTTCCTGTGTTTCTGCGGCATGACCAATTTTCATCGATTCAAGCTTGGCTTCGACCGGACATTCTGGATAGGCGAGATCGCCGACAGGTCGCAGGCCGACATCTACGAATTCGCCGTGGCCAGCCAGAAGGCGGCCCTGGACGCACTGCGCCCGGGTGTGACCGCCGAAAGCGTTCACGCCGCCTATGCCGAAGTCATCAGGGATGCGGGCTACGACACTCCGTTCCGGTGCGGACGGGCGACCGGGTTCAGCTTTCTCGAAACCCCCCAACTTGTGACCGGTGACCGGACGATCCTGCAGCCCGGCATGGTGCTGGCCGTGGATGGTTCGGTGTTGGTGGATACCTTCCGGGCCCAGGTCGGTGACAGCTTCATCGTCACCGACGATGGCTGGGAGAGGGTTACCGACCATCCGAAGTCGCTGGACGAGGTCATACTGGGGCCGTAGGCACGGCGGGAGCACTCCGGAATGCGTGGTCCGTTTGCCGGGCAAATCGACGGAGGTTGGCACGGGATGTCCGGGCGCGCAAGGCAGGGCGGGGACACATGGGAGGCAACTCCCCGGATCGAAATTCAGGATGAGCAGCTGGAGGGGAACAGGCATGTTGCCGGGATTCGAGCACGAAATCGTGGATCAGACAGCACGTGATCGCAATGCAGAGATGTTGCGCAGCAGCGGCGTGGTCCTGCCCCGTATCGGGGAGCTTGCCGACCCGGCAGGCAAGCTGGCACGAAAATCGGCCGACATCGCCGGTGCCGATCCGGATGGGCCGGATGCCCGCAACCTCTTCCGGGTGCACTGGCATAATGGTGCCGACCGGCGATCCCTGGCCGATGTGCCGGAACATGTCGTGCTTCCCGAGGCCCTGACCGGCGTCAGAGCCATGATTGCGGTGGCACTGGGCAACCGTTTCCCGATGATCAGGGCGCACAAGGTCCTGGCAGCTTATGGCTGCCTGCTTCCGCACCTCCTCACCGGCTCCCTTGATGTGACCAGGCACCGGGTGGTGTGGCCGTCGACCGGAAACTATTGCCGTGGCGGTGTTGCCATCGGCAGGTTGCTGGGATGCCGGTCGGCGGCAGTATTGCCGGAAGGAATGAGCCAGGAGAGATTCGACTGGCTTGAATCCTGGCTGACGGACCCCGATGACATCATTCGTACACCCGGCACTGAAAGCAATGTGAAGGAGATCTACGATGCCTGCCACAGGCTGGCAGAGGATCCCGGGAACCTGATCCTCAACCAGTTCACCGAATGCGGCAACTACATCATTCACCGATCGGTTACCGGCCCGGCGCTGCAGAGGATATTCGAGCATCTGGACATGAATGGCGGGCTGCGCCCGCGGGCCCTGGTGGCGGCATCCGGTTCGGCAGGAACCCTGGCCGCCGCGGATCATCTGAAACAGGCCCTGGGCACCGATACCGGCGTGGTCGAGGCAGTCGAATGCCCGACGTTGCTCTATGGCGCTTACGGCGAGCACAATATCCAGGGAATCGGCGACAAGCACGTTCCCCTGATTCACAATGTCATGGCGTCGGATTTCATCATCGGCGTGTCCGACCGTGCCTGCGACGGGCTGAACCTGCTGTTCAACACCTCGCTCGGGCGCAGATATCTTTCCGACTGCAAGGGGATCGGCCAGCAGCTGATCGCCAGCCTCGGCAATCTCGGCCTGTCGTCAATTGCCAATGTCATCGGTGCGATCAAGTATGCCAAATACATGGAACTCGACGAGAATGACGTGGTGCTGACGGTGGCGACCGACGGCGCCGACATGTACCAGACCGAGATGGACCGCACCGAAGGCAGCCGGTTTGACGGGCGATTCGGCGAATTGGCCGCCGCCGAAACCTATGGCCGCTACATCCTCGGTGCCGGAATCGATCACGTGCAGGAGCTTGGCCGGTTCGACCGCGAGCGGATCTTCAACCTGGGCTATTTCACCTGGGTCGAGCAGCAGGGGATTTCGCTGGCCGATTTCGATTGCCGCCGGGATCAGTCCTTCTGGGACGGGCTATTGGACATGGTGCCGGCCTGGGATGAAATGATCGCCCGGTTCAACAGCGGTTAGTCGCCGGCCGCCCGGAACGGGTATGGGTCACCCGTTGGGTCGAGCGGCACCATGCTCCATATGCCTCCCGGTCCGGTGTCAACCAGCGCGCATCCCGTGGGCCGGGTGAAGAACCCCACCGGAGCGTCGGCGCGTCGATCCAGGGCGAAGGCACTGCAGACCGCAGGGGCGGTCGCAACGATGTGCCGTCCGATCCGCCCGTGATGGACACCGTGAACATGGCCGGCAACGACGGTGACATCGGTCCGTGCGGCGGCAAGAGCCTGCTCGAGACCGGCAGTGCTCTCGAGGCCGATCGCATCCATGAACCCGATGCCGGTTCGAAGCGGCGGGTGATGAAGGGCAATGATCACCGGCCGCGGGCCGGCAACCGAAAGCGCCTCGGCGAGATGGGTAAGGCTTTGTGGGCGCAGGATGCCGCCGCCCTGGCCTTCCACCAGGGTGTCCAGCCCGATTGCGAGCGTATCACCCACCTCCGTCGACCAGTCGATCAGGCCGGTTGCGGGGATTTGCGGCAGGTCCGAAAACGCCGCCCGCATGGGCTCGCGGGCATCGTGATTGCCGGGTATGACCAGGAGTGGAAGCCGGATCCGGTCAAGCTCGGCGCGGGCCAGGGCATAGCTTTCGTGGCTGCCATCGTCGCTGATGTCGCCGGTCACGAGCACTGCATCGAGTGGCCCGAGCGCCTCGAACTGTTCCGTGAGCCGGTCGATGGCCGCCCGGAGCAGTGCTCCTGTATCCAGCACCCCCGAGGCGAGGGTGCCGGGTGCCACCGCGTGCAGGTCGCTCAGGTGCAGGAACCGCGCCATTCCGTCACTTGATCCCTGCCCGCAGGAAGGCTTGCACGAACTGGCGCTGGAATACGAGGAACGCAACCAGCAGCGGCGCCACCGACATCATCGTGGCCGCCGAGATCACCGAGATGTCCACCCCGTTCTCGGGGGCCCCGAAGATCGACAGGCCGACCGTCAGGGGACGCGTATCCGGCGAGTTGGTGACGATGAGGGGCCAGAGGAAGTTGTTCCAGTGGGTCGAGACCGACACCAGCGCATAGGCAAGATAGGTGGGCCGGGCGAGCGGCACGTAGACCCGCCAGAGGATCCCGAACCAGCCGCAGCCTTCCACCCGTGCCGCTTCGTGCAACTCGATGGGCACGCCCTTGAAGGCCTGCCGCATCAGGAAAATTCCGAAGGCGGACGCCATGTAGGGCATCCCTACGCCCAGGATGGTGTCGAAAAGTCCGAGGCGCGAGACCATGGCGTAGTTCTCGACGATCAGGACCTCGGGCAGGATGAACAGCTGCATCAGCACGAGGATGAACACGATGTCTCGCCCCGGGAACGTCACCTTGGCAAATGCGAAGCCGGCGAGCGTGGTGATGACGAACTGGCCGATCAGGATCACCGTGACGAGGATGAAGGTGTTCAGAAAATACTGAAACCACGGGGCACCGGCCCAGGCGGTACGGAAGTTGTTCAGGGTCCACGGCGCGGCGACGTTGAAATTGACCGCGTCCGAGGTGGAGTGGAATGCCGCCCAGAAGGCGAAGACCAGGGGCGAGATCCAGATCACGGCCAGGATCAGCGCACCCAGCGTTTCGATGTGACGTTGAAGCGCGCTCACTGGTAATGGGTCCTCTTGTCGAGGTAGGAGAACTTGATCGTCGCCACCACACCCAGCACCACGAGGACGAGAATCGTCAAGGCCGCCGCGTGCGGGGCGTCGAAGAAGGCGAAAGCCATCTCCCAGATGTAGTAGAGGATCAGCTTCGAGGCGTCGTTCGGCCCGCCCTTGGTCAGGATGAAGAGGTGATCAATCAGCTTCACCGAGTTGATGAGCGCGTTCACCATGATGAACAGCGTCGTCGGCATCAGTAGCGGCAGGACGATCCTGCGGGTATAGGTCCAGCGGCTTGCGCCCTCGATGTCGGCGGCTTCCTTCAGATCCTCGGGGATTGTCTGCAGCGCCGCGAGGTAGAAGATCATGAAGAACCCGGCCTCCTTCCAGATCGTGACGATGATCACGGCCCAGAGCGCGGTCTCGGGCTGGCCCAGCCAGTTCACCGATGGCAGGCCAAAGAGGCTTCCGATCTGGTCAAGAACACCAAGACCCGGTGTGTAGAAGAACAGCCAGAGATTGGCGGCGGCGATCATCGGCAGCACCGTGGGCGTGAAATAGGCGGTGCGCACGAACCCGCGGGCCGGGATCCTGGAGTTGGCCCACAACGCCATGGCCAGAGCGATGACGATCGAGACCGGAATCGTGACCCCGGCATAGATCAGGTTGTTGGTCACCACCTTCCAGAAGGTCGGGTCGGCGAAGATGTCGGCATAGTTCTCGCCGCCCACGAACTCGGTCGGCCGCCGCCGGGTCCCGCGGCTGAACAGGCTCGACCAGAGCGTGGAAAGCGAGGGGTAGAAGGCGAAGGTGGTCAGCAGGACCGCCGCTGGCCCGAGCAGCAGCCAGCCATAGATCGCTTGCCGGCGTTTCTCGAGATTTGCGGGTTGCGCCATGTCCGGCCCTTCGCTGGTTGGGGTGCGGGCACCCGATCACACACGGGCACCCGCCACACCGATTACCCGGTCACTGGTAGTCGCGCAGAAGCCGTTCGGCGGCTTGCTGGGCCTCACCGAGGGCGTCCTCGGAAGACCTGGAGCCCGTCAGTGCCGCCTGGATGGCGTTGTTCAGCCCGTCGCGAACCCGGGCTGTCTCGAACGTCGAGAATTCGGCCACGGCGTTTTCAAGCTGGTTGCGCGCCACGAGTGCCGGCGGGAACTCCGCCGTATAGGACATCAGCGCTTCCGTCTTGTAGGCCGCCGGAGACACGCCCATGTAGCCCGTTGCGATCGACCATGCCGCCGCCTGCTCGGGCGACGTCATGAACCTGATCAGTTCCAGCGCCGCCGCACGCTCTTCGGCAGTCGTGTCCTTGAAGACATAGAAGTTGCCGCCACCGGTTGGTGATCCGAGACGCACATTCGCCGGCAGCTCGGCAACCCCGAAATCGAAGGTCGCGTTGTTCTTGACCGCCGTGAGGTTGCCGGTGGAATGCCACATCATCGCGGTCTGGCCCTCGAGGAAGGCCTGGCGAAGGGTTCCCCATTCCACCGTGCCCTCGGGCATGATGCCGTGCTCGGTGGAAAGCGATTTCCAGAACTCCAGTGTTGCGACGACGTCGGCGTCATCGAAATACGTGGTCAGCCCGTCATTCGACATGACTTCCTTGCCGTTCTGGATCGCCAGCGCCTGGAACATCCAGTAGGGATAGCCGGTCGAGGGGATCATCAGCCCGTGGGTGCCATCCTTGGTCAGGGCCTTGCCCATGCTGACCAGCTCGTCCCAGGTTGCAGGCGGCTTGTCGGGATCAAGCCCGGCTTCACGGAACAGGTCCTTGTTGTAATAGGCCACGATGGTCGAGCGCTGGAACGGGATGCCCCATGTCTTGCCCTCGATCCGGCTGTTGGCCATCAGCGCCGGGTAGAAGCTGTCGAGCCAGTCGGCATCCACCCCCTCGATATCCTCGAAGGCGACGATCAGGTCCTGCTCGATCAGGTCGTAGGCGTCGATCGAGAACATCACCGCAAGCTGGGCAGGTTCGCCCGAAGCCAACGCCGACAGGGCACGCACCCGCGTGTCGTCGTAGTTGCCCGAATAGATGGCGTTCGCCTTGATGTCCGGATGCGCGGCTTCGAAATCCGCCACGATTCCGTTCACCACTTCGGTCAGCGCGCCGCCGACGGCGATGGGATAGTACATCGTCAACTCGGTCTCCGAGGCTGCAGGCGCAGCCAGCGCAGCCGCCGAGACGGCAGCCAGCCCCATGTTTCTGATCGATTTCATGATATTCTCCTTGGGGTTGTTGAGGTTTGAAGTCGTGTCATGGTGCCGAGGCACCGGTCTGCCGCCCGAGCCGCGTGCCCGCTGCGTCAAAGAAATGGAGGTCCTCATCGGCAAAGGCGATCTCGAGGTCCTGGCCGGCCGGGATATGCTTGAGCCCGGGCATGCTGACGGTCAGACCATTGGCAGCCGGATGAGAAAGGCCGATGAATGTCTCCGAGCCGAAGAATTCGCATTCCGTGACCTTGCAAGTCAGCCGGCCGGTGCCGGCCTCGGCCACATGCACGTTCTCGGCCCTCAGCCCGATGGTCGTGGCGTCGAGGCCCGGAAGCGCCTTGCCGTCGATCAGCGCCATGGGCGGCGTTCCGACGAACTCGGCGGCGAATGTGTTGGCTGGCTTGTAGTAGAGTTCCTCCGGTGTGCCGGATTGCTGGATATGCCCGTCCTTCATGAGCACGACCATGTCGGCCATGCTCAGGGCCTCGGTCTGATCGTGGGTGACGTAAACCACGGTAATGCCAAGATCGATCTGGAGCTTCTTGATGTCCTTGCTGACCGAGGCGCGCAGCTTGGCGTCGAGATTCGACAGCGGCTCGTCCATCAGGCAGAGCGGCTGATTGGCCACGATTGCCCGCGCCAGCGCAACGCGCTGGCGCTGGCCGCCGGAGAGTTCCCCCGGGCTCCTGGCCTCGTAGCCGAGGAGTCCGGTGATCTCGAGTGCCCGCTGAAGCTTCTTCTGACGCTCCGCCCGGCTGACCCTGCGGACCTTGAGCCCGAAGACGACATTCTCGGCCACGCTCAGATGCGGGAACAGGGCATAGGATTGAAACACCATTGACAGGCTGCGCTCGGAGGGCGCCGCCAGGGTCACGTCCCGGCCGTCGATGGTGATGTGTCCCTCATCCGGCAACTCCAGCCCGGAAAGAAGCCGCAGCGTGGTGGATTTGCCGCAACCCGACGGGCCGAGCAGGGCGACAAAGGATCCGCGCGGGATCGAAAGGTCGACATGCTCGACTCCAAGCTGCCCGTTCCAGCGTTTGGCGACGTTGTCTACATGCACGAATGGATCGGCCATGGTCAGTTCAGATCCTCTGCAAACCTGATGTGATCACCGAGCCCCTTGACGAACTCGGAGTGGGAGGATGAGGGAGGACGGTCGCAGATCACCAGGTCGATCTCCGAGACATTCCCACCCGCCGCAGGGGCGAGGCGCCCGAACTTGCTGCTGTCGATGACCAGGATGGATTTTTGCGCGTTTCTCCGCATCTGCTCGGTGGCGCGCACCTCGGCCCGATGGAATTCGAGAAGTCCACCATCGGCGTCGATTCCGGCTGTACCGAAGATGGCAAATTCCGCCCGGTATCGGGAAAAGAACTCCACGACCTCTTCGCCCACGAAATCCCGGTCAGGAAGGCGGATCTCGCCACCTGGCACGATGATCCGGTTCGACACCTCCTCGCTCAGTGCCATGGCGGCGCTCAAATTGTTGGTGATGACGGTGAGTTCCTTCCGGCGATGCAGCGCCCGGGCGACGCTGAGAGGGGTCGAGCCGATGGATATGAACAATGTCGCCCCGTCGGCGATCTGCGCCGACGCCAGCTCGGCAATCGCCCGCTTTCCGACCAGATTCGTGCCGGCCCGCTGGTCGAACGGCGTATTCAGTCGGCCCTCGGCCAGTTCGATCCGCCCATGCGCCCGGCGCAAGCCTTCGCCGTCGGACAGGATGTCGAGATCGCGCCGTATCGTTTGAGTCGATACGCTGAGCATCTCGGCCAGGGCCCCTACGCTCACGCCTCCCCGTTCCTGAACGATCTGTTGGATCAGGTCGCGCCGTCTGATCTTCCTGGATGCCATCGGCCCCCTGTAGGTTTGACAAGTTAATACTCACAAAAAACCAACAAAACAACAAAAAATTTTAGTCCAGTATCACCCCGGAGACGCGGTCAGGACAGTAGATAGGAAAATAAGTCCGTGATAACAGGTAGTTGAATTGAATATGGAGGAAAATTTCGAACTTTCAGTAATGATGTTTTGTTGTTTGTCTTTCAATTTCCTGTGGTGTTGTTATTATCAGCGACATGCTGTGCCTGGCAGGCGCGGCCTCGTTCAGGGGATTGGGAAACGGATGAAAGACGCTGCCAGTGTATTCGATCGTTACCAGGCGGTGCGACATCGGTTGCCGGAGGCGAGCTTCCCGGAAGCCACCATCGATGTCGACTCCGTTCTCGATATTGCGCCGCTGGTGGATGCGTTTGTCTTTGATGCCTTTGGCGTGCTCAATGTCGGCGAGACGCCGATCGACGGGGCGGGTGATCGGCTGGACCAGCTCCGGGCATCCGGGCACGAGATCCGGATCCTGTCGAATGCCGCCAGCTACAACCACGATGGTGCCACGGCCAAGTTCAGGGAACTCGGGATGCGGATCGGTGCCGACGAGATCGTGACCAGCCGCGACTCGGCGCTCGCTGGTCTCGAGCCGGGGGTCTGGGGGTGCATCGCCGCGCCGTCAGACGATTTGTCGGACATCCCTGCAACCACCCGCCGGCTCGAAGACGATCCGGCCGACTACGATGAGGTCGAGGGAATCCTGTTCCTGTCAACCGAGGCCTGGGGGCCGGAGCGCCAGGTGATTCTCAGGAACAGCCTGGTGTCATGTTCGCGTCCGGTAGTGATCGCCAATGCCGATCTCGTGGCACCCCGCGATACCGGCCTCTCGCTGGAGCCCGGTCATTTCGGCCATCTTCTCGCCGATGAAGGCATCACCGACATCCGTTTCTTCGGCAAGCCGTTTCCGGAAGTCTACGAGATGGTGGAGGCATCGCTTCCCGACATCCCGCCTAGCCGTATTGCCATGTGTGGCGATACCCTGCACACCGATATCCTCGGTGCCGCTGCCTGCGGCTGGAGCACCGTCCTTGTCACCGGTGACGGGCTGTTTTCGGTCGTGGAGACGCGCCCGTTCTGCGAGCGCTCGGCGCTGATTCCGACATGGCAGCTGCCCCGGATCTGAAGACGGGCGGACCGGCGTCCATTGGCACTGGTTCTCCAGTAAGGGAATCAGCGCAATTCCGGCAGAATGCATGGAACATTGCATGGCAGGCCGTGCCCGGGTCCCGCTTCAGGTCTGAATTCCCTGGCAAGCCGATCCGGCCTTCGCCCGGCAACCCTTGCCGCCGTCAGTGAGATCTGGCGGCCGCATCCGCCGCTTCTTCTGCCGCCATGAAATGGAATTCGGGAAAGTGATCCGTGCCCGATTCCGTGAGCGGCTTGCACACGTGCCGTATCAATCCCGCGACCTCCCCCGGATCAAGGCGGTTCATGGCGGCTTCAATTGCCACGTCGATGCGCAGCATCGGATCGCCGTCGGTGTCTTCGGCTACTTCCGTGGTCGGGCCGATAACCCGCGTTGGTGCGAGTTGCCGATGAACCACTCGTTTCACCGCCTCGTCGATTGTCGCCATTGCTGCACCGAGGTCTTCCGATTGCCGGTTGCTCGATGGATGGCTCTCTCGTGTCAGTGAAGGCGCTGTGCTCGTCCTGGATCGCTGCGTCCCCGGCAATCACCGGTCATGTTCCATCCCGTCGCTGACGATTCGTGTCCATTATCCCGGGGTGACCTGTTGCGCCGGAATGCGGCGCAGTCATGAATGGCCTGATCACGGGAGCCTGCCACGGCCGTCAATCAATGTGGCTCCGGCAGGTCGGCCGTGATAAGTCGGACCGATGTTGCCTTTCCCGATTTCTCCTCGCCTTCGATCATGACGCGCAGCCTCCGGACCGGTCTCTACGAGGAATTGCTGACGGCAACGCTGGAAGAGGAAATCAGCGAGTTGAAGGACGAGGGCTGGTGGATTGATATCGGAAAGGCCGACAACGCCGCCCGGTCCGAATTGCTGGCCCGTCACGTCTACCGACACCTTCGCCGGAAACTCGAGGGGATTGATGCTTCCGAACAACTGTCGCTTGCCAATCGGCTCCTGGAAATGCTGCGCGGGGGTGGTGCGGCAGGTGAAGGCAGGATTTCCGATGCGGAAGGATTGTTGCTGGAGGTGGTCCGGCCCGGCCCGCTCTCCGGTGAGCCATCTCGGACGCCACGGCCGATCCGGTCACTTCGCCAGACCGGGTTGCTGGTCAATGGCGGGCGGGACACACAGATTGCCAGCGAGGTCAGCCGCGAGATTCCGAGCGCCGACCGGATCGACCTTCTGTGTGCCTTCGTCCGTCACTCGGGCCTGCGCCTGTTTCAGTCGGAACTTGCCGAACGGGTGAAGGCAGGGGCCGTGTTGCGGGTCATTACCAGTGTCTATACCGGATCGACCGAACGTCGGGCACTGGACGCCCTTGTTGAACTCGGTGCCCGGGTGAAGGTGTCCTACGAGGTGGCGCGGACCCGGCTTCATGCCAAGGCATGGCTGTTTCATCGCCATAGCGGCCTGCGCACCGCTTAACGCACCTGCGGTTCTAATACACTGATTTAACGTATCTTTTTCTTCGTCAACCCGCAGATGCGGCAGGTATTCCGACCCGGTAGTCCCGCATCTGCAACTGGATGCAGGGAGAATACCATGGCGACGGTGCAACTCACGGACAAACGAATCAGGTCCTTCGAACCAACTGGTTCGGCACGGGATGTCCGCGACTCGGACCCGAAGTGATTGCCCGCAATATTGATGCTTCGAGCGCATTCCGAAACGATTTCCGGTGGTGCATGACGCGCAACACCGGGCCGCACTTGTTTGTCTGGGGTGTCCACCTACCGCCACGAATATCGAAATTGGTGTGGGAGTTGTCTGGCCTCCTGCTTGTGCTGAGCATGACCGCAAGTCAGCCGGATATGAGGGAATACGAGCTCTGCTGATCATTCAAGATGAGCTTCGATTCCGCGGCGTCAGGTTCATTGCTCATTGTTCTGGGTGGAAGTCGCCTCGGATTTGGGGAATGATCCGCGCAATGAACAAGGCCACAAATCCTCGCCCCGCATCCCGGGAAATCGATGCCACGCCCTACGCGTCTGCACTTGTCGAGGGCCATCGCGATTTCGGCTACAGTCTCAAAACCGCTCTGGCAGACATTGTCGATAACGCCATTTCGGCCCATGCACGCAAGGTAGAGGTGATCGCGGAAACCGTGGGAATGGATCCCTGGATTGCACTTTCCGACGATGGATGCGGGATGGCCGAGACAGAACTTGTGGAAGCGATGCGTCTCGGCTCGAAGAATCCCACGGATACGAGGGTGCCCGAAGATCTTGGCCGGTTCGGACTCGGGTTGAAGAGCGCAAGTTTTTCCCAATGCAGAGAACTAACCGTACTGACGCGTCGTGACGGCGTTACTGCATGCGCGCGTTGGGACTTGGATCGGATCGCTAGGCGAAACGACTGGTCCTTGGAGTTCATAGACGGAGCAGAAGGTGTCGTGGGGCATGACTTGCTACATGAAACAGGAACAGTAGTGGTCTGGAGGAAGCTTGATCGTCTCTCTGGAGGCTATGGGACCCAGAAAACCAAACGCACAGAGCACATGAATTCGGAGGTTTCTCGTGCGGAACGTCATCTGAGGCTTGTGTTTCATCGTTTCTTGGAAGGTAGGAAACCGAAGTTGAAATTGTCACTAAATGGCCGACCGCTCCAACCGGTAGATCCGATGGTATCGTCAAATCCGTCCACCCAGAAGGATCCGGAAGAAACGTTGTGTCTCGAACAGGGTGACGTTCGCATCCGATGCCATACGCTCCCCCATCACAAGCGGATGACCCGGGAAGCGTGGGAGGAGGTTGGCGGACCGGAAGGACACCTGAAGTCGCAGGGTCTCTACATCTACCGTGAAAATCGTCTGATCATTGCAGGGGGATGGCTCGGACTTGCACGGCAGACGGAACTGACCAAGCTCTGCCGAATTGCCATCGACATCCCGAACACCATGGATGCGGAGTGGAAGATCGATGTCAAGAAGGCCTCGGCCCAACTTCCACCGATGGTTCGGGAACGCTTGAAGAAAATGGTTGAACGGTTCGTGGGAACGTCAAAACGCACTTACAAGGGGAGAGGGAAGATACTGGTCGATGAAACCCGGTATCCGATCTGGAACCGGATCCGCAAGGATGGCCAGATCGTCTTTCGACCGAACTTTCAGCATCCCGTGTTCCTCGCATATGCAAAACAACTCCCGGAACACCTGAGCGAAGGATTCGAACGCTGTGTTCGCCTCATCGGCTCCGGCCTTCCGATCGATTCACTCCATGCCGAATTGGTCGGAAATGCAGAGGCCGTCGTCGCCGATCCGGTTGACGAGGGTGATCTTGAACAGATGGTCTTAGCGATGACCGACACGCTTGTTGCCAGTGGAGTGGAGTTCGAAATACTCCCGGACATCATGAAGACTTACCCGTTTCTCGGGGAGAACTGGAAATCGGTTGCGCGAATTCTCGAGGGAATTCGTGAGGAAGGACAACGTGAGCAGTAAGCGCGAAGAAATCATGAGCGTCGTGGAGATGGCGCTCTTTGACCAGCCGAGGAAGACCGAGGAGGAACTCCGGAACATGATTCTCGGCCTTGCTGCTACACTCGCGCCGGGCATGGACGGTGAGGATATCGAATGGATTGCCAGGGAAATCGAGGTCAGGCAGGGCATCAAGGCCGGCCTTGGCGCCGTCGTCGACAGCGAGGAATTCGTTCCCTGGCTGGACGATGCGAAGCCCGGCATCGAGCCGTTCTACTGGTCCCGGTATCGAAAGTACGCAATTCAGACCGGGTTGCCGAGGGACGTGGTGATTTCGATGGACAAGGTGACGGAAACCGTTCTGAGCCGCCTTGAAAACCCGGAACGGCATGTTCAGTGGGACCGACGCGGCATGGTGGTGGGTCACGTTCAGAGCGGCAAGACCGCGAACTATGCCGGACTGATATGCAAGGCGGCCGATGCCGGATACCGGCTGATCATCGTCATTGCGGGAATTCACAACAATCTGCGCAACCAGACGCAGGCACGCATCGATGCCGGGTTCATCGGGCGAGATACCGGCGGAAACAGGAAAATCATCGGCGTCGGAAAATTCGACCCGAGCAGAACACCGGTCAGTCTCACGAACACCATTCGGGATTTCAACAAGGAAACCGCATCGACGAATACGAGCGAGATCGACTCGTACAGGGTGCCCGTGGTCCTGGTCATCAAGAAGAACCACCGCACGCTTGGGAACCTTCTCGACTGGCTGCGTGACAACAGTGCAAGAGGCGACAGGGAGATGATCGATCAGCCCATGCTGCTGATCGACGACGAAGCCGACAACGCTTCGATCAACACGAAATATCGCAAGAAGCTCGTGACCACGATCAATGGTCAGATTCGCGACCTGCTGAACATGTTTCACCGCAGCTGCTACATTGGCTACACCGCCACGCCGTTTGCGAACATCTTCATCGACCCCGATCAGGACGACGAGATGTATGACGAAGATCTCTTTCCGCGCGACTTCATCATCGGACTCGATGCTCCAAGCAACTATTTCGGTCCCGAGAAGGTTTTTGTCGACGGGCTGCCGGACGAAGGTGAGCCGGACTGGCTGCGGTACATAACCGACAACGAGGATGTCCTTCCCCTCAAGCACAGGATCGATCATGTCCTCGACGCCATTCCCGACTCGCTTGTATGGGCACTGCGAGCCTTCCTGCTTGCGAGGACGATTCGAAACCTGCGGGGGCAGACTTCGTCCCACTGCTCGATGCTCGTCAATGCAAGCCGGTTCACCGGAGTCCAGGGCCAGCTCCGCAACCGACTGCACGACATGCTGGAAACCATCCAGAATTCGGTGCGGATCAATGCGAGCAGGGGGCTCGCCGCCTTGAAGGATCCGGAAATCGCGGCATTGCATGCAGTCTGGCAGAAGGAATTCAGGAATTCCGGACCGGACTGGCCTGCTGTCCAGGCAAACCTCCTCGACGCCGTCGCTGCCGCCAGGATCGTCGAGGTCAACAGAAGGGTCAACGATCTGGACTACTCGAACTCCGGTGAGAGGGGTCAGACCGTGGTTGCCGTCGGCGGCTTCTCGCTGTCGAGAGGCCTCACTCTCGAAGGGTTGACCGTGACGTGGTTCTTGCGCAACACGATGATGTGCGACACCCTCATGCAGATGGGGCGGTGGTTCGGTTATCACGACGGCTACGAGGATCTCTGCCGCATCTGGATGCCGGCGGAGGCCACCGAATGGTATGCGTTCATCGCGAATGCGGCCGGAGAGTTGCACGATGAACTCGGGATCATGGAAAAGGCCAAGGCGACACCGAGAATGTTCGGGCTGGCCGTGAGAAGCCACCCGGCGTCGCTCCTGGTCACTGCTCGAAACAAGATGGGGGCGGGCCAGAAGGTCGTGACTCTCGTGGGCCTGTCCAACAGGTTCGTCGAGACATCCAGGGTGAGCGTCAGCCAGGGCGACATGAGCGCAAACATCGAAATAGCAAGGGCTTTCGTGGAGCAACTGCGAGAAGGCAACTTCAAGCATGAAAAAACACCCTGGGGAACTCTTGTTCGAAATGTGCCCGTAGACCTTGTCGACAGGTTTCTTGCAGGTTGGAGGAACGCCGAACAGAGTGTAACGACCGCTCCGGCCCCGATCCGCAGTTACATTCGAGCAAGGAGCAGCGACGAACTGGCATTCTGGGATGTCCTGATTCCCAGCCTGTCGAAGGGAATGCCGGATTCGACACTCGGAATTCCGATCATTCCTGCCAACCGCTATGTGGATCCGAGCGACCTGAAGGAAGGATTCATGTCGTTCAGCGGAAAGCGGATGCGAGTGGCTTCCAGGGGCATCGAAAAGGCCGGGGTCGATCCCGAAAAGGCAAAGGAAGCGGAAGCCGGGTATCGCAAGAAGAAGAATCTGGCAGTCGGCGAGCGAGTGAACTACCCCGACTCCATTTACCGGCGAGAAAGGACCCGAGGTCTCTTCATCCTGCATTTCGTTCGCGCCAAGGCACCGGACAAGGAGAAGGACGCAAGTGATGTCGACCTGATACCGACCGAACCCGTCGTCGCATGGGGGATCAGCCTGCCCGTTTCAGCACGTTCCGGCGAAAAGGTCGAGTATGTGGTGAACACCGTGCGATACAGGGAGTTGTTCGGAGAGGAGGACGAGGATGACGATCACGAAGAGGCACTGGATGCCGGGTGACCCATGGGAACGGCTCGGTCCGGATGATGCGCGCCGTGTAGACAGCAGTGGCAGCTTCGACTTCTTCTGGATCGTCCTCGAGCGCGGATTGCCGGGCCTGATGCTCAAGCTGCCGGCCATTCCCGAGCCCGCTCCTCGTCTCCCGAAGCTCAGGAATCTGGTCACTGCGTTCATGCCCGCTTCGGGCGGGTTTGCCTATGTCCTGGGGCTGAAGGAGCGAAGCCAGCAGGAGATATTCGAGACATTGTGCCGTGATGTCGTTGCTGCAGGCGAAGCTGGCGGAAACCGTGCCGATGCTCTTTCGAGAGCCATCCAGCGCACGTTGCGCTGGCATCACCTCTTGCGCGGTGGTCGTCCGGGCGGTCTCTCCCTCGAGGAGCAGCGTGGTCTTGTCGCCGAGTTGGCCTTCGTCCGTGACCTCGCAGAGGGTCTGGGGCCTGGCACGGCCATCGAAGCATGGACCGGACCATCCGGATCGGCCAAGGATTTCGAAATCATCGGAAGTTGCGTCGAAATCAAGGCTCACCGGGTTGCCGCCAGGCCTTTCGTGGCGATCTCGTCGGAAGACCAGCTTGCGGACGTCGAAGGCAGCCGCGTCTATATGCGGGTAGTGAACGTGGCATCTGCGGTCGTTCCGAACGGCCTCAGCCTGCATGATCATGTCCGCCAGACTGCCGAACTGTTCGAGAAAGCCGGCGATGCTTTCGAAGCATGGGAGACGGTACTCTATTCCACCGGCTACGATCCCGACAACACCTACGACGGCCGGCGCTGGCAGCTGGAATCTGCGACAAGTTACGAGATAGTCGAAGGCTTTCCCCGGATTTCCTTTCCCCTTCCGGCCGGCATCGAGAATGTCAGATATTCCCTGTCCCTGGATGCATGCGCTCCGTTCGAGCTTGAAGATGACCTCATCGCAATCATTCGGAAGGGATTGCAGGAATGAACGATCTGGAGGAATTCCATCATCAACTGATTGCCGACGTTCAGGGAGATGCCGATGTCTTCGGGCTCGTGACCGTGGAAGCCTTCTTCGAAAGGACAGGGGAGATTCTGACGGAAGCCGGGGAGGTCGACGGAGCGAGCCGGGCGTATTTCGAAGGAACCTATTCACGCGGCCATCTCCAGATCGACGGATACGGAGGAGACCCCAGGGATGATGACGGGATACTCAGCCTCATTCTCTGCGATTTTGCGTTGGGAGACGAAGTCCGCGTGTTGCACAAGGAGCATGTTCAACGCCTGTTGCAACGTATCCACAGGTTCCTGATCGCCAGCAGGAAGTCCGATTTCAGGGATCAGCTGGAGGAGACCAGTGCCGGTTTCGGTGTGGCAGACCTGATTTCGACGACATGGAGGAAAATCGAAAAGATCAAGCTGATCATCGTCACGAATGGCGATTTCCGAGCTCGCGCGGATGCGGCAAGGATGAAGGACGTTGATGGCAAACCGGTCACGCTCAGTGTCTGGGATCTGAAGCGCCTCAAGCAGTTCATGGAACAGGGTCAGGTCCGGGCGAACCTGGTGATCAATTTTGAAGGCGATTTCGGTGGCGGAATTCCGATTCTTGCCGCATCGGGAGGAGGGGCAGTTCTCGAGAGCTACCTTGCAGTTATTCCCGGCAGGCAATTGGCAGAGATCTACGACAAGTGGGGCCCTCGACTCCTGGAGGCAAATGTCCGGAGCTTTCTGCAAGCACGGAGCAAGGTGAACAGGGGCATCCGCGACACCATCCGTGAGGAGCCTCGCATGTTCTTCTCCTACAACAACGGACTGAGCGCGACTGCGGATGCGATAGAAGTGGAGCAGACGGACAACGGTCTCTGTCTCGTGAGGGCCGACAACCTCCAGATTGTCAACGGAGGGCAGACAACCGCATCGCTCCATGCTGCAAGAAAGGACTCTTCGGAGAAGTTGGAGGAGGTCCACGTCCAGATGAAGCTCACGATCGTTCCGCAAAGACAATCGGAATCAGTGGTTCCACGAATTTCGGAATACGCCAACAGTCAGAACAGGGTGAATGCCGCCGACTTCTTCGCGAACCACCCGTTTCACATACGCATCGAGGAGCTTTCGCGCCGCGTACTCGCCCCTTCCGGCCGTGAAGGCTACCGCGAAACGAAGTGGTTCTACGAACGGGCGAGAGGACAATACGCGGACGAGAGGGGTCGTCGCACTCCGGCACAGCGAAAAAAGTTCGATGCCGTGTTTCCGCGGTCTCAATTCCTTACGAAGACCGACCTTGCCAAATACGAGAACACCTGGGCTTGCAAGCCGCAGGTCGTCAGCCTTGGCGCGCAGAAGAACTTTGCGGAGTTCGCCGGACAAATCGGAAAGCGATGGGGCAAAAAGGGGAACACGTTCAATGACGTCTGGTTCAAACGCATGATTGCCAAGGCGATCGTCTTCCGTGCCACCGAAAGGATCGTGTCAGCTGCGACATGGTACGAGGGCGGATACCGGGCAAACATCGTGACCTACGCAATCGCGAAGATCGTCCACGATGCCGACGTTCGCAACCTGCTTGTCGACCTTGACACCATCTGGCGCCAGCAGGAAATCGCGCCGGCATTGAAAATCGCACTCCAGATTGCCGGTGCCGAGGCTCAGGCAGTGATCACCAATCCACCCGAGGGAATTCGCAACAACAGCGAATGGGCCAAGAAACAGGCGTGCTGGCATCGGCTGTCCGAGCTTCGACTGAAATATCCGGATGATTTCGAAGGCACTCTGGTCTTGCCGGATGGTGTCGATAATGAGGGCGATGATGACAGCATCGAGGCAGAATTGATTGTCTTTAGACTCGGGGCTGCCTTCTGGGCCGGCGTGCACAGCTGGGCGCATGGTCATGGCCTCCTGACACCGCGCGAGAGTGGCATTCTTAAGGTCTGCTCCGCGATGCCGGGCAAGTTGCCATCGGGCAAGCAGTGCGAGGTCGCGATGTCGGTGCTCGAAAAAATACAGAAACAGGGATTCTTGGCGCCTGAACTGGAAGAATTGAAGTGATCCATGCTCAATGCTCCTGAAGAACTATGAATTGACCAAGGCCCGCCATCTGCGGTGGAACGGGTTCTGGTAGCCATTGCTCGCCAGTCGCTGAGGGTAGCGAGTTTCATGATTACCCGATGAGGACCCGCCGGTTACGCTCTCCTCGAACGTCTTGGTGGAAATTGTTTGATTAGCAGTCGTCGAACACCGGCAGCAGCGCCTCTGCAATCTGCCATGCAAGGAAGGGTGGAACAGCATTTCCGACCTGAACAAACTGCTCGGTCCGGTTGCCCATGAAGTGATAGTTGTCCGGGAAGGTCTGCAGACGTGCCGCTTCGCGAACCGTCAGGCTGCGGCACTGCGCAGGGTCCGGGTGAATGTAGTAGTGGCCGTCCTTCGAGATATGGCTCGTCACCGTTGTCGATGGTACATTGGCAATCTGGACCCGGTATCGATCGCTGAACTTGCCAGAGTTCCAATTCCTGTGATTCGGAGCAAGGAGTGCCGGAAACTGGTGCGCCTTTGGGCTGAACCCCTCTGCCCGGGCGAAGCAGGACGCGAAAAGATAGCGGGCAAGGTCGGACGGCATGTGGCCTCTGGTTTCGTGACCGGAAACCCCGACCAGACGAGGGTCGTCAATGAACTTTCCCAAGTCGAGGGGGAGACGCTTGGAAAGAGTGCGACGGGTTTTCGTTGTTCGACCAAGGCGAGCACCTGAAGCGAGTCGGAGTTCGACCTTGTCAAGGATCTCGCCAAACAGGTCGCCGCGATTGCCGCAATAGGTGCGGGTGGAGCGTCGCACCGTGCTGAGGGCATCCAGCATGATGTTGTGCCACGCTTTCCCATCATCGTCCCTGCTCAGTCCACTCCGTAATCGCGGGAGGCCAACCAGCGTGTCGGCGACCGGCACCTTCGAGTACCTACGTGGTAGTGCAGGTCGGTCAGAAACGGAAATGTCCGATCGCACGCCGACAATTATGACCCGATGGCGGGCCTGCGGAACGCCGAATTCTTCGGAACGCAGCACGAAATCCTTGGGCACCGGCTTGGCAGTCAGGCCTGTAGTGCCGGACAGGGAAAACAACTGATATCCTTCGCCGGTGCCTTCGAGGTCGGCAAGAACACGACTGAAGATTGCTTGTCCGTCAACCGTCGAGGAAAGCATCCCCTTGACGTTCTCCATCACGAAGACGTCGCAGCGAAACTCGTCGAGCACTCGACAGTACTCGCGGTACAGGAAGTGGCGCCGGTCGTCTGCAGGACAGTAGTCGAGATTCCCCGCATTCCTGGATCGTCCAGCCAGTGAATAGGCCTGGCAAGGCGGGCCACCGACCAGAAGCGTGCGATCTTCCGGATCGTTCCTGATTTTCGCAATGTACCGTGAAAGCAGCGCAGCCGTGCCCGGCTGACCCAGTTCCGCGCGGACCGCCTCCCTTTCTGCAGCCTGCCATTCCCGCGGATAGAGTTTCGGCCAGTCGGGACTCTCGGTTCTGCCGGCAATCCATGCGTAGTACTCGTGAGGGAACCGCTCGAACTGACGCAGAAATGAGCGAAGCCTCAATGTGCAATGCGCAGCGGGGTTGTTCTCGATCGAAATTTCGATGCGGTATGCTGGAGAACCATCCGGACGGCGACAGGATGAAAATCCTTCTCCCAGCCCACCGGGTCCGGCAAACAGATCCACGATACGTATTGGTCCGGCCAAGACATTCTCCTTCGGCTCCACTTTCCAGGTTCTGGAGATCGTGGCAAGAGAAAGCAATGGCGGACATAGTGGATTCCGAAACACGCTCACGCATGATGAGCAACATTCGGGGGAAGGACACGAAACCGGAACTGACCTTGCGGCGTGCCCTGCATGCCCGAGGGCTCAGGTATCGGCTTCACGTCAAGGACCTCCCCGGCCGGCCGGATCTTGCCTTCCCGAAGTTTCGTGCGGTCGTGTTCGTTCACGGGTGCTTCTGGCATCGGCATGCAGGTTGCGCCAAGGCAACCAATCCTGGAACCAGAGTTCAATTCTGGCGGGAGAAATTCGAAAGCAACGTAAAGCGGGACCAGAGGAACAGCGAGCGGCTGAAGATAATGGGATGGCGTGTCCACACGGTCTGGGAATGCGAGTTGACCAATAGGCTCGTCGAATGCGCAGCTGAACGCGTTGAAACTTGGCTGACGAACGGCAATTCTTTTCCGTGATCTTCGAAAGGAGGTAACTGCTCACCCCTGGTTGGTTCCGTGCTTTGGGTAGTGCATCTTCATCATGTCTGCGGCCTTTCCGGCGAGGGCGATCCGGATGGCGACGAGAGGGTTGTATCCGAGTGCCGCCATGGAACTCGGGTAGCTCGAGATCCGGCACCAGGCCTCGGCGCAATGCCGGGTCCGGAAGCATCCGGACACCTTGATCCTGACCTTGGCCATCCTGATCTTCTGCTCGGCCGCGTTGTTGGTGAAGCTGACATCCGGGTCCGCCATGAAGCGCAGGACTGACTCCTCGTGCTTCACGAGGCGCGCATGCAGGTTGTGTGCGTCGGACTTCGCGATCCGTCCCCGTTTTCCTTTCGGGCGCGGCGGGATCCCGGGCAGTTCCCTGCCGCCCCGGGTCAGGATGGTCCGGTATCGCCTGCGCATGGCCAAGCGCTCGGCCTCGGGCAAGGTCCTGGTGTCGCTCCTGTTGACCCTGTGGCAGGCCTCGCGCAGCAGCGCCTTCATCAGGCGCGCCCGGCGGAAGCCGTCGGACTCGACGACGAAGGCGAGTTCGCGCAGAAGGTGCGAGCCGCACAGCTGATGCCTGCACTGGTCGTGGGCGAAACACGTCGCCCGGCAGTCGTGAACCAGGGTACCGGTGCAGCGCGGGATGATGCCGATCTCGTCGATCGCCTCCCGGCCGCGCTTCCGGTGCAGGAACTTCACCGTCAGGGATCCGTCGGTGACGACATGGAGCCACCGGGTCCTGCCGTCGACCCGGAAGCCGGTTTCGCCCGTCTGCAGGGCCGGGCGTTCCGGAAGATGCGCGATGGCAGCCTCCTCCCATGACTGCAGCGCGTCATGCAGGCGCCTGACATGGCCGAGGCAGGTGGCCTCGGAGAGCCTGAGGCCGGAGATCGCCTGCACCAGCGCGACCGCCCGGCGTAGCGACAGGACCAGCAGGTTGACGACGAAGGCCCGGAGGCCGGCGCCGACTGCCCGGACCCGGCATGGCGTCGGGGAACCGGCCCCTGGTCCGGGCCCGGCACTCGGGACACTCCCTGATCTCGGCGCCCACGCGGCGGCAGGTGACCTCGAACACGATGTCGTGCAGGATGCGCCGTTCCCGCTCGACGGGGTCGACGCCGCAGGCGTCGCAGGCCTCGACGGCGGCCGTCTCCTCGACGGTGGTCTTCCGGAGGTTGTCGCCCGTCTGCAGGTTCGGCTTCGCGCCCTTGCCACTGTCGCCCTTGCCCGTGTGCCGAGCGGTCTCGTCCTTCTCGGTCCGCGACGGCGGGAGGCCGGAGTTCCTGCCCGCCCGGCGGGTCGTCCTCTCCGGCAGGACGGCGATCAGTTCGCCCGGCAGGCTGAACAGGACGCCGATCACGGCATCGACCTCGCCCGGCACCTTGCCGTCCTTTCGCAGCGCGGCGATGCGGGCCTTCGCGTCGTCGAGCTCCTCGCGCAGGGACGTGCCGTCCACGCTCGCCATCATTCGGCCTCCACCGCCATGACCGCCGCCAGCACCGCGAGCCGCTCGTCCGACGGCATCGAGCGGTAGCGCCGCGCCCAGCTTTCGGCGTTGCGCCTGACCGTCTGGCGATGGGTGAAGTCCCGGCCGGCGAACCGGGCCCAGTGCAGCCGGTCGGGCTCGAAGTTGAACCACACCGCCTCGGTGACCACCGCCGCATGGTTGTTGACCTGCAGCGCCATGGACCGCCAGCCGGCAAGCCGGGCCTCGTAGAGCCGCGACGGGTAGCCGGAGATCATCACCTGGCAGTCCGGCGACGTCAGCAGGTCCGGCAGCGCCACGTGCGAGGCCTCGTCGAAGTCGTGCCGGTAGCGGCGTTCCGAGCGCCGGGTCGCCGGCAGGCAGGGCGGGTCGCAGCAGACCAGTTCGCGGCCCTGGAAAGGGAAGGACTTGAGGAAGCGCAGGGCGCATCCCTGGTGCAGTTCCACCGGATGGTCGCAGGCAAAGCCCTCGATCGCGCGACGGTCAGGGTCGATGCCGATGTTGCGCTGCGCGGGAAGCTTGCGCTTCATGATGGCGCCGCCCCCAAGAAACGGCTCGATGTACACGTCGTGCGCCGGCCGGGATGCAATGATCGCCTGGCAAAGCCCCGATGTCGCCTTCGAACCGAACCACGCCGCCATCGTCCCGACCGCCTCCGAAACACCCGATGCAACTCGGACAGGACGCCGGGCCTATGTTGTCAACAGGCGATTCCGTGAAACCCCCGTGCGAACCGACGGGAACCCGAAGCAATGCCGGAAAGTCAAATCAACCGAAGGGGGGGTGCGCAGTTACGAAAGGAGATTGAAAGGATCTCTTGATTCGGCGATCGAACCTTGCTCGTGGAATTCAAAGGTTCTTCATCAACAAACGACTATGTCTCATGGCGGACACAAGTGGGATCGTTAGAAGTGACAAGACGGATTATTTCTCCGCGGGCCTTGACAGGGTCATTTGATATGCCATCCGGGAATCGGAACGCACTGCCGACAATAGCGCAGACGAATCCGGACCAATGTCGACAAATTGAACGGCTGACAGATGAATTTTGAAGCAGACCTGAAACAGATACTGAAATCGCAATTCGACATGCACGGAATTGATTATGACGACACTGCAGACATCCGCGATCTGACCAGCTGTTTCCTGGAGATGACAAACAGGAGGATTTCCCCCTGCCCCCGGAACGTCATCTTTTCCGAGGAAATTCATTCCTCCTTGGGCGACCTCTGGGAATGTCCCGACCAATGTTGAAACTCAGGTAAGAGGTCGGCGCCTCTTCCCTCGAGCGCCAGGCTCGGGGTGTTCAATCCGGACAAGGAAGCGACACCATGAAAAGGACTGCACCATCCGGCACCAGGCATTCCGGCACCATCGACACCAGCGAGCTCGTCTCCGCGGCCTGGAGGGATGTCGCCGCCGGCCTTGACCGCCTCCGCGTCATGGCCGGCATCGATGCCGTGCAGGAGATGATGCAGGAGGACGCGGCCAACCTTGCCGGTGAGCGCTGCGGGCGGGACGCAGGCAAGCCCGGTCATCGCCGGGGGCGGGCATCCGGCATGGTCGGCTTCCGGGGAGCCAGGATCAGACTCGAGCGACCACGGGTTCGAGACAGGGAGACCGGGCGGGAGCTGCCGCTGCCGGGCCGGGAGGAGGTTCGTGATGGCGGCTGTCCCGGGCAATGGGCGACATCGCCGATGCTGATGAACGGGCAGGCGCGGAAGCTCCGCTCTGCCATCCACCCGAAGGAGGCGGCAGTCCCCGACGATCACGGCTCCGGCCTGTCACGCCCGGCAGTCTCCCGGCGGCATCGAAGCACCGGCCGGGGAGAGGCTCCGCGAATGGATGTCATCGGACATCTCGGAGATTGACCTCCTGGTCATCCGGATCGATGGCATGCACCTGGCCGACAACCTCCTGACGGCCCCGGCCATCGGCGCCGCCTCCGGAGGACACGAGCATCCCCCCGCTGTGGTGGAAGGAGCTGCCGGGAACAAGGCCACGGTTCGGGCATTGGCAGGTAGCCCGGCCTGCCGGGGGCTCGATCCTTCCATGCGCCGCCTGTTCGTGCCGGACGGCGCCGGGGCACTGAGTTCGGCCGTCAGGCGGACCTTCGGGGCAGGTATCCGCCATCCGGCGCTGCCGGGTCCACAAGGGCAGGAACATCCGGAGCGCCTGCCCGGGCGTCTGCATGCCGGTTGCTGCCTGGCGCTTCGCCAGGCCCGGGAGCCTGATGATGCAGGCAAGGCCGGGCGTCGGCTTCGCAGGCCTGCCCGCCGCCTCGAGCGGGAGGCTTCCTGTGTCTCCGGATCGATTCCCGAGGGGCTGGACGAGATCCTCATGGCGGCCCGGCCCGGATTGCCGAAGGAGTTCAGGCGGGCCCTGGCCACGACCGACATGATCGGGAGCGCCCATTCGGTGGTCAGGCAGACCTGCCCGGGCGCCGTGCGATGGCGTGGAGCCGGGATGGCACTGCGGGACCTGCTCCGGTATGCTGGAGGCCGGCAAGCGCATGCGGCGCCTCGGGGCCTGTCGGCAGTTGCCGATCCTGGGGGCCGCGCTGGAGAGGCATCACCGGGGAGATGCGGAAACCACCGGCATCGACCACCGCGCACGGGCGGCATGATGATCACATGGCGGCGCCGGCCGACGCCGGTTTCGACATCGGTCGGGACATTCCCCGACCTCTTGCAGGCAGCCGAGCGGTCGCCGGAGGAACAGAAAAGAGCGCAAGGCGTATGTGGACGCCCCCCGTGGTGCAGGCAGGATTCCGAACAACTCGTGACTGCGGCCAGGACACTGTCGCATGTCCGGCCTCTCGATGCAGCATTCATTCGCCGCCGGCCCACATGGTGTTCGCGGATCGGATCCAGATCGCCTGAGCGGGCTCGAAGCCCTGCGCAAGACACTGGTTCTTCCGACCCGGCCTTCAATGACCTCTTGCCCCCATGTCGTCTTTCGTCCCGACCGCCCGGGCCGGGGTCATCCCGGCGTCACGCTCGCAAGAGCCGTGTCCGCAGGGCCCGGCATTCCTCTCCGGGCAGCCGGCTGCCCGGTTGCAATCTCGTCTCTCTTCCCCTCCGGGCCGTCATTCCGCTGCCGCCATCGCCGCCGGCGTGCGGTCGTTCTCCCCGGAGGCCGACAGCGCCCGGATCATGCGCGCCATCCTGTTTGCCAGCGCCATCGCCGCCGGCTGCCCGGGATCCCGCTGCCGCATCCCGGTGATCCGCCCGGGAAGCTGCCGGCCTGCCGCCTGCTGCTCCCGGGGTGTCGGCCCGAGCCGGGCAGCTGTCCCGGCCACGGCGGAAGCTCTCCATCGGCGGCGCCAAGGCATGGACGGCCATGGCGCGGATCGGCCCGCTGCCGGGAATGGTCATCAACTGCTTCATCCCGCCGCGCATCCGGGCTCGGGAGCGGATATCCTTGCCCCGGCCGGCGATCCGCTCGGAAAGCGGGGCGATCCGGTCAAGCAGCAGCCCGGCCGGCGATGCCACGAGGCCGAATTCGGCCAGGTGGCCGCGGAGATCCCCGGTCTGCGTTCGCTGCCGGACCAGGAGTGCCCGGGCACGAAAGAGCATGGCATCGGCCCGGGCCGCCTCGGACTTCACGGCCACGAAGCGCATGGCCCTGCGCGGTGCGGCCGGGCGATGATCTGCCGTCCCCGGTGACGGGCGCCGCCGCAGGCCTCCATCACTACCAGGCATGATGGAGCCCTGGACAGGAAGGAAGGAAACCTGCCACGTGAGACCGTCTTCCGGAAGACCGGGTGGCCCTCGGCGGCGGCACCGTGCAGCCGGAAGCTGCGCTTCGACATGTCGATGCCGATGATGGGTGTGTGTTCCATGGACGCGTCCTCCCTGTTTCAACGCGCAGCCGGTCCGGCGGCCTCCCCGGCGCAGGGCGACGCCGTCCGGAGGGGGCGTCCACCCGCATGACCGGCATGGGGGAATGAGAAGGGAAAGGGGTTGTACATTGTCGCGCCCGGCCTTTCCCGTGGAAGACCCCGCCATTGCCATGACGCTTCGACCTCTCCGTTCTCCGGTCGGGATCGCCGTCGCCGGCTCCATGGCCCGACTGTCCGGCAACGGCGAAGCGGGGCATCGGCCCCGCAAGGCGGGTCGGACCGGGATCCGCCCGGATCATGAAAGCGGATCGGTGATGGAGCACGGCCTTCCCGCCTTCCCGCCAATCTCCCGGGTCCCGGATGGATGCCCGGGCCAGGATGCCGGATCATCGCGGGAACAGGAGCAGGAGACATGACCGGCCTGGTGGCCGGCACCCGCGTCGGCAAGGACGAACCCGGCATCCACCCGGATGGAGAAGACGGAAGGCTTCCCCGGGGCCGGGACGGCTGTCGGGCCATTGCCGAATGGTCCGGAGGCAAGGATGTCGACCGGGTCATCCTCGAGGCTGCCGGGCGCCATCACCGTGCATTGCTGCCATCGCTGCATGCGAAGGGCCTTGCGGTCCCGGTGGTCGATCCCCGCCGGTCCCGGGACCTTGCCGGGGCCGGCGATCCGGTCCCGAGGTCAGGGCTTCCCCGCCTCGTTGCCTGGATCGACAAGGCCATCGCCACCCGTGACCGGGAGATCGGGAAGCCGATTGCCGGCGAGGCCGCCCATGCCGGGAGCTGCCGGATCCCGGTCTCGATCCCCGGCATCGGCCCGGCCGTCGCGGCAGCGCTGATCGGCGGGCGGAGGAGGCCTCGCGATGTCCTCTTCATGGCGGCAATGGCCAGGAGCCCCGGCATGAAGGTGCTGCACGGCCGGCCCGGGGAGCGGGGAAAGCACCGCGAGGTGGCCCTGGTCGCCGTCATGCGGAAGCTGATCGTGACCCGATGCCCTTCCGCGCGATGGCCGCATGTGGCCCGCGCGGGCACCGGGCCGATCGGCGGCGGCGCGGTGCCGGTGAAACAGGCACTGCCGCTACCTGTTGCGACGGCGCTGATCGGCGCGCCTGGCCGCACGGCCGGACCGTGGAGAATTGCTGCATGATCCGTGCATGGAATTTCCGGGGCCCGGGGAAATCTTCGAGAACACCCCTTGCAGGCAGACATGGATGCTCCATCGCCTGGGGGGCAGTGTTTCTGCTTGGGCAACGGCTTATCGCCGGTGACAATGTCAACGGATTCCTGAGCAAGGGCATTCTCCATGCCACCGGGAAACAAAGCAGGGATGGCCTTCTATGGGACTACGGGATGCACCATTTTCACCTCAGCATGGAAGTCGGGGTTTGCAAAGCGGTCTGGCCATCTGCTGTTTGCCATCGTGACCGGAGAGACCGCATATCTTGTGGACATCAGGCCACACACCGACCCTCGGAAGTTGCAATGGGTGCGGCAGGACCTGTTGAAAATCGTGTCTTCCAACTGGCCGGAACTGATTGAACGGAATGTTCTTCATGGTGTGTCGGGAACTCGTGTGACCGATGAAGAAAAGAAGGTCCTCAGGAACAAGAATGCAAATCTTGCCACCAATCTGGGCGGTCGTGCCATTGCACCGCTTGGCGGAGGAGTCGCGTCGGATGGCTCGAGCATATTATGCAGGTTTGCGGCAGACCGATTGTTGCACGAGGTCCAGCAGCATCAAACCGCCTTTGAGTCTCTTGCTTCGAAGTTGTCAATCTTGTTGAGGGACAAGGGACTTGACATCAATGGGAAGGTGGAGCTCGAGCTTGTCTTGCTGGACAGCTTGGACTTGGGCAGCGAGGCTCTTGATGCGCTGAACGAGGATGACTGTTTGAGCAAGGTGCTTTGTCAGTCGGGTTTGGTGGTAGTGGAACGCATCACGAGAACCCCGATTGTTGTTTCACTGCAGGATGGCGCCGGAAGTTGATCGTGAGCGCAGACCCATCAACCTGTCGAGGGAGACCAGAATGAAGGATTCAATTCGTTTGCTTGTCTGGCTGGCTCCTGCTGCGAACAGGGCGCCGCCTGCCGTGACCGGGTCATCCTGCGACACCTGGAACAGTCCGGAATTCCTCAAGGAGGCATCGGTCCAGGATATCGAGAAACGTGTGCAGGACGGTGCCGACCTGGAAGCCAGAAATGAGCATGGATGGACTTGTGCAGCAAAGGCCAACAAATCCGCGACGTGGTAGCGAGACTGCTTGAACTCGGAGCCGACGGCACGGCGAAAACGGCAGATGGGGAGACAGCCTGGGACCTTGCACCGGATAACCAGGCCCTGCGCGGGACAGAGGCATGGTGGCTGCTCAACGAATTCAGGTTCAAATGCCTACCGCCAGCGTATCACTCCTTGGCGCGGAACTGGAGGATTACCTGCTGCGTCGTGCCTTGGATACGGGTGCAGTCGCCCGTGAAGCCTGTCTTGACCTCCATGCAAACGGCGGATAGGTGGCGCGCCCATGGCCGCACTCCGGATATTCTACGCATGGCAGAGCGACAGGCCCGCCAATCTGTGCAGGTCATTGATCAGGAAGGCGCTGGATGACGCAGCGAAGCTAATCCGGGACGGTCTGGACATTCAGGATGCACAACGCATCGACGTCGAGATCGACCAGGACATGCAGGGAGAGGCGGGCAGTCCGCCCGTTGCCGAAACGATCTTGCAGAAGATCCGGGAGAGCGATGCGTTTGTCGGCGACCTGACCTTTACCGGCTGCCGGGAAGGAAAGCCGGGATCGCCGGTGCCGAATCCCAACGTCCTGCTCGAATACGGGTATGCCCTCCATGCATTGGGCCATGAACGGGTCATTGCAGTCTTCAACGAGGAGTTCGGCAACTGCGGTGATCTTCCGTTCGACCTCCGGCACAGGCGCTGGCCGATCAGGTACTGGACTTCCGGCAGCGGACCGGATGAGCAGGCGCAAGGAGCACGAAGCACCCAGCGGAAGCAACTGGCCAAGGCACTGGCGGGAAAGATCCGGGAGGTCGCCCAGAATGCAGGGCCCAGACCAGGTGAATCCGTCCTGATCGACAACAGGCCGCTGGTGGATGAATTTCCGCTGGAAGGCGGGGTGCACATAGGGCATTCAGCTAGGCAGCTCCAGTTTTCGTCAGGGGCGAAGATCCTGCTCAGGTTGCGGTCCGCTCGCGGTGAACTGTCGCTGACCAACGCGCAGGCCAGTCAAATCGCTGGTAGTGCGTTGGAGCCGCTTGCCTCGCGACAATTGTCCGGACGAAGCCCGGCACGGGTTCCGAACGGTGCCGCAAGTGTCAAATCCCCGGGGCCGGGCGGCGCAGTTGAATTTGCCGGTATCCTGCTACGCGACGGGAGCCTCTACGGTGTCGACTGTCATCATGTCGGCCGTGGACATGCAGGAGCACCTTCAAAACCAATTGTACCAGTCAAGATAGTTGAGGAAATCCTGCAGGACGGGCTGCGCAACTTCCTGGACGTAGCACAACAACAGCTTGACCTGGCACTCCCTCTGGAAGTTGATGTCGCTCTTGAAGGTGTTAGGGATTACCTTGTGGTTGTCGATTCCGATCGCCTCAAGCCCTTCGCCGAGTACCCTCCCGTTCTCGTGGACAGGATCGAGGACCGCTTTCCGATCGACCACTACGACGTGGACCCGGCCGAAGCCCTGAAGCCTTTCTTCGAGAGGATCTACGACGAGGCAGGGATGGAGCCGCCCTGACCGTCCGCAGCAGGACAATCACGAATCAAGAAGAAACGAGGGAAGTAATGCAGAAGGTAGCCAGGGAACAGCTTCTTGAACTCAAGCGCATCGTCCGTGAGCGAGGCAAGGAGATCAACTGCCCTGTCTGGCCTGATTGCCAGGCCCGGCTGTTTGAATCCGGAGACTTTGCCGCTCCAAGGCGAGTCTGGTCGCCACGCGCCGGCGGTGTGTTCACGATTCCCGCTGGAGTTCCAATCAGCCAAATCGAGGTGCTTGACGAAGAAACCCGAAAGCGGGTCTCTTCCTGGATCTGGGAACGGAACGCCGCCTTCAAGACACTCGGCGAAGAGGATGAAGCCGAACTTCCCGAACTTACTCGAGCCCACATTCAGGAACTTACCAAGCGGAAACCGCTGTTGGCCGAACAGCGGATTGATCGTGCACTGCAGGCGATCGGCAAGCCTCCCGTCTCCATCCTAAGCAAGTCTACGTTTAGGCCGACTGGCGATCAACAGGAGCAGGCAGAGCGTAAGATGCTGTTTGAGGCGGCAACGGAATGCGGAGGTTCTGCCGGAGAGATGGACTGGTTGTTGGAGGAGCTTGAGCAATCAGGGTTTGTCAGGCTGCTTCCAATGTCTGAACCGGATAGTGGCCTAGGTCCCAAGGTCTACAGACTGACCTTCAAGGGTCTGGGCAGACTCGAGACCGGTGGCGAGGCCCTGGTCTCGAAAACGGCGTTCGTTGCCATGTGGTTCGATGATGAAGTCGAGGGCGCATTGGAGAAGGGTATCGCGTCGGCAATTGAGGAAGCCGGGTTCAAGCCGCTCCTTATCAACCGGAAGGAGCATGCCAACAAGATCTGTGACGAGATCGTCGCCGAGATCCGCCGGGCCCGCTTCCTGGTCTGCGATTTCACATGCGGGCTGCTACCTGACAATGACGCCAAATCCGGTAAGACTGCAATCGCCAGGGGCGGGGTCTACTACGAGGCCGGTCTTGCCCACGGCCTTGGCAAGAAAGTGATCTGGACCTGCCGATCCGATCTCATTGATCACGTCCATTTCGACCTCCGCCAGTACAACTGCATCCATTGGGAAGACGGAAAGGAAGACGAGCTTCGGAGGAAACTCGTAAACCGGATCCGGGCGGAGATCACTTGACGCCTTCCCGCGGCCGGTTCCCTGCCCGGGGCCAAATGACCGGGTCAAGGCCAGTTGTCCGGCAATCGCTTCAGTTGAGTGAGTAGTGTTGTCAGGCAACCATCGCAACCGTTCGGCCGGGCGGTTCCGGATGCCGGTGGTTCACCGGTTGAGTCGTCGCCTCCAGCCCTTGCGCAGCGGTCTCGGCCGGATGTCCTTTTTCGGCTTGTCGCGTCTCCTGTGGATATCGTGACGCCCCCGCCCCTGCGTGACTCCGGCATGGATCCATCCTGACGCCTTGCAGACGCCGCCGGTGAAGCGCGGTGGCCGGACGAAGGTTTCGATGAGCAGCGGCGTGATGTTGCAGCGCCTGCTCCGGTCCGCGGGCAGGCGGCGACGCATGATGGCGAGGATGCGGGGGTCGGGATCGGGGATCCTGATCCGGGGGAGAACGAGGAAGCGCCGGTTGTCGACCACCGGCGGCAGGTTCCTCCGGCGCAGCAGCGCCATCTCGCCGGTGGTGACGTCACGGCCGTGATGGCGGCATTCGACCGGCGGGTCCGTCATGGCGGCTGGCCGCCACCCTCGGCACCGGCGTCGAGCCACCGGACACTGTCGATGCGGCCCCGCTCGAGGGTGGCAAACAGCGAATGGATCATGGTGCCGCGCACCGGATCGGACCCGAATGCGAGCTTGCGGGCGATGGCCGGACCGCGCAGGCCTCGCTCCGACGCATTGTCGTCCATCGAGATTGCCGGATCGGAGACGAACACCTCCGGCCCCTGGCGATGGTTGCGCAGGGATCGCACGATCTTCGCCTCCGGCGCATCCGGGTCCCTGCCCGCGAGGTTGCGCCGGCAGTGACTCCGGCAGAAGGCCGGGACCAGGTCGAGCGTCCCGGCCAGCGCCCTGCACGAAGAGAAACGGTCGCAGACCGGCACCGTGCCCCCGGCCGCGCCAAATCGGTCGGACGAATGATTCATGTCGACGACCGCGAGCGCATCGACGCCTGGCGGGGCGTTCTGAAAGGGGCAGATGTCGAGGCATTGTCCGGCCGCCGGCATCGCCTGGCTCTCATGCTGTTTGCCGGTCTGGGCGGCCGCCACCTGCCGGTGTCGGAATTCGGGCGGGTGCTGGCGGTGATCGGGAATTCCCGATCACTGCAGGAGGAGATACTTGACCTGATGGAAATTCTTGGCGATCGCATTCGCACGGTGCCGGGGCCGATTGATCCCGACGGCGTGGTTCCGCTGGCCAGCCACGCCACCTATTCGATGGGCGAGATCGCCGCCGCCCATGGGCGGGTCACCGAGGGCGGCAAGCTCCACTTCCCGCAGACCGGTGTCCTGTGGGATCAGGCAACGAATACCGACCTCCTCTTCGTCACCCTGGAGAAATCGGAGAAGGATTACTCGCCCACCACCCGTTATGCCGATTATCCGATCTCGCCGGAGATGTTTCACTGGGAATCGCAGAACATGGCCGCTCCGGATACCAGGGTCGGACGACGACATATCGAACATGAGGACCAGGGTACCAAGGTGGTCCTGTTCGTGCGCGAGCGGAAAAAGGACGGCAGGGGCGAGACACTCCCCTATCACTGCCTCGGCCATGTTCGATATTGCAGTCACGAGGGCAGCCGGCCGATGAAGATCATCTGGAGGCTCGACCGGCCAATGCCGTCCTGGCTGTACCAGGCCGGCAAGACCGTGGCCGCCTGACGGCGCGCTCCTTCCCTGGCTGGAGGTGCTGGCCAACGGGATCGCCGCCGCCGAACACCGGGTGATGTCGTATGCCGTTGATTGCCTGGAGAGAATGCGGACTCCATCTTGTGCCATGTGAACCGATATGGAAGGAATTGATTGCCGGTCTTGCCATCCTGCACCGCAAGGGCAGGACGAGTGAGCCGTGGACGGACGGGCAATTCCCGGTGCGACTTGGAGGCGGCGCGGGGCGGTTGGGCGTGAATCGAGGCAGGGTGGTGCAGATGATGGCTGAGCGGACCATGCCGGGCGGTGATGCCCATGAGGTGCCCGATCATGTCGCCAGGGTCCGGCTGCGGATGCGAATTGATGGCCGATGACGCTGGCATGGCACGCGGGTTCATCTGCATCGGCTCGGCTCACTGGGATCATGTCGGGCGGTCGGCGGTCAGCCCGCGGATCGGCCAGGATGTTCCGGGGCTTGTCATACGCTCGCCGGGAGGGGTGGCGCTGACCATTGCCCGGGCGATCGGCCGGCTTGGCGGGCCGGTCACCCTCTACAGCGCCGTCGGCGGTGATGATGACGGGCGCCAACTGGTCAGGGAGATCGAAGGATCCGGCATTGCTGCCCACGGCGTCATCCAGGTCGAGGGGCGGGGCACGGACCGGTGCATGTTCCTCGAGGGCCCGTCCGGCCAGGTGACGGGCATCTCGGATTGCCGGCTGCTCGAGGAAATGGGCGGCAGATTGCTGGCATCCCTGTCGGCGAGCGACGAGTTGCGAGCGAAGAGCAGTCCGTGGCTGGTGGTTGACGGGAATTTGCCCATCGATTCCCTGAATGTGCTGGCGGGCAGGCGGGAGTTCGAAAATGCCACCATCAATTTCGTGGTTGCCTCGGATGGCAAGGCGGAGCGGGCGCTGGCCTTCCGGCATCGGCCGCATGTCACCCTCTACCTGAACAGGGGCGAGGCCGAAAAGATCTCTGGCCGTGCCTTTCCAGATGCGGAACTGGCGGCGAAATGCCTCGCGGAATCGGGTTTTGCCCGGGTCATCGTGTCCGATTCCGGCCGGGCGATTGTCGATTCGGATGGCGCGCAGCACCACCGTGTCATACCGCCGGAGGCTGGCCACCCGGCCAGGTTCCTCGGGGCGGGCGACAATCTTGTCGCCGGCCACCTGGTTGCCCGGAGAGCGGGCCGTGGCCGGATGGATGCACTCGAATTTGCCGCGGGGCTGGCCCGCGATCATGTTGCCGGAGGATTGGACCATTGACCCGACATGTTGAATTGTTGCCGGAAGTCCGGGAGGCCATTGACGCTGGCAGGCCGGTGGTTGCCCTTGAATCCTCGATCATCGCCCAGGGGCTGCCATACCCGCAGAACCTCGAGACGGCGCTGGCAGCAGAGGAGCGAATCGCCGAGATGGATGCGGTGCCGGCAACCATTGCCATCCTGGAAGGCAGGATCCGGGTCGGATTGCACCGACGGGATATCGAGGCCCTCGCCACCGGCCGGGATATCCGGAAATTGAGCCGCGGCGACCTGGCCGTTGCCCTGGCCACGGGCGAGACCGGGGCGACCACGGTCGCGGCCACCATGATCTGTGCCCATTCGGCCGGCATCAAGGTGTTTGCGACCGGCGGCATTGGCGGTGTCCACCGCCTGGCCGAGCAAAGCTTCGACATTTCCCGCGACCTGCATGAGTTGGCGGAAACGCCGGTCATCGTGGTCTCGGCCGGCGCCAAGTCGGTGCTGGATTTGCCAAAGACGCTGGAAGTGCTCGAGACGCTCGGGGTGCCGGCGATCACCATCGGCCAGGACGGATTTCCTGCCTTCTGGTCACGGCATTCCGGCCTGGAGTCCCCCTTGCGCATCGACGATCCGGCAATGATCGCCGCCGCCCAGGTCGCCCGGGAGGATCTCGGTCTTGCCGGCGGCATGCTGGTGGCAAATCCAATTCCCGAAGCGGAAGAAATTCCCTTCGATCTCGTCCAGGGCTGGGTGAATGACGCCGTCGAGGCAGCGGAGCAGGCGGGCGTGACCGGCAAGCAACTCACACCCTACCTGTTGACAGCGATTGCCGCCGCATCCGGCGGGGCGTCGATTGTCGCCAACCGGTTGCTCGTGGAAGAGAATGCCCGGATGGCGGCCCGGATCGCGATCGGGTATTGGCAGCTTTGCCGGCCAGGCAAGTGAGACTGGTCGGCCTGCCGCCGGAGTGGTGCTGATGCGGCTACGGATCCTGCCGTGCAGGCGCTTCGCCGAAACGTTGAATGATCCTGGTGTGGATCTGGTCGCGGGCCTGGCGGTAGAAGCCGAGCTTGTCCTCCCTGGACTCGCCCATTCCGGTCGGGTCGAGCACCGGCCAGTATTCCACGTCAAGCGCAAAATAGGCGGTTGATTCGATTGCCCGCCGCTGTGCGGCCGGTGACAGGGCGACAATCAGCTCGAAACTCGACAAATCATCGCCCCAATCCTGCATCTCGTCCATGCTCCTGACCCGGTGACGAGCCAGCTCGACACCGATTTCCTGGCAGACCGCGATCGAGAACCCGTCAATATCCAGATCCCGGCGCACACCGGCCGACTGGACGTAGACCGTGTCGCCATGCAGTTGCTTCATGATCCCTTCCGCCATCGGCGAGCGGACGGCATTGTAGTCGCAACAGAACAAAACCGACGAGGGGAGTCGGTCAGCCACCTGGTTCTCCCTACCGCCGCGGCTGCAGGGCGCAAATCAGCGTGAACAACCGCCGGGATGTCTCGTCATCGACGTTGATTTTCCCGTCCAGCCGTTCGGCAAGAATCCTTGCGCCCTCGTCATGGATGCCGCGCCGCGCCATGTCGATGGTCTCGATCCTGCTGACCGGATCGGATTTGACGGCGTTGAAATAGCTGGCGCAAATCTCGAGGTAGTTCTTGATCACCTGCCTGAACGGGCTGACGAGCAGCTGGAATTCCACGACCTTGGTGCCTCCCTCATCTGCAATGTCAAAGGCGATCCGCCCCGAATGTTGGGCCAGGCGCAACCGGTACGGGCCCGGCCTGACCTGGACTCCCGGCCGCTCAACCAGCTCGAACCGGTTGCTCTCGAGGAGGTCGAATACCGCTACCCGGCGTTCCTGCTCGACCTCCGGGGTGATCGCCGGTTGGCCGGCATCGTCAATTTCGACATGAATGAGCCGGTTCGTGTCGTTCACCCTGCCTGCTCCCCTGTGCTGCCGAGGCGGCACCGTACCGCCGCCGCGTGGCCGGGTAGTCCCTCGGCTTGCGCCAGGATCTCGGCGGCCGGGCCAATGGCGGCAAATGCGGCCCGGTTCAACTCGATTATCGAACTGCGCTTCATGAAGTCCAGCACGGACAGTCCCGAACTGTGACGGGCTGCCCCATGGGTCGGCAATACATGGCTGGGGCCGGCCACGTAGTCTCCGACAACCTCCGGGCTCCATTCGCCGAGAAAGACCGCTCCGGCATTGCTGATCGAATCGACATGCTGCCGCGCATCCCGCAAGCTCAGCTGGAGATGCTCCGGTGCAATCCGGTTGGCAAGGTCAATGGCCTCGGCAATGTTCCGCACCACGATAACCGCTCCGTGGTCTCGCCAACTGGAGGCGGCAGCCGGGCCGGGGGTGGATGCCTCCAGCATGCGTGCGAGCTCTGCCTCCGCCTTGCCGGCAACTTCCGGGCAGTCGGTGATCAGCACCGCCTGCGCCTCCTCGTCATGTTCGGCCTGGGCAAGCAAATCGGCCGCGATCCATGACGGGTCACTGCGATCATCGGCAATGATCACGATCTCCGATGGTCCGGCCACGATGTCCATGCCGGCATGGCCGAAGAGTTGTCGCTTGGCAGCGGTGACATATGCATTGCCGGGGCCGGTAATCTTGTCGACTCTCGGCACCGACTCGGTGCCGAGGGCCATGGCGGCTATGGCCTGGGCGCCGCCGATCCGGAAGATGCGGCTGATCCCGGAGATCTCGGCTGCCAGCAGCATCAGCGGGTTGATCCGGCCATCCGGGGTCGGTACCGCCACCAGTCGATCCTTCACCCCGGCAATTTCGGCCGGAATGGCATTCATCAACACCGAGGAGGGATAGGAGGCCAGGCCGCCGGGAACATAATGGCCGACCGCGCCAATCGGGCTCCAGCGCCAGCCGAGGCCGGCGCCCGTCGTATCCTCCTCCATGCTGTTCGTTGGCAGCTGCCGCAAATGATATGCCCGGATGCGGTGGGCGGCAAAGGACAGGGCTGATCGCTGCGGCTCCGTGACCGTTGCGGCCAGGGAAGCGATCTCATCTGCGCCCATGCAGATTGTCTCCGGGGTGACGCCGTACCGGTCAAGCTGACGGGTCATCTCGACGAGGGCATCATCGCCGCGCCGGCGCACGTCGTCGATGATGCCGGCAACGATATCGTCAATGCGACCGGTCGAATCGGTGCGGGCCTGCAACAGGGCCGCGAATTCGGCGTCGAACCCGGCCCGGGAGGTGTCGAGAAATGCCGGCACCGGTCCCTACCCGTGATCGGGCTTGCTGCGGGACACGGCACCGTAGGGCTGTGTCACATCGGCCAGGCGAACATCGAGGCATTCGACATCAAGCGTGATCTCCCGATCGCCGGACAGGGTCAGCCGCAATATCCCGGTGCCGTCTTCCCCCGGTTCGAAATCAACGGATAGCAGCGAACAGGCAGGCGGCGCCCGGGAGCCGCCAAGATCGCCGGATTGAACCCGGACAACATCGCCGACCAACAACACGCTTCTCACCCGCTCGAACCGGTCTTCGACCGGCAACTCCCAGCGAAACCGGTTGACCAGGATGGCAAATTCCCGGCGGCTCCGGTCCCATGACAGGTCGGCCGTGGAAAATACCCCATCCTGGAGCAGTGCCGACATCACCTCCATGTCACCGCCATCCATGGCCCTGAGACGCAGCACTTCATCATTGGCGTCCTCGAATCTTGCATCCTTGCCGGTCATTGGCTGATCCGCCTGATCCCGGCCCCGCATGCCGAGAGTTTCTGCTCGACCTGTTCGTAGCCACGGTCGAGATGGTAGACCCGATTGATCGTGGTCCTGCCGGCGGCGGCCAGCCCGGCCAGCACCAGCGACACCGATGCCCGCAGATCGGTGGCCATGACCTGCGCCCCCTTGAGCCCGGGCACCCCCGTGACCGTTGCCGACCTGCCGCTGATCCGGATATCGGCGCCCATGCGATTGAGTTCCGGCGCATGCATGAACCGGTTTTCGAAAATCCGTTCCTCAAGAATGCTGGTTCCGTCGGCAATGGTCAGGGCGGCCATCAGCTGCGCCTGCAGATCGGTCGGGAAGCCGGGATAGGGGGCGGTCGCCACATCGATGGCTCGCAGGCATCCGCCGCCAAGCCGGGTCCGCAGCAAGCCTGCCTCCTCCTCGATGATAACCCCGGCCGCTTCGAGCGTCTCGGCGAAGGTGGCGATCAGGTCGAGTCGCGCGCCATCCAGCGTGATCTCGCCGCCAGTGATTGCCGCGGCCAGCATGTAGGTGCCGATCTCGATCCGATCCGGGATCACCGCATGGTCGAAGCTGCCGAGCGAGGACACGCCCTCGATCCGGATCCTGTCAGTGCCGGCGCCCTCGATGACTGCGCCCATGCCAACCAGGCACTCCGCCAGGTCGGTGATTTCGGGCTCACGGGCGGCATTGCCGAGTTCGGTAATCCCGTTGGCGAGCGTGGCCGCCATCATGGCGTTCTCGGTGGCACCAACCGACACGGTCGGGAACTCCATGACCGTGCCATGCAGCCCGTCCGGTGCGGTGGCGTGAACATATCCCTGGCGCAAATCCAGCCTGGCTCCCATTTTCCGCAACACGTCAAGGTGCAGGTCGATTGGCCTGGCACCGATCGCGCATCCGCCAGGAAGCGAGACCGTGGCTTGTCCCTCGCGGGCAAGAAGCGGCCCGAGAACGAGGATCGAGGCGCGCATCTTGCGCACGATATCGTATTCGGCCAACCGGCCGAGGTTGCCGCCGGCATGGAGACGGATGGCACCATCATCCAGTGTGCTGATCTCGACTCCCAGGGTCTGCAGCAGGTTCGACATGGTGGAGATATCGGTCAGGCGCGGTGCGTTCCGGAGAATGAGCGGCTCGTTCGACAGCATGGCTGCCGGCATCAGGGCCAGGCAGGCATTCTTGGCGCCAGCCACCGAAATTCGTCCGTGCAGCGGCACACCGCCTGTAATCTCGATGACGTCCATTCAGTCGCTATCCTTCTGGTTGCGCTCCGGTCGTGCCGATTGCGATTTCCGTTTCTTCAGATTGAGCCTGAGGGCGGCCTTCAGCCGCTCGGCCCGCTCGGCAGCGGCGGTTGTCGGACGCTCTTTCCTGCCGGGGCGTTTGTCCTGCGATCCTGCCATGCCAGCCTGTTAGTGCATCGGTCGAAACGCGTCCAGAAGCGGATTGTCAGCCAGGGCGGGGCAGGGGTGCATGTCCCCGAGAAGTTGCTTGCCACCCGGCGGTTTCGCCAATAGGAGATTTCATCCCATTGCCGCAGTAGCTCAGTGGCAGAGCGCACCCTTGGTAAGGGTGAGGTCGGGAGTTCAATCCTCCCCTGCGGCACCATCCACCAGTCCGACCCGGGCAATCCCGGTGTCGTGATCGGTCATCCGCCGGTCAATCCTCGAATTCCCACTGCACCGGATACTGGTTCATGATGTCCCCGACCCGGTCGCGGTCTGCGCCCGATGCCGCCCGCAGCCGGACCACCAGCCCCCTGGCCGGATCCTCGATGATGCCGGCCAACCCTGCATCCCCACCCTCATCGCGCAAGCGGGCGGACAGGACCCGTTCGATTGCCAGCTTGCGCAAATCCGGTTTGAACACCTTGCCGACCGCGGTCTTGGGCAGCGACTCCAGCACCTCGACATGCGCCGGGACCGCCAGCCGGTCGGTGATCTTGGCCCTCGCGAAGTCGAGAAGTTCCTGGTCGGACGCGGTACTGCCCCCTGTCAGCTCGACATAGACGCAGGGAACCTCTCCAAGACGCGCATCCGGCTGTCCGACGGCGCCGGCAAAGGCCACTGCGCCATGCTCGGCCATTGCTTCCTCCAGTATCGCCGGATCGACATTGTGCCCTCCCCTGATGATCAGGTCCTTGGCGCGACCCGTGATCCAGAGGTAACCATCATCGTCGAGCCTGCCGAGGTCTCCGCTCCGCAACCACTTGCCGTCGGCAACCAGCCCGGCATTCCGGTCCGGATCGGTATAGGTGTTGCCTGGACAGACCCCCGGCGAGGAAATGCAGATCTCGCCCACCTCGCCGACTGGCAATTCGTGAAGGACGCGGCCGGATTCGTCGCAGTCGAGGATACGGATATCGGTATAGGGAATTGGAATCCCGACCGAGCCCACCTTCCGCTCGCCTTCCATGGGGTTGACCGACGCGATGCAGGTGATTTCGGTCAGACCGTAGCCTTCCAGGATCTCGACCCCGGCCGTCGATTCGAATCGTCTGTACAATTCAAGCGGCATCGGCGCCGAGCCGCAGAAGGCTCGTTTCAGGGTGGATATGTCGGCATTGACCGGTCGTTGCATGAGGGCCGCCGCCGCCGTTGGTACCATGGCAATGAAGGTGATCTTCCAGCGCTCGACAAGCTTCCAGAAATTGTCAAACACGCCATCGCCGCGATACCCGGCCGGGGTCGGCAATACGATGTGGCAGCCGCTGGCAACGGCGGACATCAGCAGCGGGTAGGCGGCGAAGACGTGAAACAGCGGCAACGGGCAGGCAATCACATCTTCTGACGAGAGTCCGACCACCGAACTGACCCAGCCATTGTAGATCATGCCACCGTAACGATGGCGGGTGAGCTTGGGCATTCCGGTGGTGCCGCCGGTATGAAACATCGCTCCGATTCGGTCCGAGCCCGAATCGGCAAAATCAAGACCGTCGGATCGCTGCCCGGCGATCGCCTCGTTGAAATCCCGGACATCGGCCGAGCTGTAGGGGGGCGATTTCGGCCGAACCAGCGGTATGATCCAGGATTTCGGGGGCGCAAGATGCCGCCTGAGGTCGATCTCGAGGACATGGCGAAGCCCGGGGCACTGGTTGGCGGCCTCGCTGGCCAGCTGCGCCAGGTCGGTCTTGGGAAACGGCTTCAGCGCCACCAGCACCCGGGCATTCGATGCCTGGAGAATGCGGGCGACCTGGTCGGCCCCGATCAGCGGATTGATCGGGCAGGCGACCCCGGCGATTTCGGCCGCGAGCAGGGCAATGGCGGTTTCGGTCGAATTCGGCAGCAACAGCGCCACGACATCACCCTCCCCGATGCCGAGAGAGCGAAACAGGTTTGCAGCCTGGGTAACCCTGGCGTGCATCTCCGACCAGGTCAGGGTCTCCGATTTCGAGTTCGGCTCGGAAAGCAGCTGAAAGGACAGGGCATTCCGGTCACTGCACCGTGTCCGGACATTATCCAGCAGCTGGTAGAGGGTGTCGGCAGGTTTTCGCTGCTCCCAGTCCAGTTCGGATTCGATCCTCTTCTTGTCCTCCAGGGTTGCCAGCGCCATCGATCTGCTCCCTCGGCCCGCGGTTGAATCTCGATCCCGTCAGGTTGACGTATCGGGTATCATATACTCGACCACGCAACATGCCAGCCAAGACTGGAATTTCAAGGTGCCGCAGGAGTGACCAACGTTGTCGGCGGCCAACAAACAGAGCGGCTTGCCGCCGGAATCCCGCTCTCCGTGAAAACCGTCGACAAACGTGACTGTCCACATTCCTCGCCGTGCAGGCGGTGCCGAATTCGACAGGGTTGAACCGCAGCGCCCGCGGATTCGAGTTGATACGCATTCAAACAGCGCATGAAACTCGAACGGGACGAGCAAGAGCGGCAGAAAACGCCTGGGACACGCGGCCAGGTGCCGGCTCCGACACTGCTTCGATGCGGATGTCCCGAACCGCCCTGTCCTGTTCGATGTGAAATTCCCCACCCGTGGACATGCCGGTCGCGTCTCCACTTTCCTCATGGCCAATCTCTTCCGTGCCGGATCAAGAGAGGATAAATCGCCCCGAGGGGTGGCTACCATGCCGAAACCGGGTGATTGCCCGGGGTGAAATTCGGGTGGCCACGTTCCGTGAGGCGGTGGGGCCGCATTCGTGAAATCCGGCAACCGGATCAGCCGCAAGCGGGAATTCGGGCAAGGCTCACGGTGTCTACAGGGAGGAGCGATTCTTCTGGATGACGCGAACATAGACGTCTTCCATGATGCTCACGAAGGACTGGTCCAGGTGCCAGAATCCCGGGTGGTCGCCTCCCTTCTTGGCCAGGATGGCTGGCGTCGGCGGCGATCCGGAAACGGCATCAACCGCTGGCAGCGGACGGTCACCCATCCAGTACGACCTGGCGTCAATGCCTGCGGCAGGTATTCTTCTCGGCTCGGTGTAGCGGGTGGTGGGCAGGTCAATCGGCCCATCCTCAGCTGCCTGCTCGTCGATGAGCGCCTGCCCCAGGGGTGAAGATGCGAGCTTTTCGCGAAACATCGAAAATTCAAGCCCGCGCATCTCGAACAGGAGCATCGGATCGCGGTCCAGCAACGATGCGATCTTGTAGTAGACACCGGCAACGTGCTTGCAGGGCGAGGCCCAGTCCGGGCACGAACACTTGCTGACGAGATCATCCCGTGATCTCGGCAGCAGGGTCTTGCCGGACCCCGAAACGGCGTCCTCGATCGCGGTCGGCATTTCGTTCATGAGCAGCTGCGACAGGCAGGCAGCGTTGCTGGAGATCTTTTCCGATATCCTGTCCCAGTCAGTCGACGTGAACTGTCGCAGCTTGACGGTCGCCGTGTATCGAGGCTCCTCGTAGACGCCAAAATAGTGATTGATGTTGCCACGCAGCGTGGCCTTGGCCGCACCCTTGCTGATGTCGAACTTCAGCAGTCGGTTCGGGCCGGAATACGCCCGGCCCCGCTTGAGTCGACCCTCGTCCATGCTCATTGCGAGGACGTCGAGGAAGATTTCGCCCCACCAGGTTCGGGTCATCCTGGCCATGATCAAGCCTCCATGATGCTTTGGCGGTTCAATGCAATCAGCTGCCGGAACGAGTCGTTGTCCATTTCCGTCAGCCAGTTCTCGCCCGTGCCGACGATGTTCTCGGCAAGCGCCCTCTTGGATTCGATCATGTCGTCGATGCGCTCTTCAAGCGTTCCCAGCGTCACCATCTTGTGTGCGAACACCGTTTTCTGCTGGCCGATCCGGTAGGCGCGGTCCGTGGCCTGGTTTTCGACCGCCGGATTCCACCAGCGGTCGAAATGGAAGACATGATTTGCCCGGGTGAGCGTGATTCCGACTCCGCCCGCCCGCAATGACAGAACGAAGATCCCGGCGGGCGATTCCGGGTCCTGAAAGCTCTCGATCATCTGTTCCCGGCGCTTCCTGGTGGTGGCGCCATGCAGGTAATGCACGGGACAGGAATGCCTTTCCCGCAGCTGACTCTCCAGCCGCTCGCCGATTTCGGTGAACTGCGTGAAGACGAGAAGGCTGTCGGATTCCAGCAAGGCTTCCTCGATCATTTCGTTCAGGCGGGTCAGCTTGTGCGAACGGCTCTCGTAGAACGCGCTTCCGTCCTGAAGGAATTGCGCCGGGTGGTTGCAGACCTGTTTCAGCTTCACCAGCGTCGAAAGAATCAATCCGCGACGGGCCATCCCGCCGGCCTCCTCGATCTTTTCCTCCACGTCCGCGACCACGGCCTGGTAGAGCGACGCCTGTTCCCTGGTGAGGTTGCAGTAGATTTTCTGTTCGACCTTGTCTGGCAGGTCATCGATGATCGACTTGTCGGTCTTCAGGCGACGGAGGATGAAAGGCTGGACCAGTTGCTGCAGCTGCCGGGTGCGGATGTGGTCGTTTTCCCGTTGAATCGGGAGTTCGTAGGCGCGCCTGAACTGCGCGCCGTACCCAGGTAGCCCGGATTCAGAAACCGGAACAGGGACCACATGTCCATCAGCCTGTTTTCGATCGGCGTTCCCGTCATGGCAACGCGGCTGGTCGCGGGAAGCTCGAAGATCGCCCTGGCCTGCGCCGATTTGGGATTCTTGATGTTTTGCGCCTCGTCCACGACGATGCGACGCCACTCAACGGCCTTGAGCGTTTTCTTGTCCGAGCGGACCAGGTTGAACGAGGTCACGACCAGGTCGCAGCCGGCGACCGACCTGGCGAAATCAGCATCGTCGCGAGGACGGCCGGGACCGTGGTGAATGCGGCATTCGAGTTCTGGCGCAAACTTGCCCACCTCTTTCTTCCAGTTGCTGAGCACGGATGTCGGGGCGACAAGCAGCGTGGGCCGAATCCCGGAGTCCCTCGCCGCTCCCTCGCACTCCCGTTCGTGAAGCAGCAATGCGATCAGCTGGATCGTCTTGCCGAGACCCATGTCATCTGCCAGGCACGGATTCAGGCCAAGCCGTTCCTGCCGCGCCAGCCACGCGAGCCCCGTTTTCTGATAGGCTCTCAGCTCGCCGCGCATTCCGGCAGGGGTATCCATCGGCTCAAGACCTGTCAGGTTCATGAGCCCCTTGACGATTCCGCCCAGCGCGTCATCGAAGACAAACTCCTCCGTGTCCGGGTCCGCCTCGGCCATTTCCCTTATCATCTGGCTGAATTCGACGCCGTTGCCCGCGCCCCGGTTTCGCCACAATTCGAGCGTCTCGGACATTCTCTGGTGGTCGATCTCCATCCATTCGCCACGGTACTTCACAAGTGGCGACTTGGCTTCCAGCAATGCCCTCCACTCGTCTTCGCCTACAGGTTCGCCGTCGATGGAAAGCGCGTAATCGTAATCGACAAGCGACTCCAGCCGCAGAAGCCCCGAGGACGATCCTGATTGCCCGGATTGTCCGCTTGTCGCGCTTGCCCTGATCCGTAATCGCGCCCGTCGGCGTCCCTTGGGCGTCCACCAGCTCGGCAGGACGATCCGGTACCCCGCCGTTTCAAGCACAAGCGCATCATCTTTCAGGAATTCGTATGCCGTTTTCAGGTCAATGTCGACGCCGACGGGCTCCGCGGTTTCCATGCCCCGCCAGAGCAGCGGACAGATGCGCCCGGCCTGTCCGAGATTGATCAGCAGATGGCGCTCGAACTCGTGGCCGAAGCGATTCTTCCAATCGTCTTTCCTGTGCTCGGACATCGACCACCATTGCGACAGGTCCACCGAGAGCGAGGGATCCTCGTTGCAGGATACAAAGAAGCCGATATGCCAGCGATCACCGTCGTTGCGGTCCTCCTGGCTCAGGCGAAATCCGAGCGAGAATCCGGAACGCCGTGCCTGGCCGAGGATCTTCTTCTGCCACGCGTGCCAATGGGCGACATCCGCATCACTGGGGCCTGGATGAGGCTTGATGTTCGCCTCGACCCGGCTGGTCGGCGTCCGTGTCAGGGCCTCTGCGAACCAACTGTTCCTGAGCCGATTCAGGAAGGTCTGCGTGAAAGGGGTGCCGGAGACCAGCCTGTCAACCTGCTGTTCGGAAAACTGCCGCAGCAATTCCGTGCGATCCAGGGTTGAAACCGGTGCCCTGCCGTTTGTGCGCCCGTTCCGGGCGCTCTTGACCAGGGTGCATGCTGCGGGCATTGCGTCAGCAAAGTCACGCAGGCCGCGTTCGTAGAGGCTGTCGGCAGGGGCCCATCCGGCTGCGTAAACGGGCTGCGACCGGCCTTTCTTCGGATGAAGGCGCTTCATGACGGGCAGGTACTGGTGCTGACGAACCAATGCGCGCAGCTGCTGCGCGTACCGGACCCAGAAGTTCAGGTCATGGCCGACATGGAAACCGGCCCCGGCAAGGCCGGAAAGGAACTGCAGCTCGCGCAGGAAGGAAAGCGGATTTCGGATGGCGATCCCGTTGATATCCCAGTCATTCCATTCGAACTGGTCGGGCAGGTATTCCCCGGTCAGCTGCGCCATCTCGAGGCTCGGCAGGGGCCTGCCCTCGGCGCTCGGCATCGTGGCGCAGAAACCGGCCAGCTCGGGGTCGGCCGCGGCAACGGTCGCCGCTCCGAGTTTCAGGTCGGTCGCAAGGAATTCCTTCAGCCGCCTGGCGTCGGCAAGGTGAGACGGGTGCAGTCCGGGCTTGAATCTGCCTGTATCGTGCCCCGGCGTTTCGACCCAGAAGACGAACCGGCCCGAATTGTCGAATTCCCCGGCAGGCCGCGGGACCCACGTGCCGTGACAGACTTCAATTTGGTGTTCCATCTGATGCGTCCCCTGGCATCGTCTCGACATGGCCCGTTCGGATCAGGACCGGTTGACGATTGATTCACTCTTTCGCCGGAACTCGCAATATCCTCTGTCAGCGCCGGCAAGCGATGACTCATGAGCAGGAAGACACATGATGCCGTGCCATTCCACGGCAACCAGTGTGCAGCCGATGCCGTCCTGCTCCATTTTGCGGGCAGACCAGGACTCGCCTGGAGGAATACATGCCCGCAGGCTTCGCGATCACGAACACCGGCCACAGGTCGGATGACATCATGGCTTAGGCCGGCAGATGCAACGACGCGGGAAAGACCCGGTGAGATGATGAGCGCACCATTTCATTGGCTGCTCTCTCGGTCCAACGCCCGGCGCCCTCGACTCTGCTCCCGGATGAGTCACTGGCCGGCGACCGCCCGGCCTTCGGTCTTGTCTTCGCCGTCAAGCTGCAGACGCGAGAACCGTTCATAGATCCCGCCCTTGGCAACCAGTCGGGAATGCGTGCCTTCATCGACGATCCTGCCGCGATCGAACACCAGTATGCGGTCGGCCTTCTGCACGGTTGCCAGCCGGTGGGCGATGATCAGCGTCGTCCGGTCGGCAGCCAGCCGGTCGACCGCACTCCTGACATGCGCCTCGCTTTCCGGGTCGAGCGACGAGGTCGCCTCGTCCAGGAGCAGGATGCGGGCATCGCGCAGGATGGCCCTCGCTATGGCCAGGCGCTGGCGCTGCCCGCCGGAGAGCAGAATTCCCCGCTCGCCGACCACGGTTTCGTAGCCATCGGGCAATCCGGCCAGGAAGTCATGGATGAATGCGGCGCGGGCGGCCCCCTCGACCTCGAGGTCGGTGGCTCCCGGCCGCCCGAAGCGGATGTTGTCCCGTGCCGTGGTCGCAAAGACCGCCGTCTCCTGTGGAACCAGCGCAATCATGCTTCGGAAGTTGCCGCGGCGCATCCGGCGCAAATCGACACCGTCGATACTGATGGTACCGGATTGCGGATCGAAAAACCGCAGCATCAGCTGGAATACCGTCGATTTGCCGGCACCCGAGGCACCGACCAGCGCCACGGTCTCCCCCTGCCGGATCGTGAACGAGACATCCTCCAGCGCCGCCACCGTTGGCCGGGAGGGATAGCGGAAGCCGACACGGTCGAACACCACCTCGCCCCGCGCCGGGACTGCCGGCTCCTCGCACTCATCCGGGTCGCTGACCGGATCGTCCGCCTCCAGCAGTTCGATCAGCCGCTCGGTAGCACCAGCGGCACGCAGGATGTCACCCCAGACTTCCGAGAAGCCGGCAGCGGAGCCGGCAACCATGATCGCGAAAATGACGAACTGGATCAGTTGACCGGCGCTCATCTGCCCGCCGCGAACTTCGCTTGCCCCGGTCCAGATCACGAGGACCACGGACGAGAATGCCAGGGAAATGATCAACGTCGTCAACAGGGACCTGATCCGGATCCTGCGATAGGCAGCGTCCAGCGACAACTCGACCAACCTGCCAAAGGCTGACCGGGTTTCGTCCTCATGCGTATTGGCCTGCACGGCCTGGACAGCGAGCAGGGCTTCGGAGGCATTGGCGGCACCATCGGCAATCCGGTCCTGGCTGGTGCGGCTGTGCGATCGCAACCTGCGACCCAGAGCCAGCAGCGGCAGGAGAATCAGCGGCACCACGATCAGCGCAAGAAGCGACAGTCTGAGGCTGGTCCACAGCATCAGGGACAGGCCGCCGGCAAGGATAAGGCCATAGCGGACCGCCATGGAGATGGTGGAATCGAGCACCGCCTGGACCAGGGTGGTGTCGGTGTTCAGCCGGGAGATCACCTCGCCGGTCATGGTCTGTTCGAAATAGGCCGGGCTGAGACGGATGACCTTCGAGAAGACCGCCTTGCGGATGTCGGCAACGACCCTCTCACCCAGGGTGGTGACCAGGGCGTAGCGAAGTCCGGTTGCCGCCGCCAGCAGCACTGCAAGGAGGAGTGCTGCCTGGAAATGGCGGTCCACCTCCTGCGGCGAGATGGCGGAAAAGCCGTCGACGATTCCGCGGACCATGAGCGGCAGCGCCAGCGACAACAGCGCGGTGGACACCATCGCCAGCACGGCCAGTGCCAGTCGAAGACGGTATGCCCCGAGAAACGGCCATAGCCTGCGGAGCGGCTGAACGGACCCGACGGTTGATTTCCTCATTGCAATGGTCGCCGCCGGACTGGAAGGGAAGATGGAGCGGGTGATGGGAATCGAACCCACGTATTCAGCTTGGAAGGCTGCTGCTCTACCATTGAGCTACACCCGCGCAGATGGCTAGTTACCGTTGCATGTCCGTACATTCAAGTCGTGCATGGCCGCAGACAGGACACCCGGGCATGTCGAACCGATCATGACACTGCACTGTATCGGCCGCATCGCGGGCACGATGCAGCATTCCCGCCGACAGCCGTGATCCACTCGCGTTGGTGGGTCTGGCCAGGACGGAAGATCAGCGCCACGGAGGAGTTGCCAACTCTTCGAACTGATCAATGCTTCATGCCGGATGATCGAGGTCCCCGCCGGATCGGAATTGACGGCCTGGATCATCACCGCACCGCGAGCGCAGCATTCGGCCGATAGGTGATCAACGCAATAACCACGTGACCCGGGATTTCGCCGGTCCGAACAACCCCCGGCAAACTCATTCCTTTCCTGGCAATTACCGGATTCATGTCCCTCCTTCGGGCCTTTGGCCTGAAATGGTCAGTAATCGAGTGGAGATGGCGGCTCGAACGGATCGGGCATGGAGTTTTGGCCCGGATCACTCTCCTTGTTCGACTTCGGCGCCGCTGGCAGCGCGGGTGCATATTGCCGCACCTGGTTACGGAACCCGATAACGGCTTGTTCGATCTGCTGACGGCGATCAACCACTGCACTGGCCAACTCCTGTTCCAGACTACCTTCATCAGGCTTGGCCACCACGTCCATCCGGATCGCTGCAAGCCACTTATCCTGATAAACACTGGCCCGACTGGCAAGTTCGCCGGCCATGTTGCTCATCCGGTCGGCATGCGACGGATTGATCTCGTCGGCCCATAATGTCAGCACCCCGCACAAGCGATCCACCGCCTGTGTGACATCCGCCAGTTCGAACTCGTCGCCTCCGTAAAGAGTCAGATGGTGCTGATGGCTTTTCCCGTTCAGTGCCGACATGCGTTCCGCCAGCCTTACTTCGCCCGGGCGCGCCCGAAGAAAGCCTCGGGCCAGCCTGCCAATGTCATGGGTGTGATCGGCAGCAACGCCCCGCCGTTCCATCGCCGCCTTGACCAGCAATTCGGCGGCATTGGACGATATCCGCATCAGGCGACTACAATCCGACAGGCACCAGCCCCAGGCCGATGCCGTCAGCACCTCACCAATCGGTGTCATTGCCAGAGTGAATTCCCCCAGCACCGTGAACATCCTCGCTTGCCAGTCTTCGGGATTCAATGTTGCCTCCTGGTGAAATTTCGCCATGTCAGCCGTCTTCAGCCGGCCGGCCAGCAGCAGGCCGTCCCGGCAGACGGCATATGGCAACGATCCGAGATCGGTTGCCCGACGGCGCAGATGTTTCTCGGTCAGGGCCCAGCAATCGACAGGGTCGAGTTCGATCAACGGGGCCGCATGCGGGAATTCCTCCGAACGGGTGGCCGGCCGGGCCCCTTCCGGATTGTCCCCGGAGAGCACGATGGCCACGTCCCAGTCGCTGTCCTGCCGGCAGGTTCCCCGGGCCCGGCTGCCGAACAGCAGCGCTGCCCGGGCTTCCGGCCACTGGCGCAGCGTTGCCCGGCAGGCCTCGCGCAGTTGTTGTTCACTGATGGTTGCAGGCATGGTCTCGACTCTTCACCGGTGTCCGGCTGACCAGACTATATCATGGCCAGGTGATACGTGCCGAATCGGCCGGCCGCCGGGCCTCCGTGCTTCGTGCCTGAATGTCCGGTCCTGTGCTCTCAACGCTCCGTCGAGCCTCCAGCCCGGCGCATGGTCAGTAATCGAAGGGCGATGGTGGCTCGAACGGATCGGGCATGATGCCTTGGCCAGGATCAGGCTCCTCAACAGGTTCCGGTGCCGTTGGTGGGGACGGTGCATATCGCTGCATCTGGTCAAAGAACCCGGTGAGTGCCTTCTCGATCTGCTGACGGCCATCAACCACGACGCTGGCCACCTCCTGCGCCAAACTGCCGTCATCGGGTTTGGCCACCACATCCGCCCGGATCGTCGCAAGCCACTCATCATGATAATCTGCGGCCCAACCGGCAAGTTCGCCGGCCATGTTGCTCATCCGGTCGGCATGCGACGGATTGATCTCGTCGGCCCATAATGTCAGCACCCCGCACAAGCGATCCACCGCCTGGGTGACATCCGCCATCTCGACCGTGTTGCCAACGTAGAGGGCCAGATGGTGCCGGTGACTCTTGCCATTCAGGGACGACATGCGCGCCGACAGTTCTTCCTCGCTTGGGCGCGCCCGGAGAAAGTCCCGGGCCAGTCTGCCAATGTCATGGGTGTGATCGGCAGCAACGCCCCGCCGTTCCATCGCCGCCTTGACCAGCAATTCGGCGGCAGTTGACGATATCCGCATCAGGCTACGGCAATGCACAGGGCACGTGTTCCAGGATGGTGCCGCCAGCACCTTGCCAATTGGTACCATGGCCAGACTCAATTCCGCCAGTGCCGTGGTCACCCTGGTTCGCCAGTCATCGGGGTTCATTGCTGCTTCCTCGTGAATCTTTTTCTTGTCAGGTATCCGTAGCCGGCCGGCCAGCAGCAGGCCGTCCCGGCAGACGGTATATGGCAACGATCCGAGATCGGTTGCCCGACGGCGCAGATGTTTCTCGGTCAGGGCCCAGCAATCGACAGGGTCGAGTTCGATCAACGGGGCCGCATGCGGGAATTCCTCCGAACGGGTGGCCGGCCGGGCCCCTTCCGGATTGTCCCCGGAGAGCACGATGGCCACGTCCCAGTCGCTGTCCTGCCGGCAGGTTCCCCGGGCCCGGCTGCCGAACAGCAGCGCTGCCCGGGCTTCCGGCCACTGGCGCAGCGTTGCCCGGCAGGCCTCGCGCAGTTGTTGTTCACTGATGGTTGCAGGCATGGTCTCGACTCTTCACCGGTGTCCGGCTGACCAGACTATATCATAACCCGATGACACATTCCGAATCGGCTGGCGCCGGACCTCCGTGCTTCGTGCCTGAATGTCCGGTCCGGGCCGACCGGCTTGTCCTCCGGGATGCGGTGGGGCGCCGCGAAAGCCGGCTGGATGGCGACATCGATCACACCGGAAAATGATGATGTCCGAGCGGGGTGGACGTTTCGTCCCCGGACTGGCGGGTGGCTCCAGCCACACGGTTGGTGTCATTCTTCTGTCCCGGCCGGGGATGTCTTGGTCCCGAAATCCTTGCCTGCCAGGCTTCGGGAGGGCTATTCCTCGCGTCCCTGGCGCACCAGTTCGGCGTGGATGCGGGTGGCCATGCCGAGGCCGTGTTCAAGCGCCAGTACATAGGCCTGTGTCAGGAAGAAGCATCCCTCGTCGATGCGGCTGGCATCGAGCATCGACTGTCCGGCGGTGGCGTAGAGTCCGGCAAGTGCCTCGCCGTCATCCCGTTGCCAGGCATCGATGATGCCGACATCCAGGTGATCAGGACTCGTCAATTGCGGTTGGCCCGGTGATCCTGCATGCGGCCGGCCGCCCAGCGGTGGAAAACATGGGTTGGTCCGTCCATGGCCGGGGAAAACTTGCCGCCATCGAAAAACACCCCTTTTCGCCCCTTCTGCATTCCTTCGACAACAAACAGATCCTCCTCGAGGACACCGCGCCACTGAACGGCATTGCGGTCGATCAGCGATTTGAGATCGGGACGCGTCTGCGGGTCGAAACTGTAATAGATCTCGTTGCGTTCGATCGTTCTGTCCTTGCCCTGCGGCAGCAGGATGATCGCGTAGCAATGGTCCCGCTGCGCCGCCAGCATCACGTTCGGAAACAGGGCGACATACTCGGCCCCTTCATCCCAGAACTCCGAGAGGCCGGGAAAATCGGGAAACCGTTCGCCATTCTCGCCCTCGATCTGGCGGTAGACCCTGGTTCCCTGGCCGGCGAACTTCCCCGGGGCCTCGATGTGGTAGTGATCCTCCAGCCTCGAATAGCTGTTGAGGCCCGGATGGATCCAGGGAAGATGGTAGCTCTCGCAGTAATTCTCGATGGCCAGCTTCCAGTTGCAGGCAACATCAAAGGTGAAGCTCGATGCCTCGCCGCCATGATGGACCGGATGTTCATGTTCGCACCAACGCTCCAGCAACGTTGCCGCATACTCGGCGAATTCCGGTGCATCGCCGGAAATGTTGACGAAAACGATGTCCCGCCACATGGCCGAGCGAATCTCGATCAACCCCAGTTCGTCACGCCTGATATTCGGGTCGAGATTTCGGCCCGGCCCACCGACATGCGGAGTGGCCCGCAGGCTGCCGTCGAGATTGTAGCACCAGCTGTGATAGGGGCACCGGATGGTGCCGCGCAGGTTTCCGGCCTTCTCGACCAGGATCATTCCCCGGTGGCGGCAGGTGTTCTGGAGCACCCGGACCTGTCCATCATGGCCGCGTATCAGCAGCAGCGGCATCCCGGCAAATTCGACCGGCATCACGTCGCCGGCCTCCGGAATGTCGGCCCCGACCCCGATGCCCGACCAGTTGCGGAACAGCAGCGCCTCCCGTTCCTCCTCGAACACGCTGTCGCTCGTGTAATGCGTGTTTGGCAGGCCGCGGGCGGTCTCGATTGGACCGGCAACGGTGTCAAGACCGGTATCGAGTGGATCATTCAGCATCGTCGAACCCTTCCAATTCCAGGTTTCACCGGCAGTAACCCAAGCCGACATTTTTGCTTTTGCCGATGAAAATCAAGCGGAAATTTGCGGCACCTGGCCATCCGGGAGTTGATGGCTGTTCGGGACGGGGATCGGTAACGCTACCTGCCCATCCAACCCCCGTCGACGATCAGGATCTGGCCATTGACATAATCGGAGGCCGATGAGGACAGGAAGACGGCCGGCCCGCCAAAATCCTCCGGCTTGCCCCACCGGCCGGCCGGTATCCGCTCGAGAATTGCCCGGTATCGCTCCGGGTCGCCCCGCAGCGCCTCGGTATTGTCGGTTTCGACATAGCCGGGTGCGATGGCGTTGACATTGATGCCGCGACCTGCCCATTCATTGGCCAGGGCCCTTGTCAGTTGGCCAATCCCGCCCTTGGATGCCGAATAGCCGGGCACGTTGATGCCGCCCTGGAAAGTGAGCACCGATGCGGTGAAGATGATCTTGCCGGAGCCGCGGGCGACCATCTTCCGGCCGATATCGCGGCTCAGGATGAACGGGGCCGACAAATTCACCTCGAGAACAAGATCCCACCACTCCTCGGGATGCTCGGCGGCCGGATGGCGCCGGATAATGCCGGCATTGTTGATCAGGATTTCCGGCTCGATACCGGCCTCGTCGATCTTCCTGATCAGCCCGTGCACCGCATCCCGGTCGGCAAGATCGCATTGAAAGGGCCGGAAGGCCCGACCGAGCCGGACTACCGATTGCTCGACCGCGCTTCCCGACGGCTCCATCGATGCGCTGACCCCGACAATGTCGGCACCGGCTGCGGCCAGCGCCTCTGCCATGGCCCGGCCGATCCCGCGCCGACAACCGGTCACCAGTGCCAATCTTCCCGAAAGGTCAAATTCCCCGCTCATGCTTGTGCTCAATCTCCGACCGCGCTTTTCATGGGTCACCTCACGAGGGCTGCCTGGTTCCTGGCCGGCTTTCGGCAGTGCCGCCCGACGGCAAGTCTCTCGTCGGGGCAGCAGAATGCCGCGCCGGCCCCGTTCGGCATCACCGCCCTCGATATTCGACCGCCGGCAGGTCGGCCTGACCCCGGACCTGCAACTAACCCCTCTGCACATGTTTTGGAAGCCCGGCTCGGCCGGAGGCTGGCGGGTCATCCGGGAATCCCGTATCAGACCGGAAGGCCAGGCCCGGGTGATCCAGACCATGCGTGAGCGCCATCAACCCCATTTCATGCCGCTGCCGCACCCGGTGGGAAGGCCGGGCAATGACTGCAGGATCGTGCCGGCAACCCGGGGCCCGATTTCCCGATGACGCTGCTGGAGAAGGCGGGGCTGGCGCTGCTGCAGAAGATGGAGCCGGAGCAGGCCCACGAGGTGTCGCTGCGGGCCCTGCGGCACGGGCTCGCCCCCCGGCATCCTGCCGATCGGCACCCGGTGCTGGCAACCAGCCTGGCCGGGATTTCGCTGCCCAACCCGCTGGGGCTCGCCGCCGGCTATGACAAGAACGCCAGGGCAATCCTGCCCTTGCTGGATGCCGGTTTCGGATTTGTCGAGGCCGGTGCGGCAACGCCGTTGCCACAGCCCGGCAATCGACGACCGAGGGTCTTCAGGCTGGTGGAGGACCGGGCGGTGATCAACCGGCTGGGCTTCAACAATGACGGCGCCGCCGCCATTGCCGGCAGGCTGGCCGGGCGGCCGAAGGGCAGGGGGGTCGTCGGTCTGAATGTCGGCCCGAACCGTGACAGCCCCGACCCGGCTGGCGACTATGCCAGGGTGCTGGGCATCTGCGGCGACCATGTCGAGTTCGTGACCATCAACGTCTCCTCGCCCAATACCAGGGGTCTCAGAGGTCTGCAGCAGACCGGATTGCTCGAGGAGGTGATCACCCGGACCCTCCAGGCCCGTTCGCGGCTCGAGCGCCCGCCCCGCCTGTTCATCAAGATCGCCCCCGATCTGTCGCCGGAAGCCATCGACTGCATTGCCGCCACGGCAATCGCGACCGGGATTGACGGAATCGTTGCAACAAACACCATGGTGGCCCGCCCGGCGCTGGTCTCGCCGCTGGCTGGCGAGGCGGGCGGACTATCCGGCGATCCGCTCCTGGATCCGGCCACGGGGGTGCTGAAGCATCTCTACCGGGAGACTTGCGGCAGGATTCCGCTGATCGGAGTTGGCGGGATCGCCTCGAGCCGGCATGCCTACGCCCGGATCAGAGCCGGGGCCAGCGCCGTGCAACTCTATACCGGGCTGGTCTTTGGCGGGTTGTCGCTGGTTGGCGAGATTCTCGACGGGCTTGCGGCATTCCTGCACCGTGACGGATTCAACTCGGTGAGCGAGGCGGTAGGGGCGGATACGAAGACCGAATGACGGACCGCCAAGCCGGCACGGGTCACGCACAGCATCATCGCCGGTCCCGATGCAGCATCAATCCGTCTTCTGCTTTCGGGGCGCCCTCGCCGGTCAGGCGGCGGTTCCCTCGAGGGACAGGTAGCGGGCTCCAAGCGTGACCGCGCGGGCAACGAACAGCACCAGCAGGGCGGCCCACAGCCCGTGGCTGCCAAGAAGACCCACCAGGATCACCAGTGACAGCGCATAGACCAGCACCGAAACCAGCATCGCGTTTCGCATGTCCCTTGTGCGCATGGCGCCGACGAAGATTCCATCGAGCATCCAGGATGGTGCGCCGATGATCGGCAGCGCCACGACCCACACCAGGAATCGCCGTGCTTCCGATCTGACCTCGGGCGAGGTAGTCATGACGTCGATTGCCAATGGGCCGAACAGGGCAAAACCTGCCGCCAGCACGAGGACGGTCATGCCAGCCCACAGGCTGGTCAGCATGACCGCGCGGCGAAGCTGCTGGCGGGTGCGGGCACCGACGGTAAGGCCGACCAGCGCCTCGGCCGAAAAGGCGAAACCGTCGAGCGCATAGGCGGTGATGTGCAGGAATTGCAGCAGCACCTGGTTGGCGGCCAGGGTCAGATCCCCGAAATCGGCGGCCAGGAACAGGAACGAGATGAACGCCGCTTCCAGGAACAGCGTGCGGAGCAGGATGTCGGCATTGATTACCGCCATGCGCCGCAATTCGACCCTGGACAGGATTCGCTGCCAACGCCGCCAGGCGCCGCCGGCGAACGCGCCGCGGCAGAGCCACAGGCCGAGGGCAAACCCGCTGAACTCGGCGATCAGCGTGGCCACCGCCACCCCCCGGACGCCGAGATCGAGCCCGAGCACGAATACCAGGTCCAGCACGATGTTGATGGTGTTCATGACCAGCTGAAGAATGAGCACCGATCCGGTCCGCTCGACGGCGATCAGCCATCCGATCATGCCGAACAGGCAGACCGCCGCCGGTGCCGAGTAGATGCGGATCCGGACATAATCCGAGGCCAGCGATTCAACCTCGGCCGATGCCGGTGCAATCAGCAGCGCCGCCTCGAATATCGGGTACTGGAGCACGATGAGCACAAGCCCGGCAGCCAGGCCGACCGCCAGGCTTCGTGACAGCAGAACCTTGACCTCGGTCCGGTCGCCCTTGCCGCGGGCCTGGCTGGTCAGGCCGGATGTTCCCATCCGCAGAAACCCGAACAACCAGTAGATGGTGGTCAGCACCAGGGCGCCGATGCCCACTGCGCCGATCGGCGCCGCCTCGCCGAGCTGTCCGACCACCCCGGTATCGACCGCACCCAGGATGGGCACGGTGGCGTTCGACAGCACGATGGGGATCGCAATCCTGAGAATCCGCCGGTGCGTGATCCCTCCGACAAGGTCAGTCATGTCGTTCGGGCATCAGGAAGTGCCCGGTGGCCTGGGCAAAAAGCCTTGTCCGCCGTTCCTGCCAGCCCTCGACATGAACCGAGGCAAATCTCCTGCCGGCCCTGTTGACCCGTGCCTGGGCGAAGGAATCCTTCGGCAGGCCGGGCCGCAAATAGTCGATCGAAAAGGATATTGTCCTCGGCAACTGCCCGATTCCGGCAGTTACGGATTTGTCATTCCGGCACATGGTCCAGTGAAGCTCGACCAGGGCGGTGACTTCCAGGAAGGCGGCGGTCACCCCGCCATGCAGCGCCGCCGGATCCGGGTTGCCGACCAGCTTGCGGTGGAATGGCAGCAGGGCAGTCAACTCATCGCCATGCCGGTCGAAGCGCAGGCCGAGGAACCGGATATAGGGGATGTCCTGGCAGATTGCCCGCAACAGATCGCCGCCGGATCCGGATTGCGATGCCGGACCGGTCAATGTCTCGACGTTCCCATGGCGAACTGCCCGGTGGCGGTGGCCAGGGGCCGGTGACCTGCACCGTCGAATGCGCTGACCCGGACAAATGCCACGGTGCGGGTGACGTGATGGCATTCGGCAGTGGCGGTGATTGTCGCTCCCGGGGTGGCCGGGCGCATATAGGCAACGTTGAGATTCAGGGTTGCCACCGGCGGCCGGACCTCGGGATGCAGGGCAACGGCAGCGCCGGCGCAGGTGTCGACGAGGGCCGAGACTGCACCGCCATGGATGACGCCGGAGGCCGGATCACCGATCAGCCGGCGATCATAGGGCATCGAGATCGTCGCCCTGGCGGCACCCACCGATTCGATGCGCATCCCCAGCGTCTTCGAATGCGGGATGCTGTCGAAAAACCGGGTCACGATTTCCTGCTGTTCGGCGGCGTTCACTTGGCTTGCACTGCCCTTCTTTCTGTCCCGGCCTCGGGTGAGTGGTGCTTATTGGCGCTTGTTTCCGGTTGCGCAACATCTATATTGGCCAAAATGATAATGATTCGCAATTGCAGGTAGGGACCCACATGCCGTCCGATTTGACGACTGCAATTCAGCCATTGACTCCTGCCAGCCAGCTCCGGGCACCGGGCGCCAGGCCACGGCGGCTGGTGGTGGCCAGCCTGGTCCTGCTGGCGGTACTGGCCCCGGGGGAGGTCGGCCTGATCGGCCGCCAGATGATCGCCGATGCCTATATCCAGGTCAGCGTGTTCGTCGCTGCCACCCTGCTGCTGTTCTACAGTGCCGAGCAGCTGTTCAAATTCGATATCAGGTCGGTCCTGCGGGAGTCGGGCCTGTTTTCGGTTCCGTTGGCGGCGGCGCTCGGGGCGATGCCGGGTTGCGGTGGCGCCGTGGTGGTGGTGGCTGCATATTCTTCGGGCCATGTCGGGTTCGGCGCCGTTGTTGCCACGCTGACCGCTACCATGGGTGATGCGGCCTTCCTGCTGATTGCCATCCGTCCGGACGCGGCGCTGGTGGTCCTGCCACTGTCATTTGTCGTCGGTGTCCTGTCCGGCTGGACGGTCAACCGGTTCTTTCCCCATATCGGAGCCATCGGCGGCAAGAAGCGGCATGACGCCCCGTCGCCGGTCGGCACCACCAGATTGCGCGACTGTGCCTATCTTGCCCTGGCCATTCCGGGGCTCGGATTTGGCCTGCTGCAACTGTCGCAACTCGAGCCAACCGGAGCCCTGGCAGTGCTGCCAATGGCGGTTGCCCTGCTTGGCACCGGTGTCGGGCTTTTCATCTGGTCAACATCGCAATTCTCGACCATGGGCAGCCCGGATGACAGCCCGGTCACGAGGATGGCCGAGGAGACCAGCTTCATTTCGGTCTGGGTGATTGGCGCCTACCTTCTCTACGAATACCTGGTGGCTTTTTCCGGGGTGAATCTCGAGGTGGCGTTCACGATGTTGGCGCCGGTCCTGCCGCTGACCGGCATCATCATCGGCTTCATTCCCGGCTGCGGGCCACAGGTGCTCGTGACCTCTCTCTATGTCAGCGGCGTGGTCCCCTTCGCCGCCGTGGTCGGCAACGCGATTTCGAATGATGGTGATGCGTTGTTCCCGGCCATCGCCGTCGATGCACGGGCGGCAGTGCTCGCTACCCTGATCTCTGCCATTCCGGCCCTGATCGTTGCATATGGTTTCTATTTCCTGGCCCCGGGCTTCATGAATTGAGGCCGGTCCCTGCCGGCAAACCCTGTGTCCGACCGTAACGAAACGTCCGACCGTAACGAAAAACTGGAGCGTGCGTCGGTCTCGATGCCCTGCCCTACTCATTGCCCACAAAAGATGTTCCGCTAGCCTAATGACTTCAGGAGGACACTGTCCTCTCCGGCATCGGCGCTGTGGCCGACCATCCAGGCGGCAAAGGCCAGGGCCGACTGACCGTTCCAGATTACCTCCGCCCCGGGAGGTCCGTCATTCTTTCGGTCAAGGTAGCCGCCCATGGTCGCCACCAGGCGGAAGGCGGCGCCAAGATCGGTCGGCGGCACCATGCGCCTGGTGGCGGCAAAATCCGAGAGCAGTCCGATCTCGATCTTCGAGAAGGCGTTGTCCACCGGCTGCTGCGGTTCGGTGCGCGCCAGCTGCGTGAGGGCGGCGATCCGCCAGGCGATGACGGCATTGATGACCACCGCCCGCTCCAGGCGCTGCCGGTTCTGGTGGGCGGTGGTCTCGACCTTGCAGCCCGACTTCAGGATTCGGTGCCAATCTTCCACCCGCCATCTCAAGGCATGGAGGCGCAGGATCTCGCGCGCCTTGCCGGCGCTGCCGACATCGAGCGTGGTCAGGAGCCGCCAGCATACCGGCCTGGTGCCGTCCGGCGGGTCCACCTCCCCGGCATGGATGGCGCCCATGGTGACGGGATCGGGACCGAAACGGGCCTTCTCCCGCACCGGCGGTGGCAGCTCCACCGTCATCATGCGCAGGGCCAGAACGGCCTTGCGGGCGACCCGCCCACCGAAGGCGGACTGCCCACCCGTGGAATTGCGCTCCGAGAGCCGGCCGATCTCGATGGAGGCGCGGCCGATCTCCGGTGCCGAGGCCATGGTCTCGAACAGCTTCGGCTGGCCGCGCCCGAGAGAGCGGTCATGGCGGGCCCGGACCAGCAATGCCAGGGAGCGCCGGCCGAGCGCCCGGTATTCGGCGAAGAGGTCAAAGGCATCTGCCTCCCGATCCATCACTGCCACCACCCGCACCCCGTCAAGCTCGCCGGCAATGGCGGCGCTGTCCCGAAGCCCCCGCAGCCAGCGCCCGGTCCTCCGGTCCAGGACATTCGCCGCCCGCTTCACCTTGCCGAATGGCAGCGCGTCGAACTCCATGCCGACCACGCCGAGCGGCACGCCGTCGCCGCCGACCGCCAGCGTCGAGTGCAGGTGCAGCCCGCGGGTGCCGGCTCCACCCTTGTTCCGGCTGATCCTGCCAAGCCCGTCGCAACCGCGATGGGTAGCGAAATCGAGATCGGTGCCGTCCTGGACCAACAGGGCCAGCCGTCCGGCCTGCATCCGCCGGATGCTGCGGGCCCGGTGCCCCGAGAGCATGGCCGTCGCCGACACTGCGTCGTAATCCGGATGCTCGATCATCCTGTAATATCCCTTCACTGCCGCCTCGTCGCCGGCCGCGGCGGCGAGGAATGTCTTCGAGAGCGACCGGGCCTGGATACGGGCGCTGTCGACCAGCCGGCGGGTCAGCCGCGCATCGCCGAGCTTCACCGAGCCGAACTCGTTCATGGCCCAGCTTGCGGTGTCAAGCCCGTCGCCGGCACCCAGGGCCCTTGCGGTGCCATCCAGCCGGTCACACCAGTCTGCGGCCAGCGGCACCAGCCAGACCGCCTTCGCCGGCTCCACCCGCCCATCGCGCACCCGCCGCCCGCAGGTCTCGCCGACACGGCGCCAGCCGGCGGCAGCAAAGCAGGTTCCGTCATGCTCCGGTGCAATAAAGGTCTCGACCAGCACCGGTGCCACGCCATACACCGCCTCGAAGTCACCGGACACCCGCCGCCGCGCCATGCCCAGCAGCATCGATGCCAGGTTCGGCACCGAGACCGACGGCCGGACCAGGAACCGGGCCAGCGAGATCACGCGCTCGAGATGCCGCTCCCGCGCGTGGCTGTCCCAGCCGATCCATTCATCCCGCGCCGCCAGGGAGCGCGTCGCCGGAACGAACAGCAGCCCGCCGAGCCAGCCATGCGCCGAGCCGACCAGGTATCGCAGCTGGCGCCCGACATGCAGGCGGGCGGCGCGGGGATGCTCCGAGGCCATCAGCTCATTGAACACAAGCCGCCGCGCATCGTCGCCGACCACCACCAGCTCGAGGTCGCCGATGGCGCCGGCCCGCGACGGCAGTCCGGTCGGCTCCGGTATCGCGACACCGGTGCGGGCGACCCGGCCATGGCCACCGCCGCCGTCCGGCGGCGGCAACTCGATGCGGCCTCTGCCTTCCATGCGACGCAGTGCCGACAGGCAGCTGGTGACCTGAAGCTCGCCGCGGTGGTCGAGGAATCCGAAGGCCGAACAGACGCGCCGGCCGATCTCGGCCCGACTGTGAACTCCCTTGCGCGCCAGAATGGCCGTGAGCTTGCGAAAGCCGGCATCCGATGACAGTCTCCGGGGAATTGATGCATTGCCTGCCATGGCGGCACTGTAGCAGGTGGGTCATGGCGAGTCGAGTCGAGTTTGTGTCCAATGGGCAGGCCCTGCCCGCGCGCAGGTCGGACGAAATGGTGGACGCAGCGGGTGTGGAGGAAGGGCAGATCCTGTTCTTCGGATTGTCTGACTTCCCTGGTCGGGCAGAGCCAGGGAATCAGAAAAAGATCACCAGCAATGCCAGGCTGAAGATGCCTCCGAGGACGAAGGCCCCGATGCTGACGATGCCGGAAAAGGTTGCCCAATCGGCCGAGCGCCATGTCGGCATCTCGATATTGAACATGACCTCGTGGCGATCAGCGATGCCATCGGCGAATTTCTTGAGAGCGTTCTCGCTGCCATGCGCTTCCCGGATCGAGACAATGGTGACCAGGATCATGGTCAGGGCCGAGGTGATCGTGCCAATTCCGAACAGCAGGACGGTAGCCAGCGCCAGCCAGTGAAATACACCTTCGGAATTGCCGGTGGCGCCGCCGCCCATGAAGCCGATCACCAGAGCTGCGCAACCGGCATTGCCGAACAGCAGGAACCGAACTGATTCGACGATGTTGCGGAACATGATGTTGCGGCGGGTCGCCACGACCTTGTAGCCCTCCCGGAGCCACTCCTCGGCAGTCTCCTCCAGCCGGAATTCGTCGATCTTCTTCATTGCGAGGCCTCCATTCCAGGCTCGCCGTCCTCGCCGATCTCGACCAGGCGAACATAGTTCGACCCGGCATTGCTTCCCTCGTCAAAGGCGATTTCCCAACCGTCAAGATTGAAGGGACCGCTCTCCAGGGCAGTCTCCAGGAATGCGTTCCGGCTCGGATCGCCCTTCATGCGCTCCAGGACATCGATGACAAAGCGGCCCAGGATGTAGCCTTCGAGGCTTGATTCGTCGGCGGCCTGCATGTCGGCTCCGGCAACATCGTTCCGGTAGGCGGCCATGGCTGCCCGGAAATTCCTGACCAAGAGGATGCTCTCATCCGAGTCATCGGGAAGCACCCTGGTGATGACGGCCGGCCCGAATGCCTGGCCAAGCTGTTCTTCGAGCATGTCGAGATTGACGATCGACAGCAGCCCGAAAGTGTAGTCATCTCCGAATGCGCGGGCGAATTCGATTGCCTCACCGGAATTGGAGGTTGTCGCAGCCAGGATCACGACATCCAAATCCGCCTTCTCCAGCACAAACAGGGTTCCGTGAACGGAATGGGTGTGCCAGGTGTAGGATGCCTTTGCCAGGATAGGCAGGCCATACTCTTCCAGGGCCCCGTGCAGGTCGGACAGTACCGAACGGCCCAGCGCATCATCCTGGTAGATGATTCCGAACCGGCGGGCACCCTGCTCATCATGCAGGTGCGACACCAGCCGATCGACTTCCTCGGCATACCCCGTCCGGAGATTGACCACATTGGGATAGATGCCATGGTCTCGCAGGAACCTGGCGCCCGAGAGAACACCGACAACCGGAATTCCGGCATTCCTCAGTATCGGGGAGATGCGCTGTGCCGTCGGCGTGCCGATCCCGCCGATGACGGCGAAGACGTCTGCATCCGTGAATTCGACTGCGTTGGTCACCGCAATCTCCGGGCTGTAGGCGTCGTCCCGCGAGTCCATCTCCAGCATCCGTCCGCCGACACCGCCTTGCAGGTTGCGCTGGTGAAAGGCGGCGAGAATACCGGCCCGGTACCGCATGCCGGTGGCGCCGCAGACACCGGACAGGCAGGCGGTCTGTGCAAAGGTGATCCTGTCCGCCGTCACGCCCCGTTCAGGAGAGTCGGCGCCATCCGCGCTACCCGTCAAGACCACCAGGGCAAGCGCCAGTGCTGCAGGAATCCTAGTTTGCATTGACGGCCCCCTGTGGAGGAGTCCCGGTGCCGGTTCCGGCATCGGCAGCATCTCCGGTTTCGGCTGCCGATGCCGACGGTGTCGCACCGGCATCCTCTGCATCCGTCACTTCAGCCTGCTGGGCCGCCAGCGGTGCCTCGTCCTCTTCGGCTGTCGTGGCAACGCTGCTCGGCGCAACATCCCGGTGCCCGAAAATCGCCAGGTCGTCGAACAGCAGCGATCGCGGCTGGGCATCACCGTAATGATGGCGCTCGCTCAGCGGAGAATGGAGCTGTCCCGATAGCTCGGGTGCATCCTGAGCTCCGGATTGCAGGTCCAGGTGGCCGCCTTCGCTCAACGCCGCCAGCCAGCTGCGTGCGCCGACCAGCGACTCGCTCGGCCCGCCGGTCGGCATGGGCATCCCCGGGACCTGACCAACACCGGGCACCAAGCCGTCGATCATGTTGATATCGAGAGCGGCAGTGCTTCCCGAATCGATCGCCGAGATCGCGGCTTCCTTCAGAATGGTGCGCATGCGCTGCCAGTAACGGGTCACGATGACTGAATCCGGCTGGTCACGATAGGCATCCAGCAGGTCCCGGAAGGCCTCGGCGCTGGCCTCGGCCTGCATCTCGCGCTCATTGGCGCGCGCCCTGGCTTTCAGCACCACGGCCTCGGCCTGGCCGCGGCTGCGGGCAAGCAGCTGTTCGGCCTTTCGGGTTGCGCCGCTGATCATCCGTATGCCCTCGGCGATGGCGTCATTCACGTCGCGAAACGCGGCGACGGTTTCCTCGATCGGCTGCAGGTCGACGATGCTCAGCGTCAGCAACTCGATCCCGATATCGGCCTCGTCCAGCCACTCCGAAACCTCGTCAAACAGGTGGGCCTGGATGATGTCACGGTTGTTGGAAAAGATCAGGTCGATGTAGTTGCGGCCCATGATGCCAATCAGCCGCTCGCGCAGGACCAGGGTCAGAACGGCTTCCGGATCGCTGGTGGCGAAAAGCCAGGATCGCAGGTCATTGATCCGGTACTGCATTGCCACGCTGGCCTCGAACAGGTTGGCATCTCCTGACAATATGGAAAAGGCAACCTGCCCGCTTTCGCCCTTCGTCATGACATTCCGGTTGACGATCCGGGTGACCTTGCGAAGATGAGCCTGGTCGACAAGCGGGATCGCAAAGTGAATTCCCGGAGCGATATTGTCGTTCACCACCTTGCCGAAACGGGTGAGTACCGCCCGTTCCTCCTTCTTGACGATATAGAAGCCGCTGGCCAGGACAGCGAGGATCGCGACCAGTGCCACGGACAGGAGGATTGTCCCCTTGCGCGCCCCGACGGCATCGAATGCCGCGTAGATGGCCCGGGTGCTCGGAGCGAGGGGTTCGGAGTCTTGGGACACGCTCTGGCTCCGCTATTCCTGGACGTCCGCTGCACCGGCGGTCGTGCCGGGCACTGGAACCTCGCTTCCGTCAAGGTACCTGAACAACTCGCTATCCGATGGCAGGATCAGGGTCGTATTGCTGTCGATAATCGAATCGTAACTGTCGAGCGCCCGGATGAAGCGGTAGAATTCCGGATCCTCGCGATAGGCGGCGGCGAGGGTCATCAGCGCGTTGGCCTCGGCCTCGCCGAGAATCTCGGTTGCCTCGGCATGGGCGGCGGCCATGATCTTCTGATGTTCGTTGACGGCATAGGCCTCGATTCCGATTGCCCTTTCCTCGCCCTCGCTCCGATACCGCGCCGCCACCCGCGCTCGTTCGGAGATCATTCGCCTGATGACGCTCGGCCGGTTCTCCACGGGCAGGGTGTATTCGATCAGCCCGGCCTGTACGACATCGATTCCGTAATCCTCGGCAGCGATCGGCTTGATGTTGTCGAGGATTTCATCGGCCGTGGCGGTAATCTCCTGGTGCTTCAGCCCGAGGCTGACGAACGCGTCCCTGGACTTGTTGCTGACAACGATTCCGACGCTCGACTTGTAGAGGTCGGTCAACCGACTGACGGCGTTGGCCTCGGTCCGGATTGCCTCCACGAAGCGGAACGGATCGGCGACCCGCCAGAGAAGATAGCCATCAAGCAGGACGTTCTTCTGGTCTTCGGTGATCAATTCCTGCCGGATGCCGGTCAGCGGGCGCATGCGGCGGTCGATCTTGTAGACTCTGGCGATGGGCGTGGGCCACTTGAAATGCAGCCCCGGCTCCCTGACCGGCGGCGCGATCCTGCCGAAATTGGTCAGCACGGCCTGTTCCGATTCATCGACCGTGTAATGGATGTCCCAAGCCAGGATTGCCGCCAGCACAACTGCCACGCCAAGCGTCAGGCGTCTTCGGTTACTCATGGTCTTCTCCCGCGTGACCAGTTCCGTGTTGCTGTCCACCAGCACCGTTGGATTTCCAGATGGCAACCTTTTGCAGCATGCCATCCTGCGGAACGATGATCTTCCTGCGCCCGGCGAGTGCATTTTCCAGTTTTTCGTACCACAGCATGGGCTGCAGCACGTCTGCCGCCGAGCGGACGGCGTCTGCCACCACGCGGATCGCGTTGCTCTCGGCGGCGGATGTCAATTCCTTCCATTCCGCCTCGCCTCTGGCCTGTTCGACCTCGTAGGTGGCGTTGCCATGGGCCCTGGGGATGGTGGACACGGTCAGGCGCTGGGCATTGACGATGATACGCTCCCGGTCATCCTGCGAACTGGAGACATTGCGGAAGGCACCCATGGCATCCTCGGCAGGGTTGACGGCCAGCAGGCTGACCTTGACCGGCTCGACGGAGTCAATCACCGCGTTCCCGTCACCCGACCCGCCGGCGCTGAACACGTCCATGATGTGCGCTTGCAGCTTGCTGCGTTCGATATCAAGCAATTCATCAAGCGGGGTGCCGGCAATGAAGCGCCGCAACTCCTCGCGAATGGTGTCGTCGATCACCTGTTCCGGATTGCCGGTGCGGTAGTGGTAGGCGTACGGGTCCTGCACCAGGTATTGCAGGCTGACCGATACCGAAGCGAGGTTGAGATCGCCGGTAAGAAACTCGTTCGACGCGCCGCTGGTGATGGATTTCACCTCCCTGACCGGCCACTTGTCGGCTCGGGCCAGCGGCCAGGGCGCCAGGTAGTGCAGGCCTGGCTGCAAGTCGCGCCAGACCACCTTGCCGAACAGGCGTCCGTAGCCGACTTCGCCGGGGCGGACGACCATGAACCCGCTCAACAGGATGGCCAGCACGGCTGCCATCCAGACGGCGGCCCCGGCCATGTTGTTCGGCCTCAGCAACCCGGCAATCGGCGCATGGCCGGTCGCCCGCATCCACCATCTCGAAAACGGGGCGAAGGCCGGACGAAGATTGGAAAACAGGTCCTGGTAGCCGGTCCTGAAGGCCCCGGCCCTGAAACGCCAGATCATCAATGCGACCAGGCCAATGGCCCCTGCCCACTGGAGTGTCGAAAGCACCGGCGAATCGGAGGCCTGGAGGTTGACGGCCAGCGACAATCCGAACGCGATCATGAACAGGTCAATCGCCACGCCCAGGACCACGGTGACCGCAATGACCGAAAGAACATAGACATAGGCGAAACGGGCACCGAACTGGCTGGCGACGATGGCTATCGTTCCGGTATTGGTCGCCGGGCCGGTCATCAGGAAAACGAGAGCAGCGCCGGGACTGAACCCCTTGGCCATCAATGCGGCGGCGATGGGCGTGCTCGCCGAGGCACAGATATACAATGGAATGCCGACCAGTACCATGACCGGATATGACAGCCAGCGGGCGTATTCACTGGACATGAGGTCACTGGGAATGGCGAGATACAGCACGCCTCCCAGCAGGACGCCGACCAGGAGCGCAAACAGGATGTCATCGGCAACCTCGATGAAGCCGTAGCTCAGGATGTGCTTGAATACCTTCGTGAAGGACAGTCCATCGCCCCCCCCCCCGGAGGTCTCTTCCTGTTCCTCGTCCTTCGTCCTGCCGGGTGGCAGGAGCATGTCGCGATAGAAATCGGGCTTGATCCAGGTCATTGACCGGGCACGGCGGACACCGCCATTCATCCGGCCCAGCCAGGCCATGAACAACTCCCGGAACTTCGCCGGATTGACGTAGCAGTCATTGTCCTCTGGGAACAGCACCTTGTGGTCATGATCATGACCACAATCGTCATGGTCGTGATGATGACCGTGATGATGGTGATGGTCGTGTCCGCACCTGGCGTGAGCGTCGTGATCATGATCATGTTCGGGCTGATCCTTGTCCCGGATCAATCCGATGCAGAAAATACCGGCGACCACGCCGGTGATGAAGCTGATGAATGGCCGGACGATGGCGGCGATTGGTCCGAAGAAGGCGTTGGTGACAAGGATCGAATCGGCCCCGGTCTCCGGTGCCGTGATCAGGAACGACATGCAGGATGAACGGGAGGCTCCCTTGCGTCGCATCTCGGCAACAACCGGAACCACCGAACAGCTGCACAAAGGCATCGGCACACCGACTGCAGCGCCGGTGGCGACCGATTTCAGGCTGTCCCCGCGCAGCCATCTGAGGACCGCTTCCCGGGAGATGAACACATGGATCAGCCCCGCCAGGAACAGGCCCAGCAGCAGCATCGGCGCCAGCAGCAGGAAGGATGACCCGAGAAAATCCAGAAGCTCGATCAGCGCATTCATGAGGTTGCCCCGTATCTCGACGCCACCTGACCGCCCGGGAGCTCCGCTCCCGAATACGCCAGTCACTCAAGTTGGGTCAGTTTGCACCCGTTGTCAACGCGAATCCGGGCACCCGGTTGTAGTCCGTTCCTGTTGTCTACGCCGCCAGGGCCTGGTCTGCCTTCCAGTCGAGGACGTCCGCCCATCGGTTGTTTTTCAGCCATGACTCGATGGCAGGGAGGTGGTTGGCGCTGGCATCACTGCTCCGCCCGGCATACTCGCCCTGACGGCGACCCCCTGCACGTTCCCGGCCTTCAGCTCGTGTCTGATCTGCCGCTTCGGCCTGTCTCCATCCGGCACCAGCGTCCCGAGGGAAGCGCCTGCGTAATCAAGGGCGTGCCAACCATGCCGAATTCGGCATGGTTGGCACAATCGCCAGGAATGGGTCAGACCCCCAGGCAGCCCTCGAAGGCCAGGGCCAATTCATCCATCACCACGAACCACGCATCCGGCCCGGCTTCCGCGCTCGCCCCGATCGGGTCCAGGGTAGCGGTCCGCACATCCGTTCCCTCGATCAGGGTCTGCACCAGTTCCGGCTCGAACTGTGCTTCCGTGAACACGCAGACAACTCCGCCTTCCTCCAGCGCCTCGCGCAGGTCGGAAAGCCTCCTTGCACCGATGGGCCGGGACGGATCGACTGCCACTGCCCCGAATCCGCTCAGCCCGAAGGCCTGTTCGAAATAGCCGTAGCCGTCATGGAACACGACGAAGGGGCGATCCTGCACTTGCGCAAGCCGCTGGCGCAGCTCCTCCGTCTTGGCATCGATCCGCGCTGCCATCTCGGCAGCATTGTCCTGCCAGGTCTGGCGGTTGCCGGGATCGACCTGACCCAGAGCCTCGGCAGCAACCTCGACGATTCGCCGTGCGTTTCCGGGGTCCAGCCACAGATGCATGTCGAATTCATCATGTTCATGGCCGTGATCGTCGTGCTCGTCGACGTGAATCTCCGGTTCTTCATCATGATGCTCCCATATGCCACCCTCGCGATTGGGCAACAGATGCATGCCGGCCGCCTCGTGCAACTCCACGGCCAATGTGCCTTCGCCGATGGTGTCGATCGGGCGTGCCAGAAAGGTCTCCATGGCTTCGCCGATCCAGATGACGAGATCGGCATTCTGCAAGGCCTGCGCATCGGAAGGCCGCATCTGATACAGATGTGGAGATGCAGTGGCAGGAACCAGAAGCGTCGGAGGCGGTTCGGAGTCGCCCATGACTCCGGCAACGAGGGAGTGCACCGGCTTGAGGCTGACCACCACCTCGGGTGCAGCCACAACCGGCGATGCCTGGAGTCCGGCAGTCAGCAGGGCCAGCGCCGGCAACGATCTCTTAACCATGAAAATTCTCCCTTCTTCTGTTATCAGTATGGATGATGGCCGGCAGGCAGCAACGGCCTGGCGGCAACATGACAGGGTCTCTGCACCCTCTGGTCCGCGTGACGCCGGTCATTGCCTGAACAGCTTCCGGACCGGTTTCGGCAGACCGGCGACGAAGAACATGCCGGCAACCAGAACGATCGCCGGCCCGGCCGGCAGGTTCCAGGTGAGGGAGGCCAGGAGGCCGATGCCGACCGAGACGGCGCCGATGGCAGTCGCCGTCATGGCCATGGTTTCGGGTGTCGAGGAAAATCGCCGCGCCGCCGCCGCAGGGATGATCACCAGCGCCACCACGAGCAGCATTCCCACCATCTTCATGCCGATGGCGATGACCGAAGCGAGCAGGAAGATGAGCAACAGGCGGACCCTCTCGACCGGCACCCCTTCCGCCGCCGCAAGGTCACGGTCAATGGTCATGGAAAGCAGGTTGTGCCATTGCCACGAGATGGCAGCCAGTGTTGCAGCGGCAGTTCCGAAAATCAGCCACAGATCGACGATGCCGACCGAGAGAATGTCGCCGAACAGGTAACCGATCAGGTCGACGCGGATGTTCTCCATGAAGGCCAGCGCCACCAGCCCGCCAGCAAGGGTCAGGTGGGACAGCACCCCGAGCAGCGTGTCGAGCGAGACCGGGGCCCGGCGCTCGAGCAGGACCAGGCAGAGGGCAAAGAGCAGGCACATGGTCAGGACCGCAACGGCCGGCTCCACCCCGAGGAGGAATCCCAGCACCACGCCCAAAAGGACGGTATGGGCCAGAGCGGTGCCGAAATATGCCAGGCGAAGCCAGACCACGAAACACCCGACCGGCCCGGCGGCCAGGGTGATCCCGACGCCCCCGACCAGGGAGCGCAGCAGGAAATCGTCAATCATCCCGCACTCTCCCGGTCGTGGAGCAATCCGGGCTCGTCCACGCAATCATGCCGGTGGTCGTGGGCATGGGGATAGACCGCCATCCACTCCGATACATGCGGGCCGAACAGCGACGCGAAGGCAGGGTCACGGGCGATTGCCCGCGGCGGGCCGGAGCAGCAGACATGCCTGTTCAGGCAGACCACCCGATCGGTCTCGGTCATGACGATATGCAAATCGTGGGAGACCAGGAGAATCCCGCAACCGTACCGGTTCCTGATATTCGAAATCAGGCGATACAATTCGCTCTGGCTCACGATATCGACACCGGAGAGCGGCTCGTCAAGGACGAGAAGTTCGGGCTTTCGCAGCAGTGCCTTGGCCAGCAGGACCCGGTTCATTTCGCCCCCCGATATCTCGGCCATCGGATGGTCCAGGGTCCGGCTCGCACCGACCTCGGCAAGTACCTCGGCAATCCGTTGTGCAGAGCCCGACTCGCCGAGCGACAGGAATCGCCGAACCGTGATCGGGAGAATCGAATCGCGCCGCACCCGCTGTGGCGAATAGCCGATCCTCAACCCGGGGGCCCATTCGACCGTGCCTGAATCGGGCTGTACAATGCCGAGCAGGGTTCGGACCAGCGTCGATTTGCCAGCGCCGTTCAGCCCCACCAGGGTCACGATCTCGCCGGCATGGACCTCCATGTCGACGGATTGGAGCACCTCTTGCCGGCCAAGGTGAACGCAGATCTTTCGGGCGGTGACCAGGGATTTGCCGCCGGAGGCATTGGCTGATGCGTTCAGCATTCCCCTCCCGAATTCGTCGGCGTAGCGCTGCTGAACCGGCCCGGTCGTCACTTCGCGCATTGCCGACCTCCAGGCGACGTCCAGCCAAGCGGCTCCAGGTGGGTAACATCGGTGAATCTGCTTCGCAACATGCCCTCCCGGGCCAGGTGGGGTACACGACAATCCTGTTCTGACCCGGTTGTCTTCAATGAGGCACTGGGTCTGTGCAGAATTGTCTTGTATAAAATATTATGGACAAGATGACAAGGGCGCGTTCATGCCCCATACTCGCCGTGGATGACATCCGACATGACCGATATCGACCGCCTCATCGAAGCCCGTGACCGGGCACAGGCCGAATTCGCCACCATCGGCGACGTGCGGCCCGGCTCGCTGCAGGAGAACCTCACCCGTTGCGGCAAATCGAATTGCCGCTGTGCAGATGACGATGCGGCGCGCCATCCCGGAACCCTTCTCGTGCGCTCACTGGACGGGGAGGTCTCGTCGACGCGCCTGCGCCGGGACGAGATCGATGAGGTCCGGACCCTTCTCGACGAGTACCGGCGCTTCCGCAATGTGGTGACCGCCTTCACTGCCGCCAGCGAGGCCCTGGCCGAGGCCAGGCGCAGGCAGAAGCGGACCGCCGGTCGGCAGGAGAGGGAATCGTGAGGCGGATGTCGCGTCCGGGATTGCCGTTGGTCGCCGCCTGATCGCAGTTCGGGTCGATGGGCCGGACGGCACAAGCGTGTTGTCCGGAGACGGTGCCCGTCACTTTCGCCGTGCTGGCTGGCGCCCGGAACGGAATCGTCAACGCTGCCCCGACATGCAGGCCCTGGTCGCGGACCGAACGGTTTCCCCGGCATCCCGCGCCGCGACCGGCGACGCGGGATGCCGAAACGACACACGGGAAAGCATCCATGTTTTGAGTCAAGCCCGGATTCGGCCTTTTCCGGCGGTTTTCGGAGGTCCTGTTCCGGGTTTTTCACATCCCGTCCACAGGCCCGTCCACAGGCGGGCGCAATGCGGGCATGCCGAGGCAGTCCGGCCGCGGTGACCTGACCGGCGCGTCTGATTCGTTTTGTGCCCCGCAGACGGCCGCGGGACACGGCCAGCGCGGGCGTCAGCCGGCGGCGGCCCCGGTCCGGTCCTCCCACATGCGCCGGTCGCGCAGCAGGGCGTTCGCGGTCACGATCAGCTTCCGCATGACCGCGGTCACCGCGACTTTGTGGGGCTTTCCCCTTTCCTTCAGCCGGCTGTGGAACTCCGCCATCTCGGGATTGAACACGCAGGCCGCCGTCGCCGCCATGTAGAGGACGTCCCTCGGCCTCCTCCGTCCGCCGCTGACATGGCGCCCGCCCTTGCGGCTTCCGCTGTCGCGGGCGAAGGGAGCGACGCCGATCAGGGCGGCGGCCTGGCGGTTTCCGATCGCGCCGAGCTCGCCCATCCACGCGATCAGGGCCGCCGCCGTGACGGGGCCGATGCCCGGAACCGAGGTCAGGATCCCGTAGCTTTCCGCATGCTCCTCCGAACCGGCGATCAGCTCCCCGATCCGCCGGTCATACTCGCGGACGCCGGCGTCAAGCTCCGAGAGGATTTTCGGGACCGGCCCGTCCGGCGCCGGATCGCCGACCTCGTCGAAGGCCAGCTTCAGGTCGGCGCGCTGGTCCACGAGCTTCTCCCGGAGCACGAGCATGTCGCGGAGCCGGTCGACCGTCACGCCAGCCGGCGCCGAGGCCGCCATGTCCGGAAACGCGGCCCCGAAGGCGGCCAGCGCCCTGGCGTCGACCCGGTCCGTCTTCGCCAGCTCGCCGCCGGCCCTGGCGAAGTCCCGGGACTGGCGGGGGTTGACCACGCAGACGGTGAAGCCGCGGTCATGCAGGGACTGGAAGAGGGCCCTGTGCATCCGGCCGGTGGCCTCGATGACGGCCCGCTCCGCGCCGCCGTCCCTCAGGATGCGGGCGACCTTGCGGAAGCCGTCCCTGTCGTTGGCGGCGGTGTCGTCCCTGCCGCTGAGATGGATGTTGAGTGTCTTCTTGCTGACGTCGATTCCGGCGGCTACGATGGCCATGGTCTCCCGCTCCTATCCTCGCGATGATTCGGTTCTCGAACCCCAGGCATCCATTCAGGACCCGGGAGGCTGAAGGGAGGGCGGGCCGACCACGCTTTCCCACGGATCCGATGATCCAAGGCGGTTTCGGTCCGACCCGTCCTGCGGGGCCTGGCCCCGCTCCGCCGCCGCCAGGCCTGGCGGCGGCGGTCCCGGCACAGAAATGAACCGGAGAGGCGGCGGAACACAAGCGGCGGGTTTTCCACAGGAATCCGCCCCCCAACTTATCCACAGCCACCTCCCTCGTTCAATTCTGATTCTCTGAACATACGAGGCGGCCTGCCGCCCTGTCTGAACTCGGCGTTGCTCCGTCCGCGGCAATCACCTCGACGATTTCCGGGAATGGCGGGCACAATGATTCGCACACCGGTGCGCAAACTGTCGTGCATCCGGCCCGGTTTCTTGTTGTGAGACCGGCCCCGGTGCCACCGGGGTGCCGTGGGCGGGGTCGTGCCGGATTTCGCAACTGGCCGCTTCCAGTGTTGGGGCAAAGGCGATAGTGCACGGGCGCGCCGGACGACGGGCGCGCCGGCAACGGGGATGCGTGACCAGGGGGTGCAGGAAGATGGCAACAAGATTGTATTGTTTCGGTGAAAGTGGCAACTCGTACAAGGCGGCGCTGGCCATGGAGCTGGCCGGGTTTGAATGGGAGCCGGTTTTTGTCGATTTCTTCAATGGCGAAGCTCGAAGCGAAGAATTCCGCCGGCTCAACCCGATGGGCGAGGCTCCGGTCCTGGAGGTCGGGGACCTGGTTCTGAGCCAGTCCGGGGCCATTCAGGATTACGTGGTGCAGATGACCGGGAAACTCGGTGGCGGCACCGATGCCGAAAGGCGGGAGATTCTTCGCTGGCAGTTCTGGGACAATCACAAGAATTCCTCCTATGCCGGAACCACGAGATTCCTGGCCAATTTTCTTCCCCCCGACAAAAGGCCGCACGAGGTCATCAGCTGGCTCCAGGGACGGCTTCGCGGCACCTGGAGGACGCTTGAGACCGTTCTTGCCGGCCGGGACTGGCTCGTTGGAGGCCGACCCACCATCGCCGATATCTCGTGTTGCGGATATCTCTATTACCCGGAGCCCTTCGGCTTCGATCGCCGCGACTGGCCATCGATCGATGCCTGGCTCGATCGGATTTCGGCGCTTGGCGGCTGGCAGCATCCCTATGACCTGATGCCTGGCCACCCGTCGGACCGGGAGGGCAGATCATGACTGATGCCTTCATCTATGACGCAATTCGCACTCCCCGCGGCCGGAAGGGCGGCGGCCTGCAGGAGGTCGGCGCATCCCGTTTGTCGGCCTTCCTGGTCGACAGCCTGCTCGAGCGCACGCTGGAGCACTCCGGGGCGGAGGCAGTGCAGGTCGACGACCTGATCTGGGGCAACGTGATCCAGATCGGTGAGCAGGGCGGTTGCCTGGCCCGGAATGTGGTATTGCGGTCCGGGCTGGACAATGCGGTCCCGGGGGTCTCGGTCAACCGGTTCTGCGCCTCTGGCCTGGAGGCGGTCAACCTGGCGGCAATGAAGGTCAAGGCCGGCGAGGGCCAGTCCTGCATTGCCGGCGGAGTCGAGATGATGAGCCGGATCCCGATGGGCTCGGATGGCGCCCCCTACGCGGTCGACCCGCAACTTGCCATCCATTCCCGGTTCGTCCCGCAGGGGATATCGGCCGACCTCATCGCCACCGAGTTCGGGTTCTCCCGCGAGGAGTGCGACCGGTTTGCGGTGGATTCGCAAGAGCGGGCCGCCACCGCGTGGCAGGAAGGGCGGTTTGCCGGCAGCATCGTGCCGGTCGAGGATGTCAACGGGGTGACGATCCTCGACCGGGATGAACATGTCCGCCCGGATACCAGCGTCGAGATACTGGCCGGGCTTGAGCCGTCATTTCGCAAGATCGGCGAGGCCATGCCGGGGTTTGACCGGATCGCCATCATCCGGTTTCCGCATCTCGAGGCCATCGATCACGTCCATCACCCGGGAAACTCGTCGGGAATCGTTGATGGCGCCGCTCTTGCTCTTGTCGGGTCGAGGGAATTCGGGACCGCCCACGGTTTGCGGCCCCGGGCACGGTTTGTTGCCAGCGGCAGCGTGGGCTCCGACCCGACCATGATGCTGACCGGGCCGGTCCCGGCGGCCGAATCGGCGCTGCGCCGGGCCGGCATGACGGTCGGGGATGTCGACCTGTTCGAGATCAACGAGGCTTTTGCCGTGGTGCCACTGCACTTCATGCGACAAATGGGTCTCGGCCCGGACAAGGTGAATGTGAATGGCGGGGCGATCGCCATGGGCCACCCGCTCGGCGCGACCGGCGCCATGATCCTCGGCACTGCCCTCGACGAGCTTGAACGCCGGGATGGCGAAACTGCGCTGGTGACACTGTGTGTCGGCGGCGGCATGGGGGTGGCAACGATAATCGAACGGGCCGGAGACTGATCATGGATGACTTCCGTTACGAGGTTGATGCCGACGGTGTAGCCATCATCACCTGGGATGTGCCGGGAAGTAGCATGAATCTCATGAAGATGAGCGGGCTCCCGGCGCTGTCCGGCATGATCGATTCCGCCTTTGCCGACCCGGATGTCAGGGGCGTGGTCATCACCAGCGCCAAGAAGGATTTCTCCGGGGGGATGGACCTGGCGACCTTCCGGGAGCTTCCGGTCAGCGGGGCGAACAGATCGGCTGCCGGGGTGTTCGAGCGCATCATGGAGATGCACCGCCTGCTCAGGAAGATCGAAACCGGGGGTGAGCCCGCCGGCACCGCCGAAGATCGCAAACCGGTGGTTGCAGCCCTTCCGGGAACCGCCGCCGGCATCGGACTCGAATTGCCGCTGGGATGCCACCGGATTATCTGCGCCGATCGTCCGGATGCCGGGATTGGCCTGCCGGAGATCAGGGTCGGCCTGTTTCCCGGGGCCGGCGGCACCACCAGGCTGGTCCGGAAACTCGGGCTGGCGGCGGCGGGCCCGTTGCTGTTCCGGGGTACCCTGCTCAGCCCGCGCAAGGCCCTGGAGGCCGGCGTCATCGACGAGGTTGTCGATGCGGGGCAGTTGCTGTCGCGTGCCCGGGAGTGGGTGTTGAATGCGACTGCCGATGACCTGGTCAAGCCATGGGACCGGCAGCGTTTCACGCTGCCCGGCGGTTCCCCCTATGATCGCGACGGATTCGAGAGCTTCGTCGGAGCGTCGGTTCAGGTGCATGCGCAGACCCTCGGTGCCTCTCCTGCCGCCACCGCATGCCTGTCGGCAATCTACGAGGGCACGCTGGTGCCCGTTGATGCTGCCCTGAGGATCGAGGCCCGCTGGTTTACCTGGCTGTTGCTGAAGCCTTCGACCACGGCAATGATCAGGACGGTATTCACCGATCGCCGGGCTCTGGCCAAGGGAGCCAGGAGGCCGGCCGGAATTGAACGCAAGGACATCGCCAGGCTGGGCGTGATCGGGGCCGGGATGATGGGTGCCGGCATCGCGCTGGTCGCTGCCAGCGCCGGCATGGAGGTCGTCCTGCTCGACCGTGAACAGGATGCCGCCGACCGGGGAAGGGATCGCATCTCCGGTATTCTCGACCGCCAGGCGAAGCGGCGCCAGTTGCCTGCCGACGATATCCGGGAGACCATGGATCGGGTGCGCGCCGATACGGCGTTTTCGGCCCTGTCCAGCTGCGATCTCGTCATCGAGGCCGTGTTCGAGGATCCGGCGGTCAAGGCCGAGGTGCTGGCAAGGGCAGAGGCGGCGACCGGGCCGGATTGCACGATCGCATCGAATACCTCGACCCTGCCGATCAGCGAACTGGCCGGTGCCCTGGGGAGTGCCGAACGATTTGTCGGCATGCATTTCTTCAGCCCGGTGCACCGGATGATGCTGGTCGAGATCATCAGGGGCAACAAGACCGGCGGTCAGGCGGTGGCGCGGGCTGTCGATTTTTCCTGTGCAGTCGGCAAGACGCCAATTGTCGTCAATGATGCCCGTTTCTTCTATGCCAACCGCTGCATCATCCCGTATCTCAACGAAGGAATGCGGATGGTGCGGGAAGGCGTGCCGCCGGCGCTGGTCGACAACGCGGCGAGGATGATCGGGATGCCGGTTGGTCCGCTGCAACTGGTGGACGAGACATCGCTTGACCTGGCCGCCAGCATCTCTGATGCCACCAGGCAGGCCATGGGCGACGAGTATGCCGACCAGGATGCGGAAGAGGTGGTTCGGTACCTGGTTGAGCGGGGCCGGCTGGGCCGCAAGGCAGGTGCCGGATTCTACGAGTATGACGGCAAGGGCAACCGGACGGGCCTCTGGCCAGGCCTTGCCGACCGCTTCGGGTCGGATGGTGATCGGGATATCGAGGCTGCCAGGGACAGGCTGTTGCTGATCCAGGTCATCGAGGCTGTCAGGGCGCTGGAGGACGGGGTCCTGGAGGATGTCAGGGAAGGGGATGTCGGTGCCGTGCTCGGCTGGGGTTTTGCCCCGTGGTCGGGCGGCCCCTTCGGCTGGCTCGATTCGCGGCCCCTTCCGAAGACCATCGATCTCCTGCAGTCGCTGTCCGGAAGATACGGTCCACGCTTCGAGCCACCAGCGCTGCTGTCGAAGATGGCCGCCTCCGGGAAATCATTCGTCGGCTGAGCCGGGGCGTCTTCTGCCCCGTGGTCGGGGCCCGGATCGGCCGGAAGCGATTTACAACAAATGCCGGTTGGTTCATTAGTCTCCCGGGGAAGGATTGGTCTGATCGCGTGGAGAACTGATGGGCTGGCTTGAAGACGAAACCGGGCTGGAGCGCTGTAAGGCAAATTTCGTGCCGCTCACCCCACTGTCACATCTCAACCGAGCACGGGAGGTGTATCCCGAATACGAGGCGCTGGTCTATGGCGACTGGCGAATCGACTACGCCCGCTATCACCACCGGGTGACCTGCCTGGCTGGTGCCCTGGCATCGGCAGGCGTTCAGCCCGGGGAGGTGGTGTCGACCATTCTGCCGAACATTCCGGCAGCGGTGGAGACCCATTTCGCCGTTCCGGCCTGCTCGGCGGTCCTCAACGCCATCAATATCCGTCTTGATGCCGGGACCATCGCCTATATCTTCGATCACGCCCGGCCGCGAATTGTCTTTGTCGATACGCAGTACCTGCCGGTTGCCGTGGACGCGCTGGGACTGATGGAGTCGCCGCCGCCGGACATCATCGAGGTCGCCGACACCGCGGCGGGGTATCCGCCTACCGGAAAGTATCGCGAATACGAGGAATTCCTGTCGGCCGGCTTCGGCGATTTCCAGTGGATCATGCCGCAGGATGAGTGGGAGAGCATCTCTCTCAACTACACCTCGGGCACCACCGGGCGACCGAAAGGCGTGGTCTGCCATCATCGGGGAGCGTATCTGATGACCATGGGGACGGTGATCAGCTGGCGAATGACGCTGTATCCGAAATTCCTGACCATCGTTCCATTGTTTCACTGCAATGGCTGGAACCATTCCTGGATGATGCCGGCCGTGGGAGGAACGGTGATCTGCTGCCGGGACATTTCAGCCGGGGCAATCTACCGGGCGATTGCCGATGAAGGGGTCTCCCATTTCGGCGGTGCCCCGATCGTCCTGAACCTGATTGCCAACGCCGCCAGCGAGGACCGGCGGCCGTTCGACCACCGGGTCGAGGTGTTTACCGCCGGCGCTCCACCGGCCGCCGCCACGCTGCAGGCGGTCGAGGATCTGGGATTCAACGTGACCCATGTCTACGGGCTGACCGAGACCTACGGCCATGTCACCGAATGCGTCTGGAAGGATGCGTTCTGGGACAGTCTTGACCAGGGCGACCGGGCGGCCCGGAAGGCCCGGCAGGGGGTGCTGATACCAACCATGGAACGCATCACCGTGGTCGATGCCGAGACGGGAAAGCAGGTGGCGCCGGATGGGGCTTCGCTCGGCGAGATCATCATGTGCGGCAATTCGGTGATGAAGGGGTATTACCGGAATCCGGAGGCGACCCGCGAGGCGCTTGACGGCGGTGCCTTCCGGACCGGCGACATCGCGGTGCTGCAGGAGGATGGCTACATCCAGATTGCCGACCGGTCAAAGGACATCATCATATCGGGTGGCGAAAACGTGTCGTCGGTGGAGGTGGAGGGGGTGCTGATGCACCATCCGGCAGTGTCGCTCTGCGCCGTCGTTGCCAAGCCCCATGAAAAATGGGGAGAGGTCCCGTTCGCATTCGTCGAATTGAAGACCGGCACAGGTGCCGATGAGGGTGAACTCATCGCGTTCTGCCGCAAATCACTGGCCGGATTCAAGACTCCGAAGGGCATCGCCTTCCAGGAATTGCCCAAGACCGCGACCGGCAAGATACAAAAATTCGAGTTGCGGAAGATTGCCCGGTCGGGCTGAGCAGAACACCGCCGGTTCCGGGAACACGCCTTGCAGGGCATGATCGGCGAGGGGCCATGCTGAAAGAGAAGAAGAGACGCACCAGCGAGCGGCTGGCCGATTTTCAGCTTCTCGAATGCCTCGGTATCTGGCACCAGCTTCCGAATGATCCGGGCATGGAGGTCGTCGTCAAGATCGATGCCTCGGCACTCACCCTGATCAGCAAGGGCAACCAGGTCATCGTCCAGTGGTCATGCGATGCGATCCGGCGAAGACGGCAACGCGGCCTTCCGGCAATCTATTCGCCTGACAGCGAGTTCGCGGAGACCCTCGAAGTGTCCGATTTGACCGCGATCTCGGTGCTCGACGACATCATCGCAAGCTTTGATGAACAGCTGGCCAGGTCAGGCCTTTCGCTGCGCGGCGTCGCCGTGTTCGTGGCTGTCCTGGCATTGATCGTGGTTCCCGCGGTGGCGCTCTTCGACCGGATTGCTCCGCATGTGGCGGGCCTGGTGTCCTACCGGCAGCAATCGGAGATCGGCGAAAGGGTGTTTGCCGCACTCGCCGATGAAAGGGGCGGCGAGTGCAGAAGCGGGAAGGGGATGCAGTCGATCTCCGTTCTCGAGCGACGCATCTTTCCCGATGAGCGCTACAGGCTGCGGGTCGTTTCCGACCAGGCGGTCAGGAGTCTCATGCTGCCCGGATCGATCATTGTCGTTGGCGCCTCGGTGCTCGAGGAATTCGACGGGCCGGAAGTGGTCGCCGGCTATGCCTTGCTGGAGCTTGCCGCCGCCGGGAAATCCGGTCCGTTTGACCGGTTTCTGAGCCATGCGGGAATTGGCGTGGCAACCTACCTTGCCCTGGAGCGTGGCATCGATGACCGGGCCATGATCGACTATGCCCGATCGCTGCCCGCGGAAAATCCGGCCCTCGTCGATGATGCACGCCTCCTGGAGGAATTCGCCAGGGCCGGGTTCTCGAGCGTGCCCTTCGGCCGGGTCGCCGGCAGGGCAGGGTTGGTGGCCGACGAACCCGGAGGCGGTCTCCACGAGCCGCTGATGACGGACAGCCAGTGGTTGTGGCTGCGTGACATCTGCCGTGGCTGACATGCGGCATCGCTGGCCTGACGCGAAACCGGGCCCCGGCAGGGATGTCGAGCCGGAACGGTCTGCCGAATGCGGAAGGAGGCCGGCATGTCCGGGACCCTGACTGACATCTACCGGCAAATCGCGTCGTCGGGCGCGGTCAGGCCTGATCCGGACCAGCTGGCGGCGGTGGCGGTGATGGAGGAGTTGCACGGGTATTTCCGGCACGGGAGGGGAGGGCGGTCACGAATTGCCGGCATCATGCGCAAGCGACGACCGCCGCCGGGCATCTATCTGTGGGGGCAGGTCGGACGGGGAAAATCCATGCTGATGGATTTGTTCCTCGACCATGTTGCAACACGTGCCAGAAGGCGGGTGCATTTCCTGGAATTCATGCAGACGATCCATTCCAGCCTGCACGAGATCAGGAAGTCGGAGGTTAGCGACGCGGTGATCCCGGCCGCCGATCAGGTGGCCGAGGAGGTCGAATTGCTGTGCCTCGACGAGATGCAGATCGATGACATTGCCGATGCCATGATCGTCGGCCGCCTGTTCGAACGGCTCTTCAGCCAGGGCGTGGTGGTGGTGACAACGTCCAACCGGCCTCCGGAGGAGTTGTACAAGTTCGGGCTGAACCGCCACCTGTTCGTGCCGTTCGTCGAATTGATCGGAAGGAGGATGCATGTCCACGAACTCGCCGGCGGCGAAGATTACCGCCAGGGCAAATTGTCCGGCCAGCAGGTCTGGTTCACCCCCGGCGATGGCAGATCGGCGCGGCAGATCGACCGGATCTGGGACGACCTGGTCGGGGTTGCGGGCCGGGAGTTGACGCTGACCATCAAGAGGCGGCAGATTGCCCTGCCATGCTATGCCAATGGAGTCGCCCGGGCCGATTTTGCCGATCTGTGTGCCCGCCCCTACGGTCCTGCCGACTTCCTGGCGATTTCCGGGGCGGTGCGGCTGCTGATGATCGAGAATATCCCGCTCATGGGCCGCGCCAACCACAACGAGGCAAAGCGGTTTGTCATGCTGATCGATGCGCTCTACGAATCCGGGACCCGCGTGGTGGTGTCGGCGGCGGCCAGGCCGCATCAGCTTTATGTCGAGGGTAGCGGTGCCTTCGAGTTCGAGCGGACCAGCTCCCGCCTGGTCGAAATGGAGTCGGCCGGCTGGGGCAGGAAGGTGGCAGCCGGTTGATGCGGGGCAGTGGCCAGGGCGGGGAGCGTGCCGGAATGGATGCAATTGACCGGGAGCAGACGCATGCCGAAACTGACCGATCTCGTTGAAGGATTGCCGGCGACGGTTCCCTTTGTGGGTCCGGAAGCGGCGGAGCGGGCAAGGGAGCGGCAATTCCTTGCCCGGATCGGTGCGAACGAGAACGTGTTCGGACCCTCTCCGCTTGCCGCGGAAGCCATGCGCAAGGCGGTCGACGATGTCTGGATGTATGGCGATCCGGAAAACCACGATCTCAAATGCGCACTGGCCGCCCATCTGGATGTCGGCACCGGGAATGTCGTTGTCGGCGAGGGAATCGACGGGTTGCTGGGCTATCTCGTGCGGATGATCGTGACACCAGGCACCCGGGTGGTCACCTCCAGCGGTGCCTATCCGACCTTCGGCTATCACGTTGTCGGCTATGGCGGCGAGCTGGTCCAGGTGCCCTATCGGGACGACCATGAAGACCCGGAAGGGTTGCTCCGGGCGGCCAGGGAGTCGGGCGCGGCGCTGATCTACCTGGCAAATCCGGACAACCCCATGGGCACCTGGCATGATGCCGGCACCATCAGGCGGCTCATGGACCAGGTCCCGGCAGGAAGCCTGTTGGTGCTCGACGAAGCCTATGTGGAGTGCATCCCCGATGCGCCGGCCCCGATCGATGTTGACAACATGAGGGTGATCAGGATGCGCACCTTCTCCAAGGCCCATGGCATGGCCGGTGCCCGGGTCGGCTACGCAATCGGCCATTCACGCCTGATCTCGGCCTTTGACAAGATCCGGAACCATTTCGGCATGTGCCGGATTTCCCAGGCCGGGGCGGCGGCGGCGCTGGCTGACCAGGACGGTCTTGTCCGGACGGTTCACAACATCGACCGGGCCCGCCGGCGCATCGCCGGGATCGCCGGGTCAAACGGGCTGGTGGCGATCCCGTCCGGGGCAAATTTTGTCGCCATCGACTGCGGCGGCGACGGCCGGTTCGCCACCCGGGTGATGGAGGTGCTGCTCGACCAGGGAATCTTCGTGCGCAAGCCGTTCGTGGCGCCGCAGGACCGCTGCATCCGCATCTCGGCCGGCAGGGAGCACGATCTGGACCTGCTGGAGGCAGCGCTGCCCGAGGCCCTGGCCGCCGCTGCCGCAACGCCCGGCAGTTGATACCGCTCACTGCCTGACCGCGTCCGGGTACCAGCCCTGCATGGCCCGAACGTGCCGCACAGGCTCACCGAAACCGGCGGAGGCACCAGAAATGTAGTCACGATGTGGTCTTGATTGTTGGAGATCATGGTGGTAGATGCGCCGGGAGGCAAGCTGGGTCAGGAGCGATCTGTCATGGAACTTCCCATCCGCGATGCCAAGGCACGCCTCTCCGAACTGGTCACCGCCGCCCGCACGGGCGAGCGGGTGATTATCACGAGGCACGGCCATCCGGTGGTCGAGCTGGTACGCTGTGATCGGCGCAGCGGGATCGACTTCGACAAGCTGGAGGCTTCCCGTCGACGTCTCGGGATCGAGGGCGACGGTAAAGGCTGGCCGGAGGAATTCAACGACCCCGCCTTCAGCCGGAAGGTGCTTCGGCTCGACGCAGAGTAGTCGGACGGACAATGCGCGTTCTGCTCGACACGCCCTACCTGTACGACCTCGTGGACAGGCCGGGCATGTTTCCGGGATCCGAACGGCGGGTGCTCGCAGCGCCGGGAACGGATTTCCATGTCAGCGCGGTCTCGATCTGGGAAATGCGGCTCAAGTACAATGCCCGCCACCGGTCGGGTGAGCGCAAGAGCCGCTTCTCACCCGAAGATGTTGTCGCCGCACTGGATGATCAGGACATGACGTTCCTGCCGATGACCATGCGGCATGCCGCCGGCAGACTCGAGACACCGCTGGACCACAAGGACCCGTTCGACGAACTTCTGATGGTTCAGGCACAGGAGGAAGGTCTGCGGCTGCTGACCGTGGATGCCCTCCTGGTCGGACATCCGCTTGCGGTCGCGGCTCATGAGCTCGGGTCGTGATGTCCCGTGGTCATTCCCTTGTCAGGCCCGTTCGTGTCACGGGTCATTGGCTGACTCGCCCGGGGCAACCGGGTGCATCCTGTTCGCCATGCGGTCACGTGTGCCGGACTCTCCAGCTGCCTTCCGGTTTGGCATTGACTTGGAGACTCCGGTCGCAAGGCGTGTGAAAGGGGCCAGGGGTTCGGGTTCGGTCCGTGTGGCACTCGGCACCTGATCCAGGGGAGATGACTGGTGATTGCCAGCAGTGGATGCAGGCCCGACACTGCCTGTCCCGGGTCAATACACGACGTTGAGCATGATCATCGAGACCACCAGGAACAGGATGGTCATGATGCCGCCGCTCTTCAGGAAATCGGTGACCTTGTAGCCGGCCGGGCCCATGATCAGCGCATTGACCTGGTGCGTTGGAATGATGAAGGAATTCGACGTGGAAATGGCCACGGTCAGGGCGAACAGCGCCGGGCTCGCCCCGGCGGCGACCGCAATCGAGACTGCCAGCGGAACCAGCAGCACCGTGGCGCCGACATTCGACATCACCAGCGAGAAGGTAGTGGCAAGAATTGCCACGCCGAGTTGCAGCGACCAGACCGGCCAGCCAGCCAGGATGACGAGTATCTGCTGGGCGATCCATTCGGCGGTTCCGGTGTTCTGGACCGCCTGTCCGAGCGGGATCAGGCTTGCCAGCAGGAATACGGTATTCCAGCCAACCGCCCGATAGGCTTCGTCGATGCTCAGAACACGGCTCAGCATCATCCCGACCGCTCCGGTCAGGAGGCAGAGTGACAGCCGCACATCGGTGAAGAGGATGAGCGACAGCGATACCACCAGGAACAGGACAGCCCAGCCGACCTTGTGTGGCCGCAACTCCTCCTGCGGAAAATCCGTTGTCACGACAATGAAATTCCGGTCGCGCTTGACGCGGGTCAGGTTGTCCCAGCGCGTGTGGGCAACCAGCATGTCACCGTCATGAAAGGGAACCAACCCGATCTGTGTCGGCTCGTGCTCGTCGGTCTTGACGTGGCTGAGGGTCTCTTCGCCGCGATGGATTGCCATGAGGCTAAGGCCGTATGTCTTGCGCAACAACAATTGCCGGGGAGTCTTGCCGATCAGCTTGGAATCCGGCGGAATGACCAGCTCGGCGACACCGGCATTGGTCGGGGCGAATTCCTCGACGAAGACATCAAGCTCCGGCCGGACCACCAGGCCGTAACGGTCGGCAAAACTCCTGACGACATCCTCGCTGCCGACAATGGCCAACCTGCACGGCGCGGCGATTTCGGCGGTCAGTATCTGGATCATGGATACCTTGCCGCGATAGAAGGTCGAGATGATGTAGAGATTGTTGTCGTTGTTGATGTCGGCCAGGATCTGTCCGACAAGCGGGCTGTCGGGAGGAACCTCCACTTCAAAGACATCGGCGTGAAGTCCGTAGACACGCTCCAGGTAGTCGGCGGTGCCGCCTCCCGGTGCAGGATCGGTCGACTCGGGCGAGCCCGGCAGGACCCAGCGACCGAGCAGCAGGAAATACAGGATGCCGGTTGCGACCAGCGCCGCGCCGATGGGTGTTACCGAAAACAGTCCGAACTGCTCCATCCTGGCATCGGCGTGCAGGCCCTCATTGGCGGTCAGGATCAGGTCGTTCAGCAGGATCAGGGGCGATGAGCCGACCATCGTCATCGTGCCGCCGAGGATCGCGCAAAACCCCATCGGCATCAGGAGGCGACTCAGGGCAATGCCCGATCGCACGGAAATCCGGCTGACAACAGGCAGGAACAGCGCCGCTGCACCGACATTCTGCAGGAAACTCGAGATCAGCCCGACGGTTCCGGAGACGATCGGCAGCACCCGGACCTCGGTCGTGCCGCCATGTTTCAGGATTGCCGCGGCAACCTTGCTCATGAGTCCGGTCCGGTCGAGGCCGGCGCCGACAATCATCACCGCGATGATCGAGATCACCGCGTTCGACGCGAATCCGTCGAACAGGTGGGATGTGTCGGCAAGGCTGCCGAGACCCGGCAGGTAGCTCAGGGTGCCGACCATCACCAGCACGAGAAGCGCAGCCAGGTCGATCCGGATGATTTCCGACACGAACAGGAATACCGTGAACCCCAGCAAGCCAAGAACAACCGCCATTTCAGAGGTGAATTGCAGGGGTTCCATGTCGCTCCTCGCAGCCGGCCCGGCGGTCTGCCTCTTCAGGCCGGGATCCTGGCCACCGCCCCGGACAGCGGCTGCCTCCAACCGGGAAGCACCACGGATCCGACACGCCCGTTTCACGTGACATCCGGACTGTCGCCAATGGCCGGTCATGCGGCCCGCTCGCCCGGACTCCCGCAGTCGGTAATATCACTGTCCTCGAATTCATCAAACTGCCGCTCGTGGTCCGGCAAACCGGCCATGCCGGTGTCACTGGAACCGGGTGGCGAGACGGAAATTGTTCCGGTCGTGCCAACTCGTCGAGACAGGGCAGATGTGGATGCCTCCCGGATACGGAGCAGTGCCGGTAGCGGGTCGCCCTGCCACGACAATGTCGGTGGATGCTCCCGGCTCCGTCATGGTCGGGTATCGATGGAGCTTTCGACCAGCCGACCCGATTCCAGGCGCAGGACCCGGTCCATGCGTCGGGCGAGCGAGACATTGTGGGTGGCAATCAGTGCCGCCAGACCGGAGGTACGGGCCGCATCGAGCAGCATGTCGAAGACCTGTTCCGATGTCCGGGTATCGAGGTTCCCGGTCGGCTCGTCGGCCAGCAACAGGCGGGGCGAATTGGCAAGGGCCCGGCACAGGGCAGTCCGCTGCTGCTCGCCGCCCGAAAGCTCGGCCGGCCGGTGGTTGACGCGGTCGGACAGGCCGACATGGCTCAACCATCCTTGTGCGGTCGCCGCCGCCTCGGTCTGCCTGGCGCCATTGGCAAGCTGCGGGAGAATGACGTTTTCGAGTGCGGTGAACTCGGGCAGCAGGTGATGAAACTGGTAGACAAACCCGATATCGCGCCGGCGAATCCCGGTCCGAATGCGGTCATTGGCACCTTCGAGGGAGGTGCCGGCAATGGTCAGCGAGCCGGAATCGGGCGTATCAAGCAACCCCGCCACATGCAGCAATGTCGATTTGCCGGCTCCGGAGGGTGCAAGCAGGCCAACGATTTCCCCGGGATGGATGTCAAGATCGATCGTCGTCAGGATCCTGATTTCATTGACAAGATTCCGGTTGTAGGCCTTGGCGATGCCGCGCATCGAGAGGACGGCCTCACTCATATCTGAGAGCCTCCACCGGGTTCATCCTTGCCGCACGGCGGGCCGGGAATATCGTGACCACCAGCGAAAGTGTCATCGAGAGGATCACCGCCGACGCCACGTCCGGAAACTCCAGCCGGGCCGGCAATTCGGCCAGGAGCCTGACCTCGGGGTCCCAGACACCACCTCCGGCCAGCCTGTTCACCAGGTTGAAGATCGGGTCGATATTGATGGCAAACAGGCAGCCGAACGCCACGCCAATTGCCGTTCCGGTGGTGCCGATCAGGGCCCCGCACAGGAAGAACACCCGCATCACCGATCCCCGGCTCAGCCCCATGGTACGCAATATCCCGATATCCCGTCCCTTGTTCTTGACCAGCATGATCAGGCCCGACACGATATTCGACGTGGCAATCAGCACCAGGATCGACAGGATGATGAACATCACGTTGTCTTCCATCTGCAGCGCCCGCAGGAAGACGCCGGACGAATCCTTCCACGACCAGGCGTAGTACTGGTTGCCGGCGACTGCCAGCAGCTGCGGCTCGATCTCCTCGATCCGCTCCGGTTCAGTGACAAACACCTCGATGACATCGGCGACACCCTCGCGGTTGAGAAAGCGCTGGGCCTCGACAAACGGCATGTAGACCCGGACCCGGTCGATGTCGTGTCGTCCGACCCCGAAGATGTAGACCACATCGTAACGGTTGATCCGCGGTGAAATCCCGAAGGCGGTCTTGGCGCCGTCCGGTGACACCAGCCGAATGGTGTCACCGACCCCGACACCAAGCTCGCGGGCAATTCCGGTCCCGATGGCGATACCGTTGTCGAAATCGGCAAGGTCTCCGACGGCATTCTCGGGATTGCTGACCAGGGGCAGGATCGTGAGATCCTCCGCGGTCACCCCGAACAGCTGCACGCCGGAATTGCGGACATCGGATGCCGCCAGCAATTGTGTCCTGATGATCGGCGTGGCGTGGGCAACCCCTTCGACCGATGCCAGCCTTGCGGCAAGCGCCTCGTAATCGGTCAGGACATCGGTACGCTGCCCGGAGCCGGTCCGGTATGTTCCGGAATAGATCGAGCTGTGGGCGTTGGCACCCAGGATGGTATCGAGGAACTCGGCCCGGAAGCCGGACCGGACGGCCAGCGTCGCCACCAGCGCAAATACGGCGATGGCAATTCCGGCTATGGAAATCAGCGTCATGGCGCTGACCCCGCCCTCGCTTCTGCGGGACCGCAGGTAGCGCCATGCAATCATCCATTCGAAACGATCAAACGGAGCGGTGCTGCGCATACTCGTTCGTGCCTTCTGCCGCATGCGGTCCGTGCCGGTCTATCGGCCGGAGGTCGAATAGATCTCGGCGAGCCGGCTGACGGCCAGTTCGGGGCCGAGTTTTTCGCCCTCGCCGCTCCGGCGGCAGGTCAGCTCGACACATCCTTCGGCAATTCCCCGCGGGCCGACCGTGATCCGCCATGGCAGCCCGATCAGATCCATGGTTGCAAACTTGGCTCCGGCCCGGTCACCGGTATCGTCGAGGAGTGGCTCCAGCCCCCTGGCCTGAAGCATGTCGCAGATCCGGTCACAGACCTCGTCGGTCCGGCCATCACCCGGCTTGAGGTTGATCACGCCGACCGGAAACGGCGCCACCGCCTCCGGCCAGATGATCCCCCGGTCATCGTGACAGGCCTCGATGATGGCACCGGCCAGCCGTGAAATGCCGATGCCGTGCGAGCCCATATGGACAGGAAGGTGATTGCCGTCGCCATCAACCACACTCGCTCCCATCGGTTCCGAATACTTGGTTCCGAAATAGAAGATCTGGCCGACCTCGATGCCGCGCGAGACCTGCCGCCGGTCCGGCGCCACCTGGCGCTCGAACGCCTCCTGGTCATGGGTCTCGTCGGTGCGCGCGTAAGGCGTGGTCCATTCGTCGAAGATAGCCGCACAGTCGTTGGCACTGTCATAGTCGATCGACCTGGAGCCAAGCTCGAAGTCGAGAATGGTGCTGTCGAAATACACCTCGGATTCACCGGTCTCGGCCAGCACCAGGAATTCGTGGCTGTGGGTGCCACCGATCGGACCGGTATCGGCACGCATGGGAATTGCCTTGAGGCCCATGCGCTCATAGGTCCGCAGGTAGCTGACCAGGTGCCGGTTGTAGGAATGAATGGCGCAGTCCTGGTCAATGTCGAAATTGTAGCCATCCTTCATCAGGAACTCGCGACCGCGCATCACCCCGAATCTCGGCCTGATCTCGTCACGGAATTTCCATTGCACGTGGTAGAGCGTGAGCGGAAGATCGCGATAGGAGCGCACATGGTTGCGAAAGATGTCGGTGACCAGCTCTTCATTTGTCGGCCCGTAGATCAGGCTCCGGCCGTGGCGGTCCCGGATCCGCAGCATCTCGTTGCCGTAATCATCATAACGCCCGGATTCCTGCCACAGTGCCGCCGGCTGCAGGGTGGGCATCAGCAGAGGAATATGGCCGGCACGCTGCTGTTCCTCGTGCACGATCCGTTCGATTCGCTCCAGGACCCGGAGGCCGAGCGGCATCCACGAATATATGCCGGCGGCGGCCTGGCGGATCATGCCGGCCCGCAGCATCAGGCGGTGGCTGACGATCTGCGCCTCGGCCGGCGTTTCCTTGAGGACCGGAAGAAAATATCGCGACATCCGCATGAATCAACTCTCCTTCCAGGCGGGCCAGGTCGCACCCGGTGTGGTGGATTGCCGGCATTTGGAGGTCCGGAGGCTATACGACCTCGACCCTGGCTTCGCAATCCATTGCCGAGGCCAGCGATTTGAAGCGGGCGGCGGCGGCTTCACCATAGATTTCCTGCAATGCCGGCGGCAGGTCCAGGGTCAGCCTGTGCTTGCCCGGCTTGAACTTGAGCCTGGCAATCTTTTCCGGCGAGACCACGGCGATCATGGCGCCGAATCGCATGGCCTTGCCGAGAATCTCCGCCTGCCGGAAACCACTCTCCGGCAGCAACCCGCGATAGCTGGCGAAGACATGCGCGTCACCGCTGTTCCGGTAGCGGTGGAACAGGGCCAGGGCAAGAAACACCCGGCCAGCATGATCCAGGCCGCCGAGGTTTGCCCTGGTTGCATTGTCGAAGCTGATCTCGGCCCGGTAGTCGGGATGCGCCCGCCAGGTCACGTCGTGCAGCAGGCAGGCGGCATGGATCAGCCGCAACCGGTCCGGTCCGGCAGTCTTGAACAGCGGACGGACAAGCCGGAACAGCGTTTCACCCAGGCCCGGGCGGCGAGCCGAGGATATCTCGGAATGCAGACAGGCTTCGATCAGCGGGTCACGATCTCGCAGATGTTCCGGCATCAGACCGTAGAGCAGACCTTCGCGGATGCCGTAGCCGGACACGGCTATCTCGGCCGGCTCGAACGCCGCCAGGATTTCCTCGAGCACGATCATCGCCGACGGCAAGGCCTGCATTCGCTCGGCCGGAAGCCGGTAGCGGGACCGGATGCGGTCAATTCCCGACTTGCGAATCCATGCCATCGTCGAGCCGAGCGAGTCCCGGGACATCCTGTATTCGTTCAATACCCGCAGCGGGTAGTTGCAATGCTCCATGTGCAGGCGGGCAATCACCCGCCAGGAGCCACCAACCAGGTACAGTGCCGGACAATCGCGGTCGAATTGCCGACGGGACCGGCCGATCAGCCCGGCGACATGCCGCCGTCGGTCTTTCTCACCCTTGCAGACACGCTCGATTGCCAGCGGTCCCAGCGCCAGCGTCGTGCAATGGCCGATCTGCCGGTGGCGGAGAGCGGCAAATTCGGCCGAATATCCGCCAATGTCGCAGACCAGCCCGTCGGCATCCGGCCATCCGAGCAGGACACCCTGTGCAGCAAGACGGGCTTCTTCCTCGCCGCTGGCAATCGCCACCTCGAGTCCGGTCGTTCTCAGCAATTCCCGGCAGAACTCCTCGCCATCCGTGGAGTCCCTGATGGCGGCGGTGCCGACCCCCACCAGCGAACTCAGCCCCATATCGTCTGCCAGCAGGGTAAACCGGCGGATTGCCGTCAGTGCCTTATGTCTCCCTTCCGGATGGAGGCGGCCGGTGACGGCGAGCGAGGAGCCGAGGCCGCAGAACACCTTTTCGTTGAAGAAATACGCCGGTGAGCGGGCTGCACCGTCAAAGACCACCATCCGGACCGAATTCGACCCGACATCGACGATGCCGATGCGACGGAGGCTGCCGAGATCGGGATCGCTGATGATGGCCGGGACCGAAGCCGACGCCGGCCAGCCCGGCGTATCGCCGGATGAAGCGGTTGCCTCGACAGATGTCATTCGACCTGGTCTTTCGAATGGGCGAGCGTGATCACATCCCCGGCACCTGCCGATCCGCGCCCGGACAGCGAGGGATTTTCGATGAAGAACCGGTGGCAATTGAAGAGATGTTCACCGGCCGTCCTGCCGTGCCGCACGAATACCCCGTCCGGCCGCAGCACCCAGCTTTGAGCCTGGTCGGCCAGGTTTGCTGCCATGATCTGGCTCACGACCTGTTCCTGCACGGTGGGATTGGTGATTTCCACCAGCGATTCAACCCGGCGGTTCAGGTTGCGGTCCATCCAGTCGGCCGAGGAAATGAACACCCTGGCCCGGGACGATGGCAACGGATGTCCGTTGGCAAAGCAGACGATGCGGGAGTGCTCGAGGAACCTGCCGACGATGGATTTCACCCTGATGTTTTCCGACAGGCTCCGTATTCCCGGCTTCAGGCCACAGATGCCGCGAATGACCAGGCTGGTCCGAACACCGGAGGCGCTGGCGGAGTAGAGTGCGTCGATGACATCCGGATCAATGAGCGAATTCATCTTGGCCCAGATTTCGGCCGGCAATCCATTCCGGGCATTCTCCTCCTCGGCGGCGATGCATTCGAGAAGCTGTGTCTTGAGATTGACCGGCGAGATGGCCAGCTTCTCGAGGCTCTCCGGCTTGGCGTAACCCGAGACGTAGTTGATCAGCCGGGTCGCATCGCGGCCGGCAGCCGGGTCGCAGGTAAACAGGCTGAGATCAGTGTAGACCCTGGCGGTGATCGGATGGTAGTTTCCGGTTCCGTAATGGGTGTAGGTCACCAGCTGGTCGCCCTCTCTCCTGACCACGGTCGAGACCTTGGCATGGGTCTTCAGGTTGATGAAGCCGTAGACGACCTGGGCACCGGCCCGTTCGAGCCGCCGCGATTGCCTGATATTGGCCGCCTCGTCAAACCGGGCCTTGAGTTCGATCAGGGCGGTGACCGACTTGCCGTTCTCGGCCGCCTCGCACAGGGCTGCCACGATCGGGCTTTCATTGGAAGTGCGATACAGCGTCTGCTTGATGGCAACGACATCGGGGTCGAATGCTGCCTGCTGCAGGAACCGGACCACCATGTCGAAGGTTTCATAGGGGTGATGCAGCAACATGTCCTTCTGCCGGACGGCAGCGAATATGTTTCCATCATGGTCCTTGACCCGTTCTGGCACCCGGGGTGCAAAATTCGGCCAGAGCAGGTCCGGACGCGACTCCATGATCAGCTCGCCAAGATCCGCAAGTCCGACCATGCCCTGCAACTCGAAGATCTCGGCCTCGCCGATGCCCAGCTCCTTCATGACCAGATCGCGCAGGCGTGACGGCGTGCCCTGGGTTATCGACAGGTGGATGACCTCGCCGCGCCGGCGCCGCTTCAGGGCGGTTTCGAACTCGCGCACCAGATCTTCCGCTTCCTCCTCGACTTCCAGGTCGCTGTCCCGCAGCACCCGGAACGCACATTTCTCCACCACCTCGTAGCTGGGAAAGATGTAGCCGATCTTCTCGATCAGCAATTCCTCCAGCGGTATCAGGCGGGTCTGGCCATCGGCGCCGTCATTCAGCCTGACGAACCGGTTGATCTGCTCGGGAATGGGCAGCAATGCCTGGAGCTTCCGGCCATCCTCGGCCCGGCTCAACTGCAGGGCGAGGGCAAATCCGGAGCTGGGTATGAACGGAAAGGGATGGGCCGGGTCGATTGCCAGCGGGGTCAACACCGGGAATACCCGGTCGATGAATACCCGGTCGAGGAAGTCCCGGTCGTTGCTGTCGAGCTTTGACCGGTCAAGCAGGCAGATCCCCTCGGATTCAAGCCCGCCCTTGAGAGATTCCCAGACGCTTTGCTGGGCTGTCAGCAGCTTCCGTGTATTGGCGCCGATTTCCCGGAGCTGTTCGGAAGGAAGCAGGCCGTCAATGGCGGCCGGCTGGTTTCCTGAACGGGCCAGCTCCCGCAGACCGGCGACCCGAACCGTGTAGAACTCGTCGAGATTCGTGGCCGAGATGGCAACAAACCGGACCCGCTCCAGCAGGGGAACCGACGGGTCTTGTGCCTCCTCGAGCACTCGCCAGTTGAAGGCCAGCCAGGAAAGCTCGCGGTTGAAAAAGCGGCCGCCGCCACTGATCCGCGGTCCGGGAACGTCAACCGGTTCCGGAAAACTGCCCCGCAGGAAATCCGCATCCACCGGGGCGGGTGTGGTCTTTGCTGCCCTTGCCATGTCTGAGCCCGTGTCCTGTCTAGCTGTTCCGCCAGGCACCGACGCGTCTTTCATCTCGAGGTCCTGCACCCGTTTCAACGCTTATTCCATGACCCCGGCAAGGTCTGCAACCTGCCTGACCGTTCCGCCAGCAAAGTCATTTCATGACCTCCATTGGTTGCGGTTTACCGAGCTGTCGAGACTTGACATATGTACAAAACAGGAACATGTAGCGTTGATTGATCACGATCAGTCGAAATTGTCCCGGAGACCTGCGATCACTTTCACCTGCTGGGCATCCCGGCCCGATCACATTGACGGACATCACCATCGGCTGGAGGAGTCCCGGATTCGGCGATGATGGTCTACACGAATGGCGATCTGTTCGAGTCGCCGGCGAAAGTTCTTGTCAACACGGTGAACACGCATGGGGTGATGGGCAAGGGAATTGCGCTCCGGTTCAGGCAAATCTACCCCGAAATGCTCCAACGGTACCGCGAGCATTGTGAGCGAGGGAGTCTGACGATCGGGAAGCTTTATCTCTACAAGACCCCCCACAAGTGGATTCTCAACTTTCCGACCAAGGAGCATTGGCGGGACCCCTCCCGGGCCGAATACATCGAAGCCGGGTTGAGAAAATTCCGCGATTCCCATGCCGAGATTGACGTGACCTCCGTGGCATTCCCCATGCTTGGCTGCGGAAACGGAGGACTCGATTTCGAAGACCAGATCGAGCCGCTGATGGAGCGCCTTCTCGCCGATTTGCCTATGCCAACGCTGATTCATGCTGATCGGAGCCAAATCGGGACGGCAGGGCAGCACGATCGGAAGCGGATCGAGGGCTGGCTCAGATCGGAGCCGGCAGCACACCCCTTCAATGACGTCTGGCGAGACATTGCCATTCTGCTTCGAAGCCGGAGCGAGTTCATGACCGGGCGCAGCAGGTTTTCGGTCGCGGCGCAAGATGACCCGCCGATGCTGCATGTAACTTCGGCCAACCGGTCATTCCGGATAACCGGGGACGAGCTCGCGGGGTTCTGGCAGCAGCTGAGGGATTGCGGGCTTGCCCATCGACGTATCGCCCCCGACGACCGGCTCCATTCCTTCCTGGTGCCGGTATTCGGGCAACTGTCATATGTTCGCCAGATCGCGGTGTCGGAGTCCGCCGCGGGATTGAGAACGAATCCGGACCCGGCCCTGCAGATCATTCCGACCCTGGCGGGAGATGCGCAGCGCTGACCAGTCGATGTCAGTCTCGGCTTGACTCCTCGAGCAGGACTTCCTTCATCACGTCGGCCGCCAGGCGGCGGGTGATCCGTTTTCCGGTGCCGAGGGATCGGTGGTTGATCCGCTCGACCACGCCGACGGCATCGGAATAGCTACGCTCGATGCGGGGAACGATGTACTCGACCACGTCGGAAGGAACGGCGATTTGCCGGTCGGCGAACAGCTTGACCAGGATGGCCGCGAGAGTGTGGTCATCCGGCTGATGCAACCTGACCAGGCCGGCCCCTTCGAGCCTGCTCCCGAGATCGGCCAGCCGGCATCCCCAGCGGGTCGGAGCCTGACAGGCGGTCATCAGGATTGCGCCGCCCTGTTCGCCGACATAGTTGATCAGGTGCAGGAGTGGTGCCTCCAGGTCGGGGTGGGAGGCGATCAGGTCCGAATCGTCAACGGCCACGGATGTGCCGGGTGGAATGTCACCGATCCGGAGATCAGGCAGCCTTGCGGCCGGAATGAGCAGGCCCTCCGACATGCCGGTCCAGATCGTGGCGACATGCGTCTTTCCCGATGCCGCCGGGCCGACCAGCACCAGCCGGCCATCCGGCCAGGCACCGCCGGTTATCCGGTCAAATGCCCGGGAATTGGCCTTGGTCAGTATGAAGTCTTCCCGCCGGTACGAATCGGGCTGCCGAAAATCCAATGGACCGTAGCTGCCGTCGTCGTCACTCGGCGTCATTCCATCTGCTCCCAAGATAGAGTCTGCTGGAGGTGTAGCGGCCAACCCCGTAGCGGAGGAAGACTCCGATAATGGCGGAAGCCGGAACGGCAACCAGCAATCCGACAAAGCCGAAGAGCGAGCCGAAGGCCGAAAGTGCGAACAGCAGCCACACCGGATGCAGTCCGATCGACTTGCCGACGAGGCGGGGAGTAAGGAAATTCTGCTCCAGCAATTGGCCGGACAGGAAAATGGCGGCGACCACGCCGATCCACAGTGGATCCTGCCAGAACTGGAAGACTGCGAGGCCCATGGCCAGGGCACCGCCGCCAATCGAGCCTACGAAGGGGATGAAGGACAACGCCCCGGCCACGACGCCGACAACGAGCCCGAATGGCAGCCCGGCGATTTCCAGCAGGATGGCGTAATAGCCACCGAGAATTCCGCAGACGGTCAACTGACCCCGCACGAAACCGGCCAGGGTACGATCAACTTCCTTGAACAGGCCGATCAGCTCGTCGGCGTGATCCACGGGGAGCAGGTTGTGGACCTTGGTTGTCGCGTGATCCCAGTCGGCCAGCATGTAGACGAACACCACCGGCACGACGAGGATGAACAGCAGGATGTTCAGGGTGCCGACTCCGATGGACAGTGCCTGGCTGGCCAGGCTGGTGGCGATGGTTTCGGCAAGGTCGCCGAACCTGGCAAGCGCCGTCGCCACGTCGAAATCCTCGTCCAGCAGGTCCAGCGAGAGTTTCTCGAGATAGGGTTCGGCAAAGTTCCGCAATGCACCGACCAGTTCGGGCAGGAACAGTGTCAACTCGACAAATTGCTGCACCAGGAGCGGTATCAGGAACACCAGCGCTGCGGCAATCATCAAGAGGGCGCTGATTGCAATGACGGCCGTGGCCACCATTCTCGAACAGCCGATCCGCTGCAGCCGGTCAGCGACCGGATCAAGCAGATAGGCGATGGCCGAGCCGATCAGAAAGGGAAGGAGAATGTCGCCAAGAACGACCAGGGCAAGAAACAGAATGGCAAGAAACAGTGTCCACCAGATCAGTTGCTGTTTGGCAGGCAGTGCCATGTCTCACTCCGTTCAGCGGCGAATCCTGGCGGCTACATAACATGAATGAGCGGATTGTGACCCCGGGTACTGGCGCCCGGGAGCTCAGAGCCCCGATGGATCCCGCCTCCCCGACGGGCTGCGGGACATGAACACCCTCTGCGCGACCCCGACGGCGCATGTGAACATGCTGCCGGTCGATGGCGGTCCGCAGATTCGGACGCCCTCGTTCGCCCGGTCGCCGATCAAGGACAGTGATTGCGTCTCCCGGATCGATGCCGTGATTTCCGGGTGCCGATCTGCCCAAGCGCTCGGCCCGTTGGTGGTGGCTCTCCGGGGCGGCCATGCTTCCGGGAAGAAATCATGATCCGCAGCGCTGCACATCTGCCCGGTCAGATCATCATTTGAATGGATCCTGATTTCGGCTAGGTTCTGCTGGCCGGATGGCAGGTATTGACGTAGCCATCCTGTTGGCTCCGACAGCACAATGCGCGTGGAAGATTCGATGAACGCAACCGACATCCTGGCCGAATTTCGCCTGCCTACGACAGACGTGCAGGCTGATCTGCCCTTCTACACCAGGGTATTGCAAATGCGGATGGAGACCATCTTCCCGGCCGATGATCCGGCGGTGGCGGTGTTGTCCGGGCACGGTTTGCGTATTCGCCTGGAGAGGGGTGCGCCCGAACATCCCGGCACCATCAGGCTCCTGACCCACGACCCCGATGGTTTTGCCGACGGTGAACGGGAGCTGGTTGCCCCCAATGGCACCCGGGTCGAGATCGACCACGTCAATCCGCCGATGATCATTCCCGAAACGGAGCACGCGTTCGTGGTTCGCCACCTCAAGGACAAGGCACCATGGATCATCGGTCGCGCCGGAATGCGCTATCGCGATCTCATCCCGTCGCGTCTTGGCGGCTCGATCATTGCCAGCCATATCCGGATCCCGGATGGCGGGCCGGTTCCGATGTCGTCCACTACCATACGGTCGGTTTCCAGCTGATATTCTGCTATCGAGGCTGGGTGGACATCGTCTACGAGGACCAGGGAGCGCCGCTACGGTTGGGGGAAGGCGATTGCCTCATTCAGCCCCCCGAAATCCGCCACCGGGTGCTGCATGCATCTGCCGATATCGAGGTCATCGAGATCGGTGTTCCGGCCCAGCATGTCACCACCATCGATCACGAGATGGAGTTGCCGAACGGGCCGCCGAGGCCCGGAAGGGAATATCACGGCCAGGTCTTCGTGCATCACACGAGAGAAGGGGCGAGCTGGCAGCCCTTCAGATTGCCGGGCTTTACCTGCAGGGATACGGGGATCAATTCCGGAACCCGGGGAGTTGCCGGGGTGCAGGTGGTGAAGCCGACCGGCGAGCCGACTGCCTGGTCATCCAACGAGGCCGACATTCACTTCACATTCGTGATGGATGGCAGCCTCACCCTGGAAGGCGAGGGCGAGCATCCCCACGAACTGGTAGCGGGCGATGCGTTCGTGCTGCCGCCAGGCATGGCGACGAAATACTCCAGCTGCTCGACGGATCTGGAATTGCTCGAGGTCACGCTTCCGGGCGAATTCCGGACGGCAACCGGCAAGGCCGGCCAGCAGTGAACTGACCGCCCGCCGGGCCTGCGCCTTTCTTGATGGCAAGGGGAGGCCGGCGTATCGGGAAGCGTGGTGATGGCCGCGTGCGGCCCAGCCTTCAGGAGCGCCGACAGGTCCGGAAAGACTCAGACAAACTGCTCGCGGATGAGCCGTTCATTCAGGCCGTGCCCGTGGTCGAACAGCAGCCGGTGACTGACAGATGACTCGCTTTCCACATCGACCCGGACAACATTGTTGGCGGAGTTGCCATCGGCGTCTGCCATGACCGGCCGGGTCTCATGGTCCAGCACCTCGAACCTGACATGGGCGGATTTCGGCAGCAACGCTCCCCGCCAGCGCCGCGGCCGAAACGCTGCTACCGGTGTCAGGGCCAGCACGTCCGAGCCGATCGGCAGGATCGGGCCATGAGCAGAATAGTTGTAGGCGGTGGAGCCGGCCGGCGTGGCAACCATGGCACCATCGCAGATCAGCTCTTCCAGGCGGACGCGCCCGTCGACGATGATCCGCAGCCACGCAGCCTGCGGACCAGCCCTCAGCAGGGCGACTTCATTGATGGCCAGCATCCCGTGCGAATCGCCCCCGGCATCGATGGCGGTCATGGTCAGCGGATTGATGACTTCCTCCTCGGCCTCGGCCAGGCGTGTCTCGAGACCGTGTTCGGAATACTCGTTCATGAGAAACCCGACGGTTCCCCGGTTCAACCCGTAGACCGGCTTTCCCCGGCATTGGGTCCGGTTCAGGACCCGCAGCATGAACCCGTCGCCGCCGAGCGCGATGATCACGTCGGCCTCGCTTTCCGGATGATTGCCATGGAGGGCGATCAGCCGGTCCCTGGACTGGCGGGCAATGCTGACATCGCTGGCCAGGAAGCACGGTTTGGCAAAGGAATGCATGGCGGCCAGAACTGAGTGTCGGGTACGGTCTGCAAATCGGCTGCAGGGAAGGCCAGTATAACCAATTCCCGGCTTGCGGCAATTCCGTGTGCATCTGCGGAGTCGCGCCGGCCCGGAAGGACGATGTGTCGGGGTCGTGGAGTGGACGGGTGTGTTCGCCTGGCCTGCCGGTGGAATGCCGGGGCTTGCGGAGATTGCCCCTTTGCTTGACCCTGAAAATCAATATGGAGGGAATCTGATTCCAAATCCGGGTTGATGAAAGGGGATCGACCATGCGCAATGTCATCGGTGTCGACCTGGCAGAAACCGATCCACAGATATTCGAGGCCATTCGCCGCGAACTGGGACGGCAGCGAGATGAAATCGAGCTGATTGCATCCGAGAACATCGTGTCCATGGCGGTGCTCGAAGCCCAGGGTTCGGTCATGACCAACAAGTATGCCGAGGGTTATCCGTCTCGCCGCTATTATGGCGGGTGCGAGCATGTCGATATGGCCGAGGATTTGGCCATCTCACGGGTTTGCCAGCTGTTCGGCTGCGAATTCGCCAATGTGCAGCCGCATTCCGGAAGCCAGGCCAACCAGGGCGTTTTCAATGCCCTGCTGCAACCGGGCGATACCGTGCTTGGCATGAACCTGGCATCGGGCGGCCACCTGACTCATGGCGCCCGTCCCAACCAGTCGGGAAAATGGTTCAATGCCATCCAGTACGGGGTGCGCAGGCAGGATTGCAATATCGATTACGACGAGATTGCCGAGAAGGCCGAACAGCACAAGCCGAAGCTGCTGATCGCCGGCGGTTCGGCTGTTCCGAGAACGATCGACTTTTCCAGGTTTCGCCAGATTGCCGACAGGGTCGGTGCCATATTGCTGGTCGACATGGCGCATTTTGCCGGGCTCGTTGCCGGTGGCATGCATCCCTCGCCCTTTCCACATGCGCATGTGGCAACCGCAACCACCCACAAGACGTTGCGCGGGCCGCGGGGAGGGCTGATCCTGACCAATGATCCCGACATCGCCAAGCGGGCGAATTCGGCGGTGTTTCCCGGCATCCAGGGTGGCCCGCTCATGCATGCAATCGCGGCCAAGGCGGTGGCATTCGGGGAAGCGCTGCGGCCGGAATTCCGGGACTACGCCCGCAAGGTTGTCGAGAACGCCAGGGTTCTGGCCGATACGCTGCAATCCGGGGGGCTTGATATCGTGACCGGTGGCACGGACACCCATGTCATGCTGGTCGATCTGCGGCCCAGGAACGTCAAGGGCAACCAGGCCGAAGCCGCGCTGGGACGAAGTGGCATCACCTGCAACAAGAACGGCATTCCCTTCGACACCGAGAAACCGACCATCACCTCGGGGGTCCGCCTCGGCACCCCGGCCTGTACAACGCGGGGATTCGGCTCCGGCGAGTTCAGGGAGGTCGGTGAACTGATTGTCCGCGTGGTGTCCGGCCTCGAGACCAACGGCGATGACGGCAATGGTGCCATCGAGGACTCGGTCAGGGCACGGGTGGCCGAGCTGTGCGACGACTTTCCTGTCTATCCCGGCATGTAGCGGTGCCTGACCGGGCGCATCCGGCATATCGTTCCCGCTTCGGCCTTCAGGGCACTCCCGGGGGGCGGTCATTCCGGTGTGAGGGACCGGGAAGTGCCCGCGTGATCGGGTCGTTGCCGGGCAGTGGTGGCCGGCATCTGCCGGTTGCCTGCCGGCCTCCTGGCGTCACGTGTATCGTGCGTTCGGCCCGGCCAGTGCCGAAAGAAGTTGAAAATCTGTCGGCATTTCAATAGGCCAATCCTGCCGGTGCCCCGACATCGGCACGAAACCAGACAGGAGCGAATATGCCCAAGGAAGAAATGCTCGAATTCTCCGGGGTCGTCAAAGAAGTCCTGCCGAATGCGACGTTCCGGGTCGAGTTGGATACCGGGCATCAGATCATCGCTCATACGGCCGGCAAGATGCGCAAGAACCGAATTCGAGTGCTGGCGGGTGATCGGGTTCAGGTCGAGATGACACCTTATGACCTGACCAAGGGCCGGATCAACTACCGGTTCAAATAGACGCCATGCGGCTGACTCTGGCGTCGGCCAGCCCCCGGCGCAGGGAATTGCTCGGCCAGATCGGTATCATTCCCGACGACATCGTACCGGCAGCAATCGACGAGACCCCGTTTCGTGAAGAGTTGCCGCGCCGTTATTGCCGGCGCATGGCTCGCAACAAGGCCACATTCCGCGATCCTGCCGATGGCGAGATCATTCTCGGGGCCGACACGGTGGTTGCCCTCGGCCGGTCGATCCTGGGAAAACCGGCCGACGAGAGCGAGGCTCGCCTGTTTCTGGAGAGCATGTCAGGTCGGCGCCACCAGGTCATCACCGCGATCGCGCTGGCCATGCCGGGCCGGTTGCTGGAGCGGGACGTGGTGTCGGTTGTCAGGCTGAAGCGTCTGTCGAACGATGACATCGGTGCATTTCTGGCAGCCGGAGAATGGGAAGGGAAGGCAGGTGGCTACGCGATCCAGGGGCGAGCGGCAGCCTTCATTCCATGGATCAGTGGCTCGTTCTCGGCCATTGCCGGTTTGCCATTGTCGGAAACCACCGCCATGCTCCGGTCTGTCGGGTATTCCACGGAGTGAAGGGCTCGCTGACAGTGCTGGACCGGATAGACGGCTACCGGTGCGCCGCCCTGGTCGTCGATGGCCAGCTCGAGGATTTCCTCCGTGACCCGGACCCGTCCTGGGGTCCTGTGCCCGGCACGGTCATGCGGGCCGTCATCGAGAGAAGACTCGCCAGTCAGGGTGCCTGGATGGCACGCCTTCCCGGTGGCAACTCCGGCTTCCTTCGCGGATTGAAGAAGGCCGATGAGGGGCAGCCGGTCATCGTCCAGGTTTCCGGCTACCCGGAGTCGGGAAAGGCAACTCCGGTACGGGGGCGGGTATCACTGACCGGTCCTTTCGCGGTCATTCTTCCGGGCCAGGATGGCGTGTTCGTCTCCCGGTCCATCACCTGCGAGGAGCGTAGGCGCGAGTTGCACGAAACGGGCAAGCGTGCCCTCGCCGACACCGGGATCCAGGCGGGGCTGGTGCTGCGAACCGGCTGCGAGGCGGCCGATGACCAGGAAATCCTGGACTGTATCGGGGGGTTGCTCGAGTCCTGCCGGACCATCGACGCCGGCCGGAAAGGGAAGGGCCCCGACATCCTGCTGGAGGCAACAGATTCCCACCAGCATGCCAGGAATGAATGGATGACCGGGCAGGATTGCCGGCTTGACGACCGGGAAGGGTCACTCGAGCGAAACCAGGTGGCCGAACAGCTTGATCCCTTCCGGAGGCAGCTCATCGAGCTTCCGAATGGAGCAAATTCCTCGCTGGAGCAGACCCGGGCCATGGTGGCGATCGATGTCAATACCGGCCATGATCTGTCACATGCTGCCGGCCACAATGCCAATCTCCATCTTGCCCGCCAATTGCCCCGCCAACTCAGGATCAGGGGCATCGGCGGGCAGATTGTCGTGGATTTTGCCCCCATGTCAAAGAGCCTGCGCAATGGCCTGGATCGCAGGATGTCGGAGGCATTTGCTGCCGACGGGAATGCAACCACGCTGGTTGGCTGGACCAGAATGGGGCATTTCGAATTGCACATGCGCCGTGAGCGCCCTCCGTTGGACTGGATTTGTCCCGAGTGATGCTGGCCATTTCGTTCGGTCGGCCGGGCTGGCATCGGTCCGAGGCGATGACCAACCGGCACATGCAGAGAATCCGGCGGCTCCATGGCCGATGTCAGCCTTCGCCGTGACCGGTTGCAGCAAATTTCCCCGTTGCCTATGGACAGCGAGAATTGCCTGCCTTAGTGAGGTCGGCCGATGCCTGGGTAGCTCAGTGGTAGAGCAGTGGACTGAAAATCCTCGTGTCGGTGGTTCGACCCCGCCCCCAGGCACCACCCCCTAAAGACGACTGGACGCGCTGCCATTGCGCCTTCGCTGGTCAGGTCAAGCGATCCGCGCCCGCTCCCTGACCCTTGCCTGGGTCCGAAGATATCTTCCGGCGATGTCCTGGCGGTGAATGTGCCTGCCGTCCCGAACCATGTGACGGCCTGCCGACCAGACATTTCGCACCGGGCTCGAAACCGAGGCGAAAATCCAGCTGTCGAGGATCGAGTCTCCGTCCAGGCCGGCCAGTTCGATACTGTCGCCTTCAAGCTCAACGAGGTCGGCCCAGGCGCCGGCACCGATCCGTCCACAATCCCGGCCGCAGGCGCGGGCACCGCCTTGGCATGCAAGGTCATAAAGCTCCCGTCCGACCGACATCCGTTCAATGGCAAGCGCTGCCCGGATACGGTTTCCGAGTCGCTGCGAGTATTCGAGGGTTCTGAGTTCGCCGACAAGTGAAATACTGACATTGGAGTCGGTTCCGATACCGGCCATGCCGCCTGCCTGCAGGAATGCGCCTCCGGCGAAGATTCCATCACCGAGATTGGCTTCGGTGACCGGACACAAACCGGCAACCGCACCGCTTCGAGCCAGGTCGGAGATCTCGGACTGGTCCAGATGGGTGCTGTGGACCAGGCACCACCGATGATCAGGGCGGCAATTCTCCAGCAGCCACTGGACCGGTCTTGACCCGATTGCATTCCTGACGCTGTCGATTTCCGCCTCCTGTTCGGCGGCATGGATGTGCAACGGGCCCTGCGGCCACGATTCACCTGCCGAGCCGATCGAGGCCAGTGACACTGTTCTCATCGAATGCAGGGCAATTCCGGTCTGGCAATCTGCCGGCAGATTGCGGACATCGCTCTGCGCCGCGGTAATCAGCAGTTCGAATTCCCCTAGGTTGCAGGCAAAGCGGCGCTGGGCGCCTTCGACCGGGCGCCCGTCGCAATCACCCTGTTCATAAAGAACCGGAAGCAGGGTCAGGCCGATCCCCGACTGTCCGGCGGCGGCCATGATGCGCGATGACATCTCGCCGAGCCTCTCGTAATGCCCTCCGTCCGGCTGGTGATGCAGGTAGTGAAACTCGGCCACCGATGCGAAACCCGCCTCCAGCATTTCCACCTGTGCAAGAGCGGTGATTGCTTCCACATCCTCGGGCATCAGCTGCTCGAGCAACCCGTACATCGTCCGGCGCCAGGTCCAGAAACTGTCACCTCCGGCGGTGAGCCGGCGTTCGGTCAGCCCGGCCATGACCCGCTGGAAGCCGTGACTGTGCAGATTGGCCGGGGCCGGCAGCAGAATCGAGCAGGTCCGGCCTTCGACAGCAGCACCGGACACAACCGAGCTGATCCGGCCATCCACGTCGATGGTGACCAGAACCGCCTCCTGCCAGCCGGTTTCGGTCAGTGCTTTCTTGGCCCAGAGTCTTGTCATGTCCAGCCAGCCTTTTCCTGCAAGCCTACCCAATTCCGGCAATCCGACGTCCCGACATCACACCGACCCCGAACCCCGCCTGCCGAAAAGGCTGGCGTGAAAGCAATCCGGAAAAAGATGGTTCAAATCTGAATGCCGGCCAACCGATGCGCAGGATACACCCATACGGATCACGGCGAAACCGAAGCCGTGCGGACCAGAGCCATCCCCTTTCAGATCCTCCCGCCTTCCGGCAGCAGTCCGGCGGGTCTGAACAGCTCCGGGGTGAGACGGTCATCCCGTCCGGCCTGCCTCGGCTTGCGGCGCATGGATCCGGCCGACCTGCCTGCCGTCACCGGTGCCGGGCCCCGGGCCGGTCGCCGCATGAGCGCCGGCCTCTCCGCTCCGCGGCCGGTCCGGCTCATGAGACTGTCCCCGTTCATGGCCAACTCCGGGATCCGGTGGAGGGAATGCTCCACCCGCCGATGCGCTCCCGCACCGCGCGGGAGGCGCTCCGGACCGGGCTTCCCGCTCATGGGGAAGCAGCGGGCCCGGGTGCTTCTCTTCCCCCTTGATCTGCCGGGTGGCGGTGATCTTCCGGGCGGCTGCAGGATGCGGATCCCGGAGCCTGCCGGCATCACGGCAGATGGCGCCCTGGCGGATCCCGGTCCGGCCATGGCCCGTCTGCGCATGTTCCCCGGAGCCCCTGATGTCTCCGGCTCTCCGCGGATCCGTCACGTGAAGCCGGAGAATGCCCTCCGGGGTCTCCCGGTTGCCCCCGGGCGCCGTGACCCATCCGGCGGCCTGCCGCCGCACGTGCATGGCATCGGTGGCCGCCATCCGGCCCCTGATGCCGGGCATCGGCGGTAAGGGCCGCAATGGCGGTGATCCCGCCGGGCTTCCCGCCTGCCGCCACCCGGGCAGGGACCGGCCCCGCATCGGCGGCGAAGGCGTGCACCGGATGAGGGGAAGGCGCCGGGGCACGGGCAAGGGAGCGGCCCCGGGCCTTGCCCGGCCCCGGGCAGGATGCCTGGAGGCAGCATGCGACGCTTCCGGGCGGGCGGCGCCCGCGGGACCGGAAACCCTCCCTGATCCGGCCGTGATCCGGCATGAAGGTGCGGGCCCCGCCTCCCGGAATGATGCACGGAAGGGCGATCACGGGCATCTGGTGAAGATCATGGCGGGCGGCGCCCATGTGCCCGGATCCGGTATCGGTCTGCCGCATGGTGTTTTCCCGACCCGTCACGAGACAGGACCGGCGGAATTGGAAATCCGGGATTTCAGGGGCGATGGGTCTGGCACGGCGCAGTTGCCGGTTGACGGGACAAGCCGTTGTCGTTAGGTCATGCAGCCAATCCGGTTCACGCTGTGAACAACCGGAAAATTCCGACGGCCGCTCCAGGGACGTTGACGGTGCCAATGTCGTCGCGAGGCTCGGGAACCAGAATCATGGTAACATGTATTTCCAAGTCACCAATCCGGCAGCCGTGGGTAACGGGTTTCCATATCCTCCTCGGCTTCGTCTTGTCCGGGCTTGCGGGCGTTGCGGCCTGGGGTCAGTCGGGTCCGCCCGATCTCAGGACTCCGGCACCCGTCATCTACCTTGCAGACAACCTGGATGAGCAGGACAGGCTCGGATATTGCATCGATACCGTGGGACGGGGCCTCGGCGAATTGCTGCACGCGCATTCCTGCAAGCCACGCGGCGGAGACGTGCAGTTTGTGCATGATGGCGGCGCGAGGCGCATCATCTCGGCAACCTTTGCCGGCAAGTGCGCCGAGTTGCTCTCGCCTGCCGCTCCCGGGGTTACCCTCGGTTTGGTGGATTGCGCCGGGGAGTCTTCGGGCCAGGATTTTGACTATGACAAGGATGACATGGAATTCCGACCCGGCTCCGACCAATCTCTCTGCCTGACAGTCGGCGAATCGAGCAGAACGGCCGGCCCATTCATGTCACGTGACCTGCTGCTGGCTCCCTGCAACTCGACGGATAGCCGGTATCGCCAATGGATCATTGTCAAGAACCCCTCGTGATTCACGGTAGAAACTGACTGCAGCATGCACCGGACGTACGGCCTGCCCATTCATGGCGCATGACACGTGCCGGCAATGACCCGGATGTCAGGGTGGCGGAAACCGGCTGGTGCTGCGGAAAATCCGTGTCAGGCCGGAACCGGGCCCCGACGTCCTGCCAGGGCATTCCAGACCTGCTGGCCGTGATGCAGGCGCAGTCACTGATAGAATGTGGCATCAAGGATCCGGCCCGGCACGCGGTGGCCAGCCGTCATCCTCTTCAGGCCTGACGCCGCATGGGGCCGGCAGCGACTGGCTGGCCGCAGGCAGGGTCGGGAGCCCCCTGAAGCTGGCGGCGGTCAATCCGCTGCACGCATCTCGAACCCGCCCGAAGAACGACGAGACCGGGACGAACCGGATGACGGCACCTGGATGACAATTGCCGACAGGGTATTTCCGGGTCTGGCAGAGGGTCGGGGAATCTCCTATGACAAGGGCAGTCACGTGTTATCTGGCGGGGTGTCCGGAATGCCAACTGCCGTGTTGCGCGGCTGCGATGCTGCGACAATGGATGAAGGGGACACGCCCTACGGGCTGGTCCAGGATTGCGCGATCGGCATCTGCGACGGACTGATTGGCTGGGTCGGACCGCGCTCCGAGCTGCCGGCCGAGTATTCGGCGGCACCGGATATCGATCTTGACGGGTCGCTGGTCACACCCGGGCTGATCGACTGTCACACCCATATCGTGTTTGCCGGCAGTCGCGCCCGGGAATTCGAGATGCGTCTCGGCGGCGTCAGCTATGCCGACATTGCCCGGCAGGGCGGCGGCATCCTCTCGACCATGCGTGCGACACGGTCTGCAACCGGGGATGAGCTGGTCGAGCTTGCGCTGCCGCGCCTCGATTCGCTGATTGCCGAGGGCGTCGTGGCGCTGGAGATCAAGTCGGGATACGGGCTTTCGATCGAGGATGAGCTGAAGATGCTGCGGGCGGCAAGAGCGCTGGGCCACCGCCGGGACCAGGTCAGGATTGTCACATCCTGGCTGGCCGCCCACGCGGTGCCGCCGGAATTCCGGAACCGGCCGGATGCGTATATTGACGAGGTAGCGATACCAGGCCTGGTTCAGGCCCATGAACAGGGGCTGGTGGATTTCGTGGACGGGTTCCTTGAAGGCATTGCCTTTGATGCCGCACAGATCTCGCGCCTGTTTGACGTTGCGGCCTCCCTCGATTTGCCGGTCAGGCTTCACTGCGAACAATTGTCGAATCTGGGAGGCGCGGCGCTGGCGGCAGGCCATGGCGCATTGTCGGCCGACCATCTCGAATACCTGGACCGGGACGGCATTGCTGCCATGGCCAGGGCTGACACCGTCGCGGTGCTGCTGCCGGGGGCATTCTACACGCTGGGCGAAAAAACCCGCCCGCCGGTGGAGGCGTTGCGGGGCGCATCGGTGCCGATCGCGGTTGCCACCGATGGCAATCCGGGCTCGTCGCCGCTGTTCTCGGTGCTGCTGGCCATGAACATGTCATGCATCCTGTTTGGCTTGACGCCCGAGGAGGCACTGGCCGGCGTTACCAGGAATGCGGCGCGGGCACTGGCTCTCGACGGATCGCTGGGGACGATTTCCCCGGGAAAGCGGGCGGATCTTGCCGTCTGGAATGTCGGCCATCCCGCCGAGTTGGCGGCGAATATCGGGATCAACCCGATCCGGATGCGGTTGAATGGCGGTGTGCCGTGCTGATCTGTCCGTCCGGGGTATCGCTGACCGGGCTGGAGAAGATCCATGGCGGGGATGTACTCGAGCTGGATGCGAGCTGGAGAGGCGGGGTCGAGCGCAGTGCACGGATCGTGGCCGCCGCCGCTGCCGGAGACGAGGCCGTCTATGGCATCAATACCGGTTTCGGCAAGCTGGCCGCCGTCAGGATTCCCTCGGGGGATACCGAGTTGCTGCAAAGAAACCTGGTTCTCAGCCATTGTGCCGGAATCGGACAGCAATTGCCGGACCACGTGGTCCGGCTGGCCATGTCACTGAAGATCCTGTCGCTGGCCCGTGGCGCATCCGGCGTCCGGTGGGAGTTGCTGGTCCGGCTGGCCGACATGCTCGAGCGTGGCGTGCTTCCCGTCGTTCCGGAGAAGGGTTCGGTCGGCTCCTCCGGCGACCTCGCGCCTCTTGCCCATATTGCGGCGGTCATGCTCGGCGAGGGCAGGGCGCGTCTCGGTGGTATCGAGATGAGCGCCGCCGCGGCGCTTGACCGGGTCGGGCTGAGGCCGGTCGTGCTGGCGGCGAAGGAAGGGCTGGCCCTGCTCAATGGCACGCAGATATCGACGGCGCTGTGCCTGTCCGGCCTGTTCGAGGCCTGGCGGCTCGCGGTCAGTTCGATCGTGACCGGGGCGCTGTCGACCGATGCGGCGATGGGGTCGTCTGCCCCCTTCAACTCCGAGATCCATGAACTGCGCGGTCATCCTGGCCAGATCGAGACCGCGATTGCCCTGCGAACCCTGCTGGAAGGCTCGCAAATCCGCGAGAGTCATCGGCGGGGAGATGAGCGGGTACAGGATCCCTACTGCCTTCGTTGCCAGCCACAGGTGCTGGGGGCAGCGCTGGATGTCCTGCGACAGGCTGGACGCAGCCTGAAGACCGAGGCGGGGGCAGTGACCGACAACCCGGTGATACTGGCCGATGGACGGATCCTCTCCGGGGGCAACTTTCATGGCGAGCCTGTCGGATTTGCCGCCGACATGGTGGCGATGGCCGTGGCCGAGATCGGAAGTATCGCCCAACGGCGAATTGCATTGCTGGTTGATCCGGCGATGTCATTCGGCCTCCCGGCGTTTCTTTCGCCCGAGCCCGGGCTCAATTCCGGCTACATGGCCCTGGATATTGCCTCGGCCGCCCTTGCATCGGAGAACAAGGCGCTGGCCAACCCGCGGGTGGTCGACAGCACGCCAACCTCGGCCAACCAGGAGGATCATGTCGCCATGAGCTGTCATGCAGCCCGGCGGTTGCTGGAAATGACCGGCAACCTGTCAAGCCTGGTCGGCATGGAATCCCTGTGCGCAGTCCAGGGAATCGAGTTCCGGGCGCCGCTTCGGACCAGCGCGCCCTTGCGGGAGTTCGTCGCACGGGTCAGGGAGGTGGTCAGGCCGCTTGGCAAGGATCGGTACCTGGCCGATGATCTCGGGGAGATTGGAGCCAGGGTCAGGGAAGGAATGCTGTCACCCGGATGCGCCCCGAAGCTGGAGGAAGAGCGATGAACAGCAAGATCAGCAATGAACGAAGGGTCAGGGCCCCGATCGGAGACGAACTGTCATGTCGAAGCTGGCAGACCGAGGCCGCATTCCGGATGATTCAGAACAATCTCGATCCGGAGGTTGCCGAGAATCCGCAAGAGCTGATCGTGTATGGCGGGCTGGGCCGCGCCGCCCGGAACTGGCCGGAATTCGACCGGATACTCTCGGCATTGCAACGGCTGGGTGACGAGGAGACCCTGCTGGTCCAGTCGGGAAAGCCGGTCGGCATCTTCAGGACCCAGAAGCTGGCACCGCGGGTGCTGATTGCGAATTCCAACATCGTTCCGCACTGGGCGAACTGGGCCAAGTTCAACGAACTTGACCGCAAGGGATTGATGATGTTCGGCCAGATGACGGCTGGTTCGTGGATCTATATCGGCTCCCAGGGGATCGTTCAGGGGACCTACGAGACCTTCGTCGAGGCCGGGCGGCAACATTACGGCGGCAGTCTCGGCGGCAGATGGATCCTGACCGCCGGACTTGGCGGAATGGGTGGCGCACAACCCCTTGCCGCCTCCATGGCCGGGGCCTGCTGCCTGACGGTCGAGTGTGATCCGACCCGGATCGAATTCCGCCTGCGGACCGGATATCTCGACGAATACACCACCTCGCTGGACGATGCGCTGGCCATGATCGACCGGTGGACAAGGCAGGGCGAGGCAAGATCCGTCGGCCTCCTCGGCAATGCTGCCGACATCGTGCCCGAATTGCTGCGGCGGGGCGTTCGGCCTGACCTGGTCACCGACCAGACATCGGCGCATGACCCGTTGAACGGCTACCTGCCCGCCGGCTGGACACTCGATGAATGGCGCCGGCGTCGGCAGGACCGCCCTGACGAAGCCGAGGCGGCGGCACGGGAGTCGATCAGGGTCCACGTGGAAGCGATGGCCGGATTCTCGCAGGCCGGCGTTCCGACCATCGATTACGGCAACAATATCAGGCAGGTGGCGCTGGAAGCCGGATTTGCCGATGCGTTCTGCTTTCCCGGTTTCGTCCCGGCATGCATTCGCCCGCTTTTCTGCCGCGGGGTCGGCCCGTTCCGATGGGTTGCCCTGTCGGGAAATCCGGAGGACATCTACCGGACCGACCAGAAGGTCAAGGAACTGCTCCCCGACAACACCCACCTGGCCAACTGGCTTGATCTTGCCAGAAAGCGGATCGCCTTCCAGGGGTTGCCGGCCCGCATCTGCTGGGTTGGACTCGGCGACCGCCATCGGCTCGGCCTCGCCTTCAACGAGATGGTTCGCAGCGGTGAGGTGTCGGCGCCGATCGTCATTGGCCGCGATCACCTTGACTCCGGATCGGTTGCCTCGCCGAACCGGGAGACCGAAGGGATGCGCGACGGCTCCGACGTGGTGTCGGACTGGCCGCTGCTCAATGCGATGCTCAATGTGGCCTCGGGTGCAAGCTGGGTCTCCATTCACCATGGTGGCGGTGTGGGAATGGGATTTTCGCAGCATGCAGGCATGGTGGTCGTCGCTGACGGCACCGAGGCCGCGGCGGCGCGGTTGTCCCGGGTATTGTGGAATGATCCGGCCAGCGGAGTCATGCGCCACGCCGATGCCGGCTATCCGGAAGCAATCGAATGTGCGGCCGAAAAGGGGCTCGACCTGCCGGCAACCCTGGCGCAGACCGGGAGCAGCCGGTAGCCCTGTCGCCCGGTGTCGGCAAGGCGAGGCCCGGCCAAGGCAGTGGGCCGCAGCCGGTTCGGGTCAGTGGGCGCTGGCAGGCAATTCGCTCAGCCAGGGAGGGTCGGCGCCCTGACGGGAGACGCTGATCGCGGCAACCGAATTGGCAAATTCAAGCGCCGTCTCCAATGCCGGCTTCGACAATTCCCCGATCAATGGCTTGGCAAGCAGACCTTGCCGCGCAAGCGATGTCAGTATCCCGGCATTGAAGGCATCGCCTGCCCCCACGGTATCAATGACCTCCGCCTGGTCCGTTACCGAACCGACCGCGAGATCCCTGGTATAGGCGGTGGCGCCGTCCGGGCCGCGTGTCACGATGACCAGCCGGGCTCCCGTCCCGAGTATCCGATGGGCATATTCCTCCGGCGTCATGGTGCCTTCGACCAGCCAGTCGATGTCCTCGTCTGACAATTTCACGATGTCGGCCATCGGGGACAGGCGTCCGAGCCGCCTCCGGTAGGCGCTCTCGTCGCTGACCAGGGACGGGCGAATATTGGCATCGGTCATGATGACCGCATCGCCGGCATGCCGGCTTGCCAAGGTTTCGAACGCTGATCCGCATGGCTCGTTGATCAGGCTGATTCCCCCGATGAAAATGGCCGCGACCCGGGCCGGCAACTCCGGCAGCAGATCCGCCGTCAACGTGCCACCGGCGGTATTCTCGTCGTAGAATGCATATCGCGCCTGCCCGTCTTTCAGGGTCACGAATGCGAGCGTGGTCGGAAGGTCGCGGGTGACCAGGAGATCCAGCGAGACCCTGCTCGTCTCCAGGATGTCCCGCAATTGCGAGCCGAACAGGTCGGACGAAATGCCGGCAACGAGGCCGGTCGGCATACCGAGGCGCCCCAGCGCAATGGCGGTGTTGAAAACGGCTCCGCCGGCATGCGGGGAAAAACAGGTTGCCCCGTCGCCCGTCCGGCAGGGAATCATGTCGATCAGCGCCTCGCCGCCGCAAACGATCATGGAACCGCTTCAGATCGACTGGCCTGGACGCAGGTCGCGGGCAAGCCTGTTGATGACCGGCATGGCCTCGGACCTGGTCATGCCCGACCTGACTTCCGGGGAATACAGCATGCGCAGCAGCAACTCGTCGTGAAAGGTCAGCAGGGCATACTCGTCATCGTCATTGAAGATCGACGGGCGGGCGTCCCGGCTGTCATTGGTCAATCCCAACCCCTGGGCGATTTCCTCGTGGTAGCAGGCCTGGCGAAGCAGGTCGGGATGTTCCGACTTGATGACGGCAACTGCCGCCACGTAGCGGTGATCGGTAACCTGGTCGGTCACCGTGAACACCGAGCAGTACGTGTCCACCGTCATCTTGGAAATCTGGTCACTGATCAGGTCGAATGATGGCGTTCCGGCTATCGGCCGGCGCGAGCGGAAATTGTAAATCTCCTGGGCATTGAGAACGAAGATGTGGAAGTTCGGATTCTCGTCCGTCACTTCTATCCTCTGTCCGATAATGCCCTCCAGGTGATCGAGGTAGTCGAGGATGAATTCCGTGTCCCGTTTCCGCAGCTCATCGGGGACCGAATCACCGAAGACGATCGATACCCCGACCAGGTGTTCCCATCGGCGGATATGCGTTGCCTGGTTGGTCCTGATCAGCCGCTGCCCGCGCATCTGGAATTCGTCGTAGAGCGCAATACGTTCGAAATTGCCGGCCAGTGATGCCGCGTCAAATCCGGCATCGGCACCGCCATTGGTCTTGAGCAGACCCTTCTCGACCAACCGCACTTCGAGTTTTTCGTAATAATTCCGGGCGGCCGAGCTCGAAACCGTGGTCCGCCGTTCCCGCACCGACTCATTCATGACCGGAAAACATCCCGACAACATGATCAATGCCGCCAGGCAGAGCAGTGACCGCATGACGACCTGCCGCGCGTTGCCCACAGGAACGGATGAAAATGGTGCTACCACGACTCCCTGTCCTGATTTGTGACACTGGTTGCAGCGGATCCGTCCAGCATGCAGGGCCGGAACAAGTAGTTTGATTTCGGGAGGTTCACAAGCACTTTACGGCGGCGTCGCAGGGCTGTCGCGATTGAGACACCCGGCCAGCCGGCAGGTCTGCTCGGCCTCTGTGCCTGGCCCCGGTTCCATGCCGCCAGGTTGCAAGGCCCCGGACCCGGAAAGATGTCCCGGATGATGGCCACACAGGGTGACGTCCGGCACCCGGTAGAGAGAATTCCCGATTGCCCGGTCTCGTCGCCAGTCCATGCAGAACCGATCCGCATTCATGGCCATCACCATGGCGACCGGATGGTCGGCGCTATCCGTATCCTGTCTCCAGGCCGGCAGCTGTCCCCTTGAAGAAATCGGCGGGCCCCGGGCCTTTCAATAGGACACGGTTGACTCGAGGTTATTGACGTTTTGGCCTTGGTTCGATGAGAATCGGTCTTCGACATTACGCTTCCGGCACGGCCCTCTGGCTGAAGGCGACGCTGGGAGCCGGGGACTGCACCCGGACCTCCCTGGCTCGGGAGCTTTGCGAGCGCGAGGACTGGCGGAACGCGAAGGGGGAGCTGTGCCTCGCCTCGGCCCGGGCCGTTCTGCCGAAGCTGTCCTCTGCCCTCGGCCTGCCTCTGCCGGAGGCCCTGCCGATGGGTTCGATCGGTGCGGGGTCCCTGGCTCCGTCGCCGGATTACCCGGACAGGGTGCTGTCATGCTCCCTCGACGATCTTGGCGAAGTCGACCTGGCTCCGGTCGCCGATGGGGAGAAGGGCCTGGCGCGCTCGATGATGGCCACGCACCATCCCGGGGGCGACGCCGCCTGTCCCGGCGGGCGCATCCGCTACTGGCTCCGGTCGTCCGAACACGGCATCCTCGGCGGCTTCACCGTCGGCGCCGCCTCCTGGCACCACAAGGCGCGCGACCTCCATATCGGCTGGTCGCAGGCGGCGCGGGACGCCAATATCGGGCGCGTGGTCGACAACGATCGGTTCCTGATCCTTCCCGGGGTGCGCGTCCACGGGCTTGCCTCGCTCGCGCTCTGCCTGCTCGCCTCCCGCGTTGCCGATGACCGGGAGGGGCGCTACGGTGTCCGCCCGTGCCTGGCCTGCAGCCATGTGGGCCCGGCGCATACGGGGTTCAGCTACCGGGCGGCGGGCTGGACGTGCTGCAGGGAGCCGAAGCCGGGCAAGGGGCCGCGGGTGCATGTGAAGCCGCTGTCGGCGGGATGGCGGGAGGCACTCGGGCGTGAGCCGGAACGGGTGATCGGCGCCGGCCCGCCTCTCGTGGCAAGGGAGGATCCGACATGGGCGGAGCGCGAATACGGACGCAGCGGGCACAGCGACGGGCGCGTGCGCGAACGCCTGGTGATGATGGGCGGGGCCTGGTGTGCGCGCCCCGGAGCGCCGCTTCCGGTGATCTTTCCCGGCGAGGCGGAGCAGAAGGCGGCGTACAGGTTCCTGTCCAATCCGAGGGTCGGCGTGCAGGACATTCTTGAGCCCCACCAGGAGGCGATGACCGAGCGCTGCCGCCGCCGGCCCGTCGTACTCGCGGTGCAGGACACGACGGTGCTGAACTACAGCGGGCTGAAGGCGACGGAGGGTCTTGCCCCCATCGGCGGCGGCGCATCCGGCAGCACCGGGCTGGCGGCGCATTTCGGCGTCGCCTTCAGCGAGGGCGGCTGCGCGCTGGGGGTCTTCCATCTCGATGCCGACTTCCGCCCGGTGGAGAAAGGGACGGCGGTGGAAGGCGAGGAAAGCGGACGCTGGCTGGACGGTCTCGGCAAGGCTGCCGAGCTGGCGGCCGCCTGTGAGCGGACCCGCGTCGTGGCCCTCTGCGACCGGGAGGGCGACATCTGGGCGCTCATGTCGGAAGGCTGCGCCGCTGCCGACCTTCCCGACGGCGCCGGCCTTCTGGTCCGCGCCAGCCGTTCGGCCAGGCGGCGGGTCCTCACGGCGGAAGGCGGGCTGGAGGAGCTGCTCAAGCACGCGGCCGGGCTTGATGTCGTCGCCGTGAAGAGGATCGACATCGAAGCCTGCGGCGGGCCCCGGAAGCGCAAGGGACGCAAGGGCGTGAAGCTCGAGCTGCGGGCCGGGTTGGTCGATCTCGTCCCGCCTCAGGACCTGCCGAAGGACACGGCCCCCCTGCGCATGCTCGCCGTGCGCGTGCTTGAGCCCGACCCGCCGAAAGGAAAGAAACCGCTCGACTGGCTGCTCCTGACCACCGAGGGCGAGCCGACGGCGCAGAACGCGCTGCGTATCGCCGGGTGGTACGAGAAGAGATGGCTGATCGAGGAGTGGTTCGCGGCCCTGAAGACCGGGACGCGGATCAAGGACCGCAGGCTGAATGCCGCCGACGATTTGCGCAGGTGCCTGGCCTTCGACGCCATAACCGCCTGCACCGTCATGTCCGTCGAACGACTCGCGCGGAGCGCGCCCGACACGCCGGCGAGAACGATCGTCCACCTGGACGAGATCCATGTCCTCGCCGTGCACATGGCCAAGCCGAACCATCGAAGACAGCGCGGCCCGCCCGACCCGGACCAGGCGATCGCCGAGTTCGCGGTCGGCACCGCGCGACTCGCCGGCTTCATCCCGTCTGCTCGCCAGCCCATGCCGGGAACGCACAAACTCTGGGAAGGATACCTCATCCTGTCACTCTTCGTCGAAAACTACCGGGCCATGCGAGACTATGCCAACGTCGAGTCAACAGTGTACCATTGAAAGACCCTGGGGGCCACGCGAAGTTCCTGCAAGCGATCGACGGCCCGGAGGAATACCATCCGGCATATCTCGACGGGAATTCGGCCCGGGACCCGGAAGAAGCCGAACTTGTCGCAAGCAGATCAACTCTTGTGCGGGTCAGTTGACAGGATTGCCGGACAAGGATGTGGCCGCCTTCTCCACCGGTCATCAATTCGGTCCAAATCTCAAGGAATGTGGAGCATGCTGCTGCCAGGGCCCATGTGCAATGGATCCCTGGCGTGGAGACGGGAGGGTTGCTCCAGGTCATGTGTTGATCCGGTCGATTGGCCAGGGCCGAGCGAGATGCCCCCGGATGGCAGGCGACCATCCGCCGCGCCGGGCAGATCACCCCTTTCCCGGTGATCCGAATTTCGGAAAGCCGGAGAGCTGCCTTCGAAGAGTTCCGGATTTCACCTCCTGGACCTTTCCCGGCGCCAGATTACCCAGGATCAGGGGTCCGAATGAAATCCTGATCAGCCGGCTGACAACAAGGCCAACCGCTTCCAGTGCCCGCCGGACCTCCCTGTTCTTTCCGCTGCGCAACTCGACGGTGATCCAGGCGTTGGATGTCAATTGCCGGTCCAGAACTGCCTTCATCGGACCGAGCAGTTCGCCGCCTTCCTCAACACCGTCCCGCAATTGCTGCAATGCCCGCTCGGAGGCTGTTCCACGCACCCTGGCCCGGTATTTTCGTGACCAGCCGGTTTCCGGATGCTCGAGCCAGCGCTGCATCTCCCCGTCATTGGTCAGCAACAGCAGCCCTTCCGAATTCAGGTCGAGCCGACCGACGGTCATCACTCTCGGAAGATGATCGGGGAGGATGTCGACAACGGTACGGCGACCCTTCTCGTCCCGGCTGGTGGTGACGATTCCGGTCGGCTTGTGCAATCGCCACAACCTGACTGGCTCCCTCCCGGGAAGCACCTGGCCATCTACCGAGATCGAATCGTCAGCGGTCACGTTCAGCGCCGGACTGCCGATGGCCGCCCCGTTGACCGCCACCCGCCCCGACAGGATCAATTGCTCGGCTCCACGCCTGGAGGCCAGTCCGGCCCGGGCAATGACCTTGGCAATCCGTTCGCTGCTCATGAAACAATCCTGACCTTTCGCCGTAGCTCCGGAAGGCGAGCCCGGCCCGTTTGCCGTCAAACGGCAGCCCGCACACGAGATGGCCGAAAGGCAGGCAATGACCATACCAGCCCCGGGCCACCATTCCGGGGGCCAGGATGAGACACCTCCGCCACCGGATACCCGCCTGCTCACTTCTCACTGACCCGGCACCGCCTCCGGCATTGGCTTCTCGCATCATTGCGCGCTCATTGGCAAGCTGCCCGGGTCCGCTCCGGGAATTGGCCAATGCGGCCGAAAGGATCATGATGGATTTGCATGGCGGTGGAATTGACGGCAGTTTAACCGTGCAGAGTTCGCGCAGGGTCGGCGGGTCATGTCGAGGAATGCAAGAGATGGGCGGGGCGGACCATTCAGGTCGCAGATGCTGGTGGCGCTCGACGAGGCCCGGCGCGCCGGGGCCCGCGGCGAGGTACCGGTCGGCGCGGCAATTTCCGGGATGGACGGTGTCCTGATTGCCTCGGCCGGCAATCGAATTCGCGAGTTGCAGGACCCGACGGCACATGCCGAAATCCTGGCCATCCGGCTTGCCTGTCAGGCGGGCCGGGATTTCAGGCTGACCGGTTGCACGATTCACGTGACGCTCGAGCCATGCGCAATGTGTGCGGCGGCGATTGCCCATGCAAGGCTGGCACGGCTGGTATTCGGAGCCTCCGACCCGAAATCGGGTGGTGTCGAGCATGGCGGCCGAATCTTCGAGCACGCCGAGACCCACCACCGGCCGGAAGTCATTTCGGGAATCGGTGAGGGCGAGTCGACCGCCCTGCTCAGGCAGTTCTTTTCGGCATTGCGGAAGAAGAATGAAGGGCAGGGCCGGTGACTGCAGGGGGCGAGTTGTCGGTCAGTCATGAAAGGGAAATGCCGGATTCGTGACGACAATGACGCGGGCTGCGAGTGGGCAATCCCGATTGACGGTTGTCGCCGGAGAAAGGTGGCAGTATTCGGTCGCCACCAACTGCCAAAATCCGGAGTTCGGGCTGCCGGTGCGGCCAGGCGGACATGCCGGGTAATCGGAACCATCCATGAACAGCTGGACCAGCTACGTCGACGGCTATTGTGAACGGGTCGAGCCCGGCTTCTGGGGCGAACCGCTCAATGCGCTGACCAACCTGGCCTTCATCATCGGCGCGGCGGTGGTGTGGAGTCGGCTGTCGAAGGGGAGGGACCTGCAGGCCCGGGTGCTCGTAATCATCCTGGCGGCGATCGGGGCCGGATCCTTCCTGTTTCACACCTTTGCAACCAGATGGGCTGCGCTTGCCGACGTGATACCCATTGCCGCCTTCGTTCTCTACTTCCTCTACCTGGCCAATCGCCACTGTCTCGGGCTGAGGGTCACTCCGGCACTGGCAATGACATTGCTGTTCTTCGCCTATGCGCCGGCTGCCACATGGGCAATCGGTGCCATCATGCCCGGAATTGGCGAGTCTGCCGGTTATGGCTCCATCGCGGTGCTGATATTCATCTATGCCGGACTGGCATGGAGAAGATATCCTGATACCGGCTCCGGCCTGGCGCTTGGTGGAACAACACTTGTAATCTCCATCGGATTTCGTATCGCAGACCAGCCGCTTTGCGACCTGATTCCGACAGGCACCCACGCCATGTGGCATGTGCTCAATTCGATCATGCTGTCCTGGATGATCATGGTGATGCGGAGCAGGATCGAACAGGCGGCGATGGATGCACCCGGCAGCGGGAGCCGGAGTTGAGAGGATGAACAATGTCCATTGATCTGGAAACCGCCCGACGGACCGCGCATCTGGCGCGGATCAGGGTCGATGAACAGGAGTTGCCGGCAATTGCCCGCGAACTCTCGTCGATCCTGGAATTCATGGAGCGGCTCGGCGATGTGGATGTCGAAGGCGTCGAGGCGATGTCGACCGTGACGCCCATGGAACTCGGGAGGCGGCCGGACCAGGTCCGGGTCGAGACCGACCGTGACCGCATCCTGGCCAACGCGCCGGAGGCCAGGCAGGGATTCTTCGCCGTTCCGAAGGTTGTCGAATGACCCCGGACCTGAACAGGCTGACCATTGCCGACGCCGCCCGGGGATTGCGGAGCGGCGAGTTTTCCTCGCGTGAACTGACCGAGTGCTGCATCCGGAAAATCGAATCGGCAGGCCGGCTCAACGCGTTCTGCCACCTGTCGGCCGAACTGTCCGTGGAGCGGGCAGACAAATCCGATCAGAGGCTGGCCGACGGGGGGGCCGGGCCGATGTGCGGCATCCCGATCGGGATCAAGGACCTGTTCTGCACGCTCGGGGTCCCCACCCAGGCTGCCTCGCGGATCCTCGACGGATTCAAGCCCGGCTATGAATCCACGGTAACCGCAAATCTTCGGGATGCCGGGGCGGTCATGCTTGGCAAACTCAACATGGACGAGTTTGCAATGGGATCCTCCACCGAGCACACCATCCACGGTCCGACCATCAACCCCTGGCGCGCCACCGGCTCGCGGGAGGACCGGTCGCCAGGCGGGTCCTCCGGTGGTTCCGCCACTGCAGTTGCCGCCGATCTGTGCCTGGGGTCAATCGGAACGGATACCGGCGGCTCGATCCGCCAGCCAGCGGCATTTACCGGGATCGTCGGCATCAAGCCGACCTATGGAAGATGTTCCCGCTGGGGAATCGTCGCCTTCGCGTCGTCGCTTGACCAGGCTGGACCGATGACCAAGTCCGTCCGCGATTCTGCCATCATGCTGACGGTGATGGCCGGTCATGACCCGCGGGATTCGACCTCGGCCCGGCAACCGGTTCCGGATTTCGAATCATTCCTCACTGGCGATATTCGGGGAATGCGCATCGGCATTCCCGGGGAATACATGATCGAGGGCACGCCGGAGGAAATCAATGCCCTGTGGCAGGATGGAGCGCGCATGCTGGAGGATGCCGGGGCGGAGATTGTCGATATCTCGCTGCCGCATACCTCGTATGCATTGCCGGCCTATTACGTGGTCGCACCGGCAGAGGCCTCGTCAAATCTTGCACGTTACGACGGAGTCAGGTATGGTTACCGGGCGAAGCTGGACCAAGGCGACGGCATCGTCGAGATGTACGAGAAGACCAGGTCAGAAGGGTTCGGTCCCGAGGTCAAGCGACGCGTTATGGTTGGTGCGTACGTGTTGTCACAGGGGTTCTACGAGGCATATTACAGGCAGGCACAACGGGTCAGGACGCTGATCCGGAGGGATTTTGAGAATGCATTCGCCGCCGGGATCGACACGATCCTGACACCGGCAACGCCGAATTCGGCGTTCCGCGTCGGCGAGATCACGGATGACGACCCGGTCCGAATGTATCTCAACGACATTTTTACAGTCACGGTCAATCTGGCTGGTCTGCCCGGTATATCGGTGCCTTCGGGACTTGACTCCAGGGGCCTGCCGCTCGGATTGCAGCTGATCGGCCGGCCGTGGGAGGAGGGGCAGTTGCTGAACTGCGCATACGCACTGGAACGGGCAGTCGGTTTCGAAGGGAAACCGGAAAAATGGTGGTAGAAAATGGCAATCCAGAAATGTGCAGCCGGTCTCCGAATGATCCTGGGCTTCGTTGCCGCGGCGATGCTCGTCGGGTGTACGGAATCAAGCATGGACACTGTAGCGGAGAACCCATCTCCGCCGGTTGAGGACGTCGCGCAGCTGGCAGCGGTGGTGACACCGGAGCCGAAGGACGAAAACCCGCTCCATGTCGAGGTCATGTCCAGGTATCGGCAGGCTAGGGCAATTACCGGACCGGAGGAACAGTCAGCCGAACCGGCAGCTGTCGAGCCGGGCCCAGCCGGTGTCGTGCGAACATTCTCACCGAATGCCGGACAGTATCCGGGAGCCTCGGCGGTCGTTGCGGCGGTCGTTGACGAAGCTCCGACGACCGGGGAAGATGATGGTGGCGTCGAGTTGGCCGTTCGCCTCGAGGACAGATCGGATTCGAATCCACTGGCCGATTCACAGGATTTCGAATGGGTGTCCGCCCGCGAGTCGATCGAGACGGCAGCGGCCCGCCGGGAGCAAAGTCGGCAATCCCTGATTGTCTACCAGCCAACCGATCTTCCGCCGCAGCCAGGAAGTTCAAGCGTGGCCAGATATGCCTTGAGCGTTTCGCACGGTGTCGGCTCGAAGGTCTATGAGCGTCCCTGGTTCAAGCCGACCCGGCGCATGGTCCGCAAACGGTGCGGACAATACCCGGATCCGTATTCGGCACAGGTTGCCTTCCTCGATGCCGGCGGTCCGGCAACCGATGCGATCGGGCTTGATCCGGATGGTGATGGATTTGTCTGCGGATGGACCCCGAACATCTATCGACGCATGCTGTAGGGCAGGAGGACGGCTTGTCGTTCATCGATCGGCCGTCACCGAATTTCGGGCCGAGAAGGGGCGGCGCCTCGCCATCCCTCATCGTGCTCCATTACACCGGGATGGACTGCACCGAAGCGGCGCTTCATCGTCTGTGCACGGAGGAATTCGAGGTCTCAGCCCACTACCTTGTCGACGAGGCCGGACGTGTCTTTCGCCTGGTTGACGAGCGCATGCGGGCCTGGCACGCCGGCAATGGCGAGTGGGGAGGCCGGCCGGATGTGAATTCCCGTTCGCTGGGCATCGAGATCGCCAACCCCGGCGACCGGCCATATGCCGAAGCCCAGATGACGATGCTGGAGCGGCTCCTGCAGTCGGTCATGCGCCGTTGGCGCATTCCACCGCAGGGGGTGATCGGGCATTCGGACATGGCACCGGAGCGCAAGTCCGATCCGGGCCGGCGTTTTGACTGGCGGCGCCTGGCCCTTCAGGGCCTCTCGGTCTGGCCCCGCCCGGCTGCAGGAGTTGCACCGGATGCCGGCCGGTTCGGCCGGGCCGCGGCGCGGTTCGGATATCCGCAGCTGGCCGGTGGCCGCCAGACCGGATGTCCGGAGGCGCTGCTTGAGGTCTATCGCCAGCGTTTCCGCCCCTGGGGACGCGGCCCGCTTGCGGATGCCGACATGGCCGGCATCCTCGACCTGGCCGACCGCTTCCCGTCAACCTGAACCGGCCAGCACTCCGGGCGATTTCCCTGTATCGAGGAGGCGTGAGGCAGCCCCCGATCCGGCCCGGGCTACGCCATCACTCCGACCGTGGTTCCCGGCCACGTTGGTTGGCGGTGCCGGACAAGGTCGTTGTCGTATTCCGGGGCGAGTTGGGCTGCTGACATGAACAAACTACCTTGCATATCTTCCATTCTATGGAGTAATTTCAAGGTATGTATCAGCGTCAAACCAGTCAAGGCGTGATAACCGCGCTTGAGGGTCAGGCGGCCGTTGTCCTCCTGGGCCCCCGGCAGGTCGGGAAGACCACGCTTGCGCTGGAGATAGCGGAGCAGCGTCCATCCGTATATCTTGATCTCGAGCGCCACGCGGATCGGCAAATCCTGGCAGAGCCTGATCTCTACCTGGATGAACAGGTTGGTCGTCTCGTGATTCTGGATGAAGTTCAGCAGATGCCGGGCTTGTTCAGGAACATTCGCGGACAGATCGACATGCGACGGCGCAAGGGGTCTCGCACGGGGCAGTTCCTGCTGCTCGGATCGGCGTCGAATGCCCTGCTCCATCAATCGGCAGAATCTCTCGCCGGTCGAGTTCGCTACATCGAGATGCCGCCTCTGTTGCTGGATGACGTAGGTGGGGACCGGTTGAACGATCTCTGGCTGCGTGGCGGTTTCCCCGACAGCTTCCAGGCGGATGGCGACAGGGCCAGCATGAGTTGGAGAGAGGATTTCCTGCGCAGTTACATCGAGCGTGACATTCCTGCTCTTGGACCACGCATTCCGGCAACCACGCTCCGCCGCTTCTGGACGATGCTGGCACATGCGCAGGGTGGTTTGCTGAACGCCGCCGCGCTTGCCGGGGGCCTGGGCGTGTCCGGCCAGACGGCAGGACGTTACCTCGACCTGCTCGTCGACCTGATGCTGGTGCGGCGCCTGCAGCCCTGGCACGAGAACGTTGGCAAACGCCTTGTCAAATCCCCGAAGGTGTTCGTCAGGGACAGCGGTCTCGTGCATGCCCTGCTCGGGCTTGATTCGATGGAGAGCCTGCTCGGGCATCCCGTGACTGGCGGAAGTTGGGAGGGGTTTTGCATCGAGACCCTTGTCGCAGTGGCACCAGCCGGAACCGAACCCTGTTTTTACCGGACTGCAGCAGGGGCCGAACTTGACCTTGTGCTGCGGCTTCCGGGAGGCAAGACCTGGGCGATCGAGATAAAGCGCAGCACTGTCCCCAGGGTGTCGCGTGGCTTCCACCTGGCGGTCGAAGACATCAATGCCGACCGGAAGATACTGGTCTATGCGGGCGACCGGGACATTCCCTTCGGTGACAGCTTGCGCGCGATGCCGCTCATCGCCGCCATTGGTTTGCTGCGAGAATTGTAGCACGCACCAGTCCATTCGAAGGTAATGTCCCGGCCAACGGTTGAAACTGGCCAGGTGTCGGATGGCAGGTCTTGTGGGTCTGAAGGTATTGCGGATGGATCTCGCTGCCCCCACCCCACTCGTCAGTCAGCCTTCTCGCTCGTCGGGTCGAAGTGTCGCCTGCCCCATGAAAGCGCGGAGCGCCGACACGACCCCGTCAGGCGCGTCTTCCGCGAGAAAGTGCCCGCATTCCGCGAATTCGTGCAGTTCGTGGTCCGGTAGCGTGGACTTTCACCGTTCGAATTCCTTCCTTCGGAACGCAATGTCCTTCAGGCCCCACAGCAGGAGTGCCGGCTTGTCGGCGAAGGCCGCGCGATCGCCCCGGATCGAGCACAGCCAGTCGCCCGCGCATCGGGCGACGGTTGCGCATTGCGGCCATGTGCCATGATCTCCGGCGTCAGGACGCTCCGGTCCCCCATCGCCTTTGGCATCACCTTGTTCACGAATGTGTCGTGATGCCGAACCAGATACTGGCCGATCCAGTTCGACATCAGGAAGCTGAACGCCTTGAAGTGGAAGTCGTCGCCAATCGGCCAGCACCAGGTGTTCGCGATGACGAGGCGCCGGACGCGTTCCGGATTCCTGCGTGCGAAGTCAAGGCCGATCGGCCTGCCCCGGTCGACCATGAAGAGCGTGATGTTGCTAAGTTCGAGATGATCGGGCAGGGCGGCGAACCGGTGTCCGTGGCCCTCCGGATGATGATCCTCGATTCGACTGCTGCGCGACGACAGGCCGAAGCCGACATGGTCCGGCGCGACGCGGCGGAACTCCGAGCGAAGCTCCCGGATCGCATGACGGAATTCGAACGACCAGTCCGGGTTGCCATGCACGAACACGATCGGCTCGCCTTCGTCGACGAAGTGCATCCGGTGCCCCGACGAGTCGGTCAAGAACTTGCTCTCGAACGGATACATGTCGCCGGACACCCGGCCCGGACGAGGGGTCGGTGAAATCCGGTTTAGCCCTCCTACAACGTGAAGGGTGTCACATCCCCGTAGCGGCAGAGCGCGACATGCTTCGGCATGAGCGTCTTGATGCACCAGACCTTGTGCCCCGAGGCATGGGTCTGGACGTCAAAGCCGGGCAGGCCCCGGTCCCGGACGACGTTATCGCCGGACTCCACGAACTGCGCATCGAAGGCGCGCGTGGCAAGCTTGACCACAGCGAGCGCGGCCATGACGGATCTCCTCTTTCCCGGCTCCAGTAACAGGAGGGAGAACGCCCGCAACATGTACAACCTCTCTTTCCTCGATTCCTCTCTTCTGCCATACCAGTGTCACCGGACTTTCCAGTGAACCGTCTCCCGCCAGGACCTTGGGCCGGAGTGTTGCCCATGGCGTGTCAGAAGCAGTGAGGCTGTCGCTGGTGCCACCGGTCAGGTCGGCGGTTCTTCAGGAGCAATCTGCCTGGCCTGGCGGACAATCTGTTGACGGCGGTGGGGCGGCAAACTACCTTCCATCCCGTGCGGATGGCTGGATGGTCGCGCGGTTCGCCGCGAGGAAAGTCCGGACTCCACAAGGCAGCGGTGCCGGGTAATTCCCGGCCGGGGAGACCCGAGGGATAGCGCCACAGAGAACAGACCGCCTGGACGCAGGCAAGGGTGAAACGGTGGTGTAAGAGACCACCGCACTGCCGGCAACGGCGGTGGCAGGGCAAGCCCCACCGGGAGCAATGCCGAATAGGGGTCGCGAGCGGTTGATCCGCATGTCGGCCTTGGACATGTCGGCCCGGGTAGGCAGCAAGACCGGCGCGGCAACGTGCCGGCCAGATGAATGGCCATCGAGGAAGGCGGCGCCTTCCAGACAGAATCCGGCTTACAGGCCATCCGCACGACATGCCGGCCAATCACCTGTTGCCACGGCGATGGTGGGCGGTTTTCGATTGACAATCCGGGAATGGAAGCTAGTTGCGTGGGGGATGATGCGCGGACCCTGCGGGTCCGCCGGGAACCGTGACCAGCACGCGACGGAGACTATCCGATGGCAAAACCCGCAACGATCAAGATCCGGCTGACCTCGACAGCGGGAACCGGGCATTTCTATGTCACCCGCAAGAATTCCCGGACCATGCCCGAGAAGATGACGGTTCGAAAATACGACCCGATTGCCCGCAAGCATGTCGAGTACAAGGAAGGCAAGATCAAGTAGCCTTCAGCGCCGGCACCATGGCCGTGCCGCTCGATGATCGACATCCCGTGCCTGCATTTCGCGGGAAGCTGGTGATGTGACCGGAAAGAAAAAGGCCGGCTTGTGCCGGCCTTTTTCGCGAAGTCCGTTGCCTGGCTATTCCCGTGAGCCGAAGAGTTGCAGCAGCAACAGGAACAGGTTCAGGAAATCGAGATACAGGCTCAGAGCGCCCATCAGCGCCGCCTTGCCGAGCCATGCCGTCTGACCGGTGCTGGCCATCTCGATATAGGTGTTCTTGATGCGCTGGGTGTCATAGGCGGTCAGGCCGGCAAAGATCAGCACCCCGAGCGTTGAAATTGCGAAGGCAATCGCCGGTGATCCCAGGAAGATGTTGACGATTGCGGCGAGGATGATCCCGATCAGCCCCATGATCAGGAATGAACCCATGCCGCTGAGATTCTTCTTGGTGGTATAACCGACCAGGCTCAACCCGGCGAAGGCGATCGCGGTGATCAGGAAGGTCTGGGCGATGGCATAGCCGGTATACACACTGAAGATGTAGGATATCGACAGGCCCATGAGGGCCGCGAATCCCCAGAAGACAATCTGGGCGGTGGCGTAGCTCAGCCTGTTGATGGATGCGCTGAGGAAGAACACGACGCCAAGCGGCGCCAGCATCACCACCCATTGCAGCGGTGTGCTGTAGATTGCGAGGAGCATCTGGTCGTTGTTGCCCACGACATATGCGACCAGGCCGGTGATCACCATCGCCAGCGACATCAGGCCATAGACCTTGTTCATGTGGGCGCGCAGGCCCTCGTCAATCCTGACATCGGTTGTGGCGGAAAAACCGCGCCGTATGGTTTGGGTTTGTCTCATCAGAAATCTCCGGGTCTCTCAGCTGCTCGTGACCGAGCCAAGTCATGCAGTCTATAATGGAGCCTGGCGGCGCCGATTTCAAGATCATCGCCGCCGTCGGCGGGGAAATGTTGTCGCCACCCGCTCCCTGTTCGCTATCGCTTGCGAATCCTCGGATCAAGGGCGTCCCGAAGCCCGTCCCCTACATAGTTGACGGAAAGGACGGTGAGGGAAATCGCCAGGCCGGGCCAGATCACCCGCTCGGGATATTGCTGGATGTAGTCGGTTGCATCGAAGAGCAACCGTCCCCAGGTCGGAAAATCGGATGGAAAACCGAGACCGAGGAATGACAGTGCCGATTCGGTGATGATGGCGGTGGCAATGCCGAGGGTGGCCGAGACCATGATCGGTGACATCACGTTCGGCAGGACATGCCGCCAGATCAGCCGCTTTGGCGGGGTGCCGATCGATCGGGCAGCCAATACGAATTCACGTTCCTTGATGGCCAGAACGTCGCCGCGGACGATCCGGGCAGTCTGCATCCAGCTGGTAATGCCGATGACCACCACGATCAGGATGAAGATCCCGGTCTCGGGGCCGAATGCCGATCGCAGCGCGTCACGAAACAGCAAGATGATGACCAGCAGCAGCGGAAGGATCGGCAGGGCCAGGAAAAGGTCGGTCAACCGCATCAACGGTCCGTCCAGGCGGCGAAAGAAGCCGGCGACGACACCGACCGCGGTGCCAAGCACCAGCGACAGCAGCATTGCGGTCATTCCAACGGCAACCGATGTCCGGCCTCCGGCCATGACCCTGGCCAGCGTATCCCGGCCGAGTTGGTCGGTGCCGAGCGGATGGGCGAGGGTGATCCCGGAATTGCGCGCCCGGATGTCGATATATTGCGGATCGATGGTCCAGATCGTCGGGCCGATGGTCACGCCGAACAGCACGAAGACAAAGAAGCAGCCACCGACCAGCGCACCGCGGTGCGACTTGAACTGCACCCAGACATCCCGCCAGTGCGATCGTTGCGGCGCCGAGAACTCCGCCAGATCAGTCATATCTGATCCTCGGATCAAGGATGCCGTAGAGAATGTCGGCAATCAGGTTGAACAGCACGATCAGCACCGCGAAGATGAATGACAGGGACTGCACCATCGGGATGTCATTGGCCTCGATGGCAATGATCAGCAATTGACCGAGCCCGTTCACCTTGAAGATCTGCTCGGTAATGATGGCGCCGCCAAATATCGACGGAACACCCAGGGCGATGACGGTCACCACCGGGATCATCGAATTCCGGAGCACATGGACCAGGATTACCGTACGCTCGGCCAGACCCTTCGAACGGGCCGTCCGGACATAGTCGAGATTGAGATTGTCGAGCATCGAGGCCCGCATGAACCGGCTGATCTGGGCTGCGTTGTAGAGGGCGAGCACCGATACCGGCAGGATCATCTGTCGAATCTGGGCCAGGAAACTGCTCCAGCTGTCGACGACGAGGGTGGTGTCATAGATGCTTGGCAGCCAGCCAAGCTGGACCGAGAAGATGACGATCAGCAGCACGCCGGTAAAGAAGGTCGGCACCGAAAACCCGACCATCGACACGAATGTGCCGATCTGGTCGAACCAGCTGTACTGCCGGTAGGCCGAGTAGATCCCGATCGGCAGTGCGATGATGATCCCGAACACGTAGGAAAGGCCGACCACCCACAGGGTCTGCGGCATGCGCTGGACCACGATGTCGACAACCGGCGAACGGGTCTGCCAGGAAATGACACGCTGGCGGTCGCCGGAAAGATCCCACCCGGTCATTTCCGACAGCAGGTGCAGCGGCTCGTTGACGAAAAACTGCTGAAGCCAGAGCAGGTAGCGAATATGGAGCGGCTCGCCCAGGCCAAGCGATTCCCTGATCTTTGCCTTTACCTCCGGTGGAATTGTCAGCGGCAGATTCGCGGTCGGATCGCCCGGCGCGAAGTCGAGCAGCAGGAACAGGATCAGGCTGATCAGCAACAGGGTCGGAATTGCAAACAGCAATCTGCGAATCGTGTAGTGAAACATCTTGCCTGCTGCCCTGCGCCGAAATCCTGTCGAGGTTGAAAAGAGGCCCGGCCGGGCCGGGCCTCTTCCGGAAGTGTTCTACTGGGTGCGGTGCCAGTCGGCCGCGTTCCATAGCTCGGAATCCCAGGTATTGAGCGCGACACCGCCCAGGGTGACGGAATGGGCGGATACCCGGCCGCGATGGACCAGCGGAATCATGACGTATGCCTGCATGAGCATGTCATTCATGGCTTTGCCCAGCCTCGCACGTTCGGCAATGTCGCCGGTTCCGGCCATCTCGGCGAGCATCGCATCATACTCCTCGGAGCAGTAGCGCGGCATGTTGGCACCCTGCCACTGGGTTTCCGGGCGGGGATTCTCGTTGCAGTGCCAGTTGCCGAGATAGGCTTCCGGGTCGGCACCCTCGAAGTTGTTGGCATACATTTCGACATCGGCATAGAACTTCTGGTAGGTGTCCGGGCTTCCCGGGTCGCTGCCGAAGAACACCGAGGCGCTGATATTGCGCAATTCGGTTTCCACGCCGATTTCGGACCACCACTGCTTGATCAGTGCCTGGAAATCCTGCCGAACCGCGTTGGTCGATGTCTGGTAGAGAAACGAGAGACGGACTCCGTCCTTCTCGCGAACTCCGTCCGAACCCCGGATCCAGCCGGCCTCGTCAAGAAGCGCGTTTGCAGCATCGATATCCTGCACGAGGCAGCCGTCATTGGCGGTGGAAGCATAGATTTCCGGCGCCGGAACGACGTTGCAGGTCGGGCGGCCAGCCTGACCATATCCGATTTCGACCAGCAAATCCCGGTCGACCGCCATTGACAGCGCCTTCCGGACACTGATGTCGGTCAGGGCCGGATGCGGATGCATGCGTGTTGAACGCTCATCGCCCAGTGCCGGGTCCGGATTGGTGAGGTTTACCATGATTCTCTCGACCAGGGTTCCGAAGGCCGATACCACCTTGCCCTTGCCGGCCTCCTCCATGTTCATCAGGACATCAGGTGCCAGCTGGAGGTTCCACGCGTAATCGAATTCGCCGGTTTCAAGCACCGCCCTGCCGGCCGATGCCGCATCGCCACCGCCCTTGAATGTCAGGGTAGCGAATGCCGGTTTGTCAGGATCCCGATAGTTGGCGTTTGCCTCCATCGAGATCACGTCATTGGGACGAAAATCGACGACCCGGAACGGACCGGTTCCGATCGGATTGAAATTCTCGTCGGTGCATTCCGGTGCCCGTGCTCCCAGGCAATCCTGGAACTGCGCCTTCTGGAGAATTGGCGATTGTGCGCCGACAAACACGTTGTACGGATAGGGTTTGGCAACCGAGAAACCGATCTTGACCGTCAGGTCGTCAACCGCTTCGACCGACTCGACATCGGCGAAGTTCGACAATTGCGCACAGCCTCCTTCCGGGTGCATGCAGTATTCGGCGGAAAAGACGACATCTGCCGACGTCACCGGAGTTCCGTCAGACCAGTTGAGCCCGTCCTTCAGTTTCCAGGTTATCGATGTCAGATCTGCCGATACGCCACCATTGTCGACGGTCGGCACCGATTCAGCCAGCCAGGCAATGAGGTTGCCCTTGGAATCATGCCGTCCGAGCGGCTCCAGGACAAGTGACGAGGCTTCCAGGTCCTTGGTGCCACCTGACAGGTAGGGGTTCAGGATTGACGGGGCCTGCCAGTAGATGATGCTGACATGACCGTCAGACCCGCGCTCGGCCTGGGCGGCGGCCGCAAACAGCATGGCGCCGGTGGCAAGTGCCGCGGCGGAAAATGAAAAGTGCTTCACGAACTGATCTCCTTTGAATTGTTGTTGGAATGGGGCCGCAACGGGGGTTGCGGCATGGTTTCGTCCGGGTCCACCAGGTGGCAGGCCGCGAAACGATCCGGGCCGACCCTTGCGAAGTCGGGCCTGACTTGCCGGCAAAGATCCGTCACCCTGGGGCATCGGGTGCAGAACACGCATCCGTCGGGGGCATTGGCCGGCGATGGCACATCGCCTTTCAGGATGATCCGCTGCCGGCTTCGCTCCACGACCGGGTCTGCCTCGGGAACCGCCGACAGCAATGCCTCGGTATAGGGATGCTTCGGGTCACTGTAGAGTTCATGGCGTGATGCCAGTTCGACAATCGTGCCGAGATACATCACCGCAACCCTGTCGGCAATGTGCCGGACCATCCCCAGATCATGGCTGATGAACAGGTAGGTCAGCTTGAACCGGTCCTGCAAATCCTCCAGCAGGTTGACAACCTGGGCCTGGATCGAAACGTCGAGTGCGGCAATCGGTTCGTCGCAGATGATCAGCTGCGGGTTGAGCGCCAGCGCCCGGGCAATTCCGATCCGCTGCCGTTGACCGCCGGAAAACTCGTGCGGATACCGGTTCGCATAATCCTTGTTGAGCCCCACCGATTCCATGAGGTCATAGACCTTCGTCATCCGGTCGCCGGCAGTATCCTTCCGGTGTTCGAAAAGCGGTTCGGCAATGATTTCGGCGACCGTCATCCGCGGGTTCAGGCTGGCCTGCGGATCCTGGAAGATCATCTGCATCAGCGGCCGGAACTGTCGCAGGACGTTGCCCGGAGCGGTGGCAATATCGGTGTCGCCGACATGGATGCTGCCATCGGTGATGTCCGTGAGTCGCAGGATTGCGCGCCCGGTCGTGGTCTTTCCGCAGCCCGACTCGCCGACCAGCCCCAGCGTTTCGCCATTCCTGATTTCGAAGGAGACATTGTCGACTGCCCGGATTTCGGCGACCTTCTTCCTGAACACGCCGGCATAGACCGGGAAATAGACCTTGAGGCCTTCCACCCTGAGCAGGGTGTCATCGGAAGGAACGGGATCAGGCATTGGTTCCGGTGGCTGGCGGTTTGTCAAGAAAGCATGCGACATCATGACCGGCACCCCGCCATGTCCGGTTCGGCACTTCCCTGCCGCAGCGGTCGAAGGCAAACTGGCAACGGGGTCTGAATGCACAGGCGACGGGCGGGCCGACCAGGGTCGGAGTCCGGCCCTCTATCGTGTTGAGCCTGTCGGCCCGCTTGCCGCGAACTGCCGGAACGGTCCCCAGCAATGCCCTGGTGTAGGGGTGGAGCGGGTTGGCAAACAATTCCTCGACCGGTGCGTGTTCGACGATCTGGCCCCCGTACATGACGATGACCCGGTTGGCGATGCCGGCGATCACGCCGAGATCATGGGTGATCCAGATGATGGCCATTCCGAGCTTCTGCCGCAGATCCTTGACCAGCTCCAGGATCTGCGCCTGGATGGTGACATCAAGAGCCGTGGTCGGCTCGTCGGCAATCAGCACCCGTGGCTCGCAAGCCAGGGCGATCGCGATCATGACCCGCTGGCGCATCCCGCCGGAGAACTGGTGGGGGTAGTCCTGCAGCCGCCGCTTCGGGTCCGGAATGCCGACGAGATCCAGCAGTTCGGCGGCCCGGTTTCGTGCCTGGCGCTGCCCGAGGCCGAGATGGCGCCTGATCGGCTCGACCAGCTGGAACCCGACCGAGAATACCGGGTTCAGGGAGGTCATGGGATCCTGGAAGATGAAACCGATCTCGCCGCCGCGGATGTCACGCAGCTGGCTCTCGTTCATTTCCAGCAACTGCTTGCCGTCAAAGGCAACCCGGCCGTTGCGAATGTCGGCCGGCGGCGAGGGGAGGAGCCCGAGCAGCGACATCATGGTCACCGACTTGCCCGAGCCGGACTCGCCGACCACGCCCAGCAATTCGCCTGCCCTGAGGTCGAAACTGACCTGGTTGACGGCAAAGACCTCGTTGTCCCGGGTGGAGAACACGGTCTCGAGATCGGTGACCTCGAGGACGGTATCCGGATTTGACATCAGGGAGAGACCTGCTCGCCGAAGCGGACACTGTTCATGAACGCGAACCCTTCCCTGGTGGGCGCCAATGCCGGAAACTGCCGGGCGGACATTGTCCAATCCGGACATACTGCCCCATCGGGCGCGTCCGGTAAAGAAGAAACAGCCTGCACGCATTGATCATCCGACGTCGGCCACCTTCACTACCACCTTGCCGGTAGCCTGCCGGTTTCGCAGAAGGTCCAGCGCGTCATTGGCGCTCTCGAGCGGAACAACAAGGCTGATGGTCGGCTTCAGCCTTCCCGCCGCGTGCCATTCAACCAGTGCCCTGGCGCTGTCGACAATGATGTCCGGCCTGAAGCTGCGGTATCCGCCCCAGTAGAAACCGATCACGGTCAGGTTCTTGACCAGCAGGATGTTGGCCGGGATCTGCGGAACATCGCCCGATGCGAAGCCGATCGGCAGCAGTCGGGCTTCCGGATTTGCCGAGCGCAGGGCGGCCTTGAACTGTTCGCCTCCCACCGGATCGAAGATCACGTCTGCTCCGCCAAGCGCCTTGACTCGTTGCCTGATGTCGTCCCGGCCGGTATCGATGACATGATCGGCCCCCGCCCTGATGGTCGAGTCGAGCCTGGACCGGCCGCGGGCGGCTGCAATCACTTCGGCTCCCATCATCTTGCCGATCTCGACCGCGCAGAGCCCGGTCCCTCCGGCGGCGCCCAGGACCAGCAACCTTTCACCTTCCTGCAGCCGGGCCCGATGGTGCAGGGCCACATGGGCAGTGCCATAGGCAACGAGGAAGCCGGCCGCCTCGACCGCCGGCATGCGGTCCGGAACCGGGATGCAGTTCGATGCCGGAATGCAGCAATATTCCGCCATCCCGCCATATCCGGCAAAGCCGGCAACCTTCTGGCCAACCTGCAGGCCGCCGCCGGCATTGATCCTGTCGATGCGGCCGCAAACCTCCATTCCCGGGGAGAATGGCAGGTCAGGCCGTTCCTGGTAGTGACCGGATGCCAGCAGCAGGTCGGCGAAGTTGACCCCAGCCGAATCGACCCTGATGCGCACTTCGCCTGCCGATGGCTCGGGCTGCACGATTTCGGCCATCTCGAGAGGTTGTCCGTATCCGGTGACCTGCATTGCTCTCATGACAAACTCCGCTCCGGCAGGAATCAACATGAGATGCTATCACGGACCGACCCGCCGGAACGAGTTCCTTCAACATGATTCCGGCCTTCCCGCCCGGAATTGCATCCACCACCTCGATTCGCATGTCCCGCCCCGGCAGGAATATCCGCTCCCTGCCTGGCCGTTTCGGTCTTGTGAAGCCAGGTCGATGCAAATATGCCAGGCTTGCAGCCGCGGGACGTGACCCGGTGGCTGCCTGTCACGCGGAGAGCCCAGGGTGAAACGCCTCGATCCGGAACTCGAGACCGAACTCGTCGAAGTTGCCGGGGAGATGGCCGACGCCGCCCGGGCCGAGACGCTGGCGTTCTTTCGCACACCATCACTGGTAACCGAGAACAAGGCGGGCGACGAAGGCTGGGACCCGGTAACCAGGGCCGACCGGAATGCCGAGCTGGCCATGCGCAGGATTCTGGCCGCCAGGCGACCGCAGGATGCCATCCTCGGCGAGGAATTCGGCGCTGCCGAGGGAAGCAGCGGTCTTTGCTGGGTCCTGGACCCGATTGACGGCACCCGATCCTTCGTCAGCGGTGCGCCGGTCTGGGGTGTCCTGATCGCGGTGTCCGACCAGGACGGGCCGCTGTTCGGCATCATCGATCAGCCCTATATCGGCGAGCGATTCGAGGGCGGCTTCGGCAGGTCGGCCATGCGGGGGCCGGGCGGCTTTCGGGAACTTGCGGTCCGCAACACCACCCTTCTGCCGGAAGCCATCCTGTTCACCACCCTGCCGGAGATCGGCAGCGCGACGGAGCGGGAGGCATTCGAGCGGCTTTCAAGCCGGACCCTCCTGACCCGGTACGGGCTGGATTGCTATGGCTATGCCCTGCTTGCCTGCGGGCAAATCGACCTGGTCGTCGAGGCCGGCCTGCAACCCTATGACATTCACGGGCCGATTGCCGTGGTGCGGGGGGCCGGTGGAATTGTCACCGACTGGTCCGGCAACGCCCCGCATGACCAGGACCGTGTGGTTGCGGCATCGACGCCGGAGTTGCACGAGGCCGCATTGGCGGCACTGGATTTTCACCCGTAGCGGCTGAAATGCCGGGCGATCCGGTCGAAGACCTGCTGGCGGATCACGTCTGTTTCCATCATGAGTTCGTGGCGGGCATCCGGAACGATCTCCAGCCTGGCCCCGGGCCAGCCCTGGCAGATCCTCCGGATTGGCACCGGGTCAACCACCCTCTCCGCGGTCCCGAGCAGAACCAGCGCCGGCAATGCCGGCGGCGTGATTCCCTGGAGCCAGGCACACTCGGCAAGGGAGGCATTGATCCATGCGAAGGATGGTGCGCCCCTGGAGAGTTCGGGGCGCCGGCGCAGTTGGCTCTGCAGGAAGTCGAACATGCCGCGATCCGAGGTCAGCGCGTTGTGGTCCCGGTTGGCGATGTCGATATAGCTCTTGCTCGAGCCACCGGGAATATACCGGTCTCCGAAGCCGGCCCGGACCGCAAGCCCGGTGACCAGCCGGCCCAGCCGCGGCGACATCGGCTTCAGCCTGATCCCCCACATCGGTGCCAGGAAGGCCGCGGCTCGGGCAGCCAGCCCATCATGCAGCGACCGCAGGGCAATGCAGCCGCCCATCGAGTGGGCCAGCAGGTAGAGCGGTTGTGGAAGGTCGAGATCAGCCAGCGAAGCCATCACGGCCCGGCAATCGGGCTGGAAGACACGAAAATCGGTGATGTGGCACTGGTTCTGATGGAGCCGGTTGCCGTCCGAGAGTCCCTGGCCCCTCCAGTCGAACGTCACGAACGCAAAGCCGCGGCTGACGAACTCGGCAGCAGCCAGCCCGAATTTCTCGATATACTCGGTCCGTCCGTTGAACAGGAGGACCGTGCCGTGTTCTCCCTGCCTCCATGCTGCCATCCTGATCCTGATGCCGTCTCCGGTCCTGGTCCAGAAGGCCGAGCCAGCCGGGGCCGGCCGCATGATGTCATCAAGGAGCGGGGCCGGCTCGATCAGCATTTCAGCCTTCGCAGCAACTGCATGGCCAGGCTCATCTCGCCTTCGACCCCGAGCCGTCCGGACAGGTACATTGCAGCCGGATCCAGGCCTCCCTCCAGGATGCCGACGAAGGTCTCGGCATCGGCGGTCACGGCAAGGTCGTGCCGGTGCTCGCCCTCGCCCTCGAAGACCCCGTCGGGTCCCAGGGTGATGCAACCCGAATTCCTGATCCGGAAGGCAACAGGCGAGACGAAGCCGTCCGGGAACATCTCCCTGAGAATGGATGCGGCCCGGGTGATGATGCTGTTCATTGATCCTGTTCCGGTTGGGTCAATGCTGATATAGGGAAGGTCGATGTATAGGCCAATGATCTCCACCGGGAAACTGCTGCACCTGGCCGGCATGATGGTCCGGCTGGTCGGACTCGTCCTCGCCATGACCTCCTGCCTTGCCGCGCAGTCATCGGAGGACGAGGCGCTGGACCGGCTCTTTGCCGAGTTGAAGACCGCCGACGAGGCGGCGGCGCGGCAGATCGAACACCGCATACAGATCATTTGGTCGGAGTCGGGCTCGGAGGCCATGAACCTGCTGCTTGCCAGGGGGCGACAGGCGATATCCGACGGCCGTTACCGGGATGCCATTGGCCATTTCAGCGCTCTCGTCGAGCAGTCACCGCAATTCGCCGAAGGCTGGAACGGGCGGGCGACCGCCTATTTCCTGGCCGGTCACCATGACCTGTCGCTGCGGGATATCGGACGGACTCTGCAGTTGAATCCCCGCCATTTCGGGGCAATATCCGGGCTGGGCATGATCATGGAAGCGCGGGGAGAAGTGGTGGCGGCGTTGAAGGCTCACAGGATGGTCGAGGAATTGTATCCGAACCGGACCGGCCTGGATGCGGTCATCTCGCGGCTGCTCGCCAAGGCCCGCAATCTCCAGATCTGATCGATCCGGGACAGGAGAGCGACCCTGGGTGACGGGAGCATAAGGGCCATCCTCGGCCCGACCAATACCGGCAAGACCTGGCACGCGATCGACCGGATGCTCGGCCACCGTACCGGCATGATCGGCCTGCCGCTCCGGCTCCTGGCCCGAGAGGTCTATGACAAGGTGTGCCAGTCCTGCGGACCATCGGTGGTGGCGCTGATCACCGGCGAGGAGCGGATCATCCCGGAGCGGGCGCGGTACTGGATCTGCACCGTGGAAGCCATGCCGGCGGCCAGCGGGGTCGACTTCCTGTGCGTCGATGAAATCCAGCTCTGCGGCGATCGCGAGCGCGGCCACATCTTTACCAACCGCCTGCTTGGCGCACGCGGCCAGGTCGAGACCCTGTTTCTCGGCTCCGAGACCATTCGCCCGGCAATGTCCCGGCTGATCGAGGGCGTGGAGTTCGAGCATCGCTGCCGCTATTCGGCACTCGGCTATACCGGCCGCAGGAAGATCCCGCGGATGCGGCCTCGCTCGGCAATTGTCGCCTTTTCGGTCGACGATGTCTATTCGCTGGCCGAGCAGGTCAGGCGCCAGCGAGGTGGTGCCGCCGTGGTCATGGGGGCATTGAGCCCGCGGACCCGGAATGCCCAGGTCGAACTCTACCAGAATGGCGACGTGGATTTCCTGGTTGCCACCGATGCCATCGGCATGGGGCTGAACCTGAATATCGACCACGTGGCATTTGCCGGCCTGACCAAGTTCGACGGCAGCAAGATCCGGATGCTCGCCCCGGGCGAGATTGCGCAGATCGCCGGACGGGCAGGGCGCTATCACAAGGCCGGCACCTTCGGCGTGACCTCCGGTTCCGAGCTGCTCGATGACCAGGTGGTGCTGTCGATCGAGGAAAACCGGTTCCGGAACCTGCATGTCCTGCAATGGAGAAACGCCGAGCTCGACTTCCGGTCCGCCGGGACGCTCATCGCCTCGCTGCAAAAGCCCAGCGACGACCCGTTGCTGGTGCGGGCGCAGGAGGCCGAGGATTTCAAGGCGCTGTGCGAACTGGCCAATGACGAGGATGTCGCGGCCCGCCTGAAGACGGCAATCGACATCAGGCTGCTGTGGGATGCCTGCCAGATCCCGAACTTCCGCAACGCCTCGACCGGCGACCATGCAGAGATGATCAAGCAGGTGTTCATGTTCGTGGTCGAGAAGGGATCGATCCCGGATGCCTGGCTGGATGAGCAGATCCGGAAGGTTGACCGGATCGAGGGTGATGTCGATGCCCTGTCCCGCCGGGTTGCCGCCATCCGCATCTGGACCTATGTCTCGCAGAAGGTGGACTGGCTGGACAATGCCCGTTACTGGCGCGGCCGCACCCGGGAGGTCGAGGACCGGATTTCCGATGCGCTGCATCTGGGTCTGACGAAACGATTCGTTGACAGACGGACCAGCGTATTGCTTAAGCGTCTCAAGGAAAGGGAGAAACTGGTGGCCTCTGTAAACGAGCAGGGTGATCTTGTTGTCGAGGGAGAGCTGGTTGGCCGGATCGAGGGCTTCAGGTTCGTGCAGGCCACGTCGTCGACACCGGAAGAAGCCAGGGCGGTGCGGGCAGCCAGCCTGAACGTGCTGGCACCCGAATTCGAATTGCGGGCCGGCCGGCTGTGCAGCGCTCCGAACAATGAATTCGACCTGACGGAACAGGGCGGGCTGATGTGGGGCGAGCACTCCGTCGGCAGGCTGAAGCCGGGAAAGGACCGGCTCGACCCGGATATCGAGGTGTTTGTCGATACGGAGGCCGGCGAAGAGATCCTGGACCGGGTCTCCCGCCGCCTGCGTGCCTTCGTGGACCAGAAGATCTCCACCAATTGCGAGGCATTGCTGGGCTTGGCGGGTGACGGCGAGATCACCGGGATTGCCAGGGGTGTTGCCTACCGGCTGGTGGAATCCTTCGGTGTGATTCAAAGGTCCGAAATTGCCTCGGAAGTCAGGGAACTCGACCAGGATGCCCGCAAGGCCCTGCGAAAGCACGGTGTCAGGTTCGGCCAGTACACGGTCCATGTCGCCCCGGTTCTCAAGCCGGAAGCCACTCGCTGGCGAATCGTGTTGTGGTCCCTGGCCGGGAATGTACCCGAGATCCCGTCCCCGCCGCCGCCGGGCCTGGTGACCATACCGGCAGACAAATCGGCCCCGCCGGGGTTCTACCCGCTATGCGGGTATTACCAGGCCCGGGGCCTTGCCATTCGCATCGACATGCTTGAGCGGCTGCTGAACATGCTTCGCGAGCAGCCCGGAAGGGATGGCTTCGAGGCCAATGCCGACATGTTGTCGATTACCGGGCTGTCACATGAGGGCTTCGCCGAACTCATGCCGGGGCTCGGCTACCAGGTGACCAGGTTCGAGCGCCCGAAAGCCGGGGGAGACCGGGAGGAGACCACCGACCAGGCCGAACCCGTCGAGGCTGAAGGGGATGCACTGCCGCCGGAGCCGGCAACCGACGCCGCCGGCCGGGAGCCGGACGAGTCGGAGATGACAGTCGATACAGTCGCCCCCGCACCATCCCCGCAACCGGCAACCGATGAAGTCGCTCCGGTGCCGGACGAGCCGAAGCAGATAGCCGGTGACGTTGTGCCCGCGCCGGAAGACCCGCAGCCGGAGGCCGCCCCGGAAGACGTGCCCGAGACAGGGGAAGGCGACCCGGCGGAGCCGGAAATGGTGGTCTGCTACAGGTTTGCATGGAAGCCTCCGAGGCGCCGCCAGGACCGCCGGGTCGGGCAGAAGGCAGGGCCGTCCCGCCCCCGGAAGGATGACGCCAAGCGGCCGAAGAAGCGACCGGGAAGGCCGGGTCAGAGGCGGGCGCCGGAGCGAAGGAAATACTCTGCCGGACCACCCGGCGGCGAGGCCGGCAAGCGGCCGGCAAGAATCGATCCGGACAATCCCTTCAGCGTTCTCGAATCCCTCAAGGACAAGCTCTGACAGCCGGATGACGGAATGGGTCCGGGCTGCCGGCTGCACCTTGAATCATCGGCAGGGCGAACCTATCTACAGGCATTCCCGACCGCGGCCGGCACAACAGCTAAAGATTGCGCGATGACCTATGTAGTTACCGACAAGTGCATTGCGTGCAAATACACCGACTGTGTCGAGGTGTGCCCGGTGGACTGTTTCTACGAGGGCGAAAACATGCTGGTCATTCATCCGGATGAATGCATCGATTGCGGCGTGTGCGAGCCCGAATGCCCGGTTGACGCCATCCTGCCCGACACCGAGCCGGATACCGAGCATTGGGTCGAATTCAACCGGAAGTTTTCCGAGATATGGCCGGTGATCTTCGAGAAGCGGGAGCCGGCCGCGGATGCCGAGGACCACGAGGACGAAGAGGGCAAACTCGAGAAGTATTTTTCCGAGAAGCCGGGCAAGGGATCCTGATTGCCAGTGGATACGCGGCAAGACGCCGGTCGGCGCGGCGGACGATGCCAGACCTCCAGACGACTGGCCGGAGGGCAGTCGAACCCCGAAGGGATTTGAACGCATGGCCAAGAAACGCAAGGTTTCCAATTTTTCCGTGGGCGAGCACGTGGTGTATCCGGCCCATGGCGTGGGACGGATTACCGAAATTGAAACCCAGACCATTGCCGGCACCGAACTGGAGATGTTTGTCATCATGATCGCGAAGGACAAGCTGACCCTGCGGGTGCCCACCGCCAAGGCGCGCGCCATAGGGATGCGGGGCCTGGCCAGCTCCGACGAGGTCGGAACGGCGCTGGGCATCCTCAAGGGAAAGGCCGTCCAGAGGAAGCTGATGTGGTCCCGGCGGGCGCAGGAATACGAGCAGAAGATCAATTCCGGCGACATCATGCAGATTGCCGAAGTGGTGCGCGACCTGCACCGGCGCGATGAGCAGCGAGAGCAGTCCTATTCCGAAAGGCAGCTGTATGAATCGGCAGTTGACCGGCTTACCAGGGAGGTCGCGATCGTGAACGACCAGCCCGAAAAGGATGCCGGGGAGAAGATCGAGAGCATCCTGGTCTCCCGCGAACGGTAACTGCCAGCCGGAAACACCGCCGGTCCTGGCCCTATACCAGGCTTGCCATGGTCACCAGGAAGGCCAGTTCGGTCAGTTGCTGGGCACAGCCGAGTATGTCCCCGGTCACACCGCCGATGCGCCTCCTGGCGAGGCCGATGAACACCATGCCGACGGCCAACGCCGCCGCCGCCGCTGCCAGCGCCGCCAGACCGGCGGCAAGGAAGGCGACAACCGACCCGATTGCCAGGCCGGCTGTCAGCGAGGCAGGAGTTGGCTTGCCCAGCGCCGCCGCCATTCCGCCCGGGCGCGCCGGGTCGGCAAGATGCATGGCACCGAACATCGCTGCCCTGGACATGGCGGCTGCCGCGATCAGCGGCCCGGCCAACTCGCCGGCGGCCAGGAGCTCGAACATGCAGGCCAGGCGTCCGGACAGGACGACAAGGAGCGCCACGGCGCCGAATGTTCCGATCCTGCTGTCCTGCATGATGTCGAGCCGTTGTTGCCTGGAGGTGCCGCCAATCAGCCCGTCGGCGCTGTCGGCAAGGCCGTCCTCGTGCAGGGCGCCGGTCAGGGCGATCATCGAGGCAAGTGCCAGCAGGGCGGCGAGCACCTCCGGCATTCCTGCCATGGTGCACAGGGCAGCCACGGCGGCACCAACCGCGCCGACAGCGGCACCGACCAACGGCCATGACCAGCCCGAACCGGTGTCATAGCTCAGCGTGTTGTCCCGATCGGCCGGCAGGCAGGTCAACAGGGAAAGCGAGGCGCGCACATCCCTGGGCAGCCGGTGCAGGACTGATCGGGGATCGATGGATTGCATGGGCTGTCAGCCGGGTATCTGCCGGTGGGGAGAATGCCATATAGGACAAAACCGCCCGGCTGGAAATTCGGTTGATCGGATCGGGGCACCGAGCCCTGTTCAACGACAACCATCCTGGCCAGCTTCCGGAGCCGTGGTGGCGGGCGGCTGCATGCAGCGATGCGTGAGCCGGCCCCGGAATTGCTTCCAATTACGGCTGGCCGGCCCTAGCACTGTCCGAAGGCGAATCATCGCAGGACAGGCAGGATGACCGACCGCGCCACCGCCCTTGACGGGATTTCGGATCTCCGGAGATTGCTGGCCGACCTGCCAGCTGCCGATGCCGTGGCCAGGCGGCGGGCCGAGGAGCGGAATTCGATGTTGACCAAGCCGGCCGGTTCGCTGGGCCGGCTGGAGAAGCTGGCAAGCTGGTATGCATCCTGGCGGCGGGCCCCGGCACCCGGCATCACCTCTCCTCAGGTGGTGATCTTTGCCGGCAATCACGGGGTGGCCGGTCGCGGCGTGTCGGCATTCCCGCAGGAAGTCACTGGTCAGATGGTCGCCAATTTCGAATCCGGCGGAGCCGCCATCAACCAGCTGGCCGGGCAGGTCGGTGCCAGCGTCGAGGTTCGCGCCATCGATCTCGAAACCCCCACCGCCGACATCGCCGTCGGGGCAGCGATGTCGCAGGCCGAGTTCGACGACGCGCTCGGTATCGGCTGGGATGCCGTCGACGACGGTGCCGATCTCCTGATCCCCGGAGAAATGGGTATCGGCAATTCCACCTCGGCCGCCGCGGTCGCACTGGCCCTGTATGGCGGATCGCCGACAGACTGGACCGGGGCAGGGACGGGCGTGGAGGGCGAGACGCTGGCCGGGAAGATGGCCGTGGTCGGGCAGGCGGTCGAGGCAAACCGACCATTTCCGCCCGGCCAGGGTCTCGAGGTGTTGCGAAGACTTGGCGGCAGGGAAATGGCTGCCATTGCCGGGGCCATCATCCGTGCCCGCACTCTGCGCATCCCGGTCATGCTGGATGGCTTCATCTGTTCGGCAGCGGCAGCAACCCTGCACGTCGAGGCCGCCGATGCGCTTGACCATGTCGTCGCCGGTCATGTGAGTGCCGAGGCAGGCCACAGGCTGCTGCTCGAGAGGATCGGCAAGACACCGCTGGTATCGCTGGACCTTCGCCTGGGCGAGGCGTCGGGAGCGGCGCTGGCAGCGTTGATCCTGAAGGCTGCACTGGCCTGCCAGTCAGGCATGGCGACCTTTGCCGAAGCCAGCGTGTCGAATTCACCCGGGAAGGGGTGACCGGGGCCGCCTGCGTCGATGACGGGGCCGGCCCGGAAGCTCGATTGGTGGTTTGCCTGGCGCTGTCGCAGGCAGCAACCGTGGCCGATCTCCGTTTCCCGGTCTCCCGGACCGGTGTTCAGCTGTCGTTTGTCCCGGCCTGGTCGTCCGGACGGTCGCCGCCGGTCTCCGGCGCTTCATGGTCCTCGCCGAACCGGATCGTTTCGCTGCCCGGGCCGGACACATCCTTCAGACCCTCGACCGGACCGAGATTCATTTCCCTGTTCAGCTCGCGCAATCGCTGGATATAGATGTCGTTTTTCTCGATCGGGATGTCGGGATCCCAGACCAGCGCCAGTTCTCGGGTCGATTTCTGGTCAAAGCGAAAATAGGCCCGCGCCCTCTGATGTGCCTCATCCTCGGGAAGTCCCATCTTCTGCAGGACATACCGCCCGGCCCTGACCGAGCTGTCCAGGGTCTCGCGGACGATATGGGTCGCACCCTCCTGGTAGAGTTCAAAGGCATGAATCCGGTCGAATGCCCTGGCGATGATCGTCAGATCCGGTCGCCGCCGCCGTGCATACTTGACCAGCTCCGTGGTCTTGTCGGCCATGTCGATGGCGATGACCAGCACCTTGGCCTCGTTGATGCCGGCCGCTTCCAGCAATTCGGGCCTGGTCGGGTCGCCGAGATAGGCCTTGACCCCGATTCGCCGCATCATGTTGATGACCCTGATGTCGCTGTCGAGAACCGTGGTTGGAATCCCGTTTCCGGCGGCAAAGTCGTTCACGACCTGGCCAAACCGTCCGACCCCTGCGATGATGACCGGCCCTGTGGAGGAGATGTCGAAATCGACCGCCCGGTCAACCGGATCGCCGATCCGTCTTGCCCGGTATTCATAGGCGATGAACAGCGCCGGCGTCAGGATCATCGACATGGCAACAACCAGCATCAGGATATCGGCAAGTTCCACCGATATGACATTGGTCTGGGTCATGAAGATCAGCAGCACGAAACCGAATTCGCCAGCCTGGGCCAGGCCAAGGGTGAACAGCCACCGGTCGCGGCCGCGCAGGCGGAACAGATGGGCAAGCAGCATGAGCACGCCGGCCTTGAGGGCAATCATTCCCAGCGTCAGCCCGATCACCGTCAGCAGATTGTCATACAGGACCACGAAATTGATCCCGGCACCGACCATGATGAAGAACAGGCCGAGCAGCAGCCCCTTGAACGGCTCGATATTCGACTGCATCTCGTGTCGGAACTCGGAATTGGCCAGGACCACTCCGGCCAGGAAGGTTCCGAGAGCCGGCGACAGGCCGACAACCGTCATCAGCAGCGCGGTGCTGACCACCAGCAGCAAGGTGGCGGCGGTGGAGATTTCCATGAGGCCGGTCGAGGAAATATAGCGGAACAGCGGGCGACCGAGGAAGTGGCCGACAAGGATGATGAAGGCAATCGATGCCAGCATGACCCCGGCGATTCCCCATCCGGGCAGGCTCTCGATGAAAGCCTGTGCCAGCACCGCACCTTCACCGGCCCCCTCGCCTGCGTCATGAACCGGGTCCGGCCCGGCACCGCCGCCTGCGATCAGCAGGGGAATGATCACCAGCATGGGAATGACAGCCACGTCCTGGGTCAGCAGCACCGACAGGCCGGACCGCCCGCCATTGGTCTGGGTCAGGCCCTTTTCCGACAGGACCTGGAGAACCATGGCCGTGGACGACAGGGCCAGCGCCATGCCGACGGCGATGCTGGTGGTCAGCGGCAGGCCCAGCAACCTGCCGGCAGCGGCGATGAGGCATGTCGTCAGCACCACCTGCAGGCCGCCAAGCCCCAACAGCTTGTGCCGAAGCTTCCACAGGGTTTCGGGATTGATTTCCAGGCCGATCACGAACAGCAGCATGACCACGCCGAACTCGGCGAAATGCACCAGCTCCGTGGCCGGTGCGCCGAGCAGCCCGCTGACCTGCCCGACCACGATACCGGCGCCAAGATAGCCCAGCACCGATCCAAGTCCCAGCCGCTTGGAAAGCGGAACCGCGAAGACGGCCGCTGCCAGCAGGATGGTGGCCTGTACCAGGAAACCGCTCATGGCGGTCGTCCTGTCGGCGTCATCGGATGCGCATCACGCCCGGTGAGGCCTGCCATCAGCCGGGGCCTGGTCGATCGTGGCCAGTTCGATATTTCCGGAACCGGATTCATGTGCCCTGTCTTGCCTTGCCGGAATCTATAGCATGTCGCGAAACAGATTCCCGCAGATATGTCACGGCAATGCCAGGCTGTCGGTCGGACGGTCGGGCCAGGCCAATTGCCGAGGCACCGGATAGAGGGTAGGCTCGGCGACTGGTGCCCCGGGCATGACAGTTTGGTTGCGAGGTCGTGATTGGACAGGTTTTCAGACAGGAATCGACCCTTCCATCTCGGCCGCTTTCCGCTTGAGGCGCTCGAGCGCGGCAATCACCCTCCCGACCCCGGAAATGTTGCCGGCGATCGGAAGCTGGATACCGAATCGCAGCCCCATCACTCGCTGGCCCATGCCATGGCAAGGTTTCTTGCCATGCTCGATACCGTGCGGGACGGCGACATCGTGAATCCGCCAGCGGAAATCCCCGAATGTCCGGTCGAGAGGGCACGGCACCTGAAGGCAGCCAGCTACTATTTTGACGCCTCCATGGTCGGCATCGCTGCCCTGGAGCCCGGGCATCTCCTCGATCGGCCACGTCGCAATCCGATGATCGCCGGTATCAGGAAGGAACTCGAGGCAGGGCAGCCGGTCACCTACGCCGCCGGTGTCGATGCCATCTATGCCGATACGCTGGCAGCCTCGAGAAAGGAATTCGGCCCGCTCGATGGCCATACCCATGCCATCACGGTGCTGGTCGAGTATTGCCGCGAGCCCGGCAGCACGGAGCCGGGAGCCGAGTGGTTCAGGGGAACCCAGGCCGAGCGGGCCGCCCTGCTGACCGCCAACACTGCCGTGGCCATGGCCAATTACATCCGGATGCTGGGATACGAGGCCCGTGCCCATACCGCCACCACCTCCGAGTACGATCTCAACCGCCTGGCGGTGACGGCCGGGCTGTGCTGCCCCGACGGCGACCGGGTCGTCAATCCCTTCGTCGGGGACAGGTTCGGGCTGGCGGCGATCAGCACCAGCCTGGCAATGGAGCCGGATTTGCCGCTTGCCGGAGACTCGGGCGCCCGGCGGCGAGCCGCCCGGCAAACCCCGTTTGCGAAACGGGAGTTTCGCAAGGGACCGCACCCGTTCGAGACCATCAGACGAGTTGATCAGCCAACGACACTGATTGACGGCCATCGGGTGCCGCGGTTTCCCAAGCGCGCCGATTTCTTTGCCCGCGCGCTGTTCGGCGACCTCGGAGAGCAGGTCCAGGAAGCAGCGAAGGGCGGATATTATGTCATGAAGAGCCCGATTGGCGGATGCGCCAGGCGGGCGCTCGGGGCGCTGCTGCTGCTGCAATTCGGCGAGGCGCGGGGCCCGGTATCCGAAACGGCAACGGACCCGCAGCGCAATGCCGACAATGTGAAGGGGGCCTCCTACTACCTTGCCACCGATGCCGTCGGCATCTGCGCGGCACCGGACTGGACCTATTACTCGCATGATGCCGGCGGCAACGAGATCACGCCCTACCACGACAATGCCATTTCGATGCTGTACGATCAGGGGTTCGATACCATGGAGGGCGCATCGGGCGATGACTGGATTTCGGTTGCCCAGTCGATGCGCGCCTATCTGCGGTTCTCGCTCATCGGGGGCGTGATCGCCGAACAGATCCGGCGACTTGGATACTCGGCCAGGGTGCACTCGGTTCTGGACAGCGAGGTACTGCAACCACCGCTGCTGCTCCTGTCCGGACTTGGCGAGGTGAGCCGGATCGGCGAGGTCATTCTCAACCCGTTTCTCGGGCCCCGCCTCAAATCCGGTGTCGTGACAACCTCGATGCCGCTTGCCGAAGACAGGCCCATCGATTTCGGTCTGCAGCGATTTTGCCGATCCTGCAACAAATGCGCCCGGGAATGCCCGTCCGGTGCCATCACTGCCGGGCCGAAGCTGATGTACAATGGCTACGAGATCTGGAAGACCGATGCCGAAAAATGCGCCCGGTACCGACTCACCAATGCGGCTGGAGGCATGTGCGGCCGCTGCATGAAGACCTGCCCGTGGAACCTGGAAGGGTTGTTTGCCGATCATTCCTTCCGGTGGCTGGCCATGAACATGCCGGGCGCGGCGCCGCTGCTTGCCTGGCTCGACGACAGCCGCGGCCGGGGCGAAATCAACCCGGTCAAGAAATGGTGGTGGGATATCGAGCTTGACCGCGACACCGGCCGCTACGTCGCGGCAGGGAAGACCAACGCCCGCGGTCTCAATACGCGATTGAAGATCAGGCATGAGGAGCAGAGCCTGGCGGTCTACCCGGCCGATGTCATGCCGGCGCCGTTTCCGGTGAAACAACCGGTTGACCGCGACCAGGGAATCGAGCGCTACCGGGCGATGCTGACACCAGCCGAATACCGGCAGCGGCTCGAGGACGGGGAAGATGCCGACCTGGTGCCGGCCATCACCGAACACGAAGGACCGCCCCCGGTATTTCCGGTCGTGGTGGTGAGCCGTGACGATGTGTCGGAGACGATTGTCAGGTTCGAGATGGCCGATGCCGACGGGGAGCCACTTCCGCAATTCTCCGCCGGTGCCCATGTCGACGTGGTGGTTGCCCCCGAATACGAGCGGCAGTTCTCGCTGGCAGGCGATCCGGCCGATCGCTCGAGATACGTGATCGGCATGCAGCGAGAGACCAATGGCCGTGGTGGCTCCGACCTCATGTACCGCGCCTTCAGACCCGGTCGGCGGGTATTCATTTCCCGGCCGCGGAACCATTTTCCCCTCGATGAGACGGCTGGCTTCTCGCTCCTCCTCGGCGGTGGCATCGGCATCACCCCGCTGGTCTCGATGGCGCATCGCCTCCATGCCATTGGCCGGGATTTCGCCTTTCATTGCAGCGCCCGGTCGGCTGGCCATCTCGGATTTTCCCGGGAGTTGCAGGAGGCCGGATGGGCGGACAGGGTTGTCCTGCACCTGACCGACGAGGGCAGCAGGGCAAGGCTGGACCGGATCATTCGGAAGTTCGAGCCAGGCTTTCGCCTCTATTGCTGCGGCAGCGACCGGTATATGGATGCAGTGTTCGAGGCGGCCGCCCTCCGGGGCTGGCCGGAAGACGGCATGTCACGGGAGTATTTTACCACGCCCGAGCTTCCGCCGCGCCCGAGCCTGCCATTCCTGCTGGACCTGGCCCGGTCGGGGCGAACGATCGAGGTGGCGGCAGACGAGAGCGCGGTTGACGCGCTTGCCAGGGTCGGTCTCCCGGTTGACACCAAGTGTTCGGACGGCCTGTGCGGGGTCTGCGCGGTCCGCTACCTGTCCGGGGATGTCGACCACCGCGACTTCGTTCTCTCGGGGGCGGAACGGAAGGAACGGATGCTGCTCTGCTGTTCGAGGGCCAGCGAGGATGGCGCCACCATCAGGATCGAGATGTAGGAACGGGCGCGGCAGGATACCATGAAGATATTTCACGATGACGCTCACCGGCTGCACGCCCCGAGGGGAGAGTTGCATGGCGGCGAACTCGTCGAGCCTTTCGAGAGGCCGTCGAGGATCGACTGCATCCTGCAATGGCTGGACCGGCACGGGTTCAGCGACATCGAGGCGCCCGGGGAGTTCGACCCCGGTCCGGCGCGGTCAGTGCATGATGCCGGCTACCTGTCCTTCCTCGAGAATGCCTGGAGCGACTGGCAGCAGGAGGGATTCTCCGGCGACCTGATTCCGTCGACATTTCCGGTCCGCAGGATGCCTGGCCAGGACTGCCCGGAGAGCATCGACGGCAGGGCCGGCTACTATGCGCTGGCGGCCGAGACCTCGATCACTGCCGGTACCTGGGCGGCGGCGATGGCGTCCTGTTCATCGGCACAGGCGGCGCAGCGCCATGTCGCCTCGGTCGGGGGCCGGGGCCGGACGGCCCTTGCCCTGTGCCGCCCGCCCGGCCATCATGCCATGAAGGACATGTTCGGTGGCTACTGCTTTCTCAACAACGCGGCCATTGCCGCACAGATGTTTGTCGATGAGGGCGCGGCCAGGGCCGCCATTCTCGACGTGGATTTTCACCACGGCAATGGCACCCAGGACATCTTCTATGACCGGGCAGACGTGCTGTTCGCGTCGCTGCACGGCGACCCTGCCCATGCGTTCCCCTATTTCTCCGGCCATGCTGGCGAGAAGGGGGTCGGCGCCGGTGAAGGAGCCAACTTCAATTTCCCGATGGGCAAGGGCACCCGCTACGATGAATGGAGCCAGGCGCTTGGCACCGCAATCGGGATCATCCGCGAATTCGGTGCCGAGGTGCTGGTGGTATCGCTCGGCGTTGACACCTATCGGAAAGACCCGATCAGTTTCTTCCGGCTGGAGACCGGTGACTTTGCCCGGTGCGGCGCCGCCATTGCCGAATTGCAGCTGCCAACGGTCGTGGTCATGGAAGGCGGCTATGCGATCGATGAAATCGGCATCAATACGGTCGGTTTCCTCGAAGGCCTGGGTGGCCGGCCATGAGCGGAGAATCGGCCCGGCACCACCTGTCCCCGATCGTGTTCGCTGCCTCCCGGTGCCGGGCCGGGAGACACGGGACGCCGCTTGATGACATCGAGCCGGCACTGGTAGGGCAATTGCGGGGCCGGCTTGTCCGGCATGGAGTGCGCTCTCCGGTTGCAAGGTCGCATGTCGACCCGGCCGCCATCAGCATGACAGAAGGGCAATCGTCGAGATGACGGGATTCAAGCAGACATGCTGTCCGGAAGGCGATGCCGCCACCAGCCCCGATTGTCACCACGACCGTTTCGCTCGTCCCGCACCCCTCCCGGCTGGTTTCGCCTGCCTCCGGAGCCTGCCTGGTCCGGGGCTTGCCCTCGTCCTCATGCTGCAGGCCGGCATCGCTCTTGCCGATTTCGAGGATGGGTGGGACGCCTACCAGTCAGGCGAATTCGGCATTGCCTACTCGGAGTGGCTTCCCCTGGCAGAAGAGGGGCACTCGGGGGCCCAACTCAATATCGGCGTGATGTACAGGAAGGGCGAGGGTGTGCCGCAGGACCCGGAAAAGGCGTTTCACTGGTTCTCCAGGGCAGCCGAGGCCGGCGATAGTGCCGCCCAGTACAATATTGCCATCCTCTATCGCGACGGGTTGGGGACCGGGAAGGACGAGGCGGCGGCACTGGAATGGTTTCGAAAATCCGCCGAACAGGGGAATTCCTTTGGTCAGCTGCAACTCGGCCTCGACCAGTTGTATGGCCGGACCGCCGAGCAGGATCTGAAGTCGGGAATCCTGTTGATCAACAGGGCTGCCGAGGCCGGCAATCCCCATGCCGCATACGAGTTGGCCAAGATCTATCAACACGGATGTGCGCTTACCGAGGAGAATGCCGAGGCCGTGAAATGGTTCGAGCGGGCCGCGCTTGCCAGGCATTCGGCTGCGGCATTTGCCGCCGGGTTGATGTATTCCGAGGGTTGCGGAATTCCTGCCGACCCCGAACGCGGCCACGCCTGGCTCACGGTCGCCCATCGCCGGGGTCAGGCCGATGCCGAAGCCAGGGCAGAGCAACTCGGCGAGACCCTGGATGACAGTCGGCTGGAGGCCGCCGGAGAGTTGGCCAGATCATTCCTTTCGGGGACCGGCGCCTCCGTCACCGACGCCGTGAACGGTACCGAAGAGGCCAGTGAGGGGCAGCCGGAGGTCCAGATGGTGCCCCCCGGTCAGTACGGGGACAAGGATGAACAGGCCGGCAACGACGACGCATCATGATCAATCCTCGCCGCGTCCGGAAATGACGACGGGGAGAATCCCATCCTGGTCCGGACCTCGGAGCGGAACAGCCCTGGCGGCTTGCGTATTCTCGTTCGGACGGGAGGCATCATGAGGGTATCGGACATCGAAGGGATCCTGGCCCAAGGCCTGGGCACGTCCGGCCGGGTGACCTGTTGGCAAGCATGGCCGCCCCGAAGAGAGCGACATGGACAGACCTTCCTGCATGTGAGGTAGGCAGCCGGCCAAAGCCTCCTCCTACAGGAATACCTGCACCATGCCATCGACAACCCTGGCTTCGATCATCCGCAGGTTGCGGCGGGCCGGCAGTGCCCTGGCCTCGCCGGTCCTGGCGTCGAACAGCCCCTGGTGCAGCGGGCATTCGATGAATTTCCCGTCAAAATACCCGTCACACAGATTGGCGGCCCCATGGGTGCACCGAGCCATGCTGGCAGTAATTCCGTCATCGGTATCGTAGATCGCCAATTCCCTGGTGCCGAAGCGGACCGGCGTGACATCGCCGGCTTCAAGCTCCGACACGGCAATCAGATCGTGCCATTTGCGCTCCCGCCTCACCCTGTTTCGGAGGCGTTGGTCCCGAGGCGCGGACTCAGGCCGAGAATCTGCGACAGGATATCGATATGGGCACCAAGATAGCCGCGTTTCTCGACAAAGACATATCCTTCGAGTTTCCTGTGCAATTCAGGCAATGCATGGAAGGGAACCGAAGACGCGTAATGGTGCTCGGCATGGTAGTTCATGTTCCAGCACAGGAACCGCATCGGCATGGTCACCAGGTTGGTTCTGGTGTTGATCTTCATGTCCCGGATATTCGGCCTGCCGACATGCTCGGTCATCCGGATCATTCGCATGACCGGCTCGCCCAGGAACAGCGGCAGCCACCAGTACCAGATGACGCCCCACCACCCCGACCAGGCGCTGGCGGCCAGGATGGCCAGGTAGAGCAACACCATGATCCGAGCCTCGACAACCAGTGATCTGCGATCCTCTTCCGGAACAAACTGCTTTTCGGTCTCGGCGAAACGACCGGCGCAGTGCCGGATGATTTCCTTGAACTTCTGGTACCAGAACGGGATGGAACTGATGTACCACAGGTATTTTCCGGCAGAAATCGGCAACTCGATCAGTTCGGGGTCGCGGCCATGGAGCTGGGTGTAGGTGTGGTGATCGCAATGTTCGTAGCGGAAGAACCGGTTGGGAAGCATGATGGCAAACCCGCAACAGTTTCCGAACACCTCGTTCAGCCAGCGGGTCCGGAAGGCGGTGTAGTGCACGCATTCATGCTGGAGTGAAAAGTGATGAACCCAGACGATGCCATGCAGGAACATCGCCGGGACGAACCAGTAGGTCTCACGTGAAACATGGACCAGAAGACCGGTGGCGGCCAGCACGCAGGCAAACATCACGAAATGCACGAGGCCGGGCATGTTGGAACGGCGCATCAGGTCCTTGAGTTCGCGCCGGCTCAGCGCACCCTCCTCGAGTGCCTGCGTGATTGGCGTCAATACCTGTTGTGACATTGCCACTGTCCAGTCTGCCCATGGCCGAGGGGCGGCCCGGGCACCTTTCATACCGGCTGTATATTCGCTGCGTCTCACCTACTCAACAGAATGTTCTGGCCGGCCTGGCAGTCGTGAGGCGAGGGCAGGGTCTTTCGGCGGGTCGCCACATGGTCTGGCGAAAGACATCGGTTTACAGTTCACAAACAGTGCTGTTCAATGCATAATGGAATCCGGAGCCGCAATATCCCACGGGGGAGCCAATATTGAATGCGCAGCATCCAATCATCGAAATCAGGAATCTCGACAAGTTCTTCGGCAGTTTCCAGGCATTGTCGGATGTGAGCCTGACCGTCCGGTCCGGAGAGCGGGTCGTGATATGCGGGCCGTCCGGCTCTGGCAAATCCACGCTCATTCGTTGCGTCAACCGGCTCGAGAACCACTCCGCCGGCGAGTTGATGGTCGATGGCATCAGGCTGGATGACGAGACCAGGAATATCAGGGCCGTCCGCATGGAAGTCGGGATGGTGTTCCAGCAATTCAACCTGTTTCCACATCTGACCGTTCTCCAGAACCTGACGGTCGGGCCGGTCCGGGTGCGCAAGCTCTCGAAGCAGGAAGCGGAGGAGAGGGCGAGGAAATACCTCGAGCGCGTTCACATCCCGGAACAGGCCGACAAGTATCCATCCCAGCTTTCCGGCGGGCAGCAGCAACGGGTGGCCATCGCCCGGTCGCTGTGCATGGAGCCGCGGATCATGCTGTTCGATGAGCCGACATCGGCGCTTGATCCGGAAATGATCAACGAGGTTCTCGACGTGATGGTCGAACTGGCATCGACCGGCATGACCATGGTGTGCGTGACCCACGAGATGGGGTTTGCCCGCAAGGTTGCCGACACCATGGTCTTCATGGAGGATGGCCGGATCGTCGAAACCGCACCGCCGGACAAGTTCTTTTCCAACCCGTCAAGCGAGAGGTGCCGCATGTTCCTTGACCAGATCCTCGAGCACTGACGGCCGTGACACCGGTGGCTGAGGGCAGACCGGCACAGGCGGTGCCGCGTGTCACGCCGGCGCAGCGTTTTCGGGAGATGATCAGGTCAAGGCCGGCCTCGGTCATCCTCTACCTGATCATCCTCTACCTGATTGTCAGGATGTCGCTGACCGGCGCCGAAGCCATGGGCTACAACTGGCAATGGTATCGAATTCCCGATTACCTGTTCCGGCTTACCGATGACGGATTCCAGTGGGGCGAGATAGCGATCGGGCTGGTCAAGACCATCGACCTTTCGGTCAGATCCTTCCTGCTGGCCACGATTCTCGGGCTGTTCGTGGCAATCCTTCGCCTGTCGGGACTGGTCGTCGGCAGTGCGGTGGCAGTGGCCTACCTGGAATTCATCCGCAACATGCCGTTGCTGGTCCTGCTGTATCTCATCTATTACGTGCTGGGACCGATTTTCAAATTCGACCGGTTCTCGGCATCAATCCTGTGCCTGGCCATCTACCATTCGGCGCTGATTTCGGAGATTTTTCGTGCCGGCATCAACGCCATCAGCGTCGGGCAATGGGAAGCGGCCCGGTCGATCGGCATGTCGACCACGCAGTGCTACCGCCACATCATCCTGCCGCAATCGGTCAAATTCATGCTGCCGCCCCTGACTGGCGAGGCGGTACACCTGATCAAGAGCTCGGCGATTGTCAGCGTGATCGCCGTTGCCGAGTTGACGACGATCGGCAGGAACCTGATATCCGACACCTATATGAGTTTCGAGATTTGGTTCACCGTGGCCGCTGTGTACATGGTGGTCACTCTCATCCTGTCCGTATTCGTTTCACACCTGGAGAAACGGTATGCGGTCACAACATAGGGGCCGATTGCCCCGCAACAAACTAGGAGACTAGAATGAAGTTTACCAGACGTGTTCTCGGAGCAGCCCTGGCCGGCGTTTTGGCGGCGGGAATTGCCCTTCCATCCTACGCCCAGAGTACGATGCAGCAATTGAGCGGCGAAAGCGTGGTCGAGACGATCAAGAAACGCGGCGTGATCAAGATCGGCCTGTCGCTGTTCGTTCCATGGTCGATGCGCGACAAGAATGGCGAACTGATCGGGTTCGAGCTGGATGTTGGTCGCCAGTTGGCCAGCGACATGGGTGTCGAGGTCGAATTCGTGCCCACGGCCTGGGACGGGATCATTCCGGCGCTGGTGTCCGGGAAGTTTGATGTCATCATCAGTGGAATGTCGGTGACCGCCCAGCGGAACCTGACCATCAACTTCACTGACCCCTATGCCTATTCCGGCCTGACGATCCTTGCCAACCGCCAGTTGACCGAAGGAATGTCGCTTGAAGACCTCAACAGCCCGGACGTGATCTTCACCGCCCGTCGTGGAGCAACGCCGGCCGTGGTCATTCCGCTGGTATTCCCGGAAGCGCAGCTTCTCCAGTTTGACGAGGACGGCGCCGCGGCACAGGAAGTCCTGAATGGCAACGCCCATGCAACCATGGCTGCCGAGCCGACCCCGTCGCGCGAGGCGCGTACCTATCCGGAGACACTGCATGTTCCCTATGACGCGCTGTATGACCAGCGTGGAGAAGGATTTGCGGTCCGCAAGGGCGATCCGGATGCTCTCAACTACTTCAACAACTGGATTTCCCACCAGTGGAGAGTTGGCTGGTTGAAGGAGCGTCATGATTACTGGTTCACCACCGAAGATTGGGCCGACCAGATCGCCAACTGACGACATGCAGCCCGCCGCACCGGGCGGCGGGCTGATTTCCCACCTGATGCTGCGATGTGAAAGATGAACGGATTGCGAAAGAAACTGCACTGGATGGATTACGTCATCGTGGCGCTCCTGGTGCTGTTCTTCGGCTATATCTGGCTCGAGATCGGCGGGACGCTCAATTACAAGTGGCGATGGGACCAGATCCCGAATTACCTGTTCCGCTATGACGAGGAGCGGGAGCGGTGGGTTGCCAATGTCCTGATTCTGGGGCTGATCACCACCATCAGGATCAGTATCTATGCCAGCGTTCTGGCCCTGGTGCTCGGAATCATCCTTGGTGTTGCACGAACCTCCCGCAACCTGACGGTGCGGATGCTGGCGCGGACCTATCTGGAGTTCCTGCGGAACATTCCGCCGGTCGTGGTCATTTTCATCTTTTTCTTCTTCCTGTCCGAACAACTCATTGCGGCACTCAATATCGAGGATTGGGCCCGGGGCATTTCCAGGCAGGAGGACAAGTTTCTCTGGGAGTTCTTTTTCGGCGACATGCGGCGATTCCCGTCGCTGATTTCCGGGATCATCGTCCTCGCATTGTTCGAAAGTGCATTTGTCGGCGAGATCGTCCGGGCCGGAATCGAATCCATTGGCCGCGGCCAGCTGGAGGCATCGAGGTCGCTCGGTCTGCACTGGACCGATGAATTGCGGTTCATCGTGCTGCCGCAGGCGCTGAGGAAGGTGCTGCCGCCACTGGCCAACCAGTTCATTTCACTGATCAAGGACAGTGCCATCATTTCACTGATCTCCGTTCAGGATCTCACGCTGAGAACGGTGGAGCTGGCCAATTCCACCCGGCTGACATTCGAATCATGGATCACCACTGCCGGGCTTTATTTCGGCCTGTGTTTCAGCCTGTCGATGTTGTTCAGATACCTGGAAAACCGCGGCAACCGACAACCCTGACCACATGCCGGGCGCAGTCCGTAGGGTCGTGCCCGACGCGTGCTGGCCAGGTGACAAACGGGCCGCATGACTGGTGTCGGCCTTCGGCGCCCGCCATTCCTATGCCGAGCCGCCTGACTCGATCAGTTTGCGGAGCGAGTTCCGGAACAGCTTGGCCCCGGCATCGAGCCCGAGATCGATATTGGGCGTGGACCTGTTCTTCATGCCGGAATGAACGGAGACGAGGACATCCCGGTCTTCCTCGAAGGCCGCCCTTGCCCCGTCATTCATCCGCTTGGAGATTGCCCGGTCATCCGGGTCGGTATTGCGATGCTGGAACCAGAAATACCTGGTCCTGTCCTCGTCGATCGGGGTCATGAAGTTGTACGAGATATTGATATAGGTCAGTTCATCCGGCTCCAGCCCCGGACCGCCGGTGCCGGCCGGCGCGTAGACCGACTTGTTGAGGCCGATGGCCGGGTAGCACATCTCGTAATGCTGGAGACGGTCGCACTCGCCGTCGAATTTCACCAGGTCGGCATAATATGGCGACGGCATTCCGCCATGGATCCATCGCCAGACGATCACGCCGCGGTCGGTCCGGTCGACCGTCAGCGGGCTGTCATCGGTCCCGGCACCGGCAAACGAGGTGACATGCACCCAGGCCACGTGGCTGGGATCAAGCAGGTTGTCGGCCACCCACAGATAGTTGCAGTCGATGTCGAGAACACCGCCATCCGTCATGCCCCATCCCGGGTTGTCGAAATTCTCGATCGGGAAGATCAGGTCAGGGTCTGCATCTCCGGGCTCGCCCATCCAGATCCACAGGAATCGGTACCGGTCCACCACCGGGTATGACTTGACCACCGCCCGGCCCGGGATGCGTCCCGGCTGGGTAGGGGCGGCGACACAGTGTCCGGTGCAATCGAAGGTCAGCCCGTGATAGCCGCATTCGACGGCATCACCCCTGAGACGCCCCTTCGACAATGGGAGCTTCCGGTGCGGGCAGGCATCCTCCAGCGCCACCGGCTGCCCGTCCTCCCTGCGGTAGATCACCACCTGCTCATCGAGAAAGGTCTCCGGTTTCAGCTCCCGGCCGAATTCCCTGCTCCAGCCGGCGACATACCACGCACTCCTGAGATACATGCGGTGATCCTTCATTCCTGCAGGCATCTTTTGCACCAGAATTCGGACCCGGAGCAAGGCTGTTTGTTGTTGCCGGGGCTGCAGAATTGCTGCTTGAAACTCCTCGCCGGCGCGCGAGAATGACCGGGTGCCAAGAGCGGGAGGACGAAATGTCGGCCTGGATCAGGATGATATCGGATGAAGATGCCGACCAGGAACAGAAATCGGCACTGGAGCTGGCGCGCACCCCGCACGGGACCGTCGACAACGTCATGCGGGTCCACTCGTTGCGCCCGTCGACGATGCGTGGCCATTTCCTTCTCTACCGGGCGGTCCTGCATGATGATGCCAACCGGCTCCCCTCCTGGCTGCAGGAGACAATCTCCAGCTACGTGTCGATGCTCAATGACTGTGAATATTCCCTGGCCAATCACTGGGCCAATGCCAGGCATCTGATCGGCGACGAGTCACGGGCCGCCGCCATCAGGCAGGCACTGGAGGTGCGGCGGCCCGAGGATGCCTTTGACGGTCTGGAGTTGGCGCTCCTGCGCTACTCGGCCAAACTGACGACCAGCCCGCAGGACATGACCCGCAGCGATGTCGAGGAGTTGCAGAGGGAAGGGCTGGATGATGGCTGCATCCTGGAGGTCAACCAGATCGTCGGATATTTCAACTATGCCAACCGGTTGTTGAACGGGCTCGGCGTCACCACCGATGGTGATGTCGTGGGATACTATGCCGGGGATGAGGGCACAGCAGCGCAAGATGAAGATTGATTGCCGGGCCGTGGCAGGATAATCGACAGCACACGATACCCAATCGGCCTGCGCCGATGATCCGGCAGGCAGTGGCAGGATATTCGGCAAGCCTTGATCCATGGAACGATTTTCACTTTTTGCCCTGGCAAGGCATGCGTTCAACGGACATCGAAGCTGGGGTCCGCTCTGGCGCAGTCATCCGCTGTCCAGCGACTATGATACGCTGATCGTCGGGGCCGGTGGACATGGGCTGGCCACCGCCTATTACCTGGCCAGGAATCACGGGCAGAAGAAGATTGCCGTCCTGGAGCGAGGCTGGCTCGGCGGCGGCAATGTCGGACGCAACACCATTACCATCCGCTCCAACTACCTGCGCGACGAGAGCATTCCGTTCTACGTGAAATCGGTGTCGCTCTATGAGGGGTTGACCGACGAGTTGAATTTCAACCTCATGCACAACAAGCGCGGGATGATCGATGTCGTGCAGACCTATCCGAAATTGCGGGAGTTGCGCCGCAAGCAGCTGGCCATGGACCTGCATGGTTCAACCTATGTGGATATGAGCGTCGATGAGGTCAGGCGGAGAATCCCTGCCCTGATCGGCGGCGGTCCGGACTCCCGGTTGCCGATCATTGCCGGAATGCTGCATCCCGATGCCGCCACCAATCGCCACGATGCGGTGGCATGGGGGTATGCACGGGCTGCCGATTCGCTTGGCGTGGAGATCCACCAGAATACGGAGGTCACCGGGTTGCTGCGCAACGAATCGGGGGCGATATGCGGCGTGGAGACCAACCGCGGCCGCATCAATGCCGGCAAGACATGCCTCGCAGTGTCCGGCCACACCACGACCATCGCCGAAACGGCAGGGCTTCGGCTGCCGCTGAGGACCTTCAACCTTTCGGCGTTCGTGTCCGAGCCGGTCAAGCCGGTCATTGATGTGGTGGTGAACTGCCCGGATCTCGGCGTCTACCTGTCGCAGACCGACAAGGGAGAGCTGGTCATCGGCGGAGCGGCCGATCCGGGACAGTCCTTTCGCCGCGATATCAGGCAGAACGTGTTCGAGGACTCGGTTGTCGGCATGCTGGAGCTGTTTCCGTCCTTCCGGCGGCTGAAGATGCTGCGCCAATGGGGCGGTCATCTCGACATGGCCCATGATGCCTCGCCGATCATCACCAGGGCCGGTCCGCCGGGCCTGTTCATTACCGCAGGGTGGTGGGGCGGCTACAAGGCGATACCGGCCGGCGGCCTCACCTTTGCTCATCTCATTGCAACCGGCACGCCGCATCCCCTGGCCGAAGGATTCCTGCTGGAGCGATTCTCGAAGCTGGATTTCGTCCTGGAGTCCGGAACAACGGCCCAGATCTGAGGTGATGTCGTGCTGCAGCTGAACTGCCCGTTTTGTGGCGCCAGGGATGAGCGGGAATTCACCTATGGCGGCCCGCTGGCCGAGCGGCGTCCTGACAATGCCGGCGATCTCGATCCCGAGGCCTGGGTAGAGCGGATCACGGTGCCGGACAATCCCCTGGGCGTGGTCAGGGAATGGTGGTGGCACGAGCGAGGCTGCAGCGAGTGGGTGCTGGTCGAGCGCGACACCAGGAGCCATGCACTGGGTGTCGGCAATGGAGAGAAGCGATGACCGGCAACCGTCTTGACCGAGGCGGGTTGATCGATCGCAGCCGGCCGCTCGAGTATCGATTCAATGGCCGCCCGTATCGGGGCCTCGAGGGCGACAGCCTGGCCTCGGCCTTGCTGGCCGGCGGTGAGGTGTTGACCGGAAGGAGTTTCAAATACCACCGGCCCCGGGGCATCATGACCTGTGGAATCGACGAGCCCGGCACCATAGTCGAACTCCTGGGCGAGGATGCATGCGGCAATCTTGCTGCGCCATCGGTCAGCTTGCGGGACGGGATGCATGCCAGGACCGTCAATTGCTGGCCATCGCCGCAACTTGATGTCGGCGCCGTCAACCGGATCCTCGCTCCACTGCTTCCGGCAGGTTTCTACTACAAGACATTCTTCCGGCCCGGCTGGAGATTCGCCGGTCCGCTGATCAGGCGGGCGGCAGGCCTCGGGCACGCCCCGGGGTCGCCACCTCGATCCGGTCGCTTCGAGACCCGCAACCGCCACTGTGACGTGCTGGTTGTCGGCGCCGGCCCGGCCGGGCTGGCGTTGGCCCGGCAGGTTGCCGCCGCCGGCACCAGGGTCATCATCGTCGACCGGGGCATGCAGGCGGGAGGATGCCTCCTCGACAGGAGGCAGGATATCGACGGGATGCCGGGCAGTGACTGGGCATCGGAATGTCACCGGGCGCTGCTGGAAAATGACCGGGCGGATATCCTCCTGAATTCCGAGGCATGGGCCATCCGCGAGCACAATCTGGTTATGGTCTGCGAGCGGTCTCCGAATGACCGGGACGTCATCGAGCGGAACTGGAGCATCCGCGCCCGCCACGTGGTCATGGCCACCGGCTCCGGCGAGAGAATGCTGGTCTTTCCGAACAATGACCGCCCGGGGGTCATGCTCGCATCGGCGGTCCAGTCCTATGTGAACCGATATGCAGTCAGGCCCGGCCAGAGGGCGGTGATTCTTGCCAATAATGACAGCGCCTACAGTGCCGCCCGCGACATGCAGGAAGCCGGAATCGAGCTGGCGGCAATCGTCGATACCAGGCAGCAGGTCTCGGCCGGTGCCATGACCGGCCTGGATGGGGTGGAAGTGCTGCGCGGTCACCAGGTCAACTCGGTTGCCGGGCAGCGCAGGGTCGGCGCTGTCAGCGTCGGGCCGGTGGCGGGCGGCCCGTCCCGTCGGATCCATTGTGACCTGCTGGCGGTTTCGGGCGGTTGGGACCCGTCGGTCCGTCTCTGGTCACAGGCCCGCGGGGCGCTGGAATACGATGCGGATGCATGTGCCTTTCTTCCTGCCGGCGGCAATTCGCAGATCACATGTGTTGGCGGCTCGGCAGGACTCCACTCGATCGGCCGGGCGCTGGCCGATGCAACCCGTTCCGGCAGCCGGATCGCCGAATCTCTCGGGTTTGCCGGTGATGGGTGCTGCCCGCAAGCGGAGCCCGATGGCGACTACCGGATCGAGCCGTTCTGGTGCAACGCGTCGGATGGCGATGCAGGCTCGGCCTTCGTGGACATTCTGAACGATGTCACCCTGGCCGATATCCGGCTGGCCATGCGCGAGGGGTTGTCGGCGGTCGAGCATGTCAAGCGCTACACGACGGCAGGTATGGGTCTCAACCAGGGACGGACCATTGGCCCGAACATCGCCGGCCTGATGGCGACTTCACTCGGCACGTCACCGGGAGAGATCGGCCTGACCACCCATCGCTCGCCAACCTCTCCGGTCTCCTTCGGGTCGATCGCCGGCGGCCGGTCCGGGCCGGCGGTGCTGCCGTTCCGGCATACGCCGGTCACCAGCTGGAATATCGACCGGGGGGCGGTGATGTACGAGGCTGGCGCCCGATGGCGCCGTCCTGGCTATTACCCCGGGCCGGGCGAGTCCATGCAGGAGGCGATCAACCGGGAATCGCTGGCGGTCAGGGAGCGTGCAGGGGTCTATGATGGCTCTCCGCTCGGCACCATTGCCCTCAAGGGCAGGGATGCCGGCAGGCTGGTCGACATGATTTTCACCAACATCCAGTCCGGGCTGGCGGAAGGGATGGGGCGCTACGGGCTCATGCTGACCGATGATGGCCGCATGCTCGATGATGGTGTTGCCTTCCGCATCGGCCGGCACGAGTTCCTGTTGTCGGTATCGACCGGCAACGCGCCGGCAGTATACCGCCATATCTCGCGATTTCTTGCCGTCGACCGCCCCGAATGGAAGGTCAGGATGACCGACCTGACATGCCAGTGGATGAATGCGACCATCTGCGGGCCGGACTCCCGTGAAGTCCTGGCAGCAATCGGAACCGATATCGACCTGGACCGGGATGCCTTTCCCTTCATGGCCTGGCGCGAGGGGATGGTCGCCGGTATCCCGGCTCGGGTGATCAGGGTGAGTTTTACCGGCTCGCTGTCATTCGAGATCAATGTCAGGCCGCGGGACCTGTTGCCCCTGTGGGAGAGAACCATGGAGGTCGGCAGCCGGTTCGGGATTGCGCCGGTCGGCTCGGAAGCAAATCACGTGTTGCGGGTCGAGAAGGGATTCCTGTCCATGGGTCACGAGGTTGACGGCACGGTCGATCCGCATGATCTTGGTTTCGGCTGGCTGATGTCACGCAAGAAGGCGGATTTCATCGGCCGCCGCTCGGTCCTGTTGCGGCGCCAGGCAGGACTGCCCCGGCGCGAACTGGTTGGCCTGCTGACCGAGGATGCAGCCAGGACCGTGCCGGAAGGGGCTCCGATTACCCCCGATGGCAGGCGTTGCCGGTCGGAGGGTTTTGTCTCGGCATCGGTGTGGAGCGTGGTCAACAACCGGGCGATCGCGCTCGGCCTGCTGGAGGATGGAAGGCAGCGCATGGGTGAGACGGCATGGATCCGGGTTAAGGAGGAGCGGGTGGCCGCCAGAATCGTCCAGCCCTGCTTCTATGACCCCGATGGCAGAGTTCTGAAGAGCTGACATGGCGATTCCGGCAACCATATCCGAATCTCCGTCGAGCGCGGTATTCGACATCAAGGGCAGCATCGAGGATGTGCGAACCCTGTTGCCGGAATTCGTGCTTCCGGCCCGGCCGAACTCGCGAACGGACCAGGAGGGCGGCGAGCTCTGCCAGGTGGGGCCCGAGCACTGGCTGCTACGGGCACGAATGGAAGCGGAGGAATTGCTGGCCGGTCGATTTCGTGGCGCCGCCGACAATCCCGACCTTCTCGTCCTTACGGTCTCCGACAGCTGGTCATTCCTCGAGATCACCGGCGAAGGTGCCGAGGATCTGCTGTCGAGCGCAACCTCGCTCGACGTGACGGCGACAGGCGAGGATGCGGCGCTGTTCACCGAGGTGTTCGGGCACAAGGCGCTGCTGATCCGGCGTCGGGATGGATTCGAGCTGGCGGTCGAGAACAGCCTGCGGGACTACGTGCTGTTGCGGCTTGGTGCCATGGCCGGTTGAGTCTTCAGGCCGAACTCTCCGGGTGGACGGGCCAGCGGTGCAAGCCGGGCTTGAAAATGCCGGGCCGATTCGTGCAAGATCGACAAGAGCCCGCCACCAGGGGCGACAGGGATCGAATGACCGGTTCACTTCCGAGACCAGCAGGCGGCATCAACCGCATACGGAAACACATGGTGCCGGCCGCCATTGATGATGGTCCGCCGATCAGCGTCTTCCTCAATTCCAACGAGAATGCTTTCGGCCCCGGTCGAAAAGCGGTGGCGGCAGCCAGGGCTGCTGTCGGCGAGATGCACCGTTATGTCGAAAACCAGGACCGGATTCTGGTCCCCGAACTGGCCAGCCATTTCGGGCTTGATCCGGACCGGATTGCCATCGGTTGCGGATCTGACGACCTGCTGGCGAGGATCTGCCGGGCCTACCTTCGGCCAGGCGATGAATTGCTGCGATCGGCCAATTCATACCTGAAGGTTCCCAACTACGCCCATGCCAATGACGCAATACCGGTTGCCGCCCCTGACCACGCCTTCTCACCGGTTCCCGAATCGCTGTTGGCCTCGGTCACCGACCGCACCCGCATCATCTACCTGGCAAATCCGGACAACCCGTCCGGCAGCTATCTCGAATTCGAGACCATTCGTGGACTGCATGCAGAACTGCCCGGGCGGGTGGTGCTGATCGTCGATTGTGCCTATTTCGATTACGTGGATATCGATGATCCACGGCAATTGTACCGGCTGGTCGAACACTCCGGAAACGTGGTGATGACCCGGACATTCTCCAAGGTCCACGGCCTGGCCGGAGCGAGGATCGGCTGGGCATACGGGCCGCCGCCGCTGGTGGATGCGATCGGCCGGATCTCGACCACCTTTCCGGTGGCGACACCGTCCATCGCTGCCGCGCTGGCGGCGCTGGATGACCGGGCGCATGCAGACATGGTGGTCAGCAAGACGTCGAGACTGCGACAGGTTTTCACCGACAGGTTTGCTGCCTCGGGGATCAGGGTTCATCCGAGCCAGGGGAATTTCCTCCTGCTCGAATTCACCGATCGCCAGTGGGGCGCCGATGCTGCCAGCCGCCTTCTCAGGGGGCGGGGAATCGCACTCCGCCGCTTCGCCGCTCCATCCTATGGAAACTGCCTGCGGGTCACGCTGGGATTTGAGCGGGAGCTGGTGCTTGCCGCCGAGGCGCTGGAGGAATTCATGCGGGGCAGGGGATGAGCAGGCAGGCACAGGCAGCGACGGCCAGCCACCGCCTGGCACCATCCGGGGCGGTCATGATCGCGGCGCTGAAGGCGGCCGGCATCCGTTTCGTGGCGGCATTGCCGGATATCGTGACCAGTGACGGCCTGTTGTGGCCAATCTCGAGAGACAGCCATTTCCGCCTGGTCAGGCTGTGCAAGGAAGACGAGGGCGTGTCGGTCTGCGCGGCGATGTCCTATAACGGCACCCGTTCGGTGCTGCTCATGCAGCAGACCGGGCTCATGGACTCGCTGAATGCAGTGCGGGCCATCGCCATGGACTACCAGTTGCCGGTGGTGATGCTGGTCGGAATGCAGGGCAAGGAAGACGATGTGCCGGCGGCGCAGTCGGCAGTATACGGGGTGCGGATCGTGCCGCCGATCCTGGATGTCATGGGCATTGGCTGGTCGGAGATCGAATCCGATCGCGATTGCCGGGTGATGACCGACACCATCAACGATGCCTTTGCCGAGTCCCGCCCGCATGTCTTCCTGATCGGCAGAACTCCGGGCCCGCCATGAGGCGCGACGCAGTGCTCGAGAGTCTCCGGCACGCGGTCGGGCCGGACGACATCGTGGTTGCCGTCTACCAGACGCTCTTTGACTGGATGGCGATTTGCCCGCGGGATCTCAACTACGTGGCAACCGGCGCCATGGGGCAGGCATCCTCGCACGGACTTGGCCTGGCACTGGCCAATCCCGAACGCCGGGTGCTGGTGCTCGACGGAGATGGCAGCCTGCTGATGAACCTCGGATCCCTGGCCACGGTTGCCGATGCCGCGCCGGGGAATTTCCTGCACATGGTGTTCGTGAATGGCACCTACGAGGTCAATGGTGCCCACCCGACCCCGGCCGCCGGCCGGATGGATTTTGCCGCCGCTGCCCGGGCGGCCGGCTATGCACGGGCAGCCAGGTGGCGACGGCTTGCCGAATTCCGTGACCAGCATGCGGAATTCATGGCAGGGCAAGGGCCGGCCCTGGCCGAACTTGCCATCGAGCCGGGCCGGTCATATCCGCATGACTACCGATACATACACAGCCCCGAGGCAAGAGACCGGTTCAGGCGGGCGCTGAACAGCAAGGCCGCCATGCCTGCCGAAGGGAAGCCGGGGACGGATCGGTGATGCCGACAAGAACAGCCGACGAGGCCGAGAGGTCCGGGCACTGGCGCCGCTAGGGGGGCATCCCTGCCCGACCCCCGCATGCTCCTTCAGATGTCCAGCGGCGCAGCCTCGCTGCCGACTCCACTGGCGGTTTCGTGAAAAAGGCGCTCCCCCCGGCGCCAATCCTTCCAGGCAGCGTGGATCGGCAAGAATACTCGCTACCATTTTCGATTGGCCGGGAGCAGAGAGGATCATGACGGGATATGGTAGCGGAGGAGGGACTTGAACCCCCGACACGCGGATTATGATTCCGCTGCTCTAACCAACTGAGCTACTCCGCCACGACGGGCAGTGGTTATTCCAGTCAGCCGGTATCGTCAACATTCCCGAAAGACGGCAGTCCGCCATGGAGACATCACTCCCGAACCATGGGGCGTAACCCCGCCTGTTGTCTCCTTGCGGTCCGGCGGAGATGTCTTGAAACAGAAGGAAAGTGCAGCCAGGAATTGTCAGACGACCGGAATTCCCGGCAAGGAGACCTGGCCATGTCGGAGATCAGTCCCCGCCTGTCCGGACGCCTCGAAATTGAAGAAGTCGGTACAGCCCGCGCCGCCCCGGGCGAACATCTGTCGTCGGGCCGGCCGCGGTTCCACGAGCGTCGATCGGCCGGCCCGACCTTGCGGAGCAAGGGTGGAGGGACTGGCCATCTCGAAATGACGCCCGGACAGGCTGCAAGACAGCACAATCCTGGCAGGGCCACAGCCTGTCGGATTGCCAGCCTCATCCATTGAACCCGAATGCACATGGTCTGTTGTTCCCTTCCGGGGACTTTCGGCGAACAAGTCATGCGACAATGCCATGCCGGCATCATGCCTGCGTATCCGGCAGAGCCCTGATCGCGAGGTCGAAGCCGGATGCCGACAGCAATTTGGTCGAAATGCTCTCATGGCCCGGAGACATGCTGCCCGCCCCTCCTGGCCAGCGCCGCAGCCAGGCTTCCGGTCGGATTGCTGACAGGGTGGGTCGGCGGTCAGCGGCGTCGGACCCAGCCGAGCATGGCCTGGGCGACCAGGATGACGATGATGATTCGAAGAATGTGGTGGGAAATGACCAGGGTGACATCGTTGCCGGCAATGATGGCGATCATCGCCATTTCCGCCTGGCCGCCAGGCAGGAAGGACAGCAGCACGTCCAGGGAGTCCAGTGACAGCATGGCGGCGATAGCCAGGAAGAACACCACACTGATGGCGGCGGTGATCAGGCTGAAGAGAATCCCGGCGACAACATAGCGGCGCACCTCGTCCAGGGTAATTCCGGCATAACGGACACCGACCGCCATCCCGATGAAGAATTGCGCGGCCAGCAGCATTTCGGCCGGCGGACGGGAACTGATCAGCCCGGTCAGTGACAATGTCATGGAGAGCAGGATCGGCCCGAGAAGGGAAGGGCCGGGGATCCGGGCCCAGGCGGCGACCTTCCAGCCGACAAATCCAGACAGTACCATGAGGGCGATTTCCATTGGCGGCAGGTCGGCAGCCGGGTTGCCGGGAGGACCGGTCAGGTCGACCCCCCAGATCGCCGAGATTGCGAAGGGAGCAGCCGCGAAGATGGCCAGGACCCGAGTGGCATGAATGAGTGACATGGCCCGCAAATTGCCGCCTGCCTCCTCGCCCAGGAACAGCATTTCCTGCAGCCCTCCCGGCATGGAGGCGAATATCGAGGTCTGCCGGTCGAAGCCCAGCGCCCTGAAGAAGAGGTGACCGGTTGCTCCGACCAGCAGGATGTAGAGCGGCACCATGGCCAGGGACAGGGCAAGGCCGGGGAGGCGGGTCAGGATCTCCGGTGTGACGGATGTTCCGATCGCCACGCCGAGAAAGGTCCGCATGAATTGCCCGAGCGCACCCATTGCCTGCATGGGCACGGAAGTCACCGCGGCAACCAGGCAAGCAACCATCGGCCCGAGCAGCAGCGGCAAGGGCCAACCTGCAAGCAGGAAGGCTGCCGCGCCGGCCACGGAAACCAGCAGGGTCACAATGCGCTGCCGGGTCAACAACTTTCATTCGCTTGCGATTTCATGGCATCGTCAATATGTCGGGCCTGCGGATGGTGCAAATCGGTTCGACGATGCCGGATCCAGCCTCGGCTTGCCGGCAGGATGGAGACCGGCCCCGGGAGAGGGAATGGCAACGGATATCGGCTCGATCGACAGGGTGCAGGAGTTGCTTGGCGGCTCCGGCTATGTGTGTGGCCGACCCCTGGCCACGGCCGCATTCCTTTCGATCAGGCTTGGAAGGCCGTTGTTCCTTGAGGGCGAGGCCGGAGTTGGCAAGACCGAGATCGCCCGCACGCTGGCCGAGGTGACCGGTCGCCGGCTGGTCAGGCTGCAGTGCTACGAGGGTCTCGATTCCAGCTCGGCGGTCTGCGAGTGGAACTTCGCGGCGCAGATGATCGCCATCCGGACTGCCGAAGCCGCTGGCACCGCGTCCGGACCGGATCTCGAACGGGACCTGTTTTCCGAGCGGTTCCTCATTGCACGACCGCTGCTGCAGGCATTGCGGCCCGAGGGCGATGTGGCACCGGTGCTGCTGATCGACGAAATCGACCGGACCGACGAGCCATTCGAGGCCTTCCTGCTGGAGCTGCTGAGCGACTACCAGATCACCATTCCGGAGCTGGGAACCATACGGGCCGAAGAGCCGCCACTGGTGGTGCTGACCTCGAACCGGACCCGGGAGATTCACGACGCGTTGAAGCGGCGGTGCTATTATCACTGGGTGGATTACCCGGATTTCGGTCGTGAACTCGAGATCGTCAGGGTCCGTGTTCCCGAAGCCCCGGAGCAGCTTGGACGACAGGTTGTCGCCTTCATCCAGCGGCTCAGGGGCGAGGATCTGTTCAAGAAGCCCGGCGTTGCCGAGACCATTGACTGGGCCAAGTGCCTGCTGGCGCTGGATGCGATGGTGCTGTCGCCGGAGTTGATCGGCAATACTGTCGGTGCCCTGCTCAAATACCAGGATGACATCCAGTCCCTCGAGCAATCGGGCCTGAAGCGCCTGCTGGACGAATCGGCGGCAATTCTCGAGGCGGCATGAATGACGTCAGCGCCTGCCCGTATCGGCCAGCGGCCATGAGTGCATCAGCAGGATCATTCGCTGCGACCGGCCCGGACGGCAAGATGCTGGACAATCTGGTGCATTTTTGCCGGGCGTTGCGCGAAGCCGGGCTGCCGGTCGGACCGGGACAGATCAGCGAGGCGGTGCGGGCGCTGCTGGCAGCAGGAGTGCTGGACCGGCGGGATTTCTACTGGGTTCTCCATGCCTGCCTGGTGTCCAGGGTCGGGCACATGCAGGTCTTTGGCCAGCTGTTCCGGCTGTTCTGGCGAGATCCGAGATACCATGAACACATGATGTCGCTTCTGTTGCCTTCCATGCGCGGCGTATCGCCTGAACGGCAGGCCGAGGCCGCGGCCAGGCGGGCGGCCGAGGCGTTGCTCGGCACGGCCCCCGAGACCGGGTCCTCCGGTCAGGACGACCCGGATGGCGAGGTGGAATTCGCATGGGATGCGTCCGAGACCGTATCCGGGAGAGAGCGGCTGCAGACACTGGATTTCGAGCAGATGTCGAATTCCGAAATGGCCGAGGCCAACCGGCTTTTGGCCGGTTTCTCGCTGCCGGTGGCACCGGTCAGGTCACGGCGGAGGCTGGCCGACCGGCGGGGAAGGCTGGTTGACTGGCGGGCCACCATGCGGGCCGCGATCAGGCAGGGCGGCGAGATCCGGTCCATGGCAAGGCAAGGGAGGCGGCAACGCTGGCCCAGCCTGGTGGCGATCTGCGATATATCGGGCAGCATGTCGGTCTACTCCCGGACCGTGCTGCGCTTTCTCCACGCGGTTGCCGGGCGGCGCGGCGACGGGTGGAGCCGCGTCCATGCATTCACCCTGGGAACCAGGCTGACCAATATCACCCGGCAGATGCAGATTGGCGATGTCGACACGGCGCTGGCCGCCGCCGGCAACGAGGCCAGGGACTGGGATGGGGGAACCAGGATCGGTGAGTGCATCGCCAGGTTCAACCGTGACTGGTCCAGGCGGGTCATGGGTCATGGCGCACTCGTGTTGCTGATTACCGATGGTCTCGACAGCGGCCCTGCCGACCTGCTTGCAGCCGAGATGTCCCGGCTCCGCAGATCGGCAAGACGGCTGATCTGGATCAATCCGCTGTTGCGCTGGGACGGGTTTCAGCCGAAGGCAACCGGCATTGCCGGCATGTTGCCGCATGTCGACTGTTTCCGGTCTGCCCACAACATGAACGCGTTGGCGGAACTGGCCGATGCCGTTTCACGGTCGGATGATGATGGCGAAAAATCGAGAATGATGAATGCCTTGCGAATGGGAGCCCCGGGGCATGACCGCCATCCTGGCCGCAGGATCGATGGAGGGTTGAGTGCACCAGCCATCGCATGACCGAATTCCCGAGATTGCCCTCGAGTGGCACCGCAGCGGCGGGTCGGCGCTGGCCATGGTTGTCGATACCTGGGGCTCGGCGCCCCGGCCGGCCGGCAGCCAGTTGGCGGTCAGTCATGCCGGTGCCTTCGAGGGTTCGGTGTCGGGTGGCTGCGTGGAGGGCGCCGTGGTCACCGAAGCCGTGGCGGCGATCGGCAGCGGCTGCCCGGTGATGCTTGAATTCGGCGTGGCCGACGAGGATGCCTTCGCGGTCGGGCTGGCATGTGGCGGCCGGATCAGGGTGCTGGTCGACCCCGTTGGCGGCCGTAAGGGAATTCCGGAGGAGGTGCTGGCCGACCTGGTCAGGATGCGGGCAGAGCGTCGCCCGGCAGCCCTGCTGATCCACACCTGCAACTGGGAGCACCGGCTGTCTGACGACACCGGCGATGGATGCGGCCAGGCAGTCAGCGAGCGGATGCGCCAGGACCGCTCGGGGATGGAGGGTGACTGGTTTGTCAATATTCACAACCCGCCGCTTCGGCTGATCATCGTCGGCGGGGCCCATATCGCCCAGCCGCTGGTGGCGATGGCCCGGCAGGCTGGCTATGACCCGTTCCTGGTCGATCCCCGCCAGGGATTTGCCACAAGGGAACGGTTTCCGGACACCCGGATCTCGCATGACTGGCCTGACGAGGCGATTGCCGCCGAATCTCCCGATTCTCGGACAGCGGTTGTCACCCTGACCCATGATCCGAAGATTGACGATCCGGCGATCGTCGCAACCCTGGCCACCGATGCGTTCTACCTGGGGTGCCTGGGCTCGAAGACCACGCATCGCATGCGGCTGGACCGGTTGCGCCTGCAGGGCATGGAGGACGTGGGCACGGCGCGCATCCACGCCCCGGTCGGGCTGGATATCGGTGCCCGTTCGCCATCCGAAATTGCCATCGCCATCATGGGCGAGATCACCCGGGCGCTGCGCCAGGCCGGAGCCGGGGCATGAAATTCGGGGCGGTCGCAGTTCGGGAGGCCGCAGGGTCAATCCTCGCCCACTCGGTCGTGGCCGGCGGCACCCGATACCGCAAGGGCGTCACGCTGTCGGATCATGATCTCGAGCAGCTGGAGGCAGCCGGGGTCGAGACGGTGACAATTGCCAGGCTGGACCATGGTGATGTCGGGGAGGACCAGGCGGTGTCAAGGCTGGCCGACGCCCTGGTTGCCGGCACGCCGGACCTCAGCCGTGCGGCCGCCTTTGCCGGGCGGGCCAATATCCATGCCGAGCACCCGGGGCTGTTCGAGCTTGATGCCGACGCGGTCGAGAGGCTCAACAGCATCAACCCGGAGATCACGCTGGCGACCCTGCCGCACCTGGCCCGGGTTGCACCGCGCTCCCTGGTCGCAACTGCCAAGATCATCGCCTTCGGCGTTCCGTCCGATGATTTGGAAGCTGCCGTACTGGCGGCATCCGGGGTGATGACGCTTCGGCAGGTGGTCAGGCAGGACGCATCCCTGGTGGTCACCCGCACGGCCGGTCAGAAGGAGAGGCTGCTGGAAAAGGGCAGGGAGTCTGTTGCCGCACGGTTGGAAAGGCTGGGAATTCGGCTGCACGAAACCCTTGTTGTCGCGCATGAACCGGCAGAGCTGGGCCGCGCCCTGGCCGCCACCGGCACCTCGCTGGTCCTGGTGCTGACCGGCTCTGCAACTTCGGATCTGCTGGATGTCGGTCCGGAGGGTCTCAGGCAGGCTGGCGGTTCGGTCAGCCGTTTCGGTATCCCGGTCGATCCCGGCAACCTGCTGTTTCACGGCCAGCTCGGTGAGCGTCCGGTAATCGGTCTTCCCGGCTGCGCCCGTTCGCCTGCCCTCAACGGTGCTGACTGGGTGCTGGAGAGGCTGGCTTGCGGCCTCGAGATCAGCGATCGGGAGTTTGCCAGGATGGGAATCGGCGGGCTGCTCAAGGAAAGCCCGTCGCGGCCGCAACCGAGAGCAGTTGCCGGCGGCCCGCCAACGCGCCCGCGAATCGCCGCGGTGATCCTTGCCCAGCCCTGGCCGGCGAAAGACCTGGCCGGGCTCTTGTCGGCGGCACGGGAATCGAGCGCCGATTCGGTCATGATGGTTCATTCTCCCAGGGTCGCCGATCCGGAACCGGCCGGGCTGCCGGCAGGCTGCAACGTGATTGCCGCCGATGGTGACAGGAGGTCCGATCTTCTCAGGGCCGGCATCGGCGCCGTTCCGGATCACTCGGATGCGGTGCTCCTGCTGCGGGCGGGCGATCCAACTCCGGAGCCGGATCTCCTCGATCGAATGATGGCTGCATTCAGCCCCGGGGACGGTCGCGAGATCTGCCGGGCCGGGCCCGGGCACATGGGACCGCCAATCCTGCTCGGACGCCGCTTTTTCGAGTCGCTCTCCGACCTGGATGGAGACCGGGGTGCCGCCGATTTCCTGCCGGAAGTGCAGGAATTCCTGGTCGAGGTCGAGCCATGACGGCAACCGGTCCTGCATGCGGCCTCCGGCCCGGAATTGTAGGACAATGCTGCCCATCGCAGCCGGACGGCAACGCCGCAGCACTGCTGGAAGATGACGACGCCAGGTCGTGCAGTCCGGGCCCGGCACCAGTGGCTGGCCGGCTCAGAAATTTGTTGCCCTGAATGGCAAAATGCTGTGCAATGGAATCAACAATTCAGGAGAGGTTTATGAACAAGGTCAACATGGTCGTGAATGGCCAGGCCAAATCCGGCGAGGTTGAGGGGCGCACCCTGCTCAGCGATTTTCTTCGGGAACATCTTCGATTGACCGGCACCCATATCGGCTGTGATACCAGCCAGTGCGGGGCCTGCGTGGTGCATGTCGACAACCGGGCGGTCAAGGCATGCACGATGTTTGCGCTGGAAGCCGATGGAGCGGAGGTGACGACCATCGAGGGAATGGCCAATCCGGACGGCACGCTCGGGATCATCCAGCAGGCTTTCCAGGACAATCACGGGCTTCAGTGCGGCTTCTGTACACCGGGAATGGTGATGTCCGCCGCGGCCCTGCTCAGCGAGAATCAGGATCCGACCGAAGCCGAGATCCGGGACTATCTCGAAGGCAATCTCTGTCGGTGCACCGGCTACCACAATATCGTGAAGGCGATCCAGGCGGCGGCCGAGGCCACCCGGAAACAGGCAGCCTGAACAGCTGGCGACCAAGGATTACAGGAGAAGGAAATGCCAAAGGATTTCGGTATCGGCGCCAGTTCGAAACGCCGTGAGGATGTCCGTTTTCTGACCGGAAACGGAAGATACACAGATGACATCAACATTCATGGTCAGGCCCATGCCTGTTTCCTGCGCTCGGAAGTGGCGCACGGGATCCTGAAATCCGTGGATACGGAGGCAGCATCCTCGATGCCGGGCGTGCTCAGGGTGTTTACCGGCGCGGATTTCGAGGGTGTCGGCGGGCTTCCCTGTGGCTGGCAGGTGACGGACCGGCATGGTGAGCCGATGAAGGAGCCGGGACATCCGGTCCTGGCCCAGGGCAAGGTTCGGCATGTCGGCGATCCGATCGCGGCGGCGGTGGCGGAAACGGCAGCGCAGGCCCGCGATGCGGCCGAGGAGATCATTTGCGACATCGAGGAGTTGCCGGCGGTCATCGACATGCAGGCGGCACTGGACGGTGGTCCGCTGGTGCATGACGATATCGATACCAATCTCTGCTATGACTGGGGGTTCGTGGAGGAAAACAGGGAGGCGGTTGATGAGGCAATCAAGGGCGCTCATCACGTGACCACCCTCGAGCTGGTCAATAATCGCCTGATACCGAATGCGATGGAGCCGCGGGTGGCGATTGGCGACTACAATGCCTCCACCGATGAATCGACCCTCTACACCACTTCGCAGAACCCGCATGTCATCCGTTTGCTGATGGGCGCCTTTGTCCTCGGACTTCCCGAACACAAGCTCCGGGTGGTGGCGCCGGATGTCGGCGGCGGATTTGGCTCGAAGATCTTCCATTACGCGGAAGAGGCATTCTGCACCCTGGCGGCCCGCCAGTTGCGGCGGGCGGTGAAATGGACGGCAAGCCGGTCGGAATCCTTCATGTCCGATGCGCATGGCCGCGATCACGTCACCCGGATCGAACTGGCCCTGGACGAGGATGGGCACTTCCTGGCCATCCGCACCGGGACGCTGGCAAATCTTGGCGCCTATTTGTCGACCTTCTCGTCTTCGGTCCCGACCTGGTTGCACGGAACCCTGATGGCCGGAAACTACCGGACGCCGCTGATTTACGTGAATGTGAAGGCGATGTTCACCAATACCGTGCCGGTGGATGCCTATCGCGGGGCCGGTCGGCCCGAGGCGACCTTCCAGCTGGAGCGGGTCATCGACAAGGCGGCCAGGGAGCTGAATATCGATCCGGTCGAAATCCGCCGCCGCAACTTCATCGGTGCAGACGAGTTTCCCTACTCGACCCCGGTGGCGCTGCAATATGACACCGGGAACTACCAGGCAACCATGGACCGGCTGGAGGAAATTGCAGATCTTGGCGGCTTTGCCGCCAGGGCTGAATCCTCGGGAAGGAATGGCAAGCTGCGCGGGCTCGGCGTGAATTGCTATATCGAAGCCTGCGGGATCGCGCCGTCCAACCTGGTCGGCCAACTCGGTGCACGAGCCGGTCTCTATGAAAGCGCCACTGTCCGGGTCAACGCCACCGGCTCGGTCACGGTGATGACAGGTGCCCATTCTCACGGCCAGAGCCACGAGACGACGTTTCCCCAGGTCATTGCCGACATGCTCGGAATTGATGAAGGCCAAGTGCATATCCAGCACGGCGATACGTCCAGTACACCGATGGGGATGGGAACCTATGGCTCACGTTCGATCGCGGTTGGCGGTGCTGCCATGGTTCGCGCCACCGAGAAGATCATCGCCAAGGCCAGGCGGATTGCCGCCCACCTGCTGGAGGCCTCGGCCGACGATATCGAGTTCCGGGATGGCAACTTCACGGTTGCCGGGACCGACCGGTCTGTTGCCTGGGGCGATGTATGTCTGACCGCATATGTTCCTCACAACTATCCGCTCGACGAGCTTGAGCCGGGGCTCGAGGAGACCGCATTCTATGATCCGGCCAACTTCACTTTCCCGGCCGGTGCATATGCCTGCGAGGTCGAGTTGGATCCGGAGACCGGGCGGGTCGACATCTGCTCGTTTGCCGCCGCCGATGATTTCGGCAATGTGATCAATCCGATGGTCGTTGATGGCCAGGTTCATGGCGGAATTGCCCAAGGTGTCGGACAGGCGCTGCTGGAGAATGCCTCCTACGGGCCTGATGGCCAGCTTCTGTCCGGAAGCTACATGGACTACGCCATGCCCAGGGCCGACGACCTTCCGGAGTTCGTGGTCGATCATTCCTGTCAGACACCCTGCACCCACAACCCCCTCGGCGTGAAGGGTTGCGGTGAGGCCGGGGCCATCGGGTCGCCGCCAGCCGTGGTCAATGCGGTCATCGATGCATTGGCGCGCGGAGGGCATTCCGTGGATCATATCGACATGCCGGTCAGCCCCTCACGGGTCTGGGAAGCAATGAATGGCTGACATGTCCGGGAGGCGGCAGGCACAGGATTTGCCGCCTCGACGGCGATGAATTCAGGAGAGAGCTGATGTACGATTTCGATTTTGACAGGCCGACCTCGATCGAGGAGGCAGCGGCGGCATTGCAGGTGGAGGGTGCCCTGGCGCTGGCCGGAGGACAGACGCTGATTCCGACACTCAAGGCCCGGCTGGCCAGCCCGACACGGCTGGTGTCACTGGCCGGAATTGGCAGCCTGCAGGGTGTTGCCGTCGATGACGGCATCCTCCGGGCAGGCGGGGCGACCACCCATGCCGATGTTGCCACCGCGGCGGCGGGAAACTTCCAGGCGCTGGCGGTCCTGGCCGGAAATATCGGCGATCCGGCAGTTCGCAGTCGCGGCACGATCGGCGGCAGTCTGGCCAATAACGATCCATCCGCCTGCTACCCGGCGGCGGCGCTGGCCACCGATGCCACCATCACCACGAATTGTCGGCAAATCCAGGCAGATGACTTCTTCACCGGCATGTTCGAGACGGCGCTGGAGGAGGGGGAGATCATCACCGAGGTGGCATTCCCGGTTCCCGATGTTGCCAATTACCAGAAATTCGAACAGCCAGCCTCCCGCTTTGCCATGGTCGGCGCATTTGTCGCCTGCTACGGGGACCAGGTCAGGGTTGCGATCACCGGCGCATCCGAGGGCGGGGTCTTCCGCTGGCTGGATGCCGAGTCCAGGCTGGCCGGGGATTTCTCGAAATCGGCGCTCGACAGTCTCGATTTGCCAACTGATGGCATGATAAGCGACATTCACGGATCCGCCGCCTACCGAGCGAATCTGGTCAAGGTCATGACCGGCCGGGCCGTCGCCTCTTGCTGAAATGCTGGTGCCACTGACGAGGCGCAGGAGACTGGCGGCAATCGATGACAGGTTCAGCAGTGAGGCCGGCGGGGTGTCGAAATCCTTCGTCGTGATCGCCGGGGCGGAGGGAGATCGATCATGACCACCAGGTCCGGCTTCCGATACAATCAGCCGCTTGGCGGCAATGACATGCCACGATTTGGCGGGCCGGCCACCATGATGCGGCTTCCCACCCAGGAAACGGCGGCGGGGCTGGATGCCTGCTTCGTCGGTATTCCTCTGGATATCGGGACATCAAACCGGGCCGGCACCCGGCATGGTCCACGGCAAATCCGCGCCGAGAGTTGCATGTTGCGACCGTATGGCATGGGAAATGGCACGGCACCTTTCGAACATCTGCAAGTTGCCGATATCGGCGACCTGGCCATCAACACCTTCAACCTGGCTGCAACCTGCGACATCATCACCGAGGGAATTGCCGGGGTCCTGGCCGAGGGCTGCATTCCGCTGATCCTTGGCGGCGACCACACCCTGACCTATCCGGTGTTGCGTGCGGTTGCCGCACGGCACGGACCGGTCGCCCTCATCCATGTCGATGCCCATGCCGATACGTCGGATGTCATGTTCGGCGAGAAGATTGCCCATGGAACGCCGTTTCGGCGGGCGGTCGAGGAAAACCTGATCATTCCGGACCGGACCGTCCAGATCGGGCTGCGGGGGACCGGGTATTCGCCGGAAGACTATGATTGGGGGCGCGAACTCGGTTTCGAGGTCATCCAGGCCGAGCAGTGCTGGCACAGATCGCTGCAGCCGGTGATGGAAGAGATCCGGGGCCGGTTGGGGCCGGAGGTTCCGACCTATGTCACCTACGATATCGACAGCCTCGATCCGGCCTGCGCCCCGGGAACCGGCACCGTCGAGATCGGCGGGTTGACCACGATCCAGGCCCTGGAGATTGTCCGCGGATGCCGGGGGCTGAACCTGGTTGGTGGTGACCTGGTCGAGGTCTCGCCGCCATATGATCCGAGTGGCAACACGGCACTGATCGGCGCCAACCTGCTCTTCGAGATGCTGTGCGCGCTGCCGGGGGCCAATGGATAGGCTGCTGCCGATGATCGCTGGCGGGCGGGCCGGTCCCGGGAGGCTGTTCAGTCGCCGATGACCGGGAAGAACGGCTTCCCCCAGGGGTGATCAGGGAACTGCATCAGCAACTTGACCAGTATCGGGACCAGGAACTGCATGATCTGGGTGCCATTCCTGACCTGGGTCCGGTTTACATTGCTGTTCCAGGTGGCACCGCCATGCATCAGTTGGTTCCTGAGAACATACAGGCGGTCAAACAGCTTGCACAGGACGGTCCTGGTGTTGGTGTCGCTGAAGGCCTTCAGTATCTGCGCGTTTTCCCGGTCGAACCTGACCTCCCACTCGGTATCCCCGCTGTCCATTGAATCCCAGAAGGGCTGAAACACGTAGCGGTTCTTGAGCAATTGGCGGATCGAGTCCGAAAACCGGTCCCAGATCGCATTGTAGATGACCCGGTCGCGGTCGAGTTCGACCACCAGACCGAAAAATGTCAGGAACCGCGTTTTCTCACCGCTTGAGCCCCGGTGGTACTGTTCCGACGAATAGATGGAATTGAAGGCGATCCAGTAGAAGACGAAGGCTGCATCGTAATCGACCCTGTTCTTGCGGATTTCGGCCTCGGCCCGTCCAATCCAGCTGATCGACCGGTGGAGCCGCACCGCCAGGTGTTCGCTGAACCCGTCCCTGAGCTCGAGTTCAAGCTGTCTGAGCGCCTCGAAGTCGAAGCTGTCATCGGTGGCAATCTCGGAGTCTGTCACGGCCATGCTGATTGCCTACCATATCGGGAATCATGTCAAAAGTGCCGAGATCGGGCCATCATCACCCGCTCGGACAATCCGGCCAGGCAGACCCCGGATGCTGCATGCGTTGCCAAGGCGAATGTTGCAGACCGCCCAAGCGACTGAACCCTCATCACCGCACCGCCGACAACACCGCAATTCCAACCGGGCCTGCCGCACCCACCAGCCCGTCTGCCTTCCATCCGCCGGCAAGCCATCCGCCGGCAAGCCATCCGCAAGAATACCCGCACCGTGGAATGGTCGCCATCTCCGGGGTGCCCCGTCGCCTGCCCAGGACCCGGCCAATCGGCCGGAGTTGCCAACCGGGACGGGATGCCGACAGACCTGGCCGGTCCGGTGCCCGGCAAACCGGCAGCCGGCGGAATGTTGTTTTCGGTTGCGTACACCGATAACAGTCGCAAGACTCAACTGGCGAGATGTCTGGTCATACCGGGAACAGGACGATGCCTGATTCGAATTTTCTCAAGGAAAACAACGCTCGACAATTCTGGCAGCCGATGGGAATTCCGGCCGAGAGCATCGACAATCCGCCAGCCATCATCGTCGGGGCATCAGGAAATTCGATCCGGGATATCGACGGCAAGGAAGTGATCGATGCGGTCGGAGGGCTGTGGAACGTCAATCTCGGTTTCTCGTGCGAACCGGTCAAGCAGGCCATTGCCGACCAGCTGGCCCGGCTGCCCTATTACTCGGCCTTTCGGGGAACCAGCAACGACAAGGCGATCGAGCTCGCCTACTTGCTGACGGAGTTCTTCTCCGAGGAGGGGATGGGCCGTGTCTTCTTCACCTCGGGCGGTTCGGACAGCGTCGAGACTGCTCTTCGCCTCGCCAGGCAGTATCATCGTGTCAGGGGCGAGCCTGGCCGGACCAAGTTCATCAGCCTGCGCGGCGGCTATCACGGCACGCATTTTGGCGGTGCCAGCGTGAATGGCAATGTCAGGTTCAGGGAACAGTACGAGCCGCTGTTGCCGGGCTGTTTTCATGTCCCGGCCCCGAAGACCTACCAGAACCCGTTCGGGGAGCCTGATCCGGAAAAACTGGCGCGGCTCTGCGCGACAGCGCTGGAGAGCGAGATCGAGTTTCAGCGCCCCTCGACCATTGCCGCCTTCATCATGGAACCGGTGCTTGGCGCCGGCGGGGTCATTGTCCCCCATGAATCCTTCATGCCGGAGGCAAGCAGGATTTGCCGGAAGCATGGCGTGCTGCTGATTGCCGACGAGGTGATTACCGGATTTGGCCGGACCGGGGCCTGGTCGGGCTCCCGGCTGTGGGGGATCAAGCCGGACATCATGACGATCGCCAAGGCCATCACCAACGGATATTTTCCGTTCGGCGCGGCGCTGTTGTCGCATGAAATCGGCGAGGCGTTCGAAGCGGAATCCGGCCCGGCCGGTTTCATTGGCCATGGCTATACCTATTCAGGCCATCCGGTCGGTGCCGCCGCCGGAATTGCCTGCCTGGCCGAGACCCGACGGCTGAATGTTGTCGAGAATGCCGGCAGGCGCGGCGACCAGCTCTACCAGGGCCTGCTGGAATTGCAGCAGCGGCACGAGATCATCGGCGATGTCCGGGGTGGGCGAGGTCTGATGCTGGCCATGGAATTGACCTCCGACCGATCCACGAAAGCCGCACTCCCGCAAGGCAAGGTCGATGCGATTCACCGCAGCATCTACGAGGCGGGGGTGATGGTCCGGGTGTCAGGGCCAAACATTCTCATGTCGCCGCCACTGGTGCTGTCCGAGGATGAGGTCGGACGCATCATCGCGGCAGTCGATGCCGGACTGTCCGCCAACCGCAGGACCGGCTGAGCCGCGGCAACAGACCGGGTCGCTTCCGAAACTCGCCATGCGACCACCCGGTCCCTGCAAACGGGAATTGACGGACCGATACCGGCACGCATTGCAAGTGCCTCCGGGTCGGACTCGCTACCATCGCCGTGTCCTTTCCGTCCGGAACTCGGGTAAGGGTGATACACCACCCACGCTGTTCGATGCGGCCTGCCTGACTTGAGGGCGTACCTCCCTTTTGACCCTGGCCGATAGCGGCCCTGCCATGACCGTGTCCGGCAGGGGTCAGGCGAAAGTCCTTGCCATGACCATTCGAAGACCAGATCGGTCCGCATGCGGTGGTCGGCAGACCCGACATGGTCCTCTCCCGCCTCGTCGCATCGATGTCGAAGGAAATACCGGGTGCCTGCGGGCCTGCCGGGGTCATCCTCCAGCCGAGCGCGTCGTCGCGATGATTGCCTGTCTTTTCGATTCCGGCATGCGGGATTCCGGCAAAGGGCCCGACGATCACCGGGAGTCCATGGGCAAACCCGGTCGTCCACCGGGTGGAGTCGCTGCTCTCGGCCGCCTCGGGCAGGCCGGATGTGAGGAGTCCGTTCATCGTGCTTTCGGAACTGCCTGCATCCTGGCGCATGCTTGCCGACAGACCGCGATCGCTTTCCGGATCGGGATCATGATCCGGCGCCACCGAATATCCGTGATCCGCTGACCAGGCCGGTTGTTCCGGGCCTCCGGATATCGTGTCCGCCAGCCGAAACCGGCAGGGTTGGCATGACCTGAATGCACTGCCCGCCACCCTGTGGGTCGCTCGTCTGCCTGTACGCAATTCTTGCGCAACCGAGATTCTCTCTTCTTGCCATGAAGCATGACATCGACGCTATTCGACATTGCAGTTTGTTGCGGTGTGTCCCGGTCGGATTGCCGTGCCGCACCGCTCCGGTGTCTCGTCCGGGTGATCGGGAGGCCGGTCTTGCCGCTACAGGTCGGCGTTTCCGTCGAAGGCGTGTTCGGCCATTGACCGGATGTGCCCGGAGACCATCGGCGCGGCTGTCACGATGCGGCCACCCCCGGCAATCATCTGGTCAACATCAAGGCCGAACACGATGCCGCCAGCCTCTTCGACCAGCAGCAATCCGGCCAGGCAATCCCATGCGTTCTGATATTCCTCGATGAAACCGAGCGAACGGCCGGAAGCAACATGGGCAATCCCGAGTGCGCCGGATCCGAGCAGGACGAATTGCACCCCATTGTCGAGGATCCGCCCCAGCAGGACGGAACTCGATGTCCTGCCGCATTTTCTCGAAAGTCCGATTCCGATGCGCCCTTCCGACAGCATGGTATCCCGTCCGGCCTGGCATGGCCTGGAATTCAGCCAGCATCCATGATTTCTCCGGCAATGGAAGGTCTCGCCATGGACCGGATCGTGGATGACGCCGATGACGGTCTTCGAGTCGCGCAAGCAGGCAATCGATACCACCCAGGCCGGTATGGCACGCAGGAAATTCGCGGTGCCGTCAATCGGATCGATGACCCAGTTGAAGCAGGTCTCGGCCGGCTTGCCGGCAAGTTCCTCGCCGATGACGCCATCGCCCGGAAATCGTCGTTCGATTTCCGAACGAATCAGCCCTTCGACATCCCTGTCGGCCTCGGACACCAAATCTCCCGGCCCCTTGCTTTCAACCGCGAGGTCCTGGAGATTGTCGAAATACCACCTGGCCCGGTCGCCAGCCAGCCGGGCAATGTCCAGCGCCGCCTGGTAACGCTCGCCGACCGGGTCCGGGACATCGCCATTGGAGGCATCCCGGCTGGTCGAGGCATATTCAAGGAAGTGGGCAATCCAGTGCGCGAACCTGCTGCCCTCGGCATCCCGGCTGGCCATGACGCGTGCTGCGTCGATCCGGTCGCCGAGCTCGTCCGCCATCTCCTCGATCATCTCCTCGACATAGGGGCGGGTCATCTCGGGATGAAACTGGGTGGTGAATACGTGATCACCGATTGCAAGGGAAGCTACCGGGCAGAATGGGCTGGTGCCGAGAATCCGGGCTCCCGGCGGCAGGCTGGTGACCCGTTCCTGGTGCGCCGAATAGAGTTGGATCCGTTCTGCGTCCGCCGGAAACCACGGATCCTTCCTGACAATCCGCATGGTCTCGGTGCCGACCAGCCAGCCCGCATTGTTGTCTGATACCTCGCCCTCGAGTGCGAGGGCGATTGCCTGGTGACCGAAGCAGCAGCCAAATACCGGGATCCGCAACTCGTGAATCGAGCGGATGAACTCCAGCAGGTTTTCGACCCACTCATGCGAGTCGTGAACCGAGGCCGAACTTCCGCAGATGATGTAGCCGTCATACTCATCGGCGCGTTGAGGGATGACATTGTCGCGAACCGGAACCGGGACAAACTCCCAGTCCGGCCGGACAGGTGCAAGCAGGGAGATGAATTTTTCGCCATCATCCGGATGACGAGCCACGAACTCGGACTGGTCATTGCAGGTAATGAGAATGGCGATCTTCATTTCTTGGCCCTGAACCGGAGCCAGCCCGGCATGATACCGGGCCGCCATTGCACGGGGTGCAACCGGGCCGGCAATGTCAATGGAGGTCGCAGGCGAACTCCGTGAGGAATTCGATCGGCACGATTTCCAGCGCCTTGATGTGGGTCGAGCGCATCCGCACCCGGGGTGCAGCGCCTTCCCGGTAGGCCTGCAGGAACCGCGCCGCACACAGGCACCATTGATCGCCTCCCTTGAGTCCCGGGAAGCCGAATTCCTCGCGCGGTGTCGACAGGTCGTTGCCTGCCTGCCGTGAAAAGGCCAGGAATTCGTCCGTCATCAGGACGCAGACCGTATGGCTGCCCTGGTCCTCGATCGCGGTGTCGCAGCAGCCATTGCGGAAGAAGCCCGTAACCGGATCCAGCGAACACGCCTCGAGCGGTTCACCGAATACATTGAGCGAGTCTTCAATCTTCACGATAGCCAACCCGTGATGGTCATCGTCAGCATGATGGAGATGTTCACAGGCATGGGGTGCAGATGCAAGACAATTCCGCGTCGTCACGAAGGACACACAAGCCGCCTCGCAGGAAGACCGTTGCCGGGGTCACGATGTCATCCGGTTCTTGAGCTTGCCGAGGATCGACTGGAATATCCCCTCCTCCTGTTGCGGCGCTGGACGTGGCGACGGATCGGCGCCGACGCCCGAAACCGGTCGCGGCTTCGGGGCGGGTTGCCGGCGTGTCTTGCCGAGGCAATTCTGGAGCCGGGCGATATCGCCATCGACCAGGCAGGGTGCGCATTCGGCAATGGCCGAAACGAGATCCGGCAGCCACTCCTGATCGAGCCTGGAGAAATCGGAAAGAACATAGGGGGTGACCAGGTGCTTTTCGCCGGGATGTCCGATTCCAAGCCGGATCCGGACAAATTCCGGGCCGATATGCTGCTGGATCGATCTGAGGCCGTTATGCCCGGCATGGCCGCCACCTGACTTGACCCGCACCTTGCCGGGTGCAAGGTCGAGCTCATCGTGAAGGACCGCGACGTCGCCGGGCGACAGGCGAAAATACCGCATCGCCTCGCCGACCGACTGGCCGGAATTGTTCATGAAGCCTTGCGGCTTCAGCAGCAGGATTGGCGAGTCGTCCAGCCTGCCTTCCGCCACCAGACCGGCAAACCGGCTGCGCCAGTTGCCAAGGCGGTGTTCCTCGGCAATGCGATCAATCGCCATGAAGCCGATATTGTGGCGATTGCGATCATGTCTCTGGCCCGGATTTCCCAGGCCAACCAGCAGTTTCATCGATCTATCCTGATCATCGGCGAGGGGAATGCCCCCTGCAACCATTGCATGTATTCAGGCCCCGGCACCACCGGGTGAATGCATTCACCCGGTCCCGGAGTTGCGCCCGGTGTGCTCGTGGCAGGTTTCGCGATCCCGTTGCGGGTGGCAGAGTGCGCCTTCCGGGAAGGTGATGGAGGGCCGGGCTGGCCAGAGACTGGCCCGGAATGGCCGATTATTCCTCCTCTTCGGGAGCGGCATCCTCGTCCAGTGGTATCAGGAGTTCGGCCTCGTCTTCTTCTTCCTCTTCCTCGGAGCGCAGGCCGGATGGCGAGGAGATGTTGGCAATCACGAAATCCCGATCGGTGATCCTCGGAACGGCGCCCCCGGGTAATTCGATATCGGAAATGGTGATGACATCGCCAATATCCAGCCCGGTGAGGTCGGCGGTGATTTCCTCCGGGATGTTGTCGGCCGATACGATCAGTTCGACATCGCCCCGGACCACGGTCAGGACGCCACCCCTCTTGAGGCCTTCCGACTCGTCCTCGTTCACGAAGTTGACCGGAATGAACAGGTTGACATTGCTGGCCCGCTTCAGGCGCAGGAAATCGACATGGGTCGGCAGATCCCTGACAACATCCCGTTGCACACCCCTGCAGATCACCCGAACTTCCTCGCCGCCCTCAACCTTCAGCCTGAACAGGGTCGACAGGAAGCGCCCGGCTCGGAGATTCTTGATCAGGTGATTGTATCTGAGGTTGATTGGCTGGGGGTCGGAGCCCCCGCCATAAACGATTCCCGGGACCATTCCCTCGCGCCTTGCCTGACGAGCGGCCCCCTTGCCTGTCCCCGTCCGCAGCTCGGCATGCAATTCTGGTAGTTCTCCAGCCATTTGCCTTCTCCAGCTTGATTATCGGGCATCCTCCAAGGGTGTATGCCCGCGAAAGGCCGAGCTAATATGCCAAATGCATGGCTATTGCAAAGAGGATGAGCGGGTGGGGATGGCGGATGTGTTCAACCCCGACCTTCCGGGCTGGAAGGCGGGTCCGGCCGTGGTCATTCGTTCAGCCGGAAGGGCGTGCGCCCGAAGAGTGGGTGGTGAAGCCTCCGATACTGCCTGGAGTCACCGGAAGGACATCGGGCCTCAGTTCCAGCGGGTCTCGAAGTCATGGGGCAGCATCAAGTTGCCGCGGCCGAGTTTGGCGATATCCCGCTCGCCGCACAGCGCCATCGTCGTGTCCAGTTCCTTGCGGATCACCTCGAGAGCGGTGGTCACCCCGGCCTCGCCCCTGGCGCCGAGGCCGTAGACGAAGGCGCGGCCGATATGGGCGCCGGTGGCGCCGAGTGCCAGCGCCTTCAGCATGTCCTGGCCCGAGCGGATCCCGGAATCGAGGTGGATTTCCACGCGGTCTCCGACCGCCTCGACAATCCGGGGCAGCATCCGGATCGATGACAGGGCGCCGTCGAGTTGCCTGCCGCCGTGATTTGACACCACGATGGCATCGGCCCCGGTATCGGCGGCCCGCCTTGCATCATCCGGGTCGAGAATTCCCTTGAGAATCAGCTTCCGGTCCCAGATTTTCCTGATTTCCTCGATCCGGCTCCAGTCAAGTGTCAGGTCGAACTGGTCATTGGTCCAGTTCATCAGCGATGTCACGTCGGTAACACCGTCGACATGGCCGACGATATTGCCGAACTGGCGCCGCTTCGTCTGCAGCATGTCCAGCGACCAGCGAATCCGGGTCGACAGGTTGACCAGATTGGCAATGGTCGGGCGCGGCGGTGCCGTCAACCCGTTCTTGAGGTCCTTGTGCCGCTGGCCGAGCAACTGCAGGTCAAGAGTGAGGACCAGCGCCGAGCAGCCGGCATCCCTGGCGCGGCCGATGATGTTGTCGACGAATGTCCGGTCCCGCATGACGTAGAGCTGGAACCAGAAACCGGGCCCGGCATGGGTGGCGACATCCTCGATCGAACTGATCGACATGGTGGAAAGGGTGAACGGGATACCGAAATCCCGCGCGGCCCTGGCGGCCTTGATCTCGCCATCGGCCCACATCATGCCAAGCATGCCGACCGGTGACAGCGCCGCCGGAATCGTCACGTCCTGGCCGATCATCCGGCCGGCAACCTGCCGGTCGGACAGGTCGACCGCCACCTTCTGTCGCAGCCTGATCTCGGCAAAATCACTGCTGTTTTCCCTGAAGGTCTGTTCGGTCCAGCTTCCGGTCTCGAGATAGTCGTAGAACATCCGGGGGATGCGTCGCTGGCAGAGTTGCCGCAAATCGTTGATATTGGTGATGACGGTCATGTCATTTCCGGTTCCGAATGAGGGCAGACCCTGCCTGTCCTTCCCGTACCAGGATACTCCCCTCAGGCACGATGGGTGGCATCGGCCAACTGGCTGGCAAATGCCAGGATGTCGCTGACCGGGTGATTCTGCCCGATCATGGCAACGATCGACGAGCCGACAACCGCACCGTCGGAGATCGAGGCGATCTTCCTGGCCGAGTCCGGTGTCCTGATGCCAAATCCGACGCATACCGGAAGATCCGTCGCCGACTTGATCCTGGCAACATCCGGCGCAATGTCGTCGGCAACGGCGGCAGCGGCACCGGTGATGCCGGTAATGGAGACATAATAGACAAAGCCGCTGGTGTTCCGAAGCACGGCCGGCAGCCGCCGGTCATCGGTGGTCGGGGTAGCAAGGCGGATGAAGTTGAGCCCGAATTCCCGGGAAGGCAGGCAGAGTTCCTGGTCCTCTTCCGGCGGCAGGTCGACAATGATCAGCCCGTCAACACCGGCATCGGCGGCAGCGGCAAGAAAATCCCGCGCCCCCCGGTTGTGGATGGGGTTGTAGTATCCCATCAGCACGATGGGCGTTGATTCGTTGCCGCGGCGGAATTCCCGCACCATCTCCAGGGTCAGCTCGAGAGTCTGGCCACCGGCCAGCGCCCGCTGCCCGGCCAACTGGATGGTGGGTCCATCTGCCATGGGGTCGGTGAACGGGATGCCGAGCTCGACAATATCCACGCCGACATCCGGCAACCCTTTCAGCAATTCGAGAGAGGTCGCATAATCGGGATCGCCGGCCATGACATAGGAGATGAAGGCCTTCCTGTTTTCGGCCCGCAACCCGGCAAAAAGCCTGTCGATCCTGGTCATGTCGGGTCGGCTACCCTGCCGGCTGGTCGCAATTGATCAGCCATGGAACACCGAAACGGTCGCGGACCATTCCGAAGCCGGCAGCCCAGAATGTCTTCTGGAACGGCATTTCCACCACTCCGCCCTCGGCGAGTGCCTCGAAAACCTGACGGGCCTCATCGACATCATCGTATCCCATCTGGATCTGGATGCCCGAAACCCGGGTCTCGCCGTCGCCGGTCATGTCCGAGCCCATCAGCACCGAATCACCGAGATTCAGCTGGGCATGCATGATCAGATCGTCGGAAGCACCAGGCATGGATACGCCGGACGGGGCATCGCCGAATTTCATCATCATGCCGATCTCGGCGCCGAAAATCTCGGCATAGCTGGCGAAGGCCTCGGCGCAATTGCCGTTGAATGTGAGATAGGGATTGAATGTCATGGTGCGTCCACCTTTCCGCGGTCTGGTTTTCATGCCGAAAATTCGCTGGATGTGCAATCTCGGATTGCATATCGAACCGACCGGCAAAGGATGGAGGCATGAGCAGGAAATGGGATTTCAGACCGGAATTGTCGGGCTGCCGAATGTTGGCAAGTCCACCCTGTTCAACGCGCTGACATCATCGATGTCGGCCCGCGCCGCCAATTTTCCATTTTGCACCATCGAGGCAAGCACCGGCGAGGTCGCGGTTCCGGATGAACGGCTCGGCCGCATCGCCGCCATCGCCGGTTCGGCGCAATTGGCGCCGGCGCGGATGCGGTTTGTCGACATCGCCGGCCTGGTCAAGGGGGCATCGCGCGGCGAGGGGTTGGGGAACCGGTTCCTGGCCACGATCAGGGAGGTTGATGCCATTTCCCATGTCGTGCGCTGCTTCGATGATGACGACGTGACCCATGTGCATGGCGGGATCGACCCGGTTGGCGATATCGAGACCGTGGAGACCGAGCTGATGCTCGCCGATATCGAGTCGATCGAGCGGCGCATGCAGCGGCTCTCGCGCAAGGTGAGGGGTGGAGACCCGGAGGCGGTGGCGCAGGACATGCTGCTGCGGCGGGCCTTGCCATTCCTCGAGCGGGGAGAGCCGGCCCGGCTGACCAGGATTTCCCCTTCCGAACAGGATGCCTGGAGTCGCATCCGGCTACTGTCGGCGAAGCCGGTTCTCTACGTGTGCAATGTCGACGAGGGGTCGGCTGCCACCGGCAACGTCCATTCGCGGATGGTGGAGGAGGTTGCCGCCAGATCCGGTGCCGGGGTGGTGGTCTGTTCGGCAGCCATCGAAGAGCAGATTGGCCAGCTGGAGCCCGGGGAGGCTGACGAGTTCCTCGCCGAGCTGTCGCTTGCCGAGCCGGGCCTGTCGAGGGTGATCAACGCCGGCTACCAGTTGCTAGACCTGGTTACCTTCTTCACGGCCGGCCTGCGCGAGGCGCATGCATGGACGATCCGGCGCGGCACCTCTGCCGTCGAGGCAGCCGGGGCCATCCATGGCGATTTTCGCCGGGGCTTCATTCGTGCCGAGGCGGTGTCATACGAGGACTTCGCCGCGTTCGGCGGCGAGTCGGGTGCCCGCGAGGCTGGCAAGTTGCGCTCGGAAGGCCGGGATTATGTCGTCCAGGATGGAGATGTCCTGCACATCCTGTTCAACCTGTAATGGTCCCGGTCAGGGCGCGGCGACGATCCGGTCGCAGCGGCGACACAGATCCGGCCTGGCCTGCTCGCCAACCTCGGGAAGAATCTTCCAGCAGCGCCGGCACTTGGTGCCGGTTGCCGGACGGAACTCGACGCTGAACCCGGGAATCTCCTCCAGCCGGTGGGCATCCTCCGACCCGGTGCCGGCTTCGAGCCGGATCTCCGAAGTGATGCAGATATCCTGGAAACCGACCGCTGCCAGCAGTGACAGCCGGTCCGGATCCTCGACATGAACGATCGGTGACGCCTCGAGGCTCGAGCCGATGATCTTGCCCTGCCGCCTGATCTCCAGCGCCGACGTGACCACCCGTCGCGCCTGCCGGACAATCTCCCACCGTCTCGCCAGTTCCTCGTCGATCCACGATGCCTCCGCAGCCGGGAAATCGACCAGGTGCACGGAACTGCCTTCGGCCGGAAACCGCTCCAGCCAGATTTCCTCCATGGTGAAGACAAGTATCGGAGCCAGCCAGGATGTCAGGCGGTGATAGAGGATGTCGAGAACCGTCTGAACTGCCCTGCGGGACGGTGTCGTCGCCCGCTCGCAATAGAGGACGTCCTTGCGAATATCGAAATAGAAGGAGGAAAGATCGGCGATGGCGAAGGTGAACAACTCCTGGAAGACACCCTGGAAATCGTATTTCGAGTAACCACTCCGGACCCGCCGGTCGATCTTGCCAATTCGGTGAAGCACCCATTGTTCAAGTTCCGGCATGTCCTGCCGGGCGACGGAATCGGCCGGATCGAAACCGTTGAGATTGCCCAGGATGAAGCGGAAGGTGTTGCGGATCTTTCGATAGGAATCCGTGACCTGCTTGAGGATCTCGTCGCCGATCCTGAGATCGGAGGTATAATCGGACTGGGCGACCCACAGCCGCAGGATGTCGGCACCATACTGCCGCACGATCTGGTCGGGTGCCACGGTGTTGCCGACCGACTTGGCCATTTTCATGCCGTTCTTGTCGAGGGTGAACCCGTGGGTCAACACGCCGCGGTAGGGGGCTCCTCCCCGGGTTCCGCAAGCCTGCAGCAATGATGAATGGAACCATCCGCGATGCTGGTCGGTTCCCTCGAGATAGAGATCGGCGATTCCGTCCTCGGTGCCGTCATCGCGGTCCCGCAGAACGAATGCATGGGTGGAGCCGGAATCGAACCAGACATCGAGAATGTCGAAATTCTGCTGATAGGCATCCGGGTCGTGAAGACCGTCAAGAAACCGCTGCCGGGCCCCGTCGTGATACCAGCAATCAGCGCCTTCCTGCTCGAAAGCCTCGACGATGCGGCGGTTCACCCGCTGGTCGCGCAACAGGTAGTCCGGATGGTCGGGCCGCAAATCGATCCTGGTGAAACAGGTCAGCGGTACGCCCCAGGCCCGCTGGCGCGACAGCACCCAGTCCGGACGATGCTCGACCATCGAATGGAGCCGGTTCCTCCCGCTCGGCGGGGTCCATTCGACAAACTCGTTGATCGAGGCCAGGGCCCGCTGGCGAATTGTACGTCCGAATTGGTGGTTGTCGTCATTGACCTCGGAATCGATCGAGGCAAACCACTGCCAGGTGCTGCGATAGATGACCGGTGCCTTGGAGCGCCAGCTATGCGGATAGGAATGGGTAATCGCCTGCCGCGCCGCCAGCATGCCGGCCCCGGCCAGGGAGTCGATCACAGCCTTGTTGGCCCGACCCTCCTTGCCGCGGGAGGTGTAGATCTCCAGGCCACCGAATAGTGGCATGTCCTCGCGAAACCGGCCATCCTTCTCGACATTGTCGGTCATTTCGAGCCCGTGCAGCAGCCCGATCCGGTAGTCGTCATCGCCATGCGACGGCGCGGTGTGGACAAAGCCCGACCCGGCATCGTCGGTCACATGGTCGGCGGCAATCATGGGCACGTCGAAATCCCAGCGGTCGACTTCCGGCAATGACGGATCGGCCAGCCCGCGCAGAGGATGGGCGCAGGTGATGGCGGCCAGGCTGGCGCAATCGAGGCCGCAACAGCGGGTGAAGGCCTCGACACGCGACGCGTTCATCACCTCCTCCACCAGCCGGTCGGCGACGATCAACTGATCGCCGGCCACCACCCAGTTGTCTTCCGGCGCATCGGTGACCCGGTAGAGCCCGTAGCGGAGTTCCGGGTTGAAGCAGATGGCCCGGTTGGACGGGATGGTCCATGGGGTCGTGGTCCAGATCACCACCGACGCCTTGCCGCATTCCGGGCCCGAGGCCGACCCGCATGACGCCACCGGGAACCTGACCCAGATGGCCGGGCTTCGATGATCCTTGTATTCCACCTCCGCCTCGGCCAGCGCCGTTTTTTCCACAGGTGACCACATGACCGGCTTGGCCCCCCGGTAGAGGGTGCCGTTCATCACGAATTTCATGAATTCCTCGGCGATGACGGCCTCGGCATGAAAATCCATGGTGAGATACGGATCTTCCCAGTTGCCGATCACCCCCAGCCGCTTGAATTCCTGCCGCTGCACATCGATCCATTCCTCGGCGAAGCGGCGGCATTGCTGGCGCAACTCGATGACCGGAACATCATCCTTCTGCAGCCCTTTCTGCCGATACTGCTCCTCGATCTTCCATTCGATCGGCAGGCCGTGGCAATCCCAGCCCGGCACGTAGCGGGAGTCCTTTCCCATCATCTGCTGCGACCGGACCACCATGTCCTTGAGGATCTTGTTCAGTGCATGGCCGATATGAAGATTGCCATTGGCATATGGCGGGCCATCATGAAGCACGAAGGAGGGGCGGCCGGGTCTGTTGCGCAGTTGGCCGTAGATATCGATGTCCTCCCAGCGGGCGAGCCATCCCGGTTCGCGCCCGGGCAGACCGGCCCGCATCCGGAACGGGGTGTCGGGAAGCAGGAGCGTGTCCCGGTAGTCGGCCGGTTCTGCGGTCTTGTTGTTGTCGACATCCATTTGAAGACTCTCCGGGTCAGCTGCCGGCAATTCCAATAAGTGTCATTGCCATTGTCGTCCAGCATACGATCGCCAGCAATCCGATGGTGGTTGCAATGCCAGCCATGGCCTGCCGCTGCTGCCGACGATCCGGGATTGTTGCAACCGGTAATCGGCGGTATCTGATCGATGGGTGATCGACAACCGCCCCCCTTTTCCGAAACCGGAGCATTATCGTCAATTCATGCCGCGTTACGCATTCAAGCTGGAATATAACGGTGCCGGATATTGTGGCTGGCAGCGCCAGTCCGGGCAGGAGACGGTGCAGGGGGTGCTCGAGGCGACGCTAGGCCTGCTGGACCCGTATGGCCCGGACCTGGCTGCCGCCGGCCGGACCGATGGCGGCGTGCATGCGTGGGGCCAGGTTGCGCATACGGACCTGGCAAGGGAATGGGATCCTTTCAGGCTCCGGGAAGCCCTCAACGCCCATTTGGCAAGACAGAGGGTAGGGGTGCTCGATGCGGCCCGGGTCGATAAGGAGTTCCACGCGCGTCATTCGGCCGTGCAGCGCGTCTATGTCTACCGGATCCTGTCACGCCGGGCTGCTCCCGAAATCGAGCATGGGCTATTCTGGCATCTTCGATGTGGTCTGGACGAGGACGCCATGAGAGAGGCGGCCGGGCACCTGGTCGGCCGGCATGACTTCACCACCTTCAGGTCGGCCCATTGCCAGGCCGCGTCGCCGGTCAAGACTTTGGATTCGCTGGAGGTCAGATCGTTGCCCTACCATGGCGGCAGGGAGTTCCGGTTCGTGGCGACAGCCCGCAGCTTCCTGCACCGACAGGTCCGGAGCATGGTCGGGTCGCTCGTACGGGTTGGCGCCGGTGCCATCAGTCCAGATGACATTCGCGGCATGTTGGAGGCGTGCGATCGACACAAATGCGGTCCGGTGGGAAGGGCGCAGGGTCTCTACCTGGCCGAAATCCGCTACCCCTCCGATCCTTTCGGATCGCGGGTGGAAGGCTGATCCGGACGGCGGAACGACAATCGACGGCAGCGATGGACACAAGGTTGAATCCGGCCGGTGTCGATGCGATGACGGTGGCAGACGGGCTTGAATGCGGAGCGTGCGGAAGGGTCAACGACTGCACGGGCTTGGCTTCTTGCAGCCAGTCAACCGAATACCAGGCTCGCGCATGCGGCAAATTGGTCGTAGACAGGATTGAGGTGAAACTGAAACTTCCGGAGCGACCGGACAGTCTCTCAGGACCTGCTGCTATCCCTATCCACTGGAGAAGGCTTGAGCCCAGCAATTCCGATTTCGGCCCTGTCCCGCTGTCTGGCACGTCTTTCCGGATCGGTGTCGTCTTCCTCCATGCACCGGTCCCGTGGACGGTCGGCCCCCCGGGGGACGGGCAGGACACATCCGGTCCCGCCCTGTTCCTGTACAGGGATCCGCTCCGTGCAGGACGGGGCGCATGCGCCCCGTCCTGCCGGATGGATGGAGGTGATGCGCGGGCTCTCATCCGGGCTCCGGACCGGAGAGAGGGGAAGCGCGCGCCGATCCCGATGAACGGCATCGCCATGTCCGGCTCATCCCGTGATCCCCGTCCTTCCTCCATGCCCGGTGGCAGATGCTCTATCACCTGCAACCGCTCGCTCCGCCGACTGACGGGCCGCGGCAAGGGGCCCCGGAGACCGGAGAGCAGCTCCACTGCAATGCCCTTGCCGCCGGCCTGCCTGCAGGCCGGCACGATATCGCCGGGCCGGCCGAACGTGCCCGCACCCGCCGGACGGTGGAGAATTCCGTGTTTCGGGAGCCCGGGAAATCCTGCCGTCCCGAGCGCGACTTCGGCCATGGACCCAAGACACCTTCCGGCGTGCCGGCCATCCTCGACCTGATTGCCCTCCTCATGCAGGGCGCAAGCCGGATGATCCGCGACCGGTGGCAGGCAGCTCGCCGGCGGTGGATGCCGGACCGGATGAAGATCCCGGCCGGTCATGCCGTGTTCGGCGACCGATGCCCCGGGACCATCACCACCGGCGAGCTGCCCGGACAGCCTCCGCGAGGCACCGCCGGCACCATGTGCCGGCCATGCGACAGCCCCCCGGACACGGGCCGGGTCTGCTGAAGGTCAGGACATGATGGAATGATCGGAATTGCTGCCTTGCTGCCGGCCCGCTTGCGCCTTCATGGTGGAACCCCTATATTGCACCATGAACGACATCATGCTGAAGGTGGTCGAATGGGTGGGATCCAGCAAGGCAGATCTGAAACGTTTCCCGGATCGCGTGCAAGATCACATGGGCTTCGCCATCTACCAGGCTCAGGCTGGCCTCCTGCACCGCGCGCGAAGCCGCTCAAGGGGTTCGGGTCCGGCGTACTGGAGGTTGTTTCACGGCATGACGGAGGCACCTTCCGGGCCGTCTACACGGTCCGCTTGGAGACGGCGGTCTATGTCCTGCATGCCTTCCAGAAGAAGGCAAAGCGGGGGATCGCCACGCCGAAGGTGGAACTCGACCGAATCCGGCAGCACCTGAAAGCCGCCGAACGGCACGACAAGGACGCACGAGAGCGAGGCAAACGACCATGACCATCTCCGATACCACCGTAGAGCGCGGCAGCGGAAACGTATTTGCCGATTTGGGCCATCCAGACGCCGCCGCTCACATCGTGAAGGCCGAACTGGTGACCCGGATCGACGCCATCATCCGGCACCGCGGCATTACCCAGGCCGAGACCGGATGCCTGCTCGGCCTTTCCCAGCCTGACGTCTCGCGACTGCTCCGCGGCGATTTCCGCGAATATTCCCTGGAGCGACTGCTGCGCCTCCTCACGGCCCTCGGCCGCGATGTCGACATCGTCATTCGCCGCCCGCTCTCTCCTTCAGCCCCAGGAGTCGTGCGCATTGCCGCCGGCTAGAGCATCCGTGCGCCGGGCCGCAGACGCGGCGACCGTGGGCCGCTGGCTCAGGGCGCTGATCGTCGTCGATACGTCGGATGAGATCTTCGACCCCCGCAGGCATTACTGACCAGCCGCCATTCGGGGACCGGAATCATCGGGCCAGCGCCCTGCGCCTCGGCCCGTTTTTTGCCGCCGACCGCGCGCTTGCAGAGGGGGAGGGGAGCCGGGCGGGAGCAAAGCCGCTGCCGGAGAGGGAGCGGCATTGACCGCAACCCGGGAGATCTGGGTACGACCACACTGACCCATGCCATGTCGGGGTCGGGAAGCGACGCCGCTGCAGGTCCTGGCCGACATGACCACCATGGCCGCCTGGCTGGCGGAAGGGCTGGCGTCTTGACACCGGCGGAGCGAACGGCGCCGACACGACCTTCGCTGACGGTGCGCCGGCCAGTCGCCGGACGATCTGGTTGGCCCGGCAGGTGAGGGGGCCTGCCTGTCAAGGCGGGCCGTTCAGGCCGGAGGGTTCAGCACATGGAGAGGCGCGACGGACAAGTCCGCGGCGGAGGGGATCCTCCCCTGTATGGGGCGACGATCAAGCTGCCATCCAGGCCGAAACTGCGCACGATCGGCATGAACAAATCAGTCCTCAGCCTGTCCGCTGGATTTCGCAGGCAAGCGGAGTTTTCCACAGGAAGTACCGCGCGCGATCACTGTATGACTTCTCTATTCCTTAATCCCAGCACTGCTGCCCCAAGGAAATAATCGCGTCATACCGCAGGAGCATCGCGTAATGCAGAAATTCCTGCCATGGCCCGAACGAAGGCAGCATTCGTCGGAGGAATACAGGGCGTCAACCCGCATGAGAACCGCATGTCGATCAGGATGACGGTCCAGACGTCGCGGCAATGCGGATGTTTTCCGGCTCTCCCGCCGGTTGCAGGCGCGTTTTCGACCGGTCCCGACTGCCGCCATGAAGAACTTTCAATGTCTCCGGCGGCCGGGGCGCTCGCCGCCCCCGAACCCCGGGCACTGCACGACAGGTCTTTGCCTGTCCGGCGGGCCGGCATGCTTCGACCACATCGCCGGGTGTGGCGGTGGCGGCGCAGCCGGCCTGGTCATTCATGGCCTCGGCTGCACTCCGCTCGAGGCGACCCACCGGCCGGCCGGTCACGATTTCGAATACGGGCCGGGTGGCGCCGCAAACCTGTTCATGCTCCATGCACCGGCAGGTGGCTTGCGCCATTGCCTGCGCCGCCACCGCCGCAGCCGGAAGGACTTCGCCAGGGTGCCGAAGGACCTTGCCGATACGCATTTTCCCGAAAGGAAAATTGTCCGGGTGATGGACAATCCGGACACGCACGAGCTGCCCGCTCTCCACGAGACATTCGTGCCCGAGGAGGCAGCCTGCCTGGCCGGAGGGCTCGATGTCCACCACACGCCGAAGCATGGCAGCTGGCTGAACATGGCCGAGACCGCGACCGGCGTGCTGTGCCGGCAGTGCCCTGACCGGCGGATACCGGACCGGGAGACGATGATACGCGAGGTCGGCGCATGGAAGGCGCATCGCAACGCGCCGTCCAAACCGGTGGACCGGCGGTTCAGGACACAGGACGCCCGCATGAAGCCGAAGTCTCCGTATCCATCAATTCAATGATGTTCGGGTACCAGGTTCGACACACGTCCAGCCTGTCACCTTCTGCAGTCCGGTGCCCGCATCAACACCATCCGTGCCTGGCTAGGCCATGTCAGCCTCGAGACCACCAGCATCCATGCCGGGACCGATCCGGGATGAAGGCCAGGGCGATGGCGCTCACCGATGCCGCCGAGCCCGGACCGGATCGGCCGTGGAAGGAGAACAAGAGGGTGATGGCGTTCCTCGAGGCGTTCCGAGCGGACAGGATCATGTTGCGCAGGGGCGGAGATCCGGGTTCCGGCTCTCCGAAATCCCTCACTACGGGATGGCATTCCATGCAAGGGAAAGTCCGCCGGCCCCGGCTGGCGTCATCATGGTCCCCATGAATATCCCCGCAGGAATTCAGCCACGGGGTGTCGGAGCTGACCGAAACGACGAACCGGGACCCGTGCTCGATGTTACGCCCCCTGACCGGAGATCTGGCCAGCGAATGCGGGCGGCGTTCGAAATATCATGTTGCGGAGATTCCGGCGATGTCGCCGTCTAACCCGGCTCCTTTGAGCCACCGCAACATATGCACTGATATGTTGCACACGACATTTCTGCGGCAGGAAAATCCGGGCGGCAGCTGCTGCGCCGCCCGAACCTGATGCGATGCCGATCAGTTCAGTGCCTGGTCGGTGATGGCGTGACTCCATGCACCTTCAGGTGCCGCGGTGATGACCGGGTCCGAGCCGCCTGCCAGCAGGGTCTGGACCGTCCGCTCATAGTCGGCCGGGTCGAGTGAGCCGTCGGATCCGGCGGTGAGCTTGGCGATCTCGCCCATCATGCGTTTCTGGTGAAGCTCGGTCTGGGCACCGGTGGCGTCGTTGTCCAGCACGATTTCGGCTGCTTCATCAGGGTTGTCCTCGGCGTATTTCCAGCCGCGCATCGAAGCCCTGACGAACCGGACCATCCGGTCGACGAAATCCGGATCGGACAGCGACTCCTCGAGCACGTAGAGCCCGTCCTCGAGCGTTGCCACACCGTGATCCTCGTATTTGAAGGTGATCAGCTCATCGGCCGACAACCCGGCGTCAATCAGCTGCCAGTATTCGTTGTAGGTCATGGTGGAGACGCAATCGGCCTGTCCCTGCAGCAGCGGATCGACACTGAAGCCCTGCTTGAGGACCGTCACGCCGCCATCACTGCCGTCGGTGGGAATGCCGAGCTGGCTCATCCAGCTCAGAAACGGATACTCGTTGCCGAAGAACCAGACGCCCAGGGTGTGGCCCGGAAAGTCGGATGGCGACGCGATTCCGCTATCCTTGCGGCAGCTCAGCATCATTCCGGAGGATTTGAATGGCTGGGCGATATTGACCAGCGGCAATCCCCGCTCCCGGCTTGCCAGGGCAGACGGCATCCAGTCGATGATGACATCGGCACCGCCGCCCGAAATGATCTGCGGAGGTGCAATGTCCGGCCCGCCCGGATTGATGGTGACATCAAGACCTTCGTCGTCGTAATAGCCCTTGTCCAGCGCCACGTAGTAGCCGGCAAACTGTGCCTGGGTGACCCATTTCAACTGCAGCGTCACTTCATCAGCGGCCATTGCGGATCCTGCGGTCAGTGCCGCAACGAGGCCGGTGATGGTGGCAATGGTTCTTCTCATGCGCTTTTCCTTTCTCTGATTGGTCGGGGTCCGTTCAACCCCTGATCGATGGATGCCAGAACGTGACCCCCCGTTGCAACATGGCGACGGCACCGTAGAACATCGAGCCGGTCACCGCCGCCACCAGGATTTCGGCCCACACGACATCAAGCGCGAGCCGCCCGACCTCGGTGGAGATCCTGAATCCCATTCCCATGGTCGGCGAGCCGAAGAATTCGGCAACAATGGCGCCGATTAAAGCCAATGTGGTGCAGATTTTCAATCCATTAAATGCAAATGGCATCGCTGCCGGCAGGCGAAGTTTCAGCAGCGTCTGCCAGTAGGATGCATTGTAGGTCCGCAGGATGTCCCGCTGCATCTGCTCCGATGATGCCAGCCCCTGGACCATGTTGATCAGCATCGGAAAGAAGACCATAGCCACCACCACTGCCGCCTTCGACTGCCAGCCGAACCCGAACCACATCACGAATATCGGCGCCGTGCCGACGATGGGCAGCGCGGCCAGGAAATTGCCGACCGGCAAGAGGCCGCGGCGCAGGAACTCGGAACGGTCAACCAGGATTGCGACCAGCACCGCCGAGCCGCAGCCGATCGCGTAGCCGGAAAGCGCCCCCTTGGCGAAGGTCTGGACAAAGTCGATCCACAATATGTCGAGGCTTCGGGCGAAGGCGGCGGCGATTGCCGTCGGTGGCGGCAGGATGACACCCGGAACCTGCAGCCCGCGGACCAGCCCTTCCCATACCACCAGGATGGTGATACCGAAGATGAAGGGAACCGCGAACCGCGTCACCCTGGTCCGCTCCCGGGACGCCAGCATGACGTTGAGCCGCCAGGCGACCAGCCAGAACCCGACAGCCAGCATCACCAGGATCATCGGGCCATTCCCATGCGGCGGAGCGTTGCCCGCTCGACCAGCCCGATGCCGCCGACCAGCATGGCGGCGAGAAAGGCGCAGCCGAGAAGTGCCGACCAGATCTGCACTGTCTGTCCGTAATAGCTTCCAACCAGCAGGCGGGCGCCGAGCCCGGCCACGGCGCCGGTCGGCAATTCGCCGACGATGGCGCCGACCAGCGACGCGGCAATGCCGACCTTCAGCGAGGTAAACAGGTAGGGCAGGGATGCCGGCACCCGCAACTTCCAGAATACCTGCGACCGCGTGGCCGCATAGGTCCTGAGCAGGTCGATCTGAATCGGGTCCGGGCTGCGGAAGCCGGAGACCATGCCAACCACCACCGGGAAGAAGCTCAGATAGGCGGAGATGACTGCCTTGGGGACCAGGCCCGAAATGCCGATCGAGAACAGCACGATGATGATCATCGGCGCCAGGGCAAGGATCGGAATCGTCTGGCTGGCAATGGCCCAGGGCATGACTCCCATATCCATGGCCCGGTTGTGGACAATGCCGACCGCAAGCAGGATTCCCAGCATGGTGCCGATGGCGAAGCCGAGTACCGTTGCGGTGAGGGTGATCCAGCCATGGAACACCAGGCTCCGCTTGGAGGTGATCTTCTTTTCAATCGTGGTTTCCCAGAGTTCGGTGAAGACCTGGTGCGGTGCCGGCAGGAGCGGACGGTCCTGGCGCATGGTGTCCCGGACAATCTCCGCCATGGTCAGTTCGGTGCCGGCCCGTTCGGCCTGGTCCCGGGTCCAGGTCGAGTTCAGGGTCACCGCCATCACGTACCATAGGGCAATGATGGCGCCGGCAACGGTCAGCACCGGTAGCAGTGAACGCATCATCCGGCCCGCAGCTCAGTCGTCAAGATGCCCCTCCCGCAGGCTGGCCCGGACCTGTCCGGCAACGGCTATGAATTCGGGCGTGTCACGGATGTCGAGCGAGCGCTGCCGGGGAAGCGGACTGTCGATGACGCCGGCAATTCGCCCCGGACGCGGGCTCATGACCACGATCTTCGTGGAAAGATAGACCGCTTCGGGAATCGAATGGGTCACGAACAGCACCGTCATGCCGGTCTTTTGCCACAGGCCGAGCAGCTGTTCATTGAGGTGGTCGCGGACAATCTCGTCGAGGGCGCCGAAGGGCTCGTCCATCAGCAGGATTTCGGCATCGAAGGCCAGGGCGCGGGCGATGGACGCCCGCTGCTGCATGCCGCCGGAGAGCTGCCAAGGATAGCGGCGCTCGAACTCGGTCAGTTCGACCAGTTCCAGTACCTTGCGAATCCGCTCGTCGCGCTCGACCCGGTCATAGCCCATGATCTCCAGCGGCAGGCGGACATTGGCGGCGATGGTTCGCCATGGATAGAGCCCGGCCGCCTGGAACACGTAGCCATAGGCCCGGGCCATGCGGGCCTGGTCTGGCGTCATGCCCTTGACCGAAATCGAGCCGGATGTCGGCTCCTCGAGCGCTGCCACCACCCGCAGGAAGGTGGTCTTGCCGCAACCCGATGGTCCGATCAGCGAAACGAAATCGCCCTTGCCGATATCGAGATCGATGCCTCGCAATGCCTCCACCACGCCATCGGAGGTATCGAATACCAGGTCGAGATCCTTGGCCTCGATGACGGAGGTCCCGGTCAATGCTGGCTCGACCATCATCCCGTCGGCAATGATCCCGGCACCTCAGATGCCGGCCGGAATGTTCATCGGATCGCGCTCGACCCGGCGTGGTGAGTTCAACTCCTTCCATTTCGACAGCGCCTTGTGTGCCGACGGGAAGGCCGGCCGCGGCACGAAGCGGCCGCGTCCAGGTTGCGGTTGCGAGTTCTGCCCCCACGCCCAGATCACCTCGCCGCGCGAGATGGTGTATCTGGCCTGCGCCTTGACCTCGAAGCCCTCGAACACGTTGTAGTCGAGGACCGATTTGTGACTGGTGGCAGTGATTGTCTTGTGGATCTTCGGATCCCAGACCACGATGTCGGCATCGGCGCCCGGCTGAAGGGCTCCTTTCTTCGGGTAGATGTTGAGAATCCTGGCAATATTGGTCGAGGTGACAGCAACGAATTCATTGGGGGTCAACCGCCCCTTCTCGACGCCCTCGGTCCACAGCACTGCCAGCCGTTCCTCGAGGCCGCCGGTCCCGTTGGGGATCATCGTGAAGTCATCGCGGCCCATATGCTTCTGTTCGGTGGTGAAGGCGGCATGATCGGTGGCAACCACCTGCAGCGAGCCGGCAGTCAGCCCGTTCCAGAGCCCGTCCTGGTGTTCCTTCGACCTGAATGGCGGCGACATGACCCGCCGCGCCGCATGGTCCCAATCCTTCGAGAAATACTCGCTCTCATCAAGGGTCAGGAACTGGATCAGGGGCTCACCATAGACCCGCATCCCCTTCTGCCTTGCCCTGCGGATCGCCTCATGGGCCTGTTCGCATGACACGTGCACGATATAGAGCGGCACTCCGGCGGCGTCGGCAATCATGATGGCCCGGTTTGCTGCCTCGCCCTCGACTTCGGCCGGCCGCGAATAGGCGTGACCTTCGGGTCCGGTAATGCCCTGGGCCAGGTATTTCTTCTGCAACTCGGCGACGATATCGCCATTCTCGGCATGGACCATCGGCAGGGCGCCAAGTTCCCGGCAGCGATTGAAGGAGGCGAACATCTCGTCATCCTCGACCATCAGCGCTCCCTTGTAGGCCATGAAGTGCTTGAACGAATTGACACCCATTTCGACGGCGTCCTTCATTTCGTTGAACACGTTCTCGTCCCAGCCGGTAATGGCCATGTGGTAGCCGATATCGGCGCAAATCTGCGGCTGCGACTTGCGGTGCCATTCCTTGATGGCGTTCCTGATCGAGCCATCGGGGCCCGGAAGGCAGAAATCGACCAGCATGGTGGTACCGCCGGCCGCCGCCGCCCAGCTTCCCGACTCGAAGGTCTCGGCGGCGGTGGTGCCCATGAACGGCATTTCAAGATGGGTATGCGGATCTATCCCGCCGGGAATGACATAGGCGCCCTCGGCATCCACGTAGCTGTCGCCGCTCAGATCCTCGCCGATTGCCTCGATGATCTCGCCGTCGATGCGGATATCCGCCTTGAAGATGCGGTCAGCGGTTACGACGGTTCCGCCCTTGATTACCTTGGACATGTCCAATCCTCCTGATCATTCAATCCGCGGCCTGCCGCCGGGGCAGGGGCCTTCGCCGGTCAGTCGGCGATGCCGGCCGTCTCGACCACTGCATGCAGCAACACGTTGGCGCCGGCAGACGCCCATTCCCGGGTGATCTCCTCGGCCTCGTTATGCGAAAGCCCACCGACGCAGGGGCACATGACCATGGCCGTCGGCGCCACCCGGTTGATCCAGCAGGCGTCATGCCCGGCGCCGGACACGATGTTGCGATGCGAGTAGCCCAGCCTTTCGGCGGCATTCCTGACCGCGGTGACGCAATCCGGGTGAAATTCGACCGGATCAAACCCGCCAACCTTTTCGAAGACAACCGACAATCCCATCTCGTCGCAGATCTTCTGTCCGCCCTCGCGCAATCTCTGCTCCATGTCGGTGATGACATCGAGTTTCGGAGAGCGAAAATCGACGGTGAAGACCGCGGTGCCCGGAATGACATTGCGGCTGTTGGGGTGAACCTCGATATGACCGGCAGCACCGACCGCATCCGGCTCGTGACTCCAGGCGATCTTGTCGACCAGTTCGAGAATCCTCGCCATGCCCAGCCCGGCATTGCGCCGCATCGGCATCGGGGTCGACCCGGTATGGCTCTCCCTGCCGATAATCGTGACCTGGATCCAGGCCAGGCCCTGCCCATGGGTCACCACGCCGATATCGGTACCCTCGGCTTCGAGGATCGGGCCCTGTTCGATGTGCAGCTCGAAGAATGCATGCATTTTCCTCGACCCGGTCTGCTCATCTCCTTTCCAGCCGATCCGCACCAACTCGTCGCCGAAGGCCAGGCCGTCGGCATCCTGTCGTTCATGTGCCCATTCCTGGTCGAGCACGCCGGCAAACACGCCCGATGCCAGCATCGCCGGCGCAAACCGGGTTCCCTCCTCGTTGGTCCAGTTGGTCACCACGATCGACCGCTCGGTGGTGATGTCGAGATCATCGAGGGTGCGGATGATCTCGAGCGCGCCGAGCACACCGAGCACACCGTCATACTTGCCGCCGGTCGGTTGCGTATCAAGATGTGAGCCGACATAGACCGGAAGCGCATCCGGGTCGGAGCCTAGCCTGGTGGCAAACATCGTCCCCATCTGGTCGACGCCGATTTCCATCCCGGCCTGCCTGCACCATCGGGCAAACAGCTCGCGGCCCTCGCCATCCTCGTCGGTCAGGGTCTGGCGGTTGTTGCCGCCGGCCACGCCGGGACCGATCCTGGCCATCTCGGCAATGCTTTCCCAGAGACGGGAGCCGTCGATCTTCAGATTTGCAGCTGGTCCGGACATGGCTGAAGCCTCCTCACGCTGCCGATTTGAGGACATCGCCGAGCTTGCCGATGATCTCGTCGACATGCGACCGCTCGGCAATCAGCGGCGGCGACAGCGCCACGATGTCGCCGGTGACCCGGGTCAGAAGACCGGCCTCGAATGCCTCGATGAAGACATCGAACCCTCGCTTGGCCGGCACGCCGGCAATCGGTTCAAGCTCGACGGCGCCGACCATGCCGGTATTCCTGATGTCGATCACGTGCGGGTGATCCCGGAGGCCATGCAGGGCATCTTCCCAGTAGGAGGACAAGTCCCGGGCCCGGTCGAACAGCCTCTCCTCGCGATAGACCTCGAGGGTGGCGATGGCGGCAGCGCAGGCAACCGGGTTGGCGGAATAGGTATAGCCGTGGAACAGTTCGATCATGTGGTCCGGGCCGTGCATGAACGCGTCGTGAATCTCGCTGGAGGCAAGGACCGCACCCATTGGAATGACGCCGCTGGTCAGCCCCTTGGCGCAGGTGATGAGGTCGGGCCGGACCCCGTAATACTGGGCGGCAAAGGCCTCGCCGAGCCGGCCAAAACCGGTAATGACCTCGTCGAATATCAACAGGATCCCGTGCCGGTCGCAGATCTCGCGGACTCGCTCCAGGTAGCCGACTGGCGGAATCAGCACGCCGGTCGACCCGGCAATCGGCTCGATGATCACCGCGGCAATCGTCTCGCCGCCATGCAGGGCGGCCAGCCTTTCGAGGTCATCGGCCAGTTCGGCACCGTGCTGCGGCTGCCCGCGGGTAAAGGAATTCAATTCCGGAAGATGGGTGTGACGCAGATGATCGACACCGTTGAGCAGCGAGCCGAATACCTTTCTGTTGTTGACGATGCCGCCCACCGAGATCCCGCCGAAATTCACGCCGTGATAGCCACGCTCGCGGCCCACCAGCCGGACCCGCTGTCCTTCGCCGCGGGCGCGATGGTAGGCGATGGCGATCTTCAGCGCTGTCTCGACCGATTCCGATCCCGAATTGGTGAAGAAGACGTGGTCAAGCCCGTCGGGAGCAATGTCGATGATCTTGTTTGCCAGGTGGAAGGCCTTCGGGTGACTCACCTGGAAGCCGGGGCCGTAGTCAAGCTCCCCGACCTGCTTCTGTATCGCTTCGACGATCCTGGTGCGGCCATGGCCGGCATTGCAGCACCACAGGCCGGCCGACCCGTCCAGGACTTCCCGTCCGTCCGGGGTGCGGTAGTGCATCCCCTTGGCCGACACGAACATTCTCGGCGCAGTCTTGAATTGCCGGTTGGCAGTGAAGGGGAGCCAGAATGCCTCCAGGTCATTTGGCCAGTGTTCCTGATCGAGCGCCATGTCGTTTTCCTTTCCGAAAGGGAAGTCCGGCACCGCCGGACGAGTATCCGGTCGCCTGATTGTGCCAATGGAACTAGCAGAGACAATCATCGAGTCAAGATACGCGGCCGGGGCTTCAGACAAAAAACCGCCCGCCGATCCGGGCAATTCCCGCAGCCGCATGCCTCGAGGTCGGACGGACAACAATCGCGGCAATGCTGGCGCTGCTGCGACGGCGAGACGTCTCGCATGACTGCAGGCGGGACGGACGGCAGGCCTTCACTCTCGCTTGTGGTCGTCTCTCTTGTAACCGCCCGGGGCAGAAGGGGCGATGCTGGCGTCCGGGAGGGCGGCGCCGGATGCGTGTTGCCTGGTGGCCGGATGGCGTGATGGCTCACTTGCCGATGGATCCCCGGGCCGGATACCGGGCTGATCGACCCGCTCCACGGCGGAGGCGGGGCCGAATCTGCCCACCTTCCCACCCCACAATGCGCATCGACCACCCGCACCAGCGCTCCGTTCTCGGACGGACCACCCGTCAGCCGTGCAAGTCCCAGGCGGCGCACATGAGCCAGCCAGCACCGGAGTTTCTGGCCACCCCTGGAGACCGGCTTGAAATCGCCGGTCGCCAGTTACGGTTCGAGCGCGCCATCCCATGTTTCGATCCCGGAAGCCGTGAATGTCGACGGCCCGGCATGGACATGCACTGCCAGCCAGTCAGCAGGGAAGGCGACCTCCTTGTCCTCGGGCTCGAATGTCGCGGCAGGGTCACCGCTCTCGATTCCGGCAGCCGCCAATCCGGATCGTGGGTAGCACCTCCTCCAGCGTAATCATCCGTTTGCCGATTCCGGGCGAGCGGGCCGCCGCATCCAGCGCATTGTCACGGAGCCGGATGGCAAGGAACCTGGCGTCGCGCCCTTCGCACCGGGGCAGCCACAGGGCACCACCACAATCGAGCGTTTGACAAGGGGTCATGGACTCCCCGAATGGCTCGCCGTCGCGGTGAATTCGCCTGTTCTTGTCCGCCGTTCAAGTGTCTCTTGTCCGACCGGCGCCTGCGCTCGCCTGCCGGACATGATCGGGACTGGCAGGCCGCAGTCACGACGTGGCCGGGGATGAACGGATGGACCCCCTGGCCATCGCCCACGGTGTTGAAGGTTTCGACCGCTCGCGTGGCCATCTGTCGGCGTTTCCATCCAGGCAGGCATGGCTGGCAATGGGTTGGCGGGTGGCCCATACAGGCCCCGCGAGGCCCGGCCGTCCCTGGTCACGAAAAGGCAGCCTGGCCCATGACTGCCTGGAGTTGGGCAGAGTATCGGCAGGTCCGGTCGACGTCATGGTGTGCTCAATGCTGCCTCCGTATATCGATGCCGAAATAAGGCTGCGGGCGATTGAACCCCTGTTTTGCGAATCGGCGGCATACGGGATTCCCCGGCGGGCGGAACGGGGACCGGTCATCGCCCGTGCTCCGGGTTTCTGGCGGTCTGGATAGTCCGGATGCGCTCGGGCCATGTGAAGCGAATGTAGGCGAGAACATCCCAGATCCCGTCGTCGCTCATGACGTCGCCGAGGCCTGGCATGCCGCTCCTGAACCCGGCGATGCCGCGCGCCTCCATCAGCGCCGTGCCGCCGAGCTTCGTGTAGTCGAAGAGCAGCCAGTTGTCGTGATGCCAGGTGTGGCCGGTCGCATCGTGGGGCGGGGCCGGCAGGATCCCGTCCTTGCCCGGTCGCCGCCAGTTGGGCTGCCCCTCAAGCTGCGCGCCGTGGCAGGAGGCGCAGTGCTGCCCGTACAGGACCTGCCCGTTGGCGAGGTCGCGGTCGTCGAGTTCGTGGTCGGCAAGGGCCGGGGCGGGCCAGAGCAGGACGAGGGCCGGCAGGACGGCCTTCATGCGACCTCCACCCATGTCTTCATCCCCGATGCCTGGTGGCCGAGCGTGTGGCAGTGCAGGAGCCATTTGCCGGGATTGTCGAACACGCAAAGGATGTCGCGGCTCGTTTGCCGGTCGACCAGGGCCGTGTCCCGGTAGGGGCCGAGCGAGCCGTCGTCGAGGATCTCGTGGAAATGGTGGCCGTGCAGGTGGATGCCGTGCGCAAACGCGGTGTCGTTGCGTAGCGCGATCGAGGCGGTCTCGCCCCGCGCGAAGCGCCGCCAGGGTGCGTCGGGCATGCCCGAGCGGTCATTGAAGGCCCAGAAGTCGCTGCCGCCGTGGCGCCTGCCCATGGCCCCGCCCTGCATGGTGAGGATGAGGCGAGTCGCACCGTTCCGGTCGGGCGCCGGGATGTCGGGGGCCGGCAGAGGCTGGACCAGTGCGCGGGCGGGTGCGGGGTTCGAACCTTCCACGGCGATGGTCCCGAGTGCGAAGGGACCCTGGCGGTTCTCGAGGGCGAACGAGACGGGCTTCGCCACATCCAGAATGATGTCGGTCCGCTGCGCCGGTGCGAGCAGCAGATCTTCAAGAGGCTCCGGCTCGGCGAGCGGCATGCCGTCATGGGCCACGACCCTGCCGGCGCCCCCGGCTATCGTGACCGGGAACATCCTGGCGGTGGCCGCATTGATGAGACGCAGGCGGATGCGATCGCCGCGCCGGACCGTGCTCCGCGAGAACAGGGCCCGGGCGAAGTTGCCCATCCGCCCGTCATGGGAAAAGTCGTGCCGGTTGCCGAAGCTCTCGTGCAGCGCGCCGCTGCGCTCAAGCCGCCAGTCGTCGAGGATGACGGTAATGTCGCGGTCGACAGCGGGCGGGTTCCGCTCCTCGACGATCAGGGGGCCGTAGAGGCCCCTGGCGACCTGTTCCCAGGAGCGGTGGTGGGCGTGGTACCAATAGGTCCCTGCATGGGGGACCTCGAACTCGTAGTCGAAGGTCTCGCCCGACTCGACCGCCGCCTGGGTCAGGTCGGGCACGCCGTCCATCTCGTTGTCGAGATGGACGGCGTGCCAATGGATGGCGGAGCGCCGGCCCGATCCGTTTTCGAAGGTGACCGCCGCGCGGCCGCCCTGTCGGAAACGGAGCGCCGGCCCCGGACTCGATCCGTTGAAGCCGAGCATGCGGGTCTGGGCTTCGCCTTCCGGCAAGAGCCGGGCGGTGACGGGCCCGGCCTTCAGCCGGAAGGCCGGCGTAGCCCGGGCGCCCGCGGGAAAGAGGATCGCCGCCGCCGAGCAGGCAAGGAACTCTCGTCGGTTCATGGGCTACTCTCCCACGGGGCTCCCTGCAGGGTGGTCAGAGCCGCTGTCGCCAGAAGGACAACAAGGATCGCAGCTCCTTCGACGGCGATTGAGCGACGCAGAGCCACCGCCGCCCGGAGGTCGCCCGCCCTCATGCCGCGAACGAAACGGAGCTTGTTGGCCGCCGCGGCCGCGAGCAGGCAGGCGACGGCCCCGATCTTGGCAAGCAGCGTGAGACCGTAGCCGGTCTCCAGCAGGGCTTCGAGGCCGCCCAGCAGTCGCCACGCCATGACGATCCCGGCGGCGATCACGAGCGGTACTGTAACGGCGGCGATGCGACCGAAGCGGTGCCCCAGACCCGCCGCGAGGGAGAGATTTTCGCGGTCCCCGGCAAGCGCGCGGAGCGGCAAGAGGACGCCGATCCAGAAGGCGGCGCCGGCGAGATGCAGCAGAAGCACGATTTCGAGCCAAAGCGCCCCCAAATCCGTGACATGCCCGACCCGGGAAAATGACCACAGCGCCACCAGGCCGCCGGCGGTGGCAATCGGCAGGCCGATCCCGGCCACCCGGAGCCCCAGAAGGACCAGACCCAGGCCGGCAACACGGTAAGCGAACGCCGTGCCCACCGGTGTCTGCCACAGCAGCCCCAGCATCTCGGGGTCGGTCATGCCCGAGATCATGCCAGTCATGGCGGCGCCAGTCAGAGCGAAGCCGGCACAGGCAGCCAGCAATGCGAGCACGGCAAACGCGGTCGCCTGCCGGACCATGGTGGCGCGCAAACTGTGCGTCTCGCGGGCGAAGACGATTCGCACCAGAACCAGACCGGTGCTTCCCAGGACCCCGAGACAGAGCAGGAATTTTGCCAGGGTCGAAGCCAGTTCCCATATGTCCGGCACGAGTCATTTCACCCGGAAGCTGAAGGTCTTGTGCATGGCATGTCCGTCGCCCGAGAGGCCGCGCCATTCGATCCGGTAGAGGCCGCTGCCCTTGTTCTCGAGCGGCAGCTCGAACCGGGTCGCGAACGCCTTCTGTCCGCCCAGTTCGAGGTCGATCCAGTTCCCGTCGTCATGGGTCATGCGGACCCGTGTCAGGCGGATGCGCCTGGCGAAGGTCAGAACGATGTGCGGCGGTGCCTGCACCAGCACGGCGCCATCCTCCGGCGCGGTGGCGTCGAGGGCGGAATGGGGCAGTGCCGAGGTTGCCGCGAGGGCAAGCATTCCGGCCATCATGATCGCTTTCATGGGCATGACCTCATTGGATGCCGTTGGCGCGCTGGAGTTCGCGGATATAGGCCACGATCGCGGCCACGTCGCGCCGGCTCAGACCCTCGACCGGCGGCATGTCGCCGAAACGCCAATGGTGCGACCGCGCGCCGTGCGCGACCGCGCGCTGGATTGATTCGTCGCCATGGTGGCCGGGCTCGTAGATGACGTGGACCAGCGGCGGGCCGACCCCGTCCTGTCCGGCCGCGTTCCGGCCGTGGCAGGACGCGCAGTTGGCGTCGAAGGTCTCTCGCCCCAGTTGCGCCCGCGCCGAGAAGGTGTCCGGCAGGCTGACCGCCGCGATCGGCGCGCCGTCGCCCGCACCGTCCTGCCCGCCGCCGAAATGGAAGTAACCGGCCACGCCCAGGGCGGCGGCCAGGACGGCCAGGATCGCGCCCCGCCTCAGTGACATGCCTTGCCGAGCGCCTTCAGCCGCCAGTAATTGTAGGGCAGCGGGGTGACGAAACCGGCGGCCAGCATGATCGGCACCACCCACCAGGTCAGCTTGGCCCCGCCAGTCAGCCCCCAGTCCACCGCATTCATCATGGCTTCCATGGCGACCATCGAGATGAAGGACATGCCGATCGCGGTTCGGAACGCCGTCCGCAAATCCATCTGGCGGGAGAGGATGAAGGTCTCCAGGGCAATGGAGGTCAGCAGCCCGTTCACGATGGCGAGGCTCATGATCGCCAAGGTCGGCCAGGGGATGCCGGTGAACTGGAAGAAGGCGATGGTGCCGAAATCGCCGATGGCGCAGCCGAGCAGACACCATGCAGTGTTCTTCGAGGCCCGGCGCCAGGAGCGGCGGCAGTGCCAGTCGACAGCGATGTTTGCGGTCAGGGTGGTCATTGCAGCACCGGTTGACGAATCTCTGCGGGCAGAGTAATGTTTCCAGTAACTGGAAAGTCAAGGCCCAGTTTACAAATCGTATTCGTTCATGATATGTTCCTACACGAAGCAGGAGAGTGCAGATGATGAGTCACAGGCAGTTTCAGGCCTGGTTCTGCCGGGCCTGCCAGCCCGGCACTGCGCAACGCGGGGAAGCCGGGGCAGTGCTCTCCGGAGGCTCGCGGGACCCGGCCCGGCTGGCCGTGATCGGGGCAGGCGAGGACCGCCGCTGCCCGCATTGCGGCGCCGTTTCGCGCGGCAGGGCGCTATCAATGCAAAAATTGCGAAAAGACGTTCAATGCCGCGACAGGCACGCCGCTGGCGGGTCTTCACCGCAAGGAGAGATGGCCGGCATTCGGCATCGGTCTTGCGGAGGGGGAAACGGTGCGTGCATCCGCCGGGCGTTGCGGGCCTGCCGCCGACCGCAGCGGCATGACGGTCGGCGCGGCTCTTCCGGCGGTCAATGCCGATGCCCTGCGAGACGTCATCGAACCGGTCGCGGGCGAGGCCATCGTCCCGGTCGGTGACGGCCATCGCGCATATCCGCCATGCGCCGCGGCAATGGGCGTTCGCCCCGACGCGCGCAACCCGTCCGGAGGCGGGCGGGTCCGGAACGCCCTTCACATCCAGACTGTCAACAACCGGCATGGCCGGCTGCAGGGCCTGCCGGGGCGCTGGCGCGGGATCGCGACCGAATACCTTGACAACCGCCTGCGATGGGTCCAGCAGGTCGGGCCGGACAACGCCTCGCATGTGCCTCGCCGACGCAATCGACAGGTCATGCATGTGATTTGGAAACTGGGCCAAGGTCAATGAACCGGCGATGAATATCTCGGCTGCATCCAGGGCTGCGGGCCTGCCCGTGAAGACGGTCCGCTACTACGCCGATATCGGACTGGTTTCGGCGCCGTCCCGGACGGATTCGGGATACAGGACCTACGACGACGGTGCAGTGCGCAAGCTCGTGTTCGTCCGCCGGGCGCGTGAGTTCGGGTTCTCAATCGGGGAATGCCGGGAATTGCTGAGCCTCTACGAGGACCAGCACCGGTCCAGCGCCGACGTGAAGCGCATTGCGGCGAAGCGGCTGGAGGAGATCGCGGAGAAGCAGCGCGAGCTGCAGTCGCTGCATGACGAACTCGCCCACCTGGTCGAGGCCTGCCGGGGCGACGACCGGCCGGACTGCCCGATCATCGACAGCCTGGGCAATCGGTACGGAGGTCTTTGAGGGCCGCCCGTCCGGGATGCGGGACAGTACGGTCTCAATGCCAGGCGCCGCCATCGGGACCGTCGTCCTCGGCCTGCATGGAGGCGGCCGCCATAACGGTCCAGGCCTCCCGGTCGAGACCGGGGCGGCGGTTGAGCTTGTCGCAAATGCTCCGGGCATCGTCCAGACCGAGCGCGATCAGCGCAGTGGGAACGTGCCCGGACAATCTCTCGGTCACGATTCGGATCTGTTGCACGTCGGCCTCGATGTCGTAGGCTGGCGCGTAACAAAAGTGAGCTCGACGGGCAAAGTCCGCGCGGTCATCGCGGCCCTCCTCGTCCGTGGAATGGGGGCCGACGGCCCGCGGGCCGGCAGTACGGACCCCCGGCGCGCCGGCGATCGAATTTGCGGCGGGCGTCGGGCCGGTCATGCGTATCATGCGGGTCGCTCAGGCGGCGAGCGGCCATCGTTCGAGGATGCGCTCGATCGCGACCGCGTTGGGCGCGAACACGCGGGTGCGCAAGGAGACGATCTCGGCGGCGCATCCCATGCGCCTGAGCACCGGCAGGTCGGTGTCCGCCGACCCCTTCATTCTCGTCATCGCCGTCCAAGCCGGCAAACTATGGTGGTGCTCGTCCATGAGCGCGCGGAAGCGCGGCTCGTCGTCCGGTGCCACGGTCAGCTTCGCGAGATCCATTGCGGCCCCTGATTCGCTTTCGGTCAGGCTGCATCATGGACGGTCTGGACGCGGTTGATCACCCCATTCGGGAAATCTCATGCAGGAAAGGGAGATCCATCAGAGAAAGAATTCGCCCTGGAGAGCCTCAGCCTACTCCGATGGCTTGACAGGTGGCCCTGCATCGGTGAGCATGGTCGTACCTTGCCGGATGGATGCTTGCTGTCAGGACCGATCAGGCAGGATGACACAACAACCAAACGAGAGTGTGAAATGAGCGGACAAGCGGACCCCGAGGTGCAAGGGCAGAATTACACCATGGGCTACAACGAGGAATTTCAGGTGCTCCTGCGTCGCAGGAGTGCGGCCAACAATGCCGCCCATCTGCTGCCGAGACTCAGCTCAGGCATGCGCCTCCTCGATGTGGGTTGCGGCCCGGGCACGATTTCGATGGGTCTGGCTGACGTGGTGGCCCCCGGAGAATTCATCGGCATCGACATCGAAGAGTCCCAGATCGAAATGGCCAAGGCGGCAGCGTCGGCCGGCGGTCACAAGAACGCAATGTTCCAGGTCGCAGACGCCCTGGATCTTCCGTTCGAGAGCGATTCCCTTGACGTCGTTCACGCCCACGCGGCCGTAATGCACGTGCCGGACGCCAGCGCTGCCGTTGCGGAAATGCTGCGCGTCCTGAAACCCGGCGGTATCATCTCCAGCAGGGACATGATCCTGTCCTCATGCTTCTCCGAACCAAGGCATGGTGACTTCGGCGATGCCTGGAAGACATTTGGCAAGCTCCTTTCCACAAACGGCGGACATCCGGAAATGGGAAAGGAGATCAAGGGCATGCTTCATGCCACGGGTTTCTCCGACATTACGGTAAGTGCGTCATTCGAGTGTTTCGCGGCCAAGGAGGATGTCGATTTCTTCCACGGGTTCGCGAGCGGATGGTTCTTCGCCGACCAAACCATGGCAGCGGCAACAAAACTTGGCCTGGCCAGCGCCGACGACTTTGACCGTTGGCACGACCTGCTTGACCAATGGCGGGCTGACCAGGCAGCATTTGCAGCGATCGCCTGGGGTGAGGCAATTGGAGTCAAGCCTGGGTAAGCGACCTCTCCCTGAGGGAAGCGGTTCCCGAAAAGCCTGCGCAATTGCCACCGCGCCATTTTCCGAGTCCGGGCATTCGGGCATCCTGACCGGCTGGCAGCAGAGCCCGCTTTGCTCGGCGGCCATGATTGGAGACGGTCCGGTCGGCGCGGGGCTGTTCGCAGGCTTCGATCCCGCGTTCCACGAATTCCTCCGCTCGGATGACCTGCGTGCAGGCACGGCAAGGCACGCTCGCGCGTGGCAGCCGTGATCGCCACCGGCACCTCCACGGCGAGGCGCGAGGCGCCGCCGCCCCGCTGTCGCCTCGCCGCGCTGGCTGCGATCTTGCAAGTTGCATACGGGAGAAGCCCTGGCCGGCATCTTCGCCAGATCGGTCATGGCGCGTCGGTCCGGAGTGGGGTGGGCGACTTCCCGAGCCCGCGGGGATCGATGCGCTCGAGTTCGGCCTCCACGAATTCGAAGGATTGCGCATAGGCCTGCAGCGGGTCGGTGAGCGCGTGGACCTCCGCCGCGAAGGGCTCGAAACTGACCGGCCCGGTGTATCCCGCGGCCAGCAACCCGGCCAGCTGTTCGATGTTGCCCAGCTGGTCTCGTTGGTCGACGAGAACACGATGTTCGTCACGAATCCCGGCCGGTGAGAGCTTCGGGTCCGCCACGCCCGAGACATGCACGATTCCGGTATGTTCAGGGTAGACCGGGCCACCGCCGGCAACTGCGTGGTGGAATGTATCATGGACAATGCAGAACTGTTCGCCGGCAGACAGGGACTCGATCGCCTCGATCGCCTCGCCCTTGTCGCGCAGGGCGCAACTCTCGAACCCCAGGGGCTCGATCAGGCCTTTCAGGCCGCTCGCCTCGAAGAGCGGTTTCAGCTCGCCGATGGCAGTGCGCAAATCCTCCCTCCGCCTTGCTCGCCCCGTTGCCTTGCCATCGTTCCGGGCGATCAGGCTGACCATTTCGGCACCGCAGGCGACAGCGATCCCGATCAGGGCAGCGGCCTCCTCACGCCTGGCGTCGGACCAGTCGTTGAACGCCTTGACCTCGGCCAATGCCAGGATTCGAAGCCCGGCCGCATTCGTGGCCGCGCGCACCCGTTCGGGTGCCGCGCCTTCGAAGAGCCGACCCGGAAGGTCGTTGCGGAATTCCACGCCGACGCAGCCGAGGGCCTTGGCGAGTTGCAGGAAGTCTGCCCAGCCGAGCCTCGGTGCAGCCATGTGGTTGAGTGCGCGCATGTACATTGTTCCCTCCTCCGGTTTCAATCCAGCGTGACAGCCGAACCGGTTTCGGCGCTTTTCCGGGCAGCATCGGCGAGGATCAGGGCCTTGCGTCCATCTTCTCCCGAGACCGATGGTTGCCTGCCTGCTTCCACTGCGAGGAGCTGGCCTTGTCGGGTTCCCGCCCCACGCGGGCATCGAACGCCAGGTCCGAAAGCCGCTGTTCTGAACAAGCGCACAGCACCCTTTGGATTTCGTGGAGATCGTGTGTGTCCAGCAAGGTCAAAGCCACAACCATGAATTTGCAAAGCAGCGAAGACCGTGACCTGTTCAGTCTTCGAAGAATTCGGCATGCGACTTGCGGATTCCGGCAATGACATCGTCAAGCCTGGACAAATGGGCCGTGATTGCGCCGATCAACGCACTCTCATCGCGTCTGCCTAGCGCTTCGGCGATATCAGCACATGGTCCTCGAGGAGTTCCTCCATCGTCGCCGGTTTGGAAAGGCTCAGGACACAGATGCGATCGACTGCCGCCTTGTTTTCGGCAATGGTGCCAAACATCAGGGCGCTGTCGCCAGCATCGCAAAGGTGCTTGTGGAAATCGTAGTCCAGCGCATGGAAACGCTCCACGTCGCGCTTCTTCATCGCCGCCCGCTGGTCTTCGAGGTCCTTTCTCAATCTCTCGTCGTGCAACGAGGTGGCCAACTTGCAAGCCCGCCGCAGTATTTCGCATTCCACCGCCATGCGGATGAACCGCGCACGCCTGATCTTCGCCGAGGAAAACTCCCGTCCGGCTCCGGCACATGCGACGGCGACTGGCGCCGCTGCTCTTTCAGGATGATGACCCGGACGGTGCCCGGGCAGCACGGGCCTCGCCGGTGGAGCCGGCCAGGGTCTCGGCAGCCGCCAGGGCCAGGGCCGGAGCCAGGACCACCCCTGACGGGCTGCCGGTGCACGGCTTCCGCACCTTGCTTGATGACCTGGCCACGCTGACGCTGAACGAGGTGAGCCTGCCGGGCAATCCGGATCCGGCCCTCCCGCTGCCGGCGACGCCGACGCAGCTGCAAAACCGCGCCTTTGAGCTTCTGAACATCGACCCGGCCCGGATGTTGCCATGCATGTGACAGGTTGACAGCCGAAAGACGGTCCGGAAAACCATTGAAAATCAGCAGGATGTTCCCGGGATTCTTCTTGAGGCGGTCCTGAAGTTCCGTGCAGATCTTGTCATGGTGTTTCCCCGGAATCCGACCGGCGGGTGTCTTTCGGGGCGGTGGCGGGTTGGCGCCGCGCCGACAGGATTGTCGCCGAAGACCCGATTTCAACCAAGACCCGTGATCTGGCCAGGGGGCATGATTTCGCCCTGGCGGATCGCAGTTTTCCCGGTGCATTGAAATTGCACGACGATTTCGTGCCCCATCCGGCGGTGATCGCCGGTTCCAGGTGATCTGGCGAAATTGTTGCAGATGTGCCGCGGAATTTCGCGCCCCCCGGAATTCTGCCTGGAATCCGGCCCCGCCCGGCAGGGCTGACAGAGTGTTCCAAGGCAAGACAGAGCTCCGGATACGGAGCGGAAAGGAACACTCCGATGCGGAATCTGCAGGTACCATCCCCCTTTGCCGATACCGGTGACGATGTCATGCAGGAGGCGGGAGGCTTCGTGGAGCAGGAACTGCGCCATCTCGCCGACACCGCCGGGTGCGGGATTGCGGACGCGCTTGCGAAAATGATCAGCCGGGACCCGCTGACCGGCGAGCAGGTCTTCAAGGGCAGCATCGACGGGTTTGCCCGCGCCCTGACGGGCAAGGCCTGCGAGATGCTCGATGACCATGGCGAGTATCCGGAGGTGGATGGCAGGACCTGCCGCAGGGCCGGGGCCACCCCGGGCCAGGCGATGACGCTCTCGGCAAGGTCGAATACACGCGCTCGCGCTACCGTCCGACATCGGGCAGGGGCGCATCCATCTACGGGCCGAGGCCGTCCTCGGCCTGACCGGGAGTTCCCTGACGCCGGCGGTGGCCCGGCGGTCAGTTCGCTGGTCAGGCTGACCGCCGAGGCCGGACGGCGCTTCGAGGAAGGCGCCGATGATCTCATGGCCGAAGAGGACATCCACCCGGCGGCGGTGGCGGTGATGGTCTCCGCCGGCGGCGTCATGCTGCGCATGCATGCCGAGGCCGTGGATGGCAAGGCGGTCGATGCCGGCTGGCGGGAGGCATGCTGCAGCGCGTCTGTCCGGGCCGTCTTCCGGAGGCCGGCAAGGCGAGCCTGAAGGCAGGGCCGAGCCGGCAGCTCTTTCACCGGCTGCGGCAGCGGCCCGGGCCGAAGCTGGTGGCGATCGCCGACGGCGCCCGTGACAACCGGTCCTTCCCGGACAATCCCGGCCCGGATGTGACGGTACTCGACTTCTTCCATGCAGCCCGACACATGAAGGTGGCCGCCGATGCCGCCTTCGGCGATGGCAGCGGCGAGAGCACGGCCTGGTTCGGGAAATGGCGCCATGTGCTTCGCCGCCACCCGGACGGCGCCCGCAAGGGGGCGGGTGCCCTGCGCTACCTGCTCCGGAAGGGAGAGGGCAGCACCGGCATCATTGCCCGCGGGCCCGGCTGTTTTCGCCAGGGTCGGCACCGCATGAAGTACCGGCAAGCCGCCGATGCCGGCCATCCCGTCGGATCGGGTGCCGTGGAGGCTGCGAACAGGGTGCTGGTGACCTGCCGGATGAAGCGCTCGGGCCAGAGATGGGGACGCGATGGCGGCCAGGGCGTGCCGACCTTCCGGTCACTGGCCAGGTCCGGCCGCACGGGCCGGGCATGGGCCAGGCTGGCCAGGAGCCGGCAGCCATGGAAACCACCGGCCGGGGGCGAGGCCGCCAATGACAACCAGGGGCTGGCTCTTGCCGCCTGATTCGTTCCTGCTGGATTGATGCCCTGAAAGACGCGCCATACCCAAATCACTCCCTGGCCAGGGTAGTTGGTTGAATGGAGTGACCGAATTGCGTTAGGCTGTCGGAAGTGGGTAGCCATCGCCAACATTTGGCTGAAAGGCATCCCGTGGACACGCAATTGGGAGAAAATCATGAAACACCTTGGAAAACTGGCACTCGTTGCCGGGTTCGCGCTCGCGGGCCTGCCGGGCGCCGAGCAAAGCGCATTTGCCGCTGACAAGACGTATATCACCATTGGGACCGGCGGTCCGACGGGCGTCTATTTCGTTTCGGGCAATGCGATTTGCAGGATGGTGCACAAGGAAGCCGCCGAGGGACGCGATTCCGGACGCAAGCACAATATCCGCTGTTCGGCACCGTCATCGGCAGGTTCGACATACAATATTGCCCAGATCACCGATGGCGAGTTCGACTTCGGCGTGGCGCAATCCGACTGGCAATACCATTCCGTCAACGGATCGTCGGAAAAAGTCACGAGCAACCCCGATCTCCGCGCCGTGTTTTCGGTGCATCCCGAACCCTACCAGCTGATTGCAGCCAAGGATTCCGGCATCAACTCCTGGATGGACCTTGAAGGCAAGAGGTTCAACATGGGCAACCCGGGTTCGGGACAGCGGGCAACAACAGAGTTGCTCATGGAACGTTACGGCACGCCAGTTGAGTTCTTTGGTCTGGTGACCGACATGACGTCGTCGGAACATTCCAAGGCACTCTGTGATGGCAAGATCGATGCATATGGATACGTGGTAGGCATTCCAAATTCGGGAGTTGCCGTGGCCACAGAGGGTTGCGGTGCCTACATCGTCAATCTCGACACGGACGTCGAAAGCGGACTGATATCCGAATTCCCGTTCTACGGCCCGGTCACCATTCCCGAAGGCGCCTATTCATCTACAGTCGCTCCTGTAAATACCTTCGGTGGGTATGCAACCATTGTCACCGATGCGAGCGTACCAGAAGACGTGGTCTACGAGGTAGTCCGGGCGGTCTTCGAGAACCTCGATGACTTCAAGGCGCTGCATCCGGCCTACTCGATACTGACTCCGGAAGGAATGATCACGAATGGCCTGTCCGCACCGATACATCCCGGTGCTGCCAGGTACTACAAGGAAAAGGGTTTGATGTAGAACTCGGCACGGTGACGACTGTTTTCGTCAACACCGTCCGAATACATTCGTTTCCCCCCTTTGCTCAAATGTCAAAGGGGGGAAGTCTCCGTTGAACGGGTTGAGCCCAACGCCTGCACCAACTCCGCATGTCGACGGATTAGTCGAGAGATTCGATGGGCCGCGACGGGCCCTCGGCGGTTCGCTTGCGGTTCTTGTGCCGCTGGTTGCATTCAGCTGGTCTCTCTGGCAACTCTGGATCGCATCACCACTGCCCTTCGAGTTTGGTTTCGGGATCTTCGTTGACTTGCCGGCAAGGGCACTGCATCTGGCATTTGGACTGCTGCTCGGCTTCCTGATGTTTCCCTCGGCCTGGGAGGCAGCCGGAACAAGCCGTGGCTTGATTACAGTCGGGGGCGGCGTACTCGCCTTCGCGGTCTGTTCCTATGGATGGATCGCCTATGACGGCATTGTCAGCCGGGACGGAATTCTTCTCGAAATCCAGTTCGCGGGATTTGGCATTCCGCTGGAGGCGTTACTCGGCGGTGCCGGGATCTTGTTGTTGCTTGAAGCGACAAGGCGCAGCATCGGTCTTCCGCTTGTCATCGTGTGCTCGATTTTCCTGCTATACTCGATTTACGGCCAGTCGATGCCCGATGTCATTTCGCACAAGGGCGTCTCCCTTGAGAGGCTGATCGGTTACCAGTGGCTGTCGAGCGAGGCAGTGTTCGGGATCCCCATCGATGTCTCGGTCAGTTATGTCTTTCTGTTTGTCCTCTTTGGCGCGTTCATGGACAAGGCTGGCGCAGGACGGTTCTTTCTTGACCTGTCTTTCGGACTGGTCGGAGCAAATCGCGGTGGGCCGGCCAAAGCGGCGATCATGGCCTCCGGACTGACTGGAACGGTTTCGGGTTCGTCCATTGCAAACACGGTGACCACCGGTGCCTTTACAATCCCACTCATGAAAAAGATGGGGTTTCCAGCACACAAGGCCGGTGCAATCGAGGTGGCGGCATCCACAAATGGCCAATTGATGCCACCGATCATGGGGGCATCGGCATTCATAATTGCCGAGTTCATCGGCATTTCCTACTACGACGTGATCATCCACGCCGCCATTCCGGCATTCATTTCCTATTGCGCCCTGTTCTACATCTCCCATCTCGAGTCGGCGAAACTCGGAATCAGGGGCATGGAAAAATCCGAATTGCCCAACGTCATGGCCACGCTCAAGGGCGGGGTCCAATATCTCATACCACTTGGTGCCCTGATATACCTGCTGCTGGTTGAACGCTGGAGTCCGGGCAGCGCGGTCTTCTATGCCATACTGTTGCTGGTCGGGATCATCTACATCGCCGCGGTCATTGACGCCCGGCGGGCGCACAAATCTGCCCTGCATGGCTTGCTGTCCGGCAGCAGAACGACATTTGATGCCATGGTTTCCGGAGCCAAGAGCATGGCCGGGGTCACGGCAGCGGTTGGTGCGGCCGGAATCATTGTCGGTGCGGTCTCGTCAACCGGGCTGAACAACGCCATGCTCTCGGTGATCGAGGCAATTTCCCAAGGCAATTTCTACATTCTACTGCCTCTCGTCGCGGTGGTTTGCCTGATCCTTGGCATGGGATTGCCGACCACAGCCAACTATATCGTCGTGGCATCGCTGATGGCGACGGTCCTCGTTGAACTCGGTAACGCGTCCGGACTCGTCATCCCGTTGATAGCAGTACATCTCTACGTACTCTACTTCGGCCTGATGGCTGACTCGACACCTCCCGTATGCCTTGCAGCCTTTGCGGCTTCGGCGATTTCCGGGGCAAACCCCATGCGGACGGGCGTGCAGTCATTTCTGTATGACATCCGAACCAGCATTCTCCCAATCGTGTTCATATTCAATCCGGAATTGTTGCTCGTCGGGGTAACCAGCCTGTGGCACGGCGCCACCATTTTTTTCGTCTCGCTGATTGCCATCCTGTGTTTTGCCTGCGTTACCCAGGGATGGTTCCTCACCAGGTTGTCCATTGCCGAACGTGCATTGCTGCTGATCGTTGTTGTTGCATTGTTCCGGCCGGATGCCCTCATGAACCGCGTGTTCCCCGAATTCAGCCCGGTTTCGCTTGAACATGTCCTTGCCGATGGCGGTGAAGCAATGCCTGATGATCGTGCCGTACGCTTGCATGTCACGCGATGGACGGAGTACGGGGACCGCTACAAGCTCTTCGTCATACCGCCCGGGTCGCTGGCAGATGGCAATAGTCTCGGCGAACGCCTCGGCATATCCATCGAACCGGAGAAAGGGCGCGGCCATCGCGTGAACAACCTGCAATTCAACGGACCGGCAGAATTGGCCGGCCTTACCTTCGGTGACAACATTGACGAGATCGACATCGCGGAACTCGATCGCCCTGCCAAGGAATGGGCGTACATCCTCGGATTCCTTGCACTAGGCGTGGTTATCCTGACGCAATCCATGAAATCGAGACGGAATCCGCCACACCGCAACAGGTTGCAGGACAGTTGACAATGGCCAAGATCACACCAGCGACACTGAATCCCGCCGCGGTTTCACAAATCCTGAAAGATGTAGACGATTCTCGGGACCAACTTGTCGAATTGACCCGAATGCTGGTCCGCATTCCTACCGAATCACCGCAAAGCGACACGACCGCCGCGGTTCGCCTGATCGCTGGTGAGCTTGCGGGCCGGACCGGGGTTGAAGTCACAACGCATACGGCACGGGAACCGATTCAAAACCTCGTGGCCAAGCTGCGGGCGACGACACCGGGCAAACGACTGATTCTCAACGGACATCTCGACACCTACCCGGCCGGAGATCACGATGCCTGGACCGACGGGCCGTATTCCGGTTCGATTCGAGGTGGCAGGCTGTATGGCCGGGGGTCTTCCGACATGAAGGGCGGCGTCGCATGCCTCGTCCACGTGTTCAGGGCCCTGGCGCAGATGCGCGACATGTGGGCAGGAGAAGTATGCCTGACCTTGGCTGGAGACGAAGAGACCATGGGTGTTCTCGGCAGCCAGTTTCTTCTCGATACAACGAGGGATGCGCGGGGTGACGCCATGCTGAATGCCGATGTCAGTTCGCCTGCGGTGCCCCGGGTCGGCGAAAAGGGCATGATCTGGGTCGACGTTTTCGCCAGGGGCAAACCGGCGCATGGCGCGCATGTTCACATTGGCGAGAACGCCATTGATGCGTTGTGCCATGCCATGAGTGCCCTTTCGGGGCTGTCGTCCCTTGACGTGAGACTGCCGGACGAGGTTGCGAGGACGATCAAGGCTGCCCGGCCTGTATCGGAGCCGATCGGCGGGGACGGTGAAGCGGAGGTCCTGAGGTCGCTGACGGTGAATTTTGGTCGCATTTCCGGCGGCTGCTCCGCAAATCTCGTTCCTGATCGCGCCGAAGCCAGTGCCGACATCCGCTTGCCAATGGGGGTGACGGTCGACGAGGTCGAGTCGGAGATCTCGAGGTTGCTTGATCCCCTCCCTGGCATACGGTTTGACATCGTCCGTCGGTATGAGCCGACATGGACATCGCTGCACGAACCGGTTGTGATGGCCACGGTTGACGCCTGCCATCGGGTTCTCGGGAGCACCCCGTCCGTCAACATGCGAGTCGGAGCATCCGACGCGCGCCTCTACCGTGCTGCGGGAATTCCCTCCGTGGTCTGCGGGTTGACACCGTATAACCTCGGAGGGCCCGACGAATATGTCGAAATCGAGGAACTCGGTGATGTTGCCAAGATACACCTTCTCTCGGCACTCAATTTTCTGTCGGCCGGCTGTTGACCCGGCTCCACGGCGATGGTCCGCCCCCGATCCGGTCTACTGGACGTCTCGCCGAAGGAAATACGACCCTGCCCGTCAACTTCCGCGGCAGGCTCGGCCGACCTGGGGAGCACGGACATACCCCTTGGCGTCATGGGCTGCCGACTCCATCCATCCGGCCGTCATTATGCGGCAGGTTCGGATTGCGCAAGAGTTCGAGCCTGGATTCCTGGCCCTTGTCGCCGAATTCGGGTGTGGATGGATCATCCCGACGAGAAGGAGTGACGATGGAACGTGTTGACGATGCCCTTCTGCGGCGGATGACGGCGACCATCGTTGATGCGGCTGACCCAAACAGGCAGTCCTCTTCGGCTCCTGCAACCGCGGCGGGGACAGATTCTGACATCGACGTGGTGGTCGCCGAGGCAGAGTCATGCGGACCGGACCGGGGCCGCGGCATTGGAATGACGCGCCCCTGACGTGCTCGCGAATTTCCACGTTCCGCGGGATATCCCGGCTTACAGCCTGAACAGGGCCGAGTATCGGCCGGCTTTCTCGATCATGTGCGCGCGGCGCGAAGTCGGGGTGCACCTTGAGCGACCCTGAGCAGGCGTGGGAACCGGTTGATGTGGTCGAGAGAGAGTCAGCGGCTGACCAATAGGGCGTAATCCTGGCGGTTCGCCGCTCCTGCTGAAACCGCCGACAGCCGGGCGGGACATCCGGGTGCCTCCCGGCATGGACGATGCAGCCATCCCTGCCGGCGTGATTTTCGGCATCCATGTCCAGCGGGCGGCGGAGAAGCCGTTCAAGGGCCTGGCGTTGCTGCGCAGGGTGAGGCCTATCTGCTGTTGCACGGTCTCTGGCGGCCTTGCCGGACTTGTTGAGCGCCGGCGAAGCGGATGTCGCCACTTTCAACGGGTTGGTAGACTGCACACGCTACGCCTTTCGTCTGCGTTACACCGGTGCCGGTCCCGGCGTCTGCCCGCATGACAGGCCCAGGGCCATCCAACGGCAGAGGTGTTGGCCGTAGCGGTACGGTGCCGGTCGGAGGAAACGGAAGCAGGCTGGCAAAGGTGGACGTGAACACCAGGATCCTGGTGTTCGAAATGATGCTGAAAGACACCGCCAGCGGCATCTGCACGGTGGCAGGCCCGATGCCCACGCCGTGGAGGGGCGCAGGGAGGCGGACGCCAGGCTCATCGAAGCGAAGCCCGTGGCAAGCAGACCGAAGCCCATCACCGCTGACCAGGGCATGACGCCAACTTCTCTCATCGCACCAAGATGAGCGAGCCAGCTAAGTCGCGGTTCAGAACCGCCGGTCCGCGATTCATGCATGGTGCGAGCAGGTGACGAATACTGATGGAGCCATTCCGCAATTCCTTTTCGTTCGCGTTGTGTCCTCGGGCTTGGCGCAGGAGGTGAAACTTCCGGTGAAAGCTGTGGGTACTTGCCCGCCGGTTAGGCGGAAGTCCCGGCCAGCAGATTGACGATCAGCCGGATCATGAGGTCCTTGCCAGCCGGCGCGCTTTCGGCGATCAGAAGGGTCAGCGCCGTCAACGCCTGGGGATTGAGTTCGTGTTCGAGTCCCTCCTGCTTCAGGTAGAACAGGAACAGCAGCGACCCAATGCGCTTGTTGCCGTCGGTGAAGGGATGGTCTTTGACCACAAAATACAGTAGATGCGCCGCCTTCTGCTCGCGGCTGCGGTAGAGGGGCTCACCGAACATGGTCTGCTCGATGTTGCCCAAGATGGCGGCCAGCGCAGCACCGCGGGGACTGCCGAACAGGGGCGAGGCCTGATTGCGCGCCATCAGGTCGCGCCGAAACTCCGCGATCGCGTCGATGGCCCGCTCGTGATCGAGCACGCCGGACGACGGCCCCGTGCCGGGCGCCGCCGACAATCGGTCCTCGTCGTATTCCAGTAGCAGACGCCATGTATCGGCGTAACCCGCGATCAGGTCCAGCACCGCCTGCCCGGTATCGTCCACCAGGGCCTGGTTGTGCAGCGTCCGCGCCATCAGGTCGAGGGTCTCCCTCGCTTCCCGCAGGCCGCGCTCGGCCAGGCGGCGCTCGTTCAGGGCAAAACCGCGCACCAGGTGGCCGTGCAGGGTCCGGGTGGCCCATTGGCGGAATCGCACGCCGCGCCTGGTATTCACGCGGTAGCCGACCGAGATGATGGCGTCGAGATTGTAGTGCTTCAGCCGGCGCCGGACCCTGCGCCTGCCTTCGGTTCGAACTGCTAAGAATTCCTTAGTGGTTGCCTCTGCCTCCAGTTCTCCGCTGGCGAATATGTTGCGCAGGTGTATCAGCACGTTCTCTGGCGTGCTGTCGAACACCTTCGCCATCTGCCGTTGGGTCAGCCAGACCGTCTCCCGGTCGAGACGCACGTCCACCCGCACCTCGCCGCCAACGTCCTCGTACACCGCAACCCCGCCGCCGCCGGTTTCCGGAGTTTTATCGTTCATCCCGTTCCTCGCTCCATTAGCGGCGGCAAGAAACTGCGCATTGCTGGTGCTCTCCGAAGAGATTCCTCTGGATGCGCCCCCGACACGCCCTTGCTTGCATGATGTCTGGTCGCTCCGACCCGGAGCCTGCCGTGTTTCGTATCAGGAGGCTGTCCATCATCACCAACTTCCCGAGCAGCCGCAACTTCTCGACGCGCCCCTTCCTCAACCGCATCGTTTACGAGATGATTCAGGCTGGCCACCTTCGCCAGTTCTAGCAAGATCGTGACATGCGGTTCGATGTCATGCGACGAACCCATTTCGACAAGAAACCGCGACGGGTCCTCTTGCCAACCACGGTAACGGTCGGCCCGGCTCAGAATCAGGCATTCCTTCGCACGCGTGATCGCCACAAAGCAGTTGCGCCTTTCTTCTTCCACTTCCGGGCCGGCATCGCCCTTCTGGCAACTCTGTTAGAATGGCATGACATCTTCCGCCAGCCCGATCACATGAACGACGTCAAATTCTCTACCCTTGGCGCCGTGAATTGTCATCAATCTGATGGCACCGGGCTTGGGAGACGGTTCCTTCGAGCCCAGTCGAAGCTCCTGAAGGAACTGATCGGATGGCGCGTTGCGGCGAACGTGCCGCGCAATATCCCTGGAAATCTCTTGCCAGGTTGATGGGTCCTTACGGAAATCAGAGTTGTATTCGCTGTCGGAGAGGGTCCGCTCGAACGCGGCCAGAATAGCGTCTGTCGATTTGAACGCCGCATCCGGAACTACCTGGCCGAACGGTTACCCGTGGGCAAGCGACAGGCCTTGCAGCCTTCGTTCCGTCGGGAGTCCGCTACCCGTCCTGCAGGCAAGTCCGGCCCGACCTCTCCTGCATTCCTGCCATCGGATTGTTGGGGTGGGCAGTCCAGTTGCGATAACTGCCGTCGATCTCGACGCCGGTTCTCAGATCGGTATCGCCGGGCTGCAGCTCTTCCATGGTGATGCAGTTCTCCACCGGGCAGACATTGACGCAGAGATTGCAGGCAACGCACTCCTCGTCAATGACCTCGAATACCCGCCCCGGCCTGATGACGATGGCCTGGTGCGACGTATCCTCGCAGGCGGCGAAGCACCGACCGCACTTGATGCAAAGATCCTGGTCGATCCTGGCCTTGGTCACGTAATTGAGATTGAGGAACTGCCAGTCGGTGACATTGGCCGCGGCCCGTCCCTGGAACTCGGAGATCGACGAGTAGCCCTTCTCGGTCATCCACAATTCAAGGCCGGAGACCAGTTCGCCGATGATCCGGAACCCGAAGGTCATCGCCGCCGTGCAGATCTGGACGTTTCCTGCCCCGAGGGCAATGAACTCGGCAGCATCGCGCCAGGTGAAAATACCGCCGATCCCGGAGATCGGCAGGCCGTCGGTTTCCGGATCGCGGGCAATCTCGGCGACCATGTTGAGGGCGATCGGCTTGACGGCGGGCCCGCAATAGCCGCCATGCGATCCCTTGCCGTCAATCGACGGCTCGGGGCTGAAGGTATCGAGATTGACCCCGGTGATCGACGAGACGGTGTTGATCAGCGAGACCGCGTCGGCACCACCAGCCCGGGCCGCCCGGGCCGGAAACCTGATATCGGTGATGTTGGGGGTCAGCTTGACGATGACCGGCATCCTCGTATTGGCCTTCACCCATCGCGTCACCATCTCGATATAGTCCGGCACCTGGCCGACTGCGGATCCCATGCCCCGCTCGCTCATGCCGTGCGGGCAGCCGAAATTGAGCTCGACGCCATCGGCATTGGTGTCCTCCACGCTCGGCAGGATCGATTTCCACGATTCCTCGTCGCATGGAACCATCAGGCTGACGACGATGGCCCGGTCGGGATATTCCCGCTTCAGGGTCTTGATCTCCGCCAGGTTGGTGGCCAGCGGCCGGTCGGTAATCAGTTCGATGTTGTTGAGACCCATCAGCGAGCGGTCCGGCCCCCAGACCGCACCGTAGCGCGGGCCGTTGACATTGACGATATGCGGATCCAGACCCAGCGTCTTCCAGACCACACCGCCCCATCCGGCCTCGAATGCCCGGCGGACATTGTACTCCTTGTCGGTTGGCGGTGCCGAGGCCAGCCAGAACGGGTTGGGTGACCTGATTCCGAGGAATTCCGAGTTCAGCAGGGACATGATCTTGCTCCGTGGCGGGAATTTCAGTCAGTTGCCGGACAGGCAGGCATGGATGTCATCCGCGGCCTCGCGGCCTTGCGCGACCGCGGTAACGGTCAGGTCGTCACCGTCAGACGTGCAGTCTCCTCCGGCCCAGACTCCCTCGATGCTGGTCCGTCCGGGGCCCGTCACACTGACCTTGCCATTCTCGAACACCAGCCCCCCGGTGCCGAAGGTCAGCCTCTGGCCGATGGCCCGGAACACCTGGTCGGCGGCAAGCCGCAACCGGTCGCCGGTATCGCGCAGCCTGTCCGGGCCGGTTTCCGTCCGCATGAGTTCGATGGCTTCGACCCGGTCGCTGCCGATCACCTGGACCGGCCGCATATTGGTCAGGATCCGGACCCCCTTCGAGGTTGCCAGATCCTGTTCATATTGCGAAGCGCTCATTCGCGAGCGGTTGCCCCGATATGCGATGGTCACCGTTTCCGCCCCGAGCAGGCGCGACTGGATTGCGGCATCGATGGCCGTCATTCCACCGCCGAGGACGACGACATCCCGCCCGACCGGGATCCCGGAAAGATCGGGCGACTGCCTCAGTTCGGCGATGAAATCCACCGCATCCCTGGCATTCTCCAGGCAATCATCCCCGATACCCAGGGTGTTGACCCCTGCCAGGCCGATGCCAAGGAATACCGCATCGTGGCCGGAGCAGAGTTCAGACAGCCGGTCGGCATCCACCGGGGGCATGCCGCATTGGATCGAAATGCCGCCGATGCCGAGCAGCCAGTCGAGTTCGGCGGCAGCAAAGTCGTTGACGGTCTTGTAGGCGGCGATCCCGTATTCGTTGAGGCCGCCGCCCTTGCCGCGGGCCTCGAACACGGTCACGTCATGGCCCCGCATCGCCAGGCGGTGTGCGCAGGCCAGGCCGGCCGGGCCGGCTCCGATGACGGCAACCGATTTCCCGGTCGCTGCGGCCCGCCGGTAGGGATGCGTGCCGGTCGCCATCTGCGCATCCGTGGCATGGCGTTGCAAACGTCCGATCTCGACCGGGTTTCCCTCGGCGACCTGGCGGACACAGACTTCCTCGCACAACGTCTCGGTCGGACATACGCGGGCGCACATTCCCCCGAGAATGTTGCTGTCGAATATGGTCATGGCGGCGGCCTTGCTGGCGCCGGTCGAGATCTGCCGGATGAACAGCGGTATGTCGATGCCGGTCGGGCAGGCCTCGATACACGGAGCATCATGGCAAAAATAGCAACGGTCTGCGGCAACCAGCGCTTCCCTCTCCGACAGTGGCGGATGCAGGTCGGCAAAGTTGTCCCGGTATTCCTCCTCCTCCAGCCTTGACGCCAGCACGCCAGGGGAGTGACGCGAATTCTGCAAATCTGGGCTCCTCGACTCATTGCGCCTGATGACCGGTAGATATCGCACAGAAGCAGAGACTCGGCAAACCGCAGCCTCCCCGTCACCAGGATTGCCGTGGGAAATGCCGGGCACCGGACTGGTCCGGACCGCGTCATGCCCTTCTCCACGACCTGGAATCCTGGCCTCTGCCGGACAGAATTACCGGCTTGCCCTGTGTTGGTGGATGACGCTACTACGGTCGGCGGAGACGTGGCCGAGTGGTCGAAGGCGCTCCCCTGCTAAGGGAGTAGGCGGGAAACCGTCTCGAGGGTTCGAATCCCTCCGTCTCCGCCAGAAACCTGTCCTCGCCCAGGCGGGGTTGACTCGTTAAGCTTTTGCTTGCTCGTTTCCGTTTCGGGGTGACTTCGGTCGCCCCACTTTCCCTGTGCAAAATCCCGCCAGCGCTGGCCGTAGCGGCGCAGCACCCTGGCCGAGGCCAAGTGGTTGCAGCGGTCCCGGCACGACCGGAACCGCATCCGAATCCTGTCATGGAGGTCGAATGCATCGCGCCGGACCACCCGCATCACCTGGGTGGCGGATATCCTGAACGCCCGTGCGATATCCCGGAACGACGTTCCGGGAAAGTGTCTCAGCAACTCGACTATCAGGCGGTCCCGGGGCCGGACCTTGTGCCGGCGCGCCTTGCCCGACAACCGGCCCTTCCAGGCCTGGATGCTCGAATCATGGCGGTAGAGAACGAAATGGCGGAGTTTGTGCCAGCACCACTCGGCATGGCGCTCGGCGATGCGGACCACGTCGCGGTCCGGAAGCACCAGGTCGAGCTCGCGGTTGACGATCCGGGCCAGCTGCAGCACGTGCGAATCCCAGAGCACCCGCGATTCGTAGCGCGGCCGGTCCGGGTAGCTCCGGACCCGCAGCCGATCGAACACGGCCGATTTGGCTTCCTGGCGGTTGCGTGGCCGGGCCTCGGCCTCCGGCTGTTTCCCGCCGGGTGCGGCGTTGACATCGGGGAGGAAATTCCCTAGATGCGGGAGCATCAGGACAGTCCTCCCTTCTGGGCCTTTTGTCCCTTTGACCTTTTTGACCTTGAATTTGCTCGTCCATGTGCCTTTGCGTTTGTCTTTGTCGAATTGGTATCGATGTCGGGTGGCACTGAACCTGGTGGCCTTGGTAAGGCCCTGATTGCCACGCCGCGGCAACGGCGTTCTATCTGACGTGGGAAACACACGGTTTGAAGGCTGCCGAAAGGCAGCCTTCCTGCTTTTCGGGCCACCTCCCTGGCTTGGGAGGCATGCGCAAACCGGGACCCACCCCCGCGCAATCGAGGGTGATGATCCGCCAGGAATCCACGACGCTGCCTGACTTCAGGCTTGCGAACATGAATTTGTGAAGCTATTTTCATGACGCGGTTCCGGTTCGAGGAACAACCGTAAAGGCCGCCGGGTGCGGAACACGCCCGGTGGCCAATTTATTTCGCACTGCCTGCCGGAAGTCACGCGATTTCGCGCCTCGCTGATTCGCGAACGACATTTCAGGGCTGCCTGAAGGTCGCTGTCAACCGGTCACAGATGACCGACAATGTGGGCAGGCGGCGGCAATCGGAGACCGGCCGGCGGGCAGCGGCGGCTTCGCTGACCGCCGAATTCGCCAGGGCCGACAGGCTTCGCTGATACTCCGACAGGCGGTCCATCACCGTGTTGCCATCCTCCAGGACGAGGATCAGCGCGGTCAGGATCCGGGCGGCCTCGGCGGCGCTGGGCGGTGCCTCTGCCAGCGCGGCGGCCAGTTCGCCGCACTCGAGATGGTGGATCCCGGACGCGGTCTGCAGCCCGACCCTGGTGCCGGCCGCCAGCCAGATCCCTACTCGGCCCTCCTCGTTCACGATCGCCCGCCCGTTCCGGTTCGACTCCAGGCGCCAGCCCGGCCCGAGCGGTCCCGATGTGGCGATGACGATTCCGCCGCTGATGGCCAGGCGCTCGAGGCAGGCGGCGGCCGGCACGACATCTCCGGTCGGCGGCAACGATCCGATCGCCCGCAGGAGCGCCGCTGGCGAGGCGACCACACGACGGCCGGAGTCGAACTCGATCGACAACAGGTCGCTCCGGGGAACCTGCATCATGTAGCCCCAATCGGCCAGTTGGCCGCGCTCATCCCAGGCCAGGACCTGGTTGGTTCCGGGATGGATTACCACGGTCTGATTTCCATCTCCTTCTCCTCCGACCAGCATTCCGGCGGCCTTCGCCGGCAGGGGGATGCCCGAGATCTGCATCGCCGCCGAGCGCAGGCTTTCCAGCGCGCCATCCTGTCCGGTTGCGGAGGTGCCCAGCAACGTGGCAACGATCGTCGCCATCATGACCGGTTTCCGCATGGGTTCGATCAGCAACCGGTGCATGAAGGGGTCTCCACGAATTCGATGAATCCCCGGCCGCCACTCTCGAGCACCAGGGCATTTCCCATCCTCGTCTCCTCATTGACATCGGCAATCTCGAAGGACATTTCGCCGGTGCCCCAGACCCCGGTATCTTCGACGTCGAGCCGGTTGCCGATCTCGACGCTGCCGGCAGCGAGACGGGGGGCCGATGACGGCGCAGTGCTTCCGGTTGGCCAGGAGTCCTCGATCCGAAGCACGCCGGTCAGCGACAGGCGCCCGGTGATCGCCAGGCCCTCGGCCGCGAACACCGAGGCAGGGGCGCCGGTCCAGGTCGAGGCGCCGAGGCGGTCCGACACTTCCAGGCGGTCGATCACTGCCCGGCCACCGGCCGTCAGGCCTGCCCTGGCTGCCTCGCCGCCGACGGTCACCCGTGCCGCTTCCATGTTGTCGATCATCGCGTCGGCCGTGACCGTAGAGCGCTGGGCCACGATCACGTCTGCGAATTCCACGCCACCGGCCGCGGTGAGGGATCCACCGGTCTCCATCTCGCGTATCTCCCAGTTGCTACCCGTTCCGACCAGGTCGAAGCCGTTCAGGTCAAAGCTTCCATCCACCCGGTTGACATGGGGAGCGCCGACATCGATCCGGTGCAGATACGGATCCCGGTCGGCCGTGAAATGCACCAGCCGCAAACCCGCCATCGCGCCGACCGGCGGCGCCGGGTTCAGCAGCGCGAAGATCGCCGAAGCGTCCCACCGCATCCCGGCCCCGCAGACATGGCCGGCGCCGCACCCATCATTGGCCGAGCCTACACGGCCGACATGCGTGATTCCCGGCCCCGCCTTGGGCAGGGCAAGCTGGCCGGCTCCCGTTCCGGTCTGCGTCCAGGCCAGCACGATGATCCTCTCCTCGGTCGGACTTGCCGAGGCGGCGAGAGCGGCCAGCCGGATTTGGCGGCGTCGCGATGTCCGCAACTCCTCCCCGGGGGCCAGCCAGCCAGTTGATTCGAGATCGGCGGCGCCGAACAGGACATGTCCATCGGGGTTGGTCCGTATGGACTGCATCAGCTGTGTCGGATTGCGGGCCGCGTGGCTGCGAGCCGCGTTGGCCAGGCGCGACAGCGACCGGGCTTCCGACTGCACCGACAGTGTGTGAATCATCTCGCTGACCACCTCGGTCACCAACGCCACCGAAACGCTGAACAGGGCCAGGAACACGAGTGAACCGGTGATCGACAGTCCTCGCTTCCGCCGACGGGGCCGGGTTGGCGGTGACACGATCATGGCGCGGTTCCGCAATTGGGACAGTCGTCCACGTAGAGGGTGCCGGATGAGCGGAACTGACCGCTCACCAGGTTCCGGGCGGCTGCAGCATGCGATCGCAACTCGCCCAGCTCCGCCTGCGTCGCGGTCACCGTCCCGGTGGCTGCAACCTCGACATTGGCGGTATCGAGCCACGGCGCACGCAACGAAGGAGCGGACAGCGATCCGGCCTCCAGCAATCCGGATTCCTGGCTCACCGCCCCGCCGGACCGCGCTGCCGGCAGGCCAATCTCGATCGAGTTGCCGAAAGTGGCGCCGCCGGTGATGTCAAGGCGGGCCTCGCCAGCGGTGATGGTGTTGAACTGTGCTCCATTGGCGCGGGTGATGCCGATGCCGCTGATCGCTCCGCTGGCGGTCAGATCGCCGCCGACGGACAGCTCGCCTCGAAGTTCGACCCGGGCGGCCTGCAGCGATGTACCGGCGTCGACCAGGGTCTCCACATGCGCTTGGCCACCGGACAGGATTTGCAGTTGCACCGATGACGCGCTGGCGGTCGACACGTTTGCCATATCACCGGTGACCTCCAGGTCGGCATCCATCCTGGCAAGCTCGGGCCGGCCGGAATATTCCCCGGAATGCAGCAGGGTATCGTGGACCCGCAAGAGCGAGGTTGACCGGATGGCGATCATGGAGCCGACCGCCGGCCCGCTCGTGCCCAGCGCCGTCAGCATGGCCGTCACGTCCCGGCGCAGGCCCGGGCCACAGATGAAACCGGTCGGACAGGCTCCATCGGCACCACCGACCCGGCCGGTCGACCGGATTCCGGTGGCCGGGAGGGACGTGCCGGCGGCGATCGGACCGCCTTCGAGCCAGGCCACGGCCAGGACTGTATCCGAGCTGGCGGCGTAATGGGCCAGGCCGAAAGCACGACCTGACGGGGAGCGCTCGGGAAAGCCCTGGTCCAGCGACCCGTCTGCCAGCAGTGCGGCGCGGGTCAGACGGGTCGCTCCTCCAGCCGCCGTCGCCGCGGCGATCGCCTGGCTGATGTCGGACTCGGCATTGGCCAGGACCCCATCGGCTGCAGAGGAAACAATTCGGGCCTCGGCCTGCAGGAGCGTGCGCCGGCTGATGCGGTCGGCCAGCTCGATGACGCTTCCCAGCAGCAGGCTGCCGGCCATCACCGCCAATACCGACTCGAAGACGCTCAGGCCCCGGCGCTGTCGGGTCGAGACACTCATGGGTCGTTCAGGCAGCCGTGGCAGGAGCCTGGCGAACTGACCACCAGGGAGCCGGTCAGACGGAGATGTCGCGCATAGAACCGGTCGGTCACCCGGGTCTGCGAGCCGGCGCCACCGGCGGAGAGGTCCAGGATGGGTGTCTCGAGATCGGTTCCTGTCGCCAGGCCGACATCGGCCCGGGTCACGTCGAGGAGCTGCCGCACCCGGGCTGCCTGGACGGAAGCCGCGGTGCCCGTTGCGTTGCCTTGGATGGCAGCCAGGCGGAAGGTCGCGGAGAGCGCATTGTTCACCGCGACAGTCGGCGATTCGAATCGCTCGCTGTCCAGCGTGGCCGCCGTCAACGTGCCGGCGACCGTGGTATCGGACTCGACCTCGAGCGCGGTGCTGCGCAGCTCGGTGGTTGCAAGCCTGGTTGCTTCGAGGCTGGCTCCCGGGGAGACGACAGACCCCAGGGTCACATCGCCGGTGACAGCCAGGTGATCGATGCGTGCCCTTCCGGCCAGCTCCAGCTCGGTGGTCATGCCGGGCGGAGCGAGGCCCGCCCTGGGTCGGCGCAGAGCGATCTCCTTCCGGATCCTTCCATGCCGCCAGCTGAACGCGATGACATCGTCGGAATCGACAGTGAGGCCAGCCGCCTGGGCGATGTCGACAGCGGCGGCGCCCGTGGCTACCGATCCGACTTGGCCTTCCGGTACGCCGGAGCCGCGGCGACGGAGTGCCTCCCTGACACGCAGCGTCTGTTTTTCGGCCGTGCCGTTCAGCGCCGTTGCCAGTACGACGCCATACGGGGCACCGGTGCCGGCAGCGGCGGGGTTCTGGCCGGATGGCCAACCGACGGCGAATCTCACCTGCCAGTTGGCCGAAGCCGGGGGCGTGGCATCCACCGTCACCGCATCCGAGCGCCGGAGCCAGGGCGAGGCGAATGCCGCGCTGCCGACCACCAGCGCCGTTTCGGCTGATGTCAGACGCCTGGGTGCGGTCGGGACCGCCCTGGTCAGGGCCGGCTGGCCGTGGATCCAGTGATCGAGATGCCAGGCAAGCGAATCAATCCGCTGGGCCACTCCTTCGGCCTCGTGTCGCTGATGTGCCCGTTCGGCAAAGCGGGTCTGCTCGGCCAGGAAGGCTGCCAGCACCGCCAGCGCCAGCGGCGCGACCGGCATCGCGAATCCGCGATGGTGCTTGCGCCTGGGTCGGGCCATCCGAATCACTCCGTGTCTCAACATCACCACCATAGCGGCGAGGGGCATGCAGCGCGAAAGGTGACCCCGAACCGACCGTCTGCTAGGAAGAGATCCTCGAATGTCAGGGAGATCATCGATGCGACACATACTCATTCTTGCGGCAGGGTTTGCCCTCGCGGCTGTCCAGGGCCTGGCGGGCGACGACCGTCCCCGGCAGTTGTTCGAGGCCGGTATTGCCCTCGGCGAGAGCGCCGACGGCCGGTTGATCATCAGGCAGCTGGCCGCGGCAGGGGAGGTTCCCGACGAATTTCTGGCTGGCCTGGCTGCCGGCATCGTCGGTCGGGAACGGCTCCGGTTCCTGCTGACCGGAAGCGGGACGGCGCCATCGGCGGCAACTCCCGCGCTGGCGCCGCAAGGGCAGTCGATGGAGACCTGCGGGGTCATCTCGCCATCGGCGGGAGCATCGCCAGCCGATGCCGGCGTCGCCCAGGCCGCAATGATGCTTCCCGGCGGGTTGCCGAATTTCGGGAATGAGAGTTTCTGGATCCGGCTGGGCGATGGTCAGGCGCCGGGCCTGTACATGCTGGCCGATCCTGCCTGCCCGTACTCGGCGCGGGCTCTCGAGACCCTGGCGCCGGACATCAGCGCCGGCCGCCTGCATGTCCGGCTGGCACTCGCCCCGGTACTCTCACCGTTGTCTCGGGATCTGGCGGCACTGATCATGCTCGACCCCGACCCGGCGCAGGCTGCATGGTCAATGTTGCTGGGCGCGGCGCGAGGCGCCGGGTTGCCGGCGGCGCAAGGGCTTGCCGACCAGCTCGGCGAGCTGGGTGATACGCTGATCGAGGCCAATCTCGACTGGATGCGGCAGCGGGGGTTGTCGGCAGTGCCGCATTTCGTGTGGTCGGCAGACGGCCAGTGGTCGGAGCGCACGGGGGTCCAGGATCCGGGGATTTTCGCCGGGGCCGACGCGCTGGCCAACAGCCGGTTGACGATGCATGGCCCGGAAGCTGTTCAGGCGATGGTCGAGGCGGCCGCCATGGGCGAGGCGCAGGAAATGCCGGCCCTGCCCAACTAGGGTCGGCAGCCGGGGCGATCATGCGAATACGGTCAAGTGCGGCGTTCCGGCTCGATCATGCACGTTCGACGCCCATTCGCGATCATGATATGGACGGCGGTGTTCCCCGCCGAAAGCGGGGATGACCCGGTGTGTGTGCAATTGTGCACAACCATCACGGTCAGTTCCCCGCCTTCCCGGGGATAGACCATATGTCGCTTTGGCAGCCGAATGTTCCCCGCCATTGCGGGGTGCCGCCCTCCTCGGGGCGTGGATCGGAACGAAAGCGAGTTCGCCGCCGGACAGGCGGTCAGCAAGGCCGGGATCAAACCCGGCCCTTGCACGTCCAGGCGGAGGAGTTGGTCGAGAAGCCGGACAATCCGGTCAAGCGGGTTCGTACGGAGATTCGGAGGTCGGGCCTCGAGGCCGCCGCTTCGTATGCGCGGCGAATTGGGGAGCAGGACATGATTACGCTGAAAAACAGGTTTCACAAAACGGAAATCCGGATCCGCAAGCGCCATGGCGAGCGCGTGGCCAGGGCGACGATGAATCGCTGGCGGCGGGCGCTGTGCGGTATCGATGGCTGCAATTGCGGCGAAGATTCGGTATCGCAGCGCGGGCCGGCCCTGGAGGCGGTGGTAGTCGAGGCCGACAGCCGCGGGAATTCCTGGGTTGTCGTTCGCCCGGCCGGGTTGACCTAATCGGTCGAGAGCGGGCGTGACATGCTGAACCTGGTTCTCGACTCATGGATTCCGGTGCGGGAGCGGGGCCGGCCTTCATCCGAGCGGCCGCGACTGGCAGCGCCGCATGAACTGGCCGCAGAAGACGTGACAGGGTTGTGCTGGAGCCGTGCAGATTTCAACCTCTCCTGCCGGGAGTTGATGACAGGGATGCTCCAACTGGCCATGCCGCCGCGGGATGACGAGGAGTGGTTTCATCACTGGCAGCAGCCGGACCCGGAAAAGTGGCGCCGTGCGCTTGAACCATGGGCACCGTACTTCTTCCTGGGAGGGCGGGGCCCGCGGTTTGCGCAGGATATCGAGCCATTCGAGGACACGATCCGCCCTGACCGGATCCGGCCAGCCGCCTCTCTACTGTATGATTCTCCGGGGATGCGAACAGCCGCGCAAAACGCGGATCTGTTTTTCAGGCGCCATGATCGCCTCGACCTGGGTCCTGCCGAGGTGGCGATGGCGCTTTGCACCCTGCAATCCTGGGCCACTGTTGGCGGGGCCGGCTACCGCGTGTCCATGCGCGGCGGTGGCCCGCTGGTCACGCTGGTCGTGCCGGAGTCGGAAAATGACACGCGCTGCCGGCTCGCCAGGGAGATCTGGGCGAACGTGATGCCGGGGCCTTCCCTGGCACCACGGGATGCGGCTCTGGCCCTGCCCTGGCTGCGCCCCACCATCACCTCGCAGGACGGGAGCTCGGTGGGGCCGGGTGACACACATTCGCTGGAGGCATATTTCGGACAGCCGCGCCGTGTCCGGCTGATCGAGCCTGGCACCGTCGGCGATCCCGTCCTGGCGTGCCAGGTTCCGCATGGCACCAGGTATCGGGGCTGGCGCCACCCGTTCTCACCACAGTATCGCGGCCGGACCGGTTCCGACTGGTTGCCGGCACGGGCGCTGGCGACGGCTCCGGACCAGCGCCACTGGCCGACCTGGTCGCTATCGGAGATGCAGACATCTCGCCACCGGCCGGCCCCGGTGGTGGACGCATTCCGGCGACGGGCAGCATGCAGGTTCGGCATCCTGGCAGGCGGTTGGTCGGTCCGGAAGTCCAAGGCGCTGAATTTCACCATCGGCCGCTTCCCGGCAATCGGCCAGCTGCGTCCATCGGCCGAGGATCGGATTGCCGGCCTGTCCGAATGCGCGTCGGCCTTCGCTTCGACCTTGCGGCGCGCCTGCGATCCGGGCGGCTGCGCATCGGATGTGCTGCCCGACGAATTCCTGCGCGCCACCGCTCCGGCATTTGGTGCCGCGGTTGGCGCGATCGAGGCCGGCCGGGATCTGGACGCGGAGGCTGCCTGGGTGGATGCAAGCCTGCAGGCGGCGCTGGCCCTTGCCGGCGAGGTGGCATCGCCGCTGTCCGGCAGGGCAGACCCGCAATGGATTTCCAGGGCCTTCGCTTCGATCGGCCGGCGGAAGCTCGGCCTTCAATCACCCGATAACGAGGATCGACAATGAGCCACTTCCTGCAACTCCACTACCTGACCGTGTACCCGCCCAGCCGCCCCAACCGTGGCGAGGCCGGCCGGCCCAAGAGCGCCTATTACGGAGGCGCGACCCGGCTGCGGATCTCCTCCCAGTCCCTCAAGCGGGCGGTCAGGATGTCCGACATCTTCCAGGATGCGCTGGAGGGCAAGCTGGGCACGCGCAGCCGCATGTTCGGGGACCAGGTCTACCGGCATCTCGTCGACAAGGGTGCCGATGAAGATCCGGCAAGGAAGATTGCCACCCGCATCGCATCGATGTTCGGCAAGCATTCCGGCGATGACGGAAACTCCAGGATATCCCAACTCGCATTCATCTCGCCGGATGAACGCCAGGCAGCGCTGGAGCTGGCCGAGTCGGTGCTGAAGCAGGGGGAAATCGACGACAAACAGGTCAAGGCGGCACTCGGCCAGGTGCTGCGTACAGCCGACAGCGCGGTCGACCTGGCGATGTTCGGGAGGATGTTGGCCGACTCTCCGGCCTTCAACCGCCAGGCGGCCGTGCAGGTGGCGCACGCGATCACCACCCATGCGGCACCGGAGGAAGAAGATCTGTACAGGGCGATCGATGATCTGGGCGACGGAGCTGCAGCGTTTTTGGGAAAGTCGGGCTATGGAAGTGGCGTTTTCTACAAGTATGTCGTGGTCGAGGTGACTCGGCTGCTCGACAATCTCGACGGTGATCGTGACCTCGCACGGACTGCCATCTCCACCCTGGCCCGGGCATTCGCCCTGGTGTCTCCCTCCGGCGGACGGACGGCGTTTGCCCATCATGTCCGGGCATCCTACGGACGGGCCGAAGCCGGTCCGGTCCAGCCGCGGTCACTTGCCAGCGCTTTCCTCAAGCCGGTGATCGGCGACGATCTGCTTGCGGGGTCGATCACCTGCCTGCGGATGGCGGCGGCCAACCTGGACAAGGTGTATGGCCCGGCCGCCGACGCGATCTGCGAAATGGATGTCACGGCAGCAGAGGGTTCGCTCGAGGAGTTCGCGAGCTTTGCCGGCGACCAGGTACAGCATGCGTGATTACCTGACCTTCATTCTCGCCGGGCCGGTCGCCGGCTTTGGCGGCCCGGCCGGCAACGAAAGGCGGCCGAGCGCAGCACTGCCCGGCAGGTCGGCGATCATCGGGATCCTCGGTGCCGGGCTGGGCATTGGCCGGGAGGACCGACGGCGCCAGGCAGAGCTGACACGCTACGAGGTCGCGGTGGCTTCCCTTCGGCGTTCATCGCCACTTCGTGACTTTCACACTGTCCAGACGGTGCCGACCGGCCTCGCCAGGGGGGCCGGCAGCCGGAGAAACGCACTCGGACGGGCCGCCGGGACCGTTCACACCATCGTCACGCGGCGCGACTATCGCTGTGACGTGGCCGTTGCGGTGGCGGTGTGGGGGAATGGATACTGGCCGTTGACCAGCCTGGCGGCGGCGCTCCACCGGCCGGTCTACACCCTCAGTCTCGGCCGCCGATCCTGCCCGCCGGCGTTTCCGCTGGGCCCGACGATCATCCTGGCGGCCGATCCCGTGGAGGCGCTCCGGCAGACCCGGCCGGCCTTGCCCCCGGACGAGCCGGCAGGCTGGGAAGCGGAGTTCGGCGGCGAGGTGATGTGCTGGTCCGAGATTCCCGGCATGACTCCGGCAGAAGAGGTCGAGATGCATTCATGCCCGGATGACCGGAGCAGCTGGACATTCCGGCCGGAGACAGTCTGGATATACCGGCCAGCTGCCGACGGGGAGGAGATGGACCCATGTTCATGACCCGAGCTGTCCTTTCCAGGCCAGGAGACCGGCCGGGCGGATTCGATCGGCGTTCGAATCGCCGCTCGGCCACCCTCGAATGGCACCACAGGATGATCTGGTCGCTGTTCCACGTCGATGGGGCGGGGCGGCGGGATTTCCTGTGGCGGGAGGTGAGCAGGAACCGTTTCCTGATCCTGTCTGCCAGGCCTCCCCGTCATTCCCGTGACTTCCTGCTCGAGGCCAGGCCATACAGCCTCGCCCTTCAGCGGGGTGACCGGATCGACTTTCGCCTGCGGGTCAATGCCACCTGCACCAGCCCGGAGGGCAGGGGCCGCACCGATATCGTCCGGCGCGAAATGTTGCGGTTTCCGACATCAGGCCATGTTCACGATCAGCGGCTCGCCGCCGCCCGGGTGGCGGCACCTGACTGGATGGTGTCCCAGGGGGTGCGGTCGGGATTCGCCGTCGGCGAGCCGGCGCAGGACATCATGGTCAAACAGTACCATGTGATGCGGGCCCTGCGGAAATCCGGCCAACCTGCTGTCTTCGGCGTGCTCGATCTCGAGGGTACGCTGCAGGTGACCGATCCCGTGCAACTGTGCGGCGCGGTGGCCGCCGGCCTTGGCCGTGCACGGGCCTTCGGATGCGGCCTGATGCTGCTGGGATGCGGGAGCGCGATCGCCACATGATCAATGCCCTGGCGCATGAGCGACAGGAGGCGGCAGTGCTTCGGAAACTGGCGGAGGTCCCGGGGAAGCTCCCCGACTGATTTCGGCCGGCCTGGCCGGAGACCGCCTCTCGCCTCGTCTAGGGATATCGGTGGACGAATTTCGCAGATGAACGGGCCTTGTCGTCCAGTGCCACTCGCCTCCTGCCGGCATCGATGACGACAGCCGGAATTTGGAGGCGCATGCTCTTCCACTGTATCCTGGCTGCGAATAGCGCAGAGGCGAGCCGTGCCGATACCACTTGTCCTGACAATCCTGTGGTTGTCCGTCCCGGGGCTGGCGGTTGCCGGCAGCTGCGAAGGCCGCTGGTCCGATCATGTCGCCATGCACGAGACCGGCGGGTGCGGCGGCGGGAAACACTGTCATGCGACCAACCCGAGATCGACGGCGATCGGCTGCCATCAACTCACTTCGGCGGCGCTCCAGGATATCGGCTGGCAGAACCGTGCAGGGAACTGGTTGCCGAACCCGTACGGCATCCGGTCGAATGCCGGGTTTGCCTCCAGCATTGCCGCCCAGGATGCGGCGCTTGGCAGCTTCACTGCACTCAACTGGTCGAGGATCTCGACGGGGACCAAATCCCTGATCGGCACCGAACACTCCGGAATCAGGATCACCGAGGGAGGGCTGCTTTCGGCCGCCCATTTCCTGGGGCCGGCCGGCCTCGACAGCTTCGTCGAATGTGGCATGCGGCCCGACTGCATTTCCGAGGAAGCAGCGGCTTCCAATGGCGGGCGGGAACGCGCCTTCCGGAGCGCGATGAACCGGCTGGCTGCCGGAAGCAGCGTCGATGTCTCGACCTTCACCGGCTTTCACACGCCCGGAGGCGGCGGCAGATACACCGGTTACGGCGCGTCCGGACCGAAGGTGCCGGCCGGCGCGTTTCTGCCATGGTCGGCGCTACGTTCGCTCGAGGTGCCTCCCCACCAGGGAGAGCGATCCGGCCTGCGATAGCGCACCCGCATGCAGGCAGGTCCTGTCCTCCAGTCACGATTGTGGCATCGTCTGCACCCTCTTGATGGCGATGATTTGTCTCACAATCTCCGCCGTGTTAACCCCGCCCGAAGGTGCACAAACGTGCACATATGACCGCAGGTCCAACGGCGTAGGTTTCTGTGAAACAAGAGAGGAATCAGTGGCAATAGGCAAAATGTTGGCCAGGAAGCCCATCAGTAGACTTGCGGAACGTGACATTGATCTTCTGCTGCTGGAGGAGTTCCACATCACCGGAGAATTCACGATCTGGTTTTGCAGTCTGGCCAGTGTACAGGACGCTGTTTTCGAAGGTGCATGGCACGGCGTGTCGGACACTGACGGTGAATCGGACATCATTCTTCTGGTCAAGACAGGCGGCCGGCGTACGGCACTGATGATCGAGAACAAGATCGACGCTCCCGAACAGGAGAGGCAGGATGAACGCTACCGCATCCGTGGCCAACGCCTGGTCGAGAACGGCAAAGCCGATGATTGCGTCACGGTCATCTGTGCTCCCCGGAAATATCTCGACCGGCTTCCCTCCGGGAGCAGTTATCAGCGCAGGGTCTCGTACGAGTCGATTGCCAGCTGGTTCGAGGCAGCGGGCGAGCGGCGGGCAGCTTGGCGCGGAGAGAATCTTCGTCAGGCAATCGAGCAACAGGGCAGCGGGTATCAGAAGCACGTCAATGAAGCCACGACGGCATTCCAACAGGCATACTGGCAGCATCTCAGGGACGATCACCCGCGACTCCAGATGAACAGACCAGGAGACAAGGGCCCCAGTGCCGACTGGATCACCCTGAAATCCAGCACCTTCCCAAAGGGGGTCAATTTGATCCACAAAATGACAGTGCATGTCATGGAGTTGAGCTTTTACAAAGGAAATCTGGACGACCTTCTGAAAGCGAAATCCGACTGGCCCAAGGAAATTGAACCAGGTCAGCAAAAAGAATATGCCGTCCTTCAAATACGGGTTCCGCACGTGGACCCCCACCAGGAATTCCTGCCGCAGAGGGATTCAGTGGAGAGGGCCCTGAAGGCTGCCTATACTCTCCTGCCATACGGGCGGATTCTGGAGAAGGTCGTGTAGGGCAGGAATACACCAACGGCAGATTTCGATGGACAGGTTAGCCTGCGTGTTGGACTTGCTGCACGGCGGAGGGATGCGCTTCGCAGCTTGAAGAACCGTGACGAACTCCTCGTCGCCAACAGCGCTCCAGTTTGACTTCATTCCCGCCGGGGATAGAATGCGCATCCGGCCGCGACGGCTCAAGCCGTGTTCGGCCGGGGAGAAATGGAGGATGGCATGACAAGGACTGGATGGCTGCTCGGCAGCCTGACTGTCGCGGGATTCCTGGTGCGCCCTGCGGGTGCGCAGCAATCCCAGAATTTTGGTGAAATCGCCAACAGCCTGACCGGACAGGTCACGTCGTTCGGCAACCTGGTGGGGGTGATCGGGATGCTGATCGGCCTCGCCATGCTGGTGATGGCCGGGGTGAAATTCCGCGCCTACTCCACCAACCCGCAGGATCCGCAGGCGTCGCTGTCCGGCTCGATCGGCTGGCTGCTGGCCGGGGTGGCGCTGGTGGCGCTGCCCGAGTTCATGGGTGTCGGAATTACCTCGGTTTTCGGCGACAGCGCCTCGGCCGGGAACTTCACCAACCCGCTGAGCTCGCTTGGCGGCTGACCTTGAGCCTGCTCTTTCCCGACCGGGGATCCGCTTCGCTCACTCTCGCCTTTCACGCCAGGCACTGCTGGCATCACCGGGAATCAGTCCGGAAGGCGCTCGAGGAGGGGGACGATACCTGCTGCTGCTGTTCAACCCGGATCCCGGGCTGGATGGAGATTCACCATGTGAACGGCAACCATGATGACTGGCGGGTAGAGAATTTGGCGCCGATCTGCCATTTCTGCCATCTCGCCAGGCACCCGGCCCAGCCAGGCTTCGGTCGCGGCGAGTTTCCGCTGGAGATCGTCTGGTGGCCGGAACTGACCCAGGCGGCCATCATGGCGTTTTCCTGGTCGATCTTCTGGCTTCGGGCGCTGGCGCAGCAGGATGACGATGTGGCCGGCAAGGTCGGAGCCTGCCTGAATGGCGTGTCGAACGAGATCTCCCGGCGCACCAGGCAGGGACGTGAAGCGGGAGGAGCCAGGCTGCCGGCCGACCTGCTGTCGGCCGCCGGCGAGGAGGAGCCCGCACATTGGCAGAGCCTGCGATTCCTTCCGGTGGAGATCCGCAGTTCCGGACAGCGCTGGCAATCGGCCGAACTGCATCGTTTTCTGGCCGGCGGATTTGACCGATTTCCCCTCGTGTCGGTGGTTGATGCCGAAATAGAGAATTTAAGTTTTTGGTTGCTAAAATTGGTCGGTGCCATGCTGACCGGCGGCGAGGAGGCATAGATGCTGCAGCACGCTGTCGCCGCCGCCGTGAATGCCCTGGTGAAGGGGCCACTCGATCACCACCTGGATATCGAGGGGGCCGATAGCGAGCACGCGCTCTACAGCGCCTCCGGATCGCTGGTGTCGCTGTTCGAATGGAACGGGTCCCGGCGAATGCCCGGCGAAGCGGAAATGTCGGAATCGGCCGAAAGGCTGCGCGTGTCCCTCGCCGCATGGCTCGGCTCTCCGGGTCATGCTCTCCAGATCGTGTTCTGCCGGGATCCGGCCGCAGCCGCCGCCGATGTCGGCCGGGCGATTGCCCCGGCGGAAATCCAGGCGAAGGCGCTCTCGCTCGAGCTTGACGACATCATCGCCGACCGGCGGGCGAGACTGGCCCGCGGCGGGGTGTGGGAGCGGTGCCTGGTTGCGATCTACACCCATCCGGCGGCCGTGGCCGGTGGCCAGCGGAAGGAATCGGTCGCCGAGGCCCTGTCATCGATATCCGGCATGCCGCCGCTCCGGGATGCACAGCTCCCGGCCAGGGTGAGCGAACAGATGCGGCTGGTCCATTCCGCTCTGGTCGATGCCCTTCCGGTCGATTTCGGACGGGCGGGCCAGGAGCTCCATCTCCTTCCGGCAGGCGAGGCGGCACGGATGATCGCCTGGGCATTGTCGCCGGCACAGGGCGATGTCGGCTACACGCCGCGCCTTCCGGGACACCAGGCCGGCGGAAGGCCGATGCGGGCGCTGAAGGCGGCCGACACCAGGGCGGCGCTGGCCGGGGCGGATTTCTCATCGGTCGGCCTCGAGAGATTGTCCTGGCAATTGCTGCGCTCGCATGCCGAGGTGGTGAGCTCGATCGTCCGCATCGGCGACACCATTGCCCAGGGCTTCGACCTCGCCCTCACCCCGGAGACGGTGGTGCCGTTCCGGCAATTGCTGGAACAGGTGGCAGACACCGAACAGACCATCCGCTGGCGCGCCAGCTTCCTGATCGAGTCCGGGGGCATGCACGGAACGGCGATGAAGCGGGCCTACACCACGACCCTGACCTTCCTGTCACGGGTCCATAACAGCCGCATCCGGGACGCATTCCATCACCTGCAGGAGCTGGACGGCGCCGAGGAGACGATCATCAGGCTGCGCTGCTGCTTTGCCTGCTGGGACGATGTCGGCCAGGAGGCCCGGCTGCGCCGGTCGGTAGCCAGGCTCAGGCATGCAGTCGACCGCTGGGGCAACTCGCGCACCGACGAGCTGGCCGGCGATCCGGTCGGGTGCCTGCTCGCCTCGGTACCGGGCGGGGGCTGTGCTCCGACCGCTCCGGCGGCCGTTGCTCCGCTTGCCGATGCCCTGTGCCTGCTGCCGCTCGACCGGCCGGCCTCGCCGTGGCGGTCGGGACCGATGACCTTTGTCTGTCCGGATGGCCGCTTCTTCCCGTGGCAACCGGGCTCTCCGCTGCAGGATAGCTGGACGAACGTCATTTCCGGCGCTCCCGGCAGTGGCAAATCGGTGCTGCTCAACGCCATGAATGCGGCAACGCTGCTCTCGGGCCGGGGACGGGATGAGCCGCTTCCCCTGATCTCGATCATCGACATCGGCGCGTCCTCGTCGGGCCTGGTGGAAATGGTCCGGAACGCGCTGCCGCCCGATCAGCGTCACCTGGCGGCATCAGCCAGGCTGCAGAACGACGCCGAATGGGCGATCAACATCTTCGACACGCCGATCGGCTGCCGTCGTCCGACCATCCTCGGCAAGACCTTCATCGTCAATTTCCTGCGCCTGATGATGTCCGGAGCTGCCGGCGGCGATGACCTGGCCGGGCTGATCGGCCTGGCAGTCGACGAGGCCTATCTCGAGGCCTCTGACGGCAAGCGGCCGCGGCAGTGGCACCCGGACCAGATCCCGAAGGTTGACGCGGCGCTGGCGGAGACCGGCTGGGAGGCCGATGACTCATCGACATGGTGGGAATGCGTCGACCACTTGTCGGATGCCGGCAAGTGGCATGAAGCAGCGCTGGCGCAGCGCATGGCTGTGCCACTCCTGTCCGACCTTACGACCGCGGCGGCCTCGCCGCGGCTGTCCGACATCTACGCCCAGATGGGAATCGGCAGCACCGGCGAGGCGGCGATTGCCGCCTTCCAGCGGGTTCTCACCGAGACACTCGCCGAGTGGCCGATCCTCTCGATGCCGACCGTTTTTGCCATGTCGGGTGCCCGGCTCAGGGTGATCGACCTGCAGGATGTGACGTCCCGGTCGCAGGAGGCAGCAGCCATCCGCCGGTCGGCGATGATGTACCTGCTGGCGAGGCATGTCTGCACCGACGGCTACTACCTGGCACCGGACGAGATGTCGGCGCTGACCGTATCGTCCGGCATGCGGGCCTCGCAGCGGGGTCGCCTCGAGCAGATGGCGCGGGCGGTGCAGCAGACGCCCAAACGCCTGTGCATGGACGAGTTTCACCGCGCAGGCGGGTTGCCCGGCATCATCGACCAGGTCGAGACCGATATCCGGGAGGGGCGCAAGCACGGCGTGCAGATCGCCCTGGCATCGCAGTTGTTGTCGGATTTCTCCGACCGGATCGCCAGCCTGGCGACCGGGGTGTGGATCTGTTCGGCCGGGCCGGAGGACATCGAGATGGCATCCAGGCTCCTGAAGCTGGACGAATCGTCCCGCCACGCGCTGCGGCACCGGCTGACCGGGCCCGGAGCAGGCGGTGCCCCGGTATTCGCCGCCCTCGACGTCAAGGGCGGGGAAGTGCGGCAGTTGCTGGAGCACCGGCTGGGAGCGGCCGAGATCTGGGCCTATTCGACCACCGCCGAGGATGTCGCATTGCGCGAGGAGCTTTCGCGCCTCATCGGGCCGGTCCAGGCGCGGGCGGCCCTGGCGGCCGAGTGGCCGACGGGAACCGCACGCAAGGCCATTCAGCGTCTTCGTGACACGGCCGCCGGCCAGGAAGTCGCCGGCCAGGCCATTGGTCGCCTGGCCGAGGACCTGGCCAGCCGTCACCAGGCTGCGGGTCGGGTCCATGGATAGAGGAAGTGATGGAGTCGTCGAGGATCTGGTTGTCGCTGGCGGCCTGGTCGCCGCGGCAGTCATCACATGGTGGTTGTTGGGACACCATCTGTTACGAATGGCGGCGATTGCATCGGCGGTGCTGTCCGTGCCGGCAGCGCTCCTGGCGGACATTTCCGGTTCGGTCGGTATCCCGGTGCTTACACTCTGGCTGCTTGTACCATCCCAGGCAGCCAGGGATCTCCTGTTCAGCGTGTCAGTCGGCGAACTGGGCTCGCATGCCTGGCTGCTGGTTCCCGGTGGCCGCAATGCAGCCCTGTTTGCACTCCCGCTACTGGTGGTGGCAGCGAGGAGTGCGGCTCGGCTCCGCCCCGACCTGCGCTACCGGACCCGTCACAGCCTGGGCAGCGTCACTGCCGAACAGGCACGGGTGTGGCCGGCGGCGCACAGGCCACTGTTGCGGAACCTGGCCGATGACAGCGAGCCGGAAACCTCGGTCGATGCGGCGCGGGCGCAGCAGGTACGGCGGGCCCATGACTATGCGAGGATCATGGGCGGCGGACGGGACCGGTTGCCGGTGCTGACACCGCCGCCAGCCGGTCATCCTCGGCCATCGCCCTCGGAGCTCGGCCAGCTGGACCTCGAGGCAGCAGGATGGCGGCCGGCCGAAGGCGAGTCACTGGAGATGGCAGCGATCTTGCTGGCCCGCGACAGGTGGCCGGAGGCTGAAGCCCTGTTGCGGCTGGCGGGCTGGACCCGGAATTCGGAGGAAGATGTCACCGGCTGGCACGACCGGTTTGTCGAGTTGTCGGCGGCCGGGCGGTGGGATGAGGCCATGCTGGCCTGCTTCCTGGCCGGCTGCACCGAGGAGAGACCGGCAACCGGTTCATTCCTGCTCACCCCCTTTCCGGACCATCCATCTCCGCCGCCGTTGGGCCGGGCACTGCGTCCGGAGGAGTGGCTCGACGCGCGGTGCCTGCGTGATGGCGATGGCGACTGCGACCCGCATGCCGTCGAGGCCCATCTGGCCGGCCAGCTGACCCGGCCGTTTTCGGTGGGCCGGCTGCGGATTCATGAGCGGGCACTGGTCGCCTGCATCGCCGGGTTCCGCGGCGATGATTCGCGGGGGCTCATCGACGACTTGTCGGTGGCTCTGGCGGCGTGCAGCGAGCCGGGCGATGTTCATCGCACGCTCCACGATCGGCCGGAACTGCTGCAGCGAATCGACGATCTGCTGACCCGGCACCGGAGCCTGATCGAGGAACTGGCCAGGGGACATTTCTGGCTGGAGACGGCGCTGACCGAGATCTGGCGGGCCGGACGGCAGGGTGGAGGTATCCTGGCGCCAGCGGCGTTGCTGTGGCTCAAGCCCGAGGACCGGACACTCTGGTACTCGGTACAGTGCTGCGGCGGCAACGTGGTGATCGAGGCCGCGGGTGTGCATGCCCATCATCTGGCCGAGCGCCAGTACCAGGGACCGCTGCCGGTCCCCAATGTCCGTCAGGCAGTGGCCGCACTCAAGGATGTCTATCTCGACCAGTCCGAGGAGAGGATCCGGTCGCGCCAGCAGGCGGGAATGCCGGAATTCCGGATCGACGACCGGCCCGGCGAGGAGATGAACTGATTCGCCCGCAGGTTCCATGGACCGCCCTGGAGATCCGGACGCTGTGCAGGCTCTGGGCCGAGGGCGCGGATCTCGGCGAGATCGGCCAGGTGCTGGGCAGGAGCACCGGGTCGGTGCGCGGTGCAGCGCAGCGCCACCAGCTCGGCCGGCCGGGCGGCATGTCGGCTGCCAGGTGCCTGAATTGCGGCAGGCTGTATTCTCCGGCGTCCAGGTTCAATCGAATCTGCGGCAAATGCAAGGACTCATCGGAATGGCGAACGGGGCAGGATCTGTGCGGAGTGTAGCGCGAGGAGAACCAAGCCGGCGGCGGCGGGACCAGGCGGCTGCCAGGGCCGGATACCGCGACTGGGACGATTTCGTCGGCCGGGTGAAGCGGGAGGCGAGCTGTGCCGAGGTTGCCGCCCGCTGGGGCGGGATCGAATTGCGGCCGGCGGGCACCGGCTCGATGATCCTGTGCCCGTTCCATGTCGAACGCACGCCCTCCTGTCATCTGGATGGGCCGCTGTTCCACTGCTTCGGTGCCAGCTGCGACGCTTCGGGCGACGTGGTGACATTCACCCGCAAGATCGCCGGCACCGGGTTTGTCGACACGGTGCTGACGCTGGCATCCGAATTCGGATTGCCGGTGCCCGACATGGAGCTGGCGATGACCGGGTGCAAACCTGGTCCGGGCGGAGCCGGAAGGCGGAAGGCGGGCGCGGGACATGGCCGCTCCGCCCCGACTGCCAATGGTGCCGGCGCCTTGCATGGACCTGCTTCCTGGCCGGCCCGCCTGCCGCCGGAAGAGCCCGACCTGTCGGATGGCTCGCTGGTGCTGTGGTTCCGGAATTCCGGTTATGTGCGGCACCATCCCGGCCAGTGGCACCACTACCGGGACATGGAGGGCAGGCTGGTGGCGATGACCGCGCGAACCGAACGGTCGGGAGGCAAGATGGTGCTGCCGGTTACCTGGCGAATCAACCCGGCCACTGGCTGGGGTCACTGGGCGTGCAGCGGGTTTGCCGGCGGCAGAAGGCCGGTCTACGGCCGTGAGAAGCTGGCCGGATTTGGCGACCGGGATGCCGCCATTCTGCTCGTCGACGGCGAGAAGACTGCCGATGCCGCCAACCGGATGCTCGGCCCTCTCGGCTGGGCGGCCCTCTCGGCCATGGGCGGGTGCAAATCGGGGCACCTGGCCGACTGGGGCGATGTGGCCGAGCTGATCGGCCGACCCGGCCGGCAGACCGCACTCGTGGTCTGGCCGGACGCGGATCGGCCACAAGAACGCGAGCCCGACCCGGTGGGCGCCACCGGCGACCGGCTGCTTGCGGCTGTGGCCGGTGCCTGCGGCAGCGAGGAACGGTTGCTGGCGGCAGCGGATTGCCGGGTGGTCAGGCTGACGCAGGACAGGCGGCATGGCTGGGCGCTGGACGATGCAGAGCTCCAGGGGCTCACCGGTGACTGGGCGGCGGGCCGGATCGGCCGGGCCATTGCCTGGAGCGGGGTCACAGGCCGGTGAGACGGAAGTTGAAGGCCATGCTTGCCGGGGAAGGGCCCGCCGGGGGCAGACAGGAGGAGACAATGGTTTCCGGGACAGGTTCCCTCACCGCGGCCGCGCAGAATCGCTGGGCGATGCATGCCGCGGTGAGAGTCATGGCGTTCGCGGTCATGGCGGCCTGCTGCCTGAGCCTTGCCGCGGTGCTGGTGGCTGCCTGGGCGCTCACCCGGCCGCCCCAGCACAAGTATTTTGCCACCCGGATTTCGGGCGAACTGATCGAGCTCACGCCGCTCGATCAGCCTCACCGTTCCGATACGCAGGTGACAAATTTCACGGTCGATGCCATCACCCGGTCCCTGTCACTGGATTTTGCGAACTATCGCCAGGAACTGGCGGATGTGGAGACATTCTTCACTTCCAGCGGATGGGAGGCGTTCCTGTCCGAGTTGCAGCGTTCCGGCAATCTCGAACTGATTCGCAACCGGCGGATGATCTCGTCGGCAGTTGCCAACGGGGCTGCCGTGCTGCGCAAGGGCGTGGACGGATCCGGGATCTACACCTGGCATGTCGAAATGCCACTGACCATTACCTACCAGTCATCATCGGAGAGCCAGGTGCAGGAGCTGACGATGCTGGTCGAAGTCAAGAGGGTGCCAACATGGACGTCGGAGTCAGGCGTGGCCGTGTCACGGCTCATTGGTCAGTCGTCGCGCTGATCCTCTCCCTGGCGGCCGAACCAGGGGTTGCCCAGGATGCCGGTTTGCCGCCGGTCGACGGCTCGTCGGCAGACCGGATCGTCTGGTACCGGGACGCGGTTGGCAATTTGCTGCCGGTGCCGCCGGAGTTGCTGCGCGACTTCAACGCCAGGCTGCTCCTGCATCGGGAGGCGGCTGCCGACTCCATGCCGCGGCCGGGCCCGGACTCGGTGCGGTCCGAGGCCGACATCGTGTCGCTCGAGCCTGGCGGCCGCCCGCCCGAGGTCCGGCTCAGCCCGGGAATCGCCACCGTGATCAATTTCACCGATGCCACCGGCAGGCCCTGGCCGGTGGCCGGCTTCGTCATCGGCGACCGCGACAGCTTCGACGTGCTCCATCCGGGTGGCACCGATGGCCAGCAAGGGCCTTCCCACCTGGCGGCCTCGCCGCTGCGCAGCGCCGGCTGGACCAACCTGGTGGTGTCCCTGGCCGGCGAGGCAACGCCGGTCGTGCTGTCGCTGCTGGTCGACCGGACCAGCCCGCATTACCGCCTCGACGTGCAGGTCATGGCGCTGGGCCCCAATGCCGCCGCCCGTGTGGCTCCGGAGTCGGGTCCGCCGGCACCGGGAAGCCGCGGCATGCTGAAATTCGTTGCCGCGGCCGACCTGCCGGAGGATGTGCAGGAAGCGACGATCGACACCGTGCGCGGCGCCCGGGTCTGGGTATCCCCGCGGATCGGGGATGAACGAATGATGTGGGTCAGGACGCGGCACGCCCTGCTGGGCCCCGAATGGGCCGAAGTGCTGTCGGGGCCGAACGGGGTCCGGGTCTATCGTCTGCCGGCGGCGTCGATGTTGCTGTTCAGCATCGATGGCCGCACGATCATGGCTCGGGTTGAACTGCCATGATCAATGACATCCGAAACGACTTCGACCTCCTGAATGCCGAATTCGGCCTTGCCCGTGGCCAGGACGCGGCCAGGAAAAGGATCATGGAGAAGGCAGTGCCGGGGAGGCAGCCGGCTCTGGAATCCGAGGCTCGGAGAAACCAGGCCCACGCCGAGGCGCTCGAGAACGCCGAGCCGCACGACGCCGTGTCGCATATCTTCCGGAAACGGGAGGAACCGGCGGCGGACGAGCAGCCTGCCGGCCAGGACGACATCGGACAGGAAGACGATGCTGCCGGCGACGATGATCAGGCGTTTTCGGATGATGGCGGGACCTTCGACAGCGCCTCGGCCGATGACGCCCCGCCGGCAGATGCGATTCCGGGCGTACTGGTATCTCCTCCGGCGGAAGCTGCACAAGTTGCACCGGAGGCCCGGTCGGAGGTCTTCCCGAATGATGCGCAAACGGAGGCACCGCCATCTCCGGAGCCGCCTTCCGCCCGGCGGCCCGGCATCCGGGCCATGTCGGGTTTGTGGCGGCGTTCGGCCGGGCGGTCCCCGTTTCGCCTGCGCCTGCCGATCCGCCTGCGGCCGGTGGTGATGGCGGCGACGGTGATGGCGGTGATGGCCATCTTGGCCGTCGGCCTGTTGAGCACCGTCCAGCCTGTTCTGCAGCCGGCAGCGCCGCCGCCGGCCGTCCCGGTTCTGGAGGCAACGCCGGGCGGCGACGAGCAGCGCCGGTCTCCGGCCTACCAGGAGTCGGTGGAAGCTGCCAATGATGCCGGCACGCAAGCCGCGCTGGCCGAGGGCGCCGATGCGTTTCTCCCAACGGTCGAATCGCTGTCCAGCCCGGTCCGGGAGAGATTCGTCGAGCCGGTCCGGGATAGCCTGGCCGGCGGCCTCTCGCGGTCCGGCCAGGCAGCGGTTGCCGTCCCGCCTCCAGACGAGGCGGCAGCCTGGCAGCTGGCCGAGGAGGCAGCTCCGTTCGAGCAGTTCGAGCCATTGCCGCCGATCCCGGTAACCGGTGGATTTGCCCCGGACGTGGCCGGCGAGGCGCTCAACCCGATGCTCGAGCATCTGACCGCGCTGGCCGAGAGGCCGATGCCGAGGATGGGCAGCCGGAGCTTCGCCGCACCTCAAGCTCCGCAGGTGGCACCGGCACCTGCGATACTGGCCGGACCGATGACCGAAGACAGCCTTCAAGGACTTGGCCTGAGGGTTGGTGACATGGCGCGGGCACGGATGCTGAACGGACTCACCTCCGATCTGCCAGGCCCGGCGATTGCCGAAATTGTCGAGGGCCCGCTCGCCGGCTCGCGGGTGTCCGGATCGTTTTCGACCATGCGTTCCGCCGGCGGCCTTGCCCTGGATTTCTCCACGATCTCGCTTCCCGATGGCCGCGATCTGCCGATCTCGGCCATTGGACTGTCGCCCTGGACCGGCGGCCAGGTCACCCGATCGCGGCTGGATCCACGATACGCGCAGCGTTATGGCGGCCTGGTGTTTTCGGGCGCGATCGCCGGTGCCACCGGAGCGATCACCGGCTCGGGAACGCACACCACGGTGTCGAACGGGACGGTGATCGTGGAGCGGGATGAGGCCACAAGGCGCCAGATCATTGCCGCCGGCCTCGGCCAGGCGGCCGGTGCGGTGGCCAGCGATCTGGCGAGCCGGATTCCTGATGGGGCCCTGATCGAGCTCGATCAGGGTGCACCCATCGTGGTTCTGTTCACCGCCTCCGGACAGCCGGAGGCGCTTCCCCTGCCTCCAGGGGTCGCGGGGGTCGGCCTGGCTCCCGCGAGTGAACGGATCCCGGGCCTTGCACCATTGCCGGGCCTGGCTGGCATTGTCTCCACCGGACGCCCCGCAATCCTGCCGGAGGGTGTCACCCTGCCGGCGCAACAAGGACTCGAGAGATGACCGAAAACGAAAGCCCCGAAGCCGCTCCGGAGCCGGAGATGGAAACCACACCAGCGGCCGCGGTCGATACAGTGGATGAAGGAGATGGCAGGCAGCCTGGTGGCAGGCGCGGCCGGCTGGCGAAGCGGCTGGCGGCGGTGCTGGTCCTGGCCCTGCCACTGGCCGCCGGTGGCTACTGGATGATCAGCCAGCCACCCGGGACGGGAGTATCGGCATCACTGCGTTCGGCAGGAATCCCGGTTCCCGATTTCCTGATGACGCTGCTGGAGCCGGATTCCGCCGCTCCCGGGTTGGCCATTCCGCCGCCCACTCCGGCAATCGAAGAACTGGCGATGCAGGAGACTTCCGTGCCTGTCGACCAGGAATCACTGCCGGCGGAAATTCCGCCGGTGCCGGTGGCGATGGTGGAGCCACTCGATGCGGATCCCTCCGAGGAGCGCATGGCAGCGCTCGAGGGGATGCTGGACGCGGTCGATGCCGTGCAACAGGACCAGGCCAGACAACTGGAGGTGCTCTCGGCGCGCAATGAACGCCTGGAGGCGCAGGTGGAGGCGCTGTCCGGCGATTTGCAATCGGCGGTGGCCCTGGCCGCCGAAGCACTCGATGCCGTGGCCATCGCCCGGCGAGAGTCACAGCATGCCAGATCGCTGGTCGAGGCGGCCGGCGGGGAAGAGGACGCCAGGCTCGAAATGCTGGAGACGGATGTCCATGCGATTGCGACGTCGCTCAAGACAGCCAGGGCCGTGCGCAATTCCCTGTCCGAGCGGATCGAGGCTCTCGCGTCCGATTTGCACCTCGTGGCGCGGTTCGGAAGCGATGGTGGTGTGCAGGATGAGGGATTCCGACCGGCCTCGACCACGACCGCCTCGGCCTTCGGGTCCAACTACCACGGGTCGGCCGATGCGGCGGCGGGGGCGGTGCTTCCAGCCGGGACCGCGGTACAGGGCCAGTATCGTGTCGGCGACTGGGTGGCCGGAAGAGGGGTGGTGAGTTCGATCCGGAAAACGCCGGATGGTGACTACCTGACCACGCCCAGGGGCGTGTTGTTTGCACCGCCGGCCGGGGTCGGCGAGTAGGGGGCCGATCAGTGGAACTGAAACTGGCAGACCTGGTAGAGCTGATTGCACGGATGGAGGTGTTCCTCGGGGATTTCCACGTCCTGGTCGTGGCCATCGCCTGGGCCACCGGAATCACTGCCATCGTCATCGGTGCACGGGCGGCAGCCGGCCGGGCGGAGCAGGGTCCCGGCGCCGGCGGCTGGGCGGGGGCGATCTCGTGGATACTCACCGGGGTGGCGCTCCTTTCCCTGCCGACGCTCCTGGACGTGCTGAGCCAATCGGTCATCAGGGACAGCTGGGAATCGGTCGGCGTCGAGATCTTCTCGACGGCCCCGGAACTGCTGAGCGCCCTGGATGGCAGGGCGACGGAAGCGACAATCGTGGGGATATTGCGGATCGTCCAGTTTCTCGGGGTGATCGCGGTCTTTCGCGGTCTCCTTCTCCTCAACGCATCGGTGCAACCGGGTGGCCAGCCGACGGTCGGGGCTGGCCTGACTTTCGTGGCCGGCGGCGTGTTGGCGTTGAATATCGGCCCGGTTCTCACCATGCTCAACGACCTGGTGGCGGCGTGATGCGGTCTGGACTGATCATCGTGATGGCGGCGGCCATGGCTGCCTGCACGCAGGGCCCCGAGGGGCGCATGCAGCGAGTGCCCGAGCCGGATAGCACACCGGCCACCGACCAGGCGCTGGCGGCAGCCGCAGGCGGCACCAGTGCCGCCTGCATGCGGAACCTGTCGGGTCAATTCGTGGAATTCACGCTGGAGTCGGATGGCGAGCTTCGCCACTACGCGCTGCATGATGGCGAGGAAATCCGCTTCCGTGATGCGGGACGGGCACTGGTGCGATTTACATCGGTGGCCGACATTCCCGACCAGCATCTGCGCTCCCGCTTCTACCTCCTCGATCTCGATCACGGCTCCCGTGGTTGCTCATTCGTGTTCCGCCTGGATACCGATGGCGGAATCGATCTTTTCGGCACCGGAGTACAAGGAATGCCGGGATGACCGCTCCCCTGCAAAAACTGTTCGACCTGGCGCGACGGGCGGGCGATGGCAGTGTCTGCACGCCGGTCGAGGCCGACAAGCTCCATGACGAGTGGAAGCGGGTCTGCGCCGCCGTCGGGCCGGACCGGATCAACACCCATGGCGAGGATGGCTACACGGTCGCACATGTCCTGGCCCGGCGATCCGATGTGCTGAAGCTGTTCGAGGCCGGCCGGGAGGCCGGGATGGATTTCAACGCCGAGTGTGCCACCGGGGTTCACACGCTGCCTATCCATTCGGCTGCGGTCAGGGACCGGGAAGGAGACCAGGCAGCGACCGCGATCGTCAACTGGCTGCTGGATGTGGCTGGTGCCGACGGGAATGCCGCGATGACGCCTGGCTGGACCCCGCTGCATCTTGCCTGCTGCTTCTCCGATGCCGACCGGGTCGACGCGCTCATCAAGGCCGGCGCCAACCTGGAAGTCGTGCTTGCGCCCGGCAACCGGAACCTCACTCCGCTGCTGGTGGCGGCGGCGAGAAGCTCGGCCGAGATCGTCAAGCTCCTGCTGCTGGCAGGGGCCGATGCCTCGAAGACATCGCAATCCGGGACCGGCACGCAACGGGCCTACCAGCTTGCGCTGAACAATCAGCGAATTCCGTCGGGCAGCGACGTGCTGGAGCGCCTCAAGGTGCAGCGGTGTCGTCCACCCGACCGCCCGGATGTCACACGAAGGAGACACTTATGCGCAAGCTGATCGGAATGCTGCTGATCGCGGCATTGCCGGCTGTCCCGGCCGCTGCCGCTTCCGACCCACCGGCTGACCAGACCTGGATCCGGGAGATGCTGTCGGAAGATCCGTCCTGCGACCCGGAGACGATCGACGTGCTCGCCGGCGCTGCCAGGAGGGGAATCGAGCGGGAGGTCGGTCGGAGGGAAAATTCCGTGAAGCCGCCATCGGCGGCGGCCGAGTTGAGCTGCCTGGGGGATTTGATGTCGACCAATCTGGATGTTGCATTTCCGACCGGAAGGCTGACTGCCGGCCTGCCGGGTTTCCTGCAGGGAATCCTGTCGCAGCTGGGTGGCTCCGGGTCCGGACTCTCGCTGGGCAGCATCGACGTGGCATCGCTGGCCGCCGGGCTGGCGGCCGGCCAGACCGACCCGACCCGCATCCTGCCGTCCTCGCTCTGCCCGTTCGCGCAATCCCGCTGGTCGCAGGCCACGCTGCCATCGCTGGGCGGATTCGGCGAGTTGGGCCCGCTGGCCATTCTGCCATTGCTGATGGGCGCCGACGAGACGGTGACCAATTTTCCGGCACCGGATTTGCGTCGTCGGTTCGACACGGGCAACGGCGAGGCGTCCTCCGGACGGGCCGGAGTCATACTGGGGATAAACCAATGACACGGATCATCATGCTGGCGGCCGCCCTGGCAGTTCTCGCTGCGTCGCAGGCCTCGGCGCAGTGCCGCTGCACATCGCAGCTCCAGGCTCACCTTCGCGGCTCCAATTCCGATCGGGCCCGGCAGACCGGGGCGGCTGCCGAAAATCGGCAGGAGCAGACCGAACGGATCATCGCGGCCATCCGGGCCGGGGCCGGCCAGACATCCGCCTACATCCAGCGCCAGGGCGCACTGATCGAGAAGGTGTCGGATGCATCCGATCTGAACCAGGCGATTGGCCGGCGGGAAGACATGCGGGCCGGAGCCGAGGGCGGCCGGTATGACCCGGCAGTCTCGAACTGCCTGGGCTATGGCTCGGCGGCGGTGATGGCTCGCGGCCCGACCGAGGCGGGGCCCGGAGAGCCGCCGCTGCCGCCTACCGGTGCCGATACCCAGAACGAGGCGCGCAACTATGCCCGCTGCGCCGGCGGAAATTCCGAGGTGTGCGAAGGCACGGGGGCGGTCGTGAACGGCATCATCGACGACCGTGACCAACTCCGCAATGTCGGCGGCGTGTTCGACCCCACTTCCGATCTGCGGGTTCTCCTGCAGCAGCCGACGGCCGGGGCCGGAACCGGGGCCGATCCGGATGAGTTGGGCGAGGCGATCTGGCGATTGCACCAGAACATCGTCGACCCGGTGCCGGCGCCTCCGGTCACCCGGGCCGAGGCGGAGCTGCCGGCAGGCCGGGCCGAGATTGCCCGGAGACAGTCCGAATCCGCCCGGCGTTCGGCGGCGGCGACGCTGCTGGGCTGGATCCAGACGCGTTCGGCAGCGCATCTGCCGCTGGGCGACTGGGCGCGTCGCACGGCACCGGACGGGTATCCCTATCCGATCGATGACCGGATCTCGGTTCGGCAGTATTACGACGTGGCCGTCGCCGCCAGCTGGCGGGATCCCGACTGGCAGGCTGCCCTTCCCGGCATGGCACCCGAGGCGGTCATGCGGGAGGTTGCGGCGCAACTGGCGCTTGGCAATGACCTGGCCCTCCTGCAGTTCGAGCTGGATCTCCACCGGGCGGCGGTTGACGCGGTGATCGCCTCGGCCTTGCTGGACCAGGAGTAGCCCATGGTCGAGGTCCACGCCCATCACCACCCGACAGATGTTCCGCGGGAGCGGATATTCCCCGTCAACCGGGGATCCGGGTTACGCACCAAGCTCTCGAATCCGAATGTGTGCCGGCCTGTCTGTTTCCTGCTGGGCGCCGCCCCGTTCGTGTGGCCTCAGTTCTGGACGGTCACGGTGCTGGTCGCCTCGGTCTACACGCTTCTCCTGGCCGGTCAGCGCTACCGCTGTCCGATGAGGGTTCCGGCATCCTGGGACGGGCCGGATTACGGCGACCGGAAGGACGGGTCGGACTTCGAGCACAAGCAGGCATCGGGGATCCTCTACCTGGGTACCGACCGGGATGGCGGCGAACTGTGGATCAGCAACAGCGATGCAAGGCGCCACATCTTCGCTTTGGGGACGACGGGGTCGGGGAAGACGGAATTCCTGCTGGGCCTGCTGGTGCAACCGATGATGTGGGGGTCTGGCGCATTGTTCGTCGACGGGAAGGGCACTCCTGAATTCTATGCCCGGGTCTACAGCCTGGCGAAGCGCCACGGCCGGGAAGATGATGTACGCCTGGTGAATTTCACCGGTGTCGAGGCCGGGGCCGATCCGGATGCGCCGGCCGGCTCGATCGGGAGTCAGTCGAATACCCTGAATCCCTTCGCCCGCGGCACCCATGACCAACTCACCAACATGGTCTCCAGTCTCATGGGCGGCGGCGGCGATGCCGGCGGCGGCCAGATGTGGCGGGATCGCAGCGTGCAGCTGGTGTCGACGCTGATCAGGGTGCTTGTCGAGCTGCGGGACCGCGGCGAGATCCTGCTCGATGTCGAAACGATCCGGAGCTACATGCCCCTGGGCGAGGGAGTTCCGGGAGGTACCGGCGACGACATGCCGACCGCCCAGGAAGTCAGTCAGGCGAAGGACCGGGCGAAGGTTCTCAAGATCACCGCCGAGCACATGGCGATGTTCAACAGGATCAAGGACGGTCAGTGGACCGAGATCAAGCTCGAAACCAGCATGACGGCCCTCTACCTGCGTTCGCTGCGAGGTGACTTTTCCGATGCATCGCACCTGGCGCTGCGCGGCTTTTTCAACTCGTTGCCAGGTTTCTCCATGGCGACAATGTTCAAGGGCGAGCCGCAGCGGGACAAGACGGAGGAACAGCACGGCTACCTGACCATGCAGCTCACCAAGCCCCTGGGCTCGATGGCGGATGATTTCGGCCACATATTCCGCACGCCGCTGGCGGAGGTGGACATGGATGACGTGATCTACAACCGCAGGATACTCGTCGTTCTGCTGCCTGCACTGCAGAAGGCCAGCGAGGAGACAAGGAATCTCGGTCGAATCATCGTGGCCATGGCCAAGTCGATGATGGGTGCCGCCTCGGGATCCCGGGTGGTCGGCTCCAGGAGGGAAATCGTCGAGACCGCGCCGACGCGCAGCAATTCTCCCTTCATCGCCGTATTCGACGAGGCTGGCTATTATCTCGTCAAGGGGCTGGATGTTATGGCCGCGCAGGCCAGGGCGCTCGGGTTTTCCATCGTGATCGGGGCCCAGGATATCCAGGCCATGCGGGGCGAGATTGCCCAGACCGCCGATTCGGTGATCGCCAACACCTTCCTGAATGTCTATGGAGCGACGGTCGATGCGGATGCCACGCTTCGTTTCATCCAGGAAAAGACCGGCAAGGGCTATGCCTCGGTCTCCGGCGGTGCCGAGCGCATGTCGGGCCTGCTGTCATCGCGAACCCGGGAGCGCGGCGACGTGCGATACGAGGAAGTCCAGCGGGTGACCGGCGACGAACTGCGGAGCCTCGAGCCGGGGGAGTTCGCCTTTGTTTTCCAGGACCGGATCCACCGGGGAAGGAGTTTCTATGTCGGCTCCGAGATCGCCCCGCATATTGCCATCAACACGTTCCTGGCTGTCAGGGGCCCGCTCGACAAGGTTCCCGGAGTGACCTCGGTCGAGGAGGATGAGTGGCAGGTGTTCCGGGACCGGGTGCTTGCCGCCCGAGGGCCGACGGAGGAGACATCGCCCACCAGGACAATCAACAGGCTGGTCCACGCCGCGGCGCGAAACATCGATGTCGACATCGACATCCTGGGCGGCGGGTTTGCCGCCCGCCTGGCGGCGGTGATGTGTCATCAGCTGGATCTCGGCACCGCCGATCGTCCTGCCGAGGAGCCGGTCTTGTCCGGCCCGCCGGAGATCATGGCGGAGGCACCGCACGCGCCGGCCGACAATGCCGGGATGACTGACCCGATTCCGTCATTTCCGGGGGAGCTGGGCTAGTTTTGGGGATTATGTAGGAAAGTGCCGAAGGGTCAAATCGTCACGCTAGATATAGCGCCGCATGTATGCAACTCCCATGCTGACGATGGGTGCACGCCAAATTCCTGGATCACGCAGCGACCAGCCGTTCAACTCTCCACTCGGCGAACTCTTCCCGTTGTGAGTTGTGCCGGCAACTCTTCAACGCCGGCAATGCGTTTGCCCCGCGCTTCGACCATCCGCTTCCCGACTTCTTGAAGCGGGCGGCGACCATCTGCTTGCAGCTGCTCTCGATTTGACCGCTGCCGATCTGCATGCCGCGAGTCCGGTATTCGTCATGGCGCATTCTCTCCCGGCTGGATGTGTAATGGTCGATGCACTTCGCCACCGCCTCGTGCCAGCCGCGGCAGGGCTGCAACTCGGCGATGACACGACCGACCTTCCCGTCCGGCAGCAGGGCCTTGCATCCGATCGGCACCCTGACGGCCTCGGACGCATGTTCCAGGGCATGGAACAGGTCCGGGATACAGGTCTTGCGCATGCTGGCGGGCAACTCGTCGGCCACATCGGTGATCCGGGCGGCACCGCCGGAGATCAGGACCACCTGCTGCCCGAACTGCCGGGCCCATCGCCGCAGCGTCGTTGCCGGAACCTGCACGCCGCCCCCGGCGTGGTGGTCCGTCCCTCCGGCCCGAGGGCACGGTCCAGGGGGAAGTGGCCGGTGCCGCAGCCCCGGCAGCGGCAACATGTCCGGACAACCTTCACCGGTCCCGGGCGCGAGGCAAGGGTCTTGCCGGCCTTCCGGTGCCGCTCCATCGGCTTGCCGCATGTCGGGCAGTCGGGCGTCGGAAGCGCGGCATCCGTTTTCCCGAGCAGCGACGCGCGGATGGCGATCCCGATGCCGTCGAGGTCGGCGACATCCCTGCCGGCCAGTTCGTTCTCCGGCTTCGGGATCGAACCTCGCCGCCATCAGGCCGGTACTCGGTGGACACGCCGCCGGACCCGCACATGATCCCGTGGCTGCCCGTGCCCTTGCCGGCCAATTCCTTCAGGGATGCCACCACCTCCGGGCCGGGGCCCGACTTCATGTCATTGCCGCGCATGCCTCGATACTCCTGCTCCCGATTCCCGGTCACACGGCGCCGACCGGCTGGTCCGGTCATTGTCGACCGCGCCGGGAGGTGGTCGGAAAGAGCATGGAAGCGGCAAATCCTCAACCCGTTGCGTTGCCCCACCTGCACGGAACCGAGAACGGATTCATGTCGACCCGAGGAATTGGCGTGTACCCGCTGACGATCGCGCCGCTCAGCATGAAGTTCTTGACATCCTGAAGTTGACTTTTCAATACTTACGGTCGCAGGGTTCGGGTGTCAGACAGAACGGAGCAAGGGCATGGTCGAAGTCAACAGGCGCGAAGTTGAGATCGTCCGTCGGGAATACCAGCCTTCAAAGGCTGAACTGGAAGCCGACGCAAGGGTTGACGCTACGTTCGAGGAAGCGATTGAAGCGCTCTGCCAGCCGGTCAACATCCGCCTCATCAACCGCCCACAGAGATAGGATCAAAGAATGTTTGAATGGTTCGCTGGCCTGGCGGCTGGGTTGAGTCGCAGGGCCAATCCGGGGATGGTGGTGTGCGTAGCTCTTATATGCGTAACTGCCTTGGCGTGGGCTCCTCTAGATCATGTCACGACTGATGATATAGGTGAGACTACCGCCAGAGTAGATACGTTGGCTGAAACCGTGCTTCTGATCGTTGCGATTTTGGCGGTCGCCCTTACTCTGTCCTATTTGATATCGCGGACTCGATCACCCGATCAAGATAACACCAAGGACGAATAGACTTTCGGCACTTTCCTACATAATCCCCCTAGTTTTACCAATAAATGCTCCAATTCGGCCTGTCCTGTTCTCCGGATTCCGGCACATCGCCGAGAATGCTGCCTATTTGCACGTACAGCGCAGGAAGCGCCCAGGTAGCCAACCATATCATCGCAACCCCGTTTCGTGCGCCCTCGCGGCACTCTGAAGGATGATTTTCAGCGGACGGCCGATTTTCGGCCGAGAATACAGAATGCCGGGGTTTTCCGGAATTTCAGCCACTCAAACCGGCTCTCTCGTCGCCTTCAGTTCCAAATCAACGCCCAACACCCGGTGAAGGCCACGAGAGAGACCGCCGGCCAGCGCCGCGAGGACAAATCCGCCTGCCACCGGTCCGAGCCCCGGCCATCGCCGGCCTGATCCTGACAACGGAGAACAGGGGCATGTGCAAGAAGGAGACCAAATTGACGACTTCAGTTTGCCGGGATGACCCCATCGAAGAATGGGATTTGCCGGATCAACACCCTGTCCCGGCTGACGGGACGTGTGCACAAGACAAAGCCGACCCGACTGACAGAGACGCCGCTGCCCGAACCCCGCATCACCTCGCCGCCCGCTGGAACGACAATCCCGAGTCAACCCCGCCTGGTCGATCTCGGCGCCAACGGTGCAGAGAAAACACGTGACGGGACACGCTGCATTGGCTAGTTTCAGGTGGTCCGTGATGTGGCATCAGGGTTGACAGGCAGTCAGTTCATGCCTGCATTGCGGACACACTTTGTCCCTTCCTGCCGCGTATGGATAACCCCTGTCCAGCAGTTCGCCCTCCGGCGAGATGATCGGCGACCCTTCTCCTTCCAGGAAGGATTGCCTGCTGCGTCGGGCCTTGGACACGGGTGCTGGCGCCCCCTTCATCCTGCAACCCTCCTCCTCGCCCCGTTCACTGACGTTCACTCGGCTCGGCGGGGGATACCCCCGGACCCCGGCAGGCGAAGAAAAAATCCCATTAATCCCACCATGTGCATAGTCTCTGCCATTTCCCCGATCCTCCCCAGCCAGGCCCTGGGCCGGGCTGGTGGGAGCGGCTCGAAAACAGGCCGATCTGACCTGTTTTCGGCGGCCGTCGGCCCTGTCGGGCGCCCGGCATTGCACGCCGCTCCCACCACCCGAAGAACAGCGGCTGCGCTTCACCTGGCGTCTGGCGACGCCTGCCTTCACTTGCCAAGTCCACCACCTGGCGCGAATATTTGGCCGTGGATCACAAGGCATCAGAGATGACTGACGACCTGGTTTCGGACCACCAGCTGGAGTTGACGGGCGACGCGGTATCGCGTGTCCTGCAGACGCTCGGCCCGGATGTGTTCGAGGCCGGCGAACCGTCAGCCTGGGACACGGTGTTCACGGCGATCATGCAGCAACGGTCGACAGGGATTCTCTCGCCGGCGAGGGCGGCCGAAGAGCTGAACGCGGTACGATCGGTTGCCGCCGCCGGCCCGGACCTGAAATCCCGCCTCGATGGATTCTTCTTCAGCCGCCCGCTGGTCAGGCGGGTCCTGGCCAGTGCCGTGTCTGAAACCGGTCCCGACCTTCCGGCCAGGCTTGCCCGTATCGAGACCAGGGAGGTCGCTTCCGCGGCGGGTGCCGCTCCTGCATCCCGGGCAGCCCCGCTGAATGGCAAGCTGGTGCACGAGCCGATCAGCGAGGAAGACCTGGCGACGCTTGTCCAGCATCTGGCTGGCGGCTTTGATCCGCTGGATGCGATTTTCTACCCGGAACTCGAGCATTTGGGGAGCATTGCGGCAGCGATCATCGTCGAGGCGAGCTGGGCCACAGGTGTCCGTCCGGTCGAGTGGGTTGGCTCCAACCTGGCCGTGGAGATCGATGGTCAACTCCAGGACGTGCACCGGGTCTATAAGGCGGCCTTGCAAAGGGATCCACCTCCCAACGAGCGCTCGAACCGGCCTGGCTTCCTGGCCCATGCCCGCCACCAGCTCGCCGGCCTCCTTGAATCGGGTCCGGTCTGGCTCGAGGTAAACAGCGCCAAGAGTGTCTGGCTGCAACGCCACGGGCTGAGCACGCATCGTTCGATCGGGCTGGCGAGGGCGAGCACGGATGTGAAGATGTCGGTGTTCTGCGCCACGGCCGTTGTCCGAAGGATTGGCCAGGCATCCTGGTCAGCCTGGCAACGGCGTATCAACCGGCGACTGAGGCAGGCTGGTCGTCGCCTCCTGCCGGCCCGCCAGCAGCCACTCAAGCTGTACAGCTTCCGCCACGATTTCATCGACCGCTGCAAGGCGGTACTGTCACCGGCCGAGACCGCGGCGCTGGCCGGTCATTCATCCGCCCGGACGAAAATGCATTACGGCCGCCCTCGCCGCAAGGGATCAACCGGGGCGGTCGTGCCCGCGCAGGCGGCCCCGGCGGAGACAGCAGCCATGGAGATGCATCTCGAGCGCCAGGCCAAGGGCAAGCCCGACCGGACCCCGGCCCGGACCCGTCGCCCGACCTTCTCTGACGGGCCCTCACCCTCACCGTCACCAGGAGGTCCGATGTGACTGTCGAATTCATACCGCGCCCGCTGAACCTGCCCGCCGGCTACGAGACTTCCTGGCCAGCCGAAGGTCTCCTGCCCCCGCTCTGGGAGCCCGTCGCACTGCGCCCGCATCACAACGAGCTGACATTCAATCTCCAGGCGCTCGAGCTGAGCCTGGCATTGGGGGCGGAACGGGACGAGTACCAGCTGGCCGAACTCTACGACCTGCGAGCCGGCCATTGGCATGCGGCTTTCGGCACCCTCGCTCCGCCGCAGACCTTCCGGCTCCTTGACCAACTGATGGGTCCGGTGCTCCACTATCCGGATTTCCGGTCGGTTTACGCACGGATCAACGACGCGGGAAAGGTTTCGTCCTATGTATCGGCGGTGCGGAATGAAGGCGTGATCCAGGATGTGCTGCCGTTCGGCTCCACGCTCGAGGATCTCATGCGGATCATCGGCTGGGATACCGAGTCGGTCGAAATACCGGTCGGCCGATGGTGTCCGTCCGGTGCCAATGGACCCAGGCTGAACTGATGCAGGACAGTGATCTCCCGTAATGTTCACGCCGATTAGCGCGCGGCCTCCGCTGCGATGTGGCCGGCGAGTTCGGAGATAAAGGTCCGCAGTCCTGTCAATTTGCTCAACTCCGAATACTCTCCAGTCGTAGACGCGGAGCGGGAAGACATCAGAACGGCAGCCGATGTGTAGAGCTGTTCCTGCATCAGTTTCCGGCAAAGTATGCTGTATCGAGTTCCATAGGAGGCGGCCCGGAACTCTGGGAAAATTGGGAAATGCGGGGAGACATTCTTGACCGGATTGCGGGATTCCTTCGCATCTTCGACCAGGATCAGCCAGCCAACAAAGGGGCGTAGCTGCTCACCGAACGCACCCTCGCGATAGGCTGTCCAGAGATCGAGAGCGGTCCCGATGGCTTCCTCTGTCCGGTTGTTGAAATTGTTGCCGAAGGACGGACCGACCTGGCTCTTGAATTCAAGTGCGGCGATCAGCTGGCCACGGTTGATCACGAGGACATCCCAAAGCTTGGTGGGTCGAAAGTAACCCGGCAGGGTCAGGACGCGTCGCTTTAGGTAAATGTCGGCGAGGGCGAGACCGTTGGCGCGCACGACATGAGTAACGAGTGCGATAAAACCGTCCATGTTTTTGCCAGCGGTGACGCCTGCGCGCTCCCCTTGATCAGCTTTCCCTGCCTTGACTTGCTTTCGCTGTGCCTGCTCGCGGCTGGCCCAAAACATCTGCACGGCTTCGCGGGCCCTGTCTTCGTAATTGACGAGGTCGATCGGCAAGGCAGAACTCCCTTCAACTGCCGCCGCCGCCGAATATGGCGCGTTCATCGACATTGAAGTTGTAGAGATCAAAGACAATCTGATTGCATGCTTCGATGTCACCTGCCTGGGCAGCGCCGACGAGGCGGTGTATCGCGTCGCAGGGAACATCGGAACATTCCGGCAGCCGTATGCGGCGAAGGTACTGTGCCTGAAAGCGCAGGTATCCGCCCCGCATCCGGGTCGAATAGGCAGCAACGAACAGGTGGGCGATGCCGGAAAGCAGAATGGCTTGAAGTGCCCGGAGCTCCCAGCGGCTGGACGTGATGTAGTAGAGGTTGTGGTGGGGGTAGAGCTTCCCGTCTTCGTAGACGATCTGGGCCTTGCCCTTGATATCGGGAATGAGGAGTTTTGGCGTTCGTGCCAGGGCCGGGTAAATCCGGTCGATAGTGCGGTACCATTTGGATGGGTTTTGCAGCGCGGTGTGACGCTTGGCAATCTGGGCCTTTCGGTCTTCCAAGTGGCGCTTCAGGCGAGGGTAGTTGTCAAGTGCGACCAGCCCACCTTCGTCGGCAAATGGGTTGACAACTCCGAGGCCACGCCATTCCACCTCACCCGAGATGATGTCACGCGACATGGCCAGGGGGAGCTTGCGGCCGTCTTCCACGTCGAGATCCATGAATGGACCGATGAACGCCTCGTCGGCGCCGGTGGCAACCCCGATACCGACTTTGCACCCTGCGTCTTCGATCGCGGGGAATTCCCTTTCCAGACGCCTGACAATCGCGAGGCGGTCGGGTGTGTCCAGAATCCACGGCTGCGAACCGTTGGGAACCGTTGCCACCTGCTTGATCGGAGAGGCTGGCAAAGGCGGCAAGGCGTCGGTCAGTTGGCTGGCCAATGCAGTCAGCGAAGACGAGCTGATCTCGGGTCGGCACGCTATCCGTGTTGTGCCAGGCTCCTGGCGACTGATGACGAAGACGGCCGGATAGGTGATCACATCCGAATGAAAGGCGGGTGTGTCGAACATGTCGACATAGATCTCGAGATGAAATTCTTCCGATACAAGGCGGCGCAGTGGCCCGCCGTAGCGGTTCTTCATCCAACGGTCAGCGCAGATGAAGCCCAGCTTGCCACCGTCGCACAATTGAGTCAGCGATCGCTCGAAGAATGGAATGTAGATGTCAGCGCGGTCGAAGATCGTGCTGTACCGGTTTCGATACTCGGCGATCAACGCGTCCGGGATCAGTTCGTGCCGAATGTAAGGCGGATTGCCGACGACAAAATGGACAGGGAGTGGCAAATCGGCGAGCAGGAAATCACCATGAATCAGCCAGGAATCGAGGAGCGACGAGGCATCGGCACGACAAACTCCCGCGTCTTGGAGGAGCCGGTCCAGCTTGGAGCGCGTAGATTCGAACGAGGTCTGGTGCAACTCGACGGCACGAATGCAGTTCGAGAGATCTGCCATTTGGCCGGCCCTTGGCAGACTTCGCCGTGCCGTGAGGAGGCGCTCCACGGCCGCGAGCAGAAAGCTGCCATCGCCAAATGACGGCTCCAGGAGGTGAAGTTCGTGCAGCGGTCGGTCCGGGGTGTAACCGACAAGGTCAAGAATGAAGTCGACCACCTCTCGTCGCGTGAAAATTGCGCCGCGTTCTTCAGTGCCCGCCTCGGACAAATGATTGAGCATCTCCTCGACAGGGCAAAACTCGGGCAAGCGTGCTTGCTTGGCCAAAGGCCGCTGAACGGGCAATGTTTCGGACATGATTACGCGCCTGCTGCAGTTGGCTTGTTTGGGCAGGCGATTTCCAGCCGGTATGAGCCCTCGCGCTGATGCCGCTCAAGAAAATCGCTCATGAGTCTGCGAATGAGCCACGACACCGTGATGTCATTGTCCTGTGCTATGCGAGTCATGGACGCATAGTCGTCAGGTTGAACCGTGATCGTGATGCGCTTCATGGGTCAGTCCGAGCGATTCTTGGGTAATGCATCAAGTTGATGTATAATGTCATACTCTTGCGACAATACCTAGGGCGAACGCAAATCCAGGACCAAATCTGGCTTCCTTTGGTAAGAATGGGTCGGACCGCTTAACAGTCCGGCGCGAACACGTGGATATCCGCGGGTTTGGAAGAGCAAGGCAGTCATTGTCCAGTGGAAGGTGAATCGTGGTAGGTTTTCGGCGCTTTGTGTCACACAATCCGGCTTGCGTAGCATTGGTGTCTCACAACACGGTTCACGAAACACCAGTGAAGACTTCAATGCGCCTTCTCACCGTGAGCGATCAAAGTACGGCATCGATTTCGGCCCTGGACCGTTTTATCGCCCGACTTGCGGTCGCTTCCCTATTCCAATATCCGAGTCATCTCCGCTCCGTCGGCCATTCTCCAGGCCGCTGGGTATACAAACTTGGTACCTCGCTTCTTGTGCCCCGTTTTACTTTCACCAACAACGCAACCTGATCACCGAGCACTCAATGGTTCACTTTCCCATCCTTCGCCAGATGCAGGTCGACGACTTCGGTCTCTTCCCCGGCTCGGACGAGCATGCGCCGGGGCCTCGAATCGATTTCCAGCCTGGTCTGACGCTTGTTGTCGGCGCCAACGGTCTGGGAAAAACCACCCTCGTTACTCTGATTTAGGATACTCGCCAAAATAACTTGTCCATTCAGTGTAGATGTTGTACCATGCTGCCATGGATTGTATGGTTGAGACTTTGCAGCACAAGTTCGAGATGATGCGCCCGGTTCTGGACGAACGGGGACGCCGTCTCTGGGCCGGCGTCGAGGCCAGCGCCATCGGCCGGGGCGGGATTTCACGCGTGGCCGAGGCAACAGGTCTTTCGCGGACCACGATCCGGCAGGGAATCAGGGATGTCGCGCAGGCAAACCGGGAGTCTGCCGAGGCCAGTCCAGCCGATGGAAGAGTGCGAAAGCCGGGCGGCGGGCGCAAGCGGCTGACCGAGAGGGACCCGCAGCTGGTATCCGCCCTCGAGGCACAGTTGGAGCCGGTAACCTGTGGTGGCCCGGAATCTCCGCTGCGCTGGACCTGCAACAGCGCCGCCTCGCTGGCGGCGCGGATGGAGGCCGAGGGCCATCCGGCCTCCGAGCGCACGGTGAACCGCCTGCTGCATGAACTCGGCTACTCCCTCCAGGCCAATCGCAAGACCATCGAGGGCAGGCAACATCCGGACCGGGATGCGCAGTTCCGGAGGATCAATCGCCGGGTCCTTGCATTCCAGAAGCTGGGCCAGCCGGTGATCTCGGTAGACACCAAGAAGAAGGAACTGGTGGGCCCGTTTCGAAATGGCGGCAAGGAATGGCATCCCAAGGGCCGCCCGTGGCCCGTGAACATGCATGACTTCCCGGATCCCGATCTTGGCCGGGCCATACCTTACGGTGTATATGACATGACCACCAATACCGGCCGGGTCAGTGTCGGCATTACCAGTGACACCGCTGAATTCGCCGTGGAGACCATACGGCGCTGGTGGGAGCGGATGGGCTCCCCGCTCTGGCCGGATGCCAGGCGATTGCTGATCACCGCCGATGGCGGTGGCTCGAACAGTAGCCGCAACCGCTTGTGGAAGCTGGAGATCCAGCGTCTGGCAGACCGGCTGGGGCTGACCATCTCCATCTGCCACTTTCCGCCAGGCACCAGCAAGTGGAACAAGATCGAGCACCGCATGTTCTGCCACATCACCCAGAACTGGCGCGGCAAGCCGCTGCTCAGCCACCAGGTGATCGTGAACCTGATTGCCGCCACCACCACCAGGGCCGGACTTTCGATCCGCTCCGATATCGACGAGAGAGAGTATGCAACCGGCATCAAGGTCACCGACAACGAGATGGAGGGGCTCTCGATCAGGCGGGCCGGCTTTCACGGCGAGTGGAACTACACCCTGCTGCCGCGGTGTTGAATGGGCAGGTTAATTTGGCGAGTGTCCTTACCGACTTCTTACCGGCCCTCACGACTTCCCTTCGCTTGCTGGCCAGGAAGAGCTCGGTTCCCGAAGACTCCAGGCCCGCCCCCTTCCACCAACCGAGCGCAGTTTTTTTGCCCAACGCGTTGCCGACAGGGCGGAAAACGCTATTGCTCGTCTCTCCGTCTCTTTTGGATCACACGCGCTTTCCATAGAACGAAAGCTGAGCACGCTGGAACTGGTTCGCCTGACTCTTGACGGCCGGGCTCTTCCCACGAACGAAGACGCCTACCAAGGCACCCTAGTCGAGCTTGCCAACCTCGGTTCCTTTGGGGATTTCGTCCTGATGCTGCGTTTCATCGTCTTCTACTTCGAAGATCGCCGCGCTCTGGTCTGGGACCAGACGGCGCAACGCCAGATTCTCCGCATGCTGTTCCTGCCGCCCGAGTCAGCCAAGACTTGGACGGAACAGGAGCGCTCCATTCTTGAGACCGACAGCCGCATGCGTAATCTTCGCTCTGCCCTGACACGCGAGCAGCGATCCCTCACCCGCGCCGAACGGCGGGCGCAAAGCGGGGAGGCCCTGCGCGATCAACTCGGGGCTTTCGAGCAGCAGCAAAGAATCGACGTCGAGAGGTTGGAGGTTCTCGACAGCACCACTCTCGAACTGGATTCGCTCCGCCATAGAGCCCGACTTGGTTTTCTGTCGGTGGAGCAAGACAGGGAAGCGCGGCTGCGGGCATTCGAACGTGCTAAGCTCCTCGCCCTCGACGCCCGATTCCCCAATCAGGCCGACACGGCGAAGTACATCCTCGCTCACCTTATGAGCGAGAACGAGTGTCTGGCTTGCGGCGCGACAGCCCCCGAGGCAGCGGCAGGATTTATTTCACGGCTGGACACCCAGCATTGCGTGGTATGCAATTCCGACTTGGCCTCCACGCAGAACATCGTACCGTCCGCATCAATCGCCGACCGTCGAGTCGCGGAAGCCGAAAGCGCGCTTGAAGACGCCGACCGCCAGCTGGCAGGTGCCAAGTCAGCACTTGAGCAAGCAGAAGCTACCTACTTGGACCATACGCTCCAATGTGCTCAGCTCGACAGCCGCGTCGCAGACCGCGCGCTTCGCATCAGCCAGATCGTCGACCAGTTGCCGCCTTCGGAACGCGATATCCGCGAGCAGCGCGATGTACTGTCGGTTCTGCGGACACGAGTCGACGCGTTGAGCAAGAAACTCGCCGAAATGCGCGCGACCTTCCGTTCGTTCGTGGACGAGAACACCGCGAGCGTCGTCCAGGCCTCCGAACGCGTGGAGCAGGTCTTCACCGAATACGCTCAGGGGTTTCTGGAAGAGGAGGTGAGCATTACCCGCGCGTCCCACATGGCGCGCGTGGGCCAGGGCGGCCAGTCGATCGAGTTTCCCTCCTATGCCCTCGACATGACCGGATCGAACTTCCTGGACAAAGTGCGCCGCGCCGGACCCTCTGACGTCTCCGAGTCCCAGCGCGAGTTCATCGACCTCGCCTTCCGCATGGCGCTGATAAAGGCTGCCTCGCAGTCCGGTTTCGGCAGCTTGGTAATCGACACGCCAGAATCCTCTCTCGACGTGGTGTTCGCCAGACGCGCGGCCGAAATCCTGCTTCGGTTTGGTTCTCCAGATGGTGACAACCGCCTGATCGTCACATCAAATCTTGTCGAAGGGTCCTTGATCCCGACTTTGACAGGCGCGGCCGAAGCGGACGACTGGGACACCTCCCGAGTGATCGATCTCTTCGATATCGCGAAGCTGACCCGCGCGATCCTGCACTCCGAACAGGATTACGCGGACGCGCGCAGGCAAATGTTCGGCACCGCCAGCGGCGGCGCGGGTTGACCGGCCATGCCTTTGCCAACGCCTGCAGGCGATCCGTACACCGCCTCCGTTCGCCGCCGCGTGAGAATCGTAACATTGCTCGACGCCGCGAATCATGCCGGCATGACGCCGATGCCGATTCTCCATTTTCATGCGGTGGCATACTTGGCGAATGTTCTGGCGCCTGTCTGGGAGCTGGGCGCGCATGACGGCAAGTTGCTGAAACGCCGCGGCGGTCCTTTCTACCCGGCCCTGCAAAAGGATCTCGACAGGCTGACCGGCATGGGGCTGGTTTACCTCACCTGCCTTCGCCACGAAGAAGAAGCGCCGGGTCGATGGCGTCTCGAAGGGTCCTATGACCTCAACTACCGCTTCGCCGCCCCGATTCTCAAACGTCTGCGAACAATCTCCGAAGACGAGCGCCTGACCTTGGCCTATGTAGGCGAACTCTTGCTCGCCCTGTCATCGCTTAGCGACGCCGATCTTGATACTGCAATGCAGGAGGATGCCACCTATTCCGATCCCCACGTGACAGAAGGGAACGTCATTGACTTTGCGGAATGGTCCGACAGGAACTGGACCGCGAGCGCCGCCGAGCACTTCAGGGACATCCTTCCGTCCGGAGACCGCACCACTCCGGGCGAGAAGCTTCATCTCTACGTCGCGCATCTGCACCGGAGACTGCACGGTGCCCGCTAGGCTTGGCCCCTGGACCGATGCCGACCTCGTCACCACTGCTCGATCGCACACGGGCATCGGCGCTGACCAGGAGTTGCTCCCCGGCCTCCGGTTCCGGAGAAATGTCACAAAGCTTCTCAAGCGCAGGAAGTCAGTTGAAGACGCAAGGCGGGATTCCCTGGCCGTCTTTATCCTCGCTCCTCACCCGCCGGATCGGGTGACGCATGCTCGCATACCTATGCTGGACAACGGCCGCACCGAGGTCGTCGGCAGGATCTGGTTCGTCAACGAAGCCGTTCGAACGGGTCACTATATCGAGGATGTCTCCGACGACGATGCCGTAGTGTTCGACACGATCTGCACACAGATCGGTCTGGGAGATAGTCCGACGATCATCTTCGACCCGCGATTGGCCAACCCCGAGATCCGGTTTTATCCCGAAGGCCTCTCGGGCCCGGACACATGCAATGTGCATGCAATATCGGACACCGAAGTTTCCCCCGAGACCATCAATCGGGTCGTTGAACGCATCTATGAGAATTCCTTCATTACACCGGACGCCAAAGTGTCCGGCGCCCCATCGGTCTGGCAGAATTCCTGCCGATGCTGGCCTTCCCGCAACGCCGAGGCAGTCATCCAGGCGCACCTCAAGACAGGACTTCATGCCTATTTCTTCGATTGCGAAATCCGCCATGAGCAACCGTCCAGGGCGGGACGACTCGACCTAGAAATAGAGCGGGTCGATCCCAATGATTCTTTCACCATTACCCGCCTCGCCGTAATCGAACTGAAGGTCCTGCGGTCCTTCCGGTACAACGGTCGCCCGACACGGGCTAGGGCAATTCCGAGATGGATCACCAAGGGCGTCCGGCAAGTGATTGCATACCGAAACGAGTGGGATGTCCAGTCAGGGCTCCTCATGTGCTTCGACATGCGTGACGCCGATACCGGAGAGCAGTGTTTCTCGCACGTCGCGTCATTCGCCGAGGATCAATCTGTCTTCCTGTCTCGGTGGTTTCTTTACAACACGTCCGTGGCCTATCGCGACGCCGGCCTCGCCTGACTGCTACTCCCCGTTTTTCTTCAGAATCAGCAGTTCCTCCGACAACAGGTGCTGGCCACCCTGTTGCGCGGAACTGCGCATCGACCGGCAGGGCTCGATGGACTGGACCGTCAGGCCGGTTTGCGGCATCAATTCTTCGAGAATGCGCGCTCGCGATCGAAACTCCGGCATAGCGGCTGTCCCCGATCACGATCCACGCGGCTCCGCCGGTGACGAGCGATTTAGCGATTCCCCGCAACACATCCACCATGTCCGAGAAATATCCCGCCACCATGTCGGGAATCCGGCGGTTCCACAGTCGACCGCTCTCGTCCCGAAGTCTGCCGAGCGCGTCGTTCAGTATCTCCGATCCGGCCGGCGGCGCCGGATAGGCGCGATCCACCTGCACATGACTGCAAAGCGTGCTCCCCCGCAATCGCGCGTTGTCAGCGCGGTCCGCTAGGTAGCCGAGCATCCACAGTTCGAGATTGTAGATGTCGGTATAATCGAACGAGTTCGGGTACGGAGGGGAGCACACGCAGAGTTCGACCTTCGTCTCCGTGGGCAGGATCTCTCGACAATCCCCCACAGCGACATTGTAGTCCGAGCACAATCGCGGCGAGTGACGGCCGATTTCGCCAATCGCCCCGTATGCCGCTGCCGAAAATGCCCGGTCGACGTGGCCGACGTCCAGCGTCCGTTTCCGCCAGCTTCTGCGGTATCGGCGGCCTTTCCCATTGACCACGACATTGCTGAGTTGCACCAGGCAGCCGCCGAGAAGAACGCGAAAGAGCCTTTGATGAGACAGTTCGGTCAGGCTGTCAATCGCCGCGAGATACTGGAATACGCGGTCCGCCACGCACCGCTCGAACAGCCACCGGTCGTCCTTTCCAGGTTCGACGAATGTCAACGGAAGGAACAGCGGACGCCGAGCTTCGCAATCTGCCTGAACGCGCCGAATGACCAAACCCGCGTCGTGTATGAGATGGTCGAGATCGTAGCTGTAGAGCTTTGCGATCACGAGATCTGCCAGGAAGGGATTCACTTCCATGGCGACCGGATGCACCCCCAGGAACTGACAGGCGAGTGCCGAGGTTCCGGACCCCCCGAACGGATCGCAGCAGCGCTGCACTTCCAGTTCGCTTTCCCCGATCGCCCGGGAAATGAGTTCGGGTGCGAAGGCTTCCTTGAAGTGATGCCAGGTCTGAAACGGCAATACCTCGGCGCCGGCGTTGGTGCCGACAGACACCAAGTCACGCTGCTTGGTCCAGCTTTGGAAGCTTACATGCATTTGCAGGTCGCCTGATTCCCAGCCCTGACTATCACGAATCGCTGTCGTCCGCATTGGTCATCCTGCTGAGTGGCGCATCTCGCTCTCGTCAAGACTCGACAGCTCGGGCAGACGGTCGATCGGCTGCACGAGGGAAAGGACCCGCCGCTCTGCTTTCCCGCATTCGGCCAAGATTTCCTCGATCGCTTCCTTCTCCTGCAGGCTGGCCGCAAGGTTGAAGATCACCTTGGCCGCCATCCACCTCCTGGCGTAGCTGCAACGAAGCTCGGGACGTCCCGGTTGCCAATCCTCTATCGACCGGCCGCCTCGTCGCCGGGCCGCACTTTTTCGCACGGGTAGCCAGAGCCAGGCCTCCGCCTGCGTTGGAGCGGTCCATCGCTGCATGTGCCGGGGGTTGTCTTTCAGCCCTGACTCGAAGGCAAGCTCAAGCGGGATCGCCGGCATGATGGTCATCGTCGCCGGCGTATCGGTGGTTCGGCCAGTGACCAGCCCGGTCCACCGGCCAGTGATCAGCCGGCACTCTTCGGATATGGAAACCGGCTGCCGGGAGTGCATCGCCAGGATCCATTCGCGGCGCGTGAGGCAGTGGTGATGTTCAACGCGCTCGGAAAGCGCCAACGGGAATTCCGTCACACCCCCGGCGGGGATCTGTGCAACCGGCAGATCCCGGAGGAGGGCCAGGTTGGCCTCGGGAACCGCCAGCGCCGCGCCACGTGCTCCCGGTAATTGCGGGGAAAGCAGCCAGCCGGCCGCCAGCGGCACCAGGATGAGCGCAATCAGCCCTGCGCTGGCGAAGAGCAGGCGTGACTGAACACTCACCGGTACTCGAGGACGAGGACCTGGTTGGCGTAGACTGCCACCCCGGGAGCCTCTCCGGTGGAGGAGAAGCCGCTGAGCAATTCCCGCACGCCCTCGAGGAAGGTGCCGGATACGGTGACATCGGTGTCGAACTCCCAGCTCCACCGCCTGGTGATGATGGGTGTCCAGCCGGCACTGATCGCCCAGCGGGATATCACATCATCGAGCCGTTCACCGGCGCTGGCCGTCCAGGTTCCGCTGCGCTCATCCCGAGGCAAACCAGGCTGCCCGGAATCCTGCATGACTGCGGGAATGGCTGCAGTGACCTGCTGCACTGCCAGTTGCGCCCCGGCGCCCTCTTGTTGCAACTCGGCCCCCGGTTGTTGCACCCCGGCGCCTGCTATCCGTGTCCCGGCATCGTCGGGTGAGCACGGCAACCGGAGTGTTTGTCCGACGGCGATCACATCGGGGTCGGGGATGTTGTTCAACTCCTGGATCTCCGGCCAGCGCTCGTCATCGCCAAGATGTCGGCTGGCGAGGATGGCCAGGCTGTCGCCACGGCCGATCGTTACCGAACAGGCATCCGCGAGGGCAGGCGGCTCATCCGCTCCGTCGGCCGGTGCGCTACCTGGACTGGCCTCGACACCGGCCAGTTCCGCCGGCGCGGCTTCACCACCGGCACCGGCTTCCCGGTTCTCCTCCAGGCCAGCGACCTTCTCCATCCCTGCCGCCACCTCATCGCTGTCGGCCCCGTCTTCGCTGTCGGCCCCGGCAGCTTCAATCTCCTTCTCCATCCCGACGATATCGGCGGCGGTTGCCGCTTCCGTCACCACTCCGGCAGCCCCGGAACCGGGTGCCGGCGGAGTGGTCTCCTGCCGGTTTGCCGATGGTGCCGATTGATTTTCGGCGATCTCCTCGCAGGGCATTGCGAGTTTCCAGCCGGACCCGATCATGTCGGGATTCTCGATGTTGTTCAGCTTCTGGATTTCCCGCCAGCGCCCGGTATCTCCGAGAATCCGTCGGGCGATGGTCGCCAGGCTGTCGCCCTTGCGGACAAAGGCTACGCATTCGCTGCCGCTGGCGTCGGGAGCGGGGCCGAGCTTGTCGGCGGAGGCGCGCCGGTCCCTGGCGGCCGGCGCCTCTGTCTCCTGCGTCTCGGTTTCGGTCGCTCCCTGTGGCAGGATGATCTGCCATGCTCCCCAGGCCGGGCTGCAAACGGAGAGCAGCAGTGCGGCAGCGGCTACGGGGCCCTTCATGTCGGCCCTCCCACAGGCACAGCGTCTTCCCGTTCACCGACCACGGCATTCCAGTCGGCCTTCATCTCGGCAGGAAGGAGGTCGGTCGGTCGGAACTGGCCGGCGGCCTGGCCGGGATCGGCTCCGGCTGCAAGCAGCGGTTTGCAGGCCGCCAGGGTGATACCCGCACCGGCAGCATAGTGAATCGGCCTGAAGCCCTTCCAGTCCGGAAGCTCGGCCATGGTTGGATCGATGGCGAGCAGCCGCTCGACCCGGCCTCCGATGCCGGCGGCCCAATGGATCGGTGCCGCGCCGAGATCATCGAGCTTCAGGAAATCAGCCCCGGCCTCGAGCAGCACCTGTTCGCCGGACCCGCCTTCATCGTCCGATCCGATCGCCCACCAATGGGCAATCCCCCTGGACCAGCCGTCGAGGCGCTGCACGGGATCGGTTGTCTTGACCATCAGTTCGGCCAGGGTGCTCGCTTCGCCCCACCTGGCAGCCCAGAATACCGGCGGCGCTCCCAGCCCGTCATCGAGGTCCGGATCGGCCCCGGCCTCGAGCAATGCGGTCACGCCCTCCGGCGCCCTGAGCATCGGCGAGATCGCAGCCAGATGCAGCGGCCGCACCGAGTGCTCCATCTCCAGGTTCGGGTCGAGATCGTCATCTGCACCCTCGAACGCCGCCGCGATATCGTGCGGCGCCTGCCAGGCCATCTCGTGCAGGTCGCGCAATCGCGCGAAAATGTCGGCGGGCGGCAGCACCCGTCCATTATGGTCAGCCATGATCATCCTCCGTGTCCGGGCCGACAATACATCGCGACGGAATGCGTCTCAAAAGGCAAATCTGCAACAGGAATGAGAATTTGATTGTGAGACGGGTTATGAGACGTATTTTCGGCGGTTTTCTGGTATCGGAAATCTGTCGCACAAACGTTCGTTTGTGAGACATACGAGGAGGATGGGCATGACGGCTGTGAGGCTGACGCTGGATGACAAGACGCTGAAGGTGGTCGCGCCGTTCCATGGCGACTTCCTGGCGGGCGCAAAAACACTCGCTGGCAAGTGGCGAGGCGGTGCCTGGATATTTCCCGTCAGCCAGGAGGGGCGGGTCCGGGAGTTATGCCTCGCGGTCTACGGCACCGATGGCGAGTCGGGCAAGACGGTCACGCTGAGGGTTGAATTTCCGGAAGCTGTGCGGGCCAGGTGTGACTCGATATTTGTCGGTGGCCGTTTGGTTGCGAGAGCCACAGGTCGCGATTCAGGCGCCAGGCTGGGACCCGGTGTCATTCTCCTCGAGGGCGATGTCTGCTCCGCCGGCAGCCGCGCCAACTGGGAGACGGTTGTACGGGCTGGCACCGTGGTGGAGATTCTCGATCTGCCCCGGACAGCAGCCGAGTCGGTGCTTGAGCAGGATCGGGCCACACCCAGGTCGATCTTCGACGTCATGGCCTTCAAGTCCATGAACTGCACGATTGTCGGCGATACCCCGGATGGGCTGGCCGACATGGAAGTGCCGCCGGCATCGGCGGATGCAGTTATGGATGAAGAGGCGCTGACCGCGGAACGACAACGACTGCAGGAGCGACTCGAGGCGATCACGGTGGAGCGGCGTTGCCTGGAGGAGCGGATTGACGAGATCACCGCGGGGATTGCCGTCCGCCAGCCCGTCGAGGCCGCCAACCCGACACCGGAGCCGGAGGCATCCTCCGGCATGGAGGCGTAATGACCACCGTGGAAGGCATCCTGACCGGCCAAGTGGCCTACAGGGGATCGCTCGCCGCTGTCCAGGCTGGTTTGCCAGCTCCGGGACTGCAACGAGCTTGGCATCGGATGGCTGCCGCTCCCGGAGACCGCCAAATCCGACCGAACTACCCGGGCCCATTTCCGGCAAAAACGCCACGCCAGGAAACTCGGCCGCCGACGCTCCGCCATCTACCGGTTTCGGGAGTGCAGGCGATCGGGCAGGCGCGGGAGATCGCTCTACCGGATGGACCGCTAGGCCATGCGGCGGGAGCCCGGCTGGAACTCGATTTGAGGAGACGACAATGTTGATCGGTTATTGCAGGGTCTCCAAGGCGGATGGCTCGCAGGACACGGCCTTGCAGCGCGACGCGCTGAGCCAGGCTGGTGTCGCCGACGACCGTATCTACGAGGACGAGGCGTCCGGTGCCAAGGCAGACCGCCCCGGGCTGGATGCGTGTCTCAAGGCAGTCAGGCCTGGCGATACCCTCGTGGTGTGGAAGCTGGACCGGCTCGGCCGTTCCCTGCGTCAACTCGTTCAAACGGTTGACCAGCTGCACAACGGAGAGGCCCACCTGCGAATCCTGACCGGCCCGCTGGCGGCCGACACGTCCGATCCGGCCGGCCGGTTCGTTTTCCACGTGTTTGCGGCGCTCGCCGAATACGAACGGGAACTCATACGGGAGCGCACCAGGGCTGGCATCGCCGCTGCCAGGGCGCGGGGGAAGAAGGCTGGCCGACGCTGGACGCCGATGTCGAAAATCCTGGAAGCGGCCGAGTTGATGAAGGACCCCGATGCGTCTCCGTCAGCAGTGGCCCGATCGGTGGGGATCAGCCGGGCGACGCTCTATCGCAACATGACGCCGGACGGGGAACTGAAACCGGAGGCCCGGCAGCGGCTGAAGCGGGAAAGTGATTCGAGGGCAGGCAGGCGAGCGGGTTGACCAGCCGGCCTGCGGCAATCAGAGTAGGTGAGACCCGCATCAGTCATCAAATGGCGAGGGCGGCTCATACGGATCCGGGGTGGCTAGCGGGTCGGAATAGGGTGGTTTGTCATCTCCCTCCGCTTCATCCGGCGGATGGTAGACTCCGTTCGAGGTCGTGCCGCCATTGCCGTGAACGGTAATCGGTGCGGCCTTTCAGAATCCCTTCGGCGCGGACTGCAGCCGCCGCGGCGCGGTCTGCGGCAAGACGGCCCATATAATCCACGAGGACCGGGAAATCTCCTTCATCCGCTGCTATGAGTGCATCGATGTAGTCATCCTTCCTCTCCGCCGGGATCACCGGCGGGAACTCGTCCGCCTTTGCATAGGCATATGCCATCAACAGCCGGGAGATCCGGCCATTGCCATCCTGGAAGGGATGGATCGAACGAATTCATGATGGAGCCACGCCGCCTCAAGCTCCGGTGCCAGATCCAGTCCGGCATGGCTTTCATGGAATGCAAGGAACCGGTCCATCTCGACCTGCACCTGTTCTGGAGGGCAGTATTCATGAATGAAGCCGTCTCGGCGGCGCGGGTTGTCGGACCGGATCTTGTACTGGCCCTTCCTGAGCGGGATCTCGGTCCGGTTGCCGAAGGGATCGATGCCGGCGGCGGTTTCCTGGTGGCGGGTCAAGAGCAAATGCCATTCCTTGATCGCCGAGCCGACAAGTGGCCGCTCCTCCCTGACATGGGCGAACATCATCTCAAGTGCGGCTTCCTGGTCCTCGAGGAGGCCCTTCGGCGTGTTGTCGGAGATCTCGGTGGCCGAGTGCGCACCCCGTACCGCCCCGAAGCTCTCGGCGATCAATGTTTCGGTCACACCCCGGCGCAAGAGATACAGACCCTCGATCTGGCCGGTCTCGATGGCGAAAGCGCGCCTCTGTGTCTGCAGCCAGACATCCATGGAGGACCGGTCGATGGACGGGTCCTCGAGCTTCCGGCGGGCCTGCCGCCATCGAGCGGGACAGGCACGGGCAAAGTCAAGCATCCTCTCGGTGTGGTGGAGGGAGCCACCGAGAACATGGCCACGGTGCAGGCGCTGGCAGGCAACCTCATTGAGCGAGGCCTGGACCCTTCTGCTCGCCGCCTGTTCGTGCTCGCCGGCGCCAAGGCGTTGCGTGCAGCGGTCAGGCGGACCTTCGGGGCAGGCATCCGCGATCCAGCGCTTCCGGGCAGGAACATCATCGATCGCCTGCCCGGGAAACTGCATGCCAGCTGCCGCAAGGCCCGGGAGCTCGATGATGCAGACACCGCCGAGAGGCTTCTTCGAAACCTTGCCCGGCGCCTTGAGAAGGACGCACCAGGTGTCTCCGGCTCGATTGAAGAGGGCCCCCGGCGAGATCCCGAGGCGGCCCGGCCCGGATTGCCGATGGAGCTCGGACGGGCGTTGGCAACAACGAACATGATCGAGAGCGCCCATTCGGTGGTCAGGCAGACCTGTCGCAACGCCTGCCGATGGCGAGGCGCGGGGATGGCACTGCGCTGGACCTGCTCCGGGATGCTGGAGTCCGGCAAGCGCATGCGCCGCCTCGGGGCCTGGCGGCAGCTGCCGATCCTCAGGGCTGCACTGGAGGACCGCACTGGAGGACCGTCACAGGGATGCCGCCAAAACCCTCGACATTGACCAGCACGCACGGGCGGCATAATGATCAACCGGCGGCGCTGACCGATGCCAGTTTCAACATCGGTCGGGACATCCCCGATCCGAGAGGGGTGGCAAATTTGAACTCAATCATGCTCGACTTCGTGGCAAGACAGAAGGTTCAAGGACAAACACTGAATCTCTTCATTCTTGAGCAATTGCCCGTTATTTCGCAGGCGCGGTTTGAGGAGGTCAGTTTTGGTCCGAAGACCGCGGCACAGGTCGTCGGAGAGGCCGTGCTTGAGCTGACTTACACGGCGCACAACATGGCTGCCTTCGCTCGGGTCTTGGGGTACGTGGATGAGACAGGCGACGTCCGGCCGCCGTTCGAGTGGAACGAAGAGCGCCGCCTTGCCCTCAAAGCCAAGCTCGACGCCGTGTTCTTTCATCTCTACGGCCTCACCAATCGGCAGGATGTCCGCCATGTCTACGGAACGTTCCCGATCATTGAGCGTGAAGAGATTCGAGCCTTCGGCAACTATCGCACGCGGGAGCTTTGTCTTGACTGGTTGAACGCACTGGCCGCGGGCAACCCTGATGCCAGGCTGTCCATATGACGGAAAATGATGACAAGACACGCACGAGGCAGTCGTCCATTTTGAGCCGGATCAGGCAATTCGGCTGGGCCAAACTCGTTGTGGCCACTACCGTTGTGGCCACTACCGTTGGCACCTTCTTGATAGTCCTTGAGCTCCCAGGGCAATTCAACGATTTTCTCGAAGAATTCCCTTTGACGCGAGAGTATTGGCTCAAAGCGCATCAGTGGACGGGAATGTACAGCTCGTTCCCGGAGGGTGTAGTGAATATGGAAGATCTTGACTTATCGAGTGAGTCCGACGTTGTACTGAATTTGAACTACTCCGAGGAAAGGCATCGCATTGACGGATACATCTACTCTGAGGCGTTTCTAGGAAGGTACCGCTACCTCGAGACGTCTCTCGGAATTGGGCTTTTCTACCCCGACTTGATGTTGGATGGCGAACCAAGCATTTTGAGGCCAAACAGCTTGAGGCTCGACGTGTTCGACGTGGTTGAAGGCCATCTCGTTTTCATTGACACGTTAAGGATAAAGCGAGACGTTCCAGATGACCTAATCACCGTAAGCAGCACTGGTCCCTTGCTGCATCATGCGCTCAGGCTTTCACCCGACGAACACTTGACCGAAGACGAACTGGATTTTCGATCCCTCCTCGAGCGCGCCCGGGACAACACGCAGCCATGCTGCGCGATGCCGGCTGGCAGGTGAATGACAAGCGCGTGGAACGACTGTGGCAGCGCGAGGGGCTCAAGGTCCCCGGAGACAGCCGAGGAGAAGCGTCTTTGGTTGAACGACGGCTCATGCATCCGCCTGGGGCCGGCCTGCCGGGACCATGTCTGGTCCTATGACTTCGTCCATCACGGAACCGAGGATGGCCTGGGGATGTCCCGACCGATGTTGAAACTCCGGTAAGAGGTCGGCGTTGCTTCCCTCGAGCGCCAGGCTCGGGGTGTGAAATCCAGACAAGGAAGCAACACCATGAAACGCACCTTCGGTTCTAACACCATGATATAGCGTCTCTTTTTCTTCCTCAACCCGCAGATGCGGCAGGCATTCCGGACCGGTTTCCCTGCATCTGCAACTGGATGCAGGGAGAATATCATGACGACAGTATGACTGACGGATGCACGAATCAGGGCCCTCGAGCCCGCCCGGTCAGCGCGGGATTTTCGTGACCCGGCCCTGAAAGGCTTCGGCGTCCGGATCATGCCCTCGGGACGGCGGCGTTTCTTCATTCATGCACAACATGACGGGCGGCGCATCTGGAAGATCATCGGTGATCCGGAGCAGGAGGGCGCGAAGGAGGCACGCGATGCGGCACGGGCGGTCCTTGCTGCCATACGGAAAGGAGACCCGATCGTGGCATCGCCGGACGAGACCCTGTTCGAGGTGGTCGCCGAGGACATGTTCCGTCGCCATTCCCGGCGCTGGAAGCCCTCCACATGCAAGGTCAACAGACACCATCTGCGCAAGCAGATCCTGCCCTGGTTCAGGGACATGCAGATCGCCGACATCACCGGGAGGGATGTCCGGGACTGGCATGCCTCCCTCAGTGCAACGCCGGCCGCCGCCGATCGTCCGGCACCGGTCCTGCCCGTGATCATGGCCCGGGCCGAAATCCACGGCTACCGTCCCGAGGGCAGCAACCCGTGCACAGGCATCAGGCGCCACCGGCGCAAGGGACGGGAGCGTTTCCTCTCGACAGCCGAGTTGCGGCGTCTCGGTGGCATTCTCTCCCGTCATGAGACGGACAAACCCTTGCCGGTGGCCATAGTCAGACTGCTCTTGCTGACCGGTTGCCGGCATGGCGAGATTCGGACCCTCCTCTGGCGGGACTGCCGCGGCGGGCATCTGCATCTTCGTGACAGCAAGACCGGCCCCCGCACCGTGTGGCTGTCATCGCCGGCCCGGGAGGTGCTGGCCGGGCTGCCAAGGACATCCCGCTGGATCTTTCCCTCACGCCGGACCGGTGTCCCGGTCTCGAAGAGTTCGTTGGAAGAATTCTGGCGGCGTGTGCGATCCGGTGGCGGATTGGCGGATGTACGGCTGCATGATGCCCGTCACACCTATGCCAGCATCGCCATCATGGCCGGCGAGACCGTTCCGGTCATCGGCCGTCTTCTGGGTCACAGCGATACCGCCACCACGCTCGGATACACGCATCTTGCCGGGGCCGCGATGCGCGATGCGGCGGAGGCCATGGGCGGCGTGCTCGCAGGGTCGGGATCATGAACCGGATGCTGACGGCGCAGCGCCGCGAACCCGTCACCCCGCTCGCGCTCGCGCTCCGCCTTGTTGAGGCGGCCCTTCTTCGTTGAGGCGGCCCTTCTTCGGCAGCGCATTGTTGTCGAGCATCCCGTCGAGGCGGACACGGTTTTCGGGGCTGTGAAAGCCGCGGTCGAAGCTCACCGCGCGGAGGTCGGGAAACCGCGCCTGGGCGGCCTCGACCATCGGGACCGCATAGTCCACATCGCTGCCCTCCCACATGATCTGGTGATGCAGGACGAAGCCGTGCCGGTCCTCCAGGATGCAGACCGGAACGCCAAGCTCCACCGGACATCCCGCCTTGCCCTTCGCGATCCAGCGCGTGTGCGGCTCGAAGATCGAGAACACCTTCTCGTCGTGCGGGATCGTCTCGCCCTTGAGAAGACGGCGCTCCACCTGGTCAATCTGACGCTTCGCGTGCGCGATATAGCCTTCAATCTCCACGATCTCCCAGGCCTTCACCCCATGCGCGGCCAGATCCGCAAGGCCCGCCTCCGCGCGCGCGGCAAGCTCGAGGCAGCGCGCAAGATATGCCTCCACATGCTCCGGACGCGCCCGCCGCGTTGCCCGCACCCTGTGGAACAACCCCCGCACCAGCCGCGTCAGGTGTTTCCACTGGCGCCAGCCGCTGACACCGCTCTCTTCCGCCGCGCGGCCCGCCGCCCGGATCAGGCAGCGCATCGCGTCCCACAGGAGACTGACATCCGTCGGATAGTGCACGTCGGTCTCGACCACGAAGCTGTCACAGCGCCCGACCAAGGGCGCGCCAGGCTTTTTCTCGCGACCGCATGGCTGCTCTCCACAACCAGATCATTGACCGCAACAAGCAGTTCGGGGCGCAGAAGGCTCACATTGTCCACCAGCCTCTGGTAGCCGTAGCGGTAATCGTCCCGGACATCCCCATGGCCAAGGAACCGGCGCAAGGTCCTGTGCTCGTTCACAAGCTCGTGGAGACGGTCGAAATCGCACCCGAGACCCTGCTTGATCACCCCCATCACGAGGATCCGCCACATCTCCATGCCCGGCCGGCCGACCTTCCTGTCGATGCCGGGAAGGATGTGCTCGTCGAGGAGTGCGAACAGCCGGGAGCGGAAATGCCCGTCGGCGTAGAGATGCTGCAGTCCCAGCAGCAGGGCCGGGATGTCGTCCCCGGATCTGCCATCGAGCCTGATGTCCTCGATGCGGACCTCGCCGAGTGTCATCTGCGGATTGCGTACCTGTCTCATCCTTGCCTCGCGAAGAAGTGTGCAAATCGGCCCGAATTGGGCCAAAAGGGGCTGAAAACGGGATTTCAGCCTCGATCTTCGCGGCGAAAACACCACGATTAAACACATGGAGTCAATGACTTGGTGTGTTTTCTGGCAAGCTAGTTATTACCGAAGGTGCGTGGGTTGGTCTGGCGTTTTCTCTGGCGCATTGTGACGCCGTTCGGAGGGGGCGTCCACTCGTTTACGTGTGTCATTCTGCACACAGCCGGAGTCGACCCGGAAACGCTCGTCACTGGCCGCCAACCCATCGGTTTCATGCGCGGCCTGACAATCATCATCGTTGAGAGTTCTACCCATCGCCGGTAAATTCCTGTCCATGGAGGACACAATGCTCAGGACACTCGCTTGGTCGGCCTTCCTAGTGGTGGTGGCCGGTTGTGCCGACAGCCAGGGTGCCGACAGGCCGGACGGGCCCTTGATTGACGCCACTGCGGTGCAGTTGTTCGCTGCCGCGGCCGGGTTGACAGATCCGGGACCTCTGCACCTGGATGGCCAGGTCGCGGCGGGGGGCGGCGATCACTCTTCTCCTTCTGACCAGATTTTCTGCCTGGAGACGGAAGGCGGCACTCCCTGGCTGCTGGTCTCGGCCGATGGATGGACACAAGCCGTCCGGGAGAAGGGCAGCCGGTTCCTGGCCGGGCGGATCGAGGCCTGGCAGGGTCATGACCCGGTGTTGTCGGCGACGGATTTCCGCCTCGAGACCGCTCCCGACGGGATGCAGCTGGAAGGGCAGGATTTCCGCATCAATGTCCGGCATGGCCCTCTCGACGGGACGATGGCAGCCGATTCCGTGGCGGTCACCATCCAGGAGGATGCCGGAATTTCGATCCGCGTGACCGGCATCACCGGGAGGATGTCGGTCCCGGGCATGAAGTCCGGTCAGCCCATGCGACTGTCGGCCGACGGGATTGCCTTCGACGGCAACCAGCTGGCGATCGAAAGACTTTCGGCGGCACTGGGGCCGGCCATGGCCCTGGTTGTCGAATCCCTGGAATTCGGCCCCGGGCCTGGCGGAGCCCTGATCATCAATGCACGGCGCATGGCGGCTTCGCCGGAACTGATCGGCCGTTTCCGGCATCTGCAGGAGTTGCGGGGGCTGACACTGCCGCCACTGGCATTGTCCCTGGGTCTCGAGCGTCCGACCGGTGATCGCCGGCGCTACACGGCCCGGCTCGATTCGGGTGTAGCGGACATCCGGCTGGATGGATGGCTCGATGCAGGCGGCGAAATTGCTGTTACCGCGGTCGCGGCAAGGGGGCTGCTGCACCTTCTTGGCGAGGCCGGCTCCCCGGACCCGCTCTCGACCGTGGCACGAATGGGCCTGTTCTACGGCGATGTCGAGCAGGCGAACGACGAGATCCGGACTCAACCGGAGCTCCGGCAGGCAACCGGCCAATGATGATCGGGCGCAGGCAGCTGCTGGCAGGTTCGGCTGCCTGGCTTGCCGGTCCGGCCCTGGCGAGCAACAATCCGCCAGGGCCGGATATTCCGCCCTGGCCGCCAGCGCCGGCCCGACCTCGAAGCCTGCTGGACCAGATGATCGGCACTGTCCCGCCGCGACTGGAGATGGTCTGCCCACACACGGGGGAGAACTGGTCCGGCTGGTTTTTCAACACCGCTGCGGGCCATTACGATCACGCTGCTCTCAACTCGCTCGAATGGTTCGTCAGGGACTGGCGGGAGAGCATCCGGGTGAAGATCTGCGTGCGCTTGTACTGGTCCCTGGCAGCCGCCACTCATGATGCCGTGACGTCCGGCTCGGCAGGTGTGGTCGAGTTGCTGTCCGGTTACCGGACTCCGCGGACAAATGCGTCGCTGCCGAATGCCGCAAGGGACAGCTTCCACATGTACGGACGAGCGATGGACATCCGGATTCCCGGCATCGGCGTGGAGCGCCTCGCGGACTACATGGAACACCTAGAGGTCGGCGGTGTCGGCCGGTACCGCGATGACGGTTTCGTGCACATCGATTCAGGACGGGTGCGTCGCTGGAGCGGTCAGGCATGATGGCGGTGCCTGTCGAGCGGTGATGGCAACCTGCCTTCCGCCGGTGTCCGTGCCGACGATGGAAATCCGGCTGCAACCGGGTCGATTGGCTCCCGCCTTACGACGCAGCCGGCGCGGCAGCGGAATCTCCGCCACCATCCGCGGGCGCATCACGCAGATCCGGCACCAGCTCGACCGCCGCATCGCTGATGATGGCCTCGAGCGCCAGGCCGATCCGGCCCTGGATCACCTCCCGACGCTTCCGATCGTCGGTTTTCAGCCGCAGTGATGTCCCGGCCAACTCGCTGACACGCTCGCCGAGGGCTTTCATTGCCTTGTCCGGATCGATGGGCCCTGCCTCGGTCGGCGGCTTGTCGAGCAGGCGGCCGATCGCGTCCCATATTTCCTTCTTCTCCACCTTGGTGGCCAGCTGGACCCGGATATGTTCGATCGCTGCCAGCAGGCCGGCGGCGCAGGCCGTGCCACTTGCCGCGCGGAATTCGTCCGGGTCGAATCCGAGCCCTGCCAGCTCGGCTGCCGAACAGGTCCGGTTCAACTCTGCATGGCACAGACCGGACAGCGCCTGTGTCCGGGTCGTGCGGCCAGCGGGCGGCAGCTGCCGCCTGAGCAATTCCTCCAGCGCCCCCCTTGCCCTCGTCTCGTGCTCCCTGCTGGCGGCCACGACCATGGCGGCGATCCAGGCGGTGGCCAGTGTTTCCGACTCCGCGGCTGGAGGAGGGCCAACCCGTTGCCTGGCCGTCGGAACGCTGGCTAGCGGAGCCCTGCCGGTCAGGACGTGCTCCCGCCAGGCCTCCCGGGCACGTTTCTCGGCCTGAATCGCGTTTTCGATCGACGGTGTCACCTCACGGAAATGCCAGAGATGCTCCTCCTGGTCGAAGATACAGAAGCCGACGGTCGACGGCCGCTGGCCGGCCCGCACGCAGTGCATGAACTGGATGGACAATCGCAGCACGGCTTCATCGGGAATGATTCCGGCAGCGACTTGGCCGGCATGCTTGCGGCCCGGGTAGAGGTATTCGACCAGCGCCAGCCTTCCATGGCCGAAGGAGGATGGCTCTCTCAGCAGGCCCGGCAGCCAGCTGGCGCCAGGATGTGCCTCCAGATGACGTGCGAGCCTGCCTGTTGCCGTGTTGCAATCCGTCCAGCCGGCATTCGGATTCAGCCCGGTGCCGCCTTGCCACGAACATTTCATGAACAGACGCCGGCGCAGGCTTCGCCACTTTCCAGGCCAGCTGGCTGATCCCTGCACCCGAAGCAGTTTTTCCTGCACCGTCCGCTGCAAGTGCCAGGCTCCATCGGGGCCGGGGGAGCAGAACCGGCCGATCTCGGCCGGGGTGAACATGGTCAGCGCCGCGATCTCGTCTGACAGGATACCGACCACCTCGTGCCATTGGTTGTAACCCGGGCCGTCCCACGCGCTCGGCCGAGATGAGCCCGGGTTTCCCGTCGGGTCCGGAATGCGCCAGCTGCGCGCCACCGCGGCCATGACCGATTCAACCGCCTCTTCCGTCCAGTCCTCCATGGCCGATCGTTCGATGTGGCCGGCCTGCTCGAGGCCGCTGAGGTATTCCAGCATATGGGCGGCGACGGCTTCGGCGCGGGCTCGGCCGTCCGGATGCGCGTTGAAGTCAAGCTTGATGAGAGAGTGAATGGGTCCGTCCTCCTGCTGATCCGGTCTTCGCATTATCCACCGGAAGCGCATGCCAGGCGAAATTGCCGAAATTGCCGATTGTCTTTCGCGCTGCATGCGGGCGCAGCCTAGGATGACAGGGGCAGCGGGAATCGAGGTGCTGCCGGGATCAGCAGGAGACATGGGAATGCCAAGACAAATCGACCTCAAGGACAGTGAACAACTCCCGCCGCAGCTGCGGCTGGAGGGATGCCTGGTGGATCCGGAGACGGGTGACGAGTTCGAGTGCTGGATGGATTTCATCCGCGAATCAGGAAATCACCAGGACAACCAGCTCCTGGAGCTGGCCCGGCGATACGACTGCATTCCGGGCTCGCTGCTCTGCGTGCCGAAGGATGACGACCAGCGGCCGGAGATCTGGGGGCCGCACGAGTTTCACGGCCCGGACTTCATGCTGACCGTGACGACCCGATATGCCGATGTTCCCGACGGCGAGGAACGGCCGGAAATACGGGTCGATCCCTTCACCGTGACCGGCTGGGACGCTCTCCGGACACTGGCCCTGACCGATGACCAGGCAGCGCCGGCCGCCATGGCGTGGGTCACGGAAATCAACGCGCTTCTGACCCGGGTCGGTGCGGCACTCGAGGTGAATTCCGAGGCCGACCTTTCCACCGGGCTGGTGGCGCAGTTCCTTTGCTGCCGGATTGCCGACCGGGTCGAGGTGGCCGAACTGCCGACCGGGATCGATTATGACATGGTCACCCGCTATTGCGCCGCCAGCCAGCTGAGACGGGAGCTTGCACAGTTCTCCGGAAGCCTGGCACTGGCCGGCGCCGATCACGATCACGAGACCGGCCCCCTGGATCACGCCATCCGCGTCCAGGCAGAACAGCCGCCGGAGAGGGGGTTGGCAGAGATTCTCGGCCATGATGTGGCGGCGCGGATGGGGGTTGATTCCGGCTCGCGGTTCCGGGGCATGTTCATGAAGGACGCGGCATCGGCCTCGGCTGCATCCACGCTTTCACGACGCAACGATACCCTGGTCCGACGACTGTTTGCGCCGTTGACCAGGACGCCGGTCGAGCAGATCATCTGCGGTCTTGCGCCGCCTGAAGTCCATGAGACGATCAGTGCCCGGTTGCAGGAATCGGCCGAGGGGCGGGGAGGTCCGGCGCTGCTTGACTCCGTCGAGAGCCACTGGCTGCGGCAGGTGGCCGCCGAGTGCAGGAATATCCTGGCGGATGTGTTCGGAGGGAGCTACCGGCCCGAGGTCGACATGTGGGACATCGACGGCCACGACATCATGGTCGTGAAGGATTTCGGCGGCTGTTACGTCTATTCCTGGCCCTCGGCCGACCGCAACGTCGTTTTTGCGCCGGATGGCGAGGTCGCTATCCCGATGGTCGATCCGTCGGAATGTCCGACGGCTGAAGAGTTGACGCAACTCAACCAGCAAGTGGCTCGGGTCTACATGATGATGGCGGAGCCTTGGCCGGACAGGGCGGTGTCAAGGACGGTTCGCGGCGAGGTGACCGCCGGCAAGATCGCAATTCCCGTCGATGCGACTGTCCAACGGCCGGCCGAACCGGATCCGGACAGCGAATCCCTGGACATGTAGGAGAGGAAATCCGCGATGGCACGCTGGTGGGTTTTTCCCTCGAGGGCACCAATCAGGCTGTTCTTCCGGCGCCGCGCCGCAGATGAACTGCAATATGTCGTGCGTACCGTGGGGAAGGTGGATCCCGGCCTCGACCGGGCGGCCTGGAAGCAGGCCGGTGTCATGGCGGGCACCTGGGTGGCGGCCGGAAGGGGGCCGCCACCGGTTCCGGCCCGCCGCTGGCGGGCACTGGGCGGCAAGCTGGAGGAGTTGAGCGACGCCGGGATTCGTCGCCGCTACGAACTCGCGGATTGCCCGAATGCCGCCGTGCCGCTCGGCCTCAACAAGGTCGGCGAGGAGATTCGCGAGCATGAGGGGCGCAGATGGATTCTGCGCCAGGGGGCGGGATTCGAGGACAGCTGGCTGGGAGATGAAATTGCCCACCGGCCGGAGCGGGCCTTGCGTTTCGGCTCCAGGCAGGCGTGGAACGGCCTGGCCGGGCACCTGGTCGGCCGCGCCAGCCGCGGGCAACTGGCACTGGACGGCGACGAACTGGATGCGCTGGCGGCGGCGCTGGTGGACCCGGGCCGGCGGCCGTCATTCCGGCCATGGACCGGTGATCCCGCCGAATCGCGGGATCTCCTGCTCGCGGAAATGCGGGCGGCCAGCCTGGCACCGACTGCGGAAGGCGGCCGGCCGCAATGGGTCGAGGCGACGGCTCTCGAGCGGGCGATACCGGCGTTGCGACGCGGCACCGACGATGATCCGTCGCTGTCGATGGCAGCCGCCGTGGCCGGTGCCGCTGGTGCGTTGAGGGAGTGTCGACTGGTGGGGCCGCCGGCCGATTCGGCCTGGGGAGACCTGTTTGGCGACGAGAATGCCATCAACCGGATCGTCGATGCCAGGCGAATGGCTATTTCCGCCGCTGCGCGGCTGCTGGACGAGCAGACCGAGGATGCGCCGGGCCGGGTGTTCGGCATGCTTCCCGGCGATCCGGACCATCCGGACATCGAGCACGCCCTGAGGAATATCGCCTGCCGGCGCGGGATCGAGGCGGTGCTGCACCTGCCGGCCCTGGCGGTTCCGGACGAGCCGGACGGCATGACGCTGATCGCCGCCGGCCAGTTGCGACCCGAGAGGCTGGCCGAGCCGCCACCGCAGGCAATGCGGGTCATTCGCGGCGAGGTGACTGGTGACCTGCGGCGCTGGTTGGACGAGGCCATCCGCGGCCGGGCCCGGTTGGCTGGAGAGGATGCTTCGGAGGCGCGCCAGGCTCCTTACGTTCCGATGTCGCGACTCGGCCAGGCCAGGTGCACCATCGCCAGGTCGCACCAGGTGGCGGCCTCGATTGCCGGTCGGAACCTGGTGACCCGTCGCGGTCCGGTCGATGATTTCGCGGCCAGGATCCTCGGTACCGATCCGGCGGGTCTCGAGGCCCGCTACTCGCCGGAACAGATCGATGCGATTGCCATGGCGGAAGATGCGTATCTGCGCGGCCGGGCTTTCCTGCTCGGTGATCAGACCGGCACCGGCAAGGGCCGGGCATGTGCCGGAATGGCAATTTCCTGGCTGCGACGGAATCCCGATCATCGGGTGGTCTACATGACGCTGGGCAATGTCGCCGGCGACGTCATGCGGGACCTCAGGGCCACCAATGCACTCGACGTGACCGAACGACCGGTGCTGCTGGGCAACGACATGCCCGAGATGCATGACGCGCACACCCCCGGCGGGGCCGAGCGACGGGCAATCCTCGAATCGCGCGCCTTCCCCGACGGCGCCAGGTTCGTGGTTTGCACCTACTCCTCGCTGCAGATGGCTCAACCCGGCGATCTCGGCAAGACGCCTGCCGAGCGCCGGGGGGCTGAATGGTTTGCCGAGGTGGCGGATGACCCGAACACCATGGTGATCCTCGACGAATCACAAATGGCCATCAATCCGCTCTCGAACCTGGGGATGACCATGCGGACCGGCATTGCCAATGCCGGCCGGGTGGCGTTCGCGACCGCGACCGCGATGCGCTCTGCGGCCGGGGTCGATCTCTACCGCCATCTGATGCCCGAATCACTGCAGGAGTTGCCGCGGTTCGAAGGCCGGATCCAGCGATCGCTGGGCCTGGTGGGCGAGACGGCCCAGGAGAGTTTCATCACCATGCTCACCGAGGATGGTGTCATGCTGCGCCGGGATCACGATACCGGCCTGGTGCCGTACAGCGTGGACACGCCCAGCGAGACCGAGTCGGCGCTCAACCGGGAGGCCATGCGGCAGGTTGCCGTGTTGGCCGAAAGGTTGATGGATCTGTCCCGGGGCGTGAACCGGTGGTACCGGGTTGCCTGTCACCATCTCGAGGAGCGGGCGGAAGGCGGCTTCCGGCCGGCGGCCGAAACTCTCGAGGCCATGATGACCGGCGGATTCGGGGGCCCGCTGGACCAGATCGCCCGGGCGACCCTGGTGGCGTTGAAGGTGCCCCAGGCCGTGCGGCTGGCGGAGACCGAGATTCGGAAGGGCCGCAAGCCGATGATTTCCATGTCATCGACGGCCGGGACTTTCATGGAGCGTGTCTGCAATGGCGAGGTTGTGCCCCCCGAGGACCGGCCGCTCGATCTCCGGGACCACCTGCGCGCCATCGCCGCCAGGAGTTGCCTCGTGACCGGCCTGGCCCGCATCGATCGCATTCGCGGGATCGAGGTCGAGGGCGACCGTCTCGATCTCCGGGATCACAGCGGCAGGATCCGTGATCTCTGGCGAGAGGTTTCGGAGGCGGTTGAAGCCATGCCGGCCGGGCTGCCGGTATCGCCCGGCGATGCATTGCGGGATGGCCTGCAGCGGGCGGGAATCAGCTCTGGTGAAATCACGGGAAGGGAGTTCTGCATCGATGCCGGCGGCGAGGTGGTCCGCCGCGCCAAGCCGCACAAACAGGAGATCGGCCGACAATACAATGCCGGCGAGATCGATGTACTGATCTATAACGAGGCTGGCGGTACCGGCGCCTCCTATCATGCCAGTGCCGGGTTCGCCGACCAGCGTCCGAGAACGATTCTCCAGCTCGAACTGCCGCTTGACGTGCTGCGTCACCTGCAGTCGATGGGGCGGGGCAACCGCTACGACCAGGTGGCGATCCCGGATTTCATCACCCTGTCGACGGATACCCTGGCCGAGCAGCGGCTATTGGCCGGCAACAACAGGAAGTTGAGGACCTGCGGGGCCATCCTCGATGGCAACCGCGATCATCCGGCCCTGGCGCGCGACGTGCCGGACCTGTTCAACGGCATCGGACAGGAGGCGTGCCGGGAGGTGATGAACGCCGATCCTGTCCTTGCCCGCCGGCTCGACCTTCGGCCGGACAGGCCCAACCTGGCGAAGTCGATATTCACCCGTGCCATCCTGCTGCCCGAGGATGAGCAGGTACGATTGTTCAACCTGATCACCGCCGAATACGATTCGCAGTTGGCCGAAGCCGACGCGAGGGGAGTGAATCCGCTCACGGTGCCGTCGCTGGACGGCTATGTCGAGATTGAATCCACCGAGCCCTTTGCGACTGGCGAGGAGAACAAGACCGCTGGCCGCGAGGATTCGGTGTTTCATCGTCCGCTCATGCTCTCGACCGGAATCTGGCGGCGGCCGCCCGGGCTGCCCGCCGCCGCGGTCACGGCGGCGGCGATGAATGCAATCCAGGGCGACAGCGGCGGGCTGGTCGCCTCCAGCAGAATGGCGCGCGACCTGACCGCCCGTTGGCACGAGGTGACCAGGACCATCCCCGCCGACAAGCTCCGGCCGCTCATTGAAATGCTCGAGACATTCGAGCCCGGCCGGGTCATGTGGCCGCCGAGAGGCTCGATCGAGCCGCTGGTGGTTGTCGAGTATCTGCCACCGGAACAATTCATGGCCGACCGCCCGTACGGGCATCGTTTCCGCTGCATCGCACCTGGTGATGGCGAATTCCAGACCTGGTCGGCAGCGGCGCTGATCAAGGAGGATTACAGGCCGCGGGAGATGAACATCCTCGACGATGATGTTCACTGGGTCGCCAACAGGTTCGACACCCTGGCAACCGCCGGCAACCGCCGGGCGGTGCAGGTCCTGTCAGGTGACCTGTTGTCGGTCGGAGGTGCCATGTCATCTCACGCCGTAGCCAGCCGACACTACCGCGTCGTCACTTTCAACGATCAGAGCGGCACCTCGCGCCGCGCTGCCGTCAACTCCGATCCCAAGCACATGGATCTCAAGAGACTGCCCTTCAGGATCAGCGCCAACTCCATGCTCGACGCGGCAGCGGATTGCGTCGGCGCGGCGCCCGGCGCCTCGCTCAGGCTGCCCAGCGCCGAGCAGGAGATGAAAGACGGCAAGGCGAATACGGATCGGAAATACCGATCCTGGTTGATCCGGATGAACATGACCATGGAGGACGGTCCGGTCCTGAGAATCGCCCTGCCGTCGATGGCCGACAAGCTGCGGCAGAGTTTCTGGGACGTGGGCACCGGTCCCGAGATCTATCGCACCGCCGCCGGGAAGGATCTGGCGGAGTTCAGCAAGGACAGGAAATCCGTCCGGAGGCGGCAGGTCATGTCGTTCCAACTCGACGACCAGGAGGAGATGGCAGCTGCGCGGCGGCTCTGCACCCTGGTCGACCGCCATCCGGCCAGCAGCCTTCTTGCGCCTGGCTGGATGCGGCGGTGGTGGAGTTCGGAAGGACAGGAGATGGCCCGGACCCGGGTCCGGGAATTTGCGCCGCTGCCCGCCGGCGGGCTTGTCAGCCGTCTCAAGGCCGCTCTCGGCGGTCCGGACCCCCTGGATGCCGCCAGGGTGCGCTGGTCTGGCGGCGATGTCGTGATCAGCGCCGTTCCGGGGATGGAGAGGCCGGGAACGGTGGTGTCGCTGCCGGCCCATGACCGCCGGTCCGAGGAATTCTGGTCCGGCGAGACGGGAGCGGCGATCTGGGAGACGGCCTTCGACGAGCCGATGCCCGACAGGCCGTCCGCCAACCGGGGCCGCCCGCGCACGGTCTTTCTCGAGCGGGACGATGCCCTGAAACTGGCCGGGATGCTCGAACGGCGAGCGCTGGAGATGCCGGGATGGTCGATCTCGGCGGCGGACTACCCGCCTGAAGAGGCCGAGCGCGAGATGGAGTCGGAGTTGGCGGCGTGTTGACCATCGGTGTGAATGCCCGGCACCATGCTGCGGTCCTTTCGGGACCGGGCGTGGGAGAGCATGAAGGCAGGATGAGATCGCTTCTGCTGGTGGCGGACCCCTCCCGGCCCGGCTGGCTGTCGGTCAGGGCAGCGCGGGTGCTGCCGGTGGCGCCGAACCCGCCATCGGCCGAGATGGCGGTTTCGATGTGGCACCTCGACCGCCCGGCGAGACCGATGGACCCTCTCGATCCGCTGGCCATTGACGCCATGCGCGGTCCGAAGGAGGACCGTCTCGTCGGCGAGTTGAATTTCCGGCAGACCCATGACTACGAGGTCTGGGCTGCCACCGGCCAGTTTCACCGTGTCTGCCTGGCCGAGTTTTCGCTCGATGCGGTGCCGGACGGACTGGAGGACGAGCTTGCCAGGCAGGGCTGGAACTTCAGGAGGTGGCTGAACGAGGAGGGACTTGATCTGGCCGCCGGGCTGGCGGCATTCGCGGCCTGTCCTTCCGATGCCGACCTGACCTCGGTGCGCTGGTACGGGGCTCCGGGACGACAAGGAGCGATCCGCCGGCAGGCAGCCGATTCGATGCCGCTCTTTGCCGGCGTCATCGCCCGCAACCCGATCCTGCGGGCCTGTGTTGATCGTCAACAATCCCTGACCGATCACCTGCGGAAGATGCTGCCGGCGCTCGGGGCCGGCGGGATCCGCCGGCTCGGGAAGATCTCCGGCGGCACGGCCGAGCAGCACGTACTCGGCGAGGCATTCACGCATACCGAGGACGAGGACGTGATCGGCGTCACCAGGCAGCGACGACTGCCGCTGGCCGGCAGTTGGAAAACCGAGGAAGCGATCAAGTGGCTGGACAGCCTGGCTACTGCTGCCGGCGGGGTCGACCTGGTGCCATCCACCGACGAGGAATGGCAATCCTGCAGCTCGATCTGGTCCGGAATGCTGCTTCCCGTGTCCACGCATCTGGGCAGCGACACCAGGCGCATCAGCCCGCCGGGCGGCAGCTGGCGGGCGCTGCATGAAGGCCTGGCGAAGGATCTCGACTGGCCGGAAGGGAGCCTCCCGGATCGGCGCATTCTCAACGTGGCCGTGGTCGATGCCGTCGAACTCGCCGATCTCCTGGCCAGCGATATCATCCTGCCGGTGACCTGCCAGGCGGTGGCCGCCAGCGGCGCGGTTCCCGACAGCCAGCGAATTCTCGGGAACGAGCCGCTGCGCGCCTGCCTGCGCCAGGCCGCCATTGCGATGCTGGTGCCGGACCGGGTGAAGCAGCCCTGCCGGGCGATTGCGACCATGGTCCGCCAGGGCCTGACGCGGCTCACGACCCTCGAGGGGATCCGGGGTGACAAGGGCATGGGCGTGGCCACTGGCTCGTCGTCCTGGGAGGCCCGGTGCTGGGAGACCCCGTTCAGCGGCGATATCGTCACGCCGAACGGAGCGATGATTTCCTTCATCCGCAACCGGGAGGGCATGCGCGAAGAGGGCTCTGTCATGAGGCACTGCATTGGCCGCGACTCGATGGGATACTGGAAGAAGTGCTGGAACGGAAAGGGGGCGGCGGCACATATCGGCCCGGGACCCGACTGGACCGCGGACGCGGCCGGACGGGCCTTCAGGACCGGCGCCACGGCATTCTTCCATGTCGGCGGTGATGGATTGCTCACGCTCGGGGCGCTGCACGGCTACGGAAACGCAAGGGTAAACGCGACCGGAAACCCTTTCCGCAACGCGGTGCATGAGTTGCTGGAGATGCAGGACGATCCCGGCCAGACCCGGAACCCGGACTGGAGCCGTTTCCTGGCCTGGACGACGACGCAGGAAGCAAGGCTGGCGATGGGCACGCCGGATGACGAGCGCCCCTGGGTGGAGATCTGCGGCTACGATCCGCTGGAACAGGGCCGGACGCGCGCGTTATGGCAGGAATGGCGGGAGTTGGTGCCCGGGGGTGGCAGGATCGACGAGCCGGCCAGGGCGGTCTGGCGCCTGCCGGCGGCGCGCTCGGCGCTGGAGATGGTCTCGCCCTCGACCTTCCAGGCCATGTCGGCACCGGCAAGACGGGCTCCGGCCAGGGAGGTCGAGGCCCGGCATCCGCAAGGTGTCGAGCCATGAGGGAGGCCGCCGGATGGGAGCGGATCATCCTGATCCGGCCAGCCCTGCTCAAGGGCAGGCGGGTGGATTTCTGGGCGATCGAGGATTGGCAGCCGGTGGCCAGCGAACGGCCCCGCGGCGGCTACTGGTTCCAGCGTGAAACCGGCCGGCTGCTGGTCGCCCTTGACGGCCAGCAATCGCTGAGGGCGGCGGCCGAGGCGCGGCGGCTGGCGAAGCGGCTGGGCCTCAGCCTCCGTGACGCAAAGGCGGCCGAGGCGGGCAGGGCGATGCCATGGACATCCTGCCTGACACCGGTGCCGGCCAGGATCGCCGAGGACCGCATACGGCTGCTGGCGCACCAGACCGGCTTTTGCCGACAGGATCTCGACTGAGAGTACCGAGCCTCGCCGCCGGAAGGATCGTATCGCGGATTTCCTCGACGCCGGTCGGCAATGGATGGATCGGTTCCTCGAGCGGCCGTCCCGCAAAAAAAATCCATCCGGGCGTTTGGGGCTGCATGCGGGTGACGGATATCGTGACGGGGAGGGTGCCGACAGGCGGTGCCTGTGGCACATCATGAGAGGTTGAAGTGATGGGATTTGAAGCATTGAAGAGGGGCCACCAGGCCCGGCGCAACAAGCGGCCGCCTTCCTGCGCGTCCGCAATCCTGCGGGTGGCGGAAGTCGACAAGGAGCAGGAAACGGTCATGGTCGAGTTGCCGGCCAACGCGGCGGCGGCGCTCGGAGTCGAGAATGGCCCCTGGCCGCTCGAGCTGCGACTGGATCCGAAGCACGCCAAACGGCAACCGACAAGGAAGGATCTCCTGGGCCTGCCTGGCGCCGTCTCCAAGAGCCCGATGGAAGTCGAGCCCGGCAGCACGATCATCGGCGACAATCTGACGATCGAGGATGGCAAGGCAAGCGTGTCCTGGTTCCTGCTGGGCTCTGGTCCGGTGGCCGACCAGAAGGCCGGCGGCCCGGCTGACATCCTGGAGGGGTATATCACCGTCAGCCGCCGGAGGTTTGATGACACCGGTGAAGTCAAGGTCTCCTGCGACATCGTGCAGGTCGACCGGGCCGAAACCGTGTCCGATGTCGACGGGCTGCAGGCATCCGTTCGGTCGGTGCTCGAGGAGGACGGTCCTGGCTCCGGCTACGCCATTGTCCGCTTTTCTTCTTCGAAAGGTGAAACGCTGCACAAACATGTCCGCTCCAGGCGGAACGAGGACGGGGGGATGATGCCCGCGGACAAGGTTGCGGGCGAGGCTACGGAGAGCATGCGCGCCGAGGTCGAGGAAGCCGCCAGGGTCGAGAAAGCCGGAACGGCAACGATCGAGGTCATCCCGGCCCGGAGCGTCTCCATCGGCGGCGAAACGCAGTCGCAGCTGCTCAGCGCCTTTGAAGATCGCACCGGGAAACGGATGAATACCGGGTCCAGGAAATTCAAGGCGGCCGAGATTCACCCCTCCGACCGGATGGACAATCCAAGAAACCTGAAGGTTGACCAGCCGGCCTCCCAGGCGCAACTCGACTTCGTGGAGAGGCTTGCCGATGAACGGGGGGTCGAGGTTCCGGCGGCCGCACGTTCCTCGTCGGCCGCCGCTTCGGCCTGGATCGATGAGAAAAAGCTGGTTCTGGGCTTCGCCCCGGGACAGCTCGTCGTGCGCTCCGGCATCGAGGGTAGGGAAGGGGAGCTCTATTCGATCGCCATCGCCTCGGCCCTGCATCGGCGCAGCGGGGTGCGGATGGCCGCCGTTCCAACTCCCGGATGCCCGAATGCCCCGGAATTCGCGCGCGGCATGGCGCAGGAGGCTTCGGCCAATCGGGCCGATCTCATGGCCGGCAAGGTCCCGGAATCATTGTCGAGGGACGAGAATCAGCCCGAGGATGCCGGTCCGTCCATCGAGCCGGACCCGGAACCCGAAATCGAGGATGAAGATTTTTCAGGACCCGGATTCGGATTTTGACCGAGGCCTCGGCAATACCCGTGACCGGGCGACGACATGACGCCGGGTTCTGAAACGCTCACCAAGGCGGACACTTCCGAGGCGGGCAAGTCCCGCCTCGGAACGTTCTTCCGCAAGCGATTCCGGCCAGGCCGACGCGGCCGGAAACGACCGCGGCCGGCAGCGGTCGAGCCCGGCCTGGCCCAGCCAGGCCGGGTCTGCGGCTGGGCTGGCTGGAATGCGGTGTTCGGCCTGCGATGGCAGAGCAAGGGGCCACCGCCAATCAGCGGACCGCCGGTTGCTGTCAGATGGCGAGGCGTGTATGCCACTTCCGCCGAAAGGCAGCATGCCGGGATGGTGCCGTTGGCAGCACTCATTGCCGATTCGCTGGGGATCAACCCGCTCCAGTCCGAATGGCAGGGGGCGACGGTCATTGCGGTGGCCAAATCCTCGGAATCGCTCTACTGGGCGGCGATCCTTGCCGATGGCGAGCCGCTGCCCGGCCGGCATGAAATGTCATTCCGGGATGTCGATGCGCTCAATGCCTGGGTGCAGACGGAGTGCCGTCCCGGCGAGGTCGCCCGGCTCTACGCCTCCCGAGGGGTGCTGAGAGACGTACAGGTGACTGTGGAGTCCTGGCAGCTGGACGAGGAGGACGCGGCGAATCCGGAGCTGGTGCCGGTATTCGAGGTCAGGGCCATGCCAAGGCTGGCCCGGGCGACCGGTGGCCTGGCCGCGCTGGGCATGGTGCTGTTCGGCGGCTGGACCGCGGCCGACGAGTTCTATTTCTCGAGGCTGAACCGGGAAGGCGAGACCCGGATGGTGGCCTTCGAGACACCGATCGACCTGTTCCTGGCCAACTGCCATGAAGAGCTGCGCAAGCCCTGGCCGGTGCCTCCAGGCTGGCAGACCGAATCATCCGGCTGCACGACCAGCAGCATGGATGATCCGCATGTCCTGCAGGTTCCCTTCGCCGGAGGCTCGGCCTACCGCATGTTCTCGCTGGCGGCCGGCCATGACGGCACGTTGGCCCGGGCGGCGGCCAAGCAGCTCCTGGCCGGTTTTGACGGCTGGTGGAGTGTCGATGACCAGGCGATCCTGCTGCAGCGGCCGGTCGACGTTCCGCTACGACCTGCCGGTGCCGGGCAGCCGACCGTGTTCGAGGAATTGCGGGTCGAGACCGAAGGCATTTTCCTCGGTCTTGGTGCGGAAATCGTCATCGAGAATGACACGATCGTGCTGACCTCGTCGGCATCGGTGCCGACGGTGGTGCGCCTGCTGGTCGAGTTGCACCGGCGCCAGCCGATTTCATTGAACCGGTTTACGCGCAGCCGCGAGGGCCTTCAGGTCGTGCTGCTGCCACGGCAGACCATCATGGTAGCCGAATCGCAGCCGGCCTCCTCATGAGGAAGACAATGACAACGACCGGGGCGACGGCACTGCTTGCGGCGTCCACCCTGTGCATCACGCCGCCAGTGCTGGCCCAGACACCGCTGTTCGGTGTCGGCGGCGACACCGAGCATCTGACCCTGCAGACGGCGTTCTCCTGCCCGCTTGGCCAGCTCTCCGAGCTCTATGCGTCGCTGTCCAGGGCCGAGGACGTGCTTGACGTGATGGCGGTCGAGACCGAGGTGCTGGCGATCTGCCGCGCCCGCCAGGAGCGATTGCAGGCCATTGCCCAGGCCGAACTCGAGCTGCGGAGGGTGCTGGGGATCGAGAATCCGGCCCGGGCGGCGGCCCGGGTCTCGATCATGGAAGGCGAAAACGTCGCGCCGCTTGTCCTCGCCTGCGCGGAGTCGGAAGTGGAGCCGATGCCGGCGGCCGAGCCGGAAGCGACGCCGTCGCCAGCAGTGCTGGCGACACCGGCGACATCGCCGTTGCAGCCAGGGCCCCGGGAGAAGGCCTCCGTCCCGGCAGCCGACATTTTCGCGGCGCTGCTGGCCGCCCTGGACGACGAGCCCGCCGCCGCCGGCGGCGGCTGCAATGGCTGGAGCTGGATGTGGACGGGGAGGGACCACTCGCGCCGCTACACGGCGCTGATCGTCTCGCCCGACGGGGCTCGCCGGGAGGTCGCCATCGGCGACCGTCTTCCCTCCGGACAGACGGTCGTCAGCATTACATCGGCCGGCGTGGTCATCGATGATGCCGCCGGCAATTCCACCCGGCTTCCCCCGTTCGGCGGCGGCGCACCAGCACCGTCCATGGGCGAGCCCGGCCGGGACGGCATCGAGGATATCGCAGGCGATGGAGGCGGAGGGTGAAACTCGGCAAGTCCGGCGTCAAGATTCTCGAAAACGGAATCATCCTGACCGACAATGCGGAGTTTCACGAGATCGCGGCGGTGAGCCGCGACGGCCGGGTCTTCGTGGTGGCCGGCGGGCATCGCTACCGGAAGTGTTTCACCGAGACACTCGCCGAGCTGGTGCGACTGAAAGTCGTTCCGGACTCGGTCTGGGCCGACCAGGAGATCACCGAGCCGGAAACGATCCGGAACTTCTACGGGTCGGCCAGGGAGCAGGTGCAGACCTCGCAGAGCGGTGATACGGCGAGGGCCAAGCTCGACAAGGTGCTCAGCGATGCCGCCATGGCCCGCGCCTCCGACGTGAAGATCAAGGAGGATACGGCGCGCACAACGATCCGGGTCAAGGTTGGTGGCCGCGAGTTCACGTCGGGGATGGCCTGGACGGTGTCGGAAGGCACCAGTGCCATGGCGGCGCTGTTCGACGCCCGTGACGAGGGCACGGGCGAATCGACGGCTCTGGCCGGCAAGTTCCAGTCATTCTCGGTCAGTCCCGGCCGGCCGAACCTCCGGCTGCCTCCGGGCGTGGTGAAGCTCAGGGGCCAGCGCGGGTTCCACGAGGTGGACACCGGCATGGGCGGCCACATGGTGCTGCGCCTCTTCTATTCCGACGAGGCACAGCAGGCGACGGCCACCCTGGAATCCCTGGGATTCGACGAGGAGATTTCCTCGGCGCTGGCTGTTGCCAGGGCCAAGCTCTCCGGCGGGATCATCGTCGCCGGGGCAACCGGCGACGGCAAATCAACGACCCTGGTCCGCTGCCTGCAGAAACTCTACGACGACCATCACAAGCAGATCTCGATCGTCACCATCGAGGATCCGGTGGAATACCGGATCAGGGGTGACGGAATCACGCAGATTCCCGTCAAGTCCAGCGGCTCGGCCGAGGACCGGGCGATCGCGTTCCGCCAGGCGCTCATGCATTTTGTCAGGATCAACCCGGATGTCGGCGCCATCAGCGAGATTCGCGATGCAGATGCGGCCACCGAGGTGCTGCAATTCATCGACACCGGTCACCAGGTATGGACGACGATCCACGGATCGACAGCCAACGGCATCCTGTTCCGCCTGATCGAGATGGGCATTGCTCCGGAAGAACTGTGCAAACCGGGATCGATCGAGGTGCTCATGAAGCAGTCCCTGGCTCCGCTCCTGTGTCCCAGCTGCGCCATTCCCTTCGAGGAGTCCGGAGACGGCCGGGTGGGAGTGGTTGGCGATCATCTCCAGAGCCTCGAGATCGACCTCGACAATGTCCGGGTGCGCAATCCGGACGGGTGCAGCCTGTGCCGGCCGAAGAGCGAGGATCCGGTGGCCCGGGCAGCGTGGTGCGGATACCGCCGGCAGGTGGCCGTGGCCGAGGTCATCCTGCCGGATGAGGGGTATTTCGAGCGGGTGCGAAGACGGGACAGCTTCGACGCCCTGAACCACTGGCTGTGCCCGCGCAATGCCGGTGGCCTGGGAGGGACGCCATTGCCGGCCAAGCTGGCCGGGATGGTAGCCGATAGATGTCTCGATCCTTTCGACGCCATCCGCAAGGGCACCGATTTCACCTCGATCGACAAGACGCTGATCCCGGGGCTGGAGATCACGTCGGTGCGGGCCGACCTGTCGACGGTCACTCCGTTCAGGGCGCCGGCCAAATGAGCCGGGGCGACAAGCCGTCTGGCTCGCCGGCGGCCAGCCCGGCCGAGCGAGCGCATCCGGCGGCGCGCCGGGCGCATGCCGGGATCGAGGATCACCTGCACCGCCTCGCCTTCGGCCTGGCGGTGCGGGCCGAGGCCTGGCAGCTGATGGCGGATTTCACCGGCACCGGAATGGAGCACGCCCGCGCCCTGGAGACGGCGGCGGAGATCTTCACCATCCGCAAGCAGAAATCGGTATCGCACATCCTGCTGCAGATGCGGCTCGACCTGTCGCGCGGCTCCATCATGCGGTCGGCCAAGCTCTACGCCTCCGAGAACGACGTGCTGATGTTCTCCGGCGAGGGCGAGATCGAGGCGAGGGCGATGTACCAGGGGGCGGCGAGAGTGGCCCGGGCGCAGTTGACCTTCCGCAACGCGGTGCTGGCAGCGGTGTTCGGTCATGCGGTCACGCTGCTGGCGCTCGGCGTCCTGTTCTTCATTCTGGGGACGCGGCTGTTTCCGGCCATCGAGCCGCTGCTCGACCCGACCACGCTGCCGATCCATATCAGGATCCTGGCCTCGATCTCGGGATTCTTTGCCGACCAGTGGATCCTGTTGCTGGCGGGAGTGATCGGTACGATTGCCGGGATCAGCATGTCGCTGCGCCGCTGGTCGGGGGTCGGAAGATCGTTTGCCGACCGGATCCCGCCCTGGTCGCTATACCGGATCCTGTCGAGCCTGACCTTCCTGGTGCTGTTGGTCGAGAGTGGAATGATGGGGCGGAACCTGACCACCGGGTGGCTGCTCGACCTGTCCAGGATGTCGGGGCCGTATGTCAGGCGTCGGGTCCAGGGGATCGCCGGCCTGGCCGGGAACGACCCTGCGGGGATCGGTGCCGCCGCCCTCAAGGCCGGTTATGGCTGGCCGACCACCGATCTGTCGGCCACGTTGGCCGCCTATGCCCAGCAACCGGGCTGGCTGAGCAACTTTTCGGAGTATCTGGACAGGTGGGTGGCACAATCCGAGGCACGGGCAAAGGCCGCCGCCCGCGGATTCCAGATCACCCTGCTGGCGATGATCGGCATTACCCTGGGCGGGACGATATCCACCATATTCTCGCTGATCGAACACGTTCAGATGGGAGTGTGACGATCGGCAGACCGGGATGGCACCGCCATCCCACCAACTCGAGCGAGGACAATGTCATGACAGACACAACCAACACGGCTTCGCCATCTGCCAGCCGGCGTACCCGGTGCCGGCGGCGCGGGCTGACGATCATGGAAGCGGTATTCTGGATGGGCGGCTTCGCGATCCTCGTTGCTTCCATGCTGGGGCTCTACGTGGTCTTCACCAACAATCAGCGGGAGCTGCAGACGCGGCAGCTCGTGCAAACCGTCATCGGCGCGGTCAGGGGTCTCTACGCGTCCAATGTCAATTATACCGGGCTGGCTCCGGCCATTCTGGTCAATGCCGGCGAGATCCCGCTGAACTACGTGCGAGGAACCGCCATAGAGACGCCGTACGGCGGCGCCGTCACGCTCGGCGGCTGGGATGGCGGCTGGGCCATGGGGATCGTCAATACCCGCACTGATGCCTGCATTGCGATCCTGTCGGATTTCGTGTCCGGCACCGGGTTTCACGAACAGGTTACCGGGGCCGCCAACCTGGCCGCAGTTCCGGCGGCCATTACTGCCGCCACGGCGACGGCGACGACGATCGTCGGATCGGTTGCGGCGGTGAACACCGCCTGTGCGGCGGCAACCAAGAATCTGGTGATCGAGTTCAGGTAGGGCCCACCGGCCATGATCGAACGGTCGGAGATGCTGCTTGTTGCTGCCGGTCCGTTCGCCGGCGGCCTGGCTGGCTGTATCGGCTGGCGGATTCCCCGCTCCATGAACTGGGTCTCGGGCCGGTCGGCCTGCGAGTCCTGCTGCCATGTGCTCGCCGCGTGGCAGCTGGTGCCGATCCTCTCCTTCCTGTGGCTGGGCGGAAGGTGCCACCATTGCCGCGGGAAGATCAACCCGGCATGGCTGGCGGTCGAGCTGGCGGCATTGGCGGTGACCGCCGGCAGTGTCTGGCTCCTGCCGCCGCCGGCGGCCTGGTCGGCCTCGGCGGGGGGATGGTTGTTGATATTTGTTGCGATTCTCGCCCACCAGTGCCGGTCAATCGACAACGGCGCGTACGATCCGCCTGAAAGGAGGAAGCCGTGACAGGGATTTCAACGCCGGGGCCTGACCGGCGGATGTCGGCCAGGGAAGCGGTGGACCGGGCGTTCCGGGAAGAGGAGCCGGCAGAGGCCATGGAAGAGATTGACCGGGAGTTTCGTGTGGGAGCGGCCCATTCCTGGCCGCCTGCGCCAACTGCTGGACCACCGCCAGCCGACATCCGGGACATGCAGGCCGGCCTCCTGTGCATGCATCACGACGCTCTGGCTGTGAGGCAGAGGCTGGTGCGGAACGGAAGGCGGAACAGCTGGATACAGTGGTCCGAAATGATCGAAATGGTGGCGATGGCCATGGTCGCCATTGCCCTTGCCGTCAGCGTCTGTCCGGCTGGCCGCTCACATGTCGAAAGACGGGCCGTCATCTTCCGGCGGATGGTAGACGCCCCTCGAGGTCGTGCCGCCATTGCCGTGCCGGTAATGGGTGCGGCCACGCAGGATGCCCTCGGCCCTGGCGGCCGCTTCATCAGAGCGCAGTGCGGCAAGACCGCCCAGATAGGTCACCAGGGTGGGGAATTCTCCTTCATCGGCCGCTTCCAGGGCGGTGATGTAGGCGTTCTTGTTGTTTGCCGGGATCACCGGCGGGAACTCGCCGGCCTTGGCATAGGCCCAGGCCATCAGCAGGCGGGAGATCCTGCCATTGCCGTCCTGGAAGGGATGGATGCGCACGAATTCATGATGGAGCCACGCGGCCTCCAGTTCCGGTGCCAGATCCAGATCGGCATGGCCTGCATGGAATGCGAGGAACCGGTCGATCTCGGTCTCAACCTGCTCCGGCGGACAGTATTCATGGACGAAGCCGTCCCGGCGGCGCGGGTTGTTGGGCCGGATCTTGTACTGGCCCTTTCTGAGCGGGATCTCGGTCCGGTTGCCGAAGGGATCGATGCCGGCCGCACTTTCCTGGTGGCGGGTCAGCAGCAAATGCCATTCCTTGATCGCCGAGCCGGTGAGCGGCCGCTCCTCCCTGACATGGGCAAACATCATCTCCAGCGCGGCGTGCTGGTCCTCGAGGAGGCCCTTCAGCGTGTTGTCGGAAATCTCGGTGGCCGAGTGTGCGCCCCGCACCCCCTCGAAGCCCTCGGCGATCAGCGTCTCGGTCATACCCCGGCGCAACAGGTACAACCCCTCGATCTGTCCGGTCTCGATGGCGAAGGCGCGCCTGTGTTCCCGGAGCCAGATATCCATGGAAGACCGGTCGATGGCCGGATCCTCGAGCTTCCGGCGGGCCTGCCGCCAGCGGGCGGCAGCGGCGCGGGCACCGTCATGCTTCAGCCCGCGGTATTCCGGGGCAAGGTCGCGCACCCGCCGCCAGATGGAGCCGATGGGTTTCTGCTTCTTGTCAGCCATGGCTTCAACCTATGTGCGCCGGCGGTGCCAGGCAAGCTCACTGCTCTGTCCGGGCTCCGTGCATCGGCGGCCAGAGCCTCCAGCCTCGCCTCGATGCGGGCCAGGGCGGTGTTGGCGGAGGTCCGGCTCGGGATCTCGTCGAACTCGTCCCGGACCGGAACCAGCAGACAGAGCGTCGGGAGATCGAAATCGATCATGGGGACCGGAAGCCCGGGCCGTGCGGGCACGGCTTCCGGTCATTCGGAATCAGTCATCAAATGGCGAGGGTGGCTCATACGGGTCCGGGATGGCCAGCAGGTCGGCATAAGGCAGCCTTTCATCTTCCCCGGGCTCCTCCGGCGGGCTCGTCGGCGCCGCCGGTCCGGGCTCGATGCCCATCTCCCGGGCCATGTCATGGATATCCATCACCCGGAAGCCTGCCCGGACATACTGCTCGCGCCGCGCCGGGCTGAAGACCGGCGAGATCAGCAGCTTCTCCCTGGTCATTGAACGCAGGCGATGGCCTCTCTCGTCTCCGATCTCCACCAGGAAATCCTCGAAATCCTGCTTCAGCTTGTTCGTATCGTGCTTCCCGGCATTGCGCTTGCATCCCGCCATCACCAGCACCGAATCCGGATCTGTCGACTTGCCCCGGAAGGCCATGGCATCGATGTCCGCCAGATCCGCTCTCTTCACCGACTTTCGCCAGGCTCCCTGCCTGCTCCAGGTCACGTCCGGCTGGCTGGTCAGCCAGGCAACCGCCATGCGCTCCAGCACCGACCCTTCCAGGTTCTGCAGTCGGCTGAGCGGCGTGGTCTGCTCGTCGTCGGGAGGAGTGTCCCATTCATCGTCTGCCTCGCGGAACATCTCCGGATACACAGTGATCTGAAACAGCGTGCTGTTGTCGGCAATCCGCCACCTGGGATCGCCCTTGGCCATGAACTGGCCATACCTCTCGACCATCCCCAGATGTTTCACCAGCATGTCGAGCGATTTCCGCAGCTCGTCATCCGGCTTCTCCCTGAACTCTGCCGGGAACTCCGACAGGGTCATGCCGACCGGCTTCTGCGCCAGGTGCAACAAGGCCGGCCTGGCCGGTTCGGCCAGCTCGACATATGCCTTGCTGTCGAACCGCTCCCGCCGATTGCGCTGCAGCAGGTCCCGGCGCCAGTCGAGAAACGCCAGCCGCCAGGCGTGGTCGCTCTTCCAGGCACGCATCTCGGCCAGGGCGGGGATCCTGTCCTCGCCGGGCCCGGCGACGGGAGGCGGGGCGGCGACGAAATTCCTCCAGTTCCCGGGCACGCCGCCGAAGGCGGTCCACAGCGTCAGCATCCGGCCGGGATATTGCAGGAAGCCCTGCTCTTGTGCCATCTCGAACACCGTCGGCAATGGCCATTGCGTCAGTTCGGTGGCCAATGTCGCCCGGCCGTGCAGCGGCTCCGTGCTCCGGAACATCTCCTGCACCTTCTGCTGGTGCGAACCCATCATGATCAGCTTGCCGGGCGGGCGATCGCCACGCAGCGAGCGGGAGCGGTCGATCAGCAGCTTGAGGCCGCCTTCCAGCCCCATCGGCTTCGCCATCTGGAACTCGTCGAGGCAGACCGTGACGTCCCGGGCGAGCAGATGCCGCACCATGCCGAGGAAGCGCTCCACGGGATATACTTGGCCTCCAATTCGTCCGGAAGCGGGATCGACGAGACGACCTCCGAGCCGAATCTCTTCCGGATGTCCCGCTTGAGTCGATCGTTGGCGGCCACCTGGCCTTCAATGCCGGGATCCCGCAACTCGAAGATCAGCATCGGCGGATTATTGCCGGACCGGCGGCGCGTCTCTTCGAGCAGCTCGGTCTTGCCGATGCCGCGCCCGCCCAGGATCAGCTCGGCCCTGAAGCCGGGCATCTCGATGACAGACCTGACCTCCGCCAGTTCTCTCTCGCGGCCATAAAAGCGCCATTCAGCCATCGTTGTTCCTCCTCATCACGGCAGCTTCAGGCACTGGCCTTCCCGGGCGCGTTCTGTTCGGTCACTGCCGACCTCCTTGCGATTGCGTTGTGCCATGCCCGGCCGGCGGGCCGGGTCAATGTGGTGTTCCTCCGGCATGGCAATGCCGTTCCAGCATCTCCAGGCGATCCTCCATGACGACCTTCGTCAGACCGAACCGGAAGGCAAGCTCCTCGATGGCCTGGGTGGTCAGGATGGAATATCCTGCCCTGATCCGGGCGAGCCCGGCGGGCGGGATCACCAGGTCGAAGGCCAGGCGGTTGGCCTCGTTCTCGACATGGGTCGGTTGGTCCGACCGGAGCAGGACGTTCTCCTCCCACGGCTCGCCATCGACGATGCGATCGCGGTGCAGCAGGAAATGCGCCAGCTGATGCGCCAGCGTGAAACGCTGTCTGCCCTTGGCCTCGTGGCGATTGATGCGGATCACGAAACCGCCATCCTCGCGACCGAGTTGGCCGGAGATGTTGCGCGGAAGCGTCGCCAGCCGAACCTGGACGCCCAGGGATCTGGCCAACGGCCCCAGCTTCACCGGCACCTCGCCGAGACAGCTCTCGATCTTCCTTTGCTGCTCCGGCGGCAGCGAGCGGAATTCCCTGGACGGCGGAATGGCGATCTCGCCCGCTGCCGGCCGATCACGCGTCATGGACCATCTCCTTCGAGCGCTCGATCACGTCCTGCAGAAACCTGTTCCTGCATCCATCCGGAATCATCAGTCAAACGGCGACGGCGACTCATACGGATCCGGGATGGCCAGCGGATCGTCATATGGCAGCCTGTCATTTATTGCCGCCAGCCGAAAGCGCCAGGCCGGGTCACGGTGCAGGTCCCGCGGGAGTCGGCTTCGACAACCCAGGCATCCAGCTCCGGCCCGCGCTGTGATGCAACATCCTGGCCGCAGCTGCAGCCATCGAAGCCGCACAGCGCCCGGCGCCAGCGCTTCAGAGTGGGCATGGACACGCGCTCGCCGAAGCCCTTGCGGATCCGGATTTCGGTGTTGTGGAACGTATTCCTGAGAGTGATCACATGTGCCTCTGCAGAAAATCGATCACGTCATCACGGCAGCTTCAGGCACTGCCCGGTGCGGTGCGGGGAATCGGCGGTGATGCCGTTCAGCCGGGCGATCTCCGGCCAGCGTGACCGCTCGCCCAGCGCCGCCTCGGCCACGTCGCCCAGGCGCCGGTCGCCAGCCTCCACCACGTAGCCGTTGCAGGTGGCGGTCGGCCGGGCCTCGCCGGTGGTGGTGATGGCAACCGTCAGTCTGGCCATGACCGGATGGTTGGCCACCTTCGGATTGTGTTTCATGGCCATATCGGCCGGCAGCATGTTGTCGTGCTTGGCCCGGAGCGTCGGATCGGCGCCGGCATCCAGCAAGGTCTCGACGATCTGCGGACTGTTGAGCTTGGCAGCGATATAGAGTGGAGTCGCTCCCCACGGGCCATGGGTGTTGACACTACCGCCGGTCTCGATCAGGACCTGTAGCACCGCAGGGTGTGGGGCATGCCTGGCGGCCATGTAGAGCGGGCTGTTGGATTTGCCGCCGCCGGTGTCGTTCGGATCGGCGCCGAAGCGGATCAATGTCTTCGCGACGGCAGGTCGGCCGTTGATCGCCATATAGTGCAGCGGAGTGCCACCCCTGCCGTCGAACACCCACACCAGACCGCCACAATGGAAGAGTTCTTCCGCCGCCCGGGCCGTCGTCACTAGGTGCAGCGGTGTCTGGCGCAGCGGGTGGTCATCACGCTGCGGATCGGCACCGGCCTCGCACAGCGCTCGTACGGCACCGGCATTGCCCTCCGCCGCCGCGATCACGAGCGGCGTGACCGAGTGCCGCGGATGCAGGGCCTCGACATCGGCGCCGGCCTCGATCGCCTTCTGTACCTGTTCGTAGCTGGCCCTGTGCATCCAGCGCTGGTTCAGCAGCTGGTTGGCGGCGGCCGGGACGGCCAGCAGGGCGGCCGCCATGGCAGCAAGGATCAGGCCGGTGGTTGTGTTCCTGGTCATGATTTCGACTCCGGTTTCAGTCTCTGTTTCTCTTCACGAACCGTCCGCCGGACCGCCATGCGGATGAAGGCGGCCACCGACATCTCCCGCCCCTGCCGCCGCTCGGCAGCGAGACAATCCTCGATCTCTGCCCGCAGTTCCGGCTCGACCCGGATGGTGACCTTGCTGCTTTTGTCCATGGTGACCGACATTGCCAGACATTGCAAATCTGTTCATCTCTATCTCTCTAGTTGCAACCCTGCATGCAATTACCATTCCTGTCAGTCACTCGGCTGGGCCGGGTGTTCTCCGCCGGCCTGTCGACAGTTTCCCATGGATTATGTCGATCATAGCCGTCCGGTTGCCGGTTCCAGGTCTCGCCGGTGTCCGGGTCGACGTAGGACCGCTCGTCCTCTCGATCCTCCCGGTCACTCCCCCCGTTGCCACCGCTGGTGGTGGTGCGCGGGGGCGGCGGAATGGCGGTGCAGCGGCTGACCGAGCCGGTGGGCACCCGCTGGCGGGAGCCGGCCAGTTCGTGATCGGCCACGTGCGGCACCGGCGCCGCATACTCGACCCACTTCCATTTCTCGGTCCAGGTGTCGTACTGGCCGGAGCCGGTATAGCCGGAGGGGCAATCTCCGGTCCGGGTCTCGCCATTGGCTGACTTCGAGACGTGCTTGCGGCAGTTGTTGGAGGCCACCCGCCACGGATCGAGCGCCACCACCTGTTCGTCGGGACGATTCCAGGAAGCCGGGAACCTGATGTCGGAGGTGTAGCGGTCCCGCTCCTCGCCGACCGGCCCGCCGAGGGTCCATTCGGCCGAGGAATGGAAGGCGGTGCAGGCGGTCTGCCGCCTGACCAGGTCGTGGACGGTGGTGGCATCCACTTCCTCGGAGGCCGAGCCGTCGCGGCACAGATCATGGACCACCGTCGGTGAGGCCCAGTCGGTGATCTTGACCACGGCCCGGGAATCATTGGGGTCGCGCTGCTCGCGCCACGGATAGGAGATGACCCGGGTTCCGGCCCGGCCGGCCCGATGGCCGCCGGAGATGGTGCACTCGAAGGGCATCCTCACATCGCCGGTGCGCGGGGCCCGGCAATCCCGGTACTGTTCGACCCAGGCACCGGTTACGGTCTCGGAGGGTTGATCGGCATCAAAGCCGTCGACGAATGTCTCGACATCTCGCCGCTCGACGATCCCGGGACCGACCTCCCCGGTCGGGCAGTCGAGCGAGCGGGTCTGGGCCTGGACATGGCCCCGCCGCTCCAGGGACGGTGCCCGCCAGCGGCCGAATACCGCCGGGGCGCCGGGTGGCAGGGCGCATGCAGTGATGGCCGGGTCGCTGACCGGATCGCGGTTCCAGGGCTGGATGGCGGCGGTGGTGATGGTGGCCAGGCGGGCCTGGGTGCGAACGTACGGCGCAAACTGGCGGCCGACATGGCCTGTCGCATCGGGGACCAGCATGGAGACCAGACGGTCGCCACAAATGCGGATCCGGACACCGATCGTATCGTAACGCTGCCGCTCATCGGCGGTGAAGGGTGAATGCAGGGCGGTGGCCAGGGGCAGGGTACCGGTGGTCTCCAGATGGGCAACCAGATCTGTCACCAGCGCATCATCCGGCTGGGCGGCCAGCCAGCTGGACACGCGGTCATGCGCATCGTTCAGCATGGCGGCATACTGGAAGGCTTCGGCCAGCACCTGTTCGCGGGCCTCCAGCCAGGCCTTGCCGCCCAGGTCGAAAGCGTTCGAGCGCGGCTCGACGGCGGCCGAGGAGGTGGACAGCATGACGCAGATGGCGAGAGATGTGGTGGCGCTGAGCATCCGGCGGATGCCTGGAGGACGAATCATGGGTCTGTTCCTTTTCGCTGGCAGTGACCGGTACCCGAATCGATTCTATTCGGCCCCCGCATGCAGCGCGAAAGGGAAATATCGCGGGAGAGCTGGATGGCTCCAGGGGCCAAGAGTGGCATCGAAGCGAGAGGCCAGTGCCAGAAGGAGGGACGCCCTGCACCCGGAGACGCACCGGTTGCGGCTTCGTCAAGCATCCCGGCCTAGCCTACCGCCACGGTTCAACAAGAAAGATGCCATTTATTGTTGACATATCCAAACGCTTGTCATAATGATGGCGGAGCGGTCACATTCGGTCGGCGCTGGGGACAAGATTGACAAGAGTTGCAATGCGGATCGTAACCCACAGAATCATCTGCAGAGAGTGCAAGCGCGAATTCTCGGTGTCCGCCCAACGGGGGTCGCCACCCCAGTACTGCTCGGAGGAGTGTCGTACGACTTCACGACGCCGACAGTGGCGTCGTTCACGTCGACGTTCAAGTGAAACACGAACTCCCTCAGGCATCAGGAGCAGCACATGATCATCTACACCGACGGCGATCTCTTCGAATCCCCGGCAAAGGTGCTGGTCAATACCGTGAACACACGCGGCGTGATGGGCAAGGGAATTGCACTCCGGTTCAAGCAGATATACCCCGAGATGTTCACGCGGTACCGGCATCAATGTGAGCGCCGGCACCTGACAATCGGACGACTCTTTCTCTACAAGACACCACACAAGTGGATCCTCAACTTCCCGACCAAGGAACACTGGCGGCAACCGTCTCGACCCGAATACATCGAGGCGGGGTTGAAGAAATTCAGGGCAGCTCGTGCCAGGATCGGCGCGGCATCCTATGCATTCCCAATGCTCGGGTGCGGGAACGGGGAACTCGATTTCGAGGAACAGGTCAGACCGTTGATGGAACACTATCTTGGCAATCTGTCGGTTTCGACGCGGATCCATATTGGCAGGGACCACACCGGTCCTCCCGAGCGCCTCGATGCTGAGCGCATCAAGGACTGGCTCAGGTCAGAGCCGTCCGCACTCCCGTTCGACGAGGTCTGGGACGACCTGGTGGATGTTGTGGAGCGCCAACAGGAATTCACGACATGGAAGCGCCGAACTGGATTTTCGGTCCGCGTCGAGCGGAACCCTCCCGCAATCGTGATCGTGGCGTCCGGCCGAACGTCCACCCGGATCGATGAAGAGGAACTGATCGATTTCTGGCAGCAACTCCGGGGCCACGGACTCACGCACAGGCGCATAGCCCCGGACCCCCGTCACCTTTCCTACCTGATGCCGGTATTCGAACGACTCGATTATGTCCGATCGGTTGCAGTGTCAGATACAGCAAGCCGATTGAGAACAAATCCGCGGGCAGCGCTCCAAGTGGTCCCACCGCCCATATGCAGCGGTCGGTCGGCATCCAATCGAGTCGGGAGCACCGTAGTTGCCGCCCAAGCATGACTCCAATGAGATAATGGCCCATATGAGCGGTCTTGGATCGGAGGACTGGCTCGGACCGAGTCGCAATTGGTGGCCCAACTTCCTGTTCCGCTCCGATCATGTGGAGAACACCGCAGACATACTCAATCGCGGCGAATTGCTCTCCCGGGCGGCAGCTGAAGACGGCAGCCTCATCAAGAAGGACAGTGGAAGCCCGGGACACATAGCCCAACTGGATCGGAAGCATCGGCGGCTGGTGCGCCTGTATTTCCGTCCGCGCACGCCCACTCAGTACAGCAACGAAGGATTCCGTCCCGATGGCAAGATTATATACGAAGCACATATGCCGGTGCCTGTCTATCTGCTATTCAACTCCTCCTTGCTGTCGGAACAGGGTGTCAGTTTCTCCCGCGGTCGGCTGGCCATAGACTCAAGAGTGGGCACCTCCGCAGCGTTCCTTGCGGGGATGAACTTCAGGGACATTTATCATGTTGGATCTGTCGGCAGACGGGGAATTTCCGTCCGGCGACCGGAAATTCTGAATGCAAGGCACTCCGAGGTACTCGTGCAGGACCGTTTGTCCCTGGATTGCCTGAGGCTCATCGTCTGCAGGTCAGGACCAGAACGCGAGACGTTGCTCAACCTGCTCAAGCCTGAAGTGAGGGACAGTTGGGAACGGAAGATTGTGGAAGACGACGGGCGGAGGCAGTTGTTCCACAGATTTGGCACCTTCATCAGCGAGGCTCATCTTTCAGAGAATGGATCCAGTTTCACTTTTCATGTACCTCCTGATCCGGGATGGCGCCGCCCCTTCCATCTCGAAATCACTTGGTATGGAACATCAGCGAACTACAACTATTCAGACGAAGAATTTGCCGTTTTGGACACACCTCTCGCCTTGCGGTTTCCGAATGAAGCGATTCAACCAGGATACAATGTCAAGCTTCATTTGAATGGCGACCTGGCCTATGTTGGCGAATTCACAAGCGAAGATCCCCTCTTGGATCCGTTCTGACCCGCATTTCCCACAGTTCGATTTTTCGGGATTCGGCCGGCTTCGGGCCCGAACTCCAACCGGGTGGAACCGAAATCGGAATACCGGCATCGAACTTAGCTGCCCGACAGCAGGCAGCCCCCGTCGGTCATCTCGAACCGAGAACCGGCGGAAAGGACGACCAGCCCGCAGCCTGCCGCACCGGCACGATCCGCGGCTGCCAGCGGCCGGCATCGGAGACGAAACCGGCATCGGAGACCACGTGGACCTTGCGGCCGCCGATGCGCAGTTCGTTGCCACCGCCGGTCACGCTGGCCGGCCAGTGCTCGGCCTCGACCACCATGTCCGACACCATGCCCATGGCCAGCAGCCGCCGGAATTCCAGCATCCCGGTATAGTCGCGCTCGAGCCGGGCCAGCGACTCGTCGAGTTTGGCCTCCGCCAGCTTGCCGCCGGCGAGCCAGCCTTGCGCTGCCCATTCCCGCCACTGCTTTTCCTCGCCGGGCAGCGGCAGCATCTCCTCGAGCGGCGCCTCCGGCTCCTCCGAGGGCAGGGGCAGGTAGTCCCGCCAGCTTGGCAGCCGGCCGGCGATCCGGCCGGGCTTCAGGATCGAGTAGTATTCGGTTGCCGCCTCGGCGTTCCGTCCGCCGCCGGACCAGACGGCGCCGCCGCGCTGGATGATCGGTGGCAGGACCCAGCCGGAGGCCAGCGGCGCCGAGACCGCCACCCGCGAGAAATCCCAGGCGGTGTCAAGCTCGGCCGACCGTGTCGTGTAGCTGACCGCCAGCTCCCAGGACCGGCGGGCCTGGCCGGCCCGTGCACCCCAGTTCATGGCTCCCTCGCGCAGGGAGGCGATCCGGAAATCATCCTGGTCTGCCGCCGGGTTAGCCCGCGGTATTGCCAGTGCCGCGAAATCCGGCGGTGCCGGCGGGAGCACCGTCTCGCCTCCGAACCCGACCAGGCTGGCCTCCGGTCGCGGCTCCGGCGGCAAGCCTGCCCTGTTCATGCCGGTGAAGGGAAAGATCTGGCCACCGGAACAACCGGCTGCCACCAGCGCGCAGGCGAGTGCGGTCGCCCGGTGCAGTCGGCTCACAAATCCAGCTCCGGCCACCGCAACTCGATGATCCGCGAGGGCACGTTGATGACGATCTCGCCGCTCGACTTGAGGGCAATACCGGCATCGCGGAGCACGCGCCATGCCTGCTCGTCCCGCCGGTGCATGGTCAGCATGACCGGTGCGGCCGGCTCCGGGCCGGTGGCGACGAAGCCGTAGCCGATCTGGTCGGCAATGGCCCTGACCAGCGGTCCGGCCGGACCTGCCCAGTCGATCGACACCCGCTGGCGCAACTCCGCCGGCAGCCCGGATGCTGCCGGGTCTGTCGGCATCTCTTCGCCCATGCCGGCGGCGGCGATTTCAATCCCCGCCACCCGGGCCGAGGCAATCGATGCCCGGCGCATGGCATCGTCGAGTCGCGTCTCGATGCTGGTCGCGGCAGGTGCATCCTCCCTGGCCGGCGGCGTGCAAGCCGCCAGCATACCGGCGATGACGATTGCCGACACTAGTGTGCGGAACATGTCCACATCCCCGATACATCCCTCCACCGCCGGAAATACCAGAGGACCGGCCCGGCGGCAATCGCCGCCGGTGCCTGACCGGGCCGCCTCGCCGGGCCGGCCGGAGTCCCGCCATGAAGGTGAGGGTCGCCGGCGGCCGGGCCGGTTGCCATTTGGCGCGCGCGGCAGTGTCGATTACACTCTGGCATGACCTCGATCCGGATCATGCTGCTGGCCCTTGCCCTGGCCGCGTCGCCGAGCGCCGGGCAGGTCGCCTTCCTTGCCGGCACCGCCGAGGCGCTCTCCGGCACCGCGATCCTCATCGAGGACCCGGCCGGAAAGGAGATCCGGCTTCGCCTCGCCGGGCTGGCGGCACCGCCGGTCGGGGCGCTGTGCCCGTCTGCCGGCGAGGCCCTTCCGGACTGGGAATGTGGTGCCGGATCGAGACTGGCCCTGGCTTCCGTCATCGCCGGCGAGACGCTCGAATGCCGGCTCACCGGGTCAGCCGGCGAGGTGCAGGAGGCCGACTGCATCGCGCAGACCCGTAACATCAACCAGTGGATGCTGGCCACCGGATGGGCGATCCTCCGCCCGGAATGGCGGGGCCGCAATCCGGAATGGGATGCGGCCGAGAACCTTGCCCGCCGGGCACGGTCGATGCTGTGGGCGGGCAGGGGAAGGTGATCCGCCGGGCCATCTCCTGGGCCGGAAGGCGCCTCGGCGCGGCGAGTGGCGGGCCGGTTCATGCCGGCACCACTGCCATGCTCTCGCCGCTGAAGCATTTGCGGATCGCCAGGCCCGGCCGGCCGCTCGGTGAGCTGCTGACGGCGGAGGCCGAGGATCCGGCAAGCGAGTTCGAACGACTGCTGGCCACGCATGGCGCCGGAGCCGATCCGGACCAGCTCGCCGGTGCCTGCCGCAGGCAGGCCGGCACCTGGCTTGGCGGCGGCACTCTTCTTGGCCTGGCAATGCTCATGCTGATCCTCGCTGCCGGGCTGACCTGGATTGCCGGAATCGTGCCGCTGTTGGTGATCTGTGCATTCTGCCTGCGGGCGATGCATTCCGATTTCCTGGCCTGGAGGCTCGAACGGCGCAGCTGGGACGCGCCCGCCAGCTACCTGCGGCGACTTCCCCTGGTGGTCATCCGGTGACTAGGCTTGTCGCATGCATCGCCATTCTCCTGTGCGCCTCCACCCCGGTGCTGGCGCAGGATGCGCTGGCCGACATGCTCGAGGTCTTCAACGGCGAGGGCGACAGCCTGACCAACATATTTCTCGGGCGGGTGTTCGGCTGCAGGCTGTTTCCCGGCATTCCCGATTGCGACAACCTTCCGAGACCGGCCTTTGCCGCCGTCATCGGTCTGTTCAACGTGTTCTGCATGGCGCTCGGCATGGCGCTCTTTGCGTGGAATGCAACCGTCGGCACCATGCAGACCGCGCATGAGGGCAAGGTATTCGGGGGAAACTGGTCCTCGCTCTGGGCACCGATCCGGACCATCGCCGCGGTGGCGATGTTCACGCCGCTGCCGGCGATCGACAACTACAATACCGTTCAGCTGTCGGTCAGCTGGCTGGTCCGGGGATCGACGGCATCGGCCTCGATCGTGTGGTCGCGCGCTTCGACGCTGATCCTCAACCACCAGGCTCCGGTCACGGCACCGGAAATGGTCTTTGACCAGGAAGTGCTGCGGGCGGCCTGGCAGCTCGTCGCCTGCCAGGCGGTGATCCGGAAGACCGTCAACGATTATGTCGGAGGTGCCGGCAGCGCCGGCAGGATCGCACTGGCGCCCGATTACCGCGAGAATGGCGGCAGGGGGGTTCCCGTTCAACTGATCTCTCCCGATGACCAGATGCTCGTGAACAGTTCACCGCCAGCCCCCGGGCGGCAGTTCGGGACCCTGAAGAGTGGCGATGGCGGTGACTATCCGTTCGAGATCTGCGGCACCATCAGCCTGCCGGAGCCGCCGGCGGTCGTGCTGACCGCCGGCCAGGGCGACCGATGGTACCTGGCACAACACGATGCGGTGCGGGCGGTGCTGAACACGCTTCGCCCGGTGGCCGCCCGGCTGCTGGACGAGGCGACCACGCGACCTGGCGAGGACAGCCGCGAGACGCCCAATGCGGCGGCGGCAATTCTGGCGGCCGGAGAACGCTTTCACGGCATCCTCAGCCGGGAGTTGCCCGGTATCGCCAGGGACTCGGCGATCCCGCTCGGCGGAACCGGGCAACTCTCGGGTCTGGCCCGGGAGCGGATCGATCTCCTGGTGGCCGGCGCCTATTCGGAGACCTGCACCAACCGGGCCGAACGCCCGGCGGATGACCCCCTGCAGTGGATCTGCTCCGAGGGCGGTGCCGGGCAGGGCTGGCTCGGTGCCGGTGCCTGGTACATGCACATGGCGCGATTTGCGAATGAAGCCAACGCGCTGTTCCACGCCCGTCCAGAAGCGAGCGATTCGCCGGATTTCCAGGCGATGCTCAAGCGGGCCGGCCGCACCGCCGACCAGCTGGCCGGCAACAATCGGCTGTTCTCCCTCATATTCGGCGATGCCTCCAGAAGTTCCGTCTTCGCCCAGGCGGCGCGCTCGGAGAATCTGCTGGACCAGCAATGGAATGCCGCGGTCATCCATGCGGCGGCGCTGGGCAGCAGGATCGATGGGCGACTGATCGAGGGGGCCTTCGAGAGCGAGGGCCTGGGTCCGCATGTCCAGGGCTGGTGGGATGCTCCGCGCCGGTGGATGACCCGGAAGGCGCGGGACTGGTTCCTGCCGCCGGCCACCGTCGATCCGATGGCCAGCCTGGCCGAATTCGGCAATGCCCAGCTGGTCTGGGGCCTCGGCCTCACCGGCGCCGGCAAGGTGGTGCAGTCGGGGTATCTGAATTTCCTGCCTGCCAATGACATTACCGAGGATCTCGGCAAGGTGGCGGTCATCATCGGCGTGGCGCTCATGACCTCCGGCGCATTCCTGGCCTTCATCCTGCCCCTGCTTCCATTCCTGCTGTGGACGGCGGCGGTCACCGGGTATTTCATCCTGGTCGCCGAGGCGATCATTGCCGTCAATCTCTGGGCGGTCGCCCATCTCCGCATGGATGGTCACAGCTTTGCCGGCGAGGCAGCGCGGCAGGGCTACTACCTGGTGCTCGCCCTCACGCTCAGCCCGATACTGATGGTCTTCGGTTTCATCCTCGGCATGGCGATCTTCAAGGTGACGGCAGCACTGGTCGGCATCGGCTTCGACGTGGCAGTGCAGGGGATTGCCCATGACCAGTCCTGGCTGGTCTGGCTGGTCGGCATGGCGGTTATCGGCATCATCATGGTGATCGTCTACGTGGTGCTGGCCGAGCGCAGTTTCTCGCTGACGGCCGAGCTTCCAACGCGCATCCTGCGCTGGGTCGGTGCCTCGGCCGAGCTCTCCTCGAAGGAAGATGATCGCATCCGTGCCGGCGCCCTGGCCGCCGCCGGGGCGCTGACCGCGGCCAGCAGGGAAATCATCCAGAGCGGACCGGGCAGGGCCGGGAGCCGACGACGGGCGGGGCGGAGACCGGCAGGAGGCGAGACCGGCGAGTGATCTGCGGAGGTTGCCGGTCAATGGCAATCGGCTCTCCCGCCTTCGGGGTGCAGTGAACAGAAGCTGGCGATGCTGGCTCGGACGGTGCCATCGCAATGGTTGGAGCAGCTGGGAAGGGTCCAAGGCCATTCCCGCTCGATTCCCGCTGCCAAACGTCAGGAACAGCCCCTGGTTGCACGCAGGATCACCCCACGCTGATTTCGGTCGCCATGGGGTTGACGCGGCGAAACATCATTATTAACCTAATAGTTAACCTAAGGGTTGTTCTAACAGGTGAAATGATGACTTTGGCAGAATCCCGCAAACCGTACCGCCGGCTCAGCCGTTATCCGGTACCCCTCACTGCGATGATCTCCGAGGACGCGGCGGCGGAAATCGGCCGGTTGGCCGAACTGGCCGATTGGCCGTCGGCCGAGGTGGTTCGCAGGGCGCTCGATGTCGGACTGCCTTCGGTCGAGAAGCAGCTGTCTGGCGGGCAGGAGGAACAATGACAGTGATCACGAAGGGCATCGCCGGCAGGGATGAGGCCAGGGTTGCGTCGCCGGGCTGGATGCTGGCCGTGCTGGTCGCTGCCGGATTCGCGACATTGTGGCTGTGGCTTCTGAGGTCGCCGCCATTGTCGGCACCTCCCGGCGTCACTTTCAGCCTGATGCTGCCGCTGCTGGCGACGGGCGGGTTGTGGGCATGGATGGTGCTCTGCAACTGCCACCGGGCGTTGCTGGCGCTGTGGGGCAGCATCACGCCGGGCCTGATGGTCTGGTTGGCAGCCATGGAGTTGAATTCCCGCGGCTTGCTCGATGGCTGGCTGCCGGATTCCGAATTGCTGACAGTTGCCGAGCGACAAACCGTCTGGATCATGACCCTGTCGGTGGTCCTGATGCTGGTAATCCTGGCCTTCTCCTTAAGGAAGGGGCTCGGGCAGGCGGCTGCCCGCCGGGCGGTGCTGCAGGAACGGCGGCAGGCCAGGGAAGCCGAAGAGCAGGCGAAGGTGGATGAGAAGGCGCGCCAGGAGCAGGGCGAGGCCGACCGGATTGCGGCGAGGAAGCGGCGGGCAGCGCTGATCGAAGACGCCACCGCCAGGGTTGCCGAGCGAATTGCGGGCGGGAAGCCGGCAGCGGCCGGATTTGCCGGGAGGGCCGACGATCTGGCGGCACTGGCCCTGTTTCAGGACATCGGCCGGCAGGAGGCGCTGGGCGAGGAGGAGTCTCAGCGGCGGCGGGCCGACACGGCCGAGGCCGAACTCGAGAAATCCCGCGAACAGATCAGGAAGCTGAAGCAGCGCCTGCGGGTGAAGGCAGTATCGGACATGACCGTTGGCCTGGTGGCCGACATGGCGGAACGGACGCTGCCCGGCGCGGCGCTGGGCGGGCTCTATGCCGGCAACCGGGTCGGGAACGCCTTTGACAGGATCCGGGGGTAGTGACCGGGTGACCGCGGGGATCAGGCAAATGAATTCGAAAAGAATCGTGATGCTCAAAGCCGCAGAGTTTCGGGTTCAGAACTACCGCAAATTCGTTGACAGTGGCTGGATTCCGGGTGAGCGCGTGACTTCGGAGTGGACCAAGACGCAGACGCACCTGTCAGATGAAGTGCTCGCTTGAGCCGAGATGCTCTTTCGTGTCATCACCGAGCGGTTTGCCGATGGTCCAACAACGGGCATCGCGATGGGTGCCAGAGATTAGCGTGTGATCACCGAAGCGTCTGAGGCCGAACACGCTGTGGACGCAAGGATGCCACGAAAACTGTGGAGAACTGCGAATGTCAATTGAACTCGTGGCGCAGGCTGTGCTGGACGCAGCACCCCCGGAAGCGAACATCCGGAACCGGATCTGCAACCTGCTCAAAGCTGTCGGCTACGACGAGTTCAATCTCGAATACCGTATCGGAATTGGCTCGGCCGACATCTTTCTGCCTCGCCAACGCACCATCATCGAAACCAAGACGACCGGTGGCGCTGACCGGCCAAATGACGGCTCCGCTGATCGGTCCTCGCCGTTCGCGCAGCTTGACGGCTACATCCAGGATGAGATCGCCAATGTGCAGGACTCCCGTTTCCGCGATGAAAGCGATCGCAGGTGGGTCGGAATCCTGACAGACGGGCGCACATGGCACAGCTGGTCCTACGAGCATCGCGAGGCCCCCGCTGCGCAACCCGAGACGGGACATTTCCAGCCGGAGAGCGGGTCCGAACTCGCCGGGTGGCTGGGTGGCGTGCTTGCCGGCGACCCCGTCGGAAAACCCTGGATCCCGCGAAATCCGGTCGAGATCTTCCACGGCCGGGAGCGGGTCCTGCGCGGGATCTATGACGGCCTTGACGGGCGAATTCGTCAGGAAACCGATACCAAGGTCAGCCTGTGGCGAGACATGCTTCGCAGTTCCGGCATGGAGCCAGTCTCGGAGGCCGCTCGCCACCGGCTGTTCAGTGCCCATTCATTCCTGATTGTGCTGGCCCGCGGGGTTGTCTGGACGATTGAACACCCGCAACAGATGCCGGATCCGGATGTGGTTCTGGGTGACGGCATCGTGTCCTGGGTCGTGCAATCCCAGGCAGGGAAGCAGTGGGCCCGGGATCTTTTTGCACGCATCGGTGCCTATGACTGGCGCCGGCGCCGCGGCGATGTGCTACGACCTCTCTACGAGGCATTCGTTGACAAGGATGACCGTCGCGACTTCGGCGAGGTCTATACTCCGGACTGGCTGGCCGAACTCCTCGCCCGGGAGATCCTCGACGATGCCTGGTGCAGCCGGGCCATCAGTGCTGCGCTCGGGGAAATTCACAACAACCGGCCATTGCGGGCGATCGGCGTGCTTGATCCGTGCTGCGGCTCGGGCACCTTCCTCTATCATGCAACGCAGCAACTGTTGCGTCATCCGGATTTGCATGGCCAGCCCGCCTCGCGACAGGCCGATATCGTCAGCCGCCTGGTCAGCGGCATGGACATCCATCCGGTGGCCTGCGAGTTTGCGCGGGCAACGCTTCTGCGGGCGCTGCCTGCCAAGCCGCCGGGTGGTGAATCCGTGTTGCGGATCTGGAATGGTGATTCCCTCCTGCTGCACCAGACAGAAGATGATTCCATTTTTGCACCCACCAATGGTGAGGTTGTCTTTCGTTCACCGCGTGGAGCCTTGATCGAATTGCCGGAGGCTTTCGTCACCAGGCATGATTTTGCCGAGATGATCCGGCTGATGACCGATGCCGCCGACGAGGGGCGGCCGTTGCCTGGTCACATCGAGTCGTCGGTTGAATGTCACGAAGACCGGCTGCAATTGCAGGCCAGCCACCAGGTACTGACCGAGGTCATCGCCAACGAAGGCAACTCAGTGTGGGCGTGGTTCATGCAGCAGACTGTCGGTCCATACCTGTTGGCGCGCCACAAGATCGACCGGATCCTGTCCAACCCGCCATGGGTCAAGATGTCCACGATCCAGCATGTGCCGCGCAAGCGACGCCTCGAAGGGATTGCGAGGGAAATCGGACTTTGGCAGGGTGGCAAGCAAGCCCCGCATACCGACATTGCCCAGCTGTTCATCAAGCGCTGCCGTGATCGGTACCTGCAGGAGTCCGGGAATGACCCTGCGGCCTGGGTCGTCAAACACTCGGCGATCAAGGGCGGAAACTGGGAAAAATTCCGGATGGGGCGACCAGAAGACCTGGCAAACGGCCAGATCCTGGACCTTGCACCGGTTCAGGTGTTCGGCGGTGGTGATGCCCAGAAATCCTGCGTCCTGATTGACGGGCGGCGTACCGGACTCGGCCAGGATTTGTCAGTCCTTGTGGCGCGATGCCCTGGCGGGCGACCTGCGGCGACGGCATCGCTGGAGGAGGCGGGCCCGATGATCACGTGGGAGCCGGCTCCGCGGTCACTCATCGAGGGTCCATCGGGCTATATCGACACGTTCCGGCAAGGTGCAACGATCGTGCCTCATGTGCTTCTGGTGGCAGATCGCATCCAGGGTGCCGACGACACGCCCCGACGCGTCACCACACGCCGCTCGAAGCAACCATCGTGGAAGGACGTGGAGCCACAGACTGTGACCGTTCCGGCGCGCTGGCTGGTTCCGATGTTGCGATCGGATCATCTGTTGCCGTTTGCGCTGACACGAGAGGCGCCGGATTCGGCAATCGTCCCGCTCGACGACCAGGGACAGGTGTTGACAGATCATGATGCGGCCAGGCAGCAGGCGTCCTGGCGGCAGCTTGATGACATCTACCAGGAAATGCGTGGCCGAGGTGGCCGCACACCTCACGACCTTCTGCGGAACATCGACAATCTCGGCAAGGCAATGCGTCAGCTTCCACTGATGCCGGTTGAAGAAGGCAGATTGCGGACCCGGGTAATCTATCCGAAATCCGCCGACAGCATGCGATCTTGCAGGATGTTTGAACGTGCTGCCCTGGTCAACGACACCATCTATCATGCAACTTTCCGGACGGAAGAGGAGGCCGCCTATTTGTGCGCCCTGCTCAATGCCCCCGCTCTCGGTCCCGCTTTCGTGCAATCGCGGCGCAGCGGGCGGGATTTTCATCTTCATCCATGGCAGCGGGTTCCGATTCCGAAGTTTGAGCCAGCCAGTGACCTGCATTGCGAACTCGCTGCGCTTTGCGTCGAGGCCGAAACTGCGACAGCTGAATTCCTGAACAATGAACACGACGCGCTACCCGGCAGTCAGGCAGCCCGGTCGCGGCGGATCAGGGATCGCCTTGGGCGACTTGGTCTGTTCGGCCGGCTGGATACTGCAGCCGGCCGACTGTTGCCGGATCAGGCTACCGAGAGTTGATCGACTGCCGATGTCCGATCATTTGCACCGGGTGACTGCACTCCTGCAGTCGAGTTCGATCTCGTCGGGGATGGTGGCGAAACCGTCCGGTGTACGACTGTTCCCATGCGCGAGTAGAAGACCAGACTCCCGGGATTGCTGCATGGCGTGCTTCAATCGGGAAATCGATGACATCGACCGGGCGGAAGATGCCCTCGGAATGTCCGGAACTGCACTGCGGCCAACCCTGGATGCGAAAGCAGGACTGACGCTGCAGAATAGCCGATGAAGTGGTCTCACCATCCGAAGGACGGAGCGGTGAATCTATATTCAACTTCGATCAACGAGATCAATGAGCCGCAGATAGCGAGGATCGGAGGCAAGGGAGGGATCGGATTCGGCGATCAATTCCAGGATCCTCGGCAATTCGTGAGGCGGCCTTGTCACCGCGCCAGGCGTCACGGAATTCACCAGATCGAGCGTCTCTTCGGGGAAGCATGTCGCGATAGGCTTCTCATCGCTTATCTCCCCTGTGAATTGGAAGAAGGAATAACCGTCCGGCTCGACAGGAGTCAGGAACCTCTTCACAGCAGCATATACCGCAGGAAAGCTGTCGCCGGTATCATCGAGAAGGCCGATCCAGGATCTTGACGCCAGCGAGGTGCGGAGCTTTGATTCCCTGGGCCAAACCTCGTCGATGAACGGGACAACAAGCCTCTCCCAGTCGCCGTCGTTGTGTTTGCCGACCCGACCCAGCCAGAAAATCAACCGACTTCTGGCGTCATCGGACATCGACCGGAGCACGGACCGCATCTCCTGCTTCGTCAGGCCATCAGGCTGACCGGGACAGAAGATGTACATGGAGCCGAGCCAATGGCCTGCAACTTCGGAGAGCCTGCGGTCCCAGGCGAATCGGTCGATCCATGGCTGGAGCTTCAGCAACAGCGGTTTCACAAGCACCACCAACGCGGGAGAAGGCGACTGACTGTCGTGGAGAAAACCGTTCCATGCCGGCTCCGAGGAGGGGTGCTCGAAGGCCAGCATGGGAACAATCCACTCCTCGGTCCATTCCGGATCGACATGCATGAACCAGTTGAGCCGTCTCGTCGCCACCGAGATCGCGTGGTCGGAGCCTTCACCGGGTGCCGTGAGGAGTCGTTCGAGGCGGGTCCTGATGTGAGCAGGGATCAACGATCCCGCTTCCTGCGTGTCGCCCGGAACTGCCTTGATGAGTGCTTCCGCGCACATTCCAATGGGGCCGTTGATTGCATGATCCAGCGTTCGCCGTGACCGCTCTATGATCTCGCCGGGCTGAAGAATCTTGATGCCGCTGACCGCGGCGTCTTCTCCACCGCTCAGGATACCGTCCACGATGTGGTCATGCACCGACCAGGCCAGGCCCTCGTCAAGCTCGAGGACCGAGGCAAGCGTACTTTCCAGCCAGCGTCCCAGAGGGTGCCTCAGTTCTGCGATCACGTCGTGTGGCAGTCGCTTGAGCCTGTGCAGGAATACCTGCTTCAACCGGGGCGGGATGTCGTCGGGCAGATCCACGATCAATGAAGTCCACAACGTTGTCAGGTACTCGCCCGTCTTGCCTGCCACCGTAAGCGCGGACAGTGCCTTTCGCGGGTTCTTCTTGACCAACCCTTTGAAGGGTTGCTTTTCAGTGAAGCTGCCGAATTCGCGGCCCGGACTTTGTTGAGCCTTGGCAGTGATCTCGTTCACCGGGAGATGCATTAGCACGTCCGGTGTGTCGTCTATGCCAACCCAACCGACATGCACGCCCTGCTCCGTGACTGTCGAAGTCGCGTATGCATCATTCCAGTCCGGAACACTTGCAACGATCCCGGCAAGCCTGTTTTCGAGGTCGGGTGTGACTTCGCAGCCCTTGAGCTGCAGATATCTGCCATAACACGCTGCGTGCCTGTCACGCATGCTTGGAGATTCGTCATCCGGCCAGAAGTCGCGCTGATCCGGTCCCTCCAGAATGCGTTCGGTCAGCCGGACCCTGTCGTTCGGCGAGAACTCCGCCCACCTGTCGACGAGCAGGAACAGCAATTCGCGGGCAACGTTCATGTCCCAGAAGGCGTCCTGGTCGAAGGACAGCACGGTCTCGACCACATGCTCTGCATCGAACAGGTGTTTCCTGGAGAGCCCGTACAGCTTGAGCTTGCGGAAACAGAACCTGTCCGTCTCGGGCCATGTCACGACATGCGCCCTTGCAAGTTCGGGCCGGGCATCCGTGATCCTGTCGAAAAGCCGAATGAACAGCGTGATGACTTCGGCGGCCTCGGAATGGCGTGTCTTGCCATCCACCTCCCGGCCCGGATAGCAAGTGGGTATCCTGAAGTGTTCGGTCCCGATATCTGACAGAAACCCGGACGCTTCAGCAAGCTGGTCCTCGAGGATCCTGAACACCTCAGGTAACGCCCCGTCGGTTACCTCAAGGTCACCTTCACCTTGTTTGGAGAACCTGACCTCGAATCGGCCGATGTCGTCTGCCGGTCGGATGTCATCCCATTCCTTGGCCGGCGGAGTGGACCCGCCGATTCCGAATGGCGGTCGAATTTCGACCCTGGGCCGGTTTTCTCGACGAAAATCCCGGAGAACGCCCTCGGTCCAGCCTTCGGCGGCAACCCTCTTCTCGAGGTTGTACCAGCCGTCATCCGGCGGTCGATTCCGGGGGTCGCGGTGATGCTCAAGGATCAGGTTCCAGGCATGGCGGGCCCGGCCGTGGAGGTGTTCATCGCGTGATATCTCCCGATCAATGCGTTGAATCAGGCGAGGGTGAAGACCGTTCTGTCGAGCGGCCCACCAGGCCAGCACCGGGCTGTGGAGGGACCGTCCGATCCAGTTGGCGAGATGCCCAAGCCTGGCGGGCGCGGCTTCGTGACCCTCGGGCGGCCGTCCTGCCAACCGGTGCAAGTCACGGGGAGTATCGTTGCCGGACCGCCATTCCAGCAGGTTGTCATTTCCCACCCCTTGCTGACCGTTCTCCTCGGTAATGTACTCCAGGTCATCGTCAAGGCCATAGGCAAGCCGCGGATCGAAAGTCGTGGTGCCAGGAACGAGGTCACTGCTCTGCTTCGCTGAACGAACATTTCCATCGAGGACGCATATCCATTCGGGATGGACCGCAGGGCCAGCCTCCGAGAGCAGTCGTGCCCCCGGCACCGTGCGCAGAACATGGGCGACCTGGCCGCGCATGTGGGGAGCCATGCTCTTGGGATCCCGCCTGGTGCCCGATATGACCGACGCTCTCCAGGCGCGCGGATCGTCGGCGCGCTCCGCCCAGGCTTCCATCGTCTGCCATAGCTGGGAGTGATCCGCATATGCGATGGCCGTCGCACCGCGATCACGCCATCTTGCCTCGATGTCCTCAGGCAGGCCCTTGTCAAAGGCATAGAGCCGTGAGCTGCCATGTTGCCCATCGCTCTTCAACCCCTGGAGCAGGTACCTGACGGGAGGGTCTTCGGCCTGGTAGCCGACGAGGACGACGGTGTAGCGGTCCAGAAGGTTTCTGACGAAGTTCGTTGCCCATGCCTCCGAGAGGTACGCGCGCCCGAAGTCGGCGCTGCTCAGCACATATCGATGATCAACAGCGTCAGCTTCCGCCAGTCGGCCGTGCAGGTAGGTAATGCCCTCCATCGACGCACCGAGGGCAAGGTCAGGGAGCGAGGGTGGAACGTGCCAGCCTATTTCCTCGTCCGGTTCGCCGATCTCGAACAGCCTGTCGAAGTTGGTGGTGACGATTTGTGGGGTGCCTTCCCGGCTGGACGAGATCCGCTTGATCAGGCCGTGCTCGTGAGAAACCCAGCCAGCCTTCGGAGACGGCGCCAACCTTTGGGTTACGAGGGAATTGACCGCGTCCCTTCCATATTCCTGGTGAAGCAGGTTGAAGATCTGGTCGAGAGGAACTTTGGGGCCCGACCGATCGGCAAGCCACGGCTGGAACGCCGCCATGATCTCGGAGTCTTCGGGAGGGTCGAGGAAATCGATCACATGTCTGGTGAGGTCGACAAAGCTGGGCATGCCGGAGCGAAGGGAAACACCCGCACCGCAGAGGAGCACGACACGACCGGCGTCGCGACGCTCCAGGAGGATGTCGGGCATGGCGGGGCCGTTTGAATGAAATCTCATGGCCCGGGTTCTATCGACGACATGCGGGAAGGTCGATGTGGATTCAGCGCCCGGCTGCGGTCAGGTGAGAAATGGCATGCCAAACGGCCTTCGCGGCACGCGGTTGTATTGACATCTCCGGAACTTGACGAAATCTCAGGATTTGCGTGAGTGGTCCGGGCACATAGTGTGATCTATCCAGTGCCGCTGTCCCTCTGAGACAGAGGCCGTCCCGGTCTGGACTTCGGAGCGCAATGATCTTGACGGGCGGCCAATTCCCATCCGGACGGGAGGCACTATGAAGATACAGGATATTGAAGGAAGGCTGGCAGAGGAGCCAGAGGTTGTCTCTCTGGGTGAATTGCTGGCAAGGGTGGCCACCCCGGGAAGAACGACATGGCGTGACCTTCCAACTTCTCCTGGCATTTACGTGGTCTCCCTGCCTGCCTGGGGTGCTCGCTCGTTCAATGCAAGAGCAGGTCAAGCGCAGCATGCAGCTACAGTCGACCCCCGGATACTCATCGACAAGCGGAACCGGATCCTGGCGGGTGGTCCGACCGACATTCTCTACATCGGCAAGGCAGGCAATCTGCGAAAGCGTGTTCGTCAGCTTGTCCGCTTCGGAGTGGGTCGGGCTAACAATCACCATGGAGGCGAGTGGCTCTGGCAGCTTGAAGGGATTCGCGAAGCACAGCTGTGGATGTGGAGCTGTCCCGGGGAGAGGCCCGAATCTCTGGAGCGCAGGTTGCTGGAAGAGTTCAGGGCCGGACACGGAGAATTGTCGCTGGCGAACCGGATATAGTCGGCCGTCATACATTTCCCTGGATTTGTGTTGTTTGTGAACTGACCGGGTCATAGCAGCATCACCAGCAGCGCCGTCGGGCAGGCTGACACTGCTGCCGGCATTCCGGTGCGCAGCAGCGGCCGACCGAGCCGGCGGGACCGTCGCCAGGCCAGCAGCATTGCGGCCAGCGCATGCAGGAACGCCCAGGCTGCCAATCCGGAGATGCCAACGAGGAAGCCGCACATCCCGTAGAGGTAGAGATCGCCGAGCCCCATCGACGACGAACGGAGCGAGCGGATGACCAAGCTGAAGGCCATGACCGATGCGCCGCCGAGCAGACCATCGGCCCAGGACGAGGCGGGATCGGTCAGGACGGCACCGGCCATGACCGCGATGGCCGTGAGCCATGGATCGATCTCGAGCCGTCTGCAGTCGATCACGGCGATGAACAGCAGGGCAGGGACCACCAGCGCCCAGGCGATCATGACGGCTAGCTCCGGCGCCGGCGCTGGCGGTATGATGAAGTTCGCAGGACTCAATTCCGGTCGCCCCTTCCGGCTGACGCTTCCGGTCAAGGTATCCGGCAGGCGCATGCAGCACCAAGGAGATCGTCATTCCATCTCGTGGTGCCTGGATCGCTTGCTGGCTTTCCGCAACCAGCGGGGCGGCGGCACGGAGCGGCATTTCGATGGATCCCAGCGCCAGCCATCCTTGCATTCATCCGTCCAGCTCACCGGACGGCGAGGCGGCCTCGATGTCGCCCGCCGGTGTCTGCCAGCCAGCAGCGACCGCACCCGCCGACATGCTGCAGGGACCGACATGCCCCGCCTTTGCAGAATGAGGGCGAGGCCAAGGACGATTGCCGCCAGCAGCACCGTCCACAGGCGAAAATGCAGCAGCACCAGCAGCACTACCGGGAACAGGCGGGCATCCCAGACGAACATCCTGGCCGGCTGCATCGTCGGTCGCCAGTAGCAGGGGCTTCCGTAGAGGCCGCGTTTCATTGCAGGTAGAGCCCGGCTTCGGTGGCGGAGATCTGCCCGGCTTCACAGAGCGCGGTGATGTCGGCCGTGAACGGGCGGCGGGATTGCTGGCCCGGCGGAGCCTCGGCCAGTTCGCTGGCGATGGTAGCCGGCCACTGCTCCGGATGGGCAGCCCGCAGGGTATCACGCAGATCGGAATCGATGACCGCGATCTCCCGGACCGGCAGGCGGCCGAGCGAGGCGGCCGAGCGCAGGAGCCGCTGGGCGAGGCCGGCCCTGAAGGTGTGCAGGATGTCGGCGCTGGCCGTCGAGGCGGTGCCGGTGCCTGCCGACAGCAGCGCCGCCAGGCGGTGGAATATCTCGGGCACGTCGCCGGCGTGCAGCGTCGTGTAGACCAGATGGCCGGTGAGGGCGGCATCGATGGCGGCGCGGGCGGTCTCCGGGTCCCGGACTTCGCCGATGACGATGATGTCGGGAGAACGGCGCAGCGCCGAGCGCACCCCGGCGGCGAAGGTCTCGACGTGGATCCCGACCTCCGACTGGCCGATCGATGAGCCCGAGGAGGCGGTCTGCAGGTCGGAATAGGTGAATTCGATCGGCGCCTGGATGTCGACGATCTTCACCGCCCGCGACGAGGCCAGGTGGCGGCCAACCAGTGCTGCGAGGGTGGTCGATTTGCCCTGGCCGGTGGCGCCGGCCACGACCACCAGGCCCGACGCCGGCGACAGCAACTCGCAGAGTTCGTCGGTGAGACCCACTTCCTCCGGGGGCGGCGTGCGGTCGGGCATCGCCCTGAGGCTGACCTCGACCCCGTTGCCGCCGCGCCGGGCCAGGATGGCGGTGGCGTTGACGCGGAAACGGCGGCGCGAGGCGCGGGCGGTGAAGATCTCCCAGCTGAAATCCAGAACCCGCAGCTGTGCCAGGAGGGAAGGAGCCGAGGCCGAAGCATACATGCTGGTCAGCAGGGTGGTGGCCTCCGAGCCGGTCAATGGCCGGCGGGTTGTCGCCATCTGGCGACCGGCGATCTGCATGGTGACCGGCTGGTCGGTCTGGATGGTGATGTCGGAGGCGCCGGCCTCGACGGCATTGACTGCCAGCTGCCGGAATTCGGGCATGGTCCAGCTGGCGGGCTCGGATTCGAGGGCAGCCCAGCGCCAGTCATCCGGCGCCGGCGGTGGGCGGGCCTGCGGGACCACGTGCTCCGGGCCACTCACTCCGTCCTGGCCATCTGGCTGGCGACCAGCTCGGCGATGATCGCTCCGGGTGACTGGTCGGTCTGCCAGGACTGCATCTTGACCCTGGAATAGACCGACAGCGGCAGTTCGACCCGCACCGACTTGGTCTTCTCCCCGGGTGTCGCGGATGGCGGCTTTTTCGGCCGCCCCCGTCCTCTCTTCTGGCCGGTTTCCGCATGAGCTCCGGGCACCGGCTCTCCTGCAGTCTCACCGCCCGCCTCGCCGAAACCCTGCTCCTGTGTACGGCCGATCTCGGCAGCGGGATCATCGTCGCCGCCAGCCTCGTCGCTGTCGAGGACACCTTCCGATCTCCATTCCGGATTGTCGAGTTTCAACTCCGGCATCTGTGGTCTCCTTCTCTGGTGGTTGCCGTTGAATGTGTCCTGAAGGGTCGGCGGCCGAGCTTTCCGGTGGCCGAGGCCAGGTCGGCCGCCTGGGCGCGGATGGCGGACAGCCTGGTGAAATCCAGCCGGGCATGATCACCGGCGCCGTCGAGGCGGTCCTGCAGCTCGGCCAGCTGGCCGAGCGCGTTCTCGATCATCTCGACCGACTCGTCGAGCAGGCGGCGGCGCACCAGGCGATGGGCGGCCTCGGGCGCGATGTCGAGCCTGTGGACCTGGCCTCTCATCGGGCGGGATCCTCGAGGAGGTGGCGGATTTCAGCGAACAGCGAGTTCACCTCCGAGGCGGCGCGGCGGAAGCGGGGGCCGCGGCATTCCTGGACTGCAAGCCCGGCCTCGAAGGCGTCGGGCCAGACCACCGATTGCGAGATCTGCGTGGTGCAGCAGGCGATGCTGGCCTGGTCCTCCAGCAGCGACCGGGAAAATGCCTGGCGCCTGGTCGAGCGCCGGTCGACCTGGCACAGCACGACAGCCATGCGGGCCAGGGTCTCGTGACCGAGGCTGGCGGCGAAGCGCTGCAAGCGGGTGATGGTGGCCAGATCCGGGACCGTCGGGCGCAGCGGGACCAGAACGACATCCGAGAGTTCGAGCACCTCGACCAGCGGCGCAAACGCACCGCCGGCCAAATCGCACACCACCCATTCCGGGGGGCTGGCTGCATCCTCCTTCAGACGGTCGAACACCCCGCCCGGATCGACCCGGCGAACGACCAGGTCGATCTCGGGGACAGGGGAGGGTGAGCGGGCCCGGTGGACATGCCACCAGCGATGCGATGTCCCCTGCGGGTCGAGATCGTAGAGGGCCGTCGAGCCCTCGCGTGCCGCGGCGGCGAGGCCGGTGGCCAGGGAGGATTTCCCGGTGCCGCCTTTCGGTGAAATCAGCGAGATGATGTTTATCCGCAAAACGGCGCTCCCGGTGTTGGTCCTGTTTCCATGTCCATGAGTGCCAATCTGCATTCGTGCATTCGATGCCCTGTTAGCTGCCGCCATGGTCGCGGTCAATGTATTTTCCATGCACGGAAAAATATATTAGTGTATGACACATTTCTGCATACTGCATACTGTATATCTTCGAGGCCAAGTCGCCAATCTTGCTGCCATGCACCGATTGCCTGTGTGCCGAAAAGCTCGTTCGGTCAGTCTCACGGTTTGGACAGCGTGCAGCGGCAATTGCCTTGCATGTTGCACATGTTCGTGCATCCGGAATGGATGTCCTGTTATTTGACAGATGGTGATTGGTCAGCCTGTCAATCTCTGCCGCAGTGTTTCGCTGGCGGTGCTGTCCGTGCCGGCACGATGTGCAGGATGTGCACGCGAATTGTCTGCGGTTGAACGGCAGCGGCGGCCTTCAGGATGCCGGATTCCGCGGGCAGGGCGGTGACCGATATGCGGGGATCGCCGAGATGCCTCCAGGACTGCACGGACAGCGCAGGAACGCTGTTTCAGGTAATCAGGTAGAAGGGCTTTCAGGCACTCCAGAGGCCGTCTGCGACGCCCTGGCGGGTTGCACTCGGCAGCCGGATCCGGGTTCGAGGGGGCGAAAACGGTCCTGACGGGGATTTGAAGGTTGGTTTGCAGGGTGATTGCAAGGCCGGTGGGCTGGTGGGCGCGGGCAGGGAGCAGTGTCATTCTGGAGGTGAGGATTGTCCGGGCGGCGTATTTTTCGTGCACGGAAAATGCATTTGGCCGGAAGGGGCATCATTTCGGGCTGCGAGTCGGAAAATGGTGGAGAATCCGGCGTTGCGCCAAAAATGCCATTTCGATGGCAGAGTTTATGCACATCATGGCATTTTTGGCGCAAAGCGGGTTTGCAGGCTATACTGGCCCTGGTGGTTGTTGTCCCCGCTTGCGGGGTTGAACCGGTGGAATTCCTGGCGCAACGCGCACCGATTGTCCCCGTACGCGGGGTTGGGCCGGTAATGCTGCGCAGTACGGCCAATTGGTGTTCGTTGTCCTTGCCGCTCGCGAGCGGGGTTGTACATGTTTTCCGCTGTCGCGGCAGGCTGGCGGCATGGGAATTTCCCGGTGCATGCGGTTGGCGGTTAGTCTGGGTCACACCAATATCGGGAGATCCAGAATGTCCGGAAGTGTCGTCCTTTGTGAGAAACCGAGCCAGCGGCGCAACATCATCGATGCGGTCGGAGATCGTTTCGGCGAGGTTGTTGCCGCCCGGGGTCACCTGCTGGAGCTGGTGGAGCCAGCCGAGATGCGGCCGGAGTGGAAGTCGTGGTCGACGGAATTGCTGCATCCGGGCGAGCCGTACCCGACCTCGCCGGTCAGGGCCAAGCAGGCGGTGCTGGGCAGGATCCGGACGGCGCTGCGCGGGGCAGGCAGGGTCATCGTGGCCACCGACATGGGGCGGGAGGGTCACCTGATCGGCATGGAGATCCTGGAATACCTGGAGTTCGGCGGCGAGGTGATGCGGGCGAATTTCAACCGTGAGGATCCGTCCAGCATACGCGAGGCGTTCGACCGGCTGGAGGATGCCGGGCAATTCGCCGGGTTGCTGGCGGCGGCCAAGGCCAGGCAGCAGGCCGACCAGATCTGCAATCTGACGCTGACCCGGGCGGCCACGGTTCTGCTGACCAGGCCGGGCAGCGGGGCGCTGGGATTGGGAAGGGTGCGCACGCCGACGCTGGCGATCGTCTGCCGGCGGGAGCAGGAGATCACCGATTTCGTCCCGGAGACCAGGTGGGTCGTGCTGGCCGAGGTCGCGGTCGCTGTCGGAGGTGGGTCATTCACCGCGCTCTGCCGGCAGATGCCGGGCACGAAGGATCCGATCACCGACAAGGCAGCCGCGGTGGCGATTTCCGAAGCCGTGTCAGGCTGGCAGGGGGCGATCTCGAGCCGGACCAGGGCCGGAAGGCGGGGGCCGCCGGCGCCGCACGATCTGGCGGCATTGCAGGCCGATGCCGGGCGGCAGTTGAAATGGACCGCCAGGAAGACGCTCGAGACCGCACAAGCGCTCTATTCCGATCTCAAGCTCATCACCTATCCGCGGGTCGACGCCCGGGTGTGGCCGGAGGTGATGGCGGCGGAGGTCGGTCTACTGCGGATGGCGGTCTGCCGGCTGCTGCGCACCGATCTCGATCCCGGCGAGGTGGTCGTGCGCGCCGGCAAGACCAGGGACTGCCAGTTCTCCGACCAGCGGCTCGAGGGGCATGAGCACCATGCGATCGCCCCCAATGCCAGGACGGTGGCCGAGTTTCCCGGGCTGTGGGTCCGCTGCACCGACGATCAGCGGAAGCTGGCCGCGATCATCTTCCGGCGCTTCGCCGCCGTCACCTCGCCTGACTGGAGATTCGATACGCTGACGCTCTCCTTCGAGGCAGACACGCAGGCAGGCAGGGCGGCCTTCAGCGCCAGCGGCAAGTCGACCACCGATCCGGGCTGGACTGCCTGGGAGCGGCCGCCGCCCGAGAAGCCGAAGGATGGCGCGGACGAGGCGAGCCCGGCCGGTCTTCCGCCGATTGCCGATGGCCAGGCAGGGCGCTGCACCGGTGCCAGCACGGATGCGCGGCAGACCCGGCCGCCGGCGCGCTATGCCGAGGGATCGATCATCGTGGCCATGAAGGAAGCCTGGCGTTACCTGCCGGATGGCGTCGAGCGCGAGAGGCTGAAGGAGGCCGGGGGCATCGGCACCTCGGCCACCAGGGACCAGGTGATCGAGACCCTGGTCCGGCAGGGACAGATCGCCCGCGAGAAGGGGCGGTTCCGTCCGACCGAGGCCGGCCTGGCGCTGTGGAAGATTCTCTCCCGGCGAGCACCGGGCATCGTCGACCCGGGCATGACCGCAGCCTGGGAGGCCGAGTTCGACCGGTTGCAGGGCGGTGACGGCGCCGGCTGGATGGCGCTGGTCGACCGGTTGGCCGCCGAAGCCGGGCGGGCGGTGGAGGGAATCGCCGGCGAGGACAGGCAGGCGCTGACCGGCCTCGACCGGGGAGCGGCCACCCCCGGCAAGGGGGCGAAGGGGAAGGGCGGCGGCGGTGGATCCGGGAAGGCGTCGGACAAGCAGCTTGCCTTCATCCGGAAGCTGGAGAAGGAGCGCGGCTCGAGGGTCGATGACGAGAAGCTCGCCGCCATGACCGGAGGTGAGGCCTCGGCCGAGATCGAGCGGCTGCTGGCCATGAAGCGGCCTGGAGGAGAAGGGCAGGCCAGGAATCAGGCGCCGTCACCGGCCCGGCTCAAATATGCCGAGGACCTTGCCGGCAAACATGGAGTGGAGTTGCCGGAGGAGTGCCGGACCGACTGGCGGGCTGCGAAGGCCTTCATCGAGGAATGGCGCGTGAAGTAGAGGTCGGCCCAGCGCGCTTTCAGCTACCAGCAGAGTCGGCACCGGCGGCACCTGTGGATTGAGCCCGTGCTCGATCCCCTCATGCTTCAGGTACCTCAGTCGCAGCGACGAATGTGGACTCCTGCAGAGGCTCGTCACCATTCACCATCGCTAGCAGGAGGTCCGAACGATGGCAGAACGACAGGCCGGTATGCGTTCTGTAGGGGACGCCGGTCCCGCTCTCTTCGTTCGGCAGGTGGCCCGTCATCATGCCGATAATCCTCGCCGGTCTGAAACCGCCCCCGGTGAGCTCTGGGCCTGTCTTGATGCCTTTGGCGTTGGCGATGGGTGAGCCAGAGCTACCCGCGAACGAGAACGCTTCCAGGAGATGGACGTGGTCTTTGTTGATTTTGGTAGAAACGAAAGGGTGCGCGGGGTCGCTGGACAGGATCCCGGTTCGCAGAATGGGCCGCTCGGTTTGTACGTCTCGCCATGGTTGGAACGAACTGAAGGAGATTTGAGCGCCCCACTCAAGCTCCGTGTTTAGGAAGTGTGAGTCGGCTATCACCTCGACGCTGGCGGGTGCAACGGAGATGTCGTCAGGATTGATGACTTCCGAGACCCGCAGCAAGGCGATGTCGATGTTGGGGTCCTCATGCGTCGCGATGTCGGCACGATTCACCCGCTGCCTTCCAGATGAACCGCTGGGGTCGAAGGTAAGGATTTGCATCGATGAAAGCGCATAACTGTGACCCATGTATTTCGGGTCACTGTATTCGATGTCGATCACATGTCGGTTGGTGGCAAATAGCAGATCTTCGCCGCAGCGTAACCAAAAGCCGGAGCCATGTCCGGTCTTGTGACCGTGAGCGTTCCTGAATACGGCTTCGATCTTGTTGGTGGCCAAAAGCCAGTTGCGGGGAATTGGGCGGTACATGAAAGGTGGGTCGCGTTCGTCCTGGTCTTCGACCGTAATTCAGGATCGGGCATTGGTCAGTGTGTCTGCCGTCGCCAGAGATCGCGGCGTCACGCACCTTGCGATCTCGCGGCCTGCAGCGATTTCCGCCTGGCGAAGCTCGAAGGTCTTCTGCAGGTTCAGCCAGAATTGAGAGGTTGTTCCGAAGTAGCGCCCAAGTCGCAGCGCCGTGTCAGCACTCACGCCCCGCTGGCCGTTCAGGATCATCGTCACCCGGTTCACCGGCACGCCCAGCGCCTTCGACAGTGCATTGGCCGACAACCCGATCTCGTCGAGTTCGCCGCGCAGGATTTCACCTGGATGCACCGGCCTCATGCCGTTTCCTGCATTCATGTCAGGTCTCCTTCAGTGATAATCCACGATCTCCACGTCGCATGGCCCTTCATCCGTCCAGTGAAAGCAGATGCGCCACTGCGCATTGATCCGGATGCCGTGCTGACCGGCCCGGTTGCCGCGCAACAACTCCAACCGGTTGTTTGGCATCCCGGCCAGGTCGCCCGGCGTCTCTGCATTGTCCAGCATGATCAGCCGACGATCAGCCTGGTTGGCGAAGCCCTGATAGGCGGCAACACGGTGCCCCTCGAAAAAGCGGCGCGTATCCCTGTCTTTGAAACTCCGAATCATGCAGGCTGACCGTACTGTATTTTATGTTTTACGTAAAGGATGCAGGCAGTCCGGATTTCCGGAACTGTTGCCTGGTCTCCTGGCGTCGCTTGCGGTCCCTCCGACTTACCGGGTTTCCACACCGAACCGTTCGCCGGGTTTCGCGGCCGGCAGTTTGGACAGGATAGAATACCAAGGTGAGTCGGCTGGCTAAAGCCCACTCTGCTCCTTGAGGTGGCGATAGAGCATTCCTTGCCCGGAACTTCCAGGGACATACTCGTCTCGATTCAGTTGCGTCTCCAAGATTTCAATTCGCCCGAAGATCTTGGCAAATTCTTCCTTCGACACGACTTTGGAGTTGTCCGGCGCCGCAGACAGGTAGGCATCCTTCAGGAAGCGAATGAGGGCGTTGAATCCGGTGGTTCGCATCAGTATCTGCCCTTCCTCCGGCTTCGTCCAGGCATTGGGCCACTTATCTCGTGCCGCCTCGAAAAAATGGGTAATTGTCAGAAAAATGGAGACCAGTTCGTCAGCGCGATAGAAGTCGACAAAAATCCGGTCTTTTCGACTTTCATTCGGCTCCGCTCGCCTTGACCATCCGAGCAGACTCTTTGACCTTTCCTTTTCCTGGTTCTTTGGCAGGTGCCGAAGAAGACCATTCACGACAGTCGCCTGGGCAAGTGTTTCGCCGTCAATACCAGGAGTGCGAACACCGAGGCGCTTGATCTTCCTGTAGAACGGCCCGTCTTTGTCATCGTTCAGGGCAAGCACCAAATCGTGCGCGACCTTGGCCGGGCTCTTGTCCTTCGCGTAGTCAAAAAGATCGTATGCCAGCGACTTGTTGACCGTGGTCTGGGCCAGATTGACGCGCGAGAAGATCTCGGCCTGATCAGCCAAGTCCGTCCCCACGAATATCGAAACATTGACATCGAAATTGTCTAGACCCGGCTCTCTTGCTTCCAACCCTGCAAGGCGGTGCTGTCCATCAATTACGAACGCCGTTGCCTCCAATTCGATTGGGCTGTCACCCTCCTCTGCGCTTCCGACATATGGCTTTATTTTGAGATCAAACAATCCATGACAATTGCTGACCGGGTCGAGCGTAACGCATCGATGGTCAATGGCCAGGATGACGGAGGTAGGAAAGGTGGCGTAGTTCAGGCTCACATATTCCCGAAGCTCCTTCACACGCGACTTGGACAACTCTCGTTGAATTCCGTCGATGGTCGTCGGTTTGCCATTGGTACCTCCTGAAAACCTGCGGACATCAGACCTTGCGATTTCCAGCAACTGGCGACTCTCGATTGATCCGATGTAGAATTCACCAATCGGTTGCGAGACCTTCAGCACCTTCAAAGACACAGTCATGATTGCTCCTGTTCGGCTTTCCGCCGCCTTGCCTCGTCGAGGATTTTCGACGATTTTTCACTGCGCAATCCTGGTTCTGGTGTTTTATGAGCCGCAATGAGCCAGATCCAGATGACCGCCAGCCCGACATATATCCAAAACCCAACCCGGAGAATGGTCGAATCAAGATCTTTGCTGAAGCCATCGCTCTCTGCCATTCCCAATCCGCACAAGAGCGCTACAAATACAAGGGACAACCCCGCCACTGGAGCCTGTCTCGAAAACAGTATTGCAGAAATGGCTCCACACATCGCCAGAATTGGCAAGGCCAACTCACCATTTGCCCAGTAATCGAGAAATCGCGCCGCGAATTTTCCGCTGTTCCAGTCGGTCTCTGTCCAAGGGAGAGAAGCAGCAAACGCTACCGGCAAGAAAGTCAAGGCAATGGTGATCGCGACCTCCCTGAGCGCATGGAATACTCGGCAAATCAGATTGCGACGCCAACTGAATACCGGCTCGATCCACCAACGCAAATCAGTTCCCGACGACATACAGAGCCTCCGCGGTCCGCCGACGATGCATCGCCTTTCCGGCCATCACTGACACACGTTCGATCGGGCGATACTCCCCGACATCGTCGTAGAGTAGCCGAATGCTCTCGTGGTTGGCATTAGTCAGCACAATTCTTGCCCCACGACCCACTGCACGAACAACGGCGTTCTTCAGTCTGATCTGGTCGTTCCAACAGAATATCCGTTGGTTGTACTTGACAAAACCGTTGACGTTGTGGGCCGTGGTATAGGGCGGGTCGGCAAATACCAGGTCGTCTTCTCCAGCGCGGTCGATCACGGCCTCGAAATCACTATCGTAAATTTCTGCGGAACCGAGGGCTGCGCTGATCTTCTCGAAGTCTTCATCGTCAAAGATGATTCGCTCCTTGGCACCGATCGGGACATTGAAGACGCCGGCAAGATTCTCCCGGTAGAGGCCATTGAAGCATGCCCTGTTGAGATAGAGGAACTGGGCGGCCCGAGTGTGAGGCTTTCGACGCACACGAGCCCTCTCCTGATAATAGAACTGTACAGTATGACGGGTTTGAAACCATTTGAGCATTTGTTCCACCCGCCGCCAGTTATCTCTGACCGCGACGTAGGTTTCGATCAATCGTGGATTGGCATCACTCAGGATGGCGGACGTAGGCCTCAGGAAGAAGAAAATTGCCCCGCCACCCAGGAACGGCTCAATGTAGCGACCGGTGAATTCGGGGATTTCAAACGACGGCTGGGTTGTTAGCCACCGTTTTCCTCCTGCCCACTTTATGAAAGGCTTCATCGCATGCTCCAGATCAACCCAACCCACAGTATGACGGGTTTTGGGCCGTTACAACATGCTACATATTGATTCAATAAATACAGTCGATTGGGAGCCCGGTGGCTGTTGTCGGACGATTTGAATCATGGCAAAGACAGTCCATATGCCGGAATTGTGCCGGATCGGATGCATCACGTGAAACGGTCGATACACACTCTTGAACAGCTTTCCGACATCGCTCTCTACGAGATCCTGTCGGAGGGCATGCCGCTCATCGTCGACAATGCGACGAGCCTCGAGGAGACCGCCCGCCGCCTGTACGACATTGAAGAGTACCGCGCTTCGGAGGTCATGCAAGGATTCGCGGAAGAGGAGGCGGCAAAGGTCCTGATACTTGTCGACTATGTGCGTTGCCCGAGGAGTTGGCAGCAAAGGTCGCAGGTGCTCAAGCGCTTCCATGGTCATGTCGCCAAGCGGATTCATGCCATGGCCTGCAAGTATCCAAGGATCGCATCGTTTCGGGAACTCTCGAATCTCGTCGAGACAGAATGCCGCCCGTGGTTTCTCGACGGACCGAATGAAGTCGACTGGATCTTTCCGAACTCGATCATGGAGGAACGCGAGCGCAACCTCTATGTCGACTATGTGCGTGACGTAACGGACGTCGCAGGCGAATGCCATTGGACCGGGCCGGCTCCCCCGTCGCCATTCCTGTCGCAATATCAAGCTTCAAACTGCGTCACGCTGGTCCGGTTCCTGTTCGAAACGGGTGCCTTTTCGGCCGACGGCCTCGCTGAAATCGCCGATGTCTGGAAGGACTTCGAACCGATTCCTGACACCGACCGCGGGGAGTTACAGCAACTGATCGTCGAAACGCTGCACCGACTCGCGCGGCGGTCCGGTGCCATCGACAAGGAGACGGAGCACCTCATCATCTCGCACTGGCCTTTTCCGCTGTGGCCGCTGACGATGAAAGAGCCGCGCTTGGGGAATTTAGATCTTGATCGCCTGCGCGAAGAACGGAAACTGACGTTGGAATGGATCGAGGTCGCCGAAATGAAACGCTATCCGCCGCCAGCTGTTTCCCGCGCCAAGGTCGAGGAGATCAGCGAGGCTTATGCGGCATGGCAGAGCGATGTCGAGGCGCTTGAAGCCGGCCCCGGTGGGTCCGACGAAAGTGGGTTTCAGTTCAGGCCGCTAGCGGATTCAGCGAAGGAGTTCGATCTGGCGTCCTACGGAAGAGTCAAACGCAAACTTGCCGCGTTGAACGACGAGGAACGGGCGGCGCTGGTTGCGCTGGGCTGGTTTGCCCGTGACCGGGTCGCAAACTGGCCTTGGCATTACGAACATGCAATCAAAATGATACCAACTCTCAGTGAGTTCGATCAGATTCACCTCAGAAGCCATTGGCTTTCCGGTCTCGATCGTTGGGAATCCTAGCCGGCGCCTTTCTCGGCAGGGCAACGTTAACTGAGTCAAACCGGTCGACACTATGCCTGCGGCTTGCATGGAGTTCCCGGCCGGGGTAGGCGCAGACACCTGAAGATCGCACATGCATGTGGTTGTCGGGAATCCTTGCGGCCGGCAGGAACGATCAGAAAATGCTCTGCAGGGCATTTGGCGGGATGCCTGGTCGACATTTCCGGCAGTCTCCAACAGGCAAATGGTGAGCCATGCAATGGGCAAACGGTGAAGGGATACGAGGAAATTGACCAGCGAGGATTTTCAACGTCGAATGTAATTCCGGACGATTGTTCCGTTCGCCGGGTTTCACGGTCGGCGCATAGAACGGGATCATGAAGATTCGTGATCCACCAACATTTCCTGCGAGACGCCTGGCAGAAGGGGTCGTAGCTGCCGCCGGAGATGTCCCCGTCATCGAGCATCCGGATCACCTCCTCTTTCACCAGTTTGTACCAGGTTTCGAATTCCATGACGCCTTTGAGGGTCTCGATGGCCGCGTTCAGCAACTCGGCTCCATGCATGGCAGGGAAGTCTGCATTGACCACCTCCCTAGAGCGATTGATTGCGGCGCTGAGGCAGGGGTAGGTAACTGCACCTTCAACGACCAGATCGACCTTCCAGCCCAACGCACTGCTCAAGGCGTCGCGCAGGCCGACGAGCCGACCACCGAGGTCCGGATTTCCGTAACTGTTTCCTGGTCTCCTGGCGTCGCTTGCGGTCCTTCCGACTCACCGGGTTTCCACATCGAATCCAGGGGGTGGGCGATCGAATCGTTCGTGAGGTTTCACGACCGGCAGTTAGGACAGGATCATGAAGATTCGTGATCCGCCGACATGCCCTCGAGATGCCGGACAGCACGTACGCTGCTGCTGCCCGGCGCCATCCTGTTTTTTGACTTCGGATGCAGTCCTGTCAATCTCCTTCAATCGCAGACTTGGCACACCATCCATGTCAGGGCTCGTCCTGGGATGTGAAGGGGAATTTCGTGTAATGCCTGGTCGCATCTTCTTTCGCTTCACAGAAAACATCGTCGTCGGTAACACATCGCCAGTGCCTGCATTCCAGGCAGTTGTATCTGAAATGCACCTTGCGCCGACGCGCGCACTGCCTGGCGAGGCGGCTCCATCCGTTATCGAGAATATTGTCGAGGAGTGCCTTCACCGGCAGGGGGCACTCCACGTATACGTGGGAAATGGGCCTGATGGCGCAGGAGACCAGCCGGTCGGCCGCCCGGTCATTGTGTATCCATCTCTTGTCCTTGAGACCGTCAACCACGTGCTCCCTGATGACATCACGCGAGGCATCGCGTGGCAGGCCTGACGCATCGATCTCGATGGCAGATTGACCCAGGGATTCATAGTGGAGTGCCTTTTCTTCGCTCACGGCGTGGGTGACCTTGATTTCCACGCACAGCGTCCTGCCCTTCACGGTGGCAGTGATGTCCGGGATGATGCGCCCCAGCGGCTGCTCTTGCACGACCGTCTCGAACCGGACCTTGGTGGGCGGAGCAACTTGGCCGGAGCCGTAGGCGCCGGATACTCCGTCAGAATAACGAACTGCCGGCAATTCCATCTCACCGCAATCCTCGATCACCGTCTTGCAGGCCAAGTGCAGCGCGCTCTCGCCAAGCCTGTTGCAGTTGTCATCGGCGATGGCATGGGCGAAGTGGTGTGCACGCTTCTTGCCCTTTCGTGCGACGAGGCGGCCGCCGCAAGCCGGGCAGGCACATTTGCAGGCAAGGCCGCGCTCGACCTCGCTGACATGCACCGCTGTGCCGTTCCTGCTGCCCCAGCCGGTATTCTTCCAGTCCGGTTTGCGCCACCGCGCTGATCGCGAACGCTGCTGAGTCTGATCGGGTGCAGTTCGACAAGCTTGGTCTGCCTCGTTGTCTGGTGGACGGGGCAGTGGATCGGGGCACGCAAGAAGGTGGGGAGGAGGATCGGGATAGACACGCTCGCGCGACTGCTCGATCTCGGCCGGCAGGTCCTCTTTGTCGGTTGTTTCGAGCCTGATCAGGACCACCTTGCGATCCAGCAACGCCCCCAGATCCGCGTTCAGGCCGCGGTGCCGTTCCGATATTCCGGGAGGAACGGTTGGTGGTTCGAATACTACCAGGAATTCGGCATCGCTGGTTTCCGGATCAAAATCCGTCCCGCGGGCCGCCGAGCCGTACACCTCGAGGCGCGACACCCGGTAGCGCCGGCAGATCCCGGCGATCTCCTTTATCCGGATTGCGATCTCGGGGTGCATCGGTTGAAATCCTTCACGGCGCGACCGCCAGCGTCCAGTATAGCTGCCGGGGCAGGAGTATCCAATCCGGCGACCCGGAAGCGAGACCCGTTGTCTGGCCAGCGGCAGGGATGTCCCTGCGCACGCGGGGTGGAAGTGTATTATCGCTGACAATAGTGCAGTTTTGCTGACAGGACCGCTGGCTGATCCGATTTGGTGTCATGATTTGGGACAGCCACTCTCCGGAATTGCCGCTTCCCGGGGTCACGAGGATTTTCCACATCGAATCTGGTGACGGAAGGGTCGAATCGTTCGTGAGGTTTCACAGCCGGCGCATAGAACGGGATCATGAAGAATCGTGATCCACCAACATTGCCTCGAAATGCCCGTCAGAACGGGTCGTAGCTGCCGGTGTCTTCCTCAGCTTCGGTCTCGGGCGAGGTCTTGCCGATCTCCGCAGCTCGGTCCAGTTCGTCGATCAGCGACTGAATCACGATTCGTAAACCCGGCAAGTCGTCCACGGCGTGGTCCCACACTCTTTCCGGATCAACCCGCTGGTACTCGTGAATCAGTTGGTTGCGGAAGCCGACAACCTTTCCCAGCAGTGGGACTTTCGCTGCCACCTCCAGGGAGGACTGGCCAAGCTGGTTCAGTGCCTCAACCAGAATTGCAAAACCACGCTCCACTGCCCACTGCGTCCGCAGGTCACCGCGGTAGGTGCCGAAATCCATGCCGTCGATGAAGTTCTCGATCTCTGCCGCTGCCTTGTCGGCATCCTGGAGGCAGACTCTCGGATCACGCTTCATAGACGAGCTCGCGTGATCGGTCGATCGCATCCTGCAGGTATTTGTTGTCGATCAGGCCAATCCTGATCAGATCGACCTCGCGGCCCAGCGTCGCCTGCAGATCCCTGGTCAGGCCCGCATACCGTTCGGATACGCCGGGAAGGGTCGGAGGCTCGAATTCCACCAGGAAGTCGGCATCGCTGGTCTCGGGATCGAAATCCGTTCCCCGCGCCGCCGAGCCGAACACCTCGAGGCGCGACACCCGGTAGCGCCGACAGATCCCGGCGATCTCGTCCTTTCTGTTCGCGATCTCGGCATGCATCGATCCGGCTCCTTCACGGAACATCTGTTGTTGCCCGATATAGCAGCGGACGGTTCCGAATTCCATTCCTTCGGTCCGGATTTCCGAAGCTGGTGCCTGGCTGGCCAGCCAGGGAGTTCATCCTCCTTGGTGGTGCATGCGCCGAAGGGGTATGCTGGGGTTGCAGGCGGCCATCTCGCCTGCCGACTCGTGGAGGTTGCCGCCATGTCCTCGCCGCGCACGCTGCTGATCCTGGTCTGGCTGATCGCCTCGGGGGTCATCTGGCTGGTGGTCGAGTTCGGTGTCGATTTCCGGGAATTCTTCTTCGGGGCGCTGGGCGGCCTGGTTCCCGATATCTTGCCGGCAGCAGACATCGGCCGCCTCCGGCAGGGCATGGCCACCGCCTTCGGTGCCGGCCTTCTGCTCCTCCTCCTCTTGCGCAGGTGACTTCCGGTCTCTCCGTTTCGGCCTGCATGCGGGCGGCGGTTATGGTCGGGGCGGGCCACCGGGAGATGACAATTGACGCTATACACATGCAGATCCGTCCTGACCGGGCAGATGAACACCCGGGACATACCGGTCGATCCGGACCGCGTGGCCAAATGGCAGGCACTGGGAGCGCAGGCGCCGAAGATCCAGCACGCCTTTCCCGAGCTCGATGCCGATGATCGCGAGTTCCTGCTCTCCGGCGTGACGCCAGAGGAACATGACAGCCTGTTTCCAGCAGAGGGGGAAGACGAATGCGACGATTCGTGACGGCACCGATCCTGGAGGTGGAGGGATCCCGCCACCCGGGGCCGGACGGGCTGGACATGGGATGTCCGGACGAGGTCGGCACCAGGCTTGCCGCCGCCAGCGGCCGGTTTGCCACCCTTGCCGTCCAGGGCTGGGATTTGCCCTGGGTGTTCCGGACGCTGGCCGGCACCAGGCGTTGGCTCGGCCAGGCGGCCGACCGGACCGGTTGCCGGCTGACCGTGGCCCATCACTCGCTGTGGTGCGCCCGGACTGCCTGGCGCCTGCTGTCCGACGGCGACCCCGTGTTGCGGGCCGGTACCGCGCTGTGGGCGCTGCTGCATGACGGCCACGAGGCGTGGACCGGTGACCTGCCGCGCCCGCTGCAATTGCAGATGCCGGTGCTGCTCGAGCGGCAGGCGAGGATCGACGACATGATCCTGGAGCGGATCGCCGCCGACCGGCCCGGCCTTGCCGCCTGGGCGGGTGAGCGGCTCTGGCACCGCAAGCTGGTCGAGAGGATCGACCGGGCGGCCTCGGCGGCCGAGCAGGAGCTCTACGTCGATTCATCCGGCTCCGGGCCGATGAGCAGCCTGCCGGTGGCATGGCCGGCGCTTCCCGGCCGGCTGGCCGGTCCGGCCAGGGCGGCCTCGCGGATGGCCGAGGGATTCGATCTCCTGGCCGGCGAACTGGAACTGGCGGCAATGACCGGCGGTGCCGGCCGCAGGGCACCACGGGCACGGGCGCGGGTGGACGGAGGAGACGCAGGATGTTGATGCCGAAATGGAACAGCCGGGAATTCTTCGAGTTCGTGGCGGCGGAGGAAGTCTCGGCCCGGCTGGCCGATGGAGCCGACCCCGACGAGACCGATAGGGACGGCCGAACCCCGCTGCACCACGCTGCCGTCCATGGCCGGCCGCTGGTGGTGACGCTGCTCATGGATGCCGGTGCGACCGTCCGCCGGGACAGGTTCGGCTGGACCCCGCTGCACTGTGCCGCTGCCGCCGAAGGCCGGCCGTGGGCCATCATCCCGTTCGTGACCTCGGGCGCCGATGTGAATGCCCGGACCGATCGCGGGCAGACACCGCTGCATTTCGCGGCCATGCATGGCACCACGGCCTCGGTGCAGCTGCTGCTGGGCGCCGGGGCCGACAGGGAGGCCCTCGATGCTGGCGGGCGAAGTCCCGGCTGCCTCGCTCTCGAGGCCGGCCATGACGACGTGGCCGACATGATCCGCAGCCCGCACGCGCCGGCCTGGATCGGTGCCCGGGAGGGCGAGAGACTCGCCGTCGGCGATCCGGGTCCGCTGCAATCGATCGAGGTGATGCTCCTGCATGGAGCCAGGGATGATCGAGGTCCGGATTGTGCCTATGATCTGCTGGCAGACCGGCAGACCGGCCGGGTCGGCCTGCATCTCCACTGGTGGCAGAATCTCCACGGCCGACCGAGGCGGAAATGGTCGTGATCGCGGATGGGCGTCAATTGCCGAACAGCCCGTCTTCCCTGTACAGCCCCTTTCGGGTCCGCCAGTTTGCATGTCGTTCGTAGAGCTGCTCCCGGGTCTTGCCCGCCAGCGGCCGGACATCCTTGATATGCGCATCATCCGGCCAGCCCTGCAACCGCTCGCCGGGCCGCATCATGCATATGGAATGTCGCGGTTGCGTCAAGGGCCGCATCAACCGGCTGGCAGGGTCTCCACCCAGTCCCTGATCTCGGACAGGCGCCATCCGACCGCGTGTTTCGACAACCGTCTCGACCTGGGAAAACCGTCACTGCGCGCCATGCGGTAGATCGCAGATCTGCTGAGCCCGACAATCCGGCACACCTCCCCGATCCGCAGGATCCGGTCGAATGGCTCTTCGGCGGCCGGGTGCTGCCCCTGTCCTGGGCCGGCAATGCCTGTCACCCCGGTCTTCTCCGGCTGGACTTCCGGGACCGGCTCCACGGGGCATGCGGCGCCAAACGCCTCTTCCACCTCTTTCGGAATGACATAGTCCGACCACTCCTCCATCAGCGGCCGACGCCGGTTCAGCAGGTCGGAGCGGGCATACGAGGCTTCGACATTCCCGTAACAGATATGGCCGAGCGACAGCTCCGCCAGCTCCCGGGGGGCGATGGCGATCTCGGCGGCCCAGTCCCTGAAGCTTGACCGGAAACCATGCGGAACGCCGGGCATGCCGAGGGCACGCATCAGCTTCGAATGAGTCGAATCCGACAATGTCAGCCCGGTCGAGCCGGGGAATACCAGCCCGGTCTTTCGCTCGACCGGCGCGATCAGTTGCATCGCTCCCGACGAGAGGGGAACCCTGTGTTCACGGCCAGTCTTGGTGCGGTTGCCCGGTATGACCCAGGTCCGGCCAGCCAGGTCGATCTCGTCCCAATCCGCCCGCCTTACCTCGCCACCGCGGGCGGCGGTCATCACCAGGAAACCGAAAGAAAGTTTCGTCTCCCGGGTTGCTCCCGATCTGAAAACCTGGCCGAGGGCGTCCCTGACCTCGCCATGTGGCACCGCCGGGAAGTGTCTGCCCGTGCCATGATGTGGCGGCAGGGCTGCCACCGCTGCGTCCACCGGGTTGGGGCCGGACGCATAGCCATGTGCTCTCGACCACTGCAGGACGCGGTGGATGCGCTGGCGTACGCGCCGCGCCGTCTCCTCCTTGCTGTGCCAGATCGGCGCCAGCACGCAGACCACATCGGCCGGCCTGATCGTGTCGACCGGCATTCCCCGCAGCGTCGGATAGGCATAGGTCCTTATCGACTGGCGCCACTGGCCGGCGCTCTTGCTGCCATTCCTCCAGCCCGGCTGCAGGAATGCGAGCACCTGCTCGAAGGCATCTTCGAAGACGATCGTCGAGGCGGGTACGAATCTCGGGTCGCCACCGGAGCGGGCAACCTTCCGGTTGGACCGGGCCCTCTCGCGGGCTTCCTCGAGCGAGACCAGCGGCCAGCCGCCCAGGCCGATTTCCCGTCTGTGGCCGCGAATCGTCACCCGCTGGACCCAGGAGCGCGAGCCGGTCGGATTGATCCGGAGCTGCAACCCGTTCCGGCCGTCGAAGTATTTCCCGGATCTCTCCTGGCCCGCCACGAATTCTGCTGTCAGCCGGCCGGCGGCGGGAGCCTCCCCGACTGCCTCTCCGAAACTTCCCACCCCGGTTCCCCTCCGATTTCGAGGCAAACGCCTATAATTGGTCCACCGGCGACATGAAAGCCGGGCCGGATATTCCGTTTCGTCCTGCATGCCGGTGCCGGTTAGGCTCGGCAGGCGGCTGCACCCGGCCGAGTGGACGAGGAGAATCTTCATGCGCCCGAACACATTCGCCGGCCCGGCCTGCATCGCGCCCATTTTCCTTTTCCTGCTGACCGGATGCCTGTCACCGGATCGGCCACTCGAGGACGAGGTCGCCGCAAGGATTGCCGCCAGTGATCACGAGATCACCGGTCTTGCCCGGGAGCGAAGGGTGGCCGCCTCCGGTGTCCGGATGGCCGGGCGACCCTGGTATGGATCGGACCGGACCAGTCAGCCGAACGGCTCGCTGCGCTCCGGCAAGAGGCTGCCTGACAACCTGGAGCACCGGGGCGGGATTGCGTTGTCGATTCCGACGCGGTCCAGCCTGCGCGAGACGGCCGACCTGGTCTCGCGCACCGCCGGGATCCCGGTCTCGATCAACCTTCGCCTGCCGGCAGGGGAGGGTGAAGGCGCCGAAGCCGCACTCGCATCCGTGCCCGATCTCGGACAGCCGATCCGCCATGACGGGCCGCTCTCTTCCCTGCTGGACAGGTTGGGCGGCGAATATGACGTGTTCTGGGCTTTCGATGGCGGAGCTATCGCCCTCACCGCATTCGAGACCCGGACCTGGCCGCTGCCGGTGGTGCCGGGAGCCACCAGTCTCAATACCTCGTTTACCGGCCTGGCCGGCGGCGAGGACTCGGTGAGCCTGAACCGGACGGCATCCATCGATGACTGGCAGGAGATCGAGCGCCTGCTCACCGTCTCGATCCAGTCACCTCCGGCCGTGGTGACCATGTCGTCGGGAATCGGCCGGGTGTCGGTGACCGGCCGGCCATCCGATCTGGTGGTCGCTGACAGGATCGTCGGGGAGGCGGCCAGCCTGGCCAGCCACCGGATCTCCTTCGAGGTCGGCATCTATTACCTCGATGCTGATCGCTCCACCGACTTTGCCATCGGCCTGACGCAATTTTCCGAGTTCGACGGCACCGAGGAGGAGGAGCCGCCGACCCAACTGCTGGCCGGTGGCGGATCGATCTCGATCATCGGGGCAGAAGCCGGTGCCGGGCTGCGCTACGCATTCAACTTTGAGGACGTGGCGAGGCACAATGCGGTACTCACCCATCGGACCGCGTCGACCGTCGCGGTGTCGGGGAGTGTCGCACCGATTCGCCTGGTCTCGACCAGGAACTACGTGTCGTCGGTGTCGGTGTCGGAGGAGGGCCAGCGCTCCATCGAGACCGACAAGGTGGATGACGGGATCGCGATCCAGATCATCCCGCGATTGATCGACCGGGAGACCCTTCGCCTTTCACTGCTCGTCGGCCAGGCCGACCTCCTGGGTTTCGATGTCTTCCAGAATGTCCAACTGCCCCGGGTCGACTACCGGATGATTGCCAATGATGTCGTGATGGGTCCGGGCGAGACGCTGGTCCTGTCCGGCTACGAGCAGGGCACGGCGGGGTTGCGCGACTCGAGCGGGCTGCTGGCCGCGGCCTCGGACGCGAATGTCGAACGGGTGATGCTGGTGCTGCTGGTCAGACCCACCCTGCTGCCGCATCACGCCAACCGATGACGATGGGAGCTGGTCTGGCCAGCTTCCTCCTCGCCGTTCACCTGGTCTTGCCGGCGGGCGGTCAGGAACCGGCGGAACTCGCCGACAGGCTGGATACCGTCCAGCGCCGCGGAGCGACAGAAGACGAGCGGCGTGCGGTGTCCGATCCGCAATTCCTGGACCGGGCCCTGGCCGGCGTGTGGCAGTGGGGATCATTCCGGATTGTCGTGGCCGAGGATCCGTACAATTGCCTGCCTTCGGGCCATTGCCCCTTCGTGCTGATAGGCAGCCTCGGCGCGGTGCCGGTGCAGGGGATTGCCCTCGAGCGGCCGGGCGTTGCCGGTGACGGCTCACTGGTCTGGATCGAGCCGTCCGGGGCCCTGGTGCGGGCACGACCAGTCTCCTCACCCTGACAGGAGACGGGCGGCTCTGTCGCGACGCCGCTGACGGATCCTGCCACCGGAGGGTGGCACTCCGGAAGCACGAAACCCCGCGGAGCACCACCCGGAGGATGTATCCAAGGCTGGACACATGCATGGACAATGCCAAGGCCGGGCATGCCTGGCAACCTGTTACTTCATGAACTAAACGGCTGTTTCACCCTTTCACGGCCGCCGGCCGGCCATTGCCGGCCGGCCATTGCCGGCCGGATTTCATGCAACCTGTTGATGGGGCAGGAAAAGGTGCAACAACTCCCTGGAAAATGGCGCGCCCCAGGGCGCTCAATTCCGACCTCCCCGGCTCCAGTACGTACCTGATTCTTAATATATATTCGGACAGTTTCGGTTCACGCATGGTCGTTGATCGATGGTCGTGCGGGCCGGTGGCCCGCTGATTCGGCCTCCGATTCGCTGCCTCTTGGTTCATGCACGGCCGGAATCACCGGAATCGACCCCATTTTCCGTGAAGAATTTCAGACTGTCCGGATTCGGGCGTTCAAGGCTGGCTGGAGGGCGGTTCTTGCGGCTGATTCGAGGCCGGATCGGCGGTCAGGGGCGTTCCGGGGGCTGAATTCCGCGCTGCGGACATACGTCTCCCGCCGGCAGCGCCGGCTCAGGAGGCCGTTCGCAGGCTACATCGCCTGCTGACCGCCTCGGCTAGGCGTTGGAGTTCCTGCTCGAGCACCTCGATCTCGGCCGCCTGTTTGGCTGCATGCCTGGCTTCACGGGTTCGAATCCCTCCGTCTCCGCCACACTCAATTTGTAAAGCGTTGATAAACGAGGACAAATCTGTACAGGAACGAATCCTGTCCCACGTAATGACCCACAACGCGCGCTCGCTACATCGGGTCAATGCGAATGAAATCCCGGTCAAATGACCGGGTTATGGAACGCGGTTCTCGCAGGAACCCATCGTTCGGCAGGACAGGCGCCGCAATCTGGATCAGTCAACTGTTGCCCCTTCACCTTCAACCATTGCCCGCGCCAACTGGTTGTGGTGTTCATGCCGGACCGTCCGTAACTGGACGGCCTGCTTGAACAGATCGACCACCGACCGGTCGCCCTTGATTGACCTTGCAGCCCACGTCATTGCAACCGCCGAGATCTTCACAAAGTCCATCGGCTCGCGACCTTCCCGTTCCATTTCCCGCCGCGGCGAACACTTGAGTCAGCATCCCCGTTCTCCGGGCCAGTTCGTAAAATGGCCGTGTTCCTGTCTCGAACGCAATGCTTGCTGCGCCTTCCTCAGTCGGCCTGTGCTGTTTGTCTGTCATTCCCTCATTCCCTGTATTTCGCTCAAACACGCGCCACCGCCGCCGAGACAATCCCCGACCACCTGTTGAAGGCCTGCCCTATCCAGTGAAGGCCTGCCGCCCTCTTGGTCCTGAAATCGGCCAAATGCGGATACCCATGCAGCAACGGTCGACCGGAACGCTGTCGCCTGCGAGGGCGGCCGAGGAGATGGATCACGCGTCGGCGGTGTCCGTCGCACCCCCGAAGGTGCCCGCCACCACGTCGTCGACGCCGAAGGCGCACGGCGCTACGTCCAGGCCCGGCTCGCAGTCCGTCGTCTCGGTCTTCGTCGCCTTGAACACCGGGGTCGTGGTCACGCTCGCCGCCGCGCCGTCGCCGTTCACAGCGCGCACCTCGAAGGCGTATTTGGTGCCGTTGGCGAGCCCGGTCACGGTCTCCGCCAGGTTCGACCCGGCGGATTTCCATGGCTCCGTGTCGGGCACGTCATCGCCCGCGGCGTAGCGCAGCTCGTAGTCGGTGATCCCGGCGGCATTGTTCGAGGGCGCCGTCCAGGCGAGCGCCACCTGCGTGTCGCCCGCCGTCGCCGTGAGCCCCTGCGGTGCGCTCGGCAGCGCCGGCGTCAGCGAGAGGTAGATCCCGACCGGCGTCAGCAACGACCAGTCGAGCACGCTCCCGGTCCAGGCGTTGGACCGGCCGGTGCCGCCGGCAAGATCACTGCTGGCGCTGAACGCGAACGAGGTGTCGCAGACGTCGAGACGGAGGTCGGCCTTCTCCGCCGTCGCCAGCTCGCTGTCCACGTTGAACAACAGCCTCCCGGAGAAGTTGCCCGCGTTCAGGACGCCCAGGACGGTAACCTTGCCGTCCCAGATTCGCGATGATTGGCAATTGGATGTTCCGGCGCAGGTTGCTGGGGTGGACGGCCGCGGTCGTGCCCGGGCCATGAAACCAAGGGGATGCCGCCGCTGCCGGCCAGGGAAGGACGGGAGCCGAACGGCCGTGGGCGCCAGGTTGTCCACAGGAGGAAGGGGGCGAACGAGCTGGAGGATCGGCGCGAGGGAAGCTCGGGAGTCGGGTCAGGGAAGCGGCCTGCCGGTCATCGAGACCGGGAGTTGTCCTCGATGCGGTCCGGAGGAATGCAAGGTCGTCCGAAGGAACTCGAGCCTCGGCCAGGAGCGCCGCGCTCGACCTGTCCTGTTGCGTGCGTCCGGCGGACGCTTCGCGGGCTGGACGTTGTTTCCAGCTCATCGGGCAACCGCACGGCCTCGCGGTCGGCGCAGCGGTTGTCCCTGGCATCGGCACCGGCGCGGGAATGTCCACATGAGGAACGCTCGGACGGACCGGCGAGTCCGTGGACTCCTGGATGCGTTCTGGCGGCAGGCATCGCGGCTTTCTGTGTCGCATCTGCGGGGATCCCGCTTGACTGTTCGGCAAGCGTAACCTATAAGTTACGTATATTTGAACTGCGCCAAACGCCTGCCTTCGAGAAATGGTTTCTCGGGCTCAAGGACCTTCGGGCCAGGGAGGCCGTCGCGAAACGGCTGGTCCGGATCGAGGCCGGGTTGCTTGGCGATGCGAAACCGCTTGGGGGCGGGATCTTCGAGCTGAGGATCCAGCATGGGCCGGGATACAGGCTCTACTATGTCTCTGGCGCGGCAGGACGCTCATGCTGCTGCTTTGCGGGGGCGACAAGGGTTCCCAGGCACGGGACATCCGCAAGGCCAGAAAGTTGGAGAAGGAGATCGACGATGAAGACCACGAAGTTTGATCCTGCGGAACACCTCAAGTCCCCTGAGGCACAGGCGGAGCTTCTTTCCGAGGCGTTCGGGACCGGCGACCCGAAGTTCATGGCTCACGCGCTTGGCACGGTCGCGAGGGCGCGCGGGATGACGACCGTATCCAGGGAGTCCGGCGTCTCGCGCGAAGCCCTTTACAGGGCATTGAGCGAAAACGGCGACCCTCGGCTGAGCACCTTCACCAGTGTGTTGTCAGCGCTTGGCTTCGGCATCGAGGCCAAGGTGCTGCGACACACTGCCTGACAGGGGCCTGCTCCGGCATCTTCCGCATCGCCTTGCGGTCGGCGCAGCCGCGGCACCTGGCGGCGCGCTTCCGGCCGCGGGTTCAGTCGAAGAGGCTGACCGTCTCAACGGGGCCCCCGCAGTCAATGCAGCGTCCCTCGGCCCTGCGCCGGCCGCGCAGATTTTTCATCATCGCCGCCGAGTGGCGTTGCATTGCCACGGTCGGATTTCGCGGTCGGCCGGGCGCGATCTGGGCGAGCTTGGCCTGCAGGCACCGCATCGACCGGAATTCCGTTCTTTTCGCCGATCCGCGTGCCAGGGGATTGTGGGTCGGTCCTGGAGGACGGGGGTTCGGGTCCAGTTCCGGGATCCGCGGCAAGGATCAGGTCCGCTCGTCCGGGGACGGTGCCCTGCCCGCCAGCATCCCTGTGCCGAAACGCGGCCTTGATCACGAGCGCCTGCGTCATTCCTGTCCGCCTTCTTCCAGATGGTGCCATACCCATTCGAATGCAAAGCCTCGATGTGTAAGAGTTTGAATCTAAACCATTGATTCCATTAATGTTCTTGAAATCAAGGACTTGACCCCCTTGCCAGCCGCCGTCCGGAGCGGCAGACGGCCGGCCGTGCCCGGGCCAGCGAGCTTGCGAAGCTCCGCTCGACGTCCCTTGCCAGCCGCCGGCACCTGCCCATCCAGGCGAAGCTCCGCTCGACCACCCACCGGCGGACAAGGACCGTGAAGCCTTCGACATCCTTCGGCTTCTTGACGATCTCCCCGAGTCCGGCGGCCGGTTCCGGGCCCCGGTATCCGCCATCGGCCCGGAGCCCGGTCACCCCGGGAGCCTTCTGCGGCATGCCCGATATCACCGGACGGGCCCCGTCCCGGTCCTGAGGTCGGCCGTGTGAACCACGATCATGACCGGGATGCCCCCGGTGGAGGCGGCGATGTGACGTTTCCTGCCCCTGATCTTCCTGCCGGCATCGTGGCCGGCCGGGCCCGCTCCCGGTGGTCTTCACCGTCCGGCTGTCGATGATGGCCGCCATCGGCTCTTCGGGGCGGCCGTCCGGTTTCCGTGCATGCGCATGAAGCACGTCCGTCATGGTCTCGAACATCCCGGAGCGGGACCAGGCGCAGAAATGGTTCCGGATCGTTGCAGATGGCGGAAAACACCGGGGAATGGCCCGCCACCGGCACCCGGTGCCGAGCATGTACCGGATGGCATCGAACACCTCCCGCAGGTCGGTGCCGCGCGGCCGGCCGCGCGGCGAGGGTGGCGGAGGAAGCGGTTCGATCAATTGCCGTTCCCGGTCGGTCAGATCAATTGCCATTCCCGGCCGGTCGTCCATGCTGCTGCCGGGTGGTCTCGTTCCAGGCCATGCGGGTATCCCCCTGTTCGTGCAGAAACAGACAGGAACATGCCACGTATTTCCGCCCGGCGCGAATCCACTCGCTTTCAGGTCAGGCTCTGAGCTCGACTTTGCACGATTATGCCGCGTGGCACAGCGTTTCAACCATGCGCCTGACCCTCTCCGGAGGCACTTTGAGCCTGCCGTATCTGGCTGCTGCCTCGCTCCCGGCATGATCGACAGGATCGGGCGGCCGGGTTTTGTGCCACTCCCGGTCTGGCGGGGAGCGTTGGAATAGTCCATCCAGCCACGATCGGCACCGCACGGCGGCGATGGCATCGGAGAAGGTGAAGGCGGATTTGCGGTACCAGGCGGCGGCATTGGAATGCGGCTCCCGGGCCAGAAGATCGGTGGCCCACAGGCAGACCAGGCTGTAGAGTCCAAGCAGCACCGGGGTGGTGCGCTCGATCGCGGCATCGGACCATTGTCGCTGGGTCTCCACCCCGAGATGGGCCCGGGCTTCCTGGAAGGTGGTCTCGATCTGCCAGCGCCGCACGAAGATGGCGATGATCCGCGCCGGATCCATGTCAGGATCGGTACTGAAGAAGGCCTGGGGGTCCCTGACGCCCTCCGGGTCCCGCACCAGCACCCAGCGAATGGGCTTGGCGCCGGCGCCGGCGCGATACCAGAGCGCCTTCCCGGAGAGGATCTCCAGCGTCTTGTCCTTCAGGCCTCCATACCAGCGCGAAAGCAAGACCGGCGTCCAGCTTGCGGAGCCGTCAGCAAGATATGTCCCGAGCTTGGGCAGTTGCCTTCCCTTCTGCCTGGGCCGGCCCATCTGGCCCGGCCGGCGCTGCTCCGGCGCCTCGAACAGGTTGGCATCGAGCCTGAGCCGGCTGATGAGGCAGGCGCGCCGGCCGATGGCGTCTGCGAGTTCGTGGGTGCCGAAACTGCTGTCGCCGACGAAGATGACCGATCGGCCCGGCAGCCAGCGCAGTATCACCAGCATGCCCTGGCGCGCCCGCTCGGTGAGCGGCTTGTGGCGCCGTCCCTTCTGTCTGGCCCATCGCGCCGAAGGGGCCAGCAGGGTCATGATCGGCAACGCCTTGATTCCCGGCAACCAGGGCAGCGGCGTCAGCAACATGAAGCTGAGCCAGCGCAGCCCGCTGGTCTTGACGAAATGACCGTGGCTGGAGCGCACCGGGTCACGGTAGATGCCGCGGGCGCTGATGCGTGAGCCCCAGCGCCGCTCCATGGTGTCATCGACGCCGATGATGACCGGCTCCCCGGTTTCGACCAGTGTTGCCACCAGGTGGCGGGTCAGCCGCCCCGCCAGCTCGCCCGGCTTCCAGCGGGCCCGGTTCAACACCTGGTGATAGGAGGCGTAATTGCTGTTCATCGCCCTTCCGGTGATCCGCAGGCAGGCGGACACGGTCCGCTTTCCGGGTGCCAGCAGGGCTCCGGTGACCAGAACCAGCACCAGGCGCCATGTCGGGGCGGTGAATGCGCCCCGGAACAGTGCAAGCTGGATGCGCAGGAGATCCGGGACCGGATCGCCGGTCATGACGGCGCCGCCTCTTCGGCCTCGGCAGCCATGATGGCGGCCAGCACCGCCAGCCGCTCGCCCGGCGGCATCTCGCCGTAGCGCCGGCCCCAGTTCTCGGCCTTGCGCTTGATGCGCTGGCGGTCGGTGAAGTTCATGCCCGCTGCGCTTGCCCAGTGCACCCGGTCCAGTTCGAAGTTGAACCACACCGCCTCGGTGCGCACCACGCCATGGGTCATGACCTGCACCTGCAGCCGGCGCCAGCCGGCCAAATGCTCATCATGGAGCACCGAGGGATGACCCGACACCATCACCTGGCAGGGCAGGGCCCGGAGCAGCGCCAGCAGCCGGGCATGTTCGGCCTCGGTCATCTCGAAGCGGTAGCGGCGGGCCGAGCGGCGGGTGGCCCGCAGGCAGGGGGGATCGGCATGGACCAGCTCGGTGCCCTGGAAGGGGAAGGAAGAGAGGAAATCATGGGCGCAGCCATGCACCCGTTCGACCGGGTAGTCGCAGCCGAAACCCGCCAGTGCCCCTTCGTCGAGATCGATGCCGATATTGCGCATCGCCGGCGGCTTGCGTTTCATGATCGCCCCGCCGCCAAGATGGCTCTCGATATAGGTACTGTGCGGCGGCATCATGGCAATCAGCGCCTGGCACAGGCCGGGTGTTGCCTTCGATCCGAAATATCCCGTGCGGTCTCTCCTCTCACGAGAGCCCGATCCATGGAATCCGGCATCTATCGAGTCAATGCATCGAGGGATGCCGGGCTTGCGCCGGCAGGCAGGGAATGGAACACATCGTATCCAGGAGACACTGCCCCATGACCGATATCGATCCCATCGTGCAGCGCATGGAAGCCTTCAATCGGGAAAATGGCGGCGGTGTGAGTGTTCGCAAGAGCCGGGGCGGCTACAACCTTGCCATGACCGAAACCGGGGCACCGGTCGCCCGGCTGAAGCCGGAGGGACCGGGCGACCGGATGCGGATCCTGTACTGGTCATGGCAGGAAAGGTGGAAGGATGTCGGCGACATGGGCGGCATTGTGCTGCCGCTTGACGAAGCACTCGATCAGATCGCCACTACGGAAATCTTCTGGACCTGGACGTGAGGAAAATGTGCAAAGTCGAGCTGAGGCAGGAGCTCAGATAATCGTCGCGGTCATCGTCGTTGTCAGTATATTCGAACGAGCGCCTCTCGCAGTCAGCTAGTGCCCGCCAGAAAACACACCTTGTCACGCACCTTCGGTTCTAACACTATGATATAGCGTCTCTTTTTCTTCCTCAACCCGCAGATGCGGCAGGCATTCCGGACCGGTTTTCCCGCATCTGCAACTGGATGCAGGGAGAATACCATGGCGACAGCACGACTGACAGATGCACGAATCAGGGCACTCAAGCCAGCGGCGGCGGCGCGGGACATCCGCGACTCGGATCTGAAAGGCTTCGGCATCCGGATCATGCCTTCGGGACGGCGGCGTTTCTTCATCCACACACAGTGCGATGGCAGGCGCGTCTGGAAGATCATCGGCGATCCGGAGCAGATGCGCGTGAGGGAGGCACGCGATGCGGCACGGGCCGCGCTGGCTGCCATCCGAAAGGGCCAGCCGGTCGTGGTATCGCCGGACGAGACCCTGTTCGCGGTGGTCGCCGAGGAGATGTTCTGTCGCTATTCCCGGCACTGGAAGCCCTCCACATGCAAGGTCAACAGCTACTATCTGCGCAAGCAGATCCTGCCCTGGTTCGGGGACATGCAGATTGCCGACATCACCGGCAAGGATGTGCAGGACTGGCATGCCTCCCTCAGTGCAACCCCTGTCGCCGCCGATCGCTCGGCGCCGGTCTTGTCGGTGATCATGGCCCAGGCCGAGATCCACGGCTACCGGCCCGAGAACTCCAACCCGTGCACGAGCATCAGACGCTACCGGCGGGCCGGGCGCGAACGTTTCCTCTCGGCGGCCGAGTTGCGGCGGCTCGGCGGCATTCTCGAATGCCATGAGAAGGCCCGCCCGTTGCTGGCGGCCATCATCAGTTTGCTGCTCCTGACCGGCTGCCGGTCCAGCGAGATCCGATGCCTCCAGTGGCGGGACTATCGTGACGGGCACCTGCATCTTCGTGACAGCAAGACCGGACCGCGCACCGTGTGGTTGTCATCACCGGCCCGGGACATATTGGCCGGGCTGCCGAGAACATCCCGCTGGGTCTTTCCGTCGCGCCGGACCGACGGTCCGGTCTCGAAGCCGGTGGTCCAGAGATTCTGGCAGCGTGTGCGCTCGGAAGCGGAGCTCGATGATGTGCGGCTGCATGATGCCCGTCATACCTATGCCAGCATCGCCATCATGGCCGGCGAGACCGTTCCCATTGTCGGCCGTCTTCTGGGTCACAATGATACCGCCACCACGCTCAAATACACGCATCTTGCCGAGACCGTGATGCGCGGTGCGGCCGATTCCATGGGCGGCGTGCTCGGAGGGACAGACTCATGAAGAGGGCCCACCTGACCGATGCCGGCATTCGCAGGCTGAAGCCCGGTGCCCGCGAATACACAATCCGCGACAGCCGGGTCTCCTCCCTCTGTGTCCGGGTCTACCCGTCCGGATCCAGGGTCTTCGTCTTCCAGTCTGGGTCATGGAAGCAGTCGCTGGGCCCGGCCGCGCTCATGAAGGTCGCTGAAGCACGGCAGCGATGCTTGAGGATTGAGTCTGCCGGCAGGGACCAACGAGCCGCGGCGCCGGTGTTTGCTGATTTCTGCGCCGGAGAATGGCGCGACTCCTGGCTTCCCCGCTGCAAGCCGTCGACGATCCGTGGGCGGGACTGGATCCTGGACTCCCTGCTGCTGCCTGCGTTCGGCGGCCTTCGCATCGACCGGGTGGCGCCGTCTGACATTCACCAATGGTTTGACGCGTATAGCCGGACATCACCCGGGGCTGCCAATCATGCATTGGGTGTGCTGCGCCAGGTCTTCAACCATGCGGTCAGGCTCGAATACGTCACCGCCAACCCGGCGAGGAGCGTCAGGCCCAATCCGCGCCCGAAGCGCACCCGGTTCCTCTCGCAGGAGGAAATCTGCCGGCTGCACCAATGCCTTGACCGCCATGCAGCCGGGCGGCGTGGCCAGCAGGCGGACATCATCCGCCTCTTGCTCCTGACCGGCTGCCGCAAGAACGAGATAGTCCGCCTCAGGTGGCGGGAGGTGAATGGCGACCATCTGCGGCTCGAGGACAGCAAGACCGGCCCGCGAACGGTGTTCCTGAACCGGACGGCGCAGGAGATCATCGAGGGCCGGCTGGCAATGACCACAGGCGAGTTCGTGTTTCCCTCTCCCATGGATCCTGACAGGCCGATCTCGGACATTTTGGCCCTCTGGTACGAGATGCGCCAGGAGATCGGACTTGAGGATGTCCGCCTCCATGATCTTCGCCATACCTATGCAAGTCAGGCCGTGATGCGGGGGGGGGTTCCTCTTCTTGTCGTGGCAAGGCTTCTGGGCCACAGCTAGGTTCAGATGACAATGCGTTACGCGCATGTGGGAGACCGCGATGTCGAGGCGGCAGCCGAGCGGATTGGTGAGGTCGTGGCCGGGGCGCTGGCGGGGAAAGGGTAAGCGGAGGGAGGCGAGTCTCTGGATCTCCGGCGGTCTCGCTCCAGACCATGTGGACAGTCACTGTGCCGTTAGCATGCCATACCGGTTGCGGGGTGGGAGTGAACGGCATTGGCGACATCTGGCGAGAATCGCCATGTTGCTGGCGGCAAGGCAATCGTGACGGTCCCCATGTCATTGGGGCGGCGAGAACCGGGTGGAATTGCCCGCCACTGGCAGCCGGTTCCCAGCATGTACTGGATGGCGTTCCATACCTCCCGCAGGCAGGTGCTGCGCGGGCGTCCCATCTTCGAGGGCGGCGGAAGGAGCGGTTCGATCACTTGCCATTCGGCATCGGTCAAATCGGTTTCAAATCGCCGTGCGAGTCGCCTATACTGCTGCCGGGTGGTTTCGCTCCAGGGCATGTGGATATCTCCTGTTGGTGTTGAAGTTAACAGGACTATGCCACGAATTTTCGCCGGGCGCGAATCTGCCCACTTTTGGTCAGGTTCTTAGATCTTCTGCATGAACCATCAGGCCGAACATATTCATGGGCAAGGGGTGCCTGTATGACCTTCGACCTTAGTCAAATGGAATCTCGACTGGTGCTGATTGAATGGGAACACACTCAGCGGGAAGAAATTACAGAGCAGCTTGAGAACGCTTTTCCATCGCTGGCAGCTGCAATCAAGGCAGAGATTGATAAAATGCCATTTGATGACGTTGAGAATGCGGATCGCGACGAAGGGACTCTGCTTGAATTGGCCGGGCGTCTGATGAGCTCCTGGAAGGAAGTGCAGAGCCAAATCGCTGTAGGGAGAGCAGAGCAGAGCCTTTTGGAGATTGCCAAGAAACTGCAGTCTAGCGCTGGCATTAGCAAAAACCTGCAAGATGTGTGGCCGGCCCTCAGAGAGGACGGTGTGCTTGGTCCATCAATGCACCAATTGCCGACCTTGATTCAATTCCCGATGCTGAACAAGGACTTCTTTCGGCACGAACCAAGAAAAAATTTCTTCCGGAAATTGTGGCTTGATGTACGCGGGAGGATTTTGGATCGTCTGACGGATGCACGATCCCGCCTAATCGTGAAAATCGAGACAATCGCGCGCCAACAACTGTTCGCCAACGGAATGCGGCTGAGTGAACCCTGCTTTGTGAACAAACTTCAAGCTGCCATCCTGAAGGCTGCCGACCATATGTTGCAGGAACCCGCCTGATGCCCCTGTTATACGAGATTCCGAAGGCACTCTCAGAGCTTATTGACGCTGGCAAGGCCGATCTCTTCGGGGCCATCATCAAGCACACGGCCACCGGCCAAATTCTGGGACACGTTCAGCAAACCAATGTTGCGCAGAATGGCTTGGCCAGGGTGCTCGGACAAGCGATTAACGTAGCCCCCTTCCTTCCGCTGGGTCTACTGGATGCCATAACGGTTTTCCAGAATGTCAAGATCGCACAAGGAATTGCTGAACTGCAAAAGGGCATGCAGCTGGTGCAGAATTTGCAGGTCGGCGCACTCGCACTTAATGGGCTTGGACTCGGGGTGGCAGTGGCCGGGTTTGCGGTGATGCACGACAAACTGAAAGCAATCGAGAAACGGCTTGATGCGACAGAGCAGCAGAATAGAGAGTTGCATGAAAGGATCGACAAGAGGTTTGACGACCTGCGAGAAGATGATCTGAAGGCTGTATTTGCGGGTGTCGAGGCGGAATTGCAAAATCTCAAGCTCCTGCATGATCGCCACAACCCGCAAAGAGTCGCAGAACATTTGCAGTTGTCACTAACCCGCGCGACGAGGCAACTGGAGCGGCACTTCATGGCTGAGGCAGACATTGCAAATCGCTTGTCGGCACCTTTGGATCTGCTTGACAGGCTTTGGACTCTCGCCGGGGCTATTCGGCTATGCCAGAATGCTGCAATTGAGGCACTGTTCGTCGCAAACGAACTGAGAGCGGCAGAAAAATACGGTGAAGTCGAGCTCGACTGTCAGTTCAAGTTGCTGGAGAGGTGTGTTCCTGACGAGTTGGCTCGCTTAGTCGGCAGAGCCGAGCAGCAGCTGGAGGAGGAGCTAGAGCTGCGCCGCCGGGCACTGAGTCAGGCGCACATTCTGCGTGACGGGATCAAGGGTGGCTTGCGGGATCTGGCTGGGCAGATCAGTCTTGCGCAGGCACTCAGGGACGAAGGAATGAAGGGAAGTAAATTCGTGCGTGAAATTCGTGAGACCAATGCAGATCTTGTGTTTCTGATGCCGGAGAATTAACCGAATCTTCTATTCGAATCTTTGTAGCCCGACACCCCAAAGTCTATTCAAAACTGCCGATGCCGGAATATTCCCCTTCAGGAGAGGCTCTCGCCCTATTCCCCGCCAGCACCGACCTTGCGGAACTGGCTGGCGCCGCCGGGCTGCGCTGGACCATCGAGGCGTGCTTGCAGCTGCATGTCAACCTGGTCATGCTTCTAGGCTAGGCTGGTGTCGGAATTGTTGATCTGGGCACAGCTGTCGGCGTTCCCGAACGCCAATAGCTGATCGCAAACCCCTGCCCAAGCCGCCAACAACAAGGTCATTAATCATGTGCTGGTCGCTGTGGCGGCGCAAACAGCGGGCAGACGCCGCAAGGGCGCACTACAAAAGACGAACGGGGAATGTATGACTGTTGCGTTGGTGAGATGCTTAGCATTTGAAGTCTGCAGACAGGTTTATCTCGGGGGACGAGATTCTACTCCCAGCGATCATAAACCTAATCATCCGGTCGTTCTTCACCGCTTCGTGGTCGGTGAATTCGATGAATCTGTCATTGCTGAGAATGTAGGTATCTTTCCGCCCATCAACGAGTCTTATAATGTACTCGTCTGCCTTGGTTCTAGTTGGCGATACGTAAGTTTGAACGCCATCACCAAGCATGCGAGCTAGGTTTTGGTCGTTGGTGTTTAGCAATCCACGAATGTCCGAATCGAATACAGCCGAGATTTCGAATCGGGAAACAAGTTCCTCCAGCATTGCCCTTATTGCCACAAGACCTATAAAACTCTGCCCTTCATAGCACACATTATTCCCATCTATGACAAGCTTGGTGATGGGACGCGTAAGAATTCTTAATTCATCCTGAATTCGCCTCTCAATCTTTGTACGCTTCCTGTTCAGGCTGGAAACCTTCTCCGAACATTTCTGAGCAACCAAATGGGGTTTGCTACATCCGAACTTCTTCTCACACTCTTGGTGAATCATTGCTCGCTCGTAACTATTTTCTGCGCCGCTCAATTTCTGGCTAAATTGTCTTGCCGCTGATTTCCGTTTTTCCGCCTTCTTGATTTCAACACAAATGGACTTCCACTCCGAATGATGTGATGAAATCGCTCTCTCAAGAGTCACGATTTCACTCTCCGTGGCCTGAAACTTTGATTGCGCATCGGCAATGGCAGCGGACAAATCGCTCAGTTTGGCCTCGAAGTCTTTGCAGTCGAAGGTGCCATACTCTTCGATTTGCCTTGACTTGTTATCGATGTGGGATGTCAGAGCCAAACGTTGGCGTTGTAATGCTGAATAATTCTTTTCAGCGTGATCCTTTTTGAGTTCCAATTGACGAATTGTCTCACGAATGAGTTTCTGTTTGTCTGTAAACCAGCGCCAGACCAAAAACGGCGAGGATTTTCTTTGGATTGCATCGGACAGTTTGTCTGCAATGCGGGATCGCTCGAAGTCAGCCGATGCTAGCGACGACACTAGACTGTCAATTTGCTGGGTTAGTTGAAAGACATTTTTCTTGGCCTCCTCCAAGTCGAAGCCTCTGAACCAATCGAGTTTGGTGTCTGTTGCATTCTTTTCGGATCGTAGTCTGCCAATTTGCTGCCGGAGTTCACGTAGATTGCATTTTCTCTCGTCAATCTCCTTCAGAAAGTTGCCCAAGGCCTTTGCTCCATATTATGTTGTCGCTGGGGATGTCCCGACCGATGTTGAAACTCAGGTAGAGGTTGGCGTTGCTCCCCTCGAGCGCCAGGCTCGGGGTGTCAAATCCAAACAAGGAAGCAACACCATGAAAACGTCTACACCAACCACCACCCATGCCAGCACCATGAGCTATTGTCAAAAGTGGTGTTCGGGGTGTCAGTCAAGCGGCGATCCTTGCTGGCTGATTGTCTGATTTATCGTCTGATGTTGCTTCCTCGACTACCTCGATACCATTTCTGAACTTCACTCCGGTGATGACCTTCCCCAGCTCCCTGAAGCCGTGCAGCCGTCTCCACCTCCCCTGAGCACACAGACCCAGCTTGAAGATCATGTGCAGCATGCCGTCACGGGTCAGACATCCCTTTGAGCGGCTGGTCCGGTGGCGGATGGTGGCGAAGGTGGATTCGATCGGATTGGTGGTCCGGATACTCCGCCAGTGCTTGGCCGGGAAATCGTAGAAGGTCATCAATTCGTCCCGGTCCTTCTCGAGGCACCCGACCGCCTTCGGATACTTGTCCTCCCAGGTCTCGATGAAGAGATCGAACGCGGCCCCGGCATTCTTCTTCGTGTCGGCCTGCCAGATGTCGTGCAGCGCCTGCCTGGCCTTGGGCTGCACCGATTTCGGCAGGGCATTGAGCACATTTGCAGTCTTGTGCATCCAACATCGCTGATGGCGTGTCCCGGGCCAGATCTCCTCCTGTGCCGCCCAGAAGCCCATGGCGCCGTCTCCGATGGCCAGTTCAGGCGCATTCATGCCGCGGGCCTTCAGCCCCACGAGGACCTCCCGCCAGCTCTGGGTGGATTCACGAACACCATCCTCTACCGCCAGCAGGTGCTTCTCTCCCTGGTCATTGACGCCGATGACCACCAGGCAGCAGAGCTTCGCATGTTCGGCCCTCAGCCCGCTATAGATGCCATCCACCCACGCATAGACCCAGCGATCCCTGTTCAGGGGCCTCTTGCGCCATTCCTCGTATTCCCGCCTCCAGGAGGCCTTGAGGCGGGAGACGGTGCTTGCAGACAATCCTTTCGCTTCGGGGCCCACCAGGGCCTCGAGGGCCGGGCCCATCTCGCCGGTGGAGACGCCCTTGAGATAGAGCCAGGAGACACTCGCCTCCAGCGAGCGTGACTTCCGCAGCCAGGGCGGCACCAGGGCCGAGCGGAAGGCCACCGGCTCGCCGGCCCTGGAGCGGATCTTGGGTATGCGGACGGTGATCGGACCGATCCCGGTCTGGATTTCCCGCTCGGGCAGGTATCCGTTGCGCACGACACCGGCCCTTCCATCCTCGAGACGGCGGTCCTCGAGCCCGGCAAGCACTTCCTGAAGCTCGGCCTCCACGGCCAAGTGAACGATCTTCCTGGCCCCGGTGCGGATCAACTCTGCCAGCGGATCACGGGGCTTTGCGTGATCTGCAAGTTCGTATATATTCGTGGACATGGCGGTGTACTCCCCGGTTGGTGTTTGTCGTGAATTCAATCAACCAGATATGCCGCCTGCCTTCAAACCCCCCGAACACCACTTTTGACAATAGCTCCAGCACCATCGACACCAGAGAACTCGTTCACGAGGCCTGGGGAGATGTCGCCACCAGCTTCTTGACCGCTTCTGCGTCATGGCCGGCATCGATGCCATGAAGACCTTGATGAATGAAGATGCGGCGACGCTCGCCGGCGAGCGTTACGAACGGGACCCGGGCAAGTCCGGCTATCGCTGGGGGCGGGCAACCGGCATGGTCGGCTTCCAGGGAGGCAGGATCAGGGTGGAGCGCCCGAGGGTGCGTGACAAGGAGACCGGGCAGGAGCTGCCACTGCCGAGCTGGCAGGAGATCCGTGATGGCGGCCATCTCGAGGAATGGGCCACATCGCTGATGCTGATGAATGTCTCCACGAGGAAGTTCCGCGGTGCGGTCCGACTTCCCGAGGCCGGGGTCCCGGACGATCCCGGCTCCGGGCTGTCACGCTCGGCGGTCTCCCGGCGGCATCGAAGCTTTGACCGAGGAGCGGTTCCATGAATGGATGTCATCGGACATCTCGGCGCTTGATCTCCTCGTCATCCAGATCGATGGCATGCACCTGAGGAGCGACCTCCTGATGGTCGGCGCCATCGGCGTCGATGCCGGCGGCCACAAGCATCCTCTCGGTGTGGTGGAGGGCGCCACCGAGAACACGGCCACGGTGCGGGCATTGGCAGGCAACCTCATCGAACGGGGTCTGGACCCGTCTGCTCACCGCCTTTTTGTCCTCGACGGCGCCAAGGCATTGAGCGGCGCCGTCAGGCGGACCTTCGGGGTGGGCACCGCGATCCAGCGCTGCCGGGGACCTGGGACGAAACATCTCCGATCGCCTGCCCGGGAGGCTGCATGCCAGTTGCTGTCAGGCGCTCCGCCAGGCCTGGGAGCTCGATGATGCAGATACCGCCGAGAGGCTGCTTCGAAACCTTGCCCGGCGCCTCGAGAAGGACGCTCCGGGTGTCTCCGGCTCCATTCTCGAGGGCCTGGACGAGATCCTGATGGCGGCCCGGCTCGGATTGCCGAAGGAGCTCAGGCGCTCCCTGGCGACAACGAACATGATCGAGAGCACCTACTCGATGGTCAGGCAGACCTGCCCGGGCGTCAAGAGATGGCGAGGCGCCGGGATGGCACTGCGCTGGACCGGAGCCGGGATGCTGGAGGCCGGCAAGCGCATGCGGCGTCTCAGGGCTTACCGGCAGCTGCCGATCCTCAGGGCTGCACTGGAGCGTCATCACCAGGATGCCGCCAAATCCACCGACATTGACCAGCACGCACGGGCGGCATAGTGATCAAATGGCGGCGTCGACCGAAGCCAGTTTCAACATCGGTCGGGACATCCCCTTGTCGCTTCCTGATTGGGTATGCGCTCTTGCCGTTCAGCAGGCAACGCTCAGTTGAGATGAGGAGACAGGGCGCCATCATCACCATAACACCCGCAAACCCCGAATCGGTAAATAATGCGTTCGCCAGTAACCATGTTCATTGTTTTCACTCCCCTCCTTCGCCCGGACCTTCCACACCGGCGGATTGGCGAGGAGAAACAAATTGACCAGCGCACTGTGTCGTCCTCCAGCCTATGATTGAAGCGCGCGGGCGACCCAAGAAGTATGGCGTTCGGTAGTCAGTGTGCGCATGCTCTCCGTCGCCGTTGGCATGTTGGCCAAGAATTCACCCGCAGTTGGAAACATAACTCATTGCCGATGACCTGAAGCAGAACTAGTGCCCGCCAGAGAACCCCCCTTGCGGCGAGCTCCAGCCCCAAATTCACCCGGCCTGACCGCCGATAATCGGCAAATTTGACTTCGATCCAGGCGATTTTCGGGCATCCGGCAGCAGATTTGCTGCCCCAGGGCGCAATTTCGGCGGCTCCAGACAGGTCTGACCACGGGAGGAGGGCTCCCGGTCCGTTGGGGCCAGGAGCATCGCCGAATTCAGCGGATGGTTCAGGCGGCGAGGCGGTCCGTCCGGCGGGCGGTGGCCTGCTGGGCCCGGCGCAGCAGGAGCCCGATGCGGTGGATGTTCAAGGCCACCACCGACAGCGCCACCGCGCGGGCAAAGTCGCCAGCGCCGCGGGAGCGGACACGACCCGCCCCACGGTGGCCCAGATTATTGATCGCCGATTCCACCGCCGGGTGCTTGCGGCGCATGGCCACAAACGCATCGCCAGTCTCCCGTTCCCGGTCAGCCTGATTGAGATACCCCTTCTTCGGCAGCACATTCAGGTCAAGCATCTCATCGAGCCTTGCCCGGTTCTCAGGACTATGGAAGCCGCGATCGAAACTCACTGCCCTGAGCTCGGGGAACCGTTCCTGTGCCGCCGCCACCATCGGCACCGCATGGTCGGTATCACCGCCTTCCCACATCACCTCATGGTGCAGCACGAAGCCGTGCTCGTCCTCGAGGATGCAGACCGGGAGACCGAATTCGACCGGACAGCCGGCCTTGCCCTTGGAGATCCACCTGGTGTGCGGCTCGAATATCGAGAACACCTTCTCGCCATGCGGGATCTGCTCCTCCAGGAGCAGCCGGCGCCGGGTCTGATCTGCCTGCCGTTCGGCATGGGCGAGAAGGTCCCTGATCCTGCTGCAATTGACACCCTTCTCCTCGAGGGCGGGGAGTGTCTTGCCGGCGCGCTCGATCAGCTGCCGGCAGCAATCCAGATACGCCGCAACATCCGGCTTGCTGGCCCGCCGGGTCCGGCGGACAGTATTGTACTGGCCCTTCACCCGGCGGGACAGATGCTTCCACTGGCGCCAGCCGGGGACATCGCTGGCGATGGCGGCCCGGCCGGTCTCGCGGATGAGGGAGCGCATGGCGTCCCAGAGGAGACTGACATCGGTGGGATAATGGACATCGGTCTTGGCGACGAAGGAATGGGCGCGCCCGGCCAAGGGCGCGCCAGGCTTGCCTCTGCGACCGCATGGCCGCTCTCCACGATCAGTTGGTTCACTTCAACCAGCAATTCGGGACTGAGGAGGGAGACATTGTCCACCACGTTCTGCAGCTCGTACTGGTACTCGTCCCAGGCTTTCGGGTGGCCGAGGAATTGCCGCAGCGTCTGGTGCTGGTTCACCAGCTCATGCAGCCGGTCATAATCACAACCCAGACCCTGCTTGATCACGCCCATCACCAGGATGCGCCACATCTCCATTCCAGGCCGTCCGGTCTTCCGGTTGGTGCCGGGGAGGATGTGCTGGTCGAGAAGTGCAAACAGCCGCTCGCGGAACTTCGCATCGGAATAGAGGTACTACAGCCCGATCAGGAGGGCCGGGATGTCATCCCTGGATTTGGCATCCAGCCTGATCTCCTCGATGCGGATCTCGCCGAACATCTGCTGGGGATTGCGTATCTGTCGCATGCTGCCTCGTGAAGATTGGCCGAAATCGGGCTGAATTGGCGGGAAACCGGTGCATTCTCCCGATTCTTCGACTTAAGAATACAGCATAATATCCAATTAAGTCAACAACTTAATGGGTTTTCTGGCGGGCACGAACTATGGGTCATGTGTGAGCAATGAAATTGGCCCGGTTCATTATGCATGACCGGACCAAGGCTGTGGTTTCTTGACGGCTGAGTGCATCCCGCCAAAGTTACGCGAATGCACCGAGTGACACCATGCCCACGATCAGCAGTGTAAACATTGCCATGCCGGCTACCGCCAAGAAGCCCTTGGTTTCTGGTCCGCCGGCTATTCCGATGCCGAGAAAGGCGGAGATTGCTGCCACGATGGTGATGAGGCCCCACATCGGTCAGGAGGCCCCTACTATAGCAACGAGCGCGATGATCGCCACGATCACGATCAGGATAAACATGGGCATCATGTGTTTCTTGTGCATTTCATTCCTCCTGGTTGTGCGCTCCATGACTGCAAGCGGCACCCTCAATGCCCGTGCTGCCGTCATGATGCGGCCGAAATGCTCCTGCCTATCCCTGGATGTCGGAGACAACGAACGGGCAATCGTCGATGCCAGTGGATTGGCCTGACGTGACCTTGGTTCTCTGGACAATCTGGGGGAGAGAATCTGGTGCATTCCGGTATGGTCTGGTCTGGGTCCTTGGTGAATGAAACGTGGTGGCAACGCGGGGCGATTTCAAGGGGCATCAAGATTAGTATGGTCATCATTGCCGAAATTGTCGGACTATAACGATCGGATGGTCCCTTCAGGAAACGGCAAGTCGACGGGTAAAGGAGTCGAGGGCGTCACACGAAGGGCAGGGTCGAAATGGAGAACTTCGCGCATGGTTGTTCCTGAAGTAGTGCAGATCCAAACCGCCGCCTGAGTGAGGGTGGCCGTCACCAGGATTCGGTCATAGCCCCCAGTGAGCACCGGCATACAGGTTCATCACACCCTTGCTGAACGATCACATCGGTCGGAACGTCAGCTTAGAAAGGGATCATCTTGATCTCACAAAGATCTGCCATTTGCTCAGAGCCGATTTTCTTTGACGGCGGAGCCTCTTGCGCCATGGATGGCAAGACCATCCGCGGCGTGGTTGATGATGCAGGCCGGAAGACGCATGTGCTCGGCGCCAGCAGCAGCCATGGCGCCGCGACGCCGCTGGCGCAAAAGAAGGCCGTTCTGACCATCAAGGAAGACGGGAGTGGCACAGGGAAAAGGCCACCAACGACATCAGTGCCTTCTTCGCCACACAGGTGCCCAGGGGCCCCCGACTTTGCTGCCCAGTCACCACAACCGGCGCGCGGACGTATCGAGAAACGGGAGATCTGGATCGCGACCGAACTAGCGCCTGCCGCCGCGTTTCTGGGCTTGAACCCGGCCGGGTGGGCAATTGTCGGAGGTGCCGCGGTCTTGGCGGTGACGCTTGGTTCCTATTTCACCCTCCAGACTATGCGGAAACTGAATGATGAGCGCAAGATTGGAGGACTCGATCCCATCACGCTGCTCCAGATTTTTGAGGAGGTTGAACTGCTCGAGTCAAAGTCCATGCAAAACATCCTTGAACGGCTGGGAGAAGAAATGGACAACGTATCGCTGTCTGATAATCGACAGGACGCAGTGATCGAGAGCTATTGTCAAAAGTGGTGTTCGGGGGGTTTGAAGGCAGGCGGCATATCTGGTTGATTGAATTCACGACAAACACCAACCGGGGAGTACACCGCCATGTCCACGAATATATACGAACTTGCAGATCACGCAAAGCCCCGTGATCCGCTGGCAGAGTTGATCCGCACCGGGGCCAGGAAGATCGTTCACTTGGCCGTGGAGGCCGAGCTTCAGGAAGTGCTTGCCGGGCTCGAGGACCGCCGTCTCGAGGATGGAAGGGCCGGTGTCGTGCGCAACGGATACCTGCCCGAGCGGGAAATCCAGACCGGGATCGGTCCGATCACCGTCCGCATACCCAAGATCCGCTCCAGGGCCGGCGAGCCGGTGGCCTTCCGCTCGGCCCTGGTGCCGCCCTGGCTGCGGAAGTCACGCTCGCTGGAGGCGAGTGTCTCCTGGCTCTATCTCAAGGGCGTCTCCACCGGCGAGATGGGCCCGGCCCTCGAGGCCCTGGTGGGCCCCGAAGCGAAAGGATTGTCTGCAAGCACCGTCTCCCGCCTCAAGGCCTCCTGGAGGCGGGAATACGAGGAATGGCGCAAGAGGCCCCTGAACAGGGATCGCTGGGTCTATGCGTGGGTGGATGGCATCTATAGCGGGCTGAGGGCCGAACATGCGAAGCTCTGCTGCCTGGTGGTCATCGGCGTCAATGACCAGGGAGAGAAGCACCTGCTGGCGGTAGAGGATGGTGTTCGTGAATCCACCCAGAGCTGGCGGGAGGTCCTCGTGGGGCTGAAGGCCCGCGGCATGAATGCGCCTGAACTGGCCATCGGAGACGGCGCCATGGGCTTCTGGGCGGCACAGGAGGAGATCTGGCCCGGGACACGCCATCAGCGATGTTGGATGCACAAGACTGCAAATGTGCTCAATGCCCTGCCGAAATCGGTGCAGCCCAAGGCCAGGCAGGCGCTGCACGACATCTGGCAGGCCGACACGAAGAAGAATGCCGGGGCCGCGTTCGATCTCTTCATCGAGACCTGGGAGGACAAGTATCCGAAGGCGGTCGGGTGCCTCGAGAAGGACCGGGACGAATTGATGACCTTCTACGATTTCCCGGCCAAGCACTGGCGGAGTATCCGGACCACCAATCCGATCGAATCCACCTTCGCCACCATCCGCCACCGGACCAGCCGCTCAAAGGGATGTCTGACCCGTGACGGCATGCTGCACATGATCTTCAAGCTGGGTCTGTGTGCTCAGGGGAGGTGGAGACGGCTGCACGGCTTCAGGGAGCTGGGGAAGGTCATCACCGGAGTGAAGTTCAGAAATGGTATCGAGGTAGTCGAGGAAGCAACATCAGACGATAAATCAGACAATCAGCCAGCAAGGATCGCCGCTTGACTGACACCCCGAACACCACTTTTGACAATAGCTCAGTGATCGATGGCCAATCCTATCCTGTTGCTCGACTTAAATATATTATGAACGAAGATGGCTCGGAGGAGATTCATTCTGTTTCAAGAATTGGGCGAGATACACCGATTTTGCAGATTAAGGAGGCAGATGAAATTGAAGTGAGTCCTTCGCAACCGGGTGATTTCATTCGTGACGCGGTTCTCAAGGCGTATGATCTTAATGAATCCCGTGCAGCGGAGCATCTCGGATTGGATGAAGCCAAGTTTTGTGATTTGCTGGACGGAAAATTGGCGATATCTCCAGAAATAGCTCTACGTCTGGAAAAGGCCTTCGGTCTTAGCATGGACATGTTGTTGCATATGCAGGCAATACATTCTGCTGCGCAAATGCGCACGCTTGGCGACGAGATTGACGTTCAACGTTTCAATTTGAAGTTGGAGCCGAGTTGCTGAACTTGTTTTCTTTGCCTGGCGGTTGAGGGACGTAGGATAACAGGATGGCGGCGGGATTGCGGATGCCGCCGCCGGTGCTCATAGGGAGGAGAAATCATGCCTGCCTTCGGGCAATATCCGCATTCGCCAGGAGCAGAAGCAGGCAATGATTGGCCTGCCTGGCTTCCGTGGGAATGTCCCGACCAATGTTGAAACAAGGCTCGGTCAGCGCCGCCGTCTGATGATCAAGCTGCCTGTCCTGCCCGTGCCGCCGTTTTCCGGTGCGTTGCGGCAGAGTTGGTGTCGGCGGTTCAGAATCACAATCTGACTTCAACAGGTCCAGACCACTCGGACTCCCGCGCATTGTTACACCCGTTTCTTCACGAACCGACTCGCCAGCGGCCAGCCGATCAATCATATCTCGTTGCTGGCAAACGTGAAGTCAGGCATTAGAACGGTCAATGCTCGGCGTTGATCAACCAGGCGATCTGACAATCCCATGCCCATCCAGGAAAATGCCCTCAATTCCGCATTGACCGAAGCGCTTTCAACGCATGACCTTCATGCCACGCCGGAACAGACGAAGGCAAAGAGCGGCGCCAAGCGGTGTGACGTGCGGATTCGACGGCGGCACGGCGACCGCTATTTCACGGCTCTTGAGTGCAAGATTGGACAGAGCACGACGCAGCAGCAGGCGGCGGTCAAGGATGCACAAAGATGGCTCAAGGAGAGCGACTGCTGGAACGCGCTTGCTCTTTGCTATCCGGAGGAGCTGAGCGAGGACCGACAGGCGACATCACGGCAGAGGCTGGAAATTGCGAGCGACCTCCTGATGGTCAAGATCAGCAAGGCCGGCATGATCGGACGCTGGCGAGAGGGAAGTCTGGCCGATCTGGCAATACTCGCCGACGATATCGGCGCCAACGAGACCTATGCGGTCACCGACATCCTGCAGCGGGCAATACTCGAGGCAAGCGAAGAACTGGATTCATCAACAGGACAGGAACTGGCCGAAACGCTGGAACTTCCATGGGATCCGGGCAAGAGCGGCGTTGATCCGCGACCGGCGCGTATTGCCTGTCTTGTCATGGCCAACATGGCCTTGCTGCAGAATCGCATGCGAAGCGAGGGAATCAGGGTCGCCGGTCTCGACCCGCTCGTTGCGTTAAGAAATGCTCCGAACAAGCAGACGGCACTGCTCGACAACTGGCAGCGAATCCGTGACATCGACTATGCACCGGTTGTCGACCCGGCCCTTGCAGTGCTCCAGAAGCTGCCGAGCGACCACCATACCGACAATGTGCTCGGGGTTCTGATCGAGGCTGTACTCGAATGCGCGCCGAGGATCCGCGGACTGCAACTGGACCATGCCGGGCCACTCTATCACGGTCTGTTGCAGACGGCGCGATATGACGGCTCGTTCTATACGAGCACGGCTGCGGCAGTGTTGCTGGCCGAATTGGCAATGCCGCCCGATTGGTCCGTCGTGGGCGATGGCTGGTCAGATGCCAGCAGGCTGATGGATCTCAAGGTTTGTGATCCGGCATGCGGTACCGGAACATTGCTCATGGCTGCCGCACGGACGATCGAGGGACGGTTTCGATCAGCCGGCGGTGACGAGACCGATCTTTCCGTCTTGCATCTTGGTCTGATCGAGAATGTGCTGCATGGGCTCGACATCAACCGCCATGCGATTCACCTGGCCGCTTCCATGCTGACGCTCAGCGCACCGAAGATCGACTACAACAAGATGAATCTCTACAACATGCGGCATGGCGTGATGCGGCATGGCGAGAGCGCCAATGAAGAAGTGCGCGCTGGCTCGCTCGACATTCTGATCGACAATGCCGGGTACCTATCGGTGCTGGTACCGGACAACAGCCAGGAGTTGGCGCCGGACACCAGCCAGCATCGGGTGACCGCGTCCGGATACGGGGAAGAGGCGCCTGACCTCGAAGGAACTTGTGACCTCGTCATCATGAACCCGCCATTCACCCGGAATGACATCCGCAATCGCAGCCTGCCTGAGTCGGACCGCAAGAAGGTGCAGAAACACGAGATATCACTTGCAAGAAACGTCCGGGACAAAATTCACCGTGATGCGATAGACCAATCGACAATAGGCACATTCTTCACTCCGATTGCCGATCGACTGCTGAATTGCAGGGGAGTCATGGCAATTGTAAAGCCATTTACCGCGTGCACCAATGCCAGCGGCAAGAGTGAACGGAATCTCCTTACAGACCCCGACCGGTTTCACCTTGAATTAGGGCCTGTTGACAATCGGGTTGCGAATCAGCCGCGTCAATGCCATTTTCCCTGCAACGCACGCCGGAATGGCGGCACGAGCAGTATAGAGGCAAATGACGGATGAATACAGACAGGACGGTGCTCACCGACGCCATGTGGGCGCGGACCCGCCCCATGCTGCCCGGCAAGGCGACCGATCCCGGCGCCGCCCGGCAGTGGGCAGGCAGTTTCTCGAGGCAGTACTCTGGCGGGCCCGCCGGCTCGCCATGGCGCGACCTTCCCGAGAGTTTCGGAAACTGGAACAGTGTCTTCAAGCGCTTCCGCAGATGGGCCCTTTCGGGCATTTTCGAACAGGTATTCAACGAGCCCCCGGATGAGTTCGACCTCGAATACGTGTTCGTGGACGGCACCATCGTGCAGGCCCACCAGAAGGCGGCCGGCGCAAAAGGGGGACCTGCCGGCAGGGGATCGGACGCTCCCGGGGCGGCCTGACCAGCAAGATCGTGGCAATCGTGGACGCCCTTGGCTGTCTCGTGCGCTTCGTGATCCTTCCCGGACAGGCACATGATCTTCTCGGGGTGCCGGAACTTCTTGCAGACCTCCGCTACGGGGCCCTCATCGGCGACAGGGCATTCGATGCCGACTGGCTGATCGAGGAGATCGGGGAGAGCGGCGCCATGGCGGTGATTCCCGCGAGGCGCCACCGGACAGTGCCCCGGCATCATGATCCCGAGATGTACAAGTGGCGACACCAGATCGAGAACTTCTTCGCAAGAATCAAGGAGTTCCGGGCAGTGGCGACCCGCTACGACAAGACCGACACGAGCTTCGCGGCGGCGATTCATCTCGTCAGTGGCGTGGTTGCGGCAACATGATTGTCAACAGGCCCTAGTCATTACGAGCCACGACAACCGCCGGATCTATTTCTCCGAAAACACGGATATCCATGAATCCCTGATTGTCGCACGCCGTCCAGCACCGGAAACCCGAGAGCGGCAGACAGCATTCGTCTCTCTTGCCGAGAACCCCGCCCATGCAAGTGAAGCGCATTTTCTTGCGGAGGCAATCCGGAAGGCACTCGACGGCGATAACAGCCTCCTGGCCAATTTCGGCACCATTGCCTGGCGGAGCGCAGGCCAGCTTCGGGACCGTCCGTGGAACGCTGCGTGCTTCTATCACCAGAGCCTTGCCGATGCATATGACGGGATGCTCGACAATCCCGCACTGGCAGCCATCGGCAATCTTGCGAAGGTCGAACCAGAAGGACGAAGGATCAGGGATGCGTTCGGCAAGGCTGCGAATCGACAGAACCCGGACATGCGGGCCCTCTGGCAGCACAAATCCGCTCGCCAAACCAAAATGCGAACGGGTCCGGACGAGTTTCTGGTCGCCAAGGAGGGCAAGCACCCATACGCCCAAAAACTCTGGCAGAAACGGAGCCATCTTCTGCTTGCCAATCGCATGTGGCTGAATTTGACGCAAACGCCGGCGGTGTTCTCGGATGATCAGATTCTGGGGTCGGCCTTTGTCCCGGTGTCTCCGGTTGAAGGCGATAAAGAACAATTGTGCAAGGCGTGGTGCGTCTGGCTGAATTCGACATTCGGCATCATTGCCTTCCTGAACACACGCCAGAAGAAACTCACCTATCCGAGTTTTTCCCTTGATGGTCTGCGGTCGCTTCCGGTTCCGGATCCCGCCCGTTGCGACATCGAGGGTTTGGCAGCGACCTACGACCTGCACGCGAACGACACCTTGAAACCGCTTCCCGAAATTCATGCTGATCCGGTACGTCATATTCTTGATGAGGCCGCCATCCGAGCAATTCCCGGGTTGTCCGAAAGCGATGTTGCAGGCTGGCGGCAGTCAATCTCGCTGGAGCCCAGTGTCAATAATGAGAAGGAACCGTTTCGGCTGACGTGATGTTGAAACCGGTGCATGAGGGTCATGCACACAATTGATCGGACGTCCTGCGACAATTGCGCGTGGAGGGTCGAAATTGGGACTGACGTCGGGGAGATCTGCTCAAACAGGTTCGGCCAGGCATGGATCAACACCAACATGAACGCCCTCGATCGTGTCCGGCCGAGATGTTGCGCGCAACATAGCAGTTGATTTCGTCGGCAAGACACGTGAGGGGCCGCCGGAGGACTGGAACGTGTCGAGGAACGCCGGAGAAGACGGGAATGAGGAGGAGATCGTTGACGCGTGATCTCATGCACACCTTCTTGGACCTGGGTGATGCCACGTCGCGCAATCTCGGGTTCTCGCATCGGAGCGACGTCTGGGTGAGCTACGGTGAGGAGACCATCACCGAGACCAATCTTCTGGAGATCAGGCGGCGGCATCCCCACCATGTCCGTGTCCGCACCTTCCCGAAGCAGATCGAGGCGACGAACGGCGCGGACTGGGAATGGCGCATCGTCGGCTTGAAGCGAACGGGCCCTGCTGCAAAAATTGGGAATTATATACTTGCCGGAACTGGGTCGCCTGCTCTAAGCGTGGTGCATGAAAAACGAATCGTCAAATCCTGATAATCAGCCTAAGCTGAAAAAAGACCAGTCCACCCGTCCACCCGTCCACCCGTCCACCCGTCCACCCGTCCACCCGTCCACCCGTCCACCCGTCCACCCGTCCACCCGTCCACCCGTCCACCCGTCCACCCGTCCACCCGTCCAATGAAGCCAACTGGCTGAACCGCACCCTCTTCCACGGCGACAATCTGAAATTCATGCGGGCCATGAACTCGGAGTCGGTGGACTTGATCGCCACCGACCCGCCGTTCAACAAGGGTCGTGACTTCCATGCCACGCCCGATAGCCTCGCCGCCGGGGCCAAGTTCCAGGACAGGTGGTCATGGGAGCGGGATGTTCACCAGGAATGGGTTGACCAACTGCAGGATGACTACCCCGCGGTATGGGCCGTCATTGACTGGTCTCGAATGACCTATGGCGATGACTTGGGCGCATTCCTGTGTTTCATGGCCGTTCGTCTTCTGGAAATGCACAGGCTACTCAAGCCGACTGGCAGCATCTATCTGCACTGCGATCCGACCGCGTCACACTATCTGAAAACGCTAATGGACGCAGTGTTCGGAAATAAGCAATTTCGAAATGAAATTGTGTGGTGCTACTCGACTTCTGGACGAGCCAAAACCTGCTTTGCCCACAAACACGACATCATCCTGTATTACGCCAAGAGCAGGAATGCGTATTGGTCTGGATACAGGATCCCGGTCACGGATAAATATCTCGACAGCCATTACAGGCAGATTGACGAGGACGGCAACCGATGTCGGATACGCACCGACCATGGCAAAACAAGAATATATTACCCGGATGACGGGATGACATGTAACGATTGGTGGACGGAGTTTCCATATGTCAACTCTCAAGCCAAGGAACGATATGGCTACCCGACGCAAAAGCCGCTGAAACTCTATGACCGCATCATTGAAGCATCCAGCAAGGAGGGTGACATCGTCCTTGATCCGTTCGCCGGTTGCGCCACAACCCTTGTCAGTGCCGAAAAACTGCAACGGGAATGGGTAGGAATTGACATCTGGGATGATGCACACAAGGCCGTGATTGACCGTCTGAATGCAGATGTGATTGGCACTATCGGGATGTTTGGCAAAGTGCATCTTGAAACCAAGCCGCCCCTTCGCACCGATGATAAGCAAACAGCCGCGCCCTTCCTGCGGGTCAAGCAGCGCGTGAAGGAACCGGAAGGGCAGAAGTGGACACGGGCGCAGATGTACGAGCACTTGCTAGGCCAGCACGGCCCCCGATGTCAGGGCTGCGACCGTGCATTTGATGATCCGCGCTACCTTGAACTCGACCACAACACGCCCCGCAGTGACGGCGGGCTCAATCACATATCGAACCGCATTTTGCTTTGCAGCCCTTGCAACCGGCTAAAATCGAACACATTCACGCTGTCGGGGTTGAGGCTGGAGAACATGAAGCGCGGATTCATGGCGAAATAGGAGGGCGCAATGACCCATAGGAGACAGGTGATGACAGAAGACGAAATGCGTAGCGAAATAGACCGTCTACAAGGCGAACTATCGGCGGCGACCGCCTGCATCGGCGACATTTTCCAAATCATCATCAATCTCGGTGGCGATGACATGCATGGTGTCGTTCTTGGAAAGATCAACAGTCGCAGGATTGAGATTGGTGCACTCGACATCAAAGGACCCGATTGGCGGGCTGGCATCCAACGCTTCAATGATCGCCTTGCGAAAGTCCTCACGCGTGATGAAAGTTGACATGGCACAATGCTCCGACTAGATTGGTTTCCAGCCGGAAGGTCACGTCATTGAATTTTGCGCCCCGCCCAGTCGCCAAACTTGCGGGGCGTTGTGCTTTTTAGCCCCTTGCGCCAGAGGCCAATCCGTTGTCGGCCTTGAGCGTCTTGTATGTCAGGCGCTTCCCGACCATTCCACTGACAAGATAACCCATCTGGTCAACAGTGTTCAAGTCTCGAACGTTGTGACGACCTGCAAAATCGGCGACATAGCGATCAAGATGCTTGACGCTGAATTTGTGATAAACGCCCTTGTGCGCTCGCTTCAGGACACTCCAGAAACTCTCGATCCCGTTGGTGTGCGCCATTTCCCGGACGTATTCTCCAGCCGAGTGATTGACGCTCTCATGCGCCCTGTCCATCCCCACATAGCCGCGCCCATCATCGGTGTAGACCTGCGCTTCCGGCTCGGTGCGGCCTTCCACGAAACCCTGCAGGGTCGCGGCCTTCGTGTCGGTCACAACCGCGGCGGACACCCGGTTGGTATCCCGATCCTTCAATCCGGCAACAATTGACTTGCCGACAGCTCCCCGGCCGGCATTCAGCTTCTTGTCGGCGTGCTTGTTCTTCTCAACGCCGCCGATATAGGTTTCGTCCGCCTCGACCGGCCCGCCGAACGGCGGCTCGTCATCATCTTCGAACGCCTTGCGAATGCGCTGGAGCATGAACCACGCGGTTTTCTGCGTCACGCCCAGATCCCGATGCAGCTTCATGCTGGACACGCCCTTGAGGCTGGTGAGGTGCATGTAGATGGCGATGGCCCAATCCTGGAAGCTGATCTTCGACCGCTCCAGAAGCGTCCCGATGCGGACACTGAAATGCTGTTTGCAATCGCGGCAATGGTAGGGTCGGCGCTCGGCTCCCTTGTTCTCTGTCGTGTTGACCGATCCGCAATGCGGGCAATGGCGGCCATTCGGCCATATCTGCGCTTCGAACCATTTTCTGGCTGCATCTTCGGTCGGGAATTTCTGCATCAATTCCTTGACCGTCATTCCTTGCCGCTCTGATCTTCCGGGTGCTGTCGCCATGTCCGTGTTTCCCTTCACAAACGAATATAGGGATCGTCGGCTATTCCGTCAAGTATATAATCCCCCAAAAATTGCTCTCAGTTCTCCTTGTGAGCGAGGTCGCGGTAGATTGTGCTTCTTGGAGACTCTCCCATGACCCATGACTTCACGTGGCGGCTTTTCCGGGGCGAGATCATTCCGTGGGCAGTTCAGTGGTATTGCCGATATGACGTCGGCTATCGTGACCTCGAGGAAATGCTGGAAGAGCGCGGCATCAAGGTTGACCACACCGTGTTCAAGGGCTTCGTGGCGATGGGTGCCCTCCGGAAGAAGCAGGCCAAGGCCTTCCAGCTTCAGCCCGGCATCAGGGGCGAAGTGCGTCTTGTCGAACGTGCCCAGTGTCAATAATGAGAAGGAACCGTTTCGGCTGACGTGATGTTGAGCAAGTTGATGTCCCTGCATGGAGCGGAGCTCAAGCAAATCGCGATCCAGCAAAGATTTTGACGAAAGGCGGAGTCAGACCACACCCCGGGCAACTCCGGCAAATTCTTGCAACTGAGCCCGGAATGACAGTGAGACGGCAGTACCACCCATGACTTTGAAAGACGACTTGCTAAGAAAAGGCTATCTGCCCGAGAACTTGCCACCTGCCTTTACGACAAAGCTAATTGCAGACCATTTCTTGGAACAGCCATCAAGCAACTTTCACACGCGACTCGGAACCCCACTTAGAGCTGCCACATACAATGCATCCAAACGCGGTCTGACCCGACGTGTTTTTTCTGCAGTGCATCCTGCCACCGCCCATAACATGGCAAAATTCGTCTCCGATCGCTGGGACGAAATCACGGTGTTCTTGTCGCAGAGCAATACAAGCTTCTCGATTCCTGAACATACTGAAGATACAGACCGCGCGCTTGTTATCAAATCACACATGGCACTTGAAAAGGAGAAATATAAACGCTTGTCCGCATGCCGTTTCATTGCAGGGACTGATATCGCTCGATTTTACCACTCGATATACACACATTCGATCCCATGGGCCTTTCATGGAAAGGCTAATGCAAAAGCGGACCGCCGCCTGCGATCACAGCAGGTGTTTTTCAATCGCGCCGACGCCGTGATACGCAATGGCCAAGACGGTCAAACCGTGGGTATCCCGGTTGGGCCAGACATGTCCAGAGTCTTTGCCGAGGTGATCGGAGTCGCAATTGACAAGGAGTTCGAACAACGACGTGAAGGCATCGATTGCGAGGTAATCCGCCATGTGGATGATGTCTGGATTGGTGCTAATTCGCATGCGGACGCAGAACAAGCGTTGTCGCTATACCGGGAGGCAATCCGGGAATTCGAGCTGGACATCAACGAGAGTAAAACCGGCATATTTGCGACGGAGTTCAGCTTTTCGGACTATTGGCCAACCGAGATTTCAAATCAGATCGAGTTCGCCATCAATTCACCCAAACCCCGAGCAAATGACCGCCTGCGCTCGACGCTTGAGCATGTCTTTGCCATGGCTGTTTCACGTAACGATGAGGGTATCCTCAAATATGTTCTGCGCTACGTCGATCAACACAATCGGAAATGGAATTGGGATGTCGTTGAACCATTCCTGAAGCGGATGGCAGTTCATTTTGGTCACACGATCGACTACATAGCGCGTATCTTGATTTGGCGGCAGCTTACCCGTGGCGATCTCGACCTTAATGGCTGGAGTCGAATCATGGGCGAAGTTCTTGGCAAGCATGGACGCCTTGGCAACGACAGCGAGGTATGCTGGACCATTTATGCTCACCATCACCTGGACGTGAAGGTTAGCCACGAAGCCGCAAAGCATATCGTCAGGAACTGCGGCGCACTTTCTATCGTTGCACTGCTTAATACCATCGATCGTGCCGGTAATAATCTTGACATCTTTAAGGATGCGTTTGAGCGGCTAAAGGCGGAAAATGACTCCGGGCGATACTGGCCTGTGTTTTTGGAATGGAAAACAAAGCATTGGCCAAGACATGTTGACATCGTATTATCCAATCCGACAATCAAGGCATTGCACGAAAGCGGTGCCCATGTCTACGATCTAGAGACCCTGCCGGCCGTTTTCCAGAATGTCGAAAAGGTTGAGTTCGAGAAAGTTGCCAGTGCCATAGAAATACTATCGGAAATTTACGGCCACGGAGAAGAAAATGATGATGAGTTTCTAATAGATGGCATGGATTCAGCTATTTGAGACAACACACGAGTTTCAGTTGTAGGATGGATGGACGGAATTCCCGCTCCCATTACCCGAACTCTGCTAAACCCAGCTGAACTGTCTACTCCTGAAGATCACCCTTCACTGCGCCCGCTTGGTAGGCAAAACGGGGCCCGGATCCAGGGATGTCCCGATGGCACGAACACTGGCTGACCTGCTTGTAGTTTTCCCCTGTGATCCTGTAAGCCACCTGCGCGTCCATACGAAAAGAGATTGACCATCGCTGGTCTCAACTTAGTTGGAGTAACAATGCCGACAAGAACACTCATTGCATGCCTCACGTGCCTGTTGGTCATCGAAAGCGCAGCCCAGGCCCAGGAGAGGGATGAAGTCGATTTGTCACGCTATCAAGTCGTTGAGGAAGGCGAACGCATCAGACTGCTCAGCGAGGTCAATAGGCTGGAAGACAACTACAAGGAATTGATTGTAGCGGGTGACTGTAACGCTGCTCTGCCGACCATAGCGACTTACTACGAGGCCGCCAATGTGACTGCCAACATTCTGAGGCAGGGACTGGAGCCGTTCTACGATGCCAGTAGGGACGACAGGGGGTCCGTGTCTACAGACCGCCAGTTGATCAAAGAATTGGCCGCAGCTGAAGACTTGGCAAACGACTTGATAAGACGAAGAAACGCAGCTTGGGTTGATGAGGCCAAATGTCTCTTGGTGATTGGCGACAGAAGTGCGGCGGTCACACGACTCTTCCGTGCGCTCGACTTTATTGGCACAGGTAATGAACATAGGAATCTCTGGAATGAGGCTCGGAGACTGCTTTGGGCGGAGATTGGATACAATCCATAGCTACAGAATGCGGCAATTTCCCGCTTGATTTATGGCTGGGCTGGCACCGGAAACATTAAGACCTTCTTGGTGCCACAATGTTCAGCGAAATGGCTCTCAATTCAGGAAAACTGGCAATTGTAGAGCGTCAATCAGGATGACAACCTGACGCCGCGGCAAGAACGATATTTTCCGCATCTCCCGCCGGTTGCAAGCAGTTTTTCACCGCTCCCGATTGTCGCCGATCTCCCCCGGACACCCGCCGTGACAAGAACTTCCAAGGCCTCCGGCGGCCAGGGCGCTCGCCGCCCCTGGAGCCCAGGCACTGCCCGATAGGGCCCTGGCTTCTGCGGCCCGGATCGGCCCTTGCGGGTGCGCCGCTCTGGCGGCCCGTCCGGCTCCGTGTCCCACCTTGCAAACCGATGCGGTATGGCCATCTGCAGGATCATGTGAATGGATTGCACACAGGCGTCAGGCAACGGCAGTGCGCCAACCCCTCACCACCGCAAGGTCATGCCCACACCCACGCCATGCACCGGCGCCGCGGCCCCATCCTCCCGCCTCGTGGCCTCAAGACCGAGCGAGAGGTCGGGTGCTCCCTTCTCCGGGGTGAGTCGCCAGCCGAGCGTATAGTCGCGCGAGGCGTCATCCATGCGCAGCCTTGCATGCGGGGCGATGGTGAAGCGGCCGGCAAAAGGGCCGGCAGCCCGTAGGCGGCCTCGGCGGTGGTGGCAGTGCCGCCGCCTTCCTGCCGCCGCAGCGCCTCAGGCATGAACAGGGCATCGACGCCGCCCGTGGCCTTGCCCGCATCCTGGCGCAGCGAGACCGAGAGACCACGTGCCGAGGCAGGCTCGGGATCGAAGATGAAGCTGGCCGCCAGGCCGTTCTCCTCGAAGTCATCGTCGTCATGGGCAATCAGCTTGCGGGCGGACAAATCCATGGCAAAGCCTGATGCCGGGTCGCGGAAGCCAAGGGACCCGCCGACCTCGATGCCGGCCCCTCGCTCGGCATCGCCGCCATCATGGCGGATACCTGCCTCCAGCCCGGGGGTGAGGATGGCACCGCTCTCAAGACCGATCTGCCAGGAGGCCTCCAGCCCGACCCGCCGCCTTTCAACAGGACACGGTCAACTCGAGGTTATTGACGTTATAGCCTTGGTTCGATGAGAATCGGTCTTCGACATTACGCCCCCGAGACGGTTGACTGGCTGAAGGCGACGCCTGGATCCGGGGACTGCACCCGGACTTCCCTGGCGCGCGAGCCGTGCGAGCGCGGGGACTGGCGGAACGCGAAGGGCGAGCCGTGCCTCGCCTCTGCCCGTGCCGTTCTGCCGAAGCTTTCCTCTTCCCTCGGCCTGCCTCTGCCGGAGGCCCGGCCGATGGGAGCCGTCAGCGTGGAGTCGCTGGTCCCGTCCACCGACTGTCCGGATTTGCATCCGTCATGCACGCTCGCCGACATCGGCCGGCTCGACGTGACTCCGCTCGCCGATGCGCAGAAGGGCCTGGCGCGCTCGATGATGGCCACGCACCATCCCGGGGGCGACGCCGCCTGTCCCGGCGGGCGCATCCGCTACTGGCTCCGGTCGTCCGAACACGGCATCCTCGGCGGCTTCACCGTCGGCGCCGCCTCCTGGCACCACAAGGCGCGCGACCTCCATATCGGCTGGTCGCAGGCGGCGCCGGACGCCAATATCGGGCGCGTGGTCGACAACGATCGGTTCCTGATCCTTCCCGGGGTGCGCGTCCACGGGCTTGCCTCCTTCGCGCTTTTTCTGCTCGCCCTTCGCGTTGCCGGTGACCGGGAGGGGCGCTGCGGTGTCCGCCCGTGCCTGGCCTGCAGCCATGTGGGCCCGGCGCATACGGGGTTCAGCTACCGGGCGGCGGGCTGGACGTGCTGCAGGGAGCCGAAGCCGGGCAAGGGGCCGCGGGTGCATGTGAAGCCGCTGTCGGCGGGATGGCGGGAGGCACTCGGGCGTGAGCCGCAGCGGGTGATCGGCGCCGGCCCGCCTCTCGTGGCAAGGGAGGATCCGACATGGGCGGAGCGCGAATACGGACGCAGCGGGCACAGCGACGGGCGCGTGCGCGAACGCCTGGTGATGATGGGCGGGGCCTGGTGTGCGCGCCCCGGAGCGCCGCTTCCGGTGATCTTTCCCGGCGAGGCGGAGCAGAAGGCGGCGTACAGGTTCCTGTCCAATCCGAGGGTCGGCGTGCAGGACATTCTTGAGCCCCACCAGGAGGCGATGACCGAGCGCTGCCGCCGCCGGCCCGTCGTACTCGCGGTGCAGGACACGACGGTGCTGAACTACAGCGGGCTGAAGGCGACGGAGGGTCTTGCCCCCATCGGCGGCGGCGCATCCGGCAGCACCGGGCTGGCGGCGCATTTCGGCGTCGCCTTCAGCGAGGGCGGCTGCGCGCTGGGGGTCTTCCATCTCGATGCCGACTTCCGCCCGGTGGAGAAAGGGACGGCGGTGGAAGGCGAGGAAAGCGGACGCCGGCTGGACGGTCTCGGCAAGGCTGCCGAGCTGGCGGCCGCCTGTGAGCGGACCCGCGTCGTGGCCCTCTGCGACCGGGAGGGCGACATCTGGGCGCTCATGTCGGAAGGCTGCGCCGCTGCCGACCTTCCCGACGGCGCCGGCCTTCTGGTCCGCGCCAGCCGTTCGGCCAGGCGGCGGGTCCTCACGGCGGAAGGCGGGCTGGAGGAGCTGCTCAAGCACGCGGCCGGGCTTGATGTCGCCGCCGTGAAGAGGATCGACATCGAAGCCTGCGGCGGGCCCCGGAAGCGCAAGGGACGCAAGGGCGTGAAGCTCGAGCTGCGGGCCGGGTTGGTCGATCTCGTCCCGCCTCAGGACCTGCCGAAGGACACGGCCCCCCTGCGCATGCTCGCCGTGCGCGTGCTTGAGCCCGACCCGCCGAAAGGAAAGAAACCGCTCGACTGGCTGCTCCTGACCACCGAGGGCGAGCCGACGGAGCAGAACGCGCTGCGTATCGCCGGGTGGTACGAGAAGAGATGGCTGATCGAGGAGTGGTTCGCGGCCCTGAAGACCGGGACGCGGATCAAGGACCGCAGGCTCAACGCCGCCGACGATTTGCGCCGGTGCCTCGCCTTCGACGCCGTCACCGCCTGCACCGTCATGTCCGTCGAGCGTCTCGCGCGGAGCGCGCCGGACACGCCAGCGCGAACAGCCGTCCATGTGGACGAGATCCATGTCCTCGCCGTGCACATGGCCAAGCCGAACCATCGAAAACAGCGCGACCCGCCAGACCCGCAACAGACGATCGCAGACTTCGCAGTCAACACCGCCCGCCTCGCCGGATTCATCCCGTCAAGGCGACAGCCCATACCGGGAACTCACAAACTCTGGGAAGGATACCTCATCCTGTCACTCTTCGTCGAAAATTACCGCGCCTTCCGAGATTACACCAACGTCGAGTCAACAGTGTACCATTGAAAGGCCGGAGGCGGGTCACCGTGGCATCGGAGGCGGCCAGCGCATGCGTCTTCTCCGAGCGGGTGCGGGACCAGAGCGCGTCCGAGGTAAGGGCAAGGTCAACACCTGCACCGCCGGCCAGTTCGGCCCTGAGGCCGGCAGCCACCATCTGCCAGGAGGTATCGGCAGTAAGCGTGCCGCCGGTCTTGGGCCTGAGCGTCACCTCGCCTCGGCCATGGCCAAGGGCGCCCCAGAGGCGCAGCCGCTCGGAGGGCCTGATGGATGCATAGGGCACGAGTGCGGTAAGGGAGGCCTCGATCTTGCCATCGCCTTCGCGGATGGCGCCGGCGCAGGGGATGTCATCCTCCCCGGTCGGCGGCGGGCAAATCTGGGTCTCGGGCCGGGGATCGATATCGGCATCGGCATAGCTGCCCTTGCCGCTTGATTGCAGGATGGAAAGGCCGATGAGCCAGCGATCGCGTCCGTAATCTGCGCCCAGCATGGCGGTGGTGGCGGTTCCGTCGAGGGAGAAGGCGCCTTCCTTTCCGTCGAAGTTTGATCGTGCTGCTCGCCCCCAGATGGCGAGGGTGCCGCCATCGGCGGTCTCGCCGGTGGTGGTGAAGCTGCTGGAGAGGAGCGCCTCCCGGGCGGTCATGGACAGCGGCTGCGGCGGGTGGTGGTCGAAGGGGTCGGTGTCAATGGTGTTGGGTTGCAGGGTAGTTCGGTGTTCAGTAGCCGGTTTGTCACGGATTGCATCGGGTGCTGATTGGCTGGAAGCCGGAAGTATCCGCAACACCCTCTCTCTTTCCCGGCAGCGCTGACAGCAGCGTGTTTCCCGGTAGCATGGCGGATGCCTGCTTTCCCGGCAGCATTGTCCCGGTTGCCGGTTTTCGGGGTTGATTTGCCCGCACCTGCCGGTTGATTACGGATCTGGCGGGGGCGTTCGGCCTTCCGGCAGCGCCGGCGAGACCCGGCGCGAGGTGTGACATTCCGGAAAGAGGCGGCCCGTGCGGTCATCGACCCCGCCGGGCCGGTAGCCGTGCAACTCGATTGGAATCTGTCGCTGTCCGGCGAGGACTGCGTTACCACGCAAGCCTGGCGGGAAGCAAAGCTTGATTGCTGCCCGGCCCATCCCGATGGCGGCTGCAGTTTTGCCCGCCATGGCAGCTACCTGCGCAAGACCCGCCGGGGGGATGCCCGCATTCCCCGCTGGTACTGCCGGGAGGCCCACCGGACATGGTCACTGCCGGCCCGCTGCTTTGCCGCCCGCCTGCCGGGCACGCTGGACGAGCTCGAGACGGCGGCGCTGGCGGTGGAGACGGCGGAGAGCCTGCGGGCAGCGGCCGAGGCCGCCCGTCCCGGCCATGCGGTGAGCGATGCCGGCAATCGCCGCTGGATCGGATACCGGCGCGACCTGGTCGCCGCCGGCCTGACGACACTCATCACCCTGTTGCCGGATCTGCTGGCCGGCTGCACGCCATCGGTTACCGAACTCGGGGCCCGTCTCGGCACCGACCGGCTCCTCTTCGATTTGCGCGGTCATGCGGGTCCGCATCTCCAGCATCCGGAACCTCCGCCGGGCTTTGCGGTCCGGATTGATCCGGCACCGGTTTCGAATCCGGCAATCCGACACAAGTCAGGACCTGACCCGCCGGGCTGAGCGGCACCATGCCTGTCCGAGGTGGCGGAAAGGGAGACCAGGCATGGACCAGATGCGCGAAAAGCACCGGATTGAGGTGGCGATGTTCCGATACCGGGTCATCGCCCCCCTTCCTGACCTCGCCGGGACGGCGCGGATGGCCGGGACGCGCCGTCTTGCCGGCAAGCCGTGGGTAATTCCCGGCACCAGCCGCACCCGGATTGCCGAGGGCACGATCCTGCACTGGCTGCGCAATTGGCGGCGCGGCGGCCTCGATGCTCTCAAGCCGGGGCTGCGACGCGATCGCGGCAAGCCCCGGCGCCTCGGGGTCGGCGCGGCCGAGCTGCTGATCGCCATCCGCAGGGAACATCCCGGTCTCTCGGTGCGGGACGTGATCGCACGGGCCGGGAAGCAGGACGAAGCCCTGGGCCCGATCCCGCTTTCATCCACCTGTCGGCTGTTCCATGCCGAGGAGCTGATGGATCCGGTGCAGGCGCCGCAGGACCTCCGGCGCCTTGCCCATCTTCATGCCGGCGACCTCTGGCAATCCGATGTGATGCACGGCCCGAAATGCGGCGATGGCAGGCGGCGGCGCAAGACCTGCATGATCGTCATCATCGATGATGCGACCCGCATCGTGCCCTGGTCGGCCTTTGCCTTCCCGGAAGGTGTGGCCGAGTTCCTGCCGGTGTTCCGGCAGGCCCTGCTGCGGCGGGCGATCCCGAAGAAACTCTACACCGAATATGTGTCATGACACATATTCGGTGTCATGTGCCCAGTTCGGTTATGTGGCCGGTTGCCCGCAACCGGCCAGCTCCAGCCGCGGCAAGCGGATTTCCGGCCACATGATTTCCTACCTGGATTTGAGCCAGTCCAGCAGTGCCCGGTCATTCTTCCAATGATAACCGTCCGGGTGTTCCGCACCGGCATTCAAGGGAGCCGAAGCGCAGGCCAGGGCCTTCTCCTTCATGGCCATGGTGATTTCCGCATAGTGGTTGGTGGTGGTCAGGCTGACATGTCCGAGCCAGCTCCGAATCACGTTCGGCTCGACTCCGGATTCCAACAGGTGAACGGCGGTGGTGTGCCGAATCTGGTGCGGGGAGACGGTTGGCGGCGCTCCATGCCGGTGCAGTTCGAGGCCCCGGGTATGCCGGCGGACGATCTTGTAGATGCCGAAACGGGTCAGCGCCTGCCCGCGCTGGGACAGGAACACCGGCCTGTCGGGTCTTGCGTCCACGGCAAGGTCCCGCAACAGGTTGATGGTTTCGTCCCATAACGGGCAAACCCGCCACTTGTCACCCTTGCCATGCAGGTGAACCCGCTTCCGGGCGATGTCGAGATTGCCCTGCCGGAGGTCGGCAACCTCCTGGACCCGGGCGCCGGTATTGTACAGGAACAGCAGCAGCGCACGGTCCCGGCCGGCAAGGGCTCCCGATGTCGGCAGGCCGGCAAACATGGCCTCGACCTCGTCGCGCTCGAGGTAGGATGCGCGTGGCGGCGGCACCCGCCTGCCCGGTATCGCCGCCACCTTCTCGGCTTCGGGCCAGGTCTCCAGTTCCCGGCTGGCCATCCACTCGAAGAATGACTTGAGCGCCGTCAATCGCTGGTTGCGCGTCCGGACATGACAGCGCCGCCGCTGTTCGATGTCGGCGAGGAACCCGAGAACCGCGGCCTCGGTCAGGTCAGCGGCCGTCAATCGGGTGAGCCGGCAGCGACGCGTCCCGGCCACGAATTTCAGGAACAGCAGCAGCGCGTCCCGGTAGCTGCGAATGCTGGCCGGACGCAGGCCCTTCTGCACCTTGAGATGATCCTCGAGATAGCCGTGCAGCAGGCGGCCCAGGGTAGGACGGGTCATGGTCGCACCTCCTCCAGGACCGGTGCCGCATAGCGTTCAAATCGCCGGTTGCCCTGTTGCAGCAGGGCATCGGTGATGGTGATGCAGACGGCGGTGGAGGACGGATCGGCATGGCCAAGAAAGGTCGACAGATGCATGAGACGCGCATTCGGGTCGATCCCGGCGCGATACCAGCCGAGCAGGGTCGAGACGGCAAAGCTGTGGCGAAGGCAATGCAGTCTTGGCGGCGCGGTGCCCGGTGGAACCGTGAGGTCCAGCCCGAAGACGAGATGCCGGAATGTCCTGCTGACGGACCGGCTTCCCACCGGCAGCCGCCCGCCTGCGTCCAGCGAGAACAGCGGATCGTCCGGCGCCGGCCGCAGGCGGCTCCAGCGCCGCTGCAGGCAGTCACCAAGCGCGGCCTCCATGCGCGGACCGAAGGGGACCAGGCGGCTCTTCAGGAACTTGGTGTTGCGGATATGCAGGCACCGGCGCTGGTGATCGATGTCTGCGTGCAGCAGCCGGGTCGCCTCGCTGACCCGCAGGCCCAGCCCATACATCAGGGCAAGGATCATCCGGTAGGTCGCGGCCCGATGGACGTGGCGCCGGGTATCCCGCAGCGTGGCAGCGCAGGCAAGAAGACGTTCGACGTCAGCCGGCTCGAGCAGGAACGGCATCGGTTGCCCGCCGACCCGGCGGGGCCGGGCCCGCACCGGCGAGGAGGACAGCACCTCCTGGACGACCAGCCAGCGAAACAGCCTCTGCAGCACGCCGACCAGGTGATTGTAGCTGCGCGGCCGGCCTCGCGGCCGCGAGGCAAGAAAGGAATCGATCAGGTCGGGCGTGATGCCGGAGAGCTCGCTCACGCCGTGCATGAACAGGAACCGGTCGAGCAGCCTGAGGGCGTTTTCCTCGGTGTCGAAACGCTTGCCCAGGGCCCGGTGGTGCGCAAGGAAGCGACGGATTCCGTCGGCCAGCACGCTGTGGAAGTGGTCCGTCATGTTCACAGCACCGCCTCCCCGTCGCCGAGAGCCAGCTCGCGAAGGGCCTCGAGTTCAATCTTGCTGTAGATGTCCGTGCTGCCGGGATCCCGGTGGCCAATGAAGTCTCCGATGGTCTTGAGCGGAAACCGGGAATCGATCAGGCGTTGCACGCAGCTGTGCCTGAAGGTGTGCGCGCCGCCACGGTGCACCTCAACGCCGGCACGTCGCAGGCGCCTGCCAGCCATCTGCGAGATGCAGGCGGCGCTGACGGGGTTGAATGGCGGTGTGCAGCACCGGAACACGGCGCGGCCGGCAACATCGGGACGTCCGTGGCGCAGATACTCGATGATGGCCCCGGCAACGACGCCGGCCAGGGGGAATGCGGTGTTGTGCCCTGCCTTGCGGTCGGCCACCAGCAACCTTTCGCGCTCCCAGTCGATGGAATCGAGGCTCAGCGACGCGACCTCGCGGCCACGCAGCCCGCAGACAATCAGCAGCAGCAGGATTGCGTAGTCGCGATTGCCGATCCGGGTGCGCCGGTCGACATGTTCGAGGACGCATTCGATCTCCGGCCAGGAGATTGAACGCGGAAGGCTGGACAGGCGGTAGACCCGGGGACCGTCCACGGCGGCGCTGAGGTCACGCTCGTGCAGGCCGACCCGATACAGGTAGCGAAGAAAGATGCGCAAATCGCTGCACAGCACATGCATTGCCGACTTGCTCAAATCACGTCCGCAGCCGGCGACGAATGCACTCGGGATGGTCGGCGACAGATGCCGCAACGCCGTCAGTTCGATGCGATCGAGATATCTCTCCAGACGTCGCAGATGCGCCGCATGGTGCGATAGCGTTGTCTTCTGCAGACCACGTTCCTGCAGAAGATGGTCGAGGAATCCCGGAACGGAAAGGGGAGCCGGCGGCGGGCGCAGGGCATGCCGGGCAGCAGGATTTGCAGCATCTGCTCGACCGAAATCCGGATCTTGCCGGTGAACCATGGCGGCGGCGCCTTGCGGTTGCGCCGTCGATAGCTGCGCGCCATGTGTGCCACGAACGCCTCGACCAGGTCGGGCAGGTCTTCGACCCGGCTCGCCCCGCCCCTGCCGGCATGGTCGGCAAGGTGCATGAGCACAAACACCCTCTGGCGAATTGTGCTTGCCGAATATCCCTGCGTGGCCAGCCAGCCCACGTAATCCTCGATCGGCCGGCCGAGCCATGATGCCCGGATCCGGTCCCAGCTTCCCGGTTGCACGAAATACTGTTCTGACATGACAATCTCCCCGTCGAATTTGAAACAGGGTGAATTGTCCATGAAAATCATGTGGCCGGAAATCCGCTTGCCGCGGCTGGAGCTGGCCGGTTGCGGGCAACCGGCCACATAACCGAACTGGGCACATGACACCGACAATGGCAGTGCCTGCCGGTCCCGGCGCCTCGAGCTCGTTTGCGCCCGTCCCGGTGTGGCCCTGATCCATGCACGGCCATACAGGCCCCGGGGAAAAGGTAAATGTGAGCGCTGTATACGCACTGTCAGACAACGCTTCCTGCCGGGCCTGGAGCCGGCCGACACCGCCAGCCTCGATGTCCTCGATCGCCGCCTGGCGGCCTGGGTGGAAGGCGAATATCACCATCGCCCCCACCGCGGTCTCGAAGGCATGACCCCGGCCGATGCCCGGGCCGCCAGGGCCCGGGATGTCCGCCTCGTCGATGGCAGCATCGATCCTGACGACCTGTTCCTCGAGGAGGCGGTGCGCAAGGTCGGCAAGGACCGGGTGGTCAGCCTGCGAAACCGGCTCCACGAGGTGGGTGCCGGCCTGGTCGGGCAGAAGGTGACCCTGCGCTTCGAGCCGGCAGCCCCGCCGGGCCGTCCGATCATCGTGGTGACCGATGACGGGGATGCCGGGCAGGCCCGGCCGCTCGACCCGGGTACAAATGCCAGGGTGAAGCGCGGCCACGCCATCTCCTTCTCCAGTATCGGCAATGATGGCGGGGAGGAGGGCCGAGCCATGTACCGTCGATCCTTCTCGCTCGCCCGCCGGCCCTTCGAAAGCGACATCCCGTCCGACCAGCTGTTCCAGGGCCAGGCCGCCACCGAGGCGCAGGCACGCCTCGGCCTCCTGACCGGCGAGGCCGGCTCCGGCAAGACCACCGCCTGCCGGCGCTTCGCCGACAGCCTTGCCCGCGGCCTCTTCAGGATCATCTACCTGCCGCTCGGCGCCGTCACGCCGCTCGAGGCCATGAACGGCATCGCCGCCGGGCCCGGGCTTGCCCCCGGACAGTCCCGCCACATGGTCGGGCGCGCCATCGCCGGCGAATTGTCGCGCCTGGCCGGTGGCCGGCAGACACCGGTGCCGATCATCGACGAGGCCCGTCTGCTGCCGAATGCGGTGCTCGAGGATTTGCGCCTGCTCACCAGTTTCGAAATCGATTCCGAGCAGCGCTTCTGCCTGCTGCCGACCGGGCTGACCGGGCTCAGGCGGCGGCTGGCAATGGGTGTCAACGAATCCCTTGCCCAGCGCCTGGTGGTGCGCCACCACATGGACGGGCTGGCGGCAGAGGAGATCGGGCCCTGGATCGAGCACCGGCTTCGCCTGGCCGGCGCTGCCGACATCCCGCTCTTCGAAACGAATGCCATCGCCGCCATCGTGCAGACCGCCCGCGGCCTGCCGCGCCGGGTGGGCCAGATTGCCCATGATGCACTGGCGGCCGCTGCCGCCGGCAAGGACCGGCAGGTCACCGAGAACCACGTCGCCCGGGCAGTGGACGAACTCAACCTCAAGACATGAACAGGCGGCAGGATGACTGGAGCCGGCTGCGGCAATTGCCGCTCCGGCAGGTCGCCGCCAGGCTCGGCTACCGGTGCGATCCGCGCGACCGCAGCCGCTTCCGGCGCGAGGGATCGATCCTCAGCATCACCGGCGAGAAGTTCTGCGATCACCGGCAGGGCTGTGGCGGTGGCGGTGCCATCGATCTGGTCATCCATGCCGAAGGGACAAGCTTCCCGGAGGCGGTGAAGCGCCTCCGGCAGCCGGCAGGGGAGCTGGTGCCGGAGAAGGCGGCGGCACCCGGCCGGGAACTGGTTCTGCCACCGCCGGCAGATTCCGCATGGCCGGCCATCCGCCGCCGGCTCACCCGGGAGCGGGCCCTGCCAGCCGATCTGGTGGCGGCGCCGGGCCGGCGCGGCCCGGTTCATGCCGATGCCCGCGGCAGCGCGGTCTTCCTTGCCACCGACCGGCACCGGAAGCCGGCCGGCGCCGAATGCCGTGGAACCGCCTGCATTCCGGGCAGGAAGCGGTTCCGGGGAATGGCGCCCGGCTCGCGCAAGGACCGCGGCAGCTTCCGGATCGGCGGCGGGCCCGCTACCGTGGATACGCTGTTCATTGCCGGGAGCGCCATCGACGCGCTCTCGGCATTTGCCATGCCCGGATCCTGCAGAACCGGATGCGTCTTCCTCTCGACCTGCGGCACCGCCAGCCGGCTGCCCGCATGGGCCGAGGCCTGGAAGCCGGCGCGCATCATCTGCGGATTCGATGCCGATGCGGCCGGCGACGAGGCTGCAGGCCGGCTGGCGGCAAGTGACCGGCGCGTCAGCCGGATCCGGCCGGCCGGCGGAAAGGACCGGAACGCAATCCTCGTGGCGCGCCGCCGGGAACAGACCGCGCGCACGCGGACCGGCCGCACCGCCGGTTCATTCTTCCCGGCAGCCAGGTCCTTCCGGCCCTGGCTACCGGGAACGGAAACCGGCCGCCGTCATCCCGGAGAAATCAAGGCAGCGCGCAACGGAATCCCGGTCCGGAGCCGAAACAATCAGGAAACCGGCCGCCGAGGCACTCTGGAATCCAACAGTGTGCCATTCCTCGGATAGTCGCTCTGCACAAGCCATATCAGCAAATCCAGCGCAATGATCAACTCGACTTTGCACGATTATGCCGCGTGGCACAGCGTTTCAACCATGCGCCTGACCCTCTCCGGAGGCACTTTGAGCCTGCCGTATCTGGCTGCTGCCTCGCTCCCGGCATGATCGACAGGATCGGGCGGCCGGGTTTTGTGCCACTCCCGGTCTGGCGGGGAGCGTTGGAATCGTCCATCCAGCCACGATCGGCACCGCACGGCGGCGATGGCATCGGAGAAGGTGAAGGCGGATTTGCGCCACCAGGCGGCGGCATCGGAATGCGGCTCCCGGGCCGGAAGATCGGTGGCCCACAGGCAGACCAGGCTGCAGAGTCCAGGCAGCACCGGGGTGGTGCGCTCGATCGCGGCATCGGACCATTGTCGCCGGGTCTCCACCCCGGGATGGGCCCGGGCTTCCTGGAAGGTGGTCTCGATCTGCCGGCGCCGCACGAAGATGGCGATGATCCGCGCCGGATCCATGTCAGGATCGGTACTGAAGAAGGCCCGGGGGTCCCTGACGCCCTCCGGGTCCCGCACCAGCACCCAGCGAATGGGCTTGGCGCCGGCGCCGGCGCGATACCAGAGCGCCTTCCCGGAGAGGATCTCCAGCGTCCTGTCCTTCAGGCCTCCATACCAGCGCGAAAGCAAGACCGGCGTCCAGCTTGCGGAGCCGTCAGCAAGACATGTCCCGAGCTTGGGCAGTTGCCTTCCCTTCTGCCTGGGCCGGCCCATCTGGCCCGGCCGGCGCTGCTCCGGCGCCTCGAACAGGTTGGCATCGAGCCTGAGCCGGCTGATGAGGCAGGCGCGCCGGCCGATGGCGTCTGCGAGTTCGTGGGTGCCGAAACTGCTGTCGCCGACGAAGATGACCGATCGGCCCGGCAGCCAGCGCAGTATCACCAGCATGCCCTGGCGCGCCCGCTCGGTGAGCGGCTTGTGGCGCCGTCCCTTCTGTCTGGCCCATCGCGCCGAAGGGGCCAGCAGGGTCATGATCGGCAACGCCTTGATTCCCGGCAACCAGGGCAGCGGCGTCAGCAACATGAAGCTGAGCCAGCGCAGCCCGCTGGTCTTGACGAAATGACCGTGGCTGGAGCGCACCGGGTCACGCCAGATGCCGCGGGCGCTGAGTAACCGGGCAATCCACGGCGTCCCTTGACACGACATGGCCCTGATTCCGGGCTCGCACCTGTTCTCCCGCCCTGATGTCACGCCGCCACTGCCGACACTTTCCTGTGGGCGACATGGACCCGCCTGCGCGGTCTTTCGCCATCCGGGCGAATCACCGCGGCGGCGACATGGCGGCATGACACGGATCGAAGGCGGGCGGCCGGGCTCTGCCGGCCGCTGATTGCCATGATGCCGCCGCATGACGTCCATGTCGGGACGCATCCGGGCGGCGGTGCCGTCATGCAGCGCAAGCCGCCTGCCCTGCGCGATATCGGCATCGACGGGAATGCCCGGTCCATCGACGATTTCCGCTGCGACTGTGCGGTCGAGCTCATCCATGGCTGCCGCCACCGTTTCCCGGCCGGGTATCCGTTCCGGGGCCGGGAGCCGGTCCATGCCGATCCGCCCTATTTGCAGGCCACGCGCCGCCCGGCCCGGCGCTACCGCCACGACATGACCGACGAAGGCCATGTGGAGCTTCCCGGCATCCCGTGCGCGCCCTGCCGGGTGATGCTCTCCGGCTGTCCGTCCGACCCTTGCGGCGGGATGCTCGAAGGCCGGGGCTCGCCGGAGCTGCAGCTCGCCAACCAGGCCGGCGTCGCCGCCGGGAAGCTCCGGTTCGACTTCTTTCCCGACCGCGTGCACCGGGCCGGGCCGGCCGGTCGCAATTTCACCGACCGCCCGGGAAGGACAGATCGCCGGGATGGCGGGACAGATCGCCCGGATGCAGCGTGAGCCTTGCGGCTCGCGCCCGGAGAAGGGCAAGGGCAGCAATGCGCCGCCGAACAGCAAGGATGGATCGGCGACAGGCAGGAAGAAGACGCGACCGGGCGGCAAGCCCGGACGCAGGAAGGACCGCAGCGGGTCGGTGAACGAGGCCGGGCTGCGCTACGGCCCCGAAGCGGTCGTCATCGACATCGACGTCATGCCGCCGGAGGTGGAGGGGTTGTCTGCGGATGAGTACGAGATCATCTCCGAGCGGGTATGCTGCAAGCTGGCAACGGTGCCGGTCCGCCACGCGGTCATCCGCTACCACTACAGGAAGGTGCGGCTGAAGCGCACCGGCGTGCTGATCTCGCCGCCAGCCCGGGAAGGCGTGTTCGGGAACAGCTGCATCGACGTCTCCTTCGTCGCCGACATGCTCGTGGACAGGCTCGCCCGGCACCTGCCCCCCTGCCGGCAGCACCAGCGGCTGGCCGAGAGCGGAATCACCATTTCCCGCCGGGCGATGAGCGACTGGGCCAATCGGGCCATCACCCTCCTGGAGCCGATCTACGAGGCACAGCTGCAATCGGTGCTGCAGAGCGATGTCATCATCATGGACGAGACGCCGGTGCGGGCCGGACGCAAACCCGGCCGTCCGGGCAGGATGAAGACCGGCCATTGCCGGCCGGTGCTCGGCGAGAGGGGCGAGGTCGTGTTCCCGTTTGCCCGGTCCCGGCAGCACAGGCATGTCGCCGGGATCCTCGGTGATCATGCCGGCACGCTGGTCAGCGATGGCTACGGTGCCTGCGAGGCCCATGTCGCCATCCGCGAGAAGATGGTGAAGCAGCAAGGCTGCCGGGCGCATGTCCGCCGCAAGTTCGAGGAACAGCTGGCGAGCCATCCGCAGCTGGCCGCCGAGGCACTGGCGCTGATCGCGCCGATCCACGCCATCGAGGACGAGATCGCCGGCAAGCCGCCGGGCGTTCGCCTCGAGGCGCGGCGCAGCAGAACCCGCCCGGTGGTCGATGCATTCCGGGTGTGGTGCAGGGAGCGGCAGGAGGACCCGGCGCCGACACCGGAGCATCCGATCGCCAGGGCAGTCGGCCATGCCACCACCCGGCAGGCGACACTGGAGGTGTTCCTCGAGGACCCGCAGGTGCCACCGGATTCGAATGGCGTGGAGCGCCAGCTGCGCGGCATCAAGCTGGGGCAGAAGAACTGGCTGTTCTCGTGGACCGGGCCTGGTGCCCGCAATGTCGGGATCATCAATAGCTGCACCGCCACCTGCCGGATGCAGGGCATCGATCCCTGCATCCGGCTGACTGATGTGCTCATCCGTGCGGGCACCCATCCGAACAGCCGGGCAGGCGAGCTGACACCGCGGCGCCGGGCCGAGCTGTTTGCCGACAATCCGATGACATCGGATATCGCCACCACCGGGTGGCGTCACGCCGCCATGGGCAGGACATGGCGCTTGCGGCGCCGGCGGACGGTGATGTCGATACCCTCCAGCAGCGCCGACAGTTCGGTCGGTGACAGCGACAGTGATTTTCGCCCCCGTCCCGGCAGCGATGCAAACAGCCCCTGCTCCAGGCGCTTGGACCAGATGAAGAAGCCACCCTGGCCCGCTCCGAGCACCTTGATCATGGTCCGGCGACGGTTGATGAACACGTACCACCTCCCGGAGGCCGGATTCTCCCCGGGACGGGTCTGCACCAGCGCGCACAGGCCATCGAAGGATTTGCGCATGTCCGCCGCCTCCGTCTGCAGCCGGATGCCGCCGGCTGGCCAGCCGGCCAGCATCAGGACCGCCTGAGGCGCAGGATCATGCCGCCGCCCGGTTCAAGCTCGACATCCCAGCCCGGATTGTCCGCTGGTGGTGCGACCTCGACGAAGCTGCCGGCCTTGCCCGCCACAGGATGACCGAGGCGCCGCCGCCAGTTCCGGAAAGTCTTGCGGGACAGCGCCCGCGATTCGCAGAAGCCCGACTGCGTCATCCCCGAGGCCTCGTAATCGGCCAAGATGGCACGCCACTCATCCTCGCTTCGCATCACCGGGGAAGAACCGGCACCGTTCAGATCAGACATGACAATATCCTCCGTTCATTGATCGATGAACGGATCATCCTCGTACGATCCCCGGTTGCCCGATCGGAAAACAGACGCCGTCGTTTGCCCGGTTACGCTGCGGCGGCATCATGGCAATCAGCGCCTGGCACAGGCCGGGTGTTGCCTTCGATCCGAAATATCCCATGCGGTCTCTCCTCTCACGAGAGCCCGATCCATGGAATCCGGCATCTATCGAGTCAATGCATCGAGGGATGCCGGGCTTGCGCCGGCAGGCAGGGAATGGAACACATCGTATCCAGGAGACACTGCCCCATGACCGATATCGATCCCATCGTGCAGCGCATGGAAGCCTTCAATCGGGAAAATGGCGGCGGTGTGAGTGTTCGCAAGAGCCGGGGCGGCTACAACCTTGCCATGACCGGAACCGGGGCATCGGTCGCCCGGCTGAAGCCGGAGGGACCGGGCGACCGGATGCGGATCCTGTACTGGTCATGGCAGGAAAGGTGGAAGGATGTCGGCGACATGGGCGGCATTGTGCTGCCGCTTGACGAGGCCCTCGATCAGATCGCCACTACGGAAATCTTCTGGACCTGGACGTGAGGAAAATGTGCAAAGTCGAGATCAGATGTCGATCAGAATCTCTACATTTAATCTCCCGGAAATGCAATTCTGATTTAAATCATTTTCACAATTATTTATACGTATCTTGAGAGGATTTGTGCTTGTCGGGCAGGATAATATGATGTAAAACAATATGTTATGGAAGGACAAGACGACGATCTGTATTGGATAATGTAGGCTGCAAGTCATTCGTGTGAGTTTCACACCAAGTCACCGACCTGATCGGATACTACGCGGCAATGTCCGGTCGGGGAATCGGGAGACAGGGCCGGTTTCGGGCCATTTCCCGCCAATCGGCCCGGTTTCGGCCGATCTTCACGAGGCAGGCATCGGGCAGATACGCAATCCGCAGGAAATGTCCGGCGAGCCTCGCACCCCGGACATCAGGCCGGGTGCCAAATCCGGGGACGACATCCCGGCCCTCCTGCCGGAACCGGTGCCGGGAGCAGGAAAGCTGCTGCCGGATAGCCGACAATCTCCCGGACCGGGGTCAGATCCGCCGGTTACCGGCGCTCCGGACGGGCGTATTCGGGGTTGGACCTTGCCGAAAGGGGGTTCTCTGGCGGGTGCTAGGGCCTGTTGACAATCATGTTGCCGCAACCACGCCACTGACGAGATGAATCGCCGCCGCGAAGCTCGTGTCGGTCTTGTCGTAGCGGGTCGCCACTGCCCGGAACTCCCTGATCCTTGCGAAGAAGTTCTCGATCCGGTGGCGCCACCGGTACATCTCCCGGTCATGATCCCGGGGACTTGTCCGGTGGCGCCTCGGGGGAATCACCGCCTCTGCCCCGCTTGCCTCGATTTCTGCCAGCAGCCAGTCGGCATCGAATGCCCTGTCGCCGATGAGGGCTCCGAAGGGGAGGTCCTCGAGAAGAGCCGGCACGCCGGCCAGGTCATGTGCCTGTCCGGGAAGGATCACGAAGCGCACGAGGTAGCCAAGGGCGTCCACCACGGTCACGATCCTGCCGGTCAGGCCGCCCCGGGAGCGTCCGATCCCCTGCTTCGAGGTCCCCCTTTTGCGCCGGCCGCCTTCCGGTGCGCCTGGACGATGGTGCCGTCCACGAAGATGTATTCGAGGTCGAACTCATCCGGGGCTCGTTGAATACCTGTTCGAAAATGCCCGAAAGCGCCCATCTGCGGAAGCGCTTGAACACGCTGTTCCAGTTTCCGAAATGCTCCGGAAGGTCGCGCCATGGCGATCCGGTGCGGATCCGCCACAGTACCGCCTCGAGAAACTGCCTGCCCACTGCCGCGGTGACACCGGGATCGGTCGCCTTGCCGGGCAGCATGGGGCAGGTCCGCGCCCACATGGCGTCGGTGAGTACCGTCCTGTCTTCATTCATCCGTCATTTTCCTCACCTGCTCGTGCCGCCATTCCGGCGTGCGTTGCAGGGAAAATGGCATTGACGCGGCTGATTCGCAACCCGATTGTCAACAGGCCCTAGTCCAGCAGATTGCCGCTGGCCAGAGTACCCGTGGTCGCGTCCGAGCCGAACAGCGAGGTGACGCCGATATCCGGGAATTCCGGTATGCCGACCAGTGCGGCGCCGGCCGGCAGCCAGCCAGCCAGCCGCGCCGCCAACACTGGCCGAAGGATCCTGCGAATTCGTGCTGCAAGCGCGGAACTTGATTGCGGACATGATCGGCATTCCGATGCCGACAAGGACAGCCGTGGCGCCGATGAGTTGTCCAGGATCGGTGATCTGGCCGGTCGGCGTGTTCGCGACGTCTCCCAGGCCCTGCCGGGCAAGTGCCGGCACGCACATGCATGCCGCCGACGTGCCGATTGCAACGCGAGAAAGGCGTTTCATGATCCCGGTTCCGCGAGTGCCTGTCATCGCGGGTGCTTCCTTTCACCTTGCAGTGGCGGCTGCTCGCGTATTGCAAGGGCGGTCCATGGCAGGAAGGCACCGCCGCCGGCCGGGCCCGCTGCACCCACTCCGTCGGCAAGGTAGCCACCTCCGCCTTGCGTCTGGACACCCGTCAATCTGCCGACATGTGTCGCGCTGCCCTCCGCAAGCCGCGTCATTGCGATCCGGCATGCCTGCATGCGGCCTCCATTCGCGCCGGCCGCGGCGTCCGGCATGCAATCCGGCCGAAGGCCGCAACCGGCAAACTGCCGCAGGCCGCCCGGGCCGGGAAAATGCGTGGCGGCCAGCATGCCGCCTTCAGTGACCCTGACCTGACCGACTTCGGTCCCGACCAGCGACCTGGTGCTGCCGAGGCGTTGCCAATTCGGCGCGGTGCAGTGATCGAAGGCCTCGTTCTGCGCATCGAGATCCGCAGCGAACTCCCTGTCGGAAGTGATGCTCCATGGATTGCCCATCCATTCACCCGAGCGGGTCTTCCGGCCGATGTCGGCCAGGGCGGCATCGGTCATCTGGCGGCAGCCGACCGCGCCCGAATGCGGATTTCGGGCAAGACGGCGTTCGGACCGGCCGCATCCTCCGACCTCGTGGCGGATGACTTGCGCGCGGTGGCTGCCGCAATCCATGCTGCCGGCCAGGAGAGTCGCGGGCAACGATACGAGAACGATGTGAAGAAGGCCCCCGACCGCAACCGGCTTCCAGTCAGGCATGCAGACTACCGGCCTGGTCCTGGACGGAACAGGGCGCTGCCCGAATGGAATGAAAGTTCAAGGAGGTCACGATGCCACGACGATTGCGTTTGCGATCACACCATCCCTGTTTCGGATCATGCCGATTGGCGGACACCGTCGGCGCCAGCGCTCCCGGATGCTGCGCAGGCGACGACACGGGCGTAACAGGCGATGCGACCGGAGACGTCATTGGTCTGCCGTACCTGGTATCTTGCTGCAAGACGCCTGTGGCATGCGGTGACTTCCGGCAGCCTGCCGTGCATCCGCCGCCGCTGACCGACAACAGGTTCCTCCTGATTGTTTCCGCGCCGGAGCATGCCCCTTCAATCGCAGGCCCAGGCAGGCCTGGTCCACGAGGCCAGGCGAGAATCTTCCGGAACGGTCCGGACAGGCTTGCCCGGATAATCCTGGACGGTACGTCTTTCACCCTGTAGCCCGCTGTCCCGTGGCGGCGCGCATCTCTCCCTTGCCGCCGCCGCTGACCGACAACAGCTCATTCGCACGTTCGGTAGCGCGTTCGATATGCTCGCTCATGAGGCTCACGGCGAGCGCCGCATCCACGGCCTTGACCGCGGCAAGAATTTCCTCGTGTTCCTGGTGGTGGGGATCAACGAGGTCCGGGTCGTTGACGACCATGTAGTGGGTTAGCCGGGCCAGGCCGACATATTGCTCCGAGATGATCGACTTGGCTCGCCCGTAGGCCGACGGAGCAAGCAGGGCCAGATGAATCTGCTCGTTCAGCTCAACCTTTTCCCAGAGGTCGCTGCACGCTCGATCCCTCTCCAGTAGCGACTCGCAGGCCGCCAGTGATTCCGATGTATGGTGTGGCACCGCGTCCCTCAGCACCATGGGCTCCAGGCCCCTCCGAATGCTGTTGATTTCCACGAGGTCATGCCCGCAGATATCGGCGACAATCGGGCTGCGTCGCGCCCGCAGGATGATCAGGTCTTCCGCTGCAAGAATTCGGAATGCCTCGCGGACCGGAACGATGCTGACTCCCAGCTCGTTGGCAAGCGGCATGATCTTGAGTTCGCTACCACCCTTGAGTTTCCCGGCGATGATGCGCTGCTTGATCTCTTCATAGATGGCCCGCGGTCCATCTCCGTATTTGACCGGTGTTTCTGCCACGTCGTGCTCCGCTCCTACACCGCTGATGCTGCCAGCAAGTGAATCCGGCTTGCGAACTTGCACAACATCAGGTCCGAGTATTTTCGTGTGATGAGTTGAATGCCCGCCGGCATCTCGCCATCCGATTTTCCCAGCGGCACGCTCACCGCCGGATTGCCGGGCAGGCTGGCAAGGCCGAACCAGAAATGCTGCTCCACGACAGGACGCCTTGTTCCGTTGACCTCGACCGTCCGCTCGAACGCACCATCTGCCATCTCGAAGAGGGGGGCAGTTCTTGCTCCCGAAGGACAGATGAGCAGGTCGAACTCCTCGAAGAACCTGTCCCATTCCCTCGTCAATGAAAGACGCTCTTCCTGCAGTTCGAGCCACCCGCGGTGCGAGAGATCTGCCCCCTTTGCAGCTGGTCCGGAACATGTCCTGTCATCGCCTTTGCGAATGTCCCCGGAAGAGTTCCATGCAGGGCCGAGCGACGGTCTCGTCGACGTTTCTGCCCGAACCAGGAGATTCATGATTTCGGTGTGCCTGGCAAGGTCGATTGCCGGTCGGGCATTTCGATCGATCGTTGCACCGGCACGTGCCAGGGAGTCGACAAACCTGTCCATCCGGTCCAGGTACCTGGAATCAACCGGGCACAGTTCGTGTTCCAGCAGCACCGCAATCTTCAGGTCTTGCAACCGTTTCGGGCGGTGGTTCTTCAATTGGACCCGCCAGGCGGAAGCTGGCGACGCCGGTCCGGCAAGCACTCCCAGGAACGTCGCTGCATCGCGTGCCGATCGCGTGATCGGTCCGGCCACGCCGATGTCCGGCTCCCTTGCTTCGCCGAGCGGACTGTGCCCGCGCATCGGAACCAGGCCCCAGGATGGCTTGAGCCCGAAGACACCGCAGTAATGCGCTGGCAAACGGATTGATCCGCCAAGGTCGCTGCCAATGTCGGCATAACTCATGCCGGAAGCCACCGCTGCCGCAGACCCGCCCGATGATCCCCCGACGCCGCGCCTGTAATCGTGCGGATTGCGGGTGCTCCCGCAAAGCGGGTTCCAGGTTTCCCAGTCACCCAGATAGGCCGGGATGTTCGTCTTGCCGAAGATCACGGCCCCGGCATTTTCAAGGCGCTCCACGACGACAGAACTCGCGTCCTTGATTTCTCCCGCGCGGTCGGGATCACCCCAATGCGTCTGCCTGCCTTCCCAGTCGAAACACTCCTTTATCGTGACTGGAACTCCGTGCAGCTGACCCCGGCCATGGCCAGCACGCTGCAGCCGGTCGCAGCTGTCGGCCGCATCCCGGGCTGCGGAATGCTCCTGGTAGATGATCGCGTTGATGTCATCATTGAGCAGGGATGCCCGCTCATAGCATGATTCAAGTGCCTCCCTGGCAGTGGTTTCCCCATTCCGGAGAGCTTCCTGCAGTTGTGTCGCATCAGCGTAGATGACTCCGGGCCCGGTTCCGGTGTTCCTGGCAAATTTCCGGCTTGCAATCATGTGGCCTCGAGAATCTTGCTCAGGAACTGTTTCAGCCGTTCATTCTGCGGGTTTCCGAAGATGTCGTCCGGTTTGCCCTCCTCGACGATGGCACCCTCGTCGAAGAAACACACACGGTCGGCAACCTCGCGGGCAAATCCCATCTGGTGAGTGACAAGAAGTATCGTGTAGTCGCCCGATTTCGCCAGATCGCGGATGACATTCAGGACCTCGCCGACCATCTCGGGATCAAGTGCGGAAGTCGGTTCGTCAAACAACAGGATTTCCGGGCGCATGGCGAGTGCCCGGGCGATGGCCACCCGCTGTTGCTGGCCTCCGGAGAGTTGGCTGGGGTAATGATCACGCTTGTCACTGAGGCCGACCATGTTCAGGAGTTCAAGTGCCTCCGAAGTGGCCCGGGCCTTTTGCATCCCCTTGGATTGCACGGGTGCCTCGATGCAGTTCTCGAGCGCGGTCATGTGGGGGAAAAGATTGAAGTTCTGAAACACCATTCCGATCTTCGAACGGATACCCCTGATGTATGACTTGCTTGCCGGCACAAGCTGTCCGTTCTGCCGCATCAGGTTCAGGGGCCCGCCATCAACGAAAATGATGCCTTCCTGGATGCCTTCAAGAGTCATCAATACACGCAGGACCGTGGTCTTGCCGGACCCCGACGGCCCTATGATTGCGACGACCTCGTTTTCATCCACGTGAAAGTTCAGCCCCTCGAGGACGTTGAGGCTGCCATAGACCTTCAGGACGTCTTCAAACATGATCTTGGGGTTGCTCATTTCAGGATGCTCCTCTTGAGCCTGATCTCCACGATGCGGACCAGTTGGGCGGAAAACAGGCTCATGATGAGAAAGAACACGCCGGTAATCGTGACGGCTTCGGTGAACCGGTAGTATTCCGAACCGATCAGCTTCGATTCGTGCATGATCTCGCCAACGGCTACAAATGAAAGCAGGGGCGTTTCCTTGAATATGGCGATCAGGTAATTTCCGAGGGCTGGCACTATCGGCGGAAGAGACTGCGGAAGAATGATCCGCCTGAAGGCGGTGAAGGTCGAGAGATTGAGTGCCGTGGCAGCTTCCCACTGGCCGCGGGGAACCGCCTGCAGGCCAGCGCGATAGACCTCGGCGCACAGGGTCGAATTGTAGAGCGCAATGGCGATAATTCCCGATGTCAGCGGCGGCAGCACAATTCCCGCTTCCGGCAACAGGAAGAACACGAAGAATATCTGGACCAGCAGGGGCGTCGCCCTGATGACTTCGATGAACTCGGTCACGACTTTCGACACAACCGGGTTCCTCGACATCTTCAAGAGCATCAGGATCAGGCCACCGACGAGTGCAAGCAGGAATGATACGAAGGTCGCATAAACCGTGATACCTGCCGCATCCCAGAGCCGTGGAATGACAACGTCAAACGTGAAGTCCCACCGCCAATCCATGGGTCAATGCCCCCGATCCAGATGCCTCGTGAACCGGTCTTCGAGTGCACTGCCGCCAAGCCGGACGAACTGGGCAAGGCAATAGTAGAGCATGACCGTAACGGCGAAGATCTCGAGCGTCCTGTAGTGAAGCTGGTTCTGCTGGGCCGACGCGTAGGTGATATCGACAAGCGTGACCGCCGAGACCAGCGAGGTCGCCTTTATCAGTTCGATGGTCAGGTTTGTCATTCCCGGCGTCATGACCATGATGGCCTGGGGGATCTCGATGCGTGTCAACCGCCTCCAGTCAGTCAGGTTCAATGCAATCGATGCCTCAAGCTGGCCCCGCGGAACAGCTGCCATCGAGCCGCGGACGATTTCCGCCCCGTATGCACCGAAATTGAGGCCGATACCCAGGATTCCGGCTGTCATCGGCGTCAGCACGATACCGAATTCGGGCAGGACGAAATACAACCAGAAGAGTTGCACCAGCAGCGAGGTTCCGCGGAACACCTCGATATACGCGATCGAGATCCAGCGGATGGCCGCGACCGAGCTGTCCTTGGCGATGCCGGCGACAAATGACATGACAAGAAAGAGCAGCGCCGAGAGCACGGAGATCTGGACCGTGACCACGGCACCGCGCAGCAATGCCGGCAGAAACACCCGCATCTCGGAAAATGTCGCGAAACTGAGTCCGAAGAGGAACCCGGAGAGGGCAAGCACAGCTGCAATACGTGTCACCGCGGACGACTCCTCCCTCCCATTGACCAGACCTCGCGCATGCATGCTGCCCCGATCAAGGCCAGGGCTGCAACCTATTCCCGTCTGCCTGACCGGAGGTCGTCGACGCCCCTGTAGCACCAGGCGGTGTAGGTACTTCCCCGGCGCAGGTAGCGTCCGCCCGTCGGCGAGTGAGGATCGTCCCAGGAATGGACCTTCCCCCGTTCAAGCGCCTCTCGTACCAGGAGTCGGGTCTTCTGGTTCCGGACAATCCTGGCCCGAAGCTCCTTCAGATCACCCCAGGTTGCGTCGACCAATCCCCGCAATTCCGTTTCCTGTCCGGCGGCTCGGGTCTGCCCGGCCAAATTGTCCAGTTCGAGCGGGTCCTCGTCGAGGTCGAAGAGGAGCGGCTCGGTCGAAGAGGAATGGATGTACTTGTACGGACCTCGCTTGACCATCATGACAGGCTCGACCACACCCTCGCAGGTCATTTCGCTGAACACGGTGTCAGGCCAGCCCCGTGAATCACCCAATGCGAGCGGGGTGATGCTGTTTCCGGCGACCGGTTCGACCGGCTCAAGCGATCCCGACCCGCCGGCAATGTCCACGAAGGTTGGCAGGAGATCGACCAGTGATACGTTTTCCCGAACACGCAGCGGTGAAAATCCCGGCCCGCCGAGGATCAGTGGAACCCTGACGGAATCCTGGAAGAACACCTTCTTGAACCACATGCCGCGTTCACCGAGCATCTCCCCGTGGTCGGAAGTCAGCATGATGGTCGTGTTGTCGGCGAAACCTGCCTCCTCGAGAGCGTCCATCACACGCCCGATCATGCGGTCGATGTAGGACATTGAGCCGTAATAGGCGCGGCGGGCATTGCGGATATGCTGTTCGGTGATCCCCGGCGAGGAGAGATTGTAGTGGCGGTAGATCCTCCTGCTGTGTTCATCGATGCGGCTTTCATCGAGCAGCCCCACAACGGGCAATTCGATCTCGTCATCCGTGTACATGTCCCAGCAGGATTGAGTGCAGAGGAACGGCTCATGTGGATGGGTAAAGGACACCGTCAGGAAGAAACTGCGGGAATCCTCGCTCCTGGCCAGGTCGAACAGCTTTTGTTCGGCGTGAAATCCCACCTCCTCGTCATAATCCATCTGGACCGTCCTGGGCACCGGTCCGGCCTCGACCAGCGCCTTGTGCGCGTCCGTGGCGAAATCATCATCCACGCCGTCCCATTGCGGCAGCGTCCGGATGTCTGCGGAGTAGATTTCGGGCGTAAGGCGTTCCTCGAAACCGTGCAACTGGTCCGGTCCGATGAAGTGCATCTTTCCGCAGAGCGTCGTCTGGTAGCCCAGCAATCGCAGGTAGTGCGCAAGTGTCGGAATCGTCGCTCGAAACTCCGAAGCATTGTCGTAGCACTCGATCCTGCTGGCGAGTTGACCGCTCATCATCGAGAACCTGGACGGCGCACAGACCGGAAAGTTCGTGTAGGCATTGTCGAACACCACGCCCCGCTCTGCAAGCCGCTGGATGTTCGGTGTCCTGGCGGTCCTGCCGCCATAGGTCGACAATGCCGACGCGGCCTGCTGATCAATCATCAGGAAGAGGATGTTCGAACGCTTGTACATTTCCGGTCGTTCCCCGACCCGTTCGATTGGAGTGATTGCCCCGGCAGAATTGCCGGCCGGCGGCCGGCGATTCCTTCGGAATTGCCCTGTCAGCCCTCACACAGGTCGGTTGTGCTTTGCGAAGGCAGTTCGTCCGCCATCATCCCGTGTCTCTCGAAGATCGCAAGGTGTTCCGGTGAACCGATAAAGGCGGTCAGCTCCTCGTTGAACGCGTCAACGAAGTCGCCATCTTCCTTGCGGAATGCAAACGCGCCGTGCGGCATCGCCACCCTTCCCGCCACCATGTTGAACGCCGGGACCATCTCCAGATCCTGTTCCGGCACCCCGTTCACCACTTCACGGCTTCCGGGCACGGACAGGGCATAGACTTGTGCCCTGTCAGCCCGCAATGCGGCAATGGCTGTCGGGTTGTCGGGAATCTGCATGATGTTGGCTTCCCCAACGCCCGAATCCCGGGCATATGTGCCCTGTGCGGCACCCGAAATCACTGCGACGGTCAGTCCCTTCTCCGCAATCGAATCATAGTCGGTCACGCCGTGCGGGTTGCCCTTCATGACGATCAGGGATTGCTGGATTCCGAATGTCGGCTCCGAGAAACGAACTTCGGCGCAGCGCTTCGGTGTAACGAACATGCCGGCGGCAACGACATCAAAACGCTCCGACTTGACGCCCGGGATGAGGGCACCCCACTCGATTGCCTTCGCATCGGCAATTCCGCCACCCAGTCGATCAAGTACCGCTTTCAGCGTATCGACATCAGTGCCGGTCAGGACTCCGTCTTCGCCAGTATAGGCATAGGGCTTGAAATTGTAGAAAGCGACGTTCAGCCCGTCATCCATGGCCTGGTCCATCAGGCTCTGGGCATGTGCGGTCAGCGATCCCATTGCAACCGCTCCCGCCAGTCCTGCTGCATACAGCCTGTTTTTCCAACCTGTCTTCATCTTGGCTACTCCTTTCTGAATGTCTGTGGACGAGTCGGCGCGAAAGCCACTTCACGCCGACGAGTTTCAATGTACTGCTCTTGCCTCATGTTTCGATAACCGGAATGTCGAACTCTGCGGCCGGAGCCGACAGGAGGTCCGGGTCGTTCGAGGTCACCGCCCAGTTATCCTCCGCATTGATGAACCCGAGATGATTCGAGAAGTTCGGATTGCAGGCGAAGACGTTTCCCGGCTCGAAAGTGACGTCCTCGAACGCTGCCAGAGACGGGAACTCCGTCGTTTCGATGCCGACCCCGTGGCCGACGCGCCCGACACCCATGGTCTTGAGGCCGCGCTCCTCCAGGTAGCTGTCGACAACGGCGATGACGTCGGCCGGCCTTTTGCCGGCCCGCAACTGCATGTTGCAGTCATGCCGGAGTTGCATCGTCCAGCGATAGAACTCGGCGAGTTCTTCGGATGGTGGGCCGACCGAGGCGGTCCTGGCAAGATCCGACCAGTAGCCGCGGTACGAGACGCCGACATCGAAGCCGAGCGTCTCGCCCTTGCGGATGACCCGATCGGTCGGCAGGAGCACGATGCCCTTCTCGTTGGCCCCTGACAGCACGCAGAGGAGGGAGAGTTTCTCGGCACCGCCCTCGATCAGTTTTCGGCGCAGGACCCGTGCGACCTGATTCTCGGTCATTCCTGCACGAACCTCGCTGAATGTCCCGGCCTGTGCTTCGGCACTGATGATTGCAGCGCGGCGCATGTATTCGATTTCCAGGGCCGACTTGACGTTCCGTACAGCGAGAATGATGTCGGCGGCATCAACGAATTCGGCACCGGGAAGACCGTTCACCACCTCCTGGAAACCGAGGTAGCTGATGCCCAGATACTGCTCCCTTCCAAGTTCACACCCGATACGCGCCTTCGCCAGGCCGGCATCCCCGAGAACACCTGCGATGAATTCCGGATGTCCCGTCAGCCCGCCGGTTGTCCTGACATCGGCGACAAAACACGTCTGTTCAACCTGGGCGATCTCGAACGGCATGGTGATCAGCGTCGGATCGTCATCCTTTGGCAGAATGAACATGTAGGGACGAATCTTGTCGACGGCACACTGCTCGGAGCGGTGCCCGCTGTAGTACTGGTAGTTGAGACGTTCGGTAATCAGGAGCGCGTCGATCTTCTTCGCGGCCATGAGGGCACGGGTTCTCGCGTAGCGATCCTCGAATTCCTCACGCGGAAAATCCGCGAATTCCGGCTCCATTATCCCTGCAACCCCCTGTTGACCTGCCAATGACAATAGATAATATATTGTTTGACGCAAGCAGTTTTTCGGAGTGACGGCGGATGCCCGGCCCAGAGGGAAACCAATGCCGGTTCGGCATGGCGCACATGACGGCCGGACTGCAGGGGATGCCGGCAGGCAATGCCGGCAGAACTCCTGGACGGCTTGACCCTTCCGATGTCGCGGTGCCTGTCCCGGGAGTGACCGCGCATCTGTCCGCTCCGGGCCCCCGGATTTCGGCGGCAACGGAGCCATGAGAATGGCGGGATCCATCCGCACAATGACCGCCACGACCCCGGGCATCCCCGTGGGCAGATGACCGGATTCAGGTTTGCCAGAAGGTCCTCGATCCTGGGCAGGTCGGTATTCGACCACGTCCCGGGCACGATTTCCCTTGGCAGCGCCGCCGCTTATCCTCCGTTATTGCCGGAGACCGTGGCTGAAGCGGTGGAGGCGGTCGGTCCGTTGCGCGAAGAGGCGATGCAATACGGACCGCTCATGGGGCTGGATGACCTTCGCGAGGAAATCTGCCGGTTCGCCTGCGAGGACGGGATCAAGGCAGAGCCCGACAACGTGCTCGTCACCTATGGGGCAAAGAGCGCATTCGACCTGGCATGCCGGGTGTTCATCGAACCGGCCGACCGGATCATCGTCACGCGTCCGACCTACATGACGGCCATCCACATCATGCGCACGCACAACGTCCAGTTCGTCGATGTCGGCCAGGATGAGGACGGGCTGGATACCGACGAACTCGAGGCGAAACTCCGTCACATCGCGGCCAACGCCGAGCCGATGCCGAAACTTCTCTTCGACGTTCCCGACTTCCACAATCCAACCGGGATCACCACCAGCCTTGCGCGGCGTCAAAGGATGTTGGAACTGGCCCGGCGTTACGATTTCCTGATCTGCGAAGATGACCCCTATCGCCGCGTCCGGTTCGAAGGCGACTCCGTTGCACCGATCAAGTCGCTGGACACGACCGGTCATGTCATCTCGCTGGGCACCGTATCCAAGACACTGGCGCCGGGATTGCGCGTGGGATGGGCTATCGGCGAAGCAGGCGTAATCCGGCGAATGGCTCTCCAGAAGGCCGATGGCGGATCCAACACGTTTGCGCAGCGAATCGTCGTGCAACTCATGCGATCAAACAGGATCAGCCATCACATCGACGAGTTGAAAAAACAGATGCGGTTGCATCGGGACGTGATGATTTCGGCGCTCGCAAGGCACATTCCCGAAGCTGTCGTCAGAGCTCCGGGCGGCGGATATTTCCTGTGGGCCGCCTTGCCGACCGGGGACAAAGCGGAACGCGTGGTCGAACTGGGAATCGAGGAGGGGGTCGAGGTCTCGCCGGGGCGGCTGAGCTTTCCCGTATCCGACCCGGGAAATTTCATTCGGCTGGCCTACAGTTTCGTGACGGAAGACGAGATCAGGCGCGGCATCGCAATGCTGGGTGTGGCGTTCAGGACCTACAAATCAGCAGCCTCGACCGGCTGAAACAACAGCAAGGGAAACAACCATGTCATGTCCGATCGTAAGCTTCGCGCCTGCCTGCGAAGTCGATTTCCAGCAGGATGGCAAGCATCATGGCTACCTGCGAATCCAGTATTCCTCCGACCGTTCCGCCTATGGCTGGATTCCGGTTCCAGTCATGTCGATCCGGAACGGCGAAGGGCCTTGCGCGGTCGTCGTCGGTGCAAATCACGGCGACGAATACGAGGGAGTCTCCGTCTGTAACGAACTCTACCAGACCCTGCAGCCATCGGATATCACCGGGCAGATCATCCTTCTTCCCGCGGCAAATGCACCGGCATTCTATGCCGGTCGTCGAACCTCGCCTCTGGACTGGACTGGCGAGGCCAATCTCAACCGGTTGTTCCCCGGCAAACGGCTGGGATCGCCAACCGAGATGATCGCATGGTTCATGACCAACCACCTGATCGACCTGGCAGATGCCGTATTCGATCTCCATTCCGCCGGCAAGTCGATTGACCACCATCCCTCGGTGAAGATCCGCCTCATGGGCGATGCAACCAAGGATGCCATGCAGATGAAGTTCCTCGAACTCTTCGGGGCACCGCTCGGGATCGTCGGTAACCGGGTTCATGAAACGACCCTGTCGGGCGAAGTGCTGCCCAAGGAGATCATCTATCTTTCGACGGAACTCGGAGGCGGAGGCAAGATCAGGCCGTGGATCCGCGACTTTGCCTACAATGGAATGAGGAGGTGCCTCAGCGAGATGGGCATACTTCCGTCGAGCCTCGACCTGCCGGAACCGGAACACAGGGTTCGTCTCATGAACATGCAATCGGACGAGAACTACATCTTTGCCTACAAGGACGGCATGTTCGAGCCGCGGGTCAATCTTGGCGAGGAGGTCGAGGATGGCCAGTTTGCAGGTTACATCTGGTCCCTCAAGGAGCCCTGGCTTGCACCGGAGAAACTGCATTTCAGGAAGGGAGGGGTGGTGTTCTGCAAGCGCACACCGGCACTCTGCCAGGTCGGCGACACCCTTTTCTTCACGCTGAACGACTATACGGGATGATTGCCACCCGGAAGCCGGACTGCCCGGCCGGCCCGCAAAGGGGAGTGATCCGGGATTGACGGCACCGGCGCCAAGCTGTGATTTCATCGTCGTGGGCTCGGGCAGCGCCGGAGCAATCGTTGCCTCGAGACTGGCCGAGTTCGGTGCCGGCAATGTTCTGCTCCTGGAGGCGGGCCCGACCGATGGGAGCCTGCTCCTGCGCATCCCGGCCGCCATGCGCCATGCTTACGATGCACCCGGTTACAACTGGAACTACGAGACGGAACCCGAACCATTCCTTGGCCACCGCCGTCTGAAGCAGCCGCGCGGCCGGGTGCTCGGGGGATCTTCCTCGATCAACGGCCAGTTGTATTTGCGCGGCCACCCGCTCGATTACGAGGGCTGGGCCGATTCAGGGGCAGCCGGCTGGTCATACTCCGACGTCCTGCCCTATTTCAGGCGGCTGGAAACACGGACGGACGGAGAAGGCGCGTACAAGGGCGAGAGCGGACCGGTCTCGGTGACCACGACAGAGCCAGACCCGCTCGCCCGGGCTTTCCTGGATGCCGGCCGGCAGGCAGGTTACCGATCAACCACTGACGTCAACGGCTTCCAGCAGGATGGTTTCGGATTTCTCCCGAAAAACGTCGCGAACGGGCTGCGCTCGTCAACCGCCCGAGGCTATCTTCGCAATCCTCCGGCAAACCTGCGAATTCAAACCAACTGTGTGGCGACACGCATCCTGTTCGACAAGAGGAGGGCGCAGGGCATCGAATTCCGCCGAGGCAACGAGACGACAACTGCGTTCGCCAGACGCGAAGTCGTGATCTGTGCCGGAGCATTCAACAGTCCGGTCCTGCTGATGAATTCCGGAATAGGCCCTGCAGATCATCTCGGGGATCTCGGGATCGAGGTCATTCACGATCTGCCGGGTATCGGGGAAAACCTGATGGATCATCCACTCACCTCGGTCCAGGTGGAGTGCACGGAGCCGGTTACTCTTCACCGATACGACAACCCGATATCGAAAGCGAAAGGTGTGATCCGGTGGTTGTGGACACGGAAGGGCGTACTTGCCAACAACCATTTCGACACTGTCGCGTTTATCCGGACCAGGGCAGGAATTCGATTTCCGGATCTTCAGATTGCCCTGTTTGCAATAGCGGTGGCGGAAGGCAGTTCAGATTTTGTCAGGCGGCACGCCTTCCAGCTCCAGTTTTCCGTCCAGAGGCCGGCAAGCAGGGGGTATGTCCGCCTGGGCAAGGCCGAAGAGAGAGAGTTTCCTCGCATTCGGTTCAACCTGCTGGAGCATTCCCGTGACATGGAAGACCTCAAGGCCGGACTTTCCCATTCGCGCGAGTTGCTGCGTCAACCTGCCCTGTCCCGGTTCGCCGGGAAGGAGCTGTTTCCGGGAGAGCACGTCGAAAGCGACGAAGACGTGGAGTCATGGCTGCGCGGAACCTGTCATTCATCATATCACCCGTGCGGCACCTGCAAGATGGGTGACGACGGCATGGCGGTTGTCGACAGCGAGTGCCGCGTGATGGGTGTGGACGGCCTGCGCGTTGCTGATGCATCCATCATGCCATTCATTCCATCAGCGAACCTGAATTGCCCGACGATGATGATCGGCGAAAAGGCGGCCGACCACATCCTGGGAAAGCGAATGGAGCCGCCATTGGACCTGCCGTATTTCGTCGACCCCGATTGGGAAACTTCCCAACGTTAGACCCGACACCAATGCCGGGCAGGCAGGTGGTTGCGGGTTCACTTGAATTGCAGGGCCGGGTATCAGCATACTGACGGGAAGGCATCGGTGCCCTGAAACTCGTCGCCGTCGCAACTGGATCCTGCAGGCCAGAGATCCCTTCCCGCTGCAGAACCGTCTGTCCAGGACCAATTCAGTCGGTTGTCGAGTGCTGTGAACCTTGATCAGCGATCCGGCCCCGGGGAGCGAAGACGGGCATGGATCGATGACGGCACCGGTCTTCCTGTATGCCGGCAGCAAGCCCAGATGTTCGGTTCAGGAGTATTGCAAACGCTTGCAGAAGATGACCTGGCGAAACTGCTGGCCTGCCAGACTCGCCTCAGACTCTCGAGATGGCCGCGAACGCCGCTGCCCAGTCCTTGTGCCAGCGCGAGAGTGGCGGGCGATTCTCCACGATATCCCCCATTGCCCATGTCATGCGTTTCTCATCCATACTGCGCGTAACTTCGCCGTCAGGGCAAAGGATGTAGAAATCACCCTCTTCCAGACGCTTGAACATGAATTCGGCAGTCTGATCAGGAGTCCACGCGCCAGGGGGCTTTTCCGTTCGGCCTCGGCGGGTGAGATCGGTGAAGACGAATCCGGGGATGAGCAGATGCACATCCAGTTTCGATCCTTCCTCACGCAAATGATGCGCAAGCGCCTCGGTAAAGACGCGAACCCCGGATTTCGAAACGTTGTAGGCCGGATCGCCCGGCGGCGTCGTGATGCCCTGCTTTGAGCCCGTATTTATGATGATGCCGGGACGGGTTGCCGCGATCATGTCCGGCACGAAGACCTGGCACATGTTGACGACACCCCCGAGATTGACATCCAGCACGCGAGACCAGGTTTGACCCGCGTCGAAAATATCACTGCCGGGCTGGATGCCTGCATTGCACATCAAGACATCGATATGTCCAAACCGGTCGAGAATACTGCCTTGCAGTTCGGTTACGGCAGAGCGGTCGGCGACATCCGTTGCGCTTGTCATGACCACCGGCGCGCCGCTCTCCTCGAGTGAAGCCGCAGCATTGTCAAAAAGCTCCGAACGGGTATCGACGAGGACCAGCGACAGCCCCCTGGCTGCAAGCCTGCGGGCTACGGCCAGACCTATTCCCGCCGCGCCCCCGGAGATGACGGCAACATTTCCTTCATTCAATGCAACAGGGCTCATCCAGACCTCCCCGATACGGCTCCGTTGCAGCCGGACGATTGGCCGGGCAACCACGTTGAAAGTGCTCGTATCTAGGTAACGAGTTTCAAGAGCGCAAGCACGATCAGAGGGGGTTCCCGTTATCGCAGCACGTGTTTGCCTTCAGGATTCTCCCCGATATCCGGGTGGGTTTGAGGTCCTTGCAGGGGTTGCCCGGTACCGGCCTGGAAAGTGTCTCTGCCTTGTCGGCAACGATTTCGAGCAGCGAATTCAAGGTCTCGAAGACGAACCTGGCAGCGAGCACCTGCCACCTGCTGCACGCCCAATTCTGGCTGCCTGCCTTACGCGCGCGAGCTATTGTCAAAAGTGGTGTTCGGGGGATTTGAAAGCAGGCGGCATGTCCGGTTGATCGAATTCACGACAAACCCCAACCGGGGAGTACACCGCCATGACAACCAGTGTATGCGAACCCGAAGGCCGCGCAAGGCCCCGTGATCCGCCGGCGGAGTTGGTCGGCGCCGGTGCCCGGCAGATCCTTCACCTGGCCGTGGAGGCCGAATTGCAGGATGTTCTTGCCGGGCTCGAGGACCGCCGTCTCGAGGATGGCCGGGCCGGTGTCGTGCAGGGCGGATACCTGCCCGAGCGGGCGATCCGGACCGGGATCGGGCCGGCCCAACCGCATGCCGAAGATCCGCTCCAGGACCGGAGAGCCGGCGGCCTTCCGCCCGGGCAGGGTGCCCCCCGGCTGCGCAAGAGCCGCTCCCTCGATGCGGCCGTGCCCCGGCTCTGGCTCGAGGGCGTCTCCACCGGCGGGACGGGCCCGGCTCTCGAGGCGGGCCTTCCCGGAAGCGAAAGGATTGCCTGCAGGCACCGCCCTCCGCCTCGAGGCCGCGTGGCGGCAGGAACACGAGGAATGGCGCCGGGGCCCGCCGGCAGGGATCGCCGGGTCCATGCGTGGGTGGATGGCATCCATGGCGGCCCGGGGCCGAACATGCGAAGCTGTGCTGCCTGCAGGTCTCGGCGCCGGTGACAGGGGCGAGAAGCACCTGCCGGCGGTAGAGGATGGTGTTCGTGAGCAGGCGCGGAGCCGGCGGGAGGTCCTCCCGGGGCTGAAGGCCCGGGGAATGAATGCGCCTGAACCGGCCACAGGAGACGGCGCCACGGGTTCCGGGCGGCACGGGAGGAGATCCGGCCCGGGACATGCCGGCAGCGCTGCCGGGTCCGCAAGAGTGCAGATGTGCAGGGTGCCCTGCCGAAATCGGTGCAGCTCGACAAGCCGGGGCGGCCATTCACGACATCCGGAGGCCGATACGAAGGAGCATGCCGAGAGAGCATTCGATCTCTTCATCGATACGTATGCGGACAGGTATCCGAAGGCGACCGGATGCCTCGATGCGGCCGCGGCGAGCTCATGACCTTCCACGACTTCCCGGCCGCACACTGGCGCAGCATCCGGACCACCGACCCGACCTGCTCCACCTTCGCCACCATCCGCCACCGGACCAGCCGGCCGGCGGGATGTCCGAGCGGCGGCGGCATGCTGCACATGATCTTCAGGCCGGGACTGTGCGCCCAGGGGAGGTGGCGACGGCTGCACGGCTTCGGGGAGCCGGGGAAGGTCATCACCGGCGTGAAGTTCAGGAATGGTATCGAGGTAGTCGAGGACGCAGAGTCAGACAATCAGCCAGCCGGGATCGCCGCTTGACCGATGCCCCGAACACCACTTTTGACAATAGCTCTACGCGCGCCCGAATGCGACCAGATTGGGCACGGGGAGAGCCGGGGCGAGGTTTTCTGAGCCATGCCAGGACTTGCGGTCAAGGTGGTATCCTTGCCTGAAACGATGAAGCCTCATTTCCCGACTTTCCGGCGAGCACTTCCGCATTCTGCGATTCGCCTCACTTTGTGCCGGTCGACTAGCAAATCGGTGATGCGAACGAAATACTGCCTGACCTTGCCTCTGACGGGGTCGGAGATATCGCGGCCGCTCCACGTCACCTTGAAGACTCCATCCCGGATCGAAACTTCTTGGACCTGTCTGCAGATGTGGACCCGCCTCGTGGTCTTTCAATTGCCGAAGGTGACGGTCCGCAGCGTCCGCGCCAGAACGACGCCAGGAAGAGGGCAAGGGACTTCCCGGGTGTCAACAGAACGGCTGTTGACAGATGGCGGGTTGTGTTCACCGTTCAACATGTATACAAGAATACATGACCGGGGACCGAAGTGTACGCGGGGAAATGGCGGTGCCAAGGATTGAACTTTCTGTGGGCGAGAGAGCCTATCGAGAAATCAGGAGCTGGATCGTTTCTCCGGAATTGCCGCCCGGCACGGCTGCGGGCGAGGTGAACAAGACTCCTGTCCGTGAAGCGGTGACCCGGCTCTCCAGCGAGAGCCTCGTGGACTTCCGTGCCCGGGCGGTGACCATTGGGGTCGCCGGTCCGCCTCGAAGCCGTCGGGACGGTTCAGCATGTCAGACAGAGCCTCGATCTGCTGGTCTTGCAGGCATATGCGCGATCATCGGCGGTGTTTTTCAACCAAGGGAGGGAACAATGTGTCCAATTTCAAGCACGAGAGCCTCTTGCAAAACCCGCTGAAGACGCGAATTTTCGCCTGAAATCGACGATTCTGTTCAGGTAATCCTGGCGATCGGGGCTGCCACAAGGTATGGTGCAGTTGTACGCAACACGACCTATGGAGGCAACCCCGATGGCTCTGTCACAGACCATATCCAATCTCTGGACCCGGTTTCAAGGGGAACTTTTTCCTGGGCTCGCCGAAGAGGTCGGCCCCCTCATGGAGAAGCACAAACATCTGGTCCAGGTCCTCGACCTGGTCGAGGTCGAGCGCTTCGTCGATACGTACTGGCGCGGCCCCGGACGGCCGCAGCAGAGTCGTCGGGCCCTGGCGCGTGCCTTCGTTGCCAAGGCGATATGGAACCTGCCGACAACCCGAGACCTGATCGACAGGATCGAGGTCGATGCGCGGTTGCGCAGGCTGTGCGGCTGGCCGGGTGTGCGCTCGATCCCGAGCGAGGCGACATTCTCGCGTGCGTTTGCGGAGTTTTCCGAGGCCCGCCTTGCCGAACGGATGCACGAAGCACTGGTGAAGGAGGCCCTGGGCTGTGAACTGATCGGCCATATATCGCGGGACTCGACGGCGATCGAGGGGCGGGAGAAGCCGGCACCAAGACCGAAACCGGCAAAGAAGCCGAAGCGCAAGCGCGGCCGCCCCCGCAAGGGCGAGGAAGTGGCGAAGGAACCCGGCCGTCTCGAACGGCAACTGGATGGCATGAACCTCGAGCAGATGCTTGATGACCTGCCGGGCGCCTGCGACCATGGGGCCAAGAAGAACGCCAAAGGCTTCCTCGTCAGCTGGATTGGCTACAAGCTGCATCTCGACACGGCCGATTGCGGCGTGCCGGTGAGCGCCATCATGACCTCGGCGTCGGTCCATGACAGCCAGGTGGCGATCCCCCTTGCGACGATGACCGCCGAGCGCGTGACCAACCTCTACGATCTCATGGACGCGGCCTATGACGCGAATGAGATCCACCGGATGAGCGAACGCCTTGGCCATGTCCCGCTGATCGATGCCAACCCGCGCCGGGACACGGCTCTCAAGCAGGAACTGAAGCGCGAGGCCCGGGCACGGCGTGTCTGTGGCCTCGTCACCCCGCAGAGTGTCCGCTACCGGATCCGTTCCGGGGTCGAGCGGACCAATGCCCGTCTCAAGGACGAGTTCGGTGCCCGTCATGTGCGTGTCCGTGGGCATGCAAAAGTGTATTGCCACTTGATGTTCGGAGTGCTCGCGCTGACGGTTGACCAGTTGATGCGCCTCGCTGTCCCTCCCTGACCCGCCTCACCGTCCTTCGGGACGGTTCCGGCGTCCACGACCTTCCACGGAAACGCCCTGAAAAAGCCGGCGAACGGTCAAACCCGGCCTGCGCTCGGGCTTTTTCGTCTGTTTTTCCCGCGAATCGGGAGGGAATGCCGAAAGTCCGGGGATTCCGGGGTTCACGGTCGCGCGAAAGCCCGTGCCGGATACCCGGCACTGTTCAGCGGCCGGTCAGCTCGATAATTTTGCAAGAGGTTCACGAGTAAACGGATTAGTGCCGTGATTGCCTTGACGGCCGGGATATGGGCAAGCGGTGCAACCGCACAGGAGACCACGATCGGTGTTCTGTTCCTCGATTCACAGGGATTCTTCGGCGAAATTCAGAATGGCATTCTCGAGGGTGCCACTTCGGAAAACATAACCCTGATTACCGACAATTCGGAGAGCGACCCTGTGCAGGAATCGAATTTTCTTGACGCCGCAGTCGGTGCAGGCGTGGCAGCGGTGATCATTTCACCGGTATCTCAGGAGGCGTCAGTGCCTGCCGTTGAACGAGTGGTCGATGCCGGCATTCCGGTGGTCTGCTACAATACCTGCCTGGCGGACGAGGACATGGAGCGTCTGGCTGGCGGCCTTGTCACCACCGACCAGGCCGAGCTGGGCAGGGGTGTTGGCGGAGTCGCCGCGGATGAGCTGGCGGGGTCCGGGCAGGCCGCCCGGATCGGTTTGCTCCACTGCGACCGTTACGAGGCCTGCCAGCAACGCAAGGCAGGATTCCTGGCTACCCTGGACGCAGCGGGGGTCGACTACGAGATCGTCGCGGACCAGGAAGGTTTCATTGCCGACGAAGCCACGCAGGTTGCCACTGAAATGCTCACCGCCAATCCCGACATCACGCACATCTGGACTGCCAATGAAGGCGGCACCATCGGTGCAGTCTTGGGAGTGCAGGCTGCCGGCCTAGAGGGAAATACGGTCGTTTACGGGACCGACATTACCATGCAGATCGCTCAAATGCTTCAAGACGGTTCCGTGTTGAGGGCTGTAGCGGCGCAGCAACCGCGTGAGATGGGCCGTGAATCGGTTCAAATGGCGTTGCGCATGATCGCAGGCGAGGCGGTAGAGGAGAAGTTGATCCACATTCCGACCCTGGTCGTGGATTCTACCGATCCCGACGGCATTCAGAGCTGGATTGACGCACAGTAGTGCGAAAAAACCACCACTGGTGGCAATTGCTCCGGGGGAGTTGCACATTCGGCACCTCCCCCGGTCATTCCTTTCACGGAACGTCCGCTCGTACACGCTTCGACATGGCGCCCTCACCCGATACACATGATGTCCACAAGCAACGATGGTGGGACGGCCACCTTAACGAGTTAGGCCTGCTGCTGGCCTTGTTGGCACTCGTGATCGTATTTTCCCTGACGGCCCCGAACTTCCTGACCGATCGAAACCTTGTCAACATCCTGAGGGCCGCCTCGTATGTCGGCATCATCGCTTTGGGAATTATATACTTGACTAAGCAGTCCTGACTGCCTATACAGGAATCAGGAGGTTACGACATGACACAGAGCGCACCAGGCAAGAGCCACCGAGAAGGAATTTCACTGATCGAACTGTTCCGGATGTTTCCCGACAACACCGCCGCCGAGATCTGGTTCGAGGAACAGAGATGGGGCGAGGCCGGAAAGCCAAGCCACTGTCCCGTATGCGGTAGCACTCACAACCAGATCGTCATTCAATCCAGAAAGCCGCTCCCGTACTGGTGCGGCTCATGCCGATCCAATTACAGCGTTCGCACTGGCACCATCATGCACCGCTCGAAGATTCCGCTCCAGAAATGGGTGATCGCGATCTATTTGTGGTCGGTTTCGCTCAAGGGTGTATCCAGCATGAGATTGCACCGGGATTTGAACATCACGCAGAAGTCGGCCTACTTCATGGCCCAGCGCCTGCGGGAAGCGTGGTCCGATCGCCCTTCAAACATGAACGGGCCGGCGGAATGTGACGAGTCGTATTTTGGCGGCAAGCGCAAGAACATGAGCAATGCAAAGCGCAAGGAGATGAAGAACACAGGGCGCGGCGCCGTCGGCAAGACCGCCGTTGCGGGCATCAGGGACCGAGATACCAACACGATCACGGCCAGGGTCGTCGACAGCACCGACAGAACGACCTTGCAGGGCTTCATCCGCGAGAACGTGGAACCGGGATCACGGGTCTACACGGATGAAGCCAAGGCCTATTCGGGCATGGACGGCTATGACCATGAAACGGTCAACCACTCGATCAGCGAGTACGTCCGGGATCAAGCCCACACAAATGGCGTGGAATCATTCTGGGCGCTGCTGAAACGCGGCTACCACGGAACCTTCCACCACATCTCGCCCAAGCATCTGCACCGCTATGTGGGCGAGTTTTCCACTCGCCACAACCTGCGCGAAAACGACACCATCGTCATGATGCAGGAAACCGTGTCCCGGATGGTCGGGAAACGCTTGATGTACCGCGATCTTGTGAAGTAACATCCTGGAAAGGATCGCCCCGCAACGGCCGGGAACCATGCGGGGCGGGAATCTGAAACGAAATTCCAGTCAGGCTGAAGCCTAATTGGAGTTTTTCTTCATGTCCAGCCCCGATCTCACGTCGAACGTGATCCCGTTTCCTGGCCGTGAAGTTCAACCAGCTTCTCAAGCGCAGCACGAATCCCGCGAAGCTCCTCTACCGCCGCCGGACCTGACAATCCGTGACTATGAGCATCATTGTGCGTTAGCTCGATTGTGCGGAGCCGACCCGAGATTTTCACTCGAAGCACAAGGGATTTCTGTCCGTCGGATTTTGTAACCTCTTCGATGCTTTCTGGTTTGTGTGGCTCCTCCGGATCAGGATATCGATCGAATGCGTCTTGTATTGTCGATCCCATGTCAATTCCCCTTCTGGTTCCGGCCGGAAAACGCGACAACATCATCATAAACCCGCCAGCCAGCCTTCTCGTAGTAGCCGCGGACGATGGTTCGGTTCCACAGCGGGAAGATCACAAACAATCCGTTGATCGTGAAAAGACTGATGATTGTCGGCCCCCACATGCCTTTCACAGCATAGTAGATGGGACCGAACAGGAATGACCATAGCCGGTGAAGTGGGCCGAGTATGGTCTTGTGTGTTCCGCTTGATGGATGCTCGATAATCATGAGCGTCACCTCGTATTGATGCTGTATTTGATTTGAAGATCACCCGGTTTGTCGATCCCGGTTGCCATAGCGGAAAGAGCATGACCTTCAACCAATCCGGAAGCATTTCCGAGATAAGCCTCGCCATCATACAGGCGGATGGAAGCAAGTCCGGAATTGCATGTGGCAGAACCCTCGATTGTCAGCATTCCCATCATGGAGTGCGATCTCCATGCCTCGATTTCGCATTTTCCGTGATGATCGTCACAGGCAGAAGCTACAGATGGAAACGCGATCAACCCAGCCAGGATGAACGATGTCTTTTTCATGATTTTCCTCCTCCAGAGTGTCTGGCCCGGCGGGCGCCGGGCCGTTGCAACATCTCACAGAAGAAGAATGCCCCGCCTGTTTGCCAAGGCCGGGTAGCTACTCCTGGCCGGGTTCAGGCTGTTCTATTCAGCGGGCGACCCGACATAGCGGGTCTGTGAGAATGTTGCGGGAAGATGATGTGGCGATTCGGGTGGTCGAGTCAATGAAATCCCTTGTCAATCCGAATCATTCGGGTCATCATTTCCGAAACCATCCGGGAATCCGACATGTCCAGAATATCGCTTCCACCGATAGGTGCCTCCCCGGAGGAAATTGCCAGGGCTATTTTTGACCCTCTATGCACCGGTAGATCGAAATCGCAAGATCAAGCGCCACCGCCTGATCAAGCACTATCGATAACGGTGCGTCGGGGATCTCCCACTCATCAGTGGCTTGAGGGTGATCGAACTGAATCACGACCGGGTTGAGGGGAACAATGGGTGTCGCACCCTCGATTTCGATTTTCACCGAATGCGCGGTCGCGTGATTGACACAATGGACCTTGGCCATGCCCGATTCTCCCGTTTCGGGATTCGTGGCACGATCAGGACTGCTTAGTCAAGTATATAATTCCCATCGCTTTCCCGATGACCTTCGTCATCATAGCGGGTGAAATCGATATCAGCGTTGGCCCGGCAGTCGCCTTTTTCGGCGTGGCATTCGCCCAGGCCGTTGCATCCTACGCGGTTCCGATCCCCCTCGCCATGATCCTGGTGATTCTGGCTGGAGCAGTTGTCGGGGGATGCGCGGGATGGCTAAGGGTCCGTTACGCTGTCCCTACCTTCATCTCCACACTCGCCCTCTGGGGAGCGCTCCGTGGAGGCGCGCGTTGGTGGACGGACGCGCTGCCGGTCATCATTCCCAGCCGGGAATTCCGGGCTGTATTGGGAGGTGACTTGTTGGGAATACCGGTCGTTGCATGGTTCATGTTCGCAACCTTCCTCATATTTGCCTATCTGGCCAGATGCAGTCGTTATGGCCGCCACATCTATGCCTTGGGTGCCAATGCACGGGCTGTCGAGGCACTCGGGGTCGACAGTGGCCGGTTGCGGATACTCGCTTTGGCATCGACCGGCGCCTTTGCCGCATTGGTCGGCGTGCTGACGGATGCCCGGCTGGGGTCCGGAAACGCCAATGCGGCAAACGGTCTCGAGTTCGACGTGATTGCAGCCGTGATCGTCGGCGGCACGCTCTTGACTGGAGGGCACGGCAGGATGACTGGAACGCTGCTCGGCGTATTGGTGATTGCATGCCTCTCGAACGGGCTTGTGCTCATGGGTGTGGACTCCGACGTGCAGGCGGTCGTGCGCGGAGGAGTGATCCTTTTGGCGGTCCTGGTGAATGCGGAGATCGCAAGGCGAACCCTGGCGGAGCCGAGACCTTGACAAGCGACGCATACGCAGCGGAACCGCCATTCCTTCAGCTGCGAAACATTTCCATGCATTTCGGCGCAATCAGGGCGCTGGACGGTATCGACCTTGCTTTCAGTGAAGGGGAGGTGCTCGGGCTCATGGGCGACAACGGCGCAGGAAAGTCGACGCTGGTCAAGATCATGGCTGGCAACCTGGTACCAACTGGCGGTTCGATGCTGATCGAGGGTCAGCCTGTTTCATTCCAGGGACCAGCCGACGCCCGCGCCGCCAGCATCGAGGCCGTCTACCAGGACCTGGCCCTCTGCGACAACCTGACGGCAGCCGAGAACCTGTTCCTCGGTCGCGAGGAGATGTTCCGGGTAGCCGGCATGCCGGTGGCCATCGACTTCCGTGCCATGAGAATCCGTGCGGCAAGCCTGTTCCGTGAGCTTGAGTCGGACACGAGGGCGGAACAGCTGGTCCACACGATGTCTGGCGGTCAAAGACAGGCGGTTGCAATCGCACGAGCTCGCCTCAATCAATCACGGGTTGTCCTGATGGACGAACCGACGGCGGCAATTTCGGTCAGGCAGGTGGAACAGGTTCTCACCTTGATCAGAAGGCTCCGGGACCAGGGCGTTGCAATTCTCCTCGTATCGCACCGCATGCCTGACGTCTTTGCAGTTGCGAACCGGATTGCCGTGCTCAGGCGCGGAAGGAAGGTGGCCGACAAGCCCATGCCCGACACGTCGCCCCAGGAAGTGACGGCCCTGATTACCGGTGCACTGGAAAGTGCGGAGCAATGACGCCAGCTGCTGGTCGACGGGAGAGCTGGCGTCCACCGCCGGTTCTGTTGGCAAGGCGCCAAGGGCAAGGGACTTCCCGGGTGTCAGCGGAATGGCGATTGGCCGATGGCGGGTTGAACCAACCACACATCATGTATACAAGAATACATGATCGGAGGCCGAAGTGTACGCGGGGAAGTGGCCGTGCCAAGGACTGAATTGCCTGCGGGCGAGAGAGCCTACCGAGAAATCAGGCGCCGGATCGTTTCGCTGGAAATGCTGCCCAACACGCCCGCGAGCGAGGTGCAGCTCGCGGACTATCTCAAGATGAGCAGGACCCCCGTCCGGGAAGCACTTACCCGGCTCTCCGGCGAAGGTCTCGTGGATTTTCGTGCCCGGGCGGGAACCATGGTGTCACCGATCCGCCTCGAAGCCGTGCAAACCGCACAGTATGTCAGGGAAACCCTCGAATTGCGGGTCTTGACGACGGCTGCAAGATCATCTGACAAGCAGGCGCTCTTCAACATCGGCCAGTCAATCGAAGAGCAGAAGTTTGCCATATCGCAATCTGACATGGACCACTTCTTTCTTGCGGACGACAAGATGCATCGAGCGCTCTGTGCTCTAGCCGGGCGAGAAGCAGTGTGGTTCGTTGTCTCGGAAGCAAAAACGCACATGGACCGGGTACGCCGAATGAGCCTGCAGGATATCGACTTGTCCGTCCTGCTGGATGAGCACCAGCAAATCGTGGCGTCCGTGACTTTCGGAAATGAATCCGCGGCTTGCAGCGTCATGAAGACGCATCTGCGCCGGGTGATGACCGACCTTGACCGACTCGCTGTCAAGCACCCGGAGTATTTCGAGTTGCAGGACGGTACCGAAGCTCGGCCCGGTTGGAGAAAGCGGGACTGACAGTGAATCTCTCGGGAAAGGTCGCCATCGTAACCGGAGGATCCAGGGGGATAGGCCTCGGTATCGCGTCGCGCTTTTCGAGCCAGGGAGCCAAGGTGGCGATTTGCTCCAACGACACCGAAAGCCTGGCTGCCGCTGAGGTGGCGATCAAGGGTGGTTCCGATGTTCTTGGAGTCGTCGCCGACGTTTCTAGGGCTGGCGACATGAAGGACGCAGTTGCTGCCACGGTCAGTCAATTTGGGGGCATCGACTGCCTAGTGAACTCGGCGGGCATACAGCGTTATGGAACCGTCGTGGATACTCCGGAAGCAACTTGGGACGAAGTGCTCGATGTAAATGTGAAAGGCGTCTTTCTTGCATCCAAGTTCGCGGTTCCGGAAATCGCGAAGCGCGGCGGAGGCTCGATCATAAATATTGCTTCCGTTCAGGCATATGCGTCGCAGTCCAACGTTGCTGCCTACACCGCGTCCAAGGGCGCGATCGTCGCGATGACAAGGGCCATGGCACTCGACCACGCGGACCAGTTCATCCGGGTCAACGCGATTTGCCCCGCATCTGTCGACACACCGATGCTGAGGTGGGCCGCGGATCTCTGGAAGGGCGGGAATACTGCGGAAGAGACAATCGCGGCCTGGGGAGTCGGCCATCCCGTCGGACGCGTGTGCACCGTCGAGGAAGTGGCAGCGCTTGCGAATTTCCTGGCCAGCGATCTGTGCGAATTCATGACAGGTGCAGACCTCAAGGTCGACGGGGGCGTGTTGTCGAAACTCGGCATCATTCTGCCCGAGTAGCCTGACCTGACAGCGATGGAGGGTGAACTTGGACTTCAGGGATCCGGACTATCTCCGGGAACACATCAGGAGCATCGTTGAATTCTACCACCCGACATGCATGGATGCGGCGTACGGTGGCTATATCAATCAGTTGCGTGACAATGGGTCGATCTTCGACCGGATGACCAAGCATCTTGTCGGAACCTGCCGGTTCATCTACTGCTTCTCGCTCGCATCCATGGTCTGCCGGGATGACGTCTATCGCGATGCCGCCGCACACGGACTGAAATTCTTGCGAGACTTTCATCGGCAGGCGGATGGCGGATATGCGTGGGTGCTCAGTGGCAGCGAACTTACGGACGGGACATATCACTGCTATGGCCATGCATTTGTCCTCCTGGCTGCCGCGGGAGCAAGAAAGGCCGGAGTAAACGGCGCCGATGCGTTGCTTTCCGACATATGGGAACTGCTGGAGCAGAGATTCTGGGAACCCGGGGCGCAACTCTACGTCGATGAAATCAAGGGAGGAGATTGGACCTCAATCGACGGCTACCGCGGGCAGAATGCCAATATGCACATGTGCGAAGCGATGCTGGCTGCCTACGAGGCAACCGGCGCCATGCGTTTCCTGGATCGAGCCGAGTTGCTTGCCAGGCGAATTTGCGTCGATCTGGCCGGACCCGCGAACGGCCTGATCTGGGAGCACTACCGCACCGACTGGACGCATGATTGGGACTACAACAAGGATGATCCCAGAAATCTGTTCCGGCCATACGGTTACTTGCCGGGGCATTTCGCAGAATGGTCCAAGCTGTTGCTGATCCTGAATAGGCACCGACCCGCAGACTGGCTTCCGGAAAAGGCGGCATTCCTGTTCAAATCGGCAATGGAGGCTGCTTGGGTTTCGGGCACCGGAGCGATCAACTACGCGTTCGGACCCGATGGTACTATACTGGACACCGATCAGTACTACTGGGTGTTTTCGGAAACCTTTGCGGCCGCGGCGCTCCTGGCACTTGAAACTTCCGACGACGATTACTGGCGGTGGTACGACCAGTTGTGGACATATGCGGACAGGCATTTTGTCGACCACAAATACGGCGGTTGGTACCGGATTCTCGATTCGACCGGAGCCAGATACAGTGATGAAAAGAGCCCTGCGGCCAAAACCGATTACCACCCGCTTGCAGCCTGCTACGAAGTGCTGGAGGCAATACGGCTCACCCAGAGTACCATTCAGGAAAGGGAAGGGTATTTGAAGTAAACACCATACGGGATTTTGCGGGCCTTGCGCCAACTGCTGATGTTGGCGTTGGCCTGACACCCGGTTAGGAATGCTGATTCACGAACTTGACCCGAACGGAAATCTGCAAGTCACTCTGGCGGACCTCGTTGCATTTGCAAGCGGCAGCAGGATCGCCGCTTGCGGTCTCCACGGACATGAATGCTGATCAACCCAGTGACTTGATCATTGACACGCGAGGACTGGACCGATGAAACGTCCGAAGATCACCGACATCCGCGCAACTACCGTGGCAGTGCCCTTGGAGGCTCCAATTCGGCATTCCAACGGAGCACACTGGGGCAGGTTCATCCGTACAGTCGTCGAGGTTGAAACCGACACGGGCCTGATAGGACTCGGTGAAATGGGCGGAGGCGGGGAATCGGCCGAAGCGGCGTTCCGCGGACTGAAGCAGTATCTTGTCGGCCACGACCCGTTCGAGTTCGAAGCGCTCTGGTTCAAGATATGCAATCCGACTGCAAGCCTTTACAACAACCGAACCCAGCTTCATGCGGCCATCGAGTTTGCCTGCCTTGACATTGTCGGCAAAGCGCTCGGAATACCCGCATACGATCTGCTGGGCGGAAAACTCCGAGAGTCGGTCGAATTCGCCTCATACCTGTTCTTCCGCTACGATCACCCGGAGGACGGCGGCGAAGTTCGCACTGCGGATCAACTCCTTTCGACCGCGAATGATCTCAAGAGGCGCTACGGCTTCACGTCGCACAAGCTCAAAGCAGGCGTATTCCCGCCTGATTACGAGCTTGAACTCTTCCGTGCATTGGCATCCGAATTCCCTGGAGACAGCTTCCGGTATGATCCCAACGCTGCACACTCCGTTGAACAGGCCATTCGATTCGGCAAGGCAATTGAAGATCTGGACAACGACTACCTTGAAGATCCGACTTGGGGTCTGAACGGCATGCGCCGTGTCCGGGAAGCCGTCCGAATTCCCACCGCCACAAATACTGTTGTCGTCGATTTCGAGCAGCTTTCGACCAACGTCTTGAATCCGGCAGTCGACGTCGTTCTGCTCGATACAACCTTTTGGGGCGGGATCCGTAGGTGCGTTAGGGCGGCAATGGTGTGCGACACGTTTCAACTCGGTATCGCCGTACACTCATCGGGAGAACTCGGGATTCAGCTTGCGACCATGCTGCATCTAGGCGCAGTGCTGCCAAACCTCGTATTTGCAGCAGATGCACACTATCACCATCTCAGGGATGACATCATCCAGGGTGGCTTGATGCAGTACTTCGACGGCGCAATCGCCGTGCCGACCGGGCCGGGATTGGGGGTTGAACTGGACCGGGACAAACTGGACGAGTATTCGGAGTATTATAGACGGCACGGTGGATACCCTTACGACAGGGATCCGGGTCGCAGGGGTTGGTTCTCCTACGTACCGAACACGCGCTGGGCAGATCCGGCCGTATCGGTGGAGGATAGCATGGACGGAACCTATGGCCGCGTATCATCTGCCTAATCTTCTGTAACGATGATTGCCATCAAGGCAGTGGATGACATCGACAGGAGGCGGTTCGATGAGAGGCAGGGCGGTGGAAGTGGTGCCGGGCGAGGCCGAGCGCGAGTTTCTCGAGGCGCATGTCCGGAAGTACGGGGCGCCGTCCGACCGCTGCAGGATCATTCTTCCGTGCGCCGAGGGGCTCCGAAGCAGGGAGATCGCCGGGCGGACCGGCGTGCACGAGCACATGGTTGGCAAGTGGCGCCGGCGGTTTGCCGAGAAGCGCATCCCGGGCCTCCCGGACGAGTGTCGCTCCGGCCGGCCCCGCTCCGTGACGGACGACAAGGTGGCGGAGGTGGTCGAACGGACGCCGGACACGATGCCGGAGGATGCGACGCACCGGCCGGTCCGGAGCATGGCCGGGAAGACGGGCGTGTCGCACACGACCGTGCACCGGAGCGGGACGTCCAGGCCTTCGACGGACCCTCTGTTCGTCGACAGGGTGCAGGACATCGCGGGGCTCTGCCTGGCCCCGCCGGACCGTAAGGGCGGGCAAACTGCCGAACTCCCAAGGCGCCACATGCAGCCGGTCCGGCCGGGCCGGGGGAGTGCGCCTCGCTCGAGGTGCCGCTACTCGACCAGGGAGAGATTGTCTGCGGCCAGCTTGCCGCCCCGTCCGGCCTGCAACTCGTAGGCTACCCTCTGGCCGTCCGCCAGCGTGGAGAGGCCCGCCCGCTGGACCGCCGAGATATGGACGAACGCATCAGCCGACCCGTCGTCAGGCGCGATGAACCCGAAACCCTTTTCGGCGTTGAACCACTTGACCGTGCCTGTCGTCATGGCCGGATACTCCCGTGAGCTTGAAAATCCGTCTGCCTATTGCCCGGCCGACTACCTCTGTCAACCGCAGGATGATGACCCAATGGGCGAGGGGCCGGGCGCTTCATTCCGCAAATTCAAATGTCAAACGACGAACTGCTGTCCTCCGGTTCGTCCAGGCCGACCTCGGCCGTTTCCCCCGTATAACGGCTCCCCTCCGGCCCGTATTCGGCGATCAGTCCGGCGATCATCTCGCTGTCCATGCCGGCAAAGGCAGGCAGGGCGCCGCCCGGCCTGGGCGCCTTCCAGGTTCCACCGTTTGTGATTTCACGGCTGAGCAGAGGCTGACCGGCATCGCCGACCTGCAAGCGGCCATAGCACTCCGGGTCAACATCGCGAAGGCAGATCAGCCTTGCCTCGCGCATCGCCTTCCGCAGACCCTCGCCGATCTCCTCGAGAGAAACTTCGGTCGTCAGCGTCATCTGGTCGCCCGGATTGTCCCTACGGACCGTCACGCTCCAGTTGAACGAGGCATCCTCGATCAGCGAGAAGGGATTCAGATCCGTCTCCTTGCCAGGCGCGGCGCAGGCCATCCGCCAGAGCGGCATGACATGACGGTCCAGCATCCACAGATCCGCGAAATCGCGCTTCCTCATCCGTCCGGAGGCCGCCAGCGCCTTGTTGACGGCAAGATCGGCAAGGTGCAGCCGGTAACCGAACTGCCGGTCGGGAACCGGCGCATAGAATTCACGGGCAAGAGCAACCGTCCACTGCAGGATCGTGGTCCCGGTCATCGGCTTCATGACCTTGCACTCCCTGAAACCAGAATAGCTGCGGGCAGGCCGGACGGAATAGCCCGCCGCCTCGAGCGCCGTCCGGTCGGCCTGCACCAGTTTGTCGAGGGGCTCTTCCCCCGCCGTGAATATGTCCTGGTCCTCGCTGAGGCGGAATCCGTGCTGCTGGATCACCGCGCCGCCGGCAAAGGGACTCCCGGGGTCCCGGTTGCGGCTGATGACTGCAATGACGCCTTTCTGGAACTCGTCAAGCGGCACGGCCGGTTCTTGCCCTGATTTCCCGGAGGATCGCCGCCGCCAGGTAGGCAGCCTCGAGATCGCCGTCGGTGCGCAGGCCGTCGGCCACTGCGGACATGGCCCCGTAGGTCGCGTGCGGGGGCACCGACCAGAGAGCAGTGGTGCCATAGCGGTCCCAGGCTTCCTTGCGCAGTTCCATCAGCCGCTCGCCGATATCCTCATACCTGACCTTGACCCCCCGGCAGGCCTGCTGGGCAGCCCGGTCCTCCGCAGCGCATCTGAACCGCTCGTCGATCATGTTGATGTCCATCGTGACAATATAGGTCGGGAACGGCCAAGGTTGAAGGCCGCCCACCAGCAGGAAAGCCCGTCAACCAGGCCGGCAGTGTTTGCACAGTGTCGGCAGCACCAGGAACAGCAGGGTCGGCTCAAGGATGGGAAGCCAGGTTTGCTACGCTTCGCTCGGTACTCGACCCGGCGCGCCAAGCTCCGCTTTCCCACCCGGGGCTCGAACGGGTCGCAGTGACCGGCCGGCTGGCAACCCTGCCTTTCAGCCGGGATATCGTCCGGAGCCGGGTGGCCTCCCCGCCGACAGCCATCGATGCCGGCCTGGTGCAGCAGCGCCTGCAGATGCAGCACCTTCTTCTCCGGCCGGCGGGCGTTCCTGGCGCCCCGGCGGCGGCGAGCCTTGCCCGGACCGGTTCCCGTTTCAGCTTCTCGGCGCGAGCCTGTTCCCGTGCATGACGGGTCAGCAGGTCCTGCGCCGACGGGTCTGGCGGCAGGGCGGGGGCCGGAGAGATGGTTTGGCAACCCGACATGCGGCCGGACTGGCAGATGGCGCGACGTGTAGCCAGCAGAAAATGAATTGCCCGGACGGGCGGTGCCGGATGCCGACAGGATGGGCCGTCACGCCTTCACCGAACGGTTACGGAATTGCTACACGATCAGCAGGTTTGGAAACACGCCGGGGACGCATGACATAGGCTCTCATCCTGCCGATGAAGCGGACCCGGAATTCCGCCATGTGCCCGACGCTGCGGCACTGATCATCTTCTTCCGGATTGCGCAGGACATGTACAGTCCGGGTTCAAGTGCCGCTCGGGTCTGGTACTTGCCGTTGGCTTGGCGACTCCGTCGCTGAATTCCACCTGATGCGTTCGCACGCGACGGCCTTGCATGGCCGGGACTAGCACGTGAACCGCACGGCTGACGTATGAAGATGATACTTGACGACGATCCCGCGCCAGCCGGAACATTCGCAATCAACCTTGCCCCCAGGCAGGCAAATCTCTGTAACAACAGGGTCCATGCAACAGGCATGCAGCCTGCTGGTGACGGAAACTGGACCGTGCAAGCAAGTCGCGAGTCGAGTGTCCAATGCTCGGAATCCTCGATTGGCAGATGGGATGCGAGCAGCCGGATGCCTGCACCGGGCTACCACTCCATTGCCCTGTCTCTTTCGTCGATCTGAATTGCCGGGCAAACTCCGATGACCTTCATGCGGGCGGCCGGGAATTGCCTGAAGAGACCAGTGACGGCACAACTTGCCCTGGCGTGCATCCTGCAGAGGCTCTTTCGCTGCCTGGTGGTTGACGAGAACGAGCCGGACCCGCGTTGAATTCAGGCGATCATCAATCCGTGCCAGTCGCAGGTCAGACGGCATCATCCACAACTGACTTCCTGCAGCAGCAGGAAGACGCGATGGATTGGTCGGTCCTGGACATTGCCTCGGTCAGCAGCTGTTGAAGCCGGACTATCTCTACGGTTTCGTTTCTGTGTTTAAGGCACTCAACCAGACCATGAAGGGCCCAGACGTTGTTTCTGTGCTGCGCACAGCGCGGCACTGCATCATTAAGCCCCAGGTCAGAACGATAGACATCCTCGGCTTCTTCATGGTGACCCTGTTCCAGCAGCAAGGCCCCCAAGGCATGGCGCGGGGGATGCATCCAGGGCCAGGGTTCCGAATAGTGCAAATCGTCGCACCGCTGTACACTTTCGCGCAGGTGTTCAAAGGCTTCATCACGGTTGCCCTTGTGGTATTCCAACTCGCCAATCATCATCTTTTCACCCACGCCCAGGGTCTTCAGAGCGGGGTTGTTGAAGAATTTCCTGTTGGGCGGAATACGCTTGAGCGATGCATAGAAACCCTCCTTTTCCTGCTCTGCCTGATCGAAGTTCCTCAACGCCGCGTGTGCGATGGCCTTTGCGTAATGACTCATCGCGGTCGAGACGCAGTAGAGATCCGGGAACTCCGGCATGGGATCGTCGATGATGTCATGCCATTTTCCGAAGCGGACGAGGACATGCATCCTCATGGCATAGTATCCTTCCAGAGTGCCTGCCGTGTATGGCTTTCCCTTCAGGTCGATGACGTCCGGCGGGAGGTTCTCGCAGATCTCTTCTGCGGCGGCCATGGCCGGTTCGAACTGGCCAAGGAACATGCACGCGTACATCATCAGGTGGAGATCATGACATCGTGACGTCGTGTAGAAATTGTGTGGCCCGGCATAAGCGAGGAACTTTCGATTGACACGAATGGCGCCCTGGCTGGCAGTCCTGGCCTTTTCGTATTTGCCGCACAGTACATAGATGTGCCCTGGCATATGATTGATATGGCCCGCATCCGGGCACAGACTTCCCAGACGATCAGCCGATCTCAAGGCCCGTTCCGGCTCGGAAGACATCTCGAGCAGGTGAATATGGAAGTGAAGGATGGCGGGATGTTGCTCTTGGTTCAGTCGGTCGGCCAGCGCCATGGCGTACTCGCAGACGCGGATGGCCTCATGGGTGTCGGCACCATCCGGCGGTCGGCCGGTATTGACGTCCCACATGTGCCACGGGGTGCGCGTCATCATGGCCTCGACAAACAGGGCCATGACATCCTGGTTGTCGGGGAAATCGACGTTGACCTGGCGCATGGCGTCCGCGAAGGCGTCGTCCCAGCCATCGAATTCGCTTTGTGTGACAATATGAGGTTTCTGGACGCGTCGGGAAAGGGCGGCAATCAATGCCTGCTCCAGCGGGGAAGAGTTCCCGGACAGCGCCAGCGCCCGATCAATATGGCCGCGACAGAAGGCAGTGCATTCAACAGCCTCAGCTTCGCTGAAGTCCACCCAGGGCATGTTGTAGAAAGGACCTGCGGCAAATGCGATGCCCCAATGAAGCATGGCGCACTCCGGATCGTGGGCCAGAGCGGCCCTGAAACAGGCCAGACCTTCCTCCTGGTTGAAACCGAAGCACCAGTTCAATCCCTGGTCGAACAGGCACTGCGCCTGGCTTGATGCTGTAGAGACACGAAAGGAGTGTCCCCCCAGATCAAAGCTGAGCATTTGTAAGTCTGTCATCAACCGTTCATTCATGACCTGTCGATAATACGTTCTCTCGCTATCTTCCGTCTTGTTTCGCCAACAGGCAGTCATCAGACTCAATGCAATTCCTGTCGGGACACTTTCCGACATGGGCCGATAGCCCCGAATCGAATTCCAACGATAGATCGTGCCTTTAGCCCTTTCCTGTAACCGAGGGAAAGTGCGACTGGAAGCGAAGCCGTGTCGCGTCACGGGGTTTGCTCTGGCTCGGAGGATCGGTGCCATCCTGGTCATCGAACCGCCGGTCCGGGGATACCTGTTGCAGGGCCTGCTCGACACGCTTCACACTCTCGCCCCGGGCATGACCTGCGCTGTCGACGAGAAACGGAACTGCCGCCGGATCTTCTGCGACCAGGAACAATGTCGCCAACATTGCAAGGCGACACCGGGCAGGCGACTGACACGGGAAGATCCCGCGGTTTTCGTGCAGGCACCATGTGGCATCACAGCCAGTCCATTGGTGTTTTCATTCTACCAATGGTCGTATCGGCGACTGTCCATCTGGCTGAATCCGTGGACATTCCAAGTGACCAGCGCCGGCGAGCGGGCTATGGCCTTCCTGGCAATCAGAGAATCGTGTCGTGAGGGCCGTTTGGAAAATCCTTGCGTACAGGTCAGCACGGACCCTTGCCGCAGCAATGGAGGCACGGACTGACTGACCCGGAATCTCAAGACGCAGGGCGTCAAGCCGGCACGGACTTCCTCGACCGGGTCCCGTTCCTGCTCCACCGGTTGCATCGATTGAATCAGGTCGTGTTCGGGCCATACCGCTCGGGCTGGTCAGCCTGCCATAGGTCACCACGGGCCAAGACCACCCTGCAGACAATACCGGACATGGCTCAACCGAGAAACACGGACACGGATGCAGCTGTCCCTGCCCAAGGAATTGAAAGTTCGCAGTCAGTGGAGATGCCCGGCAAGATTCAACCTCAGTGGGGTCCCGGCCCGCATATGGGAATGGCCGACGAGGTCTGCATTGTGGTTGAACTAGTCGCAGTGACATGCAAAACCCACTCGGCATCCCGGCTGCGGGACAGTCGAAACCCGCGGAAAATGTCGGAGATTGAGGAAACGTGACATGAGCCGGAAACGTCGAAGTGCTGGTTGGTATGGCAAGAATGACAAGGACGGGTTCATCCACAGAAGTTGGATGAAGAATCAAGGATTTCCTGATCACGCGTTTGACGGTCGCCCGATAGTTGGAATCTGCAATACCTGGTCGGAGCTGACCCCCTGCAATTCAGGCCTCAGGATACTTGCCGAAGCAGTAAAACGCGGCGTCTGGGAAGCCGGAGGGTTGCCCGTAGAGTTTCCGGTCAGTTCCCTGGGTGAGGCCCAGATGAAGCCTACGGCAATGCTGTTTCGAAACATGCTTTCGATTGACGTGGAAGAGTGCATCCGCGCCTATGGAATTGACGGTGTAGTTCTTCTCGGTGGTTGCGACAAGACAACCCCGGGCCAATTGATGGGAGCTGCATCCGTTGATCTCCCGACGATTGTGGTCTCGGCCGGACCGATGTTGAACGGCAAGTGGAAGGGAAGAAACATAGGTTCGGGAACCGATGTCTGGAAGTTCTCCGAAGACGTCAGGGCAGGCAAGATGTCAGTAAAGGATTTCATGTCTGCAGAATCAGGCATGAGCCGGTCGGCAGGCGTATGCATGACCATGGGCACTGCGTCAACCATGGCCAGTCTCGTGGAATCCATGGGGCTAAGCCTGCCGACCAATGCAGCCTTGCCCGCTGTCGACGCCAGGCGCACGGCGCTTGCTCACATGACAGGCTGCAGGATCGTGGAAATGATCAAGGAGGATCTCAGGTTATCGAAAATCCTGAATCGAAATAACTTTGAAAACGCCATCCTGGCCAATGCGGCAATCGGCGGTTCGACAAATGCGGTCATTCACTTGCTGGCCCTGGCCGGAAGAATGGAAGTGGATCTTTGTCTGGACGATTTTGAAATCGGCTCGGAAGTTCCATTGCTCGTGAACTGCATGCCATCAGGAAGATACCTGATGGAGGATTTTTGCTATGCCGGTGGCATACCTGCTCTGCTGAGTGAGATTTCCCAATTGATGAGGCCGGCACGAACTGTTCTGGGCGGCGACATATCCGACTATTGGGCGGATGCCGAGTGTTTCGATCGCGATGTCATCCACGAGTTCCACAATCCGCTCAAGCCTGCTGCCGGAATCAAGGTTCTCAGGGGATCACTTGCCCCGGATGGAGCCATCATCAAGCCATCGGCAGCTGATCCGTCCCTGCTGGTGCACGAGGGTCCTGCATTCGTTTTCGAGAATATCGAGGACTTGAAGGCCAAGATTGATGAACCGGATCTTCCGGTCACTCCCGACACCGTCCTGGTGCTCAAGGGATGTGGACCCAAGGGCTATCCCGGCATGGCAGAAGTTGGCAACATGCCAATTCCCAGACGGTTGGCCAAGGAGGGAGTCAGAGACATGGTGCGCGTGTCGGATGCCAGAATGTCCGGAACGGCGTTCGGTACCGTCGTGCTGCACGTTTCACCTGAATCCGAGGCAGGCGGTCCATTGTCGCTGGCTGCCACGGGCGACATTGTCAGGCTGGACACCAATAACGGACTGCTCCACCTGCAGGTTCCGGAAAGGGAACTGGCACAACGCCGAAGGGACAGGCAACCGCAACTTCCCAGTTACAAACGCGGCTACGCCAGGCTCTACATCGATCATGTCCTTCAGGCCGACAAGGGCGCTGATCTGGACTTTCTGGTTGGCAAGGATACTCGGCCGGTTCGACGGGAAAGCCACTAGGCAGATCTTCACCACCGGTAGTCCGGGTTTTCTTTGTAATATCAGCTCATCAAGCCGATAGTGGCCCGGACTCGTACCGGCAACAATCTTCGGCAATTCGATTGCCCTCAGCTGCAGTGCTGTCGGCTGCACCGTCATGTCAAGGGCGTGATCCGGCCTTGCCGGCGCCTGACCGCATTCGGCGTCAACCTGGCAGGATCGGCAAGCAGCGTCTTCATGCCGTGAACCGGCACACCCTCGGCGGCACGCTTCGTTGCCGTCCCGGGCCAGGCGATAGGACCAACCTTGCCTGGCGATCTGCAATTCGACATGCCTCGCCCGCGGGCGGAACTTCCTTCCTGCGCTTGTCGATGACCGGCCGGCTTGGGCGCTAATAGGTGGTTCTGCCGCCAGACATGTCGAAAACCGCCGCAGTTGAAAACGAACAGGCTTCCGATGACAGGAACATCACCATTTCGGCGACTTCATCGACCGTACCGGTTCGGCCCATGGGAATTCTGGAGACCATGTAATCGATCTGCTCATCGCTGATATCGTCGAGCATTTCGGTCCTGATCACGCCCGGCGTGATGGCGTTGACACAAATTCCCGAACTTGCCAATTCCTTGCCCAGGCACTTCGTGAGATTGATGACTCCGGCCTTCGAGACGGAATAGGCCGATGCGTTCGGATTTCCTTCCTTGCCGGCAACCGAGGCGATGTTGACAATCCGGCCATATCCGAGCTTGCGCATGTGCGGCACAATTGCGCGACAGCAGTGGAACACGCCATCGAGATTGATGCGCATCACCCGGACCCACTCGTCCGCCGGAAAGGATTCCACCGGCGCGACCGGACCGGCCACGCCAGCGCAGTTCACGAGAATGTCGATGCGGCCCATGTCCTGATACGCAGCGGCGGCGGCTGCCGCAACGCATCTTCCGTCGGCAACATCAACAGTTCGGCATGTGACACCCCCGATTGATGCCAGACGACTGGCTGTCGATTCAAGCAAGGCTGCATTCACATCCCACAGGATGACAGTCGCTCCCCCGTTCAGGAAGTGACGTGCGACTGCCGCCCCCATGCCGCGCGCTCCTCCAGTAACGACTGCCGCGCGACCGGTTAGATCTTTTCCGTTCATGATCGTTCTCCTGGATTCCATCGTGACGAGTCCGCACTCGCAACATGCCGAAAACACGGATTGCCCTGCTGCAAAGTGAACTCGGGCCGGTTGATCCCGTGCATTGCCGGAACAGGACTGCCGGGTGCTGCAACGCGGTTGCGCAGTGCACCGTGAATGTCATGCACCATTGCCCCATTCCACCCACCATTGCCAAGGAAACCCGAGAAGTCCATTGTCACTCAGGCCGGATGCAGCCTGTCCCGGCCCCACCATGTTCCGGCAAGCGGCCTGCCGCCGACAAATCCGCTGACGCCAGGATGTTCACTTATTCTGAGGCACTCGTTCCACTTGGCCATCCGTTCAGACCGGGCGAATGAACCGACCTTGAGCTGTCCGGCACCCAGTCCCACCGCGGAGTGACAGATGCTGACATCCTCCGTCTCACCGGAACGGGCAGAAACTACCGTCGCAAACCCGGCGCGCCGGGCAGCTCGAAAGGCAGCAATTGCTTCGGAAACGGTTCCGGCCTGATTGACCTTGACGAGCAGTCCGTTGCATGTGCCGGACTCCGCGGCTTCGCAAACGAGACCTGCATTGGTGACGAGAAAGTCGTCGCCGATAATCTGAAGGCGCGATCCGAATTGCTCCGTGAATTTGCGCATTCCTTCCGCATCGTCCTCGGCGAGGGGATCTTCGATTGACGCAATCGGATACTTCTCCAGCCACCGCGCGAGCAGTTCGATCAGTGAATCAGTATCGACCGTTCGGTTCTCGAGCGCCAACCTGTAGCGGCCATTGCTCCCGAATTCGGAGGCTGCGACATCAAGCGAGATTACAACTCTCTCTCCCGGCACCTCTCCTGCTTCCTCGATCGCGGCAACAAGTGTCTCGAGAGCTTCCGAATTGCTGTCAAATGACGGCCACCAGCCCCCCTCATCCGCCACTCCGGACAAGTTGTTCCTTCTCTTCATGATTGCACCTGCGGCCCGGTAGATTTCGGACGTTATCTCCAGAGCCTCGCCGAAGGACTCGGCACCGGGTACCATGACCATGAAATCCTGAATATCCACTCGCCGGCCCGCATGTGCACCGCCGCCGAATATCTGGATTTCCGGCAGGGGTATCGTCGGTTCCCGGCCGTACTTGTCGGCCAGGTAGGCCCATAACGGCTTGCGTTCGCTTGCCGCTGCGGCTTGCAGGACGGCCAGCGAGGTTGCGACCGTGGCATTTCCTCCAAGCCGCGCCTTGTTCTCGGTTCCATCGAGTTGGATGAGGGCATCGTCGATCGATTGCTGATCGATTGCCGGCATGCCCCTCAGTGTTGCGGCAACCGGACCGTTTACCCCGGCGACTGCGCGGCCCACATCCATGCCACCCAGCCGGTTGTCACCGTCGCGCAGGTCGACCGCCTCCCGCGTTCCTCGCGACGCTCCTGCCGGAGCGGCAGCCCGACCGGAAGTGCCGTCCGTCAGCCTGACTTCGACCTCAACCGTCGGGTTGCCTCGAGAATCCCAGATCCGGCGGCCGAAGAGTCTCCGGATTTCACCCGTCACCGGGGCATCCTGCCTGTCGGACAACGGTCAGGACGTCATCAAGTCGTGCCGGTGGTTTCCGGATAAGGGGTTTGGCCAAGTCACGTATCCTGTCCTGATTCTCCCTGGAGAGGTACTCCACTGGCGATTTGCCATCAATTCTAGCCAGCAGCAGAACCGGCAACAGCGCCGCCGCGCGTCCTTCCAGGGCGTCACACGGTTCCCAGGCAATTCCGGCAGCATAAGTCAACCAGAACCCGGTTGCTGCATCCATCAACACGTCGCGCTGGTCCGGCCTGTGGATGGACTTCAGGGCCAGATGATTCAGGCAGAATGCCACGTCGAATGCCGGATCACCCATTGTTGCGCACTCGGCATCAAGCAAGACCGGGCAATTCCCCCGAAAGAGTATGTTCTTCGGGCTGACATCACCATGTACAAGTGCTTGTCGCGATCGGTAAAGTCCTTCGCCAATTGCATTCAGTTGCCGGGCCAGGTCCGGGTGCCTTGAGGCAACAAAGATCAGGTATGGCTCGATTCTGATTGCCAGAAAGTCGTCATGATTCCGAAAGCTGTTCTGGCAATGAATGGAATTGACCGAGGCTGCGTGAATTCTCGCCAGGATATCCGCCACCGAGACCGCATGTCGGATGTCGGGTATCCCGTACAGCAATTCGTCCTTCCACAGGAAGGCATCGGGCGAAGCAACATGCTCCATCACGAATCCTGTGCCTGACTGTCCGTAAAGGCGAGGAACCGAAGACGGGTCGACGGAGGCCGCGAATTCCAGCCACGCGTATTCTGCCCGGTTTCGGTGGACTGGCACATGCCATTCCTCCGCAACCTTCAGCTTTTCAAGCGCAAACTTCACGCAAAAAGTCTGACCGGCAACATCCACGCGAGCGATGTCGGAGGCCACTCCGCCGTCAAACGGGACGACATCGACAGGATCGCCCTCCGAAGCGAGGCCGAGTTCGCAAAGCAGGTCCAGGCAGCGCGCCTCCAGTGCCCGGGCCATCACCGGTTTCCCGGCAGTAACGAACAGCGGTCAACCATCAGTTTCGACGGGAATTCCTGGATGAGAGGGCTGCGCGCATTTCGGTCAGGTGGCGCTCGTTGTTACCGAGCAGGTTCTTCATGCACGATCGCGCCTCGTCCGGGTTTCTGTTGTTGATTGCTTCCGCGACCAGCCGGTGTTCTTCCAGGAATTCGATGAATTCGCATTGCGCCTTGATCGCCAGCTCGAAATTGGCCCTCAACACAACGACAACCGTCTGCAGAAGCGTGGAAAGGAACTTGTTGTGGGCAGCGGCAAACATGCGGCGGTGATAAAGGATGTCTGCCTCTACTGCCTTTTCCGGGATTTCCTTGTTTGCCTCCATCTCTTCACAGGCTTCGAACAAGCGGAGTATTTCCGTTGTGCTTGCAAGTTCCGCGGCCAATGCCGCCACCTCGGGTTCGACGATGAAACGGAGTGTGCTCAACTCGTCTATCAATCCGTCTCGCAGTTCATCGGATTCCATTGCCCATCCGATCACGCGCTGGTCCAGGTAGTTCCAACTGTGCCGAGGTCGAACCCTGGTGCCAGAGCCCTGCGTGATGTGCAACAGGCCCATGGACCCGAGCACCTTCGAGGCTTCCCGGACCACGTTTCGACCGACCCCCGCGGATCTTGCAATTTCACTTTCGGTTGGAAGCGAGGCGTTTGGTGCGAGGACGCCATGCACGATCCGGCGACCGAGCATGTCGATGATCCGTTCCACCAATGGGGAAGTCTTCTCGAGTTCGTGTATTGTCATTTCGGCAGGTTCTGGTTCCGGATGATCGATACTGCCCGATCTGCCACAGCCATTGCGGGAGCATTCGTGTTGCCCGAAGGAATGAATGGCATGACGGAGCAGTCCACAACGCGCAGACCGTCGATGCCACGCACGCGCAAGCGAGTATCAACTACAGCCATCGGGTCGTTGTCCCTGCCCATGCGTGCCGTGCCGACCGGGTGGTAGTTGGTCTTCACTGTCCTGTTGCAGTAGGTGCGAAGGCCATCCTTGGTTGTCGTGTCCTTGCCCGGAAGCAATTCACCGGAAATCAGCGAAGCCGTCGGTTCAGTCGCAAGCACGTCACGTGCGAACTCCACTGCCTTGATCGTCAACCGAAGATCGTCCGGGTCACCGAAGAAATTGCAGTCGACCACCGGCTTGTCGAAAGGATTCGCCGACTTCAACCTGACCGTTCCCCGAGCCTTCGGTCGCAGCAGGCATGACGTCAGCGTGACCCCATGGGTTGGTTTCAGGTCGGTAAAGTCACGATCAAGATAGACGATGGGCGCACAATACAGCTGAATCGTGGGGCGTTTTCCTCCGTCGGGATCATGAAAGGCACAGGCCTCCACTCCAATTGTCGATACCGGGCCGGAATCGAAAAGCAGGAACTGCAGTCCGTTGCGGACCATCCGCCAACCGCGATCCTGCCTGTAGTAGCCAGTCGGCCTGTTCATTGAACAAATCAGGGGCACTTCGTGGTGATCCTGCAGGTTTTCACCGACACCGGCCAGGTCGGCTACGCACTTGATGCCATGTTGACCGAGTTGGTCTGCCGGACCAATTCCGGAGAGCATTAGCAGTTTCGCAGTGTTGTAGGTGCCGGTTGCAACCAGAACTTCACCTTCGGTCCGGACGGTGGTTGCCTTTCCGCCCTGGCTGTACTCGACTCCGACAGCGCGGCCGTTCTCGATGACGATTCGTGAAACCAGTGCCCCGGTGATGACCTCAAGATCGGGATTGCCCTGCACCTGAGACAGGAATGCCTGGACGGCATCGCAGCGTTTGTTCCTGCCGATCGTGTTTTGCATCAGTCCCACACCGGACTGCCGTTCGCCGTTGAAATCGGGATTGTAGGAAATCCCGCACCCTTGTGCCGCCAATACGAAAGCATCAGTCATTTCGACCGTGTAGCCTGGATCCGACACCCAGAGACCGCCGCTGATTCCATGGTATTCGTTGTTGAATTTGGTATTGCGTTCGAGCCGTCTGAAGTGTGGCAGCATGTCGGCATATGACCAGCCCGAGCCGCCGCCCAGAAATGAGTCCCAGCCATCATAGTCTTCCTGCTGTCCGCGCATGTAGACCATTGCGTTGACCGCGCTGCCCCCGCCCAGCACCTTGGCCTGGGGCACTATCGGTGCCCGACCGTCGAGTTGTTCCTGCGGGACGGTCTGGTGCATTTCCAGGAAATCGTCACGTGCAAGGTATTTCATGTACCCTGCTGGCATGCGCATGAGCCAGTTCGTGCGCGCGGGCCCTCTTTCGATCAACAGGACACGTGCGCCGAAGTCACGCACCAGGCCCGTAGCCGCAACACAGGCCGATGAACCGCCGCCCGCAATTATGTAGTCGTAATCCACCCTGCTCTCCCGTCCGGCAGCTTCGATTTCGGCAAGGAAATCAAGAGCGCGTCCTCATCCTCGTTTCAGACCGGGCATCGAACAGGAAGGTCTCTTCACGGTCGATTCTCAGGCCGATTTTCTCGTTGATGTCCGGACGCCTGGCCAGGTCCCCGACCAGAGTGATCCGATCATCGCCAACTTCGGTGACGATCAGCAGGTCCGAACCAGTGTATTCAACGGCAAATACGACGCCGATGAAATCCGGATTTCTGCCCTCGATGGAGACGTTCTCCGGCCGGACTCCCAAAATTGCATCACCGGAAAGCTCTTCTCCAAATCCGTCCAAAGTGGCCGAACCGGTCCGGAAGGTTCCGTTCGACAACTGTCCTCTCATCTGGTTGATGGGTGGCGATCCAATGAAGGTTGCCACGAACAGGTTGTCGGGATCGCCGTATATCTGCTCGGGCGTGCCGATTTGGGCGACCATTCCGTTGTTCATGACAACAACACGTGTAGCCATGGTCATGGCCTCGATCTGATCGTGCGTGACGTAGACTGTGGTGGTTTCGAGTTCGTGATGGAGATGCTTGAGTTCGGCACGCATGGAAACGCGCAATATTGCGTCCAGGTTGGAAAGCGGCTCATCCATCAGGAACAGGTTCGGCGTCCGTACAATGGCCCTGGCCAGGGCTACTCGCTGTCGTTGTCCTCCTGACAGTGAACGCGGACGGCGGTCGAGAAAGTCTCCGAGGTGCACCTTTTCGGCAGCCGCCAGAATTCGGTTGCCGAGCTCCGGCTCGCCCACTTTCCGGAGCCTCAGTGGATAGGCAATATGCTCGCGGACCGTCAGGTGCGGATAGAGACCATAGTTTTGGAATACCATCGCAATGTCGCGGTCGCGTGCTGGCCTGTCGTTTACCCGAACACCATCTATGAAGATATCTCCCGAAGTGACGGACTCGAGCCCGGCAATCATGCGCAGCGTCGTTGTCTTGCCGCAGCCCGACGGGCCCAGCAGGACAAGGAACTCCCGGTTCATCACCGCCAGGTTGAGGTTCCTCACTGCGGTGAACTGTCCCCAGCGCTTTTCTATGTTCTTGAGAACGATCTCTGCCAATCCTTCAACTCCGGGAAATGCCGACTGCCAACCGAACAATCATGCCGATTCGGTCCGGCAACGCATTTCGTTCAAGGGACCAAGCTCGGCCGCATATTTTCGAACGAGCCGCAAACCTTCCGGTGAGGGCCTGAGAGCAGGTGACCGGTCAAAAATCTTGAAACCGGCGCGTTCACCAAACAGCCGTTTGCCGTAGCAAACCAGGGTCTCGATGCCCTGCATCTCGAAAATGATGGCAGGAGCAATCCTGCGATAGATCGAGTTTGCCTCGTCCACTTCTCCCTTCCGGTGCCGGTTGTATGCCAACACCGTGTAGTCGATGCAATCCGGAGCCAGAATCAGGCCCCTGCATCCGATGTCGAGATTGTCAACGAGCTCCAGCCCTGCGCGGCCGTTGAACACGGGCAGGGTTCTGCCTGTTCGTTCGATCAGGGCCGCGGTCTCCACTGCCGAGCCTTCCGCCTTGATCAATTGAAAGTTCGGACAGCGATCTCGAAGAACGACAATGTCCTCAATGGTCAGCCCGCGTCCGAGAAAGGCCGGTGCATTCTGGATTGCGACGGGCAATTCGGTCGTTCCGGCAACTGTGCAGTAGAAGTCAAGATATTCGGAAACCGAGTAATGCCCGGCTGCCGGCGGCTGCAGGATCAGCCAATCCGCTCCGCATCGCTCGGCATGCCTTGCCTGCCTGGTCTGTTCTCCGGCGGATGAACCTGAAATCGTAATTGCCAAGGGAACCCGGCCCGCATTTGCCTGGGCCACCCATTCCAGCAGCGAGAGTTTCTCGTCTTCGGAAAGCTTGGAGGCCTCGGTTGCCAGGCCAAGCGCCACCAATCCGTGTACACCTGCCGCCAAACAGACTTCGACCTGTCGGAGCATTGCATTCCGGTTCAGATGTCCGCTTTCATCAAAGAGCGCGTAGACCACAGCGTGGATTCCGTGGAGTGTATCCGGATCATGGACGGGCATTGCAGAACCCGTCAAGCGGGACGCGCCGCAGCAAATGCAAGTCGCGTTCCACGCTTGCCTTCGTGGTTGCCGTTGCAACCCTGCTGATCGACATGGACGGTGAACGGATCACCTGGACACCAGAGGTGATCTCGGCCAGCAGCAGCCTGTGCTTCATTTTATTGCTCCCAATGTCAGGCCGCGAACAAGCTGTCTCTGGAAGACAAAGACGAACAGGAGAACCGGTGCCAGCATGATGACCGCCGAGGCAGTCAGTTCGCCCCAGCGAATCTGCTGGTAGCCGACAAAGTTGTAGAGCCCGACCGGTACTGTTTGAACGCGGTCTGCAAGGACCAGAGAAAACAGGAATTCATTCCATGAAAAAAGGAATGTGAGGATTGCCACGGCCGCAATTCCAGGCAGTGCAACAGGAAGACAGATCTGCCGGAAGGCCTGATAGTAGGTGGCTCCATCCATGAAGGCTGCTTCCTCGAGTTCCTGCGGCAGGTCCTCAAAGAACCCCTTCATCAGCCAGACCACTATCGACATCGTGATTGCAGTGTGCGCGAAGACAAGGCCAAGATGAGAATCAAAAAGGCCGGAGCGGATATAGACGACAAAAAATGGAATCAGCATGGCCACGGGCGGTGTCATGCGGGTGGTCAGAATCCAGAAACCGAAATCGGCGTTTCCGGCGAACCGGTAGCGTGCCAGAACATATGCAGTGGGTACTCCGAGTACCAAGGAGAGCGCGGTCGTGCCCAATGCAACGATGAGTGAATTCTGAAAATAGAGCCACACCTCGCCGCTGCCGAGTACATTGAGGTAGTTGTCCCAGATCGGCTGGAATATGAACTTGGGCTTGCGCGATATTGCATCCACCTGCCGCTTGAGGCTCATCGTGAACAGCCAGTAGATCGGAAACAGGCACCACAGGGCAAAAATCCACAGCACCAGTCTCCTGATCCAGGGTTGGAGAAATCGCCCAAACCTGACCGCAAGGGTGAGTTGCCGCATCTGCTGGCGTGCCGCCTTGCTCATTGGCCCACCTACAATGCCGCTTTCGGTCGAAGCATGTCGATGTGCCTCAGGAACACCTGGCTGAACAGAATCGTCATGATCAACATGATTATGGCGATGGCGGCTGCATAGCCCATCTCCAGAAACTCAAGCCCATGCTTGTAGGCCAGGAGATTGAGGGTGCGCGTTGCGATACCCGGTCCGCCACCGGTCAGAACGAAGATCGTGTCGAAGGTCTTGAACGCGTCGATGCTGCGGAACACCACTGCCACAGCCAGGTAGGGGAAGAGCATCGGCAGCGTGTGATGGAAGAAGATGGCAAATGGACCCGCCCCATCCATTTGTGCCGCTTCAAGCGGTTCTTCATCCATCGCGGCGAGTCCGCCTGCAGCGATCAGGAGGATGAACGGCGTCCATTGCCATGCATCAACGGCCACAAGCGTCGCGAGCGCCATCCCGGGCGTGCCGAGCCAATCCTGCGGCGGCAGGCCCATTTGCCTGAGGAGATAATTCAACACGCCGAGGCTGGGATTCAGCATGATGCGAAACGTGAACACGGCAGCAACAGGTGTGATCGCAAGCGGGAGAAGGTAGATCAGGCGCAGTGCGGGTACTGCTCGCGACTCGTAGTGCAGGAGAACCGCAATTCCCACGCCGAGAACCAGTTCGACAGTGACCGCCGCGACCGTGAACAAGACGGTGATCCACAGCGCGTTCCAGAATTCAGGACTTCGAGACATCCGGCCGAAATTGTCGAACCAGATGTAGGCAAAGTCGTCGGGTGTGACCAGGGACAGGTTTGAAAACGAAAACGCCAGACTGACAAGAAATGGAACAAGTGTCAGCCCCAGCAGCAAGACAGTTGCCGGCGTAAGCATCAGTATAACAAATCGCCTGCGGGCGCGGCCTGCCGGTGAAGTCATTTCGATTTGGAGCTCCTGCGGGAATTCACTGCAGGTGAACGGCCGGCCACCATAATGTCGAATTGACTCCAGGTGGCCGGCCAGAACTCGGGGTGCTGCAATCCCGTCCGATGCAATCTAGGCGCCGAGAGCCGCCTCGATCTTCGCGGCCGCCGCATCCATTGCGGACTTGGCGTCGCTGGCTCCCGTGGCGATCTGGTTCAGGGCTATTCCGAACGCATCCAGGATCTGGGGGCCCTTCGGGTGGAACCAGGTTGCCTTGAACAGGTCGCCGTCTCCCGCCTTCAGGCTTGCGAGGGCCGTATCTGCGGCCTGAGCACCGAAGCGGTCCTGGAATGCATCGGAAGCCCAGGCGGATGCGCGCGGTGTGGCCAGACCGGCCGCAGAGGACAGGAGGCAGGTCGGCAGTGATTCTGCCCATGTCAGGAACAGCCAGGCCGCTTCCTTGTTGGCAGAATTCGAGTTGATGCCGGCATTCCAGTGCCACATGTTCGGCTTGATCGGCATATCGCCCGCCTGCGGCAACGTGGCATAGACGGTCTTGCCGGCGGCTACGCTCTTGTCCGGATTTGCGATGTCGGTCGCGAAGTTGGATGAATCGCACCCTATGGCCACTGCGCCGGCCATGAAGTCATTCAGGCACTCGACCCACTGGTAGCTGCTGATTCCAACCGGTCCGGCCTTGTTCAGCAGTCCTCCGTAGGAGTCCATGGCAGCAACCGCTTCGGGCGAATTGATAACGACATTGCCGTCGAGATCAATGATTGCTCCGCCATAAGAGAAGATGAAGCCGCCAGCTGGCCATGTGCTGTCTCCAGTGGACTTCGCCCGCATGGCGATGCCGGCAACTTCGTCGCTGTTCAAAGCGACTGCAGTGTCCATCAGCCCTTCCATCGTTGTCGGGACTGACAGGCCCTTTTCCTCCAGCAATGGCTGGTTGATGAAGAGTATCTGTGATTCTGCGGTGATCGGCATCAGGTAACGAACGCCGTCAGACCAGGTCTGGAACGAAACTGCCGACGGGAAAAGGTCACCGTCGTTCCACCATTCGGCGTCGCTCAGCTGGTCGTTTGCATAGAACCCGTCGAGCGGCTCGAGCCATCCCGCAGTTATCGCCTGCCCGATAGCCCACACCATGTATACGTCCGGAGTCGGATTACCGGCGCCCAGCTTGACCGGCAGTTCCGCCGTATACTCGGTTTCGGACTGTGTCTGAATGTCCACATTCACCCCTGTCAGTTCAGTGAACAAGGGCACCAGCGGCGTGATGGCGTCGGTCCATGGGTGCTGGACCGCATTCAGGACGATTGTCTTGCCCTCCTGGGATCTCCAGTCGATATCCGCAGACGTCCACTGCGAACTCATCTCCTCGAATGTGGCAGCCAACAATCGGGACGCGCTTGATGCCATGATGCCAACGCCGGCCAGTGCGGTTGCGGACTTAATGACCCGCCGGCGGGAAATCGGCATCTGCATCCCGCTACCTGGAAAACGAGCACTTGAATTCATGAGTTCCTCCTGTTGTCCCTTGGGCTGACGGCACCCCTGCATGGACATTCTGTTGCATTTAGACTCGCTGTCAGAGACTACTTCCACAAATCGGCAATCGAGATTGCCTTCGGTTCAATTCAACCCATGTTTCTATACGAGGCAACCGATGTATTGACAAGAGTTGACCCATGTCTCCAGCAATTCCAATCATTCGCTCATGTCCTGACTTTCAGTTGATTCAGTCTCTGTTCGAGGGCCTGTGTGACCGGCACATGGTGCCGGCGGTGTTTCACGGAGGGCGCTCCGGAAGCTCGTTGGTGACGATGGTCGGCAGAGTTCGTCCCGGTCCCGGAATACGGCGTAGCAGGCAATGACCTTCATGTGGTCCAGCATCTGGTCGCGCGCCACCCACCGTATCGCGCGCCGCGCGCCATCGGTTGCAGACCATCTCGCAGGCGCTCTGCATCAAGAGGGTGGTCAGGTTGAAGACAGCCAGCACGCTGGCCAGCGTGGTCTTGCCATGGCCGCTATGCCGATATCGGCATAGCGGCCGAAGTCATGCTCGAGGTGGTGAAACGTTTTCGTGGTGAGGAAACGGCTCACCCCCCGGGTAACATGCCTGGTGGGGAAATGTGGTGAGCAGCTCCCTGCTTCCACGCCGAAGCGCAACAGGGCAGGGGCCCGGAATTGTTCCATACTGGATTTGCGCCATGCTTGAAAATCGGCGTGGATTCAACGAGATGATGGTTCCGTGGCGCAACTCCGGTGCATTGGGCCACCGAAAGGTCCCAAACTGGACAGAATTTGCATTGCCCGCTATCGACAATTCACGCGACCCTTCGGCCACGAGGCAAATCGGGGGCTGAGCATCATGTACCGTTTCGGAATTATCGGCACCGGGCGCATAGGTGACATGCATGCCGGTCTGGTGGCGTCCCAGTCGGATGCGTCCGTTAGCTGGTGTTTCGACATCGATCTTGCACGCGCCGAGTCGACAGCATCGCGTGTCGGTGGCCGGGCGACAGGCGATGTCGAAGATGTGCTCGAGGCAGACGATGTGGATGCCGTGCTGATCGCCGCCCCGACCAACACCCATGTCGAGTTGATACTGCTTGCCGCCGCCGCCGGGAAACCGGTCTTTTGCGAAAAGCCGATCGATGTCGATCTGGCCAAGGTCGAGATGTGTCGCGAGAAGCTCGAAGACCATGATGTCCCGGTGCAGCTTGGCTTCAACCGACGCTATGATCCCAGTCATCGGGCAGTCCAGCAGGCGGTCGCATCCGGTGAAATCGGTCCGCTCGAACTCCTGATCATCACCAGTCGTGACCCGGGACCACCGCCGCCGCGCCCCATATTGGAAGCATGCGGCGGGCTTTTTCGTGACACGACAATTCACGACACGGACATGGCGCGGTTCATTCTCGGCAAGGACGAACCCGTCGAGGTCTTTGCCATGGCCGAGAACCGGGTCGACCCGATCTTTGCCGAACTGAACGATGTTGATACGGCGATGATTGTCATGCGGTCGGAGTCCGGTGCGCTGGTTCATATCAATAATTCCCGGCGCACCAATTATGGATACGATCAGCGGGTGGAAGCCTTTGGAGCAGAAGGCATGGTGCGTTCGGACAATTGCCGTCCGAATGAGGCGGTGCGGTATTCCTCCGAAGGAACCGCCCGCAAGGAGCAACTTCTCCACTTCTTCATCGAGCGCTACAAGGCCGCGTACGAAGCCGAGATCCGCGACTTCATCGACTGCCTCAAATCCGGAACGGCTCCAAACGTCACTTTCGAGGACGGACGCCGAGCCTTGATCCTCAGCGAGGCCGCCTTGCTCTCCACCCGTGAAAACCGCCCGGTAAAGGTCAACTACGCTCCGGGTGCATGAAGGCAATTCCGGAGTGAACCCATCAGGTCACTTTGGCCACGCGGCCGCCCGCGCGCCAGCCGATCCGGCTCCGTGTCGCCAGCCGGAAATCCATGCAGGCCAGGGACAAGAGAGCGACGATCACGATGGAATCGACACGGCAGGGAGAAGTCCCGGCCAACCACCCCGGAGCTTTCAATAGGACACGGTTGACTCGAGGTTATTGACGTTTTGGCCTTGGTTCGATGAGAATCGGTCTTCGACATTACGTATGTGGACGCCCCCGGTAGTGCAAGCTGGATTTCAGACATCATGTGGCATGCGGTCAAGGTACGGTCGTATGTCCGGCCTCTCGATGCAGCATTCATTCGCCGCGGGCCCGTATGGTGTTCGTGGATCGGATCCAAATCGCTTCCACGGGCTCGAAGCCCTGCGTCAGGTGCTGGTTTTTCCGACCCCGTCTTCAATGACCTTTTGCCCCTATGTTGTCTGTCGTCCTCACCGCACCAACCGGGATCATCCGCAGATCAGGCCGTCAGGGCCGTGCCTGCAGCACCCGGTATTCCGTTCCGGGAAGTAGAGCCTCTCCTTTCCCGGCAGCTTTCGTTTCCAGGCAGTCACGCCGCCGCGGCCATCGCCGCCGGTGCCCGGTAATCCTCGTTCTTCACCGACAGCGCCCAGATCATGCGCGCCATCCTGCCGGCAAGCGCCACCGCCACCAGCTTCGGCGGCTTCCCGGCGATCATCCTCGCCAGCCGGGGATCACCCTGCACCTCGCTCTCTCGCCGATGCCCGGGCACCGCGGCCTCACCGGGAACCGGCAACTGCCCGAAATCCCGCTGCCGCATCCTGGTGATCCGCCCGAAAAGCTGCCGGCCGGCCGCTGCTCCCGGGGTGTCGGCAGGGCCCGGGCCGCGAAGTCCCGGCCACAGGGTCTCGCCATCGGCGGTGCGAAGGCATGCACGGCCATGGCGCGGACCGGACCGATGCCCGGGATGGTCATCAGCCGCCTGAACTCGTCTCGCTCCCTGGCCCGGACCCGGATCTGCTGCTCGAGGCCGGTGATCTGCCCGGAGAGCGAGGCGATCCGCGTGAACGGCAGCTCGGCCAGCGCTGCCACCTGCTCGGGTGGTGGCTCCTGTACTTCCGCCAGCTCCTGCCGAAGCTTCACGACACCGGCCACGCCCCTCGGCGCCACCACGCCGAATTCGGCCAGGTGGCCCCGGAGCGAATTGATGGTCTGCGTGCGCTGCCGGACCATGAGTGCCCGGGTCCGAAACAGCATGGCATCGGCCTGGGCCTCCTCGGGTTTCACCGCCACGAAGCGCATGGTCGGGCGCTGAGCGGTGCGGGCGATCGCTGCTGCGTCGTTCCGGTCATTCTTCTGGCGCTTGACGAAGGGTTTCACGTAGACCGGCGGGATCAGCTTGCACTCGTGGCCAAATCCGATGATCTGGCGGCCCCGGTGACGGGCACCGCCGCAGGCCTCCATCACCACCAGGCAGGATGGCAGCTTGCAGAGGAAGGCCAGGAACCTGCCGCGCGAGACCGTCTTGCGGAAGACCGGCTGGCCGTCTGCAGTTGCACCGTGAAGCTGGAAGCTTCGCTTTGATATGTCGATGCCGATGATGGTAGTGTGTTCCATGGACGTTTCCTCCGTCGATTTCACGCGCAGCTGGACTGGCGTTTTCTCCGGCGCATCTTGACGCCGTTCGGAGGGGGCGTCCACTCCATCGCTTCCGGCACGGCCCTCTGGCTGAAGGCGACGCTGGGAGCCGGGGACTGCACCCGGACCTCCCTGGCTCGGGAGCTTTGCGAGCGCGAGGACTGGCGGAACGCGAAGGGGGAGCTGTGCCTCGCCTCGGCCCGGGCCGTTCTGCCGAAGCTGTCCTCTGCCCTCGGCCTGCCTCTGCCGGAGGCCCTGCCGATGGGTTCGATCGGTGCGGGGTCCCTGGCTCCGTCGCCGGATTACCCGGACAGGGTGCTGTCATGCTCCCTCGACGATCTTGGCGAAGTCGACCTGGCTCCGGTCGCCGATGGGGAGAAGGGCCTGGCGCGCTCGATGATGGCCACGCACCATCCCGGGGGCGACGCCGCCTGTCCCGGCGGGCGCATCCGCTACTGGCTCCGGTCGTCCGAACACGGCATCCTCGGCGGCTTCACCGTCGGCGCCGCCTCCTGGCACCACAAGGCGCGCGACCTCCATATCGGCTGGTCGCAGGCGGCGCGGGACGCCAATATCGGGCGCGTGGTCGACAACGATCGGTTCCTGATCCTTCCCGGGGTGCGCGTCCACGGGCTTGCCTCGCTCGCGCTCTGCCTGCTCGCCTCCCGCGTTGCCGATGACCGGGAGGGGCGCTACGGTGTCCGCCCGTGCCTGGCCTGCAGCCATGTGGGCCCGGCGCATACGGGGTTCAGCTACCGGGCGGCGGGCTGGACGTGCTGCAGGGAGCCGAAGCCGGGCAAGGGGCCGCGGGTGCATGTGAAGCCGCTGTCGGCGGGATGGCGGGAGGCACTCGGGCGTGAGCCGGAACGGGTGATCGGCGCCGGCCCGCCTCTCGTGGCAAGGGAGGATCCGACATGGGCGGAGCGCGAATACGGACGCAGCGGGCACAGCGACGGGCGCGTGCGCGAACGCCTGGTGATGATGGGCGGGGCCTGGTGTGCGCGCCCCGGAGCGCCGCTTCCGGTGATCTTTCCCGGCGAGGCGGAGCAGAAGGCGGCGTACAGGTTCCTGTCCAATCCGAGGGTCGGCGTGCAGGACATTCTTGAGCCCCACCAGGAGGCGATGACCGAGCGCTGCCGCCGCCGGCCCGTCGTACTCGCGGTGCAGGACACGACGGTGCTGAACTACAGCGGGCTGAAGGCGACGGAGGGTCTTGCCCCCATCGGCGGCGGCGCATCCGGCAGCACCGGGCTGGCGGCGCATTTCGGCGTCGCCTTCAGCGAGGGCGGCTGCGCGCTGGGGGTCTTCCATCTCGATGCCGACTTCCGCCCGGTGGAGAAAGGGACGGCGGTGGAAGGCGAGGAAAGCGGACGCCGGCTGGACGGTCTCGGCAAGGCTGCCGAGCTGGCGGCCGCCTGTGAGCGGACCCGCGTCGTGGCCCTCTGCGACCGGGAGGGCGACATCTGGGCGCTCATGTCGGAAGGCTGCGCCGCTGCCGACCTTCCCGACGGCGCCGGCCTTCTGGTCCGCGCCAGCCGTTCGGCCAGGCGGCGGGTCCTCACGGCGGAAGGCGGGCTGGAGGAGCTGCTCAAGCACGCGGCCGGGCTTGATGTCGTCGCCGTGAAGAGGATCGACATCGAAGCCTGCGGCGGGCCCCGGAAGCGCAAGGGACGCAAGGGCGTGAAGCTCGAGCTGCGGGCCGGGTTGGTCGATCTCGTCCCGCCTCAGGACCTGCCGAAGGACACGGCCCCCCTGCGCATGCTCGCCGTGCGCGTGCTTGAGCCCGACCCGCCGAAAGGAAAGAAACCGCTCGACTGGCTGCTCCTGACCACCGAGGGCGAGCCGACGGCGCAGAACGCGCTGCGTATCGCCGGGTGGTACGAGAAGAGATGGCTGATCGAGGAGTGGTTCGCGGCCCTGAAGACCGGGACGCGGATCAAGGACCGCAGGCTGAATGCCGCCGACGATTTGCGCAGGTGCCTGGCCTTCGACGCCATAACCGCCTGCACCGTCATGTCCGTCGAACGACTCGCGCGGAGCGCGCCCGACACGCCGGCGAGAACGATCGTCCACCTGGACGAGATCCATGTCCTCGCCGTGCACATGGCCAAGCCGAACCATCGAAGACAGCGCGGCCCGCCCGACCCGGACCAGGCGATCGCCGAGTTCGCGGTCGGCACCGCGCGACTCGCCGGCTTCATCCCGTCTGCTCGCCAGCCCATGCCGGGAACGCACAAACTCTGGGAAGGATACCTCATCCTGTCACTCTTCGTCGAAAACTACCGGGCCATGCGAGACTATGCCAACGTCGAGTCAACAGTGTACCATTGAAAGACCCCGGGTCCCGGGTACTGGTTCGGCTGTGCCGACCTCGAAGGGCTGCAAGGCGCGGCCCTGCATCGTGGCTCCGACGAGCCGGATCGGTTCGACTACGATCCCGGGGCGGCAATCCTCTCGATTCCACGGTCGATCGAGACCGCAATCACCAGCAGCAATCCGGTGACGATCAGCCGTGCCTCGTTGGCAACACCCATCAGGTTCAACCCGTTGGAGACGGTTGCAATGATCAGGGCTCCGAACAGGGCCCCGACAACGTGACCGCGGCCACCGAACAGACTGACTCCGCCGATCACCGCGGCGGCGATTGATTCGAGCAGCAGGGCACCGCCACCAACACCTCCTCCCGAGGAAACCGAAACTCCCAGAATCCGGCTTGCCGAAAGGATGCCTCCAAATGCTGCCATCCCGCCGGCAATGGCGAATGCCATGATCTTGATGCGCTCGACCTTGATGCCGGCGCGACGCGCCGCTTCCGCATTGTTGCCGATTGCATACAAGTACAGGCCAAAGCGTGTTTCACTGCTTATGTAGGACATGACGCCAAGCAGGGAGATGAACAGGATCACGGGCATCGGCAGCCCGCGGAGGTTTTCCAGGAACATCAGCATGGCCACCAGGAGCAATGCAACGATCGCCACGGGAATTACGACGCCGCCAACAGTCGATGCCGGCAGCCCGGCACGAAGACGAGCACGGACCGAGGTTACGCGAACCAATGCGAAAAGAGCGATGCCGACCAATACAAGCAGCCAGGCCATGGAGCCCGACACATTCGTTGCAGCCAGCTTTTCGACGCCCGTGTTGAGGAGGTTGTACCGGCCGGTGTTGGGGAGAAGTACCAGCTGGGTGCCGTTCAATACCAGCCCGACACCGAGCGTGACAACAAAGGAGGGCACAGCCAGGAGCGTGATCCAGCGCCCTGATGCCGCACCAATGGCAACTCCGGCGGCGATTGCAAGCAGTATCGGCCATCCGGAATCGACGACCAGCATGCCCATCAGTACCGAGGCCACCCCGGATATTGCCGCAACCGAAAGATCGATCTCACCGACAAGAAGTACAAAGACAAGCCCCAGCGCAATGATCCCGGTCACGGTAGACTGGACGAGCAGATTGTTCAGGTTGTGGCTGGTCAGGAACACATCGCTTTGTGTTGCAAAAAAGAGGACCAGCGTCACCAACCCGATCGCAACGGGCACGAACCTCAATTCCGCACCGAGACGCTCGGCAAGGCTGCGCCTGGTCTGAACCAGCGGGACCTCCGGCGTGTCGGTCATCTTCGTGACTCCATCATCAGCCCGCCGGAGACCGGCTCCTGGTCCCGCCCACCATCGAGTTGACCACCTGCTCGCCAGTGACGTCGCTGGAGACGAAGCTTGCCTGATTGCGTCCCAGGCGCAGCACCTCGATCCGGTCGGAATTCTCGAGGACGAAATTGTGAATGTCATGACTGATGACCAGGACCGCCATCCCGTGGTCAGCCAGTTCCCGGATCAGGATTCCGACCTGTTCGGCGGCCGCATGGCTGAGAGCGGCGGTAGGTTCATCGAGCAGCACGACCTTCGGTTCCCAGAGGATCGAGCGGGCGATGGCAATGTTCTGACGCTGGCCGCCGGACATGGCGCCGACATGTCGATCCAGCGAAATATTGTCGAGCCGCATCCGTTTCAGGACGCCCCCTGGTTTTCCTTTCGCATTCGGCGCGGCCAATCCGGTAACCACTCCACCATGGTCCGGTCAGCTCGCGGCCGAGAAACAGGTTCTGGACAGCATCGAGATTGTTGCACAGGGCAAGATCCTGATACACCGTCTGCACACCCATCGCCGATGCTTCGGCGGGGCCGTGCACGAGCACCTCTTTCCCTTCGAAAAAGTACTTTCCCCGGTCCGGCCTGAGAACACCGGCCATGACCTTGACCAGGGTCGACTTGCCGGCACCATTGTCACCGACAAGCGCCACCACCTCTCCCGGCACGAGATCAAGCGAGACATCAACCAACGCCTTGACGCCGCCGAATGACTTGAAGATGCCCTTGAGGCTCAGGATCGATTGGCTCATGCGGTTGATTATAGAAAAGCCGGCGCCATGCTGGAATAGGCGCCGGCAAAAGTACTGTTGACGGGACCTACATGTTGTCTTGGCAGATTTGCGTGTCTTCCGCTCCCTTGCAGATCTGTTCCCATGTATAGAGCCCGGCATCCTCGACATCGGCCACGTTGTCGATGGTGACGTTGTTGACGGGCAGGAATGCCGCCGGCACATCCATGAACTGATTGTTGACCTGGCCGTTGATCCAGTCAGAAGACAACTCCTCGCCATCGAGGATGTTCACTGCCAGATCGGCGGCGGCCTCGGCCATTACCCGGAACTTCCAGAGGGATTTTCGCGCGTAACCCGTTGATATGGCGGGAGGACTCTCTCGATTCAGCGACCCATAAGTGGATTTTTGTTCCCATGATCTGATCAGTGTCGGATATCGGTCGCCTGGATGGATTACCCAAGTTTGGCGGAATGTGTCCTTATTATTGGCCATTTCTGGCTTGACTTCATAGTTGAAACGAGCATGATGGGTACAGATGTTGTTCCCATAATGGATCGCGGTCATGGCTTTCAATATCGAACGGGTTCCCAACCAGTCCGGCAAGCCGGCCATCCTCATGCGACACGCCTGGCGCGAGGGAACCCGGATCCGCAAGAAGACCATCGCCAATCTGAGCCATTTCCCGCCGCATCTGGTCGAAGGCATGAAGGCGCTTCTGAGGGGTGCGATCGCATGTGAGAGGATCGAGGATATCCTGAATGTGGAGCGCTCGCTGCCGCATGGGGCTGCGTCCGCGGTGCTGGGCATGGCCCGCGGGCTCGGCCTCGAGCGCATCCTGCATCGCAGCCGCTCCCGCATGCGCTCTCTGGCCCTGGCCGCCATCGTCTCGAGGATCATCTCGCCATCCTCCAAGCTGGCCACCGCCAGGCAGCTCTCGCCCGAGAGTGCCACCAGTTCCCTCGGGGCCCTGCTGGATCTCGGCGAGGTCAGTGGCGCCGAGATGCCGGCCATGCTGGACTGGCTCTTGTCCCGCCAGCCCTGGATCGAGCGGTCCCTGGCCCGGCGGCATCTCTCGGGCGGGACGCTCATTCTCCATGATGTCTCATCCTCCTGCCTGGAGGGCAAGCAATGTCCCCTGGCCGAATTCGGCCATGGCCGCGATGGCAAGCCCGGCAAGAGGCAGATCACATATGGGCTCCTCTGCGCACAGGATGGCTGCCCGGTGGCCATCGAGGTGTTTTCGGGCAATACCGCCGATCCTTCGACGCTGGCCAGCCAGGTTAAGAAGATCCAGGCCCGCTTCGGCATCGAGAGGGTGGCGCTGGCGGGTGATAGGGGGATGATCACCACCGCCCGCATCCGCGAGGATCTGGCCCCTGCCGGGCTGGACTGGATCTCGGCGCTCACGAGCGCCGATATTCGCAAGCTGGCCAGGGGTGCCCCGCCGGTGCTTACTCTCGAGGCGCTGGTTCCGGATGCAGTAGCCGAGATCGCCTCCCCGGACTTTCCCGGCGAGCGGCTGATGGTGTGCATGAACCCCCGCCTCCGGGCCGAGCGGGCCCGCAAGCGGGAGAAGTTGCTGGTGGCCACCGAGGAGGTGCTTTCCGGCATTGCCGCGGCGCATGGACGGGGAAAGCCAGGTGCGGCCAAGCGGGAGCGGTGCTGGAAGGCGCTGGGCAGGAAGGCAAACCGGAAGAATGTGGAGAAGCATTTCGACATCCGGGTCACCGACGCCGAGATGGTCTGGGCCAGGAGCGAAGAGAGGATCGATGACGAGGCGCGGCTCGACGGTATCCGGGTGGTGCGCACCAGCCTGGGTGCCGATGCCATCGGGACGGAAGCGGCAGTGGATGCGTACAAGTCGCTCTCACGGGTGGAGCGTGCATTCCGCATGGCCAGGTCAGGCCTCGCGATCCGCCCGGTCCATGTCCATACCGCGACCCATGTCCGTGCGCATGTGTTCCTGTGCATGCTGGCGCTCCATGTCGAATGGCACATGCGGCGGCGACTGGCGCCGCTGCTCTTTCAGGATGATGACCGGGAGGGGGCACGAAGAGGGCGGGCCTCGCCGGTGGCACCGGCCGAGGTCTCGGAGAGTGCCCGGGACAAGGCGGCGAGCAAACGCACCCCTGACGGGCTGCCGGTGCACAGCTTTCGCACGCTCATGGAGGATCTCTCGACCATGGTACTGAACCAGCTGCGACTGCCGGGCCAGGAGAGCAGCCTCATCTCGATCGTCACCAGCCCGACCCCGGTGCAGGCGCGGGCCTTTGCGCTGATCGGCGTCAAGCCGAATCACGAGGTTCCCATGAGAATGACAGGTTGACCGGCGGTATACCCACAGGAAAACCCTTGCAAATCAGCGGGATAGCCTACGGAGTCCTGCTTGTGGTGTCCTGGAAGTTCCGATTACCCGCAAATCCTTGAAGACAGTGTTGTCCTGCCATCCCTGCACCACGAACTGGACGGCTTCAATGGTGGCGTCCTGACCGCCGGTCACGACGATTTCGCCCTTGCCGTAGCCCTGGCTGATCAGTGCAGCGACGGACCCGCCCGTTGTTCCGTCATTCATGCCAAGGAACATGTCCACGTCGCCGCCGGTGCGGGTCAGGCAGTTTTCCGCGAAGGCCTGGGCCTTGACCGGATCCCAGTTCGGCGTGAAGTCCTCGCAAACGACCTCCACCCGGCCGGCATCCATCAACGGCTGCAGGTACTCGTTCTGACCGATTTCATACTGGATCGTGCCATATTCGCCCTGGTTGCCTTTCACGCGGGCGATCTTGACCACATCCTTGTCCATGGCCTCGATCAATTCGGCTGCGCGCTTTCCCTGCGCCTGCCCGACCGCAAGTGCATTGAACAGCACATGCGCTTCGGCCATTCCGCCGACGGCATCATGCTCATACAGCAGCATCGGAACACCGGCATCCTCGGCAGCCTTGAGCGCGCCGGCGGCAAGATTGGCATCCGACGAAGTGTAGACGATCAGGTCGGCTCCCTGTGCCAGCGCGTCCTCTACCAGGCGTTGCTGTCGATCAGGGTCGCCTTCGCCATTCTGCACGATGACTTCTGCATCCGGCATGCGATTGGTCATGGCGGCCACGAAAAGCGGCGCGTCGCGACGTTCGAACCGAATCGTGGTGCTGTTGGGCAGCATGAAGAAGATCTTTGAACCATCCTGTGCCAGGGCTGGCGCAACGAATGTCGTGGTCGAGAGCATCGCTGCTCCAGCCACGGTTCCAAGCAATCTGGTAAAGTGCATCACATTTCCTCCAGTTGAGGGGTTGCATGCCCGGCTTCACGTTCCGGACAATTTTCAGGCCTTGCCAGGGAGGGATTTCTTCCGGCCGACCGGAATGGGAATCGTGCCGGTACACCGGTGCCGTCCGTGACCGGGACGAACAAGCCAGCGCATCACCTCGCTCATGACCAAAGCCATCCGACATGACTGGTCGCGCATGTTGGCGGTTGCGGGGCAACGTGAATTCTGTCCAACATGGGAATCTTCGGATTGATGACGGATCATTTCGACGCCGATTCAAATGCAGGAGCCGATGAATCCGGCGTATGGCGGGTCCAGGACGAGTTTCAAAATGGAACACATGATCAGCAGCGGGATGCCGCTCGACGGATTCTCCGGCTACGAGCTTGACAGGTTTCTGGATTTCTTCGGGTCGCTTGGCGCCGAGATGGAATACTGCCTGGAAATCGATGCGACTCCAGGTGAACTCGGGATCATGGTGCAGTTGCTGCGCAGCCATTTGCGGGGCCAGCTGGAAACCCCGTCCTCGCTCATAGCCAAATCCGGACTATCGAGGGGGGCCGGGCACCGCACGATCAAGGTGATGGTGTCATCGGGGCTGATCGATCAACAGGCGCGCACCAGGTCCGGGCGCACCTTTTCCCTGCATCCGAGTCCGAAGCTGATCGACATGTGGCATGATTTCGCCCGGCGGGTCATTGCCTTGACCGGCGCATCGATCGGGTCCGGCGTGACCGGAAACTATTTCTTCGGCGCATCCTATCTCTCCGGGTCCCTGATCCCGCCATTGCCGGCCAGGGTCGAAAAACTGGACCTGACCGGAAGTCTTCGGATCCTGCTTCATGCAGACCCGACATTCCTTGCGATGCAGAGGCTGAAAAGACAGTTCGAAATGCACTTCGGCGTTCCGATCGAAGTGCGTGCCGTCAGCCTGGATCGCCTGCACGACGAAATTCTCGAGAACTCGACCCGACCCGCATCCCGGTTCGACGTCGTCACCAGTGATACCTGCTGGATGGCGGAGTTGATCGAAAAGAACCTCGTGCTTCCGGTCGAGGACATGTCCGGACCATCGTCGCAGGATGCACTCGATTTCCACCCCGAGGCCCTGAACACGGTGCGCCGCGGCACGGCCCTGTTCGGGCTGCCGGTGCAGACCACGCCGGAATTGCTCATCTACAGGCAGGATCTTCTTGGTGAGCAGGGGCTTTCATCACCGGCCACCCTGGACGAGTTGCTGGAGCTCGCACGCAGGATGCACAAGCCGCAATCGGGACTCAACGGCATCTGCTGGAACGGAGCCAGGGGGACCCCGGTCGGGACAACCTTTCTGATGCTCCTGGCGGATTTTGGCCAATCGGTCCTGAGCCTGCCGCGCGTCGGACACCGGTTCAGTGACAGCGATCTCTTGCCCGACAACTACCGTCCGCGGCTACGGACGGAGGCCGCGTTGAAGGCTGCCGAATTCCTCGTGGAATTGCTGGACTACTCGCCGGACAACGTGCTGCAGATGTCATGGTACGAGCGAGCAAGATGCTACGCGGATGGCCATGCGGCCATGGCCTATTGCTACACCCAGATCATGCCGATGTTTCTCAACGATCCCGCCTCGCCTGCATATGGCCGCACCGGGTTTGCTCCGCATCCCTCGGTGGCGGGGCAACCACAGATTGCGCCGCTGGGAGGCTGGAACCTCTGTATCCCTTCGAACGTCACGCCTTCGCGCGTGGCCTCTCTGCGCGTGGCTGTCCGGACTCTGACCTCGGCGGCGGCAACCAAGCTGTACATCGAAAACGGAAGCACGGTCAGCTCTCGTTTCTCGGTATGCAATGATCCGGTTGTGGCCAACGGACGGCCGATCATCCCGATTGTCGACAGGATGGCACGCCGGGGGCAAATCCAGGCATGGCCACGACCCGCGGTCAGTGAATTGAGCGAGATCGTGCGAATTCTCGGTGAGGAGATCCACGCCATGCTGCTCCGGAACAAGCAACCTCGAACTGCACTGCAGGACGCGCAGGCACGCTGTGACAGGCTGATGATCGGCAATGGCAGGTATGAATCACCGGCAGGCTGACGGCTCCGACAAGGGGCGGATTCGGATACACCGCCGATTTCACCCTCCGGCGGGAAAATCCGCGGGCATCCGCTGCATGGCCAGCCATGCGGACGCAACTGTCAATGCGGCACTTCGTGGCCTGGAAGGTGGGCGACTGCAACTTTGCGATCCTGCCAAACCTGCCCAACTCACCGATGGAACGGGACCAATCGGAGCAATCCCTGTTCTCGATCTCGAGCTGTTCAGCCAATCGTGACCGGAGCGCCGGAGGCGCTCCGGTCCGTCTTGACGAATGCGGCCTACTTGAATTCGGCGGCGTTATCCGGCGTCACGAGGATCGCACCGGTATCGATCTCGTCCGGAATCGCCTCGCCGGCGGCCAGCTTGAGGGCATATTCGACACCCATCTGACCCATGTTGTAGGGCCGCTGTGCGACCGATGCCTCGAGGTCACCTGCCAGGATGGCCTCGGCGGCGTTGGGATTGCCGTCAAAGCCGACGATGAAGATGTCGTCGAGCTTGCGCGCATTGCGCACCGCTTCCACGACCCCCAGCGCCATGTTGTCGTTGGAGGCAAAGACCGCCGCCAGGTCCGGGTTCGCGGTCAGGATGTTTTCCGTGACCGAAACCGCCTTGGCGGTATCCCAGTCGGCAGGCTGTTCGGCGACGATGTTGAGGCCGCAGCCTTCCAGGCCTTCGCGCGCGCCCTGCGCCCGGTGCTGCCCGGTGGTGCTGGTGATGATTCCCTGGAGAATGGCCACGTCACTGCCGGCCGGCACGTTGTCACAGATGTGCCGGGCGCCGAGCGTGGCGGCGGGGATGTTGTTGGTTCCGATATAGGTGCCGGGCATGTCGGCGCGCTTGTCGACGAAGATGACCGCAACGCCGCGGGCGCGTGCCTGTTCCAGCGCCGGAATCACCGCGGCGGTGTCGGCCGGCGCAATGGCAATACCCTTGACCCCCTTGGCAATCTGGTCCTCGATCAGCGCGATCTGGCCGGCGACATCGGTTTCGCCACCCGGCGGTCCGACGGCTGCCACATCCACGCCAAGTTCGGCGCCCTTGTCGAGGGCACCCTGCGACACGGCGGCCCAGAACGGGTTCGCCGAGCCAATATCCGACATGATCAATGCGACCTTGTCCTCTGCCAGCGCCGACCCGGCGGCGGTTACCGCAAGCACTGCGATTGTGCTCGCAAGCCTCTTTCCAATCATGTTCTTGCTCCCTTTGTCCGGGCTGTTGTACAGGGTCGTGTCCAGGTGGAACCCGGACATCATGATGCTGCGCCAGCCCTTCTGCGCAACACGTCCACGTAAACTGCTCCCACGACGATCATCCCGATCATGGTCTGCTGCCAGAAGGCGCTCACATCCATCAGGTTGAGCCCGTTGCGCAGGAGCCCCATGACCAGAACACCCGCAAAGACACCCAACACCGAACCCCGGCCACCGAAGAAGCTGGCCCCGCCTATGATGACCGCGGCAATGGCATCCAGCTCGGCCCCGATGCCGGCATTGGGGAAGCCGGCGCCGGTTCGACCGGCCATCATGAGCGCCGCCATGCCGGCAAAGAAACCGGAAAGGCAGTACACGATCAGCAGCACCCGATCAACATTGATGCCGCTGACCCGGGCGGCCTGGGGATTGCCGCCTACCGCCACGATATGACGCCCGAGCGAAACCTTGTTGATGAAATAGGCCACCCCGCCATAGCACACCAGGATGACGATCGCGCTGACCGGAAACGAAGCGAATTCGCCGAGAAACGGCAGCGGGATCTCGCCGGATCCGAGGAAACGGACCTCCGGTGAGACACCCGAGACCGGGCGACCACCGGAGACGAGATTGGTGATTCCCCGGATGGAATAGAGCGTGCCGAGGGTCATGATGAACGGGTGCGGCAGGCGAAGTACCGTGAGTCCGAAACCGTTGACGGCACCACAGGCGATACCGACAAGCGGGCCGACCAGCAGGACCAGCGGCCAGGGAAGCCCACCCGTGTCAACCATGGCCAGCAGCATCGTCGCCAGCGCCATGATCGAGCCGACCGACAGGTCGATTCCCGCGGTCATGATGACGATATAGAGCCCCAGCGCCAAGAGGGCGTTCATGGCGGTCTGGCGCAGGACGTTGGTCAGGTTCTGCGTTGTCGGGAAAATGTCCGGCTCGAGGACCGACAGGATGACCATCATCAGGATGACAACCGCGAAAACGCCGTATTTCTCCAACAGCCGCATCCGCCGGGCGGCCGATGTCTCCAGTTCATCGTGCTGTGTGTCGTCAGAGACGATCATGTGCCAGCCCCTCGGTATGTCCCTTGGTGCCCATGATCCAGCCAATCACCTCGTTGCGGCTGGTGTTGGCGATGTTGGACTCCTCGAAATTTCGGCCGTGAAACAGGGCCATGACCCGGTCGCAGACGAAAAAGACGTCATCCATCCTGTGGCTGATCAGGATGACGCCGGTTCCGTGGTCCCGGAGCCGCTTGATCAGGTCCAGGACCTTGCCGACCTCCTTGATTGCCAATGCCGCCGTAGGCTCGTCCATGATGACCAGGCGGGCGTCGAAGGCCGTTGCACGGGCGATTGCCACGGCCTGGGCCTGGCCGCCGGACAACTCCTCGACCTTCTGATCCACGGATTTGACCTCGATGTGCAGCCGGTCCAGATGGTCCTTCGCCAGCTTGCGCGAGAGCCTTTGGTCGACGATCTTGATGCCGAGCCGCTGGCGCCCCGGCTCACGCCCGAGATAGATGTTCTCGTGCACCGGGAGATTACCGGCCAGCGCAAGGTCCTGGTAGACCATCTCGATGCCGATATCCTGGGCGTCCCGCGGCGAGTTCATGTGTACAGGGCGGCCATCGAAGACGACCTCTCCGGAACTCGCTGCGTACAGCCCCGACAGGACCTTCATCAGCGTCGACTTGCCAGCGCCATTGTCACCGACGACACCCAGCACTTCGCCGGAAGAGAGCCACAGGTCAACCTGGTCGAGCGCGGTGATCGCGCCAAAATGTTTCGTGATTCCACGCATTTCGAGAAGAGGTGGAGTCGCTCCGGTCATCGGTCGGCACGAATTCGGGCATGCGCAGGCCAACCGGGGGAAGTGATGACATTCCGCATGTCACCGGCCGGAATCACCAGCATGAAACTCCTCCTCCTGCAACATCCTTCGCACCTTCGCAGTAGAACTTCCTCGGCAAACCGGTGTATCACGCGGCGTATTGCATTTGTTGGCGCCGGAAGCAATCCGGTACACGAATCGAGGCCTGCAGGTGAGGGAATTCGACTACATCATCGTGGGGGCCGGCACATCAGGATGCGTGATCGCGAATCGCCTCAGCGCGCCGGATGACATCTCCGTCCTGATGGTCGAGGCCGGACCCCGCGATTCCAATCCCGATATCCACCGCCCGGCGGGGCTCTTCAGGCTCGTTGGAGGCAGTCTGACCTCGAACTACCGCACGGTGCCCCAGGCCAATCTGAATGGCCGCGAGATGGCATTCGTGCAGGGAAGGGTTCTCGGGGGCGGCAGCTCCGTGAACGGCCAGGTATTCACGCGGGGATGTCCGGAAGACTACGACCGGTGGGCTCGTGACTTCGGATGCACGGGCTGGGCATTCGAGGATGTTCTGCCGTATTTCCGGAAGTCGGAGAGGAATGACACGCTGGCCGGCGAATTCCACGGGACCGAAGGCCCCCAGGGAATTTCGACCATGTCGCCCGACCCGCTGACCCGTGTCTTCGTTCGGGCGTGCCAGCAGGCCGGCATCCCGTACACCCCGGATTTCAACGGTGCCCGGCAGGACGGGGCAGGCATCTACCAGACCTTCACCTGGCGCGGACGGCGATGTTCGACCGCCACCGCATTTCTCCGACCGGCCACCGCCCGGACGGGTCTCGCTGTCCGCACCGATTGTCCTGCAACCCGGATTGTCGTCGAAAACGGTCGGGCGACGGGCATCGAACTTGTCTCCGGGGGCAGGCGCAATTTCGTTCGCGCCGCCCGGGAAGTGATTGTTGCGTCCGGTGCCATCGGCTCCCCTGTACTCCTGATGCTGTCGGGGATCGGTCCGGCGGATCATCTTCGTGCCCACGGCATCGATGTCGTTGCCGATCTGTCCGGCATCGGCCAGAATCTCCAGGATCACCTGGACATCGATCTCGTCCTGTCGGTTGACCGGGGCCTCGGCCTCGACAAGTTCAAGGCACCGCACCGGATGCTGTGGGCAGGACTGCAATACGCGCTGTTCGGCACCGGTCCGGTCACCTCGACCATCGTCGAGGGTGGCGCATTCTGGGCTGTGGACCCGGGATCCACTGTCCCCGACACGCAGGTCCATTTCGAACCGGCGACGGGCACCGAGCCGGGATCGCCAACCTCGCCCACCGGGGCCGGCTGCATGTTCAACGGCTATTTCACCCGACCGCAAAGCCGCGGCACGGTCCGCCTGATATCCGCCGAGCCGACGACGACGCCACTGATCGATCCCAACTACCTCGCGGAACCGGAAGATCTGAAAATGACGGTGGAGGCGGTGAAGCTGATGCGGGAGATCGCCGGGCAACCGGCCTTCGACACGGTCGGCGCTTCCGAGATATTTCCGGCAAGAACCGCACGAACGGATCATGACATCGCCGGGTTCGTCCGCGCCCATGGTCGCACAGCCTATCACGCCGTCGGCACCTGTCGCATGGGTACCGCCGCCGATGCCGTCGTCGATACGGCGCTTCGCGTCTGGGGCCTGGAGGGGTTGCGCGTCTGCGACTCCTCGATCATGCCGTGCCTGATCAGTTCGAACACCAATGCGGCCTCGATCATGATCGGCGAAAAGGCCAGCGAACTGATCCTGGCGGCACAAGATTGACAGATCATGCGGTTCCCTGCGATACGCCGACAGGCGGGGCGCATGCGAATTCGCCGGCAGGACGGGTGTAGCGGGCCTCGCGTGATTGCCGCATGGACGGGGTGGCCGAAGGCCTCGGACGGGTGACCCGAGGGAGGACAGCACATGTTGCGCATCGAGGTATTCGTGGAACACAGGAGCCAGCTGGGGGAGGGCCCGCTCTGGGACCCCGAATCCGGCCGTCTCTACTGGGTCGATACCTATGCGCCGGCACTGCACAGCGTGGACGCCGGCGGCGGCGACATGAACACATGGTCCATGCCCGAGCATATCGGCGCCTGCGCACTGCGTGAAGATGGCGGCGCCGTGGTGGCGCTGCGCTCGGGTTTCTTCACGCTGGATTTCGCGACCGGCGTGGTGGAGCGCATCAACGAGACTCATCCCGGAGAGCTGAGGCCCAGGTTCAATGACGGCAAGACCGACCGCCAGGGCCGGTTCGTCGCTGGCACCATGGACTACCAGGAGGAAGGCCCGGTTGCGAAACTCTTCCGCCTCGATCCCGACATGACCCTGACTACCCTGGACCGCGACATCATCTGTTCCAATGGCCCGTGCTTTTCGCCCGATGGCAGCACGATGTACTTTGCCGACTCGTTCAGGAAGACGATCTTTGCCTATGACTACGATACCGCAACCGGCAACGTGCTCAGCCGCCGCATCTTTGCCTCCTTTGCGGATTTCCAGGGATACCCCGACGGCATGACGGTCGATTCCGAGGGTTTTGTCTGGGTTGCCGAGGTCTATTCCGGGCGGCTGGTCCGTCTCGACCCCGGTGGCGCGCTGGACCGCGTGGTCGGGCTACCGGTGTTCTCGACCACGAGCGTCATGTTCGGCGGACCAGGTCTGGATATCGCCTATGTCACCTCGATGGCGAGGCCCTTCGGCATCCGGCATCATCACGAATTGGAGGCAGGCATGGTGTTTGCCATTCACGGCCTCGGCGTGACCGGTATTCCGGAAACGCCGTTCGCCGGTTAGATGCCGGGATGAAGGCGCTCCGCTTTCACGGCAGGGGTGACCTGCGCATCGACGAGGTCGTGCGGCCGGACGCGCCCACGGGCAACAATGTGACGGTCCGGGTGTCCTATTGCGGCATTTGCGGCACCGACCTGCACGAATATCTCGCCGGCCCGGTCTTCATTCCGACAAGCCCGCACCCGGTCACGGGGGCTGCGGTGCCGATGATACTTGGCCACGAGTTTTCCGCCGTCGTCGAGGAGGCCGGCCCCGATGTGTCCGGCTTCAGGGCCGGGGACCGCGTGGCCATCCTGCCGCATCTGATGCCGAAGGGCGACTATTATGTCCGTCGCAACCTGGGCCAGTTCAGCCCGGTCGTCGGTCTGGTCGGCCTGTCCTGGCATTGGGGAGGGATGGGTGAGCATGTCGTGGTTCCGGAAGAAAACCTCGTCCTGCTGCCGGATGGGGTGAGCGATCTGCAGGGTGCCTTGCTGGAGCCTTCGGCAGTGGCCGTGAACGCCATCGACGAAGCAGGGCTGCGGGTTGGCCAGACCGTGCTGATCACCGGGGCCGGCCCGATAGGAGCCCTTGTCGCCCTTGCGGCGCGAGCCGCCGGTGCCTCGAGGATCTTCGTCCATGATCCCAACACCCTCCGCCTGGCGCATCTGGAGCAGTTCGATGGCCTCGAGCTGTTTGACGGTTCGCCGGCGGAAGTGCTGGATGTCATTGCCCGGGAGACCGAGGCAGGCGTGGACGTGGCGATCGAATGCGCGGCCCAAATCGCAGCCTATGAACTCTGCGTCGATGCGCTCCGCCATGTGGGAGTCATGGCGCTGGTCGGGCTGTTCACGGACAGGCAGTCGGTCGATTTGTTCCGCTTGTGCGAAAAGGGCATCCGGCTGATCGGGTGCCTGGGCAACGACATCACCATCGGCCCGCGCCTGACCGCCATGATCGGCAGCGGAAGCCTTCCGGTCGAAGACATGGTGACAGGAACGATCTCGCTGGATGAGGCGGTCGAGAAAGGGTTCGACACGCTGGCCCGACCCGGAACCGGCCAGATGAAAATTCTCGTCGACATGCGCAGATAGGCGCGGCGGAGCCCGAGAATGCATGTCCGGGACTGTCGCGGCGTGGAGTGGAGCATGGGCCTGGAGGCTTCGGCGTCAAGGCTCTTCGCCGCCATGCACGGCTACTTCACCTTTCGCGCCGACACGATGGACCAGCTCGACAGGCTCTTGCAGGACGACCCGGAAGTGCTCGCCGGCTGGGTTCTGCGGGGCTACCTGCTGCTCTTCTCGCGCGCCGGCTCCGACCTGCCTGCGGCCGCCGAAGCCCATGGCCGCGCCGAGGCACTGAGCCGGGCGGCAACGCCGTCCGAACAGCTGCATGTGGGCGCGCTGAAAGCGTGGCTCGATGCCGATGCCCTGGGTGCGCAGAGGAGCTGGGACGCCATCCTGACCCTCACCCCGCACGACCTGCTGGCAATTCGCGTGCAGCACTTCACCGCGATGATGCTGGGACGCCCCGATTACCTGCGGATACTGGCGGGCCGCTCGCTGGCCGACTGGAATGACGGGATCCCCGGGGCCGGGTTCGTCTACGGCATGGCGTGCATGGGCCTGGAGGAAGCCGGCGAATACGGGCGCGCCGAAGCGCTGGGCCGGCGCGGCGCCGAGCTGGAGCCTGACGATCTCTGGTCGGTGCATTCCGTGGCGCATGTGATGGAGGCGGAAGGGAGGCTGGACGAAGGGCTGAACTGGATGGAGCGTCCGGCCAGCTTCTGGGAAGGGCGCGGCCCGATGCGGCACCACCTGTCATGGCACGAGGCGCTGTTCTTCTACGAGGCCGGCCGCCATGATCGTGCGCTCGAACATTATGACCAATGGCTCGCACCGGAGGGGATGCCGGACTACCTGTCAATGTCCGACTGCGTATCGTTCCTGGTGCGGCTGGAGGCGGCGGGCGTGGATTGCGGGGACCGGTGGGGTGACATTGCCAAGGCCGGCCGGGAGATGGTCGACCACCGTGTCCTGACCTTCAAGGACGTACACACTCTGTTCGTGCTGGCCATGGCAGAGGATGGCGAGGGATTGCGGCGCCTTGCCGCTTCGCTTGCAGGCTATGCCAGGGCCGGGGGATCCATCGATGCCGAGGCATCTGGCCGCATTGCCGTTCCGCTGGCCGAGGCGCTGATGGCAAGGCTGGCCGGTGATGCCGCCGGGGCGACGGACCGGCTGCTTGCCGCGCGCTTCGCGTTTCCGCATATGGGCGGCAGCAAGGCGCAACGCGATGTCCTTGACATATTCCTCATCGACTGCGCCATCGCTGCCGACGATATCGCGTTGTCGCGTCGCCTGCTTCATGAATATCTCGACATTCGACCGGGCTCGGTTCCGATGCAGGACCGGTTGTCCGGACTGGGGGCTGCCTGATGGGGCAGGTGCCCGTGATCTGCCCGCCGACCGATCGGCGGGCCCCGCATGTGGAGGACGAGTCGTGCATGTTGCGGTGATTGGTGCCGGGGTGATCGGCCGAATTCACGCGCGCAATGTCGCCGCACATCCGGAGGCCAGGCTTGCCGTGATCTGCGACCGGGATCCCGAAGCCGCCCGGTCCCTTGCCGGCCAATACGGTGCATTGAATGTCCAGTCCGTCGAGGAGGTCCTGGACTGCAATCCGGATGGCGTGATCATCGCCTCCTCGACCGCCTCGCATGGCGAGGTGGCGATGGCATGCATCGCCGGCCAGACCCCGTTCCTTTGCGAAAAACCGCTGGCATCCGACCAGGAAACCGCCCGCCGGATCGTCGCCTCGGCCGGCCGGGCCGGCCTGGTGGCCGCCACCGCCTTCAACCGCCGGTTCGATACCGGATATGCCGGAATCAGGGCGGCTGTGACGGCAGGCGAGATCGGTCGGGTCGAGGCGATCCTGGTGACTTCCCGCACCGCCTCGCCACCCAGCGTGGAATTTACCCGCACATCCGGAGGGTTGTTCGGCGAGAAGGGCGCGCATTTCTACGATTTGGCGCGGTGGATCTCCGGGGAGCATCCGGTCGAGCTCTTTGCCATGGGATCGGCCCTCGTGAACCCGTCATTCGCCGATATCGGCGAGGTCGACACCGCGATGATCACCATGCGAATGCCCAGCGGTACATTGTGCCAGTTCGATTTCAGCTGGCGGGCGGCCTATGGGCAGGACGAACGGATCGAGGTGAACGGATCGCTGGGCATGCTGCAGACGATCCAGGAGCCCGTGGGCCGCGTCCTGGCAAGCAGGGCCGAGGGTCAGTCGCGGGATGGGCTCATGCCGACATGGCAGGAACGGTTCGCCCCGACCTATGCCGACGAACTGCACGCGTTCATTGACGCGATCCGGTCCGGCGACGCGTCCAGCCTGCCGTCACTGGAGGATGGCCTGGCGGCGCAGCAGATTGCCGATGCGGCCCGGCAGTCCGTGCGAATTTCACGACCTGTCCGGCTGAAGGATCACCGGGATTGATTTTTGCGGGATCCGGCGTCGGCGACATCGGCGAAAGGCAGGATTCTCATGGCTGGCGACGCCCTTCTTCAACTGCCGTCGGTCCCCACTGCGCCATCGTCTTGTCACTGCAGTTGGAAATGTAATGGGCAAGTGCCTCGTCAACGGAGCCAGGAAGTGTTTCGCGGTCGGTATCGCCGAGCGAATTCAAGGCATGCGAATTCACGACGACAGGACAGTTGACCGTTCCGGCGTTGAGATTCGTGATCCACCACCTGGCGCTTTCGACTGTTCCGAACGACATGCGGGCATGGGGAACGAATGCGACGGCCGTCACCACGCCGCACCCTGTGCTCTTCAAGACCGGGAAGGATCCGACTGTGGTTGCGCAGATGTGAATCGACCGCACGGCGCGTTCGCCATGCGGTACAACGGCGTCCGGACCAGCCTGTTGTCACGGATCGGATTGCAGTTGACCCGAACAGAACCTGTTCAGTTCTTCAAGATAGCAGATGTTCTTCCGAGCGGTGGCAATGACCGATCTGGTTACGCATGCCGAGAGCAATTCCGGGCCGGCTTCCCCACCCTTTGCCAACAGGCAGCCATTCGGGTCGCAGATCGAACTGTTTCCCACGAATTCGGTGTCGTGTTCCCACCCCGTCCGGTTGGCATAGGCAATGAAGACCTGGTTCTCGATTGCGCGCGCAGGAACCACATGCCGGGCCACGCGCCGGTGTGGCGTCATCAATGCGGTCGGAACCACGATCAGATCGGCACCGGCACGCGCACATTCCCGCGCGAGTTCGGGAAACTCCAGATCGAAACAGATCAGGATTGCAATTCTGATGCCCCTGTACTCGACCAGGACCGGGTCGCTGCCAGGTTCAAACACCGATCGTTCCCAGGCACCGTAGAGGACACGCTTCCTGTAGGTCGCAATGACATTGCCGTCGGCCCCGATCATCAGTGCTGCATTGTGGATTCCGCTGGAACGGGATTCGTAATGACCCACCACGAACGCGATGCCATTGCTTCGAGCGATGCTCCGAAGGCAATCGACAGTTTCCTTGCCGGTCCGGCTGGCAATCGCAACCACTCCGGCCGGACTGAAGTATCCCGTCAGAAAACACTCCGGAAAGACGAGCAGTTCGACGCCCCTTCGCGCCGCAATTGTTGCGGCGCCGGAAATCGTGGCAAGATTTGCGGTCACATCGCCGGGTGTACCGGAGTCCTGCCAGATTCCGACGTTGAGTGAAGGGTCAGCGGCTGTCACCGGTCCTTGCTCCTGTCTGCGCCAAGGAGCCTCGGAAGATCACCCAACCACGCCACCATGCCGAACACCGCGACCGCGATCATGACGAAGAAGACCGCGACCGCGGCCATGACCGGCGTGTATCCATACCGGAGGGAGTTGAATATCCTTATCGGTAGAGTATCGACAGTGAACCCGGCGACCATGTAGGCGATGATGTACTCGTTGAGGCTGAGCACCACCACAAACGCGAATCCGGAAATGACATGGGGCCGCACGATCGGGAATACGACGGTCCTGAACACGGTCCGGCGATCCGCCCCCATGGTATGCGCTGCCTCGACCAGGGATCGATCGACGGTTTCCAGCCCGAGCGAGACCGTCACGAGCGGAAGCGCGACCAGGAATACGGCGTGGGAGATCATTGTCGTGAGAATGTGACCGTTAAGGCCCGCAGAGATCCAGAAGACCATGAACCCCAAAGCCAGGATGACCGGAGGCAGAATGAATGGGGCGACGCCAACGGCAAGGAGTGCCCGGCCGAGCAGGCCGCCACGCTGCCATATGAACAGAGCGAGCGGAAATGCGATTGCAATGGCCAGCATTCCGGCAGCAAGGGCGATGATCACCGAGTTCGACAAGGCGTTTGCCCACTCGTTCCGGGTGAAGAGTTCGCCATACCACTGCAGTGACAGGCCCTCCGGCGGGAACAGAAGGCGCTTCGGCCGGTTGACCGAAACGCCGGCAACCACGATGAGCGGAGCGGCCAGGAACAAAAGGACGGCTCCAATGAACCCTCTTTGCAACCATGCAGTCACGGTCTGGTGCCCATCGTCCCCCTGCCGGCAATCAGCACAAGGCCAACGAGCGCAAGTGAGACAAGCAGCAGGAAAACAGCCATGGCCGCGGCGAACGGGATGTTGGACTGAAAGACGGCCTGATCCGTGATGTGCACCGGCAGGGTCCAGTGCCGGGGCCTGCCAAGAACCTGTGGCAGCAGATAGGCGCCAAGCGTGAACACGAACACGAGAACCAAAGCACCGGAAATCGTCTGTCGCATGATCGGCAGCGTTACGCTGGTGAATGCCCGCAACGGCGACGCGCCCGACATGCGGGCGGCTTCGGGAAGTTCCGGGTCGAGCCGGGCGACGCCCGGATAGATGACAAGGACGGCATATGGAAAAGCGAGGTATGCGAGCCCCAGCAGCAGCGAAACAAGACCCGGCGTGTAGGCCCGGGGTGCTTCGACAAGGCCGATCCAGGAGAGCAGGTTGCCTATCCCGGCAGTCCGGGACAGGAGCGTCGACCAGGCGAAGCCGATTATGACTTCCGAAAGCGACAACACGGAAAGGATGAACACCAGGATCAGTGTCTGTGGCCTGCGCCGCATCCGGCTCAGGACATAGGTGAACGGAAATGCCGCTGCGACGACGATGATCGCGGCGGTGGCGGACAAGCCAACGGACATCGCCAGGATCTTGCCGAAGAAGGCCGACAGGAAACGCAGATAGTTTGACAGTTCAAGGGCGGGCTCGAAGAATCCGCCTTCGACCCTCCGGAAGAAGCTGACTGCGAACATGATGGCAAAGGGGATGACGAAGAACACTGTCAGCACTGCTGCAGGCATCAGTGCGAGGTGCCACGGGGCCTGGTCCTCTTTGCGGGTCATGGGTCCGTGACGGCTGCCCGGGCGGTGTGCAGCGTGATCCCGATACACTGTCCGATCGAGATGTCAGGCCGATCCCTTGGCTGCACAACCGACTGCAACATGGTTCCGCCTGCGGAAACATGAAACTCGATGCTGGATCCGAGGTCACGAACGAACTCGACCACGCCGCGGAGCTCGCCGCCGTCAGGGTCGGGATGGAGCATCACATCTTCCGGCCGAACCGAAAGCACGGCATCATCGCTCCCGGCTCTCCTTCCCGCGCGGTTCGGTGGAACGCGGAATTTCCGGCCGAAGACCTCGATTTCGCCGGGACCGGTCCGGCGGCACTCGATGAGATTGCTCGTCCCGACAAAGCCCGCCACGAACGAGTTCGCAGGATTGCGATAGATTTCGATCGGCGCTGCAGCCTGGAGCATTTGGCCCTGGTTCATGACAGCGACGATGTCGGCCATGGTCATGGCTTCGCGCTGATCATGGGTCACCACTATCGTCGTGATCCCGAGTTCCTTCTGGAGCAGGCAGAGTTCGATCTGCATGTGCTCACGCAACTTCGCGTCGAGCGCGGAGAGTGGCTCATCCAGGAGAAAGACGGTCGGGTCGATCGCAAGTGCCCGTGCAATTGCAACGCGTTGGCGTTGCCCACCAGACAATTGATGGATACGGCGGCCTTCCGCGTCCGGCAGCCGGACAAGCCGCAGGAGTTCCTCGACACGGGCCGAACAGGCTATCCGATCAACTCCCCTTATCCGGAGCGGATAGGAGATGTTCTCCGCCACGGTCAGGTGAGGAAACAGTGCAAGCGACTGAAACACCATGCCAAAGCCGCGCCGGTGTGCCGGCAGCCCCGACTGGTCCTTCCCGTCAACGAGTATCTGTCCGCTTGTCGGCTGTTCGAGGCCGGCCAGGAGACGAAGGAGAGTGGTCTTGCCGCATCCCGATGGCCCGAGGAGGCAGATGAGCTTTCCTCCCGGAATCTCCAGGTCGACATCGTCTACCGCCGCGACATTTCCGAATTTCCTGGACAGGTTCCGGATGCTGAGAGCAGTCAACGCCGGAATCCCGTGACCACGGATTGTTCCGCAGTATTCCCGAAGCGCCGGGAACAGGCGTCAACCGACGATCAGTTCTGACCACTTCTGATTGAGCCAGTCTCCGCGGGCACTGTAAATGTCGTAGCGCGGCAGGATCGGCGGAATGTCGCTCGCGACGGCATCGAACTCCTCATTGGTCAGGTCGGCCAATTCCCTCCGGATTGTCGGAGCCGTACCGACGAACCTCGAGAGTTTGGACTGGATTGAAGCCTGGCACATGTAGTCGATGAACACCTGCGCCTCATCAATGCGTTTCGACGCCTTCGAAACACTCCAGGAACCTGAATCGAGCACGCCGCCTTCTGCGGGAAAGGTCGACCGGACCGGCTTGCCGTCCGAAGCGGCAAGGCCCGTCACGTCATGATAGTATTGACCCATCGGTATCTCGCCGGTTTCCAGTGCCTGCTGGAACTGGCCTTCGTCGCGATACCAGAGGCGAACGTTCGGCCTGACCTCCGCAAGCTTGTCCATGACCTTCAGGACCCCCTCCTCGGTGTCCAGGACCGCGGTGCCGCCAAACCATGTGGCAGCAGTGATTTCCAGAAGAAACGAGTTGGTGACGAGAGCGAGAAGTCCGATGCTGTCCGCGTTGGCAGGGTCCCAGAGCGCCTTCCAGCTATCGGGTGCATCCGGATAGCTGTTCGTGTTCGTGACCAGAGTGATGTACCACGAGACGGCGCCGACCCCGCTGATGGAACCATCGTCGTAGCGATGCACGAAGTGATCCGGCAGATTCTTCGAATTCGGAATGGCGGACTCGTCGAGAGGTGCCCACAGCTTGCTACCCTGGCCTTTCAGGCGCGGAACCTGGGCCATCATGGATACATCGGCGGGTGCCTGACCGGCCCTGGCGGCGGCCTCCAGCTGCACGAGCCACGCTTCGCCCGTCGGTTCGCCGATGGACTCGATTGCGATTCCGGTGTCCTTCGTGAAGTCGGGGTAAACATGCGCGTCAAAGGAATCCTGGAAGTAACCGCCATAGGTGCCGACCCTGAGCGGTTCGGAGGTGGCGGCACGACTGACAAGGGGGCTGGACAGGGCTGCCGCTCCAATGGTGGCAGCGGATGATTTGAGCAATCTCCGCCTGGTGAGTTGATTGCGTTCACGGACATCGTTTGTCATGATTTTTCCTTCCTGCAGGAAACGCGAATTCACGGTGATGAAATTCGAACACGCGCCTCGGAATTGACGATGCCGGTGCACGGAGCGACGCAGATTCGGACTGTGCATGCCGGTTGGTGCGACACGAGATTCCGTGACCGGGCGAGAACCAGTCTAGGAGAGGCGAGGTTCGGTTTGAATAATGGTGGACAAAAACTTGTTTTGAGGAATCCAAATGTAAGCGCTGTCTGCAGCAGGCCAGGAACCATGAACGAATGATCAATCGTGACGATTCCGCCACGCGGATTCACCGGAACAAGGCCATTTGCTCATCGCATTCCATCGGCTGTTGCGGCGGGAGGCAACATCTCGGCAAAAGCCCGATGGCCAGGCGAAGCGGAACTACAATCCGTAAACGAGCCTCAGCTTGTGGACAAAGGCTTCCACGACCTGTGTCGGGCGGTGCCCTTTCTTCCGGAGCAGGTCGAATACGCACTCATAGCGGATGTCGGCACCGCCGATGCGCCGCAACTTTCCGTCCTCGACCCATTTCCGGGCATAGTGCAGTGGAAGGAAACCGATGTAGCGGCCACTCATGATGGAGATCAGTTGCGGCTCTATCTGGTAGACGACGGCGGAAACCCGGGTAAAACCGAGACTCCTGCGGTACTCGTTGCGCCAGTAGCCACGGCTGACCATTGGCTCGTCCTGCAGCTTCCCGAGGTCGATTTCGTCCTCCGGGACATCGAAGAGACGGTGACCGCGACCGCAAAACAGTCCATGGGTTTCATTGTAGAGCGGAGTGTAGTCAAGGCCCTGGATCCGCAAGGGAAAACTGCCGACAGCGAGGTGCAATTCGCCTTCCAGCACCATTCTCTGCAAGACTTGGGGAAATTCCTGGTGCAACTGCAGGGTTACGTCATTCGGTGGCGCCTGGAAGAGGTCTATCACCTCCTGCAGGGAGCTATTGTCAAAAGTGGTGTTCGGGGTGTCAGTCAAGCGGCGATCCTTGCTGGCTGATTGTCTGATTTATCGTCTGATGTTGCTTCCTCGACTACCTCGATACCATTTCTGAACTTCACTCCGGTGATGACCTTCCCCAGCTCCCTGAAGCCGTGCAGCCGTCTCCACCTCCCCTGAGCACACAGACCCAGCTTGAAGATCATGTGCAGCATGCCGTCACGGGTCAGACATCCCTTTGAGCGGCTGGTCCGGTGGCGGATGGTGGCGAAGGTGGATTCGATCGGATTGGTGGTCCGGATACTCCGCCAGTGCTTGGCCGGGAAATCGTAGAAGGTCATCAATTCGTCCCGGTCCTTCTCGAGGCACCCGACCGCCTTCGGATACTTGTCCTCCCAGGTCTCGATGAAGAGATCGAACGCGGCCCCGGCATTCTTCTTCGTGTCGGCCTGCCAGATGTCGTGCAGCGCCTGCCTGGCCTTGGGCTGCACCGATTTCGGCAGGGCATTGAGCACATTTGCAGTCTTGTGCATCCAACATCGCTGATGGCGTGTCCCGGGCCAGATCTCCTCCTGTGCCGCCCAGAAGCCCATGGCGCCGTCTCCGATGGCCAGTTCAGGCGCATTCATGCCGCGGGCCTTCAGCCCCACGAGGACCTCCCGCCAGCTCTGGGTGGATTCACGAACACCATCCTCTACCGCCAGCAGGTGCTTCTCTCCCTGGTCATTGACGCCGATGACCACCAGGCAGCAGAGCTTCGCATGTTCGGCCCTCAGCCCGCTATAGATGCCATCCACCCACGCATAGACCCAGCGATCCCTGTTCAGGGGCCTCTTGCGCCATTCCTCGTATTCCCGCCTCCAGGAGGCCTTGAGGCGGGAGACGGTGCTTGCAGACAATCCTTTCGCTTCGGGGCCCACCAGGGCCTCGAGGGCCGGGCCCATCTCGCCGGTGGAGACGCCCTTGAGATAGAGCCAGGAGACACTCGCCTCCAGCGAGCGTGACTTCCGCAGCCAGGGCGGCACCAGGGCCGAGCGGAAGGCCACCGGCTCGCCGGCCCTGGAGCGGATCTTGGGTATGCGGACGGTGATCGGACCGATCCCGGTCTGGATTTCCCGCTCGGGCAGGTATCCGTTGCGCACGACACCGGCCCTTCCATCCTCGAGACGGCGGTCCTCGAGCCCGGCAAGCACTTCCTGAAGCTCGGCCTCCACGGCCAAGTGAACGATCTTCCTGGCCCCGGTGCGGATCAACTCTGCCAGCGGATCACGGGGCTTTGCGTGATCTGCAAGTTCGTATATATTCGTGGACATGGCGGTGTACTCCCCGGTTGGTGTTTGTCGTGAATTCAATCAACCAGATATGCCGCCTGCCTTCAAACCCCCCGAACACCACTTTTGACAATAGCTCTCCTGCAGGCGGGAATTGGAATCCGTGACGACGCAGTCCACGAGACCGATCTTCAGCTTGCCTGCAAGACGGCCGCGCAATGTGCCGAGTTCGGCCGAAAAATCGTCATGCGACTGCAGCAGCCGCTGCGTAGCGGCGTAGACCATTTCACCTTTCTCGGTGAGCGAGAACCCGCGGCGGCCACGTTGGCAAAGCGCGATGCCCAGGCGTTGTTCGAGCGCAGTGATATGATTGGATATGGTCGGCTGGCTGATATTGAGTTCCGACTGGGCCGCGACGAATCCGCCATGCCGCACTACCGCATCGAAAACCCTGAGGGCGCGCAGGTCCGATCCTGATATCTGCATGGAATCAGCCTGTGGTCATACCTGGTCGCACGTCAAGCCCCGCATTGGAATTCTGCAGACGCAGACAACAGTCATTGCCTTTCTCGTGCGGCACGTCGATGCACCGTTCCCGCCCGGTTCGGGAAAGTCCCGGCTGCCGCCGGACCCGGCGCGCATGCCGCGCCACATCCTGCACGGCCCCAACCTCGTCTTCCCGCTCCTGCGCCGCGATCTCCGCCTCGGTGGTGCCATCTACCTTGGCGGCGTCGATCGGCCTTCGGGAAGGGTGGACGGGTCGCCAGTTTCAATCCTGACGCGCGTTGCAGTCATGGTCCGCGATCTCCTTCCGGTTGGCCTTGCGGGCCGAGATGATGCGGATTGCCAGGCCCCGCACCGTGCAGATGACGACCAGGGCCCGTTCGTCGATCCTGTCGAGCAGCCGATGGCGGTCCTCGCCATGGTTCCGGCGGCGGTCCGGCAAGGATCGGGGAAGGTGTTGTCAGATCAGGCAGTCAGCCAATGGGGCTGCACCTTCCCGCCTGCTCCCTTGGCAGGGGAGTGCCTTCGACCACTCGGCCACATCTCCGCCGACCGTAGTAGCGTCAACCATCGAACCAGGGCAAGCGGGTAGATCCGTCCGGCAGGAGCCGGGAATTCACGGCCGGGAGGCAGGTCCGGCCGCCATTGTGTCTGCAGGCCCTGCAAATCGAGTTCGCGGCGTCTGTCGAGCGTGTTGGTAGCCGAACCAATACGCGGGATTCCGGGCGGTCAGCCGCGATTTCCGGTAGTGTCTCAGTTTGAAATTCTTTTCTTGGAGGTCTTTGGCCGGCTCGGTTTGTTGGCACGTGCATCGATCAGGCTGACGATCCATTTCATGTCATGCAAAGTATCGGTCTCGCCAGCTTCCATTGCTGGCGTGACGCGTAGTGTCTTGTGGATGCGAACAAAGTTGTAATGCACGAAATACAGGCTCAGCATGTGGATGTGGTTCTCGATCTTCTTTGAAAATGCATTAGTCAGCCGAGTGAACCGGCGCATACCCATGCGCATTGTCAGATTGTGACGCTCGACGTGTGACGTGCTGATGTCGCGCTCTTTCGGGTTACCCTCGATCTTGCGCGTCCGAATTCCGGTGCACTCGGCTGGCGAGTATTTGCGCTCATGGTTTCGGGCGTCGTTTTCGTTACCGTACAGTTTGATCAACTGCGCGTAGTCGATATCACTACCAAAGGCACCTTCGACCGCTTCCAGGTAAGCCTTGTGGCCGTCCGTGGTCAACTGGACGCGATGGCCTAGACGGGATCGCAGATCGTCCATGAACTCGATAGCAGTTGCGCTAGAGCGGTTGCCAACTTCCCATGACAGGATCATCTTGGAGTCTCTGTCTAAGGCCGTCCAGGTCCATACGTCGCCAGCGCCTTCCGGTGCAGCCTTGGCCCTGCTGACGTTCTTTGCCTTGGCGTAGCAGAACGACCAGATTTCGTCGCATTGGACGCGCTTAGCGTGGACGTTCCTGACAGTCTCGTCGTGGTGCTCGGCACAAGCCTCGCCTGCCTCGACCATCAACTTGCTGACAGTATTGATTGAAACCCCGACTGTACGAGAAATGGAACGCAAAGACATGCCCTCTACGAGCATGTTCAGGATCATTACGCGCTTGGTGGTAGGTAACTTGTTCATGCCCTTGATATAAGGGCAGAACTCCTATTTGTCAAGCATTTGTTCAGATTCAAAGTGTTGGCGTGTCTTTTGGATTCGACTCATCTTCACAGTGAGGCATACGGGGAACGTCTGGTATCAAAAAGTAGTCGTCAATCGCAGTTTGAGGTGGCAAAAAGACTCCGCGGATAGCCAGTTCCCGTTCTGCTTCCAGCCACTTTGTCTTGTGCAAATCTGCGGCAGTTTGGCTAAGCATTGTTTGTATCCTCATTAGGAATTTCAACGGTTGTCGTCTCCGCCCCAACTCCGGGCGCGACCTCACTTCTTTTTTTGGCCTTTTGAACCAATTTGATCACCTCGTCCTTACACAACGACTTTCTATAGGATGCTTCGATAAGGGAGTATGTGGCATGTGGCGCACCAGATCCAATACAACCGTAACCTATTGGAGTATGGTCGTTGAGGGTCCCAGGATTCAGTACCGAAAATATCGAGTGATGTCCAGTGCTAGGCCCTGCAACCAACATTTGAACTCCCAAATCGCCATTGTGCATGGCCTGATCAACCATCTGCACGATATGGGGTGACAACTGGGGTGTAGCCCAATTTGGTTGATGATTGCGATTCGCATTTGCTACGCTGGCTTTGCTGCGCGTCCGAATACGGCCGGGGGAACCGGCGGGTGGCGCGCTTGCAGGGGCAACGAGGCAGGGAGCGCGGATGATGGCGAAGGTCAAAGGGAATCGCGGGCACGGACATCCAGACACGGTGGCGTATCTGGAAGGCCTGGGGGAGGAAGGCGCGGCGGTGCTGCGCGCGCACGAGGGCGGATACACCCGTTACTGGCTGGAAGGCGGCGAGGTGCGGAGCTGCGACATCACGGAGGGCGAGTTGCCTCTGGCGGGCTTCGGACCGGTCGGTGGGCCGCTTCCGGCATTGCTCGGGGCTGTGTTGGCGGAGTTCGGCCTGCAACTTCCGAAGCTGGCGGCGGACCTCGCGTCGGGTGCTCCGGACCTGGACAGCGTGGAGCGGGTGCTCCGCGACAGTTCTCTCGGCGGTGGCGCGACGGCGCTGAAGATGCTGTTCGAACAGCTTGACGAGGCTCTGCCACCGCCGGAATGCGCGAGCTGTGGCAAGCTTATGTGCCGGCACCAGGCGAGGAAGAAAAAAGCCTGGCTCACCCGGCTTGGCCGGGTCGAGGTCGAGCGCAGCTATTATTATTGCCGATCGTGCGGCAATGGCTTCTTTCCGCTTGACCGTGCGCTGGGCCTGGAAGGTGACACGCTCACGCCGGGGATGTTGAGCGTCATGGCCGAGACGACGCCGATGATGAGCTTCGATGCGGCGAGCCGCCACATCGCGAACCTTGCCGGGGTGAACGCATCCTCGAGCTCGCTGCAGCGCTGGTCCCTGGCGCTTGGCGAGGAGGTTCTCCGGTTCGAACAGGAGGAGGTCGTGGAAGACAGCCCCCTGGAATCACGGATGTATCTTGCCATCGACGGGACCGGGGTACCGATGCGAAAGGAAGACGTCGAAGGCATTGCCGGCAAGCAGGAGGACGGAAGCGCGAAGACCCGGGAAGCCAAGCTGGCGGTCATCTACACTGCCGAGGGGCGGGACCCGGAGACCGGCGCGGCACTGAAGGACAAGGGCAGCGAGACGTCCAGTTGTCTCATCGACAGTGCGGCGACGCCGCCGGGAAGCCGGGATCCCTCCGATTTCGCCATGCGCCTTGACCGCGAGGCGCTGCGCCGCGGCTTGCACGGCGTCGAAGAACTCGTCGTCATCTCGGACGGCGCAGAATGGATACGGAACACCTGCGAGGAGTTGTTCGGGGGCGGGAAGGTCACCTTCGTGCTCGATATGTTCCATGCCCTCGAATACGCCAGCGATGCGGTGAAGGCGATTTTTCCGGACAAGGCGGAGCGGGACCGGCGGTTCGAAGGGATCAAGGCGGACCTTGAGGCGGGCCGGGCCGCCAAGGTGATCCGGGAACTCGAGTCCTTCAGCGGCAGGTACAAACAAGTGGAGGCGTGCTGCCGCTACTATCGGAACAACATCGAACGGATGCGCTACAACCAACACCGCGACCAGGGCATGCAGATTGGATCGGGGGTCGTGGAAAGTGGCTGCAAGCGGTACGGGCTCCGGCTGAAGCGTCCCGGCACCCGCTGGTCGGGGACAGGCGCCAATGCAATGCTGGCGCTCAAGAGCTGCGTCATGAACCTCAGGCTGCCCGACTTCCTCGACTGGCACGCGAGGCAGGCCATCGTTGCCTGACAACAAATTGGGCTACACCCGTGACAACTGTTGCTGTTGGCCATAGTAACTACCCAAATTTAGACCTCTAGGCTCTAGGGCCTGTTGACAATCATGTTGCCGCAACCACGCCACTGACGAGATGAATCGCCGCGGCGAAGCTCTTGTCGGTCTTGTCGTAGCGGGTGGCGATGGCGCGGAACTCCTTGATTCTTGCGAAGAAATTCTCGATCTGGTGTCTCCACCGGTACATCTCCCGGTCATGATGCCTGGTCTCGGTCCGGTTCCGTCTTGCCGGAATCACCGCCTCTGCCCCGCGATCCTCGATCTCTGCCAGCAGCCACCCGGCATCGAATGCCTTGTCACCGATCAGGGCACCGAATGAGAGGTCCTCGAGAAGTTCCGGCACGCCGGCAAGGTCATGCGCCTGTCCGGGAAGGATCACGAAGCGGACCAGGTAGCCAAGGGCATCCACCACCGCCACGATCTTGCTGGTCAGGCCGCCCCGGGAGCGTCCGATGCCTTGCTTCGAGGTCCCCCTTTTGCACCTGCCGCCTTCTGGTGGGCCTGCACGATCGTGCCATCAACGAAGATGTACTCGAGGTCGAATTCATCGGACAACTCGTTGAAAACAGTCTCGAAAATTCCTGAAAGGGCCCATCTGCGGAAGCGCTTGAAGACGCTGTTCCAGTTGCCGAAATGCTCCGGAAGGTCGCGCCAGGGCGATCCGGTGCGGGTCCGCCACAACACCGCCTCGAGAAACATCCGGTTGTCTGCCGCGGTGACACCGGGATCGGTCGCCTTGCCGGGCAGTATGGGCTCGATCCGCGCCCACATGGCGTCGGTGAGCACCGTCCTGTCTGTATTCATTTGTCATCTGCCTCGACTGCTCGTGCCGCCGTTCCGGCGTGCGTTACGAGGAAAATGGCATCGGACCGACTGAAATGCAACCCGATTGTCAACAGGCCCTAGTTCTTGGTGAACGATTTTTTCTAGTCGAACTTTCTGGTATGCCTGTCGAACAATTTCAGCGGCATCTTGAACTGGGACGTCCCCGTCATACTGGGCCAATTGGGCTCTGGAGACATTTAAGACTTCATTGCCGCGCAGCACATCTCCGGCAATCATGATGTGCACCGCGTTTGCGCCGTCCAGCGCAACGATCTTAGTATCTTCTTGGTGTTCGAACTCATAGCCAATAGGAAAGTGAGCTGTAACCATTCGATCTGACACTAAGACAGAGCCCTTACCGTCACCGTAGATTGCAGCGATACACACAGTCATGCGTCGGTCCTGTTAGCAGCCCAGCGCACTGCCGTAGCATCGCGAGCAATTTCGGATCGTCGCTCTGGTGAAAGCGCAGCCTTGCGAGCCTCGCCACCGACGCGACCCCCCTTTGCTCGGTTGGGATACGTTGGGGACTTGATGTCCTCGATCTCACCCGTTGCGATTTGTGCGACCTTAACGGCGCATCCAACCACACCGGCTGGTCGCCGCTCTCCATTCGGTCCTTTTGGCATGGTCAAAAAAGTGCCAATTTGCCTGGCACCCTGTCGGGTTGAGCGTTCATCATTGTTTCTCCTTGTGGGTTCGCTGGTTGCGAGAGTGTGTATTACACTCTGAATACCATATAGTCGCTTGTCAATGCGATGAATACCCCTTCACCGCGATTTGAATCAGCGATTGTATCAACCAACGGTGAATTTTTCAAACTGAGACACTACCCGATTTCCTCATATCGTGTCGACCATGGCAAGCCGTCTCGACAGGAAGCTGTCGAATTCGGGCAGATCCCGGTCCACCACCTGCACCAGATAATCCCGGCCTCCCGCCGTCAGCGGGCAATTGACGGTCTCGGTGCCGGATCCGCCGGATACAGGTCCGGCCGGCACGGCCCTGCTGCCGTGTTCGTCGTCATGTGCACACCGTCCGGCGGGTCTGCGAGGCGGTCCGCCAAATGCCGATCCCGTTCACCTGCCGAGCAACAGGTCCGGCAGAAAAAGAACGATGCCGGGAAAGAGGACAAGACCGGCGATCGTCAGCGCGTCGGCGATGAAGAAGGGTGCAACTCCCTTGAAGACGTCCTGCGCCGAGAGTTCAGGTCGCACGCCGGCCACCACGAAACAGTTGAGGCCGATCGGCGGTGTGATCAGGCACAACTCGGCCATCTTCACGACAATGATGCCGAACCAGATGCCGCATCCGACGGCATTCATCCCGAAGGCGCTCTCCGCAGCAGTGACGGCCTCACCGCCATTGAGGGCAATGATTGCCGGAAACACGACCGGGAGCGTCAGGATGAGCATGCCGATCGCATCCATGAACATGCCAAGAATGGCGTAAGCCAGCAGGATCAGGATCAGGATCAGGAAGGGGCTCTGCTCCAGCGATGTGATCCATGCCGAAAAGGCGCCGGGAAGGTCGGCAAATCCGAGAAACCGCACGAAGACCAGCACGCCCCAGATGATGGTGAAGATCATCACCGAGAGTTTGGCGGTTTCCATGAGGGCGCTCTTGAGTTGCGGCCATCGCATGCCGCGCCAGACCGCCATCACGAACACCACGAAAGCGCCGAGCGCTCCTCCTTCCGTCGGAGTGCCCCAGGCATCGCCGCCGAACGGATTGTAGATGAACAGGATGATGACCGCGATCACGAAGAAGATCGGGAAGACGGGTGGTAGCGACCTGAGCCTCTCGACCCAGGTAAACCCGCTGACCGGAGGTCCGAAATTCCTGGCGACAATGGCCATGCCGATGATGAGGATGCCGTAGACGAGTGCGGAAAATGCCCCGGGCAGGAAACCGGCCAGCAACAGCGCGCCGACATCCTGTTCGACGATGATGGCATAGATGACGAGGATTGCCGAAGGCGGGATCAGTGACGCCAGCGTCCCGGCAGCGGCGACCACGCCGGCGGCAAAGCGCTTGTCATACCCGATGGCGGTCATTTCGGGTATGGCGATCCGGGCAAACACCGCGGATGTCGCCACCGACGCACCCGAGACGGCGGCAAATCCGGCGGTGGCGAACACGGTCGACACGGCCAGGCCGCCGGGAACCCATCCGACCCATCTCTTGGCAGCCTCGAAAAGTGCCCTGGTCAGTCCGGCGTAATAGGCGAGGTAGCCGATCAGTATGAAGGTCGGAATGAGCGACAGGACCTGGGAGGATATCTTGGAGTGGGGAACCTGACCCGCCGTCTTCACCGCGACTGTGAGCGCCCAGAAAAACTGCTCGGGATCGTAGTCCCGCTTGTCCCAGAAAATCCAGATCAGGCCAACCATGCCGGCAATCGCCGCGGCGAAGGCCACCCGTACGCCGAGGACCACCAGCACCAGCAGCAAGCCGGTTACAACCAGGCCGATGTCGGTCGAAGTCATTGGCGCAGGTGGTCGGCGCGCCGGTTGTCGCTCTCGAGCCCCGAAACGGCACTGGCCTCATGGGCGGCAATTGTCGGGGCACCCTCGATGAACGGAATGGCCACGGGCCGAGGCGTTCCCGAGAGAATTGCCCTGCCATAGGCCCAGATCTGGACCACCATGCGCAGGGCCAGCACGGAGAATGCTGCAGGAACGAGAAGCTTGGCTGGCCAGAGTGGCAAGCGGATATCGAGGCTGGAGTCGCGGCTCCAATAGGGCGCCGACCAGTCGAACGACCGCTCGAAATGGGCCCAGCTTCCCCAGATCATCATCGACATGAGAACCAGGAGTAGCAGGGCACCGATGAATTCCGCGATCCAGAGCGCCCGCCCGCCCAGCATTCCCATCAGGATGTCCATCCGGATGTGGCCGCCAAGCCTCTGGCAGTAGGAAATGCCGATGAAGGCAATGAGAGGCATCGCCTGCTCGATCCAGTCGACATATCCCGGAATGGGGTGGTTGAGGAAATTACGCCCGCCGACACTGGCGACGGCCAGCAGCATCAAGGAAAACACCGCCAGCCCTCCCAGGAGGGCCAGGAATGATTCTGCCTGGAACAGGCGACGGTCAATCCTGCTGAGCAGGGTGCCGTCCGCTAGCACTGACGATGATCCCGCCAATTGTTCCTGTCCGATAGTGTCCCGCCAGCCAGCTGTTGCTGGCGGGACAATCCACGAGGGGATCAGCTCCCGGCGATCATGCCGGTCACGAGGTCATGGAGCTCCTGTGCGGGCAGCCCGCGGGCAGTATTCTCCTCGATCCAGGACTGTGCAGCTGGCGCGGCGACGGCGTCGCGGAACGCGGCGATTTCGTCGTCGGTATAGGTAATCCGCTCGATACCCTTTTCGTCGAGCGTCGGTCCCCACCGCGCCATCGTCTTGTCGTTGTAGTTGGAAATGTAGTGATCAAGCGCCTCGTCGACCGAGCCGAGAAGAGCCTCTCGCTCGGCATCGCCGAGTGAATTCAAGGCATCCGTATTCACGACGACAGGACAATTTACCGTTCCGGGGTTGAGATTGGTGGTCCACCATTTGGCGCTTTCGACCGTTCCGAACGACATATGGGCGTGGGGAGCAAAGGCGACGGCCGTCACCACCCCGCTATCGAGTGCCTGCCGGACTTCGGTCGCTGACATGGAAGTCGGAACCGCACCGATCGCCTTCATCGCCTGGCCGATGCCACCGGTTGCCCGGACGGCCAGCCCTTCAAATTCGGCGAGCGTCCTCGGGCCGTCGCCAACGCCGGCAATATTGTATTGCGGCAGCGGGGAGGGCATCAGGAGCGTGGCATTCCATCTTGCCAGATCGTCAATGGCCGCCGGATGCTGGTAGACTGCCCGGGAGATGTCCACTTCCTGTTCGAGCGAGGATACGCCGAGAAACGGCAATTCGAGGACGGTGATCGAAGGATTCTTGTCGTAATGGTAGCCAGCACAGAACTGGGCCATCTCGAAGGCACCGATCGATATGCCGTCCAGGTTCTCGCGGTTCTTGGACAGGCCGCCATAGGACAGGTTGAGCGTGAATTCACCGCCTGTCTTCTCGCTGACCAGCTCGGCCAGCTTCTCGACATGCTCGGTAAACGCACGGCGCGTGCCCCAAAGAGACACGTTCCATTCGGTTGCTGCTGCTTCGCTGGCCATGACCAGCGACAGGCTGCCGGCAACAGCAAGTTTCAGGTAATTCGGTTTCATGGGTTTCTCCTGTTTGATCTTGTCACCCGGGCTCGGCAGGCAAGGCGGGATTCCAGCCCGCACGCCATCATGACTCCTCGAATATATCCAACCGAACTGCAAGCACCTCATTGCGAAATCCGACGGGATCATCCGGGAAGATCCTGCGTCCCGGTCTCGGGCATTTCGGCTCAGGGGAGGCGTCCTTCCGGCCATGACCGGCATCCTCGATGGCCCATGCCGGATCACGGGCGAGCTTCGCCGTCAAACGCCCGCAAGATTGCAAACCGTCTCCGGTCTCCGGCCCGTCGAGCCGGACGTCTCCGGCCCCTTTCCAGGTCAATCATGTGTTTCTTCCGCCAGCATTCCGTGTTTGCGTCCGGACATGATCCTCCCGGTCGCGACACTCCGCATCTTTCAGCTGGCCGGCGAGGTGTTGAGACAGGTCACGGCTCTGCCGGTTCCGGGGCCTCACCCCTGGCGCGTTGTCCGGCTTCCGTATCGGGTGCCACCAGGCAGGACGGGTCTGCAGGGCGGCGGAGCAGCCTGTTGCAGACGCGCCCCGCCAGCCCTGATCTGCCGACCGTATCCCGACCCGGCAGTGCCGGATCAACCCTTCGCGAACTCGGGATAAGCCTCCAATCCGAGTTCGGAAATGTCGAGGCCATTGATCTCGGCTTCCTGATCCACCCGGATGCCCATCGTGTGCTTCAGGACCATCCAGACCAGAATCGACAGCGCGAATGTAAATGCTCCGATGGCCAGGATTCCGAGAATCTGGGTGCTGAAACTGGCATCATTGTTGTAGACCGGGACGATGAAGGTACCCCATACGCCCGCGACAAGGTGCACAGGAATCGCGCCAACCACGTCATCGATCTTCACCCGGTCAAGCAGCGGTACGGTCAGCACGACGATGACCCCGCCGACGGCACCGATCCAGAGGGCGCCGAAGAGAGTCGGAGCCAGGGGTTCCGCCGTAATCGAGACCAGGCCTGCCAATGCGCCATTCAGCACCATGGTCAGATCGACCTTCTTGTACCTGACTTGTGACAGGACCAGCGCTGCGACCGCGCCAGCCGCCGCCGCCATGTTCGTATTGGCGAAGATGCGGCTGACATCGGCAATGTCGCCCACTGTTCCGGCGGCCAGCTGCGAACCGCCATTGAAGCCGAACCAGCCGAGCCAGAGAATGAGCATGCCGAGCGTGGCGAGTGCAAGGTTTGACCCCGGCATCGGACTGATCCTGCCGTTCTTGTACTTGCCCAGGCGCGGACCAAGGACAATCGCGCCGGCCAATGCGGCAAATCCGCCTGCGGCATGGACCAGTGTCGAGCCGGCGAAATCGCTGAAACCGGCCTCCGAAAGCCAGCCGTTGCCCCAATGCCATGACGCCTCGATCGGGTAGATCAGGCCGGTCAGCACGACAACGAAAACTAGGAAGGGCCAGAGTTTGATGCGTTCTGCCAGGGTGCCCGAGACGATCGAGGCGGTGGTGGCACAGAACATCAGCTGGAAGAAGAAATCGGACCCGACCGAAGCGTAATCGAGTGCCGCGGCCGCCGGCTCCAGCCCGACCGGTTCAAGCGCGGCCGGCGAAATCAGGATACCAAGCCAGCCGGAAATCACCCACTGGTCGCCCGGATACATGAGGTTGAATCCGACCAGCCAATACATGATGGCCGCGATCGCGAACAGCGAGACATTCTTGGTCAGCTGCATCGTGACGTTCTTGGAGCGAACAAAACCTGCCTCGAGCATTGCGAATCCCGCCGCCATCCAGAAGACGAGAACGCCGCCGACCAGGAAGAGAAGGGTCGTGAAGATATACGGATTGGCGTCAGGCCCGACCTCCTGTGCGCTACCCATGGTCGGCGCGGCAATTGCCGCCACCAGGAAACAAAGAATGCGAATATTCATTGGCTTGTCCCTTTCCGGCTCAAATCGAGCTGCTGCGGTTTGCTTCGGCGTGCGCCCGGACCCGTCCGCATGTCGGATCCGGGATCCGGTCTGCGGCCGAAAATCCGGCTCCGGAAGCAGGAGAGATGATCTTGCCCTCCCTGGCCGTGCGTATCCTCGGTCCGTGCACCCACGGGCCCGGCCGGTAGTTGCCGTTCGACGCCGAGGCCCGGCGCGTGCCAGGCCGCCGGCAAGCTATTCCCGGCTGCCGCACCGCGGCAATATTTCCGGCCGACCGACGGGCCTCAAATCCGGAAAACGCCAAAATTTGGACAGTATTCCGGAAAGGAGACCAAATTTTTTGCGGCAGGATGACCCCCGGACACCAGCAATTCCGAATTCAGCTGCGAGTCGTGGGTCGGTCATCGAGCCGGGATCGAAGCGCCAGGGCTCATGATCAGGCTGGCGACCAATGACCGTTGCAAACCAGGGCGTGGTGGCGACGTGTCACCGGGAATCATCGACATGTTCATGAACCAGCAGGTGAATCTCCCGGCAGGGAAAGTTGCCTGGCTTGCAGGGAGTGTCCCTGCCAGCGGAGACATCGATTGCCCGGCGATGCTTCGCCTCCCTCCGGTACTCTCGGCATGTCCACCCGGTGAGTGGCCGTCCCTGCCTGTCCTTTCGGGGCTTGAGATCATCCGGGTCCAGCGGCCCCCGCATTCCGCACACAGCCCGGCGGCCCGGCGCTCCGCGATGTACCTGGCCTCATGGCATCCCGTGCGCCGGGCATGGGCCGGCTATTCGGGCCATGTGGTAGAAATGTTCTCGGGACAAGGTTCCGGTGTGACGAATCAGGGGAGCGGGGAGTCACCGCCGAGATCTGCTGCCGAATTGCCCCGCTTGCTCGATGACCACTCGATACTTGTGCAAAGACCATGACCGACACGACACCAAAACCGATCGGTGCCATCTGGCGACGGGTGCGTGACCTCGCACCGGAGCACCGTCAATTGCAGCATGACGGCGCCCGCCAGGCCGCCATCCGCTGGCGCCAGGCCGGCCGGAAGCTCGAGGACCCGGACATCGACCGGTCCTCGATGGATATCTGGTTCCGGGAGCAGAGGCGGGCCTTCGCCATCGAGACCGGCCAGATCGAGGGGCTGTATCTCCTGCGCCGCGGCGTGACCGAAACCCTGATCACCGAGGGCTTCGAGGGAGTGCGCGGCGCCCACTCGATCGCCGGCATCGATGACAACACGCTCAGGGGCATCCTTCAGGATCAGGAGGCGGCGCTGGAGATGCTGTTTGCCCATGTGAAGGACGAACGCCCGCTCACCGCCGCCGGCGGTGAGGGAATGGCATGCGCTGCTGACCCGCCACCAGGCATCTGCTCACGGCATCGACCGGTTCGGCAACCGAATCGAGATCCCGCTCAGGAGGGGTGAGTGGAAGACAAGGCCCAACAACCCGATGCGGGTCGACGGCTTCGAACATGAATACTGCCCGCCGGAGCAGGTGCAGACCGAGATCGAGCGGTTCCTTGCCTTTCATGAAACCCATGCCGGACTGGACCTTGCTCCGGAACTCGAGGCCGCCTGGCTGCACCATGAATTCGTGCGCATCCACCCCTTCCAGGATGGCAATGGACGGATCTCCCGGCTGTTGATGGCCTGGGCCTATGCAAGGGCCGGCGAGTTCCCGCCGGTGATCCCGGCGCAGAACAAGCTCGACTATATCACCGCTCTTGAAGCGGCGGATGCGGGAGATTTTCCCATCTTCGTGACCTATTTGGGTGACCTGGCCACCCAGCGCTCCAATGCTGCCACCGCCAGGGCCACGGGGATCCTGAAGGGCCGCACCCATTACCGGCATGGCAATGGCGGCACGACCTCCAACGGCGTCTACCACCCGCCGGAAGACAACAAGTCCTCGTTCGGCATGTGACCGGAAGCGGGCTGCTCCCGTTTCAGCGCCGATCCTTCGGACTTCTGTTCGTTGTCGGCGGTTTTCCTGTCGACGCCATGCCTGTCGGCGACCTGATTGGCGCTGGATTGTCGACCTGTTGATCAAACACTCCAGCGAGGATTTGCGGTTGCCGCAGACAGCGAATTGTCTTCTCGCGACAGGGCCGTCTCCGGTTCGCGACATGTCATGGAGCGTCCTTGCAGGTCTGACCGCTGTGGTCCCGAAAATGCGTTTTCCGGTCCCTTGCCGTGATCGTGATGCGGCAAGCCGGACCGGCATCGTCACCGGGGGTTGAAGCACGCAACCATTTGATCCTTTTCCTCCGGGACCAGTTCGGGGGATTCGAGCCCGCATTTTTCCTGCGCCCGTGTACAGCGGGCGCGAAAGGCGCAACCCTGCGGCGGATGGTGCGGGTCAGGCAATTCGACCTCGCGCCCTTCCGGGGCTGTCAGCGGACGGCCGACGACAGGCGCGCTTTCGGCCAGGAGTCTGGTGTAGGGATGGCGGGGTTCGGAGAATACCCGGCCGGCCGGCCCGATTTCCACCACCGATCCGAAATAGAGGACGGCAATGCGATCGCAGATTGCCTCGACCACGGCCAGGTCGTGACTGATGAAGAGATAGGTGAGTTCGAATTCCTTCCTGAGATCGGAGAGCAGGTTCAGCACCTGCGCCTGGACCGACACATCCAGCGCCGAGACCGGCTCATCGAGGATGAGGATGCGTGCGTCGGCTGCCAGCGCCCGGGCGATGACAATTCTCTGGGCCTGCCCGCCGGAAAACTCGTGCGGATAGCGATCGAGAAAATCCTGGCGCAGGTTTACCGCGGCGAATATCTCGTTGATGCGATGGTCGCGGTCCTCCTTCGGCATGCCATGCAGGTGTTTGAGCGGCGCTTCCATGATCTGGCGGATGGTCTTCCTGGGATTGAGGCTGCTGACCGGGTCCTGGAACACGTACTGGATCCGCCTGCCGAATTTCGCCGGGTCGGCGGTGTTCAGCGGCTCTCCCTCTATCCTGATCTGGCCTCCACTTGGCTCCAGCAGCCCGACCAGCATCCGCGCCAATGTCGACTTGCCGCAACCCGACTCCCCGACGATACCCAGCGTCTCCCCCTTGCTGACCGTCAATGTGAGAGGTTGAACCGCACGCAGCTGGGCTCGCGGCGGTCCGATGAGCCGCTTGCCGACCGGGAAATTCTTGCAGAGCCCGGTGATTTCGAGAGCGGCAGACATCAGACCGTGCCCGTTGCCGGGAATTCGGGTTCGATGCAACGGACCGTTCGCTGAGCGGCGAATTCCGAAAGTGCGATGTCTCCTTCGCGGCAGGCATCGGTTGCCCTGTGGCAGCGTTCGGCAAAGGCGCAGCCATCGGGCAAACCGTCCAGAACCGGCGGCAGCCCCGGTATTGCCGCCAGCCTGCGCCTGCCTTGCCCCAGCTCCGGAACGCAGGCCATCAATCGGGCCGTATAGGGATGCGCCGGTGAATTCAGAATGGCATCGGTCGGGCCCTCCTCGACGATCCGACCGGCATACATCACGGCAACCCGGTTGCAGAACTGGGCAACAACGCCGAAATCATGCGTGATGAATATGATCGCCAGCCCGCGCTGGCGCTGCAACTCGCTGAGAAGCGACAGGATCTGGGCCTGCACGGTGACGTCAAGGGAGGTGGTGGGTTCGTCGGCGATGATCAGTTCCGGGTCATTTGCCAATGCAATTGCGATGCCGACCCGCTGCCGCATTCCACCTGACAGTTCGTGCGGGTATCCGTCGAACCGCTCCTTCGCATTGGGGATGCGCACGGAATCGAGGAGCCCGATGGCCTGTTCGCGGGCCCTGGCCTTCGGCATCGGGTGGTGAACGCGGATTGCCTCGATCAGTTGCTCGCCCACGGTGTAGAGCGGGTGCAAGGTGGACAGTGGATCCTGGAACACATAGGCCACCCGGTCGCCCCGCAGCCGACGCAGTGTTTCGTAGCTTGCTCCGATCAGATCCTGCCCGGCAAAATGCACCGAACCGTCGGTGATCACGCCCGGCGGCGAGGCAACCAGCCCCATGACGGAAAGCGCAGTCACTGATTTCCCCGAGCCGCTTTCGCCGATGATCCCGACGCATTCGCCCGATCTCACCTCGAGGTCGACACCGCCAACGGCCTTGTGGACACGGCCATTGGCGTGGAACCGGGTTTCCAGGCCGCTGAGCGCCAGCAGTGCCGAACTGCCGGTGCCGGATGCCGGTCCCCGGCGCCTGACCAGGGTACTGGGCATCGGCCGACTCAGGGCGCCTGACTGCAACCGGGGATCCAGCGCATCGCGGATTCCGTCGCCCAGCAGGTTGATCGACATGACGATGACCAGGATCATCGCTCCCGGCACCACGGAGGTGTGCGGGTTGGTGATCAGCGCCGAGCGCGCCTCGCCCAGCATCGAGCCGAGATCGGCCTGCGGCGGCTGGCTTCCAAGCCCGAGAAACGACAACCCGGCGGTCTCGAGGATCATCCAGCCGACGGTGGTGGACATGGCGATGACGATCACCGGGATCACGTTGGGCAGCACCTCGGTCAGGATGATCCGGGCATCGCCCATCCCCGACAAACGCGCCGCATCGACGAATTCCCCGTGGGCAATCCCTACGGTCACACCCCTGATGTTGCGGGCAAAAAAGGGAATATTCACCGCGGCCACGGCGATCAATGCGTTGGTCAGCCCGGGACCGAGCGCGGCAACAATTGCCAGCGCAAGGAGGATGTAGGGGAAGGCCATCAACATGTCGACGCCGCGCATGATGACGTTGTCGGTTCGGCCGCCATAGAAACCGGCAATGATACCGATGGCAGCGCCAATCGTGGCGGCGGTCAGGGCGGAGGCGAAACCGACGGCGAGCGACAACCTGCTGCCCCAGAAGAGTCGGCTGAGAAGGTCCCGACCAAGATGATCGGTGCCCAGAATGGCGCTTTCCTCGAAGGGACGCTTGAACCGGTTGGCGGTATTGGTCACATCCGGGTCGGCCAGCGGCAGGAGCGGCGTGATCAGCGCCAGCACGACGATCACCAGCATGGCCACCAGGCCGCCGAGCGCCAGCCGGTTGCGGGCCAGCAGGTTCAGGAAACTCAAACCCTGATCCTTGGATCAAGCAGGCTTTGCGCCACATCCACAACGAGGTTGAACATCACGTAGCAGGCGGCGACGAAAACGACTCCGCCCTGCACCAGGAGGATATCGCGGGTCAGGATGGCATCAACCAGCATCCGGCCCACCCCGGGCCATTGAAAGACAATCTCCACGTAGACGGCGCCAGACAGGACGAAGCCGGCCTGAACGCCCAGCACCGGGATGATGCTGACCATTGCCGCGCGCAGCGCGTGTCGCCAGATCACGCTGCGTTCAGGAACGCCCTTGGCGCGTGCGGTGCGGATGAAATCCTGGCGCAGCACCTCCAGCATGGCCGAGCGCGACAGGCGGGCAATGACGCCCGTGGCAACCACTGCAAGCACCATCGCCGGCAATGCCAGGTGGCTGATCAGCGCCGACAGGTCGCGCGCCCCGTAGATCGGCCACATGCCCGATACCGGAAACCAGCGCAGATTGACCGAGAAGGCGAGGATCATCATCATTCCGAGGAAGAATGACGGGATCGATATGCCCAGGAGCACCGTGAAGGTGATTGCCTTGTCAGCCAGGCCATATTGCCGGGCGGCCGAAATGGTGCCTGCCGCAACACCGAGAATGGAGCAGATGACGAAGGAGGTGCCGGCGAGGAGAAGCGTCGCTTTGAACCGCTCGAGGACTTCATCGAGCACGGCACGGTTCAGCGAGAATGACCGCCCGAAATCACCCTGCAGCAGATTGCCGAGCCAGATGAAGTACCGCTGCACCAGGGGTTTGTCGAGACCGAGGTCACGGTTCAGTTTCTCGACGTTTTCGGGAGTTGCGTAGGAGCCGAGGATGGCCGTCGCCGGGTCACCGGGGATCAAGGCCATGATGAGGAAAACCATGATCGAGATGCCCAGGAGCACCGGAATGGCCGAGACAAGCCGCTTGAGAATATAGCCCGCCATTCACGCTCCCGGGGGACAGGTTGGACAGTCGCGGCACCTGCGCCGCGACTGTCCATAGTGCTTACTTCTTGGTGACCTCGTCAAGCAGGAGGAAGAATGACGGCTGGAGCGAGAAATTGCCGACCCGGTCGGAGGTGACGGCGTTCTGTTTCCAGTTCGCAACGAAGACCCAGGGTGCGTCCTCTTGCACGATCATCTGCATTTCCTTGTAGAGCCGGGCCCGTTCGTCCTGGTCGGTCGAGACCCGGGCGGCCTCCAGGAGTTCGTCAACAGCGGGGTTGGAGTAGTAGCCCGAGTTGAATCCGCCCTTGTCCGGCCAGGCTTCGGTCCTGAGAGCCAGGAATGGCAACGTGTCGGGGTCATTGGTCATCCAGGCCATTTCCGCCATGTCGGCCTTGCCCTCGAGGCCCGGGTTCACTTCGCCGAGGAAGGTGTTCCACTCATAGGTCTCGATGGCAACATCAAGCCCCACTGCCTCCAGGTCGGCCTGGATGGCGGTGCCCATGGCAACCGGATCCAGCATGCCCGACCCGCCTTCGGTGACATAGAAGGTCAGGCTGGCTCTTCGGCCCCGGCCTCGGCGATCAATGCACGCGCCTTGTCGGGGTCATGGGGGTAGGGCTGCAGGCTGTCGTTGTAGGCCCAGGCAAATGCCGGCGGGGTCGGGCCGGCGGCAACGGCAGCCGTGCCTTCCAGCACGTCGTTGACGATTGCCTCCTTGTTGATCGCGTAGTTCGCGGCCTGCCGGACACGAACATCGGCAAACGGCCCCTCCTTGGCGTTCAGGATGAGAAACCAGACATGGGGGCCGGCCTGCTCGTGAATGGTGAATGCGTCGCCCTGGAATTCCGACAGTGAAACCGGGGGCACCTCGACCATCAGGTCGATCCCGCCAGCCAGCATTTCGGCCGTCCGGGTGTTGGCATCGGTAATCGGACGGAACACGACCGTCTGAAGTGCCGGGGCGCCGTCCCAGTGATCGGGGTTGGCCTCGACCACGACCGCTTCGTTCGAGCGCCACTCGACGAATTTGAACGCCCCGGTGCCGGAGGGGTTGCGGCCGACCTCGGAGCCATGGGCTTCCACCGAGGCCGGGGAGACGATCAGGCCGGTCGGGTAGGCCAGGTTCGACAGGAATGGCGCGTAGGGCGCGTTCAGGGTGAATTGCACGGTCATCGGATCAATGACATCGACCGAATTCACCGCCGAGAAGAAGAAGGATAGCGGGAAAGGCCCGGTATCGTGATATGGATGGCCTTCATCGAGCATACGATCGAAGTTGAACTTCACCGCCTCGGCGTTGAAATCGGATCCGTCATGGAACTTCACCCCGTCACGCAATGAAAACGTGTAGACGGTGCCGTCATCGCTGATGGTCCAGTCGGTGGCCAATGCCTGTTCGACTTCAAGCGTGCCATCCTTGTAGCGCACCAGTCCGTCGAACACATTCATCAGGATGCGAAAGTCGTTCACCGCGGTCACGGCGGCCGGATCAAGTGCCTTCGGTTCGGCAATCTGACCGACGATCAGCACGTTTTCTGGCGATTGGGCCGGTGCCGATGCGGCGCCGAGACCGAGAACTGCTGCCGTTGAAACTGCCAGCAGAACACGGCGAGTCATTTCCGGATGTTTCATTGGATGATCCTCTTCGTAACTGGTCGAAATTATCATGATCAATTGCATTTTCTCAAATTATCATGACAAATTCAACAGGAATGTTACAGGAGTGACAGCATGACCTTTTCGATTCTGACGCATGACCGTGAAACAGGCGTTTTTGCCGCCGCCGCCGCCACCGGCAGCCTGTGCGTGGGCGGTTGGGTGTTGCGCGGCGATATCGAATCGGGGCTGGTGGCTTCCCAGGGAACGGCTCCCAGCACCTTCTGGCGCGACGAGGTCCTGCGCCGGATGCACGGTGGCACCGATGCCGAAACGGCGATTGCCAATGTTGTTCAGTCGGACCCGGGCCGAGGGCACCGGCAGATCATCGCGCTGGACCCGGAGGGCAGTGCCCATGGTTTCACCGGCAAGGACAGCATCGCCTTTGCCGATCATGCCTGCGACGAAGGATTGGCGGTTGCAGGAAACATGCTGACCGGCCAGGCCGTGCTCATGGCCATGATGTCGGCCGCCCGGAACAGCCAGGCGACGGTCGTCGACCGGATGCTGGCGGCCCTGGCCGCCGCCGAAGCGGCGGGCGGTGATTCACGCGGGTTGGTTTCAGCGGCGCTGCTCATTCTGGATCCGCGCCGCCCTCCGCTGGATTTGCGAATCGACCATCATTATAGGGCGTCAATCTGCATGAGAACTGCACGTCAATCAGGATAACAGTTCAGACGTCGCGGCAATGCGGATATTTTCCGGATCTCCCACCGATTGCAAGCGCTTTTTCGACCGGTCCCGACTGCCGCCATGAAGAACCTTCGATGTCTCCGGCGACCGGGGCCCTCGCCACCTCCGAACCCCGGGCACTGCGCGACAGGTCTCTGCCTGTCCAGCGGGGCAGGCGGCCTCCGGGCCCTCGCCACCCGTATCTGGCTGGCGGCATCAAGTGGCTGCAAGGCAGGCGAGGCGGTGACATCCTCTCCTCTGGACGAAGACGGCCCGCGACACACCGGTGCCGCGGGCCGCATGTCCCGGGATATTCCGGTTCAGCCGGTTTGCGTGTTCTTCCGCGTGGCCCGGCTCGCCGGCCGGCCGGCCTTGCGCGGGCTGGCTTCCATTGCCTCCCGCCGCCGGTAGCTCTCGACATTCATCTCGAGAATGACTGCCCGGTGAACCAGCCGATCGACTGCTGCCACCGCCATGGTCTGGTCCGGAAAGATCCGACCCCATTCCGAGAAGGGCTGGTTGGCGGTGATCAGGAGCGAGCGCCGCTCGTATCTGGCCGAGACAAGCTCGAAGAGGACGCTGGTCTCGGCCTGATCCTTGCTGACATAGGCAAAGTCGTCGAGTATCAACAGGTGATACCGGTCCAGCCGCGCCAGTGCCACCTCCAGTGCCAGCTCCTTCCGCGCCGTCTGCAGCCGCTGCACCAGATCGGTGGTCCGGCACATCAGCACCCTGTAGCCGGGGCGGGCCCGCCAGCCCGATCGCACTGGACAGATGGCTCTTGCCGGTGCCCGGCGGGCCGAAAATCAGGCATGAGGCACCCTGGGCCAGCCAGGCATCGCCGGCGGCCAGCGCCATCACCTGGGCCTTCGAGATCGTCGGCACCGCACCGAAGTCGAAGCCGGACAGGCTCTTGCCCGGCAGGAGCCTGGCCTCGGCCAGATGGCGCTGGGTCCGCCGCCGTCCCCGCTCGGCAATTTCGTGCTCGGCCAGGGCGGCCAGGAAGCGCGAGGCCGGCCAGCCCTCGGTATCGGACCTGGCGGCAAACTCCTTCCACAGCTCCCGCATGGTCGGCAGGCGAAGCTCGGCGAGCATCAGTTCCAGGCCGGCACCATCATTGAGGCGGGTCATGACGCACCTGCCATGCCCAGGAGATCGCCATGGCCCGGGAGCGTCGCCCTGGTGACGCTGACGGCGGGCATGACACCGGCCGCCGGTGCAAACCGGGCCCGCAGGTGATCGATCTCCGGCAACCGGCCTTCCTGCAGGCAGGCGTCGATCTCCGCCGCCAGCAGCGCCTCGCAATTCTCCTCATGGGCCGGTGCCGGCAGCTTCACCGTCAACCTGCAGGCCGAGCGCTCGCCCTCTCTCTTCAGCGCCGTCTCGAAACAGCGCCGGTAGGCTTCACGCGGGAAGAGCTCGTCCCGGTAGACCAGGTTCATGAGCGCCATCGGCCTGGTCTTCAGCGAGTGGATGACGTGGCGGCAGTCGACCACATGCACCGCCTTCGCCGACGAGCCCTTCCGCTTCCGGGGCAGGGCCGGCTGCCAGGTGCTGCCGGGACAGAGCTCCAGCCGATCATCATGGATGCGCACGCCGAGCCGGTGGCTGGTCAGCAGCAAAGGCACGGTGCAGAACACCTTCTTGAGGATGAAGCCGCTCGAGGAGGTGACACGCACGCTGGTCTCCTCGTGACCGGTGGTGCGCATGTTCGGCAGGCGGTTCAGCAGCTTCCGTTCGGTGCTGATCCCGGCGGCCCGGCGGGCATTGCAGCGCCCGACGATGCCGGCGATGAAAGTGCGGTATGCATCGAGATCGGCGAACTCCCTCGATCCTCGCAGCGCCAGCGCATCATTGATCTCCCGCTCGGGATGTCCGTGCGGGCAGCAGGTGGCGCCGTTCTCATGGGCCACGCCGCGATTGTTGCGGGACGGCTTCATCCGGTAATGCTTGCACAGGAGGCGGTAGCGCTTGGTCATGTCCCCGGCATCCTCCTTGCGATGATTGCGGAAGCCGGCCGACAGGTAGCCTGCCCGGTGCTCCTTCGGGGCCCCGCCCGGCTGCCACAGCGCCGCCTGCAGGCTTTCGGCCAGCGCCGTGAAGCTCTCGCCGCCGAGGATCACCTCGGCATGCCTGAAGCCGGACCAGGGAAGCCGGAAGTGATAGAGCATGTGCTTGAGCTTCTGCCCGGCAATGGTGATGTCAAGCCCCTTCGAATGGGTGAAGTCCGACAGGCCCATCCGGCCCGGTTCGTGGTTCTGTCGGAACATGACCTCCTTCTCGGGGCCGTGCTGCGCCTTCCAGTCGCCGATCCGCCGCTCCAGGGTGCGCCTGACATTCGGATCGGGATCCGGATGGCGCCTCCTCGGTTCCTCGAGGATGCCGACCGGACGCAGACCCGGGCAATCCTCGAGCATCGGCACCACCTCCGAGTCCCAGACCCCGGCCAGCGGGTCCGGCCTTCGCCGGTCCCGCGGTGTCTTGTTCCGCGATGGAAACGTCGGGTCCCGCTTGATGCGGTAGCCCGTTGCGGTACTGAAACCGGCCTTCGCCGACGCGGTTTCAACTGAATGTGATCTGCTGTAGTTCATGAAGAGCCTCGCTTGATGGTCAGTTACGTGGCGTCCGGGCACCCTGCACTCCTCATTGGTCCGGGATTTGCAGGACAATGCCCGAACGGCCGCGGACATCAAGTGGGGCTACCGCCAGGGGGAAAAATCCGCAGCGGCAGGGGGTAACTCCGATCGGGCTGCGCCCTCACTCCGTTACCCCCTGCCGCCCCAGTTACCCCTGTCACCTTGATTGACGCTGGATTCTCACCTTGATTGACGCCCTGTACATCATGACACTCCGCTGGCAGCGCTGAGGCAACTGTGCGACCGGGCGCACGGATCTCCTTACCATGGCTGGCTGGACAAGGTCCCTGTCCTTGTCGACAGGACCAGGCACCCGTAGGATCGCAGGCGTTCAATCGCCCATGAAGTTGCGCGTGAGGTGGGCTTCCTGCGCGATCATGATCTTCTCGGCCCCGTTCATGTGCGACGCCATGATTGACCTTGCCAGGTCGGGATCGCCGTCACGCAGGGACCGCACGAGGTCCAGCTGGTGCTCGCGGCCTCGTTGCCAGAGCTTGGCACTGGGTGGATCATAGAGACGGCGATACACTGTAAGGTCGGTCAGGATGCTGGCCATGAACCCGATCACGAATCCCAGGAGCCGGTTGCCGGCGAACTCCGAAAGCCGGACATGAAAGGCCAGTGAGGAAATATGCTGTTGCATCTCCTCTTCGGGGCTGGACGCCGGTTCGGGATGACGTTCGGCCAGGAACTGCAATTCGTCCAGCTGATTCTCGGTCAGCTTCCCGGCGAGGCTGGCCGCCAGCTCCGGCTCCAGCGTCTTGCGCATCTGGTAGATATCGGCAATCGACAGGTTCTGGAAATAGAAATAGTTGGCCAGCAGCGACCTGGCCCGGTCGGCAGAAACCTTGTCGATGAAGCTGCCTCCGCCCGGTCCGGTCCGGGTCACGATCAGCCCCTGCGCCTCCAGGAGCCGCATGGCTTCGCGCACCGTACCCTTGGACACCGAGAACAGCTTGATCATCTCTGCCTCGTTCGGCAGTTTGTCACCCTGCTTCAAATCCCGGTCAACGACCCATTGCTTGATCTGGTCCGCCACACGAACAGGTCGCGACTGTTTCGGACGTGTTGCGAATTCGCTGCTACCATCCATATCAGGCTACATCTGCTACCATCGGGAAAACATAGACAGAGGCGATGCGAATGTGTAGGGCAATATTTATCATGATAATTGGCCAGGGCCGGTGCTTGGCGACCGGATGAACCGATCGAGGCTGCGGCAATGTGCCGGGCAGCAGAAATCCCGACCGCCTGGCCGTCATCGCCGACCGGTCAGGATTGCGCCGGGAGGCTCGAATGGGCAGAGGCCGATGCCAGCCGGAGGCGCGATGTTGGCCCGACCCTCCAGATCTGCCCCGCGGTCTTGCGAAAACGAATGATCCAGCCAGGAGGCACGATGCTGATTTCCCGTTTGCCGGACAATGACCGGACCAATGTCTGGAACAACATCCTGTCGCCGCGGGAGCCGCGGGCCGGGTTGGCCGGAAGTGAACTTGCCGACTGGCTGGTAATCGGGGCTGGTTATGCGGGGCTGGCGGCAGCAAGGCGACTGGTAACGCACCGTCCCGGCGACAGGATCGTGATCCTCGAGGCCGGCATCTGCGGAGAAAATGCCTCGAGCAGGAATTCCGGTTTCGCGATCGATCTTCCCCACACGGTCTCATCCGGTCTCGACGAACTTGACGGGGCTCATCGCTACATGCGCCTCGCACGGGCGGCGATCGCCGAGTTGGAAGGGCAGGTGGAGTTGCACGGCATCGACTGCGACTGGTCGAGGGATGGCAAGTATCACGCCGCGGTAACGCCGGAAGGCTCGGCGGCCATGCTCAGGCCTTTCGCCGAGACACTGGACAGTCTCGGTGAGCCGTATTCCTGGGTGGATGCATCGGAGCTGGCGGGGCGAATCGGAACCGCGCATTTTCACGAGGCGATCTACACGCCGGGATGCGTGTTGATGAATCCGGCAGCCCTGGTCAGGGGGCTGGCAGATCACCTGCCCGGCAACGTGGTCTTGCACGAGAATTCGCCGGTCATCCGGATACGGTATTCGAACGGGGTTGAAGCCGGGACACCGTCAGGCTCGATCCGGGCACCGAAACTGGTCCTGGCTGCCAATGGATTCAGCGACCAGTTCGGCTTCGCCCGCAACCGGTTTGTCCACCTGGTGGCAGCGGCCAGCCTGACCCGTCCCCTGACCGGGAAGGAGGCGTCGGAATTCGGGGTCGAGCGGCCGTGGGGGCTCACTCCGGCCAATGCCTTTGGCGGCATCACCATGCGCTATACCAGCGACCGGCGACTCCTGATCAGGCAGGATATCAGGGTGGCGATGAGGCAGAAGGCTTCGGCCCGCCGGACGGCAAGGCTGGGGGTCCGGCACAAGCGGTTGTTCGATGACCGCTTCCCCTTTCTGCCCGAGGTGACCATGGCAGGCAGCTGGGTCGGGTATCTCTGCATGTCCCGGAATGGTGCGCCGATGTTCGGACAGGTGGCGCCCAATGCCTGGATTGCCGCCTGCCAGAACGCAATCGGGGTCACCAAGGGCACAATCGGCGGCATTCTTGCTGCCGACCTGGCCTGCGGCGTGGATAACCCGCTGATCGCCGACATGGAGAGCCTCGGGACGCCCGACCCGCTGCCACCGCGCCCGCTTGTCGGGATCGGCGCCCGGGCGAAGCTGCGTTGGGAGACCTGGAAGAACCGGCACGAGGCCTGAGCCCGGGCCATCGCTGTTGCCTGGCTCTGCCTTCTGTCAGCCTGCTGCCACCGCGCCCAGCTCCGGGAATGCCCGCCCGAGCGGTCTCGGTGGCCGGCTGGCGATTTCGGCGAAGGTGTCACTGACAATTCGGCGCTCGCCTTTCTTGCGGGTATCGATTCGCGACAGCAACCCGATGGTGCGGAACAGTTGCGGAGAGCCGAATTCCAGCATCCTGACGCCGGGCTCGGGAGGCCCTTCTGCCGATGCCACCGGGATCACCGAGGCGCCGAAGCCAAGCCCGACCATGATCTGGATGGCTTCAATGGATTCGATTTCGGCTGACACCTTCGGCGTGATGCCGAGTGCGGCAAAGCGCTGGTCGATCATTGGCGCAACCCAGGCCCGGCCGCCGAAGCGGATATAGGGCAGTTTCGAGAATATCACCTCGGCACTGTCGCCGGTCGAATCCGATGGAGCAATGATCTTGACCGTCTGCCTGGCGATGTCGCTCCAGTGGAAGGATTCGGCGATGTCGTCGGGCTTGTGCATGACCGCGCCATCAAGTTCGCCCGACCCGACCAGCCGGTGCAGCCGGCCGGACAGGCCGGAGGAGACGTTTATGGTCAGCTCCGGCTTCTGCGTCCTGAGCTCGACCAGCGATGCCGGCATGAGATTGGTCAGAACCGTCGGAATCACGCCGAGACGGAAGGTGTTGCGAACCGCCAGCTCGCCGGAGATCTCGTCCATCATCCGGTCATATTGCATGACCACCGGCCCTGCCTGTTCGAGAATGCGAAGGCCCTGTCGGGTCAGCTTTGCCGGCCTCGATCTTCGGTCGAACAGTGTCAGCCCGAGAGACTCCTCGAGCGCCGAAATCTGCATGCTGACCGCCGATTGTGTCAGGTTCAGCGCTTCTGCCGCCGCCGCAAAGGATCCGTGTTCGCATACGACCACCAACGTCTTGATGTGCCTGAAGGACATGACTGCACCCCTGATGATGTCGAATTCCTGCCGGGATCGCAGGAATATTATATCAACAATAATGAAGTTACTGTCAGATAAATCACATTTCATGAAATATGAACTCTGGTATGATGGATGGCGCAATTGCGGGCGGCCCACCGGGCAACATTTTGCCCTTCCAGGCTGGACCCGCCCCATGACCGGAGGATTTCATGAGACTATCGAGGCAAATCATCGGCGTTTCCGCGATCGCGGGAATTGCCTTCTCGCTGTCGGCTGCCATGCCGGCATATTCGCTCGAGAAGCCGGAAGGCTTCGGGAGCCGGCCACTGACCATGATCGTGCCCTTTGGTCCCGGCGGCGGCTCGGACCAGCTTGCGCGCGCCATGGCCAAGGCGATGGAAGAGGCGGCAGGAATCTCCTTTCAGGTGGTCAACAAGCCTGGCGGGGGAGGCACCGCCGCCATCCCGGACTTCATGCTGGCCCCGTCAGATGGCTACACGGTGCTCGAGCATATCGACAATGCGGTGTCGGCCTATGCCGCCGGCGATATCAGGGAAAACCCGGCATCCGACTGGATCCCGCTTTGCATGACGCAGATCACCTTCAGCCAGATCTACATGCGCCCGGACGAGGATCGTTTCTCGGACTGGGCCTCGCTCGCCGAATATGCCCGGGCCAATCCGGGCACCGTGTCCATGGCCAATGTCGGCAAGGTCGGATCGATGGAGCTGGTCGTCACCGAACAACTGGAATCGGCGCTGGAACTGGATTTCAACCTGATTGCCTTCGACAAGCCGGCCGAACGCTATGCGGCGCTGATCGGCGGTCATGTCGATTTGCTGTTCGAGCAGCCCGGTGACGTGAGGAACTTCCTCGATGCCGGGCAGATGGTGCCCATCCTGACCTTCCTCAACGAGCGCCCCGGGGTGTTCGCCGACGTTCCGACGCATCGTGACGCCGGTGCGGATTTCGAACCGCTGACCCGGTTCAGGGGTTTCTATGTCAAGGCAGGGGTTCCCGGTGATGTCGCTGCCTTTCTGTCGGATGCCTGTGCTGCAGGATTCGCCACGGCCGATTACCAGGCCTTCAACGAATCGAAATTCATGCACCTGATCGACAGCTTCCGCGATACCGAGGGGTCGATTGCGTTGATCAATGACGCGGTCGCCACCTACCGGGAGATGTACAAGATGATGGGCATCGGCAACTAGTCTGGCTCGGAAACGCTTCGGGGGCGCATCACCGGTGCCCCCGGGACAATCCCGGGCACAGCAGGCAGAGGCGTCCATGTCATCCGATCAAGGCTGCAATTCCCGTCCCGTCACCATGATCGAGCTGTTGTCGAAATCGCGGCGACATGTGATCGAGTGGCTGGCCTGGTGCGGTATCGTGGTCCTGGCCATTGCCCAGACCGGCAATTTCGACCAGGAGATCCCCGACTATGCGTATGGTGCCGATGGGTGGCCTTTGGCAATCTGTGCCGCGATCGTGGCGGGGGCCACGTTCCAGCTGCTGTTTTCCATGCATCGCCAATGGCGCCGCCATCAGCTGCCCCCCGGAATGGCGGCTGGCGAGCCGGAGAAGGGTGGCCCGGCACCCGGCGGCGATGAGACGGCAACCCGGCCGGCCCTGTCGCTGGCGACGGTGTTCATCCTGCCCTTCGTGTTTCTGGTCCTGACGCCCTGGATCGGGTTCTACATCACCGCGCCGGCATTCGTGCTGGTGCTGCTCCTGTGCATGCAGGTCAGGTCGCCGGCCGCTCTGGTGCTGGTGACCGCCACTGTCTACGGGATCGCCATGCTGGTCTTTGCCAGGTTCCTGTACGTGGCGCTGCCGGTCGGGCGTATCCAGCCCTTCTACGACATCAACAACGCCATCATCTCGCTGGTCAGGACCGGACTGTAGGGGGCTGGCATGGACGCATTCCTCAACGGTACCGCCATGCTGTTCACCGACCCGACCGGGTTGCTGATCTTCTTCTGCGGGCTCATTGGCGGCATGCTCTTCGGCGCCATTCCCGGCGTCAACATGTTGACGCTCGGGGCCGTTCTCCTGCCCTTTACCATCACCATGGAGCCATCCCACGCGGTGATGCTGTTCTCGGTGATCTACTGTTCCGGGGTGTTCGGGGGCGCCATCACCGCCATCCTGTTCAACATACCGGGTGCGCCCGAGAACGCGCCGACCTGCTTCGACGGCTATCCGATGACCGTGAAAGGGCAGGCAGGAAAGGCAATCGGCGCCGCGGTCTGCTGCTCGGCCCTCGGTGGCGTGGCTTCGGCAATCCTGATGATGGGAGCGACCGGTTCGATTGCCAACTGGGCGGTGCGGGCATTCGGTCCGCAGGAAATATTCGCCCTGATCTTCTTCGGACTTGCCGTATCGGCTTCGATCGGCGCCTCGTCGCTGTGGAAGGGCTGGCTCTCGGTATTTGCCGGCTTGCTGATCGCCACCATTGGCACCGATCCTGTCGGAGGCATTCCGAGATTCGACCAGTGGACCCTTCCGGGGCTGGAATTTCACTCCTATTACCTGTCGGCAGGAATTCATTTCATTCCCCTGATCCTCGGCTTCTTTGCCGTGTCCGAGATCCTGGTCCAGGCCACCAACATCTCGCGGGGAGCACGGGAACGCCCGAAAGCGGCGCTGGAATTTCCCTCGATGGCCGAGTTCTGGCGGGTTCGCTTCACCATGCTCAGATCCGTGTGCATCGGCTTCTTTGCCGGGATCCTGCCAGGCATCGGTGCCACCCTTGCTGCCTTCCTCGGCTACAGCCAGGCACAGAGATGGTCCCGCAACCGCCACCGTTTCGGGACCGGCGAACTCGAGGGGGTGGTGGCCTCGGAAACTGCCAACAACGCTGCCACCGGCGCGGCGATGATACCGCTCCTTGCCCTCGGCCTTCCCGGCGGTGCGCTCACCGCAATGATCATGGGCATCTTCCAGATCCACGGGATGGAGCCGGGCCCACTCATCTTCATCAATTCCGGTGACCTGGTGTGGATCACTTTCGCCGCCATGTTCTGGGCCAATCTCCTGATCGTGCTGCTCGGCTGGGTGCAGACCAAGACCGTTGTCCACATCCTGCGGGTTCCGTTCCGGTGGCTGGCCCCGGGGATCCTGATCCTGGCCATTATCGGCGCCTATGCCCTGCGCAACCTGCTGGTCGATGTCTGGGTCATGTTCATTGCCGGCGTGATCGGCTACTTCCTGCGGGCAACCGGTTACTCGGCAGCCGGTGTCGTGCTGGGCCTGATACTCGGCAAGCTGGGTGAATCGGCATTTTCCAAGTCGATGCAGCTGATGCATTACGATGTGACCGGGTTCCTTGGCCGGCCGATCTCCGCCGCCCTGCTGATACTGGGTGTGCTGGCCATCCTGTCCTCGATCACGGGCGAGCTTCGCGGCCGTGGGGATGCAGCCAGGCCAGCCGATTGAACGCAGCCAATCCGTCAGATGGAGAGTCCAGGGATGCACGACAGATGAGTGACGGGAGCCAGGGGCCGCAATGCGAGTCGGGCGTCGGTGTGGACAGGCTTGTCGAGCGGGCCCGCATGGCGATGAACCTCTTCGAGAACCGCAGCCAGGAGCGGGTTGACGATGCAGTCCGTGCGCTGGCCTGGTCGATCTATCATGCCGGGCGGGCCCGCCAGCTGGCGGAAATGGCGGTCGAGGATACCGGTCTCGGCGATGTCGAATCGAAGGTCATCAAGAATACCCGCAAGACCTTCGGAACCCTGCGGGACTTGCTGCGGGCACCAACCGTGGGCGTGATCGAGGAGGATGCATCGCTTGGGCTGGTCAGGCTTGGCAAACCGGTGGGCGTTGTCGGCGCGGTCTGTCCGTCGACCAATCCTGCGGCGACGCCGGTCAACAAGGCGATGATGGCGCTGAAGGGCGGCAATGCGATCGTCATCGCACCATCGCCTGCCGGATACCGGACCACTGCCAGGACCGTCGAATTCATGCGTTCGGAGCTGGCCAGGAGCAACCACCCGGCCGATCTCGTGCAGATCCTGCCGCCACCGGTGAACAGGGAGGCAACGCAGCGGCTGATGCAGAGGGTCGACCTGGCCGTCGTTACCGGCTCGCAGAACAATGTTCGCAATGCCATGCGGTCGGGAACCGTCACCATCGGCGTCGGCCCCGGCAATGTGCCGGTCATCATCGATTCCACGGCCGAACTGGATGACGCGGCCGGCAAGATCGCCGCTTCGAAGACATTCGACAACGCCACCTCCTGCTCATCCGAAAACGCGCTGGTCATACTGGATGATGTCTATGAGCCGGCCATGGCGGCACTGTGCCGGGCAGGGGGGTGGCGTTGCACGCCGGATGAGTGCCGGCGCATTGCCGCGATCCTGTGGCAGGACGGCAAGCTGAACCGGGACGTGATCGCCAGGGATGCGGCGGTGGCGGCCCGGGCATTCGGCCTGCCCGATGCGGCATCGGCCAGCCGCTTCTTCATGGTGGAAGCGCAGGAGCCGGACGGTGTCGGCGGCTTCGCCGACGAGAAGCTCTCGCTGGTTCTGACCATATACCGGGCCAGCGATTTTGCTGCCGCCAGGCGGATCGTAGGCAGCATTCTCGACATCAAGGGGAAGGGCCATTCGGTCGGCATACATACCGGCAACCGCGCCCATGCGCTGGAACTGGCAGAGGATGCCGATGTCGTTCGCGTGCTGGTCAACCAGGCGCACACATTCGGCAATGGTGGCAGCTTTGACAACGCCATGCCGTTCACCCTGTCGATGGGTGGCGGAACCTGGGCCGGAAACACGATCTCCGAGAACCTGAATTACCGGCACTTCATCAACATCACCCACCTGGTGACGACAATCCCGCAGGATCGGCCTTCGGAGGAGGAATTGTTCGGACCCTACTGGGCAAGATTTGGCAGGTAGGGGACGGAGACGCACGAGTGGCCGATTTCTGTGAACATGTCGCAAAACGATTGCTGTCGCCAGCCGGAATTTCCATACCGGCGGGCATGGTGGTGCGGAATGCAGATGATACCGCCGATGCGGTCCGGGCCCAGGGCCCATGCATGCTGAAGGTGCAGGTTCCGACCGGCAAGCGCGGGAAGTCCGGGGGAATCAGGCCAGCGGCAACGGCGCAGGAGGCCCGGCACCTTGCTGCCGGGATGCTCGGTTCGGAAATTGCCGGGCACGTGGTCGATACCCTGCTGGTCGAGGAACAGCTGCGGGTCCGTCAGGAATTCTATGCATCCGTCATCTGCGACCCGGTCACCGGCGGGCCGCTGATCCTGTTTTCGACAGCAGGTGGCATGGATGTCGAGGAAGTCAGCGCAACCTCGCCGCACTCGATGCTGCGAATTCCGGTCGATATCAGCCGGGGCCCCGATGCGACCGAGCTGGAGGCAATGCTTGACCAGTCGGTTGCCGAGCGTGAATCCGGCACCGTCGCCGGAATCCTGGCCTCGCTCTACCGGGTCTTCCGGACCCATGATGCAGAGCTGGTCGAAGTGAACCCGCTGGCCGTGCTCGAGGATGGCAGGGTCATGGCGCTGGACTGCAAGCTGGTCGTTGATGATGCATCGCTTCACCGCCAGCCGGAGCTGGCCGGACAGGCGGCGAGCCAGACCGGCAACCGGCGGGAGGCAGCGGCCCGGGAAGCGGGGCTCACCTATATCGAGCTCGATGGCCCGGTCGGCATCCTGGCCAACGGGGCCGGGCTGACCATGACCACCATGGATGTCGTCTCCCGGCTCGGTGGGCGCCCGGGCAATTTTCTCGAGATCGGTGGCGAGGCCTATACCAAGGGCAAGCTGGCGCTGCAGATTCTCCTGGGGCATCCGGGAATCAGGTCATTGCTGGTCAATTTCTGCGGTGCCTTTGCCCGCACCGACGTGATGGCGGAGAGCATCGCCCAGGCATGGCGCGAGCTCGATCCGGATATCCCGGTCTTCTTCACCATCCACGGAACCGGCAGCCGCGAGGCCGTCGAGTGCATTCGGAACCAGCTGGGGCTGGAGCCGTATGAGCGCATGGATGATGCGGTACGGGCGGCGGTGGCCGCGGCGAAGGCCGGACGATGATACTGCGTCGCCAGCACCGGATTCTCGTCATGGGGCTGACCGGAAGGCAGGGAAGCTTCTGGGGCCAGGCCATGCTCGATTACGGGGCGCAGATCGTGGCCGGCGTCAACCCGCGCAAGGCAGGCACGTCGCATCTGGGGGTCCCGGTCTTTGCCTCGGCAGGCGAAGCGGCCAGGCATTGCAGTTTCGATGTCACGCTGATGTTCGTGCCACCTGGTGCTGCCGGCGACGCCGCCATCGATGCCTGCGAGGCCGGCTCGGCAACCGTGATCTGCCTGGCCGAGCACATCCCGGCCCATGATGTCATGGAGATGCTGGCCGCGGCCAGGAATTCCGGCAGCCGGATCATCGGCCCGAACACGTCGGGGTTGGTGACACCGGGGGAGAGTTTTGCCGGTATCATGCCGGCGTTCAATCGGGATGTCTTCTGCCCGGGGCCGGTGGGTGTCGTTTCCCGCTCGGGCAGCCTTGGCACACTGATCTGCCTGCAACTCACGGCGCAGGGGCTGGGCCAGTCGGCCTTCTATGGCGTCGGCGGTGATTCAATCGTCGGCACCCGGACCCGGGCGGCACTTGCCGAGTTCGAGGCGGATGAGAGGACTCGGGCGGTGGTGATCTGCGGTGAGATCGGTGGCTCGGCCGAAGAGGAGGCAGCCGAATATGCGGCGACGATGACCAAGCCGGTGCTTGCATTCATTGCCGGGCGGGTGGCCCCGAAGGATCGCAAGATGGGCCATGCCGGGGCAATCGTCTCGGCGACCGGCGGTGGATATGCCGGCAAGCGACGCGCCCTGGAGGCGCATGGGGTCGAGGTTGCCGACCTGCCGAGCCAAATCCCGCAGCTGGTGCAGGATCGGATCTCCGACTGATCCGGATGGGGCAGCATTGGCGTCAAATTGTTTGCATCGGCCCATGATCATGCCGTGATGCCGCATCGGCGATTTCAGGGAGTGGCAGGGCATGAGCCGGGACCGGGAGTTGCATGTGAGCTTTTTCCCGCTTGGCCGGGAGGCGCTGGCGGCCGAATCCGGTGCCCTCGGGATTGCGTAAGGACAAGTCGCCGGAGAACCTCTTGCGTGTGCTCCTGCTGCATCTCGGCTGCGATCACTCGCTGCACGAGGCCGCCGTCCGGGCCATGCCGAACCTGCCGACCTGTCGTCGGATGCGTTGGAGAAGCGCCTTGCCAAGTCCGGCCCCCGGCTTGTTTCGCTGCGACCGCAGGACAGGCGCGAAATGACCGGACAAGCGGACAAGGAACCCGAGAGCGGACCGGGCCGTCCGGCGGAGAAGCCGATACCGGACCCGATCCCCCGGGGTAGCAGGCCACATGGAAACACTCCGTTCGTGCCCGGCGGTCGGCACTCTCAAAGGACTCGCTTCAGCCCGTCCCATGTGGTGAACTCTGGCGGGATCGCACGGGCATCGGCCGGGGTCGAACGGGGATCCATCACGCCAACCTCCTCAAGCGTCCAGTTCCCCCGGCCGCAATTGCATGGAGCGCATGAAACGACAAGGTTTTCCGGCGTGTTCCGCCCGCCGCGACTGCGTGGAAGGACGTGGTCGAAGTCAAGATCCAACGCCTGGAATGCCGTATGCTTCTCGGCATTTCTCGCGCCCCATCTGATGGTTTCCGGATACGCGTCAAGCATGGCCTTCCGGGCCTTCTGCCAGATCACCGGAATCCCGCAGAAACGGCAGAAGTAGCCATCCCTGTCGAGCACCTCACGCCGAACTCCAGCCGGGATGCAGGGGCCGTCCAAAACCGCTTTGGCCGGGAGACCCGGCACGTCCCGGAACCTGTGCACAGGACTTCGGCGGTAAGCGTCAAGGCCCCGGGAATGTCCCGACCAATGTCGAAACCGGCTCGGTCAGCACCGCCCCGTGATCGTCATGCAGCCCGTGCGCGGTGGTCGATGTCGGTGGTTTCCGCATCTCCCCGGTGATGACGCGCCAGTGCGGCCTTCAGGATCGGCAGCTGCCGACAGGCCCCGAGGCGGCGCATTCCCTTCCCGGCCTCCGGCATACCGGAGCAGGTCCCGCAGCGCCATCCCGGCTCCACGCCATCGCACGGCGCCCGGGCAGGTCTGCCTGACCACCGAATGGGCGCTCTCGATCATGTTCGTCGTGGCCAGGGCCCGTCCGGGCTCTTTCGGCAATCCGGGCCTGCTCACGGTGAGGATCTTGCCGGGCCCTCGGGAATCGATCCGGAGACACAAGGTGCGTCCAATTCGAGCCGGCGAGCCAGATTGCGAAGCTGGCGCCCGGCCCTGCCGGCATCATCAGGCTCCCGGGCAGACGGTCGGTGATGTTCCTGCCCTTGCGGGCCCGGCAGTGCCGGATGGCGGATGCCTGCCCCGAAAATCCGCCGCACCGCCGAGGCGGGTGCCCCGGCACCGCCCGGAACGAACAGGCGGCGCACGGAAGGATCAAGCCCCCGGCAGGCCGGGTTATCGAGCAATGCCTGAACCGTGGCCTTGTTCCCGGCTCTGCCTTCCACCACACCGGGGGGATGCTCGTGTCCTCCGGGGCCGGTGCCGATGGCGCCGATCATCAGGAGGTCGGTTGCCAGGTGCATGCCATCCGGTCGGATGACCAGGAGGCCGGCCTCCTGGATGTCCGATGACATCCATTCGCAGAGCCTCTCCCCGGCCGGTGCTTCGATGCCGCCGGGAGACCGCAGAGCGTGACCGGCCGGAGCCGGGATCGTCGGGGACTCCGGCTTCCGGCAAGCGGACGGCACCGCGGAGCCTCCCGGCCTGCCCATTCACGAGCATCAGCGATGTGGCCCATTGCCCGGGACAGCCGCCATCACCGATCTCTTCCCGGCCCGGCAGCGGGATCCCGCTCCCGGTTTCCCTGTCTCGAACCCGCGGTCGCTCCACCCTGATCCTTCCGCCCCGGAAGCCGGTCATGCCGGATGTCGTTCCCGGCGATATCCGGGCCTGCCTGCGTCCCGTCCGTGATGCCCGCCGGCCGGTTTCACGGCATCCTCATCGAAAATCCTCTTCACGGCATCGATGCCGGCCATGACGCGGAAGCGGTCGAGGCCGGCGGCGACATCACCCCGGGCATCGGAGACGAGCCCTCTGGTGTCGATGGTGCCGGAATGCGCGGCGGTGGTTGGTGCAGACGTTTTCATGGTGTTGCTTCCCTTCCGGATTTCACACCCCGGGCCTGGCGCTCGAGGGAAGGGGCGCCAACCTCTGCCCGGGTTTCGACATCGGTCGGGACATTCCCAAGGCCCCCACGACCTCCCCAGAGCTGCTCGCACCAGTCCGGTATTGCAGGACGATCAGCAGCCATCAGGGCATCCCTTGCATCATTCTCGTTGCCAGCGACGTGGAAATCGGCGGCGGCGCTCAGCAATTTGGCTGCATCGAAGATCTCGGGAACGGGTTCCAGCATGCAACGGCGCACCTTCCAGAATTTCTCGTCCATGGCGGCAATCCTCCGGAATTGGTCCCAATTGTGGCCAGAGATTTATTCGTCAGCCAAGACACCGCTGGATGTCCTGTCCCTATTGTCATGCCTGTCAATCAGCATCCATTGCTTTGAATTCAACATAATGGATGCCGCTCGACATTCCCGCGCCCCGGTTCACCCCGAAGGAGGTTCTCGACTGGTACCGGTTCAGGTGGCAGGTGGAGCCGATGTTCAAGCGCTTCAAGTCGGTCGCGCAGCCGGGGCATTTTCCGAAGCGCGGCGGCGAATGCTCGAAGGCCTGGCTCCAAGGCCAGCTGTTCGCGGTCCTGCCGACCGAATCGCTGATCGCGCATGCCAGCGCACTTCCCTCTGGGCCGTGACCTCGTCGCACCTCGACGCCACCCGCAGCAGATGGTGTAGGTTCAGGCTCGCGCCGAACCAGATCACGCGAACGACAGAGCAGGACATACCCATGCAGGAGATCCTGACGGATTGGCCGGAGATCTCCCGCGGCCTGTCAGAGCCGACGCGAATGTGCCGTCCGCAAATGGAGTGATACCTTCCAGGCCCGAATTCCGCGATGAAAACTGGACAAGCTCACGCGTATGGGGCCACCCCTCTGTCCATGGTGCCGGTCGCAGTACCCTGTCCGGGTCTGGACGCGGTTGGATATTCATTCGATTCTGTCAAAGGACTGCAAGCAAGCCAGATCAACCCGTCACTGAATCCGGATGGCGCCATGGCTGCACCTGAGGCCCGACATTTCCACGCCCGGTCTGCCACCCCGCATTGCTGCAACAAGGTTGCCTGTGGAATAACGGATCCTCCCCAAGGGGTGTGGAAAACCGTCCCTTGTGGCGGAAGTCACAATCTTTCCTTTCCTGCATAAAGCCCTGTCACCGCGGCATCACAAGGTCCGGAAGGAACAGGATGATCTGCGGGAAGAGCATGAGAATGCCAAGGCCGACCAGTTGGCACAGCATGAAGGGAAAGCACCCCTTCACGATGTCGAAGTAGGTCACCCCGGGAGGTGCGACGCCCCGCAGGAAGAACAGTGCGAACCCGAATGGCGGAGTCAGCCAGGACGTTTGCAGGCACACGACCACAAGAAGAGCAAACCACAACGGATCCCATCCCATCTGGTCAACGATTGGTATGAACACCGGCAGGGTAATGTACAGGATCGGAATCCAGTCGAGCAACATGCCAAGCACGAAAAGGATGAAGAGCATGGCGAGAAGAATGACGATCGGGTGACCACTGATGCCCAGGATGATGCCGCTGACAACAGGCTTTGCTCCGATCCCGAGAAACGCGGATGTGAAGGCCAGGACGCCGACGATCAGGAAACCGATCATTCCGACTGTCTCAATCGTCTCGAGGGCACTGGCCTTCAGCATCGGCCAGGTAAGGCGCCGATACGCAGCGGCAATGACAAGTGCGCCAAATGCTCCCGCAGCCGAGGCTTCTGTTGGCGTTGCAATGCCAAATATGATTGTGCCCACAACAGCGAATATCAGCCCGAAGAGTGGAAGCGCCGAACGAAGAGCGCGCCAGACAACACCCCGATCAGCCTCAGGTGAAACGGCAGATGCCTCTGCTCGAGAGCCAACTTCATCGCTGCCGTAATTCATTGCCGCTGCTGTAGTAGCGACCATCCCGGATCCGCCTGAACTGCCCAAGACGGTTGGCCTGGCCGTCTTGTCAGGCGAGGTGCCCGGTTTCTTCTCGAAGAAGGTAAAGCGGACGACGATGTAGAGAACGAAGAGCGAGGCGAGCAGGATACCCGGGAAGTAGGCTGCCGCAAAGAGACGTCCGGTCGACAGCCCGGTTTCGGATGCATAGAAGATGAGCATCACGCTCGGCGGAATCAGGATGCCCAGGGTCCCGCCTGCGCCGACAGCACCGAGGGAAACTCCCTTCGGATAGTTTCTGCTCAACATTGAAGGCAGACACAACACTCCCGCCGTGATCACCGAGGCGGCTACGATGCCCGTGCACATGGCAAAGATTGCACCGAACAGGATGGTCGCGATGACCAGGCCGCCCTTGAGCCGCCGAGTTATCATCTCGGTCCCCGCGAACAGGTCCTCTGCCAATCCGGATCTTGAGATGATGAACCCCATGAAGACAAACAGGGGCACTGCAACCAACAGATAGTTGGTCATGACGTCATAGACACGCGTGGCGACAATCGGAAGAATATGCCAGCCCCAGCCGATGACACCGAATACAACACCAACCGTACCAAGAACGGCGGCTAGATGCGCACCCGAAAGAATCCCGGCGACAAGTGCAAGCAGCATGAGTGCGACGAGCAATTCAGGGCTCATTTCTCACTCCGCTTCAATTGCAGCGACCAAGTGACGCAGCATGGAGGCGAACAGTTGCAGAATGAGAAAAAGTGCCGCCAGCGGGATCATTGCTTTCACGTGGTAGATGATGGGCTGCCACGGTGTAGTGATGCTGATCTCCCGGAGCTTCCATGAGTCCCAGGCAAACTCCAGGCCCTGAATGAACATCACGACTGCGAAAGGAAAGAGGAACAGCAAGTAGGTGATCACGCTCAGGACTTCCTGCCCGCGCCTGGAAAGAAACGCTTCCGGCAAGACAGTGATGCGGACATGGGCACCGCGGTATTCGCTATAGGCCCAGCACAGGGTAATGAGTGAGGCATAGAGGTGCAGTTCGATATCGAATCCCCAGATCAGGGGCGACCCCAGCACGTTTCTGGCGAATATGTCTGCACATGTCACAAAGACCAATGCGATCAGAGGGTAGATCATGACGCGCTGGATCCGGCTGATCGCGTCTATCGATTTCAGAAGAATTTCGATGTGCATCGCGCAATCCGAAATTTCAAGGCAACGCAATCCGGGGACAGATTGCCTGACATGAGGTCATGGCGGCCAGTCGGCCGCCATGACAATGTACTCTGTTCAGTTGGGTGCATCCCGATTTCTTTGGTCAGGCCATTCGTGGTTGCGCCGCCTGCCAGTGCAGGAAGTCTGCCCAGCGGTTGTTCTCGATACAGCTCTTCAGCGACAGCATGGCGTTTGCCCCGGCAACCGACCAGTGACTGCCGGGTCGCTTGAGGCGCATTCCGACAAGGGAGCGGCATGCACTTTCCACCACGCCGGAGCCGATATGCAGGCCCCGCGCCAGGTAGGTCCCGTACTGCATGCGGCTGATATTGGCCTCCATGTAGCGCACGCATGTCGCCACGGCTTCATGTCGGGCGGCATGCGGCCTGAGTTCCTCCAGCACCGCCGCCGCCTGGTTGGCCTTCAGCCGCGCCTTGCCGGCCTCGAAACGCTGACGGCGTGCGGTCGCGTCCGGGATGATCGCCTTCAGGGCATCGGACAGATATTCCGAGAGGTGGAAGAAATCCAGGATATAGGTGACGGGCCGGCCGCAGAAGAGCTCCTGGCAGACGTTGCGGATCCAGTCGGCGCCGTCACTGATCACCACCAGCTCCCTGGCCGCATGGAGACCGCCCCGCTCCGCCTCACGCGCCAGGCGCTTGCCGAAATCGGTATTGCCGCTGGCCCCGGTGCCGGCGGCAGCGCTGTCGATGAGGCCGCTGCGGATGTCGGAGCCGGGGTCCTTCTGCGGAAGCCCGGTCTTCCGGTGCCGCGTGTCGGCGGTGTAGACCGAGATCACCTTGGCCTCGCGGGTCTTCGAGCTGCCATCCTCCCCCTTGCCGCGGATGGCTCGTGTCTCTTCCTTGCGCATTGGCACCCCGGTGCCGTCTATGGCCACGTAGCAGCGCGCCGAGGACGGCTCCCCCGGGACCACCTCCTGGCGCTCGAACCGTTGCAGGGCAGGGAATGTCTTCGCCGTCCAGCGGTGAATGGCGCTGGAGCCGAGGCGGATCCCTGCCGTGTTCAGGAGCTTGCGCGACGATGTGTCATAGCTGTCATCCCTGACGATGTCGGCGATGACGCTGGCGGCGCCGGGGGTGACGTTCCTGCCCTCGATGCCGAGATGCCGGTCCAGCGGGTAGTGACCATTGCCGCAGGACCGGCATTGCACGCGCAGGCGCCTGACCATGACCCTGCCCAGGCGGCAGGTGAAGGTCTTGCCGTGGGTGCCAAGCCTCTCCATCTTCTTGCCGCAATTCCTGCAATCGGGAACCGGAAGCCGCCGGTCCACCTCCTCGAACAGGGCTCCGAGACCGCCAGCACCGACCCCGTGCATGCCGTCCCGCATCGCGGTCTCGATGCTGTCCAAATCCGGAGCCGTCCCGCAGGCCTGGGCGATCATCTTCCCGGAAAGTCCACCGAACTCCGATGCCATGCTCTTGTGCAGTGCCGACAGCACCGTGTCCTGTGCGGCATCAATCACCCGCCGGTGCACCTCGCCGTCTTCCAGCCAGTACTCGGTGACGCCGCCATCTGCGCCAGGCTGCCTAAGCACCATGCCCGCTGCACCTCCTGCCGCCTGCAGCCTCTCCAGGCACGCGGCAACCTCCGGCGGAATCGCCGGGGCATCTGTCTGTCCCATGATAAAATCTCCTGTACCCGGACTGCCCGCCGCACGCGGTGCCGATCCGTTTGCCGGACCGTTGTCAGCCGCGTCGGCAAGAGCAGCCTACCGGAAAACCGGTGGGGGCGCAAAGACGGCAAGAGGTTCAGGACATGGCTGGCCCTGATGCAGGAAATGGGTCAACCAAAGAAATCGGGATGCACCCTGTTCAGTTCGGGAACTTGAACAGGAACGGATATTCGTTGTACCGGTTTCGGAATTCCTGCTGATCTTCGAAAATTGACTTGAAGTCGGCATTTGCATCGGAATAGGCCTGAAGCTGCTCCGGAGCGAGTTCGCGAAGACGCTGCATGTCCGTCGGCGGGAACGAGTAGATTCCCTTCAGTTCATTCACGATCTTTTTCATGTGCTCGATGTCAAGCGCCTTGGAGTGGAGCGACCATTCCAGTCCGACTTCGCGCACGGCAACATCCCAGATGGCCTTCAGGTCGTCAGGAAGCTCATCGTAGGATTCCATTCGCGTTCCCATGAGCGCAGTCGCGCTTGGCTGCCACCACGCCGGGTAAAGGAGATACGGTCCAACCTCGTGCAGTTTTGCGAAGTAGTTGGTGAAAGGTGTGTCCCATTCCGCACAATCCACGACTCCGCGCTCCAGGCCGGAATAGGTTTCCTCGTAAGACAGGGCCAGTGTCTCGACACCGAGTGCGTTGAAGATCGGGATGTGAGGGCCGCCCCCAATCCGCAGCTTCTTGCCCTCGAGATCGGCAAGGGACGTTACCGGTTCACGGCAGAACATCCCCATTTCCATGCCCTGCGCGACGAAAGGCTCGAGCTTGATACCATCGTCCTTGCTGAGTTCACTGACCTGCTCCAGTCCACCTTCCGTGTAGTACCACATGAGGATGGCGTCACGATCCTCGAAACCAAACGGAGTGTGGTTCGACAGGAGCCAGGCACTGTTACGCCCTTCAATCCAGGTTCCGTAGAACATTGCTGCATCAAAGACGCCCGAAACCATTGAAGGATAGGTTTCCCCTGCCGGTACGATTGCACCTGCCGGAAATACCTCGATTGTCAAGCGTCCGGCACTCATGGCATCGACTTTTGTCGCAAGATCCTCCAGTGCCTTGAACGTCGGAGACTGTTGTGGGTGCGTCGTGCCGACCTTCCACGAAAAACTGTCTTGAGCCAGCGCACCGCCGGCGCCCAAGAGCCAGAATCCGCTGGTGGCCAGTATGGCCGCCCGCCGTAACGTGTTTCTGAACATTTGCTTCTCCCGTGTTGCTGACGGGGACAGTCCCCCATCAGAATTAGAGCAACATAAAAGTTGAAGCCTGTCAATAAATAACTCTCTGGGAGTTACTTCCATGTCCTCCCTTTCGAAAAAATGTCCTGTAAGATGGGGTATGAGTTGCCTGAGGAGGAGCAGTTGAAGTCGACCAAACGATTCTTGGAGCGTGTCCAGGAGAACGACAGCGGCGGAATTCGCGAGTACAACGAACGCCTGATGCTGCACGCCATACGCCAGCATGGAGAAATAGCAAGTGCCGAACTCGTGAAAGAGACCGGCCTGAGCGTACAAAGCGTCTCCCGAATCACGAAACGGTTGATAAGTCTTGACTTGATAGAGAAGCGTGACCGTCTCCGCATCAAGGGAAAGGTTGGCCAGCCATCTGTTCCCTTGGCACTGAAGCCCGACGGTGCTTACTCGATCGGCGTCAAGATTGGCCGAAAGAGCATGGATATCGTTGCCATGGATTTCTCGGGCACCATTCAAAATAGCAAGCTGTTCATGTACGAATTTCCGGAGCCCTCACAAGTGATCGCGGCATCCAACGACGGCATCTCGGAGATTCTGGCGAAGCTGACGCCATCCCAACGTGAACGGGTTGTCGGATTGGGTGTCGTCGCACCCTATGGATTGCCTGATTGGCACGCCGAATTGAAGAATCCGGCAAGCCTGGCCGAGGAATGGGCGGCGACGGATCTGCTCGAGGCGGTCGCCGTGACACATGACCTCCCCATCTGGGAAGATCACGACGCAAAGGCTGCTTGTCTAGCCGACCTGCTCTTGCATGGTGTTGGTGAACGTCCGAAGAACTATCTTTTCATGTTCCTCGGGACAATCATGAGCGGAGGTGCGGTCCTCGACGGCACCATAATGCACGGACCACACGGATACGCGGGTGCAATTGGGCCCCTGCGGGTTCCGGGCACCCTGGCTCCTTTGGAACCGGACGGATGCAACCTGACGATTCCCCTGCTGAAAGTCGCATCGCGCTATGTGTTGAACGAGATGCTTCATTCCGCCGGCCTCGACCCCGGCAAGGTCCTTGCCGAAGAGAACTGCTGCGAGTGCGCCACTGTTCGAGACTGGGCCAATCATGCCGTCACGGCGCTCGCGATCGGAATCCTGAGCGCAATATCGACATTCGACTTCGAGGCGGTCGTGGTCGACGGGGACCTGCCTTCCGGTGTCCGGAAATATCTGGTCGAACGCCTCATCGAGAGCCTCGACGAACAGGACTTCACCGGCCTGGTCCGCCCGGAAATCATGGCCGGCGATCTTGGAAATCGCGCTCGTGCCCTGGGCGGGGCCTTGCTACCCCTCTATTCCAACTTCGTCCCGGAGCGCCATCTTCTGGTGAAGTCACAGGCCAATGGCCTGGCCGCTCAGTAAATTCCCTGCATTCTCCACACGTCGAGATGCGATACCCTGGCATCTCTGCCGCGCGACAGTAACGAAACACCCCTGCTGTCGTCGCGGCCGGGATAAACGCGCACTGACAAGGCGAGTGTACCGTTTGCAAACACCTCGACAACGCTTCGGTCGACGAATACCCGCAGGTCCAGCGCTTCGTCCTCGGCAATTCGTACAGGACCTTGTTCCGGCGGGCGCGCCAAGGCGTCCGGCAGGACTGAGGATTGGCACGTGTCGATGCAAAGGACGCCGTCGTGAGAGACCTTGTTCGAAATCGCCGTGGACATGATGCGAAGGGCGCCGATATCGTTCTCGAACGGCGTCCGATAGATGTACCCCCGCTTGCGGAAGAAAATGATGCGCGTGGTTTCTTCACCGTCGGGAGACCGCAGTACCTTCAACTCGAAGCTAGAGGCCTGATCCGGCTCAAGCTGAAGCGCGATCTCCAGGCTGTCGCCTTCAACATCCGGCAGGACGAGTTCCTCATTTGCAGGCAGCGCCAGACTACCGCTGGTCAGGTGCCTGCCGCGAAGTCCTTCAATGTCGCACACAGGCTCGATCTTCAATCTGCCGTCCGGTAGCAGTGAAAGCATCCGCGGCAAGGTCATGATCTGATCCCAGTCGTACAGCGTCCGTTCGCTGTCATCGCCTGACGCCTCTTCAGGCTCTGGTCCCAGAAAGTCCTTGAGGTATCTGTCCCGCTTGATCGTGGGTTTTGCGGGGTTCATGTTGAAGAGCACGACCACTTTGCCATCCGATGTCGGCGCGGCAGTCGGCGCGTGGACACCGCCCGGAAATGTGGCACCGAAGTTGAAGACACCATGGTCTTCGGCCCGGAACTTATGTCGTTCGGTGTCGTAGTTCCCCAGAAGATACTGCCCACCGCTCATATGGCTGAAGAACAGCAAGATATGCTTGTCCCCGATGGGCCAGAAATACGGGCATGCGCCATCATCACCGGGAATCGTGAATCTGTCACCTTCTACGAAGGGATGCATGTACTCCCATTCGATCAGATCCCGTGACCGAAAGAGGAAATTCTCGGCGAGATGCCGTCCATTTTCCTGGAAGTCCCGTATTCCGGCCGATAGGGCGTAGTAGAGATCGCCTTCTTTCCAGATGCAGGGATCGAAGATTCCATACTGACGATCCATGCCATGATCGGTGTGAAACGGGATAACCGGGTCATCTCCCAACTTCTGCCAGTTGAGGAGAAGCGGATCATGCGCGGTCGCCACCATATTGCCGACCCCGACCCCATGATACATGGCCACGACACGATTGTCCTCCACCAACGTCGTGCCCGAATAGCAGTCGCTTTCCGGCCCCGGACCGAATGCGTAAGGCAGATCTTCCCAGCGAACCAGATCATCGCTCACCGCATGGCCCCAATGGACCCGTTCATCCTCAGGCGGGCGCGCCTGAAAGAACAGGTGCCAACGTCCCTGCCAAAGGCACAAGCCATTGGGATCGTTCAGCGTGTTTTCGGGATTGACGAAGTGATACAGGGGACGGTACCGGTCACCAGCCTTTGTGACACGAGCCGCCTTCATGCGCCTGAGCACGGGGCCATCCCGCAACTGGCGGGTCTGTTCATTGAAATCCGAGGAATATTCGAATTGCCGGATCCCGGTTTTTGGAAACCTCTTATTTCCCTTGGTCATGCTGATCTCCCGAGAGCTTGATGTTCGTGCCGATATCAACACTTGCTGAGGTCAACCAATAGCATCTCGACAGCGCCGACTCCATAACTATCTCTCTGGGAGGTATTAATCTTCAGGTCAGGGACACTCTGCGAGCGTCGCCAACCTCAAGATTCTGCGATGAAAATAGACCAAGTCGGCGCTTATGAGATGGGGCAGGCTGTGCTGATCGGTGCCGACCGGCCCGGCCCGTTCAGATTGCCGGGTCGGGAGGTATCAGCACCGGCCCGGAGCGCTCGAAGCTGACGGTCACGCTGCTGCCCGGCTCCAGCGGGTTGGCGACGTCATCCTGGACCGCGAAGATGGAACCGAATGCCGTCTCGAGCGAGTATTCCATCCGCACGCCGACATAGGTGGCTTTGGCCACCCTCGCCGTGAACCCTTCCTCGCTGTCGAGCACGATCCGGGGTGGACGAACTGCCAGCCGGGCCGGGCCGTGATCGAGGCCCCGGGATGGCAGGCGAAAGCGGTAGCCATCGATATCGATCACCGCCATGCCATCCTCGAGGGATGTGATATCGCACGGAATCAGGTTGGCCTCGCCAATGAAATCGGCAACGAACGCGTTCACGGGTGCATCATAGAGCTGTCTTGGTGTTCCGATCTGGGCAATTCTTGCATTGTGCATCACCACGATCTCGTCGCTGACCGCAAGCGCCTCTTCCTGGTCATGGGTGACATAGACAACGGTCAGCCCGAGATCCTGCTGGATCGACCTGATGTCTTCCCGTACCTGGCGGCGCAGCTTTGCATCCAGGTTGGACAAGGGCTCGTCGAACAGCAGGACCTGCGGCTCCAACACCAGCGCCCTGGCCACCGCGACCCGCTGCTGCTGCCCGCCGGAGAGTTCGCTGGGCAGCCGGTTGCCATAGCCCCGCAGGTCCACGAGATCCAGCCCGGCCTGCGCCCGGTCGGCCGCCTCCGATTTCGGGACCCCGAGAAGCCGAGGCCGTAGGCAACGTTCTCCATGACGGTCATGTGGGGAAACAGCGCATAGGACTGGAATACCATCGAGACGTCGCGGTCGGTGGCAGGCAATGTGGTGACATCCTCATCGCCGATGAGAATGCGGCCGGATGTCACCGTCTCCAGACCGGCAATCATGCGCAGCGTCGTGGTCTTGCCACAGCCGGACGGGCCCAGCAGGGTGACCAGCCGGCCAGCCTTGATATCGAGGTCGATGGTGTCGACCGCGACCACGTCCTTGCCGAAGGTCTTGCTCACCGCCTCGAAGCGGACCGGAGCTGCCTTGCTTGATATCCTGGCCTGGGCCAATGCTCATGCTCCCCGTACGAAATGGGTACGCCGACCGATATTCGTGCGTCCCACCAGAAGTTGCAAAAGGACCACCACTGCCAGCATCACGAAGACCAGCGTGGTCGAGTAGGCGATTGCCAGGCCGTAATCATTATTCTCGACCCGGCCGATGATGTAGCTGGTTGCCATGTCATGTTCGGCGCTGACCAGGAAGATCACGGCGCTGATCGCGGTCATGGATCGCACGAAGCTGAACACGAGTGCGGCAAGAATGGCCGGCTTGAGCAGTGGCAGGATGATCCGGCGGAAGGTCTGCCAGGAATTGGCCCCGAGTGTCAGCGAGCTCTCGTCGAGCGAGTTGTCAAGCTGCGACATGCTGGCGATGCCGGCGCGCACGCCGACCGGCATGTTGCGGAATATGAAACTCACGACCAGGATCACGCCGGTGCCGGTCAGTTCGATTGGCGGCACGTTGAAGGCGATGATGTAGCTGACGCCGATCACCGTGCCCGGAATTGCAAATGACAGCAATGTCCCGAATTCGAAGGCATTCTTGCCGCGGAAATTCTGCCGGGTCAGCAGGTAGGCGGTGACCAGCCCGACGGCGGCGGTCAGCGGGGCGGCGATCGAGGCGATCTGGATCGTGGTCCAGAAGCTGTCCCAGGCCGAACCCGACCAGTGCAGGCCGTGCTCGTTGAATCCGACCGAGAAGGCGGTGATATAGTGCTTGGCAGTCAGTTCGTTGCTGACGCCCCAGAGTTCGACAAAACTGCCATAGACGATCATGCCGTAGACGGTAACGGTGAAGGCTACCCAGGTGCCGACAACGACGAAGACCGGGATGGACAAACGTCGTGGCATCAGCGGGTGAACGCCTGAATCGCCCTTGCCTGACACGGTGGTGTAGCCCTTGCGTCCCAGCCATACCCGCTGGAGATAGAAGGCCGTGAGGGTGAAGGTCAGCAGCACCATGGCCAGCACCGCGGCCCTTCCCTGGTCATATTGGGCACCGACAATGGCGAAGAATATCTCCGTGGACAGCACGTCGAAATTGCCGCCAAGCACCAGGGGGTTGCCGAAATCGGCCATGCTCTCGATGAAACCGAGCAGGAACGCATTTGCCAGCCCAGGGCGCATCAAGGGCAGCGAGACCGTCCTGAAGGTCTGCCATCGGTCGGCGCGCAGCGTTTGCGCCGCCTCTTCCATGGATGGCGACACGCCTTCGACAACTCCGATCAGGACCAGGAAGGCGATCGGCGTGAACGCAAGGGTCTGGGCAATCAGGATGCCGGGCAGCCCGTAGAGCCAGCGTGTCGGCTGTCCGCCAAATATTCCGGCAACGAATTCGGTCACCGTGCCCGACAGGCCGAACAGCAGGATAAGGGCCAGACCGATGACGAAGGGAGGGGTAATGATCGGCAGGACGGTCAGCGCCCGCAGGCCCTTGTTGAGTCGAAATCCGGAGCGGGTGACGACCAGTGCAAAGGCCAGGCCCAGGACGGTGGTGGTGAATCCGACGAAAATCGCCAGGAACAGCGAATTCAACGCAGCCCCGCACCGGGTGCCGAAGAGGCATCCCAGGCTCCACAGCCGGTCATCAAACAGCTTCGAGGCCAGGACCGACAGCGAATATCCGCCCTCATCGGTGATGAAGGCGAAGGCGAGCATTCGCCCGATCGGGAAGAACACGAAGATGGCGACGATGATGATCACGCCGCCGATGGCGCTGACCACGAACACGTCGCCCTTGATCGCGCCCCTGGCTGCGATTCCCTGGGTAAACACGAACAGGAATGACGAGGCCAGGATGAGCGCCCCGTACCCCATGCCGAATTGCCGGTCGCCGAGATCTCCGAACAGCGCCGTCAGCCAGTCGAAACTGAAGCCGCGGATGCCGATGCCGAAACCCTGGGCCATCAACCAGGAAAAACCCGCTCCGCCAGCCAGGATCAGCATGGTCGAAAACTGCCGCTCGGACCGTTTCCGCCTGAGAACAAGCAATGGCGCCAGCATGGGAAGAAGCAGCGGCACCAGCCACAGCTTTTCGCCCTGGGCGATCAGGAACAGTGCTGGCGCGTAGTCCGGGTCGAGCGGATAGCCGTCAATCAGCCATGAAAGGCCGAAAAATCCGTCTTCGATGCCGTACCAGGGAAGGCAGGCAAACGCCACCCACCCGGCGATCATCCAGGTGACCAGGACCGGGTGGGCGGAACTCTTGAATGCGTCGATGCGCACGTCTTATTGCGGCAGGGTCGAGACCTCCTCGTCCCACTTCTGAAGGAGCCGCTTGCGTTCATCCGACGAGCCGTATTTGACAAAGTCGTAGTCGATCAACTTGATCATCGACATGTCGGGAGCGCTTTCCGACGTCTCGGCACCCATGTTCGACGGAACCTGGAAAGCGTTGACCTGCAGTGCAAGGTTCTGCGCTTCCGGTGTCAGTGCCCAGTCATAGAACATCTTGGCCTGTTCCGGATTGCGGGCGCCGGCGATGATCGACATCGAGCCGATTTCGTAGCCGGTACCTTCGCATGGAGCGACGACCTTGATCGGGAAACCGTTCACGGCCTGTTTGACCGCATCATGCATGAACACGATACCGATCGTGTTCTCGCCGCGGCCGGCCGCCTTGATCGGCGCCGAGCCGGACTTGGTGTACTGGTTGATGTTGGCGTGCAGGCTCTTCATGAACTCGAACCCGTCATCCTCGCCAAAAAGCTGCACCATCGAGGCCAGCGTGGTGTAGGCGGTGCCCGACGAATTCGGATTGGCCATCTGCACATGCCCCTTGTATTCGGGCTTCAGCAGGTCCTTCCAGCATGCCGGCTCCGGCAGATTGTTGGCAGCCACCAGTTCGGTGTTGTAGCCGTAACCCAATGCGCCGGAATAGATGCCGATGGTCCGGTTGCCGGCACTCTCGGCCTGGGAAATCGCCCAGGGATGCAGCTGGTCGCGCATTGGCGACAGGTATTCCTCGGTCAGCCCTTCCTCGGCCGCCTGGAGATGCGGGTCACCGGTGCCGCCCCACCACACGTCACCCTTGGGATTGGATGCCTCGGCGCGGATCTGGGCAAAGGTCTCGCCGGATGATTTGCGTGTCATGTTCACGTCAATTCCGGTTGCTTCCTCGAAGCTGCGAGCCATGAGCTGGCACCAGTCTTCCTGGGCGCTGCAGTAATATGTCAGCTTGTCGGCGCTGGCTGCTCCGGCACCCATGGCGATCGCCAGTATTGGTGCTCCAACCAGCAATTTCTTGAAAGTCATGCATCCCTCCTCGGATATTCAATCAAACGTGCCCGCAGTCTTAGGTTCTTGTTGTCATGCCAACAAGCGAAAAGCAGTCGGCAGTCGAGTAACCGACACGAGTGGTCGTGCCGATATACCAGCCTGCGCCTGCAGCCAGCGTGCACCGCCCACGGACAGGATGTTCGACTGATACTCGGCAACGCGCCTGGGCTCCAATCCGCTCGCAGGGCGGAAATGGCAAAGACTCAGGGCGGTGCCAGGGACAATCCTGATCCCCTTGCGCAGGACATCGAGCAGACAGCGATCCTTCAGCGCCTTGTCGAGCTGCTTCACGTCCTCCGCCGAAGCGGTATAGTGTTGCGTCAGCCTCTCCCACGCCTCGGGCTGCGTGCTCCGGACGAAGTGCAGGACGAGCGCCCGATCCATTGCGAGGGTGCGGTCATGGTCCGCCTTCGGATCACGACGTTCTTGGCCTTCTCCCGCCGCGAGCGCGCTGATGAGGTGTTCCTGGAGGATTTTCTCCTTGTGGAGATCATGTGCGGAAACCGTCATTCGGGCACTCCTGTCGTCGGGGCCCAGATCCGCTTCAGGGGCAGCTTGGCGCGGTTCTCGTCGGAAAGCTTGTCGTAGGTGCGGAACAGCGCCTTCAGCAGGTCGGGCATCTGCCACAGGCGGAGCCTGAAGAAGTTGTCGTCCAGCTCCTTCTTTGCAGCTGCGTTCACGCCCCCGATGCTGACCAGCAGCCCTGTCTGCGCCTGCGTGTTGGCCACCGAACCGATCAGGCGCAGCACCACGTCATGGTTGGCCGGGCCGTCGCCGGACTTTACCTGAACGCAGATGCGGTCTTCGCCGAGGCCAAGCGTGCCGCCTGCGGCCAGGATGTCGACGCCGCCATCGGCGTCAGGCGGCGACACCTTGGTGGTGTAGCCCTCGACGTCCATGATCGCGGCCACCAGATCGGCCAGGGCATGGCCTGCGAACTCGGACTTGATCAGCGAGATGATCTGCTGGTGCGCGATGTCCTCGATGTCGGTCTGATAGTCTTCGGCCTCGGTATCCTCGTCCTCCGCTCCATTCACGGGCTGAGGCTTTGGAGCCTGTCCCTGCTTGCCCAGAAGCGAGCCGGGATCGCGTCCCGTCTCAAGCACGGCCTGCACGCGCTCGAGCGCCGAGTTGCGCTTGATCTGGCAGATGGTCATGAACGCCCCGAAGGAATGCCGCAGGTCCTGCTTGAAGGTGTCGCGGGGCAGCGACTCTTCCTTCCATTCCACGGTGCGCGAGTGCTTGAATTCGCTGTCCTTGTCGAACTGGTAGCCGCTGGTCACGATCCCGATGGCCACGCCGTTCGTGACCTTGCGCGGCATCACCACGAAGTCGTCGATCTTGATCCGGTTGACGAACTGGTTGAGCTGGGCGGCGAAGTTGCGCAGGCGGGTTCGTGCCCTGGTCGGGCAGCGCCTCCTGAAGGTGGCCCAGGATCGCGTCACGGCTGTCGAGCGTCGTCAGGTCACCAACTTACAGAAAGCCGGGGAACAACCTGCTTTGATCGATGGCCGCAAGCTCCCGCACTCCTTGTACGCCTGCCCGGACGATCCATAGTCTGGTCATGCCTGCATCGCCTCCCCCAACCAGCGGTCGATCCGTCCCTGCTCGGGCCATGCCTGATCGTTGATCTGGCCCGTGTCCGTCGTGCGGCTATGGTCGCAGTTGGTCGGCAAGTCGCACTCTACGCGGCTTGCGTTGCCGGTCAGTCCGTCGATCAGATGGTGCAGGGCCGCGTCTCCTTGGCTGGCGCTCTGATCTCCATGCATTGTCATGATGGCGATGCCTCTCCTTGATGCCCGTCCGCAAGCTTCCTGAACTGAGTGTAGTGACATCTCAACAGCTCCGGTGCGGCCTTATGCCGAACCTTGCGGCCATCCAGTCTTGCGTAGCCGGTGGGATTCAGCCTGTCCGACACGTGGAGCGAACCGCTCCTTGGATCCACGCTCCAGAGGAATGCGTCGAAGAGCGAATGCAGGTCGCGCCGCAACAGCAACCCGTTTTCCGCTTGATCCCAAATCGGGTCGCCGCTGTGAGGCATGATATGCGCGGCTTCAAGCGCCTCCGGCACCTTGCATCCTGACACGACGCAGCGTCCCGAATATGTTTGGAAGAGCGCATCACGGAACGCGCGTTGCAAAGGGCGTGCCTTCAGCGTTGCCGTGCGCCGCATTTCAAGATTCTTGAGCAACGCGTCCTTGTGCTTGGCCAACTCGCGGTCCCAGCCCTGAACGTATTCGTCCTGAACCTCATCCGGCAGCGGCACGCTGCGTTCCTCCACGACTGCAAGGAATTCCGGGTAGTCCTCGTCCTCGATCAGATACGCGTTGTGGGCACGATTCCGGCCCACTTGGTCGAGAAGCCTAGATCCCGTGGGATCACCCGCGAAGGCGCGAAAGCCGAAGGGGTGATCAAGCAGTTGAACCTCCCGAAGCGCCACTTCGACAAACTCACCGATGGCAGATATGCCGGCGGCTGTCGCATGCGCGGTCAGTCCCAGGCCACCACCGTATTCCTCGTCCTCATGTGTCCAGATCCAGACTTCGTCTCCAACGGCAACGGAGGGTGCCCGGTCCCTGGAACCGATGCGACGTGGTCCGGCGTCGGGTATCAACACCGTCCCGCCTTCCCAATCGATGTCATTCCGAGGACGCGCATTTCTGCCCGGGAAGTGCAATTTACCATTCACCTTGAAAAAGAAACGGTTCACGCCGGAGTCTCCTCTCCGGTCTGATCGAGGTGCCGTTCGGTGCAGCCTTGTCTATTCCATGTGGCGACATCGATTTGACTTGTGACGGCGGCGGTGATCGTTGCCGATCTCGCCTCGCTCAAGAGGCCGATCGACTGTTCCGAAATTCTTGGCTTGCGTTCAAACGCCGGAGAGCGATCAACAGCCAATTGAAGCCTACGTGAAGGAACGGGAACTTTTTCTTTTCCAAGCCTCCATGTGTTCAGAGGTCTGTTGCGTCCAGCCGATCCTCGTGAAGCTTCATCAAGGAGGAAATCGCCAAGGCCGCTGCGAAACAAGCCTGGAAGATAGGCGGTGTTCATGCCTTGCTTGCCTCTGTAAACTGGATAGCGGTGCGAGACGACACAGCCCTCTTCGTCTTTTGTTGCCAAGGCTACAACTCCTTCCCAAGCAAGTTGGCCGCTCAGGATTAGATCGTCCTCTCGCACGAAGCAAGAACTGGAATCTCCCATGCCTTCTTCGTCAGCAGCGGGTTTCTTGAACGTCCCGCGCCCACGGTTGAACAAACCAAGCCTGACGAGTTCACCATGCTCGGACAAGATCACAGGGCGCCGAATCCGTCGCACGACATTCTCGAAACGAACTCCAGGAACCATGGGATCAGAAATCGCCTCATCCACGAGAGCGTGAATCCGGCTGGCCGCCAGCCCTACCAACCTTCGCTTCTTCTCGATCAGCCGGTCGATGCGGGCGGTCTCGCGGTCGAGAAAGTCCGCGATGGATTATTGGGTAACCCGGTCGGGAAGCTCCAATTCCATCGACAAGAAGGCGTCCGGATACAAGCGAAGTCGGGACTCGATGAATCCTTTCGACCGTGCTCGGAAAACTGACCGCATGTGCTCGGGTCGCAAGCGATGGTGGATGAATCGCCGATCTGCATATGTTGGGTCGATCTCGTAGACTGCGTATGCCGGGCTCACAATGCCGTCATGGTCGGAGACGCCGTAAGCTCCCTTCCAAGCGATCATGTAATTCATCACAAAGTCGCCTGCCTTGACCTTGCGATATCCTTCAGGAGATGCAGCAAGGCCTTCCGCAGCATCTACATCGAACGCTTCTGAACGAGGCTTCACTCCGCGATACCCGGATACAGAAAGTAGGGTTTCTTCACCATTGGTGGAGAACTCGTTTCGCTCTGGCATGAAAAATTTGAACCGCCTGCGGATCACGCTGCCACTTCCTGCAGAAACACTGTGATCTCAGTTTCGAACGCCTTCGGCGCGTGGACGACTACGCCTGCCATTTTCACACCCTCCACGCTTGTCTGGTCCGCCAGTCAACCGGAAAGCCCATACTTGCCGGATCCGCTAACGGGCAGTTGTCGATCAGCGTGACCAAGCCGTTCTTCCATTCGTTGTCGAGCGCGATCAACGCCAGCAGGTAATCGAGCAAAACTAAGGAATTGTGCAGACACCGGGCATCGGCGCCGCGCATGGCAACGCGTAAATTTGCCGGAATTTCGGGTGCTGTCATTGTCACCGTGAAGCGCTTGTTCCAAAGGCGGCCATGGTGAGCGCAGATGTTGCGCACATGGCTGGTGTGGTGCGCAATGGACGCGAGAACTTTCTCGTCCAGACCAAAGGGTTTAGCTATGGCCTGTCGCTCTGCACGAAGTTTCAGATCGCTGTAGAACTTTGACAACAGCCCAAATGACATGACCTCGGCCGCCATCCACACAGGGGGAAGCTCGGGGCATGTATACTTCGTCCGATAGTGAACCTTGAACGTGTCGCGGGACCGTTTGAACTGGTTGGTCAGGTCAGCAACAGCCGTTGCGTGAGGTGCGATTTGCGCACAATGCCCCTGTTCCAGATAGCCGTGTGGCCCGTGGTTCATCGCCATGTGATGTGCCCATTGTGCCCGAATGGCGACCTCGACGCGTTCAATTGCATCGAGCACCAACAAACGGAGTTCTCGATCAAAGATGTAGAGTTCCAGCACATCTTCGAAGGTTGTCCCTTTGCGGAAGGCATGATCACCGTTACCAGCGGCAGGCACCTCGAAGGTTAACCAGTAGGCTCTGAGCCGATAGTAGGAGATGAATTGCAGGAAGTGCTGAGCAAGCGTTTCATCTTCGACGGCCATACCGCGACGTTTCAGCAGTTCAATTTGATCCGTTATGGATACACCAGGCTTTTCAAACTTCATGCGACAACTCCGTTCCACAAACGCGTTGCCCCAAAACAAGTAACCCGCCGGGGTGCGCAGTACGAAACCGGGGTTCCGTCCGAGGCGTAGCGGGTCTTGTTGCCTGAATATATAGGGTGAGATTCCTACCAAAGCAATAGGAAAGCGAACGGTCGATGAAGGAAATCACGCTGTCACCTCCTTCGGAAGTCCTGCGATCTCCGCTCCAAGCGCCTTCAACTCCGTGTCAATTTCCTCAAGCGGGCGCGGCGGCACGTATTGGTAGAAATAGCGGTTGAAGTCGATCTCGTAGCCGGCACGGCCGACCTGATTGTCACGGGCGTCGGTGTGGCCCTCATCGACCCAGGCGTCGGGCACGAAGGGCAGGACCTCGCGCTTCATGTACTCGCGCCAGTCCTCGGCCAGAGGCACAAGCTCGTGGTCGCGCAGGTCGGTGTCTGGTTCGGGATTGCCGTCCCTGTCGGTGCAGATGTCGGCCTTGTCATCCCGCTCGGACAGCGCAGCCAGGATCGCCTTCCTCACCGGCGCTCTGATCTTCAATCCTGCGGACTTCAGCGCCTCTGATACGGCTTGGTCGAAGACCTTTCGGTTGGTGAAGACCGCGTCGCCGATGAACCTCCGCACCGCCTCAATGGCAGTCTTGTCGGCTTCGTCCTGTCGCGCATAGGCCTTCTGGTCGCCCAAGCGGTCAAGCCTTTCGGCGTCGACCCGGAAATTCAATTTCAGCGGGCGCTCGACACGGATTTCGCGGTAGCCGAAGTCGGTGATGTCGAAGAACCTCGAGACTTCGCCCTCACCCTCGCCGTCAAGGAAGCCGGCCTAGATGCGCACGATCTCTGCGCGCGCCTTCTCGGGGATTTCGCGACGCTTGCTGCCCAGGGACTTGCGCACGGGCCTCCAGAAACGCTCGCCGCTGGCATCGATCAGTTGCACCCTGCCACGCCTGCTATCTGGCTTGCGGTTGGTCAGGAGCCAGACATGGGTCTGGATGCCGGTGTTGTAGAAGAGGTCGGTGGGCAGGGCGACGATGGCCTCGACCCAGCCGTTCTCCAGCATCCAGCGGCGGATCTCGCTCTCGCCCGATCCTGCGCCGCCCGTGAAGAGCGGCGAGCCGTTCATCACGATGCCGATGCGCGAGCCGGCCTCGTCGTCGCGCATCTTGGAGATCATGTGCTGGAGGAAGAGGAGTTGGCCGTCGGAGACGCGGGGCGTTCCCGTCCCGAAACGGCCGTTGAAACCGATGTTCCCGGCCTCCGCCTGGATCGGTTCCCGGTATTTCTTCCAGTCCACGCCAAAGGGAGGATTGGAGAGAATGCAGTGAAATTTCCTCTCCGCATGGGCGTCCTGCGTGAGCGTGTTGCCGAAGGCGATCAGCTCGGGGTCGTGACCCGTCACGAGCATGTCGGACTTGCAGAGGCCGAAGGATTCGCCGTTGATCTCCTGGCCGAAGAGTTCGACCCGGATTCCGGGGTTGAAGTCCTTCAGTGCCTCTTCGGTCAACGACAGCATCCCGCCGGTGCCGCAGGCAGGGTCATAGACCTGGCGGATGATGCCGCGACCGGTGAGCTTTTCGTCGTCGTTGGCAATCAGCAGGTCGACGATGAGGCGGATCACCTCGCGAGGGGTGAAATGCTCCCCTGCCGTCTCGTTCGAGATTCCCGAGAGGCGGCGAATCATCTCCTCGAAGAGATGGCCCATTTCCAGGTTGCTCAGCCTGTCCGGGTGCAGGTCGATCTGCACGAAGCGTTCGAACACGTTCCACAGGATGCCGCTCTCGTTCAACCGTTTCAACTGCTCGGTGAAAAGGAACTTGTCGAGAAAGATGTCGCGGACGTTTCCCGAGAACTGCATGATGTAGTCGACGAGGTTGTCATGAAGCTGCCCCGGACCCTGGCCGTGCAGGGTCGCGAAGGTGAATCGTGACAGGTTGCAGACCTTGACGTTGCCGCCAACCGCACCGAAAGGCACCATGTCACGCGTTGCGTCGTCGACGCCGTCCGGCAGTTCGCCCGCCGCGCCCAGGACGCCGTCCTTGCTGGCTTCAAGGATGCAGTCGAGGCGACGCAGGACCACAAAGGGCAGGATGACCTTTCCATACTCCGACTGCTTGAAGTCGCCGCGCAGGATCTCGGTGATCGACCAGACGAAAGACCCCAGCGACCTGATGTCATTGCTCATGAAATGCTGACAGCCCCCTGTTGTCATTATTTTCGTGGGGCTTCCCCGCCAAGGCTTGGTCGCAAGCTGGCATGAGGATTCGGCGGAATCCAAGACGGTGTGCTTGCCGGTCCACTGCACTCGTCTCGACCACGGATTGGTCGTCTTCCAGCAACAGTCTGAACCGGCAAGGGCCGTCGGCCGAAGAATCAAAGCAAGATGCATCGCGCGGGCTCGTGCCGTCCGGAACGTCGAACGTTCCTCCCGTCACGGCGGTGGACAACCTGCGGATCGTCGACGCCGTCTTCTGGGGGGTCCGGGACCGAAACACCTCGCGACCATATGGAGTGTTGGGGCGACTGGCGCCGTTCCGTCAAGCGATTCAACCGCCGGGCACCTTCAAACGTGTGTTCAATTCCTTGCCGGAAAAGACCAATTGGGTGATGCTCCCCTGACCTCTCAAGTCGGATCCTTCCTGAAAAAATGCATTGTATGGCACCGGAAAATTGCATCCGCTGGACGGTTAGGATGGATGAAACAGCGCGATAAAGCCGGTGCCTGGCAAGGTCCTTGAGAATGAGTTGCACGAGTTTCAGGAGTGGTGCAGGACCAGCTTGGCTCACTGCCTTTGGATCGTGACTCGGTGCGGACTGGGTGCGGCATCATCCGAATCCAGGGGGAACGATGGCAAGCAAATACTACGACGGCGCAGCCCGGAACGACACGGTTGGACCATTGCGTCCTCGGCTGCTCTTCAAGACGATCACGTTCTCTGACGGGACCAAACTGGCGCTGGATGAGGATGACATCGTCGTGTTCGTTGGACCCGAACATCGCAGGAAAGAGTGCCGCGCTGCGTGAACTGGAAGCTTGGGTTGCGAGGTCTACGCCCGGACTTGTCGTGAAGCATGCTGAACTGCACAAGGAAGGAACCCCGGAAGACTTGAGAGCATATCTGGAGACCAATGCGCAGAAGAGCGGCGACAGTGCAAACCTCCACTACGGTGGGATCGGGTACAATATCCACCACTCCCATCTCCAGTGCCTTGACGAGCCGGCTGACCGGCACCTGGTGGCACCGTTCTTCACCAAGCGTTTGGCCACGGAAGGCCGGATAACGGATTCGAACGCAGCACCGACCCTCGCGCTCTTCCATGAACCACCGACCCACCCGATCCATTTGCTGCTGATGGACGAAGACCTTTCAAAGGACATCAGCGAGAAATTCAGACATGCGTTCGGCAAGGAGCTGATTCCGTTCCGCGCAGGCGGCAGCCAGTTCCCGTTGTATGTTGGTAAAAAGCCAATGGTGCCTGATGGGAAGGACGAGCTCTCCAATGAGTTTGTCGAGGCTTTGCAGGCTTCGAGCAGCCTGCTCGAGACACAGGGCGACGGGATGCGCAGCTTCGCCGCGGTCACGCTTCACGTGCTGGCAGGGCGCACCCATTCAATCCAGTTCCTTGATGAGCCGGAGGCGTTCCTTCATCCACCCCAAGCGAGACTCCTTGGCCGCCACATCGCGGAGAACAAAGTGGGGAACTCCCAACTCTTCATAGCCACACACAGCACGGATGCCCTGGAGGGATTGATTGAAGGCGGTTCAGACAGGGTTCGCATCGTCCGTCTGCGTCGCGAGGGGGATGTCAACCACGTCAAGGAACTGAGCAAGGAACGGACGAAGTCAGTAGCAAAAGACACTCTCCCACGCTTTTCGCGTGTCTTCGACGGAATTTTCTTCGAACATGTCTTTATCTGCGAGGCGGATGCCGATTGCATGTTCTACCAGTCCGTCCTGGGCCTTCCATCAATCTCAGGTGACCGCCGTCCGGACGCACTCTTCGTCCACGCAACTGGCAAGCATCGAATGGCCCAGATCGCTGATACGCTCAGGTCGCTTGACGTGCCTGTTTCCGTCATTGCCGATATCGATATCCTCAATGAAGAAGGGACATTCAGGACCCTGTTCGAGAAGCTGGGCGGGAATTGGGAAGAAGTGCAGACACACTGGAAAGCTGTCCGTGATGCAGTAGTCAATCAACAACCACCCCGCAACGCAGAGCAGGTTGTGGACCTTATTCAAAGTGAGCTCGAAGGCATTGCCGGGAAGGAGGACTTCCCAAGGAACAGGAACGCACAATCAGGCGGGTCTTCAAGGACGCTTCACGCTGGGGCGCCATGAAAGGCAGCGAGCGAAGCGCTCTTCCGCCCGGCGAGGCGACAAGGCACTTCGACGAACTGTGCGGGAAGTGTATCAACCATCGGCTTTGGATTGTGCAGGTTGGAGAGCTTGAAGGTTTTTGCCGGAGCGTAGGTTCCCATGGCCCAGGATTCGTCGAGAAGGTTTTGGAAGAACGCGACATAGGAGCGGACCCCGAACTGCAGGAAGCCCGTGATTTCGTGAAGCAGGTCTGGGAGAATGCCAAACCCTTGTTGTGACGGTCCAGAGGTGGAAGACAGGTGACATGGCCCGCTAGACCGGTTGCTCCAACTCATGACTGTCAGCCTGAATGCCGCGGCAATCATGTGGGACCCTTCGAACGCCGAATTCGGCCGGGCACACTGTCCGGCTGCCCGGACGTTCCCAGGTGACCCAGCCTCGGTCGAATCCGTATGGTTGCCCCGATGAAAGCACGGACACCCCCTTGGTCGCCACCGTCACCTCCCTGACATCGGCCACTGTCACGACCCGCTACTTCGAGCGGGACGGCTACTACGCGAAGCCCGGGTGCAGTCTCCGACAGCGAGCGTCGCCTTCAGCCAGTCAGCCGTCTCGTCGGTATAGTGTCGGAGACCGATTCTCATGGAGACGGATTTGCCGTCGGAAGTCATTTCCTTGAAGTGGCAGTGTTGGGGTTAGTTGAAGGGTTCAGGGCCCCGCAGACGGGGGTTGGGAGCGAGGCGCGGTCTTTGTCGACAGTGTCTTGTCGGTCGCAGTGCCATCGAAACCGGTGAGCCGTGGAGGTTGGATCAGGTCGTCCGCACAGGTCTTCATGCCGTCATGCCGCCGGGACCGCTTCGCGGTTGCAATCGGAGGCCGGACCGGTTTTTCTGGGCGCATGTGCACCGGCCGTACTGCTGCCGGGTCTGATTCGGAGTTCACGATGGAAATTTCCGGCAGCAGAATAATCGCTGCGCCCCGCCACGAGGTCTGGATGTCACTCAATGATCCCGACATCCTTCGCCAGTGCATTCCCGGTTGCCAGGAGATGACCGGTTCGACCGGGGAGGGTTTCGAGGCGGTGGTGACCCAGAAGGTGGGGCCGGTGAAGGCAACCTTCAGGGGCACCGTCACGATTTCCGACCTGGTCGAGGCCGAGAGCTACACCATTTCCGGTGAAGGCAAGGGCGGTGTGGCCGGATTCGCCAAGGGGTCGGCCAGGGTGACGCTGGCCGATGTGCAGGAGGGAACCGAGCTCAGCTACGAGGTGGATGCCAGGGTTGGCGGCAAGATTGCCCAGCTCGGCTCCCGGCTGATCACCGGCACGGCAAGGAAATTCGCCGACCGGTTCTTCTCGGCATTCCAGGCGGCGGTCGAGGGCGAAGACGAACAGACCACCGATGGCGGGGCCGGGACATGATCTCCGGAGACAGGTCCGGCAATGGATCAGGCACCGTCCGGCCTGGCCCATCTCCAGTAGAGCTCCAGTGCCCGGTCAGCGACCGGTCCGCGCTGATAGCGGGTGTCATCGAATCTCGACACCGGCGTGACTTTCGACATGTTGCCCGTGAGGAATACCTCGCTGGCTGACCGGAAGTCGTCGAAGCGCAACGTGGTCTCATGGACTTGGAATCCGTCGGTCCTGAGTAGCCCGATGATGCGGGACCGGGTTATCCCCGACAGGAAGGTGCCGTTGGCGGCAGGGGTGAAGACTTCACCATCCCTTGTCATGAACACGTTGGCGGTTGCGGTCTCGGCGACATTCCCCAGCGCGTCGGCGACCAGGGCATTGTCGAAACCCTTGTCACTGGCCTCGCGCAGCATGCGGGCATTGTTGGGGTACAGGCAACCTGCCTTGGCATTGACCACCGCCGAGGCGAGAATCGGCCGCTGGAAGCGGGTGGTGGTCAGGGTTACCGGCCGCACCCGGGCCGGCAGGGGCAATTCCTCGAGGCAGATGCAGAAACCGGTCTCCCCCCTCTTGGCAACCACCGCCAGGTGGTTGCCGGCCAGCGCCCAGTACATCGGCCGGATATAGATTTCGGCATCGGCCGGATAGAGTTTCAGCCCGTCCCACACGATCTCGGCGATCTCCTCTGCCGAGTGGGTCGGCGTGATGCACATGGCATCGGCCGAATCATTCAGCCTCTGGCAATGAAGCAGCAGGTCGGGTGATACCCCCCTGGCAAATCGTGCGCCGTCGAAGACGGTGGTGCCAAGCCAGGATCCGTGATCGGCAGCCCGCATCACCAGGGCATCGCCCTCGTGCCAGCTTCCCTCCCAATAGGTACGGATATTGATGCCGGTTGCCATGTTGCTGCTCTCCTGCCCGTTTTTGTTGGTGATGGCTGACTGCTGCCTCAGCGCGACCGGATCATTCCGACGATCCCGTAGGTCTTCTCGAGGACAGGCTCGGCGATTTCGGATGCCCTGGCGGCTCCCTCTCCCAGGATGCGGTCAATCTCCGCAGGGTCCTGCATCAGCCGGTTCATCTCGGCGGTGACCGGGCCGATCTTCTCGACCGCCAACTCCGACAGGGCTGCCTTGAAACCCGAGAACTGCTGGCCGGAAAACTCGGCAATGACATCGCCGACCGGCCGGTCGGCCAGGGCGGCATAGATGTTCAACAGGTTTTCCGCCTCCGGGCGGCCCTTGAGATGATCGGCCGAGTCCGGAATTGGATGCGGGTCGGTGCGGGCCTTGCGGATCTTGAGGGCAATCCGGTCGGCGCTGTCGGTCAGGTTGATGCGGCTCATATCCGACGGGTCCGATTTCGACATCTTCCTGCTGCCATCGCGCAGCGACATGATCCGGGTCGCCGTTCCCTCGATAATCGGATCGATGACCGGAAAGAAATCGGTCCCGAAATCATGGTTGAACTTGATGGCAATGTCGCGGGTCAGCTCGAGATGCTGTTTCTGGTCCTCGCCGACCGGGACATGGGTGGCAAGATAGACCAGGATATCGGCTGCCATCAGCGTCGGATAGGAAAACAGCCCGACCGAGGCATTCTCGCGGTTCTTGCCGGCCTTGTCCTTGAACTGGGTCATCCGGCCAAGCCAGCCCATCCTTGCGACACAATTGAAGATCCAGGCGAGCTCGGCATGAGCCGGAACCTGTGACTGGTTGAACAGGATTGACCGGTCCGGGTTGATGCCGGCAGCCATGAACCCGGCGGCAGCTTCCCGGGTTGCCACCTTCAGGGCGGCCGGATCCTGCCAGGTTGTAATGGCATGCAAATCGACCAGGCAATAGATGGTCTCGTCACCGGTCTCCTGGATCTCGACAAATCTCTTGAGCGCTCCGAGATGGTTTCCGAGAGTCAGCCCCCCACTCGGCTGAATTCCGGAGAATATGCGCCGCTTCCGGGGGCGTTCATCCATGAATCCGTTCCTGATGACCTGTCGGGCGAGGCGGGTGTTAGCCTTTTGGATTGCAGGAGGTCAACAGGAAGGTCTATTGGCACGACATCCGATGAGTGGCGGCCCGTTTGACCGAACGACGAATATCATTTCACGCGATTGCGCTGGCAGTACTCGTTTGCGGGCTGGAATTCCTGTTTTTTCTCGGCGATTCGGCGCTGTTCCGGACCGAGGGCAACATCAGCTGGCGGCAACGGGCCATCATCGATTTCGGAGTCTGGTCGAATGCGGTGGAGTTTTCGCTGGGGCAGGGGGGAACACGCCCCGCAGACCTGGTCCGATTCCTTGCCCATCCGCTCATCCACCGCACCACCCTGGATGCTCTGCTGAGCGGGACCTTCATCCTGGTCGCGTTCCGGGTGCTCGAGGGAACGGCAAGGGATTTCACCCTGGTGCTGACATTCGTCGGCTCCGCCGTGGCCGGCGCCTCCTGCTTCTTCCTGATTTCCGGCAGCCAGTACCCGCTGACCGGTGCATCGGCCGGCTATCTCGGCCTGTTCGGTTTCGCCACTGCGGCCCTGGTCATGATGGGCGCGGCAACCGGCAGGTCAATGGACCGGATCGCACGCACCATCATTGTCATTCCACTACTGTTTCTCGGAATCGAGCTGGTCATCGGCATGCTGATCGGCGGAACCGGACGCTGGGTTGCCGACCTTGGCGGGTACCTGGCCGGTTTCCTCGTCGCGCCGCCGTTGATGGGGGCCCGATATGCGGTGTTGATTGACGGGATCGCCGGGATGCTTCGAAAATAGCATCCATGTCTTCCGGCAAGGGATTTTCATGAAGATTTCCCGCGCCTCGAGAATACCATTCCCGGGTCATGCGGTGGACGTCACCCTCGTCACCGGCAATTGTCGAATCCGGTCCCCGGGAAACCCGCCCGGCTGGCGATTTCCTCCAGTTCATGGACCGTCACGCCCGCAGCAGCAGCTTCTTCACGTCGTTGACCGAATAGACGGAAAGCGCGAGCAGCATGGCTCCGTAGACCAGCATGCCGGTCAGCACCAGGCCGGCAAGCATCGCATACCTGACTCCCGGCTGCCGGAACAGGTCGCCGCCCAGGCTGGCCAGGCCGAAAATGCAGGCACCCATCACCAGGCTCGCCACCACGATTCGCGGAATGGCGCGGCGTAGCCTGCTGTTCAGTCGGGCTGCCGCTCCCATCGTCCGGGACCCCCGCCACAGCAGGAACACCAAGGCCCAGCCTGACAGGCTGGCCCCGATGGCCGCCGACAGGTAGCCGAAGACCGGCAGCAGCCCGACCGCCGCCACCGCGTTGACCAGCATGGCGAGCGCCGCGTACCGGAAGGGGGTCCTGGTGTCCTCGCGGGCAAAGTAGAGTGGCTGAAGCACCTTTTGCAGGACAAATGCCGGAAGCCCGACCCCGTAGATGACCAGGGCGGCGGAAGTGGCAGCCGAGTCGGCGGAGTCAAACTGGCCCCGTTCGAACAGGACGCTGACCAGCGGCAACGGCACCACCGCCAGCGCCACCGACGCCGGCAGGGCCAGGCCGAGGCTCAGCTCGACGGCCCGGTTGAGCGAATCATTCCCGCCAGCCTCGTCATCCTTCGCCAGCTTCCGGGAGAGTTCCGGCAGGAGGACCACGCCGACCGCAATGCCGACCACGCCGAGCGGCAGCTGGTAGAGGCGGTCGGCATAGTTCAGCCAGGCCACTGCCCCATCCTGGAAGCTGGCAACCTGACGGCCGATCAGCAGGTTGACCTGGACCACGCCGCCGGCGAGGGCTGCCGGCGCGGCGATCGCTGCCAGCCGCCTCATGTCATCGGTCAGCCGTGGTATCCGGAGCCGGATGGCAAAACCGGCCCGCGCCGCCGCGATCCAGATCAGGGCCAACTGGGCAACCCCGGCAACCGGCGCGCTCCAGGCCAGTGAGAGCGCCGGGTCCCAGCCCAGGTAATGCGATGCCAGGAGCACGGAAATGAAACAGGCATTGAGTAGCACCGGCGCTGCCGAGGCGGCGGCGAACCGGCCTGTCGCGTTGAGGATGCCGGAGGCCAGCGCCGCCAGAGAAATGAGGATCAGGTAGGGAAAGACGATCCGGCCAAACAATACTGCCAGATCGAATCTCTCATCGCCGACAAAGCCGCTGGCCATCCCCAGGACCAGCACCGGCATCAGCACCTGCGCCGCCACGAAGAAGATGACCAGGAAGCCGGCAAGCCCGGAGAATGCCTCCTCGGCGAATCCGAGAGGATCTCGCCCGGTCTGCAGGCGCTTCGAGAACATCGGAACGAAGGCGGTGTTGAAGGCGCCCTCAGCAAAGATTCGCCGGAACATGTTCGGCAGGCTGAATGCGACCAGGAAGGCTTCTGCTGCCGGCCCCGTACCGAGGACCGCGGCGAAGATGACATCGCGGCAGAAGCCGAGGACCCGGCTGACCAGGGTCCAGAAACCGACCGTGAAGACCCCCCGAACCAGCCGCGCCTGCCGTGCCATCAACTAGCCGGCGGGCTGGCTGTCGAAGGTTCCTCTATGCGCTGATGTTGCGATATCGGTCCACCTCGTCGGCAGATGGAAGTCGGAAGGGAGGCCGGCCGGATGACCAGGAGCGGGTCTGCGCCCGGCTCAGGATTCCCCGTCTGCAAATGATCTGGGTGATGGTGATATGACCACCTTGTCGAATTCCCGGACTTCCGCAACTGCCAGCCCCCGTTCGGGCAGGCCATCGGGATGGAACCGGAAGACGCCGTCAGCCCCCGAAAACCCGGACGCAGAGGTGATGACAAACAGGTCATTGCCTCCACCCGATCGCAGCAGCTGATCGGCAACGACGATTCCGTCATAGGCCAGCCCGGCAAGCGAGTGTGGTGCCACGTTGAATTCATACTGGTATCGATAGCTGAAACTGGCGGCCAGGTTCGGGTCGGGAAGGGGAAACCATCCTCCCTGCAACCCCTTGATTCGCAAGCTGTTTTCAGGAATGTCCCACCGGGTGATTCCGGCCGTCTGGACGATCGCCGGATCAACGCCCGCCTCGGGGATCATCTGGGCCAGCATCGGCAGTGCGCCAGCGGTATTGCCGGTCATCAGCAACAGGTCGGCAGAGCTGGCTTCCAGCGCCGCAACAATTTCCGGAACCGAATCGATGACGCCAATCTGGGAGAACTCGTAGGCCACCGAGCCGGCAACCTCGAATCCGACCTCCTGCGCCGCCTGTTCGACGGCCCGGCGGCTGGCATGCCCGGCATCGGTGTCGGCATGGGTGACCAGGACCCTGCCGCGGCCCTGCGACAGGGCAAATTCGAGGATCCGGGTGGCTGAATTGACATGGGTGTGACCGAGCAGAAAGACATTGCCGCCGGCGACTTCCGGCCTGTTGGAGAAGCTGAAGACGGGGATGCCTCGCTGGCTGGCGAGCGGGCCGACTGCCGCGGCGGCGTCGCCGAAGACCGGCCCCAGGATGATGCTGGCACCGTTGTCGATGGCATGAGCGGCAGCCTCGACCGCTCCTTCAGGCGTGCCGGCGGTCGGGTAGACCCGGAGATCGATCGGCGAACTGCCCATGCTGGACAGGGCCAGTCGGGCACCCTTTTCGAGGCTGTCAGCCAGTTCGGTAGTGTTGTTGTCGTCGGTGCCATAGGGAAGCAGCAATGCCACCTTGGCCCCCTCAACTGGCGAAATGGTTACCGGCGGGCTATTGTCGACCGGCGGGCCGTCGACGCATGCGGCCAGGACCAGGGCACCTGCCAGGGCGAGTGCGCGACCGAAGCCAGTTTCAGCAGACATGACTTGCTCCCCGAAAAATGCCGGACCTTAGCGACAATGACATCAAAACAAAAGCACGGGTTTTCGGCCAGCAATGAATCGGAGTTGGAAGTGATGGCCGGGGAGGGGGCGGCTCGCCGGGAGACGCTTGCGCCCGGCCTCTACCTGCTGTCGGCACCGATCGGCGCGGCACGGGACATCACGCTGCGGGCACTGGATGTGTTGCGGCTGGCCGACATGGTGGTAGCCGAGGATACCAGGACCGCCAGGCGGTTGATGACCATTCATGGCATAGGCCTGAATGGCCGCCCGCTTTCATCCTACAATGATGTCAATGGGCCCCGCCGTCGGCCGGCGCTGATGACGCGGCTCAGGCGTGGCGAGAGCCTGTGCTACATTCCGGATGCGGGCACGCCCCTCATTGCAGATCCGGGGTTCCGGCTGGTGGAAGAGGCACAGGAAGAGGGCATTGCGGTGATCCCGGTGCCCGGACCAACGGCGGCGATCGCGGCGCTGACGGTGTCCGGCCTGCCAACCGACCGGTTCCTGTTCGCCGGTTTTGCTGCCACCACCAGTTCCAGGCGCCAGCGCCAGCTTGCCGAGTTGGCGTCGGTGCCGGCCACGCTGGTGTTCTACGAATCGCCGCGCCGTCTCGCCGGTCTGCTGGACGACATGGCTCTCATCCTTGGCGAGGAGCGCCGCGTTGCCATTTGCCGCGAGCTGACCAAGCAGCACGAGGAAATCGTGGCCGGCACGACCGGCGAGCTGGCCGGCAGGTTCCGGGGCGAGGGGGTCAGGGGCGAGGTCGTGGTCGTGGTCGGTGGCTGCGACCAGGTGGCCCCGGATGCGGGTGAGGCCAGGGATCGGATGGTGGAGCTGCTCTCGACAATGTCGCTCCGGGATGCCGTCCGGCAACTGGCGGCGGAGACCGGGCTCTCCCGCAGCCGGGCCTACGCCCTGGCGCTGGACATGTCGGCGGACGGTGCCGACGACGATCAAGGGTGAGCCGGCCGTATCCTTCACCCAGTCCGGGCCGGGAAGCCGGGCGCAGCAGCCCCCGGGCAGGTCGGGATCTCTCGGCCAGATAGCCCGGGATGAGGTTGGTGGAGACCGGCGCGACGCGGCAGAAGCAGGTCTCCCGGAGCATCCGTCCGATGTTGAATTCCGGGTAAGACGCGAACCCGCCATGGGTCTGCATGGCGATGCCGCCAGCCCTCCAGCTGACTTCGGATACCTGGAGCCTGGCAATATCGGCCACCTTGCCGCAGGACCGGCCGTCCTCGAATCACCGGGCTGCCGTCTCGACCATCAGCGCCGCCGCCCGCACGCAGGATCCCACATTCCTTCTGACCGGTTTTCCAGCAGATCGGGTGGAATCAGGGACAGGGCCTTCTTCCCCAAGCAGGCATTTTCAAGTCGCTCCCCCCCGTGCAGCCAGCACCGTCCGGACCTCGAATTTCCGGCTGCCGCTGCCCGTGGACCGGACGAGCAGCGGGGGTGCAGGGTTGTGGTTGCGCCCGTTCGGCTTTCTTGGTGAATTGGCCGGATGAGTGGTTCGGGTGGAACGGGACTGACAGCATGACATTGCAGGCCGCATTCCAGATGGATCCGATCGGGTCGATCGACATCGATGCAGACAGTACGTTCAGGATCATGATCGAGGCCCAGCGACGAGGTCACGAACTCTTCTTCTATCTGCCTGACCGGCTGTTCTTCAATGAAGGCCAGGTCTGTGCCCGCGGCCAGCCGGTGGCGGTTCGCCACGAACATGGAAATCACGTCACACCGGGCAGCGAGCGAGTGGTGCCGCTCGCTGATTTCGACGTGGTCTGGCTCCGTCAGGACCCACCTTTCGACATGTCCTATATCACCACCACGCACCTGCTGGACCTGGTGGCGGGCGAGACGCTGGTGGTCAACAACCCGTTCTGGGTCAGGAATTTCCCGGAAAAGCTGCTGGTGCTCGAGTTTCCGGAGCTGATCCCGCCGACGCTGATCTCCCGGGATGCCGATACCCTCGCCGAATTCCGCCAGCGTCACCGCGATATCGTCATCAAGCCGCTTTTCGGCAATGGCGGTGCCGGGGTGTTCGTGGTCCGGGAGGGAGACGTGAATTTCAATTCCCTGCTCGAGATGTTTCTTGCCGCGAGCCGCGAGCCGGTCATCGCGCAGAAATATCTGAGCGACATCGGCAACGGAGACAAGCGGGTGATCCTGGTGGACGGGAAGCCGGTCGGCGCAATCAACCGGATCCCGGCTGCAGGCGAAGGTCGCTCGAACCTGCATGTGGGCGGGGTGGCGGCACAGGTCGGCCTGACCGAACGGGATCTCGAGATCTGTCGGCTGGTCGGCAAGCGGCTGGCCGAGACCGGCCAGGTCTTTGCCGGGCTTGACATCATCGGCAACTGGCTCACCGAGATCAACATCACCTCGCCAACCGGAATCGTCGAGCTGGAGCGGTTCGATGGCGTCAATGCCGCCGCCAGCATCTGGAAAAGGATCGAAGAAATCCTGGACGAAGGTTCCTTGCCGGCCGCCTGATTCCTGCGCAGGCATCCGCGGGTGGATATCTGCGGTGGGCCAATCCGGGGGTGGGGCCTACCATGAGTGCACGGGTTTGAACATCCCGGAGCCAGCGAGTTTGTCAGGGCAAACCGTGCCAATGGAGGCGAATGCCGTTTGCAATGACGGCGAACCCGTGCCCACGAATTCACCACTGACCCCAAGTTGCGTGCATTCGGGTGAGGGGCTAAACGCGAGATTGTTGCCGTAGGCACATTCCGGAATGACTTCCGACGTCCAGGCATGGACCCGGCGTGACACCGGACCACACGTGCGGAGGTTGCAACTGCTCATCTCCTGCCTGGCCCCGGTGGCCCGACTAGGCCGCGGTCGGAGACCACGCGCTGCTCCGCGGAGATGGTCGGATTTCCGACAGTGGCATGATGCTGTAAGGCTGGCACTGCACAGTCCTCCGGAAGTTGGAACACCGCGAGCTCGTCGGGAAACCTGCGCCGGCATCATCATCCACTGATCAATGGCGGAAAATGCCGAGGGAACAGATGCTCGAAGACATCGCCTTTTGGCATGCGAGCCGATCCGGGATCACGCTCCGCCTGATTGCCCGCGGCATTGTCGTCCCGGGTGCGACAATTGCCGCGATCATCACGGACGCCGGGCCGAGTTCCGTCTTGCGCCCTTCCTTGCCTGCCCGGGTATGCCGTTCCTTGTCGATGCCGCCGCACAACCTGCCTGGACCAGTTCGCCCTCGACCGCAATCGGTGGCTTCCTTCGGACATCAATCCTCGTTGATGTCGTGGGGCGAGGTCTCGGGACGCATGCGGACATGGTCGCATGGCGCCCCCCGCCTTGATCCCGCTTGCTGATTCACGGCGTCTTCCGACGCCGTCAGGGAACGTGACATCGGACAGCCATGCACCGGCAATTCCCCTCCTGACCGGTCGCCCGGTGCAGCAACCGGGTTTGTCCTCCTGATTGCAGGGAGCACCCTGTCCGGGATGCGGGAAGCCACCCGGGGCCTCGAGACGACAGTGCAGGTGGTGGTGGCAGGGATGCCGGGTCGGCGGGGTGATGAAACGACCGTGCTCCTGCATGTCGGGGCCGACGGGACACCTCTGCGGCATGTCCATGACGTATCGGCCAATGCCGCGGCACTTCCCGCGACGACGGGATCAGGCCCATTGCCGCAGTTGGGGGCCTGACAGGGCGCAACGGCAGGGCCTCAACCGTCTGCACGCCGTGACCGGGGCCGGCCTTGCTGATCCGTGCAGGAGGAGGCCGTCATCGGCCGGGCCGGGGTCTTCCGGGATGTCGTCCCGTCGCGGCACGCATTCCCGGCGCCATCTCTGCCATGCCGCTATATCTCCGTGCCCGTCAGGCAGGAATACGCCCGCAGCGGCGCCACCGACAGCAGACCCCCGTCCACGGGGATCGTCACGCCGGAGATCCAGCGTGATTCGTCGCAGGCCAGGAACAGCGCCAGCCAGGCCACGTCCCATGGCGTTCCCTCGGTGCCGAGGGGCGCCGCGTTCCTGCGCAACCTGCGGCGCTGCGCCGTCATCGGCCGGCCGAGGAAGGCTCCGTTCACATGCCCGGGGGCGATGCAGTTGGCGCGGATGCCGTCACGCCCGTGATTCGACGCCGTGGTCCTGGCCAGCATGTGAAGCCCGGCCTTGGTGATCGAATACGGCACGGTCCTGGAGTAGGGGGCGACGATGGCGTCGACCGACGAGACGTAGATGATCGACCCGCCGCCGCTTTCCACCATCGCCGGCACGGCATGCTTGGTGGCAAGCGCCGGGCCCCTGAGGTTGACCGCCACGTTGAGATCGAAATTCTCCTCGTCGAGAACGTCCACGGTGCCCGTGCCGGCGGCGCCGGCATTGTTGACGAGCACATGGAGCTCCCCGTAGCGCTGCATCGCCGTGTCGACCATCTCCCCGCACGCTGCCGTGTCGCCGACATCGGCGATGACCGCAATCGCCTCGCCGCCCTCGGCCGCGATGTCGCGGCATGTGCGTTCGGCGTTGCCGGCCGAGAGGTCGGCCACCACCACCCTGGCGCCGGCGCGGGCGAACAGCAGGGCGGTCGCACGACCGATTCCGGTCTCCCCCGCATCGCTCCGGGTTCCGCCGCCGGTGATGATGGCCACCCTGTCGCGCAGTCGCCCGCCCGGGCCGGTGTTCCCGGCTTCAGCGACCGCCATCTATGGCAGCCATGCCGGGGGAGCGATGGCATCGACATGGCTCTTGACGTCCACGACCACCGGGCGCCCTGCCGAAAACGCCCTGTCCATCGCGCCCGCCAGATCCCCGGGCCTGTCCACCGTCAGTCCCGTCGCCCCCATCGATTCGGCAATGGCGGCGAAATCGGAATCCGGGAACAGCCACTGCCGGTCACTCGCCGCCGACCGGCCCTCGTAGCTCTCGACGCCGTTCTTCTCCTGATTCAGCGAGTGGTTGTTGTTCACGAGGATGACGACATGAAGGCCTTCCCTGACCGCGGTCTCGATTTCGGCGATCACGCTCCCGAACCTGTTGTTGTTTTTCGGATTAAAGTGTCGGGCAGCGCGGTGGATTTCCCGGTTCAGGCCGACGCCGAATCGCCCGGAAACCGGATTGGTCCGGGAATCATTGAGCTGTCTTCTTTCCCAGGCAGAGTGTCTGCTGTCGAACTATGCTTGGCCGGCACTGGAGTCCCGGGGTATTCCGATTGCTGTGTTGGCAGGTTCCGATTTTTCATCGGGTTCTTGTCAGTTGAATGAAAGTGGCCCGCACGGATTGCCGTCCGCCACCATGATCTGCCTGACCCGGCTGCCCATTTTCAGTGACTTGCCGTTCTTGAATGCAGCCAATCGCCGGCACACCTTGCTTCGTGGCCGCAAAATACAGGATGAGCCAATCTCAAGGAAGAATGCCGGATATTCGCACGTCCGACTTGCAGGAAAGGAGCGAACACGCAACCAATGGACAGATCAGTAACGCCAACTGCGAACAAGGTGGGGCACGGAGAATTCGGCCCACATTGTACGTGAGCCACCTTCTGACCCTATCCTTCTGACTCTACGCGCCGACCTGTGTCGGCATCGAACCAGTGAACATTTCCGGGATCGACCTTCATCGCGATCTCTGAACCCGATGCGACATCAAGACGCTCCTGCAGCACACAGAGCAGCTTGCAGCCACCGGATTCCAGCAAGAGGTGTGTGCCGGCCCCCGTCGGCTCCACGAGGAGCACCCGTGCCTGAAGTCCTTCAGGCGAGATTTCAATGTGCTCGGGACGGATTCCCATGGTCACAACCTTGCCCGCAAGAGCCGATGGCGGATCGGCAACTGGCAGCCTGGCGCCATCTGTTAGTTGTATCGACGCGCTCCCATCCGGCTGCAACAGCCCGCTGATCAGGTTCATGGCGGGCGAGCCTATGAACCTGGCAACAAAGGTGTTGCAAGGTCGGTCATAGAGTTCCAACGGCATTCCGACCTGCTCCACATTGCCGTCGTGCAGCACCACGATCCTGTCGGCCATCGTCATTGCCTCAATCTGATCATGCGTGACGTAGATCATCGTATTCCCGAGTTCTTGGTGCAGCGTCTTGATTTCCGAGCGCATCTGCACACGCAGTTGGGCATCGAGATTGGACAGCGGTTCGTCGAAGAGGAAGACATCGCAGTCGCGCACGATGGCCCGGCCCATGGCAACCCTCTGGCGTTGCCCGCCTGACAGCTGACCCGGAAGCCGTTCAAGCAGCGCCACGAGCCCCAAAATGTCCGCCGCCTGATGCACCGCGTTCTTGATTGCGTCGGCCGCTGCTCCACGCATGCGCAGACTGAAGCCCATATTTCCGGCCACACTCATATGTGGGTAGAGTGCGTAGTTCTGAAACACCATCGCGATGTTGCGCTCATTTGGGGTTAGTTCATTGACGATCTCCCCGCCAATCCTGATCTCGCCCGTGGTTATGTCATCCAGCCCGGCAATAAGCCGAAGGAGTGTCGACTTGCCGCAACCAGACGGGCCAACCAGAGCCACAAATTCGCCTGCAGCGATCTGGATGCTGACAGATTTGAGCGCGTCAACAGCGCCGAACCGCTTGCCTACAGCGTCGATGTCAACCGAGGCCATGGGTGCCTCCTCAGGGCCTGAACGCCCGGTCGTGACCTGGTATCACCAGGTCCGGAGCAAGTGCCTGTACCCGGTCGAGCGAGGCGTTGAGCTGTGACAATTGCACCTCGGAATACCAGTGCGAAAAGGAGCGGTGCCGGTATTCCGAGGCGACCATTGTCAGATCGCCGGCTACCAGGATTTTCTCCTGGGCAGTCTCAACCAGAAGCGAGATATGCCCGGCCGTGTGTCCGGGAGTCGGGATTGCGGTCACGCCGGCCATCAGTTCTGTCTCGTCCGCAACTTCCGTAGTGCTCGCCATCATCGATTTCTTGGCCTCGACGATCGGCCGGCCCTCGATTCCCGCCATTTCGTCCAGTTCGCCCGCGCCAAGGACCCACGGTTTCCCGGAAAGTTGAACGATGGCTGCAGCATGGTCGGTGTGACAGTGAGTGACGACGACCATGTCAATGTCGTCATAGTCCAGTCCTCGGCTCTGCAGCGCGTGCCACAGAATTGCGTATGCACCAATATGGTGGTTGCCGGGGTCGACCAGCAACGTCTGCTCGCCACGGATTAGAACTGTTGAGGCTACGGGAAGGAACCCGAGATTGGTTCGGAAGATCGGCTGAGGACCGGGCGCCACTCCTATCATCGCCTCCATCCGGTCCAGTTGCTGTTCCGGACTGGCAGCGAAGAAATATACGAGTTCGTCGCGATGCCAACGAAACCGGAGGCAAACCGGGTTGATAATGACCTCGACTTCGGGGGCGGTCATGATCCAGCTCCTTTCGCCGGCGGATTGATTTCCACGGCCGCGCGAACCCAGTCGAGGTTGCGGCGGGCCATGAAGCTGTAGTTGTAAAAGCTCACGCCGCTTGCAACCGGTGCGACGGCGGCGCATTGCGCGGCGAGACCTGCGCCATCGGCGGTCTGCGGCAGTATGGCTCTGAGAGCGGGGACCTGCGCTACGGTTTGCCCGACAGTGCCGGTGTACGCGGAAATGCTCCTGGTCAGGATGGAGGGATCCGTCTGGTAATAGGTCGGATGAATCTCATCGATATGGTCAAGGATGCGCTCGAGGTCGATGCCGTTCTGCCAGCGCCGTCCGTTCGGACCCATCGGATACAGCGGTCCAAAGTCGAGACAGCCCACCAGGACATCTCCCGAACCTCGCAGCGCAGCTGCAGCCTCGGCGGTCAGCGAGGACGGACCGGTCTCGCGACTGCGCAGATACGCCGCCATCTGCCCGCCTGCGCCGGCTTCAATTGTTTCCCATCCCATAATTTCACGCGGTGCACCCTCCAACGTCGCGTCCACAGTGTCACGAACCCAGTCACGCACTGCGGCGGTGTCGACCCCGCCATCAGCCGAACGCGCGAGGCAGGCGGGGCAGAAGCAGAGGCTGGCCAGGAATTCCATGTCCGGGTCAAGTGGCACGCCGATCACTTCGTGGTGGTGGTCGTGACGCAATGGCAGATACTCGATCGACTCCAGAAGAACCCGTGTGAATATCCCCATCCCGGCGACATCCTGCATGACCGAGAGCACCAGGTCGCGCACTGACGCGTTGGAGGGACAAAGTGTATGGGTGATCCGGTCACCCCAGGGGTTCTCCACGACCAGGTCGGGATGTGCATTGCCAATTCCCGAATTGTGGAGGACCGGCATCCACGCCGTTAGCGAGATGCCGCGGTCGCTTGCGGCCAACGCAAGTTGCTCCCAGAACACGGGCCAATTGTCAGAAAGTGAGCTGATCGGCGGAGCAAGTGGATGTCGCTCGTGCCAAGCACCGGGACTAAAATAAAGCGCGCCAGGTTCGGGAAAATACACGCGCCGCCGTGGGTTGTGCGGCAGAAAGAACATCCCCGAATGGTACCAAGTGGTGATATAGAGAGTGTTGAGGCCGGCCTGTTCCACGGCCTCGAGCACCGTGTCGGGTCCCTCGTCGATAACGTCCCAGGGGTAGGCATAAAGGCCGAGGGGGGCGGTCTTGGTCATGGCGCAGTCTCACTGTTTGTTGCAAGGGGCCAGGTGGCAAAATCCTCGATGAATTGCGCCACCGCAGTCACCATGGTGTCGAGGAGCGCTCGCCCCCGGTCTCCGGTGGCGAGTGTCGGCGCGCCAATGACACCGCTTGAACTCAGTTCCTTGAAACTCGCTGCCACTGAGACGGGACCTCCGGCAAGCAGGTCGGCGCCCAGATACGAGGAGCGGTTCAGTATAACATCGACGGCCTTGTCCATCTGGACCAGGTCCGGTTCCGTGGCGAGCATCAGCGACGTTTCCATTTCGCAGGCATGCATGATTCCGCCGGACTCCGAGTTGCGCCACTCTGCCAGTTCATCCAGCGCAAAGTCCCAGTAGTTGGCGGTTACGGCGGTTATCCCATGGTCATAGCGCAGGGTCTGGATCAGGTTCTTCAGGAGGTTGGCATTGCCTCCGTGTCCGTTGAGGATCGCAATCCGGCGGAAGCCATGTCCGGCGAGGCTCTGCGCGACCTGACCGACAACGGCAGAAAAGACTTGCTCGTCCAGCGAGACGGTGCCGGAAAAATCCCGGTGATGCGGGGAGAAACCGGTCCACACGGTCGGAGTGACCACCGCGGGATGGCGTTCGGAAGCGCGAACGGCTGCGGCCTCGCAGACATGACCAACCAGATGTGCGTCCACTCGCAGCGGCAAGTGGTGACCATGCTGCTCAAATGCGCCGACAGGAATCACAACAACAGGAGCAGACGCAAGAAGGGCTTCCACTTCTTGCCACGTGAAATCACCCAGTCTGACCTTGTGCGCCATCGCTTCCTCCCTCATTCCATCTCGTCGATCCGCACTGGTCGATTCTCGGCCAGCGCAAGCTTCATCGCCCCAACCACGACCTCGGCCGCACGCGCCTCTTCCAGGCCCACGAGGGGTTCCTCTCCCGCCAAGGTTCTTGTGACGAACGTCTTGAGCGAAGCGGCCAGAGCGCCTTCCACTTGTCCGGCTGTGTCGATCGGCCAATGTGTGAGGTCGGGACGGGAAAATCCGGACGCGTGCAAAACGTTCATTCCGTGATCGGCACCTTCAATCTGTATCATGCCGCGGTCACCGATGACGTGAAATGCCGGATCCAGTGGCGCCGGCTGACTTGTCGGCAGCACCCAGGAGGACTCGAACATCGCGATGGTGCCATCCGCAAAGCGCAGTGTCGCGACGACCGCGTCGTGTGATCCATACGGCGCGCACTCACGCACTACCGCCTCGGCAAAGACGCGCTCGGGTGCAGAAGGGTTGATCGCCAGCGTCATCTCAATGTCATGGATCAAGGTCGATGACAGCAGGTCAGTCCACGGCGCGTACTTCTCTATTCCCGCCCGGGTGCCGCGACGGCGTGCAAAGACACTGACCAGTTGACCAGCCGCTCCCGCAGTCACCAATTCCTTCATCCGGGCAAAGCGGGGATCGGCATGAAGGATGAAATTGACAGCCGGTGCCGTTCCCATGCCGCGCAACTCCGAAACGAGTGCGTCGACGTCTCCGAACGTTCGGCCCAAGGGCTTTTCCAGCATCATCGCCAGCCCCTTGCGCGCGGCTGCGACAGCCGGCATGCGGCGTGTGGTCTCGGGCGTGGCGATGCTCACCGCATCCAGCTCCTCGGTCGCCAGCATGGCTGAGACCTCCGTGTGTGTGCGGCAATCCAGTTCGGCGGCAACGGTCTTGGCGCGCGCAACGTCAGAATCGCATACAGCGGCCAGCGTGCAGCGCGGATCATCCCGGAAAATCCGTGCATGCAACGCGCCGATCGTTCCCACTCCAACTACGGCAATTCGCATTTGCCCCCCTAGCGTTCGGCGCCGGACAACAGAACCCGCGTGATGAGCCTGTTGAAAGCGATCATTACAAGTGCAACCGGCAGCAGCGTCAACACGGCCGCCGCCGCCTGCTGGCCAACCTCGATGTCGATGGTGCTGCGGAACATGCCCAGTGCGACGGTAGTGATCTTGACGTTGCTGGTGAAGATCAGCGGTGTAAGGAACTCAATCCATGACAGAATGAAGGCAAAGACAAAACCCGCCAGCAAACCCGGTCGCAGCAGCGGCAGGATGATTCGCATCATGACCTGAAGATCGGTGCATCCGTCGATGCGCGCGGCATCCTCGATTTCAGGCGGAAGCCGGTCGATGAAGGTCTTCAGAATCCAGACCTCGAAGGGAAGAATGAACCCCGAATATGCCAGCATGAGGCTGAAATAGGTGTCGTCGATCCGGAGCCCGACGAATACCACGAACATCGGAATGAGAAAGATTGTCGTCGGCAGGAAATACACCGATATCATTCCGCCCAGCAAAAGGTTCCTTCCCGGAAGCCTAAGCCGCGAAAAGGCATATGCGGCCGGGAGTGCAACGGTCACGCAGATCAGGGCAGTGAGCGTCGAGACTGCAAGGCTGTTTCCAATCCCTTCGCGCAGCGGCACAATGTGACCTGGCGTCAGTACGGCTCTGAAATGTTCGAAATAGAGCGTATCAGGCAGAAACCGGACATCGCGGGACCGGATCACAGATTCGGGCTGCAAGCTGGTCAGAAACAGCGCGTACAGCGGGAATGCCATCAGTAGCAGCACCGCTCCGGCCGAAACATAGATCGCCACGCCCCGAAGAAGTGCACGTCGCTGCCTCGGCCTCATACCCGTGCCTCAGCATGGCGGGCGAGAAACCTCCGAAACAACGTCACAAAAAGAACGACGAACAATGTAACAAGCAGCAGCGTGTAGGCCGCGGCCGAAGCGCGGCCGAGATCGAAGGATTGGAACGCTTCACGATAGACAAAGTAGTTCAGTGTGGTGGTTTGCCCAGCCGGACCACCGCGTGTCAGAACGAAGATCGTGTCGAACGCCTTCATCGCCCAAACGAACTGAATCAGTATCAGCGGTACTGCAATTGGCAGCATCAGGGGCAAGAGGATGTGTCGGAAACGCTGACCGGTACTGGCACCATCGACAGCGGCAGCCTCGAAGACCTGCCTGGGAAGGCTCTGCAACCCGGCCAGAAAGAAGATCACCATGAAAGGTATGGCTTTCCATATTTCCGCGACAGCGATCACGTGCAATGCCGTCCAGCCGTCACCAAGCCAGATCCGGTAGGTGTCGATCAGCCCCAGCCGTGTCAAGATCGCATTCACGAAACCCACGTCGGCATGGAACATCTGCCCCCAGAGGACGCCTGCTACAACCGGCGGAACCGCCCAGGGAAGGATTACCATCACTCTCAGGAACCCGCGTCCGCGGAAAGGCTGGTCGAGCAACAAGGCGATAAGGAAGCCAAGAATGGTAGTGACCAGAGCGATGAGCAGGCCGAAATAGACAGTGCGGAAAACCGCATCAATGAATCCCGGACTGTCAAATAGGTCGGCATAGTTGCGCAGGGCGATGAATTCGCCAAGCTTGAGCCGAACCATGTCAAACTCTGAGACACTCAGAGTCAGCGTGAAGGCTGCCGGGTAGGCAAAGATGCATGCCACCAACGCCAGGGCCGGTGCGATCATCATGGCGGCGCGGGCAACCTCGCGCCGCCGCATATGCCCTCGCCGCCGCACCCGGTTAGTGCGGCGTGCTCCGGTCGCTGCTATTCTCGCCTTAGCGACGGCTGTCATCAATCAGGGAAACCGCCTCGTCCAGAGCTTCCTTGGGTGACATCTCCAATGCCAGCGCCCGGGAAATCTGGCCGGTGAGAATTTCCAACCACCGTTCCCGGTCGGTCGAGTAGCCGCCATCTACCGGATACTGGTACGATTGCCGAATGACCTCGGCGAAAGGCAGGTTCGCGACGACGTCAGGATGGTTGAGCGCAGCCTCGACAGATGGTGCCCAAGGGGAGGTCGCACCTTGCAGGATCTGGTTGTCCAGCGAGGTTGCAAGGCGGATGAACTGCGCGCCGCCATCAGGATTGGCAGCAAACGTCGGAACGGCAAGGAATTCGGATCCGTCAACTGATGCCGATGTCTCCAGCGCTGGGTAGGGGGCATACCCGGACCGTCCCTGGACAGCCGAGTCCTCACTTCCATTGGCAATGCCAGCAATGAATGGCCAGGTAAGGAAGAAACCGCGGTTTCCGGCCAGGTAGGCGGGCGACGCATCGAAGACCCAAGTATAGGTGACGACCGCAGGATCGATCACCTTGTGTACGTGCAAGAGTTCGATCATGCGTGACAACGCCTCGACTCCCGCCTCGCTGTTCATGACAGGGTCAAGAGCTTCGTCGAGGAACCGGCCACCATTACCTTGCAGCATCGCGCCGAACGTAAAGATGTTGCCGACCCCGCCCCAGTTGTCGGTCAGGCCGTACACGTTGTTGTCGGGGTCCGTGATTGCCTTGGCATAGGTGATCAGGTCGTCCCACGAACCAGACTTGGCATGCCAGTCGGCCGGTGCTTCCGGATCCAGGCCAGCCGCCTCGCAGAGATTCTTGTTCCAGTGCATGATCGGACAACCGATTGTTACCGGAACACCGTAGCGACGGCCCTGATAGGTTGCGGCGGTGACTGAATTCTCGATCAGGCCGTTGGGAAGCAACTCATTCTCGACAAGGTCGGTCAGATCGGACAGCCAGCCCTTGTCTGCCAGTCCGGCCACCAGTGCTGCGGTAACGAAGACGGCATCGCCCGGGCTGCGGCGGGCGATCATGGTGGAGTTAAGCTTGACCGGCAGATCCGGGGTTGTGACCAACTCTATCGACGGTTCGGACCCATAAGCCTCGGCATAGGCAGGTGCGAGCGCCTGCAGGTAATCCATGTGCGAGCCCAGCAGGAGCTTGATCGGTTCGCTGTTGCCGGACGCAAGGGCGCGGCCCATCTGACCTAGCAAACTGCCGCCAAAGGCAGATGCACCTGCAGCCAACAGCAACCTGCGACGAGTTGGACTAGTACAAATCATGACATGACCTCCCGTTCAATTTGCTTCAAATTCCCGGCAGGTTGACCCAAAGCCGAAATCAAGTCAAGCACCGGTCCGTGTCGAAACACACTTGAAAACAAAAGCGGTCAATCGTGTTTCCGTCGCCTGATTTGTGGGAATTGCCTGTATCCGAAACCAGCTTCAGGTCGGATCTGGCCAAATGCTCAATCAATGCGAACTGTCAATAGGATCAAGTGGATAAGTCGGGCGGGCAAGCCACCGGTAATCCAGCAGCCGAGGATTGCTGGTGCAGGGACCCGGCGTTTCAACCGTGTAGCTTGCGCGCATGATCTTGTCGTAGGCACGGCGATGTGCAACGGCAGCCTTTACAACGATCATGTCTAGGTTTGCCGGCTCGATGCCCTGGCTTCGCCACTGGCCGAGGTCAAACGGCGCGGTCTTGCGAGTGGTCAGCAAGATCGTGAGTCCGCCGTGTCGCACGACCGCGGCAGGTCCCATGTCAACCTGGACCCCGGTGGATGCCGCGGCATGGCTTTGCCGATCCTCGAGCATGAAACGACCGTCACTCTTCGAGACGAGTTCCACCTCGAGTTCGACGGGACCCGGATCCATCGGGTTGTCCTTGCCGCCAAGCCGCAGCCGACATAGCGCCCCGGGAACTGCTTCGTCGAGAGAGGCAACCGCCTCGGGGTCGGCCAGGATGATGCCCGCATTTGGGTATTGCGCATCGAGAAGTGCTCTCAGCAGGACGGTGCCATTTCCAGGTGCGCCGCCGCCAATATTGTCGGATGGCTCGACCAGAAGTGCCGGGCCGGGACCCCGGTTTGCGATAGCTTCGGCAATCGCCGCAGCCGGGCTCATTTCTGTCGGAAGCCCGACGTCCCGCAGTTCCAGCGCTGCTCCGGTGAGACGGCCGAGGGCTTCCTCGGCTTCCTGGGCACTGCCAGTGGTCACAAGACTGAATGAAACGCCCGCATCGGGCACGTCGGCAAACGAGAAACCGGCAACGACATTGACTGCCCAGATTTCCGGATTTTCCTCCTCGACCCTCCGAGCCAGCGCCTCAAGATCACGCATCGGCGAGTCCGCTGTTCCCGTACCGGTTGGAGGCCAGATCACCCGGGCACGTCGGTGATGCATCCGCGGTCGGCGACCTTCGGTCCGAATCCGGGCCAGCAAGCCGGCTGCGCGCATCGCGCTGTCCCTTGCATCGACATGAGGGTTCTCGCGATAGCAGACCAACGCATCTGCTTGCGCGGCCATCTTAGGTGTCATCGTCGCGTGCAGGTCAAACACACCTACGATCGGCGCATTTGCCAAGGACGGTATCGCACGCAAATGCGACAAGAGCTTGCCTTCCACATCCCCGTGGCTTTCGGAAACCATTGCGCCGTGCAATGCCAGGAAAACGGCGTCGCATTCTCGGGATGTCGCCACCGCATCGAGATCCGAAAAAAATGCATCGACGACTTGGTCTTCAACGATGCCTGAAGGAGTCGCGATGAAGGACACGGAAGGGACCACATCCCAGGATTCACTTTCGGCTACCTCCAGGAAACCATCGATCATCGAACCGTTGCCACGGAATTCGAGCAGGCCGCTGCCCCTGGCTACGGAAAAATCGGACAATGTCGTCCGATCAGGCACGAAACAATGCGTCTCGTGGAAAAGTCCGGCAAGGAGAATTCTCATCCCGCTCTCGCGCCGCAGACCCTGCCCTTCCGGGCGAACAGGACAGCGCACTCACTTGCCTGAGCCCGGTCCATCCTGTGCCTGCTCCCATGCGTGCAACGTGCCGTGACGGAACATGGTTGATTCGCCCCATGGCAGCAAAGGCTACCAGCAAAGTGCAGGTCGACGGCGCGGGCCGCCTCGGCTGGAGCCTCGAGCCACGGCACGGCGGTGACCCCTGGTGGTGATTTGCGCCAGGCACTGGAGGGGCCGCAAACTACCTTCCGCAGATGCGCAAACTGCCTGCTCCGGGTGCAAGAATGGGTACTGTTTGCAAGTCTCACTCCGGATTGCAGAGCAAGACCTGCCAGAGCGCGGTCGGGAGACCTGGTCGCTACCAGAAGCCCAGAACGAAGAGTAGGGTGGCAAGTGCGACCATCACGACTTTGCCCACCGCTACCTGGTGGTCGCAAACCCCGGCAAGGCGAACATCCAAGGTCTGGAGCACCGACGCTCCCGGGGTGACGAGGCACGGACTGACCAAGCTGCATGTGCCCTCCGTTGGACTCCCCGACTACCTGGCCGCGATTGATGCTAACTGTGACACAGGGAGCCGGATGCGACCGGCGTCTGCAGGCACCAAAAGGCAGGAACCTCCGGCGGGAGAAACCATTTCGCGACTTCGGCGCGTGAATTGTCGTAGCCCCTTTCGGCACCGTTGCCGAGTACCATGAGAACTCTGGTGAGCGAGTTCACCCTGAACGGAGAGCGATCTACTTTCTTGGCCGTCGTCATGGTTGCACAGGTGTCTCACGCCCGGTTCAAATCCGCAACCGATTGCTGACGTCGCGCCATCCGGGCGACTGGCAGCGTCGATGAACACAGGATTGAATCAAACGATATTCATCCGGTCTCCATTGCGTCGAGGGCGAGACCGGCAGCAGCGACGGTTTCTTCGATGTCTTGGTTCGAGTGAGCTGTGGAGATGAACCAGGTTCCCCGGCTTGTTGGTCGAACACCAGCGACCACCAAGTGCTCGAGAAACTTCGCTTGCTTGTTCAGGTCCGTGCGGCGGTAGCTCCGGTAGTCCGTGACCGCGCCGAAATCGGAAAAGAACGTGCTGAAACAGGAACCGAAGCCCTGCACCTGCAGATTCGACTTCCGGTCCACTGCACAGCGGCGCAGTTCCTCCATCAGCATTTCGCCTTGGCGGTCGAGTTCCCGGATCGCCTCTCCGTTTCCGGCAGACAGGAGATCGAGTGTAGTGATGGACGCCACCACGCTGGGGATGCTTGCGTTGTAGGTTCCGGAGTGGTTGACGGCACCCGTGCTGAACAGGTCCATGATTTCCGCTCGCCCGGCCAGGGCGGATATCGGAAAACCGCCCGCCATTGCCTTTGCAAACGTCGCAAGGTCGGCAGTCACACCGAATTTCTCCTGACCGCCGCCAAGGGCAAGCCGGAAGCCGGTGATGACCTCGTCAAAGATCAGTACCACGTCATTTGAACGGGCTAGGTCCCGAAGCGCCTCGAGATAGCCGGGCGCAGGCGCGATGGCGCCCGTGTTGCACATCGCCGGTTCGGTGACGATGGCTGCAACATCGTGGCCATGGGCGTCAAGCACGGACTTCACCGCGTCAATGTCATTCCAGGGAAGGACAATGACATCCTCGGCCACGGATTCCGCCTGCCCGCGTGTTTCGAGGTGCGGCTCGCGCCCAGCTGATGATTCCTTGTCCTCCTGATCGACCGGAGGTGCAAAGCTGAGCAGTACGTTGTCGAACCAACCGTGGTACTGTCCCTCGAATTTGATGTATTTGCGCTTGCCCGTCAAGGCACGCGACACGCGAATGGCGGCCTGCACGACCTCGGATCCCGACATGCCGACCCGCACCCGTTCCGCGTTCGGAATCATGCTCTTGATGCGGTGGGCGAGTTCGAGTTCGTATCGATGTTGTCCTCCCAGCATCTGGCCTTGGGACAGTGACTTTGCGACGGCATCGCACACCGCCTTCGGCGCATGGCCGAGTATGGCGGGCCCCATCCCGAGCGCGTAGTCGATGTATCGGCTGCCGTCGAGATCGAACAGGTGGGCACCCCGGCCGCGCTCAAAGCACAACGGGACGGGAAAACTGGCCAGCCTGACGTTTGAGTTGACCGCACCGGGTATGGCAGCCGACGCCTTCCTGACATAGTCTCTCGATGCGGAGAACCGATCATCAATATTCGGCGAATCCTGCAATGCGACGCCTCCTCTTGCGGGCTTCGCCGGTCCGCGCAGCTTTCGCTGCTCCTTCATCGGAACCGTGATCCCGACCTGCCGACGGAACTGATGATAGTGGATCAAGCGACGGAGGACAAATCCCGTGCGTTTCATGAACGGCAACGAGAGAATCTTCGGGAAGATGCCATGTGGTCACGGGGCGCCGGCAGCAACGGCGTAACGCGTTGCGTTCCCGAGCCGGCAAGCATCGGAGTCTTCCGCGCGATGGACAACTCGCTGCCTGCGTTCGTGCGGCGACAGTTTCAAGGCGCAACTCGGATCTGGCATTTCAGGCTGTGTCAATTGCCAAGGACCACGGCAACGTGCTCTCCGGCAATTGGCTACACGGCAGGCGCGCGCCGCCAGCGGCTCGATCACGGAAGTTGCGATGACAAATTGCCGGTATCCGGCGTTGTCCGTGTGCCATAACCGCAGACCGGGTCCCGCGGGTGTGAAGGCTTGTCGCGAAACCGGCCTTTCTCCAGCTGATTAGTGTTTGATACAAAACACAAGCCTCCATTATTTCGCCATGCGTGACACTGCCCTGCCTGCCGCCGTCAGGCGGCCGATGAAGACAGGAACATGTCGATGGGCAGGAAGCCGGCAAGACGGGAAATCAGGCTGCCGGGCGAGGAGCGGGCACGCCTCGAACAGGTCACGGGCAACCCGCACGGCCTGCGGAAGCATGTCCGGCGGGCCCGTTTCCCCGAGGAAGGCGCAGGCGGACTTCCCGGGGACGCCACCCGCCCGCCGGGAAAGACGCTCGTATCCGGAGAAGGGATGAAGGTCCCGATCAACCGGCAATGTCGTCGCCGCATGCCGGGCACTGGACACCGAAGGCCCTGGCCGGGGCCATGGGTGACATGGTTGTCTCCACGGTCCGCGACATCCTGCGCCGCCATTGCCTCGAGCCGCACCGGGTGAAGACCTTCAAGGTCTCGCGCGATCCGGGCCGAAGGTCAGGGATGTGGCCGGACTTCATGCCTGCCCTCCCGACCATGCGGTGGTGCTGTCGGTGTATGAAAGGACGCGGATCCAGGCGCCGGGGCGGACGCGGAAGCCGCTGCCGATGACGCCCGGACATGCCGCGACCCGAACGCATGACTGCGGGCGCAACGCCGCCACCTGCCGGACCGAGGCGCGGCACCGCCCGGAGGAATTCACCGCCTTCCCCGATCATGTTGCCGAAGGGATCGGGCCCGGCGTGCCGGTGCATGTCGTTCAGGGCGATGTCTCCTCGCGCAGATCGGCCAGGGTCCATGCATGGCCGAAGCACCATCCGACCGGACGTTCCGCCTCACCCCGGCCCCGGCCTCATGGATGAATGCGACCGGCGGGTTCTTCCCGAAGCTCTCGAGACAGGGGCCGGGGAATGCGGTCTTCGATTCGCCAGGCGAATGCGTCGGCGCGATCGGGAGTTGCACCGGGCACCACGATGCCGGTGATACCCGTCCGTTCCGCCGGAGCAGGAAGCCCGGGGAGTTGGCCCTCTCGTGGAAACGGGGGCACCGGAAGTTGCAGAAACGGCATCAGATGAATGACACAGGCCGGTAGGATTGGGTCGTCGAGCACCATGAAGCCAGCCCCTTCATGAAAAGTTCGGGCAATAGACAGCGCAAGGCCGAGGCAGTGTAGCCGGGATTGGCAGAACACGGCGATGGCATCGCGTACCCTTGGAGCGTTGCGATCGGTGTCCAGTGACGGGCCAGCCTTGAAATCAACGGCGCGCCTCGCAATCTTGCGAGGCCTGACGGTAGAAGAGAAGGTCGGCTCGTCGGGGCGGAGCAAGTTCCACCAACGCCGGATATCTTTGCTCAGATCAGCGAATTTTTCGTCCTGGACCCTTTCGTTGCCCTTGTCGATCCGGTTCAGGGCCGTAGTCAGTTCTTGTTGCAGGGTAGTCCGAGCATGGCGTTCGATCAGGCTTGCAGAAAGTGCATCTTGATCGTCGGCAACATCGATGAGTTCTTGCCGGCCAACGGCGCCGCCAGCGGTGTCGATCACAGCGTTGAGCCGTTCCAAAAGGGCCTGTTCACTATCGGCATAGAGCTTTGGACGGATATGAAAACTGGTATGGGAGGTAGCGGCTTCGCTAGAACGGAGCTCCAAAGACTGCAGATTGCCCAGTGTGTCCGGTTTCGCCAGGTAGCTGGTGACTTCCGCCGTGATAGCCTTTGCAATGCAAATAATCTCCCTCGAATTCCTGATTGATGTTGCTTTTCGTAACCGAACGAGCTTTCGATATGGCATGAGCCGGCCCATGCGGAGGGCGAATTCCCGACACCAGATCTGCAGATTTCCATCCGCATTGCCCGATGAATCCTGAAGCGTGGCAACCTCCATCGATGGATGGGGCTTCGAGGTCAGGAATCCGGCCGGGCTATCGGGATCGCACAAATAATGTTGTGACACGGGAAGGCCGCGAGTCCGCTCAGGGAGTCTCCGGGGCGCTGATCAGCCGCCACCTTCCCTGGCTGTACGAAATCCTTGTGATGGACAAGTTCGGTATCCGGCAGGCGGGCGGGTTCCGATCCTGGCCTTCCGTCCTGCCGATCTGGGCGGTGATCGTTCCGTGATGGGCCACGGCGACGATTGTCCTGCCGGCAAGCTCCATGGTCATGCGATCGACACATTCCGAGACCCTGGCCGCAAACCCGCTCCAACTCTCGCCACCCGGCGGAGTGGCCGAATTGGGGTCATTCCAGAATTTCTCCGAGGTCTCGGGCCACCGATCGGCGATCTGGCTTGCCGACAGACCCTCCCATTCACCGAAGTTGATTTCCCGGATCCCCCCGGCATTCGGCAGGCGGCAACGCTTCCCGCAGATCGCATCGGCGGTCAGGATGGCCCGGGTCAAATCCGATGACACCACCATGGCCGAGGCCGGTATCGCTTCGGACACCCGGGCCATCAGCCTGCTATCGGACAAATCAACGCCGATATCGGTCCAGCCGGCCAGCACCCCGCTATTGGTCGGCGCATGCCGGACCCACCACCACTCGGTCCGGGTCATCCCGGCAACCGACCCTTCAGCATCATCGGCAGCCCGGCGACCACCAGGGCGACATTGCCGGCCAGCCCGGCAACCCGTTGGTTGAGTTCTCCCTGCAGCGTGCCGAACCGCCGCGAAAACTCGCCCGGGGGGACGATGCCGAGTCCGGTCTCGTTCGAGACCGCGACGATGTCACATCTTGCGGATTGAAGGGCGTTGGTCAGCCTTGCCTGTTCCTGGCTGACCGACCTGCCGGCCTCGAGCTGGTTGAAGAGCCAGAATGTGAGGCATTCCAGCAGCACGGCTCGCCCGCCAGCCTGACTTTCGATCACCTGCGCCGCCTCGAGCGGCTCCTCGATCGTCATCCACCGGCTGTCCCGCCTGGCCCGGTGGCGGTCAATCTTCTCCTGCATCTCGTCATCCCCGGCCCGGGCCGTGGCCAGATAGACCGGCTGCCGGCCCGAGGCGAGCACCGCCTTCTCGGCAAGGCCGGATTTGCCCGATGCGGCACCGCCAAGAATGAGCGAAAGGTCGGTTCCTTGCACGGGATGTCTCCTGGGCTGTATCAGTGCCGGTCTGGCAGGATAATGTCGACATGGCAATAGTGCCGCCATGCCCCTCGCCACGAGGAGGGCCAGGGATGCCGGCTGCCATGCAAGGAAAGCTGCCGGCGCGCCAGGCTGCCGGTCCGGGTGATGCCGGCAGGGCACCGATGGCGCGGAGGACTCCACAACGAGGACGCGGTCTGAAATAGTCGGCAAGGCAGGCGCAGATCCGGGATAGGGGAACATGATTCATAACAGGAAGATCCTGGTCATCATTGGTGGCGGCATTGCCGCCTACAAGGTCCTGGAGCTGATCAGGCTGTTGAGAAAAGCCGGCAACGAGGTGATCCCGGTCCTGACCGAGGCCGGCGAGCATTTCGTGACACCACTTTCGGTTGCGGCGCTGGCCGGCAGCAAGGTCAGCAGAGAACTCCTCGATCCGGCCAGCGAGGGCGAGATGGGGCATATTGCGCTGTCCAGGCAGGCTGACCTGGTCCTGGTGGCACCGGCAACCGCCGACCTGATCGCCAGGATGGCCGGCGGTCTGGCCAATGACCTGGCAACAACGCTCCTCCTGGCCACCGACACCCCGGTTGTCATTGCGCCGGCGATGAATGTCAGGATGTGGGATCACCCGGCAACCCGGCGCAATCTCGAGACGCTGAAGACGGATGGCATCCGGGTCATCAGCCCCGGTGAAGGCGAAATGGCCTGCGGCGAATTCGGAGTTGGCCGCATGGCTGAACCCGAAGACATCATGCAGGAACTGGCCAGGCTCACCGCATGCGCCCCCGGCAGCCTGCGGGTGATCGTTACATCGGGCCCCACGAGGGAAGCGATCGACCCGGTCAGGTACATCGCCAACCGTTCCTCGGGCAAGCAGGGGTCATCAATCGCCGAGGCGTTTGCCAGGAGCGGTGCCGAGGTCGTCTTCATAACCGGTCCGGCCAGCGCACCGCCGCCTTCCGGGGTCCGTATTGTCAGGGTCGAGTCGGCGGACCAGATGCTGGCGGCGGTACAGGAGGCGATGCCGGTCGATGTGGCCGTGTGTGCCGCCGCAGTTGCCGACTGGAAGGTGGTCGGATCGAAAGACCGGAAGATCAGCAAGATGCCGGATGGAAAAGCACCCGAACTCGAGCTGGTTGTCAACCCCGATATCCTGGCGACAATTTCCGCCTCCTGTGACCGACCGGAGCTGGTGATCGGATTTGCCGCCGAGACCGGCGATGTGGTGCAAAAGGCAACCAGGAAGCGGGAGCGGAAGGGTTGCGACTGGATTGTCGCCAATGATGTAAGCCCGGAATCGGGCGTGTTTGGTGGTGACGAGAACGAGGTCTGCCTGATCGACGAGGACGGATTCGCGCGCTGGCCGCGGATGTCAAAACGCCAGGTCGCCGAACGACTGGTCCTCAGGGTCCATGAAGACCTGCAGTCGTGACCGGGATTACCGTGCATGTCTGCCGGGCAGAAGGAACCGACCCGGAGGTGCCGCTGCCGGAGCTTGGCACGCCGGGGTCTGCCGGTGCCGATCTCCGGGCCAATCTTCCAGAGGAGCTTCGTGCCGCCGGGCTGGTGATTCCGGGGGGAGGGTGGAGGCTGGTACCTCTCGGGCTGATCCTGGAAATCCCGCCCGGCCATGAAGGGCAGATCAGGCCGAGATCCGGGTTGGCGTTGAGATCCGGGATCACGGTTCTCAATTCACCGGGAACGATCGATTCCGACTACCGGGGACCGGTCGGCGTGATCCTCGTCAATCACGGAGACCGGGACTACACGGTCGCGCATGGATGCCGGATTGGGCAGCTGGTGGTGTCCCCGGTCACCCGGGTGGCGTTCCGGGAGGGCGGCGCCATCACGCGAACCAGGCGGGGCCCCGGCGGATTCGGCTCGACCGGTGTCGACTGAGCCTGGCCATCAATCCGGGAATTCGTTCGCGGTCCTCGGCCGGGGATGGCGGAGCGGGGCCGGATTGGCCTCCACCTGGATGATGACCGGTCCGGCATTTGCCGGCAGCTTCGGCAGCATGGCCGGCGGTGTCCGGCTCTGGCTGCTGGTGGCAATCCTGCTGTTGATGCTGACTGCCTACTGGATGCTGGTCCGGTGGTTGCGGCACCGGGCCGGCAGCCGGGACGGGCCACCCTCGGTCGGGGAAGGCGGTTTTTCGCCGGACGAACTTGAACGATATGCCCGACACATCGTTCTGCGGGAGATCGGCGGAGCCGGCCAGCAGCGGTTGAGGAATTCCAGCGTCCTGGTGTTGGGAGCGGGTGGACTCGGCTCGCCTTCGCTGTTCTACCTGGCAGCAGCCGGAATTGGCAGGATTGCCATCATGGATGATGACACGGTCAGCATGTCCAATCTCCAGCGGCAGATCATTCATGACGGCGAGCAGATTGGCACCGCCAAGGTCGATAGCGCCGCCGATGCACTCGGCCGGCTGAATCCCGGCACCAGGATCGTGCGAAAACAGCTGCGCCTCACGAAGGACAATCTGGATGAACTTGCCGGATTTGACGTGATACTGGACGGGTCGGACAATTTCGAGACCCGGCAACTGGTCAACCGCTACTGTCACGCCCACCGGGTGCCGCTGGTATTCGGGGCGATCAGCCAGTGGGAGGGCCAGGTCAGCGTGTTCCGGTTCGGGAAGGGGCCGTGCCTTGCCTGCGTGTTTCCGGAAGGGCCGGCACCCGGTCTGGCGCCGGGCTGCGCCGAAGGCGGTGTTCTCGGGGCATTGCCGGGCGTGATTGGTTCAATGATGGCGGTGGAGACGATCAAGCTGCTGGCCGGGGCCGGGAAGGTGCTGGAGTCGCGGCTGTTCATCTACGATGCATTGTGGGGCGAGAACCGGACAATTGCCCTGCGCAAGCGGCAGGGCTGCAGCGTCTGCGGCCGGCTGGCGGACGATGAGGGGGAAGGCTGAACAGGGCCGAACCGGTTCGGCCCTCAGAATGATCCGGGAACGACGAGGTCGGGCGGCCGGTGGCCATCGGCGAAGGTCTTGATGTTGATGAGGACCTTTTCGCCCATCTCGATCCTGCCTTCGATGGTCGAGGAGCCCATATGCGGAAGCAGCACGACATTGGGCAGTTCGACCAGCCGAGGGTTGATGTTGAGCCCGCGCTCGAAGACATCGAGGCCGGCGCCGGCAAGTTCGCCGTTGCGAAGCCTTCTCGTCAGCGCATTCTGGTCGAGAACCTCGCCGCGCGATGTGTTGACGATAATCGCCTCCGGTTTCATCAGCTTCAGGCGCCGTTCATTGACCAGGTGAAAGGTCGACGGCGTGTGCGGACAGTTGATCGACAGGATGTCGACCCGGTTGACCATCTGGTCGAGACTCTCCCAGTAGGTCGCATCCAGTTCGTTCTCGATATCGGCGTGAAGCCGGCGTCGGTTGTGGTAGTGAATCTGCATGCCGAAGGCGCGGGCGCGCCGGGCAACCGCGGTTCCGATTCGGCCCATGCCGAGGATACCGAGGGATTTGCCGCCGACCCTGGTGCCCATGAGCGCCTTCGGCGCCCAGCCGGCCCAGTGGCCCGAGCGCATGATGTCAAATCCTTCCCGGATACGCCTGGCGACGGCAAGAATCAGTCCGAGGGTCATGTCGGCCGTATCCTCGGTCACAACCCCCGAGGTGTTCGAGACCAGTATTCCCCGCATTCGTGCGGTCTGGACATCAATATGATCGATGCCGGCACCGTAATTGGCGATCAGCCTGAGCCGGTCCCCGGCTCGTGCAAGCAATGAATGATCAATGCTGTCGGTGATTGTCGGCACCAGGACATCGGCCCGGGAAATGGCAGCGATCAGCTCGGAGCGGGTCATGGGTTCGTCATCGTCCCGAAGAAGCACATCAAAAAGCTCCTTCATCCGGGACTCGACAATGTCGGGCAGTTTCCTGGTTACGACTACAGTAAGCTTGGTTGGGCCCATGTTGCAATCCGCTGACCGGCAGCTTGAGTTGCTAACGCAAAATCAGATAGCATGAAAGAAAAATCATGTTGGCGCGATCGGCAATCCAGCGAGTCGGATCGAATGGGAAATCTTGGTTCAGCAGCCCTGGCCGCGTGGTCACTGGCAGTGGTGATGGTGCTGACATCAGTCGCCGGCGCACAGGACACGTCCCGCCCGGGGACCGGCGCCAGCGAAACCACGTCGGTCAAGGCCGCGGGCAGCCGGGTCGGTTCAGAGACCGGCTACCCGATTCCGCGATTCGTCTCGCTCAAGGCAAGCCGGGCCAATGTCAGGCGCGGCCCCGGGATGCATTTCCCGATTGACTGGACATTCACCTACCAGGGCATGCCGCTGCAGGTCACCGGGGAGTCAGGTCATTGGCGGCGCATCCGGGCCTCGGATGGTGAAGGAGGGTGGATGCACAGCGCCCTGTTGTCGGGAGTCCGCACCGTCGAGGTCATGAAGGACATGACCCAGCTCCGGCATTTGCGGGATGACGACACCTGGGTCAGGGCCAACCTGATGTCAGGGGTGATCGGCCAACTGGGAAAGTGTCACGAGGGATGGTGCCGGGTCACGGTCGGCGACCATAGCGGCTGGGTTGACGCCAACTGCCTGTGGGGAGTCGACGGCAGCGAGGAGTGACTGCCGGGCCGGCCGGTATTCGGCATCGCCGTTTCACGACAGGATTCGGCCCGCCCGCACGTCGGCCAGGCCACGTTTCCTGAGCAGGGCGTCGGCGGTCGGCAGTCTTCCGCGGAAGGCCAGGTACAATTCCTCCGCCTCCCGGGTGCCGCCTGCCGACAATATGCATCGTGCCAGGCGGGCAGCGGTGTCCCGGCAGAACGGCCCGCCTTCATCCTGGAACGCCTCGAATGCGTCGGCGGCCAGCACATCGGCCCAGAGATAGCTGTAATAGCCGGCCGCATAACCGCTGCCGGAAAACACGTGGGCAAAATGAGGCGTGGCATGGCGCATGCCGATTGCCTCCGGCATTGCCAGAACGGCAAGCACCTCATCCTGCCTCCGGACCAGGTCGGAGGGCGGCTCGCCGGAATGAAAGTCCAGGTCGACAAAGGCGCTGGCCAGATACTCGACCGTGGCGAATCCCTGGTCGAAATTCCGCGCTGCCGCCAGCTTGCGGCGCAGCTCTGCCGGAATTCGGGCGCCGGTCCGGGCGTGGACGGCAAACCGGTCGAGCACCTCGCCGACATCGAGCCAGCTCTCGAAAAGCTGGCTCGGCAGCTCGACGAAATCCCGGGCGACCGAGGTGCCGGATACCGACGGGTAGGTGACATCGGAGAGAATTGCGTGCAGGGCGTGGCCGAACTCGTGAAACAGGGTCCTGGCGTCATCATGCGACAGCAGGCATGGCTCGCCAGCCGGCGGTTTCATGAAATTGCAGACGTTGACCACCACCGGCAGGCTGCCGCCGGCAAGCCGGTGCTGGTTGCTCAGGCCCGTGCACCATGCTCCCGACTGCTTGGATGGCCTGGCGAAGTGATCGGCGATGAAGGTTGCGCAGGGCGAGCCGCCCCGCCTGACCTCCCAGACACGGCAATCAGGGTGGTAGGCCTGTGCATCCAGTTCGTGAAAGGTGAGGTCGAACAGGCGACCCGCGACATGGAAGGCGGCCTCGGTCAACAGGCGCAGCTGGAAATACTGCTTGATTTCGGCCTCATCCAGCCGGTGTTCGGATGCCCGCAACCGCTCGGCGTAGTAGCGCCAGTCCCACGCTTGCAGCCGCCCGGAATGACCATCCGAATTCAGTGCCTCCTGGTGGCGAGCCGCATCTTCCATTGCCGCCGCCCTGGCCACCTCCCAGACCTTCTCGAGCAGGGACCGGGCCGCATCGGGCGTTCCTGCCATCTCGTCCTCGAGATTCAATTCGGCATAGGATCGGTAGCCGAGCAGCGACGCCATCTCGTGCCGGAGGGCGGCGATCCGCGATGCGATCTGCCGGTTGTCGGTCGGGCCGCCATTGGCGCCGCGTGCCGCCCATGCCTGGTAGGCCGTCCTGCGCAAATCCCGGCCATCGGCAAATTTGAGGAAGGGCTCGATCAGCGAGCGGTCGAGGGTGACGACATGGCCGGTCAGATGCCGGTCGGCCGCCGCCTGCCTGGCGGCTTGCAGCAGGAAATCCGGCAATCCGGACAAGTCGGACTCCCCGAGTTCCATGTACCATTCCGACTCGTCGGCGAGGAGGTTCTGGCCGAATTGCACATGCAGCCGCGACAATTCCTCCCTGATTTCGGCGAATCGCTGTTGTTGCGGTGCCGGAAGCGTGGCCCCCGAATGCAGGAAGTCTCGCCGGTGGCGCTTCAGCGTGATCAGCTGTTCATCGTCAAGGCACAGCGAGTCCCGTTGCTCCCAGAGGGTATTGACCCGTTCGTAGAGTTCCCGGTTCATCGCCATTTCGGTCTCGAAACGCACCAGTTCGGGCACGATCTCGCGCTCGATCGCCTGCCGGTCCTCATTGCTGTCGGCTCCGGCCAGCAGGAAGAATACCGCCCCGGCGCGTTCCAGCTCCGGGTCAGCCAGTTCGAGAGCGGCAATGACGTTCTCGAAGGTGGCCGGCTCCGGATTGTCGGCAATATCCGAAATCCGCTGGCGGGCCTTCTCGATCGCCTGCCGGAATGCCGGGAGGAAGTCACCATCCGACACTGCATGAAAGGACGGCAGCCTGCCGGGCCTTTCCCATTCCGAGATCAGATCCTCGACTGCCATCGCCTGTCTCCTTCCCGAGGCCGGACCGGTATTGTCGGCCGGTATGCCGAATGGCCCTGCATGAGCAAATCTGGGTCTGACCCTTCCGGGATTCAACTGTCTGACCGCCCATCGGCCAGCCGAGGCATCAATTTCACGAATCGCCGAGAGGTCTCCGACCGGACCGCCTCTTGCCGTGCAGAAGTGCCTGTCCGAACTCAGATCACGTTCACCGTCAGGGAACCGAGGCCATCAATGGCAGCCTCCATGACGTCTCCTCGATCGATGGCGGAAACGCCCGAGGGCGTGCCGGAGAGAACAACATCTCCTGCGGCGAGTTCAAGATATTCCGACAGGCAGGAGATCATTTCAGGCACCTTCCAGATCATCTGGTTGAGGTCACCCTCCTGACGGGTTTCACCGTTTACCTTCAGGATTATCCTTCCCTCGGAAAGATGACCGGTCTCGGCCGCCGCATGCACGGGTCCGACCGGAGCCGATCTTTCAAATGCCTTCGAGATTTCCCAGGGGCGTCGGAGGTCCTTTTGCATGCTCTGCAGGTCGCGGCGAGTCATGTCGATCGAGATCGCATATCCAAATACATGGTCGAGTGATCGTTCCACCCGGATGTCGGTACCGCCGGATTTCAGCATGACCGCCAGTTCAACTTCGTGATGCACGTCGGAGGAACGTGGCGGATAAGGAAACTCGCCCGAAGGATCCAGATTCTCCGAGTTCTTCTGGAAAAAGAATGGATCCTCCCGACTTGGATCATGCCCCATTTCCACTGCATGCAACGCATAGTTCCGACCAATGCAATAGACCCGCCGAATGGGAAAGAGCGAACTGGAATTCACTACAGGAATTGCGCACACGGGTGGCTTTTCGATGACGAACTTTGTCATGCAGATCTCCGTTGGTTCATATTGGAGGTGAATATTTCGGGAATGATATACCCGACCAACCATCCCAGGCCACCAAAGCACCAATTTCACGGGTCGTGGAGGTTGTCGATGCAAACGCCTCTCGCCGTGCAGCAGCCCGATTCCCGACACCGGAATGTTGCGGGCTGCATTCATATCCGCGTGATCCGTGTAGCTACAGGCTACACATTCGTAGTCTTTGTCGTGCCGACAAACCTTGTCGATATTCCGACAGGCATTGCGGGTCCGCGAGATGCAGGCGGGGTTGATCTCGGTCACGCCAGCCCTGTATTCGAGCTTCTGCCTGGGAGAATGCCGACCGGTGTTCCGTATCTCCCGGTTCAGTCCTGCCTTCCTTTTCACGTTCCTGCCCGGCTCGTCCACCGTCCCCCTGGCCGACCGGGTCATGCCCTTCGTGTTCGACTTCTCGACAATGACCGTTGAGGCTCTATCAGCCATCTTCCGGCCGGCCTGATGATGCCGGTTCTTGCGGGCGTTGGAGCGTTTTCCTTGCAATCCCTGCAAACGGAGCCTTGTCTTGAAGCTGCGGCGGGAGCCCTTGCCTCGCCATGCACCCTTGATTGCGCTTGATTCCTGTGTCGGGCAATGACGTATCGGGCACATGGATGATCTCGGCATCGCCTTCGGTGGTCACGACAGCGACCTGCCGGAGTTTCATGTCCACCCTGGCGGCAATGCCGCTGTCTGCGATGGCAGGTGCTTCCACCTGACAGCAGACCGTGACATGCCATTTGCCGACCGGTTTCCCGAACACCGCTCCGGCCGGTCCGGCATCCGGGCAGGGATTTCCTCCCCGGCGGCGGATGGCCAGGCATCCGATCTTCGGCACGTGTATCCGACCATCGCGGATACGGACATTCTCCGGGACGGTGAATGAATATTCGGAGAGCCACGGGAGTTCATGGCGCAGTCCGGTGAACCGCTTGCCGGGCGGGAAGAACGACACCGATGGCGGCTGGCCGCCACTCTCTCCCCGGCCGCCACGCATGCCGCCTTCCGGCGGGCCGGCATCTCGCTCCGGGCGAAGCGGCAGGCACCGGCCTGGCCGGCCAGGCACCGGGCATCGGCCCGAATCCGCGGCAGCAGCCGGTATTCGATCTGTCTGTACGTGGCAGTGCCGGTCAGCTCATCGGCCTTCCGCCGGTTGCAAATGTCGTCGGGAGAAGGGGAAGCGGATCGCTTTCCGAGGCACAAGCATCACGCAAGGCCCCGGGATTGTCAAGGGTCCCGCCGGGCGACTGGGCACACAGATAATTCCCAAATCAATCATCATCACGACTACGCTGTCTGCAATCTGGATCATGATCCTCAATGCACGCGCTGGCGTGATGCAGATCAATCGATCATTGGTTGAAGTGGCCCAAGGTTTCGATGCATCCCATGGGCGGTCTTCACCAAAGTCTACTTCCGGGCGGCGTTGCCGGAAATTCTGGGTGGAGTTCGCGTTGGCGTGATCCGCGCCGTCAATGGAGTGATCATCGGTCAACTCCTGATTTCGATTGTCGGCTTCCGGGAGTTGTTCGAACTCTATTCCGCCAATTTCCTGATGTCGCATTTCCGGGCGGTCCTGGTCGTGCGTTTCCGCCTGCCTTCACGATCTCCGAATTGCCGGCCATCCTGGAGCGCCGTGTCTCCTGCTACGCCGCGAAACGCCAGGATGCGCCCAAATCGGCCGAGCACGAATTCTGCACATTTGATGTGAAATCTGGCAGGGCTGGGCCAGTTGGCGGGTGTTCAAGCACTTCAGGCCGATCGCGCAGCTTGGGCATCGTCCGAGGCGCGGAACGAAGAGTCCGAAGGGCCTGGCTCTGCGGCAGGCGCACCGCCCTGCCGTCAATGCCTTGGTGGCCAGTGCCACCGGACCGGTGGCCGGTGGTTGACCTCGCATTCACGTCGAGGTTGTCGGGAGGTGGAGGTGCAAATTCTTCCCGTCATGCACGGATTGCCAGATGCCGGAATTGATGCAAGTACTGCCTGACAACGGCCGATCAGGAAATTAGTTTCCTGGTTTTTCATCAAGAGTGATTATCGGAAACCGGTCCGAAGTCCGGAATTTGCGGAGACAGCTGGGATGAACAAGCACGCTCGCGCGGTAGTCATTGGTGGCGGTGCAGTCGGAGTTGGCATTGCCTATCACCTGGCGCGAGCCGGTTGGCAGGAGGTGCTGCTGCTTGAGCGCGATGAACTCACCTCGGGGTCCACCTGGCATGCGGCCGGCCTGCTGCCGCTGTTCAACATGAGTTACGCCACCAGCCACATCCACGACTACTCGGTTCGATTCTACAAGGAACTCGAGGAGGAAACCGGGCTCGATCCCGGCTTCAGCGTGGTCGGAAATCTCAGGATGGCCCAGACGCAGGACCGCATGGATGAATACATGCTCTACGCGTCCACTGCCGAGACGGTCGGTATTCCGTATGAATGGCTCTCGCCGGCCCAGATCAGGGAGCGGTACCCCCTGGTCAGGACCGAGGACCTGGTCGGCGCCATTTACCATCCTGGCGATGGCTACATCAATCCGGCCGATGTGACCCAGGCCATGGCCAAGGGTGCCCGCCAGCGGGGGGTGGAAATCCTTCGCCGGCGACAGGTCGACTCGCTGGAATGGACTGGTGCCGAATGGTTGGCCCGGGGATCGATCATGACCGAGCAGGGGGGCAATCTCGTCCGCAGCGGCGAAGAGTTCGAGTTGCATGCCGAGCACGTGATTACCGCCACCGGCAACCATGCCCAGCGCATGGCGGACATGCTCGGTATCAGGATTCCGGCAATCCCGGTCGAGCATCAGTACATCGTCACCGAGCCGGACCGTGAACTGGTGGAGTGGCGCAGGGACAACCCGGAGCACCCGGTGCTGCGGGATGCAGATGCGAAATGGTATGTCCGGGAGGAGCGCGGCGGCTGGATACTCGGACCCTACGAGCGCGGCGCGCCGGCCCGGTTCCGGTTTGGAGTCCCGGAGTCATTCCGGGCCGATCTGTTCCAGCTGGACCTCGACCGGATCGAGGAGGAATATCTGTCACTCATCCATCGAATACCCTCGACCGAGGTGGTTGGTCTCAAGGACGATTTCAATGGTCCGATCTGCTACACGCCGGATGGTAATCCGCTGATAGGCCCGGCTCCCGGCCTGCGAAATCTCTGGCTGGCCGAAGGGTTCTCATTCGGAATTACCGCTGCCGGCGGTGCCGGGTATTATCTCGCCCAAATCATGACCGACGGCGAGGCGGAAATCGACATGGCCTCGCTGGATCCCCGGCGCTACGGCAGCTGGATGACAACCGAATATGCCGCCAGGAAGAACGAGGAGTGCTACGAGCACGTCTATGTCCTGCACCATCCGGATGAAGAGCGGGAGGCCTGCCGGCCATTGCGCACCGCACCGTGCTATGACCGGATGAAGGCGCTCGGCGCCCAGTTTGGCCAGGTCAATGGCTGGGAGCGTCCGAACTATTTTGCGCCTGCCGGTTTCGACGATCACGGCTCCCGATCCTTTCGCAAGGGCGGCTGGTGGGAGTTCACCACCGCAGAGGCGCAGGCCGTCCGCGAGTCCGTCGGCATGTTCGACGCCACCGCCTTTGCCAAGCACCGGGTTGCCGGCCCGGGTGCCACCGCGTTTCTCGACTGGCTGACCTGCAACAGGCTCCCGGCCGTGGGACGGGTGAGCCTGACCTACGCGCTGACATCGGCCGGGACCACGAGGACGGAATACACGATCGCCCGCCTGGGTGAATCCGAATACTACTTGGTATCGGCCGGGGCCTGGTCGGCCTATGACGGCGACTTCCTGCGCAAGGCGGCCGAGGACCGGATGGACGAATTCGGCTGGATCGAGGTGCAGGAGGTGACAAACCAGTGGGGCGTGCTGGTCGTTGCCGGTCCGCAATCCCGCAACCTCCTGAAGAGCATCGTCTGCGATCCCGATCCGGATACGGCATTCTCTAACCGGCGTTTTCCATGGTTGTCGATGCGGGATATCGAGCTGGGGATGTGTCCGGTGCGGGCCTTGAGAGTGTCATATACCGGCTCGCTCGGCTGGGAGCTGCATCACCCGATCGAGATGCAGAATTACCTGTTCGACCTCGTTGCAGGCGCCGGAAGGGAGTTTTCGCTCCGGATGTTCGGTGCCCGGGCCCAGAACTGGCTGCGCATGGAAAAGAGCTACCGCGCCTTCGGAACCGAACTCGGAAGGGATGCCACGCCGCTCGAGGGCGGGCTGGACCGCTTCGTCGACCTCACCAAGGAATTTCGTGGCAAGCAGGCCATGCAGGATACCGGCATCCGGTCAAGCTGTGCCACGTTGCTGGTCGACGGCCCGGAAGATGCCTGCCCTTGGGGAAGGGAGGCCATCTATTCCGGCGACGATCGGGTCGGAAGGCTGACCTCCGGCGGCTACTCGGTTCATTTCGGCAGGGCGATCGGAATGGGATACATCCGGCCCGGCCTCGCCGAGCCGGGGACCCGGCTGCAGGTCCGGATGTTGAATCGGCTATGGGATGCAGAGGTGACCGAAGAGAGCCCGTTTGATCCCCGCAACGAGTTTCTGCGGCAGGATGGCTGATCGCCGGTATCAGTGCGATGGCCCGGCGATTTCGCTGATGAAGCTGCTGATGAATTCGATGCATTCCGGCTCGTCGAGGAACGGGCAATGGCCGCGGCCAGCGACTTCGAGCGTTTGCAGGCCGGGCTGGGCAGCCCGCATCCTGGCCACGGTCCGGGCAGACAGCAGATCGGAATTGGCACCGCGTATGACAGCAAGGGGAATGTCCTTCAGCGCACCGAAAAACTGCCACAGATCGGGCGAGGGCTCATCGGTTCGCTCAAGAAGCGCATCACGCAACTTCGGGTCGTAATTCAGCCTGAGACGGCCGTTCCGGACGACATAACGGCGTCGGGCCTCGGTCAGCCAGCGCTCCCGGGGAACCCCGTCAAATCCGGCCGCCGCATCCATCAACGCATCCGCTGCGTCCTCCATGGTCCGGGCGGAAGGTTGCCTTCCCAGGTAGTCGAAGATCCGGGCCAGGCCTTCCTGTTCGATGGTCGGCCCGATATCGTTGAAGACAATGCCGGATATCCGGTCACCGTATCTGGGCGCCGCCACCATTGCCACGATGCCACCGCGCGAGGTGCCGATCACGATCGCCGAATCGATCCCGAGATGGTCAAGCAGTTCCATGGCATCCCTGGCCTCGACCGAGGGGTGGTAGTTCCGGAATTCGGCATCCCGGTCCGACGCGCCCCGCCCCCGGTAATCCGGGCGTATGAGGCGGTAGCCGGGCAGGTGTCCGATCAACTCGTCGAAATGGCTCGAGTTCCAGGTCAGACCGGCAAGGCAAAGCACCGCCGGGCCGTGACCCTGGTCCTGGTAGGCCAGCTGCAGGCCATCCGATGACTTCCAGAACTTCATCATGTGGATGACGCAAGCTCGGGAATTCGGGTCAAATCTCCCACTGTCCGCCACGCCTTCCAAGGCAGTCGCTCTTCCGGCTCGCCACTTCGGTTGACCCATACCGTCCGGAAGCCGAAACCGGATGCTGCGGCCGCATCCCACCCGTTCGAGGACACGAAGAGGACACCGGGCTTCCCGCAACCGAAATGACCGGTGACGAGTTCATAGACCGAGTGATGCGGCTTGAACACGCCGACCGTCTCCACGCTCAGCACGGCGTCGACGAGGTTGCCGATGCCGGCGGCAGAAACCGCCGCATCAAGCATGTCCGGACTGCCATTTGACAGGATGGCGACCTTGTGGCCGTTCCGCTCGAGTTCCGACAGCACGGGCACGACCTCGCCATAGGCCGGGAGCCTCCAGTAGATGTCGAGCAGGCGGTCACGCAAACCCGCATCTCCCGACAGGCCGGATGCCTCGAGCGCCCAATCGAGGGAATCGATGGTGACCTGCCAGAAATCGGCATGATCGCCGGTGACCGCCCGCAGCCATGAATATCTCAACTGCCTGGCTCGCCAGTCTGCCACAACTGCCTGCCATGAATCGGCCAACTGCCCGCTGCCCGGCTCACCGGCTGCCAGGCGGGCCGCAGCCGCGACATCGAACAGGGTTCCATAGGCATCAAATGCACAGTGCAAGATTCAGGCTCCGATACGGGTGCACGACAATTCTGTTCCGACCCGGCTGTGCCCAGGGATGCCGGACTGGCCACTGGTATTCCGGGCTTCCGGCTTTGACAACCGCGGAAAGACGGCCCCCGCCCGGCATCGGCAATTCCATGTGGAATCCGATGGAGTCATGCCATATGAGCGGCAGTTGCACTGAAGGTGCCACATCAGCGAGAAAGGAAACCGCAATGAGCGACAACCACGGGACCGTTTGCTGGTCCGAATTGATGACGCGTGATTACGAGGCGGCAAAGGCCTTCTATGCCGAATTGTGCGGCTGGACCTACCAGGACATGGAAGGGATGAAAGACAAATACACGATCGCCCAGCTGGACGGGAAACCGGTTGCCGGCATCGGTGACAGCAACGCCATGAGCCTTCCCGAGGAAGTCCCGTCGCACTGGATGACCTATATCGAGGTGAGCGATATCCAGGCAGCCGCCGACAAGGTTGCGCCCGGGGGCGGCACCGTCATGAACGGACCCTTCGATGTTCCCAATGTCGGAAAGATCGCCATTGTCCGGGACCCGTCAGGTGCCGTGATCGGGTTCGTGCAATCAGCAGGCTGAGCCCACCGGGGCACCGCCGCCGCAACTCCGGTAGGAGGCGTGGCGGTTTGCAGGCGGGAACTGCCGATGCCCTCAATGCTCCCACCAGGCAGGTGGAGCGCTACGCGGCATACGCCGATCGCCTGCGCCAGCAGGGCCTGGACAACGTGATGATCGTGCTCGTTGCTCCAGGTTCCTATCAGGGTGAACGGGATCGTCTTGATGCAGGCATCAGCCTCGAGGATGCGGCTGAAATGCACTGCTCAACCGATGAGCGCAGGCAGGAATACCGGCGACAGATCATCAAGAGGGCAATCGAGAAGAAAGCCGCGACGGGCGTCAGGAACCCTGACGCCGCAATGCTCAGGCTCCATTCTGGCTACCTGCAACGGGCTCGAGAGAGATGCTCTGAAAGTGATTCCCCTTACACTTTCCCGGCGCTCCAGGAATCCTGTTACGATGGCCACAGCTGGATTGACCGGATTCGACATCCGGACTTTCCAGCCCATGTCTGGCCGAGGCATCGGTTATGGACTTCGGCCAAGGATACGACCGGCATGGTTGACCTGATCATTTCTCCGGCATCGGAGACTGAGCGCGCCGGCGCGGGGAATGCGGTTCCGGACCGGGCAGTCATGACCCCCTATTCCGTGAATGACCAGTTCCCGGACGGAAAGGGAATCAGGATCTCGATCCGGGTGCCTGAGATGCGGCAGTCATCCGGCTTTTGCGAAGCAAGTGCAGCCAGGGCCCTCGCGGCCATGGAACAATTGACCGACTGCTTCCTCCATCTGAAGTGAAATTGTCCCGGCTGGGGCGATCAGCAATCGCCCGCAAGGGACAGTTGACACGACGTCTCGACGGCAGGCTCCATGCATTCGACCATTTCGGAGGTATTGCCGGACCGGCCTTCGGAACTTGCGGCCCAAGACTCCATTTGCTCTTCCGCAGAGCGGATGTGGCCCCGTTCTGCTACCCGGCTCGGTCGGAGAGGCGCACCATCACGTTGAATTTTCGGAGTCCCGTCGGGATGGAGTGAGGCGTCCGACCCGGGAGCGCCCCGGTGCCCAGATCCTTCCCGGCAGTACTGGAACGGTCAGATCTGATCCGATTGCGGCATCCCCAGGATGTGAAATCCGCTGTCGACGGCGATGATCTGGCCGGTGGTGCAGGCGGCGTGGTCCGAGGCAAGGTAGGCGGCGGTGCCTCCGATCGCTTCCAGGGTGGCATTGCCGCCGAGCGGTGCATTGGCCTCGGTATGCCGGAAGGTCTTTCGTGCACCGCCGATAGCGGCACCGGCCAGGGTTCTCATGGGGCCGGGGCTGACCGCATTGACCCGAATGCCGTCGCGGCCAAGATCATTGGCCAGGTAGCGCACCGTCGATTCCAGGGCGGCCTTGGCAACTCCCATGACATTGTAGAACGGGACCACGCGGTTTGAACCCTGGAAGGTAACGGTCAGGACCGAGCCTCCCCTGTTCATGAGAGGACGTGCCCGCCGGGCAAGATCGATCAGAGAATAGCAGGATATGTCCAGCGATTCCCTGAAGTTTGCCTGGCTGGTGTCAATGAAGCGTCCGTTGAGTTCCTCGCGACTCGAATAGGCGATTGCATGGACGAGGACATCCATTTCGCCCCACACTTCCGAGATCGAGGTGAACAGGCCGTCCAGCGTATCCGGTTCGGCAACATCGGCCCGGCCAATGATCTCGGCCTGGACTTCCTCCCCGAGCGGCTCGACCCGACGCCGGATTGCATCATTCTGATAGGTCAGCGCAATCGTCGCCCCTTCATTGTTCATGGCCCTGGCAATACCCCAGGCAATTGACCGGTCATTGGCGACACCGACCACGAGACATTTCCTGCCCTCCAGCAACATGGCATTCTCAACCGTCGGGCCTGCTGAACGACAGCGTTGCATTGGTGCCACCAAAGCCGAAGCTGTTGGACAGGGCAGTGTCGATCTCCACGTCTTCGGCCAGCTCGGTGGTAACCTCCTCCGGAAGAATGGCATCGTCGAGGTTGAAGACATTGGCCGAGGCGGAAATGAACCGGCCCCGCATCATCATCAGCGTGTAGATTGCCTCATGCACGCCCGCTGCCCCCAGGGAATGGCCGGTCAGGGATTTGGTCGAACTGACTGGCGGTGTCGTTCCCTTGCCGAAAATCCGGCGAACCGCCTCGATTTCCACCACGTCTCCCGCCTGCGTCGACGTGCCATGGGCGTTGATGTAGTCGACCGGGCGCTCTCCATTTCCGGACCGGGCCAGGCGCATGGCGCGCTCGCCTCCCTCTCCGGACGGAGCCACCATGTCGTAGCCATCCGACGTGGCGCCGAAACCGGTCACCTCGGCATAGATGGTCGCTCCCCTGGCCTGGGCGCGCGAATACTCCTCGAGCACCAGCACCCCGGCCCCGCCGGCAATGACAAATCCGTCGCGGTCGATATCAAAGGGTCGGGACGCGGTCTCCGGCGTATCATTGTATTTCGAACTCAGCGCATTCATGGCGTCAAACAGGCATGACAATGTCCAGTCAACCTCTTCGCCGCCGCCGGCAAACACGATGTCCTGGTTTCCGAACCTGATCTGTTCGGCGCCGCTGCCGATGCAATGGGCAGAGGTGGCACAGGCCGAAGTAATCGAGTAGCTGAGCCCCTTGATCTTGAAGGGGGTGGCAAGACAGGCCGAATTGGTCGATGACATGCATCTCGTCACCATGAGTGGCCCCATCCGCTTCGGGCTTCCCTTCAGCTTGACTGCCTGGTGGGCCATGTAGAAATTCGATGTCGATGGGCCACCGGAGCCCATGATCATGCCGGTGCGTTCATTGGAGACCTCGTTGGGATTCAACCCCGAATCGTCAATCGCCTGCTGCATGGCAATGAAGTTGTAGGCCGCACCCGGGCCCATGAAGCGCAGCTGACGCTTGTCAAGGTGATCCTCGATGACGATATCGGGAACGCCGTGCACATGGCTGCGGAAGTTGTTGTCGGCATATTCCTCGGAAAATGCGATTCCCGATCTTCCGGCCCGGAGGGACTCCTCGACCTCTTCCTTGCTGTTGCCGATCGGCGAGACGATACCGATCCCGGTAACTGCTACGCGCCGCATGGAATTCCCCCAATCACATTCGCCCGACCGCTATTCGGAAAACAGGCCTACCTTCATTGCGGTGGTCTTGTAGATCTCCTTGCCATCGGCGAGCATCCGCCCATTGGCAACCCCCATCTTCAGCCTGCGGTTGATGACCCGGGTGAAGTCGATGATATAGGTCAGGAGATTGCATCCCGGGGTCACCATGTCGGTGAACTTGACCTCGGCCACGCCAAGCGCCCGGCCTTTGCCCGGAAAACCTCTCCAGCCAAGATTGAACCCCGTCAGTTGCCACAGCGCGTCCAGACCCAGGCAGCCCGGCATCACCGGGTCGCCCTGAAAATGACATGAAAAGAACCAGAGGTCCGGCCTGACATCAAGTTCGGCAATTGCATGGCCCTGGCCGAATTCGCCCCCGGTGGCCGAAATCTCGGTAACCCGGTCGAACATCAGCATTGGTGGAAGCGGCAACTGGGCATTGCCCGAGCCAAAAAGCTCACCGCGGGCACATTTCAGCAACCCTTCGTAATCGAAGCTTGAAGGAAATGGGGGCATGTTCGCGCCTTCTGCCACGCCGGATTTCGAGCCGTTCAGTATCACTCAACCCCGCATATAGGCAATAGGGCGAAAACTCCCGCCGAATTGCCCGGACACCGGGCGGGGCCGCAATGTGTTCGTGGGAAGGATCTGCCACTCCGGGCCCGGCCGTGACGGTGGGGCAGGAACCGGCGTGCCGGATTGATGATCGGGAAGGGCCCGGATGCAGGACAATTCCGTGCATGGATGTGCGGGTCACGCTGCTCGCCGTAGCCCAAAAAGGGCGTCCGAATTGTTTGAATCCGGTCGATGGATGTGCAAGAATGAACCGGTTGCAGCAAAGGCCATGGGCGAATTGGCTGTGGACGAAACTCTGTCGTATGAGCGTGAATGGCTGCGTTCTGCAGGTCTGCAGCCGACAAGGCAACGGGTCACCTTGGCCCGGTTGCTGGTTGGTGACCGTAACAACAAGCATGTGACCGCGAACCGCCTGCATTCACAGGCGGTGCATGCTGGCGAATCCATGTCCCTGGCAACGGTCTACAATACGTTGCGCGTGCTGTGCAGCGCCGGATTGCTCAAGGAAATCACCGTGGATGGCTCCAGGTCATGGTTTGACACCCGGGTCGACGACCATCCGCATTTCTACTGGGAGGATACCGGTGAGCTGGCAGACGCATCCGAAGGACCGATTTCCCTCCCGGAGATTTCGGACTTGCCGGAAGGCGTGGAGATTGCCGAAGTCGATGTCGTCATCCGGTTGCGGCGCAAATAGACGTGCGGCAATCCCTCTGTTCACCGGGTCCGGACGACGCCGGACAGTCTCCCGGATTGACAATCGGCAGCGATGGACAGCGCCGCTGTTTCGGCAATGGCAAGGGATTCTACGCTGCCTACCACGACAATGAATGGGGTGTGCCGGTCCATGACGACCGGCGGCTGTTCGAATTCCTGGTCCTGGAAGGTGCTCAGGCAGGTTTGAGCTGGGAGACCATTCTTCGAAAGCGCGAGGGGTATCGCCGGGCCTTCAGGGAATTCGATCCGGCGCTGGTGGCACGGATGGAGGATTCGGAACTGACCGCTCTTCGGTCCGAGCCCGGGATCGTGCGCAACCGGCTCAAGATTGAATCCGCTCGCCGGAATGCCAGGGTTTTCCTGGAAATCCAGGCCGAGTTCGGCTCCTTCGGCCGTTTCCTGTGGGATCATGTGGGCGGAGTGCCACTCATCAACGACTGGGCAAGTCTCGCCGAGGTGCCGATTTCCACACCCGCCAGCGACGAATTGTCACGCAGGCTGAAGTCGCGGGGCATGAATTTCGTGGGAACGACGATCATCTATGCCTTTATGCAGGCGGTCGGGCTGGTCGATGATCATGTCGCCGGTTGCTGGAAGTCCGCAGACCGGGCCCTGTCAGTGAGCAAGTGATGGCCAGGTTGCGGCTCCGGAAATATCGGACCGGCAGGCGCTGGCCGCAATTCGCCAGGTCGGTGAGGGAGCGAGTTCCCACCGAATGGCCCGCCATCCCTGCATATCCGGAAATTTTGTCGTCGCTCTGGCCGTCCGACACCGGAACGGTACCTGGTCCCGGGCTTCACTCCCCGTCTCATGCATCCCCGGCTCGTTCGGTGGATCGATGAGGAAGTTCCGGCCTCTGGGGTCGGCACGAAATCATCCTGCCTGAAATCCTGGTTCAGGGCAGGTTGAGACGGAACTTCAGGACCACATTTCCCGTTCAGGGCCCCGCAAACCGCTGATTATCCTGCATGATATCACGCCTCACCCCTCCTGACACCGGTATTTGTGTTCCCGGTGCATGTTTGAAAGGTCAGCACCGGTGTCGATCCGGCTCGAACGCATTCCGAACAAGCGGGGACGGGCCTGCTTCCTGATGAGGAAGTCCTGGCGGGAGGGAGCCCGCATCAGGAAGAAGACCCTGGCCAACCTTGCCGATTTGCCACCGGACCGGATCGCCGGCATCGATGCAGTACTCAGGGGCGGTGTCGCCTTTCACTCGCTCGGCGAGGCGGTGTCGATCCGGCACCCGCTCCCGCATGCGGGACCTGGCACTGGCCGCCATCGCCTCGAGGATCATCTCGCCGGATTCGAGGCCGGCCACCGCCCGGCAGCTCTCTCCCGGGACTGCCACCAGCTCCCCGGGGTCTCTCCCCGGTCTCGGTGAGGTCTCCGGGGGCGAGATGCCGGCCATGCCCGACCGGCTGCCGAAGCGGCAGCCCCGGATCGGGAAGAGCCTGGCCAATCGGCATCTGACGGGAGGAACGCTCATCCTGCATGACGTCTCTTCAAGCTGTTTCGAGGGACGATGCTGTCCGCTGGCGGCTTTCGGCCCGGGTCGCGACGGCAGGAAGGGCAGGAAGCAGATCACCTGCGGGATGCTCTGTGCGGAAGATGGCTGCCCGGTGGCGGTGCAGGTGTTTTCAGGGAATACCGCCGATCCGTCCACGGTGGCGGCGCAGGTGAAGAAGATCCGGGGACGCTTCGGCATCGGGAAGGTGGCCCTGGCCCTCGACCGGGGCATGCTGACCACCGCCCGCATCCGCAAGGATGTCGAGCCTGCCGGTCTCGACCGGATCCCGGCGCTCACGACCGGCGACATCCGCCGGCTGGTGAAATCGGCAGCAGGGGCCGCGCCGCTGGTTCCCGAGGAACCGGTGGACGGTGCGGTGGCCGGGATCACCGGACCGGAGCATCCGGGCGAACGGCTGATGGTGTGCCTGAACCCGGGATTGCGGGAGGAGCGGGCCCGCAAGCGGGAGGAATTGCTCCGTGCCACCGGGAAGGTGCTTTCCGGCATCGCCGCTGCCCATGCGAAAGGCAGGCCGGGTGCGGCCAATCGCGACCGGACATGGAAGGCGATCGGGCGCAAGGTGGAGAAGCATTTCGACGTCACCGTCACCGATGACCGGATGGACTGGTCCCGCAGCCAGGAGCGGATTGCTGTCGAGGCCCGGCTCGACGGCATCCACGTCATGCGGACCAGCCCGGGCCCGCGGCCATCGGCACCGAGGCGGCGGTCGAGGCATGCAAGCGCTTGTCCGGTGTGGAGCGGGGCCTTCCGCAACGCCAGGTCCGATCCCGGGATCCATCCCATCCATGTCCATGCGGCTGATCATGTGCGGGGACATGTGTTCCCGTGCATGCCGGCCCTTCATGCCCGCTGGCAGATGCGACGGCGGCTGGCGCCGGTATTGTTCGAGGATGATGACCCGGAGGGTGCGCAGGCGAAACGGGCATCGCCGGTGGAAAAGGCCGGGGTCTCGGAGAGTGCGAAATCCGGGGCCGGCAGCAAATGCACCGCCGGTGGTCTGCCGGTGCACGGCTTCCGTGCGCTGATGGATGATCTGGCGACGCTGACGCGAACGAGGTGTCGCTGCCGGGCAGTCCGGCAGCAATCCTGCCGATGCTGTCGGAGGCGACGGCCATGCAGGCCAGGGCACTGGCGCTGCCTGGCATCGAGCCGGCACGGACCGTTCCCGGTGCGCAGGCAGGTCGGATCAGCGGCTGACAGGCCGGAAACCCCGGCAAATCAGCGGGATGGACCCGGATTCGTTCTCTTGTTGCCGTGGAAGTTCCGCCTAGAATTCCAAATGGCGGCTGCCATCGGCGACGATTGACACTGATTTGGCGATGTTGGGGTCGGGCTGCGCCTGCGCGTCCGGCGGTGCCCATGACCCTGACGGCATTCGGCCCGGTTCGGTGCTTTGGTAGGTGTTGGCATTATCAAGAATAATATTTTACGTTGATAACGTAACAATTAGTGCTACTTTGACAGTGTCATGTCTGCATCTTCCAAGCCGCGCGCTAGCAACATCATCGCCGATCTGGCCGCCCGCGGCCGCTATCACTTTGCCTCGTCCGAGGTTCGCTCGGCCCTCGGGGTCTCCGAGGCGGCAACGCGCCAGGCGCTGAGCCGTCTCGCGGCCAAGGGGGAGATCGCAAGCCCTGCGCGCGGGTTCTACCTCATCGTGCCGCCCGAATACAGGCGGCTCGGCTGCTTGCCGGCAGATCAATTCATCCCGGCGCTGATGGAGCATCGGAGCACTCGCTACTATGTGGGCCTCCTCTCGGCCGCGCAATATCACGGCGCTGCCCATCATCGCCCGCAGGAATTCCAGGTGGTGGTAGAGGGGAGCCGGCCAGCGATCATCTGCGGTGCCGTCGGGGTCGCATTCGTCGCGCGCCGCAATCTCTCGGCCGTGCCCGTCGAGAGGTTCAACAATCCGCGCGGAACCGTTCTTGTCTCGACCGTGGAGGCGACGGCGTTCGATCTCGTCGGGTACATGTATCGAGCCGGAGGCGTGGACCGTGTGGCGGGTGTGCTTTCCGAACTCGGCGAGGACATGGATCCGGAGCACCTCGTCGATGCCTCGAAGTCCGCACCGATTCTCTGGGCACAGCGTCTGGGCTATCTCCTGGAGCATGTTGGGGCCGGAGACAGGGCGGTGCCACTCAAGGAGCATGTTCGGCAGCGGGCGCGCAATTACACGAAACTCCTGCCCGGCGCGGATGCCGCGGGTGCACCGCGATCGAAGGACTGGCGGCTGTTCGTGAACGCAAGCGTCGAGGCGGATGCGTGATCCCGCGGGACTACATCACCCAATGGCGGGAGCGGGCGCCGTGGAGCGAGGACTTCCAGGTCGAGCAGGACCTGGTCATCAGTCGGGCCCTGGCCGAGATATTCGCTGATCCGGCTCTCGCCGGCGCGCGCGCCTTCCGGGGCGGCACGGCGCTCTACAAGCTCTACCTGACGCCGCCCGCCCGCTACTCCGAGGATATCGATCTGGTCCAGGTAAAGGCCGGGCCGGCGGGCCCCGTCATGGGTGGTTTGCGGCAGGTTCTGGATCCTTGGCTCGGTCAAGCGCGGTGGAAGCAGTCACAGGGCCGGCTGACGTTCGGCTATCGGTTCCTGTCCGAGGACATGCCGGCGATCCGGCTGCGCCTCAAGGTCGAGATCAACACCCGCGAGCATTTTGCGGTGCTGGGCTTCACCAAACGCCCGTTTCCGGTCAGGTCGCGGTGGTACTCCGGGCGGGCCGAAATCACGACCTTCGAGCTCGACGAGTTGCTGGCAACCAAGATGCGAGCGCTTTATCAGCGCAGCAAGGGCCGGGATCTGTTCGATTTGGCGATGGGGATCGCCAACGGGCGGAGCGATGCCGGACGGATCGTTGCGGCGTTCCGAAAGTACATGGAGCGCGAGAGACGTCCGGTAACTCGCGCGATGTTTGAGCGGAACCTTGCGGGGAAGATCGGCAATACGCAGTTCAATGCCGACATGAGTGCCTTGCTCAGGCCAGGGTTCGAGTGGCAGCCGGCGGAAGCTGCGCGGACAGTGTACGAGCAACTGATCTCGCTTCTTCCGGGTGAGCCGTGGAAGGGGGAGACCGAGGCATGAGCGTGCGGCGGGCCGAAGCATCGGGGCCGGCTCATGAGCATGGAGCGATCCGCGCTTCGCACGGATGGAGGCTGCGTCGCTGCGCTCCGGGCGGCCACAATGCTGAAATCGGTTGGTACTTTGGATGAAGTCGACTGGCTGTCCTGGACGAAATCCAGGTGGTACCTTGGTGGAATTTGGCACGCGCCATCGCCACCCGCTGTGACAAGACCGACAAGAGCTTCTCGGCAGCAATTCATCTCGTGGCAGGGGTGGCGGCGGCAAACTCGGTTGAAACCTCTCGGGAGCCCTGCTTCCAGGCGGCGGCAGTGCAAGGAAAATCAGCCTCCATGATACCTCACCATTCCACTCTCGGACCCGAGGATCCCTACTAGGGCGACGGTGGCTTGAAGGGGTCCGGCAGGGCGAAGGGATCGTCCGGACCCTGAGCCTCCTGCTTGGGTGGCGGGTCTGCTGACGCCGCGCCGCAGAGCCCGTCAAAGAGGATTTGTGCGGAATTCGCGCATATCCGTCGGACTTCAGCCCAGTCGGCCAGTGCCGGAGCGCGCGCGATAGCTTGCAGGTTCTCTCTCGGCGAGATCGAACGGCATCACGTTCGACAACTGAGCAAGAAGCTCTCATGAGCCCCCTCCGTCAAGCACTTTTCCTGACCGCCTTCGCATTCCTTTCCAGGCAGCCGTTCATCCCTTGCGGCAACTGTCTTCCTCGTGGTCGCATTGTTCCTTCTGCCGGGCGACAATCAAGGTGACAGCCCAGCGTCAATCAGGATGACAGGGGTGCTGGGGGCGGCAGGCGGTAACGGAGGGAGGGCGTAGCCCGACTGGAGTTACCGCCTGCCGTTGCGGATTTCTCCCCCCCCCTTGCCAGCACCTCACTTGATGTCCGCGGCCGTTCGGACACTGTTCTGCAAAACTCAGTCCAACGAGGTGAGCAGAATGCCCGGACGCCATATTGCAGATCATCAAGTGAGGCTCTTCATGGAATACAATAGAACCCATTCAGTGGAAACCGCGTCGGCGAAGGCCGGTTTCAGCACAGCCACCGGTTACCGCATCAGGCGGGACCCGGTGCTTCCGTCGCAGAACAGGACACCGCGCGGCCGGCGAAGGCCGGACCCGCTGGCCGGTATATTCGACGAGGTGGTGGTGCCGATGCTCGAGGCGGAGCCGGGTCTGCGCCCGGTCGGCATCCTCGAGGAGTTGCGGCGGCGCCATCCGGATCTCAATCCGAATGTCCGGCGCACCCTGGAACGGCGGGTCCGCGACTGGAAAGCAAAACACGGCCCCGAGAAGGAGGCCATGTTCCGGCAGCGCCACGAGCCCGGCCGGGTCGGCTTGTCGGACTTCACCCACATGAACAGGCTCGGCATCACCATTGCCGGGCGGAAGCTCGAGCACATGCTCTATCACTTCCGGCTGCCCTGGTCCGGCTTCCGGCATGTCGAGGTGATCCTCGGCGGCGAGAGCTTCACGGCGCTGGCCGAAAGCCTGCAGGCCGCGCTCTGGCAGCTAGGCGGGGCCCCGCGCGAGCACCGCACCGACAGCCTGTCGGCCGGCTTCCGCAATCATCGCAAGGAGGATGCCGAGGACATGACCGGGCGCTACCGCCTGCCGGTCGGGCATTACCGGATGACGCCGTCCCGCAACAATCGCGGCGTGGCCCATGAGAATGGCGCCATCGAGGGCCCGCACGGCCATCTCAAGCAGGAGATCAATGATGCGCTGATGATCAGGGGATCGAGGGAGTTCGCCGATCTCGATGCATACCGCAGCTTCATCGCCGGCATCGCCGGACGCTACAATGCCCATCGTGCCAAACGGATCAACACCGAACGGGCACTGCTCAAACCCCTGCCGAACATGCGCACCACCGATTACGAGGAGACCAGCGTGCGCGTCACCTCCTCGAGCGGATTCATCCTCAAGAAGGTGTTCTACACCGTGCCCTCGCGGCTGATTGGCCACCGGCTCGGCGTGCGCCTCCATGATGACCGGCTGGAGCTCTATCTCGGCACCGTCCATCAGCTGACCGTGCCGCGCAAGCGGAGAGGTTCGTCGATGAAGGCGGTGCATGTGGTCAATTACCGCCACGTGATCCATTCCCTGAAGACCAGGCCGATGGCGCTCATGAACCTGGTCTACCGGGACGAGCTCTTCCCGCGTGAAGCCTACCGGCGCTGTTTCGAGGCGGCGCTGGAGAGAGCGGACGAGCGCTCGGCCTGCCGGTTGACGGTGAAGCTGCTGGCGCTGGCCCATGAGGAGGGTTGCGAGGCGGCGCTGGCGGCGCAGATCGATGCCTGCCTGCGGGAAGGAAGGCTGCCGGAGATCGATCACCTGCGGGCCCGGTTTGCACCGGATGCCGGCACCATGCCATTCGTCAGCGTCGCCAGGGCACCGCTCTCGGGCTATGGCGATCTCCTGGGCATGGCCGCGGCGTCATGAGCCGCACCGATGATGCGGCCGGCCTGGAGCTGATGCTCACCGAGCTTCGCCTGCCGACCATGCGGGAACTGTGGAAGGATTTTGCCGAACGGTCCGATACCGAGGGCTGGCCGGCCAGCCGCTTCCTGGCCGCCCTGGCCGAGCACGAACTTGCCGAGCGGGGAAGGCGGCGGATCCAGCGCCATCTGAGCGAGGCCAGGCTCCTGCCCGGCAAGAGCCTGGCCAGTTTCGACTTCAACGTGGTGCCGACGATCTCGAAGGCGCAGGTCATGGCCCTGGCCGCCGGCGATGCCTGGCTGGCCCAGGGTGCATCCTGCCTGATCTTCGGCCCGCCGGGGACCGGAAAGAGCCACCTGTCCAGTGCGATCGGGCTGGCGCTGGTCGAGGCCGGCTACCGGGTGCTCTACTGCCGGACCACCGACCTGGTGCAGCGCCTGCAGACGGCACGGAAGGAGCTGACACTGGAAAACCTGCTGGCGCGCCTTGACCGGTATCACCTCCTGATCCTCGATGACTTCGCCTATGTCAGGAAGGATCAGGCCGAGACCAGCGTGCTCTTCGAGCTGATCTCGGCCCGCTACGAGCGGCGCTCGCTGATGATCACCGCCAATCAGCCCTTCTCGGAATGGGACCGGATCTTCCCGGACGAGACCATGGCGGTGGCGGCGGTGCACCGGCTGGTGCACCGGGCGGTGATTCTCGAGATGAATGTCGAGAGCTACCGGCGGCGGGAGGCGCTGAAGGCCAGCCCGCGCAAGGCCGGCCGGCCGGCGAGCCGGGCCACGCAGAAGAACACGCAAACCGGCTGAGCCGGAATATCCCGGGACATGCGGCCCGCGGCACCGGTGTGTCGCGGGCCGCAGCCGTTTCCGGGCTTCGGTCGAAAAAGCGCTTGCACTCGACAGGGAATCCGGAAAATATCCGTCTTGTCGCGGCGTCAGACTGTCATCCTGATTGACGTGCGGTTCTCATCCAGATTGTCGCCCTACATCCTTCCCCCTGTCGTTGTCGGAGCGGTTCGGCGCCGCTCGGAGATGCTCCGGGCAGAACGTCGCGGCTCCACGGCGCGCTCGACGACGCGTCCGGACTCTCATCCGGTCCGGTTGGCCGGCGGATGCCGGCCTCGTGACCACAATGCCCGTTCGGGCGGTGCGACGTTCCGGGAGGCGGGACCCGTCCGGATGAACGGTGCCGCGGTCTGCGGCGAGCCAGGCTCCCCGCCGGTCACACGCCTTGCCCGGGTGTCCTGACGTTTCGTTGTCCTCCTCCGCTCGGGCCGGCGACAGGACGGCGCCTTCCGGTACCATCCCGGTGGTGGCGTATCTCCACGGCGCCACCGGCAACTTGCGCGCCAGCGCCACGATCCCCCGCTTGCGCGCCCGCCCGTCGCCGGCGCCGACGTATTCCCGGAGCCATTTCGACCGCGCCAGGCCATCTGCACCAGGTGCTTTCGCGGCATCGGGCTGCCGGCCCTGCCGATCCCCTGGTCGTGGCCAGCGCCGCCGCTCGCCCGGGGAACCGGCGCCGGTCCCGCAAGGCCGGCCGGCTCCCGGCGGTTCCGGACGATGCCTCCGTCTGCGTGGTCTCCGCCGGAGCGGCATCCGCATCCCCGGTCCCGTCATCCTTCCCGGGCAGGCCGCCGGGCGCCTCCCGCGACGCCTTCGGCACGGCGGCCTTCTCCGCCTCGACCGTCCTCGATTCCGCGCCGACCGGCTCGAGCCGGTCGAGGCGCGCCCGGATTGCCTTCTTCGCCGGATCCCCGGCGGACACGCCGTGCAGCCCGGGCAGTCCGGAGATCGGGTTCGCGAGCCGCAGCCGCTCCTTCACCAGGCGCTCGCGCCGCCATCCCGGGCCCTGAGCGCCCGGACCATCCTGCGGGCGTCGATCCGGCCCGTCTTCGCCTTCTTCCCGCGCCGAACCACCTCGAGGCTCGCCGGATCGCCGATCACGACACCGACCTGCGGCGCGTGCTCGCCGAGCCACCGGGCGAGCCGGAAGCCCTCGTATCCGGCCCCGCAGGTCGGAAGCACCCGGGACGGCCCGTCGGCGCCGGCGCCGGCCTTCCCGACCTTGCCGGGCTCCCCCGGGTCGCCGATTCCGACTGCCCGCGACGTTCCGCTCACTTCCAACGCGACGTACAGCGTGCCGACTTCGCCCCTGGAAGGGGCCACGTCGTTCAAGTCTTTCGACATTCCCGATCTCCTTTCACCGGGCAAGGGGTTGCCGTCAAGCGGCCCCTTGCCACCACATGTCGATGTAGAGCGCCCCTCTGGATCGAATCATCCCCAAGGGCAATTCCCGACACGCTCATGGTATCTGCTGGAGCGCGGACTGGCCGCTGGCCCGGGGATAGAGCCTGTCAAGCAGCACTCCCTGGCACCCTGTATGGGATCAGGGCCGTAAGTGCTGCCCGACAAGGGGTCCAGGGGTTTGTGACTGCACGAATGATGCAATTGCCTTCGTTTCATCCGGTCGCAGAGTCCTGCCCGGCACGGGCGGTCCAGGAAGGCGCGGGAGAACCTCACGGCGATCATCATTTGCCCGGTGTTCGTGCAGCCGACAGACCGGTAAGCCCGGCACCGACGACCGGGATGTCGGCCTCGCCGGGCAACCGCACCTGCGGAGTCAGCTGCGGGTGTCCGGCGCTCTCCCACCAGCAAGGGTACTGGCTGACATGACGGGACATTGGTCTCGACATCGATGACTTCGCCGATCGGTGGTGGACAGGCGATGGCAGGGTCGGGGTCGAACCGGAGGCGCTACCGGAGAAGGTTCCGGACCCGCGCCCTGACCGCGGCGGAGCTGTCACCGGATGCCCGGTGAACTCGTGCCATGTCGGCTTCGGCATCGGGATGCCCATGGAGGGCAAGGCGATAGAGGGCATCGAGAGCCCAGGCCCGGACCATCTTCCCGGAACCGGTCGCATGGGGAAGGACCGCGTCCCGAAACTCGCTGACCCGGACCTCCGACAGGTCGAGAAACCGGACGATCTGCAGGACATGCAGCCGCGCCAGCCAACTCTCCAGCAACGGGAACATCTCGGAGATCTCCCTGCTGGTCGCCGATGAGGCAGTGCCAACCTCCCTGATCCGCCTGCCGAGCAGCCAGGTGGCAGCGGTCTGTGCCTGGTTTGCCGACGCCGCCGTGATCAGGATTCCGGTGAACTGATCCGAGTCCCGATGCCGTTCATGGATGTTCTCGAGCTCGGCCACAGAGGGCATTGTGTTCGATTCGAGTTCGAAAAGAAGCATACGTGAGTCTCCGGTATCGCCGACTGCCCGCATGGCAGTCGGAGTCCCGGAATGGTAATCGACTGCAGGGCTTCGGGCCAGCAATGTCCGGCCTTTCGCTGCCGATCTGTGCCTGCGCGCCCTGCCTGCGCAGCCGGAATGGCCGCCATCGGCAGCCGGACAACCTCCATTGTCATTGAGATTTGATCTGCCCGGATGTAGTTCGGGAGCATCGGGGCCAGGGTTTGGCAGCAGGAGGTGCTGTTACTGGCCGAAAACAGCGTTTGCAGGAGAGTTTCATGGTCAGCAAGCGCCGGAGCGCTGGCTGGTATGGAAAAGCCGACAAGGATGGATTCATTCACCGGAGCTGGACGAAGAACCAGGGATTTCCTGACCACGCCTTTGACGGGCGGCCGGTCATCGGCATCTGCAATGCCTGGTCGGAGCTGACCCCGTGCAATTCGGGATTGCGAACGCTGGCCGAGGCGGTCAAGCGCGGTGTCCGGGAGTCCGGCGGATTCCCGGTCGAGTTTCCGGTCAGTTCTCTTGGCGAGACCCAGATGAAGCCGACCGCGATGCTGTTCCGCAACCTGCTGGCGATGGATGTCGAGGAATGCGTCCGCGCATGCGGCATGGACGGGGTGGTTCTGCTCGGTGGCTGCGACAAGACGACCCCCGGCCAGCTGATGGGTGCAGCATCGGTCAACCTGCCGACCATCGTCGTGTCGGCAGGCCCGATGCTGAATGGAAAATGGCGTGGTGGAGATATCGGCGCCGGAACCGATGTGTGGAAGTTCTCCGAGGATGTCCGGGGTGGACAGATGAGCCTGCAGGATTTCATGTCGGCCGAGTCGGGAATGAGCCGGTCTGCAGGTGTCTTCATGACCTTGGGGACGGCATCGACGATGGCCAGCCTGGTGGAATCCATGGGCATGAGCCTTCCGGCCAATACGGCCCTGTCGGCCGTTGACGCACGGCGCACGGCGCTCGCACACATGACCGAACGTCGCATCGTGGCAATGGTCGAGGAAGACCTGAAAATGTCGGAAGTCCTGACACGGGGCAGCTTCGAGAACGCCATCCTTGCCAATGCGGCAATCGGCGGGTCGACCAATGCGGTGGTGCATCTCCTGGCGCTGGCCGGTCGGCTGGGCGTGGAGCTGAGCCTGGATGATTTCAATCTCGGCACCGACATTCCATTGCTGGTCAACTGCATGCCTTCCGGCAAGTATCTGATGGAGGATTTCTGCTATGCTGGCGGCGTACAGGCGGTTTTGAAGGAGATTTCCGGGGTGCTGCGCCCGGCGAACACGGTGATGGGGTGTGATATCTCCACCTGTTGGAACAGCGCCGAGTGCTTCAACCGCGATGTCATTCACGAGTATGCCTCTCCGCTGAAGCCGCGCGCGGGCATTCGTGTGCTGCGGGGATCGCTGGCACCGGACGGGGCCATCATCAAGCCATCAGCGGCTGGTCCCAGGCTCCTTGTTCATGAAGGTCCGGCACACGAGTTTGAAAATATCGAGGATATGAAGAACAGGACTGATGATCCCGATCTTCCGGTCACGCCGGAGACCGTGCTCGTGCTCAAGGGATGTGGGCCACGGGGCTATCCGGGGATGCCGGAGGTAGCCAACATGCCGATACCCGGGAAGCTGGCCAGGGAAGGGGTGCGGGACATGGTGCGGGTTTCGGATGCGCGCATGTCCGGGACTGCATACGGCATCGTCGTGCTGCATGTATCGCCTGAATCGGAGGCAGGTGGTTCATTGGCGCTGGTCAGGACCGGAGATGCGGTCAGGCTGGATACCGCCAGCGGCATCCTTGACCTGCAGGTCGACGAGATGGATCTGGAGCGGCGACGGGCCGGGTGGCAACGGCAGGAGCCTCGCCATGATCGCGGCTATGCCAGGCTCTATGTCGACCATGTTCTCCAGGCAAATACGGGAGCCGGTCTCGACTTTCTGGTCGGAATCGACCCCCGTCCGGTTACGCGGGAAAGCCATTGATCCCGGTCATGATGTCCGGGCTGGCCACGACAATGTCGCGGCTTGCCAGGGTCACCGGTCTTGCAGCCGGAAGACTGGGTTCCTACATCTCCGTCATGCGACTGAATCCGTTCAAGAAGAAGACTCCTCTGGTGGCAGCAATCCGGCTCGAAGGAGTGATCGCGCCCGGTTCCCGCCGGCACTCCGGTTCACTCAACGATCATGGTTTGGCCGGCCTGATCGAAAAGGCGTTTCGCAAGGGCAAGCCAAGTGCCGTCGCCCTCGTCGTCAACAGCCCCGGAGGCTCGCCGGTCCAGTCATCGCTGATCGGCAGCAGGATTCGCCGCCTGTCGGAAGAGCGCGGCATTCCCGTCTACGCGTTCGTGGAGGATATGGCTGTATCGGGAGGTTACTGGATCGCCGCCTCTGCCGACGAGATTTTTGCCGATGCCAACTCGATTGTCGGCTCGATCGGGGTGATATCGTCCTCATTCGGGTTTCAGGAATTCCTGCAGAAAGCCGGCATTGAACGCCGGGTCCATACTGCAGGCGAGGACAAGGGAATCCTGGACCCGTTCCTGCCCGAGGACCCGAAGGACGTGGAGCGGCTGAAACAGCTGCAGGAAAACGTGCACCGGAACTTCATTGCCCATGTCAAGGCAAGGCGCGGCGGCAGGCTGAAGGGCGAGGATCTGTTTACCGGCAAGTTCTGGTCCGGAGAACCGGCCGCCGAGACCGGCCTGATAGACGGAATTGGCAGTCTGGTGCCGAAAATGAAGGAGGTATTCGGCGAAGAGGTCCGGTTCCGGACCTATTCCGGGCAGCGGAAATTCCCTTTCAACCTGGGCTCAGGAATCGCCGGGTCGGCGGCTGACGCATTGGAGGAGCGTCTTCTCCGTGCCCGGTTCGGGCTGTAGGCCGGCACCGGCTGCCGCGCCGCGAGGATTTCTGCCATGATATCCGGAGGAGCAGCACTGGTCACCGGCGGAGCCAGGCGAATCGGCCGGTCCCTTGTGCAGGCGCTTGCCGACCGCGGGCATGATGTCGCGATTCATTTCAACCAATCCGGAAGCGAGGCGCAGTTCACGGCCGAAGAGGCCAGGACGACAGGGGTGAATGCCATACCGCTGCCCGCCGATTTCGAAGACGAGGGGGCGGTGCTTTCGCTGGTTGCCCGAGCCTCCGAGGCGCTCGGCAAGCCGATTTCCATCCTGGTCAACAACGCTGCGGTCTTCGAACATGATCGAATCGAGACCGCAACCAGCGAAGGCTGGCACCGCCATCTCCGGTCAAACCTCCAGGCACCGTTTTTCCTGACCCAGGCATTTGCCCGGCAGGCACCGGCGGTCACGACCGACGAATCGGGGGAACTTGTGGCCAATGCGGTGATCATCAACATGGTGGACAACCGGGTGTTGCGCCCTACCTCGGATTTCGCAACCTACTCGGTGTCAAAGGCAGGATTGTGGGCCCTGACCCAATCTTCGGCGGTGGAGCTGGCACCGGCTATCCGGGTGAATGCAATTGGTCCCGGCCCGACACTCCCCGGCGAGAGGCAAACCGAAGACCATTTCAGGCGTCAGCGACGTGGCGCGATACTGGGTCGGGGCGCCAGTATTGCCGACCTGATCGCAGCCCTTGGCTGCATCCTGGATTCGGACTCGATGACTGGCCAGCTACTCTGTCCGGATGGCGGCCAGTTCATGCAGTGGCATTATCGGCCTGTCGGCACCGGCAATCCGGTTGATGATGGCGGCTAAGGCCCGGGCTGGCAGATTTCCACCGGTCTCACGGAAATGTCAGATCGGTTTCCCTGAAAATCCGGAATTTCGACCCATGTTTTCAGGAGAATCGTGAAATCTTGTAAAATCAATGACTTGCGAGTTAGGGGTCTTGATTTCCCTCACCGCGCCTTTTCTCTGAATCTGTTTGGAATTCCGAAAGAAATGCCGATTTTCCTAGAGTTTTCCCCATAATTTTCCACAGGCTGAATATTTGCGCTTGCGGGCACAGTCTGCTTGCCGGCTGGGCTGTCGGTGCAATAATGTGAGCCGAATTGGCCGGAGTATCGGCCAGGTTGTGACATCGCGACTGTTCCGGCCGCAGGCATTCATGAAGACCGGCGTCAAACTTATCCAGTCCTATGTCGAGGCGCTTGACGGCAGCCCGGGTGTCTACCGCATGCTCAATGAGCGTGGCGAGGTGCTCTATGTGGGGAAGGCACGAAATCTCAGGAACCGGGTCCGGAGCTACACCACCCTCGCTGGCCAGAACCACCGGATCTCCAGGGTCATCAACTCGACGGCGTCGATGATGTTCCTGACCACCCGCACCGAAACCGAGGCGTTGCTGCTCGAGCAGAATCTCATCAAGCAGCTGAAGCCCCGGTACAACGTACTTCTTCGGGACGACAAGAGCTTCCCCTCGATCCTGGTTTCGCGGGCCCACGCCTTTCCCCAGGTCAGGAAGCATCGCGGCACCAAATCGGAAAAGGGAAACTACTTCGGCCCGTTCGCCTCGGCCGGATCTGTCAGTCGCACATTGAGCCAGTTGCAGAAGGTGTTCCTGTTGCGAAACTGTTCGGATTCGACCTTTTCCAACCGGACACGGCCATGCCTGCTGCACCAGATCAAGCGGTGCAGCGCCCCCTGCGTGGGGTTGATCTCGGAGGCCGAATACGCGGCACTGGTGAAGGATGCCGAGAGGTTTCTCGCCGGCAAATCCTCGCATATCCAGGAACAGCTCGCCGCTGAAATGTCGGAGGCTTCCGACCGGCTGGATTTCGAGAGGGCGGCGGTCATCCGCGATCGGATCGCCGCCCTCACCCAGGTCCAGAGCGTGCAGGGAATCAATCCGCGCCTGGTTCGCGAGGCCGATGTCATCGGGCTTCATCACGAAGCGGGGCAGGCTTGCGTGCAGGTGTTCTTCATCCGGGCCAACCAGAACTGGGGAAACCACGCCTATTTTCCGAGGACCGGGTCCGGTGCCGAGGCGCCGGAGATCCTGCAGGCGTTCCTCGGGCAATTCTACAGCAACAAGACACCGGCGCGGCTGATCCTGCTGTCAAGCCCGATCGAGGATCAGAAACTCATGGAGGAGATCCTGTCGGAAAGAAGCGGCCATACGGTCAGGATCGCGGTGCCGATCAGGGGTGAGAAGGCGGTGTTGACGGCGAACACGGTGCGCAATGCGCGGGAGGCGCTGGCCATGAGGGTTGTCGAGACCGCAGCCCAAGGGAAGCTTCTGGCCGGTCTGGGAGAGGTGGTCGGTCTCGAGCAGGCGCCGGGCAGGGTGGAGGTGTATGACAATTCGCACATGCAGGGAAAGAACTCGGTTGGCGCCCTGATCGTTGTTGGCCCCGAAGGATTCGTGCGCAATTCATACCGGAAATTCAATTTCAGGGATCCACAGACCCGGTCGGGCGATGATTTCAGCATGATGCGGGAGGTGCTCGGCAGGAGATTCGAACGGTTGAGCCGGGAAGATCCTGACCGGGAGACGGAAGAGTGGCCGGACCTGCTGGTCATTGATGGCGGCAAGGGCCAGGTTTCCAGCGTCACTGCCGTGCTGGAGGATCTGGGAGTTCGGGACATGCCGGTTGTCGGCGTGTCCAAGGGCAGGCAGCGCAATGCCGGGCTGGAGCAACTGCACCTGGCTGACGGCACGGTTCGTGCTCTGCAACCGCAGGACCCGGTGCTGTATTTCATCCAGCGAATCCGCGACGAGGCGCACAGGTTTGCGATTGGTGCCCACCGGTCGAAGCAGAGAAAATCCACCTCGGCAACGCCGATTGATGATATCCCGGGGGTGGGTGCGGCGCGGAAATCGGCATTGCTGGCCCGCTTCGGGTCGGCGACCGCCATAGGCCGGGCCGGGCTGGAGGATCTGCAAGCAGTCAAGGGGGTGTCAAGAAGGCTTGCCCAAACCATCTACGAGCATTTTCATTGAGACGACGATGTCCCGATCACGGCCGGGCACCAGATTGACCTTGACAGCAGCCGGCATCACCTTCGGCCCCGAGGGCCGTGTCCTGGTCACACGTGCCGATGAGGATCTGAAGGATCGGAGCCTTGCTGCCTCCTTCGTCTTCGACCCGCAGCCGTCCTCGGCGCGGCCCGTCGGTGAGCATGCGGCAGGTGAGCAGATCCGCCGCCGCCGGGGGTGTCGTTCACGCCAGGTCCGCTCGGGGAGGCACGAGGCGACAAGCCATGGCTCGGTGGCGGCGCGGCCCCCGGTGGGCGATTCATCGGAAGCCCGAAGTCGGGTTCGGATTGTCGGATAATGGGCGTGACACCACATTGGGCTGGCGTCTGACACCGGAGCGAGGGGCACCCGCCTGTCGCCGGGGGTGCATACGACCAATCGCAAGACCAGGGGAGATCGGCGTCAGAGCAGAGCGTCGGGCTGCAGATCACTGCCTGCTGGTGAGCGGTGCCGGGAAGGTCATGCCGGTGGCGAATCTCTGCATGCGATCGTTTGCGGCAACCGTCATGCCGTTTGCGCAACCACCTTCGTGGCACGGAGACTGCTTCGAAGCACGATATGGAATCCCGGCGATCGAGGCGCGCCGAAATGCCGCCGGGGAACTCAATTCCTGGCGGTCAAGAGCGCGGGTCCTCGGTCCGGATGTTCGATCCATGCCCGCCGATCCTGTTCCAGGACGGCAGGCATTCAGGTGATCATGCGAAGCGGTGCCTATTCGACCAGGGACAGGTCTTCGGCCGATGACCTGCCGTCCCGTCCGGGCTGCAACTCGTACGAGACCCGCTGACCGTCCGACAACGTGGTCAGGCCGGATCGCTGAACCGCCGAGATATGCACGAAGGCATCGTCCGAACCTTCGTCTGGGGTGATGAAACCGAACCCCTTTTCATGATTGAACCATTTGACTGTACCTGTGGCCATAGCGAAGAAACTCCTGGGGTTTGGTTAGCGGAAGTTGCTATGACCCTTTCGCATCCGGGTGTCAACGAAAGAAACGGAGTTGCCGGAACCGGTGGTATCGTGTGACGGGCAAATTCCCGTCTCCCGGTTTCGCGGCAAATGAACCGGGGCGGGGTCGACAGCGACGCTGCCCGGCATCAGGTGATGACCGGGCAGCCGATGTTGGCCAGTGGCCATCTGCGACGGAAAGTGATTTGTGATTTGCAGGGACTTGCATCTTGAGGCCTGGTTGCGCGATTTCTGGGCCGAGCCTTTTGCCGGCAGCGGAATGATGGCCCCGGAGGTTCGGATCCCGGGTCCGGGCCGAAACCAGGAGCAACGGCGATCAACATACCCACCATATTGACCTGTTTCCGGATTGCATCGGCGCTGACCATACCTGTGCTGCTGCTGGTTGCACCGACCGCCTATTGGGTGATTGCCGCGGTGTTCGTCATCGCCTCGCTGACTGACTATCTGGATGGCTACCTGGCCCGGAGGCTGGACCAGCAGACCAGGTTGGGAGCAGTTCTCGATACCATTGCCGACAAGATACTGGTTTGCATCGTGCTCATTGTTGTGGTGGGTGGCCTGGAAGAACGGAGCTGGATCATGCTCCCGGCCTGCCTGATCATCGCCCGGGAGTTCCTGGTATCGGCGCTGCGGGAACTTGAAGGTGCGGGCGTATCGGGGCACGCGGTCACGAAGATCGCAAAGTGGAAGGCAGCGGTGCAAATGTGCGCGCTGTTCCTGCTCCTGCTCGGCTGTGCAACCGGAGGCGGAATGGAGAGCTGGCTGGTGGTTGCCGGTGTCTTCACCATCTGGCTTGCGGCGGCGATGACCGTGATGTCGGGGCTCGACTATTTCCGGAAGGCCAGGGCGACGCAATTCATGGAGCAACCGAATGATTGACGTGCTGTATTTTGCCTGGGTCCGGGAGCGAATTGGCATACCGGGGGAGTCGGTGGAGAGTCGGGCCACGACCGTAGGCGAGCTGGTGGATGAGCTGCGAGGGCGCGGCGACAGGTATCGCACGGTGCTGGCGGACCTCGATTCGCTGAGATTTGCCGTCGACCAGGAACTGGCCGAACTCGATACCGGGATCGTCGAAGCTGGCGAGGTGGCGATCTTCCCGCCGATGACCGGAGGTTGACGTGACCTTGCGAATTCAGCCCGAACCCTTCGATGCCGGTGCCGAGCTGGACGGGTTGTTGGGCGCGACCGCCGAGGCCGGCGCGACCGCCTGTTTTGTCGGCACGGTGCGCTCGACGCCGGACCGGCCGGTGCTGTCGATGACGATCGAGCATTATCCGGGCATGACCGAGGCTGCGATTGCCGACCATGTCCGACAGGCCAGGTCTCGCTGGCCGTTGCTGGCATGCCTGGTCATTCACCGGGTCGGCAGGATGAAGCCTGGCGATGGAATCGTGATGGTTGCGGTGATGTCGACCCACCGGTCGGACGCATTCGAGGCGGCGGAATTCCTCATGGATTATCTCAAGTCACGTGCGCCGTTCTGGAAGAAGGAGGCGACTGCGTCCGGCTCCAGCTGGGTCGAGGCAAACCGGCAGGACGAGATTGCCCTGAAACGCTGGCAGCGGTGACCATTGGGCGTAGCCTGCCTGTCCGGGTGTCACCTTTCCATGAGTTCCCGGATGCTGCTCTCGAGCCGGTCGATCGTGTCCTGGGCATTTTGCAGCTGGTCGACAGCCCGGTAGTAGTCTTCATTCCTTGCTGCCGCCTCGCTGGCCGTCTGTTTCTTCAGCTCCTCGAGTGCCTGCTCGAGATTGTCCCTTTCCGCTTCAATTACCATCAACTTCCGGGTCAGGTCACCAATGGCAGCCGAATCGGAATCGGGATTTGGCCCGAGCTTCCGGGAAAGGATGCCGGCGACCCATCCGGCGACAAACATGCCGAAGACGACAAGCGCGGTGACGGCAACAAATACCACCTGGTTCATTTCCTGCGCTTTCCGATCATTACGCTACCTTGGCGAAGAGCCGAATGCATCATCCCGCAGCCGGAACTCGATTCGCCGGTTCTGTTCCCTTCCGGCCGCGGTTGAATTGTCGGCGATTGGTTGCGACTCGCCGTAGCCGGTCACGGTGTAGTTGTTCAGCAACAGGTCTTCATTGGTCAATGCGTTCAGAACTGCGATGGCCCTCCTTCGGCTTAGATTCATGTTCATCCTCTCGCTGCCCTGGTTGTCAGTGTGTCCCGAGATTTCGAGTGGAGCGTCCGTGCATTCCCGAAGTACAGTCGCCAACTGGCCGATTGCCGGCAGCGAGTCGGCCGTCAACCGGGCCGAATTGGGTTCAAACGAAATCCTGTGCGTGACCATGATGTCCTTCGCCAGCGATATGCAACGCCTGGGGTTCATGCCCGAGCCCCTGAACGAAAGGCCGGGATCATAGATCACTTCGATCGAGCGCTCCAGCCAGTCCGGTAGCCCGGCGAGCTGGCGGGAGATTGCTCTTCCCCGGCCAGCTACTCCGGACAAGCCGGACAGTTCGATAAAATCGTTGCCGATCAGCAACTCGCCTTCATGAAGTCCCGACAGGGCCTCCAGCCCCGAAATCACGCCCTGTGTCAGCAAGTCGCTGACTGCCTCGTCGACCCCGATTATCACATCTTCCATGACCGGGTCGAATACGGCACGGGCAAATGCAATGACGGCCAATTGCGAACTCGGGTTGTTCAGGTTTCCGCGCATCCGAAGAGTGCCATTTTCGTCCAGGCCGGCGACAAAGACAGGCACGCGCTGCTGCGCAGGGCTGGAGACATCGAAGTATTGCGGGCCAACCAGTGTCAGATTGTAGCCGTCGGGAATCCCGGCGGTCAGGTTGCGGGCGGTTTCATTGAAGCCGGATTGTGACCCGGCATCCGACGGGCCAGCGAAGATGGCGGTATCCTCGATCAGCACCGAGCCGCTCCCTGTTGCCTGCAGAAGCGCCACTGCGCCCCTCACTGCCTCTGTCCAGTTGACGGGAGGCGTGCCGCGAGCCAGCTGGCACCTGCCGACCAGATTCGACGTGCCGCCTGACACTGCGGAATGGACAAGGTCCCGGTCACCCTCCGTCTCCACATGGCAATCCCTGACCAGAGCCCGGCCCTCGTCCAGCTGCATACTGAACCTGAAGATGCCGATGGTCGGACGGGGAAACGTCACCTGCAGGTCGAGTTGCAGCGGATCCCGCCTGGCAGATTCGAGCATCTCCCGGGCCCGGTCCAACTCCTCCTGGCTCCCGGCCTGGCCGATGACCGTGACCTGCCTGTCTGCCAGGAACACGTTCGAACCGGGAACGAGCTGGAACCCCCTGAGTCCCAGCAGCAGCAGATCGGACCAGTGCTGGTCTGCTTCGCCGGCGGCATTGCCGGCCAAATCCTCGATCGTGGCCGCCGGGTAGGTCAGGCTGATCAGGTCCCTGGCCACCGAACGGGAATTGTCGTCCGGCAGCCTGCCCAGCATCAGGACCCGCTCGCCGGCCCAGACCAGCTGGAGATTGAAGTAACTCCGTCTACTGGTCTGTGTCGTGGTGGTCCTGTCCCTGATCCTCGATTTCGAAAACAGCGGCTGGATCGTCGCCAGCCCCCTGATTCTCTCGATCTCGTCTGGTGCTTCCCCGGAGATTTCGACCAGCAGGCCGTCGGTTCGGACCCGAATCCAGTCATGGCCCGCATCCTCGATCGCCGAAAGCGCCGACTTCATGCCCCTGTCTTCGATGTAGATCGAGGCCATGAAGGCAATTCCAGCAGACATTGCCATGGCAATCGCGAGGACAACAAGTGACGATTTTTCTGCCAGGTTCAACGTGTTCTTCACTGCCTGTGGAATGCCGATGCTACCCAACCAGGACAGCAATCGCCAGGAAGGTCACGGGAATCAGGCCAGCGTCACGGTTGCTGCGGAAAATCCTGAGGCAACTGGAACTGTCCTTCAAGTCCAGTCTGCGCAATTGCAAGAGCAGATGCAATGCAAAACAGAGGACACCGGCCGAACTGATCACGAAGGCAGCCGCATGAGTGCCGGGAGGGATGGCCACCGCCACCGCCACCATCATCAGACCTGCCGAAGCGGCGACAAACCGGAGCAGCCAGGCCCGGCTATTGTCTCCGAACAGGCGGGCAGTCGACCGGATTCCGACCAGATCGTCATCCTCCCTGTCCAGGTGCGCATAGATGGTGTCGTAAAACAATGTCCAGCATATGCCTGACAGGTAGAGCAGCAGCATCGCCGGCCCGGGAGTGCTGTCATGGGCAGCCCATGCGAGCAGGACGCCCCAGTTGAAGGCGATGCCGAGAAAGATCTGGGGCCACCAGGTGAATCGCTTGGCAAATGGATAGACGGCCACGGGGACCAGGCTTGCCAGGCCCAGCAGTATTGCCGTCGAATTGAAGGTGACAAGGATGGCCAGCCCGGCGAGCGACTGGATGACCATCCAGATGCAGGCATGAAACGGAGATATCCGGCCCGACGCCAGGGGCCGGTTCCTGGTCCGCTCGACCATGCTGTCCAGATCCCGGTCGACCACATCATTCCATGTGCAGCCGGCTCCCCGCATGACGGCGGCACCGAAGGCGCAGCCGGCAAAGATCCAGAGATCCTCGATGCCGACGCTGCCCGGATCGCTGGCCATGGCCATCATCAGCCCCCACCAGCAGGGAATCAGCAGCAGCCAGGTGCCGATCGGCCGGTCGGCGCGCGACAGGCGCAGGAAAGGTCGCGACCAGCCGGGTGCAAACCTGTCGACCCAGTTGTGCACAGTGGCATCCGGAATGTCGGAGCCGGTATCCCGGTTTACTGGAATTTGCCCCTCATCATGCATAGATGCATACCATGCCGTTTCCGCCGTTGAAGACAAGGTTGCATGTGGAGCACCCGCTTGGTTCCGGGGTCGAACTGGAGGCCGGAGACAGGAATTCACACTATCTCTACCGCGTATTGCGGCTCCGTGACGGCGACCATGTCGGGCTGTTCAACGGGAGAGATGGCGAATGGAGCGCGGTGATGGCCTGCGCCAGCCCCGGCGTTGTCCTGCTCCGATGCCTTGACCAGCGCCGGTCGCAATCCGGTCCTCCGGATCTGTGGTTGCTGTTTGCGCCACTCAAGAAATCGAGAACCGATTTCGTAGTGGAGAAGGCGACCGAAATCGGGGTGTCGGAAATCTTCCCGGTCCGGACCGAGCTGACCAATTCACGCCGCGTGCAGGCCAGCCGGTTGCGCGCCGTTGCCCGGGAGGCGGCCGAGCAATGCGGCGGGCTGTCCATCCCGGCCATTCACGAGTTTGCGCCCCTGAAGACGGCACTGGCCGGCTGGCCGGAGGGCAGGGGACTGATCTTCTGCGACGAGACCCGGCTGGGATGCAGCGACTTCCCCTTGCCATCTTCCCTGCCGGACCGGCTGGCGGTACTGATCGGCCCCGAAGGTGGATTCACAGCCGCCGAGCGCTCGATCCTTGGGCGGCTACCGGGCGCGGTCCCGGTTGGCCTCGGCAACCGGCTGTTGCGGGCCGACACCGCGGCGGCGGTGGCGCTGGGCCTGGTCAATATCGCCGGGCGCTCCGGTTGAGCACCGCCATTGCCATCCGGTTCGTCCATTCTTGTTGCCAGGCTGGCTGCCGGTCTATAGCGGTCAGGTGCTGATCGCGGACAGGAAGCGCCACATGTCAATCCCTCAGACCGGGGGCGTTCGCATCGAACGCCACGAACAGCTGGCCGGATACCTGGAAGATGGCTGCAAGCCCGAATCACGGTGGCGAATCGGTACCGAACACGAGAAATTCGGCTACGAGTTGGAAACCCTGTTGCCATTGCCATATGACGGTCCGTGCTCGGTCCGCGCCATGCTGGAGGGGCTGCGGGACGGGCATGGCTGGCAACCGGTTGCAGAGGCAGGCAACATCATCGGCCTCGAGCGCGGCGGCGCCAACATCTCGCTGGAGCCGGGCGGGCAGCTGGAATTGTCAGGCGCTCCCCTGGAGACGGTCCACGAGACCTGTGACGAGGTGAACCAGCATCTCAGGGAGGTCAGGGAGGTCGCCGACCGCATCGGTGCAGGATTCATCGGGCTGGGGGCGGCGCCGGCCTGGCAGCATGAGCAGATGCCGCTGATGCCGAAAGGCAGGTACCGGCTCATGACCGAATACATGCGGAGGGTTGGTACCACTGGCCTGGACATGATGTACCGGACTTGCACCGTCCAGGTAAATCTCGATTTCTCCAGCGAGTCCGACATGGTTCGCAAACTCAGGGTTGCGCTGGCGCTGCAACCGGTGGCGACCGCGTTCTTTGCCAATTCACCATTCTTCGAGAATGGGAAATCCGGATATCTGAGCCTCAGGAGCCGGATATGGAGGAGCCTGGATTCCAGCCGGACCGGCATGCTGCCCTTCGTGTTCGAGGATGGTTTCGGCTTCGAGGCCTGGGTGGAGTACGCCCTCGATGTCCCGATGTATTTTGTCTATCGCGATGGGAAATACATTGATGCGCTCGGACAGTCCTTCCGGGATTTCCTGGCTGGACGGTTGCCGGCCCTGCCCGGAGAGTTGCCGCTGGTATCCGACTGGGCCGATCATCTCACCACCATCTTTCCGGAAGCGAGAATCAAGCAATTCATCGAAATGCGCGGGGCGGATGGCGGACCGTGGCGTCGGCTCTGTGCCTTGCCGGCATTCTGGGTCGGGCTGGTCTATGATTCGACCTCGCTCGATGCGGCCTGGGACCTTGTTCGCAAACTCGATGCGGATGCCCGGGAGGGACTCCGGGTCTCGGCGGCAAGAGATGGCCTCAAGGGTGGCTACAAGGACGTCAAGATTGCCGAATACGCAAGGCAGGCCCTGTTGATCGCCGAGAATGGCCTGAAGAGCCGGGCCCGGCCGGGAGCTGGTGGTCTCGTCCCCGATGAGAGCCACTTCCTCGATGCGTTGCGGGACAGCCTGCAATCGGGAAACACGCCGGCCGAGGATCTGCTGGCCCTGTATGAAGGGGAATGGAAGCGGACGATCGAACCGATCTACCCCTCCTGCAGCTACTGAGTGTCGGGTTCACTGTCCGGACTGCCGGTCCCCAGCGATATCCTCGACTCGGTGCCATCGGCGAGTCGCCTGATATTTGCCGAATGCCGAATGACGACCAGCGCGGTCATGATGGCGACGAACGGCGTTCCATGACCCCAACCAAGGAGCCAGGGGAATGCCAGCGAGGCGATCACCGCCGACAGCGAGGCCAGCGACGAGTAGCGGGATGCGCCGGCGACCACCAGCCATACTGCGCAGGCAATGCTGCCCGCCAGCAGCGAATACCCCAGCAGGGCACCCAGGAAGGTGGCCACCCCCTTGCCGCCTCGGAACCGCAACCACAGTGGAAACATGTGCCCGATGACTGCTGCCGCACCGGCCGGAAGCGCAAGCTGGTCGCCGGCGATCGATTGGGCGATCATGACCGCGGCCATTCCCTTGCCGGCATCCAGCACCAGCGTCATTGCCGCCGCCGCCCGGTTGCCGGTCCTCAGTACATTGGTCGTGCCGATATTGCCGGACCCGATTCGTGACAGGTCGCCGAGCCTCCAGATCCTGGCATTCACGACACCAAACGGGATGGAGCCCAGCAGGTATCCCAGGAACAGGACGGCGATGCCGGACTCATTGATCATGACCACTCTCCTCCATCGAGTCGCAAGGCGCGGCCGATATTGCCGATACCGGCGGAAGGGCCGCCCGTCCTGGCACCGCTCACGCGACCACTTCTTTCCGTGAATGGCGGAATATCTCCTTTCCGCTCACATATGTCCGCAACACCCTGCCCTGCAGGGTCTGGTTGTCAAAGGGGGTATTCCTGGATTTCGATCTGAGCGTAAACCGGTCGAGGCAAAACGGAAAATCCGGGTCAAACAGCACCAGGTCTGCCGGCGCACCGTTCGAGACCCGGCCGCCGGGCAGCGACAGCCGGCGTGACGGGTTCAGCGACAGCGCCCTGAACAGTGACGGCAGGTCAAGCTCTCCGGAATGATACAGGCGCAGAGCGGCTGGCAGGATGGTCTCGAGCGCAACCGCGCCCCTTGCCGCCTGGACAAATGGCAGCCGCTTTGATTCCTCGTCCTGCGGCGTATGCATGGACGAGATGATCGAGATGACTCCACTGGCAAGTCCGGCAACGATTGCCTCTCGATCATCCTCGGATCGCAATGGCGGCTTGACCTTGAAGAAGGTCCGGTAGTCGCCAATGTCGAGTTCGTTCAGGGTCAAGTGGTGGATTGACGTGCCGGCGGTGACATCGAGGCCGGCCTCCAGCGCCCGCTCCAGCACCGGCAGCGCAGCCGCGGTGGTGACCTGGTCGGCATGGTAGCTGGCACCGGTCAACTCAACGAGAGCAAGATCGCGCTCGAGTCCCATTCTCTCGGCCATTGTCGGCACGGTCGGCAGCCCCTTGAGAAAGGCGAACTGGCTTGCGGTCGCCGCCGCGCCCCGGGACAAATCCGGATCCTGCGGGTGGCCGACCACCAGCGCCCCCTGCTGACCGGCATAGGTCATGCATCGCGACATCACCCGTGCATTGCGCACCGGTCGGTCGCAATCCGAAAACGCCACCGCTCCGGCATCGGAAAGCAATCCGATCTCGGAAATCTCTTCGCCATGCCGGCCCTTGGTCAGTGTTGCCATGGGTCTGATCCTGACATCGGTCGATGCTTCTGCACGGCGTATGAAGAACTCCAGGGTCTCCGGGTTGTCGATCGGAGGGACAGTGTCGGGCCGGGTCACGATCGTGGTGATGCCGCCAGCGGCAGCGGCCATGCCGGCGGTGCGGAAACTCTCCTTGTGCCGTTCACCCGGCTCGCCGATCTTGACGCCGAGATCGACGATGCCCGGCGCCAGGCAATGGCCATCGCACTCGATGATTTCGGAGGCGGTTGCGTCCCGCTCGTCACGGCCGGCAACCAGGCCGTCCTGCACCACCAGCGAGCCGCGCTCGACGGTGCCGGCATCCGGGTCCACGATCATCGCATTGCGAAAGACCAGGCCCATCGGTCCCTCACTGCCCGGCGGGAAGGTCTGGCATCGCCGAGAGCCTCCGATCGGAAGAATGGTTCCGGGAAAGCAGATCCATGACCGCCATCCGGACTGCAACACCCATCTCCACCTGTTCCTGGATGACTGACCGGTTGATGTCGTCGGCGATCGTCCCGTCGATCTCGACACCGCGGTTCATCGGCCCCGGATGCATCACGATTGCATCATCGCGTGCATAGGCGAGTTTCTCGCGATCAAGACCATAGAGGTGAAAATACTCGCGGAATGACGGGATGGAGGCGCCGGACATTCGCTCCTGCTGAAGCCTGAGCATCATGACGACATCAACACCCTCCAGCCCTTCATCCATCCGGTCATGGATTTCGACACCGAGTTGGGCCAGCGATTTCGGGATCAGCGTCCTCGGGCCGATCATCCGGACCCGGTTCTGCAGCTTGAACAGCATCAGCATGTTCGACCGGGCCACCCGCGAATGAAGAATGTCGCCGCAGATCGCCACGGTCAGGCCATGAAGGGTTCCCTTGAACCGGCGAATCGTCAGGGCATCCAGCAATGCCTGCGTCGGGTGTTCGTGGGTGCCGTCGCCGGCATTGAGAACAGAGCAATTCACCTTTTCCGACAGGAGGTTGACGGCCCCGGACTCCGGATGCCGGATGACCAGGAGGTCGGGATGCATGGCATTCAGCGTCATTGCGGTGTCAATCAGTGATTCGCCCTTGTTGAGCGAGCTGACCTCGGGGTTCATGCTCATGACATCGGCGCCAAGGCGTTTGCCGGCCAACTCGAAACTGGCCTGGGTCCTGGTGGAACTCTCGAAGAAGAGGTTGATCTGCGTCTTGCCGTCCAGCACCGATTCGTGTTTCACCGGCTGCCGGTTGAGGGCGGCATATGTCTCGGCAAGATCGAGTATCTGGAGGATATCGTCGACACGGAGTTGTTCGATTCCAAGAAGGTGTCTTGAACTGATTGCCATTGGCGAAATCCATCCCCGCGATGGTTTATAGGCAGGTTGGATTCGCTGGACAAGCGGTAGCAACCGACCGAATGACCGTCCGGGTCTGGCAGCCGCAGATCCGGCCGCCAGGACGAGTGAGGCCCGGAGGCGGGTCAGCCGGCCGGGGACAGACGTCCAACCCCGTGCGCGAGTGAGCGGGTCACTGGCGGGCAGGGGAGTTTACCAGCAGGTCCGATCCGACTAGATTGCGGCAATGGCACTTGGTCCGACCAGACAGTTCGATGACGCCCGGAACTTCCCTGGAATTGCTTGAATGGTATGTCGAGCTTGGTGCTGACGAATGCACGGGCGAGATGCCTGTCGATCGATTCGCGGCGGCGGCCGAGCCGAAGCAGGAACGGCCGAAGCCCGTCCGCGATCCCGCCCCGGTCCCTGACGTGAAACGACCGAAACCGATTGATGCGGCAATCACCGCCGCCGAGACGGCGGCCGGACAGGCGGAGACCCTGGATGCGCTCAGGAATGCCATGTCTGTCTACGAACATTGCGAAGTCAGGAAGATGGCGACCAACCTGGTGTTTGCCGACGGCAACCCGGAGGCCAGGGTCATGATCATCGGCGAAGCCCCCGGGGCCGATGAGGACCGGTTGGGCAAGCCCTTTGTCGGCCGGGCCGGGCAGTTGCTGGATGCAATGTTCGCGGAGATCGACCTGGACAGGAGTGCAGCGGAGCCGGAGCGCTCGCTCTACATCTCGAACATCCTGCCGTGGCGGCCGCCGGGAAATCGCAACCCGACCAGCCAGGAGATCGGGATGATGATCCCCTTCGTCAGGCGTCACGTCCAGCTGGCCGGACCCTCGATCCTGATCCTCATGGGCAATATTTCCTGCGGTGCCCTTCTCGGGAAGACGGGAATTACCCGGCTGCGCGGCAACTGGCACGAGTGGAGCGAAATCCCGGTCATGCCCATGTACCATCCCGCCTATCTCCTCAGGAACCCGGTTGCCAAGCGGGATGCCTGGATCGACCTTCTGATGATACGGAACCATCTTGCCGACAGGGGAATCCGATGACAATTCCGGCCGGGGACAGGCACTTCATTCCATTGGGGATCGCCCTGCTCACCGCGTCCGATACCCGGTCGCTGGACGATGACAATTCCGGCCGTCTGCTTGCAGACCGCATTGCCGATGCCGGGCATTCCGTAGTCCACCGGGCGATCCTTCCGGACGACCAGGCGGAAATCTCCTCGCGGCTTCGCCAATGGTCGCTGGATCCTTCGATCGATGTCATCATCACCACCGGTGGCACCGGGCTGACCGGCCGCGACTGCACGGTCGAGGCGCACAAAATGGTGTACGAAAAGGAGATGGATGCCTTTACCGCGGTATTTGCGGCGATTTCGATGAACAGCATCGGCGCATCGGCGATCCAGTCAAGGGCGTGCGCCGGCGTGGCCAACGGGACTTTCCTGTTCGCGCTTCCCGGCTCACCGGGTGCCTGCAGGGATGCCTGGGACCAGATTCTCAAGCGGCAACTGGACTTTCGCACCCGACCATGCAACTTCGTCGAGATCCTGCCGAGGCTGGACGAGCATCTGCGCCGAAAGTGACAATTTCCGGCCGGATACCATCATTCCCGCCTACCTGTTCGCCGCCCCGGCACGACATCCGTTGAATTCCATGTAATCCGTTCCGGAAATCAGGGTCATCCTGAGCCGGGAACGGTCAAGCAGGAACGGGCCGTTGCCGAAATACTCCATCTGCGCCGTCGCCGACACCGTGCCGTTCGGCCGTCGCGTCAGCCTGGCATCGCTGAACCAGACCGGCTTTCCGGGATACTCGAACACCGCGATCGCCGATGGCGACATCGGCCCCGGATGACCGAAATCATAGGTCACCTGGTAGCTGCCTGGCTGGTTGCGTCCGGTCAGCCGACACCTGGCCTGCACCTTTTCGCCCGCCGCATCGATTCGTACCGGGCCCATTCTCAGCGCATGCACGATTTCGACCGGCGGTGTTCGGTGCCGGCTCGGCAGGGTGATCGGGAATCGGAAGGAGACCGGCACGCAGACTTCCCTGCATACGCCGAGATGCAGGTCGGCAGTTGCCCTCATCGCGCGGCCGGCCCGATGGGGAAAGAAGTCCAGTGGAAAAACGACCCTGTCGGCATAGCCGATGGTCCTGACATCATTGTCGAAATAGACTGAAGGTCTCGGAAAATGCATGAACACCCCGCGGATGTTCTCACTGTTGCTCAGTTCGAGCCTTGGCGGCACGCCGAATTCACCCGGCGCCCGCCAGTATGTTTTCCAGCCCTTTGCAAGGGTGACCTGGATGCCACCGGTGTGAACGGCCCCGGAACTGCCGGTCCAGCCCTCGAGAAACCGGATCTCGGCCAGGGTCGGCGGTATCCCGGACTGGCCGGGGGCGCCTGACGCCCAGCCGGACATGGCCAGCACAGCCGGAAAGAGAATTCGAATCAGCCTGTACATGGTTCCCGTTCACCACCTGAGCCGATTATCGGTACAAGACATGGAAAGTGAAGGGAATTTCATGCGTGATTACACATCTGTTACTCGATCAGGCGCCAGGAATTCGCATGGCGAACGCGATCACGCACCGACAGATCGAATACCGGCTGCTTCCCGTCACGCAGGCCCATGCCCGCAAGCCGGCGGGCCGGCAGGTTGGTGCGTGCGGAACCAGACGTTCGCTCGCCTCATGGCGAAATACGAAACGGCCAGGGCCAGTGGCGACAATGCATCATCGGTTTCGTTCATTTCGGCCGGCAAGCAATTCACCGATCTCGGCAATGCCCGGCTTGCGGTCATGCGGATCCTGACGCGGCCCACGACATCGCGGCTTCCGGGATCGGGGCAACCGCATGGCGAGGAGCGTCGAGGATGGTCGCCCCTGCGACCCGTGAAATTGATGCCTTGGCCACGCATGTATTGTCAGGCTGTCGATACAAGCCCCGATATTGTTCCCGGGACACCGTGTGGAGACCGGTAGAGCAGCGAAAAAGCAACCGCGAAACACGAAGCTGCTCGTGAGGTCAGGAATTGCTTTCGATACCGGCGTGAAGCTTGCTAAGATATGCCCTGTAGCATGGAGTCCGGGATGATCACGATGACCGGTTCGGAACGATATCTTGGTGGCAAACTGCTGATCGCCATGCCCGACATGGCTGATCCGAGGTTCAGGCGGAGCGTCATCTACATGCTGGCCCATACCGACCAGGAGGCCATGGGAATCGTCGTCAACAAGATTGCCGGAAGCATTTCCCAGACCGGCGGCTCCGATGACGAGAAGCGGCTGACCCTGCCCCTCCATGATGGCGGGCCGGTCGATCCCGAACAGGTGATCGTCATCCACTCCGGGGATGGTTCCGAGTATCCCTCCACGCATGTGGTCGCAGACAATTTCTGTGTCACCGCAACCCCTGACATCATCGACGACTTGTCGAAGGGCGAAGGGCCCCAAGACCGGATCATTGTCGTCAGCTATGCCGGCTGGGCAGCCGGGCAGCTGGAGGGTGAACTTGAGAGACATGCCTGGCTGGTTTGCGACGCCACGTCCGAACTGGTGTTCCGAACGGCCCCACAATCCATGTGGGATGCGGCCATCAAGTCACTGGGAATCAGTGCCGGCATGCTTGCCGCCGGCGGGGGAACTGCCTGACCAGCTGCCGGAGGCACGCCGAAGGCGTTCATTGAGGACCTTGCCCAGCCCGGTATCGGGCAGCGGGGCAACGGCAATGGAGCCGGCCCCGGTGCGCAGTGCCAGCGAATCGGCAGATCGCAACACGTGGTAGAAAGCGGCGGCGGCTTCCTCGAGATCCGCACCAGGAGACAGGTTGAAATCCGCCCGAACACGATCTTCGCCGATCCTGATCGAGATTTCGTCCTCACCGGGCCGGCATGCGTTCATCCGCACCCTGGTCCTCGGCGAATAATGAACCGGCAACCGACCCGGTGACAGCGACTCCGGCTGGTCGTCCGCGGTCTCGACTCCGGTCCCGGCATGCCGTTCGAGCGTTCCCGGGGTCAGGGCGCCCGGTCGCAACAGTTCCGGCTTGCCGCCATGGATCCGGACCACCGTCGATTCGAGCCCGAGTTGGCAGGGACCGGCATCGATGACTGCCCTGATCCGGCCGCTGAGATCCGACAACACGTGGTCAGCCGAGGTCGGGCTGACCATGTTCGATCTGTTGGCCGAAGGGGCAGCAACGGGGATCCCGACCGATTCGATCAATTCGAGGGCTACCGGGTGGGCCGGCACCCGCAGGGCAAGCCACGTTCGGCCGGCGGTCACCGCGCTGGCGATCCGGCAGCCCCGGGCCCTGGGCAGGACCAGAGTGAGGGGTCCCGGCCAGAATTCCCGGGCAAGCCTGGTCGAGATCTCGTCGAATTCGACCAGTTCCCTTGCCGCCGCCCGGGAGGAGACATGAACGATAAGCGGATTGCAGGCCGGCCTCTGCTTGGCCCGGTAAAGCCCGGCAATCGCATCCGGGCAGGTTGCGTCGGCACCGAGCCCGTAGACGGTCTCGGTGGGAAATGCGACCAGGCTGCCCTCGGCGAGATATCGGCGGGCTGTCTCGATGTCCTTTCGGCTGGCCGAAAGTATCCGGGTTTCCAATTGCCGATCATCCTTATCTGGTGGACGCGCCTTCCTGCCATCGTCTAATACCCAAGCTGGCCGCGCCACGCCAGAATTCCGAGCCCGTTTCCCTTTCCCGCAGCTTCGCAAGCCATTCAATGCCCTACCAGCCACCCGTCGACGAGTTCCGTTTCCTGTTCGACAGCGTCATCGGCGCTGATGAGTCGCGTCTCGACAGCCTGTCGGACGGGCCGGACGGCGAGGAATGCCGGAGTATTCTCGAGGCTGCAGGCGCTCTCGCCCGGGATGTCATCGAACCGCTGAGACGGGTTGGCGACATCGACCCGCCCCGGCTGGAAAACGGTATTGTCAGAACGCCGGCAAGATACTCCTCCGCCTATCGGCAGATCGCGGCCGGCGGCTGGGTGGGCATGTCGGCCAGCCTCGAGCATGGCGGAGCCGGGCTGCCGTTCCTGCTGGCCAATGCCGCCAATGAAATGTTCAACAGCGGTTGCATGCCGCTGGGGTTGAGCATCATGCTGACCCAGAGCCAGATCCGGACGCTCGAGGCGCATGCATCGGCCAGGATCAGGAAGGTCTACCTGCCGCGGCTGGTTTGCGGCGACTGGATCGGGACCATGAACATCACCGAGCCCGCGGCCGGGTCGGATGTCGGTTCGATACGCAGTACTGCCCGGGAAGCGGCCGACGGCAGCTACCACCTGTCGGGCCAGAAGGTCTTCATCAGCTGGGCTGATGCCGATTTTTGCCAAAATGTCTGTCACCTCGTCCTGGCCCGCAGGCCCGGCGCGCCGTCCGGAACCAGGGGGCTGTCCCTGTTCCTGGTGCCGAAATTCATTCCCGACGATCATGGAAAGCCGGGAAGGAGAAACGAGGTCCGGATTCGATCGCTTGAACAGAAGCTCGGTCTGCATGGTTCACCGACCGCGGTGGTCGAATTCGACAATGCGGAAGGCTGGATGATCGGGGCTGGCGAGACCGGGTTGTCGGCCATGTTCACCATGATGAACATGGCCAGGCTTGGTGTCGGATGCCAGGGAGTTGCAGTTGCGCAGACTGCCCTGTGGCTGGCGGCAGATCACGCATCGACCAGGAGGCAGGGAGTGCCGGTCCGCAAGGGCGGCACCGGGGCAATCATCGATCATGCCAATATTCGCCGCCTGCTCGGGTTGATGAAGGCGGAGTTGTTTGCAGCCAGGGCCATCTGTGCCAGCTGCGCGCTGGCCATCGACATGGCGGAAGCAACCGGCGATTCGTTCTGGCACAGGCGGGTCTCGCTGCTGACACCGGTGGCAAAAGTCTATGGATCGGAGGTCGGCGTCCGGGCGGCATCGCATGCAATCGCCGTGTTCGGCGGCATGGGATATGTCGAGGAGACCGGGGTGGGTCAACTGTTGCGCGACAGCGTGGTGGCGACAATCTACGAAGGCAGCAACGGGATCCAGGCCATCGACCTGGTCACCCGCCGGCTGCGAAACCATGGCGAGGATGCCATTTGCCTGCTGGTCGAACTGGAGAATGATCTTGCCCATGCGGAGCCGGTTGTACCTGGCATGACCGCCAGGATCGGTGCAGCCATCGGGGAGGTGAGGGAAGCGACCGCCTGGCTGGCCGAACAGCAGGACCGGGACCTGCTTCTGGCGGGATCCTTGCCCTATCTCCATGCCCTGGCCATCCTGACGGGTTCGTGTTTTCACCTTCAGGCCAGCGTCGCATGCGGCGGCCGCGGGCCGAGGACGGCCCTTGCCAGGACCTATGTGGACCGCATCCTTCCTGCCTGCACCTGGCATTGCCGGGAGGCGAGGAGCGGTGCCGACGATCTCTTCGACCTTGCCGATGACGACTTCACGAGTTGATTCGGCAGCGGAGCCGGAGGCCATCCGGTTTCCCTGGTCGCGCCCGCCGCGGCCGGGCGAAGGGATCGAGATCGATGATCACACCCTGTGGCTGAGATTTCCGCTTCCCATGGCCCTGGATCATGTCAACGTCTTTGCATGTCGTGATTCGCAGGGCTGGACGATTGTCGATACCGGGGTTGATACTGCGACAACCCGGAAGCTCTGGCGGCAGGCAATGTCCGGCCCGCTGGCGGGGCTGCCGGTCAGGAGAGTGATCCTCACGCATCACCACCCCGACCATGTCGGTCTTGCCGGCTGGTTCAAATCGGAATTCGGCGCCGAGATCCTGGCAACCCGGGTGGCATGGCTGATGGCAAGGATGCTGACCCTCGACGTTCAGTCCGAATACACCCCGGAGACCATCAGCTTCATGCGCGATGCAGGTGTAACCGGCAGCATGCTTGCTGCCCGAACGAAGGAAAGGCCCTTCAATTTTGTCGATATTGTCCATCCGATTCCGACAGGGTTCCGGCGAATCGAAGACGGTGAATGCATCGAATTCGGAAGACGGAGGTGGGATGTGCGGACAGGAGGCGGGCATGCCCCCGAACACGCGACATTCTGGAGCCGGGAGGGTGACCTTGTCATCGGAGGCGACCAGTTCCTGGCCGATATTTCACCCAATATCGGTGTCTTCGCCACCGAACCCGATGCCGACCCGCTGGCGGACTGGATGGAGTCATGCCGGCGTTTCCAGGAGATTGCCGACAACCGCCCGCTGATCCTGACCGGTCACAAGCTTCCCTATTCAGGGCTTGCGCTGCGGCTCAGGCAGCTTGTCGACAATCATGTTTCGGCGCTTGAACGGCTGGTTGACGTGCTTGAACAGCCGAGAACCGCCATCCAGTGTTTCCGGTACCTGTTCAAGCGGGAGGTCGGGCAGGGCGAATTCGGGCTGGCGCTGGCCGAATCGGTTGCCCATCTGAACCATCTTTTGCGGTCTGGCCGGATATCCAGGTTTCGCGGCGAAGACGGTGCCTGGTACTGGAAGGCCGGCAATGCAGAGTGATCCTGAAACCGAATTGCGGGTGCACGTCAATGCTTCGGGTATGGAGCTCCCCTGATGGATGACACCCCGGGCCGCCTCCACTCTCCTGCCGTATGTGGACGCCCCCGGTAGTGCAAGCTGGATTTCAGACATCATGTGGCATGCGGTCAGGGTACGGTCGTATGTCCGGCCTCTCGATGCAGCATTCATTCGCCGCGGGCCCGTATGGTGTTCGTGGATCGGATCCAAATCGCTTCCACGGGCTCGAAGCCCTGCGTCAGGTGCTGGTTTTTCCGACCCCGTCTTCAATGACCTTTTGCCCCTATGTTGTCTGTCGTCCTCACCGCACCAACCGGGATCATCCGCAGATCAGGCCGTCAGGGCCGTGCCTGCAGCACCCGGTATTCCGTTCCGGGAAGTAGAGCCTCTCCTTTCCCGGCAGCTTTCGTTTCCAGGCAGTCACGCCGCCGCGGCCATCGCCGCCGGTGCCCGGTAATCCTCGTTCTTCACCGACAGCGCCCAGATCATGCGCGCCATCTTGCCGGCAAGCGCCACCGCCACCAGCTTCGGCGGCTTCCCGGCGATCATCCTGGCAAGCCAGGGATCCTTGAGCGCCTCGCCTCTCGGCGCATGGCGGAGCACCGAGGTTGCACCGAGGACCAGCAACTGCCTGAGGTCCCGCTGCCGCATCCTGGTGATCCGTCCCGGAAGCTGCCGGCCGGCTGTCGAATGTTCCCGGGGTGTCAGCCCGACCCAGGCCGCGAAGTCCCGGCCACGGCGGAAGCTCGCCATCGGCGGTGCGAAGGCATGCACGGCCATGGCGCAGATCGGACCGATGCCCGGGATGGTCATCAGCCGCCTGAACTCGTCTCGCTCCCTGGCCCGGACCCGGATCTGCTGCTCGAGGCCGGTGATCTGCCCGGAGAGCGAGGCGATCCGCGTGAACGGCAGCTCGGCCAGCGCTGCCACCTGCTCGGGTGGTGGCTCCTGTACTTCCGCCAGCTCCTGCCGAAGCTTCACGACACCGGCCACGCCCCTCGGCGCCACCACGCCGAATTCGGCCAGGTGGCCCCGGAGCGAATTGATGGTCTGCGTGCGCTGCCGGACCATGAGTGCCCGGGTCCGAAACAGCATGGCATCGGCCTGGGCCTCCTCGGGTTTCACCGCCACGAAGCGCATGGTCGGGCGCTGAGCGGTGCGGGCGATCGCTGCTGCGTCGTTCCGGTCATTCTTCTGGCGCTTGACGAAGGGTTTCACGTAGACCGGCGGGATCAGCTTGCACTCGTGGCCAAATCCGATGATCTGGCGGCCCCGGTGACGGGCACCGCCGCAGGCCTCCATCACCACCAGGCAGGATGGCAGCTTGCAGAGGAAGGCCAGGAACCTGCCGCGCGAGACCGTCTTGCGGAAGACCGGCTGGCCGTCTGCAGTTGCACCGTGAAGCTGGAAGCTTCGCTTTGATATGTCGATGCCGATGATGGTAGTGTGTTCCATGGACGTTTCCTCCGTCGATTTCACGCGCAGCTGGACTGGCGTTTTCTCTGGCGCATCTTGACGCCGTTCGGAGGGGGCGTCCACTCCATCGCTTCCGGTGAATTGCGGATGGATGGCCGGCCCGGACGGGTCCGACAATTCAGGCTGTCGAATGCCGGTTCCCCAAGAACGGCGACAGGCTGCCGTATGGCTCGATGCCGAGACTGCGCGTCATGTCATGGATGTCCATTGTCACAAGGCCGACCTGCGCGTACCACTTGCGCTGCTCGGTGCTGAACTCCGGAGAGACCGGCAGTTTCTCCCGTGGATGGGCGCGCATGCGCTCACCCTCAGCACCATCGAAATCGCCGGGAAAGTCATCCAAGCACTGGGGCAGTTCCATGTCATGCTTGCCGGCATGGTGCCGGCAGCTGGCCAGCATCAGACCCGTATCCGGATCTGTCCATCTGCCCGGCAAGGTCCTGGCGTCGATATCGGCCAATTGCCCGGGTGCGACGATGCCTGAAACATCTTGGCGCTCGCGCCACAAGCTGTGTCTGCCCCGGGTCACACCGGACAGGCACGAGACGTCGTCGGCTGTCAGGCGTCCCGATGCCGCCCATTTCCGTGTTTTCAACCGGTCGAGCGACCGGACCCTGATGTCCTTGCCAACACATGCACCGGGCACGATGCTCCCTGGGTCCGATCCAACGAAGGTCTCCGGGTGGACATCCCCTGCTGTCTGGCGGGACCAGCTCAATCACGTCGCGACAATCAATCCTCAGCCTTGAACTTGTCGACATGCAAGGTCGTCAACACTGAAATGGCTAGACTGACAATCGCCAACGGCAACATCAAACACACCAGGACAAACGCATCTGGAACGGCATCAAGAACATGCCCCGTCAACGACGCGGCCACCGCACCTGCGATCACGACCACCGCATCCGAAAGACCAGACGCGCTGGCAGCCCGATCCTTGCGCACAGACATGACCGAGGCACTTGCACTTGGCATGGTCAGACCGTTGCCAAATCCAACCAGGGACGTGCATCCAAAGAGAACCCCCGGCATTTCCCACCCGGCCCAAAACAAGCAGGCGCAAATTGCCAAACCGGAACTGGCCGCGATACGACCCCACAGGATCACCGATTGCGGATTGCAACATTCAAGCAGCCTTCCCGAAGCGAAACTTCCGGCCAGAAATCCGACGGTTATTGTCCCCAGACCCAATCCGATTTCGGCCTGACTCATCGTGAACTGCTTCGAAGCAACAATCGGCACACCGCTGGTAAAGACATAAAACGTACCCGTCGCCAGCGTCATGATTGAAGTATATTGCCAGAATCTGAAATCGAGAAAGAGCACGAACGCAGAACCCCAAGGTGAATCCTCTGGACTCACAGAACGTACATTCGTCTCGGGAACATTAAGATAAACCAGGCCAAGCAGCAAGACTCCAGCCAGAGAGTAAACGACAAAGATATGTCGCCAACCACCCAGCTCCGCCAGGATGCCGCCCAAGAGAGGGCCAAGGATCGGCGCCAGGCTCATTGCCATTGCAATGTAGCCCAGAATTTTCGCTGTCTTCAGTCTATCAAACAGGTCTCTGACAATTGCCCGCGACAAAACCATTCCCGAAACGATGGAGCTCTGCAGGCATCTGAATACCAAGAAGGACAAATAGCTCTCTGAAAGAAAACACAAGACAGAAGAAATCGAAAAAATAAGCATACACCAGATCAAGACAGATTTACGTCCAAACCTGTCAGCCAGAATTCCCGAACAGACTTGAAAGATCGCCGTAAACGCAAGGTACAACGAGAAAGTCAATGCAATTGAATCATACCCGACCCCAAAGTCATCCGCCATCACCCCCAACGAAGGCAAGAACATGTTCAATGACAACAACGGTACGGCAGAAAGCAGGGCGAGCGTAACTGCCATGCCAGTATTCATATTCATTCCATCTTGTCCTGAAGGCACTGACATAACAATCATGCTTCTGCCGGAGCCAGGCAGGAAACTGAATCGTTGTGCCGGTCAAGAAGCCAAATTGCGCTCTGATGGTCCTTCGCAACAGCGGTCGCACCAATCCTCAGCCACGGTCCTTCATGCTGGACGCCACGTGAAAGAGACTCCAGAACACCGCCAGACGCCAAATTCAATGTCTTCCGACCTTGCCAGGACGACAACTTCGGATGCCGTAAGGCGACGGAGTTCGGGAAATGACAGGGAACAAACTTTGTCGACAAATACGCGATATCGCCAATCGGAACACCAGGCACGCCCACATCCTCACCATCTCGGCACCCCGTGAGTATTCTCGTCCAATGATGTGGATGCGCGGTCGTGCATTTTCGACTGCCGACCGGTTGAAATTGCCGGCCATTTGCGGCAGGAGGGGTCCGGTGAAATCTCCGGGGCGAATTTCCGGCAACGAGAATGGGGAATGGGAATGAGCGAATACCAGCACGGCTCGATGGACATCGGCGAACACCAGCGGAATTTTGCCGGGTTTGTCAGATTCTCGGCCTGGGTTTGCGTGGTATCCGTGATGGTGCTGGTGTTTCTGGCTGTCTTCAACAGTTGAAGCAGGCACATATCCCGGCAATCGACCCGTGACACGGACCGTCCCGACACCCGATTTTCAATGATTACCCGCTGACAACCGGCAACTGCTGTCCGCCCGTTCAGCCGCCTTCCCGCAACGCCCGCTTGCGGGCCAGTTTCCGTGCGCGACGGATTGCCTCAGCCCGTTCCCGGGCCTTTCTTTCCGACGGCTTCTCGTAATGCTGCCGGAGTTTCATTTCCCGGAACACACCTTCCCTCTGCAACTTCTTCTTGAGGACCCGAAGTGCCTGATCGACATTGTTGTCGCGGACTTGAACCTGCATGGAGCTCCCTTGCCTGTCTTGGCGGCCAAAATTGATCTGTCAATCCGTGGCCTATAGCAGCCTTCTCGACCTCCGTCCACAGCCTGTTGCCGGCCATCAGCCGATTGCAGGGATGAGACGAACTCGGCCCGCCACGACGTGCACCCGAACCTCGTGAATGTCCGGAAACGGCGGGAGGTGAAGGGTCTGCGCACGGTGTTCGCGAATCCTGCCTCGAAGCGCGACGGCAAGCAGGAGACCGCGGCCCGGAAGCCGAAAGCCGGGATCGGCGGGATGAGGGAGGAGCGGGATTTCCATCAAGGCGGGTTGGCACGCCAAGCCGAGCGGATGGGCGGCGATGATTGACCGCGACTGCCGGATGTAGCCGGCGGTGTTGGTTGCGGGAGCGCCGGGGACCTTGTCGACACTGCCTGTTGCCGCATACGCTACGCCGCTGGCTGAACGTGGTTGCGGGCGGGCAGGAGGTAATCGCCGAACCCTCGGGGCGGGTTGCGGTCTGGCCCACAGGTTGATGGTTCAAATCGGCTCTGTTTTCCGGTAGGGTCGGGGACGTCCTGTTTCAGGTTGCCGAGTGAAAGAGAATGGAAGATCCTGCATCCGCGATCGATGACCTGCCGGGTCTGCGCCGGCAGTTGATGCTGAAAGCCCTTGAAATCGTGCCGTTTGAAGGCTGGCGCAAATCCACTCTTGAAATGGCCTGCCGGGCCCTGGACATCGAGGCGACCGATGCCATGCATGCCTGTCCGGGCGGTGTTCGTGACCTGGTGGTCGAGTTCCAGAAATGGGGTGACGAACTCATGGTCGGGCGCCTGGAGGAGCTGGATCTGGCGTCCATGCGGATGCGGGACCGAATCGCCCTTGCCGTCAAGACCAGGCTGGAGATGGCGACCGGGCACCGCGAGGTGGTCCGGCAAATGCTGGCATTCTTTGCCTTGCCGGTCAATGGACAGGCCGGGGCCAGGGCGTTGTGGCATACCTCCGACAGGATCTGGGTATTCCTGGGCGACCAGTCGGATGACATCAACTGGTATTCGAAACGGGCGACATTGTCGGCCGTGCTGGCCAGTTCGGTACTCTACTGGCTTGGCGATTCCGGCGATGGCACGGCAACCGGCGAATTCGTCGACAGGCGAATTGACAACGTCATGCAGCTGGAAAAGCTGAAATCAGGCTTGCGTCGGGCTCCCGGAGGGACGGAACTGATGATTAGGATTGACAACTGTCTGCGGTTTGTCCGCCCGCCGGCACATCGGCCGGAAAGATATCCCGGTTGGCTCAGGCCGGTCTCGCGGGACTGACCATCATGACCATGCATGTTGTCGAAATCAGCAAGGCTGGCGGGCCGGAGGTGCTTCGGTCGGCGGAGCGGCCAATTCCGGCACCCGGCCATGGCAATATCGTCATACGCAATGTTGCAGCCGGCGTGAATCGGCCCGACCTGCTGCAGCGGTCCGGACTCTACAACCCTCCGCCCGGCGCTTCGGAATTGCCCGGGCTTGAATCAGCGGGCGAGGTGGCCGCGGTCGGGAAGGGCGTGGTTCGCTGGAAGGAAGGCGACCGGGTTTGCGCCCTGCTTCCCGGTGGCGGATATGCCGAGTATTCGGAAACCGTTGCCGGCCATGCATTGCCGGTCCCTAGCGGGTTGGGAATGAAGGAGGCCGCGGCCCTGTGCGAGACGGCATACACTGTCTGGAGCAATGTCTTTGTCCGGGGCCGGCTGCAGGCGGGTGAGACATTCCTGGTGCATGGCGGATCGTCCGGCATCGGAACGATGGCCATACAGCTTGCCGCCACGCTGGGAAGCAGGGTGTTTGCGACCGCCGGCTCGGCCGAAAAGTGCCGGGAATGTGAAAGGCTGGGAGCTGACCGGGCGATCAACTACCGGGAAGCTGATTTCGTCGAAATCATCCGCAGCCTGACCGGCAGGGCGGGCGTGAATGTCATCCTCGACATGGTTGGCGGCAGCTATATTCCCAGGAACATCAAGGCGCTGGCAGATGACGGAAGACTGGTGCAGATCGCGTTCCTGCAAGGCCCGAAGGTCGAACTCAACTTCGCCCCGATCATGACCAGGCGGTTGACCATGACCGGCAGCACCTTGCGGCCGCAATCGGACATTGCCAAGACCGGAATTGCCGAAGATCTTGAGCGGGTGGTCTGGCCCCTGCTGGAGTCGGGGGCCATTGCACCAGTCATGGATTCCGAGTTTCCGCTTGCCAGGGCTGCCGATGCCCATCGTCGGATGGAGAGTTCGGACCATGTGGGGAAGATCGTCCTGACCACGGGATAGATCCGTCATTTCCCGGTCCTGGACCTGCAGGCCAGGAGGACGGGTCTCGAATCGTCACTGCATTAGGGGGTTTATTGTCCCGTCAATGGTGTTTATTCAGATTTTGCGTGCCGGGGCGATGATGGCCCATCGATCGGCCAGCCATCATGATCGCGAAACCTGTGGAGATCGGGTGAAATGCCAAACAAACCCATTATGGCAATGGCCACCGCGGTGTGGCTGGTCGATAATTCGACATTGACGTTCCGGCAGATCGCCGAGTTTTGCGGATTGCATGAGCTGGAGGTCCAGGGAGTCGCCGACGGCGAGGTCGCTGCCGGCATCCTTGGATTTGACCCGCTCAAGAACAATCAACTCTCGGCAGAAGAGCTGAATCTGGGCCAGGAAGATCCGAATCACTCGCTCCGGATGACGGAGGCGCCGGTGGTCGATCTGCCAAAGAAACGGAAGGGACCGCGCTACACGCCGCTTTCCAAGCGCCAGGATCAACCGGCAGCAATCGCCTGGTTGCTGAAGAATCACCCCGAGTTGTCGATTGCCCAGATCAAGGCGCTGGTCCGCACCACCAAGAACACGATTGAGGCGGTGCGGGACAGGACTCACTGGAATATCAACAATATCCAGCCGACTGATCCGGTTGCCCTGGGGCTTTGCAGGCAGCTTGATCTCGATGAAGCGGTCGTCCGGGCGGCGGAAAGGGTGTCTGCCGAGAAGAAGAAGCAGATCCAGGAAAAGGGGCAGGTTCTTGCAACTGTCGATGAATCGCTGAAACCGCAAAAGCCGCAATCACCCTATGCCGATCTCGAAGGCTTCAAGCTGGATACCAAATCGTAGCCAGGGCCCGGCCATGGCTCAGTGATGCGGCTCGGTGTACCGGTCAAGTAGCGAACGGCCTCCATCAATGGTCAGGATCTGGCCGGTCATGAAGCTGGCCGCACCCGAGACCAGGAACGCCGCCGCATTTGCGACTTCGGTCGCTTCTGCAACGCGGCCAAGTGGCGTGGCGGCAGCGATCCATTCGCGGATATCCGGATTCTCCAGGGTTTTCCGCTGAAGATTTCCGCTCATCACCGAGCCGAACGCCACCGCGTTGACGTTGATTCGCAATTCGGCAAAGGCAAGTGCCAGCGAACGGGTAAGTTGCTCGAGCGCCGCACAGCACACCGAATACTCGACAAGGTCCGGATGGAGCCGGTCGGCGGCGATCGACGTGACATTGACGATTGAACCGGCCAGCTCGGCTGGTCGGGATGGCAGGGGATCCTGCCCGGTGAAATACCGGGCCACCTGCCGGGACAACGTGTAGTGTTGACGCAGGTTCCGGCTGAACATCTCGTCAAGAATGTCCGGCTTGAGGTCGTCATGTGACGAGGTCATCATCCTTCGGCTGGCATTGACCAGGATGTCGATCCGGCCAAACCGTTCGGCTGTTGCCGCCAGGAGATTGGATTGGGTCAGGTGGTCCTGCAGGTCACCGACAAACAGGTCGACATTGTCCCCACTCGGGTCAAGTTCGGATTTGAGCAATTGCTGGTCATAATCGGCAAACATGACGTTTGCACCCTGTTCGGCCAGTTGAAAGGCAATTGCGAGGCCGACCCCGCTCGCCGCCCCGGTCACTACTGCGGTCTTGCGTTCCATTGAGTGATTCACTTGTCCAATGCCATGATCTGCCGATGACGCTTCCTGTCGTCAGCCGGGCAGGCCGCGGTCCCAGGACGGACCCGGTTGGCGGCATCGATTTGTCTGGCCCGGTTGCAGGTGGGTCCCGGGTTAATCCCTTTCAATCGTGCATCGCAGCGGATGCTCGTTGTTTCTGGCGGCAGCCATGACCTGGTTGGCCTTGGTTTCCGCGATTTCATGAGTGAACACGCCGGCGATTCCGACTCCCGTGTTGTGGATGTCAAGCATGAGGGAAAATGCCCGGTCGCGCTGCATCTGGAAGATGTGCTCGAGTATGGCGACCACGAATTCCATCGGCGTGTAGTCGTCATTCAGCAGAATGACCTTGTACATCGGGGCGCGTTCAACCTTCGGCCGGGCCCGGGTCAGCACGGAAGTTCCGGCATCCGTCCGGTTGTCACCGTCGTTTTCTTCGGGAATTCGAGGCACGGCGGAATCCATCAATACCTGCTTGAGTGCATGATCAATATAGTTGACTATCATCGACTTGGCAAAGCTCTGGGGTGGAATGACCGAGTTGACGGCTATCGGCTTCGATGCCGACGATACGCTGTGGCAGAACGAGAAATTCTTCCGGGTCACCGAGGACAGTTTCATCTCCATCCTGTCGGAATTCTCCACCTGCCAGGATCTGAAACGCAAGCTCCTGGAGACCGAGCAGAAGAATCTCAGGCGATACGGTTTTGGTATCAAGGGATTCGTGCTGTCGATGATCGAGACCGCACTCGAAATCACCGATAACCGGGTTCCACCGGCAGTGATCAGGCAGATCATCGATCTTGGACAGGAGCTGCAGGCTCATCCGATCGAGTTGTTGCCGGGGGCGGAAAAGGTGATCTGCGATGTTGCCAGCAGGCATGCGGTGGTGCTGGTGACCAAGGGCGACCTGCTCGACCAGGAACGCAAGCTTGCCCAGTCGGGACTTGGCGAGCTGTTCGACGGAATCGAGATTGTCAGTGACAAGTCGCCCGAAATCTACCGCAGCACCTTTAGCGAATACGGAACCGGACCCGAATCGGCGATGATGATCGGAAACTCGGTGAAGTCTGATGTCATACCGGCCCTGGAGGCGGGGTGTTGGGGCATCCTGATACCTCATGAACTGACCTGGGAACTGGAACATGCGGAGGTGCCGAGCGGCCATCCGCGATTCGGAGTTGTAGCCGGATTGCACGAGATTCCGGAACTGATTTCATCAATCCTGAACCGGGATCAGGCGGGCCAGGCGACCGCCTGATGTGCCAATCTCAATTTTTTTGATGTCCTTGCCGGAGTTTCATGCTAGTTTGCCCATCTGACGAGTAGCTGACGAAGAATTGGCGCCGTCGGGTTGAGGAGCAGTTCAATTCCTGCTGCATGGCAGGAAAAGGTTGTAAATGGTGCAGGATTGATACGTCTCATGTTCATGGCACGCGGTGCCTCGTGGCGTGGCGCGACTTTGGTGTTGCTGGCCGCGTTGACCATATCGCTGACGGCGAGGGATTCCCTTGCCTCCAATTATGCATCCGTTGTCATGGATGCCCGAAGCGGCCGAATTCTTTTCTCCGAGAACCCGGACAAGATTCTCAACCCGGCTTCGCTGACCAAGATGATGACCGTCTATATTGTCATCCAGGCGGTCGAGAATGGCGAGATTTCCCTGGACCACCCGGTCAGGATTTCGAAATTCGCTGCCAGTGAACCGGCGTCGAAGCTCTACCTCAGGGCGGGCTCCCGGGTCTCGCTGCGATACCTGATCCGGGCTGCCGCAATCAGGTCGGCCAATGATGCGGCCACGGCCATTGCCGAGGCAATCTCGGGAAGCGAAAAGGATTTTGCGGACCGCATGACGCGGACCGCAAGAGCGATGGGGATGTCGAACACGACGTTCAGGAACGCGCATGGGCTGACCCAGAAAGGCCATCTCTCCACGGCAAGGGACATGTCGCTGCTCGGACGGCGGGTCATCTATGACTACCCCGAATACTACAACCTGTTTTCGCGACGATCGGCTCATGTCGGGTCAACGACGGTTCGAAATACCAATCGGCGATTCCTGAATGCCTACAAGGGCGCCGACGGCATCAAGACCGGCTACACCAGCAAGGCGGGATTCAACCTGGTGGCCTCGGCGGCGCGAGGCCCGAAACGGATCATTGTCACGGTATTCGGTGGTCGCAGTGCCAAGACACGGAACCAGCATGTCGCCGAACTGATGGACCGCGGTTTTGCCAGGGCGGCCACGCATGTCGAGCTTTGGAAGCCGGCAAGGCTCGAGCCGGTATTCGGCAAGATACGGCGGGTTGATGTGTCGGTAGATCAGGCCGAGCGGCGGCGGCGGCGGCCGGCGGACATCGAGGCAGTTGCCGGTGCAGTCTTTGAATCCCTTGATCAGACCGACGTGGCGATTCATGACGACACGGGCTTCCTGCCGGGCAGCGAGTCGGATGTCGGAACGCTGGCTGTTGCCAGCCTGGAGTCCACGCTTGCCGCATTCCTGGAAGGTGAAGGCGATGTGGGGCCGGCCCTCGAGATTCTTGCCAGCCTCAAGCAGGGCCCGGAGACGTTTGCAATCGATTACGAGCGCCCCTTGCGACGCCCGGTGCCCCCTGGAAAACCGGCATCCCCGTACGGCCAGGACGAGTCGGTCTGGGCGGTCGGGGTCGGCAGTTTCAACACCAGTGAAAAGGCAACCCATCATCTCCTGAAGGCGGCGTTGGTCGATTTCAGTTCACTGGGAAATGCACGGCGAACCGTCATCCAGGGCAACGGAGCATTCACGGCGCGATTCGAAGGGATGTCGCGGTCGAATGCGGAGGTTGCCTGCGGCCGGTTGCGCGCCCGCGACATGAAATGCGAGGTCATCAGCAGTTCATCGCTCTAGGAGCCTGTCGGATTTGGCCATGGATTTGCAGTGATTTCCTGTCTTTTTTCACAAGATATGGTAGTATCGGGCAGTGAATGAACAGTCTGGAGGATGATGTCGGTTCGATCAGGTTCCAGAGGGCCAATCGTGACGAGGTCTGGCTGTTGCCACCTTCGATCCAGGAGTGGCTGCCGGACGATCACCTGGCCCGCTTTGTCGTCGAGATCGTCGAATCCCTGGATCTGGACAAGATCACCGGCGTCTACCGGCATGGCGGCAAGCCGGCCTGGTGCCCGGTGATGATGACGGCGCTGCTGTTCTGCGGCTATTCAACCGGCGTGCATTCGAGCCGCAAGCTGGAAGCGGCGACGCATGACTCGGTGGCGGTGCGCCATGTCACCGGCAATCTGCATCCCGACCATGACACCATTGCCCGTTTCCGCAAGCGCCACCTGCCTGCCCTGCAGGAGCTGTTTGTCCAGGTGCTGTCGATTGCCGGCACCATGGGCATGCTGAAGCTTGGCCATGTCAGCCTCGATGGCACCAGGGTGAAGGCCAATGCCAGCCGCCACCGGGCGATGAGCCATGCGCATATGGAACGCATCGAGGCGCAGCTGAAGGCGGAGGTCGCCCGGCTGCTGGAACTGGCCGAGGTGGCGGACGAGCAGGAGTGCGCTCTCGACATTCCCGAGGAACTCGGGCGCCGGCAAGAGCGCCTGGCGAAGATCGCCGAGGCCAGGAAGGAGATCGAGGCCCGCGCCGCGGCCCGCCATGCAGCCGAACAGGCGGCATGCGAGGAGAAGATGCAGGAGCGGCGCCAGAAGGAACGGGAACGGGGAGGCAAGCTCGGCGGCAGGCCGCCGAAGCCGCCGGTGCCGGGCCCCCGCCCCAGGGACCAGATCAGTTTCACCGACCCGGATTCGCGGATCATGCCGTCATCCGGAGGCTTCGAGCAGGCCTTGGGCGCCCGGGCATCGGTGGACCATGGCAGCCACCTCATTGTCCATGCCCATGTCAGCCAGAGACCGAATGATGTCGACGGGACGGCACCGGCGCTTGCCGCGCTCGAGGATGTCGGCAGCCCGGCCGGCATCGTCGCCGATACCGGATATTTCAGCCGCGCCAATGTTGAATTGTGCGACGATCGGGGCATCGAGCCCCTGATTGCTTCCGGCCGGCAGCACCACAACCGTCCACTCCGGGAGAGAAGGGTGCCGGTGACAGAGCCTCCTGCCGATGCCGATGCGGTTGAGCGGATGAAGCACCGGATGGGCTCTGCCGAAGGGGAGCGGATCCATGCGAAGCGCAAGGCCGCCGCCCGCCCGGTCTTCGGAATCATCAAGAGGGTCATGGGCCTTGACCAGTTCAGCCTGCGCGGCATCGAGGCTGTACACGGCGAGTGGAGCCTGGTCTGCACGTCATGGAACCTGAAGCGCATGCACCGGCTGCTGTTGGGCGGACATTCGGCGGCATGAAGGGCAAAGGAGCATGGCTTGAGAACAGGAATTTAGCCGAATTCGACCGGAATTGCAGCCCTGGCAGGCAGAATTGTCGGCAAGGCTGGCCGCCGAGGTGGGGCCGGGCGCCGGTCACCGGTGAAATTCGACCCGGAGCCGATGAAGATGTGCAGGCATTCAGACGCCATGGACACCGCTTTCAATGCCGGTATTTCGACAGGCTCCTAGCGTGGCCGGTCAGCATGCGAGGGCAGTTGTTCCCGCTGCATCCGGCGAGAGCGAATGCTGACTGAACGGTCGCGGGAACAGGGGAGCAGAGATGAAGCGGTCGGAAATCAATGCGGCCATCCGCCAGGCCGGCGACATGATCCGCAGGCACGGATTTCATCTTCCGCCCTTTGCCGACTGGCCCATCGAGCAGTGGCTGGATCGTGCAGCCGAGACCCGCGAAATGCGGAAGACCGGTCTCGGATGGGACATCACGGATTTCGGCAAGGGGAACTTCGCCGCCGAGGGGTTGGTGCTGTTCACGCTCAGGAATGGCGGACGTGACCAGGATGGCAAACGACTCGGTGTTCCCTATGCCGAGAAGATTCTGGTATCCCGGGCCGGGCAGGTGGCGCTGATGCATTACCACCGGCAGAAAACGGAGGACATCATTGTCCGCGGCGGTGCCCCGCTGGCCGTCAAACTGTTCTGCCTTGACCGGAACTCGTGCCTTGACCGGGAGCGCCCGGTCACGGTTCGAATGGACGGGGCCCGTCACGAAGTGGAGGCTGGTGGAATCGTGCTGGTGGAGAAGGGGGCGTCAATTACGCTGGAGCCGGGTTGTGCGCATGCATTCTGGGGGCATGATGGCGACAGCCTGGTTGGCGAGGTTTCCTCGGTCAATGACGATGTGTCCGACAACTATTTCTTCGAACCGACGGCGCGGTTCCCGGAAATCGAGGAGGATGAGGGCCCGTTCCGCCTGATCGTGCCGGATTACCTGGATCCATGACCTGGGGCAGCCGGCCGCGGCAACCTCCGTTATCCGGCCCGCTGGACGGGTTCATCGCCCTCGACGGTTCTCATGTCGAATGCCGCCGTGAGCAGCCGTCGCGAATAGTCGGATCTGGGCTTCCGGAATATGTCCTCGGACTCTCCGGACTCGACGACATCGCCATCCTTCAGGACAAGGATCTTGTGGGACAGCGCCCTGACGATCCGCAAGTCATGGCTGATGAAGATGTAGGCCAGCTGGTATTTCTGTTGAAGACCGAGCAAGAGGTCGACAATCTGTGCCTGGACGGTCCGGTCCAGGGCCGATGTCGGTTCATCCAGGACCACCAGCTTGGGCTTGAGGATCATCGCTCTGGCGATGGCAATCCGCTGTCGCTGACCACCTGAGAACTCGTGGGGGTAGCGTTCCATCATCGCCGGGTCGATGCCGACCTCGTCGAGTATCTTCTCGGTGGCGGCTCGTCGGGACCGGGCGAGTCCGGTCCCGTGAACCTCGAGGCCCTCGGACACGATCTGTTCGATGGTCATGCGGGGCGAAAGCGAGCCGAAGGGATCCTGGAAGACCATCTGCATGTCGCGGCGCACGAGGCGCAGGTCGCCGCTACGCAGCGGATGCAGGTCGCGGTCGAAGAAGCGGATATTGCCGGTCGATGATATCAACCGCAATGTCGCCATCGCCAGGGTTGTCTTTCCGGACCCCGACTCGCCGACAATTCCGACCGTCTCGCCGCGCCGCACGGCAAATGTCGCCGAATTGACTGCCTTGACATGCCCGACTGTCCTGCGCAGGACACCCCGCTGGATCGGAAACCAGACTCTCAGATCCGAGACATCCATGACCACCTCGGTCTTCCGGGGGATCGGTTCCGGCTCGCCGGATGGCTCGGCGGCGAGCAGGAGCCGGGTATAGGGGTGATCGGGTGATTCGAATATCCTGTCCTTCGGTCCCGACTCGACCACGCGCCCTTCCTTCATGACGTAGACCCGGTCCGCCATGCTGCGAACGATGTTGAGATCATGGGTGATGAACAGCAGGCTCATGCCCAGCCCTGCCTTCAACTCGTTGAGCAATTCCAGGATCTGGGCCTGGATCGTCACGTCAAGTGCGGTTGTCGGTTCGTCGGCAATGAGCAGGTCGGGCCGGTTGGCCAGCGCCATGGCAATCATGACCCGCTGTCGCTGACCACCGGAGAGCAGGTGCGGATAGCATTTCAACCGGCTCTCGGGGTTGTCGATGCCGGTGCTGTCGAGCAGTTCGATGATCCTTTCCCGTGCCCGGGCACCGGTGATCTTCTGGTGGAGCGTCAGGCTCTCGCCGATCTGCTTCTCGATGGTATGGAGGGGGTTGAGAGAGACCATCGGTTCCTGGAAGATGAAGGAGATGTCATTGCCGCGCAGCCGGTGCAGGACTTCCGGACCTGCGCCGATGGTTTCCTGTCCCCGGTAGCGCACCGAGCCGGATATCATGGCATTCTCCGGCAGCAGGCCAACCGTCGACAGGGCGGTGACCGATTTGCCGGATCCCGATTCCCCGACAATGGCCACGGTCTCTCCATGGCCGACCCCGAGATCGACATCGTCAACCGCCCGGGTTTCAACGCCCTCCTGGGAGAATGACACCGAGAGCCCCCTGACCTCGAGCAGGTTCTGCGTCATTTGAAGGTCTTTCTCGGGTCGAATGCGTCGCGCACACCTTCGAAAATGAACACCAGCAGCGACAGCATGATGGCGAAGGTGAAGAAGGCGGTGAAGCCGAGCCACGGTGCCTGCAGGTTCTGCTTCGCCTGCAGGGTCAACTCGCCAAGTGACGGGGATTTCGAAGGCAGGCCAAAGCCGAGAAAATCAAGCGCTGCCAGCGACCCGATGATCCCGGTAATGATGAAGGGAAGCAGTGTCAGCGTGGCGACCATGGCGTTGGGAAGGACATGGCGCCGCATGATCAGCGAGCTGGACAGGCCCAGCGCCCTGGCTGCCCTGACATATTCGAAGTTCCTTGCCCTGAGAGACTCGGCGCGCACCACGCCAACAAGCGCCGTCCATCCGAATATCGTCATCAGGATGACCAGCAACATGAAATCCATCTGCCAGATCGCCGCCACGATTATGATGATGTAGAGCGAAGGGGTCGACCCCCAGACCTCGATCAATCGCTGGAAAATCAGGTCGATCAGGCCGCCGAAATATCCCTGGATCAAGCCGGCGGCAATTCCGATCACCGAGGTGGTGAGGGTCACGATGATGGTGAACAGGACCGACAGCCGAAACCCGTAGATGACCCGCGCCACCACGTCGCGGGAAGTATCATCGGTTCCGAGCCAGTGATCGGCATCCGGTGGCGACGGTGCGGCCCGGCCAAGATCGTTGATGGTATTGTATGCATAGGGGACAAGCGGCCAGAGCAGCCAGCCGCGTTCGATCTCCTGCCCGTCGACAATGCCGTCCCCGGCATCGGCAAATATCCCCTCGGGGTCGTCCCAGCACTCCTCCAGCCCCCCGGATACGATCAGGCACCGGACCTCGATGTCGCGGTAGATGGCCTCGGTCTGGAAGTCGCCGCCGAACGCGGTCTCCGGATAGAACTTGAAGATGGGAACGAAGTAGTCACCCCGGTATTTCACCAGCAGCGGCTCGTCATTGGCAACGAATTCCGCCAGCAGCGAGAAGCCGAAGATCACCGCGAACAGCCATAGTGACCAGTACGCCCTCCGGTTGGTCCGGAAATTGCGCCAGCGGCGGCGGGCAAGCGGGGAGAGGCGGATCATGTTTCCCTGGTCTCGAAATCGATCCGGGGATCGATCCAGACATACATCAGATCGGAAATGATCCCGACCACCAGGCCGAGCAGCCCGAAGACATACAGGGTACCGAAAATCACCGGGTAGTCCCTGGCTACGGCGGCCTCGAAGCCGAGCCTGCCGAGCCCGTCCAGCGAAAAGATGGTCTCGATGATCAGCGAGCCGCCGAAGAACACCGCAACGAATACCGCCGGAAACCCGGCAATGACAATGAGCATGGCGTTGCGGAACACGTGCCCGTACAAGACCCGCCTCTCGCTCAACCCCTTGGCCCGGGCGGTCATGACGTAGTGCTTCTTGATTTCGTCGAGGAAGCTGTTCTTGGTCAGCAATGTCAGCGTGGCAAAGGATGAAATCGTCGATGCAAGCACGGGAAGCGAGATATGCCAGAAATAGTCGGCGACCTTGCCGAGAAGGCTCAGCTCCTCGAAATTGTCGGAGACCAGCCCGCGCAGCGGAAACCACTTGAAGTAGGTGCCGCCGGCAAACAGCACCAGCAGCAGGATCGCAAACAGGAATCCCGGAATTGCATATCCGACGATGATCGCCCCGGATGTCCAGGTGTCAAAGGGCGTCCCATCCTTGACCGCCTTGCGAATTCCCAGGGGTATCGACACCAGGTAGGCAATCACCGTGGACCACAGGCCGAGGGTGATGGAGACCGGCATCTTCTCCAGCACCAGGTCGATGACGCTGATGGATCTGAAATAGCTCTCGCCGAAATCGAAGCGGAGATAGTTCCATATCATCTCCAGGAACCGCTCCAGCGGTGGCCTGTCGAAGCCGAACTGGACTTCCAGTTCCTTGATGAACTCCTCCGGAAGACCGCGGGAGCCGAGATACCTGTCATCACCCAGGGTTTCCTGCAGCGCGTCTCCCCCGGTTCCCGAGATGGTCTCGAAGACATCTCCCTCGCCCTCGAGCTGCGCCAGGATCTGTTCGATCGGACCGCCCGGCACGAACTGGACCAGCGCGAAGTTGATGATCATGATGCCGAACAGCGTTGGCAGAACCAGCGCCAGGCGACGGATTATGTAGGCACCCATGGCAGGCCCGACGCAGTATCAGGAATCAGAGCGCACCGGCTTCCTGGAGCGCCTGTGCCTTGTCGGCATTGAACCACCAGAAATCCAGGTATCCGAGCGAGTAGGGCGGGATGGTCTCCGGGTGTTCATAGATGTCGAAATAGGCAACGGTATGGAAGCCCCGATACCATTGCGGAACCCAGAATTTGCTGGCCCGCAACACCCGGTCCAGCGCCCTGACCGCCACCTTCAACTCCTCGGCGCTGTCGATTTCCTGGATGATGTCGATCAGCCGGTCGACACCCTCATTGGCGTAGCCCATGTCGTTGAAGACGCCATCGACATACTGCGATCCGAAGGTCTGGCGCAGGCCGCCCGCCGACGGCTCCAGGCCAAGGCCGAAACTCGAGGTGATGATGTCGAAATCGTGGTTGCGGGCCCGATCGGTATATTGTGCCGGATCAATGCGGGTATACACCGCATCGACACCGAGACGCCGCAGATTCTCGGCGAAGGGATTGACGATCCTGTCGAAGGCCGGCGAGTCCTCGATGAACTCCACCTGCAGCAATTCCCCGTCCTCGTTACGGCGCAACCCGTCATCGCCGACCAGCCATCCGGCTTCGTCGAGCAGGGCAGAGGCCTTCCTGAGATTGCCGCGATCCAGCTGCCGGTTGCCCGAGGGCGGTGCCATTGCTGCCGGTTCGGTAAACACCGAGGCAGGAATGAACTCCCTGATCGGTTCGAGGTATTCGAGTTCATCCTCGCCCGGCAATCCTTCGGCCGCCAGGAAGCTGTTTTCCCAGAACGAGTTGATCCGATCATAGAGGCCGTAAAACAGGGTCTCGTTGGACCATTCGAAATTGAACATCAGCGAAATCGCCTCGCGGACCCTGACATCCCGGAATTTCTCGCGCCGCAGGTTGAAGACAAATGACTGTCCGCTGGCCGGGGTCCCGGAATCATAGGTCCGCTTCACGGCCCAGCCATCGCTGATCGCGCCGAAATCGTAGCCGGTTGCCCATGTCTTCGAACTGTTTTCAGCCCGGAACGTGTATTCGCCTGCCTTGAAGCCCTCGAATGCCGCCGCACTGTCGGCAAAATACTCGACGCGGATGGTCTCGAAATTCTGCCGGCCGCGATTGATGGCCAGGTGATCTCCCCAGTAATCGGGGTTGCGCCGGTAGACGATGCGCCGGTTCGGTTCGATGGAATCAACGACATAGGGGGACGAGCCGACAGCAGGCTCCATCCGCGATTCATCGAGCCCGGCACCGGTGGAGTCGAACCACGCCTTGGAAAAGATCGGCAAACCCCCGACCATGGCCGGGTAGTCGCGTGGAGATTCCTCGGTATTGAAAATGAACTTGATGCGAAGCGGGTCTTCGATTTCAACGGATTTGACCGCGCGTTCGAGTTCGCTTCGAAACGAAAACAGGCCTTCGTTCAGAAAGATCTCGTAGGTAAAATTGACATCCTCCGCCGTCACCGGGGTTCCGTCCGAGAAGCGCGCCTCCGGCCGGATGTTGAAGATGACCCAGCTACGGTCCTCCGGGTACTCGATCGTCGAGGCAAGCAGGCCATACGAAGCGCTCACCTCGTCGGCCGTTCCTGTCAGCAGGGATTCGAAGAAGATGCTGGACAATGCACCGGCCCGGCCCTTGCGGGTGTAGGGGTTCATCGAGTCGAAGGTGCCGGGTGCCCAGATCGACATTTCGCCGCCCCTGGGCGCCTCCGGGTTCACGTATTCCAGGTGCTCGAAATCCTCGGTGTATTTGAGGTCACCGAAGGTCGAGATCCCGTGCGAAATGATGATGTCCTGGTTTGCCAGGGCTGGCGGGCCCAGCAGGAATGCGCTCAGCCCGGCCGCGGCAAGAATCGCTCCGACCCGCCCTTTGGGCCCCTGCCCGGGGTCACGCCGGTTCAGCCCGTACCTCATTTCCGTATCCTTTCATTTTCCCGAAGATTATCTCCTGCCGGAATGGCAATCAATGTCACACCTGCCGCCTCGCGCGAAATTCAGACCCGACGCGATTGCTGCAGCCGGGGCCGGGACATCATGCGGTAACAGCTACTGCAGCGACTGGAGGTAGGCAATCAGATTGGCCTGGTCACGGGGTTTCTTCAGGCCGACGAACGACATCTTGGTTCCCGGAAGGAACTTCTTCGGATTGGCAAGGAATGCCGCCAGCACCTCGACATTCCAGTTGCCTCCCAACTCCGCCATCGGCCCCGAGTAATCGAAGCCGTCAATGGTGGCGACAGCCCGGCCCATGATCCGGACCAGGTGAGGACCGACCCCGTTGACCGCCTCATCCGCCTTGTGGCAGGCCTTGCACTTGGCGAATACCTTGGCTCCCCTGGCGGCATCTGCTTCGACCAGCAGGGCCATGATGTCCACCGCTTCGGCCGTGGCGGCGCCGTCATCATGGGCGGTCGGCTCCGGGAACAGGCTCGCAACGGCGTGACCATCGCCGTGACTGTCCAGCCCGACATGGTAGATCGATTCGGCAGCCCATTTTCCCAACAGCAGGACCAGCATTGCGCCGCAAAGCGCGCCAACGGTCTTGGTTGCGGTCATGGTGTCGAACATTGAGAAACTCCCGACAGTCGGCGGCTCGGGGTATCGCCTGGAACCCGGCGCCTTCTACAGCCTTCCATTCACGAATTGCAAGGTATACTAGGTCGCGGTTTCCATGCTGAATCGCAACAAGGCAGTCGGTCCGGTGATCGAGAAGATAGCATTCCAGGGTGAACGGGGAGCCTATTCGCACCAGGCCTGCATGGCCGCACGGTCCGATGCCGTTGCCGTTCCGTGCGAGACATTTGAAGGGGCGGTCGAGTCGGTAAGGTCGGGGGGTTCCTCCATGGCGGTGCTGCCGGTCGAGAATTCGATCTATGGCCGGGTCGCCGACATCCACCGCCTGCTGCCCGATTCAGGCCTCTACATCGTCGACGAGGTTTTCGTCCGAATTCACATCAATGTCCTGGTGCTGCCCGGGACCCGGCTGGCCGATGTGAAGACGGCGCTCAGCCACACGGTCCTGCTGGGGCAGTGCAGGGGGTTCATCGGCAAACACGGGATCCGTCCCCTGGCATGGGCGGATACGGCCGGTGCAGCCAGGCATGTCGCTGCCACCGGAGACCCGACCCTGTCGGCGCTTGCATCGGAGCTGGCCGGCGAGATCTACGGGCTGGAATCGGTCAGCCGCCATATCGAGGATGAGAAATTCAGCCGCACCAGGTTCTTCGTGATGTCGCACGAGCGAAATTTCGAGCGCAGAGGGACGGCAATGATCACCGCCTTCGTATTCCGGGTGCGGAATATCCCGGCGGCCCTCTACAAGGCGCTTGGCGGATTTGCCACCAACCGGGTCAACATGGTCAAGCTGGAAAGCTACATGGTCGGCGGCACCTTCAGCGCCACGCAATTCTTTGCCGAGGTCCAGGGTCATCCCGAGGATGACAACGTGGTGCTGGCGCTGGAAGAGCTGGAATTCTTCACCGACTACCTGGAATTGCTCGGCGTCTACCCGGCGGCGGCAGAGCGGAATTAGCCGGCGCGGCACCGGGGCCTGCTACGGGAGCAGCCCTGCCATTGCATAGGCTCCAAGCGGTCACATCGGCCGCCCGCCCAGCCATTTCCAGATCAGGTATTCTGCGATCGAGCCGGGCCTCGGGGGCCTGATGTCGGCATCCGGGTTGTCCCAGACTTCCAGCATGTCTTCCCGGGTCATCCACAGGGCGGCTGCCAACTCCTCGCTGTCAAGCCGGATCTCGGTCGATTCGGCCTGCCCGACACAGCCAATCATCAGTGATGACGGGAACGGCCATGCCTGGGAGGCAACATAGCCGACCTTCCCGACCTGAATTCCCGCTTCCTCGAAGGTCTCGCGCCGCACGGCTGCCTCGATGGTCTCGCCGGGTTCCATGAATCCGGCCAGTAGCGAGAACATGCGGTCCGGCCAGTCATGGGCCCGGCCCAGCAGCACTGAATTGCCGCTGGTCACCAGCATGATGACCACCGGATCGGTGCGGCAGAAATGCACGGCACGGCAGTGGTCGCACACGCGATGGACGCCATCTTCCGACATTCGGCTCCGATTTCCGCAACCAGCGCAAAACGGGTTGCGGGCATGCCATGCCAGCAACGACTTGGCCCGGGCAATGAACTGGGCTTCCGGGCCGGACAGCATGGTCATCACTGAACGGAGATTGACAAATCCCGAGCCGGCAGGGGCATCAGGATGGTGTTGCACGGCCTGGTCAAGAATGGTGTCGGGGCCGGTTTCCGGGATCCCCTCCGGCTGCCAGTCCGAGATGTCGCAGGCAAATCCGGACACGTCACCGATTTCGCCGACATGAATCGGTGGCCCCGAGGAATGATCAAGACACCGGTGCCCCTCGCCAAGCCAGCACAGCGCCGATGCGTCGGTCACCAGCGGCTTGCCGCGCCACACCGGCAGGTATCTGGCTCCCTTCCCGGGGGAGTCACTGCGGGGAAGCAACTCGCCGGCAAATGCCATGCGGGGTTTTCGAATGGTCACGGCTGTGTACCTCCAGCTGGTCGGCTCGACGTGAATTCCTGCAGCCTCCGGATGTTCTCCGGCCTTGCGAGCATGCGAAGGCAACGATCATCAGCGCGTGGCTGGATGGCAAGACCGTTTTCCCACTGATCCAGCGACGCGTCGTCGAACCCGGCCAGACGGGCAAGAGCTGCCCGGGTCATTCCGTGATCCCGTCGGATTCGCCGAATCCGGCCGGGCGACAAGACGCCGAGGTGATCGCGAATCGCCGCGTGTCTCAATCCTTCGGCCGCGTCATCCAGGTAATCGAAGCCGCATGTGACGCACCGGCGCAATGGCACCCGCACCCGCAATTCGGCTGCGAGATCCCCGGATCCGTAATCGAATTCGAGAATCTCCCACCTGGTCATGATCTCGTCACCGCCGCAGATCGGACAAGTCGAGACTGATCGTTCAGCCTGCGATCGAATGTGCGGGCAGGGCCGCTGCCGATTGCCTGGATGACTCGTCTCCATCTCCTGACTCCTTCACAATCCTCTCGTGTGAAATGGTCAAAACCCCGCCCGAACATCTTTCCGGCACCAGGCTCATTGATCATCTTGCCATGCCGGACGGCATTTCCTATTGAACCGGTGGGTTGGCACGGGCGAACGACTCGTAAACCCGGTCAGGTCCGAAAGGAAGCAGCCGCAGCGAAAACAGTTCGGGTCGCTGCCAACCCGCCAGCGACAACCGGACCGGGTGCCGACCAGGTGAACGGTACCAATGCCGGAAGATTTCCCGGATCATGCGTTTCGGAGAGCAGTGAAGGCAGTGGAAGGACATCGGACCGAGCCATTTCGAAGTGCGGCAGGGAGAGCCTGCTTCGGCCGGCAGCCCGAACAATCGTCCAGCTGTCGCCACCGATTGCAGCCAGGCCAGGAGTGGAGCGGGATGCATGCGCAGAATTTCGGCTGAGCAAATCCGGGCCCGCAAATCCTACAAGAAATTGCTGAGCCAGATCGTCGAAGGGCTTCCGGCCGGAACGCGGGCACAGATTGCACGCAGCCTCGGCTATACAAACAGCTATGTCAGCCAGATGCTGAGCACCAATTCCAGGGTTCCGTTGCCGCGAATGCACCTGCCGGAAATCATGAAGCTGTGCGAGTTTTCCGAACAGGATGCGGCCGAGTTCCTGGAATTGTACGAAACCGCCCATCCCAGAAGCTACAGTGACATCCTGAAGGATGGCTCCGATTCGCTGACAATTTCGCTTCCCGAATTTGCAACTGCCAGCCAGCGCCAGTCGGTAATCGATGCCATCCACCGTTCGGCGGAAATCATCATCGAAGTGTCCAACCAGGCAAGAAAGCGCGGCACCCGCAAGTAGCCGCACTCATGCGATTCCACCCTCAACCACCTGTTCGGGGAAATCGACCGACCATCGAAGCAGGAATTCCGCCATGTCACGGTTGCCGGCGAACCGGATGGCCCGGACTCCCAGTGGCACGCCGGCCTCCAGCGCCAGCCGGGCACAGGCGATGTGGTCCCGTGCCCGACGTTGCGGGCAATTTTCCGAGCCGTGAATGATCGTCGACAGCAGGTCTCCGCCAAATCCGTTGACGTGATCGAGGGAAGGTGACAGCGACAGAAGCCAGCCCATCGTGTCCGGAAGTCCTTCCCAACCGGCGACATGCAGCGGGGTCATTCCCATCTCGTCGGTGGCGTTCGGGTCAAATCCGAATCCGACCAGTCGCTTCAGGTGATCAAGCCGGCCCGGCCAGGGAGCCAGGTTGGCCAACAGCCCGCCGATCTCGGGGGTTGGCTCGATATCCGCCATCTGCATTCCATGGGGAGATGTGTCGTCGGCAAGTGCAGCCAGCACCGATTCAGTGGGGTCGAGACCCGTGTCGCCGCCGCCATCCTCTATCACTTCGGCGATGGCGCGGTTTCCGTAGATCCGGGAATAGGCAAAGGGCGAGTGCCCGTGATGCAGCAGGGTGACGTCTGCTTCGGCCTCCAGCAGCAGCCTGGCCATGTCGGCATCGCACATCCGCCTGGCCGCATGGTGCATGGCTGGCACCATCAATGACGGCTCGCCTCCCGGATGGTCCCTGGGTTGTGCATCGACACTCGCCCCATGCCCGATCAACAGGCGTACGGTGAGGTGGTCATTGAAATCGATGGCTCTCAGCAGCGCATTCGTGCCATCCACCCTGGCGCCGTGTTTCAGCAGCAGGCGGGTGGCGTCTGCATGTTCGAGTTCCGTGGAGTGGTAGAGGGATTCATCATCATCCGGGTCGGCACCCTGGTGAAGCAGCCAACGGCCAAGATCGAAATTGTCGGCATGGCACAGCGCTGCATACAGGGCGGACAGCATGTGAGGAGAGTCCGGCTCGGCCGGAATTCCGTCATTGACATCAGCCCCCGACCGGAGAAGTGCCGATGCGATATTGAGCATGTCCGCGTGCTTTTCTGGTGCCGCATGGATGTGGCGCGACATGGCCAGGTGCATGATCGGCGGTTTCCCGCCAATCTTGCGGGTTGCCGATTCCGGATCGTCCCGCAATCGGCTGGCAATGGAGGCTTCGTCATAAAGGGCAAGCTCGATCGCCAAATCCGCATTGGCGATTTCCGGATCGTCATCGATCAGCCGGCGCACCACCCAGTGCTGGCCATGAACCAGGGCGATTCTCAGCCGATCGATCCTGTCCTCCCGATCCATGGCCCCATCATCGGCCGCCATTCTTCCGGCTGCCCAACCGGAAAAACCCGCGTCACCGGCCACCGCGTGCAGGGCATCGGACAGGCGGAATTCACGTGCAGGTCCGGACGAGGCATTGAGGGTGGACACTGCCCCGGGATCCCCGTGCCGTGCTGCCGCCAGCAAATCCCTGGCCCGTTCTGCCAGGTAGTCCGGTCTCCCGGTAATCGGTGCCGGATGTTGTTTCGCAATGGTCATGAAGACAATTCCCTTTCACGGCAGGATCTGCCGACCTTTCCATGTTGCCAGATCGGGCGACCCCCGTCTTCCCATTCTTCATCCGGGTCGTCACGCCGGGGATCCAACCGGGCCGAAGGGTCCACCCGCAATCCACGCCGCCGGCATCTGGCTCGCCTCCCCTCTGAAGGCGAGGCGGCAACCGGTGGCGCCGGGCGTCGGCAACGGTTGCCGGCTGGACGGGATTTCCACATCCGGTCCTTGTCCGGACCTTGTCCAATCCGGCAAATCATTCTAATCCAACCAGAAACCTGCGGGAAGAAATGGCGCAATCACCAGAGACGTCCTACCAGGTTCTGGCGAGAAAGTACCGGCCAGGCACATTCAGCGAGCTGCTCGGACAGGAGACGCTGGTCCGGGTCATGCAGAATTCGTTTGCCTCGGACCGGATTGCCCACGCCATCATCCTGACCGGCGTTCGCGGCGTAGGCAAGACAACCACGGCGCGCATTATCGCCATGGGCCTCAACTGTACCGGCAAGGGCGAGGAGAGCGGTCCGACAACCGAGCCTTGCGGAAGCTGCGACAGTTGCCGGGCGATCGGACAGAGTCGGCATGTCGATGTGCCGGAGATGGATGCTGCCTCCAGGACCGGTGTCGGCGACATCAGGGACATCATCGACAGCGTACCGTTTCGGCCGGCGACTGCCCGCTACAAGATCTACATCATTGATGAAGTCCACATGTTGTCGACCAGCGCATTCAATGCGTTGCTGAAGACGCTGGAAGAGCCACCGGATCACGTCAAGTTCATATTCGCGACCACCGAAATCCGGATGGTGCCGGTCACGGTCCTGTCCCGCTGCCAGCGATTCGATTTGCGGCGCGTGGAGCCGGAGGTCCTGGCCGAACATCTCCGGAAGATTGCCGGACTTGAAAATGCCACCATTACCGATGATGCGCTGACCCTTGTCATCCGGGCATCGGAAGGGTCGGTGAGGGACGCCCTCAGCCTGCTTGACCAGGCGATCGCGCTGACCGGCGGCAAGATCGCATTGGAAGACATCCGGCGAATGATCGGTGCTGCCGACAAGGGACGAATCCTGGATTTGCTTGAGCTGATCATGCAGGGGAAGGCGGCCGGGGCGCTTGCCGAGTTGTCGGACCAGTATCGGAATGGCCTGGAGCCGGAGCTTTCCCTGGCCGAAATTGCCGAGGCCGTCCACTGGGTGTCGGTTCTGAAGGTCTCGCCGGATGCGGCCAGCGATCCTGGCGTCAGCCCGGATGAAAGGAAGCGGGGCCTCGCCCTTGCCGGATCCTTGTCGATGCCCAGCCTGACACGGGCCTGGCAGATCGTCATCAGGGCGATCGACGAGCTGGCAGCAGCATCGAATGCGAGGATTGCCGCCGAAATGGCGGTCATCCGGCTGTGTTACGTCGCCGAACTTCCGTCTCCGGAAAAACTTGTGCGGGAGCTGTCGGGGCGGCAGGAGACGCAAGGCAGCAGGAAGGTACCGGATGCTCCGACACCGGTATCGCCGGTTGTGGAAGTGCCGCCGCCGGAGCCGGAGAACGATCGCCCGCCCGCCATCGACGATGCAATGGGTCCGGAGGGGCCGGAGCAGGACCCGCTCGCCGAGGATTTGGGGCCGGATAATGGCCCGGCAGCGCCCGAGCCGGGCGACAGCGAGGCGGCGGACAGGGTCAGGGAGCATGAACTTGGCAAGAGCGTGCTGAGCCTGTTTCCCGATGCGCAGATCCATGTGAGGAAAACCGGCTGAGTGACGAGGCCGGACCCGCCCGGGTCCGGGATGGCTGAGCCGGGCAGATGACAGGCGGGAGACGGAATGCTTCCAGAACAATCGGATTTGAGGGTTCTCATGGATCTCCTGTCACGGCTTCCGGGACTCGGTCCCGTATCGGCCAGGCGGATCGTGCTTCATCTCATCCGGGCGCGGGGAGGAAAGCTCGGCGAGATTGCCAGGGCAATGAAGAGAGTGTCGGACAATGTCCGGGAATGCGACGATTGCGGCAATTTCTGCACCGACGAGAAATGTCCGATCTGCATGTCGCCCCAGCGCGCCGCCGGCCAGATATGCGTGGTCCAGGATGTTGCCGATCTCTGGGCCATGGAGCGGTCTTCGGTCTTTCGCGGACAATACCACGTGCTTGGTGGTGTGCTGTCGATGCTCGACGGCATGGGGCCGGAGGAATTGCGAATTCCGGCGCTGGTGGAGCGGGTTCGGCGGGTTGCGGCCAGCGAGGTCATCCTCGCCCTGAGTGCCACCGTCGACGGACAGACCACGGCCCACTACATCGCCGAGCAGCTGTCCGGTCTCGATGTCAGGATCACGTCTCTTGGCCAGGGAGTCCCCATAGGTGGCGAGCTTGACTATCTCGATGGCGGAACCATTGCCGCCGCGCTCAATGGCCGCCGTGACTATTGAGGCTGCCCTGTCGCGGTCGCCATGGTCCTGTTCGGGGACGGCAGGTGTTTGAGGTCGGGGACATACCTGCCGGCGAGCGGGAGCGCATGGCAAGGGCGAGTTCCTGGTTCAGGGAATTGCAGGGACGGATCTGCGACCGGTTTGCCGAGCTGGAGGTGTTGAAACGTGGCGAAGGCAGCCCGGTCCGGCCCGAATTTGCCGAGACCCGACGCCGGTCGGGCCAAGGGGATGATGGCGGCGGCGGGTTCATGGCGAGGTTCCGGAACGGGGCCGTGTTCGAAAAGGCAGGGATCAATTTTTCTGAAGTGTACGGTGTTCTCGATCCGGCGTCTTGCCAGTCCCTGACCTCCCGCAAGGGGCTGGCACTCGATGCCGATGACGGGCGGTTCTGGGCATCGGGGCTTTCCCTCGTCTGTCACATGCAGAACCCGCATGTGCCGGCCGTCCATCTCAATACCCGGATGTTCTGGACACCGGTGGCCAGCTGGTTTGGCGGCGGCACCGACCTCAACCCCTGTATCGAGTACGAAGAGGATACCAGGCAGTTCCATGCGGTGCTGGAGGCGTGCTGCAACCGGCACGACCCGGCCTATTACCCGGAATTCAGCCGGTGGGCGGACCGGTATTTTCGGATACGGCACCGGGGCCGGGCCCGGGGGGTCGGCGGCGTGTTCCTGGATGACCTGGATACGGGCAGCTGGGATGACGACTTTGCCTTCATCCGGGAGCTGGGCGAAGCATTCATCGATGCCTGGCTGCCGATTGTCGAAAGGAGGCAGGACACGGCATGGTCAGACGATGAACGGGAGACCCAGCTCATTCACCGCGGCCATTACGTGGAATTCAACCTGATCTACGACCGCGGCACCCGGTTCGGCCTCGAGACCGGCCATGATCCGGATGCGGTGCTGATGAGTTTGCCTCCATTGGCGCGCTGGCCATAGGGCGTGGTGGCCCTGCATTGACGGCCAGCGTCATCCTGTCCTGACGATGTCGATGACCCGCTCCAGCTCGGCAATCCCGGCATCAGGTGTAATGCCGTGACCGAGATTGAAGACATGCGGCCTGCCGGCGAAGGTGTTGATGATGTTCCGCACCTCCGGTGCCAGCCGGTCTCCGCCCTCGACCAGCAATGCCGGGTCCAGGTTGCCTTGCAGGCAAAGCTGGCGGGGCAGGGCATCCTGTGCCCAGGCCGGGTCTACCATGTGATCGATGGCAATGCAGTCGGCACCGCATGTCTCCGCGACCCGGCGATAACGTTCGCCGGCACCCCGCGGAAACAGGATGACCGGAATGTCGGGGAATTGCGACCGGATGGAGCTGATGATCCGGCGATTGGGCTCGACGACAAGGCTGTCGAATGCCGGGTCGGCGAGCTCGCCGGCCCAGCTGTCGAACAACTTGACCAGCTCGGCCCCGGCCCTGACCTGGCCAGCGAGATGAATGATGGTCGCATCCACCAGGATGTCGATCAACCTGCCAAGCACCTCCGGCTGTTCCTCCAGGAGCTTGATCGCCATGTGCCGCCCCGGTGGGTGGTTGCCGGAAATCATGTAGGTGGCGACCGTCCAGGGCGATCCGGCAAATCCGATCAGGGCAGCATGAGACGGCTGCTCGCGACGCAGAAGGCGGAGGGTCTCGTATACCGGCGAGAGCCGGGCCCCGATTTCCTCGCACGGGTTCAGGCGGTTGATATCGCCGATCGACCGGACCCTCGACAGGCGCGGCCCCTTGCCCTCTTCAATCGACAACTCGGCGCCAAGGGCGTGCGGGACCAGCAGGATGTCGGAAAACACGATCGTGGCATCAAGACCGAAACGGCGGACCGGCTGCAGGGACACCCTTGCGGCAAGTTCCGGCGTATAGCACAGGGTCAGGAAATCGCCGGCCTGCTTCCGCACGGCGCGGTATTCCGGCAGATACCGCCCGGCCTGGCGCATGATCCAGATCGGCGGCCTCGCAGAGACCGTGCCCCTGAGGGCTGCCAGCAGCAATTTGGGCATCGTCATCGGCAAAACGGGTTCGACTGTGGGTTGCCAGGGCGGTGAAGATATGGCCTTTATTCCGATGCGCCCCGATGCGCCATCCGCTTTTGGAGTGCAGATTTGCATGAACGACTTCGATCGAATGCACCCGTGATCAGGATCGGAACCCGGGGATCGCGCCTGGCGCTGGTCCAGGCAGAACTGGTCCGCGACCGGTTGGTAGAGGCCCATGGCCTGGCAAGGGATGATTTCGAACTCGTCGTGATCTCCACGAGGGGAGATCGCGAGCAGGACCGGTCGCTGTCCGAGATCGGCGGCAAGGGTCTTTTTTGCAGCGAAATCGAACGCGAATTGTTGGCTGGCAGGATCGATATCGCCGTGCATTCGATGAAGGACATGCCATTCAGCCAGCCCGGGGGCCTGGCAATCGACTGCGTGTTGCCGCGGGGTGATCCGGAAGACGCGCTCATATCGGGCCGCTACAGCACGATCCTGGCAATTCCGCCCGGATCCAGGATCGGCACATCCAGCGTCAGGCGCCGGGCGCAGCTGCTGCACCTGCGAAAGGGAATCGAGGTCGTTGGATTCAGGGGAAATGTCGAGACCCGCCTCCGGAAACTCTCGGAAGGAGAAGTCGACGCCACCATGCTGGCGGTGGAGGGTCTGCGGCGGCTTGGCATATCCGGCTCCCGCATCCACCCGGTGGCGCAATCGGAAATGGTGCCGGCGCCGGCACAGGGCGCGATCTGTGTTGAAAGACGGCGGGATGACCAGTCGATGGCAGGATTGCTCGAGCCGGCCAATGACCCGGTCAGCCGGCTGGCCTGCGAGGCCGAACGCATCTTCATGCATGCCCTTGGCGGTGACTGCACGAGCCCGGTGGCGGCGCTGGCCCGAATATCCGATGGCGGCATCCGCATCACCGGCGAATTGCTCGACCCCGACGGAAGGTTCCGGGTTCGGAAGACGATCGAGGGCGATGCCGGTGAGGCCAGGGAGTTGGCAAGGACACTCGCCGGGAAGGTGCTGGGCGAAATGTCCTGACGTCCGGCGAGAGTTACCGGCTGGTCAGCGTGGTCGTGACATCGCAGACCGAGGCCAGGGTCTTGTGGACCGGACATTTGTCGGCGATTTCCAGCAGCCGCGACCGCTGCCCGTCATCCAGGTCGCCTGCCAGGGTGATCTTCCTCTCGAACTGGTCAATGCCGGTGCCGCCACTCTCGCATTCCTCGCAATCCACGGCGTGCGTCTTCCTGTGGATGACATCGACTGACACGTGGTCAAGATTCCAGCCCTTGCGGCGGGCATAGAGACGTATCGTCATCGACGTGCATGCCCCCAGGCCGGCCGACAGATATTCGTAGGGGGTCGGACCCCTGGCGGTTCCTCCATAGGCAGCCGGCTCGTCGGCGACCAGCTGGTGGCCCTGTCCGGTCTCGATCCGCTGCCGGAATCCGTTCGGGTCGACTTCCGAGATTCGCAGGAATCCTTCATCGAGATCCCCGGCCGCGACCGCCTCGGGCTGGTCGATGTATTTTCGCGACCAGGCGGCGATGACGCTGGCCACGTAGTCGGCAGCCGCGCCGTTGGTGATGAGGTGGTCGGCATCATCGAGGGTCACGAAGGATTTCGGGTGTCGTGCCGCCTGGAAGATCGCCGCCGCGTTGTCGATGCCGACGGTCTTGTCCAGCGGCGCGTGCAACACCAGCAATGCCTTGCGCAGTTCGGAAATTGCCGGAACAAGGCTGGTCTGGCCGATATCATCGATAAACTGTTTCTTGATGGTGAATTTCCTGCCACCCAGCGACACCACGGCCTCGCCATCCTTGTCGATCTCGTCCAGGCTGCCGGAGAAGTTGTGAGTGACATGGCCGGGATTGGCCGGGGCACCGATGGTCACCACCGCCCGTGCCGAGTCGATCCGGCCAGCAGCCTTCAGTACGGCAGCCCCGCCGAGCGAATGTCCGATCAGGAGGGAGGGCGCCATCCCGATCGAGTCGAGATGGCCGGCAGCCCGCACCAGATCTTCGACATTGGAGGAAAAATTGGTGTTGGCAAATTCGCCTTCAGAGTGCCCCAACCCGGTGAAGTCGAACCGCATCACCGCGAAGCCGAGCTCGGCGAGATCGGCCGAGATTCGCCTGGCGGCGGCGATATCCTTGGAACAGGTGAAACAATGCGCAAACAGCGCGGTCGCCCTCGGTGCGACATCCGGATGGTCCAGCCGCGCCGCCAGCTTCTCCCCTGAATGTCCCTCGAACTCGATTCGTTGTGTGGCCATGATCACCTCCAGAGCAGGTCACTGGCAGAATAGTGAATTCTGCCGCCGGCAACAGCAGTATTTCCGGTCGGGCCGGTTGGTGCTCATGCGCCCGTGAATCCGGTCTGGCCATGGCGCCGGACGCCATCCTCGCCCGCAAGCGGCCCTGGTGGCAGCCATGCCGACGACGGCCGGGCATGCGTCATCATCTCCGCTTGTCAGCGATCCAGCCCGGCGACGTCCAGTTCATCCAGCAGCACTGCAAATTGTGCCGCATGCATGTCACGGTCCAGCCTGCTCCCCTGGATGACCGGCCGGCGAAAGCTGAATTTGAGAACCCTGATCCGGTCGAGTTCAAAGCGGGTCACGGACCCTGCCGGCAGATGGTACACGTCTTCGACCAACTCGCCGGACATGACCTCCCTTGCCGTGGCGAAGCTGTGCTCGTCCGGGCAGAAGATGTCGATGGTGACGGCGAACGGCCCGGCATTCTTCGACCGCACCCGGCAACCGAGATCACCGAGCCGGGCCATTGCCGACCTCCAGCACCTCCAGCCTGAACGCGTCCATCGGATCATCAAGGGCCAGGGCATGGTTCAGGAGAAATTCGAAGACCGGGCCGCGCTCGGTTTCGGCCGGCGAGTAGGGGAAGGCAAAGGTCGGCAATTCCCCGGTCTCCGACAACGGAAAATGCAGCATGAACGGGTTGGCAAGCTTGGCAATCTCGGTGGCCGAAGATTGCGAATCGGCGGTCACGATAAACATCACGCCGACCTCGTTCGGCAACGCGGTGCCGTTCTCGAGAGAGCCCAGCGCGGCGTCGATCCCGATAAGGCGAAATTCCAGGTGGTAGGCATCCCGGCCCATTCCGGTGCGGCGGTCGATCTCGCCTTCGAGAAACTCCCGGAGCCCGGCGACCCATCTGCCGGCATTCCCGACATATCGGCGGTCCCTGAGCATGACCAGTATCATGGCCTGGTAACCGGCCAGTCCGGCACCTTCGAGCTTGACCGTGTAGCTGTCGGAGGCAACCCACCGCGATCCCTCGATCCGCACCCTCGCCGGCGTCTCGGCAATGTAGGTCGCATCCCTGGCGTCAAGCACGCCGCCGGGCTCGACCATTTCGTGCGGGTCCGCATTTTCGTACAGCATGTGAGCACACACCGAATGCGGCGTGCATTGCGCACCGGCGGCCAGCGGCTCGACCGAACAGCCATGCTGGTCGAATTCGATCTCGATGACCCCGCTCAGCGGATTGGTCGAACACAGCGCGCCACACTCGCCGATCTTGGCGCCATGCCAGGCACCGCCCGGATGATCGCCGTTGCGCAGCGGCAATGCGGCAATTCCGGCGGTGTCCGTTGCTCGCCCGGCGACGACGATATCGGCATCGGTTTCCAGCGCCGCCTGCACCTGTTCGGCGCCGGCCAGCGCCACGATATTGCTGCATCGACAGATGTCATCGGCGGATATGTCGGGAGCATGCGCCAGCGGTGCCAACCGACCGTTCTCGAATGCAAGGCATGTGGTCTCGATGTCCTGTGATGACTTGATCGTCGCAATCCTGATTCTCTTGCCCAGCCGGTTGGCGATGTCGCCGGTCAGCTCCACCATCCAGTCGACCATCCGGTCGGTGCCGCAGGTGCCGGCCGAGCCCAACACCAGCGGGACCCCGCGCGAGGTCGCCGACTCGACCAGCTGCGACCATTCAGCCAGGGTGGAGGAGAGGGAGTATTTCGAACTTCCGGTGCCCAAATAGTACGGGCCGCTGTCGGTGGAGCCGCCATCGATGCTGATGATGTCCGGGTCGCGTGACAGCCCGGCCTGCAACGCTTCCGGATCAAATCCCAGCCCCAGCACACCCGAGGGAACCAGCACCCGGGTCGGCATCTCAATCGTCGACCGGCTTCGGGGGCTTCAGGTACCGCCTGAGGAAGATCGGTGCCACGAATCCGGCAATGGCGGCAATCCACAGGCCGAGAGATATCGGGGAGGAGAACAGATATATCCAGTCGCCATCCGAAATCACCATGGCCCGGCGGAGGCTGTCTTCCATCTTGTTGCCGAGCAGGATACCGAGAATGATCGGAACGGTCGGCACATCGAGCTTGCGGAATATGTAGCCGAACACGCCGAACAGGATCATGAGAACCAGGTCGAAACTGCTGCCGGACAGGGAGTAGATGCCGCCGAAGGATACCATCATGATGCCGGGCAGCAGGATCCAGGGCGGGACCGAGAGAATCTTCACGAACAGCCGGACCATCGGCACATTCATGATCAGCAGCACGAAATTGGCGATCAGCAAGGCGGCAATGAGGCCCCAGACCACCTCGGGACGCTCCTCGAACAGCAGCGGTCCGGGAGTGATGTTCAATGTCAGGAGCAGCGCCAGCAGGACGGCGGTTGTTCCCGAGCCGGGCACGCCGAGCGTCAGCATCGGCACGAGTGCGCCGCCGGCAGCGGCATTATTGCCCGCTTCCGGCGCGGCCACGCCACGGGGATTTCCCTTTCCGAAGCTGTCCGGGTCCCTGGCAACCGATTTCTCGGCCATGTAGGCCAGGAAACTGCCGAGGGAGGCGCCGGCTCCCGGAAGCACCCCGGCCATGAACCCGATTGCCGTGGAGCGCAGCATGGCCGTGAATGACCCGACAATATCCCGTATCGGAATGGTTATGCGGTCAAGCTTGATACCGATGGCCGTGTTCCTCCCGTGGCTCTCGATATACACGAAGATCTCGGACACCGCGAACAATCCGACGATGGCCACCAGGAAGTCGACACCATCCATCAGGTGAAGCTCACCGAAGGTCAGCCGCGGAATTCCGGTCTGGTTGTCGAGGCCGATCATGGCGATGGCCAGACCGATGGCAGCCGCAAGCGCTGCCTTGGCCTGGTTTTTCGACGCCAGACCGCCGAGGGTGCAGAAGGCCAGCAGGTACAGCGCAAAATACTCGGCCGGACCGAACAGGTAGGCCACCCTGGCCAGGATCGGGGCCAGCAGCATCAACCCGATGGTCGCCAGCAGCGCCCCGACAAAGGATGCGACTCCCGAGAGCACCAGGGCGTCGCCAGCCCGACCCTGCTTGGCCATCGGATAGCCGTCGAGCGTGGTCATGAGAGCCGGCTCATCACCGGGAATGTTGAGAAGGATGGACGAGATCCTGCCGCCATACATGGCGCCGTAATAGACCGAGGTCATCAGCACCAGCGCCTCGGTGGCATCCAGGCCGAAGGAGAATGCGAGGGGAATCAGGATGGCCACGCCATTCGACGGGCCGAGTCCGGGGAGCGATCCGATGATGGTGCCCAGGAAACAGCCGGCGATGGCCAGGAACAGGGTCGATGGTGTCAATGCCACCGAGAAGCCCTGGGCAAGATTTGCAAACAGGTCCATGGCGTCCTGCCTAACCGGCGAAGGCCCGGCCGAATGCCGACAGGCTCAGACCGAGGCCGAAATTGAAGATCAGGAACAGCCCGATCGACAGCCCGACTCCCGAGATGGCCGCAGTCAGCAGTCGCGGCGAGATGAGGTAGCTCAGGGCGGCAGATGCGAATGCTGCCGGCACGATGAATCCGAATGGCTTCAGGGCAAGGGTGAACAGGTACATGACCGCCGCGGCAACCAGCAGGCGGCCGATGGTGGCAAGTTCCGGCCAGACCGGATCTGCGTCCGGCCTGAAGCAGATATAGGCACCGCACAGCGCGGCAATGCCACCTACCAGGTAGGGAAAGGTCCGCGATCCTACCGGATCAGACAGAAAGCCGATCTGGGTTTGTGCCGCGCCCGCGATATAGGCGAGCGCGACAACTATGACACCAAGACCGAATATCCGGTCGCTGGTCACTACTGGATTACACCGATTTCACGGGACAGTTCCTCGATCTCCATGATCACGTCATTGACGTAGCCCTGGAAGTCGTCCCCGACCTTGGTGAAGGGTGCAAGACCGTTTGCAGTCATGGCTTCCGCCCATTCATCCGATGCGGCAACCGCAGCAAGGGCGTCGGACCATTTCTGGTAGTCGGCGTCGGAAACGTCCTTCGGGACGTAGAGGCCCCTCCAGTTGACGGAGACGATATCGATACCCTGCTCCATGGCAGTCGGGATATCCTCGAATCCCGGAACCCGTTCTTCCGTGAACACGGCGAGAACCCGGACATCGCCGGCTGCCAGGAATCCGACAACTTCCGACATGTCGCCGGTCATCGCCTGGGTGTGGCCACCGACGGTCTGGGTGATGGCATCGCCACCGCCGTCAACGCCGATATACTTCACCTTGGTCACGTCGTTGAACCCGGCCCGACCCAGCGCCATCAGCACCTTCAGGTGATCGAAGCCGCCAGCAGCGGAGCCGCCGGCAAAGGTGACCGAAGACGGATCGGCAATGACCGCATCCAGAAGGTCATTCAATGACTGGTAGGGCGAATCGTTGGCGACAACGATAATGCCCGGGTCGGCACCGATGGCACCAAGAAACCGGACCTGGTCGGCAGTCAGCCCGCCATAGGCGTCCTGGGCCAGCCGGGTCGCGGTAGCCGAGGATGCGGCCACGATCAACTCGCCATCTTCGCCGCGTTCGTTGACGACATGGCTGTAGGCGAGACCACCACCTCCGCCGGCCATGTTGGTAACCTGGATCGGTTTGTCGACCACGCCGATATCATGCATGATCTTGCCGATCGACCGGCAGGTGAAATCCCAGCCACCGCCGGGGTTGGCCGGGGCAATGCACTCGGCGGCGAATGCCGGCGATGTGAGACCCATGATCCCGGCAAGGCTGCCCGCGATCAGGCCCTTGCGAATTGTTAACTCCATTTGTTCCTCCAGTTTGTCCATTTCAATGAATTGCGTGCCGACCCCCATGCCGGTCAGTTTCGTCATTCCGGAGCCGATCGTTCAGTTGGAAGCTCCCGGCACATGGCCCGCCTCGCTACATCAAGGCAGCCCGGCTTGCAATGTGGAACGACGCCGGCTTCCGGTCGAATGAAGGGTATCGCGGCCAGGCAAAAGGGTCCGGCAATCGAGCTCGATCGCTGCCGGCCTCCTCCCGGCACCATCCCCATGCCGGCTGCTCATGATTCCTGTGACAGGATTCCCTGTTCGATTGCCTCGAGCAGCTTCCTGCCGAGCGCATTGCGGCGCGATTCCGCATGCAGTTTCAGGCCAGCCATGTCCTTGACATAGAATACATCGACGGCCTGGACGCCGTAGGTTGCAATCACCGCCCCGGAAATCGTCACGTTGGCACGGTAGAGGGTGTAGGCGAGATCGTAGATCAGCCCCGGCCGATCCCGGGTATCAACCTCGATAATGGTGTAGATTTCCGAGCCGTCATTGTCGAAGGTGATCTCGGTCGGGACCTGGAAGCTGTGCCGCCGCCTGGCCGCCGCCGTCTTCTGCAACTCGCTGTCCCGGTTCCTGAGCGCCTTCCTGGTATCGATTTCGCCCTTCATGATCTTGTCGATCATTTCCATCAGTCGCTTGACCCGGGACTTCTCGTAGGGCCGGCCGCGATGATCCTGCACCCAGAACACCGCCGTCGCATAGCCGTCGGCGCTCGTATAGGTCTTGGCATCGACGACATTGGCCGAAGCAAGGGCCAGCGCACCGGTGATCCGGGTAAAGATGCCGGGATGGTCGGCCATGGCGAAACAGATGCGTGTCGCATCGCGTCCGGCCTCCGGCCGGGCATCGGTGCAGATCTCGCTGTCGCTGATGCCATCGAGCAGCCTGGCGAAGGTCAGCTGGGTGTCCGTCGGCAGGCCCTGCCAGTACGGGTCGGCGTGCCGGTTCAGCTCCTCCTCGATGCGTTCGGCCGGCAACTCCTGCGCCGCCTCCCTGAAGCTGTCCTTGGCCGCGCCGGCAGCGGTGAATCCCACCTCGATCAGCCCGTCGGACATTGCCTTGTGTGTCATCCAGTAGAGATCGCGCAGCAGTTGCGCCTTCCATTTGGTCCAGACATCCGGCCCCACCCCCCATATGTCGCAGACCGTCAGCACCGTGAGCAGCTTCAGATGTGACCGGTTGCCGACCTTCAATGCGAAGTCCTGGACGGTCTTCGGGTCGGAAATGTCGCGCTTCTGGAAGGTATCGGACATCAGGAGATGGTTGGCGACCAGCCAGGTCACGGTCCGGGAACCGGTTTCGTCGAGTCCGAGTCGCGGGGCAAGGCGGGCGGCCATTTCAGCGCCGGCCTCGGAGTGATCGCGGCCGGTTCCCTTGCCGATGTCATGGAGGAGGAGCGCCATGTAGAGTACCCTGCGGTTGACGCCCTTTTCGAGAATCCCGGATGCGACCGGTAGTTCCTCGCGGAATTCGCCATGCTCGATCTGCGCCAGGATGGAGATGCACTGGATGATATGCTCGTCGACCGTGTAGTGGTGGTAACTTCCGGGCTGCATCATCGCCACGACACGCCCGAACTCCGGCAGGAACGCTCCGAGAACCCCCAATTCGTTCATGCGGCGCAAGGCCCGCTCCGGGTTGCCATGCTTGACCAGCAGGTCGACGAACAGGTTGTTGGCATCCGGGTTGTTGCGGAACCGGCCGTCGATCAGGTGCAGGTTGGCGGCAACGAGCCGCATTGCATCAGGGTGAATGAGCAGCCCGGTCCTGAGTGCCTCGTCGAACAGCCGCAGCAGGTTCAGGGAATCGGCGAGGAATGCGCCTTCATCGGCAATTGCCAGGCGATTATGGACGGTTTCGTAGCCGGGAGACAGCCTGGTTCCGAATTTGAGGCCGGTGCTGCGCAGGAAGCCGATCACCCGCGGTTCGCGCTTGACGTGCCGGGCTTCCATTTCGGTGAGGAAGATCCGGGTCAATTCGCCCACCACCGTGGCATGCCCGAAATAATCCTGCATGAACAACTCGACGGCGCGCCGGCCGGCGGCATCGGAGAAACCGAGCTTCATCGCCACCTCTTCCTGCATGTCAAGGTGCAGCTTGTCCTGCGCCTTGCCGGCAATCATGTGCATGACGCATCTCACCGACCACAGGAATGCTTCGGCGCTGATGAATTTTTCATACTCCTCGATGCGGAAAATCCCCAGCGTGACCAGCTCGATCGGATTGTCGACCCGGTTCAGGTATTTCAGGATCCAGAACAGGGTCTGCAGGTCGCGAAGCCCTCCCTTGCCCTCCTTGATATTGGGCTCCAGCACGTAGCGGTTGCCACTCTGGCGTTCATTCCTGCTTTCCCGTTCCGCCAGCTTGGCCTCGACGAATTCCGGGCCGGTGCCCTTGAACAGCTCGTTCCAGATGCGATCATGCAGCTCGATCGCCAGCTCCCGGTCCCCATGGACCAGCCGGTGCTCGAGCAGGGCGGTCCTGATGGTGAAATCATCCCTCCCGAGGCGGACGCAATCCCTGGAATTGCGGCAGGAATGCCCCACCTTCAGCTTCATGTCCCACATGAAGTAGAGCGTGCACTCGATGACCTCCTCGATCCACGGCGTGATCCTGTCGCCGATCAGGAACAGGAGGTCGACATCGGAGAAGGCAGCCATTTCGGCCCGCCCGTAGCCACCGACCGCGGCCACCGAGAATGCGACCGGTTCACCCCTGCCGACATGGAGCGACCCGGTTGCCAGCTTGACCACCGACCGCACGATGGCATCGGTCAAGTAGGAATAGCTGCGAACGGTCTTGAGTGCGGCGAACGGGTCGCGCGGGAAATTCTCCAGCGACCGGCGCTCGATCTCGGCCATGCCCTGTGATCGGCGGCGCTGCAACTCGGCAAGCGCCGTCGTCCGGATTTCCTCCGGTTTGGTATTCCGCTCCACCAGCGAGTGGACAAGCGCACCCATCGAGTCCTCGTCGAAAATGTCAGAGGCCGGAAGGATCAGATTGTCCAGCGGGGCGGTGCTGAAGCGTTCATTGTCCCGGTGCCGGGAAGAATTCGGGTTATTCATCTTGCCCTCCACATGGCACATCCGTCTGGCCGGCAACAGGTCGGACCGAAAACTCGAACCGGCCGCCGCCCGGCTCCGGCCAGCATACTCCATCACCGATTTGGCACTGCTCCGGATACATTAGCTGTTGCCATGCATAATTCAATCAAAGCTGTCACCACCCGTGCAACCGGTTGTGAAAATTGACCGGCGTCCCGCCCCGGAACGGATCCGGGAGTGTCGCCTTGACTTCATATTTCATCAGCAACAGGTACATTTCTTCGGATGCCGGATCCAGGATTGGTGTCGGTGGCAATATCGGAAATGCTGCGTCATCCGCCCGTACAACAGGCTTGGCGTGTGGACTCGATTGTTCGCCTTGCCGGAGTTCGCGGCAGGTAACGTGTCTCGGCAAGCAGCACGGTGGACAGGTGGCTCCCGGCCCGCTTCCCGTATCTCGTTGCCACTCTCCGGAACTCCTTGATCTTGCCGAAGGAACGCTCCGCGAGGTTGCGCCTGGTGCAGGGGTCCCGGCCCGACTCCCGCGACGCCCTGGAGGGAATCACGGCAACCCCGCCTGTCCCGGCGACAGCCGCACCGCAGGTGATCGCCCCGCACCGTCCGGTGCGGCACGGATCTTCGTCGTCGGACCGCCCCTGCGCGGCTCACCGTCCCGGCGCCAGCCGGAGCCGTGCCTGTGCACCTGCACCGCCGGGGAGTCGGTCATCCGCTCCCCCGGCCGGGCCGGCGAACCGTCGAAGATCCGGGATGATCCTCGCCCGGATCCCCTCCCTGCTCCGGCGGTTGCAGCAGGTCGCATGCGGGCCGTAACGCCCGGGCAGGTCACGCCAGGGCGAGCCAGCCCGCGGAATGAAGAAGATCCCGTCCATGATCCGACGGCCGTTCCTGCTGACAGGCCCCCGACATCCCGTCGGCAGCACCGAGCGCGACAACCCCCGTTCCTCATCCGTCACATCGTGTCGATCACCGGACAACTCCACCTCCATCAGACGATCCGATCCAGCTCTCCATGGCATGGTTCATGCAATTCGGGTACAGACTCTAGTGATCCTGAAGACGGGTTCACCCATTGGAGACATCGCAATCCCGGGTCATTCTGGATCACGGGCGCGTGGCCCGTACCAAATTCACGGCGCTGTTCATCGGCATCTCAACTTCATAGTCTAGCAGGAGCTTCGTCTTGTCGAATGACCGGCGACCCACTTCCGAATTGCCTATTGAAAACACCGATGGCCGAATCAAGGCCGAAGGTCCAGTTTGTCATTGGGTGTCACCATTCCAAGAAGTCGACAACAACTGCACATTGGCGCATTGAACGCCGGCAGCACGGCGGTCATCCACCCCGGTTGCAACGGGCCGTCAATGCACCAGGAAAATCCGGATATCTCTTCCGTCTGTCAGGCCTTGCACCTTCTGCACGATGGAGGCCGTGTCGATCCCGTGGTGCTTGTAGAGGTCACCAATGCTGCCGGTTTGGCCGAAATGCTCGACACCCATGGGAATCGTTTGGTGTCCGCAAACGCTGCCAAGCCATGAAAGCGTTGCAGGGTGTCCGTCGATTACGGTCACGAGCCGGCAATGGTGAGGCAACGCCTGCAACAGGGCTTCTACGTGGGAGTTTGCTTGGCCAAGACCGCGTGCGCGTGCGCGCTGCGCCGCGGTCCAGCCTGCATTCAAGCGGTCAGCAGAGGTGACGGCAAGAACGCCGATGTCCCGCCGCCCCTGTGCAACGAATCCAGCTGCGCGGATCGCTTCAGGCGCAACAGCGCCTTGGTAGGCAATCACCACCTCGCAGCTGGGCCCCGGTTCTCTCAACCAGTAGGCTCCGTCAATGGCCCCCTGCCGGAAGGCGGCGTCGCGGCGCTTGCCGGGCTGCTCGATCGGGTTGGTAGACAGGCGCAGGTAGACGCTGCCGCCAGTCTCATCCCGCAGCCATGTGCGTTCATCGGGGTCGCCGTCACCATCGCGCTGCATGTAGTCGAACGCCCATTCCATGATGACGGCCAATTCGTCAGCAAACGCAGGTTCGAATGCAGCCAGGCCATCCTGGCTCATACCAATCAAGGGCGTTCCGACGGATTGGTGCGCCCCGCCCTCAGGAGCCAGCGTCACACCTGACGGCGTGCCCACAATCATGAACCGGGCGTCCTGGTAACAGGCGTAGTTAAGCGCATCGAGGCCGCGGCAGACAAACGGGTCATAGACCGTACCAATGGGGACCAACCGTTTGCCAAACAGGGAATGCGACAGGCCTGCGGCCGCAAGCAGGAGGAACAGGTTCATCTCGGCAATACCAAGCTCGATATGCTGCCCGTCGGGCGCAAAGACCCATTTTGCGGTTGACGGGATGCGGTGCTCGATAAAGGCATCAGCCTGTGCCGACCTCGCAAAGAGCTTCCGGCGATTGACCCAGGAACCAAGGCTGGTGGTACCCGTTACATCAGGCGACGTCGTCACGATCCGCGCTGCCAGGTTGCTGTCTCCCTTTGCCAGGCCGTCGAGGATCTTGCCAAATGCCGCTTGGCTGGAGATCTCGCGATTACTGTCCAGCGTGATGTTGGGAACGTCAAGTTTGGCATCAGCAAAGCGGCGAGGTCCAGGCTTGAAGAATGGTACCCCGGCCAGAAAGCGCTCAAAGGCCGCAACGTCGTCCACTGCGGCGAAGCGTTCCCATTCCTGCCCCTCTGGCACACCCATATGGGCCTGCCATTGGGCGAATTGAGCCTTGTTCATCAGCCCGCCGTGATTGTCCTTGTGCCCTGCGATGGGCGTACCCCACCCCTTGACGGTGTAGGCAAGGAAACAGGTAGGACGGTCATGGTCGATGGCCGAAAGCGCCTCGGCCATCGTTTCCACGCAATTGCCACCAAGATTTTCCATTAGCTCGGCCAGTTCACCATCGCCGCGGCGATCAATGAGGGCCGAGACTTCTCCCTGATCCCCGAGATCGTCCATTAGCCGGCTGCGCCAGACCGCGCCGCCCATGAAGGTCAGCGCCGAGTATTCCTGATTTTGGCAGGCGTCGATCCAGTCACGCAGTTTCTCGCCCCCGGGTTCTGCAAAGGCAGCCTGCTGAAGAGCGCCGTATTTCACTCGGACAACGTCCCAGCCAAAGGCATCGAACACCTTTTCAATTCGCTCGAACAGCCCCTCGCGCACGATCCCGTCGAGGGATTGACGATTGTAGTCGATGATCCACCAGGTGTTGCGCAGGTCGTTTTTCCAACCCTCCTGGAGAGCCTCGTAAACGTTACCCTCATCCAGTTCCGCATCACCAACCAGCGCGATCATCCGGCCGGTTGGAACGCCCTCGCTCCATTTCTTGGCCGTGATGTAATCCTGAATGATCGACGCAAATGACGTGATCGCGACACCAAGGCCAACCGACCCGGTTGAAAAGTCCACATCATTGGTGTCTTTGGTCCGTGAGGGGTAGCTTTGTACGCCCCCAAACCCGCGAAAGTTCTCCATCTTTTCACGTGACTGGTTGCCCACCAAGTATTGCGCCGCGTGAAAGACTGGTGAGGCATGGGGCTTGACGGCCACGCGGTCTTCCGGCCGCAGGGCCGAGAAATAGAGCGCAGTCATGATCGACACCATCGATGCCGAGCTTGCCTGGTGTCCGCCCACCTTGATCCCGTCCGCTTTCGGCCGGATGTGGTTGGCATGATGGATCATCCAGTGAGACAACCACAAGAGCCGTTGTTCGACGGTCTTGAGATGGGTTGCGTCGGATGTCATGGAGTGTCTCCTCAGGTAGTGCCGGGCTTTACCTCTCGATCCGTTTGCTGATGATTTCACCTGTCAGAGGGACCGGGTCCAATGGCCTTGCTGTGAAGCCTTTCGAACTGCTCCGCCGTACCATCACCCACCACGGTGATGATATAGCAGATCTCGGGAAGACCGACAGTCAATTTGGTGCCTAATACCACAGCCGCGCATGACCTGAAATCGTGGTTCACGGGCCCGATCCTCACCGTGACGGGGCATGGGCAACGGGGGCTCCGCAATGACCGGGGTCTCTCCCGAATGGGAGAACGGGCCGTCATCGCCGAAGGAGCGGCCCGGTCCGGTCCTCGCCGCAGCGGGCCTCGCGGGACCGGCGGCGCCCTCATCGACGGGCCCTGCCGGGCCCCCGGCGGATGCAGGCACCCCCTGGCCGCCTCCGCCGGAACAGGACCGGCCCCGGGACGGGATGTGCGGACATGTCATGGTGCGGGGCTGCAAGGACGGTGTGCCTGTGGCAGGTGAGACCGGTTTCCCGAAGACGGGGAGCCGTTCCGCCTGCGCCCTCCGCCGGTATCCGGGGACGGCCGGCCGGACCGGGAACTGCCGGGCCGGCGTCTTCCCGGTCATGCGGGCCGCCATGGCCGGGCGCCGACCGGCCGCCGTCCCCGTCTTCCGAAGGCCCGGGCCGGAGATGCCGGCCGGCGTGCGAAGGCCGGCATTGCCGATGATGCGGCGTCTGCCACCAGGGCGGCGATTGCCCGCCGGATGATTGCCCGCAGCCCCGATGCCGGCATGCGCCGTGCCCTTGTGCCGGCAGATGGCGGCCCGTGGCCCGGATCACGTAAGCGATTAAAGCACGGCGTTGGTTCCCGACCTGATCGGTTGTTTTTTCGTTTGACTGCATAGTCGGCCCGTCCTATGGGTTTGCCGTCCGGGCGAATCACATCTGGGGCGGCAATGGCGGCATGGTATGGGTCCAAGGCGACGACGGGGCTTTGCCAGGCGATCATTTCGGCGATGCCCCCGCATGACGTGTACATCGAGCCGTTCCTTGGGGGCGGTGCCGTGATGAAGCGCAAGCCGTCTGCGATCCGCAACATCGGCATCGACCTCAACCGCCGTGCGATCGACGGCTTCGGATGCGACCACCCGGTCGAACTCCACCATGGCTGCGCCCTGAGCCTTCTCGGGAGGTTCCCGTTCCGGGGCCGCGAACTGGTCTACTGCGACCCGCCCTACGTGCAATCGACGCGCCGGTCGCGGCGGCGCTACCGCTTTGACTTCACGGACGGTGACCATGCCCGTCTCCTCGACCTGCTGAAGTCGCTGGATTGCCGGGTGATGATCTCCGGTTATCCGTCCCGGCTCTACGACGCGCACCTTGCCGACTGGCGCTCGCTTGAGCTGCAGGTCAGCAACCAGGCCTGCATCGTCACCGAGAAGCTGTGGTTCAACTTCGCGCCCGACCGGGTGCACTGGGCGTCCCTGGCCGGACGGGACTTCACCCACCGCCAGACCGTGAAGCGGAAGGCGGCGGGCTGGGGCCGCCGCTACCGGGCGATGCCCCGGGCCGAGCGTTTGGCGGTGCTTGCGGCGATCATGGCGGTCGAGGCCGGGGAATGAGTGCGTCGCCCGATGTCGGCGATGTCGAGGCGCTCGGGCGGGAGCTGTCCCGCCTGATCGGGGACGGCGCGCTGCCGCCGGAGGCCGGGGAATCGCTCCGGTCGCTGATCGGGCTGTCCCGGCGGCTGGCATCGGACAGGGCCGAACTGGCGGCGACGGTTGCGGCGCAGGAGGGGCAAATCGCCGAGCTTGTGGCGCAGATCGCCGCGCTCACGGCCCAGATCACCCAATTGCAGCGCGACCTGCACGGATCGCGTTCGGAACGGCGCAGGGACGGATCCGAAGGCGGGAACAGGGCCGACGGCAAGGACCGCCGCCGGGGCGGCAAACCCGGCCGGAGGAAGGATCGCGGCGACGCGGTCAACGGCACCGGGCTGCGCTTCGGCGCGGATGCCCCGGTGATCGACATCACGGTGACGCCGCCCGGGATCGAGGGGCTGGCGGAGGACGACTACGAGGTGATCTCGGAGCGCGTCCACTGCCGGCTGGCCACGCTCGACTGGCGGCACGTGGTCATCCGCTACCGCCACCTCAAGGTGAAGATCCGCGGGACCGGGATCCTCGCGAGCGCACCGGCCCGCGAGGGCGTCTTCAAGAGCAGCTGCGCCGACGTCTCCTTCATCGCCGGGATGCTGCTCGACAAGTTCCTGTGGCACCTGCCGCTGCACCGCCAGCACCGGATGCTGGCCGCCGCGGGCATCACCGTCAACCGGGGCTCGCTCAGCGAGTGGGCCAACCGGGCGATCGCACTCCTGAAGCCGATCCACGACGCGCAGTGGCGTTCGGTGCTGGAGAGCGCCGTCATCCAGATGGACGAGACGCCGATCCGGGCCGGGCGGAACCCGGGCAAGCCCGGAAGCATGAGGAAGGGCTTCTTCTGGCCGGTGCTCGGCGACCGGGGCGAGGTGGTGTTCCCGTTCTCGGATTCCCGGCGGCACGGGAATGTGCCGGACTTCCTCGGCGACTATGCCGGAACCCTGGTGAGCAACGGCTACGGCGCCTACAGGGCCCATGTCGAGGCACGCAAGGGTGCGGTGGCGCACCAGGGCTGCTGGGTGCACGCGCGCCGGAACTTCTGGGAGCGGAAGGACAGCCACCCGGACATGGCCGGGGAGGCGCTGGCGCTGATCGGTGCCATATACGGGATCGAGAGGGAGATCAACGGCCGGTCGCCGACCGTGCGGCTGGCGGCGCGGGGAACCCGGTCGCGTGCGGCGGTGGACGCGTTCTGGGACTGGTGCGAACGGACGCTGAAGGATCCGGTGCTGACGCCGCAGCATCCGATCCGCAGGGCGATCGATTACGCGGTCGGGCGCAGGGCCTCGCTGGAGACGTTCCTGGACGACCCGGACGTGCCCCCGGACACGAACCTGGTCGAGAACAAGCTGCGGCCCGTGAAGCTCGGCCAAAGGAATTGGCTGTTCGCGTGGACGGAGCTGGGAGGTGTCCACACGGGGATCATCAACGGCCTGCTCGCCACCTGCCGGATGCAGGATGTCGATCCCCGCGTCTGGCTGATCGACGTGCTGCTGCGCATCGACACCCACCCGGCCTCCCGGGTCGGCGAACTGACGCCGAGACTGTGGAAAACGCTGTTCGCCGACAGCCCGATGACGTCCGATGTCGCCGCCGCCACGGCCGGGAGGCTTCAGCCCGCCGCCAGGGGGACGGCGTAGCGCTTTCGGCGGCGGCGGACGGTGATGTCGATCCCGTCCAGAAGCGCCGAGAGTTCGGTCCGCGACAGCGACAGCGCCGCCCGTCCCGGAACCGACGGCGACGCAAACAGCCCCTGCTCGAGACGCTTGGCCCAGATGAAGAACCCGCCATGCTCGAAGCCAAGGACCTTGACCATGGTCCGGCGGCGGTTGACGAACACGTACCAACGCCCGTCGGCCGGGTTCTGACCGAGATGGGCGGAGACCAGCGCACACAGCCCGTCGAAGCTGCAGCGCATGTCCGCCGGTTCCGTCGACAGCCAGATGCCGCCCGCCGGCCAGCCGCCCGGCATCAGGACCGCCGCAGGCGGAGCACAACCCCGCCGCCGAGCTCAAGCTCAATGTCCCAGCCCGGTGCCGATGCCCGGGCAATCTCGACAAAGCCGCCGGACCCGGCGGATGCCGGCGGTCGCGTCAGGCCAAGCCGGCGACGCCAGGCCTGGAAGGTCTTCCTCGATATCCCCCTGGCCCGGCAGAAGGTGACCTGCGTGCCGTCCCAGCGCTCATAATCGGCCAACAGGGCACGCCACTCGGCCTCGTCGCGCATCACCGGGACCGGACCGGCATCGGCCGCCGCCAAAGCATCCTTCGTCATGACAGTCCTCCAAATCACTGAAAATCGATCGGAGGAGCCTCTCGCGCGAAGGCGGACCGGATCAAGACAAATGCAAAACGCCGTGCTTTAATCGCTTACCGGATCACGGCCTGCGGCGGATGCCCGGGGAGCGCGGCCAGGCCCGGGTGCCGGCGTCTCGCGGCAATCACCATCTCCCGCTCATCGGCCGGAGCGGCATCGTGGCCACCTGCCCCCCGGCGCTGGTCGGGGAATTTGCCGGCGAGGACCGGAGGGCTCATGGCGCCGGTGAGGGGTCCGAACCTTTCAACGTCCCGTACCTGTACAGGTGATCCATCTCCTGCATGCCACCTTCATGCAGGTCGGTCTCCGCCATTTCGATTCTCCGACGCCTGACCGGCTTGCCGGTGCCCTGAAGGCCGGCAACCACACGCGACACGCCCTGGCCCGCGAGCCGTGCGAGCGCACCGGCCGGCGCAACGCCCCCGGCCGCCCGTGCCTGTCGGCAGCGGCGAAGGCGCTGCCGCCGCCGGCAGGACATCCGGGCCTCGATCTTCCGCCGGCCGGCGACGTGCCGGATCCGGCCGTCGCTCCTGTCGTGGCCCCCGAAGACATTCCCGATACCGGGCCGGCCTGCGCGCCGGAAGAGGTCGGCCCCGTCCCGCTCGATCCGGTGGACACCACCGCCGGCCGCCGGTCCCGGGAGGCGATGATGGCGGCGCGCCATCCCCGGGGACGGGCGCGGCCTCCCGGCGGCCGGATGCGCCACCGGATCCGCCCGGAGCGTCACGGCGTCCTCGGCGGGATCGGCTTCGGCTCGGCGACCCGGCAGCTGCGGGCACGGGACGAATGGACCGGATGGTCCGCCGACGCCCGCGCCGCCGATATCCGGCGCGTCATCCGCAACCACCGGTTCCTGCTGCTTCCGGGCGTGCGGGTCCATGGCCTCGCGCCGGAGATTCCGCGCATGGCCGCGCCGAGGGTGGCCGATGACCGGGAGGCCCGCCATTCGGTACGCCCGCCCCGGCCTGTACCCGTGTCGGCCCGGAGCACGGTGGATACTGCTGCCACCGTGCGGGCCGGACCGTCGCCGGGCGCACGGGCCACACCGACGGGCGGGTGCGGCGGCGCATCGCCGGCACGGGCCGGGCATGGCTGAAGAACATGGGGGAGGACCTGCCGGTCATCTTTCCGGCGCAGGCGGAGCTGGCCGTAACCGATCAAAGCACGACGTCCTGATCACGTCCTGATCCACGCCGCCCCCGGGTGCGAGGTTCCTCCGATCCATTGATCGATCGGAGGATGGTATCATGCCTGATCTGAACGGCTCGGTGGCTGGTGGCTCTGCCCCGGTGATGCGAAGCGAGGCCGGGTGGCGCGCGATCATGGCCGATTTCAGGACCTCGGCAATGACACGGCGAAGCTTCCGCGAGTCACGGCAGCCGGCCCTCGAGACCTTCCGGGTCCGGCGAAAGCGTCTCGGTCGCCCGGCGGGCAAGCCCTCCTTCGCCTGCTTCGCGCCGCCGGCCGGCCCGGGCCGGGATGTCGGGCCTGAACCGGGCGACGGGGTGATCCTCCGCCTCGGGCGGCCTGTGCCCGGGCGGCCGGCCGGAAGGCGGCATCCGGCCGAGGCAGAGCCGGCGGACATGCGCAAATCCCTCGACGGGCTCTCGCCCGGTCCCGTCCCGTCCGGGCGGGAATCCGGCCTCCGGCCGCCGGCACGTGTTCGCGGGCCCTCGCCGGACCATGGTCAGGCTGCCCGGCTTCGGGCATGGCGGCGTCTTCATCCGGGCCAGGCGCCCGGATGAGGGGCTGTTCGCGTCGCCCCTGGTGTCGGCCCCGGGGCGGAAGTCCCTGTCGCGGTCGCCGACCGGGCTTCCGGCGCTTCCGGAGGGAGCAGGCTTCACCGTCCGGCGCCACCGCAAGCGCCATGCGGCCCCCCTGGCGGCGGCGTGAAGCCGCCCCGCCGTGGCTTGCGCGACATCGGAGGTCATCGGATTGCCGGCGAACAGCGTCTTCCACCGCCGCGGTGCCGGCCCGTCCACCCGGCCGGCCGGGTGGTTGCCTGCACGAACGAGACCGTCGGCCGGCCAGGTGCGGGTATGGGTGCCCTGCATCCGGCAGGTGGCGATGAGGCCACCCGTGTTCCGGCATGCCCTGCGCCCGTCCCGGGCCGGGCAGACAGCCGGTTCCGCCGGCCGGGCCTGGCCGGGCGCAGCGCTCTCTCCACCAGGTTGACATCCGGTGGCACCTCCGGGTCTTCGAGGAACACTTCCGGCGTCGCCCGCCTGCAGGTGGCGTAGCCGATCGCCTTGCGGATCGGGCGCTTCGGTGCCGGCTCCGGATCCTTGCCTCTCGCCCGCACCACTGCCGGAACCCGCCGGCCATCGCCGGGTGGCTGTCCTTCCGTTCCTCGAATTTCCTCCGGGCGTGCACCCGGCAGCCCTGATGCCCGACTGCTCCCTGGCGGGCGGCGGCATGGGCCTCGCAGGCGCCGGTGCCGGCGGGAGGTGGCAAACGGGAACACCACCTCGCCCCTCTCGCCGGGCACCGGCCGGAAGCAGCCCTTCTTCATCTTGCCGGGCTTGCCCGGATGCCGCCCGGCCCGGATCGGCGTCTCGTCCATCCGGATGATGGCGCTCTGCGGCACCGAATGCCACTGCGCGTCGTGGATCGGCAACAGCCGCCGATCGCCCGGCCCGCCCACAGGCTCGGCGAACCCCGGCCGGCATCCGGTGCCGGCGATGGAGCGGCAGGTGCCGGGCGAAGCTGCCTGCCGGCATTCCGGCGACGAAGGAGACATCCGCGCAGCTGTTCCCGAACACGCTCCCGCCGGCCGGCGCGCTCACCAGGACACCCGATTCCCTGATCCGGGCCTTCCGGCAGTGATGGCGGATCACCACATGCCGGCTGCGAGCGTGGCCGGCTTGCAGCACACCCGCCCGGAGACGATCTCGCACGTATCCCCGGCCGGCCCCCCGATCTCCGGCGGCGTCACGTCGATGTCGATGACCGGCGCCTGGCCATCGTGGCGCCGACCGGTGTCGTCCACCGCATCGCCGCGCGCCCTTGCGCGGCCGGGCCTGCCGCCGGGCCGCTTGCTGCCGACGGCGGATCCTTCCTCCCGCTCCGGGTCATCGCCGGCGCGCTTCTCCGGGCGCGAGCCGTGGAGGTCGCGCTGCATCCGGGCGATCCGGGCGGTGAGAGCGGTGATCGTGGCTGCCGCCTCGGCCTTGTCCGACGCCAGCCGCCCGGACCGCGCGATCAGCGATCGGAGCGCGTCTTCCGCCTCCGGCGACAGGGCGCCGCCGCCGAGCCGGCGGGACAGGTCGCGCCCCGCAGCCTCGAGCGGGCCGACATCGGACGCAAGCGCTCACTCCTCGGCGCCGGCTGCCATCATCGCCGCCGGCCGGTGATGCCCGGTGCACGCGGTCGGGAAAGAAGTCGAACCACGGCTTCCCGGTGACGATTCCGGCCTGGTTGGCGAGCTGCAGCTCCAGCGAGCCCCGGCCTTCGAGCATCTCGCCGCAAGGGTCGGACGGACAGCCGGAGAGCATCACCCGGCAGGGCGCGCACAGGATGCCGGGAAGCTCCGCATGGTCCTCCCCGGTGCAGTCGTGGCGTCAGCGCCGGTCCGAGCGGCGCGTGGCCTGCAGGCAGGGCGGATCGGCATGGACCGGCCCGCGGCCCCGGAAGTCGAATTCGGCGAGGAAGCGGTGGCAGCAGCCATGGTGGAGCTCGACCGGGCAGTCGCAGCGGAACCCGTCGATCGCCCGGCGGTCGGGATCGCAGCCGATATCGCGCAGCGCCGGCTTCTTGCGTTTCAGGATGGCGCCGCCGCCGGGACGAGTCTCGACATGGACGCCGTGCGGCGGCATCATGGCCATCAGCTTCTGGCAGAGCCCCGTTGTCGCCTTCGATCCGTGTCATGCTGCCATTGCCGTCCCCCGCGGTGATTCGTCCTGATGCAGGATCCGCAGGCGCAGCAGCCCATGATGTCGACCGGGAAACCGGCTCAAATCCAAAATCAACGCCGCAGTTTAACCGCTTACAGAAGGCCGCCTGGCGCCTGCTTTCGAGCCGGGGAGTATCCATGGCGCACGTTCCGGAGCCGCATTCCGGGGCGACTGCCCGCCGCTGCCGTGCGGAGCCCGGCATCCTCGCCCATGCCGGGCTGGCGGTCACGCCGGCCGGCCGGCCCCCGGGCCTGTTCGCGATGGACGCGGCCTTCCGGGAGGATCCCGGGGAGGACAGCCGGCGCCGGCCCCCGGGCCTCGAGCGGGCGCGGGAGCTCGCGCCGGCTGTCCGGACACGCGCGTGATCCCGGTCCGCGACCGCGAGGGTGATTTCCGCGACATGCCGGACCGCGCCGTGACCGGCGGCGATGCGCTGCCGGTGCGCGCCGGCCGCCCGGCGCAGGAGCGGGTGCGGATACCGGATGGCGAGGAATGCCCGTGGGCGCATGTGGCGGCCTGCAGGCCGGTCGCGATGACCGGACCGACGATCCCGGCTGCCGGCGGGACGCGGGCCCGCAAGGAACGTATCGCCCGCCTCGGGATCCGCATGACCGGGGTCGAACCGGTACCGCCGCACCGGCAGCGGGGCGCCGGGACGATGCCCGTGCCCGCGGTCCCGGCCACCGGGACCGGGGCCGATGGCGAGCCGGCCGGCCGGCTGCTGCCGACCACCTGCCGTCCGGCAGAAGGAGAGGCCGACGCCATGCATGCCGGGACCGTCCTCGACCGGTACCGCCGGCGCCGGACCATCGAGACCCGGTCCGGAACCCTGAAGAGCGGCACCCGGATCAGGGACCGGCGGCTCGACCATGCCGGGGATCCGGGGAAGTGCCTTGCCTTCGACGCCATCACCGCCATGCATGTCGCCGACCTGACCGTCATGGCGCGCGAGCGTCCCGGCACCCCGGCCGGCGAGATGTTTCCGGAGGAGGATATCGAACTCCTGCACACCATGCCGGAATCGCGGGGTCACCGCCATGCCGGGAGAATGACTGCCGGGAGGCTCCCCGACATCCGGGCGGTCGTCATCGACCCCGGACGCCTGGTCGGATCCCGTCCCGTGACGCGCCGGCAGCTGCCGGGAGCCGGGAAGGCATGGCAGGGACTCGAACGGCTGGACCGGGCGATCCGGACACGCGATGCAATCGGGGCGAGAAGGCGGGAATGAGCGTGCCTGTACAAGTGCGGGATGTTGAAAGGCCGGGGGCCCGTCACCATGCTCGGGGTGTGCTCGAATTCGTTCTTCGGGGAAGATGACATCAGCCACGGGGGTGAAGGCGGCGACGACACCGTCCGGACACGCTTGCCTGCAGTCCGGAGGCAATGGCAGGAACCGACCGCATGCAGCGGGGATGGAATTGGCGGGAATTGCTGCTGAACAATATCAAGTCATTGACAATTACGGTGTTTACCCGATATTATCTATTTTTGGTAAATTCAGATAAGGTCCCTCAAATTGGACCCACGACAGAATCCCTACGCCCCAGGTGCCGGCACACCCCCGCCCGAGCTTGCAGGTAGAGACGACCTGATCGAACGCGCCGCTGTCGCACTCGACCGCATTCGTGCGGGAAAATCGGCCCGAAGTTTCATCCTCTATGGGTTGCGTGGGGTCGGCAAGACAGTTTTGCTCAACCGCATCCGCCTCGATGCAGAGGCGCGCGGCATTGCGAGCGTCAGAATGGAGGCTCCTGAAGAGCGTTCATTGCCGGCCTTACTCGTTCCAGCATTGCGGTCGGCACTGCTGCGCATGAGCCGCGGCGAAGCACTCAGAGATAACCTGCTAAGAGGAATGCGGGCGCTGGCGAGCTTCACCACGGCTCTCAAGGTCAAGTATCAGGACATCGAATTCAGCATCGACGCTGATCCTGAGATCGGCTTGGCCGACAGCAGTGATCTCGACACCGACTTGGCTGACCTCCTTGAGGCGCTCGGCAACGCCGCAAGCGAACGTGGTACTGCCATCGTGCTCTTCATTGACGAACTGCAATATGTACCGGGGGATCAACTAGCCTCCCTTATCGCCGCGCTGCACAACACCAGCCAACAGCAATTGCCGATTACCATGGTGGCAGCAGGATTGCCTCAGCTGGTCGGCCGAACTGGAGATGCCAAATCATACGCGGAACGCCTCTTTGAGTTCGCGCCAATCGACCGCCTAGACGATGACGACGCTAGAACCGCTTTGATCGTCCCAGCCTGCAAAGAGGGAGTGGCATTCAGCTCCAGGGCTGTCTCGGAGGTCTTGCGCGAAACGAGTGGTTATCCTTACTTCCTCCAAGAGTGGGGCAAGCACAGCTGGAATGCCTCCGAAAATTCCCCAATCACGTTCGGTGACGCGCGACATGCAACGAATGAGGCACTTGCAGAGTTGGACGCCAGCTTTTTCCGAGTCCGTTTTGACCGTTTGACGCCGGCCCAGAAGCGGTATTTGCGCGCCATGGCAGAACTCGGCCCAGGCCCACACCGGTCCGGGGATATCGCACACATGCTCGACCGGAAGGTCACCACGGTAGCTCCTGTGCGCAACTCTCTTATTGCCAAGGGAATGATCTATAGCCCTACTCACGGGGAGACGGCATTTACTGTGCCGCTCTTCGATGGTTTCATGAAACGCGTTCTCCCCCAAATTTGAACGGCTTCGTTGCCTGGTACCACAGCCGCACATGCCCCGTTCGTCTCCTGCAGTGCGCCCTTGCGGCGTCTGCCTGGTGTTTGCGCCGCCACGGCGGCCGGTGCATGATGAATGACCGTGAAGTTGGTGGCCCGGTCAGGAGTCTCGCGATCAGGTATCGCGGCTCCGGAACGCCCGGCAGCTGCGGCGTCACGAGGGCAAGGCGCCGGTTTCGGGATCCGGTCCTCTCCTGTCCTGTCTGCCCCGAGCCCCGATCCCGGGTTCCGCCGCCGGCCCGGCCGGGAAGCATGACCGGGCCGACATGCCGGTGCCGGCCATGCCGGGGGCGGGCCTCGCGATGGCCAGGGCCGGGATCGCCGCCTGCCCGCGGAAGCACTCCCCGATGGTCCGGCGCCGCCCGGCAGCGCCGGCCGGTTCCGCCAGGTTGGTGCGGGCGGGGCAGAAGACCAGATGACATGCCGGCCTCCGCCGATCCCTGCGGGAGCGGCGCAGCAGAGGCAGTGTTCCCGGCCCCCCTGGACCCCTCACCGGCGCCATGAGCCCTCCGGTCCTCGCCGGCAAATTCCCCGACCAGCGCCGGGGGGCAGGTGGCCACGATGCCGCTCCGGCCGATGAGCGGGAGATGGTGATTGCCGCGAGACGCCGGCACCCGGGCCTGGCCGCGCTCCCCGGGCATCCGCCGCAGGCCGTGATCCGGGCCACGGGCCGCCATCTGCCGGCACAAGGGCACGGCGCATGCCGGCATCGGGGCTGCGGGCAATCATCCGGCGGGCAATCGCCGCCCTGGTGGCAGACGCCGCATCATCGGCAATGCCGGCCTTCGCACGCCGGCCGGCATCTCCGGCCCGGGCCTTCGGAAGACGGGGACGGCGGCCGGTCGGCGCCCGGCCATGGCGGCCCGCATGACCGGGAAGACGCCGGCCCGGCAGTTCCCGGTCCGGCCGGCCGTCCCCGGATACCGGCGGAGGGCGCAGGCGGAACGGCTCCCCGTCTTCGGGAAACCGGTCTCACCTGCCACAGGCACACCGTCCTTGCAGCCCCGCACCATGACATGTCCGCACATCCCGTCCCGGGGCCGGTCCTGTTCCGGCGGAGGCGGCCAGGGGGTGCCTGCATCCGCCGGGGGCCCGGCAGGGCCCGTCGATGAGGGCGCCGCCGGTCCCGCGAGGCCCGCTGCGGCGAGGACCGGACCGGGCCGCTCCTTCGGCGATGACGGCCCGTTCTCCCATTCGGGAGAGAGGGAATGTCCCGACCAATGTTGAAACCCGGGTAGAGGTCGGCGCCTCTTCCCTCGAGCGCCAGGCCCGGGGTGTCAAATCCGGACAAGGAAGCAACACCATGAAAACGTCTGCACCAACCACCGCCACCCATGCCAGCACCTTCGGCACCGGCCAGCTCGTCTCCGCGGCCTGGAGGGATGTCGCCGCCGGCCCTGACCGTTTCCGCGTCATGGCCGGCATCGATGCCGTGCAGACGATGATGAACGAGGATGCGGCCAACCTTGCCGGCGAGCATCACGGACGGGACGCAGGCAGGCCCGGTCATCGCCGGGGAGGGCAACCGGCATGACCGGCTTCCGGGGAGGCAGGATCAGGCTCGAGCGCCCGCGGACACGTGACAGGGAGACCGGGCGGGAGCTGCCGCTGCCGGGCCGGGAGGAGATCGGTGACGGAGGCTGTCCCGGGGAGTGGGCCACATCGCCGATGCTGATGGATGGGCAGGCCGGGAGGCTCCGCTCTGCCGTCCGCCTGAAGGAGGCGGCAGCCCCCGACGATCATGGCTCCGGCCGGTCACGCTCTGCGGTCTCCCGGCGGCATCGAGGCACCGGCCGGGGAGAGGCTCCGCGAATGGATGTCATCGGACATCCCGGAGGCCGGCCTCCCGGTCATCCGGGCAGGTGGCATGCACCCGGGGTGTTAATCCACCTGCAATATTGACCCACTTCGGGAAGAATCCTCTTCCAAAATTGACCCACCTTCCCGGAAGCAGATCGTTCATTCCTGCGACCGTTTTACGGATTGCGGGAGAATCAGAGGATGCTGGTAGTGGAGACAATTGCAAAGATTCGCAGGAAACATCTTGGCGACAAGAAGTCGATCCGTGCGATTGCCCGGGAGCTCGGCATATCCCGCAACACCGTTCGCAAGGTGGTGCGCGGTGGAGCGACGGCGCATCATTATGACCGGTCGGACAGGCAGCCCCGGCCGAAGCTGGACGGCTTCACCCACGCCCTCGAGGCCGAACTGGAGGCCAACGGGAAGCGGACGAGACGCGACAGGCTGACGCTCACGGCGATTTGGCGCAAGCTCTGCAATGAGGGTTGCGAGGCCGGCTACGAGGCGGTGCGTCGTTATGCCCGGAAGTGGGCGGCGCAGCAGGGCGGCGGCGTTGCGGGTGCGTATGTGCCGCTGGAGTTCGATCCCGGCGAGCCTGTCAGTTCGACTGGAGCCACGAGACGGTGCTACTGGACGGCAGGCCGGTGACGGTCAAGGCCGCGCAGTTCACCCTGTGCTACAGCCGCATGCCGTTCATCCGCTGCTATCCCCGGGAGACCCAGGAGATGGTGTTCGATGCCCATGACCGGGCCTTTGTCTCGTTTGACGGCTCCTGCGGTCGTGGAATCTACGACAACATGACGACGGCGGTGGAGCGGGTCCTCCTGGGCCGGGACCGCAAGATCAATCCCCGCTTCTCGGAACTGTGCGGGCACTACCTGGTCGATCCGGTGTTCTGCACCCGCGGGGCGGGTTGGGAGAAGGGCCGGGTGGAGAGCCAGATCAAGTCCATGCGCGGATTGCTGTTCAAGCCGCGCCTCGAGGCCGAGACCATGGACGAACTCAACGCCGTGCTGGCCGAGCGGTGCCGCAGGCATGTCCTGCGGCACCGGCATCCGGACTTCCCCGAGCGGACGATCTTCGAGGTGTTTGCCGGCGAGGAGCAGCGTTGCCTGGTGCCGGGGACAGAACCGTTCCGCGGCCATGCTTCACGCCAGGCCACGGCCTCCAAGACCTGCCTGGTCCACTTCGACAACAACAAATACTCGGTCGAGGCGCGTGCCGCCGGCAGGCCGGTGGAACTGCGCGCCCTGGCCGATCGTGTCGAGATCCGTCTCGGCGGCGAGATCGTCGGCAGCCATGTCCGCGAGTTCGGGCGAGGCCGGGCGATCTATGACGTCAGCCACTACATCCCCATACTGGCGCGCAAGCCCGGGGCGATCCGCAATGGCGCGCCGTTCCGGGCCAGGCATCTGCCGGCACCGCTGGCGGCGGTGCGGGAGCGCCTGGAGACAGGCAAGGATGGCGGCGAGCAGATGGTGCGCATTCTCCTCGGTGCCCGCGATCACGGTCTCGAGGCGATCTCCGACGCCTGTGCCGAGGCGCTGGCGGCCGGCATCTGCAATGCCGATCTCATCCTCAACATCGCCGCCCGGCGCTGCCAGCCCGGGCCGCCGCCGCAGGTTCCGATACCGGCGGGGCTGGAGCTCGGCGACCCGCCGGCCGCCGACCCCGCACGCTATGACCGGCTGCTTGCCGGGAGGCAGGACCGATGAAACGAAGTGAACTGATGGTGCTGATGAGCGAGCTGGGATTGCGCGGCATGAAGGCGGCCTGGGACGAGACCCTGGCCGCCGAGAACAGGCGCAAGGGCGGGCCGGCCTGGGTTCTGGGCCGGCTCCTGCAGGCCGAGCTGGCCGACAAGAAGGCAAGATCGATCAAGTACCAGATGACCATCGCCAGGCTGCCCCATGCCAGGGAGGTGGACGAGTTCGACTTCTCGGCCAGCCCGGTGGCCGAGGAGATGGTGCGCCGCATGGCGGATGGCTCCTTCATCGAGGCCGAGCGCAATCTCGTATTCGTGGGTGGAACCGGCACCGGCAAGACCCATCTTGCCGTGGCCATTGCCCGCTCCTGCATCCGGGGCGGTGCCCGCGGCCGCTTCTTCAACATCATCGAGCTGGCCAACCTGCTCGAGCGGGAGTTCCAGGACGGCCGCCAGGGGCGCCTCGCCGATGCCCTGCGGCGGCGCGACTTCGTGATCATCGACGAGCTTGGCTATTTGCCGGTCTCGCGCGATGGCGGCAATCTCCTCTTCCACCTCTTGTCCAGCCTCTATGAATGGACGCCGGTGATCATCACCACCAACCTGCAGTTCGGCGAATGGGCCAGCGTCTTCAATGATGCCAAGATGACCACCGCCCTGCTGGACCGGCTGACCCATCATTGCGACATCCTCGAGACCGGCAATGACAGCCACCGCCTCAGGAGCCGAGATTGATGACTGCCGTCAGATGTGCTGCTGCAGGAGAGCGTTCCAGTCCTCGCCTCCGGACGGACGGGCACGGCTGACCCGTCTGTCGGATACGATGAGCGCCCCGGCGGCGGCATCGCCGGGCCCGTCGGCGTCGAAGCCGCAGATGACGAATGCCAGGTCGAATTCGCCAAGCCAGTCCGGAAGACGGCGGCAGGTGCCGGCCACCGACGCGTAGATCATCACCGCCGCCCCGCCGGCACCGAGAGCGCATGCCGAGAGGGCATCGATGGCGCTCTCGGCCAGGAAGACACCGGCTGGCACTCCGGCGTCCCCGCTACCGAACCAGAAGCCGCCGAGCGCCTTCCGGGAGCCCGGTACCATGCCCCGGAAGCGGGAGCCATCGGCAAACCGGCGGACACCGACAAGCTCGGCGCCGGTGATCTGACCCCGGGCATCCCGGCAGGCAAACACCGCATTGAGCCGCGCATCGGCCCACAAGAGCCCGGCCCTCTTGAGATCGTCCAGCCGGGCCGCATCGAGGCCGCGCTCGCCGGTCAGGTATGCCCGGACCCCGTCCCGGCTGTCCTCGCAGGGCGGCGGCATCGCCAGTGCCCGGGGCCGCACCGGAACCGGCGGCCTGGCGGTCCCCGGAGGCGATGGCCGTCCGGCCAGCCAGTTGATTGCCTCGAGCGGAGTGCAGCCGAGGCCATGGATGACCGGGCCTGCTGCCCCGCCACCGCCGCACCCGGCGATGTGGTCGTAGTATTTGGGCCCGCTGATGCTGAGCACCGAGCCTGGACGCTTCCAGCGGCAGCGGTCGGTCCTGTCCTGTGCATAGCCCAGCAGCGGCGCCACCTCGGTCAGAGGCCTGGACCTCACCTCGTCAGCCAGCCGCCGAAATCCGTGATCCGACTTCCTTTCCATCTTTCCTTCTCCCGAAAACGCCGCCCGCCGGGCGGACTACCGGGAAAAGGCTACCGGGAAGGAAAGACGGAACAAGACGGGTCAGTATTGGAGGAGGAAGGTGGGTCAGTTCTCGGCCAGTATTGACAACCCGGGGAGCGACCTCCTGATGGCCCTGGCCATCGGTGTCGATGCCGGGGCGGGAGAAAGCACCCCCCGGGCGTGGTGGAAGGCAGGGCCGGAGGCCGGCCACGGTGCAGGCATTGCTCGATGACCTCATTGAACGGGGGCTTGATCCGTCCAGGCACCGCCTGTTCGTCCCGGGCGGCGCCAGGGCGCCGGGCCCGGCCGTCAGGCGGACCTTCGGGGCAGGCATCCGCGATCCGGCGCTGCCGGGTCCGCAAGGGCAGGAACATCCGGAGCGCCTGCCCGGGCGTCTGCATGCCGGCTGCCGCCGGGCGCAATGCCGGGCCCGGGAGCTCGATGATGCGGGCCAGGCGGAGAAGCCCGTCAGGAACCTTGCCGGCCGTCTCGAGCGGGACGCTCCTTGTGTCTCCGGCTCCATGGTCGAGGGCCCGGCGAGATCCTGATGGCGGCCCGGCCCGGATTGCCGAAGGAGCCCGGACGCGCATTGGCGAGGGCGAACATGATCGAGAGCGCCCATTCGGTGGTCAGGCAGACCTGCCCGGGCGTCAAGAGATGACGAGGAGCCGGGATGGCACTGCGGGACCTGTTCCGGGATGCCGGAGGCCGGCAAGCGCATGCGGCGTCTCGGGGCCTGGTGGCATGCCGATCCTCGGGGCTGCACTGGAGCGTCATCACGGGGATGCTGCCGAAACCCCCGACATCGACCACCGCGCACGGGCGGCATGATGATCACGGGGCGGCGCTGACCGATGCCGGTTTCAACATTGGTCGGGACATTCCCGGGGAGAGACCCCGACCATTCCGGAACACCCGTTGCTCATACCCCGTCACGGTGAAGATCGAGCCCGTGAATCACGATCTCGGGTCATGCGCGGCTGTGGTGGCAGGGCCTGTTGTCATGCAGAATTATGATCACTCGGCAGAGCTGGTCAACGGTCCCATGTCCTCCGACAGGCCAAGCGAGTGAGATATCTGCCGTGCATTGATCAAGGCCGGCGCAGTAGACCGCATGATCGTTCTGACCGGACAGCTCTTCTATTCGATCCGGATCCCTTCATGCCTCTGGTTCCTTGCCCGCAACAAGAACTCCGGCAAAAGCCGGTGGAACCGGCGTGGCGAGGTGCTGCTCGCTGACGTCAGAAAACCCGGACACATGGCGGACCGAACACACACACTGGTCAATTCGATGTGGAAATGGGAATTATCGCTGACTCCCACCATTGTGCCGACAGACCCTGTTTACGGCCCTTCCCATCCTGTCGAGGCTATCCCGCAATATGGCAGGCGGACAACCGAAGTTTATCCGCACCCAGTTTTCGTATCCCGCGCCGAATTCCGCGCCGTCACTCAGCGCGACCCTTGAGTATTCAAGAAAGAACTTGTGGGGCGACGTCGACAATTCATACCGGCCGAAATCTGCCCAGCCAAGATAGCTGCCTTCTGCCGGGAACATACGGACTTCGGGCATAGCTTGCCCGACAACTGACTGCAGCAAGTCCCGGTTCTTCGCAAGTTGCAGTGTAACGGCCTTCCGCCATTTCTCGCCGCTGGCGTAAGCATACTTCATGGCAACGAGACCCAATATGTTCACGCTGTCGACCATCCCGGACCGGGCAGCGACAAACTGTGCACGCATCTCGGTGTCGGGAACGATTGCAAAGGCGGCCTTGAGGCCCGCAATGTTCCAGATCTTGCTTGCTGCCATCAGCGTTATCGTTCTTCCTTCGATTTCTGGTGACAAGGATGCGATCGGAACATGTTCACGGCCATCCAGTGTGAGTCCGCAGTGGATTTCATCGGAAATCACGACCAGGTTGTTTCGGAGACAGGTATCAGCAAGGCCCTCGATTTCACCCCGAGTCATCACCCGCCCGGTCGGGTTTTGCGGATTGCACAACAGCAGCGCTTTTGCTCGGGCTGCGGCTCGCTCCATCTGAGCCGGGTCCGAACGCCAGCGACCCAGGTCATCGGGCTGGAGCGGAACATCAAGCCGTCGGAGTTGCCAGAATTCCGGCGCGACCAGCAAGGGCTTGTACACCGGCGTTTCCAGAACGACCCCGTCGCCGGGTGCCAGGAAAGCACGAAGAGCCATGTTGAAACCGGGTTCCACCCCGGGAAGGAACACCAGCGCATCCGGTTCAATGCTCCAACCATGGTCGCGCAACATCGCCTTCACCAGCGTGCCCCTGAGATCGTCGGTAGGAATTCCGTAACCCAGCATAGGATGGTCGAGCCTTTCCCTGATTGCCGCAATGATTCCGGGATCCGGCGAGAAATCCATGTCCGCTACCCACATCGGCGTTACATCAGGTGCGTAGCGAGACCATTTGGAACTTCCCGTTCCAAATCTTTCGATTACGGTCTCGAAATCAAATGTCATCAATTCCATTCGCCTTGAATCATGTCGACAGCAACATGGCCGCGTGATCAGGTCACACTACTTGCAGACCAACAGGAAATGGTACTACGACAATCTTGTTGGCCAGCCCCCGGTCCACCGTGTGATCCCCTTCCAATGTTGCTTCAGCCTTTCAGGGAGGCAATTTGGTTCTAACATAGCAAGGGCAGTCGGGATAGCACTGGGCAGGAGCGGAGACCTTCAAGGCGGATTTCCCCCGCAGGCCTCGACAGGGCTCATGGCGTGCCGCTCGGGGAATCGGTGTCGGCTCCGGCTCGGCAGCCGGCCGTCTCCGGCTCGCACCCGGTTGTCCCTGCCTCGTGCCTGACCCTGGACATGGCCGCTTGCCCGCCCGGCCCTGCCGGGCGGGTCCCCGTGATTCCTGCCGATCCGCCCCTTGCAGCGTAACCGATCAAAGCACGACGTCCTGATCACGTCCTGATCCACGCCGCCCCCGGGTGCGAGGTTCCTCCGATCCATTGATCGATCGGAGGATGGTATCATGCCTGATCTGAACGGCTCGGTGGCTGGTGGCTCTGCCCCGGTGATGCGAAGCGAGGCCGGGTGGCGCGCGATCATGGCCGATTTCAGGACCTCGGCAATGACACGGCGAAGCTTCCGCGAGTCACGGCAGCCGGCCCTCGAGACCTTCCGGGTCCGGCGAAAGCGTCTCGGTCGCCCGGCGGGCAAGCCCTCCTTCGCCTGCTTCGCGCCGCCGGCCGGCCCGGGCCGGGATGTCGGGCCTGAACCGGGCGACGGGGTGATCCTCCGCCTCGGGCGGCCTGTGCCCGGGCGGCCGGCCGGAAGGCGGCATCCGGCCGAGGCAGAGCCGGCGGACATGCGCAAATCCCTCGACGGGCTCTCGCCCGGTCCCGTCCCGTCCGGGCGGGAATCCGGCCTCCGGCCGCCGGCACGTGTTCGCGGGCCCTCGCCGGACCATGGTCAGGCTGCCCGGCTTCGGGCATGGCGGCGTCTTCATCCGGGCCAGGCGCCCGGATGAGGGGCTGTTCGCGTCGCCCCTGGTGTCGGCCCCGGGGCGGAAGTCCCTGTCGCGGTCGCCGACCGGGCTTCCGGCGCTTCCGGAGGGAGCAGGCTTCACCGTCCGGCGCCACCGCAAGCGCCATGCGGCCCCCCTGGCGGCGGCGTGAAGCCGCCCCGCCGTGGCTTGCGCGACATCGGAGGTCATCGGATTGCCGGCGAACAGCGTCTTCCACCGCCGCGGTGCCGGCCCGTCCACCCGGCCGGCCGGGTGGTTGCCTGCACGAACGAGACCGTCGGCCGGCCAGGTGCGGGTATGGGTGCCCTGCATCCGGCAGGTGGCGATGAGGCCACCCGTGTTCCGGCATGCCCTGCGCCCGTCCCGGGCCGGGCAGACAGCCGGTTCCGCCGGCCGGGCCTGGCCGGGCGCAGCGCTCTCTCCACCAGGTTGACATCCGGTGGCACCTCCGGGTCTTCGAGGAACACTTCCGGCGTCGCCCGCCTGCAGGTGGCGTAGCCGATCGCCTTGCGGATCGGGCGCTTCGGTGCCGGCTCCGGATCCTTGCCTCTCGCCCGCACCACTGCCGGAACCCGCCGGCCATCGCCGGGTGGCTGTCCTTCCGTTCCTCGAATTTCCTCCGGGCGTGCACCCGGCAGCCCTGATGCCCGACTGCTCCCTGGCGGGCGGCGGCATGGGCCTCGCAGGCGCCGGTGCCGGCGGGAGGTGGCAAACGGGAACACCACCTCGCCCCTCTCGCCGGGCACCGGCCGGAAGCAGCCCTTCTTCATCTTGCCGGGCTTGCCCGGATGCCGCCCGGCCCGGATCGGCGTCTCGTCCATCCGGATGATGGCGCTCTGCGGCACCGAATGCCACTGCGCGTCGTGGATCGGCAACAGCCGCCGATCGCCCGGCCCGCCCACAGGCTCGGCGAACCCCGGCCGGCATCCGGTGCCGGCGATGGAGCGGCAGGTGCCGGGCGAAGCTGCCTGCCGGCATTCCGGCGACGAAGGAGACATCCGCGCAGCTGTTCCCGAACACGCTCCCGCCGGCCGGCGCGCTCACCAGGACACCCGATTCCCTGATCCGGGCCTTCCGGCAGTGATGGCGGATCACCACATGCCGGCTGCGAGCGTGGCCGGCTTGCAGCACACCCGCCCGGAGACGATCTCGCACGTATCCCCGGCCGGCCCCCCGATCTCCGGCGGCGTCACGTCGATGTCGATGACCGGCGCCTGGCCATCGTGGCGCCGACCGGTGTCGTCCACCGCATCGCCGCGCGCCCTTGCGCGGCCGGGCCTGCCGCCGGGCCGCTTGCTGCCGACGGCGGATCCTTCCTCCCGCTCCGGGTCATCGCCGGCGCGCTTCTCCGGGCGCGAGCCGTGGAGGTCGCGCTGCATCCGGGCGATCCGGGCGGTGAGAGCGGTGATCGTGGCTGCCGCCTCGGCCTTGTCCGACGCCAGCCGCCCGGACCGCGCGATCAGCGATCGGAGCGCGTCTTCCGCCTCCGGCGACAGGGCGCCGCCGCCGAGCCGGCGGGACAGGTCGCGCCCCGCAGCCTCGAGCGGGCCGACATCGGACGCAAGCGCTCACTCCTCGGCGCCGGCTGCCATCATCGCCGCCGGCCGGTGATGCCCGGTGCACGCGGTCGGGAAAGAAGTCGAACCACGGCTTCCCGGTGACGATTCCGGCCTGGTTGGCGAGCTGCAGCTCCAGCGAGCCCCGGCCTTCGAGCATCTCGCCGCAAGGGTCGGACGGACAGCCGGAGAGCATCACCCGGCAGGGCGCGCACAGGATGCCGGGAAGCTCCGCATGGTCCTCCCCGGTGCAGTCGTGGCGTCAGCGCCGGTCCGAGCGGCGCGTGGCCTGCAGGCAGGGCGGATCGGCATGGACCGGCCCGCGGCCCCGGAAGTCGAATTCGGCGAGGAAGCGGTGGCAGCAGCCATGGTGGAGCTCGACCGGGCAGTCGCAGCGGAACCCGTCGATCGCCCGGCGGTCGGGATCGCAGCCGATATCGCGCAGCGCCGGCTTCTTGCGTTTCAGGATGGCGCCGCCGCCGGGACGAGTCTCGACATGGACGCCGTGCGGCGGCATCATGGCCATCAGCTTCTGGCAGAGCCCCGTTGTCGCCTTCGATCCGTGTCATGCTGCCATTGCCGTCCCCCGCGGTGATTCGTCCTGATGCAGGATCCGCAGGCGCAGCAGCCCATGATGTCGACCGGGAAACCGGCTCAAATCCAAAATCAACGCCGCAGTTTAACCGCTTACCTTGCAGGACCATGCGGCGGATCGGGCGCGCGGCCGGGTATTGCGGCCGAGCCGCAGCCGCTCGGTGAGGAGGCGCCCCGTGCGATTCGGCACGTGCAATGCCGGCGCCGCCTTCCTGCCGCGCCCGGGGACGGGACCGATGGCCGGCCTTCCGGGCCATGACCGCTGCGCAGCCGGCACCTGTCCCCGGTCCGGCTGGCCCTGTTGTCGAGGGTGCGGTGCGGCCGCCGGTCCCGTTCGCTCTCCTCTCCCCGTCCCTGCCGGTGATCGGCACGGTTTCCCTTGCGCCGGCGGCGCCGAGGCCGCACGGGAGCTGACACCGGGCACATGCGTCTGCCTGCCCCCTTCGTCGATGGCCGGACCGATGGTCCTGCCGCCGACGGCAATGCCGGACCCCCTTGCCAGCCATGCTCCGGGCCGGCGCCGATCATGATGCCGCGGATGCAAGTGATGCCCGGGCGCTGGTGCACGCCGCCGGCCGGCGGTCGCATGCCGGATGGTCCGGCCGATCTTCGGCGGTGCACCCGGGCGGTGATGCCCGTCCATGAGGGCGCGGAAGCGCCGCCCGCCCTCCGCTGCCACGGTCAGGCCCGCCGGATCCATTGCCGTCCTGATTCGTGTTTCGGTCAGGTGCGCCACGAGCGGTCCGGTGGGGGCAGATCGACTCTCTTGCGAATTCCCTGCGGGACATGTGAAGGGGTCGGGGGGAATCCGTCCTGCGGAGACCTTGCGCGGATCTGCCTGTTTGTTGTCCGTGTCCTTTACCCGGGGGCATGAGCGCTCCTCCAGTTCAGAACCAGTTTGCGCACTTTCCCGGTCCGGTTTTTCCTTTTGTCTCCGGGCGTGATGAAAAGCGGCGCGGATTGGAAAACGGAAAAATAAGCTGGGGAGCGTGAGACACTGAAGTCCGGCACTGGCCGTGCGGACAGGATCAACACCTCACACACCGGGCAAGAACAGGTGCTTCACGGCGGCCGACATTGTCCAGGGCGGTTGCCTGCCCGTTCGATGACAGGCCCGGTGACTGCCCTTTCTCTGCCCTGTTCAGGAAGAATTGCCTCGCCGGTCGTCAAGAGCCGGGCAATTTGCGGTTGTCCACAGCAGAATCCTCTTGACGGGCCAAGGTCGTGCAACCGACCGCACGATTTCAACCGGATCAAGTGATTGAAGTTGCAGCGAAACCCTGGATCTCATCAATTCCCGGAAAATTGTCATGCCTCCACTTGGCCCCGCTTGAACCAGCCCGTTGTACGGCGTGGAACATACCGGCCGACCCCAGGTTGACTGCAAATCTCCTTGCCGTCCCATCCAAGTTCTCCGCGAAGATAGCTTCGTGCGACGCGAACGGAGAATTCCCGCCCGTGAAAGGGGCTCCAGTTCAAGCCGTCATGGGCCAGGGTCTCGTCCCACGCGAATTGCCCCTTCTCGAGAACGATCAGGTCAGCATCAAGCCCAACAGCGATCCGGCCTTTCCGGTCATCCAGTCCAAAGAAACAGGCAGGGCGCGCGCACAATTGTTCCGCGGCCAGGCGCGCGGCATCAAGCCCGCGCCTCTCGGCGCTTGTGAAAAAGGCAGGCAACAAGGTTTCAACGCCAGGGATGCCGGCACCGGCATCAAAGATGGATCCGGTCAGCTTGTTGTCGATAGGCCAACTGGAATGGTCGGACGAGATGAAGCCAACCTTGCCGGACTTGACTGCTTCCCAGAGCGGTCCGATCTGACCTGGCCGAATGGGCGGGTTCACCTTCATCCTGGCACCCAGGGCTTCTCCGTCGTTCTCCGGATCGAACCACAGATAGTGAACGCAGAGCTCGCCGGTGGCCCGTGCCCCAAGTCCAGAGAAGCTCTCCACGAGATCAAATCCGGCACCCGTCGACAGGTGAACGATATGCACGTGCGCTCCCGTTGCCAGACCGAGCGCAAGAAAATGGCCGGTTGCAGCCAATTCGGCCGCGGGTGGTCGGCTTTCAGAATGGGCAACGATCCCGTCCAGACCACGGGTGCGCGCCCGTTCAATCCGCGCAAGCACGATTTCCTGGTCTTCGTTGTGCAGGCAAAGAGGGAGATCACCGCCAGCCAGAACTTCCAGCAGGTCAAGCCTCAGGTCAGAGGAAATCCGCGGGAATCTGGTCGGACTGCTTTCGAAAGAGGAAATCTTGAATCCAACGACACCGCCATCGATCAACGCTTCCAGGTTTGTCGTGCCTGTGTCGGACGTTGCCGTTCCGTACAGAGCCACATCAGCGTGAGCGTAGTTCGCGATCGCATCAATCTTGGCGTTCAGTCGACTCGCACGGTCCAGTGGCAATGGGTCATCATAGGGCATGTCCACGAGCGTTGTTACGCCGCCGGCTATCGCGGACCGCGTCGTGTCGCCCAGCCCCTTCAACCCGTTATAGCTGCACGAATGGGTTTGCCCATCGACAATGCCCGGCAAAACAAGGGCATCGCCGGCGTCATGAGCCTCGGTTGCGCCAGGTGGCTTTCCAGAGCCGATTTCGGCAATCCGTCCGTTCTTCACGGCAACCCACCCATTCTCGATCAGATCGCCTCCAGTCACGATCTGTCCGCAAAGAACCAAATCCATCCTAACAACCTTCTCCGAAATAACCCATGTCCAGTTGTGTCACGGCAGTTGCAACAGCAGCCTGAACAGGATCGACCACCGGCAAGCCAAGAACGGCCTGAAGGCGGTCGCGCTGCTTTCCCATTCCGGCGCAGCCGAGTATGACTACGTCCGCGCCATCCCGGTCCCGTAGCGCCATCCCGGTTTCAATGACCGCCCGTGTGATGCCTCCGTCGGAACTTGCTTCCGATACGCCCATGTTCACCGGCCTGTCACCGGCAAGTCTCCGCGCTATCCTGAGTTTCTCGAGATGACGGGCATGCCTCGAAACCGAGGTCGGGCCGAGGGAGATCACTCCAAAACGCCTGCCAAGCTGCAGGGCAGCATAGTAAGCGGCCTCGGCGACCCCGATGACCGGAACAGTGACAAGGGTTCTGGCTGCCTCCACACCGGGATCTGAAAAACAGGCGACAATAATGGCGTCTGCACTGCAACGCCGGGTATGGTCCAAGACCATCGGAACCACTTCTGCGACGTGGGCATCCGACTCGATCCCTTCCGGCGCCGTCGGAATGTAGCCGCAGGTGATCCTGTGCCGTGTGACGGTGCGCAGCGGTTCAATGCAACTGTCGATGGAAGCTGTTACACGGGCCGATCCGTTTGGATTGAGGACGAAGATCTCTCTCATGGGATGTCCTTCGAACGCGCAGCGATTGCAGGCTAGCTGCCGGCCATTACAAGATGACCCGGGCCAGCTTGTCGATAGTCACGTTTCGGGGGTACATAATCGGGGGGCCGGATCGGACTCTTCAACTCGGTCGGCGGGATATCCTGTCGATGCAGCCTTCGCGCCGGATCAGGTATTGGCACCGACGACAACAAGCGCCTGGTATAGGGGTGTTGGGGCGAACTGAAGACCGCGTAGCGGGGGCCGATTTCAACAATCTCACCTAGCAGCATCACCGCAACCCGGTGGCTGACACGCTCAACGACAGCCATGTCGTGCGAGATGAACAGGTATGAAAGGCCAAGTCTCTCCTGCAGTTCCATCATCAGGTTCACAACCTGGGCCTTGATGGTCGCGTCGAGCGCCGATACCGATTCATCGGCAACAATCAGGGCAGGATTGAGCGCCAGCGTGCGCGCGATCGCAATGCGTTGACGCTGGCCGCCGGAAAATTCATGTGGCCAGAGTTTGGCCATGTCTGGTGACAGCCCGACCTGTTCCAGAAGGGCAGAAACCCTTTTTCCCGCCTCTCGACGGGTTGCAATCCCGTGGTAAATCATTGGCTCCATGATCGCTGCACCGACCCGCATTCTGGGATTCAAGCTGGAGAACGGATCCTGGAAGATCATTTGCATCGACTGGCGCTGCCGGTTCATGGCCGAGGTGGAGAGCGTGCCAAGATTCTGCCCCGACATGACGACCTTGCCGCCACATGGCTCGACCAGGCGGAGGATGGAACGCCCCGTGGTTGACTTTCCGCAACCCGATTCTCCGACCAGCGCCAGTGTTTCGCCTTGCGCCACGTCAAATGATACGTCTTCGACAGCATGGATGCGCCCCACGACCCGGCCGATCAGGCCCTTGCGAATATCGAACCGCGTTGTCAGGTCCTGGACACTCAGCAATGGAGGCGCCTGGCGATTCACGCTGTCGCGTCGATGCACGGAATTCGATTTCGAAGAAGAGCCAGGCAAACTGTAGGATTGAGGCGAAGATGTGTGCGCCATTTCGCCCAGGCGCGGAGCAGCTGCCAACAAGGTTCGCGTATAGTTCGTTTGGGGATTTGAGAAGACTTCACTCGTGCTCCCCTGTTCCAGCATCCTGGACCGGAACATGACGACTGTCCTGTCCGCGGTTTCCGCGACCACGCCCATGTCGTGGGTAATGAACAGGACTCCCATTTCCTGTTCGTCCTGAAGTTCCTTGATGAGCTGAAGAATCTGGGCCTGGATCGTTACGTCAAGTGCTGTTGTGGGTTCATCCGCAATCAGCAGCCGCGGGCGGCAGGCAAGGGCGGTCGCGATCATCACGCGCTGCAACATGCCACCGGACATTTCGTGCGGGTATTCGCGCGCACGCATGGCCGCGGCCGGAATCCGAACCCTGTCCATCAGTCGGACGGCTTCTCTCAATGCCTTTCGCCTGGCCATTCCCTGGTGCCGTTCCAGCGATTCGGCAATTTGCCTGCCAACGGAATAGACCGGGTTGAGGCTGGTCATCGGCTCCTGAAAGATCATGGCTATCCGATTGCCACGAAACTGTTCCATTTCCTTGTCGGAAAGGCGAAGAAGGTCGGCTCCGTCAAGGAAGGCCTGACCCGTGACACGAGTGGATTTCCGGGGTAGCAGTCCCATGATCGACAAAGCGGTAACACTCTTTCCTGAACCGGATTCACCGACCAGGGCAACGGTGTTGCCAACCCCGATATCAAAACTCACACCATCGACAACCGTGTTCCATCCACCGGCTTGCCGAAAGGAAGCAACCAGGTTTCTTACGGAGAGGACACTCAACCTGCCGAGTTCCCCTTCGGAATTCGACGCAGCTGCTGATTCAGTGCATGCAATTGGCAATTTCCACGTTCTGGTGATACTTGGCATAATGAAGGCAAGGGCGCGTGATGGGCAAGCAAGAATTGCTGGAACTGCGAAAGAGAACATTGGTCGCGCCAGCCGATTTATTGAAAATGATGCAGGGTGACAATCCGCCGTCAATTCTGGCTGTACAATCCGTTTGTCCTTACACAGGCAAGGATTCGCAGTGCGGCCGGTGGATTCCGGGCGCCGTCGATGCCGAGGCCTATTCCGACTTTGCAGCCAGGGCGACCGCGACCAGCGGGGACCGACCGTTGCCGGACATTGCTAATCTGCAAAAGGCGGCCCGTTCCTGGGGGTTGTCACATGGCCGGACCGTTGTGCTCTACGACAGGGACCGCAGCTTGACCGCCGCGAGAGGATGGTGGGTGCTGAAATGGGCAGGTCTCACTGATGTCCACGTCCTGGATGGCGGGTTGTCGGGGTGGCTGGCGGAAGATCTTCCCGTGTCGCGGGAAAGAGTGAGTCCCCCTTCCAGTTCAATAGATCTGACACCGGGGAACATGCCCGAGTTCGGAGCGGACGAAGCACAGTTCTTCATCAGTGAAGGGGTCTTGCTTGATGCAAGGATCCGCTCGAACTACATCGGCGGTGCACGGGCCGGAGGGGATCCAAAACGCGGTCACATCCCCGGCTCTGTCAGCGCCCCCGCTCCTGACAACGTAACCGACTACGGGAATTTCGCGGACAGCGAAACGCTCCGGGAGATGTATCTGGGGTATGGCATTGACGGGAATCGACCTGTCGGAGTCTATTGCGGGGCAGGGATGTCGGCAGCCCATACCGTCCTGGCCTTGGCCACGATCGGAATCGACGCCGCCATGTATCCCGGATCCTGGTCGCAATGGGTTACCGACCCCGAGAGACCGGTACGGCGCGGAGCAAGACCCTAGTTCCAGAGCAGTCCACCTGGATATGCCGCCAGCTGGACAGCCGTCATGGAAACGAGTTCTTGAGGCACTTTGGAGAAGGGATCATTGCTCAAGGCCATTCAAAAGTCGCAACTCCACCGTTTGACATGCAATTCGGCCCCTGCCTGCCATCCAGGCCGCCATTTTGCCGGCCTTCCGACATCGGTGCCATGATCCGGCCGGCCATCCGGAAGTGATGATGCCATGGGATCGGCCATCATGGCCGACATCTCTCCCGATACCGGCATTCCGCTCGCCGGGGTCGAGATCCGCCTCGTGCACGGCATGGACGAGAAGGCATGCCGGGATGCATTGGTGCGCGAACATCACTACCTGCCCTGGCGCCGCCTCTTCGGCAAGGCGCTGCACCATGTTGCCAGTAATTCTAATTATTCCATCATGTCTTGACTTTCAGCATATTCAGTCTGTGTTCGGGGGGCTTGTGCATGGCCGGCACAGGGTGCCGGCGGTGCTTCACGGAGGCTGCGCCGGAAGCTCGTCGGTGGCGATGGTCACGAGGAACTGGTCCCAGCCGACGAAGACGACATGATTGACCAGGATCTTCAGCTGGTCCAGCATCCGGTAGCGGGCGACCCACCGCCGGCGAGCGGCCTGCCATCGGCTGCAGACCATCCGGCTTGCGCTCTGCATGAGGAGAGCAATCAGGTTGAACATCGCCAGCACGCTGGAGAGGGTCGATTCTCCATGGCCGAAGTTGTGCTCGAGATGGTAAAATTTCTTGAGCTCCAGGAACACCGAGTTTTCGACCGTCCAGCGAGTGCGGGCACATTCGGCCGGCCCGGCGATGTTGTCCCTGGTGATGGTGATGTCGGTGGCAAAGGTGCCGTGATATGTCTGCTTGCCGGTCTCCGAGGTCTCGGCGGCCCCGAGCCGGTTCACCTTCATCGCTCCCGGGCCGTCCCTGATCGGCAGGTCATGCATCCACCGGTAGTGGAAATGGCGCTTGCGCTTGCCGCCGGCCCGTTCGGTCCGCCTGGCCTCGTTCATGCGGGCGCCATGAACATGTTCGTAAAGCGTGACATGGGATGACGGCAGGCAGACCGGCAGGAAGTTTCCTCCGGAGGCCCGGATCGCCTCGCAGACCGGCTGGCAGCAATGGAGATCATCACCCGAAGGGCCGGCTTCAGCCGTGCAGCCCGGGGCCCGACCCGTGCCAGCCACCGCTTGACGGCCGCCCGCTCGCAATCCTGCTTGTCATGGCCGTCCCGGGGCGTAATGAATTCCGGGGGCAATGGCAGCAGCTCGGCACTTCCCGGGGCAACGATGCTGGCCCCGACCATGGCGTGGAACTTGCGGATGCTGCCATCCTTCTGCTTCTGCGTCGAGCAGTTCGAACACTCGATCTCGGTCGAAGAGACGTATTCGGTGCCATCGAGCGCCACCAGCAGATGTCCGTTCAGCCGCCGCAGCGGCTCGAGCCTGTCCTTCTTCAGAAGTGTCCCGATCACGTGGTGGAGCCGCGGACCTGCATGCCCGGGAGGCACACCGTCCAGCATCTTCCGTACATGATTGTCGCACGGGATGTCATCGATGCCGAACAGGGTATGGGCATTGGCGCGTCCCTGGCGGGAGAGCATCTGCCGCTGGGCATGCAGGAAGGACGGCGATTGCAGGAACAGCCGGACATGGCGATGTCGTTCATCGGGATCCGGGCATTCCTGCCGGTTCTCCGGTCCGGAGCCCGGATGAGAGCTCGCGCATCACCGCCATGTATCCGGACAAGGGTGTCATGTGCCCCATCCTGCATGGAACGATTCCTTGTACAAGAACAAGATGGGATCAAATGTGTTTTTTTTGCCTCGCAAGGGCATATGCCCGGTGTTTCCTGCCCGCCAGGGGCGGCGAATCACCCCCCGGGGGCCGATCGGCCGCAGGGCCGTTTCCAGGAAAAAAATGACACCGATTCAGAAAGACTTGTCAAAACAGTGCGATAGGGTCAAAATTAGAATTACTGACCATGTTGCCATCCATGATGATCGCTGGCCGGCGCTCATCGGCCGGCAGGCCGGCGCCTTCAAGGTGGGGGTGCGCGACCGCTGGATCGGCTGGACGGCCGAACAGCAATTCTCCCGCCTGCATCTGGTGGCCGGCAATGCCCGCCATGTCCTCCCGGGCCGGGACCGGCCCCGCAACCTCGCCTCCCGGGTGCCGGCACTCAGCCTCGGGCGGCTTTCTGCCGACATGATGAAGGTGCATGGCTACCCGGCATGCCTGGCCGAGACCTTCGTCGACATCTCCCGTTTTGCCGGCACCTCTGCCGGGCATCGAACCGGCAGCCACCGGGCCTGACCCGCGGCTTTGCCCGCCGGCCGGGGGCTGCGCCCCGCCGGCACCATCATGGCCAGGCCAGGGAGGTCTTCGTCATTCCACTTCATGCCGATGCCGGGCAGATGCTCCGTGCAGACACCGCTCCCCATGCCGTGAATGGCAGCAGGGATGCACCGCTTCCCGATGCCCGGCTCCCGGGCAGCCTGCATGACCATCTGGCCGGCATGGCGGATTTCCGCCGGGCAGGGGGGCAGCGCCATGGCCTGGCCTTCCACTTCACCATCATGATCGCTGCCGGCCTGTGCGGCTGGCGCGGCTGCACCGCCCTTGCCGAATTCGCCCGCCGGCCGGACCAGGAGCAACCGGCCGCCATCGGCGCCTTCCGCAGCCCGTCACGGGGCCTCTGCACCACGCCGGTGGCCACCTCCTTCCTGAACATGTTGCAGCATGTGCCGCCCGATTGCCTCGATGCGGTGTTCCGGGACCGGGCCGGGACGCGAAGTGACGGCAGTCCGGCACCGGCACTTGACGGCAGGACCATCCGCGGCGCCTCCCGGCATCGGCCTGGTGGCCCGGCAGGTCCGGGTTGCCGAAGGCAGCAACGAATTCCGGCCCTGCGCGGGCTTGCCCGGACGATCGGCGCCAGGGGCCGGATCCTCACCGCCGATGCCATGCATGTCCGGCACGAGACCGCGGCAGCCCTCGTGGATGCCGGCGGCGATTACGTGCTGACCGCGGTGAAGGGCAACCGGAAGGGGATGCATGAACAACTGCGGTTGTCCGGTGGCCGGGGCAGCGGCAGGATGCATGCGGAAGAGGCAGGCAGGCAGCATGGCCGCACCCCGCAACGCCACTGCATGGTGGTTGATGTCCCCGGCCCGGAATGGAACGGCTTCTGCCCCCTCGATGGCCGGCGTCAGGCCTTCCGCATCATCCGCTGTCGTGAAGTGGTCAGGACCGGCAAGCGCGGCATGGAGACCGTCCATGGTCTGACTTCGCTCGGCCCCGAGGCGGCCGGTGCCCGCAGGATCGCCGATCATGTCCGCTCACATCGGCACATCGAGACGAGACTGCACCATGTCCGCGACTTCACCCGTGACGAGGATCGCTGCCGGGCCCGTGTCGGCAATGTCCCCGAGAACCTGGCGGCCATCTCCAGCATGGCGATCTCGCCGATCAGGCTCGATGGCCGCTTCGAACACGTACCGCCGGCAGACCGGCACTTCGCCGCCAGGCCCCCGGAGGCGCCTGATGCCGTCATGAGCTGACGGCGCCGGCAGACCCGTTCATCCCGTATCGCTCCTCGAGGTCCGGCCCCCGGCCGGGCCTGCGGCGCCATGGGCCCGGCATGTCCGTGGTGCAGGATCCGGGCAGGAATCGCCACCGGCCGGCATGACTGCCGGATGGCGACCCCGACATGACTGCCGGATGGCGACCGGATCCCGGAACCGGAGGCCGGAACCGGTCATGGCCGCCGACTTTTGAATGGGCCTGGATCATTGCTCAGCCCAGCCTTGAGGCGCGAGGAACACTTCGCTAGACTGGAACCATCAGCAACTGAATTTTGCTCGCAGGCGGCGATCTTCATTCAACACCTGGGAGGAAAAAATGAAACTAAAACACATCTTGGTCAACGCTCTTGTCACATCCTGCCTGGCGGTGGGTGCCGCAAACGCGCAGGAGGCATCGACGCTGGTTGTCGCTGTTCCGTCAGACCCCAGGGGTCTTGAACCGGGCACAAACCGGGCCTGGCCGATTGGCAGCGAAATCATCCTGAATGTCTTTGACACGCTGGTTGCCTGGACGCCTCCGGAGTTCAGCGAACTGGAAGGCCGCCTGGCCGAGAGCTGGACGATTTCCGATGACGGCAAGACCTTCAGTTTCGTCCTTCGGGACGGCGTGACGTTCCATGACGGGACGCCATTTGACGCTGCATCCGTCAAGTTCTCGTTTGAACGGACCATGGAGCTGAATGCCTATGTGAAAGCCACGCTTGGCCTCATCGAGAGCATTGACGTCAACTCACCGACCGAGCTGACGATTTCGCTCTCCCGGCCTTATCCCGCTTTCATGTCAATCCTTGCGCAGCCGCAATCGGCAATCGTAAGTCCCACCGCAGTTGCGGAGCACGGCGAAGATTTCACCAACAACCCGGTTGGGACTGGGCCGTTCAAGTTCCGCGACTATCAGGCGGATACCCGCGTCGTCCTGGATGCGAATCCGGACTACTTCCGCGGCCCCCCGGGGCTGTCGCGCCTGATCTACAGCATAATACCTGAAGCCTCGACCCGGCGCCTTGAACTGGAAAACGGCGGCATTGACGTCATCCAGCAATCGGGACAGCTTGCCGCGGTTCCTCTCGAGGAAATGGCAGCTTTTGCCGAAAACCCGGATATCCATATCCTGGAGAGTCCCAGCCAGATCATTCGGCAGCTGGAGTTCAACAACTCGCATCCCGACAGTCCGTTCAACGATGTGACGGTCCGCCGAGCAGTTGCTCACGCAATCGACTATGACGGGCTGCTTGCCGGCATCTTCGGCGGCACCGCGAGCCGGGTATACGGGCCGCTGACATCCAACAGCTGGGCCTTCAATCCAAAAATCGCAGAGATGGCGCCCAGTTACGATCCGGAAAAGGCCAGGGCGTTGCTTGCGGAAGCCGGCGTCAACCCGTCCGAATGGAACCTGAAGCTCTACAGTTTCCAGGGGTCGCTTTGGGGTGCGCTGTGCACCTTCGTACAGGCCAATCTTGCGGATGTGGGCATCGACGTCGAGATCGCACAGACCGAGTTTCCGACCTACAGGGCGCTTCATACCAGCGGCGAACACAAGATCGCGATGGATGGACGGCAACCCTGGTACAATGATCCGGACGCTCATATCACGATCGGCTATTATTCCGGACTGGCGGACAGCGCCATGACGTTCCGTATGCCGGAAGACAAGGCACTTGATGACCTGATCCTCTCCGCTCAGGAAGAGGCAGACTTGGACAAGCGCCGGGAGCTCTATTTCGAGATTCAGGAACAGCTCGTGAGCCGGGTACCGGGTGCGTATCTGTTCAGTCCAAAGCTGATTGTCTTCGCACGGTCCAATGTCGACGGGTTGGTCGTGAACAGCGCTCCACCGTTGAATGAATACTGGAGCGTAACGAAAAACTGAGTCGGAAGACACCTGAGCCAGCCCCTTGAAAGGGCTGGCTTATCCATTCGCGACACTGACCCGCCTCGATGTTCGAATTCCTGGTAAGGCGGTTGCTGGCACTGATACCGGTGCTGTTCGTGGTTCTGGTGATCGTCTTCTCCCTGGTTCGCTTCATTCCGGGAGACCCGGCGGTCACGCTGCTCGGTCCGGGCGCAACCGAAAGCCAGGTTGCCGCATTGCGCGAGCAGTTGAATCTCGATGCCCCGCTGCTGCAGCAGTTTCTTGAATACCTGACCGGCCTGTTGCAGGGCGACATGGGCAAGTCGCTCAAGTCCGGAAAGCCGGTGGCGGATGAAATTCTGGCTCGACTGCCGGCCACATTGGAGATTTCGGTTCTTGCCGTGCTGATTGCCATTGTTATCGGCATTCCGATCGGCGTCCTTTCCGCGACGCGACCGAATTCCCTGTTCGATCACCTGGTCAGGGTCACTTCCCTTGTGGGCGTATCGGTCCCCGCCTTCCTGCTGGCTCTGCTCCTCCAGCTGATCTTCGCAACCTGGCTAGGGCTCTTGCCCGTATCGGGGCGGATGAGCGCGTATCTCTTCGTCGAACCCGTAACCGGCTTTGCGCTGGTTGACGCTTGGCTCAGCGGCGAAACCGGCGCCGTTCGAAGCGTGCTCGCCCACCTGGTGCTGCCGACCTCGGTGCTGGCGGCTTTCCTGGCCGCGACGCTTGGTCGGTTCGTGCGGACGACCATGCTGGAGGTCATGACCGAGGATTATATCCGGACTGCGCGTGCCAAGGGAATGACCTGGAACACGGTAATCTACGGCCACGCGCTGCAGAATTCGCTCTTGCCTGCGATCACCGTGGTCGGACTGAAGTTCGCAGAGATGCTCGGCGGCGCCATCCTGACTGAAACGATCTTCGCCTGGCCCGGGATCGGGCGGTTCATGTTCGAGGCAATCCGGAATCGGGATTATCCGGTCATCCAGGGAACGACGCTGGTCTTTGCGCTCTTGTTCATGCTGACGTCAGTGATCGTCGATATCATCCATGCGATGCTGGACCCGCGGGTCCGCAGCAAGATCAGGTAGAAGCCAGTGAATGATCTGATTCGGTTCTTCAGGATCAACACACTTGCAACGGTGGGAACATCTGTCCTTGCATGCTTGCTCGCGGCGATTCTTTTCGGGCCTTTTGTCGGGATTGCCTCGCCGTTGGAACTCAACATGGTGGAAAGGCTGCAGCCGCCGAGCCCGGATCACTGGTTCGGTACCGACAGCTTTGGGCGCGACATGCTGGCCCGGATCATCCACGGTGGCCGATACACATTGGCGATCGGATTGGGAGTTGTTGTCGTGGCCTTCATCATTGGTGTTTTTTTCGGAACCCTGGCGGGATTCCTGGGCGGCATCGCGGACATGATCATCATGCGGATTGTCGACGCCATCCTTTCATTTCCTGCCCTTGTTCTGGCAATTGCCTTGGCAGCTGCATTCGGCCCGAGCCTGCAGAATGCCATGCTGGCGGTGGCAATTACGCTTGCACCGCAGTTTGCCCGTTTGGCACGCAGCCAGGCGCTGGGCGTATCCGTCAAGCCATATGTCGAGGCTGCAGTGTCCCTGGGGTTGCCCAGGCACCGGATTCTCTGGCGCCACGTCCTCGTCAATGCCATCGGCCCATTGCTGGTGCAGGCCTCCCTCAGCGTCGGCAGCGCCATCCTTCAAACGGCGAGCCTCGGGTTTCTGGGACTCGGGGCACAGCCGCCTCTTGCAGAGTGGGGAGCCGACGTCTCAGCCAACCTGCAATTCGTCCGCTCCAGCCCCTGGACGGCGCTTGGCCCGGGATTCGCCATCCTGATCACCGTCTTGTGCTTCAACCTGATCGGGGATGCGCTGGCAGACTGGTTCAACCCGCGCAGGCGAAGCGAGTTGTGACAGCCTGATGGTACATGCGACCAGGACAGTGATCGCCATGGAGCGGGTTGAGTTTCTTGCCCAGGACCGCGTGACCGATGATGCCAGCATTCTCACCTTGAAAAACTGTGTCTGTGAACCGCTGCTGCGTTGGCATTCAGGAAAAGTCTTCCCGGGCCTGTTCGAAAAATGGCAGTTGTCGCCTGACGGTCTCAGCTGGCAGTTCCGGATTCCACCGGGCGCGACCTTTCACGACGGCACCCCCTGCACGTCTTCATGCATTGCGGAATTCATCGACAATATCCTGAATTCCGTCGACATGTTCGGAATGAAGTGGTCCTATGCCCGTTATCTCGACGGCGCGGCAATAGAGACACCTGCCAGTGACATTCTCAAGGTCAGGACGGCATCGCCGTTTCCCGACCTGGTTGACATCTTCGCCGAATTCCACGTTTCTGCACTCGACAAATCCGGTCTGCCGACACTGGGGACGGGAGCGTGGAAGGTCGTCGAATACGAACCAGGCGTCCGCGTGCGCCTGGTTCCCTCGTCCGGGACCGGGGAATGCGTGGATTTCCTGTCGATGCCCAGTGCAGAAGACAGGTTGACCTCGCTGCAGGACGGCACCGTGAGTTGCGCGATGCAGCTCGAAAAACTGGCCGCTCCGCGCAGGTGCCTTGACGGGTTCAACTGGGTGGAATCCGACGGGAACCTCTCGGTCATTGCGTTCATGAACGGCCGCTCCGGCCCGTTTGCCTGGCCCGAGGCGCGGCTGGCCGCGAATCTGGCCATTGACCGCTCTGCCTTGGTCTCCGGAGTCATGGGAGGCCTTGCAAGCCCGGCAAAGACAGTGGTCAGCCCATTTCACCTCGGATACGGGGAAGCAGGGTCCGCGCCTGTCGCCCATGATCCTGCGCGCGCGCGGACAATGTTGCAGGAATCCGGCGCGCCCACCGAAGTTCTCTTGCGAAGCCCGGAATACATGCCGGAACGAGCGCCGGAGATTGCGGGGTTCATTGCAGATGCGTTGAGAGAAACCGGATTTCACGTCGACGTGCAAATTGAACCGGACAGGCCCGAATACGCCCGTCAGCTCGGACGCAAGGAAATGGGGGACCTTGCAATCTTCGATTCTTCCCCGCGAAGCACTTTCCGCGTTCTGGATGACAAGATCAGTTCCGAAACGGCGTCCGTGTGGTGGCAGGGCGTGGACGACCCGCGCGCGAACGAGCTCTTCACTTCGGCACGAAGGACTCTTGATCCCGGGATGCGCGCACGGGCGTACGGGGCATGCCTTGCGCATTTGGGCCGCCACCCGCACTGGCTGTACCTGTTTCATCCCAAGGTCTGCATGGCTCATGCAACCGCATTCAAGGGTCTCTCGCTCGATCCCGGCGGTGCCGTCCAGGTTTTCCGACATCGCATCCAGGGGACACAAGATGAAAGCTGAATGCGCGATTACATTCTTCTATTACCAGGATATTCTCGCCATCGCCCCCTTTTACGAAGACACATTGGGATTCGACCTAGTGCTGAACCAGGGTATGGCTCGAATCTACAGGGTGGCTGGCACCGCCTACTTCGGAATAGTTGATGGTAACAGCGGGCATCTTGCGCATCAGGAAGAGAGTGCAGCACTGTTGACAATCGTTTCGGAAGATATTGCCGGCTGGCACGCGCGCATGAAAGCCGCGAATGTGGCGGGTCTATCGGAAATCATGCGCGGTCGCTTTTGCGAACACTTCTTTTTCGAGGATCCCGGGGGCTATGCGATCGAAATCCAGCGATTTCATGACCCGCTGGTCGCAGCCCTGTTCAGGTGATCAACTCCGGCAGGATTCTCTTCGATCACCCGTCGCTCGGGGCGGTGGAGCACGCGGTCGGATACATGCCGAGGATAGTGGCCTTCAGCCATGAAGACAAAGCCGCAAAGGGTCTGCGCTCGCTCACGGACGACCCGGGCCGTGACCGCCCAACGATCCGGTTCGGTGCAATGGAAATGGTCGCGGAGAACCGTGCGATGCTGCTTCGTGCGCCGCGAGGCGGCGGCAAGACAGTATTCGTCCAGGAACTCGAGGCGTGCCTGAATGGAGAATCCAGCGGCGATCCGGTTTTCAATCTGGGTCGGCTGAGCCGTTCCGTATGCCGCAATGATGATGGCCAGTTCCTGTGTGAGCGTTGGAGTGCACCACTGCCAACCGTCATCTCGGTCGATCTCGGCGACGATGGCCACTCCGGGTTTCAATTCGGGCATGGCAGGGAACACCCTGCCGTCATGGTTATTCTTGACGGACTTGACCATTTGGCGGTGGACCAGGCCGGACGTTTGCTCGAACAAGCCATGACATGGCTGTGTCGCAATCCGGATTCCCGCCTCCTGTTGACCGGAGAAACCGACACCATCGCTGCATTGGAGTTGCCACCCGAACTCGCCACGCACGATCTCATGCCGGTGCCAGGCATGGAATGCAGGGCACTGTGCGAGCGATTGGGGTTCAAGGAACCGGAATGCAACATGGCGCGGTGGCCAGGCCCGTTTGCCCTTTGGGCTGCTTCCGGGATTGATGCATCCCCGTGGGATCAAGTCCGTTCGCTGGTCGGAAAGAACGAAACGCAGCGGTTGGCGGAGAATGCGGCGCGGCAGATCAGAGGCAATGCCGGGCGGGCTTTCCTGCCTGCTTCAAACCATGCCGCCTTGGACCGCATGTTACAGCAACGCTGGCTGAGAGACATCCTGGCGGCCCGCCACCTGGCTTCCGAGCCGATTGAACAGGTTGTCTCCCGGACTTCGGTTCGTACCGACAGATGGATAGGTTCCATGACCCGTTTCGTGATTGACTTGCCGGCAGGGTCGGAAAGGGCCAAGGCGTTGGTCCGGGGATTGATGACAGCAGATATGGATCCCCGGATCCTGCTGATTGCCTCACGTCTCGTTCAAACCGGAAAGCCAGATTCGGAAATCGTTCGCATGGCCCTTGCAGCCGGAATCGAACGTGGTGGCCTGCCGGCAGGCCTCCGCAGAAAGTTCGGACAAGCCCTGGCACTGCTCGGAGACCCGCGCAGGCTTGACAAACTGGTCGGGGTGCCCTCGGGTTCATTTCGGATAGGCGGCGACGTCCACCCGAATTCCCGGCCAGAACATGGCTGTCGTGTCGAGGCCTACCGCATCGGCGCTTATCCTGTCACCAATTCCGCTTACCAGAGGTTTGCGACAGCCACAGGACGGCCTTGGCGTTCGGCCGATGCGACACGACACGAATTTGCCAACGCCCCTGCAGTAGACCTGACTTGGCACGACGCGATGGCCTATTGCGCCTGGTTGGCATCCGAATGGCGGACCGCACGCCGGATCGGCACCGACGAGGTTGTAAGATTGCCAACTGAACCCGAATGGGAAGTGGCCGCGCGTGGCTCTCGGGGATGGCATTACCCATGGGGGGAGGAATGGGCCGCAGGGCATGCGAACGGAGAAGAAACGGGATTCAACGAGGTCTGCTCCGTGGGCCTCTTCCCCGAAGGCGTGTCACCATTCGGATGCATGGACATGGCTGGGCAGGTATGGGAGTGGACAACGACGCTCTGGGGCAAGGACATGAGGTTCCCGTCTTTTGCATATCCCTATCGAAACGACGGTCGTGAAGACCTGGATGCCGGTCCCTCGGTCAGGAGGGTTCTGAGAGGCGGTTGCTTCTCAAGCAACAGGATGAAGGCGAATGGCATCTACCGCGGCAGCCTGGAACCGGACGGCTTCTGGCGCGGAAACGGTTTCAGGATTGTTGTGGCACAGGCAGGAACAATGACTGCGAGCATGTGAAGCTCATCCTGCCCGATCTTGTAGTATCTCCTCCCGCCAAATGAAACTGGAGTTCGCACTTGCGGTCGGACCTGTCAGCGTCCATTCGATGACCCATCGGGTGTAACCCATTTTGTAGTCTGGCCTGATTCAACACCCCATTTTGTCCTCTGACCCGCGCCCAGGTCCATTCAAGAGTCGGCAACCAAGCCACGAATCCGGCCTTCAGCTCCGGAATGCAACCATCATCCGGCTGTCATGTCGGGTGATGCACGGACAATTCCTGCCCGCCGGGGCAATTCCGGGTGAGACCCGGCACAAACATGTGCCGGACCACATGGCTCTCCGCGCCTTGCCAGCAGGGGCCAGGCGCCGGAGAGCGAATCAGGATGGATGTGCCGGGCGCCGCCCCGGCGCAACCGTCAGGTCATGACGGCATCAGGCGCCTCCTGTGGCCCGCCAGCGGTATGCATTCGAAGCGGCCATCGAGCCTGATCAGTGGGATCGCGATGCTGCAGATGGCCGCCAGTCTCTGCGGGGCATGCCCGGCATGTGTCCGGCAGCGATCCCCGTCACAGGTGACGTCGCGGATGAAATGCAGTCTGTTCCCGATTCCCCGATGCGATCCGACATGGCCGGCAATCTCCTGCGGATCGGCCGCCTCGGGGCCGAGCGAGGTCAGGCCGCGGGCGATCTCGGTGCTGGCCTCTCCGGTCCCGAACTCCTGTCGACAGCGCAAGATCCGGAAGGCCTGGCGCCGGCCATGCAGGGGGTGGAAGCTGTTCCATGACCGGTCCGGGATATCGACCACCGTGCAGTGGCGTTGCGGGGTGTGGCCTGCCCGCGTCTTCCTCGCATGTCCGGCCATTGCTCCAGCCGCCGAACCTGCTGAGCTGCTTGAGACGCAACACTCCCATGCCGATGGCATCGTTCGGCAGGGCCTCGTTCCTGACCGACGCCATCGCATGATTTGTTTGCTGGATTGCTCCGAGGAAGAACGGATCGGGCACATCCGGGTATGGAGCGACAATCAAAGTGAGGCAATAAGTACATCCGGTACATCCGGAATGGGCACATCGCGTAAACTGTTGCCAGGCGGGTCTATCCCGTGGCTCCTGTTGCATGGAAACGATGGTCGCGGATAGATTGCAGCGGATCCGACCCGGCCGGAGGGCGGGCCTGGCAGCAGGAGAGTGGCAGTGACGGCACCCAGATATGACAGGGACATGCTCGGATACGGGGCTTCACCCCCTGATGCCGGGTGGCCCGGAGGCGCCGTGGCCGCGGTCCAGCTGGTGGTCAATTACGAGGAAGGCGGCGAGAATTGCATCCTGCATGGGGACCCGGCATCGGAAGCCTTCCTTTCGGAGATTGCCGGCGCCCAGCCCTGGCCTGGCCAGCGGCACTGGAACATGGAATCGATCTACGAGTATGGTTCGCGGGCCGGACTCTGGCGGCTCTTGGACCTGCTGCAGGAATTCGAGACCCCGGCAACCGTGTTCGGCGTTGCCACCGCCCTGGCCCGGTCTCCGGCCCAGGTCACGGCCATGCAGGAGGCGGGCTGGGAGATTGCCAGCCACGGGTTGAAATGGATCGATTACCGTGACGTCCCCGAGGAAGAGGAGTGGGAGCAGATGAAGGAGGCAATCCGCCTGCATCAATCGGTCACCGGGGAGAGGCCGCTGGGCTGGTATACCGGCCGATGTTCGGCCAGCACGGTCAGGTTGGCGGCCCGCGAAGGCGGTTTCGCCTATGTCGCCGATTCCTATGCCGATGACCTCCCCTACTGGATTGAATCGGAGGGCCGGCACCAGCTGGTTGTTCCCTATACGCTGGATGCCAACGACATGCAGTTTGCAACCGGCCAGGGTTTCACCGGCGTCGAACAGTTCACCGCCTACCTGACCGAAACGCTTGACTGCCTGGTCCGGGAGGGCCGGCGCGGCCGGCCGAAGATGATGTCGGTCGGCCTGCATTGCCGTCTTGCCGGCAGGCCGGCCCGGTGCAACGCGCTGCGGCGGTTTCTCGAACATGCCCGCGCCATGCCGGATGTCTGGTTTGCCCGCCGGATCGACATCGCCCGTCACTGGCAGCGGCATCACCCACATGGTCTGTCTGGACCGGCCTCGACCGCCAGCGCCGATCAGTTCATCGGCGATTTTGGCGGGATCTTCGAGCACTCACCGTGGATCGCCGAGCGGGCATTTCGATACGAGGCCGGTCGTGCGCATGACTGCGTGGATGGCGTTCACAACCTGCTGTGCCGGGCGTTCCGGGAAGCCGGCGAGGATCGGCGCCTCGAGGTGCTGGTCGCCCACCCGGAACTGGCCATCAGGCCGCCATCCGGTGACAGGCTGACCAGGAGTTCGGAGACCGAGCAGGCTGGCGCCGGGCTTGGTTCGCTGACCGAAGCTGAAGCGGAGCGGTTTCGGGAACTCAATCGTGACTACCGGCAGAGATTCGGCTTTCCGTTCATCATGGCAGTGGCCGGATACGGGAAGCAGGAGATTCTCGACAGGTTCGCCGAGAGAATCAATAATGAACGGCAGGCCGAGTTTGACGAGGCCTGTCGGCAGGTCGAGCGGATCGCCCGGATCAGGCTGACCAGGCTGTTTGCCGAAAGGGGCTGGAGATGAGCGGATATGCCCGACCTCCCGGTGACTTGCCGCCGCAGACCGAACTCCTGACCGGCCGGGCGGCATGCAACGAATTCTACGCGGTCATACCGGGTCGCACCATGCGACGTATTGTCACCAGCCGGCTGCCCGGCTGGCGGAAGACCCGGCTCTGGATGCTGGCCAGGCCCCTCAGCGGGTTTGCCGAGACTTTTTCCCATTACGTGATGGAGGTCGAGGCCGGCGGTGGCAGCGAACGGCCCGAACCGGATCCGGGCTGCGAGGCCATCCTGTTCGTGACCCATGGCAACTCCTGGCTGACGGTGGCTGGTCGGGAAAGCCAGATGGTTCCGGGCAGCTACGCCTACCTGGCTCCCGGAGAGGCGTGGAGCCTGCAGACCAATGGCGAGTCGGCATGCGTGTTTCACTGGATTCGCAAGTCATATGTGACCGCTGGCGGGCTGGAGGCTCCCGAGTCCTTCGTGACCCGGGAGCAGGATATTGCTCCGGACCCGTTTCCCGAGGCCGGGGATGTCTGGTCAACGACGAGATTCGTTGATCCCGAGGATCTGCGCCACGACATGCATGTCAATATTGTTACCCTTCAGCCCGGCGCCACCATTCCCTTCGAGGAAACTCATGTCATGGAACACGGCCTCTACATCCTGGAAGGGAAGGGGGTGTACAGGCTGAACCGGGACTGGGTCGAGGTCGAGGCCGGAGATTTCATATGGCTGCGGGCATTCTGCCCGCAGGCCTGCTATGCTGGCGGGCCGGGACCGTTCCGGTACCTGCTCTACAAGGATGTCAACCGCCACGCCTCGCTGCGGCCCGGACCGGCCGATGGAGGCGACGGGTAGGGTGGTGGCAGGCAGGCAGATCCAGGTACAGCCGATCGACGCCGCCGGGTTTGCCCGGTTCGGGCAGGTCATCGAGATCGGCGGCCATGTCGGGCTGCCGATCAACCAGGGCAAGTGCCTTCGCTTCCACGACCTGGCGGTGCCGGATATCGGGGCAAATGGCAGGGCCGGCATCAGCCTGTTTCGCGCCGAGATTCGATCGCTGCCATATTCGCTCGACATGATGGAACGGCATCCATTCGGCTCGCAGGCATTCATTCCCATGGACCAGGGCTCGATGTTGGTGACGGTCAGCGAGTGCCTGGATGGACGGCCCGGAGCGCCATGGGCCTTCGTGGCTGGCCCGGGGCAGGGCGTGAACATAGCCAGGAATTGCTGGCACGGTGTCCTGGCGCCGCTATCCGGCCGCGGGACCCACGCGGTGATTGACTGGGTCGGCGAGGAGTGCAACCTGGTCGAACACTGGTTCGAGCAGCCCTACATCATCACCGCATAGCGCCGAGAAGTCAGTGCCCGCCAGAAAACCCGTCAAGTGACCGACTTGACTGGATATCATGCTGTATTGTCAGAGCGGGGAATCGGGGAAGACACCGGTTTCGGCCCATCTTGGCGAGGCAGGTACAGGCCCGATGCCAAGTCCGGGAACATCTGCCGACCCTGCCGGTCGGGCTCCAGTGCCTCCATTGCGACGAGGCCTTCCGCCAGCGGCCGGACACGCACATCCTTCCGGGCACCGACAGGTAGGCCGGAAGACCGGGCATGGAGATGTGGCGCATCCTGGTGATGTGTCGCCGGGCCCGTGATCGCGACTGCCTGCAGGAGTTGGCGGTCCGGCACCGGAGGCTTCGCCGGCTCCCCAGCCTTCCGGGCTGGCGCATGTGGAGGCGTATCCGGCCTGCTGCCGCCGGCTCTTCGATCGCACCGAGGCGGCAATGACGGACGTGAATCTCATGTTGCGACATCTCCGACTTCTCACGCGGCCAGGGGCTGACGGATGTGGTTTCGATTGTCGTTTGCCGCTCCACTGCGTCCGCGTGCCTGCATGATCCTGTCCCATGCGCAATCGAATCGAAGCGGCCGGATTTCGCCGGCGAGATGAGCCCCTGCCGGCGCAATTCGTGATGGCGCATCCGGTGCCGGTGCTTGCGGAAGTCATTCGGCATGCAGTCGAGTTCCTGCCGCGCCGTCTCGTCGCCGGCCCGCTCCGGCAGCCCGCGGATGGCACCGATCACCCGCATGACCCCGTCCGGCTCGTCACCGGGCACCTGCCGCCAGCGCCGGAGCCACTCCGCGCTCGAGGCGGCATGCTCCGATGCGACAGCCGAATGGCCGGTGGCGTGGAGAACATCCACGGCTTCCGCATCAGGCCGGACAGGAATGTCCGGTTGTCTGCGGCGCCATCAGCGATCGCCGGCAGTTTCAGGTCGGGCCGCCTCTTCGACACATGGCTGCATTCCCGCGCCGGCCGGCGACACCGATACGCTCGACGCCTCGGTCGGGATCTCCTGCCCGGCACGGATGTCCTGCCAGGCCCGGCGAAGATCGTCCATCAACCGCTGCATGCTGCTCACCGATGGCGCCATGCCGCCCGAGCGCTCGAAGATCCGGCCAGCCTGGCGAGGCGTGCACTGCGGGACCATGCAGGCCGCAAGCCTGCCGGGAAGGCAGGTCGCCGTGCCATGTCCTGCCGGCGCACCGGATCGATCCGGTGCCGTCATCCCGCTCCTCGATCAGCCCCTTCGGCCCGGTTGCGGCGACGGCACCGACAACATGTTGCCCGACCCCGGCAATATCCATGCCCGGCGGTCTGACCGGCAAATCTCCTCCGCCAGCCCTGCAAACTCCATCGCCGCCCCGCGAGCGGGCTCGGGCAGAGGCAAAACTCCCTGGCAAGGATATCGGCCGGGTGCGACTCCGCGGATATCGGGAATGCTCCATCGATTTCGGATTTCGTCAATCAGGATCCACCATGTCCCGTGATCGGCGGCATTCCCGACCTCCGAAAACCCGCATTCGTGCCCGAAACCGGCATCACCGGCCCGATCGACGCCGAGCCACCCCGAATCATCCGGGCAAACCACCCGATCCTGCCCAGAACAAGCCACGTGCCGTCGCAATGCGAGATTTGCGTCCTGCTCTGTCCGAGAGCTTCAAATTCCATTCGTTACGGTATATACTCAATCTGCGTGGGGCCGTGAGGTCGGGTCATTGTCGTTGTGTATGATGTTGTAATCATACACTATTTTACAAGTCAAACCCCATGTATGTCCACTCTGGCGAAACATCCAGACGAAGGTGCCCGGCTCATTTTGAAAACGGGAGGATACCAATGCAACAGAAGACAACTCTCCTTACGAGTTCCCTTGCGCTGGCGATGGCAGCAGCCTTCGCGACATCCGGCATGGCGCAGGATCGTGTCGTTCACCTTATGTCAGATGAAATTGCGCCCGAAAGCCAGGCCTTCTACCGGGCTGCGGCTGAAGACTTCATGGAAGCGAATCCTGGCGTGAGGATCGATCTCGATTTCCAGGGCAACATGGATGAGGCGCTTGCCGTGCGGGTCGCTGCCGGCGAGCCGCCTGAAATCGCATCCATGCAGCTTGAGCGATTGCTGACCTACGCCGATCTCGGCCTTCTCGAACCGGCAGACTGGTGGTTCGAGAAGTACGGTGACGACGTGGTGCCGCTGGCGTCCATACCCTACAAGGACGTGCACTGGGATATCCCCTATGCACTGACCTCGGAAATGTGGTGGTACCGCAAGGACGTCCTGGACGAGGCCGGAATTGCGCCGCCACAGACATGGGAGGATTTCCTGTCGGCTGCAGAGCAACTCAACGATCCCGAAAACAACTTTTACGGTATCGCGATCGCTGCAGGTCCGGGCGAGTGGACGGCATGGCATTACGAGGTTCTGCTCTGGCAGAACGGCGGTTTCGTGTTCGATACCGAGTTGAAGCCGATCGTCGACAGCCCTGAGTCCATCGAGGCGCTCAATTTCCTGAAACAGCTTCACCAGTACTCGCCGCCCGAAAGTTCGACCTGGGAATGGTGGGACAGCATTGACGCCTTCACGGCCGAACTGGTGGCGATTTCCATGTATGGTGGCCGCCTGCTGGTGCATACAGCCAGGGACAATCCCCCGCTGACAGAACACACCAGGGTTCTGCACCAGCCTATGGGGAAAATGCGTGCCGGACCTCTGAGTCGGAAATCACATGCGATCATGTCGCAGGCACCGAACAAGGATCTCGGCAAGGAATTCCTGGATTTCATGATGCAGCCGGAATACCTGTTGCCGTTCCTGCGTACGGTCCCTGTCCATCTCACGCCACCGCTGGTGTCGTACCGCGACAGCCCCTTGTACATGGACGACCCGCTTATCCAGTCACATATTGAAGACATGGCAATCGTCTACGACGCGGTGGCCTATGGACGGTCTCTGGGATGGGAATCGCCGGATCACCCGCCGAACTACTATGCAGGTGCCTTGAACGCGTCGAACATTCTTCCGCAAATGATCCAGATGGTGCTGCTGCAGGACGTTCCTGCAGATGAGGCCGCCGCCTGGGGCAAGGAGAAAATTCTCGAATTGCAGGCCGATTTCGACGCTCAAAAGGAAGCAGTCCAGTAGGCTCGGGGAACATCCCCGGCTCGGCTCTGCCTTGCAGCGGCCGTGATCCTGGAAAAGGTCCCGGAAGGGCGGACATGAGCCGCCCTTCCGGTTGAAGTGCGAGGATAACCGGCCATTCACCTGGCTGGTGTCCTGTTCAGGGTATTTTTCGAGTGAACTGCGCATGACGGCGGCGCGGGTTGGCGGTTCCGGGAAAACCGGCATATTCCCCCGCTGCGTGTAACGATCCATGTCCCGGCAGACCGCCACGGGCCCAAATGTGTCAAGGAGGACGAAACGGAATGCGGTGCCGCCGCACCTGTTGTAATTTGTCGGTCCTTCGAATGTCTCCTGTCTTTGGAAGCAGCAATCAGATGTGTTCAGGTTCAAGGAATTCAGACTGTCAGCCTACCGGAAGAACCGCCAGACTTCCCGGTGGATTCTCGTCCAGGCTTGCACGGACGCCTGGCTTGTCAGAAGTCGCCGACACGCTCGTGGTCCCGAACTCCGGTGACAGGCAGGGCCAGGATTCCGATGAATGTAGAGGACAATCTCAATCGCGGACCCGAGATGCTCAGTCAGGGCGTTTTCATGACTGCGAACTTCCTGGATCACGCAAGTTCTCGAGCTTCCCGTGTCCGCGCATTCAGGCTGATCGGTGGCCGACGCAACACTTGCGAATCGTTCAATTTGCGGTTGGCGACAGTCGTGCTCAAGCCGCGACAGTCTTCAACGCCCCCGTTCACGAAGGAATGCCAATTGCTTGCAGCGACAACTCGCCCCATGCCATCCTGAGCGGCAGGAGACCGGGTAACAGGACTGCAGAAACGGGCCCGCTTGCCTCGCCCGGCCCGCCGGATTGCAGAACAATGAGAATTTGCGGACCCAGGAAACCGGAAGGAACCAGGATTCAAGGGATGTCAGACTTGTCGAGACCCGACATGCCAGGGCAATCAAGCTGAGGTTCGGCAAATTGACTTACACGTCGGCAAAATCAGCAAGTCGCAGCCGACGCTTTCCGCGCCTGAAATTCCGCGACGAACGCATCTTTTATTACGTGGCTCTCGGCCCGACCACTATTGTGATTGCAACGGTGATCGTCTTGCCGATCATCTACACCTTTGGCCTCGGATTTTTTGTCCAGAACACCCTGATACACACCTGGCGTTTCGTGGGTCTATCCAACTACACCGATCTCCTGACCGACGCTGATTTCTGGTCAGCGTTCTGGAACGGTGTTGTCTTTACGGTTGGCTCCACCGTAGTGGCGACGGTTTTCGGTCTTGCCATTGCAATCCTGCTCGATTGCAACTTCCGGGGCCGGGGGCCTCTCCGGGCACTCGTGATTTTCCCCTACATTGTGCCATCGATCGTTGTGGCATTCATCTGGAAGTTCATCTTCAGTGGCCGTGGCATCCTGAACGATTTCCTGGGTTTCATCGGTGCGCAGGCAGTCTCGGTCCCCTGGCTCGGGGACCAGAGATACGCGATGATGGCGATCATACTGATATCGGCGTGGACGTGGTTTCCCTTCGCTGCGATCACACTTCTTGCTGCGATCCAGAATGTGCCCGACAACATCTACGAAGCGGCCGCGCTGGACGGCGCCGGCCCGGTGAGGCGCTTTTTCCACCTGACCTTGCCACTTCTCGCACCGGCCCTCATGGTCGTCGTGCTGATCCGTGCGATTTGGGCCTTTCGGAATTACGACATGATCTGGTTGTTGACGAAAGGCGGTCCCATAGGTGCCACTGAAGTTCTGCCAATCATGGCATACAAGGAGGCGTTCGGGTTGTTCCGGATGGGCCACGCCTCGGCCGTGTCGGTGTCCCTGATGGTGTTCGTGACCTTGCTGGCAGCAGTTCATTTTCGTGTCGGCGCACGGCTAAGAAAGGCCTACGACACGTCATGACCACGCTTCCACTTTCAGCACAGAAGCAGTTGCCGCGACGCAACAGGCAAAAGACCTCTGTGCTCAATTCCGTCACTGTATATGGAGGGGTACTCCTCCTCCTGTTTCTCGTCCTGTTTCCATTCTACTGGATGGTAACCGCCTCGATAAAGAACTTTCGGGAAATCTCGATCGAGCGAACGCTGATCCCTCGGGAGATCACGTTCAAGAACTATTTTGACCTGCTCGAGCAAACGAGCATCCTCTGGCACCTGTTCAACACTGCGTGGATTTCGTGTTTCGTGACCGTCGTTACAGTCATTCTCGCTTCCATGAGCGCCTATGTGCTGACGAGGTTTCTGACGCCAACCGCCGAATGGATTGCGCGGATCAGCCTCTATGCCTACATGGTTCCGTCGATCGTGCTGATCATACCTTTCTACATCGGACTGCGAATGGCAGGGTTGGTCAATACGCATGCGGGCCTTATCCTCAGCTACCTGAGTTTCACATTGCCTCTGGGAATCTGGATGATGCGCGCCTGCTTCCAGACGATTCCGAAGACGATGGAAGAGGCCGCCGTCGTGGACGGCGCCAACCGGTTCGAAGCATTCTTCCTGATTGCCATGCCGCAGGCACTGCCTGGAGTTGTTTCAACCTCAATCTTTGTCTTCATTCTTTGCTGGGGCGAGTACCTGTACCCGGTCGTATTGATCAACAGCGACAACCTCCGGACGATCACGATCACGCTTGATGCCCTTACGGGCGGCGGGCAGAACATCAAGTTCGGACTGCTGATGGCAGCCAGCACGGTGGCAACGGTTCCAATCCTTCTGATCTTTCTTGTCTTGCAGAAGCACCTGGTACGCGGCTTCGCAACCGGGGGCTACGAATAGGATCCCGACTTTGAATTCATGGAGAACAGATATGCTTGCATCAGAACTTGACAATTGGCTGGCCCGCGAAGCTCCTCCCCATACTCCGGAGGACGAGGTGGACGGCATCATGGCCGGTGACCCGGATACAGAGATCGAGGGCATTGCCGTGACCTGGTTGCCCAACATCGATGTACTGGAGCGGGCCGCGAAAAGCAGGCTGAACTTTGTCCTGGCGCACGAACCTGTCTTCTACCACCATCCGTACTTCTATCCGTACGGAGACGAACGACATACGCCCGCACTGGATCTACCCGACAAGATTGCAACCCAGCCGGGGCAACTAAAACAGCGCCTGATTGAGGAGAACAGCCTCGTTGTCCACCGCTTTCACGACGGCTGGGACCAGTTCCCGGATTACGGGATGGGCCATGCGCTGGCCAGAACGCTCGGATGGAGCAGCGTCCAGGTATCACCTGACTACATTTACGAACCCCCGGTCGTCACACTCGAGGAGATTGCGGTCCACATTGCCGAGCGGCTCGGGAAGTCCGGTGTCCGTTACTGCGGCGATCCAAAGCGGCCGGTTCACAAGATATCGCTGGATTGGGGCAGCCCCGGGGCCATAGACATCGTGACGCGTGCCGTGAAACACGGCTGTGATGCAGCACTGACCGGTGAACTGGTTGAGTGGCGAGACCTGGAATTCGCGCGCGACAGCGGGTTGGCGATGATCACGGCCGGACACTGTGCCACGGAAACACCGGGAATGCAGGCTTGTTGCGAATGGCTGAAGTCCTGTCTTCCCGACATGCGAATCGAGTATATCGACACCGTTGACCCGGATCGGTTCATATAAGGCAACCCGCCGTATCCGTATTGCCTGCCCTGCCGGTCAAGGAAGTGGGGATCTGAATGCATCAAGAATTCAGCTTCTATCTTGACTGGCTGCCAAACGTCCAGTTTGCCGGCATCTGTTGGGCGCTCGATCGCGGATTGTATCGAGACGCCGGCCTGGATGTTACGCTGGTCCCCTGGGTCGAAGATGGATTGAGCATCGTGGAGAAAGTCGTTGCAGGAGGGCTGTGCGCAGGATCGGCCGAAGATAATCTCGTCGTTTCGGCAAGAGCCCGTGGACAGGCAAGGGTCAGTGCGTTGGCGGCGATGTTCCAGCAAACCCCATTGGTCGTGATGAGCCGACCGGAGTCGGGGATTCAGTCGATCACCGACCTTTGCGGCAAACATGTCGCCATGCACTGCGATGGCATACGAATACTCGAAGGAATGTTGGACCTTAACGGCATCGGCCGCGACGAACTGAACCTTGTCGAGGTTACTCATGACCTGGACAATCTGCTGGCGCGGCGCTTCGACGCTGTCCAGGGCTACGCTGTTGCCGAACCGCTCGAACTGGCTGCACTTGGCCTGACCGTCTCGACGTTTTCGTTGCGGCATTCGAAGCTGCACCCCTACGCACAAGTTGTCTTTGCGCCTGATGAGGTGCTCGCCGCGCAACGCCAGACCTACGAACGGTTCCTGCAGGCATCGTTCGCGGGCTGGCGCGCCTGCCTGGAGAACATCGGCCAGGCCGCCGCCTCGATTCGCCGCGTCGGTGCACCGATGGAAGATCCTGATCGAGAGATCGAGGCGCTCCACCTCGTTCAACAGCTTGTAACTGGAGGAGACAGTGTGGAGCGCATTGGTTTCATAGATGTTGAACGATGGGCCGAGAATCTGCGTGCCTACCGCAGACTCGGAATTGTTCCACCCGACACGCCACTGTCGTGCGCGCTCGATATCTCCTCCTGGCAATGCGGACTGCGCGCAGAGGGGGCAGACGGGCATGCACGGTCCGAGGCACCGGTTCGAACTCCGGCATCGGATATCCGGTAGGCAAGAGAGGCATTGATGGTACAGGTTGCATTCAGTTCGGTCGGCAAGGACTTCGGCAGGGATGCCGTGTTGCGCGACGTCGATTTTGAAGTGCCCTCAGGGTGTTTCATGGCACTGATTGGTCCATCCGGTTGTGGCAAATCCACGTTGCTCCGGATGATTGCCGGCCTTGAGCACATTGACTATGGCGAAATCTACGTTGGCGGCAACGCGGTGAACCATCTCGCTCCAAAGGATCGTGACGTGGCGATGGTGTTTCAGAACTACGCGCTCTATCCGCACATGACGGTCGCGGAAAACATGCTGTTTTCGCTGCGGATGGCACGCTGCACCCGCGCGGAAAGCAACGACCGCATGTGGGAAGCCGCTCGCATCCTCGGCCTCGAAGACCTTCTGGACCGATATCCGCGGCACCTGTCTGGTGGCCAACGCCAGAGGGTGGCGATGGGCCGTGCAATAGTCCGTGACCCGAAGGTGTTTCTCTTTGACGAACCCCTTTCAAATCTTGATGCCAAGCTCCGCGTCCAGATGCGTGCAGAGATCAAACGGCTGCATCACCGGCTGGGCACGACCATGATCTTCGTGACCCACGACCAGGTCGAGGCAATGACGATGGCAGAGCAGGTTGTCATCTTGCGCGAAGGCAGGATCGAGCAGATAGGCACCCCGCTTGAACTCTACGACAGGCCGGCGAATGTCTTCGTGGCAGGTTTCATCGGTTCTCCCGCCATGAATCTGATGGGCGGGACCTTCGAACGGTCGAATGGTCAACTTTGCTTTGTCCCGCAAGGTGGCTCTCCGATCCCCGTTCCGCCGGGAACGCTGCCGGGCGCAGAAAAGACCAGCCCGGATCAGAAATACCTTCTGGGAATAAGGCCCGAACACATTTCATTGCCGGGATCCGATCCGGTTTCCGAAGGTGGTGAATCCTCTGGAGAGATTCCGGCCGAGGTCGTCCTTGTCGAGGTCACCGGTCTCGACACGCACATCGTTGCGTCCGCGCCGAGCGGTGAAGTTACGATCCTGATCCGGGGGCGGTTCGATACCGTCGCAGGGGATCGGCTCCCGTTTCGCTTCAACTTCCCGCTCGCTCATGTATTCGATGCGGAATCCGGGGAACGCATGAACTAGCGCCCGCCAGAAAACCCGTCAAGTGACCGACTTGACTGGATATCATGCTGTATTGTCAGAGCGGGGAATCGGGGAAGACACCGGTTTCGGCCCATCTTGGCGAGGCAGGTACAGGCCCGATTCCAAGTCCGGGAACATCCCCGCTGCGGGGCCAGGAGCGGGTCAGGGTGGCAATGTCTCACTTCACCGCCTGGCCTGCTGAACGCGCAAACGGGGCAGGGTGATTCCCGAAAGGCAGGGCTGGCAGGCTGATCGCCAGGGAGCGCAGCCGGTCGACGGCGTGCGCATGAACCGGCACGACTCCGGGAACCGGTTGACATCATGCCCGGTCATTGCCGGATGCACGACAAGGCCAGAATGCAGGATTGAGTGATGAGTACAAAACAGGCACGGGCCCGGCATTACGAGCGTCTCTCGAAATCGGCCGGGAAGTCCGACCGGCCGGGTATGCGGGCCGGCAATTGTTCCGAGGCCCGGAAAGACGGGATGGGCACGGGCCCGGCGCGGAAGAACCATGAATGGTGGTAGTTCGATGCCCACCTGGATGACGGCTTCACGCTCGTCCTCTTCTTCTCCAAGCCGATGGCACCCTTGCGCAAGGGGCCTTGGCCCCGATGATCAACATCGGGTTCGATTGTCCTGACGGCACCTCCTACAAGCACGACATGAGGATCGATGCCGGTGAATTTTCAACCCCGACCGACAGGTGCGAGGTCAAGATTGCCTACAATTGTCTCCAGGGCGACCTCGAACGTTGCGAGATCCATGTGAGGGATGAATGCATCGAGGTGACGCTGGATGTGAGCCGGACAACCGAGAGCTGGCGGGCGCCAATCCATCCACTATTGGGTCAAGCTCTCCGATATCCTTCATGCCGGCATATTTGCAGCGAACCCGGAGTTGGGAGATGCGCATGCACGAAAGTCGAGGTCACTGGTCATTCCATTACTGCAAGAAAGAGGTCCAATCGAGAACATGTTCCGCAATCACGATCAAGTCACGGAGCGCGATGTAAGGCTGGTTTGAGGAGTTGAATCGCAAGAACGCGTCAGGCAGAGATTCGTACGGTTGATGTGCAAGCACGTGACGGTGCGGATGCCTGAGAGGGTCCGGGGTGTGGAACCCCCGGGCTGTTGGAAACTGTATGGACCCGGCTCCTGCCGTGAGACCGGAGAGGCATGGCCGCCCGGATGGCTTCTCGAGATCGTGGAGGACCGAAAGGCGTGAGGTGCTTCATGACCCGCTTCCGCCGCCGAGTGGTAGAAAGGACCACTGCCTGGATGAACAGCTGCTGCAGTCTCGCCAAGGGTCATGAGTCAGCATTGACCCGGCAATTCTGCCCTGCAGGAGCGTCTCCCGATGATGATGGCCGTCTGGCAAGCATGCCGGAATGTTGGCCTGAGGCATGGGTGCAAGCGGGCGGTCAGTCTCTTGCCCGAAGAACCCGTGAGGGCGAGGCGTTCAGCGGCCCGAGGGCGAACAGCAGGCCGGCCAGCAGCGAGACGACAGCGCCGCCGCCAACTGTCAGTATGGCCGAAACAGGCTCGAAGGTGAAATCCTGCTCCATCACGAAGCGCATCACCGCCCAGCCGATTGCCCCTCCGGCCAGGATGGCAACCGAACCGGCGGCAGCTCCGAGTATGACCGATCGCAGGGCAACATAGGACAGGATCCGCAACCTGACCGCGCCGAGTGCCTTCAGGATGGCCGAATCATAGGTCCGCCGCTTCTCGCCTGCGGCTGCGACGCCGATCAGGACAACAAAGCCCGTTGCCAGGGTGATGGTCGATCCGAGAATGGTTGCCGCAACCAGGTTGGCAAGAATCTCCCTGAACCGGGCGATACCCTCCCGGACCGAAATCATGGTCACGTTCGGCAGGGCGGCGCCGACCGACTGCAGCAACCCGGTTTCGGCACCCTGGTCGGCATAGATGGTGGCGATATGGGTATGCGGCGCCCCGGCCAGCGCCGACGGGTTCATCGACATGATGAAACCGACCCCGGCATCCCTGAAGTCGACGACCCGGAAACTCGCAACCCGTGCCGTGATGTCGCGACCGAGAATATTGACCGTCAACCGGTCGTCGAGTTCGAGCCCCAACTCCCGGCCTTCCTCCTCGGAAAAGCTGACCAGGGGCTCGCCGGTGTAATTCTCCGGCCACCAGCTCCCCGATGACAGGATCGCATCGTCGGGTGGGACGGCAGAGTAGGTCACGCCGCGGTCTCCGCGGAGCGCCCAGTGATCGCCGGCAACCTCCCGGGCCGAAGCACCATTGATCCTGGTAATGACCCCCCGCAGCATGGGAGCAGTATCCACCCGGGTGACCCGGGGATCTTCGGAGGCCAGCTCGAGGAACTCCGACAGCTGGTCATTCTGGATATCCACGGCAAAGAACAGCGGTGCGACCTCCGGCAGGTCATTGCGGATCGAGTTGTTGAGATTGGCCGATACCTGGCCGATGGAAGCCAGCACGGTCAGTCCAAGACCGAGTGACAGGACAACCGGGATTGCGTCGCTGTCGATGCCGCCGATCGATCCGACGGCGATGCGAAAGACCGGCCGCCCCCTGAAGATCCGGGTTGCTGCCAGTCGATTCAGGGAAAGCCGAAGGGCAATACCGGCGACGGAGAGCACGGCCAGGCAGGCCAGGATCCCGGCTGCCGACCAAAGCGTCAGCCTGACCGCCCCCGAGAACCAGCTGGCGGCGGCAATCAGTACCAGCACCAGCAGCCCGATGACCGCCAGCAGGCGGGGAGGGGGGAGAAGGCCGCCGCTGCGGCTGCCATCCCGAAACAGCTCGGCCGGACGGATCTGCCCGGTCCTGGCCAGCGACCACAGGGCGAAGGCTGTTCCGGCCAGGGCCCCGTAGATCGACGCCTCCAGCAACGGCTTCAGGTAGATGGTCGTTTCCACCGGCACCGGAAGATACTGTGCAGTCAGGGGCAGCAACAGCAGCGGAACTGCCAACCCGACGGCATTTCCGATCACGATGCCGGCGAGGATCATGACTCCCACCTGGGCGAGATAGACGGCAAACACCGTCGACCGTTCTGCCCCCAATGTCTTCAGGGCGGCAATGGTCGAGACCCTGCGGTCAAGAAACACCCGAACTGCGGCTGCCACGCCAATCCCGCCGACAACGAGCCCGGCCAGGCCGACCAGCACCAGGAATGCGCCGACCCGCCGGACGAATTCCCGCACTCCGGAATTGGCGTTGGTCCGGTCCTGCCATTGTAGCCCGCGATCGGCAAACCTGTCCCGTGCCTGGTTGGCGATCTCCCGCAGATCGGCATCATCCGGCAGTCTCATCCGGTAGTGGGAACTGAATAGTGAGCCTGGCGCCAGCAGCCCGGAATCGGCAAGGGCGCTGGTCAGAACGATGGTTCTGGGGCCAAGCATCGGCCCGGAGACGATCGAATCGGGTGCACGCTGAAGCAGTGCCGTCAGCTGGAATTCCGTCGAGCCCAAGCGGATCCGGTCGCCGGGAGCGAGCTGCAGCCTGGCGGCCAGTGACGGCTGGATCACCGCGCCGGGCAAATCGCCCTCCGGGCTCAGCGCCTCGGACAAGGGGATGGGCGGATCGAGGACGACCTTTCCGTAGAGCGGGTAGTTCCGGTCGACTGCCTTGACCTGCGTCAGCGCCCTGACCGGCATCTCGCCGTCATTTGTCGTCGCCATCGACCGGAAGTCGACCACCTCCGATATCCGGTCGGCTTCCTGGTGCATCCAGCCAAGCTCGGCCTCGTCGGCAAACCGGTAGCTGAACTCGATTTCGGCATCGCCACCGAGAAGGTTCCCGCCCTCGCGGGAGAGACCGGCCTCGATTGCCGAGCGGACGGTCCCGACTGCTGCAACGGCCGCCACGCCAAGGGCCAGGCAGGCGACAAACACTCGAAATCCCCTGAATCCGCCACGCAGCTCGCGCCGGGCGATCCTGATGGCGGCCATCCGTTGCATCAGGCCGGACCAGCGGTGTCGCCGCCGGCAAGGCGGCCATCCTCGAGACGGATCAACCGGCTGCACCGGCGGGCCAGTTCCGCCGCATGGGTCACCAGGACCAGGGTGGATTGATGTTTCTCACCGAGCCCGAGCAGGAGATCCATGACGATCTCACCGTTTTCGGTGTCCAGGTTGCCGGTGGGCTCGTCGGCCAGCAGGATGTCCGGTTCGGGGGCCAGCGCCCTGGCAATTGCCACGCGCTGCTGCTCGCCGCCGGACATCTGCCTCGGGTAGTGGTCGGCGCGCCCGTCAAGGCCAACGGCGTTCAGCTCCCGCCGGGCCAACTCGAAGGCGTCCCGGCGGCCGGAGAGCTCGAGCGGTGTAGCCACGTTCTCCAGGGCGGTCATGGTCGGCACCAGGTGGAAGGACTGGAAGACGACCCCGACATGCCGCATGCGGAACCGCGCCAGCTGGTCTTCGGACATGGTGCCCAGATCGCGCTCAAGCACCGAGACCCTGCCATTCGTTGCCCGCTCCAGCCCGCCAAGCAGCATCAGCAGCGAGGATTTGCCCGATCCTGACGGGCCGGTCAGACCGATCGATTCTCCCTTGTGGACATCGAGGGTGATGTCCTTGAGAATATTGACCGGGCCGGCATTGCCAGCCAGTGTCAGGCACGCGTCGTGCAGGGAGATCAGGGTTTTGGCCATGTCGGAATTTGCCCAGTCGAGGCTGTTGCAGCTTGTATATGTAGTGCGGCAGATCATTCACAAGGCAGCAACCGGCTTTTTGGTGTTGATCACGATGTTGTCAGCCGGCACCGCGTCGGAGCCGATCCGGGTGACAGTCTTCGGTGACAGCCTGGTTCAGGGCTACGGCCTGCACCTGCAGGAGGGGCTGGTTTCGCAGCTTGGGCGCTGGCTGCAGGATCACGGGATCGAAGCAATCCTGTTCAATGCCGGCGTGTCCGGCGACACCACGGCAGGTGGGCTGGCACGTCTTGACTGGACCCTGGCCGACCAGCCCGACGCAGTGGTGATCCTGTTTGGCGGCAATGACCTGTTGCGCGGTCTCGACCCCGGAGCCAGCCGGGAAAATCTCGGTGCCATCGTTGACGGGGCCACCTCGCTGGGGATGGAGGTGTTGCTGATCGGGCACGAGGCCCCGCCCAATTTCGGCCCCGACTACAAGCGGGAATTCGAGGCGATCTTTGCCGAGCTGGCCGACGGCCGCGATATTCTGCTGTACGAGCGATATTTCTCACCGCTCGACGATCTCGGCGACCGTGACGAGGTCCGGCGACGCTACATGCAGGATGACGGCCTGCATCCCAATGCCGACGGGGTGGCACAAATCGTCGGCAAGCTCGGACCCTTCGTTGCCGAACTGGTGGAGCGGGCGAGGCAGAACTGACCGTCGACCAGGATCAACTGGATCAACGAAGGTAGTCAAGCCACGGTTTTTGCTCGGAAATCATGTGGTTGACCAATTCCGGAACTCGTTGCGAGGCCGACACCACCGGATCCACCAGCAATGCCTGGACCACCAGTTCGCGACTTTGCTCGAGTACTGCATTGGCGATCATGTCGTGAATGCCGATCTGGTTGCAGAGCAATCCCAGCACCCCCGGAGGGATGTCGACGGCGATACCATCTATGCCATTGCGGCCGACCATGGCCGGCACCTCGACGGCAAGCCAGTCGGGCAGATTGCGGATGAAGCCGCGATTGGGAATATTGACCGCCGGCTCTTCATACGAATTGCCGGTCAGGATCCCCTCGATGATCGGAACCACCCGCTCGCGCAGCTCGTGGCTGATCGACGGTGTCACGCTGCCGAGAAAGTTCCGGTAATAGGTGTAGAAATCCAGGATCCCGCGATGGTCGGAACAATCATGGGCCCACTGGATATATTCACCCAGATGGCTGTCGGTGGTGATCGGCAGGACGCCGAAATTTTCCAGGAAATCCCTGAACAGCCAGCGATCCGACCAGGGCCGGCATTGACCGATCCCTGCGGTGGCAATGTCCATCCAGCCCTCGGTATCGATCGATTTGCCGGTCTGGCGGGTATGAGCGAGAATCTCCGAGTATCCGGGCATGCGGGAAAAATACTCCGGCGCCATTGCCCGAACCTCGTCATATGCCGATTCGCCGGTGGCAACGCGGGAAATTTCGGTCAGCACCGACAAATGGTTCAGGCCGCCAGCCCGGTAGGAGATCTCCGACGGGTCAACGCCAAGCATCGGCGGCAGGTGGCGGGCAAGGGAGGCGATCTCGTGACACATGCCGATGAAGTTCAGATCGGGATACCGGCGGTGGACCGTGGTGCAGATCCGGCTCATCGGGTTGGAGAAACTGAAGACTGTCGCCTCCGGTGCGACTTCCATGATCGTGCCGCAGATATCGAGAATGGGTGGAATGATCCGCAGGCTGTGGAACAGGCCGCCCGGCCCGCCATTCTCACCGTATACCTGCTGAATTCCGTATTGTTGCGGGATCTTCCAGTCGAGATCCCACAGGGCAAATCGATCGCCGACCTCGATCGAAATCACCACGAAATCGGCGCCCCGGAGCGCCCTCCCAAGATCGGCATCGGTCGAGACCGCGTGGTCCAGGCCATGGGTATCGATGTGATCACGCGCCATCTTCAGCGTGCGGCCGACCGCAGGCTGGTTGATGTCATTGAGGATGATCTCGACCTTGCCGAGCACGTCGGACTGGAAGATGTCGCCAAGAAACCCGGCGCCAAACTGAAGGCTGCCAGCACCTACAAGCACAATCCTGGTCATTCCCGACCTCCGGAAGGATCAACAACTGCAGCCGGAATTGGTGATTTCGGGCGCGCTGTCAAGCCTGAAGACCATGGCAGGACCGGGTCGAAGAGTTCCATGTGATGACCGGCCCGGTGCCGGTTTCCGGCACCCGGAAGCCTGCAGGGCAGCGACCAGTCATCCATGCCGGTCGTCAACCGGCAGCCTGATGACAGTGGATTCTGGATATGTCGACAGGTTTGGACGTGACGGGGACACCCTGTCCCTTGGCAAGGCGATGATTGACAATCTGGGCGGATCTCTTGATTGCAGTTTGTTCCTGCCCCCTGCAGTTGGCAATTGTGGGTGACGGTCAGGCAAGCAGGTCAGCCTTCCCCTCCGTTTCCGCTTCTCTCGCCATTGTCCCTTGAAGTCGTTCTTGCCCACCGTCTCTCATTATCGCCTCTTCGATAATCCACGCGTCCTTCAACCACGACGGACAGGGCGGGAGTTCCTGCGTTTCCTTCGGCATATTCGACAGCTCTGTTTTGCTTGTCCGCATCTTGTGAATCAGGCCTCTGAACCAGGTGATGGCCCCTTACGGCATATGCCTGCTCTCCAGGTGCGGATATCAGGTTGGCCATTTCATCGGTCGGTGGGCCTACCCCGGAAAATTCCGCTTCTTGGACTCTTTGCCGTCGATGATGAATTCGTGGATGGGGCAATCCTCCACAGGCCTTCTGACTGCTTCGTCCGCGATATTGCCGCCGAATTTGACAAGGCTTTCTCCGCAGGCCAGTGCGATTGAACGATCACGAAGATCAATGTCCGGTGATTCGGGATCAAACCGGGCATGCACGGGTGCCATTGTGCGCCCATTTTCAACTGACTTGCCATCGGCTTGCCGGTTTGTCCGTTTCGTTGACACGGGTGGTTTTGATGCACTACATAGGGTTTTCTTGTGGATTGCAGATTTATGGCATCAGCCTGACTGATGCGATGCAAGGAAACCGAAAGGATGACCATGAAACGACCACTTTATGCCGGCGCGGCAGCTTTGGTACTGTCTGCCGGCGCGGCACATTCTGAACAGGTAACCGTATTCGGTCCCTGGCTTGGCCCTGATCAGGCCAATGTGGAACAGGTGCTTGACGCTTTTGCCGCCGCAACCGGCAACGAATACAGCTATGTCGGCTCGGACAGCTTCGAACAGCAGATTGTCGTGGACGCCGAAGCCGGTTCGGCGCCGAATATCGCCGTCTATCCGCAGCCTGGCCTGGCACAGGACATGGCCCGCCGTGGATTCCTGACTCCGCTTGATGACGGTGTTGCCGACTGGACCCGCGAGAACTACGCCGCTGGCCAGTCCTGGGTCGATCTGGGAACCTTTGCCGACGAGAATGGCGACGACCAGCATTACGGCTTCTTCTACAAGGTCGATGTGAAATCCCTGGTCTGGTATGTTCCGGAAAACATGGAGGATGCCGGCTACGAGATCCCGACCACCATGGAAGAGTTGAAAGCGCTGTCGGACCAGATCGTCGCCGATGGCGAGACTCCCTGGTGCATCGGTCTCGGTTCGGGCGGTGCCACCGGTTGGCCGGCAACTGACTGGGTTGAAGACATGCTGTTGCGCACCCAGCCGCCGGATGTCTACGACCAGTGGGTAACCAATGACATTCCGTTCACCGATGAACGGATCGTGGCCGCCATTGACGAGTTCGGCGAATTTGCCCGCAATGACGACTATGTCGCTGGCGGGGCAGGGGTCGTTGCCTCGACCGACTTCCGCGACAGCCCGAAGGGGATGTTCGCATCACCTCCGCAATGCTACCTCCACCGCCAGGCCTCGTTCATTCCGGCCTTTTTCCCGGAGGGCACGCTGGTGGGCGAGGATGCCGACTTCTTCTACTTCCCGGCCTATGACAGCATGGATCTCGGACGCCCGGTTCTTGGTGCTGGCACATTGTGGGCCATCACCAACGAGAACCAGGCAGCTCACGATCTGATTGCATTCCTGCAGACGCCGGAGGCGCACGAGATCTGGATGGGGCTTAGAGGCTTCCTGACTCCGCACAAGGGTGTGGATTCCTCGAAATTCGCCGATCCGACGCTTGCCAAGATGAACGAAATCCTGCTGGGCGCGACCACGTTCCGCTTTGACGGATCAGATTTGATGCCAGGCGCAGTCGGTGCCGGCAGTTTCTGGACCGGGATGGTGGACTATGCCGGTGGCAAGGGTGCCGGCGATGTTGCCTCCGAGATCCAGGAATCCTGGGACTCGATCAAGTAGCAGCATAGCAAGAGTTGGGGAAAGCCCGGCCGCGCCGGGCTTTCCCGACACAACGACCGGAGTCCGGACATCCACCTGTCCGGACGAGTGTGAAGGAATTTCATGCATCCTGCACTACAGGGATTGTTGACCATCTTCGTCGGTGTCGGCGGTTGTATCGGCTATTTCTACCTGTCGAACCAGTTTCTCGACAAGGTGCTGTTTCCGGCCAGGGGGCCGCAGGCCGGACGGAATATCAACCGTGCGAACCTGATCCGGCCATGGCTGTTCATGGGGCCGGCACTCCTGGCCCTGGGCCTCTACCTCGCCTACCCGGTATTCGAGACCATCCGGCTGTCGCTGACCGAAAGGGTGCCGGGCGGCTATGAATGGGTCGGCCTGGCGAATTATTCACAGATGTTTGGCGAGGCCAAGTTCTGGGAAGCCATGCGGAACAACATGCTGTGGCTGATTGTCGTTCCGGCGGCCTCGACGGCGTTTGGCCTGCTGGCGGCGCAGCTCACTGACAGGATCGGTTGGGGAAACACGGCCAAATCCCTGGTATTCATGCCGATGGCAATTTCATTCGTCGGCGCATCGGTCATCTGGAAGCTGGTCTATGACACCCGCCCGGTCGAACAGCAGCAGATCGGGGTGCTGAATGCGATCTGGCTCAAATTCGAAGGCGGGTTCGGGTCGCTCGTATTCCTGCAGATCGTGCCGGCGTTGATCCTGGCGGCGTTTGCGCTGGTGGTGGCCTATGTCGGTCATGGCATGGCCAGGCCATTCTGGGAGAAGCGACAGAAGATCGCGGGCTGGATGATGGCCTTGCGGATTGCCGGCCTGGCCGGGGCTGCCTGGCTGCTGTTCCTGTCGCTCCGGTCAATGCTGTCGCTGGTGTCGATCGACCTTCCCTTCGGCGAGCCGCAGACCTGGCTGACCAAGCCGTTCTGGAACAGCTTTTTCCTGATGGTGGTGCTGATCTGGATCCAGACCGGGTTTGCCATGGTCATCCTGTCGGCGGCGCTGCGCGGTATTCCGGAGGAAACCGTCGAGGCGGCGATTGTCGACGGGGCGAGTCCGTTCCAGATCTTCTTCAAGATCAAGGTTCCGCAGATCATGGGAACGATCGTGGTGGTGTGGACCACCATCACGCTGGTGGTGTTGAAGGTGTTCGACATCGTGTTTGCCATGACCAACGGGCAGTGGGAGACACAGGTGCTGGCGAACTACATGTTCGACAAGCTGTTCCGTGCCAATGACTGGGGTGTGGGTTCGGCCAGTGCCATGGTGATCATGCTGCTGGTGACACCGATACTGGTCTGGAATGTCTACAGCGCCCGCAAGGAGATGAAGTGATGGACGGCATTGCCGGCAGGAAATCCGGCCTTGTCTGGGCCGTGCACATCTCGGTGCTGGTGCTGGTGCTCCTGTGGCTGTTTCCCACGTTGGGGCTCCTGATCTCCTCCTTCAGGACCGCCGATCAGATTGCGACATCCGGATGGTGGCGGGCAATGTTTCCCTCCGAGCAGAACCTTACCCTGCGGACCGGGCCTCCTTCCGAGCAGGTCCGGGAAGGCGACCTGTTCGTGATCACCGGCAACCTGTTCGAGGAGGGCAGGGATGCAGAGATCTCGGTGTGGGGGGTCTCGAGCCGGGAGATTTCGGCATACCTTCCAGGCGAGACCGCAACCTTGCGCCGCGGTGGCGAGATCACGGTGCAGGCCAATGGCGATTATCGCCTGTCCAATACCGAGGAATTCGGAGGCTCGCGCGGGCCGCGCGTGTTCGTGACCGCCGAGACCCCGCCGGAATTCACCACTGAAAACTATGGCACGGTGTTGTTGGGTGCCGATGGTGGACAGACCGGCGACGGAATGACCAAGGCATTCTTCAACACGCTGACCGTCACGATTCCGGCGACCATCATTCCGATCCTGGTCGCCGCCTTCGCAGCCTATGCGCTGGCCTGGATGGAGTTTCCCGGCCGCACGCTGCTGATTGCCGCCATCGTGGCATTGCTGGTGGTGCCGCTGCAGTTGGCACTCATTCCCCTGCTCAAGTTTCACAACGGGATTGGAATCGGCAAGGGGTATCTGGGAGTCTGGCTGGCCCATACCGGGTTCGGATTGCCATTGGCGATCTACCTGTTGCGCAACTACATGGTCGGTCTGCCAAAGGACATCATCGAGAATGCCAAGGTCGATGGCGCCACGGATTTCCAGATCTTCGTCAAGATCATCCTTCCACTGTCGTTCCCGGCGCTGGCATCCTTCGCGATTTTTCAGTTCCTGTGGACCTGGAACGACCTTCTCGTTGCCAAGGTCTTCCTGATCGATGCAACCGGGGAGACGACGGTGATGACCAACCAGATCGTCGAGTTGCTGGGAACCCGGGGCGGCAACTGGGAAATCCTGGCGACCGCGGCTTTCGTGTCAATCCTTGTCCCGCTGATCGTGTTCTTCGCCATGCAGCGCTTCCTGGTGCGCGGCCTCCTGGCCGGCTCCGTCAAGTGATGCAGGGTGTGGCGACGGTTCGGTCGGGTGACGGTTAGGAGAAGAAATGGCCAACCTGAAACTGACTGATATCGGAAAGGCCTATGGCGGATCCATCGAGGTTCTCAAGAATGTCAATCTCGATGTCTCGACCGGCGAGTTGATCGTATTCGTCGGTCCATCCGGCTGTGGCAAATCGACATTGTTGCGGATGATTGCCGGCCTGGAACGAATCACCAGCGGCACGCTCGAGATCGACGGCGTGGTGGTGAATGACGTGCCACCGGCCGAGCGCGGCATTGCAATGGTCTTCCAGTCCTATGCGCTCTATCCGCACATGACGGTCTACGACAACATGGCATTTGCGCTGCGGCTGACCCGGAAGCCGGAGAATGAAATCAGGGAAGCCGTGCAGGCGGCGGCCGACAAGCTGCAATTGACCGACTACCTTGACCGTCTGCCAAAGGCCCTGTCGGGTGGGCAGCGTCAGAGGGTGGCCATTGGCCGGTCGATCGTGCGCAATCCGAAGGTCTACCTGTTTGACGAGCCACTTTCGAATCTCGATGCGGCATTGCGGGTCGCCACCAGGATCGAGATCGCGCAGCTGAAAGAGCAGATGCCCGACTCGACCATGGTCTACGTGACCCATGACCAGGTCGAAGCCATGACCCTTGCCAGCCGCATCGTGGTGCTGGCCAACAAGGGAATTGCCCAGGTCGGGTCACCGCTTGAACTCTACGAGACACCGAATTCCGAATTCGTTGCCCAGTTCATCGGCTCGCCGGCAATGAACCTGCTTCCCGGCGAAGTCGTGGGCACCGGTGGGCAGACGACCGTCAGGCTGGAAGGCGGCGGGGTCGCGCTGTCGTCAGTTCCCACGAAAGACAGCGATATGGGGCTGAAGGTAAATATCGGGATCAGGCCCGAGGATTTCCTGGAGACCGAAGGCGATTTCATATTCCAGGGCAAGGTCGGTTTTGTCGAGGCGCTCGGCGAGGTGACCCTGCTGTATTTCGGCCAGGATACCGGGGAGGGCCAGGTACTCGGCAAGTTGCAGGGAATTCACCGGGATGTGCGCGGCAAGAATGTTCAGCTGTCGGCAGTGCCGGAAAAGGTTCACATATTCTCGAATGGCGTGTCGTTGCTGTATCGTTGACCTGGCCACCGTGGCAACGTCGCCTCGCAATCCTTCCCGGCTTCCCGGAGAGTATCTCCGAATTCACGATTGAGCGTTGCCGCCCGCAAGGAATCCGGCAATGCGCAATGGACCGGTGCGGGGAGTTCAGCTGGCCTGCGTTTCGATGTCCGCCGCGCGGTCGTCCGGAGATGCCGATGCGATTGGAGGGAAAGATGTGGTCAGCAGGAGTGAAATTGGTGCCATGGCAGTGAATGCGGCAGGGATTGGCATCGACTGGAGATGCCGCCGGACATGGATCCGCGCATCGAAGAACACGGGTTGGTGTCTCCTGGGATGTTCGATCGGTGATTTCGGCACCATCGCCTACTTCCAGTTCACGGGGATTGACTGGCCGACAATGGCGATCATGATCCTGGCAATCGTGAACGGGCTGCTGACCTCGATTGCCCTCGAGACACTCATCCTGGCTCGGCAAATGGATATCGGTTCTGCCTTCCGGACCGCGATCGGGATGTCCTTCATCTCGATGGTCTCCATGGAGGCGATGATGAACGCGGTTGACTGGGCGCTGACCGGCGGTGCCAGGTTGACCTGGTGGGTAGTGCCCATCATGCTGGCAGCCGGGTTCCTGACCCCGCTGCCCTACAATTACTGGCGGCTGAAGGTGTTCGGTCGCTCCTGCCACTGAAGAGCCCGGATGGGGCAGCTATCCTGGAGTTGCGGAAGGAGAGAAGCGGGCCGGATCGACCTTCGCCACCGATTGCAGCAGACCGACAAATCCCCTGGCCTGATGGATGGCGGTGGTCCTTCCCTTCTCGGCCGTCGCTGCTGCGGCATTGCCGACGGTTCCGGAAGGGTTGAGATCGCTGGCAACCCAGCCATAGCTGATCGGGCCCACCGGGGGCACCGGATCATCATCCGCGGTCGAGGAGAAATCCGCGGCCGCCTCCATGTCGACGAGATCGGGCCGGAAATGCAGCATCAGCGAGGTCTCGACATCGCCGCCATGAATTCCGATGCTCCTCTCGTGGTCGGAATAGAGGCCCGGTGGATGGCCGAAGCTGCCCCACTGGCACTTGACCACGTACATGCCGGCCTGGACTCTCAACTCCCTGGCAACGATCGATACCAGGTCGAAATTGCCGCCATGCGAATTGGCGATCACCAGCTTGCGCACGCCCGAGCGCGCAACCGAAAGGCCGATTTCCGTCCACGCCCGGAGCGCGGTCTCGGCCGACAGGGTCAGCGTGCCACGCGACCACAGATGTTCATTCGATTTGCCGACCGACTGGATCGGCAGGATCCGGACATCCAGGTCGCTCGGAAGGATCGTTTCGACCTCGGACAGCATGCCGCCGCCGATCATGGCATCGGTACCGACCGGAAGATGCGGGCCATGCTGTTCGATGGCCGCGGTCGGCAGGATGGCAATGGTGTTCCCGATTCGGCCATCGGCAAATTCGGTGCGTCGAAATTCGTCCCAGTCATGTCGCATTGTCTTTTCCTTGGCCTGTTGTTCTCGGTGATATCCGGGCATCAACCGATCAGCCTGTCCATGGCACGGGCCACCCGGCCGAGATGCCGTTTCCTGCTGGTATCGGTCGATGAATCCATCCGGTAATGTGCGGCAAACGCCGTCCTGGCACCCCGTGCACAGAGGGGACGAAGCCCCCGGAGGAGGGTCCTCTTGCCGGGAGCGCCGACGAAGAAGGTCCAGGCCCGGCTGGCCCCACAGGTGGTGAAGGCGCCAAACCTGGTGACATGTTGCAGACCAGGCCTGATGGCACCCTTCCCGTCTGCCGGCATGTGGAAGGCAGCGCCCGGCAACATGGTCCGGTCAAGCCACCCCTTCAGCATGGCCGGCAGGCCGTACCACCAGGTGGGGTAGACAAGGATCAGCGTGTCGCACCATTCGATATCGGCGACAAGGTCGGCCACCGGCTCCCGGTTGGCAGGAGCGTTCAGGTAGCATTCGAGCTCTGGCCCCGTCATGACCGGCGAGAAGTCGCTGCCATAGAGGTCGGCAACCCGGGTTTCACATTCGGCCCTTGTCAGCCGGTCCAGCACGACCTGCAGGACGGCGGCGGTAAAGCTCTCCGGGTCCGGATGGCAGTAGACAACCAGGGCTTTCATCAGAAGCGAGCCATCTCGACCCTGACCCGTTCGACAAAGGCTTCCCTCCGGTGCTGGTCGGCCCGGTTCATGTCATAAAGCGCCAGGTAGCGCAGCTTGTCCGGCTGACAGTAGAAGCGGACTGCACCGCAGACGATCCGGCGGGGTGGATCAAGCACCCCCATGGCGCGCAGCCTGGTGCCGCCATAGGTCGTCACCGCGGCAAGCTTGCGAATATTCATCAGATTCGGCACAACCTTGCCATCTTCGAGCCGGAATGCCACGCCGGGGACACAGACGCGGTCGAAGAATCCCTTGAGAATGGCCGGGAATCCGAAAATCCACACCGGAAAGACCAGCACCAGCGCATCGGCCTTGCGCAATCGTTCCACGTAGCCGGTGACTGGCCGGGTGTTGATGTCCGGGTCGTGGTATTCCCTTCGCTCGCGGGCGGTCAGGATGGGCGAGAACCTCTCGGCATGGAGGTCGCAATCGTCAACCTCCCAGCCATTCGCCTCCAGCGTCCCGGTGACAACCGAATGGAGGGCAGCCGAGAAGCTCTCGGCAACCGGGTGGGCAAACAGGACCAGCGCGCGCATCAGGGTGTCGGCAGCAGGCCCGGATAGGCATACATCCGGGAGAAATCCCAGTCCGGATTGTCCCAGGCAATCATCTTGCCCGGGTTGAGCAGCCCCTTGGGGTCGGCCTCGCGCTTGAAGGCGAGCTGGCGCTCGTCGACCGTCTGCCGGCCGCCCTCCTCGAGCGTGTACCGGTGCGGGTTGAAGATCATGCAGCCCATCTCCTCGTGGATGCGAACGATCTCGTCCAGCCGTTCCTCGGTGGTGAATTTCACGATGGGCAGGCCGGCAAACATGGCCTTGCCGCCCTCCCGGATGACCTCGAGATGCTGCAGGACTTCCTCGCCGAATTCACGGCGGACATTCTCCACCAGCTCGAAATGGACCGGGTAGCGATAGCGAACCTGCAGATAGGTGATCGACGGATCCACGCGGATCGCCCGCAGGGTCGTATGGTTCCATCCATATTCGAAAACCGGGCCAGGGTCGCGGGACCAGTCATTCCGGTCGGTCCGGTAGATCACCTTCGCTTCCGGACGCCCGGCGGTGAAGGTCAGGAACCCGTCAAGCGAGTGCGGTGCGACCATCAATGCCACGATATTGGTGTCCCTGGAGACATGCGGTCGCAGCCGGGGGAAATAGTCATGGGCGATCGGCGCCTCGAACGGTGTTGCCAGCTTGATCAGGATTCCATCCTGGTTGGCCAGGTCGATGGCAAAACGGGCGCTGTCCATGAAATCGTCGAATGCCACGAACATTCCGACCCAGTCATAGGCCGGCGCCAGCGGCATCTCGATTTCGGTGATGATGCCATTGGTCCCGTAGGCATGCGATACCCGGGGCAATTCGTCGCCGGTGAATTCGAGAATCCTCGGCTTCTCCTCCATGGTTGCCACCCGCAGGCGGATGATGTTGCCATGATCCCGAAGCTGGCCCCAGGTGCAGGACCCGACGCCGCCGGAGCCGCCGGCAATGAAGCCGCCGATCGAGGCCGTCGCCCAAGTCGACGAGAACATGCGAATCTCCTGGCCGGAATGTTGCCTGCACTGCTCGTCCAGTTCCCGCAACAGGCAGCCGGGCTCGACAATGACCCGCCCCGGGCAGATCTCCCTGACCGCCGACAGGTGCCGCATATGCATGACGCAACCACCGGCCAGCGGCATGGCCTGGCCGTAATTCCCGGTGCCGGCTCCCCTGGTGGTGACCGGCACATCGTGACGGTAACAGGTGGCCAGCACTTCCAGCACCTCGTCTTCCGATCTCGGATTGACAACGAAATCGGCCTCGACATGGTCAAGCCGGTCCTTCAGTACCGGTGAGTACCAGAAGAAATCTCGGCTCTTGGCCCTGGTCGTGGCCGGGTTGCCGTCAATGTCGAGATGTTGCAGCGCATCCCTTGCGGCGGCGGTTGCGGGTGTCATGTGACCTCCATCAGATCGTCCAGTTCGCGATAGTCGGGCAGCGTCCGGTCGATGGCGCGGCCACCCCGAACCACCACCCGGTCCGATTGCGGCCGGGGCAGCATCTCCGACCAGTTTCTTGCATTGCAGATCATGAAATCGGCCGGAGCACCCACCTGCAGGTGGGTGCAGGCAAACCCGCAGAGCCGGTTCGGTATGCGGGCAAAGGAATCGAACCAGGGCAGATCACTGTGATCAAGATGGCAGATCCGGGTTGCCTCGCGGATCACCTCGATCATGTCCAGGTCGCCATGGGCGTAGAACGGATCCCGGGTATTGTCCGATGCGAAGGCGACATCGATTCCGCGGGCCATCATTTCGTGGACGAGGGTAACGCCGCGCCAGCGGGGCGTGCGCCCATCCTGCCGGTCCTGCAGATACATGTTGCACATGGGCAGCGACACCACGGCAAGGCCGGCCTCGGCAACCCGGTCGAGGCACCAGCCGGCATCCGCGTCCGGATACAGGGCCAGCGAGCAGCAATGTCCGACCACAACCTGCCGTCGGTAATCGTTGCGAAGCACCGCACCGGCGATCATTGACAGCGTGCGGACCGAGCCATCCGATGACTCGTCGACATGGAAATCGGCATCCATCCCCAGTTCGGCGGCCGTCGAAAAGAACAGGTCCAGCCGCTGTGCAAGATCCGGCATGGGAAAGGTGACGCAGCCGAGCACCCCGCCATGCCTGGCAGCAGTCTCGGCAATGTCGCGGAAATCACCCTCCTCATCGACTGCATCGACTCCGAGTATGGTGACCGCCTGCAGGTCGATCCTGCCTGCCCATTCGACGCGGACCCGGTCAAAAACCGGCCAGGTGATCCGGTGCTGGGGAGCGGCCGAGTCCAGGTGGGTCCGGATGGCCCGTGTGCCATGGGAATAGGCGCAGCGCAGCGAGAATTCCATCCGGCGTTGCACATCCGCGGCCGTCCAGTTGGCGGTGCGGTCTTCCTTGACCGCCGCCAGAGCCGAGTCGAAGGTGCCGTTCCGGTTCGGTGCCCGCGGCCAGATATGCCCTTTGTCCAGATGCGTGTGCATGTCGGTCGGGAGCGGAAGCACCACCGCACCGCGGCCATCCACCTCCGGCCCTTCATGCGGCTCGCAGATCCGCCCGCCGTCAACATGAAGGGCTGACAATTCGCCGAACGGGTCCGAGCCGATGCCGGCAAGCCGGATATTGACGATACGGTAGCGCGAGGCCTCGGGTAGTTGCAGAAAATCCTTCATGTGTCGTGCTTGATGGCACTCTCGTGCCACTTGTGAAGGAGAAGATGGCTGACCACGGACAGGATGGTGAAGATCATCACCCCGGTTGCGGCAATCAGGATCAGGGCGGCAAACATCAGTGGTATGTTCAGTCGGTAGCCAGCCTCCAGGATGGTAAAGGCCAGGCCGGACCCGATTCCGCCGGTCCCGGCCACGAACTCGGCGACCACGGCGCCGATCAGCGCCAATCCACCGGCAATTCTCAGCCCGCCAAGAAAATAGGGAAGCGCGGTCGGTATTTGCAGATGCAGGAGTTGTTGCCAGCGGGATGCTCCGTAGATGCGAAACAGATCCCGAAGGTTGTGATCTGCAGAATTCAGCCCCAGCGCGGTGTTGGAAAGGATCGGGAAAAAGGCCACGATCCAGGCGCAGATGAGCAGGCCGACGATCTTGCTGTCAACATAGATGAAGATCAGCGGAGCGATGGCAATGATGGGCGTGACCTGCAGGATCACCGCATAGGGGAACAGCGACATCTGGATGAAGCGTGACTGGGTAAACAGGATGGCAAGGCCGGCACCGCCAATCACCGCCACGGTGAGTGCCAGGATGGTGATCCGAAGCGTGACCACCAGCGCATCGAGCAGCAATTCCCAATCGTCGATCAGGGTGGACAGGACCAGACCGGGACTCGGGAGAATGTAATGCTGGATCTCGTTCCAGTAGACGATCCGGTCCCAGAGCCAGATCGTCAGCACGAACACTATGGCCGGCAGGAACCATTTCCCGACCCGCTCGAGGGCGGCGCGACGAAGTCTCTTCCGTTCCTCGTCATCAAGTCGGGCACCGGCCCGGCCCGATTCGGGAAGGATTGAGCCGGTTGGATTTCTGTCAGCCATTACCGTTCACCTTTCGCCGCTCTCAACCAGTTGGCGCCGCCGGAAATTCATCGGAATCCTGCATCGAGTTCCTCAGCGCCTCCGAGGTTGTCCTGCAATAATTGGTATAATCGCGGGAAGTGCGGAACATGTCATCCCTCGGGTAGGGGGCATCGACCGCCAGTTCCTGGATCACCCTGCCAGGCCTGGCAGCCATGACCGCGATCCGGCTCGACAGGAAGACGCTTTCGAATACCGAGTGGGTCACGAAGATGATGGTGCAGTCCAGCGCGTCCTTCAATGCAAGCAGGTCGTTGTTCAGCTTGAACCGGGTAATCTCGTCGAGGGCGGCGAAAGGCTCATCCATCAGGATGATGCGCGGATGGGTGGCCAGCGCCCTGGCAATCGATACTCGCATCTTCATTCCGCCCGAGAGTTCCCGCGGGTAGCTCCCGGCAAAACTCTCGAGCCCGACCAGCGACAATGCCTCGTGGATGGTGTCCCTGACCGATCCGAATGATCTTCCCTTCAGCCGGAAGGGCAGCCACACGTTTCGCTCGATGGTGGCCCATGGCATGAGGGTGGGCTCCTGGAACACGAAGCCGATATCGTGGTCGCCATGATCGACATGCCAGGCGATCTGGCCGGTGGTCGGAACCGTCAGACCGGCAATCAGGCGCAGGGCCGTGGACTTGCCGCAGCCGGACGGGCCCAGCAGGCTGACAAAATCCCCTTCACTGACCGTGAGGGACATGCCGCGCAAGGCTTCGACCTTGCCGGCAAAGGTCTTTCCGACATTCGTCAGCGACAGCAGTTTCTGTGGCACGAGTGGGTATCCTGACCGTACTGGGACATCTCCGGGAAACGTCGGAGACTGTCAGCAGGCAGCTCTTCCCGAAGGTGCTGCCTGCTGCAACTCGTCCAGTCGAAAAGGGAGCCTGTTACTTCAGGTCCATCCCGACGCCCTGCCCGGAAAACTCGGTGGTAAAGGAGGCCCTCCAGTCAACGCCGCCGTCAACCACGCCGGCCCCGACCATCTTGTCGAAGAAGTCGCCGACCTTGGCTTCGGTGATCACGCCGATGCCATGCTCAAGGGCGTCACCCGAATCGACGATTCCAGCCTCGTGCATCTTGCCGATGGCAAAGGCGATCTTGTCGTCGGACATCTCCGGGTTGTGAGCCTTTATCAGTTCATTGGCCGCCGAAGAGTCGCCATAGAGATAGTTGTACCAACCCTTGATCGAACCATCGACGAAACAGCTGACCACCTCGGGCCTGTTGGCAATGGTGTCAGCCATGGTTTCGATGGTGGTGGCATAGGTGGAGTATCCGGCATCGGCGATCAGGAATACCATCGGCGTGAAGCCACCCTCCTTTTCGACCACGTAGGGCTCCGATGACAGGTAGCCTTGCATGCCCAGATTGTCGTCGACCAGGAATGGCGCCGGGTTGAAGGTGTACGGACGGCGCTGTTCCTCGGTAAAGCCGTAATCGGCCATCATCCAGCGGTAATAGGAACGGAAGCCGTTATCGCCGATCAGCAGGGTCAGGTTCTTGAGATCCTCGAATGTCGAGGCCTTGCCCGGGTGAGCCAGGATGACCTGCGGGTGCTTCTGGAAAATGGCGGCAACGGACACCACCGGTATCCCCTGTTCCACGGCGCTGAAGGCCTGGAGCATGTCGCCGCCCATGTGGAACTGGATCTTGTCGGCGATCATCAATGCCCGGTTGTTGACCTGCGGCCCGCCCGGAACGATCTCGACGTCAAGCCCGCAGGCAGCATAGGTGCCGTCGGCGACCGACTGGTAGAACCCGCCATGTTCCGCCTGGGCAAGCCAGTTGGTGCCGAAGGCGACCTTCTCCATGGCAAATGACGACGAAGCGCCAATTGCTGCGACTGCCGCCAGGGCAATTGACCTGAAACGCATCTGAATACCCCCTTTTTCATCCAATTGAATTGTCTTGTGCCGCCGGACCGGGATGTCCCCTCGACGGATTGCCCGGTCATTACATGAATGACAAAATACGGTCAAGAATTGTGAATTCCGCCGGTGCAGTATACAGGATGTTGAGTGGAGCCCGGTATTGCCACCGGGGTTGTGGTGAAGGTTTTCCCGCCCGGCAGGACCGGTGATCGGGGTACAAGAGGGGACACCGGCATGCACGAGGCAGTCAATCCGGCCGGGATACATCCTCCTTTCTCCAACTATTCCCACGGCATCCTGACCGCCGGAGGCGTGCTCCATGTATCGGGGCAACTCGGGATCCTGCGGGACGGGACGGTGCCGGTCGATGTGCTGGACCAGGCAATGGCCTGTTTCGAAAATATCGAACGGATCCTCACCGAGGCCGGCCTGCGAAGGCGGCATGTGACGAGGATCAACGCGTTCGTGACCGACCGGTGGTGCCTGGCCTCCTACATGGATGCACGCAACAGCTGGGTGGAAGAACTGGAGCCTCCCCCCGCCTCGACCCTGATGATCGTCGCCGGTTTCGCCCGTCCGGAATTCAAGGTCGAGGTGGAAGTGACCGCGTCAAAGCACTGACGCGCCCGCCACTGCCGGTCAGGCTGCCGTCCAAACGGCGAACTCATTTCCCGACGGCTCTTCGAAATGAAATCGTCTCCCGCCGGGAAACTCGAAGATGTCCCTGACAATCCGGCCGCCGGCCGCATTGATCCTGGCCTGCGTCTCCTCGAGGGAGTCGCTGTAGAACACCACCAGCGCTGCCCCGGTGCCGGTTCGGCTGGCGGCGTCGGCCCGGTAGAAGCCACCATCGAGGCCGGAATGCGAAAACGCCGTATAGTCGTCCCCGTAATCGGTGAACTCCCAGCCGAACACTTCGGCGAAAAAGCGTTTGCTCTGTTCGGGGTCCCGGCAGGGAAATTCGACATAGTCGATGCTGTGATGCGTAGGCATGGGTTTGCTCCCTTGCAGGCGGCGGCAGGATTGTCATGCGGTGATGACGACCCCGGCCTGTCGCCGGATTGGTTTATCGGGTCGGGCGCACGCCAATCTCTGGGTGACAGCGCGCACCCGGGGAATGTCCCGACCGATGTCGAAACCCGGGCAGAGGTCGGCGCCTCTTCCCTCGAGCGCCAGGCCCGGGGTGTGAAATCCGGAAAGGAAGCAACACCATGAAAAGGACTACACCATCCGGCACCAGGCATTCCAGTACCATCGACACCAGAGGGCTCGTCTCCGATGCCCGGAGGGATGTCGCCGCCGGCCTCGACCGCTTGTGCGTCATGGCCGGCATCGATGCCGTGCAGGAGATGATGCAGGAGGACGCGGCCAACCTTGCCGGCGAGTGCTGCGGACGGGACGCAGGCAGGCCCGGTCATCGCCGGGGAGGGCATCCGGCCAGGCCGGCTTCCGGGGAGGCAGGATCAGGGTGGAACGACCACGGGTTCGAGACAAGGAGACCGGGCGGGAGCTGCCGCTGCCGGGCCGGGAGGAGATCGGTGATGGCGGCTGTCCCGAGGAGTGGGCCACATCGCCGATGCTGATGAATGGGCAGGCCAGGAAGCTCCGCTCTGCCGTCCGGCTGAAGGAGGCGGGCGTGCCCGACGATCCTGGCTCCGGCCGGTCACGCCCGGCAGTCTCGCGGCGGCATCGAGGCACCGGCCGGGGAGAGGCTCCGCCAATGGATGTCGTCGGACATCCCGGAGGCCGGCCTCCCGGTCATGCAGGCAGGTGGCATGCACCCGGCAACCGACCTCCTGACGGCCCCGGCCATCGGCGGCGCCTCTGGAGGACACGAGCATCCCCCCGCTGTGGTGGAAGGCAGGGCCGGGAGGCCGGCCACGGTTCGGGCATCGGCAGGGTGCCCGGCCTGCCGGGGGCCTGATCCTTCCGTGCGCCGCCTGTTCGTGCCGGACGGCGCTGCCGGGGACCGGGGCAGGAACATCTCCGAACGCCTGCCCGGGCATCTGCATGCCGGCAAGGCCGGGCATCGGCTTCGCAGGCCGGCTCGTCGCCTCGAGCGGGAGGCTCCTCGTGTCTCCGGATCGATTCCCGAGGCCCCGGCGGGATCCTCATGGCGCGGCCCGGCCCGGATTGCCGAAAGAGCCCGGACGGGCCCTGGCCACGACCGACATGATCGAAAGCGCCCATTCGGTGGTCAGGCAGACCTGCCCGGGCCCCGGCCGATGGCGTGGAGCCGGGATGGCGCTGCGGGAACGGTCCAGGAGCCGCGGCAGGTCGCGCTACATGGGCGCCGAGATCGACATCGGGCCGTAGGTGGCTCTCAGCGGGTTCGTGCGCGGCTTCCGGAGCCGACGTCAGGAAAGGCGTGTCACGCCCGCCTCATGGGGCTGGGGAACCAGTCGCGCCAAATCCGGCTGCCGCAAGGCTGCCAGTTTCGGGAGCCGGCTTGTCCTGTGAGCGCGATTCGGGTATGTCCCCACAAAGATCACGTGTTGCTGTCCAGGAATTGACTCGGGGGAGATCTCATGGACATTTCGTACGAAGAGGCTGTTTCCACCTGGCTCGTTGCTGACGGGCGAACTCTGATCGCACCGCAGTACCCGGTGCGCATCGGGGAAGCGACCAGGAGTAAACCTGTGCGGTGGCCGGACATTCTCGCAGTTCGGCCGAAGGACAGGCAGATATTCCTTTGCGAGGTGACTTGGTCCAAGGACTGGTCACGCCTTTGCAGGAAGATCGACGAGTATCATGATCGTCTGGACGACATCCGCACATCACTCGATCACTGGCTCGGAATTGGCTGTGCGGAATGGCAAGTGTCGGTTTGGTATTTCGTCCCCGAAGCTCATGTCGACAAAATCGGGTCACGCCGACCTTACGATGGCTCCTTTCTCAAGGTGACGCCATTGGAGAGCATCAAGCCGTGGACCTATGCCTGGGGTTTCCGAGAGGCTTGACGGCGCGTCACGCCCGCTGGGGCCCGTGACGGTCACGTCCACGGACTTTGCCCATGCCATTCCTTCACGGCCTTCGCCAGGAGCCTCTCGGCACGCTCCCGCCCGAACAGCTTCTCGAACGCCAGGAACAGATCGTCGATCCTCCCGTCGGCGATCATCTCGGTCGCCTTCGCGTCGCGGAGGAACTCGATCTGGCTGCCGAGCCTCTCGAGCCACGCGCCGTCGCGGGCCCGTCCAATCACCTGCACCATGAAGTCGACCTGGCTCGAGATCAGGTTCTGGTCCGCCGCGCTCAGCACCAGCTCCGCCGGTTCCGGGCGGCCGTCGAAGATCGAGAGGTCCGCGTTCAGCGCTCGCTCGACCAGCCGGGGGGACGTCTTCATCCCCGCGGCGGCCCGCCTCTTCGCCTCCGCCCACTGTCCGTCGGAGCAGGAGACGTGGAACGTCCTCCGCTCCGGCCTGCGCCCCGACCGCGTCATTCCAGGTCCCCCGAATCCGAATCCCTCATGTCGAAGGGGAGCCCACCGTTGTGCAGCCGGTAGAGCAGCTCGGTCGCCTCGACCATCGCCGGCCCGCTGCCCCGGGCCTTTCAATGGTACACTGTTGACTCGACGTTGGCATAGTCTCGCATGGCCCGGTAGTTTTCGACGAAGAGTGACAGGATGAGGTATCCTTCCCAGAGTTTGTGCGTTCCCGGCATGGGCTGGCGAGCAGACGGGATGAAGCCGGCGAGTCGCGCGGTGCCGACCGCGAACTCGGCGATCGCCTGGTCCGGGTCGGGCGGGCCGCGCTGTCTTCGATGGTTCGGCTTGGCCATGTGCACGGCGAGGACATGGATCTCGTCCAGGTGGACGATCGTTCTCGCCGGCGTGTCGGGCGCGCTCCGCGCGAGTCGTTCGACGGACATGACGGTGCAGGCGGTTATGGCGTCGAAGGCCAGGCACCTGCGCAAATCGTCGGCGGCATTCAGCCTGCGGTCCTTGATCCGCGTCCCGGTCTTCAGGGCCGCGAACCACTCCTCGATCAGCCATCTCTTCTCGTACCACCCGGCGATACGCAGCGCGTTCTGCGCCGTCGGCTCGCCCTCGGTGGTCAGGAGCAGCCAGTCGAGCGGTTTCTTTCCTTTCGGCGGGTCGGGCTCAAGCACGCGCACGGCGAGCATGCGCAGGGGGGCCGTGTCCTTCGGCAGGTCCTGAGGCGGGACGAGATCGACCAACCCGGCCCGCAGCTCGAGCTTCACGCCCTTGCGTCCCTTGCGCTTCCGGGGCCCGCCGCAGGCTTCGATGTCGATCCTCTTCACGGCGACGACATCAAGCCCGGCCGCGTGCTTGAGCAGCTCCTCCAGCCCGCCTTCCGCCGTGAGGACCCGCCGCCTGGCCGAACGGCTGGCGCGGACCAGAAGGCCGGCGCCGTCGGGAAGGTCGGCAGCGGCGCAGCCTTCCGACATGAGCGCCCAGATGTCGCCCTCCCGGTCGCAGAGGGCCACGACGCGGGTCCGCTCACAGGCGGCCGCCAGCTCGGCAGCCTTGCCGAGACCGTCCAGCCGGCGTCCGCTTTCCTCGCCTTCCACCGCCGTCCCTTTCTCCACCGGGCGGAAGTCGGCATCGAGATGGAAGACCCCCAGCGCGCAGCCGCCCTCGCTGAAGGCGACGCCGAAATGCGCCGCCAGCCCGGTGCTGCCGGATGCGCCGCCGCCGATGGGGGCAAGACCCTCCGTCGCCTTCAGCCCGCTGTAGTTCAGCACCGTCGTGTCCTGCACCGCGAGTACGACGGGCCGGCGGCGGCAGCGCTCGGTCATCGCCTCCTGGTGGGGCTCAAGAATGTCCTGCACGCCGACCCTCGGATTGGACAGGAACCTGTACGCCGCCTTCTGCTCCGCCTCGCCGGGAAAGATCACCGGAAGCGGCGCTCCGGGGCGCGCACACCAGGCCCCGCCCATCATCACCAGGCGTTCGCGCACGCGCCCGTCGCTGTGCCCGCTGCGTCCGTATTCGCGCTCCGCCCATGTCGGATCCTCCCTTGCCACGAGAGGCGGGCCGGCGCCGATCACCCGTTCCGGCTCACGCCCGAGTGCCTCCCGCCATCCCGCCGACAGCGGCTTCACATGCACCCGCGGCCCCTTGCCCGGCTTCGGCTCCCTGCAGCACGTCCAGCCCGCCGCCCGGTAGCTGAACCCCGTATGCGCCGGGCCCACATGGCTGCAGGCCAGGCACGGGCGGACACCGTAGCGCCCCTCCCGGTCATCGGCAACGCGGGAGGCGAGCAGGCAGAGCGCGAGCGAGGCAAGCCCGTGGACGCGCACCCCGGGAAGGATCAGGAACCGATCGTTGTCGACCACGCGCCCGATATTGGCGTCCCGCGCCGCCTGCGACCAGCCGATATGGAGGTCGCGCGCCTTGTGGTGCCAGGAGGCGGCGCCGACGGTGAAGCCGCCGAGGATGCCGTGTTCGGACGACCGGAGCCAGTAGCGGATGCGCCCGCCGGGACAGGCGGCGTCGCCCCCGGGATGGTGCGTGGCCATCATCGAGCGCGCCAGGCCCTTCTCCCCATCGGCGACCGGAGCCAGGTCGACTTCGCCAAGATCGTCGAGGGAGCATGACAGCACCCTGTCCGGGTAATCCGGCGACGGAGCCAGGGACCCCGCACCGATCGAACCCATCGGCAGGGCCTCCGGCAGAGGCAGGCCGAGGGCAGAGGACAGCTTCGGCAGAACGGCCCGGGCCGAGGCGAGGCACAGCTCCCCCTTCGCGTTCCGCCAGTCCTCGCGCTCGCAAAGCTCCCGAGCCAGGGAGGTCCGGGTGCAGTCCCCGGCTCCCAGCGTCGCCTTCAGCCAGAGGGCCGTGCCGGAAGCGTAATGTCGAAGACCGATTCTCATCGAACCAAGGCCAAAACGTCAATAACCTCGAGTCAACCGTGTCCTATTGAAAGGCCGGGGACCGGGGCAGGAACATCTGGAGCGCCTGCCCGGGCATCTGCATGGAGGTTGCTGCCGGGCGCAATGCCGGGCCCGGGAGCCTGATGATGCCGGCAGGGCGGAGAGGCCCGTCAGGAACCTTGCCGTCCGCCTCGAGCGGGAGGCTCCTCGTGTCTACGGATCGATTTCCGAGGACCCCGGCGGGATCCTCATGGCGGCCCGGTCCGGACTGCCGAAGGAGCCCGGACGGGCCCTGGCCACGACCGACATGACCGGGAGCGCCCATTCGGTGGTCAGGCAGACCTGCCCGAGCGCCGTGCGATGGCGTGGAGCCGGGATGGCACTGCGCTGGACCTGCTCCGGAATGCCGGAGGCCGGGGCCGCACTGGCGCGTCATCACCGGGGAGATGCGGAAACCACCGACATCGACCACCGTGCACGGGCGGCATGATGATCAACCGGCGGCGCTGACCGAGCCGGTTTCGACATCGGTCGGGACATTCCCCGCACCCGCATGGATGATCCCTACTCGCCCGCCGCTCCCGGTGATTTGCGGTGAGTGGCCCGTGAAGCCGGTCATGCAGCTTTGGTGTCAGAACGGTGACGGGCCGCTCATTGGCTCCGGTTCAGGCCTCGGGCCGGGGTTCGGATCAGCCATCGCCGGTGCGGGCTCGATGCCGAGACTGCGAGCCATGTCACGGATGTCCAGTGATTCGAATCCGGCCTTGGCGTAACGCTGGCGCTGTTCGGAGCCGAATTCCGGCGAGACCACGAGTTTCTCCTGCCGAAGGGCGCGCATGCGTTCGCCCCTCTTCCCGCCGAGGTCGTCGAGCATGTCGTTGAATTCGTGCTGGAGCAGCGTCGTGTCGTGCTGCCCGGGATTACGTTTGCAACCGGCCAGCATCAACACCGGATCCGGGTCGTCCAGCCAGCCCCGCAAGGCCATGGCGTCGATATCGGCCAGTTGCGCCGGTGCGTCACTGCCGGCAATTTTCTGACGGTTGCGCCACAAGTCGTGTCCACCCCAGGTCACACCGGGCAGACGCAGGAGGCAGTCGGCCGTCAGGCGCGCCAATGCCACCCCTTCCAGTGTCTTCAGCCGGTCGAGCGTCCGGGGTTGCGACCTCCTGTCTTCCGGCCCATGGCCGCCGCGCTCCGATCCATCGAAGAGTTCCCGATACACATGGATCCGGAACATGATGCTGTTGTCGGCCATCCGCCACCTGGGCTTCTCCTCGACCATGAACGGATAGCACCTCTCGATCATCCCCGGATGGTCACGCAGTACATCGAGCGTGTTTTCGAGTGTGCCCCCCGGAACTTCCCGCATCTCGGCGGGGGAAACCTTGAGAAGACCGTGCCGCGCGGATGGCTTCGCGCCAGCCACAGCAGGGCATCGCGTGTCGGTTCGGCCAGTTCGATGAATGCCTTGCTGTCGAACCGCTCCCGCGGACTGTCCGCCAGCATCTCCCGGTGCCAGTCGAGAAACGCCATCCGCCAGGCATCGTCACTCTTCCAGGCGCCCATATCGGCCAGGTTGCCGGGAGGCAGGATTGCGAACCGCTCCCAGTTGCGAGGCACGCCGCCGAAGGCGCACCACAGCGTCAGGAAGCGACCCGGCCGTTGCAGCAGGCCCTGCTCGGATGCCATTTCGAATACCATCTGCATCTTCCACTGCCGGAGCCTGACAAACCCGTCCGCCCGCTGGTGGAGCGGCTCGGTGGACCGGAACATGTCCAGCACCTGCTGCTGGTGCGAGCCCATGAGGATCAGCTTGCCGGGTGGATTGTCGCCGAGCGGACGGGATTGGTCGATGAGCCGCTTGAGGCCGCCTTCAAGCCCCATCGGTTCGGCCATGTGGAACTCGTCGAGGCAGACCACGACCCCATGGACGAGCAGGTGCCTGACGAGCTGGAAGAAGCGCTCCTTGGGCTGTCTGGCACGATGATCATCCAGCGGTGGGATCGATGATGATACCGGCTGTGGCAACATGTCCCGGATTGCCTGGATCAATCGATCGTTGGCAGCCACCTGGTCTTCCAGTTCGGGATCTTCCAACTCGAATATCAATACCGACGGTGTGTTGCCGATACGCCGTCGTGTCTCCACGAGCAATTCCGACTTGCCGATGCCGCGCCCGCCAAAGATCGTGCCAGCCGCGAAGTTCGGCCTGCCGATGAAGTCCCTGACCAGCGCCAGCTCCTTCTCGCGTCCATAAAAGTGCCAGGCAGCCATGATTCTCTTCGCAAGGGGTTCACCGCCCTTTATACAGCGGTCATGTGAACGGGTCATGCAGCCAATCCGTCGAATGCCCTTCACTGGTCCCGAGATTCCGGGAATCACCGGGAAAATCCGTGTGGACAGGATCGGCGTGGAGTTCCGTGGAGGCGCTGCATGCAACATATCCGTGGCAACCTATCTGGTCGTACGGCTTGCGCACATTCGAAAAAGGCGGAATGATGCAGGCACAGCGCCTGGATTTGACGAGACAGGTGCCTGATGGTCGGCTGTCAACGGCGCGCAGCCTGGCCCGTGGACCGACCGGGAGGTACTGATTGCCCGGAAGGCAGGGTGTCATGGTCGAGCAAGGGAGGGTGAATGATGAAGAAATCGGAATATGAAAGGGAGCTGTTTCGCCTGCAGCTTGAACTGGTCAAGCTGCAGGGCTGGGTAAAATCCGAGGGGCTGAAAATCATTGTCATCTTCGAGGGCAGGGATGCGGCTGGCAAGGGAGGCGTGATCAAGCGGATTCTCGAGCATCTGAGTCCGCGGATTGTCAGGACGGTGGCATTGCCGGTCCCAACCGAACGGGAGCAGACGCAGTGGTATTTCCAGCGTTATGTCTCGCACCTGCCGGCAGCCGGGGAAATCGTGCTCTTCGACCGAAGCTGGTACAACCGGGCCGGTGTCGAATACGTGATGGGGTTCTGCACCTCCGATGAATACAAGGAGTTCCTGCGCTCATGTCCCGAATTCGAACGCATGCTGGTCCGGAGCGGGATCGTGGTGCTCAAATACTGGTTCTCGGTATCGGATGAAGAACAGGAGGCGCGGTTCCAGAGCCGGCTCAGCGAGCCTCACAAGCGGTGGAAACTGTCGCCGATGGACCTGGAATCGAGAACCCGCTGGGTCGAGTATTCAAGGGCAAAGGACCAGATGTTTGCCAGCACCGACATCAAGCAATCCCCGTGGTACGTGGTGAATTCCGACAGCAAGCGGTTGGCCCGCCTGAATTGCATCAGGCATTTCCTGGAACAGTTCGACTACGAGGATCTGACACCGGAGCCGATTTCGCTGCCCACGAGGAAGGGTGACGATGGCTATATCCGGCCACCGCTATCCGACCAGACCTTCGTTCCCGGATATTACGAGTGACATGCCGTGCAGGAATTGCGGACCCGCCGATGGGCGGGCCGCATTCCGGCTCATGCCAGGGCGTCCGGATTGGCAACCATGGCCGAATCAAGGGTTCCGTCAATGCCGTCGAGGGCATTGCGGATGGCCATCCTCCCCATTGCCCGCAGGGAATTGTCGGTCAGCGCTGCCGAATGCGGACTCAGGATTATCCGTCTTTCGGCCAGCAGCGGTGAGTCTGCCGGTAGTGGCTCCCGGCAGAAGGTGTCGAGACCGGCGCCAAACAGTTTCCCGGACCTGATCCGCTCGATCAGTGCCACTTCATCGACAAGACCGCCGCGGCTGGAATTGACGATGACGGCATTGTCAGGAAGGAGATCAAGCTCCCTGCCGCCGATCATGGAGCGGGTCTCGGTGGTGAGCGGCAGATGGAGGCTGACAAAATCCGCTTGCGGCAGCGCCTCCTCGAGCGAGGTTGCCTGGTTGAGTTCGTGGTCCTGGTTCGGCCCCAGGAACGGGTCGAAGGCCAGTATCCTCATGCCGAATGCGTCGGCCCGCTCGGCGAGTTGCCGCCCGATCCGCCCGTAGCCGACCACAAGCAGCGTCTTTCCGGCCAGCTCGATTCCGACAATCCGCGAGCGAATGGCGAAATCGCCCTCCCTGACCCCGTGATCCATCTCCATGCCGGCCCGTGCAGCCGCCAGCATCAGGTAGAATGCGTGTTCCGCCACCGAGGTGGAATTTGCGCCGGCGGTGATGGCAATCGCGATGTTCCTGCGGGTGCAATATTCCACCGGGATGTTGTCATATCCGACGCCATGCCGGGAGATCACGCGGAGCTTGCCGGCGGCATCCAGTACCTTCTCCGGAAGGTTCATGACCCGGATTGTCATGCCATCGGCATCGGCGATCTGATCGGCAAGTTCGTCTGGCGATCCCGGCTCGACGACACGCCACTCGATATCGGGACGATCGTCCAGGATCCGGTAGGCATCCGGAAGCAGCGGCTCGACAACGACAAGCTTCTTCAATTTCTTCACCTTTCCTGGCTGCCGGGACCGTTCCCGGTGATGGCTGGTACCGGATCGGCCCAGCCCGTCTCGACCCACTGCCCGGTATCGGCCGAGTTCCTGATCGCTTCAACCAGGCGCTGGATGCGCAGGCCGGAGCGGAAGCCGAATGGCTCGTCACGCAAACCGGCAATGGCCTCGACAAGGCCCCTGATCTCGATGGCCTTGAGATCATTGTATCCGAGCTGATGTCCGGGAGCGACGCAGAATTCGCCGTAGGGGGCATGCGGCGGTCCGGCCAGGATGGTCCGAAAGCCCGAAACCTGTGGATCTGCCATCTCGTAGTGGCCGAGTTCGTTGAGCCGGTTCTGGTCGAAACGCAGGGCGCCGCGGCTGCCATGGATCTCGAACGCGTGCTGCATCTTCTGGCCGGAGGCGATCCAGTTGGCCTCGATGGAGCCCGAGGCGCCGTTTTCGAACCGCAGCAATGCTCGGCCGATATCGTCGACATGGACCGGCCTGGATTTCTCGCCCGGTGCCGGCCGCGAGGTGATCGCCGTATGCATGTCGCCAAGCACCCGTGCAATCGGGCCAAGCAGGAACTCGGCAGTTGCCAGGATGTGGCTTCCGAGGTCCGCGGTGGCTCCCCCGCCATCGTATTCGTGGCGCCAGCTCCAGGGAGTATCCGCATCTGCCATGTAGTCCTCGGCATGAATCCCGCGAAATGACCAGGGCTGGCCAATCCGGTCCTCGGCGATCATCCTGCCGGCAAGCTGGAACATCGGGTTGGAGAGGTAGTTGAATCCGAGCTGGGTCGTCACCCCGGCCCGTTCGGCAGCAGCAACCATGTCGAGGGCCTCGGCAACATTGTTTGCCAGCGGCTTCTCGCAATAGACATGCTTGCCGGCCCTGGCACCGGCGATCGCCATCTCCCGGTGCAGGGCGTTCGGAGCGGTGATATCCAGCACATCGATATCCGGGTCCTCCGCGAGATCCTGCCAGATGTCGGCGCTTCGGTTGAAGCCGAACCTGTCCCGTGCCTGCCGGGCCAGTTGCGGCGTCGCATCGGCAATGCATTCAAGCACGACGTCAAAGGGAAGATCGAACACCCGGTTTGCCGTGGCAAATCCGAATATGTGGGTCTTGCCCATGAAGCCGGATCCGATGAGGCCGATCCTGAGTCTAGGTTTTGCCATGGCCCGCCTCCCGGTCCGAGTGCCTGTGCATTGCAATTCTCCGATCGAGGCGGGTCCGGTCCTGCAATCCGGCCCTGCCTGTCGTCAGTTCGGGAGACGCTTCCCGTGTGCCGACGGCATCCGGTTCAGCCCGCGATCTCTCTCACATCCACGATTCGACCCTCGGAGAGCGACAGATAGGCTGCATCGGCCAGGACCAGCGCCTGCCGGCCATCCTCGAAGCCGACTTCCGGCCCGGTACCATTCACCACGCAAGCGGCGAAGGCCTGGATCTCGGCCATGTAGGAATCGAGGTAGCGTTCGACAAAGAATGGCTGGTAGGGAGCACCGGATCCGGTCATGTCCGCCGAATAGCGCCGGACCGAATTCATGGCCACGTTGTCACTGATGATCATGCCGCCGGAGCCAAGCATCTCGACCCGCTGATCATAGCCATATGTTGCCGCACGGGAGTTGTTGATGAAACACTGCTTGCCGCTGTCGGTGGTCAGGATGATCATCGCGGTGTCGTGATCGCCAAGCTCGGCCATCAACTCCGGCTGGACATTCTGCCCGGCCACTGCAAATACCCTGGCCGGCTCCTCGCCAAGCATGTAGCGGGCCAGGTCGAAATCGTGGATGGTCATGTCACGAAACAGCCCGCCTGAAGCCATGCAGTATTCGCGTGGCGGTGGCTGCGGATCGCGGGAGGTGATGACGACCTGCCACAGGTCACCGATCTCGCCACCGTGGACGGCATCGCGGACCGAGCGGTGGCCCGGGTCGAACCTGCGGTTGAATCCGAGCTGTATCGGCGTTCGGGCGCCGGCAATCCGCCTCCGGCACTCATCAACCCGGCCAAGATCCAGGTCGATCGGCTTTTCGCAAAGGACAGGCCTCGATGAAGCCACTGCCTGTTCGATGAAACGGCAATGGGTTTCGGTCGGTGCGGCAATCAGAACTGCCTCGACACGATCATCATCGAACATGCGGTCGGAATTGGCAAATGCCGGAACCCCGTGCCGGGCTGCTACCTTCTCGGCGCTTTGTGAATGGACGTCAAAGACAGCGGCAAGTTCGGTATCAGGATGGGCCTGGATATTGTCCGCATGCATTTCGCCGATGCGTCCGCATCCCAAGACACCAATTCTCAACATGGACATGCCTCCTGCCGGGTGATCCGCGATTTCAGCCGACATTCGCTAGTCGACAGGCCGGAATTTGTAAATCCGTAATTCCGGACCGGGATGCCGGCCCGCCAGGCGGGACCACCACCGTGCATGGACCATCCAGCCCGGAGCCGGACTCCGGTGTGCGGGAGAGGCCGTCCTTCACCGACCGGACGCAACAACAAGAAAGAAGGATCAGTGGCCAGGCTCGAATTCAGAGCCTGCTTCCATCGGCTCCGAACATCAGTTGGTGGCTCTCGTTCCAGTCGATTCCGCATTCCTGACCTTCGCCGGGAATTGCCGCAATTCCCTCCTGGCGAACCGTGAACAGCGCGCCGTCATTCAACCTGATATGGAGCAGTGTTTCGGCACCGAGCGCCTCTGCATAGGTCATGCGCCCCTGGGCGCGACCGCCGCCAGCCGCACAGACCATTGAATGTTCGGGCCGGATACCCATCCGGGATGCGCCCTCGATCGGATTGTCGAGCAGGTCGGCCGACAGGAAGTTGGTCGCCGGAGAGCCGATGAATCCGGCCACGAATTCCGTACGAGGGTCGGAGTAGACTTCCAGCGGCGCCCCGACCTGGTCGGCGATGCCGGCATTCATCACGATCATCCGGTCGGCCAGTGTCATCGCCTCGACCTGGTCATGCGTGACATAGAGTGCGGTTATCCCGAGTTCGCGCTGCAGATCCTTGATTTCCAGTCGCATCTGGACCCTGAGTTTCGCATCCAGGTTGCTGAGCGGCTCATCGAACAGGAAAACCCTGGGCTTGCGCACGATTGCCCTTCCCATGGCAACCCTCTGGCGCTGACCGCCGGAAAGCTCCCGGGGTTTCCGGTCCAGCAGCGATCCCAGCTGAAGCATCTCGGCGGCCGATTTCACCCGGTCATCGATCTCGGGACCGGGAACACGCGCAATCTTCAGACCGTATGCCATGTTGTCGAAGACCGACATGTGCGGGTACAGCGCGTAGTTCTGGAACACCATGGCGATATCGCGGTCCATGGGCTCCTCTTCATTCACGCATCTGCCGTCGATCAGCACCTCGCCGCCGGTGACCGTTTCCAACCCGGCCACCATTCTCAGCAGCGTGGATTTTCCACAGCCGGACGGGCCGACGATCACGATGAACTCACCATCGCGAATATCGATCGAAACACCGTGAATGACCTCGGTCTTTCCGAAGCTTTTCCGGACATCATCAAGCGTGATTGTCGCCATGGTCTACTTCTCGCTTTCCATCAGGCCGCGGACAAAGAGTCTCTGCATCAGGATGACCACGAATACCGGCGGGATCATTGCCAGCAGGGACGTCGCCATGATGACCGGCCAGTCCGCCACATCATCGCCGGACGGAAACATCTGCTTGATTCCCATGACGATGGTATTCATCTGCGGGTCGGTCGTAATCAGGAGTGGCCAGAGATACTGGTTCCAGCCATAGATGAAGAGAATGACAAAGAGCGCGGCAATATTGGTACGGCTCATTGGCAGAAGAATGTCGACGAAGAACCTCATCGGTCGGGCTCCGTCGACGCGGGCAGCCTCTGCCAGTTCATCCGGAACCGTCATGAAGAACTGCCGGAACAGGAATGTTGCGGTTGCCGAAGCGATCAGGGGAAATATCAGCCCTGAATAGGAATTGAGCATTCCGAACCGTGCTGCCACCTCATAGGTCGGCACGATCCGCACTTCCACCGGCAACATCAGGGTCAGGAAGATCAGCCAGAAGACCAGGCGCCGACCCGGGAACCGGAAATAGACGATGGCAAAAGCCGACAGGAGCGAGATGACAATCTTGCCGATGGCAATTCCCATTGCCATGACTGCTGAGTTCATCAGCATTCTTGCAACGGGCGCGTTGACCCCCGACAACAGTGCACGGCTGTAGTTCTCCAGGAACTGGTCGCCTGGAAGCAGCGGCATGGGCGGCTTGACGATGTCCTGCTGGTCGACAGTCGAGGCCACGAATGCCAGCCAGATCGGAAAGAAGATCAGTGCAACGCCGAGAATCAGGCCGGCATGGATCAGCCAGTACGATGCGCCGCGTCTCTCGACCATGCCGCTCATCAGTAATGCACCTTGCGTTCGATGTATTTGAACTGAACGATGGTCAGCAGGCCGACCACCAGCAGCAGAATGACCGACTGGGCGGAGGACGAGCCCAAATCCTGCCCGACGAAACCGTCGGCGAATACCTTGTAGACGAGTATGGTTGTCGATTGCTGAGGACCACCGCTGGTGATGGTATGAATGACGCCGAAGGTCTCGAAGAACGCGTAAACCACATTGACCACCAGCAGGAAGAAGGTGGTGGGTGACAGCAGCGGGAACACGATGGTCCAGAACCGCTTCCAGAACCTGGCACCGTCAATGGCCGCCGCTTCGATGACCGACTTTGGAATGGCCTGCAATCCGGCGAGGAAAAACAGGAAGTTGTAGCTGATCCTGCCCCAGCTCGAGGCGACAACGACCAGCCCCATCGCCTCCTCACCGTTCAGCACATGGTTCCAGTCATAGCCCAGGAGCCCGAGATACCATGACACCAGGCCGACACGTGTGTTGAACATGAACAGCCACAACACGCCGGCGACGGCCGGAGCCACTGCATAGGGCCAGATCAGCAGCGTGCGATAGGTTCCGGAGCCCTTGATCAGGCGGTCGGCAAGCACGGCCAGCCACAGCGCCATTCCCATCGAGACAATGGTGACCAGCGACGAAAAGACGGCAGTGGTCAGAAAGCTTGCCCGGTAGAATGGATCGGTCAGCAGGAAGACAAAATTGCCGAGGCCGACGAATTGCGATCGCAGCCCGAACGGGTCGGGTATGAACAGCGACTGCCAGACCGCCTGTCCCGCCGGGTAGAAGAAGAACACCGCAGTGACCACGAACTGGGGCAGAACCAGCAGGGCCGGCAGCCACCAGCCACGAAAAATTACCCGTTTTTCCATCGGTCTACCCGGTCAGCCGGAGCCTGCGGAAAGGGCAGACTCCAGCGCCGCCGCCGCCTTCCCCTGCTGCATCATGCCGGAGTCGCGGGCAATCCGGACCAGGAGAGAGGCCCGGATCGAGTTTTTCCGGCCAGCCGGGGCCGACTCATGTGAGCGCCTCCGGCCTGGCGCTGACAGGATCAGCGGTTGGCCTGTTCAAAGCGCCGAAGCAGGACGTTGCCGCGCTCCACCGCGCTGTCAAGTGCCGCCTGGGCAGTCTTGTCGCCGGACCATACGGCTTCCAGTTCCTCATCGATGAACCCGCGGATCTGGTCGAAGCTTCCCAGGCGCAACCCCTTGGAGTTCGGCGTTGGTGCATTGGCGGTCATCTGCATTCCGGCGATGTCGGTGCCGGGATTGGCTTCGTAGAATCCTTCCATCCTGGTTTGCTCGGCAGCCGCCAGGGTAATCGGCAGATATCCTGTATCCTGGTGCCATTTTGCCTGGATGTCGGAGCTTGACAGGAAGCTCAGGAATTGAGCCACGCCGTCATAGTCACCGTCGTCATGTCCGGACATGACCCACAGCGAGGACCCGCCGATGATGGTGTTCTGCGGCGCACCTTCGACACCATCCCAATAGGGCAGGGACCGGATCTCGAAATCGAACTCTGCCTGTGCCTTGACACCGGCATATCCAGCCGAGCTTTCCGTGAACAATGCGCATTCTCCGGCGCGGAAATTCGCACCGCCTTCATTGCGACGACCGGCATAGATGAACTTTCCGTCCCTGGCCCAGTTCCCCATCATTTCAATATGCTTGACCTGGACCGGCCCGTTGAAGGTCAGTTCGGTGTCAAGTCCGGCAAACCCGTTCTCCTTCGTCGCGAATGCGACATCGTGGTATGCCGAGAAGTTCTCCAGGTGGACCCAGCTCTGCCATGCGGTGGTCAGCGGGCAATCCACGCCGCCGTCCTGGAGTCCCGCAAGTGCGGCATCCACGTTCTGCCAGGTCGACAGATCCATGTCGGGGTCGAGTCCGGCCGATACGAACAGGTCACGGTTCACGTAGAGGACTGGCGTTGACGAGTTGTAGGGCAGGGACAGCATCTCGCCATCGGTCGTCGTGTAGTACCCCTTGACGGCACCGAGATAGCCGTCGGGATCAAACTCGGCACCGGAATTCGCCATCACCTGGTAGACGGGATTGATGGCGCCGCCGGCAGCCATCATGGTGGCGGTACCGACTTCGAATACCATGAGGATATGCGGTTGCTCACCGGCGCGGAAGGCGGCGATTCCCGCATTCAGGGTTTCGGAGTAGTTGCCCTTGTGGCTCGCCACGACCACGTAGTCGCTCTGCGAGGAATTGAACTTCTCCACCTGTTCGGCGACCAATTCTCCCAGTCTTCCGGTAAATGCGTGCCACCAATGGATCTCTGTCTGGGCATATGCCCCGGTGCTCCAGGCAAGACATGATGCGACCATCCCGGCCCCGAGCTTCAATTTTCTGGTAAGTGTCATGAATTCTTTCCCTTGGTGCCCGTCACGGGCAATTTCTCCTGGTTCCGGCTGCGCCGCTTCCCTCTCCCTGGGGAGGAAAGGCCTGTCGCAATCCGGCAAGGTGGAGAGACCTAGTACCCCAACTTCATTGAATTGATGTTTTGATCAATGGTGCAGGGTGCAAGTTTTCCCCTCGTCAGATCTCCCGTATACTGCCCGCAACAATAACGAGCAACATGCCTTCCGGGCGGCCCAACGATGGCCGCGGCAATTGTGTCGGCACGGGCAATACCAGCCCCGGGAGCAATCCAGGAGTGACAGGCAGTGAGTACGACAGGCAGAAAGATCTACAGGGTCCGGCTCGAGGAGCACGAGCGGATCATGCTTCAGGAGATGGTCGATGGCGGCAAGGGCTCGAAGGAGCGAAGGCGCCGGGCACATATCCTGCTCCTGGCCGATGAGGACCGGCAGGGCGGTGCCCGCAGCGACGCCGACATCGCCGACATTCTCGGAGTCGGCACGGCAACGGTAGAACGGCTACGCCGGCAATGCACCATGGAGGGTCTCGAGGCGGCACTGGAGCGCAAGGTCCAGATGAGCCGGAAGCCGCGCCTCCTTGACGGCAAGGCAGAGGCGAAGCTGACCATGCTGGCCTGCTCGAAGCCGCCCGAGGGGCATGCAAGATGGAATTTGCGGCTGCTTGGCGACAGGCTGGTGGAGCTGGAGATCGTGGACGGGATCTCCACCGAGACGGTGAGGCGGGCACTAAAAAAAACAACCTCAAGCCCTGGCTGAAGAAATGCTGGTGCATCCCGCCGAAGGCGAATGCCGACTTCGTCTGTGCCATGGAGGATGTGCTCGAGGTCTATGGCCGGGATTACGACCCGGGCACCGTGCTCATCTGCCTCGATGAGACCTCGAGGCAACAGACGAAGGAGACCCGGACGCCGCTGCCGGTCCGTCCCGGCCAGCCGGCAGGATACGATTTCGAATATGAACGCAACGGTACCGCCAACCTGTTCATGCTCTATGCACCGGCAGATGGCTGGCGCCATGTCGAGGTTACGGATCGCCGCACCCGGAAAGACTTCGCCAGGGTGCTGAAGGACCTTGCCGACACGCATTTTCCAGACCGGGAGATCGTCCTGGTGATGGACAATCTGAACACGCACAGACTGTCTTCGCTCTACGAGACCTTCGTGCCCGGGGAAGCATCCCGCCTGGCCGGAAGGTTCGAGATCCACCACACGCCGAAACATGGCAGCTGGCTGAACATGGCCGAAATCGAGATCAGTGTCCTGTGCCGGCAGTGCCTGGACCGGCGGATACCCGACCGGGAGACGATGCTACGCGAGGTCGGCGCATGGGTGAAGTACCGCAACGGGTCGGCCAAACCGGTGGACTGGCGGTTCAGGACTAGCGACGCCCGGATAAAGCTGAAGTCGCTGTATCCATCAATTCAATGATGTTTGGGTACTAGACAATGGCGGGTCGAATGGCAAGCCGAGCTCGACCGGCGAAGCGGTCCTGGTCCGGTCCGGAGTGCCGGCCGGCCGGGAAGGGGATGCCGGCGGGTGATCTACTCGGCGAAGGGAACGGAGAATTCGACGACTTCGGATGCTGCGGGCTTGAGTTTGCCGGTCGCTCGACCATAAGACTCGTCTATTACGGGTCGGCCGGGCAGCAGGGGGCAGATGACATGAAGAGATTGCGATGGGGGCTCATCGGAGGAGGCGAGGGAAGCCAGATCGGATTCGTCCACAGGGCCGGTGCAGAGCTTGACCGGCAATTCGAGCTCACGGCCGGGACATTCGATGTTGACCCCGAGCGCAGTGTGGAATTCGGCCGGTCTCTCGGCTTGCCGGCCGACCGTGTCTACCGGTCCTGGCCGCAGATGCTGAGGGCCGAAACTGCCCGGGATGACCGGCTGGACCTGGTGACCGTGGCCACGCCGAATTCCACCCATTTCGAGATCTGTCGGGCTTTCATCGAAGCCGGATTTCATGTCTTTTGTGAAAAACCGCTGACCACGACACTTGATGCGGCCCGCCGGATCGAGGAGATTTCCCGTGAGCACGGACGGCTCTGCGCGGTCAATTTCGGCTATACCGGATACCCGCTGGTCCGCCAGATGCGGTCGATGGTTGCCGAGGGGGTGATCGGGCGGGTCCGGCTGGTCAAGGCCGAATTCGCCGCCGGGTTCCTGGCCGATGCCAATATCGATGACAATCCCCGGATCCGATGGCGCTTCGATCCGGAGCAGGCAGGAGAGTCCTTTGTCATGGCCGACATGGGGTGCCATGCAATGTGCCTCGCCACCTTCGTGACCGGGCAGCGTGTCGTCTCGCTGTCGGCGGATTTCGGCTACGGCGTCGAGGGTCGCCGGCTCGAGGATGATGCAGCGGTTGCCTTCCGCATGTCGGATGGAGCGATCGGCCGCCTGTGGGTCAGCGGGCTCGCCATCGGCCGGACCCACGGGCTGACCCTGCAGGTGTTTGGCGAAAAGGGTGGCCTGTCATGGGAGCAGGAGCACCCCGAGCAGCTGAGATTTGCCGAGCTGGGTGGTCCGGTCCGCATTCTCGAGCGCGGAATGAGCGATCTGTCGGATGCGACGATGGATGCATGCAGGATTACGGTCGGGCATCCGGAAGGCATGGTTCTTGCCTTTGCCAATCTCTACCGGGACCTGTCACAGGCCATCCGGTCATCCTCCGCCATTGGCGGCAGCCAGGACATGCTGCCGGATGTCGCCGATGGACGGCACATGGTGGAGGTGGTCAGTGCCGCCGTCGAATCGAGCGCCGGCAGGGGAGAATGGAGATCGATCGGTTGAGCCCGACCATCGCCGGCATCGATCCGGAATACCGGGAGGCGCAAGATGGCTGGCTGGGGTGGTAGGATTCGAACCTACGGTACACGGTACCAAAAACCGCTGCCTTACCACTTGGCTACACCCCACGCGCCGGGCCGACATTTACGGTCACCGGTGAAACGGTGCAACTCATATGTTGCAGACGCATGAAGACGTCAGGCCGGGCAGCAACATGCCGCCCGGAAACCATGTCGGCTTGTCACACCTGCTGATCGTAGGGGCCGATCTCGGAGATCGACCGGATTGCCGCATCCAGATCCCTGAAGATCCGCACCATCTCCTCCTCGCTGTCGACGCTCTCGCACACGACGACCAGGTTGGGGGTGTTTGACGATGCCCGGACCAGGCACCACGAGCCATTCTCGAGCACGCAGCGGGCACCGTTGACAGTGATGATCTCGGTGATCTTGCGGTTGGCAATCATGGCTCCCGAGCGTTTCATGCCGGCAAGATGATCGCCGATGCGTTCCATGACCCGGTATTTGTCCCGGTCGCTGCACCAGGGTGACATGGTCGGTGTCGACCAGGTCATCGGCAGCGTCTTCCGCATGGCGGATAGCTGCATGTCCGGTTCACGATCCAGCATCCGGCAGAGTTCGATGGCGGCAAGGATCCCGTCATCGTAGCCCCTCCCCGCCGGCGGGCCGAAATAGAAATGTCCTGATTTCTCGAATGCAGCCAGGGCGCCGGTCTGGTGCAGGCGGTGCTTCAGGTGGCTGTGCCCGGTCTTCCAGTACTCGGTGCATGCACCCAGCGAGCGCAGAACCGGGTCGGTCCGGAATGCGCAGGTCGACTTGATGTCGGCAATGAATCCGGCATCCGGATGCAGGCTGGCGAGGCTGCGTGCCAGCAGGACACCGAGCTTGTCGGAATAGAGGACCTCGCCGCGGTCGTCGACAACACCCAGGCGGTCGCCGTCACCATCAAAGCCGAATGCAATGTCTGCCCCTGATGCCAGCGTCGCATCTGCCATGTCATTCAGCATTTCCAGCGACTCGGGATTTGGATCGTAATTGGGAAAGGTGGAATCGAGGGTGCAATGCAGGGGCACCACCTCGACACCGATCCGCGCCAGCGCTTCCGGGGCGATGATGGAAGCGGTGCCGTTGCCGGTCGCACAGATGGCCCGCAATTTGCGACCGAGCCGGAACGAGCCGACAACATCGTCAAGATATGTCCTGCGCAAATCCCGAACCTCGCCGATGGTGCCCGTCTTGCCCTGGCGAAAGGTGCCGCTGAACACGAGATCCCGCAGCCTGGCAATCTCGTCACCGCCCAGGGTGAGCGGATGCCGGAAGCCGGCCTTGAGCCCGGTCCAGCCATTCGGATTGTGCGAGGCGGTCACCATGGCAACGGCAGGGACATCCAGCATGACCCGGCTGAAATAGGCCATCGGCGAGAGCACCATTCCGATATCCAGCACGTCGATTCCGGCACCGGTCAGCCCCTCCATCAGGCTGCGGGCCAATTCCGGCGAATACTCCCGAAAATCATGTCCGACCGAAATGACCGTCCCGGATCCGGTCTCGTGCATCAGCGTGCCGAGCGCCGCACCGAGTATCCTGAACCCGGCCCGATTCACCTGGTCCGGATAGGTCCAGCGGGCATCATATTCACGAAATCCGGACCGGTCGATCCGTGCTCCGCCCCGGACCTCGGGGCCGGTCTTGCCGGCACGCACCGGGGTATCAGCCATGATCGCCGGCGGTCCGGTTCAGATCTCGACCGGAGCCGACTTGGCAATGGTGTCAAGCGCCTTCAGCACCGATACCAGCCCGGGCATGTCATCGAGCCTGATCATGTTGGGTCCGTCGCTGGGAGCCCGGTCCGGGTCCGGATGTGCCTCCAGGAAGACTGCCGCCACCCCGGTTGCAACCGCCGCCCGGGCAATGACCGGGGCAAACTCACGGCGTCCGCCGGATGACCCGCCCCGCCCTCCAGGTTCCTGGACCGAATGGGTGGCGTCAATGACCGCCGGATAGCCGGTACTGGCCATGATCGGCAGGCTTCGCATGTCACTGACCAGTGTGTTGTAGCCGAAGGTGGTTCCCCTTTCGCACAGCAGCAGCCGCTCGTTGCCGGTCGAGGTGATCTTGTCGATAATGCCGGCCATCTCCCATGGTGCCAGGAATTGCCCTTTCTTGACATTCACCGCCGCACCGGTCCGGCCGGCAGCGAGCAGCAGGTCGGTCTGGCGGCAGAGGAATGCCGGGACCTGCAGGATGTCGACATGCCGGGCAGCAATGTCGCATTGCCCGGCCTCGTGGATGTCGGTCAGCACCGGGCAGCCGATTTCGTCCCGAACCCGGGCAAGTATCTCCAGCCCCTCCTCCATGCCGGGGCCGCGCATCCCGTGGATCGAACTGCGGTTCGCCTTGTCGAAAGAGGATTTGAAGACAAAACCCAGCCCCTCGTTTCCGGCGATCCGGGACAATGTGTCGGCGATTTCCAGGGATTGGTCGGCGCCCTCGATCTGGCAGGGTCCGGCAATCAGGACCAGTTGGCGGTCATTGGCAATTTCCACCTGTCCGACCCGGACGGTCTTCGGTGCCGATGTCAATTCCAGGGCTCCTGCTTCCGGCCGGGATAGCCGGCGAACTTCCTCGCCGTTCCCGGTCGGCCTGCGACTGCCAGGTGCCAGCCCGGAATCGCCAGGGCGGGCAGGCCGCGGCGCACAGGGCAGTTCATTCCATCTTCTTGATGGGGAACAGCCGGGCGACCAGCAATGCCAGCCCGGCCGATCCGAGGCTGAACAATGCGCCCATCTTGGCGGCGTCCTGTACGGGGCCCGGATCAAACGCCACCGTGGCAATGAACAGCGACACCGTGAACCCGATCGCCGCAATGAAACCGACCACCAGGATGTCCGATGCGTTCATCCCGGTTGGCATGCCGAGGCGAAGCGGACCGGCGGCTACCCAGCCGAAGATGAAGATTCCGACCGGCTTGCCGACGATCAGGCCCAGCAGAACCAGGATGGTCGGTGTGCCGAATGTCGAGAATTCCACCCCGGCATTGACCAGCCCGAACAGCAGCAGGATGACCTCGACCGGTTTTTCCAGCAGATGCTCGATCCGGTTCAGCATGTCCAGCCGTTTGGGCTCGGCATGGACGAACAATCCGTAGTCGCGCCCGGCATGCGGGATCGCCACGATGATCGGCAGCAATCCGAGCGCCGGGTGCAGGCCGGATTGCTGGAATCCGTACCAGCACAGCGCACCGCCGATCACATAGGGAATGAGTGACAACCGACGCTCGATAATGCTCGATACGGGATTGCCGCTGCGTGAATTGTCCAGCTTCCGGGGCAGCCAGTTGAACAGGACATAGACCGTGGCGGTCGCCACCAGAGGCAGCAGCAGCCATTGGAGATTCAACTCGCCGGAGGGGTAGAATATGGCCAGGATGGCCAGCCCCGCCGCATCATCGGCGATCGCCAGCAGCAGGAGGAAGGTGACCGCAGGGTGCCGCCGGCCAAATATGATCCGGCCGACCAGGTAGGAAAAGGCAATGTCGGTCGCGGTTGGAATGGCCCAGCCATTGGCAACGGCCGAGTAGGTATCGGAGCCGAGCAGCATCGCCAGGCCGAGATAGACGGCGATGGGTCCGAACATGCCGCCGGCGGTGGCAAAGAGCGGGGTGACCGATTTCTTTCCCCTGAGGGCGCCGTTGGGGAGAATCACTGCCTCCCAGACCTCCTTGCCGGCGACCGCGAAGAAAAAGGCCATCAGGACATCATTGACCAGGTAGTGGAATGTCAGCACCCGGCCTGGTCCGTGGCCGTGATCAGCTGACAGGTGGCCGATCACCCCACCCTCGAACAGCACGAAATCCACGACGGCATGGTAGCTGTGTGGCGAGATATTGGCCCAGATCAGCGCCAGCAAGGCTCCGGAAATAAGCAGGATCGAATAGTCCGAGATGAATCGCCAGGTCTTTTTCATGCAGAATGCTCCGCTACGAGATCATGTCGCCGAAAGGACGGACCGCCCAGGGCCGATCGCGGATAATGTCATCCGACCATGCCCCAGGCAAGCCCGCTGAGGACGGCGCCGACAAAGGCAAGGGCGATATAGCTGGAAAATACCGGGATGCGGGCCACCGCCCAGACCGCCATCGCCGCCGGGAAGCTGGTAATTCCGCCGGCAATCAGGAAGGACATTGCCGTCGCAGACGACATTCCCTGTTCGACAAGCCCGTCGACCAGGGGCACGGCTGCATATCCGTTCAGATAGGCCGGAACTCCAAGAACGGCACCCAGCCCGACCGAGACCGGCCCGTCATTCCCCAGCAGCGACGAGACCCATTCGGGCGGCACCCACGCAACCATCAATGACTGCAGGATATAGGCCAGGAGCAGCCACTTGCTCAGAAAGAGGGCATTCTCCAGGAGATTGGTCCGGAAGAGTTGAAGCCGAAGTTGATCACGCCAGATACGGAGTTCGGTACGCTCCGGCACTGCCGGTCCGCCACAGCAGGAGGTCATGGGGGTGTCAGGCCGGAGAGTGCTGGCAAAGGCACCTGCCCTCTCCATGGCGGAGATCGTGAATCCGCCCAGCAGGCCGATGCCGACCGCGGCGACGGTCTTGCCAATGGCAAAGTCAATGCCCAGGACATTGCTGGTGATGATGAACATCGGCGGGTCGATGAGCGGCGAGGACAGCCAGAAAGCCATGACCGGTGAGAGCGGCGACCCGGCGGCCAGCAGTGCGACCACGAATGGAATGACCTCGCAGGAGCAGAAGGGCGACAGGCCCCCTGCCAGGGAGGCCAGCAGGATGGCAAGTGCCTTCTGCTGACTGAATGCCCGGGATATGATCTTCTCCAGGCCTGAGGCGTGCAGGAACGCGGCCATCAGCACCGCGATGGCGATGAATGCCGCGGTCTTCACGAAGGCCGACGATGCGAAGACGATTGTCGGGGCAAACTGTTCGGGGACAAGAGCCAGCAACGCCAGTGGAATGACCGCGATCAGCAGCCAGACCCGGTCGACCCGGCCTGCGAGGCTCCTCGTGATCGTGATTGCCTGGCTCATGACGGCTTCTCCCGCGATCCAGATTGTAGGTAGTGATTGAAGCCGGGCCGTCAACCGGGAATGGCGCCATCTCCGGCGGGCTCTCCCGGCCGGGTGGCTGGTCAAGTCGGCGGTGAGGGGGTGATTTCACCCTGATTGCACCGGTACCTGATCGTCCGAAAGCCGGTACAATCCGCAACACGTTTCCCTTTCCGGGTTGCCCCGACGCAGAAGTCCCGATTTCCGGCATGGATTCACCCCGCCGGAAGATGACGGCCGGTCTTTCGGCGCCTGGACGGGCCGATGCCGAGGTGGTCCGGGTCGGCCTGCGGGTGAAAGCCGGAAGGTCGGGCAGGCCAGGCTCCCGGCAGGGTTGTTCGCTTGCGTCGGCCCGGAGTCTTCCTGCCTCTCAGTAGCCGCGACTGTGGTCGACCAGGTGGAGAAACGGCTCACCGCTCTCGCCGCGGCGAATATTCTCCACGAGCACCGCCGCCGCGGTGTCCGGGTGGGTATCGGATGCGATATGCGGCCAGATGGAGACTTTCGGATGCGCCCAGAACGGGTGGTTGGTTGGCAGGGGTTCCTCGCGGAAGACGTCGAGAGTCGCATTGGCGATGATCCCCTGGTCGAGGGCGGCAAGCAGGTCCTGGTCGTTGATCAGCGCACCGCGGCCCGAATTGAGGAGCACCGTGCCCGGCCGGCACCCGGACAGGAAGGCGGCATCGACGATGTTTTCCGTTTGCGGGGTATGAGGCAGGAGCAGCGAGATGATCTCGGCATCGGCAATGGCGGCCGGCAGTTCGTCCCGGCCCGAGAGGCATCTGATCCCGGGGACCGTCCTGGGGGTCCTGCTCCACCCGGTGACCCTGAAGCCGAGTCTCGCCAGGGCAGCGGCAGCGGCCGAGCCCAGCTCGCCCAGGCCCAGGATGGCGACCGTCCGGTTGCGGGCAAGGGGCGGCCCGTGCTGTTTCAGCCATTCGCCCGGACGGGCGGCAAGCAACCGGTCCATGTGGAGATGGTGGCGCAGCACCTGTCCGGTCACCCATTCGGTCATTCCCTCGATCATTCCGGGATCGACCATGCGGGCGATCGGGCAGGTGATGGTCGGGTTGGTGATCAGGGGCTCCACGCCCGCCCACATGCTCAGTACCGCCTTGAGCCGCGTGAATGGCCGGAAATCCCGGACCGGTCCGCCGGGCGAGCAGATCACGTAGTCATAGCTCGCCGGGTCGCCGCAGCTGGTGTCGATACGTGCCGTCAACCCGGCATCGTCGAGTGCTTCGGCCAGCGTGGTCCTCCACTCCGGAAACAACCTGGACTCTGCCGAAAACAGGATTCGTGGTGTCATGTCGCCTGGTCCCTTCTTGACTGGATATGGGCGCTTTGTATCAATCCGAAGGTGGTGAGGGTCACCAGCAATGCGGTGCCGCCATAGGAAATCAGCGGCAGCGGAATGCCGACCACCGGTGCCAGCCCGGTGACCATGGCCAGGTTGGCCGATACGTTGAGGAAAAACAGTCCCGAGAACCCGATGATCAGGATGGCGGAAAACCGGTCACGGCAATTGAGTGCCGATTTGATGCAGTAGCCGATGATCAGCCCGTAGAATGTCAGCAACAGCAGGCACAGGACCAGCCCGAACTCCTCGGCCAGGGTGGTGAACACGAAATCGGTGTGTTTCTCCGGCAGGAAATTCAGCTGGCTCTGGGTTCCCAGGAGGTAGCCGCGTCCATCAAGGCCGCCAGCGCCGATGGCGATCTTGGATTGCAGGGTGTGAAATCCTGCCCCGAAGGGATCGCTGCCCGGGTTCAGGAAGGTCTCGATGCGAACATACTGGTAATCCTGCAGGAATTGCCATTCGGTTCCCCGGGTCAGCATGACCAGCCCGACCGTGCCGGCGGCCAGCAGCAATACGGCAGCGAAATACCAGTAGCTGACGCCGGCGGCGAAGGCGACGATACCGCCGGCCAGCACCATGATGACCGCGGTGCCAAGATCCGGCTGCCGGAAGACCAGGATGGCCGGGATCAGTATGATGGCCGCCGCCAGCACGGCCCAAAGCGGGTGCGATGCCTTCCGGGTCGGAATTTCCGAATAGATGGCGGCCAGGGCCAGGATGACCGCGGCCTTGGCGATCTCCGAAGGCTGGATCCGCATGGTGCCGAGTTCCAGCCACCGTTGCACGCCCTTGACTTCGGGCCCGTAGATCCCGGCGGCAACGAGCAGGAGCAGGGAGACGAGGTAGACCGGAGCCGCCAGCACCTTCCACATTCCTGCCGGGGTCAGGGCGATGGCGAACATGATGACCAGCCCGACCAGGAATCGTTCGATCTGCACATTGGCCCAGGGTGAAAACGAACCGCCGGCGACGGAATAGAGCGCCGCAAAGCCGACCGAGGAGGTCAGGATGATCAGCGCCAGCAAGGTCCAGTTGAACTTGGCCAGCTTCTCCGGAAGGAGGGCAGGGTGCCCCGGATCGATGTCGTTGAAGGTCATGCCCGGACCTCGTTGTCCGGCCCGCCCGGAACCGCGCCCAGCCCTTCCAGGTCGAGGAGTTTCTGTTCGTCGAGGATCCGTGATCGCAACTCCGGCGGATAGGCCTCGAGCGGAGGCACCTGCCCGTAATGGGCGGCCATCAGGATATCCCGGGCGATCGGTGCGGCGACCCGCGATCCGCTGCCGCCATGTTCGATGATGACCGCAATTGCATAGCGGGGATTGTCGAAAGGCGCGAATCCGCAAAACAGGGCGTGGTCACGGTCCTTCCACGGCAGATCGACATATTGACGAATCCCTCGCCGGCGTTCGGCAAGGGAGATGGCGCGCACCTGGCTGGTCCCGGTCTTGCCGGCGATCTGGAAGGTCGAATCGAATGATCGGGAGCCGTATGCCGTGCCCTGGCGGTGATTGGTCGCGGCAAACATCGCGTCACGCACCATCTCGAGCGACGCCTCGCCGATGTCGAGTGGCAGTGGTGCCGACCGGGTGACCGGGTTGTCGTCAATGGCCATGAGCAGCCCTGGACGTGATCTCCTGCCGGTGGCGATCCGGGCGGTCATCACCGCGATCTGCAGGGCGGATGCCAGCACGAATCCCTGGCCGATCCCGGCATTCAGCGTGTCGCCAAGCTGCCAGGGGTTCTGCTTGTTCTCCAGCTTCCAGTCCCTGGTCGGTATCAACCCTCTTGCCACGTCCGGCAGGGGAATATCGGGGCGGGTTCCGAAGCCGAGCTTCCTGGCCATGCCGGCGATCGGCCCGATATCGACCTGCTGGGCCAGCAGGTAGTAATAGACATCGCATGACTCGCTCAGCCCCTTGCGAAAATTCACCTGGCCATGGCCGCCGCTGCGCCAGCAGTGAAAGGTCCGGTGTTGGGTCTGGTGCTCGCCGGTGCAGGTGATTTCGTCGTCCGACCCGATCAGGCCGGCCTCCAGCGCCGCCAGTGCGGTCACCATCTTGAAGGTTGACCCGGGCGGATACACGCTTCGCACCGGGCGGTTGATCAGCGGGCTGCCCCTCGTGTCCAGCAATTGCTGGAACTCGCTTTCGGTGTAGCCGGAAATGAACTTGTTCGGATCGAATGTCGGCGTCGATACCGATGCAATGATGTGATCATTGGACAGGTCGAGTACCACGACGGCTGCCGGCTCGCTTCCCAGCCTTGCGGTGACATATGTCTGCAACCCGCTGCGAATGGTGATCCGCAAATCCCTGCCGGCCTGCGCTTCGGCCCCGTCAACCTCGCGAATCTCCCGCCCTTGGGCGTTGACCTCGATCGTCCGGTTCCCGCCACTGCCGCGCAACTCGCGGTCGAGGCTTCTCTCGAGGCCGGTTTTTCCGATCTGGAACCCTGGAAAATGGAGCAGTGGGTCCCAGTCGGTCTCGCTCTGCTGGTCCTTCTTGCTGACCGGGCCGACATAACCGACCACATGCGCAAAGGCCTGGCCGAAGGGATAGGTCCGGGTGCTGCCATATTCGACGCTGATGCCCGGCAGGGCCGGCGCGTTGGCCGATACCCGGGCGACCTGTTGCCAGCTCACGTTTTCCGCCACCGTGACCGCATCGAATGTCCGGTGATCGCTGATCTCCTCGATCCTGGCGAGTAGCTCCTCGTCCGACATCGGAATGATTGCACGCAGATTGTCCAGCACCCTGTCGATGTCACCCGCCTGCTCGCGGACCAGCATGACCCGGTAGTTGAGCAGGTTGCCGGCGAGAAGGGTGCCGTCGTGGTCGAACACCTCGCCACGCATCGGTTGCAGGAGCCGAACGCTGATCCGGTTCCGTTCGGCCATCTCGCTGAGTGATGGCGAGGCAGTGACCTGGAGGTAGCGGAGCCTGCCGGCAATGGTCAGCAACACCGCCCCCTGCAATCCGCCAAGCAGCAGGGCGCGCCGGCCGAGCAGCTTGCGGGCGGTGACCGCGTCGGGGCCCTCCTGGGCACCCCGCATCAGCCGCGCCCCTCGAAGGGGCCCGGCTCTGCCGACCCGGCCTTGCGGACCCGGAAGACGGTATTCGAAATCATGACAACCACGGGGTAGGCGATGATGGTCGCCAGAACATGCAACGCGGCGCTACCGGGTTCAAGCACGGGCACGAAGGTGATCGCCAGCGCGAGCTGGTAGAGAATGATGATGGCGGCAAAGGTGCCGGAGAACACGATCCACTCGAAGGTGAAGGCCTGGTAGCGGATCCGGTCGACCAGCGATCTGAGAAACTCCGTTGCAAGCAGGACCAGGGCGGTCCACAGCCCCGGCGGTTTCAGGAACATGATCTCGGACAGCAGGACGGTGAACAGGATCATGACCGGCCGGACGGTGTCCGGTTGACGCATGGCCCATGCAGCAATGAGGCAGAACAGGATATCCGGCTGTGGCAGGTCCGGCTGCAATCCTCGGGGCGGAATCATGCTGAACGACATCAATGCAACGGCAATTGCCAGGAACAGGGCCTGGTAGATCAATATCCTGATCGAAAGGGTCATCCGCCGCTCCCGTCCGCCGTGTCGGATGTCTCCTCCGGCAGCAGCAGGTTGCCAATTGGCTCGACCGATTCCGGCGTGTCTCCCTTGACGACCTTGACGAATTCAAGATCGGCGTGATTGGCGGCCGGGGTGATCCGCAACGGGCCGCGGGAATCCGGGGCTATCGTTCCGACCAGCAGGTCGGGCGGAAAGACACCGCCTTCGCCGGAGGTGAGAACCCGGTCGCCCGGATTGATGGATTCCGCATCCCCGGCCAGCTCGATATGCGGCGACGGGCCGTTATTGCCCGTTGCGATGCCGCGGGCATTCGAGGGCTTGACCTTTATCGGGACCCGACTGTTGGAATCGGTCAGCAGGATGACCCGCGATGTCGACCGGCTCACCCCGGAGATCCTGCCAACCAGGCCCAGATCGTCCATGACCGCCCAGCCATCCTCCACCCTGTCCTGGCGGCCGACATTGATCAGGATGGAATGCCTGAATGCAAAACTGGTGTCGGCAAGAACCTCGGCCGAGATCAGCGACCGGGCCGGGCTGAGCTTGAGATTGGCCAGTTGGCGCAGCTGGGCGTTCTGCTGTTCGAGCCGCTGCGCCCGTTCCTTCCAGTGCAGGAGCGACTGCAACTCCCCTTCGAGTTCCTCGATCCGGTCGCCCGATCGCGACAGCTCGCCCGCTGCTCTCACCATATCGGCAATGAACCGACCCGGCTTGATGCCGATTTCAAACCCCGGGATCAGCCTGTCGACAATCTCTGCCCGCAGGATCTCCATTCGTTCACTGTCGGCGCGCCAGAAGATGTAGAGGCCGACCATCAGGATTGCGGCAAGGCCTACGGCAAGCTGCCTCAGCGGCTTTCGGATCGACTCCTGCGTTTCCCTGTCATGTGAGAGGTTCGGCACGGGCTAATTGGGTCAGCTTTCATAGTCGATAAGCTTCAGGCCGCGGTTGGTCTCCTCGATTTCCAGTGCCTGGCCGGTTCCGACCGCAACGCATGTCAGCGGGTCCTCGGCAATGGCGACCGGAAGGCCGGTATGGTTCCGCAATTCCTCGTCAAGCGACCGCAGCAGGGCTCCACCACCGGTCAGGACAATCCCGGTATCGGAAATGTCTCCGGACAGGTCGGGCGGGGTCGACATCAATGCCCGGCTGACAGCCTGGCGGATTTCACCGATCGGTCCGGAGAGTGCCTCGGCGACCTGGGCCTGGTTCAGGTTGACATCCCTGGGGGCGCCGGTCAACTGGTCACTTCCCCTGATCTTGGCCGTCCTGCCCACCCCGTCAGGGGGGATGCAGGCGATTCCCAGGCGATTCTTGATTTCCTCGGCCGCCGCCTCACCCAGGCGAATATTGTATCGCGTTCGCATGTAGTCGGTGAGCGACTGGTTCATGCGGTCGCCGGCGGTCCTGATCGAGGTCGCATAGACGATGCCGCCCAGTGACAACACCGCCACCTCGGTGGTGCCGCCGCCAATATCGACGATCATGCTGCCCTTGGGATCGGTGATCTGGATGCCGGCGCCGATGGCGGCGGCGACCGGCTCGGGAATCAGGCCGGCCTTGCGGGCGCCGGCCGACAGTACCGAATCGCGGATTGCCCGTCGCTCGACCGGGGTGGCTCCCTGGGGAACGCAGACGACAATGCGCGGCCTGGCAAAGACCGAGCGCCGCCGGACCTTGCGGATGAAATGCCGGATCATTTCCTCGGCCACGGCAAAATCGGCGATGACGCCGTCACGCAGGGGTCGGATGGCCTCGATGCTTCCCGGGGTGCGACCGACCATTGCCTTGGCGTCCTCGCCGACGGCCAGCACCCGCCGCCTGCCATCCTTGGTCTGGTAGGCCACCACTGACGGCTCGTCGAGGACGATGCCTTCTCCCTTGACATAGACCAGCGTGTTGGCAGTGCCGAGATCAATGGCGATGTCGTAGCTGAACAGCCTGGTCAAGAAAGATAGCATCTACTCGAATTCCCGTAATCTGGCGCCGCAATTCAACTGTTCTGCCGATTTCCGTGTTTTGGCATTCTGCGCATCCGAGGTAAAGAACGCAATTCCGGCCATCCGGCGCCGGATGGCGGGCCCGAAAGCCGGCTCGATTGCCGCCACGCAGCAGGTCAGATTGCGTCCGGTTCCCTCTTGGAGCGCCGGCTGATGAGGTTGTTGAGCGCATCGACATACGCCATCACCGAGGCGAGAATGGTATCGGTATCCGATGACTGGCCAACCACGATCCGCCCGCGCTCTTCCAGGCGGACGCTGACCGTCGCCTGGGCATCGGTGCCCTCGGTCACCGCCTTGACCTGGTAGAGCTGAAGGGTCGCCTCGTGATCGAATGCCTTCTTGATGGCATTGAATGCGGCGTCGACCGGGCCATCTCCCTCGGCCGCGACCTCGCAAACCGAACCGTTCACCCGGATCCTGAGTTCTGCCGTCTGCGGCGACACCGACCCGCAGACCACGCGCAAATGCTGGACCTGGAGATGGTCATCATCGCTGTCGCTGGCATCGGCCTGCATCAGGGCGACGAGATCGTCGTCGAAGATCTTCTTCTTCTTGTCGGACAGTGCCTTGAACCGCACGAACACGTCATTGAGCCGGTTCTCGCCAATCTCGTATCCGATCTCTTCAAGTCTCCTGCGCAAGGCGGCCCGTCCGGAATGCTTTCCCAGGACCAGGCTGGTCGCGGCAATTCCGACATCTTCCGGCCGCATGATCTCGTAGGTACCGGCATGTTTCAGCATGCCATCCTGGTGAATCCCGGCCTCGTGGGCAAAGGCGTTCTTGCCGACGATTGCCTTGTTGTATTGCACGGGGAAGCCGGTGGCGTCCGAGACCAGCCGCGAGGCCTGCATGATCTTCCGGCTGTCGATCCGGGTGCGGAACGGCATGATGTCGTTGCGGACCCGCATTGCCATGACCGCTTCCTCGAGGGCGCAATTGCCGGCCCGCTCGCCCAGTCCGTTGATCGTGCACTCGATCTGGCGGGCACCGGCCTGCACCGCTGCCAGCGAATTGGCCACCGCCATGCCGAGATCATTGTGGCAATGGGTCGACAGCACCACCTTGTCGATGTCGGGGACCCGGTTGCGCAGCATGGCGATGATGGCCGCGCTTTCATTCGGTGCGGTGTAGCCGACCGTGTCGGGAATGTTGATGGTGCCGGCTCCGGCACGAATTGCCGTCTCGACGGCGCGGCAGAGGAAATCATGGTCGGTGCGGGTGCCGTCTTCCGGCGACCACTGGACGTCATCGGTGTAGGTCCTGGCATGCTGGACCGACCTGTCTACTGCCTCGATGACATCATCCGGCTCCATCTTCAGCTTGAATTTCATGTGCAGCGGCGAGGTCGAGATGAAGGTGTGGATTCGCGGCCGACCGGCACGCTTCAGGGCGGCCCCGGCACGATCGATATCCGTCAGCCCCGAGCGGGCCAGCCCGCAGACGGTGGCGTTCCTGATCCGGGTGGAGATTTCCCGGACTGCCCGGAAATCACCTTCGGATGCAATGGGGAAGCCGGCCTCGATGATGTCGACCTGCATGTCATCCAGCAATTCGGCGATTTCGATTTTCTCGCCGAGGGTCATGGTGGCGCCGGGTGACTGCTCGCCATCACGCAATGTCGTGTCGAATATCAGGACATGGTCCTGGGATTCACCAGTTGAACTCTCCATGGGTATTTCCGGTTTGACGTGTAGGATTGATTCCGCTTTTCGGTGCGTCGCTTGCCCCTGAGCCGGCGCACCGAAATCCGTGGCGCTCAGAGGAAGGTCATAAGGAGGAGGTTCAGCCCGCCAGGACCGCCATGCCGATTTCGGTCGGATCTGCATTTCGTCAAACGCGACATGGGTCACCGTATAGCAGTTGCAGGCGGGTTTGAAAACAGCCGATCGCCGTCATCGGCCACGTCCGTCACGGAAGCCGAACCAGCCGCCGTCATCGGCTCCGGCCCGGTTGGCCGGTTCCGGCATTCAACCATGCCTTCCTGCACAGGGGTGACCAACACGCAGCCTGCCCATCTTGGCATGTTCACGGCATCCGGACGGTCAGCCCGCAATTCAACCACCGTCATCGGTCGCGATCGAGTAGATCATGCGGCCTTGCCCATGGCGCCGGCCATCCTTGAACTCGCCCACATAGACATTGCCATTCGGGTATTCGGCCCGGCCGGTGCCGTTGGGAAGGCCGTCGAGCCAGGCACCCTCGTAGCGGTATCCATCGGGGTAGTCGACAACCCCCTGTCCGGACCGTTGCCCTTCGTCGAACCTGCCGGAGTAACGGGTTCCATCGGCCAGCCATTCGGTCCCGTCACCCTGTTTCTTCCCATGGGCAAACCCGCCGGTATAGCGGTAGCCGCTCGGCAGGGTGAGCGTGCCTTCGCCATGCATCACCGAATCGGAATAATCTCCCACGTATACGGAGCCATCCGGAAAGAATATCTCGACATGCCTGGACAGGAGACCATGCGACCATGTGCCCAGGATCCGGGTGCCGTCGGCCGAGGTCAGGCTGCCCGGGCCTTCAGGCTCGTTGTTCTTGATGTTGCCCTCGAAGACATCGCCATTGGCAAACCTGATCTGGCCCGGCCCATGCGCCTTTCCGTCATGCCATTCGGACATGAACAGTGTACCATCAGCTGCTTTCCAACGTCCCCGGCCATGGCGCATGCCCCCTGCGAATTCGCCTGAATAGGTCTCGCCGGACGGGTAGGTGGCGTCTCCCCGGCCATGAAACAGCCCGTTTCTCCAGCCGCCTTCGTATCGAAACCCGTCAGGCCGGGTCATGACCCCGGCGCCGCTTGGCCGACCGTCGGCGACGCCGCCCTGGTAGATCGTGCCATCCGGATAGGCGATTTCCGCATCGCCATCGACATCGAAACCGACCCAGTCGCCGGCGATCGTGATCCCGCTGGCGGTAACCAGGGTCCCGGGGCCATGCGGCCGGCCGGCGGCGAAGTTTCCTGAAAACACGCCGCCATCGGTCAGACTCAGATCCCCGTAGCCATCGGCGACGCCATTCACGAAATTGCCGACATATTCCGAGCCGTCCGGTCGAATCTCCCGGCCACTCCCTTCAAGCCGGCCATCCTTCCACTCACCCTGCAGCACATGTCCGTTGGCCAACTCCAGGGTGCCGGGACCGCTTCTCTGGCCCTTGGTCAGGCTGCCCCGGTAGATTGCCCCGTCAGCCGAGGCGAAGACACCGGTGCCGCTGATCAGGTCGTCGTGCCACTCGCCGGAATACTCGCTGCCATCGGCAAATCGCATGACGCCGTCCCCATGCCGCCTGCCGGAATCGAATTCGCCGACATATTCCGAACCGTCGGGATAGATGGCGGCTCCGACCCCGTGCTGCGATCCCTCGAACCACATGCCCTCGTAGACATAGCCATTGGGAAGGCGCAATATGCCGGAGCCGTGGCGCAACCCGTTTTCGGATTCACCGACATAGTGGTCATCCGATGACCGCTCGGCACTCTGCCCTCCGGTCGCCGGGAGGCCGATCAGGCATATCGATATCGCCCAAGACAGCACAATCTGGCTGACCCTCTGCACCATGATGTATGGGTTCCCTGAATTCACCGGCGCCTGTATAGGACAATTCACTCTCAGAGTCTGCAATAGTAATGCGCGATTTCAATTGTCCGACCGATTTCGACTGATACTCTCCCAATCCAACCCGACCGTTGGAGCGCTGGACAGCAATGCCGAGGCAGTCATCGATTGTCAGCACGGCGCGCTTGCCCGCGATGCCGACATGGTGGCGTTCCCGGAATTGTTCCTGTCCGGTTACCCGGTGCAGGATCTCGTGCTCAAGCGCTCCTTCGTTGCCGGATGCATGGCCAGGATCGACGAGATTGCCCGGGCCTGCAGCGATGGGCCGGCGATCGGGGTGGGCTCTCCCTACCTGTGCGATGACAGGCTGCACAACGCCTACCTCATCCTGCATCGGGGTCGGATCGCTGCCAGGATTTTCAAGCACCACCTGCCCAATGTCGAGGTATTCGACGAAAAGAGGCAATTCTCGCCGGGGATGATCGCCGGCCCCTACCGGGTCGGACCGGTGCGAATCGGAAGCCCGGTCTGCGAGGATGCGTGGCGCCCGGATGTTCCCGAAACCCTTGCCGAGTCCGGTGCCGAGATCCTGCTGGTTCCGAATGGCTCACCCTATCACCGCGGCAAGATGGATACCCGCCTGTCGCAGATGGCGGCCAGGGTTACGGAAACCGGGCTGCCGCTGGTGTATCTGAACATGGTCGGTGGACAGGATGATCAGGTTTTCGATGGCGGCTCGTTCGTGCTGAACCGGCACTCTCGGCTGGCGGTGCAGATGCCGGGTTTTGTCGAGGATGTGCAGAGCGTGGATTTTGTCGCCGGCAACGGCTCCTGGCGGGCGCTTCCCGGCGACTGCACCCCGTATCCGGACGAGCTGGAGGCCGATTACTGCGCCATGGTCACCGCGGTCCGGGAATATGTCTCGAAAAGCGGGTTTTCGGCGGTGCTGGTTGGCCTGTCCGGCGGCATCGACAGCGCCCTCGTGGCCGCGATTGCCTGCGACGCGGTCGGGCCCGAGAATCTCCGCTGTGTGCTGATGCCGTCCTGTTTCACATCGGCGGCATCGACCAGGGATGCGGAGGAGACGGTCGGCCTGCTGAAATGCCGGTCCGACACCGTCGGCATCAAGGATCTGCAGAAGATTGCCCGGCAGACGCTGGCACCGTTGTTTGCCGGGGCGGAGCCGGACACCACCGAGGAGAACATCCAGTCGCGGCTGCGCGGCCTGCTTCTCATGGCCATCTCCAACAAGTTCGGCGAATTGCTGCTGACGACCGGCAACAAGTCGGAGGCGGCTGTCGGCTACGCAACGATCTATGGCGACATGGCCGGCGGCTACAACCCGGTCAAGGATCTCTACAAGACCAGGGTCTTTGCGACCTGCCGGTGGCGGAACATCAATCACCGGCGATGGATGCATGGTCCGGAAGGCCGTTGCATTCCCGAGCCGATTTTGGAAAAGCCTCCCTCGGCAGAATTGCGCCCGGACCAGAAGGATCAGGACAGTCTGCCGCCCTACGAGATTCTGGACGGTATCCTGGAGCAGTTGATGGATCACGACATGTCGGTTGCCGAAGTCATTGCAGCAGGTTTCGACCCGGACACCGTCAGGCATGTCGAACAGCTCATCTACCAGTCGGAATACAAGCGCTTCCAGTCGGCGCCGGGGGTCAGGCTTACCGGGCATGCGCTCTGGCTGGATCGCCGTTACCCGATCGTCAATCACTGGCGCGACCGGCCCGGTGCCGGGTGCAGCTGAATGCCGGAGCGAAGGCACGGACCGGCATCGGCCCGGCTGACGGTTCGTCGATCGAAAGGCACATCATGACGACAACCCGTTTCGCGCCATCGCCCACCGGGCACCTGCATGTCGGAAATCTCCGCACCGCGCTGTTCAATTTCCTGATTGCCAGGAATGCCGGCGGGCAGTTCATTCTCAGGCTCGACGATACCGACCCCGAGCGGACCCGGCAGGAATTCGTCGATTCGATCATGACTGATCTCGAATGGCTCGGGCTTGAATGGGACCGGGTAGAGAGACAGTCGGATCGGCTGGAATTGTATGCCGAATGCAGGGATGAATTGCGTCGGCAGGGACGGCTCTACGAATGCTTCGAGACTCCCGACGAGCTGGCGCTGAAGCGGAAGATGCAGCTCAGGTCCGGGAAGGCACCGGTCTATGACCGTACCGGGATGGCCCTGCACGAATCGCAACGCCGGGAGTTGCGAGAGTCGCGCCCCGGCTATTGGCGCTTTCTGCTGGAGCGCCGGCGCGTGGAGTGGACGGACGCCATCCAGGGTTCGGTGTCGATCGATGCCGCAAGCGTCTCCGACCCGGTGCTGATCCGGGCCGACGGGCAGACCCTCTACACCCTGGCATCGGTGACGGATGATGTCGACATGAAGATCACCAATGTGGTCAGGGGGGCCGATCACATCACCAACACCGCGGCGCAGATCCAGATCATGCAACTGGTGACTGACCGGTTGCCCGGGTTTGCCCATCATTCGTTGTTGACCGGGGCCGATGGCGGGCCGCTGGCAAAGCGCCAGGGTTCGCATTCGATCGGGGGCATGCGCGAGGCCGGCATCGAGCCGATGACGATCCTGAGCATGCTGGCCTTCACCGGGTCCTCGGCCGGGTTCGGGATCAGGTCGTCGGTCGAGGAGCTGGCGGAGGAGTTTTCCCTGTCGGATTACGGCACGGCACCGACAAGAATCGACGATGCCGGGTTCGGCCAGGCAAATGCCAGGTTCCTGGCATCCCGACCTTTCGAGTATGCTGCCGGCAGGATTGCCGAGCTGGGAGTTCCGCCGCAGCTGGCTCCCCGGCTCTGGGATACGGTCAGGGAAAACATCTCCACGCTCGGCGAACTGGAAGGGTGGTGGACGGTGTTCAGGGATGGTGCCGAGCCGGCAATCGGGCCGGAGGACCGGGAATTCGTGGCGGCGGCAATGGAAATCCTGCCGGAGCCTCCATATGGCGGGTCGGCCTGGAAATCCTGGACCGACGAGGTCGGCCGCAAGACCGGCCGCAAGGGCAGGGCGCTGTTCATGCCGCTGCGCCTGGCGCTGACCGGCAAGCCGACCGGGCCGGAAATGGGAAGGGTCATGCAGCTGATGCAGAAGGTGAACAGGTGTTGATGATCGGGAAGAACCGGTCTATGGGCGCGGTTCCCGATATCCGGCCGGCGCAGACCGGCACCATTTCCGGTGCTGCGGCCAGGGCGGCCCCTCCGGGGGTGGTTGCAGGCTGATCCGGGGCAGGGGCCGGAGTCTCGGGAGGATGGACACACAGGGACGATCTGGATTGTGATGTCGGATACCACGTTGAACGAAACTGCGCTTCGTGAATTTCACCAGCTTCACGGAGCAAGGATGGTTCCCTTCGCCGGATACCGGATGCCGGTTCAGTATCCGGCCGGAATCCTGAGCGAACATCATGTCACGAGGGGATGGGCCGGGCTGTTCGATGTCAGCCATATGGGGCAGGTCAGGATATGGCCGAAATCGGGTTCGGTTCCGGATGCTGCCCATGCGCTGGAGACCCTGATTCCCTCGGATATCGTCGGCCTGGCCGAGGGAAGACAGCGCTACGGGTTGTTCACCACCCCGGAAGGGGGGCTGGTCGATGACCTGATGATTTCGACCAGGCCGGATCATGTCTTCCTGGTGGTCAACGCCTCGCGCAAGCATGTCGATCTGGCCTTGCTCGAATCCGGGATTGGCCGGGATTGCGAGGTCGAGCTGGTCGAGGGACGATCGCTCCTTGCCATCCAGGGGCCGGATGCCGAGGCGGTTCTGTCCCGGCTGGTCCCCGAAGTGTCAGCCATGAATTTCATGGATTCGCTGACACTGACATATGCCGGCACGGAGATCTGGGTGTCCAGGTCGGGCTATACCGGTGAAGATGGCTTCGAGGTGTCGGTGCCGGATGAACTCGCTGCCGGGTTTGCCGGCGACCTGCTGGACCAGGGCGGTGTTCTTCCGGTCGGTCTCGGGGCGCGGGATTCACTCAGGCTGGAGGCCGGGCTGTGCCTGTACGGAAATGATATCGACGAGACGACCAGCCCGGTTGAGGCCGGGCTGTCATGGGCGATCCAGAAAGCCCGACGGGCTGGCGGGCCCCGGGAGGGCGGATTCCCGGGAGATACGAGGATCCTGGCCGAAATGGCCGAAGGAACCGGCCGCCGCCGGGTTGGCATCAGGCCCCTTGGCCGGGTGCCAATGCGGCAGGGAGCGCCGATCTATGGCAGCGAGACGGGTGATGACTGCATCGGCGAGGTCACTTCCGGCGGGTTTGGCCCGACGGTGGGCGCCCCGATTGCGATGGGGTATGTAGAGGCCGGGTTCGCGTCTGCCGGGACCAGGGTGTATGGCCAGGTCAGGAACCGCCGGTACCCGGCCGAATTGCAGGCCTTGCCGTTTGTCAGAACTCGATTCAAGAAACAGAAGGGTTGAGAACGTGAAATTTACCGATGAACATGAATGGCTGTCGCTGGAGGATGGCATCGCAACCGTGGGAATCACCGAATATGCGGTCAGCCAGCTTGGCGACATCGTCTTTGTCGAGCTTCCCGATGTCGGGGCTGAACTGGAGGCAGGCGGTGATGCCGCCGTCGTGGAGAGCGTCAAGGCAGCCTCCGACGTCTATGCGCCGCTTGCCGGCGTGGTGACCGAAGTCAATGAAGGACTTGCCGACGAGCCGACGCTGGTCAATGACGACCCGCAGGGAGAGGGATGGTTCTTCAGGATCAAGCTCGCGGACCCGTCCGAATATGAGGGCTTCATGGACGAGGATGAATACCGCGCGTTCATCAGCTAGGTTTTCGGGAGAATTTCATGTCTACCGGCACGGTACCCTACAACCCTGACGATTTCTGCAACCTGCGCCATATCGGGCCATCGCGGGGCGAATTGGCCGAAATGCTCGACGAGATGGGCTATCGGTCGGAGGAGGACCTGATCGATGCCCTGCTGCCGCCGCAGCTGGGTCGGACATCGGTGGACGGGCTTGGCAAGCCGCTGACCGAACAGGAAACACTGGAGTTGCTGCGCGAGACCGCGTCCCGCAACCAGGAGATGATTTCACTCATCGGCATGGGCTACTACCGCACCGTCACGCCGCTGGTGATCCTGAGAAACATCCTCGAAAACCCGGCCTGGTATACCGCGTACACGCCCTACCAGGCGGAAATCAGCCAAGGGCGCCTCGAGGTCCTGGCGGCCTTCCAGACCATGATCTGCGACCTGACCGGGCTGGAAGTCGCCAACGCCTCGCTGCTTGACGAGGCAACCGCCGCCGCCGAGGCGATGGCCATGGCCCGCCGGGTGTCACGATCCCGATCGGACGTGTATTTCGTCGACCGGAACTGCCACCCCCAGACCATATCCGTGATCCGGACCAGGGCGCGGCCCACGGGCATCAGGATTGTTGTCGGTGATCCGCTGGAGGATTTGGCGGCGAGTGACTGCTTCGGAGCGGTGTTCCAGTATCCGGGAACCGATGGCGAAGTGCGTGATTTCAGCGATGCGATCGAACAGCTTCACGGGTCGGGGGGCATCGCGGTCGTCGCTGCCGACCTGATGGCACTGGCCGTGCTGAAGGATCCGGGCGCGATGGGCGCCGATATCGCGGTCGGCACGACCCAGAGATTCGGGGTTCCCATGGGTTATGGTGGTCCCCATGCCGGCTATATTGCCGCCCGGGATGCCCGCAAGCGGGAGCTGCCCGGCCGAATCGTCGGGTTGTCGGTGGATAGCGGGGGACGAAATGCCTACCGGCTTGCGCTGCAGACCCGGGAGCAGCACATCCGTCGCCAGAAGGCGAAGTCGAATATCTGCACGGCGCAGGTCCTGCCAGCCGTCCTGGCCAGCATGTATGCCGTGTTTCACGGCGCAGCCGGGATCAGGGCGATCGCCAACCGGATACACGGGCGGGCCGCGACCCTGGCCCGGGCATTGACGGCGGCGGGCCATGTGGTCGAGACCGGCGTGTTCTTCGACACGATTGTCGTCAGGGTTGGCCAGGGCCAACAGCAGATCATCAACGCCGCCCGGGAATCCGGGATCAACTTCCGGATCATCGGGCAGGACCGGATCGGCATCTCCCTGGACGAGATGGTCGATGAGAAGGAGCTGGCAGCCATCGCCAATTGCCTTGATGCATCCGGCAGCCTGGATCATGGAGCGGCGAGCACCGTCATTCCGAAGTCCCTCCGCCGGACATCCACCTACCTGGAGCATCCGGCCTTCAACGCCAACCGCTCTGAACTCTCCATCACCCGTTACATGCGCCGGTTGTCCGACAAGGACCTGGCTCTCGACCGGACCATGATTCCGCTTGGCTCATGCACCATGAAGCTCAATGCCACTGTCGAGATGATCCCGGTCACATTCCCGGAATTCGGCAATATCCACCCATTCGCGCCAGCCGAACAGGTCGCCGGTTACCGGGACATGATCGATGATCTCTGCGACCGGCTGTGCCGTATCACCGGGTATGACGCCATATCCATGCAGCCGAATTCCGGCGCACAGGGCGAATTCGCCGGACTCATGGCCATTCGTGCCTACCATGAACACAATGGTGACGATACGCGCGTTCACTGCCTCATTCCGAAATCCGCACACGGGACCAATGCCGCCTCGGCCCAGCTGGCCGGGATGGAAGTCATCGAGATCAGGTCCAGGGATGACGGAACCGTGGATTTGGACGATTTGACGGAGAAGGCCGAACAGGTCGGAGATACGCTGGCAGCGACCATGATCACCTACCCGTCGACGCACGGGGTGTTCGAGGACACGATCAGGGACGTGGTCGATATCACCCATCGGAATGGCGGACAGGTCTATTTTGACGGTGCAAACCTGAATTCGCTGGTCGGCATTGCCAGGCCGGGTGACCTCGGTGCCGATGTCGGCCATCTCAATCTCCACAAGACCTTCTGCATCCCGCATGGCGGGGGCGGGCCGGGAATGGGCCCGATCGGGGTCAAGTCTCACCTGGTCCCGTTCCTGCCCGGCGATCCTTTGCTGGGCACGCAGACCGGAGCGGTGTCGGCAACCATGTTCGGGTCGGCCTCGATACTGCCGGTCTCCTGGGCCTATATCCTCATGATGGGTGCCGAGGGGCTGGCGCGGGCGACACGGATTGCCATCGTCAACGCCAACTACATCGCCACCCGGATACGGAAGAGATTCGAGATCTGCTATTCCGGCAACCGGGATTTGGTCGCACATGAATGCATCATCGATATTCGCAAGGCGGTTGAAGGGACGAATATCACTATCGACGATGTGGCCAAGCGCCTGATCGATTGCGGATTTCATCCGCCGACCATGAGCTGGCCGGTCGCCGGAACGTTGATGGTGGAGCCAACCGAATCCGAATCAAAGGAAGAACTGGACCGGTTCTGCGACGCGATGCTCGGCATCATGGACGAGATCGATGACGTCAGGAATGGCAAGCTGGATGCCGACAACAATCCCCTGGTGAATTCACCGCACTCCCTGGCCGAATTCATCGAGGGCTGGGACCGGCCCTACCCGGCGAGCCGCGCCGCATTTCCGCCAGGATGCGACCCGGACAACAAGTACTGGCCACCAACCAACAGGATCGACAATGTCTGGGGTGACCGGCATTTCGTCGGAGTACTGCCTGACAACCGGTAAACCCGAACCGGAAGACATCCGATCTCGCCCCCGGACCCTCCGCGTCCGGTGCAGTTGGCGGTCCTCCCGTTCCGTACGCTGGAACGGCTCACCATGCACGCCAGCGAAGCAACATGCCGGTGCCACCTTCCGCGGAACCGCAGGGAGGGACGGGAACACTGCCTGCCGGTTTCCGCCCCGTCGGCACCGGCCTTGCGGAGCCGGCCGGCGCTGCCGGGCGGCGCCGGACCATGGAGGCGTGCTTCCGGGGGCCGGGCCCGCTCCCGGCATGGCCGGCGGCGGAATCGACGATCAGGGCACGGGGCAGACAGGACGGAAGGAGTCCGGAGCCGGAGCCCTGCCCTCATGACGGCACGGGTGCCGGGCGCTCCGATGCCCCGATGCCTGATCGCGGAACTCCTGCCCGGGCCGCCGACGACACGGTCATTCGTCATGCACCGGCCGCCGTGGCGGCGCAAACACCGGGCAGGCGCCGCAAGGGCGCATTGCAGAAGGCGAACGGGTCTATGCGTGACTGTGGTATTGGGTTGGTGTCATCAACTGGCGGGTGATGCGTTGCCGGAATTCGACAAGGCCTGGTGCCTGTGCCGGCGGCCGACTCCCATGCCTCGGTGGCTGCCGAGGCAGGAGGGCCCGTTTCTTCAGATGTCGAGGCCGGCGGCGAATTTGGCGTTTTGCTGCAGGAACCTGAATCGTTCTTCCGGCTTCTTGCCCATCAGGCGGGAAATCAGGTCCCCGGTGCTGGCCTCTTCGTCCCCTTCGATTCTCACCTGGACAAGTTTCCTGGTAGCGGGATCCATGGTCGTGCTGCACAAATCCTTGGCGTCCATTTCGCCGAGCCCCTTGAACCGGGACACCTCGATCTTTCCGCGACCGGTGAGGATATCGGCGACCAGCCGGTCCTTTTCGACATCATCCCTGGCATAGAGGCGCCTTGAGCCCTGGGTGATCCGGAACAGCGGCGGGCAGGCCAGGAACAGGTGGCCCCGCCGGATGATGTCACGAAGCTGGGCGAAGAAGAACGTCATCAACAGCGAGGCAATATGCGCACCATCCACATCGGCATCGGTCATGATGATGACCTTGTCATACCGCAGATCGTCGATCTGGAGCCTGTTGCCCGGCTTCACCCCGAGTGCCTGGTAGAGGTCGTTGATCTCGCTGTTCTGGTTCATCTTTGATGATGATGCCCCCAGCACGTTGAGTATCTTGCCCCGCAACGGAAGCAATGCCTGGTTTTCCCGGTTGCGGGCCATTTTCGCTGACCCGCCAGCCGAATCGCCCTCGACGATGAACAATTCGGTTCCCTCGCGGGCAGAGCGGGTGCAATCGACCAGCTTGCCAGGCAGGCGGAGTTTCTTGGTCGCGGTCTTGCGGGAGGTCTCCTTCTCGACCCGCCGCCGCAGCCGATCCTCGGAATGGCGAATCAGCTGTTCGAGCAACTCACCGGACACCCTCGGATCGGCTGCCAGCCAATTGTCGAAATGATCGCGAACCGAGTTCTCGACCAGCCTCTGGGCGGCGGCGCTGGCCAGCCGGTCCTTGGTCTGCCCGACGAATTCCGGATCTTCAATGAAGCAGGATACAAGCGCGCAGCCGGTTGCCTGAATGTCTTCCCTCGTGATCTTGCCGGCCCGGGGGTTGGATATGAACTCGCCATATCCTCGAATGCCCTTCAGCACCGCGCCCCAGAATCCCGTCTCGTGGGTGCCGCCCTCCATGGTCGGCACGGTATTGCAGTAGGACCGGGTGAATCCGTCACGATCCGCCGCCCAGTTGAGGGCCCATTCGACAGACCCTGTGGCCTGGCCGCCGAACCGGTCCGAAAAATCGACCTTGCCGGCGAATGGTCGCTCGGAACAGAGCGTGGCTCCGTCCAGCTGATCCCGCAGAAATTCCTCAAGACCACCGGGAAAGTGGAAAACGGCCGCGTCCGGAACATCCTTCTCGGCAATGGCGCATTTCCAGCGCATTTCGACCCCGGAAAACAGGTAGGCCTTCGACCGGACCATGCCCATCACCGTCTTCGGTTTCATCCTGGCGGTCTTGCCGAATATCTCCGGGTCCGGCCTGAAAGTGATCGTGGTTCCTCGCCGGTTCGGGGCGCCGCCAGCCTTCCGCACTGGCCCGAGCGGTTTGCCCCGAGAGTATTCCTGCTGATACCGGGCCCTGTTCCTGATCACCTCGACTGCCAGTGATTCCGACAGGGCGTTGACAACCGACACGCCGACACCATGCAGACCGCCGGCGGTCTGATAGATCTTGCCGGAGAATTTTCCGCCAGCATGGAGGGTGGTGAGTATGACCTCCAGGGCGGACTTGTCAGGGTTGCTGGGGTGGGGATCGACTGGAATTCCCCGGCCATTGTCACTGATGGTCAGTGAATGGTCCTGGTTGAAATCGACATCGATCCTGCTGGCATGCCCGGCTACCGCCTCATCCATGGCATTGTCGAGCACCTCGGCGGCCAGATGGTGCATGGCCCGAAGGTCGGTTCCACCGACATACATGCCCGGTCGCATGCGTACCGGTTCGAGGCCTTCGAGAACCTCGATTGCTGATGCATCATAGACGGGCTGAGCCGAAAGACGCGCGACTGCGCTTTCGAAACCCATTGTTCTTCTGCCTCAATTCATTCTTGTTGCCGGGCAGGATAGTCGGCCGCAATGCACCTGTGCAATTCAAATCGGCAGGAGTGGCCTCAATTCGGCAAGGCTGTTGCCGGATTGTCGTGAAAAACCGCAATTTGAGGTCTCCGGCCGGACCGAAATGAATGCCGAAGGCCATGTCTTGTCGTCGGTACCCTCATCGCATACTGCCACCTGATGTTCTTCAGCAGCAAAGACGGCCCGCTTGGCGATCAGGTCAGGGCGACCTTGTCGCTGGCCCTGCCGGTGATCGGCAGCAATCTGACGCAATCCCTGAAGCACCTGACCGATGCAATCATGCTCGGCTGGTACGGAGTCGACGAACTTGCCGGCGGTGTTCTCGGCACCACGCTGTTCTCCGTCGTTTTCATCGTGGGGTCCGGCTGCGCAATGGCGACAGTTCCACTGGCGGCCAGCGCCGAGGGATCCGGCCTGACATGGAGGGTCCGCCGGGTCATTCGCATGGGGATTTGGCTGTCCCTGATCTACGGGGTGCTGGTCCTCCTTCCCCTGTGGAACACCAGGTGGCTGCTGGTCTCGCTCGGCCAGGAGGAGTTGACGGCATCGCTGGCCGGTGACTACATGCGGATTGCCATGTGGGGAATGCTGCCTGCGCTTGGCATCATGGCCCTGAAGAGTTTCTTCATGGCCCTGGTCCGCCCGAGGATTGTCCTGTGGGCCACGCTGGCCGGCGTCGTGCTCAACATCCTTGCCAATTACGGTTTGATTTTCGGCAATTGGGGTTTTCCGGAGCTTGGCATCAAGGGTGCTGCCATCGCCACGGTCGTCTCGCACTGCTTCGCGTTGCTGATCATGTTTCTCTACACCGAATTCAAACCGGATTTTCGCAAATACTCGCTGTTCTCGAATTTTCTGCGGCCGGACTGGCCGGCCTTCAGGGAAGTGTTTCGGCTCGGATGGCCGATCAGCGCCACCCTGGTTGCCGAGACCGGCTTCTTCGCCATCACGGCCATCATGATGGGCTGGATCGATACCGAGACCCTCGCCGCGCACGGCATCACACTGGAAATTGCCGCCTTTGTCTTCATGATCTATCTCGGGCTGGCCAATGCAGGCACCGTGCAGATTGGCCGGGCGATCGGATTGCAGGATCGGGCCGGGATCTTCCTGGCCTCGCGGGCAGTCATCATGTTGTGTGTCGGCGCTGTCGCCATCGTCGTGCTGGTCATGGTGTCGGTGCCAGAGACGCTGATTTCCGCCTTTCTGGATACCGATGCCGACAATGCCGACCACGTGATCGCAATTGGCGTGTCACTTCTCTATGTCGCCGCCGCGTTTCAGCTTGCCGATGCCTTGCAGGTCGTTGCCCTCGGATTGCTGCGTGGTCTGAGTGACACCCACCTGCCGATGATCATTGCCACCTTCAGCTATGCCGTGCTGGGGCTTCCGGCCAGCTACCTTCTCGGTTTCACCCTGGGTGGGGGAGGTGTCGGAGTATGGACCGGTTTCGTCATCGGGTTGGGATGTGCCGCGGTGCTGCTGTTTCTTCGCTACCGGCTACTGTTGTCGAGGCTGGAGTTGTCGCCGGCCTGAGCGGTTGAGTTGTAGTCCTGGCAGCGTTCCGGTCGACCGGGCCACATCCGGAATTATTCCGGACGTGATGCCGTGACGGGGCAGAGAGCACCTCCCAACCAGACTTCTCCGGCAAGTGGGGCAGGTCTTCCACAGGACGGTCCCGGGCATGATTTCTCAGGTGCGAGATACCTCCTCAACGTTATTCCTGTGTTCGCCAGGCTCGGAATCTTCGAGCAACCTCGCTGAAGGCTGTCCTTTCCTGTTCGGCCGCAGGACAGCGATTTGCATGGGTCCGTTGGTGCCGCCAGGGTTGATTTCAATTGCCTGCCGTAGCGCCCATGTCACTGCGAATATACCGCCCTGTGAGGATGGCGGATCGTCCTTCCGGAACACGCGCCTCATGAATCCGGGAAACGGGTCGATCATGGACTGACCGAAGCCCATGGAAACGCACCGGAGTGAATCGTCTGTCATGAATTCGGGTTGAAAGTCACCTACGGGGAATTCGCACGGATCGGATCGTTGCTCTGCAGGAGGTGCAATCAACGCCCCGAAAATCACGTCCTGTATCCCGGTAGACTGAAAATCTTCAAGAGCACATCGCGCCGGGAGCTTGCCGACTTCGAGTGGGTGTTTCCGGAGCGGTTTGCCTCTGCCATCCCGAACCGGTTGCACAACGGCGTCGAATCGCCGGGCAAGACCAGCTTGGCCAGTCCCGGCAACGATGATCCGGTCGCCAATGACCTCGATCTTCCCGGTATTCTGCCCGATTGTCCCGAGATTGGGTGCCTGTCCCTTCGTGGCAGAACCGCCCGCACCGATCACGACACCGTATCCACACTTGATCCCGACGAGGACTGTCATGAATCAGCTGCTGAAAACACTGTCTGCCTTCATCCCCGGAAATCGCGAATGAATTGCTGACACGGGCTGCGAAAAAGAAACAGTCGTGACAAATCGGGCCAGCTGCCCGGTATGCTCGCGGGTCCGTGCACCCGGGGCGTCAGGATACCCGTGGCCGTCCTTGTAGCCAGTCGGGGGTCAGAGTGTAGTAGCTCCACCCTCGTCCAGCTGGAAGAATGGATACCAGGTTCTTGTCCTCAGGGCACTCGAGGACCCGGTACATTTCCTTGTCGAAAGGACCGTAGTCGTACGGTTCGAATTGAAAGTGTGGACCCTCCACCGCATCCGGGATGTTGTCATCCGGCAGGAGCAGGAACTCTTGTACTTGCACCGGCGACAACATTTCCTCTCCTCCCGCTGCAAGCACCAGGAGGACAAGGGAGTCCTTGTCCATCTGGCGGGGTTGCCGGACCAGCAATTCCGTTGCCTTGAGCGGCCATCGAAACCCCCTGTTTCAAAGGGAAAGACCCTTGGGGAGTCAACTTCCCATGGACAACCCCTGTTCTACATCCGGGCCGCTCTGTCGGCCACGACAGGATTGGTCGATTCGACAGAATCCTCCCGGTCCCTCGCCCGGTCAGCGGTTGGACGCCATCCGCGCCGTTCCGCCGGTGTGCAAGGAACCGAAATCTCGCAGGGCTGGTGATTGGTGGTTGTCATCCGCCGTGCCGGCAGCGACCATGAGGGTCGGCATTATCGACAGCTCGATCTGCTCCGGGCCGCAATGGAGGCGAGGCCTGCTGAACCGGTGCTGCCGGCGGCTCCGGTGTGTCCGGCAGCCTGAAAATGTCGGCAAAACCGACCCCGGAACGCCCGCGCAGGCCGGATTCGACCATCAGGGGTGTCTGACCACCATTCCCGCATCACGAATCCGACTGTCCAGTCGGCACCGTTGCCGGTAGGCGGCCGGATTCCGGCAAAATCGTCCTGCATGAGCCGATAGCATCGTCCGGGGCGTCGAATCGGCGAGAATCGGGTGGCCTGCGCGAACCGAAACCGATCAATATTCTAGGGCCTGTTGACAATCGACTTGCGAATCAGCCGCGCAGGTGCCATTTTCCTCGTAACGACCGCCGGAACGGCGGCACGAGCAGTCGAGGCAGATGACAGATGAATGCAGACAGGACGGTGCTCACCGACGCCATGTGGGCGCGGATCGAGCCCATGCTGCCCGGCAAGGCGACCGATCCCGGCGCCGCCCGGCAGTGGGCAGGATGTTTCTCGAGGCGGTACTGTGGCGCATCCGCACCGGATCGCCCTGGCGCGACCTTCCCGAGAGTTTCGGCAAGGAGGCGCATCTTCAAGCGCTTCCGCAGATGGGCGCTTTCGGGTGTCTTCGAGACTGTCTTCAACGAGTTGTCCGACGAGTTCGACCTCGAATACATCTTCGTGGACGGCACCATCGTGCAGGCGCACCAGAAGGCATCCGGTGCAAAAGGGGGACCTCCGGGCAGGGTATCGGACGCTCCCGGGGCGGCCTGACCAGCAAGATCGTGGCGGTGGTGGACGCACTCGGCTGTCTCGTGCGCTTCGTCATCCTTCCCGGACAGGCGCATGACCTTGCCGGCGTGCCGGAGCTTGTCGACGATCTCCAATACGGCGCCCTCATCGGCGACAAGGCATTCGATGCCGGCTGGCTGCTGGCAGAGGTGGAAGACAGCGGAGCGATGGCGGTGATTCCCCCGAGGCGGAACCGGACGAAGCCCAGGCATCATGACCGGGAGATGTACAGGTGGCGGCACCGGACCGGGAATGTCTTCGCAAGAATCAAGCATCCATGTCTGTTTGCAAGGGGTTTCTTGAAGTTGTCCCGGGCTTGTTCAAATCCATACACAGCCTATACAGTGTTTCTCCACAGCCCGCCGACGTCGCCGGACGCGCCATTCCATCCCGCTGCCACGGGCAGCGGCAGGCTCCGCTTCATGAGCGCCGCCCCGGCGTCGGGATGTCCTCAGGCCGGTGCCCGCTCCGACCAGGTCCGGCGGTCACGCAGCAGCGCGTTGGCAGTGACGATGAGCTTGCGCATCACCGCCACCAGCGCCACCTTGTGGTGCTTGCCCTGATCCCGCAGCCGCCGGTAGAAGGCAATCATCTGCGGGTTGTGCGACTTCGCCGACAGCGCGGCCATGTAGAGCAGGTCTCTTGGCCTCCTCCGTCCGCCGGCCACGTGCCGCACCCCCTGCCTGGTCCCGCTGTCCCGGGCCATCGGCGCCACGCCGATCAGCGCCGCCGCCTGGCGGTTGCCGGTGCTGCCGAGCTCGGCCATCCACGAGATCAGCGCCGCCGCGGTGACCGGCCCGATGCCCGGGATCGAGACCAGGATCCGGTAGCGCTCGTCACAGGCGGGACAGCCGGATATCAACTCCCTGATCGCCGTGTCATAGCGCTCGATCTCCCTATCATACATGGCGACGATGCGGGGAAGCCGCTTTCTGGACACCGGATCGCCGAGCTCGGCATGCACGACCCTCGCCTTCGCCCGCTGATCGACAAGCATTTCCCGTGCAACAAGCATGTCGCCGAGATGATCGAGCAGGCTCCCGGGCGCCGCCGTGGGTGCCATGTCCGGGAAGGCGGCGCCGAAGGCGGCCAGCATCCTGGCATCGACCCGGTCGGTCTTGGCAAGCTTTCCACTGGCCCTGGCAAAATCCCTGGACTGGCGGGGATTGACGACGCAGACGGCAAACCCTTTCGCATGCAGGGATTGCAGCAGTGCCCGGTGATAGCGCCCCGTGGCCTCGAGAACCACCCGGCCGACCTTCTTCCTTCCGAACCATCCGGCAATGGCCCGGAAGCCGTCCCGGTTATTGGGAAGTCTCCTGTCCTCGCCATCCAGGTGAATGTCGAGATTGTCCTTGCTGACATCGATGCCTGCGACTAGCTTGCGCATGGTCTCCCGCTCCTATTCTCGCGATGATCCGGTTCCAAAACCCAGGCATCCATCCAGGACCCGGGAGACAGACGGGAAGGCGGGCCGACCATGCTTGATTACGGATCCACTTTCGTGATCCAGGAGTCCATCGGTCCGACCCGCCTTGCGGGGCATGACACCCCGCTTCGTCGTTGCCAGGGCGTCAGCCAGTGACGGCTGGCGACGGCGATCCCGTGTGAAGAATGGAGAAGGCGAAGCTGCTCGGCAACCGCGGAGTTTTCCACAGGAAATCCCGCGCGCGACATGTACTGCTTCTTGTACTCCTCTACTCTCTGATTCTGGTCATACGAGGAGTTCCGTGCGGTAGCGACCCGCTACGACAAACCGGGCGAGAGCTTCGCGGCGGCGATTCATCTCGTCAGTGGCGTGGTCGCGGCAACATGATTGTCAACAGGCCCTGGCACTACAGTTGCGTTTGCCCCGAAGTCGTGGTTCACGGGCTCGATCCTCACCGTGACGGGGCATGGGCAACGGGGGCTCCGCAATGACCGGGGTCTCTCCCGGGTGGGAGAACGGGCCGTCATCGCCGAAGGAGCGGCCCGGCCCGGTCCTCGCCGCAGCGGGCCTCGCGGGACCGGCGGCGCCCTCATCGACGGGCCCTGTCGGGGATTTCACGCCGGGCCGGCCGGAGATGTGCGGGCAGGCGGGCCTGCCGGGTCCCCGGCGGATGCAGGCACCCCCTGGCCGCCTCCGCCGGAACAGGACCGGCCCCGGGACGGGATGTGCGGACATGTCATGGAGCGCCCGGCTGCAAGGACGGTGTGCCTGTGGCAGGTGAGACCGGTTTCCCGAAGACGGGGAGCCGTTCCGCCGGCGCCCTCCGCCGGTATCCGGGGACGCCGGCCGGACCGGGAACTGCCGGGTCGGCGTCTTCCCGGTCATGCGGGCCGCCATGGCCGGGCGCCGACCGGCCGCCGTCCCCGTCTTCCGAAGGCCCGGGCCGGAGATGCCGGCCGGCATGCGAAGGCCGGCATTGCCGATGATGCGGCGTCTGCCACCAGGGCGGCGATTGCCCGCCGGATGATTGCCCGCAGCCCCGATGCCGGCATGCGCCGTGCCCTTGTGCCGGCAGATGGCGGCCCGTGGCCCGGATCACGGCCTGCGGCGGATGCCCGGGGAGCGCGGCCAGGCCCGGGTGCCGGCGTCTCGCGGCAATCACCATCTCCCGCTCATCGGCCGGAGCGGCATCGTGGCCACCTGCCCCCCGGCGCTGGCCGGGGAATTTGCCGGCGAGGACCGGATCGCGGGCGGGCGGCCGCCAGGCGGTGGCCGGGCCGTGTCGGGCCCCGGGCGGTCCGGCTGAAGCCGGCCCTTCGGGTGACGACATCCATTGCCGCCGGCCGGTCCGCGAGGCGATCGGCAATGCCGGCGGCAGCTTCCTCCTGACCTGCAAGCCGACATCCCGTGTCACGCTTCACGAACATGTTCATGGAGCCCGCCTGGACGAGGCCGGGCGGGCCGCGAGGCCATGCGCAGGCGCCGGCTCCACACCCGGTGGATGAACGATCTGCCGCTCGGGGACGGTGCCGGGGCGATGAAGGTGAACCGGCTCGGGGCCGCCGGGGCCCCGGAGACCGGCAGGCAGGTCCACTGCAATACCTTCGCCACCGACATCACCATCACGCGAGGCAACATCGCCGGGCCGGCCGAGTGTGCCCGCACCCGTCGGGCGGTGGAGAATTCCGTCTTTCGGGAGCTCAGGAAATTCCACCATCCCGGGCATGATTTCGGCCATGGATCCAGAACCCTCTCCAGCGTGCCGGCCATGTCCGACCTGATTGCCCTCCTCATGCAGGGCGCCTGCCGGATGGTCTGCGCCCGGTGGAAGGCGGCGCGCAGGAGACGGGTGGCCCGTCACCGGATGCCGGACCGGCCGAAGACCCCGGCCAATCATGTCGTCTTCGGCGGCCGGGACCGTCTCCTCGTGACCATCGCCACCGACGCGTTTCCGGAGCAGCCTCCGTGAGGCCACCCGAGCCCCTCGGCACGCAACCCGGAACAGCCGAAAGTCGGGACATCGATGCATGATTGGAATTACTGTTGTTCAGGTCAAAACCCTTGACATTTGGAGTAGGACTGGTCATATACGTCTCGTTAGCCTCGGACCCGCCTCTGCCTCAGGTATGCGCCCGGGGCTCAGCTATTAGGGGCATTGCAGTTGTTTAGTTTTTGTTAACCTTGCCTGCACTTCAGCTTATAGCCTCGCTTCGCTACAGCCCTGCGCTCGTTTTTCACATCTTCCTTGACCTGGGAATGTCCCGACCAATGTTGAAACGGGGTCGGTCGGCGCCGCCTTCTGATCATTATGCCGCCCGTGCGCGGTGGTCGATGTCGGAGGATTCTGCTCCCGCCATGCCCTCGCGGGTGCGCATCCTGGTGAGGTCGGCCTCGAATTCGGTGAAGGTGGCAACGATGTTGAAGAACATCCTGTCCATCGGATCGGACAAGTGAGGTCCAGCACTTCCGGCTTGCCGGATTGAACCTTCTCACAGCGATCATCATCTACTGGAACACCGATCAGATCGGACGCTCGGTCCAGAGGCGAAAACGTGCAGGCCTCGACATTCCGGAGACTGCCGAGATCGACAGAAGACGGATACAGGGCGACGACGGGTGAAGATCATCCGCCTGTGTTAACAGTGAACAGATAACAGTTAACCATATATGGCGGCCTGGCATGAAGACGTTTATCCCGGTGTTCCTCAACACTGCCTGAAGTAACGATGCAGCAATGGGACTGGCGAGGGATCATGCAATGAGTGCCAATCAGGAGAGATTTACCGGCCTTGACCGGTCGGTTGACGAGTTCCGGCGTTGGGTGCTGTCCGACTGGAAAAGCCCGACGACACGGGCACTGCTGGCGGAATATTTCGTCCGATGCGCAACGTCTACCGACAGCAAGTTGGCCAAGGACTGGAACTATGTGGACATCGAATTGGCAGACGGCACGACAATCGAGGTCAAGTGCTCGGCCCGTCTCCAGCCCCAAAGAGACGAAAAACTGGTCCGAAGGCCACCGCGCTTCGATATTGGCAAGAAGAAATGTGCCTGGAGTTGCCGAGAATGTGCCTGGTTGCCGGAACCCGACGAGCCCAGGCGGTGGGCTGATATCTACGTTCTCTGCCTGGAAAAGGGGACCGATCGCGATTCATATAACCCGCTGGACCTCTCACAATGGGAGGTCTTCGTGATTCCCACATCCAGGCTTGATGAGAAATTCCCCGATCAGAAGACCGTTTCGGTGAGCAGACTGTTGCAGGAGGGCTTCGAACCCGTCGGATTTGACCGTCTCGGCTCCAAAATCGAACAGGTCCGGCAAGTCGTCGCGGCGAGTTCCGCGAAGGCCTGAGCCTGCCGATCGTTCAGTGGTGCCTGACGCACACAATCGCCTCATGTCCTGCCTGTACAGTGAGAAACAGGTCCTTCGGGTTCGGGTCACGGGAATTTTCCGGCACTGTGAGGGCCGTCTGTCGGCGGCCAGACCCGCCGCCGGCGCATTTCTGCGCATTGATCCGGCGCGGGCGACAATTTTCCTTTCGCGCTGTACGCCGGTGCCGGTTACCATCCGTATCAGCGGCCGGGCGGGCGAAGCGGAAGCAGGACAAGGCCCTGGTCGCGATCGAGGACCGGCGCCGCCAGGCGCAGCAGGCAGCCGAACCGGCGCCGCAGGCGGCCTCGCCGCCGGACATGACGGCGCACGAGGCGAGGCGGCGCATGCGTCGGCGGCAGGGCAGGGTGGATCAGTCAGATTTCGGGTCAGGGGGGTTGTCGTGGCCGTCAAGCGCCCGTTCCCCGTGTTCGGTCCTGGCGATATGGGTGCCGTCCGGCCGGATACCAGGGAGTGTCCCGCCTGCCTCGAGCCGGGCTTCGAGGTCGGCCTGGATCTGGTCGCGCCAATCATCCGGGAGGCCCGGTATTTTCCGCGGCTCACTCGATCCGGCGAACATCTTCATGATGCGCAGCCTGGCCCCGCTGTTCGTGTCACTCCATCCGTTATCGCAGCGAGCACCGGCACGGGGCCGGTCTGCCGGCGAGGCCTTCAGGCACCCATCAGGCGGTCGTCAAACGGATAGCGGGTGAGGTTTTCGTAGCCGGTTTCCGTGACCAGCACCTGGTCTTCCAGCTTGATCGAGAAATCGCCGCCCTCGGCACCGACCAGGACCTCGACGCAGAGAACCATTCCAGGCTCCAGGACGTATTCGAACCCTCCCGGTTCGTATGAATCGGGGTAGCAGATATGTGGCCATTCGTCACACAGGCCGACACCATGCATCTTGCAGCCATATTTCAGCTTCTGGAATTCCGGGTCCAGGACGTGCCCGCCGAGAATCAGCTCCCTGAACGGCACGCCTGGAGCAAGCATGTCCATATTGGTCATGATGTGCTCATGGGCATGCTGCATCGCGTAGACCATGTCGGGTCGTGGTGGGCGATCCCCGATCCACCAGGTTCGCGAAATGTCCACGCAAATTCCGTAGCAACCGATCAAATCGGTGTCGAATGCCAGGATCTCGTTGTTCTGCAGGATCCGCGGGCCGCATTCCATGAACCACGGATTGGTCCGGGGTCCGGTTGTCAGCAACCTGGTCTCGATCCATTCCCCGCCCCTCCTGATGTTCTCGGCGTGAAGTATCGACCAGATGTCATCTTCCGACTTGCCGGGGGTGGCGCCATGATACATGGCTTCAATCGCCTTTTCGCAGGCCAGGCTGGCGCATCGCATCGCCAGGATTTCGTCCTTGCCCTTGATCGAGCGGGATTTCTCGGTGACTTCCTCGCCATCCATGATCTCGAACCCGGCCTCGCGGAGCGCCTCGAGCCCGTGAACCAGGATCTTGTCGACCGCCAGGCGGCGATTCGATCCGGCATGGGCATCCATGATTTCCTTCACCTGCCCGGCAAATTGCCCCGCTCTCCGTTCGGCCAGGTCGCCGGCGGCAAAGTAGAACATGGATGCCCCGGTGCGGACCTCGCGCACCAGGGGATTGAAATCGGCCAGGAATGGCGAGTTCTTGTAGTCGAACAGCACCATGTAGCCATCGGCGCAAAGCAGCAGCGCCCTGAACGGGTTGTGGGTATTCCACAATTGCATGTTGGTGGTGTCGGTCGCGTAGCGGATATTGAGCGGATCAAACAGCAGGATGCCGCCGTAATCACGCTCCACGAGATGCCCTGTCAGCCGTTGCCAGCGATAGCGCCGCATGCCTTCCAGGTTCGGCAGGACCAGCCCGGCATCCTCGAACTCCCGAAAGGCCTCGACTGTGGGTCCGATTTCAATTCGGTCGCAGTCATTGGGCGTTCCGTCATCCAGGAATTCGCTCTTGGTCGGGTCAATCTTCCGGACCGGTCTGCTGAAGCTGTCCATGGCCACAAATTCCCCGTTTGAAACCGCGCCTGCGCTGCGCGTCTCCTAGCAGAATTCGGACGCATCACATAGAATTTTCGACAGGGGGGAGTGGAAAAACCGGGGTCGGAACGAGCCATCCTTCAGCTCGCCGGAAGTGCCGGGCCGGCGGCCATGACAGCCGCCGGCACGTGTCAACAGGTAATGCCTGATCAGGCCGAGTAGTACATCTCGAACTCGATCGGATGCGGAGCATGTTCGAAGGCATACACCTCCTCCCATTTGAGCTCGCAATAGCCGTTGATCTGGTCGCGGTTGAAGACGTCACCGGCCAGCAGGAAGTTCATGTCCTCGTTCAGTGAATCCAGCGCCTCCCGCAACGAGGAGCACACCGTCGGAATTCCCTGCAGCTCTTCCGGCGGCAGGTCATAGAGGTTCTTGTCCATGGCTTCACCCGGATCGATCTTGTTGCGAATTCCGTCCAGCCCGGCCATGAGCAGCGAGGCAAAGCAGAGATACGGGTTGGCCAGCGGGTCCGGGAACCGTGCCTCGACACGCTTGGCCTTGGGATTTTCCGTCCATGGGATCCTGACACAACCCGAGCGGTTGCGTGCCGAGTATGCCCGCAGAACCGGTGCCTCGAAGCCCGGAATCAGGCGTTTGTAGGAGTTGGTCGTCGGGTTGGTGAAGGCGTTCAGCGCCTTTGCATGTTTCAGGATTCCTCCGATGAACCACAGCCCCTCATCGCTCAGATCCGCGTATTTGTTGCCGGCAAAGACCGGGGCGCCATCCTTCCAGATCGACATGTTCACGTGCATTCCGGTGCCATTGTCGCCGGCAATCGGCTTGGGCATGAAGGTCGCCGTCTTCCCGTAGGCATGGGCGACGTTCTGCACCACATACTTGTATTTCTGGAGTTGATCGCCCTGGTCCGTCAGCGACGAAAAGATCAGACCCAGCTCATGCTGGCATGACGCGACCTCGTGATGGTGCTTGTCGACCTTCATGTCCAGACCTGCCATGGTCGACAGCATTTCCGACCGGATATCCTGTCCGGCATCCGTCGGGTTGACCGGGAAATATCCACCCTTCACTCCCGGACGATTCCCGGTATTGCCCATCGAATATTGCGTGTCGGTATTCCACGAGCCGTCGATGGCATCGAGTTCGTAGGACACCTTGTTGATCGTATTGGCAAACCGGACGTCATCAAACAGGAAGAACTCGGCCTCCGGGCCGAAATAGGCGACATCTCCGATTCCCGACGCCTTGAGATACATCTCCGCCTTGTCGGCAGTGCCCCTCGGGTCGCGCGAATAGGCTTCCCCGGTATCGGGCTCGACGACATTGCAGTGAATGCAGGCGGTCCGTTCTGCATAGAACGGGTCCAGGTAGGCCGAATTCGGATCCGGTATCATCTTCATGTCGGACATCTCGATCGACTTCCAGCCGGCGATGGAGGACCCGTCGAACATGAGCCCGTCCTCGAAGAAATCCTCGTCGACCTGGTCCGCTTTCAGCGTGACATGCTGCAGCTTGCCGCGGGGGTCGGTGAATCTCAGATCGACATATTCGACCTCTTCATGCGCAATGAGTTCCAGTACATCCTCTGCTGTCTGCATGGCTGTTCCTTTCCGTTGATAGTGGGGTTTGGGGTGGCAGACGGATCAGAGGGCGTCTTCACCTGCCTCGCCTGTCCTGATTCGAATGGCCTGCTCGACCGAGGTGACGAAAATCTTGCCGTCACCGATCTTGTCGGTCCGGGCCGAATCCTGGATCGCATCCAGCGCGTCATCCAGCTGATCATCCGCCAGAACCACCTCGATCTTCACCTTGGGCAGAAAGTCCACGACATATTCGGCACCCCGGTACAGCTCGGTATGACCCTTCTGGCGGCCGAATCCCTTGACCTCCACGACCGAAAGGCCCTGAATTCCGACTTCCTGCAGCGCTTCCTTGACCTCATCAAGTTTGAAGGGCTTGATGATTGCCTCGATCTTCTTCATCACCATCACTCCTTGATTGGCGGATTTGTGGGACACAATTATCGCATCCCGTGGCCAGACCAAGAGAATGGTGATGCCCGATCGCCGGTGACGGGGCGGTTTCTCGCCAATTGTCCAAAATTTGTGCAGTTGGCCTATTTTCAGGACAGGATGAGGAGTGGCCATTGACGACAGCGGTGCTCACCAGTGACCAGATGCAGGAAATCGAGCGGCAGGCGATCGCCTCCGGCCGGGCAACCGGTCTCGACCTGATGGAGCGGGCAGCGCAGGCGGTTTGCGACGAGATTGTCGTCAATCGTGAAGCCCTGTCGGCCGGGCGCCGGCAAGTGGCTGTCCTGTGTGGCCCCGGCAACAATGGCGGTGACGGCTACGCCGTGGCCGAGTTGCTGGCCCGGTCGGGATGGAGGGTGTCGGTCTGGTCGCTCGGCGGAGGCGAGGGGCTGTCGACCGAAGCGGCGACCTTCCGGTCCCGCTGGCTTGCCCGAGGACCGGTCGGTAAACTCGACGAGTTTACCGACGGCGGGCTGGAGGCCGGAATCATCGTGGTCGACGCCCTGTTCGGAACCGGATTGCGCCGCCCGATTGCCGGCCCGGCCATTCATGCACTGGAGGCAGCGATGAGGCTCGGTCCGGTGGTTGCGGTGGATATTCTCTCCGGGGTGGAGTCGGATACCGGCAACGTGCTGGCCGAGCCTGGTCTTGGCCCGCCCGGAGCCGCGCTTACCGTGACCTTTCAATGCGCAAAGCCGGGTCATTACCTGGGGACTGGCGCGGCTCTGACTGGCAACCTGGCTGTTCGTTCGATCGGGATCGAGAAGGAACTGGCCGATCTGTGTTCACGGCAACTCCCCTGCTCGCTCGTGGCCCCGGGGGCGATCACCTCCGCTGGCCTGGCAAAGAGCGACCCCTTCAAGCACAAGTATGATTACGGCCACGTGCTGGTGTTGTCGGGAGGACGGGGGCGCGGTGGGGCAGCAAGGCTGGCCGCCCGGGCAGCCTTGCGTGTCGGTGCCGGGCTGGTGACCATCGGTGTCGAGGACCGGGCCATCGGCGAACATGCAGCGCAGTTGAACGCGATCATGCTGGCAGCCATCGATGGTGAAACGATGTTGCAGCAGTTGCTTGCCGACAGGAGGATCAACTCGCTCTGTGCCGGCCCGGGCCTGGGCACCGGCCCCGATGCCAGGAAGCTGGTTCTCCGGTTGCTGCAATCGGGGCGCAGCCTGGTCCTGGATGCCGATGCCCTCGGCATGTTTGCCGATGATCCGGCCACGCTTGCCGATGCGGTCTCGGGGGATGTGGTGCTGACACCGCATGACGGCGAATTTTGCCGCCTGTTTCCCGATCTCTGCCGGCGCATGGAGGAGGAGGCCGGGTATTCGAAACTGGAGGCGACCATCGCCGCTGCACGAAGATCGCGGGCGACCGTCATGCTCAAGGGGTTCGACAATGTCGTCGCCTGTCCGGATGGGCGGACTGCCATCATCCCGGCATCGGGCGACTCGCTTGCCCCGTGGCTGGCCACCGCCGGCAGCGGTGACGTGCTCGCCGGGCTGGTTGCCGGATTGCTGGCCCGCGGCCAAGGCGGATTCGCCGCCGCATGCCTGGCTGCCTGCCTGCATATCCGAGCCGCCAGGAATTTCGGCCCGGGGCTGATTGCCGAGGATCTGCCGGAGGCAATCCCGGCCACCCTGGCCTCGCTGGAGCGCGATGCGGTGCCGGCATGATTGCCTGCATTGCATTGATTCGTCAGACAGGGTTCGTGTGGAGGCAGGGATCCCGCCACCGGGAGCACTGCATCTGCCCTGGGGCCGGCCAGGAGCCGGCAGGTCCCCGCGGCCAATGGCGCCTGCATCCGGTCCGAATTTTCTGCTCGCCTGTATTGGAGTGCTCTGTTAATGACCGCGTCCTTTGCAGGAAACGGCCATGTGAGCGAATGAATGCGGACGTGGCGGAATTGGCAGACGCACCAGATTTAGGATCTGGCGCCGAGAGGCGTGGGGGTTCGAATCCCTCCGTCCGCACCAATGATGAAGGGGGCGTGGCGACCGATGGAGTTCGTGGAGACCTTTAGCGAAGGGCTTGTGCGCAAATGCGAGGGCAGGCTGGAGCCGGATGAAATCGAAGGCCGGATCAACTCGGAGATAGAGGAACTCAGGCCGACACTGACCTTGCCGGGCTTCCGCAAGGGCAAGGTCCCCAGCCATGTCGTCCGGGCACGGTTTTCCGCCGCGATGACCGGGGAGTTGGTCGACAAGATCGTCTCGGAATCATTCAACCGCCATCTCGAGGAGTCAGGAAACAAGCCTGCCTTCCAGCCCAGGATCAACATGGATGGCGAGGTGGGGGCCGATCGTCCCGGGCCTGGTCGCGCCGAGCCGATGGACATCCGCGTCGAGTATGAATGCATGCCGTCGATTCCGGAAATCGAGTTTTCGGAAATCGAGCTGACGCGGATGCGAATCTCCGACATGGATGCCATGGTTGAAACCAGGTTCGGCAGGATGGCCCTGCAGATGGCCTCCTTCGAGGACACCGAGGATGGTTACCAGGCGGTCGACGGAGACGAGGTCGGGTTCGATTCCCGGATCCTTGTCGATGGCGAGGAGGTCGAGCGCTACGCTGCAAGCGGACTCGTACTCCGTGCCCGGGACGAACCGCAGGCAAGACAGGAGACGGGCTTCGACCTGGTCGGCGTGAAGGTCGGCGACAAGTTGAGCATTGACCGCCAGGTTCCCGACCCCGGCGCGGAAGAAGGCGCAATGGTGTCCGCCGAGCAGGAAATCTCGGTGACGGCAATACGCCGGGCCATTCCGGCGGAACTTACCGAGGAGACCTTGCAGGAGATGCAGGGGGTCGGGCTGGAAGAGACGAAACTGAAGATCGAGAGCCATCTGTCCGAATGGTGCGCTGCGAATTCCGAGAGAGTTATGCACAAGGAATTGCTGGACAGGCTCGACGAAATGGTTGACTTCCAGATGCCGCCGACCCTGTTGGCAAGGGAGTTGGCCAATACGAGGCGGGCCCTCGGCGAGGACGAGGCTGGCGACAAGCCGGAAGCAGAAGGCGGAACGGACGAAGATGGCATACAGGCCGTCGAAGACGAAGATGGCAGCATCGAGGATGCCGGCAGTTCGGGCACCTCCGACGAGGAGATCGAAAAGCTCGCCACCAGGAGGTTGAAGCTTGGATTGTACCTGGTGGAGGTAGCAGGCAAGAATGATATCACGGTCAGTGAAGCCGAAATCCTGGCCAGGGTGCAGGAGAGCTATCCGCGGGAGACGCGCCGGTTCGGTGCCCGGGAACTGATCGCCGCACAGCCTGCACTCAGGGAACAGATTGCCGGAATGGAGGTCGAGCGCAAGGTCATGCGGTTCATTGCCAACCTGGCCAGTGTCAAGGTCGAGGATCTGACCCATGACGAGATATCCAGGAGAATTCGGGAATTCGACGCCGAAGACTGAAGCCGGCCGCAAGGTCCCGGCAAGAGATGGTGCCGGTCGAGCCGGGTGATGGTTCGACGGGTCACGGCGAGCGATGGAACAGGCAACAAGGGATGGTTGGTCGATGAAGGACCCGTTCGAAACCCACATGAACACATTGGTGCCCATTGTCGTCGAGCAGACATCACGCGGCGAGCGAAGCTACGACATCTTTTCGCGGCTGCTGAAAGAGAGAATCATCTTTGTCTCGGGGCCGGTCAGTGATTCACTGGCAACTCTGGTGGTGGCGCAGCTGCTGTTTCTGGAGTCGGAAAACCCGAAGAAGGAAATCTCCATGTACATCAACAGCCCGGGCGGTTCCGTGACGTCCGGCCTGTCGATTTACGATACCATGCAGTATATCGCCCCGGAGATATCGACACTGGCCGTCGGCCAGGCGGCCTCCATGGGCTCGCTTCTGCTCACGGCAGGGACCAAGGGTCTGCGCTTTGCCCTGCCCAACAGCCGAATCATGCTGCACCAGCCAAGCGGCGGATTCCAGGGCCAAGCCTCCGATATCTCGATTCATGCCAAGGAAATCCTGGAGACCAACAACCGGCTGAACCGGATCTATGCCAGGCATACCGGCCAGACCGTCAAGCGGGTGGAGAATGCCCTCGACCGGGATAACTTCATGACTCCCGAGGAAGCCCGGAACTGGGGCATCATCGACCGGATTGTGGTGGAGAGAGACATGCCGGGAGAGGATGGGGGTTGACGCGGCAATTGTTTTTGGCCGGATTCTTGCGTAGGAACCGCAGGAGAGGCAGTACATCGTGGATGTCCCGACCCTCGGGCCAGGGATTTCTGAAAGCGCAGGTTTGAAAATGTCCAATTCCAGCAAGACCGACGGCAAGCATCTGTTCTGTTCATTCTGCGGCAAGAGCCAGAACGAGGTCAGGAAGCTGATTGCCGGACCACAGGTCTATATCTGCGATGAATGCATTGAACTGTGCATGGAGATCATCAAGGAGGAAGCCAAGCAGGGCACCAAGAGCGAGGAATCGAACGCCTCCAACCCCCGTTACATCTTCGATGTGCTGGATGATTACGTTGTCGGGCAGGGACGGGCCAAGAAGGTTCTGTCGGTGGCGGTGTACAATCACTACAAGCGGTTGGCCAATTCCTCGAAATCGGCCGATATCGAACTGGCCAAGTCGAACATCCTGCTGATCGGTCCGACCGGTTGCGGCAAGACCCTGCTTGCCCAGACCCTCGCCAGGATTCTCGATGTGCCCTTCACCATGGCCGATGCGACGACGCTGACCGAAGCCGGCTATGTCGGCGAAGATGTCGAGAACATCATCCTGAAACTGCTGCAGGCCTCCGAATACGACGTGGAGCGGGCGCAGCGGGGGATCGTCTATATCGACGAGGTCGACAAGATTACCCGGAAAGCGGAGAACCTGTCGATTACCCGCGATGTCAGCGGCGAGGGTGTCCAGCAGGCCCTGCTCAAGCTGATGGAGGGGACCATTGCCTCGGTGCCGCCCCAGGGAGGGCGCAAGCATCCGCAGCAGGAGTTCCTGCAGATCGACACCACCAACATCCTGTTCATCTGTGGCGGTGCCTTTGCCGGGCTGGAGAAGATCATCTCCAGGCGAATGCGCAGCTCGGCGATCGGCTTCGGGGCCAATGTCGCCGACGAGGAGAGCAGGGACCTCGAGGAGCTGTATGCGGCGCTCGAGCCGGAAGACCTGCTGCGATACGGCCTGATCCCGGAATTTGTCGGCCGGCTCCCGGTGGTGGCCACGCTTGAGAAACTCGATGAGACGGCGCTGGTCAAGATCCTGACCGAGCCGAAGAATGCGCTTGTCAAGCAGTATATGCGGATGTTCGAACTCGAGGATGTGAAGCTGACTTTCACCGATGACGCCATCCAGGCGATTGCCGGCAGAGCCATCGATCGAAAAACCGGGGCAAGGGGGCTCAGGTCGATCCTGGAAGACATCCTGCTCGAGACCATGTTTGACGTGCCATGCCAGTCCGGAATCGAGGAAGTCGTCATCAACCAGGAGACGGTCACCTCGTCCGTGCAGCCGCTGTTGATCTACTCCGACAAGAAGCGGCGGCCGTCCGAGGTCGAGAACCAGATCGGCGAAGTGGCGGCTGGCGGATAGGGAAGCAGGCCCGGGAAGCAAGGGATGACGCTGTTCAAGAGTCTACTGACCTGGTGGAACGGCCAGACGATCGGAACCCGGCTCTACACGATGCGGAAGGGAAACCGGGTCGGCGAGGATGCCGAGGGCAACGTGTTCTACGAGAACCGGGACGGCAGCAGGCGTTGGGTCATCTACAATGGCGAAATGGAAGCCAGCCGGGTCGGTCCGGATTGGCATGGCTGGCTGCACCATACCTTCAGGAATCCTCCTACCAAGGATCCGTTTCCGGTTCCTTCCTGGGGCAAGTCGCATTCGAGGAACCTGACCGGGACCGGTGCCGCCTATGTGCCGAAGGGCTCGCTGCGATCCGGCCACCCGGAGGACGGGCCCGATTACGAGGCATGGAAGCCGGAATGATGGCTGAATCGGGGCGGCATTCGGCATGATGTCCGAGAACCGGTTCGAGGCACTGGTTGGTGCCGTGGTGCTGGCGGTGGCGCTGGTGTTCCTGGTCTACCTTACCCGCGACCGGGAGTGGTTTGGCGGCGAGGGCAGGTACGAACTCTCGGCGCGGTTCACCTCCGCCCAGGGAATCAACGAGGGCACGCGGATCAGGATGGCCGGCGTTCCGATTGGCCAGGTCCGGGGTATCGACCTGGACCCGGAGACCTACTATGCGCTGGTCAGGATGCGAATCGAGAAGGATGTGGTGATCCCGGATGACAGCGTGGCCGGAGTATCGACCGAGGGAATACTGGGCGGTCAGTATATCGAGATCACCCCGGGCGGGTCGCCCGACAACCTGGCGGCCGGAGATCTCATGACTGATACCAGGGGTTATGTCGGACTGGTGGATCTGCTGGCCGATTTCTTCTTTACCCAGAGCAAATGACCCGGATGGCTGCCGCGATTGCCGCGGTGTTGTCGACCTCGACCGCCGTCAGTTCCGAGGACGCGCGGTATGGCATCGGCGCCATCATGCGCGGGCTGGATACCATTACCGGCAGGGTCAGCGAATTCGAGGTCGCGGTTGGCCGGCCACAGAGATTCGACCGCCTGTCCATTCGGCTCGACGAGTGCCGGTACTTGCCGGAAAACCCGGCGGTTCATTCCTACGGCTATGTGGTGATCGACGAGATCGATTCCGGAGAGACCCTGTTCAGCGCATGGATGATTGCGTCGGCGCCGGCCCTCTCGGCCATGGACCATCACCGCTATGATGTATGGCTCGTCCGCTGCAAGAGCGAGGCGGTCGTCTCGGAGGAGGGCTGAGCGTTGAAGCCGGCACCGGTCCTGACCGCCGAGCCGAGCAGTTCCAGATAGTGCCGACGGCTGACTTCGGTGGTGCCGAACCTGGCAAGATGCGGTGTCTGGAACTGGACATCGAGCAACAGGAAGCCGGATTCCCGGAGACGGGTTACCAGGTGAAGCAGGGCAATCTGCGATGCGCCCGGATGCAGCGAAAACATGCTCTCGCCGGAGAATGCCCCGCCGAGGGAAAAACCGTACAGCCCCCCGACCAGCCTCCCTCCGATCCTGACTTCGACAGAATGGGCGAGGTCGAATTCATGCAGTCTCAGGTAGAGATCGGTAATTCGGTTGTTGATCCAGGTTTCGTCGCGGTTTGCGCACCCGGCGATGACCGCGGAAAAATCCTGGTCGAACGTCGCCCGGACGGCATGTCGCCGGGCAAACCGACGCAGGCGACGCGGGAACCGGAAGGCATCAAGTGGGAGTATGCACCGCATCTCCGGGTTGAACCAGCGCACCGGAGCATCCGGGCCGCCCGTCCCCATCGGAAAATACCCGTGGAGAAACGCATTGAGAAACTCGTGCACCGGAATGGATCCATCTGCCTGGTCAATCTCCGGCATCCGGCCGCGGGTCATATTCGCGAGAGCCACTTCTCCAGCCAGTGGATGTCGTAATCGCCGGCAATGATGTCCTGCTCGGTCAGCAGGCTCTGAAACAGGCCGACCGTGCTGTCGACGCCATCGACAATCAACTCGTCCAGCGCCTGGCCCAGCTTTGCCAGGGTGGCATTCCGGTTCGACGCGTGAACGATGACCTTGCCGATCAGGCTGTCGTAATGGGGAGGGATCCGGTAGCCGGAATAGAGGGCCGAGTCGGTCCTGATGCCGGGGCCGCCCGGTGCATGGAACGCGGTGACGGTTCCCGGGCAGGCGGCAAAGGACGGAAATGATTCGGCATTGATGCGAACTTCGATCGCGTGACCCCTGATCCGAAGTTCATCCTGGGAAAATGACAGGGGTTTGCCGGATGCGACCTGGATCTGTTCATGGACCAGATCGACCCCGTAGACCGATTCGGTGATCGGATGCTCGACCTGCAACCGGGTATTCATTTCGATGAAGTGGAATTCGCCATCCTCGTAGAGGAATTCCACGGTACCGGCGCCCGAATATGAAATCGATGCGACGGCGGCGGCGCATTTCCCGCCGATCTCCCGGCGGGTTGCGTCGTCGATGCAGGGGCTCGGTGTCTCCTCGAACAGCTTCTGGTGCCGGCGCTGCAGGGAACAGTCCCGTTCACCCAGGTGAACCGCATTGCCGCGGCCATCCCCGAATACCTGGATCTCGATATGACGGGGCCTTGTCAGGTATTTTTCGAGATAGACCTCGTCATTGCCGAAGGCCATTCTCGCCTCGGCGCGTGCGGTCCTGAACGCCTCCTCGACATCGGATCTGGAATTGGCAATCTTGATGCCGCGGCCACCGCCGCCAGCTGCCGCCTTGACCAGTATCGGGTACCCGATGCCATCGGCGATGGCGATGGCATCCTCGACGCTCGTAACCGTGCCATCGGAGCCCGGAACACAGGCGATCCCCAGCGCGCCCATGGTCTGCTTGGCGGTGATCTTGTCGCCCATCAGGCGAATATGCTCGGCGGTCGGGCCGATAAAGGCGATCCCGTGATCCTCGAGCACCTGGACGAAATCGGGGTTTTCCGACAGGAACCCGTAGCCGGGATGAATGGCATCGGCCTTGGTGACCAGGCAGGCCGAGACGATGGTCGGGATCGACAGGTAGCTGTGGGAAGAGGGTGGCGGCCCGATGCAGATGGCCTCATCGGCCATGCGCACATGCATGGCCGTGTCGTCGGCGGTCGAGTGAACGGCGACGGATGGAATGCCCATCTCCCGGCAGGCCCGGATGACCCGTAGCGCGATCTCGCCCCGGTTGGCGATCAGGATCTTGGAGACCATTGGCCGCTGACCTATTCGATGATCATCAGCGGCGTGCCATACTCCACGATCGACGTATCCTCCACAAGAATTCGCCGCACCGTTCCGCCGTGGGGGGCGTGAATGTGGTTCATGGTCTTCATCGCCTCGATGATGAGCAGGGTCTGGCCTTCCTCGACCCGGGAGCCGATCTCCACGAAACTCGGTGCTCCCGGCTCGGCCTGGAGATAGACGGTGCCGATCATCGGCGCGATCACCGCCCCGGGATGGGATGTCGGGTCGAGAGCGCCTGCTGACGGCTCCTGCACCGCTGCGGCGGGGTCGGCTGTCCTTTCCGGGGTCGGCAATACCGGGCCGGCAGCGGAAGGAGGGGCGCCGGGCCTGGCCAGCCTTGACAGCTTGATCCTGTCCCTGTGGAACTCGCCGCGGACTCTCGATATCTCGACCTGCTCCAGCCCGTACTGGTTCATCAGTTTGGCCAGGTCCTCGATCTCGGCCTGGCTGTCTCGGTCAGTGTCTTTGCTCATGATCTACTCGGTGCTGGGGTTGATGCAGGTTGACCGGTTGGTGGCAGTCGCACCGGTCGGGACCCTGCCGGTCAGTTCAGCCTGGACCGTTCCTGGTTCACGATCTCCTGCATCTCCGAATATGGAATATAGCCCCTCACCATCCGGTTCCCAATAACGAAAGTCGGCGTGGAGTCTATGCCCATGTTTCCGGCAAGTTCGTAATTGGCGGAAATCACTTCGTGCGGTGTCAATGTATCGATGTGTTCGACAACCGCATCCGGATCGAGTCCGGCCAGCCCGGCAATGTCCCTGACAAATCCGTCATCATAGGGGCCGCCATGGGCCATCATCCGGTCATGGACCGATTTGTATTGCTGGTCGCCGGCGAGTTGCAGCACCGAGACCGCCAGCAGGGCGGCAATCTCGGAATTGGTGCCCAGGATCGGAAATTCCTTGATCACGAACCGGATATTGCCATCAGTCTCGACCAGTTCGTCCAGGACATCAAAGGATTTGCGGCAATATCCGCAATTGTAGTCCAGGAACTCGACCAGGGTAATGTCGCCCTCCGGGTTGCCGCCGACCCAGGAATGGGAATCGGCAAACAATTCGTCGCCGTAACGTGAAATCAGCTGCGCGTCACTGGCTTCCTGCTCGGCAGCGTCCATTTCTCCCTGGCGCTCCAGCGCCTCGATGATGATCTCGGGATTCTCGAGCAGCAACTGGCGAATCTCCTCGCGCAGGGCCTCGCGCTCGACAGCGGTCAGGTCGGAAAGATCGGTTGCCAAAGCCGGTTGCAGGCCTGGCCATGCCAGGCACAGCAGCACCATCAGCAGCGCCGGAATTCGCAGGATCGTGCCGATGCCGGCAATTGGTCGGGGGGGACGTGTGTTCACGATGTTCTCCGTCAGTCGGTTTGCCCTGGCCGGTCCGGGCAGGGCCTGGTCAGCTATTGTCGGAGCCGGATGCCGGTCCCGCCGGGCTCCGGTCCGGTCCCGGTTCGTCTGCCTGCGGGGCAGGGCCGGAGCCGCCGTCATTGCCCGAACGGGGCTGGGAGTCGGCTGTCGGTCCTTCGGCCCCGGAATCCTTCGCCGCCGCCTTGCCCGGCTGTCCCTTCTTCCGGCCGCCGCGACGCCTCCTGCGCGGTGGCTTCGGCGGTTCCTGGCCTGCCTCCACCTTCTCCTGCCTGCCCGACTCCTCGACTGCCTCCGGATTGGCCGAATCGGTCTCGCCGCGCGCCTGGGATTTCCTGGAGCCGGACCGCCGCCGTTTCCGGCGTCCCTTTCGTTCGTCCGCCTTGCCGTCCCGATCTGCCAGCCGGTCCTGGCTGGTGTCCTCCTGGGCAGGGGTGTCGTCGGGCGCGGTGGCTTGCGATGACTGTCCGTCCCGCCGCCCGGAGGAGCCGCGCTGGGACCTCCGCCGTCGGCGACGCGGGCCATCTCCGCCCGGTTCGCCGCCTGACCTGCCCTTCCGTCCTGGTCGGTCGCCGGTGTCGATGTTGATGAGATCCTCCCGGGTTTCACCGGTTTCCGGATCCTGCCTGGTGACCCGCCTGAGTTGCAATTCGCTGCCGGAAAGCCCGGCCGATGCCTCCACCGATACGGTAACCGAATACCTGGACTCCATCTGTGTCAGAGTGGCGCGTTTGCGGTTCAGAATGATATTGGCAATCGCAACCGGTGCCGAGGCAATGAGTTCGCCTCCGCTCTCGCTTGCTGCCGCCTGTTCGATGTGTCGAAGCGCATCCAGCGCTACCCAGTCATCGGCGCGGACCACACCGGTCCCGCTACAGGAGTCGCAGGGTTGCGACACCAACTCCTGCAGTCCCGGCCGCAGCCGCTGACGACTCATTTCCAGCAATCCGAAGGCGGTAATGCGCCCGGTCTGGATTTTCGACCGGTCTGCCTTGAGGCATTCCTTGAACCGCTTTTCGACTGCCGAGTTGTTCTTGCCCTCATCCATGTCGATGAAATCGATGACGATCAGGCCGGCAAGGTCCCGCAGTCGCAATTGTTCGGCGACGACTTCGGCCGCCTCGAGATTTGTCTGCAGGGCCGTCTGTTCGAGTGATCCATGGCTGGTCGACTTGCCCGAGTTGACATCGATGGCGATCAGCGCCTCGGTAATTCCGATGACGATATAGCCTCCCGATGGCAGGGGAGCGGTCGGCTCGAACAGGTTCGACAGCAGGTTCTCGATCCCGAACTTGGCAAACAGCGGTACCGGGCCGGCATGTTTCTTCACCCGCTTGGCATGGGACGGCATGATCATCTTCATGAAGTTCTTGGCCGATTTGTACCCCTCTTCGCCGTCCACGATCACTTCCTCGACACCCTTGCTGTAGTCGTCGCGGATGGTTCGCTTGATCAGCCCGCCATCCTCGTGAATCAGCGCCGGTGCGGCGGATTTGAAGGTGAATTCCCGGATCTTGTCCCATTGCCGGACCAGGTATTCGTAGTCCCGCCTGATCTCCTGCTTGGTGCGGTTGGCTCCCGCGGTCCTGATGATCAGCCCGACACCCTCGGGAATGTCGATGTCGGCTACGATCGATTTCAGCTTGCGGCGGTCGACGGCATTGGTGATCTTGCGGCTGATGCCGCCACCCCGGTCAGTGTTGGGCATCAGCACGCAATAGCGGCCTGCCAGGCTGATATAGGTGGTGAGTGCCGCACCCTTGTTGCCGCGCTCGTCCTTGAGAATCTGAACCAGCACCAGTTGCTTTGGCCGGATGACTTCCTGCACCCGGTATTTCCGGATTGGAGGGCGTGGCCTGGCGATATCGTCTTCATCCACGCCGTCATCGACCGCCTCATCCTCGTCGACCATGTCCGCCTCGCCGGCTTCCGGATCGCCCGCATCGCTGCTGTCATCTGCCGCCCCGGTGCCGGACTCATCGTCGGCCTCCTGGTCGTCAGGGGTCGAATTCGCCGTCTCGTCGTTCCTGTCGCCGTCGCCGGCGGCATCCGGGCCGGCGGCGGCAACTTCCGACTCTTCCGGATCGTCACCAGCCTCGGGCCCGGTATCCTCGGCGGCAGCCTGCTGGTCTGCCACCGGGATGTGATAGTAATGCGGATGTATCTCGGGGAAGGCCAGGAACCCGTGACGGTTTCCGCCGTATTCCACGAAAACAGCCTGGAGCGAGGGTTCTACCCTGACAACCCGCGCCAGGTAGATATTGCCGGTAATCTGTTGCTTGTTGGTCGATTCGTACTCGAATTCCTTGACTCGTCCGTCATCGACAACTGCTACGCGGGTCTCCTCGGGGTGCGATGCATCGATCAGCAAATGTTGTGCCATTGGTGTTCCTTGTGCCGCCCGACGGAGCCAGGGAACACCTGGTGCCGGCAAGCGGTTGATGTCTCATGGGGAGCAGAGGCACCTGGTCGCAATTCGTGCTGTTGCGCGTCGGATTGATGATCACTGGACCTCGTCCCCGGTCAAAGTTTGTCAATTTGCGCCCGATGCCCGAGGAGCGTTCATGCGCCCTCGAATTCATCATGTTCCGGCCAGATGGACATCGCCATGTGTCCGGTGAACACGCGGTTCTGGCATGAATCGGGTTCAAATGTTGATTTCCTGCAGTCGGCAATTCTGGAAGAGCCGACATTTTTTTCGAGAGATAATCGAAGACCGGAGTGATTGCCAGTAAATTCCTTTTGAGCCGGCCGGGCTGTCAAGCCCGCCTTGTGCCTGCCGGGTTGCAAGTGTTGCGGTTGCGCGCCCATATGGGTTTCAGTTGAGCCGTCCGACCCGAACACGCTTGATCATGGCAGGGCAGGCGCATTAGTTGCAACTCACAGATTGGGCCAGTTCCTCCGGATGCAGACCGACAGATTCCCCGCAGACAGCCCAAAGGCAGACAGCCCGGAGACCAATGGCAACCCGGCCGGCCGCCCGCCGGGCGGCGGCTCATGGTCCCGGCGCTTGCAGGGCGCGCTGGGTTTCCTCTTCAGCTGGGCGGTCCTTGCCACGCTCGGCGTGGCATTGCTGCTCGATTGCCTGGTGTGGGTATTTGACCGGGGCCTTCCGAACTACGAGCAACTGGCCCGCTACGAGCCGCCGATCATCAGCCGGATTTTTTCCTCGGAGGGGCGGCTGATCGACGAATTTGCCAATGAGCGGCGATTGTTCAGCCCGATCGAGGAGATACCCGACCTGGTGAAGAACGCGGTCATCTCGGCAGAAGACAAGAACTTCTATTCGCATCGGGGCTACGACCCTGTCGGATTGGTCAAGGCCATTCTCGACGCCATGGCCGGCCAGAGGCTGCGGGGAGCCTCGACGATCACCCAGCAGGTCATGAAGAATTTCCTGCTCGGCAATGAACGGTCGGCCGAACGCAAGGTCAAGGAGCTGATTCTCGCCTACAAGATCGAACGGACACTCGAAAAGGACCAGATCCTCGAACTCTACCTGAACCAGATCTTTCTCGGGCGGAATTCGTACGGAGTCACCGCCGCCGCCCAGACCTATTTCAACAAGTCGCTTGACGAGCTGTCGATCGAGGAGGCGGCCTATCTCGCTGCCCTGCCGAAAGCACCCTCCCGCTATCACCCGGTAGCCGCCAGGGCCGCGGCAACCTTGCGACGCAATTTCGTGATCGACGAGATGGTGGAGAACGGATTCATCGGCGAGGAAGATGGGGCGCTGGCCCGGAAGGCCGAATTGCGGACGGTGCAGGCCGGCGATTTTTCCTCGTTCCGCTCCGGGCTTCCGCACCGGGACTATTTCACCGATGAGATCAGGCGGCAGCTGTCCAACTCGTTCGGCCAGGACGAGTTCTTCAATGGCGGCCTGACCATCAGGGCAACTGTCGACGCCGGCCTGCAGGCAATCGCTGCCGAGGTGTTGCGGGTCGGGCTTGAATCCTATGACCGACAGCGTGGCCGGGTCTGGCGCGGGACCGGGCTGGTTGTCGAGGACGGGGCGCTGGAGGCGGAGACGGCATGGCGGGATGCGCTTGCCGATGCCGGGCTGCCGCGGGACATACCGGGCTGGATTCCCGCTGTCGTGCTGAGGATGACCGGCCGAGGCGCCCATCTGGGGATCATGGGGCGGCAGGTCGATGCCGATGACATCATCGACGATGCCGATGTCGAATGGGTATCCCTGAAGCGGCGCCCGGACGGCGATTCGGATCGGGTCAGCGGGGTGGCGGAGATTCTCGAGGTCGGTGAGATCGTCCTCGTGGCTGGCATGGCTGGCGAGGGCGACGAGTCAATGCGCTGGTCGCTGCGGCAGGTTCCGGAGATCCAGGGGGCGTTCGTTGCCATGGACGCAAATTCCGGACGGGTGCTGGCGATGCAGGGCGGGTTTTCCTACCAGCAATCGGTGTTCAACCGGGCTACCCAGGCCAACCGGCAGCCCGGGTCGTCATTCAAGCCCTTCGTATATGCCGCGGCGCTGGACACCGGCTACACGCCCGCCACCATCGTCATTGATGCTCCGATCGAGTTCGAAACCCCGGAAGGCCTCTGGCAGCCAAAGAACTCCGGCAATGATTTTCTCGGGCCGGTTCCGGTGCGCAAGGGAATCGAGAAGTCACGAAACCTGATGACAATCCGCATTGCCGATGATGTCGGCATGGAGAAGGTCGCCGGTTATGCCCGCGATTTCGGGATCTACGACAACATGCAGCCATTCCTGGCCAACTCGCTGGGGGCGCAGGAAACCACCCTGTTCAGGATGGTTGCCGGATACGCGATGTTTGCCAATGGCGGCGAACGGGTCATTCCGACCCTGGTTGACCGCGTGCAGAACCGCTGGGGCACGACGGTCTACAACCATGATACCCGGCTGTGCCTGGATTGTGGCGAGCCATCTCTTCCCGGCGGTGAGGTCCCGCAGGTGCTGGCATATCGCAGCCGGATCATTGATGCCATCACCGCCTACCAGATCACGTCGATGTTGCGCGGGGTGGTGGAAAGGGGGACGGCCTCGCGGGTGGTCGATCTTGGAGTCCCGGTAGCCGCCAAGACCGGCACCACCAATGAATCCAGGGATGCCTGGATCATCGGATTCACCCCGGACATCGTCGCCGGGTGCTACATGGGATTCGACGAGCCGAGGTCGCTGGGGCGACATGCCTATGGCAGCAACCTGTGCGGGCCGGTCTTCAATTCATTCATGAAGGAGGCGGTCAGGCGGTACGGCTCCGCAGATTTCAAGACTCCCGACGGCGGCGTGTTCGTGGCAATCAATCGCGACACCGGAGTGCCTTCCGGCTCGGCCGATGAGGAGCGGGGCAACAATGAGGTTGCCGAGTATTTCCGGCTGGGAACCGAGCCTCGTCCGGGCGAGATCAGGATCGTGGATGGCGGATTTGTCATGGGATCGGATCTTGCCGTCTATGTGCCCGAGGACAGTCAATCGCAGCCGGTCGCTACCGCCGAGCCGGAAGACGATACCGGTGCTGACGCTGCCGACGAGGAAGACCCTGCCCCATCCAGGTCGTTCGGAGCACTCTCCTCGGGCGGGCAGTACTGAGCGGGCAATCGGCCGGCCAGAAGGGCTGCATCGACAACACAGGCGCGATCCGGCAAACCCGATCTTCTTGAACTCCTCTCGATTCTGCACCATGTATCGCACCCTGGCCTGCCCGGGCGGCGGCACTGGCGGTGTGGATTGCCAGGCAGGCCCGGCGAGCGCTGACAACAACAATGGCAGAATGGATTGCCCCGGCCAGCCCGGCAGGCGCCGGCAACGGGCAACATGGAAAGATGAGAGCAGATTTTCAGAACTCGGTGGATGCGATCGGCAAGTCGCTTGAATTGCTGACGGCGCGGATTGACCGGCCTGCCGTCGAGAGGAAGCTGGCCGAGTTCAATGCCATGTCGGAAGATCCCGGTTTCTGGAGTGACCGCAACCGGGCGCAGGCCGTCATGCGGAGGCGGCAGTCGCTGGCTGATTCGCTCGAGATGCTCGATTCCCTCCAGGGCGAATTCGATGACATCATTGCCCTGATCGAACTTGCCGAATCGGAAGCGGATGAGGAGTTGCTGGAAGAGGTTGTGTCCACCCTCGACGAGTTGCAGGCCCGGGCCGGGAAAATGGAGCTTGAAGCCCTGTTGAGCGGCGAGGCTGACGCGAATGACGCCTTCCTGGAAATCAATGCCGGTGCCGGTGGAACCGAATCCTGCGACTGGGCCATGATGCTGGCGCGGATGTATGAAAAATGGGCCAGGCGGCGGGGCTACGAGATCGAGACCATAGCTGCCAACCGCGATGGCGAGGCCGGATACAAATCGGTGACCATGAAGGTGATCGGGAAGCACGCTTTCGGCTGGCTGAAATCGGAATCGGGCGTGCACCGGCTGGTCAGGAACTCCCCTTTCGACAGCAATTCCCGGCGCCATACCTCCTTCAGCTCGGTGACGGTCTACCCGGTCGTCGATGACAGCATCGAAATCGAGATCAACCCGGCAGATCTCAGGGTCGACACCTTCAGGGCGTCAGGGGCGGGTGGACAGCATGTCAACAAGACCGATTCGGCGGTCCGGCTGACCCATATTCCCTCCGGCATTGTCGTGACCTCGTCCGAGAAATCCCAACACCAGAACCGGGCCATCTGCCTGGCGGCCCTGAGGTCGAAGCTCTACGAGATCGAGTTGAACAGGCGAAATGAGCAGATGCAGGAGATTCACAGCCAGAAAGGTGATGCCGGATGGGGCAACCAGATACGATCCTACGTGCTGACCCCGTACCGGCTGGTCAAGGATCTCCGGACCCAGATCGAAACCTCCGATACCCAGGCCGTGCTCGACGGAGACCTCGACGAGTTCATGGCCTCCGTCCTTGCCCGGAACGCCACCGGCCGCGCCGGGAACAAGTGATCCGGCACGCGTGATTGCCGACGGTTGGGGTCAGATCAACCCTGCCGATGGCAGGGCGAGGTGATCATGCTGCCGGGGGTGTCTTGCCGACCGACAATGCGCGCGGCAGCTTACGTGCCGCCCTGCTCCTTGGGCCCGCGCTTGACACGCGTCGCCGAGGTCGGGGCCACATGTTCGGCAAGCGGATTGTCCTGGCGCTTGACCGATCCCTCGAAATGGGCACCGGCTTCGATGGCAATCGTTTCATGAATGATGTCGCCTTCGACGCGGGCACCCGAGTTCAACCTGACCTTGATACCCCTGATCTTGCCGATGACCCGGCCGTTGATCACGACCTCGTCGCCCATCAATTGCCCCCTGATGGTGGCGTGCTCCCCGATGGTGACCAGCCTTGCCCTGACATCGCCTTCCACCTGGCCTTCGATCTTGATGTCGCTCTCGGTCTTGAGGTTGCCCTTGATGAAGAGATCGGTCGACAGGGTTGAAGGGTGTCCGCTTCCCTTGGCGCTCTTGGTCCCCGCCGCCGGTTGCCGTGAAACCTGCGGTGATTTCGAAGGCTGGTCGTTTGGCTGCTGGAGTTGTCCAGGGTTGTCGTTGCTCTTTCGGTTGGTAAACATTTTCAATGCATCCTGATGAATTTCAATGGATCAACGGGCTTCTCGCCTACACGAACTTCGTAGTGGAGGTGAGGGCCTGTCGAATTGCCCGTCGACCCTATATCACCAATATGGTCTCCTCTGGAAACCTTTTGCCACCGATCGACGTGAATTTTGTCCAGATGGCCATACCGGGTCTCGGTGCCGCCGACATGCCTGATCTGGACACTCCTGCCAAACCCTCCATCCCAGCCGGCAAAGGTGACAATACCATCTCCCGTGGCGCGCACCGGGGTCCCCGTGGCTGCGGCATAGTCGACCCCTTCATGAAATTGCCGCGTGTTGGACAGGGGGTGCATCCGCATGCCGAACCCGCTGGACAGGCGGACTCTCCTGTCCGGTACCGGATGCCCGAAGGGGGCGGACAGATACGCAAGCCTGGTCATGTCCAGCCGGTCGATATCCCTGGCCAGTGACGCGATCATGGTTGCAAGAAGGTCCTGGCTTGCCGAGTCCGGCCCGGACCCCTGCACGTCGATCTCATCCAGCCACCCGCCACGCCCGGCATGACTCCCGCGGATCTCCCTGACCAGGTTCTCGGGAGACTGATCCAGCCGGGCAAGTTCATTCTCGATGCGCTCGGTTGCCGAGCTGATTGCTGCGGCCAGGCGCAGGACAACGGATTTCACCCTCCGTGATTCCTGCTGGAGAGACTGCACCTTCCCCTCCAGTTCCTCGTTCCGTCGCCTGGATGCGACAAGTTCATCGACGGTCCGGTTCAGCGCCAGCAGAACATGATCGCCCCCGCCATTCACCTCGACGGTTTCCTGGTCGACCTGGCCGGACGGCTCGAGTTCGGCCAGCAGCGAGTCCGACGTTGCCTTCCTGCCAGCCGAGTCCCGAAGCGCCAGGAGCATGGCGCTGTGCTGGTCCTCGAGCAGGGTTTCCACCTTCTCCAGCCGGGCGATCTCGCTGCCGAGGAGGTCGGCCTGCGATACCCGCCCGCTCTCCGCCCCGTTGCCGGGTTCATCGACTCCGGCCAGGTGCCACATCGCCATGCCGGTGGAAAAGGCCGTCCAGACCAGCAATCCGAAACTGGCGGCAATTGCCGAGACCAGCAACCCTGACCCAATCCGGAAGGTTCGGTGTCCGGATGCCGACCGGATGGTTATGAACTGTTCGCTGAGCACTCTTCCGACGTATCTGGTGTCGATGAACGTCACGTCACTCGACAGCTGCCACCTGCATGAACCCGGACCGTTTGACCGGAGCGTCATTGCGGCAAAATGATATCCAGCCACCTTCCCGTCTACAAGATGGTTTTTCAACACGATATGGTATACCGTCCCCGGGACTGCTGAATCCGGAACCGCAGCAGCCAGTTGGTCGGCCGTTGAGAGAATTCCCGATGCTGAGAAGGCCCGGGCAGGGTCGTTTGTTCGGCGACTCTTCTGCCGCGGTGTCGCCTGGTTGGTGTATGGCGGTATTGATAGGTTGTTCATGAATTCACGACGCAGATTTCCGTTGGGTCGGGCTTCAGGTCTCCTCGCTTCGCTCGCGGTTGCAGTAGGGCTGCTTGTCGTCCCGGCAGCACCCATATCGGCGACGACGCCCGTCGAGGTGCCGGATGCCGTGCGGATTGCAGTCGAGAACTACGTGAATTCGGTCATTGGCGAGCAGGGGCAGGCAACGATCGGCGCCGTGACATTGTCGGTCGACGAGGAAGAGGACAGGCCAACCCTGCTGCTGGAAGAGGTGCAGGTCACCGGCCTTCTCCATGGGCGATCGGTCCTTGTCGACGAGATCGAGGTGGTGGTGGAGATCCGTTCACTGCTCAGTGCCGATATCGGCCCGTCAAGGATTGCCGCCAGGGGTCTGACCATCGGTCCCTCATCGGCACCGGCGGTGCAGGGCCCAAACCCGGGTGGCCAGTTGGCCGGCGCGCTTGCTTCCCTGTCCATGGCCCTCGAATCCATGGCCAGCTCCGGTCCGGACCGGGTATCGGTAACCGATATCCGGATGGACGATGTTCTGCCCGGATCGGGCATTGACCTGGTTGCAGGCTCGCTGGAGGCAGAGAGTATCGACGATGCTGTCCGGTTCCTCGCCTCGGCTGGCATGGTCCGGGACGGGATGGAGCTGGGCAATGCGGGGGTCGAAGGTCGGCACGGCATTGCCGACGGGTCCACCGGCCTTGCGGCCACGGCCACGATCCTTGATGCCGGGATGCTGGGGGGCATCCTGTTGGCCGAGGGCGACGGATATTCCGGCGAAGTCGGGTTGTCGACGCGGATCGAGTTCGACCGGACCGGCCAGCTGGTTTCGACGACGGGATCGATCAGCCTGGGCGGTGGCACGGTCCGGTTGCCGGGGATTGACAGGCCGTACGCAGTCGGTTCGGCCAGCGCCAGATTTGCCTATGGGCAGGAGACGGGTCGCATCGCCATTTCCGACATCATCCTCGAGACCGAAACGGGGAGCGGGCGCGGCGGCGGGATCGTCTTCATCCATCCCGACGGTCCGACCCTGTCCGGGCAACTGGAGCTGGAGGAAATCCTGATCGATGATCCCGGGCTGTTTGCCGGGCCTGCCGGGATCGAATCGGTCTCGCTTGCGTTCCAGGTCGGGCCGGAGCCCCTTTACCTTCGCTTCACGCGGTTCACCCTGGACAGTGGCGACGCAGTTCTGAGAGCCGCTGGCGAGGCTGAAATGGCCGACGGCGAGTGGTTCGCCAGCCTGGAATTCAGCGTCGGCGACATGGATCGGGACACGCTGCTTTCGCATTGGCCGACGGCACTGGCCGCCGGCGTCAGGAACGGGGTGGCACGGGTTCATGAGCACGGCACTCTCGGCAACATTCACGGGGCATTGTCGTTGTCGGGGCAATCCGGCTGGAAGGCGCATGTCAATTTCGAGTTTGCCGATTCAACCATCCGCTACATGCCGGGACTTCCGCCGGTCCTGGCGGCTTCCGGGTTTGGAACACTGACCGACAGATCGGCCCATTTCGTGCTTGAACGGGGTAGCATCACCGTTGCCGAAGCCGGGGATGTCGATGTGTCCGGCTCGGATTTCAGCGTAGCCGACATGTGGGCGGACCGGCCGGACTCGGTGACCCGGGTCAAGTTCACTGGTCCGGTGCAGGCAATCCTCTCCTGGCTCGACCACCCTCCCTTCCGGTTCATGGAAAAGGCTGGCCTGGGAACCGATTTCGCCGAGGGGTTGGCAAATGGCTATTCCACGATCCAGTTGCCGGTGAGGAAACCGCGCCCCGAGGAGGTGAGATTCTCGGTCGGAGGAACGATCACCGATGTTCGATCGAGCGCGCTGGCCGGGGAGGTGCTGCTCGAATCCGACCGGCTGGCTGTCTGGGCCAACAACAACGAAGTCATGATTTCAGGCACGGGTGCTGTCGATGGCGCAGCCGGAGACGGCGAGTGGCGGCTGGAGTTGGGAGAGGATGGAAGTTCGCTCCTGATCGGGACCATCGAACTGTCACGGGACCTGCTTGATTCCCTGGGGATCACCCGGTTCGGAGGGCTGTCCGACGGCACCCGGGCGGCAGATTTCTTCGTCTCCCATGCGCCCGGGGCCCAACCCCGGTTCGGCATTACCACCAATGCCGGGGCGCTTGGCATGGATATCCCCCTCCTGTCCCTGGCCACCGCTGGCGGAGAGCGAACGGAATTCGTCGTCGAGGGATTGCTGGAGGAGGTGCCCAGGATCACCAGGATGTCGATCATCGGTCACGGCTTCGAGGCGGAAGGTGTACCCCGGGCCGGGCCGTCCGGCCAGGGCACGGTCCTGGAATTCGAGAGCGTCAGGATCGGAGACTGGTTCTCGGCGTCGGTCAGGCTGGCGACCGATGAATCGGGACGGATTCGGGTGGCACTGCTGGGGGGGACGATTGATCTGACCAGGATCGGGGATGTCGATTTGACCGGCTCGACCGGCGGGCTCGACCTGCCGATGGCGATCAGGCTCGACCGGCTGATCATGTCGCCGACGATCGAACTGACCGAAATCGTTGGTGAAGTCAGTGCCGATGGATCGGCGCGCGGCAAGCTGACTGGCCGAATCAATGGCGGACAGATTGTCGGGATCGAAATCGCCACGTCCGAACAGGGCCTTGCCGCCTATATCGTGACCAATGATGCCGGTGCGGCGATGCGTGACGCCGGAATTACCGACAACCTGCATGGCGGCGAGATGGAATTGTCGTTGCTGCCAAGATCCGGTGCCGGGTCGTACCAGGGCCAGTTGCTGGTAACCAATGCAGTCGTTCGCGACATGCCGACACTGAGCGAGGTGCTGAGCTATGTCAGCATCGTCGGCCTGCTCGACGATCTCGTATCCAGCGGTATCACCTTCACCACCATCGAGGCCGAATTCGAACTGGACCCGGACCGGATTACCCTGAACAACGGGGTTGCCGCCGGTCCGTCAATCGGCATCAGGATGGAGGGATTCCTGGATACCAGGGAGTCCTTCCTCGATATTGCGGGGACCATAACGCCCTTCAACCCGATGAACGAGGTTGCCCGAAAGACCTTCCTGCAGTTTCTCGGGCTGAAGAAGGGTGCCGGAATTGGTGGCGTGGCGTTCTTTGTCAAGGGGCCGACCGACAATCCGACCGCTGGTGCCAATCCGCTGACAATCATCACGCCCGGGGTGTTCCAGGAGATCTTCAATTGAAGGAATGTCGGTGAAATCGGGGCTGACCGAACTCGATTTCGACCTCCCGGAGCATTTGATCGCGCTGCGGCCGGTTCGTCCCAGGCGCAGTTCCCGGATGATGATCTGGGATCGCGGTCTGCTCGATCATCGGCGATTCTCCGATCTTGCGGAGGTGCTGCGGGAGGGAGATCACCTGGTCTTCAACGACACGCGCGTCATTCCTGCCTTGCTGAAGGGGATTCGCCGGCGCGGCGGCGAGGGGGGCGAGTCGGTCGGGATCTCGATCAATCTTGACCAGGAAAATCCCGATGGCAGCTGGCGGGTCCTTGCCAGGCCGGCTCGCCGTCTTCGGGCAGGAGACGTGATCGAGATATCGCCGGAACTCGGCTGCCGGGTGCTCGGCCGCCATGACGACCATTTCATCGTCGAATTCGATTGCCGGAAGGAGGAATTCGAGGCCTGCCTGCTGACTGCCGGATCCGTCCCCCTGCCTCCCTACATCCGGTCAAGGCGGGATGCCGACGAGCGCGACCGGGAGGATTACCAGACGGTGCTCGCCCGCAATCCGGGAGCGGTGGCAGCGCCGACCGCGTCCTTGCATTTCGACCAGTGGCTGCTCGGTCGCCTGGCAACACGCGGCGTGACCCACTCGACAGTCACTCTTCATGTGGGGGCAGGAACATTCCTCCCGATCCGGGCCGACGACATGTCCGATCATCGAATTCACGCCGAGCGGGGCGAGATTTCAGCCGGGGCGGCGGAGGAAATCAACGAAACCCGGGCCCGGGGCAGTCGGATCATCGCCGTCGGTACCACGGCCCTGCGGTTGCTGGAGACTGCCGCTGATGATGATGGCCGGGTCAGCGAGTGGAAGGGATGCACTGATCTTTTCATCCGACCGGGTTTCCGATTTCAGCTGGTGGACGGCCTGATCACCAATTTTCACCTGCCAAGATCGACGCTGATCCTGCTGGTGGCGGCATTCCTGGGAATCCCGGAAATGCAGCGTGTCTACCGAACGGCAATCGAGCGGCAATACCGGTTCTATTCCTATGGCGACGGCTCGCTGCTGCTGAGGCGTTGAGAGGGGTTCACGCCCATTTCCCGGGCCAGGCGGCGGGGTCTGTTCGGCTTGCCGGGCGGCGAACTCGTCCCGGGTTGAAAATCGTCGTTCGCATGTCGATTTCATGCATGAAATTTCCGGGAATCGCGCTAATGGAAGCGAAAGATTCGGTTTGCCATGTTCCAAGTTCTCAAGAATACCTGGGCCCTGCAGGCCGGCATCCTGATGCTGATGATCGGCAACGGGATGCAGGGCACCTTGCTGGGTGTGCGGGGCTCGGTCGAAGAATTGTCGGCCGGGGTCATGTCCCTGGTGATGTCGGGATATTTCATCGGTTTCGTGGGCGGCTCCAGGCTGGCGCCGACCATGATCAGGCGGGTCGGCCATATCCGGGTATTCGCGGCGCTGGGCTCGCTCATTTCCGCTGCCATCGTGCTGTTTGCAGCCTTCCCGGATCCCTATGTCTGGTTCTCTCTCAGGCTGGTGATCGGGTTCTGCTTTTCCGGCGTCTACGTGGTGGCCGAAAGCTGGCTGAACGACTCGTCGACCAATGATACCAGGGGCAAGGTGCTGTCCGTCTACATCATCGTCCAGATGGTCGGCATCGTGACCGCCCAGGGGATGCTCAATATCGGCGACCCGGGAGGATACTTCCTGTTCGTCATCTCGTCGGTCCTGGTATCGGTTTCGTTTGCACCGATCCTGCTCTCGGTTGCACCGGCACCGGTGTTCGAGACGGCCACGCCGATGTCGCTGCGCAAGCTGATTTCGATCTCGCCGCTCGGCGCGGTCGGGAGTTTCTGCCTGGGGGCACTGTTCTCGGCCATGTGGGGGATGGGGGCGGTCTATGGAACCGAGGCCGGTCTCAACCTGCAGCAGATTTCGATATTCGTGGCCACGATCTATGTTGGCGGCATGGTTCTCCAGTATCCGGTCGGGTGGCTGTCGGACCGGGTCGACCGCCGCCTGCTGATCCTGGTTGCGGCGGCCACCTGTTCATTGACCGCGCTGTTCGGCGTGTTCGCCGGCCATGCATTCACGGTGCTGCTGCTGGTGGCATTCGTGATGGGTGGCCTGACCAATCCTCTCTATTCGCTGATTATTGCCTACACGAACGACTTCCTTGAACCATCGGACATGGCGGCCGGCGCCGGCGGGTTGATCTTCATCAACGGTATCGGGGCCATTGGCGGGCCGTTGCTGGTCGGCTGGATGATGACGGTTGCCGGCCCGCCCGGATTCTTCCTGTACATCGCCATCGTCGCCGGCTTCCTGACCGCCTTTGCAGTGTTCCGGATGATCAGGCGGCCATCCTCCGATCAGGAACAACTGGCCGCATTCACCCCGGTTAGCCAAAGCTCGTCTCCGGTCGCGGTCGACATGGCCCAGGAACACGCCATCGACATCCAGGAATCCGGGCAGGACGAGGAGTGAGCGGGCAGGGGCCGATGCCGGAGAGTGGCATCATTGCGCATCCGCCGCCCCGGCAGGGCGGGCAAACCGGTCACTCATTGACACTCTGCCAACCGAACCGGCAAATCCTTCTTGATAATTTTCGCGGGGCAATCCTATATTTTGGCGGAATCAGCGGGTTGTTGGAGCTGCCGGCCGGGAATCAACTCCCGGGCAACCGGCAATGCAGGAGATCATGGACACGGATTTCAGAACGAATTTCGTCTGGAACACTGCCAGTCCCCGGCGGTATTCGGCGCTGGTGCTGAATGCCGATTACCGGCCGCTTTCCTATTGCCCGCTGTCGCTGTGGACCTGGCAGGAATCCGTGAAGGCCGCATTCCTCGACCGCGTCGATGTCGTCTCGGAGTATGATTCCTGCGTGCGTTCGCCCTCGACCGAGTTCCGCCTGCCATCGGTGGTTGCGCTCCGGAAATTCATCAAGCCGGCCAATGTGTCGGCATTTACCCGGTTCAACCTGTTCCTGCGGGACGAATTCTGCTGCCAGTATTGCGGCTCGGAAGGCGATTTGACGTTTGACCACGTCATTCCGAAATCGAAAGGCGGACGGACTGTCTGGACAAACGTGGTTGCCGCCTGTTCCGGCTGCAACCTGAAGAAGGGAAACCGTCTTCCGGATGACAGCGTCGTAACGCTGAGGAGGCAGCCCTTCGAGCCATCGGTTGGACAATTGCTGAATGCCGGCCGGCGGTTTCCGCCGAATTACCTTCACGAGAGCTGGATCGATTTCCTGTATTGGGATGCCGAACTGGAGGATGACTGAGCCGGAGCCCGGCAGGCCCGGCCCGGATGTCAGCCCGGGCGATTCGTGATCCGGCCCGGCGGCCATGCTGCCAATATCCAGGCGACTGCCAGCCCGGCCGAGGCGAGCGCGTTCCAGGCCGCCATCGACAATCCCAGGAAACTCCAGACCACCTCGTCGCAGCGGGTGACGGTCACGGGGTTCGAAAAGTTCAGGAGGTCGGCGCCGGACATCGAACCCATTGGCCGGCCGGCGCAACTCTCGAGACCCGCCCACCATTGCTGTTCGACCCCGACATGATAGCCGGCGATGGCCGTGCCGGCCAGCAGTGCCACCGCCGGCAGGACAAACAGGCTGCGCCTTTGCGCCACCATCGCCGCCAGTCCGAGCAGGATGGCCGCCAGATGGGGCCAACGTTGCCAGATGCATAGCGGGCAGGGGTCCAGCCCCTGCAGGTACTGGGCGCCGAGAACATAGGCCAGCAGGGCTGACGAGCCGGCAATTCCGAACAGCGGCAGTCTCGATCCCATCATCCGGCTCCCAGGATCACGCCCAGCGCCACCAGGGCCAGGCCCGCCAGTACCGTGACCAGCCCGAGGCGTCTTTCGATGAACATCCGCAGGCCATCCCCGTATCGGCGCAGCAACATTGCAATGAGAAAGAAGCGCACCCCGCGCCCGGCCAGGCTCGACAGCAGGAACAGGGGAAGTGACAGGCCGGTCGAGCCTGACAGGATCGTGATCACCTTGTACGGAAACGGCGTGAAGCCGGCCATGAGAACGACAAGAAATCCCTGCTCGTTGTAGCGCTCGGCAAATTCGTCGAACCGGCCAGCCTGGCCCAGCATCGTCAGCAGTGGCAAGGCAACCTGTTCGAACATGAGGGCGCCGATCAGGTATCCGACCAGGCCGCCGGCGATCGACCCGGCAAGACAGACCGATGCGGCCAGATAGGCGCGGTCGGGCCGGGCTATCACCATCGGAACCAGCATTGCATCGGGCGGGACCGGGAATATCCAGCTCTCCAGGAAGCTGACAACTCCCAGTGTCGGGACCGCCCGCCGATGGCCGGCGAGGGTCACTGTCCAGTCGTAGAGCCTTCGGAGGATCATGGCCACCAACATCGAGAGTGTTGCCCGTTCAGACGCATGAACGGTCGATAGGAGAAACCGGGTCCGGTTTCAATCGAGTGTCGCTCGCCGCCAGCCTTCGCGGCCGGGCCGTCATGGACGATGCCATGCCTGGCCGGGGAACGACAACCGCCGCCCGGCCGAAACTCTCCGGAATGGCGGCCGTGTTCCGGTGCGTGCCGACCAGTCGGTCCATGGCGAGGGGTTCGGGTCGGTACCGCTGCCGGCCTCCGGCCCGGATTTGCGTATTGCCGACTCCTGCCATCGCCGGTAGTTCCGGCGTTCATGAACACGCCCGCACATCTCATCCTGGGCATGGCCGCCATGTCGCGCCCCGGAGCGCCGGGAATCAATGTCGCCATACTGGCCGGCTCGCTGCTGCCCGATCTCTCGCTCTACCTGATGGGGTCCTATGCCCTGTATGTCCAGAACATCCCGCCGGGAATCGTTTTCGGGCAACTCTACTTCTCGGAAAGCTGGCAGCGCGTATTCTCGATCGACAACTCGGTCTTTGTCTGGGCCGGCGTGGTGTTGGCCGGATTCTGGCTGCGACGTGGCTGGCTGCTGGCGCTGGGGCTGGCGGGGCTGCTTCACCTGGTCCTGGATTTTCCGCTGCATCATGATGATGGACGTGCGCATTTCTGGCCGCTCAGCGACTGGGTGTTCAGCAGCCCGATCAGTTACTGGGACCCGAACCACCATGGAACCATTGTCGGGACACTGGAAGGGCTGGTCTGCCTTGCATTGTCGATCATCCTGTTCAGGAGATTCAAGTCCGTCCTTTCGCGGGTGATGATCCTGGCGCTGGCCGGTGCCGAAATCCTCCCGCTCCTGGCGCCGGTGCTGATATTCGGATCCCTGTTCTGACCTGTACGGTTCGCAGCCCTGCCGGGCGATGCCATTCCGGCATCCTGCCCGCTTGCCGGCAGTCACGATCTGTCGAGGCGGCACCCGGCAGGCCGGCGAGTTCCGGGCCGTGTGGGCCATTCCTGTTGCCCGGCCTGGACCCGGTCTGCCCTCGAGCCGTCTGCGAGGCCACATTGACGACCAAGACCCGGAAGTCTAATAGTGCCGCTCGGCCCGGGTGGCGGAATTGGTAGACGCAGGGGACTCAAAATCCCCCGATGATGAATCGTGCGAGTTCGAGTCTCGCCTCGGGCACCATTCCATGCAGTGACTGCCGGTCTTGACTGCCGTCTCGATGGTTGTTCGACCCGGTTCAATCCCGAGGATGACATGTCACCCACCGCCCTCATCCGGAAACCGGCCCTCGGCCTGGCCGTTGCCGTGGCGCTGGCCGTGCCGCCGCCGGCGGTCGTTGCCGGTGAGGCGCTGATCGCGGTGGCGGCGAATTTCACCCATGCGGCCGAGAGGCTGGTTCATGAATTCGAGCAGCGTCATGATCACCGGATCATCATGACCACCGGCTCGACCGGCCGGCTGTTCGCCCAGATCTCGAATGGTGCGCCCTTTGACGCCTTTCTGTCGGCCGACCGGAAACACCCGGTGCGGCTCGAACAGGACATGCTGATCCTTCCCGGTTCGAGATTCACCTATGCGGTCGGCAGGCTGGTCCTGTTGTCCAAGCATGGCCATCGGATCGAGGAGACCGGTGCGTCGATGATGGTGGATCCGTCGGTCCGCAGGATAGCGATTGCCAATCCGGCGCTGGCTCCCTATGGGGAGGCGGCCCTGGAGACCATCGAGGTTGCCGGATTGACCAGCACCGTCGAGCCGAAACTGATCTTCGCCGAGAGTGTCGGACAGGTCTATGCCTTCGTGCAGACCGCCAATGTCGAGTTGGGCTTCGTGGCACTGTCCCAGGTATCAAACCGTCCGGATGCCCGGGTCGGAGCCGGCTGGACGGTTCCGGAGGAATATCACGACCCGATTGTCCAGGATGCGGTTCTCACACTCCGGGCCAGGGGAAACCAGGCGGCGGCGGCGTTTTTCGAGTTCCTGAAGGGCGAGGCTGCCAGGGACATCATTCGCGAGTTCGGATACGATCTGCCGGGTGACGATGTTTGACTACGGGTCGGTAACGGTCACCCTCAAGCTGGCGGTTGCGTCAACCGCCATCCTGATGCTGGTTGCCACGCCGCTGGCATGGTGGCTTGCCAATACCGGCAGCCGGCTGAAACCGATCGTGGAATCCGTCACCGCCCTGTCGCTGGTGTTGCCACCGACCGTGCTCGGATTCTACCTGCTGGTGCTGTTCAATCCCGATTCACCGATCGGCGGCGCCTGGGTCCGCCTGACCGGCGACACGCTGGCCTTTTCGTTCACCGGAATACTGGTCGCCGCAGTGCTGCATTCCTTCCCATTCGCGGTGCAGCCATTGCAGGCCGCCTTCGAAAAGGTCGGCAAGAGGGCGATGGAGACCGCGGCCAGCCTGGGCGCCAGGCCGCTGGATGCATTCTTCACGGTTGCGGTGCCATTGGCCAAGCGGGGTTTCCTGACCGCCGGCGTCCTGGCCTTTTCGCATTCGGTCGGCGAGTTCGGGGTCATCCTGATGGTGGGTGGCAACATCCCGGATCACACCAGGGTGATCTCCATCGATATCTATACCAGTGTCGAGACCCTCGATTATGAACGGGCCCACATCCTGTCTCTCGGAACACTGGCATTCGCGTTTGCAGCCATGATGCTGCTGTTCGTCATCAACCGCAGATACCGGCATTACGATGAAATCTGAGGACACTCTCCGGATCTCGATCCAGGTCGGGTTTCCGAAATTCACCCTGGATGTGACCGAGTCGATTCCGCTCGAGGGTGTCACCGGGCTGGAAGGCGAGAGCGGTGCCGGGAAGAGCACGATCATCCGGGTGATCGCCGGCATCGAGCGGGCGGCGACCGGCACCGTCAGCTTCCGCGGTCGAAAATGGATGGATACCGAATCGGGGATCTTCGTGCCGGCTCACCAGCGCGCTGCCGGTATTGTCTTCCAGGATGGACGCCTGTTTTCGCATCTCAGTGTCGAGCGGAATCTGGGTTACGGACATCGCCGCCGCCGGGGTCGAAAGGGCCCGCGCTGGGAAGAGGTCGGCAATGCACTCGATTTGGAGCCGTTGCTGGCGCGCAAGATCCAGAACCTGTCAGGTGGCGAGCAGCAACGGGTTGCCCTGGGGAGGGCGCTTCTGTCGGCCCCGCAGTTGCTGTTGCTGGATGAACCGCTGGCCTCGCTCGACGGCCAGAGCAAGGACGAGATCATTCCCTATCTCAGGCGGGTCATCTCGACCTTCGGCATCCCGGCAATCTACATCTCGCATTCAAGCGACGAGCTCCGCTCACTGGTGGACAATATCCTGGTGGTGCAGGAAGGGCGGGTCGTTGGCAGGGGCGGGGTCGAACTCAACTCCCGCTCCGGGCAGCAGCAATTCCTGCGGGCCGAGGTGGTCAGGGCGCTGGGGGAAGGATTCACCTCCTGCAGGATCGGCAATTCCGACATCCTGGCCCGGTCGGCAGGCGGGCTCGAGCCGGGGATGGAGATTGCGCTGTCATTCCAGGCCGGTGACCTTGCGGTGACCGACACCCGGTCGGCACACACCTTCGGTGCCGGCACGCTGGCCGCGACCATCGAAAGGACCGAGCCCGGCAGGAACAGGCAGGAAGCGATGCTGGGGCTGCGCTCCGATGGCGGCGAGTTCAGGGCGCAAGTCGCCCTGAGGCCCGCGGGCAATCCGAGCATGCAGCGGGGAAGCAGGGTCGCGGTCGCCTTCATCCGACCGCCGCAAATCGTGGACCTGGCCTATCTGCAGAGATTTCGACCCTCCTGAGCAGAAGCTGCCCGGAAGCCAGGACATCACCGGCAGGTCCGGCATCTGCCGGCCGCCAACACACCATGCCGGGGCCGGTGTTGTCCGGCCCTTCGTTGACAGTTCGTTGCGGGTCGTGACGATCATGGTCGTCGGGCAGGTGGCGCCAGGTCTCGTCGATCTCGGGCCCTCACATGACCGGCGGTCATCGCTCTGTGCCATGAACGACTGTAAAAGCCTGATAACAGGCAGAAGATGAAGGCACTCGGCAAATGACCATGTAGCGTGTTTGCCGTGTTGGTTTCACACCGCAAGGGCGGGAATGTCGCCGGAGGATATTGTTGCCGGGAATGGCCGCTTGTATACGGGGGCTGGCGGGCGTGGCGGAACGGTAGACGCGACGGACTTGGGTATCTGGGTGCCCTCCGGGAAACCGGGGGAGTAGAACCACTCAAATTCGGGGGATCCTTTGGCATGGCAATCCCGAGCCAAGCCTGGGCGCAGCCCAGGAAGGTGTAGAGACTAGACGGGTGGCACCTAACGCCATGATGGCCAGGGTGAAGGGATAGTCCAGACCACGAACTTCACCTCCGTGGAGGCGGCGAAAGCCGAAGCTGGTAAGAAAATCCGTTTGCCGAAAGGCAGTGAGGGTTCGATTCCCTCCGCCCGCACCACCACCCCTTCAGCCCCGCCGCCAGGCGACCCAGTCGGCCCTGGTATCCAGGTCCAACCGGCTGACCATCCCGGGCAATTCGACATGCAGGCATTCCATGCCACGCTCCCTGATCACGTCCCGAAGGCCCTGGTCGCCGGAGAGCATGACAAGAAACGGAAACAGCATGGCAGGGATGATGACCGGGTGTCCCGGATTGCCATTGTCGTCGGTGCCCCGGACAATCCTGTCGGGCTGAAACCGGGCAATGACCTGGTTGATATGACTGCACCGGATTTCCGGCATGTCCGGAAGGAGGATCATCACCCCTTCGCTGCCCCGGGGTATCCTGGCGATTCCCGACAGGAGTGAATTCGCCATACCGAGCTCCGGCCTGTCGACCCGGACCTTCCTGCATTTCAACCCGATCAATGCCCGCCGCCTGTCACGTTGATATCCGCCAATGGTAGTCAGCACCGCGGTTGCATCCGAATGAATGGCTTCCAGCGCCGTCCTGCGCAGCAACGGGATTCCGCCGACCTGTTCGAGCAGTTTGTCGGATCCGCCCATCCTCGATGACGAGCCGGCAGCCGGAATGACGACTGCAATGCGGGCCGGCATCATCGACTCCCCTTGGCCATTGCATGTCCTGCCAACGCCCGGCCACCCGGTCGGCGCCGGTTCACGGCTCAACCGCGCATGATCGTGCCATCTGCATCATAGAGTTGCCTGGTGATCAGCCTCGCCGGCCGCATTTCACCCAGGATCTCGATCTCGACCTCGAGTCCGTCCGATGCCAGTGAGGCCGGGACGAATCCCAGAGCGACCGATTTGTCGGCAAAATGTGAATATCCGCCCGAGGTGCAGAAACCGAGAACCTTGCCATCGACCCAGACCGGTTCGTACCCCACGACATCCGCATCGAGGGCATCAACTTCAAACGCGCATATTTTCCTGCCACTTCCAACCCGCCGTTCATGTTCGGCTGCCGCCCGGCCAACGAAGTCGTCATTCCTTCCCCAGGCGATGAAACGGTCAAGCCCGGTCTCACCGGGCGTGTAGTCCGGCGAGTATTCACGCAGCCATGAGCCGAAGAACTTGTCCAGGCGCAGTGACATCATGGCGCGCATGCCGAAAGGCACCAGCCCCAGCCCGTCCGAATGCGCCATCAGCGTATCGTAAACCGATCGCAGCGCCGCCGCATCGCAGTAGACTTCATAGCCCAGGCCGCCGGTAAAGGAGATGCGCTGCACGATGCAGTTCACCAGGCCAACCTGCATCCGGCGGCAGTCAAGGAAGCGGAAAGCCTCGGCCGAAACATCGCTCGGCGTGGCCCGCGCAAGCAGCATCCGGGAATTCGGGCCGGCGACCTGAAACCCGATTCGCCGGTCCGACACGTTCTCGACAGTGACGCCCGGGTCGGGGAGATTGCGCATCAGCCAGCGAAGGTGAAATGCCTGCGCCGAATAGGAGGAGGTGAGCTGGAATTCCTGCTCGGAAAGACAGCTGACCGTGAAGTCGCCGATGATTCGTCCCTTCGGCGACAGCATGGGCGAGAGTGACACCCGGCCGGGAAGGGGGATGCGGCCGGCGAGGAGGCGGTTCAGCCAAGGCCGCGCCCCGGCTCCGGTGACCCGGAACTTGCCGAAATTCTGGATCTCGTTGATGCCGACCCGGTTTCGCACCGCCAGCACCTCACGCCTGGTTGCCTCCCAGGCATTCGAGCGGCGGAATGACGGAGTCTCGTAGCGGGGCTGTCCGGGCAGGGCAAAGTAATTGACCACCTCGGTGCCGAATTGGGCGCCGAATACCGCGTTGTGCCGGTCCCAGACCCCGTGCATCGGCGAGGTGTTGAGCGGACGTGCTGCCGGCAGTTCTTCATTCGGATAGACCACCGAAAACCGGCGGCGGTAGAATTCATTGACCTTCTCGAGCGTGTAGGCCGTGCTGATCCACGGCCCGAACCTGGCCACGTCAAGGGCCAGCGTGTCGCGCTCGGGTTCGCCGGCGATCATCCACTGCGCCAGCATGTCGCCAACCCCGCCGCCCTGGGAGAACCCGGCCATGACACCGCAGGCCGACCAGTAGTTCCGCAACCCGGGGACCGGGCCGATCAGGGGATTGCCGTCCGGGGCAAATGTGAACGGGCCGTTGATGATGCGCTTGATCCCCGCCCGCTGCAAGGCCGGGTAGCGGAGATAGGCGTGATCGATCGAGTCCGAGATCCGGTCCAGGTTGTCGGGCAGCAATTCATGGCCGAAATCCGGCGGGGTGCCGTCGATCGCCCAGGCCTGACAATTCTGTTCGTAGAAGCCGATGCAGAGTCCCTTTCCCTCCTGCCGAAGATAATTCTCGCCGCCCGGGTCCAGCACATGAGGGTGCTCGGTGTCGGAGTTCGCGATCTCGGGAATGTCCTCGGTAACCAGGTACTGGTGCTCCATCGGGTGAAGCGGAAGATACACGCCGGCCATCATGCCCACCTCGCGCGCCCAGAGGCCGGCGGCATTGATGACATGTTCGGCGTGAATGGTGCCATTCCGGGTAACGATGTTCCAGCTCCCGTCCGGGCGCTGGCTGGTTTCGACAACCGGGTTGTCGGTGACGATCTCGGCTCCGGCGATTCGGGCCGCCCTGGCATAGGCCATGGTCGTGCCGGACGGGTCGAGATGGCCGTCGAGCGGGTCGTAGAGCCCGCCGATGATGCCATCCAGGTCGGCCAGCGGCGCCAGTTTGCGAATGTCGTCCCGGTCCACCAGGTGGGTCTGCAACCCCATGAAACGATGCTTGGCCCGTTCGGCCTTGAACATGTCCATCCGTTGCCGGCTGTCGGCAAGGGTGATTCCACCGACATGATGCAGGCCGCATGACATGCCGGTGATGGCCTCGAGTTCCTGGTAAAGCCCGATCGTATAACCCTGCAGGGCGGCCATGTTGGTATCGCCGTTCAGCGTATGAAATCCGCCGGCCGCATGCCAGGTCGATCCCGAGGTCAGTGCCGAACGCTCGATCAGCGAGACCTCGGTCCAGCCATACCTGGTCAGGTGGTAGAGCACCGAGCATCCGACCACACCGCCGCCGATCACGCATGCCTGCACGCTTGTCTTCATTTGTTGTTCCTTGTTCCGGGTTCAGTCGAGAGAGGTGTTTTCAAGCCGGACTGTCCTGTCATCGTTCGGGAATCAGCCCATGTGGACGGAAACGCATCACCAGGATCAGGATCAGGCCCATGGTCAGGAAACGCATATGGGCAACAGAGTCCATGAGATGTGCCCGGACCGGCGAGTCGGATCCCATCCAGGACGTGGCGGCGTCCAGCAGGAATGCTCCGATCGGTTCGACCTCGATCCAGAAGAACCAGATGATCATGCCGCCGAGAATGGCCCCCCAGTTGTTGCCGGAACCGCCGACGATGACCATGACCCAGATCAGGAAGGTAAAGCGAAGGGGCTGGTAGGTTGCCGGTGTGAACTGTCCGTCAAGGGTGGTTGCCATGGCACCGGCAATTCCGCATATCACCGAACCGAGCACGAATACGTGCAGGTGACGCGTCTTGACATCCTTGCCCATGGCTCCGGCGGCGGTCTCGTTTTCGCGAATGGCCCGCATCATGCGCCCCCATGGCGAATAGAGTGACCGTTCGCACAGGAACAGCAGCACCGCCAGCACCGTGACCAGCAGGCCGGCATAGCACAGCTTCACGAAAATCGAGGATGCCTCGACCGGGCCCACGCCAAGGCGGTGGGCAGCGTCGATGAACCAGCCCGTGGCCTGCAGATCGACCTCGTAGGGGACAGGTCGCGGTAGTCCGGACACGTTCTTGACCCCGCGTGTCAGCCAGTCCTCGTGCTTGAGCACCGCGACTACGACCTCGCCAATGCCCAGGGTAGCGATTGCCAGGTAGTCCGATCGCAATCCCAGGGCGACCTTGCCGATGACCACCGCGGCAATGGCGGCAAGCAGGCCGCCGACCGGCCATGCAAGGAGGACCGGGAGCCCGAGCCCCCCGAGAAACCCGGTTCCGGCCGGATTGACGCTTTCAATGGCCAGCACCGCCGGGTCGAACAGCCATCGGTAGAGCGACAGGCCAATAGCCAGTACCGCGACCATTGCCAGCACCCGGGCCTTGCCGGGATTGAGGCGCGTCCAGGCGGCCATGGCGGCGAGGATGGTGGCGAGGCCAACTGCCAGTGCCAGGATCACCCTGGCCCCGCCGGCATGCCAGGCATCGACGACCGGCGGCGTGGAGACGACGATGACGGCAAGACCGCCCAGGGCCACGAACCCGGTAATGCCGATATTGAACAACCCGGCATAACCCCACTGGATGTTGACACCGATTGCCAGGATGGCCGAGATCAGTCCGAAATTCAGGATTGCCAGGGCGACATTCCAGCTCTGGGTCAGCCCGGCACCGACGACCAGGGCAACGGCGGCCAGGAAATAGACAAGGTCGCGCCAGGTCAAAATACCCGCCCCCTGAACAGGCCGGTTGGCCGAAACAGCAGCACGATGACCAGCATCACGAAGGAGATCGCGAACTTGTAGTCGGTTGACAGCAGTTGCAGGAGCGAATCGGGCTGCCACCCATCCGGAAGCAGGTAGCCAACCACCTTCTTGAAAGCATAGGTGATAGTGATTTCCGACAGCGCCACCAGGTACCCTCCCACCACCGCGCCAACGGGATTGCCCATGCCACCGACGACCGCGGCAGCGAAGATCGGCAGCAGCAGCTGGAAATAGGTGAACGGCTTGAAAATCTTGTCGAGACCGTAAAGCGTTCCGGCGATGGCGGCAAGGCTTCCGGAAATGATCCAGCAGATCACGACCACCCGTTCCGGATTGATCCCGGACAGCAGCGCCAGGTCTTCATTGTCGGAATAGGCGCGCATGGATTTGCCGGTCCGGGTCCGGTTGAGAAACCAGAACAGGGCTGCCATCAGCACCAGGGCGGAGACGATGGTGATGCCCTGGGTGGTCTTGAATGCCAGCCCTTCCTGCAGCCCGGTGAGGGATTTGAACTCCCGGACGGAGATGATGAAGCGGGCACCATCGAGGAATCGCTGCTCACCCGGTCCGATGATCAGCCTGACCAGCCCGTTGACGACCAGCATGACCCCGAACGAGACAATGACGAAGGTGACAAGTGGAGCCTTGATCCTGCGGTAGTGCCGGTAGACCAGGCGGTCGGTCAGAACCACGAGGCCGGCGGTTACGGCTATCGATATCGGCAATGCCAGCAATGCTGTCGGCAAGGGGCCGAGGTCGACCCCCAGAGACTGGAGCCACCATGTCCCGAACACGGCAGTCATGCATCCGAAGGCCATGGTGTCGCCATGGGCAAAATTAGCGAATCTGAGCACTGCATAGACCAGGGTCACCCCCAGCGCCCCCAGCGCCAGCTGGCTGCCATAGGAGATGGCAGGGATCAGCACGAAATTGGCCAGGATGATGAAGGCGTTCAGCAGGTCCATCCGCAATCAACCCCCAAGAAACGACTTGCGGACTTCGGCATTGGCCAGGAGGGCGGTTCCGCTATCGGTGAACCTGTTTCTGCCCTGGACCAGGACAAGTCCGACATCGGCAATCTCCAACGCGCGGCGGGCATTCTGCTCGACCATCAGCACCGCCACCCCGGTCCCGGCAATCTGGCAAATCCGGCCCATCACCTCGTCCATGATGATCGGTGACACCCCTGCAGTCGGTTCGTCGAGAATCAGCAGCTTGGGAGAGGTCATCAGTGCTCGCCCCAGCGCAACCTGCTGCCGCTGTCCGCCGGACAGTTCACCAGCCGGCTGCGAGCGTTTCTCGCGCAGGACCGGAAACAATCCGAACAGTTGTTCCATGGTGCCGGAAATGTCATCCCGGCGCAGAAACGCACCCATTTCGAGATTTTCCTCGACAGTCAGGGTGGCAAAGATGTTGCGGGTCTGCGGGACAAAGGCCATTCCCCGTGCCACCCGTTCCTGTGGCGACAATCCGGTGATGTCCGTGCCATCGAAGACGATCGTGCCATTCCGCAAGTCAAGCAGGCCGAAAATGGTGTTCATGACCGTGGATTTTCCAGCGCCATTGGGCCCGACAACGACAGCAATCCTGCCCCTGTCGACCGACAGGTCGACATCGTGAATGATGTCGGCCCCTCCATAGCCGCCGGTCAGGCCACTGCATTCCAGGAAACTCAACCCACCATTCCCGGCCGTCGGCCTCCAGGCAGTTTCGCCAGCCCGGACGGCAGGGCTGGACGTTGCCCCGGCCAGCCTGGCGGCGCAGGCAACCTGCCGGTCAATTCAGGCAATCCCGGCATCTCCCTGTGGCCGGGATCGCGTGGAGCCGCGCCCCAGATAGGCCTCGATGACCTGTTCGTTTGCCCTGATGTCCGGGGCAGGGCCCTCGGCGAGGATCCGGCCCTCTGCCAACACGATGACCGGATCGCACAGCAGCGATATCAGGTCGAAATCATGTTCGATCATGCAGAATGTATAGCCGTGATGCTGGTTGAGCCGGAGAATCGCCTGGGCGATGGTCTTGAGCAAGGTCCGGTTCACACCGGCACCGACCTCGTCGAGAAAAACCAGCCTGGCATCAACCATCATCGTGCGGCCCAGCTCCAGCAGCTTTTTCTGCCCCCCTGACAGGTTGCCGGCTTTCTCCTGCGCCAGGTGCGACAATGTCAGAAATTCCAGGACTTCATCGGCCTTGTCGCTGATTGCCTTTTCCTCGGCCCGGATCCTGCCGGTCCGGAACCAGGCATTCCACAGCTTCTCCCCGGATTGGTTTCCCGGCACGACCATCAGGTTTTCCCGCACCGTCAGCGACGAGAATTCATGGGCAACCTGGAATGTCCGCAGCACCCCCCTGGCAAACAGCTCATGCGGAGGCGTGCCGGTGATGTCTTCACCGTCGAGCAGTACCACGCCGGATGTCGGTGCCATGGCCCCGGCTATGACATTGAACAGCGTCGTCTTGCCGGCGCCGTTGGGCCCGATCAGCCCGGTAATCGAGCCAGTGCCGATTTCAAGTGAAACGCTGTCGACGGCCGTGACCCCGCCGAATTTCCTGGTCAGATTACGGGTGGTGATCACGGCGGTGGATCAGCCCTGACCGGAGGCCGCGCTGGGAGCCTGAAACAGGCGGGCGGCCATGCAGCCGCCCGTCCTGGATGACGACTCAACGATAGCCGACAACGTTGAAGGCACCATCGGCAACCTCATGCTCGGCAAACCTGCCAGACGCCTCACCGGGTCCGATCAACTCCACGTCGGATGCGCCCGAGTAGTCGACTTCGCCGCCATCGGCGAGAATCTTCAGTGCCTTGCCGATTTCACCAGGAAGGATGACTTCGCCCGGCGCGTTGGCCACGCTGAAGATCATGTCCTTGTAGTCGGCGCTCATCGACGATCCGGCGGCCTGCATGGCAAGTATGATCAGGGCGGCAGAATCATAGGCCTCGGCAACATACGGGGTGGTGCCATCAACTCCGGCACTGTCGGCGATATCGACCAGCATCATGCTTCCGGCGCTGTCCGACCCCGGAGCCTGCCCGAATGATCCGTCAAGATCGGCACCGATATTGTCGACCAGGCTCGGGCCGATCATGCCGTCGGGCAGCACGAAGACGTCAAATGCGCCGGAATCGAGTGAACCCTGGATCACGCCAAGCCCGCCCTGGTCAAGATAGCCGACAACGACCAGCGCCTCGCCACCGGCGGCATCCAGGGTGCCGATCTCGGCCGAATAGTCGCCCTTGCCGTCCTCGTGGGCGAGCGAGACCGTCACCGTGCCTCCATCATTGGTGAACGCGGCAGCAAAACTGTCAGCCAGCCCCTTGCCGTAATCGTTATTGGTATAGGTAACGGCAACGCTCGTGATGCCGCGATCCATGATGACATCGCTCATCACCTGTCCCTGCCTGGAATCCGACGGGGCGGTGCGGAAGAACAGGCCATCATCCTCGGCGGTCGACAGCGCCGGAGAGGTGGCGGACGGCGAAATCATCACGATGCCGTTTGGCCGGGCGACATTCTGCAGGACCGCCCCGGTTACGCCGGAGCAGTCTGCACCGACAATTCCCGAGACCATCTCCGCGGTCACCAACTGTTCGGCGGCGGCAGTGGCAACTGCCGAATCTATGCAGGTCGAATCGGCGCGCACCGCCGTAACCGATGCGCCGCCCAGGAATGCACCTGATTCGGTGGCCTCCATGGCAGCCCGGTCGACCGCCCAGGCCATTGGCGGTGTAAGCGATTCAATCGGGCCGGTAAATCCGAGCAGAACCCCCAGCTTGACATCATCCTGGGCATGGGCACCTGCTGCCAGCCCGACGACCGAAACGGTCGCCAGCAAGAATCGTATCATCGTTCCCTCCATCTTGAGTCGTGAAAACAGCTTGCGATCATGCTGCATGAAGATGGCAAAACCGCGAAAAACTCAAGCAACAAGTGACCTGATCGGCCAGTTTGACTGGCAGGCTGCGATAGTGTCGGGAGGTGGAGGTCCCTGCCGGCATGATGGGTGAAGGAGGAATGGCGGATGATCGGAAAATTCCCGAGACCCGGGTCATGGTGTAGTCTTGTCATGCCATGCTCCGATTCGCATTGATCCTGTCCTTGATACTCGCAACCCCTGCACCATCGGCCGAGAGGAGTGCCGGTGGGTTTCCGGTTGTCGTGGAGAAGATGGTCGACGACCTGCGGGTTCCCTGGTCGATTGCGTTTCTTCCCGGTTGCGAATTGCTGATCACCGAGCGCGTTGGCAACCTGCTGCATATTGGCCAGGATGGCCGGCGAAGCCGGGTTGCCGGTGTTCCGGATGTCCATGCCAGGGGGCAGGGCGGGTTGCTTGATGTTGCAGTGCCGCGTGATTTTGCCGCCACCCGGCAGGTCTTGCTGAGCCATGCCAGGCGGCAGCGGGGCGGTACCGGAACCGCGCTGTCGGTCGGCAGGCTGGCCGCGGATGGAGGAGCCCTGACCGGCGTGAAGCTGCTGTTCGAGATGGCTCCGGGAAGCGATGGCGGCCGGCATTTCGGCTCGCGGGTGGTCGAGGCCATTGATGGGCGAATATTCATGACAACGGGCGATCGGGGTGACCGGCCCTCGGCCCAGGATCTTTCCGGCCACAATGGCAAGGTGATCAGGATCAACCGTGACGGCTCGGTGCCCGATGACAACCCCTTTGTCGGCATTGCGGGCAGCCGCCCGGAGATCTGGTCATTTGGCCACCGCAACCCGCAGGGTGCCGGTCTTGACCTGGAGGGCCGGCTCTGGATCTCCGAGCATGGTGCCAGGGGCGGAGATGAAATCAACCGGATCGAAGCCGGGCGCAATTATGGCTGGCCGGTCATTTCCTATGGCGTCCACTATTCCGGCCGGAAGATCGGCGAGGGAGTTGCCATGGAAGGCATGGAGCAGCCCTCATTCCATTGGGACCCGTCGATCGCCCCCTCGGGTCTGCTGGTCTATTCGGGCAGGCTCTGGAACGAATGGCGGGGGCATCTGTTCGTCGGGTCGCTGAAAAGCGATTTCATCTCCAGGATCGATCCGCTGGACGGATTCAGGGAGGTGGAACGGATCAGGTTTCCCGAAACCAGGAGAGTTCGCGATGTCCGGGAGGCACCGGACGGAACCATCTGGTTCCTGTCCGAGGACCGGGGAAGCGCCTATCGCATCGTGCCGGCGGATGCCGGCCCGGAGCCGGTTGGCGGGTGCAGATTCCTCTCCCGGCACGGCGAGGTGTTGAAACGCCGCCAGTAGCACCAGGAGAAAGGTGGCGGCGTGCCGACTCCGCAGGCAATTGCAATCGCTCCGGGACTGACCGGAGCAGACAATGGACCAGTGTCGGGCCACGCCGGGGCCGCGATGATGGTCCATGGCTCGGCACTGTCGGCAATGGGTCGCCGGCCGGGGCACCGCCACTCCCGGAGATCGGGATCGATGCCTTGGCATGGCTGAACCGGCACCATGTTCAGGCGGTGTCCGTACGGCTGTGGCAGAATTGCCGATCCTGGCCGAAAGCCGGTGCAGGGACAGGAAATTCATGGAGTCCGACCGCTGAATCGGTGTAGGGAGCCAGCCCTGATCCACGAAAGGCGAATTCCAATGCCCACAGATTGGCAAAAGGCAGGGTGGCGCAGCAAGCCGCGCGTGCAGATGCCTGATTTTACTGATGCTTCCGCACTGAACAGGGTTCAGGAGAAGCTGGGCAGCTATCCGCCGCTGGTTTTTGCCGGCGAGGCCCGCACGCTGAAGAGCGAACTGGCCAGGGCTTGTGATGGCAAGGCGTTTCTCCTGCAGGGCGGCGACTGTGCCGAGAGCTTTGCCGAATTTGATGCCGACAGCATCAGGGACACCTTCCGGGTGCTGCTTCAGATGGCCATGGTGTTGACCTTTGGCGCAAGATGTCCGGTGATCAAGGTCGGAAGGATGGCCGGGCAATTCGCCAAGCCTCGTTCGGCCGACACGGAAACCAGGGATGGTGTCGAACTGCCCAGCTACCGCGGCGACATCATCAACGATATCGAATTCAGCGCCGACGCCAGGGTACCGGGTCCGGATCGGATGCTGCAGGCCTACCTCCAGTCAGCGGCAACCCTGAACCTGTTGCGCGCATTCAGCCAGGGTGGATACGCCGATATTCACGGGGTGCATTCCTGGACGCTGGGATTCACCGAATCGGCCAGGGTGGCCAAGTACCACGACCTCGCCTCCAGGATTACCGATTCCCTCGACTTCATGACGGCAGCCGGCGTTGACGGAGAGCAGATTCACGCCCTTCGATCGGTCGATTTCTACACCAGCCATGAAGCGCTTCTCCTGGAATACGAGGAGGCGTTGTGCCGGACCGATTCGACGTCAGGCCTGCCGGTGGCCGGGTCGGGACACCTGTTGTGGATCGGCGACAGGACCCGGCAGCCGGATGGCGCCCATGTCGAGTTCCTGCGCGGGGTCCAGAACCCGCTCGGCATCAAGTGCGGCCCGTCCTTGGCCCCTACCGATCTCAACCGGCTGATCGACAGGCTGAACCCGCAAAATGAGCCCGGCCGGATCACCCTCATCGCCCGTTTTGGCGCCGGCAAGGTAGGCAACCATCTGCCAGCCCTGGTTCGAACCGTCAGGGAGCACGGCCATCACGTGGTCTGGAGTTGCGACCCGATGCATGGCAACACCGTCAAGTCGGCAAGTGGCTACAAGACAAGGCGCTTCGAGAATGTCCTGGCCGAGGTGAGGGAGTTTTTCCAGGTTCATGCCGCCGAAGGGAGCTATCCGGGCGGCGTGCATATCGAGATGACCGGCAAGGATGTCACCGAATGCACCGGTGGAGTCAGCGCGGTGTCCGACGAGGATCTGCAGGACCGTTATCACACCGCATGCGATCCGCGGCTGAACTCGTCACAAGCGCTCGAACTCGCTTTCATGGTCGCGGAAGAACTGGCCGAGGCCCGGCTGTCCAGGGATGCGGGATCGGTCGGCATGTCTGCCGCCGGCTGACCCCCGCCGGGGATATGCAACCCTGCGCGGCAACGCGCCTCCTCGCCCCTCGGCGACAGCCTCTGGCCCGAAGCCCCGTATCACCACCGATTTCGTGACCGAGCGCGGGGCTTGGCAACCTCGCTCACTCGTGCCGCATGGCCTGATGACCGTGGTACGGATCGTGCCTCCGGTCGCGATTGCCACCGACGTGCCAACCACCACTCCCGGCAGGCGGCAACATCGCTCGGGCTGCCCACCCCATGTCACCGCACTCCTCCGTCATGCCGATGCCGTCCTGTCAGTACTGGCCCCCGACACGTACAGCAATGTGCTGCCCTGAAATCGCTCGGCGAGGGCAGAGCCAAGGACTTCGGGAGCGTAGCGCGGCTGGATCTGCGGACCCGCATGGGCCGGGCACGGCCGGGAATCGCGCACATGAGGGGGTCGAAGAAAACTCCGGAGCCGAAGAATCCGGACCATGAGGCGAGACGTTTCGCTGTTGCGCCCATCGGGTCCGAGTGGCGGATCGCGTCGAAGAAGGGTGGCGCTTACCGAAGGCGTGACCGGTTGCGACAGCGGAACGAATATGGAATTCGGGATCGTGGGGGGTGTTTGCCCCGAGAACGAGGTTTGTGCCTCCAGGGACTGCGCCTTGGCCGGTGTCGTCGCGATGTGGCTTGAGGCGCGTGGAGGGCCAGTCTGCCGTGCAATCCCGGAGAAACGCTGGCAGTCGGTCGCGGTCCAGCGTCCGATGACTGGCTTGTTTCTGTCGAATGATGCGATCGTCCGATTGCAATCGATCGACAAGCAGGTGAGGATATTCCAGATGCCCGCTGACTGGAAAGGCGTGGCCGCCATAAGCAACGGAATTTCAGCGCCGTAGCGGAAGACGGGGAGGTCTGCCGGATCTACCAACGCCAGAACCTGAATGACGATCTGGACTTTTCCTGTGGCCTGGCGCTGATGCGGCGCGACAGAAAGCCACTGAGCCTGGTTCGCTACAATGGGGCGAGCCATGTGCACGGGGAGATCCGTTACGCCTGCCATATACATCGCGCCACGGCTGAGGCGCTCGCCGCAGGGAGGAAAGTCGACAGCCATGCCGTGGGAACCGATCGGTACAGGACCGTGGAGGGAGCGCTCGCCTGCCTGATAGATGACTGTGGCGTCAAGGGCCTTTCCGCGAAGCATGACGAGCGGAGCTTGTTCGATGGCACTTGATCGGACGCAACTGGAGAGGCTGCTGTGTGAGCGCCCATGCGCAGAGGTCGGATTACACCAACGCGAGGACGATGTGCTGATGATTGAATCACCGTTCACGTTCCCGGATGGCGATCACTTCCCGATCTACCTGTCCGAGACGGCGGCCGGAGGGGTGAAACTCAGTGATCGTGGCCATACTCTGATGCATGTGAGCTACGAGCACGACGTGGAACTGTTCTATGAGGGCACCCGTGCGTCATTGCGTGAGCAATTCGTGCGTGAGAGCGGAATCGAGGAGGACAAGGGCATCTTTTCCACCGAGGCGCCACCAGACCAGTTGACGGCGGCGCTGTTCAGGTTCGGGCAAGCGTTGACGAAGATTCATGACTTGACGTTCCCGAGTCGCGAAAAGATCTCCTCGACGTTCTACGAGGATTTGCGCGGGCTGGTCTTCACCATCCTGGACGAGGAAGCTGTCAAGACCGACTACATTCTTCCCGAGGTTCCGGACGGCAATCACTATCCGGTCGACTACAGTATTGAGGGGAAGGACGGAAGGCCGGTGTTTCTATACGGCATTTCGGGCCGCGACAAGGCGCGGTTGACGACAATCATGCTGTCACATTTTCTGCTTCACGGCGTGTCCTTCGACTCGGTCATCGTGTTTGCCGGTCAGAAGGAGATTCCACGGCTGGATCTTGCACGGCTGACCAATGTTGCCGGAACTGCGGTGGCCTCGCTCGAGGCGGAAAATGATCTTCGTCGAAAGATCGACCGCCTCGCCGCGTGAACGTGTGCCGGTGCGTGTCGATCATGCCGCGATGAGATTCCGGGACTGTGCCTGGCGCAGGTCTCCCGAAACCTGGGTGCCCATGAATTTCTTGCTCACTCCGGTTTCGCTTGCCCGGGGGAAGAACCTCCTGACCGGCACAGGTATCATTGGTGGAGGTGACCTGCTTGCCGGGCCCCACCTCCCCGTCTTGTGTATCGATGCAGGAATTGACGTCCGTCTCGAGTTCGGTGATCGAGCGATGCACGCCCCTCTGCAGGCCAGCACCATCCGGAACCCCCGATTGTTCAGGCCGACGATTTCCGCATGGCAGAGTCAGTGCTGGCCCTGATGGCCTGACCGAACCACCTGTTCGCAGTAACTGGCCAGGCTCTTGCGGTCGTCGAACCGGGAGACGGCCACCGGTTCGTGGTAGACCAGCTCGACCGAGCCTCGCTCTCCCGTTGCCAGAACCTTGAGCATGTGTCCAGCCAGCGCCATTTCGCCCCAGAAGCCATAGAAGCGCCGGTCCTGGCCGGGCGGAGCGCGGTAGTTCACCGTGGCCGGCTGCACATGGAGCCGGTCGCGAAGCCTGTCATCGAACATGGCGGCAAACAGGGTCGGTTTGAAGGACAGCACCCGCAACCCGTCAGTGCTGGTCCCCTCCGGAAAGAACAGCAGGGTATCGCCACGCAGGAATCGCTTGATGAAGCGACTCCTCTGCTGTCTTGCCTGGCGGCGGTCGCGCTCGATGAAGACGGCGCCGGTGGTCCTGGCAAGAACCCCGATTCCGAACCATCTGCTGATTTCACTTTTCGCCACGAAGAAGACACGCTGGTGGGAATTCATGACCAGGATGTCCAGCCAGGAGACATGGTTGGCGACTGTTGCCCCCGCCATCCGCATGGGCGTCCCCCTGACGCTGAGCCTTATCCCCATGAGACGCAGGCTGGTCCGGCTGGCAAACCTGGTGATATCCGGTGTGACCGGCCGGCCAAACGGCCATTCGAACAGCCGGACCAGCCAGAAAACGACCAGCAATCCGTAGATGACCACGGCCACCATCATCCAGGTAACGACAAACCTTGCGTAATGGCGCAGGCCAAGAGAAATCGGTTCTGGAAGCGTGTCCGGGCCCCGGTCACTCACTGCCGGCCCCAGTGTTGCACGTAATAGTTCCGGTGGCGTGACGACATCCGTTCGGTGTCCATCACCAGGCAGACATCGATCGTGTTGAACTCGTGGTCGATGAATGCACCGTCGCCAACGAAACCTCCCAGGCGCAGATATGCCTTGATGAGGGATGGAATGGAGTCCATCGCCCGCCTGCGGTCCACGTCTTCATCCCGGAGCTGGTCAAGCGAGACATAGTGCTCGCGCCGCGCTCTCACCCGCATGTCCTCCGGTGCCAGGTGATGGCGATGAAGATAGGCAAGTGGTTCGGCCAGCGCCGCGATGTCGGTTCCGTGAAAGCTGGCTACGCCGAACATGATCTCGATCTCGTTGTCGAGGACGTAGCTTGCCAGGCCACGCCATAGCTGGAACATGGCCGAACTGGCCCGGTAGTCGCGATGAACACAGGAGCGGCCGAGCTCGACCAGGGTCCTGCCGGAATCGATCAGTGCCGAGAGGTCGTACTCGCTGCTGGAGTAGAAACCGCATTCCCGCATGGCCACTTCTCCTCGAAGCAGCCGATAGACGCCGACAACATGTTCCTGCGCCGATTCGTCGCGGTTGCGATCAATGAGGACCAGGTGATCAAACCAGGGATCAAGACTGTCGGCCTCGATCTGTTGCTCGTGATCGATTCCATCGCCGCCCGCTCCGAACTCCTCGACGAATACCCGGTAGCGAAGGCGTTTCGCCGCCACGAGATCATTCTCCTCGGTGGCAATGCACATCTCGAGCCGGGCACCGTCGGTCATTGACGGGCTCCGCAGGGGGTTCGGCAGCCCATGAGGGGAAGGGGCATGCCAGGCCGGCAGGGTCGGGTCGGCGGGGCGGGAGTGTTCATCGGCAACTCTCGAGGCCGACGACCGCACCATTCAGCACCACCTTGCCGACATTCTCGAAATTGACCGTTATGGTCGTTCCGGCGATCGACTGGATCTGCCCCTCTCCCCATGTCTCCTGCCGCGGGTTTCGAACCAGCATGCCGGGCTCCAGCGCATAATTGACATCGAGCATCACTCCCATGTGACCGGAGTCGGCCTTGCCCTCCCCGGTGGTCATGGCCGTGTCGGGGCCCAGCCGTTCGAGCTGTCCCTGGTAGCGTCCGATCTTTCGGCGGTAGCTGGATGCGGCCTCGGCAAATCCGGCAATCTCGTCCTCGTCGAGGGTGCGCACCACCCTGGCCGGCGAGCCGACCAGCAACGAGTACTCCGGAAAGACCTTGCCTTCGGTCACCAGGGCGCAGGCACCAACCACCGAATTCGCCCCGATACGGGCACCGTTGAGGATCGTGGCTCCCATACCGACCAGGCATCCGTCATCAATGACGCAGCCATGCAATATTGCCCGATGGCCGACCGTGCAGCGCTTCCCGACCGTGCAGGGAAAGCCGGGATCGGTATGGATGATGCAGCCATCCTGGATGTTGCTGCCTTCGCCCACGCTGATCGGCTCGTTGTCTCCCCGCAACGTGGCGCCGAACCAGATCGACACGTCATCGGAGATGGTGACCTTGCCGACCAGGTTGGCATCGGGGGCGATCCAGAAGGAGTCGGTATCGGGAAGCGAGGGCCCGGTTCCTTCAAGTGCGTACAGAGTCATCCCCGGGTCTCTGCGAATTCCCGGTCGAGCGAATACACCAGCCCCGCCAGGTCAAGCCGCCGGGTCCTGCGCAGCCGTTCGGCTTCCACAATTGCCTTGATCTGTTCAAGAACGCTGTCTAAATCATTGTTTATCAGCACATAATCGTATTCAGGCCAATGGTCGATCTCACCGCGAGCCTTTCGCATGCGCTCGTCAACCGTTTGCGCGCAATCGAGGCCCCGGGATTGCAACCGTCGTCGCAGCTCGGCGATCGAAGGTGGAAGCACGAATATGGAGACGGTGTCGGCGACGTAGCTGGAATTGCGAATCTGCTGGCTGCCCTGCCAGTCGATATCAAAAACGATATCGCCGGCACTGTCGATTGCGCTCTCCACCGGCGCCTTTGGCGAGCCATACATATGCCCGAATACCCGGGCAAATTCGAGGAACATTCCAGCCTCGACCATTTCGGCAAATTCCGAATCGGATCGGAAGAAATACTCGCGCCCGTCCTGCTCGCCCGGCCGGGGCGGGCGAGTTGTCGCCGATATCGAAAACGAAATCCGTGAGTCCCATTCGATCAGTCGTCGGGCGAGGGTTGTCTTCCCGACACCCGACGGTGACGACAAGATGATCAGCAATCCCCTGCGTTCGCCCTCACTCATCCAATTCCTCTCGGCACCGACATTTCCCGGGGTTCCTATACCTTAAACCGCTACACTTAAAGGTTGGAAAATGAGCCGGTCGCCTTCGGCCGGTGATCGCGAGGCGGCAGAATGGAGACCTGGCCCGACGATCAACAGCTGCTGCATCCCTTCGCACCGGCCGATGCCGGAATGACCGGGGATGGAGGATCCTCCGGTCTCTCGGCGGGAAATCCCGAGGGGGGACGAGACCGGCACGCGGCCTCATTGGCACCATGGCCGGCCCGTATCGCGAGGCAGGCAGGGGGTTGACCCGGCTCGTCAATCCGCTCTCGAGGCAGCGCCTGGCAGCCATGTCCCCGGAGCCTGCACGGGCGTCCGGACGGTTCCATTCCGGAGGTCCCGCCGCCCTCGCTCCTCAGCCATGTGCCCAGATTGCCCGGGGAACCATGACCTCGCCGCGGGCAATGAGCCTTGCGGTGCGCGTGATGCCGGCCGAGACAAACTCGAAGGGTGAGATTCTGTAGCACACCTGGACATCCATTGTGCCCATCGGATGCTCGATCACGACATTTGCCGGCGAGGCGTCAATTGATCGGGTGACCCCTTCCGCCACCGTCGCCGGTGCCAGTGCACAGGCAGCAAGACATTGCGACCCGGTTACGGCGAGCGTCGGATGCGTGGTCCAGGGCATGAAATACCTGGCGGCAAAGTGACCCCTTCCGCCCGGCGCGGCAACAAGACCGAATTTCGGCACCACCGACCGCGTGACATCGCCGAGCCCCATGCGCCAGCCTGCTTCCTTCCGGATTGCTTCCATGCGGGCAAACAGATCCGGCATGGAATCCAGTTCCCGATGGTCCTCGTGGCCGGAAATGCCGAAATCAACGGCACGCGCGATCACCATGGGCATGGCAACGTCGACGCATGATACCGGGATGCCTCCGATGTTCTCCATCGGTCGGCCAGTGGGAAACATCGACCCGGTGCGTGAGCCTGTCACCTCGAGGAAGTTCAATGCGACCGGCGCGGCGCGGCCCGGAACGCCGTCGATAGCGGTCTCTCCCTCATATTGCACGACACCTCCCGGTGTCCTGACGACGGCCTCGATCAACGCCCCGGTATTCACCGCCCGGATTCTCACCCCGGTGACTGGCTCTCCGGCCGCGATCAGCCCCATCTCGATCGCTGCCGGAGCGACGCCAACCAGGATGTTGCCGCAGGTAGGTGCAAAATCGACGAGGCGTTCCTCGACCGACACCTGCGCAAAAAGGTAATCCACATCGGCGGAGGGGTCCCCTGACGGCGACAGGATTGCCGCCTTGGTGGTTACCGCCGTGCCGCCGCCGACCCCGTCGATATTGCGGGAATTGCCGGCACCGATGACGGCAACCAGGATCCTCGAGAGATGATCGCGGTCATGGGGCAGATCGGCGGAGCTGAAATAGGGCCCGCGCGACGTCCCGCCACGCAAGAACAGGAACGGAAGCCGATGCTGGGTCACCGAAGTGGCCATGGCAGGTCAACGAGTTCCTGCAGCAGTCCGGGCGGAAAATCACGGTTCAGCGTCGAGGCAAGAAAGATCATGAATGCCACCCCTGCCGCCGAGAACAGCACGGTTCGTGTCCAGCCCAGGCGCGCACGGCGGCGGAAGAACGCCACCATGAAGAAGACCAGCGCCAGTATGAACCCCAGCAACGACGTCAGGACAAGCAGCATGGCAAGCCAGGCAAGGGTCTCCCAAAGCCCGTGCGGGGCCCCGGCATCTTCACCTCCGGCCTCCCGGTCGGCAAACACGGCATCGCTCTCCGGCGCCCGGGCCATGCGAAGCAGCAGCAGCAACAAGGCCACGATTCCTGCCGTCGCCACAACCAGCGGGAAGATCCTGTCGGAGGTGTTGTCGATCAGCGCGGCATTGATCCAGGTCACGATCATGTAGGCAAGCATGAGCAGCAGAAAGATCAGCGGCGCCCGCTTCGACCCGGTTTCGACCGCACCTTCGGAGAGGATCTGCCGTGACTGGCGAATGCCGACGATTACCGAGACCACCGTGACCAGCAGAATGACGATGACGATGGGCGAGGCGATGTAGTCCAGGCCGTCCTCGAGGCCACGCCTGAACCGGAAGGTGGCAATCTGCAAGGCATTTGCCGAATACACCTCCGCCTGGCTCGACAGCACGAAACCAATCAGGAATGCCGGACGGGACCAATCGAACCTGCGCAGGAAGATACCAAGCAGGCCGATGGCAAACAGGGTCACGAGGTCACCGAGCGATTGCCGTGACTGGAACGCCGCGAAGGAGATCATCATGAACAGGAACGGGGCAAGAAGGGCAAACCGGATTGTCGTCAGGCGCGCAATGCCACCGGACAGCGCGATGCACAGACCCGCCCCCACGACATTGGCAAGCGCCAGTGACCAGACGATCGTGTAGGTCACGTTCAGGTCGTTCTGGATCATCTGGGGCCCGGCGGTGTAACCGAGAAGAGCAAGACCGCCAATGAATACCGCCATTGACCCCGAGCCGGGAATACCGAAGATCAGGGTTGGCACCAGGCCGCCACCTTCCTTGGCATTATTCGAACTCTCCGGTCCGATCACGCCCCTGATCTCACCGGAGCCGAATTTCGACTTGTCGGCGGTCGTTTGCACCGCATGGCCATAGGCGATCCAGTCGACGACCGATCCTCCGAGACCCGGAATGACACCAACGATGACCCCGATGACCGAACAGCGAATCGACAACCAGATATTGGCCGCCCAGTCGCGAAGTCCCTGTGCCCATCCTGCACCGAGCCGTGCTTCCCGGGCGATGGACTGATCCTGGCGCAACAGGCTGATGATTTCCGGAATTGCAAAGATCCCGAGCCCCACGATGACCAGCTTGATGCCGTCAGTCAGGTAGGGGATATCGTATGTCGCCATTCGCAGCGAGCCACCGTGGCTGGCCTCGCCGATGGTCCCGATCAACAATCCCAGGCAGGCGGCGGCAATCCCCTTGAGCGGCAAACGCCCTGCAAGGATGGCCACCATGGCAAGACCCAGCAATGTCACGGCCAGCATCTCCGGCATCGCGAAGGCAAGCACAAGCGGTCGTGCGATCAGGATGAAGAATGTCAGGATGGTCGCCCCGAACAGGCCGCCGAACAGCGATGACACGAAGGCTGCGGCCAGCGCCCTCGCCGCTTCGCCGTTTCGCGCCAGCGGGAAGCCGTCAAGAACGGTCGCCTGCGATGCTGAAGACCCGGGGATACCCATGAGCACGCTGGCAAACGTGTCCGATGTCGGCACCACGGCAACCAGTCCGACCATGAGCGCCAGCCCCGCTACCGGATCCATCCCGAACATGAATGGCAGGACCAGGGACAATCCGGCAATACCTCCCAATCCCGGGAAAACGCCGACCGACAACCCCAGCAACACTCCGACGACAAGAAAACCCAGCTGTTGCGGTTGCAGAATGAGTGCAAACGCTTCGGCGAGTGCTGGCAGCGCCGTCACCAAGAGATCCATGATCCGCCCCGGGTTGGGGTGCCCCCCGCATCACGGGCGGGGGGCACGGGTTTCTATTCCTTCAGTGAAACACCAAAGTCCTCTTCAAGCCAGTTGACGACAAATGTCTTGGCCGCGGCATCGACCTCCGTGCCAAGCTTCAGGGTCTCCTGGGCCTGGCTGCCGGTCATCTGCGGGTAGACACCGAGGCGTTTTGCCGAGATTTCGGCAAAGTCATCGCGGGCAATGACGGCGTTCAGGGCCGCAGTATAGGTCTCGATGGCTTCGGCGCTGGCACCATTGGGAAGGAAGATCATCTTCTGTGCCGGGAATCCGGCAATCATGAATGCCTTCCAGGCATCCCAGGCTTCACCACTGGTTTCGCAAGCCGGCGTTGCTTCGCAAACCTCCCTGAATGACGGGATCTCGGGGAATGTCGGATCACGCACGATATTGCCATCAGCATCGAGCGCCCCCCAGGTCATCCACGGAACGGCAGACCCCGCTTCAACCAGGGGCACGACGTTGGACAGGTATGCCGAGGATGTCTGGTAGTCGACATTGGCCTCGCCCCGTTCGAACATCAGGCGACCATCACCCCGGCCCTTGATTCCGAATACAGGTTCGACATTCATGCCAAGCATTTTCCATGCCAGGAGAGGCACCAGGTCGAGGCGCGTTGCTCCCTGGCTGCCCCAGATGAAGTATTGGTCAGCCAGGCCAGATGCATCAAGACCATCGAGTTTCGATGCCTCTTCCGGCGGAAGATAGGCGACACCTCCGGTTCCCGATGCCAGCACGACATTCCAGTCGCCGTACTCGTATTTCACCCGGGGGTCGTCCAGGAGATATGGAAACTGGGTCGAACCGGACGAGCCGAATATCAGGGTTCCCTCGGTATCTTCGTAGGTTTGTTCCTGGAACCAGTTGGCACCCTTGGTCGAGCCGGCTCCCGGCATGAACTTGACGACAATGGTCGGGCTGCCCGGAAGGGCATCGGACAACAACGGGGCATAGAAATTGGCCCATTTGGCCGAGCCACCGGACTCCGAGAAGGGAATGACGAATTCGACAGTCTTTCCTGTCAAATCGATCCCGTCAGCAAGGGCGCCCGTGGATGCGAGGGCAATGGTGGCCGCAATGGCCGTGGATTTGAACATCATGGTATCCTCTCTTTGGCGGTCGGACCGCCGTTTGGCAGAAATTCCTGCGCTTGAACGATCGAGTCTATACTGCGAACCTTGCGTGAAACTGACGAGGACCACATGCGCATCGCGATCATCGAGGACAATATCGGGGTTGCAAAGGGCATCGCCTATCGCATGCAGGATCGCGGGCATGCCACCGACATGATTCATGATGGACAAACTGCCGATTCGTTTCTCAGGTCAGACGAAAACGATATCGTGATCCTCGATATCAATTTGCCGAAGATGGACGGAATTTCGATCCTTCGCCGCATGCGGTCCCGTGGTGACCATCGCCCGGTTCTGCTTCTGACAGCCCGCGCCGCCACTGGCGACAGGGTCAGCGGCCTGGATGCCGGGGCAGATGATTACCTGGTCAAACCCTTTGAAATGAACGAGCTTGAAGCACGAGTGCGGGCGTTGGCACGGCGTGCGCGCCATGCCTACGAGGCCGATTTCCGCCTCGGCAGGCTGCAATATCAACCCGACCGACGGCTGGTCAGCATCGATGGCAGGCCATTGGTCCTGCCACGGCGGGAAATGGCGCTCCTTGATGCCCTGTTGCGGGCGCGCAACGGTGTGAAATCCAAGGATTCACTGATTGAAACTCTTTATGGAACTGGCGCCGATGTCGGCGAGAGCGCGATCGAGGCTCACGTGTCTCGCCTGCGCAAGAAGCTGGTGACGGCCGGAGTTGAAATCAGGGTGCTTCGCAATATCGGCTATGTTCTGCAGGAACGCCACCAATGAACCGGAGGTCTTTGAGAATTCGCCTGTTCGCAATCATCGTCCTGCCGCTCTTCCTGCTGGCGCTGATGATCGGGTTCTGGCGGATTGGCGTTGCACAGAATACGGCGCAGGAACTCCAGGACCGGAACCTCATGTTCACGGCACTTGCCGTATCGCGGGATGTTGCACGCGACGACGGAGATGCCATTTCGCCCGAGACGGAGAATTTCCTGAGCGAAACTGCCGGCGGACCCGTTCGCTACCACGTCTACGGACCGGATGGCGTGCTCGTGACCGGCTACGCGGTACCACCGATTGCGCCCGGACAACTGGACCATGGCGAGGCCTTCGCCTTTTATGATGCAACCTACCAAGGTGACCCGGCGCGGGTACTGCGCATCAAGGACGAAGCCAGCATTGATGGATTGTCCGGAACCTTCACGATCACGGTTTGGCAGAACCTTGATGCACGCAACGCCTTTATTCGGGAATTGGGCATGCGATCGGCCGGGGTGATCGCGACATTGCTGCTCGGCGTGGCAATTCTTGTCTGGTTCGGTGTTGGCGTCGGCCTCAAGCCACTGATCGATCTCGAGGATGCGATCTCGAACCGCTCGCCCGAAGACCTCAGCAGGATCAGGAGACCGGTGCCGGCCGAAGCGCGAGGCATCGTGTCTCAACTCAACCAGTTGCTGGACCGGATGAGAGTGACCTACGAGGCACAGGCGGCTTTCGTCTCTGATGCTGCACATCAGCTGCGCAACCCGATTGCCGGATTGCGGGCCCTCGGGGAGTCCATCCAGTCTGCGGGGACACTGGGCGCGGCACATATGCGAGCTGGAGACCTTGTTGCGGAAGCGGCACGCGTCGGGGATCTCGCCGACCGGCTTCTGACGCTGGAGCGTGCGCGGGCCGAGCCTGGCAGCGAGGCATTCTCGCTGGTCAATCTGGGCATATTGGTGTCCGAGACTGTCATCGACCTGCAGGCATCCGCGGCAGCAAGAGGGGTCGCCTTGCATGTTCACGTCGCTGACGAGCCGGTATTCATGGCCGATGACCTGTTGCTGCGCGAAGCCCTCACCAACCTGATCAGCAATGCGATCATCCATGGCGGGCAGGAGTTGTCGTCAATCAGTGTCAGATTGAATTGCAATTCCCACTCGATTGACATGTCGGTCGAAAATGACGGCGCGTCTGTCGGCCAGGAGGATTTCCACAAGATACTGGCGCGTTTCGGGCAAATCGACCCTGGCTCCGGAAGCGGGCTGGGGCTGTCAATCGCCGATGCTGTTGCCCGTCACCATGGCGGAGACCTTGTCATCCACCCTTGCCCGAATGGCTTCGCCGTCACGATACGGCTGCCTCGAGCACGAGGCAGGAAAGTTGCACGGGCCAGTGATTATGCCGGCGGGATGCTCTCTGGATCGCGACAGGACATTTCTCGGAGTTGTGCGGCATCGCGGACCAGTGCCGCAAGCCGATAGAAGCCGTGCACCATCTTCGAATACGGGGTCAGCAGGAAGAACGCGAGAACCGTGCCGAGATGCATGGCCAGCAGGGGTTCGACGAACACGGTGCCGGTTGTTGCGTACAGCAGAAGACCGGTCGCGCTGACCAGGAACAGCAGCACCACGAACGCAAATTCCCCGCGCCGGAATCGGGAAGCCCCGAGTTTCGGGTCGGATTTGAGTTTCAGCCAGGCCAATCCCGCCGTCCCCGAACAAAGCAGAATGCCGCCGGGGACGCCGAACAGCTTCGGCAGGCTGAATGGACCATAGGGCGCGGCGAGCCCGAAACCGTAATGAAGAATTGTGCCTGAAGCCGTCGATGCAAAACAGAGCAGGAACCCGTACATTGCCGCCTGGTGGAACCAGCGGCGCGTGTTCGAGTAGCGATCCTCATCCTCGAAATTGCAACCCTCGCCATGACCGCCGGAGAGATTCGCCATTCGTCCGGCAGAACGAAGTGCGGTCATGATGTCCGATGGCGTGCATGACCCGCCGCCAATCGTCAGCCAGTAACGCCGAATCGACATGACAACGGCAATGATTGGCACCAGGAACGCCGGCAAGAAGATCATCACCATCAATCCATGAGACATGTAGGCATAGAATCCATTTCCCGAGCCCGGCCGCATGGCAGTTGCTAGGCCGAAAACAAGGGCAATCGCGGCAACGAGAAACACGGAAATCGTGGCACCGTTCCGGTGAAACAGCCGGGCAAATCCGGTTGGCCATGCATGGGTTTTCCAGCTGTCCTGGCGGATGTCGGCCAGTGCCCTGGGCAGGTTCAATGCAAATTCATGCGGCTCGGTATACTGGCACGCGTAGTAACAACCGCGGCAGTCGTGGCAGAGATTTGCGATTTGGGTGATGTCACCATCGGCAAACACGCGTTGCCGGGAGATTGCCGGAAACACCGAACAATATCCCTCGCAATAACGGCATGCATTGCAGATCTCGATCTGGCGACGGGCCTCGCGATACACGTCAGATGACATGTCTTGCTGCCTCCCTGCCGGCAAGACGACCAAAAACCGTCCCGATGGTCATGCCGAAACCGGCAAGATACCCTTGGCCAAGAATCGAGCCAGCCATGATTTCACCGGCCGCCCAGAGGTTTTCGACCGGTGACTGCGGCCCGATCACCCGTGCGGTTCGGTCTACCCGCAACCCGAGATAGGTAAAGGTCACGCCCGGTCTCAATTCGTACCCATGGAATGGCGGTTCGGAAATTGGTCGCGCCCAGTTGGATTTGGGAATCTCCAGCCCTTCGGTTGCCAGGCCGTCGAGCCGGGTCGGATGAAGACTGCCATGGCGGCAAGCGCCATTGAATTCGTCAATGGTCGCGCATGTGACATCGGCAGGAATGTCAAGCCGTCGACAGAGCTCCTCGATCGAGTCGGCAGCCACCGGCGGAAAGACCGAAGGCATGAAGAGATCCAGCGACCTGGAATCAATGATTGCATAGGCCACCTGCTCGGGCTGGGCTGCAACGAGACGGCCCCAGCTGGCATAACGCTTGGGCCAGACATCCTCGCCCTCGTCATGGAATCGGGCGCCAGCATTGTTGACGACGACCGAGAAAGGCACGCAATCCAGCCGGGTCACGATCCCGCCATCGAATTTCGGTGCGCGCCCGTCAATCGCCACCGCATGGCACTGGGTCGGGTCACCGACAGTCTCGATTCCCTGGTCCAGCAGGTCCTTCAGGACCAGGCCCCGGTTGTATGGTGTCCCCCGGATCAGGAAGTTTCGTGCCGCTGGCCCCCAGGCCGAGGCCAGCCAGTCAATATCGGCCTGGTAGCCACCGGATGCCGCGATCACCGCCCGAGGCTTCAGGGTGAGGCGTTCGCCACGAACCATCGCCTGCACCTTCCGGATGCGGCTGCCATCATAATCCAGGTGCACGACCTCGGCATCATGGACGGTCCGGACGCCGATGCCTTCGGCCCGCCTGCAATAGGCATTGACCAGGGCCTTGCCGCCGCCGAGGAAGAAGGCATTGGTTCGCGCCAGCGACAGCGTTCCCGACAGCGAGGGCTGAAATCGGACACCGCGGGCCTCCATCCAGTCGTAACATTCCTCTGATGCATCAATTGTCATGCGGGCAAGCTCCCGGTCGGTCCTGCCTCCGGTGACTGTCAGCAGGTCCTCGAAGAACTCATCCTCGTCGTAGCTGTCCTGGAGCACGCCCCGCGGCCCCCGATGCCGACACCGGAAGTTCCGGGTATGGCGCGAATTGCCACCCCGATACGGCTTCGGCGCGGCCTCCAGGACCAGGACGCTTGCGCCCGCCTCCCGCGCCGACAGGGCGGCGCACAACCCGGCATTGCCGCTTCCAACGACGATAATGTCGGGATCCGACTCCATCGCATGCTCCCTTGCCGGATTCTCGATGAGTTGCAATCCGAGTCTTGCGACATGCCGAGCCGACACGGCCCGGATGCAGCTGGGCCGGCACTTGCTCCATGCGTCGTTCGAAAGGAAATCGGAGGAAACTGCAAGCGATGGGTTGGTCGCGAACACAACCTGGAAATTCACTTTCCCGCCGTGTCTGGAGTGGCCCTTGTTGGTTGGACAGCCCGAGGGCAAATACAAGGTGTATTCCGATGGGTCTCGTGCCGTCGATGATACGGAGTCTGCCGGCCCGAACCGACGATGCGGGCGGCATGGCTGAATTGCCGGCAATGAAAGCCGGTTCGGGGATGAGATCCGGACCACGAGGTCCACGAGGAGCCGGACGGGCCGCCAGGGCGGCGCACCCGAAGGGTCGATCCGGGTCATGCGGACCCACCCCCTGATCAGACACCTGTCGGGCAGTGCATGGGTCCAGGGGCGGCGAGGGCCCTGGCCGCCGGAGGCATTTGAAGGTTTTTCATGTTGGCAGTTCCTGTGGTCCCCGATCCGGTCATGCGGCTTCCTCCATCATGCCCCGGTAGGCTTCGTCGGGCGTTCGGCCATCGAGCGACGAGTGCGTGCGGCGCTCGTCCATGAACTCGAACCTGGAGCCGATCAGTCTCTCGGCGTGATGACCGTCCTCCAGCTCGTGCAGGTACACCGCCTCGTATTTCATCGGGCGCCACATCCTCTCGATGAAGATGTCGCCCTGGTGGCGGTCTCTCCCGTCCATGGAGCAGAGCGCACTGGCAGAACACAGCTTGTCGGTGAAGGCGATGCTGGTGAACTGCGAGCCCTGGTCGGAGTCGTCGCCGACATGGTGGAGATCTCTCCATGACCTGGTGCCGGGTGAAACCCTGCAGGGATTTCCAACCTGCCCGAAAACGGGGCGATTTCGAAATCTCGAACGGTTGCCGCCCGAACGTGGCTTGCTGCAAATCGGCATCGGGTGATTGCCGCAACTGGTCGCAGACACTATGTGTCTGGCTGACCGGCTAGTCCGGTCGATCGATCCCGGGCCCGCATGACCGAAACCAACCCCGCCTTCGTGCTCGTCAATCCGCAGCTCGGCGAGAATATCGGCGCCACTGCCCGGGCGATGCTGAATTTCGGCTTTACCGGTCTGCGCCTGGTCAACCCGAGGGATGGATGGCCGAACTCGGACGCAATCGCCATGGCCAGCGGCGCCGGGCGGGTCCTTGAGTCGGCGATTGTCCATGATGATCTCTCGGATGCCCTGTCCGGGTTCGACTATGTGCTGGCGACCACGGCCAGGGATCGGGATCTCGCCAAGCCGGTCATGGATCCGCTGCAGGCGGCGAGGGAGGTCCGGCGGCGCATGGCTGACGAGCGGAGGGTTGCAATCATGTTCGGGCCCGAGCGGTCCGGGCTGGACAATGCCGATCTGGTTGCTGCCAATGCCATCATCGAGGTTCCAACGGACGCCGCGTTCAGGTCGATGAATCTTGCGCAATGCGCCCTGCTGATTGCCTACGAGTTGAAAATGGCGATAACGCAGCCAGGTGCCGGGACACCCGCGGTGCCGTGCGGGCCGGCAACCCATGAGGAAAAGGACATCCTTGCCCGGCTGTTCGAGGAAGATTTGGCCGAAGCCGGGTATTTCTGGCCCAGGGAGAAGGCTCCATCGATGCAGAGGAACCTGCGAAACATGTTCCTGCGCCTGGAATTCGGCAAGGCTGAAGTCAGGGCCATGCATGGTGCGCGGAAGGCGCTGAAGCGCTACAATCCGTGACGGCCCGCTCCGGAGAGAAGGAAATGGATCGCGCGTGAACAGGAAACGACAGGTATTCGCCGAGATTGGCTCCGGGCAGGAGATGGACGCAACTGTCCCCTCCGGGGCACCGCCTGGTGACTGGCAGAGCCGGCCGGCAATCAGGCTGTGGCTGGTGTCCCTGCTGGTCATCCTGGTGCTGACCGTGCTGGCCGGAGGGGTCACCCGCCTTTTTGATGCCGGACTTTCAATCACCGAGTGGAGGCCTGTCACCGGCATCCTGCCACCGCTGGGGGATGCCGCCTGGAGTGCAGAATTCACCAAATACCAGCAAATTCCGGAGTTTGCCTTGCAGAATTCCCGGATGACGCTGGCCGAGTTCAGGACCATCTACTGGCTTGAATGGGGACACCGTCAGGCGGCGAGGACGCTGGGCCTGGTATGGTTTCTCGGGTTCCTGTGGTTCCTGTTGCGACGGAAACTCAGGCCGGGCTGGACCACCAGGCTTCTGTGGCTGGGAGTTCTGGGTGGTTTGCAGGGCGTGATCGGCTGGTGGATGGTCAGCAGCGGGCTGACCGGCTCGGCAGTCGATGTTTCATCCTGGCGGCTGGCGGTACATCTCGGCCTGGCAGTCTTCGTCGCCGGGCTGATCCACTGGTACATCCTGCTGCTCGGGCGCGAAAGCCGGGACCTGTTCCAGGCGCGCCGCAGTCGCGAACACGGGCTGGCATTGCTGGCCGGAATCATGCTGTCCGGGCTGTTCGTGCAGATCCTGCTCGGTGCCATTGTCTCCGGAATCGATGCCGGGAGCGCCTTCCCGAGCTGGCCGCTGATGAATGGCCAGCTCCTGCCGGCTGACAGTCTCGCCCTCGACCCGCTGGCGGCGAATTTCCTGCAAAACCCGGCACTGGTCCAGTTCAATCACCGGCTGGTTGCCTATTTGATCGTGCTGTTCCTGCCCATCCTGTGGTGGCGAGCCAGGCAAAGCCCCAATGTCTCGACGCATCATGCGGCGGGGTGGGTGGCCGGGCTGGTTCTGGGGCAGGCGGTACTGGGGATCGTCACCGCGGTCATGGCTGCCAGCTTCGAGCCGGCCATCCTGCATCAGCTGGGGGCGGTGATCGTGTTCCTGCTGGCGGTCAGGCTCAGGTTCCTGGCGATGTATCCGTCAAGGAGTTCGATGGGATGAGTTTGCGGGGATCGGCGCTCGAGGCGCTGCTGCGCTACCAGCGGCAGACCGAGTCGCTGCAACAGGTTGCTCAGCTGGTCGACTGGGACCAGGAAACCTTCATGCCGAAGGGTGCCGCCGAACAGCGGTCCGAACAGCGGGGCGCGCTCGAAGCCGTGATTCATTCCCGCCGGATCTCCGCCGAGTTTGCCGAATTGATCGAGGCGACTGCAGGCGAGGCCGATGACCGGTTTGCACTGGCCTGCCTGCGGCAATCGAGGCGCGAGCATGACCGGGCAGTTCGGGTTCCGGCCGAATTGCCGCCGGAAATTGCCAGGACCAGCTCAAGGGCGATCCATGCATGGCAGGAGGCGCGCAGCCGAAACGAGACCGGGCTGTTCCTGCCGCTGCTCGAGGAACTGGTTCGCCTCAGGCGGGAAGAGGCCAGCGCCCTGAAATCCACCGGTGATGCCTACGAAGCGTTGCTGGATATCCATGAGCCGGGCGCAACAACAGCCTGGCTGGACGGCGTGTTCGGAAGGTTGCGGGCTGGCCTGGTCAATCTTCGGGAGAGGATCGGCGAGACCGGCCGGCAGATCCCTGCCCCTGAAGGCCGTTTCCCGCGCAAGCGGCAACTCGAACTGGCGCGGGAGCTGGCATCGGGATTCGGATATGACTGGAGCCGTGGCAGGCTGGACCGGTCAATTCACCCCTTCACCTGCGGTAGTGGCAATGATGTGCGGATCACCACACGGGTTTCGACCGCCGACCCCTTCAACTGCCTGTATTCCACCATCCACGAGACAGGTCATGCGGTGTACGAGCAGAATGTCAGGCAGGAATACCTGCTGACACCGCTCGGGAAGGGGGCGTCCTTCGGTGTTCATGAGAGCCAGTCGAGAATGTTCGAGAACCAGCTCGGCAGAAGCCGGGCCTACACCTCGTGGCTGTTTGGCAGGATGACCACGTTGTTCGGCGAGATCGGCATTCCCGATTCCATTGCCTTCCACGGCGCCGTCAACCGCGTCCACCCGTGCCCCATCAGGACCGAAGCCGATGAGGTTCAGTACAATTTGCACATCATGCTCCGCTATGAACTCGAGCGCGATCTGATCAACGGACGGATTGACGTTGCCGATCTGGAGGAGGCGTGGAACCGGGCATTCCTGGCCGATTTCGGATTTGCCGTTGACCAGCCATCCAATGGCATGCTGCAGGACATCCACTGGGCGGCCGGGTTGTACGGTTATTTTCCCACCTACGCGATCGGAAATATCTATGCGGGGTGCATGCATGATGTCATGCGGAACGAGCTGCCCGACCTTGACCGGCAACTTCAATCCGGGGATCCCGGAACTGCGGTCGCCTGGTTGTGCGACCGGGTGCATCAGCATGGAAGCTGCCTGGAGCCTGCCGAGCTGGTGGAGGGCGTCACCGGCGGTCCGGTGACCGAGGCTCCGCTCCTGGGATACCTGGAGCGGAAATTCGGCGAAATCTACGATCTCTGATCGAAATCGCCGCCTGGTGCGGGTTGTTGTCCTGGCCAGTCGGGAGGCCGCTTGTCGAGGAATGCCGATATTCCCTCGCTCGTGTCCCGGAACATCATGTTCTGCACCATGACATCCCCGGTATGGCCGTAGGCATCGGCGAGACCCATCTCGGCCTGTTCGTAGAATGCCCGCTTTCCGATCCTGACCGCCGTCCCGAGCTTGGAGGCAAGACGCTCGGCCAGACTCCTTGTCTGCACATTCAGATCCTCATCGCCGACCGCCTTGTTCACGAGCCCCATGCGGCACGCCTCGTCGGCATCGATCAGCCGCCCGGAGGTCAGCATTTCAAATGCCAGCTTGCGGGGAAGGTTGCGGGATAGCGCCACCATCGGCGTGGAGCAGAACAGCCCGATATTCACGCCATTGACGCCGAACCGGGCCGAGTTGCCGGCGACCGCCAGGTCGCAGGTGGCGACCAGCTGGCAGCCGGCGGCAACGGCCGGCCCCTGCACCTGGGCGACGACCGGCTGCGGCAGCCTGGTGATGGACATCATCATTGCCGAGCACATGTCGAATATCTTCCGGAAATACGCCTTGCCGCCATCCTCGGATTGTCGGCCCCTCGTCAGCTGCTTCAGATCATGTCCGGCGCAGAATGCACGACCCCTTGCCCTGATGATCACGGACCTGACATCCCGGTCGGTTTCCAGCTCGTCAAACACCTGCTGCAACCCCCCGATCATCTCCTCCGACAATGCATTGAGCGTCTCCGGGGAGTTCAGTGTAATGGTGGCAATCGAATCCTTCTTGTCCAGAAGCAGGAATTCGTGGCCCATGGCGACCTCCGTTTCGATGGGCTGGATCATGCCGGATGTAATTGAAACCGCAAGCCGTGCATAGGTGAATCATGAGGCAGGTGATGTCAGTCGGGGAATTGCAGAAATTCCTGGACCGGGAGTTTCCGCAGGTCGGGGGGCGCATCCGGCTCGAGGAATGCCGTGACGGCAGGGCGGTGGTCAGAATGAACATAGGCACGAGCGAATTGCGGCCGGGAGGCACGGTGTCGGGGCCGACGATCTTCATGCTGGCGGATGTGTCGATCTTTCTCCTGGTTCTCTCGGTCATCGGACCCCGGGCGCTGGCAGTGACCACCAGTTCCTCGATCGATTTCATCCGTCGGCCCGGCCCGGTTGACCTCGTGGCCGAGGCCCGGCTGCTGAAGCTGGGAAGGCGGCTGGCCGTGGGAGACGTGCTGGTGTATTCGGCGGCGCAGGAAAAGCCGGTGGCCAGGGCCACGCTGACCTATTCCATCCCGGACAGTTGACGGGTACCAGGTATGGGGTATGATGATACCCCACATGTAAAGCATTCAAAAACAACGGCAAACAAAAATCTGTTGACATTGTTTTCGAGTAGCGGGATAGGGGCTGCCTGCCGGTTGGCGGCGACAGAAGACCAGTCATGTTACGGAAACGGAAATGCGCACATTCTCAGCCAGACGGGATGACATCGAAAAGAACTGGATCGTCATCGATGCCGAGGGAGTTGTCCTTGGCCGCCTCGCCAGTATCGTTGCCACCCGCCTGCGTGGAAAACACAAGCCGATTTACACGGCCCATATGGATTGCGGCGACAACATCATCATCGTGAATGCCGAGAAAGTCCAGTTGACCGGCAGGAAGCGCCGCGACAAGACCTATTACTGGCATACCGGTTATCCCGGGGGCATCAAGTCGAGGACCGTCGATCAGCTGCTGAGCGGCAAGCACCCGGAGCGAGTGGTAACCCAGGCGATCAGGAGAATGCTCCCGACCAACCGGTTGTCGCGGCAGATCATGAAGAATCTGCGGGTCTATGCCGGGCCTGACCATCCACATGAGGCACAGAAGCCAACCGCACTCAATGTCGCAGACATGAATGCCAAGAATACGCGGAGAACCAACTGATGAACGAGGTCATTCAGTCCCTTGAGGAGCTGGGGGAACAGGAACCTGCTGTCGACGCCCCGGTGGAAGCCGTTCGCGAGCCCCTGAGGGACGAGATGGGACGTTCATACGCAACCGGGAAACGGAAGGATGCGGTAGCGCGGGTCTGGATCAAGGCCGGATCGGGCATCATCACCGTGAATGGCAAGAGCATGTCGACATATTTTGCCCGCCCCGTGCTGCAGATGATCCTGCGTCAGCCATTCAGGATCGCCAATGCCGAGAACCAGTTTGATGTCATGGCCACGGTGCGTGGAGGCGGCCTTTCCGGCCAGGCCGGCGCAATACGACATGGAATTTCCAAGGCGTTGCAACTCTATGAGCCGACTTTCCGCGCCCCGCTCAAGGCTGCCGGGTTCCTGACCAGGGATTCACGGGTGGTCGAGCGGAAGAAATACGGCAAGCGCAAGGCCCGGAGAAGCTTCCAGTTCTCCAAGCGCTGACGCCCGGCTTGCCGGCAGGTCAGTGCCGCCTTCGGCATCGGCGCTCACAGCTCCGATGTGGCGGCTCGCTGGCCGGCAGCGACTCATGCCACGAACCGGCCGGCCAGGCTGCCCGGGTTTTCGGGCACGGCATCCATTGGCGCCATTGCCGGTCGGGTCCGGTGCCGGCAGAACCCGAACATGCGGTGGCCGGTCACGGGATGCAGGACGCCTCCGGCAAGCTGTGGTATAGGCAAGGCACCAGTTTCAGATCAAGGGCAGGATACAGGTGAAGACAGCCATCATGGGTGCGAGCGGATACACCGGCGCCGAGCTTGTCAGGATCATCGCCGGTCACCCGTGCATGGAAATCGGGGCGCTGGTGGCCGACCGGAATGCCGGCAAGCCGTTCAGGGAGGTCTTTCCGGGATTCCTGACCCTGGATTTGCCCGATCTCCGGAGGCTCGACGAGGTGGAGCCCGATCGGTTCGACCTGGTCTTCTGCGCCCTGCCGCACATGACCAGCCAGCAGGTCATCGGGCAGATCCCCGCGTCGGTTCCGGTGGTCGACCTGTCGGCCGATTTCCGGCTGCGCGACGTCGAATCCTATGAACGCTGGTACGGCCAGCCGCATTCCGAGCCCGGGCTGCAGCGGGAGGCGGTGTACGGCTTGACCGAATTCTACCGCGACCAGATCCGGGCCGCCAGGCTCGTGGCCTGCACGGGCTGCAATGCGGCAACGGGGCTCTATGCCCTGCTGCCACTGGTGACAGGCGACCTGGTCGACACCGATTCCATCGTGCTCGATCTCAAGACCGGAATTTCCGGTGCCGGGCGGGCCCCGAAGGAAGCGTCACTGCATTCCGAGGTATCGGAGGGGTTCCAGGCCTACAATGTCGCCGCCCATCGCCACCTCGCCGAATTCGACCAGGAGTTGTCAGTCGCTGCCGGCAAGCCGGTGCACATCACTTTCGTCCCCCACCTGTTGCCGCAGAACCGGGGAATCCTGGCCACCATCTATGCCAGGGGAGATGCTGACCGGATCCATGCGCGGTTGTCCGAGCGCTATGCCGGCGAGAGATTCCTGCAGGTGCTGCCTTTTGCCTCGCATCCATCGACCCGGCATGTGCGCGGGACAAACCTCGTGCATCTGGGGGTGGTTCCGGATCGGCGGCCCGGCTGGACCATCATATTTTCGACCCTCGACAACCTGACCAAGGGATCATCCGGGCAGGCAGTACAGAATGCCAACCTGATGCTCGGACTGGATGAAGCTGCCGGCCTGGATCTGCTGCCACTGGTTCCATAGAAGATGGTCGGTCTCAGGAAACGGAGGCGGTTGCAGCTGTTTGCGGTGTCGGGGTTGGGTCTGGTGATCGCCGCCGTGCTGGCCGGTTACGGGTTTCGAAGCGGGATATCGTATTTTCGAAGCCCGACCGAACTGCTCGAAGCCATGCCGGCAAGGAATGTTGCCCTGCGCCTGGGCGGCATGGTCGAGGCCGGATCAGTCAACCGTACCGAGGATGGATGGGTGGAATTCGGCATTACCGATGGCCAGAGCACGGTTCCGGTTCGCTTTTTCGGCATCCTCCCGGACCTTTTTGCCGAGAACCGCGGCGCAATCGCCCGCGGGAAATTCGACGGACGACAGTTCCAGGCGAATGAAATCCTGGCCAAGCATGACGAAAACTACATGCCTCGGGAGGTCGTCGAGGCCATGAAGGAACAGGGAGTATTCAGGGCGGTCTCCGAATGACGGTCGGTGATACATGTGCAAGCAGGGCCTGCCGGTCTCCGGCCCCGGAATTCCCGGCGCGCCCATCCGGTCACGCAGGTGAATTGTCGTATGCGCCCTCCGGTGCCGGGCGACAGGTTCGATGGTCGCCATGATCGCTGAAATCGGCCATTTCTCGCTGGTACTGCTGCTCCTGGCCTCGATGGTGCAGGTTGCCGTGCCCGGTATCGGCATGGCCCGGTCCTGGTCGGGCTGGATGAAGGTGGCGCCGCCACTGTCGATCGTCATGCTGGTCCTGACCGTGGTGTCCTTTGCCGCGCTGACGGCATCGTTCCTGCGCTCCGACTTTTCGCTGGCCCTGGTCGTTGCCAACTCGCATTCCGCGAAGCCGCTCCTGTACAGGTTTTCGGGAGTGTGGGGGAACCACGAGGGGTCAATGCTGCTGTGGGTGCTGATCCTGACGCTGTTCGGGGCGCTGGTCGGCTGGCGCGGCCGTCTCCTGCCACCGGGCCTGCATGTCCGGGCGCTGTGTGTCCAGGCCGCCATTACCCTGGCTTTCACGGCCTATATCCTGTTTGCGTCCAACCCGTTTTCCAGGCTGGAATATCCGCCCTTCGACGGCCAGGATCTGAACCCGCTCCTGCAGGATCCTGGCCTGGCCCTGCATCCGCCGCTGCTCTATCTCGGCTATGTCGGCCTGTCGGTTTCCTACAGTTTCGCGATTGCGGCGCTGCTCGAGGGGCGAGTCGACGCGGCCTGGGCCCGCTGGGTCCGCCCATGGACGCTCGCATCCTGGATGTTCCTGACCCTGGGAATCGCCGTCGGCTCCTGGTGGGCCTATTATGAGCTGGGCTGGGGAGGATGGTGGTTCTGGGACCCGGTCGAGAATGCATCCTTCATGCCATGGCTGGCAGCAACCGCGCTCCTGCATTCGGCGAGCGTGGTCGAGAAACGCGAATGCCTGATGAGCTGGACCGTCCTGCTGGCGATCCTCGGCTTTACCCTGTCACTGGTCGGAACGTTCCTGGTGCGTTCGGGCATCATCACCTCGGTTCATGCATTCGCCAGCGATCCGACCCGCGGCGCATTCATCCTTGCCATCCTTGCCGTCTTCGCCGGTGGCGGTTTCCTGCTTTACGCGATCAGGTCCGGATCGCTGGTCCCGAGCGGGGCATTTTCCATCGTCAGCCGGGAAACCGCCCTGGTTTCCAACAACCTGCTGCTCGTCGTTGCCATGTTTGTCGTGTTCATCGGCACCTTCTGGCCGCTGTTCATGGAAATGTTCTACGACCGCTCGGTGTCTGTTGGCCCCCCCTTCTTCAATATTGCCTTCACCCCCTTCGTGACCATCCTGGTTGCCCTGCTGCCCTTCGGTGCCATCATGACATGGAAGCGGGCATCCCTGGCCGGCACCGCCAGGCGGTTGTGGCTGGCTCTTGCCATCTCGATTGCATCCGGCTCCATTTCCTGGGCGGTACAGACCGGGGACGGGCTGTTGGCACCGCTCGGCCTCACCCTCGCATCATGGCTGGTCCTGGGAGCAGTTGCAGATCTCTGGCACCGGGCCGGATCCCTTCGTGGCGGAACCAAGGCCTTCGGAAGGCGCCTGCTGATGCTGAACGGAGCCGATTGGGGCCGGTGCATTGCCCATGCCGGCCTCGGCATATCAGTGGCCGGCATGACGGTGGTCACCGCCTGGGAGGTGGAGGACATCCGCGTTGCCGTGCCGGGAGATTCCTTCAATGTGGGATCATATCATTTTGAATTTGTTGAGGTTGGAACCAGGAGAGGTCCAAACTACTCGGCGCTGTACGGTGAGTTCGACATCACTGCCGATGAGCGGCGACTGACCCGGCTTCGCCCGGAAAGGAGGCATTACGAGGTCGCCGGCAGCCAGACCACCGAGGCTGCAATCGACATGGGCCTGTTCAGGGATATCTACATGGTCATCGGCGAGATCCATGAAGGTGGCGGCATGACCGTCAAGACCTATGTCAAGCCCCTGGTGAACTGGATATGGCTGGGTGCGGTCATGATGGCTCTGGGAGGGGTGGCAAGCCTGCTTGATCGCCGTTACCGGGTTGCCCGGCTGGCGCCGAAGCGCCTTGCCTCGGCAAGTGGAGTGCAAGCATGACCGGCCATGGACAGAGCCGGAACAGGTCCGGGGGTTTGCTCCATCAGCTTCTGCCTGCCGACCGTGCTTCCCGGAGCGGCAAAGCGGGCCGGAAGACGGGCCGGCTTTTCGGCATCGGTGCCGCGATGCTGGTCGTGATGGCTCTCACGCTGAATTCCTCGCTGGCGGTCGAGCCTGGCGAGGTGCTGGAGGATCCCGCTCTCGAGGAGCGGGCACGGGATATTTCGCGGAACCTGCGTTGCCTCGTATGCCAGAACGAGACGATCGATGAATCGAATGCGCCGCTGGCCGGGGATCTGCGGATCCTGGTGCGGCAGTTGCTGGCGAGCGGCAAGGACGACCAGGAGGTGCTTGACCATGTCGTCAGCCGATATGGCGAGTATGTCCTGTTCAAGCCATTGAGGCAGGGAGCGAACTGGATACTCTACCTGGCGGGCCCGGCGGCATTCATGTTGGCGCTGTTGCTGGCCATTGCCTATATTGGCCCCCGCCGCCGACAGGCTGGCAGCCGGGCCGACAAGCTGGATCCGGAGGAACAGGAACTGCTCGGCCGGTTATTGATCGATGCCGATGACGGGGAAGACCGGCAGATTTGAACCGCCGACAGGCTGACCAGCGGGATTTGCGGCTCAGTGCCGGGCAGGGAGCATCAACAGGATGGCGGGTCGGCGGCGAGTCGGTCGAAATCCGGGAGTGGGCTGATGAATTACGAGACCATTTCTCTCGAGGTGGATGACAATGTGGTGACGCTGCGCCTCGACCGGCCTGACGTCATGAATGCTCTCAATACCCAGATGCGTGGCGAGATCGCGGATGCCGTCGGCGCCGCTGGCGGGCTTGGCCGGGTGCTGGTGATGACCGGTGAGGGCAGCGCATTCTGCTCCGGCCAGGACCTTGGCGACGGCATGAATGTCGCCGATCCGAACCTCGAACGGGCATTGCGAGACGAGTATTTTCCGATGCTCCGCGCCATCATCGACTCGCGCATTCCCACCATCGCGGCGGTAAACGGCCCGGCGGCCGGTGCCGGAGCGAACCTTGCCCTGGCAGCCGATGTCGTGATTGCCACCGAGAGCGCCTATTTCCTGCAGGCATTTGCCAGGATCGGTCTCATTCCCGATGCCGGCGGCACCTGGTTGCTGCCCAGGCAGATCGGTCTTGCCAGGGCGATGGGAGCGGCACTCTTTGCCGACAGGATACCGGCCCGGGAGGCTTGCGAGATGGGCCTGATCTGGGAAGCGGTTGATGACGAGGTGTTTGCCGATCACTGGGCAGCGCGGGCAAGGCATCTGGCTTCCGGCCCGACCGAAGCCTATGCCAGGATCAGGCAGGCGATCCGTAGCAGCTACGACAACAGTTTCGAGGAGCAGATTGCCCTGGAGGCAAGATTGCAGGGGGAGACCGGACGGACCAGGGATTTCAAGGAGGGATTGCTGGCATTCATCGAGAAGCGCGAGCCGGAATTCGAAGGACGGTGACCGGCATCGATCCGGCAGGGCAGGATCAGCCGCGATCCACCACCGGCTTGGCGGCTTGCAGGTGAAGATGCCTGGAGGTTGTCCCGTCATACCCTTTGCCGGACGAGGTGGTGATGGCGATATCGATGAACCCCGCATTCTCCATGGCTGCGGTCAATTCCTCCGGCTCCTGGTGACAATACAGTCTGCCGAGCGAGTCGCGGCGGGTCTCGCTTCCCCGGTGCATGCCGATATGGATGATGCCGCCCGGTTTCAGTGCCCGGAACAGTCGGGCAAGCATGTCCGGCAGATGCCGGCGCGGCACATGCTGAAGGGTGAAGCTGGCCCACACGCCATCGAATTCCGAATTCCGGTCGAACTGGTCGAAGGTCATGCAGACCGCGCCGATACCGCGCTCGCGATTTGCCACCTCGACCAGTCCCCGCGAGCCGTCAATGGCAGCAACATCCAGCCCTGCCTTCTTGAAGGCCAGTGAATCCCAGCCGGCACCACAACCGAAATCAAGTACCGAGGCACCTGCCGGCAGGCGCTCGATCATCCCGGTACGGAAGCTTGGCCCTTCCGGTTGGCTCGACCACTCGGCATACTGCTCCGGCCGGCTGTCATAGAGGTCAAGTGTCTGCCGGTCATGTGCCGGGAGTTCCATCGCGGGTCGGCCTTCGGTGTTGGCGGAATTCGTCAGGGTCTTCACCGTCGCCTGCGGCTGCACCGGGCAAGCCCGGTCATGCTGCCGGTCCCGGCTGCAATTCGCTGATGATCCGGGCCCAGCAACGCGCTCCCCTGGTGAAGCTTGCCACGTCGTATTTTTCATTGGGCGAATGGATCTGGTCGTCATCCCTGCCAAAGCCGAGCAGGAGCGAATCAATTCCGAGAATCTCGCGAAAATGACCGGCAATCGGAATCGAGCCGCCACAGCCGGCAAAAACCGCCTCGTTCGGCCATTCTGCCGACACCGCGCGCCCGGCGGTGGCAAACAGCTTGTGTCCGGTCGGGAACTCGCTTGCCGCCGCCGCGCCATGCCCGGCAAAATCCACCGAGCAATCCTCGGGGATCCGGTCGCGGACAAATTGCCGGAACGATGCCCGCAACCTGGCCGGATCCTGGCCACCGACCAGGCGGAAGCTGATCTTGGCGGAAGCCCGGGAAGGGATGACGGTCTTGAAGCCGTCGCCGGCATATCCTCCCGAAATGCCGTTGATTTCGCAGGTCGGCCTTGACCAGATCATCTCGAGCGGGCTGTGCCCGACTTCGCCGGACGGATGGTTGAGCCCGACTTCCCCCAGGAACTCCTCCGCCGAAAAACCGAGGCCGTTCCAGCACTCCAGCAGGTCGGATGGCAGGTCGGGAACATCGTCGTAAAAACCCGGAACCGTGATTCGCCCGTCACGGTCGTGAAGATCGGCCAGCACCCTGACCAGCACCCGCAACGGATTTGCCGCGATACCGCCATACATCCCGGAATGCAGATCCTTGTACGGGCCGGTGATGAAGATCTCCTCGCCGAGCAGGCCGCGGAGCCTGGTCACGATCGCCGGCGTGTTCTCGTCAAACAGGCCGGTATCGCAGATCATCGCCAGCTCTGCTGACAATTCGCCGGAATTCTCGGTCAGAAAGGGAACCAGGGACGGCGAGCCGGACTCCTCCTCCCCTTCGAACAGCATCACCAGGTTTTCCGGCAGCCTGCCGGTCACATCCTTCCATGCCCGGCAGGCTTCCACGAAGGTCATCAACTGGCCCTTGTCGTCGGAGGAGCCGCGACCCCTGATGACACGGCCATGCGATCGGCTCTCCATGACCGCCTCGAAGGGGTCGTGATCCCAGAGATCGACCGGGTCGACGGGCTGGACATCGTAATGACCATAGAAAAGATACCGTGGACCGGATGACGGCCCGCGGGCAATGACCATCGGATGGCCGCTGGTCGGCCGAACCGATGCATCGAATCCGATCGACCGCAAGTCGCCGGCCAGCCACTCAGCCGCTCTCCGGCACTCGCCTGCATGTTCCGGGTCGGTGGAGATTGATCGGATGCGAATGAATTCCCTGAGGCGGTCAATGGAGTGTTCGCACTGTGCATCGATACGATCGAGTACCTGGTCCAAGATCATGGTGAATTCCTGACTGTTGAATATGATGTCCGGTTGCAGCCCGCCCTTCAGCTCCGCATCATGCCTGGGCCGGTCCCTGTGCTTCCCTGGTGATCCAGCCGCCACCGAGAACCCGGGATCCTTCAGATGAGTAGAAGACGCATGCCTGGCCGGGCGACACGCCGGTTTCAGGCGCCATCAGTTCGATCGCCGCACTGCCATCTCCCCGGGGTCGGATAACGGCCGGGGCAGGGGGTCGGGTTGAACGGATCCTGACCCGGGCCAACCATTCATCCTGGTCCAGAAAGCCGGAATCTCCGAGCCAGTTGACTTGCCCGACCGGAACATGAACGGATTGCAGGGCAGATCGTGGACCGACGACGACCTGCCGCTCCGAAGGCTTCAGCCTGATCACGTAAAGCGGGTCGTCCAGCCCTCCAATTCCGAGGCCACGCCTCTGGCCGATCGTGAAATGGACAATTCCCTCGTGACGGCCCAGGACCCTGCCATCAAGATCGACAATGTCTCCCGGCTCCGATGCTTGCGGTCGCAAGCGCTTGATGATTTCCGCATAGTTGTTTCCCGGCACGAAGCAGATATCCTGGCTGTCAGGCTTGTCGGCAATGGCCAGACCAAATTCCCGAGCGAGCGCCCGGGTCTCCGCCTTCGAGCCCAAATCGCCGAGCGGAAAACGGAGAAATTCCAACTGTTCCCGGGTGGTCGAGAACAGGAAATAGGATTGGTCACGATCGGCATCGCGGGCACAGTGCAACTCTGGCCCGCAGGGGCCGTCCTGGCGCCGGATATAGTGACCGGTGGCCAGGCAATCGGCTCCCAGGTCCCGGGCCGCGTCGAGCAACTCGCGGAACTTGACCTTCTCGTTGCACCGGATGCAGGGAACCGGAGTCATCCCGGCGAGATAGCTGTCGGCGAATTCATCGATTACCGCATCCTTGAATACACTTTCATAATCAAGGACGTAGTGAGGAAAACCGATTCTCTCGGATATCCGCCTTGCATCATGAATGTCTCGTCCGGCACAGCAGGCACCCTTCCTGGCAAGCATTGCCCCGTGGTCATAGAGTTGCAGGGTAATCCCGATGACATCGTAGCCTTCGGTGGCCAGCTTGGCCGCCACCACCGAGCTGTCCACGCCGCCAGACATGGCGACGACAACCCTGGTGTCGGCCGGCGCCTTCGGGATTGCGAGAGAATTCAGGCCGGACATGTCACGTGCCGCCTGCATGATGCCAGTCATCGTTTTGCCGCCTGGTATCCGGAGTGAATGCCCAATCCGCGCGAGCAACCCTTCCTGCATTGCTTCAATCGCCGGACGAACGTGCCAACGTGCCCATGACTTGCAGTAATCTCCTCATACAGTCAAGAACGCAGGGAAGCACCCTCTCGCACGACAGCAGGAGGCGACCCGTATTCGAAAATGCCGTAACCCCGGCTTCGCCGGCGGTGAATCGAGGGCCGGCCCGGATCCTTCCTGCACGCTCACGGCGAGAATCCGAACCCGCGACAGATCGCATCGAGTTTCTCGACAATCTCCGGATGAGGTTTTCCGGTAGCATCGTTTGAGCAATTTCGTGGTAGCGGATGCAGGGAAAATCGCCAATTCCAGCCGCCTCAAGCAACGGCGTGAGTAGACGGGTGCGAGCTCTCGTTGCGTGCAGGAACTCATGATCACCGAGCGGTTCCCTGACCACCGCCGGTGTGAACGCATCCTGCCAATAGGCGGGCATTTCCACGATATGCGGCCCGGCGGCAGCGCTGCCGACCACGCGTTCCACGAACCGGACAAGCGAATTCGGATGCAACAGTTAGCCCTCGATCTCATGGTGTCGCCACCGCAATCGTTGCAGGCCCGTGCCGGCAATCGTGCCCTCCTGAATGCTCGGATGGGCATCCTCGTCGAGAAGTTCAATCCCGGGCAGTTCCCCGCGTTCCAGTTGCATGGCCTCGAAATGATCGCGTGCCCGGACGCCGCATTGTCTGCCCCGCCATCTCGTGCCTGAAGGATTGCAGGCTTCCACATCACTTCGGTCGCCAACAAGGCTTCGGCCCGGTGTCCCGGCAGGGCTGCCCAGGCGCGCAGGATATCGAGGTTGGTACAACTTTCGATGTAGAGAATGCCTTGCACCGGCCGCGCCTGCATGACATCAGCGTTGCTCAAGGCGCGGAGTGGCGAAATCAACCGATTGCGTTCGGCGTTGTCGGCGACCGTTCCCGGTTCATCAAGCATGCTGAATTCCGGACCAAGGTCCGGCACCACGCAACTGGCAAGCCATCCGGCTGCCCACTGCAGAACAGGGCCATTCCTGCCTTCCAGCCAACCGTTTCAGCGGCAGTTACCAGCGGTCCGGTTTCAACAACTTCCTGACCGGTCGGGCCTCGTATGCGTGTCAAATGCCTTGAATCCGGCAGGTTGTAGAACATATGCTCGACCAGGTTTTCGTGACCGGCCGGCGCCTGCCCGGCTGCAGGGCCGGCGATGCAATTCCTCCAGTCACGGTCGGAGACATGACAGAAATCCCGGAACAGATCGAGGCAATGCCGGAGGAGGAGGCCGGGAGGCAGCTGGAGGAATTGTACGAGGAGATCGAACGGGCAAACCGGGCCTATTTCGTTGACGACGATCCTTTTCTGGTCGATGCCGAGTATGACCGGAAGAAACGTCTCCTGCGCAGGATTGAAGAACAGTTTCCTGCCCTGAAGCGGCAGGCGAGCCCGACGGACCAGGTGGGCGCCGCTCCTGCCGAACGCTTCCGCAAGGCCCGGCATTCCCAGCCGATGCTGTCCCTGGACAACGCATTCGATGAAGAGGACGTGTTCGAGTTTGATGCCAGGGTGCGGCGCTTCCTGGCGATGACCGGCGACGAGGCCCTCGATTATGTTGCCGAGCCGAAGATCGACGGGCTGTCGATTTCCCTGTGCTTCCAGGATGGCCGGATGGTCAGGGCGACGACCCGGGGTGATGGCACGACCGGTGAGGATGTCACGAGAAACGTCCAGAGCATATCGGAAATTCCTTCCCGGCTGGATCATGCGCCGGCATTCATCGAGATCCGCGGTGAAATCTACATGAGCCATGCCGACTTCCATGAGCTCAACCAGAGGCAGGCCGAAACGGGCCGACCGGCCAGGAGCTACATGAACCCGCGAAATGCTGCCGCCGGTTCGCTGCGCCAGCTTGATCCGGAGATCACCAGGTCGAGAAAGCTGCGCTTCTTCGCGCATGGGTTGGGGGAGGTGTCGGAAAGGATCGGCGATACGCAACTCGAGATATCGGAGCACATCGCCCGAATGGGGCTGCCGGTCGGCCCGCTTGCAGAATTGTGCGACGGCCCGCCAGCCCTGCTGGCCTGCTTCGAGCGGTTGCAGGACGCGCGCTCGACCTTGCCCTTCGACATTGACGGCGTGGTGTTCAAGGTCAATGACATTTCCCTGCAGAACCGGCTCGGGAACAGTTCAACGGCGCCGAGATGGGCGATTTCTGCCAAATTCTCGGCCGAGAAAGCCTGGACGACATTGCAGACAATCGAGATCCAGATCGGCCGGACGGGCGCATTGTCGCCGGTTGCACGCCTGGCACCGGTAACGGTTGGCGGCGTGGTGGTCTCGAACGCCACGCTGCACAACGAGGACTACATTGCCGGCCTCGGATCGGATGGACTGCCGATTCGCGGCGGCAGGGATTTGCGGCCAGGCGACCGGGTGCAGGTCTACCGGGCCGGCGATGTCATTCCGAAGATATCCGATGTCGACATCTCGAAGCGGAAGGTGGGTTCGACTCCCTACCGTTTCCCTTCTGCATGCCCGGCATGCGGGTCGGAAGCCAGGCGCGACAAGGGCGACGCGGCAAGAAGATGTGTTGGAGATTTTGTCTGCGCGGCGCAGAGAGTTGAAAAGCTGAAGCACCTGGTTTCGAGAAAGGCGTTCAACATTGAAGGGCTCGGCGGGCGCCGGATCGAGGAATTTCATGAAGAAGGGCTGGTCAGCGACCCTGCTGACATTTTCCGGTTGAGAGAAAAGGTCGGGGACGGCGAGAGACGCCTTGCCGATCGTCATGGCTGGGGCGAGAGATCGGCGACCCGGCTGTTCGATGAAATCGACGCCAGCAGGGTGATTTCCCTTGACCGGTTCATCTTCGGATTGGGGATTCGGCATGTCGGCGAAGTGGTGGCCGAAAGGCTCGCTGCATATTACGGCAGTTGGGAGGCATTTGAACGCATGCTCGAAAATGCCGAAGACCGCGCCGGCGATGCGTGGGGCGAACTCAATGCCATCGAGGGCATCGGGGCCACGATTGCGGATTCGCTGGTCTCGACGGTCCAGGATGAGAGAACGCGCCGAATTATCAATGATCTGGCCGCTGAGCTTGATATACAGGAGACCAAGGCCCCGCAGCAGGTTGCGAGTCGGATATCGGGGTTGTCGATCGTGTTCACCGGGACGCTGGAAGGAATGACCCGGGCCGAAGCGAAGGCACGCGCCGAGGCCCAGGGAGCGCGGGTCTCCGGTTCGGTTTCGGCAAGAACCGATCTTGTCGTCGCTGGCCCTGGATCCGGATCAAAATCCAGGAAGGCGCAGGAGTTGGGAGTTCGTGTCGTCGACGAGGCCGAGTGGGCAGGGTTGCTGGAGGCTGGCAACCCGGAATGACGCTTGATCGACCTGCATCGCTGTTCAGGCTCTACAGGCAAATCGAATCGCTCAGCGGGGTCGGGCCAGCCACGGCGCAACTGCTTGACAGGTTGGACATTCGACTGGTCCGCGACCTGGTCCTTCATCTGCCGAAATCCGTGCTGGATCGCCAATTGGTCAAATCGGTTGCCGACGTCACGCCGCCGGCAACGGTGACCGTCCTGGCTGAAATTGACAGGCATCTGCCGCCGGGAACCGGCAATCAACCGTATCGAATCGAGCTTCACGATTCCCGGGCCAGTTTTTGCCTCGCATTCTTCGGCAATATGTGGCGACGGCTCGAATATCGGCATCCTGCAGGCAGCAAGCGCTACGTGTCCGGCAGGCTCGACCGGTTCCAGGATGATCTGCAGATGGTGCATCCGGATTACATTCTTCCGGAGACCTCCGGGCACCTGATTCCGGACCGGGAGCCGGTCTACCGGCTGGCTGAAGGCCTTTCCGGCAAGGCGATGTCGAAGATCGTCGACAAGGCGATGGAATGTGTGCCCGATCTGTCGGAATGGCATGACCCGGATTTCCTGAAAACAAGACACTGGCCGGGCTGGAGGGACTCGATCCTGGCGGCACATTGCCGATGGCGGGATCGGTCCGACAAGGCCATGGCCACGGCACGGTCCCGCCTGTCCTTTGATGAGCTCATGGCAAATCAGCTGGCGCTGCTGGTCGGGCGGAATACGCTGCGGGATTCTCCCGAGAGCCAGGTCGATTGCGGTGACAGGATGCATGGACCGGTGCTGGTGGCGTTCGGCCACGAGCTGACGGACGGTCAAAGGATGGTGTTGCGGGAGATTGTTGCCGACATCGAATCTCCGCGGCGGATGATCAGGCTGCTGCAGGGTGATGTCGGATCGGGCAAGACGATCGTCGCTCTCCTGTCCCTGCTGGCAGCGGTCGAACAGGGAGGGCAGGGCGTGTTGCTGGCCCCGACCGAGATACTGGTCCACCAGCATTATCGGAAATTCCGGAAACTGTTGCAGGATGTCCCGCTCGGTATCAGTGTTCTCACTGGCCGCAGCCGCGGAAGCCAGCGGAAAGGACAGCTCGACGAAATTGCGTCGGGAGACATATCAATTGTCCTGGGAACCCACGCCGTCCTCCAGGAAGGAATCGGCTTCAGGGATCTCCGTCTCGTGGTAGTCGATGAGCAGCACAAGTTTGGAGTCGGGCACAGGCGGGCATTGCTCACTGCCCATCCGGCGGCAAACCTGTTGATGATGACCGCGACTCCGATCCCGCGAACCCTCGCACTGACCGCCTATGGCGATGCCGACATCTCGATTCTTGACGAGAGACCGGCGCACCGAAGTGAAATCCGGACCGCAATCATGCCTGCAGAGCGCACCGGGCAGGTCATTGAACGGCTCGGAAGGGCGGTCGATGACGGCCGGCAGGCCTACTGGATCTGCCCTCTCGTTGCCGAGACCGATGACGAGCGGCATGCGGTAGCAGAGCAGCGCGCCGACAGCCTGCGCAGGGCGATCGGAAAACCTGTCGGCCTCGTGCATGGCAGGGTTCCGGCACAGGAGCGTATCGAGAGAATGAACAGCTTCCTGGTCGGCGAGACCTGCATCCTGGTCGCAACCACGGTTGTCGAGGTCGGGGTCGACGTGCCCAACGCCTCGATCATGGTCATCGAATCGGCCGAGCGTTTCGGGTTGGCGCAACTCCATCAGCTTCGAGGCAGGGTCGGAAGGGGCGAGCATGAATCGGCATGCGTGCTGATCTACAACCCCCCTCTCGGTGAACAAGCCGGGCAACGTCTGTCAGCCATCCGCGAGACGAATGACGGATTTCGGATTGCCGAAATGGATTTGGCACTCAGGGGCAGCGGCGAACTTGTCGGCGACAGGCAGTCCGGCGAGGTCATGTTCAGGCTTGCCGATCTGGCCACCGAGACCGCTGCGCTGGGTGAGGCGCGGGAGCAGGCCGGCAACCTGGTCACGTCAGACCCGTTCCTCGAGTCGGAGCGGGGCAAGGCGGCGCGGGCCTTGCTGTTCCTGTTCGGCCATGACCGCTTGCTGCCCGCCCTCGATTCCTGACCGTTACCGTGGCCTCTTGTCGAACTGTGGCAGAATTGATGCAGTATGTTCTATTTTTGATCGCACAAGTTGCAACAAGACCAGGTTTATGATGAACATGAAAGGAACAAGAAAACAAATAAACACGAACATACTGTCGAATGGTTCACAAGATTATGCAATTTATTTTGAACAGACCATTGGAAGAGGAAACCGACTTTGTCGGTTGCCTCGCCCTTGTCATCATATTCCTGGCCCTGATGTTTCTCCCGGCCCCGGGATAGAACCAGCAATGCCGATCGGCTTCATGCCTGCGCCAGCAACTGTCAGCCGGCTTGCAATTCAGATGGGGATCAAAACTTGAGTCCCGTCCTGGTTGCCGCCCTGCGCCGCGAGATCGGCATCAGCCAGAAGTTGACATGGTTCATTCTGCATCGCCTTCGCACCGACGCCGACGCCAGCAAGGAACTGTTCTCCGGGTCATTCGAGGCGGACGAGACGTATATCTACGGATGAACATGAGCTTTGCCACGCGGAATGAATTGAGGGACGCTGGACGCGGTGCCGTTGGCAAGGAAGCCCTGGCAGGCATGAAGGACGGCGGCACCAACAAGGTGCAGGACATGGTCGGAAGGCGTCTGGGATTCGCTGACCTGATGGCAGGACGGGATTCAAGGTGATAATCCTTATTCCGATCTACCTTCGGCGGGCAGAATTGCCGTCTCAGCGCTTCTGGAATTGCCGGGCCGCGCCCCCGGAATGACCGGCGTATCGAGAGCCGGAGTCCATTCCCGCTGAACCGTGTCCATGTAGGGGTCAGATTGAGCGGGATTGGTGGCCTGCTACCATCCTTCCAGACTACCCGGCCTCTACCCATTCCTGTCCGAAATTCACCGAGGTCAGTGTAGCGCCAGGCGATATCGAAGTTCGCTCATCGAGTTCAATCGAGAATCCCACCGTCGTCATCCAGGCCGTATCATCATGGCTGCCTCCGGGAACGGCCGTGCATGTTCATGTGAATGTCTGGGTCTTGCTCTTGACCGTATTGCGAGCAACGCCGGCCCCGGCCCCGACAAGTGGCCGGACCTGGCCAACAACCGGAAATTCGGTTGAATCCATGTCAATGAAGGCGGCCGCCATCACCGATATCGATTCTGCATCGGCCACGGTGTCCTGTTCCTTGCCCGGGGAGCGAAAGTTCGCCTCTCCGGCAAACCTGAAGCCCGGCCGGTATTCGACAAGGAGTTCAAACCTTGCCGCGCCCTCCGGCTCGGAATCGGCTCCGAATTCCGTCATCGCCATGGAGTCGAATCGTCCAGGCGAGCACCGCGGATTACCGCATTTGGTCGCGGCCACAACCGTAGAGCGGGCTTGTCTGCCGGTTGTTGCAGTCCGTATCCAGAACGGTCGAACCCCTCGGGAAGTCAATACCGGCTCCGCCGCGCAGGTAGAAATCGCCAGCCTCTGCAACGCCTGACACCAGTGTTGATGCCAGAGCAAGACCTGCCAGTCCGGCCCTGAGTCCAGGATTGAATCAATGGATGCTGTCTGAATTCACTTGGCTCTCCAATCGTCTGTAGAATGGAAGGCAGTCATGAACTTTTTCCCGCAGATGTATCTGGCACTCGGGCCTGTTGACAATCATGTTGCCACCACCACGCCCGCCACGAGACAGATCGCTGCCGAGAAGTTCTTGTCGGTCTTGTCACAGCGGGTGGCGATGGCGCGGAACTCCCTGATCCTTGCGAAGAAGTTCCCGATCCGGTGTCTCCACCGGTACATCTCCCGGTCATGATGCCGGAGTATTGTCCGCCTCCGTCTCGGGGGAATCACCGCCATCGCTCTGCTATCCTCGATCGCTGCCGGCAGCCACGTCGCATCGAACGCCTTGTCACCGATCAGGGCTCCGTAGCGGAGATCCCCGAGAAGTGCCGGCACCCCGATCAGATCATGCGCCTGTCCGGGAAGGATCACGAAGCGCACCAGACAGCCAAGCGCGTCCACCACCGCCACGATCCTGCCGGTCAGGCCGCCCCGGGAGCGTCCGATGCCCTGCCCGGAGGTCCCCCCTTGCACCTGCTGCCTTCCGGTGTGCCTGCACGATGGTGCCGTCCACGAACACGTATTCGAGGTCGAACCCGTCCGGGGGCTCGTTGAATACCTGTTCGAAGACACCCGAAAGGGCCCAGCGGCGGAAGCGCTTGAAGACGCGCCTCCTTGCCGAAATGTCCGGGAAGGTCGCGCCATGGCGATCCGGCGGGCCTGCCACAGTACCGCCTCGAGAAACATCCTGCCCACTGCCGGGCGGCACCGGGATCGGTCGCCTTGCCGGGCAGCATGGGGCGGGTCCGCGCCCACATGGCGTCGGTGAGCACCGTCCTGTCTGTATTCATCCGTCATCTGCCTCACCTGCTCGTGCCGCCGTTTCGGCGGTCGTTGCGAGGAAAATGGCACCTGCGCGGCTGATTCGCAACCCGATTGTCAACAGGGTCTCATGCCCTGTCAGTCTTCTTGCGCCGGTCGCGGGTCTTCCGGTGGCCGGGATATCACGATCATGCATTGATCCTGTCGGGAGGCTCCCTGCATCATGTTGCCATTGCGATGGCTTGACTGCCTTCCGGTTGAAACGGGGGGCAATGCTCGAATACAGGCAGATGAATCCGGCTGCATGTTGCCGACGGGGCCAGGGACGGTCAGCGCTTCCGGGCCGCCGCGTCAAATGCCGAAAGCGTTGCCTCCAGCGACAACAGAATCGAGGCATGCCGGTTCCGGTATTGCCTGGCGGGTTCGAGAACATGAAGCTCGTCAAATGGCGGCGCGGGCGGAGGGCCGTTCTCGCCAAGCATGGCACCGAGTTGCCCGAAGGCAAGCTGAACCTCGTCCCTGGTTCTGCCGATGATATTGGATCCCACCACCGACGCTGCGGCTTGGCCGAGCGCACACGCCTTCACATCCTGGTTGAATTCCGAGATCCTGTCGTTGGAGATCTTCAACTCCACGGAAACCGTTGATCCGCAGAGTGGTGAACGGGCCCGCCCGCTTCCATCCGGAGAGGTGATCGGGCCTGTCATCGGAATATTGGCTGCAAGCGACAGGATCTGTTGCGAATACAGCTTGATCAGATTGACGTCTTCGCCCATTCAACTGCCTTCCGAGGCTCAAGCGACCAGATAATCGAGGATGTTCATATTGGAAAGCAAATCCGACCCGCAGGCAGTTTCCAATATCAGATTCGACGACAACGGTCTGGTCCCGGTGGTGGCGCAGGATGTCGAATCAGGCGAAGTTCTGATGCTGGCCTGGATGAATACCGAGGCGGTCCGCCGCAGCCTGACATCCGGAAGGATGACCTACTGGTCTCGGTCCCGTCAATGCTACTGGGAAAAAGGGAAAATCAGCGGCAACACCCAGAGACTCGTCGAACTCAGGCTGGATTGTGACCGGGATTGCCTGCTGGCAATAGTCGATCAGACAGGGCCAGCCTGCCATACCGGTGAACGTTCCTGCTTTTTCCGGCAGGCGGGCTTGACCTGACACGATTCCCGCCGGGAATTCAGGGAAGGCCGGCAATCCTGCGGATCTCTGCAACGGAGTTGCCAGTTGCCCGGTAGGACCGCAGGGATTCCGAATCATGGCGTTTGGCAAGGCGCTTCCCGAATCGGTCACGCAGAAGGCGGTGATGGTTCCAGATCGGTACCGGCAGCCCGAGGAGTTCCTGGAGAAGGCGATGTACCGCGGTAACTCCGACGAGATCCTCGCCACGTGTAACATTCGTGATCCCCTGGTCTGCATCGTCGACGACGACAGCGAGATGATAGGAGGTTCCGATATCGCGCCTTGCGATTACGATGTCGCCGTGGCTGTACAGGAGGCTGTCCGCATCGAGACATTTTCGGCCCGCATGGCCCGGGCCGGTCTCATCCCAACACAGCCTGCCAACTGCCTCCTTGCCGCCGAGCACGTTTATCGCCTTCGACATGTTCAATCGAATTGCATCATTGCCGGTCTGGCTGGACATGGACCGCGCCCTGCAGGTTCCGGGATAGGGAGGCATCGCTCCGGCAGAACTTTCCTGTTCCTGGGGGGCCGCCAGAGCGTTGCGGATATCAGCCCTGGTGCAACGACATGGATAGCAGATTCCCAGCCGGGCAAGCTGTCTGATGGCACCCTGATAGGAGTCCATCCTGTCTGACTGGCGCATGACCGGTTCTTCCCATTCGAGTCCCAGCCATTCCAGATCTTCAAGAACTGCCCGCTCGAATTCCGGGCGGGACCGCGCGATGTCGATGTCTTCAATTCTCAGCACGAGGCTGCCTGAATTCTGTCGGACCGTGTCCCAGACTGTCAGCGCCGAATACGCATGCCCAAGATGCAGGAGCCCGGTGGGAGAAGGTGCGAAACGGCCACGATGCATCTATCGTTTCTGAATTACGAAAACCGTGGACATCATGTCGATTCCTGGCAGATGCGCGCCGTGCTCCTTGAACAGGAGGTCAACCGACGAGGTGTCGACATACTCCCGGATCCGGCCGACATATTCCGGCGAGTCCAGGGTGTGGTCGTTGTACGAGAAGGTCAGGGTTCCGCCCGCCTCGAGCAGCCCGATCAATTCGTCCATCAGGGAAACCGGAGCTGCCCCGACGCTGATGACACCGACCGCCGCAATGTGACGGTAGCTGCCTTTCGAAAACGGGAGTGGCTGGCCCACTTCAACTGTCGTCAGGTTGCGATAGACATTGCGGCTTCTGGCCACATCCATCATGCCTTCTGAAAGGTCGCAGCCATCGACCGTCGTGAACCCCGCCATGACCAGTTCCTCGCCAGACCATCCGGTTCCGCACCCGTAATCGAGAACAGGCGAGTCCGCGTCCTCGACGACAGAAGCCAGCGCTGCCGCGCATCGGGTCGGCGTGGCATACCCATGGCGCAACAATTCGCCGTCATAGGTATCTGCCCAGTCGTCATAGAGCCTGATCGAGTCCTCGACCGTGCGGGTCGTATATACCCGATCAAGAAAATTCGTGTTCATCTCCAGCACCCTTCAATGTGCAAAGGGTAGGTGGCAATTCCCAGCTTGTCCACAGGGAAGGAAATTCCGCTCCGGTTGCCGGGCCGACGTCATTCCTGACGTCACTGCTTCAGTCTCCGATGGGGAAGCCGGAATCCTGCAGGAACCGGAAGGAATGAGGCGATGATCACCGGCAGGACCGGGCGGCTTGACTGTCGGTCAGCGCAAGTCGGGGCTGCTTGCCTGACAGAACCAAATCTGAAAGTCTGCCCTGGATGCAGGGACCGCCAGACATCAACTTCGGGTGTCCGCACCGGTAGCTAGCCCTACCATGTCATGACAGATTCTTCCGGACAATAAACTTTCCGCATGATATCCGTGCCCCGTGACACGGTCCCGGATCACCCGCACCCTGGGCGGCGAGGCGGCAGTGGCGCGCATCGCTGCCATCCTGTCGCAGGAGGAATTCGACAGCCGGAGCGCCTTCGGCCGCCGGGTCTGCAAGGAATTCGCCTTTCTTGATGCCGCCGGCCGGCCGCAGCTTGCCGGCTGCATGAAGGCGCTCGGCGCACTGGCCAGCAGGAGACCGGAGATTGTCCTGCCGGCACCGAAGGCGCCGGCGGCGGGCCCGGCCGCGCCTGCTTGATGCCGGTGTTCCCGAGCCCGAAGCGGTGCCATCGCATCCGTCGCTGATCAGGGAGCTCGAGGTGAGGCTGGTGACGGGCCCGGGCGAACGGGCCCCGTGGAACACCCTCATCGCCACCGGGCATCCCCATGGAATGACCATTTTCGCCGGAAGGCAACTGCGCTACCTTGTCGGCTCGATGCATGGCTGGCTGGCAGCGGCCGGCTTTTCGGCCGCCGCCTTGCGGGTGGCGGGATGAGGACAGGCGGGAGCATCTGCAGCGCCTGCTCTGCCTCTCCCGCTTCCTGGTGCGTCCGTCCGTATCCTGCCCGCATCTGGCGTCCCATGTTCTGGGTCGCATCCTGCGCCGGTTGCCGGGCGACTTCGATTCCCGCTACGGCTATCGTCCATGCCTCGTTGAGAGTTTCGCCGACCAGGGCCATGACGGCACCTGCCTCAGGGCGGCAGGCTTCCGCATGGTCGGCACGACCACGGGCAGGGGCCGGCAGGACCGGGCGTGCAAGCGGGAGACGACCGTCAAGACGGTGTTCATGCGCCAGTTGGCGCGCAGCTGGCGCATGGAGCTTGGCGTTCCGCATGTCGATCATGCACCCTCGCTCGGGCCGGGCGAGGGGCTGAATGCGGAAGACCGGGCGGCAAACGGGTTCGGAGGTGCTCCCTTGGGCGACAAGCGACTGTCGGCGCGACTGGTGAAGAGCGCCGCCCTGCTGGCCGAGTATCCGGGCCGCAAGATCAATGCCGGCCCTGCCGCCGACAGCACGGCGATCAATGCCTTCTACCGCATGATCGAGATGCCTGCAGAATCGGAGGTCACGGTCTCCAATATCCTGGCCGCGCACCGGGAGCGCACCATCTGCCGCATGCGCGCCCGGACCACGGTGCCGGCGATCCGGGACGGCACCGACCTTGCCTTCTCCACCCGCCCGGGCACGGACGGGCTGCAGGTGATCGGCAAGAGTGAGACCGGCAAGTCCAGCCTCGGCCTGCACATGCATGCCACGCTGGCGGTGAGCGATACCGGATTGCCGCTCGGGGTGCTGAAGCTGGGCTTCGATCGGCAGGAGAGACTGTCGGACGAGGCGAAGACGCGCCGCAGGACCGAACGCCGGCTCGAAGGCCTTGCCGACATCGCCGACGCCTCGCGCGAGGTCGCCCGCCGGGTCCGGGTAATCTCGGTCTGTGACCGGGAAGCCGACTGCTTCGAGATTGCGGGCAGGCAGCGTGCGCATTCCCGGGTGGAGCTCTTGGTGCGGGCCAGGCATGACCGGGTGCTGGGCAAGGGGAAGCCGAAGCTGTTCGAGACCATGCGCGATGGCAAGGCGGATGGCCTGATCGACATCGAGATCAAAGGGCTGACCGAGCGGATGAAATCCTCCCGCAGGAAGGCCCGCCCGGCCCGCCGGAAGCGGCTGGCTGCCTGCGAGATCAGGTATCGGCGCCTCACCCTGCCGGCCACCGCTGCCGTGCCTGCAGCCGGGCCGGCCGGCGTCTTCGGGGTCCATGTCAGGGAGATCGCACCGCCCGGGGGCGAGGAGCCGGTCGAGTGGCACCTGCTGACCACGGTTGCGGTCAGCACTGCCCGGGAAGCCGCCGACATCGTCGGCTACTACCTGCAGAGATGGCGGGTGGAAGACTTCTTCCGCGTGCTCAAATCCGGCTGCCGGGCCGGGTTCCCGCTGCAGACGCCCGGCGGTGCGAAACAGCAGGAACCCGGCCCGGCAGCCGGATCTGAGAACCCTGTGCCAATCCTCGATGCGCCATCTCCGCAGGTAGTGGCCGACGAAGTCGGCGGCCTCGGCACCCGGGTACGGCGTCGGTTGCCGGCAGCACGAGGCACCGATACCTGAGTTCGCAACCCGCCAGCCGCCTGACCCTGGCCGGCCGCGCCTTCCCGCGGCTCGACTTCAGGCGCTCGATCCCGATATCGATCATGCCATCCGCATCGCCATCGCGCATGGTCTCGAACAGCTTCGGCCCTCCCTTGCCCGGCACCCGGTCATGACGAGCCCGCACCAGCAGCTTCACCCCTCGAGCCGGCGCCGGGTCCGGCGCTCCTCCTCCTCCTCCTTCGAGAGCGTCTCCTGCCGATCGAAGCCGAGCCCGAGCACGCCGAGAGGAAGGCCGGTGCCGCTCACCGCCAGCGTGGCATGCAGGTCATCGCGGCCCGGGCGGGTCGAGAAGGCGAGATCGGTGCCGTCCCGGATCGCCGGCACCGTGGATTGCGAGCGGATGCGGCAGATGTTGCGCTCCCGGTGCGGGGCCAGGATGGCATTGATCTTCCGCCCGGCCAGGCCGCCAGCAGCCCGGAACCCTTCACCAGGCGCACGGCCAGTCTCTTGTCTCCCAACGGTGCTCCTCCGAACTCGTTTGCCGCCCAGTCCCCGCCATTCAGCCCCTCTCCGGGCTCGAGCGAGGGTGCATGGCAGGCATGGCCGACACCAAGACGCCGCCGCCAGCCGGTGTCAAGCGCATGCATGAACACCGTCTTGCGGCTGCGCCTGGCCCGATCCTGCCGGCCGCGCCCTTCGGTCACGCCGAAGCGCAGGAAACCGGCCGCCCCGAGGCAGGTGCCATTCACGCCCTCATCGGCAAGGCTCTCCACCAGATGCGGGCGGTAGCTCTGCGGGCGAACGAGGAAGCGGGACAGGCAGACCACGCGGCGATGCAGATGGTCCCGTCGCTGTTCGTCCTCCCATGATATCCGGCGATCCCGTGCCGCCAGCCTGAGGGCGGCGACCGGGAGCCCGGCCGCTCCCGGCCAGCCTTGGGAAGAGCCGACCAGGTAGCGGGCCTGGCAGCCGGCGAAGGTGGTCATGCCGTGCGGATGCCCGGTGGCGATGAGGGTGTTCCACAGGGTGCGCTCGGTCGTGCCCGCATGGACGCCGGAATGCCGGTCTCCAGAAGGCGCGGGCGGCCGCGGGCGTCATGAAACGGGAACTCCTCGCAGATCCGCCATCCGAGGACGGACCGGCTGTCGAAGGATTCCGGCGACAGGATTGACGCCACCCGCGCCACCGCCGTATCGTCCCGCAATGTGCGGCTGATCCGTGACTGTGACATGCGGCTGGACTGTCATGGGGGAAACCCGTTGTTCGGACCATTTTTTGTCTACATGGTGGGACTAGTACCACAGTCGCGCTTGCTCCGACCCCGTGATTCACGGGCCCGGTCCTCGCCGCAGCGGGCCTGGCGGGACCGGCGGCGCGTTCATCGACGGGCCCTTTCGGGGATGTCACGCCGGACCGGCCGGATGATGTCCGGGCAGGCAGGCCTGCCGGGTCCCCGGCGGATGCAGGCATTGCCCGGCCGCTCCCGCCGGGATGCGGATCGGCCCCGCGGCGGGATGTGCGATCATGTCATGGAGTCGCCCGGCTGTCGGGCGGTGTGCCCGTGGCAGGTGATACCGGTTTCCCGGGGAAGGGGAGCCGTTCCGCCGGCGGTGCCGGCCGGTATCCGGGGATGGCCGGCCGGATCGGGAGATGCCGGGTGGGCGCGTCTCCCGGCCCACCGGGCCGACATGGCCGGGCGCCGGCCGGCCGTCGGCCCCGTCTTCCGAACCTCATGCCGATGACCACGCCCGGCATGCGAAGACCGGCATTGCCGATGATGCGGGTTTGCCACCAGGCCGGTGATTGCCCGCCGGATGATTGCCCGGAGCCCTGATGCCGGCATGCGCCGTGCCCATGTGCCGGCGGCTGCGGCAATCACCATCTCCGGTTCATCGGCCGGGGGGGCATCGTGGCCACCTGCCCCCCGGAGATGGTCGGGGAACGTGCCGGTGCGGACCGGACGGCCCCTGCCGCCGGCGAGGGCCCCGGGGGCTTTCAATAGGACACGGTTGACTCGAGGTTATTGACGTTTTGGCCTTGGTTCGATGAGAATCGGTCTTCGACATTACGCTTCCGGCACGGCCCTCTGGCTGAAGGCGACGCTGGGAGCCGGGGACTGCACCCGGACCTCCCTGGCTCGGGAGCTTTGCGAGCGCGAGGACTGGCGGAACGCGAAGGGGGAGCTGTGCCTCGCCTCGGCCCGGGCCGTTCTGCCGAAGCTGTCCTCTGCCCTCGGCCTGCCTCTGCCGGAGGCCCTGCCGATGGGTTCGATCGGTGCGGGGTCCCTGGCTCCGTCGCCGGATTACCCGGACAGGGTGCTGTCATGCTCCCTCGACGATCTTGGCGAAGTCGACCTGGCTCCGGTCGCCGATGGGGAGAAGGGCCTGGCGCGCTCGATGATGGCCACGCACCATCCCGGGGGCGACGCCGCCTGTCCCGGCGGGCGCATCCGCTACTGGCTCCGGTCGTCCGAACACGGCATCCTCGGCGGCTTCACCGTCGGCGCCGCCTCCTGGCACCACAAGGCGCGCGACCTCCATATCGGCTGGTCGCAGGCGGCGCGGGACGCCAATATCGGGCGCGTGGTCGACAACGATCGGTTCCTGATCCTTCCCGGGGTGCGCGTCCACGGGCTTGCCTCGCTCGCGCTCTGCCTGCTCGCCTCCCGCGTTGCCGATGACCGGGAGGGGCGCTACGGTGTCCGCCCGTGCCTGGCCTGCAGCCATGTGGGCCCGGCGCATACGGGGTTCAGCTACCGGGCGGCGGGCTGGACGTGCTGCAGGGAGCCGAAGCCGGGCAAGGGGCCGCGGGTGCATGTGAAGCCGCTGTCGGCGGGATGGCGGGAGGCACTCGGGCGTGAGCCGCAGCGGGTGATCGGCGCCGGCCCGCCTCTCGTGGCAAGGGAGGATCCGACATGGGCGGAGCGCGAATACGGACGCAGCGGGCACAGCGACGGGCGCGTGCGCGAACGCCTGGTGATGATGGGCGGGGCCTGGTGTGCGCGCCCCGGAGCGCCGCTTCCGGTGATCTTTCCCGGCGAGGCGGAGCAGAAGGCGGCGTACAGGTTCCTGTCCAATCCGAGGGTCGGCGTGCAGGACATTCTTGAGCCCCACCAGGAGGCGATGACCGAGCGCTGCCGCCGCCGGCCCGTCGTACTCGCGGTGCAGGACACGACGGTGCTGAACTACAGCGGGCTGAAGGCGACGGAGGGTCTTGCCCCCATCGGCGGCGGCGCATCCGGCAGCACCGGGCTGGCGGCGCATTTCGGCGTCGCCTTCAGCGAGGGCGGCTGCGCGCTGGGGGTCTTCCATCTCGATGCCGACTTCCGCCCGGTGGAGAAAGGGACGGCGGTGGAAGGCGAGGAAAGCGGACGCCGGCTGGACGGTCTCGGCAAGGCTGCCGAGCTGGCGGCCGCCTGTGAGCGGACCCGCGTCGTGGCCCTCTGCGACCGGGAGGGCGACATCTGGGCGCTCATGTCGGAAGGCTGCGCCGCTGCCGACCTTCCCGACGGCGCCGGCCTTCTGGTCCGCGCCAGCCGTTCGGCCAGGCGGCGGGTCCTCACGGCGGAAGGCGGGCTGGAGGAGCTGCTCAAGCACGCGGCCGGGCTTGATGTCGTCGCCGTGAAGAGGATCGACATCGAAGCCTGCGGCGGGCCCCGGAAGCGCAAGGGACGCAAGGGCGTGAAGCTCGAGCTGCGGGCCGGGTTGGTCGATCTCGTCCCGCCTCAGGACCTGCCGAAGGACACGGCCCCCCCTGCGCATGCTCGCCGTGCGCGTGCTTGAGCCCGACCCGCCGAAAGGAAAGAAACCGCTCGACTGGCTGCTCCTGACCACCGAGGGCGAGCCGACGGCGCAGAACGCGCTGCGTATCGCCGGGTGGTACGAGAAGAGATGGCTGATCGAGGAGTGGTTCGCGGCCCTGAAGACCGGGACGCGGATCAAGGACCGCAGGCTGAATGCCGCCGACGATTTGCGCAGGTGCCTGGCCTTCGACGCCATAACCGCCTGCACCGTCATGTCCGTCGAACGACTCGCGCGGAGCGCGCCCGACACGCCGGCGAGAACGATCGTCCACCTGGACGAGATCCATGTCCTCGCCGTGCACATGGCCAAGCCGAACCATCGAAGACAGCGCGGCCCGCCCGACCCGGACCAGGCGATCGCCGAGTTCGCGGTCGGCACCGCGCGACTCGCCGGCTTCATCCCGTCTGCTCGCCAGCCCATGCCGGGAACGCACAAACTCTGGGAAGGATACCTCATCCTGTCACTCTTCGTCGAAAACTACCGGGCCATGCGAGACTATGCCAACGTCGAGTCAACAGTGTACCATTGAAAGGCCCGGGCCTGCCTCGTCATGCCGCGGAACCGCAGGGAGGGACGGGAACACTGCCTCCGATGCGCCGGACCCGCAGCGATCGGCGGAGGCCGGCATGTCGTCCCGTCTTTCGCCCCGCCAGGCCCGCTCCCGGCATGGCCGGCACCGGCATGTCGGCCCGGTCATGCTTCCCGGCCAGGAAGGCGGCGGAATCGGGGATCAGGGCACGGGGCAGACGGAACGGAAGGAGTCCGGATCCCGGAACCGGCGCCTTGCCCGCATGACGGCACCGGTGCCGGGCGTTCCGGAGCTTCGGTACCTGATCGCGAGACTCCTGCCCGGGCCGCCGGTTTCACGGGCATTCATCATGCACCGGTCGCCGTGGCGGCGCAAACACCGGGCAGACGCCGCAAGGGCGCATTGCAGGAGGCGAGCGGGGCAGGCGCAACCGTGGTACTAGGTGCCTTTGAGCAGGTCAACGCGCTCCTTAACGAACTTGGCAATCTCGGCAGGATCATGTTCGCGCGCATCGACGTAACCATCCTGCGGAAATATGCCTTCCACCTCACCATCATCCAAACGCACAAACATGATCCGGTTATTCTCTCGTGCGTTGATCAACGCCCGCACGGCCTTGAACTCTATGCCACACCAGTCCTTGAGCTGGTAATTGTCTCCGGCGAATACAACAACCAACCGTGATCGTTCACTATATATCGCCTGAAGAAGCTTATCGAGGGAGGGACGCGCAAGCTGGGCAGTATAGTTCTCATCGTAGAAATACCGGTCGGGGCCGAGAAGGTGTTCCAGGTGTTGCACCACCTGTTCGACATAGTCTCGATCTTCACCCGGGAATGACAGGGCAACGTCAAACTGGTGGTCTTCCAGATTGATCGTTGGTCCGGTTTGTTCTTCCCAGTGTGGTAAGCAAATCCCGATGCGTTTCAGTTCAACGGGAAGATTGACCTCCTTCACTGCCCAGTGAGTGCGATAAAGCTCCAATTTCCCAATGTCCAGTTCAACTGCCATGTCCTTGAGTTGCTTGGCTGTAAGGAATGGCTCGACGGGATGAATATCGTATTCAACCCTGACCAGACCATGACTGGGTCGGACAGCTATGTCGCGGATCAGACCGAAGTGTGGATCAAGCTTGTTGAACGACTCATGGGCGAAGATGCAGGGAAAGCTCTTCAGCTGATCAATCTCGGCGTGCCCAAGCGCACCATAGGCGTCACGGATCTCTTCGCTTGTATACTCCCGGACGCAGCGGCTCCGTTCATTGATCCACGGTTCACCATTCCACGCCTGGTCATGTGCAGAAACAAACAGGTTGTACACTCGATAATGCTTCCCAACTGGAATTGCATTTGGCTGAGGAATGCTCGCCTGAAGATTGATACGGTCGGGCTACCGCCGCTGGTTTGTCATTAGGGCCTGTTGACAATCGGGTTGCCAATCGGGCGAATCGATGCCATTTTCCCTGCAACGCACGCCGAAGGGCGGCACGAGCAGTAGAGGAAAATGACGGATGAATACAGACAGGACGGTGCTTGCGGGCGCCATGTGGGCGCGGACCTGCCCCATGCTGCCCGGCAAGGCAACCGATCCCGGCGCCGCCCGGCAGTGGGCAGGCAGTTTCTCGAGGCGGTACTCTGGCGCATCCGCACCGGATCGCCCTGGCGCGACGCACCGGAGCATTTCGGCAAGGAGGCGCGTCTTCAGGCGCTTCCGCAGATGGGCGCTTTCGGGCATTTTCGAACAGGTATTCAACGAGCCCCCGGATGAGTTCGACCTCGAATACATCTTCGTGGACGGCACCATCGTGCAGGCCCACCAGAAGGCGGCCGGCGCAAAAGGGGGACCTCGAGGCAGGGCATCGGACGCTCCCGGGGCGGCCTGACCGGCAAGATCGTGGCCGTGGTGGACGCCCTTGGCTGTCTCGTCCGCTTCGTCATCCTTCCCGGACAGGCACATGATCTTCTCGGGGTGCCGGCTCTTCTCGAGGATCTCCGCTACGGGGCCCTCATCGGCGACAGGGCATTCGATGCCGACTGGCTGATCGAGGCGATCGGGGACAGCGGAGCGATGGCGGTGATTCCCGCGAGGCGTCACCGGACAGTGCCCCGGCATCATGATCCCGAGATGTACAAGTGGCGCCACCGGATCGAGAACTTCTTCGCAAGGATCAGGGAGTTCCGGGCAGTGGCGACGCGCCGTGACAAACCGGGCGAGAGCTTCGCGGCGGCGATTCATCTCGTCAGTGGCGTGGTTGCGGCAACATGATTGTCAACAGGCCCTAGGCTGTGCCGACTTGTCGGTCAATCGAGGAGTCTTCTCTTCAGGTAGGTCGGCTCAACTTCCAAATGGATTGCTTGGCCTGATTCCATTCCTGTTCCCTGGTTTTCACGGCGGCCACCTGCTACAGGGTCATGAAGATTCTCAAGCCACCCGAGAATGAACCCGCGGCACAGGGCCTGCAGCCAGGCGGTGCGAAGGACCGTTGACCTGGACTTCAAGTGTCGGGCGACCTGCGGCGCGGCGGTTGATGAACCAGTCCACACCACGCATGACCAACTGTGTCGGAGGCGTCAACGACCGTAATTCAGGACCGGGCATTGGTCAGTGTGTCTGCCGTCGCCAGAGATCGCGGCGTCACGCACCTTGCGATCTCGCGGCCTGCAGCGATTTCCGCCTGGCGAAGCTCGAAGGTCTTCTGCAGGTTCAGCCAGAATTGAGAGGTTGTTCCGAAGTAGCGCCCAAGTCGCAGCGCCGTGTCAGCACTCACGCCCCGCTGGCCGTTCAGGATCATCGTCACCCGGTTCACCGGCACGCCCAGCGCCTTCGACAGTGCATTGGTCGACAGCCCGATCTCGTCGAGTTCGCCGCGCAGGATTTCACCTGGATGCACCGGCCTCATGCCGTTTCCTGCATTCATGTCAGGTCTCCTTCAGTGATAATCCACGATCTCCACGTCGCATGGCCCTTCATCCGTCCAGTGAAAGCAGATGCGCCACTGCGCGCCCACCCCGATGCTGTGTTGACCGGAGCGGTTGCCGCGCAACAACTCCAATCGGTTGCTCGGCATCCCGGCCAGATCGCCCAGCGCCCCGGCGTTGTCCAGCATGATCAGCCGACATTCTCTGGAGACGCCCGTCAGAAGGGGTCGAAGCTGCTACCGGTGTTGTCCTCAGGCTTGGCGATTCCCCTGGCTTCATGAGTCTGTTCAAGCTCATCGAGGAGTGACCTGATGGAATCTTGCAATTCCTTCAAATTCACCTCGGAATACTGCCAGACGCGAGTCTGTCTGATGCCCACATAGCCGTGAACGAGGACATTCCGGAAACCGACGATTTGCCTCAAATACGGAATCCGCCCAGCCATTTCCGGTGAAGCACTCTCCAGCCGGTTCAGCGCATCACCGATAATGGCATAATTGAATGCGACTGCCTTCTGGGTCCGGACGTCCTCCATGTACTCATCGAAATTCATGTCCTTGATGAAGATCCTGATTTCCCTTGCGGCCACCTCGATTTCAGTCAGCAGGGTCCGAGCATCACGCTGCATAGACCAGCTCCCTTGAACGATTGATTGCCGCAAGGAGAAAGGGATTGGTGACTGCGCCATCCTCGACCAGATCGACCTTCCGGCCCAGCGAATCACTCAGGTCCCAGGCCAGATTGAAGTACTGTCCGAGCGGGTCAGCTACATCATCCGAACTGAACCGTACGATGAAATCGGCATCGCTGGTCTCGGGATCGAAATCCGTTCCCCGCGCCGCCGAGCCGAACACCTCGAGGCGCGACACGCGGTAGCGCCGGCAGATCCCGGCGATCTCGTCCCTCTTGCCCTCGATCTCGGCATGCATCTACGGGATTCCCTCAGCAGCTTCTGCCGCTGTCCAGTATAGCCGCCGGGGCAGGGAGATTTCCACATCGAATCCGGGGGTGGGCGACCGAACCGTTGACCAGTTCTGCCGAGTGATCATAATTCTGCATGACAACAGGCTAGTACCACAGTCGCGCCTGCCCCGCTCGCCTCCTGCAATGCGCCCTTGCGGCACCTGCCCGGTGTTTGCGCCGCCACGGCGACCGGTGCATGATGAATGCCCGTGAAACCGGCGGCCCGGGCAGGAGTCTCGCGATCAGGTACCGAAGCTCCGGAACACCCGGCACCGGTGCCGTCATGCGGGCAAGGCGCCGGTTCCGGGATCCGGACTCCTTCCGTTCCGTCTGCCCCGTGCCCTGATCCCCGATTCCGCCGCCTTCCTGGCCGGGAAGCATGACCGGGCCGACATGCCGGTGCCGGCCATGCCGGGAGCGGGCCTGGCGGGGCGAAAGACGGGACGACATGCCGGCCTCCGCCGATCCCTGCGGGTCCGGCGCACCGGAGGCAGTGTTCCCGTCCCGCCCTGCGCCTCCTTGGGGCGACAGGGCAGGCCCGGTCATGCAGCCCCGGCCCCCCGGGGCCCTCGCCGGCGGCAGGGGCCGTCCGGTCCGCACCGGCACGTTCCCCGACCATCTCCGGGGGGCAGGTGGCCACGATGCCCCCCCGGCCGATGAACCGGAGATGGTGATTGCCGCAGCCGCCGGCACATGGGCACGGCGCATGCCGGCATCAGGGCTCCGGGCAATCATCCGGCGGGCAATCACCGGCCTGGTGGCAAACCCGCATCATCGGCAATGCCGGTCTTCGCATGCCGGGCGTGGTCATCGGCATGAGGTTCGGAAGACGGGGCCGACGGCCGGCCGGCGCCCGGCCATGTCGGCCCGGTGGGCCGGGAGACGCGCCCACCCGGCATCTCCCGATCCGGCCGGCCATCCCCGGATACCGGCCGGCACCGCCGGCGGAACGGCTCCCCTTCCCCGGGAAACCGGTATCGTCGACCACGGGCACACCGCCCGACAGCCGGGCGACTCCACGACATGATCGCACATCCCGCCGCGGGGCCGATCCGCATCCCGGCGGGAGCGGCCGGGCAATGCCTGCATCCGCCGGGGACCCGGCAGACCTGCCTGCCCGGACATCATCCGGCCGGTCCGGCGTGACATCCCCGAAAGGGCCCGTCGATGAACGCGCCGCCGGTCCCGCCAGGCCCGCTGCGGCGAGGACCGGGCCGGGCCGCGCCTTCGGCGATGCCGGCCCGTTCTCCCGCCCGGCAGAGACCCCGACCATTGCGGAACCCCCGTTGCCCATGCCCCGTCACGGTGAGGATCGGGCCCGTGAATCACGGGGTCGGGGCACGCGCAACCGTGGTGCCAGGGCCTGTTGACAATCGAGTTGCGAATCAGCCGCACAGGTGCCATTTTCCCTGCAACGCACGCCGAAGGGCGGCACGAGCAGTAGAGGAAAATGACGGATGAATACAGACAGGACGGTGCTTGCGGGCGCCATGTGGGCGCGGACCTGCCCCATGCTGCCCGGCAAGGCAACCGGTCCCGGTGCCGCCCGGCAGTGGGCAGGATGTTTCTCGAGGCGGTGCCGTGGCGGGCCCGCCGGATCGCCATGGCGCGACGCACCGGAGCATTTCGGCAAGGAGGCGCGTCTTCAGGCGCTTCCGCCGCTGGGCCCTTTCGGGTGTCTTCGAGACCGTAGCGGGCGAGTCCCCGGATGAGTTCGACCTCGAATACGTGTCCGTGGACGGCACCATCGTGCAGGCCCACCGGAAGGCGGCCGGCGCAAGGGGGGGACCTGCCGGCAAGGCATCGGACGCTCCCGGGGCGGCCTGACCAGCAAGATCGTGGCGATCGTGGACGCCCTTGGCTGTCTCGTGCGCTTCGTGATCCTTCCCGGACAGGCACATGATCTTGCCTGCGTGCCGGAACTCATGGAGGATCTCCACTGCGGAGCCCTCATCGGCGACAGGGCATTCGATGCCGGCTGGCTGCTGGCAGAAATCGAGGCAAGCGGGGCCATGGCGGTGATTCCCCCGAGGTGCCACCGGACAGTGCCCCGGGAGCATGACCGGGAGATGTACCGGTGGCGCCACCGGATCGAGAACTTCTTCGCAAGAATCAAGCATCCATGTCTGTTTGCAAGGGGTTTCTTGAAGTTGTCCCGGGCTTGTTCAAATCCATACACAGCCTATACAGTGTTTCTCCACAGCCCGCCGACGTCGCCGGACGCGCCATTCCATCCCGCTGCCACGGGCAGCGGCAGGCTCCGCTTCATGAGCGCCGCCCCGGCGTCGGGATGTCCTCAGGCCGGTGCCCGCTCCGACCAGGTCCGGCGGTCACGCAGCAGCGCGTTGGCAGTGACGATGAGCTTGCGCATCACCGCCACCAGCGCCACCTTGTGGTGCTTGCCCTGATCCCGCAGCCGCCGGTAGAAGGCAATCATCTGCGGGTTGTGCGACTTCGCCGACAGCGCGGCCATGTAGAGCAGGTCTCTTGGCCTCCTCCGTCCGCCGGCCACGTGCCGCACCCCCTGCCTGGTCCCGCTGTCCCGGGCCATCGGCGCCACGCCGATCAGCGCCGCCGCCTGGCGGTTGCCGGTGCTGCCGAGCTCGGCCATCCACGAGATCAGCGCCGCCGCGGTGACCGGCCCGATGCCCGGGATCGAGACCAGGATCCGGTAGCGCTCGTCACAGGCGGGACAGCCGGATATCAACTCCCTGATCGCCGTGTCATAGCGCTCGATCTCCCTATCATACATGGCGACGATGCGGGGAAGCCGCTTTCTGGACACCGGATCGCCGAGCTCGGCATGCACGACCCTCGCCTTCGCCCGCTGATCGACAAGCATTTCCCGTGCAACAAGCATGTCGCCGAGATGATCGAGCAGGCTCCCGGGCGCCGCCGTGGGTGCCATGTCCGGGAAGGCGGCGCCGAAGGCGGCCAGCATCCTGGCATCGACCCGGTCGGTCTTGGCAAGCTTTCCACTGGCCCTGGCAAAATCCCTGGACTGGCGGGGATTGACGACGCAGACGGCAAACCCTTTCGCATGCAGGGATTGCAGCAGTGCCCGGTGATAGCGCCCCGTGGCCTCGAGAACCACCCGGCCGACCTTCTTCCTTCCGAACCATCCGGCAATGGCCCGGAAGCCGTCCCGGTTATTGGGAAGTCTCCTGTCCTCGCCATCCAGGTGAATGTCGAGATTGTCCTTGCTGACATCGATGCCTGCGACTAGCTTGCGCATGGTCTCCCGCTCCTATTCTCGCGATGATCCGGTTCCAAAACCCAGGCATCCATCCAGGACCCGGGAGACAGACGGGAAGGCGGGCCGACCATGCTTGATTACGGATCCACTTTCGTGATCCAGGAGTCCATCGGTCCGACCCGCCTTGCGGGGCATGACACCCCGCTTCGTCGTTGCCAGGGCGTCAGCCAGTGACGGCTGGCGACGGCGATCCCGTGTGAAGAATGGAGAAGGCGAAGCTGCTCGGCAACCGCGGAGTTTTCCACAGGAAATCCCGCGCGCGACATGTACTGCTTCTTGTACTCCTCTACTCTCTGATTCTGGTCATACGAGGAGTTCCGGGCAGTGGCGACGCGCCGTGACAAACCGGGCGAGAGCTTCGCGGCGGCGATCCATCTCGTGGCGGGCGTGGCGGCAACATGATTGTCAACAGGCCCTAGGCCGGGGATGGGGTCTTGACCGGAGGCCGGCAGTGACGGTGGATAGCCAGCGACGGCGGCGACAGGGATGCGAGGAAAGTGATGGCACTGCTGAGCCTGCCGGAATGTTGCGGCAGTTGAGCGGTCTGGCCAGGAACGATCTGGAGTTGTCATGGCGGCAGGCACGACGGTAGCAGGAGCTGGACATCCATATGCCTGATACAGCAACCACAGATGACAGCGACCTCCTGGATCATTACCTGAAAGGTGTTTCCCGGTCATTTGCCTTTACCATTCCTCAATTGCCGTCGCAGCTCAGCCGGTCGGTGGCGACTGCATATCTGCTGTGCCGGATCGCTGACACCATCGAGGATGAGCCGAATCTGGGGGTGGCGCAGAAACACCACTTCCTGGAGCGCTGGGCAATCCTGGTCAGGCAACTGGACGGAGCGCCTGCATTCGCACATGAGCTGGGTTCGGCTCTCTCCAACGGCACCTCGGAAATTGAACGCAGCCTGGTGTCGGATGTTCCCCGCGTCATCGAGATTACTGCCAAATTCAGTCCGGTAGTGCATCAGGCAATGGCGAATTGCATCGAAATCATGTCTGCCGGAATGGCAAGTTTTCAGGAGCGGGCCAATTGCCGGGGTCTTTCCGACATGGCCGAGATGGACCGGTATTGCTACCATGTCGCCGGCGTTGTTGGCGAAATGCTGACGGAACTGTTCTGCAGCTATTCGGAGGAAATTGCCACCCGGCGAGATCAATTGATGAGCCTTGCCGCGTCGCACGGACAGGCATTGCAGATGACCAATATTCTGAAGGATCTATGGGATGATCTTGATCGGGGCGCGTGCTGGCTTCCGGGGGATATCTTTCGTTTGGAAGGGTTTGATCTGGGCAATTTGACACCGGGGTCGGCCGACCCGGGGTTCGTGGCGGGGTTGAACAGGCTGATTGCGATTACCCGGTACCATCAGGGCAACGCCTTGAGATATGTCAAGCTCCTGCCAGCCAGGGAGGCCGGAATCAGGCGCCACTGCCTGTGGCCGCTCGGAATGGCCGTCCTGACCCTGCGTCGGATCCATTCCATGCCGGAATTCCGCAGTGGCGATGATGTCAAGATTTCACGCCGGGAGGTCAGGAAGGTCATCATCTCGACCAACCTGCTGACACGGTCGAACTCCGGCCTCGATTTCCTGTTCGCCAGGCTCCATCGGGGCCTCCCGCCCATCGGTGAAACGGACCTGGTCTGAGCAGGACAGCCAGCGGGACAAACCATGTGGAGCCTGTGCAGGATTGCCCGTCGGAACAGGGCCCTGAATGCACGGCCAACCGGATCAAGCCCCTGCATGTCTGTCGGAGATCGTGATCGAGTATCCTGTCCCGTATGCAGATGGTGCAGGCGGCGGATTACCGTCGGCGACATCAGGACAGACACAGGGGAGATCATTGCTGATCGTCGTCCGGCTTCGCCAGGTCGAGAGATCTCCTGTCCCTGTCGATCACGAGCAGAATTGGAGGAAGCAGCAGGAAATCGGCGACGAGCGCGAGGAATATCGTCATGGCCACCAGCAGGCCGAGCGACCAGCTGATTTCAAACCCCGAGGCTGCAAAAACAAGAAAGCCCAGACACAACATTGCCGTCGTTGTCCATAATGCATGGCCAACCACCCGAAAGGTGGACCGGATGGCCTCGGCTGCCGACAAGCCGCCTCGGCGGGCCTGCAGATATTTGGTCAGGAAATGAATGGTATCGTCGACCACGATGCCAAAGGCGATGGCGGTCACTACCGATCCGGCAAGACCAACGCGGCCAACCAGATACCCCCACAATCCAAATCCCAGCAATGCCGGAATGAAATTCGGAATGAGACTGACCAGCCCGATCCTGACATTTCTGAAGACCAAGACGAGAATCAGGGAAATCACCGTCATTGCCGCGATTGTTCCGGTCAGCATGCTCCGGATATTGCCTTGTGACAAATGCAAGAACACGATGGTTACGCCGGTGGCGCCATCGGTAAGACCCGGCGAATTCTCCTCGATCCAGCCCTGGGCGCGACTGTCCAGAGCGCGCTGTTCGCTGGATGTCAGGCTGTCCGGAACCACGGTCATTCGTGTGGCCGATTTGGCAATGTCGAAGCGATCATCGAGATCCCGGCCAAAGGAGAGAGAAAGTTCGTAGAGCAACAGGAACTGGGCAGCCAGTTCCGGATCATCTGGCAGCCGGTGATATGCAGGATCATCGCCATGCGTGGTCCGGTTCAGACGCTTCATGAGGTCCGAGAACGCCTTGACATGACGGACTTCGGGCTGAGTCCGGTACCATTCGGCAAAACTGTCGACCTTGCGGAGGTAGTCCGGGCTGGTAATTCCGCCCTCGCTTCCCGATTCCAGGGAGTATTCAAGTAATTCCACGCCGGTCAGGTTCTGGATGACCACGTCCGTATCCCGCCGAAACTCGTATTTCTCACCAAGATATCGTGTCCAGTTGTCGGTCAGATCAATCCGTGGAATGCCAGTGACCACAATTACGACCACGATCAGTGAGCAGCCCAACAGGGTTCTGTTGTGCCGAACCACGAAGTCGCCCAGCAATTCAAACGCAGCAATATGACGCGAACGCGCCGACGACGCGCGCAGTGGCATCACCGACAGGAGGACCGGCAGCAATGTGAGCGAATATGCAAAGGCACATAGCACACCGAAAGCAACCAGATTGCCGAGATCGCGAATGGCAGGAGAAGTTGAAAAATTCAGACTGGCAAAGCCGATTCCGGTGGTCAGCGAGGTCAGGAACACTGGCCAGGCATTGAGCCTGACGGATCCGGCAATTGCAGCCTGCCGCGATTGTCCGGACCGCATGGCCAGCAGGGTGGTCGAAACGATGTGCACCGAATGGGCAATTGCCACGGTCATTACGATAATGGGTACGCCGGAATTTGCCGGGTTGAACACGGTGCCTGTCCAGCCCGCGAAACCGACCGTGGAGATGATCGTGAATCCCAGGGTGGCAATTATGGAAACCATCCCCAGAACCGAGCGAAGAAGAACAACCGACACCGCCGCAATGATCAGCAGAACAATGGGTGCAAGTGTCTCCAGATCACTATTCGTGGCATCGGCAAAAGCCCGGTTCATTGGAACGTCGCCGGTCAGAAAGAAGTCAATGTCGGGATACTCGTCGCGTGCATGCGTCAGCAACCCGGCCAGATGATCGGTGATCTCGATCACCGCTGCGTCGGAGTTTTCAGGCACTGCAAATGAGATGGTGATTCCCGCGAATTGGCCGTCCCGGGAAACCAGGCGATCGACCAGTTCCGGTTCGCTCAGCGCGATTTCCCGAATTCGTTCGACATCTTCGGAGTTGAGGTCATCGATGTCGCCGACCAGAGGTTCGACGATGATATCGTCGTCTTCAGCCCGGGTGTGGTCAAGATTGGCAAGAGAATCAACCCGAGTGGATAGCGGAGTTTGCCATGCCCTGTCAGTCAGATTTGCAAGGGCAATCAAGGCCTTGACCGAAAAAACCCCGCCATTGCGGGGCGCGACGGCCACCAAGGCCCTATTCGACGCGCCATACGTGTCTTCAAATGCATTCAGTGTCGCGAGATGTGGGTCGTCATCGTCGAAAAGGCTGCGATAATCGTTGGTAACTCCAACAAACCTTGCCCCTGCCGTCAGGGCCAGCATGACCAGAATGGCGGCAGCCAGCAAAAGCCAGCGCCGACCAAGCACGATGGCACAATATCGTTCGATGAGAGATGACGGGGTCAGACCGGACTCCTTGGTCATGTCGGGGCTGGCCCTCCGGGAATGTCTGGATGCAGTACCCATCGAAAGGCAGCTTCCGCGAGACTTTGTCAGGATGAACCGTCCGGGGGAATTGCAATCATGCTGCCGTCATTCCGGAGCAATCATCATCGGCGTCGGCCAGCTGAACGCCTCCGACCATGAGACGCTGCCGCCCTCTGTCATGACCGGCCATCCCATATGGCGAGGGTCGCTCGCATCATGCGGTCATTTCGGCCATGTAACCGAGTGTCGGATACTTGCCTGGTTGGCAAGGGGCAGGCTCGCGCTCCAGTCATTCACCGTCCGGCAGGACCGAGACCATGTCGACTCGGCCCGATGCCGAACTTTTCCTGTCTTCCTGTCGATGAAGGCAGGCAAAACAGGTCGGATTTGTAACGCCGGCCGGCAATCCTGAATCCTGAACGGTGCCGAATTACCCTTCAGGCGCAGTCGGCATGGGGTCTGGCTTGCCAGGCTGGTCATCGGAAGGCCCGGACGTGCCGTCATCGCCGGTATCAACAATTCTGGCAACAGAGACCACCTCTTCTCCCGCAGCAAGATTGATCACCTTGACCCCGCGGGAGATTCTGGATTGAACGCGGATGTCCGAGGCCCTGCAGCGGATCGTCTGCCCGGAATTGGTGGTCAGCATGATCTGGTCATCCAGTTCGACCAGGTCGAATCCAACCACCCCGCCGCCCGCTTTCGCCAAGATGCCCTTGCCTCCTCGGCCCTTGGTCGTGAAGTGGTGCGAGGACATGATCTTTCCGCTGCCATCACTGGAAATGGACAGGAGCAACCGCTCGGAGTCCCTCATGGCCTGAATGGTGTCGTCGGACAGAACCGGAAGACCGGGGCTGTCCTGGGCCGGCTCGTCGGTATCCGGCTGCTGGTGCAACTCCCGGCCGGTTCGGAAGAAGGCATCGCGAATCTCCGGCGTAGCCTCGAATTTCCTGACAATGACCATCGATACAACCCGGTCTCCGGATTTCACCTTCATGCCCTTGATGCCGGTCGAGTTTCTCGACTTCTGAATCCTGACCCGGTCGACGGAGAACCTGATGACGTTTCCGGAGGCGCTTGCCAGCAGGATATCATCATCGCGACCGCAGATGCTGGCATTGACCAGCGTTTCGTCCGGCGGGAGTCGCATGGCGATCTTGCCATTGGCCCTGACATTGGCAAAATCGGATAGCTGGTTGCGGCGAATCCTGCCGCCCGATGTTGCAAAGGCGATCTGGTAGTCTTCCCAGTCGGCCTCATCCACGTAAATCGGTGTGATGGCCGCAATCGAGACACCCTGTTCAATCGGGAGGATATTGACGATCGCCTTGCCGCGCGCATTGCGCCCGGCCTTGGGCAGGCGCCAGGTCTTGAGCTTGTAGACCATGCCGTCGGTCGAAAAGAACAGGAGGGCAGTGTGGGTGTTTGCCACGTGCTGGGTGGTGACAAAATCCTCATCCTTTGTCGCCATTCCGGACAGGCCCTTCCCGCCGCGCCTCTGTGCCCTGTATTCGGTGAGGGGAGTCCGCTTGATGTAGCCGCCATTGGTGATGGTGATGACCATCTCCTCCGGCTCGATCAGGTCCTCATCCTCGATATCATCGGCCCGCTCCTCGATCGACGAGCGCCGCGGGACTGCAAACTTTCCCCTGGCCTGTTCAAGCTCGCTGGCGATGATCTTTCGAATTCGGTGTCCCGATCCCAGAATGTCGAGAAGATCCCTGATCCGGGTTGCCAGCACTTGCAACTCGTCGGTAATTTCCCGGACTCCCAGAGCAGTCAGGCGTTGAAGGCGCAAATCCAGGATGGCGCGGGCCTGTATCTCCGACAGACGGTAGGTTCCTTCATCGCTCACCGCGTGACCTGCCTCGGCGACCAGACGGACATACTCGGCAATTTCCGCCGCTGGCCAGTCCCGCTCGCGCAGCCGTGACCTGGCAGCCGCCGGCTCGGGTGAATTGCGGATGATCGACACGATTTCGTCGAGATTGGATACCGCCACAGCCAACCCGCACAGGATGTGGCTGCGGGCCCTGGCCCGCCGCAACTCCTCGGCCGTTCGCCGGGTGACGACCTCCTCCCTGAAATCGAGGAATGATCGCAGGATCCTCCAGAGAGTCAGCAGTTCCGGTCGTCCGCCATTCAGCGCCAGCAGGTTGCAGCTGAAGGACGACTCCATCGGGGTGAACCGCCAAAGCTGGTTCAGCACGATCTCGGCGGTCGCATCCCGTTTGAGTTCAATGACCACCCGGACACCGACGCGATCGGACTCGTCGCGGATGCTGGATATGCCCTGGATCTTTCCTTCCTTGGCAATCTGGGCGATCCTCTCGATCATCAGCGCCTTGTTGACCTGATAGGGTATCTCGTCGACGATGATCGCGTGGCGGTCCTTGCGAATTTCCTCGAACCTGGTCTTAGCCCTGACCACGATACCGCCGCGCCCGGTCACATAGGCCTTGCGCGCTCCGGACCGGCCGTGGATCACCCCGCCAGTTGGAAAGTCGGGCCCCGGAATCAATTCCATCAGTCGCTCGGCGGATATGTCGGGGTTCTCGATCATCGCCAGGGTGCCGTCGATGACCTCCCCGAGATTGTGCGGAGGAATATTGGTTGCCATCCCGACCGCAATACCGCTTCCGCCATTGACCAGGAGATTGGGGTACCTGGCCGGCAGGACGGTCGGCTCACGGTCCTTGCCGTCGTAATTGTCCTGGAAGTCGACCGTATCCCGGTCGATATCCTCGAGCAGCATGCCCGCCGCCCGGTCCATTCGAACCTCGGTGTAACGCATGGCGGCAGGGTTATCGCCATCCATCGAGCCGAAATTTCCCTGGCCGTCGAGCAACGGCAATGACATCGAAAAATGCTGGGCCATGCGCACCAGGGAATCGTAGATCGCCGCATCGCCATGGGGATGGTATTTTCCCATCACCTCGCCGACCGGCCGGGCGGATTTCCGGTAGGGTTTGTCATGGGTGTTTCCGGAGTCATGCATTGCATAGAGAATGCGGCGATGGACGGGCTTGAGTCCGTCGCGCAAATCCGGAATGGCGCGCGAGACAATGACGCTCATCGCGTAGTCGAGATAGGCCGATTTCATCTCGTCGACTATGGAAACAGTCGAATCGCCTGCAGGTTGGCGATGGTCACCATCACCACCATTTCGAAGGAGTTCGGGATTTTCGTCTGACACCGGGATTGTCGCTATTCGATTACACAATACATGGTGGTGAACAGTTTAACCGACAACAACATCAGCGTAAATCGCCGTATCGCCCAAATGGCAGGATAATGGGCGGACCGGCCTCCCTTTCCCGGGAAATCAGCCCTTCCCGCCAACTCGCAACACTGTCGTGCTGTCCGGCAAGGCCGGGTCCGTTGCTCTGCCGATTTCACAGCTCGCCTGTTCCCGGCGGCCGAATCGGCGCACTGTCGACAGCGGCATCATGGTCCAGTCGCTGACAGGCGGGCGTGAACATGCTCGACGAGGTCGCCCAACCCCGGATCGAGGGAGACATCGCATGCCGAAGGAAGATGGCGGAGGATACATCGACCTCGACCGGGAGCCTGGCCGGAAGAATGTCCAGGAAGAACACCAGATGCCGGATTTCGCCACAACCGCCATGGCGCAGGGCGAGGATGTGGTCCGCCCTGCAACCGCATTCGGCGGGGACCGGCGACCGTTGCGTCACGGGTTGTGTCGTCTGGAGTCATGGCAGAATTCGCGGATTGGTTCGGTGCCGATTGGCCTGGAAGCCGGATCAGTCCGGGAAGCGCCTGTCTCAAGCGGGTCTTTTCCGGCCACTGAATCCGGCAAACCTGCACCCTGCAGGGATCGGTCTCCGGGATATTCCGGCACCCGCGGTTGGTGCCGGAATTCACCCTGGCGATCTGTCCGGAAGCGATGGAGTGGACGCCCCCTCCGAACGGCGTCAAGATGCGCCGGAGAAAACGCCAGTCCAGCTGCGCGTGAAATCGACGGAGGAAACGTCCATGGAACACACACCCGTCATCGGCATCGACATCTCGAAGCGGGGTCTTCGACTTCATGGTGCAACTGCCGACGGCCAGCCGGTCTTCCGCAAGACGGTCTCGCGCGGCAGGTTCCTGGCCTTCCTCTGCAAGCTGCCATCCTGCCTGGTGGTGATGGAGGCCTGCGGCGGTGCCCGTCACCGGGGCCGCCAGATCATCGGATTTGGCCACGAGTGCAAGCTGATCCCGCCGGTCTACGTGAAACCCTTCGTCAAGCGCCAGAAGAATGACCGGAACGACGCAGCAGCGATCGCCCGCACCGCTCAGCGCCCGACCATGCGCTTCGTGGCGGTGAAACCCGAGGAGGCCCAGGCCGATGCCATGCTGTTTCGGACCCGGGCACTCATGGTCCGGCAGCGCACGCAGACCATCAATTCGCTCCGGGGCCACCTGGCCGAATTCGGCGTGGTGGCGCCGAGGGGCGTGGCCGGTGTCGTGAAGCTTCGGCAGGAGCTGGCGGAAGTACAGGAGCCACCACCCGAGCAGGTGGCAGCGCTGGCCGAGCTGCCGTTCACGCGGATCGCCTCGCTCTCCGGGCAGATCACCGGCCTCGAGCAGCAGATCCGGGTCCGGGCCAGGGAGCGAGACGAGTTCAGGCGGCTGATGACCATCCCGGGCATCGGTCCGATCTGCGCCATGGCCGTGCATGCCTTCGCACCGCCGATGGCGAGCTTCCGCCGTGGCCGGGACTTCGCGGCCTGGGTCGGGCTGACACCCCGGGAACATTCGACAGCCGGCCGGCAGCGGTTCGGGCGGATCACCAAGATGGGACAGCGGGACCTCAGGCAGTTGCTGGTCCTCGGTGCAACCTCGGTGCTCCGCCATGCGCCGAGAGGCGAGGCGCTCAAGGATCCCTGGCTTGCCAGGATGATCGCCGGGAAGCCGCCGAAGCTGGTGGCGGTGGCGCTTGCCGGCAAGATGGCGCGCATGATCTGGGCGCTGTCGGTGAAGAACGAGGATTACCGGGCACCGGCGGCGATGGCCGCGGCGGCGTGACTGCCTGGAAACGAAAGCTGCCGGGAAAGGAGAGGCTCTACTTCCCGGAACGGAATACCGGGTGCTGCAGGCACGGCCCTGACGGCCTGATCTGCGGATGATCCCGGTTGGTGCGGTGAGGACGACAGACAACATAGGGGCAAAAGGTCATTGAAGACGGGGTCGGAAAAACCAGCACCTGACGCAGGGCTTCGAGCCCGTGGAAGCGATTTGGATCCGATCCACGAACACCATACGGGCCCGCGGCGAATGAATGCTGCATCGAGAGGCCGGACATACGACCGTACCTTGACCGCATGCCACATGATGTCTGAAATCCAGCTTGCACTACCGGGGGCGTCCACATACGTCAGTTCCATCCCCGTTTCAAGCGTCTGCGTCAGTCGCCTGCATTCACGTCCCGCGTCCGTCAGAACCAGCCCCTGTAGAATTCCCTGACCGTCCCGATCAGATCAGCGGCGAGTCTTGCCCGGGTTGATTCGGACGCCGACCTCGGTGCCTCGAGGCGGCGAGAGATTTCATCCAGGATCGTTGCCCGGTCGATCCGCGTGAACCGGCCCTCCTGATAGACGACCTGCCCGCCGATCATGACAGTTCGAACGGCATCGGCTTTCGCACGCCGCACGAGCACGTCGACAAGTGGCATCGCCGGATCCTGGTAGGGCCGGGTCACCCGGGTCCAGTCGAGCAATACGATGTCGGCAAGGTGCCCCGGTGCGAGTTGCCCGATTTGTTCGGCAAACGGCGTGGTCGCCGCGCCGCACTCGGTAGCCATGCGCAGGACCTGGTCGGCGGTCGGACCGGGAGCGTCGTGCCCCGGTGGTCGGTGGAGCGTGAGCGCGAGGCGCATTTCCTGGAGCATGTCGCGATCGTCGTTGATCCCGGCCTCGTCGATCCCCAGGGCCACGGGTATGCCGCTGGCAAGGAATCCGTTGAGATCGGCGGTCCCGCTCCCGAGTCGAAGATTCGACGAGCAATTGTGGCACAGGCAGCCCCCGCGCTCGGCCAGAAGAGCGATGTCGTCGGATGTCATCCAGACACCGTGACCAATGGTGAGATGCGGGCCGACAAGCCCGAAGCGGTCGATGTATTCGAGTGCCGATCCCCCGGTACGGCGTCGCGCGTATTCCACCTGATAGGGCGTCTCGAGCAGATGCATGTGCATCGGGGCTGCGGTCTCCTCGGCCATGCGGTACGCGCTTTCGAGCGCGGCGTCCGAGAGCCAGTGGAGGTTCGATGGTGCGACCTGGATTCCTATCAGGGGCGCGTCGGCCCACCGGGCACGAAGAGCATGGAACACCGCCACCTGCTCCGAGAGCGGCAGGGCGAAGCTCGAAAGATACGCCGCTGCCGGTGCCCGTAGCGGCGCCGGCAGCGATGCCACGAACTCTTCGTCGGCGGCATAGATCATGCGGTTCTGGTCGCGCATCGCCAAGGAATAGGAGGCCCTCATGCCGAGTTCGACATAGGCTTCGATGATGGCGTCGGCGCGGGCAAGCACTGCGTCCATGTCCCCCGGTGACCGGCTGTGCAGATGCTGAACCGTGGTGACACCCGAGGCGACCATCTCGAAGGCCGAGTACAGCGTGTCGAGCCGGGGGTCCATGTCACGCATGGCGAGGCGCTCGGGAAACCAGAGTTCAAGCGGTTGATCGCGCGCGCCGAGCTGGAAGGGCGTCAGCCCGAGATGGTGGTGGGCATTGATGAGCCCCGGGATCGCCACCTGGCCTCGCCCACCGATCTCAGGTGCATCCGGGTGGCCGCGACGCAGGACATCCGCAGGTCCGATGGTCGAGATAGTGTCGCCGTCAACCAGGATCGCGCCATTCTGGAGGATTTCCGGCCGGCCATCCGCAGTATGGCCGGTCACGATGTGGTCGGCGACAACGAGCGCTGTTGTCATGCGGTGATTCCTGCGTTCAGACGTTCAAGTGTCAGGCGCACCGCCGCGGGCACCGGCTCGACGAGCGGTACGGGCACCAAGGCGGCAAGCGTTTGCGCAGCGGATGCCAGTGGCCCACCGCCTATGACCACGGTCCCGGCCTCTCCCGCCTGGATGGCTGCTTCGATTGCGCTGGCCAGTGCCGCCTCAAGCGCGCAAGGATCGGCATGGAGCGTGGCGGGATCGCCAGGTGTCGTCCATGTGCCGGCGAAATTGTTGTGCCCGTAGCGCACGGCAATCGCGGCAATCGTATCACACAGCGCCGGCGTCGTCGTGACCACGGCGAAACGATGTCCACCCTGGGCAGCAGCAGCCATACCCGCCTCGGCAATCCCGGTGATCGGCATGGGCAGCGCAGCGCGGAGCGCATCGAGGCCCGGATCACCGAAGGCCGCGACGATCACCGCGTCAGCATCGCGCAATGCGGCGGTAAGCGATGCCACCGCGTCCTCGGCGACGGACAGCGTCGCTGGATCGGAAATGAGTTCGGCACCGAATGGAGCGGTATGACCAGTCACTTCCGTGCCTGGCCCAGCCTCTTCGGCCGCGATCCGGACCATCATCCGCGTCGCATCGACGGATGTGTTCGGGTTGACGAGGGCAAGCCTCAATTCGTCACCTCGGCGAGGGTGGTTACCGACAAGGGCAGCATTGAATTCGTCACTTGTGCCAGGGCCTGTCGACAATCATGTTGCCACCACCCCCGCCACGGGATGGATCGCCGCCGCGAAATACTCGTCGGTCTTGTCGTGGCGGGTGGCGATCGTCCGGAATTCCCTGATCCTGGCAAGAAGTTCTCCTCCTGTACGTCTGCCGATCATGATTCCGGGGATTTGTCCGGCTCGGCCTCAAGGACATCACCGCAACCCTGTCCGACGGGATCGCGGTTCACGGCCCGCCCCCGTCATCCGAAGCGAATCCGCCGGGGCAGGGCCGCGGGTTCCACGCCGGCAGGCCAAGGCCTGCCCTCCATGCATGTGCCATTTCGGCGCGGGAGGCAAACCAGACACCGTCATGGCCGAGAGCGTGGTCAAGGAACGCCTCGAGTCCCCCGATCCGGGCCGGGCGGCCGATGATCCGCGTGTGGAGCCCGATGGAAAGTATCCGCGGCGCATCCTCGGCAAGGAGACGGTCGAATGCATCGATGCAGTAGCGCGAGAAATCCGACCCGAAGACGAAGCCGCCGTTGTCGTAGAAGCGCATGTCATTGGTATCGAAGGCGTAGGGCAGCACGACATGGGCCCCGGCAGGCGTGTCTACCGTGTATGGCAGGTCGTCATTATAGGCGTTGCTGTCATAGAGGAAGCCTCCATGCTCCACGAGAAGACCGCGCGTCGCGGTCGAGGTCGCAGAGCGTGTATGCCAGCCGACCGGAGGAGCGCCTGCCGCTTCCGCAATGGCCGCGACTGCGCGGGCGATGACACGTCGTTCGGTCGCCATGTCCATGTGCACGTGCCGCTCCCACCGCCAACCGTGGGCCGCGACCTCGTGACCGTCCGCTACCGCCTCGGCGACGACCCAGGGCGTCGTCGCCACGGCGCGGCCGCAAGCATTGAGCGTGGCCCGTATTTCGCGGGAGCGGAGTGCATCGCGGATTCGCGGCCAGCCCGCGCGCGGACCGTATTCAAAATGACTCTCCATGCAGAGGTCTCGATGACCCTCGACACGCTCCATCACCTCGTATATGTGCTCGTTCCGCTCGTCACCGGTTCCGAGCGAAAGCTCCGCCCCCTCCTCGATGTTGACGACCACCGAAACTGCGAGCCTTGCCCCGCCGGGCCAGCGGATGACCGGCGTGCCATGACGATATCCCTCGAAATCCCGGTCCGTCACGTCGTCCCCGCCGTGCCCATCCCGGCAATCGCGTCGGGTCCCGCGGGGCCTGGCGCACCTGCCTTGTTCCGGAACCCCATCCAGGGAACGCCCGCCTCGTCAAGGTCGCCTGTCCTGGTCAGTGCGTAGTCTTCGCGCCGCCTGACCGGGCAGTGCCTGCTCGGCACGAAGACGGGCAGGTGGAGTGCGGCGACGACCGGCGCGCCGGGATAGAAGAACTTCCGGGTCATGGGGCGGTCTCCGTGGCGAGGGCCGAGCGGACCTCGTTGCGGTCAGCGGGCAACGCTCCGCCTGCGCCGAATCGGGTCACGACCCGCGAAGCCGAGATCGAGCCGAAACGCGCAGCCTCGACAGGGTTGCCCGTCTCGACCAGCCCGGCAAGAAAACCACCGCAGAAGCTGTCACCTGCGCCAGTCGGGTCCAGCACGTCAACCGGCTCCGGGGCCACGGCAACAGGCTCGGCCAAAGCCCTGTCCCAGACAAGGGCGCCCCGGGGGCCGAGTTTCACCGCGACCGCACCCGGGCAGCGGTTGGCCAGGAGACCAAGCGCGTCCGCCAGGCCGGTTCCGGGCAGCAGCGCAAGAAGTTCCACTTCACTCGGCAGGAAGGCGTCGAGACGCGTGAGGATCGGCTCCAGTTCGTCAAGGCGACGGTCCGCGAGTTGCCAACCCGGATCGGCGGTGACGGTTGCGCCAGCCGGCATGAAATGATCGAGCATGGCCAGCATCACCTCGGGGTGACTAGGCGCGAGGTGCACGCCCCTCGTCCCGCGCCAGCCTCCCGGGACCTGCGCCGGGGTCAGGGGATGGCGGTCGCGGAAGTCGGAATAACTGACCTCTCCGGGTGCCGCGCGGTTGGCGAGATGGGCACGCCAGCCAGCGATGCCGGATGGTGTCAGCCGGTCGGTCCGGTAACCCGCCTCGGCCAGTGCCTCAGGTGGGCTCGCGAGCCCTTCCTCTCGTCGGCCTTCCTTGTCATAGATGAACCAGTTGCAGGCGGCGAGACGCTCGCTCGACCAGGCGACACCACCCAAATCGACGCCATTGGTTTCGAGCCATGTGATCGTATCGCGCGGATAGGTCTTGACGGCACAACTGACGAGACCGACGCGTTGCCGCCACATCAGGGAACCTACTGCCGAATAGGCCCCATTGCCGCCTGCCTGCGCCAGCGCCACCCGGCCGTCGGCCGAAATGACGTTGTCGACCGTCAGTCCCCCGACCACGACGAGATCGGGGGCCAACTCAAACCCCGGGTCGCGGCGCGCCGAGACCGAGTGCGTCTCTTTCAACGGCGGCGTGATAGCCAAACAGGTGAAGCGGCACGCTGTAGAGAATGGGTGCCGTTTCCCATGCCACGGGTGGAAGGTGCCATGTGACGTCGGCAATCTCGGCGATCTCCGTCTCGTCCTCCGGCACGAGCGCGATGCAGAAGCCCTCGGCACCCCGGCTCATGATGGCAGTCTCGACTGCGCGGGTGTGGCTCACCGCGTCGGGGGCCACGAGGAACATCGGATCACCCGGCTTCTGTGTGCGGTAGTGGTGGTATTCCTCCAGCGGGAAGGCGTAGGCGTGGATCGGCGCCAATTCCTTCAGTTTCGCTGCTCCGAATGCCGCGGGCGCATAATGCGGTCCTGCACCGGTGAGAAGCACGAGATCGGCTCGTGCGAGTTGCATGGCAAGTTCCTTCGCGGGATCGTGGAAGGTGTTGGCGACGTCATCGACAAGATCGGGCAGCACGGAGAGCGCTGCACGCAGTGAAGAGATGTCCGCCCCGCGGGTCTCGGCCACGGCGGCAGCAAGAGCGAGTTTCAATGCCATCGCCGCGGTGCTTGACTGCGTAGGCCAGCCTCCGCGGGTCGCGCGGATGTGAAGGGCACCCGGGAATTCATCCATCAGTGGTGAGCCGAGCGTGTTTGAGAGCCCGATTGCATAAGCGCCGCGTGCCTGGGCACCCTTCAGCCCGTCGATCACCGGCTCGGTCTTGCCGCTGGAACTCAGGCCGATCACCACCGTCTCGACGTCCACGACATCAAGGCCATAGGTGGCGAAATCGAATGCCTCACAGGGTTCGCAAACCGCGTCCAGAAGGCGTTCCACCACCTGGCGGACACCGTAGCCGGAGATCCAGCTATCGCCGCACCCTACCATCGTCACCCGTCGAATCGACCGCTCCGCGAGGTCGGCGGCGATCTTCGCGATCGGATCAACATTCGCCTCGAGTGTCGCCCGGATTGCCTTCCCCTGGGACATCATCTCCTTCCGGGTCAGGGCTACCCGGCGGAACCGCTCGGGATCACCGACCACGTCCGACGACGACTCGCGGCGGATCTCATTCAACCGCTGCTCAATGCTCACGTCACTCTTCCTTCCGTCCACTCCGGCACGATCGCCGTGCAGGCATACTGCAACGGCTCCCTGCATCTGCCAGTTTCATGAAAAACTCAAGTGTACTTTGCGGAATCATCGGGCGATCGAATGTGGAATTCCTCGGGCTCCACAACCGGTGCCATCCCGGCTGTCAATCTGCCCTGAAGAATTGACCCAGCTCGTGCTGCCCGTCCTTCCCGGTAGCCCGCCCGGCAGACGAAGATTTCGAGAGATGGGAGGAATGGGGGAATTCGGCTCCAGGCGGCCAGCACGTGAATTGAGGTGCGGGCCGCTTGCCGGGGCGCGGCCGCGACCGGGTTGCCGGCAGGGCAGGATCGACCGCCGCCGCTGGTCACGTCCACGATTCCAGGCGGCGTGACACTTGCGCGGCCTGGTGCTGCACCACATTCACCATGGCTCCGGAGGCGCCGTCTACGGCCTCGTTCCACCAGGCCGGGGACACTCTTCGAGCGTCAATGCCCCCTGGATTTTCATACAAGATTGTTGACAGTATCCAGAACCAGGGCTACGCATTGTCAGCATCATGCGTTGCTTGCCGCGCACGAAATCCTGCCAACATAACAAGGAGGTTACTGCAATGAGACTCAATCGAAGGACGGTACTTGGCGGGCTTGTCGCCTCAACGGCGCTGGCGAGTCCGACGATCCTCCGCGCGCAGACGCGGGAACTGGTGATGGTGGGTTACGGGAACGATTCCGACGCACCGCTTATCGCGGCCGGCGAAGAGCTTGGGCGCCGCAACCCGGGTGTCTCGCTGCAAGTGATCGGCGGCCTGTCCGCCGAGGCGCTTGCCCAGATCAAGGCTTCGCGCGGCAACTCGCCCTACGACCTGGCCGTGATGGGCTCACCGGCGATTATCAATGCGCTCGCCGAGGATGTCCTCGTGCCGCTGGACTTCTCGAAGATCCCGAACTCCCAGAACGTCGATCCGAAGTTTCCTCCCTACGGCTACAATGTAGGACAGCCGATCTGGTTCGAAGGCATCGGAATCGCCTATGATTCCACGAGGATCTCCACACCGCCCGCCAGTTGGGCAAGTCTCTGGAGCGGCGAGTACAATGGGCGGGTCGGCATGTGCCGGCCCCAGTCCAACCTCGGTCTCGGCGTACTCGCAGCAACTTGCGAGGCTTTTGGCATGCCGCAGGATGACATGTCCTTCGCGCTTGAGAAGTGGCAGGAACTCGACCCGCTCGTGGGGCGCAGCCCGTCGCTTCTGCAGCAGATGATCGAGCGCGGCGAAGTTGATCTCGCGCCGCTTTGGCATGTGAACACGGCGCTCGCGGCTTCCACGGGTCTGCCCATAGGCTACGCCAAGCTCACCGAGCCGGGTCCGCTCATGCTGCCGACGAATATCGTGCAGTTCGTGAATACTGCCGACGGTACCGCCGACCTCGTGCACGAGTTTGCGGATATCCTGCTCATGCCGAGCATCCAGGAGATGGCCGGCAGCGCACCGATCTACTTCGGTACGGTGGTCAAGGGGATCGAGGTACCGGCCGCAGCCGCGCCCTACGTGCCTTCGACACCCGAGGAGCTCGCCAGCACGACATCGCTCGACTGGCCGTCATTCGCGCCCCTGCGTGGTGAAACGGTGGAGACCTTCGACCGCATGTTCGCGGCTTGAACCAGGGGCTGACGGGCTCCGCGACTTCGGTCACCATGACAGCCCCGGTGCTGCGCATCGGGGCTGTCGCCAAGTGCTTCGGTAACGTAACCGTTCTGGAGAATTGCTCACTCGATGTGGCCGAAGGCGAGATTGTCACGCTACTCGGCCCCTCGGGCTGCGGAAAGACGACGCTCCTCCGGTGCGTCGCGGGTTTTTGGGACCCTGATGCCGGCACCATCGAGATCGACGGTCGGGATCTGGGGCAGGTTCCGGTAAACCGTCGACCGGTCGGCGTCGTGTTCCAGAGCTACGCGCTTTTCCCCCACATGACCGTCGTCGAGAACGTGAGCTATGCACTCAGGATGCGCGGCGTGGACAGGACCGAAGCCGCCCACCGCGTCAGTTCCGCGCTCGAAACCGTGTCACTTACCGGCTTCGAGAACCGCTACCCCGCACAACTGTCCGGTGGTCAGCAGCAACGCGTCGCCATCGCCCGCGTCCTCGTGATGGAGCCGCGAGTGCTTCTCCTCGACGAGCCTTTCAACGCGCTCGACGCAAAGCTTCGCGGCACGATGCAGGTCGAATTGCGCCAACTCATCAAGAGCCTCGGTCTCACCTCCATCTTTGTCACCCACGATCAGGAAGAGGCGCTGACCTTGAGCGACCGGGTCGCCATCATGCGGTCCGGATGTATCGAGCAGGCCGCGACTCCGGACGATATATTCGACCGTCCTGCAACCGCCTACGTGGCCGATTTCATCGGCATCTCGAACTTCTGGACCGCGCGGGCGGATGGCGGCAGGGTCACGCTTCCTGACGGCCAGACAGTCGAAACCGCACTTCAGGGTGTTGTCCAGGTGATGGCGCGCCCGCACAACCTCCGGCTGGTTCCGGCAGGATCGAGCCCGTGGCACGGAATAATCGCATTCCAGCGCTCCGTGGGCCCCCTGGTCGAATACCATGTCACGACGAGGGACAGCGCGACAGTGAAGGTCACCGCCATGCGCCACGAGCGCGTCTTCCCGGACAGCACATCCGTCGGCATCGGCGTCGTGAGCCCGGCGCTCTGTGCGATCTATCCCGACTGATGGCAGAGGCATCCCTTCACCAGCCGGCAACCCGGCCGGGCTTCGGCCAGCGTGTGATCGATGCCCTTGTATCGGGCCGCAGCATCTGGCCGGCAGTTCCCGCAATCGTTGTACTCGCCGTCGTTGCGGTGATTCCCTTCGTTATCCTTCTCTCGCTTGGCTTTTCCGATATCGAGGTGGCGCAGGGAGAGATTTCCTCGCAGACCTTCTCGCTCGACCACATTGTCAACGCTCTGACTGATTCTCTCTACTGGACGACGTTTCAGCGCTCCATGAACCTGGCGCTTTCAACGACTGCACTCTGTTTCGTCTTCGGCTACCCGGTCGCGTATCTCTTCCTTGTCGGTGGACGATGGACCAAGCGCCTGATTCTCGTGCTCACCATCGCGCCGCTCCTCACCAGCGGCATCGTGCGTACCTACGCATGGCTTGTGATCCTGGGCGGGCGCGGCGTGGTGAACTCGACACTGATGAATCTCGGCCTGATTGACCATCCACTGAGGATCATGAACACCCACTGGGCGGTGCTGATCGGCATGGTGCAGATCCACCTGCCGGTGATGATCCTTCCCCTTGTCGCCGTCATGAGTCGGCATGACGGCCGCCTCGTCGAAGCCTCGGCCAATCTCGGGGCCTCCCGTCTCGGCACGCTTCGCACCGTGATCCTGCCGCTGAGCGTGCCGGGGATTGGTACCGGCTCGGCCCTCGTCTTCACGCTGAGTTACACGACTTTCGTCGTCCCCCAGCTTCTCGGCGGCGGCAACTACCTCAACGCAGCGACGATGATCTATGAGCAGGTGGTCTTCTCGCTCGATTGGAGCAAGGGCTCGGTCAGTTCGCTGATCCTCATGGCAACCTGCCTGATCGTTCTCGTGGCAATCGCGCTCGCGACGAACCATGTCACCCGTTGGACCAAGGTACGTGAGGCATGAAGGGATTGCGGCACATCTCTCTTTCCGATGTGTTCGGCATCGGCCCGATACTTGCCATCGCGGTCATTTCCCTGATCCTTCTCGTGGCACCCTCCATCATCGTCGTGATCATCTCCTTCGATACCCGCGCCTTCGTGAGCTTCCCGCCCGAGGGGTTCACGCTGCGCTGGTATGCCGAGGTCTTCGAGCAGGGCAAGCTTGTCGAGGCCATGCTGAACAGCCTCCAGGTCGGTGTCACGGTGACGCTTCTGTGTATCGTGCTGGGCGTACCAACTGCACTGGCCTGCGTGCGCGGGCGGTTTCGCGGAACCACGGCGCTTTCGGTCTTCGTCCTCGTGCCACACATGGTGCCGGGAATCGTGCTGGGTGTCGCGGTTCTCTTCGCCGGCGCGTTGGTAGGGGTGGTGCCGTCGATCTGGCTCCAATCGATCTCGATAACGGTATTCATCCTGGCGGTCATGGTGCGCACGGTGCAAAGCCGGCTCATGCGCCTCGATCCGGCGCTGGAAGAGGCTGCTGCCAACTTGCGTGCGACCCCCTTCCAGAGCCTCAGGACAGTCACCTTCCCGCTTCTGATGCCCGCGATTCTCGCCGGTGCCGTCTTTACCTTCGTCGAAGGATTCGACAACCTGTCGGTCGCGATATTCACCCACGGCTTTCGCGACCGACCGCTGCCCGTCGAACTCCTCACCCTCGTTCAGTACACGAGTACGCCACTCGTGGCGGCGGTCTCGGGTGTTCAGATCGTCCTGGCCATCGCCGCTCTCATCGTGGTCGCCATGAGCATCGGCCTCGACAAGGTCAACGAGTGACGGTGCCATCGTCTGCCCTTGCCGGAAATCAGAACGGTGTGTCGTCGTCGAGTTCGATGCCGGCCGTGTCGACCTGCGAATCGAAATTCCTTTCAGGAGGTCGGTCGTTACTGCGGCCGTAACCCCCTGACGGCGTGTCGTCCGAATCACCGCGCTGGCCAAGCAATACCAGCGACGAATTGAACGGGCGCAGCGCAACCTCCGTGGAATACCTGTCCTGGCCTGACTGGTCCTGCCATTTGCGGGTCTCCAACTGTCCCTCGAGATAGACCTGCTTGCCCTTGGAGAGAAACCTCTCGGCGACATCCGCCAGGACCTTGTTGTAGATGGTGACCCGGTGCCACTCGGTGCGGTCCCGCCGTTCTCCCGTGTTCCGGTCGCGCCAGGATTCGGTCGTGGCAACCCTCAGGTTGCAATACTTGTCACCAGATGGGAACGTCCTGACCTCGGGATCGGCCCCGAGATTGCCGACCAGGATCACCTTGTTCACGCCACCAGCCATCGATCAGCCCCTTCGCCTGTTCGGCAAGAGCTTAAGACGGGAGGCCGACGTCGGCAACACCATAGATGCCGGCAGGGTGTCATTTCTGAAGGGCGGCGGAGAAGAAGAGTCGGGAGAGCGGCGGCAATGCTTCGTCCGCAATTGCCGGGTGGCTGGTGGGCAAGGGGGGAAATCCAGAGGTTGCATATTGTTGCCTTGTTCACGTAGGTGGGTGATCCTTCAGGGGGAAGGTCGAAATTCCGGTTCAGGGCTCGACAGGTTTCTATTGTCCATGTAATGTATGTCGTATGTTCCAGTTTGGTTTCTGAACTATGGCAAGTCAAGGGGCATTTCAGGAGATTGAAATGGGTGACCCGGCAATAATCAGCGTCAGGGGGGCGAGGGAGCACAATCTCAAGTCGATCGACGTGGATATTCCCCGCAACCAGCTGGTGGTGGTGACCGGCCTCAGCGGCTCGGGAAAGTCGTCGCTGGCCATGGATACCATCTATGCCGAGGGGCAGCGGCGATATGTCGAGAGCCTGTCAACCTATGCCAGGCAATTCCTGAACATGATGGAAAAACCGGATGTCGACCATATCAGCGGTCTGTCGCCGGCGATTTCAATCGAGCAGAAGACAACCTCGGTCAATCCCCGCTCCACGGTCGGGACGGTGACCGAGATCTACGACTACCTGCGGCTGCTCTATGCCCGGGCCGGGACGCCATATTCGCCGGCCACCGGCCAGCCGATCATGGCCCAGCAGGTGTCGGACATGGTCAGGCGCATCCTGGACATGGAGAGCGGAACCCGGGTGACCCTGCTCTCGCCGGTGATCCGGGATCGCAAGGGTGAATTCCAGAAGGAATTGCTGGGTTTCCGCAAGCAGGGCTTTCTGCGGGCCCGGATTGACGGCGAATTTCATGAACTCGACGAGCCTCCATCCCTGAAGAAGACCTTTCGGCACAATATAGACCTGGTTGTCGACAGGGTGGTGGCGTCGAGGGATATCGGTCAAAGACTTGCCGACTCGCTCAGGACCGCGCTTGACCAGTCCGGAGGGATCGCGGTGGCGGAGTATGCCGGCCCGAAAGAAGGAGAAGGGGCGATCACCTTTTCCGAGAACTTTGCCTGTCCGGTGTCGGGCTTTACCATTCCCGACCTCGAGCCCCGGCTGTTTTCCTTCAACGTGCCATCCGGGGCCTGCCCCAAATGCGACGGGCTTGGCCAGCAGGCCTTCTTTGATGAGCGGCTGGTGGTGCCCGATCACGATTGTTCGGTCCTGCAGAACGCGATCCATCCCTGGAATCTCTATCCCGGGAGCTACCAGATGCAGACGGTCGTGTGCCTGGCGCATCATTACGACGTGAATATCGGGCGCGAGTGGAAGCGTCTCCCGGCGAGTTTCCAACAGGTCCTGCTCCATGGTTCGGGCGAGGAGGAGATCGAGTTCGAATATGTCGACCACAATCGATCCTACAACGTCACCCGTCGATTTGAAGGTATCCTGCCGAATTTGGAGCGCCGCTACCGCGAAACCGGGTCACCGGCTGTTCGAAGTCAGCTGGAACGGTATCGCAACAGCCGTCCATGTCCGGATTGCGGGGGATACCGGCTTCGCATGGAGGCGCTGTCGGTCAGGGTCGGTGACCTGAATATCGGTCAGCTGACCGAGATGTCGGTCGGCGATGCCCATCGCTGGATCGGTGAGGTCGGCGAGCAACTTGGCACGCAGAACCGGCAGGTGGCCGGCCCGATACTCAGGGAGTTGCATGACCGGCTTGGTTTCCTGGTCAATGTCGGCCTCGATTACCTGACCCTTTCACGGCAGGCGAGCACGTTGTCGGGCGGAGAGAGTCAGCGCATCCGGCTGGCCAGCCAGATCGGGTCCGGCCTGACCGGGGTACTCTATGTTCTCGATGAGCCGTCCATCGGCCTGCACCAGCGAGACAACCGGAGACTTCTCGATACCCTCAGGAATCTCAGGGACCAGGGCAATACGGTCATCGTGGTGGAGCACGACGAAGAGGCGATACGCGAGGCCGATACCGTCATCGATTTCGGACCGCGAGCCGGAGTCAATGGCGGAAGGATCGTTGCCCAGGGCACGCCGGCCGATATCGAACAGAATCCGTCATCCCTGACCGGTCAGTACCTGTGCCGGAAAAAGGTGATTCCCTATCGCAGCCGCAGGCGCACCGGTCACGGAAGATCGATCCGCATCAATTCCGCTTTCGGAAACAACCTGAAGAACGTGACCGTCGATTTTCCGCTCGGCAAGTTCATTTGCGTGACCGGTGTGTCCGGCAGTGGAAAGTCGACCCTGACCTTCGACACGCTCTACCGTCACGTGAAGGCTGCAGCCCGCGGATGGGGTGATACCGGTCCGGCAAATTGCGGCGGGATCGAAGGGGCGGAGAATATCGACAGTATCATCAACATTGACCAGCGGCCCATCGGACGGACGCCGCGGTCAAATCCGGCGACCTACACCGATTCGTTTACGCCGATCCGCAACTGGTTTGTCGAGTTGCCGGAGTCCCGGGCTCGAGGATACAAGCCCGGACAATTCTCGTTCAATGTCAAGGGTGGACGGTGCGAAGCCTGCCAGGGGGATGGCGTCAAGCGGATCGAAATGCACTTTCTGTCCGACGTCTTCGTGACCTGTGAAAGCTGCGGGGGGAAGCGGTACAACCAGGAAACTCTCGAGATCAGGTTTCGCGGCAAGAACATTGCCGATGTTCTGAGCATGACCGTGGACGAGGCTGTCGAGTTCTTTTCCGCCATTCCGACGGTCAGCAACAGGCTGCTCTACATGCAGAAGGTCGGGCTCGGATATATCAGGCTTGGCCAGCAGGCCACGACCCTTTCAGGTGGTGAAGCCCAGCGGGTCAAGCTTGCCAAGGAGTTGGGCCGGCGGGCATCGGAGAGGGCGCTCTATATCCTGGACGAGCCGACAACAGGGTTGCATTTCGAGGATATCAGGAACCTGCTGACCGTGCTTCATGAATTCGCCAACCGGGGCAATACGGTGGTCGTCATCGAGCATAACCTGGATGTCATCAAGACCGCGGACTGGGTTATCGACCTGGGCCCGGAAGGCGGTGATGGCGGTGGCCAGGTCGTGGCAACCGGAACTCCCGAGCAGATTTGTCTCGATCAGCAGAGCCATACCGGCCGCTACCTGAAGCCGCTCCTTGACCAGATCGGGACCGAGGCTGCGTAGGGCAGGCAGTTCAGCCGCTGTCTTCGAACTGCCGGATGATCGCCGAGAAGTCGAGGCCGGCGCCCCCCTGGTTCTCGACAAAATCCCGGTAGATTTCCATGGCCCTCCGGCCAACCGGCGTCGGTGCACCGGTGGATGAGGCCGCATCCTGCGACAACGCCAGATCCTTCAGCATCAACTCGGCGGCAAAACCCGGCCTGTAGTCATTGTCGGACGGGGCCCGGGGTCCGACATCCGGTGCCGGGCAATACGTGTTGAGGCTCCAGCTGAATCCCGACGAGGATGACACCACGTCAAACATCTTCTGGCGGTCAAGGCCGAGCCGGTCAGCCAGACCGAATGCCTCGCAGGTCACGATCATGGTCGCGCCGAGAATCATGTTGTTGCAGATCTTGGCCGCCTGCCCGGAGCCGGCTTCGCCGCACAGGACCGCACGCCCGCCCATCACCTCCAGCAACGGGCTGACCAGGTCGAAGCCGCGGGATGTCCCGCCGACCATGAAGGTCAGGGAACCGGATTTGGCGCCGGCAACGCCGCCGGAAACGGGGGCGTCCAGGAAGTGGAGATCCGCCCCCCCGGCAACTTCGGCCGTGTCCCGGGCGCTGTGAATGTCAACCGTCGAGCAATCGAGGAACACCGTGCCGGCGGTCATGGCCGGGATGATCTCGGCGGCAACCTGCTTCAGTGCCTTGCCATCCGGCAGCATGGTAATGACGACGTCCCTGCCGGCCGCCGCCGATGATGTGGATCCTGCCTGTTCCACGCCGTCCGGACATGCGGTTGCCAGGTCGAACCCGGCCAAGTCGTGGCCGGCATCGCGGAGATTGATTGCCATTGGCCGACCCATATTCCCGAGCCCGATGAATCCAACCTTCAATGTTCCTGCTCCAGTTCGAGTTCCTGATCTCCGAGAGATGCAAGCAAATGCTCGACATCCCGGCGATCGACATCTGCCGGCGAGGCGTGCCGCCAGGCAGGCCGGTTGTCCTTGTCGATAATCAATGCGCGGATTCCCTCCATGAAATCCGCATGTTCCACGGCCCTGTGCACGAATCGGAATTCGAGGCCCAACGCCTGTTCCATGGACGAAGACGACCGCTGCATGCGCACCAGTTCAAGCGCGCAAGCCATGGAAAGCGGCGAGTTGCGCGACATCCCGCGACGGAGCTGTCCGGCCAGCTCCGAGTCGTCCTCGATCAGCGCCTGTTCGATCTCGGGAACGGAGGGCAGGGAAAACACCTGCTCGATCATGGGACTGCCCTGCTCGAGCACCCCGCTCGCCGGCGCTTCGGCAGCCTGGTCGATCAGTCCGATATCCCCGGTGTCGGCGAGCTGACGGAGCAATTCCGGCCAGGCCTCCCGCGGCACGAAATGGTCGGCGAAGCCGGCATGGATGGCATCTGCCGGCCCGGCCCGGAAGCCGGTCAGTCCCATGCATTCGCCGATTCGGCCGGGTGCCCTGGCAAGCAGGTAGGAGCCACCAACATCGGGTATGAGACCGATCGCGCATTCCGGCATGGCAATCCGGCTGGATTCGCAGACGATGCGATGCCTGGCATGGCAGCCAATACCGACGCCGCCACCCATGGTATATCCCTGCAGGAAACTGATCACCGGCAGCCGAGACCCGGAGAGCCTGGCATTGAGGCGATACTCGTCACGCCAGAAGCGACGACCGTAATCCAGGTCGCCGCGGATTCCCGACTGGTACATTTCGACGATGTCGCCACCGGCGCAGAACGCCCGCTCGCCCTCGGCGTCAATGACCATGGCATCGACCGAGTCGTCGCGGTTCCATTGGTCAAGCGCCGCCTCGATGGCGCTGCACATGCCTTTCGTCAGGGCGTTGAGCATGTCGGGGCGGGCCAGGGTGACATGGCCGGTCCGGCCGTTCGTCCTGACCCTGATCTCGCTCATCAATCGTCGAGAAGCTGACGCGAGATGATCACCCGCATGATTTCGTTCGTGCCCTCGAGGATCTGGTGGACCCGCAGATCCCGGACAATCTTCTCGAGACCATAATCGGCAAGATACCCGTAGCCGCCGTGCAACTGCAGGCATTCATTGGCGATCCTGAAGCAGCTGTCGGTGGAAAAAAGCTTGGCCATGGCGCAAAACCGGGTGGCATCGGCAGCACCGGCATCGAGTTTCCATGCCGCCAACCGCAACAGGTTTCGGGCAGCCTGCAATTCCGTTTCCATCTCGGCGATCCTGAACCGGAGGGCCTGGAAAGAGGCAATCGGGCGACCGAATGCCGTCCGCTCCCGCATGTAGTCGAGAGTGGCATCCATCGCCGCCTGGGCGCCACCCAGGGAGCATGCCGAGATATTCAGCCGGCCGCCATCCAGCCCCGACATGGCATACCGGAAACCGCATCCCTCCACACCCAGCAGGTTCGCGAAATCCACCGGGCAGGCATCCATGTTGACCTGCCTGGTCGGTTGCGACCGCCATCCCATCTTGTCCTCGAGCGCTCCGAAACCCAGCCCTTCCTGGCCGGCATCGATGATCATCGACGAGATGCCGTCTGCACCCGGGCCGCCGGTCCTGCACATGACGATATAGGCATCCGAATAGCCGCCACCGGAAATGAATGCCTTGGAGCCGCTGACCGACCAGCCCTTGTCGGTGCGTGTTGCCGTGGTCGCAAGAGCGGCGGCATCGGAGCCGGAGCCTGGTTCGGTCAGGCAGTACGAGAACACCGTCTCCATGCCGAGCGCGCCGGGAAGATACCTGCTCCGGAGATCGCCGGAGCCGAATTCGCTGATCATCCACGCGCACATGTTGTGAATGGACAGGAAGGCGGCAACCGACGGGCAGGATCGGGCAAGTGCCTCGAAGACCAGGGTGGCATCGACCCGGGTCAGCCCCGCTCCGCCATGATCCTCGCTGACATAGAGACCGCCAAATCCCAGCCTGCCGGCGGCAATCCACAAATCCCGGTCAATCGTTCCTTCCCGCTCCCAGTCGCGGGCATGGGGAGCGATGCGCTCCTGCGCGAACGCGATCGCCGTATCCCTTATGGCCGCCTGCTCATCTGTCAGTGCAAAATCCATCGGAGGACCGGCCGGGCCGTCATTCCATGGTCGGGAAATTCAGTATGGCGCCTTCCTTGATGCCGGAAGGCCAGCGGGAGGTTATGGTCTTGGTGCGGGTATAGAAGCGGAAGGCATCCGGGCCGTGCTGATTGAGGTCGCCAAATGCCGATTTCTTCCACCCGCCGAAGGTGTAATAGGCCAGCGGCACCGGAATCGGCACGTTGATGCCGACCATGCCGATATTGATCCTGGCAGCAAAATCCCTGGCAGTATCACCATCGCGGGTAAAGATGGCGGTTCCATTGCCGTATTCGTGGTCCCGGGCGAATCCCAGTGCCTCCTCGTAGGATTTGGCCCTGACGGTTGACAGCACCGGCCCGAAGATCTCGGTCCGGTAGATGTCCATGTCGGTGGTCACGTGATCAAACAGATGCGGCCCGACAAAATACCCGTTTTCGTAGCCCTGCAGGCTGAAATCCCTGCCATCGACCACCAGCTCCGCACCCTGTTCGATGCCGGAGTCGATCAGGTTCAGCACCTTCCTCTTGGCATCGGCAGTAATCAGCGGGCCGTAATCCATGTCTTCTCCGGCCGTGTAGGGGCCGACCCGCAGTTTTTCGACACGCGGCACCAGCCGTTCAATCAGCGCATCGGCAGTCTTGTCGCCAACGGGGACCGCAACCGACACCGCCATGCAGCGTTCACCGGCCGCCCCGTAGCCGGAGCCGATGAGCGCATCTGCCGCCTGGTCAAGATCGGCATCGGGCATGATGATCATGTGGTTCTTGGCGCCACCAAAACACTGGACGCGTTTCCCGTGAGCACAACCGGTGGCATAGATGTACTCGGCGATCGGCGTCGACCCGACGAAGGCCACGGCCTCGATTTCCGGGTGGGTCAGCAAGGCGTCGACGGCTTCCTTGTCGCCATGGACGACCTGCAGGATGCCCGGCGGGGCACCGGCCTCGACCATCAGCCCGGCCAGCATGTTGGGAACCGTGGGATCGCGTTCGGACGGCTTCAGTATGAAGGCATTTCCGCATGCAAGTGCCGGTGCGAATTTCCACATCGGTATCATGGCCGGGAAATTGAACGGGGTAATTCCGGCAACCACGCCCAGCGGTTGGCGCAACGAGTACATGTCGATGCCCGGGCCGGCGCTGTCGGTGAACTCACCCTTGAGCAGGTGCGGGGCACCCATGCAGAACTCGACCACCTCGAGCCCGCGCTGGACATCGCCCCTTGCATCGGGAATCGTCTTGCCATGCTCGGATGACAGCGCCTCGGCCAGCTTGTCCATGTCGCGGTTCAGCAGACGAACGAATTCCATCATCACCCTGGCTCGGCGTTGCGGGTTGGTCGCTGCCCAGCCCGGCTGTGCCGCCGCCGCAGCCCGGACTGCCGCATCGACATCCTCGGACGTTCCCATGACCACCCGGGCCTGGATATCGCCGGTCGCGGGGTTGAACACGTCCCCGAATCTGGCCGCTTTTCCCGCAGCTGCCTGTCCGTTGATGAAATGCGCAATCTGTCTCATGGTGGAGCCTCTCGAATTCGGATGTGCTGTTCGATTCCGGCCGGAATTCATGACAGTGAGGCCGGACGGGCTTCCACTTACCAACCAATTTCCGGTTCGACAATCACGGAGGGCAGGGCACGACCGCCGACTGTCGAAGCCCCGGCAGGCGTCATGGCCGCAAGCCGTCCCTGCCTCCCCGGCAGCCGCGCTGGCCGCAAACTGCCCTTGCAAACCCCCCGGCGGCGGCCGTAACAGGATGCACCCATCCGGTGCCCGCGAGGGGACGGTCGTGCATTGCCGTGTCGAAGCCGGTTCGGGGTGCTTGATGTCGGGGAGCAGGAAATGCGCATTGGCCTCTATGCCGGGACGTTTGATCCGGTGACCTTCGGTCACCTCGACATCATTCGGCGCGCCTGTTCGCTGGTCGACACCCTCGTGATCGGCATTGCGAGCAACCAGGAGAAGTCGCCGCTCTTCGACCTCGAGGAACGGGTGGCCATGGTGGAATCGGAAGTGGCCGCCATCCGGCAGGAAACCGGTGTCGCCATGTCGGCCTGGCCGTTTTCGAACCTGCTTGTCGATTGCGCCAGGGAAGTCGGTGCTTCGGTGATCATCAGGGGATTGCGAGCTGTTTCGGACTTTGAATATGAATATCAAATGGTTGGAATGAATCGTTCACTCGAATCGAATATCGAGACCGTGTTCCTGATGGCCGATGCGAGGTGCCAGTCCATCGCCTCGAAGCTGGTCAAGGAGATTGCCAGGCTCGGGGGTGATGTCTCGAAGTTTGTCTCGCCGCCGGTGGCGGAATCGCTTCAACAAAAATATGTTACAAATCGCGATTGAAAGAGGAAACTTTCACTCATGGGGTGTATGAATGGTTGCGGGGCCAGCAGCCCGCCGACGGGATCCTCCGCGGCGGGAAGCCCCGGCGGGTTCATCAATTGCGGGAATTCTGGAACGGAGATTGGAAATGCGATGCATGTTGCTTGCTCTCACCCTGGCCTTGGCAGGATCCATGACTAGCGCCGACGAGAACCTGGTTTCGATCGAGGTCAATGGCGAGAGTGATCGCCTGATCGTGATTCAGTTGAATCCGGATGTTGCGCCCGGTCATGTCGAGAGAATCAGGACCCTGGTGCAGGATGGACAATACGATGGTGTCGTCTTTCATCGGGTCATTGACGGGTTCATGGCCCAGACCGGCGATGTCAAGTTCGGAACCAGGGGCAATCCGGCGATTCAGTATGCCGGCATGGGTGGCTCGGATTACGAGAATCTGGAGGCCGAGTTTTCCGACTTGCCCTTCATGCGCGGCACGGTCGGCATGGCCCGTGCGCAGGACCCGGACAGCGCCAACTCGCAATTCTTCATCATGTTTGACGATGGCCCGTTCCTCAACGGGCAGTACACGGTGCTTGGCGAGGTCATCAGTGGCCTGGACGTGCTGGATTCGATCAAGAGGGGTGACCAGGCGCGCAATGGAATGGTGTCCGATCCCGATTACATGAGCAGGGTATGGCTCGGAAGGGCCGAGGCAGTCAATTGACCTTTCTCCGCCTTTCATGCACCACCCGGAAGCTGCCGGTGGCAACAGCCGCGAAGTCCTTCATTCCGGCACTGGCAGTAATCCTGCTGGCCGGTCCCGTCGCTGCCCAGTCTGCGGACTGGTCGGCCGAATGGCCGAACACCGATTTCTCGCGGAGTTCGGTTGACTTGGCCGAGATCATCTCCGGCGGCCCGCCACGGGATGGCATTCCTGCGCTGTCCGACCCGACATTCACCGAAATTGGTGCCGAGGACGGGCTGTCCGACCGTGAACCGGTCATGACCCTCGAGATCGACGGCCAGGTCCCGCGGGCATATCCGATCCGCTATCTCCTTTGGCACGAGATCGTCAACGACCAGGTCGGGGAGATCCCGGTGGCGGTCACCTATTGCCCGCTGTGCAATTCGGGGCTGGTCTTTGATCGCCGCGCCGGATCGATGACGCTGACATTCGGGGTCACCGGCAAGCTGCGCAATTCCGACATGATCATGTATGACCGGGAGACCGAAAGCTGGTGGCAGCAGGCGGTCGGCGAAGGGATTGTCGGCCATCACCTCGGAGTCGGCCTGACCGCGCTGCCGGCATGGACCGAGAGCTGGCTGGAATTCTCGGAACGCAATCCCGATGGGTTGGTCATGGCCATGCCCGGACATTCGAGGCCGTACGGAACCAACCCGTATCGGGGCTATGATACTTCCGAGAGGCCGTTCCTGTATTTTGGCGAAAATCCACCATTCGGAATCCACCCGCTGGCAAGGGTGGTGCGGGTCGGCGACCGGGCATGGCTGCTGGAGAGGTTGCGCAAAGAGGGATCTCTCAACGAGCACGGGTTCGAAATCTCGTGGAGGGAAGGGCAGGCCTCGGCCCTCGACAGCGCCGACATCTCGAAGGGGCGTGAAGTCGGGTCAATCCGGGTCCGCGAGGCGGCCAGCGGCCAGGATGTGGCCCATGACATCATGTTCGCATTTGCCTTTCATTCCTTCTACCCGGAAGGAGAATGGATCCTCGCCAACTGATCCGGGCGATCGGATGAAGGGGTCTGATGACGGTGTCCTGCCGAATGGCAGGGGATCAGGGCCGGGCTCGGGCTGACGACTCCAGGGACAGCATCGCATGCCGCTTTCGCCCGGATGACAGCTTGACCGGTGCCGACAGGTCGTCTCGGGTGATCCTGTGTGCAGGATCGGTCACCGCAATGCCGTCCAGGCGGGCGCCGCCGCCGGATACCATGCGTCGGGCCTCCTTTCCCGACGAAGCCAGGCCGGACAGCACCAGCGCCCGGGTGACGGCAAGCCCCTCATCAGCCACATCCGCATCTGCAAGAAGGCAGGTCGGCAGGCCTTCGCTACCGGCTCCCTTCTGGAAGACATCACGCGCCGTTTTCTCGGCCCGGGCTGCTTCATCGGCACCATGGGCAAGGGTCGTGACTTCCCGGGCAAGAATGATCTTGGCCTGGTTGGCCTCGCTGTCCCGCAATTCGCCCAGCCGACGGCATTCCCCGAGATCCATCTCGGTGAACATGGTCAGGAATCGGCCAATATCGGGATCGGCGACGTTGCGCCAATACTGCCAGAACTCGAAGGGCGAGAGCTTGTCCCGGTCCATCCATACCGCGCCGCGGGCCGTCTTGCCCATCTTGTTGCCATCCGACGTGGTCAGAAGTGGTGTGGTCAGCCCGAAGGCCGGGCGCCCGTCAACGCGCCGAACCAGGTCGACACCATTGACGATGTTTCCCCACTGGTCCGATCCGCCCATCTGAAGCTTGCACCCATGCTCCCTGTTCAGCACCAGGAAATCGTATGATTGCAGGACCATGTAGCCGAATTCGAGGAAGGACAGGGACTGTTCTCGGTCCAGTCGCGACTTGACCGATTCGAAGGCAAGCATCCGGTTGATCGAAAAATGCCGTCCGACATCGCGCAGGAAGGGAATGTAGCTCAGCCGGTCCAGCCAGTCGGCATTGTCGAGCATGAGGGCGTCGGTCGGCCCGTCGCCGAATTCGACATAACGGGAAAACACTTTCCCGATGCCAGCGATATTGTCCCGGATCTGCTCGACCGGCAGTAATGGCCGTTGATCCGCCCGAAATGACGGATCGCCGATCTTGCTGGTTCCGCCGCCCATCAGGATGAGTGGCTTGTGGCCGGTCTTCTGCAGCCAACGGAGCATCATGATCTGGACCAGGCTGCCGACATGCAATGAATCAGCGGTGGCGTCGAACCCGATATAGGCCGGAATCACGCCGCTGCACAGCTCCCGGTCAAGCTGTTCGAGGTCGGTGCAGGCATCTACGAGCCCGCGCTCCCGAGCGATCTTCAGGAAATCCGATTTGCAATTGTGTTGCATGACGATCCGGGCTGGCGGGACGTTGCACCGTTCAATACAGAAAGCTGTCAGGTGAAGGAATGGCGAATGACGGCTGGTGATGGCAAGACATTTATGGGTTGCATGTCCGGCACCTCTGCCGACGGCGTCGACGTGGCCACGGTGCAGACGGATGGCAGGGAGATCCGGTCCATCGGCCCGTCCGGCTACCTTCCATATGGCGCCGGTGAAGTCGCCAGGATCCGGGCCGCCTTCGGCAGTTGGCCGGGAGAAGCCCGGGCCGAGGCGGCGGCGTCAACCGTTGAACGGGCGCATGCCGCGATTCTCGACACGTTCGAGCCGGGCATTCCGGTCGGGTTTCATGGCCAGACCCTCGCCCATGATCCGGACAATGGCCGAACCCACCAGGCTGGCGACGGCCAAAAGCTTGCCGACGCCACCGGACGCCCGGTGATCTGGGATTTTCGCTCAAACGACATGCGTCATGGAGGGCAGGGCGCCCCGCTTGCGCCCTTCTACCACTTTGCACTGGCCGGATGGCTGAATCTGACGCAACCGATCGCATTCCTCAATCTGGGCGGCGTGGGCAATGTCACCATCGTCAACCCGACCGCCGACGCGCCGGAGGATGAAGGCGCGTTGCTGGCATTCGATACCGGTCCGGCAAATGCGGTGATCGACGATCTCGTCAGGTCCCGGACCGGTGAATCGCATGATGCATCCGGGATGTTGGCGATGAACGGAAACCCGGACCTGCAAATCGTTGGTGAATTTCTTGATGATCCATGGTTTCGGCCGCCGCCGAGGTCGCTGGACAGGAACGATTTCGACTGGCTGGGCAGCAGGGTCGAAGCCATGTCCGTCGAAGATGCCGCCGCCACGCTGACCGCCTGCGTGACCGGGGCGGTGAGAGGGGCGTTTGACCATGTCGGTGCTGCAGTCGAGATGATTGTGGTCTGTGGCGGCGGCCGCAAGAACGCGGCGATCATGGCCGGGCTGTCCGACCTGCTGACCGCCACGGTGGTCGGGGTGGACGAGCTTGGTCTCGACGGCGACATGCTGGAAGCCCAGGCCTTCGCCTATCTGGCGGCCCGGGTCATGCACGGGCTGCCAACCAGTTGCCCCGGAACCACCGGTTGCACATCTCCGGTAGTCGGCGGCAGGATCAGCAGGCCCGGCGGATTGGTCGCCTCCGGGGCATAGGTCTTCGGGCGCAGGACGGGGTGCACCATGATTTGCAGGACCGATCCCACCCGGACGAAGTTGGTGCGGCGGCGGCGCCAAGTGAGTGCAGTGGTACTTGGCTTCGGGATCGAGACAACCTTACGTTGGTGGGCGTGACCTGCACCGGCGGGGGAAAGCCGCGGTGAATTCCGAGTAGCGCCAGGTTCAATCTGAATCTATATTCTTGGATATGCAGATGCACGGCATCGGAGGGTGAGATGGCATCCAAGAGCCAACATGTTGTTCCACGGGATGGGAAATGGGCCGTGCGCAGGTCCGGATCTGACAGGGTCACCAAGACCTTTGATACACGGAAAGAGGCGATCCGGGAAGGTCGCAGGATCGCGCGAAGACAAGGCACCGAACTTTATATTCACGGCCGTGACGGACGAATTCGAGATCATGACACTTTCGGGAGTGATCCGTGCCCACCAAAGGGATGAATTTTGGCGGACGCTCCGGATTTCGAAACCAGTGCCTTCATCAACTGCCCGTTTGATGATGCCTATGAGCCAATCCTTCAGGCGATCCTGTTTTGTCTGGTTCGGTTTGGGTTGAAACCCGGGATCGCCACCGAACGGAGCGATTCAGGTGAGGCTCGCCTGGAGAAGATCAAGGAATTGATCCTCGACTCCAAATACTCGATCCATGATCTGTGTCGGTGCCAGTCTTCCGGACCCGGTGAGCACTACCGGATGAATATGCCGTTTGAACTTGGCATGGATTTCGGATGCCGGAGCTTCGGCGGCTACCCGCTTGACCAAAAAAAGATCTTGGTGCTGGAAGAGCAAAAGTATCGATATCAAGCCGCTATCTCCGATCTTGCGGGAAATGATATAGAGGCGCATGAGGGCGATTATTCCAAAGCGATGCGCAAGGTGCGCAACTGGATTACATCATTGGGCGGCTTTGAACTGTTGGGGGCGTCGAAGATCTTGGGCGAATATGATGACTTCCATAAATGGTACTATGACAGGCAGCGCGCGGCAGGGTTCTCGCAGGAAGACATCGAGGATTACCCGACCGGAGAGCTGATCGATGCAATGGGCGAGTGGATGAGACTCGGTTGTCCCAGGGGTTGATCGAGACCGCCCCGGCAGTTGCGGCCAGCACATGTCCGGAGATTGGAGATATGCCAGGAGTTGGCGACGCGCCTGAGCCGTCGGCCGCTTGGGCGATGTGGCACCGGATCCAGTGATGTGAGTGCTGATGCAATCGCAGGTAATTCCGAACAGCCACCGTTCGTGACCGGTGGTTGCCGCGCCCGCCCACCGGCATGCCGGCCGGGATGGGCAAAACCTGGTCGTGATGCTCGCCGCTTCCGACAGGCGCCGGGAGCCTGTCTCCGGCGGCCGGAATTGGACCGGGTAGTCGATCAGCTCCGAATCGGGAACGCCGAGGTGCCCGGGTAGGTGGCGGCGTTGCCCAGCTCTTCCTCGATCCTGATCAGCTGGTTGTATTTTGCGGTTCGGTCTGATCGTGACAATGAGCCGGTCTTGATCTGACCACAGCTGGTTGCAACCGCAAGATCTGCTATCGTCGTGTCCTCGGTCTCTCCCGAACGATGGGACATGACCGCGGTGAATCCGGCCGTCGCCGCCATCTCCATGGTCTCCAGCGTCTCGGTCAGTGTGCCGATCTGGTTGACCTTGACCAGGATCGAGTTTGCGCATTTCTCGTCGATGCCGCGACCGAGGCGACCCCTGTTGGTCACGAAGAGATCGTCACCGACCAGCTGGCAGCTCGCCGCCATTTCCGCCGTAAGCAGAGCCCAGCCTTCCCAGTCATCCTCGGCGCACCCATCCTCGATCGAGATGATCGGATACTGGCCTGCAAGCCGTCGCAGGAACTCGACATTCTGGTCCCGGTCGCGGCACTCCCCCTCGCCGGCGAAATTGTAGGAAGATCCGTCAAAATACTCGGTGGATGCGCAGTCGAGGGCCAGGGCCACCTCATTGCCGGGAGCGTAGCCAGCTCCGGCGATGGCATCCATCAGCAGGTCGAGTGCGGTTTCGGTCGATCCGATATCGGGTGCAAAGCCGCCCTCGTCGCCGACGCTGGTCGACAGCCCCTTGCCGGTCAGGATGCTGCTGAGCGAGTGAAACACCTCCGAGCCGACCCGAACCGCGTCGTGGAAACTGGTGCAGCCGATCGGCACGATCATGAATTCCTGGATATCGACCGGGTTGTCGGCATGTCTGCCGCCATTGAGGACATTCATCAGTGGAACCGGCAGCGTGGTCGCCTTCCCGACATCCAGTGACCTGTAGAGCGGCAGCCCCCGGTGTTCGGCGGCAGCTCTGGCACAGGCCAGCGAGACGCCGAGTATGGCATTTGCACCGAGATTTCCCTTGTTGGGGGTGCCATCCAGGGCGATCATCACCCGGTCCAACTGCTCCTGTTCGAGTGCCGACCGGCCGGCAAGTGCCGGCGCCAATACCCTGGTGACGGCCTCGACTGCCTTTCTCACGCCCTTGCCGCAGTAGCGTCCGGGATCTGCGTCACGCAACTCGACAGCCTCGTGGGCGCCGGTTGATGCGCCCGATGGAACCGCCGCCCGCCCGCGCGAGCCGTCGGCAAGCACGGCATCCACCTCGACTGTCGGGTTGCCGCGGCTGTCGAGGATTTCCCTGGCGATCAAGGTCCGAATTTCACTCATCTGACACTCCTTTCTTGTTCGCGGTCAGTGGAACGCCGTAGAGTTCCATCCGGTGGCCCCGGAGCCGGTAGCCCAACCTGTTGGCAATCGCCTTCTGCAATTCCTCGATGTCCGGATCGAAGAATTCGAAGACTTCTCCGGAGTTGATGTCGATCAGATGGTCATGATGTTCCCGGTCTGCATCCTCGTAGCGGGCTCTGCCGTCACCGAATTCGAGCCGTGCAATCACGCCGATCTCCTCGAGCAGCCTGACGGTCCGGTAGACGGTGGCAATCGAGAGTTGCGGATCAAGCTTCAGGGCCCTGGCATGCAATTCCTCGACATTCGGGTGATCGGTGGACTCCTCCAGCACCTGGACCACCGCCCGGCGCTGCCCGGTCAACCTGATGCCCTGGGATTCACACCGTGATATGATCTGTCCTGACATTCGTCGATCTCCGGAGTCCTTCCTGTCAGTTCATGGCGGGTGATCGAATCCGCTGGCGAAGTTCCGTCCCTTGCACAGGATGACCGACTCCGCAATCTGGCGGCCAATGGCCAGAGCCGGACCGGGCGCCTGGGCGTTTCGGGATGCGTTACAATGTTCCATCTATTGGTCGATCGAGCCGGATTGTCCAGTGTCGAATTGGCGGGCCAGCCATCCGACGGTCAATCCCTGGACAATGATCGAGAACACCACGATGGCATAGGTTGTTGTCAGGATCATCGGCGTCCACTCGCTGTCCGGAAGCATCAGCGCCAGTGCCACCGAAATCCCTCCCTTGATGCCGCCCCAGGTCATGATTGGAATGACGCCGGCAGAAAATCCGCGGAACGGCTTGAGAATCAGCACCGGGATGGCAACGGCTGCCAACCGGCCAAGCAGGGCCAGCACCAGCCCACCCAGCATGGCGGTGATGAAATCGGCCCTGAAGGAAATGGCCAGTACCTCGAAGCCGATGATCAGGAACAGCACCGCGTTCAGCAATTCATCCATGGTGTGCCAGAATACCGGCAGCGCCGAACGGGTCCGCTCGGACATTCCCTCCCGCGTGCCGACATCGCCGATGAGCAGGCCGGCGGTGACCGCCATCAATGGCATGGACACGTGCAGAAGTGCCGCCAACTGACCGGCTCCAAGCACCAGTGCCAGCGTCATGAGAATCTCCAGCTGCGGATCGTCCACCCGGCGCATCAACATGAAGACCAGCCAACCGGCAGCGAGGCCGAGCAGGACGCCGCCGACTGCTTCCCTGGCCAGCAACATCGCCGCCGCCGAAAATCCGGAGGCATGGTTGTCGGCGGTCGAAAACGCCAGTCCGGCCAGGACCAGGAAAACGGTATAGCCGACACCATCATTGAACAGGCTCTCGCCGGCGATCTTGGTCTCCAGCGATTCTTCCAGCCTCGCGTCCCGCAGCACCCCCAGCACCGCCACCGGGTCGGTCGGCGAGATCAGGGCGCCGAAGGTCAGGCAGACCAGGAGTGGAAAGCCGGTGATCAGCGCGAAGGCCAGACCAAACACCATCGTCGACAAGCCAACCCCGATGGTGGCCATCAGCAGGACGATGCCGGCCTGTCGCCGAAGCGTTGCGAAATCCACGTGCAGGGCACCGGCAAAGAGCAGCAATCCCAGCATTCCCTCGAGGAGCGTTGCCGGAAAATCGATTTCCGCGACCAGCGCCCGGGTCTCCACCAGGACTGCCATGTTCGGAAACAGCGCACCCAATGCGAGCACCGCCATGGAGGCCAGGAGGGCAATCAGCAGGATGCCGATGGCACGCGGCAGCCGCAGAAGGTGATGATTGACGATGCCAAAACCCGCCGATAACACGATCAGGATGGCCGCCAGTTGCAATACGTCCATGAAATCCACCTCGCCCGGCAATCGTTTGCCGTCATGTGAGAATAGGATGACTGCAGCCCGGTTCAATACCGAATCCGGCCTTCTTCCGCGCGGCGCCTGAGCCGGCCCGGTACCCGAATGGCATCAAGAGAGGATCTGGACGGATTCGGCGTTGCGGCCTTGGTCGGGTTTTCGCTGCTGCTCGGCTTCAACCAGGTCCTGATCAAGTTTGCCAATACCGGATTGCAGCCGGTGTTTGGGCCGGAATCCGCTCGCTCGGCGCCGCCGCCTGTATCGCTGGCTGGATCTGGTTTTCGGGCGGCAGGTTCGGCATTGCCCCGGGAACCGCCAGGGCCGGCCTTGTCACCGGGCTGATCTTTGCCTTTGAATTCCTGATGTTGTTCCTTGCTCTTGATCTGACAACCGTGGTGCGGACCTCGGTCATTTTCTACTCGATGCCGGTATGGCTGGCATTGGCGGCACATCTGCTGGTTCCCGGCGAAAGGTTGAACCCGCAAAAGGCGGTCGGGTTACTGGTCGCATTTTGCGGCGTGTGCTGGGCGCTGGCCAGCAGGTCGTCCGGAACTGCGGATGGCAGCCTGGCCGGGGATTTGTGCGCGCTGGCGGCATCGATCGGCTGGGCAGGCATACCGCTGTCAACCAGGATCACTGCCATGCGACGGGTCGAGCCGGAAATCCAGCTGATGTGGCACGTGTCGGTCTCGGGGCCGGTGCTGCTGGTCGCCTCGTTGCTGTTCGGCCCGTGGATCCGGGATTTCGAGATCTCCCACGGTCTGGTGGTGGTGTTCCAGTCGGTGGTGGTGGTCGCTGGCGGGTTTCTTGGCTGGCTGTACCTGCTGAAGCGCTACCCGACCGCAAGTGTCGCCAGTTTCAGCTTCCTGGCACCGCTATTCGGTGCCGGGTTCGGCTGGCTGCTTCTCGACGAGCCGATGACGATCGATATCTGGTGGTCGCTGGTCCTGGTTGCAGTCGGCCTGGTGCTGATCAACCGGCCGCAGCCCCGGCGCCGGTGAAGCAGCGGGTCAGGTTCCGCAGAAGGTGCGTGTCACCACCTCCTCGGGGGCCGGTGGCCGGCGAAGCCTGTCCTCCGGAGGCCGGTCGGCAAAGGGATCCTTCCAGGCCGCATTGAGCTGGCTGAACAGGCTGTAGTCGCCCTGGACGGCAAGGTCGATTGCCTGTTCGACCAGGTGATTCCTGGGGATCACGGCCGGATTGACCAATTTCATCGACGCGGTCCGTTCGGCATCCGGGAGTTTCTGCTTGCGGGATTCACGGGTCCAGTCCTGCAGCCAGGACCGGACATCGCCGGAGCCGCCAAGGTAGTTGCAGAACTCCTCCTGTCCGGCCGGCTCCAGGGGCAGGGACGACAACCTGCGGAATGCCTCGGTAAAATCGACCCGGTTCCTGTCCAGCAATTCCGTGAACCGGTTGACCAGCCGACATCCCCTCGGCTTGCCGGCTACACCTATTTTCCGGCAGAAGGTCTCGGACCAGGCGTCGACAGCTTGCTGCAGGTAGCCAAGCACGACCTCGTTTGCCAGCGCGATTGCCCGATCGCGGTCATCGTCGATCAACGGGACCAGGGCTTCGGCGAACCTGCCGAGATTCCAGTAGCAGATTGGCAGCTGGTTCGAATAGCCGTAGCGGCCGCCATGATCGATGGAGCTGAACACCTTGGTCGGGTTGAAATGGTCCATGAACGCGCAGGGACCGTAATCGATGGTCTCGCCGGACAGCGACACGTTGTCGGTATTCATGACCCCGTGCACGAATCCCGCCCCCATCCAGGCAGCGACCAGTGTCGCCTGTCGGGCGGCGACCTTCTCGAGAAGGCCCAGCGCCGGCCGGTCGGTTCCGGCAAGTTCCGGGTAGAGACGTGACACCACGTGGCTGGTCAGCAGCGCCAGCGCCTCGACGTCACGGCGGATGGCGAAATACTCGAAGGTGCCGATCCGGACATGGCTGTCGGAGACCCGCGCCAGTATCGCACCCGGAAGCGGCGACTCCCGGTAGACGGGCTCGCCGGTGGTGACCGCCGCCAGCGCCCGCGTGGTCGGAATACCGAGCCCGTGCATGGCCTCGCTGACCAGGTATTCCCTGATGATCGGTCCGACCCATGCCCTGCCGTCACCCTGCCGGGAAAACGGCGTGCGACCTGAACCCTTCAGCTGCAGATCGCGCCGCTTCCCCGAGCGATCGACGATTTCACCGAGAAGCAGGGCCCGTCCATCGCCAAGCTGCGGCACCAGATTTCCGAACTGGTGCCCGGCATAGGCCATGGCCAACGGCTCTGCCCCCTGCGGAACGCGGTTTCCGGCCAGGATGGCGACGCCGCTTTCCGATTCCAGGAAACCGGCATCCAGGCCAAGCTCCCCGGCCAGATCATGATTGACCGCGATCAGGCCGGGTGCAGACACCTTCGTCGGTAGAAGCTTCTCGTGAAACCGGTCAGGAAGCTCGGCAAAGCTGTTGGAAAAATTGAACAAGGGATTCAACTGCATTGTCCGGCGTTGTTGCCGGGGGAGTTGTCATAGGCGGGAAACCCGGTCGGTAATCAGCGAAAAGAACCCGTCGGCATCGACAGCGCCGAAGACCGTCGCGTTCGGGGCGCGGTCGGTCACGTTCCACCAATCGACGACAGTCATTCCCCGGGTCAACTCGGAGGCGGTTTCAATTTCCACGTTGCAGTGCCGCCCCTCGAACAGTCCCGGCTGCAGCAGGTAGGCGATGACGCAGGGGTCGTGCAACGGCCCGCCCTCGGTTCCGTACTTCCTGCTGTCGTACCTGCCATAGGAGGCCAGCAGGTCGGCAACCACCTGCCCCGGCCGGGTGCCGAGACGACGGAATGCCTCGAGGCGGGCTGGCGAAATCTGCGCCTTGTGCGTGACGTCGAGTGGAAATACCGAAATCCTGGCTCCGCTGGCAAACACCACCCGGGCTGCTTCCGGGTCGACGAAGATGTTGAACTCGGCCGTCGGCGTGACATTGCCAACCTCGAAATAGGCGCCGCCCATCAGCACGATTTCCTGGATGCGACCGGCAATGTCGGGGGCCCTTCCCAGGGCGGCGGCAATGTTGGTCAGCGGCCCGAGCGGGCAGAGGGTAACGGTGCCGGAATCCTCGGCTCGCAGGGTCTCGACGATGTAGTCGACCGCGTGACGCTCCTGCAGGGGCATCGATGGCGCCGGAAACTCCACCCCGTCAAGCCCGGTCTTGCCGTGAACCTCCTCGGCCGTGACCAACTCGCGGATCAGCGGACGGTCATGCCCGGCAAACACCGCAACATCCGGCCGGCCGGCGCACTCACAGAGCACCCTTGCATTGTGCTCGGTCAGGTCCAGGGGAACATTGCCGGCAACGGCAGTGATGCCGAGCACCTGCAACTCCTCGCTGCCCAGCGCCGTGAATATGGCAACCGCGTCGTCATGACCGGGGTCGGTATCGATAATGATCTTTCGTGGTCTTGTCATGTGGGTGGGGCCCGACTCGCCGAAGATGTCCTCCGGCCGAGGTTATAGGGGAGTGAACGGCGCGTGTGAAGCAGTCGCATGATCGAGATATCCTGGCGCTGATCCGGGCCGGGGTCATGGCGTGCGTGAAGCGGCGGGGCCGTGCCATTCCGTGCGGGGGGGGTCCGTGATGCGGGTGCATGGCCCCCATGAAACGGCGGGGAGCCGAAGCGCGAGGCCCTGGTCCGACGCATGTCCGGCCTCGTCATGCCGCGTGCAGGGTGTCGACAGCATGACGCAGATGCCGAAGGTGGTGGTGGCGGTGAGCGCCCGGTGGATGCCCGGAGGATGAATCATGGCTGTTCCCTCTTGCTTGCCTGGACCGATTCCACTGGCGGTCGTATGCAGCGCGAAAGGGAAATTGCCGGTAGGGGACAATATTCCGCGGGTCGGTCAGCTGGTGCCCGGGGCCGGCGGAAATGACGACCAGCCCGGGGTGGTCGAACCGGAACGATCTGCGGTTGCCGGCGACCGATGTCGGAGCCGAACCCGGCACAGGAGACAACCTTGACCCTGTTTTCGAGACATGGTGCCGGAGCCCGAATCGCCCTTCTTGCCCGATTACCACTCGATGCATATGTTGGAGCCATGGCCGAGAAGACGCAGAAACCGATTGGCGCCGTCTGGCGGCGGGTGCGTGACCTCGCTCCGGAGCACCGCGGACTGAAGCATGACGGCGCCCGCCAGGCCGCTGCCCGATGGCGTTCCGTCCGCCGGAAACTGGAGGATCCGTCCATCGACCGGTCCTCCATGGATACCTGGCTCAAGGTGCAGAGTCGCGCCTTCGCCATCGAGACCGGACAGATCGAGGGGCTGTATCTGTTGCGCCAGGGAGTGACCGAGACGCTGATCGCCGAGGGCTTCGAGGGCGTGCGCGGTGCCCATTCGGCGACCGAGATTTCCGACCAGACGCTGAAGGGTCTCCTCCAGGACCAGGAAGCGGCGCTGGAGATGCTGTTTGCCCATGTCAAGGATGAGCGGCCACTGACCAGTGCGGCGATCAAGGAATGGCATGCGCTGCTGACCCGCCACCAGGCATCCGCCGCCGGCATTGATCCCTTCGGCAACCGGGTCGAGATCCCGCTCAGGAAGGGCCAGTACAAGGTCCGGCCCAACAACCCGCGCCGCTGGGACGGCTTCGTCCATGAATACTGCCCACCCGAGCAGGTGCAGACCGAGATGGACCGGCTCCTTGCATTCCATGCGGGCCATGCCGGTCTGGATCTTGCTCCGGAACTCGAGGCCGCCTGGCTGCACCATGAATTCGTCCGCATCCATCCATTCCAGGATGGCAATGGACGGGTCTCCCGGCTGCTGATGGCCCATGCCTATGCCAGGGCCGGCGAGTTCCCGCCGGTGATCCCGGCGCAGAACAAGGATGCCTACATCGAAGCCCTCATCGCGGCGGATGAAGGAGAACTCCCCACCTTCGTGACCTATCTGGGTGATCTGGCCCAGCAGCGGTCGAACGCCGCTGCCGCCAGGGCCGAGGGGGTGCTGCGCGGTCGTACCCATTACCGGCACAGCAATGGCGGCACGACCTCGAAGGGCATCTACCACCCGCCAGAAGACGACGAACCCTCGTTCGGCATGTAACCGGGAAGCGGGCCGTTCCCGTTTCAGAGCCGATCCTTCGGAGTTCAGTTCATTGTCGGGGGATTTCCTGATCGACTCACCCGGCTTCGGCAGGATTGCACGCACCGGTCCCCGCCGTCTCCTGCCGCCGCTCGCGGATGAGAGCCACAATGAATATCAGCAGCCATCCCCCCACCGAGGCAGGCCAGGCGGCCGCCGGTGCCAGGAGCGCAGCGCCGGCTGCGACCACAGCCAGCTCGACCACCAGCCAGGTTGCCGGCGAACGGATCGGCCGCAACAAGCAGGATCTCCGGCCCTTCGATCATGTCGGCAGGCACCCTGCCGGAATTCGATCACCAGACTCTTGTTGGCCGCCATCCATGCGAAACGGCCGGTAGGCAATTCCTGTGAGGAGGGGTGTCGAACCGCAGCTGTCGGGATACATCGAAGGGCAGCCCTGCATTTTAGCCGAACTAAAAAAATCTTGACAGCGATGCCGCCGGTATTTTAGCTCAGGTAAAATGTTTGCCAGGAGGAACGGATGGCAAATCCGGCCAGGTTGACCGGCGGCCTTGAGCCCATCGGCAGCAAGCTGCGCCAGAAACGGCTTGAATTGGGCCTTACCCTGCAGGACGTGGCTGATGGTGCCAGCCTGTCGGTCGGTTTCATCTCCCAGCTCGAACGGGATCTGACCTGGCCATCGCTGTCGTCGCTGGCGGCAATCTCGCAGGTGCTGCAGGTCAATATCAACGACCTGCTGGCCATGCCGGGCGGAACCTCGGCCGCAACCAGGTCCGGCAAGCGTCGAACCTATCCGCTCGAGAGCCGGGAATTCAATTACGAGAGGATTTCGGCCAGCTTTCCGGGCCGCCAGCTGAGCGCCGTCATTCTGCACGAGGCGCCGGGGCACCGGAGCGAGCCAATGCAGCATGAGGGCGAGGAGCTGTTCTTCGTGCTGTCCGGCGCCATTACGGTCGAGATCGAGGGCAGGCGAACCATGCTGGCCGAAGGCGATTCAATTCATTTCTTCTCGAATCTCAGGCATTCCACGTGGAATCACACCACTGAACCGGCGAGCATTCTCGTCGTGCTGACGATGGACATATTCGGTGAATTGCCAACCGCCCCCGACGCCCGGCAACCGGTGGATACCGCGCCTGCTGCCGGCGACATGACCCCATTGCAAATTCCAGGAAAGGAAAGGAACCAGGAATGAAAACACTCATCAAGACCCTTGCGGCCGGCATGGTGATTGCCACCGCTTCATCTGCCGCATTCGGCGAACGGGTTTTGCGGCTGGACGAGGTCGCCGTGGGCGAGCTTGATCCGGGCAAGGCCTCCGACTATGCCGACTCGATCCTGATGTTCAACGTGTATGACACGCTGGTGCTCCCGCGCCAGGGAGGTCCCGGTCATGGGCCGCATCTTGCCGAGAGCTGGGAAGGCGAGGGAACCACATACACCTTCACGCTGAGATCCGATGTCAGATTCCAGAGCGGAAACCCGCTGACTGCCGAAGATGTTGTCTTTTCCTTTGACCGGATGACTACCCTCGGGCAGGGACTCTCGTTCCTGTTCGGCGATGTCGAGGGCGCGGAGGCATTGGATACCCATCTCGTCCGCTTCACACTCTCCCAGCCATATGCCCCCTTCATCTCGTCACTGGTTCGCCTGCCGATCGTCGACAAGCAGCTGGTGATGACCAATCTCGGAGATGGTGAGGGCGACATGAAGGATTGGGGGCAGGCGTACCTGTCGGCCAATGGTGCCGGAACCGGTGCCTACATGGTCAAGTCCCACAATCCGCTCGAGGAGACGGTCATGGTCAGGAACCCGAACTATTTCCTCGGGATCGGTGACAAGGCTCCGGATACCGTCCGGCTGCGTTACGGGCTGGAAGCAGCCACCGTTCGCACCCTGATTGCCCAGGGCGAGCACGACATCTCGTCGCAATGGCTGCCGCCGGAAGTCATGAGGGCCCTGGCCGAGGATGGCAACCAGCTGCTCTCGGAGGGTGGTACCGGCTCCTTCTACTACAAGCTGAACACCACCAAGCCACCGCTTGACGATGTGAATTGTCGGCTGGCGCTGACCAACGCCTTCGACTACGGCTCGGTGCTGAAGATCATCGCGATTTCGGACGATGTCGCTGGCGGAACGGAAGCCACCGGTGCCATCACTGCCGGCATGTTTGGCGCAAATCCCTCCGACCAGCCACTGAAGCGGGACCTGGATGCTGCCAGGGCGCATCTTGCGGAATGCCGGTATGACCCGGCCGAATTCACCATCGACATCACCTGGATTGCCGAGGTGCCTCTCGAGGAACGGCTGGCACTGCTCCTGCAGGCCAATCTGGCCGAGATCGGCGTGACGTCGACGGTCACCAAGGTGCCCTGGGCGTTGTTTGCCGACAAGGTGTCGAAACCGGAAAACACGCCGCATGTCTCGCAGATCTACGTGACGGCGGTGACTGGCGATCCCGACACCCTGCTGTATGGCATGTATCATTCCACCGCTGCCGGAACCTGGCAGTCGCCGGAATACCTGGATGATCCGGAAGTCGATTCGCTGCTTGAGGCAGGCCGGGTCGGTGCCAGTGACAGCGAACGCGAGGCAGCCTATTCGGCGCTGAACGACCGGCTGATGGCCATCGCTCCGACCATCTACGGCTATGACCAGTTGAGCGTGTTCGTTGCCCGGCCGAACATCAGGGTTCCCGCGATGTCGGATCCGGCCCAGGCCTTCGGGCTTGACACGATGGGGTTCTCGTTTCGACTGATGGAAGTCGACTGATTCGGGTTCCGGAGTGGCTGTCCGGCGCAACCGATGATGCGCCGGGCAGCCGATCAGGACACAGAGGCAGCAGATGACCGCAATCATCCGGTTGCTGGTTGCGCGGCTGGGCGTTTCGATGCTCGTGCTGGTTGGTGTGTCGATGCTGATCTTCGCCATCGCACGCGTGATTCCCGGCGATCCGGCCAGGATTGCGCTGGGGCCGAATGCCACCCCGGAGCAGGTGCAAAAACTGCGGGTGGATCTCCATCTCGACCAGCCGATCTGGGTTCAGTACGGGTATTTCGTCAAGGGACTCTCGCGGGGCGAGCTTGGCGTTTCCCTCTATACCAATCGGCCGGTTGCCACCGATATTGCCCAGTTTTTGCCGGCGACGCTGGAGCTGGTTCTTGCTGCCGGGATTCTCATGGTCGGGATCGGCCTGCCGCTCGGCATCATCTCGGCCAAATACCGGGACGGCTTTGCCGACAATGCGATCCGGGTGGTGTCGCTTCTCGGCGTATCGGCGCCGAGCTTTGTCTGGGCCGTCATCCTGATGCTGCTCTTTGCCTTCTTTCTCCCGGTATTCCCGATTGCCGGGCGGATTTCGACCGACTACGACATCGAGCGCATCACCGGGTTCCTGCTGGTGGATACCCTGCTTGCCGGCAAGCTGGCGGCGTTCGGCAACGCGTTTTCCCACATTGTTCTTCCCGCCATGGCACTGGCGCTGTCGGGGATCGGGCAGGCGGCCCGGCTGACCCGGTCCAACATGGTCGAGACCTATGACCGGCCGTATATCGAGATGGCCCGTTCATACGGATTCTCCAGCTGGCGAATTGCCGGACGATATGCCTTCAAACCGTCGCTGATCCCTTCGCTGACCATCATCGGGCTTGATTTTGCCGCCATGCTCGGCAACGCCTTCCTGGTGGAGGCGATTTTTGCCTGGCCCGGGCTGTCACGCTACGGGGTGGCGGTGATCCTGCGCAAGGATCTGAATGCCATTGTCGGCACCGTGCTGATCATTTCGGCGACGTTTCTCATCGCCAACCTGGTTGTCGATTTGTTGATCGCGCTGCTGAACCCGCGCATCCGCCACGCCAGGGGTCCCCGATGAGACGGGCATTTGCCGTTGTGGTCTCGAGTCCGATGTCGCTGCTGGGAGTGGTGCTGATTGCCATCGTGATGCTGTCGGCCCTCCTTGCCGACCTGGTGGCGCCATTTCCGGCCCATCGCGGCACGGTGGTCGATTTTGCCAATTTCAACCAGCCTCCGGGCTGGCCGAATATCATGGGCACCGACCTTGTCGGTCGCGACCTGTTCAGTCGCATCCTCTACGCCTATCGCCTGTCGCTGCTGCTCGGGGCAGTGGTGCTGGCGCTGGCCGTGCCGGTCGGCGTGACCGTCGGTCTCCTGGCCGGGTATCTCGGCGGGTGGGCGCGGGCAGTGCTGATGCGAATAACCGATGTCTTTCTTTCGATCCCGCCGCTGGTGCTGGCGATGTCGATCATGGGCGTGCTGGAGCCGACCCTGCTGAACGGCATGATCGCGGTCACCGTGATGTGGTGGCCCTGGTATTCGCGGCTGGTCTACAACATCACCCTGGCCGAGCGGGAGGAGGGCTATGTCATGGCCGCCGAAATCATCGGTGCCTCCCGCCTGCATGTCATGTTCAGGGAAATTCTCCCGAACTGTTTTCCTGCCATCCTGACCAAGATGACCCTCGATCTCGGCTTCGTGATCCTCATTGCCTCCTCGCTGTCCTTTCTCGGACTTGGCGTGCAGCCTCCCACGCCGGATTTGGGCTCGATGGTTGCCGAGGGTGCCAACTACCTTCCGGATTCCTGGTGGTTGACCGTTTTTCCGGGACTGGCCATCCTGATGGTGGTGTTCGGCTTCAACCTGCTGGGTGATGCCCTGCGCGAGATATTCGGGACCGGACAATGAACACCGACACGCTGAATGTCAGGAATCTCCGCCTGGGTTTTCGTGATCACGTCAGCGAGACGCAAATCCTCCACGGGATCTCCCTGCGAATCGCGCCCGAGGAGCGGGTCGGGCTGGTCGGCGAGTCCGGATCCGGGAAATCGGTGACCGCCAGGGCCATTCTGGGTCTGGTGCAGATGCTCCGCTCGGCCTGGCTCTCCGGGGATATCGAATTCGAGGGAAGGAAGCTGGCCGAATTGTCGCCCGGTCGCTGGCAGGAATTGCTCGGCACCAGGATGTCGATGATCTTCCAGGATCCGACATCGTCACTCAACCCGGTATTCCGGATCGGCAGGCAGTTTCACGAGGTGCTCAGGCGGGCACATCCGGACATCGGCTTCGCTGACTCCTGTTCCAGGGCCAACTCGATGCTGTCCCGCGTCTCGATCACCGATCCGGACCGGATACTCCACTCATTTCCGTTCCAGCTGTCGGGCGGAATGAACCAGCGGGTGATGATTGCGATGGCCCTGGCCAACGAGCCGGCGCTGCTGATTGCCGACGAGCCGGGGACCGCCCTGGATGTCACCGTGCAGGACCAGTCCCTGAAGCTCATGCACAAGCTGGTCGGCGAGCGGCGAACCTCGGTTCTCTTCATCTCGCACAATCTCGGCGTGGTCCGGGAGTTTACCGAGCGCATCTACGTGATCTACCGGGGCCGGATCGTCGAGGAGGGACCGACCTCTGACATCTTCCGGGAACCGCGACATGCATATACCCGGGCGCTGATGGCGGCCGTGCCGCGAATCACCCGCCAGGGAATTCCCGAGATCGAGGATGATCACGGCGAATTCCTGGCACCCTGCGAGGTTCATTCGCCGGCGGGGGCAGCCTGATGCCCGATACCATACTCGACATCCACGACCTCTCGAAGGTGTTCGGCCTGGGCCGGCAGCGCGTGCACGCCGTGCGCGGCTTCTCAGCTGACATCCATCGCGGCGAATGCCTGGCCATCGTCGGTGAATCGGGGTCCGGCAAGAGCACGATTGCCAACATGATATTGGGGGTTCACCGGCCCAGCGGCGGGCGGATCCTGTTCGACGGGGTCGAGATGCCCGGAAGGCGCTCCCTCCGGCACCGGCGGATGATTCAGCTGGTCCAGCAGAATCCGCTCTCTTCGCTGAATCCCAGGAGGTCGGTCGGGGCCTCGCTCCGGCTGGCGCTTGATGTCCACCGGATCGGCGACAGGGCAGGCCGTGCTGGCCGGGTGGCCGAATTGCTGGACGAGGTGGGCCTGCCGAGACAGTATTCCAGCCGGTTTCCAGCGGCACTGTCGGGTGGCGAGCGGCAGCGGGTGGCAATTGCCCGTGCCCTTGCATGCCAGTCCGAACTGGTGGTGCTCGACGAGCCGACCTCGGCCCTGGATGTCATCGTGCAGGCGCGGATCTTGCGTCTCCTGAACGATCTGAGGGCCTCCCGCGGCCTGACCTATGTCTTCATTTCCCATGACCTTGCCGTGGTATGCAATATTGCCGACAGGGTTGCGGTGCTCAGGAATGGACGGCTTCTCGAGTTGCAGGACACGGGGAACGTGTTCGCCAGGCCCGGACACCCCTATACGAGGAGCCTGATCGCCGCCTCGCCGGTCATCACCCCGGATGAAATTGCCTTGCGGGAGATGATGCGGGGAGGAGAGGCCTGATGCTGGTTGCCGCAATGCCGCTTCGATCCCGGCGGCTGGCCGATGCGCCGCCCGCAGGCCGGCGCTGCTCCTGGCGTGGATCGCCTGGCTGGCATGGCACCGGAGATGCGGCCCCCGTCTCCGGCATGACGCCGGTGCAGCAGATACCCTTGCCGAGACTGACCAAGATGGAGAATTCCAGTTGACGAACACTGTTACCCGAGTTGCCACCGATGTCGGCGGTACCTTTACCGACCTCGTCTGCTTCAGATCCGATCCGGAGACGGGACGCTCACGCATCACCACCGCCAAGGTATCCACCACGCCGCCCGATTACGAGCGCGGCATGATGGAGGTTCTTGAAAAGGGTGACATTGATCTTCGTGCGGTCGACTTTCTTGCCCATGGCACGACGGTGGTCATCAACGCCCTCACGGAAAGAAAGGGAGTCAGGGTTGGCCTGATCGCCACCGAGGGCTTCCGCGATACGCTGGAGATTGCCCGCGGCAATCGCCCGGATTTCTTCAACCTTCACTACCGGAAGCCGAAACCCTTCGTGCCCCGTTATCTCAGGCGGGAGGTTGCGGAGCGCATGAGTTACCGTGGCGAGGTGATGAGGCCGCTGGATTTGGGCGGCCTGCCGGCGATTCTCGATGATTTCAGGGATGAGGGCGTGCAAGCGATCGCCATCTGCTTCCTGCATTCATACGCCAATCCCGCGCATGAACGCCTGGTCGAGGAGGAGGTCCGACGCCTCTGGCCGGAGGTGCGGGTGGTGTCCTCGCACAGTGTTGCCCAGGAGTGGCGGGAATATGAGCGCACCAATACCACCGTGCTGTCTGCCTATGTGCAACCGGTGGCGGAGCGGTACCTCGAACGGCTTGATGCCGGGCTGCGGGAGCACGACTTCGCCGGCAGCCCCTATGTGATGCAGTCCAATTGCGGCGTGGATTCACTCCGTTCTGCCGCACGCACGCCGATCAAGATGATCGAGTCGGGTCCGTCATCGGGAATCTGGGGGGCGGCCGTGCTCGGCAAGCTGATCGGAGATCCGAATGTCATTGCCCTCGACATTGGCGGCACGACGGCCAAGTGCTCCCTGATCGAGGACGGGAATGTCAGGATCATCACCGATTACTGGATCGAGCGGGACCGGGTATCGGCCGGATATCCGGTGATGGTGCCGGTGGTCGACATCGTGGAGATCGGCAATGGTGGCGGTTCAATCGCCTGGGTGGATGACTACGGGAAACTCAATGTCGGACCGCATTCGGCCGGGGCCATTCCCGGCCCGGCAGCCTACGGACAGGGCGGAGACAGCGCCACCACCACCGATGCCAATCTCTGGCTGGGCCGGATCAACAGCGAGTATTTCTGCGGCGGGGAGGTCGAGGCCGACATGGGTGCCGTCGAGCGGACAGTGTCGGAGCTCGGGGCCAGGCTGGGGGTGGATGCTGATTCCGCCGCCCGCGGCATCGTGCGAATTGCCAACAACAACATGGTCAACGCCCTCAAGCTCGTCTCGCTGAACCGGGGCTTCGACCCGAGGGACTTTACCCTGGTCGCCTTTGGCGGCGGCGGGGCGATGCATGCCGTCGCCCTTGCCCAGGAACTCGGCATCCGCAAGGTTGTCATTCCGGCCGACGCCGCGGTGTTTTCGGCCTGGGGAATGATCATGTCGGATTTCCGCCGGGACTTCATCGTCACCCGGCTGACCGATCTCGAACCCGCCTCGGCTGGTGGCATCGAGTCCATGGTGCAGGAGATTGAAAGCCGGGCGAGGCGGCAATTCGAGGCCGAAGGTGTTGACCCGGGGGATATTTCCCTGCTGCGGTTCGGCAAGTTCCGCTATCAGAACCAGGAGCACACCACCGAGGTGGAGCTCGAGGAGGAGAGCATCACCGCCGAGCGGATCCCGTTGATCATCGACCGGTTCCATGCTGCCTACGAGCGGGAATACACCTACCGGCTTGACGCACCGGTCGAGATGGTCGGTGTGCATGTCGTGGCGACCGCCCGGGTCGGCAAGATGGACATGTCACCCGTCGCTCCCGGCGGCGAGAATGCCGATGCGGCACGGAAATCCGACCGGAAGGTCGACTACGCGCTGGAAGGCGTTCACCTGGTTCCGGTTTTTGATCGGGACCTGCTGGAGGCGGGGATGAAGATGGCCGGACCGGCGGTCATCGAGGATTCGGCATCCACGATCGTGCTGCACCCGGGCAACCGGGCCCATGTCGACGGCTTCGGCAATGTCGTCATCGAAACCTGACAGGCGGAAGGAACAATGAACAAGACAGCGCATGATCCGGTCACGCTCGAGATCATCCAGAATTCACTGCAGGCCGCGGCCGACGAAATGTTCGCAGCCATGCGGAAGACCGCCATGAGTTCGATCATCTACGAGGTGCTCGACATGGGAACCGGCATCATGGATGCCAGGGGCGAGATCGCATCCTCGGGTGCGGGAATCCCGGCATTCATCGGGGTCCTCGACAAGTCGGTCAAGGTCATCATCCGGAAGTTCGACAAGCCCGGGGACATCGAGCCCGGGGACGTCTTTGCCACCAATGATCCCTATCATGGCGGGGTGACCCATCTCAACGACATCGTGGTCATGATGCCGGTCTTTGCCGATGGAGAACTCATCGCCTGGTGTGCCAATATTGCCCATAATTCCGATGTTGGCGGCATGGCCCCGGGCTCGCTGACCGGCGACGCAACATCGATCTTCCAGGAAGGACTCAGGCTGCCGGCCATCAAGATCATCTCCCGGGACCAGCCGATCATCCCGGTCATGGAGGTGATCAAGGTCAATTCACGCATGCCGGATGTGCTCGAGGGCGATCTGTGGGCGGCCATCGCCTCGGTCAGGGTCGGTTGTCGCAGGCTGGAGGCTCTTGCCGGCAGGTATGGCACCGGGACTTTTGCCGCGGCCATCGAATCCTTCATGGATTTCGGCGAGCGAGCCTCGCTGAAGGGACTCTCCCGGCTTCCGACCGGGACCTTCGAACTGTCGGAAGAGCAGGATAGCGGTGTCGTCTACAATGTCGGGATCACCATTGAAGAGGGCCGGTTTGTCGTCGATTTGCGGAACAATCCGGACCAGCTCGACAATCCGCTGAACACCAGCCGCGACGGTGTGATGGTGGCGGCACAGATGCTGTTCAAGTCACTGACCGATCCCTATTCGCCGGCAAATGGCGGTTCGTTCCGGCCGATTACGCTCCTGACCAGGGAAGGATCGGTCTTTCATGCCCGGGAGCCGGCACCGCTCGGCTTCTATTACGAAATCGAGCTGCGGGTCTACGACCTGATGTGGCGGTGCCTGGCCAGGCATATGCCGGACCGGCTGGCCGCCGGCCATTTTGCCTCGGTTTGCGGCACTTTCATCGGTGGAATTCACCCCGATACCGGAAGGCAATACACGGTGATCGAGCCGCAGCTCGGAGGATGGGGGGCGAGCGTCGAGAACGATGGCAATTCGGCGATGTTCTGCGGGTTTCATGGCGAGACCTACAATTGCCCGGCCGAGATCAACGAGGCACGAAACGGGCTGATCGTCGACCAGATGACGCTCAATACCGCACCCGGCGGCGAGGGACGCCGGATGGGCGGGCGCGGCATCGTCCTTGACTACCGGTGTCGTTCCGATGCCGGGTTCCTGACCGCAGGATATACCCGGTCAAGATTTCCGGCCTGGGGCGTTGATGGCGGCCATGACGGTTCGCCGAACTACATCGAATTCATTCCGGTCGAAGGAGAGCGGCAGCAATTCCCGGCAATTTCCGGGCTGGCAACCAGGAAGGATGACGTGATCCGGGTCTTCACCGGCAATGGCGGCGGATTTGGCGATCCTCGCCAGCGGGAGCCGGAGCTGGTCCGGGAGGATGTCAGGAACGGTCTGGTGACGGCCGAACGGGCCCGGGATGTCTTCGGAGTGGAAATTTGAAACCGAACATCGGAAGGAGGATGAGGTGATGTCTGACACGGGAACGGCAAGGATCATGTTTCTGAACCCGGTCGGTACCGCCGACTATGACGAGGTCTTCGCGGAGATGGCAAGGAATAACCGGATGCCCGGCACCGAGGTGCATGTCACCTCGCTCAAGCCGGCCGATGGCGCCTTCACACATATCGAGTTCAGGAGCTACGAGGCCGTGGTCACGACCGGTATCGTCCGGGCGGCCAGGGCTGCGTCCCGCGAGGGATTCGACGCCCTTGTCATCGGCTGCTTCTACGACACCGCCCTGCACGAGGCGCGCGAGGTGTCCGGGCAGATGGTGGTCACCGCCCCCTGTTTTGCCTCGATGGAAATTGCCGCCAGCCTGTCAAACCGGTTCGGCATCATCGTCGGCAGACGCAAATGGGTCGACCAGATGAACGCAACGGTCGTCGCCAATGGCATGGGGCATCGGCTGAGCGGATTCTACCATGTCGAGTTGGGGGTCAATGAATTCCAGCTTGACCACGACCGCACCCGCGATCTGCTGGTCAGCGCCGGTCGCCGGGCCATCGAGCAGGACTATGCCGAATCGCTGATACTCGGCTGCACGCTGGAGATCGGGTTTGACCGGCAATTGTCACAAATCCTCGGCGTGCCGGTGATCGATCCCTCGATTGCCGCCTTCAAGCGGGCCGAGTACAGTGCCATGCTCCGCCGGCAATGCGGGTGGATTCCAAGCCGGAAATGGTCATGCGAGTCACCATCGGAGGCGGAGATAGAGCAATTCGGAATCATCGGCGACAGCGACGTCTTCGGCAATCGTCTGGTCGTTCGGGCCGCGGTCTGAATGCCGATCATCCGGCATGACCCCACCGACGCACCGGGCATCAAGGGCGCCCCAATTCCTGGCGGCGATGTGTCTGGCCGGTCGAGGTGATCTTGACGACATGAACAACAACCCTGCGCAGATTCCGTCCCCGGGCGACGGAACATCCGACCCGGTCTCGCTGGCGGTCGTTCAGGCCGGTCTGACCGCGGCTGCCGACGAGATGTTCTCGCTCCTGCGGCGAACCGCCATGAGTCCGATTATCCACGAGGTTCTCGACGTCGGCACCGGCGTGACCGACGCCAAGGGAAACCTGGTCGGCTCAGGTGCCGGAATTCCCACCTTTGTCGGTGTTCTCGACAAGGCGGTACAGCGCATCATCGAGTTGCACGGGGATGACAGCATCCATGATGGCGACATGTTCATCACCAATGACCCCTATCATGGCGGCGTGACCCATCTCAATGACGCGGTGGTTGCCCTTCCGGTATTCAGCCGGGGGACCTGCATTGCCTGGGCTGCCTCGATCGCACATTGGAGCGATATCGGTGGATTGACGGCCGGCTCCATGTCGACCCGGGCCGAGGAAATCTTCCAGGAGGGCCTCAGGTTGCCGGCGGTCCGACTCTTCGAACGCGGTCGCGAGGTTTCGTCGCTTTTCGACATCATCGCTGCAAATTCCCGGCTTCCTGATTATGTCCGGGGAGACCTCTGGGCGCAGATTGCCGGTTGCCGGCGGGCCGGCGAGCGCATCTGTCGCCTGGCCGAGACCTACGGGCCGGACCTCTACGGGGAGGCGATCGACAGCCTGTTCGAGGAAGGCGAGCAGAGGTCCCGGCGGGGCCTGGCAAGGCTGCCGCGAGGCGAGTTCAGCATCGAGGAAGAGCAGGATGACGGCAGCACCTGGAAAGCGCTGATCCGGGTGTCGGACCGCGAGTTCCTGGTCGATTTGCGGGACAACCCGGAGCGCAGCCGCGAGCCCTGCAATACCAGCCGTGACGGGGCGGTCATTTCGGCGCAGATGATCTTCAAGGCACTGACCGACCCGGAGCTTTTTGCCAATGCCGGATCGTTTCGTCCGCTGCGGGTGATCACCCGCCCGGGCACGATATTCGATGCAAGCGAACCGTCTCCGCACGGCTACTACTTCGAGACACGGATCCGGTTGTTCGACCTGTTGTGGAGATGCATGGCCGACGCAATGCCGGATGCTCTTCCCGCCGGGCATTTTGCCTCCATCTGCGGGACGGTCATTGCCGGCCGACACCCGGATACCGGGCGAAAATTCACCATGGTCGAGCCGCAGATGGGCGGATGGGGGGCGACATCGGAGCGGGACGGGCTGGATTGCATGTATTCCTGCAGCCATGGCGAGACCTTCAACTGCCCGGCGGAAATCTGCGAGGCCCGGTATGGAATCGAAATTGGCTGGAAGCGAATGAATGACGGCACGGTCGGCCAGGGCCTCCATTGCGGTGGCAAGGGCATGTCAGTGAGCTACCGGCCAAGGGCACCGGCAATCCTGGCTGCCGGTTTCAGTCGAAGCCGGCAGCCGGTTTGGGGAATCGGTGGTGGCGACAACGGCGGCACCAACCAGATCCGGATACTCCGAAAGGGCGGTGGCGAGGAGGTCCATGCCTTCGCCAGCGACATCGATCTCGAGCCCGGGGACGAGGTCCTGATTGAAACCGCCAATGGTGGTGGCTGGGGAAGGGCGGGCGGAGGCTGACCCCGGCGCTGCGGCCAGGCCGCATTCCTGCTCAGGTCATTTACCGGCCGGAAGGCCGGATTGCCGGTCCGGCCGGCCCTCGCCGTGCCGCTTGGATGCAACCCAGTAGGCTTCGAGTTCATCGGGGCCCAACTCGGCCATTGCCAGGCCAACCTCGCCGATTGCCTTCTCCATCCATTCGAAACGCCGGACAAACTTGGAATTTGCCGCCCGCAGCGTGTCTTCCGGGTCAAGCCCGAGATGGCGGGCAAGGTTGACGCAGGTAAACAGCAGATCCCCCATCTCCTCGCCGATTGCCACGGGGTCCTCCCGGTGGGCGGCATCAGTCAACTCCCGCAGCTCTTCATCGATCTTTGCCATCACACCGGACCAGCCATCCCAGTCAAACCCTTCCCGCGCCGCCCGTTTCTGCAGCTTGGCGGCCCTGGTCAATGATGGCAGGGCCAGGGCAACTCCGGACAGTGCCCCCGCCAGCGAGGATGCGGCGCGCTCCCGGGCCTTGAGATCCTCCCAGTGCCGTTCCTGTTGCGACGATGACAGATCCGGCCTGTTCGGCCCGAAGACATGCGGATGGCGTTCGATCATCTTGTCGCAGATCCGCCCGGCAACACTGGCAAGATCGAACAGTTGCCGCTCGGCCCCGATCTGCGAATGATAGACGGTCTGCAGCAGCAGATCGCCCAACTCGCTCTCCAGATCGTTCCAGTCACCCCGGTCAATGGCGTCGGCAACCTCGTATGCCTCCTCGATGGTGCAGGGCTTTATCGAATCGAAATCCTGGTCGAGATCCCATGGGCATCCATCCTGCGGGTCACGAAGCCTGCGCATGATGCCGACCAGACGGACAAGCTCTGCTGCCAGCCTCCGGTCGCCCGGATCAAGGGGTGCCGTGCCATCCGTGGTCATGAAAAAATCTCCAGTGGCCAATCCCGTCTTGCGGCAGTCTGCAAGCGATGTCCGGGTAATCCGGATACCGGAGAATGGACCGAAATTGCACCATTGATTCGCCACTGTCCCGCCGACCCGCTCCGCCGCAAGGCCCAGCGGGTGCACCATGTCATGGTCCGACTCGACATGCCGGTCCCTTTGCCATCTTGCAGAACAGATGCAGGCTTGCGGTTTGAGTGAACGACACTCCACCAATGCGGATTGCCCGACAATGTCAATCATGGTCACGGACAGTTCAGAGCCGGACGCATCCGTGAGCATCATCGGCTTGCCCAGCCGGAAAGACACCGGTTGCTGACGACCGTCCTCAATGGCGATATTGTCTGCACACAGGCAAGTTCGATCTGATGTGTCGCGTATGGGATTGAGTCGTCCGCGCAGGCCAGGAAGATGTCCGGTTCTCTGCGAAAACATGACCGAACCGCCAGCCGAAAGCAGGGTCATCTCCATCTGCAATCCGCCCTGGCCTGGCAACCATTCTCTCTCCAGGCCTCCGGCGAGTCCCGGCGCCGCATAAACAGTCGTCGGAAGATGTGTTGTATACAGGCCCAACGTTGCTTCGCCCGCCTCGTCGGTCACTCCCAATAGTCATGTCCTGTTCGGAAACAGCACCAGCACCTCGACTCCCGGCAGAGGCTTCCCGCGGGAATGCACCGTCATCGTGGATTCAGCAGGACTCGGTTCAAGTTTCGCTGCGGAATGCTCAGCACGACACCGGATGCATCAACGGCGTTGAATTGCGGATTGTTGCCGGTGGCTTCCCGGGTTTCGGTCCTGATGACGGATACTCCATCGCCTCGGCGTTCCATCAGATATTCACGACGGCTCGCACCACGGACATTGCCGACAGGGAATCATCCGAACATGCTTCCGTGCCTGTCCGGCTATCTCCCACACCCACCATGTGCAGGGTGCTGTCAATCGCCCGCATGGAGTTGTCAGTTGGGAATGATTTCCGCATGGAGCGGTTTTCGGGCATCAGCTCGGCAGGAACGAATCAGGCGACAAGCGCCGGGGTCCGGTTGTCGTTGGCGATGCTGGCGACTGTCGGTGGCTTCCATGGCTGCCGGGTCCCGGCAGGCACCGCCCTGGCCGCCGCCGCCCCATCGCCAGCCCGGGCGTTTCATTCGGCAGGTCACCAGCACCTTGTTCGCCGCCTCGACGGCACCGCTGCCGATCGGATATCCGGCATCGGCGAGCCGCCGGCAGTTCATGCGGTGGCGACCCTCGCGGAAGCAGCCGGGCCCGCGGGCAATGATGTCGATGCTGCCCTTTCCGGCCCGGAGCAGGTAGCGCAGGGCGTCGATCACCTTGCGGCGTCGATCATCACCTGCCGGCCCATGCGGCCCCGGCCGAACTCCCCGGCGAGGGCCGGCACGATCTCCGGCGGAGCCTCGATTCGCCGGAATTCCGATCCCATCGGTCCGACGCAGTGATGCCGCGCCACCATCTCGTTCATGCGGATCCTCCCGGCCTCCCGCGCCCGGCCTTGCCGGCACCATGCCAATGCGTGCCGGGAATGTCGGCAATGACCGCCGCACTTCGTCTTGCCGGCGAGACCGGCCCCCCGACTGGCGGCCGGGCAGGGGCAGGCAACCGGGGAAGCTGCCAGTGAGCCCATGCCCCGGCTCCCGAAATTCGCCCCATGCAGTGATCGTGTCCGTTGTATCGGTGGAGGAATCCTCATATTGCCGAATCCAACCACACCAATCCAGGGGGAAAGATCATGAGAGTTCTGAAATTCCTGGCAACTGCCGTCGCCGCAACCGTGGTGGCAGGGGCTGCAATGGCCGATTGCGATGATGGAGAAATCGTCATCAAGTTCAGCCATGTCACCAATACCGACAAGCATCCCAAGGGAATCGCCGCCTCGCTGCTGCAGTCCCGGGTCAACGAGGAAATGAACGGTTCGGCCTGCATGGAGATCTTTCCGAATTCATCACTCTACAATGATGACCAGGCGCTCGAGGCGCTGCTGCAGGGCGATTTGCAGATGGCTGCACCGTCGTTGTCGAAATTCGAGAAGTTCACCAAGCAGTTCCGCATATTCGACCTGCCATTCATGTTCGGGAATATCGAGGCAGTCGATGCCTTCCAGGCCTCCGAGACTGGCCAGGCGATGAAGAATTCGATGGCCCGCCGGGGGCTGGTCGGCCTGGAGTTCTGGCATAACGGACTCAAGCAGATTTCCGCCAACCGGCCGCTGCTGACGCCGGAAGACGCCCAGGGGTTGAAGTTCCGCGTGCAACAATCCGACGTGCTGGTCGCACAGATGGAAGCATTGGGGGCATCGCCGCAGCCGATGGCATTCTCCGAGGTGTATGGCGCCCTTCAACAGGGTGTGGTCGACGGCCAGGAAAACACCTGGTCCAACATTTACGGCAAGAAGTTTTTCGAGGTGCAGGACGGGATTACCGAATCGAATCACGGGATCATCGACTACCTGGTCGTCACCTCGGTCGACTGGTGGGAAGGATTGCCGGATGAGCTTCGCACGCAGCTGACAACGATCCTGCGCGAGGTCACCGAGACCAGGAACGGCGAGGCGTTTGCGGTCAACCAGCAGGCCCGGCAGGCGATCATCGATGCCGGCGGGACAGTCCGGCAGCTGACTCCCGAACAGCGCGACGCCTGGGTCGAGGTCATGAAGGAAGTCTGGGGCAAGTTCGAGGCAGATGTCGGCGCCGACAACATCGCCGCCGCCCAGGAAATCAACATGGCCAACTGACGAAACTCCGGCTCCCGTCGGCATGACCGCCGGGGAGCATGATGAGTTCCATTGGTGCAGGATGAACGGCGATAGCTCCCGGGCAAACCTCCTTTCGGCGGCTGGCAGGCTGGTCGACCGGTTGGAGGAGGTGGCTGTCGCCGTGATCCTGGGGCTGATGGTGATCATCACATTCGTCAACGTGGTCCTGCGCTACGTCTTCAACTCCGGCCTGATCTGGGGTCTGGAAGTCACCCTGGTCCTGTTTGCCTGGCTGGTCCTGTTCGGTGTCAGTCACCTGGTGAAGTCCGGCAGCCATCTCGGCGTCGATGTCGTGCTGACCAGGCTGGAGGCGAGGGGTCGCCGGCGTGTGGCGCTGCTGGCGGCGCTGGTGTGTCTCGGTTACACGATGCTGCTGTGCAAGGGGGCCTGGGATTACTGGGCACCGTTTGCCGGCCTGTACGAGACCACCGGAAGATGGCTTCCGACCGGCTTCAACGAAGCAACCCGGGATCGTGCCTGGTACGAAACCACCCAGATCCCGATGCTGGACTTTCTGCGGTTCCTCGAGCCGGTGCTCAACGAGGGGGAGGAGTACGAGAAACTTCCCCGCCTCGTCCCTTATGTCATCCTTCCGGTTGGTGCATTCCTGCTGCTGCTGCGGTTGCTGCAGGCGACATGGGAGATTGCCCGGGGCAGGTCGGACCGGCTGATTGCCAGGCAGGATGACGCCGATTCGTCGGAACTGCCGGGAACAGGGGAGGGGTAGCCCGCCATGGAGGTTGCCGTTCTCTTTGCCATGGTCGTGGGGCTGCTGATGATCGGTGTGCCGATTGCGGTTTCGCTCGGCTTTTCGTCCATGCTGTTCCTTCTGGTGCTGTCGGACACCTCGCTGGCCTCGATTGCGCAATCCTTCTACCAGGCGATGGCCGGGCACTACACGCTCCTGGCCATCCCCTTCTTCGTGCTGGCTTCCTGCTTCATGTCGACCGGCGGCGTGGCCCGCCGGATCATCAGGTTCTCGATCGCCGTGGTCGGGCATTTTCCGGGAGGGTTGGCGATCGCCGGCGTATTTGCCTGCATGATGTTTGCCGCCCTGTCGGGATCATCGCCGGCGACCGTCATCGCCATCGGCTCCATCGTCATCGCCGGAATGCGCCAGGCCGGCTACACGTCCGATTTCGCCGCCGGGGTGATCTGCAATGCCGGAACCCTCGGCATCCTCATCCCGCCTTCGATCGTCATGGTCGTCTACGCCTCGGCGACCGATGTGTCGGTCGGGCGGATGTTCCTGGCCGGGGTCATTCCCGGCATCCTTGCCGGTGCCATGCTGATGTCGGCCATCCTTGCCCTTTCCCTGGTCCGCGCCATGCCCCGGGGACAATGGTCGGGGTGGGGGGAGATCGTGCAATCGGGAACCGACGCCATCTGGGGCCTGATGCTGATCGTCATCATCCTGGGTGGAATCTATGGCGGGCTGTTCACGCCGACCGAGGCGGCGGCGGTCGCCGCGGTCTACGCCTTCGTCATTGCCAATTTCGTGTATCGCGACATGGGGCCGCTGGCCGCTGGTGGCGGCAGGAGAGCGTCCGGCATTCTGGCTCGTCCGTGGACAATTGTCACGGTATTCCTGCACCGGGATACCGTGGCCACGCTGCATGAAGCAGCCAGGCTGACCATTACCCTGATGTTCATCATCGCCAATGCGCTGATCCTCAAGCACGTGCTGACCGACGAACAGGTTCCGCAGAGGATCGCCGAACTGATGCTGGATGCCGGTCTCGGTCCGGTGGCCTTCCTGGTCATCGTCAACCTGCTGCTGCTGGTTGGCGGACAGTTCATGGAGCCGTCAGGCCTGATCGTGATCCTGGCACCGCTGGTATTCCCGATCGCCATCGACCTCGCCATCGACCCCATTCACCTCGGAATCATCATGGTGGTCAACATGGAGATCGGCATGATCACGCCGCCGGTCGGGTTGAACCTCTTCGCCACCTCCGGTGTGGCCGGGATGCCGGTGATGCGGGTGATGCGGGCGGCCTTGCCGTTCCTGGGTGTCATGGTGGTGTTCCTGCTGATCGTGACCTACGTCCCGTGGATCTCGACCTTCCTTCCCAATCTCGTCTTCGGGCCGGAACTGATCACCAGCTCGTTCTGAGCATCATCTGCCCGGCCGACGGGGTGGAAGGGTTGCAAATTCCACGCCCACCGGGGCTGAAGGTGCACCATTCCCGGCTACGAGGCGGCGGTCTTGATCACCGGCTCCATGGAATCAAGGACATCCTGCGAGAGGTGGCACTTGATATAGTGATCATCGGCAAGATGGTTGTTGACCGGGACCTCGGTTTCGCACCGGTTCCCCGGTACCATGGATTTCCACCTGCAGCGCGTCTGGAACGGACATCCCGGCGGTGGATCCATCGCCGAGGGAATTTCGCCCTCCAGCACGATATGCTGTTTCTCCACGCTGGTATCGGCGATCGGCACCGCCGACAGCAGGGCTTCGGTATAGGGGTGGTAGGGGGGTTTGAAGACCTGGTCGGTTGTCCCGAGTTCGACCACATGTCCGAGATACATGACCATGACCCGGTCGGAGAGATAGCGGACGATCGACAGGTCATGGGAAATGAACAGCAGGGTGGTCTTTTCCTTGGCCTGGATCTCCATCAGCAGGTCGGTGACGGCCGCCTGCACCGAGACATCGAGGGCCGAGACCGGCTCGTCGGCAACGACGATCCTGGCATTGCCGGCAAATGCCCTGGCAATGCCGACCCGCTGTTTCTGACCGCCTGACAGTTGCCGGGGCATGCGGCTGGCAAACTCCCGCGGCAGTTTCACCAGGTCCAGCAATTCCAGCATTCGCGTTTCGCGATCGGCATTGGTCGTGCCAATGCCGAAGATCTCGAGGGCGCGGATGATCTGCGAGCCGATCGACATGCTGGGGTTGAGCGTGTCGAACGGGTTCTGGAACACCATCTGGATCGCCGACACGGTATCGACCTTGCGGGATTCGATCGGGATGTCCTGGATCTCGTTGCCATCAAGGGCAATCTTGCCTTCGGTGGCAGTCTCCAGCCCCATCAGCACCTTGGCAAAGGTCGACTTGCCGCAACCCGACTCGCCGACGATGGCCAGGGTCTCGGATTCCCTCGCCTCGAAGGTCAGCGTCTCGTTGGCCTTGACCACCCGGTCCCCGGCACCGCCGAACAGCGCGTTGGCAGAGACCTTGTAGTATTTCTTGAGGTCCTTCATGCTCAGGACCACCTCGCCCTTTTCGCTGGCAACCCCGCCAACCTTGCCTTGCGCCGGGGCATCCCAGTCGATTTCATCGAATTTCAGGCAGCGGCTCTCATGGCGGTGATTGGCCTCGACATCGGCCATCACGATCTCCGAGCGGTCGCATCGTCCCGGCTCGAAATAGTTGCAGCGCGGTCCGAAATTGCATCCGGGCGGACGTTCATGGGGGAGGGGGAAATTGCCGGGAATGGCCACCAGGGGTCGGGAATTCTTGTCGGCACCGGGCAGCGGAATGGATTGGAAAAGTGCCTGGGTATAGGGGTGCCGCATCTTGTCGAAAACATCGTTGATCGAGCCGGTCTCCACCGCCTCGCCGGAATACATCACGCACAACCGGTCGCACACCTCCAGCACCAGCCCGAGATTGTGGGAGATGAACAGCATCGAGGTGCCGTAATCCTTGCCCAGATCCCTGACCAGTTCGACGATACCGGCCTCGACGGTCACGTCCAGTGCCGTGGTCGGCTCGTCCAGGATCAGCAATGACGGCTTGGACATCAACGCCATGGCAATCACGATACGCTGCTGCTGGCCGCCGGAAAGCTGGTGGGGGTAGCTGTCCAGCATCCGTTCCGGGTCCGGAAGACGCACATCGCTGACCACCTTCAGGGCTTGGTCACGTGCCTCCTGCCTGGAGACCTTCTCGTGCAGAAGCGGGACTTCCATCAACTGGGCACCTATTCGCATGGCCGGATTCAGCGATGCCATCGGCTCCTGGTAGATCATGGCGATTTCACTGCCGCGGATCTCCCGCAACTCCTCGCTGCTCATGGCGCCGAGGTCTCGCCCCTTGAACCGGATGTTGCCGTCGACGATCCTGCCGTTGACGCCGAGATCCTGCATGACACCGAGGGCAACGGTGGATTTGCCGCAACCGGATTCGCCGACCAGCCCCATCGCTTCGCCCGGCTGGACAACGCAGGAAAAATCCATGACCGCCGGTATCTCGTGCAGCCTGGTAAAGAATGAAATCGACAGGTTCTCGATTTCGAGGATCGGCGTTGCCGAATCTTGCGTGTCCATGTCTCCCGTCCTCTCGTCAGTCCCTGAGCGATTCCTCGCGCAGCCCGTCTGCCAGCAGGTTCAGCCCGAGCACCAGGCTCATGAGCGACAGCGCCGGAGGCAGCGCCGGATGCGGGTAGATTGAAAGGAGCTTGCGGCCATCATTGATGGTTGAACCCCAGTCGGGGCTCTCGGGGCTCACACCGAGGCCGAAGAAGCCGAGGGTTCCCAGCAGGATGGTCGTGTAGCCGATCCGCAGGCAGAAATCGACAATGAGTGGCCCGCGGGCATTGGGAAGAATCTCCCACAGCATGATGAACCACGGGCCTTCGCCCCGGGTCTGTGCCGCTGCCACGTAGTCCCGGGTCTGGATGTCGAGGGCAAGCCCCCGCACGATCCTGAACACCGTCGGCGAGTTCACGAAAACCACCGAGACAAAGACATTGAGCAGGTTCGGGCTCATTCCGAATACGCCGAGCGGGTCGGCATTGAAGGCCAGCCCCGAATAGGCCCACAGGCCCAGCGCCAGGGTCACGGCCAGCAGCAGCAAACGCCGTCCGGGCTGGGTAAAATAGCGCGAGTTCCACAGTATGATCAAGAACACGATCGGAAATGAAAACAGCACCGCCGCCAGCAGGTTGGGAATGGAGGTGGTCCAGGTATTGTCGAGCCAGAGCGGGATTTCGGTGCCGGCCTTGCGAATTTCCGGCGTGACCAGGAGGTAGAACAGCAGGATCACCGGAAATGCCAGGACCAGATTGGCAACGAAGGACAGGACGGTGTCGAACCGGCCGCCAAAATACCCGGCTGGCAGGCCAAGCGTGATACCGACCATGAAGGCAAAGGCGGTCGCCGCCGGTGCGATGCTCATGACATAGGTCGAGCCCACGACCACCCTTGAAAAGACATCGCGACCGAGATTGTCGCCGCCCAGGAGGTAGGCGATACCGTCCGGTTCGGGGACGAACATGCCCGGAAGCTTGTTCTTCAGCGCCGCGTGCTGCACCAGCGGGTCGATGGTGGCGATGGCGGGCACGATGGTGACATCACCAAAGGCAATTCCCTCGGCGAATATTGCCGTGAACAGCCAGAATGCCACGATTCCGAACCCGATCATGCCGATCGTGCTGTCGAACAGTTTTCCATAGAGTCCGAGTCGGCGCTTGAACCAGATCGAGAAGGTGAACAGGATCACCAGGGCAACCCAGACCGGGATGAACTGGATGAATATCTGCAGGGTGATTTCGCCCCAGGTCAGTGGTGTCATGACGGCATCCTCAGGAAATACGGATGCGCGGGTTCAGATAGACATAGCCGATATCCGAAATCAGCTGTGTCACGAGAACGACCACCACGGCGGCAATTGAACAGCTGATCAGCAATTCAATGTCATTATTCTCCGCCGCTTGTACAAGTGTCCATCCGAACCCTTTGTAATTGAACAATGTTTCCACGATCACCACCCCGGTCAGCAGCCATGGAAACTGAAGCATGATCACCGTGAACGGCGCAATGAGGGCATTGCGCAGGGCGTGCTTCAACACGATCTTGTAGAAGGGAACTCCCTTCAGCCGCGCGGTCCTGATATACTGGGAGGTCATGACCTCGGCCATCGAGGCCCGGGTCATCCGGGCAATATAGCCCATGCCGTAGAGCGCCATGGTCATGACCGGCAGGGTGAAGTTGTCAAAGGAGACGCCGTCATTCAGGGCGCTGGCGGCCGAGCCCTTGAACCATTTCAACCCGACGGCCGATGATGCAAACACCACCACCAGAACGACACCGGAAATATATTCCGGCGTGGCCGTGGTCACGATCGAGAAGGTCGACAGCGACCTGTCGGTCCGGCTTCCCTCCCGCATGCCGGCCAGCACACCGACCACGAGGGCCATCGGCACCATGACGATCATGACCCAGAACATGAGCACGCCGCTGGTTCCCAGCCGCCTCCAGATGATCTCGCCGACATCCTGCTTGGCAACCGTCGAGTAGCCGAGATTGCCCTGGAGAAGCCCGCAACGATTCGGAATCTCGCCATTCTCGGATGCGAACCTGGCGCAGCGTCCCCGAACGGTGCCGTCCTCCATCTCCCGGCGCCAGCCTGGAACGACGCCGAGCCACTGTCCGTATCGCAGCAGGACCGGTTCAAGATAGCCGTTATTCTCCAGGTAGGACTGGACCTCGGAATCCTGCATGCGCTGGCTGCCCTGGAACTTGGCCAGCTTTTCCAGGTTCGGGTAGAGGTTGGTCATGAAGAAGACCATGAAGGTCAGGACAAGGGCGGTCAGCGTCATGACGCCGATACGCCTGGTCAGGAACAAGAGCACGAAATTTTCCCGGTCATTGGATCGGTTGCTGCCGGTTTCAGGTCACCATTCCCGCTGACATGTCGAGAAGGTGCAGACCGGCCGGCGGCACCGCAAGGGCGCCGCCGGCCGGAGGCAATTTCCACCGCTAGGCGGCGAATCCGAGCTTGTAGAGGTGGATCTCGAATGTCGGATGCATGTCTGCGCCGACCACCCCCTCGCGATAGTGACGATACAGCGAACGCCAGTAGGGCTGAACGATAAAGCCCTCATCCTGCATGATTTCCTGCAGGCGCATCATGACGACCCGCCGCTTGTCGGCATCGGCAATGGACAGCGCCTCGCCGAGCTTCTGGTCAAACTCGGCATTCGCCATCGCGGTTTCATTCCAGGCTTCCCCGGAACGATAGGCCAGGGCGAGCACCTGGACTCCCAGCGGGCGCTGGTTCCAGTTGGTCGACGAGTACGGGTATTTTGCCCAGTCATTCCAGAAGGTTGATCCGGGCAGGATGGTGCGCTTCACGTTGATTCCGGCATCCCTGAGCTGGGCGGCCACGGAGTCGGTGGTGTTGCGCCTCCAGTCATCGTCGATCGAGATCAGCTCGTGCTCGTAGTCGAGCATTCCGGCCTCTTCCAGCAACGCCCTTGCACCTTCAGCATCCCGAACCGGTGTCGGCAGGGAGGCGTATTCCGGGTGAATCGGGCAGACATGATGGTTTTCGGCCACCGTTCCACGGTCATTGTAGCCAAGCTGCAGGCAGGTCGCATTGTCGACCGCCTTGACCAGGGCCTGCCGCACCCGCTTGTCGGCATAGGGCTTCTGTCCATCGACCTCGGCATCGGCATTGGTGCGGATCACGATGGTGGCCGCGGTCACGATATCGGAATTCACCCAGCCGATGCTGTCGAATACGTCGATGAACTCGCCAACCGTTTCGTAGGTCATGTCGAATTCCTCGGCCTCGGCACCGGCAAGCCAGGACGCGGGATCGGTTCCGTAATCGAGGAATTCGATCCGGTCGAGATGGGCGCCTTCGCCCCACCACTCGTGATCGGTGTTCCGGACCAGGACGCCCTTGACGCCGACTTCCAGTGACTCCGGAAGATAGGGTCCGGTTCCGACCGGGTCGGCAATCATGTCGTCATCCGGGCTGAAGCCCCGGTGAACGATGGCCGCCGGGTAGTCGGCCATGCCCGGAATGATCGAGATGTCCGGACTTGGCAGGTTCAGCTCGACGGTGTGGTCGTCCAGGGCCACGATGGCGCCAGCACGCGCCTGGCCGGTCTCCTCGTCGATCAATGTGGCCATGCGGCCTGCCATCGAGTTGCCATCGGCCGACTTGTCGCACCAGCGGGTGATGTTGAATGCCACGTCCTCGGCGGTGAAGTCGTCACCATTGTTCCATGTCACGCCCTTCCGGACATTCAGGACATAGCGAGTTGCGTCTTCGTTGACCTCCCAGCTGTCAAGCAGAATGCCCCTGAAGGTGCCATCCGAATTGTATTCGACCAGATACTCGAGCCATCCCCGGGCAAAATTGGCGATTTGCGACCAGTCAAAGGTTCGCGGATCCTTCAGCCCCCGAACCTCGGTCTGGATCCTCAAGGTGCCGCCCGGCGCGACATCCATGGCATTGGCAACGCCAGGAGCAAGACCTGCCAGCGAATAGGCGCCGGCTGCGGTCACGCCCAGAGCGGTTGATCGAGCCAGGAATTCACGCCGGCTGAGTTTCCCCTCGGCGAATTCCTTCGCATACATCCCGGCAAGTCCATGGACGGGCTTTCCGTTGATGGTCGGATGAGTTGTCATTTGTCTGATTTCCTTCTGGTTTCGTTTGGTGCCTCGCGGCAGGGCCCGGTCTCCGGAAGGCACGAGTTCCACCTCCTTCTTCCCGAGTAGATTGTCAGCCCTGCCGATGAAACTTCATGACTCATTATTTGCATTACGCGCAGCAATTGCAACGAACATTGTCCATCAACCGTGATGGCGGCCGTGCCTGGCCCGGATTTCAGTCGGATTCCCGGGCCTCCGGGCGAACCGGCACGCGGGTCCAGTCGCCCATCTTCGAGCGAAACCAGGTTCGCTGCCGCTTGGCATATTGCCGGGTTGCGATCGCCACTTTCCCCATGGCCTCGTCCAGGGAGACAGCACCTTCGACATGCGCCATGAACTCGGCGGCCCCGATTGCCCTGGCCCAGGGAAGTGATGGCTCCCAGTCATCGCGCAGCGACCGGCACTCCTCGAGGACACCCTCCTGCAGCATCCGTTTCAGGCGGGAATCGATCCTCGCATTGATGCAGGCCGGATCGGCCCAGACCAGCAGCGACTCGACCTCGCCGGGCGAAAACACCGGCTCCGAAGGCTGCCGGTGCCAGTGGGAGAGTCCCTTGCCGGTGGCATGGAAGACCTCCCAGGCCCGACTCACCCGGGCCGCATTGTTCATGTCGATCCGGGAGGCGGTTTCCGGATCGAGCCTGCGCAACTCATCCCGCATCCGGCCGGCCTCGCCGCTGGCGCGCATGGCGGCGCCCTGCTCCCGGATGTCCGGCGGAATGGTCGGGATTGGCGCCAGCCCCCTGGTCAGGGCGTTGAAATACAGCCCGGTTCCGCCGACGATGACCGGAAGCCGTCCGGGGTTGTCGGCAAGGATCCGTTGCACGTCATCGAGCCAGGCACCAACCGAGTATCGAGCCGATTTGTCGACATGGCCATAGAGCGCATGCGGCACCTCCACCTCGTCGTCCGGACCGGGCCGGGCCGTGAGCACCCTCCAGCACGAATACACCTGAATGGCATCGGCATTGATGACGAGGCCGGACCGGCGTCTGGCGATGGTCATTGCCAACCCGGATTTGCCGGTGGCGGTGGCGCCGCAGATGAGCACTGCCCGCGCCCCGGATGGCGACAATTGCCGGCGAGGCATCACGCCCGCTCTCTCCCCGGCCTGCCGGCGGTCGCGGGGAATGGACAATCGCGCCAGGACATGTTCAATGCGTACAACGTCGGATCATCCGGGTTTGCGACCACATGAGCGAAAATATTTCAGGGCCGGGGCCATCCCGCAAACGAATTCTTGTCAAGATATCCGGCGAAGCCCTGATGGGAAGCCAGAATTATGGGCTGCACCCGCCTACGGTTGAACGAATTGCCTGTGAAATCAAGCAGATATATGACCTTGGTGTCGAAGTGTGCATGGTTGTCGGCGGCGGAAATGTCTTTCGTGGCCTGCAGGGTTCGGCCCAGGGAATGGAGCGAACCACGGCCGATTACATGGGAATGCTGGCGACAGTCATGAATGCGCTGGCAATGCAATCCTCGCTGGAGGCGATGGATGTGCCGACCCGGGTGCTGTCGGCGATCCCGATGGACCAGATCTGCGAGCCGTATATTCGCCGTCGGGCGATGCGGCACCTGGAGAAGCACCGGGTGTGTGTCTTCGCATCCGGGACCGGCAACCCGTATTTCACCACCGATACCGCAGCGACGCTGCGGGCCAGCGAACTTGACTGCGAGGCCATCTTCAAGGGAACGAAGGTGGATGGTGTCTACGATGTCGATCCGAAGCAGTACCCCGATGCGGTGCGCTACGAATCGATCAGTTTCGACGAGGTGCTGCAAGCGCATCTGGGGGTGATGGATGCCTCGGCAATCGCTCTGGCCCGCGACAACAACCTGCCGATCGTGGTGTTTTCGATCCGGGAATCGGGCGCACTTCGGAAGATCATCGAGAACCAGGGCACCTATACAATTATCAGTTGATTGAGGTATACCGGAGTCATGGAGGTGGATACCGATGACGGTCGATGATTTTGATCTTGATACGGACGACCTCGAGCGCAGGATGAACGGAGCGCTCGAGGCGCTCAGACAGGATTTTGCAACCTTGCGGACGGGACGCGCATCGGCGGTCATGGTCGAATCGCTGCCGGTCGATGCCTATGACACGGTCATGCCGCTGAACCAGTGCGGCACCATAAACATTCCCGAACCGAGGATGATTTCGGTAGGCATCTGGGACAAGACACTGGTGCCGGCCGTATCGAAGGCGATCCAGGAATCGGGGCTGGGGATCAATCCGATCGTCGAGGGCACGGTCATTCGCCTGCCGATACCGGAGTTGAACGAAGAGCGAAGGCTGGAGTTGTCGAAGACCGCCACCGGCCAGGCCGAGAGTGCGCGGATTGCCATTCGCAATATCCGGCGTGACGGGATGGAGCAGCTCAAGAAGGCCAAGAATGACGGGGTAAGCGAGGACGAGATCCATTTGTGGTCCGGCGAAGTCCAGGAATTGACCGACCAGGCAATTTCCAGGGTGGACGAGGCATTGGAGGCAAAGCGTACGGAAATCATGGCGGTCTGAATGGAGGCGCAGGCAACAGGGCAGGCACTCGAAAGGCGCGCGTCTCCGGGCGAAGGCCGCCTCGTCCACGTGGCGATCATCATGGACGGCAACGGGCGATGGGCCAGGCAGCGCGGGCTTCCGAAGATCAGGGGGCATCAGCAGGGGGCCGAGCGGCTGCGGGAAATCGTCGAGGAATGTCCGGGTTTCGGGATCAGGTACCTGACCGTATTTGCCTTCTCGACCGAAAACTGGAAGCGCTCGACTGCAGAAGTCGACGGGTTGATGTCCCTGTTCAGGATCTATGCCCGCTCGGAAGCCGAAGCGCTGGTTCGCAATGGTGTCAGGTTCAGGTTCATCGGTGACCATGCCCGGCTGGATGCACCGCTGATGGAGAAAATCAGGAATCTCGAGCAATCAACGAGATTCGGCACCAGGCTGGAATTGTCGGTGGCGGTGAATTACGGGGCCCGGTCCGAACTGGTCCGGGCGGTCCGCAAGCTGGCACAGGAGGCGGCGGACGGAAAACTTCGGCCCGACGACATTTGTGCAGAGAGCATCAATTCGCATCTCTATACCAGCCATCTTCCCGATCCCGACCTGATCATCAGGACATCCGGCGAGTACCGCCTGTCAAACTTCATGCTCTGGCAATCGGCCTATTCGGAATTCGAGTTCGTCGACACGCTGTGGCCTGAATTCGATGTCGAGATGTTCCGGTCGGCCCTGGCAGGATTTGCCCGAAGGAAACGCCGTTTCGGTGCCGCCCATGAGTGACCTTCCGGCGAAGGTTTCCGATGAATTGAGGCTCAGACTGCTGTCCGGCGCAATCCTGGCCGCTATCGGGGCCGGGGCCCTGCTGGCCGGAGGCGCCTGGTTCACCCTTCTGTGTGCCGTGGTGGCCGGGGCCATGCTCTGGGAACTCGGCAGGTTGCTGTGGCCCGGCATGCCGCCCTGGCATGCATTGGCCAACGCCCTGGCGACGACAGCCTCGGTGGCGGCGGTGTCGGTATTGCCGATCGGCGCTGTCCAGGCTGCCGTGCTGTTGCTGCCGGTTGCGGCGGTGATGGCCGTCTTCATTCCGGGTCGGCAACTGGTCATGGGCATCTGCGGCGCCGCCATCCTGCTGGGAAGCAGCATCCTGGCCGACATCAGGCTGCAATCCGGGGTGATGCCGGCCCTGTGGGTGCTCCTGCTCGTGGCCGCCACCGATGTCGGCGCCTATGCGACCGGGAAGGCGCTGGGAGGGCCGAAGCTGGCACCGGCCATCAGCCCCGGAAAGCGCTGGAGCGGTGCCATCGGCGGTTGCATGGCCGCCATTGCAGTCTCCGGGGCTGTTCTCGGAAGCGTGTCGGCAATGGGCCTGGGCCTGGTGCTGTCAGTGTCGGCGCAGGCCGGCGACCTCGGCGAGAGCTGGATCAAGCGTCAATCCGGCGTCAAGGACAGCTCGGGCCTGATACCGGGTCATGGAGGGTTCATGGACCGGTTTGACGGAATGATCGGAGCCTGTCTCATGTTCGGACTGCTCGATGTTGCGGGGATGATCGAATGGGCTCCGGGCTGAAATCCGGCCGGCGGCGCATATCGATTTTCGGCTCGACCGGTTCGGTGGGCAGGCAGACCGTGGAGGCACTGAACCGCCTCGGCGGGCATGAGAGCTTCGAGATCGTTGCACTGACCGGGGGGCGCAATGTCGAAAGGCTGGCCCGGCAGGCGAGGGTGCTGCGCCCGCAGCTGGTGGTGACGGCATTTGACGAATGCCGGGAGGATCTCGAGGCATTGCTCGCCGGTTGTCCGGTCACCGTGGCCTCCGGCAGTACGGCGCTGGTCGAGGCCGCCGACAGGAAGGTGGACTGGGCGATGTCGGCGATCATCGGGTTTGCCGGCCTCTATCCCAACCTGCAGCTGCTCCGGCAGGGTTGCACGCTTGCCCTGGCCAACAAGGAAAGCCTGGTGGCGGCCGGCAAGCTGGTGACCGCGACCGCCAGCAAATCCGGAAGCACCCTGCTGCCGGTCGACAGCGAGCACTCGGCAATATTCCAGCTATTGCTCAACCAGCCCCGGAACACGATCGAGACCATCACCCTGACTGCATCGGGCGGTCCGTTCAAGGATGCCAGCCCGGAGGAGCTTGCCAGGGTGACACCGGAGCAGGCAGCCCGTCACCCGACATGGAACATGGGCACCAGGATCTCGATCGATAGTGCCACCCTGTTCAACAAGGCCCTGGAAATCATTGAAGCACATGAGCTTTTCGGAATCCCTGCCGGAGATCTTCGGGTGGTGGTGCACCCGCAATCGGTCATTCATGCCATTGTCGGGTTCGTCGACGGCCAGATGCTTGCCCATCTGAGCACCACCGACATGCGGGGCGCGATCGAATATGCGCTGCACTGGCCCGAAAGGCTGGGGCCGGGGTTGGAGAGGCTGGATTTGGCCGCCCTGGGCGCACTCGAATTCGAGGCCCCCGACGAGGACCGCTTTCCGGCCCTGCGGCTGGCCCGGGAAGTGCTGGATTTGGGGGGCCTGGCCGGGGCGGCGTTCAACGGTGCCAAGGAAGCGGCCCTGGACGCGTTCCTGGCCGACGAGATCGGGTTCACCTGCATGTCGCATGCGGTCGAGGCGACGGTGAACAGCCTGGCCGGCAACAGTGAACTCGGCGGCGACCCGCTCGATCCTGCCGCCATACATGCTGTCGACAGCCTGGCCCGGGTCCGTCTGGGCGAACAGGTCGCCGCATCCGGATGAGCCCGCCCCGCCGACAGCGCCGGAGTCAATCCGGAGGCCCTGCCTCATGCTGGTAAACCTGCTGGCATTCCTGGTCGCGGTCGGGATCGTCGTGTTCGTGCATGAATTCGGCCATTACGCGGCCGCCAGGTGGGCCGGAATTCGGGTCGGGGTGTTCTCGATCGGATTCGGCCGCCCCATCGTGTCCTGGACCGATTCGGCTGGAACGGTCTGGCAGGTCGGATCAATTCCGCTCGGAGGGTATGTCCGTTTCGCCGAGGAGGACGGGCCGGCAACGCCGGCCGGCCGGAAGCAGCTGCGGGGTGACAGCCTGGCCAATGCGGCCCTGCACCACCGCGCCATCACCGTTGCCGCCGGACCGATTGCAAATTTCATGTTCTCCGCAATCGTCTTCGTGTTTGCCGTCATGGCCACGGGTATCGTCTCGGACGAACCGGTCATCGGGTCGCTGAAACCGATGCCCGGCCACGATACCCAGCTGCAGCCGGGAGACCGGATCCAGGCAGTCGGCGGGGTCGGGATCCGGGACCTGGTCGACCTCTACCTTCAGGCCGAAACCGGCGGGGACGGCGCGGATGTGCAATACAGGATCGACCGCAATGGCCGGACGCTCGAAGTGCCGGGCCCGCCGCTGATGCCGCCAATCGTCGCCGGGATCCGGCTGATGTCGGCGGCCGAAGATGCCGGCCTCCTCGAAGGCGATGTCATCCTGGCCGTCAACGACACCAGGGTGCATTCCTTCGACCAGCTGCGGCGCCGTGTCAGCGAATCCGCCGGCAATCTCGTCTCCCTTCATGTCTGGCGGTCAGGCGAGGAGTTCCGGGTCGATCTCTTTGCCAGGGAGGAGACGGTGCAGGGGGCCGATGGCAGCCTCGAACAGCGAAGGCTGATCGGGATAACGGGTGCCCTGTTTTTCGAGCCGGAGCGGGTGACACCATCGGTTGGTGACGCCATCCTGATCGGTTTCAGCCGGACCACGGGCATCATCACCGGCACCGTGCAGGGGGTGGCAGCCATGCTCTCGGCCCGAATCAGCGCCTGCAACCTGCAGGGTCCGATCGGAATTGCCAGGATCTCCGGCGCCGCTGCATCGAGGGGACCGATGGAATTCATCTCGCTGATCGCGGCCATTTCCACGGTCATCGGGCTGCTGAACCTCCTTCCCATACCCGGCCTCGATGGTGGCCACCTGGTCTTCTACGGATACGAGGCAGTCGTCGGGCGCGAGCCGGGCAGCAACTTCAAGCGGATTTCCATCGCCATCGGCCTGGTGGCAGTGATCATGCTGATGGCATTCGGCCTGTTCAACGACCTGACCTGCCAGTGACCAACGCAATCCTGCCGGGATCGAGGGCGCGGCTCGGGTCATCCGGCCAGTGACCGACGCCAGCCATTCGAGAGGCCGAGATCGGTGAGTTGCCGGCCCGGCGATTCGGCTGGAGGCATGGCACAATTCCACAACAGGCACCTGCCGGGACTCGTATTGCCGCGACCGGAGGCGCGGAGACTTTGACAAGTCATCCTTTGGCCATTATGCCTCAAGGGGTTGGAAGTGGGGGCTGCCTGACAATGCAAGTAAGGTGTATTTTTCTGCGGGTTGGAAACTTTTTCCGCAGTTTGGCGATTTGTGGTCTGTTGTGCATTCTTCTGCCGGTGGCAGCCGCAGGACAGTCCTACAGCTACTCGGATATCATCGTTGAGGGCAACACCCGCATCGATGCGGACAGCGTGATTCGGATCTCGGAGTTGCCAGGCTCCGGCACCGTTTCGGCGGCCGGCCTGAATGCCGCGTTCCGACGGATTTCCGATGCACAGCTGTTCGAGGAGTTCGCGATTGCGCCCAGGGGCAGGCAGTTGGTGATCAGCGTCGTCGAGTTTCCGACCATCAACGAGATCTCGATCGAGGGCAACGAGCGAATCAAGGATGAGGCCCTGGTGGGGTTGGTGCGGTCGCAGCCCCGGCATGTCTACAACCCGGCCCTGGCCGAGGCAGATGCCACCGCCATTGCCGAGGCCTATCGGGTCGGCGGCCGTTTTGCAGCCACGGTTACCCCGAAGATCATCAGGCGTTCAGGCAACCGGGTCGACCTGGTCTTCGAGGTCTTCGAGGGCAAGGTCATCGAGACCGAGCGTATCAGCTTCGTCGGCAACGATGTCTTTTCCGAGGGGCGCCTGCGCCGCGTGGTTGCATCGAAACAGGCCGGAATATTCCGCACTTTCGTCCGCAGCGACACCTATATCGCCGAACGAATAGAGGCCGACAAGGCGTTGCTCGAGGAATTCTACACGGACCGGGGATATATCGATTTCGAGGTCCTGTCCGTGACCTCCGAACTGACGACCGAACGGGATGCATTCTTCCTGGTATTCAAGATTCGGGAAGGCCAGATGTACAGGTTTGGCGACGTGACTGCTGCCACGGAAGCGGCGGGCATCGATGTCGAGGAATTCGCCTCGCACACGCGGATTGTGGCCGGCGACGTCTATACCCCGAAACTGGTGCAGGAAACCGTCAGGCGCATGGAGTTCCTGGCGGCCGGGTACGACATGCCGTTCATCCGGGCTCGGCCGGAACCGATTCGTGACGATTTGGCCCGGATTGTCGACATCAGGTTCGACCTTGTCCGTGATTCGAAGATTTTCGTCGAGAGAATTGAAATCGAAGGCAATACGACCACACTTGATCGGGTCATCAGGCGCCAGTTCGATATTGTCGAGGGAGACCCCTTCAACCCGCGCGAGATCGAGGAGGCGGAAGCGAGGATCAACCGTCTTGGCTTCTTTTCGTCGGTGGACGTGACGACGGAGCGGGGATCGACCGGAAATCACGTGGTGGTGCGGGTCAGCGTCGAGGAAAAACCCACCGGGTCGCTGTCCTTTGGTGCAACCTATGCCAAGGCGGACGGGGTTGCCGCCACCGTCAACCTGTCCGAGAGCAACCTTCTCGGGCGCGGCCAGTTTCTCAGCTTCGGCATCGAAACCGGCAGCAGCAAGAGCTATTCCCTGACCTTTGTCGAGCCGTATTTCCTGGACCGGCGAGATGTCGAATTCCAGCTGAGGACATCGTACTCCTCGGTGGACGGCGGCGCCACCAGCTACTCCACCAAGCAATGGCGCATTGATCCGTCGCTGAGATTCTTCATCAACGAGAACACCCGCCTGCGGGTCGGTGTCGGCCTGTCGACCTACAAGATCGACGAGGTGCGCTCGAGGTCCTTCATTCTCGAGGAGGATTTCAACCGCGGTCGGGGTGACACCATCTCGGCCAATTACCTGGTCGATTTCGACAGCCGGCGGACCGCCTTCAACCCGCGGCACGGGATCATATTCCGCGGCGGACAGGATTTTGCCTATGGCACCAAGGACAAGACGTCGGCGATTACCACGACCGGGCTGCTTGGTGGACAAACGACCATTCTCAACGAGGAAGTGACGCTGACCGGCGAGCTTGAAGGCGGTATCCTGACCGCATCCGGCGGCCCGTCGCGCATCCGCGACCGTTTCCACATGCATGGCGGAATCATGAGAGGATTCGCCGCCAACGGCATCGGCCCCAGGGACTTCACCCTGGCTAGAGCCAGGGACAAGGAGGCCCCGCCCACCAGGACCTACCATACGGCGCTGGGTGGAAACTATTTTGCGGCGATGCGGCTCGAGAGCCGGTTCCCGCTCGGCGTGTCCGAGGAGCTGGGCCTGGCTGGCGGCCTGTTCCTTGATGCCGGCTCCATCTGGGGGTTGGACGACAAGCGCTGCGCCAATTACGGTAGATATGCCGTGGGTCCTGACCAAGATTCGGTCATCGGGGAGAATTGCCTGATTGATGACCGGATGCATTTGCGGTCGGCGGCCGGGTTCTCGCTGTTCTGGACCACCCTTCTAGGTCCGTTGCGGTTCAATTTTGCCAAGGATCTGAGATCCCAGCCCTATGATGAACGGCAATCATTCAACCTGGAGCTGGAATCCAGTTTCTGAATGGGCCGTGCAGGGAGATCGGCATCCGTAGCCGTGCTGGCATTGGCAGCGGTTGCCTCGCCTGTCGCCGACGCACAAGTCGCTCATCTGCCACCATTGGTCTACCTGCCACAATATACGGACGTGGTAATCGAACGGACCTCCGGAACCGGAGTGCTGCAGCGGGACCATGGCTTCGTTCCGGACAGCATGGCCGGTGTGCCGGGCCGCGACCGGCCGCGACTCGGCTATGTCGTCTCCCAATACGTTGTGCTGGATATGGAGACCCTCTACCAGTCATCGAATTACGGACAGAGGGTTGGCGAGGAGCTCATCGAGGAACGGGCGGCGATCACGGAAGAAAACAGCAGGCTTACCGAGTTCCTGGAGCAGGAAGAGGAGCTGCTCGGGAGGCTGGCGATTTCGCTCACCGATCACGAATTCAGGATTGTATCCACTGCCTTTGACCGGAAGGTCGGGGATGTGCGCGAGAGACAGGATCTGAAGGCCAGGCTGCTCCAGGAATGGCTTGACCAGGCGGCGGGATCATTCCAGGTTTTCGTGCAGAATTTCGTGCAATCAGTAGCCAGGAACCAAGGCTACCTGATTGTCATGAATTCGGATACGGTCACTCACTCCGACATCGAAGTCGACATTACCGGTTCAATACAACATGATCTGAGGAGAGTCCTGGGCGACGGAACACATTCTTCGAATTATGAATCGGCAAGGCAGTTCATCGACCGGGGTGTTCACGTGGCAGAGAAGCAGGTCCTGTCCGAATAGCGAGTTGTCCTGGATTGGTGCCAGGGGGCCGGACCCAGTGCGAAAGGGTAGTGCGTATGGTTGAAGCTCCGGAAATCGACGACGTGGTCATTGATCATTCCATGATCACTCGCATGATTCCACACAGGTATCCGTTCCTGTTGGTCGACAGGGTGATCAGGCTGGAAAAGGGCAAGAGTGCGGTCGGCATCAAGAATGTCACCTTCAATGAGCCGCAATTTCCGGGACATTTTCCGGACAACCCGGTGATGCCCGGCGTGGCGATCGTTGAGTCGATGGCGCAATCGGCGGCGATTCTCGTCAATTACACCCTTGATCTGATCGACCAGCCCATCAGCATCTATCTCCTGGGTGTCGATGACGCACGGTTTCGGAAGATGGTGGTGCCCGGAGACGTGCTCGAGCTTCGCATGACCGTGCTCAGGAGGCGTGGCAAGGTCTGGAAGATGCGGGGGCTGGCCTATGTTGGCGATGCGCTTGCGGCAGAGGCGACCATAACTGCGCTCTGGGAGCCCGGGGAAAAGGCTGCCTAGGATGTCGATTGCGCAGTCGGCAACAATCCATCGAACAGCCGACATCTCGCCAGGAGCCGTGATTCGGAATGGTGCCAGCGTGGGTCCGTTCAGCGTGATCGGGCCTGACGTCGTCCTTGGCGAAAATGTCGTCGTGAAATCGCATGCGGTGATTACCGGCTGGACGGAGATCGGCGATGATACCATTGTCTTTCCCTTTGCCTGTGTCGGCGAAATTCCGCAGGACCTGAAATACCAGGGCGAGAAAACCCGCCTGGTTGTCGGCCGGCGAAACCGGATCAGGGAAGGTGCGACGCTCAATGGCGGGACCCGTCTCGGTGGCGGTGTCACCAGGGTCGGCAATGACTGCCTGTTCATGACCGGCACCCATGTCGGCCATGATTGCAGTGTCGGCGACCGCGTCATCATGGCCAACCATGCATCGCTCGGTGGCCACTGCGTGATCGGTGACAACGTGATCATCGGCGGCCTGTCCGGTGTGCACCAGTTTGTCCGAATCGGGAAGGGGGCAATCATCGGCGCGGTCACCATGGTCAGGCGCGACGTCATACCGCATGGATTTGTCCAGGGCCCGGCAGGAGGCCTGGAAGGGGTGAATTTGGTCGGCCTGCGCCGCCGGGGTGCGGACAGCGCCGACATCCGCAACCTCAGGGGGGCCTATAACGAACTGGCCGAGAGTGATCGGCCCATGGCCGAGAAGATCCTGGATCTGCAGGAATCGGGCAACCGGGGCCGGCTGGTCGACGATTTGATCGAATTCGTGCGTGAAGATACCGGGCGCTCGTTGCTGCGGCCAACCAGGCGGGTCCATGACGACAGCCCTGGATGACAGGTTCCTGCTGGTTGCCGGCACCGGCGAACTCCCGCGGCTGGTGCTTGACCTGGCAGCCAGGTCAGGTGCCACTGTATGCATACTCGGACTGCCCGGCTTCGATGCACCAGGTGTTGCAGATCACTGCCAAATCCGGATCGACCTCGGCAATTTCGAGACCGTGATCGCCGGGTTGGCGGCTGAAGGCTATCGCCAGCTGGTTCCGGTTGGCGGCATCAGGCGCCACCTGGTGGCCGATGGCTCCAATTCGGAGATCTGGGATGGTGATGATGCCGTGATTCGGCTCTTGGTGGAGACGGTCGAGAGTCTGGGGCTGGAGATCGTCGGTGTCCACCAGCTGATTCCCGGTTTGCTGGCCGGCCCCGGCGTGCTGACCGCGATGCAACCGGATGACACGGACCGGACCGATTTGCAGCGGGCCCGGGAAATTGTCGATCTGCTGGGACAGGCCGATATCGGACAGGCGGCCGTTGTCGCAAGGAGGTTGTGCCTGGCGGTCGAGTCTGTCTGCGGAACCGATGTCATGTTGCAGCAGGCCGGGTTGGCGATGGCTTCCGAGTTCCCGGAGCGCCGGGAGCGGTTGGGGTTGGCCTACAAGGCACTGAAGCGGGGCCAGGAATCACGGGTCGATTTCCCGGTCATCGGCCCCGACACCGTTCGACGGGCGGCCGATGCCGGCCTGCGTGGCGTTGCCCTGGAGGCTTCCGGTGTCATGCTGCTCGACAGGGAGTGCGCAATCTCCATTGCCGACCGGGAGGGCCTGTTCATCTGGTCGGTGGCAAGGGATCAGGTTTGAGCCGGCGGGTCTTCCTGGTAGCTGGCGAGCCGTCCGGCGATCGCCTCGGGGCATCGCTGATGACCGGCTTGACCAGGGTCGGCGGCCCCACCGGGTTCTCGGGAGTCGGTGGCCCGGAGATGGAAAATTGCGGGCTGGCCAGCCTCTTTGATTTCAGCAAGCTGTCGGTCATGGGGCTCGTCGAGGTGGTAGGGCACCTGCCTTCACTGGTGAGGCTGGTCGGTGTGACGGCCGAGGCGGCGCTGGCAGAAAGACCTGATGTCATGGTTACCATCGACAGCCCGGATTTCTGCCTGAGAGTTGCCCGCCGGGTCAGGGCCCGGGGCGGCAACTTCCCGATCATCCACTATGTATCGCCCTCGGTCTGGGCATGGCGGACCGGCCGGGCCAGGAAGCTGGCCGACGCCGTTGATCATGTGCTGGCCCTGCTGCCCTTCGAGCCGGATTTCCTGGCTGGACATGGTGTCGATGCGAGTTTCGTCGGCCATCCGGCAGCCGATCAGCCAGGATCGACCATGCGGGAAGATGCGTGGCTTCGGAATGAAATCGGGGCAGACCCTGACCGGCCGATACTGGCAGTGTTGCCCGGGTCCCGGCGCTCGGAGATCGAGATCCTGGCACCGGTATTCGGACAGGCGGTCAGCATGTTCTGCAAGCGGCGGCCGGATTTCCAGGTCATCGTTCCGGCGGCAGCGGCGGTGGCGGCGCGGCTGGAGTTCCACCTCGAGGCCTGGCCGGCACACACGCATGTGATTGACCCGAGGGGAATGACGCTGGCGGAAGGCGAGGGCCGCAAGGTTGCGGTGCTGCAACTGGCTGATCTGGCGCTGGCGGCATCGGGAACCGTCGCCCTGGAGCTGGCCATGGCCGATACACCGATGGTGGTGGCCTATGACATGAAATGGATCTCGCGCCAGCTGATCGGCAGCCTGCTCAAGGTCGAGACCGTCAGCCTGGTGAACCTGGTTGACCAGTCAGCCACGGTGCCGGAAATGCTGGGGAAGAGTTGTCGGGCAGATCTGATCTGCAACGCCATCGAGGCATTGGCGACTGATCTGCAACACCAGCGCCAGCAGCGCCAGGCATTTGCCAGGGTCAGGGAAAAGCTGGGAGCCGGTGATGAGCCATCCGGCGTCAGGGCGGCGCGGGCGGTGCTCGATGTCATTGCGAGAAACCGGCAGGCTCGGCCCCGAACACCGTCACCAGATCTTCAGGATTGATGTTGAAGACGTGATGTGGTGTTCCGGCAGCTGCCCAGACGTCAGGAAATTGCAGGAGAACATGGTCAATGAAGCTCCGGATCGGGACGGGGTGGGCGATCGGTGCCACGCCGCCAATGCTGAAGCCGGTTTGCCGTCGAACCAGGGCCGGATCGGCCCTGGAGAGGTCGGTCCCGGTCAGCCGACCGGCCAGACTGCCCGAGACCTGCCGTCCTCCGGGGGTCAGAAACAGGAACACCCGGCTGGCCGACCGATCGGCGAACACCATGGATTTCACGATCTGGTCAAGTTCGCAGCCAATCTCCGCTGCAGCTTCCCTGACAGTCTTCGCAGGATTCTCGAACCTGACGATCCTGGCGGCAAGGCCCCGGCCGACCAGGCAGTGCCGCACCCGCTCCACGCTGTTTCCCAATGATCCATGCTCCCGATATGACAGGCAGGCAGATACAGGTGAGTTGCCGGCGGGACAATATCGTGCATGACGGTCGGAAACTGCCCGGGACGGACAGGAACAGCGATGTTTGAGACCCGCATTTCCGACATGCCGGGGAGAGTCGGCGATGATTGCGGGTTCGACATTCACCCGTATCTTGGCGACGGCTCGCCGAATTTCCGGCAGCTGGTCAGCCGCGCCACCAGTTGCAGCCCTTTTCTCCGATCGATTGCAGAGCGGGACTTCGAGTGGCTGGCGGGGTTGGCAGGCCGGTCGCCGGAGGATGAGCTGACGGATTTGCTGTCCGTGGATGTCCCCCTGGAAGCCGAAGCTGCTGCCCGCCACCTGCGCAGCAGCAAGAAGCGGGTGGCGATTCTGACGGCTCTTGCCGATCTTGGCGGGGTCTGGTCACTGCAGGAGACAATGGCGGCGATGACCCGCTTCGCCGATTTTGCCGTGCAGAACTGCCTGCAGGCGGTTCTGCGAAAGGATGGCAAGAGCGAGGGGTCGCCCGAGTTGCTCGACGGCATGTTCGTTCTTGCCATGGGCAAGATGGGGGCGGGCGAGCTCAATTATTCCTCGGATATCGACCTGATCATCCTGTTCGATGACCGGGATGCACCGGAGGCCGAGTTGCTGGCAATGCGCCGCAGATTCGTCCGGGCAACCAGGCGATTTGTCTCGATGATGAGCGGCCATGCCGAAGGCGGGTATGTCTTCAGGACAGATCTTCGCTTGCGCCCGGACCCCCTGGTCACGCCGGTCTGCATGTCGGCGACGGCGGCGGAAAGATACTACGAGAGTTTCGGTCGGACATGGGAACGGGCCGCCTTCATCAAGGCGCGGGTCTGCGCCGGAGACCGGGAGGCCGGGGGCAGGTTCCTGCATGCAATCGAGCCGTTCATCTGGCGGAGGAGTCTCGACTTTGCATCGGTCGAGGATGCCAGGAACATGAGGCGAATGATCAAGCAGCAGGTCGAAGGCGACCAGGCGGGCGGAGGATGCAATCTGAAACTCGGTCGTGGCGGCATTCGTGACATCGAGATGATGACCCAGTCCTTCCAGATGATTGCCGGCGGCAGGGATCACTCGCTGCGGGTCCGCGATACGCTGGGCGGATTATCGGTCCTGAGCAGCCAGGGGTGGATCCATCCGGATACCCGGACCCTGCTCGGTGACAGCTATGTGAGGCTGCGGCGCATCGAGCACCGGCTGCAGATGGTCAATGACCTGCAGACGCACAGCCTGCCAGCCGGTGAAGACGACTTGCGGCGCGTGGCGGCGCTGAGCGGCGGGACCGACCGGGAAGCATTCGTCAATGGAATCCATGAGACCCTGCGGGCGGTCGACAGGGTGACCGGCGAATATTTCTCGTCGGCCGTCCCTGGCAGCGATCAACGGCATGTGGCGGATATCGGACCGGATATCCTCGATGCAGCGGAAGGCTGGCGCAGGTATCCGGTCATGCGAAGCGAACGGGCCCGCGCCGTGTTCTCGAGGATCCTGCCAAAGATCATTTCCGGGTTGCAGCGATCTCCGAATCACGGGCAGGCGATTTCGCAATTCGAAGGGTTCCTGCGCGGCCTTCCGACCGGAATCCAGCTGTTTTCGCTGCTGGAATCCAATCCGGCGCTGATCGACCTGTTGACAGACATCTGTGGAACGGCACCCGGTCTTGCCGGGTATCTCGCCCGCAATTCGCAGGTGCTTGATGCGGTGCTTGACGGAAATTTCTTTGATCGAATCGAATCGGCACCGGAACTGGCCGGCAATCTCGAATCTATTCTCTCCCGCGAGAGCGACTTCGAGCGCATCCTGGATGCCAACCGGAGATGGATGAAGGACCATCATTTCAGAATCGGCGTCCAGCATCTGCGAGGTCACATCGGCTGGGAGCAGTCGGCACGGTGCTATGCCGATGTCGCGGAATCGGTGCTGCGCTCGATCCTGGACGAGGTGATCGCCCAGCTATCGGCCCGGCATGGCAGGCCACCGGGCCGGGGTGCCGCGGTGATCGGTATGGGATCACTCGGTTCCGGCCTGCTGACCGCCCAATCCGACCTTGACCTGCTGGTCATATTCGATCCGCTCCAGGACGGATTTTCGAATGGCGCCAAGCCGCTCCCGGCACGCAAGTATTTTGCTCGTCTTACCCAGGGCCTGGTATCTGCCCTGTCGGCGCAGACGGGCGAGGGAAAGCTTTATTCCATCGACATGCGGCTGCGGCCCTCCGGAAACCAGGGGCCGGTGGCAACGTCGCTGGCGGCGTTCGAGCACTACCAGAAGGAGGAGGCGTGGAGTTGGGAGCACATGGCGCTGACCAGGGCCCGCCATATGGCCGGCTCCGGGGAAATCGGACAGGAATTCGAACGGATCAGGAGGCAGGTCATTGATGCGAAGGGCCAGCGCCCGGATGTGATTGATGCCCTCTTGTCAATGCGCGGCCGACTCGAGGAGAATCTGCCAGCCAGACGGGACCAGGATCTGTGGGAGGTCCGCCTTGGCAGGGGACGCCTGCTCGATATCGAGCTTGTTGTCCAGGCAGGGGCGCTTGTTGCCGGCGAGTATTCGAGATCGATTGCGAAGCAGCTTGCTGCCGGCGCGGGATGCAACTGGTTCCGGCCGGACGAAGCGGAGACCATGCTTGGCTGCCACACCACGCTGCGCCAGCTGTTGCAGGTTGCCAGGCTGACCGTCGACAGCACCTTCCGACCCGAAGAGGCCGGGGAGGGGGCGGTTGCATTCCTGTTGCGGGAGACCGGCGAGGGGGAGATCGGCACCCTTGCAGCCCGCCTGCAGAGCGAACGCCGGCAATGCAGGGAGATCATCGATCGCGTGATCGAGCGCAACGGGCAGGAGGAGGTTCGATCATGAGTGGAGGGGACAGGCCGGACCCGGCCAGCAAGGTTGATCCCCGCGGGTTGATCCGCGAGGCCTACCGGATTGACGGCATTACCGACGAGGATTGCCGGACCATTTTCCTGGACTGGGTGCTGGGCATGCCCGACCAGTCCGGGTGCCTCGAGGCGATGCGGGTGCTGCTGGAGATCCATGGCGACAACAACCCGGTCCACCCCATGACCAGATTGCTCAGGGAAGGGCAGGTGCAGCCGACAGCCGACAGGCCCCGGCGCCGTCGACGATCATCCGGAAGCGGCGGCAATTCAGGGAACGCCGGGAGCAGGAGATAGCATTCTCGCCCCGGGCCTTGCCTGCCTGCCGGCACGCGACGCGGCGGCAATCGCCTTTCATCGGCTGCCCTGTCTCGCCGACTACCGGTCGGCGAGCGGCAGAACGTCCCGTTCCTCGAGCCCGGTGTATTTCTGGCGCGGCCGGCCGATCTTCTGCGTCGGGTCGGCGATCATTTCCTGCCACTGCGAGATCCAGCCCACGGTTCGTGACAGGGCAAAGATCGGCGTGAACATCGAGGTCGGGAAGCCGATCGCATCGAGGATGATTCCGGAATAGAAATCCACGTTCGGATACAGCTGCCTTTTCTGGAAATACTCGTCCTCGAGCGCAATCCTCTCCAGCTCGCGCGCAACCTGCAGGGTCGGCGCATTGTCATTGGGCACGAGATCAAGAACCTCGTCTGCCGAATCCTTCATGATCCGGGCCCGCGGGTCGAAATTCTTGTACACCCGGTGGCCGAAACCCATCAGCCGGAATGGATCGGCCGGGTCCTTGGCTCGCTTGATGAATTCCGGGATCCGGTCTGGAGTGCCGATTTCGCGCAGCATCATCAGGCAGGCTTCGTTGGCACCTCCATGGGCCGGGCCCCACAGGCAGGCGATACCGGCGGCGACACAGGCGAACGGGTTGGCACCGGATGATCCGGCCAGCCGCACGGTCGAGGTGGAGGCATTCTGCTCGTGATCCGCATGCAGCACGAAAATCCGGTCGATGGCCCGGGCGATTTCCGGCTCCACGGAAAACCTCTCGGGCGGAACCTTGAAACACATGCGCAGGAAATTCGACGCGTAATCGAGATTGTTCTTGGGATAGATGAATGGCTGGCCGATGGAGTATTTGTAGGCCATGGCCACGATCGTCGGCAGCTTGGCAATCATCCTGACCGAAGCGATCTCCCGTTGAACCGGATCGGAGATGTCGGTGGAGTCATGGTAGAATGCCGACATGGCGCCCATGACGCCGGTGATGATTGCCATCGGATGAGCATCCCGTCGGAACCCTCTGAAAAAATAGTTCATCTGATCGTGAACCATCGTATGCATGGTCACGCGTTCATCAAAATCTTCCAGCTGGTCCCGGTTTGGCAACTCGCCATAGAGCAGGAGGTAGCACACTTCCACGAAGCTCGAATGCCTGGCCAGTTGTTCAACCGGATAACCCCTGTACAAGAGCTTTCCCGCCTCGCCATCGATGAAGGTGATCTTCGATTCACAGGATGCGGTCGAGGTGAAGCCAGGGTCGAAGGTGAACAGGCCAGCATCGGCATACAGTCTTCGAACATCGATGACATCCGGGCCGATCGTCGGCGAAGATACGGGGAGTTCCAGTCGCCTGTTATCAATCTCCAACGTCGCCAGTCGGGTGTTGTCCGGCATGCAATCCTCCTCTTCAATTCACTGGGCTGCCTGGTGTGCATCCGGGAATCCAGAACCAGAGCGTCGTCAGCAGCGTCGAACTCGCCCGTATCCAAATGGCCGGACATCGTCGAACCGTGCTGCAATCTGGCTGAATCATGCAAGGCTTCGGCAGTTCGCATGCGGGGCTCAGTGTCGCACAACCGCAAATGAACCCGGCATCCCGGATGGCAGGGACATACCGCATCCGGCAGCAATGTTCAATGTCCGGATCAATCCGGTCGGTGCCATCCGACAAGTCCCGCGGCCCCGGATTTCATCCGGCTACCTGCAGGACGCATCCCGGAGCCGGTCAAGCGATTCGTCTCGTCCCAGGATCACCATCATGTCCAATACGCTCGGGGTCACCGTCGAGCCGGCAAGCGCGGCACGAAGCGGCTGCGCAAGCTGTCCGAACTTGATCCCGTGCTGCTGGCAGAATTCAGCCAGCACTGTTTCGAGACCAGGGCGGCTCCATTCGGCAGTGGCGACGGCCGGCATCAACTGCCCCATCAACTTGCCGCCATCGGCATCCAGGAATCGTGCAGCCTCCCGGCTGACCGGAACCGGCCGGCCGACAAGCAGGAACCGGGCCTTTTCGGCGAGATCGACGCATGTCCTGACACCCTGCCGAAGGACCGGCATCGCCTGGATCAGCCCGGCATGCAGGGCCGAATCCTCGCCTGCTACCCGCAGGCAACCGGTGCGGCTGATGATGTCCGTGGCCAGTTCCGATTCATCGGCCACTGCCAGATGCTGGCGCGACAGGTTGAGCAGCTTCTTCCGGTCAAGCCTGGCCGGCGATTTCCGCAACCCCTCGAGCGAAAACCAGTCAATGGCCTGCGCGGTGGTGAAGAACTCGTCATTGCCATGGCTCCAGCCAAGCCGGGCAAGGTAGTTCCGCATGGCCTCGGGTGGAATTCCCAGGTCCCGGTAATGCTCAAGGCCCAAATCACCGGATCGCTTCGATAGCTTCCTTCCGTCTTCACCGTGGATCAGCGGGATATGTGCAAAGACCGGGACCTCCCAGCCGAATGCATCATGGACCATCTTCTGCCTGGCGGAATTCGACAAGTGATCATCACCCCTGATGACATGGGTCACGCCCATTTCCCGGTCATCCACCACCACGGCAAAATTGTAGGTCGGCGAGCCGTCGGACCGGAGGATGATCATGTCGTCCAGGGTCTCGTTCTTCCACGAAACCCGGCCACATACGGCATCATCAATTGCAGTCATGCCGGTGGCCGGCGATCGGAGGCGCACGGTATGGGGAAGGTCAGGCCAGGTGTCCGGATCGGCATCCCGCCACGGGCTTTCAAAGAGGACCGGCCGGTTCAACGCGCGGGCCCGTGCCCGCGCCGCGTCAATTTCCTCCGGCGTGGAGAAACAGCGATAGGCGCGCCCGGAATCGAGCAAGGTGTTGGCGGCAGCAATGTGAGCCTCGAGATTGGCGTGCTGGCTGACCGCAGCACCGTCCCAGTCCAGCCCGAGCCAGGTCAGGCCGGAGGCAATAGCCTCCCTGGCCTCCCGGGTCGAGCGAGCCCGATCGGTGTCCTCGATTCGAAGCCTGAAACTGCCCCCGGTCTTCCTGGCATACAACCAGTTGAAAAGGGCAGTCCGGGCCCCGCCAATATGCAACATGCCGGTCGGCGATGGAGCGAATCTGGTTACTGTCTTGTCGTGCACCATCTCAGGGACCGCCGGGATTCACCAAGACCAGCCGGGCCAGCGCCTCGGCACTCGACCCGGCAGGGTCAACGATTCCGGTCAGGTCTAGTAGCTTCGCAGCAATCCGACAAGCTTGCCCTGCACGTCGATCTCGTTGGTCCGGTAGACCCTGGTCTCGAATTCCGGGTTGGCCGCCTCGAGGGCAATCGAACTTCCCTTCTTGCGCAACCTCTTCAGGGTTACCTCCTCGCCCTTCACCAGCGCAACGATGATCTCCCCGTTATCGGCGGTGTGCTGCTTGCGAATCAGGACAACATCTCCATCCCTGATCCCGGCATCAACCATGGAATCACCGGCGACGGTCAGCGCGAAATGCTCTCCGATCCCGCTGAGCATGAATGACGGCACGTTGATGTCGTGATCCTTGCGGCTGATGGCTTCGACCGGCGATCCGGCAGCGATCCTGCCCATCATCGGAACAATGATCGTTTCATACATTTCCTCGAGGGCCGCTTGCCGGTTCGCATGCGACTCCCTTGTCTCCGATGGCGCCGGCCCCGATGCCTGGTCCGGCATTCTGACCACTTCCAGCGCCCGGGCACGGTTTGGCAGCCTGCGCAGGAACCCCCGTTCCTCGAGTGCCATGATCAGGCGATGAATTCCCGATTTGGATTTCAGGTTCAACGCGTTCTTCATTTCTTCGAAGGAGGGCGGCACCCCGTTACGCTTGGTCCGTTGGTCAATGAATTGCAGTAAATCCAGTTGGCGTTTGGTTATCATGTCTCTGTTCTCGATATGTTGCGTATTTCAGGGCAAGTTCTACAAGTGTTCGTTGTTTGTGTCAAACGGTTTTATGAGATCGCAGTAATCAACCAACTCCCCCGCCTGGCGAGGCGGATCGGAGGGCGCACGCACGACGAGAGCGTCTGCCTGGTCCAGGACGCTCATCAGCGAACTGTCCTGGCGCCCGGCCACCCGCAGATGGCGCTGCCGCGACTGGTAAATGCTTGTTGCCCGCATGTAATGCTCCCTGTCTCCATTGGCCGCAATCGGCTCCAGGAGCGGCGCCTGCCTCCTCGGCAGGGCATGCCGGCCAAGGCCGAGCATGGCCCGCACCGCCGGCACCAGCAACACGTGGCTGCAAACCAGCGCCGAGACCGGGTTGCCGGGGAGTCCGACTACCGGCGTTCCCTTGATGGCACCGGCCATGACCGGCTTTCCCGGCCGCATGGCCAGCTTGTAGAAGGATTCCCTGAAGCCCATCTTCCTGGCCACCGGACGGATCAGGTCATAGTCGCCCTCGGACGCCCCGCCCACGGTCACGATCAGGTCCGCATCCTCGGCCATGGCAAATGCCTTGCGGATGGAATCCTCGCGATCGCGGGCAATCGGCAGGATCCTCGGGCTGGCCCCGTGTTCGGCCAGGATGGCGGCAATGCCGAAGCCGCTGGAGGCAATGATGCGGTCATCGCCGCTGGCCTCTCCCGGCATTATCAGTTCGTTGCCGGTCGGAATAATGGCAATATCCGGCTTCAGGTAAACCTGCACGCGGGCAAATCCCATTGATGCAATCAGCGCCACCGATGAGGGTCGCAGGTGCCGGGGGGCGGCGATTCGCATTCCGGCACGGTAATCGCCGCCAGCGGGGCGGATATACCGCCCGCTCTCCGGCCTTTCCCGAACGACGAGCGTTGAGCCATCAAACTCCGCATCCTCCTGGATCAGGACCCGGTCTGCACCTTCGGGCACCTCGCCGCCGGTGAATATCCGCACCGCCGTGCCCGGCCGAACCTCGCCGGGGAAGCGGTGCCCGGCAGGGGCCTCGCCAATGACCACGATGCGGGCGCCGGGTTGAATGTCGGCATCGCGAACCGCGAATCCATCCATCGCCGAGGTTGCGAAGGGGGGTTGGTCCCGGGTGGCGACAAGGGTTCCGGCGAGCACCCGGCCGGCGCTCTCGACAATGGGAATATCCTCCGTGCCGGAAGGCTCTGCCAGGTCCAGTATCCGGCCAAGCGCCATCTCCACCGATATCATTGCCGTCTCTCGTAGACTCCGGATTTGCCACCATCCTTGTAGACCAGGCCGACTTGCCGGATTTCGGCCGACCGGTCGCTCGACTTGACCATGTCGTAGATCGTCAGGGCGGCAATGGCGGCGGCGGTCATCGCTTCCATTTCGACGCCCGTAGGGCCGGTGGATTCGGCCCGGGCCCTGATGCCGATCGAGGGCGGTTCGTCGTCGAGGGTAAAGTCGACCTCTACGCTGGTCAGCGAAATCGGGTGGCATAGCGGGATGAGGTCAGGTGTCTTCTTGGCCCCGGTGATGCCGGCCACCCGTGCAACGCCAAGAACATCGCCCTTCCTGGCCGCATGGGTCCGGACCGTCTCCAACGTCCCGGCATTGACCAGGACCGTAGCCGTGGCAATCGCAACCCGCTTGCTGGCCTCCTTGCCGGAAATGTCGACCATCCGGGCGGCGCCGGTGTCGTCGAGATGGCTCAACTTGCCCATGTCAGCCTCGTGGTTCCTGGATCCGGGCCCCATGCCGTGTCATCACCACCTGCTACTGTCCGGCCTGGCTGGTCAGTTCGGCCAGCCGGACAAGCCTGGCCCTGGCCGAGCCGTTGGCCACGCTCTCTTGCGCGATGGCAACGCCTTCCACCAGGCCCTCTGCCCGTCCGGCGACGATGAGTGCCGCCGCCGCGTTGAGGATCACCGCATCGCGATAGGGTGACTGCTCGCCATCGAGCAGGGCGGAAAGCCGCGCCGCGTTTTCCCGTGGCGTGCCGCCAACAATACTGTCGAATGGATGGCGTGGCAGGCCGGCATCCTCGGGGAGGATTGTCACCTCGGAAATCGATCCTTCGCTCAGCATGCAAACCCGCGTCGGGCCGCAGATCGACATCTCGTCCGTTCCGTCCTCGCCATGGACCAGCCAGGCCGACGAGGTACCCAGCTTCGCCAGGGTCTCGGTCATGGGCCGGATCAGGTCGGCGGAAAACGTCCCCGTCAGTTGCTTCCTCACCCCGGCCGGGTTGGTCAGTGGGCCGAGGATATTGAATATGGTGCGGGTTCCCAACTCCCGGCGTACGGGCATGACATGGCGCATCGCCGGGTGGTGAACCGGTGCCATCATGAACCCGATCCCGATATCGGCGATTGCACGCTCGACGATGTCGGGCGAGACCGTGATGTCCACTCCCAGCGAGTCCAGGACATCGGCAGCCCCGGACAGCGAGGAGAGGTTGCGATTTCCATGCTTGGCCACGGGGACGCCGGCGCCAGCAACGACCAGTGCCGCCGCGGTCGAGATATTCAGCGTTCCCTTGCCATCGCCGCCGGTGCCGACAATGTCGATCGCATCCTCTGGTGCCGCCACCGCCCGGCATTTCTCCCGCATGACCGCCGCCGCCGCCGCATATTCCTCGACGGTTTCGGTGCGGGTGCGCATGGCCATCAGCAGGCCTCCGGCCTGCGCCGGCGTTGCCTTCCCATCCATGATGATCGAGAATGCCGAATGGGCTTCCTGGCCGGTCAGCGGACGCGTGCAGGCAATTGCGATCAGTGGCTTGAGGTCATTGCTCATGTTCCGGCTCCGGCAAGTTGAAGAAAGGCCTCCAGGATCTCGTGCCCATGCTCGGTTGCGATGCTCTCCGGGTGAAACTGCAACCCGAATACCGGCAGGGTCCGGTGCTGCAGCCCCATGATGATCCGGTCATCATTCCAGGCGACAACGGCAAACTCCCCCGGAGCATGGTCCGGGTCAAGGACCAGCGAGTGATACCGGGTCGCATCGAACGGCGAGGGCAATTCACCCATCAGGATCGAATTCCGGTGGTAGATCCGGTCCGTCTTGCCATGGACGATTTCATGGCACCGGACGACCTTGCCGCCGAAAGCCTGGCCGATCGCCTGGTGTCCGAGGCAAATTCCCAGCAAGGGTACGTGCTGGTCAGCCGCCCAGCTGGCCATCTCGAGGCAAATCCCGGCATTGTCCGGCGTGCTGGGCCCGGGAGACATCACCACCGCCGACGGCGCCAATTCCGCGACGCCGGCAATGGTGATCTCGTCATTGCGGCGAACGATGATCTGTGCACCGAGTTCGCCGAGATACTGGGCGAGATTGAAGGTGAAGCTGTCGTAGTTGTCGATCAGTAGCAACATGTGCCCTTGTCCCCCAGCGAGACCTGAATCATTCACCCGCCAGCGCCGGTCCACGGCCGGGCCCGGGAGTCCCGGCGTCAACCGTCAACAGCAGACCCGCCAGCTGCAAACATCAAGGCATCCTCGCAGGCCTTTCGCAGGGCCTGCGACTTGTTGACGGTTTCCTGCCATTCAGTCCCGGGGTCGCTGTCATGGACAATGCCTGCCCCGGCCTGCACATACAACGTGTTATCCTTCAGCACCGACGTGCGAAGTGCAATGCACATATCCATGTCACCATTGGCCGAAAAATAGCCGACCCCGCCTCCATAGACCCCCCGTTTTTCACTTTCGAGCTCGTCGATGATCTCCATCGCCCGGATCTTCGGCGCACCGGAGACGGTTCCGGCCGGAAGGCCGGCCAGCAATGCCGACAGCGCATCATGCCCTTCAGCCAACTCGCCCTCGACATTCGACACGATGTGCATCACGTGCGAGTATCGTTCGATGGTGAACATCTCCGTCGGGCAGACCGAGCCGGTCCTCGCCACCCGCCCGACATCATTCCTGCCCAGGTCGAGCAGCATCAGGTGCTCGGCCCGCTCCTTTTCATCGGCAAGCAGTTCCTCGCCGAGCTGCCGGTCCTCGTCCGCGGTGTCGCCGCGGCGCCGGCTGCCGGCCAGCGGCCGAAGGGTGACCCGGCGACCGATCACCCGGACCAGTATCTCCGGGCTGGCCCCGATCACCTGGAATTCGCCAAAGTTGAAGTGGAACATGAAGGGCGAGGGGTTGGTTCGCCGCAGTGCCCGGTACAGGGAGAACGGCTCGTTGTCAAAATCGATCTGCCAGCGCTGGCTGAGCACCACCTGGAAGATTTCCCCCTCGCGAATGTAGTCCTTGGCCCGGCGGACAATGTTCATGTATTCGTCCCGGCTCACGCCCTCGCGTATCCTGCCCGCCCTGGCGGCCGGGTTGCCGAAGCGCTCCGGTCGCGGCATTGGCCCCGACATCCGGTCAACCGCCGACCGGACCCGGCTGACAGCCTTCTCATAGGCGTTGCAGGCAGGGATGTCGCGGTGATACCAGGCCGGGCTGACGACGGTGACGTCACTGCGAACGCTGTCGATGACGGCAATCACCGATGGCCGCAGCAGGATTGCATCCGGGCAGCCGACCAGGTCGTCATTCATGTCCGGCAGCCTCTCGACCAGCCGCACCATGTCGTATCCGAGATAGCCGAACAGGCCGGCAGAGCTTGAGGGAAGGGTATCCGGCAACTCGATCCGGCACTCCTCGATCAGGTTCCTGAGCGAATCCAGCGGGTTCGGTCTCTCGACCCGCCAATCCTGCCCCCCGTTCAGCGCCGTGCGGTTGATCCGGGAGGTGTTGCCCCTGCATTCCCAGATCAGGTCCGGGTCCATGCCGATGATCGAGTATCGCCCGCGGATTTCTCCGCCGGTAACCGACTCCAGGATAAAGCTGTGTTTTCCGGCACTTGCAAGCCCGAGCGCCAGTGAAACAGGCGTGGCAAGATCGGCTGCCAGTGTCAGGTGGACGACCTGGTTCCTACCGGCCTCGTAACCTGCCGTGAATTCGTCGAGGTCGGGCAGGATTTTCATGCCGAGCCCTCAGGGCAGTTGTGCATGGATCGAGTCGATGGTTGCATGATCCAGGTCAATTCCGGTCTCTTCCTGCAGGAAGCGGGAGTAGAGCTGGTAGGCATCGGCACCGGTTCCGAGCTCGGACCGCAAGGCAAGCACGTCCATGGCCGCCTTCACCTCCTCGGAGTCGAGGTCGGCCGGGGAGGTGGCTTCGAGCCTGACAATCGCCAGCAGCCCGCCTTCACCCGAGACGGCAATGTCCCCGACCTCCAGTTCGAACAAATCCTGCACCATGCCGGGCGGGGCGCCGGCAAGGTTGCCCGTTCGCCGAATTCCCCGGTTGAGGGCGGCATCGAGGCCCAACTCCCCGAAGGTCGATCCGGACACCAGCCTGGAGCGCAGGTCATCGGCATGGTTCCGCAGGAGCTGTTCTGCCTTGTCCTGCCGCCAGGCGGCCGTGACCTCTTCGGTGACCTCGTCGAATGGCTGCAGTGCCGACGGAACGATATTCTCGAGCCGAACCGCAAACAGGCCGCCATCCGCAAGGTCGGCGAGTTCCGGAAATCCGCCGATATCCTCTTCGCCAAGGGCGCTCACCGCCGCCTGGAAGACGGGCTGACCGGCGACGCCTTCGCCGCCGCTGCCGTCATGGGTGATGCTCGACAACTCGAAGTCCGTATCGGCCGCCAGCTCCTCGAGGCTGGCGCCGCCGGCCAGCAAATCCTCGTAGTGCACGACATTCTCGGCAATCAGGTTGCGACCTTCCTCCTCGACCAGTGCCGCAACCAGCTCCTCGCGAGCCTGTTCGAAGCTGGTCAGCCGTCCGGCGAGGGCGGCATTGACTCGAAAGATCGCCGGCCCGAGGCTCGAATTGACCGGCCCGAAAATCCCGACATCATCAGTGGCAAAGAGCAGACCGGCCGCCTCGCTGCCAATATCCGAACTGCTGACATCTCCGAGCTCGGTATCCGCCAGCTGTATGCCCCTCTCGGCAAGCAATTCATCAAATGAAATCTCGCCCCCGTCGAGGCGCGCCTTTGCCTGTTCTGCCTGCTGCCGGTCAGGAAAGACCAGGCGATTGACGTTCCGGCGCTCCGGGACGTGATAGATGTCGATCCTGTTCTGGTATTCGGCCCGCACCGCATCCTCGACGATATCCGGTTGGTCGGCCAGCATCCCGGGAGTTACGCTGACATAGGTCAATTCCTTCAATTCGGGCCTGGTGAACAGCTCGGGGTTGCCGTCATGGAATTCCTGCAGCTGGCCGGTCGTCGGTTCGGGAACGGCGTCCGGCAGCTGATCGGTGCCGAGCGTTGTCCACGTGATGTCCCTGGTCGAGAACCCGTATTCGACCATGCGCTTCTGGTAGGTCCTGGAGCTGGCGAAACCGCCGGAGACCGATGCCGCCAGGATGTTCCGCGTCTCCTCGTCCCTGATCTGCTCGTCCAGCTCGGCCTCGGTAAGCCCGGACCGCTCCAGCAGGAATTCATAGCTTGCGCGATCGAATTTCTCGTCGGTGCCGAAAAACTCCGGCATGGAGTACAAGCGCTCCAGCACCGTTTCGTCGCTGACCGAGAGTCCGACCCGGTTTGCCTCGTTGTCGACGCTTGCCCGCAGGAAGAGGGATTCGAGCACCTCCCGGTCAATTCCGAATCGAATGGCCTGGTCTGTTGTCAGGTTGGTCCCGAATTGCTGCGAGTAACCGGCGATCCGCTGCTGCAGGGCGCGGACATATTCATCGACGGTGATTTCCTGGTCACCAACCGAGCCGACGGCCCGGACCGAGGTCGAAAATCCTCCAATCCCGAACCCGGCCAGGCCGAGAATCAGCAGGATGATCAATACCCAAGCGACCTTGTTCTTGGGGGATGCCTGAAGCGCCTTTGCCATGTCGTAGCCCGATGAGTCCCAAATTCGGGGAGTTCTAGGGATAGTCAGGGCAGGTTACAAGGCAGAGATATTTGGGGGGTGCACGCCAAATTCCTGGGTCACGCAGCGACCAGCCGTTCAACTCTCCACTCGGCGAACTCTTCCATTGTGAGTTGTGCCGGCAACTCTTCAATGCCGGCAATGCGTTTGCCCCGCGCTTCGACCATCTGCCTGCAGCTGCTCTCGATTTGACCGCTGCCGATCTGCATGCCGCGAGTCCGGTATTCGTCATGGCGCATTCTCTCCCGGTTGGATGTGTAATCGTCGATGCACTTCGCCACCGCCTCGTGCCAGCCGCGGCAGGGCTGCAACTCGGCGATGACACGACCGACTTTCCCGTCCGGCAGCAGGGCCCTGATTCCCGCCGGGCGCGCCTTGCGCCCGGCCTTGCATCCGATCGGCACCCTGACGGCCTCGGACGCATGTTCCAGGGCATGGAACAGGTCCGGGATACAGGTCTTGCGCATGCTGGCGGGCAACTCGTCGGCCACATTGGTGATCCGGGCGGCACCGTCGGAGATCAGGACCACTTCCCGGGCAGCGTGGACGCCTTCCCTGCAGAACTGCCGACCTGCCCGGCCGGCAAGCTCCGGTGCCCGGCCGGCGCCGCCGACCGATGCCGCGCATGCCTGCCAGGGCGCTCACCCTGTCGCTGCCTTCATCCTTCATCGGCTCGCCGGTCTTCCGGTTCGTGCCCTCGGCAGTGAAGGTGACAACCACCTTCGCCTCCCCGGTTCCGGCTGATCCGTCCTCCTGTTTGCCGGCCACGCCCTCCGGCTCGCTCCGGCGCATCGGGACGCCGGCGGCATCGGCTTCGACATGGACCCGGTCGGCGGCAGGCTTTCCCTCCGGGACCACCTGCTGCCCGAACTGCCGGGCTTCCTTGCCGAGGCCCCGGGCCCATCGTCGCAGCGTCGTTGCCGGAACCTGCACGCCGCCCCCGGCGTGGTGGTCCGTCCCTCCGGCCCGAGGGCACGGTCCAGGGGGAAGTGGCAACATGTCCGGACAACCTTCACCGGTCCCGGGCGCGAGGCAAGGGTCTTGCCGGTCTTCCGGTGCCGCTCCATCGGCCTGCCGCATGTCGGACAGCCGGGCGTCGGAAGCGCGGCATCGATCTTCTCGAGCAGCGACGCGCAGATGGCGCTGCCGCCGCCCCGCGACGCGTCGCGGATGGCGATCCCGATACCGTCGAGGTCGGCGACATCCCTGCCGGCCAGTTCGTTCTCCGGCTTCTGGGCCGGCCCGGCAAGACGTGACCGCATGGCGTCCTCGAACGTGGTCGGAAGGCATCGGCTTCGAACCTCGCCGCCGTCAAGCCGGTATTCGGTGGACACGCCACCGGACTCGCGGATGATCCCGTGGCTGCCCGCGCCCCTGCCGGCCAGTTCCTTCAGGGATGCCACTACCTCCGGACCAGGGCCCGGCTTCATGTCATTGCTGCACATGCCTCGATACTCCTGCTCCCGATTCCCGGTCACACGGCGCCGACCGGTTGGTCCGGTCATTGTCGAGTGCGCCGGGAGGCGGTCGGAAAGAGCACGGAGGCGGCAAATCCTCAACCCGTTGCGTTGCTCCACCTGCACGGAACCGGGGGCGGATTCATGTCGACCCAAGAAATTGGCGTGCACCCATATTTGGGGCCGACGAGAGGATCCCCCGGAGATGCCATGCTGCCAGCATGATCAGCTGCCGGCCGGGCAAAATCCGTCGAGCCGTGCAAACAGGTCGGCGATGCCGGCGGCATCTGCATTCGCATAGGCAATCCGGATCTGCCGGCACGGGTCATGCTCGCCATCCTCCTGGCCGAACATGGAGCCGGGAAGTGTCAGGATCGCCCGCTCCTCCAGAAGCCTCAATGCGAACTGGTCGGATGGCAGCGCAAACGGGTATTCGGCATAGGCAAAATAGGCGCCGCATCCGAGCAGTCTCCACGCATCCTGACCGGAAAATCCCTCCTCGACAAGTTGCCGGCGTCGCAGGATCTCCCGGCGCTCTCCGGCCAGCCACTCGCCGAGATTGCGCAATCCGTACAGTGCCGCATGCTGGCCGATCCGGCCCGGGCATATCGATACGGTATCGAGGAATTTCTCGATTTCGGCCAGGATGCTCCCCGAGGCAATCACGGCGCCAACCCGGTGGCCGGTCAGCCGGTATGCCTTCGAAAACGAGTAGAGATGGATCAGCGTCTCCGGCCAGTCCGGATCGGTGAACAGGTCATGCGGCGGTTCGGTCCGGGAGTCGAAATCACGGTAGGTCTCGTCGACGATCAGCGCCAGCCCCCGCTTGCGGGCCGTTTCCAGCACCTCCCGCATGACGCGGGCCGGATACTCGACCCCGGTGGGATTGTTCGGCGAGATCAGGACGATGGCCCTGGTGGAGTGGGATACCAGGGCGGCGATTGCCTCCGGGTCCGGGACCAGGTCCGGCGTGGCAGCAGGCACGCGGGTCTCGATACCCATCATGTCCAGCCACATCCGGTGGTTGAAATACCAGGGTGCAGTGATGATGACCGAGTCGCCGGCCCCGGCCAGCACCGAGATTGCCGCCACGAAAGCCTGGTTGCAGCCCGATGTCACCGCAACCTGCGATTCGCCGATCCCGCCGGCATAGGCGGCAGACCAGCTGCTGGCGATCTCGCAGCGAAGTTCGTCATTGCCGAGCACCGGGCCATAGATGTGTGCCTGCGGATCATTGATCGCGAACTCGGCGATCGCTGCCCGCAGCGGCGCCGGCGGCGGCGCAACCGGCGCCGCCTGCGACAGGTTGAGCAGGCTGTAGTCCGGGGGCAGGGGGGTCGTATCCAGCCAGCGCATTGCTTCCATGACCGGCGGTCGTGCCGTTGCTCCCATCAGCGGATTGATATCGATAACCATCCGGCTCCTTCCCGTGCCGACTTGCCGGTCCGGCCAGCAGGGCAATTCATGTCGGCGACGCTTATGACACAGCTCTCCGGCAATGTCGCCACGCCGAAAATTCCGTCGAAATGGCGGTGGCAGGGCCCGGTCGGGCCCGGATCGAATCAGTGGCCCGTCAACTCCCGCCAGCCATCGATTGCGGCCCTCCACCGGCATGTCCGGCCGGCAGGTCAATGCATGAATTGCATTAATGCCCCGGAATTGACTAGAATTTCGACAATCGCCGTCTCCCGACTGGATTCGCCAGGCCAGGGACCGGCCATCGGGAGTGGGCTGGTGACAGCACTTGCCATGACATCGGAACGTGACCTGACCGCCGGGCTGGCCGGATTTGCGGCCGGATTCGAGGAGGTGCTCGGCGGCCTGCTGCCAGCGGCAACCGGTGTCGCTGCCGATCTTCCAGAGGCGATGGCCTACGCGGTTTCGGGTGGAGGCAAGTACCTGCGCCCCTATTTGCTCAGCTGTTCGGCGGAGATGTTCGATGTGCCGGCGGAGCGGATCCTGCATGCCGGCTCGGCGGTGGAGGTGATTCATGCCTATTCGCTGGTCCATGACGATCTGCCTTCCCTCGACAATGATGATCTGCGCCGGGGACGGCCAACTTGTCACCGGGCGTTCGGCGAGGCGACGGCCTTGCTGGCCGGCGATGGCCTCCTGACCCTGGCATTCGAAATCCTGGCCAGCCGGGCAACGCATCCGGACCCGGAGGTCAGGGTGCAACTCGTCGGTGCCTTGGCAGGGTCTGCCGGTGCCAGGGGGATGGTCGAGGGGCAGGTGATCGATCTTGCCTGCCAGCACCGGGATGTCGGGTTCGCCACCGCCGAGACCCTTGCCCGAAAGAAGACCGGAGCATTGTTCTCGTTCTCGGCATCGGCAGGTGCCATACTTGGCAAGGCGGGGGCAGAGTGTCGCCGGGCGCTGGAGGCGTTCGGGTCCGATTTGGGGCTGGCATTCCAGATTGTCGATGACCTGCTTGATGTCGATGGAGACGAGACGGTTGTCGGAAAACGCGTTGGCAAGGACAGTGATGCCGGCAAGGCCACCTTCGTTGCCGTGCTCGGGCTGGAAGAAGCCAGGGCCGAGCTGGACCGGGTTTCGGCGGCGGCAATCTCCCGCCTGGAGATGTTTGGCGGCAAGGCCAACCGGTTGCGGGGGATCGTGAATTTTGTTGCCACCCGGAATCGATGAAGATGTCCGGCAGAATCAGTGAAACAGCATGTCTGGTCCCACGAGATGATTGAAACCCCGCTACTCGACAGCATAGAAATTCCCGCCGATTTGCGGAAACTGAGGCCCTCCCGGCTCGGGCAGGTTGCCGATGAATTGCGGGCGGAGACCATCGACGCGGTGTCCGAGACCGGAGGTCACCTGGGCGCCGGGCTGGGGGTGGTCGAGCTGACCGTCGCCCTGCATTACCTGTTCGACACCCCTCGGGACCGGATCATCTGGGATGTCGGCCACCAGGTCTACCCGCACAAGATCCTGACCGGCCGGCGCGACCGGATACGGACATTGCGGAAGGGAGGCGGGTTGTCCGGCTTCACCAAGCGCGCCGAAAGCGAATATGATCCGTTCGGTGCCGCCCACGCCTCGACATCGGTGTCGGCGGCACTGGGATTCGCGGTTGCCCGCGACCTGCTGGATGGTGATCACAGGGTTGTTGCCGTGATTGGCGACGGGGCCATGACCGGCGGCATGGCATTCGAGGCGCTCAACAATGCCGGTGCCATGAAAAACAACCTGATCGTCATCCTGAATGACAATGAGATGTCGATTGCGCCACCGGTCGGGGCACTGTCATCCTACTTGACCCGGCTGATTTCGTCGAAACCGTACCGGTCGCTCAGGGATATCGGATTCCAGCTTACCGGGAAGGTCTCGTCAACGATGAGGAATTCGGCGCAGCGAGCCGAGACCGTGGTCCGCGGGTTGCTGCATGGCGGAACCCTGTTCGAGGAGCTTGGCCTCTTCTATGTCGGCCCCATCGATGGCCATGATCTTGACCATTTGCTGCCGGTCCTGCGCAATGTCAGGGATGACGGGGCGGACGGGCCGGTGCTGGTCCACGTGGTGACGAGGAAGGGCAAGGGCTATCTGCCGGCCGAGCAATCCGATGACGCCTATCACGGTGTCGGCAAGTTCGACGTATCGACCGGCAAGCTCGAGAAGGGCGGAACCAACATACCGAGCTATACCAGTGTCTTTGCCAGCAGCCTCATCGAGGAGGCGCGCAAGGATAAGAGAATCGTCGCCATCACCGCCGCCATGCCTTCCGGCACCGGGATCGACAAGTTTGCCAGGGAATTTCCGGCCCGGACCTTCGATGTCGGCCTGGCCGAACAGCATGCGGTCACCTTTGCGGCTGGCCTGGCCGCCGACGGGATGAAGCCATTCTGCGGAATCTACTCGACATTCCTGCAAAGGGCCTTCGACCAGATCGTCCATGACGTGGCGATCCAGGGCCTGCCAGTCAGGTTTGCTCTCGACCGGGCTGGCTATGTCGGTGCCGACGGCCAGACGCATTGCGGGGCGTTCGACATTGCCTATATGGGCTGCATTCCCGGCATGATCCTCATGGCCGCCTCCGACGAGGTCGAGCTGGTCCACATGGTGGCGACCGCGGTCGCCATTGACGACCGTCCTTGCGCGCTACGCTACCCGCGTGGCAGCGGTGTCGGCCTGGAATTGCCGGCCAGGCCGGAGATCCTGGAAATTGGCAAGGGCAGGGTGGTCCGCGAGGGGAGTGCCGTCGCACTGCTTTCATATGGTGCGCGGCTGCAGGATTGCCTGGCCGCGGCAGGGATGCTGGAAGATGACCGGGTATCGGTCACCGTTGCCGATGCAAGGTTTGCCAAGCCACTGGATGAAGAGCTGGTGCTGAGGCTGGCAAGGGAACACGCGGTGCTGATCACGGTAGAGGAAGGATCGATTGGCGGATTTGCAACACAGGTCATGAGCCTGCTGGCGGCGCAGGGCATTTTCGATGGCAGCCTGGTCTTCAGGCCGATGCACATGCCGGACGCATTTCTTGACCAGGACACGCCGCAAAACCAGGTCAGCCATGCCAGGCTGGATGCAGGCAGCATTGCCGCACAGGTGAAGGCAGTCATCGCCGGGTAGCAATGCCTCACTGAAGGGGTCCCGGACCGATCGTCCGCCGGGGAGAGGTCGTGGTCGGCGCCGAATACCCCGCCCGGTCAGGCGCTCGGAGCACCCCGCCTGCCGAGTCTTGTCAGTTCCCGGGGCAGCTTGAAGGTAACGGATTCCCGGATCGAGCCAACCTCCTCGACCGTGGTGTCATACAGGTCGCCGAGTTTTGCAATCAGACCTTTCACCAGGAATTCCGGTGCCGAGGCTCCGGCGGTGATGCCGACCGTTTCGATATTGTCGAGCCAGTCAGGATCGAGCGCCTCGGCATCGGGAATGAGATAGCTTGGCACCCCGCAGGATTCGCTGACCTCGCGCAGCCGGCTTGAATTGGAGCTGAATTCCGCTCCGATCACCAGCACCAGGTCGCATTTCTCGACCATGCCGCGAACGGCACCCTGGCGATTCTGGGTGGCGTAGCAGATATCCTGGGCCTTCGGCCCGCTGATTTGCGGGAAACGCCGTTTCAGTGCACGGACAATTTCACGTGTATCATCGACGCTCAGCGTCGTCTGGGTAACATAGGCGAGCTTGTCCGGATCGGCCGGCTCGATGGATAACGCATCCTCGACGCTGGTCACCAGGATCACCTTTCCGGGAACCTGGCCCATTGTCCCTTCCACTTCCGGATGTCCGGCATGTCCGACCAGAACAAGTTCCAGCCCCTCGCTCGCATATCTTCTGGCTTCGTGGTGAACCTTGACGACCAGCGGGCAGGTTGCATCAACGACCTGCAAATCACGAAGGCCGGCGTCACCCTTCACCCGTCTCGACACCCCGTGGGCACTGAAAACCGTGATGGCTCCAACCGGAATATCGGCGACTTCCTTGACAAAGATCGCACCCTTCCTGCGCAAATCGTCGACGACGTGCCGATTATGGACGATTTCATGGCGAACATAGATCGGTGCGCCATATCTGGCCAGAGCCTGTTCGACGATGTCAATCGCCCTGACCACGCCGGCACAGAACCCCCGCGGGCTTGCAAGAAGTATCTTCAATGGTCGTGGTGCCAATTTGTCGCTCCAGCCTTCCGGGGGAGTGCCAGACCCAAAGGAATTGCCGCAGCCCGGCAACGGCAGAATTGCATCGGCCCGATTTTAGGAGCAGGAGCGGTTGAAATCAACCATGCCTGAACGCCATTTTCCGGCCCCGGGGCCACGAGAACGGTCAGCGACACCCGAGACCGGTGCCAGCCAGCCATCGGCAGCAAGGCTGGATCAGGGCCGTTCAGACAGCCTGCGACGAGGCCGGATTACAGCCGTTCAAGCAGCTTGCGGGCGTTTTCCTGCGTCTTCCGGTCAAACTCGGTTCTGGCGGGAAGCGAGAGAGAAACCTTGAGAAGCCGGGTGGCGTCAGCGAGGTAGCGGGCTCTGTCGAGTTCCAGCAACCCGCGTCCGTATTCATAGAGGACTGTGATCGATTCCGGATCCAGGCTGGCCGCCTCCCGGTAGTGCCGGAGTGCCATTTTCCTCGACGCGCCGAATGCGAGTGCCCCCAGAAAGCCGCCCTGTGAAACGATTTCCATGTGCCAGGTGGCCAGCAGCAACTCGATTGCAGGATTCCCCGGATCAATCCCGTGCGCATTGTCCAGAACCTCCTTGATCCTCGATCCGTATCCTTCATTTGCTGCTCTTCCAGGTCCGATCAGCTGCGCATACCGGCCCATCACCCTGGCAAACTGAACCAGGATATCCGGGTTGTCGCTCTCCATCTCCGCCGCCGTTTCCGCCAGTTCCAACGCCTGCTCAAGCAGCACCCCGGCATCTGCCGGCGATGCGTTGAAATGGGCGTGGGCGGCCAGCGATCCGGCGGCCAGGGCGTAGCCTTCCGCGGTTTCCGATGCCCCGGAGATCCGGGCGGCGGCCAGGAAATCACCGGAATCATAGAGATCCTGTGCCCGCTGGACCGGATCGGCTCCATAAGGCCACGCGATCAGGAATGACAGGATGGCAAGAGGCAATACCTTCCGTCGGATGATGGCCGGAGAATTGCCGGCCAGCCCTCTCCAGCCGGAAGGCGGCTTCCTTGCCGGGCCGGGCAACCAACTGGCCGGATGCCGGAATCGAGGCACCAGACGGAAGGCGGGCGACATCAGGCCACGCATCAGAAGCTGTACCGGAAATTGATGCCGATGTAGCTGTCCTTGCGGATCGGATAGGTCAACACATCTTTCTCGTCCGAATCCAGGAAGGCAGACGCCTCGACATTCAGCGAGGTCGTATCGGAGATCCGCCGATTGAACTCGAAATTCATCGTGCGGGTCTCATAGTCGAGATCATCGACGACCGCCAGCCGGATGTCGGTATCCTGCACATCGTTGAAATTGTAGCGGGCGGCCAGGAACAGGTCGTTTTGCAACGGGCTCGTTGATTTCTCCCGCCTGTCATCCTGGTTCAATTCCGCAAACAGCGTCAGATCGGCATCGGACCCGCCAACCGCATGGATGGTATGCTCCCCACCGACCACCCAGACATGGTGGGTGGTCGGGTCGGCACCCGGTGCCTCCCTCTCCTTTCGGGCGACGATCTCGGCCTTGCCGAGAAAGGCATCCATCGTCACCTGCATGTCGAGTCCGACCTGCCGGACCTGCTTGTAGTGCTGGGTAAATCGACCTTCGGCAGGAACCAGCAGGGGCTGCCGACCGGTCCCGTCAAACATGCTCAACCCGATATCCAGCGGGCCGACGCTGTTGCTGTACCTGGCGGCATAATCGACATGCCGCCGGCCGGAATTCGCCTCGTAGGTGATGCTGTCCCGGCGATTGTCGACCGGCGCCGGTCCCCGAAGCCGGCCCGAGACTCCGGGAAAGGTCGCCGGCCGGTGCCAGGGCAGGACGAACAACTCCAGGATTCCCCAATCGGCACCAAGCGTGCCGTGAATCATGGGCTGTCCGAGTTTCTCCTGCCCGTCGGCGCTGTCGACCAGGTCTGGCGAATTGATGATGTTGACCGGGTTGTTCGACTCGGCCACGCCCCAGAAAACCTGGTCGATACCGGCCCGCAACTCCCACTCGGAATTTTCAAGGGTGTCAAACCACAGGAAATACGCCTCCCTGACATCGACATGGGTTCGCTCCCGGTCGGAGCCATCGACCCGGAGATACGGGGTAAGGGTGAAACTGCCCGACTCGTCGCCCTCGACATACACGGTCGGCTTGAAGGTGAGGCTGGCGCTGTTCCGTTCCTGGCCGGGATGGATCGGCGTCTCCGAAAACAGCCTTCCCTCCAGCGTGGCGGTTCCCCATGTCTCGGTCGTGAATTGTCCGCCATCCTCGGTCTCGGCGGCAGAGCCCGAGGCGATCACGATCACGAGGCCGGCAAGCAGCCCGTTCCGTCGGAGCCTCCGGATGCGGCTCAGCGAATTCTTCTCAGGCCGGTCTTCGAGAATTCCTGATCCCTGAGGCCAGCCCTGAACGTGTAGTTGTTCCACTGGAGTTCAGTGCTCTTTCCGGTGACGTGGTTGATCATGGTAGAAGCTGTCGGCCGCCAGAACTGGCCCGCATGCTTCTCGTAGCCGCTATGGGTCAGCGTCTTCAGGTGCGAGTTTTTCCTGTCGTAATATTCGATCCGATGGTTCCGATGCTCGCCGGTGTCATGCCAATACAGCATCCTGACGTATCCCGACCCCTTATCGGCAGGCACATATTCGGTCACGGTGCAGGTCAGCGAGCCACAGGCTTCGTTCCTGACATGGCTGTAGGTGAATTTTTCCAACCCGGCTTTGCTCAGATCCTCGTAGGCATACTCGCTGCCGAGGAACGAGCCGGATCGATTGGACGAACTGATCCGCTTGACCCGCTTCAGCGCCGGCAGGTAGAGCCATTGGTCATCCGGCTTGGTCCGGTGTCCGTGAATCAGCAGCGCAGTGCCCTTGACGTCTCGGGGGCTGTCGAAGACGAACAGCAGCTTGTCGCCATCACTCGCCACCTCGAGCGACTTGATCCGCAGGTTTCGCCGGTTTTCCTGGCCGGCCTTGTTGCGGAGGATCATGACCATGTCGGCAGTCAAGCTCTCGAAGCCCCGGTCCGCATCCAGGGCTGCATTGGCAATCTGTCGTCCCTTCTCGGCACTCGACTGCGCGGTTGCCAAATCCGCGTTGATCAGCAGGGTCACGAAGGCCGCAGCAAGAAAGGATCGGCTCAGCAGCCGTCTCCGCCCGGGCGATGCCGCCCCCGATTCGAGACCTCGAGGCAGGCGCAGCTGCAGCAGCAATTCTGTCATCCGTGAACTCCGGTATCATGCAGTAGGGCAGCCTACACTAGGCTGAAATCGGCCTCGATGTCCATACGGCCGCCAACCTGTCCCAAGCTGAAAGTCTCTCATGCGACCCGCCTGTCACAGATGGCGGCTCCGGCCGGCCAGCATTTCCGCCGCATGCCGGCTCGGTCGGCAAGCTCGGGGCGACGGTTTCATTGTCGCCACGCATGGGCGTGCAATCCGGGTCAATCCTCGGGCCGTCTTGACGCTTGCGGTTCGGCCGCGAGGCTGGTCTGCCGTCTGAATCGCACATGGCGCGTACGGCCTGGCCTGAATTTGGCAGTGAATTGTCATGGTCGGGCCTGGCCATCATCGGTGGCGCTGCGCTCCCGCGATCCCTGCAGGCGTTCTGCCGTGAACTTGTCCGTGATCAGGACATCAACGGCACCGGTCATCAGCGCACCACGGATCGCTTCCGTCTTGGATCGTCCGCCAGCGAGGGCAATCACCCGATCGATCCCGGCCAGTTCCTCCAGGGGCATGCCAATGACGCGATCATCCAGCGGTGTCTTGACCGGCCGGCCGTCCCTGTCGAAAAATCTCAGGCTGATATCCCCAACGCCGCCGGCCTCTGCCACTTCAGCCAACTCACTCTCGGAAAAGACGTTTCCACTGCGCGCCAGCATGCCGGACGGCTCGACGGCGCCAATTCCGACGATCGCCAGCGTGACCTTGCCGAACAGGTCGGTGGTCTCGCGAATATACGGGTCACTCAACAGGACCAGCTTGGCCTCTCGTGACTGGGTGACCCCGGGGGCACTGAGCAATCGCGGCTCGCCACCGGTCAATCGCGCCAGCCTCGTCGTCAACTGGGTGGCATGGGTCTGCACGGCCGGGTTGCCCATGCCGCCAAGCGTCTGGACCACGTACCTGGCCTTGCCCGATCTCATCGGATGAACATTGTCGACCATCTTGAGGATGGTCTCGCTCCAGCTCGAGACCCCAACGACTTCGTCATTTTGCAATGTTGCCTCGAAGTAATGGGCTGCTGCCTCTCCGATCCGAGCCATGATGGCGCCATCGCGGTCTTCACTGCACTCGACAACAATGGCTTCCGCCAGGTTGAATCTCTCCCTGAGGCCGGCCTCGAGTTCGGCGTATATTCCGGATGGCGACACGATCGTGGTTCGCACGATCCCTTCGACCTGGGCCCGTTTCAACATCCGGGAAACGGTAGTCTGGGAGACGCGCAGATGCCTGGCGATGACCGCCTGGCGCTCGCCCTCGACATGGTACATCTGGGCAACCCGCGCAATCAGCCTGAGTTCGTTGGTCCGGGTCAATGTCGGCTCCGTGGGAATTGTGGCCGGATCACGTCCCCGGCCCGATTGACGGCCTTGCCAGGCCTCGCGCCCCGGCAGGCAGGCACCTCCTCCGTGTGGGCCCCGGACGCCCTGCCGGGACGACCGGGCGCAGCGAGGCCTGCTGTACCTCCGCCATGTCCATCGTCAGACAATCACACCTCCATCAGGGAATCCGATCATGCGTTCTGGCGCTCTTCGCTTCGTTGGTATTCGGTCCGGGCGCCATGCATCGAGCGGTCGATGGCCCGGTGCCAGCTGGAGCGGACAGCATTCCGGGACTTCTCATCGAGGTTCGGCTCCAGCTTCCTGCCGCCTCGTTCCAGCCCGGCAATGGCATCAAGGTCTTGCCAGAAACCGACCTCGAGTCCGGCCAGACACGCCGCTCCAATGGCTGAGGCCTCGGTGCTATCCCGGGTTGTCACCGGATGGTCGAGATAGTTCGCCAGGGTCCCGGTCACGAATGCGTTCCGACTCGGCCCACCATCCACGGAGAGCACGCCAAGTCCTGTCGGAGTGTTGGCCTTGATGATGTCAAGGACATCGCAGACCTGCAGGGCCATGCTGAGGATGGCGGCATGGGCAATATGGGCCGGGCCGGAACCGAAAGTCAGGCCGTCGATCAGCCCTCTCGCATCGGCATTCCAATGTGGCGAGCCGAGACCGACATGGGCCGGCACCAGGTTGATGCCAGCTGCATTGTCGACCGACCGGGCGAGTTCGATCAGGGACTCGACGCTCTCCAGGCCCAGAAGTTCGGCCGTCCACGGCAGAATCGAGGCACTGACAAGGATGTTGCCCTCGAATGCAAATGTCGGTCTGCCCCCGATCATCCAGGCGATTGTTGTCGTGATGCCCCGGGGCGGGTGGATGAAATCCCGGATGGTGGTCATGATCGACGAGCCCGTGCCCAGGGTCACCTTGCCGTCGCCGGGCCCGAAAGTGCCGTGGCCGAACAGCGCTCCATGGGAGTCGCCGATGGCGGCCGCGATCGGTATGCCGTCGGGCAGGCAGGCCACGCCACCGGTCTTGCCGAAGATGCCGGAACTGTCGCACACTGATGGCAGGAATGCGGGGTCGACGCCGAAGAGGTCGCAGAGCCGCGGATCCCACCACCCGGATCCGATGTTGTAGAGCCCCGTCCGGGCGGCGTTGGATGCGTCAGTGGCATGGGCCGCTCCGCCGGTGAGCTTCCAGATCAGCCAGGAATCAACGGTGCCGATGCAGATATTGCCGGTCACCTCGCCTTGGCAGTGATTGTTCAGCAGCCAGTTGATCTTGGTTGACGGAAACAGCGGGTCAATCGGCAGCCCCGTGGCTGCAATGACCTCGTCCTCGAACCCTGCCTCCCGCAATTCGTCGCAGGCGGGCGCGGTGCGGCGGCACTGCCAGGTGATAACCGGACCGAGCGGCTCGCCGGTCTTGCGGCTCCAGGCGAGCACCGATTCCCGCTGGTTTGCAATGCCGATCGCCCGGATTTCGATATCGGGATGATCGCTCCGGCAACCAGCGATGGCGGCAATGGTGCTTGACCAGATCTGCTCGGCATCCTGTTCAACCCAGCCCGACAGTGGATGACGAGTGTCTATGGGGCAGGAGCCACGCGCCAGGATCGCACCATTCCCGGACACCAGGACAGCCTTGGAATTCGTCGTGCCTTCATCAATGGCGAGGATTGCCTGGCGGGCCATGTCAGGCCGACCTCCCGGCCATCTCGATGGCACTTTCCGCCATGCCCTCGGGAGACATGCCGAATTCGTCCAGCAGGAAGCCGGCCGAACCGGTGGGTGCGAAGATCCCCGGAACGCCGAGGCGCCGCACACGCACGGGCGCCCTCTCGGCGACCACCTCGGCGACCGCGCTGCCCAGGCCTCCATGGATGCCGTGTTCCTCGCAGGTCAGGATTGCGCCGGTATCCCTGGCCGCCCCGACGATGGCCTCCTCGTCGATCGGTCGCACCGTTGCCATGTTCAGCACCCTGGCCTCGACGCCCCTGGCCGCCAGTATTCCGGCCGCCGATACCGCCCGGTGCACAAGGGTTCCGTTGGCAATGATGGTGATATCGGTTCCGTCGCGAAGCATGTTGGACTTGCCCGGCTCGAAGACGTGTCCCGGGGAGAACAGGTCCGGGACGCCTTCCCTGCTGAGGCGCAGGAATACCGGCCCGGCATGGGCAGCCGCCCACTCGGTCGCCGCAGCGGTCTCGACCCGGTCAGCGGGCGCCACCACCACGATATTCGGGATTGCCCGCATCCAGGCAAAGTCTTCCGTCGAATGATGGGTCGATCCCAGCGCCCCGTATGCCATGCCCGAGCTGATCCCGCAGAGCTTGACGTTGGCGTTCGAATAGGCGACATCCACCTTGATCTGTTCCAGGGCGCGACCGGTCAGGAAGCAGGCGGCCGCACAGACGAAGGGCAGCTTGCCGCCATTGGCCAGTCCGGCGCCCACGCCCACCAGGTTCTGTTCGGCAATGCCGACATTGATCAGCCGCTCGGGCCACCTGTTCCTGAAGCCACCCAGCTTGCTCGACCCGACTGAATCGTTGCAGACGGCAACGATGTCCGGATCTCGTGCTGCCAATGCCTCGAGCGTCGCCGTGAAGGCATCACGGCAATCATGGAGTTCGCCTTCCCTTGCCCGGGCACTCACCGGCTGCGCTCCCCGATACCGGCCGCAGCCTCCAGCTCCGCCATTCCCCGCTCGAATTGCTCGGCATTCGGCACCTTGTGATGCCAGACAACATCGTCGGTCATGAAGGAGATGCCTTGCCCCTTGTTGGTATGAGCCACCACGCATCTGGGCTTGCCGTTGCTCGCCCCCGTAGACAGCGCCCGGCAGATTGCCTGCATGTCGTGCCCGTCGATTTCCTCGACCGCCCAGCCGAAGGCCTCGAGTTTCGGCGACAGCGGAGCGAGATTGTTGGTCTCGGCCAGCCGGGCCCCCTGCTGAAGCCGGTTGTGGTCGATGACAAGTGTCAAATTGTCCAGTTCGAACTGGGCAGCTGCCATGATGGCCTCCCAGTTCGAGCCCTCCTGCATTTCGCCATCGCCGGTGATGACGAAGGTATGCCAGGCGGCGTTGCTGATTCTGGCCGCCTTGGCCATGCCGACACCGACCGGCAAACCATGTCCCAGCGGTCCGGTATTGGTCTCGACACCCGGCACCTTGGTGCAATCCGGGTGGCCGTTCAGGCGCGACCGGGGCTGAAGATAGGTCGCAACCTCGTCCCTCGGAATGAAACCTCTCTCGGACAGGGTGATGTAGAGTGCAAGCGCCGTGTGCCCCTTGCTGAGCACCAGGCGATCCCGGTCCGGATCCATTGGCGCCTCCGGATCCACGTTCAGGATGTCAAAATACAGGGCTGTCAGAATGTCGATGACCGACATCTCTCCGCCAATATGGCCGGCGCCAACTTCAAACACGGTTCGAAGGTCGCGACGACGAATCCGGTTGGCGATGATTTCAAGTTCCTTGTAGCCCATATTTCCCGTAGGCATAAATATTCAGATACTAATTTTTCTGCATTTCCTTGCCCATGTCAAGTTGCAGACCGCTGGATTATGCCGGAAACCGTTGGCAAGGCTTGACAAATCAGGCTATTCAGCGTACGAATTGCCGGTCATTGATGAATATTTATTCTGAATGAGGACAAGAAACGGTATGAGCCCCGCTACAGCCGATGGCGACAGGAAGTTTCGGTTCAAATTGCCATTCTCGCCGGGCCGGGCCACCGGGCCGCTGATCGGATTATTGCTGCTTTGCGTGTTTCTCAGCATCGCCACCGATTCGTTCCTGTCGGTCCGCAATTTCCTGAATATCCTCGACCAGATCACGGTTATCGGCATCATTGCCGTCGGCATGACCTTCGTCATCCTCATTGCCGGCATTGACCTGTCGGTCGGCTCGGTGCTGGCACTGTCGATGATGGTGCTGGGTTATCTGAATGTCGAGGCCGGCCTGCCGATGTTCATTGCCATCCCGGGCGGGTTGGCCGCGGCAGCTGTCGCCGGGCTGGTATCGGGCCTGATCATCACCGAGTTCAGGGTGCCGCCATTCATCGCCACGCTGGCGATGATGTCGATGGCGCGCGGGCTTGCGAACATGATCACCAACGGCTCCCAGATCATCGGCTTTCCGCCCTGGTTCAACATGGGCGCAATCATCAGGCATGGCGGTATCCTCACCATGACCGTTGCCGTCATGCTGGTGGTCTTCGTGGTTGCGATCCTCTACCAGCGCTTCCGCGAAGGGGGGCGGGCGCTCTACGCCATCGGTGGCAACCCCGAAGTGGCCCGACTTGCCGGGATCAACGTCAAGCGTGCGACCGTCCTGGTCTATACCATGTGTGCGGCACTTTCCGGGCTTGCCGGAATTCTGCTGGCTGCACGCCTGGACGCGGTGCAGCCAAGCATCGGCTTTGCCTACGAACTTGATGCCATTGCTGCAGTGGTCATCGGCGGCACCAGCCTTGCCGGAGGCACTGGCGGCGTTGGCGGCACCATCATCGGCGTGCTGATCATCGGCGTGCTCCGGAACGGTTTGAATCTGCTGAGCGTCTCGCCATTCCTGCAGGCAGTGATCATTGGCCTCGTCATCGTCCTCGCAGTTGCTGCCGAGACCTTCAAATACAGAAGCAACAGAAGCAGTTGAGGATGGGGCAGACGGACAATCTGCGCCCCGCATCCAGACAGCCCGAGTCGTCGGGCTCAAACAGGTCCCAACCAGTTCACGTGGACCACAAAACCAAGGAGAAACATCCATGAAACTCAACCTGAAACCACTCCTCGCGGCAACCGCAATGGTTGCGGCGGTCGGGACCGCATCCGCACAGGGTGTCGGAATCGAGAAGATAGGATTGGCCGTCCCGAACCTGCAGGCGGATTTCTTCAACCAGATCAAGCTTGGTGTCGAAGGTTATGCCGGCAAACTGGGCATCGAGGTCATCGTGGTTGACGCCAAGAATGACACCGCCACCCAGGTCAGCCAGGTCCAGGACCTGATTACCCAGGGCATCGATGCATTCATCTACATTCCCGCCGGTGCGGCCGCTGCTGCCGTCCCGACCCGCCTCGCACGTGCTGAGGGTATTCCGGTCATCAACGTGGACCGTGAGCCCGAGGGCGCACCGGGCGACACCGTGATCTATGGCGAGAACATCCTGTCTGCCTACCAGGTCTGCTCGCACATCATCGGCCTGGCCGGTGGCGAAGGCAAGATGGTCATCATTCACGGGCAGAAGGGAACGACTCCCGAAGTCCAGCGCTACCAGGGCTGCGAGCGTGCAATCAATGAAAACCCGGGCATCGAGCTGGTCGCCCAGCAATGGAGCCAGATGTGGTCTCCGGACGAGGGATTCTCGATTGCCCAGAACATGCTGCAGGCCCATCCGGATACCAGGGTCATCTTCGGCCAGGCTGACGGGCTGGCCATGGGCGCCGCCAAGGCTGTCGAAGTGGCCGGTATGGCTGACCAGGTCATCGTCGGCGGATATGATGGTGACGTCGCGGCGCTGGAATCGCTTTCGGCCTGTGACACGCCATTCATCGTGACCGCCACGCAGAGCACCCAGGCCATGGGCGTTCTGGCGGTGAATTCGGCCATCGCGGTTGCCCACGGCGCCTCGGTTCCGGCTCGCCAGATTCCGAACGCGGTGCTGACAACCTGTGACAACGCGCAACAGTTTGTCGAAATGCACCCGTAAGGGAATTGGAGACAGCGTCGTTTTCCGGTGAGCAGCCCCATGGCCTCCGAAAGCACGGCTCCGATCCTGTCCCTTCGCGGAATTCGCAAATCCTTCGGGCCAACCGAGGTTCTGCACGGGATAGACATGGATGTCCATGCCGGCGAGGTGGTGGCGCTACTCGGTGAAAACGGCGCTGGCAAGTCCACGGTTTCAAACGTCATTTCCGGGGCGGTGTTTCCAAGCGCCGGCCGGATGACCTGGCAGGGCGCACCCTATGCGCCCGCCAATCCCAGGGAAGCGATCGATGCCGGCGTCGGCATGATTCACCAGGAATTGTCGCTGCTTCCTCATGTATCCATCGCCGAGAATGTCTTTGTCGGCCGCTACCTGACCCGGCGCGGTCGTGTCGACCGTGCCGAAATGGAACGGCGCGCCCAGCAGGGTATCAGGAGGCTGGGGCTGGACGTATCGGCAAAGCGGGTGGTCGACGGGTTGTCGACTGCCAACCAGCAACTGATCGAGATTGCCAAGGCGCTGACACTGAATGCCAGGCTCCTCATCCTTGACGAGCCGACGGCGGCCCTCGGAGGCGCCGAGACCAAGCTGCTGTTCAAGCAGATCGAGACGCTCAAGTCGGAAGGGGTGGGGATCATCTACATCTCGCACCGGCTCGAGGAGATCAAGCAGATCGCCGACCGCATCATCGTGTTGCGGGACGGGGACAAGGTTCGGGAGTTCGATACTGCCAACCTGCCGGTGAGGCTCATCGTCGAGGCCATGGTCGGCCGCAGCATGGAGCGCATGTTCCCTGCCATACCAACCCCGGGTGACGAGACCGTGCTCGAGATTCGTGACCTGTCATCACCACGGGGAACATTTGCCGATGTGAGCTTCGATGTCAGGGCCGGCGAAATCTTCGGCATCGCCGGCCTGGTCGGGGCCGGCAGGACCGATCTCGTCCGCGCCATCGCCGGTGCCGACCCGATTTCCTCCGGCACGATCTGTCTGGATGGCGAAGACATCACGCCGCGAGGTCCGGCCGATGCGATCAGGAGGGGCATCATCCTCGTGCCCGAGGACCGGAAATTGCAGGGGCTGATCCTGATCCACAGCATCCAGGACAATTTTGCCTACGCCAATTTTGAATCGGTCGGGAACTCCGGCTGGGTCAGCGGCCGCCGCGTGCGGCGATTTGCCGCCGAGAATATCGAGAGATTCGGCGTCAAGGGGCTCGGCCACCAGAACGCCAACGAGATGTCGGGCGGCAACCAGCAAAAGGTCGTGCTGGCCAAGTGGCTCTCCAGGAACCCCCGTGTTGTCCTGCTTGACGAGCCAACCCGCGGCATCGATGTCGGCGCGCGCTCCTCGATCTACGACCTCATCGTCGAGCTGGCCGGGCAGGGTATTGCCGTGGTGGTTGTCAGTTCCGAACTCGAGGAAGTCATGGGTGTCTCCAACCGCATCATGGTCATGTCGGAGGGGCGCCAGACCGGCATCCTGGACCAGAAGGAGGCCAATGACGTGTTTGTCATGGAACTGGCAACGGCCGGGCACTCCAGGGCATTCGACCAGGGAACAGCTGGCTGATTGGTGGGAAACACGCATGGCGGCCGGTTGATGCAGGCGATGTCGTCATGCGCCATGGCAATGACAGGGAGAGCAGCATGAAACGATTTGCCGGCAAGACCGTCGTCGTCACCGGCGCCGGCAGGGGCATCGGGCTGGCCATGGCCGAGCGGTTTGCCGCCGAGGGCGCCTCGCTGGTGCTGGCCTCGATCGAGGAGCAGGTCGAGGAGGCCGCCGGCAGGTTGCGCGCATCCGGGGCCGACGCCATCGGCATCCCGTGCGACGTGACCGACAGGCCGGCCGTCGAGAATCTCTACCACCGGGCGGTGGCGGCATTCGGAGCGGTGGACATCTCGGTGCAGAATGCCGGGATCATCACCATCGGGAAGATCGAGGATCTCACCGAGACCGAGTGGGACGACACCATGGCCGTCAACACCAAGGGCGCCTTCCTGTGCTGCCGGGAGGCGATCATGCGCATGCGCGAGGCCGGAAGGGGCGGCCGGCTCGTCAACATCGCATCGGGCCAGGCGCGTGACGGGTTCATCTACACGCCGCATTACGCCGCATCCAAGTTCGGCGTCATGGGAATGACGCAGAGCCTGGCCAAGGAGGTGGCACCCGACGGCATCACCGTCAACGCCATCTGCCCCGGGATCATCCGGACCCACATGTGGGTCTACAATGACCGGGCCTGGGGCGGGTTGCTGGGCGAGTACGGCCCCGGCGAGCTCATGGAGGAATGGGTCCGGATGATCCCCATGAAGCGGGCCGGCGAGGGCAGCGATGTCGCCGGGCTGGCGGCGTTTCTGGCCAGTTCCGATGCCGACTACATCACCGGCCAGACCATCAATGTCGATGGCGGCCTCATCATGTCCTGACATGCCGGCACCCCGGCGGAGAACCAGATGACCGAAATCACCCTCGATGCACCCTCACTGTTCGACCTGGCAGGTCGGGTGGCCCTGGTGACCGGTGCCGGCAGCGGGATCGGGCAGCGCATCGCCCTGGGGCTGGCGCAATCGGGCGCCGACATCGCCGGCCTGGACCGGCGCACCGATTCGGGGCTTGCCGATACCGTGCAGATGGTCGCGAAGGCGGGAGGGAGTGCGATCGCCATCCATGCCGATGTCACCGACCGGGCGGCGCTGGATGCGGCCGTTGCCCGCACCGAGAGCGAGCTGGGCCCGCTGGGCATTGCCGTCAATGCCGCCGGCATCGCCAATGCCGGCCCGGCCGAGGAGATGGACGAGGAGCAGTACCAGACCCTCATGGACATCAACATGAAGGGTATCTTCCTGTCCTGCCAGGCCGAGGCCGGGGCGATGCTGCGGCATGGCAGGGGATCGATCGTCAACATTGCCTCGATGTCCGGGGTGATCGTCAACCGCGGCCTGATGCAGGTGCACTACAACGCCTCCAAGGCCGGCGTGATCCACATGTCGAAATCGATGGCCATGGAATGGGTCCATCGGGGAGTCAGGGTCAACTCGATCAGCCCCGGCTACACGGCGACGCCGATGAACACCCGCCCCGAAATGGTGCACCAGACCAGGGAATTCGAGGCCCAGACGCCGATGCAGCGCATGGCGAGTGTCGACGAGATGGTCGGGCCAGCCATATTCCTGGCCAGCGATGCCTCGTCATACTGCACCGGCCACGACCTGCTGGTCGATGGCGGCTTCTGCTGCTGGTGAGGATTCTCACCCGAGAGCATGGACCTGTCGGTGACCTGCATGAGGAGGTCCGGACTTTTCGTTACGGTCGCCATGGACCAGAGCATGCCAAGGTACGGAAGGCCAGTTCTCAACTGTTGTGGGTTCACCAAACCCGCGTGTCGGGCGAGGCCGCCACGCCGGAGGGGGTTGAGATAGGGCAAGGAAATTCGGGCTTGGGGAGCCAGTGCCGAGAAAGGCATTGACACCCATGGCGGCTCTCAAACGTCCATCAGTCGGTCTGGCGACCAGCACTGTTTTGCCAGAGCAATGTAGAGTGCTTGCCGGTCATCCAGGTCTGCCTTCCTGAATGCTCGCTTGGGAGCAAATGGCAGGTTCGTTCTTTCCCTGAAGTTTCGGAACCCTGGCTGGTTCTCGTAGGCGATGGGATGTAGCGACTGGGCCAGCAAGTTCTGCTTGGCGTAGTGATTGACCTTCTGCTCGAATGTCATATCGCCGTAGCTGGCATTGTCAGGTGCCGGAAGCAGGACAAGCCCGCCGATCCGGTTACGATAGGCTGCGAAATCAGCCTGGTGGCCGAACTCATCCTCAAATCGCTCGGGGCGATCAGCCCAGATGTGTTCGATCTGGTAGCCGCCCTTCCTGGCAGACCGTTTCGCATATTCCGGGTAGCGAGCCTCTTCGCCCGACTGGACTTCGGCGTATTCCGTCAAGCGCGCCAGCAGACGATGCACCTGCGGCCCATTGTTGCCATGCAGGCGGAACGCCTCCTGGGTCTCGAAATCAATATATTCATCTCGGTCCGCTCCCTCGGCCGACAGGCGACTGATCAGATCGGCTCTGAGCGCCTCGAACTCCAAACTCCGGATTGCCTTCATGATAAGAAAGGCCCTGTATTGCATCGTGGAATGGTCGATCGCTTTGAAGTTCCACATCCTTCTGGCCAGCATGATCTCAACGAATATCGCGACAAGTCGCATCTTGCGGGTCACCGTGTCGTCGTCATCTTCCACCCGAAGCGGGGCCAGCATCATTGGATATTGCAGGGTGAAGCTGTTCTGAGCGTTGAAGAAAATCGAGGTGAGTCCGTCGGTGTAGGCCTCGGCGGCAAGACGGGCACGGTTGTAGGCTCGGGCGTAGAAGCGGAAGTCTTTGGTGACGAATGATGTGAACTCGGTGCTTGATTTTAGACCGACACGAGTCCGGTTCTCCCGCACCCAGCGGTGGAATTCGGTGCCGAGCTTGTCAAAGTCCTCCGGCTTGGCCTCCGCCCTGCGTTCCCTTATCTTGTCGGCATACTGACTACGCAGCCAAGCCTTGACGCAACTGGCATCTTCGTCCTTGCCGAGATCAAGTAGTTTTGCAGTCTGGTGCTTCCAGGCGTCGCCCGCCTGGGCACGACTGTTATCGTCGGTGATGTTGGCGAGCAGGTAACCCTTTAGCATGTCCGCTGGAGTCAGCGACAGACCTCGATCGTTCATTGTCTCGAAGATCGTGTAGGCGTCGTCGTCTGAGAATGCCGTGATCTCCACCAGCATGACCCTTTCGGTCAACCAGTCGAGGAAGTATGGGAGAGCGTCGCCCCGAAGGTCTTCAGGAAAGATATCGGCGATGTCATTGTAGCGGTTGATCAGGTTCAAGACGGAGACAGACTCATTTGTCGGATCGGGGCTCTCACCGTCGATCAGCGCTCGGAGGCAGGCGTTGCGTTCCTGGACATCTAGGTTGAAGGAATGGCTTCCATATTTGGTCGAATAAATGAGGTTGGAGACCTCAACCCGACTTTCGGGGGGGGCTGTCTTTTTTCTGAAGGCCATCAAGATAGATCAGGAGGAGCGTGAGCGAAGTCAGTCTTTGCTGACCGTCAACGATAAAGCGGTCACTATCCTTGTTCTTGTTGGAGATGATTACCGAGCCGAGAAAGTATTGCCCATAGCGGGCAACGTCCTTGCGACCATGATCGGGTTGGTAATCAAGCAGAAACCGGCTGGTCAGGTCCTCGACAAGCTCTCTGACCTGCTTGCGCTCCCACTTGTAATCTCGCTGATAGTAGTCGATTCGAAATTTCTGCCCGAGAAGGGACTTCACCGATCTGTCGTCGCCTTGAATACTGCTCATCGGACATAAACTCCTGAATTCCATATCCTGGCCGAACACGACATTCCGCTTAGCGGTCGGTCCTCACATCGCGATAGCCACTGATTTGCAGTCACTGAGCCCTCCCACTTATTTCCTGCTCCGAAATCCATGACGCAGAAGGTCTTGTGGAGTGCATCGCATCTGTGGTCAAGATGTGGCCGAAGGCATCAGGCTTTCCGAAGAACATGCGGAGACGGCCCGTGGCAGGACCGGGATCGGCCGCAGTGCCATCCGCCACGAGGCCGGCATGCTGCAGGATCCGCATCACCGGCCCGGCCTGCAGGCCGGGCCGGGAGATCAGGGGGAGGGAAGCACGCGGGCCCGCTGCTTCCCGATGAGCGGGAAGCCCGGTCCGGAGCCTCTCCTCCGGGGTGCGGGAGCGCATCGGCGAGTGGAGAATTCCCTCCACCGGATCCCGGACGCGGCCATGAACGGGGGCCGCCTCCGGAGCCGGACCGGCCGCGGAGCGGAGAGCCCGGCGGTCATGCGGCGGCAGGCCGGATCCATGCGCCGCAAGCCGAAGAGGCCGGACGGGATGACCGGTTCACCCTGAAGCTGTCCGGATCCGCCGGGCTGTTGCCGGAAGGCGGGAAATCTGAAAGGGGATGGGGCTGGATGGCTTCTGATCTGCGCTTCCTGATTGCAACATTTGCTGGAAGGGCAGACTTCGAAGTGGTTGCCGACGAGGGGCCGGAGTTGCCGAAATGAACACAAGCATGACCATTCGTGACATCGATTCCGGGGATTTGTCGTGGCTCCAACGCGAGGCCAGCCGGAACGGCGTGTCGATGGAAGAACTAGGGCCTGTTGACAATCGGGTTGCCAATCGGGCGAATCGATGCCATTTTCCCTGCAACGCACGCCGAAGGGCGGCACGAGCAGTAGAGGAAAATGACGGATGAATGAAGACAGGACGGTACTCACCGACGCCATGTGGGCGCGGACCCGCCCCATGCTGCCCGGCAAGGCGACCGATCCCGGCGTCACCGCGGCAGTGGGCAGGCAGTTTCTCGAGGCGGTACTCTGGCGCATCCGCACCGGATCGCCATGGCGCGACCTTCCGGAGCATTTCGGCAACTGGAACAGTGTCTTCAAGCGGTTCCGCAGATGGGCCCTTTCGGGCATTTTCGAGACCGTATTCAACGAGCCCCCGGATGAGTTCGACCTCGAATACATCTTCGTGGACGGCACCATCGTCTAGGCGCACCAGAAGGCGGCCGGCGCAAAAGGGGGACCTCGAAGCAAGGCATCGGACGCTCGAGAGGCGGCCTGACCAGCAAGATCGTGGCAATCGTGGACGCCCTTGGCTACCTCGTGCGCTTCGTGATCCTCCCCGGCCAGGCCCATGACCTGGCCGGCGTGCCGGAACTTGTCGACGATCTCCGCTACGGGGCCTTCATCGGCGACAAGGCATTCGATGCCGACTGGCTGATCGAGGAGATCGGGGATAGCGGAGCCATGGCGGTGATTCCCGCGAGGCGCCACCGGACAGTGCCCCGGCATCATGACCGGGAGATGTACCGGTGGCGACACCAGATCGAGAACTTCTTCGCAAGAATCAAGGAGTTCCGGGCGATCGCCACCCGCTACGACAAGACCGACACGAGCTTCGCCGCGGCGATTCATCTCGTCAGTGGCGTGATTGCGGCAACATGATTGTCAACAGGCCCTAGTCCGCCGCCTGATCCACGAGAAGCGCGCCAGGGCCGGGCGGCACCTGAAGCCGTCCGAGGTCTTCGAGCGTCATTTTGGGGAGAAGTATGGCGTCGATCTTCCACCGCGTGTCCAGTTTGACTTCAAGCCACTGTCGTTCTCCCGCGAGGAGAATGCATGACCGCCCCACTGGCCTGGCTGATCGCCACCAACGTCGCCTCCGATTGATTCGTCCAACACCACAATGTCTTTCGGGCGATGCAGGTCCGGCCAGCGAATTGTGAACTCTCATCAACTCCCTGTATCAGGGTCGGGAAGAATCGATTGCACCATGGGCGACGGGCAGGACACCGGATGTCGAATCATCTCCATGATGGGCTGATCGGGCTGCAGGCTGGAAACCGGTCCTGTTTTCTGATGCTGAATGAGCCGGGGGCAACCGGGTACGAAATCAGCTTTGCCCAATTGGCGGACCTATCGTCGCGATATGCAAACATGCTGGCCGCTCACGATGTTCGGCCAGGCGACCGGGTCGCCGCCCAGGTGCCAAAGCGCTCGGAAATGCTCGCACTCTACCTGGCCACGGTGCAGGCCGGTGCGGTGTTCCTGCCGCTCAACACCGGCTACCGGCAGGAAGAAATCGTCTACTTCCTCGAGGATGCCTCGCCCGGGCTGTTCCTGTGCGAAGACCGGACCGCCCGTGATCTCGAGTCCGTGGCCCGGCGCATGGGGACAACCCTGCTCACGCTGAATGCGGACGGGTCAGGCAGCCTTGCCGGTGCCGTGGCCGGCATGAATGAGAGCCATGAACCGGTGCCGCGCCGGCCGGATGACCTAGCGGCGCTCCTCTATACTTCGGGGACGACAGGCAGGCCAAAGGGGGCAATGCTGACCCACGAAAACCTGCTGTCCAACGCTCTCAGCCTGGTTGATGCGTGGCAGATGACCTCGAGTGATGTGCTGATCCACGCTCTGCCGATCTACCACACCCACGGGTTGTTCGTGGCCATGAATACGGCGCTGATTGCCGGGGCTCGGGTCGATTTCATGCCCGGCTTCGACCTGGAGGCGATTATCGGTGCCCTGCCGGGCTCGACCCTGATGATGGGTGTGCCGACCTTCTATGTACGGTTGCTGGGCGATCCCCGGCTTGACCGTCGCCTGGCCTCCAACATGCGCCTGTTCATCTCCGGCAGCGCTCCATTGCTGGCCGAAACGCATGCGGCCTTTGCCAGGAGGACCGGTCATCATATTCTTGAGCGATACGGCATGACAGAGACCAGCATGATCACCTCCAACCCCGTCATCGGGCTTCGGCAGGCCGGAGCTGTTGGCATGCCCCTCGACAGGGTCGAGTTGCGGGTCGTGGCGGCTGGCGGGCAGGAGGTATCAGCCGGCGATATCGGGCTGATCGAGGTTCGGGGTCCCAATGTCTGTCGCGGCTATTGGAGGAATGCCGAAAAGACTGTCGAAGCCATTCGGGAGGACGGATTCTTCATGACCGGCGATCTCGGCCGACTCAACGAGAACGGATACCTGGAAATAGTCGGCCGCCAGAAGGATTTGATCATCACCGGCGGGTTGAATGTCTACCCGAAGGAGGTCGAAGATGTCCTCAACGCCCTTGATGGCGTGGCTGAATCGGCCGTGTTCGGAATTCCGGATCCGGAATACGGTGAGCGCATCGTGGCCGCGGTGTCCCCGGAGCCGGGAGTCACCGTCGATATCGGCCTGATCGGTCATGAAATTGCCGGCAGGCTTGCCCGGTTCAAGATGCCCCGGAAGATCGAGATGGTTGACGAATTGCCCCGCAACAGCATGGGCAAGGTGGAAAAGAATGTACTGCGCCAGCGATACTCGGACCCGGATGGCTGAGGCCCATCCATGGATGCCAGGGCCGAAGCCCGGCACCGGTCTCATCGCCCGGATCCGGCGGGACATCACGTCCTTGCGTCCTTGCCGGAACACCACGGGAGACTCTCGTTTCACCGGTCATGCCGGCCGGATTTTCCGGGATCGAGTGGTGAACGTGACCGGTTTGTTGCCTGATCCGGAGTGACTGGCCGCGGGATGAAGGGATACTGGCGCCGGATATGGGAATCGATTGACGGTCAGCCCGTCGCCCAAGAGGCGGATGCCGACCGGCAGGACTCCGCGTTGCCGACGATCTGGGTGCTCGGAAAAACCGGGGCAGGCAAGTCATCGCTCATCAGCCTGCTCACCGGTGCGCCGGATATCGGGATTGGCAATGGCTACGAGCCCTGCACCACGCATGCCGAACTCTACGGGTTCCCGCAAGAGGCACCGGTCCTGCAATTCCTGGATACCAGGGGAATCGGCGAGAGCGGTTACGATCCGGCCCCGGAGATCGCCGCCCATACCGGGGCAAGCGCCGCCATACTTGCCGTGGCCAGGCTCGACGATCCGGCCCAGGGCGAGTTGAGCAATGCAATCCGGGCGGTCAGGCGATCCCGTCCGGGCAGGCGGATCATCATCGTGCACAGCCAGGCGGGGGCGATTGCCGACAAGGCCAGGAGAGATGAAGCCAGGGTAGCCAATCAGCGTGCCGTCGAACAGGCAGCCGGGCGCCGACTTCCACATGCAGTGATTGACACAAGGAATCCCTTGCCCGACCATGCGGACCGGATATTGCAATTGCTCGGCGAGGAGTTGCCCCTGGTCGCTTTCCTGGTGGCTGGCCATGCAGATGGAACCACGGAGGGGGCGGAATTCGCGGCCATCCGGGCCAGCGTGTCCCGATATTCGCTGCGCGCCGGCCTGGCAGCGCTGATCCCGGTTGCCGGCCCCGTATCCACGATACCAATCCAGGGCAGCATGCTGGCCGAACTTGCCCGCCACTACGAGGTTGAACTGAACCGGAAATTGCTGACATCCCTTGCGTCGCTGCTTGGCATGGCCTTTCTCGGCCGGGCCCTGGCAAGCCAGGCCGTGGCAATTGTTCCGGCATTTGGCCAGACAGCCGGAGCGGTTGTCAACGGAGCGGCGGCTTTTGCCACGACATTCGCGCTGGGCCGCGCCACCGGATACCACCTTTTTCACCTGAAGGCAGGAAAACAGCCGGACCGGAAGGAGATCAGGAAGATATACCGGGACGCACTTCGCCATGCGCGCCGGGCATTCAGGGAGGATATCGCGGCAGGTGAGTGAATCGGGGCAGAAGGCAGGACTCGTCGATTTGGCACTTCACATGAAGCCCCTGGCATGGTCTCCTTTTGCGGATGGCAGGATGGTATCCGCTGAAGTATTGCAGCGCCACCTGCCTGGCCAGCGAGGCGAGGCACGGGAGACAGCCGGAAGGGAGGGAAACCGGGCCATGACACATTCCGCAGTGGATATGTTCGCGGGGCCTGGATGAGCGGGCTCGTTGGCCGACCGTTCTGGCGCCGGGCCGATATCATGGTTGTCTGGCTGCGATACGGGTTGCCGGTTCTTTGCCTGGTGGCGGCCGGCCTCTATTTCATCGTAACCGAGGATTGGCTGGTGCATTTTGCGGCTGCGTCCCTGGCCTGGATGCTGGTGCTCTTCGGGGCCGGGGTGCTGCTCCGGAGGTGGAAATCGGTTGACCATGGCCGGGTCGATGCCGACATCCCGCCGGTTGTTGCCGGTGCCGACCGGAGTCCCCGGGAGCAGCAGATCTTCGAGCAGATCTGCGCCCGGATCAGGCACGACATTCGCGAATTGCGCCCCTGGGATGAGGGGCTTGTCGCCCTGGGGCTCGAGGTTGCGGGCGATGTGGCGCAAGACATGTCAGGTCGGTCGGATGGCAGCCTGCTTGACGTGTCTGTCCTGGAGTTGCTGGCCCTGATCGAGGAGGTGGCCGACGAGTGCCGTGAATTCCTGGGGACGAACCGATGGCTCTCGCCATTCCAGGGTATCCCGGCCAGGCATATCCTGTGGGTGCTCAGGAACCGGCATCGGCTGGCAAGGGGTGTCGAATACGGGGAACATGCCTACCGGATGGCCGGCCTCATGATGAACCCGCCGGCAGGGGCGATGCGGGTCATGGAATCGCTGATTGCCGGCAACAACACCAGGTATCTCACGGACCAGGCCCAGCTCGAACTGCAGCGACGGATCCTCAGCTACGTGGCCGCCAAGTCGATCAATCTCTACTCCGGGCGCTACAGGCGGGCCATTGCCCCGGGCATCGGTCCGTCCCAGCATGAGCCGGTCAGGATCCTGCTTGTCGGGCAGACCGGAGCCGGCAAATCGGCGCTGGCTGCCCGGCTTGCCCCGGCCAGCAGGGCGGCTCCGCCAGCAAATAGGGCCGGCAGCGTTCCGCTGCGCACGGAGATTGGCGGAATTCAGTGTGTGCTGATCGAGGCACCGCCCATTGATGCGCTCGAAGGTGCACGAAACCGGCCCGGCCGGTTCAGGCCCGGACGGGGACGGGGTGGCAGGGTGGTGCCGACGATGGACGCAATCCGGTCCGGGTTTCTCGATTGCGACATGGTCGTCTGGACGGTTCGGGCAGACCAGCCGGCGCGCAAGGCCGATATCGATGTCCTGTCGGTATTCCGGAGGATCTATGGCGAGTTGAGCTGGAACCGGTTGATGCCGCCGCTGGTCGTTGCCGTCTCGAATGTCGATCGCCCGCCGATTATCGAAAACTGGCCGGAGTCGGGTGACCTGTCGCCGGCGCAGATCCTGAAGATCGAGAACATTGCCGGGGCGATTGCCCGTGAATTTGATGTGGACCAGGCAATTCCGGTAAAGCTTGACCCACCGGGTTGGAACGGCGACGAACTCTCGTTATCGATCAGGAAAGCACTGCCGAATGCGTGCCTTGCCCAGCGCAACAGGGTACGTAACCGCGAAGACGGGAAGGGCAAGGGCTCGAGGACGGTCTCGTCCGGCCAGCGCTCGCAGGAGGACAAGGCCAGAAAAGGAGAAGGCCCGACCAGCGGGGACCGAAGCAGGAAAGTCAACCACCATTCCGGCACGCCAGGGAAGGGCAGGGTGAGGAAGGGCCTGTCCAGGGTTGCCACCCGGATCGGGCGGCACATCCCCTCCGGCCTCAGGCTCCGGAGAAGATCGAGGTCCAGGACAAGGCAGGAAGACAGGTCCTGAATTCGGCCATGCAGGCACGGATGAAACGCTGATGCCTCGGGTTGGCCGTACAGGGAGTCGTCCAACGGGCCCAACCCGGGACCGAAGCAGTGGATGCAACAATTGGCTTGGCAAGACCGCGGCAGGTATTTCGAAGACGGGGAGTGAGTTCTTGCGATTGATTTTCATGGGATCCGACAGTTTTGCCGTCCCGGCGCTGGAAGCGCTGGTCGCGGCTGACCACCAGGTCGTTGCCGTCTGTTCGCAGCCGCCCCGAAGGGCGGGGCGGGGCAGGAAGCCGCGACCGACGCCGTTGGCGGCAAGGGCATCGGAACTCGGCCTGGATGTGCGATTGCCCGAGCGCGTCAGCGATCCGGAGTTTGCCGATGAATTGGCTGGTCTTGACGCCGATTGTGGAATCCTCGTGGCCTACGGCCAACTCCTGCCCGGTGCCGTGTTGTCGGCACCGACCAACGGGTTCCTGAACCTTCACCCGTCACTGCTTCCCCGATGGCGGGGCGCTGCACCCGTGCAGCGGGCAATCATGGCCGGGGATTCGGTCACCGGGGTGTGCGTCATGAAGATGAATGAACGTTTCGATGACGGACCGGTATTGATGCGGCGAGAGGTGGACATTCCCGGTGATGCCAACTCGACCTCGCTGGCCTGCACGCTCGCCGCAACCGGGGCAGAAATGCTGGTCGATGCCCTGGCTCGCATCGAACGATTGCAGCCGACTCCACAGGACAGAACCGGCAGGACCGCGGCACCGAAAATCGACAAGTCCGAAACCGTGATCGACTGGACACGGCCGGCAGCCCAGGTCTCGAGGCAGATCAGGGCCCTGGCGATGGTTCCCGGTGCCTGGACCACGCATGGCAGGGTGCGACTCAGGATCCTTGCCGCAGAAATCGCCGCCGGAAGCGGGAAGGCCGGGGAGGTGCTCAATTCCCGCATGACCATTGCCTGCGGCGAGGGCGCAATTCGCATCCTGCAAATTCAGCGGCCTGGCAGGAATCTCGCCACCACCGACGAGTTCCTGCGCGGCTACCCAATCGCCGCCGGAGAACTCCTGGGAGGCCCCGCCGAGGAAGGCAGGTAGCAGGTAGCGTGAACGACCTTCCGATGTGCTGTTGGCACCAGATCATTTTCAAATTCGGTAATAGCTGCGGTCTTGTCGACAACCCGCGCTCGTATATAACGCCGAATAGTCGGCCGCTTTCAGAGAGTGCAAATGGGAGTAAGTCCACGTCATGCCGATGACCACGCCCGAAAGCGACCTTGAAGATGCTCTCGTCGCGAAGCTGCAGGACCTCAATTACGAGTACCGCGCCGACATCCACGACCGGGCCTCGCTCGAGGCCAATTTCAGGGAGAAGTTCGAAGCCCTGAACCGGGTCACACTTACCGACAGCGAGTTCAGGCGGCTCCTCGACGAAATCGTCAAACCCGACGTGTATGAAACTTCCCGTTCTCTCAGGAACCGGGAGGCATTCACCCGCGACGACGGCACACCGCTCAACTACACACTCGTCAACATCAAGGACTGGTGCAAGAACAGCTTCGAGGTCGTCAACCAACTCAAGATCAATACCGACTACAGCCATCACCGCTACGACGTCATGCTCCTGATCAACGGCATCCCCGTCGTTCAGATCGAGTTGAAGAAACTTGGAGTCAGTCCGCGCAAGGCGATGGAGCAGATTGTCACCTACAAGAACGATCCCGGTAACGGCTACACCAGGACACTTCTGTGCTTCGTGCAACTCTTCATCGTCAGCAATCGCACGGATACGTGGTATTTCGCCAACAACAACGCGCGTCACTTCGCCTTTGATGCCGACGAGCGGTTTCTTCCGGTCTACCAGTTCGCCGACCAGGACAACACGAAGATCACCCATCTCGACGATTTCGCCGACCGGTTTCTTGCCAAGTGCACGCTCGGCGAGATGATCAGCAGATACATGGTGCTCATCGCCAGCGAGCAGAAACTCATGATGATGCGCCCGTACCAGATCTACGCCGTCAAGGCGATCGTCGACTGCATCGATCAGAACTGCGGCAATGGCTATGTCTGGCACACCACCGGATCGGGCAAGACCCTTACTTCCTTCAAGGCCTCGACACTCCTCAAGACCAATGAGAACATCCACAAATGCCTGTTCGTCGTCGACCGCAAGGATCTCGACCGCCAGACCCGCGAGGAGTTCAACCGGTTCCAGGAGAACTGCGTCGAGGAAAACACCAATACGGCCACACTTGTCCGCCGTCTCCTGTCGGACGACTACGCGGACAAGGTCATCGTCACCACCATCCAGAAGCTCGGGCTTGCCCTCGACGAGAGCAGCAAGCACAACAGGCAGAACCTTGCCAAGGGACGGTCAACGTACAAGCAGCGCCTTGAGCCACTTCGCGAGAAGCGGATGGTGTTGATCTTCGACGAGTGCCATCGCTCGCAATTCGGCGAGACCCACAAGGCCATCAAGGAGTTCTTCCCGAACTCCCAACTCTTCGGCTTCACCGGCACTCCGATCTTCGAGGAGAACGCAACAGCCAGGCAGGTCGAAGGGGGCGTCGCCACCCTTCGGACCACCGAGGACCTCTTCCAGAAGGAACTCCACTCCTACACCATCACCCACGCGATCGAGGATGGGAACGTCCTGCGTTTCCACGTCGACGACTACAGGCCGAATGACGATTCCGCTCGCCGCCCTGACCAGTCACTCACCAAGGAGGCGGTCGTCGAGGCCATAATCGACAAGCACGATGCGGCAACCGGAGGTCGGCGCTTCAACGCATTGCTGGCCACTGGATCGATCAACGACGCCATCGAGTACTACAAAGTCTTCAACAGGCTCCAGGCCGAACGCCAGGAAGGCAACCCCGACTTTACCCCTCTCAAGATCGCCGCCGTCTTCTCGCCGCCGGCGGACATTGGCAAGGACGTTCGGCAGATCCAGGAAGACCTTCCCCAGGAGAAGGTGGACAACAAGCACGACCCCGAGGGCAAGAAGGCTGCACTCAAGGACATCATCGCCGACTACAACCGGCAATACGGCACCAATCACGACATCAACGACTTCGATCTCTACTATCAGGACGTCCAGAAGCGCATAAAGGATCAGCAGTACCCAAATTGCGACATGGCCAAGCATGGTGCCGAGAAGATCGACGTCACCATCGTCGTCGACATGCTGCTGACCGGCTTCGATGCCAGGTTCCTCAACACGCTCTACGTCGACAAGAACCTCAAACACCACGGCCTGATCCAGGCCTTCTCCCGCACCAACCGCGTTCTCAACGCCACCAAGCCCTACGGCCACATCCTGGATTTTCGCCAGCAGCAGGACAGCATTGATGCCGCCATTGCCCTCTTCTCCGGTGCCCGGCCCGAACGGGCCCGCGAGATCTGGCTGGTGGACAAGGCCCCCGTCGTCATCGACAGGTTCAGGACGGCCGTCGCCGATCTCGGCGAGTTCATGCGCTCGCAGGGCCTCGATGCCAGGCCCGACCAGGTAAACAGTCTCAAGGGTGACGATGCCCGTGTCCAGTTCATCAAGCGCTTCAAGGAGGTCCAGCGCCTGCAGACCGAACTCGACCAGTATACCGACCTCACGGACAGGCAACGCCAAGAGATCGAGAAGACCCTTTCCAGGGACGATCATCTCGGCTTCCGCGGCGCCTACCTCGATACCGCCCAGCACCTGAAGGAGCAGCAGGGCAAGCCCGGAAAGGATGACAGGAAACCCGATCTCGAACAGCTCGAATTCGAATTCGTCCTCTTTTCCTCCGCGGTCATCGATTACGACTACATCATGGGGCTGATTGCCAGCTATTCGGGTCTGGACCCCAGGAAGGCGCAGGTCAGCCGGGAGCATCTCGTCGGGCTGATCCAGTCCGATGCCAAGTTCTTCGACGAACGGGAAGAGATCACCGAGTACGTCCGTTCACTCAAGGCAGGCGAGGGCCTTGACGAGGCCGAAATCCGCGCCGGCTACGAGTGTTTCAAGGCCGAGAAGCAGGCCAGGGAGATCGAGGGCCTTGCCCGCTCCCAAGGTCTGACACCCGAGTCCCTGGCAGAATTCGTCGAGGTCATCCTCCGGCGCATGATCTTTGATGGCGAGCAACTCACCGACCTCATGGAGCCGCTTGGCCTGGGCTGGCGTGACCGACGGGGCCGGGAACTCGCCTTGATGAAAGACCTGATTCCGGTGTTGAAAAAGCGGGCACAGGGCCGGACCATCTCGGGCCTCAGCGCCTACGATCACGGGGGTGCCTGATGAAAGCCGACAAGCCATCGCAGCTTGTGCCGCGGCTGCGGTTTCCGGAGTTTCGCGAGGCGGGTGATTGGAAACGTGATCAAATCGGCAATGTCGCAAGCATTACCAAGGGAAAGGGTATCTCAAAGGGGGACATCACAAAGGGCGGAGCGACTCCCTGTATCAGATATGCGGAACTCTACACTCACTACGGAGAGGTGATTCGCGAGGTGGTGTCCAACACGAACGTACGGCATGAAGATCTGATTCTTAGCCAAGCTGAGGATGTCATTGTTCCCGCTTCAGGAGAGACAAAGACGGACATTGCAAGGGCTGCCTGCGTCCTGCCAAAAACTGTAGCGCTAGGAAGCGATCTGAACATTCTTCGCTCGGATTTATTCGGCCCGTTTTTCAGTTACCTGTTGAATAGTCCGCTTCGCCATTCAATCGCACGAATGGCTCAAGGCGATACGGTTGCCCACCTTTACCCCAAGCAACTGTTGCAAGCTTGGTTGACTTACCCATTGCGTCCCGAACAACAGAAGATCGCCGACTGCCTTGGCTCGCTGGACGACCTGATCGCGGCGGAGGGTCGGAAGCTCGAAGCCCTGCGGCAGCACAAGCAAGGGCTGATGCAGCAGCTTTTTCCACAGCCCGGCGAAACCGTGCCGAGGCTGCGGTTTCCGGAGTTTCAGGACAGCGGGGAGTGGGAGCAAAGCAGACTGGGGCTCGCTGGACAATTTGTTGGTGGCGGAACTCCTGACACTTCCGTTCCGGAGTACTGGGATGGAGATATTCAGTGGTTCACCCCTACTGAAATCAAAGATCGCAAGCCGTCGAATAGCAAAAGGACAATCACAAGCGAAGGTCTGAACAACTCGTCCGCAAAATTATTGCCTGCTGGCGCTTTACTTATAACAACCAGGGCCACCATCGGCGATGTTGGCATTGCTGAAAGGCCTTGTGCGACAAACCAAGGGTTTCAGTCTCTTGTTGTTGAGAGCGAAGTGAACACATTCTGGTACTACTGGCTGGTCCAACATAGAAGCGAGCTTACGGACAGGGCATCTGGCTCAACTTTTCTTGAGATCGGGAAAACAGAGCTGAAACAAATCCCTGCACTTCGTCCAGGAAAATCCGAGCAGCAGAAGATCGCCGACTGCCTCGGCTCGCTGGACGATCTGATCGCGGCGGAGGGGCGAAAGCTTGAAGCGCTGCGGCAGCACAAGCAGGGGCTGATGCAGCAACTCTTCCCGAGCCCGGAGTCGGAATGACAACCATCGAAGACATTGCGTCAGAACTGTGTAACGATACTTCCGACGTTCAGCTGCTATATGGTTTCAACTCGGTGGGGAAAACGCGTCTCTCGGTCGCGTACAAGAATGCGACCAAGGGCAAGGATGGGACCCACGCCGGTATCTATTACAATGCATACAGCGAGGATCTCTTCCTCTGGGACAACGATATCGAGAATGACGAGACCAACATCAGACTCACCGTTCTCCCGAGTAGCCTCAGCAGGCTGCATGCCAGTTTGAGCGAAGAGGACATCCGCGCCAAACTCAAGCCCTACCAACCGAGCTTTGATTTCCTGTTTGCAATGCACCCGGATCCAGAGAAGGGAATCGAGTCGATCTCGTTCTGGCCCGCGGATACGCGGCCTGGCGATGTTCCGGCGATGAAGATCTCCCGAGGCGAAGAGCGCGTGTTTGTCTGGTGCTTCTTTCTGGCGATGATGGACGTGGAAGGTTGGGTCGATCGGCAGTCCGGCCATATTTTCATCGACGATCCGGTCTCGAGCCTCGACGATCACAATATCTTCGTGACCGCGTCAACATTATATGACCTGGTCGAGGAGCACTTCGGCAAGCGGAAGATCATCATTGCCACCCATCACGTCGGACTGTTCTCGATCCTGTCCAACTGGTTGAACAAGGGCGAAAAGAGCGACAGGTACAGAGACAAGACCAAGGCGTGGATCCTGAGTAATAGACGCGGCGAGGTCTCACTGGAGACCCACAGGAGCGACGTGCTCCTCTATCACCTTCGCGTCCTTCAGTTGCTGGAACAGGCCCGGCAAGAAAACGATGTCCGCGCCTACCACTTTGCGCTGCTCCGCCAGTTGCTGGAGAACGTGTCGTCATTCCTTGGTGCCGGCCGTTTCAGCTACGTTCTTGATCACATAGACGTCGGGGATGCCGGTGAAATCGCTCGGATCGTGAACACCCTCGCCCACAAGAAGGTCTACTACTACGAATCTGACCTCCTGGTGCCGGACAATCTGGCGCTGTTTGACAAGATCTGTAAGAAGCTGAACGAGCGGTTCCCATTCGTTACCCATGCGAGATGAGCCATGACAGAACAGGACCAGAAACAACTCGGCAAGACACTCTGGGATATCGCCGACCAGCTTCGCGGAGCCATGAACGCGGATGATTTCCGAGACTACATGCTCGCTTTCCTGTTCCTCCGCTACCTATCGGACAACTACGAACGGGCAGCCAGGAAGGAACTCGGGCCCGACCTCCCAATCCCGGGTGGCAACGGCGGGCAGTCCCCCTTGTCTGTCTGGTACAAGCAGAACCCCGATGACATACCGGCATTCGAGCAGCAGATGCGGCTCAAGGCACATTATGTCATCCGCCCCGATTACCTCTGGGCCAGCATTGCCCACATGGCCCACACCCAGGATGGCGAGTTACTCGACACGCTCCAGGCGGGCTTCGGTTACATCGAGAACGAGTCGTTCGAGAGCACGTTCTCGGGCCTGTTCTCGGAGATCAATCTCGCCTCCGACAAGCTCGGCAAGACCTATGCCGACCGGAATGCGAAACTCTGCACGATCGTCACCAGAATCGCGGAGGGCCTCGCGGAATTCTCCACCGACAGCGACACCCTGGGCGATGCCTACGAGTATCTGATCGGCCAGTTCGCCGCCGGCTCCGGCAAGAAGGCCGGTGAATTCTACACACCGCAGCGGATCTCGGACATCCTCTCGGCAATCGTTTCTCTCGACAGCCAGGAGCCCAATACCGGCAAGCGGAAGCACATCGCCAACGTAATGGACTTCGCCTGCGGTTCGGGCTCGCTGCTGCTCAACGTGCGCAAGCGCATGGGGCCACGCGGCATCGGCAAGATCTACGGACAGGAGAAGAACATCACCACCTACAACCTGGCGCGGATGAACATGCTGCTGCACGGGGTGAAGGACACGGAGTTCGAGATCTGCCACGGCGACACGCTGACCAATGACTGGGACATGCTCCGCGAGACGAACCCGGCGAAAAAGCCGCATTTCGATGCCGTGGTTGCCAACCCTCCATTCAGCTACCGCTGGACCCCGACCGAGGCGCTGGGTGAGGATGTGCGCTTCAAGAATTACGGGATGGCCCCGAAGTCGGCGGCGGACTTCGCGTTCCTGCTGCACGGGTTTCACTACCTCAATGACGATGGAGTGATGGCAATCATCCTGCCGCATGGCGTGCTGTTCCGTGGCGGCGCAGAGGCAAGAATCCGCCGCAAGCTTCTCGACGATGGCCATATCGACACCATCATCGGCCTGCCGGCAAAGCTGTTCTACTGGACCGGCATCCCGGTCTGCATCCTTGTCCTGAAGAAGTGCAAGAAACCCGATGACGTCCTGTTCATCAACGCGTCCGAGCATTTCGAGAAGGGCAAACGGCAGAATGTCCTTTCGGACGAACATATCGAGAAGATCGTCGACACCTACATGCAGCGTCCGGAGAGCATTGAGCGCTACGCCAGACGAGTGAAGATGAGCGAGATCGAGGACAACGATTACAATCTGAACATCTCCCGCTATGTCAGCACAGCCAAGCCGGAGGTCCAGATCGACCTCTTGGATACGCACAACGAGTTGGTCGAGATCGAGAAGCAGATCCAGGTGTCAGCGGCGACGCACAATGCGTTTCTCAGGGAACTTGGACTGCCCCCGCTTCCGGCAGGCGGTTGAGCTGAGCCCGGCAGTAGGCGGCAGGCTCTGGCTCAGATCGGAAGAATGTGGATCCCCTGCATGGCCAGGAAATGCGGGATGTCGATGAAGATCCAGTTTTCGGCCAGGCGGTCGCCCTGGCGTCGGTAGAGATCAACAATTCGCATGTCGGCCGGTGTGTCGCTGGCGGGCAGGCCGAGATAGCCTCTGGAGCGCATGGTCAGGCTGGGATAGCCGAAAAAGCCGCCGAAGTGGCCCTCGCCGATGCGGGTAACATGTTCCCGATAGCGAATGAATTCCAGGCCCTCCTCGAATGGTCCCGAATGGCCGCGCCGGTACCCGTGATGGAAGGCACTGGCCCCGATGCCGCCAGGGCCGAACCAGCACATGTCGCCGGTCCAGAAACGGGCCAGGTGTCGCTCCGGCGAGCAGAGGGATTGGCCGCGCAGATCGGCGATCATGGCGGCGATCAGCTCGACCGTTCTTCGGCCTTCTTCCGGGGGCTGCGGGTGATGGAGAAGGCCGTCATGATTGCGCGGGCCGGGGGTGAGCACCTCGGAGCCGGTGACCTCGGGGATGGATGTGTGCCCTGACAGCGCCAGCAGGTTCAGGATGTCGACGAAGCAGGCGGTTTCGGCCAGTTTGCCGTTGTCGATGCGGTGAAACTCGGCGTAGCGGAGGAATGCAAGCTTGCCGGTTGGCGCAACACCGAGCCAGGGCCGCTCCCAGATCCCCATGAGGTGTCCCATTTCGACCACCCAGATGGTTGACCAGTCATCGACCTGGTTGGCACCGGCCAGGAACATGTCGGCCCGGCGCTGCAGCGGCGCCATCGCTACCTTCAGCGGTTCCCAGAACGCCTCGGCGACCGCCTCGGCACTGGCCAGTTCGTTGAAGGGGTGCATGCCGCGCCAACGGTAATCGGCAGCGACATGGTTGGCGATTGCCCTGGCCACATCCTGCGGGCCGGAAGTGTCGATATCGCGGTTTGCCGCCTGCACGACGGCCTTGGCGGATTGCAGCTCATCGACGGTTGCGGGCATCGACGATCTGCATCATCAGGTCGAATTCGTTGAACAGCTGCCATTCCTGGCGAATCTTGCCGCCTTCGATTCGCCATTGGGTGATTCCCCAGAGCTGGCAGGGGGCACCGGTCGGGTCGCGGTAGAGCGTCCCGCCGCTGTGTGATCCCTCGGCGCTCCAGCGGGTCGAAACCAGGTAGCCGTCAGCCTCGTTTCCCATCCAGTAGACCTCGTCGACCTGCAGTTCGAGACCGGGAAAGGCGGCACGCAACTCGGCCACGTAGCCCCGATAGGCATCAATGCCCGAGAATTGCCTCCCCGTTGTTCCCTCGAATCTCAGATCGGGGTCGTAATGGCTGGCCAGTGCACTGCCGCTCCCGTTCCAGACGTTGTCGTGAATAGTGCGGGCACGGGCGTCGGGATCGAAACCCGCGACCGGCTCCGTCTCGCAAATTGGCCGTGCCGGCGAGGCGGCTGCACGCAGCTGGTCCCAGGTCTCGGGACTGCGCGGCCAGCCTGCCGGGCGGTCCGCGACCTGCCTCCGGGCCTCCTCCCAGAGGTCAATGCCCAGTTGCCGAAGCATTGCCGAGGTATTGTAGAGGACATGTTCGAGGAAGATGTCGTTCTCGAGGGCCACGCAATTTGCAATGACCGGCACATTGATCCGTGCACCGCTGGCATCGCCATGGCGGCTGGGCCCGGTATTGGTGCCGGTGATCCGGGTCAGGTGCGACGTGTGGAAGGCGATCCTTGCATCTCCTGCCCAGATCACTTCCTCGGCATCCAGGATGATGTCTGGAAACGCCGCCGTGGTGTGATGGGTATCGGCGATGATCTTGCTGCTGCCGATCTGCAGCCCGTAATCATCATAGACCAGGCTGTCCGGCGCGTAGCAATCACCGATATATTCAACCTCCCGGCGGTCGGTCTCCCAGATCCGGTGGGTGATGCGCACGACATAATCGATGATGTTGCGGTAGGCGGGGTCAAAACCGGCGAGATCCTGAGCCGGGCCAGGGTCCCGTGGTAGCCGGACGGCGCGGTTCTGCGTGAAGTTTCTCAGCGAAATGTCAAATCCGCCTGGCATATCGGCTCGTGAAAGCGGACGTGCCGGGTGGTGGGAGTTTCGCCGTTCAGGCTGGAATCTCTGCATCACCCTGCTCCCTGATGTCGGACAAGAGATCGATTCCCTGCTGCAGGAGGAAATGCAGCATGTCGATGAATATCCAGTTCTCTGCCAGCTTGTCGCCCTGGCGCCGATAGACATCGACAACCCGCATCTCGGCCAGCGCCCCATTGGCGGGCGCACCCATGTAGTCACCGGAATTGCGCATGGCCAGGCAGGGCCACCACAGGAAGGCGCTGTAGTTTCCTTCGGCGGTGGCCGCAGTCTCGTCGAAGGCGTCGACAAATTCAAGTCGATCCGCGAACGGGCGGGTATGTCCTCGCTGATAACCGGACAGGCCGAGACAGGCACCAATGCCGGCCGGCCCATGCCAGTTCATGTCGGGATGCCACCACCGCGCCAGGTGGTCAGACGGTGACGTCATCCCGCCTTCAACCAGTTCGGCCAACATCCCCTGGGTCAGGGTAAAGCTGGCAGCGCTGGCACTTGGGTCTTGCGGGACGTCGAGGATGCCGTCATGAGTCAACGGACCGGGGGACATCAGATGTGCGGCGGTCTGGCTGCCGGCGCAGGGATTGTGCCCGGCCTGGGTCAGGACCGACAGAATGTCGAGGAATTCCACAGTCTCGACAATCGCACCCTCCTCGATCCGGTAGAAGGCAACATATGGTACATAGGTAGTTTTTCCGGTTGGCGGGATACCCAGCCAGGGATTGGTGAAGTCGCCAAGGAACTTCCCCATCGAGACCACCCAGATGGCGGCCTCCTGGTCCATGTGGTGCCAACCGGAGAACAGGATGTCCGGGCGACGCTGCAGGACCGGCATGGCATTCTTCATGGGCGCCCAGACCGACGTGCCGACCAGTTCCGGCGAGCAGATCACATTGAAGGGGTGAACCCCGCCATATCGGTGACCAGGTGCCAATGCCGCCGAGCAAACGTCAGCCGCCTCGTCGGCAGGCGCCAGATCAAGGGCGGTGTGAAAGGCGTTGACCAGCGTCTTGGCGTGCTGAATGGCGGACATCGGATCTAACCCTTTACGGCGCCGGCGGTCAGCCCGCTGACAATCTGTCGCTGGAAGAACAGGACAAGGAAGAAGAGCGGCACCATGGCGCTGACCACCGCCGCCACCGCAAACATCACGTTCCCCTGTTCCCGAACGGTGCCCAGGAAGCTGGCGATCCTGGGCACCATGGTCTGGTTTTCCTGCGAAAGCAGCATCGAGGTGATGGCAAAGTCATTGTAGGCGAGCAGGAACGAGAACAGCCCGGTAGTGATGACTCCGGGCCACATGACGGGAATGATGACATGCCTGAATGCCTGGAAGCGGGTGCACCCGTCCACGATTGCGCTTTCATCCAGTTCGCGGGGAATGTTGAGGAAGAATGAATGCAGCATCCACAGGGTAAATGGCTGGTTGATTGCCACCAGCACAATGATCGTCGTCGCCAGATGTCCCCACAAATTCCATTCGAAGAAGGGCAGGAGATACCCGGATACCAGGGTAATGTGAGGCATTGCCCGGAAGACCAGGGCGGCAATCAGGATCCAGAAGGCATATCGGAAGCCGGAACGGGCCAGGGCATAACCGCCGAGGGTGCCAAGGGTCAGTGAAATGATGACGGTGAAGAACACCACGATGCATGTATTGATGACATTCAGCCAGAACTCTTCCTTGATCCAAGCCCCGAAATAGCCGTCGCCGGTAAAGGCTCCCCCGGTCTCGGCAACCGTGCGAACTCCATGGACGGCATTTCGCCAGTCGGCCTTGGAGAAGAAATCGCCCTGAACCTTGAAGGATCCCCAGACGGTCCACAGGAACGGGCCGGTGGCGATCATCAGCCAGAATACGATCAGGCCGGTCGAAACGAAGACCAGGAATGATGAGCGGCGGTCCTTTGGTGCTGCCATTCCGGTTCCCCCTATGCCTTGCGGCCAAAATCGCGCCAGGTGCGGATCAGCACCGGGGCGAGCAGGATTGCGACGCCGATGATGGTCAGCATCGAGGTGGCGGCAGCCGAACCGAAGAGCTTGGTGTCGCCCCTGAGATCGTTGAAGACGATCCAGCTCAGCGAGGTCGCCTTTGCCGAGGCGGAGAAGCCGACGATCGGCTCGAATACCCGGAAATTGTCCATCAACTGCATCAGCGTGATGAACACCACGAGCGGCATCATGTGGGGAATCACCACGCAGCGAATACGCATCCAGCGGCTGGCGCCGTCGATTTGTGCCGCTTCGAGGGTTTCGTGCGGGACCGTCTGCAGCCCGGCATAGAAGACGATGAAACTGAAGGGTGCGCTGTGCCAGATCCCGTAGACGATCAGCATGATCCAGGTCAGCGGCGCTGACGCCTTCAGGCTGAGCTTCGGCTGGTCGAATATCAGTTGCAGGGTCGCGCCGATGATGCCGTCGGCATCGACCATCCAGAACAGGATCAGTGAACCGATCAGCGGCGTCACGATCATTGGCAGCAGTGATGCGAAGATTGTCGGACCCTTGGTGACAGCCGGCAACGCGTTGACGCCCAGTGCAATGACCAGCCCGAGAGCCAGGACGAAGGGGGTGACCACGGCGGTATAGGTCAGCGTGAATGCCAACGCCTTGTAGAAGGGAAGGCCGAAAACGAAGGAGGCAAACTCGTCAAGCCCCTGCGAGTCCTGCCATGCAGCCGCAATCTCGTCAAAGGCCATGTGGTTGCGGTTGGTATAGGTGCCGAACCAGTTGAACTGGCCGAGCGGCTGACCTTCATTCAGTTTTGCCGAGGCTTCGGTGTCGACCGAGACGATGGTTTCGCATTTGAACGGGGTGCAGTTCTCGACTTCGACCAGCACCTGCTCGTGTTCGACAAAGAATGACTGGATCGCAACCGAGACGATGGGGAGCGCGATGAAAAGTATCATCGCCGCAAGCGATGGCAGGATGAACCAGATGAAAGCCCGATGCGGCAAGGGTGATGTCCCTGAAGGAGGCAGGGCCCTTCAAGGGCCCTGCCTCGCCGCCTGCTATTGCAGGAAGCCCGTCTCTTTTGCCTTGGTGATATACGAGGCCTCAATATCAGCCAGCGTCTGTTCGGCGCTCCGGTTGCCTTGAAGGAAATCAGGCAATTCCTCGAAGAATGCCTGGTGCAGAAGGCCCATATAGGGCAGCATCGGATATGGCTCGGCGCCCATGGAGGCAACTACAGCCACACCCTCGGCGGCCTTGCCGGGCACGTAGGCGTTCGACAGCCAGACCGCCAGGTCATTATTGGCCATCACCATGTCATCCGAAACGCCGTTAACCATGGCAATGAAGCTGGCTTCGGCATCCTCGTCGGAAATGTTCTTGGCAATCGTGAAGCCGTCCCACCACAGGGTGGAGGATGGTGTCGACCCGCCGGCTACCGTCGGTGCGCCGACCGGTTGGGTATTCTCCGATACCTCCGGAGTGGATCCTTCCTCGTCGATGAGTTGTCCCATCGATGACGCCCACATCTCCGCCATGGCCAGGTTGCCGGCTTCCCAGATCGGGGCGACGGCGGACGTGTTGTAGGTCAGGAAATCGGGGTTGGAATACTCCATCAGCGCCTTCATCATGTTGAGCGTTGCCAGCCCGGCCTCGTTTTTGACCGAAGGCTCGGCGGTGCCTTCCACGAAGAATTCTCCGCCATGGCCGATATACATGTTCACGAACTCTTCACCGAGATTCCAGTCGGACTTGGTGAGCATGGCGAACGGATACTCCATGATTCCCGCTGCGCGTATTGCCTCGGCCGCCGCCAGAACCTCTTCGTAGGTCTTCGGCGCGTCAAGGCCGACCTGATCAAGAATATCCTGGCGCACCACCAGGTGCTGGGCGTTGGCCATGAACGCGATTGCCATGACCTTGCCGTCAATGGTGATCATCTGGTTCTTGCCAAGATGACTTCCATGCTCGGCGACCAAATCGTCGAGAGGTCGAATCAGGCCATCGTTCAGAAGCGGAACGATCGACGAATTGGCAACGATCACGGAAGTGTATTCGGCCGGATCGGCCGTCAGGGCAGCAACCTGGATTTCGCGGTGCTGGGCAGTATGGTTCTTGGCGAAGGTTACCCCGTCTCCGGCACATTCCTCGGCCGTTGACACAACCGCGTGCAAGGCCGGGAAGTCATTGGCCAGAACGTTGATATTGCCGCCGGAAATACCGCATCCGGCGATCGCGGTGCCGGAATAGAGCGCAAGCGCCGCCCCCGCGAGAGTGAGTCGAGTGATGGTTTTCAAGATATTTCCCCTCAGTTTTCGATGTCCGAAATCCTCTACCTGAACACCAGGCAAGGCGTCAGTCTGCGCCTTTCGCAAACGTATGCAAACCTCTAGCCGAAATCGACCAGAATGTAAATTGCCCGTCACGGGCGCAGGAATCGCATTCTGCGCCAGCTCCTCGACGACGTTCGGGGTGAAGACCGGGACGTCGGCGGCGCCCGCCAGGCGAAGCCGGTGCTTCAGGCAGGGCTCCACCTCGTCGCGCTCCAGGCCGCCGAGATGGCAGCGCACCACCAGGCGCTGCGCCAGCGACTCGCACATGGCCATGGCCAGCCGCTTGCGGATCTCGCCGAGCCCGACCGGCAGCAGGCAGAGCCGGCCCTCGGAATCCATGTCGTGATTGGTGAGGAGCCGCAGCTCCTCGAGGATCCCGGGCCGCAGGTGCCGGGCCTCGTCGACGACCAGCACCGGCGTCTGCCGGGCCTCCCGGGCCAGGCGGGAGATCCCGGCGCGGATGGCGCTGCAGGCGGCGGCGCGGGAGCGCCGGACCTCCAGCCCGAAGGCCCGGGCGATCATGTTGCAGATGTCGAGGACGCTTCCGGTCGTCAGCGCGACGCAGCCGACCCGGCAGAGCCCGGAATGCAGCGTCGGGATCACGTGCCGGCAGGCGGTGGTCTTGCCGCATCCGACCTCCCCGGTCATGAGGCCGATGCCGCGCAGATCGAGGAGGTGGCGGATCCGGGCGCCGGCTTCGGCATGGGCGCGATGCTCGAACATCTCGTCTGCCTCGATCCGGTCGGCGAATGGCTCCCGGGTGAAGGCGAAGTGCTTCCGGATCATCGCCCGTCCTCCCCGTTCCTGCCGAGGTCGCGGAAGGCGATGGACGAGGCCGGCGGCCCGTCTTGGCCCCCGCCGCGCCTGGCGGCGGCGTTGGCATGCACGTCCAGGGGCGTCGCCGGCCCGGCTCCCGAGGCCGGCGGTGCGGTCCTTCGCGACCCGGCGCTTCGCCTCGAACAGGAACAGCTCGTCGAGATCGAGCCCGGGACCGGGATGGCGGACGCCGCCGGCGGTGGCGGACCACCTGTCGAGCGGGGCCATGCCGCCGAGGCCGCGATGGGGGCGGGCGTGGTACTCGCCCTCGATCCAGGCGTGAAGCCGGCGGTTCATGGCCTCGAGGTCGCGGGTGTCCCCGTCCTCGAGCCTCTCCGGGACGCTGCGCCCGACAGTCCTGAACCAGCGTTCGATCTTTCCCTTTCCGGAAGGCTGCCGGGGCCGGATCCGGGGGGACGGAATCCGACGGGCGGCGGCAGGTGCCGGAGATGGCCGGCGCAGAGGCCGCGCAGTTCTCCCGGGGCGGATTCCGTGCCGAGCCGCGCCCGGAAGGCGCCGACCTCCGGCGCCACGCCCCGGAACAGGTCCGGGAACAGGCCGATGACGATGGCCAGGAAGCGGTGGATGGATCGGGCCCGCCACCGGATCCGGCACCGCTCGGCCCCGCGGTCGGAGATGTGATGGCCCGGGCGGGCCTGCCGCGCCGCCGCCTGCACGCCCGGCGCGGTCTCGAAGACGACCACGGCCTCCTCGACCTGCTCCGGCGTCCGCGTCGCCAGGCAGTCCGGCAGGAGGCTGAAGGTGGTGTGCGATTCCGGGCAGCGCCACCGCGCAACCCGCGTGCCTGCGGGGATCTTGCGCCCGCAGGTGCCGTGACGGGACAGGGAGCAGCCGCCGTCCGGATGGTTCGGGCAAACCTCCAGTCCGGCGTGGCGCCAGGCTTCCGTGCCAACGTGCTCCCCGGCGGAAAGCTTCGTTTCGTATCGGATTTGCAGTTGCCCGCCCATAGCCCGGCGAAGTGCAATTCGCGCCGGCCACCCTCCTCCCCGTTCGCGAGCGCGGCCCATGGCATGCCGCACGGAACCGGTGCCCGGACGGAGCGGCCGCGCTCCCGGACAGGATACCGTCCGGACGCTCATCGGAAAGGGTGTCTGCCTGGGAAGCGCTCCCTGGAAAGGGCGTCGGCCGGGAAAGGAAGAGGCCGGTGCCGGCGTCCCGCATTGTACCGGAAACCCGGCAATCCGTGCACGAAGCAATCCGGGACGGAACGTGCCGATCAGATCGGATTAATTCAGGAACCTACAGCGCGACGGTTCGCTGCCGCCTGCGTGCCGTCGACGGCTTCCTTGATCGCCTGGATCGCGGCGGAGTGGCCCTGGCCGAGGTCGGGATCGACGACATCGATCGGGAGGTCGCACGCTGGCATGCCCGCGACTGCGGCCGGATCACGATCGCGACCAAGCATCTCGACGACTGCCTGCGATGGTTCCAGCAGGTCGAGCTGGACAACGCCTCGCCTCGCGCGTGCCTCGCAAACGCAATCGACAGGTCATGCATGCGATTTGGAAACTGAGCCTTCAAAAAATATCTGAACTCAGGTGGAGCTGTAGGCGCTTCCCAAAATCAGTTTTGCCAGCCCCAACAGGATGCCAGTTCAAGACACTCCCGCCATGAAACCACTGTGTCCGTTGTCCCCAGCCCGCGCACCGATGCCGCAGCCGCTGCATGGCCAAGCTCTATTGCTTCCGTCACGCTCCATTCTTGATGCAGGCCATAGAGCAAACCTGAAGCGAAGGCATCACCGGCGCCGTTGGTGCCCTGAATCGCCTCCGCCGGGATGTCCAACGACGGTTTCAAGACTTCCTCGCCGCCCGGGCCTACCGCGACCGCTCCGCCGGGAAAATGCGCGACGACCAGCTGCATCGAGCCTTTTGACAACACCTTGCGGGCGGCGCTCAGGCATTGCTCCACATCCACCTCCACCCCATGCCCGGTCTCCAGCCCGGCGATTGCGGCGATCTCGAAATCATTCACGACCAGTAGATCGAGATGGGCAAGGCAGGGACGGACGATTTGCGCAATGCGTTCTGCCGGGATCGAGCACAGTTCGAGGTTCGTCGCGATACCGGCCGCGCGCGCCCTTTTCAGCACTGTCACCCAGCCATTCACGTCATCGCCCCAGGCGCTATCCAGTTTGGCATGAAGGCCTGGCAGGCCAAGATGCAGAATACGGGCCATAACCCCCGAGAAATCAAAGTGATCCGGGGTCAGCTGGGCGGCTGTTCCCGGCAAATACAGATGTGTGCGCCGCCCGGTGTCAGCCGCGGTGAAAGCGTCGGTGTGCGATGTGCTGCCGTTCTCGGCGATTACTAGGCCGGATAGGTCGATACCAGCGGCATCGGCCTCGGCAATCAACGTGCGACCGTCTTCGTCGTCGCCAATAAGGCCGATTGTAGAGACCGAGAAATCTGGGTCCAGACGTTTCAAATCGATGGCAAGATTGCAGGCCGAGCCGCCGCCGCGCACCTCGTTGGTCAGGATTTCCACCACTTCCTCTTCGCCGGGCCAATGCGAGACGCATTTATTGTGATCCGCGCACCACGTCCCCCCGGTGACAATGCCTTTGCGTTTCTGCGAACCCAGTCTCATTGCGCTTCGGGCAGCAATATCGGGTCGGTCACCAGCAGATCATCTTCAAGCGATCTGGTTGACGTCAGCCCCTTCTTGCGAAGGTGATCATGATAGGCCTTGACCGCCTCGGCGGGTGAAAGCTTGCCTTCGACCACCAGGCGCATCGAGCGGACGATTTCCACGGAATCCTCGGCGAAGTAGATCTTGCGTCCGAACAGGGCGACACGCGCGCCGAACCGCTCGGCCTGGCTGATCAACTCGAACGTGTCGCGCGTTGTCCCGGCGCTGCCGCCCAGGATCCCGACGATCAGGTTTTCGGGATCGAAAGCCGCAAGCTCGGCCATCGCACGCGCGCCGTTGAATTGCATTTTCAGAAATAACGGTCGTTCAGCGTGGGCCACACCGGCAAGACAGCGCACGATTGCATCGTTGATGAAAAAGCCGATTTCTTCTCCAGCGGTATCAATGGGAAATGCGGGATTGAACACTTCCAGAATATGCCGCATCCCGGCCCCGCTGGCCTGATCACGGAATTCGGAATAGGCATTCAGCGTCGCCACGTCGCGGTCAACGTCGTTGTAGATGGTCACTGCATAGAGGCCTAGGTCGCAAAGTGCGCGCGCGCGGTCAAGCCTGGCGGTCCGGAACGGGCGCGCTTGGTGATTTCTGTAATCCGCGCCGCGATGGCCCCAGATGTCGGTCCCCTCGTTCAGACGCACAGCCGGGGTTACGTCGCTTGCGGCAAAAACACCATCTGCCGCCAGCGCCTCGGCCGAGGCAAGCGACATCAGCATGATGTCCACCAGATCAGAGGCGACCACTTCTTTCATTGCGGACCGGTAGACCGCGGCCGGGTGGGCCAGGCCGGTCTTTTGGTCGATCCCCATCGCACCCGCGCCGCCGCCCATATCGCCGTCCTTGGCGTCCGCGATGATGAAGTCCTGCGGCCGGTAGGCACCGCCGCGAATTCGATCCAGCTTCTGGTTCAGTCTGGTCTTCGCAGTTTCCATCTTTATCTCCGGTTCTGTTCGTGCGGCTTGGCAATCCGGCGGCAATCGCAAATGCTCGGGTCGGGTCAGTGCGGATGATTTAGAGCACGATATTGGCTAAACTGCGGTTTTCAGGCCCACGAATGTTATTGGCTATGTCATTCGACTAGGCACGCGCGTCGGCACTCCAAACAACACCGACGATCAGGCCGCAAGTTCGTTCAGGCGTTTGCGGGCCTCGGACACTATGGCCTCCGGTGTGATGCCAAATTGTTCGAACAGCACTTCGGCCGGTGCGGAAGCGCCAAAGCCGGACATGCCGATGAAACTGCCTTCGCGCCCGATATAGCGGTCCCATCCCTGCCGCACTGCAGCTTCGACGGCCATTCGCATTGGTGCCTCGCCGAGAATTTCTTGCTGCCAGGCCGGATCCTGCATTTCGAACAACTCGACGCAAGGCATGGAGATGACGCGGGTTCCAATTCCCTCGGCTTCTAGCTGACGCCGCGCCTCTAACGCGAGGCCGACCTCGGCGCCGGTTGCAGCAATCGAGACAACGGGCTCACCGGAGGCCTCGGCGAGAATATAAGCGCCTCGGGCACAAAGATTTGAATCATTGGCTTCGTGGCGCACCAAAGCCACTGGGTGTCGGCTGAGAGCGATCACCGATGGACCGTCGCGATAGCCGATTGCCAATTCCCAGCATTCGCCAACCTCTACCGCATCCGCGGGCCTAAAGGTCAGCAAACCCGGCATGGCGCGCAAGCTGGCGAGATGCTCGATCGGCTGGTGGGTGGGTCCGTCTTCTCCAAGGCAAACAGAATCATGGGTCATCACATGAATGACTTGCTGTTGCATCAGTGCGCCTAGGCGAATTGCCGGACGCGCATAATCGGTGAATGCCAAAAACGTGCCAGCAAACGGGATCAACCCCTTGTGGAGAGCTATGCCATTCATCACCGCAGCCATGCCATGTTCGCGCGCCCCGTAATGAATATAACCGCCCTCAAAGGACTGAACGTCAATGCCGGTGCGGCCCTCGGTCTGCGTGTTGTTGGCCGGTGTCAAATCTGCTGATCCGCCCAACAATGTCGGGATCGCAGGGACCAACCGTTCCAGCACATGTCCGGAAGCAAAACGGGTGGCCTCAACCTTGTTGGCTTTCTGTGCCCATCGCTTGTACTCGGCAATCAGCGTCGGCAAGTCATCGGTGATCTTGCCATCCAGGGCATCTTCAAAATCCTGGCGCCGTTTTGGCTCAGCCGCGGACAGGCGTTCTTGCCATTCCTGGTGTGATTGCCGACCGGGGCTGGCAAAGCCCTCCCAAGCTGATTTGATCTCTGCCGGCACAACAAATGGCGGATGCTCCCAACCCAGCTTAGCGCGGGTTTCGGCAATCTCCTCGGCACCCAGCGCGCCAGAATGCACCGCCGGATCACCTGCCATATTGGGCGCACCAAAGCCGATCACTGTTTTGCAACGTATCAGCGTCGGGCGATCTGCCTGCCGCGCAAACGCCAATGCCGCGGCGACCGCCTCCACATCATGGCCATCGACCATCTCTACGCGCCAACCATAGGATTCGAACCGCTGTGTCGCGTCCTCGCTGTAGGAAAGACTAGTTGGCCCGTCGATGCTGACATCATTGTCATCGTAGAGTACGATCAACTTAGACAGCCGCAAATGCCCGGCGAGGGACGCACCCTCGTGACTGAGGCCCTCCATCAAGCAGCCATCTCCGCAGATCACGTAAGTGTAGTGGTCGACCAGATCCTCGCCGAATTTGGTGGCAAGAATACGCTCGGCCAGGGCCATTCCAACGGCGGTAGCGATCCCCTGACCCAGAGGGCCAGTGGTGGTTTCGATCCCATGCGCCTGTTCGACTTCGGGGTGGCCCGCGGCAATCGAACGCCATTGGCGAAAATTCTTCAGGGTTTCAATACCGAAGCCTGGATACCCGATCAAATGCAGCGCTGAATAGAGCAGCATCGAACCATGTCCGGCCGAGAGCACAAAACGATCGCGATCTGGCCACAAAGGTGCGTCCGGGTCAAACCTCATCGCCGTACCGAACAACGCCACGGCGGCGTCGGCCATCCCCAACGGCATGCCCGGATGACCGGATTTTGCTTTCTCGATGGCATCGACGGAGAGAATTCGTACCGCATCGGCCATCCGACGGGGCGGTGTATCGAATTGACGGCTGCTGGGCATGCAAAGTTTCCGGGTCATTCATCGCAAGACATTGGTTCGGGCGAGCAATAGAGGGACTGGGAAGGACCAATCGAGCCAGTCAGATGCGCCTTCCTGTGCCCGGATCAAACAGGTGTAACTGGCGGGTATCGATGGCTAAACGGGCACTGTCTCCGGGTCTTGCGCGCACCCGCTCGACGGAAAGCACACGAAGCGGGACGCCAGCGAGGTCAGCATGCAGATGCGTTTCCCAGCCTGCCGGCTCAATCAATGTCAGGGTTGCTGGAAGACCGTGATCGTCGTCGCACAGGACCACATGTTCCGGGCGTATGCCATAGATGATCTGTTGATCCGGACGCAGTTCGCGGCCTTCTGGCAGCGGCAGTCGCAAGCCATTCTCGAGCTCGACTTCCATAGGACCGTCACCGAACACGACCTTTCCCGGCAACAGATTCATTGCAGGCGAACCCAGGAAATCGGCAACGAACAAGTTTTCGGGACGATCGTAAGTCTCAAGTGGTGCGCCGACCTGTTCGATGCGGCCGTCATTCATCACCACAACCTTGTCGGCCATCGTCATGGCCTCGATCTGGTCGTGAGTGACATAGATCGTTGTCGCTTCCAGGCGCTGATGCAGGGCCTTGATCTCGGCGCGCATCTCGACCCGCAATTTGGCATCGAGGTTAGAGAGCGGTTCATCAAACAGGAAGACCGCCGGCTCGCGCACCAGAGCCCGACCCATGGCAACACGTTGACGCTGACCGCCTGAAAGTTGCCCCGGCAGACGCTGAAGCAGCGGTGAGAGCTGCAGGATCGACGCTGCGCCCTTAATGCTCTCCGCGATCCGTTCCAGCGGAGTTTTGTTCATCTTCAAACTGAACGAGAGATTATCAGCCACGCTCATGTGTGGATAAAGCGCATAGGATTGAAAAACCATAGCGATGCCGCGGTCCTTGGGAGGCACTCGATTCACCACTCGATCAGCAATGCTGATCTGACCAGAACTAATCGCTTCAAGCCCGGCGGTCATGCGCAACAAGGTCGACTTGCCGCATCCTGAAGGTCCAACTAGGACAACAAAGCCACCTTCCTCAATTTGCAAGTTGATACCATGCAGGACTGAGGTCGAGCCGAAGCTCTTTTCCAGTTCGCGAAATTCTACAAAACTGTCGTTCATGGCTCAGGTCTCGCTTTTACTTTACCGCACCGGTCACAATACTCTCGACCACGCGGCGCTCGAGAAGCAGATAGACAACCAGCAGCGGCAAAACTGTGAGAATGGTGAAAGCGTTGTAGACGGCAAAATTCTGCACGCCCATGGAATCCCTCAGCGTATAAAGCGCATAGGGCAGCGTGCGCATACCGGACTCGGTGACCAGCGCTAAGACAAACGCAAATTCGTTCCAGCCTTCGCGAACACATAATACAGCGGCAGTGACAACTCCTGGCCAGGCGATTGGCAGGATCACATAGCGCAAGCGATTCCACATATTGGCGCCGTCGATGGTCGCGGACTCCTCGATCTCCCTGGGGACTGCCTTGAAGAAACCAACAAGTATCCAAGTTGAAAGCGGCACAGCGCTGGCAATATACGTGATGTAGAGTACCCAATACGTGTTAATCAGCCCCAGATTGGTCATCAGATCATTCAATGGCACAATCAGGCTGACCCGAGGAATGATCCGCGGGATCAAGTAAAGCAGCAGCAATACATGACGGAAACGGAAGAAATAGCGGGAAAATCCATAGGCGGCCAGAATACTCAGGATTAAAGGAACAATGGTTGCCACGACCGTCACCAGCACGCTGTTGAACATCCACACGCCGAAGCCGTCAATCGCGAGTACCGTTTTATACGCTTCCAGCGACGGATCGCGCGGGAAGAATGTGTTCGATTCGTAGATTTCCAATGGTTCCTTGAGCGAGGCCATGAAGGCCCAAAGGATCGGCACCATCGCCCAGATAACCAGAAAGGTCAGGGGCAGGCCAATAAGCAGGAACCGTTGGCTTCGCTTCAGCAAGTGCTGCAGAGTGCCGTGCTCACGATGGAAGGCGCGTCCGCTGCGACGGTTCATTGTTGTGCTCATGCCTTGGCGTCCTTCTCGTCACTCCGGTCAGCCAGAACAAAGTAATAGATATAGACTAGGCTCAGCAGAGTGTTGATCGACAGTATGACAACCATCAGAACCGCACCCTGACCGAAATCGAGCTGCAGGAACGCGAGCTGATACATATACATCGAAACAACTTCAGTGGCCCGCTGCGGGCCCCCGAACGTCAAGGCGAGGATGATGTCGAAAGTGCTGAAACTGATATAGGAAACCCAGATCAGACTGACACCCAGCATCGGTTTGATCATCGGCAGGGTAATGCGAAAAAATGTCTGGGTTCCCGAGGCGCCGTCTATAGTGGCGGCATCGTATATTTCCCTGTCAACGGTCTGCAATCCGCCGAGCAGGATCAGGGTGGCAAAGGGCACCATGTGCCAGCAATTGGCAAACACCGCCACCATGAAGGCAAGACAGGGATCGCCAAGCCAGGACGGAGTCGGCAGCCCGAACTTATACAGCACGTAATTGGCGAAGCCACCGCTGGTGGTAAAAACGAAGCGGAACATGACCGCCGTCGCAATGCCCGAGACGAAGTAAGGAACCAGGCTCATGCCGCGAAAAAAGCGGCGACCAAAGCCCACATGATAAAGCGTCAGCGCGAAGATCATCGACATGACCATGCCAAGCGTGATGCTGCAAATGACAAAAACAATAGTGCGAAGCAAAGACGCCTGAAAACGCGGATCATTGAAAACTTTGATGTAATTTTCCAGACCAACAAATGATTTGTTGAGGAACATGTCGGTTTCGTTGAGGGACAGGACAAATCCGCCAAAAACGGCATAGCCCAGAACACCGATCACGAAAATCAGGCCCGGTACTACCAACAAATATGGGACCGTGTTCATTGCCTGATCGTTGATCCACTCGCGTGCCGTCAACCGGTCATCGCCCGCACTCGTCGAGGATGCCATAGATCCGTTTCCCTTCAAGAAAGATCACCTTAAAGCGAAGGAGCGGGCTACATGTTGCGCGCTCCTTCGCATACTGAGCGTTGGATTCCGAGGTGCCTACAACCCGGCGGCGGCGTTCAACGCTGCCTGAGCCTCAGCGGCCAACGTCGCGGCATCGGCGTCCGGTTCTGCGACCATCCGATTGCGCAACTCTTTCAATGCGTCGAAAATCTGGATCGCTTTGGTCGGATGGGTTGGCAGCGAGATCAGATTCGAGGAAAGCGCTACGATATCTTTGGCCCAAGGCTTGGCGGCCAAGTATTCAGCATCTTCCGGCACAGCAGTGTTGGTTGAGGGCTGGTAACGAATGGCAACCTGCTTTGCAAAATCCGGACGGGCAAGATATTCAAGCGCCAACATGGCAGCCTCTTCATCTTCGTTGGCCGAGGTGACGATGAACGGGAAGGCAAAGCCGGACTGGACGTGCGGCTCGGTCTGACCCGGACGGGTGGGCAGGCGTTCAAAGGTCCATTTGCCCTCCTCGTATGGAAGCTGTTTGTGGACCTCGACATAGATATGTTCGCCCTCATTCATGATACCGGCGCGCTCGCCGATAAATGCGGCGCGCATCTGGCCGGAATCCCATGACGGCGTGTCAGGATGAGACGCCTGGCTGCGCATCAGTTCCTGATAGAAATCGATCCAGGCGATGCCGATCTCGCTGTCGACTTGCGGAACGCCGTCTATGATTTGGCCACCCATGGCCAAAAACAAAGGCAATTCCCAGGTGGGGCTGTTGCAGCACCCCAACAGGCTGAATCCAAAACGTTCCCCGCCATCCGGCAGCGTGCTGATCGCCTTGGCGGCCTCTAGCACACGATCGGTCGTCTCCAGCGGATAGGCAATCCCGGCCTCATCCAGCCAATCGGTTCGATAGGTCAGGTAGATAGACTGCGCATAGAGTGCCAGGCCGTAGATGTTGCCGTCGAAATCCGAAGCACCTTCCCACGCCAGTGGCGCAAGCTGGTTATAGGTCTCGGGAAAGCGTTGCTTCCACTCCTCGATCATATGCGTGAAATTCTTGACCACACCGCCTTGCGCCAACTGGGCAACGTCGCGGGCGTGGATCTGCACAATATCCGGCGCGTTGCCGGAGCGTGTTGCCAAGATCAACTGTGCGCTCACATCTTCAAGTCGGATCGTTTCGAACTCGACATTGATTCCTGGATTTTCGGCCTTGAAAGCGGCGAACTCGTCCTCGGGAACAAAATTGTCGCGGCCAAACCAGACCTTGATGCTGCGGTCCTGCGCCAAGACCGGCTCGACGCTCACCGCACCGGAGATCATTGCTCCCAGCAGAGTCGCACCAAAAAGGCGACGCGTCACATTCATCACTTTTGTCATTTCGATTTCTCCTTTGCAATGCCGCCGGTACCCGGCTGAACGTGCCCAATCCCGGAGAATTGTCACCATTCGATAAGAGTCGCCATCTAACTTGGCTCAGGTAGCATCCTGTCTCCACCGGTTCCAGCTTGCAGGCTATTGACAACGAAAGCTCCAGCCAAGTCAACATACTGCAGCACGCAACAGAAATTCTAATTATTCCAGCATGTCTTGACTTTCGGCTATTTCGGGTTGCGTGTCGGGGGCTTGGGTAGCCGGCACATGAGTGCCGGCGGTGCTTCACGGAGGCTGTTCCGGAAGCTGGTCGGTGGTGATGCTTACCAGGAACTGGTCCCAGTTGCCGAAGACGACATGATTGACCAGGATCTTCAGCTGATCGAGCATCTGGTAGCGGGCCACCCACCTCTTGCGCGCTGCCTTCCACCGGGGGCAGACCATCTGGCATGCGCTCTGCATGAGAAGGGCAACCAGGTTGAACATTGCCAGCACGCTGGACACGGTCGATTCTCCATGGCCGAAGTTGTGCTCGAGATGGAAAAACTTTTTCAGCTCCCGAAATACCGAATTCTCCACCGTCCAGCGGGTGCGGGCACACTCGGCCAACTCGGCGATGTTGTCTTTGGTGATGGTGATGTCGGTGGCGAAGGTGCTGTAGTAGACCTGCTTGCCGGTCTCCGAGGTCACGGTGATCTCGAACCAGCCCACCTTCATCGCCCCCGGCCCGTCCCTCAATGGCAGATCATTCATCCACCGGTAGTGGAAATGATGCTTGCGCTTGCCCCCCAGCCGCCTGGTCCGCCTGGCCTCGTCGAGCGCAACGCCATGAATATACTCGTATAACGTGGTATGGTTGCCCGGCTTGCAGGTCAGGATGAAGTGCCCGCCGGCATTCCCGATCGCCTCGCAGACCGGCTGGCAGCAATAGAGATCATCACCCAGGCAGATCGGCTTCAGCCGCGCCGCCCAGGGCCCGACACGTGCCAGCCAGCGCTTCACGGCCGCCCGCTCGCAATCCTGCTTGCCTGCACCGTCCTGCGGCGTGATGAACTCCGGCGGCAATGGCAAGAGCCCGGCACTTCCCGGGGCAACGATGCTGGCCCCGACCATGGCATGGTAGTGGCGGATGGTCCCGTCGGACTGCTTCTGCGTGGAGCAGTTCGGACACTCGATCCTGGTCGAGGAGACGTATTCGGTGCCATCGAGTGCAACCAGCAGATGCCCGTTCAGCCGGCGCAGCTTCTCCAGCGCGCCTCTTCGCTTCAGCCCGTCCACCACATGGTGGAACACCGGATCGAAATGCCCGGCCGGCACCCCGTCCGGCATCTTGCGGACATGATTGTCGGACGGGATGGTCTCGATACCGAAGAGGGTATGGGCATTGGAGCGTCCCTGGCGGGAGAGCATCTGCCGCTGCGCATGCAGGAAGGATGGTGACTGCAGGAACAGCCGGACATGGCGATATCGGCCATCGAGATCCGCGCGTTCTTCCCTTCTCTCCGGTCCGGAGCCCGCGAGCAGAGCTCGCGCATCACCTTCATGTATCCGGACAGGGGTGTCATGTGCCGCATCTTGCACGAAACGGATCCTTGTACAAGAACAAAATGGGATCAATTGCACGTTTTTGCCCGCCAGGGGCGGCGAATCACCCTCCGGCCGCAGGGCCGGTCGCCGGACCGGACCACGAAAAAAATGACACCGATTCAAAAAGACATGTCAATCAGTGAGATGGAGCCATAATTAGAATTTCTGCGCACGCAAGGCAAATCTGTTCTTCTGCGAGGGAGTGATTCTCGTATAGTTCACTTTTTATATCCCTAATGTTCTTCCTGCGAATCACGCGGCGAGCGCGACCTGCGCGACCGGCCGGTCGTCGTTGGCGCATTGCGGAGGCTTCCAGCCGCCGTTGCGGCTCAGGCGCGGCGCCAGCGCGGCCCATGCCCGGTCGAAGCGTCCCGACTTGAGAAGCGCCCGGAAGGTCTGGACACCCTGGCCGCCGTCGCGTCCCCAGCGCTGCCCCGAGCGCTTCATCCGGCACGTCACGAGCACCTTGTTGGCAGATTCGACAACCCGATGACAATGCCTACAGAAAGGGTGCCCGGCTAACCGTCAGGTACCGGCACCATCCCCATTATGGCAAGTCGGTTGTGCTCGTGCGGCGCGGCACGTCGGCAAGTTCGGTCACACTTGTCTGCCGCTTGCCGGACGGATCCCCGCTGGCCCTGCAGGACTGGATGACGCGACCGGAAGCGGAACTCTTTCCGACCGTCCTCCAGCCCGGGATCGCGCCCCGGGCGCTGGCTCACCTCCATGACATCGTGTCTGACTTTCTCCTGTCCGTTGATGGAGCAAAAGGAGAGGGCGATGGAACTGAAGGTCCGCCTGTAGGGCGACAATCTGAATGAGAACCGCACGTCGATCAGGATGACAGTCTGACGCCGCGACAAGGCGGATGTTTTCCTGATCTCCCGTCGATTGCAGGCGCTTTTTCGACCGAAGCCCGGAAACGGCTGCGGCCCGCGGGGCCGGAGGCGCCGCGGGCCGCATGTCCCGGGATGTTCCGGCCCGTCCGGTCGGCGTGTTCTTCTGCGTGGCCCGGCTCGCCGGCCGCCGGCGTTTGCGGGTCTCGAATGCGGCGCGCCGCCGGCAGCTCCCGACATTCATCCCGGGAATCACCGCCCGGTGCACCGGGCGGCCTGCCGCCGCCACCGCCATGGTCCGGTCCGGAAAGACCCGGTCCCGTTCCGGGAAGGGCCGGCCCGCGGTGATCGGCAGCGAGCGCCGCTCGTGGCGGGCCGGGATGAGCTCGAAGAGCGCCCGGTCCTTGCCGACATGGGCAGGATCATCGAGGATCGGCAGGTGAACCCGGCCTGCCGGCGCCAGTGCCGCCTCCGGTGCCGGCTCCTTCCGTGCCGTCTGCAGCCGCTGCACCAGGTCGGTGGTCCGGCAGCAGGGCACCCGGCAGCCGGCCGGTCCGATCGCACCGGCAGGATGGCTCCTGCCGGTGCCCGGCGGTCCAGCGTTACAATGCCCGTTGCCGGCCTGTCCGGCTGACGATCCACTATCGTTTCCACCCGTATTTCGACGCGCAGGTCGAGCTGATCTCCTGCCGTCCTTCTCCGGGCGGGGTCGATCCCTGCGTCCGGCTGCCTGACGGGCGCCCGTTGACCATCGGCGAATGGATGAGCCGGCCGGAAGCCCGGATGCTTGCAGTCCGGACCACGCCGAGGCTTGCGAGAGGGGCCCTGTCGGAACTGCGCAGGGTTGTCGATAACGTCCTGCAATCGGCAACGGCCTACGGAGGGATTCGGCATGAAGCAACCAGGAAGGATCCGGCAGGGGGAACTGTTCGACCCGGACGGGCCGGACCGGGTTCTGGAGGAGGAAAGACGGCAGGAACTGGTGCTGCTGCCGGCCAGGCTGCTCCGGCAGGCGGCGACAGGCAAGGGAGAGGGTCATGAACCGGATCACGCCTGAACACCTGTCCCGTTCGGCGATCGTCCATGTCCGGCAATCGACCATGCACCAGGTCCGCACCAATTCCGGGAGCCGGAACCGGCAATATGATCTGAAGCTGCGGGCCGCCGGGCCTGGCTGGCCGGAGGTGACCGTGATCGACGACGATCCCGGCGCTCCGGCGGCGGCACCGTGCGGGCCGGTTTCGATCGCATGCCGGCTGCGGTCTGCCGGGGCGAGGTCGGCATGATCCTGGCGGTGGATGCGTCGCGGCTGGCAAGGAATGGCCGCGAGTGGCATGCGCTGATCGAGTTCCGCGGCCTGCTCGGCTGCCTGCTTGCCGACGAGAATACGGTCTGTGATCCCCGCCTGCCGACGGACAGGATGCTCCTGGGCATGCATGGGGCCATGTCGGAACTCGAGGCCTCGAACATCCGCAAGCGCTCGGAGGAAGGTATCCGGCGCAAGGCCGCGAGAGGCGAGCTCTACCTGTTCGTTGCGGCCGGCTACCGCAGGGTGGGCAGGGACGGCATCGAGATGGATCCTGACCTGCGGGTGAGGGAAGCGGTGTCGCCGGTGCTGCGCAGGTTCAGGCAGTTGCAGAGCGTGCGCCGGCTTCATCTCCGGCTGCGCCAGGAAGGCATCGAGTTGCCATCGGCGCTGCCGGGGCATGAGCGGATACGCTGGAGCCTGCCGGGCTGCAGCCGGGTCCACGGCATCCCGACCAACCCGGTCCATGCCGGCGCCCATGTCCTTGGCCGCCGAAGCAGCCGCACCGGCATCCGCGACGGGCGCAAGCATGTGAGCCGCGGACACCATCCGGCCCGGGACGAGTGGCAGGTCTTGAAGAGGGACAATCATGAGGGCTGCATCACCCGGGACGAATACGAGGCGAACCGGCGCGTGATCTCGAACAATGCATCGAAGTTCTACCCGAGCGGCGGTCCGCAGTGGCAAGGCACTGCTTGCCGGGCTGCTGCGCTGCGGGCATTGCGGCCAGCGGATCCGGGTCGCCTGTACCGGAACCCGGTCCGATGTCCTTCGCCATGATTGCCGGGGCGGCCTTCTCGACCACGGCGAGGCGAAGTGCATCTCCTTTGGTGGCCGGTTGGCTGACGAAGCGATTGGCGGCGAGATCGTGCGGGTTCTGCAGCCGATCGGCATCGAGGCGTCACTCGGGGCCATCGAGGAGGGCGGGCAGGAGACATCGGAGACGGTCCGGCAAACGGAACCGGCCCTCGAGCGTGCCCGTTACGAGGCAGACCGCGCCTGGCGCCGGCATGATTCGGTCGATGCCCGGAACCGGCAGGTTGCCGGCGAACTCGAGCGCAGATGGAATGAACGGCTGATCGCGGTCAGCGAGATCGAGGCGACACTGACGCGTCTGCGCATCAGGCAGGAGAGTTGCGGGATGTCGATGCAGGAACGGGAGGCCTGCCTGGCGCTCGGGACCGATCCGGAGCGGGCCCGGACCGATGTGAAGGTGAGCCCCGAGATCCGCAAGCGCATCCTGCGGGCGGCCCTCGTGGAAGTCGTGGCATCGGTCGAAGGCTCCCGTGTCCGGTTGCTGATTCACCGGCAGGGCGGCGACCACACCGCGATCGGCATCCGCAGGAACAGGACCGGACAGCACCGCTACTCGAGCGACGCCGAGACCGAAGAGATCGTTTCGCAGCTGGCCCGGCTGATGCCGGACCGGGCAATTGCCGGCCTGCTGAACCGCCTTGGCCGCAAGACAGGAAAGGGGAATGGCTGGAAAGAGGCGAATGTCCGCGCCTTCCGGTCCTGGCGCAGGATCCCGGTCTATCGCCAGGGAGAGCGGCAGGAGAGAGACGAGATGATCCTGCCGGAAGCCGCCGAGGCTCTCGGTGTCGGCCAGCCTGTCATTCGCCGGTTGATCCGGGACCAGGTGCTTCCCGCCCGGCAGGTCTGCAAGGGTGCGCCATGGGTGATATCCGGCGCCGATCCGGCCAATCCGGATATCGGCAGGAAGCCCTGCCCGGACCAGCCATCGCTGTTTGACGGCATCGAGGACGAGAACGGCCCGTTACCCGCAGGCTCGGCAAACAATATCGTGCATTAACAACAACGTAGCGAGGTGTGCATCATGAATCGGTCCCTGGCGGGCCAAACAGCAGGCAGGAGGCACCCCGGGCCAGCCGGGCATCGCCGGCGGCCGGCGCCATCACCTGCGCCTTCGAGATCGTCGGCACCACACCGAAGTCGAAGCCGGCCAGGCTCTTGCCGGGCAACAGCCTTGCCTCGCCCGGATGGCGCCGGCCCCGCCGCCTTCCCCGCTCGGCAATCTCGTGCCCGGCCAGGGTGGCCAGGAACCGCGCCGCAGGCCAGCCCTCGGCATCGGACCGCTCGGCAAAATCCTTCCGGAACTGCCGCATTGTCGGTAGACGCAACTCCGAGAGCGTCAGGTCCAGGCCGGCACCATCATCGGTGCGGGTCATGACGCCGCGGCCATGACCAGGAGATCGCCATGGCCCGGGAGCGGTGCCCTGCAGGCGCCGGCAGTGGGCATGGCACCGGCCGCCGGTGCAGACCGGGCCCGGAGGCGGCCCACCTCCGGCAGCCTTCCTTCCTGCAGGCAGGTATCGATCTGCGCCGCCGGCATTGCCTCGCAATTCTCCTCACGGGCCGGCGCCGGCAGGCCCGCCGCCAGCCGGCAGGCCGCACGCTCGCCCTGGCTGCGCACCGCCATCCCGAAGCAGCGCCGGTATTCCCGGCGCGGGAAGAGCTCGCCGCCACAGACCAGGTTCATGAGCGCCATCGGCCCGGTCTTCGGGGAATGGATCACGTGGCGATGATCGACCGCGTGCACCGCCTTCGCAGGCGGGCCCTTCCGCTTCCGGGGCAGGGCCGGCTGCCAGGTGCTGCCGAGATGTAACCGGGCAAACGACGGCGTCTGTTTTCCGATCGGGCAACCGGGGATCGCACGAGGATGATCCGTTCATCGATCAATGAACGGAGGATATCGTCATGAGCAAAGGCACGGCATGGAACACCTTCTTCAGGATGAAGCCGCTGGCGGAGGTGATGCGCACGCTGGCCTCCTCGTGACCGGTGGTGCGCATGTTCGGCAGGCGGTTCAGCAGCTTCCGTTCGGTGCTGATCCCGGCAGTCCGGCGGGCATTGCAGCGCCCGACGATGCCGGCGATGAAAGTGCGGTATGCATCGAGATCGGCGAACTCCCTCGAGCCCCGCAGGGCCAGCGCATCACCGATCTCCCGCTCGGGATGGCCGTGCGGGCAGCAGGTGGCGCCATTCTCACGGGCCACGCCGCGGTTGTTGCGTGAAGGTGTCATCCGGTAATGCCGGCAAGGCAGGCGACAGCGTTCGGTCATGTCCTCGGCATCCTCCTTGCGATGATTGCGGAAGCCTGCAGGCAGGTAGCCTGCCCGGTGCTCCTTCGGGGCCCCGCCCGGCTGCCGGAGCGCCGCCTGCAGGCCCTCGGCCAGCGCCGTGAAGCTCTCGCCGCCGAGCACCACCTCGACATGCCGGAAGCCGGACCGGGGCAGCCGGAAGTGACAGGGCATGTGCCCGGGCTTCTGCCCGGCAATGGTGATGCCGAGTCCCTTCGGATGGGTGAAGGTGGGCAGGGCCATCCGGCCCGGTTCGTGCCTCTGCCGGAACATGGCCTCCTTCTCGGGGCCGTGCTGCGCCTTCCAGTCGCCGATCCGCCGCTCCGGGGTGCGCCGGACATCCGGACCCTGCTCCGGATGGCGGCGCCGCAACTCCTCGAGGATGCAGGCCGGGCGCAGGCCCGGGCAATCCTCGAGCATCGCCGCCACCTCCTGCTCCCGGACCCCGGCCAGCGGGTCCGGCCTTCGCCGGCCCCGCGGGGTCCTGCTGTGCGACGGAAGCACCGGGTCCCGCTTGATGCGGGTGCCGGTGGCTGCGCGATGCCGGCCTTCGCCGACGCGGTTTCCACCGAACGGGTTCTGCCGTATTCCATGAACAGCCTCACCTGATGATCTGCAACATGGCGTCCGGGCATTCTGCTCACCTCGTTGGACCGGGTTTTGCAGAACAGTGTCCGAACGGCCGCGGACATCAGGTGAGGTGCCGGCAAGGGGGGAGAAATCCGCAGCGGCAGGCGGTAACTCCAGTCGGGCTGTGCCCTCCCTCCGTTACCGCCTGCCGCCCCCCGGCACCCCTGTCATCCTGATTGACGCTGGGCTGTCATCCTGATTGTCGCCCGGCAGGTCCGCCAGAGGGCGCTGTTCGACCGGGAGGAGGAAGGTCCGGACGGACTCCTGGAAGGGGAGAGGCGGGAGCGGCTGGTCCTGCTGGTCGCGGAGATGATCAGGCAGGCGGCGACCGGGCGGGAACCGGACGGGAAGGAGGTGCGAGATGAGCAGGATCACGGCTGATCACCTTTCCCGCGAAGCGATCATATATGTCCGCCAGTCCACCATGAAGCAGGTTCTCGACAATCCCGGCAGCCGCGAGTGGCAGTATGGCTTGCGGGACCGGGCCGTGGCCCTGGGATGGCCGGAGCCGATGGTGATCGACGAGGATCTGGGCCGTTCGGGCGGCGGCTGCGAGCGTCCTGGCTTCGACCGCATGCTTGCGGCGGTCTGCCGAGGCGATGTCGGCATCATCCTGGCGGTGGACGCAACCAGGCTTGCGAGAAACGGAACGGAGTGGCACCGGCTGATCGACCACAGCGCCCTTGTCGGATGCCTTCTGGCCGACGAGCAGTCGGTCTACGATCCCCGGATTCCGTCAGACCGCCTCATGCTGGGGGTGCAGGGCGCGATGAGCGAGCTTGAGGCGTCGAACATCCGGTGTCGGATGATGGAAGGCAAGCTCCGGAAGGCCGAGCGGGGAGCGCTGCACTCGTCGGTTCCGACGGGCTATGTGCGTGTCGGCAAGGAGCGGATCGAGAAGGATCCGGACGAGCGGGTCCGTTCGGTCCTGGATCTGGTGTTCCGCAAGTTCGACGAGCTTCAGAGCCTGCGGCAGGTGATGCTCTGGTTTCTCTACGAGGGGATCGAGCTGCCGGTCCGGGCGCGCGGCGGCACGGACCGAGAGGTGAGCTGGACCCGTCCGACCTACAGCCGGGTCCGCGACATCGTGGAGAACCCGGTCTATGCCGGCGCCTACGTCTTTGGCCGCAGCGTCATGCGTACGGAGGTGCGCGACGGTCGCAAGCGCGCCGTTCAGAGGAAGATCCCGCGCCCGGAAGACTGGGCGATCTTGATCAAGGACGCGCATGAGGGCTACATCAGCTGGGAGAGGTACGAGCGGAACCGGAAGATGATTGCGGACAATGCTCAGGGATCGGGCCGGGAAGGCGCGCGCGGCGCGGTTCGCGGCGGTGCCGCCCTGCTTGCAGGGCTTCTGCGTTGCGGCCACTGCGGACGCAAGCTGACGGTCACCTACTCCGGAAGATGGAACACGTTCCGCTACGCCTGCGGAAACGGGGCGGTGAACCGCGGCGACGACAAGTGCATCGCATTCGGCGGCCGTCGCGTGGACGAGGCCGTGGGCGAAGCGCTGCTGCGCGCGGTCGAGCCGGTCGCCATGGAGGCGGCACTGCGGGCGATCAACGAGGATCGCGAGGCGAAGTCGGATGCGGTCCGGCAGGCGGAGCTGGCGCTGGAGCGGGCCCGCTACGAGGCTGACCGGGCATTCCGGCAGTTTGACGAGGTTGACCCCGGGAACCGGCAGGTTGCGGCCGAGCTGGACCGTGCGCAGGAGGCCGATCGGGCGTTCCGCATGGATGACGCGGAGCGTGCCGCCTGCCTTGGGCTCGGCGCCGACCTTGAACGGGCCTGGTGCCACGAACGGGTCTCCCCGGAGGTTCGCAAGAGGATCCTGCGCGCCGCCCTCGTCGAGGCGCTGGCCCATGTCGGGGACCGGCATGTCCGGCTCGTGCTGCACTGGCAGGGGGGCGATCACAGCGAGATCTCCGTCGAGAAGCCCCCGCCGGGCAGGCACCGTTACGCCACCGACGAAGAGACGTCGACGATCATGACGGCACTCGCCCGGCAAATGCCCGACGAGTCGATCGCCGCGATGCTCAACCGCAGCGGCCGCCCTCACCGGGAAGGGCCGCCGCTGGCGGAAGGCCAGCGTCGCCAGCTTCCGCGCGTACCGGAAGATTCCGGCCTACCGCGAAGGCGAGGAGAAGGAACGCGGCGAGGTCGGCGTGCGCGAGGCAGCCAGAATCCTTGGCCTCTCCGACCGGACGGTCATCAGCCGGATCGCGAGCGGAAGGCTTCCAGCCTGGCAGGTGTGCAAGGGCGCCCCCTGGGTGATCAAGGCCGACGATCTCTCCCGGAAGCGGAATCCCGCGCAGCCGTCCCTGTTCGATGTCGGACCGGATGACGGATCCGCGCAGCAGGATGGTGGCCAGGTATGAGACCGGTCGCCAGACGCCGCAATGCCAAGGGCGCGGAAAGGGCTGCCTGCAAACGGAACATCAAGCATTTCAACGCGATAGAGAGGTGCGCATCATGAGTCCCTTGTCTCGACGGCACCCGAACCAATGGCGTAGCCCGCGCCGGCCGCTTCGGCGTGGGTCATGCGGCTTCGGTTGTTGCGGAAGTACGCCAGCTCCTTCCGGATCTGGTCGACCCCCTTGCCCTTCCGCAGCAGGTGGCGCATGGCGTCGATCACCTTGCTGGCGCCCTTGGGATCGTGCCGCAGGACATGCCGCCACTTCTCGAACCAGGCCGTTCCCGCAGGCGTGTCCGGGCCGAAGGCGGCGTCGGCCGCGGCACTCATACCAATTCAAGAAAGTAATGACTCACGAACAAAGAAGGAACATCATGTTGTGGTACGATGCGACAAACTGTGTGCGGCCGATGCCATCCTGCTCCATATTGTGGGTGTCGAAAGCTCGCATGGAGGAAGACATGCCCGCAGGCATCGCGATCACGAACACCGACCACACGGTCGATGACATTGGAGCCCTGGCGCGCAAGTGCAATGATTCACGACAGTCCCGACGCCTGCGTGCCATCGCGCACCTGATGGAAGGCGAACTCGACCGCGGCATGATGGCGCTCCGGGCCCGGGTCGACAGACAGACGCTCTGCGATTGGTCCAACCGGTACAATGCGGAGGGGCCGGACGATCCTCGAAGCTGGACGCGAGCCGGAAGGCCGAGGTCAGGCACTGGCTTGAAGACGGGCCGGGCCCTGGCGTCCCGGCCTGGACCCCCGGACTGCTCGAGGAGAGGATCAAGGTCGTCTTCGGTGCCGTGATGTCGCTTGAGGCGGTTCGGTACCTGGTCCGGGCGCTCGGGTTCCGGAAGGTGTCCCCGCGCCCGCTTCATCCCGAGGCGGATCCGCAGGCGCAGGAGGATTTCCGGCGGAATTTCAGCGACATGGCAATGTCCGCCCTGCCGGAGGGCACGGATCCGGCCTCCGTCGACATCTGGTGCCAGGACGAGGCACGCATCGGCCAGAAAGGCATGCTCACCCGCGTCCGGGCGCTGCGTGGCAGCAGGCCTCGGGTGCCAAGCTCGACTTTGCACGATTATGCCGCGTGGCACAGCGTTTCAACCATGCGCCTGACCCTCTCCGGAGGCACTTTGAGCCTGCCGTATCTGGCTGCTGCCTCGCTCCCGGCATGATCGACAGGATCGGGCGGCCGGGTCTTGTGCCACTCCCGGTCTGGCGGGGAGCGTTGGAATCGTCCATCCAGCCACAATTGGCACCGCACGGCGGCGATGGCATCGGAGAAGGTGAAGGCGGATTTGCGCCACCAGGCGGCGGCATCGGAATGCGGCTCCCGGGCCGGAAGATCGCCGGCCCGTGAGGCCATGAGGCTGCAGAGCCCGAGCAGCACCGGTGTGGTGCGTTCGATGGCGGCATCGGACCATTGTCGCCGGGTCTCCACCCCGGGATGGGCCCGTGCTTCCCGGAAGTAAGCGGGCAAACGACGGCGTCCCTTGACACGATATGGCCCTGATTCCGGGCTCGCACCTGTTCTCCCGCCCTGATGTCACGCCACCACCGCCACCGCCGACACTTTCCGTTTGACAGCATAGACCCGCCTGCGTAACCTTTCGCCATCCGGGCGAATCACCGCGGGGGACGACATGGCAGCATGACACGGATCGAAGGCGACTACGGGGCTCTGCCAGCCGCTGATTGCCATGATGCCGCCGCATGACGTCCATGTCGAGACCCGTCCCGGCGGCGGTGCCATCCTGAAGCGCAAGAAGCCGGCGCTGCGCAACATCGGCATCGACAGGAATGCCCGGTCCATCGAGACCTTCAGCTGCGGGCACGAGGTCGAGCTCATCCATGGCTGCGCCCACCGCTTCCTCGCCGAATTCGAGTTCCGGGGCCGCGAGCTGGTCTATGCCGATCCGCCCTACCTGCAGGCCACCCGCCGCTCGGACCGGCGCTACCGCCACGACTACACGGATGGTGATCATGCAGAACTTCTCGACATCCTGTGCGCGCTTCCCTGCCAGGTGATGATCTCCGGCTACCCGTCCGACCTCTATGACGAGATGCTCGAAGGCTGGGGCTCGCTCGAGATCCAGGTCAACAACCAGTCCTGCGTGGTCACCGAGAAGCTGTGGTTCAACTTCTTTCCCGACCGCGTGCACTGGGCATCGCTGGCCGGGCGCAACTTCACCCACCGCCAGACCGTCAGGAGGAAGGCGGCAAGCTGGGGCCGCCGCTACAAGGCGATGCCCCGGTCCGAGCGGCTGGCGGTGCTGGCGGCGATGATGAATGTCGAGGCCGGGGCATGAGCGCCGCCGCCGGACCCGGCCGGATCGAGGAGCTTGACCGGCAGCTCCCGGACCTGATCCTGGCGCCGCAGGACGAGGCGGCGCTCCGCTCGCTGATCGAGCTCGCCAGGCAGCTGGCGGCGACCATTACCGCCCAGGAAGCACAGATCGCCGGGATGGCCGGGCAGATCGCCACCCTGGCCGACCAGATTGCCCGGATGCAGCGTGAGCTTCACGGCTCGCGCTCGGAGAAGCGCGGCGAGGACGCAGCGGCGGGCGACAAGGACGGCGCCGAAGGCAAGGACAGGCCCGAAGGCAGCCCGGCCGCAGCGGGTCGGTGAACGAGGCCGGGCTGCGCTACGGCCCCGAAGCGGTCGTCATCGACATCGACGTCATGCCGCCGGAGGTGGAGGGGTTGTCTGCGGATGAGTACGAGATCATCTCCGAGCGGGTATGCTGCAAGCTGGCAACGGTGCCGGTCCGCCACGCGGTCATCCGCTACCACTACAGGAAGGTGCGGCTGAAGCGCACCGGCGTGCTGATCTCGCCGCCAGCCCGGGAAGGCGTGTTCAGGAACAGCTGCATCGACGTCTCCTTCGTCGCCGACATGCTCGTGGACAGGCTCGCCTGGCACCTGCCCCTCTACCGGCAGCACCAGCGGCTGGCCGAGAGCGGAATCACCATTTCCCGCCGGGCGATGAGCGACTGGGCCAATCGGGCCATCACCCTCCTGGAGCCGATCTACGAGGCACAGCTGCAATCGGTGCCGGGAGCGATGTCATCATCATGGACGAGACGCCGGTGCGGGCCGGACGCAAACCCGGCCGTCCGGGCAAGATGAAGACCGGCCATTACTGGCCGGTGCTCGGCGAGAGGGGCGAGGTCGTGTTCCCGTTTGCCCGGTCCCGGCAGCACAGGCATGTCGCCGGGATCCTCGGTGATCATGCCGGCACGCTGGTCAGCGATGGCTACGGTGCCTGCGAGGCCCATGTCGCCATCCGCGAGAAGATGGTGAAGCAGCAAGGCTGCCGGGCGCATGTCCGCCGCAAGTTCGAGGAACAGCTGGCGAGCCATCCGCAGCTGGCCGCCGAGGCACTGGCGCTGATCGCGCCGATCCACGCCATCGAGGACGAGATCGCCGGCAAGCCGCCGGGCGTTCGCCTCGAGGCGCGGCGCAGCAGAACCCGCCCGGTGGTCGATGCATTCCGGGTGTGGTGCAGGGAGCGGCAGGAGGACCCGGCGCTGACGCCGAAGCATCCGATCGCCAGGGCAGTCGGCTATGCCGCCACCCGGCAGGCGACACTGGAGGTGTTCCTCGAGGACCCGCAGGTGCCACCGGATTCGAATGGCGTGGAGCGCCAGCTGCGCGGCATCAAGCTGGGGCAGAAGAACTGGCTGTTCTCGTGGACCGGGCCTGGTGCCCGCAATGTCGGGATCATCAATAGCTGCACCGCCACCTGCCGGATGCAGGGCATCGATCCCTGCATCTGGCTGACTGATGTGCTCATCCGTGCGGGCACCCATCCGAACAGCCGGATAGACGAGCTGACACCGCGGCGCTGGGCCGAGCTGTTTGCCGACAATCCGATGACATCGGATATCGCCACCACCGGGTGGCGTCACGCCGCCATGGGCAGGACATGGCGCTTGCGGCGCCGGCGGACGGTGAAGCCTGCTCCCTCCGGCAGCGCCGACAGTTCGGTCGGTGACAGCGACAGTGATTTTCGCCCCCGTCCCGGCAGCGATGCAAACAGCCCCTGCTCCAGGCGCCTGGACCAGATGAAGAAGCCACCCTGGCCCGCTCCGAGCACCTTGATCATGGTCCGGCGACGGTTGATGAACACGTACCACCTCCCGGAGGCCGGATTCTCCCCGGGACGGGTCTGCACCAGCGCGCACAGGCCATCGAAGGATTTGCGCATGTCCGCCGCCTCCGTCTGCAGCCGGATGCCGCCGGCTGGCCAGCCGGCCAGGCACAGGCCGCCTGAGGCGCAGGATCATGCCGCCGCCCGGTTCGGGCTCGACATCCCGGCCCGGATTGTCCGCTGGTGGTGCGACCTCGACGAAGCTGCCGGCCTTGCCCGCCACAGGATGACCGAGGCGCCGCCGCCAGTTCCGGAAAGTCTTGCGGGACAGCGCCCGCGATTCGCAGAAGCCCGACTGCGTCATCCCCGAGGCCTCGTAATCGGCCAAGATGGCACGCCACTCATCCTCGCTTCGCATCACCGGGGAAGAACCGGCACCGTTCAGATCAGACATGACAATATCCTCCGTTCATTGATCGATGAACGGATCATCCTCGTACGATCCCCGGTTGCTCAATCGGAAAACAGACGCCGTCGTTTGCCCGGTTACCCAGCGCCCGCATGCCGGATTCTCCCCGGGACGGGTCTGCACCAGTGCACAGAGCCCGTCGAAGGATTTGCGCATGTCCGCCGGCTTCGCTTGCGGCCGGATGCCGCCGGCCGGCCAGCCGGCCGGGCACAGGCCGCCCGAGGCGCAGGATCATGCCGCCGCCCGGTTCGGGCCCGATATCCCGGCCGGGCATGGATGGCGGTGCGACCTCGATGAAGCTGCCGGCCTTGCCTGCAACAGGATGACCGAGGCGCCGCCGCCGGTTCCGGAAAGTCTTGCGGGACCGCGCCCGCGATTGGCGGAAGCCCGGCCGCGTCATCCCCGAGGCCTCGTGATCGGCCATGACGGCACGCCACTCATCCTTGTCTCGCCGCACCACCGGGGCCGCACCGTTCAAGTCAGACATGACGATATCCTCCGTTCATTGATCGATGAACGGATCATCCTCGTGCGATCCCCGGTTGCCCGATCGGAAAACAGACGCCGTCGTTTGCCCGGTTACGCGTCAGCAACATGAAGCTGAGCCAGCGCAGCCCGCTGGTCTTGACGAAATGACCGTGGCTGGAGCGCACCGGGTCACGCCAGATGCCGCGGGCGCTGATGCGTGAGCCCCAGCGCCGCTCCATGGTGTCATCGACGCCGATGATGACCGGCTCCCCGGTTTCGACCAGTGTTGCCACCAGCTGGCGGGTCAGCCGCCCCGCCAGCTCGCCCGGCTTCCAGCGGGCCCGGTTCAACACCTGGTGATAGGAGGCGCAATTGCTGTTCATCGCCCTTCCGGTGATCCGCAGGCAGGCGGACACGGTCCGCTTTCCGGGTGCCAGCAGGGCTCCGGTGACCAGAACCAGCACCAGGCGCCATGTCGGGGCGGTGAATGCGCCCCGGAACAGTGCAAGCTGGATGCGCAGGAGATCCGGGACCGGATCGCCGGTCATGACGGCGCCGCCTCTTCGGCCTCGGCAGCCATGATGGCGGCCAGCACCGCCAGCCGCTCGCCCGGCGGCATCTCGCCGTAGCGCCGGCCCCAGTTCTCGGCCTTGCGCTTGATGCGCTGGCGGTCGGTGAAGTTCATGCCCGCTGCGCTTGCCCAGTGCACCCGGTCCAGTTCGAAGTTGAACCACACCGCCTCGGTGCGGACCACGCCATGGGTCATGACCTGCACCTGCAGCCGGCGCCAGCCGGCCAAATGCTCATCATGGAGCACCGAGGGATGACCCGACACCATCACCTGGCAGGGCAGGGCCCGGAGCAGCGCCAGCAGCCGGGCATGTTCGGCCTCGGTCATCTCGAAGCGGTAGCGGCGGGCCGAGCGGCGGGTGGCCCGCAGGCAGGGGGGATCGGCATGGACCAGCTCGGTGCCCTGGAAGGGGAAGGAAGAGAGGAAATCATGGGCGCAGCCATGCACCCGTTCGACCGGGTAGTCGCAGCCGAAACCCGCCAGTGCCCCTTCGTCGAGATCGATGCCGATATTGCGCATCGCCGGCGGCTTGCGTTTCATGATCGCCCCGCCGCCAAGATGGCTCTCGATATAGGTACTGTGCGGCGGCATCATGGCAATCAGCGCCTGGCACAGGCCGGGTGTTGCCTTCGATCCGAAATATCCCGTGCGGTCTCTCCTCTCACGAGAGCCCGATCCATGGAATCCGGCATCTATCGAGTCAATGCATCGAGGGATGCCGGGCTTGCGCCGGCAGGCAGGGAATGGAACACATCGTATCCAGGAGACACTGCCCCATGACCGATATCGATCCCATCGTGCAGCGCATGGAAGCCTTCAATCGGGAAAATGGCGGCGGTGTGAGTGTTCGCAAGAGCCGGGGCGGCTACAACCTTGCCATGACCGAAACCGGGGCACCGGTCGCCCGGCTGAAGCCGGAGGGACCGGGCGACCGGATGCGGATCCTGTACTGGTCATGGCAGGAAAGGTGGAAGGATGTCGGCGACATGGGCGGCATTGTGCTGCCGCTTGACGAGGCCCTCGATCAGATCGCCACTACGGAAATCTTCTGGACCTGGACGTGAGGAAAATGTGCAAAGTCGAGCTAAGTACTATTTCTTTATTCATGCGATCATTGGCTATGTGTTGGCCTTTTTCGTCATTGCGGGACTGTCGGGGCTTACGGACTAGGTTACGACGTTTCGTGATGGGCGTCTGCCGCCTGCGTCCCGTATGCTGGCGATTGCAATGGGTTTGCTGGCTGTCTCGTCGCTGGCGGCCTTGATCGCGGAAGTGATGCGACAAACGGACCGGACGCCCTGGGAAGAAGGCAGCCAGGAGTAGCGCCACGGCGCTAACTGCGGCTTGCATGCAACGTGCCGAGATTTTTGCGTTCCGTGCGGCTCGGTCGGCTGGATTGTCTTGCCAGCAAGCCGCGGGAATGTGAGCGACCTGCGTTGCGCTGGGACCAAGCGCGGCGGCTGTCGGACGTCTGGCCGAACGCCCGCGTTCCAGGTGACCGCGTCAGGCGTTCGTGCCATCCATCAGCTTCGCCATGGCCTCACCGATCCTCTCCGCCGCCGCGCGGACCTCGCGGTCACCGAGGTGAACGTAACGAAGGGTCATCCTCACGCTGGAGTGACCGAGGAGACGGGAGACCACCGGGACCGGAATTCCCTGCATGACTGCGTAACTGGCGTAATTGTGGCGCAAGTCATGAAGGCGAACGTCCTCGATGCCAGCCTCCCGGCGGACCCTGGGCCAGATGCCAAGTTCACCGCAACGGTGACGATCAGGGCCGAGCGGGGAAGGAAAGACCCATGGGCCTGTTCCGCGCGGCTGCCGGTCGAGAACCGCCCGTGCCTGCAAATTGAGATGCACCTTTCTCGGACCGGTCTTGCTGTCTGCGAGGGCGAGTGTGTCGCCCTCGACCTCGGACCAGCGCAGGGTGACGATCTCGCCTCGCCTGGATCCGGTCAGCATCAGTAACCGTATGATGTCGGCCTGTTGCCGCTGCGACGGACCGCGCCGGGACGCGGCGTCAAGGGCGTCATGCAGGCGGCGGATCTCCTCGCGGGACAGGAAGCGGGTCGGCGCCGTCCGCCGGTTCCTCCTGATGCCGCGCGTCGGATTGGTCTCCAGGTACCCGCATGCGATCCCGAAGTTAAGGATCTGCCGAAGCAGGTCGATCGCGTGGTTGGCCCCGCCTGGCGCCGTCCGGCTGTAGCCGTCGAACCAGCGTTCGACGTGGTTTCGGGCAAGACGGTCCAGACGCGTCGCGCCGAAGGCCGGCAGGAGTTGTGTCTTGAGAGCGGACCGCATGCACTTGCGTGTCGACGGCTTGCAACGCTCGAAATGCGCTGCATGCCACTGGCCGGCGACGAAGTCCGCGAACGACGGCGTCGTCCGCGCGGCCTCCTTCGAGTTTGGGACGGCTGTGTCGGCCTTCGTCACGAGGCACTCGTGACGGACTTCGTCGATGCCCTTTGACGCGGCCGGGCCGAGAGAGACGCGTCTCGTGCGTTCCTCGACCGTCCGGATGAGGACGTAGCTCTTGCCGCCGCCCGGCCGGACCCGGACCCCGAGACCGGGAACGCGGCTGTCCCAGACCGTGTATTCGCGCGCTTGAGGGCGCAACCGGGCGATGCCTGTGTCCGTGAGGCGAATGCGTTTCCGTGTCGCCATGGCTCAGCCCTCCAGCACCGCGCCGACCGTCGCGGCCGCCTCGCGGACCATCGAGTCGGCAAAGTGAGTGTACTTGAGCGTGGTTTCCGCGGAGCGGTGGCCAAGCAGCCGCCCGATGACGGGAACGTTCTCGCCGCATTTCAGTCCGACCGAGGCGTAAGTATGTCGAAGATCATGAAGGCGCACGTCGCCGAGACCGGCATCTTCGCGGACGCCGTGCCAGAAGACGGTCAGCCAGTTCACGCAGCGCGGCCCGCTGTCCCTCAGTGCCGGAAAGACCCAAGGCGAGGTCCGGCCGATCGCGCCGATCACCTCCCGGGCGGCGCTCGACAGCCAGACGGTTCGGGGTCCGGTCTTGCTGTCCCGAAGGAACAGCGCGCCCTCTCGAATGTCCGACCAGCGCAGGGTGAGGATTTCCGATTTCCGGGATCCGGTCAGCACAAGCAGCCGGATGGCAGCGACGGCCAGCGGCTCGTCGCCTTCATGGGCCTTGAGGCAAACTGCCAGGGATCGGATTTCCGCATCGCTGAGGAAGCGCTCCGGGCCCTGCCTTCGGTAGCGGCGGATGCCGAGGCAGGGATTGGACCCCTCCTTCCGGAAACCCATTCGTTCCGCCTCGCGCATGATGACGGAGAGGACCGGCATGGACCTGTCCGCGGCGACCGGGGTCGCGCGCAACGAGGCGAACCAGTGCACGACGTCCTGCCGGGTGATTTCCGCGATCTGGCACCCCGAGAAGCGGGGGAGTATCTGTTTGCGGAGATATCCGCGGTTCACTTCGATCGTGCGGGGCTTCCAGACTCGTTCATGCCTGCGGAAGGCCGCTTCGGCAACGGCCTCGAAGACCGTCTCCTCGGGCTGCGTCGGCACGGGTGCGTCCTGCCTGATCGCGGCCAGCATCGCGGTCGCGCGCGAGCGCGCCGCGCTCACGCTCAGCTCGTCTGCATCGCCGACGATCTTCCAGATGCGCCTCCCGTTGTGTTGGCAGTGAATGAAGTAGCGCCCGCCTCCCGACGGCAGCACCCGGACACCGAAGCCTTTCAGCTTGGCGTCGCGGACGTGGCGAGCGGACATGCGGGATCTGAGCGCCCTGATTCGGGCATCGGTGAGGGTTGCGGCAGGCACCGTTTTTTCTCCTGTATAGTTGCAGCGGGGGAACAAATAACTGGCATATCCTGTCCGAAGCCGCAGATTGACAAAGAGAAAACGACGTGATATCAAAGGCTTGAATTTTGACCAGCACCGTAGGTGCGGCGCCCGGTGTGAAATTCCGGAAAGAGGCGGCCCGTGCGGTTTACCCCCGCCGTGCCGGTGGCCGACCGTGCAACTCGGTCGCCACGGGGCCGGTTCCCCTTCGCCTGTCATGCGCCGTCTGGATAGTCCCGAGGCACTTGGGTCGGCGGTCCCGTTTACGAAAAAGACTGTTTGTCTCCGTCACGTGCAGGGAATGGACTGCGTTGCAACTGCCAGCCCGTTCGCCGGACGGGTCAGACCAGGTCGAGGCGACGTCTTGTGAATTGCCGCAAATGCAGAATGTACCCTTCAGAACCTTGCGATTGAAAGGAAAACGGACGTCAGATGTTGATGGTCATATGTTGATTGTTGCGTCAGTGCGGTTCCGACGGCCAACAAGGAAGATTACCCGAGGGACTCCAAGATGATGGCAATACTGTTCAAGGAACATCGCGCGCTTCAGATGGTCGAGTGCTGGGGAGATGAGGTCTCGCATGGCGAAACCACCGGGTTCCCGAAGGCCGCCAAATGGAAAGGGGGGGGGGTCGCTGATGATCGCCGGGCGGGTCTCCAGCTCGGTACGGAACTGCGCCGGCGCATGGACGGTAGGCCGACCGGTCTTCGCACGCACCACCCAGGAACTCTCCCGGTGCCGTTTGCCGAGACGCGGGCCGACATCCACCAGGGCGATGGCGAGCGGGCTGGCCATGGCCTGTTACGTGCAGCGCGTCCGCGCCGCCCCGAGGCAGGCCAGGGTCTCGCCGACGGTCAGGCTGGCTCCCCTCCCAGGTGCATCATCAAGCAGATCGGCAAACAGTTCCCGATCTTAGAGGCCTGTCAGTCGGCGTTGCCTGGCAACCAGGTCGACACCCAGCTGGTCGAGGAAATGCAGATGATCGATGAAGTTCCAGTTTTCGGCCAGCCTGTCGCCCTGTCGTCGGTAGATGTCGACGACGCGCATGCCTGCCCTGATATCCGAGGCCGGGGCCAGCCCGATATAGCCGCCGCGGGAGCGGACATCGAAGGTCGGCCAGCCAAAGAAACCGCCATAATGACCCTCGGCGATTTCGGTTCGGTGCCCGAAGAAATCTCCCCATTCGAGGCCCTCCTCGAAGGGAATGCAATGTTGCTCGAGATAGCGCTGCTGCGTGTATGGCGCTCCGATGCCGCCCGGCCCCCACCAGATCATGTCATCCGTCCAGTCGAGCGACAAATCGGTGCCCGTGGTGCGGACATCGACCGAAAGCAACCGATCGATCATTCGGACAAACAACTCGAGCGTTCGCCTCCCTTCCTCCGGTGGCTGGTCGGCGAAAAGCAGCCCGTCCTGGGTTCGCGGGCCCGGCGTCACCATCACCGATGCCGTGGAGGGAGGAATGATTTCGGCCCGGATTTGGGTCATGAGGTTCATGATATCGAGAAACAGCGCCGACTCGGTGATCCGGCAATCCTCGACCTGGCTGAACTCGGCATAGCGGAGCATGACCGATTGCCTGGTCGGCCGCATGCCGAGAATGGGCGCATCGAACAGGCCAAGGAAATGTCCCATCGACAATACCCAGATCGAGGCACCATCATCGACCCGGTTGCCGCCGGCAAGGAAGATGTCCTGGCGCCGCTGCAGCGGGGCAAATGACCGCCTGATCGGCGTCCAGAACTTCCTGGCGGCCTCCTCGGGGCCTGTCGCCTCGTTGAAGGGATGGACAAACCGGAAACTGCAATCGGGGGAACAGTGTCTGGACAGAGCCCCGGCAATGTCGGCGGCACCGTCCAGCGCCTCCTGGTATCCCAGGACCAGGGATTTGGCGGCTGCAAGCTCGTTCAATGTGGCAATCTCCTGTTTGGGTGCCAGTTGCAGAAATGTGTCAATACTCTTCCATGAGGCCGAGCCCAAATCATATCCAGAAATGACCCGCCTTTCTCGTCCGATATCGACCCGTCTGGCCAGGCCGTTCCTTCCTGGCGGCCTTGCCCCTCCAGTGATGGCCGCCCGGAGTTGAGGTCGACATCCCCTGGTCCGGGACTGCATTGCCACCAATGCGATTCTTCTGAACATCGTTGGCGGTGTCAACGGTGGGACGAAAGCGCGGGAGCCTGGCGGTCAACCGCGCTTTGCGGGAGTTTGTTCTCCCCCCATTGCCCTTTTCCTCGGAATGGTTGGCGGAAAATCTGTTATCATGGCGCGGGATTCAGAGTGCCTGGCAGACCTGGGACAAGGGTCGGACAGATGTTGGCGCATGGCCACGATTGCTGTCGGATTCCTGGTGCTTCCATGCGGTCAGTCATCTCGCTGACGGCTGTTGACCGCTCGGATTCGATCGCAAGTTCGAGAGTGTCGAAACAAGATAGGGCGGTTTGCAGTCACGCTTTGGTGTTGATTGGCAGCATGAGCCCCGGCACACTGGCGAAAAGGAAAAACAGGCCAGAGCGATCCATCATGGAACTTCCCGTCCGCGAGGCGAAGGCACGCCTCTCCGAACTGGCCGCCGCCGCCCGCAATGGGAAGCGGGTGATTATCACCAGGCACGGCCGGCCGCCGAGCTGGTGCGCTGCGACCGGCGCCGCGGGATCGGCTCCGACAGGCCGGAGGCTGCCCGCCATCGTCTCGGGGTCGGGGGCGACGGCAAGGGCCGGCCGGAGGAATTCGGCGATCCCGCCTTCAGCCGGAAGGTGCCTGGCCCCGACAGGGAGTGGCCGGACAGGGAATGCGCGTTCTGCTCGATGCGTCCTGTCTGTTCGACTTCGTGGACAGGCCGGGAATGTTCCCGGAAGCCGGGCGCTCGAGGCGCCCGGAACGGATTTCCATGTCAGCGCGGTTTCGATCCGGGAGATGCGCCTCAAGTTCAATTCCCGCCACCGGCCGGGCCAGAGCGGGAACCGCTTCTCTCCCGGGGATGTGGTCACCGTCCCGGAAGACCGGGACCTGACGTTCCTGCCGGTGACCATGCGCTAGCCGCCGGCGAACTCGACATTCCGCTGGACCACGAGGACCCGTTCGACGAATTCCTGATGGTCCAGGCGCAAAAGGACGGCCTGCGGCTGCCGACCGCGGATGCCCTCCTGGCCGGTCATCGTGGCGGCGTGGCAACCGTGCCCGGTTCAGGTTAACAATGGTCGATGGCAACGTTGAATTCCACCAGATCAGCGCCTGTGGACGAGGCAGGGGTCCGGCTGGAGGGTGGCTGGCGGGCATTGATGCGCCTGCCGGTCGAGTTGGATGTTGCCAAGGCCGACTGGAGTTCCGATCGGATCGAGGAAAATCCCGAATTGGCTCTCGCTCATGCGTTTCAATTGGCAAAGGTCGGCGATCCTTCCAGATCCCGGAATTTGCTCAACCGCTTCAGATCCCTGATCGAGGAAGGGCGACTCCGTGGCAGTGGGCTGGAATCGGACTTCATCCTGGTGGACACGCATGTGCGCGTCTACGAGGACAGGCTGGATGCCGAAGCTGATACCGGTCAGTTGAACAACCTGCTGTTGCAACTTCCTCCCGATGACCGGATTGGCCAGGCCCTCACATTGAACCATTTGAGTTCGCTGGCATTACGCCTTGGTGAATTCGACACCGCCCAGCACCATGCCGAACAGGCGATCAGACTCTACAAGCAGGATGGTGCAGAGTTTGGCTCGCTGCATTTGCACACGCATCTGGGGCAGATCCGCATGATGCGCGGCGACTTGTCCGGTGCCGAACGACAGTATGACGAAATGGAGTCATGCCTGGCAGAGCTTCCGGGAAATCCGGAGGGTCTGCGTGCCATCTGCAAGGCTCTCAAATCCGAGGTCGCCTATGAAATGAACGAGTTGGATGCCGCGGAGGATTTGCTCTCGGATGCCATGCAGATCGTCGAAGATGCCGATGCGTGGCCAGACGTGCTCGCCGCCAGTTACCGGGTGCGGATTCGTCTTGCTTTCGTGCGGGCGGGCCTTCCCGGGGCCCTGACGGAACTGTCCCACGCCGAGAGTACCGCGCATGGTCGCAATTTGCCGAGACTCGCCAGCCTGATGCGAATCGAGCGCATTCGGGCATTGACCTTGAGCGATGAGCCCAGCGAGGCATTGAAGGCGATGGGCGATATCGGAGTATCGGTCGATAACCTGAGCAGCAGACAGGCCGAGAGCAATTGGGAATTGCGGCACGGCACCACGAATGTTGCAATCGCGCGGTGGCTGGTTCGCACGCGGCGATCAAAACAGGCGATCGGGTTCCTGGACATTGCCGAGGAAATCGCCATCCGCGGGAGCCAACTCCTGTCATTGGCCAAGCTCAGGGTAATCCGGGCCAATGCCCATTGGCGGTTGAACGCCCGCATGGATGCGACGGGCGCACTCCTGTCGGCGATCCGCCTGCTGAGAAACCAGCCCTTCCGAAGGTTCATTCTCGACGAGGGTATCGAGTTGCAGCCGGTCGTTCAGGCAGCATTGAATGGATACCATGCGAGAGGCTCGATAAGTGCCTGGCATCGAAGACGACTCGCCGAGATCATGCATTCCTGGTCAGCCGGCCGAAACATGTCCGGCGATTCCGGCATCAAGAGGGAAAGAGCACGAATTCACAGGCAATATCTTGGCCTGCTGGCACTCGGATACTCGAACAAGGAGATTGGCCGGACAATGGGCGTCTCCGAGAACACGGTAAAGTATCACCTCAAGCAACTGTATCTCGACCTGCAGGTCGATAATCGCACCCGGGCTGTTCATTGCGCCCGAGAGCAGGGGTTGCTCGACAGTTAACTACCCTAATGGGTAGTTGTCTGATTCTGCCCGTTCGGAAAAACTGGTCGCGATTGCAATGGGATCCAGTGGTGGCCGCTTCCTCCGACATTCGCGTACATGTCATAACGCCGATCGTTACCGAAGGATTTCGGACAACGGTGCCGTGTGTTCCGAAGGGCTGCATCCTGACCGTCGGACAGATTGAAAACGGTCCCGCCTCGATTGAATCTGCCGTTGACGAGGTGCTGGCGGCACCGGGAATCGTGGACGCGGCCATCAGGGCCGAACGGGATGGCGCCCAGGCAATCGTCATTGACTGCATGCTGGATCCGGGCCTGGAGGCGGCACGTGAAGTGGTGTCGGTTCCGGTCATCGGTTGTGGTGAAGCCGCGATGCGGAATGCGGGAGCCGCGTTTTCAATCGTGACCGTGCTCCAGAGGCAGGAAAGGGCATTTGTCGAACTTTCCCGCAAATACGGTCTTGGACCAAATCTGCTGGGCGTTCGAAGCATCGGTGTTCCGGTGTTGGCTCTGGAGACGGAATTCCGGACCGCGATCGACGCGACAATCCGTGAATCCCGCGCTGCCGCAAGAGCGGGTGCCGGAGCCATCGTTTTCGGATGCACCGGCATGCTGGGATTTGCCGAACCGGTCGGAGCGGTGCTGTCGGGCGTAGCCGTCATCGATCCCCTTCCGAACGCAATCTCGAGGGCTCGTGAAATGGTTGCGGCCGGCAGTCGGACGGACAAGACTCTCTATCCGTCGCCTGAACCCAAGCGGGTGGCCGGTTTCGAGGCGTGGGAAGAATTGCACAATCTGATGGGAGGTAACCGGGAGTGACGTCGGTCACGTCAAGAACAGGCTGGCAGCCCCAGATCATGCAACAGCACCGGCTCAAATGGCTCCTGGTTGTGCCCCTGGCCGCCTTCTTTACCGTGTTCTTCGTCGTGCCGGTGGGACTCATCTTCGCGACATCCTTCAACCCGCCTGGCATCGGGCAGGTGACATTGACAACCGAATTGACGCTTGAGAACTATTCGAGGTTCTTCTCCCGCTCCAACTACCTGATGGCGGCAATTCGTTCGGTTGTTCTGGCGACAACAGTGTCTTTTGTCACCCTGGTTGTCGCCTATCCGATGGCCGTCCTGATCGCCAAGACGAAGAACCCGTCGCGCAACACCTTCCTGCTGATCCTGGTGCTGGCGGCCATGCAGCTGGACATGGTGATCAGGCTTTATGGAATGATGGTCATTCTCGGTGACAACGGAATGATCAACCAGATCCTGGCTGCGATGGGATTGAGGTCGGAACCATTGGGCCTGATGTACAACTTTCAGGGCGTTGTCCTCGGTCTCGTCCAGTTCTCCCTGCCATTCATGATCCTCACCCTGATCGGCGTCATCAGGGGCATTCCGGTCAGCCTGGAGGAAGCAGCGCGCTCGCTGGGCGCCACGCGCATCCGCGCCTTCCTGCGCGTGACCCTGCCGGCTTCCATGCCGGGAGTCCTTGCCGGTTCGCTATTGGTGTTCGCGCTGTCGATCTCGTCTTACATCGTTCCCGCATTGATGGGCGGATTTCGGGTCGGCGTGCTGCCGATTCACATTTACCAGCAGGTTGCCGAAAGCGCGCGCTTCCAGTTTGGCGCAACGATCGCGGCGGTCCTGTTTGTCCTCAGCGCGGTCTCGGTAGCGATCTACCTCCAGGTCGGACGCCGCAACTCCGGCGGGATGGCCTGATGGAGCGCACGATTCCAATCCCGGTGATGATCGCTGCAGTGCTCGGCTTTTGCTACCTGCTGCTGCCGATCGTCGTCGTGGTTCTTGCCGGACTTACTGCCGGCGAGTTCCTGACATTCCCGCCCACGGGCCTTTCCCTGAGATGGGTCATGGCGTTCCTGAACTCGGAGAAATACCTCGCCGCCTTCTTCTTCTCGTTTCGTCTTGCTCTCATGACGATGGTTGTCGCCACCGTTCTCGGAACGGCGGCAGCGATATTCCTTGCACGGACGAGTTTTTTCGGACGGGCGGCACTTCGGGCGTTCTTTCTTTCGCCCGTCGTATTGCCGGGCGTCGTCGTCGGTTTCTCGCTCTATGCGTTCTTCATAACGACGGGAATGGGGCTGTCACGCACGATCTGGGGGCTGTGGATAGGGCACATTCTCTATTCCGTGCCCTATGTCATAGGTACGGTTGGCGCGTCACTGGCCTCATTCGACCCTTCGCTCGAGGAGGCGGCACGAAGCCTCGGCGCCTCTCCCCTGCGAGCATTTCGGAAAGTCACGCTTCCCAATATCGGGCACGGTATCCAGGCGGGTGCGATTTTTGCCTTCATCGTGAGCTTCGGGCAGTTTGAAGTTTCGTTGTTCCTGTCGGCCCCGAATTCGGAGCCGTTGCCGATCGCGATGTACAATTCATTGCGCTACAAGTTCGAGCCCGACGCTGCGGCGGCGGGCATTTTCGCCATTACCCTTGTCATCACGTCGGTTCTCCTCACGAACCGGCTGGTGAATATCCGCCGTCTGCTCGAACGGCAGACGGCATAACCGGAGTCAATTGGAAAGGAATTTGAACCAATGACCAGATCACAAAAACCAAGCCGACGCTCTGTCCTGAAAGGTGGAGTGACTCTCGGAGCGGCTACATTCGTGCCGACCGTTTTCAATATCAACCATGCCTGGGCTCAGGATGTCGGCTACGATGGCGAAGTGTTCGATGCCGGCGGAGCGACGCTGAATATCGGTGAATGGGGCGGCGGCTGGGAGGAATTCGTCCGCAAGGCCCTGACAGACCAGTTTGAAGCCGACTTCAACTGCAAGATCAACTGGGACAGCTCGTTTCCATGGTTTCCGAAATTCGTGACCCAGGGCGCACAGGATCCGGTTTATGATATCACGAACTGGAATCTTCCCAACCTGACCCAGACAAAGCAGGCAGGAGACTATTTCCTGACGACGGACGAGGTTCGTGAAAACGTTCCGAATGCCGCCGATTGCTGGGATTTCGCGTTTGCGAGCGGTGCCGGTGTGACATGGGCCTACCAGCCATATGTCTATGCCTACCGCACGGATCTTGCCGGCGAAATTGATGATTTTCGTGACTTCTGGGATCCGCGGTTTGCCAACAAGCGGGGCACCTACAGCACGGAGAACGGCTTGATGCATGCCTTCTTCATGGCGACCGCCAAGGCGTGGGGCAAGGACCAGTACGACATGCAGGCCGCATTCGAGGCCCTGGAAAACGCCATGCCGATGAAGATCAGCGAGTTCACCTTCAACATGCTCTCGCTGCTCGAGCGGGGGGAAGTCGAGATCGCCGTACATATCGAGGGAGAAGCTCTTTCGCTGAAGCGCAAGGGGGTGGCGGTTGACGTCTGGGAATGGGACAGCAAGCCAATATTGACCCAGACCAAGACGATCAGCCGTTATGCGGACCCGATGCAGAAGAAACTGGCATTCGCATTGTTGAATCGGACGCTGTCGACCGAGTTTCTGGAAGCATTCGGTGAAGAATTCCTGTGGCGTCCCACCAACAGGAATGCCGCCATGGCCACTGCGCTGGCGAGCGAAGGTCTTACCAACACCGCTGACGCTGTTTCCGCCTACTGGGTACCGGATTGGGATTTCTTCGTGGCAAACAAGCCGGAAATCACCGACCGGTTGAACCAGATTTTCGGGCTGTGACGAATCAGATGGCCGGGGTCTCAGACCCCGGCCATTCCCCTGGCAGCATGTGCATGGCACCTGAAGGTCGATCCGGCTGGCGGCCGGAGGCAGTTCAGGCCCGGATGTCCGTTCGTGCAGGCCCGGACAGGGTGCATTCGGAAGGGGTCGCGCATGCCATATGTTGAATTTCTCGATATTTCCAAGCGTTACGGCACCATCGAGGCTGTCGCAGAGTTGAACCTGTCAATCGAGAAGGGTGAGTTCTTTTCGCTGCTTGGGCCGTCCGGTTGCGGCAAATCCACGACGCTCCGCATGTTGGCCGGGTTCGTCAAACCGACGACAGGCAGGATCATGGTGAACGACCGGGACGTGACAGACCTGCCGCCCGAAACGCGTGACATCGGGATCGTCTTCCAGAACTACGCCCTGTTCCCGCACATGACGGTGTTTGACAACATAGCCTTCGGGTTGGTGGAGCGGAAACAATCCAGGGCAGACATCCGGGCGCGGGTCGAAACGGCGCTGACCGAGGTTGGCATGCAGGGATTCGAGTCGCGCTACGAGCGGGAGTTGTCCGGCGGTCAGAAACAACGTGTCGCACTGGCGCGGGTCCTGGTGGTCGAGCCCGAAATCCTGCTCCTGGACGAACCGTTGTCGGCGCTCGACAAGAAGCTGCGCGAGGAAATGAAGTTCTGGATCAAGAACATCCAGAAATCCGTCGGGATTACCACGATCTATGTCACACATGATCAGTCGGAGGCGCTGACGATGTCTGACCGGATCGGTGTCATGGACCAGGGGCGGGTTCTGCAGGTCGGAAGTCCGGTGGAGATATACGAGCGACCTGGCTCCCGTTTCATTTCCGAATTTATCGGTGAATCCAACGTGTTGTCGGGGAATATTCATGGAGTCGCCGACCGGATGTGCAGCATTGACGTCGGTGGAGTGTTGATCGATGCGCCGCCTCCGGAAGGTGCGGTACTCAAACCCTCGCAGGACATCGCACTGCATGTCAGGCCGGAGATGATCCGGATTGCCGGATTGACACCGGTGGAAGCTCCGAAACTTGAGGGGTTGATTGTGGAGGAAGTGTACCAGGGATCCGTGCGGCGGTATCAGGTCGAGACCCGCGGAAACCTGCTGACAGTTGAAGTTGTCAACCGTCCTGACCTGCCACGATTGGGCAAGGGTGACCCGGTTTCACTGTTTTGGGATGCCGAAATCGGCGTCATCATTCCCTGAGTCAGAGATAGCCAGATGAGAATTGGTGTAGATGTAGGCGGCACGAATACCGACGCGGTCATACTGGCTAGATCGGGTGTTGTGGGATGGCACAAGACCCCGACAACCCGTGACGTGTATTCCGGTATCGTGACCGCGATTTCGGAAGCCCTGGCCAGCGGTGGTGTCGATCCGTCCAGCATCGAATGCGCGATGATTGGCACAACGCAGTTCACGAATGCCGTCATCGAAAGACGGGCGCTCCTGCAGGTCGGGATCATCCGGGTCTGCCTGCCCGCGACTTCTGTAATTCCGCCTTTGACAGACTGGCCGACCGACCTGGTGGATGTTGTCGGCCGGAATATCCACCTGGTTGGAGGTGGCTACGAATTCGACGGACGTGAAATCGCACCATTGGACGAAGCCGGCATTGCGGCGGCGGCGCGCAGCTTCCGCGACAATGGTTTGAGGTCTGCAGCGATCACGTCGGTTTTTTCGCCGATGAACGGGGACATGGAAAGACGGGCCGCTGAAATCCTTCGTCACGAGGCGCCGGATATCGAGGTTTCACTGTCAGGTGACCTCGGCCATTTCGGACTGCTTCCGCGGGAAAACTCGACGATCATCAACGCCGCGCTGTCGAAACTGGCCGAGCATGTTGTCGGCGGGCTCGAACGGGCGCTCTGCGAACTTGGCCTCGATGTGCCGCTGTTCGTCAGTCAGAATGACGGCACGCTGATGCGTGCAGATGATGTCAAGATCTATCCCGTGCTTACATTTGCTTCCGGCCCGGTAAACTCGATGCGCGGGGCGGTTTACCTGGCAGGAGTCAAGGACGCGATGGTCGTCGACATTGGAGGGACCACCTCGGATATCGGGATGCTACGCAAGGGGTTTCCGCGCCAGTCCACGCAATTTGTCGATGTGGGAGGGGTCAAGACGAACTTCCGTATGCCGGATGTCCTGGCCATTGGTCTCGGGGGAGGGAGCGTGATCCGGGATGGGGGGCAGACGGTTGGGCCCGAGTCGGTCGGCCATGCCTTGCGCGAACAGGCCCTTTGTTTCGGCGGGAACACCGTGACCGCGACCGATATCGCGGTGGGCGGCGGCTGGGCCGTTATCGGTGAGGCAGAACGCGTGGACATTGAGAAGTCCACGATTGATGCCGCCCGCGATACCATGCGAAACCTGCTGGATGCGAGCATAGAGCGAATGAAGACCGAGGCACGAGACCTTCCGCTCCTGGTTGTTGGTGGTGGAGGAATCCTGCTGGATTGGTCAGTTCGGGCAGTCTCCGAAGTGTTGCGGCCCGAATTTGCATCTGTTGCCAATGCGGTCGGCGCCGCCATCGCCCAGGTTTCCGGCAAGGTCGAGTGCGTCATCCCCATTGCTGATGCCGATCGTGAGGCCGTGTTGAGCGATGCCGGAGCCGCCGCACGCAACAGGGCCATTGAAGCCGGCGCGATCCCGGGCAGCGTCGAAATACTTGAAGTGGAACAGATTCCGATCAACTACCTGCCTGGAAATCCGACCCTGCTTCGCGTCAAGGCGGTTGGCGATCTCTCGATCTGAGGTGATGGGAATGGAATTTGAAATCGGCGATATCGATGATCTCTGCGTAGGGGCAAGTTTCCTGGGTGCAGGGGGAGGGGGTGATCCCTATATCGGCGGATTGATGGTGAAGAAGGAGTTGCAGGCTGGCCGCCGAATCGAAATTGTCGATCCGGACGAACTCGGTGACCGGGAGTTTGTCATTCCAACAGCAATGATGGGTGCCCCGACTGTTCTTCTCGAGAAGATTCCTTCCGGCGAAGAGGCCATCCGCGCTCTTGGCGCAGTGGAACGTGAACTGGGGCGAAAGGCGGATGCGACAATGCCAACGGAAGTTGGCGGAATAAACTCCACCATCCCGCTATTCGTTGCTGCCAGGCTGGGTATCCCCGTGGTTGATGCAGACGGGCAGGGACGTGCGTTTCCGGAATTGCAGATGGAAACGTTTTCCATCGAAGGTGTTGCTGGTTGCCCGATGGGCATAGCCAACGAGAAGGGCGATGTTGCCCTGATCAGGACCGACGACAATTACCGCATGGAAAGCATCGCCCGTGGAATTACCATCCGGTATGGGGGAACGGCCTATTTTGCCAACTATCCGATGACCGGAGCCGAGGTGAAACGTTCCGCCGTCAAGCATACGCTGACGCTGGCGCGGCGCATCGGAGGCATCATTCTCGGCTCCCATGGCCGCAGGCTCAATCCACTCGAGGAGTTGGTCGCGTTTCTGGAGACAACGAACTACTCCGCGGCACGGCAGGTATTCGAAGGCAAGGTGACGGATGTAGACCGCAGGACAAGTGAAGGATTCACAAAGGGAAACGTGGTGATTGAAAGCGGTAGCGAGAAGTGCCGTATCGAATTCCAGAATGAAAACCTGGTTGCACGGTCATGCGGCGAGGTGCTGGCGATCGTTCCGGACATCATCTCGATACTCGATGCTGAAACAGCCATTCCGATCACCAACGAGACGCTGCGCTACGGGCAGAGAGTTCGGGTCATGGCGGTTGGTGTCCCGCCGATCATGCGGTCAGCCACGGCGTTGGACACCTTCGGCCCACAGGCTTTCGGGCTCACGGATGCGTATGTCCCCTTGTGCCGGAATTCCAGTTCGCAGGTGAGCCTGCCTGATGCCGGCGGCCGGGCCTGCGGCAATCATCCGGAGCCACGGCGTTGAACCGGGTCGCTGTTGCCGGACTACCTGGTCCAGGCCGTGACACGCCATCGCCGGCGCTTGCAGAGCCTTCGAAATCACCCGACCCAACGCTCCGATATCCGATGCGGTTGTCCACGGGCCAAATCAGAGCATCGCCACATCCTGGATCCGCCGCCGCTGTGCCGGTCATCATCCGGCTCCATGCGCAGTTGCGGATGAAGTATCTTTCTCTCACCAGGCTTGAACTGCCTGGGTCTCGTCAAGAAACGGGGTCCTGACTACGACATGCGGCGCAGTCATGGCGCGGAGTTCCGCCTCGGCCTGGGCTGCCCCTGTCAGCGACATGGACAGGCGGAACGGAGCAGGATTGAAAGCGCGAACCGGGAAGTTCGTATCCCAATGGTTGTTGGCGGTCCAGAAACTCCCGCCATGGATGTCGCCAGGGTCATCATGCGGAAACCGGTATCTGGGCCCGCCAGGCTGGAACAGCGGCACGTCCGGCGAAGCGACCACGATATGGAGGTCGGGGTGTTCGGCCAGCGCCAGCCCGCCCTGCATGCATTGCCACCCCAGGCAGGAGGACGGAACATGCCCGGCAGCGCAATCAATCCAGCCATCTCCGGTGTCCAGCAGAATCCTGCCGTCATGCCCTGGCACCGACATCGGCCAGCCGATGGAAAATGCCCGCTCGAGGCCCCGGACATGCTGGATGGCCGTCAGCTGCGGTCGTGCCGATAGTCCGGACAGCCGCCAGGCGCTATCGATGCATATGCCTGAGCCGAACTCGAACCGCATCGAACATGTCGCACCGCTCGCATCGATCGAGGGCTCGCCTGAAGTCACAATTGACGTATCCTCGACGAACAGGTCGTCCTGGTTCCACCCCATCGGCGTATCCGATCTCTCCCAGTACGGGGCCTGGAATATCTGTCGCCGATTGAACCGGCGGCGCAGCAGCTGGACCTGCGGCACCAGGGTGGGCCTGCAGATCAGTTCACGGCCGGTGGACTTGTCTGCCCATCTCGCCAGCCCGCCGGTATCCGGGCAGAATTCAAGCCGGGCACAGGCGTTTTCGATCCAGCCCGGCCCGGCGTTGCATTCCGTCCCGACGGCGCGCACGGGCCTGACAATCGTTGCCGCACCGGGAGCAAGCCGGGCGCCGATCCGGTGTTGTCCATCCGGAGAGCGGTCCTGCAGGGCATCGGTCCAGCCATCCTCTCCAAAGCCCGGGAAGAATTCGTTGTTTCCCCAGGCTTGCGGGATCGAGATCTGTGGGCCCGCCCCCCGGTCGGTTGGCACCGGGATATCCACATCGATGGTGACGCCGCCCGGATTTGCCACGAGATAGGCCTGTTCATCCGCTGCCTGGGTCGGGTGAGAGAACTGGTCGAAACCGGGATCGCCTTCCACCGGGGCACCAAGCCGGGCGGCGCGGCGTCTCGACGCGACGGCAACCTGGCGCAGCGCCAGGGCGAATGCCCGGTAGGCGTGATCGGATTTCCGGGTGTGCTGGGCAATCGTGAAGATGTTGTCCGGAGCGGTACTGGCGCTGTGAGCCCCCCAGGTGTGCTCGTCGTAGAGCGCAAGCGTGTCAACCAGGTCACGGAATTCCGGGGCATCGCCTCCTCCCAGGGATTCAATGACCGGAAGCATGCGCTCTGCCGTTCGCGCCGCCGCGGTCTCCAGCGGGGTAGAGGCAACGCCGTCACACCAGCTGTCCATCCACTCTCCCCGGTAGGATGGAAGTCCGGCCGAGTGGGCGCCGATGATCTCCGCCAGCCGGTCCAGGGTGATGATCTCGATCGGCATCTCGCCACTTGCATTCCAGTCCTGGACCGCCTCGCTCAGGTGCCGGTCGGGAAAGACATTGTCGCCGTTTGCCGCGTTGGTGACCGTGAGCACGCTGAAGTCGAAGGGCCAGCAATCGCTCTGCACGTGACGGGAGAGTATTTTCTGCAACTCGACCCGGTCCTGCTCACCCTTGCGCGAGAGGCGCAGGAAACTGCCGCCGCGACCGTAATGTTCGCCTTGCAGCACCAACATCCTCCCACCCGTACGGTTTTCCCAGAACCAGGCCGACGGCACGCGTCTTCCCCAGTAGCCCCGGTGCGGGTTTTGCTGGGTGATCAGGAAATCGACGCCCCTCTCGACCAGGAGGTCGTTCCAGAACCAGGCGAGCCCGTTTACATCGCACTGCATGGCCGAGGTGACGGTGATATCGAATTCGTCCCGCAGCGCGTCGATGTCCTTCAGGGTCTCAACCGCTAGAGGCTTCGAGACCAGTGGCGTCCAGTGGAAGCGAAGCGCACCAACCGATATCCGGCCAGCATGATGCAGGACCTGGAATCGCTCGACATTCCGGGGTGTCGTATTGCGCAAATAGTCCAGGGTGGTGGATGTCACCTCGCAGGTCCATTTGTGTTGCGCGCCCTCTGGTGCATCGAGGGTCGCCTCGCACACCTCGAGCGCCTGGTCGAGAATATCGCGGTGATGCAGCAGCACTGCCGCCGGATGGTCAGTGTAACCGAGATCCGTATGTGTCTGGCTCAGGAGATAGATCTTCTTGATCATCATGCGTCAGGGATCTTCGACCGGGATGGAAGAGGATGTCGAGTATGGCTGATCCCTGCGAAACGCAACCGCAACCGGGCAGGCAGCCGGCGCTATCGGGTTGGCCGGGCTGCAACCGGTCCCGGGACCGAGGAGGTCAAGTGCACCATGGACTGACTCCACTCCGAGTGCGATATGCCGGCCGTTCCAAGGATATGCGCGGCGGCCCCGGTTTGACGCCCGGAGCAGAAGGCCGGTGAGGACATCCGGATCGCAGGTCAGCGCCTAGCGGGTGTTCTCCCGGTGGTTTTCCGGTGAGACTTCCCCGCTGGCACCGCAGAGTTCCACCAGTTTCCCGGTATCAGTATCCCGGGACAGACTCTCAAGATTGACTGAACCTGTCCCGGTTGGAGTTGCGTCAAGCGATGCGAATACACCGCTTGCCGGGACTGGCCTGCTTCCTGGTGAATTCGATGGTGGCCGCGCCATCGCCAACCCGCATGCTGGCATTGATCCCCTCGTCATGTCCGATATCGAACCTGTTGGGCAGTGCGGTAACCGCCGGCCCGGCATGCAGGTCGACGACATCGGAGACATGGTTGTCGGGAACCATCGTCGGTGCGACCATCGCCGGGACCCGGACCGCGGTCGCGTCCGCGGAGATCCCGAAGGTGACGGATTTCCCGGAGGCCGGCAATACTCCCGGAGGACCGTCCGTGCCATGCCCGACCATCGCATCCGATCCGATCCGTCCGGCCAGCATGGCCGGGTCACCGGCGAGGATCCGGGCTTCAGCTTCGGGTATGACATGGCCGCCGTCAAGGATATCCGGGTCGTTTCCGGCACTGGTGATCAGGATCGGGGCCAGGAGTTCCCCGTCAAGGTCGTTGGTGACCGTGACCATGCAATCGGCCGACCGGGCCGCTGATGCCGGCAGCAGGATTGCTGCGGAAGCCGATAATGCTCTTTTCATGACGAGTTCTCCACACCTGAGTTTCGCTGTTCGGGGTATGGATGTTCGGGGAGCCGACACAATTCAGGTGTCGCCGGGATCAATCAATCATTGTTGAACAGTCACATGGCAAGAATCCGGAACAGGCTTCCCGGCGAATCGGCAGCCGAGAGAAAGGCGAGTGCAACTGAAGGCCGTCGATCATTCTGCCGCGAGGATACCGAGTTGCCGGGGCGATCGATTTTTCGGGTGATCACGTCACTCGGCCCTGACGGGCACCTCGATCACTTCTCCCGTCCGCCGGGCCGCAACCGCAAGGCCAATCTCCTGTGCATGACTGCGGATGTCGTGTCCGTTCGCCGCAAGCGATACGACAATGCCGATTTGCCTGCGGGCATGCCGGATCACCCGGGAAAGCATCGGCATGCTCCCGGTCCGTGAGCGGATCCTCGACGCGATGTCCAGCAGATCGGCGTCGGACTTCGTCACGATCGAGCAAGCCATCGACAAGGGTCCGCTCATTGGCTGGCAGATCGAACAGAAAGGTGAATCTGACAGAGGGCAACGATCGTCTCGATCCACACATTGACCGCTTCCCTGACGGCAAACCGGTCGCGTGGCAGATGAATCGCCAACTTCGCACCGAATCAATCAATACTGTCGCGTGCAACAATAATCCTGCCACCCAACAGTCTGACGCAGAACGAACGGCATGCGGTCGAGAATTTGCCCTCCATGATCCTTCTGGTGTCGAGGCTGATTTGTGGTGTCGAGGCTGATGAAGAGGACTTCGAGGAGATGAGACTTGGGTGCGGGCCAATGGATCGGGGACTGCCGGGTTTCGGGGCGACCTCCACCTGAAGCAGGGCCACCGGGAGGCCACCAGGCAACTTCTGTGTGAGCCGGCACTGGTTGCAGGAAGGTGCGTGGATCACTGGTGACCGGAACGAATGAAGCGGGCGCCATCGCAAGCCGGTCGCGCGTCAGGAAGGCCGGCCACCGGGATTTCTTCTCATGGGCAAGACTGTTGCCGAGGCCGACAGACACGTGTTCCGGCAAGGGGGTTCAGCGTCTCTCGAAGGTCCGGTGGATGGCAGTCGCCAGATTGACGCCTTCAATTGGCATGCTCCCGAGGGCACTCAAAGTGCGATGCCACATCGGCGAGAATGGGGCAGGATTCTCGGGTGGTCAACCAGGCAACGGCCCTTCCGGAGGCTGGCGCAGATTCGCCTATCGCATCGTTGTCGGTGTGGCCATGGCGGAGAGACAGGGATTCGAACCCTGGGTGCCCGTAAAGGCACAACGGTTTTCGAGACCGCCCCGTTCGACCGCTCCGGCACCTCTCCAACTGCAGTGACACATAGCAAGGTATTTCAAAACTGCAACACGGTGGCGGGTGCGGCCAGCAATTCAAATTTTCGGACTTCCCTGATTCCAGGTCTTTGATTTGATGCACCTTTTCGAATTGAGTGCATTATTCCGCTCCAGACGGGGCTGAGCGTCCAGCTGCACCGTGTCTCTCGCCACTGATTCGAAACTCCTGCCATCCTGAACATGCGGGAATGACGGCTTCCGCCGGGGAATATCTCCCCGTATTCCCACTTTGTTCTTGTACAAGGAGTCATCCCATGCAATATGGGGCGCAACGAGGCGCATGATGGAACGCATGAGCCCGCTTTCCGGATAGATGAAGGTGATGCGCGAGTTCTCCTCCGGGGCCCCGGAGGAATGCCCGGATATCGATGGCCGGCATCGCCATGCCGGGCGTCTTCCGCAATGCCTGTCCTTCCTCCATGCGCAGCGGCAGATGAAGACCCGCCATGGCGCCCGGGTACCCGCACCCTCTTCGGCATCGGGATCACCCCCTGCGAGGGCCATGTGCACAGGATGCCGGACGGCGTGCCTGCGGAGCATTTCGACGGAATATTCTGCCATGTGCATGCCGAACTGGAGATCTGAGGCAGCCCTGGAGAAGCTGCGCCGGGCGGCTCCGGGCTGCTGCCGCTGCCCCCGTGTTCGGGCCCCGGGCTTCACGGCTGAAGCCGATCTATCTGGGTGGATGGCTGCTGGAGGGCAGACGGACTTTACAAACTGAACATTCTGCGCATTCCGGCGAGGCAGATTCTTGGTGCCGGGCGGGTCTCAGGGACGTTGTGAACGCAATCGGAGATCCGGAATTGGCCTGGGCGTTCCTGACTCAGGAATGGGCGTTCGAGAAGTCGGTCGCGCTGCCGCTTGAATTGCTCAAGGAAGGTCGCGTCGACGAAGTCCTGGACTCGGCGCCCGGATTCGGCGCCACGTTTACATGAGCGGAGGTTCCTGGCACAGGAACCGGATCGCCCCGTCCTGATAACAGCGCCCTTGCCTTCCGGCTACCGGATCATGGCGTACCGCCATCGGTCGAATCCGCTTGGGACGAGCCCGGCCGACTCCCGGTTCTGCACACGAAACGGCGGTTTCACGGTGCTCTGCGCAGCACCGGAATTCGCCACGGCGTTCGTCGAGACGGTAGTGAGGGACAGGTTCACGCGGCATCAAGGCTGCGAGGTCGCGGTAAGAGAAATCACGGCGCGGGTCAGAACGCGTATCTCGATGCCACCCGCATCGGCGTTGACGTCGGTGGATCTTCGCGGGGACGACTGCACCCGGGTCGGCGCGCCGACGGATACCGTCAATGCGAGGAACCACGCGGCAGGGCGTGCATTCGCCAAGACCATCCATGCGGAACATGTCGATGTCGACGGCATCGTCTACGCCTCCCGGCTGACCGGGGGAGATGTCCATGCCGTATTCGACCGCTCCACAGAAAAGCTTGCCTCGGTGGATACCGGATTGTCGAAAGATCATTCGGAATTGCCGAACATCTTGAAGCGGTACGGGATCGGCCTCGTTTCGCAGGAGCGGTTGGCGCTGCGTCGATCATTGCCGGGGTACAGCGCAACCGGGGGTTGGTCTGGCCCATCGGGGTGTGCCCCAGGGCGACAATTCCGTCGGATGGTCCCGGGTTTCATCAAGCTGTAACAATTCTGTCGCCATCGCATCACATCATGGCTCTACCGACGCTGCCAACGGGCAATGGCTTTTCTCGGGAGCGGTGTGATGCGGAATTCTGTCAGGCTTGGAGCCGGCGTCGTGGCGGTAACGGTGTTTTGGGCGGGGTTGGCGGCGGCGCGTGATCAAATCCGGATCGTCGGGTCGTCGACCGTGTTTCCCTACACGCAGGCGGTGGCCGAACAGTTTTCCCGGATGACCGGCGCTCCATCAGCGATCGTCGAATCAACGGGCACCGGCGGCGGGATGAAACTGTTTTGTGCCGGGATTGGCGACCGGCATCCTGACCTGACGGGCGCCTCAAGGGCCATGACATCATCCGAATACGAGCTGTGCCGGTCAAACGGCGTGACCGACATCACCGAGGCCCTGATCGGCCATGACGGGCTGTCGATCGCCATCTCGCGGCAGAGTGAATTTGCCTGGGATCTGTCGCTGGCCGAAACCTACCTGGCGCTGGCGGCCAGGATTCCCGTGGATGAAGAATGGGCGGACAATCCCCACCGGTCATGGTCGGATGTCAATCCCGGCCTGCCGGAAGTGCCGATTCTCGCCTATGGACCGCCGCCGACCAGCGGGACCCGCGACGCATTCGTCGAACTGGCCATGCATGCCGGCTGCAGGAGGCTTGACTGGGTCACGAGGAACGGGCTGGCCAGGGACAAGGCCTGGGTCAAGGCAAATTGCAGTCGCATGCGCCAGGACGGCCCCTATGTTGAAGCTGGCGAGAACGACAATCTGATCGTCCAGCGCCTCATTGCCGATACCGGGGCGCTGGGGATATTCGGGTATTCGTTCCTGTTCGAGAACTCGGACGTGCTGAAACCGGTCCTGGTCGAAGGCGTTGCGCCTGATGTCGCAACCATCGGCGATCAATCATACCCGATATCGAGGCCGCTCTATTTCTACACCAAGAACGCCCATCGCGGGGTTATCCCGTACCTGCAGGAATTCATCGAGGAATACATGTCGGGCGAGGCGCTGGCTGCTGATGGCTACCTGGCCGAGCGCGGGCTGGTGGCGCTCCCCGAGGGCACCCGTGCCGAGTTGCAGGAGGCGGTGATTGCCGGCAGCACATTGGAAGCCCGGTGAATTCGGGCCGGATGCGATTGCAGCCCCGCCTCCACGGCCACCGCCGGTAGCACATGATCGCGGCGGCGTTCATCCTGCTCCTTGCCATGACGGCTGGCGCCTGGGTTTTCAATGTCCGGGCGGCCCGGGCCATTCAAGCGGCCGGGGTGCGGCTGAACTCGGTCGCCTTCTATCACGGTGCATTCGCCGCCCTCACCGTTGCCCTCCCGGTGCTGTGCATGGTGGTCCCCTGGCTGCTGTTGCAGCGGCCACTGGTGGATCTCGTGGTGATGAACGGGCTGGCGCCGGAGATGCTTGCCGGGGCCGGAGTCGGCGAAAGGCAGTTGTTGCTTGCTGAAATCCGGACGGTGGCGTCGGGGCGCATCTTCGGTGAGCCGGCACCGGAGGTTTTGGCGGCGGCGGAACGGATGCGACTCCTCGACCACATGGCCGGATCACTGATGCTTCCGGCAGTATTGCTGTTTTCGGCGGTGTTGTGGGTGATCGCGCGCCGCCGGGTGGCGGCCGAGTTCCGCGCCAGGTTGGTGACCGAGCGAATCGTCCACGCAGGCATGGTGTTCTGTGCCTGCGTCGCGATTTTCACCACCACCGGCATCATCGCTTCACTCCTGGTCGAATCGATGCGTTTCTTCTCCCTCGTTTCACTGCCTGAGTTCCTGTTCGGATTGAACTGGGAGCCGCAGATTCCAGTACGTGAGGACCAGGTTGCGGCCGAAGGTGCATTTGGCTGGGTACCGGTCCTGGCCGGTACGCTGCTGATCATGCTCATCGCGGTAACAGCCGCGGTGCCGATCGGTCTCCTCTCGGCCATCTACCTGCACGAGTTCGCTTCGGCCAGAATCCGTGCTGTCGCCAAGCCCGTCCTGGAAATCCTCGCCGGCGTTCCAACCGTCGTATACGGGTTTTTTGCCATATTGGTGATTGCTCCGGCGCTCCGCAATGCAGGAGCCTCGCTCGGGCTCGACATTGCGCCGAACACGGCATTGGCGGCGGGAGGTGTCATGGGAATCATGTTGATCCCGTTCATTTCGTCCTTTGCCGATGATGCGCTGGCTGCAGTGCCCAACCAGCTGCGTGACGGCTCGCTCGCCCTCGGCGCCACCCGTGCCGAGACCATGCTGCAGGTGCTGTTTCCTGCCGCGCTGCCCGGCATCGCCGGCGGCATCCTGCTGGCAATCAGCCGGGCGGTCGGCGAGACCATGATCGTGGTCATGGCGGCCGGGCTGATCGCAAGGCTGACACTGAATCCGCTCGACAGCGTGACCACCGTCACCGTGCAGATCGTGACGCTGCTGATCGGCGATACCTCGTTTGACAATCCGAAGACCCTGGCCGCCTTCGCCCTAGGGCTGATGCTGTTCCTGGTGACGCTCTGCATCAACGTGGCGGCGCTCCGCATCGTTCGAAAATACCGGGAAGTCTATGAGTAGGGGGGCGGACCCGATGGCGGTGAATGCCGGTCTTGCCGTCGACGAATCGGCGGGCGTCAGGTTGCGGCGCCGTAAACGGGGTCAAATCCTGCTGCAGGTGCTGGGAGGTCTCGCAGTCCTGTCGGCGTTCCTGGCTTTGCTGCTGCTGGTCGGGTCACTGCTGCTTTCGGGCGCCCGCGCCTTTACCCAGACGCATGTCGAAATCAGCGTCCATGTTGATCCCGGTATCATTGATCCGGAAGACTTGCCGCGCGGGAATTTCCGCAAACTGCTGCAGGAGGCACTGGCCGCGAGATTTCCCGAGGCTGATTCGAGGAGCGAGCGGAAGCAAATCCTGCAGATACTGAGTAACAGCGCCCAGTTTGAACTGAGGGACCGCATCCTCGAGGATGTCTCGGTGATCGGCGGGACGCTGGAGTTGAAGGTGCCGGCCAGTGATCCCTATGACCAGTTGAACAAGGGGCAGATCGACCGCAACACGCCGGAAGTCCGCCGCCGGCTGACTGACCAGCAGATCGCGTGGTTCGACAGGCTGCAGCGTGAAGGTGCGATCAGCACCCCCCTGAATGTCGCCCTGGTGGGCAATCCGGACAGCAGGTTCCCGGAAATCGCCGGGCTGAAAGGCGCGCTGATCGGATCCTTCTGGGCTCTCCTTGTCTGCTTCCTGCTTTCATTTCCGGTCGGTATCGGGGCGGCCATCTACCTGGAGGAATTTGCCCCGAGAAACCGTCTCAGCGACCTGGTCGAGGTCAATATCAACAATCTTGCCGCGGTTCCGTCAGTGGTGTTCGGCCTGCTGGCGTTGGCGGTGTTCATCGGCTGGTTCGGGCTTCCGCGCTCGACGCCTTTCGTCGGTGGCATGACACTTGCCCTCATGACCATGCCGACGGTGATCATTGCCACCCGGGCGGCGCTGAAGAGTGTGCCGGGCAGCATCCGGGAGGCGGCGCTGGGGGTCGGCGCCTCGAGGCAACAAATGGTGTTCGGACATGTCCTGCCGCTGGCCATGCCCGGAATTCTGACCGGAACGATCATCGGGCTTGCCCAGGCGCTCGGCGAGACTGCACCCTTGCTGCTGATCGGAATGAACGCCTTCATCACCTCGGCGCCGACCGGCCCGTTCGACAGCTCGACTGCCCTGCCGACTCAGATCCTCATCTGGGCCGACAGCCCCGAGCGCGGCTTCGTTGCCCGAGCCTCGGCCGCCATCCTTGTCCTGCTGGGATTCCTGGTGATGATGAACGCCGTGGCGATCCTGCTGCGAAGCAGGTTCGAAGGAAAATGGCGGTGATGCGCTTGCTGCCCGGGTGGCGCTCTTCGAGCCGCCTCGGCACCGGCGGGCGGCCTGGATCATGGTTGACGGCACCGGCAATCGAAGGCCTCCGGCCGGATGATCATTTGGCCGTCCTGCCCGAATATTCCCTTGACAATCGTGGCGAGCTTTTGAATACACCGCTCGCCCCTTGGTGATTGCAACGGCATGGGCTGGCAATCCCGGGCGGATTTCTGGTTTGGTGAAAGACATGGAATCTGAACAGGACATGGCCATGACCGCCGAGGACGCCGAAGCGGGCGACACCCCGGACACCGACATGGCCGCCCGAGACATCGGGGAGGGCGAGGACCCGGGCACGGATGACCAGGAGGTCGGGGAGTTCGAATCGAGCATCAAGGGCGACGAGGATCTGACCGCGATCATCAGGCTGCTCGGCAAGCAGTTCAAGGTGCGATCAGGTGACTTCCTCGTGGCGCCGCATGACTCGTCATGCGAGTTTGGCGACACGATCGAGGTCTTTGACGTTCTGCTGGCCGAGAATGACGGGACAGTGGTCGGCTCGCCGACAATTGATGGGGCCAAGGTCTCGCTGGAGCCGGTCATCGACATGCTTGGACCGAAGACCATCAGTTTCAAGAAGCGTCGCCGGAAACATTCTTCAAAAACCGTCCGTGGCGGCAGGCAATCCCATACCGGCTATGTCGTGGCGGCGATCGATATTCCCGGGCTTGGCCAAAGCCACGTGGAATAGGTTCAGGAGACGGAAATGGCTCACAAGAAGGCAGGTGGATCCTCGAGAAACGGCCGCGACTCGGCTGGTCGCAGGCTGGGGGTGAAGAAATATGGTGGCGAGTCGGTGACTCCCGGCAATATCATCGTCCGGCAGCGGGGCAACAAGTTCTGGCCGGGCAATGGCACGGCATCCGGCAAGGATCACACGATCTTTGCCATCGCCTCCGGCACCGTCCAGTTTCGGACCGGGTTCAAGAAACGCAAATTCGTGTCGGTATTGCCGGCACAGGAATCGGCCGGGTAGCCCGGCCGGGAGTCGCGCCAGCGGACGAGGCTGTTCGCCACCGGGATATGAATGCCGACCCTTTGGGGGGCCGCTTGCAGGACGGACCAGGCGCGGTCAATATCCTGTCTTGATCAACTTCCGGACGGTCATGGACCGGTGCGATGAGATTTCTTGACCTGGTGAGGATACATGCACGCTCCGGTACCGGCGGCAACGGAGCCATCAGTTTTCGCCGGGAAAAATCTGTCGAGTTCGGTGGGCCGGATGGCGGCAATGGCGGCAATGGCGGCAACATTTTCGCCGAGACCGTTCCCGACCTGAATACGCTCATCGACTTCAGGTATCGCTCGCACGTGATTGCCGGTGACGGCAGGCCGGGGCGCGGCCGATTGAAAACCGGCGCCAGGGGCAGCAATGTTGTCCTGCAGGTGCCGGTCGGCACCGAGTTGCTGGACGAGTTCCAGGACAGCATCATGCTTGACATGACCGAGACCGGGGTCCGGCACCTGCTGCTGGCGGGCGGCAATGGCGGGTTCGGGAACCACCATTTCCGGTCATCGACCAACCAGGCGCCACGCATTGCCAACAAGGGTCAGCCGGGGCAGGAGCGAACCTTCTGGCTGCGCCTGAAACTGCTGGCCGATGTCGGGCTTCTCGGTCTGCCCAATGCCGGCAAATCCACCCTGCTGGCAGCAGTTTCGAATGCCACGCCGCGAATTGCCGATTACCCCTTCACCACCCTGCAGCCCAATCTCGGCCTCGTGCGGGTTCATGGCACGGAATTCGTCCTTGCCGACATTCCGGGCCTGATCGAGGGTGCCCATGAGGGCAAGGGGATCGGAATTCGCTTTCTCGGCCATGTCGAGCGCTGCCGGGTATTGTTGCACCTGGTCGATGCAACCTCCGATTCGCTGGTGCAGGATTACCAGACGGTGATCGGGGAGATTGGCAGCTACGGCAACGGGCTTCTCGACAAGCCGCGGCTCATCGTCTTGTCCAAGGCCGATTCACTGAGTGATGCCGAACTCGGGGAGCAGGCGGGATTGCTCGAGGATCATTGTCGCCAGGCCGTGCTGCCGATCTCGGCAGTGAGCGGTGCCGGCATCGAATCCTGCATGGGCCAGGTGGCCAGCTGCATTGCTGCAACCAGGGCCACCAGCACCGCCGGGGAAGAGAAGGCAGCATGGACTCCGTAGGTTATATCGACAAGTCCAGGCGGGTCGTGGTCAAGATCGGTTCATCCCTGCTGGTCGATGCGGATACCGGGCAGCTGAGATCGGGCTGGTTGAACTCTCTCGTCTCCGACATCGCCGCCCTGCGGCTGGGTGGCAAGGATGTCCTGTTCGTGTCATCCGGCTCCATTGCCCTGGGCCGGCGGGCGCTGGGGCTTGGCGCCGGTTCGCTGTCGCTCGAGCAAAGCCAGGCGGCGGCGGCCATCGGCCAGATCCGTCTTGCCCGGGCCTACGAGGAATCGCTGGCGCCACATGGCTTGGTTGCGGCGCAGATCCTGCTCACCCTGGAGGACAGCGAGAACCGGCGCCGGTATCTCAATTCACGGGCGACCCTGGTGAATCTCCTGACGCAGGGGGTGGTGCCGGTGGTCAACGAGAATGACACGATTGCCACCAATGAAATCCGCTTCGGCGACAATGACCGCCTTGCCGCACAGGTGGCGGTGATGACGAATTCCGATTTGCTGGTGCTGCTGTCCGACGTGGACGGCCTCTACGAGCAGGATCCCCGCCGAAACCCTGGTGCCGCCAAGGTGACCAGGGTCGAGGAAATATCCCAGGCCATCAACAACATGGCCGAGGACACCCGAACCGGCCTGTCGAAGGGCGGGATGAAGACCAAGCTCATGGCCGCCACCACTGCCACCCGGTCCGGCTGTGCGATGATCATTGCCAGGGGCAGCGGGGACAACCCGGTCGAGGCGCTGCTGAATGGTGGCAGTTGCACACTTTTCGTGCCAAAGGGCGATCCGGCGACTGCAAGGCGGCAATGGATCGGGTCGATGAAGCCGCGCGGGCAATTGCTGGTCGACCAGGGCGCAGTGCGAGCCCTTCACTCCGGCAAGTCACTTCTGCCAGCCGGCGTGAAGCAGGTGACCGGCGACTTCGACCGCGGTGAGCCGGTGAGCATCGTGCAGGAGGAAGGCTCGGTACTGGGGCAGGGGCTGGTCCGGTATACCAGCGTTGAAGCCCGGGCCATCCACGGCAAGCGATCGGCGGAAATCCCGGAGATACTGGGCTATCCGGCCCGGTCGGCAATGATTCACCGGGACGACATGGCGTTGTGACCGGGCACAGTCCGGACCTGTTGTCAGGTTGCGACGGTCTGCCTCGCCTTCCAGGCAGGGAATTCCGCCCATGGGCCGGTCCGCGGGTGCTTGCAGGCCGATTGTTGCTCCGGTAGCACCGGCCACGGGGCAAGGTTGGCGCTTCGCAACATGGGACATGACGCAAATGAAGATTTCCAAGACCATGCTGGAACTTGGTGAGAGGGCTGCCGCCGCTGCCGGCAACCTGGCTTTTGCCCCCGGTGAACGAAAGAGCCGGGCATTGGAAGTTGCAGCCTGCGAGGTTGACCGATGCGGCGACCGGGTTCTGGAGGAGAACCGCCGCGACCTGGACAATGGCCGGCAGAAGGGTCTGTCGGCGGCAATGCTGGACCGGCTGGCCCTGGACAGGGAGCGGCTGTCGGCGATCTCCGGGGCGCTGCGAGACGTGGCCTCCCGGCCGGACCCGGTTGGCCGGGCCCTGGCGGATTGGACCCGTCCGTCCGGGCTGCGGATTCGGAAAATCAGCACGCCGATCGGCGTGATCGGCGTGATCTTCGAATCGAGGCCCAACGTCACCGTCGATGCCGGGGCACTCTGCCTCAAATCCGGCAACGCGGCAATCCTGAGAGGGGGTTCGGACAGCATTCATACATCGACGGCGCTTCACCAATGCATGGTGTCAGGACTGAAAGAGGTCGGATTGCCCGACTCCTCCATCCAGATGGTGCCGGGGACCGACCGCCGGATTGTCGGCGAGATGCTGCGCATGAACCGCCATATCGATGTCATCGTCCCGAGAGGAGGCAGGGGGCTGGTCGAACGGATCCAGAGCGAGGCCATGGTTCCCGTATTTGCGCATCTTGAAGGGATTTGCCATGTCTACGTGGATGCCGATGCCGATATTGGCAAGGCAAGCCGGGTGGTCATGAATGCCAAGACCCGCCGGACAGGGATCTGCGGGGCAGCCGAATGCCTGCTGGTTGACCGGAGCTTCTGGGAGCGGCATGGCGCGCCCTTCGTGGGCGAGTTGCTGGAGGCCGGTGTCGAGGTCAGGGCCGACGAAACCATCGGCTCGATACCGGGAACGAGCCCGGCGAGTCCCGGGGATTTCGGCCGGGAGTTCCTCGACATGATCATTGCCGCACGAATCGTCGACGGGGTGGACGGGGCGATCGAACACATACGCAACCATGGTTCGAATCATACCGATGCCATCATCACCGAGAATGACGCCACGTCGGAGCGGTTCTGCTCCAGGCTGAATTCGGCAATCCTGATGCGAAACGCCTCGACCCAGTTTGCCGATGGTGGCGAATTCGGAATGGGGGCGGAAATCGGCATTGCCACCGGCAAGATCCATGCAAGGGGGCCGGTCGGTGCCGAAGAACTCACGACGTTCAAGTATATTGTCGAAGGAGACGGGACGATTCGTCCCTGAACAGGGTCAGGCAGTCACGAGCCCCAACTGCGAACGCGCCCGCAATCCACGTGCACGAAGCCGGATCTGGAATAGGTCCCGACACCACCGGCATTGCATCTCTTGGCAGCCTTGGCAATGGTCGTGGTCGATCGGCCCTTCAGGCGAATATCGGCCGCCATCCCCTTGATGTGCAGCGAATTCGATACCACACCGTCCCGGGTCCGGCTGAGCCGCCTGTTGGTGGCTGGACTTCGAAACCCGGAAATCAGGTCAAATGATTCCCCGGTATCGAGGCTGTTGTGAACCGCGGCAAGAATGTCGATCGTCCGGCGACTGATGGGCCGTGTCTGATCCGTGCGCCAGTCCCGCATGAAGTAGTCGATGGCATGCATTGCCTCGGTGACATATTCGCCATCATACCAGTAGACCGAGCGGATGCTTTCCTCGGTGACGCTGTTTGTCATGTTGATCCAGCGGACATTCACCAGCCTGGTTCCGGCCAGCACGGGAGGAGCCGCGAGCACGCTGGATAACAGACCAGCACCGACGCCTGCCAGCAGTCGCCGTCGCGAAATTCGGTCAACGGATGCAGCCGTGTCCGACAAGTTCCAGTGATCCCCGTTGGTATCCTACCGCCTCGCTCCCCCATATGGAGTGCCTGAGGCGCGCAAGACAACTGTCTATAGACCAACTTCGGTGAAATTGCAAATTGATTTCCGGACAAATATAATGCGTCTGACTACAAGCTTGGAATTATTGGAGATTCCAGTCAGGGAGCATGGAGTCCGTGCGCAGGATCTGGACCAGGAACATGTTGCAGCCGAGCACCCCGGCGTCCGCCCGTCATGGTCGCAACTCCGAAAAATCGATGGCCGTCGAGGTCGGCGCTCCGATGCCCGCGTCTCGTCGCTGGCGATCAGCCATCCTGCAGGGGGTATTGCTGGCCGGGCTGCTGCTTCCTGCCGGTGCAGCCTTGGCTTCGACGGCGCCGCCGCCGCAATACGAGATCCTGGTGGCAGGCGAATTCGACGGCAAGGCAAAGATTGCCGCCTTCTACCGCCAGCGGGGATTTCGCCCGATCTGGACCGCCGATACGCCAGCAGCCCGGCAGCGTATCCGAAGCCTATTTGCCGCGCTGCTGGAGGCGCCGGATCACGGTCTGCCCTATGGTGAGCGGCATGTTGACGAATTGGGCCGCCTCTACGAGCAGGTGGAGGATGAGGCCGGCCGGGCACGGCTCGAGGCGCGCTTTACCGAGTTCTTCCTGGAATTTGCCACCGCCATGACCGCGGGCGCGGTCGAGCCGAATTCGGTCGACCGGTCAATCTCGAGACGCCGCCCGGTGCCTTCGGTCGAGGCCCTGCTAGGCGGCATGTTGGGCCCGGACCCGTCGGGGTTCCTGGCCGGGCTGGCACCGGATACCGAGAATTACCTGCAACTGCGAAAGGAGTTGCGGCGCCTGGTTCGGGTCATTTCCGAAGGTGGCTGGGGGACGAGAGTCGAAGCCGGCGAACTCGGTCGGACCAGCTCGGGCGATGCGGTCATCCAGCTGCGCGACCGGTTGATCCGGATGGGGTATCTCCGGAACTCGGCAACGGCCGAATACAGCGACTCGCTGTTTTTTGCCGTCAAGAAATTTCAGCGGGATCATGGACTGCACCCGTCCGGCGAGGCCGGCGCCCTGACCATACGGGCCGTCAATGTCGACCCCGAACAGCGCCTGCGGCAGGTGCTGGCGGCGCTCGAAAGGGAGCGCTGGATGAATTTCGGGCTTGGCGAGCAGCATATCCTGGTCAATCTGCCGGATTTCAGGGCGTCGCTGATCTCGGAAGGCAAGTCGATATTCGACACCAGGGTGATCATCGGCAAGAGCCGGGAGGAGCTTCAGACCCCGGAGTTTTCCGACGAGATGACCTACCTGGTCATCAACCCGACCTGGATGGTCCCGCGCTCGATCTCGACCAAGGAAATCCTGCCGAAACTGAAGGAGGACCCGTTCGCCGAACCGCAACTCGAGATCTTCCGGAGTGAAGACCTTGGCGTGATCGATCGACTGTCAGTCGATTTCAACGAGTTCGATACCGAGACCTTTCCGTTCGAGATGCGCCAGCCTCCCGGTCCGGCCAATGCACTGGGTCGGGTCAAGTTCATGTTCCCCAACAGGTTCAACGTCTACATGCATGACACGCCGCTGCGTGCCCTGTTCCAGAGGGAGGCCAGGTCCTTCAGCCATGGATGCGTTCGGGTGCATCGCGCGTTCGACCTCGCCCATATCCTGCTCGGCAGGCAGAACGGGTTGCCGAAGGACGTGTTCGATTCCCTGTTGTCGACCGGCAATGAGCACCAGGTCAACCTGGCCGAACCGCTCCCTGTGCACTTGACCTACCGGACGGCGTGGATTTCGCAGGAAGGGCGGCCAAATTACAGGAATGACGTCTATGGTCGGGACCAGCTGTTGTTTGACCGGCTTGTCGAGACCGGCCTGAATTACGAGATTCTTGGCAAGAATTGACAGAACCCGATTTAGTTGTCGGGCGAATGGTCTTAGAGAGGCCATCAGCACGTGTTGGATGGCCTGCCAGTCATGAAGTATTCGATTGCAAGTATTGCCGACGCCCTGGGAGGCGAGGCCAGTGGCGATGCCGCCATCGAGATCGCCGGACTTGCCGAGCCGGCCGAGGCCGGGCCGTCCGATCTTGCCCTTGCCCTCAACCCCGAATTTGCCGAGCGCCTGCCGCTTGGCAAGGCCCGGGCCGCCCTGCTGTCGGCCGGAATGGACTGGCAGGGGCTGGGGCTGGACGCGGCAGTGTCCGTCACCCGGAGTCGCTACTCGCTGGCCGTGTCGAGCCAGCTGTTTCAGCCACTGCCGGAAGTGGATGAGGGGATCGACGACAGCGCCGTGATCTCGGCTGACGCACGTATCGGTGCCAGGCCCGCCATTGGTCCATTCGTCTCCATTGCCGGGGGAGTCAGCATCGGCGAGGGATGCGTAATCGGGGCCGGGGCGTCGATCGCCCGGAATGCCCGGATCGGGAATGATGCCGTCATCAGCGCCGGTGTCCGGATTGGCCGCGACGTCGACATTGGTGACCGGTTCATTGCGCAGCCGAATGCAGTCATTGGGGCTGACGGGTTTTCCTATGCCCAGCCGGAGCCCGGCGCCATCGAGGAGGTGAAATCCACGCTTTCCAGCATGATCACGGTGCAGCAATCCGGTTGCCACCGCATCCACTCGCTTGGCCGGGTGGCGATTGGCGACGACGTGGAGATTGGTGCCAACGCGGCCATCGATCGCGGCACGGTCTCGGCGACGATCATCGGCGATCGGACCAAGCTGGACAACCTGGTCCATGTGGCCCACAACGTGGTGATCGGTACGGACTGCCTGATCTGTGGACAGGTGGGCATTGCCGGCTCAGCCAGGCTGGGCAACCGCGTGGTGCTCGGGGGCATGTGCGGCGTCAAGGATCATATCGAGATCGGTGATGACGTTCTGGCAGCAGGCGCCTCGAAGATCTTCACCCGCGTTCCTGCCCGAACCGCGGTCATGGGCTCGCCGGCGGTGCCGATGGCAAGGAATATCGAGATCTACAAGAGCCTGCGGCGCCTGCCGAGGCTGGTTGCCCAGTTTCGGGAATTGAGAGACCGACTGAAGGAGGCCGGCAAGAACTGACCGCCCCGCGGGGCTCGATGCCCGGCCCGTTGCCGGCACTCCGGTCATTGCGTGTCGGGATTCAGGATCCTTTCAAAGGCGGCGGTGAATCCTGCAAGCGAGAATGCAAGATCGATTGCCTGGTCGGGGTTGTTGAAGGCGTAGACCGTCATCACCATCCCCTTGCCGCCCTTCATGCTCGAGAGTTCGTTCGGGCTCAGGCCAAACCGGGAATAGCAGCCATCATTCTGGCATACGACGAAGCGATAACGGCGGGGCAGGCTGTCATCCACCTGCAGTATGATTCCCTCGTCAAGCATCACCCCGAGCGGCAGGGCGATGACTGCGCCGGCGGCAAATTCGGATTCGCCGACGATGGGCCAGACCTCGATCGTCGCCAGCGGATTGCCATCCTCGTTGAGCAGTCGTTGCTGCATCAGGCAATTGACGCCGGAATCGGTCTGGTTGCACACGACGGTCCAGTCGCCGATCACATCGACCAGCGGCTCGGCTTGAACAATCTCGCCGCCCTGCAACTCCGACCTGGCCGGGGCGGCATCATCCGCGTCGCCGGTTGAACTCGATGTGTCCTGGGCATGGCCGCCGGAAACGACTGCAACAACCAGTAAGGCTGCGGTAAGAAGAGATGACGTACGAAGCATGATCTGTCTCCATAGAATTTCGAATGCGCCGGCTATCGAATCTCCGGCGGCGAAGCCGGCCGGATTCCCCCATGGCTCGCCTGATTGCCGTCGGCTGCCATGAACACCCTGGACGACCGATTGGCGCCACAGATAATTCGGAAGCACCGGAATTCATAGTGGAATCGCAACACCAGGACAATTCCCGGTGCCGCTCCGCCCTTCGGGCCGGTTTGTCCGGCGCCGGGGCAAGCCCCGGTTCGGCCTCCCGGGTGTTCGGTCCCTTCGACGCATGCGCAGTGAAGGGCTCGCCGGGCGGCGGCGTCCCGAATTCCTTCAACTCGGGCCGCAGGCCCATTCCGGGTGCGTGTGTTGGCCGTGCCGGCGGCCATCGGCATCGGGGCCGGTGCCGGACGGTCACGGATCCTGGACCTTCCTGATCCGCAGCAGCGTGATCCGCTGGGATTGCCGCTCGACCACCTCGAAGCGAATTCCATGGTAGATGAAGGCCTGGCCCTCTTCCGGGATCATCTGCGCTTCGTTGATCAGCAGGCCGGCAACGGTCGCCGCCGGCTCCTCCGGCAAGTGCCAGCCCAGCTCGCGGTTCAGCTCCCGGATGGGCAGCGATCCGTTGACCAGCAGGCTTCCATCCTTGGCCGGCACCGGTTTCAGGTCGGTCACCGCATCATGTTCGTCGACGATGTCGCCAACGATCTCCTCCAGGATGTCCTCCAGCGTGACCAGCCCCAGCAATGCGCCATATTCGTCGACCACCAGGCCAAAATGGGACCTGCCGCGCAGGAACTGCCGAAGCTGATCATCGAGGGTGGTGGTTTCCGGGATGAAATATGGCGCCCTGACCACCTCCTCGATTCGGATCCCGGCCAGGCCGCCATTCTTCCCCTTGCTGGACTTCAGCGCCCGCGATGTGCGCTCCAGCAGATCCCTGGCATGCAGGACCCCGATGATGTTCTCCGGGTCGGCAAGATATACCGGTATCCTGGTATGATGTGACTGCGTGCACTTGTCGATGATGTCGACGACCGTATCCTCACCATTGACCATTTCGATCTCCGAGCGGTGCGACATGATCTCCCGAACGGTCCGGTGCCCGAGATCCAGCGCCCCGAGCAGCCGGTCCCGGTCCTCTTTCTTGACGGCACCGGTCGAGTGGCCGAGGGCGATGGTTCCGGCCAACTCTTCTTCCAGGTCCTGCGATTCGCTGTTCAGGCGCCGTCGCGCACCTCCGAGGCTGAGAAGTCTGTCAACCGTGAACTGGACCACCGATACCACCGGAAAGAAGACCCTGACCACGAAGCCGATGATGGGCGCAAAAAACCGCGACACCGATTCGGCATTCGATATCGCGTAGGTCTTGGGCATGACCTCGGCAAAGACCAGGATGAGAAGGGTCATGATCAGGGTGGCAATCGCCACGCCGGAATCACCGTAGAGCCGGGTAAACAGGCTGGTGGCCAGCGCCGCTGCCAGGATGTTCACCAGGTTGTTGCCGAGCAGCAGGGCGCCGATCAGGCGCTCGCGGTCATCGGTAATTCGCAGCGCGGTTTCGGCGCGCCGGTCGCCCTTGTCCGCCTTCGCCCGCAATTTGCCGCGGGATGCGGAGGTCAGCGCGGTCTCCGAGCCCGAAAAGAAGGCGGACAGGCAGATCAATGCCACGATCGCCAGCGCCACGGCCAGGATGGAGGGGTCAAGCAGGTCGGGTGTCATTGTCGGTTGGCTCCACGGCAGGAGGTTGGGATGTGTGCCCGGCTGCCACCGGGATCAGCGACTCCGGGCGCTGGCCGCAATCGGTTGATATTGGCCAGCCCGGGGCCTGCAGGGCGGTTCAATCGTCACCGGCAGCGAGCGGATGCAGCGAAAATACCGTCTCCTGCAGCTTGCGGCCGGCAACATGGGTGTAGATCTCGGTGGTTGCGATGTCGGCATGGCCCAGGATGTTCTGGATCGAGCGCAAATCGGCACCGTTCTCGAGCAAATGGGTTGCCACGGCATGTCTGAACGAGTGGGGGGTAACCCTTGCCGGGTCCACCCCCGCGGTCAGCGCAATCTCCTTGAGAAGCGAGTAGATCCGGTGCCGGGTCAGGTGCCCCGCCTTGCTGCGCGACGGAAACAGGTAGATTGACGATACCCCCCCTTGCCGCCGCCGTTCATCAGCCTGGTCGCGCAGGGGAAGCCAGCGACCGATCGCCATCCGGGCAGCGTTCGACATTGGCACGATGCGCTCCTTCCTGCCTTTGCCCATGAGCAGGATGTATTCGGGATTTCCCCGTGCCGCCGAGGCCGGCATCGATGCAACCTCGCTGACCCGGGCGCCCGTTGCATACATGAGTTCGAGCAGGCAGGCATTGCGGGCATGCACGGCCCCGCTTGCGCCATGGCTCGATGCCGAGTCCAGCATTCGTCCAACCTCTTCCGTCGAGAGAATGACCGGCAGGCTTCGCTCCAGCCTGGGATTGCGAACCATTTGTGACGGGTCCTGCTCCACCCAGCCCTCGGCGACGGCAAAACGGTAAAATTGCCTTATGGCCGACAAATGGCGCGACCGCGTGGACCTGGCCATGCCGGCACCGGACAGCTGGTGCAGGTAGCCGGTGACGTCATCTTCATCCGCCGCCGCTGGGTCCTTCCCGTCCCGGGCCAGGAACCGGCAGAAACTCTCCAGGTCGCGCAGGTAGGCGTCGCAGGTATTTGGTGATGCCGAACGCTCGGCATACAGCATCTCGATGAAGGTGCTGACCCAGAACTCACTGCGGCTCATTGCCAGTAATCCCCTTCCTTTTGCGGTTGGTCGGCATGGCTTGCCTCGTCCGGCCGGGCAGTTGTCGACGATCGGTGACGGGTGGTGGCAGCCTGTCGGTGCGGTGCCAGCACGAATCGGGTGCAGACGGTCACGTGTTCAACCGTTGGTGACATCCACGGGAATGACGACGGGTCCGGGCGGTGGCGACATGTCCCCGAAATATGCATAGACGGCCACGGTCGCCAGGGCGACAATGGCCAGAAACAGCACCAGGTAGAAAATTCGCTTCATTCGAATATTCCGACTCACACAAGCTACCTATATAGGAAACTGCCGAAAACCCCCAAACGAGTGGGAAGGTGGACGGTTGGAGCCCGGCGTGCAGCCGGTCCGGAGACTCGCATGCAGCACCGCGGAATTTGTTGACGATGACCTTGCCAGAGCTTGATTACACCCTGAACAAATCCGTTGTCTTCGTCGGAATGATGGGCTGCGGGAAAACGGCAATCGGGAGAATCGTGGCCAGGCTGGTCGGCGTCCCTTTCATCGATACCGATACCGAGATCGAGGCGGCCGAAAGAATGTCGATCGTCGACCTGTTTCGGGAACGGGGCGAAGAGTTTTTTCGACGCAGCGAGGCCAGGGCGTTGAAGAACGCCCTCGACGGGCCGGTCAGGGCGATCGCGCTTGGCGGCGGCGGATTCCTGTTCGAGAACAACCGGAGGATCATCGGCGAGCGCGGCCTTTCCGTCTGGCTGGATGCCGATGCCGACCTGCTCTGGGAGCGCACGAAGAAGAAAGCGACCCGGCCGCTGCTTCAGACCGCCGACCCGTATCAGACGCTGGTCAGGCTTCTTGCACAGCGGACTGACGACTACCGGAAGGCCGATGTCAGGGTCAGGTCCGAGCACGGGTTGTCGAAGGAGGGAATGGCCCGCAAGGTCATTGACGGCATTGTTGCCGAACCACGGATCGGACATGCCCTGGCGAGGAGGCGGCTTCCATGACATCTCATGCACTGCCGACGCGCTCGGTGACGGTTGCGCTGGCTGAACGGTCCTACGAGATCGTGATTGGCAACGGGATCGCGTCCCGGCTCGGCTCCTGGCTGGAGCCGCTGTTGAAACGCAGGCGAGTGGCGATGCTGGTGGATGCGAGGGTCGCCAAGCTGTATCTTCCGGCCCTGCAGGACGCGCTGGCCGGGCAGGATATCGCCCTTGACTGGCTGGCCATCGATAGCGGCGAATCGTCGAAATCCTGGGACCACCTCCGGCAGGCCGTTGAATGGCTGATTGAAATCGGAATTGAAAGGCAGGATCTGGTCATCACCTTTGGCGGCGGCGTCATCGGTGATTTGGGCGGATTCGCAGCGGCAATCGTCCGCCGGGGCATTCGTTTCGTGCAAGTTCCGACCACGCTCCTGGCCCAGGTTGACAGTTCGGTCGGTGGCAAGACCGGGATCAACTCGCCTTCGGGCAAGAACCTTGTCGGCGCCTTTCACCAGCCATCGCTGGTGTTCTGCGACATTTCGTTCCTGGAGTCCCTGCCGCCCCGTGACCTGCTGGCCGGCTACGGGGAGGTGGCCAAATACGGGTTGCTCGGGGATGAGGACCTGTTTGCCTGGCTGGAGAGCAACGGAAGGAAGCTGATCGATGGCGACGCTGGCTGCCGGGCCGAGGCAATCCGCAAATCATGCATGATCAAGGCCCGAATCGTCTCCGGTGACGAGAACGAAAACGGGGACCGTGCCCTGCTCAATTTCGGTCATACCTTCGGGCACGCCCTCGAGACCTGCTACGGCTACTCCGACCGGCTGCTCCATGGTGAGGCGGTTGTCATCGGCTGTTGCCTGGCATTCGACCTGTCATCCAGGCTTGACCTGGTTGATGCCGAGGTGGTCGACCGGGTCCGCAGCCATTTTCGGACAATGGGGATTCGGACCGATATCGGGCAGCTTCCAGGCCAGTCCCCGGATGCCGACACCGTCATCGAACATATGGGCCAGGACAAGAAAATGGTCGATGGCCAGCTGAGAATGGTGCTTGCCCGGGGAATCGGGCAGGCATTCGTGACCAGCGAGGTGGAGCCAGGGCTGATCAGGAAGATCGTCGAATACTCGATCGAAAGCGGATGAAGGCCAAGTCGGCAACTCAGCTGCAGGATGCCCCGCCCAGGACGCAGAATTGTGTGCAGCTGGGATGGTTGAGGGCAACCGGGGTTTCGGCCTCCTCCAGCGTCTCGCCAAGCTCGAACTGATCGTCATAAGGAAGCAACGTGCATGCGACCACCTTCGGCCTTGATTCACCCCGTCGCTTGACCACCATGCGCGAGCTGGCGCACATCATGTCTTCCGGTCTCTTTCCCAGGATATCCCAGCACTCGGTCGACACCTCCGGAACGTCGATGCTGGTGTCGATTTCCGGGAACAGCACCGTTGTCGCCGGGTTGTCCGGATCGATGTCGTATCCCCGGGAGCTGAACAGGCGAGCATAGCCGGCCCGGGAATCACGCTCGGATTCATTCCACATCGTGCGGCCTGCCACCGTCATTCGGAAGCCCTTGTCACGCAGCCAGTCCATCCCGACGAGGGATTTCGCGAAAGCACCCTCGCCCCGCTCGGTATCATGCAACGGGCCGGTATGGTGATCGAGGGATATCCGCAGGGTCAGCCGTCGCCGATGCTCGGGAGCCAGTGACAACAGGCCTTCCTGGACGCGGGGGCGCATCAGCGGGCGCATGGCATTGGTCAGGACCAGGACCTCGAAGCCGGCACCCAGGCTGGTGCCGATGATGTCGATGATATCCGGGTTCATGAATGGCTCGCCGCCGGTCAACCCGATCTCGGAGACTGGCCAGTCGCGGGCCGCGATCTGGCCCAGAAACTCCCTGACCTCGTCGGCAGTGATATAGACCAGGCGATCATTGGTCGGCGAGCTTTCGATGTAGCAGTTGATGCAGCCGATATTGCAGAGAGTTCCGGTATTGAACCACAGGGTTGTGGGGTTGCTCAGCGGAACTGTTGCCCGGTCCGACCCGTCGGCGGTGATCAACGGGTTTTCGAATTTCCCCGGGACAGCCGTCGCGGTGCTGTATTCCTGCCAGTCATCTTCGGGGCGGGCAATCTGATCCATCCACTCCTCGCTTGGTGCATCCGGCGGCGATACGGCTGTCATGCGACCCTGCTGCGAGGGCCTGCATGGCACTAATAACCCCCGGCCCCGAAATTTTGAATTGCAAAATACCCGGTGCCAGGTGCATTCGTCGGGCAGGGGCCGCTTCGGCGGCCAATCAACCGGTTTGGAAGTTTCACGCCTGATGGGTTAACAGGCATCCTGGAGTGAGGCAGTTGGCCCCGGGGGTGCCGAATGTACAAGATAATTCCGGTTCCGGATTTCGACTTCGTGCTGTTCGGTGCCACCGGCGACCTGGCACGGCGCGAGATTCTTCCGGCACTGTTTCGACGTTTTCAGGTCGGGCAGATGACCGCAGGCGCGCGCGTGGTCGGCGTGTCAAGAAGCCCACTGAGCGACGGGGAGTTTCGTCAACTCGCCGCCGATGCGGTTGTCGGCGGCGCCGGGGAAGGGCAGGTGGACCGCGCAACCCTGCGCCGGTTTCTCGAATGCCTGTCATTTCGCCCGCTCGACGGGCGGGAGGCTTCGGGATGGGCCGAACTCCTGCAATTGCTGCGACCGGGACTCCCCCGGGCATTCTACCTGTCCGTTGCACCATCGCTCTATTCGGACATTGTTCAGCTTCTCAGCCAGTA